>NZ_CP108404.1:0-4800000 GCF_035976515.1 Kitasatospora sp. NBC_01302
CCACGGGCCTTCGGCCCGGGTTGTTTGCGCCTTCGGCGCTGCGCGGCGCCTTCGGCGCCGGTACTGCCCCGGCCTTTGGCCGGGGCCCTCGGCTTCGCCGAGGGCTGGCCCGCGCGGTGCGCGGGCAGCGGGCCGGCTGCGCCGGCCGGATCGGGCTGCGCCCGATCGGGAGGGATGGCGGGCGCTGCGCGGGCTTGGCTGGTGGTGGGTCAACTCCGCGCTTCGCTGCGGAGTTGGGTGGGTGTCAGGGTCGGCCTTCGGCCCTCGGCGGGGTGGGGGTGGATGCCGGGCTTCGCCCGGGCTGGCTGTGGTGGCGGGTGGGGCGCTTCGCACCTTGGGGGTGGTTGGGTGACGGGTGGTCATGTGGTGGGGTCACTCGTTGGGGTGGTGGAGGGGCGGGCTTCTCCCTCGTGCATCAAAGACAGCAGCCCGCTAGACTCTGTGCTGTTAGCTGGGCTTCGGTAGGGCCTTCAGCCCGCTGGAACGGCGCGGTTTCAGTAGAGGAGAAATACAGTGGCTGAAAGCTCCTACGGAATCTATCTCGCTCGGTCCGCTGTGCGCCATAAGGCCCAGGGGAAATCTCCGGAGTATCTCGCCAACCAGGTGGGACAGGCTCGCTGGTGGGAGCGGGAGGCCGGCCTGCTGGACTACGGGCCCTCCGCGAAGGAAGAGGCTGACGAGTGGGAGCGGATTGCCGAGCTCGTCCGCGCCGAGGGGCTGGCTGCCTACGACGCGGCCCACGACGAGCAGGCCCAGGTTTGGGACGCGGAGTACCGGGACCTTGTAGCGGCACAGCAAGAGGGGACGCAGCGGCTTCGCCGCACCCGCCGGGTGGAGGCCGGGCAGCAGCTGGCGGTGGAGCTGTCCGCCAAGGCGGAGCAGCGCCTGGTGGCGCTGGCGGCTGGGTTGGGGGTGTCTGCGGAGCGGGTGCTGGAGGTCTTGGCGGAGAACGTCGAGAGCACCGGTGAGGGCTTGGTCCGCGTGCCCGGAGTTCGGGTTTCCCCTTCGCCGTGAATAGCTGAATTACCCGTACTGGTCCTACTCCCACGTCACCCGAATTCCAGCTGGAAGGAATTGCCCGTCATGTCTAAGAAGCTTCGTCCTAATCAGGAAGAGGCGTGTGACGCTTCGGTACGACTTCTGACGCTTCCGGCATCGGGTCTGGTGCCGCCGGAGGGGCTGCGGTGTCAGGTCCGGGCCGCGACGGGCTCGGGCAAGTCGCTGACGGCCGTGCACGTGGCCGGGCGGCTGCGCTCGGAGCGGACGCTGGTGCTGGTGCCGTCGTTGCCGCTGCTGGAGCAGACGGTGGCCGTGTGGAAGCGGGAGGGGCACGGCGGGCGGATGGTGGGGCTCTGCTCCCTCAAGGGCAGCGAGCAGCCGGGGATCGCGTGCACCACCGATCCGGTGGAGTTGATCCGCTGGACGGCCGGGCCGGAGCGGGTGACGGTGTTCGCCACGTACGCCAGCCTGGGCCTCGGCCACTTGGAGAAGGCGCATCAGGAGGGTTTGGAGCCGTTTTCGCTGGCGGTAGTTGATGAGGCTCACCGTGTCAGTGGCCAGGCTGGGAAGCCGTGGGCGGCGATCCTGGACAACACCCGGATCCCGTGTGACCGGCGGTTGTTCATGACGGCCACGCCGAGGTTGTGGGCCGTCAAGGAGCGGGATCGGGAGCGGGCGGCGGCGGCCGGCATCGGGGCGGCCGAGCTGATCGCGAGCATGGACGACGAGAGCCTGGCTGCCTTCGGCCCCATCGCCCATGACTATCCGCTCGGGCAGGCAGTGTCGGATGGCGTGATCGCCCCCTACCGCATCGTGTGCGTCGACGTCTCGGACCCGGTCCTCCAGGGGCTGGAGCAGCGTGGTGCGAGCGAGATGTCGGTGGAGTACCGGGGCGCGCGGCTGGCGGCCCTGCAGACGGCTCTGCTGACCGCTGCCGCCGAGTGGGACCTGGCCCGGGTGCTGTCGTTCCATCACATGGTTGCGGAGGCGCGGGCGCTCAGCACCGGGCTCCGGGATGTGGCGAAGGTGCTGTGGGAGCAGGACCCGGCGCTGCACGCGGCCCCGGAGCTGATCGGCACGAGCTGGCTGGAGTCCGAGCACACCACCGCCGAGCGGCGCAAGGCACTCGGCGACTTCTCCTCGCTGCTCGCCGACGACGGGCTGCGGCTGCTGCGCTACGTGCTCTCCTCGGTCAAGGTCTTGAGCGAGGGCGTGGACACGTTCGACTGCGACAGCGTGTTCTTCGCGGACGTGCGCGGCTCGATGGTCGACCTGGTGCAGGCTGTTGGCCGGGCGCTGCGGATGCACCCGGGCAGCGGGAAGGTCGCCACCATCGTCGTGCCGGTCATCCTCGGGCCCGGGGAGAGCGGCACGGAACTGCTCAGCTCGAAGACGTTCGACGGGCTCGCCAAACTGTTGATGGCGCTCCGCTCGCACGACGCCGCCGCCGTCGAGCGCCTGGCGATGCCGCAGTCCGAGACCCGGCCCCCGCGTGAGCCCAGGCACGCCGGCGACCCCGACGAACGCCGCTCAGGCGAAGCCGGGGAGCAGCTGCTGCAGTTCTCCACCCAGCGCGACCCGGCGCTGATCGCGGCGTTCGTGCGGACCCGGGTACTGGAGCCGGAGCGGGCCGAGTACCGACGGGGCCTGGAGGAACTGCTCGCCTACAAGAAGTCGTTCGGCGACGTGAAGGTCGCCTACGCCTATGTCGCCCCGTCCGGGCACCGGCTGGGCTCGTGGGTGGCCGACCAACGCCGCTACAAGGCGGCCGATGTGCTGGACGCCGAGCGGGTCAAGGAGCTGGACGAGCTCGGGATGGTGTGGTCGGTGTTCGACACGGCCTTCACCGACAACCTCACCGCGGTCGCCGGGTACGCCGCCGAGCACGGGCACGCCTGCCCGCCGAACGAGGCGGTGTGGGGCGGGCGGCCGGTCGGGACCATCCTCAAGAACCTGCGCACGGCGCAGCGGCGCACGGAGGCGCTGGAGCGCCGGGCCGAGGCCGGCGAACAGGGCCTTGACTGGACGGGGGCGCTGACCGCCGGCCGCAGGGCCGCCCTCGACGCGATCGACCCGGCGTGGTGCCCCCGCGGGCACACGGTGGAGTGGCAGCGCTGCTTCGCCCTGGCCTGGCGCCACGTCAAGGCCGGCGGCACACTCGCCGGAGCCGAGCCGGGCAGCATCGTCGTCCAGGGCGAGGACCTCGCCGGATGGGGCCGCGCCCAGCAGAGCGGCTGGGACAAGCTCGGCCCGGCCCAGCACTGGGCGCTGGAGCACGTCCTTGGACTCGAACCCCTGGCACCGGAGCAGAAGCCGGCCGCGAAGGTGACGCACGCGGAGAAGGAGGCTCGCAACCTCGCCGCCGCCGCCCAGTACCGCGCCCGCGAAGGACACCTCAACGTCCCCCGCATATACAAGGAACCCCTGGTCGTGGACGACGGCGCCGAAGATGGCGCCACCGTACTGATCAGCCTCGGCCTGTTCATCGCCAACAGCCGCAGCAGGCGCGCCGACATCCCCACCCACCGCGCCACACGCCTCACCGAACTCGGCATGCGCTGGGAATAGCCGGGCACCGAACACGGGCCGGGCCGCCATGGGTGCAACACGGCAACACCCGGCCCGTCTGAGGAGGGAAAGGCCAGGTCAGGGGTGCAACACGAGGCCCGCGTTGCACCCCTGTGTAGCAGTCGGCGGCTGGGGTGCGCGCGACCGGCGTCGGCCACGTCAAAGCTGTCCGGTGACACGGAACCTTGACTGATCGACAGGGAAGTCCCACCGAACGCAGCTCGTGACAGCGAAGTTGGATCGTCACGCGGCAATTTCCGAGTAGCTTGTCGTTCAGTACCGTTCCGGGGGCTCGCCGTATACCGAGGGCGACACCATCGCCGGCGGAGGGGGGCCGATGCCGATCTGCCCGCAGGGCCACGAGTCGCCGACCGATGACTACTGCGATGCCTGCGGCCGGCCGATGCGGACCACAGGCATTGAGGTGTCGAGTCACTCGCCTGTCGGCGCGATACCCTCCCCGCCATCCGTGCCCGTGGTGCACAGGGCCCGGCCGCGGAACGCGGCCAGCTGGCCGTCGAGGTCCTGGCAGATCCTGAAGACCTCACTCCTGGAGATGCCGGTGTCGGCACCCGGGGGCCTTGACCGGGTCGTCGACGGGGCGGGTGGAGACGCCGTGGACGCAGGCCTCCATGATGACCGTGTAGAGGGCCTGGTCGATGCGGCGGCGGCGCTCCAGCAGGGCGGGGAAGAAGCTTCCCGCGCGTAGCTCGGGGATGACCAGGTCCAGGTCGCCGGCCGCGGTACTCAGGATCTTGTCGCGGTGCCCGTTGCGGAACGCGGTGCGGGTCTCGGTGTGCTCGTTCCACCGGGCGCCGATCCTCGCCTCGGCCTCGATGAGCTCTTGGAGCATCCGCTCGGCGACCCCTCGGACTGTCGGCAACGGCTGAAATCGGGCCGGTTTGATCGGTTCAATCGTGGGCCATCGTGCGGTCTGTTCAGTCGTTGTCGGTGGTGCGGGTGCGGCCGAGTTCGCGGCCGCGCATGCGGTAGGACTCGCCTTTGAGGGAGTGGACCTCGGCGTGGTGGACGAGTCGGTCGATCATGGCGGCAGCGACGGTCTCGTCGCCGAAGGTCTCTCCCCAGCGTCCGAAGGGTTTGTTCGAGGTGACGATCACGCTGGCCCTCTCGTATCTGTTCGAGATCAGCTGGAAGAACAGGTTCGCGGCCTCTGATTCGAACGGGATGTAGCCGACCTCGTCGATCACGATCAGCGGGTAGCGGCCGAGCTTGACGAGTTCGTCCTGGAGGCGGCCGGCCTGGTGGGCGGCGGCGAGGCGGTCGACCCACTGGGCGGCGGTGGCGAAGGCGACCCGGTGGCCTGCCTGGCAGGCCCGAACCGCGAGTCCGGTGGCGAGGTGGGTCTTGCCGGTGCCCGGCGGCCCCAGGAAGATCGCGTTCTCCCGGGCGGCTATGAAGTCCAATGTTCCCAGATGGGACAGTTGTTGGCGCGTCAGACCGCGCAGGTGGGTGACGTCCAGCTCTTCGATGGTCTTGATCGCGGGGAAGCGGGCGGCTCGGATGCGGCCCTCGCCGCCGTGGCTGTCACGGGCGGAGACCTCGCGCTGCAGGCAGGCGACCAGGTACTCGAGGTGGGGTCCAGGACTCGGCCTGGGCGCGTTCGGCCAGACGCTCGGCGGCGTCCAGCAAGGCGGGGGCCTTCATCGCGCGGGCGAGGAAGGCCAGGTCGGCGGCGGTCTGCCGGCCCGTGCGGGAAGCCTGGCCGTCCGCCTTCGCCGTGCCGGAGGGTGTGGAGGCGGTGCGGGCCATCAGGTGTCCTCCTTCCCGGCGCCGCCCTCGATGAGGGTGAACATGCGGTCGTAAGTGCCCAGTTCACGTTGCTCGACGTCGATGCCCAGGCTGTCGGGCGCCAGCAGGGCGGCATGGGCGGTGGCCGCGCGGGCGGCCTGCTGGTGGATGACCTCGCCGCGCAGGACCTCGGCCGCGGTGGCGTGCTCGGGGTCGGTGATGCTCTGGTGCCTGGCCCAGCAGCGGGTGTGTCGGCCACGATGTCGTTGCCGGCGATGACGGTGACCTCCTCGTTGTCGGCGCGGACCATGACGGTGCGTCCGATCGCGCGCGGGTGGACGGAGTAGTCGTTGGTGTCGACGCGGATGTAGTGGTCGCGGCCGATGCGGGTGTGGAAGCGCCACCAGTGCGGCGGGGCGACGGGCGGGATCGACAGCATCGCGGCCCGGTCGGCCTCCCAGCGGTCCACCGGCCGGGCGCCGATGATCCGGTGCTGGCGCCGGTTGGCGATCTGCAGCCACGCGGTCAGCTGGTTGTTGAAGTCGTCGGGGCCGGTGAAGGTGCGGCCCGGCAGGAAGCTGGTCTCCAGATAGCCGTTCGCGCGTTCGACCAGGCCCTTCGCCTCCGGGTCGCGGGGCCGGCAGAGGTGGACCTTGACGGCGAGCAGGCCCGCGAACGCGGCGAACTCGCTGGTCAGCCTGCCTTTGCCGACGCCCGCCTCGTTGTCCCAGACCAGCATCTTCGGGACGGCGCCCCAGCCGTCAGCCAGCAGGCGCCAGTGGCCGTCGATCAGGTCGCCCGTCTGCCGGGAGGGCAGCATCCGGGCGGTGATCACCCGTGAATACCCGGAGACGATCACGAGGACAGGCGGGCGACCGGACTGGCCGTAGCCGAGCGGGATGTCCACGGCGGGAACCACAGGTCGCACTGGGCGAGCTCACCGGGCTGGTAGACCGTCCGCGAGACCGGATCGACCGGCAGATAGGCCGGCCGCAGCTCGCGCACCCGCTCACGCAGGATCGTCATCCCGCGCTGCCAGCCGATCCGCTCGGCGATGACGGTGACCGGCATCGTGGGAGTCGCCTTGAGCAACTCGCGGATCGCAGGCTCGACCGCATCCACCGCCGAGCCCTTCAGCGGACGCTGGTAGACCGGCGGCCGATCCGAGGCCAGGGCCCGCGACACGGTGCCTCTGGAGATCCCCAGCTGCCGGGCCACTGCCCGGGCCGACAGCCCCTCAGCCCGATACAGCCGGCGAATCTCGGCCCAGTCCTCCACGCAGATCACCCTCTCCTCCTCCTGACTCCAGACCCATGAAGTCAGAATGATCAAGAGATCGCAGAGTGGCCCGCTTTTTGATCCGCCGTCCGTGGTCCTCGTTTCACCCGTTGCCGACACCCGTGGGTTCATTGAGCCAGCCAAGCTCCCTGACGGCCTCGGCGGATGCCTGATCTGCAGGTCTGCCGAGATGCCGCCCGCTGTGGCGAATGCCGCCGATTCTTCAGGATCTCTGAAGTATCCTCAGCTGTCATGGTGATGCCGCCGGAAAGCTGAAGGGGAGGACGGATGGCGCTGGCTGTAGTGCGCGACCTGCGGCCCGATCTGCGGCTGGAGTCCGCTGAAGAAGTCGCCGCGTTCGAGCAGGATCTGCTGGCGGAGTTCGTGCTCGCCCGCGCTTCCGCCGGGGTGTTGGACGACACGATCCGTGCGGACGTCGGCGGGGTCCTCGGGCTGCGGGAGTGGTTCGGCCGACCGTTGTGGGAGATGCAGCCGCAGGACCTGGACCGGTACTTCGGCCGGCATCGCCGCGGCTCGGCACCGGGCACGAAGGTCCGCCCGGCCGCTGCGTTCGCCGTCTACTTCGAGTTCCTGGAGCTGAGGCACAAGGCGACGATCCACGCGGCCACCGGCGTGGTGGTCGAGTCGCCACTCGATGAGGTCAACCGGCCCCGCGGCGGCACCGCGTCTCGCCTTCGGATCCCGCCCTCGGCCGAGGAGGCGGCGAGGCTGTTCTCGGGCTGGCGGGAGGACATGGAGGCCGCGCGAAAGTACGCGCCGGCCGCGCGGAATTACACCGCCGCCCGTCTGACCAGCCTGATCGGCCCGCGAATTTCGGAGCTGTGCCTGCTGCGGGATCGGTGACGTCCGGTGGGACCTCGGACGGTTCGGCAAGATCCTGTTCAAGGGCAAGGGAAGCGTCGGCCGGGGGAAGAAGGAGCGGCTCGTCCCGCTGATCAACGGGGCTCGGGACCTGCTGGAGTGGTGGGTCACCGGCCCTCGCTGGGAGTTCGACGGCAGGGCGGAGGACCCTTTGGCACCGCTGTTTCCGTCTGAGCGCCGGTACGGCGACGGATCCAGTCGGGCGGTGACCGACGACGCGTTGCGGTCGGGGCTCGCCGAGGCGGTTGCACGCCATCTTCCGCACCAGATAGGCCAGTTGACGCCACACGTTCTGCGGCACTTCGCGGCCTCTGACCTCTATCGGAACGGCATGGACGTCGTGGCTATCCAGGAGATCCTCGGCCACGAGTGGCTCAACACCACCATGATCTACGTGCATGTTGAGCAATCCCACGTCGAGGACGCGGGGATCCGGGCCGGCCAGAGGGCCGCCGCGGGGGCGGGCCGATCAGCGGGCCGAGAGCACGCTCCTACCAAGCCACTCCACGGGGGACCCCAGGGCCGGCGGGGCGGCACATCAAGGACAAGCCACCGCGCAGCTGGCGGTTCTCCCGACGCAGCCTCGCCAGTTCCTCCTTCTCGGTGGCGTTCAGCCGATCGTCGCGCTCACCACGGTCGGCCTCGCCCTGGCGGATCCAGTTGCACAGAGCCTCGTAGTGCACCCCCAGGCCCCGAGCCAGCTATCGGATTACCGGCTTCGGGTCGGCGGCTCGGTACACGGCAACGGCTCGCTGCCCAACTCGAATGGATATTTCATCGATGCAACCATGGCAGAAAGCCCCCTATCACGACCTATCAGGGCGTGTCGGTAACCTTCCGTACCTCGGGGGAACCTCAACCAAACAGGGGGCCGGCCCGTCCTAAGGGCGGGAAAACCAGACGCTAGCTCCGGAGATCCCGACCTTCCCCCAGCCGGGTGAACCATCGTGTGCGGCCCGGGCGCAACCGTCTCCCGTCACGCGGTCCGGCGGCGCCGCGTGACGGGAGACGGTTGCGCCGCGCCTATTCCTCGTCCCGGACAGCCTTGATGGTGCGTCGACGCCTAGCATCCACGTTCCCCACCTTGCGCGGTGCCTCGGCACGCGCGTCAGGCGTGACCTCCGGGGCCTCCAGTGCCTCTGCGACCAGGCGGCGGATCTCCGGGTTGGAGGCGAAGAAGTAGCGGGGGTTGATCCGGTAGCGGGTCGGGTCGGGGTTCTCCACCAGGCGGAGGGTCTCCAGACGGGCGAGGGCGTCGTAGACCGTCGAGGTGGACGTCCCGCAGTCGTGCGCGATTTCCTCCACATCGGCGGTGATCAGTTCGAACACCGCACCCTGGGCAGTCAGCCACTCCAGGACGCTGCGCTGGGCAGCGCTCAGGTTCAGGGTGTAGACCGGCGACTTCACGATGCACGTCGCTCATTCGGTGCGGCGGGATTTGTAGAATCAACACAGTTCACGCCGCATTACCGGGAAGGCCCGGTGCCTGACGACCAGCCGAGCGTTCAGATCGTGATTTTGAGGCTGCACCCTGGGGTGAGCCGTGAGGGGTTCCTCGACGTCACCCGCCGGATGGCGAGTTGGCTCCGACTGCGACCCGGCTCCATGGGCTACGAGCTCTACGAGGGGTCGCTTGCGGGGATGACACTGGATTCCTCCTGGTGCGGGATGTCTGCGGAGACGAGAACGAAAGACGAGAACGAAGATGGTCAAGATCATCTTTTTGCCGAACGGCACCGCCGCCCGCACTTCATGCGACGAGCATCCTGCCCGTTGCCGCGGCACCCGCCGGTCGGCCCCACGCTCCCGCCCGTACGCTGCCGAACTGGTCACCCTCGCCACGAGCTGCCGCTGTCGGGTTCCCGCGTTCACCGCCTCGACCAGCCGAGTAACGCAGCAGGGAGCCACGGTGTCGGCTTGGTTGGCCGGTCCCCTGCCGACGACTGGTGGCCGGACCAGGTCGGGCTCGGGTGCTGCGACAACCCGAACGAGGGAAGCGCGACCAGATGACGGCATTGACGGGGCGACGCCTGCCGGCGATCTTGCGGCCCCGCTGCACCCGCCGCAGCCGGCTTGGCACCCGGCGGCCACAGTCCGTGCCCGCGTCCCGACGTCCCGCCCAACTGCTGCCCGTTTCTGACCCAGGTCGCTGTGCGCCCTGCGGGTAGACCATGTCCACCGCATCTCACCAGCCCGCCGCCGGGTCAGCCGCACACGGCCGCCCCGCGGAGGGGGAACAGACAAAGGCGGCCGCCGACACGCTGAGGCTAGCGTACGGACTGCTCCCGGCAGATGTCATGCGATTCCCGGAGCGTGACACTCTTCGCTGAGGTCAGGGCTCAAGAATGCGGTCGAGGCCGAGCGAGACCTCGTGCAGGACGAGTCGGCTGCGCACCTCCCGGACGCCCAGTTCGGCCTTGAGTCGGTCGATGACGGTCTCGAACTCGCGCGCGTCGGTGCAGGCCAGCCGGACCTGGAAGTCGTAGTCGCCGGTGAGGCGCATCGCGCTGACCACCTGGGGCACGTCGGCGAGTTGCCGCTCGAAGGCGCGGCGGTCCGTGTCGTCGCGCAGTCGGATGTCGCTGATCATCTGCATGCCGCGGCCGAACGCCGCCAGGTCCAGCTCGGCCTGGAGCCGGCGGACCCGGTCGGCCACCGTGTTCGCGGACAGCCGGACCTGGCGGCCCAGCTCCTGGTAGGTGGCCCGGCCGTCCTGCAGAAGGAGGGTCAGGAGGTGTCGATCGATGCGGTCCACGACACCATGGTACGAATACTCGGCCGATCACCGATATCAGCGACGATCCAGCGGTGAATCAGTGTCAGCAGCCGGTAGTCCGAGCCAAAATCGGCCGGATCGACGTGAGAATCGCAGGCATGGAACTGCTGCTGCTCCGCGTTGCCCTCGCCCCCTCCCTCGTCCTGCTGGCCTCCGTCGTCGCGCGCCGCTTGGGGCCATGCCGGGGCGGCCAACTGCTGGGCGCGCCGACGACCACCGGCCCGTTCCTGGCACTGACCTGGCTGGCCTCCGGACCGGAGCGGGCGGCGTCGGCCGCGCACGGCACGGTCACCGGGACACTGTCGTCGCGTGCTTCTGCCTGGCCCACGCGCGACTCGCCCCGACCCGCCCGCCGGGGCGCACGCTCGCCCTCGCCCTGCTCTGCGCGGCCGGGGCAGGGCTGGTCGGGGCCGGGCTCGACGAGGTCTGGCTGTCCGCCGCGCTGACCTCGGCCATGATCGTGGCCGGTCTGCTGACCTGGCCGACCACCGGCAGCCGACTGCCGCCCGGGGCTGGGAGATACCGGTGCGGATGGCCCTGTCCGGTGTGACCGTGGCGGGCGCGCTGGCCGCCGCCGCTGCCCTGGGGCCCTTCGTCGGCGGCGTCCTGTCGGCGCTCCCGGTGCTGCTCTCGATCATGGGCACCTCGGTGCACCGAACAGCCGGCGCCCCGGCCGCCGCCGAGCTGATGCGCGGTGCGCTGACCTCCGCCGCCGGCACGCTCGGCTTCCAACTGGTGCTCTGCTTCGCCCCGGTCCCGCTCGGCCCGGCCGCCGCCTTCGCACTCGCCCTGACCGCCCTGCTGACCGGCGACCGACTGCTGCGCTTGGGCCTCCCGCGGTCGGCGGCCGCCCGGCCCGCGTGACGCACGATCCGCCTGACGCCCGTCCCGCCTGACGCCCGGCGCTGTGTGGCCGGGCAGCAACGGCGGTACGGCAGAGCTCCTTGTTCCTCTGCCGTACCGGAGCACCGGGACTGGCCGTGCGGCGCGTCAGGGCCCGGGCCGCCGTGGCCCGTTACAGCAGGTGCTGTGCCCGGAGGTCTGCCACGTACTTGGTGATCAGGTCCGGCGACAGGTGCGGGATGTCGTTCTCCTCGTCGAGGGCGGCGGCCCGCACGGCCGCGCGGAACCGGTCGGCCGGGAGGGCGGAGCCGGGCAGGGGCTGCTGCGGCTTCGCGAAGGCGTGCAGCAGGGGAAGCAGCGAGTGCTGCCGCTGGCGGTCGGGCAGCGCTCGCAGGGCGGTCTCGAAGCGGTCGAACCACTCCTCGTGGTCGTCGATGCGCGTCAGGGGGTGTCCGGCGGCCGCCAGCCAGTCGACGAAGGTGTCGAGTGAGATGCCGTCCTCGTGCGGGTTCACCACATTGAAGGTCCAGTACCCCTCCCGGGCGTCCTCGCCCAGCGAGGCGATGGCCCGCGCCGTGAAGTGCACGGGGAGCGCGTCGAAGTGGCCGGTGCCGTCACCGGTGCCCCGGGCGTAGAAGCTGCCGGGGGCGATGCCCGTCGCCAGCAGGCTCAGCAGGAGGCGGGTGACCACGTCCGGGATGTTCAGCTGACCCCGGTAGCGCGGGTGGGCGAGGATCAGGTTCGAGCGGAACACGGCGACCGGCAGGCCGAAGGTGTCGTGCGCCTCGCGCAGCAGCACTTCGCCGGCCCACTTGCTGGCCGCGTAGCCGTCCGCGTAGTCGCCGGTGAGGTCGCGCGCGGCGCAGGCCGTGCGGATGTCGGCTGCCTCGTCGGCCGCGGCGCCGGAGACTGCGGTGATCGTCGACAGGTAGGTGAACTGCTTGGTCCGGGAGGTGACCGCGAGCCTGATCAGTTCGGCCGTGCCGAGCACGTTGGGGCCGAACAGCTGGTCGTACGGCAGGACGTGGTTGACGAGTGCCGCCGGGTGGACGATCAGGTCCACGGTGTCGGCCAGCCGCTGCCAGGTCTTCGGGTCGAGCCCGAGGTCGGCCTCCCCGATGTCGCCGGCGACCACCTCCAGGTGCTCGGCGGCCAGGGCGCGGTAGTGCTTCAGGAGCTCCGGGTCGCCGGTGTCGAAGGCCGCGTCGAGCCGGGCCCGGGCCAGCTCGTCGGTGCTGCCGCGGACCACGCACACCACGGTGCCGCCGCGTTGCGCGACGCGCTCCAGCCAGGCGAGGCACAGGAAGCGGCCCAGGAAGCCGTTGGCGCCGGTCAGCAGGACGGTCCGCACCTCGGGCAGCCGGCCGTCGGGCCCACCACCGACGAGGTTGCCGCCACTCGCCGTGGCCTGCGGATCGAGGAACGCCCGCAGCGTCAGGTGATCCGCGAGCAGGTGCGTGGCGCCCGGTCCGTGGACGGTGTCGGCACTGGGGCGCCGGTGGCCCGAGGTCAGGGGCCGCTCGATGTGATCGGCCACCTGCTGCAGCGTGTTGACCGGGTTGAGGACGACGTCGACGGGGACGTCGACGTGGAAGACCTCCTCCAGCAGCTGGGAGAAGGTCAGCGCGGAGAGGCTGTCACCGCCGAGATCGAGGAAGCGCGTGGCGGGGCTCACCTCGTCCTGTCGGAGTCCGAGGACCGCTCGGGCGGACCGGAGCACGGTCTCCCGTACCGGCCGGTCCGTCCCGGTCCGGCGCAGGGCCTGGAGTTCGTCGTTCTCGCGCTCGGTCAGTTCGGTGTACAGCGCTTCGAGTCGCTCCCCGTAGCGCTGGGTCAACGCGGGCCGCAGCAGCTTGCGCACGCCGGAGAGCAGCCCGTTCTGCTGGCTGAACGGCTCGGGCTCGATGAGGAACGCTTGTGGGAGCTCGTACGCGTTGAGGCTCGCCTCGGTGGCGAGCTGGTGCAGGGACTCGCGCAGCATCGACCTGAGGCGGCCGGTGTCCTCGCCGGTGCGGTCGAGCGCCTCCTGGGTGGGGACGATGACCGCGAGCAGGTAGCCGCGAGCGCTGTTGCCGTAGACGAAGACCTGCCGGACGAGCGGACTGCCGGTGAAGAGGGCTTCCAGTGGGGAGGTCGCCACGAACTCGCCCTGGGACAGCTTGATGACGCTGGACCAACGGCAACGACGGCCCGAGATTGCTCATGTGGTTCAGGTGACACGCGTGTCGTAGGTCTCGCGGTTGGCAAGCACATCATCCATGTGCTCCTCGGCCCAGGCCTTGAGGCCGCGCATCATTTCGTGCAGCGACAGGCCGAGATCGGTCAGCTCGTAGGTGACCGTGACCGGCACGGTCGGCGTCACGGTGCGGGTGACCAGACCGTCGCGCTCCAGGGAGCGCAGCGTCTGGGTGAGCATCTTCTGACTGACGCCGACCAACAGGCGCAGCAGCTCCGAGTAACGCATCGACCGGGGCTCGCCGGCACAGTCGGCGCCCGGCCGGTGCGAGCCGCCGCCGCTGCCGAGCGCGGCCAGGATCAGCGTGACCCACTTGTCGGAGAGCCGGTCGAGCAGCTTACGGCTGGGGCAGACCGCCAGGAAGGCGTCGTACCCCGCCTTGGCCTCGGCCCTCTGCTGGGCCGCCGTCATCGTCGCCATGGACCACTCCTGTTCACCCGCGGGTTCCTTACGCACTCCGAAGTGCCTACTTCCCGCTGGGAAGCTACATCCCCATGATGGTGCGGGAGCGCTGCCAGGCACCACCCCTGGCCCCCTACGAAAGGCACACCATGGGCACCCCCTCCGCCTCCCTTCCCGGCGGCACCTGGACCCTGGGCGACCTGACCGTCACCCGGTTCGGCTACGGCGCCATGCAGCTCGCCGGCCCCTGGGTCATGGGCCCGCCGGCCGACCGCGACGGCGCACTCGCCGTCCTGCGCGAGGCCGTCGACCGCGGCATCACCCACATCGACACCTCCGACGCCTACGGACCGCACGTCACCAACCAGCTGATCCGCGAAGCGCTGCACCCGTACCGTGACTCGCTGCACATCGTGACCAAGGTCGGCGCGACCCGGGACGAGAAGGGAGGCTGGCCCCCGGCCCGGCGCCCCGAAGAGCTGCGCCGGTCCGTCCAGGAGAACCTGGAGAACCTCGGCCTCGACACGCTGGAGGTGGTCAACCTCCGGCTCGGCGACGCCCAGGGCCCCGTGGCCGGTTCGCTCACGGAGGCGTTCGGGGCACTGGCCGAACTCCAGCAGCAGGGTCTGATCCGGCACCTCGGCGTGAGCAACGCGACGGTGGAACAGATCGCCGAGGCGCAGGCGATCGCGCCGATCGTGTGCGTGCAGAACCTGTACAACCTCGCCCACCGCCACGACGACGAGCTGATCGACGAGCTCGCCGAGCAGGGCATCGCGTACGTGCCGTTCTTTCCCCTCGGTGGCTTCAGCCCGCTGCAGTCCTCGGCGCTCACGGCCGTGGCCGACCGGCTCGACGCGACGCCGATGTCGGTCGCCCTGGCCTGGCTGTTGCAGCGGTCGCCGAACATCCTGCTGATCCCCGGCACCTCGTCGGTGGCGCACCTGCGCGAGAACATCGCGGGCGCGGGAGTCCCGCTCTCCGACGAGGATCTCGCCGCGTTGGACAGGATCGGCCGCTGACCCCAGGGCGCTTCCCAGCGACCGGTCGGACAGCGGATGGCCGGACAGCGCCCGGCCGGACTCCGGCCCGCTGAGCTCACCCGCCCGGCGGCTCCTGCGGCGGGAGCGCGCACCCGGCGCCGGTCATGACACGCAGCAGCAGGCCGCGGAACTGCTCGCGCTCGGATTCGGTGAGCAGGGCCAGCGCGCGGGCGTCGACGGGCTCGGTCAGCTGCTGTGCCCGGTCGAGCAGTTGCGCTCCGTCCTCCGTGATGTGGACCCGCTGGATGCGCCCCTGGGTGGGATGCGGGCTGCGGCGCACCAGGCCGCGCCGCTCCAGCTCGGTGACCGCGCCGGACATGGCCTGCGCCGTGACCCCGGCCCGGCGGCCCAGCTCGGCGCCCGACAGCCATCCCTCGTCGGCGAAGGTGAGCTGGGCCAGAGCCGCGAGCTGGGCCTGGGTCAGCGACAGCGGTTTCAGGGCGCGCTCTACCTGCTGGCTGAGCGTGTTGGACAGCAGCCGGACCAGAAAGGCGATGCGGGACTGGGGTGCGACGGGGTGCGCTTCTTGGCGGGACACGGTGCCTCTCTGGGTCATCGGCGCGGCCTTTCGGTGACCCCCGGGAACTCGAGCACGATCTGGCCGCCGGCTCGCCCGGCCTCGATTCGGGCGTGGGCGTCGACGACCTGGTCCCAGGGGGTCGGTCGGATGAAGTTCTCCGGCGGCCGGAAGCCGGCGGACACCTCGGCCCAGAGGTTATCGCGATGCTTGCGGTTGCCGGTGCGCACGCCGACGATCGAGTGGCTGTGCAGGTACAGCTGCCGGAACCGCAGTGGCACCGGGTCATCGGTGATCGCGCCGGAGACGACGACCACCGTGGCCCGCGCCAGCGCGGGCAGGTAGGCGTCCCACAGCGCCGGGACTCCGAGGTTGTCGATGACACAGTCGATCCCGTCGTCCCCGGCGGCGGATCGCAGCCGCCCGGCCAGGTCGTCCGTGCCGGAGTCGATCGCCGCGGTCAGCGGCAGACCGGCCAGTCGGCCCGGGTCCCGTACGACCGCGATCACCCGACTGCCGCGGAAGGCGGCCAGCGCCGCGACGGTCGACCCGAGCGCGCCGCCGGCCCCGAGCACCAGCACCGTCGTGTCCGGCCCGGCGCCGCCCGCGGCCAGCTGCGCCGCGGCGACGCCGCCGTTGACGGCCAGCGAGGCCGCCTGGGCCAGGGTGATCCCCTCCGGGATCACCTGGACGTTCACCGCCGGTACGACGGTGAACTCGGCGTAGCTCCCGGGGCGGTGGATGCCGAGCAGGCGGATCTCGGGGCACGCCTCCTCGCGGCCTTGCGCGCAGTACCGGCATTGCCCGCAGGTCAGCGCCGACGTGACCGCGACCCGGGCGCCGAGCAGGGCGGTGTCCACCCCCTCGCCGACCGCGTCGACGAGGCCGGCGTGCTCGGTGCCGAACACGTGCGGGAAGGTGCGGATCTGCTCGGCGAAGGGCGGCCGGCCGGCCCGCGCGGCGACGTCCTTCGTGCGGGAGACCGTCGCCGCGCCGACCCGCACGCGCACCTCGCCGGGGCCGGGCTCGGGGTCGGGCAGTTGCGTGGTGCGCAGCACCTCGGGCGCGCCGAACCGGTCGATCACGATCGCCTTCATCGCTGCTCTCCCATCGGGGGGTTGGCCATCGGGGGGTTGGCCATCGCGTGGGCGACGCCCGGGGTGATGCCGCCGCTGGTACCCCACACGTCCGCGTTCTCCTGGGTGCGCGGCCAGGCCTGTGCCTGCCAGTCGGGGCCGACCTCGATCAGGTCCGAGGTGTACTCGATGACGTTGCCGACCGGATCCTGGAAGTAGCAGAAGACGTTTCCGCCCGGGCCGTGGCGGCCAGGGCCCCAGATGGTGTCGACCCCTGCCTTGCGCATCCGGCCCAGCGAGCGCATCACCTCGTCCGTGTCGCGGACCTCGAAGGCGACGTGGTTCAGCGTGGCCCACTCCCCCGGCGCCAGGACCACGCAGTGGTGCTGGGAGTTGCAGCGCAGGAAGACCATCAGGTCGTTCTCGTAGGTGTCGGAGACCGCGAAGCCCAGCACGTCGACGTAGAAGGCCTTGGCGGCGGCCAGGTCCGGCGAGTTCAGCACGACGTGGCTGAGCCGGTCCGGGCCGAAGTCCCGGCTCGCGGGCTCGCGGTGCTCCGGCAGGCCCGCGCCGACCTCCAGCACCCGGCCCTCCGGATCGGTGAATTCGACCGTGTAGCCGCCGTCGGCCCGCACGCCGGGCCCGGTGAGCACGAACGCGCCGGCCGCGCGGACCTTCGCCGCGATCGCGTCGACGTCGGCGGGGCTCGCCGCGCCGAGCGCGATCCGCTCCAGCGCGCGCCCGGCGCCCGGAACCAGCCGCAGCACGTGGTGTTCGGCGCCGCGGGCCCGCAGCGCGATCCCTCCGGCCGGGGCGGTCGGGTCGGGGACCTGTTCGAGGCCCCAGGTCCGCTCGTAGAAGGGCAACAACGCGGCGGGGTCCGTGGCCGCGATGTCGATGCTGCGCAGATGGGTGATGCCTGTCACGACGGTTCTCCTCGTTGCGTTCCCGGTCGTTGCGCTCCTATTGGATGTAAAGTACTTTATAAAGCAGTTGATATTCTGGCAAGAACCGAGGAGGCCCCGATGTCCGCTGCAGCCCAGATGACGATCGAGAAGGACGTGCCGGTCCCCACCCGCGACGGCACCGTGCTGCGCGCCGACGTGTTCCGTCCGGCGCAGCCGGGCCCGCATCCGGTCCTGATGGTGCACGGCCCGTACGGCAAGGACATCCACTTCGCCGACTTCAACGCGCACGCCTACGACCTGATCGACGAGCACGGACCCCAGATGACCTGGGAGACGCCGAACCCCGAGTGGTGGGTGCCCCGCGGCTACGCCGTGGTCCGGGTCGACCAGCGCGGCACCGGGCACTCCGAGGGGAGGATGGCGCTGTTCTCGCCCACCGAATGGGAGGACTACTACGACGCGATCGAATGGGCCGGGGTGCAGGAGTGGAGCACCGGCAAGGTGGGGCTGCTGGGCATCTCCTACTACGCCATCGGGCAGTGGCACGTCGCGGCGCTGCAGCCGCCGCACCTGGCCGCGATCGTGCCGTGGGAGGGCGCGATCGACATCTACCGCGACTGGTCGCACCACGGCGGCATCCTGAGCAACCAGTTCACCGACGAGTGGTGGACCCGTCAGATCACCGGCAACCAGAGCGCCCTGCCCGCCGGTGCGCCCAACCCACAGCGTGCCGTGGAGGGCAACGCCGAGCTGCCGACCGAACTCCGCGAGCACGCGTTACGGAAGACGTACTACCTGGCCCGCGAGGTCGACCTCTCGAAGATCACCGTGCCGGTGCTGTCGTCGGGCAACTGGACCAGCTACCAACTGCACCTGCGGGGCAACGTCGAGGGCTACCTCGGCGCGGGCTCCGAGCACAAGTGGCTGGAGATCCACGAGGGCAACCACTTCACGCCCTTCTACACCGAGGAGAGCCGGCTCTACCAGAAGCGCTTCCTGGACCGTTTCGTCGCCGGCGACGAAACGGCCTGGCAGGACGAGCCGCCGGTGCGCCTGACCATCCGTGACCCGCGCGGGTCCTTCGTGCGCGCCGAATCCGAGTGGCCGATCGCGCGCACCGCCTGGACCCGCCTGTACCTGGACGCGGAGCGCGGCGCGCTGGGCGCCGAGGCACCCGGCACCGAGGCACGCGTGGACTATCCGGCGCCCGCAGGCGGTGTCACGCTGTTCACCGCCCCGTTCATCGAGGACGTCGAACTCACCGGCCCCTCCGCACTGCACGTGTGGGTCAGCGCGGACACCGAGGACATGGACCTGTTCGTGACGCTGATCGACATCGACTCCGAGGGCAAGGAGGTGACCTTCGAGGACGCGTCGGGCATCGGGAACCGCGGCCCGGTGGTGAAGGGCTGGCTGCGGGTCTCGCACCGCGAGCTCGACGAGGCCCGGTCCAAGCCCTACCGTCCGGTGCACCCCCACGACACCCGCAGCCCGCTGACGGCCGGGGTCCCGGTCGAGGCGGCGGTCGAAATCCTGCCCACCAGCAGGGTCTTCGCGGCGGGCCACCGACTGGGGCTGGTGATCCAGGCCGCCGACCGCACCGATCCCACCCGGTTCCGGCACAACAACCCCGTCGACCGCGCTCCCTTCACGGGTACCAACACGGTGCACACCGGCGGCCGGTACCCCTCGTACCTGCTGGTGCCGGTGATCCCGCCGAAGGAATCCTGAGCCTGCGGAACGACCCCTGAACCTGCCGAGGCGCTCGACCGCACGGTCGGCACGGCCGAGCGCCTCGCGCAGAGCAACCTCCAGGCCGAGTACCGGCCGGTCCCTCCATCGGAACATCGGAAAGGCCCGCTCATGACCACCGACAGCCAGTTGCCCACCACCACGAAGGCGGTTCGGGTCTTCGAACACGGCGGACCCGAGCAGTTGGTCCATGCCGACTACCCGCTCCCGCCACTGGGCCCCCGCGATGTCATGGTCGCCGTCGACACCGCCTCGGTCTCGGGCTGGGACCTGAAGTACCGCTCGGGGCAGCTGTCCGGGGAGCGGCTGCCCGGCCGGCGCGCGCTGCCGATGCCCCAGCAACTCGGCCGCGAGGCCGCGGGCACCGTCGTGGCGGTGGGAGACGAGGTGGCCGGGTTCCGGCCGGGGGATCCCGTCGTCGGTGTGGTGCACCCGGAGAATCCGTACGCGTCGCAGACCTACCGGGGCCTGGGCAACCTGTCGACCGGAGTCGACGTGCCCGGCCACGCCGGTCTCGGCTCGTACGCGCAGTACCTGGTGCGTGATCAGCGGCTCTGGCTGCCGCTGCCGGCACACGTCGACCTGGAGCAGGCGGCGGTGCTGCTCTGGCCGTACGCGACCTCGCACCGCCTCGTTCTGGACCGGCTGCGCGTGCGGCTCGGTGAGACCGTGCTGGTGTGCGGCGCCTCCGGAGGGATGGGGGAAGCCACCGTCCGCCTGGCCCGGATGGCCGGCGCCCGGGTCGCCGTGACGACCCGGCATGCCGACAAGGCCGGTCTCTTGAAGGAGATGGGCGCGGACCACGTGGTGGTCACCGCCGATCGGGCGGCGGCTGCGGCCGAGCTGCGGGACTGGACCGCCGGGACCGGGTTCGACCACGCCGTCGACTTCACCGGTGACGCGGACCTCTTCCGACTGGCGGTCGACGCCTTGCGGTTGGGCGGCACGGTCTGTCCGGCGGCCGGCAACCAGCGCACGGGCGGGTACCTGCCGCTCACGATGAGCGATCTCACCCGCCTGGAGATGACGGTCGTCGGTGTGCGCGGTGCCCGCCATCGCGATGCCCTCGAAGTCCTGGATCTGCTGGCCCGGGGGCTGATCGGCATCCGGATCGCCGCACGCTTTCCTCTGTCCCAGGCCAACCGGGCACACGCGCTGCTGGAGAACAGCACCGACCTCGTGGGCCGGGTCGTCCTCAAGCCGGGGTCGTGACGCTCTGCGGGAAGTGCAGGAGCCGGGGCTGCGCCGGCCACCGCGGCGGCGCCGTCCTGACGTCCTGACGTCCTGGCACGGGCTCAGCCGGGCTTGCTCAGGGCTCCGGTGTCGCCGCTGGCCCCGATCAGGTCCCGTGTGCTGCGTGTTGAACCCTTACGGCCGGGTCCACGGGATCTGGTTCACGTTCGGCCAATCGTTGCACCCAGCGTAGGGACCAGCAGTCTCCGAGCCGTTGCCGTAGTAGTGCTGCGAAGACCACGCGGCGCATCCGCTGTAGTCGAGCTCAGCACCCGCACGCCACGAGTCCGGGCTGGCATTGTGAATGGGCACCAGGATTGAGTCCACCACGTAGCCCTGGGTGGCGGTGGTGTACGCAGTCGAGAAGCTGAGCGGGTCGACCGGAGCGCCACCTTGGTACCCCGCGGAGGCGATCGCGACCCGGACGACCGAGTTGGGGTGCGCCTTGACGAACGAGTAGTTCCAGATCCACTCCGCCAGCACGTCCCCGCAGCCGTTGTAGATCTGGGAGATGTTTCCGGCCGTCATGCCGTAAGCCGTGTAGTTCTGGGAGTCGCCGACCTGCTCTGCGTTGCAGGAGGTGGTGGCAAGAGCCGCGGCGTTGGCGGTGCCTGCCGTTCCGACGCCCATGGTCAGGGCTGCCGCTGCGGCGGTGGCGATGGTGCGAATTCGCATAGAAGGTCCCCCTTGGGTATGAATGAGCCTCTGCTGGGTTGCGGGCCAGTAGGAATCCTGGTGATCGACAGGGCGTTCAGTCCATAAAGTTGATCGAACGGTTATCCGACGCTTCCGTGCCGTGCGCCAGCGGCCCTGAACTGGTAAGGGGCCGCAAACCGGATCCACCCCGCGCTGGACACCGGGCCGTTCAGAGTGCAACGCGCCCACTGCAACACACCCAGACAGCCCTCCAGGAGGGGTGCAAACCCTCACTCCGATGAGCTGGCCCTTCTCACGCAGCATCATCTACGGGTCCCAGCAGATGGCGAAAAGAACTCAAGGCCAGCTGACGTCCCGATGGTGCAGCCCGGGAGAGCACTCGGCCCGTTGCTTCCCGGCCCCCCTTCGCCCCGGTTGCGCAGCCGACGCCGTAAGGGTGTCCGGACCCCCTCCGCCGGGACCAGCTGATCCAGATCCAGAGCCCGGCCGGAGGGATCCTTGCCACCGAGGAGATCCTGCTTCCACTCGGCCGGCGCACGGTCCTCGTCTTCGGCCCACCGGGCCTGGCTGCTGGACAACCGCGGACTGCCGGCAAGCGAGCAGCCCCGGTTGGCAGCTGCCTGACCAGCGTGCATACCGGGATTCTGACGGCTCGTGACATTTTTTCTCTCCGATGTAGACGTTTGGCGCCGCCATTCGACTTCTGGGCATGAGGCATCAATCCCAACTCCCCGGGTGGACCCCGGCAGTGCCGTTCGTGGCACTGGGCCACCCGTCGTGGATCATGCTGGTCCTTCCCGGGGTACTGGCCGTGGTGGTGCGGCAGTTGGCCGAATGGCAGCGCCGCCGCACCCTGGTCGCGCTGGTCGAACGGTCGACGCTCGGCACCGTCGTGGAACAGGAGAGCGGGATGGGCGGGCCCGGACGGCGGGTCCAGGTCGGCACAGAGCCGACCAGCGGCACACCGGCTGCGGGTGAGGGGGCGCACGAGTGACAGTGACCAGGCGTATTGCGGCGGACGTCAGCGAGGCGGTCTCGGTGCTGTTCAGGGCCACGTACACGGAGGTGCT
Source organism: Kitasatospora sp. NBC_01302 (assembly GCF_035976515.1). NCBI lineage: Bacteria > Bacillati > Actinomycetota > Actinomycetes > Kitasatosporales > Streptomycetaceae > Kitasatospora > Kitasatospora sp. NBC_01302. The sequence continues at coordinate 21,990 of NZ_CP108404.1, forward strand.
GGCCGACACGGAGGTGCTGACCGGCGACCGGGACAGCACGCGGGACGTGGTCCAGATGACGGTGTACCGCCTCATCCACAGCGGTGAGCTGCCGGCCGTCCGGGTCGGCCGGGCGTTACGGGTGCCCGCACAGGCCGTGCTCGACTACGCCGCCGTCAGGGACACCGCCCGGCTCACGACCTGACGGCACCGAGCGCCCCGCGGGGTCTGCGGCCTGTGACACGGTCGCAGACCCCGCGGGTTCCCGCACCCGTCGGCGGCGGACGGCCGTGTCGGCCCGAGCTACCGGTTCCATCCTGGTGGCGGGCTGTAGACGACGGTTTCCTGCAGTTCGGCCAGGCGGGCTTCGACAGCACCGGCCGGGTGCTGGGCACCGACCGTGCGCAGGACGATGGCCAGGCGCCGGCCCAGTTCGCCCAGGTGCGGCTCGCCGTCCTCCAGGGCCTGCCAGCAGGCCAGTGCGTTGCGGGCGGCGAGTCTGACCGTCTCCTGGCGCGGGCTTGTCCACTGCAGGCGGTGCTCGCAGGTGGCCAGCCACCGGTCGGCGGCGCGGGCGCCGCCACCGGCGGCAGTCGCGACAGTGGCCTGGACCTCCAGCACGTCCCCCATCGACGGGGTGGCGCGCCCCTGCGAGCGCAGAACAGCGTGTTCCCAGTGGGCCGCGAGCTCGGCGGCGGTGTGGTGGTGGCCGGCGCGCAGCGCGCGGGCGATCGCGGGCCGCGGATCGTCCACCGGCTCGCCGCTCGGCGCTGGCGGCGCGGTGGGCGCCGCCGCGGCCGGCCGGGGCCGGGGCAGTTCGACGGCGACGGGCTCGGCCGGGGTGAGCAGCACGGTGCCGCGTTCCAGCCGGGCCTGGCCCGCAGCCAGCGGGTGCAGGTGGGCCAGGTGCTGGCGGTCGGGGGTGTTGCGAAGCAGCTCGCTCAGGGCTCGGGTGTAGGCGGGCGCCTGGCGCGGGCCGCGTTTGATCGGCGGGGCGACGGCCCCCCATCGGGCGACGTGCGCAGGCAGGGCGAGGTCGGCGTCGCACATCGGCAGGCAGGAGGGATCGGCCACCAGGTCGAGGATCACCGTGGTGGTGGCGGGCCGGCGGTCGGCGAGCTCGCGGGCGATCCAGGCCCAGGGCAGGGCGGTGCAGCGGATCGTGGTCTCGGTGGTGCGGGCCAGGGCAAGGTGCACCAGATGCTGGCGGTGGTCGCGGGTGAGCTGGCCGCAGATGTAGAGCAGCAGCGGGCCCCGGACGGCGGCAGCGCTTCGCAGGCGGGCCAGGACGGCCTGCGGCTCGGCCGGGTCGAGGAGTTGGACCAGGTCGGCGGGCCCGCGCCAGTGGGGCAGCAGGCTGCGCACGGGCACGTTCGCCATCGCGATCGCGCCCGGTTCGGGGTCGAGCAGCCGTCGGCGGCTGCGCTGGGGGGCTGCGGCCAGTAGCAGCACCTGGCCCCGCACTTCCTGGTCCTCCCCGGTGATCGTCATACCGGCACAGTAGCGCCGGCCTGTGCCGGGCGGCGCAAACGGCCAGGGTCCGGACCGTGCGGACGGTCCGGACCCTGGCCTGAAGGCGAGGGTCAGGGCGTGTGGGCGGCTCCGACCCGGACACTCTGGACGGTGCTGGTCATCACGGGGCTGGGATTGCTGGTAGTGGTACCGGAGCCGTGGCTGCCGACGCCGAACAGCAGCAACAGGATCAACAGGGCCACCCCGCCGCCACCGCCGGCAACGGCGACCGTCGTGCCGCTGATCTGCCGGGTGTGGGCCCGCACGTACGTGCCATCGGCCCGGGTGTGGCTGCGAACGGGAACGGTGAAGGCGCCGTCGGCGGCAGTGGCGCGGCCACCGACTGCAGCGGTCCTGCCGTTGACCTTCCGGGTATGGGCCCGCACGTACGTGCCATCGGCCCTGCGGTGGCCGCGAACAGGAACGGTCTTGGTCATGACTCCCCCAGGAGGGTTGTTGAGTGCTCCCCGCACAACCGCCGAGTACAGCACCCACCACTGACAACTACGGCTGCGTTGAAGTGAGTTGGACCCTGACCTGCACATTTGGACAAGTGTTCGCACATGACAGGGGCCCGCACCCCCGGAGACGAAGGCGCGGGCCCCTGGGGCGGGACGGGGTCAGCCGATCGGTCCGGCGGTGGGTGGGCCCCTGGGGCAGCAGCCGGTACACCCCGCCGAACTTCTCCAGCAAGGAGGTCCAGGCTCCCCCGTGCCCGGGCGCTCCAGTGTCCAGCTCGGCGTAGGACTGCTCGACGGCCAGCAGCACGGGGCAGACCGCGCCGCACTCACTCGCCGTCACGCACACCGAGGTCCAGCGACAGGCCGACCGCCTCAGCGGCGGGCTGCCCTTCCTCCCGGGCACGGTCCAGGGCGGCCGCTCCTCCCCCTCCTCCTCCCCCTCCCCCTCCCCCTGCTCCTGCTGCCGGCGGCGGCGGGCCTCGTCGCTCTCCTCCAACCGCCGACGGTGCTGCAGATCGGCCTCAACGACCGGGCCGACAGGGGCCGGCTCTTCGACGGCGAAGGAGCCGCTCACGGGTCCACTCCGCCGGGCCCCGGTTCGCGGGTGACGGTCGGGCCGCGGTCCTCCAGCCCCCACCCGCGCAGCGCGGTGCGCACCAGGCGCCGGGCAGCCGAAGCGGACTGCGGCTCGTACAGCAGCAGCGCCCTGGCGGCGTCGGCGACCGGGGGCCGCGTCGGGGTCTCGACGGTCGTGGTCACCGGGCGCCTCGCACCCGCCGGCGCCGCCCCGGCGCGGCCGCAGCCGGAACCGGTGGGCGAGGTATGGGGTGCGCGGCCACGGCGGGTACTCCGCTCTCTCGTCGGCGGTGACGGCTGCGCCCACCCGACGGGGGGGCAGGCGGGCGCAGCGGCCCCAACTCGCCCGCCGGGGTCCGGGGGTCCGGTCCGTCACGGCGGGCGACGGTTCGACGGTAGGGAGTAGCGGCGGGGGCCTTCAACGAGGTTGCGCCATCTTGCGCGAAGTCACCCGAGAGTGGCTATCGCCGCTGTGATCAGATGACGGGCCCCGGCTCCGTGGACGGCCATGGACGCCAGGTCGGTGAAGGTGCGCACGTAGTCGGCGATCTCGCGCGGCTGGGTGATCCGCAGATAGCCGGAGGTCAGCTCGACGGCCGCCTCCGCCTCGTCGAACAGGTAGAAGTCCTCGACCGGCAGGTGCGGCCGGTCGGGCCCGGTCGGGATGACGCCGACGCTGACGAACGGGCTGGAAGAGACGGCTAGCAGCTGGCCGAGCTGAGCCGCCATCGTCTCCGAGTCGCACACCGCGGCGCGCAGCACCCACTCCTCGATCAGCAGGCCGAAGCGGTGCCGGCCGGAGAACAGCATCCGCTGGCGCTCCAGCCGGGCCTCCATCGCGTCGGCGACGTCGTCGACTTCGACGCGGGCGCGAAGGATCGAGCGCAGGACTGCGGTGGTGTATTCGGGGGTCTGCACCATGCCCGGCATGACGCGGCTGGCGTAGACGCGGAACAAGCCGGTGCGGCGGTAGAGGGCGGCCACGAACTCCTGGGCGGCGCGCAGCCCGCTGCTCTCCATGCGGCGCCACTCGGTGTACATGGAGTCGACCGCGCGGGCGGCGGCGATCAGGTCGGGGACCTGGTCGCCGGCACCGCAGGCGATGCACCAGGCGCGCAGGTCGTCCTCGGACGGGGCGGACTTGCCGCTCTGGATCCGGGAGGTCTTGGCAGGGTGCCACCCGCAGCGGGCGGACAGCTCGTCACCGGTCAGGCCTGCGTCCTTGCGCAGGCCGACCAGGCGGTTGGCGAGCGCCTTGCGCGCCTCGATGACGCTGGACGACGGGGACGACGACATGGTGCTGGCTGCCCGGGGGGTGGTGGTGGACGGGTTGATCAGACGGCGTACCGGGCGTGCGGGACAGCCCGGTCCCAGACCGCCTCGAAGGCGCCGGTCACCATCTTCACCACGGCCGGATCCGCGGTGACCTCGTGACCGGCCCACTGGCCGTCACCGGTGAACCAGTGGAACAGAACCAGGCCCCCGTCGACCAGCCACAGGTCGTTGCCCGGCAGCGCGAGGTCGGAGGCCTTCGACCTGGGCAGCCAGCGGACCTGTTCACCGAGCGCGACGTTGTGCCGCTCGGTGATCGCGTGCTCCCACCGGATGTAGGCGGTCACCGGCTCCGAGACGATCCGAGCCCGGCGCATCACCACCCCGCGGCCGACCGTCTCCTGCACCAGGGCAGCCCAGGAGGTGTACTCCTCCGGCAGGTCATACGCCTCGGGCCGGTCCACCGGGAGGCCGGCTCGCCAGTCGGCGAACACCGGGTCGTCCATGTAGGTGTCGCGCATCTCCAGGTGGCAGGCGGAGCGCTCAGCGCTCCTCAGCAGGGCGCCAAAGTCCGGAACGCTCGGCTTCATCGCGCACCTTTCGCAGGAACGGGATCATTCGGACCGGGATCCGGATGACGCCTTCGTAGTCCGGGACGCCGGTGAGGTGGCCCTCCACCCACTCGGTTTCGCTGATCACGCGGTACATCTCCATCTCGGGCAGCCAGCCCGGAATGACGATCTCCGCCTTCTCGTCCTCCAACCACACGGTCGGAGACCCACCGTTGGGCGTGTCCGGGTCGATGCCCCTGAACCGTAGTGCCATGACCGCTCCTTGTGCCAAGCCGGTTGCGGATCCTTGCGCCTCCACCGTTCCGCTCGGCTGACGCACCGTCAAGAGCACGCGGGCGCAGCCGGGCGGCCCGGGCCCCACGTCCCCCGGGGTAAGAACTTCCGGCCCCGGGCCCACGGGTCGGATCGGGTGTCTACCTGGCGGGAAGGGCGATGGACCGTTCCAAGGCCCGCTGTGCGAGCGGAATGAACGAGAAGCCCCCCTTGGCTGAGGCCGGCGTCGGTGCGGATCCACTACTGAGTCTCATTGGTCGTCGGGGAGGTGCGGCTGTGGTCGAGGGCGATGCGGGTCCATCGCCGAAGCTGGAAGATGATCTCGGTGGCGCGCTGGTGACCGTTGGCCAAAAACGGCAGGACCATGAGGGCGGGCACGACAGCCATGGTGACCAGGATCATCGGGCACAGGGCGAGTGCGACGAGAACGGTCCGCTGACAGGCCGCCAGGTGGCGGGTGAGTGCGTGGTACATCTTCTGCCTTTCGCTGCGGGGTCGTTGGGCCTTCCCCTAGGCTCCCAGTAGGGAGTGGCGTTGCGCACGGTGGTACGGGTTGCCGAGTGGCGGCACGCGTTGCCAAGTGGCGGCAACGCGTGGGCAGCCACAGGGAGTGATCTTGTTAGAGAAGTGGCTACCGCCACCGGAACCGGTGGAGCCGGGGCAAGCTCTCGAACCGGCAGTCGAGGCGTTCACCCAGTTCCTGAGCGAGCTGTTGCGAGCCCTCGCGCCGACATCGATCACCCGGTACGCAGCGCGCTGCAACCGCGACAAGGGCTCGGTCTCGCGCTATCTGAGTGGCCAACGCATCGCGCCTCGGGATTTCGTCGATGATCTCCTGCGCCATGTCGCCGAGAAATACGGGCGACCGGTGACGCCCGAGGTTCAGGAACAGGCGTACCGACTGCGGATGGCGGCTCTGTCCGTTCGGAGCAAGTCGGGACACGAGGTTGAGGTGCTCCGCGAGCGGCTGGGTGCGGCTGAGCGCGAGCTTGCCCGGGCGGGCCTGCGGGAGCGGACGTTGTTGAAGGCGTTGCAGGACGCGGAGCAGCAGGCCTACCGAGCGGAGCAGCGGTACCGGCAGTTGGAGGCTGACCTGGCCGTTGGTCAGCCCGACAGCCTGGTTGTCATCGAGCGCGTCCAGCTGTCAGGGGCAGCCGGCGGGCTGCGCGACGAGTTGTCTGGGCTGCTGTCCGAGGTGGAGGGGCTCCGTGAGGAGCTGGCGCGTGCCCGGGACCTGAAGGGCCAGAGCGAGGACAGGTGCCTGCGCCTCGAGGAGCAGTTGCTGGGGTTGGAGGCTGAATTTGATGCGCAGCGTGCGAGTTGGGCCGAAGGTCAGATCTCTGACGCCGCACTGACTCGTCTGGCACTGCTCAGCGATGTGGGCGGCAGGGTCGGCACCACCTTGGATCTGGGTGCCACTGCCCGTGAGCTGAGCGAGATGCTGCTCTCCCTCGCTGACCTCGTCTGCGTCGACCTGCTGGAACGGCTCTTCTGGGAGTCGAACCTGCCCACCGACCCGCCGGACAGCGACTCGCTGCTGAGGCGGATGTCCTATACCTGGGATACCAAGTCCGGAAACTGGGGCGAGGTCCTGCAGAACGGCACGCTTCCCTTGGTGCCCGCGAGTACGGCGATCGGTCTGGCCCTGCGGAGCGGCCAGGAGGCGCTGGTCCCAGTGATCAGCGAGGACCTGGCGGAGGATTACGCGGTCGCGCTCGGCGGCGACACCAGTCTGGTCCCCCTTGTGGCTGGCTGCTCGGTCGTGGCGCTGCCGCTTTCCGCCCGCGGCATCATGCTCGGCGTCGTGCATCTCCTGCGGCTTCCTGGCAAGGCTCCCTTCGCACAGCCGGATGTCTCGCTCCTGCGGGAAGCGGCCGATCGTGCCGCGCTCTCGTTGGACAATGCTCGGCTCTACCTCGCCGGCTCCGCAGAATTCCGCGCTGCGGAGCAGCGGGGGCAGATCATCGGTGAATACCAGCGCGCGCTATTGCCCTTGTGGCTGCCCCAGCCCAGCGGCGTGCGTTTGGCTCACCAGTACCTTCCTGGCCAGTCAGAAGAGATTGTGGGCGGCGACTGGTACGACGCGGTCCCGCTGCCCGGCAACCGGGTGGCACTCTTCGTCGGCGACGTGATGGGCCACTCGCTGACCTCGGTGGCTGTGATGGGCCAGCTGCGGACCAGCGCGAGGACCCTGGCCGCCCTCGACCTGCCGCCACACGAAGTGCTCTACCACCTGGATGAGCTGGCCCAGAGTCTCGGCCGGGAGCACCACCTGGCCACCTGCGTGTTCGCCGTCTACGACCCGATCGCCAACCGGATCGTGTTGGCCAACGCCGGGCACATGCCGCCCGTGCTGATCCATCCCGACGGACGGGCCGAGCTGCTCGAACAGCTCCCTGCGGGCGCGCCGATCGGGGTCGGCGGGGTGGACTTCGTCTCCCAGGAGCTGGAGACACCGCCCGGCTCGGCGCTGCTGCTTTACACCGACGGGCTGGTGGAGACCCAAGATCAGCCGCTCTCGGTCGGTCTGAAGCGGTTACGGGACCGGCTCTCCGGGGCGAATCAGCTCACTCCCGAGCGACTCTGCCACGAGGCGCTGCAGATCCTGCAGTCCAGCGACCGCGGCGACGACATCGCCCTGCTCGCCGCAGCCTTCGACGGGATCCCGGCCAACGACGTCGCCTACTGGTACCTCCAGCCGCGCAACGAGACCCCGGGCCGGGCCCGCCGGCTGGCTGGCCGCGCGCTGCGCCGCTGGGGGCTAGACGAGCTGGCCGAGGACACCGAGCTGATGATCAGCGAGCTGGTCACCAACGCCGTCCAGCACGCCAAGAAGCCCATCACCCTGCGTCTGGTCCGCACCTTGGTGCTGCGCTGCGAAATCGGCGACGACAGCCCCCAACTGCCCCGCCGCCGCAGGATCGGCCCGGACGAGGAACGCGGGCGCGGCCTCGAACTGGTCGCCAAATGCGCCGACTCCTGGGGCTCCACCCGCCTGGGCGGCGGCAAAATCGTGTGGTTCGAACAGCGGCTCCCCCACTGACATGGTGTCAGCGCTTCCTTCCTGGTCCGCCCGCGCCTCTGCTCTCATGGCCGACAACAGCCGGGCACGATGGCGCAACGCAGGCAGGCGGCGCCCGCCCGCAGCGGCGGTTGCGTCACAGCCGGTACTGGGCCGTCTCGTGACCTGCGACAGCAAAACGTCGCAGGTCACCGCGCGACGAGACGGTGACGACGGCTTCCTCTCACGCTCAGCTGCAGCAGCCCCGCCACGCGCAGGGGAAGGCACCCATCCCCTCCAGGGCACAGCACGCGCCAGCTGCTGGCGCGGCAACGAACAAGCTGCTGGATGACGGCGCGGCAGGGCGGATAAAGTCATGCCCGGTATGTCGCCGGGGAAGAGGTCCGCAGCGAGGAGTCGGCTCGTGTCCACCTACGGGATCATCAGCCTCTACCGCATGGTGGAGCAGCTGGAAGGATCGATGTCCGCCCTCAGGGTGCTGATCGACGGCGCGGTCGCGGGCAGGATCCGCGTCGGAACACGGGTGGAATTCCCGGTCGCGCCCGGGACCCACCTGGTGCGACTCTCCTGGTGGGGCGGGATCGGCAGCGCCCCGCTGGTCCTCGACGTGCCGCCCGGCAGTCGCCACCAGCTGCTGGCACGGAGCGTCGGCCTGCGGGATTCGCGCTTCCGTCTGGGCCGTTCGATCAGCCTGACCGTGATCTCCTCGTCCGGGGCCTGACGGCAGACACAGCCGGCCCCGCGGGCCGAGGCCCCCGACGCGCCACCACTGACTGACACTGTCTGCCGCAAGCAGCGGCGGTGAGCCGACTGCAGAAGAGGGCGTCCCCGCTGGATCGCACCGGTCCGGTGGCCGGTAGCGTGGGGATCTTCGCCGGGTGCGCTCCTGCGGAATCCTCGAAGGCAGACGCCGATGACCGACATGCACGCTCTACGTGCGAAGGCTCGCCTCGACGCGGCCATGGAGGGCCTCGCAGTCTTCCGCGGGGTGACCGCTCACCCCGAGGAGGCCAACTGCGAGTGCCACTGGGGCAGCGCGGAGGAGCTTGCCCTCCTCAAGGTGCCGGACGTGAGGCTCGATCCCGACCTCCTCCGGCGGACCTGGCAGCCTTCGGACTGGCGCGACCACGCCTCAACGAGCAGACCTGGTCCTGAAATCCCTGCTCGTCTCCGCCGGCGCCTCCGGTGCTTCTACGATGAGTGCAGGCCGCCCGCGCGGCCGGTCACGGAACGAGAAGGAGAGTGTCGGTGTTCAACGCGCACATGGGCAGGGTCGGGCTGGGCGTCGTCGTGCTGGCGCTGGAGGGCGAGTTGGACTACCACAGTGTCGTGCAGGTCGACGAGGCCCTTGCCGCGGTGCAGGAGGACGGCCCGGTCAACGTGCTCATCGCCGACTGCGCCGCGCTGGACTACTGCGACTCCACCGGCGTCTCGGCCCTGATCCGGTGCTATACGGCGGTCCAGGGGGCCGGCGGGTCGTTCCGCATCGCCGAGATTCCCGCGAACTTGGGCCGGATGTTCGAGATCACCGGCCTGAGCTCGCTCTTCACCTGCCATGACACCGTCGCCGCCGCGCTGAAGGACGTCGCCGCGCAGGCCGGGGACGGGTCGGACGAGGCCGGCGCCGCCGTGCCGTCGGAGCTGACCGAGGAAGGGCAGTGGCGATGACCGCGAGCGACGAGGCACCCCATCGTTCGGCGGTCCACCACCGCGGGGGTCCTGCGGGAGGGCAGCGGGATCTCCGAGGGCTGTTCGGCGAGTCGATTGCCGCCTTCGCCTCCCTCGCCGGTCCGGCCCACGTGCTGGAGAGCGCGAATGCCGCCTTCTTCGACGCGATCGGGGGCGACGCGCGCCGCCGCACCGGCATCGCCATCGCTGACCTGGTGCCGGAGCTCGCCGACCAGGGCTTGATCGCCTTGCTCAACTCCGTCTACCGCACCGGCAGGGCCCATACCGAGCGCGATGCCCGCATCCTCCTGGGCCCCGAAGGAGAAGTCCGGGAACGGTATTTCGACTTCACCTACGAGCCGCGCCGCGACAGTGGCGGCAACGTCGTCGGAGTCACCGTCGTCGGTGTGGACATCACCCAGGTCAAGCACGCGCAGCGGCTGGCCGCCGAGCACCGGGCCCTGCTGGAGCAGATCGCCCGGGACGCTCCGGTGGAGCAGGTCCTGGACGGCATGGCCCGGGCGATCGAGGAGTCGACGCCGGGTGTCCTGGTCTCCGTGCTCCTCGCGGATCCGGACGGCCGCCGCCTGCGGCACGGTGCCGCGCCCAGCCTGCCGGCCTTCTACAACGAGGCCATCGACGGGATCGCCACCGGTGAGGGCGTCGGGTCGTGCGGAACGGCCGCGCACCGGCGCGAGCCGGTCATCGTGACCGACATCGCCACCCACCCGTTCTGGGACGACTTCCGGGACCTGGCGGCCAAGGCCTGCCTCGCGGCCTGCTGGTCGACCCCGATCATGGGGCGCGACGGCGAACTGCTCGGCACCTTCGCCATGTACCACCGCTCGCCGCGGGCTCCTCAGGAGGCGGACCTGGCGCTGAGCGCCGTGTTCGCGGGCACCGCGGCTCTGGCCGTGGAGCGCCATCGCGCCGAGGTGGCCCGCTCGGCGGCGGAAGCCAGCGAGAAGGCGGCCCGCGACGGTCTCGCCTTCCTGCTCGACGCCGGCACCGCCGTGTCCCAGGACCTCGACTTCACCCAGAGCCTGCAGCGGCTGGCGCGCCTGTGCGTCCCGGTGCTCGCCCCGCTCTGCGCGATCGACGTGGTCGACCAGGGGCGGCTGCGGCGGATCGCCACCGCCGGCGTGGACGCAGCCGGCGAGCGGGTCCTGGCCTCGCACACGCCCGTGTACGACGCCGAGAACACCGTGGCGCGGGTCCTGGCCTCGGGCACCACCGAGGTCGCCCGCCGTCCGCCGACCGGCCCTGGTCCCTGGAGCGATCTCGCGGTCACTGGCTACCTGTGCGTCCCGCTGCTGGACCGCGGGCGCCCCTTCGGCGCCCTCACCCTGCTGACGAACAATCACTACACCCTCGACGGACACACGGTGGCCCTCGCCGAGGAGCTCACCCGCCGCGCCTCCCTGGCAGCCCGCAACGCCCGCCAGTACACCGCCCGGGTGCAGCTCTCGCGCGACCTGCAGGCCGGACTCCTGCTGCCCGACCCGCCGGACGTGCCGGGCGCCCGGATCGCCACCCACTACCGTCCCGCCGGCGAGGGCCTCGACGTGGGCGGGGACTTCTACGACGTCTTCCCGATCGCCGACGGCCGGTGGGCCTTCATGATCGGCGACGTCTGCGGGCGCGGGGCGCTGGCCGCCACCACGACCGCGCTGGTTCGCAACACCGCCCGTGCCGTCGCCCGCCTCGTGCCGGACCCGCCCGCTGTGGTGTCCGCGGTGAACACCGCCCTCCTGGAGCGCCCCCGCAGCCATGGCACCGGCTTCGTGACCCTGGTCTACGGCGAGCTGCGGCCGGCCGGCGACGGCCTCGCCGTCAGCCTCGTCCGTGCCGGTCACGTCGCCCCGCTCCATCTGCGCACCGGCGCCCGGGTCGAGGAGGTCCAGAGCGAGGGGATGCTCCTCGGAGTCGATGCCGGCCTGCGGCTCCAGGCCGCGCAGTTGCGCCTGCAGCCGGGCGAGAGCCTCGTGACGGTCACCGACGGGATCACCGAGGCCCGCTCCGAGCACGGGGTGCTCTTCGGCGAGCAACGCCTCGCCGCCGCGGTGGCCGCCGCCCCTCCCGGCGCCGGCGCCGACGTCGTCCTGGAGAGCCTGGTCTCGGCGATGCGGGCCTTCAGCGACACCGCAGCCGAGGACGACGACCAGGCAGTGCTCGTCATCACCGCCGAGTGAGGGGCGCCCCGTCGGCCGCAGCCGGCGGGGTCCGTGCGTCACAGGGATCGCGGTGCGTCCGACGTCGGCACCGTAGAGTTCGAACGGGTGTGCTTCAGGTGCCGATGGGCAGTGGCCGCTCGAGGGAGAGGACGGGATCGGATGGGGCAGCCTGAGGGCGCGGAGCACCGAGCACCGGCGGTGGCCGGGGTCGATGTGTTCGACGGTGACCACGAGGTCGGCCGTGATCTCGCCAGGGTGGACTGGGCCGCGACCGCGCTGGGCGTCCCGTCCGGCTGGCCGCAGAGCCTGCGCACGGCGGTCAGCATCCTGCTCTCCTCCCGGTTCCCGATGTGGATGGCCTGGGGAGAGGAGCTGACGTTCTTCTGCAACAGCGCCTACCGGCGCGACACCCTGGGCCACAAGTACCCCTGGGCGCTGGGCCGGCCGGCCAGCCAGGTGTGGGCGGAGATCTGGAGCGACATCGGTCCGCGCATCGACACCGTTCTGACCACGGGACAGGCGACCTGGGACGAGGCACTGCGGCTGTTCCTGGAACGCTCGGGATATCCGGAGGAGAGCTACCACACGTTCTCCTACAGTCCGCTGCGCAACGACGACGACCGCGTGGTCGGCATGCTGTGCGTGGTCAGCGAGGACACCGAACGGGTCATCGGCGAGCGGCGCATGGCGACCCTGCGCGACCTCGGGTCCGACCCCAGCGTCGTTCGCACCGAGCAGCAGATGCTCGCCTTCACCGCCCGGCAGCTGGACCGCAACCCGTACGACCTTCCCTTCACCCTGACCTACCTGTCCCAGGGCGACGGCTCCGCCCGCCTCTCCAGTACGACGGGAATCCCAGCGGGCCACACCATCGCCCCTGCGGTCCTGCCGGCCGACGGCCCGGCGACGCTGTGGCCCTTGGCGGCGGTACGCCGCGGAGAGCCGGTCCTGCTGACGCTCGGCGGCCCCGCGTTCGCCGACCTGCCCACCGGCGGCTGGACGGAGGCGCCCACCCAGGCGCTTGTCCTGCCCTTGCTGCAGCAGGGCGGCGCGCCGTACGGCTTCCTGGTGGCCGCACTCAACCGTTACCGGGCGCTGGACGAGGGGTACCGCGGATTCCTCGAACTCGCCGCCGGGCACGTCGCGGCCGGTATCGGCAGCGCCCGCAGCTACCAGGCCCAGCAGAAGCGTGCCGACGAACTCGCCGAGCTCGACCGGGCCAAGACCGCGTTCTTCTCCAACATCAGCCATGAGTTCCGCACGCCGCTGACCCTGATGATGGGTCCGCTGGAGGAACTGCGTGGCCGGCTCTCCCCGGTCGACCCGCAGCTGCGGGCCGAGTTGGACGCGATGCACCGCAACGGCCTGCGCCTGGGCAAGCTCGTCAACACGCTGCTGGACTTCTCCCGCATCGAGGCCGGCCGGATGCAGGCCGCCTTCGAGCCCGTCGACCTGGCCGCGGTGACCGCCGAGCTGGCCAGCGTCTTCCGCTCCGCCGTCACCAGGGCCGGCCTGGCCTTCGAGGTGGACTGCCCGCCCCTGGCCGAGCCGGTGCACATCGACCGGGGTATGTGGGAGAAGATCGTCCTCAACCTGCTCAGCAACGCCCTCAAGTTCACCTTCGAAGGCTCGATCCGCGTCGCCCTGCGCCGCGAGGGGGAGCACGCGGTCGTCACGATCGCCGACACCGGCATCGGAGTGTCCGAAGGCGAGATGCCGCGCCTGTTCGAGCGCTTCCACCGCATCGAGAACGCGCGCTCGCGCTCCAACGAGGGCAGCGGCATCGGGCTGGCCCTGGTGCAGGAACTCGTCGAGCTGCACGGCGGGACGATCACCGCCCGCAGCACGGAGGGACAGGGCACGGCCTTCACCATCCGTCTGGCGCTGGGCCACGCCCACCTGCCCGCCGACGCGCTCGTCCCGGCCGGGCGCTCCGAGGGGTCGGCCGCCGCCCCGTACATCGCCGAGGCTCTGCGCTGGCTGCCGGGGGACGATTCTGCCGGCGCCACCGAGGGCACGACCGACGCACCGGGCGGACAGCCGTCCGAACCGGCCGCCCCCGCGCGCGTGCTGGTGGCCGACGACAACGCCGACATGCGCGAGTACCTCGGCCGCCTCCTGCGGGGCGCCGGCTACCACGTCGAGCCCGTCCCGGACGGCCAGGCCGCCCTGGAGGCCATCCGCACCCGGGCGCCCGACCTCCTGATCAGCGACGTCATGATGCCCCGGCTGGACGGCCTGCAACTGGTCGCGGCCCTGCGCGCGGACACCCGCACCGCGGCCGTGCCCGTCCTGCTGCTGTCTGCCCGCGCCGGCCAGGAGTCCTCCATCGAGGGCCTCGACGCCGGCGCCGACGACTACCTCGTCAAGCCGTTCAGCGCCGCGGAACTGCTGGCCCGGGTGCGCACCAACATCGACATGGCCAGGCTGCGCAACCGCCACGCGCGCTGGCGCACGGCCCTGGTCGACTCCCTGCAGGAGGCGTTCTTCGTCTGCGACGAGCAGGGCGACGTCATCGAGATCAACTCCGCGTTCACCGACATCCTCGGTTACGGACCCCAGGGGCTGCCCTACCGCCGGCGCCACCCCTGGTGGCCCGACCCCGGCGTCGACCCCGAGGGCCATCGGCAGGTGGAGGACGCGTTCGCCCGACTCGTCGGCCAGGAACGCGGCAGCTGCACCATCCCCGTCACCCACCGCGACGGCCGTCGGCTGTGGGTGACGGCCGCCTTCAACCAGGTCCAGGACCCCGACACGAGCCGCCGCGTCATCGTCGGAACCTTCCGCGACGTCACCTCCGAGCGCCAGGCGACCCGGCGGGAGCTGGCCCTCGCCGCACTCAGCACGCGACTGGCGGAAGCCGCCAACCTGCCCGACGCCCTCGACGCGGCCCTGGCCGAACTGCGGCACGTGTGGCAGGCCGACGAGGTCCTCGCCGCGGTCTTCCCCGAGGGCGGCGAGCCGGTCCTGACCGCGACCGACCCGCAACTGGCATGGCGCGACCTGTCGGCGGCACGCCGCGACACCCTGGCCGCACTGCGCGAGCAACCCCCGCTCGCCCCGAGCGCCGGCCCGGCGGGCGGCGCCGGAATCGTCCTCGAACACCCGCAGGGGCCGCTGGTGCTGTGGATCGATCAGGGCGAACGGCGGTCCTTCACCGAGCAGGACCTGCTGCTGCTCTCCCTGCTGGCCGGACGGCTCGCTCAGGGACTCACCCGGGCCCACCAGATCGACCAGCAGCGTGAGACCGCGATCGCCCTGCAACGCTCGATCCTCGGCCCCTCCCTCCTGCCCCAGGGCTTCGCCGTACGCTACGAGCCGGCCGCCCGCCCGCTGGAGGTCGGCGGCGACTGGTACGACACCGTCGCCCTTCCGGGGGGCCGCATCGGCATCGTGGTCGGCGACTGCGTCGGCCGCGGCCTGAAGGCCGCCACCGTCATGGGCCAACTCCGCAGCGCCTGCCGCGCCCTGCTGCTCCAGGACCCCTCACCCGCACGGACCCTCACCGCCCTGGACCGCTTCGCCGCCGACGTCCCCGGCGCCATCTGCACCACCATCTTCTGCGGCATCCTCGACCCCGCGACCGGCCACCTGGTCTACTCCAGCGCCGGCCACCCGCCCGGCATCCTCGCCCACCCCGACGGCACCACCCGGCTCCTGCAGGACGGCCGGGCCCTTCCGCTGGCCGTCAGGGTCGGCCAGAACCGGCCCGAGGCCCACTGCGCCATGCCGCCCCGCTCCACCCTGCTGCTCTACACCGACGGCCTGGTGGAGCGGCGCCGCCGCCCCCTGAACGAGGGCATCGATCAGGCGAGCACCGCCGTCCAGGAGGGGCGTGCCACCCCGGTGGAGGACCTCGCCACCGCCATCATGAGCACCCTCGCCCCCGCCGGCGGATTCGACGACGACGTCGCTCTGCTGCTGTACCGGCACCCGGCCCCCCTGGACGTCTCCTTCCCGGCCGAGTCCGGGCAACTCGCCCCCGTGCGCAAGGCGCTGCGGACCTGGCTGGACCAGTGCGGGCTGCCCACCCACACCGTGCAGAACGTCCTGGTCGCGGCCGGCGAGGCCTGCGCCAACGCCATCGAGCACGGCCACCGCCATGCTCCCGGCGCCCGGATCCACCTGCGCGCCGCCGCCACCGCCGCCGATCTGCGGCTGACCGTCGCCGACACCGGCACCTGGAAAGTGCCCCAGCCCGAAGCCAACGCCCACCGCGGCCGCGGCGTTGCCCTGATGAACGCCCTGATGCAGCAGGTCACCATCACCCCCGGCATCGCCGGCACCGTCGTCGACATGCACACGAGGATCTCCTGATGACCACCGCACTCACCCTGACCCCCGGCCGTGACCCCGACGGCTCGACCGTGCTGCGCGCCGTCGGCGAGATCGACATGAGCAACGTCGACACACTTGCCGCCGCCATCGACGAGCAGGTCGCAGCCGCCACCCCGCTCGTCGTCGACCTCCGTGCGGTCGAGTACCTGGACAGCGCCGGCCTGACCGTCCTGTTCGCCCGTGCGCACCAGATCCACCTGATCACCGGCCCGCTCCTGGCACCCCTGCTCGCCATCTCCGGTCTGACGCAACTGACCACCGTCCACGGCCTCGGCGACGAACCCACGCGCTGAGCACCACCTCGGCGAATCGCGCGGGGGCGGTGCGGGGCAGACGGTGACTGGCAGATCCCGCCTTCCGCCTCCCCCTCTGGCCACCTCTGATGGCCGACCCCGCGCACCACACCGGCATGAGGATCGGAACATCATGAGTCGCGAACCGGACCCAGCCGTCCTCTACCCGGATGTGGCCGCCCACGGCAGCCTCGCTGCAGCACTCCGAAGCGAAGCCGCGGCCCAAGGCATGTCCCTTCCCCTGGCCGTCACCCCGTCCGATCCGCTGCGTCATGCCACGATCACCAGTGTCGTACCGCATCGCCACTCGTCCTACGTCGCGGCATGGCATCACGAGCGGAACTGGACCTTCTGGGGCTCGTCCAACAACAGGCTCATGATCTGCGGCAGCACCAAGGACATACGCGAGCTTCCCCAAGTGATCCGCGGCTGGGCCGAGGGGGCCGGCCTCGACGAGATCAGGAGGACCGCGACCTTCGACCTTCTGACCGGCCGTTTCGAGGTCCCCGACAACAACCCCGCCGACGTCATCGCCTCGGAGTGGCAGTGGCTGCTGAAGGACGCCGATCGCGCCGACTGGCCGCAGTACCAGGCCCTCATCGAGTCCGCCCATGCCGAACCGAAGCTCCGCAGGCTCTACCCCTACACCAGCCACTGGGCACTGGGTTTCGCCGAGAAGCCCGACGTCCCGTACTCCACCCCGTCCTTCGTCTCGATCGGCTCACCCTGGGGAACCGGCGACTACACCATCAGAGAGTGGTGGAACGGCCCCGACCTCCACCATGCCGCCACAGCCGCCGAAGCCATCGCCATCGCCGTCGACCGGATCCCCGCCGACCTGCTCCGGACGTCGTCCGATCAGCCTGCACGAGACTCCTGACAGCGCCACCATCGACCCGGAAGGTGGTCAGGACGCCAGCAGGACCCGTTTCCGCAACAGACCCAAAACCGGCCCGGCCGTACATCTGGCGTTGATCATGTTGATTCGGTCGACGTGGCCCTCGACGACGCCGGAGCTCCACGGCAGTGTCAGGCCGGCGCTGACGGCGGCGAGGGTGAACCGCAGCAAGGCCGCGTGCTCCAGGACGGTGATCAGCACGAACGCCGCCGAACGCACCCACGCGTCGTGCGCCTCCAACTGCGCGTAGTACGTGGGCATGCCCGCCTGGACCGCGGCCGAGACACGCCGTTCGAGGTCCTCGCCCGCCGAACAGCGCTCCGCCCGGGACCTCTCGCTGGTGCCCAGGTGCACCAGGAACCCCAGAGCCACCGCCTGCACCCCCGCCCGTTCCGAGCAGCTGAGCCGCACCAAGAGCGGCACCACCGGCGCGGCCGGGAGCAGGTAGCTGCCGGAGCGACTGTGGAAGACCAGGTCGAACAGGCGGTCGCCCCACTGGCGAGCCTCCGGGTAGTCCTCCGCGGCGGCCAGCCCTCGCAGCACATCCGGTATGGCGACCCGTCAGGGCGTGGGCGTCCTGGGTGTGCGGGACGGGCATGCCGCCGAGGCAGCATGCCGGCCGCAGTGCGGGGTGTGCGGGTTCAGCAGGGTGGGTTCAGCAGGGTGGGTTCAGCAGGGTGGGTTCAGCAGGGTGGGTTCAGCAGGGTCGAGGATGGCACTCCCCAACCGAGCTAAACGGTCCGACGGGTCAAGAAGAGAGTCGTGACGCAGGGCTCGACGACAGGTTCGCCGAGGCTCTCCGCAGCCTGTGCGATCTTGTCCAGGACCATCTCCCGTCGATGGGGCGGCAGATCGAGGAGGTGGGAGAAGGTCGCGAACAACCGGCGAATCTGTGCGGGGTTGAACACCGCCTCCCACCTGAGGGTCGTCACCTCCACGGGGCCGAATCTGTCGGCGGCGCGAAGGTCCGCGACGCGGTCCTGGATACGCAGGGCATAGGGAAGGTGACCGGTCCCGCGTTCCTTCTCCGGCAGGTGCCGGGCATGGATGCGTTCCACGTGGGCACGAAATGCCGTCGGGCGCTCGGGATCGCCGAAGGCCGTCCACCAGGCGGCCAGCCAGCCCTCCGGCTTGAGCGCATCCGCGATCTTGGGTACCGCAGTACAGGGATCGAGCCAGTGCAGGGACGTTGCCGCCACGGCGAGGTCATAGGTGGCGGGCTGAATCGGCACAAGGTCGAAGTCGCCCTCGGCAATGCTCAACGGCTTCCCATGGAAAGCCCCTCGCAGCTGACGGGCCATTTGTTCACCGAATTCCACCGCGTGGATTCGGGCGCCCCGGGCCAAGAGCTCCCCAGTCGCCTGGCCGGTTCCCGGTCCGACTTCCAGTACGTGACAGCCCGGCCCCAAGCCGCAACGTTCAGAGAGAATCTCATAGACCCGCGCCGGATAACCGGGGCGTCCGCGATGGTAGGCGCCGGCATCGGCATCGAATGTCCCACGAAGCCTGAGCCGCATCGCGGCCTCACGCTTCTTCGACTGTTCATGCACAATGCCACAGCCTACGGCGAGATTTCCCCGAAGCGGTCGCCGACCCGCCCTACCACGGCCACATCCTTCCCGGTGAACCGCACACCGCACACCCGCGCCCCGGACGGCGACACTGATCACCCCCGGCCCCGGGCACTTCAGCCCCGCGTGCCGCCCGGCGCGATCACGCCGGAGCACCAGCCGCCCGACCCGGTCGTCGTCCAGCGCGGTGCGGCCGCCGCCGGAACGGCCGAAGCGCCGCCGGCCGGTCATGTGCGGCGCGTGCCCGGAATCGGTATCCCGACGAGGATGACGTCGACCAGTTGCCGTACCGCTCGGGGACGTCCCGCCAGGGAATGCTCACCCGGAACCGCCACATGATCGCATCGAACTGCCGCCGCAGGTCCGGGATCGGCCCCGTCGCCGCCATCGGCAGGAAACGGCTCGACCAACTCCCACTCACTGTCCGTCAGATTCCCGCGCGTCATGCACTCGTTCTACCAGCCGCCACCCCGCCGAGGAACCCGAACCGGCCCAATCATGATCTGAATTCAGATCAGTCCCTAGCCGCGAACTCGACTACATTCAGTGATGCTCACTGGTCCCCCCAGGGCGGGCATTCCGGCGCGGCGACCCAGAACTGAGCGCACCGCCCCAAACGCTGTATGCAGTCCGCTGGACCCGACACCGCCGCATCAGGTTGCAGTAGCCATCGCTGAGCGTCGCCCCCGTTGCAAGCCCGACTGGAGGTTTGTTCTTCCTTGCTGGTCGCTGTTGATGCAGGCATCTGGACCGCCCTTCACGGAGCTTTCCCTGTCGAACGTGGCTGTTGCTCCTGGCGCAGGGCGCGCGTACGAACGCCAATTGGCGTTGCCCGCGTCGCAGGGGCCCGCCACAAGGCTCCCCGCTTTACCGAAGAGGGGGCTGCGGACGAGAATTCACCTAAGCGGACGACCAAGGGCGTTCTAGACGGGCAGGAGCTGCTTGCGGTGGCGCGAGGAGCTCAACGTGGACTCTGCCCCGGCCGGGGGCCGGAGCGGCTGTCAGCCGCAGCAGCCCACGGCGCCCTCGGCGGAGAACTGCGAGCCACCCTGGAAGGCCCTGCCGCCTCCGTCGCCGGTGACGGCCGCATGGTTGTTCCAATCGACGTGACCGATATTGTCACCCGGCGCGGCTGAGGCGGCAGTGCCGATGCCCAGACGCGGGACGACGGGCAGGTCCGACCAGGTCCGCGGCCAGGCCGGGCCTGTCGTCCTCGCAGCACCCGGGGACCGAGGTTTCGCGCGGCCGAGGGCGGTGGGGGGCAGTGGGGGGTGTCGGTCAGGGGAGGTTCTTCTCCAGCGCGGCGAGGTAGTTGTGCATGAAGTGGTCGCGGATGCCGGCGCTGGCGGGGGCGAAGGCGTCCGCGGTCAGGCCCTTGGCCCGGTCCGCCAGGCCGGCCTGCAGGGTCATGGAGTCGTGGATCCGGCCGGCCGAGTCGATGTAGCGCAGGTTGTCCACGTGGGTGTAGACGGGCTCGGGTGGCAGCTGCGGCACGATGTCGTTGTTGTTGACGAAGCGGTACATGCGGTCCTTGAAGCCCTTGTTGAAGGCGGCGGCGAGGATCCGGTCGCAGGTGCGGGGCTGGCCGAAGGTGTAGACGCCGTCCGCCTGCAGGCGGGGCTCCTCCAGGGACATCCGGGCGCCGGCGAGCATGGCCAGCGCGCCGCCGAGGCTGTGGCCGGTGAACCACACGCTCTGCCCTTCGGTGCGCAGCTCCGCCAGGGCGTCCCGGACGGACGGGAAGATCGACTCCAGTGCTTCGGCGAAGCCGTAGTGCACGTATCCGGTCTTCGCCGGGCCGGGCCACGGCGGCGTCTCGGCGTCCGAGAGCCAGTCGCGGATCTCCGCCGGCTGGGTGCCGCGGAACGCGGTGATGATCATGCGGTCGCCGGCCATGGTGTACGCCTGGGTGTCCTGCAACGGGAACGGCGGCGTGAAGCGGGTCTCGTGGTGGCGTACCTGGCCGAAGCCCCAGGACGCCGCCTGCTCCTCGATGGTGGCCCGGTCCTTGTAGGCCAGGTCACAGGCCCTGGCCAGCCAGTAGGCATGGGGAACGCTGTACCCCTTGGCGCCATGGTCGATCGTGGACGGTACGGGCATGGAGGAACCTCTCCGGTCTTCGACGGGTCGCGCCCGGTGCAGGCAGGTCGCGTGCGGCGCTCGCCCCCGTCGTACACGCACCAGCCGCTCAAGGGCTGCCGCCGCGCCGCAGGCCGCCCGGTGGGACCGCCCGACGCCGTGCCGTTCTCCGGACGGGTGCGGTCCGCTGGCTCGCGGCAGCGGGCTGGTCCAGGCTGAGCCGTGACCCAGCACCGAGCCGACGGGAAGGGCGCAGATGTTCGACGAGAGCTTTGCCTTTCCGCCCGCCCTGGTGAACCGGGTCGGCGGCTCCTCCGGACGGGTCGCCGTGATCGGGGCCGGTGTCGCGGGCCTCGTCTGCGCGTACGAGCTCCAGCGCTGCGGCTTCCAGGTGGTCCTGTACGAGCGCTCGCGCCAGCCGGGCGGGCGGGTGCGGACCCACCGCTTCTGGGACGGCACGCACGCGGACCTGGGCGCCATGCGCATCCCGGGCAACCACCACTGCGTCCTGCACTACGTCTCCCGGTTCGGCCTGCGGACCCGGCCGTTCGTCAACGCCAATCCGAGTGCCTACTACCACCTGCGCGGCCACCGGGTGCGAGCCCGGGACGTGCATGCGCTGTTCCCGGAGTTCGCGCTTCGGGACGCGGAGAAACAGGCTCCGACCCGGCTGCTGGACCGCCTCCTGGGCGCGGTGTGGGAGACGCTGACCACCGGGCAGAAGCGCCGCGTGCTGGAGGGCCATTGGGACGACCCGGCGCTCGACCGGCTGATCTCGGTGTCGCTGTGGCAGTTCGTCCACGAGAACCTGTCGCAGGACGCCTGGGACCTGGTGGGCCATGCCAGCGGCTTGGCCCACTACGAGCAGTCCTCCCTGCTGGAGGTCCTGGTCGACTACTTCGGCCTGTTCCACGCCGGCCAGCTGGAGCTGGTCGACGGGATGGACTCCCTGACCCGCGCCTTCGTCCGCGCGCTGCGGCCCAGGACCCTGCAACTCTCCACGAACATCAGCGAACTCGTGCTGACCGGCGAGGGAGTGCTGGTCCGGGGCAGGCGGATGGACCATCCGACCACCGAGCAGGTCGACTTCGTGGTCTGCTGCGTGCCGGCGCCCGCGCTGGACCAGATCACCTTCCTGCCCGGTCTGCCCCACCCCCAGCGCCACGCCGTTCGCGGCATCAGCTACGCCAGCAGCTCAAAGTCGCTGCTGCACCTGACGCGCCGCAGGTGGGAGTCGCAGGACGGGATCTTCGGCGGCGGCAGCTTCACCGACCTGCCGATCCAGCAGTGCTGGTACCCGTCGGACAACGCCCGTCCCGTCCGGGACGGGGCCGACGGCAGCGCCACCCTCCGGTGGGTCGCCCAGGACCCGCGGCGGTCCGAGGAGCCGTCGGTGCTGCTCGGCGCCTACCTCTGGGGGGCCAACGCCCGCCGCGCCGCCGCGCTGCCGCCGGCCGACCGCGACCGGCTGGTGCTGGCCTGCCTGGAACAGCTCCACCCCGGCATCGGCGACGACGTGGACGACATCGTGCACTGGAACTGGGACGAACAGGTCGGCATGGGCGGCGGCGCCTTCGCGCACCTGCCGCCCGGCGAGCACACCCGCTACCTGACCGTGCTCGGCTCCCCGCACCCGGTCGGCGACCCGCGGATCTTCTTCGCCGGCGAGCACCTCTCCGGGGCGCACGCGTGGTGCCAGGGCGCCGCCCAGTCCGCCCTCGGCGCGGTCGGCCTGCTGCTCGACCGCAGCCGGCACGCCGAGGTCGCCGCGCGGGTGGGAGCCGCGTGAACGGGAGCCGCGTGAACGGGAGCCGCGCGAACGGGAGCCGCGTGAACGGGAGCCGCGCGAGCGGGGCCTCCCGGCTGGAGCGCGAGGACCTGCGGTCGCTATTCGTCCCGCGCGCCGGGGCCCGCGAGCGGGTCGGGCTGGAGATCGAGAGTGGCCTGGTCGACCCGCAGACCGGGCGCGCCGCCCCTTACCTGGGCGAGAACGGCGTGCTGGCCGTCCTGGAGGCGGTGCTCGCCGAGTGGGGCGGCGAGCGCCAGCAGGACGCCGGCCGGCTGACCGGCGTCCTGCTGGCGGACGGGAGCCAGATCACCCTCGAACACGGCGGCCAGCTCGAGTACTCGTCCGCGCCCGCCGACGGTCTGGCCCTCGCCGTGGACGACGCGGGCGCCGCCTTGCAGCGCCTGGCCGAACTCGTGGGCCGCTTCGGCCTGGCCCTGCTGCCGGGCTCCGCCCTCCCCTTCGACCGCCTGGACACCGTCTCCTGGGTCCCGATGACCCGCGGCGCCATCATGCGGGACTTCTTCGCCCGCATCGGCGAAGCCGGCAGCCGGGGCACGGAGATCATGTCGATGTCCCTCTCCACCCAGGTGCACCTGGACTACCTCTCCCCCGAGGACTTCACCCAGAAGCTGCGGATGCAGGTGGCCGCCTCCCCGGTCGTCGCCGCACTGCTCGTCAACTCACCGCTACAGGGCGGACGTGCGAACGGACTGCTGTCGCACCGCTCGCGCGCCTGGCTGCGGATGGACCCGCGCCGCTGCGGCATCCTGCCACCCGCGCTGCGGCCCGACGTCGGCGCCGACGACGTCATCGACTGGGCCCTGCGGATCCCCATGATCTACTACCGGACCGCGGACGGACGCTACCGGCCCGCCCCCGACCGGCCGTTCGCCGCGCTCCTGGAACAGGGTTTCGACGACGGCACGATGGCGACGTTCGACCACTGGGCCTCCCACATGTCGCAGATCTGGACGGACGTCCGGGTGCGCCGGACCCTCGAACTGCGCAGCGCCGACGGGCCGCCCTACGAGCACATTCCCTCGATCCCGGCGCTGTGGGTGGGCCTCAGCTACCACCCCCCGTCACGCGAAGCCGCCTGGGACCTGCTCGGCCGCTACACCCTGCGTGAGCGTCGCGGCGCCCTCGACGCCCTGCCGAGCCAGGGCCTGCGCACCACGCTCGGCGGCGACCGCGTCAGCGACCTCGCCACCGAGCTGCTCCGCCTCGCCCGCGCCGGCCTGACCGCCCGCGTTCAGGCCGGACTTGAGCCCCGGCGGGTGCTGGACTACCTCGACCCGCTCGACGAAGTCCTCGCCACCGGGCGGACGTTCGCCGAGCAGTGCACGGCGCGCTGGGAGAGCGACCTGCGCCGTGACCCCCGCAGGTACGTCGAGGCATTCCGCGTGCGGGCTCGACCACTTCGGTAATGGACAAGTCCGCGGCGCGGCGCGGCCACTGGGCTCCGGCCGGCGAGGATCGGAGGCCCGGGAGCCTCAGGAGGACGGGCGCCACAGCTCGACATCGTGGTAGCGGTGCGTCTGCTGATGCCGGCGCAGGCTGCCCGCCACGATGCGTTCGAGCTGGAGCGTCCAGCGTCCGATGTCGTGCCGCAGCCCCGCATCGGCTGCGAACTCGTCCAGTGCGCGGGGTAGTTCACAGGCCACGACGTGCTCGCGCAGGGAGATCTGCGAGGCCGCCAGCAGGGCGACGAGGCCGTCGCACCGCGCAGCGGGGCCGCCGGGCCGCCGGGCCGCCGGGCAGCGGATGACCCGCCACGTCGGCGCGCAGCATCAGGTTGCCGGGATCCCGTCCGCGCGCCGGCTCCCCTGCTCCTCATCCCCTTCGCCGGTATCCGGCCTTCACCCGGCGCCGCCACGGGGCCCAGGGAGAAGCGGTCGGCCATGTCGAATGCGGCGGCGGCGACCGGGGAGGCCATCGTCGGGTCGCCGCAGGCCCTGGTCGCACCGCCCTGCCTGCCCGGGGCCGCCCGCCGTTCGACGAAGTCGTGCTGCTTCCGCCGGGCCCCGGCGCCTGGGCGAGGGCCGCGGTGGCCACGTGCGGCCGTGCTCGGGCCAGGTCGTGCGTGCGTGCGGGGCAGCCGGCGTCGATGGTTCAGGTCAGCGCTGCCGCTACCGCCGACGTCCACGTGGCTGTGGCGCGGCGGGCCAGGCGGCTGGTCGGGGCGTAGCCCTCGAAGAGGTGGAAGGCGCCGGGGACCACGTGGAGTTCGGTGTGGACGCCGGCCGCGATCAGGCGGTTCGCGTAGCTGAGGGCCTCGTCGCGGAGGGCGTCGGCCTGGCAGATCTCCAGGTAGGCAGGTGGCAGGGCGCTGAGGTCCTCGGCGCGGGCGGGGGCGGCGTAGGGGTCGGCTTCGGTGGAGGCCAGGTAGGGCTTCCACATGCCGCGTACGACGCGGCCGTCGACGATCCGGTTGTCAGCGCACTCGTCGATGGACGGGAGGGCGCAGCGGTCGTCCAGGGCCGGGACGAGCAGGAGCTGGAACGCGAGGGTCGGGCCGCCTCGGTCGCGGGCGGCGAGGGCGAGGGCCGCCGCAAGGGCGCCGCCGGCGGAGCGGCCGGCGACGGCGAGGCGGGTGGGGTCAACGTCCAGGCGAGCGGCGTTGTCGGCGGTCCAGCACAGGGCCGCGTAGCAGTCGTCGAAGGCGGCGGGGTACGGGTGTTCCGGGGCCAGCCGGTAGTCGACGGAGACGACCACGGCCCCGGCCGCCAGGCAGAGGTCGCGGCAGTTGCCGTCGCCGGTGTCGAGGTCGCCGGCGATGAAGGCGCCGCCGTGGAAGTAGAGGACGCCGGGGCACGCGCCCCTCGCCCCGGTCGGGCGGTAGATGCGGACGGTGAGGTCGCCTGCCGGGCCCGGAATCACGGTGTGGCGCACGGCGATGCGCGGGTCGTCCGCCGGGGGCTTCGCGGCCAGCAGCGACCGCAGGTACGCCCGGGTGGCTGGCGGGTCGGCCAGCGGGTCGAAGGGCGGGACACCGTCCAGGACACCGGCTATCTCGGGGTGCAGGCGCATCGAGGCTCCATGGTCTCATTGATATGGTTGCAGCACGATGAAGGTAATGATCTCATTGATACGGTGTCAATGGATAAAAATGAGAGAGGAAACGCCGTGGCGAAGGATCTGACGCCGTCGCAGCTCGTCGTGCTCGGGCTGATCGCCCGGAACGGGCCGATGACGCCGTACGACCTGAAGGCCAAGGCCGAGAGCTCCGTCGGCCACTACTGGCCGCTCCCGCACGCCCAGCTCTACCGCGACCCACCCCGCCTGGCCGAGCTGGGGCTGCTGCGCGAGGAGGCGGAGGAGCACGGCCGCAGGCGCCGGGTGTTCCACCTCACCGACGCCGGCCGGCATGCCCTGCGGCACTGGCTCGCCGACCCCGCGACACCCGAGCCCGAGACCCGCAACCCCGCCCTGCTCAAGCTGACCTTCGCCGACCTGGGCGCGCCCGGCCAGGTCGCAGAGCTGGCGGCGGCCCAGGCAGCGCAGCACCGGCAGTGGCGCGACACGTACCAGGAACTCCGCGACCACCTCGACCCCCACGCCCCGGACACCCCGGCCCGCACCCGGCTGATCACACTCGGAATCGCTCACGAGCAGAGCTATGTGACGTTCTGGGAGGCACTGGCGGCCGATCCGGACGGGACCGGCGAACCGCCCTCCTAGGGTCTGGTCCGGAGTTGTGATCGGTGTCGGAGACTGTTCGATGTGGCGTGGCGGTCTGCGCGGCCGCCGCGGCGACGGCCGTTGCTGCGGCCCACCGCGGCAGCCCGGTGGTGTCGGTGACGGTCTATAGCCTGTCGCAATGATCCGTAGCGTGTTTGAGCAGCGTCCGCTTGATGCTGCCGTCGCTGACGCCGGGAGCGCGACGCTGGAGTTCGACCGGGCCAGGGCCTGGTTGCGCTCTGCGCTGGTTGGCGCCGTGGAGCCGTTGGGCGCCGAGGTGTGGGTCCTGGACACAGCCCTGGAGCAGATCGTGCTGGTCAGGCATCCGTGGCGCGGGCTGGTCCCGCCAGGTGGCAAGGTTGAGCCCGGAGAGTGTCCGCGTGATGGCGCGGCCCGGGAACTGGCCGAGGAGACTGGGCTACGGCCGCGGTTGTTGGAGCGGCCCGCCGCGGTGGCGGTGCGGTCATTCGGCCCGGATCTGCCGGAGACGCTGTCCCTCTCCTATGCCGCGATCGGCGACCCGGAACAGCCACTGATCGCGGAGGACGGGCAGCCCGCGGCCTGGATGCGGCTGGACCAGGGCTGGGACAGCTGCTTCCCCGATGACGCGCTGCGCATTCGACAGTACGTGACGCTTCTGAGATCGGGTTCCCCTGCCTGGTGAGTGTGGCCGCGCCCAGGAGTTGCCCGGCCGATCATGTGACCGTCGCTGATCAGCTCGCTGTTCCGGGCATGGGGCGTTGGGAACGCGGCGATCCGTCGGACGGGGAGCGGGTGCGGCCGTTCCTTCCGGTGAGTAATGGGCGGTGTGGGCAATGGCGTGATCACCGCCGACAGCGTCTCGGCCGACGGTCGCCCTCGGCCGCGACGCCCGGCCGACCGGCCATCTGCGCCGCGCCCTCGACAACGGCCTCGCCCCGGACGAACCCGCCGAGGCGATCACCCACCCGGCCTGCTACGCCGGCTGGCCCGCCGCCATGAGCGCCACCGGCTTCCCGGCCACGGTCACCGAACCCATCGGCTGACCGACCGTCACCTTCCGCTACCAGCCCCCCTGGAGAGTCCCGTGCAGCACGTCACCTTGAACAACGGCGTCCGGATGCCGATCCTCGGCTTCGGCGTCTGCCAGATCCCGGCGGAGAAGACCGAGCAGGCCGTCGCCGACGCCCTCGCCGCCGGCTACCGGCTGCTGGACACCGCCGCCGCCTACGGCAACGAGGAGGCTGTCGGCCACGCCATCAAGAACAGCGGCATCCCCCGCGAGGAGCTGTTCGTCACCACCAAGCTCTGGGTCCAGGACGCGCCCGCCCAGGACAACACCCGGCGCGCTCTGGAGACCTCCCTGGCCAAGCTCGGCCTCGACCACGTCGACCTGTACCTGATGCACCAGCCCTTCGGTGACGTGTACGGCCAGTGGCGCGCCATGGAGGCCGCCAACCGCGAGGGCCTGGCCAAGGCGATCGGCGTCGCCAACTTCTACCCCGACCGCCTCCTGGACCTGATCCTCAACAACGAGATCACCCCGCAGGTCAACCAGATCGAGACCCACCCCTTCTTCCAGCGCACCGCCGACCACGACCTGATGCGCGAGCACGGCGTCCAGCACCAGGCGTGGGGCGGCTTCGCCGAAGGCAGGAACGAGCTGTTCACCCACCCCGTCCTCAGCAGGGTCGGCGACGCCCACAGCAAGTCCGTGGCCCAGGTCGTGCTGCGCTGGCTGATCCGACGCGACATCGTCACCATTCCCAAGTCGGTCGACCCCGAGCGGATGGCACAGAACATCGACGTTCTCGACTTCGAACTGACCGATGACCAGATGGCCGCCATCGCCGCCCTCGACACCGGCAAGACCCTGTTCTTCGACCACCACGACCCCGAGATGGTCGCCTGGCTCAGCAAGCGCCGCCTGGACAGCTGAACGGAACGGCAGCACCCGCCGCGCCCGGGCCGGCCTCGGATGCTCCGGCACACGGCGCCGGGCGTCCGCCCAGCGCCGCCCCCTGCAGCCGATCCGCCTGGGAGCCCCTACCGTGATCGCAATCCCGGCGCCGCAACGCACCGCCGGGCCGACGCACCATCCCGCGCGCGGCCCCGCTTGCCGACGCCATGACCGGCACCCCGACCGGGGAGCTGCGGGCCCACCGAGCCCGTAGCGCCCCGGCGTTCCGCTGATGCCGCGCTACTCACGCCCGATGGTGCACGACACCACGTGCTCCTGGATCGCCACCCGACCGGTCTCCTTGCTGTTGACTCTGGTCCGCCGCCCGCCGGTCTTCTGGCCTGACACGGCGAGTCGATAGTCACCCACTGGGAGATTCTTGAATTCGCGGGTGATGGTGAACTTGATCGGATCGCCCGTGCCGCTCTGGTTGTGGGTGATTGGTTCGGACGTGACGACGGAGCCGCCCGGCCCGGTGATGGAGAGGGTGATGCTCAGCGCAGTGACAATCCCCTTGTGGCCCTCTTCCTCCCACAGGAGTTCGTTCCAGTACTGCGGAATCGCCTCGAAGGTGACAGTCAGCTTCTGGTACTGCCCGTCCCAGCCGACCTGGCCCGTGAGTGCCGCTTTCACGCGGGAGAAATTGCCGTTGTCGCCCTTGTGGATGGTGAAGTCCGATGCCGGATCACGGACACCACGATACGGCCCCTGCCCGGCCTTCTCTCCGGTGTTGATCCAGTCGACCGTCCCAAGCAGTCCCGGGCCGCACCGGTAGACGTAGGTCTTGCCGGCGAGGTCGTCCAAGCGCAGCGTGCCGATGGGCATGTGTGCCCCGCCGGGACCCAGGCAGTATTGCGGCCCGCTGAGCATCGCTTGTAGCCGGGCAAACGCGTACGCATCCTGCTCACTGTCTGATTTACCGTCGAGGTGGTCGAGGTCCGCGGTCTCCAGGAAGGTGTACTTCGCGGCGAGATCGGCCCTGTTCATGTCGTATCCCCTGCTCAGTCGTGCGCACCGGAGTGGTACCTGATTGTCGGGCACGCACCCGTCGGCGGAAGAAACGACTCGCACGAGCGGAGCCGTCAAGCCTCGCGGCCGAAGGCCGGGCTGCCCCCGACCGTTGATGCCGCGCTCATCGCCTCCATCCTCGTAGCGTGCACGATGTTGCGGCCCGCCGGGTACGGACCGCTCGTTATGCCGACTGAGCCTCTCGCGTCGCATTCCTCCGGCCGAGACACCGGCACGGGCTCCCTGAACCGGCGCTACTGCGAGCCGGAGATCCGAGTGGCCGACACGGAGCCACTGCCAGGGTCAAGAAAGGGCCCTGGCGCTGAGTGTGTGACACCGGCCATGCCCGTTGCCCCGGCGCCTGAGTCAGCGGAGAGCGTGCAGCCGTTGTTGCGGCACGGGCGCAGTGAAGTTCAGACCGTTCTCGTCGAGGGCGTTGAAGACGGTCACCCGACCGCCGTGGAAGACGAAGCTCACATCCACGCTCCCTTGGGCCACATCGTCGCCGGTCCATTCGAGCAGTTCGACGCTCCGGAGGGTCAGGCCTCGCAGTGCCCGAAGCTCGGCCAGCGGCTCCGGACGCCAGGCCAGCTCGAATCCTGGCCAGCGCACCGGACGGTGAGGGTCGATCGTCGCCCAGCTGAGGGCGATGTCGTCGAACTTGCAGTGATTGATCTCGACTTGCTCACCCTCGAAGTCGAGCAGCACGGGGCAGTCGCAGAACCACTCATCATCCTGCAGGTCCCAGGCCATCCAGACCCGAGTCAACGTGCGACCGCGCAGAGCACCCAGACGACGCCCGTGCAGGCGCGTCACGGCGTC
Organism: Kitasatospora sp. NBC_01302; assembly: GCF_035976515.1. Classification (NCBI taxonomy): domain Bacteria; kingdom Bacillati; phylum Actinomycetota; class Actinomycetes; order Kitasatosporales; family Streptomycetaceae; genus Kitasatospora; species Kitasatospora sp. NBC_01302. The sequence continues at coordinate 51,917 of NZ_CP108404.1, forward strand.
ACGGCCGTTCAACCACTGTGGTTGGTATCGCGCAATGTCGAAATCGAACACGGGGCCATCTTGCCAGAATCGGCACCACCCGATCGGCGACACAGTCCGGTCATCCGTACCCTGCCCGAGCACTTCAGCGAACCGGGCGACGGCCAGGGCGCAGCGGCGGACGGACCGGCCCGCCTCCAGAGCGAGCCGGCTCTGGAGGCGGCCACCAGGAACGCGACGGTCAGGCCGTCCAGCCCGGTCATGTCGATCACCTCGCGTCGGTCGGATTCCGATGTGGCGCGCCCACCCGCGCTCCGGCCCGGCAACCGGCCCGTCGAGCGGTCCGTTGCCGGCGGCGGTCCGTTGCCGGCGGCGGTCCGTTGCCGGCGGCGGTCCGTTGCTCGCGGCGGTCGGCCGCCGTCACGCGCGGAATGCGTCGGCCGGCCGCAGTCGGTTCGCGGGTCGCCGCCGTCGCGATCCCCGCCTTGATCCCTATCGAGCAGAGCGCCACCCGGTGTGCTCTCACCCGGCCCGGATGGCAAGCGGAGCGCGTCCGAGAGGGTGACAACCCGTCAGGTCGTGCCAGTCCGCTGTCAGCGCGCACCCTAGCGTGACGGTATGGATACAGAATATGCACGCTCCGTAGCCGGGGAACCGGGCAGGGCAGGCAGACCCGGCCGCGCACCGCGGACCAGGCTCTCTGCCGTGCTGGTGATGGCGCTGGCCATGCTCACCTTCGCCGCCGTCATCTCGCCGGCCGCCGCCACGCGGCGCGAGGGCGGCAGCGTGACGGTGAACTTCACCAACAACAGCGACCGCGCCCTGTCACTCGCGACGTTCACCATGACCAGGGGCTGCCTGATCGGCAGTCAGCCGAGCGAGATCGCCGCGGGCACCTCAGCCAGCTGGTCGTCCGAGCCCTGCCTCGGCTCGAACGGCAGCGCGGGCAACGCCTCCTTCCGGGTCGCCGGGGAGACCGTCGGCACGGTGCAGGTGAGCTGGGACAGCCCGACCACCGGCGCGAACAGCTACACCCAGACGGCACCGGGCGGCTACGTCATCAGCCACAGCGGCGGCGGGGGCTCGAACCCGACGGTCCAGTTCACCTTCGACTGCAACTCGACCACCTGCGACGGGATCCCCGACGACTGGAAGCGCAACGGCGTCACCATCACTCCCAGCGACGGCAGCGCCCCGCAGTTCATCGACCTGCCCAAGATGGGCGCCACCGTGAACAAGCCGGACATCTTCGTCCAGCTCGACTGGATGGCCGACGAGACCCACAGCCACGCACTCGACCCGCAGGCCATCCGCCAGGTGGTCGAGGCGTTCAAGAACTCCCCGTACAACAAGCACTCGCCGACCACCGGCATCAACCTGCACATCGACGCCGGGCCGGACAGCATCCTCAACTTCGACACCAACGCCACCTGGGGCGAGCTCAGCAAGGCGCGGCAACTGACCGAGACGACCAACCTCGGCACCGTGGACGGCAACGGCAACTACCTGTGGGACGCCTTCGACACGATCAAGGCGGAGAAGGGCGGCTTCGTCAGCTCCGGCCGGGTCCCGATCTTCCACTACGCGATCTCGGCCGACCACCTGGCGCCCGGCTGGACCACCCTCGGCATCGCCGAACTCCCGGGCAGTGACTTCATCCTCAGCCTGGGTGCCCTCTCCCCCGACGTCCCCCAGATCGCCGCACAGGCTGTCGACTTCATGCACGAACTGGGCCACAACCTGGACCTGCGGCACGGTGGTGACGCGGACCTCCCGAACAACAAGCCGCAGTACTTCAGCGTGATGAACTACTCGTACTCCGTTCGAGGCCTGACCGCCGGAACGACCACCGGCATCGCCGACTACTCCCGCGACGCCCGAAGCCTGAACGAGGTGTTCATCGACGAGAACACCTACCCGTTCAGCAGCAAGGACTACGACGTCGTCCACTACTGCCAGAACGACCCGAAGGGCCCGTACATCACCACACCGCGGAGCAAGGGCTGGGTGGACTGGAACTGCAACGGCGTCCAGAACCGCGGCGTGGTCACTGCCGACGTCAACGGTGACGGGCAGAAGACCCGGCTCTCCGGCCACGACGACTGGAGCGCCCTGCGGCTGCGCGCCGGCGGGATCGGCCTGCCCAGCGCCCCCCTTCTCCCGGACCCGCCGACCCCGAACAACGAGCCGACCATGGAGCAGGAGGAGGGCGTCCTGCCGCTGGACACCACGCCGCCGGTCACCACCGCCACCACCGACCCGGCCGACGGCCGAAAGGACTACTTCACGACGGACGTGACCGTCACCCTCAGCGCCACGGACGACATCTCGGGCGTGAGCCGGACCGAGTACAACCTCGACGGCGCCGGCTGGACGGACTACACCGGCCCGATCGCGCTGACCACGGACGGCCGGCACGAACTGCTGTACCGCTCGATCGACTTCGCGCAGAACCAGGAGGCCGACCAGTCCCTGACCCTGCGCATCGACTGCGAGCACGGCCACGACCACGACCACAGCCACCCGTCGGGCCAGGACTCGTGAGCGTGACGACGGCAGCCACCGGCTGAACCGCACCGCCCGGGTCCGACCGGCCCCTCGACCAGCCCCGCTCCAGCCGCCGCCCTCCCGCGGAGCGGAGCGGGGTTTCGGCGGGCCCAGGCGGCCGGGCACTGCCGTGTCCTGGACGGTGCCCCGGGCCAGGCGCTGGATCCGCCCACGAGCGCCGGCTGAACAACCCCGGCAACGTTCGTGGTCAACGCACGAGCTAGAGACATGTCGCAGTCCGGACAAGGTCGGCGACGGCTCTGGACCGGCTGTGCGGTGGCCAGGCGATCACGGTGGTGACTGTCGGCGCGTCCAGCACGGGCACGGCGGCGAGGTCACCGGGCAGTTGTGCTCGGCACGACTCCGGTGAGACCGCGCACGCGCGGCCGAGCGCGACAAGCTGCAACAACTGTGCGTGGTCGCGGACCTGCGGGCCGGGGCCGGGCGGGTAGGTGCCGTCGGGGTCGGGCCAGCGTGGCAGGGGCAGGTCCGGCAGCCCGGTGACGTCGGCCATCTGCACGTGGGCCCGGACGGTGAGCGGGTGCCCGGCCGGCAGGACCGCGACCTGGCCCTCCGTGCCGAGCACCTCGGTGTCGAAACCGGCCGTCGAGTCGAACGGCCGGTGCAGCAGCGCCACATCGGCCCGGCCTTCGCGCAGGAGTCGTTCCTGTTCGGCCGGACCGCACAGGATGACGTCGACGGGAACCGCGCCGGGTTCGGCGGCGTACGCGTCGAGCAGTCTCGCCAGCAGTTCTCTGGACGCGCTGGCCTTCGTGACGAGGACCAAGCCGGGAGGGCCGGTCACGGAGAGGGCGGCGCGGCGGGTCCGGCGCTCGGCGGCGTCGACCGCGTCGAGCGCCGCCCGGCCCTCGACCAACAGCACCGCGCCGGCCTCGGTCAGCGTGACCGTGCGACTGGTCCGATCCAGCAGCGCTGCCCCGAGCCGGCGTTCGAGCTGCTGGATCGCCCGCGACAAGGGCGGCTGCGCGATCCCGAGCCGCTGCGCGGCGCGCCCGAAGTGCAGCTCTTCAGCGACAGCGACGAAATATCGCAGTTCCCGGGTCTCCATACCGCCACGGTATCCCGGATCAATACCTGGACGGTATCGTTGCCCACCCGATCGGTCTTGGACTCCGCCGGGGCCGGAGAGCAGCATGGTGCCCATGAGCGAACGAACGATTGCGCTGGTCACCGGCGCCAACAAGGGAATCGGCTACGAGATCGCCGCGGGCCTGGGCGCCCTCGGCTGGAGCGTCGGCGTCGGCGCCCGCGACGATGAGCGCCGTAAAGCCGCGGTGGAGCGACTGCGCGCAGCCGGCGCCGACGCGTTCGGCGTCCCCCTGGACGTGACCGACGACGCGAGCGCGACCGCCGCCGCACGGCTGATCGAGGAACAGGCCGGACGCCTCGACGTGCTCGTCAACAACGCCGCCATCACCGGCGGCATGCCCCAGGAACCCACCCGGGTCGATCCCGCCACCATCCGAACGGTCGTGGAGACCAACGTGATCGGCGTCATCCGCGTCACCAACGCGATGCTGCCGCTGCTCCGCCGCTCCGCCTCACCGCGGATCGTGAACATGTCCAGCAGCGTCGGCTCCCTCACCCGGCAGTCAGGACCCGCTGCCGAGCAGACGGCAGGTCCGGTGTCCGTGGCGTACGCACCGTCAAAAACGTTCCTGAACGCCGTCACCCTCCAGTACGTCCGGGAGTTGAGTGGTACGAACATCCTGATCAACGTCGGCTGCCCCGGCTACGTCGCCACCGACCTCAACGGCTTCCGCGGCGTGCGCACCCCCGAACAGGGCGCGGCGATCGCCATCAAGCTCGCGACCCTGCCCGACGACGGCCCGACCGGCCAGTTCTTCGACGACGCCGGCGTCGTTCCCTGGTGATCTGCACGGCGGCGATCACCCACCGGGTGAGGCGGGTTCACCTGCGGGCCTGAACAGGTCCCTCGACTTCGGCGGGCCGTCCCGGCGAACGCTTCGGCGCCCGGGGCAGCACGCCGCACCGCTAAGGACCGCTTGTCGGCGGTGAGTTGGCGGATGCGCTGCTTGAGGGTGGCGTTCTCGGTGGTGATCCGCTGGATGGCCTCTTGGGCCCACTCGCCTTCCCAGTCACGGGCACTCCAGCCACCGCAGGTCTTCGTCATGCTGGAAGTCGGGCACTGATCCTCCGGCCTTGGCCACTGGTCGCGCCGACTGCTGCGGGGCCCTCGGTAGAGTCTGGGCAATGACAGGCAACCGGGGCCGCTGGCCAAAGATCGACCAGGATCGTGGCGTCGAGGACGTGACGCTACTCATCCTGGAATGGCTGGGCGAGCAGGGCGTGAATGCCCTGATCAGGGTGGACGCCGAGAGGGTGGCCGACAACGCGCCGGCATGGACGTTCGCCGCCAGTGGGGGCCCCTTGGCGCATGGCCTGCGTGCTGATGGGAGGAGTGTGCAGCAGTGCATGTCCGCCGCCCTGTCCAAGCTGCGCGAGGCTGGGCTGCCGGTTCCGTTTTGATCTTCGTTCACCACTGATTTCGATCACCGGCCGCCATGCGGACGGACCAGGTGTCGATGATCAGCAGGGGACGGGTGCTCTGATCGTCGGGCCCGCTCCCGTCCCCGGCAGCGCAGCATCTCCTGGGTTCGAGTGTCGACTGAGGTTTTCCCAACGAAATGATCCCGTGAGGTGACTCGGCCCAGGGAGGTCCCGCGAGCCGCGATGCGGCTGCGACGTCCGGCGGTCGTACAGTCGAACCCGTTACCGAGGAGGACTTCTGATGCGCAGTGTGACCTATTCGATGGGCGTCTCACTTGACGGCTACATCGTCGGGCCGGACGGCGGCTTCGACTGGTCGCCGCCCGACGAGGAGGTCTTCCGCTTCTGGATCGACGAGATTCGAGAGGTCGGCGTCCACCTGTTGGGGCGACGGCTGTACGAGACGATGCTGTACTGGGAGACCGCCGACCAGGATCCATCGCTCGACGACTCGATGCGCGAGTGGGCCGCGCTCTGGAAGCCGCTCCCGAAGGTGGTGTTCTCGACCACGCTGTCGGCGGTGCAGGGCCGTGCCCGCCTGGCCTCCGGCAGCGTGGCGGAGGAGATCGAGCGGTTGCGGGCCGAGCCGGGAGAGGGTGACATCGCGATCGGCGGCGCGACTCTCGCCGCCGAGGCGGCTGCGTCGGATCTGATCGACGAGTACCGGGCCATGGTCCACCCGGTGCTGGTCGGCGGTGGCATTCCGTTCTTTCCCCAGGGCCAGCGCCGGGTGGATCTCGAACTCGTCGAGACCCGCACCTTCAGCTCGAGAGTCGTCTACCTCCGCCACCGCGTGGCGCGTTAGCCGGCTCGTCCACCGAGCCCGCCGAGCCCGCCGAGCCTCGGAAGAACGGGCCGGCCGGTGACGCCCGCAACCACCAGCGGCTTCACATCGGTCACCTGTGTCGCCACGCCCGGCATCTCCCAGGCCGCCGGCTACCGCTACCTCCACGAGGGCATCGACATCTCGCCTGCCAAGCCCCGGACCTGCACGAGGCCCTGGACCGGTGCCGACGCGAGGCCATGACCCACGTGATCCCGGACGGCACCCTGATCGAGTCCGACCGGCTCGCCTGCGTCCGCGACAACGGCAACCGAATCTGGAAATGATCAGTGCGACACGGACTGGTGGCCAGGGCCTCGGGTCACGTCCAGGAAAGAGGTAACGATGCTGGTCGCCCGTTACGACGACTTCGGGTCGGGAGCCCGGTTCGACCCGGAGACCGGTGAGCTCGGCCCCGAGCGAGCCCTCGGGTCCGGGGAGCCGCCCCAGGGCCACTACGGCACCTTGAGTGGCCATCGAACAGTGCTGTACCGGGCAGCGGAGGTGCTCTGGCTACGGATGGGCGCCCTGCGGGTCGAACTCGATGGCTCCACGAAGATCGAGCATCGGGTCGTCGCCACCACATGCCTCCTGACCATCAGTCACGAGCTGAAGCTTCACTACCCTGCCCCGCAGGAGTGGGATGACCTGGGGAACGACCTGACCCCGTTCGTCGAGGCCGAAGACTTCGACTTCGGCCTCTTCATCGCCAACATTGCTCAGGATTCGGTGCGGGCAGCGCGGATCTACCACTGACCAGCCCCGGTGAGCGTCGCATCTGACTGCATATCAGTGCCTCGCCTCGTCCGGTCCGGCATCGGAACAGGTGCCCACGCCCTTCAGGCGGATGCCCCCGGGACGGGGGATCTCCCCACCCGTCCGGTGATCTGGCCCGGCGTGTCCGATCGGTTCGCATCCAGTGGGCCTGCGCGCCTGGGGGCGGTGGGCCGCGGCCGCTGAACCGGGGAGATCGCTGGGTCCTGTCAGCGAGCCGGTGGGGTGAGGATGGTGCGGTCGAACGGGCCAGCATGCGAGGCGGCGTAGGTGACGGCGTCGTTCACGGCGGTGAGGCCGAACGACCGGACCCGTTCGGGGGCGAGGTCCAGCGCGCCCGAGGCGAGGAGCCGGATGATGCCGACGTTCGCCGTACGGGGGTACATCCACTGGCCGCGCACCGTGATCGAGTTGCGCATGATCCATGGGTACGGGAGTGCGAGGTCGTCGCCGCCGAGCATGCCGACGCCTCCCATGAGAACGATGCGGCCGTACTCGCGCACGGTCATGGCCGCCGTGCGCGTCGCCGAGCTGGGTGCGCTCGGCGGGAGCAGGTCGATCACCAGGTCGATCGGGCCGTCGCCCGCCGCGGACATCGCCGCGCGGTCGCCGGCCTCGTCCCCGGTCAGCGGGACCGGGCGCACGCGTGGGCCGAATCGGTCGGCGAGGAGGTCGAGCGCGGCCCGGTTGCGGCCCGGGGCCACCACGCGGCCCGCTCCCATGGCGAGCGCGACCGCGACCGCGCTGCTGCCGAGGTTGCCGGTGGCCCCGCTGACGAGCAGCGTCTCACCGGCGGCGAGCGCGCCGGCCAGCAGCCCGCCGTACGGGATGACGTGCACGCCGAGCGCGGCCCAGCGGGCCGGGTCCTCCCCCGCTGCTGCGGGCAGCGGGAAGACGTTCTCCGTCGGGACCCGCATGAGCTCGGCGAACGATCCGTCGTGCAGGTGGCGGGCGAGCCGCGCGCCGCCCTCGCCGCGGGAGCTCCAGCCCTGGAGCGTGATGTCGGGCGTCAGGGCGTCGTCGCGCGAGCGCACGGTGCAGTCGCACCACACCAGGTCGCCGGGGCGCAGCCGGGTGGCGTCCGGGCCCACGTGGACGATCCGTCCCACGCCGCCGATCCCGGGCACGACGGGAGGGACCAGGGGGTAGTTCCGCTTGCCGCTGAAGACCTCGGCCGCGTACGGGGCCACACAGGTGGCGAGCACCTCGACCACCACCTCGCCGCCGCCGGCCTCGGGGTCGGGCACCTCCCGCACCGTGAGCGGGGCGCCGAACTGCGTCAGAACTGCTGCTCGCACGTGCTGGCCTCCGTGTTCGTCCGTGTTCGTCGCCATCGACACTAGGAGTCCGGCAGGCATGCGGGAAGCGACGATCAAGCATCTGTGGTATGCGTATACCGCATGGACATCTCCAGCACAGGCCTGCGGGTCCTGCGGCAGATCGCCGAGTCCGGCAGCTTCACCGCGGCGGCCACCCGGCTCGGCTACACCCAGTCGGCGGTCTCACGCCAGGCCGCCTCCCTCGAACGAAGCGCGGCCACCGCCCTGTTCGAGCGCCGCCCCGACGGTGTGCGGCTCACCCCCGCGGGTCTGACCCTGCTGCGGCACGCCCGCACGATCCTGGACTGCCTGACGGAGGCCGAGCGCGACCTCACCGGCGCCGTCCCGCGGACCGAACTGGTGCGGCTCGGACTGTTCCTGAGCGCGGGCGCGGCCATCCTGCCTCCCTCGCTCGCCCGCCTTGCGGCGACCGACCCGCAGATCACGGTCACGACCAGCGAGGGCACCACGCCCGCCCTGGTCCGGGCGCTTCGCGCGGGTTCGATCGACCTCGCCGTCCTGACGTCCCGCCCGCCCCACCGGCCCCTGGACGGCGAGTCGCCGCGCCTGCACGTCGAGACCGTGGTGGACACCGAACTCGTCGTGGCGGTGCCTTCGACCGGAGAGTTCGCCGGCCGCACCGCGGTGCACGTCGACGAACTGGTCGACGCGCCGTGGATCGCCACCCCGGCGTCGAACTCCGAGCCGCTGCTCGGCGTCTGGCCCGGCCTGCCCGGACGGCCGCGCATCGTCCACAGTGCGCGTGACTGGCTGACGAAGCTTCAGCTGGTCGCCAGCGGCTTCGGGGTGACAACGGTGCCCACCCGGCTCTCGCCGGTGCTGCCGCCCGGGGTGAGCCTGCTGCACGTCGAAGGCGCAGCTCCCGAGATCCGCCGGGTTCTGGTGGCACGGCTCCCCGGCCGCCCGGCCCCGGCGATCACCGCCGTCACCCGGGCAATCGTCTCGTCCGCCTGATACCCGGTGGCGGTGGCGGTGGCGGTGGCGGTGGGCGAACTGAACCCGGCACGGTCGTCACTGAGGTGCAGGAGCTCGTGTCGGTATGCCGGGACGTGCGGGCATCTCCACCGGTCCACCAGCGGCACCACGCGTGGAGAGGCGGTCCTGGCAGACTGGCACCATGACGGGGAAGCTGATGATCGTGCTCACCGACACTGTGGACGCTTCGGCCGACCGTGTGTTGGACCTCATTGCACGCCGGTTCGGCGGAGTCGTGGGGCTGGATCCGGCCCGGGTCGAGATCGACCGGGAGCACGGGCGCTTCGCCTATCAGGGCGGCTGGTGGTATCGCGGGGAGTACGAGGTCACCGAGGAGGCCGGGCGCACCCGGGTCACGCATCGAGTCTTCAACGTGGCCGGTCGGGGCAGCAGGTGGGCCGTCCCCTTGGCGAACAAGTTCTTCATCGGCTTCCGCGACCGGACCACGGCGGGCTTCCGCGAGTTGCTGCGCGAGGCCGGCCAGGACTACTGACATCGGCGCTTCACGTGTCGGTGGTGGGAGGTCGAGGGAGGGTCCGGTGCCGGTGTAGCGCCTCGGACGCCACCGCAGCGTCGACATCACCTTCGACGCTGCGCTGCCACCGGTGGGGTGGGCGAGGACGGTGCCGGCAGCGTGCCTAGGATGCTCGGATGCACTTCAGCCTGCTGGGCCCGCTCACCGTCCAGGACAGCGCCGGCCTGGCGCTCCCGCTCTCCTCGCCGAAGGCTCGGCTGCTGCTCGCGATGCTCCTCCTGCAGCCCAACGAGGCGGTGTCCCGGGACCGGTTGGTGGCGGCGCTGTGGGGAGAGGATCCGCCCGCGACGGCGAGCACCGCGCTGAACAACCAGGTCGTGCAGGTGCGCCGGGTCCTGGCGGCGGCCTGCGCACCCGGCGAGCCGTCGCGGCTGCGCACCGCCGCGCCCGGCTACCTGCTGGAGGTGCGGGACGGCGAGCTGGACGCCGCGGTCTTCACCCGCCGGCTCGACACGGCCGGGGCCGCGGTGGCCGACGGGGACTGGGCGAGGGCCGGCGCGGAGGCGGCCGCGGCGCTCGCGCTCTGGCGGGGCACCCCGCTCGTCGACCTGCCCACACTGGCCGACGCGTCGACGGCGCGGATCCACGAGCTCACCCTGTCGCACCAGCAGGCCCTGGAGTGGCACTTCGAGGCGGAACTGCAGCTCGGCCGCCACCAGGGCCTGATCCCCGAACTGACCCGGGCGGCCGCCGAGCACCCGCTGCGCGAGGCGTTCCACCGCCAGCTCATGCTCGCCCTGCACCGCAGCGCGCGGACGGCGGAAGCCCTGGACGTCCACCGCCGACTGCGCGAGGCCCTGGTCGAGGAGCTGGGGCTGGAACCGGGCCGGGCCGTGCAGGCCGCCCACCAGGAAGTCCTCGGCGGTGCCGCCCCGCAACGCGGCGGTCCTCTCGGTCGAGCGGCCGGTGGAGCACCGGCGACCTCCGCCACGGCGATCTCGGGGCTCCCCCGGGACGTGGCCTCCTTCACCGGCCGCTCGGCCGAGCTGCACCACCTGCTCGAGGCCTGCCAGGCCAGCATCACCCACGAGGCCGGCGTCATCGGGATCCACGCGGTGGACGGCATGCCCGGCGTCGGCAAGAGCGCCCTGGCGGTGCACGCCGCGCACCGGCTGGCCGCCGGGTTCCCGGACGGCCAGATCTTCCTGCCGCTGCACGCCCACACGCCCGGGACTCCGGCCGTCGAACCCGCCGACGCGCTGCTCGGCCTGCTGCTGTCGATGGGCATCGGGCCCGGGCAGATACCCGCCGGTCTGGACGCCCGGGCGAGCCTGTGGCGCAGCCGACTGGCCGGCAAGCGGATCCTGCTGGTCCTCGACGACGCCCGCAGCAGCAGGCAGGTCGCTCCGCTGCTGCCCGGCACCCCCGGGAGTCTGGTGCTGGTCACCAGCCGACGGCGGCTGCCCGCGCTGCCGGACGCCGTGCCCGTCACCCTCGACGTGCTGCCGGCGGACGAGGCCGCCGCCCTGTTCATCGCGAAGGCCGGGCGCCCCGAGCTGACGGCCCAGGACGCGGCGGTCCGTGAGCTGGTGCGCCTGTGCGGGTACCTGCCGCTGGCGCTGGCCCTGACCGCGGCCCGGCTGCGCCACCACCGGAGCTGGACGGTGGCCGACCTGCTCGCGGACCTGGGGGCGACCAGCGGCCGGCTGTCCGTCCTGCGCGCCGAGGGCCTGTCGGTGGCCGCCGCCTTCGACCTCTCCTACCGCGACCTGGCCCCCGATCAGCGCGGCCTGCTCCGGAGCCTTGGCCTGCACGTCGGCGACGACATCGATGCCCGGGCCGCGGCCGCCCTCGCCGGCACCGATCTGCGTACGGCCCGCCGGCTGCTGGAGGAGTTGGAGGACCACCACCTGATCGAGGAGCCGGTGCGCGGCCGCTACCGGATGCACGACCTGATCCGCGAGCACGCCCGCGACCTCGCCGAGAACGGGGGCCGGGACGGGGACGGGGACGGGAGCGGAAGCGGAGGCGAGGGGCCGGGCGCACGCGCGGCGGCCGTGGACCGGCTGCTGGACCACTACCTGGCCGGCGCGCAGGCCGCCGACCAGCACATCGCCCGCCACCACCCGGTGCCGCGGGGCTCCCTGGGCGCCCGCCCGGACACCGTCCCGGACTTCGCGGACCTGGCGCAGGCGGACGCCTGGCTCCGGGCGGAGCGCGTCAACCTGCACGCGGCCGTCGAGTACGCCGCCGCCCACGGGCGCCCCGAGCACGCCATCGCCCTGCCGGTGGCGATGCACGAGTTCCTGCGCGGTCAGGGCCGCTGGCACCAGTCGCGCGTGCTGCACGGCATCGCCCTCGAGGTCGCCGACCGCACCGGCGACCGGACCGGGCGGGCGGACGCGCTCACCAATCTGGGCGTACTGGACTCACTGTCCTGCGAGTTGACGCTGGCGGAGGAGCGCTACCGGGAGGCCCTCGCGCTGTACCTGGAGACGGGCGAGGGGCTCGGCGAGGCGCGCGTGCTCGGCCTCCTCGGCGACGTGCTGTACCTCCAGAACCGGTGCGAGGAGTCCGCACGCAGCAACGAGCAGTCGCTCGAACGCTACCGGGCGCTCGGCAACCGGCGGGGTGAGGCCACCGCCGGTCTGAACCTGGGGTACGTCCACTACCTGCTGACCCAGTACGACCAGGCGGTGACGCACCTGCGACCCGCGCTGGAGCTGTTCCGTGTCCTCGGCTACCGGCTCGGGGAGGCCAACAGCCTCAGCGCCCTGTCGGCGGTCCAGGAGATCCTCGGTCAGTACGAGGAGTCCGCCGCCGGCCACCGTGCGGCGTTCGCCCTCTTCCAGGGGCTGGGCAACCGCTTCGGCCAGGCGAACACGCTGTTCAGCCTCGGCACGGTGGAACAGTTCACGGGGCAGTACGCGCTGTCCGCCGAGCACCAGCAGGCGGCCGGGGAGATCTACCGCGAAATGGGCTACCAGAACGGGTTGGCGAACACGCTCATCAACCTGGGCTACGTCCTGCGCGTGACGGGTCGTTACGAGCAGGCCGAGGCCGCGTTGCGCGAGGCGCTGCACCTCGACCGGGAACACGGCCTGGTCCGCGGGGAGTTGAACGCACTGCTGCAGCTGGGCCATCTCCTGCTGGAGACCGGACGCGCCGGGACCGCCGTCGAGTACGCGGAGAAGGCGGTGACCGGTTTCGAGGAGAGCGAGCACAACCTCGGCCACGCCCGGGCACTGGCCTGCCTGGCCCTCGCGCGGCACGCGACGGGTGACCACGCGGGTGCCGCGGACGCGCTGGACCGGGCGCTGCCGGTCTCGCGCGAGCTGGCCGGTCCGGCCGAGGCGGAGGTCCTCAACCAGATCGGCCGGGTGGCGCTGCTGATGGCCCTCGACGGCAGGCCGACGGACGGCGGGCCGACGATCGTCGGTGCGCCGGCCGGTGGGCAGGCCGGGGAAGGGGCCGGGGCAGCGGTCGGGGCCGCCGAGCAGGCGTTGGCTCACCACGAGCGGGCGCTGGAGATCGTCCGGCCCATGGCCTTTCCGCTGCAGCAGGTGCTCGCGCTGGAGGGCATCGGTGCTTGCCTGTGCCACCTCGGCGACGCCGACCGCGGTCACGCCCGGCTGCGCGAGGCCCTGCGGCTCGCCGAACCGCTGGGCACGCCCGATGCCGCCCGGATCGGGGCGCACCTGGAGGGCTGCGACAGCGAACGCGGCTGACCCCTGGTCACCTCCACCGGCTCTGCCTCGCTCAGACGCTGCTTCCCATCTTCTTCTGCGGGTCAACGGCTTGGGATCGATGTGTTCGGGTGGTGCTGAGTGGCGCATCGTCACTCACGGGGGTTGACGCATGCGGAAACCCCCGTATGGTTGACGCATGCGGAAACCTATCCCGAGGGACACGATGGGCCCCATCCCGCCGACAAATCCCGGCGGCCGCCCCGAAGTCGGCCCCAAGATCGATGTTCGCCTCCCGCTCGACACTCTCCGGCGCCTCGACGACCGGGCCGGAGCTGCTGGCAAGTCCCGTGCCGACACCATCCGCACCCTCATCGACGCCGGCCTCGAACACCCTCGCACCCTCGCGGAGCTCGCCGCCGAACGACCCCTCGAACTCGTTGACCAGGTCGTCGACGGCGACCGTCCCCACGGCGTGTCCGTCCATCACAGCGGCCGCACGTTCTGGCTCTCCAGCTGCCCGGACGGATGGATCCTCGCCCACAGCAAGGACACGCACCTCATCGCCGCCCTCCAGGGCGCGGCACTGCTCGCCTTCCAGCGCATCCCCGTCAGCGAAGTGGCTCCCCATCTGCACTCCGACGAGCCCGCCTTCCCCGCCCTGGTCGCCGCCGGACGGGCCATCCTCGACGACATCGACGCACAGGAACGCCTCCTGACGCGGAACCTCAACACCATGCACTGGCCCCCCATGCTCTGAGTGCTCCTCCTCGTGCTCGGCGAGAGAGCAGCAGGTGCACGCACCGCTGCCACCGGGGGGCAAACTCATGCGGCGAGGGCAACCTCTGGCTGCGCGGTTGCCCCGGTGGTGCGCGTGCCTCGGGCGGCCTCACTGCCCGCATGGAGAAGTGGATCAGCGCGGCGGGCTCCCCACCCACACCGCGCGGCACCATGACGGCGATTCTCTTCCTGACTCCGTGACAGACGGCGCGGGTCCTTCCGGGTCCCACCTGACGCCGGCCCCCGTGAGCCAGGAGGGCCCACCAGCAACCGTCGCCGCCGCCGCCACCGGTTCTCACCGGCCCGATCCGCAGGGGCCGACGGGCGGGTCCGACCCGAGCGACCGGGTGATCAGCGACCGGGTCCGGCGAGCAGGGGCGGCGGCGCCATCCGGCGACCGATCCCGATCGCCGGATGGCGCTGACTTGTTCAGGGATCCCTGATGGCCGATCATGATGATCAACCCTTGCCGTTACCCGGTCCTGTTGCCTGCGCCTCGGACCCGACACCGGAGTTGCGTTTTGAAGAGTCTGCACCGCAAGGTCGCCATCGTCACCGGGGCGACAAGCGGCATTGGAGCCCGTATTGCGGAGGTGTTCGCCGCCGAGGGCGCCCACGTCGTCCTCGCCGGGCGCCGCGAGCGGGAGGGACAGCAGCGGGCCGCGGCACTGGGCGAGTCGGCGACCTTCGTGCGCTGCGACGTGTCGGTGGAGGCGGACGTGGAGGCACTGGTCGCCCACGCCGTCGAGCGCTACGGGCGGCTCGACATCATGGTCAACAATGCAGGCGGGCCAGGGAACATGGCGTCGGTCACCGACTTCGACCCGGCCGTGTTCGCACGGACGCTGGCGGTCCATGTCACGGGCGTCATGCTGGGCATCAAGCACGCCGGACGGCAGATGGCCGCCCAGCGCTCGGGAAGCATCATCAATGTGGCGAGCCTGGCGGGAAAGATCGCCGGCTGGTCCGGCCTGGACTACTCGACCGCCAAGGCCGCGGTGCTCCACCTGACCCGGTGCGCGGCGGTGGACCTGGGTGAGCACGAGGTTCGCGTGAACAGCGTGTCCCCCGGTTTCGTGCCGACCGGCATCTTCGCCAAGGGCGCCGGAGCCGACGCATCGGCTGCTGACGCCACGGCCGCTTCGGTAGCCGAGGCGTTCAAGCCACTGCTGGACTCCAGCCAACCGATCCCCGGCACCGTCCGGACCGACGACGTGGCCGCTGCGGCACTGTGGTTCGCCGGCGACGCCAGCCGTCTGGTCACCGGGCAGGACCTCGCGGTCGACGGTGGCATGACGGCCGGGCGCCCCGCCGCCGTCTCGCGAGCCGAACGGACCCGCGTGCGCGACACACTCTCCTCCTGACCCCGAGGGAGCACGCCGACAACCCACCGGGATCGTCGCGCGGTTGGCCGAGTCCGGCTCGTAGGCGGGGGGCGGGAGTGGGGGCGGCAGGAACCAGGCCGCAGCAGCGGCCCTCCCCGGCGAACGCCGCCCGGCCACCGCATCGGCTACTGCGCCGCCTCTGCCCCCACCGGGGAGCGTCGGGCGAAGGCCGGGGCGTGTTCCGGTCGCGGCCCCACGGCGATCAGCCGCGAGACGAGGTGGCGGAAGGCGGGCAGGTGGCGGGCGGCCAGGACCACCGGGCCGGGCGCAGTAGTACGGCTGCCCCGCAGCACCGGGACGAAGAAGGACTGCTGCAGCATCAGCTGCAGCCGCTGCATGATCATCATCGGTCCCCGGCGCCGGCGCTGGACCCTGGCCAGGTCGGCGGTGGTCAGCCGGCCGCGTCGCAGCGGCTCGGCGAGCAGGGCGGCCGTTGCGACGGCGTCCTGGATCGCGAGGTTGATCCCCACTCCGCCGGCCGGGGACATCGCGTGCGCAGCGTCGCCGATGAGCAGCAGGCCGTCGGTGTACCAGCGGCGCAGCCGGTTGAGCCGGACCTCCAGCAGGTGGACGTCGTCCATGCTCGACAGGTGGTCGACCCGGTCCGCGTAGCGGGGCATCAACTCGGCGATCCGCGCCCGGAACCGTTCGATGCCTTCGGCGCGCAGGCGGGCGTCGGACCCCTTCGCGGTGGAGTAGGAGATCTGGAAGTAGTCGTTCCTGGTGAGGCTCAGCGCGAAGGCTCCGGTCCCGAAGGAGGGGATCAGCCTGCTCTCCTCGGCCTGCTCCTCGGGGTGCCTGGGCAGCCGCAGCCACCAGGTGTCGAAGGGGACCGGGAGCTCCTCCGGCACCAGGCCGGCGTCCTGCCGCAGCGCGGAGTGGCGGCCGTCGGCGGCGACGGTGAGGTCGGCCCGGAGCTCGCCCTCCTCTCCGTCGCGGGTGCGGTAGCGGACGCCGACGACCTTGCCGCCCTGCCGGAGCAGTCCGGTCGCCTCGGTGTTCATCCGCAGGGTGAAGGCGGGTTCGCGGCGGGCCGTTTCGGCGAGGAGGTTGAGCAGGTCCCACTGCGGGACCATCGCGATGTAGTTGTACGGCGCGGGCAGGCGCGCGAAGTCGGTCATCCGCACGCGTCGGCCGTCCGAGACGGGCAGCTCCATGTCGCCGAGCCTGCTCTGCGGCAGCGCGGCGAACTCCCGGCCCAGGCCGAGTTCGTCCATTAAGCGCACGGTGGAGGCGTGGACGGTGTCGCCGCGGAAGTCGCGCAGGAAGTCGGCGTGCTTCTCCAGCACCGTGACCTCGACGTGGGCCCGTGCCAGCAGCAGGCCCAGCATCATGCCGGCCGGTCCACCCCCCGAGATGACGACAGTCATGGCTCCCTCCCATCGTTTGCGAGTGCATCGGTCCAGGAGCGGGATTCCGCCTGGAACTTTCTTAGACAGTGTCTCTGGAACAGTGTCAGGCGTCAAGCAGTACCATGGTCCACATGTCGAAGCATGATCAGCTGCAGGACCTGGTGGCTGCCGCCCTCGCGGAGGCGCGCAAGCGCGGCACGGACGTCGCGGACCTCCCGCTGACGGCGATCGCCACGGCCGCCGGAGTCTCGCGCAGCACGCTGCTGCGCAGGCTCGGCGGCTCCCGGGGCGCGCTGGACGAGGCGGTGCGACAGTCCGGCGTCGATCCTGGCGGCCGGCCGCCGGTGCGCGAGCGCGCGATCGAGGCGACGGCCCACCTGGCGGCCGAGCTCGGCCTGGGCGCGGTGACCCTGGACGCCGTCGCGGAGCGGGCCGGGTGCTCACTGCCCAGCCTGCACACGGTGTTCGAGGGCCGGGACGGCCTGCTCGCGGCGGTCTACGAGCGGTTCGGCCCCCTGACCGAGCTGGAAGCGCTCGCCGCCGACCCGCCCGAGCAGCTGGAGGACACCGTGCGGGAGCTCTGCCACGCCGTGGTCACGGCGTTCCAGCGTGAGCCCCGGGTCATCCCGGCCCTCTTCGCGGACCTCTTCAGCCGGCCGGACGGACCCGCCGCCCACGCCATGCGGGGCTACTACCCGCGCCTGTACCACTGCCTCGACCGGCTGCTGCTCCCCCACGTGACGGCGGGCCGGCTGCGCGAGATGCCGCTGCCGCTCCTGACGCACCTGCTGCTGGGACCGATCCTCGCCCACCTGCTGCTGCGGCCCGTCATCGGACCCACCATGGGCAGCGACCTGCCGCCGGTGGAGGAGGTCTGCGAACTCTTCACCGAGACCTACCTGCGCGCCCTCGCGCAGGTGCAGTAGCGCCCGGGCGCTACTGAGTGCAGTAGCGCCCGGGCGCGGCGGGTCCCGCCCACCCGGCGTTCTGCCGCTGCGGCCCGTGCCGAGGCGGGCACCGGCGCCGGATCGGACACACCGCCGCGAAGGCCGCGTTCGCCGACAGCAGGGCGCGTGGTGCACGGCGCGCGCCCCCTGACGGGCGGCGCGCTGCTTGCGGGCCCGTGGCGGGCCGGTCGACGAGGCACGACCGAGGGGTCGCCGGGGCCACCGTCAGCCACCTGTGCCCGGCCGGGCCTGCACCCCTCACGGCGGCCTGCGCCCTTCACCGCCCACTGAAACCGACCTGCCACGTGGGGGGGGTAGCACCTGCAGCGCCAGCGGGCGTGTCCTTCGCCGCCTACTTGCCTGAGGGGAAAGTGAGCGCTACTTTCCCCATAGGAAAGTCATCGCCGAGGGGAGAAGAGCATGAGTACGCCCAGCCCCGCCGAGGCCCGCGAAGCGCTGGCCCGTGTCCGCGAGGTCCGACTCGACGCCGCCCAATCGCTGCGCACGCCCTGGTGGCTGTGGGCGGCGGCCGGCGCTGTCGTGGCCCCGGTCCTCGCCGCCAACGACTTCGGCTCCGCCGCCGTGGTGGTCGCAAATCTCGGCTTCGGTGCCCTGGCCGTCGCCTGGGTCGTCGCCGGGCGGCGCAGCCCGCGCGTGGCCGCTGCCTCCGGCACCCTGCACCGCAGTGCCCTTCCCGGGTACGCCTGGCTGCCCGTCGTACTGGTGGGCCTCATCGTTGTCGTCGTCGAGCACTTCGCCGGCCCCGCCGTCTACCGCATGCTGACCGGCTCCGGCATGCCCGCCTGGATCCGCGAGCACCCGTACACCACCGTGGCGCTTCCGTACGCCCTCCTCAGCGTTGCCGTGGGCCTGCTGATCAGCGCGGTACTGCGGCGGCTGGCCCGCCGCGCGGCGACCCGATGAGCGCGACCGGACCGGCCGCCGGCATCGTCCCCGGCTTGGATCAGCTCCTCCTGGATCCGACCAGGTTGACCATCGTCTCGCTGGTGTCCGCGACCACCTGGTGCGAGTTCGCCTTCGTCCGCGACCATGCCGGGCTGAGCGACTCGGCGCTGTCCAAGCAGCTCACCACGCTCAGCGGCGCCGACCTCGTCGAGATCCGCAAGGGCTACGTCGGAAAGCGGCGCTGCACCTGGGTGCGGGCCACCGCCGGCGGCCGGGACCGGCTGCGCGCACACGTGGCCGCGCTCCAGCAGATAGCAGACCGCGCCGAGCAGGCCGCCGCGAACCACCCCGACGACGACGCCGACACGGGCGTGGGCCCCGGTGCCGACCCGCAGTGACCCCATGCCGCCCGACCCTCATCGCCGCGCTCCGCCTCGCCCGCTCCGCCGCCCGGCTGCGCTCCGTCGCCTCGGCGGCCTGAGCCCCGGCACCCAGTGGCACCCGGCGCGCGCCGCCCGCGACCGGGACCCCGCAGGTGGACACACCGGCAGCGTCCCGGCCGCGCTGAACACCGCCGATCAATGCACCCGGGAACCGCATCCGCGTACAGGCCAGCTACCGGACCGCCGCACCCCGGACGTCAACCCTGCAGAGCGGCCGTCCACCGTGCAGCGCCACAACCGAGGCCGCAGGTCGACCCGGCGTCGCTCACCGCTGCCCGGAGCGGTTCGGCTGCCGTGCACGCTCGTGAGCCGTCCGCCCCGCTCCCTTGGTACCGGCACGAGTTGCCGTCGGCGCGGCAGGCACGCAGGTCGCGCAGGTGAAGCCGATGACGCAGGTCGCACCCCGGGGAGCGGCTGCGCATCCACCCGGACGTCGACCCCCGGACAGACCCTCACTCCATGTCAGGAGAGGTGGAACAACCAACCATGGCCTACGTGAGCTCCACGACCGCAGTGGGGCAGCGGATCGCCCTCTGGACCGCACCCGAGGAGGTGGCCGCACGGCTCGGCGGCGACGAGTTCGTGGTCCTCGCACGGCGGGACCCACACCTGCAGGACCGGCTGACCGCGCTGCGCACCACCATCTGCGCTCCCGTCACCCACCAGGGCGTGTCCCTCACGGTCGGGGCGTCGCTGGGAACGGCCCGGGTGACACGATCCCACGACCTGTCCGCGGCACTGGGCCGGGCGGACCAGAAGATGTACGAGGCAAGGGCCGAGGCCGCCGAGGCCGTACCAAGAGGACCGACACCTACCGGTGGCAGCGGCGCCACCACGAGGAGGGCATCGCCTGCTCCGCCGTCCACCGCTTCCTCGAGCGGCTGGGCCTGAGCCAGCCGGACCTGAGCCGGCTGCGCTCCTCCCGGCGCCACCAGCGCCACGACAGGCGCCACCCCCGCTACGACAAGCAACTGCCCGGCAGCCAGGCGCTCGACGACCTGGGGACCATCGGCGCCTGAGCCGCCCGGCAGATCGATCGGTGGCGGCGAGGGACCCGGCCCGGGGCCGGCGCGCGGTGATCCGTTGACGGACCGTCAGCGGCAGGCGTGGCCGAGGGCGCGGTGGCCCATCCACACCGCCACGTCGCACACGCGCAGCGCGCTGACCGTCCGTGGCAGACCCGCGGCCTGCCTCAGGTCGAGCAGGCTCCGGTGCAGCGAACCGTCGTCCTCGGACAACGCGGTCCGAAGGGACAGCCAGAAGGACGGCGGGCGGCCCAGCGCGCACCGCACCACTCGGTCGTAGACCGGGAGCAGGCGCGGACGCTTCCGGGCCAGCAGCTTCCCTGCGATGACCCATCCGACATCGGGCCGGTCACGAAGCAGGTGCCAGGCCCGGTCCGCCGGTGAACCGGGGGCCAGGTCGGACGGATCGGTTCCGGTCATCTCCTGCTCCCTTGGAATGGCCCGCAGCAGAGCGGACAGCCGCACGCCGAGGGAACCCTCCAGGAGGTCGAGCGCGACCGGCGCCGGAACGGTGACGGACAGGGTCTGCACCGCGACCAGGTCCTCCGCCGTGATCCGGTCGGCGGTCCCGGGCCGGTCTCCCCCGCCGCCCAGGTGCTCGAACCGGCTGCCCGTGAACGGTGCCGCGCCCGGTGGCAGGCCGACCCCGAAGTACCGGCGCAGGTCGTCCACGACGCGATCGGCGCCGAGCAGCACACGCAGCCGCTGCCCCAGCGGGGACAGCGACGCGACGGAGAAACCGGCGGGAGAGGCCACGGGGTGTCCGTCCTTCGTCGTCGAGGGGCCGCACGGCCCGCGGGCCCCAGGCTATCCGCCGGGCGGCCGTGCTGAGCGGCCGTCAGCCGGCGGCGGAGTTCCCGGCCGAAGCCCCGGTCACCGGCCGGCGGATCCCGGCCCCCGGGCCGGGCGGGGTGTACGGCAACGGCCGCACTCACCCATGCCGTTCAGGAATTCGCGTGGCGATCGCGAAAGACGCCCGCCGGACCGTGCCCGGACCCGATACTGCGGACATGACAAAGTTTCCCGCCCGTCATGTCACCCCGTCACCGAAGAGGACGCGAGCCGTCAGGCGTGCCGCGGCAGTCGCGTCCGCCCTGCTGCTGGGCGCCGGGCTCGCGCCGGCGGCCTCCGCCGCAACGCCCAGCGCGGGCAGCTCGGATGCGGAGCAGCTCAGCACGTACTGGACCGCGGCCCGGATGACGGCCGCGCTGCCCGACCGGACCGAACCCGCCGCAGTGGCCGCGGCGCCCGCATCGGACGGGCCGCAGCCCGGCGAGTTCATCCCTCCGAGCAGGAGCTTCGACGGCATCCCGCAAGCCGGCACGTTCTTCTGGACCGACGCCGGCGGCACCGGCCGCACCTGCAGCGGCTCCGTGGTCCGCAGCCCCGGACACGACCTGGTGCTGAGCGCCGGACACTGCCTCACGGGATCCTCCGGCGCCTCCCCCAAGCGGCACCTGGGATTCGTTCCGCAGTACCACGACGGGCTCACGCCGCTCGGCATCTTCCCGGTCAAGGACGACGGCGTCTACATCTCGCAGGAGTACTACGACCAGGGTGAGCATGCCGGGGCCGCGTACGACTTCGCCTTCGCGGTGACCGAGCCCAACCAGGACGGCGTACGCATCCAGGACGCGGCCGGCTCAGTCGAGTTGCTCACCGGCACCGGCTACCAGCACGCTCCGGTACGGATGATCGGGTACCCGGCCGGCGCGCAGAAGCCCCTGGAGTGCCTGAGCTGGACCACCCGGTGGGTCAGCGACGACCCCGCGGATCCCGGCACCTTCGAACGCATCGCGTGCGACGGCTTCGTGGGCGGGACTTCGGGCGGCCCCATGCTGGTGCCGTGGCCGGGCGGATGGGCGGTGGTCGGACTCATCGGCGGCTACCACACCGGCGGCAACACCCCCCAGGTGTCCTACAGCGCCTACTTCGGCTCCGCCACCCGGGCCCTGTACGAAGCCGCGACCACCGGCGCACCCCCGGCGGGCCCGACCTCCTGAGCCCCACCCGGGCATCCCCGGCGGTCCGCCACCGGAATCGCGGAGCACGGTGGGAGGCCGACCCGTACGGGCCGGCCTCCCACCGTCTCGCATCAGCTGGACGGCGCCCCGGCGATCACGGACTGCGTCCGCCGGCGCATTCTCGCCACCGGGCGCGGGCAACAGGAGCAGGAGTGGCAGAGATCCGGGTCGTCAGATCCTTGCCGCACCGCTCTTCTTGAAGCCCCTCGTGGCCGGTTGACGCACCAATTCGATGGCGCAGTCAGCGCTTTCTTCTCCGACGCCGACGCGATACCGACCGGCACCCGAGCGGCGCACCCGATGCGGCGTGTGGAGCGGGCGCCCCTGGGACCGGCCGCAAGGCTCCCGACCAGCCCTGAGCTGACGCTTCGTCACTGTCGCGGGCGGACGGCCAGAACCGGAATCTAACTTCCTGTGAGTTTGCTGTCAAACCCTGAGAGAATCCTGTCCACTTCCCGCCATTTTCATGTTCTGCCCATGACAGGCAGGGGCTCCGGGCCCTACGGTGAGCAGCGCTCCGACTGACGTCGCGTCAACCGGAGCGAACGAACCCCCACTTTTCGCTCACCGTACCGAGCCGCCCCCACACGCGGCGCGGTGCGGCATGCCGGCAATCCAACAGCCGGCGCCCCCACAAGGAGCTCATCAATGCGTTCCCGCATAGCCATCGGCATCGCCGGCACCCTGGCACTGTCGTCCTGCCTGGCCCTGGCCGGCACCGCCACCGCCGTGACCCCCAACGCGCGGCCGGCCGGACACCACGTCCACCACAAGCACTTCGCCACCGGCCTCGACCTGACGGCTCTCAAGGCCCACCAGCACATGATGCGCCCCGCTACGGCCACCGCCCAGAGCCTGAGCGCGATCGCGCCGTTCGCCCGCTCGGGCGCCGCGCCCGCCAGCGCCGACCTGACCCAGTACGCGCTCTCCCCCGGCGACCAGGGCCAGGTCGGCTCCTGCGTCACCTGGGCCACCGGCTACACCGGCTACGGCGTCCTGATGAACGAGCAGGGCATCAGTGGCGCACCGATGGCCCCGATGTACATCTACTCGCAGATCGCCCAGGGCAACGACACCGGTACCTACGCGAGCGTCGCGCTGCCGATGGAGCAGCAGCAGGGCATCGACACCCAGTCCGACTACTGGCAGGGCACCACCGACTTCACCACCCAGCCGGATGCCAACGAGACGGCCAACGCGGCCAATTACAAGCTCTCGGGCTTCGTCGAGCTGCCCACCAGTGGCGACGCGGCACGCACCGCGATCGAGGACGCGATCTCCCAGGGCGAGCCGGTGCCGATCGGCTTCTCGGTCCAGCAGAGCTTCATGGACCTCAACTCCCAGACGGCGTCGGACTACAGCTACACGCCCGGCGACACCAGCAGCGACCCGGTGGTCGGCGGCCACGAGATCACCATCGTCGCCTACAACGACCAGGGTGTGACGATCGAGAACAGCTGGGGCACCAGCAGCTGGGGCAACGGCGGCTTCGCCAACCTCCCGTGGAGCTTCTTCAACGCGGGCGTGGTCGACGAGGCCCACGCCATGGGCAAGCTCGTCGCCTGACGCACCCGCGGGTCTGCCCCACCACCCACGCGGTGGGACAGACCCGCGGGTTCCCGGGTGAAGCGGGCCGCTGAAGTTCCCCGGCGTGCCGCACACCCGGGATGCAGGCGGTCACCCCGAGAGGGGTGAACCAGCCGACGACGTGCAGCGTGGTGATGAAGCCGGCCGGCACCGTGGCCAGGTGGACAGTTCCTCCACCTGGCCACGGTGCCGGCCGGCTTCAGCCGCAGGGTGCTCGGCTGGTCGGTCACCGACCACATGCATGGACTTCTTCGTCAGCACTGCCCAGACTCGGCCCGGACGCCGCTTCTTCCTCCGCCCATCATGTGCCGGTCGGTCTAGGCTCGGCTCCGTGACAACGACCTATCTGCTGGACGGGACCCGGATCCACACCCTCGAAGACTTCTGGTCCGAGATCGGTGCGGCCGTGAACGGGCCGGGCGGCTACTTCGGGCGAAACCTCGATGCGTTCGCGGACTGCCTCTTCGGGGGGTTCGGCACCCCCGATGACGGTGACTTCCGCATCGAGTGGCGTGACCACCAGGTCTCCCGAGGTGCCCTGGGGTACGCGGAGACGGCCCGCCAGCTGGAACTGCGCCTGGCCCGCTGTCATCCCTCGAACCGCCCGCAGGTCGCCGACGAACTGCGGGCCGCCAGGGCCGGACAAGGCCCGACCGTATTCGACTGGCTGGTCCAGATCATCGAGGACCACGCCCCCAGCGCCCTCCAACTGCGCTGACCTGCGGCCGCGGCGGCGGACCGGGCGCCGACTTCCGGCCCTCACGCTGCACCGTGCAGGTGTATTTCGCGTATCTGGGAGGTCCACCCCCCTCGTTCACCTCACATGACCGGACACAGAAGTCTGCGGCGCCTGGCCGCCGCCCCCTGTTCCTGACGGCCATCGTCGCTCCCACCGCGTCCCCGTCAAGCGCCGCGGCGCCCGCAGCCCACCCGGCACAGCGGGCGGTCCGTGACCTCCTCGAACCCCGGCTGCCCGTCGACCTGTTCCCACCCCAGGTCGACGAGGCGTGCCACAGCGAAGCGACCGCAGACCGGGCCGTGTGCGTGACCAGCGCGACGTGTTCGGCCCCGTCTCCCTCCGCCCCGACCGCCTGGCTGCAAGCCGACGAGACCGGAGGCCGCATACCCGCATCGCGCACCGGAGGGCGTGAACGACCGGGCCTGGTCCTGGACATCGATGGCACCCTTGTCACCTGCCACTCCGAGGGGGAGCAGTGCGCCGCCGTCTACAAACGCGGCTTCGGCTATCACCCGATGCTCTGCTTCCTCGACAGCACCGGCGCGGCCCTCGCCGGCATCCTGCGACCGGGCAACGCCGGGGCGAACACCCCGGCCGACCACATCAGTTTTCTTGGTCAAGCCCTCGCGCAGATCCCCAACGCCGACCGCCACGGCACCCCCGGTCCTCATCCGCGCCGACAGCGCGGGATCCAAACCGCCTTCTCCGTCCGGGTATGCCGTCACCGGACAGCGTTCCGGCCAGGTTGCCAGGGTGCTGGATCAGCGGGGCGTCGTCGGCGCCCGAAGTGTCCCGGACGTGGAGGCAGTTCCAGTACTCCGGGCTGGGGGTGTGGGTGCGCAGAACAAGCCCGGTCCAGGCTCTTGTCCTTCCGGGCTTGAGGGCTTTGTTTCCGCTGTTCAGGCGTGGGAGCGGCGGCCCCGGGGAGTGGTGACGTGTCGTGTCGTCGCTCTGGTGGAGGCCGGAGATGCCGGCGGTCGTGGGGCTGCTGGAAGAGCATGAGCTGACCGCTCGCCGTCGTGTCGCAGCACTGCGGAAGGAGGCAGACCGTTTCCAGGCCGAGTTGGTCGTGGCCGGGCAGGGGCCGGACCATCACCCACTCCGCATCCGACATGTCCGTCGGACAGCGGCGCCCACCTACCCCGTGGTCGCCGGCGTTCCCGAACCGGAGTCACACGCGAGAGTTGCCGAAGTGGACTCCACCCCGGTGATGCCGTACGCGTGCGACACCAGGGCCTCCTGGAGGGCTCGTCGGCTTCGACACCGTTCGAGCTACCAAGAGGCCCTGCTCTCATGCACGGTTGTCGCCACACTCACCCGATCGAGACTCCCGGCCGGCCGGCGCTACCCCTTCGAAGGAGTTGGCGTGTGGTGGACCGTGCTGCGAGCGCACGCGGTCAGGCGCCGCCTACTGGTTGAAGACGACGGAGCGGAACTTCACATTTGCGCCGCCGTGGCCGCCGCCCGACTTCAGGGGGAAGGACTCGCCCTCGCAGTCGACGTCGGTGTACACCGTCGCGATCGAGTTGGTCCGGTTGCGAGGGGAGTATGCGGGCGTCGAGTCCGGCTTGGCGACCTCTTCCAGAGTGATGCAATAACGCGCCCTCGGGTCGCGCAGGTAGCCTTCGAGGGTCTTGCCGTCGCGGTTGTACGTGAAGAAGAACTGGCCGGTCGCGGCGTGGGCCGAGGTCGGCAGGCTGACGGCGAGCGTGAGCGCGCCCAGGGCAACGGCGAGAGAAGTACGGAAACGCATGGAGGCATCCTTGGAGTTGGGAGTGGGGCTTTCCTCCCAAGGTGTCCTGTTCGGCGAGCTCTCAGAGCCCGTACGTTGCTCTGTCGCTCGTTTGGGTCACGCCGAATCCGCCAAGTGGCGGGCGTCCATACTCTCGGGTCCTCACAGACCCACCAGGCCGGGCCGTTTCTCCCAATCACTGGATCGTTGGTCCGACCGTGCTGTTGCCTGAGCCGCGGTGGGCGCGGGGACAGCCGTTGTTGTCGGACCGGCCGCCCGGTCGGACGATGTCCACAGCGATACGAGTCCTTGACCAGCATGAGCGCGTTGCAGGGCACACCTGGGGGGCACTCGAGAGCCAGAAGTGCCACCGACCGGCGCGAACCACCGAAAGTGGTTTCGCCTGGTCAGCGGCACTTCACGGTCGAACCCGCATGTCACGGGTTTGCGGTGTCGAAGGATCACCTCTTCGAGCCGCCACAACTGAACTCATGTACAGCGAGATCGGTACAGCAACGGCTTCTGGAAAGTCACCGTCAGCACGGCCGTCCGGTCAGGAACATGAAGAGGAATCTGACAGATCGACCGGACGAGCCCGCCGACAAGTCGCCCGGACACGCGCTCATCACCGCGGGTCGCGGCCGTCCCAGATGACAGGTCAGATCAGATCCTGCCTCTCGGCGCGCTACCGCAGGGACGGCCGGCCGGGTTCCCCGCCGCCGAGGGAGCGTGTCGTGTCGCTCGGGGCGTCACGCGGGTAGGGCTCAGCCCTTCAGCTCGTGGCACAGGTTGAGGAAGAGATCGACGTTGGGGATGTCCGCCGCCGAGCCGGGCCCCACGGCGAGCAGCTTGTTGATGCCGTCGAACGACACGCGGCCGTCGTTCGTCCTGATCTTGACGATGTCCGACCAGGCCGCCGTGCGCTTGTGGTCCGTCAGGCCGTGGCGGTCGGCTGTGAAAGGGCCGAAGTCCACGGTCTCGCCCCGCGCGATGCGGGTGAGCACCCCGGGCAGTTGCGCCCGGGTGATGCCGCGCAGCAGGTAGTCACCCCAGTCGCCCGGGTACTGGAACGGCGCGCCGCTCACCAGTTCGGTGATGCCGAACTGCTCCTTGTGCCGCTTGAGGAGGGTCCGGGTGCCCAGCCCGATGTTCAGCGCGTTGCCGCTCGGGTCGATCAGGGTGTAGCGGGCGTCCACCAGGCCGCCGTTGACGCTGCGGTAGTACCGCAGCGCCCGTGTCGTCCCCCAGTCGTACGCGGCCTCGAAGCCGTCGAAGCTGCTCACCACCAGGCCGCCGGTGTAGACGTAGAGCCGCCACGCCTGCCACTTGCGCTGCTTCCAGCCCTGCTTCGAAGCGAACGTCCTGACCCATTCGCCCAGACCGCGGCGCCCGGCGAGCACGGCGGCGGACGTGCTCGGCTGCTCGGCGAAGACCTCGTCCATGTGGTGACCCCCTGATTCGACTACGGATCAAGGTAGTTCAAGCCCCGCCGCGGCCGATAGCCCCCCGGACTCGGGCCGTCGTGACCAGGGCGGTGCTGTAGCCGTCCGCTCTCCCTTCTCAGAGGCGTTGTGTCCGCCGCCTTGGCCGCCGATGGGCCCGGTCGCCGAGACCGGACAGAGCTGGCTGGACTTCACCTGCTGATCCGCCGTCACCACACGCGATTGGGTGACGGATTGGCAAAGCCTTGGTCGGCGATGTCCGAACCGGCCCCGCGCTCCGGCTTGGCGTGGGTGAAGAGGTCTTCCGCCGTCCTCGACCAGGAGGTCACCATGCTCCACATCCCCGACCGCCTCTGGCTCCAGCCGGTGCCGGCATGAGGACCGCCCCGCTGCCCGGGATCCAGGCGCTCCTCGACAGCGCCCACCAGGCGGTGACGCTGGCCCCGTTCCTCGGCGCGGCCACCCTGGCCGTGACCGGGTCTGGGCCGCTGTGGCGCGGGGACACATCCGCAGGGCCCGGGCCGCGCTCGCCGAGCGCTCCTCGGAGCCGCCGACCCTGTCGACGCCTGGCTGCGCACGCGCGCGGGCAGCGCGTCAACCGCCTGACATGACTCCCCCTCCTGAGGGCTGTCCTGTGACGTCGGGGTCTCAGGCTTCGGACGTCGGTCGGCGTGCCCAGCGGAAGATCAGCCGGTCGGCAACGCCGGGCCTTGCTGCTGCGCAACCGGGCGATTCAGCGGCGGTCTGCCGGGGCGCGCTGGCATTCGTACTCGACTCGGTGCTCCTCGCGGCAGTGAGGATACGCACGGGCCGCCCGGGGGCGAGGCTGCGCCGGGCGGCCGCGGTGCGGGTGGCCGGTGCGGCGTCAGGTGACGCTGCCCTGCGCGTCGACCATCGACTTCACCGCGCTGTCGAAGTACGGGCTCTGGTTCCAGCCGGAGCAGTCGATGGCGGACATCACACCGTTGACATAGCCGATGCCACTGGAGTCGTCGAACTGCTGCAGCCAGGGTCCGCCGCTCGCCCTGCCGCCGAACATGCAGTAGATCCCGATGGTCCCGCTGAAGTAGCCCTGCGCGGTGGGGCCGGTGCACCACTGCTGGATCTCGCCGCCGCTTCGGTCGGTCGAGTAGTCGAGGATGGTGACGTCCACCTTCTGCGGGTAGTTCCAGGCAAGGCCCTGGCCGCCGGTGGCGTCCACCAGGCGGGTGCCGTTCAGCGGCCAGGTGGTCACCAGGCCCACGTCACGGCCGGGGGCACTGCTGTCCATCCAGGCGTTGAAAGTGCGGAACTGCTTGGCCGCGAACGTGCCGAACGGACGGTCCCCGGAGCGGTATCGGGGTGCGTAGGTCCAGTTGGTCATCCAGGTCCTGCCCTGGCCGCCGTGCACGCAGGAGCCGGCCGTGACCACCATCTGCTTGGAGGGGCTGTTGAGCGCGCTGCCGCTGCAGACATAGTCCTTCCCGTCACTCGGGTCGGTGAAGAACACCTTGCCGACCTCGGCGGACTCGGTGATCAGCGGGGCCCTCGTCCCGGCCCGGCTCGGGACGGTCGGCGTGACCGGTTCGATCCTGCCCGCCTCGCCGGTCGGCACGGCAGCGGGGGCGGCGCTGCCGGCGGGCGGTGTGCCGGGCTCCGGCACGTCGCGCGGGATCGCGTTCTTCATCCGTTCGGACGTCCAGTAGTCCTGCACCTTGCCCGCGGCGGCCGGCGAGTCGACGATGGTCCCGTCGGACAGCCTCGCCGGGGAACTGCTGCTGGTGGTCGCGCTCTGCCGGGCGGCCGACGCGGAGCTGCTCACCGACAACACGGCGGGACCGCCCGTCGGCTTGGCTGCGGCACTCCCGGCACCGGCGAACAGCAGGACGGCCGCCGCGGCCAGCGAGAGCACGGCGCCCGGTCGCGGGAGACAGCGCTCCGCCGGGCCGTCCTCGGACACCGGATCGGATTGACGCCATGTCAACTCGGGGCGCACGGCCCACCTCCAGAAGAGTCAGTGGTCTCCCCCACTGACGGCCACGCTAGAGGGTGGGCCGGGCCCGGGGCCGGTTCAGCTGGTCCAGTAGGGTTGGCAACCGAACCGGCACTCGGGCTCGGCCACTGCACGCCGACCGCGGCGGGCGTGGTGACGATGCGACAGGGCGACGCCCATTCCCCGGGTGACGCGCTGCTGATGAGGTGGATCGGCATGGTCGCGTTCGCCGCATGCGGCGGCGGCGTGGGGCCGCAACCGGCCAACACCGTCGGGCAATGCGGCATAGCGGCGACGCCTGCCGCGTCGGGGTTGGGCGGCGGCGTCGCGATCTCCCCGAGGTCCCGCTCGCCCGGTCCGCCCCAACCACCCCGTGGAGCTGCAGCGGCCGCGTCGCCGCCGCTCCGTGCTGTCCCGTGCTCGCTTGTTTCGGGCGCCTGGCGATTGCGGCCGTCAGTCGCGGTATCGGCCGCTGCGCAGGCCGGGGCGATGACAGCTGCTCGCGGCGCGTGTGAAGCGCGATCGCCGGGTATGCGCAGGGTCCACGGCGGGTGAGTCCACGCGCCATGAGGGTGCGGCGCTGCACCCTCCGGTCCGGCCGCAGGAGCAGTCATGGCAGAGAACGGGATACCGGCCCCGCACGGTGCGGGGATGGAGCCACGGTGGAGCACTGATCAGACCCTGGTCAGGAGCCGAGCAGCAGCGCGGGGCTGGCACATGGTGTGGGAGCCCGAAGGCCGGAACGGCGGTGCGGGCGGCCGGCTGCGGCTGACCCGGCCAGGACGAACCCTGGTCGCGCTCTTCTCCCACGACGGGGAGTTCGCCTACGGGCGGGCACTGGGCGCAGGCAGCGGCCGGCTGGAGCTGCTGCTGGCAGAGGTACTGGACGCGTTGGAGGAGGACGGCACGGCGGCCGGGACCGACAGCGGGCAGGCGGCAGGCGGGCGAGGGCGGCGGGCCGGGCCTGCACCGACCGAGACCCCGCCGGCGGAGGGGAGCACCACGGCCGGGATCTCGGTGCCCGAGCCGGTGGAGCTGCGGCAGGCGTGGGGGCCGTGGCCGCTGGTGGTCATCGGCTTGCTGGTGCTCTGCGTGGTCGTCTTCCTGGTCGCTCGCATCTTCGCCTGGTGAGGTGGGCGAGCCCGCCGAACGACGCTTGCGATGAAGTCGGCTCGAGAGAGATTCGCGCGTGAAATCGCGTATTGCGACACAATCATGCATGTTTTCGCCCATCACCCTTTGCGCACTCTCGGTCGCACGATGAGCGGACACGGCGTTCTGCCGGCCCGCCGAGAAAACCCCTTGCGAGTGCCCCGTATCGGATGTCTGATTGGTCGGCCACCGATCAGGAGACTGAACATGCGTAGGTCGCTTCCCGCCCCTTCGTTGCACACCGCTCGCCTCCGACTGCGTGCCTTCGAAGACGCGGATGCGAACGACCTCTTCGCACTGCACAGCAGCGCCTACGTGCTGCGCTACTGGGACGCGCCACCGTGGAGCGAACGCGTGCGCGCCGAGCAGTTCATCACGGCTTGCCGGCAGATGGCACAGGAGGGCACCGGGGCGCGGCTGGCCGTGGATCGTGTCTCCGACGGGGCGTTCATCGGCTGGTGCAGCCTGAGCAGGTGGAATCCGGACTACCGCAGCGCGTCGCTCGGCTACTGCTTCGACGATGCGGCCTGGGGCCACGGCTACGCGACCGAGGCCGCGCGCGCCCTACTGCGGTGGGCATTCGACACGCTGGACCTCAATCGCGTCCAAGCCGAGGCCGATACGCGCAACGTGGCATCTGCCCGCGTGCTGGAGAAACTCGGTTTCGTGCGGGAAGGGACGTTGCGGGAGGACTGCGTCGTCAACGGCGACGTCTCCGACTCGTGGGTCTACGGGCTGATCAGGCGGGAGTGGCGGCTGTCGGCGGGTTCATGACGACGTTCCTTCTGGCTGGATGCATCGGGCATCATGGTCGACGGTCGCAGGGCAAGGCGAGAACGTGTTCTGCAGGTGTCCGAGATCGGGCGAACCCCGCTGACGGAGCTGTGGCAGCCGCGGTGGGCCGACTGTCCCCCCGTGGCTCACCAGCTCCGCGGCCCGTACCGGGAGGTGTGGGTGCGTTTTCACAGCCTTCCCGAGTCGAAGCGGTACGCGCAGGACGATCACGAGTACGCCATCGTCCTGGACCGCTACAACACGCCGGGCCCGGTCCAGCCGGCCGGCCTGCGGACACAGATGCACATCGCCGCGATACCGGCGAAGGCGAGGAAGTGCTCGGCCTTGCGTTCGCTCGGCCCGGTCGCTTCCTTCGAGTTCGATGCCACCCCTCCTCGGCCGCGCCACGGAAAGCTCACCCCGAGTGTGGGCATCGTCGGTGTGCTCGACTCTCGAAGCATGGCAACAATCGTCGTGCTGCTTGAGCTGGAGCAGGATCAGGCTCTTGGTCCGGATGGTGTGGAGCCGGTGGTGATCGCAGTGCACGCAGCGGGTGCCGACCCGGACGTGCCCGAGGATCCGCTTCCGCGCACTCTCTGCGGGCTCGAAACCGAGCCGATGGAGCACGCCCACTACCGGCCGGCTCGACCGGGCGAGCCCTGGTATCCGCCAGGACTGTCCGACCGACGCTGCCACGCATGCGAGACGCTACTGAGATCGCTCTGAGGCGATGCCGGTCCCTGGGTGGCTGGAGGGACGCGGTGGGCGGCCGGAGGGCTATGGCCACCGGCAGTTGCTCGGTGGAGCGCGTCGACGGATATCGAGATGCACCTGGGCCGCACGGTCCGCGAGGCAATGCCGTTCCTGGACATCGCCGTGGTCGAGGCGTCGACGCGCCTGGTCCGCTCAGTCCTCGTTGCTCTGCAGCATCTCCTTGACCTTGGCGATGGCGAAGCCCCAGCCCTGCTGCACCGTCGGCTTTCCGGGGACGGCCAGCTCCTGAGGATTGGTCAGGACGTCCAGCAGGACCGGCCCTGGGGTGTCGAAGGCCCGGCGGACGCTGTCCTGGAGTTCGGCGGGGTCGGTGACGCGAATGCCGGTGAGCCCCAGGGCGGTGGCGACCGCGGCGAAGTCCGGGTTGTCCAGCTCGGTGCCGAACTCGGTCAGTCCGGCCTGTTCCTGCTCGAGTTTGACCATGCCCAGGCGGCGGTTGTCGAAGACCACGAGCTTCACCGGCAGCTGGTAGGTCCTGATCGTCATGAGGTCGCCGAGCAGCATGCTCAGGCCGCCGTCCCCGCAGAACGCGACGACCTGGCGGTCCGGCGCCCACAGCTGGGCCCCGAGGGCCTGCGGCATGGCGTTGGCCATCGAGCCGAGATTGAAGGAACCCAGCAGGCGCCGCTGCCCGTGCATCGTGACGAACCGGGAGAGCCAGACGGTGGCCATGCCGGTGTCGGAGGTGAAGATCGCGTCCGCGCTCGCGCAGGCGTCCACGGCGGCGGCCAGCGCCTCGGGACGGATCTCGTGGCTGCGGTTGTCCAGCGCGCTGCGCAGCCGTCCGAGCAGGTGCCTGTCGTGGCCGGGGTCGGCGAGGCGCTGCTGCGAGGCGCGCCAGCTGTCGAATCGCTCCCGGGTGGACTCCAGGTGGGAGCGGTCCTTGGCGGCGTCCAGGTGCGGGAGCAGTGCCCGCAGGGTGGCGCCGACGTCGCCGGCCAGGCCCGCGTCGACCGGGATCCGTCGTCCCAGGTTGCTTTCCTGAAGGTCGATCTGGACGACTTTGCAGTCGGTGGGGTACCAGTCGCGGTAGGGGAAGTCGGTGCCGAGCATGATCAGGGTGTCGCAGGTGTCGAGGGCGTAAGCGGCGGCGGGATTGCCGATCAGTCCGGTCTGGCCGACCTGGTACGGGTTCTCGCCCTCGAAGCCCTCCTTGGCCTTGAGGGTGAGGACCATCGGCGCGGCCAGCCGTTCGGCCAGCGCCAGGACCTCCTCGCGTGCGTCGCGGGCGCCGCGCCCGACCAGCAGGGTGGCCTTGGAGCCCGCATTGACGATCTCGGCCGCCTCGCGGATACCCGGCTCATCCGGGCGGGTGACGGGACGGGTACAGGGGAACCGTGCGGGGCGGTCGTCGGTCAGCTCCTGGTCGCCGAGGTCCCCGGGCACCGTCAGGACGGCCACGCCGCCTTCGCTGATCGCGGCGCGGACGGCGGCCTCCAGCATGCGCGGCATCTGGTCCGGGGAGGTGACGGTGTTGCGGTAGACGGCGACGTCGCGGAAGAGCAGGTCGTTGTCGACCTCCTGGAAGTAGTCGCTGCCCAGCTCGGCCAGGGGCACCTGTCCGGCGATGGCGAGGACCGGGGTGCGGCTCTTGGCCGCGTCGTAGAGGCCGTTGAGCAGGTGCACGGAGCCCGGGCCGACGGTGCCCATGCACACGCCCAGGCGTCCGGACAGTTGGGACTGCGCGCCGGCCGCGAACGCGGCGGCCTCCTCGTGGCGGCAGCCGACCCAGGCGACGCCGTCGGTGGTGCGGATGGCGTCGGTGAGCGGGTTCAGCGCGTCGCCGACGACGCCGAACACATGGCGAACGCCCAGTTCCTGCAGGGCGTCGACGATCACTTGGGCAACGGTGCGTGCCATGGGCGGGTCCTCCGGTTCATTCGGTGAAGCACGGCCTCGTGTTCACGCTTCTCATTCGGGCAGGTCGCCCAGTCACGCGGTGAAGTGGTCGGGGTGCGCGGCGTGCCAGTCCTGGGCCCAGGCTTCGGGGGCGTCGTTGATGAGTTGCCCTGGGGCGAGCTGCGGGTACAGCTCGGCGTAGGAGCGGATGGTCTGCGGGTCGATCCTGCGCCGAAGCATGTGCGGGCGCAGCTGGGACGGTTCGTCCACGCCCATGGCCGCCATGATCTGCAGGGCGCTCTTGACCGTCGCCGCCTGGAAGCGCTCGACGCGCTGCGACTTGTCGCCGACGTCCAGCGCCCGGGCCCGGCGCGGGTCCTGCGTGGTCACGCCGGTCGGGCAGGTGTTGGTGTGGCAGCGCTGGGCCTGGATGCAGCCGACGGCGAACATCATGGCCCGGGCGGCGTTGGTGTAGTCGGCGCCTTGGAGCAGCCGCTTGACCACGTCGCCGCCGGTGGCGACCTTGCCGCTGGCGCCGATCCGGATCCGGTCCCGCAGTCCGGCCCCCAGCAGAGCATTGTGGACGGTCATCAGGCCCTCGGTCAGGGGCATGCCCATGTGGTCGGCGAACTCCAGCGGGGCCGCGCCGGTGCCGCCCTCGGCGCCGTCGACGATGATGAAGTCCGGGGTGACGTCCTCCTCCAGCATGGCCTTGCAGACGGCGAGGAACTGGCGGCGGGAGCCGACGCAGAGCTTGAAGCCGGTGGGCTTGCCCTCGGCCAGTTCGCGCATCCGCGCGATGAAGCGGACCAGCTCGCGCGGTGTCGAGAAGGCCTTGTGGTACGGCGGCGAGACGACCGTCCTGCCCTGCGGGACGCCGCGGACCTCGGCGATCTCGGCATTGACCTTCGCGCCGGGCAGGACTCCGCCGATGCCGGGCTTGGCGCCCTGGCTGAGCTTCAGTGACACGCACTTGACCTGCGGGTGGGCGGCCTTCTCGGCGAACTGCTTCTCGTCGAAGGCGCCGTCCTTGGTCCGGCAGCCAAAGTAGCCCGTGCCGATCTCCCACACCAGGTCGCCGCCGGGCCGCAGGTGGTACTCGGAGAGCCCGCCTTCGCCGGTGTCGTGGGCGAATCCGCCCAGCGCAGCACCGGTGTTGAGGGCCAGCACGGCGTTGGCGGACAGCGACCCGAAGCTCATGGCCGAGACATTGAGCAGCGCCATGTCGTAGGGCTGGGAGCAGTGCGGGCCGCCGATCCGCACGCGCGGCGGGTCCGAGCGCACCGCGCGCGGGGCCATGGAGGGGAGGAGGAACTCGCGGCCGCTCTCGTACAGATCGAGTTCGGTGCCGAACGGCTCCTCCGCGTCGGTTCCTTTGGCCCGCTCGTAGACGATGCTGCGGGTGTCACGGTCGAAGGGTCGCCCGTCGACGTTGCGCTCGACGAAGTACTGCTGCACCTCCGGACGGATGCCCTCCAGGGCGAACCGCAGATGGCCCAGCACCGGGTAGTTCCGCAGGATCGCGTGCCTGCGTTGCAGCAGGTCCCATCCCGCCAACAGCAGCACGGCCACCAGCGGACCGGCCGCCAGCCACCACCACGGCGACACCAGCGCAGCCGCCACGACAGCGACGACGGCCACGAAGCCCAGCAGAGCAACCCACAATGTTTTCAGCACAGCCACCGTCTAACCCGAATCACGGCGGCCAAGCCACCTTCGGCGCCGCAGACCCCGGAAGCGGCCCGGGCCTGGCCCGTCGGGTCAGGCGTTGTCCGTGCGGGGGAAGACGTACTCGTCAAGGACCAGGCCGAGCGCGACCGCGGCCGGCACCGCGACGAGCGCGCCGGCGAGGCCTGGCAGCGCGCCTCCGACGAGGACCGCGATCGCCGAGGTCAGCACGTTGCCCAGCACGGCCGTTGGAGGCACGACGACCGCCGGGCCCCCGATCGGGCAGAACCCCGCCGACCAGGAGGGCGGTCAGCTCACACCCCTGGTACGACAGATCGCCCGGGTGCAGATCAAAGCTCGTAGAACGACCTCGCGAATCCTGACCCGGTTCGGGCCCCGTCCCGGGTCACGGTATGGCGGGTCGCTCGGGTCGGTAGACGGTCAGGCCCCTGGCGGCGTTACTCAGCCGCAAGCGGTCGGGGGCCTCCACGATCTCGCCGTCCAGTGACATGTGGGTGATGTCGTGAAGACTCGTGAGGTCGAGTGCGGACAGTCGCGCCGCGCGGTAGACCCGGGAGCGGGCGAGAGTGCCGGAGAGGAAGGCGGCGACGAGCCTGGTCCGGGCGAACGGGTGACTGCCGTCCACCACTCGGATGTCGAGCTTCCCCTCGTCCAGCGCGCTGCGGTGGCTGGGGGCGAGGCCCGGCGGGTCGTAGGATCCGTTGCCCGCGAAGAGTAGCCACACCTGTCGGGGCTCTCCCGCGACCTCCATCCGGACAGGCTCGGCAGTGGCGAGCACGCGGACCAGTGCCACGGCCAACGCCGGCCACTTGCCGAGACGCTTCTCCAACTTCTCTCTGATGCAGACGAGTTCAGGATAGACGCCCAGGCTGAAGGTATTGAGGAACAGGTGGCTGTCCCCGGAAAGGGATACCCGGCCCACGTCCACGGCGGCGCCGCTGCCGGCCTCAACCGCCTCGGCCGTCGAGCGCAGGCTGTGCGTCCCGAGGTCGACCGCGAAGTGGTTGAGGGTGCCCCCGGGGAACACCGCCAGCGGCAGGCCCCGCTCGGACGCCATCGAGGCGGCCAGGTGGACCGTCCCGTCCCCGCCACACACGCCCAGCGCCCGGCAGCCTTCAGCGGCTTCGGCCATCACCTTCGCCAGGTCATCCTCGTGGCCGCACACCCGGATGTCGGCCGCCGGCAACAGCTCGCGCAGCTCGGCGACCACGCCGTCGGGGTCGGCGTCAAAGCCTGGCAGGAGCGAGCTGCCCGATCTGCTGTTCACCACCACACTCAGTCCTTCGCCACGTGGTAGCGCCGGGACGGCGACGCCCGGCCGTGCGGCGCTGGCCGGGCTGTCGGCCCGACGAGGCCACCAGCGCAGCGTGAGTGCGGCCATCGAGGCGCCGAGGGCAGCCCCCGCGATCACGTCGCTGGGATAGTGCGCGCCGACGTAGACCCGGGAGGCCATCACCGCGCCCGCCACGGGCGCCGCGATCGCGCCCAGCGCCGGTGACTCCAGCGCGAGACCGGTGGCGAAGGCGGCGGCCGACGCCGAGTGCCCCGACGGGAAGGACGTGGTGAAGGGCTGCCGGGCGAGCCTGCGAACCAGTGGTACGTCGTTGAGCAGCGGCCGTTGACGTCTCGTGACGGACTTCGCCACCAGGTTGGCCGCCGCCGAGGCCAGGAGAAGCGATCCCACGCCGCGCAGCGCGGCCCTGCGAGCGGCGCGGTCACCACTGGCCGCCAGCAGCCCCGCCGAGGCCGTCCACAGGACGCCGTGGTTCGCAGACCGGCTCAGCCGGGGCAACCAGACATCGACGCCGCGCAGTCGTGCGCGCGCCACCCGCGTGAAAAGCCTGCTGTCGAGTTCCGCGATCCGTCCCATGAGTGCTCGGCTACCCCTCTGAGCGCTCCGCATGCACGCACCGACAAGTACCGGCGACACGAGCCCGCCTGATTGACACGCAGATGGCTCAGGTCTCGGCGACGGGCCGGGCCCGGCCCATCCACCAGCACTCCTCCCCCGCTGCGGTCCCGTTGCCGAACCAGGACCGGTACTGCCGGGGCTTGAGCGCGTCCTCGCGCAACCAGCGGCGCACCGTGGACGCGGAGGCGGTGTCGGTGATCCCGCGCGCGGTCAGCTCGGCAGCCAACTCCGGGCAGGTCCAGCGCGACAGCGGCACGCCGGTCTCGGCGGGCAACTGGCAGGCCAGCGCCTTGGCGAGTCGAGTTTGGACAGATCCGGGAAGTCGGACCTCCGTGCTCTCCTCGGCTCAGCCGGCGTGAAGGATCCGGAAGCGATCGGGTTCCGCCGGATCTCGATCAACGACTTGGATCGGCGTCCCAGCCCATTGCCAGACGCTGGTGCCCGGCGCGCGGGAGAACTGGATCTGCCCGCGGGTGCCTACGACCACGACGCGCGGCCAGGATTCGGCGATGCGTGCCCGGTCCGCACCGTGAGAACGCAGCACATCGGCGAGGACGATGACCGTGTCGTAGCCCTCGAAGGCGACGAAGGAGGGCGCTTCGCCCAATTGCTCGCGCAGGGCCTTCTCGACTCGTGCACCGAGTGGGCTGAGGCCCTCGGGCGGCAAGTAGCGCAAGAACGGGACCCCGGCGCCGTCGTCGCCCAGCGATGTCGCCCATTCGGCGAACTCCGGTTGCCCGGCCGGAGCACCGATCAAGATCTCGGCGAGGCGCTGGTCGCCGCGGACGGACTTGACGATCGGCACTGCCGGATCCGGGTGGCCGACCAGCAGAAGAAGGGCCGTCGCCCGATTGTCGGCGAGTTCGTCGCACACGTCCGCGGGGGTGAGCGCACTCATGTCGAGTTCGACGACGGTGCCGCCGCGTGCAGCGAGGTGGTCCCGCACAATGCGGGTACCGGTTGCCCAGTAGACACTCGGCTGGGCCGCTACGGCGATGCGACGGTGGCCCGCGCCGAGGAGGAAGTCCGCGTAGACCTGCCAGCCGCGGGACTGCGGCGGGGAGAGGCGCGCGACCCATTCCGTCGGCTGTTCGGTGAGCGCGTCGAGAACCGCTGAAGAGCAGAGGAACGGCAGGCCGAGGGCGTCGGCCCTGCCGGCAGCGGCGCGCGCGACGACGCTGTGGTACTCCCCCGCCAAGGCGGCCACCCCCAGGCCGGCCAATTCGTCCACGGCCGCCGCGGCCCTCTGTGGATCAGCCGCGGTGTCTCGGACCACCAGCTCAAGTGGTCTTCCGCTGATCCCGCCGACTTCGTTGACTTCGCGAACGCCCAGCTCCAGTCCGGCGAGCAAGTGCTGGCCCGCCTCGACCCAGCCGGGCCGAGTCAGCGGAACGAGAGCGCCGATCCGGATGGACGATCCGTCAGTCCGCTCCGCCCCAGCCGGCGATGGTGGCGTACTCATGCGTGGCGTCTCCCTTGTGACGAGTCGGTGCAGTCCGCCCGGTGCGCAGAGCGGCAAGGCCCGGTGGTACGCGTTCATCTCATCTCGCCGTGGCGGGCGCACCTAAATGATCACGCCGGACATTGCATCCACCACCATCGCCAACTGGCAACCGATTATTTCCAGGTGCCCCCTGACTGCACCTGCGGCCTCCACCTCGCCGGACCGACCCTGCGATCCTCACTCCGCCTGTGCCTGACCTCACGTCAACCCCCGAAGGACTTCCGGCGTCGTCGACCACCAAGTGATCGATCTCGGCATGCCCAGCTTCAGCCAGATCGCGACACGGATCAGTACGGCAGGAGGGCCGTCAGGTCAACCAATCGACCCAGCTCAGGAGCGGTCGGTGGACGTCAGCTTCTTCGGCGCCCACGGGCACGTTCCGCTGCGCGTGGCCGGCGCAGAGCGGGAGCATCTCCCGCTCTGCTTCCCGGTGGATGAGGTTGTAGTGGTCCTGCATCGACACGAACCGGGTCCAGCCGTTCAGGTCAGCCAGGTACAGGGCCTTGGCGAACTGCCAGGCGTACATGGAGGAGGCTCCGATGTAGCGGACCTTCCCGGACTTGACCACGTCGTGCATCCGCCCGGTGAGGCTCGCGGCGCTCGCGACGGCGCCCCTACCAGCGGGATCTTTTACAGGAAATGTCGGATCGGTGCCGTGGAGGCCTCGAGCACGCGTCGGCCTGCGGAGCGGCGACGCCAGCGCGCCGGGTCGAGGGGTTCGCTGCGGGCGAGGTCCTCGTCGAAGTGCTGGTCCAGGCGCGCGGTGAACCTCTCGTCGACGGCGGCGAGCATGATCTCCTCGTCGTGGTCGAGGGAACGGCGGTTGAAGTTGGTCGACCCGACCAGGGTGGCGATACCGTCCACGGTCAGTACTTTCGCGTGCATCATCGTTGGCTGGAACTGCCAGATCTTCACGCCGCACGCAGTGAGTTCCTCGAAGAAGCGCTCGCCGGCGAGCTGGCACACGCGCTTGTCGGTGTGCGGCCCGGGCAGCAGGATCTCCACCTGCACGCCCCGGGAGGCCGCTGTGCAGAGCAGGTCGATGAAGTAGTGGTCGGGGGCGAAGTAGGCGGTTGCGAGACGCAGCCGCTCCTGGGCGGAGGTGATGACGACGCGTAGCAGGGTCTGCATGTCCTGCCAGCCCACGCTGGCCGACCCGCGGACGACCTGGACGACGGCGTCGCCCGGCTGTTCGTGTTCGCCGAACCGGTCCGCCGCGTCGTAGAGCGCGTCCTCGCGGCATTCGGCCCAGTTCTGGGCGAAGGCGGCTGCGATGCCGTCCACCGCCGGCCCGCGGACCTGGACGTGGGTGTCGCGCCACTCCTGCGGGTTGCGTGCGTCGCCGCACCATTCCTCGGCGATGCCGACGCCGCCGGTGAATGCCGTTCGGGCGTCGATGACGAGGACCTTGCGGTGGCAGCGGTGGTTCTGCTTCAACGGGGAGAGCCAGGCCGGCCTGCGGAACCAGGCCACCTGGACGCCGGCGGCGTCCATCAGGTCCAGGAGGTCCCGTTCGATCAGGCGGCTGCCGAAGCCGTCCAGAAGCAGTCGCACCCGGATGCCCTGCTGTGCCTTGCTGGCCAGCGCGTGGGCGAAGTGGTGGGCGATGTCGCCGCGCCAGTAGACGAACGTCGTCATGTCCACGGTGTACTGGGCTTCGTGAATGGCCTGGAGCATCGCGGGGAAGATCTCGTCCCCGTTGCGCAACGGCACGAGCTCGTTGCCCTCGGTCGCGGCGATTCCTATCAGCCGCTCCAGGCGCCGCCGCAGGGCCTGCTTCCGTGTGGCGAGATCCTCCGAGGGCTGGTCGGTGGGCCGGGTGTCGCTCTCGTGCAGCACGTGTTCTCCCTACATGGTGGTGGCAGCATCATCGAATCAGCGGCCGGAACGCGAACTGTGTTCTGTCCCGGCCCGCCTGGCCGACTGGCCGTGGTACACCCCCGGACCGGTGAGTGCGCTCGGCGCCGCCTGAGGCGCTCCCGGGCACGCGCCTGGTTCCGACGCGCGTGCCCGGGAGCGCCTCAGGCCCGCCAGCTGTCTGCCGCGCCGAGCAGGACGAGCAGCGCACACATGCCGACGTTGACCATCCGGTACGACAGGATGACGGCCGCGAACTCGCGGAGCATCGCGCTGGGCCAGTAGTACGCCGCCGTGGGCGCGCCGAGGACCTGACCGCGCACGCCTGCTCTACGGGCGGTCAGTGCTGACCGCAGCACGTGGAAGTTGTTGGTGACGATCACGCACCGGTAACCCGGCCGGACCTGTTCCATCAGGGACCGGCTGAACTCCAGGTTCTCCTCCGTGCTGGTCGACCGGTCCTCCTGCACGATCTGCTTGAGCGGCACTCCTCGTGAGATCAGATAGTCGGCCATCGCCTGCGACTCCGGCCTCCGCTCGTCAGACCCTTTGCCACCGGAGACGACCATCGTCGGCGAGCTTGTGCGCGCGCTCTGCGACCGGTGGACGGCGAGTCCGCGGTCAAGTCGGCTGGCCAGCAACGGCGGTACCTCGGAGCCGTTGATCAGCCCCGAGCCCAGGACGACCACGAAGTCGACCGAGCGACGGACGGTCAGCCGTCCGTAGAGGAGGGAGTAGCCCACGAAGCACAGCAGGAGGAACGAGAGGTAGCCGACCGGCAGCAGCACGGCTGCCGTGGCAATGTGCAGTGGACGGCTGTGGGCTCGTACGGCAACCAGAACCAGAGCGATGAGGGTGAAGACGCCCACGCCGGCCAACAACGAGAGCAGATTGGCCGGCTGGCCGCCCTCCTTGCGGATCACCGTGATGCCGTTGGCCACCAGGATCGTCGCGGTCACCACGCTGGCCACCGTGGCGACGACCGGAAGCGCGCCGCTTGCCATGCGCGTCAGGGCGGTCGGGAGCCGGTCGAGTTCGCCCAGCAGGCCGACGGTCAGGAGCGCGAACGCGAGGCCGAGGAGAACCCCGTTGCCGAAGCGGCGCCGGTCGCGACGGACACGGAGACCGAAGAGCGCGAGGAACAGTACAGCCAGGAGGTATGCGGTCATTCAAGGGATCCTGTGAACGTTCTACCGGCCGACGGAGGACGGCGCCGACTCTGTGGGACCGGCCCTTTCCCGAGCAGCCGCACTCAGGCCGGCCCCGGGTTGGCGTGCGGGGGGCCGGCGTCCGGGCCTTGGGCCGAATCGTGCGAACGGCGTTCGGGCGGCCCCGGGTTGCGGTTCCGCCGGTCGCCGCTGTCCGTCGGCTGCAGCTCGGGGGGACCAGGGTTGACGTGCGGTTCGTCGTCGGCAGTGCGCTCGGGCCCTGGTTCCGGGGGGCCGGGATTGATGGGCATGCTGTTCTCCCGTCGGGTCGGCGACCATTGCGGCGCCCGGCACACGGACCGGGACACCGGTTGTACAGGCACCTGAGGTTGTACAAGCACCTGACCGTTCTTGACGGCGCCAAACACTCGGAAGCCCGTTCGGCGCCTTCTCCCGCACTGCGCTGCTCCTCGTGCCGAGAGTGGGTCCGCTGCTGATCCGCGGGCCGCTCGCGTCGGCGCGGTTGGCGCGGTTGGCGCGGATGGCGCGGATGGCGCGGATGGCGCGGTTGAGGCGGTTGGGGCGGTTGGGGCGGCCGGACGAGGGTGACACGTCCGTCGTGGCGCGGCGTTCAATCCCCCGGTCGGCTGTGCCCGTCCCCGCCAGCTGACCGGCAACGCAACGGCTCACGACCCGTCAGGTGTGAGGCGCGGCATTCGGGGCAGCCAAGGACGCGTCGGCCGAGAACAGCTCGGTGGGCACCTATGAGAAGGGGAACAAGCATGAGCAGCATCGACATCTGGGAGTTCCGCTCGACCTCCGGCCAGGTCCCCGGCACCGACCTGGTGGACTTCCACGTCGAGGCGACCGACGGGCCGATCGGCAAGGTCGACAAGCACTCCGACGAGGTCGGTTCCCAGTACCTCGTCGTCGACACCGGCCCGTGGATCTTCGGCAAGCACGTCCTGCTGCCCGCCGGAACCGTCGTGCGGGTCGACCAGGAGGACAAGAGGATCTACGTGGACCGGACGAAGGACGAGATCAAGAACGGCCCGGAGTTCGACAAGGACAAGCACCAGGACACCGACGCCGGGTCCCGGGAAGCGTACGGCAGCTACTACAGCCCGTTTTACGGCGGCCTCACGTTCTGAGTCGCAGCACGCGCGGATGGGCAGGGGCCAGGACCGGCCCGGATGACGCGCGGCAACTCTGATGCCGCCACCAAAAACACCCCGTGCGCTGGTCCGTTGCCGCCCGATGGCTCTACCGCTGGGATGTGAGTTGCTTTGTGGGACCGACGACCAAAGCCCATGGCGCACGCCGTCGGCGGGCTCAGCGGGAAGGCG
Organism: Kitasatospora sp. NBC_01302; assembly: GCF_035976515.1. Lineage (NCBI taxonomy): Bacteria > Bacillati > Actinomycetota > Actinomycetes > Kitasatosporales > Streptomycetaceae > Kitasatospora > Kitasatospora sp. NBC_01302. The sequence continues at coordinate 95,377 of NZ_CP108404.1, forward strand.
GCGGAGCGGGGGGTGGTCGCGGGGATCGACGGTCCGGGCGAAGACGCCTCCGCGTCTGCTGCCCGCGAGGCCCCCGCCTGGCCCGCCGTCTACTGGGCGGCATTGCGACGTACACCGGTAGCTGTGTGGGAGGAGAACCTCACCGACTGGGCAGCCGCGCTGACGTACTACACCGTGTTGGCCCTTTTTCCGGTGCTCCTCGTCGTCCTGTCGGTATTCGGTCTGTCCCAGCCGGCGTCCACTGCCGGCGTGATCGGGCACATCGCGGGGGCCGCGCCGGTCCAGTCGCGGGAGCTGCTGAGCAGCGCTCTGCAGGAGATGGCCCAGCAACGGTCGGCCGCCTGGCTGCTGACCTTCTTCGGCACGGCCGGGGCCCTGTGGTCGGGATCCAGCTACCTCGGGGTCTTCCGTCGAGCTCTGTACGCCATAGAGGGATTGGACAGTGCCCGACCCGTTCGACGAACGGCTCCACGGATCGTCCTCACGGCGTTGGTGCTGGTGCTGTTGCTGGTGGTCAGCGCGCTGGCCCTGGTGTTCACCGGGACTCTGGCCCGCCGGGTGGGCCGGCTGTTCGAGTGGGGGAACGCTCCGATTGCTGTCTGGGATGCCCTGCGGTGGCCGGTTCTCCTGATCATCGCCGTCACGCTGGTACTGGTCCTGTACCGCTCGGGCCCGGCAGTCTCGAGGCCGGTACGGCGCATGGCGCCGGGCGGCGCGTTGGCGGTGGGCCTGTGGCTGGCATCGTCGGCCGGATTCGCTCTGTACGCATCTCAGACGGGAACGTACCGCCGCCTGTACGGCTCGCTTGCGGGCCTGGTGGTGTTCCTCGTCTGGCTGTGGATCTGCAACCTGGTGCTCCTGATCGGAGCCAAGTTCAACGCCGAGCTGATCCGGCCGACCGCGGGGAGCGGCCCGATCCTGGGGCCCGGTACGCGGGACTGCGAATGCCGCTCGGCAAACGCTGCCGGAGACAACCCCACTCCGCCTGGTTGACCTGTGGCGGAGGGGAGTTGACCGCCGATAGGCCAGGCTTACTCGCCGTAGACATTCTGATGGCCCGGCGTTGTGGCAGTGCCAGCCAGACCCGTCAGGCCTTGCGCGGCCGCGATGCCCTGGCTGCCGGCCATGACGGCGGGGTGTGGCGGCGGGGAGTGGCGGAGGTCAGCGGGCGGTGCCGATGGTCCGGTCGGCGTACTTCGTGCCGTCGCAGCAACTGCGTGCGCTGCGCACGCTTCACATTGACCCTATCACCATATGCGTGCGCAGCGCACGCTAATCCGGGGCGGAAGAGCACGTGGACGACCTCACCGACCTGCCCGCCATCTGATCCCCCAGGCAACCTGCGTCCCTGGCGGCGGTTGGCCGCGCCATTTTCGGACAGACGCCAGGCAGCCGCGTCCTCACGGCGGTCGCATGTACCGGGAGATCGTTATGGTGAAGATCTTTTACAAGCCGCTCGGATTGCTGTTCGGCGCCCTCGGTGGGGTCATCGCGGGTGCGGTCTTCAAGCGCCTGTGGGCTCTGCTCGGACATGAGGCGGAAGCACCCCAAGCCACTGACCAGGACCGCACCTGGAAGGAAGTCCTGACCGCCGCCGCCCTGCAGGGGGCGGTGTTCGCTCTGGTCAGGGCCGCGATCGACCGCAGTGGCGCGGTCGGAACCCATCGCCTGACCGGCGCATGGCCCGACTGACGCCCCGGCCCCGGCAGGTATCCACCGGCGACGCAGGAAGGCAAGTCCGTTGACGGAGTTCGACCGTGAGCAAGCCCACCGGAAGTCCAAGGACCTCTCGCATCTCAAGGACGAGGTCGACGAGAAGAACGAGGAACACATCGAGCACGCCCGGCACGACCAGGCTGGAGCCGACCGTCCTGCCCCTGAGCAGGATGCTGGCGGGCGGCCGCAGCAACCCCCGGCCGACTGATCGGCCGTAGTCGAGCCGCCCGATGGCAAGAGCGGCGGGGCGGAGCGGGGCGTTCGCGCGTCATGCCGCGAGCGCGAGTGCCTGCAAGCGGTCCGCGCGCAGTCAGGTCCGGCAGCGAAGGGAGTGAATCCTTCTCCGCACCGGCGGAGAAGTGCATCGGCGGGGGGAGCCAACAACGGAGTTCATCATGATCGCTCTCGGAGTCATCCTCCTCGTCATCGGATTCGTCACCGGTATTTCCATCCTGTGGACCATCGGCATCGTCCTGGCCCTCATCGGCCTACTTCTGTGGGTCATGGGCGCAGTGGGCCACGAGGTCGGTGGTCGCCGCCACTACTGGTGAACACCGGTCGGCTGCACACCTCGAGACAGCATCGTCGCCGGGCCCGGGACGGCTGGGGCACACCCGCCTTGGTCGCTCCGGGCCCGGCGACGGGCGGTCGGCGTCGACGCCCGCGCCGCCAGCCCAAGCCCGGCGACGGCTGGCGCGTCCAGGCGTCACCGGCCTGCGTCGCCGCGGCCCGGGTTCAGTCGGGCGGCTCCGGCGGGCGGGGGCTGCCCGGCTGCGGTAGGGCCGCCGGCTCCGGGCCGGGCTCGGGCGGGCGGTACGGCTCGGGCGGTGGTACGGGTGAGCCGGGTGGCGCCGGCGGGTCCGGTGGCACCGGCGGCTCCACCGGCGCGGGCGGGCCCGGGGGCCTCACGGGTTCCGGCGGTAGCGGCGGTTGCGGGGGCTGGGGCGGCGGGACCGGGCTGGTATCAGGGTCGGGCGGCACGGGAACGGTGCCCATGATGGTGGGGCTCCTATCGGCCGAGGGCATCTTCGAGTTCCTTCTTGTTCATCTTCGAGCGGCCGTGGATGTTGCGCTGCTTGGCCTCGTTGTACAGCTGGTCCTTCGTGGGGCCCTGGGCGCCGCTGTGCGAGCGCTGGCCGCCACGCCGGGAGGACGAGATGTCCTGCAGCGAGCTGCGGCTGGCGGTCTTCGATTCACCGTGCCGGGCGCGTTCCTTGTTCACCGTGCGGGCGGCGATCTCCTTCGCGCGCTTCTCGCTCGCACCGCGGTCCAGTGCGCTGTCCTTGATGTGCTCGTACTGCCGCTCCCGCTTGGGGCTCGATCCGCTGGGCACGTCACGCCCTCCTTTCCGACGACAGCAGGGCTCCTCTGCCCCGCATCCGTGTAAGAAACCCGGTCGCGGCGGCGGGCAAACCCGCTCCCACCCGTCCGGCGGCCCGCCGCAGCCCGGCGGCGACGGCGGCGGGCGCGTGCGCCGCCTGCTGCTGCAGGCTTCGCGCGTGGGCCCGGTCGTCGAAGCGGCCGTGCGCCCCGAAGTCCTTTCCGGCGTCCACCGGTTCGAACAGGTCGTCCGGCTCGCCGACGCGGCGCCGGTGGCCGTCCTGCTGGGAGTCGAACCCCGTCCTGGCCAGGTAGCGGTCCAGCAGCCCGGGCACGATCGCGTTCGCCACCAGGGTCGCCACCGTGCTGGCGCCGACCCAGTACTCGCGCCGGCGGGGACGACCGGCCGCGTGCAGCACGGCGCGGGCGGCGACCTCGGGCTGGTAGATCGGCGGTACCGGCTGCGCCCGCTCGGGCAGGCGGGAGCGGACCCGGTCGAACTGCGGGGTGTTGACCGCCGGCATCTGCACCATCGTGGTGCGCACCCCGGTGCCGGAGGCCAGGAGTTCACAGCGCAGCGCCTCGTTGAAGCCCTGGATCGCGTGCTTGGCGCCGCTGTACGCGCTCTGCAGCGGGATGCCGCGGTAGGCGATCGCCGAACCGACCTGCACGATCACACCCGCGTCGCGCGGCAGCATCCGCTTCAGGGCGGCGCGGGTGCCGTACACGTAGCCGAGGTAGGCGGCCTCGGTGACGCGCCGGAACTCCTCGGGGGCGATCTCGGTGAAGGGCGCGAAGACGGAGGCGAACGCGTCGTTGACCCACACGTCGATCGGCCCGAGCTGCGCCTCGGCCTGCTCGGCGGCGGCCTCCACCGCTTGGGCGTCGGCGACGTCCGTCTCGATGGCGATCACCTTGGCGGCGCCTGCCCGCTCGGCCTCGTGCACCGCCCCCTCCAGGCCGGCCCGGCCCCGGGCGATCAGTGCGAGCCGGTCCCCGCGGGCGGCGAACGCGACCGCGCAGGCGCGGCCGATGCCGCCGCTGGCCCCGGTGATCACGACGGTGCGTGGTGTGGTTTCCCGATCGTCCATGCCGTCCGCCTGTCCGCGATCCGGTACGGCAAACGGGTGGCCGTGCGGGGCGCCGGGGCGAGTCGTAGCGTCGAACCGATGGGGATCCCCGGTCCCGGGCGTGAGTGAGTGAGGGAGGTTGTGATGCCGGCCGCAGCGCTGTTCGATGTCGACGGCACACTGCTCGACACCAACTACTGGCACACTGAGGGAATGGCCCGCAGCACCGCGGGGCCGGGGCGGGCAGCGGTTGCCGGGGGTGCACGGCGTGGAGGTCCTCCTCCATGGTGCCTGCGCCGCTGGCGGGTGCCGTCCGGCACGGTCGCCTGATCACGGTTGCCTGACATGGGCGGGGCGCGCGGGGCCCGGCCGGGCGGGGAGGCGGCCGATGGCTCGCGGACGTACTTTGCTGACATGACCACAGACGAGACGACTGCGCCCGCCGTAGGGGCGCACGGGCAGGACGAGGTGTTCGAGGCGATCAAGGGGGTCAGCCGGCGGCCTTCGCCGTGCACCGGTTTCGAGCACGGCGTGCTGGCGTCCTACCAGTGGGCCACCGGAGCCCAGCCCGAAGCACCCCTGACCGCTGTCCCGTCACCCGGGACCTTGGGGCCCTGCCGCCATCAACTCCTCGCCGAGTGCCGGAGCGCCGCCGTGAAGCTGCGCACGGCCCTGCGCGATGGCACCGACGCCGGCTACGTCCTCGGCTCCTACCAGGCGCTCGCCTGGCTCTGCGGTCTCCACGACGACCGGCCGTGAGGAGCCAGGGCCGCTCGCCGATCCGCGTCCTGGCATCGGGTCGAGAGGAGAGCCGCCGGCCGGGTTGTCCACCGGGGGCGTGCAGGGCGACGGCAGAGGCCCGCACACCGTAGGCACGGCGGCTTCCAGCGACGCGCCCTCCACCCGTCCCCCGCAGCCGGCGACGGGCTTCGGAGCCCCCGGCCATAGCTGCCAGATCCGAGGGAAGAAACAGCATCATGGGTCGATTCGAATCCTTCACCGCCTTGTTGGACTACCCGGTGTACGTCGTCACCGCGGCGGCCGGACAGGAGCGCGCGGGGTGCCTGGTCGGCTTCGCCGGCCAGTGCTCGATCGAGCCACCCCGGTTCGCTGTGTGGATCTCCAAGGCGAACCGCACCCACGCCGTCGCATCACGCTCGCAGGTGCTGGTGGTCCACCTGCTCCCGGGAGACCGACACGAGCTCGCCGAGCTCTTCGGCGGCCGTACGGGCGACGAGGTCGACAAGTTCGCGGCCACGTCGTGGGAGGCCGGTCCGTACGGAGTTCCGGTACTGGCGGGCGCCATGGCCTGGTTCGCCGGCCGTGTGCTGGACCGGGCCGACTGGGGCGACCACCTGGGCCTCCTCCTCGAACCTCTCGACACCGCGACCGCATCGAACGGCAGGCCGCTGACGTTCCACGACGCCAAGGACATCGACGCCGGACACCCCGCATAGAGCGAGTCGGGCTGTCGGGGTGGCACAGGACGAGGGAGGCGCACGGTGGCACAGGCCAGCGGCGAAGACGCGGCCGGGACCGGCCGGCAGGAGACACCTCAGGAACGGGCGGACCGGCTGTGGAGCGAAATGCTCCAAGAGGTACGCGTGTGCCAGACCGGCGCACAGATCCTCTTCGGCTTCCTCCTCAGCGTCGCCTTCACCCCCCGGTTCGCGAGCCTGCCCGACTTCGACAAGAACCTCTACGACGCCACCGTCGTCCTGGGCGCCATCGCCACCGGCGCGCTCGTGGCACCCGTCGCCTTCCACCGCTTCCTCGCCGGCCACGGCATGAAACCGGAACTGGTCCACGTCGCCGGCCGGCTCATCGCCACCGGCCTCGTCACCCTGGCCCTGACCATCGCCGCCGCGCTCCTGCTCCTGCTGCGCACCGCCACCGGCAACGCGACGGTGGCGTGGATCCTCAGCGCCGCCGTCCTGCTCTGGTTCACCACCGCCTGGCTGGTCCTGCCCCAGGTCGTGCTGCGCCGAACGGCCGCCCGTCAGCGCCAGGAGACGGAACGCTGATCGCGTGCGGTCCCGGTGCGGGCAGATGCCGATGACACCCGAAGCCGGCGAACGGCCCAGCGACGGCAGGCGATCAGTACCGACATCATGGGGCACTTCAGGCTGTCACGGTCCTTGCCTGCCGCGGACCTTGCCTGAGGTTGATCAGAGCTCGATGCCGTAAAGCGCCGCCGCGTTGCCGCAGCTGAACTTCCGCCGGTCCTCCTCCGAGGTGAAGTGTCCGACGAAGGCGGTGATGTCGTCGTGGGTCGGGCGCTGGAACGGGTAGTCAGTCGAGAAGATCAGCCGGTCGACAGTGGTGACCGTCAGGGCGTGCCGCAACAGCGCCGGGTTCAGCATGCCGGAGGCGGTGATGTAGAAGTTCGACCGGATGTAGTCCGACACCGAACGCTGGAGGCCGGCGATGCGAGACAGGCTGTTGGCCCGGTCCAGCCAGAACAGCAGCATCTCGCCCCAGTGCCCGAGCACCACCTGGAGCTTCGGGTGCCGGTCGAACGTGCCGCGCAGGATCAGGCGCAGCGCCGCGGTGCCGGCGTCCATGTGCCAGCCCCAGCCGAACGTGGCCAGCGCCAGATCGGTCATAGCGTCGAAGCCGCGGTAGGAGGCGTCACGCAGCGCGTCGGAGGGGATCTGCGGGTGGATGAACACCGGCTGTCCCAGCTCCGCCGCGGCGGCGAAGAAGTCCTCGTACGCCGGGTCGTCCAGGAAGCGGTCGCCGGAGCGGCCGTAGACCATGGTGCCGACATGCCCGGCTCCCGCGGCCCGGGCGAGCTCGTCGGCGACGTGCTCCGGTGCGGACATGGGCAACGTCGACAGCGCGCGGAACCGCCTCGGGTGGCCGGCCACAGCCGCGGCGGCCAGGTCGTTCGCGGCACGGCTGAGCCGCACGGCCTGCTCTGGGGGCAACGGCTGGGTGCCGGGAGGCGTCAGAGCGAGAACCGACACGTCGATCCCCTGGGCGTCCATGGCGGCGATCCGCCCGGCGCCCAGGTCTTCCAGGCGCTGAAGGTTATCGCCCATCTCGTTGAGGACGAGACTTTCGTCCGGGCGCGGCACAGCTTTGAGGGCGGCGGTCAGATCGGGGGTGAGCCAGTGCTCTTCGATGGCGATGAGGGTCATGTTCCAATCCTTGTCCAGAACTTGTCGGAACCCAGGTATTACCAGGGCACTGTCTGACGCGAGCGATGCGGGTGCGGGTGCGGCGGTGCGGGCCGTGCGCTGCCGTGGGTATGACGGCGGCCGGCTGGTCTTCGGACCGGCTGGCCACCGGCTGAGCTTGAACCTTGAACATCAAGCCAAGTGGTGTCAGATCGTGCGTGCCTGTCAGGGCGATCACCGCGTGGGGAACGTGGCTGCCGTCGTCTCAGGACCGGGACGCCAGCGCCTGATCGAACCACGCGAAGGCGATCGGCCCGGCACCGGGTTCTCCCATGTGCGCGAGCCCGCCTCGCACGACCAGGTCCGTATGCGTGGCGTCGCCGCGGGTACTGGCGAGCGGGAGATCGCCGGCATCAGTTTCGTGCAGTTCCAGCTCCTGGTCCGGCTGCGCGACGCGGGCGGGACGCAGACCATGACCCAGATGGCGGACGGCGTGGTCTACAGCCGCAGCGGGATCACCTATCAGGCCGGGCTGCTGGAGAAGGCCGGGCTGATCACCCGCGGCCCGGACCCGGACGACGACCGCGCGACCGCCGTCACCCTCACCGACGCCGGCCGCGCGCTGCTGGACCAGGTCCTGCCCCCGTACGTGGAACTGGCCCGCCGCCTGCTCTTCGATTCGCTGACCGGCGACGACCTGCCGCAGCTGGCCGAGATCATGGCGCGGGTCCGCGACCACATGCGGGCCCAGCCCTCCCGCTCGGCCACGACGGTCCGGCGCCGCCGCGACGACGCCGGGGCTTGACGCTGTCGGGAAACCGTCGAGAAGCTATCGGGAGGAACTGCGACAGCGTCAGATCTCCGTTTCGGCTCCGTCCTCGGCCAGGAGTGGCTGTTCACCGTCGTCCAGGACGTGTTCCTCCCAGAGACGGCCCACTTGGCAGAGCGCGAGAGAGCTGGCGCAGCTCATCGGCAGCCCTCCCGCCCACGGCAACCAGGCTCGGCAGATCACGCAGGTCCACAGCCGCGGTCGTGGCCCTCGTCATGGCGGGCGCGACAACCCCAAATCCGTCTGCTTCCCGCTGATCTGGCCCGAACGATGCTGAGACTCAGGGAGCACCGTGAGCAGCTCGTGGCTGCCCTCTGCGTCGGCATGGCCGCCGTCAGCCTCGCGCTGACCGTCCTCGCCCTGCTGCGGCAGTCCTACCTCCTCGCCGCTCTGGCCGCTGTCACCTGCGTCAACGTGGCCGTCGGAGCAGGAAGGCGAATCGCCAAGGCGCTGAGCGCACCTGGCGAGACGGAGGACTGACCAACGCGGCGGGCCGTGGGAGCGACGGCCCCCAGCATGGCAACCGTCCGGCCCGAATACATCCCGTGTTCGGGCCGGCTCGGTGTGCGGGCACCGGAACGGGCAGCGAGACGGCGCCCGCCGCATCTCGTGGCGCGATCCGCGGTCCGCCCGGTACCCGGCGTGCCTCCAGGGTGCAGCCGGGCGGTTCGGCCGCCCACACCCCCCAGCGGGCGCTGTCCGCACCTGAGGGCAGGAATTCTCCGTTCGGGGCGTCGAGTTCGGCGAGAATCGCGACGGCGTCCGTGTGGCCCTCGGCAAGCCGGGTCAGAGACAGGTCCCACTGAGCCCAGCGGGTGAGCGCCTCCCGACGGGCACGGGTCCGCCCCCGCGCCGGGCAGCGGCAGGTCCAGCTCCCCGCAGGCCGCCATCCGTGTGAACGCCTTGGCGACGCACCGGCGGTGGCCCTCCGCACCGGCACCGGGCCTGGCGGGCTCACTCACCGTCGGGCGCTTCCCAGCGATGGCCCGCAGCCACGCAGCGATCGGGATCGGCGGTGACCGGCTCCTCGGCCTGGTCAGGACCGCAGGGCCGGCAGGACCAGTTCGCGGTAGGCGTCGAAGAACACCTCCTGATCCGGCCCGATCTGTCCGACGTACACCTCGTCGAAGCCGGCTCGCGCATAGGCGCGCACCGTCTCGACGTGCTCCTCCACCTTGTCGCCGCAGGTGACGGCCTCGGCCACCATGTCGCGGGTGACGAGCCGGCTGGCCTGCTCGAAGTGGGCCGGGGTCGGCAGGATCTGGGCGAGCTCCCCGGGCAGCAGCTCGGTCGGCCACAGGCGGTGCACGACGTCGACGGCCTGGTCCCGGTTGCTGCTCCAGCACACCTTCACCCCGCCCACGACCCTCTTGCCGGTGCCGCCGCCCTCCCGGAAGGCGCCCACCAGGTCGGCGTCCGGGGTCATGGTGACGAAGCCGTCCCCGATCCGCCCGGCCAGCCCGGCGGCCTTCGGCCCGAATCCGGACACCAGGACCGGCAGCGGCTGCTCGGGCGCGGTGTACAGACGGGCGTTGTCGACGGTGTAGTGCCGGCCGTGGTGGCTGACCAGGCGGCCGGTGAACAGCTCGCGCATCACCTCGACCGCCTCTTCCAGCATCTCCGCCCGCAGCTCGAAGGAGGGCCAGCGGTCGCCGTGAATGTGCTCGTTCAGTGCCTCCCCGGAGCCGACGCCCAGGGCGAAGCGTCCGCCGAGCAGGACGCTGGAGGTGGCGGCGGCCTGTGCGGTGACCGCCGGGTGCAGCCGCACCGTCGGACAGGTCACCAGGGTGGTGACCGGCAGGCTCACGGCCTGCGACAGCGCACCGATCATCGACCACACGAACGCGCTGTTGCCCTGCGCGTCGTTCCACGGATGGAAGTGGTCGGAGATCGCCAGCCGGGTGAACCCCGCCTGCTGCGCCCGCCGGGCCTGGTCGATCAGCTCCGCCGGGGTGAACTCCTCACACGACAGGAAGTAGCCGTACTCGGTCATCGAACCTGCTCCTCTCCAAACGTCTCCCTGACTTCTGAACGGCGGCTACCCCAGGCAGCGCTTGACCATCACGCTAATCCGAAGATCCTTCGAGCATCCGGCGACAGCACCACAGCCCGAGGCGAGCCCTTCAGCGCCGCAGTCGCCCGTGGCAGGAGACCGGTGAGAAGAACGGTGAGATCGACGACCTCGTCGGCCGTGCGACGGACTGGGCCGAACGGGTGAGCGCCCTGCTGCGCCACCCGGACCCTCTCGAAGGCATCGCGCATCTTCACCGGACCGGCCTCCTGGAGCTGCTGGACGCCGGCAGCGCCACCCTGGCCAGACACCCCGGGCCCCGGGCCGGTCAGCCGTGCCGCATGTCGCCCGGACCGATGAGCGAGGAGGCCGGCCGACCCTGGGAGGTGCCCGGCGGGGTGGCGGCAAGCGGCGGCGGAGCGCCTTCGGCGGTCATCCAGGACTGTGGGCTGTCCTGGTAGGGGCGTCCCGGAGGCCCGGCCCGCCGCATCGCCCGGGTGACGCGCCGGCGCGAGGCGCCACTCTGCATCGACACGCCGGTGCCGGTTGGGGCGTGGTCACAGCTCGATGTCCGGGTGGAGGCGGGCCATGGTCCACAGGCGCCGGCGGCGGGTCACCAGGGTGGTGAGGGCGAGGAAGGCGACACCGCAGGCGGCCAGGACGGCGGCGTCGCGCACCAGGTGCGAGGTCAGGCCACCGGAGACGGTCACCCGCAGGCCGTCGATGAGGTAGGTCATCGGCAGCAGCGGGTGCAGTGCCTGGAAGAAGGCGGGCGTGGTGGCCACCGGATAGAGACCGCCCGAGGCGGTGAGCTGGAGGATGAGCAGGACCAGGGAGAGGACGTCGCCCGCGATCCCCAGTGTGGTGCGCAGGAAGTGGTCGATCGTCACGAAGGAGCCCACCGCGAGGACCAGCAGGGCGATCGTGGCCAGCGGGTGGAGCGGATGGAGGCCGAGCGCCAGGTCGACCACGCCGTAGAGGACCAGGGCGGCCACCGCCCCCAGGGCGGCTGCCGGCAGCCAGCCCGCCAGCGCGATGCTGCGGGCGCGGGCCGGTCCCGCCAGTGCACGGCGGTTGGTCGGCCGGAGCAGCAGGTAGGCGAAGAGGCCGAACACCCACAGGGCGATGCCGAAGAAGAACGGTGCCATGCCGCGCCCGTAGACCCCGGCGGGGTGCAGGTTCTCGCGGTCGATGTGGACGGGCGTGCCGAGCACCTGGGAGGCGGCGGAGATCTGCTGGTCGTCGAGGTCGGGGATGTCGGCGAGGCCGGCGTCGACGGTCTGCGAGAGCTGGGTGGCGCCGCTGTTGGCCTGGTCGGCCGCGCTCTTGGCCGCATCCGCCGCCTGTTGCGCGCTGTTCAGGCCGGTGGTGAGGGTGGCGGCACCGGCGGCCACGCTCCGACTGCCGGAGTCGACCAGGCGCAGGGGGGTGTTGAGGGCGGCGATGCGCTGCTGGAGGGTGGCGACCTGGCTCTGGAGTTGCTGGGCGTCCGTCACCGCCTGCGGTGCCGCGTCCGCGGTGGCCGCTGCCTGGCCGTCCACCTGCCCGGCGGTGGCGTCGGCCTGCCGGATGCCGTCCAGGACCTTCTGGAAGCCCGGGTCCTGGGCGAGTTGGGGGTTGGCGGTGGCGAACTGCTGGAGGTCGGCGACGGCTTGCGAGGTCGTGCGGTGGATCTGGCTGGTCCCGGTGTGCACCGCGCCGGTGCCCTGTTCGGCGAGTTGGGCGGCGGTCGCCAGGGAGGCGGCGACGGTGGGGAGTTGGCCGGTGGCAGCAGAGTTCAGTGTGGTGACCGCAGTGTCGACCTGGCTGATGGCCTGGCTGATCTGCTGACTGCCGGTGGCCACCTGGCCCGCCGCGGTGCCGGTGGTGCTGCCGGCGGCGGCGAGGGCCGAGCTGCCCTGCTGGGCCGTGGTGGTGGCGCCGGCCAGCTGGTGGGCGGCTGTCGAGGCGGTGGTCAACTTTTGCCGGACCTCGGACAGTTGGCCGTAGAGGCTGCGGACGTAGGCCTGGTGGGTGGCCGCGTCGATCTGCGCCTCCAGTTTGGACTGGACGGTCTCGGTCATCACACCGGCGATGTAGTTGTTGGCGTCGTCGAGTTCCATCCGCAAGCCGGCCGGTTGAGGCTGGGAATCGCCCGCGCTGGCCAGCCGGGTACTGAAATCGGTGGGGATCTCGATGGTGAAGGCGTACCGGCCCGAGCGCAGTCCGGCGGCGGCGGTGGGCCGGTCGACGAAGCGCCAGGCGAAGGTTCCGGAGGCCTTGAGCTGCTGCACCAGCTCGTCTCCCGCATCGACCACCTGGCCGCGGGAACTCGTCGCGGGGTGGTCCAGATTGACCACGGCCACCGGGATCCGGTCGGTCTTGCCGTACGGGTCCCAGTTGGCCCACAGGTACATCGCGCCGTACAGCAGCGGGACCAGGCAGAGGACCAGCGGCACCAGGCGGCGCAACGGTCCGCGGAAGCGGCGCAGTTCCAGGAAGGCCAGCCTGAGCGCGGTCATCCGCGGGCCGCCAGATCGCGGGGGCGGCGGGCCGGGCGCGGGGCGGGCAGTCGCGTCGCACTGCGCCGGGGCAGGTCGAGCAGAACGGTGCCCGGTGCGGGGTCCTCCGGCGGTTGGGTGGCCGAGGAGAGCACCGTGCACCCGGTGGCGCACACGGCCTGCAGCGCCTGCCAGGCGCGGTGGCGGTCCGGATCGGGACAGCCCCGGCCGACGTTGTCCACCACCAGTGCCGCGGGCCCGGCGGCCAACGCGAGGGCCGTTGCGAACAGCAGTGCCTCCAGTGGATCCAAGTCCTCGGCCAGGGTCGAGCCGCGTAGCCGCAGGCCCAGCAGGCGGGCCGCCGTCACCACGCCGCGCACCGTGACCGCGCGGTCGGTCCAGCGGCGCTCGGCCACCAACTCGGCAACGCTCAGCCGCCCTTCCAGCTCGAGCGCGGCGTCGGCCCTGGCGATGGCGACCCGTCGGCGGATCCGGTGCGCACCGCGCCCGGGCGCGGTGGCTCCGCCCACCCGCACCACCCCGGTGGTCAGCCGCATCCGTGCGGCCAGCGCCAGCAGGAGTGCCGTACGGCCCGACCCTGCCGGGCCGTGGGCGACCAGCAGGCCGCCGGCGGGCACGTCGAGGTCGACGTTCTCGAACACCGGGCCCCGGGGCCCGTGCACGCTGATTCCCCGTGCATTCACGCAGTCGCCAGTCGTCTTCACGACTGACGGGTAACCCGGTTCGGCGGATCCACACCCGGCCGTCGCCACCCGACGGTTCTCCCGGACCAGTCCGTGCTCCTCCCCCGGTTTCCCGTCCAGGCCGCCTCGGCGGCGCCCGCACGGCCGTACGCCACCGTAACCTCGCCGGTCGGGTCGGTCCGGCGAGTCGGCGTTCACCGCGGGAGCCGGGGTGCGGGGCAGCCCGTCCTGGTCGCAGACCGCGGTCCCGTCACGGGTGGGCTTGGCCTCGTGGGTCCGAACCGTGGAGCAGTCCTCGTGGTGGCGTCGCAGGCCTGGAGGCCGCGCTGTTGCGGGGCTGGGGGTCGACCACGCACGTGCAGCGGTGGCCCCGCCGTTTCCCGTGGGGCCACCGCTGCACGGCGTGAGGGGGGTCAGTGGTCCAGGGCGTCCTTGAGGTGCTCGCCTGCCTGCTTGATGTCGCCCTTCGCCTGGTCGGCCTTGCCCTCGGCCTTCAGACGCTCGTTGCCGGTGGCCTTGCCGGCGCCTTCCTTGACCGCGCCCTTGGCCTTGTCCGCGGCGTTCTCGATCTTGTCGCTGGCACTCATGTCGAGCCTCCGGTTCTGGGTCGGCACAGCATCGAAGCTGCGTTGGCCCACCGCCTGCCCCCGCCAGAAGGGATGAATCCCCCGAATACGTACCCGACGGTCCGGGGCGCGCTGTCGTGGCGCCCGTTCCCCGGGGGGCTCACGGACTCCGCCGCTGCTCCAGCCTCCACCGTGCGCGGCACCACCACGCCGAGCGGGACCTGCCGGTAGTTGGAACCGTCGGTCGCGTACGCCCCGCGGCTGCCCGCGTCGAAGCGGACCTCGCCGTCCACCTCGGCCCGCAGCGCCCGCTCGAGCGCGGTCTGATCCACACGCTCGCTGCCGGTCACCGGTCAGCTCCCTCCGTTGCCGGGCAGGAACTCCTGGATCTTCGCCCTCACGCCCTGCTGGACCACCGATCGCCGGTCGCTGTCGCCCTTGAGGACCGACAGGGCGGCGGCCTTGATCTGGTCCCAGGTGGCGTGCGGCGGGATCGGCGGCACCGCCGGGTCGGTACGGAAGTCGATGACGAACGGCCGGTCCGCGGCGAGTGCCTGGCGCCAGGCCGTCTCCACGTCCTCGGGCTGCTCGACCCGCCTGCCGTACAGGCCGAGCAGCTGGGCGATGTCGGCGTACCGGACGTCGGGCAGGCTCTGCGAGGGCTCGAACTGCGGTGCGCCCTGCATCGCGCGCATCTCCCAGGTGACCTGGTTCAGGTCGTGGTTGTTCAGCACCGCGATTACCAGGCGCGGGTCGGACCACTCCTGGTAGTACTTCGCGGCGGTGATCAGCTCGGCGAGGCCGTTCATCTGCATCGCGCCGTCACCGACGATCGCGATCGCAGGCCGGTCGGGGTGGGCGAACTTCGCGCCGATCGCATACGGCACGCCCGGCCCCATCGTCGCCAGCGTCCCTGACAGCGAACCGCGCATCTCGCCGCGGAACCGCAGGTGGCGGGCGTACCAGTTGGCCGCCGACCCGGAGTCCGCCGCCACCATCGCGTTCTCGGGCAGCAGCGCGTCGAGGGTGTGGACGACGTACTCGGGGTTGACCGGGTCCGCGGGCACCTCGGCGCGGCGCTGCATGACCTCCCACCAGCGGGCGGCGTTGTCCTCGATCGTCTTGCGCCACGCCCGGTCCTGCTTCGCCTCCAGCATCGGGATCAGCCGGCGCAGCGTCCCGCCCGCGTCCCCGACGAGGTTGACCTCGAACGGGTAGCGCAGGCCCACCATGGACGGGTCGAGGTCGATCTGCACAGCCCTGGCCTGCCCGAACTCGGGCAGGAACTGGGTGTACGGGAAGCTGGACCCCACCACGAGCAGGGTGTCGCAGTCCCGCATCATCTCGTACGACGGCCTGGTCCCGAGCAGACCGATCGACCCGGTCACGTACGGCAGCGTGTCGGGCAGCGCGTCCTTGCCCAGCAGCGCCTTCGCCACGCCGGCGCCCAGGAGTTCGGCGACCTGCTCGACCTCGGGACGGGCATGCCGGGCGCCCTGCCCGATCAGCATCGCCACCTTCTCGCCGGCGTTGAGGATCTCCGCGGCCTTTGCGAGGTCCTCCTCGGCCGGGACCGGCGCGTAGTGCGGAACGCCGAGGCTGGAGGGGACCTGCTTGAACGCGTGCGCGGGCGGCTCGTAGTCGAGCTCCTGCACATCGGCCGGGATGATCACCGCGGTCACCGTGCGGCGGGTCGCCGCGATGCGCATCGCCCGGTCCAGCACGTTCGGCAACTGGGCGGGGACGGTGACCATCTCGCAGTACTCCGAGGCCACGTCCTTGTACAGGCTGAGCAGGTCCACCTCCTGCTGGTAGGAGCCGCCCATCGCGCTGCGGTCGGTCTGCCCGACGATCGCCACCACCGGCACGTGGTCGAGCTTCGCGTCGTACAGGCCGTTCAGCAGGTGGATCGCCCCCGGCCCGGAGGTCACCGCGCACACCCCGGTGCGACCGGAGTACTTCGCGTAGCCGACGGCCTGGAAGGCCGCCATCTCCTCGTGCCGGGCCTGGATGAACCGCGGCCGGTCCTCGGCGCGCCCCCAGGCGGCCAGCAGGCCGTTGATCCCGTCCCCCGGGTAGGCGAAGACGTACTCCACCTCCCACGCGCGCAGCCGCTCCAAGACATGGTCGGAAACCTTCATCGCCCACTCCTCCACAGCACAGCTCCGGCCTCTCGATCACCGGAGAGGCCCCACGAGGCACGGCTAACCGCTGGAAAGGCGATGAAACGGCCACAGGTGGCACCGCCCCGGGGACCTCGGCGGTATCACCTCGTGCACGGCTGCCGGAGAGCAGGCAGGCCGAACGCCCGGCGTGGGTACCACGAGTGGTCGTCGGCGACGGGCCGGGCGCCTTCGGGGATGGCCACGGACCGAGCGGGAGCGTGGTCGCCGAAGCCCGAACATGGAGGATTGTTCCGGGGGAAGCCGGACAGACGAGCGTGCGGCCACCTTCCGCGACAACGCAAGGGACTCTGCGATGGTGAACGTCTCCCGGTTGCCCGGCGCCTACGAGCACCACTGGAACTGGCAGTTGCACGGCTCTTGCCGCGCCACCGAGAACAGCCTCTTCTTCCACCCGCCCGGGGAACGCGGCGCGGCCCACGACGAGCGCGAAGCGGCGGCGAAGGCCATCTGCACCGACTGCCCCGTGCGGCTCGACTGCCTGCGCCACGCCCTCACCGCCCGTGAACCCTACGGCGTGTGGGGCGGCCTGACCGAAGACGAACGCCACCGGCTGCTCGCGCGCGGACTGCGCCTGGCCCAGCCGACCGCCTGACACCGCATCGGCCGCCAGGCCGGCTTTCGACACCCATCCGACTCCCCGGAGGACACCCCCATGGCTGACTTCCTCACCGACATCCAGACCCTGCGCGACAAGGCTCGCGCACACCTCATGCAGGGCCCGGTCACCGATGCCTACGCGGCCGACCTCCCGAAGGTGATCGAGCTGCTCAACACCGCACTCGCCACCGAGATCGTCTGCACGCTGCGCTACCGGCAGCACCACTTCATGGCGAAGGGCCTCAACTCCGAGCCGGTGGCCCAGGAGTTCCTCGCCCACTCCAACGAGGAGCAGGGCCACGCCGACCTGCTGGCCGCCCGCATCGCGCAGCTCGGCGGCACACCCGACCTGGACCCGGGCCGGGTGGTGGGCCGCGCCCACTCCGAGTACGTCCCGGCCGCCGACCTGAAGCAGATGATCCAGGAGAACCTGGTCGCGGAGCGGATCGCGGTCGCCTCCTACACCGAGATGATCGGCTGGCTCGGCGACGCCGACCCGACGACGAGGCGCGTCCTGGAGGAGATCCTGGCGCGGGAGGAGGAGCACGCCGAGGACATGCTCACCTTCCTCGAAGCAGAGTCCTGACCCGGGGGGCACGGGGTGGCCGGAGCCTGACCAGGCGGCCCCTCGGGAAGGCCTCGTGATCGTCCGCACACTGCTCGTGCCCCGGCCCTGCTGCTCGGAGTGCCGCTGCTCGGCCACTTCGAGGAACGGGGGCTGGGCGCGCCGCCTTCGGGGCCGGCCCCGGCTGCGCCTGCTCAGCGGTTAGGCGACGGTGGGCGCGGCGGGACCGGCCGGCCCGCGCGCTGCCCCGGGGACGGGGCCAGGAGGTCGGACCGGCTGCCTAAGGGCCCCGGGAGACGGGCGGTGCCTGCCCGGTGCGCGAGCCGCTCTCGCGCACCGGGCAGGCACCGCCTGCGTGTTACCCCCCAACACACAGTGGTCGCGTCCCGGAGCCGGCGGGTAACGGCTCCGGGACGCGACCACTGTGCGGGTGTCGCCGTGATGGTCGAAAATCGGCTGTCACGCTCGACCGTCTCGCGAGATGGCGAGGTCACCGCGGTCGGCGTCGGTGGCTTCCGCCGCGGGCACTCGGCCTGCCCGGTCCCCCGCCGCGGACCGCCGGGTCGGGGCCCGCCCCCGGCGTCTGCCAGGAGCCGGGCTCCGGCCCCGCGGCGTCAACCGGCCGGGTCGGCGGGGGCTGGTGGCGAGCGCGACGACGGCTCCCCCAAACGAACGCACCGATCAGGGCCCCGAAGATGATCAGCGTCGGCACCACCATCACCAGCAGCGCCTGGCTCACGTCGGCGGCGATCAGCCGCACAGCTGACGTCATGCGAACCTCCACGATCATGGCCGGCCGAACGCCGGACGGAGTTCGGCCGGCCGGTGTTCCGCCGGCCGGTGTTCCGCCGGGCAGTGTCCGGACGGACGGCGGCGCGCCTCACCAGCGGTACCAGCGGCTCCGCCCGCCGGCGCCGTCCGTGGCACGCGCGACGAAGCCGATCAGCCACAGGGCGAGAACGACGAGCGCCACCCACCAGAGCACCTTCACGGCGAAACCGAGACCGAAGAGCACAACAGCGAGGAGCAGAACCAGCAAGAGGGCGGCCATGGTTGCCTCATCTTTCTTCGAGCGGTGACCGGGACATCCACCGGCTGTCCCGGTTTCCACGGTTCATGCGCACCGCAGGGCTCCCCGCGCGGCTGTGCGTGGCGGACAGGAGCGCGAATGCATGACGAGGACGAGGCCGGGCAGGCGCCGAGCATGGCCAGGAAGCATGTGGAGACCGAGCGGAAGTACGAGGGAACCGCGCTGCCGAGCAGCCTCGACAGCGTGCCGGGCGTGGCGACAGCGCAGTGGGTGGACCAGCAGGACCTCGACGCCGTCTACTACGACTCGCCGGACCTGCGCCTGTTGCGCCGCCGGATCACGCTACGCCGGCGGACCGGCGGCGACGACGCCGGCTGGCATCTCAAACTGCCGCTCGCGGACGACGCGCGAGCGGAGATCCAGCTGCCGCTGGCGGCCGGGAGCAAGCGCAGAGTCCCGGCGGAACTCACCGCTCGGGTGGCGGCCTTCACCCGGGACGCCACCCTGCTGCCGGTGGCGCACCTGCGCACCCACCGGGCCCGTCGACTGCTCCAGGACGAGGAAGGCGCCACCCTCGCGGAGGTCACCGAGGACCGCGTGGCAGCCCAGCTCCTCGACCCCGGGCAGGCGAGCAGCGGCACGAGCACCGAGATCAGCGGTTGGACCGAATTCGAGGTCGAGCTGGCAGACGGGACGCCGAAGCTGCTCGACCGGATCGACACCGCCTTCACCGAGGCGGGCCTGGCCCGCTCCGCGTGGCCCTCGAAGCTCGCCCGGGCCGTCGGCACCACCGCCGGGCCCGCAGACGGGGAGCAGGGGCCCGCAGACAGGAAGCTGGGGCCCGCGGACGGGCAGCTGACCGCCGCTCGCGCCGAACAGCCCGGAACCGCCGGCGCCGTCGTCATGACGGCCTACCGGGCACTGGTCGGGGAACTGCTGACGCTCGACGCAGCCGTGCGCCGCGGGGAGGCGGACTCGGTGCACCGGATGCGGGTGACCGCGCGGCGCCTGCGGAGCCTGCTCAAGGCCCACCACCGGCTCTTCGACCGTCGCCGGTCCGATCCGCTGGCCGCCGAACTCTAGTGGATCGGGCGGGTGTTGGGCGAGGCCCGGGACCAGGAGGTCCTTGGTGAGCACCTGGTGGCCGGTCTGGACGCGGTGCCCGCGCAGGTGCGCCGGCACGCGCTCCGCGGCCGGATCACCGAGCGGTACGCTCACGCCTACCGGCGCGCCTGGCGGCAGGCGGTCCGCGAACTCGCCAGTCCCCGCTACTTCACGCTGCTCGACCGGCTGGACGACTTCGCGGCCCGCCCTCCGCTGCGCGGCCGGGCCGGCGCGGCCGCCGTCGGCTACTGCGCCGACGTGCTGCGGCAGGAGCAGCGCCGGATGCTGAAGCGGCTCGACCGCGCGCTTCGCACGGCGCGGGGCCCACAGCGCGACGGCGCGCTGCACCGCGCCCGCAAGGCGGCCAAGCGCGCCCGCTACACCGCGGAGGCGGCAGGCTCGGGGCTCCCGCGGCACGCAGCGAAGCGGACGGCGAAGTACGGCGCGCGGATGAAGAGGCTCCACAAGGTCCTCGGCGTCCACCAGGACAGCGTGGTGACCCGGCAGGCGCTGCTCACGCTGGACGCCGGGAGCACGGAGAGCACCGACCGGGCCAAGCACGATGCCTTCGCCTACGGCGTCCTGCACGAAGGTCAGCGACAGGCCGCCGAACGCGCTGTGCGTCGCCTGCCAAGGCTGCGCCGACGCGCGGCACGACGGAAGCTGACCAGCCTCTGACCGGCCTGCCTCACCATGCGAAGGTGCGGGCGAGCAGAAGGACGACCACGCAGAGCGCCGACCACCCGGTGATCGCCAGCGGCCCAGCTCCTCCCCCGTCGTCCGGGTTCCACCGCCGCCCGGTCATCACGTTCACCCGAAGCCCCCTCCCCAAGGTGTTCGGTCACCTCTTCGACCAGGCGCCCTGCGCCCCGGTTGAAGCCGGGCTCCGCCGACGACCGCTTCTCCAGGCCGCGCAGCAACACCTCGATCACACGGTGGTCGGCGAGTTCCCGAGCCGCGAGGACGTCCCCGTCAGCCGCACTGCGGCCACCGACGTCCGGGGCATCGGCGTCACCTCTACGAGGCTGCCACCGGCGAGCTGCCCTTCGACCCCGGCGAGACCGTCGGCGCCGGCTCCGAGGGCTCCGAGGGCTCCGAGGGCTCCGAGGGCTCCGAGGGCTCCGAGGGCTCCGACGACTGGTATCCCCAGCTCGAGGCCCCGGCGCCACCCGTCGCCCACCACCGCCGGCTGCCCGTCGCCCTCGCCGGCGCCTCCGACACCCGGATGCCCCAAAGCCGGTGCGCCGTCCCGGGATCGTGGTTCCGGCCCGTCCAGCGGCCGCTTGTACAGCGCCACCAGCCTTCCCGGTGCTCCGCCCGGCGGCGCCGGGCACCGCATCGGGTGGTGGGTGTGGATGTGGACGCTGACACTGGTCGTGTGCCCGTCACCCTGGGTGGACCGCTGCCGGTGTGCCCGCGGAGCCGGCATTTTTTTGCGGGCCCGCTTTCGGTGGGTCTGCGGACTGGCCGTGGTGCATCAGGCGCTGCGACGATTCCAGCGGAGGAAGTCCGTCATGAAGCCTGTTCTCGCCGCAACTGCGGGGGCTGCCGCCCTGGCGGCCCTGCTGGTCGGCTGTTCCAGCAGCTCAGGATCGAGCACCGGCTCCGGCTCCGCGTCCGCATCAAGCTCCGCCTCCGCGCCGGCCGGTGGGGCTGCCACTCTGAAGACCGCCGGTTCGCCCGAAGGGAAGATCCTGGTCGACGGGGCCGGCCGGACACTGTACGTGTTCGAGTCGGACACCAGCTCGACCTCGACCTGCAACGGTGCGTGCGCTGCGGCGTGGCCGCCGGTCGTCACGAGCGGAACGCCGAACTCCAGCGGACTCACGGCCTCCCTGGTCGGCACCAGCGTGAGGACGGACCACACGACCCAGGTCACGTACAAGGGCCACCCGCTGTACACCTTCACCGACGACTCCAAGGCCGGTGAGATCAATGGTCAGGGTGTCACGGCGTTCGGCGGGAAGTGGTACGTCATCAGCCCCAGCGGCGATGCGATCACCACCGCGGCCACCACCCCTGCCTCCACACCGAGCAGCACGTCAGGCGGCGGCTACTGACACCGGAAGCCGGCCACATCCCCTCCCGCCCAACGGCTTCGAGCTGGATCTCCGGCCCTCGCGGTCCATCGCAGCAGGAGTGCATCAGCATGGACGTTCTCTTCATCACGAGCGTGGCGGTCGTCGTCGCCGACCCCCCGCTGAGCCGCAAGCTGTTCATCGAGGCTCTTGGGCTCCCCCTGCAGGGGGAGGGCAACGGCTACTACTCCAGCGGTAGCGTCCCCGGTAGCAAGCACTTCGGCCTGTGGCCGCTCTCGCAGGCAGCCGAGGCATGCTTCGGCACCACCCAGTGGCCCGCCGACCGGGTGGTTCCGCAGGCATCGATCGAGTTCGAGGTGGCGGACGCGGAAGCCGTCACTGCCGCCGGTGCCGAGCTTCAGCGCCTGGGCTTCCAACTGGTGCACCAGGCCCGCACCGAGCCGTGGGACCAGACGGTGGCCAGACTTCTCACCGCGGACGGCTTGATCGTCGGGATCTCCTACGCCCCCTCCTTGCACGACTCGCCGGACGATCAGCACCCCGGGTGAGCCCGGCCTACGCTGGCAGCAGCCTGGGCGGGCCGGGACAGCGGGAGGAGTTGCGATGCGCGAGGACCAGGACCTGGCCGAGGTGCAGCGCGAGCACTGGCAGCAGACGTACGGAACCCACCCCGGCATGTACGGCGCCCGGCCTTCCGACGCGGCCGTCCACGCCGCCGCGATCTTCCGCGCCGCCGGCGCCGGCAGTGTGCTGGAGCTCGGCGCCGGCCACGGCCGTGATGCGCTGTACTTCGCCCGCTCGGGATTCACCGTGCTGGCCGCTGACTTCAGCCCGGTGGGCCTGGACCAACTGCGCGAAGCGGCGACGGCCGAGGGACTGGCCGGGCGGGTCGCCACCGCTGTGCACGACGTGCGCGACCCGCTGCCGCTCGGTGACGCCCGCGTGGACGCCGTCTTCGCCCACATGCTGCTGTGCATGGCCCTGTCCACCGGGGAGATCCACGCCCTGGTCGCCGAGGTCCGCCGGGTCCTGCGGCCCGGCGGCACCTTCGTCTACACCGTCCGCCACACCGGCGACGCCCATTATGGAGCCGGCACCGGGCACGGCGACGACATCTGGGAGCACGGCGGCTTCGCCGTCCACTTCTTCCCCCCAGACCTGGTCGATGCCCTCGCCGACGGCTGGTCCCCCGCCGAGGTCCACCCCTTCGAAGAGGGCGGCCTGCCGCGGCGCCTGTGGCGCGTCACCCAGAGCCTGCCCCGCTGACCGGCACGCGCCCGCCGCCACACCGGTGATCGACTGGCGAGCGGATGCCGCCCCCGACCGTTCGTCGCCTACGTACCTGCTGGGAGATCCGCGACGACACCCGCGAGGTTCTCCTCCCCTCGGGTGCGTACTCATCTGCTGGAGGGGGCTGCGCTCTGTGCGGACCTCGTGAAGCACCGTCACCGGTTCAGGGCGTGCTGCTTCCTTCCGCCAGGTCCTTGATCGCGCTGAGGCGGTGTTCCCAGGCAGTGGCGAGCGTGTCCATCCACTGCCTCATGCGCTCCAGCGGTCGCGGATCGGCTTCGTACCGGACTTCGCCGCCAACGAAGGCGATCACTGGCTCAACTCCGCCAACCGCACCGCCGACCACAAGATCGAGCTGCAGCTCTCCCGGTACTCGCCTGCGCAGCCGGGCCCCGCTCCCAGACGTCTGTGCACACCCTGTCAGGCCAGGGCAGCACCGCGCAGCAGGAGCAGGGCGACGTCGAGGGCCGCCAGGGCGAGGGTGGCCAGGAATGGCAACCGGCTTCGCGGGTCGGCGCGGGTCGGAACCGCGATGCCGAGGGCCAGCGCGCCGGTGACGGCGAGCGACACCCAGCCGGCGACGGTGATCCGCCCCGGCGGTCCCAGGACGAGGACGATCGCCCCGGCGAGCAGCAGGGCGGCGGCCAGGATCCGCGCGCGTCGCGGGCCGAGCCGCTGGGGCAGGCCGCGCACGCCCGTTCGCAGGTCGCCGTCGATGTCGGGCAGGACGTTGGTGGCGTGGGCGCCGGTGCCGAGCAGTGCGCCGGCAGCCATCACCCATCCAGCCGGCCAGGGGTGGCCGGGCAGTGCGAGGGTGACGAAGGCGGGCAGCAGTCCGAAGGCCACGGCGTAGGGCAGCCAGGAGAGCACGGTGCGCTTGACGCCCAGGTTGTACGACCAGGCCGCGGCGACCCCGACCAGGTGGGCCGTACCGGCCGCAAGCCCGTTGGCCAGCGACAGCGGAACGCAGAGCGCGAGCGCGCACCCGGCGGCGATCGCCACGGTGTGCGGGCGCACCGCACCTGCCGCCAGGGGCTTGTCGCTCCGGCCGGTGGCGAGGTCCCGGCGCAGATCGAGCCGGTCGTTGCACCAGCCCACCGAGAGCTGTCCCGCCAGCACCGCCGAGGCCACCAGCGCGCTTCCCGCAGCTCCCCGCCCCGAGGCGGCGGCCAGCGCGGTGATCACAGCGGTGACGGCGACCGAAGGGGCGGCGTGAGAGGCGGCCAGCAGCCCCCGCAGGGGCCTGCCCGCGCCGGGAGGTGACGCTCCGGCGGTGGCTGCGGGCGCGGGCTGGGCTCCGGCGGTGTGCACGCCCTCATGCTAGTGCCGCGTCAGGCAACCTTCGCCCCGTCGCGACAGTTGCCTGACGCGGCACTGGATCGGTCGAACCGCCGAATACCGGTCATGTGGTGATGAATGGTCAGCTGGAACCTATTCTGGCCCGATGACCACAGTCGCGGCTGTCCACGGTGTGCTCGCGCCGCACCGGTACGAGCAAGGCGAGATCACCGAGGCGCTCGCGGTGATGTGCCCGCAGCAGGACGCCGAGCGCGGGGTCCTGGAGCGGCTGCACGCCACCTCCACGGTCGGCTCCCGCCACCTGGCCCTGCCGCTGGATCGCTACCGCGAGTTGAGCGGCTTCGGGCAGGCCAACGACCTGTTCATCGAAGCCGGGGTGCGACTGGCCGAGCAGGCGCTGACCGGCGCCCTGGCGGCGGCCGGGCTGGCGGCCGAGGACGTGGACCTGGTGATCTCCACCTCCGTGACGGGCATCGCGGCGCCCTCGCTGGAGGCGCGGCTGGCAAGGCGCGTGGGCCTGCGGCCGGACGTGAAGCGGGTGCCGGTCTTCGGTCTCGGCTGCGTCGCCGGGGCCGCGGGCCTCGCCCGGTTGCACGACTACCTTGAGGGCCATCCCGGGCAGGTCGCGGTCCTGCTCTCGGTCGAACTGTGCTCGCTCACCCTGCAGCGCACCGACCCGTCGGTGCAGAACATGGTGGCCGGCGCGCTCTTCGGCGACGGCGCCGCGGCCCTGGTGGCCGTCGGCCGGGAGCATCCCCGGTGCGGGGAGTTCCCGGGCCCGCAGGTGGTGGCCACCCACAGCCGGCTGTACCCCGGCACCGAACGGGCGCTGGGCTGGGACATCGGCGACAGCGGCTTCAAGATCGTGCTCGGCGCCGAACTGCCCGAACTGGTCCGCCTGCACGTCGGCGAGGACGTCCGCTCCTTCCTCGCCGAACACGACCTGAAACCACCGGACATCGCCGGCTGGGTCGCCCACCCGGGCGGCCCCAAGGTCCTGGACGCGCTGGCCGAGTCGCTCGGACTGCCCTCCCAAGCACTGGAGTTGACGCGGCGTTCGCTGGCCCGGGTCGGCAACCTCTCCTCCGCCTCGGTGCTGCACATCCTGCGCGACACCCTCGCCCTGCGCCCGCCGCCGCCCGGCACGCCGGGCCTGATGCTCGCCATGGGGCCCGGCTTCTGCTCCGAACTCGTCCTGCTGCGCTGGTAGGTCCACGTGTCTCCCTACACCCTGCTGATCGTGCTGGTGGCCGCCGAACGCCTCGCCGAACTCGCCGTCGCGCGCCGCAACGCCGCCTGGAGCATGGCGCGCGGCGGCGTCGAGTACGGCCGCGGCCACTACCCCGTGATGGTCCTGCTGCACACCGGGCTGCTGGCCGGGTGCCTGGCCGAGGTCCAGCTCGCCGCCCGCCCGTTCCTGCCCGCCCTCGGCTGGCCGATGCTCGCCCTCGTGCTCGCCGCCCAGGCGCTGCGCTGGTGGTGCATCCGCACGCTCGGGCCGCGCTGGAACACCCGGGTCATCGTGGTGCCCGATCTGCCCCTGGTCACCGCCGGACCGTACCGGCTGCTCAGCCACCCCAACTACCTCGCCGTCGTCCTCGAAGGCGCCGCACTGCCCCTCGTCCACGGCGCCTGGCTCACCGCGGCCGGCTTCACCCTGCTCAACCTGCCCCTGCTCGCCACCCGACTGCGCTGCGAGAACGCCGCCCTGACCCGCTGCGCGCCGGTGCCGGCGTGATCGACCTGCTGATCGCCGGCGGCGGACCCGCCGGTCTGGCCACCGCGATCCACGCCGCCCGGGCCGGGCTTGACGCGGTGGTCCTCGAACCACGGCCGGCACCGATCGACAAGGCGTGCGGCGAGGGCCTGATGCCCGGGGCCGTCCGCGCCCTGGCCGAGCTGGGCGTCACGCTCGACGGGCACCCGATCCACGGCATCCGCTACCTGGACGGGCGCTGCCTCGCCGAGGGCAGGTTCCGGCAGGAGGCGGGCATGGGCGTGCGGCGCACCGTCCTGCACGCCGCACTGTTCCGCCGGGCGGCCGACCTCGGCGTGCCCATGCTGGCCAGGAAGGCCACCGGGATCCGCCAGGACGGCGACAGCGTCACCGCCGCCGGCCTCACCGCCCGCTACCTGGTCGCAGCCGACGGCCTGCACTCCCCCATCAGGCGGCAGCTGGGCCTGGAACGCCCCGACCCCCGACGGGCACGGTTCGGGCTGCGGCGGCACTTCGCCGTGGCGCCCTGGACCACCTGCGTGGAGGTCCACTGGTCCGCGCTCGGCGAGGCATACGTCACCCCGCTGGCCCCCGAGTTGATCGGCGTGGCCGTCCTCACCGGCGAGCGCCTGCCGTTCGACGAGTTGCTGACCGCGTTCCCCGCCCTCCGCCACCGCCTGCCCCTGCGGTCCGCCACCAGCGTGCGCGGCGCCGGACCGATGCGCCGGCAGGTCCGGGCGCGGGTGGCCGGGCGGGTCCTGCTGGTCGGCGATGCGGCCGGCTACATCGACGCCCTCACCGGCGAAGGCATCTCCCTCGCCCTCACCGGCGCCGCCCACCTGGTGCGCTGCCTGCGCGCCGGCCGGCCTCAGGAGTACGAGCAGGCCTGGCGGCGTGCCACCCGGCGCCACCGCCTGCTCACCGACACGCTGGTCCGCATCCGCGCCAGCTCCTTGCTGGCCCCGGGGATCGTCCCGCTGGCCGCCCGCGCTCCTGCGGTGTTCACCGCGCTGGTCAACCAACTCACCTGACCATGACGACTTCGGCCGCCTGCAGCCACCGGTCCGGACGAGCGTGCCGAGAAGCTGACATCCGCACCGGGCGCTGGGCCTCGTCCACGTACGGACTCAGTTCGTCCGCCGGAGCCGCGATGAAACCGCCGCAGGCCCGTGTACCGCGGGGCCGGCGACGGAACGGTCGGCCGGGCACCGCCCGGAGGCCCCGTCACAGGACGGGGCCTCTCCTTCTGGAAGGAACGCCATCAGTAGGAGGGCGTACACGCCTTCGCGGAGCCGTACTGCTGGACGCAGGCGTGGGAGTGCGTTCCCGCGTCGTCGAGCCAGCTCGTGGTCTGACCCGGACTGTACTGGGTGGCCGATTCCTTGGTGTCCTCGTTGTACACCCAGATCTCCCAGCCCGTGTCCGACCATCTGGCGACCTGGGCACGCACACTCCTGCACGTCGGGTTGTACTGGAGCCAGACGGCCACCGATTGGGTGCCGGAGGAATTGAAGGATTCCGCGCTGTACACGTCCTTGTAGCTTCCGGTGCAACGGCTGGCTGCCGACATGGGGGCAGCAGCACCGGCGGGAAGGGCCACCGCACCGCCGAGGAGCAGCGCGCCGGCACTGGCCACAGCCACAACCATCCGGCGCTCACGTGATCGGTGGTCATTTCTCATCGTGCCCTCCCGAGTGCGATCGAAATCCCCTTGAAGTCCTGTCTCCCAGATTCCTGGCTCGGCCAAGGGACCGTCAATTGAACGGACACAGATCATCCCTTCGGCCGGAGCGATCCTCCCCCACGGACGCCCGCGGATTGCGCCGGAGCACGCCTTGGGATGGTGTGCTTCACGGGCCGTTGGAAGGCGCCGCGCGGGTGCGCGGGACGTCGTTCAGCGCGAGGGGGGCCTCTGGTCCCGCGTGGTCGGAGATCTCGCGTGCGAAGCGGGTACCGGGTGCGTGGTCGTGGTCGTGGTGGTCCCATGCGGTCGCGCCGGCCACCGACGGGAAGACGCGGCGGATGGCGGGCGGGGCCCGCTCCAGGGAGTGGCCAGGATGTTGCTCGCCGAGGTCGAGCGGCGGGGTCTCGTCGGCCGAGGGTTCGGCCGGCCGGCCCCGAAACCCGGTGCCGGGCCGGCCGAACCCCTGGCTGGCACGCCGCCGGTCCCCCGAAGGGAGGAGTCGGGCCGCGTCAGTCGCCCAGGCCCGGGCCCCGACCGCGGTGGGGCGGTCGGGGCCCGGGCGGTGGACAGCGCGAGTCGCGGGGTCAGCCGTGCCGCATGTCGTCCGGGTCCGGCGGCATGGCGGAGGCCGGACCGGTGCCGCCCTGCATCCCCTCGGACAGCCCCTGGTCGGCCGGGGGCGCCCCTTCGCCGGTCATCCGGGCCTGCGGGGTCTCGCGGGGCGGTGCGTCGGCGGGGTGGCCGGCGGTTCCCGCGGCGGCGCCGCCCGGGGTGATCCGGCCGCGCCAGCCGCCGCTCTCGTGGCCGCGCTCCTCGATGAAGCCCTTGAAGCGCTTGAGGTCGCCCTTGACCTGACGGTCCAGGACGCCGAGCATCGCACCGGCCTTCTCACCGATGCCCTGCGGCTCGAACTCCATCGCGAGACTGACCCGGGTGTGGCGCTCGTCCAGCGACCGGAACGTCACGACGCCCATCTGTCGGACGTCGCCGCTCACCGTGCGCCACGAGATCCGCTCGTCCGGCAGCTGGTCGACGATCTCGGTGTCGAACTCGCGGTGGGCGCCGCCCACCTTCGTGCGCCAGTGGGAGCGGCGGTCGTCGATCTGCCGGATCTCCTCCACGCCGTCCATGAACCTCGGGAACTCCTCGAACTGCGTCCACTGGTTGTACGCGCTGTGCACCGGGACATCGACGTCGATCGTTTCCTGAACCCTGCTCATCAGGGCACTCCCTTCGTCTGGCCGATCCGGACGATCCGGACCGACGGGCGCCTGCCCGCCCACCCCGGCTTCAATCACCCCGACCGGTGCACGGCTCAGCAGTGTGATCCGGCGGCGTCCGCCGCGCCGGGCCCGGGAGGGGTGGAGCCGGGGATCCCACGGGGTCCGGTCTTCTGCGGGCACGGACGCGGGTCGCTGTCACACGAGCAGCGCCTCGAGCTCGGGAAGTCGGCCGAACAGGTCGGGGAGGCCGCGCAGGCCGTTGCGCACGGACTCGTGCGACAGCGCGAGGTCGGGGCCGGTGCTCGCCTCGACGCCGGCGAGGCAGCGGAGGATGTTCCACCTCGTGTGCCCCAGCCAGCCGCCGATCATGAACACGAACCAACTCGGACCCGAGGGCGGCAGCGCTCCGCCCCCGGCGACGTAGCCGTCGAGGACCGAGCGGAAGACGGCGGGCCTGATGTCGTCGAAGCCGGGTCCCTTCGCGAGGCTCAGCGCGGTCGAGCCGAGCTCACCGGCCAGGTCGAGCATCCCCGAGAGCTCCCAGTCGAGCAGCACCGGCCGGCCCTCTCGAGCGAGCAGGTTCCACGGTTGGATGTCCTTTTGGGTCAGCACGACGGGGCCCGGCCGTTCGCAGGTGTCGACGAAGTGGGCCATCGCGAGGAACGCCCCGACGTGGGAAACGAGTTCGCCGGCCCACGGCTGTCCGGTCGCCGCCGCCCGCTCGGCCAGCTCGGGCCAGTCCCGTGGCGTCGGCTCCTCGATCGGCACGTGGGTCCACGCGACGTCGAGCGCGTGGATGCGCGCGACGATCTCACCGATCTCGAACGCGTACGCCGCCGACACCGGTGCTTCGCGCAGCGGTTCTCCCTCGACCCATCGGTGGACGAGCATGTGGTGGCCGGCCGAGATCGGCTCCGGCATCGGGATGCCGGCGGCGAAGGCCGACTGCTCGAACCTGAACACGTCCTCGGCGTGGTAGGTCCAGCGGCGGTCGAGGAGGTTCAACTCCTTCACCGCGAAGGACCCTTGGTCGGTGTCGAGCCGGTACATCCGGTTGGCGAACCCGCCGTGGACGCGGATCATCGGCCTGTTCGGCGCGCCGAGATGCGAGAGGTTCACCCGTGCATGCTAGGGGTGGCGCTTCATCGATGCACCGGACTTTCGTCGTCCAGGTTGCCCGGCCGAGGGATGGTCACGGGATGAGGCCCGCCTTGCGGCCCGTTTCCTCGAATGCGGCCAGCACCCGGGTCAGGTGCCGGTCCGTGTGGGCGGCCGTCAGGGTGATGCGCAGGACCTCGTGGCCTGCCCGGACGGCGGGGTGGGTCATGGGGGCGGTGAAGACTCCTGCGTCGAGCAGTTCCCGCCACAGGCGCAGGCACTGTTCACGGTTCGGCAGAGCATGTGCCTGCTCTCCTGGACCGGTTCGAGGCCGATCCGAGCGGTGTGTGGTCCGAGCTGATGGACCATCTGTGTCCGCAGCTGGACATCGCCTTCACCGCAGGCTTCGCAGCACTTCCGCGCTTGGCCGAGATCGCGACTGCGAGCAGGCCGGAGACCGTGGGCTGGGTGCTTCTGGCGGCGGGAGCAATCGCTTCCTGTTCGCCCGGGTTGTCCGATGCCGACAGCCCTCTGACGGTCTTCTCGGCTCCGATTGCGGTTCTGCGTAACCTCACCGATCGCCGCCTGAGCCAGCCGACCGACGCCGAGGAGTACGTGAACCTGCTGCAGGCCCTGCTCTCCTTCGAGGGCGTCGCGATCTGGGATCGCTGCCTGGACGGCCTGCAGACCGGGGAGTACGAGGTCGACTGCCCCTACTGCGGCGTCGACATGTTCATCGTCATCGGGCAGGACGACTCCTTCTGCCGCACTGACGACTACGCGCTGCAGGAAGTGCGGAAGTCACCCCTCCAACCAGCGCGAACGCAGGAGCTGGAAGGGCTGCCGCGGAGGCTGTTCACGCGGGCCTTGGCGGACGGTCAGGAGGGTCTGGCGCATGGCGTCCGTTCCCTGTTCGGGCGGGCCGCCTGCCCGGACTGCGGGACCGACTTCTCGGTGGCCGAGCGGGTGGTGGCCGGTTGGATGTTGTGACCGGTCCACGACGATGTGCGGGTGAGGATTCGGGTTCGTAGTAGCCGGGAGCCGGCTCGGCCGCACATGGCTCTCCTGATCGTTTTCACGCGATTGACATGGCCCTCGGCCTTGCCTGAGCTCCATTCGTCGGCGATAGCGGCGGTGACAGCGTCGAAGTCCTGGCGGAGGAGCGAGGCGAACTTGGCGACCGGGAGAACGTCGGACTGTTCGGCCTGGCGGATCCAGGCGGGCAGCAGTTGGCCTCGGCGGCTGCGGACGAGGTCCGTGAGGCATCGCTTCGAACTCGTCTCGTGAGTCGTCGTTCAGCACCGTGTGCGTATCAGGTGACGGATGCTCAGCGATGGCTGGGCCCGCCGGTCAGTCGATGCCTTCGATGATGCGGAAGTCGCGCTCGACGCCGTCGGGGAGGGCCACCAGCGCCTTCTGGTATGCCTCGCTCTCGTATGCCGCGACGGCCTGTTCAAAGCTGTCGAACTCGATCAGAACGACGCGTTGCGTGATTCCGGCCTCGTGGGCGACGACTCGGCCGCCACGGGACAGGAGGCGCCCGCCCCCAGCCCGGACAGCCGGACCGGCCAGCTTCTCGTAGGCAGTCAGTCTCTCAGGGTCCGAAATGGCAGGGTAGACACTGGCCCAGTAGCCCTTGGCCATGGAAACCTCCTGTGTTCGGCCGGACACGTCCGACGTCGAATTGACACTCAGATCGATCCCGGTGACGGGTACTGCGGTCAGTGGGATCGTCATATGCGCAGGTTAGGGCTTGATGTGCGGTCGAGGGAAAGACCGGTACGGGATAGGCTCAGAACGGATCGTTATCAATCGGCGGGGAGGGCACGTGGCGCCGGATACGGTGAGCCTGCGGTACTTCCTGGTGCTGGCGCAGGAGTTGAACTTCACCCGCGCGGCCGCACGGATCGGTGTCGCACAGCCCGCACTCAGCGCCCGGATGCGCCGATTGGAGGCGGAACTCGGTACGGCCCTGCTGGTCCGCAACACGCGTAGCGTCGTATTGACCGCGGCCGGTGCGGCTTTGGCGGAGTCCGCGCCGCCCGCGCTGGCGGCGCTGAACCGGGCATGGGACACCGCCCGGAGCGCGGCGGCCGGTGAACTGGGCACGCTGCGCA
This sequence comes from Kitasatospora sp. NBC_01302, assembly GCF_035976515.1. NCBI lineage: Bacteria > Bacillati > Actinomycetota > Actinomycetes > Kitasatosporales > Streptomycetaceae > Kitasatospora > Kitasatospora sp. NBC_01302. Next base: position 127,144 of record NZ_CP108404.1, read on the forward strand.
TCGGATACAGCCTCAGCACCGGGGCCGAGACGGCACCGGCCCTGCTGGACAGGCTGGTTCGCGGCAACGGCGGACTTGAGGTCGGCGCGGTCCCGATGGCGACACCGGAGATCTCCCCCGCGGTCGCCGACGGCCGCATCGATGCCGGGATCACCCGCGGTGAACAGCCGGGCCGTGGCGTGCGCCGGTTCCTGCTGCGGCGTGCGCGCATCGGGGTCCAGCTGGCGCAGCACCATCCGCTGGCCGGACACCCGGAGATCGAGATCGCCGACGCGGCCGCGTATCCGCTGCGACTCCCGGACCGTGCGGCCAACCCCGTGATCCACGATCAGCTGTCCGCACTGTTCCGAGACATCCGACCACACCCCCGATTCCACACGCCCGCAGTCTCCTTCGACATGTCTCAGCGCGACCTGCGCGACGGGGTCACCGTGGCCCCGGCCGGAGAAGCCGCGGCCACGGCACAACCGGCCGGTCTCACCTGGCGACCACTGCGAGGCGCGCCCAGCTTGACGATCCACCTGGTCCTCCCACGCGAGCAGTCACCACTGCACCGCCGTATCCGTGCCGTCGCCAAAGCCCTGGCGCACGAGCTGCACTGGCTGCCGGACTGACGCGCAAGAGGTCGAGCGGGACGGACGCCTGCTATGGCGAGGCCGAAGACCCTGCGCCCGGCGGACTTCGCGGTGATGACGACGACGGCGGTCTTGCTGAATGTCCGACCGCCGGGTGGAGCCTGCCTCGTCCTCGAAGCAGATGCAGCCCCCGCAGGCCGCCCGGGCGCTTTTACCTCCGCCGGGTTGCCTCCTTCCATACCTTCACAGCCTGCTCGTCGCGTTCGGCCGCCCTACGTGCGGGGATCTGCGGGGAGAACCCGAGCCGGTGCATCATCCTCGTGGCGCCCGAGACGCTGTACGAGACGTGGGACTTCCGCCCGATCAGGGTGGCCACCCGCGCAGCGGTCCACACCTGGTCCTGGTCCCAGCCGTGCGCGGCCGGGCCCTGCTCCAGGTACACGGCCAGCTTCTCCAGGCAGCGCGGCGACAGCCGGCACCGCGACCCACTCGGGCCGCGCGACGCCAACGCCTCGGCCCCGCCCTCGCGCCACAACTGGTGCCACCGGTAAGCCGACTTCGGACTCACTCGCAGACGCCGAGCCACCTCCGGCGGCTTGACAACCTCCTCGAACAACTCGGCTGCCTGCACCCGCACCGACTCACGGCGCAGTCGTCCCGCGGCGGTCAGCCCGCCCCCGTCCGCCTGTCTCATACAACACGGGATACAGCCCACGCCCCGGCCCTATCAGGCGCCTCAAGAGGGATCACCCCGACGAGCCCGAAGTCAGTAAACAGGTCTGTCCCGACGCTGAGCACCAATGAGCGTCAGCGGTGGTGTCAGAGAGAGGACCATTGCTGGTCAGGGTTGCCGTTGCAGCCCCAAGTGATCGCGTACGTGCCCGGGGCCGACAGACCGCCCTGGGTGCCCAGGCAGGTGCCGTCGTTCGCGTTGACCAAGGCGTTCCAGCCGTTGCTTCCCGCCCTCACACCCCACTGCTGGTCCAGATTTCCGTTGCAGTCCCAGACCATGGCCTGGCCCCCGGAGTTGACTCCGAGGCACTGGCCATTCCCGTTGACGATGGTGTAGTCATACCCCTTGAAGACCGCGTGCCAGGTCTGGTCGGGGTTGCCGTTGCAGCCCCATACGATCGCGTGGGTGTCGTTGGCACCGTTCTGGCTGCCGAGGCACACGCCGTTCTGGTTCTGCAACTGGTTGCCAGAGGCGGCCGACGCCGAAGGCGCGGCGGTGAAAGCGAGAGCTGCGGCAGCGGAGAGGGCTCCGGCAACCTTGGAGATCTTCTTGAACGACATGTTCTTCCTTACCTGGGTCAGTGCGGAATCGGCCGCGGACCGCGGGCCCGCGGCTTGTGCTGCTCGGAGTCTGGCGCTCGGGCGGTGGGCGTCGCGTGGCGCCCGCTGCGACACGGCAGCTCCTCGCATCGCGGTACAGCCTCCCTGGAACGGCGATCGCGCCGCTATCCGCTTCTGCACACCACCGACCCACGCCTGCGGATAGCCAGCGAGCTCGGCACGTGCATCGCGCCCCCGGGTAGCTGACGGGCGACTCCGAAGGTCTGCCATCCTTCCGCAGGTCAGCCCCATTCCTGGTCGGGGTTGCCGTTGCAGCCCCAGATGATCGCGTACGTGCCCGGGGCCGAGACACCGCCCTGGGTGCCCAGGCAGGCGCCGTTCGCGTTGATCACGGTGCCCCAGGCGTTTGCCGGGCCCCAGGTCCATCGCTGGTCCGAATTTCCGTTGCAGTCCCAGACCATGGCCTGGTCCGAGTCGTTGACTCCGAGACACTGGCCATTCCCGTTGACGATATTGATGGCCCCGCCCACGTAGACCCCGTGCCAGGTCTGGTCGGGGTTGCCGTTGCAGCCCCATACGATCGCGTGGGTATCGTTGGCACCGTTCTGGCTGCCGAGGCACACGCCGTTCTGGTTCTGCAACTGGTTGCCAGAGGCGGCCGACGCCGAAGGCGCGGCGGTGAAAGCGAGAGCCGCGGCAGCGGAGAGGGCTCCGGCAACCTTGGAGATCTTCTTGAACGACATGTTCTTCCTTACCTGGGTCAGTGCGGAATCGGCCGCGGACCGCGGGCCCGCGGCTTGTGCTGCTCGGAGTCTGGCGCTCGGGCGGTGGGCGTCGCGTGGCGCCCGCTGCGACACGGCAGCTCCTCGCATCGCGGTACAGCCTCCCTGGAACGGCGATCGCGCCGCTATCCGCTTCTGCACACCACCGACCCACGCCTGCGGATAGCCAGCGAGCTCGGCACGTGCATCGCGCCCCCGGGTAGCTGACGGTCTTCCTCCTCCCCGCCCACTCACCCGACCTCAACCCCGTCGAACGGGTCTGGGCACACGTCAAACGCAGGATCGCCGACCTCGCCGTGGTCGCCCTGAGATCGGAGTCCTTGGCCGCTGCGCTCGAAGGCTCGATGGCTGAGCGAGGGAGCGTCAAGTACGCGCGGCTCCTCTGCGGGCACGGAGCCGTCGATGCGCGGCCGAGCCGGGTCCCTGTGCTCCGCCACCGCGACGCGCCCTGGGTCGGGTGCATGACGCTCTGTCACTGCCCGGGTGAGATGGGATGGAGGGGTGCCTACCTTTCTTCTCTCGATCAGCTCCCTCTGGTCCGGCATCGTGTGCCGTCGCCGTCGTCTGCGCCGTGATGACCGGGCACGGGCAGGAGTGACCTCATCGAGGCTTCGAGCTCCGCTCGCGTCGGCGGTGGGCACCCTGCGTGTCCTGGTGCCCGGCCGCGTACCTCGGTCCGGAGCGAGGTCGGCGACAGCCGCTGCGCCCCTGGCTGTCGGGCGGGCTGGAACGGACGATGAGTCACGGTCCGGCGCTCCCTCGGCTGTTCCGCTCCGGTCACCTGTGCCACGAGGGAAGTGCGCGTGGCTGGTCCGGCGGGGTCGTGGGCGTGGATTCGTCCGGCGGGTGACTGTGCTCGCCGGCCTGCTGGCGGCGTGCGTCGGGGCGGCCCCCAGGTCTGCCAGGACTTCCGAAGCCGCCTTGGTCACCGCACCGGCCTCGCTGGTCGACCCGTTCATCGGGACCTCCAACTGGGCGAACGACTTCCCCGGTGCCGACCTGCCCTTCGGCATGGTGCAGTGGAGCCCCGACACCCCGTCCCGGCCGCACGGCGGCGGCTACGAGTACCGCGACTCCGCGATCACCGGGTTCAGCCTGACCCACCTCTCCGGCCCGGGCTGCGACGGCGCAGGCGACATCCCGGTCCTGCCGACCATCGGCGCCGTGGACACCAGCGCGACCGAGGGTTTCTCCCACACCCACGAGTCCGCCTCACCGGGCTCCTACGCGGTGACCCTGGACAACGGAGTGACGACCGAACTGACCGCCACACCCCGCAGCGGCATGGCCCGGTTCACCTTCCCCTCCACCACTGCGGCCAACCTGCTCTTCAAGCTGTCCGGCAGCCAAGCGGGTGACAGCCGGACCGCGTTCACCGCCGTCAGCGACACCGAGGTCAGCGGGCAGGTCACCAGCGGCGGGTTCTGCAAGGCGAGCAACACCTACACGGTGTACTTCGACATGGTCTTCGACCGGCCGTTCACCTCCCACGGCACCGACGCCGCCACGGCAGCACATCGACCGGCAACGCCCGCGCCCAGCACACCGCCCGGCGCCCCCGACGCGGCGAATCCCCTCAGGCTCCACGGCACCGAGCCCACCCCCTCCCAGTCCGCCCCCGCCGCGCGAGGCGCGCTGAACGACGGCCACGTCACCTTCGACACCACCAGGTCCCACGTCGTACAGGCCAAGGTCGGCCTCTCCTACGTGTCCGTCGCCAACGCGGCGGCGAACCGCGCCACCGAGAACCCCGGCTGGAACCTCACGAGCGTGCGCAACGCCGCGCTGCACGCGTGGGACTCCGCACTGGGTCGCGTCCGCATCGCCGGCGGAACCCCCGCCAGGCGGACGGTCTTCTACACCGCGCTCTACCACTCCTTGCTGCACCCCAACCTGATCAGCGACAGCAACCGCCAGTACCCCGGCTTCGACGGAACCACCCATACCGTGGACCGGGGCCACCGCGCCGCCTACGCGAACTACTCGGGCTGGGACATCTACCGCTCCCAGGCCCAGCTCGAAGCCCTGGTCGACCCGCAGGCCGCCTCGGACACCGCGCAGTCGATGCTCGACGACGACGACCAGACCGGCCAGTTCCCCAAGTGGTCCGAGAACAACGGCGAGAGCCACATCATGGTCGGTGACCCGGCCGATGCGATCCTCGCCGACTACTACGCGTTCGGCGCCACACACTTCGACAGCGCAGCGGCCCTGGCCGGCATGATCAAGGAGGGCACCGACGCCAACAGCAACCGTCCGGGCCTGAACTACCTCCGACAGCTCGGCTACCTCCCCAGCGACGGGACCTACGGCTGCTGCAACTTCTACGGTCCGGCCGCCACCACCCTGGAATACGACACCGCCGACTTCGCCATTTCCGCCCTGGCAGGCACCCTGGGTGACACCGCGCACCAGGCCTCGTTCGCCGACCGGGCCCAGGACTGGCGCAACCTCTTCAACCCCGCCAGCGGCTTCATCCAACCCCGTGACACCTCGGGCTCATGGACACAGGGATTCGACCCGACCTCGGGCAAGAACTTCGTCGAGGGCGACTCATGGAAGTACACGCCGATGGTGCCGTTCAACCTGCACGGGCTGGCCACCGCGATGGGCGGCAACGCGGCGATGGCCGCCTTCCTGGACACCGACCTGTCCTCGTTCACCGGCGCGGGCGGCCACACCGACCTCGGCAACGAGCCGAGCCTGGACATCCCGTGGGAGTACGACTACATCGGCCGGCCCTACCAGACCCAGCAGACCGTGCGCCGCATCCAGGACCAGATCTGGACCGACAGCCCCTCCGGACTGGCCGGCAACGACGACCTGGGCGAGATGAGCTCGTGGTACGTGTGGTCCGCCCTGGGCATGTACCCCGAAACGCCGGGCACCGCGGACCTGGCACTGGGCAGCCCCCTGTTCACCCGCGCGCTCGTCACCCTCCCCTCCGGCCACACCCTGACCATCAAGGCCGACGGCGCCGCCGACAACGCCCCCTACGTCCAGAAGGCCCGCTGGAACGGCATCCCGTGGAACAACGCCTACGCCCCCGCCGAGGCGATCAGCAGCGGCGGAACACTCGACTACACCCTCGGTACCAACGCGAACACCGCCTGGGCCGCATCCCCCACTTCCGCACCGCGCTCGTACCCCGGCGCGGGCCACTGATCTCCGCGCCGGCTGTCGTCGGCCCGAGGCGCTGCTTCGCCGCGGCACTCCGACACTGCGGGAGAGCCGGGCTCGTCACGCCCGCACTCCCACTCCCACCCCAATCGAGGAGCCCAGGTTGACCGCTCGACAGGTGCGACTCGCGCTCGCATCAGCCTTGCTCGTCCTGTTCCCGCAGCCGGCCGCCACGGCGGCTGCGCACCGCACGGTCACTCCCGTGGCGCCAGCCCGCGATTGCACCCCGGCCGGCTCCGCCGGTAGGGACCGCTACGTCGACTTCGCCGATCTGGCCGCACACGAGAGGGAGGGAACCGACTACCGGGTCACCGCACGTCGCGGTGTCGGCGAGGGGGCGCGGGTGGTTCAACTGGCGATTCACGGGGGCGGGATCGAGCCTCCCACCACCCAGCTCGCCGACTACAGCGCGAGGATGACCGGCAGCTCGTTCTACTCCCTCGAGGGCCTCGGGAACGGGGACGAACGTGATCTCCACGTCACGGCCACGCACTTCGACGACCCCCGGGCCCTCGCGCTGGTCGAGACGGCGCGGTACACCGTGTCCTGGCACGGCGCGGCCGGCGTCGAACCGCTCACGTATGTGGGTGGCCTGGACATCCACGCGGCCCGGCGGGTGGCCGCCGCCCTTCGCACCCGAGGCTTCCCCGTCGCGGCCCGCAATCCCGGCGCCCTCGCCGGCGTCCAGCCCTGCAACATCGCCAACCGCGACCAGCGGGGAGAAGGCGTCCAGCTGGAGATCAGCGAGGGACAGCGCCGGAAGTTCCTCAAGGACGGCGACCTCGGGCGCGATCGGATCAACGACCCGCGCTTTCGAACTCCCGCGTTCTACGCCTACAGCGCCGCGGTCCTGAGCGCTCTCGCCCCCGCGCCGGCCGTCCCGGGTCCCCCGGCCGCCGGGTGATCAGGACCGGCCCGTACCCGTCGAGGGAGTCGGCAACCGGACAGCCGGAGAACACCCGCGAGGCCGCCGGACCCGGTCCAGGTGGGCCTCGGAGGTGTTCGGGCAGCCGCTCGTAGCGGCCGGCCTGGGCGTGAAGGCGGCGTCGGCGGGACCAGCAGCACGCAGGCGGAGGCGGTGGGCCAGAGCCAAGCCGCCGGCACCCGGGCCGCCGAAGCTCGACAGCACAACAGAGTTGCCCCAGCATCAGCCGATGCCCCGCCGGCCGAGTCGGCAGGGCATCATGCGTCGCGGATCTGGCCGATGCCGGCTGCAAACGATCGGGGGTGGTCCCGCGAGGACCACTCCCGGTGGAGCGCCGGCCGGTTGCGCCCACCACCCGGCCCGCTGAGCAATCGAGCGTCGAGGTCCTTGGACTGCTGCTGGAGGCGGACCTCCTCCAGCTCGCTGCGGGCCCTCTTCACCTTGATGGCCACCCGCTTGCAGAACATCGTCGTCAGGTCGTCGCGCACCCGCATCCGGGCCTTGTGGACCAGACACGCCATCAGCGTGATCCGCTTGGCCTCGGCGTAGTCCTGCATCACGCCCACGTCCGCCGCCTCCGCCTCGCCGGCGAAGTCCGCGATCTTCGCCACCGCCAGGCCCTCCAGCCACGCGCCGGTGGCGCCGAGCCCGTCGACCCCGTCGTGCGGGCCGAGGCGTACCGCCCCGCCACGGTCCCCCTCCGGCAACTCCACCGCCTTGCGGACGAAGTCGACCACCATCTCGGGCACCTCGTCCCGCTTCGGGAACCGAGCCATCCGCTGGTAGGACTTGAGCAGCAGAAGCGACAGCTGACGGTCCTCGCTGTCCGCCCGCTCCCGGGACCACAGCACCTCCTCACGGCTCGGCGAGAAGAACAGATGCAGCTCACGCGCGGTGATCAGTCGCTTGAACCGCGGATACGCCGTCCGCTCGATCGACGTCATTTCCCGTCGCCCCACCCAACCCCGATGCCAACATGACCACGGCGGACCCACACCCGCGCGGGCATCTTGACCAGAGACCATCAAACGGGGAGTCAGAAGCCCCCAAGCCAGGACCGGCGGGCGGGCGGGCGGCGAGTGCGTCCACCGTGCGGGTCGTCTGCTCCAGGACCCGCAGCCGCAGGCTCGGCGCGGCCAGGACCATTCGCTGGAAGCGAGAAAGTGCTCGTTGTCGTTGAGGCCGGTGACGACGTCACGCCGGTGGGCGGTTCCGGTTCGTGCCGCGCGAAGGCTGGCTCCCTCAGGACACCGAGGGACTGTGGGCCGCCTTGCTCAGCGAGGACACCGCGCGGGTGCAGAACGTCCCGCTGCTCCAGGAGGGGGTGGCCGAGGGCGATGTCGTCCGATTCACCACGGACACCGAGGGTCGGCATCTGGGAGTCGGTCGACGGCAGCAAGACCGGGCTGATCTCGACGGAAGGCAGTGCGAACGGCTGGTGGACGGCGGGGCGCAGAACCTGTGGGTCTTCGACAAGGACAGCCTGCAGTACCTCGGGCTCAACTGGGAGACCACCTCGGACTCCCGGATCGGCCCGAAGGGCACCGTCATCAGTGCGGAGTCGGTGCTGCAGCAGGCCTACGTCGACAGGTCGGCGTGCGCCCCGCGCAGTAACGACCCACGCCCCGTTCCTGCACGACCCGGCAGCCGAGCGCCGCAGAGCACGCGCCGGCAGAACGAGTCCATCGGCCCCTCGCCCTCGCCCGGCTCACGCACCGGGCGGCTTCCCCGAGGGGCCGATGGGCCGTCAGGACGTCCCGACCGCACAACCGCCGTCAAGGGTTCCTGAGGGTCGTGCTCCTCTTTCGCTCCCGCACCGGCATCCCGCCTCGGGGCGATGCTTGATCGGTCCGCACCCGGCAGGCTGCTGGACTGCCGGCCGGGGGTCAGGGGCGGCTGTCGATCCGGACCGGCGGTAGCTCGCCCAGCTGTGCCTTGCTGAGCCGTGTGGTGACGGTCCCGCCCTGCCAGGACACCTCGTTGATCGGGATGGCGACGGTCTTCCTGCCCCACAGGTGGCCCTCCTTGAGGAGCACGTGGGTAGTGCCGTGGTCGCGCGGGTCGACGAGCAGCCCCTGGACGTGGCCGATCTCGCCGTCGGCGGCCTCGACGCGGTCACCGTGGCGGATCTGGACCTCGTCACCCGGGACCCGCTCGTGGACGACCGCGTGCGGCGCACCCGCGTCGAGAAGCAGTGGCATGGGGACGGCGCCGCCCCCGCTGACGCCGGCGGCCGGTACGGTGAGCCACTGCCCCGGCTCGTAGCCCAGGTGCTCCTCGCTGCCGGGCAGGAACTCCGTCTCCTCGGCTGCGTCGAGCTGGGCGACGGCCGCCGTGTCGCGAAAGAGCCTGATGTTCTCGGCGTCGCCGGCCGTCTCATCGACGATGTCGACGGGAACCAGCCGGTCGGTGGCGTCACGGCCACCGATCACCAGGTGGGTGACCCGCGCCGACTGCGGTTCGATCACCACCCGCTTCAGGTGGCCGTAGGTGCCGTCCGGGCAGTGGACATCGGCGCCGATCGCGTACTGCACTGGTGCACTCACCTGGGTTCCTCCTGTCGTTCTGCGGGTTCGTGTTCAGCGGACCCGGTCGCCGCCCGTCTGCCCTCCGCCGGCGGTTCAACACCTCCCGCCGTGACACGAGTGAGGACAACGGGCGCCCGGACGACAGGTCTCGTCCGTCTCCGGCATGACGCGACGGAATCGGGGAAGCCGCTCTGCAATCCGACAACTTGCCGTCGCAGTACAGGCTGGAGAGGAACAACTCACATGTACATAGGACTCGGCACCATCGTCCTTATCGTGATCATCGTTCTGGTCGTGCGTGGCCTCAGCCGCTGACAGGCACGGCGGAACCAGTGCAGCGGGCCGCGTTGATCCTTCGGGGTTGCCGGTCAGCCGGCGGGGTCGCCGAGGCCTGGCCGGCCACCCGTCCCCCGCTTCAACATCCACCACACACCCGAACACGCCAGCTGGCTCAACCAAGTCGAGCTGTTCTTCTCCACCCTGACCCGACGTCTCCTACGCCGCGGCCAGTTCGCCTCCCGCGACGAACTGGCCGCGGCCATCGACACCTTCGTCCTGGCCTACGACGAACACGACGCCAAGCCCTACCGCTGGACCTGCGACGGCAGCCCGCTCAAAGCCGCATGAACCCCCGAAGGATCAACGCGGCGCTGCATCAGGGCTGGAAGAGCACTTCCGGATTGTTCGGCGAGGGGCCGTCCAGCAGCGGACTGTGGATCCCCTTCAGCGTCTGGTCGAAGAACGCCGTCACGTACTCACGCGTGATCACGATTCCACGTTCGGGGTCGAGGGGCGGCGTCGGGAACCCGGCCTCCTCCTCGAGCAGGTCCACGTCGGTGAAGCTGGGGTGGTTGGCGCCGGTGACCGCCAGCCACTTCTTGTAGCCGCCGAGGGCGGCCCAGGCCTGCCCCCAGTTGTCGCCGCCGCCGGCCGAGTGGTAGGCGGCCGCACCCAGCATGAGGAACGGCCGGTTGATCTGGCCGGGCATCGGGGCCGGGTGGAAGGTGCCGTCCATGTTCACTCCGGCCCGTACTCGCGGGTCGGCGATCATCGTGGTGGCGGCCGCCGCTCCGCCGATGGAGTGTCCGGCCATGCCGATCTCGTGCTTGTCGATGAGGTGTGCCAGGCGCCACGCGGTAGTGCCATGCGTCAACTGGTCGATCACGAAGGACACGTCCAGTGCGCGGCTGGCAGTGACGGAGTCGAAGTCGAACGCCGGGTCGTCGCAGATCGCGCACGGCGGCGTCTGGCCGTTCGCCAGCGTCTCGCCGCTGTCCTCGTAGGTGTGGCCGACGAGCGCGACGACGTAGCCGTGACTGGCCAGGTCGGTCGCGAGCGAGGTGAGCACCATGCGCGGGTCCCCGAACCCGGGTGACAGGACCACCAGCGGATACTTGCCCCTCTGCGGCCGCGCGCCGTCGAAGGCGTGCGTGGTGACGCTGGAAAGGTTCTGCGGGGTGATGCCGGAACTCGCCGGTATCTTCCCTTGCTGGATGTGTCCGGCTGCCTCGGCGAGGGTCATGTAAGGGGCCAGCGTCCCGGTCCCGGGGACGGCCGGGTAGACCATCGTGACGGTCAGTTGGCGGGGGCCGGATGACGGCACCCACGGGTCGGGACGGCTCGCGTCGGTGAGGTGGATGACGTCCTCACCGGCGGCGTAGGGGCCGGTCGGCGCGGGGAGCGTGCCTTGGAAGGACGGCGTGGGCGTGGTGGCCGTGGCCGTGGCCGGCGCGGTGTCGGACGCGTGCGTGGCAACCGGTGTGGCCGACGGTGTGGTCGTGGCGGCGAACCCGGCGCCGGTTCCGGTGACGAGGGCGGCGAGCGCCAGCGCCGCGACAGCGCTGATACGGCGATTGCGTTTCATGGGATCGACGCTAGGTTCCGCAGCTCCGTATCGAATCAGCCCGTCGATGTAAGCATTCTGGTGTCGTTCGTAGCCTCCGCGAGGTACCGGAGTAACCCGCCGGGAGTACGTCGTGCGGCGCGGGGTTCCCTTCACCGGCATCGTCGAGCGCCACCTTCGTCCTGGCCTACGACGAACACGACGCCAAGCCCTACCGCTGGACCTACGACCCGGCAGCCCGCTCAAAGCCGCATGAACCACCGAAGGATCAACGCGGCGCTGCACCAGCGAAGCGCCCCGCTTCAGGCGGTCGACCACACCGACGCGGCCGGGCAGCGCAGGAGAGACGGACTTGCCGGCCACAGGGCAGGCCGGGGCCGGCCGGCGCGGAGGACGACAGGCGGGTCGTCGCAGGTGTGGGGCCGGCCCCAGGAACACGGCCCCACACCGTGGCGGGAAGCGCGCGGCGCTACGCGGTCAGGGCGGTGCGTAGCTTGCTCAGCGTGCGGTTGAGAAGCCGGGAGACGTGCATCTGGGAGATGCCGAGTTCCTGGCCGATCTGGGCCTGGGTCAGGTCGGCGGAGAAGCGGAGCGCGAGGATGCGCCTCTCGCGTGCGGGGAGCTCCGCGATCAGGGGCTTGATGGCCTCCAGGGCCAGCAGTCGCTCGTAGGCGGGCTCCTCGAAGGCCAGGCTGGCGGCGAGGGCCGGGGCGGTGCTGCTGTCCTCCTCGGAAGCCGGGGCGTCGAGCGAGCGGGCGCTCTGGGCCTGGGAGGCGGTCAGGCCCTCCAGCACCTCCGCCTCGGTCAGTTCCAGGTGTGCCGCCAGCTCGGCGGCGGTGGGAGCCCGGTCGAGGACCTGTTCCATCGCGTCCGAGGCCTTGGCGAGGGTCAGCCGCAGCTCCTGCAGGCGGCGCGGCACGTGCACCATCCAGGTGGTGTCGCGGAAGAACCGCTTGATCTCGCCGGTGATGGTGGGGATCGCGAAGGTGGAGAACTCCACCTCGTAGGAGGGGTCGAAGCGGTCGATCGCCTTGATCAGGCCGACGGTGCCCACCTGGAGGATGTCCTCCACCGGCTCGCGCCGGTGTCCGAACCGGCTCGCGGCGAACCGCACCAGCGTCATGTTCAGCTCGATCAGGGTGCTGCGGATGTAGGAGTACTCCGCGCTCTCCTCTGCTACCGCGCGCAGCCGGGCGAAGAGGATCCTGGACAGCTCGCGCGCGTCCGCCGGGCAGACCTTCGCCGGGTCCTCAAGATCGACGCCCAGCCCTGCCGCCACCGACCGGAGCTCGGGAGCACTCGCGATCCGTGCGGTGGTGGGCGCCTCAACTGACACTGTGGCCGGCATCTCTCTCGCTCCTCGTCGTTGCTGTTCGAACCTGGTGCTCCAGGCAGACTAACCGCGAACCGGCTGCCCGCGATCCGCCCGCGCAATCCCGTTCCACACCAGATCTCCATTTTCTCCAGGAAACCTTCACCTTCATGCCGGGTGGTCCCCCGGGACTTCCCAGGGTCCCGACCTCCTCGGTGACCCGGCGGCGTCCCCGTGGCAGACTGTCGCCAGAGCACCCCCGGCTTGTTCGAAGGAGCACCATGCACAGCAGTGCCGTCGACGGGAGCGGCGACGCGACAACTCGCCTGACGGTGCGGGCACAGACCCGCGATCGGAGCGTCATCGTCGCGATGAACGGCGAGTTGGACCTGGACAGCGTCGGTCTGCTGCGCGAGCGACTGCAGGAAGCACTGGCCCAGCCCGCCGCGGACCGCGTCGTGGTGGACTGCCGGGAGCTGGGATTCTGCGACTCCACCGGCCTCAACTCCCTGCTGGCGGCCCGTCGCGCGGCGCAGGAGGCCGGCCGCCCGCTGATCGTCGTCGGTCTGCGGCCGGCGGTGGCCCGGGTCTTCCAGGTCACCGGCACCGACGCCGTGTTCGACATCCGGCCCGACGTGGACTCCGCCCTGACGTAGACGCCAGGTGTGCCACCCTGTCCGGCGGGCAGCCGAGTACCCAGCAACGCACTCGAATCCCGCTGTTCACATCGCCTATTCGCATCGTCAGAGTGAGGAAAGATGAGCGCGACCGATTCCCGGACCACCGGCCGGCCGGTGCTGCCCTCGCTGCCCGCTCACGGCCAGGTGCGCCGACTCGCTCTGACCGGCACCGCCGGCGTCGTGGGCCGCTGCCGCGACCACACCCGCCAGGCGCTGCTCGACTGGGGCTGGCTGCCCACCGACGACCCGGACCAGCAGGCGCGTGCGGACGACATCCTGCTGCTCGTCTCCGAACTGGTCACCAACGCCTGCCGCCACGCCAACGGCCCCGACCAGCTGATCCTGCACGCCACCGGGCGGCAGCTGCGGATCGACGTGCTGGACGGAGTGGCCGCGCCCCCGCAGCGCCGTGTGCCGCACCGCCCGGGCCAGCCGGGCGGGCACGGCCTGCACACCGTCGCCCTCCTCGCCAGCCGCTGGGGCACCACGGCGCGCAGCGACGGCCCCGGCAAGTCCGTCTGGATCGAGATCGACCTCCCGGCAGGCTGAACCGTCGACGACCGGCCTCCGGAGCGCGGGAGCGGTCGGCCCTCCCGCCGGCCGCCCTCCGATGCGCCGGGGGAACCGGCGCCGCGTTCGGGCGTTCGGCAGGGGGTTCGCGGGGAAGACGGTCACCGGCGGCCCGCACGGCTGCCGACGGTCGAAGGTCGAAGGTCGAGGAGGGGCTGTGGAGCCGGACGCGCCCGCGGCGAAAGCCACGCATGATCTGCCACCGGCCAGGCGCGGCGGCGGACCGCGCACCCGGATTCCGAACCCGCAGCGCCGGCCGCCCCTGGTGAAGTCCTGGTTCGGCGCGGGTTTCGCACTCAGTGTGGGAGCGCTGCTCGCCTGGCACGTGGTGGACGCGGTCGTCCAACTCACCTCGCTCCTGACGCTTCTGCTGCTCGCCGTGTTCATCGCGGTCAGCCTGGAGCCGGTGGTCGCGTGGCTGGTCCGCCGGGGCCTGCGGCGGGCCTGGTCGGTAGCGGTGGTCGTGTCCGCCCTGGTCGTCGGCCTGACCGGCCTTCTCGCGATCGTCATCCCGCCGGTCAGTGACGAAACGACCGCACTGGTCAACGCGGTCCCGGGCTGGTTGCAACAGCTGCACGACCACCAGTCGACGCTCGGGCGACTCGAGGACCACTATCACGTGGTCGAGAGGGTGAAGGCGCAGCTCGGCTCCGCCGGCTCGTCCTCCGGAGTGCTGGGCGGCGTCCTCGGCGCGGGTCAGCTCCTGCTGAACACCGTGACAGCGACCGTGATCGTCATGAGCGTCACCCTCTACGTCATGGCCGCCCTGCCGGACATCAAGGCGTTCTGCTACCGCTTCGTCCCGCGCAGCCGCCGCAACCGTGTCGAGGCGATCACCGAGGAGATCCTCAACCGGACCGGCCGGTACATGCTCGGCAACGTGCTGACCTCCGCGATCGCCGGGCTGGCGACCTTCGTCTGGTGCCTTGCCACCGGGGTTCCCTACGCGGGTGCCCTCGGGGTCTTCGTCGCCTTGATGGACCTGGTCCCCATGGTCGGCTCGACGATCGGAGGAATCGTCGTCAGCCTCGTCGCCCTGTCGGTCTCGCTGCCGACCGCCATCGCCACCGCCGGCTTCTACATCGCCTTCCGCCTCCTCGAGGACTACCTGATCATGCCCAGGGCCATGAAGTTCGCGGTGGACGTCCATCCGATCGTCACCGTGGTCGCGGTCCTGCTCGGAGGCGCACTGCTCGGCCTGGTCGGCGCACTGGTCGCGGTCCCGGCCGCGATCGCGCTCGGCCTCGTCCTCGACGCGTACGTCTTCCCTCGCACGGACAGCACCTGACATTCACCCGACGAGCGCGCTGTCCAGCGCCAGCCGCTGCACCCATGTATTCGTCTCCGAGCCGGTTCGGCAGGGAACGGACTGGGCTCTCGTGAACGCGCAGGGCACTCAGGTCGATTGACGTCACCGCCCCGGGGCGACGGCGGGAAGGCCGACCCCGGCCGGCCGGCACCTGCGGTTCACGGTGCCGGGGTCCATCGCTGCTGCCGGCTCGGCGCGTTCGCCGGCAGCCGGGAGGCGACCTCCTGGTATGTGCCGTCCAGCAGCGCGGCACACGCCGACAGGTGCTCACCCGCACCTTCCGGCAGGCCATCGCCCGCCACGCCTCGTCCGAGTCCGCGTCCGAGTCCAGCGGCGGTGTCAGCTCGAACAGCGCGGAGATCGCGGCGGCCGGCTCCTCGCGGGGGACGACCGCCTCGATCTGCTCCCACATCGCGTCCAGGGTGGCCACCTTCGGCGCTGTGGTCGGCTGCACCGCGAAGCCGAGCCGGTTGTGGGCCCGCTTCTTGGACTCGATGAGCTCCCGGCCCGCGTCAGACAGGAAAAAATCGCTCCAGCTCAGTGCGGGGCGGCGCCACGCTACACCCCGTCGCCCGTGCTTCCGGGGCCGAATACGGCGATGCCGGCTGTCGGACCTCGTGCGGTCACGACAACCGGCATCCGTCACAGCCGCGCCGCAGCAGCCGGCTCGGCCGTCCCCTGACGGTCAGCGTCGGAAGGCGTCCTTGACGTGCTCGCCGGCCTGCTTGACATCACCCTTGACCCGGTCGGCCTTGCCCTCGGCCTCAAGCCGCTCGTTGCCGAGCGCCTTGCCGACGGTCTCCTCGACCATGCCCTTGATCTTCTCGCCGGTGTTCTCGATCTTGTCGCCCAAGCTCATCGCACTCTCCTCACCGTCGGCGCGCCGTGCTACCTGACGTCGGGTCGCTTGCCCGCCCTCCGCTGGAAGATTCCTACGAATATGGTCGCCAGGCCAGGGCATCCGGTCTCTCGACACTGACACTGGAGGTCACCATGGTTCCCCTTCTGCTCGTACTGCTGCTGGCGCTGCTTCTCTTCGGTATCGGGTTCGCGGTGAAGATCCTCTGGTGGGTCGCCGTCGTCGTGCTGGTGGTCTGGCTCGCGGGGTTCATCGCTCGCGGCACGCACCCCTCCGGCCGCCGCCACCGCTGGTACCGCTGGTAGGAGCGGCCGGGGCCGGACCCGAGGCGGGGTGCACGCGACAGCGTGCACCCCGCCTCGGCACGCGCGGTCAGCAGACCCTGACCCCGATGAGGCAGGTGTCGTCGTCGGTGTCCGCGTTGGTGTACCGCAGCAGGTGGTCGAGGCGGTGCTCGAGGTCGGTCGGCTCGCCGACGGGGCCGGGCAGCGGGGCGCCTGCGACGGCGAGCAGGTCGTCGAGGGACTCCCCCACCGAGCGGTCCCGGCGCTCGATCAGGCCGTCGGTGTACATCATCAGTGTGTCGCCGGCCTTCAGCTGGGCCTGGCCCTCTTCGTAGTCGGCCTGGTCGATGGCGCCGAGCAGGATGCCGCGGAGGTCGGGCAGCGTGGTCGCGTGGCCGTCGCGCAGCAGGACGGGTGGGAGGTGGCCGGCCCGGGCCCACCGGAGCCGGCGGGTCCGGGGTTCGTAGAGTCCGCAGATGGCGGTGGCGGTGACGCTGTCGGTCAGGTGGTGGGTGACGGTGTTGAGCCACGCCAGCAGTTGGGCCGGGCCCGCGCCGGTGGCGGCCAGGCCGCGCAGGGCGTTGCGCAGGGCGACCATGCCGGTGGCCGCCTGGATGCCGTGGCCGGCCACGTCGCCGACGCACAGCAGCACCTGGCCGTTGGGGAGCGCCACCGTGTCGTACCAGTCGCCGCCGACCAGGTGGTCCTTCTCCGCGGGACGGTAGCGGACGGCGACGCGCAGGTCGTGCAGGTCCAGCGGGCCGCGGCTGGGCGGCATGATGGCGTGCTGGAGCTGGAGGGCGAGGCGGGTGCGCTCGGCGGCCTGCTGCTCGCTCTGCGCGAGCTGGTCGCGGGTGGCGGCGAGGGCAACCTCGGTCCAGTGCTGCGCGGAGACGTCCTGGTAGGCGCCGCGGACGGAGGTGATCCGGGAGTCGTCGTCCAGGACCGGTTCGGCGACGACCCGGATGTGGCGGGCTATGCCGTCGGGGCGCTGGAGCCGGAACGCGGTCGAGGCGGGGCGCTGATGGTGCAGCAGGGTGCGCAGGAAGCGGCCGATCGCGTGTTCGTCGTCCGGGTGGGCGCAGGCGGGCAGTTGCTCCAAGGCGATGGGCTTGGCCGTGGGCGGCAGGCCGTGCAGCTCGAAGAGGGTGTCGTTCCAGGCGATCTCCTGGGTGAGCAGGTTCTCCTCGAAGCCGCCGATCCGGCCCAGGCGTTGGGCGTGCTGCAGGAGGCTGGCCACCTTGGGCATGCCGTCCTCCAGTTTCCAGATGACCACAACGTCGTTGCCCGACCGGCTGATGCTCACCTTGGCCTGGGTCGTCAGCGCTACGCCGTCGACCAGCGCCGCGAGCCGCATCCGGTCCGCCCGGAACGGCTCACCGCTGGCGAGGACGTGTTCGACCTTCTCGTACAGACCGCCGGGTTCGGCGGCCAGCGGGTAGGCGTTCAGCAGGCGGGCGCCGGCGATGGTGTTGCGCGGGCGCCCGGCGAAGTCCACGAACCTGGGATTGACGTGTCGGATCACGAAGTCGACCGGGATCTGCGACTCGTCGAGGACTGCCTGCAGCACCAGGCACGGGTCGTCGATCCCGTCGATGAGTTCGAGCAGTTCGGCGAGTCGGGGATCCGCGACCGGATCCGCCGCGGCGCCGGCGGACGTGGGCACGGCCTCCAGCGTGGTGGCGCACAGGGTGGCGAGTGCCTCGAACTGCCTCTGCAGCGACTGCGGTTGAGGGGGAAGTGGGCCGGCCCAGCAGATCTCCAGCACGCCCGTGATCCGCCCACCGGTGCCGGTGGGGACGGCGAGGCGGCCACCGGTCACCTCACGCTGCCCGATCGAGGGCAGGCCGGCGTCCGCGAGGACGTCGTAGGCCGTGGTGGTCCGGTTGTCCAGGGCCTGGCGAGCCGGAGTGGGGACGCCCGGTGGCACGTGCCGCCACCGGTTCGGTTCCTCCTCGCCGAAGCCTGCGCTGCCGACCAGCGTCAGGGACTGGTCGGCGTGGGCGGCCCAGATGGCGACGGCCTTGGCGTCGAGCGGCCTCAACGCGTGTTCCAGGATCGAATGCGCCACGGCCCGGGCGTCACCGCCCGACGCGGCGCCCGCCTCGGCACTGCGCAGCCGCACTCCCACCGAGAGGGACGAGGCGTCGGACGTCGCGGCGACGAAATCCCGGGCGATGTCGGCGATCCGGTCGCGCGAGGCCTGGTTGACCAGGTCGGCGGCCAGCTCGAGGGGCACCACGCCCGCCTGGTCGGCCAGGCCCCTCAGCTGCCCGGCCGCCTCCGTCGGGCTGCAGCCCAGCCGTTCGACCAGGATCCCCTTGGCCAGGTCGATCAGCGCCCGGCCGTCCGCCTCGGCGTGCGCCTGCCGGAGTTCGCGGCGCAGCCGATCGACGGCGTCCGCCAACCGTCCCACGGCCGCGGAGGCGGGCAAGGTGCCCCGCTGCGCCGTGGCGGCCTCGGCCGGCGCGGTGGCGGCAGCCGCCTCACCGGGGTACTGCCACTCTTCGGTGGCCGGCGCTCCCGCCTGCGCCGTCGAGGAGACCGGTTGCGTGGAGAGGACCCGCCCGCTCACCTCACGCATGGTCTGGCGTTCCGTTTCCCCGGGCTGTTGGGGGCTGGGCACCATGGTGGCTCCTCACGCTGGTGGCGGCTGGTGGACCTCGGGCGGCGGCTAGGAGGCCAGTTGCCGCTTGATCCGGGCGATCAGATCGTGCGCATCCACCGGCTTGGTGACGTAGTCGGAGGCTCCGGAGGCCAGGCTCTTCTCCCGGTCCCCGATCATCGCCTTGGCCGTGACGGCGATGATCGGCAGGGCGGTGTGGGCGGGCATCGCGCGGATCGCCGAGGTGGCCGCGTACCCGTCCATCTCGGGCATCATGACGTCCATCAGGATCACGTCGATCTCGGGGTGCCCGGCGAGGGCGTCGATGGCCGCGCGGCCGTTCTCCGCCTGGAGCACGCGCATCCCGTGGAGTTCGAGGATGCCGGTGATGGCGTAGAGGTTGCGGTCGTCGTCGTCGACGACCAGCACGGTGCGCCCCCCGAGCGTGCCGTCGACGTCCGGGCTCAGGGGCGTGGCCTGCTCCTCGGTGCGGACCAGCGGGAGCACGTCGCCGGGCTGTTCGGCGCTCAGGTGCAGGGCGATGCGTTCGCGCAGTTCGTCGAGGCTGGAGATGAGCTCCAGCGGCTGGGTGGCGGCGCGTTGCTGCAGTTGCTGTTCCTGCTCGGTACCCAGGCGGCGGTTGTTGTGCGCCAGGACCGGCACGCCGTGCAGCGCTGCGTCGCGCGCCATCTCCTCCAGGAAGCTGAGAGCGGCGCCGTCCGGCAGGTCGATCTCCAGCACCACGCAGTGGCAGGGGGTGGTGGCCAGGGCGGTGGCCGCCTCCTGCGCGCCGATGGTGGTGATGATTTCGACCAGCTCGCGCGGGTCTCCGAGGTTCGGGTGGCCGGCCAGGTCCGCCACGGCGCTCTCCGCGACCAGCGAGAGCAGGCCGCGTGGCCGCTCCTCGATGACGAGCAGCCGCTTGGGCTGCACCGGCTCGGGTGCGGTTGCTGAGGCAAGGTGCGGGTCGCGCTCGGCGGGGGCGGCCGAGAGCGCTTCGGACAGGGCGGGCTCCAGTGCCCCTTGCGCGCTGTGGGCGCTCATCTCAGCGAAGTCGGGCCTGGCGGCGGGCAGGTAGAGGGTGAAGGTGCTGCCCTGGCCCGGGGCGCTCTCGGCGGTGATGACGCCGCCGAGCAGGTAGGCGATCTCACGGCTGATCGACAGGCCCAGGCCGGTGCCGCCGTACTTGCGGCTGGTCGTGCCGTCGGCCTGCTGGAAGGCGCCGAAGACGGTCTCCAGGTGCTGGGGGGCGATCCCGATGCCGGTGTCCACCACGTGGAAGGCGATGACCGGGCCGCCGCGCCTGGCCACCTCGGGCGCCCGCGACTCCTCGATCATCTCGATCCGCAGTTCGACGCTGCCCTTCTCGGTGAACTTGACCGCGTTGGAGAGCAGGTTGCGCAGCACCTGGCGCAGCCGGTAGTCGTCGGTGAGCAGCTCCGCCGGCACCGAGGGGGCCGTCTTGACCGTGAAGGCCAGGCTCTTCTGGCTGGTCAGCGGCTGGAAGGTCGCTTCGACGTAGTCCAGCAGCTTGCGCAGTTGGATCCGCTCGGGGTTGACGTCCATCTTGCCGGCCTCGACCTTGGACAGGTCGAGGATGTCGTTGATCAGCTGGAGCAGGTCGGAGCCGGCCGAGTGGATGATGCCTGCGTACTCGACCTGCTTGGCCGTCAGGTTGCGGGTGGGGTTCTGGGCGAGCAACTGGGCCAGGATGAGCAGGCTGTTGAGCGGGGTGCGCAGCTCGTGGCTCATGTTGGCCAGGAACTCCGACTTGTACTTCGAGGCGAGCGAGAGCTGGTGGGCGCGGTCCTCCAGCTCCTGGCGGGCCTGCTCGATCTCCAGGTTCTTGGTCTCGATGTCGCGGTTCTGCGCGGCCAGCAGCTCGGCCTTGTCCTCCAGTTCGGCGTTGGAGGACTGCAGCTCCTCCTGGCGGGCCTGGAGTTCCTCGGAACGGGTCTGGAGTTCGGCGGTCAGGCGCTGGGACTCGCCGAGCAGCTCGTCGGTGCGGGCGTTGGCGATGATGGTGTTGACGTTGACGCCGACGGTTTCCATCAGCTGTTCCAGGAACGCGCGGTGCACTGGTGTGAAGGCGTGCACGGTGGCGAGTTCGATGACGCCCAGCACCTGCTCCTCCACCACGATCGGCAGAACGAGCAGGGAGACCGGCTCGGTGCGCCCCAGCCCCGAGGTGACGGTGACGTAGCCGGGCGGCAGGTCGTCGACGGCGATGGTGCGCTTGCTGCGCGCTGCCTGACCGACGAAGGACTGGCCCAGCTTGAAGCGGGTTCCCGTGGCCTCGTCCGGATGGGCGTAGGAGCCGACGAGGTTGAGGTAGGTCGCCTCATTGGTCTCTTCGGCGAGGTAGAAGGCCCCGTACTGCGCCGAGACGAGCGGCGTGAGCTCGTCCATGATCAGCTCGGCGACCACCGGAAGGTCGCGGCGGCCCTGCATCAGGCCGGAGATCCTGGCCAGGTTGGACTTGAGCCAGTCCTGCTCCTCGTTGGCGCGGGTGGTCTCGCGCAGCGACTCCACCATGAAGTTGATGTTGTCCTTGAGGTCGGCGACCTCGCCGGAGGCGTCCACGGTGATCGAGCGGGTCAGGTCGCCCTCGGCGACGGCGCCGGTGACCTCGGCGATCGCACGGACCTGGCGGGTGAGGTTGCCCGCGAGTTCGTTGACGTTCTCGGTCAGCCGCTTCCAGGTGCCGGAGACGCCCTCGACCTCGGCCTGACCACCGAGTCGGCCCTCGCTGCCGACCTCGCGGGCCACCCGGGTGACCTCGGCGGCGAACGAACTGAGCTGGTCGACCATGGTGTTGATGGTGGTCTTGAGTTCCAGGATCTCGCCGCGCGCATCCACGTCGATCTTGCGGGTGAGGTCGCCGTTGGCGACCGCGGTGGTGACCTGGGCGATGTTGCGGACCTGGCTGGTCAGGTTGTGCGCCATGAAGTTGACGTTGTCGGTGAGGTCCTTCCAGGTGCCGGCCACGTTCGGCACCCGGGCCTGACCGCCGAGCGTGCCCTCGGTGCCCACCTCGCGGGCCACCCGGGTCACCTCGTCCGCGAAGGCGGAGAGCGTGTCGACCATCGTGTTGATGACACCGGCCAGCGCGGCGACCTCGCCCTTGGCCTCGACGTTGATCTTCTGGGAGAGGTCGCCCTTGGCGACCGCGGTGGCGACCTGGG
Organism: Kitasatospora sp. NBC_01302; assembly: GCF_035976515.1. Lineage (NCBI taxonomy): Bacteria > Bacillati > Actinomycetota > Actinomycetes > Kitasatosporales > Streptomycetaceae > Kitasatospora > Kitasatospora sp. NBC_01302. The sequence continues at coordinate 149,074 of NZ_CP108404.1, forward strand.
CGATCGAGCGGACCTGGCCGGTGAGGTTGGAGGCCATCACGTTGACGTTGTCGGTCAGGTCCTTCCAGGTGCCGGAGGCGCCGCGGACGGTGGCCTGCCCACCGAGGTTGCCCTCGGTGCCGACCTCGCGGGCCACCCTCGTCACCTCGTCGGCGAACGCGGAGAGTTGGTCGACCATCGTGTTGATGGTCTCCTTCAGCTCCAGGATCTCGCCGCGGGCGTCCACCCGGATCTTCTGCGACAGGTCGCCCTTGGCGACCGCGGTCGTCACTTCCGCGATCGAGCGGACCTGGGCGGTGAGGTTGTCGGCCATGACGTTGACCGATTCGGTCAGGTCGCGCCAGGTCCCCGAGACGTCGCGGACGTCGGCCTGTCCGCCGAGACGTCCCTCGGTGCCCACCTCGCGGGCCACCCTCGTCACCTCGCCGGCAAACGCGCCCAGCTGGTCGACCATCGTGTTGATGGTGTCCTTCAGCTCCAGGATCTCCCCGCGCGCGGTGACGTTGATCTTCTGGGAGAGGTCCCCCTTGGCGACCGCGGTGGCCACCTGGGCGATCGAGCGGACCTGCGCGGTGAGGTTGCCGGCCATGAAGTTGACCGAGTCGGTGAGGTCGCGCCAGGTCCCCGAGACGCCCTTGACGTCGGCCTGACCACCCAGGATGCCCTCGGTGCCCACCTCGCGGGCCATCCGCGTGACTTCGTCGGCGAACGCGCTCAGCTGGTCGACCATCGTGTTGACGGTGTTCTTCAGCTCCAGGATCTCCCCACGCGCGTCCACGGTGATCTTCTGGGACAGGTCGCCCTTGGCTACGGCGGTGGTGACCTGGGCGATGTTGCGGACCTGGTCGGTCAGGTTGCCGGCCATGAAGTTGACCGAGTCGGTCAGGTCCCGCCAGGTGCCGCCGACGCCGGGGACCTGCGCCTGCCCGCCCAGACGTCCCTCGCTGCCGACCTCGCGGGCCACCCGGGTCACCTCGTCGGCGAACGACGAGAGCTGGTCGACCATCGTGTTGACGGTGTTCTTCAGCTCCAGGATCTCGCCCCGGGCCGCGACATCGATCTTCTGGGACAGGTCGCCCTTGGCGACCGCCGTGGCCACCTGGGCGATGTCCCGAACCTGGCTGGTGAGGTTGCCCGCCATGGCGTTGACCGAGTCGGTCAGGTCCTTCCAGGTGCCCGAGACCCCCGGCACCTCCGCCTGGCCGCCCAGCTGGCCCTCGGTGCCGACCTCCCGGGCCACCCGCGTCACCTCGGAGGTGAACAGCGACAGCTGATCCACCATCCCGTTGAAGACGGTGGCGATCTCACCCAACAGGCCGTCCGCGTCACCCGGCAGCCGGGTACCGAAGTCGCCGTCGCGCACCGCTGTCAGACCCGCCAGCAACTGGCGCAGCTCCGGCTCACCGACCTGCGCCGGACCGGAACCGGGCGCGCCGCGCCGCTGAGGAACAGTGCTGGACTTCGTCGAGCCTGCCATCGAGAGTCGCCTCCGTAGAACGCCTGGGCCCTTCGGCTGTCTGACAGGTCACCCCGTGCGGCGCCCATCGCATCGTCGCGACGGCCGCCCCCGCGCCTCCCGGCACGTCAACACACCGGCAGGAGGCTACCCCACGGCTTGGGCAGGCACGGACCACTGAGCCGAAACCGGTTCCCATCACCAGCGGAAACCGGCGTCAGAGCTGCCCGCCGCAAGAGATGCACCAAGGCCGATCAGTACGTGGCTCGCCTGTGGCGGGCATCACAAGGACCGGGAGGCTGCCCGCCCGCTGCCGTCCCCGGCCCTCGGTGGGGCGCGCACCGACAACGCGCGGGCATGTGCACCGCCTCGCTCACTCCGCCCCGGTGGTCCCGGTCGTCAAGGTGCTCTCCTCGACGGCTTCCGCAGCCGCGATGCCTCGGGCGGAAACCGCAGCCACCGCCTCGCTCGGCTGCTGCGCCGCCTCGGAACGGTCGACCGGCGTCGGGAACCATCGCTCGGCCCCGCCGGCCACCCGCCACCGCCAGGCCAGTGCGGTCAACCCGAGGAGACCTGCGCAGGCGATCACCACCGCGCGGAGTCGACTTGCCCTGGCGGGCGCAGCCGTGAGTGTCCCGTGCCACGGCATGCGTCGACGAGGGCGCCGCGCACGGTCCGTCACATGCCGGGCAGCGGAACTCCAGTCGGCCGCTGCTGCCTCGACCCGAGGTGACAGGCGGCGCAGTGCCTGCTCGCCGGATCGAGTCGTGGCCCGCTTGGCGCGTGCCGCGTCCACGGCCAGGGACCTGCCGGTCTCCGCCGCGAGGTGGTGCAACGAATGTGTGCGGTTCATGTAGTCCGCCCTTTCCTGGTGGCTGAAGACTTGCAGACTCATCGGGCCACGGAATCCGCCGCCGGGGGCTGGGCTTCGTCCGGCACCCGGCCGGCCGCCGTTCTCGCGTCCATGACGCCCTGGACCCTGGTCTTCGGGTCAGGCTGCTCGGCTTCCCCGCTCCGGGAGCTTCACACCAGCGCAGCGGTGCGCCGGTGTTGCCGATCCGACCGAAGGCGTAGGCATGGCTCCGCGTGGTCGGGGCAGACGAAGGCGACCCCGCCAGGCTGTCCCACGGCCGCTCCCTCCTCCTGGTCCCGGTGGCAGCGAACGTGGCGGCAGGTCCGTGACAGGATGTCAGCGACCCGGCTTGGAAGCCGTTCCTCCGGCGCGAAGGCTCACCCAGGCGACCCTTCAGGCCCGAGCCCCGCCGTACCGTGGCCCGGGCCGGGCAAAGCTCTACCGTCGGGGGCGGAACGGGGATGGCAGACTGTGGGCATGGATATCCGTCGCAGGAACAACGTCACCGTCACCGGCCGCGCGGACGGACCGGTGCTCCTGCTGGCCCACGGGTTCGGATGCGACCAGAACATGTGGCGTCTGGCACTCCCCAGCCTGGCCGAGGACTTCCAGGTGGTGCTTTTCGACTACGTGGGCTCCGGCCGCTCCGACCACTCGGCCTGGAACGAGAAGCGCTACAGCTCACTGGAGGGCTACGCCCTGGACGTCCTGGAGGTCTGCGAGGAGCTGGACCTGCGGGACGTGACCTTCATCGGGCACTCGGTCAGCGCGATGGTCGGGGTGCTGGCGGCGGCCCGGGCTCCACAGCGGTTCTCCCACCTGGTGATGGTGGCACCCTCGCCCCGTTACATCGACGATGACGGCTACCGTGGCGGATTCAGCGCCGAGGACATCACTGAACTGCTGGAGTCGCTGGAGTCGAACTACCTCGGCTGGTCGGCGGCGATGGCTCCAGTGATCATGGGCAACGAGGACCGCCCGGAACTCGGCCAGGAGCTGACGACCTCGTTCTGTGCCACCGACCCGGACATGGCCCGGGTCTTCGCCCGTACGACGTTCCTGTCCGACAGCCGCGAAGACCTCAAGACGGTGGCGGTACCGACTCTGGTCCTGGAGTGCAGGCAGGACGTGATCGCGCCCCGCGAGGTCGGCGCCTACGTGCACGCCGCGATCCCCGGCAGCCGCCTGGTCACCCTGGAGGCGACGGGGCACTGCCCGCAGCTGAGCGCCCCGCAGGCCACCAGCGGCGCGATCCTCGACTTCCTGGGAACGCTGCGGTGATGTGCCGCACCGAGCAGGACCCGGACCGGGAGCAGGACGCAACCGCCGCGGCCTTCACCGCCCTGCTGGAGGACAGCGCGGAGGAACTGTACGAGCACGCTCCGTGCGGTTACCTGTCGACGCTGATGGACGGCACCATCGCCAAGATCAACACCACTCTGCTGAACTGGCTGGGACTGGACCGCTCCCGGGTCGTGGGCCGGATGCGGTTCACCGACCTGCTCACCGTGGGCGGCAAGCTCTACCACGAGACGCACTTCGCCCCGTTGTTGCAGATGAAGGGCGAGATCGGCGGCATCGCCCTGGACATCAAGAGTGTCGACGGGACGCGGATGCCGGTCCTGGTCACCTCCAAGGTGAAGACCAGCGACCACGGTGAACCGTTGCTGATCCGTACGTCCGTCTTCGACGCCCGCGACCGCCGCGCCTACGAGAAGGAGCTGCTGCGAAGCCGCCAGGTGGCCGAGGAAGCGCGCCGGCAGGCCGAGGCCGACCGCGAACGGCTGCAGGAAGCCCTTGCCGTGCTCCAGCAGAGCCTGCTGCCTGCCGAGCTGCCCCAGGTCCCCGGCCTCGAAGCCAGTTCCTACTACCACACCGCCTCCCCCGACCTGCTCGGCGGAGACTTCTACGATCTGTTCCCCCTCGGCACGAATCGGTGGGCGTTCTTCCTCGGCGACGTGTGCGGCAAAGGCCCCCAGGCCGCCGCGATCACCTCACTCACCCGCTACACCCTGCGGGCAGCGGCCCTGCACGACCCCGACCCCGTCACCGTGCTCACCACCTTGAACACCGTGCTGCACGAGCGGTACACCAGCGGCGACACCCGCTACTGCACCGCCATCTTCGGTGTTCTGCAGCCTGACGGCGGCCCCGTCCACCTGCAGCTGGCCTCCGGTGGCCACCCGTCCGCGCTGATCCAGCGCGCGGACGGCACCGTGCACTACCTGCCGACCCCCGGCGGGATGCTCATCGGCGTCCTGCCCCAGGCCGAGTTCACCGCGGCCCGCACCCGGCTGCTGCCCGGTGACACCCTCCTCCTCTACACCGACGGCCTGACCGAGGCCCGCACCGGGCCCAGGCGCCAGTTGTACGGAGAGGAGGCCCTGCAGGCCTTCACCACGGCCCAACCCCCAGCAGGCCCGAAGGCCCTGATCACCGCCCTGGCCGGGCTGCTCGCCGGCTTCGGCGACGGCCTCGACGATGACACGGCACTGCTTGCCCTCGGCGCGCCCGCCGCGCTCACCAGTCCCGCGAGTGAAGACCTGAGATGAACCCGCTGACCATCACCTGCCGAGACGCCGCAACCGGTCCCGTACTGGAGATCACCGGCGACCTCGACTACGCGACCGCACCCGGACTTCGCAAGGCCGTGGAGAACCTCACCCTGACAACCGGACAACGGCTGGTCCTGGACCTGACGCAGCTGGAGTTCTGCGACTCCAGCGGCATCACCGCCCTGTTGGCCGCCCGCAACCTGGCCGCCGAACAGGGCGCCGACATGGCCCTGGCCGCGGTCCCGGCCAACACCATCAGGATCCTGCACATCGTCGGACTGGACCGGGTCTTCACCCTCCACCCCGACATCTCGGCAGCCACCACCCCCAGCCCCACGACACTCTGATCGCAAGGAGCGTGCCGGCGACGCCGGGCCGCGCGCTCCAGTTGGGCGCACCCCGGCGCCAACCCGGAACGGACCTGGCCCCCACGCGCCGTTCAGCTGTCGGATCAGCTGTCGGAGTAGCTGAGGTCCCCGATCGTCCAGCTGCTGACGTCCTCGATGGCGATGCGGTACATGCCGCCCGTGTGGGGCAGTCCGAAGTCGCCCTGCAGGATGCGAGCGCGGTGCAGGTGGAGGTGAGTGGGCCGCACGGGCGTGCCCTCGTCGGGCGGAGCGAAGAGGGCGGCGAACGGCTTCAGGTGATCCGAGGCCTGGAGGACCTCCGCCACCCGTTCCCACCACAGGGACACCGGCGCGAGCCTGCCGGTGATCACCGCGCCGGGGACCACCACGGTCAAGGACATCTGGTTGCTGTGCTCGGACTCGACCATTGCGGCGATGTCGACGAGCAACCCGTCAGGGTTCGACATGGACCCCAGGTTAGAACACCGGGGCAGGAGTGCGGGCGCCCGGTCCCCCGGACTTCAGTGGCGACGTCGGTCAGCTGCCCGTCGAAGGGCCCGTGCTCGCAAAGGGTCACGACACCATCGGCCGACGCAACTCGCCAGCTGTCCGGTGGCGTTGCTCGGCGGCGAAACACCGACAACTGACAAGGGTGGCGGTTGGCAGAGGCCGGTCAGCCGAGCTGATTCAGCGTGGCGGCGACGCTGAACAGGAGGTCATGAATGTCGGGAGCCAGGTTGGTGGAGGCGAGGAGGAATCCGAAGGTGACCGCGACACAGGCGGTGGACCAGGTGGACTGCCGGTTGCGGACGAGGACCACCAGGAGGATGCCGACGAACAGCACGGCGGACACGGTGAGGGTCACGGCCGCTCAGCTCCCCGGCCGCCGCCGAGCGGGCATGACGCCCGCCGGGGAGTACGGGCGAGGCGGTGGCCAGGAGCCGATACCTCTTCATGACCATCGAAGGTCTCTCGCATCAGCATCACCGGAACCCTGGGGTTAGGGACGTCACGCCGGTGCTCCTCACATTGAAGCCTCCCAGAAGCAGGAGAAAGATTAACCACCCTGTGCGCGCATGTCTACTGCCGCCACGATAGATTTTTGCCTGGCCGCCTGAGCGGACGGCCCTCCCGCCTGGCCCGCCAACGGGACCCCGCGCACCCCAGCCCCGACCGCGGCGAGAGGCCGGGGCGGACAGAAGGCGGGAGGGGGATCCTCCTCCCGCACCACCTCGGCGGCAGCACCGCCTCCGACCTCCCGTGCAGGTGGCGAGGCGGGCTGGGGCAGGTGTCGGCGGATCTGCACCTCGTGGCGCGGCCACGCGGGCACATGTACCTGGCGCAGAGGAACACCGTCGGGGGCACCCGGTCGGCGCCGCACGGACCCCTCTCCGCCCTCTCACCGCCGATGCGGCTCCTTGTTGCAGGACTGTGCCCGCGGGGCCCGGCGGAGGTCACGTGCAGCACGGAGACCGACTGCCTCCCTCGCGGGCGCGCAAAAATCTATGCTGCCCGGAGTAGACATCGGGCGGTGCCGTGGTTAGTGTTTCTCTCGTAAACGCGGTCAAGCAGTACCCACCAGACACGAACTGGTGGGCAGCAGTGCAGAAGTTCGCAGGTGAGCACGGTCGCGGGATCCCGAAGCCAGGGCAGTTGCAGGACGGCGACGGAATCGGCGGCCGGGCCGGCGGCCCGTAGGTATCAGGGGCCGCCACCGAGTGGTACCGCGGTACGTGAAAGTGCAGTTCGAGCAGGTGAAGTTGAGTTGAGCGGTACCAGCAGTCGCAGTACGCGGTATCTCAGCAAAGGCGCCAGGACTGCGGGCGCGCGTGCTGGGAGTTCGGCAGTGGGGTTCCAAGCCAAGCAGGTGAGCAGGACGGGCGACGGGGCTGGCTGTCGGACCAAGGCGACCCGGGAGGGTCGTAGCAGGAAACAGGTAGTTGGCAGTACCGCAGTTCGCAGTTCCAGTCAGTACAGAGGATGAACGGAGGGACAGAGCGCCATCAGGATCGCCCGGCCCGTGAGGAATTCACCCGGGCGGACACCGCAGACCCCCTTTTGAGTACGAGGACGGTGGTTTCCGGTCACGCATACGCGATCCCCGCACATCCCCACCCCCGGGGAGTTGCGGAACAAGGAACCCGGCCCAGGCCGGTAGATGGTGTTGTTCCCCTTCGGGGCCCCGGAGCCGCTATGGCGCCGGGGCCCCTCGACGCGTCCCCGAACCAACACAGAAGAGGTGCAGTGACCACGGCAACCATGCGACCGCACACCCCCGACAATCTCGACGACGACGACTACCCCGCCTACACCATGGGCCGCGCCGCCGAGATGACCGGCACCACCCCCGGCTTCCTACGCTCCCTGGGCGAACAGGGCCTCATCACCCCACTTCGCTCCGAGGGCGGCCACCGCCGCTACTCCCGCTACCAACTGCGCATCGCGATGCGCGCCCGCGACCTCGTCGACCAGGGCACCGCCATCGACGCCGCCTGCCGCATCATCATCCTCGAAGACCAACTCGAAGAAGCCCTGCGCATCAACGAACAACTCCGCCAGAGCGCCGGCGACCCACGACCCCCAGCAGACAGCTGACCTCCCCGCCGCGCTCAGCCGCCGGGACCGGCCCGTGGTGCGCCAGCCAGGACAACGCGCAGCCTTCGGTGAGACGGGACACAGGTACGGGCGGCGCGGCACGTCCGGTCACGGCGGCTGTGCCGGTTTCAGGTACGGATCGCGCGGCCGCTGGTCCGCTCGGGGTCGACGCGGATCCAGATGTCCCGCGTTCCGCCGGCCCAGGGGGTCGGACCTGTGCCGGTGCTCGGGCCGTCGGTTTCCGCAGGGTCGAAGACCTGCTCGGCCGAGCCGAGGACGAGTACGCTCCAGCCCCGGCTCAGGGCCTCGTCCACGTGGTCGGCCTCGAAGGCGATCTGCCGTCCGATCGCCCGGGAGGGAGCGCTGTCCGCCGCCGTGCGGTAGAGCAGGGCCCCGTCGCGGACCCGGTAGTTCACCGGCAGGACGACCGGGCCCTGCTGGGTGGAGTACGCGAGGCGACCGATGCCGTGGTCCGACAGGTGGGCCCAGCAGTCGGCGTCGTCGAGTTCCTCGAGCCGTGGCCGGGCGGCGGCCGGGGTCCGGCCCGGCGGGAGTTGCCGGCCGCCGGCACCGAGCAGCTCCGACCCCGTGGTGTCCAGTGCCGCCGCCAGTCGCAGCAGGCCGGCGGCACCGATGACAGCGGGCCGGGTCTCCAGGTACTCCAGGTAGCCCGGGGCCATGCCGGCCCGCTCGGCGACCTGGTCCCGGCTGAGCCCGAGGTGCTCGCGCCGCAGGGCCACGCGCCGGCCGAGGTCGCCGGGGTCGGCCGCGCCCGCCCGCGCGGGCGGGTGCGGCCGCGGGGCGTGCGCGGGTGGCGGGCCGACCGCGGGCCCGCCGGTGTCCGTGGCCGGGAGCTCGGCGTCGACCCACGGCTCGATCGAGCGCGTATCGTGGTCGGTGCCGTGCGGCACGGCCCGGCGGGCCGCCTCGATCGCGGCGACCCTGGGCATCCTGTCCCGGGTCATGAACTCCACCGCGCACGACGCCACTTGTTGCATCTCGTCGCCCATGAACCGTCCTGGTTCCTTCTGGGACATCGTCTCTCCTCCTGACTCGGCTCCTGCCTCGGCGAATGTGTGCGCGGCGTCGACTCCGGGTGTCAGCGCTGGGGGACGGCTCGTCCGCCGTTGAGCGGTATCTCCCGCTCCGGCAGCACCACCACCGGCTGCTTGACGAACGACGGACCGGCTTCCGTGATCGGCCCGGGCGCCACCGGGGGTCGGGTCGTCGGTACGGCCGACGAGCCGGCAGCCGCGGCCTTCTCGCGGGCGAGGAAGGAGCCGAGCTCGCCGATGGTGCTCATCAGCGGGGCGGGGAAGACGACGGTGGTGTTCTTGTCCACGCCGATCTCCACCAGGCTCTGCAGGTTGCGCAGTTGCAGGGCCAGCGGGTGGGCCATCATGGAGTCCGAGGCCTCGCCCAGTGCCGCTGCGGCCAGCGACTCGCCCTGCGCATTGATGATCTTGGCTCTCTTCTCCCGCTCCGCCTCGGCCTGGCGGGCCATGGCGCGCTTCATGCTCTCGGGCAGCTGGATGTCCTTCAGCTCCACCAGCGTCACCTCGACGCCCCATGCCACGGTGGCGACGTCCAGGATCTCGCGGATGTCCAGGTTGATGGTGTCGGTCTCGGAGAGCGTCTCGTCCAGCGTGTGCTGGCCCACGACCTTGCGCAGCGTGGTCTGGGCGATCTGGTCGATCGCGGCGTAGACGTTCTCGATCGCCACCACGGATTTCACCGCGTCGACCACACGGAAGTAGGCAACCGCAGAGACGTCGACGCTGACGTTGTCGCGGGTGATGATGCCCTGGGACTGGATCGGCATCGTCACGATCCGCAGTGACACCCGGTGCAGGACGTCGATGATCGGAACGATCAGGGTGAAGCCCGGCTTCTTCGGGCCGCGCACCCGGCCCAGGCGGAACAGCACTCCCTGCTCGTACTGCTTGACGATTCTCGCGGAGAGCAGGAAGCCGGCCAGCACCAGCAGGACGACGATGACGACGGCGACGATCAGGATTCTCATGGCGTGCCTCTGTTCAGTTGTCGTGAGAGCGCGTCCGGTGCCAACGGCACGATCCACGTGCGAGTGGCCACGCCGGCACAGCAGCGTGTCCGGCCGGGATTGGCCACCAGGCCGTCCGGACGCGGCGAGCAGCCGACGGAATGCGCCGCGTCGGCAGGGGACGTCAGTGGTTCTTCGGCGGCCCGATCGACAAGGTAGGACGGGCGCGCTACGGGAACGGGTCCAACGGCCGAGGGAAGCAACTGCATGAACATGGTGAGCCTCATCTGAGGAGGTCACCGAATGGGCCCGGTTGTGAGCTGAGCGCTCCCGAGGCCGACGCGAGGTGGGCCTTCGTCTCCGGACTGGCTGCTGACTCAACCACTACCGACAGTACTCTCCCGCCACACTCTCCGGCCACGTGGTGCGCCCGGCGGACGCCGTTCGGGCGCGGTCAGGCGCGGTCGGGCGGACAATGGGCGGCAGGGGCACGGATCCGCCTGCCCGGCCCACGGTGCGGGCGGTCGGCCGCCGGTTCGGCTGAGGAGATCACCATGGCGGAGCCAACCGCGCGAGCGCCCGGGGGCAGCGACGCCCCGGTGTCGGGTGCTGCTGCCAGCCGGACCCCGGCCGACGACGCGGATCTGCGGGAGAGCCTGGCCGGCCTGTCGAGGCTGGCCAGCGGGCAGTTGGACCTGCGGTCCCTGCTGACCCACGTCGCCGACTTCGCGATGCACGCGATCCCGGGCGCGGACGGAGTGGGCCTGACCCTCGTGGAGGACGGCCGGGCCGACACGATCGTGTCCAGCGCGGCCTTCGTGCGGGACGTCGACGCGATCCAGTACCGGATCGGCGAGGGACCGTGCATCACCGCGGCGGCCGAGCGACGCACCGTCCACTCGGCCTCCCTGGGCAAGGACCCGTCGTGGCCGCGGTTCGGGCCACAGGTCGGTCGGCTGGGCGTGCACAGCGTGCTCTCCCTGCCGCTGCTGACCGGCGACCAGGCGCTGGGGGCGATGAACGTCTACGCCCGTGGCGAGGACGTCTTCGACGCGTGGGCGGTGGAACTCGGCGAGCTGTTCGCCGTGCCGGCCGCGATCTCGGTGGAGAACGCCCAGGCCCTCGCCCAGGCGAAGCGGTTGGCCGTCCAGCTGCAGTCCGCGCTGACCCACCGCGCGGTGATCGACCAGGCCCTGGGCATCCTGATGAGCCGCAGCGGCTGCACCCCCGCCGAGGCCTTCGACAAGCTCCGCGTGATGAGCCAGTCCCAGAACCTGAAGGCGTCCGCGGTGGCCCAGCAGCTGCTCGACGAGGCAGTGGCCCGCGCCCAGGCACGCCACAGCACCGGCTGAGGCCCCGCGGTGGGCACCACGCCTGCGTGTTGGGGAACGTCGGGTCGACGTTGTGGATGACCGCCTCGTAGCGGTCGAACAGGCGATGGCCGCCGCTGGTGAAAGCAGACGGGCGGGAGCAGGCTGGATGTCGAGGAAACCTGTCCCGGTCGGCGACCACATGCCTGGGATTTTCTTCTGGGACGTCCATCAGGACGAGGAGGAGACATGCCTCCAGGTGCGCAGCCCCCGGTGGCGAAGGAACCGCCACCCCACGACGCGAGCGCCGGCGGAGCGGGCGGGCGGCCGGGCTGCCCGGCCGAAAGCTCGGGCGAGGCGGTGGGAGGGCCCGGCCTCCGATGGATCGGCCCGGTCGCCGTGCCGAGGACGATAGCCGTCGGTTACCGTGCCTCCCCGGGATCCGAGCGGGTCATGTTCGGCATGACCGCGAGCTTCGCCATCACCATCACCGCGTCCCGGACCCTGAACTACGTACTCGAGCGGCGCCGCTCGATGCCCAGGCTCCGCGGCCTTGGCCGGCTTCTCGTTCCCGGCAGCAACCACATCCGCGTGCACCACTTCCTCCCGGGCATGGCCCTCGCCTTCACTGCCGGCGGCACCGCCCTGGTCACCCGCGCCGAAACCCTGGAGCAGTGGCTGAGTCTGCCCTTCGGCGTCGGAGTCGCACTGACCACCGACGAACTCGGCATCCTGGTCAGCCGCAACAACCCCTACTGGGGTGGCAAGCGCCTGGCCCAGCAGCAAGCGGCGGCCTCCTCGCTGGCGGCTCTGGGCCTGGCCATCGACTTCCTGCGCCGCAGCCACCGTACGACCGCGTGACCGTGCCTCCTCCAAGCCGGGGCGATCACCATCGCCGCCACCGTGGCCGGTGACAACGACACCGTCACGTGCTCGACGGCGGTCGGCACGGCCAGCAGCAGCCAAACCGAGCGGGGCACCCGACGACCGGTCGAGCGGATGATCCCCGAGCTCAACGTGAGCCGGGTCGACCAGCCCGATGGCCTGCGCCGGGCGGTCACCGACGCCGAGGAGGGCCTCCTCAAACTCTGGCTGCACTACGAGGGCCCCGAACGCATCGTCGCCTGGGCGGCCCGGCACGACCCCGCCATCGTCTGGGAGGGCCGCTACGCGCATCACTGCCAGTTCTTGCCACCGCGTCTACCACGACGACGCCGTCCGGCAGGTGACCACTGGGAGGAGGTCATCGCCGAGCTGCTCCGATCGGCCTGGCTCGACGAGGTCCACATGAGCCGAACCGTGGCGGCAGCGCTGCACAGCACGTCCGAACTCGGGCAGGTGCGACAGGAGCGCGTCGGCCTGCCGGGGCAACACACCGCCGGCCAGCGCCTGTTCAGAAGTCGATCAGAACGGACGGACTGTCACGGGTGTACCTGCGGATGCGGTAGCGCAACCCGAGCGCCGAGGACTGCCAGCCCTGGTCCTCGGCGACTTTCCACGTCGGGCCCGGCGCCGGGGCGTAGGTGTCGCCATCCACCACCGTGTCGATGTCGGTCACCGAGAGCATCGTGGCGTACGGCAAGGCGGCACGGTAGATCTCACCGCCACCGATCACCCATGCGGCAACAGGAGTGGTCGGCTCCGGCGACCGGGCCGCGAGTTTCAGCGCCTCAGCGATGGAACCGGCACGCTCGGTGCCTTCGGCCGCCCAACTCGGATCGCGAGTCACCACGATATTGCGCCTGCCCGGCAGCGGCCGGAACCGCGTCGGCAGCGAGTCCCACGTCTTTCGCCCCATGATCACCGGATGGCCGAGGGTTGTCGCCTTGAAATGCGCCATGTCCTCCGGCAGGCGCCACGGAATGGTGTTGTCCGCGCCGATCACACCGTCAAGGGCCTGTGCCCAGATCAGCCCGACATTCACACCGCCACCGGTGCCTTGATCGCCGGATGGTGCTGGTAACCCAGCACCTCCACATCGGAGTAGGCGTAGTCGAAGAGCGAGTCGGCCCTGCGCAGACGCAGCCCGGGGAACTCGAACGGGGTGCGCGAGAGCTGCTCGGTCACCTGCTCGACGTGGTTGTCGTAGATGTGGCAGTCACCACCGGTCCAGATGAAATCGCCCGGCTCGAGGCCGACTTGCTGCGCCACCATGTGCGTGAGCAGGGCGTAGCTGGCGATGTTGAACGGGACACCGAGGAACAGGTCCGCGCTGCGCTGGTACAGCTGGCAGGAGAGCCTGCCGTCGGCGACGTAGAACTGGAAGAAGGCGTGACACGGCGCGAGCGCCATCTGGGCCAGCTCGGCGACGTTCCACGCGGAGACGATCATCCGGCGGGAGTCCGGATCGCGGCGCAGCGTGTCGAGAACCTCGCTGATCTGGTCGATGTGCCGGCCGTCGGGGGTGGGCCAGGAGCGCCACTGGACGCCGTAGACCGGGCCGAGCTCGCCGTTCGCATCGGCCCACTCGTCCCAGATGGTGACGCCGTGCTCGTGCAGCCAGCCGACGTTCGAGTCGCCGCGCAGGAACCACAGCAACTCGCACACGACGGACCTGAGATGCACCTTCTTGGTGGTGACCAGCGGGAATCCCTGCGCGAGGTCGTAGCGCAGTTGGTGCCCGAAGACACTTCGGGTACCAGTGCCCGTCCGGTCGGCCTTGGCCGTCCCGGAGGCGAGCACCAGGCGCAAGAGGTCTTCGTACTGGGTGTCTGCCACAGCCGTCGAGTGTACCGGCCGACCAGACATGTACGGGACGTATGTCGGTACCGGACCACGGACGGTCCACGTCTTCGGCATTGGCACTTTCTGCCGTGAACGGGTGCTGTCCACGGTCGACGGATGAAGATCTGGATCGTCGACGCGTTCACTGACCAACCGTGCACGGGCAATCCGGCTGCCGACTGTGTGCTTCCGGACGACCCCTGGCCGCAGGAGAGTTGGCTACAGGCCGTGGCCGCAGAGATGAATCTTTCCGAGACCGCGTTCGGCAAGCCGGCTCCGGTCGACTCGCAGAGCGACTGGGACCTGCGCTGGTTCACTCCCGTGACCGAGGCCGAAAGGCCCTCGGAGGCTCCGGCTCACTGGCCCAGGGGGTGGTGCGGGCTGACCGGGGTGTGTCCCCACGTGTGTGGGGCGGACACTTCCCGACCTGCCGCGTGAGCGAGCGTCGACCCGTCGGCCAGGGCGCACATCTCGCGGCCACGCCCCGGATGGGCGAGGCAGCACCAGGCCTGACGCGCCCCCGTGCGCACCCTGCGCGCCCTACCGGCACCGACCAGCTTGCGATTGACTCACTATGAACCGTAGCCGGTCAGTGACAATCGAGGAGGACAGTCATGGGCGACCAGAGCAAGGGCGGCGCCAGCGACGGCAAGGGCGGCGGCCACGCGAAGCCCGGCGGACCGTCGATCGGGCCCAAGCCCAACCCGGACGGCCAGGGCCCGACCCCCGACCCGAAGCACAAGTGATGACCGACGCGTCAACCGGCCGCCGGCGGCTCGCCGCGACCCTCGAAGCGGCCGGTGCCCTCGACGCCCAGTGGCGCGACGCGATCCTCGCCGTACCGCGGCACCTCTTCCTTCCCGACGTGTACTGGGCAACCACCACCGAGTACATCAAGGTCGACCGCACCAGCACCCCGCACGGCTGGATGGGCTACGCCTACCAGGACGTGCCCATAGTCACCCAGTGGGACAACGGCGCCTGCACCGGGGAACAGGTGCCGACCTCGTCCGCATCCATGCCGACGATGGTCGCCACGATGCTCCGCCACCTCGAAGTCCAGCCCGGCGGAACCGTCTTGGAGATCGGCACCGGCACCGGATACAACGCCGGCCTCCTCGCCCACCGTCTGGGCGGAACGAACGTCGTCACCGTCGAGGTCGACCCCGACGTCGCCGACCAGGCCCGCAAAGCCCTCGCCGAAGCCGACCTGCACCCGCAGGTCATCACCGGCGACGGGGCACACGGCTGGCCGGGCGACGCACCATACGACCGGGTCCTGGCGACGTGCTCCGTCATCGACATTCCGCAGGCGTGGATCGCACAGACCAGACCCGGAGGGATCATCGTCACCCCGGTCGGAACGCTCTTCGGCGGCGGCGCCCTGGCCAAGCTCACCGTCGGCCCGGACGGCACGGCCAGCGGGCCGTTCGTCGGCTCGTCCGCGTTCATGCTCCTCCGTCAGCAGCGCTACCAGGCGCCGCCGGTGGACGACTACCTGCCCGACGAGTGGCCCGGCGACGCGGGCGCCTCCCTGACGAGCCTCGACCCGGAGGCCATCGGCGACGACTGGCTGGCACAGTTCGTCATCGGCCTCCAACTGCCGGACGTCTACTACCGTCGGACCCCGAACGGCGACGGCTGGACGTGGTGGCTGTTCGACACCGGCGTCACGTCCTGGGCGACGGTCGACTCCACTCCCGGTGACGCGGAGTTCGATGTTCGCCAGTCCGGCCCACGCCGGCTGTGGGACGAGATCGAGACGGCGTACCAGTGGTGGACGGGTGCGGGGCGCCCGAGCTTCGAGAGATTCGGGCTGACCATCGATCAGGATGGCGGACGGCCCTGGCTCGACCGCCCCGGCAATCCGGTAAGGGCGAGGTGACCCGTGCAGGGATGGGTGAACCCCACGTACACGGAGGCTGTCGCCGCCGTCCGACAACTGCCGCGCACACCATGGCCTGACGGCAGGCTGCGCCCCCACGGCAGTGTCATGGTCGCCGGCAGGGCGATCTACGTGGTCCGACCGGCCGAGAGCAAGCCGGCCGCGGAGTAGAGCCGGCCCGAGCAGGGCGAAGGCCCTCGCTGTCAGCCTTGGACGGGACATCCCGCTCTGTCGGGTTGGCCTGAGAGGGCCCGAGCAGGAGTTCCAAGTCCGCGGCTCAGGTCACGATTCGACGCTGGGCCACACGGTCCCGGCAGCGTCGGCCGGCCTGACCCCGGCACTCACGTGCACCGCGTGGATGAAGGGGTGCGGGCCTGCCTCGGCGTGCCGGGACCCGTGGCCGGCAGTCGCTGCGCCTGCTGCGAGGACTGCCGCCGCCGCGAGGCCGGCGGCGGCGACGGCGTTGGTGAACCCACCAGCTCGTCCAGATTTCATGATCATGCCCGTCGTGTTCATGACTCACCCCTGTGGCAAGCACAACTGACGCGAATTCAAACACTCGCGCCCTGCCCGGGCCAAGCCTCCCGGGCTCATGACAGGGTCTGCAAGCTCGCCGGCCTCGCACTCGACTGGCCGGCGCGGCGCCTGCGAGCAGACCCCCTCGCCGCAACGAGCACGGCTTCGTCACACCACCGCGGCCAGGTAGCGGCGGCCGGGTATCTGCTCGAAGATCAGGTTGGTGCGGGTCTGGGCAACCGCCGGGTGGGTGGTGAGGTGGTCCACCACGAAGTCGCGCAGGGCTTCGGGGCCGGCGACGCCGACGTGCAGGAGGTAGTCGTCGGAGCCCGCCATGTGGAAGACCGCGAGGACGCCGGGCAGGTCGGGGGCGGTGCTGCGGAAACTCTCGTTCTGCTCGCGGGTGTGGGCACGCAGGCGCACCGAAATCATCGCCTGGAGCGGCAGGCCGATCGCAGCGGGGTCGACCTCGGCCCGGAAGCCACGGATCACGCCCTGCTGCTGGAGCGCACGGGTGCGGGCCAGGCAGGTCGAGGGGGCGATGCCCACCGCTTCGGCGAGGGCGTTGTTCGGCATCCGGGCGTTGTCGGCGAGGGCGCGGATGATCGCCCGGTCCACCTCGTCGATGGGCGCTCTGCGGGGCTGCGGATTGTTCGGCATGCTCTCCACGATCGCTCCGGTGGGCGACGATTCCAATAGCGGATGGCCGGATCATCGAATTTTCTTCAGCGTCTCTTCCCTCGTGCGTCGCAAAGTTCCATTCTTTCCGCGAGCAGCGACCACCCCTGCGCCGCGCACCGCCCCGCGAAGCGGTCATCCAGTGATCCCGGAGTGCCCCGCCCATGAGCCCGACCGCCACCCTCGCCGCCGCAGCAGCCGCAACCGCGGACGATGCGGACGCCACGCTCGCCGCAGCCGACGCCGAGCCGGCGGCGGCGCCGGTTGTGGATCCGGGATCCGAGCTGGACGGTCGCGACTTCGCACTGCCCACCACCGGGCTGGACGACACACAGCGGCTGCGCGCACTGGACACGGTGGACGAGTACCTGACCCGCAAGCGCCGGCACCTGGTCGGCTACCAGGCCACCCAGGACATGCAGGGCTGCGCGCTGGACCTGGCCCGGTTCATGCCGAACAACATCAACAACCTCGGCGACCCGTTCCAGAGCGGCGGCTACAAGCCCAACACCAAGGTCGTGGAACGGGCGGTGCTCGACTACTACGCGGCGCTGTGGAACGCCGGGCGACCGCACGACCCGGCCGACCCCGAGTCGTACTGGGGCTACATGCTGTCCATGGGCTCGACCGAGGGCAACATGTACGCGCTCTGGAACGCCCGGGACTACCTGAGCGGCAAGGCGCTGATCCAGCCCCCGGCGGTGCCGTTCGACGCCCTGCGCTACGTCGGGGCCCGGCCCGACCGCACCAACCCCAACGCCCACCGCCCGGTGGCGTTCTACTCCGAGGACACCCACTACTCCTTCGCCAAGGCCGTCCGGGTGCTCAACGTGGAGACCTTCCACGCCGTCGGCACCGAGCTGTACCCGGACGAGTGCCCGCTGCCCGACCCCGTCACCGGGCGTCGCCAATGGCCCACCGAGGTCCCCTCCGCCGCCGGCCCCTCGGGCCTGTCCTGGGACGGCCCGGGCGAGATCGACATCGACGCGCTCGCGGCGCTGGTCGAGTTCTTCGCCGCGAAGGGGCACCCGATCTTCGTCAACCTCAACCTCGGCAGCACCTTCAAGGGAGCCCACGACGACGTCCGGCAGGTGTGCGAACGGCTGCTGCCGATCTTCGAGGAGCACGGCCTGGTCCACCGCGAGGTGGTCCACGGCACCGACCCGGCCACCGGTGAGCCGCTGGTCGACGTGCGCCGCGGGTTCTGGATCCACGTGGACGGCGCCCTCGGCGCGGGCTACGCGCCGTTCGTGCGGATGGCCGCCCAGGACCCGGCGTACGGCTGGACCCCCGAGGTCGAGCTGCCCGAGTACGACTTCGGACTCACGCTTCCCACAAGGGAGTTCGGCGAGGTCGACATGGTCTCCTCGATTGCGATGAGCGGCCACAAGTGGGCCGGCGCGCCGTGGCCGTGCGGCATCTACATGACGAAGGTCAAGTACCAGATCTCGCCGCCGTCCCAGCCGGAGTACATAGGCGCGCCCGACACCACCTTCGCGGGCTCCCGCAACGGGTTCTCCCCCCTCGTCCTCTGGGACCACCTGTCCCGGTACTCCTACCAGGACCAGGTGGACCGGATCCGCGGCGCCCAGGAGCTGGCCCACTACCTGGAGCGGCGCCTGCTGGCGATGGAACGGGAGTCGGGCGTCGAACTCTGGCCGGCACGCACCCCGGGCGCCGTCACCGTCCGGTTCCGCAAGCCCAGCGCGGAGCTCGTCGCGAAGTGGTCGCTCTCCTCGCAGGACGTTGTCATGGTCCCGGGCGACGAGTCCACCCGCCGCGCCTACGTCCACGTGTTCGTGATGCCCTCGGTGGACCGGACGAAGCTCGACGCACTCCTCGCGGACCTCGCCGAGGACCCCGCCCTGGTTCGACGGAGGCTCCCCTGATCCCGCCCCGCATCGCGAAAGGCTGATCTCGCCCATCGGAGCGGGAGGCTGCCGGAGGCACCGTCAGAAGGCGATGCGGACCTTCAGCGCCTCGCGCTCGTGCATGGCGCGGTAGCCGTCCGGCACTCCGGCGAGGTCGACGGTGCGGTCGAAGACCAGGCCGGGCTCGATCGCACCGCGGAGCACGTCCGGCAGCAGTTCGGGGATGTACGCGCGGGCCGGTGCCACGCCGCCCGCCAGTGTCACATTCCGGTCGAACATCTGGCCGATGTCCACGCCCGCGCTGCCGCCGTGCGGCACCCCGACGTAGCCGACGGCGCCGCCGTCCCGGGCGATCGAGATCGCGGTGCGCATCGACTCCTCGGTGCCCACCGCCTCCAGCACCGCGTGCGCGCCCTGACCACCGGTCAGCTCGCGCACCTTCTCGACCGCCGCCTCACCGCGGTCCGGCACCACGTCGGTGGCGCCGAACCTGCGCGCGATCCCGGTGCGCATCTCGTGGCGGCCCAGCGCGATGATCCGGCCGGCGCCGAGCCGGTGCGCGGCCAGCACCCCGCACAGGCCCACCGCGCCGTCGCCCACCACCGCCACCGTCGACCCCGGGCGGACCCTGGCGCAGACCGCCGCGTGGTGCCCGGTGGCCATCACGTCGGAGAGCGCGAGCAGGCTGGGCAGCAGCGCCTGGTCGGTGGCCGCGTCCTTGGGCAGCTTGACCAGGGTGCCGTCGGCGAACGGAACCCGTACCGCCTCGCCCTGCCCGCCGTCCGAGCCGACACTGCCCCAGAAGCCGCCGTGCGGACAGGACGTCTGCAGCCCGTCGCGACAGAAGTCACAGGTGCCGTCCGACCAGACGAACGGTGCGACCACGAAGTCCCCGGCCTCGAACCGGCCGACCTCGGAGCCCACCTCCTCGACGATGCCGAGGAACTCGTGCCCGATCCGCTGCCCCGGCTCACGGGCGGCCACCCCGCGGTAGGCCCACAGGTCACTGCCGCAGATGCAGGCGTTGACCACCCGCACCACGGCATCGGTCGGCCGCTGGACCACCGGGTCGGGGACCTCCTCGATCCGGATGTCACGGGGGCCGTGGACCACGGTGGCACGCACAAGTAACTCCTGGCACTTCTCGCAGGACGCGGGGCTGACGGCAACCAGAGTCACCGCCCGAGGGCCCCAGCGTCCAGCTACATCTGCTACAGCAGATGCTTAAGATGGACTAATGCTCGATGTGCGACGACTTGTCCTGCTCCGTGACCTGGAAGTGCACGGCACGGTAACCGCCGTCGCCGAACTCCACGGCGTCACACCCTCCGCCGTCTCCCAGCAACTGCGCCTGCTGGAAGAGGAGACCCGCACCCGCCTCCTGGAACGCACCGGGCGCTCGGTCCACCTCACGCCCGCAGGCCGTCGCCTCAACAGCGACACCGAGCACGTACTCGCCGCCCTCGAGCGCGCCCGCATCCGGCTGCACACCCGGACCGGCACCCCCAGGGCCCCCTACGATTCGCCTGCTTCCCCAGCGCCCTCACCCCGGTGGCCGCACCCCTCGGCAAAGCCCTGGAGGACAGCCACCCGGATGTGCAGCTCCGCATCACCGAGGCCGAACCCGAGGCCGCGGTCCGGCTGCTGCTCCAACGGCGCGCCGACCTGGCCCTCGTCTACCGGTACGACAACCTCGCCGCACCCCCACTCACCGAGGTGGAAACCCGAACCCTGCGAACCGACCCCCTCCTCGCCGTCCTGCCCCGCGACCACCCCGCGGCGCTGACCGCCCACTCCCCCATCGCCCTGCGCGACCTCGCAGACACCCCGTGGACCATCGCGCCGCCCCACACCGCCTGCGGCGACGCCGTCCTCCAAGCCTGCCGCGCCGCCGGTTTCACCCCCCAGGTGAGAAACACCTGCACCGACTTCGCCGCCATGATCGCTCTCACCGAGAGCACCGGACACGCCACCCTCATCCCCCGCATGGCCACCGCTCACCTCCCGCCCACACTCACCGCGCGACCGATCACCGACACCACCCTCGCCCGCACCATCGAGATCGCCGTCCGCCACGACACGGCACACGAACCCGCGATCGCCGTCTGCCTCAACACCCTCCGGACGCTCCTGCAGACAGCACCATGAAGACCCGAAGGCCGTCCGGCCCCCAACCACCTCTACCGGCGCCGGAAGGCAGACCGGAAGACGGCATGGCGGCGGCTCGGCATCCGAACACGACCCATCCGAAACACCGGCCAAGATCCCTCGCGACGAACCGGGCCTGCCGGATCAGGCGGGTCACGCACGTGCCTGCCGCGGCCGCACACAGCCGCGTGGCGCGGCCACGAAGGCCCGCAGAGACGGCCGGCGGGCGAGGCCGCCGTGGCCCGGGGCTCCGTCGGACCGAACTCCCCAGCCGGGGTCGACCTGTGCGAGAACTCCGAGCCGGTCCTCAATGACCGCCTCAGGATCGGCCACGGTCACCGGGCGGTCGGCGGCCCAGGTGCTCCGTACGGGCGGCCTGCCAGCCCTCGCGCATGCGGGCGACGAGCTCGGCCCACTGGCGCCGGACCTCGTCGTCCGGTGGTCGCAGGCCGCGTTTGATGCGGCCCATTTCGTCCCGCACCTCGCGCCCGACCGCGCAGGAGCCCACCAGGACGAACATCAGGCCGAACAGGGCGGTGAGCATCGCGAACACGGCCCCGACGGCACCGAACCGGGTCGCGTAGGAACTGAACAGGCGGGGCAGGTAGACCGTGGCGGCCACCGAGTAGGCCGCACTCGCGCCGGCCGCGAGGAGCGTGAACGGTGCCAGGTCCCACCGGTCGATCCGCCGTGCGGACAGCAGCCGCCCGCTCCACAGCAGGAAGAGCACGGTGACCGGGACCTGGCAGAGTACGGCGGCCAGGTCCAGGCGCCCACGGCCGAGCAGCGCGTGCAGCCAGCCGACGACGACCAGGTAGGCCGCCAGCGACAGGCTCCACAGCAGCCCGTTCTTGGTGTTGCGCACGCTGAGCGGGGTGAGGTCCCACGCCGTTTCGAACAGCCGCTGCGCGGCGCGGGAGAAGCTCAGCGCGGAGATCAGCAGGAACAGGAGGCCCAGCACGCTGGTGCCGGGGTCGGCGGCCGGGAACGAGAAGAGATGCCTGACCGCCTCGGCACCGCCGCCGGTGAGCCCGTAGCGTTTGACGATGCGGTCCGCCAGGTCGCCCTGCCCGAACCGGTCCAGGAAGGAGGAGAGCAGGATCGCCAGCGGGATCAGTGCGGTGAGTCCGCTGGAGGCCAGGGACATCGCGCGGTCGAAGCCCACCGTCTTCTGGAACCGGTTGACGACGCGCAGCGCGAAGGCCGGGCGCAGCCAGAAGGTCAGCACCCTGATGACGTGTTCGCGGTCGAAGCGTGCCGTCCGGTCCTCCGGGCCTTTTCCGAGCCACTGATCCGGTCGAGCGTACGTGGCGTGACAGCTCACCGCTGCGTGACGCGCGTCGGCTCCGTGGCGTCCGTGTCCTCGTCGAGGTGGGTTCCGCCGGTCGGCGGCGTTCCGGTCGCCACCCGCGAGGCAAGGCCCCCGGCTGGCGGAGCAGCGCTCGCCGGCGACCGGCAACCGAGGTGTGCCGGACGCACGGCCCACCACTGCCACGACGGCCGTTGTCCGCTTCTCGATGCCGGCCGGATCAGCCGCCCGGAGAGGGCCGAGCGCCCTCCTCGGAGACCTCTCCGAGTTGCCGGAACGAAGTTCGGGCTCAAGGGTGGGACCCGAGCGTCGTGAGTCGGGAGACAGTGATGACCACCGTGGAAGCCGATGAGCACAGGGCCGTCGGCACTGCCGTCGGCACTGAGGCGAAGACCGCTCCCGCCCACCGCCCACACCAGGCATCGGGCCTGGCGGGGCCTTCGGGACGGCGAACCGTGGCGCGCCGCTCGTTCCAGGTGCTCGGCGGCGTCCTCACCGCAGCGCTGCTGACGGCGTGTTCGAGCAGCGGCAGTGGTGTCCCGGCCGCGGTCGGCTCTGCAGCGCGGTCAGCCGGGATCTCCGCGGCGGGTTCCGCGGCCACCTCCGCGGTCTCGGCCCTGCAGAGCGCCGTGGCCGCCGCGAGTTCGGCGGCGGCCTCCCAACTGGCCGCGGTCAAGAACGGCGTCGATGCCAGGTCCGATGTCTCGGTGGGCGCCGCTGCCACGGACGCCGACGGTCGGGCCACGGCCGTGGTCACCGTCACCAACCACGGTTCCGGCACCGCGGACTACACGGTCGCGGTCAGCTTCCGCGATCCGGGTGGCAACCTCCTCGACGCCGTCGTGGTGTCGGTCGATGCCGTGAACTCCGGTGCGAGCAGGACCGCCACGGCCCGCTCCAACCGCACCCTGTCCGGGAGTGTCTCCGCCGAGATCGCGGCCGCCCTGCGCCACTGACGGGCGCCGGAGCCTCGAACACGAGCCGGCGCATCGCCATCGGGTGAGAGCCGCCGGCGCAGGTCGGGCCCCGCGAAGGCGCCGGTCCCGCCGTCGACCATGCGCAGCAGGCCGCAGGAGTCGTCGCCGTCGGTGATCAGCACTCCACCGATACACCGCGGGCGCATCACGGACTGGTACAGCCCGATCGCCGCGGGCCGAACACCCGGCCTCACGACTTTGCCGGGCAGTTCCGCCCGGCACCCTCCGGGGAGGGATGCCGCCGGGGCAGCCGTGGGGACGCCCAGGCGTGACTTGTCCGCGGTGTCACTGACGGCCCCCGGCCGGTGGCTTCGGGGACTGTCCGGGGGTTGTCCCCCCATATCGGAACCGGCCTTTGAGTCTCAAGGCTGGATGGCAAGGGCGAGGAGGGTATCGACCGCAACCTCGAAGGGACGCGTACTCCGTTGCACCTGGGCGAGCAGAAGTCCCCCTTGCAGGGTGGCGAGCATCGTGGTGGCGAGGGCGTCCGGGTCAATGCCGGGTGCGAGCTTCCCCTCGGCATGAAGCGACCTGAGTCCTTCGCTGATGGCGGTTGACCATCGCTCGAATCCGGCGGCGATGAGGGCTCGGGCCTCGGGGTCGCTCTCGGCGAGTTGACCGCCGAGCGAACCGAGTGGGCAGCCGCCCTGTGCCTCTCCATGCTTCACCCCGGCGATCAGCATGTTCCGCCAGGCTGCGACTCCGTCCTCGCTGCCGAGCGCCTGCCGATTGTGATTGACGAGGGTGTCGGCTTGGTAGCCGATGACCGCCTGCAGGAGCTCGTTCTTGTCGGGAAAGTAGTGGTAGAGCTGCGAACCGCTGACCTCCGCTGCCACCTTGACGTCTTCCAAGGTGGTACCCGCGACCCCGCGCTCGTGGATCAAGGCCGCAGCCCCTTCCACGATCCGAGCCCGGACACGTTCACCCTTCGGGGTCAGCCGCGGCCGATCGTTCGTCTTCTTCACCATCCACCCATAGTAGCGATTCTGGGTTTGACAGCCCAGTCCAGCCAGGCCAGACTGAGTTACACAACCCACTTTAAGCAGGAGGAGGAAGCAACGCATGCCTGCTGACTTGAAGGACAGAACTGCACTGGTCACCGGGTCTACGAGCGGGATCGGCAAGGCGACGGCCATGGCTCTCGCTGCCCGCGGCGCTCATGTCCTGGTTGTCGGACGCAACGCGGAAAGAGCCGAGCGGGTCGTGGCCGAGATCGAAGGCGGCGGAGGTAGAGCGTCGTTCAGGCTCACCACGCTGGGAGACCTGGAATCGGCACAAGACCTGGCGCGATGGGCCACTGAGGCCGGCGATGGTCACGTCGACATTCTCGTCAACAATGCTGGAGTCGCCTTGCTGGGGCCGAGCGACGCTGCGACCGAAACAGAGTTCGACGAGACCTTCGCACTTAACGTCAAGGTTCCGTTTTTCCTCGTCGCGGCCCTGGCACCTGCGATGGCCGAGCGCGGATGGGGCTCGATCGTCAATGTCAGCACGATGGTCGCCAGTTTCGGACAGCCCGGCATGGCGATGTACGGCGCGAGCCGAGCGGCCCTCGAACTCTTGACCAAGAACGGATGGCTCGTCAACGGAGCACCGGCCCCGCGACGCAGCAAGAGTCGTCCAACCTGAACAGCCCCACAGAAGATGAGAGGGAATCCCGATGAGCACACTCCCAGGAAAGACCGTGATGATTACGGGCGCCAACGTCGGGATCGGCAAGGACGTGGCCCGCCAACTGGCTCTGCGACCGGAGACGGCCCGCATCTACTTGGCATGCCGCAACCGAGATCGGGCGACAACGGCAAAGGCCGAGCTCGAAGCCGCTACCGGCCGGCGCATCTTTGACATCGTGGTCATGGATGTCGCCGATCCGGGCTCGGTCCGAGCCGGCCTTGCGGCCATCGACGGATCCGTCGACGCGTTGGTCATGAACGCTGGTGTCATTGGCCCGCAGTCGATGGAGTTGACCGCCGACGGGGTCACCAAGGTGTTCGCGACAAATGTTCTCGGCCACGTCGTCCTCCTCGAAGGGCTCTTGGCCGAAGGGCGGCTTGGCGAGGTCGCGGTCCTCGCCGGAAGTGAAGCAGCCAGGGGACTTCCGATGTTGCGGATGAAACGGCCGTCCTTTGCCTCAACCTCTGCCGATGAACTCGCCAGCGTCATCGACGGCAGATTCTTCGCCGACGGAAAGACTGACTTCAACCTCGCCTTCGGGCAGGCCAAGTACATCGGGGCCCTATGGATGGCCTACCTGGCCCGCCAACACCCCGAGCGCCGCTTCATCACCGTGAGCCCCGGCGCGACCACCGGCACCCAAGCCTCCAACGACATTGCCCTACCGCTGCGTATGGCGGCCAAGTACGTCATGCCCGCCCTAGGGATCTCCCACAAGCTTGAGGTCGGCGCGAAGCGACTGGTCGACGGTGTCACCGACCCGACCCTGTCCAGCGGCGTGTTCTACGCCAGCGCGGCCAACAAGCTGAAGGGCCCCTTGGTCGACCAAGCGGACATCTTCCCTGACCTGGCCAACCCGTCGTTTCAGGACCACGCCAACGAGGCCATCCACCGCTTCATCATCTAGTGCCCCGCCAGGTGGGGGTGGCTTCGCCGATGGGTCGGCGGGTCATGAGGTTGACCATGGACGCGACCGAGGGGCCCGGTGCGCGGGGTGCGCGCACCGGGCCCCTCGGGGTGACCCGCTGGGGGTCGCTGATCGGGTGATCAGTAGTTGTGGTGGACCTGCCAGTAGGCCCAGGCCTGGTTGGGGCTGCCGTAGCGGCTGTTCATGTAGTCGTAGGTCCACTTGATCTGGGTGGAGGCGTTGGTCTGCCAGTCGGCGCCGGCGGAGGCCATCTTGTTGCCCGGCAGGGCCTGGCCCAGGCCGTAGGCGCCCGAGGAGGGGTTGGTGGCGGTGATGTTCCAGCCGCTCTCGTGGGAGACGATCTGGTCGAAGGAGGCCAGCTGGTCGGCGGGGACGATGCTGGCGGCGATCTGCTGCGGGGTGGCGGCAGAGGCGGCGGTGGGGGCGACGGCGGCGCCGATGGCGACGATGCCGGCGGCGGAGGCGAGCAGGGCGGCGGACTTGCGCATGCGGGTGGAGATCACGGGCATGTGGAGTTCGACCTCAGATCACTTGGGCACCTGTCCCGTGGCTCGGCGGACCCGGTGGGGCCCGGCGGGCGGGTGTCGGTGCCGGGGCGGTCGCTCTCACAGTGAGCGACCGCCGGACGGGAGTGCGGCAGCGGATCGAACCGCCGCCGCAGCTGGCGACTCAGCCATTGTTAGCGGGCCGGTCGGCCGGCTCCAAGGGGTGCCCGCTACGACGGTGCGTCGTAGCGGTGCCGGGTGAACGTGCCGGTGGGGCGCGGGCGGCTGGGTGTGGTTCGGGCGGTTAAACCTGCTCTGGCGCGGCTTTTTGGGCGATTTGCAACGTTTTGACCTGCGGAAACGGTGCGGACCAGGCCGCAGGCACGGGAGCGCGGCCATGGTGGCGGCCGGCCGGGCGGGCCCGGTGGACGGGAGTGGTGAACGGTCTACGAGGAAGGGTAGGAGGTGCCCCCAGCGCGTGAGGACCATCACGGCCCACCCCCGTCCGGCACCCGCCCCAAGGGGACCCAGCTCACATCATGGTGACTGTCGGCAACCGCTCGATGGCGGCGGCGCGTGTCCGGCCGCGGTCCGGTTGGCGATGGACGCGGCTGCCGGCGGCCCGGAGCGGCAGGGCACCGTGGGCGCCGGGACGGGCGCCTTGAATGGCGGCGGGAGCGGGACGGGCGCCTTGAATGGCGGCGGGAGTATCGTGGAATTCAGCCTGCAGGGCGAGCGAGGGAGTTCGACCGGATGGTCCTGAGCGATGGGCGGAGGCTCCGCGCGGGACGTTGGTCGACGGTCGGGCTGAGAGGCCGGAAGGTCTGTGAGACCGGAAGGCGACCTCCACCACCTGATCCGGACAATGCCGGCGAAGGGAGCCCACCTTGCAGGTTCTCCTCTGCCCGCACGGCACCGATGCGGGGCGCACGACCATTGACCAGGGCACCTGAGCCACCGCGCGGGCCTGGTGATCGGTAGGGCCACATCCGCTGGAGTGGCGTATCGACGGCTCCTCGGTAATCCGGTTCCGGGGCGGGCCGTGGACGCGACCTGGTGGCCGTGCCCCGCGGCGGCACGCCTGCGGCTGACGCGACCCGTCGCGGGTCCCGGGCATCCCGGTATCAGCGAGGATGACCGCTGCTGCCTGGTGGAACCGGAAGGAGGCCCGTCGGCTGAACCGGTGCGGGCACGGCGGCACCACCGGCGGTGCCGTGCGGTCGGCCGATGGCCGCTTCGCCGCGCGGGCGGCCGATGATGGGCCGAGACGGCTGCCAGTCGTAGGAGTTCGGGTCGAAGGCGTGGAGCCGGCGACGGAGGCGGCGGGTGGACCAGGGCCAGCAGAAGGTGTTCCGGCCGGGTGTGCCGAAGTAGTAGCCGGAGTCGTCGTCCGCGTACACGGTCGACTTCAGGGCTTCCTGCACGGCGTGGTTGTACGTGTCGGCCACCTCCGGGCGCACATCGAGCGCCGTGTGGTTGCCCGCACGCAGGTGGGTGAGTGCGTCGGTGAGATAGCGCAGTTGAGCCTCCAGGACGGCGGGGACGGCGCTGGTGCCGCTGAGGATGTTCGGCCCGAGGAGGAGGAAGAGATTGGGGTACCCACTGACGCTGGTCCCGAGGTAGGCGTCGCGACCACTGCGCCACGTGTCGGCAAGGCTCCGACCGTTGCTGCCGTACAGGTGTGGGGCGATGGCCAGTTCGCCGATGTGGAAGCCGGTGGCCAGAACGACGATGTCCGCGCCGACCCGTCGAGCGTCCGCGCCCACGACGTCGTTCCCGTCGATGTGGGTGGCCCGGGTGGGGTGCAAGTGAACGTTGGACTGGCTGACAGCCTGGTAGTAGGTGTCGGAGGTCAGCATGCGACGCGCGCCGAGCCGGTGGTCGGGCGTGAGGGCCTGGCGCAGGACGGGGTCGGGGACACAGCGGCGCCGGTACTGGCGCGCCATGGCTTCCAGCGGCGGCAGAAGCCGCGGGTGGCGCATGGCAAAGCCGATGGCCTCCTGAGTCCCTGCGTGTGCGGCGCGGGCGGCGCGGCGCGCTGCGGGCCGGCGCAGCAGGAGCCGGCGCAGGCCTCCCGGGAGGGCGTAGTCCGGCTTGGGGAGCACCCAGGGGGCGGTGCTCTGGAAGATGTCGACGCGGGCGGCGTGGCGCTGGAGGGCGGGCAGGAACTGCACGGTGGAGGCGGCGTTGCCGATGACAGCGATGCGGCGGCCGGACAGGTCCGCGGTGTGGTCCCAGCGGGCGGAGTGGAAGACGGTGCCGGGGAAGTCCGCGAGACCGGTCAACTCGGGGTAACGGGGCCGGTTCCAGGGGCCGGTGGCCATGACGAGGACACGGGCGGCATACCCGCCCGCGGAGGTGGCCAGCAGCCAGCGGCCGCTCGTCCGGTCCCAACGCGCTCCGTGCACTTCGACGTTGTAGCGGACCGACCGGTCGGTGCCGGTCTCGGCGGTGGTGGCGCGGAGGTAGGCGAGGATCTCCGGCTGGGTGGCGAAGGTTCGCTTCCAGGGGCCAGGCGCGAACGAGTACTCGTACAGCAGTGACGGCACGTCACACCCGCACCCCGGGTAGGTGTTGTCGCGCCAAGTGCCGCCGAGCCGGTCGGACTTCTCCAGTACAACGACGTCCTCGAAGCCCGAGCGGCGCAGCGTGACGGCGGCGGCCAGCCCTGACAGGCCTGCGCCGACGACCACCACCTCCGCCTCGTGCCGGAACTCGGGCACAGCAGCGTCGAACACGTCCCTCTCCCCCCGTAGCGATCAGCACACAGAACGTAGCAGTGCCGGGAACCGGACCCGGCCGACTGCCGGTCCCCTCGGGGGTGATTCACCACTACGGGTGAAGAGCGAGAGGCTTGCACGGCGAACTGCCGGCGAACTGCTCGTCGTCGGCGTGCAGGTGGCCGCATCCGGATGCCGAGAATGGTCTGCCACCACGTTCCTGCCGCACACCAGAGGTCAGGTGGAGAACAGCCGCCAGCGTCCCTCGGAGACAATCTCGACGACCCCGTCGCTCACCTTGATGGCGGTGTCGTCGTCGATCGCGTACGCCGGGTTCGAGAGGCCTGCCGCCCAGGTCTCCGCATCGGCCATGGTGTTCTCCGGCAGGGCCGGGTGGTCCAGATGCGGGAAGATCGAGAAGTCGACAACCCCCAGCGTGCCGTCACTCCCGGTGGGCGACTGCCACCCCACGAAGTCCGCCCCGATCCGGGGAGTCATCACCATGCTCCCCGCGCTGAGCCCCACCCAGACCAACTCGCGCAGCGACGGCAGCAGGTCCGCCAGCCCGGACTGCCGCATCCAGTGACACAGGTACAGCGCATCGCCACCGTTCACCAGCAGCACGTCCGCCTCCTGGACCCAGGGCACCCAGCGCTCGGCACCGATGCTGGGCAGCGCCGTGAGCTCCAGCACGCCCAGCGACTTCCACCCCAACTCGCACATCGGGGTGGAGGATTGCCCGGTGATGAAGCGCCAGGCCCCGGCCGGGCTGCCGGTGGGGTGCCCGTAGCCCGCGGTGGGGATGCACAGGGCGTTGGACTCGGCGATCGGTTTGCCCAGGAGATCGACCAACGCGTCATGGATGCTCGCGTTCTTGACGCCCGCGGAAGTGAGAAGAAGCTTCATGGTGCCTCCAAGCTTGACTGCTCCCCCTCCGAAGAGCGGGGATTCCGCCTCGTCCGGGAGAGATCCAACCCGATTCGCCCTACGGCTCCCCGAAGACTCCCACGCACCTCTGACAGCCCGGGCTGCCCGTCACTGCCGGACCGCACGCACCAACCGGCGGGCACGGCCCCTGACGGCCCGGCGCCGACCGGAGGGCCCTGGCCAGGAGGCCCCGACCGAGCGTCACCTCGCTACGACGCGGAGCAGCGCAAGCCTCCTCACGGCCTCTCCAGCAGCACCGAGCACCTTTTCGAGCTCCGGCCCGCGCCCCGGGAATCCAGGTCATGACAGCCGGATCATCACCCTCGACCTCGGCGTGCTGATCTACTTCATCCACCACATCGCCACCATGATCCAGCTGCCGCAGGTCATCGCCATGATCGCCGACGACCTGGCCTCGGCCATCGAGGCCCAGAGCGGCACCGACCAGCTCCCGTCGGCGCGCTCCGGCTGCGGTCCCGACACCGACGAGCTGCTCCGCCGGATCGGCGACTCGGGGACGGTCATCCCGACCCCGGCCACCGGCTACCTGCAGTTCCTCAAGCACGACGAGCTGGTCCGGCTCGCCACGACGGCGGACGCAGTGCTCCACCTCCCGTACCGACCGGGGCACTTCCTGGTCCAGGGGCAACCGCTGGCCGTGGTCTGGCCGCCCGCCGCCGCGCCCCGCCTGGCCGCCCAACTGTCCCGGGTCCAGGTGACCGGCCCCTACCGCGCCCTGACCCAGGACGTCTCCTTCGGCTTCGACCAGCTGGTGGAGATCGCCATCCGCGCCCTGTCCCCCGCCGTCAACGACACGTTCACGGCACTGACCTGCATCGACTGGCTGAGCCACTGCCTGTGCCGGATCACCCACGGCTGGCACCCGCAACGCGTCCACCGCGACGGCTCCGGCCGGATCCGCGTCATCGCCTGTCAGGCGGACTACGACCGCCTGGTCCAACGCGCCTTCGAGAAGATCCGCCAGTGCTCGGCCGGCATGCCGGCCGTGATGATCCGCCAACTGGACGCACTGTGCCGCGTCATGGAGCAGACCACGATCCCCCGCCGCCGCCAGGTCCTGGCCGACCAGGGCGCCATGATCTGGCGCGCCTGCGAGGCGTCGGTACCCGAGCCGGCCGATCGTGAGGACGTCCTGCGCCGCTACACGGCCCTGCTCGCACTCCACCAGGCGTCGGACGTACGGACGGAGGCGGCGTAGGCGCCGAGAGCGCCGCAGGGCGAGAGTGCGCTGCCGTGGGGCGCGCCGGTTCGCTGGCGCGCCTACCCGACGCCGAGTCGGCATCCGACTAGAGTTCGCATACAGCCGATCGTCGCATGTGCGTCACCTCCTGTGCCGGTGGCGGAGCCTCCGTATCCCGTGCACGGCTACTGGAACACACTGCGCTTCCTCCCGGGGCGCTCGTTTCGCACCGCGCCTGCGCCCGCCTCCCCGAAGAAGGATCGCCCCTCTTGCGCACACTCGCCCGTATCAGGTCTGCCGCGACAGCCGCCTCGGCAGCCCTCGTGATCGTCCTCGCCGTCCCCGGGCCGGCTCACGCGGCCACCACGATCACGCAGGACAGCCTCGCACCGACCAGCGCCTCGCCCGGGATCTCCACCACCGCCACCCTGAAGGTGCATTCGACCAGCTGCACCACGGTGCAACAACTCGGAATCGCCGTACGCGACTCGGCCGGGCGCAATTTCGACTTCCCGAACTCGCTCAGCAACGTGACCATCTGCCCGTCCGGGTTCACGTACACCTCGGGCGCACGCACCTTCCTCGCCGGCACCTACACGGAGTTCGGCTACTACCTGGACAGCACCGGCTACCACAACCTGTCCTCGCAGTCCCTGACGGTGGCTCCGCCATCGGGGGCTCCCTCGAACCCGGCCCAGGGAAAGACCCTCACCTTCGACGAGGAGTTCAACCAGCCCATCGCCTACGGAACACGCTGGATCGGCACCACCACCAGCGCCTACCAGTACGGGAACCACAACCCGAACGACGACAAACTCGACTGGCTGCAGCAGTCCGCGGTGAACGTCGCAGGCGGGGTCGCCACCTTCACCGCCCAGCCCGGCTCCCACACCCTGGAGAACGGCAAGCGGGCGTGGGACACCGGGCTGCTCACCACCGAGGGCTCGTCCGAGGGATTCCAGGTCCGGACGAACGACTACATCGAGACCCGGGTCCAGATGCCCTCCGGCCTGGGCGCCTGGCCCGCGCTGTGGAGCTGGCGCAACGGGGACACCGAGGTCGACAAGTACGAGTACCACCCCGACAACCCCAACCTGCTGGAACTGACCAACCACATCAAGAACTCCCAGGACTACTACACCGACGCCGCCGGGGTCGCCCCCGGCGACTGGGTGGTGATCGGGCTGGTCTACGGCGCGAGCTCGGTCGACTGGTACGTGAACGGCGTCAAGGTCTTCTCCGACAACACCGGCGTAGGCACGTCGTTCTCCGCCTACCTCATCCTGAACCTGTCGGTGGACGCCGGGACCTACCACCCCGCGCCGCAGAACACCACACCGATCACATCGGCCGCCGACTACGTGCGCGTGTACCGCTGAGCGCACCCCCTCAAGGCGGCGGGCCCGGTACTGCCCGCAGCAGCACGCACACACCCCCCCAGCTGAAATCTCCGACAGGAAGGTGATGTCCATGACCCGCGCTCCACACCCGCGCCGACAGCCGGCACTGTGGGCGGTCGCCGCCGCATGCGCGGTCGGCGCAACACCGGCCCTGGCCGCCACACCCTCCAACTCGCACTACTCCGTGGTCAGCGTCACCGCCCCACCCACTTCCCCGGGCGGGACGACGACCGTCAACGTCCTCGTCGTCAACAACGGCCCCGACACCAGCGCATCGCCCCACAGCGTGCGGATCACCCTGCCCGGCGGCGCCACCACCCCAGGCGCGACCTTCCCCTCGACCTGCACGACCAGCGCCCAGGGCACCGTCGTCACCTGCACATTCCCCCCAGGCCTGCGCGCGTTGCGAACGGCCACCGTCCTGCTTCCGGTGCGGATCGCGACGACGGCCGCCCCGCACAGCCAGCTGACCGGCGGCTGGGTCCACCTCAGCAGCGCCGACGACGCCATCAGCCCACTGCGCGACGTGGAATTCGACATCGTCACCCCGTGACACCAGATCCCCCACAGGAATCCCACCGCACCGGACACGCGCACCGGGCACCAGCACCCGCTGCGAAGACCAACGTTCACGGCCGCGGGCACGAACCACCCATACATCGGATGTGTCGGACAAGAGCCCCAGGGATACCCCAGGGAATCCGGCGACTGCCCGCCTCGAAGGGCGGATAACATGGGACCTCTTACGAGGTGGTCTAGTCTGCGGGCAGCGGAAGGGACCATATGACGTTGGAGGGTGGGGCCAGTGCCGGTCACTGACGAGGCGATCGAGAAGATCAAAGCGATGATCGTCGGCGGCGAGCTGTACCCCGGGGCCCGCCTGCCGAAGGAGGCCGACCTCGCCGAGCGGCTGGGTCTGTCCCGCAACTCGCTGCGCGAGGCGGTCAAGGCGCTCTCGCTGATCCGGGTGCTCGACGTGCGCCAGGGCGACGGCACCTACGTCACCAGCCTGGAACCCCACCTGCTTCTGGACGCGCTCGGCTTCGTGGTCGACTTCCACCAGGACGACACGGTGCTGGAATTCCTGGAGGTGCGCCGCATCCTGGAACCGGCCGCTGCCGCGATGGCCGCCACGGCGATGTCCGAGGAGGCCGTCGCCGAGCTGGCCCAGGTCCTGGAGCGCCTGCCCGCCGAGCCCTCGCTCGAGGAGTTGATCGCCAACGACCTGGAGTTCCACCGCCGGATCGCGGCCGGCGCCGGGAACACCGTGCTCTGCTCGCTGATCGAGGGCATCTCCGGTCCCACGGCCCGGGCCCGCGTCTGGCGCGGCATCACCGAGGAGGGCGCGGTCACCCGCACCACCGAGGAGCACCGCGCGATCTACACCGCGATCGCCGCCCGCCAGCCCGAGGTCGCCCGCTCCTGGGCGACGGTGCACGTCGCGGGAGTGGAGCAGTGGCTGCGGAACGCCCTGGAGTAGGAGGGGACCGCCAGTGGCGGCAGCACTGCCCCCACTCCCCCGTCAGTGCCCGGCGAGCCGGTAGACCCGGATCGCGTTGCCCGCGAAGAGGGCTTGCCGCTCGCCGGGGGCGAGGCCGGCGGTGAGCTCCTCGGTGACGGCCAGCACCCGGCTGTAGGGCGCCTCCAAGGTGGAGACCGGCCAGTCGGAGCCGTACAGCAGGCGCTGCGGGCCGAAGGCCTCGACGGCGGTGTCGACGGCGGGCCGCAGGTCGTCGAGGGTCCAGCCGCCGCGGGTGGCCTCGGTGAGCAGGCCGGAGAGCTTGGCGACCGTGTTGGGCAGGGCGGCGAAGCCGCGCAGCCGGGTGGCCCAGGCTCCCAGGGCTCCGCTGGCGATCGGCGGTTTGCCCAGATGGTCGAGGACGAAGGTGAGTCCGGGCAGGGCGGCCGCGGCGGCGGTGGCGGCCCGCAGTTGCTCCGGCGTGACGACCAGGTCGTAGGCGAGCCCGGCGGCGGCGACGGCGAGCAGACCGCGCCGGACCTCGGGGCGCAGCAGCCAGTTCGGGTCCGGCTCCTCCTGTACTTGGTGACGGATACTCACCAGTCGCCTGCCACCGGGAAGTTCACGCAGCTCGGCGAGCCTGTCCGCGATGTCGGGGGCGGTCAGCTCCGTCCAGCC
Source organism: Kitasatospora sp. NBC_01302 (assembly GCF_035976515.1). NCBI lineage: Bacteria > Bacillati > Actinomycetota > Actinomycetes > Kitasatosporales > Streptomycetaceae > Kitasatospora > Kitasatospora sp. NBC_01302. The sequence continues at coordinate 183,772 of NZ_CP108404.1, forward strand.
CACCACGCCCGCCACCAGCGCGTCGTCGGCGGCCAGTCTGAGCAGTTCGGGTGTCTCCTCGGGTACACAGACGGTCTGCACGACCACGGCCGCACTCACCCCGGCCGCGCGGGCCTCGGGTGCCAGGTCGGCGAGGGAGAAGGAGCGCGCCAGCGGGGCCAGCGCCGGGCCCGAGATCCATGGCTGCGGACGGACTGCCAGGTCCCAGACGTGGTGGTGCGAGTCAACGATCTTGTGGTGCGTCACAGGTTCCACACCACCGGGAGTCCGGCCGAGGCGCCCTCGGCGGAGTAGTCGTGCACCACGTCCAGCAGGTCGCCCATCCGGGCCTGCCACGCGATGTTGACCGGCAGCTGCTCCAACTGCGCCAGCAGTCGGCCGTAGTCCTCGCAGTCCAGCAGGTGGAACAGCTCGGTGCCGCTGCGCCAGATGGTCCACGAGGAGACCCCGGCGGCCCGGATGGCGATGGCGAGTTCGGCGGGGACGGCGCGGTGAGCGGCCTCGTACTCCTCGATCCGGTCGGGGCGGACGCGGGTGTGCAGGGCGATTCTCATGACTGCTCCACTGACTGCTCCACGATGACGACGTCCAGGGTGCGCGGGCCGTGCACACCTTCGACGCGGTCGAGTTCGATGTCGCTGGTGGCCGACGGTCCGGAGATGAAGGTGAGGGGTCGGGCGGGGTCGAGCCGGGCGAGCGCGTCGGGCAGGTCGTCGGCGATCTGCTCGGCGCGGATCACGCACAGGTGGTAGTCGGGCACCAGGCTCAGCGCCCGCCGGCCCTGGCCGGGGCCCGCGTCCAGCACGATCGTGCCGGTCACCGCGATGCCGACGGCCGCCAGGGTCACCGAGCCGTCCAGCGCGTCCAGTTCCGGCACCGTCAGGGGTTCCGGCTGCCACTGCCGGCTCCCGCTCGGCAGCAGCTCGGCGGGGAACCCGGATGGCAGTGCCAGCCGGCCGACGCCGCGCTCGGTCAGCGCCCGGGCGATCACCGCGGGCACGTCCTCGGGGGCGGCCCGGTGAACGGTGGCCCGGTAGTCGGCGACCCGCTCGGCGAAGAGCTCCACCGGGTCCTGCCCCGGCTCCAGGTGGCTGCGCCGGTACGCACGTTCCACCGCGACGTGCTCGGGTCCCTCCTCGGCGGGGACGTCGGCCAGCGCGCCCCGGATCCGGGCCAGGACGGTCTCACGGCTGCTCACGGCGTTCCCTCTCGGTTCTTGCGCCACCAGGTCCGGAACGACTCGGCCGGGGGCGCGGGGCTGTCGCGGGTGTCGGACCAGCCGTGCAGCGGTCCGGGCAGCCGGCCGATCCTGCCCTCGCGGGCCAGCACCCGCCCGCCGAGCGAGGCCGCCTTCTGCGCGGCGGAGAGCAGCCGGGGTGAGTCCAGCACGGTGGCGGCGGCCTTCATCGCGAGGGCTTCCGGGCTCAGCGCGTGGCGCTTGGCCTCGACCACCTCGGCTCTCAGGTGGGCCAGCACCTCGGGGATGTCGATCTTCACGGGGCAGGCGTCGTAGCAGGCCCCGCAGAGGGTGGAGGCGAACGGCAGTGAGGCGGCCTGCTCGACTCCTACCAGCTGCGGGGTGAGCACCGCGCCGATCGGCCCCGGGTAGACCGAGCCGTAGGCGTGGCCACCGGTGCGCTCGAAGACGGGGCAGACGTTCAGGCAGGCGGAGCAGCGGATGCAGGCCAGCACCTGCCGTCCGACGGTGTCGGCCAGGGTGTCGGTGCGTCCGTTGTCCAGCAGCACCAGGTGGAACTGCGACGGGCCGTCGCCTTCGGTCACCCCGGTCCAGGTCGAGGTGTACGGGTTCATCCGCTCGCCGGTGGAGGAACGCGGCAGCAGCTGCAGGAAGACCTCCAGGTCCGACCAGGTGGGGACGACCTTCTCGATGCCCATCACGGTGATCAGCGTCTCGGGCAGGCTCAGGCACATCCGCCCGTTCCCCTCCGACTCCACCACCGTGACCGTACCGGTGTCGGCCACCGCGAAGTTGGCGCCCGAGACGGCGACCTTGGCGGCCAGGAACTTCTTGCGCAGGTGGCGCCGGGCCGCCTCGGCGAGTTCGCGGGGATCGTCGCTCAGGCCCTCGGGGGCCGGCTCGCCCCAGTGCGCCATCTCGGCGGCGAACAGGTCGCGGATCTCGGTACGGTTCTTGTGGATCGCCGGTACCAGGATGTGCGAGGGGCGGTCCTCGCCCAACTGCACGATCAGTTCGGCCAGATCGGTCTCGTAGGCGGTGATCCCTTCGCGCGTGAGCGCCTCGTTGAGGCCGATCTCCTGGGTGGCCATCGACTTGATCTTGACCACCTCGCGCTCTCCGGTGGCCTGAATGAGAGCGGCGACGATCCGGTTGGCCTCGGCGGCGTCGCCCGCCCAGTGCACGGATCCGCCGGCGGCGGTGACCGCCTCCTCCAGCTGCAGCAGGTACCGGTCGAGGTGACGGGCCGTGCGGCGCTTGATCGCCTCGGCCGCGGTGCGCAGCTCCTCCCAGTCGTCGAGTTCCGCGGCGACGGCCAGGCGCTTGTCGCGGATGGTGGTGGTGGCGCGCCGCAGGTTGGTACGCAGCTGCTGGTCGGCGAGCGCGGTGCGGGCCGCCTCGGGAAAGGACGGCGAGCCGAGCCAGACCACACCGCGGTCGCTCATCGCTCCTCCCCTTCGGCGCCGGCCAGGATCTCGGCCAGGTGCATGGTCCGCACGCCGCTGCCCTGGCGGGAGAGGCCGCCGCCGATGTGCATCAGACAGGAGTTGTCGGCGGCGCAGAGCACCTCGGCACCGCTCGCCAGCACCCCGGCCGCCTTGTCGGCGAGCATCGCGCTGGAGGTGTCGGCGTTCTTCACCGCGAAGGTGCCGCCGAAGCCGCAGCAGGAGTCGGCGCTGGGCAGTTCCACCAGGTCGAGGTCCTGGACCGCACGCAGCAGCCGCAGCGGCCGGTCGCCCAGGCGCAGGCCGCGCAGCGAGTGGCAGGTGGGGTGGTAGGCGACCGTGTGCGGGAACCGGGCGCCGACCTCGGTGACCTCGAGGACGTCGGTCAGGAACTCGGTGAACTCGTAGACCCTTGGGACGAGTTCGGCGACCTGCTGCTGCAGGGAGGCGGACCCGTACCGCTCGGCGAGCACCGGGTGGTTCTCCCGCACCATGCCGGCGCAGGAGGCCGAGGGAGTGACCACCGCATCGTAGCCGGCGAAGGCGCGGGCGAGCCGGGCGACCAGCGGGACGGCGTCCGGCCGGTAGCCGGTGTTGAAGTGCATCTGACCGCAGCAGGTCTGCTCCTGCGGGAAGTCCACGGTGTGGCCCAGGCGTTCCAGCACGGTCAGGACCGCCCGGCCGGTGCCGGGGTAGAGGGTGTCGTTGAAGCAGGTGATGAACAGGGCGATGTGCACTCAGCTCGCCTCCTCGGGCATCGGTACACCGGGGGCCAGCAGGCCGTGCGCCTTCAGGTCCTGCCAGAGCGCTGCCGGCAGGGTGAGCCGCAGCATGGCGGCGGCGTCGCTCACCTCTGCCGCGCTGCGGACGCCGACCAGCACGCCGGCGACCGCCGGGTGCCCGAAGGGGAAGCGCAGCGCGGCGGCACGTAGCGGCACGCCGTGCCGCTCGCAGACGGCTTTGAAGCCCAGCGCCCGGGCCAGGACCTCCGGCGGAGCGGCGGTGTAGTCGAAGGTGGCGCCGGGCCTGGGGTCCGCGAGCAGGCCGGAGTTGAAGACCCCGCCGACCACCACCGCCACCCGGTGCTCGGCGGCCAGCGGCAGCAGTTCGGCCAGTCCGCTCTGGTCCAGCAGGGTGTAGCGGCCGGCCAGCAGGACGGCGTCGATGTCGGTCTCGCGGACGAACCGGGCAGGGACGGCGGCTTGGTTCATGCCGACACCGATCGCGCCGACGACGCCTTCGGCACGTAGCCGCTCCAGCTCGGGGTAGGCATCGGTCAGGGCCTGCTCGACGTGGTCGTCCGGGTCGTGCAGGTAGACGAGGTCGATCCGGTCCAGGCCCAGGCGCTGCAGGCTGGCCTCGATCGAGCGGCGCACCCCGTCGGCGCTGAAGTCCCAGACCCGCCGGTGGGTCGCCGGCACGGCGAAGCCGTCGGCCAGGTCGTCCCCGGCCGGGGCGGGCAGCGGTTCCAGCAGTCGGCCGACCTTGGTGGAGATGGTGAACTCCGAGCGCGGCCGCCCGCGCAGCGCCGCTCCCAGCCGGCGCTCCGACAGGCCCAGCCCGTAGTGCGGTGCGGTGTCGAAGTACCGCACGCCCACCTCCCAAGCGGCCTGCAGCGCCTGTTCCGCCTGGGCGTCGGTGACCGGCGTGAAGAGGTTGCCGATCGCGGCGGCGCCGAAGGCGAACGGGCCGACGTCGACCCGGCTGGATCCGAGCTTCATCGCGGCGGCTCCGGTCGCAGCCGCAGGCCGGCCATCCCGCCGTCCACCGCGAGCGCCGTTCCGGTGACGCTGCCGGCGGCCGGGGAGGCCAGGTAGGCGATCGCGGCGGCCACCTCCGGCGCGCTGACCAGCCGACCGGTGGGCTGACGGCCGTTCAGTGCGGCCCGCTCGGCTGCCGGGTCGGGCGCCGCGTCCAGCAGCCGGCCGACCCAGGGCGTGTCCACCGTACCGGGGTTGACGCAGTTCACCCGGATTCCCTCGCGCACGTGGTCGGCCGCCATCGCCAGGGTCAGCGAGAGGACGGCGCCCTTGCTCGCCGAGTACAGCGCGCGCTGCGGCAGACCGGCGGTGGCGGCGATCGAACAGGTGTTGACGATGGCCGCGTTGGCGGAGCGGCGCAGGTGCGGGAGGGCGGCGCGGGTGGTGCGGACCAGGCCGACCACGTTGATGTCCAGCACCTGGTGCCACTGCTCGTCCGGGTTGTCCGCCACGGTGCCGGCCGCGCCGATCCCCGCGTTGTTGACCAGGATGTCCAGGCCGCCCAGCGCGTCGACGGCCGCCTCGACGGCCGCGCGCACCGACGCGTCGTCACCGAGGTCGGCGGTGAAGCCGAGCAGCGGCGGCCGGGCGCCGCGCGGGTCGAGGTCGAGCACCGCCACCCGTGCGCCGCGCTCGCTCAGCAGCCGGGCCGTGGCCAGTCCGATGCCGGAGGCGCCGCCGGTGATCAGGGCGCGCAGACCTGACAGATCGTTCGTCATGCGCTGAGCTCCGTCTCGGTGAGCCGGTCGGCGGCCCAGAAGACGCCGTCGCGGTAGGTGTAGGTGTCGATGCTGGCCTGGTGCATGGTGGCGGAGAAACCGGGGGCGGTGGGCGCCTGGTAGTGGCCGTCGTGGATCACCACGGGGTCCACGAAGTGCTGGTGGAGATGGTCGACGTACTCGATGACGCGGTTCTCGGTGGTGCCGCAGAGCGCGACGTAGTCGAACATCGACAGGTGCTGGACCAGTTCGCACAGGCCCACGCCGCCGGCGTGCGGGCAGACGGGAACGCCGAACTTGGCGGCCAGCAGCAGGATGGCGAGGTTCTCGTTCACGCCGCCGACCCGGGCGGCATCCAGCTGGAGGACGTCGATGGCTCCGGCCTGGAGCAGCTGTTTGAAGACGACCCGGTTCTGGACGTGTTCGCCGGTGGCGACCTTGACCGGCTGGACGCCGCGACGGACGGCGGCGTGGCCGAGCACGTCGTCGGGGCTGGTGGGCTCCTCGATCCAGTACGGGTCGAACCCGGCCAGCGCGTTGGTCCACTCGATGGCCTGGGCGACGTTCCAGCGCTGGTTGGCGTCGATCGCCATCCGGATGTCCGGGCCGATCGCCGCGCGGGCGGTGCGGCAGCGGCGGATGTCGTCGGCCAGGTCGGCGCCGACCTTGAGCTTGATCTGGGTGAAGCCGGCGGCCACGGCCTCCTTGGCCAGGCGGGTCAGCTTCTCGTCGCTGTAGCCGAGCCAGCCGGGGGAGGTGGTGTAGCCGGGGTAGCCGCGCCGGCGCAGCTCGGCCTCGCGGTCGTCGGCGCCCTGCTTGCCCCGGCGCAGCAGATCCAGCGCCTCCTCGGGGGTCAGGGCGTCGCTGATGTAGCGGAAGTCGACCTGGGAGACCAGCCAGGCGGGGTCGGCGTCCGCGAGCAGCTGCCACAGCGGCTTTCCCTCGCATTTGGCCGCCAGATCCCACACGGCGTTGACGACGGCGCCGATCGCCATGTGCATCACGCCCTTCTCGGGCCCCAGCCAGCGCAGTTGGCTGTCGCCGATCAGGTCGCGGCTGAGCGATCCGGGGTCCGCGCACAGCTCGGCGACCGGACGGCCGACGATGTGCTCGCGCAGAGCGTCGATCGCGGCCACCTGGACGTCGTTGCCCCGGCCGATGGTGAAGGTGAAGCCGTGGCCCTCGTGGCCGCCCGCGGAGGTGCGCAGGACGACGTAGGCGGCGGAGTAGTCGGGGTCCGGGTTCATCGCGTCGGACCCGTCCAGCTCGCGCGAGGTGGGAAAACGGATGTCGTAGGTGTCGACGGCGGTGATCCGTGCGGTGTGGGCGGACAACTCGGTGCCTCTCAGGCGTTGGCGAAGGTCTGGCACTGGGTACCGAGAGCGTCGATGGACAGCTCGACGGTGTCGCCGTCGCGCAGGTACGGGGTGCCGGGCAGGCCCAGCGCGACTCCGGCCGGGGTGCCGGTGTTGATGACGTCGCCCGGGTTCAGCACCATGTACTGGCTCAGGTACCACACCAGGTAGGTGACGTCGAAGATCATGTTCTTGGTGTTGCCGTCCTGGCGTGCGGTGCCGTTGACGGCCAGGCGCAGGCCCAGCAGCTGCGGGTCGCCGGCCTCGTCGGGGGTGACCAGCCAGGGGCCCAGCGGGTTGAAGGTCTCGCAGGACTTGCCGAGATCCCACTGGGCGGAGAATTCGAGCTGGAACTCCCGCTCGGAGACGTCGTTGCTGATCGCGTAGCCGGCGATCACACCGGCTGCGTCGGCGGGGGATCCGAGGTAGCGGGCCTCGCGGCCGATCACCACGGCGAGCTCCACCTCCCAGTCCGTCTTCACCGAGTTCCGGGGGATCAGCACCCGGTCGTAGGGGCCGACCACGGTGGCCGGGTCCTTCATGAAGACCACCGGGCGCGGCGGGATCGCGGCGCCGGTCTCCTCGGCGTGGTCGCGGTAGTTGAGCCCGACGCAGACCACCTTGCCCGGGCGGGCGACCGGGGCGCCGACGCGCAGCCCGGCCGGATCGAGCAGCGGCAGTGCCTCCTCGGCCAGCGCGCGCCGGACCCGCTCGATCCCGCCCGAAGCGAGGAACGCCCCGTCGATGTCGCCGGTCAGGCCCGACAGCGCGAACGTCCGGCCGTCCCCGGTCCGGACCGCAGGAGCCTCCGCTCCCGGATTTCCGAGCCGCAGCAGCCTCATCTCTCGTCTCCCGTCGTTCTGGAGGTGGGAACCTCCGCCATCGAGCGCAACCGAATACATCGGATCTCTGTGCTGCCGTCAGACCATACGAGCAGAGAGCCCGGGACTGCAAGAAGTCCTCCGATGACTCTTCTCGACTGAGCACGGCGTTCGACAACACCGCACTCCAGGCAGGACATTCGCATCTCACGGCACATGCTGGAAGCCTGGACATAACGGTTGAGAATCGTCAGAGGCCTTCTCTTGCCAGCCAGGTTGTCGGCTCATAGGGTCCTCGGTACCGTGATCCATCCGATGACTGCGGGAGACTCACACCGTCGCCCCAGCGGAGCGCCGCAGATCGACACCAGCCGCCCCTCTCGGAAGAGGGCCGAGGGGGCGGTCACGTGTCGAACTCCGGAAACAAGCTCACCACAACGGCCGCCGGTTCCCGCGGTCTCGCACAACACCAGTCCCCACCCTGCCCCTTCGGGCACCCGGCATCCCAGCCAAGGAGATCAGCACCATGAAGCCTCGCGTCCCCACCAGAATCGCGGCGACCGCCGCCACCCTCGTCGTGCTGGCGGGGTTCGCCACGGCCTGCAACCGGAGCAGCAGCAGCGCCGCCGGCGGCAAACCGGCGATCGGGATCGACCTGCCGCGGGCCGACTCCGACTTCTGGAACTCCTACGCGCAGTACATCAAGTCCGACGTGTCCGACCAGGGCCTGCACGCGCTGCCGGTCAGCAACTCGCAGAACGACGTCACCAAGCTGGTCTCCAACGTCCAGGTGTTCGAGAGCACCGGCGCCAAGGCCGTGGTGATGGCCCCGCAGGACACCGGCGCGATCACCTCCACGCTGGACGCGCTCGCCGCCAAGAAGATCCCCGTGGTCAGCGTCGACACCCGCCCCGACAGGGGGCAGGTGTACATGGTGGTCCGCGCGGACAACAAGGCGTACGGCACCAAGGCCTGCGAGTTCCTGGGCAAGCAGCTCGGCGGTAAGGGCAAGGTCGCCGAACTCCAGGGCGCACTCGACTCGATCAACGGCCGCGACCGCTCGGAGGCCTTCGCCGCCTGCATGAAGAGCGAGTTCCCCGGCATCCAGGTGATCGAGCTGGCCACCGACTGGAAGGGCGACGTGGCCTCCGCCAAGCTGCAGTCCACGCTGGCCGCCAACCCCGACCTGAACGGCATCTACATGCAGGCCGGCGGCGTCTTCCTGCAGCCCACCCTCGCACTGCTGCAGCAGAAGGGCCTGCTCAAGCCGGTCGGGCAGCCCGGCCACATCGCGATCGTCTCCAACGACGGCATCCCGCAGGAACTCGACGCGATCCGCCAGGGCCAGATCGACGCCACGGCCAGCCAGCCGGCCGACCTGTACGCCAAGTACGCGCTCTTCTACGCCGAGGCCGCCGCCGAGGGCAAGACCTTCCAGGCCGGCCCCACCGACCACCAGTCCACCATCATCACGCTGCCCAACGGACTGGAGGACCAACTGCCCGCCCCGCTGATCACCAAGGACAACGTGGACGACAAGACCCTCTGGGCCAACAACATCGCCAAGTAGCCCGACCACGTCATCCCATGCCCCCGGGTGCGGCGGCACCCGACCACCCTCGAAGCCGCCGCCCTCGGGTCTTCTGCGGAAAGGACATCCCCGCCATGGCGGACTCCAGCCCCATCCGGGGCCCCGTTGTCGAGGCCGACGGGATCAGCAAGCGCTTCGGCGCCACCGTCGCGCTGCGCGACGCCCGCATCTCGGTCGCCCCCGGCGAGTCGCACGCCCTGGTGGGTCGCAACGGCGCGGGCAAATCCACTCTCGTCTCCATCCTCACCGGACTGCAGAACGCCGACACCGGCACCCTGCGCTTCAACGGCGACCCGGCCCCGGCCCCCGGGGACACCGACGCCTGGCGCTCCCGGGTCGCCTGCGTCTACCAGCGCTCCACGGTCATCGGGGCACTCACCGTCGCGGAGAACCTGTTCCTGAACAGGCACGGCCTCGACCGGCACGGTGCGCGGGCGCTGCGTCCGATCAGCTGGCGGCAGCTGCGCCTACGTGCCGCCGAACTGCTCGCCGAGTACGGCGTGGACGTCGACCCGAGCACTCGCGCCGAGGAACTCACCGTCGAACAGCGCCAGTTCGTGGAGATCGCCCGGGCACTCTCGTTCGGCGCCCGGTTCATCATCCTGGATGAGCCGACCGCCAGGCTGGACGCCCGCGGCATCGAGCGGCTCTTCGCCAAGCTGCGCGAACTCCAGTGCCAGGGCGTGGCGTTCCTCTTCATCTCGCACCACCTCCAGGAGGTCTACGATCTCTGCGACACCGTCACCGTCTACCGCGACGCGCGGCACATCCTCACCGCCCCGGTCGCCGGACTCGACCAGCACGAGCTGGTCGAGGCGATGACCGGTGAGGCCTCGCGGGGCGCAGAGCCGTCCTGGTCGGCCACCGCAGGAACCCGCGCCGCGGGCGACGTGCTGCTCAAGGTCACGGACCTCGACCTGCCCGGGGCCTACCAGGGGATCTCGCTGACCGCCCGGGCCGGCGAAGTCGTCGGCCTCGCCGGGGCCGCGGCCAGTGGCAACGTCCAACTCGGCGAGACCCTGGCCGGACTGCACCGTCCCAAGGCCGGGACCATCACGGTCGCCGACCGCCCGGTACGCCCGGGCCGGGTGCCGGCGGCGCTGGCCGCGGGGATCGGGTTCGTCCCCGAGGACCGGCACCTCCAGGGCCTGGTCCCGCAGCGCAGCGTCGCCGAGAACGCCACCCTGACGGTGACCGACCAGTTGGGCCCGTACGGCACCGTACTGCCCTCCCGCATCCGGGAGTTCGCCCAGCGCATGATCACCGATCTGGACATCAAGACCCCCGGACCGGCGACGCCAGTCTCCGCCCTGTCCGGCGGCAACCAGCAGAAGGTGGTGATCGCCCGGGCGCTGGCCACCCAGCCGCACGTGCTGGTCGCGATCCGCCCCACCAACGGCGTGGACATCAAGTCCAAGGACTCCTTGCTCGGCACCATCCGGGAGGTCGCCGACAGCGGCCGGAGCGCCGTCATCGTCTCCGACGAACTCGACGACCTGCGGGCCTGCGACCGGGTCGTGGCCATGTTCCACGGCCGCGTCGTCGCGCAGTTCCCCTCGGGTTGGAGTGACGAACAGCTGGTCGCAGCCATGGAGGGCATGGCCGGCACGACTGACACGAAGGAAGACCATGGCCCCCACCACTGAGCTCGCCGCACCCCCGGCCGCCGCCACCGCGGCGGGCCGCCGCTTCGACCTCGCCCGCTACCGCGACCTGTCGCTGCTGCCGGTCCTGCTGGTTCTCGGCGTGATCGGCTTCGCCGTCTCACCGGCCTTCCTGACCAGCGACAACCTGCTCGGTGTCGGCCAACAGGCCACCGAGCTCAGCCTGCTGGTCCTGGGCGAGGCCCTGATCCTGATCAGCGGCCGGATGGACCTCTCGCTGGAGTCCACCATCGGTGTCGCCCCCGTGATCGCGGTCTGGCTGGTCCTACCCGACCACGGCGCCCGATTCAACGGCATCGGCCTCTTCCCGGGCTGGACCGCGATCCCGCTCTGCCTGGCGGTCGGCGCGCTGATCGGCGCGATCAACGGCTTCCTCATCCTCAAACTGCGGCTCAACGGATTCATCGTCACCCTCGGCGCGCTCACCCTGCTGCGCGGACTCCAAGTAGCCATCTCCCAGGGCCAGTCCATCGTCAACCTGCCCGGCTCCTTCAGCTACCTCGGCAGCGCCTCCTGGTTCGGCGCACCCGCCGCGATCTGGATCTGCGCGCTCCTGTACGCCGTCGGCGGCGCGGCGCTGGCCTGGCTGCGGCACGGCCGGGCGCTGTACGCGATCGGCGGCAACGCCGAGGCGGCGCGGGCCGCCGGGATCCGGGTCGACCGGATCACCTGGACCGTGCTGATCCTCGGCGGCGTGCTGGCCGCCTTCGCCGGCATCCTCTACACCGGCCACTACGGCTCCATCTCCGCCGACCAGGGCAACGGCTGGATCTTCCAGGTCTTCGCCGCCACCGTCATCGGCGGGGTCAGCCTCAACGGCGGCCGCGGTACCCTCTTCGGCGCCCTCACCGGCGTGCTGACCCTGCAACTGGTGGTCAACGTGATGACGCTGGCAGGCGTACCGCCGCTGTGGAACCAGTTCCTCAACGGCGCGATCATCATCGTCGCCCTGATCATCTCCCGCTTCGCCTCCGGCGAGAAGCAGGAGTGACGAAGGGTCAGGCACGATAGCCGCCACCGCGGCGCTGTCGCACAGGTCGGGCACCCGGTCGCGCCGCTTCGAGAACCCGCACGAACCCACTGAGGCCCGCTGAGGCCCTCCGGGGATCCGTCGTGGAGGGAGAGGCCCCTCGAAGTCCGATCCACCACGGAGGTGCGAGCAGCATGGCGGTGACCGACCAGGCCATCGAGCGGATCAAGGAGATGATCGTCTCCGGCCTCCTGCCACCAGGCACGCGGCTGCCCAACGAGGCCGACCTCTCCGAGCAGCTCGGACTGTCCCGCAGCTCGCTGCGCGAGGCCGTCCGAGCCCTCACCGCCATGCGGATCCTGGTCGCCAAGCAGGGCGACGGCACCTATGTCTCCGGCCTGGAACCACACCTCCTGCTGGAGGCGATGACCTTCGCCGCCGACGTCTCCCACGGCCACAGTGCCCGCCAACTCCTACAGGTCAGAAGCCTGCTGGAACCGCCGGCCGCCGCCCTCGCCGCCGGCCGGCTGACCGGGGAGCAGCTCGAAGCGCTGCGGAGCATCCTCGACCGGTGCGCCGGCGATGTCGAGATCGAGGAGTTCGTCGAGCTCGACATCGAGTTCCACCGCACCATCGCCGACTCGGTCGGCAACCCGGTCCTCTCCACCCTGCTGGGCATCCTCTCCACCCACACCCAGCGGCTGCGCATCGTCCGCGGCACCAGCCACTCGACCGCCCGTGCGCAGGCACATCGCGAGCACGAGGCCATCTGGCGAGCCCTGGCCGCCCGCGATGCGGGGCTCGCGGCCGCCGCCAGCGCGGTCCACGTCGCCGCGGTGGAGGAGTGGCTGGCCGCCGGGACCACCATCGGCTCCGTCGCCCTGGACACGCTCACCCCCTGGCCACCTGCCAGGGCCTCGGCCCCGCCCCTGTCCGCCACACGGCGGGAAAACCCCATCTCCAGAACGGTCTGACAAGTGAAGTCAACCATCGCACCTTCCGCGGCGGTCAGCGGCGCCATCCTGCTGCTGACCGGATCACTCACCGGCTGCGGAGGGGCCTCCCCCACCACTCGCAGTGCGTCGGCGGGCATCGGGATCGACATCCCGCGGACCGACTCCGCCTTCTGGAAGGCGTACGCGCAGTACCTGAGAGCAGACATCGCCGAGCAGAATCTGAACGTCCTGCCGATCACCGAGTCGGACGGTGACGACACCAAGCTCGCCGCCAACGTCAAAGCGCTCGCCGCCAAGCGGCCCACGGCGATCGTGATGGCCCCACAGAACACCACGGACACCTCGGCGGTGCTGGACGACCTGCTGGCCCGGCACATCGGCGCCATCAGCGTGGACACCGTGCCGGAGAGCGGCGAGACCTACATGGTGGTCCGCGCCGACAACCGCGCGTACGGCACCAAGTCCTGCGAGTACCTGGGCAAACAGCTCGGCGGAAAGGGCAAGGTGGCCGAGCTCCAGGGCTCGCTCGGCTCGATCAACGGCTACGACCGGTCCCAAGCCTTCGCCTTCTGCATGCGCAGCGAGTTTCCCGGCATCCAGGTGATCGAACTGGCCACCGACTGGAAGGGCGACGTGGCCTCCGCCAAGCTGCAGTCCACGCTGGCCGCCAACCCCGACCTGAACGGCATCTACATGCAGGCCGGCGGCGTCTTCCTGCAGCCCACCCTCGCACTGCTGCAGCAGAAGGGCCTGCTCAAGCCGGTCGGGCAGCCCGGCCACATCGCGATCGTCTCCAACGACGGCATCCCGCAGGAACTCGACGCGATCCGCCAGGGCCAGATCGACGCCACGGCCAGCCAGCCGGCCGACCTGTACGCGAAGTACGCCCTCTTCTACGCCCAGGCGGCCTCCGAGAACAGGATCTTCCACGCCGGTCCTACCGACCACGGCTCCACCATCGTGCTGCTGCCCAACGGCATGGAGGACCAACTCCCCTCAGTTCTCGTCACCAAGGACAACGTGAACGATCCCTCGCTCTGGGCCAACCACGTCACCAACTGACCGCCGGGACGGCACCATCCTCACGCCGGCTTTCAACAACACACCCAGCAGGCTGGTGACTTCGTCGGCCACGGCGGACGAGCCCTGCAGGACGAGCGGCACGGGGACGGCGTCGCGGCGACCGGGATGTCAGCCGGGTTCAGACCCTGCCGGGACGAGCGTCACGCGGGCGGAGTCCTTGCCCCCGAGGGGGTGAGACTCCGCCCGCGGTGCCCGCGTGGGCACGGGGCGACTACGGCAGGGCGGACCCTGGCTTGTCGCCCGCGCTGGAAGCGACTCTGCCGAGAAATGCTTTGGCCTGTCAAACATCGACAACTGAATATTTCAGGGGTAGGGTCTCCATGTATTTCAATGCACGTGCACATACCGTCTGGCAGCTACGAGGAACACCCCTATGACCGTCACTGCGTCTTCCCCCTCCCGCGCGGCCGAGATCCTGTCCCGGCCCCTCGCGATCAACGGCCTGACCGTCCCGAACCGCATCGTGATGGCACCGATGACGCGCATGTTCTCCCCGGGCGGCGTCCCCGGCGAGGACGTGCGCTCGTACTACGCCCGTCGTGCCGGCGCCGGCGTGGGCCTGATCGTCACCGAGGGCACCTACGTCGGCCACGAGTCGGCCGGGCAGAGCGACCGCGTGCCGCGGTTCCACGGCGAGGAGCAGCTGGCGGGGTGGGCGAAGGTCGCCGAGGCCGTGCACGCAGCCGGCGGCACGATCGTGCCGCAGCTGTGGCACATCGGCATGGTGCGCAAGCAGGGTGAGCCGCCCTATGCCGACGCCCCCGCCGTCGGCCCCTCCGGCATCCGCGTGGACGGCACCGAGGGCACCGGCAAGGCGATGACCCGGCGCGACCTGGACGATGTCATCGGCGCCTTCGCCGAGGCCGCCGCAGCCGCCGAGCGCATCGGCTTCGACGGCGTGGAACTGCACGGCGCCCACGGCTACCTCGTCGACCAGTTCCTGTGGGCGGGGACGAACCGCCGCACCGACGCCTACGGCGGAGACCCGGTGGCCCGCACGACGTTCGCCGCCGAGATCGTGGCCGCCGTGCGCGAGCGCGTCTCGCCCGGCTTCCCGGTGATCTTCCGCTACTCGCAGTGGAAGCAGGAGGCCTACGACGCGCGGCTCGCCGAGACCCCGCAGGAGCTGGAGACGATCCTGGCCCCGCTCGCCGCGGCCGGCGTCGACGCCTTCCACGCCTCCACCCGCCGCTACTGGCTCCCGGAGTTCGAGGGCTCGGAACTGAACCTGGCGGGCTGGACCAAGAAGCTCACCGGGCGGCCCGCCATCACCGTCGGCTCGGTCGGCCTCGACGGGGACTTCCTCCGCGGCTTCAGTGGCGAGGGCGCGCCGGTCCGGGGCATCGACAACCTCCTGGAGCGCATGGAGCGCGACGAGTTCGACCTGGTCGCCGTCGGCCGCGCCCTGCTCCAGGACCCGCAGTGGGCGGCGAAGGTCCTGGGCGGGCGGTTCGAGGAGATGAGGCCGTACGACGCGGCGGCGCTCAAGACGCTGAGCTGAGCCGGGAAGTGCCGAGGGGTCTTCGCGATCCGCGCCCTGATCGTGCAGGCCCCGCGTCCTGAGCAGATGTCCGGTTCGTCGAGCAGCGACCGACAGGGTCGGGCTCAGGCCAGGCACGGCAGGTGCCGGGGCGGGGCGGAGCGCCCCCGCCCGGTCGGCGACCACGCGAGGACGTCGTGGATCCAGCCGCCCCGGGCGAGGCCGGCGCTCTCCGCCGACGCGATGTGAGCCAGGCGGGTGTGGCGGCGGGCACCGGTCCGGTCGCCGGTGCGGGTGCAGGCATCGGCCAGGCGGCGGTGGGCCCAGGCGCGGTCGGCGACGGCGCCGAGGCGTTCGGCCGCGGCGAGGCCCCGACGCCACACGGCCGCCTGGTCGTGCGGCTGCTCCTGCCATTCGAGGAAGCCGTCCAGCGCCCGGGCCAGCTGCCACACCAGGGTGTCCCACCCCTGCCGGTCGGCCAGCTGCTGGGCGGCGAGCAGGCAGGTGCGCTCGGCGCGGAACCACGACCTGGCGGCCCTGCGGTCGGCCAGCGGCTGCGGGGTCACTCCGGCCAGCGGCGGTTCGAGTTCCAGCTGCCGGCGCCGGTACGGGCCGAGCGCGCGGTCACCGGCGGCCGCGGTCTGCAGGTAGAAGTCCAGGACCCGCCGCAGCGCGCGCTCGCACGGCTCCGCCGTGCGGTACTCGGCCGCGTACAGGCGGACCAGGTCGTTCATGCGGTACCGGCCGGGCGCATGCTGCTCCAGCAGGTGGACCGCCTCCAGCTCCCGCAGTGCCGCCCGGGTCGCGGCCGGTGAACGGCCCAGCAGGCTCGCGGCCGCGGCGAGCCCGATCTCCGGGCCCGGGGCCACCGCGAGGAACCGGAACGCCTCGGCGGCCCCCGCGCCGAGGGTCCGGTACGACAGCAGGCAGGCCGCCCGTACGTCGGCCGACGGGCTGCCCGCGTCCAGCGCGTCCAGCCGCGCCGACTCGTCCTGGAGCTCCGCGGCGAAGGCCGCCAGCGGGAAGCCGGTCCTGGCCGTCGCGCGGGCTGCTGCGATGCTGATCGCCAGCGGCAGGCCCGCGCAGTGCTCCAGCATCGCGGCCACCGCCTCGGGATCGGTGCAGACCCGGTCCTCGCCCAGGTGACGGCCGAGCAGATCGCGGGACTCGGACGCGGAGAACACGTCCAGGGGCAGCAGGTGCGCCCCGTGGGTGACGGCGAGCTCGGTGAGCCGCCGGCGGCTGGTGACCAGGACCGCGGATCCGGCGCCGCCCGGCAGCAGCGCGGCCACCTGCTCGGCGTTCGCGGCGTTGTCCAGCACGATCAGCATGCGCCGGTCCGCGACCAGGCTGCGGTACAGCCCGGTCAGCGCCTGCGGGTCCACCGGTGCCGAGCCCGGGTCCACTCCCAGAGCGTCGAGGAAGCCCCGGATCGCGGCGGCGGGCGCCAGCGGCTCCCCCCGGAGGTCGAAGCCGCGAAGGTCCACATAGAGCTGCCCCTGGGGGAAGCGGTCGGTGTTCCGGTGCGCCCAGTGCAGGGCGAGCGAGGTCTTCCCGATGCCGCCACCGCCGCTGACCACACACACCGGCACCGCCCCGCCACCGCGGCCGGCCTGCTGCAGGGCCTGGTCGAGTATCGCGAGTTCACGCCACCGCCCGGTGAACCACCCCGGTGTGGCGGGCAGTTGGCGAGGGACCGTACTCTCCCGCAGCATGGCGAGGCCGGTGGCGGGCACGGCACCCGTGGTACCACTGGCGGCGGGCACCGCACCGGCGGTACCGCTGACGGCGGGCACCGCACCCGCCGCACCACTGGCGGCCGGCACCGCACCCGCCGCACCACCTGCCGCCGCACCACCCGCGGCGGCCATGAGGCAGACCGCGGTCGCGCCGTCCGCCGCGCCCGGCCAGCCCGACACGTCGACCAGCGGATCCCCGGCCAGCACGCGCTGGTGCAACTGCCGTAGCTCGGGGCCCGGATCGCTCCCCAGCTCCTCCACGAGCGCGCACCGGACCCGCTCGAAGCAGCGCAGGGCCTCGGCCGTGCGACCGCTGCGGTAGAGCGCCAGCATGAACTGAGCGGCCAGGCGTTCGTCCAGCGGGTGCGCCTCGTGGCAGTTGGCCAGTTCGGCCAGCAGCACGGCATGGCGACCGCGGCGCAACTCCAGGTCGTTGCGGTCGAGTCGGCACGCGTGCCGCATCTCGGACAGCAGTCCCCGCGCCGAGTTGAACCACGGCTTGTCCACGCCGGCGAACGGTTCGCCCCGCCACAGCCCCAGTGCCCGGTCGAACAGGGCGATGGCGCGGTCGTCGTCGGCCGCCCGCGCCCGGGTGACCAGGTCGTGGAAGACGTGCACGTCCACGGCGCCCGGGTCGGCGAGCAACGCGTACCCGCCGGGGCGCCGGGCGATGGACGGCTGCTCCGTGGCGGCCGCGCCTCTCGAAGCGTCACCCGGCGCGGCGTCCAGCACCTGCCGGAGCCGGGACAGATAGCTGTACAGCGCCGGCCCGACGCGCTGCGGCACCTGAGCGCCCCACACCCGGTCGGCCAGCCCCTCGATCGGCACCACACGGTTGACGTCCATCAGCAGGGCCGCGAGCACGGTGCGCTGCCGGGTCGGCCCCAGGCTCACGGTGATGCCGTCCCGGTGTGCCTGGATCTCTCCGAGCATCGCGAACCCGATCGTCAATGTGTCCCGCCCGTCTCGCGCTGAGTCCCCGTGGGATGCCGCCCTGTCGGCCGATTCTAGGTTTGATCACGAATCCTGCAAGGTCGTTCCCACATGCTGGCGGTGCCGTTCCCGATCGGGTACGCCCCGGGCGCGGCCCGTACCGCAACGAGACGAATGGACGACCCATGCGCAAGTGGCTCCAGAACCTTTCCGACTCCCTGGTCGACCGCCTGGTCCCGAAGGCGGAGGCCGCCGCCGCCACCAACTGCTGGACCGAGCAGCGGTGCAGCTTCGGTCCTCCCGAGGCGTGCAGCAGCACCAACCGCAAGATGCTGTTCACCTACCTGCACTGCGCCGACGGCTCGACGAGTTTCGTCAGTTCCCACTGCGCCAACTGCTGACGGCAGGGCCCGCTGACAGAGCCGCCGAGCCGGTGAGAAGCCCGGCGGGAGGCGGTGCCGGCACCGCCTCCCGCCGGATCTCCGAGCACCAAGAGGATTTCACGCGATGGACGTTGTCACCTGGGTCAGCCGGGGCTGCCTGCTGCTGGTGTTCGCCCTGTCCGTCCACGGAAAGGTGCGCGGCCGGCGCGCCTTCGAGGAGTTCACCGAGTCCGTGCGAGCCCTGGTCCCGGCCTTCGCCGACCGGGCGCGGCCGCTCGCCGCCCTGGTCGTGGCCGCGGAGGCCACGATCGTGGTGACGCTCGCGGTGCCGGGCTCCGCCGTGGCCGGGCTCGCCCTCTGCGCCGTCCTGCTGGCCGCCTTCACCGTGCTGGCCGTCACCGCGTCACGCGCCGGGAGCAGCACCCCGTGCCGCTGCTTCGGCCGCTCGTCGACTCCCCTGGGCACCGTCCACGCCGTGCGCAACGCCGCACTGCTCGCCCTGGCCGGGGCCGGCCTGACCGCCACGGTCCTGTCCGGGCCGGGACACGCCGCACCGGCGACGACCGCGACGGCTGCGACGGCCTTCCTCGCGGGCGGTGTCCTCGGCCTGCTCGCCTCGGTGCTCGACGACCTCGTCGCACTCTTCCGGCCGCTGCCCTGAAAGGAACACCCACCGTGAGCCCGCTCACCGTCGCCGTTGCCGCTGTCGGCGCCCTGTCCCTGCTCAACCTCGTCTTCGCCCTCGGCATCGTCAGGCGGCTGCGCGAGCACTCCGAACAGCTGGCGAACGCCGCCAGGCCCGTGGCCGGGGCACCCGGGCAGGCCGTTGCGCCGGTCGGAACCCCGGTCGGAACCTTCCGCACCGGGAGCACCGGGACGGCCGACGACGCGCTCGGCCACGAGGACCTGGCGGACGGAACCCTGGTCGCGTTCTTCTCCCCTACCTGCGAGCCCTGCCGGGACAAGCTGCCCGGTTTCGTCGCACGGTTCGCGGACCGGCCGCAGGAGCGGGACCGCGTCCTTGCCGTCGTCGTCGGAGAGGCCGAGGCCTGCGCGCCGATGCTCGCCTCACTGGCCGCCGCGGTGCCCGCCGTCCAGGAGGACCAGGACGGGCCCGTGTCCACGGCGTTCGCCGTCCGCGCCTTCCCCACCTGTGCGCGGGTGGGACGCACAGCGGACGGGCGGCTCGTGGTGACCGAGGCCGACGTCTGGCCGCAGGCGGCCGTCGCCACCGCGCTGTGAGCGCGCCGGTGCCGAACGGCGATGCGCAGGACCCCCGCGGAGCGCCGCGCGTCCTGGCCGCCGCGATCCGCCTGGTGCACCGCGCCGCGCCGGTCGGCCTGACCACCTGGCTGCTGCTCACCCTCGCCGCCTCGGCGCTACCGGTGGCCGCGGCCTGGATCCTGCGGACCCTGCTCGACCGCCTCGTCGCCGGAGCCGGAAGCGGAGCCGGCAGCGGGGCCGGCAGCGGGATCGGGGCCGGCCCCGGCGCCGCGGAGCTCACCGCTCTGGCCCTGCCGCTGGTCGGCTGCGGCGTCGCCGCAGCGGTCGTCCCCCAACTGCTGCAGTACGTCCAGGCGCGGCTGCGCCGGGCGGTGGGGCTGCGGGCCCAGCTGGAACTGCACACGGCGGTCGACCGGTTCGTGGGACTGCGCCGCTTCGAGGACCCGCGCTTCCTGGACCGGCTGCGGCTGGCCCAGCAGTTCGGCGGCTCCGCCCCCGTGGACGCGGCCGGCAGCGGGATCGGGCTCATCGGAGCGCTGGTGACCCTCACCGGGTTCCTCGGGACACTCACCCTGCTCGGGCCCTGGATGGCGGCGGCGGTCCTGGCGTCCGGCATACCGGTCCTGTGCGCCGAGATCGCACTCAGCCGCCGCCGGGCGGCGGTGGCCTGGGCCGTCGGCCCGGTGGAACGCAGGGAGCTGTTCTACAGCGCCCTGCTGACGAACCTGCGGGCCGCGAAGGAGATCAGGCTCTTCGGCGTGGGGCGGTTCCTGCGCGAGCGGATGCTGGTGGAGCGCCGTACCTCCGACACCGCCAAAGCGCGGATGGACCGTCAGGAGCTCACCGTCCAGGCCGCACTCGCCCTGCTGTCGGCCGTGGTGGCCGGCGCCGGCCTGCTGTGGGCCGTGACGGCGGCCCGCTACGGCCGCGTCACCGTCGGGGACGTCACACTGCTGGTGGCCGCCCTGCCCGCGGTACAGGCGGCACTCGCCAACCTCGCGCTCGAACTGGCCCGCACCCACCAGGCCGTGCTGATGTTCCGCCACTTCATCGCCGTCACCGGCGCGCCGCCCGACCTCCCGCTGCCCGCACGGCCCGTCCACGTGCCTCCGCTACGTCACGCGGTGGAGTTCCGGGACGTGTGGTTCCGCTACGGCGACGGGCAGCCCTGGGTGCTCCAGGGCGTCGACCTGGTGATCCCCGCGGGGCGGTCCGTGGGCCTGGCCGGCCTCAACGGCGCCGGCAAGTCCACCCTGGTGAAGCTGCTCTGCCGGTTCTACGACCCCACCCGCGGCCAGATCCTCTGGGACGGCACGGACCTGCGCGAACTGTGCCCGCGCGAACTGCGCCGACGGATCGGAGCGACCTTCCAGGACTACATGGAGTACGACCTCACGGCACGCGAGAACATCGCTCTCGGCGACCTCACGGCGCTGGCGGACGATCCCCGGGTCGAACGGGCGGCCGAGCTCGCCGGCGTGCACGGCCGGCTCGCGCGCCTGCCGAACGGCTACGACACCCTGCTCAGCCGCATCTTCTTCAGCGAGCAGGACAAGCAGGACGCCGACACCGGCCTGGTGCTCTCCGGCGGCCAGTGGCAACGGCTGGCCCTGGCCCGCTCGCTCGTCCGCACCGACGCGGACCTGCTCATCCTCGACGAACCCAGCTCCGGCCTGGACCCGGAAGCCGAGTACGCCGTCCACCGGCGCCTGCGCCGGCACCGCGCCGGCCGCGCCGGGCTGCTCATCTCACACCGCCTCAGCACCCTGCGCGACGCGGACACCGTCGCCGTCCTGGAGGACGGTCGGATCACCGAGGCGGGACCGCACCAGGAGCTGGTCCGTCGCGACGGCTCCTACGCCCGGCTCTTCCGCCTCCAGGCCAGCGGCTACGCACCCGCCGAGGACGACGGACCGCGGTCACCCGAAGCACCGGCCGTGCGGGTCGCCCTCGGCGAGCACGGGACGGCGTCGTGATCGAACGGCTCGTTCATTGCCTGCTGCGCACCCGCCTGCTCGCCGTCACCGTGACCGGCCCCAGCATGGAGCCCTCCCTGCGCAACGGCGACCGCGTCCTGGTGATGCGCCGGCACCCGCGCCGCCTGTCCCGCGGCCACATCGTGGTGCTCGGACCGGACGGTGCCAGGCGCGTCCCGGGCGCGGGGCCGCGCGGACTGCTCATCAAGCGGATAGCGGCCGCTCCGGGTGACCTGGTCCCGCCGCCCCTGGCCACCCGGCTCGGCTGCCCACCGGGTTCGACCGTGCCACCGGGCCAGCTCCTGGTCCTGGGCGACAACCCGGGTCTCAGCCTCGACTCCCGCCACTTCGGCTACGTGGCGCAGGACCGGGTGGTGGGGGTGGCGGTCCGTCCACTGCGCCGCGGGCCGGCGGGAAGCTGAGCCCCGCATTCCTCTTCCCGTACCCGGCCGGATGCTGCCCGGTCGGGGTGGGGGGGGTGGGGGGTGGGGATGAACCTTTCCGAGATGACGGGACGTCACGAGAGTTGGACCCTCTGCCGGGCCCGGCGGCCAGGCGCTGTCCGGTATCCGGCCGGCCGCTCGGGAAGCGCCGGGGGTGTATCGACGACGTCAGGAGTGCGTGTGAAGAAGATCAAGGCCGCCGTTGCCATCGCGGGCGTCCTCGCCGCCGTGGGGCTGACCGCGGCTCCCGCCGAGGCCAGCCCCGCGAACTGCGGCAGCAAGCAATGGGGCGGCCAGTTTCTCTGCGGGGGAGACTACGGCCGCGACGGGCAGACCTTCGCCAACCTGCCGGGCGGGAACCAAGAGGTCTTCGTCGTCGGTACCGACCACGCCGTGTGGCAACGCTGGACGGTTGACTCCGGCAGCCAGATGAGCGACTGGAACTCCCTGGGCGGCTACGTGTTGAGTCAGGTTCAGGTCCAGGGCAACCCGGCAAGCGGGGAGAACTTCGCCATCATGGCGAAGGGTACGGACGGCCAGTGGTGGAACCGTGTCCACGACACGTCCGGCAACTGGGGCCCCTGGTACGCCTTGGGGAAGTAACCCTTCCGTTGGTGGAAGGCGATCAGCGGGAAGCGCCGGCCGCCGGGGGCGTACGTGCGCTCGCCGTCGGCCACGTCCCGATCGATGGGCCGCGGCTCCGTGAACCCGCCATGCCCGGGCCAGGACGACCGGCCATGGATGGCCGGTGTGCTGGCCTGGGCGTCTGCCGGGCCCGTGGACCAGCATCGAGGTGCCTGGTCGGCAGCTCCCGACGCCGCGTCAACCCGCGCGGGAGCGCTGACCACCGCGCCCGAGGGGGCCCGACGCCCCCGCGGGAACGAAGCAGACCACCCGTGGACGAAGGAGTCCGATGAAGTCCCTACGCCTGACCGCGGTCAGCACGACACTGCTGCTCGCCGCCCTCGCCGGTGTCGGCACAGCGCATGCGGACACGCCGACCGCTGCCGGCATCCTGCAGGCCGGCGCTCAGGAGGGTGTCGCCGACGGGTACCCCGGGGTGATCGGCCTGGTCCGCCAGGGCGACACCACCCAGTACGTCGAGGCGGGCACGGGCAACCTCGCCACCAACGCGCCCGCCGACCCGAAGGCGCAGTTCCGGATCGGCAGCAACACCAAGGCGTTCACCTCCACCGTGCTGCTCCAACTGGAGGCCGAGCACCGGCTCTCGCTCGACGACACGGTCGCCAAGTGGCTGCCTGGAGCGGTCGACGCCAACGGCTACGACGGCACGAAGATCACCATCCGGGAGTTGCTCAACCACACCTCCGGCCTGCCCGACTACGCCGGCACCGCGGGGGTGGCCGGCCCCTACGTCCTCGACCTCAACCCGAACCAGGCCTTTGCGCCGCAGTCGCTGGTGGACATCGCCCTGGCCTCGCGGCAGCCGGCCAGCGCGCCCGGTCAGACGTGGAGCTACGCCAACACCAACTACGTACTGGCGGGCATGGTGATCACCGCGGTGACCGGAAACAGCCCGGCCACCGAGATCCAGCACCGGATCATCGCGCCGCTCGGCCTGACCAACACCACCTTCCCGACCAGCGACCCGAACCTGTACGGCAACTACCTGCACGGCTACGTGCACCCCGTGACCTTCTACACCAACGACGTCACGGTCTCCAACGTGCAGCTCTACGGCTCGGCCGGGGCCATGGTCTCGACCCTGGACGACCTCACCGCCTTCGGCAAGGCGCTGCTGACCGGCAAGCTGCTGCCGCCTGCCCAGGAGGCCGAGCTCAAGACCACGGTGCCCGTGGACAGCGCCGGGACCACGACCTACGGCCTCGGCATCGAGCACGTCCAACTGCCCTGCGGCCAGTGGGCCTGGGGGCACAACGGCGAGATACTCGGCTACTACAGCGCCTGGTTGAGCAGCGAGGACGGCACCAAGCAGGTCGCACACGCCAACAACGAGTTCCACCTGCTCCCTCGCACGAGTGGCCAGATCGACACCGGCACCGCCCTCGTCAACGCCTACTGCGCGCTCTGACCCCGGCACCCGTGCCCCGAGGAGGACCGGCAGAGGGCCGCGGGCCTGCCCGGATCGTGCCCAGGCCCGCGCGACGCGACCGACGAGATCACGCGACTGACGAATCATCGGGCAACCACAGAAAGCCGACCCATGCATCGACGCCTCAAGGACATCAGCCGCCTCGTGGCCATACGGTGAAGCGGACGATTACGGACGCTCCGGGAGCGACGATCGAGGGCACGATGACACCACCGGTCAGCTCTCTCGCCGGCGAGGCGTCCTCCCCCGCCCCGGGCCTCCGTCGAACCGAGCCGGCGCGACACGGGAAGCCAGGCGGGGAGCCGGCCGGTGGCGCTCCGGATCACCCGGTCTACGACGAACCCCGCCTCCTCCTGGTGTCGGTGGACCACCGGCTGGCCGGCCGGGAGCGGGTCGCGCTGGACGACATCGCCGACGAACCCCTGCCCAAGGTGCACGGAGCCCGTGCTGTACGCGATCACCAGGGTCACATCATCAACTGATCGTCCCCGGGGAAGTCCTGGGGATATGCTGCTGGCTGCCGTGAGGGGGGAGACATGCTTCGCGTCGTGCTGCTGCTGGTCGCGGGGGCGGTCAGCGGCATGGTGGGGTCGGCGGGCGGTACCACTTCGCTGATCGCCTACCCGGCCATGCTGGCGGCCGGGCTCACACCGCTGGCCGCGAATGTCACCAGCGCGGTGGCGTTCCTGGCCAACTGGCCGGGCTCGGCGCTCGGGGGGCGGCCGGAGCTGAGCGGCCAGGGGCCGTGGCTGCGCCGCTGGTCGCCGCTGGCCGGCCTGGCCAGCGCGCTCGGTGCCGGGCTGCTGCTGGTCACCCCGGCCACCGCCTTCAACCGGATCGCCCCCTTCCTGCTGGCCCTGGCGGCGGTGGCGCTGCTCGCGCAACCGCGGATCTCGGCCTGGCTGGCCCGCGGCGACGGCACGGGCGCGCCGAGGGGCGTACTGCCGATCGGCCTGGGCCTGTGCGCGCTGTACGACGGCTACTGGGGCGCCGGGGCGGGCATCATGACCCTCAGCGTGCTGATGATCACCACCGGCCTGCGGTTCGCCCAGGCCAACGCGCTCAAGAACATGGTGCTCGGCATAGCCGACGCGGCCTGTTGCGCGGTCTTCCTGGTGTTCTGGCCGGTGGACTGGGCGGCGGCCGTCCCGCTGGGTCTCGGCATCCTGCTCGGCAGCGCGCTCGGCCCGGCGGTGACCCGCCGGGTGCCCCCGGCCGCGGCCCGGATCACCAGTGCCTGCATCGGTCTCGGCCTCGCCGTCTGCCTGTGGGCCGGCGTGACCTGAGCCGTGCGCGGTCAGGACGACGTACGTCGTCACAACCTACGTCGTCCACGGGCAAGCACCGATGGTGTCCGCGAGTGGTGCCGGGGCGGAGACGGAGCGAGGACCGTGCTCGTGTTGCACGGCCCTCGCTCCGGGTGTGGGGCGCCCCGTTCCCGCCCTCGTCGTCCGGATCTGCACGTGGTGGTGAGCTGTGCGGTGTGCTCTGTCACCTGTACGCGATGCTGAGCTGCATTGTTTGGTGGGGAATCGAACCCCCTGCGTTGCTCTTCACGCGCCATGGGCCGGATAGACCGCCGACCCGCGGTGTGTGCACGCCTCCGTGACGACTACCTGCTTCCCACACCCAGCTTGTGGGGTCAGTCCTCGATCAGGTCGATCTCCCAGTTGGTGCGCTGGATCAGGGTGTCCACCTCGCGGATCTCCTTGGCCAGGAGGTCCGCCTGGGCGCGGAGCTCGGCGACCGGCAGGGCGGAGAGGATCCTGAGTTCGGACCTCAACTGCCGCACGGCTCCGCGCTGGTCGCGTCCGGAGGCCGCGTCGGCGGCCGCGGTGGTCACCGAGTGGCGCAGCCGCAGGACGTCCCGGCGG
This sequence comes from Kitasatospora sp. NBC_01302, assembly GCF_035976515.1. Lineage (NCBI taxonomy): Bacteria > Bacillati > Actinomycetota > Actinomycetes > Kitasatosporales > Streptomycetaceae > Kitasatospora > Kitasatospora sp. NBC_01302. The sequence continues at coordinate 209,460 of NZ_CP108404.1, forward strand.
GCGAGGGCGTCGGTGAGGGTGCCGCCGCCCTCGATGACCGCGGTGGAGTTGGTCCGGTTGATCTGACGGATCAGCCGCTCCAGCTCGTCCAGCACCTCTCCGGCCTGGGCCAGGACCTCCGCCGCGTTCTCGGCCGGCTCCTCGCCCTCCTGGTAGCGGGCGCTGCCGACGACGCGCGCCCGCAACTGCTCCACCCGCCGCACCGCAGCCGCGCGCTGCGCGAGCGCTTCAGCCAGTTTCACCGCGTCATCACCTCTACGTCCCGCTGATCGTCCGGCAAGTATGCACGTCGGTGCCTGACGGAGCGGTACGCGGGGTGGGGCCGGCCGAACCGGCCCGACCGGGCACATCCAGGTGCGCACGCCGGGAATCGACGGACCGGTCCGTCGCTGTGCTCCTGGCGTCACGCGTGGTCCCTGGCGTCATGCGCGGGCGAGGCGGGGGAAGAGGGCTTCGGCGTTGCCGCGGTTGACGGCGTGGAGTTGGCCGGGCTGCCAGTCCTGGTAGCTGTCCAGGTGGGTGGTGAAGCAGGAGGCGGCGGGGATCGTGGCGAAGGGCCAGTCGCTGCCGTAGAGGATGTGGCCGGGGGCGGCGAAGGCCTGCAGGGCGGGCGACGCGGTGGGCTGCGTAGGGCAGGAAGCCGCCGGCGTGGGAGAGGATCACCTTCATCCGGGTGTGGCGGCTCATGACGCCGTTGAAGGTCATCTGGACGGCCGCGCGGGCGGTGTCGAAGGTGAAGTCGATGACCGGTGCCGGGATGCCGGGGAGCATCGGCAGTGCCGACTCGGTGGGGTGGATGAAGACCACGGCGGCGCGGGCGTCGAGTTCGGCCCACAGGGGTTCGAAGGCCGGGTCGCCCAGGTAGCGGCCTTGGGCGTTGGACATCAGGACCACGCCGTCGGCGTGCAGCTCATCCAGTGATACAGCGGCGGCTTCAGCATCGCCGCCGCATCCGTCCCCGCTGCCCGTACGGCGCTCAGCCGCTCCCCGGTCCGGGAGAACCGCTCCTGCTCCTCGGGCACCGGCAGGTGCTGATGGTTGGCCGCGCACGCGTCCGCAGCCACGGTCAACGGCATGTCCGGCCCCACGAACACCGTCACCGCGCGCTGGGAGTCGACGAGCGTGACGTTCTGCGGAATCGCGATCGGGAGGGACCGGAGCCTGCCGATCGCCTCCCCCACGGTGTCACACGTCTCCAACAGGTAGCGGAGCACGATGAGGATGGAGAAGCCGGGGCCGTGGACGAACCGTCCACCGAAGGTCAACGAGACCGCGAGGCCGGCGTCGTTCATCCCGTCCAGCAGGCCCCAGAGCGCCTCCTGCGTCCCGATCACCGGGCGCAGGAAATGGGACGAGACGATGGCCCCCTCACACTCGTCGGGATTGAAGTCATAGTTGCGCAACAGGGTGCCCGCACCGCCGATCTGGGTGCAGCCCGAGAAGAACGGCCGTAGGGCAGCGTGGGTGAGAAGGGTCTCCCCTGCGGGCCGGTCGAGTTGGCGGCCGAGCCGGTCGAGCACCGGGACCAGCTCCGGCATGTGCGACTCGAAAAGCCTCCGCGCACGGTCCGCCCCCTGCGGGGACCGGCCCTCCTCGGTCAACCACCCCTGCGCCACCGGCCACAGCGCCTGCGCGTGGGCTGCCCACTGCCCATCGCCACCGTCACCGACCCTGATCGCGCTGAAGGTCATCCTCTGCTGGCTCATGGCTGCCGCTCCTTCGTTCGACACCGGGCGGTCCGGTGTCAAGCTAGCCAGTTTCGTGGGCGATTCACCACACCGGACGGACCGGACGTCCACACTCTCGCCGGGCTGCCCCGGGCCTCGGCCCCCGCCACATGGATGCCCCCTTCACCAGCTTCGGCCCCCGGGAAACAGTCAGGTGCCCTACCTGGTTGAACATCGAAGGCCCCTCGCCCGCACCCAACGGGCGACGACTCATCGCCCGGTACCAGGTCGGTGCCCTCGCCCTGGTTCGTAGCCCATTTGCGCCGATGACGGAAAATCCCTGGTCGCGGTGGACGCCTGCCGCTACAGTGCCCGGTGTCGAACGCGACCGAGGGAGGTGGGGTTATGGGTGCCGTGAGCGAGCTTCGCCATGTCCTCATCCGGGTCGCCGACTGAGTCGGCGTCATGCCGCCGCGGCCCGGACCCCAGCATCCCTTTCCGGAGTCGCACACCATGCGCAGCAGTACCTTCCGCCCGCTGAGTCTTCTCGTTCTCGGCGGTACCCGTTTCCTGGGCCGCGCCGTCGTCGAGGCCGTACTGGCCGACGGTCACCAGGTGACACTGTTCAACCGCGGCCGCACCAACCCCGGCCTGTTCCCCGGGGTCGAGACCGTCATCGGCGACCGCACCGGTGACCTGTCCGCCCTGTCCCACCGGCGCTGGGACGCGGTCGTCGACGTGGCCGGCTACGACCCGCAGGTGGTCGGCCTGTCGGTCGACGCCCTGCGCGGCCGGGTGGGGCGGTACGTCTTCGTCTCCTCCCTGTCCGTCCTCGCCGACCAGAGCACACCGCAGAACGAGGACGGCGAACTGCTCGTGCTGCGTCAGGACATGCCGCCCGAGGAGGCGTACGGGGCCCGCAAGGCCGCCTGCGAGCGCGTGGTGCTCGACGCGTTCGCGCAGCGGGCGTCCATCGTCCGCCCTGGCATGATCGTCGGGCCGCACGACCCGACGGACCGCTTCGCGTACTGGCCGCGCCGCTTCGCCCGTGGCGGGCGTGTGCTGCTTCCCGGTGACCCGGCGGATGCCGCCCAGTTCATCGACGTCCGGGATGTGGCCGACTGGATCGTCGGCTGCGTGGGCGAGGAGCGGGGCGGCGTCTTCAACGTGACCGGCCCGACGCTCGCCTTCGGCGCGTTCTTCGAGGCGTGCCGCGCGCTCGCCGGCGCTCGCGCCGAGACGGTCTGGGTGCCGAGCGAGCGGCTGCTCGCGGCCGGGGTCGACCCCTGGATGGGCGTTCCCATGTGGATCGCCGACCCTGCGTGCGAGGCCATCAACCGGGTCGACGTCTCGCGCGCGCTGGCCGCCGGGCTGACGCTCCGTCCGCTCGCGCGGACCCTGGTGGACACGCTCGCCTGGGACACCGCACGCGGCGCGCTGCCCCAGGACCGCGAAGGGCTCGGCGAGCAGGAGGAGCAGCGCCTCCTGCGGATGCTGACGGACTGACACCGGCAGGGTCCCTTCCTCGATCGTGCAGCGAGGAAGGGACGCACCGGAGAGGTGCCCCGAGGGCACCGTACGAGCGACGAGGCGCCGTCCGGACTTCCAGTCCCCATCACGAGTGCGAGCAGCGCATCATCATGCCGGACCTCTTCGTGCAAGGCTGCGGCCATGCCATTCGGTTGGCGTGCCCGATTCCGCTGCTCTGCCCGTGACCTTGCCCCGCGACGTTCCCGTGGTCCAGCTGCACGAAGTGAAATCGTCTCCATCCTCGGAGCGGCTGGGACGCCCTGACGGGCCGTACTGCAGCCGGGCCGGCTCCCGCGGCCTCGCCCTCCAGCGGGTCCGGACTCTGCGCCCCCGTCCCTGTGCTGCGCTCCGCGCCACATGTCCGTTGCCGTAGCCGTACGAGGACAGGACCGAGAGCCCGCACTGCATCCGCGCCCGCCGGGACTCCTTGCGGGCCTGGTCAGTTGCCCGGGTGGGTGGCCGCCCAGCCGTGTTCGAGCAGCGCGAAGGCCTCCTCGGCGGCCCGGCGCGGTTCGGGGTGCCGCAGGACGAGGCTGCGGGCCTCCAGGGCGAAGTGGGCCAGGGCGGCGCAGCTGACGTCGTCCTCGGGCGCGCCCACGGCTGCGGCGACGGCCCTCGCCAGGGCCGCTTCGTGGCGTGTCCACATGTGGTGGGCGTAGTCGCGCAGAGCAGGGGTCTCCTGCACCAGGCGGGTGAAGTCGGCGAACCGCGGGTCCGCGGCATGGATGGCGAGCTGGGTCTGCTTCAGCAGGAGGTGCTCGCGCAACGCCTGCGGGATCGACTGGCCCGGGGGGCGATCGCGCACGGCAGCCACGAGTGCGGCTTCCAGGTCGTCCTCCTGATCGAAGACCAGGGCTTCCTTGACGGGGAAGTGCTTGAACAGGGTGGTCACCGAGACGTCGGCGAGGTCGGCGACGTCCTTGACGCCGACCTGGTCGTAGCCGCGCCCGAGGAAGAGCTCAAGTGCGGCGTCGGCCAGGGACTGGCGGGTCTGGGCCTTCTTGCGCTCGCGGCGCCCGGTCGGTTCGGTCACGCGCACACTCTATCGCGAACTGCATTCACTTCAAAAGTGTAGTCATTGCACTTATTGAGCGAGTGTGCTTTCGTGGTGATGCCGGGCCTCCCGGTGACCCACCCACCTCCCGAAGGGCACTCCATGAACTCCGCTCGTCATCCCCGCATCGCGATCGTCGGCGCCGGCCTCGGCGGCCTCACCTGCGCCCGAGTCCTGCAGCGACACGGCCGCTCCGTCACCGTCTTCGAACGCGAGGCATCCGCCGACGCCCGCCCGCAGGGCGGCAGCCTCGACATGCACGCCGACACCGGCCAGGCCGCGCTGCGCGCGGCGGGGCTCCTCGACCACTTCCACGCCCTCGCCCGCCCCGAAGGGGACGAGTGGCGCGTGCTCGACTTCGCCACCGCGGGCGTCCTGGCGCACCAGGTGCCTTCCCCCGACGCCGACGGACGGCCGGAGATCGACCGGGGCCAACTGCGCGGTCTGCTCCTGGAGTCCATCGCCGAGGGCACGGTGCGATGGAACCGAGCCGTGAGCGCCGTCACCCCGCTGGCGGACGGCACCTGCCGACTGCTCTTCACCGACGGCACCGCCGAACACTTCGACCTGGTGGTCGGCGCCGACGGCGCCTGGTCGCGCGTCCGGCCGGCCCTGTCGCACGCCGCCCCCAGCTACACCGGTGTCACCTTCATGGAGACCGGATTCGACCACTGCGACACCCGCCACCCCGACCTCGCCCGGCTGGTCGGCAACGGATCGATGCTGGCGAAGGGCGCCGGACGGACCTTGGTCGCCCAGCGCAACAGCAACGGCCACATCCGTGCCTACATCGCGCTCCGCGAGCCGGAGGACTGGCACGTGGCCGCCGGTGTCGACCTCGGCGACCATCAGGCCGTGCGGACACAGCTGTTGAGGATGTTCGAGGGCTGGGACGAGAGCCTGCGCAACATCCTGCGGAACGGCGACAGCGGGTTCGTCAACCGGTCCCTGTTCGTGCTGCCCGCCCCGCACACCTGGGAGCACGTTCCCGGCGTCACGCTGCTCGGCGATGCCGCGCACCTGATGCCCCCGGTCGGGCTGGGCGCCAACCTCGCCATGCTCGACGGCTCCGACCTCGCCCATGCCCTGATGGCCGAGCCCAGCATCAGCGACGCCGTCCGTGCCTACGAGAGCATCATGCTGCCGCGCTCGGCCGAGGCCGCAACCGGCAGCGCCCAGGGCCTCGACCACCTCGTCCCCGCGGCGACCCCCTGAGCGCACCCGCCCGTGGTGCCTGCGGCGGCGGCCCGCCCGCGCTTCCGTGTTCCAGGAGAAGCAGCAGAGCGGGGCAAGGACTCGGCGGACCGACCGGCGGATTCCTGGGGGAACGTCAGGTGTGCGGGGCCTCCTCCAGTTTCGGCTGCGCGGGCTCGGCGGCCTCCCACGCGATCAGGACGAGCAGGGCCAGGACCGCCGTCGCGAGCGCGGCGGCGCCACTGTTCCAGAGCGCGGCGGGCGTCACGAGTGCGGCGGTGGCGAGTGCGGCCAGGATACGGGGCAGGGGCCAGCTGCCCGCGAGGGCGCGGTGGAAACAGGCGAGGCCGGACAGGTAGAGGGCGGTGCCGAGGGGCAGCAGGAGGGCGGCGAGGTGGTGGGAGGGACGGAGGAACTCGTCGATGGCCTTCTGCATGCCGACCGCCGCGACCACGATGCCGAAGATGATCACGTAGTAGGCGTAACCGAAGGAGTAGACAGCGACGCGCGATCGGTGCCCGGCCGGGACCCGATCCAGCCGAGCCTCGCTCTCGCGTTCTTCCCGCCCGAAGTAGAGCCACCACATCTCGGCGCTCAGCACCAGCGCCAGCAAAGCGCCCAGGATGGACGTGGTGACGCTGTTCTCCCGCGAGGTCACGGCTCCGACCTCGGTGATCGACTCGCCCAGCACGATGATCACCGCGAGTCCGTGGCGCTCGACGAAGTGCCCGGCACCGACCGCGAACCCGCTGGCCCTGGTGACCAGCGGTGTCATCACCTCCATGGCGGCCGCCAGCGTCCACAACCACAGTCGTGCGTGCGGCGGTGCGGCCGCCGCCGCCAGCACCACAAGGGCGCTGGCCAGGTTCAGCGGACCGATGCGCATGATCCCGCGGTGGCCGGAGGTCCCGATGAATCCGACCAGGTGGACCGTGACGACCAGGAGGTAGCCGGCGCCGAGGATGAGCGCCCAGGGACCGTGCCCAGGCGCCTTCGGGACGGCCATCGACATCAGGAAGAACCCCGCCATGGCGGTCAGCAGGAGCAGGCGAGGGCCGGTGCGGTCGAGATCGAGCGCGTTGGTCAGCCAGGCGTAGCCGGCGTACATCCACCAGACGAGCATCAGGAGCACCGCCATCCGGCCCACGCCGAGCAGCGTGGGCGCGACGGTGAGGGGCGAGGCGACCTGGGTGATCGTGAAGACGAAGACCAGGTCGAAGAAGAGCTCCAGCGGCCGCACCGACTCCGCGGGACCTGGGACGGCTGTCTCATCGGTCACGGTCGAGATTGTTCCAGCACGGCGCCGCCGCTGCGGCGGACCACGCTGCCACGGGTCCGTTCGGTCGTGCCGCCCTGCCCTGGGCGGCGGTGCTGGGGTGCGGTGCGGTGCGGTGCTGGGGTGCGGTGCGGGGGGGCTCAGTTGCCGGTGCCGAGGCCGGACATGAATGCGGACGGGTACCGGTCGCCGCGCGCCGAACCCGCCGGCACCGCCTTCTCGATCTCCGCGAGGTCCTGCGCGGTGAGGGTCAGCTTCATCGCAGGCAGTGCCTCGACCAACCGCTCGCGGGTGCGGGCGCCGACCAGCGGCACGATGTCCTCGCCCTGGGCGGCCACCCAGGCGATGGCCAGTTGGGCGACCGTGCACCTCTTCGCGTCGGCGACCCGGCGCAGTGCCTCCACGAGGGCGAGGTTGTGTTCCACGTTCCCGCTCGAGAACCGCGGGTTGAAGCCGCGGCTGTCACCGGGGCCGGCGGTGCGGCCGGCGGACCAGTGGCCGGAGATGAGACCGCGGCTGAGGACGCCGTACGCCGTCAGGCCGATCCCGAGCTCCCGCAGCGTGGGCAGGATGTCCGCCTCCACCGCGCGGGAGATCAGCGAGTACTCGATCTGGAGGTCGGCGACCGGGTGCACGGCGTGCGCGCGGCGGATCGTGGCCGCGTCGACCTCCGAGAGGCCGAGGTGCCGCACGTACCCGGCGTCGATCATCTCCTTGATCGCGCCCACCGTCTCCTCGATCGGTACCGCCGGATCCAGCCGGGCGGGGCGGTAGATGTCGATGTGGTCGGTGCCCAGGCGGGTCAGCGAGTAGGCGAGGAAGTTCTTCACCGCCTCGGGCCGGCCGTCCATCCCGCCGAACCCCGGGCCGGGCGCCCGCAGCATGCCGAACTTGACGCTCAGCTGGTAGCCGTCCCGGTCCCGGCCGCGCAGCGCCTCGGCGATCAGCAGCTCGTTGTGGCCCATCGCGTAGAAGTCGCCGGTGTCGATCAGCGTGACCCCCCGCTCCAGCGCGGCGTGCACGGTGGCGATGCTCTCCGCGCGGTCGGCCTCCCCGTAGACGCCCGACATGCCCATCGCGCCCAGACCCATCGCGGAGACAGTGGGGCCGGTGGTGCCCAGGGTTCGTGTCTGCATCGCGTTCTCCTCCGTCGTCGTCGCTCTACCACCCAGCTTGCGCCCGCACCGCGACGTGCGGGAGCGGAGCGTTCATCCGGGGACCGCCGATCCCTGGCCCGGCTCTCGCGCCGCGTTGGCGGTCGCCCCGGAGCATCCGGTGCTTCAGCGCGTCTCCGTGCGAGATGCTCGCGTTCACGGGCCGGCCGGAAACGGGATCCTGCGGTACCGCGGGTGGCGGTTCGGAGCACCAGGCCTTGTCGGGCCATTGCCGTAGGTTCGTGCCGACCGCGTGCGCCACCCCTGCCTGAGGAGATCCATGGCCGACACCATCAACTCGCTCGCGTCCCGTGTCCAGGAACTGCTGGTGGCGAACCTGACCAGTCCAGCGGCCTCGGCCGCCCACGTCGCCACGGGCTTCCACGACGTCATCGCGCGCGCCACCGCGCTCGGCCCGGACGCGGCCTGGCTGGTCGGCGCCGGGCACAGCGGGCTCGCCGCCCTGGCCTTCCTGCACCGCCGGATCGACCAGGCGCTCTTCCACCTCGACGCCGCCGTCACGGCCGGCTTCAACGACTGCGTCGCCCTCCACGCCGCCGCGCTCCGGCCGCTGCACGAGGACCCCCGCTTCCGCGCGATCTACCAGCGGATCCGCATCACCATGGCCGACCTCGACGAACTCGTCTGGATACACCAGGAGATGCACATCATGTCCCGGGACGCCGCGAGGGCCTCCACCGAGAACATCGGCCGCCACGACACCGGGATCTCCCTGCTCCCCCAGGCCCTCGTTCCGACCCGGGTGCCGAACACCCCCGGGGTCCTGATCGCCCGGATCGACCTCGCCGCCACCCAGACCGCGCTCCAACGCGCCCTCATGAAGGCGGACATCAGCCGCGCCGCCGGCAACGCCTCCATCAGCGCCGTCTCCTACAACTGGGACAACGCCCGCGCCCGGCGGGACGCCTGGCGCGCCGACGACCTGGAGTCCCAGCGCCGCCAGGCCGCCGCTGCCCGCGCCTTCGTCGAGCGCCCTGGCGTCAGCACGCTGGTCATTCCCTGTCCGCCGCTCGGGTCACTCATCTGTCCGTCCTGACACGGTCACTGAGCTCGGCGCTTCAAGGCGGTGGCGGCGGATGAGTGGTCCAAGGGTTCTCCGGCGCACGCCGAGCGCGAGTCGACCGCTCACCCCACCAGCCGCAGTCGTTCCGGTGCCACTCGCACCCGCACGGTCTGACCCCAGCTCAGCTGCAGGGCGTCCGACTCCACACCGTCGCCGAAGGCGACCAGTTGGTCCGACTCCACGGTCAGCGTCAGCTCCTGGCCGACGCCGCAGCAGCCCTGGACCTGGGTGGTCCCGGTGACCGGCGAGGGCCAGGCCTCCCGGACGAACCAGCTCAGGGCAGGCGCGCCCGGGGCGGGCAGCGGGACCTCGCTGCGGCGTTCCAGCCAGGCCGAGCGGCACCAGCCCGTGGCCCCGGTGCCGGTGCCGACCAGGACGCCGGAAGAGGCCTGCGCCTCGTCGGGGCCGCCGCCGGGCGGAGTGAGGCGGTAGCGGGCGGTCTGGTGACCGCGCTGGCCCAGGTAGATCTCGTTGAGGGCGAGCAGCCGCTGGGTGTCGTCGGCGACCGCCTCCACCATGGTGCACTCGGCCGACCGCAGGTCCACCGCGGTGGAGGCGGCCAGCCGCAGCAACTCGGCGGCGTCCTCGGCGTGATGACGGACCAGGACACCCGGGTTACGGCCCGGCTCGGCGTCGATCCCGATCACCGGCTGGCCGGCCAGGTACTTGGCGACGTTCGCCACCAGTCCGTCCTGACCGACGACCACCACCAGGTCTTCCGGGCCGAAGAGGAACCGGTCCAGATCACCGCGCTCGATCCGGCTGCGCCGCCAGTCCGGCGGCACCGCGGCGGCCACCGCCGTCAACGCGGCCTGCAGCCGCCGGTGGCGCTGCTCCACCTCGTCCAGCGACCGGCCGCGACGGGCCAGGAAGAAGGCGGCCTGGCCCCGCGATCCGTGCCGGGCGAGCAACTCCTGGTACTCGGTGTGCCGGTGGACCAGCACCACGCGCGGGACCAAGGTCACCGGGCACCGCCGGCCGGTGCCGGGCGGCCCAGCTGGGCGAGCAGGCTGGTCAGCAGGTCCGGGCTGAGCGTGAGGCTGTCGATCTTCGGCAGGTTCTCGGCCAGCCGGCCGAGCGCGAGGGCCTGCAACACCTCGGGGCTGGCCTGCTGGTGTGCGGCCAGCCAGGCGGCCTGGCCGGCCGCCTTGGCCTCGCTCAGGGCCCGCTCGGCCGCGGCCTGGGCGTCGGCCAGGAGTACGGCGGCCTCGGCCTCCGCGGTGGCCAACCGGGTACGGCGCTGCGCCTCCGCCTCGGCCCGGACCTGGTCGGCGGCAGCCTGCTGCTCCGCCTCGCGGTAGGCGTTGACGCCCTGATGGCCGATCAGCTCCTGCTCCCGGCGGGCGAGTTCGATCCTGTTGGCCAGTTCGTTCTCGGCGATCTTGCGTTCCCGCTCGACCGCGACCGCTCGCCGCTCGTAGGTGGCCCGGTCGGCCTCCTGCTGCACCTGCTCCCTGGCCGGGGTGCGCAGCGCCCGCTCCAGCTCCGGCTCGGGCCGTAGCGCGGTCACCCGGACCGCGAGCACCACCAGGCCGAGTTCCGCCAGCCGCGCGTCGTCCGCCAGCCCCTCGGCGATCGCCCGACGCACCGTGCGCACGCCCTCGGCCAGCGCCACCGCCAGCGTGGTACGGGCGATCAGTTCCAAGGCGTGCTGCTGGGCGGTCTCGGTCAGCAGCGTGCCGAGCTGCTCCAGCGGTTCGGCCCGCCATGCCCCGGTCTCCGGGTCGATGCTGAAGTCCAGCCGGGTCGCGGCCAGTTCGGGATCGGTGATGCGGTAGGTCAGGGTCACCTGGATGGCCAGGTCCTGGAACTCGGCGGTTCTCGCATGGCAGAGCAACGACAGCTCCCGGTCGTCGGCCGGCACTTCGGAGATCGCCGCGGCCAACGGCCGGAACCAGAACGCCAGTCCCGTGCCCTCGTGGGCCACGGTGCCGCCGCGCAGGTGGCGGATGTGGGCGGTGGGGGCGGCCCGCAGGTGCAGCAGACCGAAGCGCTTCGTGATGTCGGCCATGGGTTCCTCATTTCCGAGACACCTTCTCGTCTCACTGACGATAACTGCACCTGCGACTTATCGTCAACCTGACGAAAGCAACGCCAGCGACCACCGCTCTCGCACGGCGAATAGCGTGCGCCACGCACGCATGAGGTGGGACCCTCGCCTGCCCTTCGCACCCTGGCCCGCCGTGGCATGCCGACAACGTCGCCGTCGGGCGGACCCGCCGGGCCCCGCACCCCTTCCTTGCGGCCTCAGCAGCCCACGGATGTCGCATACTGACCGAACGGGATACCGCCTCGGCCGCCGGCAGTCCGGAGGGAACGTCCATGTCCGATCAACCCGGTGCGGCCCCGGACGAATCCGCACCACGGACCCGTTGTCCCGGTTCGGATACCGGTCACAGCTCCGTCGTACCCTGCGCCTGCGCGACCTGCTGGTCTACGGCCTGGTCTTCATGGTGCCGATCGCCCCGTTCGCGATCTTCGGCGTGGTCTTCGACCTGTCCCGGGGCATGGTGGCGCTGACCTACCTCGTCGGCCTGGTCGCCATGCTCTTCACCGCGCTGGGCTACCGCGAGATGTCCCGCGAGTTCCCGATCTCCGGTTCGGTCTACGCCTACGCGGCGCGCGGGATCCGCCCGGAGGTCGGATTCCTGGCGGGGTGGGCCATCCTGCTGGACTACCTGCTGGTCCCCACCCTGCTGTACGTGACGGGTGCGGTGGCCCTTCAGGCGGTGGTGGGTGACGGCGTCCCCCAGTGGTTGTGGATCACCGTCTTCGTGGTGTTCAACACGGTGGTGAACCTGCTCGGCATCCGGACCACGGCCTGGATGAACAAGCTGTTCCTGCTGGCCGAGCTGATCGTGCTGGCGCTGTTCGTCGCCCTGAGCACCGCAGCCGTCGTCCGCGGGGTGAACGGGGCGCACTGGAGCCTCGACCCGCTGTACAACCCACAGGTCTTCTCGGTCCCGGTGGTGTTCTCGGCGCTGTCGGTGGCCGTACTCTCGTTCCTCGGCTTCGACGCCATCTCCACCCTGGCGGAGGAGGTCAAGGGCGGCGCCCGGGTGGTGGGCAGGGCCACCCTGCTCTCGCTGTGCATCGTCGCGGCGCTCTTCGTGGTGCAGTCCTACCTGGCCGCGCTGCTGTTGCCGGGGCGCACCTCGCTACCGGACCAGGCGGCGCAGAACACCGCGTTCTACGACGTCGCCAGAACGGCCGGCGGAGTCTGGCTCAAGAACGTCGTCGCACTCACCAGCGCGTTGGCCTCCGCCGTGGCCAACGCGCTCGTCGCCCAGGCCGCCACCTCCCGCCTCCTGTTCTCGATGGCCCGGGACGGCTTCCTGCCGCGCTTCCTGTCCCACGTCGACGCCGACCGCCAGGTCCCCGAACGGGCCATCCTCCTGGTCTCGTTGATCAGCCTGGCACTCGGGCTCAGCCTGGTCGGCCAGGTAGCGCTGCTCTCGTCGCTGGTGAACTTCGGCGCACTGTTCTCCTTCCTGCTGCTGCACCTGTCGGTCGCGTGCCACTTCCTGCTCCGCAAGCGTCAACGCACGTACGGCATGCACCTGGTGGTACCGCTGCTGGGTTTCCTGATCATCGGCTACGTGCTGGCCAAGGCCAGCCCCCATGCCCAGATCGGCGGGGCCTGCTGGCTGGTCATCGGCATCGTGATCCTGATCGTCCGGCATCGGACCGGCCGCTCCGTCGACCTGAAACTCGATGCCTGACCAAGCCGTGGCAACACCCCCAGGTGTCCTACAGCGCCTACGTCGGCTCCGCCACCCGGGCCCTGTACGAAGCCGCAACCACCGGCGCACCCCGGCGGGCCCGACCTCCTTGAGCCCCCCGGGTACGGACCGCCGCCATCGAGCGGTTGCCGACAGTCACCATGATGTGAGCTGGGTCCCCTTGGGGCGGGTGCCGGACGGGGGTGGGCCGTGATGGTCCTCACGCGCTGGGGGCACCTCCTACCCTTCCTCGTAGACCGTTCACCACTCCCGCCCACCGGGCCCGCCGGGCCGGACATCGTCATGGCCGCGCTCCCGCGCCTGCGGCCTGGTCCGCACCGTTTCTGCAGGTCAAAACGTTGCAAATCGCCCAAAAAGCCGCGCCAGAGCAGGTTTAACCGCCCGAACCACACCAAGCCGCCCGCGCCCCACCGGCACGTTCACCCGGCACCGCTACGACGCACCGTCGTAGCGGGCACCCCTTGGAGCCGGCCGACCGGCCCGCTAACAATGGCTGAGTCGCCAGCTGCGGCGGCGGTTCGATCCGCTGCCGCACTCCCGTCCGGCGGTCGCTCACTGTGAGAGCGACCGCCCCGGCACCGACACCCGCCCGCCGGGCCCCACCGGGTCCGCCGAGCCGCGGGACAGGTGCCCAAGTGATCTGAGGTCGAACTCCACATGCCCGTGATCTCCACCCGCATGCGCAAGTCCGCCGCCCTGCTCGCCTCCGCCGCCGGCATCGTCGCCATCGGCGCCGCCGTGGCCCCCACCGCCGCCTCTGCCGCCACCCCGCAGCAGATCGCCGCCAGCATCGTCCCCGCCGACCAGCTGGCCTCCTTCGACCAGATCGTCTCGCACGAGAGCGGCTGGAACGTCACCGCGACCAACCCGTCCTCGGGTGCCTACGGCCTGGGCCAGGCCCTGCCGGGCAACAAGATGGCCTCCGCCGGCGCCGACTGGCAGACCAACGCCTCCACCCAGATCAAGTGGACCTACGACTACATGAACAGCCGCTACGGCAGCCCCAACCAGGCCTGGGCCTACTGGCAGGTCCACCACAACTACTGATCACCCGACCAGCGACCCCCAGCGGGTCACCCCTGAGGGGCCCAGCACGCGACCCGCGCGCCGGGCCCCTCAGGCGTTCCCGGAGAGTCTGCGGTCTCAGCGGAACGCGGCGATGTTGCGCACGGCCCAGTCGGCGAAGGGGCGCGGGGCGGGTTTGCGGTTCCGGTTGCGGCACCGGTCGGCCAGGCGGCGATCGGGGTGCGGGCGGCTGCTGCCGGGCCGGGCCGTCACGCGCGGCACGGCATGCGGGAGGGGCGCGCCTGCCCCGCGGTGGCAGGCGCGCCCCGCACCGGGACCTCGGTGGCCCCGGCGTCGGTCCGGTGGGACGTCAGTTGGAGAGGCTGCCGAAGCCGCTGCCGCCCCAGACCTGGATGTAGTAGTGCTTGCCGTACAGGCCGCAGATGTTGCCGGTCACATCCAGGCTGAACGCCTCGATGTTGCCGCCGCCGACCTGGACGTGGGTGTCGTTGTCGACGACGCGGAATCCGCCCCAGTTCCAGCCGTCGTGCTCGTTGGCGGTGTAGCTCAGGCAGTGGGTGCTGGTGTTGGAGGCGATGGTGGGGCTCGGCACGTTGTCGCCCGGGGTGCCCACGGTCTGGCCGTTGGCGAACGCCGTGCCGCCACCCATCGTGAGCGCCGCCACGATGCCTGCCGCCGCGACCGCGGTCCCGATCGTCTTCTTGCCCATGGTCATCTTCTCCTTCGTGTGGGTCGTGAGGTCAGCCGACCCGGCCGCGTTCGCGGCCGGGCACCTCGGCTGTGGCGGCGTGTGCCGCCGGCTGTGGATCCTGGTGGTTCTGTCGAACTCCCCCGGGCCCCGTCGGCCCCCGCCGATCAGCGAGCCCGGGTGCGGACACCGGTCGCTCAGTGGTTGACGCGGGGACCGCCGCAGCTGATCTCCGGTGAACCCGAACGGGTGCACGGGTGGCCCCAGCCGGTGTCCGCCAGGACGGTGTGCGCGTGGGACGCCGTGACGGTGCCGCCCTGCACCCCGGCCGTCACGCCGAAGAGCGCGACGGCCGCCAGACCCAGGAACACGAGCTTGCGCATGACGAAGATCCCCCTTTGAGACTTGGTGAGGTCGAGCGGTCGTTCCGGCCCCCGGAGGCCGCACCGATCGGCCGGCCCCACAGTGCCGTGCAACGGGTATCGGCCGCCATGGACTTGGGGGATCATCATGTGACGGGGGCACAACAGGACGGCTGCCAAAAACGCCCGAACCGGGTGAAGCCGTAGCGAAGTTCGGGGGCTCGTCAGTGGAGTTGATCGACGAGGACGTCGTGTCGGACGTCTACGCGTGGGTGGTGGCACAGCGCCGCCCCTCGGAGCAGGACCTCACCCGGGTGGGGCGTGAGGTGGGGTGCGGGGACGAGGCGGCCAGGGCGGCCGTGGCGGCACTGGTGGAGCGGCACGTGCTGGTGGTGGGCGCGCAGGGCGTGGTCGCCGCGAGCCCGGAGGTCGCCATCGCGGCCCTGGTGGGCCCGCGGGAGAGCGCGCACCGTCGGGCCGAGGCCGATCTCGCGGCCGAGCGGGAACGCACCGTGCGGCTGCGCTCCCGCCTGGCGGCGCTGAAGCCCACCTATGCCGATCCGCTGCACCTGGAGCGGTCGGGCGGAGTGGACGTGCTGACGGACATGTTCGCGGTCCGGGCGCTGATCGCGGACCTGACCGCGACCTGCGAGAGGGAGATCATGGCCTGCCAGCCCGGCGGCGGCCGCCCGCCGGCGGCCCTGGCCGAAGCCCTGCCGAGGGACCTGGAGCTGCTCGACCGCGGGATCGTCCTGCGCAGCCTCTACCAGCACACGGCCCGCTTCCACCCCGCGACCCAGGCCTACGCCGAGGAGGCCCTCGCGGCCGGCTCGCAGATTCGCACCGTCGCCGAGATCCCGGGGCGGATGATCATCCTGGACCGTCAGATCGCCTTCCTGCCGCACCGCGACCATCCCGCCGGGGCCATCGTCGTGCGCGAACCGTCGATCCTCGACTACCTCTGCTCGGCCTTCGAACAGGCCTGGAGCCTCGGTTCGCCCTACCGGATCGGCCCCTCGGCAACCCGGACGGCGGCCACCGAGATCAGGGCCGCGATCCTGACCCTGATGGCCAACGGTCTCAAGGACGAAGCCATCGCCAAGCGCCTGGGCCTGTCCGTGCGCGCCTGCCGCCGCCACATCTCCGAGCTGCTGGACGCCCTCGACGCCGACAGCCGCTTCCAGGCCGGCGCCATCGCCGCCCGCTCCGGGCTCCTGGAGCCGGTCGTCGAACAGACCTGACGGCAGCGCAGCCAGCCGGGCCCGTGCGACGCCCGCTCTCCGGGTCGGCCCGCGCCGCACTCCACCGGGTCGCCGGTGGACCGGACGGCGACGTGCGCAGGCGGAGCCTCCGGACGGGCGGACGCCCGACGGTTCAGGGTGCGTCGCGCGGCACCGGGGACCGACCGGGGGCACACTGATGGTTCATCAGAGGCGGGGCCTTGCGCCTTGCGAAGGCGGCGCGAAGGCGGCGCGGCGACGACTCGGCCGAGGACCTGCCGTCGGCACGGACGGGGAACGAACACACGCATGGGTGACCACCAGCCCTCCCGCGACGGCGCGGACCAGGTGACGAAGCAGCGGCGGCGCAGGCGCCGGATCGTGCTGTGGCTCGGCGTCCCCCTGGCCCTGCTACTGGGCGCCGGCGCGTACGTGTACGTGGACCTGGACGGCAACATCAGGAGCAGCGCGCTGTTCAGTGGGACCGGCGGTCAGGCCCCGGAGACGAAGGACGCGGCCGGCCGCAGCCCGGAGAACATCCTGGTGATCGGCTCGGACACCCGCGACTCCGCCGCCGACTGCGCGATCGGCGGGGACTGCGGCCCTGGGGCCAACGCCGACGTCGAGATGCTCGTCCACCTGGCCGCCGACCGCACCAACGCGACGGTGCTGAGCATCCCGCGCGACGTCGTGATGAGTCTGCCCGGCTGCACGGACCCGACGACCGGGCAGGTCCACCCCGGCGCCGGCCAGGCCGTCATCACCAGCAGCCTGCAGTACGGCCCCGGCTGCACGGTGGCCGCCGTCCACCAGCTGACCGGGATCACCATCGACCACTTCATGATGATCGACTTCTCCGGGGTGGTGAACATGTCCGATGCCGTCGGCGGAGTCCGGGTCTGCGTCGACAACAACGTCTACGACCCGGACTCGCACCTCAAGCTGACAGCCGGAACCCACACCCTGCAGGGCCTGGCGGCACTGGAGTTCCTGCGCACCCGGCACGGCTTCGGCGACGGCAGCGACCTCGGCCGTGAGGACGCCCAGCACATCTTCCTGTCCGCGATGGTCCAGAAGCTGAAGAGCGCCGGCACGCTGACCAACCCGGTCACGCTCTACTCGCTGGCCAGCGCCGCGACCAAGGCCCTGACCGTGGACCCCGCCCTCAACGGGCTCGCCGACCTCGCCGACCTCGCGAACCAGCTCAACGACGTGCCCACCAATCGGATCACCTTCCTGACCACCCCCAACTCGCCCTACACCGGCGCCGATCCGGTCTTCGCGCAGGACCTCGTACCGGCCCCCGGGGCGTCGGCCGTCTTCCGGGCGATCCTGGCCGACCGGTCGTTCTCCGGAACCGGCAGCCCTGCGACGGCTCCCCCGAGCACGCCACCGAACGCCGGGAAGGCCGCGGACGCCGTCCACACCACCGCCCCGCAGAGCGCTCCCCCCGCTACCGCCCCGACCACCGCGCCCGGCGACACCAACGCGCTCAACGCCGCCGCCGCACCGGGCTGCGCCAAGGTCAGCACCGAGGACACCACCGCGTTCGGCTCCCCGGTCCAGGCGTTCGCGCAGAACCCGGACGTGCCGAACTCCGCTCCCTGATCCGGGACGGAACGCGCGTGTCGGCCAGGACCAGCCCGGTCCAGGACAGCCACGCGGGCAGCGCCCGACTCCCCCGTGCGGTGCGCGACACCTGCCACAGGGCCAGGCCGAGCGTGCCGATGGCGGGGGCGGCGCCGGTGATGAAGGCGAGGTCCATGAGGGCGCGGGACACCGACAGGTCCGTGGCGGAGCCCAGGAGCGACAGGACCCAACCCGCGCTCGCGGACAACACCAGCAGGACCCCGGACGCAGTGCCCGCCGCCCGGACCACGCCCGCCCGCACCGCGGTGCCGTGGCGGCCCACGAAGTCCGTGAGCCACGGGACGAAGGCCAGCAGCGCCAAGGCCGAGAGCATCTGGAACAGAGCCGTCAGCTGCAGCGAGCGGTGCAGCGCAGCGGGATCGGCGGCCAGGTAGCGCCGCACCACGTCGTCGCCCGAGTACGGGGTCGCGAACGGCCCGGACGGCGCGGTGACGCCGCCGGCGACGAGTCCGGCCACGAAGAGGACGGCGTACAGAACACCGCTGAGCGCTCCTGCGGACCGTCGGGCAGGCGGGGTGAAGGGCGACACGGTCAACAGCCTCCGGTTGTCGGGACGGTGCCGGTTGGAAGGCCCAGGTCCGGCGCCGTTCAGTCCACCGGATCGGCGCTGCTGCCGGCGTCCTCCGGCGGACGGCTTCGGGCGTACTCCCGCGGGAGCAGCGAATCCCCGGGCGGCCGGAGGCCTGCCGCGGAAGGACGGTGACGCCGTGTGGCTGAGCTGGTCCGCCGTCCTGCCCGGCCACGACGGTCCCGTCGTCCATCGCCACGGCTTCCGGTGCCCGGACTGTCCGAGCACTGACCGCTGACCGCGGACCGGTCCGGCGCCACCGCACCATCACCCGCGCCACCCGCAACGGCGCCGGTGTCCTGCCGCACAGGCCCTAGAGTTGCGTGGCCCCTCCGTCGACGGGGAACTCCGCTCCGGTCGAGAAGGTCGCACCGAACGCCAAGTACGCCACCGCGGCGGCCACTTCCTCGGACGACCCCAGCCGCTGCATCGGGTTGCCGCTCCGGAAGGTGTCCCTCATCGTCTCGACGACGTCGGCCGGCAAGGAGCGGTCCAGGATGCCCGTGTCGATCGGCCCGGGGCTCACGGCATTGACGCGCACCCCGCGCGGCAGCAGCTCGCGGGCCAGGGTGCGCGTCATCGACCGCAGGGCTGCCTTGCTCGCCGAGTAGACACTGAGCGCGTCCAGGCCAAGGACGTTCACCACCGACGTGGTGAGGACCACGCCGCTTCCCTCGCGCAACAGCGGCGCCAACGCCTGCACCGTGAAGTACGGGCCCTTGGCGTTGACGCCGAACAGCGCGTCGTACATCTCCTCCGTCGTCGAGTCGAACGGCGCGGACGCGGTGACGCCGGCGTTGACGAACAGCGCGTCCACCGCGCCGAGCCGCTCCTGGACCGTGCCGGCCAGCGCCTTGACGTCCTCCAGGGACGCGGCGTCGCTGCGCACGGCGATCGCCTTGTCCCCCAACTGCTCCAGCGCGGCGTCCAGGGTGGCTCGGGTCCGGCCGGTGATCAGTACCTGTGCCCCACCATCGGCGAACAACCGGGCCGTAGCCAGGCCGATACCGCTGCTTCCGCCCGTGATCACGATCTTCTTGCCGTCATAAGTGGTCATGCCCTCAAGCCAAACGTCCACCCGCACACCCTGTCCAAGACCCGTTCCGCATGCCGTCATGCCCCAGGCGCATGACGGCGCGCGACGTACCCTGGGCGGATGGACCTCGACCTGCGGCTCGTGCGCTACTTCACGGTCGTGGCGGAGTACGGCAACTTCGGCCGGGCCGCCACCAGCCTCCACCTGGCGCAGCCGTCGCTGAGTCGTCAGATCCAGCGGCTGGAGGCCCAGCTCGGTGTCCGGCTCCTCGACCGCACGCCGCAGGGCAGCAGCCTCACCGACGCCGGTCAGGCCTTCCTTCCCAGGGCCCGGAAACTGCTCCACGAGGCCGAGCAAGCCGCTCACACGGCCAGAGCCACCGTCCAGTCCCCCGCCATCACCGTCGGCTGCGCCGAAGGACTGGTCATCACCGCCTGGGTACAGGAGCTGCGCCGCCGGCACCCGGACGGCCGGGTCCGCACCAGGCACCTCGACTGGCGGGACACGCGCGCCCTCGCCGAGGGGCGGGTCGACGCCCTCGTCGCGTACCGGCCCCTGCCCTTGCCCACGGACGGCTTCCGGGTGACCAAGCTCCACGAGGAGCCGCGGGTGCTGGTCACCTCGGCGAGTCATCATCTGGCGAACGAAGAGGCCGTCAGCCTGCGGGCCCTGTCGGACGAGGGACTGGTCGCCTGCGTCAGCACTCCGGTCCTCTGGGGCACGCCCAAGCCCGTCGGCAACCGCCCGGCACCGCCCCCGCCCGCGATCGACGACAGTTACGAGGACAAGCTGGAACTCATCGCCACCGGCCACTGTGTCGCCATCTTCCCTGCCGGCGATCGACGCGCTGCCGTGCGCGAGGACATCGCCCTGGTGCCCGTCATCGACATCGCTCCCTGCGAGGTCGTGCTCGTCACGCGCACTGACGACCCCAACCCGCTGCTCGGATCGCTGGAAGACGTCGCACGGACATGGCTCGGCGGCTCCCCCGGGCTCCATGATTGAACGCCGGGCACCCCGGGCCGTCACACCCCCGGCGGGGCCGGCCCAGGGTGCGCGACACGGGCCGCTGCCGGCCGGCGCGCTGACCGGGCCCCGCCCTTCGGCACGTCGGTGAGCGGCGTGGGTGCGGGGCAGGGCACGGTGAGGCGGCCGACCTCATCACGGACCTGCCGTCCGCAGCCGACCTCGTCACCAGGTTGGCAGCCCAGGTCGGGGACGCACTGAACCGAGCCGGAAGGCACCGACCCGGCAACCAGCCGCGAACCCACGGCTGACGACGCCCGGCCGAAACGGTGTGCCCGCTGACGACGATGCGAGGTGCGGAAACGTAACCCGGCCTCCGGGGCTGGTCCAAGGTGAACAAGGTCGACCGACCGTGCCTGCACGGGCCGCGCCACCGGGTAGCGTAGGCCCGTCCCGACAGGGCGCAGCCGCCCTCGCCACAGCGAACGGACTCTTCGCCATGACCGCACAGCCGATCGAGCAGCACCTGCCGCAGAGCCGACTCCCGCAGACCATCAGGGAGTTCCGGGCGGTCCTCCCCGCCGGCGACCTGCAAGTCTTCAACAGCGAGGTCGAGGACGTGCCGCTGCACGAGATCGACCGGTACCTGGAGGCCTGGCAGCACGTCCTGCGCCTGCGGGCGATCCCCGAGATCGGCGACGCACTGCGCAGCGCCGGCGATCGCCCTGGCACCCCGATCGGCGAGATCTTCCCCGAGTGGGAGGAGACCGGTGTCTGACCTGCCCGACGTCTACCTCGACGACTCCGCCCGCACCGTCGCCGTCACCCTGACCCCGGACCAGCGTCGCAAACTGCTGCACACGCTCCGGAGCATCCAGCGGGACCCGGAGATCGGCAGGCCGTACACCCCCGGCGGTGATCTGTCGGGCCGTCTGGTGGTCGCCCCGGGCGACCGCGCGGTTCCCGGTATGACGATCGTCCACCGGATCCTGGACACGGAGATCCGAGTCGTACACATCCTCGCCGGCCCGTAGAACACGGAGCAGCGGGACCGGCTCGCCTCACGTGTCCGGCGGTGTCGACATCATCCTGATCCGGTCGGCGGCGAGATCGAACCCGAGCAGCGGCCGCACGCCACCACCTTCGGGGAACAGCGGCACCGACGTGCCCAGTCGGCGCCCGATCGCGGCCAGAAACCCGCACAGGACGTCCAATCGCTCCTGCCCCTGGAGTTCCCGCAGGTCGAGGTCGAAGTCGATCTGCTCCTTCCCGAGGAAGCGGAAGATCGCGCAGACCCCGGGATCCGGCCACACGCGCAGGCTCGGACACTCGGCATCGGCCGGGCGGGCCAGTACCGCCTCGGCTCGCGGCAGCGGCAACACCGCGCTGCCGTCGGCGTACTCGAAGGCCCAGCCCTGTTCCCCGATCAGGTCGAGCACGGCCTGCCAGTCCGCCGCCGTCGTGTGCTCGATGAACGCATCGGGCAGGCAGCCCTCCTGGGTGGGATCGAGCAGCCACGCGACCCGGTCGTCCCACAGCAGATCAGCCATCCCGCCATCCTGCCCGCTGGGTCCTGACTTGCCGACCGAATTTTCCGTCGGCGACCTGGCCCAAGCCGACCAGGACTGGGTGACCAAGGGCGCCCACGTCAACCTGCAGGACGGCGTGGAGGTGGCCCTCCGGCCCGACCGCAAGGGCGGAATCATGGGCGAGGCGAAGTTCTACGCCCGCGTGGCCACCCACGGCGATCTGCTGGGGGTTGGGCATCGGCTCGCATCCCGCCGCATGGGAAGCCGGACTCGCCACCGACCATCTGGACGTCGGTTCGCCGGGCTTCATCCGACGGGACTACGGACTCGTCGAGGTCGACTTCCAACAAGGCGGGAACGGGTGGTCCTGTTTCGGCATCAGCGTGCAGGTCCACCGCCTACGCCTGGACGGCCCCTCCGCGGTGTCCGGGCCCCTTCGAGACTCGTACGGTGCGTTCCCGCCCCGGACGACGTTCGAGGAGCTGAGCGCGGCAGTGGCCGCCCCGGGCGTCTCGGTCGAACCGGACAACGACCCCTCGGCCACGGAGATCCACCGGTACCGCGTGCCTCAGTCCGGCGTACGGATCTTCGTCGTCGCTGATGCGTCCCCCGACGCGGGCCCGCAGGCATCACAGGGCACAGGCCCCTCGGGGCGAAGCCGCCCGCGCCCAGCGAAAGGGCGCGGGCCAGTCACGTGGCGCCGGGCGGCCGGTCGGGGAACCGGATGACGACACGGCGTGCCGGCACGAGTGGTTCGCGCGCTCCACGTGATGAACTGCCCTTGGCCATGGGGCCATTCACCTGGAGTGCGGGAGCTGACGATGAAGGACTCTCCGGTCACGCTGATCACCGGCGGCAGCAGCGGAATCGGCGCTGCCGCGGCCCGGCAACTGCTGGAGCTCGGCCACCGGGTCACGGTCACCGCGCGCGGTGAAGAGCGGCTGCGCCACTTCGCCGAGGAACTCGGGCGGCCCGAGGCCCTGGTCACCGTCACCGGGGACGCGAGCGAGCCCGCGGACGTGCGGACGGCCGTCGCGACCACCGTGGAGCGGTTCGGCCGACTGGACAACGCGGTGGCCAACGCCGGCTTCGGCACTGCCGGCACCCTGGCCGACGGCGATCCCGAGCACTGGCGCGCCATGGTGCTGACCAACGTGCTCGGCCCGGCCCTGCTGATCAACGCCGCGCTGCCGGCGCTCACGCGGTCGCGCGGCCGGATCGTCCTGGTCGGCAGCGTCGCCGGGCACATCAACATCCCCGGCAACCTCTACGGCGCCACCAAGTGGGCGGTGACCGGCCTGGCCGAGAACACCCGGCTGCTGGTGACCGGCTCCGGGATCGGCGTCACGCTGGTCGCCCCGGGCCGCGTGGAGACGGGCTTCTGGAACCAGCCCGGCGGCACGGCCAGGCCGGACGCCCCGATGCTGACGGATGACCAGATCGCGGCATCGATCGTCTGGGCACTGACCCAGCCGCCCGGAGTGGACGTCACCAGCGTGACGGTCCGGCCGATCGGCCAGGAGCGCTGAGCCCGGGGGAACCCTCGGCGGTTTCCAGAGGCCGAGAACTCCCCTCCAGCCCACACCGGCCCCGGCCCCGGCCCCGGCGCAAGTCACGGTCACTGTCCCGCCACGGCGTCAAGGCGCGGATCTCGCATCGCCGTGTGAACGCGCGTGCGCCGAATCAGCGACGACGGAGCGTCAGGCTCGCGTCAGCCGGCGGTCAGCCCGGTGCCGCACCATGGTCATGTGCCCAGCGGACGACGGCAGTCGACCGAAGAGCACGAGGAGAGGTGGCCGGAGCGGCTTATCGGGGACCTGGGTCGCAGGACCCGGTCGGGTGCATGCCCACGCAGGTTCGAATCTTGCCTTCTCCGCCCGGCCGACGGAAACGAGCGCCCGACCTGCTGATCGCCTCCGCCTGACTGGCCACCGGCCGCCTCGTGGGCCGCGCCGGCGAGCACTCCGCACGGCGCTCGGACGAACTCGCCCCGTTGTGAGGGCGATACCGCCCTACTGGCCCCGGGTTGTCCGCCGTCCGGGCGGCGGGAGCGGTGACACCGGCCGGTGCGGCGGGAGGGCGCTGCGGAGACGGGGTGGGGCCGTTCAGGCGAACGACGGCCACCGCTCTACGGCCCACTCCCGCCAGGTCGGCCACCCCGGAGGCGGGCCGTCGAGCTCGCGCCCGTCGAGTTCTGCCACGTCGGGCTCCTCGAAGTGCGTCCGCCCGTGCAGGATGTCGGCCTCGGTCATCGGGAACGTTTCCCCAGGGGTGGTCGCCCAGCGGTGGGCGATCCGGGCGCGTTGGGTCTCATCGTCCACTGGCAGGTAGATCATGTGGAAGAGCACGTCCTCCGCCTCCACCAGCCAGCGGATCGCGGTCCGTTCGTCCCGGGACCAACAACCGTAGTCCACCACGACGTTGGTGCCGAGCCTCACCGCCTCCAGGGCGAGCCAGAGCATCCGTCCTTCCAGCACGTCGCGCTTCCCGTCCGCCTCCGATGCACCGAACAGTGGAAGCATCCAGTCGTCGGGCGTAAGCCGCAGCGCGCCGTGCTCCTCGGCGAGTTGCCGGGCACGCGTCGTCTTGCCAGCCCCTGGCAGGCCGACCATCAGGAATAGCGTGGTCACACCGGGATCGTGTCAGGGAAGGCCGGCGGACGACCACCGCTCTTTCGCCGACTTCCAGCAACCACTCGCCCCAGGTCGGCGGACGGGACAACGGGGTGAAACCCTGCGCCGCTTCGCCGTGATCTTCGTGTTCCAGGCGGTGCGGGGCCGGGTTGAGGTGGCCTTGGAGGCGGGCGTGGCGGAACTGGTGGACGGCACCGGCCTGGCGCAGGAGTCCGCGCTGGTAGGCGCCGTCGAGGAGGGCCATGGTGTCCCAGGGGAGGCACCCGGTGAGGGGGGAGGCAGATGCGGGTGAAGAGCAGCCACTGGCCCCAGGCAGTGAAGGCCAGCGTGTAGCAGGCGGTGGTGATGAGCCCGGTCTCCGTCCCGGAGCCGAGGTCCTGCCAGAGCGGAGCCGGTCGTGCGGTGCTGCCCAGGAGCATGCCCCCGAGTACGCGCGAGGCGAGGGTGGCGGCCATGCAACCAGAGGTGGACCCTGTAGGACGGTGATCCATACTCCTGGCCGAGTTGAACGCGGCCGGCCCGATCGCTGACGCGCGCCCGCCGGGGCGCCTCCCCCGTGTGTGCGAGGGAGACGCCCCGACGGCTCTTCGTCACAGCGGCGCCGACGTCAGGGATTCACGGAAGGCGCGGCTGCCCGACGATCACGCTAGTACGCGTGGTGGACCTGCCAGAACGACCAGGCGTCACACGGGCTGCCGTAGGTGCTGTTCATGTAGCCCAGGCCCCACTTGATCTGGGTCGCGGGGTTGGTCTGCCAGTCCGAGCCGACGGAGGCCATCTTCGAACCGGGCAGCGCCTGCACCAGGCCGTACGCGCCGGAGGAGGGGTTGCGGGCGGTGACGTCCCAGCCGCTCTCACGCGTGACGATGTTGCTGAAGCACTGGAACTGGGTGCTGTCCATCAAGCTGGCCGCGATCGACTGCGGCGAGCCCCCGGAGGACGAGTCGCCGGGCGAGGCGGAGTCCGTGGTGGTGGCGAGCTGCGACCTGGCCGCGGCGCGGGCGGCAGCCTGCTGCGCGGCGGCGTCGGCCTTGGCCTTCGCGTCAGCAGCGGCCTTCTGAGCTGCGGCGGCATCGGCGGCCGCCTTGTCGGCGTCGGCCTTCGCCTGCGCGTCGGCGGCGGCCTTCAGCCGGGCGGCCTCCTGAGCGGCCGTCTGCGCCGCGAGGTCGGCCGACTGCTGCTGAGCCGAGGACTGGACAGCGAAGTTGTCGCTGACGATCTGCGCCTGGGCGGCTGACGGCACGTCCGCGAGGAGCGTGGCTCCCGCGACGTCGACCGACTGGGGCGTAGCGCCCTCGCTGCTCGAGGCCACACCCACGACGGCACCGACGGCGGTGACGGCGGTGGCAGAGACCACAGCAACTCCCCGGACCGAGATCCGAGTCACATGGTTTCCTTCCAGCGTCGCCCCCCGCGTGACCTTGAGGACGCAATGTGCCCTGGTCACTGGCCTCCACCTGTAGCTGGTCACGGGAGACGCTGGCCCGGAGCCCGGGTACCGGACGAGCCGGTGCGGGCAAGGAGTTCGGGCGGCGTACGGACCATCGGTATTCAGTTGACGCCCAACAAACGGGCCGTACGCGGGGCCTGACAGAAGCCTCACCATGCCGCAACCGCACATGGGTACGCAATTCCCGCCTACGTGGCGAAGCTCACATCAGCCCCCGCAGTGGAGATCGGTCGTTCGGCGGGCAGCACCCGGTTCGATCTGCCGACGATCCGCCCGACTCCCGCCGAAGACCTGCACCCAGAGGGATCGTTCGCATACGCCATGCCGTGGGCTGCGGCTGGATGCCCTCAGCGTCCCGGCCGTCGGGGCGACACTCGGGGAGCACCTGGAGCATGTGAGGGTGATATGCGCGAAGAGCGGATTCCTTTACAAGGGACCGCCCCTGCCGCACGGCGTGATGCTCGCGTCACCACGACCGGACGAATCCTCACATCGGCGACGCCTCACCAGAGCGACGAGCAGCAAGACCGTGTGACGAGTGCTGTGGGCCACCGGCTCATGTTTACCCGGGGCCCGTACGGCCACTCATCCGAGGTGGAGGACGTCTCTCCCGACATGGCGGGTTGGGCTGCACGGCTCGGCCCAATACGGCAGCTGTAGATCGTGATCATGGTTGAGCTGCTGCTTGTCGCAGGTGGTGGCTGTCGCGGGCTCGGGCTTGGTGGCGTCGTCGCCAGTGGGACCAGCGGAGGCGGTGCGCTGCGGTGTGGGCGGGCCGCAGGATCAGCGCATCGGCGTCCCACTTGGCACGGCCCAGTAGGTGCTGCATCCCGTGCGGGCTGGTGTCCCCGGCGTGCTCGACGATCGTCCGGCAGTTCTCGCGCGGCAGGGCCGACAGCAGCCCAAGTACCAGTGAGCGGGCCCGGCGTCGGGGTTCCACCCGGGCGAACCGACCTGCGACACGGCCCATCAGGCCCTCGAACATCGCCTGCCATCGTTCAACGTCTACGCTGTGACCTGCGGCCACTGCCTGGTCCTTCACTGTCTTCACAGACCACGATGGTCTTCGGTGGCCGCGCTGTTGCCCAGGCGAGCAAGGTCACGGCCCACGGCCCTGGACTCCCGGGCGCCGCCCGAGGATGGAAAGCCCTGATGAGTCGCTACGAGTTGAACGAGCGCGAGGCCTTCCTCGCCATGTCGCGGTTCGTGTGGCAGTTCGCGAACCGCGCCGGGGACGACCTTCTCACGCTCCTCGGCGACATCGGCATCGAGGCGGACGGCGGGACGACGGACCCCGCTGCGTGGGAGGACTGGATGAGGTGCGTTCGTTCGGTCGTCGACGGCGCAGAGGACCCAGCAGGCGGGTCGGCAGGATAGAGGGCCGCAGAGGGCCGCTCGAGGACAAGATCACGATCTACAGCTGCCATACTGACCCGCCACATCGGGAAGATCCACTCAACGACGCGGCCCTGGGGGCCCAGCGGAACGCTCTGCGCGGGCGGCTGCTGAGCCCAACCACCCGAGCGCCTTCGCTCGCACTCGACTCCCTTCACCAGGGCTGACGGTTCGTAGGATGAGCCGCATGGAACGCGAATCAGTGCATGTGACGCTGTGGCAGGACGAGGCATCGGCGGCGACCGTTCCCCGCGTGCTTCTCGTGCACGGCACGATGAGCTGGGGGACCGACTCCTTCCGGGGCCAGCGCCCGCTCGCCGACCGGTTCCGGCTGGAGCTGATGGACCGGCGCGGCTTCGGGGAGAGTCCGGACATCGAGCGCAGCGACTACGAGGTGGACGCCGAGGACATCGTGGAGCTGCTCGGCGCCGGCGCGCACCTGGTGGGGCACTCCTACGGCGCTGCCGGTGCGATGATCGCGGCGGCGCGCCGTCCGGAGGCCATTCAATCGCTGACGCTGATCGAGCCCTCCGCGCTGCGCGTCGCCGAGGAGCACCCGGCGGTGGGGGCTGCGTTGGTCCGGATCCGGGCGGCTTTCGGCGAGCAGCGCGCGCCGATGAGCCCCGAGGAGTACCTGCGCTACTCGACGGAGGGCTACGGCCTCCCGGTGCCCGAGTTCACGCCGCAGCTGCTGCGTGCCACCGCGTCGGCGATGGCGGAGCGCGTCGCCTGGGACGCCGAGATCCCGTTGGCCCCGCTCCTGCTGGCCGGCTTTCCGAAGCTGGTGGTCAACGGCACCTGGGAGGGGGCGCACCCGGAGTACCGCGCGTTCATCGGCGAGGCCCTGATGGCGTGCGGCGAGTTCATCGCGGACCGGATCGGCGCCCGCCACGCCCGGATCATGGGGGCCGACCACGCACCGCACCAGGAGCAGCCCGCATCCGTGAACCGCCTGCTCGCCGAGGTCTGGACCTAGGGTTTGCGCGAAGGTGCTGGTCAAGGCCGCTCGTTGATCCCGGCGACCAGCACCGTCACCGCGTCGCACCCGGCCGGCCGCACGGCGACCGGATCATGGAATCTTGCTGGACGAACGACTGAGTCTTCGTAAGGTGGGCCAGTATGACGACAACACTTAATCTCGGCGTTGCCCCGGCCCCTGCTCTTGCCGCCCGCACCACCGCCGTGGCCGGGTCCCCGGTCCGGGAGATTCTGGCGCTGACCGCTCGCCCCGAGGTCATCTCGTTCGCGGGCGGCCTGCCCGCTCCCGAGCTCTTCGACGCCGAGGGCATCCGTGCGGCCTACGACGCGGTGTTGCGCGAGTCGCCGCGGCAGGTGCTCCAGTACTCGACCACCGAGGGCGACCCGTTGCTGCGCGCGTCCGTCGCCGCCCGGCTCAGCACGCGCGGACTGCCGACCGATCCCGAGGATCTGCTGATCACCGGCGGCTCGCAGCAGGGACTGTCGCTGCTGGCCTCGGCCCTGCTGGAGCCCGGCGACACCGTTCTGGTCGAGGACCCGACCTATCTTGCCGCGTTGCAGTGCTTCGGACTCGCGGGCGCGCGGATTGTCCCGGTCCCCACCGATGGTGACGGCATCATGGTGGAGGCGCTGGACGCGCTCATCGCGGCGGAGCGGCCCAAGCTGCTGTACCTGGTGCCCAACTTCCAGAACCCGACGGGCCGGACCCTCCCGCTCGCGCGCCGCAGGGCTATCGCGGAGGTCGCGGCGCGGCGCGGGCTGTGGATCGTCGAGGACGACCCGTACGGCGAGTTGCGCTTCAGCGGCGAGCCGGTGCAGTGGATCTCGGGCTGCGCCGGGGCAGAGGACCGGACGGTGCTGCTGAGCAGCTTCTCCAAGGTGATGGCTCCCGGCCTGCGGCTCGGCTGGCTGCGCGGACCTGCCGCCATCCGGCGCGCCTGCGTGATCGCCAAGCAGGCCGCCGACCTGCACACCTCGACGGTCGACCAGGCCGCTGCGGCCCGTTACCTCGCCGACTGCGACCTGGACGCCCACCTCGTCACCGTCCGCGACGCCTACCGCGAGCGCCGCGACGCCCTGCTCGCCGGACTGGCCGACGCGTTGCCGGACGGGAGCAGTTGGAACCGTCCGGACGGCGGCATGTTCCTCTGGGCCAGCCTGCCTTCCGGCTACGACGCGACCGCCCTGCTCCCGCAGGCGGTCGCCCACAACGTGGCCTACGTGCCCGGCGCTCCCTTCTTCGCCGGCCACCCGGACCCGGCCACGCTGCGCCTGTCGTTCACCACCCACACCCCCGCCGAGATCGCGGACGGCCTGACCCGGCTGGCCAAGGCCCTCAGCTGACCCCGGGCCTGCCTGCGGCCCGCCCTACAGCGAGCCGCAGGCAGGCACAGTCCTGCATGTGGTCGCAGAGCGTCAAGAAGTTCCACGACGGACGCCGTGCCCGTCTGACGGCCGCTCAGCCCCGGCCACGCCGCCGCCGTCCGCCGGGCTTGGGCGCCTGCGGGTACGGCAGCCGCAGCTTGCGGGCCAGCGGCGCGACCGCCGAGGCGGCGCCGGCCGGCTTGGCCAGCACGAAGAGCGAGAGCAGCACGCAGAGCGACCCGACGGCGAGCCCGATCGCGTTGCCGAGGAACATGTTCACAGTGCTGGCCGTGCCGAACATCCCGCCGATCCGGCCCGCCACGAAGTGCCCCACCAGCGCCCCGGGCAGGCAGGCGAGCAGCAGCCCCAGGTGCAGCCCGTAGACCCGCCGCCCGTCCAGGCCGCTGCGCATCGGCGCGCTCAGCGCGGCGCGCAGCACCCGGGTGCGAGCCTCGGGGTCGTCGGGAGCGGCGGGAAGCGAGCGCAGCCGGCGGGCCAGCGCCTGCCCGGTGATCACCATGCTGATCACACCGGCCACGGTCTGCGCACTGGCCATTCCCACCACGATCCAGCGCGGGCCGAGCAGCAGGTAGGCCAGGTAGGAGAGCAGCACGTTGGTGCCGGAGGAGACCACGGTCAGCCAGAACGGGGTGCGCGCGTCGCCCATCGCGTAGAAGCCGCGGGCCAGTGCGTACTGCGCGCAGAGGAACGGGATGCCGATCGCGAACGCCAGCAGCGTTTCGGAGATGACGGTCAGACCCGTCCCGTTCCTGGCGGCGGCGCCGTATCCATAGGCGAGGCCGGAGATCTGACCGGCGAAGGCAGCGAACAGCACGGTCGCCGGGACGATCATCGCGGCCGAGGTGCGCAGGACACCGGCCAGGTCCTCGCCGATCCCGGTCAGGTTGCCCTCGGTCGCGGACCGCGACATCCGGGGCAGGAGCGCGGTCACCAGCGAGACGGTGATCACGCCCTGCGGCACCACGAACAGCTGGTAGGCGTTGGAGTAGGCGGCATTGCCGACCCCGTCCAGGTGGACCTTGGCGCCGAGCGCGTCGGCGGCGGTGGTCAGCGCGGTGAGCTCGGTGAAGGCCACCTGGGTGGCGATCATCAGCAGCAGCGCCCAGCTCGCGGCCCGTAGCGGTCGGCCCAGGCCCGCGCCGCGCCAGTCGAACCGGGGCCGGAAGCGGTACTGCGCCGCCCGCAGCGAGGGCAGCATGCCCAGCGCCTGGACCACCACGCCCAGCGTGGTGCCGACGCCCAGGAGCATCGCCTGGCCCGAGGTCACGTCACCGGCCGCCTTGGCGTGGCCGCCCATCACGATGTAGAGCCCGAAGACCGCGATGACCACCACGTTGTTCAGCACCGGGGTCCACATCATCGCGCCGAACCTGCCGCGCGCGTTGAGCACCTGCCCCAGCAGGGTGAACATGCCGTAGAAGAGGATCTCGGGCAGGCAGTAGCGAGCAAAGGTGACCGTCAGATCGCGCTGCGCCCCGGTGTAGCTCGGTGCGTACACGCTGACGATCCACGGGGCGGCGAACACCGCCACCAGGGTCAGCGCCACCAGGGCCACGCCGCACAGGGTGAGCAGACGGTCCGTGTAGGCGGCGCCGCCGTCCTTGTGCGTCTTGGCGACCTTGACCAGCTCGGGCACGAAGACCGAGTTGAGCGCGCCGCCGACGAGCATCACGAAGATGACGGTGGGGATCGTGTTGCCGATGGTGTAGGAGCCGGCCACAGCGCCGACGCTGATCGCCGCGGCCACCGTCGCGCTGCGCACGAAGCCCAGCGCCCGGGACGCCAGCGTGCCGAGGGCCATGATCAGACCATGGCGCCCGGCCGTCTCCTCCCCCGCGGGCT
Source organism: Kitasatospora sp. NBC_01302 (assembly GCF_035976515.1). NCBI lineage: Bacteria > Bacillati > Actinomycetota > Actinomycetes > Kitasatosporales > Streptomycetaceae > Kitasatospora > Kitasatospora sp. NBC_01302. The sequence continues at coordinate 240,891 of NZ_CP108404.1, forward strand.
TCGCCGACGCCTCACCGGTCTCCCGCTGCTGTGGCAGTCGGGCGGGGGCCTGCGGCGGGTAGGCGTCCTGGGCGGAGACGGTGCGAAGGGACATCGTCGGTGGGTCGTTGAAGGCCATCGGCATGCCGTAGTCCGCAGGCAGGACGTACGGCTGGGAGACCGCGTACGGCTCCGGCTCGGTCCGGTAGTACCCCGCGGAGTACTGCTCGGCGCCCGACTGCCCGCCTTGCCCTGGCAGCCGGCTGTATCCCCCTGTCCGGCCGTAGGCCTGCACCGGCCCGAAGCCGTCGGCCGACCCGTCGCCCTGCGGCTGCCCGAACCCCTGCGGCTGTCCGTCGCCCTGCGGCTGTCCGTACGGCTGCTGCTGCTCGTGGACCGGCGGGTAGGGGTACACCGGCTCCCCGTACGCCGTCGACTGCTGCTGCCCGGTTGGATCCGCTTCACCCTGCGTCGGTGCCGCCAGGTGCGGCTGCGCCGCCCCGTTCGACTCGGGTGAGCCGTACGGGCCGTACGGCTCACCGTCCGTGTGCGTGATCATCGAACCCCCGTCGCTCAATTCCTGGGCAGGTACTGCCGCGGGGCCAACCACAGAGCGAGCGCGGTCGTTGTGGTCGGTGCACGGAGCCGGCGCATGAGCGCGAAACTCCGGACGACCGGCCACTGCCGTGCTGTCGTGCTCAGTTCCCCCGCACCGGGCATGGATACGTCCGGTCCAAGCACTCTGCCCTGCCCGAGCGCCTGCTACCGGCCGGTGGGGATCAGGCGCGTTCCTGCTCGCTCACGTCTTCGACTGCTGCGGCCCGGGCGCGGCGGCGGCCCAACACAGTGAATCCCACCGTCACCAGGCCGATGGCGACGATCCTGGCGGCCTGGTAGTAGCCGGACGCCAGCTCCTCCGGAGTGCCGGGCAGCCTGAAAGAGACCCACGCTGCCGCGACTCCCCCAAAGACGATCAGTGCGACGGCTCCCCACGTCCCGAGTTCCGCCCACCAGGCGCCGTGGGAGCCATCCCGCTCCTCGGTCTGCTCAACGTCTCGGTCGGCCATGCTCTGTTCTCCTGGATGTGTGGGGGCGGTCGCGAGGTAGGACGCAGGCTCGGCGCGGAAGGTTCTCCGGGCGGAAGGGCACTGGCGCACCCTCGTCGAGGTTCGCATGAGCGCCCAGCACGCCACCGCACTTCTGCGTGCTCGGCCGGGGTGCTCGTGCTGGCCGCGGGCGGGTCTGTGGTTCTGATCATCCGTCAGTGAACCCTCCTGGAGGTACCGTCACGCCCGCCCGCAGACGAAACGCCGTGCCAGGGCGGTACGGTAGCTTCGTGCGCTGGGGATGCGCGGCAGGGGGAAGGGGACGCCTTGATCGACGGAACTGATGAGAGCGGTCCACGAGTCCCCGAGCCGTGACCGGACCTGGCGCGGCGTGCGGCACCGTTTCTTCCCGCCGGCAGCGAGGTACGGCAGGGGTTCATCTGGGACGCCATCCCCGTGTTGGAGAGTGGCAAGCTCTCCGGCGGCGCCCGGCCCACGGCGTCTGGCGGGCACGATGCCACGGCAGACCCGGCTCGGCCCGGTCTCCGGCCGTTGGGGGCAGGTGAGCATCCTTGGCGAGCGTCACTGGGTTCACAAGCGCTTCTTCGACCAGATCGCTGCCGCGGACCGAGAGGCCGGTCTCGCTCGATGAAGGCCCGCCACCTTCGACGTTCCTGATTGCCGACACCGGCCTGGCGGTTCCAGCCGTGCGGGCTGAGGATCGAATCCAGCTGGCGGACGGCGGAGTTGAGTTGTCCGGCCCAGGGTCTGCGTCCGGCTCGGTGAGGCGTCCGGTTTCGGTGAGGCGTCCAGGGTGTTCGTCAGCTTGGCTGTTCGCCCGCTGCCGCCGTTGGGCTCATGTACGCAGGTGGGACGCACCGTTGAGGTCGACGACGGTTCCGGAGGCCCAGACCGCCGCGGGAGAGGCCAGGAAGTGCACAGTGGCGGCGATCTCCTCCGGGGTGCCGACCCTGCCGAACGGGCTTTCCGCTCGCAGGCGTTCGCCCTGCGGGCCGGACAGCTTCGCTGCCTGTCGCTCGGTGGCGACGAATCCGGGGGCGACGGAGGTGACCGCGATGCCGTGCGGAGCCAGTGCCACGGCCAGCGATTGGCCGAGCGCGTGGAGCGCAGCTTTCGTCGCTCCGTACGCGGGGAAGTCGGGTTCGCCCCGGAACGCTCCGCGTGAGCCGATGTTCACGATGGCGCCGCCGGCACCGCGCTCCACGAGATGGCGGGCCACGGCCCAGCTCAGGTCGGCGGCACCGAGCAGGTTGACCTCGACCATGCGCCGCCAGATCCGCTGCCAGTCGGCCAGCGGGGTGTGCGCGATCGGGTGCCGGGTCTCGGCCGTGGGAGCGACGGCTGCGTTGTTCACCAGGACGTCCAGCGTGCCCAGGGCGGCGAGCGCCTCGGCCACCGCGCGCTCGGCCGCGCCGGGCTCCCCCAAGTCGGCCTGGAGCAGCGTGTGCCCCTCCCCCGGCAACTGCCGCAGCGTCTCCTCGGCATCCGCGCGGCTGCCGGCGTACTGCACCGCGACGCGGTCGCCGCCGCGGGCGAAGGCCAGCGCGACCGCACGGCCGATGCCGCGCGAGCCGCCGGTCACCAGGACGCCCCTCATCGGGCGGACACCATCGACTCGTCGCACAGCATTGGGGCTCCTCTCCAGCGGACTCGCTGACCGGACCAGCCTGCCCAGGGCAATGTCTTGATGTCAACATTGGGATCCACGGAGGGGCCAGGCGGGCTTCCGTACAGGATTGACTGGTGCGAACGATGACCGGATGTCAACATGCCTCCATGTCCTCTGTCCTGCCGAAGGCCGCTCGTCGCGGGCTGGCCGATGAGGCCGCCGACCTGGTGCGTGCGGCGATCCTCTCCGGCCATTTCCCGCCCGGGTCCGCGCTGCGCGAGGTCGAGCTGGCCGAACGCCTGGAAGTCAGCCGAGGTTCGGTCCGGGAAGGACTGGCGCAGCTCGAAAAGGAGGGGCTGGTCCGCGGAGGCTGGCACCGCAACACCGTGGTCATCGAGGTGACGGCCGAGGACGTCCAGGAGGTCTACTCGCTGCGGGCCGCCCTGGACCGGCTCGCCGCCACCACCGCGCGGCGCAACGCCACCGCGCAGCATCTGGCCGAACTGGACCGGCTGGTGGCCGAGATGGCCGCCGAGAGCGCCGGGGCCGCCGATGCCGGCCGACTGGTGGCGCTGGACCTCGCCTTCCACGACCAGATCTACGCCGCCGCCGGGAACGGCAGGCTCATCACCGCCTGGCAGGCCATCCGCTCCCAGCTGCACCTCTTCCAGTTGCGCCGCGTGGACGCCGGCTACGGCCACTACCGGGCACGCGTGGTCGACGAGCACCGCGAACTGGCCGTACTGCTGCGCTCCGGCGACCGTCGGACACTGGACCGCCGGGCAGCGGAGCACGTGGACTCCGCACGCCGCAGCCTGCTGGCGGATCTGGCGACCTGAGCCCGGGCCTGAGGCCGGCCGCCGCCACAAACAGCGCGGCCGGGACCCATGATGCCAGCAGCGGCCCTGCGCCCGGTGCCTTCCGAGCGGTGACCGACCGGCGGCAGCCTGTCCAACGCCGGCCGCGCGCGCCCGTGGTCAGCCTCGGGATCGGTGAGGCACGCCGTCAGTCTGCGGCCTGCGTCGCCGGGAAGTCGGTGCTGAGGGTGACCTCCCGCCAGTCGTCGAAGGTGGCCTTGAGGGTGTCGAGCTTGGCGGTGGCGATGTCGTAGGCGGCCTTGCCCAGCAGCAGGCGCAGCGGTGGCTGTTCGGCCGTGACGGCGTCGATGACGGCCCGGGCGGCGCGTGCCGGGTCCCCGGGCTGGTGGCCGTAGGTGGCCAGCGTGCCGGCGCGCCGGGTGCCCGCGGTGGGGGCGTAGTCGTCGATGGTGGTGGCGGACTGGCGCATGGAGGGCCCGGACCAGTTGGTGCGGAATGCGGCGGGTTCGACGATCGTCACCTTGATGCCCAGGGGGGGCGACTTCGGCGGCGAGCGACTCGGACAGGCCCTCCACGGCGAACTTGGTGGCGTGGTAGTAGCCGGTGGCGCCGAAGCCGACCAGGCCGCCGAGTGAGGAGACGTTCACGATGTGGCCGGCGCGGCGGGCGCGCATGCCCGGCAGGACGGCTTTGGTGGTGTCGGCCAGGCCGAAGACGTTGGTGTCGAACAGGGAGCGGATCTCGTCGTCCTCGCCCTCCTCGACGGCGGCGAGGTAGCCGTAGCCGGCGTTGTTGACCAGGACGTCGATCTTTCCGAAGGCGGTCTGCGCCCGGGCGACCGCCGTCGCGATCTGCCCGGAGTCGGTGACATCCAGCGGCAGTGCGAGGGCGCGTTCTTCGTGTCCACGGATCACATCGGCGACCGCGCGGGGGTCTCGGGCGGTGACCACTGCCCGCCATCCGCGCTCCAGCACGGCGGTGGCCAGTGCCCGGCCCAGGCCGGAGGAGCAGCCGGTGATGAACCAGACCGGTACGTCAGGGGAGGTCATGCGGGAGGTGCCCTTCGCTCGAAGTATCGTGGAAATGGGTGAGGGTGGGGCCGGCGAGCAGGGCCAGTGACCGCTCGGCGGCGGTGCCGGGTTCGGCCCGGTAGACGACGAGGTGCTGGCCGGGGGCACTGTTGACGGAGAAGGTCTCGAAGCCCAGGGTGAGGTCTCCGACCAGCCGATGGTGGAAGCGTTTCACCGAGGCCGTCTTGGCCCGTACCTCATGGCGCGCCCACATCCGTGCGAAGTCGTGGCTGCGCACGGACAGTTCGCCCACCAGCTCCTGCAGCCGCTGATCGTCCGCCGTGGGGTTGGCGGCTCGCAGCGCGGCCACGCAGCCCTGCGCGACGACGGCCCAGTCGCGGTAGAAGTCCCGGGCGGCCGGATCGAGGAACATCGCCGTGATCAGACTGGTCTCGCTGCCCAGCCAGCAGAACAGCGCCTCACCCAGGGAGTTGAGGGCCAGGAGGTCGAGGTACCGGCCGTAGACCAGAGCCGGTGTGTCCGCCCAGGTGTCCAGCAAGGACACCAGTTGCGGGCCCGCGTACTCCCTGGCCGGCTTGGGGCGCCCTGGTTGCGGCGGATCGACCAGCGCGCGCAGGTAGGCGGCTTCCTCGCCTCTCAACAGCAGGGCTGCCGCCAGGGCCCGCAGGACCTGGGGCGAGGGGTTGCGTTCACGCCCTTGTTCCAGCCGCATGTAGTAGTCGGTGCTCACCCCGGCGAGGACCGCGATCTCCTCGCGTCGCAGACCGGGAGTACGGCGCGCGCCCGCAGGCATCCCGTGGTCCTCGGGACGCACCAGCGCGCGCCGGGCCCGCAGGAACTCGCTCAGCCGTTTCGTGTGCATGCCCACCACGGTAGGGGCAGGCACCGCGAGGAAGGTGGCCCTGCCGCACCCACCCGGTCGGCGCGAACCCTCTGTCGGGCAAGGTCAGTCGGACGTCGTGCCCCGCGACCACACGCCGAGCCACTGCTCGGCGCCGTAGTCCTCGAACCGCTCCACCTCGGTGAACCCCAGCTTCGCCGCGACGCGCATCGAGGCCGCGTTGGCGGTCTGGGTGGAGAGCACCACCGGCTCGCCGGGATGCGCGTCGGCGAACCAGTCGAGCGCCGCCGCGCATGCCTCGGTGGCGTACCCGCGCCCCCACGCCTGCGGCAGGAACAGGTAGCCGAGCTCGGGCTCCCCGCCTTCCGGACGGATGTGGCCCTTGCGCTCCGGGTCGCGCCGATCGAGCGTGATCATGCCGATCGCTGTCGCGTCGAGCTCGGCCACGAAGAAGCCGAAGCGCTGTCCGGGCACCTCGGGCATCGCGCGCTCGAGCTCGTCACGCGGTCGAGCGCCGCCGACATAGGTGCCCACCTCCGGTGAGGCGGCCAGCTCGATCAGCGCCGCACGGTCCCGGGCCTCGGCCTCGCGGAGCACGAGCCGCCCGGTCTTGATCGGGGCAGGCGGCCAGGCGACGGGGTTCACGGTGGTCTCGTCCGGCATGGAACGGCTCCTGATCCTCTCGGCCACACGGTCGGACCTCGTACGGCCACGGCGGGCAACGACTTCTGACGTCGCCACGCAGCAGGACGCGCTCCGACGCGGTGCCAGTTGCGTGCACCCGGAAAGACCGGAAAGCCCCGCCGGACAGGAACCCCGGAACCACCGCTCCCAGGCACACCCCGCGTTCTACGCTGCCAAAGCCGCTCAGGCCGGCTTAGCCGACATCCTCTCCCACCGGCTTCGCCCCGAGGGCATCCGCGTCATCTCGCTCCAGTTCGAGCAGGTGCAGGAGCCCTCGGCGAACCCGTCCACCACGCCATCGGACGCTCGCGCGGCGGGCCGACCACGAAGCTTCGTCGGCCCGCCGATCCGTAGGAGAGCCCTGGCTACGCCTCCAGGGCCTTCGCGGCGTCGCGGATGACGTCGAGGACGAAGTCGGGGTGCGACAGCATGGGCACGTGGCTGCTGTCCACGCTGTAGGTCTTCGCGCCCATGCGCTCGGCGGCGGCCCGCTCCAGCTCCGGGTTCACGGTGCGGTCGTTGTTCGCGACGATGTACCAGCTCGGCTTCTTACGCCAGGCGGTGCCGGGGACCTGCTGAGTGAACAGGTCGGCGACCGGCACCGCGCCCGTCGCCAGGGCCAGCTGCTGCTCGGACGCGGGCAGATCGCCGCAGAAGTCGCCGATGCCCGACTCGAGCAGCCACAGGCGGCCGTCGGCGACGTCGAGGTGCTTGAAGACCGGCATGCTGGGGAACTTCTCCTGCTGGCTCTGCGAGGTCTCGTCCTCGTCGGGCGCGAGCGCGGCGATGTAGACCAGCGCGCCCACCCGGTCGTGCACGCCCGCCTTGGTGATCAGCGTCCCGCCGTAGGAGTGCCCGACGAGCACGACCGGGCCCGGCACGTGGTTGATGGCCCGGGTGACGCACGCGACGTCGCCTTCGAGGGAGTCCAGGCCGTGCTGCGAGCTGTAGACCTGGTGGCCCTCGGCCTGCAGCACGGGGATGAGCTTGCTGAAGCACGACCCGTCGGCCCAGAGTCCGTGCGCGAAAACGATGCTGGCCTTGCCTGCCATGACGTCCTCCTTCGTAGCTGTCACGCCATGACGCCACCCTACGTCGAGTACCCGGGAAGTTACTGTTCGTGATGGTCCCATTGGGCCTCGACCGAGGCGTCGGGCCCTCGGGGGCAGTGTCGCCGGGCAGTGCTCCGGGGCTCCCGAAGCTGGGGTGCCCCGCGGCTGCTACCGTCCGCGCATGACAAAGAGCGTGCCGTTTACCGGTGACGAGAAGGACAGTCTGTACGCCGCCCTCGACCGGCATCGCGATGCGGTGCTGTGGAAGCTCGAAGGCCTCGACGACGAGCAGCTGCGGCGGCCGATGACGCCGTCGGGGACGAACCTGCTGGGGCTGGTCAAGCACCTCGGGGGCGCTGAGCTCGGTTGGTTCCGCGAGACCTTCGGCCGCGAAACGGGGCCCTTGCCCTTCGACTTCGATCGGGACGAGACCTCCGACATGCGGGTGGAACCGCACGAGTCCACCGAGGACATCCTGGAGTTCTACGGTCGTGCCCGGGGCGCCGCCGACCAGGTGATCGACGAGCTCGGCCTCGACGACCTCGGCACGTCCTACGCCGGCAACGCCGTGTCGCTGCGCTGGGTGCTCATCCACATGACGACAGAAACCGCACGGCACGCGGGCCACATGGACATCCTGCGCGAGCTCGTCGACGGCTCGACCGGTGACCACAACCGGGGCTGATCCGCGCGCAGGGCGATCCGTCGGTGGATCACGACCAGGTGGCCTGGGCCGGCATCAGGCACCCGTGTATCCGTGCATCCGTGCATCCGTGCATCCGTGCATCCGGGACCGGATCAGCTGAAGCAGCGCGTAGACACCTGACTGCGTGGGCAACAAGAAGGACGGCAGTCAGGTGGGCGACGAGGGGGGACCCGGCGTGGTGGTCTTGGTGATCGTCTTGGGGGCGCTGGCCGCAGGGGTGCTGGTGACCGGTCTGGTGCGGGCCGGGCGGCGGGAGTCCGCAGCCGAGCGGGCCCGCCTCGCCGGCGAGGCCGCCCTGGCGGCGCGCCGGTCCATGGACACCGTCTGGGCCATGGACGACCGCCAGTTCGAGGACCACGTCGCCGCGCTGTGCCGCCGCGACGGCTGCAGCTCCGTCCAGCGCGTCGGCGGCGCCGGCGACCTGGGCGCGGACGTGACCGCCACGCTGCCCGACGGTCGCCGCCTCGTCATCCAGTGCAAGCGCTACGCCCCGCACCGCTCGGTCGGTAGCCGCGACATCCAGCTCTTCAACGGCACCGCCCGGCTGGAACACCACGCCGACGTCCCGTTGTTCGTCGCCTCCTGCGTGTTCACCAAGCCGGCCCGGACGTTCGCCGCCAAACACCGGCTCACCCTCATCGACGTCGACCTGCTCGGCTTCTGGAACAACGGCACCCCGCTGACCTCGTTCCTCGACCTCGACATCGCCCGCTCCGGCACCAACCGCAGACTCGGACCGGCCGGTTGATCCCCGACCGGCGTCCTCCGCCGTGAAGTCCGGTGCGCCGCCGCGTCGTTGACCGCGCGCCTGCGGGCCGGGCAGCCGCTCGACCCGCAGGTCGTAGGGCACCGCGAGGATCGGGACTGCCGGCGCCGTCCGGTTCCTGATCGCTCGCAGCGCCGGAGGCCTGACCCGGAGACGGAATGCCGAGGTCGCCGACGGAGCCGGCGAGGGCCGCCCGGGCGGCCCCGTGCACCGGCACCATCCGCGTCTGATCGATCAGGCGTCCGCGCCGCCGTCGACCGGCACGATCGCGCCTGTCACCACCGAGGCCCGGTCACTGAGCAGCCACGCGGCCACCCGGGCGGGATCGCGGAGCTCGGCCATCCGGCCGAGCGGGACGCCGCCGTACCGCCTGTCCGAAGCTGAAGGTCTTGTGCATGTCCACTCCCCGGTCACGAGCATTCGCTTGCATGCGAACTGACACTCTGCCACAAAGCACCGGCTCGCCGGGACAGTGCTTCCGACGCTCCCGCGCTGGGCCGCCCCGCAGCTGTCCCGCAGCGCCGGCGAAGGGGGTGACGGGCGCACGAAACCCGTTCCACTGTGGCGCAGTTGGTGACGTACTCGCCTGCTCGCCCCACCGTCGCGGCACCGCGCGGCCGCCGGCGAACGGCTCCCCCGCGGACAAGCGTGATCCCCGTTCGCAGCTCGGCGGTAGCGAGGCGTGACGGCCGACCGGACAGCCGGTAGGGTCCTGAGCGGTTACCGGCGAGTAGGAGCTGGGCAACGACGCAGCGCCTCGTCCGGGGCCCTCGGTGGGGATGACGGACCGTCTCGGAGATTGGGGCACTGTGGGGGTGGGCGGGTGACGACGTTCGGTGAGATGTTGCGGGAGTTACGCCGGACCGCGGGACTGACGCAGGAGGAACTCGCCGAGGCCGCCGGGCTGGCCGCCCGGTCGATCCGGGATCTGGAGCGAGGCTGGCGGGAGCGGCCTCAGCGCCGCACGGTGCAGCTGCTGGTAGCGGCCCTGGGGCTGGCTGACGCCGAGGCCGCCGCGCTGCTCGCGGCCGGCCGTTCCGGTCGGAGAGTGGAGCCTCCTGCCGACGGCGGTGCGCCGGGATCCGGCCTGCTCGATCGCCACAGCCAGCTGGCGGTACTGGAGCATGCGGCTGGCGAGGCCCGGACCGGCCGCGGTTCCGTGGTGCTGGTGCGGGCGAACGCGGGCCTGGGGAAGACCTCGCTGGTGAACGCCTGGGCCTGCGCCGAGCAGGCGCGGGGGTTGCGGGTGGTGCGTGCCGGCGGGGCGGAACTGGAGCAGGACTTCGCCTTCTCGGTCCTACGGCAGCTGGCCGAGCCGCTGCTGGCCCGGGCCGGTCGCGCCGAGCGGGAGCGGCTGCTGTCCGGTCCCGCGGAGTTGGCGTCGCACGCGCTGCGCGTGGACGGCACCGGCGAGGGCACGGGCCTGTCGCCCGAGGCGTCGCTGGGTGTGCTGCACAGCCTGTACTGGCTGGTGGTGCACGTCACGGATGACGGCCCGCTCGCTCTGGTGATCGACGACGCGCACTGGGCGGACGGCCCGTCCGCCCGGTGGCTGGAGTACTTGGCGCGGCGCCTGCGCGGTCTGCCGTTGCTGCTGGTGCTGGCGGCCCGGCCGGATGCGGGGACCCGGGTCGAGCCGTTGCTGGAGCAGATCGCCGGACAGCCCCTCTGCCTTCCGGTCGCGCTGCCGGCGCTGGGCGCCGACAGCATGGCCCAGCTGGTGCGGGCGAGCCTGGGGGACGCCGAACCGCCGTTCCTCGCCGCCTGCGCCGAGGCGACCCAGGGCAACCCCTTGCTGCTGCACCAACTGCTGCGGACCCTGGTCGACAACGGGGTCAGGCCCCTCGGCGATCAGGCACCTGCGGTGGCGGAGTTCGGCGGCCGGATCCTGGCGAGCACCGTGGTCAAGCGGCTGGCGGGCCAGTCGGAGGCGACCCGTCGGCTGGCCCGGGCCCTGGTCGTGCTGGGCAACGGGGCCGCCTGGCACGTCGCGGCCGAACTGGCGGGGTTGGGCGAGGCGAGGGCACGGGAACTCGGCCGCCGGTTGCAGCGCATCGGTGTGCTGGCGCCCGGGGAGGCGGCCCGCTTCGACCACCCCTTGGTCCGGGCCGCGATCGCCGAGGAGGCCGTCGGCCCGGTGGAGTCGGCCGCCGGACACGCCCGGGCGGCCGAACTGCTCCGGCGCGACGGTGCGCCCGACGATCTGGTGGCGGCCCATCTGCTGCTGGCCGAACCGAGCGGTGATGCCTGGCGGGTGGAGGCCTTGCGGGAGGCGGCGCGGGCGACCCGCGGGCGCGGGGCTCCGGAGATCACCGTGACCTATCTGCGCCGGGCACTGCGGGAGCCGATGTCCGCCGAGGAGCGCGGTCCGCTGCTGCTGGAGCTGGGGGCGGACGAGTTGCAGGTCGACGTCGGCGCCGCCCGCCACCATCTGACCCAGGCCTCCTCCGCGTTGACCGACCCGTACGCCCGCGCCCAGGCGGCCTATCTGCTCGCCAACGCGCTGTTCCTCGGGCAGCAGCACGAGCGCGCCGTCGATGTCCTCGCCCATGCGGTGGAGGACCTGCGGCAGGCGGACGACGGCAGCGGGATCGCTCGTGAGGTGTCGTGGTTCCTGCAGGCCCAGATGCTGCTGATCGGCTACGACCAGCTGTCCACCCTCCCCGCGGCCCGGCAGCACGCCCGGCGGCCGTGGGACCACAAGCTGGCCGGTGACACACCGGGCGAGTGCGCGGTCCTGGCCGCGCTGTCCGCCTCGGCCGTCACCGGGGACGCAAGCGCCTCGGTCACCGACGACCTCCTCGACCGGGCCCTGCAGGGCGGGCTGGCGGCGACGGACACGTCGCAGATGCTGGTGACCCTGGCCGGGCTGGCGTTCGTGACCACGGACCGTCTCGACGACGCGGCGGCGCGATTCGACCAGATCGCCGAGGTGGGTGGGCGCTGGGGCACGTTCCTGATGGTGTCGGCGGCGCTGACGTGGCAGCTGCTGGTCCGCGCCCGTCGCGGTCACCGGCTCGCGCTCACCCCGGAGTTCGGACATCCCGCCACCGCGGCCGGGGAAGAGCTGGAGCCCCGGGTCAGGCTGGGGATGATGGCCCTGGTGGGCGAATCGCTGCTGGAGCGGTGCGAGTTGGCCGCCGCGACGGCGGTGCTGGTGCCGGATGCCGACACCGATCGGGTGGGCTGGACGTGGCAGGGTCCGATGGTCCTCGTACGCAGCCGCCTCCACGCGGCGCGGGGCAATCCGGCCGCCGCCCTCGCGGTCCTGCTGGACTACGGTGCGCAGGAGAGGCGCGCACAGGTCACGAACGTGGCCATGACGCCCTGGCGGTCGCGGGCGGCGGTGCTGCACCTGGCACTCGGACAGCGGACCGATGCGCTCCAGCTGGCCACCGAGGAGCTGGAGTTGGCCCACCAGTGGGGCACCGGGCGCACCATCGGCGTGGCCTCGCGCTGCCTTGGCACCGTCCTGGGCGGCCGCGAGGGAGAGGCCCTGCTGCGCGAGGCCGTGGCCGTGCTGGAACGCTCCCCGGACCGCCTGGAGCTGGCCCGGGCCCAGTACGAGCTGGGGAGCGCCCTGTCGCGCACCGGCGAGGCCGACCAGGCCCGCCGGGCCCTCGGCCGGGCACTGGAGCTCGCGCAGAGCTGCGGCAGCACCCTGCTGGCCGGTCGGGCAGGCCGGGCGCTGGCCGCGGCAGGGGTACGCCCGAAGCCCGTGCCGCCGGTGGCTGCGAGCCTGTCGATCACCGAGCACCGGGTGGTGGAGCTGATCGGCGCCGGCCACAGCGACCGTCAGGTCGCCCAGGCCCTGCTGCTGACCCCCCAGGACGTGACCGGCCTGGTCGAGCACGCGGGCCGCGCGCTGGGGGCGACCAGCAGGGCGGAGCTGGTCCGCCTGGCCCAGGCCCGCCACCGGAGCGGCACCGAGTAGTCCGGGCGCCCGGCGGGTGTCCGGAGGGCACCCGCCGAGACCGGTAGCGGGCCGGTGCGTCGCCGGGACAGTGGTCGCCGGGACGCTGTGCCGACCCGCTACCACGTGCTCAGGACGCGGTCGTCAGGTGCATGCCCTGGGCGTCCTGTCCTGGTGTGTTGTCGCAGGCCGCCTGGTGGACCTCGGGGGCGGCGGCCATGAGGGTGAGGCATCGGCCGAGGGCGAGTTGGCCGTAGTAGTTCGGGTGGAAGGATTCCTGCAGTTCTCCCTGGGCCAGGCCGCTGACCAGGAACCGGGCCCATTTGCTGGTGGTTGCCGAAGGGGGGTTGGAGGAGGTGGCCAAGGAGGTGGCCGTGGAGCAGACTTCCCGGCCCTGGAAGGCGTCCCGCAGATCCAGGAAGTCCGCACCCGCGCTCTGGGCGGCGGATTTGAGAGCGTCGGACATCTGGTTCACCAGGCGACCATGCGCCCAGTCGGCGTCCGCGTTGTAGATCGGGCACCCGCCGGTGGTCAGGCGGTCCCAACCGGCTTCCGGGTAGCGGATCCCGGCGGCGCTGGGCAGCGGGGACGGGGCGGACTGCAGGATGACCCGGTAGCTGCCGGCCGCGTATCCGGCACTGGTCATCGCGGCCTGGATCTCGCTGACGGCCTTGGCGACGTTCTGCTGGGTGGTTGCGATCTTGGCGTCGATGGTGGCCTGTTGGGCCGTGTTGCACGCCCCACTGCCGAGGGTGAAGGCCTGGACGCAGGCGCTGATGATGTCGGAGAAGCCCAGATCGTTGCCGCCGATGGACAAGGCGATCTCTTTCACGTCGTACTGCCGGGCGACGTTGACGAGCTGGTCGGCCTGTGGGTCCTCGCCCTTGAAGCTCTGGCCGCCGTCGGCCGCGCGGAAGATGTCGGCCGTGGTGGCACCCGAGCAGGCCAGGTTGACCGAGACCTGGGCGATGTCGGTGGCGCTGTGCACCTCGGCGGAGTCCGAACGGTTGCAGCCGTCGTCGTAGGACGTGCCGTAGACCTTGTAGGGGTCGTAGGTGCCCCAGCCGGTGTAGGCGCGGTCGGTGCCGTCGCGGCTGGTGGTGAAGGTGTTGCTGTTGCCCTGCCAGCGACCGCCCTCACCGGACATGAAGCTGTCGCCCAGGCTCACCACGGCGGTCGGCGGGGCCACCGATCCGACGTTCCAGGTCAACTGCCGCTGGTTGCCGTTGCGCCAGCCCCGGGTGTGCACCGGGCCGGCGGTGGGGCTGTCGATCCCGGCGTCGACGTTCTGCCCGGAGTCGCCGAACCACTGCAGGGCCCGAGCCCCCCAGCTCTCCCAGCCACCGAAGGAGAACTCCTGCCCGCCCTGGGTGGGATAGGCCAGCGGCTGCAGGTTCAGCAGGCCCTGGTTGCCTCCCGTGTAGCCCACGGCCCTGCCGAACTCGGGGTTGTAGAGCAGGAACTCGTTGTCGGAGCCGAAGCGCAGCCACTCGCAGCCGAGGTTGGTCTTGTCGGTGGACAACCGCAGGGTGCCGTCGGCGGCGGCGCACAGCAGCTGGTCGGACCAGTTTCCGTTCATGATGTACGTCGCGCCGGCCGACCGGGCGGTCTCCCCCGCGGGTTGGCTGACCGGCGCGACGTTCCAGGTCAACTGCATCTGGTCGCCGTGGCGCCAGCCCCGGGTGCGCACGGGATCCGTGCGGGGAGTGGTGCCGGTTCCGGCGTCGACGTTCTGTCCGGAGTCGCCGAACCACTGCAGGGCCCGAGCCCCCCAGCTCTCCGAGCCGCCGAAGGAGAACTGCTGGGCCCCCTGGGTGGGGTAGGCCAGCTCCTGCATCACCAGCAGGCCCTGGTCGCCGCCCTGGTAGCCCAGCACCTTGCCCTTGGCCGGGTTGTACAGGCTGAACTGCCCGTCGTTGCCGATCCGTTCCCACTGGCAGTAGGGGTTGGTCCTGTCGTCGGAGATCCAGGTGTCGTCGTTGTCGGCGGCGGCACACAGCATGGCGTTGCCCCACAGCCCGTTGGTCAGGTAGACCAGGGTGGCGGAGCTGTAACTGGGGTTCTGGGGAACCTGGTTGTACTCGGTGACCCAGCCGGTGCTCAGGCCGCCCTCCTTCGCATAGGCGGCGCTGCCGGAGCCGATGCCGATGAGGGGGCCGTTGGTGGGATCGCTGGCCAGCGCGTCCTGGCTGACCCCGTTGTACTCGGTGACCCAGGCGCTGCTCAGGCCGCCTTCCTTGACGTGGTCGGTGCCATCGGTGCCCAGCGCGCCGATGAGCGGCCCGTGGGTGGGGTCACTGGCCAGCGCGAGCTGGCTCACCCCACCGTACTCGGTGACCCAACCGGTGCTCAGGCCACCTTCCTTCACGTAGGCACTGCCGTCCGTGCCCAGCACACCGACCAACGGCCCGTTCGTGGGATCACTCGCCAACGCGAGCTGACGCACCCCGTTGTCCTCAGTGACCCAACCGGCGTTCAGGCTGCCTTCCTTGACATAAGCATTGCCATCCGTGCCCAGCACACCGATCAACGGCCCGTGGGTGGGGTCACTGGCCAGCGCGAGCTGGCTCACCCCACCGTACTCGGTGACCCAACCGGTGCTCAGGCCACCTTCCTTCACGTAGGCATGACCGTCCGTGCCCAGCACACCGACCAACGGCCCGTTCGTGGGATCACTCGCCAACGCGAGCTGACGCACCCCGTTGTCCTCAGTGACCCAACCGGCGTTCAGGCTGCCTTCCTTCACGTAGGCATTGCCGTCCGTTCCCAGCACACCGATCAACGGCCCGTGGGTGGGGTCACTGGCCAGCGCGAGCTGGGTGGCTCCGCTGTACTCCAGCACCCAGTCCGGATCCCGGTCGCTCTCCTTGACGTAGGCGTCGCCGTCGGCGGTGAGGACGCCGATCAGCGGGCCGTTGGTGGGGTCACTGGCGACCACCACCTGCTTGACCTGCTCCGGGGCGATCGAACCGGAGCCACCAGTGGCCGCCTCGGCTGATGCCGGGAACACCGGAGCGAGCCCCGCCAGGAACAGCGCCAGCACGGCGATCGCGACGGGAGAGCGCCCTGCCCGCCCATGGGTTTGTCGTTGCCTTGGGCCCACGAATATCTCCACTTCCACGAAGGATGAATGGTTCGACCACGCCTGAGCCCGTGCAGGCGTGGCACGCGGATCCACGGAGTACAGAGGGGCAGGCGACGCCACACCCGCCCGGACCTGGAGCTGTGCACGCGTCAGAAGCTGCGTCAGCCATTCGGGGTGCGGAGGTGACGGACGGCCCGGGCCTGGGCCTGGATGAGCCGGCCCCTGACGACGAACGTGTCCACCCTGCGCCCAGTGCCGTCCTGGTTCCCGACGAGCAGCGCCTTCCCATGGCTCTGGAAGATCTCCTGCGGGGGTCGGGAGACGAGGACGTTCACCGGCGCCACCTTCCTGTGCTCGATGAAAAGGGGGCGGCCGCGCCCGCCTGGGGGGCAAACCGTGGACCCTGCGCGGCAAGCGACGAGAAACCGCAGTGGATCTCCATCGCTTGAACGCGTACAGCAGACCATCGAGCCGGACCGGAGCACCAGGAAGAAGAACGGGACAAAGCACCGGAAGAAACCCGCGATTTTACGGACGGATCGGAGGGCCGACGCGGTCGCATCCGCGTCGAACGGCTCACGCGCGTCGCTGCACGGGGGCGGCGGAGTCCTCGCAGCGCCCGGGCGTTCCCGGATCCGCGAGTCGGGGCCGGGGGCCGGGGGCCGGTAGCTTGGGGCCAGGGGCCGGGGGCCGCCTCTCCCCCACCTTGTGCCGGCACCTGGAGGTGCCGCCCGCACGGGTGGCAGGCGGACCGGAGACCGGCCGAGGCGCCGACGGACAGCGCGGGCTTCATGGACGGATCAGCGGCCCCTGGGCGGTGAGGGCAGGACGATCCCCGCGGATTCGGGCCGAACAGCACCGCGCAGCAGGAACCTCTGGAAGAGATCCGACCTGACGGCAGCCTGCAGCTCGGCCAAGCGCCGGGCGATCCGGGCGGCCCGGGCGGCCCGCTTCCGGCAGAGCCGCGCCGCCTGCGCCCGCTTCGTCGAGCGGGGAGGGGCCCATCCGCGTGCCGCGCGCTCACGCAAGGAGGCGATGACGGCTCTCCGCGTGCGGCCCTGACCACATCACCGTGAACGACATCGAATCGCGGCGGCTGACAGCCAGTCACACGGTGCTGGTGATCGTCGGGCCGGGGCCGGGCGGCAGGAGCTCCACGGCGAGAGCCACCGCCTGCGCGGCGGCGTCGACTTCGCCGGCCGGGCCATGCAGGCCGGCGGCTGCGGACGGTGAACGCCCCCTCGTGTCGGGGCTCGATGAGCACGGGCCGCACGAGAGGCGGGCTCGGGCCGGCCCTGGCGGTCGTCCCCCACCGGGACCGGAGACGCAGCAGGGGCCAGCGGCGAGCGGGACCTGCTCCGCACCCGGGTCCGGCCGGACGTGGCGCGGATCAAAGGACGTGGAGCGGATCAACTCCTGCACCGGACGCCCCGATGAACCGACGAACCGCGTGCGCTGGGGCGGGTGGCCGCCCCAGCGCCGGTGCGACTACTCCTGCAGGTAGGTCTCGCTGAAGCTGGTGCCGCCGGAGCCGAGCGCGCTGGTGCGGGCCTCGTAGGCGCCGTTCGAGGGGTCCATCGCGACCGGGTTCGACGAACCGAGGGACTTGCCGTTGACGGTGGCGGAACTGAAGTTCAGCGTACCGAAGTTGGGGTAGGCCCCGCTCGGCGACTCGATGATCACCTCGGCGCTGGCCCGCTGCGCGGAGAGGGTCTTGCTGGTGCTGTAGGTCCAACCCCGCGAGGAGTCGGTCAGCTTCAGGTTGTACTTGTTGCTCCCGGCGTAGGTCACCGAGGCGTTGATGACGTCCCCGGCCGACACCGGGTACGAACTGGTGCTCAGGTAGACCGGGTTCGCCGGGTACATCTCGTACCAGGCCTGGTCGACGGGGCTGCCGCTGGAGCAGTCGGTCGCCACGCCGGTCTGCTCGACACTGGACGATCCGTACCCGTCGATGCCGACCCAGGGGGCGTAGAGGTCGTTGGTCGAGTTGCAGGTCGCGCGCGCCTCGGTCCAGGTGGCCGAGACCGAGGTGAAGCCGCTGCCGGTAGCGGCGTAGCCGCCCCAGTTGTAGCCGTTGATGTTGTAGCTCAGGGGGCGGAACGCCAGGTGCTGGGCTGCCGCCGCAGTGGTCGGCGCGACGGGGGCGAGAGCGGTGGCCGCTGCCGCGAGGGTGGCGACGCGTATCAGGAACTTGCGCATGCTGGCTCCTCCGTGGGGGGACGAACAGGATGCTCGCGAGCCCGCCCGAGCCGTGTGGGGGGCTTGGGGGGCAGTACAGAGTGACCTATTGTCATGCGCTGGGCAAGAGCCTGGAAGCTTCGAGTTTCCCGTGAATTCGGCGGCCGGGCAGCACGCCTGACGGCTGCTCCGCGCCTGAACGCCTGCGCCGAATCAGCGACGACGGAGCGTCAGGCTCGCGTCAGCAGGCCGTCAGCCCGGTGCCGCACCATGGTCATGTGCCCAGCGGACGACGGCAGTCGGTCGAGGAGCACGAGGAGAGGTGCCCGGAGCGGCTGATCGGGGACCTGGGTCGCACGACCCGGTCGGGTGCATGCCCACGCAGGTTCGAATCCTGCCTTCTCCGCCCGACCAAGGGAGACGAACACCCGACCGGCTACGCGCTGTGGCCGTTCGGGTGGTCCCTGCCCGACGCGGCGCCGGTGTGACCACCGTCGGCCCGCCGGCGAGGTCGAGGGCCGTCTACCGATCGACCGCCGCTCGGACGACGAGCTCCTCTGCTGCCCCCGGACCGCCTACGGCTCGGCGGGGGCGCTGCTGCCCTCGGCCGGGATCGCGTCGCCGAATCGCCACGCCTCGATGTCGCGGTACCGGATCGGCCCAGGCCCACGGCCGATGTTGCTGCCGACCAGGTGGAGGCGCTCGGCCTGCCACGGTCGGCCCGCGAACCCGCTGAGCTCGGCCGCAGCCTGCGGCACGCTGGTGGGATCGTCGCGGCGGGACCGTGCCAGCGTCAGATGGGGGCGCAGCGCGCGGTCCCTGAACTCGATCCCGCAGGATCTGACCAGCTCCCGGACATCGGCGGCGAGCAGCTGCAGTCCCTCCAGGTCCCCGTCGATCCCGCTCCACAGCAGTCGCTCGTCGAAGTGGCCGCCACCGCGCAGGCCCAGCTGCAGGGCGGGGTGCGACGCCGCCCGGCCGGCCAGCGCCGACCGCAGCAACGGTACGGTCGTGGAGGGGAGTTCGCCGAGGAAGGCCAGCGTGATGTGCCAGTCCTCGATCCGGTTCCACCTCAGCCGCGGATACCTGGCGTAAGCGGGCCGCAGGACCTGGGCCAGCTCGTCCTTCGCGGCGTCCGGCGGAGCCAGTGCCACGAAGACACGCAGGGTCAGGGGCTCGGGGTGATCGTCCACCAGGGATTTCTAGCACCTCACCAACACCCCGGGCCACCGGCACCAGCACCGGCCCCCGGCGCCCGGGGGCAGCGCGACCGCGGACAGCCCGGGTGCGGGGCCCGGCCGGGCCTTCGGCGCGAACAGCGCCGGGCACGGGAGTGGCACCGGAGTCGCACCGGCTCCGCTCCGGCTCGTTCCGCAGCGGAGCGGTCCCGCTGGCGGTCAGGGGCGTTCGGGCGCGAACCGCCGTGGTGGAGAATCGCTCCATGCGGATTGTGATCATCACGGCCGGCTCACGAGGGGACGTCGCGCCGTTCACGGGCTTGGGCCGGCGTCTGCTGGAGGCGGGGCACCACGTTGCCGTGGCCGCTCACCCGCCCTTCGCGACGCTGGTCGAGGCGTGCGATCTGGAGTACCGGCCGCTGCCGGGAGACCCGCTGGCACTCATCCGCTCCAGGGGCCAGGCGGCGTCCCCGCAGGAGGCCCGGGCAGTGATGGCGGCGTTTCTGGACGGACTCGCCGATGGGGTGGTGGAGGCTGTGGCGGGCGGTGCCGACCTGCTGCTCACCGCCTTCGGCCCGTCGGCGCTCAGCCGGGCGGCCAGGGAGGCGTTCGGCACGCCGGTCATCGGCACGTACCTCGCGCCCGCCTTCGCCACCAGGGAGTTCCCGCTGCCCGGCGCCCGGGGCGTCGACGACCTGGGGCCGGACGGCAATCTCGCGGCCGGCCAAGCGGTGCTCCGAGGCGGCGAGGCGCTCCTCACCGGCGTTGCGACCCGGCTGCGCCACCGCCTGGGACTGCCCGCCGCAACGCCCCCGGCACCGCCCGGGCGTACCGGTTCGGTCCTCCACGGCTTCAGTCCGCTGGTGGTGCCGCGTCCGGCCGACTGGCCGTCCGGGGCCGAGGTGACGGGCTACTGGTGGCCCGCTCGACCGCAGGGCTGGCAGCCCCCGGGCGAACTGGTCGACCTTCTCCAGGCCGGTCCGGCCCCGGTGTTCATCGGCTTCGGCAGCATGGCACCCGGAGAGGGCGAGCGGCTCAGCGAGCTGGTGGCCGCCGCGGTGAGGCGGGCGGGTGTGCGCGCGGTGGTGCAGGCAGGCTGGGCCGGACTGGGAGGGACGGGTGACGACCTCCTGGCCGTCGGCGACCTGCCCCATGACTGGCTGCTCCCCCGCACGGCCACCGTCGTCCACCATGCCGGAGCGGGCACCACCGGAGCCGGACTGCGCGCGGGGATCCCCGCCGTGCCGGTCCCCGTCATGGCCGACCAACCGTTCTGGGCGGCACGCCTGCACCGGCTGGGAGTCGCCCCTCAGCCGCTCCCGTTCCCGGACCTCACCGCCGAGCACCTCGCCGCCGCGATCACGGCCGCCAGTGCCGAGGCCGTCCGACGCCGCGCAGCCGACATCGCCCGGCGCATAGCGGCAGAGGACGGCGCCGGTGCCGTCCTCTCCCGCATCGACGAACTCGGCCACTGACTCCCCCAGGATCCCCCACCACCGCCCTACTGAAGCGAACCGGGCCCAGGCCGCACCTGGCGCTGCCTCGCCTCCTGGACACTTCGGACGCCGCCATGGGCCCTGATGCCGCCCGAAGCCGTGCACAAATCGGCCGTCGCGGCCGTCGCAGCCATCGCGGCTATCTCGGCACGAACGGCGTGAACGGCGTGAACGGCGCGAACGGCGTGAACAGCACCCGGCGATGGCCTACTTCACCGAGTCGTAGGCGGCGGCGAAGGTGTCCGCGAACCAGGGGCTGTACTCCACACCAGATCCGCTCCGCACCACGCTGCCGCTGCAGTCGTGCTTGGTGCTGCCGGGGGTGTGCAGGGCGCCGGTCGGCGTGGCCCAGTCCTGGTGCGCCCGCGCGGCGGTGGCCGGCGCATCGGACGAGTCGGACGCACCGGATATGTCCGTCACGCTCGACGGGTCCGCGACCGGGTCCGTGGTCGAGTCCGCGCCGAACGCGACGGCCGACGGAACGAGCGCTGCGAACACCGTTGCTGCGACAACGGCGGTCCGAGCCAGCTTCCTGATGTCCCCCATCCGACCCTTTGGCCAGGGGCGACAGCGAGAACTCTGCCGCCGCCGCAGCCCACCGCGCGTCGAGCCGTGGTTGGAGAATTCCAACGCCCGCGCCAACCCCAGGGGTTGAGCACGGCCGACGAGGTAGACCCACGCAACAGCAGTACCTGCGGGCGGGTAGGCGGAGAGCCCCATCGGGCCCTGCTCCCGACAGACGATCCGCTCCCCCGCCTCCGGCTGCGGACGGTCACCGATCAGCCCGCCGCAGCACCCCGCGGTGACGCCGTATCACCTCCGCTGCTGCACACTTGAGCCCCGACATCGCCCCATCTGCAGGCAGGAACGCCGCCGTGAAACCGCACCGCCGCCTGATCTCCCCCCGCCGCTGGACCCCACCGCCGGGCGCCCCCGGGCACGGCGGCACGGACGGCACGAGCCGCTTCCGGATCGCCCGCCGCCTGGCGACCGGCGGGCACGGGCCCGAGGACGTGATCTTCGACCGGCAGGGTGGTCTGCTCACCGGGCTCGCCGACGGGAGCATCGTCCGCCTCGACCCCGTGACCGGGGCCCGCACCGTGCTGGGCACCACCGGAGGCCGCCCGCTGGGACTCGAGCCCTGCGCCGACGCAAGCGTGCTGGTCTGCGACCACGACCGCGGGTTGCTGCGGGTCGGCCCCGACGGGTCGGTCCAGGTCCTCGTCGACGAGGTCGACGGCAGCCCGCTCACCTTCACCAGCAATGTGGTCGAAGGTCCTGACGGAACGATCTGGTTCACCGTCTCCACGCGACGCTGGGACCTCGAGCACTACCTCGGCGACATCATCGAACACTCCTGCACCGGCATGCTGGTACGCCGCGACGTGGACGGCACCGTGACCGTGCTGCTCGACGACCTCAAGTTCGCCAACGGCCTCGTGCTCGCTCCCGACGCCTCGCACCTGCTGTTCGCCGAGACCGGCGGATACCGGGTGAGCCGCTACTGGCTCACCGGCGCCCGGGCCGCAACCGTGGAGCCGTTCGCCGACAACCTGCCCGGGCTCCCGGACAACATGAGTCTGGGCAGCGACGGCCTCCTGTGGGTCTCGATCGCCGCCCCGCGCAACGCCCTGCTCGACAAGCTGCTGCCGCTTGCGGGGCTCTGGCGGATCCTGGTGTGGAACCTCCCCGAGGCCGTTCGCCCCAAGCCGACGCCGCTGGCCCAGGTGATGGCCTTCGACCTCGACGGCCGCCTCGTCCACGACCTGCGGGCGAGCGACGGATCCTACGGGCTCGTGACCAGCGTCGCCGAGCACAACGGGACCGTCGTGGCGGGCAGTCTGCACGAGAGCGACATCGTCGTGCTGGACCTGGCCTCGCACGACCGCTGACCGGACAACCGCCGCCCCGCTCCAACGCCCGATCCCGTGAGCGCCGGCACTCGACGCCGGGACCCACGAACGGGACACGCCAACGGGACACGCGGGAACGGCGGAGCCCGCGTCCGGTGCGGTGGCGCGCCCTATGATCATGACGGCTGTGCCGCCGTCATGATCACGAACCGGGGACGAACAGAACCGGGGACCACAGAACCAGGGAAGGCAGGTGCATCCGTGATCGCGCTGGTCGTCAGCATGGGCACGCTGTTCGCCTGGTCCCTGGTGGCCGGCCGGCTGACCCGGTGGAGCATCACGGCGCCGGTCGCGATGACGGCCGCGGGCGTGGCGCTGACCGTGGGACCACACCCGCTGGTCCGGATCACGCTGACCACCTCGGACGCCGAGCACGCGGTCGAGATCATCCTCGCCGTCCTCCTCTTCGTCGACGCCACCGCGGTGCCGAGCCAGGTGATGCACCGCCAACGGGGTCTGCTGGTAAGGCTGCTGGTCCTCGCCCTGCCCCTCACCTTCGGTGTCGCCGTACTGGCGGGCGTCCTGCTCTTCCCCGCCCACAACTGGTGGCTGGCCGCACTGTTCGCCGCGATCACCGTACCCGTCGACCTGGCCCCCGCGGTCGAGCTGATCCGCGACGTCCGGCTGCCCTCCTGGCTGCGCGGGGTGCTCACCGTCGAGAGCGGACTGAACGACGGGATCGTCGCCCCGCTCTTCCTGCTCTGCCTCGCCGGCTTCGAGGCCCACGGCGGCGTCGCACACGGTGCCGCGCACACCCCCTCGGACGACCTCGGCGACGCCCTCGACGCGCTGCTGTGGGCAGTGGTCGCGGGCGCCCTGGTCGGCAAGCCCGGCGGCTGGCTGCTGCGCCGCGCCTGGCTGGCCGAGTGGACCCGGCCGGCCGCACTGCGCCTGGGGATCGTCGCGCTCCCGCTGATGGCGTACGCACTGGCCACCGAGCTGCACGGCAACGGCTTCGTCGCCGCCTTCGTGGCCGGCCTGCTCTTCACCCCGGCCTCCCGCGCGCTGCCGCCCGAAGCACCGCACCTGCTGGAGGACATCGGGACGCTCCTCTCGCTCGCGCTCTGGTTCGTCTTCGGACAGTTGGTCACCCAGGCGTTCACCGGCGCCTTCGACGCCCGGGTGGTGGCCTACGCGTTCCTGACCCTGACGGTGGTGCGGATCGCGCCCGTGCTGCTCTGCCTGGTGGGCAGCGGCCTGAGCCGGGCCGACCGGCTGTTGCTCGCCTGGCTCGGACCGCGCGGCCTGGCCTCCATCGTCTTCGGCCTGCTCGCCTTCATCAGCCTGGCCCCCGCGGACCCGCACGCCGCGGACCTGGTGGGCCAGGTGATGGTGATGACCGTGCTGATGAGCCTGGTTCTGCACGGGCTGACCTACGGCCCGTTGGCGGGGCGCTACGACCGTGCGCAGCGGCGGGCCGAAGCCGTCTCCGGCGCCCAGCAGGACCCGGACCGCTGACGGACCCTCCATCCACGAGCAGGGCCCCGGCGCGCCCTGCGGAGAAGGTCCACGCCGCCGTCCATGTGTTCGACGGTATTTGACGTATCGCCATATGAACTCCACCGGCGCCCGCTAGCCTGACCGCGTACATGCCAGAAGGTCCGCCCCCACCCGCGGAGGTCCCATGTCCTTCCCAGCCGCCCTGGCTCGCCCGGTCCGCCGTGCGGCCGTCCTGCTCGCCGCCGTCGCCTGCGCGCTCCCACTCGCCACCGGGACGTCCACCGCCGCCGACACCGGCGGCCTCTCGCTCGCGGCCGCCACCTCGGTCGGCATCCACAACACCTACGACGACACCAGCCAGTTCCCCCACCTGGCCGACGCCCTGGACACCGGGACCTCGCTCATCGAGCTGGACACCTGGGTGGATCCGTTCACCCACGAGTGGAAGGTCAGCCACTCCAACCCGCTCGGCAACCAGAACAACTGCGTCGACGCCACCACCGCCGCCGACCTCTACCGCGGCGGCGCCAACAAGGACCTCGGCAGCTGCCTCGACGACCTGCACATCTGGCTCGCGGCCCACCCCGGCCACTCACCGATCATGGTCAAACTGGAGATGAAGGCGGGATTCGACGCCACGGTCGGCCTCGGCCCGACCGAGCTCGACGCGCTCGTCCAGGCGCACCTGGGCGCCGACGTCTACCGCCCGGCGGACCTGCTGGGCAGCTACCCGACACTCGACGCGGCAGCGCGGGCCGGCAACTGGCCCACCCGCTCGGCACTGGCCGGCAAGGTGATCCTGGAGGCGATCCCGGGGACGTTCGAGCAGAGCAACCCCTTCGACCACCTGTGGACCGACACCGAGTACGCCCAGCACCTGGCCGCACTCCAGGCAGCCGGCACGCTCGGCCAGGCACAGGTCTTCCCCTCCGTGCTCAACGCCGCCCCCGGCGACCCGCGCACCCGCTACCCCGACGCCTCGCTGCGCCCGTGGTTCGTCGTCTTCGACGGCGACGCCCACGCCTACGTCGACGGTGGCATCGACACCTCCTGGTACGACATTAACCACTACCTGCTGGTCATGACCGACGCCCAGAACGTGACCCCCGCCCTGTCCGACACCACCCCGACCGCAGCCGACGCAGCTGCCCGGGTGACCCAACTCGCCGCCGCACACGCCTCGTTCGTCTCCTGCGACTGGACGGGCCTGCCGACGGTACTGGCCGAGCAGCTCCCGCGCGGCCGCTGACATCGGTGCGCGAGGCCGGCGAGAGCCACCGTGACGTCCGCCGGCCGGCTCTCCCATCAAGGATTATGGCACGGGTAAAGAATGGTCAAAGCCCTGTGATTATTGCCGATCCTGCCAAACGGCGGTTGTCGGCTTCGAGCGGGCGCCCCGCGGTAGCCCTGTCCGCGGGTGCGCAGCGGACGGGGAGGTCAGGGATTCTGCGAGAGGCGATCGCCAACCTGCCCCAGGGTGTGGCGAGTTCCTGATGGGGATCCTGCCGCCGGGAGGCGGGAGCGAACTCCCCGGCCCCCTGAGGGGATGCGTGGCGGTCGTGGGCCGATCGATCCATCACCACGCCCAATCCCAGCGGTTGCCCTGGGTACTGGAAGCCGACCAGGCGCATGGAAGGCTGTACGTGATCGTTCGGGGGCGGGCGTGACGTGAGCGCGCCCAGCCAGTCCGGCGGGGGCTTCCAGGACATCCCTGCGAGGGGCCTGACGGGCCTGCGGCCTCATAGGACTGCCCCACACCGAGACCGGTGTGGGGCAGTCCTCGAGCGGGCCAGGTCGGGGGTGGGCTCAGTACGGGAGAGTGGTGTCGCGAACCCCCGGGCCCGGACTGCTGTCGGTGGTCAGCGGGTCTCGATGACGACCTTCTCGATGACCGCATCCTGCACCGGGCGGTCGTTGCGGGGGTTGGTCTCCGTCGTGCCGATGGCGTCGACGACCTTCTTGCTGGCCTCGTCGGCCACTTCACCGAAGATGGTGTGCTTGCCGGTGAGCCACGTGGTCGCCCCGAGCGTGATGAAGAACTGGGACCCGTTGGTCCCCGGCCCGGCGTTGGCCATCGCCAGCAGGTAGGGCTTGGTGAACGCCAGGTCCGGGTGGAACTCGTCGGCGAACTTGTACCCGGGGCCGCCCGTCCCGTTGCCCAGGGGGTCGCCGCCCTGGATCATGAAACCCTCGATGACCCGGTGGAACACCGTCCCGTCGTACAGCGGCTCGGTGCTCCGCTGCCCGGTGCTCGGGTCGACCCATTCGCGGTCGCCCTTCGCCAGCTCCACGAAGTTCTTCACCGTCTTCGGGGCGTGGTTCGGCAGCAGCCGGATCACGATGTCCCCCTTGTTGGTCTTCAGTGTCGCGTACAGCTCTTCCGCCATGGTGATCCTTCGGTGTGCACGATCTACGGACCCGGATATTCTGCAGGCTGATCGGCGCCCCCGGGGCGATAACACGGCATCTCACCCGCACGAGTTGCGGACAAGGCACAGATGCGGCTGCGGCGCGCAGCAGGGTGCCGCAGGGGCTCCTCTGCCGCGCGGGGTTCACTCCACGCCGCACCAGTCCTGCCGGTAGGACGCCCAGTCGGCCGGCGTGGCGGTGAAGTCCGCGTACACCGCGACCCCGAAGG
The DNA here is from genome assembly GCF_035976515.1 of Kitasatospora sp. NBC_01302. Classification (NCBI taxonomy): domain Bacteria; kingdom Bacillati; phylum Actinomycetota; class Actinomycetes; order Kitasatosporales; family Streptomycetaceae; genus Kitasatospora; species Kitasatospora sp. NBC_01302. Next base: position 267,288 of record NZ_CP108404.1, read on the forward strand.
CCGCGCGGGTCGGCGCGTGGCGGCCGAGTGCCAGGCGCACCCCGCGGATCGCGGCCGGGACCGTTTCGGCGGAGCCGTGGTGGCCCATCTCCTCGGCATCGTAGGCGGGCAGGCCCATCAGCAGCTCGACCGGGTCCGGGGTGGCTTCCAGGGCCAGCGCGGTCTGCTGGGCGACGTAGCCGGTGTAGAGCGAGGGCAGCGGCATCGCCGTGTCGTAGGACATCACCGCCACCTGGTCCACCCGGCGGGCCACCTGCCCGAAGTAGTCCTGCGACCACCACTTGGGGTGCCCGGCCAGCACGCCCGCCACGGTGTGCAGCGCGGGCAGCGGGTCCAGTTGCGGGGTGGCCACCGACAGCAGCGCGCCCCGGGCGGCAGTCAGCGTGTGCACCTGGCCGAGCAGCGCGAGGTAGCCGGCGTCGCCCGAGTGCACCGGCTCCAGGTCCAGGTGCACCCCGGCGAAGCCCGCGTCCAGTACCTGTGCGGCCGAGTCGGTGATCCGCCGGCGCACCGCAGGGTCGTCCAGGTGCAGCCCGTGCTCCTCCGGCTCCACCAGGTCGCCCAGCCAGGCCTGCACCCGCACCCCGGGCAGCACGCGGTGTGTGGCGTCCAGCAGTTCGCCCGCCCGGGGGTAGCGGGAAGCGGGCAGCGTACCGTCGTCGTTCAGCGGCCCCGCGTGCACGTAGAGGTCGCGCATCCCGCCGCGGACCAGCTGCGGCAGGCCGGCCAGGTCGGCCGGGCCCTTGCTGCCGTCCACCCAGGCGTGACCGAGCCAGGCGGCGTCCTGCCCGCGGGTGCGGGCCTGCGGCGCCGGGGTGCCGCCGGCCTCCAGGCGCAGGGCGATGCCGATCCCGGCCACCGGCAGCAGCAGCGCGGCCACCAGGGCCAGCGCGATCAGGAGCAGGATCCGCCGCCGCGGCCACCGTCGGTACAACGCCCGCCACGCCCGCCACGCCCGCCGCAGCGACCGCGCCGGGACTCGCCAACCGTCCCACGTCCTGGAAAACCTCATCGAACGCGTGCCCACCCCTCGTGCCGTCTGATCCTCCGAACGGCCCACCCTACGGAACGCGGCGATGGCGTCGAGCCGGGGACCGAGCGACTGCGCGCGGTGTTCCGGGCCAGGTGGGGCCACCAGCGCGCGCCCCGGGCGTGGTTGGCCGCTGCCGCCTGACGGTTCGGGCATCCGGTGCGGCGGAGGTGAGGCCGCGGGGTGCGGCTCCATCCAGTGGGCCAGGAGCACGACGATGTCCCCGTCCCCTCGCGGCCGGTCGGGTGCGAGGGCACGGGGACGGGGACGGGGGCAGGGACGAGGCGCCGTCAGACCGTGTACCCGCCGTCCACGGCGAGGGCGGTGCCGGTGACGTAGCGGCCCCCGGGGCCCGCCAGGTAGGTCACCGCGGCGGCGATGTCCTCGGCCTCGCCGTAACGCCCCAGCGCGGTGAGGGAGCGCTGGAAATCGGCGGTCCCGCCGTCGGCCCGGTTCATGTCGGTGTCGATCGGGCCCGGATCCACGATGGTGGCGGTGATCCCGCGCGGCCCCAGTTCCCGGGCGAGGCCCTTGGTCAGCCCGACGAGCGCGGACTTGGCCATCGCCTGCAGGACGAAGTTCGAGCCGGGAACCCGCCCGTTGAAGCACGACCCGATGCTGATGATCCGCCCGCCGTCCCCCATGTGACGGGCGGCGGCCTGAGCGGCCAGGAACACCGACCGGACGTCCACGGCGAGCACCCGGTCCAGTTCCGTGGCGGACACCTCGGCCAGCGGACCGTAGGTGAGGAAGCCCGCGTTGTTCACCAGGATGTCGATGCGGCCCAGCTCCCGGACCGTCTGCTCCACCGCCTGCGCCGCGGCGTCCGGCCGGGTCAGGTCGGCCTGGATGATCGCGGCCCGGCCGCCGGCCGCCTCGATCTGCTCGGCGACCTCGCGCGCCTGGTCCGCGGCCTCGACATAGGTCAGCGCCACCGCTGCCCCCGCGTCGGCCAGCCGCTTGGCTGTCGCCGCGCCGATGCCGCGGCTGCCCCCGGTCACCAGCGCCACCTTGCCGGTCAGCTCACTCATCGACGTCTCCTCCCGAAACGGTGTGCTCGTCATGCCGGCATGGTAGAAGTTGCCATCGGTGTCAGGTTCAAGTCGTCGTCACACGGGGTGGGGATGGGAATGCGGATCGGTGAGCTGGCGCGGCGCAGCGGGGTGAGCGAGCGTTCGCTGCGGTACTACGAGGCGCAAGGACTGCTGCGGGCGGAGCGCACCCCCGGCGGCCACCGGAACTACGGCGAGTGGGCGGTCGACCGCGTCGTACGCATCCAGACGCTCTACGCCGCGGGCCTGAACAGCAAGAAGATCGCCCAACTGCTGCCCTGCATGAGGGATACGGACGGTCGCCCGAACGAGGTCGCCACCCCGCAGCTGGTCGACGAGCTGGCGGCGGAGCGCGACCGCATCGACCGCATGATCGTCGAACTGGTCCGCTCGCGCGACGTCCTTGACGAAGTGATCGATACGGCGTCACAGAACGCGGCCACCGGGCCTGCCGCACTCACGCCTCGACGCTGAGCGCCGGGCCGGGCCGGGCCGACCGACCGACCGACCGACCGACCGGCGCAGGCTGCCGCGCCCTCGGGCGCAGGAGGGGCGAGGCCGGGCAGCTGCGAAGGCCACGACACGGGCCGGACCTCAAGACACCTACGCCGCCTCGGCGTTCGACAGCGCGCCGGCGAACTGCTCGGCGCTGAGCTCGTCGCCGAAGTGGTGGACGACGTGCTCGCGGACGTGGTCCTCTCCACGCACTCGACCCACCTGGACCCGCCAAGGCAGCGCGGAAGCGATCAGCACACAACCCTCCCTGACTCGGGGTCATCCCGGCGGGGGGTGGCCTCCGCGCTCAGGCGGCGGTGGCGGACACTGGATCATCATCGGCCCCGGCGGTGCCCCTGAGGCCTCCTGACGACCATTCGGGCCGCGCACGGCGCAAAAACCCATGGCGTCGTGGCTACGCGGCCCGGTAACGTGCCTGCAGATACCGATCGAGAGATGGGGATGTGGCATGCGCCTCGGCTTGGACACGGTTACCGCCTCGTCCCGGGAGCTGCGGGCGCGCTGATCGCGCCCGTTCGCAGACCATCGATCTGCGCCGTAGCTCCTTCGGCGAGACGGGTTCGGACCTTCCGACCGTTCTCTCCCACCGAGGAGCCATCCTTGTCTGCCCGAAACACCGCGCCGCTCGGCGCGGGATTCCGCACGCTCTGTGCCGCATCAGCCATCTCCACCGTCGGCGACGGCATCACTCTCGCTGCCGGCCCGATGATTGTCGCCTCGATCACCCGTGAGCCTGTGCCCGTCGCCGTCGCGGCGTTCAGCCAGCAGGTGCCCTGGCTACTGTTCGGCCTGGTCAGCGGAGTCTTCGTCGACCGGCTGGACCGACGCAGGCTGATCGTCGCCGTCAACCTGGCGCGCGCGGTCTCGCTCGGCGCGCTGGCCGCCGCCGCGGCACTCGGCGCGGTGAGTCTCCCGCTCATCTACGCCGTCTTCTTCGCTCTCGGCACAGCCGACACCCTCGCCGACACCGCCAGCGGAGCGCTGCTGCCGGCCGTCGTCGCCCAGGAGAGGCTTGCCGAAGCCAACGCCCGACTCTCCCTCACCTTCACCATCGGCAACCAGTTCATGGCCAAACCGCTCGGCGCCTGGCTCTTCGCCCTCGCCGTGGGGGCGCCGTTCGCCACCGACGCATTGACCTTCGCTGTCGCCGCCGCGCTGACAGCGACTCTCCGCCCTGTCCGGACCACCCCGCCTCCGGCCACCAGCTCAGCTCGCAGCCCGCTTCGCAGGGATGTGACGACCGGGGCACGCTGGCTCGCCCGCCACCGCGTACTGCGAACCGTCTCGCTCAGCATGGGCATCGGCAACGCGGTCTTCTGCGCCGCATTCTCGGTGTTCGTCCTCTACGTTCGCGAACGTCTGGGTGTGACCGGCCTCGGGTACGGCCTGCTGCTGACCACCTTCGCCATCGGCGGCACCCTCGGCACCCTCTCGGTCCGCTACCTCAAACAGCGCTACCGAGCCGCCACCTTGCTGCGCGCAGGGCTGTTCATCGAGGCGTTCACGCATGCCGCGCTCGCCGCGACGACGCATGTGTGGATCGCCGCCCCCGTACTCATCCTCTTCGGCATCCACACCATGGTGTGGGGCTCGGTCGCCTCGACGCTCTACCAGCAGACTGTCCCGGACCAGTTGCGTGGACGCGTCGGCAGCGTCCGGATCCTGTGTGACCTCGGCGGAGCCGCCATCGGGACCATCGCCGGCGGGTTTCTCGCCCAGAGTCTGGGACTCACCACTCCGTTCTGGGTGGCCGCTGTGGTCATGCTCGCAGTCGCCGGGTGCGCCTGGAGGCCGCTCGGGCCCGCGAAGATCCAGTAACCGGGAGCGCGAACAAGCGGTGGGCCCTCGTCAAGCCGCCGAGAACCCACCCCCAGGTGCTTCTCGTTCGACCAACGTGCCGTCGGCGCCGAGCAGGTAGGCACGCGGCGGGCCCATGGCCGCCACGGCTGCCCTGAGTGCCGCCTCCTTCTCCGCGGGATCCGGGGCGTTCGGATCCCGCACAAGGAAGCCGTGAAGGTCGACGGCGTCCGCCTCCACGTCTTCAGCAGGTCCGCGCGCAGGCCGAGGTGGTCGGAGACGAAGCCGCGGCCGGAGGGCATCGCGATCTGCTGGTCGAGGATCAGCTCCGCGTGCGTGGCCGTGATGTCCTCGCCGGCCAGGATGAAGTCGACGCAGTGCGGTGCCTGCCCGGGGCCGAGGTACGCGGGGTGGAACGTGGGCGGGCCCGACCGGCGTGCGGGCGTACGCCACGTGCGGGAACGCGGGCAGAGCGGCCCTGGGCTGCCGCACATGCTGGTAGGTGTGGACCTCTGGGAAGCCGACGACCTCGACGGGCGAGTGCTCGAACTCCGCGCCGACGGCCGCGGACCGCTCGGCCCGGTGGGTGCCCAGCAGCGGGGTCCCGCGGGTGTTCAGCGTCGCGATCGTCAGGCTACGTGCGGCGCCCGTCCGCGGACCGGCGGGCACCTGACGCTCTGCCGGGGCCGAGGTTCAGGAGACCTTGGTGAAATCGCAGGCGGGAGTCGACTTCCTGCTGTCGCAGATCAGCGTGGGAGAGGTCGGACTGCCTTCGGCGAGCAGGACCACCGAGGTCGGGGAGTTCTGCTGCGATGCGCTGTCCTTGAAGCTGATGAGCACGCCGGTGGGCCCGTACCACACCTTGCCCAGCTGCCAGTGTCCCGTGCCCGACATCGGTGGTGTGCCCTGCCCGTAGGTGAAGAAGTGCAGGACGTTGCTGAAGGTGGCGCTGCCCTGGGCACCGTCGGCGGCGGTCGGCTGGCTGGTGAAGGTGATGGTTGCGCCGTCCTTGTTCCTCCAGGTGCCGGACAGTCTCAGCGCCTGGAGCTGAGCGTGGCTCAGCATGCCCGACTGGTCGCCCGACTTCCACCACACGATCATGGCTACCGTGCCGACGACCGTGACCAGCAGGACGAAGCCGATCGCACGACCCACACAGCCCATCACACGGTTCCTCTCGCATCGGCCTCGGCTCCTGTCGCCGCGGGCGATTCTCCCCGGCGGCGGGGCCCGGGGGCATCGGTAGAACTACGGGCTCCGACTACGCAAATCACCGGGTCCCGCTGCCCGGATCGCTCCCCCTACGCCCAGGTGACCGGTAGGTGGAGCAGGCCCCGGTTGCGGAAGGAGTCGCACCAGGTGGGCTCGGTGGCGGGGCCGGCCAGGCGCAGCGAGGGGTAGCGGCGCAGGAGGGTGAGGACGGCGGTTTCGACCTCCAGGCGGGCGAGGGCGGCGCCCAGGCAGAAGTGGATGCCGTGGCCGAAGCCGAGGTGGCTGTTCTCCGGTCGGTCGGCGTTGAACTGCTCGGGGTCGCCGAAGGCCTGCGGGTCCCGGTTCGCGGACGCCAGGGACATCCAGATGCGTTCTCCGGCGGCGATCCGGGCGTCACCGATCTGGACGGGTTCACGGGCGAACCGCCTGGAGGCCAGCATGGACGGGCCGTTCCAGCGCAGGACCTCCTCCACCACCCGGGCGATGTCGAGGGTGCCGGAGCGCAGGGAGTCCAGTTGGTCGGGGTGGGTGAGCAGGGCCAGGACGGTGGTGCCGATCAGGTTGGCGCTGTTGTCGTAGCCGGCGAACAGCAGCAGGAAGGACATCGCGACCAGTTCCGCTTCCGAGAGCCGGTCGTCGTGGTCGCGCGCGGAGATCATCTGGGTGAGCAGGTCGTCGCCCGGGTGGGAGCGCTTGTGGGTGATCAGCGCGACCAGGAAGGTGTGCATGTCCTTGAGCGCCTGGCGGGAGGCGCGTGCCGCGTCCGGGGCCGGGGAGCGCAGCGCGTTCGTCCAGGTACGGAAGTCGCGTCGGTCCTGCTCGGCGATGCCCAGCACGTCGCAGATGACCGCGAGTGCCAGCGGTGTCGCCAGGTCCGCCATGACGTCGGCCGAGCCGTGGTGGAAGGTGTCGAGGAGTGCGTCGGTGCGCTGTTGGACGGCCGGGCGCAGCCGGGCGATGTTGCGCGGGGTGAAGGCGGGGGCGACCAGGCGGCGCAGCCGGTTGTGGTCGGGCGGGTCCATGTTCAGCAGGTGCGCGTCGAGTTCGGCGGGCATGGAGGCGCCGTGCTGCCCGCTGCTGGTGGCCGTGGCCTTGTTCAGGGACAGCCGCGGGTCGGTGAGCCCGGCCCGCACGTCCGCGTGGCGGGTGACCAGCCAGACCGGGGCCCCGTCGGGTGTCGTCGTGCGCAGGGCCGGGCCCTGGGCACGCAGCCGGCCGTAGCCGCCGTGCGGGTCGTGCAGCAGCGCGGTGTCGAAGAGCTCGGGCGCCTCGGCACCCGGCCCGGGCCCCGTCATGCCGACACCCCGGTGTCGGAGCCGGCGAAGCGTGTCCTGACGTCGGCCACCACGGGCGAGCTGCCGTAGGCCGCGGCGACCTTGACGAGCCAGGCGAGTTCTTCGGCGCGGTCTCCGCCGGCCGGGTCGTCGATCCCCTGGACGGCGAGGGCCGGCAGCGGGATGCCGGCGTTGTGCGCGTGGAGGGCGACGGCCAGTTGGGTCGCCTCGACGACGGCTTCGACGTCCTTCGCCGCGAGTCGGTGGAGCTGTGCCTGCTCGCGGGCCGCGGCGGCGACCGCTTCGGTGTAGTGCGGGCGCAGCCGGAGCTGGATGTCGCGGATCTCCACCTGCTGGCGGGTGACGAGGAGTTCCAGGTCCCTGAGGGTGGGGACCGAGTCGAGGCCGTCCTCGGGGCCGTGGTGCGGCCGCAGCGCGATGCTGCCGTCGCACAGCTCGATGACCTGGCGGCCGAAGATGCGGTGCGCGGTGCGCAGCGACCAGCGGTTCGTGCGCTCGGTCGGTGCGAACATCAGCACGAGCTCGGGGAAGGCGACCGCGAGGTCCCGCCACAGCGGGTAGAGGCGCTGGTAGGAGCGGTAGACGGCGGTGAGGTCCCGCAGTTGGCTGACGCCGGCGCCCCAGGCGGGCATGGTGAAGCCCAGGCTGAAGAGTGCCGCGGAGACGCTGGCGGAGAGCGGTGCGACGATGCTGCTGACGACGTGCAGCGGGGAGAAGCCGAACAGGTCCCAGACCATGTTGACGACCTTGGGCACGCAGTAGCCGAGGCCGAACCAGGCGCCGGCGGTGACGATCCTGAGGCCGCGTCGTGTCCAGGGGCGGTCGACCATGGCGGCGTAGCGTCGGCACAGCACGACGAGCATGCCCATCGCGAGGGTGAACAGCAGCTGGTAGCTGAGCAGGAACACGTCGACGTAGCGGACTGCTTCGAAGGTGACGTCGAAGTCGATGGGGTGCTCGACGGAGCCGGTGTCCCCCAGGAAGAAGAAGATCGTCATGACGGCGAGCGTCGCCAGCGCGTAGCCCAGTCCGACCCAGTGCCGGGCCCGGAGCCTGGCCTGGGCGGAGGACCAGGAGACCAGCAGGGCGACGAAGGAGGTCAGGCAGATCGCCACGCAGATGTAGATGATCAGCGAGGCGATGTTGGGCGTCCCGATCACGCGGTCGATCAGGATGTAGACGTGCGGCGAGGCCAGGACGAACGGTGCGGCGAAGGTGGCGATCGCCAGGCACAGCAGTTGCAGTTCGCGGTTGCGCCAATTGCCGATCAGGTCGCGGACCTTGTAGACGAAGGCCGCCCAGGTGATGACCGACAGGACGCCGTAGACGACGGTGAGCAGCAGCACAGGGTCAGGTCCTTCGTGAGTTGCGCTCCAGGGCAGCGCCGAGGTGGTGGACGAGGTTCGCCACGCCGGGGCTGACCGGCCGCTGCGGTGCGGGCCCGCCGCTGCGGCGGGCCTGGAGGGGAAGCAGCGAGGCGACGAGCTCGGCGGCCTGCTCCTCCTCGCTGGTGTAGAGGGAGCGGGCGAGCACGGCCCGGACGAACTCCGGCTTGAGGTTGGGCATCAGCAGCTTCGCGGCCTCGTCCTGATCGGCGTCGGTGGATCCGTGCCCCAGCAGCATGTGCCCGAGCTCGTGCATGACGATGTGCTCCTGGTGGGCCTTGCTGGTGTCCCGGTGGTACAGGATGTAGTCGACCTGGTCGGTGGCCACCCACAGCCCGCAGGGGCTGCCCGGCTGCACGGGCAGCGGCATGGCCACGAGGGAGATCTCCCGCTCGCGCCGGCCCTCGACGGCGTCGACCAACGCGTTGATGTCGAACGGGCTCGGGATCCTGATCTGAGCCACTGCCTCGGTGCAGCGCCTTCGCAGCTCCGTGCCGTCCATCTCCGGTCCCCTTAAACCGTCAGCGTCCGTCCAGCGAACAAACTCCATACCGACCCCCGGCCGTTGGCGCGGCCCGGCACAGCCGACCGCGGGATCCGGGGCGCAGCACGGAGCCTATGCGAACCCCTGTGCCCGGCGCCGGGCGGTCCGTCACATCCGCTGACGGGGCCCCTGTCGGCTGAGGTGCTCGAGCACCGGGACCAGTGCCTGCAGTGCGTCGTCCGGGAGTTCGGCGACGCGGCGCATCGCGATGCTCCGGGCGCCGAACTGCTTGAGGGCGGTCAGGACGCCCAGGTCGGGCGAGGCGGCGGCGGCCGTCTCGTCGTCGACGAAGTAGTCGGACGGGATGCCGATGTGCTCGGCGAAGTCGCGCAGGGGTGCGCGGAGCCGTTCGTCCCACCGGCCGGAGCGCAGCACGGCGAGGTGCTCGCCGGTGATGCGGCCGCCCCAGGTGGCGATGATGGCGGCGCGGTCCTGGTCGGTGCGTGGCGCGGTGGGGTCCTCGGGCTGCAGTGCGCCGAGCAGGGTGTCCAGCCGCCCGAGGACGGCCGGTGCGCCGGGCGCCGGCGGGTCCAGGTCGGCGGCCCGGCTGCGGGTGTCGTCCGTGAGGGGACCGTTCTTGAGGAAGTGCTCGACCGAGACGCCGTAGACGTTGGCGAGGGCCTGGAGACTGTTGATGCTCGGATTCGCGAGCTTGCCGTTGCGAAGGTTGAAGACCGTCTGACGACTGACGGTCGGACCGCCGTGGAGCCTCGCGTGCTCCTGGCTCGCCAGCGCGACGGCCTCGTAGCTCTGCGGCCCGGTCCCCTCGGGATGGCCGGTCCGCATGAGGTGGTCCAGCCGCTCCGCGATGGTCGTCTGGTAGGCCATGCTGTCCTCGGCCATCTGTCTTGTGTCTCCTTCACGGATGTGGGGCGCGCAGCGTACACATCCAGAATACTTGACGGTCGATCACCAAGGCGTTCGCCAGCGTCAAATATCCTTGACAAGGTCCGCCTGGGGTATGCACGATCGAGACTCACCGCAACCGGACGGCGACCCGACCGGCGGCGCCGACTGGGCGAGCGGCCAGACAACGGGGACTGGTCGACTGCACATCCAGCGGAACCTGCAGTGCGCACCACCTGCCGACGTGACCACCGCCTGCGCCCGGAACGGGTGCCACCTCAAGGCGTTGCCCGAACACTTTACTCCGCCGACGCCTCCCGAACTCCAGGAGGGCGTCCCGAAGCCATGACACCAGTCGCCCGAGCCGAGTTGCGCTCGCCAGGAGAAGGAAGGCCACACCCGTGAACAGCTCCGCACTCGTCACGCACGCAAAGCGCATGACCGGCCCGGCCGTTGCCGACAGCCCGCACCGCCAGGGCGGCCGTGCCGCGACGACCACCCATCGCCCCGGACGGCCACCCTCCGATCCGCCGGCCGTGCTCTACGAGCCGAGGGGCCCGGGCGCGGTCAGGTCGGCCTTCCACCGGCCCAGGGCCCGACGCCGGACGGACAAGGTGCTCGTGGGGACGCCGGGATCACCCGGTTTCACCCGCAATCGGCTGATCCTGACCCTCAACCCCTGGCCCCAGCAGGCGAGCTGACGAGACGTCACCGACCCAGCGGCGGGCCGCTATCGCTTCTTCTTCTCGTACTTGAGGCTCCTGCCCTCGTTCAGGCGCTGGACCAGCTCGAAGGCGGCGACGGCCAGGGGCGTGAGGTCGGCGGTGCGCAGGCCGTCCTTCATCCGGCGCAGCTCGGCCACCAGGGCGACCTCCTCCCTGCCGGGCGTGCCCACCTTGTCGTCCACCGAGCCCAGGGCGCCGAGCGAGCCGTGGATGTGGCTCCAGTCCGCCTCGTTGGCCTGGATCTTCTCCGCCTCGTTCAGGTGCTTGTAGTTCCGCAGCAGGTCCTTGCCGGCCGGCATGCCCTTGAGCCACTGATGGCGGGTCAGCGGGATCTGCCGCTCGACGCGGTGACCGGCGTCCCCGTGCTCGACGCTCCTCGGGTACACCAGGGCCTGCTCGTCGGTCGGGCTGAGACCGGCCGCCTCCAGGACGAACGCGGCGAACTCGTCCGGGTGTTCGCGGTAGTAGACCCGCATCGGGCGGGGCAGCAGCGTGAAGTTGTGGGCGAAGGAGGTGCGGGACATCAGACCGCCCGCGATCGACTTCGAGTTCGCCCGGTTCCCCAGCTCGGCGCCGTACGTCAGATAGCTGCCGATCAGGGTGGCCAGGCCGACCAGCCCGTCCGTGTCCGCGCCGCCGGTGATCTCCTCGGGCAGGCGCTTGGCCCGGGCCTCGGCCGCCCGACGGATGCCGTCGGCCATCCGGATGCTGTCCTGGTGCAGATCCTGCTTGGCCTCCTTGCGCTGCTCGAAGGCGGCGGGGGTGGTGAACGTGGGGCGCTTGTCCGGCGCTTGGAGGTACTCCACCAGCCGGGGCAGCTCGTCCAGCTTGAACCCGCCGGTCATCTGCGGCGCGTAGACGAGCGCGCCGTCCAGCGGGAAGACCATGATCCCGGGGGCCGCCCTGAAACCGCCCAGGTCCACCTCCTGGAGCGGGAAGGACGCCTGGTCCTTGCGGGCGTCCAGCGCGCCCGACACCTGGGTGATCTCGGCCATCACCTGCAGGAGTTCGTCCTTCGTCGTGAGCGGATCGGTCACCCATTCCAGGGCCGAGCCGCCCGTCGGGCTGACGTCCGAGGTGAGCCGGTAGCCCGCGCCGCCACCGACCGTGCCCATCTTGGGGACGTCGCGGCCGGGGATGGGGGTCTCCCGGATCCGGCCGTTCTGGAGCAGTGACAGGGTCGCGAGATCCACGTGCCGCGCGTACGAGCCAGGGTCGTCCTGCCGTGCCCGGGCGAGCCGGGCCCTGCCCTCCTCCGTGGCCTGGTACCGCACCGGACTGCCCGGCAGGGCGGTGAGCCAGGCGTTCTGCAACTCCTCGCCGGCCTTGGCCCGTTCCGTCTCGTCCAGGAGGTCGCTGTTCTGCCGCCGGTCGGCCATCCGCACCAGGACCTGCACGCCGATCTGGGCGTCGCGCTGGGCGACCTCGTCGAGGTGCCGCTGGTCGTCCTCCGCGGTCAGGTTGTTGTGGTCGCGCACCCGCCACTGCGACTCGAACTCGAAGCCGACGCGGCGCTGGACCGCGCTGCGGTGCACGGCGCCGCCCCGGTGCTCCTCGTCGTCGTCGGCGCAGCGGTGGACGCGCTCGCCGCGGGCGACCCGGGCCCCGACGGCGGACGCCTCGCGCTCCCACCGGTCGTCGGGATCGCTGAGGCCGGTGGGGGCGTCGTGCTGGGTGGTGTGGTGGATCTCGTGGGCCATCGTCTCCACGTCGCGCAGGACGCTCGCGCTCTGCACGACGATGTTGTCGCCGACGGTGTACGCCCTGGCGTCGATGCTCGCGGTGGCCTGCTCGTCGACCGAGACCCTGATGTGGTCGAGCCTGGTGCCGAAGGCGTTCTCCATCGTCGTCCGCACGCCGGCCGGCAGTCGGCTGCCGCCGCGCCCGGCCGTTGCCGCAGCCTCCCGCACGACGTCGGGCCCGCTCGCGCCGCCGCCCCCGAAGGCCTGCACGGCGGCGTGGCCGGCGCCCTCCCGGCCCCGCTCGCGCTCGATCATCCGTGCGACGGCAGCGTTCCCGACCGCCCGCTGCAGGGCGGCCGGCGAACCCGGCAGCGGCCTGCCGCCTGCGACCGGGGCCGCGCCGGAGGAGCGCGTTCCGGAACCGCGCACGGGCGCACCCGGCCCGACCCGTTCACGGTCGGAGCCGGTGTTCGATCGGGACACGGTGGTGCGCCGCATGGAAGATCCCCTCGCATGAGACCTGCTGCATCGCCTCGACACACGACTCTGCCCCGGCGACCGCCGCGGGGGAAGGGCGGGGAGGGCGGACAGCGGGCCACGCGCGCTGCCCGAACAGTCACCTCTCCCGCAGGAGTTGCACGACCGGGCGACCGGGGCCCCTCTCGCGGATCCTGGCGGATCGGCCGCATGCGCCGATCCCCCGGCCGGGGGATCGGCGCAGCACGGCGGCGGTGCCGCTCGACCGCGTCACTGGCCGCCGGCGGCCCCGTCGGTCGGGGAGGCACCGTCGGTGGGCGAGGCGCCGTCGGTCGGACCGTTGGAGTTGTCCTGCGGCGGTGCGCTGGGCAGCTGGATGTCGGGGAAGTCGTTGACCGGGGTGCCGGCCGTGATGGCCTGCATCGCCTCGTGCCAGACCGGGCCCGCCACCTGGGCGCCGAACGCGGTCTCGATCGGGCCGCTGCCGAAGTTCTGCCCCTGCAGCGGCTCCTGGTTGCCGGTGTCGGCGACCACGGTGGCACCCACCAGGTCCGGGGTGTAGCCGATGAACCAGGCCTGCTCGGCCTGGTTGGTGGTACCGGTCTTGCCGGCGGAGGGGCGGCCGGCCAGGCCCTGACCGCTGGCGGTGCCGCCGTCCTGCACCACGCCCTGCAGCATCGCGGTGATCGTGTCGGCGGTGGTCGGCGACATGACCTGGGAGCAGTTGCCCGACGGGACCGACACGTCCTTGCCGTCCGGGCCGGTCACCGAGCTGATCGCGGTCGGCGCGCAGAAGGTGCCGTGGGCGGCGAAGGTGGCGTACACGCCGGCCATCTGCAGCGGCGTCAGGGAGTTGACGCCCAGCGTCATCGAGGGGACCACCTGCAGCTTGTCGCCGCCGGCCTGCTGGGTGATGCCGAGCCGGTTGGCCATCTGGTCCACCGAGCAGAGACCGGTCTGGCCCTCCAGCATGGCGAAGTAGGTGTTGATCGACTCGGCCAGGGCCTGCGGCATGCCCATGTTGCCGGCCTCCGAGGTGGAGTCGTTGTGGACCGTCTGGCCCTTCGCCTTGTACACGTTGCCCTGACAGTCCTTCATCGTGGGCCAGGGCATGCTGTACGGCACGTTGAAGTTCGTGTCGGCGCCCATGCCGCTCTCCATCGCGGCCGCCGCCACGATCGGCTTGAAGGTCGACCCGGTCGGGAAGCCCTGGCCGCCGCCCAGCGCCTTGTTGACGTTCAGGTTGATCGTGGTCTGGTTGGTCCCCAGCCCGTAGGGCCGGCTCTGCCCCATCGCCAGGATCTTGCCGGTGCCCGGCTGCACGACGCTCATCACGGCCGCCGGCTTGTCGGAGGCGTTCGCGTTGTCCGCCATCGACTGGTTGACGGCGTTCTGGTCCTTCGGGTCGAGGGTGGTGTGGATCTGCAGCCCGCCCCGGCTCCACAGCGCCTGCCGCGCCGCGGCGCTGGGACCGAAGGCCGGGTCGGAGAGCATGATCTGCTTCACGTAGTCGCAGAAGAAGCCCTCGCCCGCCTTGGCCGTGATGCACCCCTGCTGCGGCGAGGTGACGTGCAGCTGGATCGGCGTGGCGATCGCCTGCTTGGCCTCGGCCTCGGTGATGGTCCCGTACTGGGCCATCTTCTTCAGCACCGTGTCGCGCCGGGCCTTCGCGTTGTCCGGGTGCACGATCGGGTCGTAGTTGGTGGGCGACTGCTCGATACCGGCCAGCAGGGCGGCCTCGGGGAGCGTCAGGTCCTTCGCGTCGGTACTGAAGTACCGCTGGGCCGCCGCCTGGACCCCGTAGGCGTTCTCGCCGAAGAAGGTGATGTTGAGGTAGTTGGTGAGGATCTGGTCCTTGGTCAGGGTCTGCTCGACACTGATCGCGTACTTCATCTCCTGGATCTTGCGGCCCACGGTCTGGCGCTGCGCCTCCTGCACGGCCGCCGCGTTGTTGCCCGCCTCGTCGACGAAGACGTTCTTGACGTACTGCTGGGTCAGCGTGGACGCGCCCTGGGTGCCGCCACCGCTCGCGTTGCTGTCCAGCGCCCGCAGCAGGCCCTTCGGGTCGATCGCACCGTGCTGGTAGAAGCGGTTGTCCTCGATGTCCACCAGCGCCGACTTCATCAGCGGGGCTATCTGGTCGCTCGGGACCACCGTGCGGTCGCGGTCGTAGACGGTGGCGATCACACCGTTGTCCGCGTCGTAGATCGTGGAGGCCTGCGAGAGCGGCGGCGTCTTGAAGTCGCTCGGCAGACTGTTGAAACTGTCGACCGAGTCCTTCGCGCCTAGGCCGATTCCGCCTACGAACGGAAGAGCCATTCCGGCCACCAGGACGCCGGCTACGCCGCTCGCGCCGACCAGGCGGACAGTTGAGGAGAGCAACACCAGCGGACGAGAAGCGCTGGAAGGGGGCTTCGACACCATGGCGCTGACCGTACGTTCTCACACTGGGAAAAGAGTAAGAATATTTTCTCCAGCTTGTAACAGTAGAGTCACAGTGCAGCTTTGAGCCGTCCTCAGGCCACCGCGGGGAGGCACCGCGGCCTCCCCGCGGCCGGCCTCAGCGCCCGGCCCCGGCCGACGCGGGCGCCGAGCGCACCACCACGACCGGCGGGAGATCGGCGGCGGTCACTGGGCACTCCCCGCCGGGCGGACCACGAGCTCGTTGACGTCGACCTGCGGGGGCTGGGCGACGGCGTAGGCGATGGCCTGCGCGACGGCGGCGGCGGGCAGTGCCACCGCGCGGTAGGCCTTCATCGCCTCCCTGGCGACGGGGTCCGAAATCCCCTCGGCCAGTTCGGACTCGGTCACGCCGGGAGAGACGAGAGTGACCCGGATGTCCCCCGTGGACTCCTGGCGCAGCCCTTCGGAGATCGCCCGGACCGCGAACTTGGTGGCGCAGTAGACGGCAGCGGTGGGCGAGACCTCGTACGCGCCGACGGACGCGATGTTCACGAAGTGCCCACCGCCCTGCGCCCGCATCACCGGCAGCGCCGCGGCGATGCCGTGCAGGACTCCCCGCACGTTCACGTCGATCATGCGGTCCCACTCCTCGGTCCTCAGCGCCTCCAGCGGCGAGAGCGGCATCACCCCGGCGTTGTTGACCAGCACGTCCACCCTGCCGTGGCACGCACGGGCGGCGGCCACGAAGGCCTGGACGTCGGCGGCGTCCGTGACGTCCAGGCGCCGGAACGCCGCGGTGCCGCCCGCAGCGGTGAGCTCCCCGGCGAGCGCCTCGAGACGATCGGTGCGCCGCGCCCCGAGGAACAGCCGGTGACCGTCGGCGGCGAGCCGGCGGGCGGTGGCCTCGCCGATCCCGCTGCTCGCTCCGGTGACCAGGACGACCTTGCTTGTCTGCGTCATGACGACTTCTCCCCCCGGTGGAGCACCGGGTGTTCGTGGTGGCGGACCCCGTTCCGCGGATGCGGATCCGGATACGGACGCGGCCCCGGATCCAGCTCCGGATCCGCTGCGCCCGACCGAGTCTGGGCGGGACAGGGACGAACGACCAGGCCGTGCCCTGCCCGGGTGCGGTGCACCCAGGCACGGTGCCGCCCGGGCCGCCTAGGGTGAACCCGTGAGTGACAATCAGCTGGGAGAGTTCCTGCGCGCACGCCGGGCAGCGCTGCGGCCCGAGGACGCGGGCATGGCGAGCCACGGGGTACGCCGGGTCGCCGGACTGCGCCGGGAGGAGGTCGCCGTCCTGGCCGGGGTGAACGCGGACTACTACACCCGCCTGGAACAGGGCCGCGAACGCCACCCGTCGGCCCAGGTGCTCGACGCGCTCGCCCGCGCCCTGCAACTGGACCCGGACGAGCACGCGCACCTGCACCAGGTGGCGGGGACGGTACCGAGCGAGCGCTTCGCCCACACCACGGACCAGGTCGGCCCCGCACTGCGCCAACTGCTCGACGGCTACCCGGGCGCACCGGCGTTCGTCATCAACCGGACCCTGGACATGCTGGCGGCCAACGCCCTCGCCCAGGTGCTGCACTCCCCCTTCGACCAGGTGGACAACCTCGCGCGGATGGCCTTCCTCGACCCGGCGGGCCGGCAGTTCTACGAACGCTGGGGCCACACCGCCCAGGCCCTCGTGGGCCACCTGCGGCAGGCGGCCGGGCTCGACCCCGACAGCCCCCGGCTGCGGGAACTCGTCCGCACCCTCACCGGGCACAGCACGGACTTCACCCGTCTGTGGAGCGCCCATGCCGTGCGCGGCAAGACCCAGGAGGCCACGCACCTGCGCCACCCGGAGGTCGGCCCGCTGATCCTCACCTACCAGGCCTTCGACGTCCGCGACGCTCCCGGCCAGCAGTTGATCGTCTACCAGGCGGAGCCCGGCAGTTCCAGCGCCCAGGCCCTCGCCCTGCTCGGCTCCCTCCACGCGACCTCGAACCGGGTTACCGGGTAGTTGTCCGTCCCGCGGCGACAACTGCGGCCTGGCGAGGCGTCCGTGCGGCTCACGCGGTGCCGGAGACCCGCTCCAAGTACTCGCGCACGGTCTCGACCCGGTCGCAGATCACGCCGACGTACCCGTCCGGCCGGACCAGGACCAGGGCGTCGCCGTCCACGTCGTAGCCCTCGGACTTGGCGGCCCGGTGCACCCGGACGCCGCTGCCGAAATCGGCGTCGGGGCGGCGTCCGAAGGCCAGCAGCGTAAAGTGCGTACCGCGGAACACGTCGAACAGCCGGGTGCCGTCGTCGAGCAGCCCGTCCGGCGCGCGGTCGCCGGCCCGCAGTCGACCGGGCGTGCGCCGGTCGTCCACGGCGAGCGGGCCACCGCGGTAGCTGACGTCGAGCTGGTGCACCGCGACCGGCTCGGTCGGGCGCTGGAAGTTCAGCCGGTGCAGCCGGGTGCTGACGCCGAGCACGTTCGCGGCCACCGGCATCCGCTCCGTCTCGTAGGTGTCCAACAGCTCCTCGGGCGCTCCGCAGAGCACCGCGGCCAGCTTCCAGCCGAGGTTGTAGGCGTCCTGCACGCTGGTGTTCATCCCCTGGCCGCTGGCCCCGGAGTGGACGTGCGCCGCGTCGCCGGCCAGCAGCACCCGGCCGACCCGGTACCGGTCGACCATCCGCACGTTGACCCGGTAGAGCGAGATCCAGCGCAGCCCGTGCAGGTGCAGGTCGTCGCGGCCGGACCGCTCGCGCAGCAGCCGGTTCATCGCGTCCAGCGTCAGCTCCGGCGTCCGCTCGGTCGGCATGGTGGCCACGAACTGGTAGTACTCACCACCGGGCATGCTCCACAGCGAGAACCGCTCGCCGATGTCGCCGGCCTTGGTGAACATGTGGCAGAACACGCCTTCGAGGCCGTCCACGCGGGCGTCCCCGATGATCGTGCGCTCGGTCTCCAGCGTCTCGCCCGCGAAGCCGACGCCGAGCGCCTTGCGCAGCCGGCTGCGACCGCCGTCGCAACCGATCAGGTGGCTGGCCCGGATCGGGCCGGCCGAGGTGTGCACCGTGACGCCGTCCTCGTCCTGGTCGAAGCCGGTCACCTCGGTGCCGAACTCGACCTGACCGCCGAGTTCGCGCAGCCGCTCGTACAGGATCTCGTCGGTGCGCCACTGCGGCAGCAGCAGGGTCTCGGGATAGGGGAGCTCGGGGCTGCGCCGCAGCGGTTGGACGCCGAGCAGCTCGCTCACGGTCTGCTCGGAGACGACGTCGTGCCCGGCGTACAGGCGGAACTTCGGGAACGGCATGCCGTCGGCGAGCATCCGGTCGAGCACGCCGAGGTCGCTGAAGACCTCTTGCGTGCGCGACGAGATGCCCTTGCCGCGCGAGCCCTCGAACAGCCGGGGCGCCTGGTCCAGCACCCGGCAGGCAATGCCGCGACGGGCGAGTTCGCAGGCCAGCGTGATCCCGGTCGGGCCGGCGCCGGCTATCACGACAGTCATGATCGCTTTCCTCCACGGGTGAGCAGGACGAGCAGCACGTCGTCCACGAGCCGATCGACGAAGGCCTCGTCAAGGGCCTCGCCGAGGTGCAGTTGGCGCAGGATCATCGCCTCGGCGACGTCGTGCACGAGGTCCTCGTCGACACCGGCCGGCACCTCGCCGCGGCCCACCGCCCGGTGCAGGGGCTCGTGCCAGGGCGAGAGGTCACCGTCCGCCAGGTGCGCCTCGATCAACGCGGCCAGCTCCTCGTCCTCGCGCATGGCCTCGGCGAGTTCGTGGTACGCCTTCGGCGGCAGCTGGGCGGCCTTGACGCGCAGCATCCGCAGGACGGCGACGAGATCGCCGCGCAGCGAGCCGGTGTCGGCGACGCTGTCGTTGAAGTCCTGGTCCTGCGCGTCGAGCGCGGCCTTGACCAGCTCGGCCTTGTTGCGCCAGCGCCGGTAGATGGTCGTCTTGCTGGCATGCGCCCTGGCCGCGACGGCGTCCATCGTCAACGCGTGGTAGCCCACCTCGGCGAGCAGCTCCGTCGCAGCCGCGAGGATCGCGTCCACGCGTGGTTGTCCTCGAACCATGACCATCTCCCATGTGTACGGTACTCGTATCGTACACATGGGAGCGGGAGCTGTCCCGTGGGAGCGCGGCGGTCCGGTTCCACGGCTCGGGCCGGATCCGGAAGCCGACCGCCGCGAGCAGCATGGGCAGCTGTGCCCGGTACACCCGGGCCTGATCGTCGTCAGAGTTCGCCCGCCAGGATCCGGCGCTCCTTCTGCGGGTCGATACCGAGCACGTCGCCCTGCAGGCCCTGGGTGTAGGGCTCCTCGCGCGGGCCGCGTTCCTGCAGCCAGGCCCAGGTGTCGCGCACCGTCTCGGCGAGCGGGCGGCACCGCAGCCCGGCCGCCTCCGGTGTGCCTCGGTGTCGACGTCACAGACGATCCGGTGAGCAGCGCCGAACCGGGCGACGTCGGCAGCTTCCCGGCCAGATCCGCCGGAGCCGGCAGGCCGGTGGGGCCCGACCTTCGCATCGGGCCCACCTGAGGTCTGTTCAGTCCTCGCCGCGTGTGCGGGCGTAGACGTGCCAGTCGTTGGAGGTGGTGCCGGTGGGCAGCAGGTCGGTGCTGTCGTCGGTGAACACCACCGTCCTGCCGCTGTCGGAGAGGTAGGGCCCGTAGGCGGCACCGTCCTGCTGCGACCCGTCCGGGGCCGTGCTGACGGCCTCGGTGCGGCCGGTCGCCAGGTTCTGGCGGTAGAGGTCGAAACGGGCCTGCGAGGCGTGGATGACCGTGTCGGAGCAGCCACCGGAGAAGTAGACCCACCGGTCGTCGGCGCTGATGGCCGCCGAGGGGTCCGCCCAGCAGATCGCCGCCGGGTTGGTCGAGGTGCGGATGCTCCTCACCTGGCCCGTCCGCAGGTCCTGGACGAACAGCTCGGTGCGGGCCTTGCCGCCCGGCAGCGGGGCCGCGCCGAGCGCGTAGGCGGCGTAGCGGGCGTCGGGGCTGAGCCGGATGGTCGGGGACGCCGACCCGGCCGTGCCGTCGGCGGCGAGGCCGGCGAGGGTGGTGGTGCCCCGGTTCAGGTCGCGGGTGTAGAGGGTGGTGTAACGCCCGATGGCCGGGGAGGCGGCGGCGTTCGGCGTCCGGGCCGACGGCGGGAGCAGGTTCGAGGCGCTCGAGGTGAAGCCGACGGTACCGCCGTCCGCACTGATCGTCGGGTTGTCCGAGTTATTGTCGGCCGCCTGCCCGTCCACGCCGACCGAGGCCAGGCGGGTGCGGCCGGTGATGCGGTCGGTGACGTAGATGTTGCGCGTGTCCGGCTTGACGGGAGCACCGGGCACGAGGTCGGTGC
Organism: Kitasatospora sp. NBC_01302; assembly: GCF_035976515.1. NCBI lineage: Bacteria > Bacillati > Actinomycetota > Actinomycetes > Kitasatosporales > Streptomycetaceae > Kitasatospora > Kitasatospora sp. NBC_01302. The sequence continues at coordinate 287,582 of NZ_CP108404.1, forward strand.
GCACCGACATGTAGACGATGCTCCGACCGTCGGCGCTGATGGCCGGGTGGTAGGCGCCGAGGTCGTCCTGGGCTCCGCCGCTGGGGGTCCCGGCGCTGACGAGTCGGGTGCGGCCGCTGACGCGGTCGCGGACGTAGACGTTGTACGCACCATCCGCGGGCTGCCCGGGCGCCACCTGGGCCGCGCCGCTGGAGAACACAACGTACCGGCCGTCGCCGCTGATCCCCGCGACCTCGTCGAGCGCGGTCAGCGCAGTGCCGTCGTCGGCCCGGCTGACCAGCTCGGTGCGCCCGGTGCGCAGGTCGCGGACGTACAGGCCGAAGCCGATGTTCGCCCCGTCCGGCACCAGGTTCGTCGCCGACGAGCTGAACAGGGCGTAGCGGCCGTCCGCGCTGACTCCGAGGCCGGTCGACGCCTGGTCCGCCTGGACGCCGTTCGCGCCGAGGTCGACCTGGGCGGTGGGGCCCCAGGCCGGAGCCGCGGCCCGGGCGGGCACCGCAGTGCCGGCGACGGCCGCAGCAGTCGCCAACACGCAGGCGCCGAGGGCGAGTCTGCCTCTTGTGTGTGCCGTTCGGCTGATCGATTTCACGCTGACCGGTCCTCCCCGGATGGCTGTCCCCGGCCCACCCCTGCTCCCCCGCCGGTGGGTTCGGGGAGAGCCAATCGCCGGACGCCGACGACGGTCAACGGGGGCAGCGCAACCCGTCCGAAAAACGCCGTCGCCCGGCAGGGAGCGCCCAACTGCACTGCGGCTGCTGGGGCATATGGTGAACAGGGCTGCGCGCGTGGCGCCGGAGGCCACTGGTCACCAGGCGCACGCGGCGGCCCCCGTCGCCGGACGCAAGCGGCCCGACTCCGTGGCGGCCCGACACCCGCGGGATGCGCCGGGGCGGCGGACCCACTCAGGCCTCGCCGAAGTCCTCACCGAGTGCCTCGCCGACCGCCGCCTCGGTGCCGAACAGGTCCAGGGTGGCGGTCAGCTGCTCGAGCCGGGTGCGCAGCTCGCGGCCCTGCTCCGCGGTCATCCCGCTCGCGACCGCGATCTGCCGGGGCACCCGCTGGGCGGCGGCGCGCATCGCGGTGCCCTCCGCGGTGAGGCGCACGATCACCGAGCGCTCGTCCTCAGGGCTGCGCTCGCGCTGCACCAGGCCGGCCGCGTCCAGGCGCTTCAGCAGCGGGGAGAGCGTGCCGGAGTCCAGCCGGAGCAGTTCACCCAGCCGCTTGACCGGCAGGTCGCCGTGCTCCCAGAGCGTCAGCATCACCAGGTACTGCGGATAGGTCAGGCCGAGGTCCTGGAGCAGGCGGCGGTAGACCCGGTCGAAGGAGCGGGCGGCTGCGTGGACGGCGAAGCAGACCTGGAGGTCGAGCTGGAACAGGTCGAGGTCGGGGGGCAGATCCTCGCCGTTCGGCGGCTGGGTGCTCGGGTTCGCAGTGGCCATGCCCCAAGGATACAACTCGATCGCACATCATTTGATTGCGCACAATTTAATTGTGTGCCATGCTGGTGGAGCGGCCGAACCACTCGGCCGGCCCACCCGGGCACCCCACCGGGTGGTCGACGACGCACGAAGGACGATTCCTCATGGATGCCCTGTACACCGCTGTCGCCACCGCCAACGGCCGCGAGGGCCGCACGGTCAGCTCCGACGGCCGACTCGACCTCCAGCTCGCGTTCCCCGCGGCCCTGGGCGGCAACGGCGAGGGCACCAACCCCGAGCAGCTCTTCGCCGCCGGCTACGCGGCCTGCTTCGCCAGCGCCCTGGGCGCGGTCGGCCGGGCCGCGAAGATCGACACCAAGGACGCCTCGGTCACCGCCGAGGTCGGCATCGGCAAGGACACCGACGGCGGCTTCGGCCTCGCCGTCACGCTGCGCGTCGAGCTCCCCGACAGCCTGCAGGGCGAGCAGGGCCAGGCCCTGGTCGAGCAGGCGCACGCGTACTGCCCGTACTCCAAGGCCACCCGCGGCAACATCCCGGTCACCCTCGTCGTCGAGTAAGGCCGAGCAAGGCCGAGCAAGAACAAGCACCCCCGGCCCGCCCGGTGACACGCCGCGCGCGTTCACGGCGGGGGATGCGCGAGCGGCAGGGCGTCCGAGGCGGCGGCCTCGGACGCCCTGCCCTAGGATCAACAACTGCTTCCTGGGGCGAGTCCCCCGGGCTCAGGCGTGAAGTCCACTCGATCGTCTCGGAGTTGACCGACGTGCCGCCTGCCCCGAAGCGTGCGGCCGAGGAGTTCCTGGCGCTGTAGGCGGCCGAGAGCGGCCGCCGCGGCGCGGGGCCGGGCCGGTCCCACCACGCAGTCAGCCGCTTCACGGTCGCCGGGACTGCCCACAGGGCTGCACGTATGCTCGGACCGTGCAGCCACTCCCCACCCCCGGTGAACTGTTGACCGCGGCGTTCCCAGCCGATCTGGCCGATGACGTTCAAGCAGTTCTGGCGGTCGCACCTGCGCCTCTGCACCGGCCGGTCGGGCAGTTTTCGGTCCTGGTGCGGGGAGAGCAACTCGCCATCCCCGAGCGCATCTACAACGACGAGCCGCCGCCGGAAGCCGTTGCTGCCCTCTCGTTGCGTCAGCGACGAGTTCTGCACTGCCTGTATTCGCGGCACTGCGACGGCCGGGTCAGGCAACGCCACTTGGCGCAGGTCCTCGGTTCTGCGGACCCGTGGGTCATCCCGTTCGTCGTTCAACTCGTCGGCGAGTACGTCCTGGAGATCCTGGTCGACATCACCCATGGACTTCGCGGCCTCGGCGTCCCCGGGGACGGTTTCCGCCACGCCTACAGTGAGTTCATCGTGGCCAACCCGGCCTTCTTCGCCCGCACGCAACGGCGGGTCGTGAGCTACTGGAGCTGCTACTACCGCAACGCCTACCAGAGCTTCCAGGGCTACCCGGGTTGCACCCTCGTCGACCTTCTGCGCTCTGCCGCCGCGGCCGGCGCCGGCCGGCCCTGGCCCAGCCTCGCCCCCAAGGGCAGCACCAAGCTCCACGGCTACTGCTGAGGCCCGGCCACCGGCGACCTGCCCCGAGATCGCCCCCCGAAGGTCACACGGTTCCGCCCTTGCGTTCCACCAGTTCGTAGAGCTCGCCGTCCGGAGCGCGAAAGTGCAGGTACCGATCGCGCTCGTTCTCGCCGACCGGGCCCACCTCGACGCCTGCTTCACGCAGGACCACCGCTGCAGCAGCGAGATCGTCGACGAGAAGGCCGACAGAACGGGGCGCATCCCCCATCCCGCCGGGCGAGGACACCGCGAAGCTGGATCCGTCGGGCAGCTCGAACAAGTCAGCCTCAACGCCGTCCACCTGGGCACGGGGCAACAACAGGGTGTCGCCAAGGAAGCCGGCCATCTGCGAGCGATAGGGCGTGGACGTGCCGGCGAAGACGAGGCCGAGGATGCGCATGCGGCCATGGTCTTGCAACGCAGTTACCCCACCAACTGATTTTTCCGAGTCGGGCCGGGTCCAGGTGATCTCCCGCGAGTACGACGACCCGTCGGTGGCCCCGGCGAACGGCGCAACGCCCCAACCCCAGCAGCAACCCCGGGCCAAGCGCCGCTGGTTCGGCCGCTCCTGGCGGGAACCAGGGCCTCCTGTTGCCTGGTCGACTCGGCAGCATGCAGGGAAGCTGTGCAGGAGGCCCTTACTGGTACAGGCGCTCCAGGTACTGCGGGCCGTAGTACGCCTCCAGTTCTGCCACACTCTCCGGACGGCGATCGTGGGCCTTCGCGAGCACCGCACGGGAGGGCGCCGCGTCCGGCTCCCAGGTCTCCGGCTGCCAGACTCCGCCCCGCAGCAGGGCCCTGGGGCAGTGGTAGAAGACCTGGTCGATCTCGACCAGCAGGGCCAGCTGCGGACGGTTCCCCTTGACCACCATGTCGTCGAAGAACGGCGCGTCGCGCACGAGCCGCGCGCGGCCGTTGATGCGCAGCGTGTCGGGGCGGCCGGGGATCAGGTAGAGCAGCCCCACGTGGGGATTGGCCAGGATGTTGCGGAACCCGTCGGCCCGGCGGTTCCCGGGACGTTCGGGGATCGCGATCGTCGTGTCGTCCAGCACGAGCGTGAACCCGGCCGGGTCGCCCTTCGGTGACGCGTCGCAGCTTCCGTCGGCCCCCGAAGTCGCCACCACGCACAGCGACGAGGCGGCCAGCCACTGGCGGTCGTGCTCGTGCAGGCTCGGCCGCACCTTGACCAGCGCGCCCGGTGTCGGCTCGCCGAGCAGCTCCCCCAGTTCCTCCGGTGACGTCACCTCGACCAGGTCTGTGTGCAGCACGGACCTCACCCCCCTTCCCGTGGAATACGTGAACAGGTCGAGCGTAGACGACGGCCCGCCACCAGTGGCCGGACAAGGATGCCCCGAAGTCCGCACACCATCTTGCCCGCACACCGTGCCTCGCGCCGTGGTGGTCCCGGCGACGCAGATCACCAGCCGCACATCTTCAGGAAGCCTTCCATGCTCGGTAATCTGACTGCCCATCAGCACAAGGTTACCCGCCAGTAGGATCGAGCTTCCGCTCGCGCAGGTTGGAGGAGCCCTCATGCAACTCGCCGCGATCACCGTGTCGCTGGTCCTCGCCGTGGTCGGCGTGGCACTGTTCGGCCGAGCCTTCGCGCAGGTCTACCGGGTCGTCCGACTCGGCCAGGACGTCCCCGCGGGCACCCGCACCGACAACCGGGTCGCGCGGACGGTCACGGTGCTCCGGGAGTTTCTCGGCCACACCCGGATGAACCGGTGGAAGGTGGTCGGTGCAGCACACTGGTTCATCGCCATCGCCTTCCTCTCGCTCGTACTGACCTTGGCGAACGCCTTCGGCCAACTCTTCAGCGCCGACTGGACGCTTCCGATCATCGGCCACTGGGTGCCGTACGAGATGTTCGTCGAGTTCCTCGTCACGACGATGACGCTCGGCATTCTCGTGCTCATCGCCATCCGCCAGCTCAGCCACCCGAGGCGGGCCGGCCGCAAGTCACGCTTCGCCGGCTCGAACCTCGGCCAGGCGTACTTCGTCGAGGCCGTCATCCTCATCATCGGCATCTGCGACATGACGCTGGGCGGCCTGGAGGGAGCCCTCGTCCGCATCGGCCACTACGACGCCGCGCACTTCGCGTCCTACCCCCTGGTCCTCGCCTTCAGGGGAACGAGCACCGGCACCCTGCAGAACCTGGTCCTCCTGACCTCGACGATCAAGATCGCGACGTCCTTCATCTGGATGATCACGGTCTCGCTCAAGACCGACATGGGCGTCGCCTGGCACCGCTTCCTGGGCTTCCCGAACATCTGGTTCAAGCGCGAGGCGGACGGCGGGGTCGCGCTCGGCGCGCTGCAGCCCATGCACTCGGGCGGGCGGCCGATCGACTTCGAGGACCCGGCCGAGGACGCCGTCTTCGGCGTCTCGCAGGTCGAGCACTTCTCCTGGAAGGGCATCCTCGACTTCTCCACCTGCACCGAGTGCGGCCGCTGCCAGTCGCAGTGCCCGGCCTGGAACACCGGCAAGCCGCTGTCGCCGAAGCTGCTGATCATGAGCCTGCGCGAGCACACCTACGCCAAGGCGCCGTACCTGCTGGCCGGCGGCGGCAAGACCGCTCCGGAGGGAGGGCAGGGCTCGGGCAGCGAGAAGGCGACCGCGGAGCAGTTGAAGGACGTGCCGGCGGCGGCACTGGCCGAGGCGGAGCGTCCGCTGATCGGCACCGCCGAGGAGAACGGGGTGATCGACCCCGACGTGCTGTGGTCCTGCACCACCTGCGGTGCCTGCGTCGAGCAGTGCCCGGTGGACATCGAGCACATCGACCACATCGTCGACATGCGCCGCTACCAGGTGATGATCGAGTCCTCGTTCCCGACCGAGGCCGGGACGATGCTCAAGAACCTGGAGAACAAGGGCAACCCGTGGGGCATGGCCACCAAGGCGCGCCTGGACTGGGTCAAGGAGCTGAAGAAGGAGACCGGCATCGAGGTGCCGGTGATCGGCCAGGACATCGAGCCGGCCGAGGTCGAGTACCTCTACTGGGTCGGTTGCGCCGGTGCGTTGGAGGACCGGGCGAAGAAGACCACCAAGGCCTTCGCCGAACTGCTGCACACCGCCGGGGTCCGGTTCGCCATCCTGGGCAAGGAGGAGTCCTGCACCGGTGACTCGGCCCGCCGCCTGGGCAACGAGTTCCTGTTCCAGATGCTCGGTGCGCAGAACGTCGAGACGCTCAACGCCGCGCTGGAGACCGAGTCGACCGCCAAGGGGCCGAAGAAGCGGATCGTGGCCACCTGCCCGCACTGCTTCAACACCATCGCGAACGAATACCCGCAGCTCGGCGGCCACTTCGAGGTCATCCACCACACCCAGCTGCTGCAGCACCTGATCGACGAGGGCAAGCTGGTCCCGGTCAACCCGGTGGAGGGCCTGATCACGTATCACGACCCCTGCTACCTGGGTCGGCACAACAAGGTCTACAGCCCGCCGCGCGAGATCATGGACAAGGTCCCGGGGCTGCGCCAGCAGGAGATGCACCGTCACAAGGAACGCGGCTTCTGCTGCGGCGCCGGTGGCGCGCGGATGTGGATGGAGGAGCGGATCGGCAAGCGGATCAACACCGAGCGGGTGGACGAGGCGCTGTCGCTCAACCCCGACATCGTCTCCACCGCCTGCCCGTTCTGCCTGGTGATGCTCTCCGACTCGGTGAACGGCAAGAAGGCGTCGAACGGCGGCTCCGCCGCGGGCTCGGGCGCGGCCAAGAAGCACCTGAAGGTGGTCGACGTCGCGCAGCTGCTGCTGGACGCGGTCAAGGCCGACCCGCGCGTGTCCTGATGGGCCTCGCGAACCGGCTCGCGGCCCGACCAGCATCGGTACGCGACCGCGCCGTTCTGCCCACGGTGAAGACCGGCCCGATCGGGCTCGACGGTCACTACAGTCTGGTCTCATGACGACTGTCACCACACGCACGGTCGAATACCCGGCCGACGGACTGACGATGATCGGGCACCTTGCGCTCCCCGCCGGGGCCAGCCGCCGGCCCGCGGTCCTGATCGGGCCCGAGGGTCCGGGCCTGAACGACTTCCAGCGCCGCCGAGCCGACGCCCTCGCCGAACTGGGCTATGTGGCGCTGGCCTTCGACATCAACGGCGGGCGCTGGTTCACCGATCCCCAGGAGATGCTGGCGTACGTGACCCCGCTGCTCGCGGACCCCGACCGGATGCGGGGCATCGGCCACGCGGCGCTCGACGTACTGCTCGCCGAACCCCGGACCGACCCCGACCGGATCGCCGCCATCGGCTACGGCACCGGGGGCGCCATCGCGTTGGAGCTCGGGCGGGACGGCGTCGACCTGCGCGCGATCGGGACGGTCAACGCACTGACCACGGGGCGGCCGGGCGAGGCCGCGCGCATCCGCTGCCCCGTGTGGGCCGGGGTGGGATCGGCGGACCCGATCATGCCCGCCGAGCGGCGGGACGCCTTCACCGCCGAACTGCAGGCCGCGGGCGTCGACTGGCGCCTCGTGGTCTACGGCGGAGCTCTGCACGCCTTCCACCACCCGCCGGTCGACCACACCGTGCTCCCCGGCGTCGGCCACCACCCGCAGCACGCGCAGCGAGCCTGGCGCGACATCGTCGGCCTGCTCGCCGAGTGCGTGCCGGTAGCGGCGTGAGCCGGAGCGTCAAAAGTGCGTGCGGCGTGAACGACAGCGGCCAGATCGAGCCCAACTGGCCGCTATCAAAACGCGGTGCCCGCGCACGGTTGTTGAGCGTTGCGCTCAGTGCGGGCGGTGGCAGGGGCCTGCCCGGAGGGGCGTAGATTCCGGTGCCGTCGAGTCAGTCGAGCTTGATGCACTGGCCCAGTCCCTGAGCCGCCGCTGCCTCGGCGATGGCGAAGCCGGACATGATGTCCTGCACGCCGAGCCCGAGCGACTTGAAGACGGTGACCTCGCGTTCCTCGCGGCGTCCCGGATGGGCTCCCAGCAGCACCTCGCCCAGTTCCGCCTGAATGTGGTCAAGTCCGATCAGCCCCTCCGTGATCGGCGCTCGCAGGTCACCGGACTCCGCTGCGGCGGATTCCCGACTGTCCACGAAGAAGGACGCCTTGGCCACTGCCGCGGAGGAGAGCTCGCGGTGGTCCAGGAAGGAAGCACCGACAGCATTGACGTGCACTCCGGGGGCAAGGTCTGCGGCCTCGACGAGGGGTTCCTTGGCCGCTGTCGCGGTGCACACCAGATCCGCCCCGGCCAGGGCCTCCGCGGGGCTGTCCGTGACCTCCACCTCGATGCCGAGCTCGGTGGCCGCCCATGCGCGGTACGCGTCGGCGTTGGCACGGGTGCGGCTCCAGACTCGAACTCTCCGAAGTGGCCTGACCACCTGCATGGCCTCCAGATGGCTGCGGGCCTGGACACCCGAGCCGAGGACGGCGAGATCCCCGGCATCCCGCCGTGCCAGGGCATCGGTGGCGGCGGCGGAGACCGAGGCGGTGCGGATGGCGGTCACTGCTCCGGCATCCATCAGCGCGAGCGGAGCGCCGGTGTCGGGGTGGAAGACGAGGACGACGCCGATGTGCAGTTCCAGACCGCGGGCCGGATTCTCGGGCTTGAGCACCATGGCCTTCACCCCGTACCCCGCCCACCCCTCTCCCGAAACGAAGCCAGGCATGGTGCCGAGCAGGCCGGTGTCCTTCTCCGGGCGAAGAATGGTGCGCAGGGGCAGGTCCACCATCTTTTTGCTGTACCGGCGCATCGCCTCCGCCATGACCTGTGTGGCCTCCCGCATCGGGTAGACCTTGCGCACGGTGGCGCGGTCGATCAGGAGCATCGTGAACTCTTCTCGTTGAGGACCCCGCGACCGCCCATGTGACGTGTGGTTGGCCAGTCACCGCGATGGTATCGACAGCATGCGGCCGAGCCGATGAATTGAGAGAGACCGGAATGGTTGCGAATCGTCCGAGTCGGCGCTTTCCCGCGGCTCAAGAGAATTCAGATCGTCATATACACGTAAATACTGTCGCCTCTCTCTGGCGACTCTTCCTTGTCCGTGCCCGCATTCGAGTGAACACGATCTTTGGTGCGTGACATTTTTCTGTTCGTTCGGATTTACTGCACCTGAACAGATGTCCGACCGGTTGCGTATCGTTGCCGATGCGTTCCGCATGCGGCCTGTTTCCCGATCAGCTGACAAGTGGAAGGAACTGAGAGGTGCAGACCTCATCGAGAATTCGTACGGGCGGCTCGCGTCGTTCGACGCTGCGTGGCCGTACGGTCGCGGTTGCCGCCGGCATCGCGCTGCTGCTCACCGCCGGCCCGGCCCTGGCGGAGGCGAAGCCCAAGGCCGACAGCCGCACCATCGACCTTGCCTGCCGGGGAACTGCCAAGGCCAAGGTCATGGACAAGGTGACCGATGACCCGCAGCTGATCCACTGGACCGTGGACGGCGTACTGACCAACTGCAACACCGGGGACGACCAGGAGGCCCCGACGGGTGACGGTGCCGTGCACGAGGTCGGCCACGAGATGGCCAGCTGCACCGCCGCGGACTTCCACAGCGCGAGGTGGGCGCAGGACATCATCTGGTCCACCGGCGAGAAGAGCCACATCGAGGGTGCCTTCGCCTTCGACAACCACGACGGTGATGAGGTCCTGACCAGGGCCGTCGGCAAGGTGCTGTCCGGCCCGTACCAGGGTGACAGCCTCGAGGAGACCAGCATCGTCATGACCACCCACCCCAAGCCCTGCGAGGAGGCGGGCCTGACGTCCAACGACGTCGTGGGAACCTTCGAGTTCTGGCACTGAACCCGGGCCGCTCCCCTTATCCGAGCACCGGGAGAAGGTGTGCTCGCGGCCCGGCCGCGGGCACACCTCGGATCTCCTCGCCCATTCTTTCCGCCGTCGGGCACAGTCCGCGGTTCTTCTGATTTCCGTCCTGATCGGCTGTTTTCCGTAGCCAGCATCCCGAGAGTGAGGATGGTTCACCATGTCCGGTGACACGAACGTCGACTTCTATGAGAGCAGTCCGGAATTCGTCCGGGTCTGGGCGGATTCGAGACTGACCATCAGCTCCGCGCTGTGGCAGGGCTGCCTGGACCTGGACCTCGACCGGGCCCAGGAGCAGAAGCTCAACCTGATGGCCGATCTTGCGGATTTCAAGCCCGGTGGAAAGGTCCTCGACATCGGTTGCGGATACGGCGGTCTCCTGACCTTCGCCGTCGACGAGCGCAAGGTCGGCCACGCTCTCGGGATCACCACGTCAGCGTCCCAGGCGGGGCATGTCAAATCGTTGGGCAATCCCGCCGTCGAGGTCAGCGACTGCGACTTCTGGGACCTTCCCGTCGAGACGGCCGGCTTCGACTCCGTGGTCGCGGTGCAGTCGTTGGAGCACGTGCTGGCAGGCGCCCCGGCCGACTGCGGGAGCGATCCGAAGGCCATGCGGGAGATGCTCCGGCGCATTCACGCGTGGACGGTGCCGGGAGGCCGGTTCGCCGCCGAGGTATGCGTCGCCGGACCGGCCGAGACCCGGGACGACCTGCACGAGCAACTCGACGCGGAGGTGCTCAGGAACTCCCGGCAGGCCATCATGCCGCGCCTGGGTGACCTCCTCAACGCCGGCTCCGGCCTGTGGGAGCCGGTCAGCATCGTGACCCAGCACGAGGACATGCTGCGCACCCTGGAGGCGGCCGGTTCCCGGCTCTCGGAGCGCGAGCAGGAGGCTCGGGCCATCGGCGGCGACCGCCTCTACCAGGCCACCTGCGAGACGGTGCGCGGAACAACCGCGGCGGTGCGCGGCGGGATCATGAGAATCGCCTGGATCTCGTGGAAGCGGATCGACTGACGGTCCCGGCATCGAAGGGCGCGGAATCTCACAGGGTCAACCGAAGTGATCATCATGGGAAATGTCGTGGAAGCCGCTGCCCCTCTTCGGCCGGCCGCACCGGATTCGGGGGACCTTTCGCTCTCTGAGCTGCTCACCCGGCAGGCAGCCCGGACCCCCGGGGCGCCGGCGGTACGGGACGGGGGGCGGGAGCTGTCGTACCGGGAACTCGACGACATGGCTGCCGCTGTCGCCGGCGCGCTGACGGACCGCGGTGTGCGCCCCGGGATGACGGTCGGGGTGCTCGGGACCCGGTCCTGGGAGTCCACGGTCGCGCTGTGCGGCGTGCTGAAGGCGGGTTCCGTCGCCGTCCCGCTGGATGCCCATCACCCGTCCGCACGGATGAGCGACATGATGGTCGACTCCGGGGCGGACGTGGTTGTGCTGCTGACCGGTCACCGATCCGTCTGCGAGTCGCTGCCGGTGCGATGGCTGCCCTTCGCCGAAGCAGTTGAGCACCGGCCGACCGGGCTTGCGCAGCCCGCTCCGGGCGACCGGACGCGCCAGGCACAGGATGCCGCGTACATCCTGTTCACCTCGGGTACCACGGGACGGCCGAAGGCGGTGGTGGTGCCCCACAAGGCGGTGGCGCGGCTCGGTCTCGACGGTCTTCCGTGGTGCGCGGGGCCGGGCAAGCGGGTCCTGCAGACCTTCGGCCTGTCGTTCGACGGGTCACTGATGGAGGTGTGGTCGACACTGCTCAACGGCGGCTGCCTGGTGGTGGCGGGGCCCAACGAGCTGCTCGATCCCAATGCGCTGCAGGCCCTGATGGACCGCGAGCAGGTCAGCCACGCCTTCCTGACCATGAGCCTGTTCCACCACGCGGTCCGCTTCCGACCCGGCATCTTCGCAGGGTTGGAGATGGTGCTGACGGGTGGTGAGGCCATGGCCGTCGGGCTCGCCCGTGCGGTCCTCGACAGCGGTGCGCCGCGCCAGCTCATCCACGGCTACGGCGTGACCGAGGCGGGCATCCTGGTCACCACGCATGACCTCCGCAGCATCGCGCGGGATGCGGCTTCCGTTCCCATCGGGCAGCCGGTGGCGGGCAGCGAGTGCCACGTCCTGCTGGAAGACGGCAGCCCGGCGCTCCCCGGCCAGGAAGGCAAGCTGTACATCGGCGGTGACGGGCTGGCGCTGGGCTATCTGGGGCGTGCGGAGGAGACCAGGAGGGCGTTCGTCACCATGGCCGTCGGCGGCCGGGCCGGCGTCCGGCTGTACCACAGCGGCGACCGGGCCCGGTGGAACCCCGACGGAACCCTGGAATTCCTCGGACGGTCCGACCGCCAGGTGAAGATCCGCGGATGCCGGATCGAACTGGACGCCCTGGAGGCGCAGATGCGAGCGCACCCGGACGTCGCCGAGGCAGCCGTCCTGCTTCGGGGGGAGGACGACATGAGCAGGACGCTGAGTGCCTTCGTCACCTCCGCTCGCCCGGACCGTCCCGTTCACCCGGAGCAGGTGCGCATGTTCCTGGCCGAGCGGCTGCCAGCGCACAGCATCCCCACTCCGATCAGACCCGTGGACCGGTTCCCGCTCACCGACAACGGAAAGATCGACTACGCCGCCCTACGGGCCGACCTCCAGGCACCCGCGAACGCCAGGCCGGGGCAGGACGGCGCACCGGCGGACGACGACCCCGTGCGCCGCATCTGGGCCGACAGCCTGGGTGTGTCGGTCCACCCGGACACCCACTTCTTCGAAGCCGGCGGGAACTCCCTGCTTGCGGCACACGTCGTGAACCGCACGCTCACCGCACTCGATCTGCCCCCGGACCGGTTCCGACCGCTGCTTCGCAGCCTGCTGGCCCAGCCCGCCTTCTCGGCCCACCGTGCCGCGCTGGCCGGATTCCGCGAGTCCGGTTCCGCTCCGGTGCCCGACCCGGCCGAGCACGCCTATTTCGAGGCCGAGGCTTCGCTCGATCTGACGCTGCCTCCGCTCGACCGGCCGGCGGTCGGTAGCGGCCCAGTGCGTCGCGTTCTCCTCACCGGGGCCACCGGCTTCCTGGGCGCCTTCCTGCTGGAGCGCCTGATGCGCCACCCCGACATCGTCGTTCACTGCCTGGTGCGGGCCGGTGACCCGGACCACGCGCGCGACCGCGTCCGCGCCAACCTGCTGCGGTACGGGATCGAGCAGCCCGATCCACAACGGATCGAGGTCCACCCGGCCGACCTGTCCCGCGCCGGGCTGGGCCTGGCGACGGAGGACCGGCGACGGCTCGCGGACTCGATCGACCTCGTCCTGCACAACGCCGCCCACGTCAACTTCATCTACCCGTACAGCGCGCTGCGCGGCCCCAACGTGACCGCGGTCCGCGAGCTGATCGGCCTGGCCGCGGCCCGGCGCATCCCGCTGCACCACGTCTCCAGCGTCGCCGTGCTGGCGGGCAGCGGTGCCGCGGGCGTCCGGCAGTTCACCGAGACCAGCCCGCTGAGCCATCCCGAACTGATCAGCCTGGGGTACGGCGAGTCGAAGTGGGTCGCCGAACGCCTGCTGCAACACGCCGCCCGGGCCGGACTGCCGGTCACCGTCTACCGGCCGTACGAGATCACCGGGCACAGCCGTACCGGCGCGTGGAACACCGACACCGCGCTGTGCGCTCTCCTGGACGCGATCACCCGGCTCGGGGCCGCCCCGGCCATCCGGCTGCCGTTCGACCTGGTTCCCGTCGATTCCGTCGCTGATGCGATCGTCGGCGTGGCGACCACCTACCCGCACGTCGCAGGGGTGTTCCACCTGACCAATCCGCGCCCCGCACTGCTCTGCGACATGGTCGGCCGGCTGCGCGCCGCCGGGCACACCATCCGGGAGCTGCCCTACCGCGACTGGGTGCAGCTGGTGCTGGAACACGTCCGCGAACACCCTGACACGTTGATCGCCCCGTTCGCGCCGCTGTTCGCCACCCGCGCCAACCACGCGGACATCAGCGTCAAGGAGCTGTTCCTGGAATCCGTCTTCCCCCGCATGGACCAGACCCGCATCCAGCAGATCTGGCCGAACTGGAAGCGGTCCTGCCCGGCCGTCGACACCGCGCTCCTCGACCACTACGTCCACCACCTGCACGCCGGCGGGCTGCTCGCCGCCCGCGCGCACTGACCTCGGACCGTCGCGGCGGTCGGCCTCCGCCGCCGTGACGCCCGCCCTCCAGAGGAATCGATGATCCGCCACATCGCCTTGTTCAAGCTCAAACCGGACTACAGCTGGGACGACCCGGCCGTGGCCGAGGCCGAGCGGATCGCCGCCCGCATCGGCGCCGAAGTCCCCGAACTGCTGCACTGGCAGACCGGCCGGAACACCTCGGCCCGGCCGATCGCCTACGACTTCGCGGTGATCGGCCTGCTCGCGGACCAGGAAGCGCTGGAGCGCTACCTCGTCCACCCGTTCCACCGACAGGCCATCGAGAAGTGGCGGCCGATCAGCGACTGGGTGGTGGCCGACCTCGTCGAGCCGGAACCCGCCCTCGTCTGAGCCCACCCCGCTCCCCCCAACCGCACAGGACGCCCATGTTCACGATCTACCGTCCCGAGCTGGCCGGCCCGGCCGTCGAACTCCGCGACCAGCACCGCTCGTTCCTCGCCGGCCAGTGGGACCGGACCGGTCTGGCAGAGCACCAGCTCACGTCGGTGCGCCGGACACTCCGCTACGTCAAGGAGAACTCCTCCTTCTACCGTGCCCACCTCGCCGCAGTCGACCCGTCCACCATCACCACCTTGGACGAGCGCGCCCTCGCAGGCATCCCGTTCACCACCAAGGACGACCTGCGCGGCGCCCAGCACGGCCTGCTGTCCCGGCCGCTCGCCGACGCCTGGATCTTCTACGAGACCACGGGCACCACCGGCTGCTCCACTCCCTGCCCGCGCGACGATATCGACTCGCTCGCCAACAACACCGTCCTCACGCACTACTACGGGACAGTCTTCCGCCAGTACGGTGATGACCAGGTCATCGGGGTGGCAGGGCCGACCGAGCTGCACGCTTTCTCGGACACCTTCGGCGACGTCTGCCGCAACCTCGGCCTGGCCGTGGCGAAGATGTGGCCGCACTCCCCGATGGTCGGCTTCGACCGGGCTCTGGAGGTGATGCGGTCCTTCCCGATCACTGGCCTGTTCTGCACCCCTGGCATGGCACTGACGCTCGCCAAACGGGCCGTCGCCGCCGGGCTCGACCCGCGCCGGGACTTCCGCCTCGACGTCCTGATGACCACCGGCGAACTCGCCTCGCCCAGCCTGATCGCCAACCTCGGCGAGATCTGGGGGGCTCAGGCCTACAACGCCCTGTACGCCTCGCAGGAGGCCTCGGTGATGGGCGCCGCCGCCGCCGACGGGCGGCTGTACACCGCTCCGCTCATCTCGTACAACGAAGTTGTCGACCCGGAGACCGACCGCTGGGTGCAGCCCGGCGCGGACGGCACCCGGGAAGGAGAACTGGTCGTCACCCACCTGTACCAGGGTGCCAAGCCGCTGGTCCGGTACCGTACCGGCGACCTGGTCAGGATCACCGATCCGCGTCCGGGGCAGAGCGTTCCGGCTCCGTCGATCGCCGCCCTCGGCCGGGTCCGTGACCGACTCGTCCTCAACGGGCACCTGATCACCGGCTACGACCTGGAGCACCTGCTGCTGCGTCATCTGCGCGGCTACCTGGACTACCAGATCACCATCGACCGCGTGGACGGTACCGACCGGCTCTCCCTGACCCTCCAGCTGCCAGGCCGTGCGGGCGCGGCCGCCGTCGCCCAGGGCGCCGCCCGCGCGGTCGAGCAGTGCCGCGACGAACTCGGCACCGAGCTGGAGGTCGGCACCGGCACCCTCGGCAGCATCACCACCACCGGCGCGATGGTCAGCTGGAAGGCCGCCCGGGTCATCGACCTGCGTGCGGGCGGCCAGGACGCCGAGGCGTCGGCCGCCGCCAAGATCGCGGCCGGGAGGACTCGATGACTACCCGGGCGAGGCCCGCCATCGCCGCCATGGCCTACCACCAGGGTGCGTTCGTCCCGTTCGCCGAGGCCGGTCTGCCGCTCACCACCCAGGCCCTGCAGTACGGCACCGGGGTCTTCGAGGGCATCCGTGCGCACACCTGCGCCGATGGCGGGAAACTGGTGCTCTTCCGGGTCCGCGACCATTACGAGCGCTTCCTGCGCTCCTGCCGCCTCCTGCGCATCGAGACCGGGCACACCGTCGACGAACTGGTCGAGATCACCTGTGAGCTGCTCCGGCGCAACGGCACCACCGCCGACACCTACCTGCGGCCACTCGGTTACAAGCTCGCTCTGCTACCCGGCACGCGGCCCGGCGTCGGCCTGAGCGGCGTCTCCGACGCCCTGTCGATCACCGGCTTCCCGATGGGCGCCTACACCCCGCCCGGCGGCATCCGCTGCACGGTCAGCTCCTGGGTGCGGCCGCGCAGTGCTGCGATCCCGATCCACGCCAAGGTCACCGGAGGGTACGTCAACAACGCGCTTGCCGCCGACGAGGCCAGGGCGGCCGGATACGACGACGCGATCCTGCTCGACGACCGTGGCCGGGTCTGCGAGGCCAGCACCGCGAACGTCTTCGCAGCTCGTTCCGGCCGACTGCTCACCCCGCCCGCCACCGCGGACCTGTTGCCCGGCATCACTCGGGACACCGTGCTGGCCCTCGCCGCCGATCTCGGCATCGAGACCGCCGAACACGAGTTGGACGTGTCCGATCTACGCTGTGCCGACGAGGTCTTTCTCACCGGCACCGGCATCGGAATCACCCCGGTCAACGAGGTTTCCGGGCACCCGATCGGCGCCGGCGAACCCGGCCCGATCGCCCGAAGCCTCGCCCACCACTACGCCCGGACCATCCGCGGCGGCGGAGACGTTCGACACCACCACTGGCTCACCTCCGTCCGGATCGACCAAGGCTGAACCCATGGTGACCACCGCAGCTTCCGACCAACTCGCCGCAGAACACCGGGTGCCCGCCGGCCATGGAGCATGGCCGGCGGGCGGGGTCGACCTTCCCGGTGGAGCAGGAGATCTGCTCACCCGGGAGATCATCCGGCACCGCCCTGCCCGACTGGTCGGCACACTCGGCCCCCAGGGCACCAGCAGTGAGGAAGCTGCCGGCTTCCTCTGGGACCGACTCCACGGCGGCGCGCCCAAGTGCGAACCACAGGTGGGGCTGTACGACACGTACGAGCAGGCCGGCAACGCCCTGCGCTCGGGCGAGATCAGCCATGTGGTGATCGCCAACGCCTACGCGAGAATCAACGAGTTCTACATGGACACCCGGATCGCGCTGGCTGCCGCGTTCGTCCTTGAGACTCCCCTGTACGGCATCGCCCGAGATCTCGACCACAAGGTCCCCGCCGTCCCGGTGGTGGCCACCCACCCCGCTCCGGTGCCGCTCGTCGACCAGCTACTCCCCGCCCGGTACACGGGCCGGAAGATCACCCTGACGCCCTCGACCAGCGCGGCCGCCCGAGCTGTCCGCGAGCGGACAGCCGACCTGGCCTTGACCACCGAACCCGCCGCCGACCGATACGGACTGCGGTTTATCTCCCGCACCAGGACCATCCAGATGGTCTGGTCGGTGTTCGTCGCCGAGGACGCCCAGCAGCACCGGGCACACCACACACGACGTGACCCTCCTGGCTCACACTGATCGAGACCGAACCCCAACTCACGCATGAGCGGCCCGGGCTTGCGCGGCTACTCCTCAACCTCGGTGCGGTAGACGCGAAGTCCTCGGCGCTGATAGTTGAGGAGCGCGCCCGGGTGATCGTTGGAGCTGGTGTGCAGCCACACCCTGCGGACGGCCGCAGCCTCCAACGGTTCGGTCGCCCAGGCCTGCCGCAGCGCCAGCGTGAGGGCATGCCCGCCGAGCCCCTGGCCGACGTACTGGGGCAGGAGTCCGAAGGTGCGGATCTCCACGTCCCCACCGGGCTGGGGCTCCAGCGCGACGATCCCGGCTGTCTCGCCCGCCAGCCTGATCAACCAGTACTGGCGGCGCGGGTGGGCCATCGCCAAGTCCTGCCACTCCTGGTCGGAGCGCGTCGAACTGCGCCACCCGTGGGCCGCACCGACCCGGGCCTGCACCGAGCGCGCCAGCGCCGTCAGCCCCTCCTCGCGTCGAACTTCCAACGCAGGCACGACCCGTCCGGGCTTCAGCTCTTCGCGAGCGGTCATCTCGAGATAGGTGACGGTCTTCTCCATCCCGGCACGCTACCGTGAGCCACCGACACCACAGAACTGTGGTGTCCCTCCTGGACTCCCGCGAGCGAGAAGTGATGCACCGTCAGACCCGGGCCAGTGCCTCTTGCCCGGCGACGCTGCGTGGGCGGCGCGGTGGTGACCGGCGGCGGGCAGCAGGTGCCGGCCCGAGGCGGCAGCTGGAGGTCGGGGACCGGCCGGCGTAGGAATTCAGTACCCGGCAGCAAGCCGTTCGGGTAAGAATGCGCGCATGGACAACGCGGTGGGTCTGGCGGGGCGCTTGATGGCTGCGGCGCGACTGGAGCAGACCTCGGAGGAGGACCAGGACGGGCACGCCTACTGGAACCTGGTCCGGGAGGCGGCGGAGGGGGAGAGCGGGGAGACCGCGTTGCGCTGCGGGTTGGGGTTGCTGGCGTCGGCCGAGGTCCTGGAGCGGAAGGTGGGCTGCAATCTGGTGCGCGACGTGGCCGCCACGCATGAGTGCCTGCGTGGCGAGGCGGCAACCGCCCTGATGGCGCTGGCCGAGGTGGAGACCGAGGCCTGCGTGTTGCATGCCCTCGTCATCGGCCTGGGCGCGGCGCAGGACCCGCGCGCCGTTCCCGTCCTGGTAGGGCTTTCCGGCCACGAGGACACCGAGGTGCGACATGGGGTCGCCCTGGTATTCGGCACCCTCAACAGCGGACTGCCCGACGGGCCCGATGTCCGGGCGCTGATCCGGCTCGCCCAGGACCAGGACTCCGAGGTCCGCAACTGGGCGGCCTTCGCCTTGGGGTTCCAACTGGAGCAGGACACGACCGCCATCAGGGACGCGCTGTGGAAGTGCACCACCGATGAGGACGACGAGGTCCGGCAGGAGGGCGCGCGTGGGCTGGCCAGGCGGCACGACCCACGGGCCGTCCCACTGATCGCGCACCTGCTGGACTCCGATGACGGGTCCCAGATCTTCACCCTGGACGCAGCGGAGATCCTGGGCGTTCCCGAGCTCCTGCCGTCTCTGGACGCCTACGAGTTCGACGCGTCCCAGACCGACCGGGCCATCGCGGCCTGCGACCCGGTGCGGCGGGCCCGGTTGGAGGACGACGCCTGGGCGGTCGTCGTGGAGTTGGAGCGGCTGCGCCCCGGGATCGGCGCGGCGCTCAGCTCGCCGCGCTACGACTCGGTGCACAGGATGCGAGTGACCCACCGGGAGACGGTCGACGCAAGCTACGCCGCGGCCGCGCTGCTGGCCCGCGCCGGCGGGGACCCGGTGCGGGCGGCCGAGCTGGTGGTGGCCGACCTCACTGCTTCTCCTCGGAGCGGACCACAGACTGACGGTCTCTCGGAGACTCCCGCCTGACGAGCCGACGTCCGTCGTCCGTTGTGGGCTGCTGGAATTCCACCACAGCCGCGCCGTGCTCGTGAGCCCACTCGGTCAGCACGGCGATCGGCTCCACCAGCGTCCGGCCCACGTCGGTCAGCAAACCTGATGACCTTCGAGGGCTGGCTGCACCACACCGGATGGAGGGGATGACCACCCGCCACGTCCCGTCCGGACGCGGCCTCGCACGACCCGCTGTGTAGTACTGGCAGGGCCAGCCAGGCCCTTGGTGATCGGCGGGGTGACGAGCAGACTGAGGGCATGGGCAACAACGACTTGGGCGACTTCCTGCGGGCCCGCCGTGCTGGACTCACGCCGGACGAGATCGGTCTGCCGGCCGAGTTCGGCGCCGGTCGCCGGGTCGCCGGTCTGCGGCGCGGTGAGGTCGCGCAGCTGGCCGGGGTGAGCACCGAGTACTACACCCGGCTGGAACAGGGCCGCGCCCGGCAGCCGTCCGAGCAGGTGCTGCAGGCCCTCTGCGAGGCGCTGCGGTTCGACGACATCGAGCGGCGGCACCTGTTCGCCCTCGCGGGCATCGCAGCCGGGCACAAGGACCGGGCCGAGCAGGCGTCACGGCTCCGACCGGCGCTGCGACAGGTGTTGGAGTCGATGGATCTGGCTCCCGCCTTCGTCAGCGACCGGGACCTCACTGTCGTCGGCGGGAACACGATGTGGGCGCTGCTGTTTCCCGGTGTGGCCGAGCTGCCGCGCCGGGAACGCAGCATGGCGCGCTGGACGCTGCTGGATCCGCGGGCCCGGCTGGTGTGGTGCGACTGGGAACGCGTCGCCCGCGACTACGTGCACGGGTTGCGGCTGGCCGCCGCCGCCCAGCCGCGCAATCAGCGCATCGCCACCCTGATCGGTGAGCTGATGATGCGTTCACCCGAGTTCCCGGCGTGGTGGTCGGAACACCGCGTCCAGGAACGCAGCACCGGCGTCAAGCGCCTGCGCCACCCCGTCGTCGGTGACCTGGAACTGCAGTACGAGATCTTCACCTCGGTCGCCGACCCGGGCCAATCGCTCGTCGTCTACAGCGCGCCGTCCGGCTCGCCGTCCCAGGAGCGCCTGCGACTGCTGGCCAGTTGGGGCAGCGAACCCGCCGCCGCGACCGCCCGGGGCACCGCCGCCGGGTCCTGACCACCGCCCGACGGGTCCTCACCACCGCCCGAACCGGGCGATCCGGCGCCAGCACCAGCACCAGCACCAGCACCACCCAGACACGGCCCCGCCGTACGCGCGGGGTCGATGCCGCCGTGCCCACGCACGCCTGCGGCCTGACACTCATTCACGAAGGGACACCCGTAGTGAGCAAGACATTCCTGATCACCGGCGTCAGCACCGGCCTCGGACTGGCCATCGCCCGACGAGCCCTGGCGGCCGGGCACCGGGTCGCGGGCACCGTGCGCACCGAGCAGCACGCGGCCGCCTTCCGGGCGCTGGACCCCGACCGCGCCCGTGCCTTCGTCCTCGACCTGACCGACGCCGACCGGATCGACCCCGTGGTGCGGGCCGCCGAAGCGGAACTGGGCCCGATCGACGTGCTCGTGGCCAACGCCGGCTACGGGCTCGAAGGCACCTTCGAGGAGTCATCGATGGCCGACCTGCGCCGCCAGTTCGAGGTCAACGTCTTCGGCACGGTAGCGACCGTGAAGGCGGTCCTGCCCGGCATGCGGGAGCGGCGCGGCGGCCACATCTTCGTCATCACCTCGATGGGTGGGCTCACCACCTTCCCCGGACTGGCGTTCTACGAAGGCAGCAAGCACGCCCTGGAAGGCATCACCGACACCCTCGCCCAGGAGGTCGGCCAGTTCGGCGTGCGGGTCACCGCCGTGGCTCCCGGCGCGTTCAAGACCGACTGGGCAGGCAGGTCACTGGTCCGCGCACCACGCAGCATCGCCGACTACGACGCACTGTTCGACCCGATCCGCACCCGCCGCCAGGCCCTCGCGGGTCAGGGCATCGGTGACCCCGATCGCGCGGGCGACGCCATCCTCGCCCTCCTGGACGTGGAGAAGCCTCCCGTGCACATCCTGCTCGGCTCGGACGCGCTACGCCTGGTCGCCGCCGGGCGCCAGCGCGTCCAGGACGACTTCGACGCCTGGGAGGACCTCAGCCGCTCCACCGACTCGACCGAAGGCGGAGTAACCGTCGCCTGACACTGGGCGATTCACCAGGACAGCGGCCGGCAACGGCGCTGTCGCCACCGACCGCCCGGAGACAGCGGCAGCGACAGCGCCACGTCCGACCCATGATGGCAGCCGGCCCCGACACGGGGAAGCGAATCCGTTTCGGACACGAATTGACCGTTTCCAGACAGAACATCAGATCTTTCTGGCGCACTCGCCCTCCCCAACTCCACGCTTGAGCCATCGCGGCTTGGCAAAGCAACAGATGATTCCCAGCAAAGTCCAGGTCAATAACGCGTGGCCGCAGGGAACATCGAAGCTCTGCTCACGGATCCGCCGCGCCGACAGCTGGGCGAGCCGCCGTGGGCATTCGATCGGAACCCGGCGGCACGCTCGCGCCCGGGTGCGATCCGGCCGAGCAGCCTGACAGATTCCGCCGCGGATCCGACGGCTCGCCGCCGGCCACGGCGTCGACCCCGCCCTCTGAAGCTCCTAAGGAGTACCTGATCTTGACTTCTCACCTCAGGCGTCGTGTCGGCGCGCGCATGGTGCCAGCCCTGATGGCGGCGCTGTGCGCGATCACCGGCGTCACCGCACTCGGCGCGACGCCGGCGGCGGCCGCCGACCAGCGGCAGGCGATCTACGCCATCGCGCACCGGGCCGACACCGTGGACGGCGTGGACGCAGCGCTCAAACACGGCGCGAACGGAATCGAGATCGATGTCTGCGCCTGGTGGAACCCCAATGAATGGCGTGCCTACCACGACTGTTCCTCGGCGGGTGACAATCGCTTGGGGCCGAGCTTCGACAGCATGATCGACCGCATTGTGTCGAACGCCAACGCGGGTCGCCGGCTGTCGCTGGTCTGGCTGGACATCAAGGACCCGAACTACTGCGGGGAACAGCCGAACCGCGGCTGCAGCGTCGCCGGACTGCACGACAAGGCGCAGCGGCTGACGGCCGCCGGGATCCAGGTCCTCTACGGCTTCTACGAATACCACGGCGGCAGCACCCCGGACGTGGGCGGCCGGGGCTGGCAGAGCCTGGAAGGCAAGCTCGGCCGCCTGGAGGGCATGACGACGACCGGGACCCGCGACCAGGTCCGCGGCGCGTTCGACCGGTCCGGTGCCGGGATCCCGGTCGGTCACCGGGCGATGGACTACGGCGACACCAACATCACCAAAGGCTTCGGCAACTGCACGGAGGCCACCTACAACACGTGCGCGGAGCTGAAGAAGGGCGCCGCCGACCGTGCGGCCGGGCAGCTCGCGGCCACCCTGTCCTGGACGGCCACCTACAACGACCCGTGGTACGTCGACAAGCTGCTGGGCGATGCACGGGTGGACGGCATCATCGCGGGCTACGGCGACTTCACCGGGGTGCGCGAGTACGACGACAGCTGGCAGTGCGCCAATGCCATCAAGCTCGTCCGCGACTGGGTCGACCACCACGGCGGCACCCACCGGATGGCCACCAGCGGCGACCGCATGTTCAGGTGACGGTAAATCGCTGTCGCTCTTGATCATCAACTGGCACAATCCCCTTCGCACGGCCGAACGTCGGCCGGGCCCACGCCAGCTGCGTGACCAGACAAACGGGGGATCAAGATGACGATCGCAGGAGTGACGAAGACCGCAGCGCCGAGCCGTGCGGGCGGGCTGCGCCCGAAGGTGGCCGGGCTGGGCCTGGCGGCTCTGCTGCTCGGCGCCGCGGGCATGGTGGCGGCGGTGACCACCTTCGCGCAGAGCGACGCGGCAGCGGCGCCGTCGGGCTGGAACAACACCGGCGCCGCTGTGCAGCCCGCTGGTTGGAACAACACCGGCGCTGCGGTCCAGCCCGCTGGTTGGAACAACACCGGCGCTGGCGTCCAGCCCGCTGGTTGGAACAACACCGGCGCCAGCGTCCAGCCCACCGTCTGGAACAACACCGGCTCCGGCATCCAGCAGACCGTCTGGAACAACACCGGCTCCGCCGCACAGCCCGCCGGATGGAACAACACCGGCGCCGGCGTCCAGCCCACCGACTGGAACAGCTCCACCTCGGACATCGTTCCGGCCGAGTGGAGCTCCACCGGTTCCGCTGTGCAGCCCGCGGAGTGGAACGGCATGGGCGCCTGACGCCTGTGCCCGCTCGCGGCTGCGGTGCCCGCCCGGGCCGCAGCCGCGCCTCTGGGCCACGCTGAACAGCCGCCGCCCGGAGTCGGAGATGCCGCCGGCCGCGAGTGGCCGGCCCTCGCGTCCACCCTCGACAGCGTGCCCACTCCCCCTGCGCCGCCCACCACGCCGGAGTTCTTACACACCTTTGTCACCGCTCTGCCAGCGGCCTGACCGGTGCCCGGTGCAGCGCCTGGCCCGCGCCGCCGAACACATCACCACCACCCGCGATCTGACCCCGTCCCTGCCCGCCGCCGGACGCGACGAGGTCGGCCGCCTCACCCGCGCCTTCGAGTCGATGGTCGGCGCGCTGCGCCACTCGCGTGAGCAGCAGCAGCGCCTGGTCCAGGACGCCAGTCACGAGCTGCACACCCCGCTGACCTCGGTGCGCGGCTGCGCCGAACTCCTCCAGCGCGCCCGCGGCCGGCTCGCCCCCGAGGACGAGGAGCAGATCCTCGCCACGCTGGTCACCGAGACCGTCGCACTCGACGAACTCGTGCGCGAGCTGGTCGAGCTGGCCACCGACCAGCAGACCGCGGAGGACCCGGAGCCGGGTGACCTGCCGCCCGCCGCCGAGGACAGTGCCCGGCGCTTCCGCCGCCGCACCGGGCGCGAGATCAGCGTCCGCGCCGAAGAGCCCGTGGCGGTGCTGGCCCGCCCGCGTGCATTGCAGCGCTGCGTGGACAACCTGGTGGGCAACGCGGTGAGGTTCAGCCCCGACGGCGCGCCGGTGGAGGTCCACATCACCGGCACCCGGCTGGCCGTGCGCGACCACGGGCCGGGCATCGCCCCCGGTGACCGGCAGGCCGTCTTCGAGCGCTTCTACCGCGCCGCCGCCACCCAGTCCACCCCGGGCTCGGGGCTCGGCCTGGCCATCGTCCACGACCTCGTCGCCGCCGACCACGGCACCGTCTTCGCCACCGCCGCCCCCAGCGGCGGCGCCGAGGTCGGCTTCCGGCTGCCGCCCGCCCCGGACGGCAGCCGGTCCGGCGAGCTGTCCTGAGGGTTCCCGTGCGAGGAGGGCCGGCCGCTGCCCCGCGCCGGCGTCACTGCGGCAGGACGACGCCCTCGGGCAGGGTTATCGCGAACTCCTCGGCGAGCACACGGAGCACCTCCTCGCCGTCCGCGAGGTCGCGCTGCAGCACCGTGCCGTCGGCGCGGGTGTCGGTGAACCGCCGGCCCGTCAGGAACAGGTGGCGGCCGGGGAGGGTGCGCTGGACGTAGAGGGTCTTGCGGAACGGGGACCGCGGGCCGGTGGCGATGTGCCAGTTGAACATCTCGTAGTCCGCCGTCTCGTACGGCTCCAGGGTGAAGGCGTACTGGTCGCACCAGACGTCCTCCTGACGGGACTGCAGGACCCAGTACTCCAGCGGCTCCCGTCCCTGCCCCCGTTCGCGCAGCAGGCGGTGCCGCCGCTCCCCGCCGAACTCGCTCCCCGCGACCAGCGGAACCGCCTCCAGCAGCCCGCCGTCGCTGCCGAATCCGACGTCCGCGAGGTAGGGACCCGGCAGACCAGGGTCGTCGACGAGCAGCAGCATGTGCGCCCTGGGCCTGGTCTCCCCCGGCCGCACGCCCCTGCGCACCCGTGCGGCCAGCCGGGTCACGCCGAAGCCCAGCGCCTCCAGGACGGCCGCGAAGAGCGTGTTCTGTTCGTAGCAGTACCCGCCCCGGCCGCCGTGCACCAGCTTGCGCTGGATGTCGTCGAGCGCCAGCGAGGGCACCGTGCCGAGGACCGGGTCCAGGTTCTCGAAGGGGATGCCGCGGACGTGGGCCAGGTTGAGCGAGCGCAGCGCGGCAGCGGAGGGCTGCGGCGCCGGGCCGTTCCAGCCGATCCGGGCGAAGTAGGCATCAAGGTCAAGGGTCACGAGGACGACGGTATGCGCCCGCGCCCTGGTGACACATCGACCGGGAGTCGTAGCCGGCCCCGACGGGTTCCCTACGTCGGTCGTCCCGTTCCCGCAGGCCCTGCCGGAGCCTCGGTCCGCTCGCTGCTCGCGTCGGCGCCGCTGTCGGCGTCGGCACCGGCGCCGGTGTCGGCCCCCTCGCGGTCGGCCCGGCCCTCGGCCAGCAGTTGTTCGTCACCGGTCACCATGCCGGCGTACTCCTTGATCACGCCCTTGACCATCTCACCGGTCTGTTCGATCAGCCCACGGGTGTCCATCTCAGCCTCCAGTCGGTTCCGGGTGGTCGTGGTAGTGGTGTGTCTCGTGCGCTGTACCGCACCTCCTGCCCCTGATCGGCCGAACGATTCCCGCGAACGGTGGACCGGCTGCCGGCGGCAACCGCGCGACCGGACCTCGCAGTTCGTCCGGGTCGATCCAGGCACGCGACCGCTCCCTCTGTCCCACCCACTGATCAACGAGCCGTCGGGCCATGAGTCGCGCCGAACCCGGCGCGGAGGGTGTCGGCCACCCGAATGTCCGGCGGCGCCGCCGCACGGGTGGTGAACTGGAGAACGGCACACCGTCCGCACCTGTCTGAAGAGGGATCGCCTTGTCCAAGCCCCTGATCGTCATCACCGGCGCCAGCTCCGGCATCGGCGCGGCCACCGCCCGCCTCCTGTCCGCCCAGGGGCACCCGCTGCTCCTGCTCGCGCGGCGGCTGCAGAAGCTGGAGGAGCTCAGCCTGCCCGAGACCCTGTGCCGCGGGGTCGACGTCACCGACCGGGACGCGCTGCAGGCCGCGGTACGCGAGGCCGAGGAGCGGTTCGGACCGGCCGACGCGATCGTCAACAACGCCGGGGTCATGCTCCTGGGACGCATCGCCGACCAGGACGCCGACGAGTGGGAGCGCATGATCGACCTGAACATCAAGGGCGTGCTCTACGGCATCCGCGCCGTCCTGCCCGGCATGGTCGCCCGCGGCACCGGCACGATCATCAACGTCAGCTCCGTCGCCGGCCGCAAGACCTACCCGAACCACAGCGCCTACGTGGGCACCAAGTTCGCCGTCCACGCCTTGTCCGAGAACCTGCGCGAGGAGGTCGCCTCCTCGGGTGTGCGGGTGGTGACCATCGCCCCCGGCGCCGTGGAGACCGAGTTGCTCTCCCACACCACCGACGAGCGGATCAAGAGCGACTACGAGGCGTGGAAGAAGTCCGCCGGCGGCGCCCTGGACCCGCAGACGGTCGCCGAGGCCATCGTCTACGCCTACCAGCAGCCGCCGAACGTCACCATCCGCGAAATCGTGCTCGCCGCCACCGGCCAGCAGGCCTGACCGGTCACCACCACCGGCGTCCCGTGGGGGCCGGCCCGGGCTCGGGCCGGCCCCCACGCCTGCGTGAGAGCGCCGTCACGCGGGCTGCCACAGCTCGATCCGGTTGCCCGCGGGATCGGTGACCCAGCCGAATCGACCGACGCCCGCCATCTCCTGCGTCCCCTCGGCCACCTCCGCTCCCTTGGCGCGCAGTTGCGCGAGCATCGCGTCCAGGTCGCGGACCCGGAAGTTGAGCATGGTCTGCTGGGTGCGGGACCCGAAGTAGTCGGTCTCGGACCCGAAGGTCGCGAACACCGTCGGCCCCGCTCCCTGGCTCCACAGGCCGTTCTCGTCGGCCTCCAGGCCCAGGCATTCGCGATACCAGGCGCCCAGGGCCTCCGGGTCGGCAGCCCTCATGAAGTACCCACCGATTCCAAGCACACGTTCCATGCCGCCATCCTGCCAGCACGGCGATCGAACGGTCCGGCGGCGAGCCTTCCCCCTGGACCCGGCCTTGTTAAGCGGACCGGCAGTCCGTATGCTCCATGCCATGCGGACCGCCGGTCCGTTTTCACGTCTCCCGCGGATGCGCCGCCCCGACGGGCCGCAACCGCCGACACCCCGAGACTTCGACACTTCGAGACTTCGAGACTTCGAGACTTCGAAGCGAATGGAAGCCCTGACCATGACGCCCCCCATGACCCCCGCAGAGCTGTATCGCCACGGCCTGCACCTGCTGCTTCAGAAGGACATCTCCGCCTGGGTGGACCTGTGGGACGACGACGGCGTCCTCGAATTCCCCTTCGCACCCGAAGGCTGGCCCCCTCGCCTCGAAGGCAAGGCCGCGGTCGCCGCCTACATGCGCCACTACCCCGACCACATCGACCTGCACGACTTCCCCGACGTGACGATCCACCAGACCACCACCCCCGCGACCATCGTGGTGGAGATGCGCGGGGTCGGCCGCCTGGTGGAGACCGGCAGCCCCTTCGACCTGACCTACATCGCCGTCGTCACGGTCAAGGACGGTCTCATCACCTCCTACCGCGACTACTGGAACCCCCTCGCCGTCTCCCGGCCCGGCGCCGACTTCACCGGAGCACACCGATGACGACCCCGACCAGCAGCACCCTGGTCACCGGGGCCACCGGCACCACCGGTCGCCGCGTCACCGCCGGCCTGGTCGGCAAGGGCCGGCGCGCCAAGGCCGCCGGCCGGTCCGCCACCCCGCTGGCAGGCGCGCAGGCCGTCCGCTTCGACTGGAACGAGCCCGCGACCTGGGACGCGGCCCTGGACGGCGTCGACCGTGCCTACCTCGTCCCGCCCGTCGGCTCCTCCGAGCCGGCCACGGTCATGCTGCCCTTCCTCCGCAGGGCCCGCGCGGCAGGGCTGCGCCGCGCCGTGCTGCTCAGCTCCTCGGCGATCCCCGCGGGTGGTCCGGCGGTGGGCCGGGTCCACGCGCACCTGCCCGACCTGTTCGAGGAGTGGGCGGTGCTGCGGCCCTCCTGGTTCATGCAGAACTTCGCCGGCTCCAGCCCGCACGCACGCAGCATCCGCGAGAACGGCGCCATCCTCACGGCCGCGGGACACGGGCGCGTCGGGTTCGTCGACGCCGAGGACATCGCCGCTGTCGCGGTCCACGCCCTGCTCGACGACCGGGCGCCCAACACCGACCTGGTCCTCACCGGGCCGCAGACCCTGAGCTACGACGAGGTCGCCGCGATCATCACCGAGGCCACCGGCCGGCTCGTCGAACACCGCCACCTGACCTTCGAGCGACTGTGCGATCGCTGGGCGGCCGAGATCCCGCTGGAGTTCGCCACCATGCTGGCCGGCATGGACCGCGCCATCGCCGCCGGCGCCGAGGACCGCACCTCGGACACCGTCGAGCGCCTCACCGGCCGCCCCGCGGGCACCTTCCGCGCCTTCGTCGAACGGGAGCTGTCGCAGGGCAGCTGATGCGCCACGGCCGTCCGGCGCCGGCGGTCGCCGTTCGGCCCGCACCGCACCGCATCGCATCGCCGCCGGGGAAGCCGGGCGCGAGCCGCCGCCCGCGCGAGGCAGCCGCATATCATTCCCCGGGGCCGGGACAGGCCGAAGACCGAGGAGGACCTGTGACCCAGCGCCCCGAGCGCGCGGATGCCCTGCGCAACCGCGAAGTCGTCCTGGCTGCCGCCGACGCCCTGTTCGCCGCCAGCAGCAGCCCCCTCAGCGTGTCGATGGACGACATCGCGACGGCCGCGGGCGTGGGCAAGGGCACCCTCTTCCGCCGGTTCGGCGACCGCGCCGGCCTGGTCGGTGCCGTGATCGCCGCCCGTCTCGAACCCGTGCAGCAGGCCGTGCAGGAGGCGCAGGACGCTGCCGGGTCCTCGCCGCGGCAGCGGGTGCTGGACCTCCTCGACGCCTCGCTGCGCTTCAAGATCGAGAACCGGAACCTGATGGCGGCCGCCGAGGACGCCGGACTCAGCAGCCCCTACCAGGCCGAGCACTACGGCTGGTGGCACGCCGTGCTG
This sequence comes from Kitasatospora sp. NBC_01302, assembly GCF_035976515.1. Lineage (NCBI taxonomy): Bacteria > Bacillati > Actinomycetota > Actinomycetes > Kitasatosporales > Streptomycetaceae > Kitasatospora > Kitasatospora sp. NBC_01302. The sequence goes on from NZ_CP108404.1 coordinate 316,928, forward strand.
CGGGCGGCACTGGATCAGGTGCCCGGGGTCCACGACGCGGCGTTCACCGCCCACGCGCTGCTGGCCACCATCCGCGCCGACCTGGTGGCCCACCTGCTCGACGACCAGGGGATGACACCCGACGGCCTGCGCTCCTCGCTCATGGCCCACGTCGACACCGTCCTCGGCCCCCGTTCCGCCGCGCCCGGCACGCACCAGGAGGCATGAGCGGCCGCTCCCCCGAGCGACGGCGCCGGCCGGCCGGTCCACGAGGGCTGACCCGGGCCCCGGCGCGGCCGGGCACCGAGGTGGCGGGAGCAGCCGGCGGCCGGGGTGACCGGCCGACGGGACCGCACGGTGGGCCCGGCGCAGGGTCAGGCGGCGTCCGTGGGTGGGGCGGTGAAGGTCTCGGCGGGGCCGAAGTCGCTGTAGGTCGCCTTGATGACCCTCATGGCGCCGTCGACGACCATGGCTTCCTCGACGTAGCGGGTGCGGCCCTGGGCGTCGATCCACTGGTCCAGGTCGAAGCCCGTGACGCCGCTGGACTTCGTGGCCCGGTAGAACTCCGGGGTCACGCCGGCGACCTGCTCGATGCCCAGGTGGCCGGCGAGGTGGTAGACCGGGACGCCGTCCCGGCTCTCCATGCCCTTGCGGGTGGCGTTCCCCTGGGCGAGCAGCAGCGGGGCGTAGCCCGTGAAGTCGAGCTCCCAGGCGTCGTTGGACTTCGGGATCTTCTTCCACCGGCCGCTGGCGTCGTAGCCGCGCATGTACTCGGAGGTGGCGGTGGTGATGAACTCCATGGTGCTGCCGTCGGGGTCCTTCTGCTCCCGGTGGCCGGTCTGCAGGGTGTTGACGTTCTGCCGCGCGGTGAGAACCATCGCGTCGGGCCCGCCGGTCACCTTCACCGACACCGCATACGGTTCCTTGCTCGCGTTCGCCACGGCCTGGGCCGGGTCGAAGGAGCCCGGTGCGGCGGCCGGTGCGGAGTGGCCGGCGCTGTCGCACCCCGTGAGCACGGCGAGGGTGGTGGCGGTCGCGGCAGCGACCCGGACGAGACTACGGCGCACGGTGGAGCGGCTCCCTACGGGATGACGGTCGGTCAGGCGGAGCCTGCCACGAAGATCATCCCCGGCACATCGGATTTCCGCCGTCGGGGCCGACCGGCGCCGCCTGCCCGACGGACGAGGAGAAGTGTGCGACCCGGGTGACCACTGCCCCCCGTCAGGCGGTCACCGTCCGGCGGCGGCTCCGTACAGGGCGCGGATCAGGCGGTCGTTCTCCGGGGCGGCGGCAGCGGGGAAGGGGGTGCGCCGACGGGTGTAGCCGTAGGCGATGCCGTTGCGCGGGTCGGCGAAGGCCTGCTGACCGCCCGCGCCGCTGTGGCCGAACGAGCCCTGGCCGAGCTGCGGGTAGTACTCGGAGGTGGCGTGGAACCCGATGGTGAACGCCTTCTGCGCACCGAGGACCACGTCGTGGCCGATGGACTGGATCTGCCCGACCATCGCGAGCGTCTCGGGCTTGAGCAGGGGGACCGAGCCGTCGACCGAGCCGATCGTGGCCGCGTACATCCGGGCCAGGCCGCGCGCCGAGGCCACCCCGCCGAACGAGGCCGTCCCCGAGCTGCGGACCACCTGGAAGTTCGGCAGCTCCCACACCCCCGGGTTCTGCGGGTGATTGCGGTTGAAGGCGATGCCGGACAGGCTGTTCGGACCGCTCGCGGACGCGGCCGGCGCGGCCAGCCGCTCGGGGGTCGTCACCATCGGTCGGGCACGGAGGAATCGTGACTCCTGTTCCTGCGGCAGTCCGAGGTGGAAGTCGACTCCGTACGCATCGCGCACGCGCTCGGCGAACAACTCCTGGACGCTGCACCCGGTGGCGCGGCGCACCACCTCGCCGCTGAGCGCCCCCATGACCAGCGCGTGGTAGCCGAAGGCGGTGCCCGGCCGCCAGTACGGGCACTGTGCGCCCAGACGCTCGGCGACCTGCCGGTCGTCGGCAAGTTCCTCGATCGTGAACCCCGCATCCGCGCCGACCAGGCCGGCCCGGTGCGCCAGCAGCTCGCGCAGGGTCACCTCCGCCTTGCCCTCCACCGCGAACTGCGGCCAGTAGTGACTCACCTTCTGCTCCAGGTCCAGCACGCCTTCCTGGACGAGTGAGGCGACGACCAGGTGCGCGGCGCCCTTGGACGCGGAGTACGCGCCGAACAGTGAATCCCCGGTGATCTCCGGGCCCGTCCACAGGTCGACGACCCGTTCCCCGTGCCGGTAGGCCACGAGCTGCGCGGCATGGTCGCCGCCCTCCCCCGTCGCGACCGCGGCGAGCTCCTCCCGGACCGGCTCGAACCCGTCGGCGACCGTACCCTGCACCACGTTTGCGTGCATCTGCGCTTCCTCCCAGCTCTGTCACGACATGGGTTGTCGGCGGGCGTCCGACGAGGCACAGCCCACTTAGCTACCAATGGTTACTTATTACGCCGCGCTGGTCCAGTCCTGATGGGAAGCCCGCTGATCACGGGCACCCGCCGACCGCGGTCTCGTATAGTCCTGGCCATGGCCGATACCCCGACAACCCGATCACGCCGGGGACGCCCCGCGCAGATCAGCCGCGAGCTGATCGTCGACGCCGCCGTCTCGACCGGGAACCTCGACACCCTGACCATGCGGGAGCTCGCCACCCGCCTCGGGGTCACCCACGCCGCGCTCTACCGCTGGGTCAAGAACCGCGACCAGCTGTCCGACCTCATCAACGAGGTCATGGTCGAACGCATCCTTCCCGCCAAGGGCCCCCGGGGCGCCGACTGGCGGCCCTGGCTCGCGGACCTCGCCTGGGGCATGCACGACCACTTCCTGGCCCTGCCCGGCTACGCCACCCGCCTCTCGCGGCCGCACCGCCACACCACCGAGACCTTCGGACGCCTGCGCAGCAGCGTCACCACCGCGTTCACCGGCGCCGGGGTCTCCCCGCACCTGGCCGAGCAGAGCTGGTACATCTTCATCACGTCCATCGTCAGCTGGCTCGCCGTCCAGGAGCACCCGCTCGACCTCGGCGACAGCACCCCGCGCTTCGAGCTGTTCCTGGACACACTGCTGCGCGGCCTGCCCGCGCAAGAACCGGGTGCCGCACGGCAGTAGGGAGCGCCGGCAACGGCGGCGGAAGGCCGCGAGAGCCTGGCAGCGAGCGGACGGCGTGCAACGCCGGCTGCTCGCGCCTTGTGGAGCCAGGGGCGCCGCCGAGGGGTCCGGCCCAAGTGCCCGGCCGGTTGCGGCAGTTTACTGGTCCAGGCAGATGAGGCTCGCCCGCGCGGACGCGGTGGCACCGGAGCTGTCGGTCACCGTGATCCGCACGGTCGAGCGCCGGCCCACGCTGCACATGCCCCCGTCGTCGGAGGTGTTGGCGGCGCACTGCGAACCAGCGACGGCCCGCCGGGCCAGCGGTCGGACGTTGCACCAGAGGACGTTGGTGCGCGAAGGCCGCGGGCCCGGGGAGCGGGCCCGCGGCCTTCGCGCGGGGGCGGAACCGACGGATGGTCAGGCGGTGCGGTCGTAGACGCGCACGGGGCGGGCCACCGTCAGGGTGCGGCTCCGGATGAAGATCGTGGCCAGCCGCGTGACCACCTCGGTGAGCGCCATCAGCACGAACGCCGCCACCCACGCCTGGTCGCTGGTGATGTGGTGGGTGAGGCTGAACCGGGCGACATCGGCGGCCCCGCCGGCGTGCTCGACCCACATCTGGAACCCCATCCGCGCGCCCATGCCCACGACCCACAGGATCGCCGACACCGCACCGGCCTTGATCAGGATGTGCCCGCCGGCCGTGCGGATCCGGGTGTAGATGCCGCCGGCGATGCCGAGCACCGCACCCACGCCCATCAGCACCCCGATCAGCACCAGGTCGTTGCCCGCAGTCGGAATGCTGTCCAGGTACGAGTAGGCCACGAAGGTCACGATCCCCAGCGGGATCAGGAAGGACCTGAGGTCGAGCCGACCTTCCCGCAGCTGCCGGAAGACGACGAGGATGAGGGCGAGGTCGGTGATCCATTCGGTCGTTGTCATGTGCTCCAGCCTGCTGTGACGAGGCTGCGGGCACCTGCACCTACGGGTGGATCCGCAGGTGGAGTTCGCCCCTCCCCCGGTCTCCACCCACGGGCTGACCGGCCGATCGGCCGGTGAACCGGACGGTGGATGCCGGGCAAGAGGCGGTACGTCCGCGCGACCGGTCAGGAGTCGTCCACGCTGCTCGCCCGGGCGATCACGGGTTCGTCACTCCGGGCGACGTCCGCGACGGCCCGGCCGCCACGGACGACCGGGCCCTGAGCGCCTGGCGTCGGCCCCGCAGGGGCAGGCGGGCTGCAAGGCGCCCGGAGTGGCCGGAGCCGGTCACGGACGGCTCCAGGTCGTGCACGCGGGCTCGTGCCAGGTCGTGCGGACCACCTCCCCGCCCCGGGTGCGGTGCTCGCTGGACCAGGTCCGGCAGCACCCGCCCGCGCCGCGTGGCCGGGCGGCGGCCGACGGCGGCTGGAGGTGCGCTGAGGCGGCTGAGCCGGGCGCGGCGGCCGGGCGGCGGTGCTGGTGGTGGTGTCTGGCCGAGGGAGAGGTCATGCCGAAGGCTCTGCCCGCCCCACCGCACCACCGAACCCCGCTATCACCCGAACGGAGCACGCGGGCCGCCGACCCGGTCCGCCGACGCCCGTCCGCGAGCCTTCGATCCGCCGGCCTTCGGTCCGCCGGCCCCGGCCCACGGCACAATGGCGCCCGTGGACATCGCGACGGCACGTGATACGGCAGCGCACTGGGTCATGGGCGAAGGCCGGCGCCACGAGGACTACCGCGGCGCGTACTTCACCGGCTCGACGGTGGCCCTGGCTCCGGACGCGGCGCTGCCCGTCGGCACCGACGTGGACCTCGTGGTGGTCACCGGCAGGCCCGTCGCGGGGCCCAAGCTCGGCAAGTTCGAGCACCGGGGCGCACTGCTGGAGGTCACGTACCTTTCCTGGGAGCAGCTCCGGTCGGCCCCCTCGGTGCTCGCGGACTACCACCTCGCCGCGGGGCTCAGCCGCGACACCGTCATCGACGATCCGACCGGCGACCTGCGCGAGCTGCAGGCGCAGGTCGCGCGTTCCTTCGCCGACGAGGCATGGGTGCGGCGCCGCTGCGAGAACGTCCGCCGGAGGATCGAGACTTCCCTGACGTCCTTCGACACCACGGCGCCCTGGCACGACCAGGTGACGGGCTGGCTCTTCCCGACCGGCGTCACCACCCATCTCCTGCTCGTCGCCGCCCTGCGGAACCCGACGGTCCGGCTGCGCTACCTGCGGGCACGCGAGGTCCTTGACGAGTACGGCCTCGCCGAGCGGTACCCGGGCCTGCTGCGGTTGACGGGGTGCCAGGACCTGACGGCCGAGCGGGTCGACCAGCATGTCGACGCCCTGGCGCGGACCTTCGACGAGGCGGCGGCGTGCGCCCGGACACCGTTCCTCTTCAGTTCCGACATCACCGCGGCGGCCAGGCCCATCGCCGTCGACGCCTGCCACGAGCTCGCGCGCCGGGGCGACCACCGGGAAGCGGTGTTCTGGATCACCGCGACCTTCGCGCGCTGCCACAAGATCCTGGCCACCGACGCCCCGCACCGCGAACGCGCCCTCCGGCCCGCCTTCGCCGAGCTCCTGGCAGACCTCGGCATCACCTCCACCGGCGACCTCCTGACCCGGGCACAGGAGACCGTCGCCGCGCTGCCCCTGGTGTGGCGGACGGCGGAGGAGATCATCGCCGCCAACCCCGGCATCACCCGTGGCTGAGCAGCCCGACAGGCGCCACCGGACCGGCAGGCGTCACCGGGCTGCACCTCACCGGCAGGCGAAGCTCGCGAGGAAGTTCAGGGCCTCCTCGGCGGCGCTGCCGGGCGGGGCCGTGTAGATCACCAGCAGGTGGTGGGCGGCGCCGGGGACCTGGAAGGTCTCGTAGTTCAGCATGACCTCGCCGACGGCGGGGTGGCGGAAGTGCTTGGGTCCGTGGGTCTTCTCGTGGACGTGGTGGCCGGCCCACAGCTTGCGGAAAGTGTCGCTCCCCAGGGACAGTTCGCCGATCAGGCGCACGAGTTCCGGGTCGTGCGGACGGCGTCCGGCGGCCATGCGCAGCATGCCGACGGTGGTGCGGGCGGCTTCGTCCCAGTCGAGGTGGATGTCGCGCGCGTCCGGGTCCAGGAAGATCCGGCGGGCCATGTTCCGCTCGCGCGGCGCGAGGTTGGGGAAGTCGGCGATCAGCGCGGCTGCCAGCCGGTTCCAGGCCAGGACGTCGTTGCGGTCGTTCATGATCACGGCGGGGGCGTTCGGGACGGCCTCGACCACCTGCCGCAGGGCAGGACGCAGCGCCTCGCCCCGTCCGGTGGCCGCTGCCGCCGCGCCGGCGCGGCGGGGTGGTCGGGCCAGGTCGTGGAGGTGGGCGCGCTCGGCGGAGCCCAGCCGCAGTGCCCTGCTGAGCGCGTCGAGGACCTCGTCCGAGGGGTGCTCGGCGCGCCCCTGCTCCAGACGTACGTAGTAGTCGGTGCTGAGCCCGACCAGTTCCGCGACCTCCTCGCGGCGCAGGCCGGGCACCCGGCGCCGGCCGGTGGTCGGCAGGCCCGCCTCCGCCGGTGCCACCAGGGCCCGCCGGGCTCTGAGGTAGTCGCCGAGGCTGTTGGCGATCATGATCGTGTCGGCCATGCGCCCCAGTATGGCGGGCGCGGCCAGGGGTGCGGTGGCCGGAAGGTGGCCCTGTGGGACCCAGGGAACCGCAGTCTCTTCATCGGCCGCCGGCCATCGCGAACGATCGAGGGCATGTCCACTGCTTCCGCTCCTCCCTCCCTCTCCTCTCCCCCTGCTCCCTGCCCCGGGCGCGGCTACTGGCCCACGGTGGTCGCGGTCGGGTCCGCCAGCATGATGCTGCCGTTCTCCGTGACCGGGGCGGCGGTGGCCCTGCCGAACATGTCGGCGCACCTGGGCTCCTCGGTCGGCACCGCGCAGTGGATGCTGAACGGCTTCAACATCACCTTCGCCGCCCTGCCGCTCGCCGCCGGCAGCCTCGCGGACCGGCTCGGCAGGCGCCGCGTGCTGCTGACCGGCATCGCCCTGGTCGGCGCGCTGTCCCTGCTGGTCGCGCTGGCGCCCTCGATGGCCGTCGCCGACGCGGCCCGGGTGGTCCAGGGCTGCGGGGCCGCGGCCGTACTGGCCTCGGGCGCGGCGGTGCTGGCCCACTCCACCTCCGGGCGGCGCCGACAGCTGGCCTTCGGGATCCTCGGCACCTCCTTCGGCACGGGCCTGGCGATCGGACCGCTGGTCGCCGGGGCCCTGGTCGAGGCGGCCGGCTGGCGCCCGGTGTTCCTCCTGGTGGCGGCCATGTCCGTGCTCGCCTGGCGGTGCGCGCTGCGGGCCCCGGAGTCCCGCAACCCCGAGCAGCCCGCGCTCGACGTGGCCGGGCTGGTCACCTTCACCGCCGGGCTGACCTGTCTGTCCTTCGCCTTCGTCCGGGCCGGCGCCGCGGGCTGGAGCGCGCCGGGCACCCTGCTGCTGCTCGCCGCCGCCGTGGGGCTGGTGGCGCTGTTCGCCGCGGTGGAGATCCGGCTGGCCGACCGTGCGATGTTCGACGTCCGCCTGTTCCGCAGGCCCGAGTTCGTCGCCGTGGTCTGCCAGCCCTTCACGGTCACCCTGGGCTTCGTCGTCCTGCTGGTCTACCTGCCCGCCTATCTCCAGGGTGTCGGCGGCCGCAGCACCGTGGCGAGCGGTCTGCTCCTGCTGCCGATGACCGCCCCGGTCCTGCTCCTGCCGCTCGCCGCCGGCCGACTGGCCGCACGCACCTCCGTGCGGGCGGTGCTGACGGGTGCGTCCGCGCTGATCGTGGCCGGCGCCCTGCTCCTGGTGACCCTGCGCAGCGACGGATCTTGGCCGGCGCTGGCGCTTCCGCTGCTGCCCTTCGGCGCCGGGGTCGGCCTGGCGTTCGGGGTCATGGACGACGCCGCGGTCAGCACCGTTCCGGTCGAGAACGCCGGAGCCGCAGCAGGCATCTTCAACACCATGCGCATCACCGGCGAGTCCGTTGCCGTCGCGGGCGCCGCGGCCCTGCTCACCACGCTCACCGCCGCCCGGCTGCACGGCAGCGGCCTCTCCCCCGACTCCGCCACCCGCATCGCCGGGCAGGCCGTCCACGGTGAGGTGGCCGAGGCGCACCACGCAGCCCTGGCAGCAGGCTTCACCAGCGCCATCCACACCCTCGGCCTCGCCCTCGCGGCCCTCTCCACCCTCGGCGCCGTCCTCACCTGCCTCGCGCTCGCGCCCCACCGGGCTGCCGTGAGCGCGCTCGACGAGGCGGCGCAGCGCGCCCGGTCCTGAGGCGGTCGGCATGACGCGACGACGGCGTCCCGCGCCCGTGCGAACGGGGCGGCGGGACCACCGAGAACAGTGACGGGGCGGTATCACCGCCTTGATGCCGTGTCTGCCCGGAGGTGACCAGGTGCCGCGGGACGAAGAGGCCTTCCCCGGTGGGAGCGGCATCCTGTGTCATCGCGGGCGGCACGGGTAGCTGCCTTGTCAGGGGCCGGATGTCCGGTCCGGGCCCGCGGGACGGCGGCGGGAAGGAGCACTCCGATGGAAACCGCCGAGATGGTCGCCCGGCTGCTGCGCGCGCACGGGCGGACCTATGCCGACGAAGCCGGCATCACCCTTCGTGACAAGCCCGCACCGCTGTACCAACTGCTGGTCCTCACCGTCCTGTGTTCGATCCGGATCAAGGCGGAGATCGCCACGGCCGCCGCCAGGGAACTGTTCACCGCCGGGCTGCGCACACCGCAGGCGATGGCGAGCGCCGGCTGGCAGGAGCGGGTGGACGCACTCGGGCGGGCACACTACGTCCGGTACGACGAGAGCACCGCGACCGCACTCGGCGACGGCGCCGAGCTGCTGCTCGACCGCTACCGCGGCGACCTGCGGAAGATGCGCGCACAGGCCGGGGGCGACCTGGGAAGGCTCCGGGAGCTGCTGCAGGAGGTGCCGAGAATCGGGCCGGTGGGCGCCGACATCTTCTGCCGGGAGGTCCAGGCCGTGTGGCCGGACCTGCGTCCGTTCTTCGACGAGCGGGCCTGCGCGACCGCCGCCGGACTCGGTCTTCCGCACACCCCGGACGGCCTCGCGAAGCTCGTACCGCCCAAGGACCTGGCCCGGCTCGCGGCCGCCCTCGTGCGCGTCAGGCTGTCCAAGCGCGGGGCGGACGAGCTGCGGGCCGCGTGAGTCGTATCGCCCCCGGTCGCAGGCGACTCACGCACCTTTCCCGCTGAACCCCCCACGCCCCGTGCCGGGTACCCGGGCGGCCGAGGGCCGGCTGCTCAGCTGTCGCCGTCCGAGGAGCGGCGTCGGCGCAGGAGGAAGCGGACGAGCAGCGCCGCGGCTGCGACCGCGAGGGCGATGAGCAGGTAGGTCTGGTAGCGGACGGCCTCGTGGTAGAGGGGGTTGATGTCGGCGCCGGCCGCGTAGCCGAGACCGCCCCACAGCCCGACCCACAGGGCGGCTCCGAGGGTGTTGAAGAGGAGGAAGGGGCGCCACGGCATGTCGGTGGTTCCGGCGAGGACGCCGCTGGTCTGGCGCAGTCCGTCGATGAACCGGGCCACCGTGACGACCTTGCCGCCGTTGCGCTGGAAGAAGCCCTCGGCCTTGGCGAAGCGCTCCGGGGTCAGGAGCACGTAGCGGCCGTAGCGGTGGACGAAGGGCCGCCCGCCACGGCGGCCGATGACATAGCCGAGGCAGCTCCCCAGGACCGCTGCCAGGGCGGCGACGCACATCACGGCCACGATGTTCAGCCGCCCGGCGCCGGCGTACACCGCTGCGGCGATCAGGACCGTCTGCCCCGGAACCGGGACCAGGACGTTGTCCAGGAAGACCAGCGTGGCGAGCGCCAGGTAGCCGTAGTGGTCCAGCAGAGGGGCGAGGTGGGCGAGGGGGCCCGGAAGGGGCGGCGGGGTCACTGGGTCGCACCACCCCTCCGCCGCTCGCCTCTCGGGGCCGCCGCGACGGCGCGGCGCCGCTCAGGGCCCTGCCCGGCCCGGCCGGGTGCCATCAGCTCGGCGGATGCCGTCGGCTCGGTCAGCATGGACGCTCCTTCACCGGATCTGGTCCCCGTCGCGACGGCCCGGCTCCAGTGAGGTCTGTGCGCCGCGAGGCGGCACCACCATCCTCGTCGCGCCCGCCGTCTCCGGGCAAGTGACCACACCGCCCGGTGGCTACCCCGGGGCGCGGTCGGCCGTGCCGTCGGTCAGCGGCGCGGGCGCGGGACCGGGTCTGCCCGGCGCGTGGAAGCACGCGGTAATGGTCTTTCCGCCCCCCTGCGGGTGCGCGCGCCAGCTGTCGGCGAGGGTGTCGACGATCGCGAGGCCGCGCCCGTTGGGCCGCACCGGGTCCGGCGACCGGAGGTGCGGCAGCTCGGTGGAGGCGTCGTGGACGCTGACGTGGAGGCAACGCCGGTCCCAGAGCAGGACGAGCTGGGCGTCGCTGTGCGCGTGCAGGTGGGCGTTGGTGATCAGCTCCGACACCGTGAGCAGCACATCGTCGGCCGTGTCCGGCGCGTGGACCGTCCACCCCAGGGCGTCCAGGTGCACGCGCGCCCACCGTCGGCCGGCTCGCACTCCGCCACTGACCGGGAAGGACCGCGCCCACCCAGTGGCCCTCATCGACGTCTCGCCCATCGCACGCCTCCTCGTCCACTCATCCCGGCGCTCTCCGCCTGCGCCCGTCCCGGTCCCACCCCTGCTCTGCTCGGCTACCCTCCCCCGGGGCTTTCACACCGGCGCTGCGGCGGCCACAACCGTCCGGCGATCCGGGCCGAAGGCGGCAGCACGCCGACCAGCCGGCCCCGCCGTCAGGTGAGCGCTGTGGCACGGCCGGAGCCACCGGCCGGCCCGGAACGACCGCGCGCAGCGGCCCACTTGTCGAAGCGTCAACCCGGTGGCTTCCCCTGGGGTGCGTTCCTTGGAGGCAGACGTGGGCAGGGGGCTCCTGACCTGGTGTGATGGGTCTTGTGGAGGCCCCCTACCGGCGGACACTCCCAGCGGTCCTCAGTCGGGCCCCGGTGTCGTCGTCGAAGTCCGCGCAGAACGCGGCGAGGGCATCGGTGAGGTGATCCATCGAGCGTGCGGCGAACAGGACGGGCTGGTAGGCATCGACCCGGTACGCGGTGCCTGCCATCGCGCGCAGGTCCCAGTCGCGGATCTCGCACCGGGGCAGTCGGCGCAGCTCGCCGGGTGAGGAGAGCAGCGCCGCGCCGTACGCCTTGACCGCCCCGGCCTCGGTGACCACGCCGCATTCGAGGGTGTACCAGTACACCCGGCTGAGCAGGCCGAGGGCTTGCTCGGTGCGCACTTGTGCGGCTGCCCTGCCGATCAGGCGGTACAGCTCGGCGAACCGGGTCGAGGCCAGGTGGACACCGTGGCCGAACACGTCGTGGATCACGTCGGGTTCGGGCGTGTACAGCGGCGCTGCGGGGTGCCGGACGAACTGCACCGCGTGGAAGTAGCCGTGCCGCAGCGCCCCCAGGAACCGCCGGTTCGGCACGAAGCCACCGGCCAGGGTGAAGTCGAATCCGGTCCGGGCCCGCAGGTGCGCCCCGACCTCGTCGTGCTGCGGGATGCGGTCTGCGGGAATGCACGCGTCCTCGCGGGCGGCCAGCACCGCGCGGCACGCGTGGGCCCGCAGGGCGGGCTCCAGTGCCGCGTGCACCGTGCGCCACGTCGCGTGCTCCGCAGTGCGGTACGCGACCGACGGCGAGGGATCACCGACCCGGTGGCCGCGCGCCAACGCGACGAGCGCGCCTCGCCGCGCCAGATAGCGGGGGTCGCGCAGACCGGGGTGCCGGGCGACAGGACCGAGCCTGCCGCCCGACGTGACCGGGACCAGCTCCGATGCATCGCTCATGGCTTCCACCGTTCCCCGGTGGGACCGTGAATCACCATCACCGATTCCACGGCACCCTCGGCTGGGCTGGAACGACGAGGCTTGCCCAAGCTCTGCCGCGTTGCAGTTGCGACAGGACACCGGCTCGCGGCCCGAAGGGCGTCCGGAAGCCCGTCCCGCTGACGGGCTTCCGTCGGCCGCACCCGTTCGGGTGAAGCCGGAGTCCGGGTGTTTCCCCGCTGCTGCCCTGGGGAGAACTGGGCGTTGGCAGTTCATCGGGACAAGAAAGACAAGAAGGGGGCCAACGGTGGTCGACCAGGACAATCGGCGCTACGCCTTTCTCAGTGCAACATTCCTCTCGAAGCAGTACAAGTCCATCCCTGACGAAACGCTCGACAACGCGATCTTCTTCTTCGGCGCAAAGAGGAGCTGGCTGTTCCCGACGAACAGGGAGGAGATGCTCGAAGCACGGTCGCAGCCGTCCAAGTACCTCGAATTCGATGATGATTTCAAGTCTCTCGTCCTGCAGAAGAAAGAGCGGGGTCTGGTCTTCTGGCTGCTGCCCGACAAGAGCTACAGCAACGCCTCGAAGTTCATCGAAGCGATCACCGACCCGGTCAGCAAGGAGAACTATCGCCCGCTCATCCTGGACGAGGACTGGTGGCTCACCAGGTTCAACTCGAAGGACGCCAAGTTCTGCAAGGACGCCCGGAGCATCACCGGCAACTTCAAGCAGGGCGATTTTGACTACGACCCGGTGATGGAGCTGCTTTACCAGAGCAACCCCACGCTTGTCCCCACCCTGTACTGGGCGGAGAGCTGACGCCCCAAGGGTTTCCCACCGGCCCGTCCGGCCCTGCGCGGGCCGGACGGGAGCGGTCGCGGTAGAGGACGCTGTCGAAGGCATGCGGCCGGCGCCGGCCGCGCGCTTGGTGGGCGTGCTTGATCGTGGACGGCGACGCCCGTCCACCTGCGGCAACAAGGGCTCGATCCGCTCCCACGCCGCGACCGTCGCCTCACCTCGACCTGCCACAAGATCACTTAATCAGGCCAGCTTTAGAATCCTTCCCGTGGCGGATCATCAGAACGAGACCAGGGCGGCCTACGACGGGGTCGTCGAGCGGTACGCGTCGCTGTTCGCAGACCGGTTGGAGAGGCAGCCGTTCGCCCGGGCCATGATCGGCACCTTCGCCGAGCTGGTGCGCGCGACGGGCAACCCGCGGGCCGCGGACGTCGGGTGCGGGCCCGGATACCTGACGGCCATGCTGCACGAACTGGGCCTGGACGCCTTCGGACTGGACCTCTCCCCGGGCATGGTCGACCACGCCCGGCGGGCCCATCCGGCCCTGCGCTTCCAGGAGGCCCGGATGGAGTCCCTGCCGGTCGAGGACGGCGCGCTCGGCGGCGTCCTGGCCCACTACTCGATGATCCACACCCCGCCGGAGGAACTGCCGGAGCTGCTCGCCGAGCAGGCACGCGTCCTGGCACCGGGCGGCCTGCTCCTGGTCTCCTGCTTCGGGACCGACGGACCGGAGCCGGTCCGATTCGACCACAAGGTGACGCCTGCCTACAGCTGGCCGGTGGACCGCCTCGCCGACCTGCTGGCCGACGCCGGGCTCGTCCCCTTCGCCCGGCTGCTCCACGACCCGGCCTCCGAACGGGGCTTCCTCGACGCCCACCTGCTGGCCCGCCGTTCGTAGGTCCTGTCCGACCATGTCCGCCGTGCGGTCGACGCGCCCCCCAGGTCGGCGCGTCCTGCACCCGCCGATTCGACGCGAACGGTCAGACAGGCCCGCGATGGGGGCGGCGGAAGTCGGCGTAGGGCAGGTGGGCCTTGAAGGAGATGTCGACCTCGGGGCGGCGCGGGTCCGGGTCGGGCAGGAACTGAGAAGCGGGGGGCAGCTGCCGGCCACCGCCATCGAGGAGGGCCGGGACCTGTCCTCGATGGGCGGCAGCCCGGACGGCAGCGCCTACCGTGTGCTGCGGGCCTGACGGCCCGGCCTCACTTCAGGTGCCGGCCGAAGAAGCGGTCCCCCTCCTCCACCTCGAACCACGGGGTACCGGCGTGCCCGCCCAGATTGGCGTGCATCGTCTTCTCCTTGGAGCCGAAGGCGTCGAACAGGTCCAGGGACCGCTGTCGGGGGTTGCCTTCGTCGTCCCACTGCAGCAGGAACAGCAGCGGAATGGTGACCTGCCGGGCCTCCTCGCGCTGGGCGTGGGGCACATAGCCCCCGGCGAAGAAGCCGGCGGCCTCGATGCGCGGCTCGACCACCGCGAGGCGGATGCCGACGGCGGTCCACCCCGAGTACCCGACCGGGCCGCCGATTTCGGGCAGTGCTAGGAGGACGTCCAAGGCGGTCCGCCATTCCGGGACCACCTTTTCGACCAGCGGGCCGACGAAGGACTCGAAGATCTCATCGACCGGCTCGCCGGCCTGCATCGCCCGGCGGAGCTCGGCGCGGGCCTGCTCGTCGGCGGCGGAACGGGGCCGGTCACCGCACCCGGCGGCGTCGATGGTGGCCACCGCGTAGCCGTACCCGGCGGTCTGCCGGGCCCGGGCCACCAGTCGGGGTTCCCGCTTGGGGAGGCCGTTGTTGTGGGCCATCAGGATCAGCGGGACGGGTGCGGCGGATTCAGGCGTCCACAGGGTGCCGGGGATCTCGCCGAGGGTGAACTCGCGCTCGAGGACGCCGTTGTCGAGGCGCTGCTCGGAAGTGAACTGCATGGTCGTGCCTTTCGGGAGTGCTCATGAAGGCGCTCCCGGACGACCTATCGCCCGACCGTGACCCCGGAGGGGAGCACCCATGTCGATACTGCGTTCACGGGTACCACCTCCTCGTTCTCTCGCACGGCCTCCGGAAAGGTAGCAGGTGTCGCCATGGTCCGCCAACGGGATTGTGCGGAGGCACCGCAGCCCCCAATTAATCGAACATGCGAGCGATTATCGCGTTACCCTGTCCCCATGCAGCACCTCCAGAGCACCCTGTTCGGCAGCGCCGACGCCCTCGGGCTCGGCCCGCTCACCGCCGTCCGCCGCGTCGAGCTCGGACACGGCGCCTGGGTCGACCTGCTGCCGGGGTGGCTCACCGGGGCGGACGAACTGTTCGAACACCTCGCCGCCGAGGTCCCGTGGCGGGCCGAGCGGCGGCCGATGTACGAGCGGGTGGTCGACGTCCCGCGGCTGCTCGCGCACTACGGTCCCGGGGCCGAGCTGCCGCACCCGGTGCTGACCCGGGCCCGCCGGAGGCTGAGCGAGCACTATGCGGCCGAACTCGGCGAGCCGTTCCTGACCGCCGGGCTCTGCTACTACCGCGACGGGCGCGACAGCGTGGCCTGGCACGGCGACCGCGGCGGACGAGCGGCCGACCAGGACACGATGATCGCGATCCTCTCCGTCGGCGAACCCCGCGCCCTGCTGCTGCGCCCGCACGGCGGCACCGGTCCCACCCGGCGCCACACCCTGGGCCACGGCGACCTGCTGGTGATGGGCGGTTCCTGCCAGCGAACCTTCGAGCACGCCGTCCCGAAGACCGCCCGGCCCACCGGCCCCCGGATCAGCGTGCAGTTCCGGCCCTACCAGGTCTGGTAGAGCACGGGGCGCATGCCGCCGACCGGCGGGCCACCGGACCGCCCAACCGCCGTCAGGGGCGCGGGATGGGGACGCCCGCGGCGCGGAGCTTGGCCTCGATCAGATCGGCCATCCGGGCCCCGGCCGGTGACTGGTTGCCGAAGCGGCTGATGAGCCGGTACCGGGTCGCGGTCTCGGTGCGGGCCTGGAAGCCGGTCACGGTCTTCAGCTGTGCGGGGTTGGCGAGGTAGTGGTCGGCCATGGCGGTGGCGAGCTCGTCGATGCGCGGGTCGTCCGGATCCCAGGCCACGGCTTCGGCACCGCGCCTGACCAGGGCGACGAACCGGGTGTCCCGCAGGGCTTGTTCGCCGTGGTCGAGGTAGTCGTCGAAGCCTTCCGGGACCAGGGCCCTGGCCAGCACCCAGCCCTCCCTGGTGGCCGCCACCTCGTCTGCGGTGAAGCCGAGGCCGGCCATCCGCTCCAGCAGCACCACGGCGCGGTCGGGCAGCAGCGCCCGGTCGCCGTCGGCGAGCCGGAGCAGCGTGTCCCGCTGCACGGTCAGCGCTGATGACGGTGGCGGTCAGCCAACGGAGCATCATCGCGTAGTCGGCGGGGACGATCCCGGCGGCGACGGCGCCGCCGATCCAGGCCTCCGGGTCGAGGTCCTGGTGTGCGACGGGCCGTCCGGTCACGGCGGCGATCAGGTCGGCGACGTCGCCGACCGTGAGGGCCTGCGGACCGGTGGGCGCGTACACGGCGCCGGCGTGGGCCTCGGGGGCGAGCAGCGTCTCGGCCGCGACGGCGGCGATGTCGGCCGCGTCGACGAAGGCCTCGGTTCCGCTGCCGGCGGGGACGGTGATCACGCCGCCGATGAGGGGCAGGTGGCTGTCGGTGACGTTCTGCATCACCCAGGCGGGGCGGACCACGCAGTGGGTGATGCCCGTTCGGGCGGCGAGGTCGGCTTCGACGGCCTTGATGTCGATCCCCGGTGGGGCGGTGTCGGCGCCGTAGGTGCTCAGGCAGGTGACGTGGCGGACGCCTGCGGCCTCTGCCGCGCCTACCGGTTCTCCGGCGACATCGGCAACGGGCTGCTGGAGGCGGCGCTGGCCAGGGAGCAGCTGCGCACGGGCCGACTCGGCCTGGCGGGCATCGCCCGCAGTGTCGGCTACGGCTCGCCCTACGCCTTCGCGGCCGCATTCCGCCGCCACCACGGCGAACCGCCCGGCGCCTGGCGAGAACGGGAGTCGACGCGCGAGGAGGAACTCCGGCCGAGCGGCCCCCGCATCCACTGACGCCGGGCAGTCGGGCAGTCGGGCAGTCGGGCAGTCGGGCAGTCGGGCAGTCGGGCAGTCGGGCAGTCGGGCAGCACTGTGCATGACTCCGGACGACACCGTGGGGTGACCGGCCCGTCAGCGGCCACCGTCGGCGTTGAGCCGGGCGGCCTGGCGCGTCAGGTGGTCGCGCTCGGCGAGGTTGGGGGCCTTGCGGGCCGCCTCGGCGTACAGCCGGGCCGCCGTCGCCAGGTCACCGTCACGCTCGTGGAGGTAGGCCGCCACCGCGGCGTGGCGGGGCAGTGCGGCGTCCAGCGCGGCGAGCGCCGCCAGGCCGGCGCGCGGTCCGTCCGCCTCTCCGACGGCGACCGCGCGGTTGAGCCGGACGATCGGGCTGTCGGTCAGGCCTGCGAGCTCGTCGTACCACTCGACGATCTGCACCCAGTCGGTCTCCTCCGCGGTGGGCGCATCGGCGTGGAGCGCCGCGATGGCGGCCTGGGCCTGGAACTCGCCCAGCTTGTCGCGGGCGAGGGCCGCCTGCAGGATCGCGACCCCCTCGGCGATCGACCCGGTGTCCCAGCGGCCGCGGTCCTGCTGGGCGAGCGGGACCAGGCTGCCGTCAGGCGCGATCCGCGCGGCCCGCCGGGCATGGTGGAGGAGCATGAGGGCGAGCAGCCCCGCCACCTCGGGATGCTCGACGTGGGCCGCGAGCTGCCGGGTGAGCCGGATGGCCTCGGCGGCGAGATCGACGTCGCCGGAGTAGCCCTCGTTGAAGACCAGGTAGAGGACGCGCAGCACGGTGGCGACGTCGCCGGGCCGGTCGAACCGCACGCCGGAGACGGTGCGCTTGGCCCGGCTGATGCGCTGTGCCATGGTCGCCTCGGGCACCAGATAGGCCTGGGCGATCTGGCGGGTGGTCAGCCCGCCGACGGCGCGCAGCGTGAGCGCGACGGCCGACGCGGGCGTCAGCGACGGGTGGGCGCACAGGAAGTAGAGCTGGAGCGTGTCGTCCAGCGCCGGCGCGGGCCCGGGCGGCGGCTCCTCGTCGACGCGGTCCTCGCGCCGGCGGCGGGCGGCGTCCGCCCGCGCCTGGTCGAGGAACCGGCGCCAGGCCACGGTGACCAGCCAGCCCTTCGGATCCCGCGGCTGGTCGGCCGACCAGACGCGCAGCGCCTCGACGAGCGCGTCCTGCACGGCGTCCTCGGCCGCCGCGAAGTCGGCTCCGCGGCGGACGAGGATCCCGAGCACGCTCGGGGTGAGGCTCCTCAGCAGGGCCTCGTTCATCGCTGAGGTCACTCCGTGATGCAGGGTGCCGCGCCCAGGAACGGGCGCACCTCGAGCCACTCGTGGATCGGCCTGCCGCCCGCCCCGGGGGCGGCCGACAGCTCCCCCGCCAGCTCGACGGCGCGCTCGTAGCTGTCGACGTCGATCACCATCCAGCCGGCGATGAGGTCCTTGGTCTCCGCGAACGGTCCGTCGGTGACCGGCGGGCGCCCCTCGCCGTCGTAGCGGACCCACGCTCCCTCGGGGGCGAGCGCCTGACCGTCGACGAACTCGCCGGTCTTCTCCAGCCGGGCGGCGAAGTCGTTCATGTACTGCATGTGGGCCGAGATCTCCTCCGGGCTCCACCGGTCCATGGGCACGTCGTTGGCCGGCGCCGGGGCGCCGCGGTAGTGCTTGAGCAGCAGGTACTTGGCCATCGTGGTTCTCCTCGGTGATCGTGCGACCCATTGTGGTCGCGTTCACCCCGGGGACGGAGCCGGACGCGGGTTCTCGACATCGCCGCCGAAATTTTTTTGCGGTGGAACGCCCAGGAGGTCGGGCACGGCGCGCCATGGTCGCCGAGCTGCGCTCCCCGGGGCCGCACGGCTGTTCCCGCCACGCACTGGCCGTCGCGTAGATCCGGGTGATGCGCCCGTTCTCGGCCGTGAGGCTGACCGCGGCCCCTGCGGTGGCGGATCCGATCCGGAGCGCGGGAGCGCCGTTGAGCCACACCGCCGTCGTCCCGATGACGCTGCGGTCGGTGCCGGCGACGTGGCTGCGGGCCCGCCGTGCGATCTGCCGGACCGCGGCGGGGCTCTTGCCCACGGCCTCGGCGACCCCCTCGAACGGGACGCCGAACACCTCGCGGAGCACGAACACCGCCCGCTCGGTGGGGCGCAGCGTCTCCAGGACGGCCAGCATCGCAATCGAGACGCTCTCCGCGAGTTCCACGTCGTCGGCGACATCGGGGTGGGTCAGCAGGGGTTCCGGCGGCCACTCGCCCACGTACTCCTCGCGGCGGCGGGAGAGCGTCCGCAGGCGGTTGAGCGCCTGGCGGGTGACGGCCCGCACGAGGTAGGCGCGCGGCTCGTGGACCTGGGAGCGGTCGATGTCGGCCCACCTCAGCCAGGTCTCCTGCAGGACGTCCTCCGCATCGGCCGCGTCCCACGCCCCCGCCGCCCACGTCTGTGACAACCACAGCCCTGAGAGTCTGCCGGGCTACTGGACCGTCTCCGCCGCCGGTGACGGGGTGGCAGGCGGAGCGCTCGGGGCCGTGGTGCCCGTGTCCCATCCCGGCAGGCTCGGCAGCACCGCCTCGGCGATCCGGTACAGGCTTGCCTCGTCCGGGGTTCCGGCGTCCTGGCGCCAGATCGCGAGCTCGTAGGAACCGCCGTGCCCGTCCGGGTGCTTGCCGATCACGAGGTTGTGCGCGACCCCGCCCGGCTCGGACGAGGCGGGGCCGCCGCCGAGCGAGAAGCTGAAGCCGAAGGTGTTCATCTCGTAGGTGGTGCTGAGGTGGCCGAGCACCTGAGCGCGGTGGTGTGCCGCGGTGCCCATGATCTCGGCATCGGTCACGTCCAGGTCGTCGTCGTCCGTCAGGCGCAGGGAGATCTGGCCGATCTGGACCTCGGCGCCGTGGACGACCTCCTTGGTGCCGTCCGAGCTGGTCCAGTGGGTGGGGCCGGGCCCGGCGACGGTGACCCGGTCCGTGGGTGCCCCGACGAGGACCGGCAGGTCGGGCCGGTTCAACGCGGCGCAGAGCGCCGGGTACCTGGGGGAATCGTCGGCGGTTGCGGCCTGGCAGGTCGCCGCCGCGGCGGGCTTGCCCGCGGCGTCCTGCCGGTGCTGCAGCACCAGCAGCCCGGCGACCAGCACCCCGCCCATCGCCAGCGCCGCCACCACCTGGGCGCCCACCCGTATGTCCGGTTCCTTGCCCGGCTCGCTGCCGGGCTCCGCCGACAGCCCTGTCCCCTGCTGATCAGTCACGGGCGAACAGTATCCAACGATCCGTTCGAATGCGCAGGACTTATCGGAGCGTCAGCCGTCGTTCGCTGTCACCGTTGTGCGGGTCGGGGCGCGTGGTGGCGTCGGACCCGGCCCCTATCCTTGGGGGCATGGAGTCGGACAGGATCGAGCTGAGCGAACGCGAACTCCGTGAGATCACAGGCTTCGCGGCGGACTGTGCGCGCAGGGCGCTGTCGATCTTCGAACGGGATCTCCCTGCCGACCCGCGCCCTCGCGACGCCATCGATGCGGCACGCGCTTTCGCCGAGGGCGGGCGGCGCACGGCCGCCCTGCGGCAGAGCGCGTGGGCGGCGTTCAGAGCGGCACGGGAGGCCGGTTCGCCCGCCGCGGTCGACGCGGCGCGGGCGGCCAGCCATGCGGCGGGCGCGGCGTACCTTCATCCCCTGGCGGATGCCCATCAGGTGAAGCACATCCTCGGCGCGGCAGCGCATGCGGCACGGGCAGAGGAGTTGGTGTCCGGAGAAGACCCGCGTGTCGGCGCGGGCACCCTTGCATGGGCGCGGCATCATGCCCCGCCGGCGGTCACCGCGGTACTCGGCCGTCTGCCCGCCGCGCCTGCCGGGGGCGGTCGCGCGGGAGAGTTCATCCGCGAGCTCGACGCCGCTCTGCGTGCCTGAGGGCGGTGCGGCCGGAGGGACCGCCCGGAGGGACTCTTCCAGCGTCAACAGCTGCTTGGTGCCTCAGGGTTGGCCCATTATTGATCTTTGGCCGGCGAGAGCCCCCCTGCTATCGTGCGCGCATGTCATCGATCAAGCAGTTCCAGGTCACCTTTGACTGCGCGGAACCCGAGCGCGTCGCTCGCTTCTGGTGCGAGGTGTTGGGGTACGTCGCACCGCCGCCACCGAAGGGGTTCGCCACCTGGGACGAGTACGACGACTCCCGAGCCCCTGAGGATCGGGGTTCGTGGTTCGCCTGCAGTGATCCCTCAGGTGTGGGCCCGCGACTGTACTTCCAGCGCGTTCCCGAAGGCAAGGCCGCCAAGAATCGGCTGCACCTCGATGTGAGGGTCGGCACCGGGCTCGTGGGTGAGGAGCGCCTCGCCGTGCTCGAGGCCGAGTGCACACGACTGCTCGCGCTCGGTGCGGTCCGGGTTCAACTGCTGTACGACGGCCATGATTCGTGCATCGTGATGCAGGACGTCGAGGGCAACGAGTTCTGTATCGACTGAGCGCTCTCAGCGCCGCCACCAACGTCCCGGTCCCCTGCCGTGCCCCGCCGCGGCCCGACTCCAGTGCCCGAGGGAGTGACGGGCGTTGAGGGTTTGGGGGTGGCCCGGGCCGAGCACCCGCTCCATGGCCGACACCAGTTCCGCGAACTCCGCGGCGGCTCCGGCCGCGTCACCTCCTCGCCCGCGAAGATGGGCGTGGTTGTTGCGGATCATGAGGGTGTGGGGGTGGTCGAGGCCCAGTGTCCGCACCGCTTGCGGCAGCAGGTCGGCGTAGTCGGCGGCAGCTCCGGCCACGTCCCCCGCCATGGACCGGAAGTCCGCGAGGTTGGCGCGGACGGCGAGGGTCTGGGGGTGGTCGGGACCGAAATGGCGCACGGTGTCCGGCAGCAGTTCGGCGAACGCGGCCACTGCTCCGGCCGCATCACCCTCTCGTCCACGGAGCCGAGCGAGGTGGAGCCGGGCGGAGAGGGTGTCGCGGTGGTCGGAGCCCAGCACCCGCTCACGGTCGGCCAGCAGTGCGGCGTAGTCGGTGGCACCGGCCCGCGCATCTCCTGCCTCGCTGCGCCAACGAGCTTGATGGGAGCGGACGGTGAGCGTCTCGGGGTGGTCGGGGCCGAGCACCCGCACCAGGTCCGGCAGCAGCTCCGCGAACGCGGCGGCAGCACCGGCTGTGTCCCCGGACTCGCCCTGAAAGTGGGCGAGACTGGCGCGGACAGTGAGGGTGTCCGGGTGGTCCGGGCCCAGCACCGGCAGCAGGTGCTCCAGCAGTTCCGTGTACGCGGCCACGGCCGCGGCCGCATGCCCCGCCTCCCCCTGAGCATGGGCAAGGCCGCGGCGGGTGCTGAGGGTTATGGGGTGGTCAGGGCCGAACACCCGCGCCAGGTCCGGCAGCAGCTCCGCGAACGCGGCGCCGGCTTCGCGCGGGTCCCCCGCCTTCCACCGCGCGTGGGCGAGGCCGTGGCGGGTGCTGAGGGTTGTCGGGTGGTCGGGGCCGAACACCCGCGCCAGGTCCGGCAGCAGCTCCGCGTAGGCGGTCGCGGCTGCGGCCGGATCCCCCGCCGTCCCGCGCCAGTGGGCCAGCGCGGAACGGGTGGTCAAGGTGTGGGGGTGGTCGGGGCCGTGCACCCGCTCACGGTCGCCCAGCAGTTCCGCGAACGCGGCCGCGGCGCCGGCCGGATCCCCCGACTCCCCGCGGGAGTTGGCGAGGCCGTGGCGGGTGGCGAGGGTGTCGGGGTGGTCGGGACCCAGCACCCGCTCACGGTCGGCCAGCAGGGCGCGGTAGGCGACGACGGCGCCGGCCGCATCACCCGACTTCCCCTGCAGGGCGATGAGATTGTGGCGGGTGGTGAGCGTGTGAGGGTGGTCGGGGCCGAGCCCTCGCTCCTGGTCCGCCAACAGCTCCGCGAACGCGGCCCTGCCTCCGGCCGTGTCCCCCGACTCTCCCCGGGCGTGGGCGAGGCCGTGGCGGGTGGCGAGGGTCGTGGGGTGGTCGGGGCCGAACACCCGCACCAGGTCCGGCAGCAGCTCCCCGAGCGCGGCCGCGCCCCCAGCCGTATCCCCCGACTGAACCCGGGCGGAGGCGAGGTAGTGGCGGGTGACGAGCGTGTGGAGGTGGTCGGGGCCCAGCACCCGCTCACGGTCGGCCAGCAGGGCGCGGTAGGCGACGACGGCGCCGGCCGCATCCCCCGATTCCCCCCGGACGTGGGCGAGGTTCTGGCGGACCATGTGGGTGTGGCGGTGGTCGCGGCCGAACAACTGCGTGACGAGCGCCAGCAGTTCCGTGAACGCGGCGGCGGCTCCGGCTGCGTCTCCCGAGAGCCCCCGAGCGTAGGCGAGGCTGTTGAGGGCGGAGAGGGTGTCGGAATGGTCGGGGCCGAGGCGACGCCTTGTTTCCACGACGTAGCGCTCGAAGTACTCGCGGGCGGCACCGGCCCGGCCGCCGTCGCCGAGGCTCCGGCCCGCGCGTTGCAGCACCGGGTGGGCGCGGGGATCGTACAAGGCGTCTTCGGCGTGGCCGGTCAGGGCGCCGGAATTGGCGCGCAGGGCCTGCACGAGGGCGGTGTCGCGCTCGACGTCGGGCCATCCGGCGACGAGCGCGTCGGCGGCGGTACGGGCGACCCGGTCGTGCTGGGTGGTGGTGAACGTGTCGCGGGTGGCGCGCTGGACGAGCCGGTGGACGCGAACGGCGTGGTGGGGGGTGTCGGGGGTGTGGTCGATCAGGTTGAGGCGGTGCAGAGCACGCAATGCGCCTCTCGCTTCCTCGGCCGCCACCGGGGCGGGTTCCTGTTCGCCGGTGGCACGGTCTTCGCCGAGGTGGGCCAGGGCGGGCGCGCCGGCCAGGACGTGGCCGGGGATGCCGTTGGGGTCGAGCATCGCGGCTAATCGGAGCATGGGCCGGGCGAGGCCGCCGGGGCGGAGCTGGTCGGCCCGTTCGATGGACAGTGACCAGGTGGCGGCCACGGTGGCCGCCTGGTCGTCGGGCAGGCTGTCGGCCTCGGGCACCAGGTCGGCCAGGTTCCGCTTCCGGTCGGCCAGCAGCCGTCGGTAGTCGGCGCAGGTGATGGCGGCGTCGACGATGTAGGCGACGGCTTGGGCGAGGGCGAGCGGCAGGTGGCCCAGATCGGCGCCCAGGCCGTCGATCTCCTCGGCGGGCTCGTGGCGGCCGTGGGTCCGGAGTGCGGTGGTGAGGTAGGCCGCGGCGTCGCAGGGTGCGAACACCCCCACCTGTACGAAACGCCGGCCCGGGCCGGCCAGGGCGGCATCGCGACGGCGGGTGGTGACCAGCGTCCGCCCGTGCGGACTGTCCGGCGGCCACAGCCCGCGCACATCGGACAGCTCGGCGAGGTCGTCGAGGACCACCAGCCACCGGCACGGCTGCTGACCGGCCTTGGGCTCCAGCCAGGCCAGGAACGCCCGCTCGGCCTGCTCCGGCTTCCTGGGGTCCGCCGCCAGCACCTCGATGCCGGCCTGCGCGTACCCGTCCTTGATCGCCTGGCGGCTGCTCGCGCTGATCCACACCAGCACGTCCACCCCGTCCTGCTCCCAGGCGGTGCGGGTGTAGTCGGCGGCCAGCTGCGTCTTGCCCACCCCGCCGCTGCCGGTCAGCACCTGGCTGACCACCGTGGTGCCTCCGCCGTCGGCCGCGTCCCGCAACTGGTGGACTTCGGCCCGGTGCTGGAAGGATCCGGCCCGAGGGGGGATCACCCCGACCTGATGCGGCCAGGCGGCCGGAGTTCGAGGTGGGGCGTGGTGGTGGACCTGCTCGGCGTAGCCGACGGCAACGCTGCCGTGATCGGCGAAGACGTCAAAGAGCCGAGCAGGAGTGGCCGAGATGTCTCCGGGTACGCTCAGCCCTGCTGCGGACCCGGCTGCGAAGGGTTTCCCAAGGTCACGTTCCCCATGGTCCACGCCGCTGCGGAGCCGTGGTCGGCGCGGATCCGCACATCCCCGACCACCGCTTGACCGCCGTCACCGACCGATACCGCGAAGGGGGCGTGCTGGGCCAGCAGGGCGCGCAGCTCCTCGGCGGCCCGGGCCTGCTCGGCCCCGTCCAGGCTCTCCAACACGGCTTCGATCCGGGTCTGCCATGCGGCCTCCTGGCGGATCCGCACCCGCTCGGCCCCGGCTACCCCGGCGGACTCCAGCTCGCCGGCGGCCTGGTCCAGGCGCTCCAGCTCCGCCCGCTCGCGCAGCTCGTCACCGCGGCCGAACCAACGAGCCACCGCCTGCCGCAATCCGGCCCACACGTCCGTCCCCGCCGCCTGCACCACCGCGGTCCCGCCTGCTGCGGCCAACACCGCCAGTTCCTGAGCCAACATCCCCGTGCCCCTTCCGGTACGCGCCTGCACAGCACCTTACGCCGCATCAAGTGCCCGTTCAGCACTGTGAAGTAAGGACGCGTCAGATCGGTGACCGGTTTCCTCCGGCGATGCGCTTTCGACGCCAGTGGCCGAGGGAACGGTCAGCCGGACCGACGCGGTTGCTCGCCGGCCCGGCGCAGGGCGGCGGTGAGGGAGCCGGCCACGGGGTCGGCCGAGGGCTGGCGCGGGTGCAGGGCGGCGGGCGGCAGGGCGGCCCAGGTGAGGTCCGCGAGGTGCGCGGTCAGCTGGGTGACGCGTTCGCGCAGCAGTGCCTCGCGGTCCAGGGCGGCGAAGGCCGGTGGCAGGAACTCGCGCAGTTTCTCGATCCGCTCGGCGGCCCCGGCGACCACCGTGCGCAGGACGCTCTCCCAACTGACGCCCTTGAAGCCGATGGTGATGTGCAGGGAGGGTTCGTCGCCGGTCTCGCCCGCATGCACGAAGCCGCGCGGGATGTAGAGGCTCTGGCCCTCCTTGAGCACCGCGTCCAGCACCGGCTCGACCGCCTTCGGGTCGACCGTCAGCACGCGGCTGGGCAGAGGCCGCACCGGGCGGCCGACCCGCCAGCGCTTCGAGCCGTGCAGCTGGCGCAGGAAGACGCCGACGAGGTCGTAGTGGGGCGCGGCGCCGCGGCCCCGGGGCGGGGTGAGGAACGCGGCGCAGTCCACCTCGTAGTCGGTCTCGCGGGCGAGTTCGGCGGCGAACGCGGCCACCTCCGGGGCGTGCGTCTGCAGTTCCTCCAGCACCAGGGTGGCGCCCTGTCCGACCAGTTCGGCGATCCGGCCGCCGTCGGCCAGTTGCTCGCGGCTGCGCGGGTTGGTGCCGCGGTAGCGCCGGTAGTGCTCGTCGGGCAGCAGCTTCCCGTCGCGGAAGAGCCGCACGGCGGTCAGCGGGAGGCCGGTGTGGATCATCCGCTCGGCGGCGGCGAGCGAGAACACGTCGCCGAGATCATCCAGCCCCGAGCTGACGAACGGCTCGCGGTCCCAAGCGCGTTC
Source organism: Kitasatospora sp. NBC_01302 (assembly GCF_035976515.1). Taxonomy (NCBI): domain Bacteria; kingdom Bacillati; phylum Actinomycetota; class Actinomycetes; order Kitasatosporales; family Streptomycetaceae; genus Kitasatospora; species Kitasatospora sp. NBC_01302. Next base: position 342,959 of record NZ_CP108404.1, read on the forward strand.
GAGCCCGACGGGATCCTCGGTGAGCCTGCGCAGGCTGTCCATGGTACCTCCGGGTACGAGGCGGTCCGGGTCGGCGAGAGCTGCCGGCCCGGACTGGCGATCGGGGTGGGACGCGGTGACGGGGTGGTCAGGACGCGCCGGACTGGATGCCGCAGGGCGCCGCGTCCTCGTCATCCCCACCAGCGCTGTGCGCCACCACATCACCCGGCACAGCCGCCACGCCGAACTGAACACCACACGGCGCCGCGTCCTCGTCATCCCCACCAGCGCTGTGCGCCACCACATCACCCGGCACAGCCGCCACGCCGAACTGAACACCACACGGCGCCGCGTCCTCGTCATCCCCACCGGCGCTGTGCGCCTCCACGTCGTCCGGGACGGCGTTGAACTGGATGACGCAGCCGTTTGCGGCGCCGTCCTCGTCATCGTCGCTGAAGTGCGCCTGCACGTCGGGGTTGCTCATGGGGACCTCCTCCGTCCGGGTCGAACCCGCGTCCGACACCACCGGCGACGCTAGGGGCGCCCGGTTGGGCCGCGGTATGCGCGCGGCTGCCTGGGGGCTTGGGCACGACGCACGGGACCTTTGCCGGTCCATCACTTCCTGCCCGCACTCTTGCGGGTCAGGGCCGCTTCGCCGAAGCTGACGGAACGGCCCGAACCGACTGCGAGGGGGACCGCATGCGCGGTGACGTCGTTCCGCCCGGTCGGCTGTGCTGTACGCTGCTCGGTCCGCTGCGGGTCAGCCGCGATTCGCGCCCGCTCGAACTCGGGCCCTACAAGCAGCGGTTGCTGTTGGCCGCACTCCTCTGTCGGGCCAACACGGTACTCTCGGTGGACCAGTTGATCGAGGCACTCTGGCCCGACGGCCAACCGCGCACCGCACGCAAGAACCTCCAGGTGTACGTCTCCGCGCTGCGCAAGATCATGCCCGACCACATCGACCACCTCCCCTACGGCTACACCCTCGTGGCGGATGCGGAGGAGTCCGACCTGCTGCGCTTCGAGGAGCTGACCGCCGCCGGCCGGCACGCGCAGCACCAGGGCGACCGGGCGGGTGCCGCGGAGCTGCTCGGCCGGGCGGTGCGGCTCTGGCGGGACCGGCCCCTGGTCGACCTGCTCGACAGCCCGTTCGCGGCCGAGGAGTCCCAGCGGCTGACCGAGCGCTTCCTGGCCGCCTACGAGGACTGGGCGGAGCTGGAGGTGGAGACCGGACGGGCGCACGGGCTGCTCGACCAGCTGGGCGAGCTGGCGGGCCACCACCCCTTCCGGGAGCGGCTGGTGGCGCTGCACATGACGGCGCTGGACCAGGTCGGCGGCCGGCGCAAGGCGCTGGCCTGCTTCGAGGCGCACCGCCAGTTCATCGCCCGGGAGCTGGGCCTGGACCCGAGTCCGTACCTGCGCCGCCTCTACCGGGAGATCCTGCTCGGCGAGTCGCCCGCTTCCCGGCCGGCCTCGGCGCCGACCGCTGCGGCGCCGGTCGGGGTGCGGATAAGACCAGCCCAACTCCCCTGCGACCTGTCCGACTTCGTCGGCCGGGACAAGGTGGTGGCGGAGTTGCGGGCGGCACTGACCGGCGCGGGGCCGTGTCCGGGCGTGGTGCTGGTCAGCGGGCCGGCCGGGTCCGGCAAGACGGCGCTGGCGGTGCACGCCGGCCACCTGGTGGCGGACCACTTCGCGGACGGCCAGGTGGTCTGCTCGCTCAGCCACCCGGACGGGACTCCCCGGCCCTGGCCCGAGGTGCTCGCCGAACTGCTGCGCAGTACCGGGCTGGAGATCGACCCGCCGGCCGGGGAGGCCGCCGCGCTGGCGCTGTGGCGCTCCTGGCTCGCCGAGCGGCAGTTCCTGCTGGTGCTGGACGGCGCGACCAGTGAGGCGGACGTGCGCCGGCTGCTGCCCGGGCGCAGCCGCAGCCGGACCCTGGTGACCACCGCCCGCCGGTTCGGCGCGCTGGAGTGCGTGCACCGCGTGGAGCTGGACGAGTTCAGCTCCGCCGAGGCCGGGGAGCTGCTGGCCCGGGTGCTGGGCGGGCCGCGGGTGGCGGGCCACGAGCAGTCGCTGGACCGGGTCCGGGAGCTCTACGGGCTGTCGCCCGCGGTGGTCCGGGCGCTGGCCGCGAAGCTGACCGTGCTCGGCCACCTGTCCCTGCGCGAGTACGCCGACCAGCTGGTGCGCCTGCCGGCCGCGCTGGACGAACTGCGGGTCGGCGAGGCCTGCCTGCACGACGGCTACCGCCGCTTCCACCAGGGGCTGGCCCCGGCGCAGCGGGCGGCCTTCGGGGCGCTGGGCGCGCTGCCTGCGGCCCCCTTCGACCTGGCGCGCCTGCAGGCGGTGATCGACGGGGTGGACGGTCTGAGCGGTCCGGCCCAGCGGGTGGCCGAGGAGCTGCTGGAGGCGCACCTGGTGAGCATCGCGGACGCCGGCGACGAGGCAGAGGTGGTGGCGCACACCGTCCGCTACCGGATCGCGCCACTCGCCCACCGCTACGCCGCCGCGCTGCACCGGGCCGCCACACCACCCGCGCACTGACAGGATATTGACGGTGAGTCAGATCGATCGAACGCCAGGTTCCCACCGGTGGTGAGCGCTACCGCGCCATCCCCGCCAGCACCTCGTGCAACGACTCCACCAGCCGCAGTCCGCTGGCCCGCCGGTCCGCCGGCAGCTCGGCGAGCAGCTTGACGATCCCGGCCAGCTGCTCGAACTCCCCGCCGCCCCTGGCCAGTGCACCGCGCGCGGCGCGGGCGCGCAGCAGCCCGGCCAGCGCCAGGCCGGCCTGGCCGGCGAAGGCACACAGCAGGTCCAGGTCGGCCAGGGTGGAGCGGGACTGCGGGTGCGGGTCGAGAACCTGGAGAACGCCGAGCACCTCCTCGCGGTGCAGCACGGGGGCCGCCATGATCGCGTCGGGCACGTAGCCGGTGCGCTCCGCCAGGTCCTGGGCGAAGAGCCGGTTGCCGGACAGGCCGTTGACCGTCATCGGCTCCCCGGTGTCCACCACCCAGCCGGCGATGCCGCGGTGGGCCGGGAAGCGGGTGCCGACCAGGAACTCCTCGCCCTCGCCGGAGACCGCCTCGAAGACCAGCTCGTCGCCCTCGCGGTCGAACAGGAAGATCGAGCTGGCCGCCGCACCGAAGATGGAGCGCGCCACCTGTACGACGGAGGACAGCAGTTCGCGGTCGTCGGGGCCGGGGTCGGCCAGCACGCCGGAGATCACCGCGGCCAGCGCCGCGGGGTCCAACGGGTCGCCCGCAGGCTGCTCGGTCATCATCGGGCTCCTCGCACGTTGGCTGCCGTCAGGTAGAGGATGGTCTTCAGCTCGAAGGTGGTCAGGTCCCGGTGTTTGGAGAGGATCAGCGCGCTGAGCCCGGCCACGTGCGGGGCGGCGAAGCTGTTGCCGGTGTTGCGGGTGCTGCCGCCGTTCAGCGCGGCGACCGGCACGGCCTGCCCGCGGGCGAAGAACTCCACCGGCGGGGTGGGGTTGTAGAGCACCAGGCTGGAGTCGTCCTCGGCGTGGCTGCCGACCGAGACCACCGAGGAGAACCGCCACGGAAAGCTCTCGACCCGGGCGTTGTGCGCGGAGGCGACGATCACCGAGCGGCGGAAGTAGGCCCGGTCGGCCAGCTCCCTCAGCCCCTGGCTGAACTGCGGGCGGGAGGTGGACAGGCTGAGGTTGATCACGTCGAAGCCCTGGTCGATCGCCCAGCCGAGCCCGGCCAGCAGGGCCTCGCCGCTGCCGCTGCCGTTCCCGCCCAGGATCCGCACGCTGTGCAGCTCGCAGGCCGGCGCGACCTGGCGCACGATCCCGGCGCAGGCCGTGCCGTGGCCGCAGATGTCCTCGGCGGGCACCGGCACCACCGTGGCCTCGCCGCCGCGCAGCACCACCGCGTGGCTGCCGGCCAGGTCACCGATCAGCGGGTGGCCGGCCTCGACGCCGCTGTCCACCAGGCAGACCCGCACCCCGGCGCCGTCCGCCCCGCTGAACGCCCATGCGGGGGTGATCCGTTCGGCTCCCGCGGCGGCGATCGCGATGTCCTGCGGGCGGCGGTCCAGCAGGTTCCAGGTGAGGGCGGCAGCGGGGGTCGTCACGGGGCGGCCCACTCGGCCAGCAGGCGGTCGGTGCGCGCCAGGGCCACCAGGTGCCCCTTGGCGGCGAACTGGCGGCGGGCCGCCAGCAGGGCGGCGCGGGCCTGCTCGGGCAGGCCGGCGGCCCGCCGGGCGTGAGCCAGGTCCAGCGCCGCGGTGCCGCGGTCGGCGGGCGAGTCGGTGCGGTGCGCGAGGCGGACCGCACGGCGGGCCAGCGCCAGCGCCTGGGCGTGCTCGCCGCGCAGTGCGTGGATCCGCGCCCGCACCCCGCACCAGTCGGCCGCCGTGCTCGGCTGGTCCTGCGGCACCGTCAGGCCGCCGAGGAGCGCCGTGGCAGCCGCGCAGTCGCCGTCCGCCAGTCGCAGCCGGGCCAGCTCCAGCGCGCAGCTGCGCGCCAGCGGCTGGGCCTGCATGGCGCGGGCCGCTGCCAGTGCCTCGGTCAGCGCCCGCGCGGCCCGGGCGGGCTCGTCGGCCAGTTGGGCCAGCATTCCCTCCAGCAGCGGCCCGAAGGCGCGGCCCTCGGCGTGCGCGAGGGTGTCCATCGCCTGCCGGGTGGCGGCCAGGCTCTGGGCCGCCAGGTCGGCGTGGCCGCGCACCGCGTGCAGCACGGCGAGCGGGAAGCCGAGCGTGCTGCGCACCGCCGGCCGATCGGCGCCGTGCGCCGCCAGCAGGTCCCGGCAGCGGGCCACGGCGGTGTCGGCCGGCTCGGGGCCGCGCCAGAGCGAGAGGCCCATGGTCCCCAGGGTGTTGGCCACCTCCCGGTCGGCCGCGGCGGCCAGCGCGTGGCTCAGCGCCCGGTCCAGCTCGTGCAGCGCCCGCGCGTGGCGGCCGCGCTGCCGGTGGCCGCCGGCCAGCACCAGCGCGCCCCGGGCCAGCCCCAGCCGGTCGCCGGTGCCCACGAAGACCGGCAGGGCTTCGGCCGCGGCCCGCTCCAGCTCGCGCTGGTCGCGGGCGGCGGCGGCCAGGTGCAGCCGGGCGTGGGCGGCCACGCCCGGCGCGCCGACGGCCTCCGCCTCGGCCACCGCCCGGGTGAGCGCCGCACGGGCCTCGGCCGCGCTGCCCATGGTCAGGTGCACCTCGCCCAGGCGCTGCAGCAGTTCGGGGCGGCCCGCGTCGCCGGGCTCGGTCAGCTCCGAGGCCCGCTGGAGCAGCGCCAGCGCCCGGGGCAGGTCGACCCGGCCCAGCGCGCCGGTGCCGGCCCGGACCAGGTGCCGCACCGCCCGGCGGCGCAGCGTCGCGGTCGCCTGGTCGAGTCGCCCGACCGCGCTCAGGTAGCGGTGCGCCTGCTCCAGGTGGGTGCCGACCAGGGCATCGGGCCGTCCGGTGGCCAGCAGGAACTCGGCGTAGCACTGGTGCAGTTCGCCGCGCCGCAGCTTGGTCAGCCCCTCGTAGGCGACCCGTTGGGTGATGCCGTTGACGAAGCAGTGGACCGACCCCGCGGTACGGCGGACCGGCTGGACCAGCCCGCGCCGGGTGAGGGTGCGCAGCACGGCGGTGCGTTCGGCCTCGTCGCCCTCGGTCAGCTCGGCCAGGTCCGCGGCGTCGAACTCGCGCCCCACCACGGCCGCGTGGCGCAGCGTGCGCCGCTCGGCCTCGGCCAGCCGGTCGATCCGGGCCGCCAGCAGCGCCTGCAGGGTGGGCGGCAGCTGCTGCACCGAGCCGGTCTCCTCGACGGTGGCCGCCAGTTGCTCCAGGTAGAGCGGGTTGCCGTCGGCCTGGGCGACGATCTGCTCGGTGGCGGCGCCGTCGTGCAGCGCGAGGTCGACCAGGTGGGCGGCCAGCACCGCCGAATCGGCCGCGGACAGGCCGGTGAGGGTCACGGTGCTGGTGTTGGCCAGGCCGCTGCCCCAGCCGGGACAGGTGTCGACCAGCTCGGGACGGGCCAGGCAGAGCAGCAGGATCGGCAGCCCGCGCACCTCGTCGACCAGGCGCTCCAGCAGGTCGATCAGCGGCGGCTCGGCGTGCTGCAGGTCGTCCAGGACCAGCACGACCGGGTGGGCGCGGCTGCGCTCGGTCAGCACCTGGGCGATCGCCGCGCAGGTGGCGTCGACCGACGGGGCCGGGGCGCCGTCCAGCAGCAGCCCGCCGCGCAGCAGGGCGACCGCCGCGGTGGTCCGCTCGTCCGCGGCCGGCTCGGCGACCAGCGGTTCCAGGCAGCCGGCCAGCGCCTGCAGCGGACCCTCGGTCCCGCCCGCCCGGCAGCGCCCGGTGCCGACCGGACCGGTGTCCGGGGCGGTGCGGCGCAGCCACTCCTCCACCAGCCGGGACTTGCCGATGCCGGCCTCGCCGAGCAGCGTCAGCACGTGCACGTCGCAGCCCTCCGCCACCCTGCGCCAGGCCAGGTCGAGTTCGTTCAGGTACCGGTCGCGCCCCAGGAACGGCACGTCGAAGCGGCGCGCCCGCTCCGGGTCGGGGGCACTCAACCCCAGCAGTCGCCCGGCCTCGACCTGGTGGGCCACGCCTTTGAGGTGCAGCGCGCCGACCCGCTCGACGGCGGGTCCGGGCCCGGCCGCGCGCCAGGTCCGGTCGCTGAGCAGCACCGCGCCCGGTTCGGCCGCCGCCTGCAACCGGGCGGCGATGTTGACGACTTCGCCGGAGACCAGCGCCTGCCGGCGGGCCGGGTCGACGGTGGTGACCGCTTCGCCGGTGTGCACCCCGATCCGGATCCGCAGCCGGACACGGTGCTCGCGTTCCAGCTCCGTGTTGAGCCCCTCCAGCGCGGCGGGCAGCTCCAGTGCGGCGGCCAGCGCCCGGTGGGCGTCGTCCTCCCGGGTCGCGGTGAGGCCGAAGACGGCCATCACGGCGTCCCCGATGAACTTCTCCACGATCCCGCCGTGCGCCTCGATCCGCTCGCGCATCAGCGCGTAGTAGCGCAGCAGAATGGTGCGCAGCAGCTCGACGTCGAGCAGTCCGGACAGCTGGGTGGAGTCGACCAGATCGCAGAAGAGCACGGTGACCACCCGGCGCTCCTCGGCCGCCTGCGCGCCGTCGACCGGGAGGCCGCAGTGGGCGCAGAACCTCGCCCCCGCGGGCAGGTCCACACCGCAGGACGCGCAGCCGCCCGGCTGGATGGTCATCTGTCAGACCGTCAGATCGCCGATGCACCACGGCATTTCGCCGGACTCTTCGTCCAGTGCGTGCAGTACGACGTCGGGTTCGGTCGGCTCGTCGGCGGCCTCGGCAGCCCCCGCGACCCCCGCGACCCCGGCGGCCCCCGCAGCCGGCGCGCTCCGCGCGGGAGCAGCACGATCGTCGAGCGGCGGACCTGCGGGTGTGGACCCAGCAGGCATCGGCCCGGCAGGCGTCGGCCCGGCGGGTGTCGGTCCAGCAGGCGTCGGCCCAGCAGGTGTCGGCCCCGCGGGTGTCGGTTCGGTCACCTCGATCAGGCCCCTTCGCTGACGCCGGGCGGGCTCCCGGTAGGGTTCGAGGCTAGGGCGGAGCGCCTGGCCCCCGGTTTGCGTCCGGTATGCCGCCGGCGTCCGCCCAGCGGTCAACTCTGCGCATACCGAGGCCAAACCGCGCGCTCCTAGCCTCCCCGCCGTACCGCGCACGCCAGGACGGCGACCGCCCGTGACCTCCGGAGGTATCAGTGATCGGCACCCGGCTGGACGACGTCGACGCGCCGCGGATGATCAGGACCGAGCGCGGCTGGTGGTTCATCGGCAACGGCACCTGGACCCTGCTGAAACCCGAACACGTCCTTCCCGACGGTTCGTTGCGTGCGGACATCGACACATTCCTGCGCGACGAGGGCGCCTTCCGCGAACGCACCACCAAGTCCTTCTCGCTCACCGTGCTCACCAGCACCGCCTGCAACCTCGGCTGCGGCTACTGCTTCCAGAACACCGGCCAGGACCCTGAAGGCGGCCACCGGCCACCGCGGATCGAGCGGCAACTGCTGGACACCCGCACGATCGACCGGATCGTCGGCTTCACCGCCCCGCGGATGGCGGACGCCGGCCTCGAACGCCTCTTCCTGCTGCTGTTCGGCGGCGAGCCGCTGCTCAACCCGGCCGGGTGCCTGGAGCTGCTGCGGCGCTGCCGGTCGATCGGCCTGCACCGGGCGGCGATGACCAGCAACGGCGTGCTGCTGCACCCGCGCCGGGCGGTCCAGCTCCACGACGCCGGGCTGCAGGCGGTGCAGATCACCTTCGACGGCAGCCGGACGGACCACGACGCCACCCGGGTCACCCACACCGGCGGCGGCACCTTCGACCGGATCGTGGCCAACGTGGCGAGCGCCACCGAACGGACCGGCCTGCGCTGGAACTTCCGGGTCAACGTCTCGCACCACAACGCCGACCGGGTCGGGGAGCTCTTCGCCCAGCTGGAGGGCCGCACCGACCCCAGCCGCTGCACCGTCACCTTCGCCTGGGTCGGCGACTCCGGCATCGGCTACCAGAACGACCTGGGCCGCACCGCCTCCGTCGCGGACCGCTTCGTCGAGTGGAGCATCGAGAGCCTGGAGCGCGGCTACCGGGTGGTGCGCCCCTCGATGCACACCACCTGCCAGATCTGCTCGACGCCCGGCGGCGCCCAGGGCGCGGTGGTCAACGCCGACGGGACCCTGTTCAGCAGCTGGCAGTCGGCGGGCAAGCCCGGCATGGAGGTCGGCCACATCGACCACGGCTACCTGGACCCGACGAGCGTGCCCGAACGCTGGGTCAGCTGCGGCTACGAGTACGCCCAGGCCGACACCGGGGTGATGGACCGCTTCCAGGACGAGGTCGACGGCCGGGTCCTGGACTACCTGCTCGCCAGCGGCCGGCTGTGAAGGGGAGGACGGCCGTGGCGGCGCTGCGTGATCACGTGCTCTGGAGCAACCCGGACCTGCGCCGGTCCTTCCTCGGCAACCTCACCTCCAACCTCGGCTCCGCGATCTCCGGCCTGGCCTTCCCGCTGCTGGTGCTGAGCCTGGGCGGCAGCGCGGTCCAGGCGGGCCTGGTGGCCACCGTCTCGCTGGTCACCCGGCTCGGCTTCCGGCTGCCCGCCGGCGCCCTGGTCGACCGCTGGAACCGGCGGGTGGTGATGATGGCCACCGACCTGGTGCGCTGCGCCACGCTGGCGAGCATCCCGCTGGCCGCGCTCTGGTCCACCCCGCAGTACTGGCAGCTGCTGCTGGTCGCCGTGGTGGAGGGGCTGGCCTCCGCGCTGTTCGGACCCGCCAACTCGGTGCTCACCCGCGACGTCGTCAGCGAGGAGCAGCTCTCCCAGGCACTCGGCGCGGACCAGGCGATGCTGAACACGGTCTCGCTGGCCGGGCCCGCGCTCGGCGGCGTGCTGTTCGCCGTGGACCGGATGCTGCCGTTCGCCGTCGACGCCGTCAGCTACGCCGCCTCCGCGCTGCTGATCCTGCGCATCACCGTCCGCCCCGCGGCCGCGCCCGGCGCCGCGGAGCCCACGGAGCCGGCGGAGCGCGGCGCGACCGCGGGCCTGCGCTGGCTCGCGGCCCACCGCGAGCTGCTGGTGGTCCTGTTCTACGCGGCCGTGGTCAACCTGGTCGCAGCCGCCGTCGACGTGGTGGTCATCCTGGAGCTGCGCGAACGCGGCGCCTCCGGCACCGTGATCGGGGCGGTCATCGCCTGCATCGGGGCCGGCGGGATCGTCGGCGCACTGTTCGCGCCGTGGCTGGTGCGGCGGCTGAGCATCCCGGCCATGGTGCTGGCCATCGGCGTGATCTGGACCGCCGAGCTGGCGGTGTTCACGGTGGCGTTCCAGCCGGTGCTGGTCGGGGCGCTGCTCGCCGTGATGATGCTGCTCTCCCCGGCAGCCGGGGTGGCGGTCTTCCAGGCCCTGCTCGGCAAGACGCCGCGGCACCTGGTCGGCCGGGTCAGCGCGGCCACCAGCCTGTTGCTGAACGGCCTGGCCGCGCTCGGCCCGGTGGCGGCCGGCGCGGCGTACCAGGCGATCGGCGGCACCCGGACCTGGCTGGTGCTCGCCCTGCTGACCGGCGCGGCCACCTTCGGCGGCTGGCTGGCCCTGACGGCCACCAGGGCGCGAGCCGTCGCCGACAGCGCCGTTCTCGCCCACGCCGAGGGAGACCGCCCGTGAGCGACACCCGCGCCGCCGACCCACCCGCCCAGCAGCCGGGCCGGCCGGGCCAACCGGGCCAGCCGGGCCAACCCGCGGATCCGTACCGCTGGCTGGAGAACGCCGACGATCCCGCGGTGCGGGAGTGGACCGAGAAGCAGGAGGCCGCCTATCGCGCCGCGGCCGACGGCTGGCGTTCGCGGGCGGGCGCGCGGGAGCGGCTGCGCGTCCTCCTCGACCGGGTCGGCACGCCCTCGGCGCCGCGGCCGGCCGGCGACCGGCTCTTCCTGGCCCGCTGCCGCCCCGGCGGCGAGCTGCCGGAGCTGGTGGTGGTCGAACCCGACGGCACCGAGCGGGTCCTGGTCGATCCGGCCCTGGTCGACCCGAGCGGCAGCACCACCCTGGAGGAGTTCGAACCCTCCTGGGACGGGCGGCTGCTCAGCTACCAACTGGCCCCCGGCGGCACCGAGAACGCCGTGCTCCTGGTGCTGGACGTCGACTCGGGCCGACTGCTCGACCCGCCGATCGACCGGGTCCGCCGCAGCACGGTCGCCTGGCTGCCCGACAGCAGCGGCTTCTACTACGTGCGCCGGCTGCGCGCCGAGGACCAGTACCACCGGCGGGTCCGGCTGCACCTTCTCGGCACCGATCCCGACACCGACCCGGTGGTGTTCGGTGCGGGCCGGGAGGGCACCCAGCACTACACCGTGCGGATCAGCCCCGACGGACGCCTGCTCGCCGTCAGCGCCGGTGCGGGCACCGCGCGCCGGCGCGACCTCTGGCTCGCCGACCTGACCGGCGCACCGCCCGAGGCGCCGCGCTGGCGCCCGGTGCAGCAGGACCTGGACGCCCGCACGGTGCTGCGCCCGCGCCGCGGCCCCCTGTGCCACCTCGTCACCGACCTCGACGCCCCGCGCGGCCGGCTGGTCACCACCACCGCCGACCGGCCCACCCCCGACACCTGGCGGGACCTGATCCCGCAGGACCCGCACGCCGTGCTGGAGGACTTCGCCGTCCTCGAGGGCGCCGACCTGGACCGCCCGCTGCTGCTGGTCGTCCGGACCCGGCACGCCGTCTCCGAGGCCACCGTCCACGACCTCGCCGACGGGCGCGAGCTCACCCGCCTGCCGCTCCCGCCCTGCAGCACGGTCGGCCGCCTGCGCGTCGCCGCCCAGGACGCGCACGAGGCCTGGTTCACCTGCACCGGCTTCGCCACCCCGACCACGGTGCTGCGCTACGACGCACGGACGGGCGAGTTGACGCCGTGGCAGGAGCCCTCCGGCGCCGCCGCTCCTTCCGCCGGCACCGCGGGCACCGCGGGCACCGGCACCAACACCGTCCAGACCACCTTCACCTCCCGCGACGGCACCCCGGTGCGGATGTTCGTCCTCTCCCCCACCGGCGCCCCCGACCGCCCCCGCCCCACCCTGCTCACCGGCTACGGCGGCTTCGGCCAGTCGCTCACCCCCGTCTACTCCCCCGAGGCCCTCGCCTGGGTCCAGGCCGGCGGTGTCTACGCGGTGGCCAACCTGCGCGGCGGCGGCGAGGAGGGCGAGGAGTGGCACCGCGCCGGAACCCTCGACCGCAAGCAGAACACCTTCGACGACTTCCACGCCGCCGCCGACCACCTGGTCGACGCCGGCTGGACCACCCCCGAGCGCCTCGGCCTCTGGGGCTCCTCCAACGGCGGCCTGCTGGTGGGCGCCGCGCTCACCCAGCGCCCGGCGGGCTGCGCGGCGGCGGCCTGCGTGGCGCCGCTGCTGGACATGGCCCGCTACGAGCTCTCCGGACTCGGGCCCAGCTGGGTCGGCGAGTACGGCAGCGCGGCCGACCCTGGGCAACTCGCCACCCTGCTCTCCTACTCCCCCTACCACCACGTCCGCCCCGACACCGCCTACCCCGCCGTCCTGCTCGCCGTCTTCGACGGCGACAGCCGGGTCGACCCCCTGCACGCCCGCAAGATGTGCGCGGCCCTGCAACACGCCACCACCAGCGCCCGCCCCGTCCTGCTCCGCCTCGAACGCGGCACCGGCCACGGCGCCCGCTCCACCTCCCGCCTGGCCGACCTCTACGCGGACCTGCTCGCCTTCTTCGCGGAGCAACTGGGGCTGCCGCTGTAGAGGCCGTGCGGTGAGGGTCAGTTGATCACCAGGAGTCCCGGTTTCGCAGCGCGGTGACGACCACTCCCCTAGGGTCGACGGTCATGGTTGATCTCTACCCTCCGAGGAGTCCCTACGACACTGGCAGCACCTGATCGACGACATGGAGCGGCTGCGCGAGCACCTCGGCATCGAGAAGTGGCTGCTCTGCGGCGGCTCCTGGGGCTCGACACTCGTGCTGGCCTATGCACAGCAGCACCCCGAGCGAGTCAGCGAGATCGTCGTCTCAGCGGTGATGATCGCCGACCGCTCCGGGGTCGACTGGCTCTACCGGGGCGCCGGGCGGTTCCATCCCGAGGCGTGGGACCGCTTCCGCGACGGCGTTCCCGAGGATGAGCGGGACGGCGACCTGCCGGCGGCGTACGCGCGGCTGATGGAGAACCCTGACCGGGCCGTCCGGGAGAAGGCCGCAGCCACCTGGCTCGCCTGGGAGGACGCGGTCATCTCGACCGAGCCCAACGGCGTGTCCGGCCTGTACAGCGATCGCGAGGTCGACGCGCAGATCGCGTTCGTCCGGATCTGCGCCAACATCCTCGGCAACAACGCATGGCTGGAGGACGGTCAACTGCTGCGCAACGCCCACAAGCTGGCCGGGATCCCCGGGGTGATGGTCCACGGCCGACATGACATGAGCTGCCCGGTCCAGGCGCCGTGGGAGCTGGCGAAGGCGTGGCCGGATTCGCGACTGCACATCATCGAGGACTGCGGGCACGCCGGAAGCCAGGCGATGCACCAGGCGTCCCGGACGGCCATCGAGGAGTTCAAGAACCGGTGACGGCCTGATCGTGCCGCCACCGTCACCCGACCGGACCCACTGGATTCCTCTCCGCTTGACGCATGCCGATATGGGCATATGATCGCTGTTATGGCACGAGCAGCGACGACATCGGACGTCTTCAACGCGATCGCCGAGCCGCAGCGCCGGGAGATCCTGGCGCTGCTGCGGGCGGGCGAGCGGCCGGTGACCGAGCTGGCTCAGGAGCTGGGGATGACCCAGCCGCGGGCGTCCAAACACCTGCGGGTGCTCCGGGAGGTCGGGCTGGTGCGGGACCGCAAGGCGGGCAAGCAGCGCCTCTACGGCCTGGACGCCCGTGGGCTGCGACCGGTCCACGACTGGGCCGGCGGGTTCGAGCGGTTCTGGAACGAGAGCTTCGACCGGCTGGACAGCTACGTGCAGGACCTCAAGCAGACACGGCAGGAGGAATGACCGATGGCAGGGGCAAGCCAGGAAACGCGGGCGGAGCCGGCGACGGCGGACCGGGAGATCGTGGTCTCCCGGGTCGTCGACGCCCCACGGGAGCTGGTGTTCGAGGCGTTCACCGAGGTCCGGCACCTCTCGCAGTGGTGGGGTCCGCAGGGGTTCACCACCACCACGCGGTCCTTCGAGTTCCGCGAGGGCGGGGAGTGGGTCTTCGTGCTGCACGGGCCGGACGGAACCGACTACTCCGAGTGGATCCGCTGGCAGCGGATCGCCCCGCCGGAGCGGATCGTGCTGCTGCACGGTGAGTCCCGCGACGACCCGAACGCCTTCGAGTCGGTCCTGACCTTCGCACCGGACGGCGCGGCGACCCGGATCGAGATGCGCACGCTGTTCCCCACCAAGGAACTGCGCGACGAGGCGGTCGAGAAGTACCACGCCGTCGAGGGCGGCCGGCAGACCCTGGGCAACCTGGCTGCCTACGTCACCGAGACCCTCCGGAAGGGAGCTGAGCGCTGATGGCCGGCAAGGTGTTCTTCAGCGTGTCGATGTCGCTGGACGGGTTCATCGCCCCCGAGTCCCCGTCCGTCGCGAACTTCTTCGCGCCCGAGAAGCAGGACGACCCGCAGGTCCGGCGCTGGATGGCGCAGTGGACGGAACTGCAGCAGTGGATCTTCCCGCAGCGGTTCTTCCGGGAGAACCTGCGGCTCGGCGAGGGCGGCGAGGAAGGACTCGACAACGACATCGCGCGGCAGACGTACGAGCGCACCGGCGCGAGCGTCATGGGCAAGCGCATGTTCGACCTCGGCGAGCAGTCGTGGCCGGAGGAGGCGCCCTTCCACACCCCGGTGTTCGTCGTGACGCACACCGAGCGCGACCCGTGGGTGCGGCCCGGCGGCACCACCTTCCACTTCGTCAACGACGGCATCGAGCGCGCCCTGGAGCAGGCCCGCGAGGCCGCCGGCGAGCGCGACGTGCGCATCGCCGGCGGCGGCGCGACGATCCTGGAGCACCTGAACGCCGGCCTGGTCGACGAGTTCTCGATCACCCTGTCACCCGTGCTGTTCGGGTCCGGAACCCGCCTGTTCGACGGCGTGGACGCGTCCAGGATCGCGCTGGAGCCGATCCGTTCGGAGCCGTCGCCGCGGGTGACACACCTGACCTACGCCGTGCGCCCACGCTAGGCCGTGTCTCACAATTCCCGCCAGGCGCGCGAATTGTGAGACACGGCCCAGCACGCCTGCCCGGCGGATCCTGCCGGAGATGTGCCTGCCGTGCTGCACCGGGGCGGTCACCCGGGTGCTTCGCCGAGCCGGTCGCGCCGGGCGATCAGGTAGGCGTGTTCCGCCTGGTTGTCGGTGAGCCGGGCTGCGGCCTCGAAGGCCTGCCGGGCCTCGCCTCCCCGCCCGAGGCGGGCGAGGAGGTCGCCGCGGATCGCGTGGAACAGGTGGGAGGTGCCGTGGTCCAGGTCGTCCACCAGCCGCAGTGCCGCCGCGGGACCCTCGACCTCGGCGAGGGCGACCGCGCGGTTGAGGGCGACCATCGGACCGGGGTCGAGCCGCGCGAGGTGGTCGTAGAGCGCGAGGATCTGCGTCCAGTCGGTGACCGGGTCGGTGTGCACGGCGTTGATCGCGGCGAGCAACTGGTAGCGGCCGGGCCGGTTTCGGCGCAGGCAGGCGCGGACGATCGCCCTGCCCTCGGCGATCAGGCCGGCGTCCCACCACGAGCGGTCCTGGTCGGCGAGCCGCACCAGAGCGCCGTCGGCGTCGGTGCGCGCGGGGCGACGCGCCTCGGTCAGCAGCATCAGCCCGAGCAGTCCCGCGGCCTCCGGCTCGTCCGGCATCAGCTCGACCAGCAGCCGGGCGAGCCGGATCGCTTCGATGCACAGGTCGCCGCGGGCGAGCTCTGCGCCGGAGGTGGCGACGTAGCCCTCGTTGAAGATCAGGTAGAGCACCGCGAGCACCGCGTCGAGCCGTTCGGGCAGGTCGGCCTCGTACGGCACCCGGTAGGGGATGTGCGCGTCGCGGATCTTCGCCTTCGCCCGCACGAGCCGCTGCGCCATCGTGGCTTCGGACACGAAGAAGGCGCGGGCGGTCTCGGCCGTGGTGAGCCCGCCGAGCAGCCGCAGGGTGAGCGCCACCTGGGCGGGGCGGGCCAGCGCGGGGTGGCAGCAGGTGAACACGAGCCGCAGCCGGTCGTCGGGCACGGCGCCCCCTTCGACGGGTTCGGCCGCCGGGGTGCCGATGCGTGCGGCCTCGGCGTACTTGTGCGCGCGAACGGCTTCGCGGCGCAGGTGGTCGATGGCCCGGTTGCGGGCGGTGGTGATGATCCAGCCGGCCGGGCTGGGCGGGGCGCCGTCGACCGGCCACTTGAGCAGCGCGGTCGCGAAGGCGTCGGCCACCGCGTCCTCGGCCAGGTCGATGTCGCCGAGCCCGCGCACGAGGACGGAGACGGCTCTGCCGTACTCGGCGCGGAAGACGGCCGCGATCTGTTGGGGCGTCATCGGACTGCGGCTCAAAACGGTTCGACGTCCTGGAACGGGCGGACCTCGATCGGCAGCGTCGTGGCGGCTGCCGCCTTGCGGCCCCAGGAGAGCGCCGCGTCCAGATCGGGCGCGGTGATCACCCAGATGCCGCCGATGCACTCCTTGCCCTCGACGTACGGACCATCGGTCATCATGCCGTCGGCCCGCACCACCGTGGCGGTGCCGGGCGCGTGCAGGCCGCCGGTGAACACCCACGAGCCGCTCTCGCGCAGCTCCTCGTTCAGCCGGTGCAGGTCGGCGGTGATCCGGGCCATGGTCTCGGCGTCGGGCGCCGGGCCGTCCGGCTGGTAGATCGAGAGCAGGTACTGCGGCATGGTCCCTCCCTTATCGGCGGGTGTAGCGGGCGATGATCACGCCCGTGGTGGTGGGGACGGAGTCGGTGAGCTCGAACTCGGTCAGCGGCGCGGGGCCCTCGAACAGGCGCGTGCCGCCGCCCAGGGTCAGCGGGTGGATCAGCAGCTGGTAGTGGTCGATCAGGCCGGCGGCGTGCAGGGCGTGGACCAGCGAGGCGCTGCCGATGATCGACAGGTCGTTGCCGGGCCGGGTTTTGAGGTCGGCCACCGTCTCGGCGGCCTCCCCGCTCAGCAGGATCGAGTTCTGCCAGGCGTCGGCGTCCTCGAGGGTCCGGGACACGACGTACTTCGTGGCGGCGTTCATGTGCGCGGTGAACGGGTTGCCGTCGGTCGCGCCCGCCCACACGGTGATGAAGTCCTGCCAGGTCCGGTGGCCGAAGAGCATGTCGCCGGGCCTGGCCATGCTCTGGCTCATCTCCCGGCCCATGACCTGGTCGTTGTACGGCCCGCCCCAGCCCCCGTGGGCGAATCCGCCGCGGGTGTCCTCATCCGCGCGTCCGAGGCCTTGGACCACCCCATCGAGGGTGACCGACATCGTGGCCGTGACAGACCGCATGACCTGCTCCTTCCATCCGCGGACCGCTCCTGTGCGGCTCGACTCACCCTCTGGACGAACAGCCCTCGGCGAAATCGACACCAGCCACGACACCAGATTCGCGGTTGCCGCGGCGGAAGCGGCGCAAGCGGCACGCACGCTGCGGCAGGCGCGCCGCGGCTGCCGGGTCAGGTGCGCGCGCCGTCAAGGACCAGGTCGACCAGGCGCGGCACCAGGGTCGCCTCCAGCGGTTCACCGGTGAGCAGGACCCGGGCGAGCAGGGGGCCCGCGATGGCTTCCACCAGGAGGTGGGGGTCGGTGTCGGCCGGCAGCTCTGCTCGGTCGATGCCGCGCCGGACGAGGGTTTCGGCGCGTTCCAGGCGGGCCTGCCAGTAGGAGCGCCGCCCCTCCTCCAGGTCGCTCTCGCCGCGCACCGTGCCGAGGTGCAGCAGTGCGCTGCCGGCCGGCGTCGCCAGGTACCGGGCCAGCGCTGCGAACAGCAGCGACAGGTCGGTGCGCACGTCGCCCGTGTCCGGTGCCGGGAGCGCGGTGTCCGAGTGGGTGGCCAGCGCGTCGAAGATGAGGTTCTCGCGGGTCCTCCAGCGCCGGTAGACGGAGGTCTCGTGGACGCCGGCCGCGCGGGCGACGGCGGCCACCGTGGTCGCGGCCAGGCCCTGCGTGGTGAGCAGGTCGACAGTGGCGGCCAGGACGGCCTGCCGCATCCGTTCACCGCGGCGCCGCAGCGGCGGTGCCTCTCTGTCGTCCGTCACACCATCGAGCCTAACGCAAGCTCTCTTGCGATACGAAACCCACGGACGTACGTTGGAAAGCAAGACGACTTGCGATAGGACGCAGGCCGCCGAGACGAACGGACGGACCCGCCATGGACCTCATGCGCGCCGCGCGGCTGCACCTCCCCTCCCACACCCTGGCGATCGAGGACGTGCCCAGGCCCGTGCCCGGCGCCGGGCAGGTGCTGGTGAAGGTCGAGGCAGCGGGCGTGTGCCTGTCCGACGTCCACCTGATCGACGGCACCCTCACGCCGACCTACCCGCCGGGCGACTCCGTCACCCTCGGACACGAGGTCGCCGGGACCATCGCCGAACTCGGACCGGACGTGACCGGCTGGACGGCCGGGCAGCGGGTCGTGCTGCAGGCGGGCGAGGCGCGCGACGGCCGTCTCCTGACGCGAGGTGTCGACTACGACGGCGGCTGGGCCGAGTACACGCTGGCCGGCATTGGGACACTGTTCGCGCTGCCCGACGCGATCCCGTTCGAGCAGGCCGCGATCATCCCGGACGCGGTCTCCACCCCCTGGGGAGCCATCACCACCACCGCCGGGGTCCGCCCGGCGCAGGCCGTGGGCGTGTGGGGCGTCGGCGGGCTCGGCGCCCACGCCGTCCAGCTGCTGCGCGCCGTCGGGGCCTGCCCGATCGTCGCCGTCGACCCGGCACCGGCCGCCCGTCGGCGGGCCCTGGAGTTCGGCGCCGACCTGGCCCTGGACCCCGCCGACCCCCGGCTGCGCGAGCAGGTCCTGGCCGCCACCGGCAACCGGGCGCTGGAGGCCGCGTTCGACTTCGCCGGCGTCGCGGCCGTCCGCGAACAGGCCCTGACCGTCCTCGCCCCCAAGGGGCGCCTGGTCCTGGTCGGACTGACCGACAAGCCACTGACCGTCACCGACGGCACCCGCTTCAGCTACCTGCAGCACCAGATCCTCGGCCACTACGGCTCCGAGGACAACGCCGTCCCGCAGCTGATCGCCCTGGCCGAAGGCGGCCGGCTGGACTTCTCACGCTCCATCACCGACGTGCTGCCGCTGGCCGACGCCGCCGAGGCCGTCCGGCGCCTGCACACCAAGGAAGGCGACCCGATCCGCCTGATCCTGCGCCCCTGACCACCTGCCCACCCGCGCGGGCACGGGAAGCCACTGCTCACCCGCCCGCCTCCGGTAGCGGCATCCGCACCCTGACCGCACGATGCGGACGCCGATGGGGCGGTTCGGCACGCTGGAGGAGGCTGCCGGGGCGATCGCCTTCCTCGCCGGGGATGATTCGGGCTTCATCACCGGAGCCGCACTGCCGCTCGACGGCGGCATCTCGCAGGCGTTCACCGTCCCGGAGTGACCGGAACGAGCGCAGTGACCGGTGGCGATCCCCTCGTGAGGGCTCCAAGGCTCCTGACGCGCCACCGGCGTACGGTGGCCGGTCGAGCCGTTTCCGGGGATGGTGGAAAGGGCACCCAGGGGCGGACGGAGGTGAGCGACGATGACCGAGGAAGCGATCGAAGCGCCTCGGATCGTGGTCGGTGTCGACGGTTCGGACTCGTCCAAGGCCGCACTGCGGTGGGCCGTGCGGCAGGCGGAGCTGACCGGCAGCGCGGTCGAGGCGCTGACCTCCTGGGAGCTGCCCAAGACCTACGGCTGGCCCTCCCCCTCGGCCGAGGTCCCCGACTACGAGAAGGACGCGGGCCAAGCCCTCGCCGAGACCATCCGCACAGCGGTGGGTACCGGTCATCCGGTTGAGATCCGCCCGCTGGTGGTGCGCGGCCACGCCGCGGCCGCACTGCTGGACGCCGCCGACGGGGCGACGCTCCTGGTCGTCGGCAACCGCGGGCACGGCGGCTTCGCCGAGGCCCTGCTCGGGTCGGTGAGCCAGCAGTGCGTCCAGCACGCCAGCTGCCCGGTGGTGGTGGTCCGCGGCCCGGGGAGCTGACGGATCCCGGTCCGCCGCGCCGCGCGCTGGCGCCCCGAGGGTCCAGCGGGCCGCGTCCTGGGCCGGTCGCCCCGCCCCCGCACGGTTCGGTGGAGTGCCGGCTACCGGGCGGAGCATGCGACGCGGATCGCGCCGGTCCGGACCGGGACGGCTTCGTAGCAGCGTTCCAGCAGGACGCCTCGCCAGCGCAGTGCGCTTTCCGGGACGGCGAGCCGCAGCGTGGGGAGGCGTTCGAACAGCGAGGTCAGGGCAGTGGCCACTTCCATCCGGGCCAGCTGCGCTCCGGGGCAGTAGTGGGCACCGCGGCCGAACGCGAGGTGGGCACGTCGGCCGTGTCCGCGGGCGGCGAGGGCGTCCGGGACGGGAAAGACCCGGGGGTCGCGGTTGGCGGCGGCCAGGCCGACCAGGACGACCGAGCCCTGCGGGATCGTGGTCGCGCCGATCGTGACGGACTCGGTGGCGAAGCGCCAGGCGGCGAAGGCGAACGGGCTGGTGAGGCGCAGGATCTCCTCGACGAGACGGCTCGCGTCCGGCTCGTGCGCCAAAGCGCCGAGCGGATCGGTGGTGCGCATCAGCTCGATCGCCCCGGCGGTGATCGCGGTGGTGGTCGAGGCGATGCCGCCCGAGAAGACGCCCCAGGCGACGGACGCCAGCTCCTGCGGGGACAGGTCGCCGCGGTCACAGCTCCGCAGCAGCCGGGTGAGCAGGTCATCGCCCGGTTCCCGCCGTTTGGCCCCGATGATGCGTGCCCAGAGCCGGAACAGCTCCTCGCGGTCCCGGTGCACGGCCGGCAGGTCGGGGTCACGGGCGGTGACCATGGAGATCGTCAGCTCGGTCAGCCGGGGGACGTGCCCGGCTCCGACGCCGAGGATCTGCGCCGTCACGCGGGCGGGCAGCGGCCGGGCGTAGTCGGCCACCAGATCGGCGGTGTCCGCCTCGGCCAGCTCGTCCAGCAGTTCCGCGCAGACCCGGTCGACGAGTGGCCGCCAGCGCAGCGTGGCGCTGCGTGAGAGCAGCGGCCCCAGGACGGCGCGCAGTCGTGCGTGGTCAGGGCCGTCGCTGTTGAGCAGGTGGCGGCCCTCGACGGCGAAGATGTCGTCGGGGTAGCGCCTGCCGCCGAAGCCCTGGTCGGCCGTGGGCAGTCGGCGCATGTCATGGGCCAACCGTGGTTCCGTCAGGGCCTGCTGCGCCTCGGCGTGGCCGGTGACCAGCCATGCCACGAGTCCGCCGGGAACGACGACTTGTTGGACCCGGGCCTGCTCACGCAGCACCCGGTAGTCGCGGTGTGCGTCCCAGCGTTCGGGTTCGCCGGTGACCAGCTGGGCGTAGGGGCAGGCCGAGGTGGCGAAGGCGCCTCCCGGCGGCTGTTGTTGGGACACGAGGGCTCCATCGCGGTGGCAGGGAGAGCGGTCGTTTCGTGTTCCCACCCTGTCCCCCGCGGTGTCGGGCGACGCCGTGCGGTAGCCCCCGCGGCCCAGACGGGTCACTCGAACGGGTGAGGCGGCGTGCCGCCCGGGGATCACCGGGCGCCGACCCCGGATGATCACTGGTCGGTGGCTTTTCGGTGACGAGGCGTTCGGGAGGCGAGCGTGCGGGTGAGAGGCTCGGTCGCGCTGGTCACCGGTGCGAATCGGGGGCTCGGGCGGGCGTTCGTCCGTGCACTGTTGGAGCGTGGCGCGCGGACCGTCTACTGCGCTGCGCGTGATCCTCGCGGGGTCGGTGAATCCGGTGGCGTTCCGGTCCGGCTCGACATCACCGTGCCCGAGCACGTGGCGGCGGCAGCGGCCACGTGCTCCGACGTGACGTTGTTGATCAACAACGCCGGTGTGCTGATGAGCAGTCCGTTCCTGGCGGTCGACCGTACCGGAGCCGCCGAGACGGAGATGGGGGTGAACTACTTCGGCACGCTGTCCATGTGCCGGGCCTTCGCCCCCGTTCTCGGGCGCAACGGCGGAGGAGCGCTGGTCAACGTGCTGTCCGCGGCCAGCTGGATCACCTTGCCGAGCATGGGCTCGTACTGCGCGTCCAAGGCAGCCGCCTGGGCGCTGACCAACGGCGCCCGCGTCGAGCTGCGCGCTCAGGGCACGCTGGTGGTCGCGGTTCATTCCGGGTTCATCGACACGGAGATGGCCGCCGCGGTGGGCGGATTCAAGATCGGTCCCGAGACGGTGGCCGCCCGCGCGCTGGATGCCGTGGAGGAGGGCCGGGAGGAGGTCCTGGCCGATGAGCGCACCCGGCGGATCAAGGCTGCCCTGCCGAACGACCTGGAGCTGATCTACCCGGACGTGCAGGAGCGGTGGGACCGACGGGAGCGCCCCCTCAGCGAGGGGTGAGCGCGACGGGGAGGTCGTTCAGGCCGCGGACGGCGGCGGTGATGTCCTTGTGGGACGGGTCCCCGGCCAGCTCCAGGTGGCGGGTGCGGGCCAGCAGGTGTCCCAGGGCGAGGCCGGCCTCCAGGCGGGCCAGTGGTGCGCCGAGGCAGAAGTGGATGCCCGCTCCGAACGACAGGTGCGGGTTGGGCGCGCGTCGCAGGTCGAGTCGCTCGGGCCGGGCGAAGGCGCGCGGATCGCGGTTGGCGGATCCGATGAGCAGCGCGACGGGGGTGCCCGGCGACAGGGCGGTGCCGGCCACGGCGGTCTCCTGCTGGACGGTGCGGAAGGTGATCTGGATCGGCGAGTCGTAGCGCAGGAGTTCGTCCATGGCGGCGGGGTCGAGCAGGCCGTCGGTGGTACGGGCGCGGGCTGCTTCGAGTTGGGCGGGGTGCCGCAGCAGGGCGAGGGCGCCGTTGGCGATGATGTTGGCGGTGGTCTCGTAACCGGCCATCAGCAGCAGCGCGCACATGGGGATCAGGCCGCGCGGGGTGAGGGTCGGGCCCGAGTCGGCATGGGAGATCAACTGGCTGAGCAGGTCGGGGCCGGGGTGTCGGCGCCGGTGGGTGATCTGCTCACGCAGGTAGGCGACGAAGACGGCGGCGGCCTGTCGGGCGGCGGCGAGGTCGGGCCCGCTGATGGAGTAGGGCGGATCGAGCAGCCGGCCGATCGGCGGCGTCTGGGCCCGGATCCAGGGCTGGTCCTGCTCGGGCAGGTCGAAGAGGCTGCAGATGACGCGCAGCGACAGCGGGTAGGCGAACTCGCCGAGCAGGTCGACGTGTCGCTTCTGCAGCGCGGTGTCGAGCAGGTCGTCGACGAATCCGCTGATGCGGGGTGCGAGCGCGCTGATCGTCCGGGGGCCGAAGAACTGGGCGGCCACCCGGCGCAGCGGACCGTGCTCGGGCGGATCGAGGCCCAGGAAGGAGAAGATCCGGTTGGGTGCGGTGGTCGGCCCGTGGCCCAGGCGGGTGTCGCGCAGTGCGGCGGAGACGTCGCGGTGGCGGGTGACCACGGTCAGGCCGTGCGGGCCCTGGCACAGTGGCGCCGACTCCCTGGCCAGGGCGTAGCGGCTGTAGGGGTCGGCGTGCAGGGCGGGGTCGAAGGGGTCGAAGTACCGCTCCCGGCCGGTGGGGAGGCTCTGGATGGTCTGGGTCATGGGCGGGTGTGTCCCCTGGTTCGAGTCGTCGTCCGGGCCCGTGGCCGGGTGGGGTGACTACTGGCGCGGGCCGGTGCGGGCGGAGACGGCCCTCGGGTCGTGTCCGCCCGCACCGGCCCGCGCCTTCGCGGTGCTGCCAGATTTCCGGTCAGGGTCAGAGCTTGGAGAAGGTGACGACCGAGGTCTGCGACTTGCTGCTCTCGCCGGCCTGGGTTCCGCAGCCGGTGCCGCTGGAGGTCCCGGTGATGGTCGAGGCGTAGCCGGCGAACTTGGTGCTGCCGACGTCCGTGGTGCCGCTGATCGTCACGGCGCCGGTGCCGTCGGCGTCGAGTTCGTCGAACTTGGTGTAGGTGCCCGTGGTCCTGGTGCCGTCGGACCAGTCGACCTCGACGGTGTAGCTGCCCGATGTCTCGTCGCCCGTGCACTCGGCTGCGGCGATCGAGCCGCTGAACTTGGTCGTGCCGCGGGCGAGGAGCTTGCCGCCGACGTCGAGGCAGGTGATGGTCCCGGTGCCGCGGTACGTCTCGGACTGCGGGTTGTCGGTACTGCCCGGGTCAAGGGGCTGGGCGAAGGAGTCGGTGGAGGTGGAGCTGCAGGTGGCGACGAGGGTCGCGGCGGAGGCGGTGGTGGGGGCCGCGAGCGCCAGTCCACCGGTGAGCAGACCGGCCGCGCTGGCAGCGGCGAGCAGCCGGGACACGCGGGCCGCGGACTTGGGGGCGAGCAGGAGCATGGGGTCCGTCCGTTTCGGGAGGTCGCGCTGGGGACAGCGCCGTTGCCGGTACGCATTGATTCGACTACGCACCGTTCTGTCCTCAGTAGATCGGTGCACTCCCGCCCTCGGCAACCGTGAAGGCCCGAACGGACCCTGTGCGGGTGCCGCCGGCCCGAGCAGTCCCGGTCAGGGGCCGAGCGTGACGGGCAGGGTGGTCCAACCGCGCATGGTGATGCGGTGGTTGCTCTGGGGCGGGCCGGCCGCCCGCAGCCCCGGGAAGCAGCGGAACAGGGCCGGCAGGATGACCCGTGCCTCCATCCTGGCCAGCACGGCGCCCAGACAGTAGTGGGCGCCGCCGCCGAAGGAGAGCAGTTGGCCGGTGTCGCGCCGCAGGTCGAAGGCGTCGGGTTCGGGGAAGCGCTCCGGGTCGCGGTGAGCGGCCGCGAGCAGTACCAGGACCTCCTGACCGGCCTTCACCGGCAGGTCGCCGACGGCGGTGTCCCGGCGGGCGATCCGGGTGAACAACTGCACCGGCGGGTCGTGGCGCAGGGTCTCCTCCACCGCGGCAGCGGCGGCGCGCGGATCCTCGGCGACGGCGGCGGACTGTCCGGGGTCGGCCATCAGGGCGCTGATCGCATGGTCGAGCAGGACGGTCGTGGTCTCGAAGCCCGCGGCCATCGCGAGGGTCAGTGCTGCTTCGGACTCGTCCTGCGTCAGCCGGCCGGCTGCCTGGGCCCGGGCCAGCTGGGAGGCGAGGTCGTCCCCGGGGCGTCGGCGGCGCTCGGCCAGCAGCGCGGAGAGGTAGGGGCGAAGAGCCGCGGCGGCCGTGTCGCAGCGTTCCAGGGCGCGGGTGTCGACGTACGGGTCGAGCAGCGCGAGCAGCGGTTGGACCAACTCGTAGACCCAGCCACTGTCCTGGGCGGGCACGCCGGTGAGAGTGCAGGCGACCGCCAGGGGCAGCGGCAGGGTGAGCAGCGCGTGCAGGTCGACGCAGCGGCCGTCGGCAGCGAGCCGGCCCAGGGCCTCGAGCCGCTGCCCGGTGATACCGCGCACCAGGTGCTCCAACTCATGGAGGCGCTGGGGGGTGAAGGCGGCCGACATGACCTTGCGGACGCGCAGGTGGTCCGACCCGTTGCAGAACAGCATGGCGGCACCGAACAGGCGCATCCCGGCGCTGGAGCGCCAGTGGGGAGTGTGCGCGTCGAACCAGGCCGCGTCCTTCACGGCGAAGGCGGGGTCGCGGGCGATCGAGGCCGCGTCGGCGTAGCGGCTGAACACGTACGTCCCGGTCGCGGTGCGGTGCACGGGGGCGCACTCGCGCAGCTGCGCGTACCAGGGGTAGGGGTCCGTGCGGCCGGTGGGCGAGAACATCCGGCGCAGCAGGCTGTCAGGTCCGAGGCTGGTGCTGGTGGGCACGCGGGTCCCTTCTGGTGCTGGTGCGTGCGGTGTTCCGGAGGGCGGGCGCCCGGGACGGCTCAGTCGACGCGGAAGGCCAGGACGACGTTGTGCCCGCCGAAGCCGATGGAGTTGCTGAGCGCGGCGACCGGACCGAGCGGCAGGTCGCGCGGCTTGTCCCGGACGATGTCGAGGTCCACGGCCTGGTCGAGTTCCTCGATGTTGACGGTGGCGGGCACCGTGCGGTGGTGCAGGGCCAGCACGGTGGCGATGGCCTCCACCGCGCCCGCCGCGCCCAGCAGGTGGCCCGTCATGGACTTGGTGGCGCAGATCGCGAGCCCGGTGGCGAGCGGGCCGAACGCGGCCTTGAGGGCGGCGAGTTCGGCGAGGTCGCCCTTCGGGGTGGCGGTGGCGTGCGCGTTCACGTGCGCGACCTGCGAGGGATCGATGCCACCGGCGGCCAGGGCCTGCGTGACGGCTTCGGCGAGCGACCCGCCGCCCGGGGCCGGCTCGGCCACGTGGTAGCCGTCGCTGGTCAGACCCGCCCCCGCCAGCCGGCCGTAGTGCCGCGCGCCACGGGCGGCGGCGTGCCGGGCCGACTCCAGGACCAGGATGCCCGCGCCCTCGCCCAGCACGAAACCGTCCCGGTCGCGGTCGTAGGGACGTGAGGCCCGCGCGGGATCGTCGTTGCGCCTGGAGAGCGCCATCATGTTGCCGAACGCCGCGATCGGCAGCGGATGCACCGCGGCCTCCGCGCCGCCGGCGATGACCACGTCCGCGCGACCGGCGCGGATCATCTCGAAGCCCTGGGCGATCGCCTCCGCCCCGGACGCGCACGCCGACGTCGGCGCATGCACCCCGGCCCGCGCGCCGAACTCGACCCCCAGGGCCACCGCGGGCCCGTTGGGCATCAGCATCGGCACGGACAGCGGCGACACCTGACGCGGCCCCCGCTCACGCATCAGGTCGTGCGCGGCGAGCAGCGTCGTCACCCCGCCCATGCCGGTGGCCACCGCCACGCCCAGCCGCGCCCCCTCCACCACCGGCGTCCCCGCATCCGCCCACGCCTCCCGGGCGGCGACCAGTGCGAACTGCCCGGAGCGGTCCAGTCGGCGGGCCTCCACCCGCCCCAGCACCTCCCGCGGCTCGACCCTCGCCCGCGCCGCGATCCGCACCGGCAGCGCCGCCGCCCACTCCTCCTCCAGCGCCTGCACCCCGCAGCGGCCCGCCAGCAGCGACTCCCAGGTGTCCGCGACCGAGCCTCCCAGCGGAGTCGTCGCGCCCAAGCCGGTCACCACCACACCAGTTCCAGGCCCGTCCACGCGTCATCCCTTTCCGTCGGCCCACCCGCTGGGCGATGGACTGTGCACTGCGGCACGTCCCCGGTGGACGGCGGACACCGCCCACACCCGCCATCGTGTGCCGCACCGCCAGGCCCTCGCACGTCCGGCGGCGCAATCGGCAGGCACCCGGCTTTCGCTGCGCCGACCAGGCCGGAACCGGCTGCGGCCGGACGAGCCGAATCGGACCACCGGCGACGGCGGCCCGATCGGGAGAGAGCCCGTCGGGGATCGGAAGGCGGGTTCGGCCGCGCCCGCGCGGGACCACCAGCAGCCCGGGCCGCCCCGCCACCCGACGGACCGCGTCCAGGCCGGGCGGCTACCCCCAGTACCCCGTGTGCACCGCTGCGGCCTCCTCGAAGAGGTGCGGCCCGGAGACCTCCACGCTGTTCCCGCCGGCTGCGAAGACCTGGCGGCACGGCAGGTCGAGCACCGGCTCGTCCGGGTCCACTCCCGCGATGGCGTTCAGCTCGGTCGCGGCGAGCGCGTACACGACCCGCCGGATGCCGCTCCAGTAGATCGCGCCGGCACACATCGCGCACGGCTCGGTGCTCGTGTACAGGGTGGCCTCGGTGAGCTGGGCCGGGGCCAGGGCGCGGGAGGCCTGCCGGACCAGGTTGGTCTCCGCGTGGGCGGTGACGTCGTGGTCGGTCAGCACGGTGTTCTCGGCCGTGAGCAGGACGCCCCCGCCGGAGTCGGCGAGCAGGGCGCCGAAGGGATGGTTGCCGTGCGCTCGCGCGGAGGCTGCCAGCTCGATGGCCGTGAGCAGGTGGGCGTGGGGGTGATCGGCCATGACGTGTCTCCTCGGGGCGGTGCGGCCAAGGCCTGCTGACATCACCTGGGCCGGCACATCAGCCTACTGGTGGTTCGCGGAGGCTTCGGGGTGTCCCCGGATCCCGGCGCGGCACCCGCGCACGGTGGTGCAACCGCAGCACGACGGCCCGCCGGGCGGGCCAAACGCAGTCACCGGGAGTGACTGTCCGGGGTCGAGAATGCGATTGGCAGAAATCCGAGGAACGAGACAACGAGAAGAACCTGGCAGGAAAATCCGGGCATGGTGCTAAACATGACAACATGGTCGAACATACCGACCGATCGCGGGTCGTATTCAGAAAGCCACCGACAGCGAGAAACCGACGCAGCGTAGCCACTCAGGTATTCGCGCTGGAACTCGTGGTCGTGGTCCTCCTCGTGCTCGGGGCGATCCTGGCGCAGGTCCTGCAGTCGCGGCGGAGCAGCGATACCGAGGCGAAGAACAGGTCGGTCGCGGTCGCGGAGACCTTCGCGCATTCTCCCGGCCTGCTCGCCGCACTCAAGTCGCCCGATCCGTCGGCGATTCTCCAGCCGATCACCGAGGCCACCCGCAAAGTCGCCGGCGTCGACTTCATCGTCGTCATGAACGACCAGGGAATCCGCTACACGCACCCGATGCCGAGCGAGATCGGCCACCGGTTCGTCGGCACCATCGGCCCCTCCCTGCACGGGCAGATCTACACCGAGAGCGTGCACGGCCCGCTGGGCCACGAAGTCCAGGCGACCGTCCCGGTGACCGCCCCGGACGGATCGATACCCGCCCTGGTGTCGGCCGGGCTCAAGGTCAACAACGTCACCGCCGCCGACAACCGGCAGCTGCCACTGATCCTCGGCACCGGCGCCGTCGCCGTCGTGATCGCCACCACCGGCACCGCGCTGATCGCCCGCAGGCTCAAGCGCCAGACCCACGGCATGGACCCGGGCGAGCTGGCCCGGATGTACGAGCACCACAACGCCGTCCTGCACGCGGTCCGCGAGGGCGTGGTCATCGTCGGACAGGACGGGCAACTGCTGCTCGCCAACGACGAGGCGCGCGAGCTGCTGGGTCTGCCCGCCCGGGCCGAGGGCCGGCACCTGGGCGACATCGAGGGCCTCACCCCCGAGACCACCGACCTGCTGCTGTCGGGCCGGACGGTCACCGACGAACTGCTCCACGTCGGCAGCCGGCTCGTCGCGGTCAACCAGCGGCCGACCGCCCCGCACAGCCGCGCCATGGGCACGGTCGCCACTCTTCGCGACTCCACCGAGCTGCTCGCGCTCTCCGGCAAGGCCGAGGTGGCCGGCCAGCGCCTCGCCCTGCTGTACGAGGCGGGTGTCGGCATCGGGACCACGCTCGACGTCGAGCGCACCGCCGAGGAGCTGGCCCGGGTCGCGGTGCCCGGCTTCGCGGACTTCGTCACCGTCGACCTCGCCGACCCGGTGCTGCAGGGCGAGGAGCCCACCGGCGGCGCCGTCAACCTGCGCCGCACCGCTGTCCACGGCATCCGCGACGACCACCCGTTCTACCCCTGCGGCCGACTGACCGCCTTCATCCCGTCCACCCCGATGGCCCGCGGCTTCGACAGCGGCCGCTCGCAGGTCGTCCCCGATCTGCGGGTCGCGCCCGGCTGGCAGGCCCAGGACCCCGAGTGGACCGGGCACATCCTCGACTACGGCGTCCACACGCTGGTCACCATCCCGCTGAAGGCCCGCGGCATCATCCTGGGCGTCGTCAACTTCTGGCGGTCGCAGAAGCCCGAGCCGTTCGACGAGGACGACCGCTCGCTGGCCGAGGAGCTGGTCGCGCGGGCCGCCGTCAGCATCGACAACGCCCGCCGCTACACCCGCGAGCACGCCATGGCCGTGACCCTGCAGCGCAGCCTGCTGCCGCGCGCCCTGCCCGACCAGAGCGCGCTGGAGGTCGCCCACCGCTACCTGCCGGCGCAGTCCGGCGTCAGCGGCGACTGGTTCGACGTGATCCCGCTGCCCGGCAGCCGGGTCGCCCTGGTGGTGGGCGACGTGGTCGGCCACGGGCTGCACGCCGCCGCCACCATGGGCCGGCTGCGCACCGCCGTCCACAACTTCTCCGCGCTCGACGTGCCGCCCGACGAGGTGCTCGGCCACCTCGACGAGCTGGTCAACCGGATCGACCAGGAGGAGAGCGACAGCGGTACCGGCATCGGCGTCACCGGCGCCACCTGCCTGTACGCGATCTACGACCCGACCTCCCGGCTCTGCACCATCGCGACCGCCGGCCACCCGCCGCCCGCGCTGGTCGATCCCGACGGCAGGGTCGTCTTCCCGGACCTGCCGACCGGCCCGCCGCTCGGCGCGGGCGGGATGCCGTACGAGACGACCCAGGTGCAGCTGGCCGAGGGCACCCAGATCGTGCTCTACACCGACGGCCTGATCGAGGAGCGCACCCGGGACTTCGACGTCGGCATGGACCTGCTCCGCGCGGCGCTGTCGCAGCGCGGCCGGGAGCCGGAGGAGCACTGCCGGGCAGTGCTGGAGGCGTTGCTGCCGGAGCGCCCGCAGGACGACGTGGCACTGCTGATCGCCAGGACCAGGGTGCTCGGCCCCGACCGGGTCGCCGAGCGCGACGTGCCGGGCGACCCGGCCGCCGTCGCCGACATCCGGGCGTGGAGCGCGGCGACGCTGGACGCATGGGGCCTGGGCGAGCTGTCGTTCGCCACCGAGCTCGCCCTGAGCGAACTGGTCACCAACGCCATCCGCTACGGCTCGGCCCCGGTGCGGGTCAGGCTGCTGCGCGACCGCAGCCTGATCCTGGAGGTCTCCGACGGCAGCAACACCTCGCCGCACCTGACCTACGCGGCGAGCACCGACGAGGGCGGCCGCGGGCTGTTCCTGGTGGCCCAGCTCACCGAGCACTGGGGCACCCGCTACACGCCGCACGGCAAGGTCATCTGGGCCGAGCAGGCCTTCCCCGCCTCCGCCCGCACCCTGACCCCGCAACGTCACGAGGCCCCGCACGCCGTCCCGCTGCCCTCGCCGTGAGGCGGGCGTGTCCACCTGTAGCCCTCGGCGCTGCCGATCGCGCGGCAGCAGTGGAGCGACGCGGCCGGTTCCCGGTGCTCCCGGGGCCGGCCTGGATACCCGCGCGGTCGGCCCCCGGTCCAGCGCGACCACTGCCAGCAGCAGGCCGGCGCCTTCCGTCAGCGGACGACCCGTTCCAGCGGCACCGGCTGATCGCGCCGTGCACGGACGTCGCCTCCGGCGGGGTGGTACCGGGCGCGCGGTGCGCCCGGCGGGTGGTGGTCAGCTGGTGACGTTGACGGCGTTCCAGGTCGCGGCGACGGTGGCGATCGTGTCGCTGCCCGGGCCGAAGAGATCGGCGGCCGCCTGGAGGGTGGCTGCACGAGCGGCGGAGTAGTCGGTGGTGGTGGTCATCCTTCTTGTCGGCGTCGGCGGGCTGCAGGCTCTCGCGCGGGTCCAGGTTCAGTGACGTGGCCAGGGTGGCACCGTCCTCGACCTCGACCTCGATCATCCGTCGGTCCTTCGCTGGAGACTCCGGGGAGGCCCGGTCGGGTCCCGGCCGGTGAGATGGGCGCGGGCGTGGGCGCGGAAGGCCGCCACCAGGGGGTTGCGGTCGCGGGCCCGGGTGGCGAGCACGACGCGGCTGGGCTCGACGCCCTCCAGTGGGATGGCGGTGAGGTCCGGGCGCACGGGGCCGGCGGCGACGGTGATGAACACGGCCTGCCCGGTGGCGGCGAGTTCGATCAGGTCCTCGGTGGTTTCGGCGAGGGGGCCGTCCGGGGCCGGGCGTCCGTCGGGTCTGGGGTCGATGCGCCAGAAGGCGCTCACCATCGGGTCGCAACCGCGCACCTTGGGCAGGGGTTCGTCGGCGATGTCGTCCAGGGTGACCGATTCCCGGCCGGCCAGCCGGTGCTCCAACGGCACCAGCAGGACGCGGGGTTCGTCGTAGAGGGGGGTCACCTCCAGGCCGTCGGTCGCGAACGGCAGCCGGGTGACCAAGGCGTCCACGCGGTGGTCCAGCAGCGCCCGGGGCCGGTCGGGCACGGCCAGGTGCCGGGTCGCCACCTCGGCGCCGGGGTGCTGCCGGCGCAGGGCGCGCACGGCCGCGGTGATGATGAAGCCCGGCGTGTAGCCGACGGTGATGCGGTCCGGCCGTGCGGCGGCGCGGGTGTGTGCCGCGGCCTGGTCGGCGCGGTGCAGCAGCGCGGTGGCGAGAGGCAGGAAGACCTCGCCCGCCTGGGTGAGGTGGTTGCCGTGCGGCGTGCGCTCGAACAGGCGGGTGCCGAGCTGCTGTTCAAGGCGGCGGATCTGCCGGCTCAGGGACGGCTGGGTGGTGTGCAGCGCCTCGGCGGCGCGGCGGAAATGCCGGTACTCGGCCACGACGGTGAAATACCACACCAGGCGCAGGTCGAAGAGCACCTGAGGCGACGGGAATTCGGACATTATTTCGGACGGGTCCCTTGCTGGCGCTCTGACAGTGCCTCAAATACCCCTGTGAGCAGGGCGATACACGCAGCGTATTGGCCCATACGGAATGGTCAATAGACATGAGATGCTCCGTGGTCGCACAGTAGGACCGTCGGCGGGGCGGCACCCGGGCCCGTCGGCAGGCCGATCCTCGCGCGACCGGCGGCCGGCGCTCGTCCGGCCGCCCATGTCCGAGGCAACGGCATCGCGTTCGTGCTGGACCAGAGGGAGACTTCCGTGGCACACCTGAAGAACAAGATCGTGGCCGCTCTCGCCGCCGGCTTGGCGACCGTCGGGCTGGCCATCACCCCCACCGGATTCGCGTCGGCGGAAACCGCCAGACCGGCAATCAGCACCGTCCCCTGCAACAGCAACGACTACCTGCAGGTCTGGTTCCATCAGGAGTACGAAAACCCGCGCGCCGAGGAGATCTGCTTCGCCAACGCCGGGACGTACACGTTCCAGTTCCCGCAGTGCAGCGGCGGCCCCTGCTGGCTCGACGCATTCTCGACGGGCAACAACGTCGTGCAGTACGAGTCGGACAACAGGTGGCAACCCGACAACCCGGTCGGGAAGTACACCTACTTCGGCTTCCCGAACCATCCCGGTGGGGTGGACCTCGACGCCATGAAGATCTTCTGATCCGGTCTGCCGCCCGACCGTTCGGCGGGGGTACGGCTGTCCGGCTGTCCGGCGCTCGTCCGGCCAGCCGTACCCCCGCCAACTCCGCCAACTCCGACATCGCATTCGTACTCGACTGTAGGGAGACCCCCGTGGCGCACCTGAAGAACAAGACCGTGGCCGCTCTCGTCGCCGTCCTGGCCACGGCCGGGCTGGCCATCACCCCCACCGGAATCGCGTCGGCGGAAACCGCCAAACCGGCTATCGACGCCGTCCTCTGCAACAGCAACGACTACCTGCAGGTCTGGTTCCATCAGGAGAACCAGAGCCCGCGCGCCGAGGAGATCTGCTTCGCCAACGCCGGGACCTACTCGTTCCCGGACAATCAGCAGTGCACCGGCGGCCCCTGCTGGCTCGACGCATTCTCGACGGGCAACAACGTCGTGCAGTACGAGTCGGACAACAGGTGGCAACCCGACAACCCGGTCGGGAAGTACACCTACTTCACCTTCCCGAACCACCCCGGCGGGGTGGAACTCGACGCTATGAAGATCTTCTGATCGGTCTGCCGCCTGACCGATTGGCGGAGGTACGGCTGGAGGCCACCCTGCGGGGGCGGCCCCCAGCCGTACTCCACTTCACGGCCCGGACCCCGCCATTGATCGCCCGCTGTGACGGCGAACCTTCTCGTCTAGGCTGTGATCATGTCCAGCTCTGTTCCACTCACCCCCGGTGACGCGCTCGAAATGCTGCTCAGCGGCAACCAGCGATTCGTGTCGGGCGCACCGGAGCATCCGAACCAGGATGCCGCGCGCCGCGCCGCGCTCGCCCCCGTGCAGAACCCCTTCGCGGTCCTCTTCGGGTGCTCGGACTCCCGCCTGGCCGCCGAGATCATCTTCGACCGCGGGCTCGGTGACCTGTTCGTCGTGCGGACCGCCGGTCATGTCATCGGCTCGGAGGTCCTGGGCAGCATCGAGTACGGCGTGAGCGTGCTGGACTGCCGGCTGGTCGTGGTGCTCGGCCACGACTCCTGCGGCGCCGTGGCAGCGGCCAGCGCCGCGCTGGAGAACGGGCTGCCGCCGGCGGGGTACGTGCGCGACGTCGTGGAGCGGGTCACCCCGAGCGTCCTCGCTGCGCGCGCGGCCGGGCTGGAGGCGCCCGAGGAGCTCATCGAGGCGCACATACAGCACACCGTGGACCTGATGCTGGACCGGTCCCGGGTGCTCGCCGAGCAGGTCGCCGCTGGGCGTACCGCGGTCGTCGGCCTCTGCTACCGGCTCTCCGACGGCACGGCGCGGATCGTCGCCGCCCGGGGGATGGACGTGGCGCTCGCGCCCGGACCGTGAGGCCGACGAGGTACGGGCCTGCCGGGCGGATTTCGGGCGCACCGAGGCGTGGGACCCGGGTGGGCGTGCGCCCGGCAGGATCCGCCGGGCAGGCCCTGGCGCCGAGCGGGCCGAGAGCCTGCCCGAGGCGCTGGCCGATCGCCACCGTGAGGCTGGCCGCCGCCACGGGTGATCGCGTACGGTGCCGTCATGACGCTACTCGCCGGTAGGCGCTGCTACCAAGCGCTCAACTCCCTGCACTCGATGGTCTATTTCGCGCCCGAGGCCGAGGAGCAGTTCCATGCCCTCGGTCTCTCGCGAGGCTCCATGAGCTACTTCGCGGGCCGCTCGGCGGCCATGGGCGCGGTGGGCGCCGGCGCGGTGGCCGCCACGTTCTACAACTTCAACCCGGCGCTGGTCGCCCGCCACCTGCCGCGCGCGTGGGAGATCGCCTCGCCCCAGGCGGTGCTGGCCGCCCGGCTGCGGGCGGTCGAGGCCGCGCAGCTGCGCACGCTCGGGGCGGAGACCGTGGCCGGTGCCGAGGTCCGCGAGGCGGCCGAGCTGGCGCTGCGCGCCGTCGAGGCCTGCTCCCCCGCCGGCCGGCCGCTCTTCGCGGCGCACGCCGACCTGCCGGTGCCGCAGGAGCCGCACCTCGCGCTCTGGCACGCCGCCACCCTGCTGCGCGAGCACCGCGGCGACGGGCACATCGCCGCGCTGCTCGACGCCGAACTCGACGGCCTCGAAGCGCTGGTGACCCACACCACCACGGGCAAGGGCTTCGTCCCCGCCATGGCCAAGCACACCCGCGGCTGGAGCGACGACGAGTGGAGCGCAGCGCAGGAGCGGCTGCGCGAGCGCGGTCTGCTGGACGCGGACGACGCCCTCACCGCGGCGGGCCGCCAGCTGCGCCAGGACATCGAGGACCGCACCGACCGCCTGGCCGGCGCCCCCTACCGCCAGCTGGGCGAGGAGGCGCTCGGCCGGCTCAGCGAGATCGCCGCGCGGTTGAGCGCGACTTCCGCGGCGAACGGCGCCTTTCCCCAGGAGATCTTCGCCGCAAGCAGCGCCGGCACCGCAAGCACCCCAGGCACCGCCGGGACCGGCACCGCCCGCTGACCTCAGTGCGCCCTGCCGTCGGCGGGCGCCGGCTCGGCCAGGGCAGCGGTGGCCTTCGGTGCGTGCAGCGGGCTGAAGTGGGGGTTGATCGCCAGGGCCCGGCCGAGGTCGGTGCGGGCCTCGGCGGAGGCCCCGAGCGCCTTCTCGATCACGCCGCGGTGGTAGTGGAAGAGGGCGTTGCGGGTGCCCAGGGTCAGGGCCTGGTCGGCCTCGGCGAGTGCCTCGCGGTCGCGACCGCAGGCGTGCAGGGCCCAGGCCAGGGCGTCGTGGGTCTCCAGGAAGGGGCGGGAGAGCAGCGCTTGGCGGGCGAGGGTGAGGGCCTGTTCGGGGTTCCCGTGGTCGGCTTCGAACAGCGCGGCGTCCGAATCCAGGGTGACCCCGTTGTCGGTGAGGAGCTTCTCCTCGGCACGGAAGACCCGGTACTGCTCCTCGGCCTCCTGACTGCGGCCCAGGGACTGGTAGAGCTCGCCGAGTTGGAGCACGTAGTCGGGCTGCGGGACGCGCTGGACGGCCTGGCGGTAGTCGTTGACGGCCGCCTCGGTGTCGCCGAGGGCCGCCTCCGCCCTCGCCTTGGCCTGGAGCAGGGCGGCCTGGCCGGGCGCCGTCGTCAGGCCTGCCCTGGCCTGGGCGAGGGCGGCGGCCGGGTCACCGCTGTTGGATTCGATTTCGCCCAGGTAGTAGCGGGCGAAGGCCTGGTCGGCCGGGGCACCGGCGTCCTGCAGTGCGCGCCGCATGTCCTCGCGCGCGGTGGCGGTGTCGCCACGCAGTTCGGCGACGTACGAGGCCCGCGAGAGCGAGGGGGTGCCGGGGCGCAGGTCCACCATGTGCTGGACGGCCTGTGCGGCTTCGGGGTACTGGCCGAGCTGGGTGTACGCGTCGGCGAGGGTTCCGTACAGCGTGGCGTTGTACGGGTTGACGTCGATCGCCTTGCGGGACCAGTCGAGAGCCTCGCGGAAGTGGTGGCGGCCGGCCTCGAGGGCGGCCATGCCGCCCATCGCGGTGAAGTTGTCCTCGCCCTGGACCGTCAGCGAGCGGTGCAGCGCGTCCTCGGCCTTGGGGTAGTAGGCGGGATCGGCGGTGGCCTTCGCCTGCTGGACGTAGTCCATGCCGAGGGTGGCCAGTGCCTGGGCGTCGTCCGGGGCGGCGCGCAGGCGCTCCTGCATGGCCCCGATCTCACCGGTGAGCGTGTCACCGGACCTGCTGCCCGCCCGACCGGTGCCCGCGTCCACGGGGGCTCCGGAGGTGTCGGCGGGTGCGAGGCCGAGCCCGCCCGCGAGGAAGAGGCCCGCCCCCAGGACGGTGCTTGCGGCGGCGGCCAGCGTGGCGCGCCGCCACCTCGAGCGCGGTGCGGGGCGAGGGGTCACGGGTGCTCCGGAGTTCAGGGTGCCGACGCGGGGCGGCCTCGACGGTGTCAGGCCTTGTCGCTGAGGGTCGCGTAGACGACGAGGTTGTCGGTGTAGTCGTGGTGGGTGCGGTCGTAGTCGCCGCCGCAGGTGATCAGGTGCAGCTGCGGGGGTCCGGTGGTCGGGTAGACCTGGTCGTCGGGGAAGTCGTCCTTGGCGTACTGGCGCAGCGCTTTGACGGTGAAGCCGAGCCTGCTGCGGTCGGCGCGCTCGACCGTGATGGAGTCGCCCGGGTGCAGGGCCGAGAGGTTGGAGAAGACGGCGGGCCCGGTGCGGGAGTCGACGTGCCCGACCAGGACGGTGGCGCCCTGGTCGCCGGGGCGGGGCCCTTCGCTCCACCAGCCGACCTGGTCGGGATCGTCCGGCGCGGCGAGGTGGCCGTCCTGCTGCACGTGCAGGTCGGCCAGTGAGCTGTCCACGCCGATCACGGGTATTCGCAGCCGCACCGGCGGGGCCGCGGACGTTGCGGCAGCGGCAGCTGGGGCGGATGCGTCCGGTGACACCGGCAGTGCCCCGACGTCCGTGCGGGCCGCGCTGCGCACGGCCCCGGGCGGCGCGGCCAGGAAGTAGGCGGTGGCGCCGGATCCGGCCAGGGCCACCCCGACGGCCGTGATCAGGGCCGCGGCCGGGCGGGCGAGCCGCGCCGTGCGCATCCGGCGGCGCAGCCGCCCGCCCACGCTGGTGCGGGGCGGGCGGCCCAATGGGGAGGCGGTGCTCACGCCTGGTTCGCGCGCCGGCGGCGCAGGGCGATGAATCCGGCGCCGGCCAGCAGCACGCCACCGCCGAACGCGGTCGCCGGAATGACCGGGAAGCCGCTGTTCGTCAATGCGCCGCCGAGGCCCGCGTGCACGCCGCCGTCGGGCTTGGCGGTGTCGGCCTGGTCGACCGCGGCGGTGTTGGGCAGCGCGACGTAGGGGAACGTGGTGCCGGGCTGGCGGTAGGGGGTGTGGACACCGTCCCCGTTGGCCAGGGCAGGCACGATCTTGCCGGTCTGCGCGGCACCTTCCAGGGCCTGCAGCTCGATGTTGACGACGTCGTCGGTCAGCCGGCGGCCGTTGGGGAAGCCGGCCAGGTCCTGGCCGAGGACACCGAAGGTGTTCGGCTTGGCGCTCGGCGGGACTGCCATGTTCAGGCGCAGCTCCTCGGCCGGGGTGAACTTGTCCTTGCTCACGTCGGCGTTGAGCAGCTGGGAGTTGAGGTCGGCCTGGATCGGGCCGCCGGAGTTCTTCGAGATGCCGGTGAGGAAGATCTCGGTCAGGTCGTTGCGCGGCGTCGCGGGGGCGGGGATGCCGTAGATGCTCTGGATGAGCTTGGGGACGATCGGGTCCTTGACCTTGTCGACGACCGGGGTGACGGTGTGGTCGTTCTCCGGGGCCAGGGCGTTGAACGCGTCCTTGTACTTCAGCGGCACCACGACCTCGTTGACCAGCGGGTTGCCGAGGCGGGAGACCTGGTGCCAGCCGCCGTCCCCGGCGTTCGTCCCCTCGCCGCCCTTGCTCTCGCCACCCTTGTCGGCGGTGACGACGGCGCCCTTGCGGTCGGTGGTGGCCCACACGCCGATGACCGGGTTGCGGGTCGCATCGCCCTTGAGTGCCAGGTCCTTCTTCGGCACCTGGAGCGCGATGGTGTTGACGTTGTAGCCGGCGAGCGTGTTGTGGCCGGTCTCGGACAGGTTGCCGCCGTAGAGCAGGTCGAAGACCCGCAGGTCCAGGAAGAACGGGTCGGCGGCCTGCCCGGCGAAGCTCTGCCCGCCGCCCGGCAGCGACACCATCGCCTGCTGGCGCAGCGAGGCGTAGTCGGGCATCGAGGCCTTGCCGACGTTGGACGGCGCCGCCGGCGCGTCCTTGACCAGGGTCTTGGTGGTCCCGTCCGGGCCGGTCACCGTCAGCGTGTAGGTCTGGCGGAAGTTCAGGTTGGGGTCGTCCAGCGCCTTGACCACACCGGTGTTGTAGAGGAACTGGTTGGCGTCGTCGCGGATGTGGTCGCTGAACGTCCACGTGTAGGTGGTGTCGGGCTTGCCGGTGCCCTGACTGTCGATCTTGATGTTGTACCGGGCGTCGTTGGCGAAGGGGTAGAAGTTCGGCCCGCCGTTGGGTTCCTCGAACGGGATCCAGTTCGCCACCAGGGTGACCGTGTCCGGCTTGTCCGGGCTGGTGAAGGCGTAGACGTCGGTGTTGTCCGCCTTGGGGTCGCCGGAGATCAGCGGTGCCTCGCGGTGGCTGGAGGCGGAGCTGACTCCGGGCGCCAGCCCGGCCATCGAGGCGGCGGCCGCCAGTGCGAGGACGCCGAGGGAGGCGATCGAGCGTTCGGCGGGGCCTGCGGATCCACCGCTGCGGCGGAGCAAACGAGGGTGCTGCATGAGCCATCCGTTTCCGATGGGGGGAACACCGCCGACAGCCCTGCCGACGGTGGAATCGGGGAGAGCGGTGAACGCTCCCGGCCCAGACGGACAGCGCCGTCTCCGCGTCGCTGCGCGTCCACGGGATTCAGCGGGCACCTCTGCCAGACACCTGAGCTGCTCCCCAGTCAGCACCAACCGGCACAGCGCTGCCACCCCACTGAGCCGATCGGCGCCCGCCGCTCACTCCCCCGGCCGCGCAAGGCGCCGTCCTGGAAGGGGCCGCCGCCTGCCCGCGCGGGCCCGGCCCGCCGCACGAGTGAGCCGGGTACGCCAAGCAGGTGAGCAGGCCCGTCGCGCCGCGTCCAATGCGTCCGCGCGGCAACCGGCGCGGTCATCGTGCCAGATAGACCATCAGCCCGCCGGACGGGTCCCGGCAGCCTTCCCCGGGCGCGCGGCTGCCCTGCCCATCCGGAGTCCCCATGACCTACCGTCATCACCTGTGGCGAGCAGCCGCGGCGGCTGGCGGCGCGGCGGCCCTGCTCGCCCTCGCTCCCAGCGCCGTCGCCCACCCGCTGGGCAACTTCTCGGTCAACCACTACACGGGGCTGACCCTGCGCCCGGACCGCGTCGAGGTCCTGGCCGTGACCGACAGCGCCGAGATCCCCACCCTGCAGGAAGCCCCCGAAGTCCACCCCGGCGCCGGGACGGCCAGCGACGCCGAACGAGCCGCCTGGGCACGGGCACGGTGCGCCCAGAGCGCCGACCGCCTCCGGATCACCACCCCCGCGCCACTGCACCTGACCGTGCGTTCCGCCACCTTCGACTACCAGAACGGGCAGGCGGGGCTTCGCACCAGCCGCCTCGAATGCCGACTGGAGGCCCCCGCCGACCTGACCGCGGCCCCGCTGACCCTGCGGGTGGACACCGGCGTCGACCGCGGCCGGGTCGGCTGGAACGAGATCACCGCCCGTGGCGAGCAGGTCCGCCTCACCCACAGCACGGTGCCCGGCACCTCGCCCTCCCGAGAGCTGCGGGACTACCCCCGCGACCTGCTCGACTCCCCCCGTGGCGACACCAGCGCCGAGCTCACCGCGCAAGCAGGCGGCGGCGCCTCCGCCCCGCTCGGGATGCTGCCCGCACTCGGCAGCGCGGACGGGCCCACCGCCCGCGTGGAGCAGATCGCCAAGCACCTGAGCGCTCTCACCGCGGCCCGGCACCTGACCGTGCCGCTGGGTCTGCTGGCCGTCCTGCTCTCCATCGCCCTGGGCGCGGGCCACGCGCTGCTGCCCGGTCACGGCAAGACCGTGATGGCCGCCTACCTCGCCGGGCGTCGGGGCCGGCCCCGTGACGCGCTGACCGTGGGCGCGACCGTGACGCTCACGCACACGGCCGGCGTCCTGGTCATCGGCATGCTCCTGACGGTGTTCACCGGCCTGGCCGGCGACACACTGCTCGGCTGGCTCGGCGTGGCCAGCGGCACCCTGGTCGCCCTGGTCGGCGCCGGCCTGCTGATCGACGCGGTCCGGCAGGCCCGTCGGTCACGCACGCCCCGAGCGGGCGCTCCGACGGGCGAACACCCCCACCAGTTGCTCGCTGCCGTGGCGGCACCCGCCTCCGGCCACGCCGGGGACCACGCTGCGGACCAGCACGAGACCACGGCAGGCCGGCGCGAGCACCAGCACGCCGACACGCTGACCCACGACCACGACCACGCCGATGATCACGACCACGAAGGGGTTCCGCACCAGCACGAACACCGGACCGACCTCCACCTCCACCTCCACCCCCACGACCGGCCCCACCGCCACGGCCTGTTCGGTCACCGCCACACCCACCACCACGACCACAGCGCCGTCGAAGCAGGTCAGCCGTTCACCACTCGGGGGCTGATCGGCCTCGGCATCGCCGGCGGCCTCGTCCCCAGCCCCTCGGCACTGGTCGTCCTGCTGGGCGCCATCGCGCTCGGCCGCACCGTCTTCGGCGCGACCCTGGTCCTCGCCTACGGCCTGGGCATGGCGGCCACCCTCACCGCCGTCGGCCTTGCCCTCGTCCGCTTCGGCGACCGGCTCTCCGCCATGACCAACCCGCGCCTGCTCGCCACCGTCCGCCGCATCGCCCCGCACGCGGCCGCCCTCACCGCAGCACTGGTCGTCCTGGTGGGACTGGGCCTGACGCTGCGCAGCCTCTACCCCCTCATCTGAACCGCCCTCCCGAACACCCCCCGAGGG
The DNA here is from genome assembly GCF_035976515.1 of Kitasatospora sp. NBC_01302. Taxonomy (NCBI): domain Bacteria; kingdom Bacillati; phylum Actinomycetota; class Actinomycetes; order Kitasatosporales; family Streptomycetaceae; genus Kitasatospora; species Kitasatospora sp. NBC_01302. The sequence continues at coordinate 383,832 of NZ_CP108404.1, forward strand.
AGCCGAATCACCGTGAAGCGCCACACCCCAGCCGCCCTGGCCCTCCTGCTCGCCTGCGGCCTGGCCAGCGGATGCTCGCCGTCCAGCGACGGTGTCTTCGACGCCCGGGCCACCACCGCCTCCCGCACCTGCCAGGCCCATCAGACCCAGCAACCCGGCCACCGCTACACCGCCGGCCCCGGCGCCGACACCGAGTCGATCCTGATGATGATGCGCTACTACACGGCCAACGGCACCAAGACCTTCTGTGACGGACATCCGCCCACCCCGACGGACGTGCGCTGGATGGACCTCTACCAGGCACTGGGAGGCGAGCCCGCACACATCGGCCGCCCCGCATCGGCGAAGTAGCACCGCGCCCGCACCCGCACCCGAACCCGCGCGCGCACGAACCGCGCAGCAGCCCGCCCGTTCGGTGAACCGCGTTTGGTCCACCCGGAACCGGACATGCGCATCCCAGGAAGCCCGGCTCGCCGTCCACGGCCGCCCGCCGACCATCAGAGGTGAAAGGCGCCGACCGAGGGCGCGAGTCGGCTTCAGGCATACGACGCAGATCCCTGAGGAGCGCGTCATGATCATTATCCTAGGACTCATCCTCCTGGTCGTCGCGGCCGTCGTCGCGATAGCCGGAATCTTCGGCAATACCGGTAGCGCCCACGCGCTCACCAACGCGTTCTCGGTGTTCGGGCACCACATGACCGGCTCCACCGGCACGCTGTTCCTCTACGGGATCATCGTCGGAGCCGTGGCCATGCTGGGGCTCGGCCTCCTGCTGACCGGCGCGCGTCGGACCTCGCGCCGCGCCACCGAAGCCCGCCACGGGCTGCGGCACTCGCGCCGTGAGACGGCCGCCGCCCGCAAGCGCCGCGACGACGTGGTGGAACAGCGCGACGACGCCCGCGCGGAGGCGGCCTCGGTCGCCGACGACCGCGACAGCCTCGCCCAGGAGCGTGATGCGCTGGCCGCGCAGCGCGACGACCTCGCCCGGCAGCGGAACGACCTGGCCGGCCAGCGCGACGACGCGATCACTCGACAGAGCGAGGCATCCCGCGAGCAGACGGCCGGCACGCGCGCCACGCCGATGGCGCCGGCCGAGAGCAGCACACCGCAGGCCGAGGACGAGCCTGCGCCCGACACCGGGCACCGCAGGCCGCATCTGCTCGGGCACCGCTCCGGCCTCCAGTAGGCCGGCCGCCGTACCCGCCCCGTCTGATGCACTCACGAAAGGAACCCGTCATGGGTATCGGTAAGAAGGCCGCCCACAAGGCCGAAGCAGTCAAGGGCGGCGTGAAGAAGACCGTCGGACGCGCCACCGGCGACCGCACCCTCGAGGCCGAGGGCCGCGGCGACCAGGTCAAGGGCAACACCAAGCAGGCCGGCGCCAAGATCAAGGACGCGTTCAAACACTGACCGCCCGGCCGCGGTGGCCCGATCCTGCTCGGCTCCGGCCACCGCGCGACCGCGGCACAACCCGGCGCCTGGCCGTGGGAGCAGGACCGTGTCCTGCTCCCACGGCCAGGCGCCGGCGGGCTCGGACGGAGGAAGCGGCCCGGCCGACACCGGGGTTCAGCGAGGCAGCGTGCCGCTGTCCGCGCCCGCTGTGCCGCCCGCTGTGCCGCCCTCTCCGGTGAGGACCTCGGCGCTGACCACCTGGTGCCAGCCGTTCAGTGTGCGTGTCTGTTCGGCTGCACGCTGGATGAGCCGATCCAGCTCGTCCGGATTCAGTCGCGGGTCGTCGTCGGCGATGGCACGCAGCGCCTGCCACAGCGCGGTCTTGCCTTCGACGCCCACGCGCATCGCCTCCAGTTCGATCAGGTCGCTCAGCGGGGAGCGGCGCACCAGCGTCCCGTTGGGCTTGAGGCGTGCGATCCGTTCACCCGCGAGACCCAGCCAGGTGCGGTAGTGGCGCACGGGTACGGCGAGGCTGTTCATGATCCGTACGAGGTCGTCGCGGTCCTGCTCCACGTCGCGGGCCAGGCGGCGCAGTTCGGCTGCGCGCCGGCTGTCCGGGTGGGTGTCGGCCATGCGGTGGGCGAGCGCGGCGCCGCCGAACGCACCGGTCAGGTGGTCGTTCAGGTAGACGCTCAGTGGCTCCGCCAGGGGTCGGGCAGACATTGCACGTCCTCCCAGAGGGTGGGCCGATCGGGTGCGCCGCGCGCTGGGGCTTGCAGACGTGCCGGCTCCTGCGCGGCGTTGGGGTGCTCTTCCCATGGTGCCCCGCGCCTCGGGCGGATGCGTGCGGGCCGGGCCGGGTGGCGGATCAGTGCCGTACAGCCGCCCCGGCAGCCTCGAGCGGCGCGCACGCCGATCCCTGTCCGTGGGCCAGTGCCCGTTGCGGTGCTGGTTCGTTGTCTCGTGCATGAAGATGACCGAGCTGGACGACTATCCGGTGCGGCCTGGGCAGGTACGGGAGTGGACGCTGCACCCGTCCGTGATCTCGGCCGCCCATCAGGCGCAGCGGGCTTCGACGCCACCCTCGTACAACCAGGAGTCCCACATCCTCACCATGGCCCGGTTGGAGGAGCGCGGGGCGCGGACCGCCGACTGGGCGGGTGTGGCGTTCGAGCTGCCGGGCGAGCTCGACGTGGCGGCGTTCGGCAGGGCCCTGGTGGACTGGATGGGCTGGCACGAGACGCTGCGCAGCGGATTCCGCAGGTCGGGTGGGCAGCTGCACCGCTTCACGCTGCCCGCAGAGGCGATCGACGTGAGCAGCGAAGTCCTCGGGACCTTTCGTGATCCCGCGACGCTGAGCCGCTTTCTGCGCGACCGGCTCGACGCCGGCACCCACACGCTGCGCTGGCCGAGCTTCGTGGGGGAAACGGTTCAGCGGGCCGACTCGGTGACGGTGGTGCTGGCCTTCGACCACATGCACTTCGACGGCTACACGCTGTTCGGGATGGTGCAGGAGGTCCGCGAGTTCTACCTGGCCGCCCTCGAAGGGCGGACTCCCGCGGTGGCGGCGGCCGGCAGCCACGTCAGCTACTGCGATGTGGAACGCCGGGAGGCGCTGCTGATCAGCCGCGAGCATCCGACCGTCCTGAAGTGGGAGCAGTTCATCGCGGACAGCGGCGGCCGGCCACCGCGCTTCCCGCTGCCGCTGGGCACCCAGGAGGAGGGCGAACTCCTGCCCCAGAAATCGCTGTTCGAGTGGCTGCTGGATCCCGCCGAGACCGATGCCTTCGCGCAGGTCTGCCAGTCCGAACACACCACCCTGCCCTCCGGGGTGCTCGCGGCAGCAGCCCTGGCAGCACGGGAGCTCGGCGCGCCAGGGCCCTACCGCACGGTGATGCCCTTCCACACCCGTTCGCGACCGGAGTGGACCTCCTCGGTCGGCTGGTTCGTGGGTGTCGGCCCGGTGGAGGTCGACCTGCCGCCCGAGTGCGACTTCCGCGCCGCCCTCCCCCTGGCCCAGGGGTCGGCCCGCGAGGCGAGGCAGGCGGCCCGGGTCCCGTTCTTCCGGGTCTCCGAGCTCCTGGGGGTGGACTTCAGGAAGGCCGCGCCCGATCCGTTCTCGCTGCTCTCGTACATGGATCTGCGCAACCTCCCCGGCGCCCAGGACTGGAACCGGTGGAACGCCCGGCTGCTGACCCGGATCTCCGACAGCGGCAAGGCGTGCCTGTGGGCCATGTGCTCCCCCGACGGCCTCTACCTGTTCGCCCGCTACCCCGACACCGCCCTCGCCGCCACCAACATCGCCCGCTTCGTGGGCGCCGTCCGCACCATCGCCCAGAGCGTCGCCCGCACCGGCAACTTCACCCCCGCCGCACTCCACCAGGTGCCGTCACCGGTATGACACCGCACATACCGATGTCACCACCCGGGATCCGGCTGGTCGGGGTCGGGCCCGGTCGTCGCGGTCGGCGCCGGTGCGAGCGGCGGGAAGTGCGGGCGGCGGGAGGTGCGGGCGGCGGGAGGTGCGGGTGGTACTTGAAAGACGCGCGGTTCCCCACCCTCGCTCATGCTCCGCGCCCTACCCTCCGACCTTCAGCGGCACGGTTCCCGAGGGCTTCGGCGGGTATGGGGGCCTGCGGCCCGGGTCGTCCCAGGTCCGGGAGTTCTATCGGTGCTGGGCTGCGCCTTCACCCCCGACCAAGCCGCCTGCTGAGGGGATTCCACAACCATGACCGATGACAACAGCAAGACGGCCGAGCTGCCCGAGATGACCGACCACTGGTGGTGGCGCCCCGGGTGGCAGCCGGGCACGCGCTGCTACGCCTGGCACCTCACCTTTCAGAGCAGCCCCGAGGTGCTCCGGTTCGCCGCGGAGCACCGGGCCGCGCTCGCCGAGGTGCCCGGCCTGGACCTCATCCCCGACCCGTGGCTGCACCTGACCATGCAGGGGCTCGGCTTCACGACCGAGGTGGGCGAGGACGACGCGCGTGCCGTCGTACGGGCCGCCGCCCGCACCCTCGCGACCGTCCCCCCGTTCACGATGACCCTGGGCCCGGCGATCGTCGTCCCCGAGGCCCTGCTCCTGCCGGCCGAGCCGGCCGACGCCGTTCGCCAGGTCCGAGGTGCCATCCGCGCGGCCATCGCCCACGTGCGCCCCGAGGTCCCCGAGTCCGCGGACGGCTTCCACCCCCACGTCTCGGTCGCCTACTCCAACGCCGTCGGCCCGGCCGCCCCGGCCCTGCGGGCCCTCGAGCCCCTGGCCGACCGCCGCGCCGTCGTCCGCGTGGCCGGCGCCGAGCTGATCGTCCTGCACCGCGACCGCCGGATGTACGAGTGGGAGACCTTCGCCAGCGTTCCTCTCGGCAGCGTTCCTCTCGGCCGACCATGACGAGAAGCCTCTGCGCCCCCGGCAGAGGCTCCGTCAGCCGGCCGCGCCGTGCTGTTCGGGCACGAGGCTGGGACGACAACAGTTGATGTGCAACAATCCTGCCGCGCGCGGCCTCAGCGACGGGCGCACCCCGAGAACGCCCGCCGCAAGCCTCCGGCCTCCGGACGCCACACGAACTGCTCCCCGGCGCACTCGCCAAGATGAGTCCCGCCCCGGGCGTCACCCTCCTGCGATCCCTCATCGGCCGCGGATACTACGGACCGGAATCCCTCAAGGGCCACGGGCCGCACCGCTACGTCTTCCAGATCTACGCACTCGGCACCCGTCTCCTGGACCGTCCGGACCGTGCGGCGCTCATCAAGTCCCGGCCCCGCGCCCTCCTCGCCGCCATCGACTCCCCGGTCCTCGCACGCGGCCGCACCGCCGGCGTCTGCGAACGCCAGGACCTGTCCGGCGCCCATCGGGTACCCGCGGGCTCAGGCGAGGGCGGCGGCCAGCAGGGCGAAGGCGGCGATGAGGACGGCGACGCGGACGTAGTGGAAGCGGTCCCAGCGCTTCGCCTGTTCCTTCCAGTCCTCGGGCCGGTTCTCAGGGGTCCACGTCTTGCTCTGGTTGTTGATCGGGACGAGCAGCAGGAGCGACATGATCACGCTGGTGATCAGCAGTGCTCCGGCGGTGACGACAAGGCCGGTGCCGTGCTGGTGCCATCCAGCGACGGCCCGGGCCGCGACGAGGACGAGCGAGCCGATGTACCAGACCGGCATCACGGCGCCGAGCATCCGGCCCCCGTGGGCGCGGCCGAGTTGGCCGCTGTCACCGGGAAGTGCGTCGAGGATCGGGTTGATGACGAAGGCGACGGCGAACTCCACCCCCACCATCACGCCGAAGACCACGATGGTGACGACCTCGAGTACGTCGAGCATGACGACCCCTCCTGGGATCTAGCGCTGCTAGGTAATGAGATAACGCTAGTACTGCTGCCGCTCACTTGTCTAGCGATGCTAGGATCGAATCATGTCGGTACAGGAACGCAAGGAACGCGATCGGGCGGCCCGCGAGCGCCTCATCGTGGCGACGGCCCGCGAACTCGCCGAGCAGCAGGGCTGGGACGCGGTCACCACCCGCCGGCTCGCCGAGCGCATCGAATACAGCCAGCCCGTCCTCTACAGCCACTTCCGCGGCAAGCGCGAGATCATCGGCGCCGTCGCCCTCGAAGGCGCCGCCGAGATGGCCGCGGCGGTGCGTGCCGCGGCCTGCGGCGCGAACGGCCCGCGCACCCGGGTCACCGCCCTCGCCCTCGCCTACCTCGACTACGCCGAACGCAACCCGGCGGTCTACGACGCCATGTTCCAGCTCGACGGCGGCCTGGCCTTCGCGGTCGAGGACACCCCGGAGCCGCTGAAGGACGCCTTCGCCGCCCTGCTGGAGAGCCTCGGCGACGTCGCCGGGGACGGCGTCCACCCGGGACTGTTCACCGAGGTGTTCTGGGCATCCCTGCACGGACTGGCCACCCTGACCCGGGCGGGACGGCTGCCACCGGCGGAAGCCGAGCGGCGGGTGGACCTGCTGGTGGACCGGCTCGCCGTGATCTGACACGCCCTCCGGGCGGAGGGGCAGCCGGGGTCTTCCGGCCCGACTGCCGGCCGACCGCGCGGAGCGGCCATGTTTTGAACGCGTTCAGATTCTGGCTAGAGTTCCCCCAGGCACCATCCAAGGGGGATCCGATGAAGATCGTGCTGCCCGGGGGCTCCGGGCACGTGGGCAGGCTGCTGGAACGCGCGTGGACCGCTGCCGGCCACGAGGTCGTCATATTGACCAGGCAGTCGGGCGGTGGCCGGGAGGTCCACTGGGACGGCCGGAGCATTGGCCCCTGGGCCGCGGAGATCGATGGCAGCGACCTCGTGGTCAATCTCGCCGGACGGAGTGTCAGCTGCCGCTACACGCCGGCCAATCTCCGGGCCATGATGGACTCGCGCGTGCACTCCGCCCGGGTCGTGGGCGAGGCGATCGCGGCGGCCGCCCGGCCTCCCAAGGTCTGGCTCCAGATGAGCACCGCCACCATCTACGCCCACCGCTTCGACGCGGCCAACGACGAGACCACCGGCCTGCTCGGCGGCGCCGAACCGGGCGTCCCGCCGTACTGGGCCTACAGCGTCGAGATCGCCAAGGCCTGGGAGCAGGCGCAGGCGCAGGCGGACACCCCGCGGACGCGCAGGGTGGCGCTGCGCACCGCCATGGTGATGAGCCCCGGGCGAGGCGGCGCCTTCGACCAACTGCTGTGGCTGGCACGGCTGGGGCTCGGCGGTCCGGTCGCGGGCGGCGCCCAGTACATGTCCTGGATCCACGGCCGTGACCTCGTCCGGTCCCTCGACTTCCTGGTCGGCCGGGAGGACCTCAGCGGACCGGTGAACCTTGCGGCTCCCACCCCCTTGCCGTACCGCGACTTCATGCAGGGCGTCCGGGCGGCATGGGGCGTCCCGCTGGGCCTGCCGGCGACCAGGTGGATGGCCGAGCTCGGCGCGTTCGCGCTGCGATCGGACACCGAACTGCTGCTGAAGAGCCGTCGGGTGGTCCCCGGCCGGCTGCTGGAGGCCGGCTTCGACTTCGCGTACACCCGCTGGCCCGAGGCCGCCGCCGACCTGGTGCGGAGCACCCGGGGCGGCTAGGCCGTGTCTCACCATTCCCGCCGGGCGCGCGACGCCGGCCCGCAGCGTCAGCTGCTGATGTCGCTGCCCGCCTGGACGCACCGGCGAATCATCCACGTACGACCCAGTACGAGGACGCTTCGCCGGCACGCCCAGCCGGGCGCCACCCAGCCGCCAGGCTGGGTGGCGGGGGTACCTCCCGGCCGAAGGCTGGGGGAACCGCGCGCCGATCCGACGCGAATTGTGAGACACGGCCTAGTACCGCGTTGGGGCGCGGTACTCCACCGGTTCGACGGGGCCGGTCGGCAGCTGGGCGATCGCGCTGTGCGGCCGACTCAGCGCAGGCCGAGGCAGGGCAGCCAGGCTCGGGAGGCGCCGTGGCCCGCGGTGAGCAGGGCGCACAGCGGGCCTGCTGCTCCCCCGAGCAGTCCCATGCCGCTCCCGCCGAGGGTCTGCACCGCGGGCAGGCGGTCCATCAGGTGCGCGAACAGGCGGGCCTTCAGGGTGTCCGCGGCGGGCAGGCGGGCGTGGCGGGCGAAGGCGTCGGCCACCGCCAGGACGCCCGCGGCGCCGTGGCACAGGGCCAGCGGATCGGCCGGCTGGTCGCCGAAGAGGTGGAAGTCCTCGTCGTAGTGTTCGGCGAGCGTGCTGAAGGCTGCCGCGGCCCAGGCGGCGGTCTCCTGGTCACCCAGCGCGTCCGCCGCGTCCCACAGCGCCCAGGACACTGCGGGGGTGCCGTAGCACCAGGCCTGGCGGGCGCGCGGCCCGGCGGGCGGCGGGGCGTCGAGTCCGGCGCCGTCCCAGGTGCGGATGGAGCGGGCGTCGTCGAAGGACTGCCGCATCAGCCAGCGGGTCGCGCGGTGCAGGGCGGCTGTCAGGTCGGGGTGCGGGCCGAGGCGGCGGACCGCGGCGGTGAGCGCGGCGACGACGCCGGCGGTGCCGTGGCCCATGCCGGTGTTGATCCGTCCGTCGATCCAGGCGAGGTGGGGATGGCCGGCGTAGCCCGCCGTCCGCAGCCGTGGCAGCTCGTCGGCGTCGCACAGCTGCGTCAGCTGGTCGGCGAAGGGGCCGAGTTCGGCCGGCGTCGGGCGGGTGCCCGCGCTCAGGGCGAGCAGCATGCCGGACGGTCCGGTGATCAGGTCGTAGTCCTCGAAGGCGAGTTGCTCGCGTCGCCAGCCGAGGGCCGGCGCGGTGCGGACCAGGTGGTCGCGGAGCCGGTCGCCGACGGGCTGCAGCCCGGGTTGGGCCCGGGCGCCCAGGCGCAGGCCCACCAGCGTTCCGGCCAGGCCGCCGTTGTACAGCCCGCAGTGGCCCGGCCCCCGACCGGCGGTGCGGGCCCAGACCGCCACGGCACGCGCCGCGGTGGCTGCGGCCTCCGGCGTCCCTGCGGCGTGCAGCAGGGACGCCAGGACGGGAACGCCCGGGTCGGAGGGGGGCTCGGCTCCTGGCCGGCCGTCGCGGGGCCGGGCGGACCAGGCGTCGAGGAGCCGGGCCGCGAGTTCGGTGACGGCGGTGCCGGCGGTGGTGTGCTCGGTCTGCTCGGCTCTTTCGGCCTTCTGGGTGTGCTGCGGCACGGTACCTCCTCGGGCGTGACGGGCCGGCGCCCCGCCCTTGCGGCCGAACAGGCCGGGCGGGACGCCGGTGGTGCGGCCGTCAGAGGCCGCTGCCGGGTGGTGCGGGTGGTGCGGTCAGGTACTCCGAGGAGCCCTCGGAGTACCTGAGGGAACATCAACAGACGCCGATGATCCCGCTGCAGATGAGGACCGTGGCGCAGGCCACCGTGCAGAGGCCGCTGCACTCCCCGGAGGAGGCCTCGGGGGTCGGCAGGGTGGTCTCGGTGATGCGCTCGTCCAGGTCGCTGATCAGGGCGTCGAGGTCGGTGAGCGCCATGGTGTCGGGCATGGTTGTCCTCCTTCAGGACTGGTGATCGGTGTGGGCCGCCCCGGTGGCCCGCCCACTGGGAGCGAGTGCCCCGGGGACGTCGGGTTCGCCGCGCAGTGCGGCGGCGGCGAGCGCCGCGAGGTGCTCGGCGCTCTGGTCGTGCGGAAGTCGCAGCAGCAGTTGGGCGGCGACGGCGGCGCCGCCGTGCAGGGGGTCCTGGAGCAGCAGGTCGCCGGGGGCGGGCAGCATCTCCTCGACCAACAGGTCCTCGCCGGGTTGCTGGGCGCAGATGCGCTCCAGCAGGGGTACGGCGGTCAGTGCCTTGAAGTCCACGGGCACCGGCTTCGCGTGGGGCACGGCCCGGACGAAGGCGAAGCGCGGCAGTGCGGCGGAGCGCCCGAGGTCGGCGAGGGCGCGCACCTTGGCCAGGTCGCTCTCCCCCGGCTGCCACAGCCGGGACCGGGGCACCCGCCAGGCCGCGGGGCTGACGACCAGGGTGCCGCCGACGGTCACCCGGGGCAGGTGGTCCGTGTCGGGGAACGCTTCGGCGAGACCGTCCAGGCAGATGACCTTCGCGACCGCCGGGTGGCCGGCGGAGAACAGCAGCCGGAGCAGGAGGTCGTACGGGGGCAGCGGCGTGCGGGTGGCGTGGTGGACGGGCAGGATCCGGCACCCGTCGGCCTCGGCGATGATCTGCGCGCCGTCCCGTCGCAGGGTGATGCGGTCCAGCGGCAGGTAGCGGGCCGTCAGGCCGGCCGGGCCCTGGTACGGCGTCGGGTCCGGGTCGCCTGTCCACCAGCCGGTGATGACGGGGCGTCGGACGGCGTTGGCGGCGCGCTCGGCCAGCGGCGGGACCAGTACCTCGACGAAGCGGGCCCCGGACAGGCGCTCCACGGCGGTGAGGAAGTCCTGGTAGCGCCGGAGGTTGTCGTATCCGCCGTACAGGGTGTGGAGTGCGTCGGCGAAGCGCGCGTCCAGCATGCCTGCCGCCGAGGCGCTCTCCAGGACGGCGACCGGTCCGGGGCCTGCCAGTGGACGCAGCAGGCAGTCCAGGGGCCAGGGCGGCAGTGCCGTTCGAGCCGGTGGCGCGCCGAGGGCGTCGAGCAGGTCGTCGTCCAGGTCGACCTGCGCGGTGCCGGCCTGGGCGCTGCCGGCCTGGGAACTGCCGGTCCGGGCGCTGCCGTCGGCCTGGGCGCTGCCGGTCCGGGCGGACAGGTGGGTCAGCAGCCTGGCGTAACCGGAGCCGGGGGTCTCGGCGGGGTGCCAGCCGGTGGAGCGGCGCAGGGTCTGCGCTGTCTGCGATGGCGGGGTGGAGCCGTCGGGCAGGTGGCGCGCGAGGATCTCGCCGAGCGGACACGGTTCTTCGGTGAGCTGCGCCAGCTCCGCGGGCAGCCGGGGCGTGCCTGGCGGCGTGATCCGATCGGCTTCGCGCAGCCAGGCCACGCGCGCCGCGATGGCGAGGCCCCGTTGCACCTGGCGGGCGGCGGCTGCGGGTACGGCGGAGACGGTGGTGCGGTAGGAGTCGGTGAACCAGGGGTGGGAGCGGTCGGCGGGGGCGTCGGCGTCGGTGGCGTGGGGTGCCGACTCCAGTGCGGACGCGGATGCGGGCGCGGGTGCGGGTGCGGGCGCGGGTGCGGGTGCGGGTGCGGGTGCGGCGGGATCGTCGCCCGGTATCCGTGTCGGTGTCGGTGTCGGTATCCGTTGCGGAAGGGTGCCGAGTGTGCGGACGGCCTCGGCGGCGTGCCAGCCGGTGGCGCTGCGGCGCGGGGCCGCGCAGGCCTGGAGCACGCCGAGCCCGTGCAGGTGCGCGAGGAGGCCGCGGAGCACCGCGGGGTCAGGGGGCGCCGCGCCGCTCGCCGCGGTGCCGGTCGCCGCCGGGCCCAGCAGGGCCGCTTCGAGGTCGCCCAACGGGCGTGGGCCGTCGGCCAGAAGAGCCAGCACGGCCTCCAGCGGGCGGACGCGGCGCAGGACGACCTGCCGCATCCGGGCGCGTTCGTGCGGGTCGATCACCCAGCAGCGCAGCACGCCGGTGTCGGATCCGGTGCCCGCCGGCTGGAGGAAGTGCAGCGGTGCCGGGGCCAGCAGGGTGGCCGGGTCCGCCACCCGCAGGTCCAGGGCGCCGAGCCGGGCGCGCATCGCGTGGACGTTCTCGACGGCGTCGGCTGCCAACTCGCCGAGGGCCGAGCCGGGTGGGAGGAGGCGCGGGGCGGCAGCGTCGACCTCGTCGCCTGCGTCGTCCGTCACCGTGACCGTGACCGGCAGGAGGCCGACTTGACCGACCCAGCCGCGCGGGGTGGTCTTCGCCGCGGCCCGGCCGAGCGCCCGCCACAGGTACGCCCCGCGTTTGCGCAGCCGCTTCCCGCCCCAGGGCTCGCCCGCCGCCAGCCGCGCGGCCACGTCCGCGGCGGCTCCCGGGTCGGCCTCGTCCAGGAAGGCCCGCATGACGGGAGACCCGCACACCAGGGACCAGCCCAGAGCGCCCACGCGCTCGCGCTCGGCCGCCACCGCGCACTCCAGTCGCCGCAGGGCCGCTGTCGCGGACTCCCCCTGGCGGGAAAGCCGCGCGGCGTCCGCGGCGAGGCCACCGGCGACGGGCAACCGGTCCAGCAGCCGGCAGTCGGCCGGTCCCGGCACGGCGCCGGCGTGCAGCCGACGGCGCAGGGCCAGCACGGCGCGGCGGTCGGCGGGCATGAGGCCGTCGTGCGGCACGACGGTGGCGCCCAACCGCTCGGCCAGCGCGCGGGCTTGCCCGCCTCGCTCGTCGTCCTGCCGGGCGTGCTCGGCGACCAGGGCGAACAGCTCCGGGTTGCCTGCCGATGCCCATGCCGCCAAGGGCACGCCGGCCACCCGGAGCAGTGCCGCTGGGCCCGGCTTCCGTTCCTCATGCACGTCATGACCTCCCGTCACCGAGGAGCGCGTGGGTCAGCAGGCTCTGCCGGGCCCCGGAGAGCCGTCCCCGGTTCCAGTGGAAGATGACGTGGTAGGCGGCGGCGCGGCGCGGGCCGATCAGCGCCTCACCGGACTCGAAGTACCCGGTGCGCCACTGCTCGGCGGCCAGGCGCACGGCCTCCCCGTGCGCCTGGATCGCCGCTCGCCGCTCCGGCGGCGCCGAAGCGAGCAGGGCCGGCCCGCCGGCCTGCCAGGCCGCGAGGATGCCGGCGGCGGCACGCCGGGCGTCGTCGTCCAGCTCGGTGCCCAGCCTGCGCCCGGTGTCGTCCCGGACCACCTGCCAGACCCCGCGGTGCTCCCAGCCGACGACGCCGAGGCCGTGCAGGAGTTCACCGAGGAGGTGGAGCGAGAACCGCCAGTCCGCAATCGGCTTCGGCCCGCCCTCCTCTGCTGCCGCGGCGATGGCGTCGTGGTGATCGAGCCAGGCGAAGGAGTCCGCCGTGAACAGATCGTGCACGTATTTCATGGACGGCGGGCCGCCGAAGAGATACGTCTCCGGCTCGTACCGTCCGCAGATCGGCGGGCGCTGTTGTCCGTCCAAATCCTGCAAGCAGTGCGTCAGTTCACGGCGCAGCGGTTCGACCTCCGGTCGGCCGGCATCGAAGCGGACGCGCAGGCCCGGTGGCTTGTGCATGAAGAAGAAGGAACGCGCCTCCCCGGCGGCGATCAGCTTGCGGGCCGTGTCCGCGACGACCTGGTACGTCCGGTGCCAGGCCGCGGGCCCCGGTGCGAGGTTGATCTGGACCCAGCCGCTCTCCGGCACGTCGTCGCGCAGGGCGGCCAGACCGGCCGTCAGAAATGTGTGGCGCGCGGCGTCGTATCCGGGGCCGGTGGAATCAACCGGCACCACGCCCAGAGGATTGTCGCGCACGTCCCCGAGACAGTCGGCCAGCAGACGTTCGACCTTCACCACGTCACCTCGCCTTCCTCGTGTTTTCCGCTTCACTCCTCGGATTTCCACAATTCGGCCTATTTGAAAAACGGAAGACGAATACTCATATGATGAACAAAGTTGCGCCCGGCGCACGTACGAGCCGGCACGCGCCGCAGGCGCACTCTGCGGGCACATTCCGTGCACCCGAGCGGGTGTTGAGGCGGGGCGAGGTCGGCCGCGATGCGGTGCTATCCGGTCGAGCGGCTCAGGCCGTGTCTCACAATTCCCGCCAGGCGCGCGACGCCGGCCCGCAGCGTCAGCTGCTGATGTCGCTGCCCGCCTGGACGCACCGGCGAATCATCCAAGTACGACCCAGTACGAGGACGCTTCGCCGGCACGCCCAGCCGGGCGCCACCCAGCCGCCAGGCTGGGTGGCGGGGGTACCTCCCGGCCGAAGGCTGGGGGAGCCGCGCGCTGATCCGACGCGAATTGTGAGACACGGCCTAGGCTGCCTACAACCGCGATTGCGAGACGCCCACACCATGATCGACGCCACCGCCGACACGCCGCTGCTGCCGCCCCCGCTCCAGCGCTGGCTCGCCGACCGCCTGCCGGAGCTGGAGGCCGTCACGGACGTGTCCTGGCCCCGCGACAGCTCCCGGGTCTGGCGGCTCTCCACGCCTGCGGGTGCGGCGTTCGCGAAGATCAGCCCGTCCGTGGAGGACTACCAGCGCGAGGTGTACGCCTACGAGCACGTGGCCGGCGTTCTCGCCGACCACGAGGCGCCGCGCCTGCTCTCGGCGGACCCGCACCTGCGCGCGCTGCTGACCACCCCGCTGCCGGGCCGCGTCGTGCGTGATCTGCCCCTGGAGCCGCGGGCCGAGCAGCGGGCGCACGAGCTCGCCGGCCGGCTGCTCCGCCGCTGGCACGACCACCCTGTCACCGACCCCGACCAGGTCCGCGGCCGGATCGTCGCGTCGGCCACCGCCCAGGCGGACGAAGCCTCCCGGTGCTTGGAGCGCACGGCCGGACAACTCACCGACGACCAGTACGCCTTGGTCGAGCAGGTGGTCCACGAGCTTCCCGCTCTGGCCGAGCAGCTTCCGATCGTCTACCAGCACGGCGACTTCTCGCCGCGCAACTGGCTCTGGGACGAGTCGGCCGAGTCCCTGGGCCTGATCGACTTCCAGCTGTCCGCCCACGGCAGCGCGGTGGGCGACCTGATCTGGCTGCACGGAGCGCTGTGGCCGATCCGCCCCGACCTCAAGGACGCCTTCTTCACCGGCTTCGCCCGCGACCTCACCGACGCCGAACAGCGGGCGCTTCCCCTCCTCACCACGCGACTGGCCGTCTCCTACCTGACCACCGGCCTCACCGTGGACAACGCCATGCTCATCGACCGCGGCCGTGCCGTCCTCGCCCGCCTGGTGGAGGCCCACGGCTGAGCGGTTCCCGCACCCGCGGCCGGCGGAGTGCCGCCGGGGCGGCCTCCGGACGCGCCGGCCGGGCGCTTCCGCCGTCCGCCCCGGACTGCGAAAAGGCAGACCGTCCTCGCCGTTCCCTCGTCCGGTGGCGCCCGCTCCCCTGGGCCGTGTCTCACAATTCGCGTCGGATCAGCGCGCGGCTCCCCCAGCCTTCGGCCGGGAGGTACCTCCGCCACCCAGCCTGGCGGCTGGGTGGCGCCCGGCTGGGCGTGCCGGCGAAGCGTCCTCGTACTGGGTCGTACGTGGATGATTCGCCGGTGCGTCCAGGCGGGCAGCGACATCAGCAGCTGAAGCTGCGGGCCGGCGTCGCGCGCCTGGCGGGAATTGTGAGACACGGCCTAGTGTCATGAGTCTTAGGAAAGCTATAGAAGTATGCTGGGTTCATGGCGCGGATGGGTCGGCCGACGGTCGAAGTGGTTCTGACGGATGACGAGCGTGAGACGTTGCTGCGTTGGTCGCGGCGGGCGACGTCCGCGCAGGCGCTGGCGCTGCGCTGCAGGATCGTCCTCGCGTGTGCCGACGGACTGTCGAACACCCAGGTCGGCGCGAACCTCGGGATTCATCCGACCACCGTGGCCACCTGGCGCAAGCGGTTCGCGGCCCAGCGACTGGAGGGCCTGGCCGATGAAAAGCGGCCGGGCCCTGCCCGCACGGTGACGGACGAGCAGGTCGAGGACGTGATCGTGCGGACTCTGGAGACGACGCCGAAGGGCGCCACACACTGGTCCACCCGCGAGATGTCGAAGCAGAGCGGGCTGAGCCAGTCGACGGTCTCGCGGATCTGGCGCACCTTCGGCCTCAAGCCGCACCAGGTCGACACCTTCAAGCTGAGCAAGGATCCGCAGTTCATCGAGAAGGTCCGCGACGTGGTGGGCCTCTACCTCGATCCGCCCGAGCGCGCCATCGTGCTCTGCGTCGACGAGAAATCGCAGATACAGGCACTGGACCGCTCCGCGCCGGTGCTGCCGATGATGCCCGGCATGCCCGAGCGCCGCACCCACGACTACCTGCGAGGAGGTGTCACCACCCTGTTCGCGGCGCTCAATACCGCCACCGGCGAGGTCATCGGCTCCCTGCACCGCCGCCACCGCGCCGTCGAGTTCAAGAAGTTCCTCGCCAAGCTCGACAAGGAGGTCCCCGCCGAACTCGACGTCCACCTGATCTGCGACAACTACGCCACCCACAAGACCCCCGCCATCAAGAAGTGGCTACTCGCGCACCCGCGCTTCCACAT
Organism: Kitasatospora sp. NBC_01302; assembly: GCF_035976515.1. Lineage (NCBI taxonomy): Bacteria > Bacillati > Actinomycetota > Actinomycetes > Kitasatosporales > Streptomycetaceae > Kitasatospora > Kitasatospora sp. NBC_01302. Next base: position 399,679 of record NZ_CP108404.1, read on the forward strand.
GCACTTCACTCCCACCAGCTCGTCCTGGCTCAACCAAGTCGAGCGCTGGTTCGGCCTACTGACGGACAAGCAGATACGGCGCGGAGTCCACAAGAACGTCCAGGCGCTGGAGAAGGACATCCGCGACTGGATTGCCCACTGGAACGAAGACCCCAAGCCGTTCACCTGGACCAAGTCCGCCGACGAGATCTTCGAACGTCTCGCCGGCTATCTGAACCGCCTGCCGAACCCCAACCCCTAGATATGCAGCCGTTCTGAGACTCATGACACTAGCATGGCCGCACAGCAGCGGAGTGCCGTTCAACGTGTGGGCGAATTCGGCGACTTGCCGGAATCGAGGAGAGGCAGTCGTATGTACCTGAGTGTGCCCTTCGACAACGGTGAGACGTTTGTCGTGGAACTCTCCGAGGGAGAGGGCTCCGGAGTCATCCGGGCGAGCCGCGGCGAGGGGCTGGTCGAGTCCTCCACCGAGACCTTCGAGGCGGGCCTGGTCCGGGTGCGACACCTCGCCACGGCACTGCTGGAGCGGCTGAAGGACCTGCCCAGGAGCCCCGATCACATACGGGCCGAGTTCGGGATCAAGGTCACGGCCGAGGCGGGGCTCGTCGTGGCCAAGGCGTCGGGCGATGCGCACATCACCCTGGAACTGGAGTGGAGCCGCCAAGAGGGCGAGGAGTGAGCCGGTCGCCGGATAGACCGGGCAGCATGGCCTGGGAGCGGGGTACGGCACGTGTCCTGGACGGCGGACGCCCGGTCGGGGGCGCCTTCCTGATCCCCGGTGGGCTCCTGCTCACCTGCTCCCATGTCATCTCCGCGATCGCCGGTCTTCGGGACGACCAGCCGTTGCCCGCGAACCTCCCCGTGACCGTCGACTTCCCGCTGTTGCCCGGCCACCCGGTGGTAGCAGCCACGGTGCACTTCAGCGTGCCGGTGGCCGCGGACAACAGCGGTGACGTCGCCGTGCTGGAGTTGACCGATCAGCCACCGGCCGGAGCCGTCCCGCTGCGGATCCTGGAGGCGGACGACCTGGCCGGGCACCGCTGGCGGGCGTTCGGGTTCCCGCGATACCCGGGCCCGAACGGCGGCAAGGACGCCGGGATCTGGACCCGCGGCACCATCGAGGGCCGGGAGGGCACCGGCTGGTGGCAGCTGACCTGCGACGAGGACGCGGGCTTTCCACTGGCCGGCGGCTTCAGCGGGGCGCCCGTGTGGGACGAGGAGTACCAAGGGGTGGTCGGTGTCGTCGTCGCCGTCGAAGGCGACCAGCGGCGCCGGACCGGCTACGCGCTGACGGTGGAGTCGCTCGCCCGCGAATGGCCGCAGTTGCGCCAGCGGTTGCTCGCCGACAGTCCCTTTCGCGAGCTCCTGCCCTTCACCGAGCAGGACAGCGCGGTGTTCCACGGGCGCGACCACGAGACGCGTCAACTGCTCGACCTCCTCGTGGAACAGCAGGTCCCGGTCCTGCCGGTCCTCGGCGCCTCCGGCGTCGGCAAGTCCTCGCTGACCGGCGCCGGCCTGCTGGCACGGGTCGACGACGGCAGCTACCTGATCGCTCAACTCCCCCACGGCCTACGGCTGACCGCCGAGGAACTGCTCGCCTGGGCGCTGGCGGCTGCGGGCGACCCGGACACGACCACGGCCGACTGGCACGAACGCTGGACCGACCTGACCCGCCGGCTGGGCGACGAGCACGGACTGCGCGCCGCGCTCGAGCAGACACTGGCCCGACAGGGCAGGCGGTCCAGACTCCTGCTCGTCGTCGACCAGTTCGAGACCCTGCTCGCGGACGCGCCGGAGACCGCGCGCAAGCTGGACACGATGATCGGCGTCCTGACCGCGCGTCGAACCGATGGCAGCCGGCCGGCTCAGGCGGTGGTCGTCGCCCGGATCGACTTCCTGCCGCAGATCGAGAAGCTGCCCGTCCTTCGTGCGGCGTGGGAAGCGACCAACATCGTGGTACCGCCGATGACGCGGGATCAGCTGCTCCTGGCCATCACCCGCCCGTTGGAGGGGCACGCGGGCATCCGCTTCGCCGACGGTCTGGTCGAGCAGCTGCTGCACGACACCCCGCGCGGTGCCGCCGCACTGCCCATGCTGGAGTACACCCTGAGCCAGCTGTGGGCACGGCAGGAACGCGGCTTCCTCACCAGCTCCGCCTACCAGGCGCTCGGCGGGGTCGAAGGAGCCCTGGTCGGCAACGCGGAACGCACCCTGTGGGAGTGGGCGGACGACTCCGAGCAGGCGGCACTGGAGCGGATCTTCATCCAGCTGGTCCGCCCCGCCGAACAGTTGGACGCCGGCGAACGCGGCCCCGACACACGAAGGGTCGCCGACCGCACACAGTTCTCCGAGCACGACTGGTCGTTGATCCACCGCCTCGCCAGCACCCGGTTGGTGGTCGTGACCCGCCGACCCTCGCAGCTGGACACGGCCGAACTCGCGCACCAGGCACTGGTGGAGAGCTGGCCGCGACTTCAGCGCTGGGTCGAGCGCAACCGTGGGTTCCGCAGCTGGCAGGAGGAGCTTCGGCGCGCCCTGCGGGCCTGGCAGGAACAGGACCAACCGCCCGAACTCGCCCTCGACCGCAGACGAATCGCCGAGGCACAGCGGTGGCTCGGCCTCAGAGCCGCCGAAATATCCGCCGAGGAAGCCGGGTTCGTCGATGCCAGCGTCCAGGCCCAGCGCCGGCGCACCCGCCGGCGGCGCCTCGTTCTGGCCGGCTTCGTCCTGCTGACCGCCCTCGTCCTCGTCGCCTCCGGCCTCGCGTCCATCAACGCCCGGAGCAGCGACGACCACCGCGACCTGGCCGCCACCCAGCAACTGACCTCCCAGAGCCAGCTCCAGGCCGCAGCCGACCCCGCCCTCGCCGCCCGCCTCGCTCTGGCCGCTCAGCGCATCCACCCCACCGCCGACACCCGAACCCGACTCCTGACCACCCTCGCCTCACCCGCACGCGCCACCCTCACCGGCTCCACCGGGCCGGTGGCCTCGGTGGCCTTCAGCCCGGACGGAAACACCCTCGCCACCGGCAGTCGAGATCGGACGGTGCGACTGTGGGACGTGCAGACCCGCCGTCAACTGGCCACCCTCACCGGACAGAGCGGCTCGGTGGATTCGGTGACGTTCAGCCCGGACGGAAGGACCCTGGCCACCAGCAGTGAGGACGGGACGGTGCGGCTGTGGGACGTGAAGACCCGACACCTTCTCAGCACCCTCGACGACACGGCGAGCCCGGTGGTCTTCAGCCCCGACGGGCAGACCCTGGCCACCGGCGGCAAGCAGGGGACGGTGCGGTTGTGGGACGTGCGGACCCAGCATCTGCTGACCACTCTCACGGGCCACAACGACTCCTCGGCGCTGTCCGTGGCCTTCAGCCCGGACGGAAAGACCCTCGCCACCGGCGGCAGTACCGACGCACTCGTGCAGCTGTGGGACGTACCGACCCAGCGCCTGCTGGCCACCCTCACCGCCGACAACGGTGCCTTGGTGCAGTCGGTGGCCTTCAGCCCCGACGGAAGCACCCTCGCCACCGGCAGCAATGACAGCACCGCGCGGCTGTGGGATGTTCGGACCCACCGTCAGCTGGCCGCCCTCACGGGACAGGGCGGTACGGTGTTTTCGGTGGCCTTCAGCCCGAACGGGCAGATCCTGGCCACCGGCAGCGACGATCACACGGTATGGCTGTGGGACGTGAAGGCCCGACGTGCGCTGGCAAGCTTCACCGGCCACACCGGCTCGGTGCACTCGGTGGCCTTCAGCCCGGACGGAAACACCCTGGCCACCGGCGCTGAAGATGCCACGGCGCGGCTGTGGGACATGCGGGCCAGCCGTCCACTGGCCACCCTCACCGAACAGGGCGGCTCGATGGACGTGATGGCCTTCAGCCCCGACGGGCAGACCCTGGCCACCGGAAGCGACGACGGGCAGGTCGAGTTGTGGGACGCCCGGACCCACCGCGCGCTGGCCACCCTCACCGGACAGGGCGGCTCGATGGACGTGATGGCCTTCAGCCCCGACGGGCAGACCCTGGCCACCGGAAGCGACGACGGGCAGGTCGAGTTGTGGGACGCCCGGACCCACCACACCCTGGCCACCCTCACCGGCCACCGGGGCGAGGTGAGCTCGATGGCTTTCAGCCCGGACGGTAGGACCCTGGCCACCGGAAGTTACGTCGACCAGACGGTGCGGCTGTGGGATGTGCAGACCCACCGCGCGCTGGCCACCCTCACCAGCTCACCGGAGCACGTGGTCTTCAGCCCTGATGGAGCAACCCTGGCCACCACCGGCGGAGGCTACGCCGACCAGACGGTGCAGCTGTGGGACGTACGGACCCACCGTGCGCTGGCCCCCCTCGCCGACCAGGGTGGCTGGGTGAGCTCGATGGTCTTCAGTCCGGACGGAAAGACCCTGGCCACCGGTGGCTGGGACGGTACGGTCCGGCTGTGGGACGTGCAGACCCACCAGGCCCTGGCCACCCTCACCGGCCACACCGACATGGTGCAATCGGTGGCCTTCAGCCCGGACGGCACCACCCTCGCAAGCAGCGGCAGGGACGATACCGCGCGGCTGTGGGACGTCCGGACCCACCGTCAACTGGCTGTCCTCACCGGCCACACCGGCATCGTCTGGTCGGTGGCCTTCAGCCCCGACGGAAACACCCTGGCCACCAGCAGCGACGACCGCACGGCCCGCCTCTGGGACGTGCGGACCCACCGTGAACTGGCCATCCTCACCGGCCACACCGGCATCGTCTCGTCGGTGGCCTTCAGCCCCGACGGAAACACCCTGGCCACCAGCAGCGACGACGGCACGGTACGGCTGTGGGACACCGACATGTTCAGCGATCTCCACACCCTCATCGACAGGGTCTGCGCGATCGCGGGCCGGTCCATGACCCCGGGAGAATGGCAACAGTACGTACCCACCGGGGTGACGTACCGCCGGATCTGCCCATGACCACCACCGCTGGGCAGGGTCTGCACCAGCCCTGCCCGGCCAGGGGCTGTCCCGTACCTGCTGGTCGCGAGTGAGATGCTCTTGCCCGCGGCTGGTGTGATCCCGGTGCACGGAGCCGTCCTGGACAGCCGCTCCGCCCCAACTCGACTTCCGCTGGTCACGGGCCGCCATCGACAACCGCAGACTCACATCCCGGCCGCCCCAGGACCTCGCTCAGGCGCACATTCCGCCGTCGACCTGCAGGATCGCACCGGTCACGTAGGAGGAGCGGTCGCTGAGGAGCCAGGCGGCGGCCTGGGCGACCTCGTCCGGATCGGCGGAACGGCGCAGCGGGGTGCGGGCGTTGAGCTGTTCGACGGTGCCGGGTTGCCTCTCCTCCCACTCGTGCAGCAGCTCGGTGAGCGTGGTGCCGGGCGCGACGGCGTTGACGCGGATGCCCTCCGGTCCGTACGTGACGGCTGCCGATGCGGTGAGGCTGTTGACCGCCCGCTTCGCCGCGCCGTACGCGGGCAGCTCGGGATTGGCCATCAGGCTGCCGACGCTGGAGGTGTTGACGATGGCTCCGCGCTTCGCGGTGGCGCGGATCGCCGCGACCTCGGCGGTCATGGCCAGCCACGGGCCCTTGAGATCGACGGCGTAGACGTGGTCGAAGTCGGCCTCGGACAGCTGGTCCATCGGGCCGGGCGGCTGACCCGTCGCACCGTTGTTGAAGGCCACGTCGAGCCGGCCGTACAGCTCCACGGCCCGGTCGACGGCGGCACGGACGGCTGCCGGGTCGGCCAGGTCGCACACCGCGTAGTCCGCGGTGCCGCCGGCCGTCCGGATCTCCTCGGTCACCGCCTTGAGTTGGGCCTCCGTGCGTGCCGCGAGGAGCACCCGGGCACCCTCCCGGGCGAACAGCCGCGCTGCCGCGGCGCCGATGCCGCGACCGGCACCCGTGATGAAGGCGACCTTGTCGGTGAGCAGGCCCGAGGTCGTGATGGGCGAGGTGGTCGGTGTGTTGTTCATGCCGACGAGCCTGTGCCCGGCCGACGCGCTCATCCAGGCACCGGCAGTACCTGGCTGGGTGCCTCGGCGCCCGGGCACACTGGAGAGGTGGATCGACGAGTACGACGAGAGCTTGGTGACTTCCTGCGCAGCAGGCGCGAGCGCATCACCCCCGCCGACGTGGGGCTGCCCGCAGGGGCGCGCCGCCGCACCCCGGGACTGCGCCGTGAGGAGGTGGCACAACTGGCGTTCATCTCGACCGAGTACTACGCGCGTCTGGAGCAGGCCCGCGCCCCGCACCCCTCGCGCGCGGTTCTGGCCCAACTTGCCCGCGCGCTGCGTCTGTCGGACGCCGAGCGCGATCACCTCCACCACCTCGGCGGTGCCCCGCCCGGACCGCCGCCGGGGCCGTCGCGGGAGGTGCGGCAGAGCATCACCGATCTGCTGCCGCGGATGCCGGAGACCGCGGCGATCGTGATCTCCGCGACGTACGAGGTCATTGCCTGGAACGGACTGGCCACCGCCCTGATGGAGGACTTCTCCGCGCTGTCCCGTCGGGACCGCAACCTCCTGCGACGCGCCTTCCTCGGCCCGCACCGGCACGGCCGACGGCTGTACGGCGTCTCGGACGCCGACGAGTTCGCCCGGACGTCGGCCCAGCACCTGCGAGCGGCCGCGGCCCGCTACCCCGACGACCCGGAGGTGGCCGGTCTGGTCGAGGAACTCCTCGCCGGCAGCGAGGAGTTCACCCGCCTCTGGGCCACCCACGATGTGACCGCCCGCCCCACTCTCTGCAAGACCTTCGAGCACCCGCTCGTCGGCCCCGTGAGCGTCAGCTGCGACGTCCTGGACATCACCGACCGGGACCAGCACCTCATCATCTACACCGCCGCTCCCGGCTCGCCGTCGGCGGAGGCACTGCGCCTGCTGTCCGTCGTCGGCACGCAGCGCATGGGCGCGCCCGGCTGAGGGGGCGGGTGAGAGCCGACCGTAGGCCGGTCCGTGCCCGCGGCGGTCGGGCTCAGCCCCGCGCGCCGGACGTGGCGAGGTTCTTCTCGAACGCCGCCAGGTAGTTGCGCAGGTGGTGGTCCTTGATGGGCACAGCAACATAGCCCGGTACACGAACCGACGGGGCGTGGCCGCGCCACCTGCCACCCGTCCGGACGCAGTGGCGCGATCAGGCTCTGCCACGGACCCGCCATGACCTGGAGGTCGGACGACGGGGGCGATGTCACCGGCCCTGCCCGGCCGGTCGACAATGGGATCATGACTGACCGTCTCCTACGCGTGGTACTGGCCGAGGACTCCGTCATCCTGCGCGACGGCATGGTGGAGCTGCTCAACGCGAGAGGGTGCCAGGTCGTCGCCACGGCCGGGACTGCGGAAGAGCTGCTGGCGGCGGCGGCCGACCGCCGCCCCGACGTGGCGGTGGTGGACGTACGGATGCCGCCCACGTACACCGACGAGGGCATCCGTGCCGCCGTCGAGCTACGGGCCGCCCGGCCGGGGCTCGGTGTCCTGGTCTTCTCCCAGCATGTGGAGACCGTCTGGGCCCAGCGGCTGTTGGAGGGAAGTGCGGCCGGGGTCGGCTATCTGCTGAAGGAGCGCATCGCCCGCACCTCGGAACTGGTCGAGGCGCTGCATCGGGTGGCCGCGGGTGGTACCGCGCTCGACCCGGAGATCGTCACCCGGCTGATCCGCGGCGGGCGGCGCCGCAGTCGGATCGAGTCGCTCACGCCACGGGAGCGGGAGACCTTGGAGCTGATGGCACAGGGCCATTCCAACCGTTCCATTGCCGCGCGGCTGGTGGTGTCGGAGCGGGCGGTGGAGAAGCACGTGGCCGCGATCTTCGTCAAGTTCGACCTGCCGGCCCGTGAGGCCGAGAACCGCCGGGTGAAGGTGGTGCTGGCGTATCTGGCCGAGGCGGGCTCGGCACCACCCGCGCACTGATCCCCCGCGGGCTTTTCGGATGCAGGCTGATCGGATGCGGGCTGATCCCCCGCGGGCTGATCAGATGCTGGCTGATCAGATGCGGGTGGGGAGTTCGGCGGTGATGACGGTCGGCCCGCCGACCGGGCTGGCGATCCGCAGCGTGCCGTCCACCGCGGCCAGCCGTTCGCGCAGGCCGGTCAGGCCGCTTCCGGCACCCGGGAGAGCCCCGCCCCGGCCGTTGTCGCTCACCACCGCGCGGACCCGTCCCTGCGCGGAGCGGACCTCGACGGTGGCCGCCTGCGCTCCGCTGTGCTTGGCCATGTTCGTCAGGAGTTCGGCGATGCAGAAGTAGAGGGCCCGCTCGATCGCCGGGTCCGGGCGCTCCCGCAGGTCCAGACGCGTGGTGACGGGGACGGGGCCGGCGTCGGTCAGCGTGGGCAACGCCTCGCCGAGGCCTGCGTCCAGGGCCACCGGGTGGATGCCCCGGGTGAGCCTGCGCAGGCCCGCGATGGTGCCATCGGTCTGCTCACGTGCGCGGGTGAGCAGCGTGCGCAGGCGCGCGAGGTCGGCGCCGTCCTCGGGGGTGAGCGCGTCGTCGGCCAGCGACAGGGTGATGGCGATGGCGACCAGCTGCGCCTGGGTGCCGTCGTGCAGATCGCGCTCCAGCCGACGCAGGTTCTCGGTGTTCTCCGCGGCCAGCGTGCTGCGGGCCTGTTCGAGTGCCCGCAGGCGCCGGTGCGCACGGGCGGGACCGAGCAACTGCCGGGCGACGCGGCGGTTGAGCCCACTCATGGCGCGGACCGCGGCGGGCACGGCGACGAGCAGCGCAGCGCCGAGCAGCAGGCCGGCCGGGTCGAGCCACCACGCGGGCCGGTCCGGTGGGGCCAGCAGGCGCACCCAGAGGGGAAAGCCGATCAACCATCCGGCGGCGAGCGGCAGGACGACGGCGGCGGCGAACGTCAGCACGCCGACCGGCAGGCGCAGGCCCAGGTAGAGCAGAGCCCGCCAGCCCACCGGGTCGGTCAGCAGTATCCGGACCCGGGCGATCACGCCGTGGGCCGCGGGCAGGGGCGCCGGCGGCTCGACGGCCTCCCCGAGCAACCGGCCCACCAGGTGCCGGTGCAGTGTGCCCAGGGCGCGGGCCCCGCGGACCGCGGCCGCCACCAGGGGCAGCCCGAGCACGGTGAGGGACAGCAGCGTGCCCGCGTAGAGGACCGCGAGCACATAGCCGAAGCCGATGATCGCCGGCGGCAGCCCGACCACGGCGAAGGCGATGTCCCCGGCGCGTACGGCAGGCCGCGAGCGCCGGAGCAGGCCGCGCCCGCGGTCAGCCACGCTGCCCTCCGACCAGCTCCGTCGCGCGGCCCGAGGTGGCGCGCAGACCGGCGCCGAGGATGCCCGGTGCGGTCAGCGCGAGGGCACCGACCACGATCCAGGCGTACGCCCGCCACGGCACGGACGGCAGCGCGGAGCCCGTCACGGACAGGCTGAACGCCGCCGCGGTGGTGCCCGCGACCGCGGTGCCCAGCAGCACGCCCACCGCCGCGGTCAGGAGCATCTCGACGCAGAGCGTGCGCGCCAGCTGACGACGTGTCGCCCCGAGCAGGGTGAGCAGGGCGAACTCGCGGCGGCGGTCGGCGGTCAGGGCGGCCAGGGTGTTGACCGTCGAGACGGCGGCGAAGCAGACCAGCATCGCCAGCTCGGCCTGCCGCAACCAGACGTCACTGGCCGAGTTCACCGTCGACAGGCTCGCGTCCGCAGGCCGCCCGGTCGCGTGTTCGACGGTGGTGGTCATGAACACCATGGTGCAGGACAGCCCCACCAGGAGGGACACCGGCACCACCGCGGCCGACAGCCGGTGGGCGTAGCCCCGCAGATTGGCGTCGGCCAACCAGCCGCAGCACCTGGCCGAGGCCCGGACCGGGGCGCCCAGCACCGTCACGACGGCCCTGGCGAGCAAGGGCCCCAGCAGCGCGACCGCCACCAGCAGGACCAGCGCCGCCAACAGCGCCGCCTGGCCCGCCTTGTCGGCCGGCTGCGTGGCGACGAGACGGAGCAGCAGACCCCCGCCGCCCAGCCAGCCCAGCCCTGCGACCACCCGGAACCAGCCCGTCCGGTGGTGCTCGGTCGTGCTCGCCGCCGTGGCCTCGGCCGGCGCGATCCGGGTGATCCGACGGGCGGCGACCGAGGCCGACAGCAGGCCCACGGCCAGCGCGGCCACGACCGCCACCAGCAGCGGCACGGGTGAAGCGGGGACGTGAACCGTGGGGGCGGCCATGGTGCGTGCCACCAGCGCGTGCAGGAACCAGCGGGCTCCCGCCGCCCCCGTGGCCAGGGCCGCCGGGGCGACCAGCAGCACCGTCACCAGCACCTGCCATCGAACCAGCCGCCGGACCTGGCCGGGCGTGGCCGCCACGGTGCGCAACAGGGCCAGTTCCCGGTGCTGCTGGCGGATCGCGAAGCCGAGGGTGTTGACCACCACGAAGAACGACACCAGCACGGCGATCTCCCCGAACCCGGCGGCGATCACGGTCAGGCCGGGCCCGGCCACCGCCCGTCCCGGCGTGGCGGGAGCGGCGATACCGGCGGCCAGCAGGGAGCCGAACAGCGTGAGGGTGGCGACCGCGAGGAACAGCGCCGCCGCGAGACCGGCGAACGCTGCGGGCCGCAGCCTGATCTGCCCGAAGGCGAAGCTCAGCACGGTCAACCACCCAGCCGGCTCAGCCGGTCGGCGACCGCCGGCACCGACGGCCGGTCGAGGTCGTCGACCACCCGACCGTCGGCCAGCACCACCACCCGGTCCGCGTAGCCCGCCGCGACCGGGTCATGGGTCACCATGACGCAGGTCTGCCCCCGCCGGTCCACCCCGTCGCGCAGCAGCGCAAGAATCTCGTGCCCGGTACGGCGGTCCAGCGCCCCGGTGGGCTCGTCCGCGAACAGCACCGAGGGCCGGCAGACCAGCGCCCGGGCGATGGCCACCCGCTGCTGCTGGCCTCCGGAGAGCCGGCCGGGCCGATGCCGCTCGCGGCCGGCCAGGCCCACCTGTTCCAGGGCCGCCCGCACCGCTGCCCGGTCGACCCGCTCGCCGGCCAGCCGCCCGGGCAGCTCGACGTTCTGCGCCACCGTCATGGCCGGCATCAGGTTGAACGCCTGGAACACGAAGCCGACCCGGCTCCGCCGCAGCACGGCGAGCCGCCGCTCCGCCAGCCGCGACACCTCCGTGTCCCCCCACCAGACCGCCCCGCCGGTCGGTCGGTCCATGCCGGCCAGGCAGTGCATCAGCGTGGTCTTGCCCGAACCCGACGGCCCCATCACCGCGGTGAAGGTGCCCGGCCACAGCTCCAGCGTCACCGCGTGCAACGCGCGTACGCTCCCGGCGCCCCGGCCGTACTGCCGGCTCAGCTCCTCGGCCCGCACAGCGGCGTGGGGGCTCGACGAGCAGGTGTTCTCTGTCCTGTCGACCATGACGTCATCCATGACGTCATCCTCGGCGGACGAGGTCAGGGAATCGATCGTGCTCACCCCCGAGTGCTTGGTACGGAAACCCGTACCTCCCTCGCCCATCGGGGTGTCGCCCCCTGGATGCAGTCCAGCGGCACGTGCCCCGTCCGGTGGCTACACGGGGCCCGCCTGGCACAGTTGCTGGTCGACCAGGGTGTCCAGGGCGGCCTGGCTGTCCGCGTCGCCGTCGCCGGTGCTCGCGACCACGGCTGCCCGCTGGCCGTCGGGGGTCGCACCGACGAGGGTGTTGTAGCCGGGGGCGCCGCCGGAGTGGCCGTAGTAGCCGCCGCCGCAGGAGAGCGGTACCCACCAGAGGCCGAGGCCGTAGCGCGCGCCGGGCCAGAGGGGGGCCGGCACGGTGGACTCCATCTGGGCCAGTTGGGCCGGAGCGAGCAGCTGACCGCGCATCAGCGCGGTGTAGAACGTGGTGAGGTCCGCGGTGGTGCTGATGATCTCCGCGGCGGCGTCGCCCAGGGTCGGGTTGAGCGCGGTGACGTCGATCGTCGGGCCGGACCCGAAGGTGGAGTAGCCGTGCAGGTGCGGGCCGGGGATGAAGGGGTCGGCGACCGGTGCGCTGGTGTGCCGCAGCCCCAGGGGCCGGATGATGCGCGCGGTGACCTCGTCCTGCCAGGTGTGCCCGGTGACCCGGTTGATGATCATGCCGGCCAGGATGTAGTTGGTGTTCGAGTACTGCCAGTCGGTGCCGGGGACGAAGGACGGGGCGTGCCGCATGGCGATGGCGACCAGTTGCGCCGGGGTGTAGCTGGTGAACCGGTTGGCCAGGAAGCCCGACGTCGAGGCGAGCGCCGGCAGGTCGTGGGTGTAGTCGTAGATCCCGCTGGTGTGCTGCAGCAGCTGGCGCACGGTGATCCTGCTGCCGTCGTTGCCGTTGCCGGAGACCACGCCCGGCAGCCAGTGATCGACGCTGTCGTCCAGCGACAGCCGTCCCTCGCCGGCCAGTTGGAGCAGCACGGTGGCCGTGAAGGTCTTGGTGAGGCTGGCGATCCGGAAGGCGTCGTTGCGCACGGCGGGCGCGCCGGTGCTGGTGTCGGCCTGTCCCGCGGTGGCGAAACGGTGGCCGCGCGCGCCGGTCGCCTCGGCCACGACGCCCTCGTTGCCGGTGGCCTTGATCGCGTTCACCTCGCCCTGCAGCGAGCTTGGTCGGGCGGCGGCCGCGCCGGCCGCCGGCGCGCACGCCAGCGCGGCCAGCGCGGCGACGAGCACCGCGGCACCGATGCGACGCGGGTGTCTGTTACGCATGAGTTGCCTCCTCGCGGAATGACGAACGCACCACGACAGCGGTGCGACAGCCACGCTAGGGAGGAGCCGGGCGACCCACGATGGAGCTACCACCCGCGCCCGCGATGGGGGCAGCCCCACCCCGCACCGGCAAGTCCCGGTTGCCCGCGCTGCCTTGTGGGATCGGGTGCTGCCTGACGCGGCGTCATGTGTGCGAGCCCCCAGGTCCTCGACCGCGTTCCGCTCCGGTGCGTATGCGGGCAGCGTTTCACCCGACTTTCACCGGGGCATGCTGCCACCCGGTGCGGCGAAGATCGGAGCCACGAAGCAGGTGGCACTGCGTCCGAGGAGGCATGCGGTGACGGATCCAGCCATCGCTGGGTTGGACGTGCGACCGATGGCCACCCACATCGGAGCCGAGATCTCCGGTGTGGATCTCTCCGGCCCGCTGGAGGACGAGGTCGTCGACGCGATCCGGTCCGCGGTGCTGCGGTGGAAGGTGGTCTTCTTCCGTGAGCAGCACCTCGACCACGCCGGGCATCTCGCCTTCGCCCGCCGGTTCGGCGAACCCATCGTCTCGCCCTCGCGCGGCGACGCCTCCCCGGCGGAGTTCCCGCAGGTGCAGACGATGGTCGACCGGCTCGAACTGGCCGGACGCTACGGGCAGGACCGCGCGCAATGGCGGGACCGGCGGCGGAACTCACTGCTCCACGACTGGCACAGTGACCTGACTCCCTGGATCGATCCCCCGGCTGCCACCATCCTGCGGGCGGAGGCCACCCCGCCCTACGGTGGCGACACGACCTGGGCCAACCTGGCCACCGCCTACGCCGGCCTGTCCGAACCGCTGCAGCGCCTCGCCGAGAGCCTGCGGGCCGAGCACCGGCGAGGTGTCGGGTATCTGCCGAAGCCGGGCCCCGACTCCTACCTGAAGGATCTGCAGGAGCAGCCGGTGGTCTCGATCCACCCGCTCGTGCGGGTCCATCCGGAGACCCGGGAGCGGCTGCTGCTCGTCAACCCGTACTACGTCGAGCGGTTCGTCGAGCTCTCCCGGGCCGAGAGCCGCGCCGTGCTCGACATGTTCGTGGACCAGGCCACCCGGCCCGAGTACACCGTCCGGTTCCGGTGGGAGCCCGGGAGCGTCGCGTTCTGGGACAACCGGGCCACCATCCACCTGGGCGCCCAGGACCGTGAGCAGCTCGGCTCCCCGCGCGTCCTGCACCGGGTCATGGTCGCCGGCGATGTCCCGGTCGGGGTGGACGGCACCCCGTCGACAGCGGTCGCCGGGCGGCCTCTCAGCGAGAGCTGACGGACGAACTCACCGCACCGCGCTGATCTGTCCGCCTCGCAGCAGCCCGTTGCACCGTCGCAGGGAAACGAACCTTGGGGGGACAACGGATGGCTGAGGTCCCGCGCTCGGCGCCGCAGCAGACGCAGGCGCATGCCGTCTCCGACGAATCCAGGCAGGCCGCCTGTGCGCGAGGCCTCGACCGGCTGGTCTCGGCCCTGGTCCGGGAGGAGTTGCTGGACCTCGACGAGGCCGAGCAGCAGGGCTTGACCATTCCGGTGCGGCACGTCACCTCGGCCGGGCGGCTGGTGGTCGACGGTGTCGTCGCCCTGCGGACCGGCGCCGACGCGCGGGAGCCGATCACCGAACCGGTCCGCCTCATCGACGTGTTGCTCCGCCGCGGGCTGGTGCCGGCGAGCGGACTGGAGTGGGCACGGGTCCGCAGCGAGGTCGCGGCCAGCGTCGAGGGACATGCGCTCGCGCTGGACGGGGCGGCTCGGCAGGCGGGCAAGGCGCGAGCCGACGGTCCGTGGGATCCGCTGCGCCCCTTCACCGCTCTGCTGGAGCGGCTGCCCGCCGACTCGCCGCTGGTGGGGTTCGAGCAGCTGGTCGTGGACGGTCATCCCCTGCACCCGGCGGCCAAGGGACGGCTCGGGATGTCCGCCGCCGACGCGCTGCGCTACGCTCCCGAATCCGGCGCCGCCTTCCCGCTCGCCCTGGTCGCGGTGGCACGCGAGGCAGCCTCGGGGGCGGACGGCCGGGGCGGGGCCTCCGGGGCGGACGGCCGGGGCAGGACAAAGTCCGGCGACCGCGGTGCCGGCCTGGCGGCGGCCGAGGCGGTGCTGGCACAGGCCTTTCCCGCCGCGGTCTCGGCGGCCCGGGCCGAACTGGCGCAGGCCGGGCACGACCCCGATCGGTACGTGCTCCTGCCGGTCCACCCGCACCAGCGCGACCACGCCCTCCCGCGACTGCACGGTGACGCCCTGACGGCTGGACTCGTCGTGCCGCTGTCCGCCACGCTCCCGGCGTGTCCGCTGCTGTCCACCCGCACCCTGGCCGTCCGCGAGCCGGGCGCTGCGGCCGGCCTGCACATCAAGACGGCCCTGGAGGTGCAGATCACCAACGCGGTCCGCGGTGTCTCCTTCCAGGCCGCGCACAACGGCCCGCGGCTCTCGGCGCTTCTGGCGGACATCGCCGCGCAAGAACCGGGCCTGCGGACCCTCACCATCTGCCGGGAGCTGGCCGGGGTCTGCTTCGTGCCCGTCGAGCAGGCCGGGGCCGACCACAGCGCCCGCCGCCGGTCCCTGGGAGCGATCCTGCGCGAGGACCCGGAAACCCTCCTTGCGCCGGACGAGGTGGCGTTGCCGGTCGCGGCGCTGCTCGCCCGGTCACCGCTCACCGGCCGGACGGTGGTTCACGATGTGGTCACCGAACTGGCGGGCCGGGAGACGTCCCGCGCCGACGCGGTGCACAGCTGGCTCCGCCGGTACCTGGAGCTGATCGTGCCGCCCACGCTGACCCTGCTGACCCAGTACGGGATCGCGCTGGAGGCCCATGCGCAGAACACCCTGCTCGCCCTGCGCGGCGGGCTGCCCAGCCGGGTCCTGGTCCGGGATCTCGGCAGCATCCGCATCCTGTCCTCGCGCCTGGCCGCTCGGGGGCACACGGTCACGCTGGCGCCCGGCTCAGCGCTGCACGCCTCGGGCACCGACCCGCTGCGGTCCAAGCTGTACTTCGCGCTCTTCACGCACCAACTCGGCGAGCTGGTGCCTGCCCTGGCCGAGGCAGCCGACTGCCGGGAGCAGGAGCTGTGGCCGGTCGTCCGGGATGTCTGTCTGCAGGCCTTCCGCCACCTGATCGCCCGGGCGCCCAACACGGCCGAGGCAGCGGACGCCTGTGCCGACGCCCTGGCCCTGCTCGAAGATCCCTGGCCGCTCAAGGCCCTGCTGCGGCTGCGCCTGGCCGGGCAGGTGGCGCAGCAGCCCCACTTCAGCGGCCCGAACCCGCTGCGCCGAGCAGACGGCGAGGCGGCGGCCGGTGTCCTGGCCGAACTTCGCTCCCGCGAACCGGAGTTGGCCATCCGATGGCTGACCGAACTCGACGGCGCGCGACGGGACACAGCGCAGGACCTCCTCGCGGCACTGCAACGCGAAGGAATCGTCGACGGCGCTGTCGGTGGCCCTGTCAGTGGCGCTGTCGGTGGCCCTGTCAGTGGCGTTGTGAATGGCGTCGCCACCGGCCGACCGTGCGACGCGGACCGGCCCGAGCAGGTGGTCGACAAGCTGCGGACCGCGAGCGGCAACTGGGAGGCCGTACGGGAGGAACTGGTCGACTCCGCCGCCAACCTGGCCCTGAGCCGGGCCATGGCCGGGCGCCGGAGAGAAGCACTCCAGGCCACGGGGGCTGCCGGCCTGCTCACGTCGGTTCCCGCCGGACTTTCACCCTCCGACGTCACCCTTCTGCTGGACGGCCTGGAGACCGAGGGCCACGCCCTGCACCCGTGCCGCCGCACCCGGCTCGGGTTCTCCACCGCCGACGTGCTCGCCCACACCCCGGAATCCGGCGCGACGGTGACCGTGGAACTGGCCGCCGTCCACCGCGACTCCGTTCTGCAGACACCGGACGAGGACGGGCGCACCGTGGGCGACCTGCTCGCAGCGGCCTACCCCGCCACGGCCGCCCGGGCCGTGCGCGGTCTGAAGGAACGCGGGCACGACCCGGACGCCTACGTGCTGGTCCCGGTGCACCCCTGGCAGGCACGGAACGCGCTCCCGTCCGTCTACGGCGCCGACCTCGACGCCGGTCGGATCGTGCGACTGCCCGAGGCCGCCCTGGAGTGCCGCCCGACGTCCAGCATCCGCACCGTGGTCACCACCGAGCCGGGCCAGGACGGGAAGCGAGTCACCCTCAAACTCGCCCTGGACATACGACTCACCGGGGGACGCCGAACCATCTCGCCCGCAACGACCCGCAACAGCCCACGCCTTGGCCCGCTCCTGCAGCAACTGCTGGCCGCCGAGCCCCGGGCCACCGGACGGGTGGACTTCGTCCCGGAGCTGGCCGGCGTCGCCTTCAGCCCACCGGAAGGCGCGTCGGCTCCGGACGCCCGCCACCGGGGACTGTCCGCCCTGCTGCGCCCGGACCCGGCGGAAGGGCTCCGCCCGGGCGAGACCATGGTCAGCTGCGTCGCCCTGCTGGCCCGCTCACCGGTGACCGGACGCCCCCTGCTGACCGAGGTGGTCAACGCCCGGGCCATCGCGGAGGGCATCGCACCTCGCGCCGCCGCGCTGGTCTTCCTGCGCGAGTACAGCGACCTGCTCTGCTCGGCCGCGTTGCCCCTGCTGTGGCGCCACGGGATCGCGATCGAGGCGCATCTGCAGAACACCCTGCTGGTGCTGCGCCACCCGCGTCCGACCCGGCTCGTGCTGCGCGACAGCGCCGGGCTGCGCCTGCACCTGGGCCGCTTCCGCGCGACCGGGTCCGACTTCACCCCGTATCCGCACTCGTTGACGGCCACCGAGGACATCGGGGAGGTCCGCGCCAAGCTCTGCCACGCGGTGTTCCACGCCAATCTGGGCATCCTGATCGACCGGCTGCGGCTGGACCACGGGCTGCCCGCACAGGCCCTGTGGGACGTGGTCCGGGCCGCCGTCGAGGAGACCCGCGCGGACGTGTTGCGCAGCGCGACGCCCCGGCTGGCCGGGCGAGTGGCCCAGGACACCGCGGCGCTGCTGGGCCCTGGCCTGCCGCAGAAGGCGCTGCTCACGATGCGGCTGTTTCCCGGCCGCGGCGACATCTACCTCCCCCAGCCGAACCCGCTGCACCGCGCCGAGCCGGCCGACGGCGCCGTTCCGTAGTCGGCAGTGACGGTGGGTGGTCGACCGTCGCCCCACCCGCGTCGCGGCCGGCCGCGCCCCAGAATGGAACGACGGCGCAGCAGCGCACCTCTACCGGAGGAGTCGGCCATGACCGCGTCCGGATATCCGCACCAGCGCACGACGGCCTGGGTGGTGGAACGCCCCGGCCCGATCGGCTCCGCCCCGCTGCGCCGGGTGGAGCGGGTGCTGGAGGAGCCCGGGCCGTGGGAGCTGCTGATCGACGTCGGCGCCTGCGGGGTCTGCCGCACGGATCTGCACCTGGCCGAGGGCGACCTCGCACCGCATCTGCCGGCCTGCACGCCCGGGCACGAGATCGTGGGCCGCGTCCTGCACACGGGCTCCCAGGTACGGGAGTTCGGGCCCGGTGACCGGGTGGGCGCGGCCTGGCTCGCGGGCACCTGCGGCACCTGCCGGTACTGCCGGGCGGGCCACGAGAACCTCTGCCCCCGCTCCCGGTACACCGGGTGGGACACCCACGGCGGTTACGCCGGACAGGCCCTGGTCGACGCCCGCTACGCCTACCCGCTCCCCGACGAGCGCCCCGACGAGGAGATCGCTCCCCTGCTGTGCGCGGGCATCATCGGCTACCGCGCCCTGGAACGCGCCCAGCTGCCGCCGGGCGGCCGGCTGGGCATCTACGGGTACGGCGCCTCCGGACACCTCACCGCCCAGCTCGCGCTCTCCCGGGGCGCGAGCGTGCACGTCCTCACCCGGGCGGCGGAGGCCAGGCGCCTGGCCCTGGAGCTGGGCGCGGCCTCCGCGCGCGACGCCTACGAGACGCCGCCCGAACCGCTGGACGCGGCCCTCCTCTTCGCCCCGGTGGGCGATCTGGTGCCGGTCGCGCTCGCCGCGCTGGACCGCGGCGGCACCCTCGCGGTGGCCGGGATCCACCTCTCCGACATCCCCCCACTCGATTACCAGCAGCACCTGTTCCGGGAGCGCTCGCTGCGCAGCGTCACCGCCAACACCCGCGAGGACGGCCGGGCCTACCTCGCAGAGGCCGCCCGGCACCGCCCCACGGTCCATGTGCAGCGCTACCCGATGAGCCACGCCGACACCGCGCTGGCCGACCTCGCGGCGGGGCGCGTCACCGGCGTCGCCGTGCTGATGGCGCGGTGACCGGGCGCTTACGCCTGCACAGCCGGCCCGGAGCAGGGCCGTCGCGGTCGTCGGCCCGCAAACGGCGCCCGGGCCGTGCGACGAGGCGAACGGCGCCGACCTCCTCGCCCCCACCGTCCAGCGCTACCGTGCCGATCCCCGGCCCGCCCGGGGCAGCGAGCCCACGGCTGGGCCGAGCGGGCCTGTCCAGTGCATGGCCGGTTCTCGCGAAACCCCGCCGGAGGTCCACTGCCGCCGCCCCGCCGACGGCTCACCCCGGCCCCACCCGGCGCCCGCTGATCCGGTCCGGAGTGATGCGGATCCACAGCGGGCGGTTGCCACCCGCCCAGGGCTCGGTCCCGGGCAGGAGGGCCAGTCGCCCGATGGTGGCGGCGTCCTCGATGGGCTGGGCGGTACCGGCGATCAGGACGCTCCAGCCCTGGCTCAGGTGGTCGTTGATCCGGTCGACCTGGAAGGAGAGGGTGCTGCCGGGCGCGGCGGCCGGCGCGCTGTGCGGTGCGGTGCGGTAGACGACCGTGTGCGCGTCGACGGTGTAGTTGACCGGGAACACCTGCGGCGCGGGCTCGGCCGGCACCACCACGCGACCGACACCGTGGGTGCCGAGGCGCTCCCAGCACTCCGTCCCGGTCAGGCGGGACAGCACCGGATGCGGGGCCGGCCCACCGCTGCCGGGAGCGGCGTCCCGGCGTCCCTCCAGCAGCTCCTGGTAGGTGAGTTCGAGGGCGGCGGCAAGGCGCAGGAACCCGGACGGGTCGAATGCGGTACCGGCCTCGATCAGCAGCGTCAGGTACTGCGGGGACATCCCGGCCTTGGCGGCCAACCTGGCCTCGGTCAGACCGAGTTCGGCGGACCGGTCGGCGATCCGACGGGCGAGCGCGGCGGACGTGGGAGCGGGGTCCGGGTGCACGATGCCTCCTCGTGTGCGCTGGTGGCCGCCGCACGTCGTGGCGTTTCAGGTCCGGACAGGAACGCGGCCCTCCTTCGTCGGCCGCTCCCGTCCAGGATCTGCTCGGCCTGCCTCTCCAGCCTCCATCACCTTCCGGTCCGGCGCACGGTCCGGGCACGGCTTCCTACGCTGAGGGGGTAAGCGGTGCACTCGGTCCGCCGTCGCGCAGCGCGCTCCACCGCGAGCAGCCGGCCCGGGCGGCGCGGCTTCCGCGCGGGCGCGGGGACGGCCTCGGCCTGGGTCAGCGGGAGCGGAGCGAGGTGGCCCTCGGCCGTCAGGGTGATCCGGGCAGCAGGCCGAGCAGGCAACGAGCAACGCCTCGATGAGGTGCTCGGCGCGTTCGGTGGCCCGGGTGACGTCGCGGGCCATGCGCCCGGGGAGCGCTGAGCGGGCCACGATTCAGAGGAATCTCAGCAGGCAGGAACATGGCGATCGTGCCGGCCGGACGCCAGCATTGACCGGGCAACGTCAAGTCGCTTTCCCTCGGCGACACTTCGGCCTGCCCGTCCGGCTCTCCGGGTCCAGCACCGCCCCCGGCCCGCCGTTCCCCGCCCGCGCCCCGTTCCTCTCCCCTGCCCCGAAGGCTCCGATGCCCCTGACCGCTGTCCCCCCTGCCCGCGCGCTCGCCCGCACGGCGGCAGCACTGCTCTGCCTGGCGGTGTCCTGGATCCACGTCCAGGACCAGGGCGGCTTTCCCGGCGACAAGACGCCGCACTACGTCGGCGTCGGCTACTACCTGCTGGAGGCGACCGGCGTGCTCTGTGCTGTCCTGCTGCTGGCCGGCACCCGACCACGCGCCGCCCGCGCCAGCGCCTACCCGCTCGACTGGCTGCTCGCCGCCGCCGTGGCGCTCGGCCCGCTCGTCGGCTTCGTCCTCTCCCGGGGACCCGGCCTGCCCGACTACAGCGACGACAGGGGCAACTGGACCGAACCCCTGGCCCTCATCAGCGTCGCCGTGGAGGGCACCCTCCTGATCACGGCCGCCACCGTCCTGCTGGCCGCGTCCCGAACAGCGCGCACCACCCCTGTCCGGCCCGCGCGCGGCACCTCCACCGCCCGCTGACCGGGCAGCACCCGGGCAGGCGGCCCACCCGGAACCACGCGTCGCGGACCTCGCCGACCGGTCCTGCCGCGATCCTGGTCGGCGTCAGCGTGGGGTGCGGACCGGCAGCGACACTGCTCGGCGCTCACCGGCCCGCGCCGGCAGGTGCCCGCCACCAACCGCACTACGCCGCGATCAGCCGCGGCGCGTCGTCCGCCGCACGGGCCGTGCTCGCGACGACCGCTCCGGAGGGCACGGCGATCACGGTGCACAGGGCCCGGGCCACGCAGTGGCGGCTGACCGTCCCGTGCACCAGCCGCTGCAGCGGGCCGCGGCGGCCGGTGCCCACCACGAGCACGTCGCCCGGGCGGTCGGCGATCCGGACGAGGGCGCGGCCGGCCTCGCCGCGGATCACCACGGGGTCGATCCGCAGGTTCGTCGGGTAGCCACCGAGGGCGTCCGCGAACGCGTCGTCCAGTCGGGTACGGGCCGCCTGCTCCCAGAGCGCCGCCAGCGACGGGCAGGGGTGGGCCCGCTCCCCGCCGACCGGGGTCCAGGCGATCACCGGGACGAGGACGGCACCGCGCCTGGTCGCCTCGTCCACCGCGCGCCGCAGGACCGCCGCGCTCCGCTTCGATCCGCTGACTCCGACGACGACCCGGCTGGTCTCGGCCATGGTGCTGCACTTCCTCGATCCTCAGACCCCGCAGAGGGCCTTCGCTTTCCAGCCGCGATACGAACTGGACCTTCGAAACAGTCGACTCGTGGTCTGCCGTCCCGCTGATCCATGGAACCCTGGCGATGCGCGCCATCGCCGGCTCTTGACGCGTCCGAGACGCGCCGTCGCCGCTTCCTGACGAACCCCTGACGTCGGCCCGGTCAGGGGCAGTGGTCACAGCTCCGGGGCGGTGCCGCGAGGTGCCGGTTCGGCGGTGGCCTCGTGACCGCCCGGTCCGTGCTGCCTGGTCCCGCCGAAGCGTCCGTGCCCCCGCCCTGCGGCGGCCTCGTGGGTGACCATGTGGACGTCGATGTCGCCGGAGAGCGCGATGGTGGTCTCCCCGATGCCGCGGCCGCCCAGTGCGCGGGCGAGCCGGCCGTGGCGACTGGTGCCGAGCACCAGCTGGGTGGCGTTCTGCGAGCGGGCGAAGGCCAGCAGGGTGGTGGGGATGTCCTCGCCGACCACCCAGTGGAAGCTTCCGCCCAGGCTCTCGACCAGGCCGCGCTGGGCGCTGAGGGCCTCGGGGCGGGCATCGGCGAGCCCGTCGCCGTGCGCGACATGGACGGCGAGCAGGTCGCCACCGCCGGTGCGGGCGGCGATCCGAGCGGCGCGGCGGATCAGCGTGTCGTCCTCGGGCCCGCCGGTGAGGGCGACCACGACCCGCTCGCTGGTCTCCCATATTCCGCTGATGCCCTGCTCCACGCGATAGTCCTGCAGCCGCTCGTCCACCCGGCCGGCCAGCCAGAGCAGGGCGAGCTGGCGCAGCGCGGTGAGGTTGCCGATCCGGAAGTAGTTGCCGAGCGCGGTGTCGACCTTCTCCGTGGCGTAGACGTTGCCGTGCACCATCCGGCGGCGCAGCGCCTCCGGTGCCATGTCGACCAGCTCGATCTGCCAGGCGCGGCGCACCAGCTCGTCGGGGACGGTCTCGTGCTGCGGGACTCCGGTGACCTTGAGGACGACGTCGGCGAGGGATTCGAGGTGCTGGATGTTGAGCGTGGTGATGACCTCGATGCCGGCGGCCAGCAGTTCCTCGACGTCCTGCCAGCGCTTGGGATGGCGCCCGCCGGGGACGTTGGTGTGGGCGAGTTCGTCGACGAGCGCCACCTGGGGGCGGCGGGCGAGCGCCGCGTCGACGTCGAACTCGGTGAACTCGGCTCCCCGGTAGGTGCGGTGTGCGCGCGGCAGTCTCTCCAGGCCGTCGAGCAGGGACTCGGTGCGCTCCCGGCCGTGGCATTCGACGAAGGCGACGACGACGTCGGTACCGCGGGCCCGGCGGCGCAGCGCTTCGTCGAGCATGCGGTAGGTCTTTCCGACGCCCGGCGCGGCGCCGAGGTACACCTTCAGCCGACCGGGCCCGGCCCGGGTCGCCTTCTGCTCGACCACCGCGCGCCTCCTTGCCGGCCGGGGTCAGCCGAGCCGCGCGAGCGCGAGGTTGAGCGTGACGACGTCCACCCGCCGTTCGCCGAGGAAGCCCAGGTCGCGGCCCTGGGTGTGGTCCTTCACCAGCTGACGGACCCTGGCGGGGTCGAGGCCGCGCGCCTTCGCCACTCGGTCGACCTGTTCATCAGCGTAGGCGGGCGAGATGTCCGGGTCGAGCCCG
Organism: Kitasatospora sp. NBC_01302; assembly: GCF_035976515.1. Classification (NCBI taxonomy): domain Bacteria; kingdom Bacillati; phylum Actinomycetota; class Actinomycetes; order Kitasatosporales; family Streptomycetaceae; genus Kitasatospora; species Kitasatospora sp. NBC_01302. Next base: position 422,885 of record NZ_CP108404.1, read on the forward strand.
GAGCCGCTCGCGGTGAGCGCGTCCGGGGGCACCTGGCCGGGCGGAACGCCGTCGAACGCGGCGGCCGCGGCGCGGCGTTCGCGCACGGTCCGGGTCAGGCCCGCGTCGTTGGGGCCGAGGTTGGAGGCGCCCGAGGCCAGCGGGTCGTAGCCGGTCGGGCCGGCCGCCGAAGGACGCGGCTGGAACCACTTCGGGTCGGGCCGGGCCGCCTCGTTCGGATCCGCGGGGTTCTGCTTCGGCAGGTCGAAGTTCTGCCCCAGCAGGCTGGAGCCGACCACCTGGCCGTTCTGCTTCAGCTGCGAGCCGTTGGCCTGGTGCGAGAAGGCGAGCTCGGCGATGCCGGTGATCAGCAGGGGGTACGCCAGGCCGCAGACCACGGTGAAGACCAACAGCAGGCGCAGGCCGGTGAGGTGCAGCCGGACCAGGGCCGGCAGGGGACGTGCCACGCGCGGGCTCCTTCGCTCAGTGCAGACCGGGGATGAACTGGACGACCAGGTCGATGAGTTTGATCCCGACGAACGGCATGATCAGCCCGCCGACGCCGTAGACGCCGAGGTTGCGGCGCAGCAGGGCGGAGGCCGAGGAGGGCCGGTAGCGCACCCCGCGCAGCGCGAGCGGGATCAGGCCGATGATGACCAGCGCGTTGAAGACGATCGCCGAGGTGATCGCCGAGGTCGGGCTGTGCAGGTGCATGATGTTGAGGTGCCGCAGGCCCGGGTAGACGCTGGCGAACATCGCCGGGATGATCGCGAAGTACTTCGCGACGTCGTTGGCGATCGAGAAGGTGGTCAGTGCGCCGCGGGTGATCAGCAGCTGCTTGCCGATCTCGACGATCTCGATCAGCTTGGTGGGGTCGGAGTCCAGGTCCACCATGTTCCCGGCCTCCTTGGCGGCCGAGGTGCCGGTGTTCATCGCCACCCCGACATCCGCCTGGGCGAGGGCGGGGGCGTCGTTGGTGCCGTCACCGGTCATGGCGACCAGCTTCCCGCCGCCCTGCTCCTGGCGGATCAGGGCCATCTTGTCCTCGGGGGTGGCCTCGGCGAGGAAGTCGTCCACGCCGGACTCACCCGCGATGGCCTGGGCGGTCAGCGGGTTGTCGCCGGTGATCATGACGGTCCTGATGCCCATCAGGCGCAGATCCTCGAAGCGTTCCCGGATGCCGTGCTTGACCACGTCCTTGAGCTCGATGACCCCGAGGACCCGGGCGGCCCCACCGGCGTGGTGGTCCGCGACCACCAGAGGAGTGCCGCCGGCCGAGGAGATCGCCTCGACCAGCGTGCCGATCTCCTCGCCGGAACGGCCACCGTTCTCCTGCACCCAGGCGACGACGGAGCCGGCCGCACCCTTGCGGATCCGCCGCACGCCCTCGTCCTCGTGCAGGTCGGCGCCGCTCATCCGGGTCTGGGCCGTGAACTCGATCCACTCGGCCTGGCCGATCTCGGCCTGGGTGCGGGCCCGCAGCCCGTACTTCTCCTTGGCCAGCACCACGATGGAGCGGCCCTCGGGCGTCTCGTCCGCGAGGCTGGACAGCTGCGCGGCGTCCGCCAGTTGGCCCACCTCGACGCCGGTGACCGGGGTGAACCCGGCCGCCTGGCGGTTGCCGAAGGTGATCGTGCCGGTCTTGTCCAGCAGCAGCGTCGAGACGTCGCCGGCCGCCTCGACCGCACGGCCGGACATGGCGAGCACGTTGCGCTGCACCAGGCGGTCCATGCCCGCGATGCCGATCGCCGAGAGCAGCGCACCGATGGTGGTCGGGATCAGCGCCACCAGCAGGGCGACCAGCACGACGATCGTCTGCTCGGCTCCGGCATAGGCCGCCATCGGCTGCAGCGTCACGACCGCGAGCAGGAAGACGATGGTCAGCGCGGCCAGCAGGATGTTGAGCGCGATCTCGTTGGGCGTCTTCTGCCGGGCCGCGCCCTCGACCAACGCGATCATCCGGTCGATGAACGTCTCGCCGGGCTTGGAGGTGATCTTCACGACGATCCGGTCGGAGAGCACCTTGGTGCCACCGGTCACCGCACTGCGGTCACCACCCGACTCGCGGATCACCGGCGCGGACTCGCCGGTGATCGCCGACTCGTCGACACTGGCCACCCCTTCGACCACGTCGCCATCGCCCGGGATGACCTGACCGGCCTCGACGACGACGTGGTCGCCGAGCTTCAGCGCGGTGCCGGGGACCTCCTCCTCGGTCTGCGAGGCGGGCCAGTCGGCCAGGCGACGGGCCGTCGTCTCGGACTTGGCCCGGCGCAGCGTGGCGGCCTGTGCCTTGCCGCGCCCCTCGGCCACCGCCTCGGCCAGGTTGGCGAAGACGACGGTCAGCCAGAGCCAGACGGTGATCACCCAGGCGAAGGCGCTGGTGTGGCGGATCGCCGCGTAGGTGGTGAGCAGCGAGCCGACCTCGACCACGAACATCACCGGGTTGCGCCACATCACCCGGGGGTCGAGCTTGCGGGCGGCGTCGGGAAGCGAGCGCAGCAGCTGCGCCGGATCCATCAGTCCGCCGGAGACCCGGTGCGCGTCGTGCGGCTCGCCCGGCGCTTCGCCGCCGGTCCGGGCGCTGGGAACGGTCATCTGTGCAGGCCTTCCGCGAGCGGCCCCAGAGCCAGGGCGGGGAAGTAGGTGAGGCCGACCACGATCAGCACCACGCCGCAGAGCATCCCCACGAAGAGCGGCCGGTGGGTCGGCAGCGTGCCCGCGGTGACCGGGACGGGCTGCTGGCGGGCCAGCGAGCCGGCCAGCCCCAGCACGAAGACCATCGGCAGCAGGCGGCCGAAGAGCATCACCAGGCCGAGCGCGGTGTTCCACCAGGTGCTGGTGGCGGTCAGGCCGGCGAACGCGGAGCCGTTGTTGTTGGCCGCCGAGGTGAAGGCGTACAGCACCTCGGAGAATCCGTGCGGACCGCTGTTCAAGATGGCGGCCCGCTCGGCCTTGAAGGTCATCGCCGTGCCGGTGCCGATCAGCACGATCGCCGGCGTGGTCAGGATGTAGAGGGAGGCGAACTTCATCTCCCGGCCGCCGAGCTTCTTGCCCAGGTACTCGGGCGTGCGCCCGACCATCAGGCCCGCCACGAAGACCGCGACCACGGCCAGCACCAGGATCCCGTAGAGCCCGGAGCCGGTCCCGCCGGGCGCGATCTCACCCAGCATCATGTCGAAGATCGTCACCCCGCCGCCCAGCGGCGAGAAGGAGTCGTGGAAGGAGTTGACCGCGCCGGTGGAGGTCAGGGTGGTGGAGGAGGCGAAGAGCGCGGAGGAGGCGATGCCGAAGCGCACCTCCTTGCCCTCCATCGCGGCTCCGGCCGCCTGCAGCGCGGTGCCGGTGTGCTGCCACTCGAAGAACGTCAGGAGGGCGGCCGAGGCCACCCAGAACAGCGCCATCACGGTCACGATCGCGTAGCCCTGGCGCCGGTCGCCCACCATCGTGCCGAAGGTGCGCGGCAGCGAGAAGGAGATCACCAGCAGCAGGTAGATCTCCAGCCAGTTGGTGAACGGATTCGGGTTCTCGAACGGGTGCGCCGAGTTGGCGTTGTAGAAGCCGCCGCCGTTGGTGCCCAGCAGCTTGATGACCTCCTGCGAGGCCACCGGACCGCCGGTGATGCTCTGGCTGCCCCCGCCCACCGTGCTGACCTGGGCTGCCGCGTGCAGGTTCTCGACCATGCCCGACGCCACGAAGACGATCGCCAGGACCACCGAGACCGGCAGCAGCAGCCGCACCGTCACCCGCACCAGGTCCACCCAGAAGTTGCCGACCCGGTCCGTGCCGGTGCGCCGGAAACCGCGGATCAGTGCGGCCACCACGGCGATGCCGACCGCGGCCGACAGGAAGTTCTGGACGGCGAGCCCCGCCATCTGCACCAGGTGACCCATCGTCGACTCGCCGGAGTACGACTGCCAGTTGGTGTTGGTGACGAACGAGGCCGCGGTGTTCCAGGCCGTCGCCGGGTGGACCGCGGGGAACCCGAGCGAGAGCCAGAGGTGGTTCTGCAACCGCTGGAAGGCGTAGAGGAACAGCACCGAGACGGCGGAGAAGGCGAGCACACTGCGCAGGTACGCCATCCAGGTCTGGTCGAAGTCCCCGTTGACGCCGATCAGCCGGTGGACACCGCGTTCGGCACGCAGGTGCTTGGCGCTGCTCAGCACGTGCGCCAGGTAGTCGCCCAGCGGGCGGTGCGAGAGAGCGAGCGCCGCCACCAGTGCCAGCGCCTGCAGAAAGCCCGCGAGGGTCGGGGTCACCTCAGAACCTCTCGGGGCGGACCAGTGCGAGGACGAGGTAGACGACGATCGTGGCGGCCACGACCAGGCCCACGATGTTGTCGGCCGTCATCGCGCCCCCCAAGCGGCGCAGCACTGCGCATGCGTGGTCACAGCCGCTCCACCCCCTTGGCGATCAGGGCGAGGACGGCGAACACGAGGATCGTGACGCCGATGAAGGCAAGGTCGGTCATGGGGGCTCCGCCCAACGTGTCGTCGGTCCCCACGATTCTGTGCCGGGGTGCGACGGCCCGCTCACCATGTGTGGTCCATTGGGAGCAGGCACTGCGGCTCCCGGCGGGGCAGCCGGTCCGCACCGTGAGGTGCGAAGGATCCGTCAGTAATCCCGCCGCGGGCATCAGCCCGGCGTCAAGGCCACCCGGTTCACCGACCGCCTCTGCTGAGCTGGGAACCGTGCACTGGTCCCTGCCGGAACGACCCGGATTCGACGCGATGGATGCCCACGTCCGCACCACCGGCCTCGGCGGTCGGCTGACCGACCGGCCGAGGTGTCCGCGCGTCGAGGCGATCCACTGCGCAGGCCACCGCCTGCTGCGCGGGGACCCGCGACGGCTCGCCCCGGAACGGCTCGCGTCGCTGGCGCACGGTCAGTTCACCGCGCCCGAGCGCTTCCTGCCGCTGCTCGGACGCACCTTCGCCCTGGTGAGCCCCTGGGAGCGGACGCTCAGCGTCCAGCAGTACCGCCCGCACCGGCCGCGCGCTCCGCAGGGCGTCCAGGTCCGGGCGCTCACGCCCGGCGATGCCTCGCAGGTGGCGACGCTGCCACCGTCGCTCCGCTGGATCACCGAGACCTGGGGCGGCGCGCACGGCCTCGCGGCGAGCGGCCGGGCCTGGGGCGCCTTCACGGACGGCCACCGGCTCGCCGCCGTCGCCTGCACCTACTGGCAGGGCCGGGCCCACGAGGACGTCGCCGTGCTGACGCTGCCCGCCTTCCGACGCTCGGGCCTGGCGCTGGCCTGCGTCAACGGCCTCACCCTGGCCATCCGCGCCCGGGGCCGCGTGCCCACCTGGTCGGCCCCGCGCAGCAACGAGGCGAGCCTGGCGCTCGCCCGCACCGCCGGCTTCCGGCCGGTCCGCACCGAGGTCTGCTACTACGTCGGGCAACCACGCGAGACCCTCCTCCCGAAGATCCCGCAGCTCCCACAGCAGTCCGCCTCTGGACGGCAGCAGGCGTTCATGATCGGATCGCGGGCATGAGCTCTCTGATCCGCCATGTCACCATCGACTCGACCGATCCCTATGCGCTTGCGGGCTTCTGGGCCCGGGCTCTGGACGCCTCGCTCGCCGACGACGACCTGCCGGGGGATCCGGAGGCCGTGGTCACGGCTGCCGGCACCACCCTGCTGTTCGTCACGGTCGCCGACCGCAAACTGGCCAAGAACCGTGTGCACCTTGACCTCCAGCCCCAGGACCGCTCCCGGGACGAGGAGGTCGAGCGCCTGCTCTCGCTCGGCGCCACGGTTCAGGGCGACCACCGGAGGCCCGACGGAACCGGTTGGGTGACGATGCACGACCCCGAGGGCAATGAGTTCTGCGTGGAACGCAGCGCGGCGGAGCGGGCGCGCACACGCAGCTGACCGCGCACAGGCCGAAGCCCTGGGGGTCGGCGGACTCCCAGGGCTTCGGCAGGCGGACGCCCGGCGCCGGTGGCACTCGGCGCCGGGCGGGTCGGGCGGCGGCTACAGGCAGGCCTTCCTGCCGTGGTTCGCCTTCTTCTTGCGACGGGACCTCTTCTTGCGGGCGCGCTTGGACATCGTTCTCCGTGGTGTCTGTGCTGGTAGCGGTGCTCTCAGGCCCTGGTCGTGTCAGGCCTTGGTCGTGTCAGGCCTTGGTCGCGAGCGAGTCGGCGAGCTTGCCCAGGCGGCGCTGGGAGCGCGCCTCGTGCACCGTGGCGGCGCTCGGTGCGATGTCGCCGCCGTCGTAGTACTCGCCGTTGGCGAGGCGGATCTCGGGCAGGCAGAGCCGCACGACCGCCGCCGCCCCCTCGGCCGCCGGCGCGCCGACCCGGCCGTACAACGGCAGCAGCGCGGTGTCGCACAGCCCCGGGTTCACGCTCACCGAGGTGATCCCGCTGTCCTCGGGCGCCATGTCGCCGGCCGCCATGGAGAGCGCCAACTGCGACTGCGCGTACGCCGCGACCCGGGAGTACTTCTTGACGCGGTTGGGGTCGGCCCAGTTCATCGAGGCCGTGCGGTGCAGCGAGGAGGAGACGTTGACGATCCGCGCGCTGCCGGCGGCGGTCAGCGGCGCCTGCAGCAGCTTGGCGAGCCGGTGCGCGGCAAGGAAGTTGACCTGGAAGGAGATCTCCACCCCGTCCTCGGTGAGCGTGCACCGCTCGGGGGCCATCACGGCGGCGTTGTTGACCAGCAGGTCCAGCTTCGGAAACGCTCGCGCGACCGTCTCCGCCAGCTCGGCGACCTCGGCGAGGCGGGCGAAATCCGCTGCGAACATGTGGAGTTGATCGCGACTGGCGCCCAGCTTCACCAGGCGCTCGACGGCGCCCTCCCCCTCCTCCGCCGTCCGGGCGTGGACGATGACGGTGGCGCCGAGCTCGGCGAGCAGTCGGGCGGTCTCCCAGCCGATCCCGGAGGAGGCTCCGGTGACGAGGGCAACGCGAGCGGACAGGACAGCGGACATGGTCCATCCATGGGTGTACGGGCACACCCGGGGTACCGGCCGGCGCGCGGACGCGCGCCGACCGGGTGCCGGGGTGCGATTGAGGTGGGAGAACGTCCGGGAGGGCCGTCGGCCTTGCTCCCGGAGGGTGTTGAGATGTGCGGGCGGGCTGCTGCTACCGCCCGCCCGCGGTGCGCGATCGACGCACGGCCTGCCGCGGGAGGGTACCGGCGCTAACCGACGGCGCGGGCGACCATGGCGGCAGCCGGCGTCCGCGGATGAGGCGGACGGTCGTGGTGGCGTGCCGGACGGGTCATGACGATGATTCAAGCCCGCCACGCACCCCGGGGCAAGTCGGCGTCACTCGCCCTGATGAATCCTTGACAGAACCCCGTGTCGGACCTCCCGCTGGCCCGAACACGGTCTCCGGCCCGCGGGTGCGGGGCGGCACGTGAGAGGGTGGGCCACGCTGCGGCGTGTCCCGCCCCCATCGTCGGAAACTCAAGGATCGGAGCCCCGATGCGCGTTCACCACCCCGCCCTCGCGGACCTGCACGGCGTGTGGCGGCGCACCCTGGTGCGCGAGGCGGACGGCTCGACGGACACCACCACCCGCACGACCTGGCTGCAGGGCCTGGCGCTGTTCACGGATCTCCGCCAGCCGGCCGGCCTCGCCGAAACGGTCCGCGGCAGGCCGCCGGCCGAGCTGGACCGCCCGCAACTCCTGGCGCTGAGCGCCCAGAAGGCGTTCGCCGGCGTCCTCGAGCAGGAGGGCGAGGTGTTCGGTTGGGCCCGGCTGATCGACCTGCATCCGCCGGCCCCGCTGGCCGACGCGGGCACCCTGCGCTTCGAGGACGGCGTGCTGATCGAGCACGGCGTGCACGAGGACTACCTGGAGCACTGGGAACGCGACGACCAGCCGTCGGATGACCTGGCGGGCGCGGTGCTGGAGGATCCGGCGGAGGGCTGCGCGGGTCAACTCGTGCGGGTGGGCGCCTGGTTCGGCTACGCCCGCGGCCGGACCGCTCCACTGCACACCTCCGGACCGCGTTCGGCACCACTCGCCGAACAGGTGCTCGGCTGCGCCGGGCGGGCCGAGGCCGCCGCGCTCCTGGACTGCGAGGTGTCGCTCGGCCGGATCCGTGACGGCCGCTGGGAGATCGTGCGCTCCACCCTGCCGCACCGCGTCGGGGCCGAACTGCGGCCCGAACCGACCGCCTCCGGGGACGCGCTGCGCATCCTCGACGCGGATCCGCACGGCAGGGCCCGCGAGCGCCAGTGGCGGCTCGCGCGGGTCGAGGGCTCCTCACACCTCCTGGTCGGCGCCCGCGACCTGGGCTGAGCTGTCGGCCGCCCACGGCAGCTGGTGCGGAAAGAAGTTGGGCCGCTCCCTGGTCGGCTCGTAGCGGCGCTGCCAGACCGGGGTGGCCGAGCCGCTGGTGGCCGGCACGATGGCCGACCAGTCGGCGGGGCAGCGGCGGCCGTGCTTGAGCTCGCGCTCCTCGTGCCGCACGAACTGCTTGGTGGCGAAGTGGTGGTCGATGATGGACACCCCCGCCCGGTCGTAGGAGTGCAGCACGGCCGCGGTGAGCTCCAGCAGTGCGCGGTCGCGCCACAGCGTGCGGTCGCGGCTGGTGTCCAGGCCCATGCCGCGGGCGACCGCGGGGAGCTTGTCGTAGCGGTTGGTGTCGGACAGGTTGCGGGCACCGATCTCGGTGCACGTGTACCAGGCGCTGAACGGCGCCAGCGTGTAGCGCAGGCCGCCCAGTTGCAGGACCTGGTCGGAGATCGTCGGGAACGCGTGCCAGCGCAGGCCGAGATCCTCGAACCACGGGTACTCGGGGTGGCTGATCCGCACCTCGGGCACCGCGTCCGGCGGCAGCTCGAACCACCTCGGCTCGCGCCCGGGCCACTGGACCACCAGCGGCAGCACGTCGTACTCGGTCCCCCGCCCGCGCCACCCCAACCTCATTGCGGCTTCGGTGAGTTCGACCGTCCCCGGGTCACCCAGCACCGACCCGTCGTGCCGCCGGTAGCCGGCGTAGCGGATGAGCTGGCCGTTCCACACCCTGGGCCCGGGCCTGCCGGGCTCGGCCGGGGCGAACGCGCTGAGCAGCAGGCGGATCCTCCCACCGTTCCAGGCCAGTCGGAGGTGCTCGACCAACGCCTCGAACACGTCGCCCTCATCGCCGCCGACACCGCCGCCGACACCGACCTCGCGGCAGTCCCGGACCTCCAGTGCCTTCCAGTAGAACTTGCCGACGCACTGCGGGTTGTTGCGCCAGGCGATCCTGGTCCCCGCCAACAGCTCCCGCACGCTCTGTCGGTAACTCCCCGTGGCAGCAAGCTCCGCCACGATCTCCCCGACCCGGCACTCCACCTCCTCGGCCGGCCGGAGCCCCTCCGCGCCGAGCTGTCGCACCAGGTCGGCGGCCTCGGCCGCCACCGGAGCGCTGGGCTGGGCGGATGGCACGGGCGGTCCTGCGCACAGGTGCGAGGTCTTCATGATGAGCCCCTTGTCAACGACGAGCGGAAGGCACCCGGTTCACACGGACGAAACATCTGACCGCGCTCGGACACTACGGGAGAAGGGCGAGTGACCCGCATCCCCCGACAGCCGATTTGACGAAACCCATGCGCCGGCCGCTCACGCCCGCTCGCCGGGGTGCGCTACCCGTGGAGGTGTCCGGCAGGCAGGCCACGTCGGTGGCGCGGCCGGCGCACAGGAGGGGTTCCTGAGCGGCGCGGCCACCGTCCACGACCAGCTCGACCAGGCCTTCCGCGAACTGCGCCTCGCCACCGCCGCCCTCAAGTAGCCGACCGCCGCCCCATCGTGCTGCGCAGGGCCACCGGGTCCACGGCTTCCCGATTGTGGTCCGCCGCCGGACAGGCCGGCCGACCAGCGGCGGACAGCGAAGGTCCGGGGAGGGGCGACCGGCAAGGTGCTCAGTGCGGGTGCCGGTCGAGCCAGGTCAGGGAGTGGTCGGCGAGTTCGCGCCAGCCGTGGTCGACGACGAGGGAGTGGCCGCGGTCCTCGAAGCGGTGGTACTCGGTGACGGCCGGGGACTTGCGGTACTGCTTGTGGGTGGAACGGGTCAGGACGTCGGGGACGGTGTGGTCGAGCTTGCCGGACAGGAGCAGCAGGGGGCCGCGGGTGCGGTTGGCGGTGTCGACCTTGGCGGGTGAGCCGGGGGCGAAGTTGCTCAGGGCGAGCTGGAAGAGGGGGCGGGCGGGGCTGGGGATGGTCCAGTCGTTGAAGAGCTGGTCGGATTCCGCCTGTTCGACGGCGTTGGCGAAGGCGTAGCGGAACTGCGCGGGGCTGAGCGAGACGGCGCGCTTGGTGTTGGCCGGGTTGCGCAGGAAGGCGAAGGCGGACTTCGCCTGGGCGGGTCCGACGGCTTTGACGCCCTTGATCTGGCCGGGGCAGACGGCGACGGCCGCGCGTGCGAGGTTCTGGCCCAGGAGGTGCTGGGCGATGAAGCCGCCCACCGAGTGGCCGATCAGGATGGGCGGGGTGTCCAGCTCGCGGATGATGCGTGCGTGGTGGGCGGAGATCTCGGCGAGGCCGATGCCGGCCTGCGGGTCGGGGTTCCTGCGGGCCTGGGCGACGGTGGCGGGCACCCCGGGCCACTCGGGGAGGACCGGCTCGTAGCCGGCCTCGCGGAACCGGTCGGCCCACGGCTGCCAGCTCGTGGAGTGGAGCCAGAGGCCGTGGATGAACATGACGGGGGTGCGGTTGGCGGGCATGCGGGGTGACTCCTTGGTGGGTTCGGGCATGCTGGGGCCGCCTGCGGGCGGCAGTCGTGGAAAGCGGTACCAACGAAGCAGAAGGACCGTTCTCTCTCTCCAAGGTAGAACGCTCCTTCTGCTAGCGTCAAGTCATGACGACGAATGACTCCAGCCCACCGCGCGAGCGCATCCTGGCCGCGGCGATGAGGCTCTTCTATGCCCAGGGCGTGCGGGGTGTGGGCATCGACCAGCTGATCCGCGAGTCGGCGGTCGCGAACGCGACCTTCTACCGGCACTTCCCGTCCAAGGACGAGGTGGTGCTCGCCTACGTCCGGGAGCACGACCGGGTGTTCCGCGAGGCCGCCGCAGCGGCGGTGACCGGGCGTTCCCCGCAGGAAGCCGTCAAGGCCGTCTTCGAGGGGATCGCGGCGCAGTTCTGCGAGCCGGGCTTTCGCGGCTGCCCGTTCATCAACGCCGCCGCCGACTACCCCGACCCCGACCATCCGGTCAGCCGGGCGATCCAGGAGCACATGGACTGGTTCCGCGCCCGGTTGCTCGAACTTCTCACCGCCGCCGGCCATCCGGACCCGCAGGGCGCGGCCGACACGCTGCTGATCCTGCGCCACGGCGCGATGAACCAGAGCCGCTTCGCCCCGCCCCGGCGCGTCCGCAGCGCGCTGACCGGGGCGGTGGCCACCGTGCTGGATGAGGCCGGTCCGGGAGCCGGCACGCCCTGACCGGGTGCGGGGAGGGTACGTCCGCGCGGTCCAGGTGCCCGCCGCAGCAACTGGAGCGGCCCGGGAACCAGGTGGTTCCCGGGCCGCTCGGTTCCCGCCGGCTCTCGGTGTTCAGCCGGCGGTGCCTCGACTACCTGGTCCCGCCGTCCAGGCGCCTGCGGGCCTTGGCGATACGGGTCAGGACGGTTCCCAGACCCAGGAGCCCGACTCCGGCGATGCCGGCCGACGCCACCTGCGCACCGGAGTGGGCGAGGGAGCCCCCGTGGTCCTGGGTGTGGGCCTGCGGGGGCACCGGACGGTTCCCGCCGTCGTGGCCGGTGGCGGGAGCGGTGCCCGCGGTGGCGCCGTCGGGGTGGACGTCCCACTGGCCGGGACGGCCGGGCTTGTGGTCGCCCCAGCCGCCCGTGCCGCCGGAGTTGTGGCCGTCGCAGCCGCCGTGGTCGTCGTCCTTGCACGGGGTGCAGGCGATGGCGGTCAGGGTGTTGCTGGTGGCGGTGACGGAGGTGCCGTCAGGGGTGGTACCGGTGACGGTGGCGGTGTCGGTGATCTTCCCCGCCTTCACATCGGCCTCGGTGGTGCTGTAGGTCGCGGTGCAGGTGGTGGAGGCGCCCGGCGCCAGGGTGGCCACCGGGCAGGAGACGACCGGCGTGCCCGGGCCGGAGTCCGTGACAGCGAGCGAACTCAGTGCCACGTTGCCGGTGTTGGTGACGGTGAAGGTGTAGTGCAGGGCCTGTCCGGCGGCGGAGTAGGCGGTCTCCTGAACGGCCTTGACGATCTTCAGGCCCGCGTACGGGACGGTCACGGTGTTGCTGGCGGAGGTGAGGTTCTGTCCGCTGGGGGTGGTGCCGGTGACCTGCGCGGTGTCCACGACCTTGCCGGCGGCGACGTCGGCGTCGGTGGTGGCGTAGCCGGCGGTGCAGTTCTCCGAGGCGCCGGCGGCCAGGGTGGTCTGCGGGCAGCTGACGGTCGGGGTGCCGGGGCCGTTGTCCACCACGGTGATGCCGGTCAGCGGCTGGGCGCCGTTGTTGGTCACCGTGTAGGTGTAGGTGATGGTCTGTCCGGCGGCGGTGAACTGGTCCTGAGCGGCCTTCTTGGTCACCGAGACGGCGTCCAGCGGCGTGACGACCTGGTTGCTGGTGGTCGTGACCGTCTGGCCGCCGGTGTCGGTGCCGGTGGCCTGGCCCTGGTCGGGGATGCTCTTGGCGGCGACGTCGGCCGCGGTGGTGACGTAGGTGGCCTGGCAGGTGGTGGACTGGCCGGGCGCGAGCTGGTTGGTCCCGCAGCCCGAGACGGTGACGCCGGGCGTCAGGTCCGTCACCGTGACGTTGGTCAGCGGGGCCTGGCCGGTGTTGGTGACGGTGTAGGTGTAGTTGATCGTCTCGCCCGGGGCCGTGAAGTCCGGCTGGACGGCCGACTTGGTGATGGTCAGCGCGCGCAGCGGGACGGTGACCGTGTTGCTGGTGGCCGTCACGTTCTGGGTGCCGACGGTGGCGGTCAGGTTTGCGGCGTCGACGATCTTGCCGGCCGTGGCGTCGGCGGCGGTCGCGGTGTAGCTGGCGGTGCAGTTCTCCGAGGCGCCGGCCGCGAGGGTGCTCCCGGGGCACATGACGCTCGGGGCACCGGGGCCGGTGTCGGTGAGCGCGATGTTCGTCAGCGCCACCGGGGCGTTGTTCGTCACGGTGTAGGTGTAGTGGATCGTCTGCCCGGCGACGAACGAGGCCTCGGCCGCCTTCTTGGTGACCGTGGGGGCGGGGACGGTGACCAGCACGGTGGTGGTGCAGCCGGTGGCGCTCGCGCAGGTCCCGCCCGCGATGGTCGGGGCGACGGTGTTGGTCAGCGCGAAGGTGCCGGTGTCGGGGTCGTTGACCTTCACCTGGTAGGTCACCGTGACGGTGGAGCCGGTAGCGGGCGGCGCGGTGAGCGTGCCCGACCAGGTCAAGGTGGTGCCGGTGACGCTCGCGGTTCCCGAGCTGGCGGTCACGGAGCCGGGCACGATCGTGCCGTCGGTGAGCACGGCCGACAGGTCGTCACTGAACCCGGCCGCCGTGGCCGGGTTGGTGCCGGTGTTGGTGACGGTCTCGGTGTAGGTCAAGGTGGCGCCCTGGTTCACCGGGCCGGCCGGGGAGACGGACTTCGCCACGGTGTAGGAGGTGCCGGCCGGCAGGTTGCAGTTCCCGCTGTCCTGGGTGGCGGAGGCGCCGAAGAAGGGGACCCCCGTGTTGACGACGACGGTGGTGGGGATCTCCGCGGTCGAGGAGCCGGTCGGGACCGAGTTCAGCGTCTCGATGGTGCCGTTCGCTCGGAAGGCGTAGATGCTGCCGCCGGACTGGGCCAGACCGTAGACGGAGCCCGGCACGTTGCCGATCTCAGTGATCGTGTCGTCCGGGTGGATGCGGAAGAAGTCGGTCGGGTGAAGCGTGCCCGGATCGAACGCGGCTGCCAGGACGTCACCGTCGGGCAGGGTGATGAAGTCGCCCGCAGAGACGAGCCCGGCCGGGAACGAGGCGGGGAACAGTGTGCTCACCCCGGTGGTCGGGTCGAGTGTCCAGATCTCGTTCGAGTAGAACGACCCGACGAGCAGGCTGCCGTCCGGCCGGGCGCTCAGCGCGTTCGTCGCGTACCCCGCGAAACCAGCAGCCGGGCCGGTGATCGTCACCGAACTCGTCTCCGCGCCGGTCGCCGGGTTGATCGTGTACAGCACCGGCGGCAGGGTGTTCCAGCTCACCGCATACAGCGTGGTGCCGTCCGCACTCCAGGCGATGTCGCCGTAGTCGCGCACCAACGGCACACTGGCCAGCTGGGTGCCGGTCGGGCTGTACTCGAAGAGGTGGTCGTTGCCGCCGCCGCTGTTCGCCCACAGCGGCACCGGCTGACAGGTCAGCGCTCGGGTCCCGGACTTCTCGGACCTCTTGTCCGCGTCATCGCCCGAAGCGGACTTCTTGCCCGCGTGGTCCGCCGACAGCACGGCGGTGGGCCCGAGGGACGCCGCGTCCCGCATCGGGGAGGCCTGGGCCGTGCCCCCTCCCCAGCCTGCCGCCATTCCGACGAGCGCCAGCCCGATCGCCGCGGCGAACCCGCCGCGCGACCGGCAGCGTCTGCTGCGTGCCATACCGTCTCCGTTCCAGTCGGGCGTGATCACAGCCGGAGCCCCACGCCACCACAGCACTACAGTGAGTGATTGTAAAAGCACTATAAGTAGCTAATGTGATCAGATAGCGGCGCCATTCCGACCGGCTCCGCGCCACCACCGCCGCTTGTGGGCCACCTGGCCGCCTGGCGGGCCCCTTCGCGTGGCGCCCCCAACTCCACGGCCCGCAGCCTGGTATCGCTAGGCGGGCGGCACCCAGCGGCCTGCCCGGCCGCCCGCGCGACCCCCACCCCTCTCCCCTGCGAGGACGCCCATGAGCACGCTCACCCAGTACGAGACGCTCGAGCCGGACGAGGACAGACTCGTGGCCGAGATGATCGAGGCGATGCACCACCAGCAGGAGCAGGACTTCCCGCCCGGCGCCACGGGCCGCGCCGCCCACGCCAAGCACACCGGCCTGGTGAAGATCGCCTTCGCCGTGGAGCCCAGCCTGCCCGACCACCTGCGCATCGGCGTCTTCGCCGAGCCCAGGACCTACGAGGGCTGGCTGCGCTTCTCCAGCGGCAACGGCAAGCCGCAGTCCGATGGCGTGAAGGACCTGCGCGGGGCGGCGATCAAGCTGCACGACGTGCCCGGCGAGCGCATCCCCGAGAGCGACGAGCCGACCACCCAGGACTTCATCCTGCTCAACACCCCGGCCATCCCGCTCGGCACGGTCAAGCTCTTCCACGGCGTCATCACGCTCGGCCAGGCCAAGTTCGCCGCCAAGATGCTCCCCACCCACCCGCACGTCGTGGCCGGACTGGCCAAGGCGGTCATCACCCCCACCTCCCCCGCCGACATCCCCTACTGGAGCAACACCGCCTCCCTGCTGGGCCCCGACCAGGTCGTCAAGTACGTCCTGCTGCCCACGTCGACCTACACCAGCCCCAAGCGCGAGAAGCACGACGACTACTACCTGAGCGACCACCTCCAGGAGCACCTCTCCCAGACCGAGGCCACCTTCGACTTCATGGTCCAGGTCCGCACCGACCCCGACACCATGCCCGTCGAGGACATCGCCGTCCGGTGGGACGAGGAGAAGGCGCCGCTCGTGAAGGTCGCCACCGTGACCATCGCCCAGCAGGACTTCCGTACCGCCGAGCGCAACCGGCTCGCCGAGGAACTCACCTTCAGCATCGCCCACGCCCTGAAGGACCACCGCCCGATCGGCGCGGTCGCGCGCGCCCGGATGCACATCTACGGCGGCATGGCCGCCTGGCGCCAGCAGCGCGACCAGCGCACCAGGACCATCTGACCCGCCCTCACCGCTCCCCCGGCCGACCGGCCCGCACGCTGTCCCGGTCCTGCCCGCCGCCCACGCCGACGGCAGGACCGGGCGGTGGTCCGCTCGCGCCGGAGCGGTTGCGGCGGGCGTCGACCGGTTGAGCGGCTCCGCCGGCGGTGCTCTGATACAGGTGTCACTCACATCACGAGGGAGTCGCCGTGTCCGCTCACGAATCGGTCCCGCCGCAGGAGGCCGCCGACCGGCTGGCCATCAGGGAGCTCATCGACGCCTACGCCCACTGCGCCGACCGCCGCGATGCCGAGGGACAGCTGGCCCTGTTCACCGAGGACTGTCGCTTCCTGGTCTTCATGGACGCCACCGCCTCCGAGCCGACCCAGGAACTGCACGGGCGCGAGGCCCTCGCGCCGGTCTTCGACAACCTGAACACCTACCGGGCCACCACCCACTTCAACGGCCAGAGCACCGTGACGCTGGAGGGCGACCGCGCGAGCGGCGAGAGCTACTGCCTGGCCCACCACCTCTCGTACGGCACGGATGCCGAGCGGACGGTCATGATCGCGTCCATCCGCTACCTGGACCGGTTCGTCAGGCGCGAGGGCGCGTGGTTCTTCGCCGAACGACGGCTGATGGTCGACTGGACCGAGACCCGCCCGAGCACTCCGTCGAGTTGACCCGGCCCGTCGTCAACTGTTGCGGCAGTAGGCGGTGATGCGTGCCCCGGTGACCTCGGCGGTGCGGTCGCAGGCGTGGAAGTCGTCGCGCAGCGACGAGCTCTTGGCCGTCTCCCTCGGGTCGTCGTCGGGGGGCTCGTCGGCGGGGTCGTGGACGACGACGATGCGAGGGAAGGCGCGCATCCGGGCGGGGATGTCCTGGGCGGGGAGTTCGACGCCGTCCAGGGTGTCGGAGGAGACCGGGTCCCGGGCGAGGGCGAGGTCGGTCAGGCCCCGGGTGTCCTGGAGGTGGGCCGAGACCCACACGCGGTGCCCCGTCGGGATGAACAGCAGGCCGTCGCCCGGGCGGGCGGCCTGCCGAACGGCGCGGCCCACGGCGGTGGCGTCGTCGTGCCGGCTCTGGGGAGTGCGCAGGTAGAGGCTGACCGGTGCCAGCGCCGCCAGCACCGCCGCCAGCGCGACCCACCCGGTCCAGCGGGGCAGTGGTCGCGAGCCCCAGAGGCGGTCGAGTTCGGCGCCGAGCAGCAGCGCGAACCCGACGGCGCAGTAGAGGACGTAGCGGTCGACGAAGAGCGGCTTGACGACGGCCGCCGCGAGCAGGAGCAGGCCCGGCAGGAGCAGCAGCGGCAGTGCGAGGGCGGACAGGCGCGACAGCTCCCCGGCCCGGACCTGGTGGCGGGCGCACCACAGGCCCGCCAGCGCCATGGCCGTCAGGCCCAGCAGCTGCAGGGCGTCCGGCCAGCCGATCCACGCCACCTGTCCGGCCTGGCGCTCGCTCAGGACGATGAGCGGCAGCGCACCGGCCACCACGCACCCCGCGGCCGTGGCCCAGGCGCGGATCAGCGCCCGTGGACGCTCGGCGAGCACGAGGGCCGTCCCGTGGGCGGGTATCACCAGGGCGGCGAGTTCGTGGACCATGACCGCGCCCCAGAGCAGCACCGCGTAGCCGGCCCACCGCCGCCATGACGACCGGTCGGCGGCATCGAGCAGCAGGCAGGTGGACCAGGTGACCAGGGCGCAGACGATCGCATAGGAGCGCCCTTCCTGCGTGTACTGCTGCACCAGCGGGATCGCTGGGAGGGCCAGGCCGGCCAGCAGGCCGGCGCGGGGGCCGGCCAGGCGCCGGCCCAGGAGCGCGACGCCGCCCGCCGCCAGCGACATGGCGACCACCGAGGGCAGTCGCAGGGTGAGCAGGCCGCCGTCCCAGACGGCGAAGAGCCCGTGCATGAGCAGGTAATAGACGCCGTGCACCAGGTCCACGTGCTGGATGGTGCGCCAGATCTGAGCGGCACTCCGGTGGGCCACTTCACAGGTGACGGCCTCGTCGCCCCACATGCTGTTCCGGCGGCGTATCCCCCACAGTCCCAGGGCGAGGGTGAGCAGGATCGGGGGCAGCACGACCATGCGCTCCCGCCCTGGTGCGGCGGCCCGCGGTCCCGGCGCGGCGGGAGCGATGGCCGTCGCACGCACACCTCGTGGGCGCAGGAGCGAGCGGGCGCGGGTGGCCTCGGGTGACATGTCGGCTCCGGAGTCGCGGGGAGGAGGGGGGAGGAGGTTCGGTGGCTTCCTCTCATCCTCGGAGCGCCGTGCTGTCGAACCGTCGGCCTCAGGGTGTGGATGAGGCGTCTGTCGAAGGTCGGGGCCGGGGGCGTGCGTAGTCCTCAGGGCGGACGGCCGTCTCTGTCCTCCGGCAGAGACGGCGTGCGGGGACGGCTGCTCGGTCCGGCAGCCGCCCCGCTCAGTCCAGCAGCCCCGTCCGGTAGGCGAGGACCGCCGCCTGGACCCGGCTGTCGGTGCCCGTCTTCACCAGGACGGCGCTGACGTGGGTCTTCACCGTGCCCACGCCGATGCCCAGGTGACGCCCGATCTCCGCGTTGGCGAGGCCCTGGCCCAGCAGCGTCAGGACGTCGCGCTCCCGGCCGGTGAGCGCCGCCAGCCGCTGCTCGGGCACCGAGGCGGAGAGCGGTGCTGACGCCCCCTCAGGTCCCGGCCGGGTGGGATCCGCGTCGAGCATGCGCCCGATGACGGCGCGGGTGACCTTGGGCGAGAGGACGGCGTCGCCCGCGGCGGCGGCCCGGACCGCGCTGATCAGCTCCTGCGGGCCCTCGTCCTTGAGGAGGAAGCCGGTGGCGCCGGACCGCAGCGCCCGCGTCACGTTCTTCTCGTCGCCGAAGGTGGTGAGCATGACGACCTGCGGCCGGGAGCGCAGGGCCAGCAGGCGCTCGATCGTGGCGAGCCCGTCGAGCACGGGCATCCGGATGTCGATCAGGACCACGTCGGGACGGGTCTCAGCGGCGACCCGCACGGCCTCCTCGCCGTTCACCGCCTCGCCGACCACCTCGATGCCCTCGGCATGACGCAGGATCAGCCGCACGCCGTGCCGGATCAGCTCCTCGTCGTCGGCGAGCAGGACCCGGATCGGGCGGTGGTCGCGAGCGGGCAGGTCGGTCACGGGGACTCCCAGGGTGCTGTGCGCGACACCATGGGCACGGTGAAGCGGTCGATCGTGGCCAACGTATCGCCACGGAAGCAGTAGCGGGTGATGCCGAGGCGGTCGGGATCCTGCCCGGTGCCCGCGGCGGCGGAGTCCGCACGGCCGCTGTCCCCGGCCGGCGGCGTGGAGTCGCCGAACGACGCCGTCGAGTACATGCAGCTCGTCACGGACTGCGCGTGGGCCGGCTCGTGACCCGTCGCCGCCGCGCGCGCCTCCGAGCTGTCGTACACGGCCTGCTGCACCGTCGTGCGCGGCATCCCGATCCGGGGCGGCTGCTGATCGCGAGCGCCGGGAACGGGATCGGGTGCCGGGAACGCGTGAGCGACCAGCAGGAGGCCGCACAGCATCATCACACCCACGCCCATGAGGCCGAGGAGCCCGCTGAGGGCGTTGACGGCACGGCGTTGGACAGCGGTGGGCGAGAGGCCGGGGCGCGGCGCGGACGGCAGTCCGGGCGACGATTCGGGCATCGGTTCGGGCGACGGTTCACGCATCGGTTCGGGCGACGGAGCGCCCGTGACGGCCCGGCGCGCTCCCGGGTCCGGCCGCGCCGGGATCCGTGCCGTCACCGCGAAGCCGCCGGACGGCGTCGGGCCCGCCTCCAGGGTGCCGCCGAGCAGTGCGACCCGTTCCCGCAGCCCGACATGGCCGCGCCCCGAGCCCAGGCCGGTCCCCGCCTGCGGGGCCACGGGCGGCGGCTCGTTGCGCACCCGCACGTCCACCCGGCGGTCGGTGTGGGTGACCGCCACGGTGACCTGGGCCCCGGCCGCGTACCGGTGCACGTTGGTCAGCGACTCGCGCACCACACGGTGCACCGCACGCCGCACCTGGGCCGCGCGGTCGTTCAGGTCCGGGCCGTCCCAGGTGAGCTCGACGGGTATGCCGCCGCTGCGCGACTCCTCGGCCAGCGCCTCGACGTCTGACCTGGTCCCCGTCGTGTCGGTCAGCGCGTCGGTCCCGGTGTCCCGTCCCAACGGGCCCAGGACACCGAGCACTTCACGCAGCTCCCGCATCGCCTCCGCGACGGCCCGGCGCACCAGGACCGCCTCGTCGCGCAGTTCGGGCGACTCCTTCTGCAGGGCCATCTCCAGGCCACCCGTGTGCAGCGAGATCACGCTGAGCCGGTGGCCGATCAGGTCGTGCATCTCGGCGGCGATCCGGGACCGTTCCTGGATCCGGGACTCGCTCTCCGCGAGCAGGCGGGCCCCCTCCGCGGCGGCGGCCCTCTCCCGAAGCGCCCGCAGCAGCCGCTCCTCCTGTCCGCTCGAGATGCCGAGAAGTCCCGGCACCACCAGGGTGGTTGCGGCGAGTACGGCACCGAGCGCGAGCCCGAACGCATGGCGCCCGATCCCGATGACCGGGGCGAACGCCGCACACGCCAGCATCGCCAGCACGGCCGAGGCGGGCAGCACGACGATGCGGCGCCGAGGAGTCACCAGGTGCCTGGCCGTGGTGTACGCGACCACGGCGGCCGGCAGCCCGGCGGCGGTGGGCAGCAGGCCCACGACGACGGAGATGCCCAGCAGGCTCGTCGTGGGAAAGCGACGGCGGCCGGCGAGCAGGGCAAGGGCGGCGACGGCGAGGAGCAGCTGGATGCCGCCCAACGAGCCCGATCTCCGCACGATCTGATCGGTCAGGACCATCAGCAGCGCGCCGCCGCTCACTTCTGCGAGCGCGCGCCACGGTCCCCGGCCCTGTCTGCCAGGGGCCGTGAACGGAGTTCGGGAGATGGTGGCCATCGGCCCATTGTCGGGGGCAGCGGCGGGCGTCCGTGTGCGACCTGGGGATGAGGTGCTGCTCCGCCGAAGGCCAGGGTCGCCGGCCGTGGCGCCCGGCGCGTACGTGCTGTCGATGCTCGGGGTGGACGTGGGCGGGGTGATCGTCGACCGCGTCGCCGCCGGCGAGGACACCTCGTTCTTCGGCTCGCAGCCCTTGCTGACTCCGGCGGTGGAGGGCGTGTTCGAAGTCCTGGCCCGGCTGACGGCGGAGCCCTTCGAGGGACGGGTGCACTGATCTCGAAGGCCGGCCCGAAGGTGGCCGCGAACACCCGGGCGTGGCTGCACCACCACGAGTTCTTCCGTCGCACCGGCATCCCCACCGCGAACCTGCAGTTCGTTCGCGAGCGTGCCGACAAGGCCCCGATCTGCACGCGGTCGGGCCTCACGCACTTCGTCGACGACTGCCTCGGCGTCCTGGGGCATCTCACCACGGTCAGCCACCGCTACCTGTTCACCGGCGGGCTGGGCGACACTCCGGCCCCGAGCGGGACACCGGCGTGGGCGACGGCGGTGTGCACCTGGGCCGAGCCCGCCGACGCGGTGACATGCGGCTGCCGGTAGCCTGCCCCGGTGGCTGAGGTTTGGGACGAGCGGCAGTTGGCCGCCGACGGGTTCGAGCATGTGTCCAGCGAGTTGGACTGGTACGACGGTCCCCGCGGCGGGCTCGTCGGCGTGGGCGGAGTGCCCCACTACTTCCGGTGCCATGACGTCGACCTCGCCGTTGCACCGGACGAGTACTTCGTGTGGCCGGCGGACGCGGCGCTGGCCGGGCTGGAGCGGGAGCAGTGGGCACTCTTCGTCGAGTGGAACCAGCGGTACGAGGACGGCACCGCTGGCTTTGAGCGGCACCCCGGCCACGGCGGCGTCGACGCCCGGTACGACGAGCTGACGGCCTTGCTCACCCCGCACCGGCAAGCGCCCGCAGGCGCACGGTTGCTGGTCGCCGAGTGGCGCTACGACGACGGGGACCGGTACCGGGTCGACGGGGTCGACTACTGGGTTCGGTGGCGCGAACGGCGATAGCCGAGCAGGCCGGGCCGTCCGGCGGTGCTGACCAGTCTCTTCACGTCGTCGGGTTCAGTGGTTCGGCGAGCTCGCGCGGCAGTTCTCCGCCGGCCAGTACTGTGCTTCACAGGGCCCTGGATCCACCGGCCCAGTTACGGACGCCCCGGACGACGTCCACCCTCCTGTCGCTGACCCCGGTCAGCAGCACACTGAACTCCGGGTCCGCCATGATCCACCCTTCCCGGCTCTCGTGAGCCTGGTCGTGGCGGGCGGCCACGCCACGCCAGGTCTTGATCTTCTGATTAGCGGTCGGCCTTCTCCTGGGTGAAGCCCGTGCTGCGGATGGTGCGGATGCTGAGGACCGGATCGAGGGGCGGAACGAGGGTGCTGGTAGCGAGGTCCACCAGGTGCGCTGGTGCGGTGCCGGCCTGCAGGGCGGTGACGTATTCGACGGCCTGTGCGTGGGTGAGTGTCCGGACTCGCTGTCGCAGCTGGTGCATGGCGCTGATTCTTCCGTTGGCCGCGGCCGCCTGGCGGATCGCCTCGTGCAGGTCGTCCACTGCGGTGCGGGTGGTCATCTTCCGGATACGGGTCCGGTAGTCCAGCTCCCAGGCGCCACTCACCGCGGCGACCGGTCCGATCTGGTGGAGACTCCCGTCGAGGCGATCCACCAGGTACGGGCCGTTGCCGCCCAGGAGCTGGCCCGGGTCGCCCGTGCGGAGGTGATCCGCGGATTGGTAGGAGATGATCCAGACGAGTTCGTGCTCCTCGACCCCGGCCACCAGCAACCGCCCCGAGTACCTGCGGTCGAGATCCTCCTGAGCCACCCGGATCGCGAAGTCACGCTCGATCATGCCCGGCAGCATCTCGTACGGCGCGGAACACGTACAGGGGATTTCGCCCTTCGAGCGCGTTGTGGGCCGAGGGCGAAGGCTGCCTAACGCGGCACTAGCGTCGGCCCAGGGCCGGGACGGCGCCGAGCGTGGCCGCTCGGACTCCGGCCTGGAACCGGCTCGAGGCGCCCAGTTGGTGCAGGATCTCCGCGATATGGCGTCGGCACGTCCGCAGGGAGATCCCCAGCCGCCGGGCCACCGCTTCGTCCTTGGCCCCCTCCGCGAGCATCCGGACGATCCGCTGTTTGAGCTCCACCTCGGTGCCCGGGATCGGCGCCGACTCCTGCGGGTGCACCGCCTGCGCCCAGGTGGCCTCGAAGAACAGCGCCAACTGCCGTACCAAGGGCGGCTGCTGGACCACGGTGACCTGGACCGCGCCCGGTGCGGGGATCAGCGCGATGGCCTCGTCGATGATGAGGACCTCGTCCAGTTCGGTCCAGACCGTCCTGACCAGGCAACCGTCCTCCCCCGGCACCATCGTCCCCGCCAGGCTCGCCGGGCAGCTGAGCAACTCCCGCACGGCCAGCCGGGGCGACGGCCAGACCGCACCCCGCGTTCTCAGACGGTCCAGGAACGTCGTGTCGGACGTGCGGACATGGCAGACGCACTGCGCACCCTCGGCGAGCACGGCCACCACCAGGCGGACAGCCTCCTCGCACGTCAGCACCGCCGGGCGGCCCTCCTCCCGGCGGCGACGCTCGTTCTGCTCGGTCAGGGACCTCACCTGCGCCTGTGCCAGCGCCAACTCGGCCTGCCACCGCTCCAACTGGCCGGAGAGTCCCACCAACAGCTCGGCGACCGCCGCCAGGGAGCCCACGGCCCCGACGGTGGAACCGATGTCACTGCTCATCTGCGGCCCTTCTTCACGCGTCCCCGCGAACCGGTCATGGCGGCCGGCCAACGTGCGGCCCCCGCAACGATCTCAGCCGGGGGCGAAGATCACATGGGTGCTGCGCCCCCAGGTTCCGCGGTGGATGCCCGTACACACCGGTGGGTCGGGGATCGGCCGATGACGGTGGGCCGAAAGACTTCTGAATCCCTCTCAGGAAATTCTCATCCAGGCGGAACCGGACGGGTCCTGCGCTGTGTCCTCTCCTCCGAGTACGCACAGCCGGGCCCCGGGCAGAGGTGGCCCCTCGGCTGTTCCGATGATCCGGGGGGATCCCCATGCGCTCGCGTTTCCTGTTGACGGTTTCCGCCTCCGCGCTGCTGGCCGGTCTCGGCCTGACGGCCTGCGGTTCCAGCTCGACGGCCGGCCCGGCGAAGGCCGCCGGGGCCGCGCCGGCATCCGCCGCACCCGTGTCCGCCGCACCGATCGCGGGCCAGTCCGCGGCACCGGCGGCCCCTGCACCGGCGGCCGTCACGCCGGTCGCGGGCCAGTCGGCCACGCCCGCCCGGGCCACGGCTCCGGGCTCCGCCACACCGGCCGGTGCCACGGCTCCGACGCGCTCGGGCGGCCCGCAGGCCGCCAAGTGCTCCGCGCAGAACCTGAAGTGGACCCTCACCAACCTCGCCGATGCGAGCACCGACGCCAAGGACCCGGCGAACGCCGAACTCGTCGCCCTCAACTCCGGCTCCGACAGCTGCACCCTGGCCGGCTACCCGAAGCTCGAATTCCACGTGGGCAAGGGGCCGCAGGCCCTCGGAGTCGGCAAGGGCACCCCTGCTGCGGTGACGCTGGGCGCGGGCCGGAAGGCGGTGATCGCCCTGCGCTACTCCGAGCTGAACGGCAAGGGCCCAGACAGCGGCAACTGCCTGGTCACCGCCGAATCCGCCGATGTCGCCGCCCCGGGTGACGCCACCGTGGTCCGGGTCCCGGTGGTGGACCGGAACGGCAAGCCGGCCCAGATCACCATCTGCGGCGACGAGGTCCGGATGAGCCCGCCGGTCGCCCAGTAGCTGTCGCGTCCGGTCGGTTCGACCACGTGTTAGCGTGCGCGGATGGGAGATCTGGGATCCATAACGTGGCCGCCCGAGCCGATCACGACCGAGCGGCTCGTGCTCCGTGCGCCCGAGGCCCGGGACCGGGCGGCATTCATCGAGCTGCTCGCCTCGCCGGAGGTGCACACCTTTCTCGGCGGCCCCCGGCCGCGGGAGGAGCTGGAGCGCGAGATGCCCGCGGTGCCCGAGCCGTGGCCCGGGAGCTTCGTCGTCGAGCTCGACGGGTCGATGATCGGCCAGATCCTGCTCAGGCGAGCAGTGGAGGCCCATCGCCCGGCTGCCGCGGGGAAGGCCAGTCTCGGCTACCTGTTCCTGCCGCGGGCGTGGGGATCCGGGTACGCCACCGAGGCGTGCGCGGCGGCACTCGGCTGGCTCGCCGACGCGCTTCCCGGCGAACCGGTGGTGCTCGCCACCCAGAGCGCCAACCTCGGCTCGATGCGTCTCGCGGCGAAGCTGGGGTTCACCGAGGTGGAGCGGTTCGAGGCCTGGGGCGCCGAGCAGTGGCTCGGCAGGTGGTCCCCGGTCACGCCGTCCGGCTGAAATCCCGCGCGGTACAACGGTCCGTCACATCGCCGCCTCAGGCGTCGGTCCCGGCCGGCTTGTCGAGGAGGGTCAGCTCCTCCTCCGTCAGGCGCAGGGCGCCGGCGGCGATGTTCTCGCTGAGATGCGCCGGGTTCGCGGTGCCGGGAATGGCCAGCACGTGCGGACCGCGGTGGAGGGTCCAGGCAAGCCGGACCTGGGCGGGCGTCGCACCGTGGGCGCGGGCGACGGTGTGAACACGCGCGTCCTGCTCCTGCGCCGGGACCGCCTCGCGTCGCAGCCCCGAGATGGCGAAGAACGGGACGAAGGCGATGCCCTGCTCCCGGCACAGGTCCACCATTCCGCTCTCGTCGGCGCGACGCCAGTCCAGGCCGTAGGAGTTCTGCACGCAGACCACCGGCGCGATCGCCTGCGCCTCGGCCACGTGCTCCGGCTTGACGTTGGAGAGCCCGAGGTGCCGGACCAGGCCCGCTTCGCGCAGCTCGGCGAGGGCGCCGAAGTGCTCGGCGATCGAGGCCGTCCCGGGGCCGTTGCGGCGCAGGTTCAGCACGTCCAGGTGGTCCCGGCCGAGCTGGCGCAGGTTCTCCTCGACCTGGCCGCGCAGTTGGTCGGGACGGGCCATGGTGAGCCACTCGCCGGAGGGGTCGCGCCCCGGGCCGACCTTGGTCACCACGACCACGTCCCCGCGCCAGGAGGCCAGGGCGCGGTTGACGAGCTCGTTCGCGGACCGCAGGGGCGAGAAGTAGAAGGCGGCCGTGTCGATGTGGTTGACGCCCTGCTCGAACGCGCTGTGCAGCAGGCGGACGGCGACGTCGCGGTCGATCGGTGTGCCGTCGGAGTTCCCCTTCACGCCGTTGCCGGTCAGCCGCATCGCGCCGTATCCGACGCGGTTCACCTCCAGGTCCCCGAGCTTCCAGGTCCCTGCTGCTGCCGCTGCGCTCATTGCTGCTCCTTCACTCGTCGGTTCGTCAGGCTCTGGAGTATGGAGCGTTCGCGGGGTGCTGTGACAGGTCGACAGGCTGGGCAAAATGTCACATCCGCATCGGGAACGATCCACCACCGCCCAGCTGTTGTACCTGTCGAGACACGTCGAGGAAACGACGTGGCCCTGCCGCAAAACCGAGTCGTCCGTTCGGTGGTCCACGTGGTCAGCAGCGATGCCGCGGTGCTGGGCCCTGCCTGGCGGAGCCTGACCGGCTCGGTCGTCGGGTCGGCGTTCACGCCCAGGCGCAGCAGCGGCGGCGCACGTAGTCCGGCTCCCCGCGCGCACGGCGACGGTGATCGCCCGCCGAGCGGTCGATGCCGAACTCAGGCGGACCGTTCTCCGCATTCCGACTGACGCCGACCCGGTCGTGCGACACGATGTCCGCCTGTCGTCCTCACGAGCGAAAGGCAGCCCGCATGCCGCACCTCGCACCGCAGCCGACTCCCGAACCGACCGATCCGCTCACCGCCGACCTGGTGGTGGACGTTGCCGCCGCCGTGGCACCGGCCATCTCGCCGGACGGCCGCCTGGTCGCCCACGCAGTGGTCGCGAACGGCGGACGGGACGGGCGTCCGCACGGGTCCGTCCGGGTCACCGCCGCCGACGGCAGCACATCCCCGCGCAGGCTGACCGACGGCACGGCCCGCGACCTCGCCCCGAAGTGGGCGCCGGACTCGGCCGCCCTCTTCTTCACCTCCGACCGCGAGGAGCAGGGCACCGCCCAACTCCAGCGGATCCGCCTTCATGGCAGCGAGGACACCACCAAGGCCGAGGCCCTGACCAGTTGGCGCGGCGGCATCTCCGACCACTGCCCGCTCCTCGACGGCCGCACCGTCGCCCTGCTCGCCGAGGACGAACCCACCGCCGAGGACGAACGCCGGGAGGCCGAGCGCGACGACGCCAAGGTCTGGGGCCGGCACCTTCCCGCCACCCGGCTGCGCCTGCTCGACCTGGAGACCGGCGCACTCCGCACCGTGGACGGCCTCGGCGACCGGCACGTGGTCGAGCTGGCCCAGCGGCCGGACGGCGGCCCGCTGGCGGTGCTGAGCTGGTCCAGCCCTGAGCTCGACCCGGGCGCCAGGACGGCGGAACTGCACCTGGTCGACCCGGGCTCGGCAGGCGTCCGCGACCTGGGTCCGGTCGGGGCCGAGGCTCAGTCCCCGGCCTGGTGGAACCAGAACGGTCTCTGGCATCTGGCCTACTTGGCAGTGACTCCTGCGCCCCTGGCAGAGCCTCCTGCGCACCTGATCGGCGGGCTCGCCGTGATCGACACCGTGCCGCCGCCGACCGGCCCGGCCGTCGAACACCGCAACCTCACCGTCGGCATGTCCGTCTGCCCGACCGAGCTGGTGCAGGTCGCGGACGGGCCCCCGCTCGCGCTGTGCGCCGACGGGCTGGACACCGCGCTGTACCGGCTCGACCCGGAGTCCCTGCGGTTCCACCAGGTGTCCGCCGCCCCCGGCATGCTCGCCGGGCTCACCGCGAGTCGCTCCGGGGAAACCGTCGCCCTGCTCGCGAGCACGGCGTACGAGCCCAAGAACGTCCATGCGGGACCCACCGGCGGACCATTGGTCCGGCTCAGCGACACCGCGCCGGAACTGCGCAGGATCCGCTGGGGCGTCCAGCAGCGCCTCGGCTACCAGGCCGCCGACGGAATCCCGTTGGACGGCCTGCTGATCCTGCCGGCCGGCCGTACCAGGGACAACGGTCCCTTTCCGCTCGTCACCCTGGTCCATGGCGGCCCCTACTTCCGCCATGCCGACGAATTCACCCTCAATCCGGTCGATTGCGGCCAGTGGCTGGCGACCGCCGGGTACGCGGTCTTCCTGCCCAACCCCCGAGGCGGCTCGGGGCACGGCCACGCGTTCGCCGCCATGGTC
This sequence comes from Kitasatospora sp. NBC_01302, assembly GCF_035976515.1. Classification (NCBI taxonomy): domain Bacteria; kingdom Bacillati; phylum Actinomycetota; class Actinomycetes; order Kitasatosporales; family Streptomycetaceae; genus Kitasatospora; species Kitasatospora sp. NBC_01302. Next base: position 450,806 of record NZ_CP108404.1, read on the forward strand.
GCGGGCGCGGTCGGCGGCGACGAGTGGACCGACATTCTCAGCGGAATCGACCTGCTGGTGGCAGAGGGAGTCGCCGACCCCGAGCGCCTGGGAATCTCCGGATGGAGCCACGGGGGCTTTGTCGCGGCCTGGGCGACGGCGCGTACGGACAGGTTCAAGGCCGCCATCATGGGTGCGGGCATCAGCGACTGGGGCATGCAGGCCGGGACCGGCGACTGGGGGATCCTCGACGCGGCCCTCGGCGGCAGCACCGGGTGGGAGGGCCCGGGTCCACACGTCCACGACCGGCACAGTCCAATCTCCTACGCCTCCAGGATCCGCACCCCGGTGCTGATCCTGCACGGCGAAGAGGACACCATTGTTCCGCTCGGCCAGGCGATCCACTTCCATCGCGCCCTGCGCCACTTCGGGGTCGAGCACGAGTTCGTCGTCTATCCCCGCGAGGGCCATGGGCTCGACGAGCGCGCCCATCAGCTCGACGCCCTCCGGCGAATCCGCGCCTGGTTCGACCGCTGGCTGTAGGCCCGCGCCTGGCGTGTCCCGACGCGTGATCCGGCGCTTCAGCAACGCATCCGGCGTCGGCACAGGCTGCGCCGCCTGAAGACCGCCCCCTTGGGAAGCTCCGGGGGCGGCCGCGCGGGCAGCACCAGCTCTCGGCTACAGGAGGACGAGCAGCTTGGTGTCCGGCACCAGCTTGCGGTTGACGGAGGTCGACTGGACGAACACCGTGTACGCCGGATTGTCGCCCGGCTTCACCGTGGCCTCCGACTCCGGCAGGCCGAGGAGCCGGCGGGCGGCCGGGCCCGAGAACACCCTGCCGGTCATCCGACCGGTGGTCAGGTCCTTCTCCGCGACGGCGAGTTGCTTGCTGCCCTGGATCTTCTCGCGCTTGGACAGCTCGTAGAAGGCGCAGCCGGTCCGGTACGTGTGCCCGGCGCGGGTGACGAAATCGCGGATCGGCGACTGCTGGTCGACCGGGATCAGGATGTACGTGCCGGTGTCCAGGGCATCGAGATTGGCCTTCACCTCGGCCGTGCTCAGGTCCTGCCCCATGGCGAACAGGTTCTTGGTGCCGCGCACGCCCTTCTCCCGGCCGCGCAGGAAACTCGTGGCCGCCGCCTTGACGGTGCCGATGGCCTCCTCGACGCCCTTGCTGGAGTCCGCGTCCCAGATCGCGATGTTGCCCGCCGGGAATCCGTACTCCTGAGCGGTGCGCTTGGCCAGGGAGTTCGGGACCAGGATCGCCGAGGTCCAGTGGTCGGGGAGACTGTCCATGGCGCCCTTGATGCGGCCTATCCACGTGCGCAGGACGCTGGTGCCCCGGTTGCCGGCCATCCGGATGTGCATCTGGCCGCTCTCCGAGAAGCCGGACGCGTTCTCCTCGCCGTCGGTGACGACGACCTGGAGGAAGGAGTGCTCCCCGTACTCCTCCCAGATGTTCTTCAGGTCGTCGATGGATTTCACGGCGGCCTCGATCAGCGCCGTCGCACCATTGTTGACCTCGTAAAGGCCGCGCAGCGACGGCAGGTGCTTGACGTCCATGTCCCAGACCAGATTCCTGACCTCGTGGTCGAATGCGTAGAGGCTGATGCGGGTCTCGTGGCCGAGCCGGTCGGACTCCTCCTGAAGGCCCTTCACGAACTCGTCCACCACGCGAATGAGCTGCGATTCGTGACGGTGCATCGAGCCGGAATTGTCGACCACGAGCGAAACGTGGTTGACCTTGTGCTTGATCCTCTTCGCAGACATGGTTGTACCCCTTTTCCCAACGCACTTTTCGACGCCTTTCCGGCGCCCCCTCCGACGTTGGTTCCACACTATGGTGGGGCACTGACAACGCGTTCCGACCCGGGATTCCCCGGCGCCGACCACCCGTCAATTCCCCTTTCCTTGACGGTGGCGGGGCCTGGCACCAGCCACCCCGGCCCGGGCCCCGGCCCCAGCTCCGGCCCGAGCCCCGGCGCGCGCCGGCGGTGCATCGCCCACGCCACCGCCGGCGCGGCCGATTGTCCGCCGCCGGCCGGGGTAATCAACCCCCTTGGCGCGAGCGGCGCGGTCGTCGGCCACCCGCGCCACGGGGCCGTGACCGTCGCGGCCCGCTCCGACGGAAGGCTTCCGATGTCCGAGGTTGTGCACCCCGCCCGCGCCCTGTGGTGGCTGTTCGAGCCGATCCACGCCGTGACCTACTTCACGCCCGAGGGCCGCGAGGCCTTCGAGTCCGCCGGTCTGCGCGGCTTCTGGCGCGGCTACTTCGCAGGACGCTCCGCTCCCCTGGGCCCGGTGGACGCGCCACCGGTGATCGCCGCGTTCTTCAACTTCGCCCCGGTCATGGTCGAACGGGCACTGCCCGCGATCTGGGAGTCGGCGGACCCGGACACCGCCCTCAAGGCCAGGCTGTCGGGCTCGACGGCGGCGCTGGAGCGGCTCCTGGAGACGGTCGACCCGGAGTCCATCGAGCGCTCGGTCGACCTGCTGGAGCGCGCGCTCGACCAACTCGACTGCGGCGGGCGGGTACTGGCCGCCGCCAACGCGGCCCTGCCACGCCCGGACGGCCACCTCGCCCGGCTGTGGCACGCCACCACGGTGCTGCGCGAGCACCGGGGCGACGGCCACGTGGCGGCGCTGGTGGCCGAGGGCCTCGACGGCTGCGAGGCCCTGGTCGTGCGCTGTTCGCTCGACATCCCGCGCGAGACGCTCCAGCCGATCAGGGGCTGGAGCGACGAGGAGTGGGAGGCCGCCACGGCACGGCTGGTCGAGCGCGGGTGGCTGAACCCCGACGGCACGATCAGTGCCCAGGGCCGGGCCCGGCACGCCACCCTGGAGGCCGCCACCGACCTCTGCGCCTCCCGCATCTGGGCCGGCTTCCAGCGACGGGAACTGGACCAACTCGCCGCCGCGCTGCGCCCGATCGCCACCCGCTGCCGGGCCGAACTCCCCTCGGTCAACCCGATCGGCCTACCGACCACCGGGTGACGTGACGGAACCCCCGACGGCCGCGGTCCGCCCGCAGCCCTCGGGGCGCTCGGGGCGCTCGGGGCGCTCGGGGCGCTCGGGGCGCTCGGGGCGCGAGCATGTCCCCACGGCCGGGGCGGCGCCGGGATTCCCCGGCCGGCGGTGGGGGGTGCCGCCAGGCCCCGGCGGCGCCGCCGGGGCGGTGCCGGGCCGTGCTCGGTCGAGTGGCCTGCACACCGGGTTCCCGCCGGTCAGGGAGACGGCCGGCGGCAGCCGCGAAAAGCTGTTGCCTGCGGCAGCGGGCGGGTGAACCATGACGGGGTGTCGGATCTGCCTGAGCGCGTGACCGCCTTCCGCGCCGCCTTCGCCCGCCGTCAGGCCGCTGAACTCGTCGAGCTGTCCGGGGCCTTCGCGGTTCGCGACCCTGGCTTCTCCCGCTCTCAGGAGCACAACCAACTGATCGTCGAGGCCTCGGACGCCGACCCGGCGGCGCTGCCGGGGCTGGCCGTGCAGGGCCTCGGGCCGCGTCGGCAGTACCGGATCACCGTGCTCGACGAGGTGTTCGGCACGCGAGCCACCCCGGTGCTGGCGGCGGCCGGCTACGAGCGGGACACCGAGCTGGTCATGGCCCGGGAGACGGCCGGCTACGCGCTGCCCGCACGCGCCGCGCACCCGGTCGAGCTGGCCGAGCTGCGAGCGGCGGTGTTCCGCCAGCAGCAGGAGTGGACCCCGGACGAGGACCTCGCCCAGCAGCTCACCGAGCGCCGCACCGCCCGGCTGCGCGGCGCCGACACGGTGCTCTTCCTGGCCGCCCGGGCACCGGACGGCCAGATCGCGGCCTGGGCCGACCTCTACCTCGACCGGACCACCGGGCTGGCCCAGCTGGAGGACCTGGTCACGGCCACGCCGCACCGTGGACAGGGCCACGGTGACACCCTGCTCGCCACCGGCCTGGCGCTGGCCGCCGCTGCCGGGATCCCGCAGCTCTTCCTCCTCGCGGACGCGAACGACTGGCCGCGCGCGTGGTACGCCCGCCGCGGCTTCACCCGGCTCGGCCACAGCCACTCCTTCCTCAACCGCTGACGGCGGGGACCGACCGATGACCGGCTACTGACTCCCCCCATCCACCGATCGGTTGATGCAGGCATCCACCGGGCTGCGCCCCAACCCCAGCCGTACAGTCGATTCGGCACACCCGTGCCCACTGACACGCTCCTCGTATGGCAATCATCGAGGTGGAGAACCTCGTCAAGCGCTACGGCGACAGCACCGTGCTGAACGGGGTCGGCTTCGCCGTCGAGCCGGGCGAGATCTTCGGCATCCTGGGCCCCAACGGGGCCGGCAAGACCACGACCGTCGAGTGCATCGAAGGGTTGCGCAGCCCGGACGGCGGAATCGTCCGGGTCTGCGGCATCGACCCGCAGCGCGACAACGGCGAGCTGCGGCAGGTGCTCGGCGCGCAGCTCCAGGAGAGCGAGCTGCCCGACAAGCTCAGGGTCGGGGAGGCGCTGGAGCTGTACAGCTCCTTCTACCGGCGCCCGGCGAACTGGCGGGAGCTGGTCGAGGTCCTGGACCTCACCAGCAAGCTCGGCACGCAGTTCCGGCGGCTGTCCGGCGGGCAGAAGCAGCGGCTGTCGATCGCGCTCGCGCTGGTCGGCAACCCGAAGGTGGCGGTGCTCGACGAGCTCACCACCGGCCTCGATCCGCAGGCGCGCCGCGACGTGTGGGGTCTCATCGAGCACATCCGCGACCGGGGCGTGACGATCCTGCTGGTCACACACTTCATGGAGGAGGCGGAACGGCTCTGCGACCGGCTGGCCGTGATCGACTCCGGCCGCGTCGTCGCGATCGACACCCCGGCCGGGCTGGTCTCCAGGGTCGACGACCGGCAGCGGGTCCGGTTCCGGCCGTCCGGGCCGCTGGACCAGGCCCTGCTGACCGTGCTGCCCGAGGTCACCTGCGTCGAGCGGGCCGGCAGCCAGCTCGTCGTGACGGGCACGGGAGACCTGCTGCTCGCCGTGACCAGCGTGCTAGCCCGCCACCAGATCACCGCGGCCGACCTGCGGGTCGAGCAGACCTCGCTGGACGACGCGTTCGTCGCGCTCACCGGCCGCCCCATCGAGTCCTGAGGAGTCCGCCATGTCCCCCCTGCTCCGGCTCACCGCGACCGAGACCCGACTGTTCCTCCGCGAGCCGATCGTGGTGTTCTTCGCGCTCGCGTTCGCCCCGATCCTGCTCGTCGTCCTCGGTTGCGTCCCGTCGATGCGGCAACCCAGCGCGGCCTTCGGCACCATGCGACCGATCGACGTGTACCTGCCGGTCATCGTCGCGATGGGCATCTCGCTGTTCGCGCTGAGCGGTCTGTCCCAGCTGTTCGCCACCTACCGGGAGAAGGGCGTGCTACGGCGCATGCGGACCACTCCGGTCAGGCCGGGGGTCATGATCGGCGCGCAGCTGCTGATGGCCACCGTCCTGTCCACGGTGACGACGGTCGTCATGCTCGTCATCGGCCGGCTGGCGTTCGACGTGGGCCTGCCCCGGCAACTGCCGGGCTTCCTGGTCACCTTCCTGCTGGTGGCGCTGGCGATGTTCGCGATCGGTCTGCTCGTCGCCTCGCTCGCGCCGACCGGCAGGAGCGCCGGCGCGATCGGTTCCCTCGTGTTCTTCCCTCTCGTGTTCTTCGCCGGCCTCTGGCTGCCGCGCGCCAGGATGAACGACGCCCTGCGGACGATCAGCGACTTGACGCCGCTCGGCGCCGGCGTGCAATCATTGCAGGACACCACCGCTGGTCACTGGCCGCAACTGCCGTACCTGGCCGTCCTGCTGGGGTGGACGATCGTGGCCGGCGGGCTGGCTGCACGATACTTCCGCTGGGAGTAGCTGGTGAGCATCGAGGCCGAGCTGCGTGAGGAGTTCGACCGCTGGGAGCGCAAGGAGGCGGCGACCTTCAAGGTCCTGCCGTACGTCCTGCTGGCGATCAGCGTCACGATCACGCTGCTGCAGCTGATCCGGAGGACGCCGGAGCACTTCTCGACGGTGCTGGGGCTGTCGATTGCGGCCGCGCTCTGGATGCTCTGGTTCCACCCGCTCCGCCCGGAGTGGCGCCGGAACCGCTCACCGGGCTCGGTGAGTTCACCGACGGGTCTGTACTACGCCGGACTGATGGCGCTGGCCGCAGGCCTGGTGGCGATCGCGCCCTGGTACGGCCTGTTCGCCTTCGTCGGCTACCCCCAGGCGTTCCAGCGTCTGACGGGCCGCCGGCGCTACGTCGGCGTCGCCGTCACGGCGATGATCTCGGCGGTGGCCTTCATGGGCGGGGTGGCCGGGATCGACCACGCCCACCTGTGGTGGGCGTGGTTGGCCGTCGGCCTGATCTCCTCGCTGCTGGCCGGGGTGCTCTCCTACTTCGTCGAGATGGCCGACCACCGCAACGGCAAGCAGAAGCAGGCGCTCGTCGAGTTGCGCGAGGCCAACCTCAAGCTGGAGGCCGCACTGGCGGAGAACGCCGGCCTGCACGCCCAGCTGATGGTCCGGGCCCGCGAGGCCGGGGTGCTGGACGAGCGGCAGCGGATGGCACGGGAGATCCACGACACGCTCGCCCAGGGCCTGGCCGGCATCCTCACCCAGCTGCAGGCCGGCGAGCAGGCGCTGGACGAGCCGTCAAGGTTGCACCGGCACATGACGAACGCGACGAACCTGGCCCGCGAGAGCCTCGCCGAGGCCCGCCGGACGGTCCACGCGGTCGAGCCGACGGTGCTCGCCGAGGCCCGGCTCCCGGACGCGATCGGCGAGGTGACCAGGCGCTGGTCGGCGCTCCACCGGATCGACGCCGTGCTGACCACCACCGGCGACGCCCGGCCGATGCACCCCGACATCGAGGTGGCGCTGCTGCGGACCGCGCAGGAGGCACTCGCCAACGTGGCCAAGCACGCGCGAGCCGGCCGGGTCGGCCTGACCCTGTCCTACATGGAGGACCTGGTCACCCTCGACGTGCGGGACGACGGGGTGGGCTTCGAGCCGAACACCAAGCGGGCCAACGGTTCCACGAACGGGGGCTTCGGACTCGCCGGTATGCGGCAGCGGGTGCAGCGCCTCGCGGGGCGGTTGGCCGTCGAGTCGGAACCAGGGGGCGGCACGGCGATCTCAGCGACCGTACCGGCCATCCCCGCGGGAGGTGGGAATTGATCAGGCTGTTGATCGTCGATGATCACCCGGTGGTACGGGACGGGCTGCGGGGCATGTTCAGTGCCGACCCCCGCTTCGAGGTGCTCGGCGAGGCCGCTGACGGCGCGGAGGCCGTCGCCGCCGGGGAGCGCCTGCGGCCCGACGTGATCCTGATGGATCTGCGGATGCCGAGGACCGACGGGGTCGCCGCCATCAAGGAACTGGCAGAACGCGATGTACCGGCGCGGGTGCTGGTCCTCACCACGTACGACACCGACAGCGATGTGGTGCCGGCCATCGAGGCGGGCGCCACCGGCTACCTGCTGAAGGACGCGCCGAGGGAGGAGCTGTTCCGCGCGGTGGAGGCGGCCTCGCAGGGGCGGGCGGTGCTCTCCCCCACTGTCGCGACCCGCCTCATGGGGCAGCTGCGCAGGCCCGCCTCCGCGCCGCTGTCGCAGCGTGAGCTGGAGGTCCTCGGGCTGGTCGCCAGGGGCTCGACGAACCGCGAGGCGGCGCAGAAGCTGTTCATCAGCGAGGCGACGGTCAAGACGCACCTGCTGCACGTGTACGCGAAACTCGGCGTCAGCGACCGGGCGGCCGCCGTCGCCGCCGGGTTCTCCCGCGGCTACCTGACAGCATCGGGCTGACGGGCGGCCTCAGGTGGCTGCCTCGGTGGTCGGGCAGAGGCGGGCGGTGGGCGTCGGGACTCGGCGGCGCCGATGCGAAGGTCGGGGTCCCGGACGCAGGCCTCCGTCGACGTGCGGTGTCCGGCCCGTGCGGGCCGGACACCGCGTGCGGGGGTGTCGGGTGGGGGGGGTCAGCGCACGAACACGGTGAAGACCGGGGAGGCGACGTGGCCGCTGACGATGCGCAGGTCGTTGAGCCCCTTGATGCCCAGCTCCACCCTCAGCTGGTAGGCGCCGTGGTGGTTGGTGTGCATCGAGGCGGGCAGGGGCACGAACCTGCCGTGCTGCTTCTGCTGCAGGGTGATCGTGCTGCCCGGTGCGATGCCGCTGGTGGTCCCGGTGACGTGGAACTGGTGCCAGGCCTGGACCGACTTCACGGACGGCTTGGCCGTGATGGCAGCGTGCGTGACCGCGGCGTGCGTGACGGCGGCGGCGTGCGCAGCGGGCTTCGGGGCCGGCTTGGCGGCGGAGCTCTTCGGCACCGCCGGGGCGCCGTGCATCCACCGCGGCAGGCCGTGCGGGCCCGGGCAGGGGTGCCCATGCGGGCCGGGGTGCGGGCGCGGTGCGCAGTGCACCCCGTTGGTGGCCGGGGCCTGGTTGCCGCCCTGGCCCACGGCCACGTAGCGCCCGTCGGGCAGCTGCACGTACCTGGTCTGGGCGTTGGTGGGCCCGGAGGTGCTGCCGGCCTGGCCCGCGGGTTGGTCCTGCCCGTTGGCGGTCTGCACGTACCTGGTCCGGGCGCTGGTCGTCGCGGACGCGGTGCCGGCCAGGCCCAGGGTGGCTGCCGCCGCAACGCCGGCCACGCCCGCGGCGGCGAACCGCGTCGTCCTGTGCGTGTTGCGCATGGGTGAACTCCTCTCGGGGAGCGGTGCTGCGCCGCGTCCCGGACGGCCGTGTCACGGCACGGCCGGGCCCGGGGCGGCGGGCAGCACCGCGCGGAGTCGGTGGAGGAAGGCGGATCCGGTTCGCGGTCCGCGACCACGACCAGCTCCGTCGACTCCCAGCCTGGCGCTCCGCCCGCCCGGCGGCGTCCACCGTTCGGCCCCCGTGGCGGTTGACCGCCCCTCCCCCGCCCGGCAGGCGGCCCGGCACCCCCGCTCAGGGGCGCGGGATGTTGCGCAGGTTGCTGCGCGCCAGGTCGACCATCCGGCCCACCCCGCCCGCCAGTACGGTGCGCCCCGCCGCGAGCGCGAATCCCTTCAGCTGGGCGGCTGTGATGTGCGGCGGGATGGAGAGCGCGTTCGGGTCGGTCACCACGTCCACCAGGGCCGGCCCGGGGTGTGCCAGGGCCTGCGCCAGTACCTCGCGCACCCGCCGCGGCTCGGTGACCCGCCAGCCGCGCACCCCGGCCGCCTGGGCGATGGCCGCGTAGTCGACCGCGCCGTTGTCGATCTCCGCCTCGGGGTAGCCGCTCACCAGCATCTCCAGCTTGATCATGCCGAGCGCGCCGTTGTTGAAGACCACGGTCTTCACCGGCAGCTGGTACTTGCTCAGCGTCAGCAGCTCGCCCAGCAGCATCCCGATCCCGCCGTCGCCGGACATCGAGACCACCTGACGCCCGGGCTCGGCGAGTTGGGCGCCGATGGCGTGCGGCAGCGCGTTGGCCATCGAGCCGTGCAGGAAGGAGCCGATCACCCGGCGGCGCCCGTTCGGGGTCAGGTAGCGGGCCGCCCAGACGTTGTTCATGCCGGTGTCGACGGTGAAGACCGCGTCCGCGGCAGCCACTTCGTCCAGGACCGAGGCCACGTACTCCGGGTGGATCGGCAGGTGTTCGGCGATGTCCTTGGTGTACGCGCCGACCACCGACTCCAGCGCCTTGAGGTGCTTGGCCAGCAGCCCGTCCAGGAAGCTCCGGTCGGACCTGGGCCGCAGCGCGGGCAGCACCGCCCGCAGCGTGGCGGCCACGTCGCCGTGCACCGCGAGCTCCAGCGGCGTGCGGCGTCCGAGCCTGGTCGCGTCGTGGTCGATCTGCACGGTGCGGGCCTGCGGCAGGAAGGAGTCGTACGGGAAGTCGGTGCCGAGCAGCAGCACCAGGTCCGCTTCGTGCAGCGCCTCGTGGCAGGCGCCGTAGCCGAGCAGCCCGCTCATCCCGACGTCGTAGGGGTTGTCGAACTGGATCCACTCCTTGCCGCGCAGCGAGTGCCCCACCGGGGCGAGCAGGGCGCCGGCCAGCTCCATCACCTCGGGGTGCGCCCCGCGCACGCCCGCGCCGGCGAAGAGCGCGACCTTGTCGGCGCCGTTCAGCAGGCCGGCCAGCTCGGCCACTTGCGCCGGTGGCGGGGTCAGCACGCCGCGCTCGGTCAGGAACGCGCCGCTGCCGGTGGGGCGGGCCGCGGGCAGCGCGGCCACGTCGCCGGGGAAGACCAGGACGGAGACGCCGCGCGCGCCGAGCGCGTGCTGCACCGCCACCCGCAGGATCCGGGGCAGCTGCGCCGGGCTGGAGACCATCTCGCAGAACCCGCTGCAGTCGACGAAGACCCGTTCGGGGTGGGTCTCCTGGAAGAACCCGGTGCCGATCTGCGCGGACGGGATGTGCGAAGCGAGCGCGAGCACGGGCAGGCCGCTGCGCTGGGCGTCGTAGAGGCCCTGGATCAGGTGCGTGTTCCCGGGGCCGCAGGATCCGGCGCAGACGGCGAGCCGCCCGGTCAGTTCGGCCTCCGCCGCGGCTGCGAAGGCGCCCGCCTCCTCGTTGCGCACGTGCACCCAGGAGATCCCCTCGGTGCGGCGGATCGCGTCCACCACGGGGTTCAGGCTGTCGCCCACCACGCCGTAGACGCGTTCCACGCCCGCCTGCCGGAGCACCTCGACCATCTGCTCGGCCACACTGCTCGCCACTGTGCACCACCTGTCCGTCGCTTGTCCGTCGCCGTCCGTCGATCCGCCGGTCGGGCCCGGGGCGCGATCGGCGCCGGGCCGACCCAGTGTCAGCCGGGGGCCGGCGCGGCACCAGTGGGCGACACGCCGCTCGGCGTCCGACGCGGCGTCGGACGTCGCGAGTGCCGCAGCGGCACGCCGCGTAAGTATGAAGATCCCATGGTGCTACCGGAGGGCCTGATACAACACGGAGGACCCGGGTGTCGACGGGACGACGAAGGACACCCGCCACTGCCATCGTCACGTCACTGCCCAGGTCAGGCACGCCCCGGCCGGGAGACTCGTGTTCGCCATGGCCCTCAGTGGAGGACGGGGACTTGCCCACATGGGGACGGCCCATCGGCCGCAACGCACCAGCACGACCGCACTCCGGCACGCGACGGCCCGGACTGCTGCACGGAGCCCTGCGCAATCCGAACTTCCGGCGCTACGCGACCGGCCAGGCGGTGTCGAACACCGGTACGTGGATACAGCGGGTCGCCCAGGACTGGCTCGTCCTCAAGCTGACCCACGGCGACGGGACGGTCCTCGGCATCACCACGGCCCTGCAGTTCCTGCCGCTGCTGCTGCTCGGCGCCTACGGCGGGGTCCTCGCCGACCGCTACCCCAGACGCCGGATCCTGCTCATCACCCAGGCCACCCTGGGCTCGCTGGCGCTGACCCTGGGACTGCTCACCGTCAGCGGCACCGTGACGCTGGGCAGCGTCTACGCCCTGGCCCTGGCCGTGGGCCTGACCCTGGCCGTCGACCAGCCGACCCAGCAGGTGTTCATCGCCGAAGCCGTCGGCGCGGACGACCTGCCCAACGCGCTGGCGCTGAACAGCACCGCCTTCAACCTCGCCCGGATGACCGGCCCGGCGCTGGCCGGGCCGGTCATCGGGCTCTTCGGCATCGGCCCCGCCTTCCTCCTCAACGCCCTGTCCTACGCCGTCGTCCTCGCCGTCCTGCTGCGCACGAAGGCCGGCACCCTGCACACCCGCACCGCCCCCGGAGCCGGCGGCGGCGGGCTGCGGGAGGGGCTGCGCTACGTCCGCGACCGCCCGGACCTCGGCCTGCCGCTGCTCCTCGTCGCCTTCGCCGCCGGCTTCGGCATGAACTTCCAGATCACCACCGCGCTGATGGCGACCAAGGCGTTCCACGCCCGGGCCGGAACCTTCGGCCTGGGCCCCACCGCACTGGCCCTGGGCGCGGTCGCCGGTTCGCTGGCCGCGGCCTCGCGACGGCCGGCCACCCGGCACGATCTGGTGGCCTTCGGGATCGCCTTCGGTCTGCTGGAGACGGCGACCGCCCTGATGCCCTCCTACCCGTCCTTCCTGCTCCTGCTCGTGCCGACCGGGGCGACCATGCTCCTGCTGATGAACGCCGCCAGGACCCGTCTCCAGCTCGGCAGCGCCGACGCGATGCGCGGGCGCGTGATGAGCGGCTACGCACTCGCCTCGCTCGGCACGACCCCGCTGGTGGCGCCGTTCATCGGCTGGCTCTCCCAGCACTCCGGCGCCCGCGCCGGACTCGCCGTCGGCGGGCTGGTGTCGGTCGCCGCCGCCCTGGCGGTGGGCGCCGGCTACCGGCGCCTGGGCCGGGACACGGGCGGGGCCGGCGCGTGGGGCAGCATCTGGCCGAGGCGGACCAGCGGCGAACTCCCGGGCTGAGCCCCTCGTGCGGAAGGCGTCACGCGGTGAACAGCTCGGGATGCTCCTCGGCGTACTCGCGCACGCCGCAGGCCGGTCGGGGGCCGACTGCGGGCGGGGACGGGGCCGGGGGTCAGGTGTGCGAGCCGGTCATCAGGTCGGCCAGGTCCTCGGGGGCGAGAAAGGAGGGCGGGGGCGGCGGACCCCAGCTGTACATGCTCCGGGCCCCCTCGAAGACCTCCGGCGTCCACAGCTGGTCCTCGCGGATGCAGTCCAGGTCGGCGTAGTACTCACTGAACGGTGCTTCCTGTAACGGTGGTGGTGCGGTGCCGCGTTCAGTGGTGGAAGGTCTGCCGCAGCTCGCCGATGCCCTTGATCCGGCTGACGAGTTCGTCGCCGTCGGCCAGGAACCGCTGCGGGGTGCGGCCGAGGCCGACACCGGCCGGGGTGCCGGTGAAGATGACGTCGCCGGGCTGGAGCGTGAGGATGGCGGAGAGCTTGGCGACGAGCGCGGGCACGGAGAAGATCAGGTCCCGGGTGCGGCCCTTCTGGACGCTCTCCCCGTTGACGGCGCAGCCGAGCTCCAGGTCGTCGGGGTCGGCGAACTCGTCCGGGGTGACCAGGCACGGACCCATCGGGGTGAAGCCGGGGAAGGACTTCCCGAGGCTGAACTGCGGTACGGGGCCGGCCATCTGGGTAATGCGCTCGGACAGGTCCTGACCGGCGGTCAGGCCCGCGACGTGCTGCCAGGCGGACTCGGCGCCGACCTGGCGGGCCTGGGCGCCGATGACGACGACGAGTTCGACCTCCCAGTCCGTGTGGCCGCCCTCGGGCAGCCGGACCCGGGTGACCGGTCCGGTGATGCTGGAGACGAACTTGGTGAACACCGGCGGCAGCGTGTCCGGAACGGTGAAGCCCGTCTCGTCGGCGTGGGCGCGGTAGTTGAGGCCGATGCCGAGGAGCTGTCCGGGACGCGGGGCCGGGGAGCCCAGCGCGGCGGCGTCGAACGGGGTGCCCTCGGGCAACCGGGCCTGCGCGGCCCAGGCGCGGAACGCGGCCCACTGGGCGTAGACCTGCTGCGGGTCGCTGGAGAAGCGGCCTTCGCTGGCCCGTTCGACGTCGACGGCCGAGGCGTCGTCGGTCAGCAGGACCAGGCGGTTGTCGAGGTTGGCGATGCGCATGGCGGGGGCTCCTGAGGAGAGTGGGGTCACACGAGGGGGGTGATGGTGTCGTCGATGCCGAGCAGGGACTTGCCGTAGACCTCGTAGCCGACGGTGGGGACGGCGAGCGCGTGGCGGCCCGCGGTGTTGGCGTCGCGCCAGATCCGCTGCAGGGGGCTGGTCTCGGCGAAGGCGCCGGCGCCGTGGACGTCGAGCAGGATGGTGATGGCCTCCAGGGTGTTCTGCACCGCCCAGGCGGTGGCCGCGCGGAAGTGGGCGCGCTCGGCCGGGTCCGGGTAGCCGCCCTGCGCGGCGGCCCGGTCGATCGCGTCGGCGGTCCGCTCCGCGTGCAGCCGCGCGGTCTCGACCTTCAGCGCCGCCTCGGCGAGCTTCAGCTGGAGGGCGACCGACTCGGCCTGCGTCCCGTAGACCGTGTTCGCGACGGGCTTGCGGGCGGCGTTCGCCAGCACGTGGTCCAGTGCCGCCTTGCCCAGGCCCAGTTGGGGGCCGACCAGGGTGAGCGCGAGGACCGGCACGAAGCCGGAGCGGTAGAACGGCTCGTCCTTCTGCTCGGTGGCGAACTCGCCCGCGACCGCCGCGGGCACCGACAGCACCCGGTGCGCCGGAACGAAGACCTCGGACGCCACCAGGCAGTTGCTCGCCGTCCCCTTCATGCCCGCGACGAACCAGGTGTCCTCCACCTGGAGGTCCTCGCGCGGCACCAGGACCACGGCCTGGTCGACGACCTCGCCGGCGGCGTCGGTAAGCGGGACCCCGAGCACGGCCCAGGTCGCCTGCCAGGAGCCGGAGTTGTAGTACCAGCGGCCGCTGACCCGCCAACCGCCGCCGTCGACCGCGAGCGCGGTGGCGGTGGGGGCGAGCACCCCGGTCACCCGGGCGTCCGGATCCGCCCCGAAGACGTCGTCCTGGGCCTGGACCGGGAACAGGCCGGCCACCCAGGTGCAGGCGTTGACCAGGCTGACCACCCAGGAGATGGACCCGTCGCCCTCCGCCAGGGCCGCGGAGACCTCCAGCAGGGTGCGCATCCCGGCCTCGTGGCCGCCGTAGCGACGGGGGGTGCCGAGCCGGAACAGGCCCCCCCGGGTGATCGCCTCGACCACCTCCTGCGGCACCCGCCGGTCGGCCTCGGTCCTGGCGGCGTGCTCGCGCAGCAGCGGCTGCAGCGCGACCGCGCGGGCCACGAGCTCGTCGCGTAACGTCATCCGTCCTCCTCGGGCGGTCGTGGAGCTCGACGGGTCCCGTCAGGATCCGGTCAGCCGATTATGGCGATACCGCCCAGGAGTTGCGAGGAGGCCCGGAACCTGATCCTTCTGGCGGCCGGTCAGGTCCAAGTGTGAGGAAATGCCCATGCTGCCCTCAGACTGCTCAAAGCGGCGCTGCCTAGCGTCGTGGGCATGTCGATGCGAAGTGTCTCCCTGCCGAGGTGGCTGAGCCCGGTCAGCGTCCTCGCCGCCGCGGCGCTCATCTCCGCGCCGTTGCAAGGGCATTTCCGTTCTGCCGAGAGTCGCCCGAGAATGTCCGCCGTGGCCGACTCGACCTCCTCCCCCGCCTCCGCGCGCCCGTCGGTGCCCGCGTCCGTGCCTGCGAAGCCCTCCGCCGGGCCTTCGACGCCACCGTCGGCGCAGCCCTCGACGCAGCCCTCGACGCCACCGTCGGCACAGCCCTCGACGAGCGCCCCGGCCGGCCCGACCGCCCCCACCGCTCCGGTCAGCGCGACCACCCCCGCCTCGCCCACCGCACCCACCACACCCGCCGCCCCGGTCGCCCCGGTCGCCCCGGTCGCTGACGCCGCGCTGAGCAGCGCCGTCGCCCAGGCCGGCGGCGCCGTCTCGGTCTCGGTCACCGACCTGAGCACCGGACAGTCGCTCAGCTACGGCGCACCCGGGCACGGCTTCGCCACCGCCAGCATCGTCAAGGTGGACATCCTGGCCACGCTGCTGCTCCAGGCCCAGGACCAGGGCGCCACGCTGACCGCCGCGCAGCAGAGCCTCGCCACCGCGATGATCGAGAACAGCGACAACGACTCCGCGACCGCCCTGTGGAACGAGATCGGCCAGGACAGCGGCCTGAACGCGGCGAACGCCCGGTTCGGGCTGACCGCCACCTCGGGCGGCACGGACGGCTACTGGGGCCTCACCTCGACCACCGCCGACGACCAGGTGCGGCTGCTGCGCCAGGTCTTCACCGGCGACTCCCTCCTCTCGGCCGCCTCGCGCAGCTACCTCCAGGGGCTGCTCGACCAGGTGGAGAGCGACCAGCGGTGGGGCGTGAGCGCGGCGGCGAGCGGCAGCGACTACGCGGTGAAGAACGGCTGGCTGCCGCGGTCGGACACCGGCCTGTGGGTGATCAACAGCATCGGGACGGTCCAGCGGAACGGGCACGAACTGCTGATCGCGGCGCTCTCGGACGGCAATCAGAGCGAGTCGGACGGGATCTCCCTGGTGCAGTCGGTGGCCCAGGCAGCGGCCGGCTCACTGGCCGGGGGCTGAGTCCGGGCCCGGTGATGTCGGCCTACCGGCGACGTGACGGATGGTCCGATGAGAATTTCCTCGGCCCGCCCTGGTAGCTTTCCAGCCAGTTTGTGTGGCTCCCTCGGCCACCACCTGCTTGAAAGTAGACTCGTGCGTACCAGCCCCTCCTTCAAGATCGCTCTCGCCTGCACGGCGCTCACACTCGGCCTCACGGCCTGCGGTTCCGACAAGGGCGCCGCCAAGTCCGCCGCGCCGGCACCGGCCTCGACACCTGCGATCGCCAGTTCGGCTGCACCGTCCGCTTCCGCTTCGCCGTCGCCGTCCGGGCCCGCCGACCTGTCGGCGTTGTCCGGCACCCAGGTCCTCCAGCAGGCCACCACGGCCCTGAAGGCGGCCAAGGCGGTCAAGATCGACATGAAGGGCACCGACGCCGGCGAGGCCCTCGCCATGAGCCTGTCGCTCGACACCCAGGGAAACTGCACCGGCAACATCAGCCTGGGCTCCAAGGGCTCCAGCGACATCGTCCGTGCCGGGCAGACGGTCTGGATGAAGCCGGACACGAAGTTCTGGACCACCATCGGCGGAGCCCACGGCGCCCAGGCGGCCGAGCTCTTCAAGGGCCGCTGGCTCACCGGTGTGACGAGCGACTCCGACCTCAAGGACATGGCGGACTTCTGCGATCTCACCCAGCTCACCAGTGAGATGACGACGGGCAACTCCTCGGTCACCAAGGGCAGCTCCGACACCCTGAACGGGCAGCCCACCCTCGTCCTGCACGTCACCGACAGCAGCGACGGCAGCAAGACCGACGTCTGGGTCGCCGCCCAGGGCCAGCCCTACCCGCTCCAGGCGATCTCCGACTCCGGTGACCACATGGTCTTCAGCAACTTCGGCGTCCCCGTCAACGTCCAGGCACCGCCGGCCGACAACGTGATCGACATCAGCAAGCTCCAGCAGCTCGCCACCGCCTGAGCCACCGTCCGAGGCACCGCCTCGGCCCCCGCCTCGGACAGACCCGCGCACCACTGGCCCCGGACCGATCCGCACCACGGCACACCGGTCCGGGGTCGGTCGCGCGCGGCGGCATCGCTGCCGGCCGGCGATCGCACGCAGACGATTCATTCTGGCTGATGCTCGCCGTAAGGTATGAACGTGCAGCGGTTGCCTTACTCCGAATCAGGGCTCCACCGGGCCCGGTCGTTCATGATCCTGGCCACCGGCCTCTACCGGGTCAGCCATCTGACCGGCGGCTTCCTCGTTCGTGGCCCAGCACCAGCGGACCCAGCCCGCCGCCTGGGCCATCCTCGCCACCGCCGTGACCTGCACCGTTATGGTGCACGGCGGGGCGCTGCGCACCGGCGCCCTGGACCAGCGGCTCGTCTGGCTGGACGTCGTGGTCAGCGGCTGCCTGCTCCCGCTCGCGGCGCTCGCGCTGGGCGGCACGGGCGGCGCACGCGACCGGGCCGCCTGGGTGCTGCTGCTCGGCGGCTCCGCGGGCGCCACCGCGGCCGTCGCCTGTTCGGGGCGCCGACTGGTCGGCGCGCTGCTGTTGCTGAGCTTCGTTCACCTGAGCTGGCATCACCTGGCCCACTCCACACCGGCGATCCTCGGCGGCGACCTCAACGCGCTCGCCTCCTCCGCCGCACTCGCCCTGGTCTTCTGGTGGTACCTGCGCCGCGAGGGCCGGCTGCTCGACGCCGCCACCCGGCGGGCGCTGGCCGCCGAGGCCGAACGCGCCCGGTACGCCGAGCGCCTGGACCACCACCGCGCCCTGCACGACACCGTGCTCGCCACCCTCACCGTGATCGCCACCGGCGGGGTGGACGCCAACGCCACCGGGGTCCGGGAGCGCTGCGCCCGGGACGCCGCCTACCTGCGCCGGCTGATCCAGCGCGGCGAGGAGCCCGAGGGCCCGCTGCCCGGCCTCCGGGAGGACCCCGGGATCGGCGCCGCCCTCGAACGGACGGTCCGCTCCGCCGAGGACCTGGGACTGACCGTCACCACCCAGTACCGGGCGCTGCCCGAACTGCCCGGCGAGGTGGCCACCGCACTGGCCGCCGCGACCGGCGAGGCACTCACCAACGTGATCCGCCACGCCGGGACCCGCCGCGCCTACCTCACCGCCACCGGAGCAACGGGCGGCGGGGTCCGGATCACCGTGGCCGACCAGGGCAGCGGCTTCGACCCGTCGCGCACCGGCGCCGGCTTCGGACTGCGCCGCTCGGTGCACGCCCGGCTGCGCGAGGCCGGCGGCCTGGCCGCCGTCGACAGCGCACCGGGCGAGGGCACCTGCGTGGAGCTGCGGTGGCCCGCGTGATCACGGTCGCGGTGGTGGACGACGACCGGATGCTGCTGGACGGCATGCGCTGCTGGCTGCGCCAGGTGCCGGGCCTGCGGGTGGCCGCGGTCGCCGCCACGGTCTCCGGGCTGCTGGACCAGGCCCCGGCGCGACCGGCGCCGCCGGCGCCTCCCGCCGACGTGGTGCTGCTCGACCTCGTGCTGCGGGACGGCTCGCTGCCGGCTCAGAACATCCGCCGGCTGCGCGCGGCGGGCAGCCGGGTCCTGGTGATCAGCACGGTGCCGGACCGCCACCGGATCCTGGCCGCCCTCACCGCCGGCGCCGACGGCTACCTGACCAAGGACAACGACCTGCCCGCCCTGGTCGCCGCGATCGAGCAGATCGCCGCCGGCGGCAGCGCCCACTCCCCCGAGCTCGCCTTCGCCTGCGCCCACGACGACCACCCCGACCGCCCCCGGCTCGCCCCGCGCGAACTCCAGGTGCTGCTCGACTACGCCTCCGGACTCACCCTCAAGTCCGCCGCCCGCCGGGCCGGCATCACCCCCAACACCGCCAAGGACTACCTGGACCGGGTCAAGGCCAAGTACCAGCAGGCGGGGCGACCCACGTACACCAAGACCGACCTGGCCCACCGGGTCCGCGAGGACGGGCTGGACGCGCTGCACCGCTGAGCCTCTGCCCTGCGAAACGCCCGGTGGCGCGCCGGCCCGGCTCAAGCCCCCCGAACAGGTGGCGGCGCGCCCCCGGGCACCGTCGCTAGCGTCGCGCACAGCCAAGCGAACGCGAGAACGAGGGTTCCCATGCAATCCATAAGGTCCGTGAAGTCCCTGAAATCCATCGGCATGTGGCTGGGCCGACTGCTGTCCGCTCTCACCCTGCTGGCCGGCGGGGTGGTCTTCTTCGCCGGCGCCGCCCAGGCCGCCTCGGTGTGCGGCAGCGTCCCGGTGCCGCCCGGCTACGTGATCGTCTCGGAGACCCTGACCAGCAGCTGTACCGGCGGCTACCTGACCGAGACCATCCAGCCCCCGTCCAACGGGCTGCAGATCTGCGAGAACGGCCCGGTCCCCAGCCCCTACGTGATCACCTCCAACTTCACCACCAGCAGCTGCGGCCCCTACCAGGCCGGACGGATCACCACCGCCACCAACGGCATCCAGATCTGCGGCAACTCGCCCATCCCGACGGGCTTCGCGATCACCAGCGAGGGGCCGAACAGCGCCTGCGCCCAGGACTACGCCGAGGTGCTGCACACCATCTCCAACGGCATGCAGATCTGCGGCAACTCGCCCATCCCGGCCGGTTACGCGATCACCGCGAACTACCAGAACGCGGCCTGCGGCATCTACCTGGCCGCCAACATCAACGCCGCCTCCAACGGCATGCAGTTCTGCGGCAACTCGCCCGTTCCCGCCGGCTACGTGATCACCGCGAACTACCAGATCAGCTCCTGCGGCATGTACCTGGGCGGCCGGCTGAGCACCGTCTACAACGGCATCACCGCCTGCGCCGACTCGCCCACCCCGCCCGGCTACTGGGTCGCTGCCACCGGCATCCAGAACGCCGGCTGCGGGATGTACCTGGCGGAGGTGCTGCGCAACAGCTGAGCCCGCCGGCACACTCCGCCCCCGTCCCGGCCCCGCCATCCCCGCGGGGACCGGGACGCTCGCCGTCACGGTCCGCAGCGGACGCGACCACCTCCGTGCGCTGCCGGGGACAGGCACCGGCCGCATGGTCGACGGGCAGCCCCACTGCCCCCGTCCAACTCCGTTGACTACGGCCGAACGGTCGTGCAACGGTGAGGGAGCGCTCCTCGAACGAACCACCGGGAACCGGAGGAAGACCGCTGTGACCATAGGAAACGATCGCTCTCACGAGGCGATGGACCGCAGTTTGACGCCCGCTCAGCTCCACGCGTTCGAGGAGGAGTTCGCCGGCCGCCCGGCGAACCGGCTGATGCAGAACGCCGTCACGCAGACACCGGTGGACGACGTGGCGCTGGACCGGCGGATCCTCACCGCCATCGACCACTCGGTCTCCCACCACCTGGACGACTGGAAGGCCACCAACCAGAAGCAGAGCGGGCGCTGCTGGATGTTCGCCGGGCTCAACCTGCTGCGCGTCGGGGCCGCGCAGAAGCTGGGCGTGAAGGACTTCGAGTTCTCCCAGAACCACCTGCTCTGGTGGGACAAGTTCGAGCGGGCGAACCACTTCCTCGAGGCGGTCATCGAGACCACGGACCGCGACGTGGACGACCGCACCGTGGCGCACCTGCTGGAGGAGCCGATCAGCGACGGGGGCCAGTGGAACATGTTCGTGGCGCTGGTCGCCAAGCACGGCCTGGTGCCCAAGTCGGCGATGCCGGAGAGCATCAGCTCCTCCTCGACCCGGGCGATGAACCGCGCGCTGCGCACCCTGCTCCGCCAGGGCGCCCGTGACCTGCGCGGGCAGGCCGGCGAAGGGGTCGAGGCGCAGCGCAAGACCAAGCGGGAGATCCTGGCCGCCGTCCACCGGGTGATCAGCATCCACCTCGGCACGCCGCCGCAGCGCTTCCTGTGGCAGTGGGAGGACAAGGACAAGGAGTTCCACCGCGACGGCTGGCTCACCCCGGCGGAGTTCGCCGCCTCGTACGTGCAGCTCCCGCTGGAGGAGTACGTCTGCCTGGTGCACGACCCGCGCGAGTCGAGCCCGGTGGGCCGCACCTTCACCGTCGAGTACCTGGGCAACGTCGTCGACGCCCCGCCGGTGGTCTACCTCAACGTGCGGATGGAGCTGCTGAAGCGGCTGGCCATGGAGTCGATCGTCGGCGGCGAACCGGTCTGGTTCGGCTGCGACGTGACGAAGATGATGCGCGCGGACGCCGGCGTCTGGGACGCCGCCCTCTTCGACTACGCGGCCGTCTACGACACCGCCTTCACCATGGACAAGGCCGCCCGGCTGCTCCACCACGAGACGAGCATGACCCACGCGATGCTGCTCACCGGCGTCGACGTGCTGGACGGCAGCCCGCGCCGCTGGCGGGTGGAGAACAGCTGGGGCGAGGAGAAGGCCGACAAGGGCTTCTGGACCATGAACGATTCGTGGTTCGGCGAGCACGTCTTCGAGATCGCCGTGCGCCGCTCCGCGCTGCCCCCGGAGCTGGTCGCCGCCCTCGACCAGCCGCCGATCGTGCTGCCCGCGTGGGACCCGATGGGCGCCCTCGCCGACTGAACACCGCCCGGGCCCCGGTCGCCGCCGCTCGCAGGCTCAGCCTGCGAGCGCGCGCACCCGGCCCGGGTCCGGGTACGGCCGGGCCCCTCGACCTCGCTCCGTGCGGGGGCGCCGGGCGGAGCGCTCGCCCGTGGAAGCGGGCAGCGACACCCCGGCCACCCGGGTGCGGTTCGAGGTGTGGGAGGGTCAGAGCCCGTTGCCCACACCGGTCATGCGGCATCGAACCGTGTGGCCAGAGGATCAGGAGCCGTTGCATGCCCGATGAGATCACGCTGCGCCCCGTCACCGCCGACGATCTCGATCTGTTCGAGCAGGAGTTCAGCGGACCGCAGGGTGCCGGCCCCTACCAGTGGTTCGGCTTCCACTCGCCGGCCGGCCTGCGCCGCCGCTTCGCCGAGACCGGCCTGCTCGGCCCCGAGGGCGGGGTGCTCAGCGTCGCCGAGAAGGAGGTGACGGTGGGCCGGGTCGAGTGGTTCCCCGGCAGCTGGGGGCGGCCCGACACCTCCGCCTGCTGGACCCTGGCGATCGGCCTGATACCCGCCGCACACGGCCGTGGCATCGGAACCCGGGCCCAGCGGCTGCTGGCCGAGTACCTCTTCGACCACACCAGGGCCGAACGCATCCAGGCCTGGACCGACTGCGCCAACCTCGCCGAGCAGCGTGCCCTGGAGAAGGCCGGCTTCGTGCACGAGGGCGTGCTGCGCTCCGCGCAGTGGCGCGGCGGGCAGTGGCACGACCAGGTGATCTTCTCGATGCTCCGCGCCGAGCTGACCGCCGGCGACCCGAGCTGAGCAAGGGCTACGATCCGCCCGTGCGACACGCCGAGTTCCGCGACTCCCGCCTCGTGGCGGTCTACGACGCCGAGTGCCCGTGGTCGCGAGAAGACGACTTCTTTCTCTCCGTCGTCCGGGAGACCCCGGCCGCCCGGGTGCTCGACCTTGGCTGTGGCACGGGCCGACTCGCCCTCGGCATGGCGGCGGCCGGCCACATGGTGACCGGGGTCGATCCGGCATCGGCCTCACTGGACGCGGCTCGCGCCAAGCCCGGCTCCGAGCAGGTGACCTGGATCGAGGGCACCTCGTCGGCCCTTCCTGCGGCAGCGTTCGAGGTGGCGGTCATGACCAGCCACGTCGCCCAGTTCTTCGTGGCGGACGACCACTGGGCAGGCGCCCTTGCCGACCTCAGGCACTCTCTGGTGCCGGGTGGTCGGCTGGTGTTCGATGCGCGCGATCCGCGGGCCCGCCGGTGGGAGCGGTGGAATCCGGTCGACTCGCGACGCCGGATCGTGCTGCCGGACGGCCGTCCCGTCACGGCGTGGACCGAGGTGACCGCCGTCCAGGGCGGCGCGGTCAGCTTCACCCACCACTACGAGTTCTCCGACGGCGAGGAACTGGTCAGCACCGCGACCCTCCGGTTTCGGACCGAGGCAGCCCTCCGCTCCTCCCTCCGGGACGCGGGCTACGCGGTCGAGCACGTCTACGGGGGCTGGAACCGCGAAGCCGTCGGTGCGGGAGATGGGGAGTTCCTCGTGGTCGCGCGCACGTGACGGGGGGATCGGGCCGACCGTCGGCTCTGCTCCTTCCAACTATCATGACGACGATGGCATCGGGTGGGCCGCGGTCCGCCGCGGGGAGGGACGGGGTCCGATGAGTCTGCGTCAGTTCGAGTACGCCCTGGCCGTTGCCGAGGAGGGCTCGGTGACGGCGGCGGCGGAGCTGCTGCGGGTGGCTCAACCGTCGGTGTCCCAGCAGATCCGCGGCCTGGAGCGGGAGCTCGGTGTGGAGCTGTTCGACCGCACGCCGAGCGGGCTGGTGCCCACCGCGGTCGGCCGCGCGTTCCTGCGGGAGGCGGAGGTCGCGGTGAGCGCGGCACGGCGGGCGAGGGCAACGGCGCGGGCCGGTGCGGACGAGGTGGCGGGCGAGCTGGTGGTCGCGGTGCAGCTGGGCTTCGGCACGCGGCAGCTGCCGGGCGCGCTCGGTGCGCTGCGGCGCCGCTTCCCGCGGCTGGAGGTCACCGTCTTCGAGGAGCCCAGCTCCGCCGAGCTGGACCGGCTCTGCCGCCGCGGCCTGCTGGACCTCGCCCTGATGGCGGCGTGCGACGAGAGCCCCGAGGACGCCCACCACCTGGGCGACGAGGAGTTCGTCGTGGTGCTGGGCGAGGGGCACCGGCGGCTCGCCGCGGACCGGGTCGAGCTGCGCGCGTTGGCGGGCGAGCCATGGGTGCGGTTCGACCGCGGCAGCGCGCTCGACGGCGTACTGCTGAACGTGCTGCGGGAGAACGTGCTGCAGGAGGACGAGCCGGCCCCGGCCACGGCCGCCCGCGCCTCCCAGACGGCGACGGCCGTGCGCTGGGCCGCCCACGGGCTGGGCGTGACGCTCGTCCCGGCCTCCGCGGTGCCCCACGATCACGAGCACCTGGCGCGCCCGGTCTCCCCGGCCGTGTCCCAGCCCGTCATCGCCGTGCTCCGGCAGGGCGCGGGCCCGGCGGAGACGGCCCTGCTCGAACTCCTGCGGCAGGAGAGCTGGAACGGGCGCCCCTGAATTCCCTGTGCCGAAACCGGCATTCCTTGTGCCGAAACCGGCGCTTCGGGAATTCCGCCGGCGTCAGCCCCTGGGGAATTCACCGCCGTCCACGACGAGCTTGCTCCCGGTCAGCCAGTTCGCCCGGTCGGAGGCGAGGAACAGCACCGCGTTGGCGATGTCGTCGGGCTGACCGTCGCGCCCCAGCGGTGCGGTGTCACCGGCGTTGGTCCGGCTCGGCGCCGCGTCCAGGCTCGCCCACTGCTCCCGGGTGGCCTCGCCGCCGGGAGTGGCGACCCTGCCGGGGGTCACGGTGTTGACCCGGACCCCGAACGGGGCCAGCTCCAGGGCCAGTCCCCGGCTGTAGTTCTCCAGCGCCGCCTTCGCGGCCGTGTAGTGCAGGAACTGTCCGATGGGCGTGGCGACCGCGGCCGTGGAGACGTGCACGATCACCCCCGACCGCCGCTCCCGCATCCCCGGTGCCAGCAGCGCGTCCA
Organism: Kitasatospora sp. NBC_01302; assembly: GCF_035976515.1. Classification (NCBI taxonomy): domain Bacteria; kingdom Bacillati; phylum Actinomycetota; class Actinomycetes; order Kitasatosporales; family Streptomycetaceae; genus Kitasatospora; species Kitasatospora sp. NBC_01302. The sequence goes on from NZ_CP108404.1 coordinate 475,284, forward strand.
GCCGCACCGACGCCAGGTAGTTCAGGTCCAGCGCGTCCTGCCACTCCTCGTCGGGAATGGCCGAGGCGTCCTTGTGCGGGCGCGCCCCGCCCGCGTTGTGGACCAGCACGTCCACCCCGCCGAGCACCTGCTGCGCAGCCGTGGCGAGCGCCTGCGCCCCGGCCCGGGTCCGCACGTCGGCCGCCACGAAGGAGGCCCCCTGCGGCACCGCTCCCGTCGCCGACCTGGCGGTGGTGAGCACCTCGGCGCCCGCTGCCAGGAGCTGGCGCACGACGGCCGCGCCGATTCCGCGGGTACCGCCCGTGACCAGGGCCCGCTTTCCCGCGAGTTCCTGCGTTCCCGATGCATTCGCCCTTGTGGTCATGCCACTGATTCCCCTCGATGATGTATTGGTCCGCTCGACGGAAAGAGAGCACCTCGTCGAACGGATTCCACGGTAGGTCCGGAGGAGAACGCGCGGCAAAGACGAAATGTCAGCAGCGGGTATAGGCGTCCCCTATGGCGGAGTGCCTCGGGGTGCCACGGGAGCCGCGGGTTGCCAGGGTCACGGCCGCTGGGGCGCGCCGATCAGCGGGGTGCGCACTGGGGCGGCGAGGCCGACGAAGACCACGAGTTCATGGCCGCCGGGGTTGGTCTGGAGCGGCACCGTCTGCCAGTTGTTGGTGAGCCAGACGTTGCCGGAGGGGTCGACCTGCACGCCGGTGTTCCGCACCAGGGCGTCGCTGGTGTAGCCGGTGTCCGCGGGTGAGATCGGCTCGCCGGTGTGCACGCCCGGCGGGCAGGCGGCCTCGCCCATCGGCTTGTCCAGGCCGCCGCCGGTGACCACCCGGTCCGGGCTGCCGTCGGGGTTCAGCGCGACCACGGAGTCGCTGCCGTTGCCGCTCGCCCAGACCCGCCCGCCGGCGTCCACCGTGATGCCGAACGGCTTGACCAGCGCACCACCCGCCGTGAGCTGCTGCGCGCGGGCCGGGTCGCCGTACGGGATGCGGGTCACGCTGCGCCCGCCGCAGTTGGCGACCCAGACCGTGCCGTCGTGGTCGGTGGCCATGCCCTGCGGCTGGACGATCCCGCCCACCTGCCAACCGGTGCGCGGCGAGAGCGGCGCACCGTCCGGGGTGAACTGCGAGACGCTGCGGTAGAGCGGGGACGGGTCCAGCGGGCAACCACGGCCCTGGAAGCCGAAGTTGCCGGCCCACACGTCGCCGGTCGGGTCGATCGCCACACCGAAGCCCGCGCCGTACACACCGCCGCCCCGGTACGGGGAGCCGGGCACCGTACGGCCGTCGGGGGTGAAGCGCAGCAGCGCACGTCCGCCGCAGACCGCCTGGTGGGGGTCCGGGTCGAAGCGGTAGTTGTTGACCACCCAGGCGTCGCCCTGCGCGTCGAAGGCGATGTTGCCCGGGCCGTCCAGCTCACGGCCGTTGCCCTGGTAGCGCAGCGCCAGGGTCCAGGCCGTCGGCGCGGCGCCCAGCGCGGGCGCGAAGAGCGGCCGGACGCCGGCGAGCGCGAACAGCTGCGGCACGTTCACCCCCGGTGCCCTGGCGATCTCCACCAGCGCCTGGAAGGTGTCGGTGGGCGCCGGACGGCCCGGCCGCGCCGCCGCAGCCAACAGCTCGTCGCAGGTCGGGCCGCCGACGCAGCCGGCCAGGGCATTCGCCAGCGCATTGAACGTCGGCAGGGTCGACGTCTGGTCCCCGTTGGGTGCAGCCGCCAGCAGGGGCGCCACCCCGCCGGTGCGGACGTCGGCCAGGTTGTGCGAGACGGCGGCGGCGTCGCGCACCCCGATCGGGTTGCCGCCGATCCGGCCGTCCTCGGTGAACTGCGCCATCGCATAGGCGCCCGCCACCGTGGTCTGCTCGTCGACCACGGCGTCGGGGAGGGAGTCGGGCGCTCCGAGCACCGCGACCAGCCGGACGGGGCCGTGCGGGTGGCGGCCGTCCGCCCGGCCCGTCCTTGCGCCCTGCACGCCGCCGGGCAGGTCCGAGCGGGGGGCGGAGAAGGCAGGATTCGAACCTGCGTGGGCTTGCGCCCGACCGGGACCAGAGCCCCGGCCCCCGATCAACCGCTCCGGGCACCTCTCCCCGGGACCGACCCGCTCCGGCTGCCTCGCTCGCCGCGGCCCGTTCCCTGTGACACCAACGATGCACCGCCGCCCTGACCCGGCGCTGACTCCCGCCTGACGGCGTGTGCTCACCGCCGCTACGCGGTGGCCAGGCACCCCAACGCCTCGGCGACCGAGCTCTTCCCCGCACCGGGCAGCCCCGCCATCGCGATCACCATGCCCACGCCCTCGCATGCCCGACCGACGGCCGACCCCTGACGGTGGCCCAGCGCGGGTCGATACGGCCCAGCCAGGCATCCTGATCATCGGCCAGCGGTTGTTTCAACAGATTCTGGGTCGGGTCACCCCAGGATTATCAGCCATCAACGCCCCGAGGCCTGCATCGCTCCCATCGGTCCGGACCGAAGGAGGAGAGGCACGAGCAGCCCGGGGTGGACGGGTCCTGAAACGAGAGAAGGCCCCCGGTCAGCACCTTCTTCGTAGCCGGAGCCACTTCGCCCCGGCACGGGCTCCGAGAGGTCTGCGCCGGGGCTGAGTGCGCATCAGGAGCCTGCATCAACTGTCGCAGTTACCAAGGGTGGTGACCTCCAAAGTGGCATCGGGACTGTCCTCGCCGTACCAGGAACCCTGGACGACCGGCGTGCACGACTCAGCGGCCGCCAGGACAGCGATGCCTTGGTCGAGGGTCAGATCGTCGTTGTAGGCGATCGAGCCGTCGGCGCTGGGCTGGCACATGACGTCGGTGGCGTCGGCCACCGTACACGTCCCCACCTCGCCACCCGTGCTGCCCTGCACCAACGCGAAGGACGACCCGACATCGTTGAGGAACTGGCTGCCGTTCACCGCCTGGAAGGTGAGGCCCCAGGAGCTGCTGTAATCGCAACTCGGCACATCGCAGAAGGCCTGCGGCTTGAAGAGGAATTTGCTCCCCGCTGCAACCGGGGAATCAGTACTGAACGACCAGCCGATGTTGTCTGCAGACGCCGCCCCTTGGGAGACCGTCAGCACAGCAGCACTCAGAACCGCCACGACGATCGACCTACGCCCTGCCGCCCGCACGCTCCGACGCATGACTTCCCCTTCCCTGTGAACTCCCTTGCTTCGGGAGCAGCATCAGAAGAGCAGGATTCGTCCACGTACAACAGGCCTCGCGCAAGCGGTTCACCCAATCGAGTGAGCCGAGTCGGTCGGCTGCGGGGCGGTGAGCAGGTCGGCGGGACTGCGGAAGAGGAGGTCTGTCCGCCGGGCAGCACGGGCTCAACGTACTTTTTCGGCAGGCCCGTTCGGGTGGTCGTATCAGCGCTGGTGTGTCAGGGCGGCATCGTGATCGGTCCTGGCCAGGAGGCCGCGGTCTCCCCCTGCGCCGTTGTCGCCCGGGCGCTGTGCGCGGTACAGGCGCAGCCCCACGACGGCGAGGACGGCGATGCCCAGGGGCGGGTAGATCGAGCCGGGCAGCTGCCAGTACCAGGCGACGCCGCGCCCCCAGCGGTGGGGGGCTGTCCACATGGCGTGGCAGAAGAACACCACCAGCGTGGTACCGAGCAGCAACCGGCGCGCCGTGGTCCTGGCCTCCACGGCCAGCAGCGCGATGAGAGGGATGCACCAGACCCAGTGGTGGGTCCAGCTGATCGGCGAGACCAGCAGCGCGGTGAACGCGGTACAGACGGCGCCCCATGCGTCGGCCCGGCGCAGGAACCGGGTGGAGCGGCCGGCCAGGACGGCCACCGTGAGGCCGAGTGCCCCGACGAGCGCGCAGGTGGCGAGCCCGATCAGGCCCGGGTCGTTGACGTCGAGGAGGCGGCAGACGGCGCCCCGGAGGGACTGGTTGTCCATCAGGACCGTGACGCCCACCCGGCTCGGGTCCCACAGGTACCTGGTCCAGAAGCCGAAGGAGGCGTCGGGCAGCACGAGCCAGCCGATCAGACCGGCCGCCAGGAACGTTCCTGCGGAGACCAGCGCGGCTCGGGTGCGGCCGGTGAGGAGGAGGTAGACGGCGAACAGGCCCGGGGTGATCTTGATAGCGGTGGCCAGACCGATGCCCACACCCTTGAACCGGTTCCGGTCCGGCCGGGTCAGGTCCCACAGGACCAGGCAGAGGATGGCGAGGTTGACCTGGCCGTACTGGAAGGTGGTGTACACCGGTTCCAGCCAGACACCGAGGCCCGTCGCGAGAAGGACGGCGGCCGGACGGTGACGCGCCCGGGGCCACCCGATCAGGCGGAGGGAGAGGTGGACGGCCAGGGCGAGCAGGCCGATGTTGAGGAGCACCACCAGAACCCGCAGCGTGCTCACGTCGAACCAGAAGCTCGGCACGAAGAGCATCGCGGCGAAGGGCGGGTAGGTGGCCGGCAGGTCCCACTCGCGCATGGCGTACAGGTCCTCACCGTGCACGACTGCGGCGCCCTCGGCCCGGTAGACGAGCATGTCGATCATGGTCGAGCCGTGGAGGTGACGCACGACGGCGAACGCCGCGAGCAACACCACCGCGATGCAGGCCGCTGCCACGGTCCACGGTGCCGATCCGGCGGGTGCGGGCCTGGAGGTGTCGATACGTTCGTCCACAACTGCCTGCCGTGCCCACCGTTTCGGAACGAACTCACGCACCGCGATGACACCCCGTTGAGATAGGCCAGATCGTTTCCGTCATCGGCGTCTGGGTCCGTTCACGATAACCGACCCTTGAACGACCGATCGCGGCTCGGCTCACCCCGACGGTCACGCTGACGCACCGCCCGGACGGCCGGTCATCCCAGGGCACTTCGCGATGGTCGCCGCCAACCATGCAGGTCACACGCGTGACGACGGCTGGGCCACCAGCGCCGCCCGAGGCATGGATTCCCCTGCCCGCCGGTACCCTCGGCGTCGCAAACAGGGGCCGAAAGGGCACCGCCGGCGCACGCAGGACCGCCGGTCTCTGCTTGGTTGTCGAGCCCCGGAGTGCGATTTCCACGAGCGCGGGGAAGAACCCGAGAACAACGCAACCACGGCACCCCGAAAGGGCGTCCCCGAGGTCACGGCGAGCGGTATCCGGTCCATGCCGCGTGCGGGGCCTCGGGCTCGCAGATGACGTCCTGGCGGGTCACCAGCACCGCCGGAAAGCTCCTGGGCTTCATCGCAGTTGACACTCCGCGCAGCACCAACGGCCTGGTCTTCCCCGTCTCGGCGGCCACCGCGTCTCGCACCGTCGCGGCCTCCCCCGGGCCTTGAACCGCCGGGCACGGGCGCGAGGCCCACGGGTCGCGCCCGTGGGCCGGGCGACGGCTACCTGTAGTCGTCCTCGTCCAGCTCGACGACCCGGGCCTGCTCGGCGGCGTCGGCCTCGTTGGCCGCGTCCGGATCGATGCGCGTGAGTGGGTCGTCGCTGTCCTGGCGGAGGTCGGTGTGCTGCTCGGCGGCATCCGCCTCGGGCGTCTCCTGGGGGAGCTCCGCCGCGTCGTCGTCCTCCTGGAAGACGTCCGGGTCGCTCGGGTCGACAGGCATGTAACGCTCCTCGCTGCTCGCGGTGGTGATGCGTCGCCACCGTATCGGCGCCGCCCGCTCGGGGTGACGTCGACGCGCAGTCGCCGAGCCGGCGGGTCAGCGGGGGCCGTGCTCGCTCGGCGGGTCGGACAGGCGGTCGCCGTCGACGCGGGTTCCGGCCTGCTTGACCTGGCGGAAGACGGGGCTGATCTCCATGCCTTCGACACCGGGCAGCGTGCCGACGCGGTCGGTGGTGAACTCGAACAGCTCGTCCAGATCGCGGCACTGGACGACGGCGTGGAGGTTGTACGGTCCGGACACCGCGGCGGCGAAGCCCACCTCGGGCATCTGCGCCATCGTCCGCCCGACCTCCTTGATCCTGCCCGGGTGGGCTCGCAGCCACAGGTTCGCCCGGGCCCGGTATCCCAGCGCGACCGGTGCGATCTCCACGTCGATGTGGACCACCCCGCCGGCGACCAGCGCCTGCAGCCGTCGTGACACCCGGCCCGGGGTGAGCTCGGCCGCAGCGGCGAGGTCGACGAGGCTGGCCCGGCCGTCCGCGGCGAGGGCCGTGAGCAGCTTCTCGTCCTGGGCGCTGAGCTGCGACGGCTGACTGCGTACGACCGGCCGTTCGGTGAACGGGTTGCCGCCGGCGCCCAGGGCGCGCTCCTGCTCGGGGGTCAGGGCTCCGGCGAGTGCGGCCCAGTAGTGCCCGCGTCCGCCGACGAACTGACGGAGGATCACCGATGCCTGCAGGTCGAGCACCGCGGCGGTGCGGGGAAGCCGGCGGCCGAGCAGGTCGTCGCGTTGTTCCTGGGATCGCGAGCGCACGGCGAAGGTGACCTCGGAGCCGGCGGCGTTCAGGGCGACCCAGCTGACGTCGTCGCGTTGGGCGAGTGCCTCGGCGATGGCCGCGGCGCTGCCGGGCCGGCAGCGCAGGCGCACCATCCAGCGGCTCTGCCCGAGCGCTCCCGGATCGACGACGCCGATCACCCGGATCATCCCCGCGCGCCGCAGGCGGCGGTACCGGCGGGCGACGGTCGGCTCGGAGATCCCGAGGACCGTCGCCACGGTCGCGAAGGCGACCCGTGGATCGATCTGCAGACTGCGGAGGATTCGCACGTCATCTGGTTCCAGAACGTCGGAATCAACGATTTCGGGACGCGACATGGTGGCAATGCTACAGAGAGGACCGCTTCCAGGCCGTTCTGCACGGCGCGTGGCCGAGGCTTGCAGGAGTACGACGAAAGCAGCCCGGAGTCGCGGGCCGAGCAGGCTCGGCTCCGGTGCCCCCGCCCGCTGAGCGGCGGCGAACCGACGAACCAGTGAAGGACTCCGGCCTGTGTCTGCTCCCACCCCGAACCAAACGCCCCCCACCGTCCTGATCGTTGCCGCCGGACGCGGCTTGGGCCATGCCATCGCCGAGCAGTTCCTCGCCAAGGGATGGCAGGTGATCGGCACCGTCCGACCGGGCAGCCCGCGAACCAGGCTCCACGATCTCGCCGGGACCGCCGGCGGCAGGGTGGAGATCGAGACGGCGGACATCAACGAGCCGGAGCAGGTCGCGGCGCTGCGCAGGCGCCTGGACGGCCGTGCGCTGGACGTCCTGTTCGTCAACGCGGGAATCACCACACGGGACGAGCACATCCCCATCGGCGAGGTGACGACCGAGGAGTTCAACGACGTCATGCTCACCAACGCGCTGAGCCCGATGCGCGTCATCGAAGCGCTGCCGGGCCGGCAGCGCAGGCGCACCATCCAGCGGCTCTGCCCGAGCGCTCCCGGATCGACGACGCCGATCACCCGGATCATCCCCGCGCGCCGCAGGCGGCGGTACCGGCGGGCGACGGTCGGCTCGGAGATCCCGAGGACCGTCGCCACGGTCGCGAAGGCGACCCGTGGATCGATCTGCAGACTGCGGAGGATTCGCACGTCATCTGGTTCCAGAACGTCGGAATCAACGATTTCGGGACGCGACATGGTGGCAATGCTACAGAGAGGACCGCTTCCAGGCCGTTCTGCACGGCGCGTGGCCGAGGCTTGCAGGAGTACGACGAAAGCAGCCCGGAGTCGCGGGCCGAGCAGGCTCGGCTCCGGTGCCCCCGCCCGCTGAGCGGCGGCGAACCGACGAACCAGTGAAGGACTCCGGCCTGTGTCTGCTCCCACCCCGAACCAAACGCCCCCCACCGTCCTGATCGTTGCCGCCGGACGCGGCTTGGGCCATGCCATCGCCGAGCAGTTCCTCGCCAAGGGATGGCAGGTGATCGGCACCGTCCGACCGGGCAGCCCGCGAACCAGGCTCCACGATCTCGCCGAGACCGCCGGCGGCAGGGTGGAGATCGAGACGGCGGACATCAACGAGCCGGAGCAGGTCGCGGCGCTGCGCAGGCGCCTGGACGGCCGTGCGCTGGACGTCCTGTTCGTCAACGCGGGAATCACCACACGGGACGAGCACATCCCCATCGGCGAGGTGACGACCGAGGAGTTCAACGACGTCATGCTCACCAACGCGCTGAGCCCGATGCGCGTCATCGAAGCGCTGCAGGACCTCGTGACCCCGACCGGCCTGATCGGTGCGATGTCGTCCGGGCAGGGCAGCATCGCCAACAACGCGACGGGGCTGCGGGAGGTCTACCGCGGCAGCAAGGCGGCCTTGAACCAGTTCATGCGGAGCTTCGCCGTCCGCCAGCCCGAACGGGCCCGCACGCTGCTGGTCATGGCGCCCGGCTGGGTCCGCACGGACCTGGGAGGCGCCGAGGCCCCGCTCGGCATCGAGGACAGCATCCCCCGCCTGGTGAACGTCATGCTCGCCCAGTGCGGCACGCCCGGCGTGCAGTTCCTCGACTACCAGGGCCGGACCGTTCCCTGGTAGCCGCGCGAGTCGATGCGGTACCGGCCGGGGGTCGTTCCGATGACGTCGGTGAACGCTGCGATGAAGCTGCTGGGGTTGGCCCAGCCGCAGGCGTAGGCGGTCCGGGTGGTGTCGTGGCCGTCGGCGAGGAGCACGAGCGCGTGGCAGATGCGCAGCTGCGTGCGCCACTCGTAGAACGTCATGCCGAGTTCGCTGCGGAACAGTCGGCTGAGGGTGCGGGTGCTGGCTCCGATCGTCTTCCCGAGCTCGGCCAGCGTGGCACCCTCCGCCGGCGTCTCGTGCAGGATCCGGGCAAGGGCTCGCAGTCGGTCGTCCTGTGGCTCCGGCAGGTGCAGCGGCTGTTCGGGTGCTTCGCGGAGTTCATCGACGAGGACGCGCAGCAGGCGGGCGCGCGCGGCGCGGCTGTGGCCGGGCGCGGCGTCCTCGTGGTTGCCGGGGCTGGTCAGGGCGAGCAGGACCTCGCGGGCGAGGCCGGAGGCCAGGAACACGGCGGGATGGGCCGGTATGAGCCGGGCGAGGGACGGCGCGAGGAAGACGATCCGCATGTCGGTGTCGCCGTGGGCGCGGTGGTGGTGCGTGAACGCGGCGGGGGTCCAGGCGACCCGGTTGGCGGGAACGACCGACGTGCCGCGCTCGGTGTGGACCGCCAGGACGCCGCTGGCCGCGTACACCAGGTGCCCCTGTGCGTGCGACTGCACCGCGCTCGTTCCGCCGGACGGCCAGAGGTGGCGCCCGGCGGACGGCCACACCTGTGACGTCGCATCAGTGGTCCGGCGAGGTTGGCCGTGAACGGGCATCAGTTGGCGTCCTATCGGTAACGAGCCACACCGTGGTCCGGTGACACTACCTGCATACGAAGTGGTTCCCGGTCGCGCAGAGCGCCCGACCGGGCCACCGGGCATCGAGGCAGCGTGCCTCGATGCCGCGGCTCGAGAGAGAAGGAGAGGCCCATGGCGACGTTCGTCCTCGTGCCCGGTGCTTGGAAGGGGTCCTGGTCGTTCGAGGCGGTGGTCCCGCTGCTGGAGCGTGCCGGTCACACCGTTCACGCCCTGACCCTGACCGGTCTGCGGCCGGACGACGACAACGCGGCGGTGGCGGCCGCCAATCTCGACACACACGCCGAGGACGTCCTGCGGCACCTCGATCGCCACCACCTCGACAACGTGACACTGGTCGGCCACAGCTACGCCGGGATGGTGATCACCGCCGCCGCCGACCGCGCCGGCGGCCGGATCTCACGACTGGTGCACCTCGACGCCTACGTCCCGCGCGATGGCGAGTCGTGCTGGTCGTCGACGAACGAGCACTTCCGGGAGGTGTTCGCGACCGGCGCCGCGGCCACCGGCTACGCCGTGCGACCGCCGGGCGTCGGCGATCCGCGCCGCCGTCCCCATCCGCTCGCCGCGTTCCTGCAGACGGTCCGGCTCAGCGGCGCGTTCGACCAGGTCCCCCGCCGGGAGTTCGTCTACTGCTCGGGCTGGGAGGACCGGACACCGTTCGCCGACCTCCGCACCCGGCTCCAAGCCGATCCCGAGTGGCAGGTCCACGACCTCCCCACCGGCCACGACGCCATGCACGAGGCCCCGGAGGCGGTCGCCGCACTCCTGCTGGACCGCCGGGTCCGGGCCGACCACGAGCTGCCGGACGGCACCTGACACGGCGTGGTACGCCACCGGCCACTGCCGCCGCCCCGCCCCGCCCCCGTCCGCGACGTACCCGGGCCCGGTTTCCGGACCCGATCGCGGGCGGCCCCGTGGGAGAAGCACCCCTGACGGTCCATCAGCACCGACCCCGGGCGGGGTGACCGGTGTCACAGGCGGCGATGTCACATCCGTCGGCGGTGTCCGGTCCACTCCTCAGGTGCGACCGCGGCGCGATGCCGCGCCGCAGCCGGTGAGCGTGGCGCGTTCCGGTGAGTGGTCCGGGGCGTGGCCCGATCCCACCGGCGCCTTGAAGGAGTTCTGCGGTGGAAGGGGAATCATCATGAAGGCCGTCATCGTGTGCGCCTCCGTGTCGCACGGGAACACGAAGCGGATCGCCGATGTCATGGGCCGGGTCCTGTCGGCCCCGGTCGTGGAGCCCGAGCAGCTCGATCCGGCCGAGCTCTCCGCCTGTGACCTGGTGGGATTCGGCTCGGGCATCTTCTCGGGGAAGTTCCACCCGCGGCTGCTCCAGTTCGTCCGCTCACTCCCGGAGGGGGAACGACGCAGGGCGTTCGTCTTCGCCACCAGCGGACTGCCCGAACCGCGGTGGCGGCCCTTCTCCCGCCCCCTCGTCCGGCTTCTCGAGCAGAAGGGCTTCGAGGTGGGTGACGTCTTCTCGTGCCGCGGCTTCGACACCTGGCTTCCGTTCAAGCTCGTCGGCGGCATCAACAGGACGCGGCCCGACACCGGCGACCTGGCGACCGCTCAGGCCTTCGCCCAAGGGCTGAGCGGTCGGCTCCGGTAGTCCGTCGGGGTCGGTCGTGCCGCGAGGGCGGCACGAGCGGGAGCCCGGTCCGGGCCACGGCTCGCCCGCGGGCGCCGCGGCCCGCCTGTCGCACGCACGTGGTCAGTGGCCACCGGGGAGCGCGAGGGCGTCGCGGAGGAACCCGGTGATCTCCGCCCGGGCCACCTCGGCCTGCGGCACCACCGCCGGCATGCTGAGGAAGGCGTGCGTGGCCTCGGGGTACTCGGTCAGCCGCGCGGGCGTCCCGGCGCCGCGCAGGCGCTCGGCGTAGCGGCGGCCGTGATCGGCCAACGGGTCGTGGGTCGGCACCACCACCAGCGCCGGGGCGAGCCCGCTGAGATCGCCGGCGTACAGCGGCGACAGCGCACGCGGATCGGTTCCAGCGGGGACGGCGAGCCGTTCGAGCAGCCGCAGTTGGGGCAGGGTCAAGGTCGGGCTGTCGGCATGCCGGGTGACCGAGGGGTGGTCGAACATCGTCCCGGTCACGTCGGTGAGGGGGTTGACCAGCACCTGCGCGCGCAGCCGCAGGCCGGCCCGTTCGGCGCGGATGGCGGCCAGGGCGGTGATCAACCCGCCGCAGCTCTCGCCGAAGACGGCGATGCGCGCCGGGTCGATGCCCCAGTCGGCGGCGTGTCGCACCAGGTGGTCGAGCGCGTCCCAGCCGTCGTCGGCGGCGGCCGACAACGCAGTGCCCGGGGCGAGCAGGCGGTGCTCGACCGAGACGACGAGAGCCGGCAGCCTGGCGGCGAGACGGCTGTTGACCCAGTCGCTCTGCACCGCCGTCCCCACGAACCCGCCGCCGTGGACGTGGAGCACGAGGGGCAGGGCCGTCGCCCGGCCGTCGCCACCGGCGCCGGGTGCGCGCACCGGCCGGTGGACCCGGACCGGCAGACGGCGGCCGGGCAGCGCCAGCACCTGCCAGTCGATCGCGGCGCCGGGATCCGGCATCCCGGTGATCGCCCGCATCGCGGGCGAGGCCCGCCGGTGGTTCTCCCTCGCGCTGTAGGCGGCCAGTTCCTCGGCGGTCATCGCCGGCCAGTCCGGCTCGCCCCCCAACGCCTGCTGCCGCAACCCGCTGCTGCCCGCCGACGGCTGCCGTGTGGTGCTGTCCCCGTTCATGTCTTCCCCTTCACCCGCGCGGATTTCACCCTCATGGTTTTCACCCGCATGGTTTCGCTACCTCAGGTATCGATACCTAAGGTAGCGGAACTAGCTATGCTGAGGGAATGACCCGAACGCCTGCTTCTTCCGCCCGGCCGCCGGGACGCCCGCGCACCGGCGTCGACGCCGAGGTCTTCAGCGCCACGCTGAGCACGGTCCGCGAACTCGGCTACGCGCGCGCCACGGTCGAGCGGATCGCCGCCGCGGCCGGCATCGCGAAGACGACGGTCTACCGCCGCTGGCCGTCGAAGGGCGCACTGATCGTGGACTGCCTCCTCGACGCGTTCGGCCCGGTGCCGCTGAAGGAGGGCGCCGACCAGGCCGAGCTCATGGAGTCGACCATCCGCTGGATCGCAGCGACGATCGGCGAGCCCGGGGTGGGTGACGCGTTCGCGGGCGTGTTCAGCGACGCCGTCAGCGACCCGGCCCTGCGCGAGATCCTCTCGACACGGTTGCAGGACCCCTACCGCCTCGCCCTCCAGGACGCGCTCGACGAGCCGACGGACAGGGTCCTGTTCTTCATCGACGTCGTCGTCGGCACCCTGCTCCACCGGATGGGCATGACCGGCGCACCGATGGTCGATGCCGACGTCGACGCCCTGGTCGCGATGGTGCTGCCGCACTTCACCGACCGCGCCGGTCCGACCTGACGGTGGATCGTCGTCACCGACGCCGCCACCTGCCCGGCCTGCGCGCTGCTGATCCACCAGCCGGGGGGCGCCGCGGTCACCGTAGGGTCGCGCACCGCTCCCCCGGCAAAGCGGTCGCGCGTACTGCCGTCCGGATGATGAGGTGGCACGGTGACCAACCACGATGAGGCGGCGGCTGTCCGACCGTTGACGCTGGCTTGGGTGAACCGGCACCTGGAGGCCGGCGAACGGGTCGTCAGAACCGAAGCGCTGCACGGCGGCATCACTGCCGAAATGCGGCGGCTGACCATCGGCACGCGGGACGGAGGCACCCGTGACCTGGTGCTGCGGACCTTCGTCGACCCGTTCTCCGTGGAGCACGCCGAGGACTGGCTGACCAGGGAGGCCGGCGCCCTGACCCTGCTCACGGACACCGGCGTGCCGGCACCCGGGCTGGTCGCGGCCGATCCGACCGCCGCGCACTGCGAGTACCCGTCGCTCCTGATGACCCACCTGACGGGCCGGACCGTCCTCGACGATCAGGGAGTGGAGACGCGCGTCCCGTTGCTGGCCCGTCAACTCGTGGCGATCCACGCGTTGCGACCCGCCGTGCGGCCCCGGCGGTACGTGGCGCGGACGACCGCCGACACCGTCGTGACGCCGAGCGGCGCCGATGCGGTGGCATGGGCCGGGGCGATCGAGGTGATCCGCGAGCCCGCACCGCCCTGTGCAGGACGGTTCCTGCACCGGGACTTCCAGCCCGGCAACGTGCTGTTCGACGTGGCGCCGCCAAGCCCGGCAGCCGCCCGGATCACCGGCGTCGTCGACTGGGCACAGACCTCCTGGGGCCCGGCCGATCTCGATGTGGCGCACTGCTCCACCAACCTCGCACTGCTGCACGGCCCGGCGTGGGGCCTGCGGTTCGCCGCGGCGTACGAGGAGGCCGGCGGCGTGCTGGCCGCGACCGCGGACGAGCGGCGGTACTGGCGGGTGCGGAGCGGGCTGGTGTTCTCCGAGGAGGTGCGGTTGGTGGCGCAGCCATGGCGGGAGGCAGGGAGGACCGAGCTGACGACGCGAGTCGTGGAGGAGCGGCTGGACGCCTATGTCACCGCCCTGATGGACGCACCGGCCTGAGCCGAGCCGGTCCGGGGGCGCGGGACCGGACCGAGGGCTGCGTCTGTCCTCAGTGTCAGTGCGGCAGGATACGTTCCGGCCCATGGCTGACACGGAACTGACCACGCTGCTCGGCGTCCTGAACAGCAAGCGCACGCATGTCCTGAGCATCCTGGAGGGACTGGACGAGGAGGCGCTGCGGCGCCCGGTGCTGCCGTCCGGCTGGACGTGCCTCGGACTGGTGCACCATCTTGCCCTGGACGACGAGAAGTTCTGGTTCCGCGCGGTCGCGGCTGGGGAGAAGCCGGCGATCGAGGAGATCCTCGGGTCCGAGGAGAACGCGTGGCAGCCCGCCCCGGAGAAGACGGCCAAGGAGGTCTTCGCCCTCTATCGCCGGGAATGCGAGCTCGCGGACGCCTTCCTGACCGGCGCCGACCTGGACGCGGCCCCGGGCTGGTGGCCGGAGTTCTTCGGCGACTGGCGGTACGACAACCTGCGCGAGGTCGTCCTGCACGTGATCACCGAGACCGCCACCCACGCCGGCCATCTGGACGCCGTGCGCGAACTCATCGACGGCAGGCAGCGCTTGGTCGTCACCTGACGGGTGAGCAGGCCCGGTCGATCCAGGCCGACGTCAAGGGCCCGCCAGGACACGATCAAGTGCGGACCGGCCTGCGGGTCCCCAGTTCGACTTGCCGCCGGGCAGGCCACGGTCCCCGGCCCAGCCCATCGACATCAGGAACAGGCTCTTCATCGCGGCCAGCCCGCGCGCCCGTCGCACCGCCGCCTCGTCCGCCTGCGCGTAGCTGTCGAAGAACCGTGCGGCGCCGCCCGCAGGGAGCAGCAGCCAGGCGGCCGCGAGGTCCCACGCGGGGTCACCGGCGAAGAGTGCGCCGAAGTCGACGACACCTGCCAGTGTCCCGTCCGCGACGACGACGTTCGCGGGATGCAGGTCGCCGTGCACCCACACCGGTGGGCCCTCCCACCCCGGGGCCGCCACCGCTTCTCCCCAGACCGCACGGATCTCGGCGGCGAGGTCGGCAGGGGCAGCGGCCTGGAAGAAGTGCTCGAAGCCGTCCGTGCAGTGCTCGGGGTGAGCGCCGAAGTCCGAAGCGGTCGGTGCATCGGCGGGCGCCTCCACGTGCAGCGCCCTGAGGAAGCCCGCCAGCGTCTCGGCCGCGTGGTCGCCGCACGTGATCGAGCCGTGGTCCAGCGGCGTGCCGTCAACCCATGTCATCACGGTCCAGATCTTGGGAAAGCGCTCGGACGGCGCACCGTCCCGTAGCGGGACAGGAATCGGCAGCGGCAGGTGCGGCGCCAGCGTCGGCAGCCACCGGCGCTCCTTGAGTTGCAGATCGGGGGTCTTGTCCATCCGCTGCATCCGGACGGCCAACTCGTTCCCGAGGCGCCACATCTGGTTGCCCCAGCCGCCCGCCACTTCGCGGATGGGCAGCCCGGCCAGGTCCGGATGCTGTTCCCGAAGCAGGTCGCGGACCAGATCCTCGCTGATCTCGATCTCGGATTCGATCATGTCGAGCCACAGTAGTCGAGTTGGGCGGAGGCCGCCTTGCCCGACAGCAAGCGCTTCCTGCGCACCCTCAAGCCGCGTCGGAGCCTTGTGCCGGCTCCGCTTAGAAGAAGCCGTCGTCCTCGTAGTAGTTGTTGACCACCACGTCGGGCTCGTCATCGCTCAGCGCCTCGTCCAGCAGGATGCCGCCGAGGATGCCGGCCGCGCCCGCGCCGATCAGTGCGCCGGTGCCGAACCGGCGGCCCTGGTCCGGGCCGGTCTGGTGGGGGTGGCCGCCGGCGGGCGGATACCCGGGCTGGACCGACTGCGGGTAGGCGGGCTGCACGGGCTGCGGGTAGGCGGGCTGGACCGGCTGGGAGTAGACGGGCTGGGGGTGGACGGCTGCGACCGGCTGGGGCGGGGTGTAGAAGGGCGGCGCCGTGGTCAGCACCCGCTGCGCGCAGGCTCCGCACGCGTGGACCTCGCGCGCGGCGCCCCACTGCGGCGACCAGACGACGCGCGTGCTGCCGGCGCCGTGCACGGGATCGAAGAAGCAGGCCACCGCGGCGGACGCGTGGACCGGAGCGGGCGCGGGCGCAGGCACGTACGCGGGCGCCGGGGCAGGCGCGGGCGCGGCGGGCGCCGGGGCAGGGGTGCTCGGCGCGGCGGCCGGCTGGAGGACCCGCACGCCGAAGTCGGCCGCGATCCCGGCCAGCCCCGAGGCGTAGCCCTGGCCGACCGCGCGGAACTTCCACCCGCCGCGGTGGCGGTAGAGCTCGCCGAAGACCATCGCGCTCTCACCGGAGCCCGCCTGCGGCAGCTCGTAGCGGGCGAGCTCCGCGCCGGTGGCAGGGTCGGTCAGCCGGATGTGGGCGCTGCGGACCTGACCGAAGGTCTGCCGACGCTGCGCCGCCTCATAGATGGCGACCGCGAAGGCGATCTTCTCCACCTCGCCGGAGACGGCACCCAGCTCGACCTCGATCTGCTCCCGGTCCACCGACCCGGCCGGGGCAGCACCGAGGTGGCGCACCGAACCGTCCGGGCTGCGCCGGTTGTTGAAGAAGACGAAGTTCTGGTCGCTGGCCCTGCCCGCCTGGTCGCAGAGCAGCGCGCTGGCATCGAGCTCGCACCCGTCGAGGGCGGTCCACCCCAACCCCACGAACACGGTGCCCAGACCGGGCGCCACCTCGCCCAGGGACACGTTGCCGCCCCTTGTCAGGACCACGCCCATGAATTCCTCCTCCAGCGCCCTCGCGCGTGCATCGGTCTGCGTCGGCGATAACGCCCTACGGGCTGGAACGGTTCCCGAGAGGGGCTCAGCCGCCGGCCGCTACAAGGAACTGGGCACGTTCGCCGACCTCTGGACGGTGACCTTCGACAAGAACGGCTGGCGCGTGATCTTCCGGGTCCGCTCAGAGGTCGGCGACGTGCTCGTAGGGCGCCGCGACGCCCACTCCCTCCGCCTACAGCTGGGTGGCGCCGCCGTCGACGAGCAGTTCCGCGCCGGTGGTGAAGGAACTCTGGTCCCCGGCCAGGTAGAGGGCGGTGGCGGCGACCTCGTCGGGGTGGCCGATGCGGCCGAGCGGGGTCGGTCCGGTGGACTCCCCGGGTGCTGCGGCCTGATCGCTCTGCGGGAACGCGGCCCGCACCTCGTCGCCGCCGGGGGTGGCGACAGGGCCAGGCGTGAGGGCGTTGACGCGGATGCCGCGGCCGGCGAGTTCAGCGGCCCAGGTGCGGGCGAGGCTGCGGATCGCGGCCTTGGTGGCGGCGTAGACGCCCAGGCCCGGGACGCCGCGCAGGGCCGCGCTGGAGGAGAGCAGGATCACCGAGGCTCCGGGCGACAGCAGCGGGAGCGCCTTCTGGACGGTGAAGACGGTGCCCTTGAAGTTGGTGGAGGCGGTCCGGTCGTACTCCTCTTCGGTGATCGCGCCGAGCGGGGCGAAGCCCCCGAGGCCGGCGTTGGCGACGACGATGTCGAGACGGCCGCTGCGCTCGGCGATCTCGGCGAAGAGCCGGTCGAGGTCGTCGAGCTTCGACGCGTCGCTCTGGATGCCGATGGCGCGGTCGCCGATCTGCTCGACGGCTGCGTCCAGTTCGGCCTTGCGGCGGCCGGTCAGGTAGACGGTCGCTCCTTCGGCGGCGAACCGGCGGGCGATGGCCAGACCGATGCCGGTGGAGGCTCCGGTCACCAGGGCGGTCTTGCTGTCCAGCTGTCCCATGGGATTCTCCGATCCTTGACGTAACCATGTTGGTTACATTTATGACCGCAGGAAGGACCCCGCGGCCGGGGAGTGCAGCGGTCGGGCTAGGCGGTTCTCAGTACGTCCCGCAGCACGTCTTCGAGGGTGGTTCGGGCCAGTTCGCTGCGGAGCGTGGCTTCGATCCCGTCGTAGACGGCGGTCATCGCGGGTGCGATGCCGTGGCCCACGACGCACTCGGGGTCCGGCACGGACCGGTGCAGGGCGAAGATCGGCCCCGACTCCACCGCCTCGTAGACATCGAGCAGAGTGATCGCCGAAAGGTCCCGCGACAGCGTCCAGCCGGCACCGGCACCCCTGCGCGAATCGGCCAGACCGGCCTTGCGCAGTTCGGCCAGCAGACGACGGATCACCACGGGATTCGTGTTGACGCTCGTGGCGATCTGCTCCGAGGTCGCGACCTCGTGGCCACGGCGCTGGTAGAGCCCGATCCAGGTCAGAGCGTGTACGGCGATCGTCAGTCTGCTGTTGGCGCCCATGCGCTGCATCACCTCCTTGAAGTAACCATAACAGTTACGACAGGATCTGCCTCCTGGGCGGCGCCCCGGTCCCCGATCAACCGGCGCTCCCGGCAAAACCGGTTTGCCCCGTCGCCGGGGCACCGGCGATCATGCTCAGGAACCGACCTCCCCCGATCACCGGAGACACATGACCACCGAACTGTCCAAGGCCCTGGCGCTCTTCGAGTCCGGCGACCCGCAAGGGTCGATGCGGACGCTGCGGCTCGCCGCCGACGAGCACACGTCCGCCGAAATCGCTCCACTGGTGGCCAGGTTGGCCGCGGGCGCCGGTTTCACGGACCTCGCCGAGGCCTCGACAGCACTGGTCGCCCGGCCCGGGGAGGCCGACCGGCTCTACCGGT
Organism: Kitasatospora sp. NBC_01302; assembly: GCF_035976515.1. NCBI lineage: Bacteria > Bacillati > Actinomycetota > Actinomycetes > Kitasatosporales > Streptomycetaceae > Kitasatospora > Kitasatospora sp. NBC_01302. The sequence continues at coordinate 493,655 of NZ_CP108404.1, forward strand.
TCGGCTACGCCTGCATCGAGCGCGGCGTCCCCGCCCTGGCCGTGCCCGCCATGCGGGAGGCGCTGCGGCTGACCCTGGCGCCGCCCGCAGCGCCTGCACCACAGCGCACCGGGCTGTTCCGTCGCAAGTCCAAGCAGCAGCCCGACCCGACGGTCCCCCCTCGCCAGGTGGTGCTGGAGCTGGTGACGTCGCTGGAGCGCGGCGAACGGCACGCCGAGGCCCTGGCCGTGCTGCGCGAGCACGATGCCCTGCTGGGCGACTGGCCGGACCGCTACCTGACGGTCTACAACGCCCTGATGAGCGGCCGGATCGCCCTCGCCCGCGAGGTGTTCGACGCTCTCTGTGCGCCCGAGGGAGTCTGGGTGGAGCCCGGCCAGCGTGTCGAGCGGATGCTCGAACGGGCCGCCGCCCTCCCGCCGGCCGACGAGCACGACCTGCGCGGCTGGCACTACGTGCTGACCGGCGGGCTGCTCACCACGCTCTCGCCGTACGGTTTCAGCCAGGGCATGACGGGTCGCTGGGCCTATCTGCAGGACGACTTCGACTCCTGCCGGTACGGCCTGGAGCGGCTGCGGACCGTGCTGGAGGCCACCGGTCGCAAGCCCGCGTCCATCGGCCTGCTGCCGGACCGGGGCAGCCAGGCCCTCGGCCTGGCTGCGGCCCGCCTGTTCGACATCCCGGCCGCCCCGCACCAGCCGGGCAGCCGCGGCGCGCTGGTGGTCGCCTACGACCTGAACGCGTGCGACCCCGTCGTGGTGGCCGACCTGCGCGAGCGGGCGGCGGACGAACTCCTCTACGAGCACGCCACCTGCTGGACCGAGACCCCCGGCGTGACCGCCGATGTCTCCACCCTGCTGGTGCAGAGCGTCAGCGCGCCCTGGGAGCCGGGCCTGCAGATCACCGGGGACGGCGAGGCGCAGCGCTCGGAGCCCGACGAACGCTCGGCCGAGGAGCTGGCCGAGGCGATCCTGACGGCCGAGCCGGTCCCAGGCGACGGTGACGGGCAGACCCCGGCCGACCCGGACGACGTCCTGGCCGCCTTCGCCGCCCGCGCCGCCGGGTCGTGGGCGAGCGGCCCGCGCGACCGGATCCGCTCCTCGGGCCCGGTGCGCAGCTCGCGCTTCACCTGACCTGACGGGCCGTCCGCGCGAGCTCCTGCCGCACCGATCGGCGCAGACCGTGCACCCTCAGAAGAGGCCCGCCGACAGGAGTGCGGGCTCGCGGCGGGGTGTCCGGTCGTGCCCGGTGGGCTGGGTGCCGGTCCAGCTGCCGAGGGTGACCTCGGCCGTGATGCCGGGGCCGAAGCCCGCGATGACGCCGCGCGCGGCGGGCGTGGCTCCGCCGTCGTCGAAGAGCCGGTCCAGGGCGTCGAAGATGACCGCGCTGGCGATGTTCCCCCGTTCGGTGAGGGTGGCCCTGCTGTAGCGGAACACCGTGGCGGGCAGCCGGAGGTGGGTGGACAGGTCGTCGAGAATGCGGGGGCCGCCTGCATGGACGAGGTAGAAGTCCAGTGCGGAGACGTCCCATCCGTGGGAGGCGCCGATCGCGTTCATGGCCGGCGCGAGGTGTTCCATCGAGTGGGGAACGCGCTTGTCGAGCATGAAGTGGAAGCCGGTGTCGCGGACCGCGTAGGAGATCCATTCCTCGGTGTGCGGGACGAGGTGGGAGCCGTTGTGTTCCAGCCGTACCCCGGTGCCTCCGTCCGCGCGGACCACCACCGCGGCGACGGCGTCGCCGAAGAGGCCGTTCGAGAGCAGGTTGCCCACGGCGAGGTCGTCGGGCTGGTAGCACAGCGAGCAGAACTCGCAGGCCACGATGAGGACGTTCGACTCCGGGTAGGCGGTGCAGAAGTCGTGGGCGCGGTTGACGGCTGCGCCGCCGGCGGCGCAGCCCAGCTGCGCGATCGGAAGCTGCCGGGTCTGCGGCCTGAACCCCATGGTGTTGATGAGCCAGGCGGTGAGGGAGGGCATCATGAAGCCGGTGCACGACACATAGATGATCATGTCGATGTCCTCGGGCCCGAGTTCGGCGTGAGCCAGGGCCCGGCGCACCGTCGAGGGGACCCGGGCCTTCGCCTCGGACTCGTAGACCGCGTTGCGAGCGGTGAAGCCGGGGTGCTTCAGGGTGGCGTCGATCGGCTGCACCAGGTGCCGGGTCGCGACACCGGTGCGGGAGATGAGCCGGAGTGCGAGGTCGAGTTGGGGGTGACCGGCATGCAGGCTGCGTGCCAGCTCCAGGGTCTCTTCTAAGGTGATCACGTGCTCGGGGAGGCTGATGGCGGGCCGGCAGAGAGTGGCCATGTCGTTCGGGTTCCTTACCAGGTGACAGGCAGTGCGAGGGGGTGGCGCCAGATCGACACGGTGTTCCACCGCACCTGGTCGGCGGGGACGGCCAGCCGCAGTCCCGGGAGGCGGCGCAGGAGCGTTCCGACGGAGAGCTGGAGCACCATGCGGGCGAGGTGGGAGCCCAGGCAGTGGTGGCTGCCGTACCCGAAGGCCATGTGGGCCACCGGCTCACGCCGGTCGAAGTCCAGCTCGTCGGCGCGGTCGTAGACCAGCCCGTCACGGTTGGCCGTCAGGTAGGAGACGTGCACGGTGTCGCCGGCCTTGATGAGCGTTCCGCCGACTTCGACGTCCTCCAGCGCCACCCGGGGGATGCCGACACTCTGGCGGAACGGAATGAACCGCAGCAGCTCCTCCAGCGCCTGCGGCAGGAGGTCCGGACCGGCACGCAACTGGTCCAACTGGGCCGGGTGGGTCAGCAGGGTGTAGACGACGTTGCCGATGTCGTACGTCGTGGTGTCGTGCCCGGTGACGACCAGCAGCATGGCGAGGACGGCGAGTTCGCCGTCCGCGAGCATGTCCTCGCCCACCCGCGCCGTGGCCAGGGCGCTGATCAGGTCACTGCCCGGGGCGCGTCGCCGTTCCTGCGTCAGCTCGCTGAAGTAGGCCCGCAGGCTCGCCTTCGCGTCGACGGCGCCGACCCGGTCGGCCGGACGCATCGACATCATCGCCGTCGCCCACTGCCGCAGTTGGGGACGGTCCGCTTCCGGCACGTCCATGAGCTGGCAGATCGTCATCAGCGGGATCCGCTCGGCGAGGTGCGCGACGACATCGGGCGCGGCGGCATCGGTCATCGCGTCCAGCAGCCCGTCCACCGCCTGCTGGGTCCAGGGCCGCAACGCCTCCACCTGCCGGGTGGTGAACGCCTTGATGGCGAGCTTGCGCACCCGGTTGAGCTGCGGCGGGTCCATGAGGTTGATGGCCTCGGGCTGGGCGATGGGAGCCGGGGTGATCCGCGGGAAGTCCCTGCCCACCAGTGCCGCACGGCTGAAGCGCCGGTCGGAGGTCACGAACTGCACGTCCGCGTAGCGGGTGACCAGCCAGCACACACCTTCGCCGTACGGCATCCGGACTCGCGCGACAGGTGCTTCCTCCCGCATCCGGGCCAGGAAGGGATCGGGCTCCAAGGCCTCGTCGTGCCGGACCGGGCACGTGAGGACCGTGTCCTCGACGGTCATTGCGGGGTCTTCTCTCTTCGGGTCTCTTCGAGGGAACGGCGATCGCGACCGGACGACGCCGACTCGCGTGATCACTCGGACGAGCGATGGCGCCCGTCGGCCTCCTGTCACTCCTTCAGGGCATCAGGCGCGCGGCACCAGGTGCAGGGGCCGCCCGTCGTCGTCACGCACGACGTCCAGCACGGGCGGTGGCGGCATGGCGGCCCAGTCGGCCGGAGCAGCGATGTGGAAGATCACGGAACCCTTATAGCGTCTGCCGACCGGGCCGCCGTGCCATCGCAGGTGCGGGCCGGCCGCTCCGACGGCGGGCGGAGTCACCGCTCCGGCGGGCGGTCCGGAAAATCGCTTCACCCGTGCTCGCCTCGTTCGGTACGGTCGAGGGATTGTCTTCAGTGTCGGGGAGCCTGCGAGTTCGCGTTGGTGCGCCCGGCAGTTCCCAGGCTGAGAGCAGGTTTCTCCATGGCGTGTCGTATCGGTGAGCTCGTCCTCGGTTGCCGCGAACCCGAGGTGCTGGCGCGGTTCTGGTGCGAGGTCCTGGACTTCGTCGTCCTCGGTCGCGAGGACGACGGCTCCATGGAGATCGGCCCGCGCGAAGGGTTCGGCGGTCCGCAGCCGACGATCTTCCTCAGCCGCAGGGACGAGCCGGAGAAGGGGAAGTCCCGGCTGCACATCGACGTCAACCCCACCGACCGCGACCAGGACGCCGAGCTCGAACGCCTCCTGGCGCTCGGTGCGCGCCCGGCCGAGATCGGCCAGACCGGGGACGAGCAGTGGCACGTCCTGGTCGACCCCGAGGGCAATGAGTTCTGCCTGCTCAGGGCCCGCCTCAACCCGCTCTGACCGCTCAACCCGCGCCGACTGCTCCGACCGCTCCGACCGCTCCGACCGCTCCGATGCTCATCGGCGGCGGGTTCGTCGACCAGGACGAACCCGCCGCCGGCCACTCCCGCCGACCGGCTCGACGCCTCAGCAGCCGCGCACGGCAGCGAGGCACTCGTCGTACAGGTCCATGATGTCGCCCTGGCCGTCCTGGTCGACCCAGGTCATCGACGCGGCGTCCAGGCAGGCGAAGGCCGTCGCGATCACTGCGCGGACCTTCGCGTCCGCACTGCCGCCGGCTACATCACCGGCGACAACCTCACCGTCTCCGGCGGCATCGGCGTGCACACCCGCCCCTGACCAACGGTCACGTGCCCAGCCCCGACCGGCCCGGTCCGGCGGCGTCGGCGAGCCGGTAGAGCTGGATGCCGCTGCACTCCTTGACCAGGCGGTAGCCCAGCGACGGCAGTTGGGGCAGGCGGGAGATCTCCCAGGCGAAGACGGGGATGCCGCCGTGCGCAGGGTCGCTGACCAGCAGCCACTCGGGCCTGGTCCCGCTGTCCAGGGCCGTCGGGAACCGGTAGACGGTGGCACGGTCGGTGAGCTGGGGTGCCAGGAAGTTGATGACGGCGATCCGCGCGCCGTCGGGGACGGCGGCCATCACCTCCCGGGCCGGGGCGGCCCACGGGCTGGGCTTCCAGGCGGGGCCGGTCAGATCGCTCAACGGCAGGCCCGGGGCCGTCAGGAGGCTCACGGCCACACTCACCGCGACCGCGTTCCCGATCAACCGCGGCTGCACCAGCCGGCGCTCGCGCAGCCTGCCCAGCGCGTCCGCGAAGGCCAGGAAGACGATCGGCATCAGGACCGCGCTGTAGTGGAACTCCTGCCCCCAGAAGGCCGGGTTGGTCGACCAGAACCGCCAGGCCAGCGTGGGGAGCACGAGCAGGACCAGCGGCGAGCGCAGCGCCAGGAACGCGGTCGGGGCGAACAGGGCGATCAGCGTCTCGCCCTTCACCTGCGGAAGCAGCAGCCGCGCGAGCGGGCCGTCCGCGTCCGGGGAGGCGGAGCCGAAGTAGTCGTACCGGCCATGGGGGTTGAGGGCCGGGATGAGGACCAGCACGATCAGCAGCCCCGACAGGATCCCGAAGCACACCACCCCCGCCCCCAGCCTGCGGCGGCCGTTCAGCAGGATGTACAGGCCGATCGCGACCACGGTCAGCGGCAGATCCTCCTTGACCAGGACCAGCGGGAGCGCGTACGCGGTGGCGGCGCGCCACTGCCGTCGTGCCAGGCGTTCCAGGCAGAAGGCCAGCAGCGGGACCGCGAAGGCGATTTCGTGGAAGTCGAAGGCAACAGCCTTCTGCAGTCCCCAGGACAGCCCGTAGGCGAGGCCGATCCCGGCGCCGAGCAGGGGTGTGGTGGTGCGGATCGCCAGCCGGGTCACCGGCACGACGGAGACCGCGAAGAGCGCGGCCTGGGCGATGAGCAGGGTCAGCGGGGACGGGAAGAGCCGGTAGAACGGGGCGAGGGTGACCAGGATCGGGTGGAAGTGGTCGCCCAGCAGGTTGTCGCCCGCACCCTTCAGTTCCGAGACGGGGGCGCGCAGTTCGCTGTAGGCCCGCACGGCCTGCTCGAAGATGCCCAGGTCGTAGCCGGTGGAGCGGAGCTGGAGGTGCTTGGTGACGGACAGCGCGGCGTAGGCCGCGAAGAAGAGCGCGGCCAGCAGGTACGGGGCCCCGCTGCGGTACCTGCGACTCGTCGGGGCGTTCGACGGCGCGGGTTCCCGCTGCCGGTGCGGACGCGGACGGGACAGGACGAGGGACACGGGCACTCCAGCCGGGCGGGGACGAAGGGAGTGCCCACCATCGGGCGCGAAGGATTAAGCGATGATGAATCCGGATGAAGTGATCTTCATCCGCCGAACCACGGCCACAAGGCAGGATGACCGGCATGCGCGTACTGGTGGTCGAGGACGACAAGCGGATCTCCGCGGTGCTCCGCCGCGGGCTGGAGGCCGAGGGCTACGCGGTCGACGTGTGCCACGACGGCCGGGACGGTCTGTGGATGGCCCGGCAGCAGCCCTATCAGGCGATCATTCTGGACATCATGCTCCCCGGCCTGGACGGCTACCGGGTCTGCGACCAACTGCGCCGGGAGGACAACCGCACCCCGATCCTGATGCTCACCGCCAAGAGCGGGGAGTACGACGAGGCCGAGGCACTGGACACGGGCGCGGACGACTTCCTGGCCAAGCCGTTCTCGTACGTCGTCCTGCTGGCCCGGCTGCGGGCCCTGATCCGCCGCGGCGGCCCGGTGCGCCAGGCCGCCGTCCGGATCGGCGACCTCCACCTCGACCCGGCCACCCGTCGCTGCCGCCGAGGCGGCAGCGACATCGAGCTGACGGCCAAGGAGTTCGCCCTCCTCGCCCACCTCGGGCTGCGGGCGGGCGACGTGGTGAGCCGCACCGAGTTGCTGGAGCAGGTCTGGGACGCCAATCAGCAGGGCGGCAGCAACGTGGTCGACGTCCACATCAGCGCCCTGCGCCGCAAGATCGACACACCGTTCGGCCGGTCCACCATCCAGACCGTACGCGGCGCCGGGTACCGACTGGCCGACGATGACCAGTAGCCGCCTGCCGATCCGGCTGCGCGCCGCCCTGGCCGCAGCCCTCGCCGCCGCGCTGGCCTTCAGCGCCGGCGCGTGGTGGCTGCGCCACGAGCTGTACGCCTCGAAGCTGGCCGCTGCCCTCAACCAGGCGGAGGCGGACCTGAACACGATCGAGTCCCGCTACAGCGGCCGCGGCGTCCCCAGCTACTTCCAGGACCACGAGACCTGGGTGATCGTCGACCCCGAGGGACGCCTCGTCGCAGGCGCACCGGAGCTGACCCCCTTCGTGCCCGATCCCCTGTGCCCGTCCCTGCCGAACACTCCGCCGGTCGCACGGACGACCGTGCACCTGGGCCCCGTCGCCGACAGCGCCCCGCCCGGCAGCCGGCGCCTGGCGGGCCACGACTTCACCCTGTTCACCGGCTCCTTCGAGGGCCCCGGCCAGGCGGACGACGGCGGCCCCGCCCCCACCGTGACCCTGACCCTGCACCTCCTGGTCACCCCCTGGGAGGCCGAACAGGCCGTCGCGGACGTCGACCGCGTGCTGTACGGCGGCATCCCCGCAGCCGTCCTGCTGGTCGCCCTGATCGTCTGGGCCACCACCGCCCGGGCCCTGCGCCCGGTGGAGGGCATCCAGCAGCGCCTTCGCGCCATCACCGCCCGCGACTTGAGCCTGCGGGTGCCCGTCCCGCCCCGCCGCGACGAGATAGCCCGGCTGGCCGCCACCACCAACGACACCCTGGACCGGCTGGAGCAGGCCGTCGAACAGCAACGGCGGTTCACCGCCGACGCGTCCCACGAACTGCGCACGCCCCTCGCCGCCCTGCGCGCCGATCTCGAAGTGGCCCTGCACTACCCCGACCACACCGACTGGCCCAGCGTCGTCCGCGACACCCTCGCCGACGCCGAACGCCTCCAGCAGCTCACCGAGGACCTGCTGCTGCTCGCCGGGCTCGACAACCACGGCGCACCGCCCGCTCAACGCGTGGAGCTGAACGCCCTGGCCCACAACGCGGCCACCCGGGCACGCCGGCACGCTCCCGCCGCGGTCCGGGTCGACAGCCGCACGGGCGAGGACATCGCCGTCCACGGCGATGCGCGGCAGTTGGAACGCCTGCTGCGCAACCTCCTCGACAACGCCGTGCGCCACGCCCGCAGCAGCGTCACCCTGACCGTCGGCGCGCGCGGGTCCGCTGTCCTGCTGGAGGTCCGCGACGACGGCATGGGCGTGCCGCCCGAAGAGCACGAGCGGATCTTCGAGCGGTTCGCCCGCCTCGACTCCTCCCGCACCCGCGACGACGGCGGCACCGGTCTCGGCCTGGCCATCGCCCGCGAGATCGCCCACCGCCACGGCGGCACCCTGCGTCTCGACGGCACCGCCTCCCCCGGCGCCCGCTTCATCGCCGAACTCCCCCGGGAGTCGTCGCGGTAGGTGCCGCACGCCGGTGACGGCGACGGCCACGGCCACGGTGACGGTGCGTCGGGCCCTGACCGACCGTCCGGACGGGTATTCAGCCGCCTGCGGCAGGGCTCGTTCTCGCCTCGCCCGAACGGAGTGTACGTACCCGATCCATGACCATTGCCAGGGATAACAATAACGTAACCAAGTGCTTCTCTTTACCAGCTCTTTACTGTCACTTGTCCGCATTTGTCAGGTTACGTCGCATGCCCGTGCTGCTTAGGCTCCAACCGTTCAGTCGCCAATCAGGCGATGTGTCAAGGAGTATGAATGCACGAGCAGATACCCGTGCCCCGCCGCCGGGGCCGGGTCACCGGCGCGCGACCACTGGGCGCGGTACTGGCCTTCGCAGTGACGACCTCGCTGCTCGCGGGGGCCGGGGACGCCTTCGCCGCACCGACCGCGCCGGGCGCCGACCGCGCGGCCCGGCCGACGGCCGGCACCGCCGCCGACCTGCCGTCCGCCAGGATCGCCGCACGGCTGGGAAAGCAGCGGGTCGAGGCCCTGTCCGAGCGCACCGAGTCGTCCACCACCTGGGCGAATCCGGACGGCTCGCTGACCACGGACTTCGCCGCCGGTCCCGTCCGCTTCCAGCGCGACGGCGCCTGGGTCGACGTCGACCTCGACCTGAAGACCGCCGCCGACGGCACGGTGGCACCGCAGGCGCACCCCGGTGACCTCAAACTCGCCGGCCCCGGCGGCGTGCTGGCCGGCTCGCTCGCCCAGTCGCAGGCGGGCGGGGCCGAGCCGCACACGCTGGTCACGCTCGGCTCGGGCGAGCAGCGGGTCGAGCTCCAGTGGCAGGGCGGCCTGCCCAAGCCCGTGCTCGACGGGACCAGGGCGACCTACCCGGACGCGATCGGTGACGGCTCGGCCGACCTGGTGGTGGAGGCCACCCGGACCGGCTTCGAGCAGTTCGTGACGCTCAAGCAGCGCCCCGCGGCCACCGGCTACGCGTACACCATGCCGCTGCGGGCCAAGGGGCTCAAGGCCGAGGCCCAGCCGGACGGTTCGGTGCTCTTCACCGACGCGGTCACCGGTGCCGGGCGGGCCGTGCTGCCCGCGCCGGTGATGTGGGACGCGAGCACGGTGGCGGGCTCCAGCGAGCACCCGCACCAGGCGAAGGTGGACCTGAAGGTCGTCCAGCACGGCGACCTGATCGACCTGCGCTTCACCCCCGACACCGCCTTCCTCGCCGACCCCGCGACCCAGTACCCGGTGACCGTCGACCCCTCGACCGCGGCGCTGGGCAACGTCTTCGACACCCGCGTGCAGCAGGGCGAGAAGGTGGACTGGTCCGCCGACACCGAGCTCTACTGGGGCAACTCCGGCACCAAGAACGCCGACGGCTCCACCCGCCAGGCCCGCTCGTTCATCAACTGGAACACCGCGCCGATCTCGGACGCGCTGGTCTCCAAGGCGACCCTGTCGCTCTACAACTTCCACTCCGGCAACAGCGACTGCCTCGCCTACCCCTGGGACATCTACGACACCGGCCTTGCCTCCACCGCCTCCCGGTGGACGGCGCAGCCGAGTTGGAACGCCAAGAAGGCCACCTCCACCGAGACCAAGGGCCGTGACGCCTGCGGGGGCGACGGCTGGATCAACGCCGACGTCACCAACCTGGTGCAGACCTGGGCCTCGGCCAAGAACGCGACCTCCGGCATGGGCCTGCGGGCCCCGGACGAGAGCAGCACGAAGTACTGGAAGGAGGTGAACTCCGCCAACGCCGCGACGAACGTGCCCAAGCTGACGGTCACCTACAACTACCGGCCGCGCACCGGCACCGACCAGCAGGCCGGCTCCCCGTTCTACAAGGACCAGCAGGGCACCTGGTGGGTCAACTCGACCACGCCCACGCTGCGCGACACCTTCATCGACCCGAACAACGACAAGGTCGACGGCACCTTCCAGATCTTCGACGCCGCGAGCGACACGCAGGTCGGCAACGTGCTGGTCTCGCCGTACGTGCCCAGCGGCCAGCCGGCCTCGGTGACCGTGCCGGCCGGGGTGCTGGCCAACGGCAGGACCTACCGGTTCCGCACCTCGCCGTACGACGGCACCAACTACAACAACGCCTGGTCCCCCTGGGCGACGTTCACCGTCGACGCCTCCGCCCCCTCCGCACCCGCCTCGATCACCTCCACCGACTACCCGTCGAGCCGCTGGGTGAAGGGCGCCGGTCAGAGCGGGGTCTTCACCGTCGTACCTCCGGCGGGCGACCAGAACGCCCTGGAGTGGTCGCTGGACGGCACCACCTGGACCAAGGTCGCGACCGGCGGCTCGACCGCGCCGGTCAACCTCACCGTCACCCCCGCCAAGGGCGGCGGCAACACCCTGCGGGTGCGGGCCACCGACCGGGCGGAGAACAAGTCGGAGCCGATCAGCTACGCCTTCCAGGTCGGCGCCGGCGCGGTGACCGTGCCGAACGACGGCACCCGCACCGCCGCCCGCGTCCCGCTCGCCGCCGAGACCGACCCGGGCGCGTACAACGCGGTCGGCTACTCCTGGCGCCGCTCGGACGCCGACCCCTGGACGCCGCTGCCCGTCGCTGACGTCAGCAACAACGGTTCACCGGTGAGCAGTTGGCCCCTCCCGCTGACGAACGGCAAGAGTCCCGCGCTGAGCTGGAACGCCGCGGCCACCGTCAGCCCCGACGGCACGGTGCAGCTCCGGGCGGACTTCACCGGCCCGGGCGGCGCGGCCACCTCCTCCGAGGCCGTCAAGGTGATCGTCGACCGCAAGGCGCAGGGTGCGGCCACCCGGGACATCGGCCCCGGCACGCTCAACCTGCTCACCGGTGACCTGACGGTCTCCGCCACCGACGTCTCGATGTTCGAGATGAGCGTGGGCCGCACCCACTCCTCGCGCGATCCGAACGCGGCCAGGAACCGGGAGGGCCAGGCACCGATCTTCGGCCCGCACTGGGTCTCCGGGATCTCCGCCGACGCCGCCGAGTCGGACTACACCGAGGTCCGGCAGACCTCCGCCAGCTCGCTCGACGTGGTCTCCTCCGACGGCGAGGCCGTCTCGTTCACCGCCGGCGCCGCGCCCGACAGCTGGACCCCCGAGCCCGGCAACGAGCAACTCACCCTGCGCGGTGCCTTCGCCGCCGGGGAGTTCACCCTCTCCGACACCAACGGCACCGTGACCACCTTCGCCAAGGTGGACCCGAGCGCGGCCACCTGGACCGTCTCCTCCAGCCTGCTGCACGGCCTGGCGAACACCACGACCACGGTGGTCTCGGAGAAGGTCACGACCGGCGGCAGGACGCTGGCCCGGCCGAAGCTGGTGATCGCCCCCACCTCGGCGGTCTCGGCCGCCGCCTGCGCGGCGGACCCGGGCACCAAGGGCTGCCGCGTCCTGCAGTTCGGCTACGCCGGCGCCACCACGGCCACCGGCACCGCCACCGGCGACCAGTTCGGCGACTACGCGGGCCAGTTGAGCACCATCAAGCTCTGGGCCACCGCCCCGGGCGCGGGCGCCGCGACCGCCACCGACGTCGCCACCTACCGCTACGACGCCAACGGCTGGCTGCGCCAGACCTGGGACCCGCGCCTGGGACAGGCCGCGCAGACCCAGTACACCTACTCCCAGCAGGCCGGCGAGGAGGGCCTGCTCACCTCCGTGCAGAAGAACGGGCAGATCGCGAGCAACCTCGCCTACGGCACCGTCACCGGCACCGCGGCGGCCGGGCCCGGCATGCTGACCAAGGTCTGGCACGACACGCTGGCCCCCGGCAGCGCCGACAAGGTCGACGGCACGGCCACCAGCACCGTGGTCTACAACGTCCCCACCAGCGGGGACAAGGCACCTGAGGACCTGTCGGCCGCCGCGGCCGGTGCCTGGGGCCAGAGCGACCTGCCGACCGACGCGACCGCGGTCTTCCCCGCCGACCGGATCCCCGCCTCCAACAACGGCGCGGACCTGACCGCGGCCGACTACGCCCGCGCCACCGTCAGCTACCTCAACGCCTCGGGCCTGCTGGTCAACGAGGCCTCCCCCGGCCACCGGATCACCACCTCCGAGTACGACCGCTACGGCCACCAGACGCGTTCGCTCGGCGCCGCCAACCGCGAGCTCGCGCTCGGTGCGAGCGATGCCGCCAAGGCCCAGCTCGCCGACCTCGGGCTGAACGGCCTCGCCCCGGGCGAGCGGGCCCAGCTGCTCTCGCAGAGCACCGTCTACAGCGCCGACGGGCAGCGCGAGACCGACTCCTACGGCCCGCTGCACCGGGTGACCCTGACGGCCGACGCCGTCGTGGGCGGCACCGCGGTGGCCAAGGCCGGCACCCAGGTGGTCTCCCGCACGCACGTCGCCCGCAGCTACGACGAGGGCCGGCCCACCGACGGCTCCGCCAAGGTGAAGGACCAGGTCACCACCACCGTCTCCGGCGGCTGGCTGCGGTCCTGGCCGGAGCTGTTCGTCGAGACCCGCACCGACCGGAGCGTCTTCGACTGGACGCTCGGCGTGGCGACCGAGCAGATCAAGGACGCCGGCGGCCTCGCGCTGACCACCAAGGTCGGCCACGACAGCCAGGGCCGGTCCGTCTCCACCTCGCTGCCCGCGTCCAACGGCTCGGACGCCGGCACGGTCAACACCACCTTCTACACCGCCACCGGCACCGGTCCCTGCGCGGGCCGGCCCGAGTGGGCCGACCTGGTGTGCCGCAGCGCACCGGCCGGCGACATCACCGGCGGCGGCGCCAACCCCGCCCAGCAGACCACCAAGACCGTCGAGTACGGCCTGTTCGGCCAGCTGGCGAAGAGCGAGGAGAGCGCGAACGGCGTCACCCGCACCACCACCATCACCAGCGACGCCGCCGGCCGGCCGCTGACCACCACCGTCTCGGGCGGCGTCGGCGCCGCCGTCCCCACCACCACCAACACCTACCACCCCGCCACCGGCACGGTGACCCGTCAGGAGTCCGCCACCGGCGGGACCATCACCAAGGGCTACGACAGCCTCGGCCGGCTGATCTCCTACACCGACGCGGACGGCGGCACCACCACCACCGAGTACGACGCGCTCGACCGCCCGACCAAGGTCACCGACAGCAGCCCCTCGACGACCACCTTCGGCTACGACACCTCGGTGGACCCGCGCGGCCTGCTGACCTCGGCGACCGACTCGGTGGCCGGCACCTTCGGCGCCCGCTACGACGCCGACGGGGACCTCGTCACCCAGACCCTGCCCGGCGGTTACACCATGACCGACCAGCAGGACCCCAACGGCACCCCCACCTCGCGCAGCTACACCCGCGGCAGCGACGGCGCGGTGGTGGTCGCCGACCACATCACCGAGACCGTCCAGGGCCAGTGGGCCACCCACACCGGCACCCCCGGGATCACGGCCTCCCAGGTGTTCGGCTACGACCAGGCCGGCCGGCTCACCCGGGTGCAGGACACCTCGGTGGACGCCGTCTGCACCACCCGCTCGTACGCCTTCGACCGCAACAGCAACCGCACCGCGCTGGCCACCGCCACCGCGCCGCGCGGCCAGGAGTGCGGCACCGACGGGGCCACCACCCAGACCAGCAGCTACGACAGCGCGGACCGGATCACCAACGCCGGCTACGCCTACGACGCGTTCGGCCGCACCACCGCACTGCCCGGCAGCACGCTGGGCCACTACAGCACCGACCTGGTGCAGCAGCAGGTCAGCGGCGGCAACCGGCAGACCTGGGCGCTGGACTCCGCGATGCGCTTCCGCTCCTGGACCGTGGAGGCCAACCAGGGCGCGGCCTGGGCCGTGACCGCGGCCAAGACCAACCACTACGACGGTGACGGCGACAACCCGCGCTGGATCACCGAGGACGCCGCCGGCAACCTCACCCGCAACGTGGACGGTCTGAACGGAGGCCTGGCCGCCACCACCTCCAGGACCGGCAACACCGTGCTCCAACTCGCCAACCTGCACGGCGACATCACCCTCCAGCTGCCGCTGGACGGCGCGGTGGCACCCACCGTGCTCGACTTCGACGAGTACGGCCAGGCCCGCGCCGGGCAGCCGAACACCCGCTACGGGTGGATCGGCAGCAAGCAGCGCTCCAGCGAGACCCTGACCTCGCTGGCCCTGATGGGCGCCCGGCTCTACAACCCGGCCAGCGGCCGGTTCCTGTCCACCGACCCGGTCTACGGCGGCAACGCCAACCCGTACGACTACTGCAGCGGCGATCCGCTCACCTGCTACGACCTGACCGGACGCTGGGGCTGGCGCGGGCTGCTCAAGGCCGCCGTGACGGTGGGAGCCGTCGCCGGGGCGCTGGCCTGCGGTGCCTCCATCGTCTGCGGTGTCGCGGTCGCGGCCACCGCGGCAGCCGTCAGCTACACGGTCGGCAACGCCGGTACCAGCAACTGGAGCTGGAAGGGGCTGGCGACCAACACGGCCTTCGGCGCCGCCTCCGGTCTGGCCTTCGGCGGTGCAGCCCGCTGGGCCGGCAAGGAGGGCGTGCACGTGGCCTTCAAGGGTGTGCGGCGCTTCGGCGTAAGCTTCACCAAGAACAGCTCGGCGCGCGGGTCGAACTTCCACTGGAACACCACGATCAACGGCGCCAAGAAGTATGGCAACAACTTCCGGATCCACAGCCACCAGATCAAGGGCATGTCCCGCTGGAAGGCCGTGCACTACCACCACCGCGGCAGCGGCGGCATCAAGAACCACCGTCCGTGGCAGGGAAAGTGGTAGCGCCATGACCGATCCGCAGTATCCGATCATCGTCCTCGACGACGACCAGTGGCTCGACTCCTGCCGGTCCGACGAGGAGCTCCAGCGCCTCGTCGAACCGGACTTCCTCGACGAGGACGTCGCCGGCGCCTTCGACGCCCTGGCCCGCCCCCTGCGGCTCACCGTCCACGACGGACGGATCGTCCCGCAGGTCGACGGCCCCGCCGACCCCGGCCGGCTCCAGGAGGAGACCGAGAAGTTCTTCCACCGCTGGACCTACGTCCAGGCCCCGCCCCGAACGGAGGACCTGGCCCGCTATCTGGCCGAGGTGACCGTCCTCGCCCGCACCACTAGGAGCCGTCGCCGGGGCCGCGACAGCTGAACAGCACCACCACGTCGGGCCGCGCGATCCTGCCAGGGTCGCGCGGCCCGCCGCCATGACCGCGTGCGGCTGGTGGCCCGTCAGGCCTGGTAGGCCGCGGAGATCTGGCCGACCAGGACGGCGAACGGCATGTCGAGCGCGGCGTAGAGGTCGCCGGCCTCGGGGGCGGCGTTGTCGGCCAGCGCCTCGACCATGAGGGTCGCGTAGTCGGAGACGATGACGCCCGCCTGCTGCATGCGCAGCAGTCCGGCCTCCCGCTTGGCCTGGCTGAAGGTGCCGGAGGCGTCCACGGCGACGTACGCGTCGTACCCGGCGGCCGTCGCGGCGAGCGCGGGCAGCGCCGCGCACACCTCCAGCGACACGCCGGCGATGATCAGCTTCTGGCGGCCGGTCGCCTCGATGGCCTCACGGACCCGGTCGTCGTGCCAGGCGTTGACCGTGCTGCGGTCGATGATCTTCTGGCCGGCCGGCAGGGCCGCGACCAGTTCGGGAGCGGTCGGCCCCCACATGCTGTCGGCCGCGGTGGTGGTGACGACCAAGGGGATGCCCAGCACCGTCGCCGCCCGGGCCAGCGCCACCGCGTTGTGCTTGAGCTCGCCGAGCGGGATGTCCCGGACGCCGGACAGCAGGCCGACCTGGTGGTCGACGAGCACCACGGCGGCGTTCTCCCGCGTGATCGATTCCAGGAACTTGCTGCGCTCGGTCATCGTCCGCTCCTTCGGTCGAGCCATGGGCGTATTAGTCACCAATCTTGATAGTCAAGTTCAGTGACTACTTTTGACGCTATACCCCGGCCCCCCGGTGCGCAAGCACCGACTAAACTCGCTGGTCAGATGGCAGAGCGGCGGACGACCAGCACGACGACCAGTACGACGACCACCAGAACGGGAGCGGCGTTGACCGGGCACCAGAGCGCGGAACCGGACCTCGGCGTGCTCGCGGCCCAGGTGCTCTTCTCCGTGCAGCGCGAACTGTTCGGCGCACTCGCCGAGCAGGGCTTCGACGACATCCAGCCCCGGGCCGGCGCCGTCCTCGCCTACCTGCGGGCCGACGGCATCCGGGCCAGCGAACTGGCCCGCGTCTCCGGACAGCACAAGCAGGTCATCGGCACCCTCGTCGACGACCTCGAACGCCTGGGCTACGTCGAGCGCAGGCCCGACCCGGCGGACCGCCGCGCCAAGCTGGTCTGCCCCACCGACCGCGGGCTGCTCCAGATGGCAGCCGCCACCGCCATCATGCGCGCGATCGAGGACCGCCACGCCAAGGCGCTGGGCGCCCAGGAGTACGCCGCCTTCAAGACCGCCCTCCACCGCGTGGCCGAACTCCAGCGCACCGCCCGGCACGACGGCCGGGACACCGGCACGCCGTCCGGAGGCCCGGGCGAGGAGTAGGGCCAACGCGACATCCCGGACTGCACCGCGGCGCTGGACCAGGTGGTGGACCACTCGGGCAGCGTCGGCAAGGCCCTGGCACCGCCCGCGCAGAGCGCCGCCCTCGCCGCGTGCACCCAGAGCGCGGGCTCGGGGGTGCTGCAGAACTGCGGTGCCGCGCCGGCGATCTCGGGGATCGGCCAGCGGCTGAACACCCCGCAGGGCGCGCGCCGCTGACCGTGGCCGGACCGAAGGGGAAAGGCCGCCGAGATCTACCTCGACGTCGGCGGCACCGGCACCATCACCGCGACGGCCGACGGGCGGACCACGACCCACCCCGTCTCCGGCGCACCGGACATCTACACCCTGCTCAACCGCGCGACAGCCGAACGGGGTTCACTCCAGGTGACCCTCTCCCCGGGCTTGAGCGCCTACTCCTTCACTTTCGGCCGACCAGTCGAACGAGTGAATCCGGCGACGGCTGCGCACTGCCCGGCTTCCTCGCCCGTACCGGCGTCCGCAGCCACCGCGAATCCCACCGGACCGCCGGTCTCGAACCCCTGGAGGGACGCTCACCGAGGCCGGGAGGCTGCTCGAAAACACCCCGTTCGACCCGGGCTCGCCCGGACCGTGTCCGCTTGATCGACGCGTTCGAACACCGGCAGGATCCCCGGCCATGGACGAGACCCGGGAGACGATCAACTCCCTTGCCAGAGTTCTTTCTTCCTACTTCCTCCGGTCGGCGGACGGAGGCACCCCGGCATGAGTACCGACACGAGGCCCGCCGCGGGCCAGGACGAGGAACTCGTGTGGAAGGCCGACGCCCGCAAGGTCGAGGCCGCCGCCGCGATCAGCGTCGGCGCGATGGCCAGGCGCCTGCCCCAGCTGGTGGTACGGGCGTTCCGGCTGGCCTGGAGCGTCGAGCCGCGCTCGGTTGCGGTGCTGCTGGCCTGTCAGGTCGCCTCCGCCGTCCTCGGCGCGGCCGGACTGGCCGCCACGACCGGCACGATCGGCTCGCTGTTCGCCTCCGGACAGGTGTCGCAGCGCGTCGTCGCGGCGCTGCCGTCGATCGCGGTGATCGCCTGCGCGCTCGGGGTCCGCAGGCTGCTGGGGATCACCATCCAGACGATCACCGTGCGCCTGTCCCCCCGCATCGGGCGCGAGGCCGAGGCGACCGTGCTGCGCGCCACGATCGCCACCGAACTGGCCGCCTACGACACCGCCGGCTACAGCGACGACCTGGAGGCCGCCGACCGCGGCGCGGACACCTGTGCCGACATCCTCGGCGAGGCGCAGAACCTCCTCTCCTCGGCCGGCTCGCTGGTCGGTGCGGCCGGCGTGCTGACCGTCCTGCACCCGCTGCTGCTGCCGCTGCTGGTGGTCGCCGCGCTGCCGCAGGGCATCGCTTCGGTCCGCGCGGCCCGGGTGCACTACCTGGCCGGCCGGGACGCGGTGGGCGACCGGCGGATCATGGCCAACCTGCGCTGGTACATCCACCTCAAGCGGCACGCGGACCAGGTGCGCTCCGACACCATGGGCGACTTCCTGATGGACAAGTACGACGCGGTGGGCCGCCGGCTGGACGCCAACGCCCGTCGCGCCGCCTCCCAGGCCGCCCGGGTGTCGGTCCTCGGGGCGCTCGCCTCCGGTCTCGGGTCCGGGACGGTGTGGCTGGTGATGCTGTGGCTGGTCGTCAGCGGGCGGATGAGCCTGTCGCACGGCTCTGCCGCGGTCGTCGCCCTCACCGCGGTCTCCAGCGCCATGACCGGGATCGTCGGGTACGGGGCCGACCTCTTCCGCACCGGCATGTACCTGGACGACTGGGCGGGCTTCCTCGACACAGCCGGCGGCTACGCCCTGCAGCGCGGCGCCATCGCCCCCACCGCCCCCGAGCGGATCACGGTGCAGGAGCTCAGCTACGCCTACCCCAGCTCCGAGCGCACCGCGCTGGACTCGGTGAGCCTGACCGTGCGGCGCGGGGAGATCGTGGCCCTGGTCGGCGAGAACGGCTCCGGCAAGACCACCCTGGCCAAGGTGCTCGCCGGGCTGTACGTGCCCGCACCCGGCCAGGGCACGGTGGAGTGGGACGGCACCGACACCCGCGCCATGGACCCGCACGCCCTGTGGCAGCAGGTCGCCGTCGTCCCGCAGGACTACGCGCACTGGATGCTCACCGCCCGCGAGAACATCACCCTGGGCCAGCCCACGGCCGAAGGCGAGGCCGCGGTGTGGCGCGCGGCCGAGGCCTCCGGCGCGGACGAGGTGATCGGCCAACTGCGCAACGGCCTGGGCACCCTGCTCGCCGTGGAGTGGATGGGCGGCGAGGAACTCTCGGGCGGGCAGTGGCAGCGCCTCGCGATCGCCCGTGCCTTCCACCGTCCGGCCGGGCTGCTGATCCTGGACGAGCCCACCGCCGCCCTCGATCCGCGCGCCGAGCACCGGATCTTCGCCAACCTGCGCAGCCTCGCCCGCGACAAGGCGGTGATCCTGGTGACCCACCGGCTCACCAACGTGGAGGTGGCGGACCGGATCGTCGTCATGGAACGCGGCCGGGTGATCCAGCACGGCACCTTCCCCGAGCTGGTGGCCGAACAGGGCGGCCGGTTTCGGGAGTTGTGGGACCTCCAGCACGACCGCACCGGCATCCCCGGCCGGCGGAACCCCTCGGCGCGGGAGAAGTCGGCGCGGGAGAAGTCGGTGCACGAGAACGAGGAACCCGTCCGGTGATCGACTCCCACGTGCTGACCGCGCCGACCGCGCGCGGGCCCGGGCGCCCCGTGCGGTTCAGCCGGCGAAGGATGCGGGGCCGAGGCGGCCCCACACCACGAAGGCGGCCAGGGCGAGGTAGGTCAGGTCCACCAGCACGAGCTTCCACTCGTGCCGCCGAATGCGGGTGATCGCCGCTCCGGCCATGATCACCACCAGGCCGAGGGCGGCCAGCGGCACCAGGACCGGCGCGATGCCGAGCACGGCCGGCAGCACCAGACCCGCCGCGGCCAGCACCTCAAGGGCGCCGATGGCCTTGACGACACCGGCGCTGAAGTCCTCGACCCAGCGTCCGCTGTGCCCGACGGCGGCGATCCTCTCCTTCGGCGTGATCACCTTGAAGGCGCCACCGAGCAGGTAGGCGGCGGCCAGGGTTCCGGCGACGGTCCACAGAGCGAGGTTCACGGTCCCGTTCCTCTCAGGGTTGTCCATGCGCAGGGCTCCGTTGTCCCTGCTGCCCCTGTGAGACAGCACACTCCGGTGGTCTGTGACAGCCAGGCAGGTGACCTGCGTCTCCCTCGCGGAGGCGGCAGGTCACCTGCTGACGTCGGCTCGGGCCGGCTGCTACGGCGCCGAGTTGGGCACCTTCGGGTTCTCCGCGAAGGCCTTGGTCGGGGAGCCGAACGGCGTGGTGTCCTCGGTGCTGACGTGGGCGCAGCTCTGCGATCCGCCGGCGTTGTCCGCGCTCGCGTCGCTCGGTGCGGCGACCGGTGCGGTGGGCGCGGGTGCCTGGGCGCCGGCGGCGCTGCCGGACGCGGCCGTCGTGGTGCCGCCGAAGCTGGTGCCGCTCGGCCAGTCAGAACCGATGTACAGGTGCAGGGTTGCCGACGTACCGGTCGCGCGCAGCGCCGAGGACGGCAGTCCGAGGGTGCTGGCGACGGCCTGGGCGTCGGCGGCGTGGCTCGGCGCGTAGACCAGTTCGGTCGCCTCGACCGGGGCCGCGTTGCCGCTCTCCACCGCGTCCGTATAGCCCTTCTGCTGCAACACGGTGGCCACCGCGAGCGCGCGCCCGGAGGTGGCGCTGGCGTTGGAGACGTCCAGGTGCACGGCGGCGGTGTCAATGGCGGGCGCCGCCGGCGCCGCGCTGGTGGCGGGGGCCGGCGCCGTCCGGCCGGCGGCCGAGGGCGCCGAGGGCGAGGCGGAGGGGGTGCCGCCGGAGAAGGACTGGTCGTTCTGGATCGCGGTGAAGACCTGCTGGGCGTCGGGGCCCAGCACCACGTCGTCCTTGAGGCCCACCACGGGCCCCTGGTACGGCAGGTTGGGGGTGGTCAGGAAGGTGATCTTGTTGGTCGGCACGTCGTTCAACTGGCCGGCCAGCGAGGTGAGATTGGTGATGCCGTCCAGGGCGGTGTCCACGGTGAGCGCCTTGGTCGCGGCGTTGGCCAGCGAGTAGAGCGCGGCCGGGTTGGTCAGCGTGTTGGCGCTCTTGAGCTTCTGGATCATCGCGGAGAGGAAGAGGTGCTGGGCCCCCTCGCGTCCGAGGTCGCTGCCGTTGCCGAAGCCGTGCCGGGTGCGCAGGAACTCCAGCGCCGACAGGCCCTGCAGGGTGTGGCTCCCGGAGGTCAGCTTGAGGTGCGAGTAGGGGTCGTAGACGTTGTTGTCGACGCAGACGTTCACGCCGCCGACCGCGTCCGACATGTTCACCACGCCGCCGAAGTCGATCATCATGAAGTGGTCGACGGTGATCCCGGTCAGCTGGTGGACGGCCGCCACCGTGCAGCCCGGACCGTACTGCAGGCTGCTGTTGATCAGCACCTGCCGGTCCCCCGAGTGGACCGCCCCGGTCGTCGGGTCCTTGCAGTCGGGCAGGTCCGTCACCGTGTCGCGCGGAATGCTGAGCACGGTGGCATTGGTGCGGTTGGCGGACAGGTGGACGAGCATCTCGACGTCCGCATTGGCACCGGCGCCACCGCCGCCGCAGTCGCCGCCGATCTGGCAGTCCGTCGCGGAGGAGCGGGTGTCCGAGCCGATCACCAGGATGTTCTCCGGGCTGTTGCCCGCGGCGTCCTTCTTCTCAGGGGCCTGGGTCCCGGTGCCGGTGAACAGCGCGCTGCTCTTGATGTTGCCGTCGAGCTGGAAGTACACATAGCTGCCGCCACCGACCAGCAGGACCAGCACGACCGCCAGCGACAGCAGGACGACGCGCCTGGCCCGTCCCCGCTTCCGGCGCGCCTTGCGCCGCCCGGCCCGTCCACCGGCCGCCGCATCCGTGGCCGCCGGGGAGGCGTCGCGGCCGTGTGCGGCGCGCCGGCGCTCGGCCGGCTCGGGGGATATTCGATGGTCAACCATGCGCGTCCTGTCCGAGGTTCCATGGCAAAGCCCGGGTCGAGGCCCCATCCTGCGTCGCCCGCATGAGAATTCCGTTGGCATGACCGCCCCCCGCCGTCACCCGGGCGTCGACGAACCGATCCGGCGCGCGACGGTACATGCTCTCCGTCGACGACGGTTCGGGCGCGGTGCTGATCTTCGTCAACGTGCAGACGGGCATCGACGTCTCGCGCCTGGCGCTGGGCGATGCCGTCCGGGTGACCGGCTTCAGCAGCCGGTTCGACGACCACTACGAGATCGACCCGCGGTGGCCGCACGACATCGAGGCCGTCCGGAGGTAGCCCCGGGGCGGGCCGGCGCGGGCCCCGCGGTCGCGCGGTCGGCCGGTTTGCCCCATACCGGGCCGTCGTTCCCCGCACCGTCGCCGGCTGTTCCCCTACTGCTGGGCCGGGGTCGGCCTGTGCCTGCGAACCTCCGGGCGATCCCCCGCCGGCTCAGGAGGCAGTAGTGGCACATCCCTCGCGCAGGACCGTTCTCCGCACCACGGCCGCGGCCGCGTCGCTCGCGGCCGCGCCCGGCTCCACCCTGCTGTGGAGCCGGCCCGCCGTCGCGGACACCCCCGGTCCCGAACAGGTGCACCTCGGCTTCGGCAACGAGCCCTCGCGCGAAATGACCGTCTCCTGGGCCACCGCCGCCTCCGTGAGCCGTCCCCGGCTGCGCCTGGGCACGGCGAAGGGCGGGTTCGGGCGGGTCCTCGATGCGGAGACCCGCACCTACGTCGACGGCCTGAACAAGGTCGAGACCTACACCCACCGGGTCCGCCTGCACGGCCTGCAGCCCGACACCCCGTACGTCTACGAGGTGTCGCACGACGGCGCGACCCCCCGGCGCGGCACCTTCCGCACCGCCCCCGAGCCGGGCCGCACCGCGTTCCGCTTCACCAGCTTCGGCGACCTGGGCACCGGCTCCGCCGCCTTCAGCAAGTCCTCCATCCACGGCGCGGCGGCCGTGCGGCACGTCGAGCAGTTCGCGCCGCTGTTCCACCTGCTCAACGGCGACCTGGCGTACGCCAACAACAATCCGACCGTGCAGCCGCAGGCGTGGGACGCGTTCATGAACAACATGTCCGTCTCCGCCGCGAACCGCCCCTGGATGCCCGCCCCCGGCAACCACGAGGTGGAGGCCGGCGGCGGCGACCTCGGCTACGCCTCGTACCACACCCGCTTCGACCTGCCCGACAACCACAGCCGCGACTACTGCGGCAACTGGTACAGCTTCCGGGTCGGCTCCGTGCTCTTCCTCTCCCTCGACGGCAACGACCTCGCCGTCGAGGATGATGCCAGCATCGACCCGGCCACCGGCCGGTCCATCTACATCAGCGGCTACAGCGAGGGCGCCCAGCTGCGCTGGCTCGAGCGCACCCTGTCCCGCGCCCGGGCCGGCCACGACATCGACTGGATCGTGGCGTCGATGCACCAGTTCGCGATGTCCTCCTCCGCCACCAGCCACGGCGGCGACATGGGCATCCGCGAACAACTGCTGCCCGTCTTCGACCGCTACCAGGTCGACCTGGTGCTCTGCGGGCACGACCACGACTACGAGCGCACCTACGCCGTGCGCGGCACCGACCCCGGCAGCCTGCTGCGCCCGAGCGTGGTCAGCGACGAGATCCACGACATCGACACCTCCCAGGGCACCGTCCACCTGATCCTGGGCGGCGGCGGCACCGCGTCGAGCGACGACACCTACCTCACCGACCCCACCGCCGGGGGCGTGCCCGAGGCCTTCGTGCGCACCCAGCGCCTGACCTTCAAGGCGGACCCGGACGCGAAGGAGAAGGCCACCTGGTCGGCGGTCCGCGACCCCGACACGGCCTTCCCCTACGGGGTCGCGGTGTTCGACGTCGACCCCGGTGCGCTGGCCGGCGGGCGCACCACGATCACCGTCAGCTACTACCACACGCCCGCCGCCACGGCGGCGGTCCCGGTCCCCGCCCCGGTGCTCTTCGACCGCTTCACCCTGCACCGCCTGCGGCGCGATGCCAGGCCCGCCCACCACGGCGACCTGGCCACCGCGGGGCGCTGACGACAGCCGGTCGGTTCGACCGTGCGAGGGGCCCCGTCGCCGGGGCCCCTCGGCTCGCTCAGCTGTAGAGCGCGACCCGCGGCGCGACGGTGCCCACAGCCCCCGTCGTGATCACGGTGAGCCGGTAGTGCTGGACGAGGGTCTCGCCGCTGTGCAACCGCTCCTTCGCCCGGGTCAGGTTCGTGTACAACGTCCCGGTCTGCGTGCCGAGCTGCACGGTCCGCCACTGGCCACTGCCGGTGAGCTGCTGAACCTGGACGTCCGAGGGCTGGAGGAACGGCCCCGCATCCGGCGACAGCACGAGCAGCTGCGGCGCGACGATCTGGTCGGTCGACGTGGTGTTGCGGTAGGTGACCGTGTACCCGAGCGTCTGGTGGCCGGTCGCCAGCGGGCTTGCAGGCAGGTTCACGAAGTCCGTCGGTGCGACGGGGAACCGGTCGGAGGCGGCGGAGGCCACAGCGGTCGGCGGCGCCGCCGCCATCGCCGGTCCGGTGGAAACGACGGCAGCGGCGACGGTGACTGCGGCGGCTGCGGTGACACCCAGGCGATTGCGCTTCGTCAGCATGCGCGAGACCCCTTTCGACTTCCTTGCGGGTCTGTCCGGGAGGGATGAACTCCCGGTGGAGTGGTCCTGTTTCGACGGCGGGGAGGGATTTCACGTCAGGCTACTCCGTGACGGTACTCACGCGCCTGGGGAGCCCACTACGCTTCCTAGTAGCCCGCTTCGGGAGCATCGCCGCGCGGATCGCGGCCGTGCTCGCCGTCCGCGCCGCCGATCGCCGCGATCACCCCGCCGGTCGGCGTCCGTGCAGCTCAGCGCGGTGATCCTCGGCGGAAAAACCCAGCCGGGTACGTGGTTTGAACCCCTGGGGCACGGGTACCGGGCCCGGCCGGGCGTCGGTCGGGGAGGCCCGCGACTACGACCCACCGTCGTATCAAGGCCCCTTGGATCGCGCCCCCGACCCCGCTAACAATGGCGAAGTCGCCAGATGCGGCGGAGGCCCGTCCACCGCCGCAGCTCCCGAACGGTGGTCTCTCCACAGCGAGACCGCCCCGGTGCCGACACCCCTGACCGCGAGGCCGCTTCGTCGTGCCTGCGGAACCCTCTGGGGGCGAGGCGCCCAACTGATGTGAGGTCGAACTCCACGTGCCCGTGATCTCCACCCGCATGCGCAAGTCCGCCGCCCTTCTCGCCTCCGCCGCCGGCATCGTCGCCATCGGCGCCGCCGTGGCCCCCACCGCCGCCTCTGCCGCCACCCCGCAGCAGATCGCCGCCAGCATCGTCCCCGCCGACCAGCTGGCCTCCTTCGACCAGATCGTCTCGCACGAGAGCGGCTGGAACGTCACCGCCACCAACCCGTCCTCGGGCGCCTACGGCCTGGGCCAGGCCCTGCCGGGCAACAAGATGGCCTCCGCCGGCGCCGACTGGCAGACCAACGCGTCCACCCAGATCAAGTGGACGTACGACTACATGAACAGCCGCTACGGCAGCCCGAACCAGGCCTGGGCCTACTGGCAGGTCCACCACAACTACTGATCACCCCGATCAGCGACCCCCAGCGGGTCACCCCCGAGGGGCCCAGCACGCGACCCGCGCGCCGGGCCCCTCAGGCGTTCCCGGAGAGTCTGCGGTCTCAGCGGAACGCGGCGATGTTGCGCGCGGCCCAGTCGGCGAAGGGGCGCGGGGCCCGGCCGAGGACCCGCTGCACGTCCGGGCTGACGAGCAGCTCGGCCTCGTTCGGGGAGCCGAGGATGTCCAGGGTGTCCTCGGCGAGCTCCACCGGCATGCTCCGGGCCATCGCGGCCCTGGCCTCGTCCCGGGTGAGGTCGTGGAAGCGCACCGGCGAGCCCAGCGCGTCGGCGATGGCCTGCGCCTGCTGGCGCGGCGTGATCACCGCCGGGCCGGTCAGGTCGTACACGCCGCCGGTGTACCGGTCCTCCAGCAGGCAGGCCGCCGCCACGTCGGCGATGTCCGCCGGGTCGACGACCGGCACCCCGACGTCGCCGAAGGGCGCGGCCACGGCCCGCTGCGTGCGGACGGACTCGGCCCACCACAGCGCGTTGGAGGCGAAGCCGCCCGGCCGCAGGACGGCCCACTCCAGCCCGGACTCCCGCAGCACGTCCTCCAGCTCGCGCATCGCGATCCGCGTCGGGCCGAAGGGCCTGGTCGTCACGCCCTGCGAGGAGAGCAGCACGACCCGGCGGACCCCGGCGGCCCGGGCCCGGCGGATGATGTCGGCCGGATCGGCCCCGGCGGCGTGCAGGTCGCCGGAGAGCAGCAGGAACAGCGCCTTCGCCCCGGCCAGCGCGGGCTCCAGGCCGGCCGGCTCGGCCAGATCGGCCACCACGTGGCGGACACCCTGCGGCACCGCCGCCGCGTGCCGCGACACCGCCGTCACCTGCCGGCCCGCCTCGGCCAGCGCCTGCGTCAACGGCCGGCCCACGTTCCCGGTAGCCCCGGTCACCACGATCATCTTCAGCTCCTTGTGCGATGTGCTCTGGTGTCTCCGACGCTAGGAGAAGGAACTAACTCTTGGTAAGGGCATACCTGGAGGTAAGCTCAGTACATGGTGGAAGGTGCGCAGATCATCAGGGCCGACGCAGGGCAGCGGTATGACGTGTTTCACACCGACTGCCCCGCGCGCAACGTGCTCGACCACGTGACCAGCCGGTGGGGCGTCTGGGTGCTGATCTCCTTGCGGAGCAACGACCTGCGGTTCTACGAGCTGCGCGAGAGCATCCACGGCATCAGCGAGAAGATGCTCGCCCAGACCCTGCGCGCGCTGGTCGAGGACGGCCTCATCTGGCGCAAGGTCGAGCCGGCCACGCCGCCCCAGGTCAGCTACGGGCTGACCGGGTTCGGCCGGGAGGTCGGTGAGCCGCTCGCGGAGCTGTTCGACCGGATCACCCGGCAGCTGCCGCCGCGCAGCGCGCAATAGCCGGGGCGAGCGGGCTCGCCGCACGGCGGCCCTCGCCCGGAGCCCGGTGGCATGAAGCCGCCTCACCCGGGCATTCGCCCCGGTATGACGACACCAGTCACCGGTCCGCCCCGTGCTGCCGCGGGCACCTACCGATGCGCCTTCGTGCTGGGCGGCGGCGGCTACCTCGGCGCCCACGAGGTCGGCATGCTGCGCGCCCTGCTGGCGGCGGGCATCCGCCCGGATCTGCTCGTCGGCACCTCGGTCGGCGCGCTGAACGGCGCGGTGCTGGCCGCCGACCCCACGCCCGCCGCCGTGCAGCGGCTGGCCGAGGTGTGGGCGGGCCTGACCGGCTCGGCGGTCTTCTCCGGCTCGGTCCTCCAGCGCACCCGCACCGCCGTGCGCAGCCGCACCCACCTGCACTCCGACACACGGCTGCGGGCGCTGCTGGAGCACGAGCTGCACGGTCGGCTGATCGAGGACCTGGCCGTGCCGTTCCAGTGCGTGGCCGCGGAGGTGGAGACGGCCGCCGAGCACTGGTTCACCGAGGGACCGGTGGTGGACGCGCTGCTCGCCTCCTGCGCCGTCCCCGGGCTGCTGCCGGCGGCGCGGATCGGCGAGCGCCACTACCTGGACGGCGGCCTGGTCAACAGCATCCCGGTGGGCCGGGCCGTCGCCCTCGGCGCGCGCGAGGTGTTCGTCCTGCAGGTCGGACGGATCGAGCAGCCGCTGCGGCCGGCCCAGCGGCCGTGGGAGGTGCCGCTGGTCGCCTTCGAGATCGCGCGACGGCACCGCTTCGCCCACGACATGAGCAACCTGCCGCCGGGCGTCACCGTCCACCTGCTGCCCACCGGTGCCGCCGACGAACCCCCGCCCGGGCCGGTGGGCCAGCTGCGCTACCGCGACGCCCGCCGGGTCGCCGAACGGATCGACCGCGCCCACCGGGCCACCACCCGCTACCTGGCGGGCCTGCGCCCCGCGCAGGCCTGAGGGGCTCGACGCGATGACCCGGCTCCGGTGCCTGCTGCGACGGTGCGTCACCGTCCCGCTGCTGCTCGTCGGCCTCCCGGCAGCCGTCCTGCTGCTCGCCCTCGCGCTGGTCTGCCAGTTGCCGCTGCTGCTGCTCGGCCGCCGCCGCGCCCGGCCCGTCCGGCTCGCGACCTTGCTGCTGCTGTACGTCCTCGCGGATCTCGGCGGCCTGCTGGCCGCTACCGCCAACTGGCTGCGCTGCCTCGGGCGGCGCGAGGGCGGCGCACGGCGCGCGGAGCTGGACCACCGCCTCCTTGGCCGGCTGCTGCGCTTCGTCCACCGCGCGGGTGCGCGCCTGTTCCATCTGCGGCTGCAGGTGAGCCCCGAACCCGCGGGCCCCGGCGGCCCGTTGATCGTCCTGGCCCGGCACGCCGGACCCGGCGACTCGTTCCTCCTGGTCGAGCGGCTGATCTCGGTCGCCCACTACCGGCCGCGGGTCGTGCTCAAGCAGCAACTGCGCCTGGACCCCTGCCTGGACGTGCTGCTCACCCGCCTGCCCTCCTGCTTCGTCCCCGCGGGCCACGGCGACTCCGCCGCGACCGTCGAGCGGATCACCGAACTGGCCGCCGGGCTGCGGGACGGGGACGCTCTGGTGGTCTTCCCCGAGGGCGGGAACTTCACCGAGCACCGCCGGGAGCGGGCGATCCGCCGACTGCGCCGGCGCGGTGAGCGGGTCCAGGCCGCGCACGCCGAGCAGGACCGCCACGTGCTGCCCCCGAGGATGACCGGCAGCCTGGCCGCGCTGGCAGCCGCACCGACCGCGGACGTGGTCTTCGTGACCCACACCGGGCTCGACACCATGGACTCGGCCGGCTCCCTCTGGCGGGGACTGCCCCTGACCCACCCGGTCCGCGCGCACTGGTGGCGAGTCCCGGCCCGGGCCGTGCCGACGGGGGACGAGGCCCGGCAGGCCTGGCTGCTGGCCCAGTGGGACCGGGTCGACGCCTGGGTGGCACGCCATCAGATCCCCGGCTGAGCGGAAGCGCCGGATCACCAGGTGACGGGCAGCTCGGCCAGGGAGTGGAAGACGGGGTGCTCGCGCAGGCGGAGCCGGGACGGCTCGCAGGCCAGGCGGAGGGTCGGCAGCCGGGTCAGGAGGGAGCCGAGGGCGAGCGTCACCTCCAGTCGGCCCAGCGACGCGCCGAGGCAGAAGTGGGCACCGTGCCCCCACAGGAGGTGGCCGGAGGCGTCGCGGTGGATGTCCAGCCGCTCGGGGTCGGGGAAGACGGCGGGGTCGTGGTTGGCGGCGAGCAGGCTGATCATCACCGACTCGCCCTGCCGGACCGGGGTTTCGCCGATCCGCAGGTCCTCGGTGGCCTGGCGCACCACGCCGTCCTGGACGATCGACCAGAACCGCATCGACTCCTCCACGAACTGCGGCAGGAGCGCTCCGCCGTCGGCCAGGACCTCGGCGCGCAGCCGCTCGTCGGTCAGCAGGCTCAGCGTGCTGAACGCGATCTGGGTGGCGGTCGACTCGTGGCCGGCGACGAGCAGCAGCTTGAGGATGCCCAGGAGATCGGCGCGGTCGAGTTCACCGGTGGCCACGTGGTTGTGCACCAGTCGGCTGACCAGGTCGTCGCCCGGGTCGTGCTGCTTGGCGCGCGCGTGCTCGTCGAGGAAGGCGATGATCCGGTGGTGCGCCGCCAGTGAGCCGGCCGGGTCGCCGTCCGTCAGCATGGTCTGGGTCTGCTCCAGGAAGAACCCGGTCTGCTCGTCCGGGATGCCCAGCAGCCGGGCGATCACCAGCGCCGACACCTTGGTGGCGAAGTCCCTTGCCAGGTCTGCTGGTTGCGGTCCGGCTGCCAGGTCGTCGGCCGCCCGTTCGGTCAGTTCCTGGACCCGGGGGCGCAGCGCGCGCACCCGGCGGACGGTGAACTCCGGGGCGACCATCCTGCGCAGCCGGCCGTGCTGCGGATCGTCCATCCGCAGGAACCCGCTCGGCCGCTCGTCGACGGCCACGGGGAAGCGCACCGGAAAGCCGGGCCGGGTCTCGTCGGCGCTCAGCCTGGGGTCCTTGAGGGCGGACCGCACGTCCTCGTAGCGGGTGACCAGCCAGACCAGTTGCTCCTCGCCGGCGCCGGCCGGCAGCCGGACCAGTGTCGGCGGGCCGTCGTCACGGACCGCACCGAGTGTTGGCGGCGGCGACATCGGACAGCCGCGGGCCAGCGGCCAGCCGAGCACACCGGAGTCTGTACCGGGCATGGTCGTCCCCCTTCATCGCGTATGAATGCCTGACCCGCCCGGCCGCTCCGGCGGCGGGTGCCCCCGACCGGACCACCCAAGCACCCGTCCCTGACGCGCCGGTGACCGGCCGCTGACTTCCCGTCACCGCACCGTCGGCCCCGGGTGGGTGGCTCGCGATCCGTGGCCCACGAGGCTGCGAAACCCTTGACACCCCAGTTGGTCTATACCAACATCCATTCGTCCACGCATGACGAACGTTGCGACCGGCACCGCCGCCCCGATCCCGGAAGGCCCCGTCGATGACCTCCAGCAGGACCACCCGGAGCGACCCCGAGCTGCGGCGCCTCGCCCTCTCGGTCCTCCAGCCGGGATTCGTCGGCACCGAGGCGCCGGACTGGCTGCTGCGGGCCATCGGTGACGGTCTGTCATCCGTGGTGCTGTTCTCCCGCAACATCGGCGCGCCCGAGCAGGTGACCCGCCTCTCCGCCCAACTGCGCGCCGAGAATCCGGAGTTGATCATCGCGATCGACGAGGAGGCGGGCGACGTCACCCGCCTCGAGGGCTGGACCGGCTCCACCCGCCCCGGCAACTTCGCGCTCGGCGCCGTCGACGACGTCGAGCTCACCGAGGCGGTCGCCCGCGACATCGGGCGGGAGCTGCACGCCGCCGGAGTGAGCCTCGACTACGCGCCGAGCGCCGACGTCAACTCCAACCCGCGCAACCCCGTCATCGGGCTGCGCTCCTTCGGTACCACCACCGAGCTGGTGGCCCGTCACACCGCCGGTTGGACCCGCGGCCTGCAGGCGGCGGGCGTGGCCGCCTGCGCCAAGCACTTCCCCGGCCACGGCGACACCTCCGTCGATTCCCACCACGGTCTGCCCACGGACGACTCCACCGCCGAGAAGATCGCCGCCACCGCCCTTCCGCCGTTCCGGGCGGCGCTGGAGGCCGGCGTGCGGGTCGTGATGACCGGGCACCTGCTGGTGCCCGCCTACGACCGGGAACACCCGGCGACCCTGAGCCGCACCATCATCAACGACCTGCTGCGCACCGAACTCGGCTTCGACGGACTGGTGGTGACGGACGGGATCGAGATGGGCGCGGTCGCCGACCGCTACGGCATCGACGGCGCCACCGTCGGCGCGGTCGCGGCCGGCGCCGATGCCGTGTGCGTCGGCGGGGAGAGCGCCGACGAGGGCACCGTCGCCCTGCTCGCGGGTGCGCTGGTCTCGGCCGTCGCCTCGGGCCGGCTGGCGGAGCAGCGACTGCGCGAAGCCGCGGACCGGGTACGGGAGTTCGCCACCTGGTCGACGCAGCTCGGCCGCGCCGTGCCGACCAGCCCGATCCGTGGCGACGTCGGCTTCGCGGCCGCCCGCCGCGCGGTGCGGATCCGTGGCCGCGGCGCGGAGCTGCTGCCGCTCGCCGCCGCCCCGCACGTGGTCGAGCTGGTGCCGACCACCAACCTCGCCATCGGCCCCGAGACCCCCTGGGGTGTGGCCGCGCCGCTGCGCGAGCGGCTGCCCGGAACGACCTTCGTCCGGCTGCACCCCGGACACCTGGGCGACCGGGCCGCGGTCCTGGACGAGCTGGCGCTGCGGCCGGCCGCGGGCCGCCCGCTGGTGGTGGTCGTCCGCGATGCCGCCCGGCACGACTGGATGAGCGCCGCGCTGACCGAGCTGGTCGGCGCCCGCCCCGACGCCGTCGTGGTGGAGATGGGCCTGCCCGGCGACACCGCTCCCGGCGCCGTGCACATCGTCACCCACGGCGCGACCACCGCCTCCGGGGTGGCCGCGGCCGAGGCGCTGGCCGGCCTGCGCAGCTGAGGCCCCTCACTACGCCCGGCCGCCGGCGGTGGTGATCGAGCGGCGGACCAGTTCGGCCTTCTCCCTGTGCAGGAAGACGAGTTGGGCCCGCTTGTCGGCCAGGTCGACCTGCGGGCCGAGGGTGAAGCCGCTGCGCAGCAGCCGGGCGATCGACTTCTCGTTGCGGGCGTCCGGTTCGGCCACGATGCGCCGGACGGCCGGGTCGGACAGGACGAAGTCCAGGAAGAAGCCGACGAGCACCCCGGTGTGGCCGGGCTGCACGGGGCCGTGCGCGGGGGCGACCAGCAGGTGGATGCCGAGGTCGCCGGGCCGGACCGGGTAGTGCGCACCGAGGGGGTCGTGCTCGGGCTGGTACGTCTGGAACAGCGCGACCGGTGTGCCGTCGTGCAGGGCGAGGTAGGCGTGGTGGGTGGTCAGCGAGTCGACGTAGGCGTAGATCTCCCGGACCTGGTCGCGGCTGTGGCCGACCATGCCCCAGAATCTCGCGCGCTCCTGGTTCACCCAGGCGTGGACGGTGTCGGCGTCGTCCACCGGGTCCAGCGGTCGGATCGACAGAGTGCCGAGGCCGGGGAGGTCCTGGGTGTGGGTGCGCCCGGTCGGGGTGCGGTGGTCAGTGGTCATCGCCGGTCTCCTTGGTGAGCCTGTTCCAGTCGGTGATCACCGGCACCAGCGCGCCGCTGAGCCACAGCGGCAGCTGGTCGCGGTGGTGCGGGTGGCCGGGCACCGCGTGCGCGCCGAACGGAACCACCCAGCGGCTGTCCTCCCGTCGGCCGAGGTCCCAGACGTAGCGGGCGGCCGAGGCGCGGGCGCTCAGATCGGTGAGGCCGGGGATGCACGAGGTGGCCAGCACGCAGTCATGGTCGCCGCCGAGCGCGGGCCCGGGGGGCGGGTCGGGGGTCGGGTCGGGGTCCGGCAGCGCCTGCCAGGGGGCGAGCCGGTGGGTGTCGCCCCAGGTCGGCGGTGCGGTGCCGTCCCTCGCCTGGGTCGCGGCCAGCTGTTCGAGGGCGGTGCGGACGAGTTCGGCGCGGTCGATGCCGGTGAGGAGGCCGGGGAGGAGGCCATCGCCCGCAAGGTCGTCGGCCGCACGGTCGTCCGCCGGCAGGTCGGCGGCCGGCAGGTCGGCGGCCGGCAGGTCGGCGGCCGGCAGGTCGGCGGCCGGCAGGTCGGCGGCCAGCAGGCGCTCCAGGGCGAAGGCGATCCGCGCGGTGAGCGAGAGCCAGGGGGCGAAGAGCTCCGGCAGGCCGGACGGTTCCGCCAACGGGGCGAGCACGGGCTCGGCGGCCAGCAGGCGGACGACTGCCGAGCGCAGTGCGGCGTAGTGACCGGCCGCCACCGAGTCGCGGTCCATTCTCCGGTCCCAGCCCAGCAATTGGGTTCGCAGCCGGTCGGCGGCAGGGCTCAGCCGGGGCAGGCCGGCCAGCAGGCCGAGCAGCGTGGCGGTGGACCCCAGGTAGGTGTCGGTGTGCACCGCGGCCATGGACTCGCCCGTCCACCGCCCGGAGCCGGCCAGCAGTTCGGCGATCCGGTCGGCCCGGTGCGGTGCGGAGAACTCGACGCCCAGCGGTGCGGCGAGGCCGCGCTGATTGGCCATCACCGCGTGGTCCGTCACCTCGGCGCGCGGCAGCGGGGCGTGCCAGCCGCGCCAGGCGTGCGCGGCGTCCCAGGCGGGCACCGGGCGCAGCAGGTTGCGCGCGTCCCGGCGTGGCACGGCGCCGGCCACGCGGTGCAGCAGCCCGCCCGCGGTGTCGGCGGCCAGTACCACGTTGACCGGCTCGGCCCACTTCTCGAGCGCCCGGTCGACGTCGGCCACGGTCCGGGCGCGCAGCAGCGCGGGCAGCGCGGCGAACCCCAACTCCTCGCGGACCCTGGGCGGGTAGCGCAGGCTGAGCGCGCCGTCGGTGCCGTCGGGTCCGCCGATCACTACCGGTCCGCGGTCGGTCTCGACGATCTCGACGGTGACCGGCTCGCTCCCGGCCACCTCGATGGTCTCGGTGTGCGCGGCGGCGCTGCGCCAGCCGTCGGGCCCGAGCGCCTCGACGCCGCCGCGGGCGGTGCGCCGCAACCGCTCGTGGTAGAGGTCCTGGTAGTCCGCCATGGCGTTGGTGATCGCCCAGGCGACGCTGCCGGTGTGCCCGAAGTGCGCGATGCCGGGGACGCCGGGGACCGCGAGGCCGACCACGTCGAACTCGGGGCAGGCCAGGTGGATCTGCTGGTAGATGCCCGGGTCCTCGATGAACCGGTGCGGATCGCCGGCGATCAGCGCGGCACCGTTCGCGGTGCGCCCGGGGGCGAGGAGCCAGCCGTTGCTGCCGGAGGTGGCGATGCCGTCGGTGGCGAACAGGGCGACGGCGCGCTCGCCGAGCAGGTCCATGACGCGCCGGCGCCACAGCTTGCTCGGGAATCCGGCGAAGAGGATGTGGTGGGAGAGCCACAGGGCCATCGGTGTCCACGGCTCCCAGCGGCCGGGCGCCAGCCCGGTGGCGGCGAACTGCGGTGCGCGGTCGGCGCCTTCGCGCAGGCCGTCGGCGGCCCCGGCGACGTACCGGTCGAGCCAGGCGGCCGTGGGTTCGTCCAGGCGGGCGTAGCAGCGCCGGGCGGTGTCGGCGAGCCGGGCCTGCCGGGCGAAGCGGTCCCAGTCGAGGCTGTCGGCGCCCAGGAAGGCGGCCGAGGTGCCCTGCGCGCGGTGACGCTCGACCTCCAGTTGCCAGGCACGGTCGATGGCAGCGTTGTGGCCCTGGGCGTAGGCGAGTTCGAGGGGGTCGCCGGCCCGCAGGTGCGGGATGCCCCAGGCGTCGCGGAAGACCTCGATGCTCACGGGCGCCCGCCGCCCACCGGTCGTGCGGTGTGCTGCTTCATGTCTGCCCCTCAGGTGTGCGGCGGAGTCCGCCGGGTGGTGGTGTCGCGTGGTGTCGCGTGGTGTCGCGTTCATGCAGGTCGCCGGCCGAGCGGTGGCGATCTTCGATGCGGCTTAGGTTAGGCTAACCTAAGTTCCTCCCCCCTCCCCCTTCCGTCCCAGCTGAGGACTGCCCATGAGCATGCAAGGACCCGTTGTCACGGCCCGGTCGGCCCGCCCCACGGTGATGACCGACGGCGCACGCAGGCACCTGTTCAACGACCGGACGGTGGCGCGCTACCGCCACTCGCTGAGCGAGGGCGTCGACCGGGTGGCCGAGCGGATATCCGGCGCCGACCGCCCCTTCACCGGCATGTCGCCGCAGCGGCTCGCACCCGAGATCGCCGCCATCGACCTGGACCAGCCGCTGGGCGATCCGAGTGCCGCGCTGGACGAGCTGGAGACCGTCTACCTGCGCGACGCCGTCTACTTCCACCACCCGCGCTACCTGGCCCACCTCAACTGCCCGGTGGTGATCCCGGCCCTGCTCGGCGAGGCCGTGCTCAGCGCCGTCAACTCCTCGCTGGACACCTGGGACCAGAGCGCCGGCGGCACGCTGATCGAGCGCCGGCTGATCGACTGGACCGCCGGCCGGATCGGCTTCGGCGTCGACGCCGACGGTGTCTTCACCAGCGGCGGCAGCCAGTCCAACCTCCAGGCGCTGCTGCTGGCCCGCGAGGAGGCGCTGACCGCCGCTCCGGCCGGCTCCCAGCTGCCCTCCGACCGAACCGAGTTGCTGCCCAAGCTGCGCATTTTCGCCTCCGCGGCCGGCCACTTCAGCGTCCAGAAGTCCGCCAAGCTGCTGGGCCTCGCCCCCGACGCCGTGATCACCGTCGAGACCGGCGCCGACCGCCGGATGCGCCCCGAGGCCCTGGAGCGCGAGCTGGCCCGCTGCCGGCGCGAGGGCCTGCCGGTGATGGCGGTGGTGGCCACCGCGGGCACCACCGACTTCGGCACCATCGACCCGCTGCCGGCCATCGCCGACCTGTGCGAGCAGGCCGGTGCCTGGTTCCACGTGGACGCGGCCTATGGCTGCGGGCTCCTGGTCTCGCCGACCCGCCGGCACCTGCTGGAGGGCATCGAGCGGGCCCGGTCGGTGACCGTCGATTACCACAAGTCCTTCTTCCAGCCGGTCAGTTCGAGTGCCCTGATCGTCGCCGACGCGGCGTCGCTGCGGCACGCGACCTACCACGCCGACTACCTCAACCCGGCCAGGATGGCCGAACAGCGGATCCCCAACCAGGTGGACAAGTCGCTCCAGACCACCCGCCGCTTCGACGCCCTCAAGCTCTGGCTGACCCTGCGCATCATGGGCGCCGACGCGGTGGGCGCGCTCTTCGACGAGGTGGTCGACCGGGCCGCCGCCGCCCACGACCTGCTCGCCGCCGACCCGCGCTTCGAGGTGGTCACCCGCTCGCACCTGTCCACCGTGGTCTTCCGCTACCTCCCGGCCGCCGGCCAGGACCACGAGCGGGCCGACGGCGCCAACCTGTACGCCCGCGAGGCGCTGGCCGCATCCGGCGAGGCCGTGGTGGCCGGCACCAAGGTCGACGGCCGGCACTACCTCAAGTTCACCCTCCTCAACCCGGAGACCACGCTCGCCGACATCGCCCAGGTGCTCGACCTGCTGGCCGCCCACGCCGAGCACCACCTCGCCGCCGACGAGCGCCGGCTCGTCCGCCGCTGAACCCCGCCAACCCCTCCCCCGCACCCCGGAGACCCCGCATGTCCACCCATGACTTCATCGCGATCGGGCTCGGCCCCTACAACCTGGGCCTGGCCTGCCTGACCGACCCGATCGAGGACCTCGACGGCCTCTTCCTCGAAAGCAGGCCGGAGTTCGACTGGCACCCGGGCATGCTGCTGGATTTCGCCACCCTGCAGACCCCCTTCATGGCCGACCTCGTCACCCTGGCCGACCCGACCTCGCCGCACTCCTTTCTGAGCTACCTCAAGGAGCGCGGACGCCTCTACCCCTTCTACATCCGCGAGATGTTCTACCCGGTGCGCTCCGAGTACAACGACTACTGCCGCTGGGCCGCCGGCCGGCTCTCCAGCATCCGCTTCGGCCACCAGGTCACGCTGGTCGAGTACGACGAGGCGGACGGGCTCTACACCGTCACCGCCCAGGCCGGCGGGCGGACCGTGCGGCACCGGGCCCGCCACCTGGTGCTCGGCACCGGCACCCCGCCCTACCTGCCCGAGGCCTGCCGGGGCCTGGGCGGCGACCTGGTGCACAACTCCGGCTACCTGCAAGCCAAGACGGCGCTGCAGGCCAAGCGGAGCATCACCGTGGTCGGCAGTGGCCAGAGCGCCGCCGAGATCTACTACGACCTGCTGGCCGGGGCCGACCCGCACGGCTACCAGCTCAACTGGGTCACCCGCTCCCCGCGGTTCTTCCCCCTCGAGTACACCAAGCTGACCCTGGAGATGACCTCGCCGGAGTACGTGGACTACTTCCACGCGCTGCCGGAGGAGACCCGCTACCGCCTGGAGGGCGAGCAGAAGGGCCTGTTCAAGGGCATCGACGCCGACCTGATCAACAACATCTACGACCTGCTCTACCAGAAGAGCGTCAGCGGCCCGGTGAACACCCGGCTGTTCACCAACGCCGCACTGCACAGCGTCTCCTGGGAGGAGACGACCGGCAGCTACCGGCTCGGTCTGCACCACGCCGAGCAGCAGCGCGACTTCGCCCTGACCACCGAGGGCCTGGTGCTCGCCACCGGCTACCGCTACCGCACCCCGGACTTCCTCGCACCCGTGCGCGACCGGATCCGCTGGGACGGCCGCGGCCGGTTCGAGGTGGCGCGCAACTACAGCATCGACACCACCGGGCGCGGGATCTTCCTGCAGAACGGCGCCACCCACGCCCACAGCGTCACCTCCCCCGACCTCGGCATGGGCCCCTACCGCAACTCGTGGATCATCCGCGAGCTGACCGGCCGCGAGGTCTACCCGATCGAGAAGGCCATCGCCTTCCAGGAGTTCGGCGCACCCGAAGGCGCCGTCGCATGACCGCCCACCCGACGACCGGCCACCGCGCAGAAGAGCACCGCACGACCGCCCACCGCACAGAAGAGCACCCCGTGAACGAGCACCACCCGGACCGCAC
Organism: Kitasatospora sp. NBC_01302; assembly: GCF_035976515.1. Taxonomy (NCBI): domain Bacteria; kingdom Bacillati; phylum Actinomycetota; class Actinomycetes; order Kitasatosporales; family Streptomycetaceae; genus Kitasatospora; species Kitasatospora sp. NBC_01302. Next base: position 531,559 of record NZ_CP108404.1, read on the forward strand.
CACCGTCCTGTTCTCCCGCACCGACCCGGCCCTCGGCCGGTTCGCCGTCCGTCCGCTGGACCTGGCCACCGACGCCGAGCTGCTGCACGGCTGGGTCACCCACCCCAAGGCCGCCTTCTGGATGATGCAGGGACTGACCGAGGCCGAGGTGGTCGCCGAGTACCGGAGGATCGCCGAACACCCTCACCACGACGCCTGCATCGGCACGGTCGAGGGCCGGCCGGCCTTCCTGGTCGAGCGCTACGACCCGGCCCGCGTCGAACTCGTCGGCCTCTACCCGCCGCAGCCGGGCGACATCGGCATGCACTTCCTCTGCGCCCCCACCGACACCCCCGTGCACGGCTTCACCCGTGCGGTGATCACCAGCGTCATGGCGTTCGTCCTGGACGATCCCGCCGTGCGACGCGTCGTGGTCGAACCCGATGTGCGCAACACCGCCGTGCACGCGCTCAACGCCGCCGTCGGCTTCCGGCCCGCCGGTCCGATCACCAAGCCCGAGAAGGAGGCACTGCTCAGCTTCTGCACCCGCGAGCAGTTCGCCGCCGCCACCCGAGGAGCACGCGCGTGAACCCCGTCGCCCATCTGAGGCCGGACACCTGGGCCACCGCGAACCGGCTGCTGGTCCGCAAGGCCCTCGCCGAGTTCGCCCACGAGCGGCTGCTGGCCCCTGAACCGCTGGGCACCGGTCACTACGCCGTGCACAGCGACGACCGGTCGGTGGAGTACCGCTTCACCGCCCGGCTGCTGGCCCTCGACCACTGGCAGATCCCCGCCGACTCGATCACCCGGCACCGGGACGGCCGCGAACTCCCCTTGGACGCCGTCGACTTCCTCTTGGAGCTGCGCACCACCCTGGGCCTGTCCGACCAGGTGCTGCCGGTCTACCTGGAGGAGATCAGCTCCACCCTGGCCGGCACCGCCTACAAGCTCGACAAGCCCGCGGTCACCGCTGCCGAGCTGGCCGGCGCCGACTTCCAGGCCATCGAGAGCGGCATGACCGAGGGGCACCCCGGCTTCGTGGCCAACAACGGCCGGATCGGCTTCGACGGTGAGGAGTACCACCGCTACGCACCCGAGGCGGGCCACCCCGTCCGGCTGATCTGGCTGGCCGCGCACCGCGCCCACTCGACCTTCACGGCGTGCACCGACACCGACTACGAGCAGCTGCTGGCCGGGGAGTTGGGACCGGACGAGCGCGCCCGTCTGGAGTCGGCCCTCACCGCGCGCGGCCTGGACGCGGCCGACTACCACCTGCTGCCGGTGCACCCCTGGCAGTGGTCCAACAGGCTCTCGGTGACCTTCGCCGGCGAACTCGCCGCCCAGCGCCTGGTCCTGCTCGGCGAGGGCACCGACGCCTACCTCCCGCAGCAGTCGATCCGGACCTTCTTCAACGCCGCCCACCCCGAACGGCACTACGTCAAGACCGCCGTCTCGGTGCTCAACATGGGCTTCATGCGCGGACTTTCGGCCGCCTACATGGAGGCCACCCCGGCCATCAACGACTGGCTGGCCGAACTGATCGCCGGTGACGAGGTGCTGCGCGGCACCGGCCTGTCGATCATCCGCGAGCACGCCGCGATCGGCTACCGGCACCGCCAGTACGAGGCCGCCACCGATCGCCACTCCCCCTACCGCAAGATGCTGGCCGCACTCTGGCGGGAGAGCCCGGTGCCCTCGCTCGCCCCCGGCGAACGGCTGGCCACCATGGCCGCCCTGCTGCACACCGACCGGGCGGGCCACTCGCTGGCCGCCGCACTGATCGAACGCTCGGGCCTGGCGCCCACCGTCTGGCTGCGCGGCTACCTGGACGCCTACCTCACCCCGCTGCTGCACAGCTTCTACGCCCACGACCTGGCCTTCATGCCGCACGGCGAGAACGTCATCCTGGTCCTCGACGAGGCCGGCACGGTCCGGCGGGCGATCTTCAAGGACATCGCCGAGGAGATCGTGGTGATGGACCCGACCGCCGAGCTGCCGCCCGAGGTCCAGCGGGTGCGCGCCGAAGTCCCGGAACACATGCGGCTGCTGTCCATCTTCACCGATGTCTTCGACTGCTTCTTCCGCTACCTGTCCGCCACCCTGGACGGGGCGGGCACGCTCGACGAGGAGGACTTCTGGCGCACGGTGGCCGACTGCGTCACTGCCTACCAGCGGCAAGTGCCTCAGCTGGCCGACAAGTTCGCCCGCTTCGACCTGTTCGCCACCGGGTTCCCGCTCTCCTGCCTCAACCGCCTCCAGCTGCGCGACAACCAGCAGATGGTGGACCTGGCCGATCCCTCGGGGGCCCTCCAACTGGTCGGCGAACTGACCAACCCGATCGCCCCGTTCGCCCCCTCGGTACTCCCGGCGGCGCGCCCGGCACAACCGCTGACGGTTCGGTGACGGCCCTTCAGCGCGAGCACACCGACGCGGCGGGGGCGGTCGCAGGCCCGCACCCCGCCCGTTGGCCGATCCTCGCCGTCGTCTGCCTGGTGCAGTTCGCCGTGGTGCTCGACAACACCGTGCTCGGCGTGGCGATCCCCTCCCTGGGCCGCGCGCTGGACGCCGACACCGCCGCCGTGCAGTGGATGGTCAACGCCTACTCGCTCGCCCAGGTGGGCCTGCTGCTGGCGGCCGGCGCGGCAGCCGACCGCTACGGGCGCCGCCGGCTGCTGCTCACCGGCCTCGCGCTCTTCGGCGCCGGTTCGCTGGCAGCCGCCCTCGCGCACTCCAGCGGGCAGCTGATCGCCGCCCGGGCCGGCATGGGGGTGGGCGGCGCACTGCTGGTCACCAGCACCCTGGCCGTGGTCATGCAGGTCTTCGACGCCACCGAGCGCTCCCGCGCGATCGGGGTGTGGGCCGCGGTGAGCGCGCTCGGCTTCGCGGCCGGACCGCCGATCGGCGGTCTGCTGCTGGCCCACTTCTGGTGGGGCGCGCTCTTCCTGGTGAATCTGCCGGTGGTGGCGATCGGTCTGGTGGCCGTCCGCTCGCTGGTGCCCGGGACACGCAACGGGGGCGAGGGCCGACCCGACCTGCCCGGTGCGGCGCTGTCCACCATCGCCGCGGCCTGCCTGGTCTACGCGATCACCACCGCTCCCGGCCACGCCTGGGCCTCGGCCGCCGTCCTGCTGCCGACCACCCTGGGCCTGGCGGCCCTCACCGGCTTCGTCCGCTGGGAGCGCCGGACCCGGCACCCGATGCTCGACCCCGTGCTCTTCCGCGACCGCCGGTTCGTCGGCGCCGTCACCGGAGTCCTGCTGATGACCTTCGGCAGCAGCGGCGGCCTCTTCCTGCTCACCCAGCAACTGCAGTTCGTCCGCGGCTACAGCGCCCTGGAGGCCGGCCTGCGGATGGCGCCGTTCGCGCTCGGCATCGTCCTGCTCAACTTCACCGGCGTCGCCGCCCGGCTGCTGGCCCGCCTCGGCCGCCCGCGGGCCATCGCGCTCGGCATGGGCCTGCTCGCGGCAGGATTCGGGGTCATCGCCTGCCGACCGGACGACGGCTACGGCACGCTGCTGCCGGGCCTGCTGCTGATGGGCGCCGGCTGCGCACTGGCCAACCCCGCCATCGCGGAGGCGGTGCTCAGCTCGATCCCACCGGAACGGGCGGGTGTCGGCGCCGGGATGGACGGGGCGATGGCCGAACTCGGCTCCAGCCTCGGCGTCGCCGTGCTGGGCGCCGTGCTCAGCACCCGGTTCACCGCGCTCACCGGAGCCGACTCCCTCCCGCGCGCCCTTGCCGAGGCGCCCACCGACTCGCTGCGCGCCGACACGCTGCACGCCTTCGGCCGGGCCGTCGAGGCCACCCAACTCATCGGCGCGGCAGCGGTCCTGGCCGGCGGACTGGTCACCGCCGCCCTCCTGCGCCGGGCCGCCCGACCCGGCACCTGAGCGAACGGCCGCAGGCCTGCCTGACGGAGCATCAGGCAGGTTTGCAGGCCGCTTTCTCCGCCGCGCCAGGGTTCAACTCTCTGACAGGTGACGGACAAAGAGGTCCGGTTGCCACCCTTGTGCGGCCGGTGGTCCAGTCCTTACGCTTTCGAGGCGCACCGAGGAACACGAACCGTCGCTGATCAGCGCCACCGGTCCCGTAGTCACCGCAAGAAGCGGCTCGCAACCGCCAGTTCAGGTGCAACCCCCGCCTTCGCCGCGCCACCCGTGCCACTGCCCCCATGGCGGCTCCGCCACGCCCGGATGGCAACGCGAACCCCCACACCCGTCGGAGGTCCCCGCGTGACGATCCACCGGCTCCGCGCGCTCGCCGCTCTGGCCGCGCTCACCCCTGCCCTGCTCACGGTCGCAGCGTCCACCGGCACCCCCGCCGCAGCCGCAGCGCCCACCCGGGCGTTCCCGCACCACAGCCACTACCTGCACGACGACCAGACCTGGGGCGGCTACGCCGTCACGGGCGGCACCTACACCTCGGTCAGCGGCAGCTGGACCGTCCCGACGCTCGACTGCGCGGACACCCCGGACAGTTCGGTCTCGCCCTGGATCGGCATCGACGGCTTCACCTCGCAGACCGTCGAGCAGATCGGCTTCGACCAGGACTGCAGCAACGGCGCCGCGGGCTACTACCCGTGGGTCGAGATGTACCCGGCGGACTCGATCTACTTCAACAAGCCGGTCCAGGCCGGGGACCAGATCACCGCCTCCGTCACGGTGAAGGGCACCTCGTGCACGCTCACCGAGAGCGACACCACGCAGCACTGGACCAAGACCTACCACGAGTCCGGCTCGTACCAGCTCTCCTCGGCCGAGGCGATCGTCGAGGACCTCGGCGACGGCGTCGGCCCCGTCGCCGACTTCGGGTCCATCGCGTTCAGCAACGTGACCGTCAACGGCTCCCCGCTGGCGAGCGCCGGCACCCTCAACTCGACCGACCTGTCCCGCGGCGACACCCCGCTGACCAGCAACTCCCAGCCCAGTGGAAGCGGTTACACCATCAACTGGCTGCAGTCCTGACCCAGGGCCTGTCCGGCGGATCCTGCAGTCCTGACCCAGGGCCTGTCCGGCGGATCCTGCCGGACAGGCCCCAGCACCGACTGCGAGCGACGCAACGGCCGGTGCCGGCCACGCCCCGCCGGGCGCGGCCGGCACCAACGAGCCGGGCGCCCGGGCCGTCCGTGCGTCACAGAACCACCGTCGGCGGCCCGAACCAGTGCTGCAGGGCCCCGCGCACCTGCTGGACGTTGGTGTCAAGCGGCGCCGAGGGCGTTCCCGCCCAGGCGGCGTGACCGTCCGGGCGGACGAGCACCGCGACCGCGTCCGGCAGGCCCGCCGGCTGCGCCGCCACCACCGTCACCCGGTCCGCCCACGGCTCGGCCGCCTCGCGCAGCGCGTCCGTTCCGGTACTCCCGTCCACCAGCAGCGCGCCGCCTGGGGTGCGGGCGAGCAGCGCCAGCAGGCTGCCCCGTTCCAGCGGGACGTCCGGCACCATCCTCCCCTCCCAGGGGTGGCCGGAGCCGTACTGAACCGGGTAGCGGGTGCCGACGCCGGTGATCTCCTCGGCCAGGTAGCCGGCCGTCTCCTGAGCCCGCGCCAACTCGGCGAGCAGTTCGCGCACCGGTGCCAGCCGCTCGCCCTCCGCGGCGACCAGCATCTGCGCCCGGGTGTTGCGCAGCAGCCTGGCGCCTGCCGCGTGCCGCTCGGCGTGGTAGGTGTCCAGCAGGCTCTCGGGAGCCTGTCCGCGTGCCACCAGGGCGAGCTTCCAGCCGAGGTTCATGGCATCGTCGATCGCCGCGTTGACGCCGATGGCCCCGGCCGGGGGATGGATGTGCGCGGCGTCGCCCGCCAGCAGCACCCGGCCGTCCCGCAGTCGTTCGGCCAGCCGCGCCGCGTTGCCGAACCGGGTGAGCCAGCGGGCTTCGGCGATCTCCACGTGCCGCCCCAGCGCCCGGTCCAGCACGTCCTGGAAGCCGGGCAGCGTCACCGGCTCGTCCCGGTCGGCCGGCGGCTGCGGATCGTTGGTGATCAGCCGCACGTAGCCGGGCCGCGGGACGGCGAACACCGTGCCGTTCGCACCGGCCGTCACTCCGAACGCGATCGCCTGCGGGTCCGCCAGGACCACGTCCCCGAGCAGCGTGAAGCGGTCCGCGGGCGTGCCGGGGAAACCGATGCCCGCCAGCTTGCGCACCGTGCTGCGGCCTCCGTCGCAGCCGACCAGCCGGCCCGGGCGCAGCAGCGTCCGCCCGTCCGGGGAGTCGACCTCGGCGCACACCCCGCCGTCGTCCCGGCGCAGTCCGGCCAGGCGGTGACCGCGCAGGATGCGCACGCCCAGCTCGACGGCCCGCTCGGCGAGGATCTCCGCCACCCTGGTCTGCGCGATCCCCAGCACGTAGGGGTGTCCGGTGCGCATGGCGGCCAGGTCGAGCTGGGCCGCCCCGACGAAGACGGTGCTCGGCACGGTGGGGCCCTCGGCCAGGAAGCGATCGGCGAGGCCGCGGCGGTCGAGCAGCTCCAGGCTGCGGGCGTTGAGGTTGAAGCCACGGCAGTGGCCGGGCGGTGCGGGGTCGCGCTCCAGCACCACCGTGCGTACCTTGCGCAGCCCCAACTCGCAGGCCAGCATCAGCCCGGCGGGCCCGGCTCCCACCACCGCGACGTCCACCTGTGCCGGCGCGGACACCATGGCCTCAGGCATCGGGGGATGCCTCCGGCCACGCCAGGGTGCCCTCTTCGATCTCCTCGGCGGTGCGCAGCACCCACTCCGTCTCCGCCCGCAGCATCGCCTGGGCGTACTCCGCCTCGATCACGAACAGCCGTGGCGCCTTGTGCTCCTCCACCGCGGCCCGGTAGGCCTGCTCGCCCTCCGCGATCCGGGTCTGCAGGGCCGCCGCCCGCTCGCGCAGCGCCTGCGCGGCCCGCTGCCGCCCCAGTGCGCCCAGGTAGCTGACGGCGGACAGGAACCTGGGGTACTCCCGGGACGGCTCGCGGACGATCTCGTCCAGCCACTCGGTGAAGCACCGCTGCCCCTCACGGGTGTGCCGGTAGACGGTGCGCGCCGGTCGGCCGCCCACCTGCTCGGTGTCGGTCGCCTCGATCCACCCGTCCCGGGCCAGCGCCCGCACCGTGTCGTACAGCGACCCGGTGGTCAGCTTGAAGGCCCGGTCCAGCTGACGGTCCCGCAGTGCGGTCGCCATCGCGTGGGGGTGCATGGGCTGCTCCAGCAGCAGGCCCATCACGGCGAGGGCCAGCGGATTGGCCGGTCGTTTGACGGTCATCTCACTCCAACGTCAGGCTCGGGGTCACCTCTACTCGGATCCTACTACTCGGATCCGAGCTTGCAGGGGCGCGCGCAAAATCGCTGTCGCGCTCCCGCAGCACGGTGATAGACATCCGGCGTGCAAAAGATCATCGAGTTCCCCGACCTGCTGCGACTGATCGACGAGCGATCGACCGCCTTCCGCGCCGCGATCGCCGCCGCGCCCGGCCTCGACGTGCAGGTGCCGACCTGCCCCGAGTGGACGCTGTTCGATCTGGTGCAGCACCTGGGCGGGGGACGTCGCTCCTGGGCCGACACCATCGCCGCCGGGCCCGACGCCGCCGGCCGGGTCAGGTCCGCCTCGCACGCCGCTCCGGCCGGGCCCCAGGAGCGCGAGGCGCTGCTGGCCTGGCTGGCCGCATCGACGCAGCAACTCGTGGACGCACTGCGGGAGGCCGGCCCGGAGCGCGGCTGCTGGACGTGGTGGGGCGGCTCGCAGTCGCCGCCGACCTGTGGTGCCGTCGCCCGGCACCAGCTCCAGGAGATCTCGGTGCACACCTACGACGCCCAGCTCACCGTGGGCGCCCCGCAGCCGCTGCCGGCCGAGGTGGCGCTCGACGGCGCCGAGGACTTCCTGTCCACCTGCTGCGCGACGCCGAGCGCCTGGCCGCACGAGCCCACAGCCTTCGACTTCCACGCCGCCGAGGGCCGCTCCTGGCGCCTGACGGTCGACGGTGACGGCGCACGCTACACCCGCATCCCCGCGCCCGGCAGCACGCCCGCCGCCGGCGAGACCCTCGAGCCGGCCGGCGCCTGCGTCCACGGCACGGCGAGCGAGCTGGTCCTGTTCATGTACGACCGCATCCCGCTGGACTCCCTGCGGGTCGAGGGAGACCGGGGCCTGATCGACCTGCTCCGCGCCTGGGAGCCGGCGGAGTAGACACACCGCTGCCGCCCCGAAGGTGCGCCGGTCCGGCCCGCGTCAGCCGGCGCACCGCTCCTGCGGGGCACAGCAGGCAACGGTGTCGCACTCGGCGTCCGGTGCCACGGCGCTCTTGCCGAGGGTGTCGGCGTCGGCCTTGACCACGTAGACCTCCCAGGGCTCCCGGCCGGGACCGGTGACCCAGACCTTGTCCTGGAGCGCGTAGCAGCAGGAGGTGTCGTTCTCCGCGACGGTGGCCAGGCCGACGCCCTCCAGGCGGGTGGTGGCGGCGACGACCTGTTCGGTGGAGGCGACTTCGACGCCGAGGTGGTCCAGGCGGGTGTCCTCGCCGCTCGCCCCCTCGATGAGGACGAGCTTGAGCGGGGGCTCGGTGATGGCGAAGTTCGCGTAGCCGGGGCGCCGCTTGGCCGGCTCGGTGTTGAAGAGCTTGGCGTAGAAGGCGATCGAGCCTTCGAGGTCGGCGACGCGCAGGGCGAGTTGGACACGGGACATGGTGGCCTCCAGGAGCCTGGGTCTTGTATCGACAGTTGTCGATACAGCCACCTTGCGCCTCTGCTTTGACGACTGTCAACATAGACGCATGTCGAAGTCGAAGTCAGAGCTGACTGTTCTCCGGCGGGACGGCGCCGTGGCGTGCTGCTCGCCGATGGTCCGCGAGCCGCTGGGCGAGGAGGCGGCCGTCGACCTGGCCCGGATGTTCAAGGCGCTGTCGGACCCGGTCCGGCTGCGGCTGCTGTCGCTGATCGCCTCGCACGAGGGCGGCGAGGCGTGCGTCTGTGACCTGACCGGCCCGTTCGACGTCTCCCAGCCGACCATCTCGCACCACCTGAAGGTGCTGCGCGAGGCCGGCCTGGTCGACTCCGAGCGGCGCGGGACCTGGGTCTACTACTGGGTGCTGCCCGCGGCGCTGGCCCAGCTGTCCGCCCTGCTCCAGGCTCCGGCCGGCACCGCCGCCGCGGCCGCGGGGAGCATCGGATGACGCAGACGGCATCGCTGGGGCGCCGGGCCGCCGTCGAGTGCGTCGGGACCGGCGCGCTGGTCGCGGTGGCGGTCGGCGCCGGCGTCCAGGCCACCGCGCTCTCCCGGGACGCCGGCGTGCAGTTGCTCGCCTGCTCCCTGGCCACGGTCTTCGGCCTGGGCGTGCTGCTCGCCCTGTTCGGGCCGATATCCGGCGCCCACCTCAACCCGGTCGTCACGCTGGCCGCCTGGTGGCACGGTCGCCGCGAAGGCGCGGGGCCGGGTGCACGTGAGGCCGCCGCCTACATCCCGGCGCAGGTCGCCGGTGCGATCGGCGGCGCGGTGCTGGCGAACGCGATGTTCGCGCAGCCGCTGGTGCGTTGGTCGACCCACGACCGGTCGGCCCCGCACCTGTGGCTGGGTGAGGCCGTGGCGACCGCGGGACTGGTCCTGCTGGCCTTCGGCCTGACCCGCACCGGCCGCGCGCACCTCGCCCCGGTCGCCGTCGCCTGCTACATCGGCGCGGCGTACTGGTTCACCTCCTCGACCAGCTTCGCCAACCCCGCCCTCACGATCGGCCGGGCCTTCACCGACACCGCCCCCGGGATCGCCCCCGCCTCCGTCCTGCCGTTCGTCGCCGCCCAATTGGTGGGCCTGGTGGTGGGCGTCGCCCTGGTCGCCGTGCTGTTCGGCCGCGCCGCACCCGCCGCCGCACCCGCCGCTGCGCAGGACGCCGTCGTGCCGCACGCCGAGGACCAGCCCGCCGCCTCCGGCCACTGACCCCGCCCGCCCCGCGATCCCTCGCTTCCCTCCCGGAGGAACCCGTTCATGAGCAGTGCTGCCGAGCCGTCCGTGGCGTCCGAGCTGTCCGTGGTGTCCGAGCCGTCCGTACCGTCCGTGCTGTTCGTCTGCGTGCACAACGCGGGCCGCTCGCAGATGGCCGCCGCCTTCCTCACCCACTTCGGCCGGGACGGGGTCGAGGTGCGCTCGGCCGGTTCCGCCCCGGCGGACGCGGTGAACCCGGCCGTGGTCGAGGCGATGCGCGAGGTCGGCATCGACCTCTCGGCCGAGGTGCCCAAGGTGCTGACCGTCGAGGTGGTGCAGGCCTCCGACGTGGTGGTCACCATGGGCTGCGGGGACGCCTGCCCGTACTTCCCCGGCAAGCGCTACCTGGACTGGGCGTTGGAGGACCCGGCCGGCCAGGGCGTGGACGCCGTCCGCCCGATCCGCGACCGGATCGAGCAGCGCGTCCGCGCCCTGCTGACCGAGCTCGGCATCGAGGCCGCCGGGTGAGCACCGGCGCCGTGACCGTCTCGGCAATGCGCACCGAGCACGCCGAGCAGGTGCTGGCGATCTACCAACTGGGCATCGACGGCGGCGATGCCACCTTCGAGACCGCCGCGCCGGCCTGGGAGGCGTTCGATGCCGCCCGGCTTCCGGGGCACCGCCTGGTCGCCATCGACGGGGACGGGCTCGGGGACGGCCGTGCGGTCGGCTGACCCCCGCCGCACAACCGCACAACCGCGCAGCCACAAAGGCACTGGCCCGGCGGACTACCAGGGTGGGAGAATCACCTCATGACTGAGCGAAAGCCCGCAGGCCTCAGTTTCGAGTCCTGGATCGACCGGCAGATCCGCGAGGCGGAGGAGCGCGGCGAGTTCGCCGAGCTGCCCGGCCTGGGAAAGCCGCTGCCCGGTGCGAACGTGCCCTACGACGAGATGTGGTGGCTCAAACAGAAGATGGTCCAGGAGGGCCACGGGGCGATCCTGCAGCCGACCCTCGCGCTGCGCAAGGAGATCGACGACACCCTGGCCGAGGCCGCGAGAGCCGCGGCCGAGTCGCGCGTGCGTGAACTCCTGGAGCCGGTGAACGAGAAGATCGCCGCCAACCTGCGCATGCCGCCGCCCGGCCCGCCGCTCGGCTACACACCGATCGACATCGACGCGTTCGTGTCCCAGTGGCGGCAGGCCCGCAGCAGCGGGGACGGCGCCCGGTCGCAGCACGCGGCAGCGGCGGGCTCCCCGCACGGGGTCCGGCCCGCGCCGGGCAGCGGCAGCCGGTGGCGGCTGCGCCTCCCCCGTCTACGGCGCCACGACTGACCCAGCACGACGGACGCAGCACACGAGCGCGGCCCTGTGGTCATGCCCCGACAGGCATGACCACAGGGCCGCGCACCGTGACCGGCCGGCCGGTCGCCGACCTCCCGGCACCGGCGCTGCCCCCGCACTGGCTCGGCGATGTGCGGCACACCCACCGGGCGATCGACGACGCGCGCGGCTTCGCCAACCTGCTGCACTTCCTCGCCCGGAACGCCGGGACACTGGCCGGCACCCTCGATGCCCCGCAGTCCGGCTGAGGGCGCTGGCCCATGTCCCCGAGGACCGGTTCCGTCCCGTCAGGCTCCCTGACGGTGGAGCAGCTCCCGGGCGAGCGCCGGGAGCTGCGCGGCCTGGAGGAGCGGGCGGGCGAGGAGGACAGCCGCGAGGCCGGACTGTGGGAGATCACCTCGCCCGCGTTCGTGGTGCGTGACGCCGGCGAGGTGGTCGCCGCGGCCGGCTACCGGTCGTGGCCGAGCCGGACCGCGCACATCAGCGTGCTGACGGCACCCGCGTGGCGCGGGCGCGGGCTGGCCCGGGTGACGGGCTCGGCGGCGGCCGCACACGCGCTCGCGGCCGGCCTGCTGCCGCAGTGGCGGGCCCGGGTTCCGGCGTCGCGGCGGGTTGCGGCTTCGAGGAGGTGGGGGCGCAGCTCAGCATCGAGCTGCGGTAGCCGGGCGAGGGTGACGCCCGGCTACCTCCCTGCGGACCGTGGGTGCAGCGCTGGTGCCCGAGCGCCCGGGACCGGCGCAGCACCCGTCAGGCGAATCCGCTGGTGACCCAGGCGGCGACCGAGCCGTCGGATCCGACGACGAGGTACGCGGCCAGGCCGCCGCCCCAGAGATCGGCGAACTCGACGCGGTTGGCCGGGCCGACGCCGGAGGCGACCGTGCCCTGCTGGCTCCAGGACCAGCCGCCCTGTGCCGTCCCGCCGCCGTTCTTCCAGGCCTGCACCGAGGTGTCCGGGTTGACGACCAGGTAGTCGGCCCGGGCGCTGCCGTAGAGCGGCGCGAGGCGGATCTGGCTGCCGGGGGCGCCGACGCCGGTGGCGATCTGACCGTACGGGATCCAGACGATGTTCCCGCTGGAGTCGGTGCCGGCGTTGATGTAGTCGGTGATCGCGCCGGTGGCGGGGTCGAGGATGAGGTAGTCCGCGCGTCCGCTGCCCCAGACGTCGGCGAAGCGGACCTCGCTGCCGGGTGCGGCGCCCGTGGCGATCTCGCCCTTGGGGATCCACACGATGCCGCCCTTGCCGTCCGGTCCGCCGTTCATCCACGCGGTGACCGCGCCGTTGGCCGGGTCGACGGCGAGGTAGTCCGCCCGGCCGGTGCCGAAGACCGACGCGAGGACGATGTCGCTGCCGGGGGCGCCGACGCCGGTGGCGACGGTGGTGGGGCCGCTCCAGGACGGGGCTCCCGAGGGCACCCCGGTGTTGGCCCAGGCCTGCACGGAGCCGTCGGAGTTGACCTTGAGGTAGTCCGCACGGCCGGTGCCGTAGAGGTTGCCGAACTGGATCTGGGAGGCGACGCCGTCGACGGCCGCGCCCTGTGGCAGCCACCACCAGCCGCCGTTGGCCGGCCCGTTGTTCTTCCAGGCCTGCACCGTACCGTCGGCGGGGTCGACGTCCAGGTAGTCGGCCCGGCCCGTGGCCGTCACCGGGGCGAACTCGATGTCCGTGCCGGGGCTGCCGACTCCGTAGGCGACCGTGCCGGCCTGGTTCCAGGTGACGCCCGAGGGGCCGGTCCCGGCGTTGAGCCAGGCCTGCACCGAGCCGTTGGCGGGGTTCACGTCGAGGTAGTCGGCCCGGCCGTCACCGGTCAGGTCCGCGAACTGGATCCGGCTGCCCGGGTCGCCGACGCCGGTGGCGACGGAGCCCTGCGGCTGCCAGATCCAGCCGTTGCCGCTGTTGCCGCCGTTCTGCCACTCCTGCACCGAGCCGTTGGAGTTGACCACCAGGTAGTCCGCCTTGCCGTCGCCGTTGAGGTCGGCGAACTGGACGCGGCTGGTGCTCGGCGCTCCGACACCTGTGGCGATACCCGGCAGCGAGGTCCAGCTGTAGTGGCCGGAGGCGCCCGGACCGTTGTTCTGCCACATGTCGACCTCTCCGGTGACCGGGTTGACGTCGAGGTAGTCGGCCCGGCCGTCACCGGTCAGGTCCGCGAACTGGATCCGGCTGCCCGGGTCGCCGTGGCCGACGCCCTCGGCGGCACCGGCGATCTCGCCGAGGGGCTTCCAGGCGATGCTTCCCGACGCGCTCCAGCCTTCGTTCAGCCAGGCGTCCACGCTGCCGTCGGCGTTGATCTGCAGGTAGTCGGCCCGGCCGTCGCCGTCGAGGTCGGCGAACTGGACGTGCGCCCCGGCCGGCAGCGGTTTCGCGCCGGGCTGGTCGGAGGTGGCGCCCGCGTCCCAGGCGCCGGCGACCTCGCCCCGGTCGCCCCAGAGCGGTTGGCCGCACACGGCGCCGTTCGCGGACGGTGCGGGCTGGAACCAGTGGTGGCCGATGTCCGCCGCGGCGATGGCCTGGTTCCAGTCGACGGCCATCTTGGCGTAGCCGGTGTCGTTGGGGTGCAGGCCGTCGGCGAGGTCGGACAGCCGCACCGCGCCCTGGTCGACCCAGCCGATGCGCTCACCGGCGCCCTGCTGCTGGGTCACCCACGCGGACACCTGGGTGTTGAACGCCGCCATGTTGGCCGCGACGGTCGGGTCGGGTGTGGGGATCAGCGCGGAGACCAGGACGGTGGTCGTGGGATCGTCGGCCAGGATGCTGTCGACCAGGTTCTCCAGGGCGGCGGCGGCCGTGGCCGGGGCACCGCCGCGGTTGATGTCGTTGGTGCCGATGTCCAGCAGGACGACGTTCGGCTGGAAGGCCGTGACGGTGCAGTGCTCGATGCCCGCGAGCTGGGATATCGTCCAGCCGCTGAGGCCCTCGTTGGCGAACTGCGCGCACCCGCTGCCCGCTTCGAGCGCACCGGTGAACTGGTAGGAGTCCCCCACTGTGCTCAGATCGTTCTCGAGGTCGCACCGGTAGCTCGAACCGGTCGAGCTCTGGACGCCGTAGGTGATCGAGTCGCCGAAGGCCAGTGGCCGCAGCGGGATCCCGACCTGCGGCGCGCGGCCGTAGGCCTGCTGGAAGGCCTGGGCCAGGGACTTCCAGGCGCCGGCGCCGGTCTGGCCGACGAACGCGCCGATCCCGGTGCTGAGCGTCTGCGCTCTGCTCGGGAGCATGCCGAACCACTTCGCGGCGCCCGCGAGCCCGCCGCCGGCGCTCTGACCGGACGTCGTGAGGATCCCGGCGAGGTCGGCCGAGGCCCACCCGAGGAAGCCGCCGACCGCGGTCGCACCGGTCGCACCGGTCGCGGCGATCAGGCCGGCCCCGATGATCTTCGCCCAGTCGTCGCCGGAACCCAGGTCCCCGTTGACGAGGGCCGCGTCGAGGACCGACCAGCTGAAGCCCTGGACGAAGGCGAAGACCGGGCCGCAGTCGGTGAGCGCGGCCGGGGAGCCCGGAGCGAACGCCAGCGTGCAGAGCGCGCCCGCGGCGAAGCCGGTGAGGGTCGCGACGGTCCCCGCGACGGTGTCCGCGGTCCAGCCGGGGACCTCGGCGTTCGCCTGCACGTCCGCGGCGGGTATGTCGGCCGTCAGGTCGCTGGTGGCGGTCGCGCCGGAGCCGGTGGAGGCCACCGTCATGCTGCCGCCGGTGAAGCCGGGCCAGCCGGCGACGGGATCGACGGCGCCCGCCGGGACGAAGTACTTCTCGTACGTGGCACCGTAGTTCTTGATGTCGGTGCTCAACGGGGCGGTGCCGTACTGGCTGTTGATCCCGTTGACGAAGGTCTGCAGGACGGCCGGGTCGAGGTCGGGCACGCCGACGCTGAGACTGAGGTCGCCGCCCGGTTCCGGGAACGCCCACTTCTCTGCGGTGCCGGTGGCGTTGCAGTCCCACAGCACCTGGGCCGTGCCGTCGGCGGTGGCGGCGTTCGGGTCGTCGAGGCACCGGCCGGAGGCCGGGTTGCGCAGCTCGGCACCGTCCTGCTCCCACTGCTGGCCCGTGCTGCCGTCGCAGGCCGCGACCACCAGCGCGGTGCCGTCCGTGGTGCCGCCGCCGGCTGCGGCCAGGCACTCCCCGTTGACCAGGACCGTGCCGTCGTCCTGGATCTGCACGTTCTGCGCGGCCGATCCGGCGCAGTCGTCCAGCACGACCGCCGTGCCGTTGGCCGTGGAACCTCCGGCGTCCTCAAGGCACTTGCCCGCCGACGCGGATGCGATGTGGCCGGTGGCGGTCGTGGTGACGGCCTGCGCGGGCGACGCCGTCAGCGCGGTCAGTCCGGCGACGGCCAGGGAGAGTGCCACCCCGAGGGAGACGAGACGGGGGAAGGCATGCGGAATCGAGCTTCGGCGCTTCATTGAGGTCCCTCTCGGTCCGCGGCGCGCAGCCGCTGCCCGTGGTTCGGCCGTCGAGCCCGCGGGTGGTCCTGGACTCCGGCCCGAGGTCCTCGAGTTCGGGAGACGAACAGCTGAACCTCGCCCAAGGGTTATACCGAGCAGACAGCCCGTTCGAACCGCTCGGACAGCACCAAAAACAGGCCGATTCACGCCCGTTCCGCGCGGCCCGCCGCGCTGCCGCCAGGCCGGGTCGGGCCTGCCCGCCCTCTCCCCTCCCGGCGCCGGGCGGTGACGGTGCGCCACACCGGTGGGGCGGCAGCGTGCGAGCACCGCGATCCGGCCGCTGCCGACCCCACCCCCCTGCCGGGCCCTGCCCGCTGACCTGGCATGATGCGCTGGCGCAGACGCGGCGCGGAGGTCCGCGGGGCGGGACGACGGGGTGTGGGGATGACCAGGCGCGGTGGCGGAGCGAGGGCGGGCAAGGCGGCCCGGGCCGGCGGAGCGGCCGGACCCGGCCACGACCGGACCAAGTCCCGGGCGACGGCGAGCCGCTCACCGCGGCCCGGCAGCCGCCCGCCGCAGCCCGGCCGACCGCGGGCCGAGCGCAGCCGCCCTGGCACCGCGGCCTTCCGCTTCCTCGTAGGGCTGATGATGATCGGCGTGGGCGTGCAGGGCGGCCTGGCCGCGGCGGACACCATCGGATACGCGGCACGGGCGGCCGGGACCCCGGGGCTGCTCACCGTCACCTTCTGCCTCGACCACACCACCACGAGCAGCCGCGGCAGCCGGAGCCACACCACCACCTGCGACGGCGTCTTCCGCTCGGACGACGGCCGGACCACCGGCACCGCCTCCTTCGAGCACTCCAGGCGGCCGCCGGGCAGCACCATCCCGGTGCAGTACCACGGTGGTGACGTCTCCTCCGTCGGAGTGGTCCCGGTGGCAGGACGCCTGTGCGGGCTCGCGGCGGCACTGCTGGCCGTCCTGGGCGGCGCGGCCGTGCTGCTCTCGGGCGCCACCGCCGCCTCGCCCCGGCTCGGGCAGCGGCTCGACCGGGCGTGGTGGATGCGACGGGTGCGACGGGTGGCCACAGTCGCGGCGCTGGGCCTCGCTGCGGTGCTCGTGCTCAGCGGGGTGGCGGCCCTCGCCGCGTCGGCCGTGGGCGGCTCCTGACCGCGGCGGCTCCGGGCGGCCCGGCCCGGCGGGCACACCGGCGGGCACACCGGCGGTCGACGCCTGGGCAGGCCGACGCGGGGGCACTGTGACGCAGCTCACGCCGCAGACAGAACCTGCAGGCCGCAGCGGCCGTCTGGCTGGTGTGAGATCACGCAGGAAAGCACTGGATGAGCTGGACGAGGAACACCTCCTCCGGCTGGTCGCCCGCGGTGACCGCGCGGCGTTCGACGAGTTGTACCGGCGCACCTCGCCGTGGCTGGCGGTGCGGCTGCGCCGGCGCTGCGCGGACGAGCAGATCGTCGCCGAGGTCATGCAGGAGACCTTTCTGGCGGTGTGGCGCGCGGCCGGGGCGTTCGCCGGGAGCGCCGTCGGCGGCACGGCCGTCGGGTGGCTGTGGACGATCGCGGCGCGCCGCCTGGTCGACGCGTTCCGGCGGCGCGCCCACCACGCCGAGCCACCGCCCGCCGCCGCCGAGCGGGCAGCCGTGCCCGCGGCCGAGGAGGAGGCGCTCGCCGCGACGGTGGGCGGCGAGGTGGGCGACGCCCTGCGGCAGCTGGCGCCGGAACTGCAGCAGGTACTGCAGGCCATGGTCCTCGACGGGCTGTCCGTCCGGGAGACCGCCGTCCTGCTGAGACTGCCCGAGGGCACGGTCAAGACCCGTGCCCGCCGGGCCCGGATCGCGATGCGGAAGGCACTGACATGAGTGGGGAACACGCCTCGACGCGGTTGATCGAGGACTACGCGCGCGGTGACATGCAGTTGGACGCGGACCGGGTGTGGGCGTTGGAGGCCCATCTGGAGACGTGCGCGCCCTGCCGCAGCCGGCTGGCGACGTGTGTGGCCGACGAGGCGCCCGGTGTCGCCGCGCTGGTCCACACCGTCCGGGCCGGTCTGGAGCCGCTCCTGGACGCGGCCGTCCAGGCGCCCGCACGGCGCAGGCGCCCGCGCTGGGTGTCGGCCTGGCTGACACCGGCCGGCGCTCCGTGGCTCGCCATGACCGTCGCCGTCGGCCTGCTGGCGCTGCTGCTGGGCGCGCTCATGCCGTCGGTGGCCTTCGACGGCTCCTCGCTGATGACGCTGGCCGCACCCGTGCTGCCGCTGTGCGCGGTGGCCGCCTCGTGGTCGCGAGCCATGGACCCGGCGTACGAACTGACCGCCTCGACCGCCCGGGCCGGCCTGCCGCTGCTGCTGCGACGCACCGCCGCGGTCCTCGTGGTGGTCCTGCCCGGGCTCCTGCTGGAGGGCTGGCTGACCGGGGCCATGACGGCCGCCCAGTGGCTGCTGCCCTCGCTGGCCTTCACCTCCACCGCGCTGGCGCTGGGCAGCGTCATCGGCGTGACCCGCGCCGCCACCGCGGTGGTGGCCCTGTGGGGTGTCGCCGTCGCCACCCCCGCCCTCGCCAGCAGCCGAGCCCCCCTCGCCCTGCTGTCGGACCACCTGCCCCTGTGGGGACTGCTCCTGGCGCTCGGCTGCGGCGCCGTGATCGCCCGCAGGCACGCGTACTCGGCGCTGTGAAAGCATCCCCGACCCTCGAAAGGGAGCACCCCATGACACCCGCGACAAGCACAGCCCCGGCCGACATCGCGCCGCAGACCTACGCCTGGGAGATCCAGACCACCGGCCTGAAGGTACGCGCCGGGAAGAAGCTGGCCGTCGACGGACTCGACCTCTCGCTCGGCACCGGCACCCACGGCCTGCTGGGGCCCAACGGAGCCGGCAAGACCACCCTGATCCGGGCCCTGTCCACCGTGCTGCGCCCCGCCGAGGGCGAACTGCAGCTGCTGGGCACCCGGGTGGACGCGACGGTCGACCTGCGGTCCGTACGCCGCCGGATCGGCTACCTGCCCCAGGAGTTCGGCTACTACACGCGCTTCACGGTGCGCGAGTTCGTCGAGTACATGGCCTGGCTGAAGGAGGTCCCGCAGGCGGAGATCCCCGCCGCCGTCCAGCGCGCGGTGGAACGGGTGGGCCTGGCCGACCAGGCCGACCAGCGGATGAAGACCCTCTCCGGCGGCATGGTGCGCCGCGCCGGCATCGCCCAGGCCATCGTCAACGACCCCACCGTGCTGCTGCTGGACGAGCCGACCGTCGGCCTGGACCCGGCGCAGCGGCTGCGCTTTCGCGAGCTGCTGCACCAACTGGGCCGCGACGCCTGCGTGGTGGTCTCCACCCACCTGGTCGAGGACGTCGCCGCCGCCTGCACCGACGTGGTCCTCTTCGACCAGGGCCGCCTCGTCTTCCAGGGCACCCCCGCGGACCTGGCCGCGGCGGGCACCGCCGAGCACCCGGGCGACAGCCCGCTGGAGCGCGGCTACTCGGCGCTGCTGCAGAACTCCGAGCCGCAGCGGGGTACCTGGTGAACGGGCGGGTGCTGCGCACCGAACTGAGGCGCTCCATCGCCCCCTGGGCCGGCGCGGTCGTGCTGGCCGGCAGCCTGGCGATCTTCTTCCTGATCGACGGGATCTGGTGGCACGGCACGGACGGCTGGACGGCCCAGTGGACCTCGATGGCGATGTGGACCCGGTACTGGCTGGCCCTCTGGTGGCCGCTGGTGGTGGGCATGGGGGCGGTGTACGGGCTGCGCGACTCCCGCGCGCGGATGACCGAGCTGCTGGCGACCACACCACGCCCGGCCTGGCGCCGGGCCGCGCTGCCCGCCGGCGCGATGGCGCTCGTCCTGGCCGCGGGCTTCGGGCTGCTCGTCCTGGTGGGCGGAGTCCAGGTGGCCTTCGGTGCCACCAGCTACACAAGTCTCGGCTGGCTGCCGATCTCGTTGGTCGCGGCACTGGCCCTGGTCGCGGGGGCCGTGTTCGGCATGGGCGTCGCACGGGCCCTGCCGTCCGCGCTCACCCCGCCGGCCCTGCTGGTGCTCTTCCTCCTGCTGACGAGCCTGCTCCTGCGGCAGAACACGGACGGGGAGCTGCCCTCGGGCCTCGCGCCGAACCGGCTCGCCCAACTGGCGCCCGCCACCGTGGAGCCGCGGGAGATGCTGCTGACCCTGTCCGCCGCCGAGCACCTGGGCCAGACGCTCTGGCTGCTCGGCCTGCTCGCCACCGGCTTCGCCCTGCTGGCCGCCACCACGCGCCGCGCCCGGCTGCTCGCGGTGGCTCCCGTGCTGGCCGGCGCGGCCCTGGCCCTGCTGATCCTCCCGGCCGACCCGCGCGACACCTACGTCGTCGACAAGGCCGCCGCGGCCCTGGTCTGCGACGGCCCGGTCTGCGTCACCGAGGCGAACCGCTCGCACCTGCCCGCACTCGCGCCACGCGGCAAGGAGGCGCTGCGCGTGCTGCACGACGCCCTGGGCGACCAGGCGCCGGCCTCGGTGCGGGAGGACACCAGGCTGCACGCGCTCGGCGACCAACGCCAACTCTCCGCCGACGCGGTGCTGGTCGACTTCGACGAGCACCTGTTCGCCGGTACGACCGGCACGGCGCTGACCCGCGCACTCGTCGCGCAGGGCCTGGCCCCGAGCTGCTTCGGGCACAACTCCCGGGAGAGCGGCCCGCTCCAGGACGTCGCCCTGCAGAGCATCGTCGCGAGCTGGGCCCTCGGCGATCCGCACCTCGAACCGCTGGAGCAGAAGGCCACCGACCGCTACTCGCTCGACATCTGGGCGCAGGCCGACACCGCCTGGCAGAAGCTGACCGCGCTGTCACCGGCCGACCAGCGCTCGCGGATCGCCGAGGTGCACGCCTCGGCCCTCTCCTGCGCGAGGGACGACCAGCTCCAGGCCCTGGCAGGGGGCGCGTCATGATGAAGTGGCTGATGCTGTACGCGCGTTCACGGCAGGTGCCGGTCTGGGCCGCCGCGGTGGCGCTCACCACGCTGGCAGCGTGTGTCTTCGAGCAGGGCGGCAGGGAGCCGATGGACCTGGGGATCGCGACCCTGATCCTCACCACCAACGTGACGGCCGCTTCCGTCGGGCTCGGTGGGCAGGACCTCGCACTCGACCGGACGGCCGCGATCCGGTGGGCGCCCCGCCGCACGGCGCACGTGCTGCTGCTCGGCGCGGTCGCCGCCGTGGCGCTGCTGGCGGTGCAGGTGACGGGGCCGGCGCTCCCCCCTGCCGCCGTCGTGCTCCGGGACAGCGCCGGCCTGGCCGGCCTGGCCGCACTCGGGGCCGCGGTGGTCGGGGCGGCGCACGCGTGGACCCTGCCGACCGGCTGGCTCGCGCTCTCCTTCTTCACCCCACCGCTGAGCGGCGACGCGGGAAAGGCGTGCCACTGGATGCTCGAACCCGCCGGCACGCCACCGGCGACCTGGACCGCGTGCGTGCTGCTGGCGACCGGCACCGTGCTGTACGCCCTCACCGGCTCCAGGCGCTGACGGCCGCACCCCGCTCCGGGGCCGGGCGCCACCAGCGCCCGGACCAGGAGGCCGATCTGACGGACCATCAGATAACCGCTCAGCACGGCGAAAGGGTGATTCTGATCTTCGCGGAGCCACGCCGACCACAGCGCGTCGTCCACGACCTAACTGTCCGTAGTCTTTGCCGCAAGGGGGAGACCAGCCGTCGTCGTCAATCCGCCTACTCTCGTTGAGAGTTGAACAGGAGTGCAGCCATGACCATCGGACACAGAGCAGCATCCTTCGCCGCCGCGACCAGCGCGCTGGCCGGCCTGGTGCTGTTCGCCGTACCGGCGCACGCCGCGCCGCCTCTGGTCGCCGCCAAGTCGGTCCAGAACTTCGCGGACGACACCAACCTCGACGCCTACGACGGAAATCAGGTGTGGACCCGCGACTCCAGCCTGGGCTACCAGGTGTGGCTCTTCAACCAGGTCGAGACGACTCCCGAGGGCACCGGCGTCTACACCATCAGCAGCACCACCTTCCCCAACACCTGCATCCAGGACGCCGGCACCGGCGCCCCCGTGACGCAGCAGCCCTGCGACAGGAACAAGCTCTCGCAGCGCTGGGTCGTCGACTTCGGCCAGGAGCAGACCACCATCGCCAGCTACAAGAACCTCGACGAGGTACTCCAGGGCAACGGAGTCGACACCCCCGTGACGCTGGTCCCGGCGAACAAGGCGCCCAACCAGATCTGGTCCCTGTACGACAAGTGATCCACCCGTGACACCCCACCCCGGGCGGCCCCACACCGCCCGGGGTCTTCGCGCGCCCGGGCGCCGACGACGCGGGCCTGCCCCGGTCCCGGCCGCTGTCCCCCGACCTCGCCATCACCCTCACGGTGGACGGTGAAGAGCGCCAGCGCGACCGCACGTCGAGCATGATCTGGGGCACCGGCGACCTCCTCGCCTACGCCGACGCACGCACCAGCCTGCACAGCGGCGACCTCTTCTTCACCGGCACCACGGCCGGGGTCGGCCATGAGACCGGCGCCTACCTCCAACCCGGGCAGCAGGTGACGGTGACCGTCGAGGGCATCGGCACCCTCACCAACACCGTCGGCCCCCGACCCGCCACCGCGGGCCGGCACGCGGGCGGCAAGGCAGGCGGCTGACTCTGCCCCTGTCGAGCGGAGAAGGCAGGATTCGAACCTGCGTGGGCCTGAGCCCGACCGGGACCAGCGCCCCGGTCTCCGATCAACCACTCCGGGCACCTCTCCCCCAGGATCCGGCCCACCGATTCGCTGCGGCCCGTTCCCTGTCGAGAACAACGATGCACCCTCGCCCTGACCCGGTGCTGACGCCCGCCTGACGTTCAACGCCGGACGAGGGCCTCCCACTCCTCCCGGGTCGGACCGTCGTACCGTGGCACGAAGTCCGGGTGGGCGGCCAGCCAGGCGGTGACGTGGCGGTCCACCTCGTCGGTGCCGTAGGCCTCCTCGGCGGTCTGCAGGAGGTGGCGCACCTTCGCCCGGGCCCGCATGACGACGGGGTCCTCGAAGGCGCAGGCGGCCACGGCGGCGGCCCGTCGCTCCGGGACGGGTGAACTCTCGGCGAGGCGTTGGGCGTTGGCGCGGTCGGACGCCACCTGGGCGTCGAACCAGGGGCGCAGGGCCTGGGCCGTCCAGGTGTGGTGGACGGTGGGGTCAGCGGCGATCTCGTCGGCGTGGGCGGCGAGGTGCTGGGCGGTGAGCAGGCCGAGGGCCACGCCGTGGCCCATGGTGGGGTTGGTGTGGACGAGGCTGTCCCCGGCGTTGACCAGGCCCGTGACGACGGGCCCCTCATCGTCGACGAGGGAGGTCCAGCGGTTGTCCAGGCCGGCCATCGCCAGGACGGCCGACTCCGGTTCGGCGGCCAGGCCGAGCCAGGCGGCGCAGGCGGGGAAGCGACGGGCGGCGGCCTCGAACACGGCAGGGTCGGTGAGCGCGCCGCGGGTCGGATCACCCGTGGAGAGCACCAGGTTCACCGCGAAGGTGTCGTTGTCGGACGGGAAGACGCCGGCGAGCGCGAACGCCGCGGCCGAGCCGTTCTTCACCCCGGGGTCCCGCGGGCCGTCGGCGCGCAGGCGGAACCAGCGGCACAGGTAGGCGATCCCGACGCGGTGACTCTCCACCACGGGCGGGCGGCAGCCGGCCGTGGTCAGCCAGGCGGGGACGGGCGAGCGGCGGCCGCCGGCGTCGACGACGAGGTCCGCCGGGTGGGTGTCCGCACCCACCAGCACGCCGGTGACGCGGGCGGGGCGGGCGGCTCGGCCCGTCTCGATCGCGAGGCCGCGCACCGGGCGGCCTCGCCGGACGTCAACGGTGCCCTCCCGCCGCACGGCCGCGGTCAGAGCGGCCTCCACCACGATGCGGCGGGTGCGCAGGGTCACCAGGTCCTCGTCGCCGGCCCGGTACGGCGGGTGCTCGCCGAACCAGTCGAACTCGTGGTACTCCCGGGCTCCACGGGCCAGTACGTCCGCGTAGACGTCGGGGGTCTCGGTGCGCAGCACCGTGCGCACATGCGCGAGGAGCGAGTGGGGCTGGACGGCCTGCGGTGTCCGGGGCCGGTTCCAGTGGAAGAAGTCCTGGTCCAGGTCCGCGCCGGCCGCCCGCGCCTCCTGCTCGAACAGCGTGACCCGGTGGCCCCGCCTGCCGAGCATGAGCGCCGTTCCCAGCCCGCTGATACCCCCGCCGACCACCGCAACCCGCGCCACTGAGGCTCCCCTTCGCGTCGTGTTGCAGGATGATCTTACCGGTCGGCGATCTCCGCCCTGCGACCGGCTCCCGGGCTCGCCCCTCCGCCGTCCACGCCGCCCACGCCACTCCTGAGCCGCGGAGCACGCAGGGGGTGGGGCGGGCGCTGGATATTCATCGGAAGACGATCACACAACACGCCGCCGCGCTGGGAGAGTTCCGCGCGAGGCCGGTAGGGTCCGAGATGGAGCCAGCCCCACAGACCCCGAGCGAACGGAACGGCTGTGAAGCACATCAAGCTGCGTGACCTGGACGTCTCCCGGATCGGCCTCGGCGCCATGGGCATGTCCCACGGCTACACCGGCGCCGGAACCGACGACGAACAGTCCGTGCGCACCATCCACCGCGCCATCGACCTGGGCGTCACCCTGCTCGACACCGCCGAGGTCTACGGCCCCTACACCAACGAGGAGCTCGTCGGCCGGGCCCTGCAGGGCCGCCGCGACAAGGTCGTGCTCGCCACGAAGTTCGGCCTGATCTCCCACACCGGCCGCCCGAGCGGGCCCGACAGCAGCCCCGCCAGCATCCGCGCCGCCGTCGAGGGCTCCCTCAAGCGCCTGGGCACCGACCACATCGACCTGTACTACCAGCACCGCGTCGACCCCGGCACGCCGATCGAGGAGACGGTCGGGGCCCTGGCCGAGCTGGTCGCGCAGGGCAAGATCCGGCACATCGGCCTCTCCGAGGCCGGGCCCGAGACCATCCGCCGCGCCCACGCCGTCCACCCGGTCACCGCCGTGCAGTCCGAGTACTCGCTGTTCACCCGCGACCCCGAGGCCCGGGTGCTGCCGGTGCTGCGCGAGTTGAACATCGGCTTCGTGCCCTTCTCCCCCCTGGGCCGTGGCTTCCTGACCGGCACGATCCGCTCCACCGACCAGTTCGACGCCAACGACTTCCGCGCCGACAACCCCCGCTTCACCGAGGGGAACTTCCAGCACAACCTCCGCCTGGCCGACCAGGTCGCCGCCATCGCCGGCGAGATCGACGCCTCCCCGGCCCAGGTCGCACTCGCCTGGCTGCTGGCACAGGGCGACGACATCGCGCCCATCCCCGGCACCCGGCGCGTGGCCCGGCTGGAGGAGAACACCGCCGCCGACGCCGTCCACCTCACCGACGACCAACTCGCCCGGCTCACCGGTCTCCCCCCGGCGGCCGGGGACACGCACAACGAGGCCGGGATGCGGATGATGGAACGCTGACCCGCCCGCGGCCGGCCGCCCCGACGCCGTCCACGGCCCGGTGTCCGCAGCGGCCGTCACCGACTCCCCGGGCCGGCCTCCCCGTCGGTGCCGAGGAAGTCGGTGACGAGCCGGCGTGCGTAGGCTGCGTCGAGGCCGGCCGGGCGGAAGAGGATGCGGTACATCAGGGGGGCCACGACGCGGTCCATGACCGTCTCGACGTCGGGTGCGTCCTGCTCACGGGCGCGGACCCGGGCGAGCACCAGGTCGATCTGTTCGGCCGCGTAGACCGAGCACTGGCCGGCGTTGCTGCCGTCCGGGTCGCCGAGCAGGACGTCGCGGGTGTAGGCGCGGCCCGCGGGCGAGGCCATCTCGTCGAGGAACTGTTCGGCCCAGGCCGTCAGGTCGGAGCGGAGATCACCGTGGTCCTCGGGCGCCGTGTCGGGCCGCAGACGCTCCACCGCGACGTCGGAGAGCAGCTCCTGCAGGTCGCCCCAGCGGCGGTAGATCGTCGACGGCGTGACCTCCGCGCGCTGGGCGACCAGCGGCACCGTCAGCGCCTCGCGCCCCACCTCCGCGAGGAGTTCACGTACAGCGGCGTGCACCGATGCCTGGACCCGGGCGCTGCGCCCGCCCGGGCGCACCATCTGCTTGCGACTCATACCAACCACCTTAAAGCACAATCCTAGCGTTTAGGGCGTGCGCGGGCCGGACCGCCCGAGTGCCGTTCGACGGCTCCCCGGCCCGGTCCGGCCCGACCCACGCGCCGTGCTCAGGCCACCGGCGCGAGCGCTCGGGCAGGCCGGGTCTGCTCGTAGGCGTGGCCGACGCGCAGGAGCGCGCGCTCGCCGAGCGGCCGGCCGAGCAGCTGCATGCCGATCGGCAGGCCCGCCGTGTCATGGCCGACCGGGACGGACAGGGCGGGCACCCCGACGATGTTCGCGGGGGCGGACAGCCGCACGAGAGCGTCGGAGACGGATTCGACCGTGCCCTCCGACCAGGTGACCGTCTCCTGGTCGGAGGCTGCCGCCGTCATCGGGACCGCCGGGGCGGCGATCACGTCGACCGTCTCCAGCAGGCGCGCCCACTGCTCCCGCATCATGGTCCGCGCGCGCTGGGCGCGCACGTGGTCCACCGCGCTCATCAGCTCGCCGGCCTCCAGCAGGATGCGGACGTCCGCCTGGTACAGCTCGGGCGCCGCCCGCAGGGTGCGCTCGTGGTAGGCGGTGGCCTCCGGCACCAGCAGTCCCCACAGGATCGGTTGGACGTAGCGGGTCATCGGGATGTCGATCTCGACGAGCTGCGCACCGAGCGCCGCCAACTGCCCGATGGCGCGCCGGACGGCAGCCGCCACCTCGGCGTCCACGTGGTCGAAGTAGTAGGTGCGCGGCACGCCGACCCGCAGCCCCGTCAGATCCGTGTCCTGCCCCGGCCGGTAGTCCAGGGCGGAGGTGTGCAGCGAAGCGGGGTCACGCGCGTCGTGTCCGGCCAGCGCGGTCAGCACCAGGGCCGCGTCCTCCACGGTCCGGGTGATCGGGCCGACGTGGTCCAGCGCCCAGGACAGGGACGTGACGCCGTGCCGGGGAACGAGGCCGTAGGTCGGCTTGAGGCCGACGACCCCGTTGAGCGCGGCGGGCACCCGGATCGATCCGCCGGTGTCGGTGCCCAGGGCGAAGGTCGCCGTGCCCGCGGCGACGGCGACGGCGGACCCGCCGCTCGAACCGCCCGCGACCCGGCCGCGGTCCCAGGCGTTCCTGGTCTGCGGGGTGGTCAGGCCGTAGGCGAACTCGTGGGTGTGCGTCTTGCCGAGCAGGACGGCGCCGGCCGCCGTCAGGCGCGCGGCGACCGTGCTGTCGGCCTGCGCGCGGTGGTCGGCGCGCACCTGGGAGCTGGCCGTGGTGGCCCAGCCGGCGACGTCGATCAGGTCCTTGAGCCCCATCGGGACGCCGTGCAACGGCCCGCGGTGGCGGCCCTGCGCCACCTCAGCCTCGGCCTCGCGCGCCGCCCGGCGCGCCTGCTCCGCATCGAAGGCGACGTAGGCGCCGAGGAGCGGCTCGACCTGCTCGATGCGGGTCAGGACGGAGTCCACCAGCTCGACCGGGGACAGCTGCCGGTCCCGGATCGCATCCGCGGCGGCAGCGAGGGAGAGCTCATACGGCTGCATCGTGCTTCTCCTCTCCGGCGCGGTAGGCACCGGCGGGCGGGGTCTCCCCGAAGTCCAGCTCCCGCAGGATCGCGACGATGGAATGGATGTGGTTGACGGTGGCCGCGACCGCGGCGTGACGCTCGGCGGGCAGTACGAGCCCGCCACGGGCGGCCCAGCGGGCCGCCTCCGACGGCGTGAGGTCGGCGTCAGGGACGGACGCCGGCAGGGGTGTTGGTGCGGAGGTGGACACGGATGGTGACGCGGACGCTGACATGGGCGTTCTTCCTGATCGGGGTGGGCACACGGAGCACTCCCACACCAAAAGCTAACGGTTTGCTTTAGCCGACAGTAGAGCCTAGGGTTCCTTAAAGCAAATAGATTGCGTTTACCCGCAAAGGAGCCCCATGCCCAGCGTCCTGTCCGACGCACCCGCGCACCGTCCCCTCCGGCCCGCCCGTGCCCGCACCACCTCCTTCGCCCTCAACTCCTCGATCCTGGTGGCCCTGCTGGCGGCATCCAGCGCCCCGACGCCGCTGTATCCCGTCTACCAGGACCGGTGGGGCCTGACACCCCTCGCCGTCACCGTGGTCTTCAGCGCCTACTCCCTGGCGCTGCTGCTGGCCCTGCTCACCACCGGTTCCCTCTCCGACCACCTGGGACGGCGCCCCGTCCTGGTCGGCGCCCTGCTCGCGGAGGCCGGCGCCATGGTCCTGCTGGCCACGGCGCACGGCGCAGGCTCCCTGACGGCCGCTCGGGTCGTGCAGGGCGCGGCCACCGGCGCGGCCACCAGCGCGGCGGGCGCGGCCCTGCTCGACCTGGCGGACGCCCGACGTCCGGGCCGCTCGGCCCTGGCCAACACCATCGCCCCGATCGCGGGCATGGCCGCGGGCGTGCTCGCCGCGACCCTGCTGGTCCGCTTCGCCCCCGCCCCCACCATCACCGTCTACGCCGTCCTGGCGGGCCTGTTCCTCGCCCAGGCACTCGCGGTCACCGCCACCGCGGAGACCGCCCACCGCCACCCCGGCGCCCTGCGGTCACTGCGCCCGCAGCTCAGCCTCCCGCCCACCGTCCGCCGCGCGCTGTCGACCGTCGGCACCGGGGTCGTCGCCGTCTGGGCGCTGGGCGGCTTCTACTCCTCCCTCGGGCCGGCCCTGGTACGCCTGGTGGCCCCCGACGCTCCCCAAGCCGCCCGCGGCCTGGTCTTCTTCACCCTCAGCGCCGCCGCGGCCCTCGCCGTGTGGACGCTGCGGGGCGCGGCGCCGCTCGCCGCCGCGATCGGCGGCTGCCTGTCCGTGCTGCCCGCCGCGCTGCTGACCCTGAGCGGTCTGCACGGCGCCGGACTGCCCGCCGTCTACGGCGGCGCGGCGCTGGCCGGCATCGCCTTCGGCGCCGTCTCCCAGGGGGCGCTGCGCCTGATCCTCGACTCCCTCGACGAGCGCGACCGCGCCGCCTCGCTGGCCGCCTACTACGTCCTCAGCTACCTCTCGATGAGCCTGCCCGCCATCGCCGCCGGTGCCGCCACCCAGCGCTACGGGCTCGGCACCGCCGCCCACGCCTACGCCGTGATCGCCGCCCTCCTCGCGGTGGCAGCCCTGGCGGCGCTCGCCCGGTCACGGCACGCGGCACCCCGCACCACACCCGATCACCTGCACTGACAAGAACAGACCAGCAGACGAGAACAGAGGAAACGACCGACCATGACGACTTCCCGCACCGCCGCCATCCCCTCCTGGACCGTGGGCGGGCTCACCGTCCACCGCATCGACGAGGTGCTGCTGCCGCCGGCGACCGGACCGTGGCTGCTGCCCGACGCCACCCCCGAGGTGGTGACCGGTCAGGACTGGCTGCACCCCCACTTCGCGGACCACGAGGGCATCCTGCACCTCGACAGCCACAGCTTCGCCGTCACCGTGGGCGGGCTGCGCGTCCTCGTCGACACCGGCATCGGCAACGGCAAGGAGCGGGCCAACCCGGCCTGGCACGACCTGCGCACCGACTACCTGGAGCGCCTGACCGCCGCCGGCTACCCGCCGGACTCCGTCGACCTGGTCGTCATCACCCACCTGCACGCCGACCACGTCGGCTGGAACACCCGGCAGATGGACGGCGAGTGGGTCCCGACCTTCCGCAACGCCCGCTACCTCACCTCCCGCACCGAGCGGGAGTTCTGGGCCGGCTACGCCATGGAGGACGCACGCCGGCAGATGTTCGAGGACTCCGTGATACCGGTCGAGCAGGCCGGGTTGCTGGACCTCGTCGACATCCCCGCCGAGGGCGCCGAGATCGTCCCGGGCCTGCGCCTGCTGCCCACCCCCGGCCACACCCCCGGCCACGTCGCCGTCGAACTGACCAGCCAGGGCGAGCGGGCGCTGATCACCGGCGACTGCATCCACCACCCGGTCCAGCTCGCCCACCCCGGCATCGGCGCCTGCGTCGACATCGACCCCCAGCAGTCCGAGGCCTCGCGCCGCGGCCTGCTCGACTCCCTCGCCGGCACCGACGCCCTCGTCCTCGGCACCCACTTCGCGCCGCCCACCGCCGGGCGCGTGGTCAGGCACCAGGACGCCTACCGGCTGCTGCCCGTTCCGGCGCTCTGACCGGACACTCCGTCAACTCGGCCGGTAGTAGCGGTCGATGGGCACGCGCGCCTCGTCGAACAGGGCCGGGCCGTCCTGCGCCACCGTCGGCCACTCTCCCGACTGCGGGTTGAGCTGCACGAGTTGTCCGGTGGAGAGCGCATGGACGACCCGGCCGAGGCCGGAGCGGACGATGCCGCCGGCACACATGCCGCACGGCTCGCAGCTGGTGTACAGGGTGGTGCGCGCGGCCGTGCGCGGATCGAGTTCGCGGGCCGCCCAGCGTGCGAGCTTCAGCTCCGGGTGGGCCGTGATGTCGTTGTCGCGCCGCACCGTGTTGTGGGCTTCGGCCAGGACCGTGCCGTCGCTGCCGGCCAGCAGCGAGCCGTACGAGGCGTCGCCCACGGCAACGGCGCGGGCCGCGACGGCGATGGCGCGTCGCAGGAGGACTTCGTCGTCGGCGGTGATCATGATGCGCTCCTCCAGCGGCCGGCCACCTCGGTGAGTGCCTGCCAGGCCGTGTGGGGTCGACGGATGTCCCGTGGATCCCCGTGGTAGGGGTCGAGCACAACGGTCTCGGCTCCGAGTAGCCGGAGTTGGTGGAGATCGTCGAGGATCTGCTCGATGGTGCCCACACCGGCGGGCCGCTCGGGGTCGTCGACCGGGGCGGTGGTCAGCCGAAGCGCGATGCGGGGCGCGAATCCGCCCACCGAGTGGTCCGCCAGGACCGCACGCATCCGGGCCACGGACAGCCGCAGCGGGTGCCAGGCGTCCCCGAACCGCGCGGCGCGCCGCAGCGCCGCCGGACTGTGGCCGCCGATCCACAGCGGGACCGGGGCGAGGCCGTCCTCGCTCCCGGCACGCCAGGCCTCCCGCAGGGTGGCCAGGTACTCGTCGGTCAGCCGGCCGCGCTCGGCGAACGGCACCCCGAGCGCGTCGAACTCCTGCCGCGCCCAGCCGACTCCCGCCCCGAGCACGAACCGGCCGCCGCTGAGCCGGTCGAGCGTGGTGGCCATCCGCGCCACCACCAGCGGATTGCGGTACGGGAGGATCAGCACGGTGGTGCCCAGTCGCACGGCGGTGGTGACCCCGGCCAGCCAGGCCAGTGTGGTGAAGGGCTCGTAGAACGGCTCCGGATACCGCTCGGCCACATCCGGGGTGACGACCACGTGGTCGGAGACCATGAGGAGGTCGTAGCCGAGCCCCTCGGTGATCCGGGCCCAGTCGCGCAGCACGCCGGGGTCGGTGCCGGGCCCGAAGTTCGGTACGTTGACGCCAAGTTGCATGGCTCGAGGCTATCCCGGCGATCATGGCGCACGGAACGGAGAGTTCCTGGTCCCGGCGGGTGTTTCCCGTGGTTCTTCCGGTAGATTCCCGATGTGACCGTGAACCTTGACGACATAGACTGGGCGATCATCGCGCACCTGCAGCAGGAGGCCCGCCTCTCCCTCAGCGAACTGGGCCGGCGGGTGCGGCTCAGCCCGTCGGCCACCACGGAACGCGTGCGGAACCTGGAGTCGCAGGGCGTCATCACCGGCTACCACGCCGTGGTGGACCTGACCAAGGTCGGCTATCCCGTGCTCGCCGTCGTCCGGCTGAAGTACCCGGGCAACCGCCACGAGCCGCTGCGCCGGCTGCTCGCCGAGCGCCGCGAGATCCTGGAGTGCCTGCGCACCACGGGCGACGACTGCTACACCCTGAAGGTGACCGCGACCTCGATGGAGCACCTGGAGACGCTCATGGACGAGCTGGCCGGCTTCGGCAGCACGACCACGAGCGTCGTCTACAGCCGGACGCTGCCCTACCGCGGGCCGGACCGGCCCTGAGCAGGCGTCACGAACAGCCGAAAGGCCCGGCCCCTCAGACCTGGCGCAGCCCGATCCTGCGGCCCGCGATCCGGGTGACGGCCAGGCACATCCACCTCTCGCCCTCGCCCTCGCCCCTCTCCGATTCCGCGGCCACCCGGGTGCGCAGGTCGGCGCTCACGTCCGCGTCGGCGAGGCTGGTGGTCAGGCCCGCCGCCAGGACGTTCCAGCAGCGCCTCAGGTCACCGCTGGTCCCCTCGCTCTCCAGCAGCGCCGGGACGCCCGGGGCGGTGGCCAGCGGGCCGGTCGGCGTGATGCGGTAGACCAGCTGGCGCCCGTCGACCAGGTAGTCCATCGGGATCGCCCACGCGTCCGAGCGGTCCAGGTAGCCGAGGTAGCCGACGTTGCGGACCCCGAGGGCGTCCCAGCACTCCTGCTCGGTCAGGCGGGTGATCATCAGCCGGGCATCCGCGGGCACCGACCCCGACTCCTCCCGCTCCCCCATGAGTTGGTCGTAGCTCAGGTCGAGCACCGCCGCGATGCGACGCAGTGCCGCCGGGTGGAAGTCGAGATCCAGCCGCTGCAGGAGGTGGGTGTACTCCAGCGACATGCCGGCGCGGTGCGCGACCTCCTCGCGGCTCAGTCCCAGCTCCTCGCGCCGGCGTCTGATCCGCTCGACCACCTGCGCGTGGGTGGGCAGATCGCTGCTGGCACCGGCCGCTGCCGTGGCGTCGGTCACGTACTCCCCGTTCCGGGTCGAAGTGGGCTTTCGGGCAGGGCACACACGGTAGTTGACGCCGCGGCCCAGCCCGATCACCGCGCGAGGCGCCACGCGACCGGGCACCGTTCTTCATCCGCCTGGCGCAGTCGAGTGCCCGGGAGAGGAGCCCGGCACAGCTCTGACCAGCACCGCAGCGGGGAACCGGCGCCAGCTGCGGTCCCGGCCGTCCGGATTTGACTCCGCTGGCGATCATCACACATAGTGCCCGCATGGCTGGATATCTGGTGTCGCGCAGGCACATCGACCTGCGCCGCGTGACGGCGACAAGCTGTCGCGTCGGCTGCTGACTCCTTTTTCCACGCCGTCCACCGGCCCCGCTGACGTCATCTGACGCTCGCCGCGCCGGTCCGTTTCCCACCGAGGCCTCCCGCCGCCGAGCGGGTTCCCCGTGGTTTCCGGCTGTACGCCGTGCCCCGCACGACCCTTCCCTCGCACCGATCCGTCCTCCGGCCGTCCGCCGCCGCCCGGTCCGTGGTCCCCCGACCCCGGGCAGCCGCGGCGCGCGTTCCCGGCCTGCCCTCACCTGCCCAGGAGTTCCCATGCGTCCGCGTCTCGTCCTCGCCGCCACCGTCAGCACCGTCGCCGCCCTGCTCTCGCTCACCGCCTGCGGCAGCGGCTCCGGCAAGAGCTCCGCGGCCGACAACCCGTACCAGCTGGCCGTGCCCGGCACGATCCGGGTCGGCACGCTCTCCGACGCCCCACCGAACGTGTTCCTCAAGGACGGCAAGTTCACCGGCTTCGACAACGACCTGTTCACCGCCGTCGCGGCCAAGGCCGGCCTCAAGGTGGAGTTCGCCGCGACCGACTTCTCCGCCCTGCTCGCCGAGGTGGCCAACCACAAGTTCGACGCGGGCAGTTCGTCCATCACGATCACCGACGCCCGCAGGAAGACGGTGGACTTCACCAACGGCTACGACTTCGGCTACTTCGGGCTCGACGTGCCCGCGGGCTCCTCGGTCACCAGCTTCGACCAGCTGGCCGGCAAGCGCGTCGTGGTGGTGCAGGGCACCGTCCAGGACGACTACGCCACGAAGAACGGGCTGAACCCCGTGCGCGTCCCCGACTACAACAGCGCGCTCAACCAGCTCAAGGCCGGGACGGTACAGGGCTGGATATCGCCCGCCGAGATCGGCGAGCAGAGCGCCAAGGACAGCGGCGGCAAGGTGGTGCTCGCCCAGACCAGGCTGAGCTCGGAGCCCACCGCCTTCGCCGTCGCGCACGACCGGCCCAAGCTGCTCGCCGCGCTCAACAAGGGCCTCGACGAGGTGATCCAGGACGGCACCTGGACCCGCCTGGAGGAGCAGTACTACCCGGGCCGTGCCGTGCCGGGCGACTTCAAGCCCGGCAGCGGCACCGTCGACTACCCGAAGGTGACGACCGCGAGCACCGCGCCGTCGCCGGGTGCCTCCGCGACCTCCTGATCGCGCCGAACCGACTCCGCGGCCGTCGTCGCGACCCGCTTCGCGACGACGGCCGCACCCGACCGAACAGGAGAGTGCTGTGGACCAACTCGGCACACTGGCAGACACGTTCTTCGACTGGGGATCGATGCGCTCGGCGATCTCCGACCTGCTCACCACCGGCGTGCCCAACACGCTGATCCTCTCGGTGACCTCCGCCGCCATCGGCACCCTGGTCGGGCTGCCGCTGGCGGTGGCGGGCACCGCCCGGACGAGGTGGCTGCGCTGGCCGGCCCGGGTCTACACCGACCTGTTCCGCGGGCTGCCGTCCGCGGTCACCATCCTGCTGATCGGTGTCGGCCTGGCCCCCGAGGGACTCCAGATCTGGGGGCCGAACCCCTACCCGCTCGGGATCCTCGCGCTCTCGCTGATCGCGGCCGCCTACTTCGGCGAGATCTTCCGTTCCGGGATCCAGAGCGTCGAGGCCGGCCAGCTCGAAGCCGCACGGGCACTCGGCTTCTCGCACGCCTCGGCGATGCGGCTGGTGATCATCCCGCTGGGGATCCGGCGGGTGCTGCCGGCCTGGGTCAACCAGCTCATCGGGCTGATCAAGGACTCCAGCCTGATCTACTTCCTCGGGCTGACCGCCGATCAGCGCGACCTGTTCCGGATCGGCCAGGACGCCGCGGCCACCTCCGGCAACGAGTCGGCCCTGCTCCTGGCCGGCCTCTTCTACCTGCTGCTGACCGTGCCGCTGACCCACCTGGTCAACGTGATCGACCGACGGCTGCGCAACGGGCGCACCAGCGCCGAACCGACGGACGCCGACGGCGTCGCCGACGGCGCCCCGGTCCCTGCCGCCCGACCCGAACCCGTGTCCGACACCGCACCGGACACCACGCCGGACACCACGCCCGAGGGAGCGTCGCATGCCTGACGAACCGACCGCCACCGGTTCCGGCGACGCGCGGTTCGCCGCCGTCAGCCTGGCCACCCGCGACCTGCGGCTCTCGCTGGGCGGCACCGCGATCCTGCGCGGCGTGGACATCGACGTCCCGCGCGGCGAAACACTGTGCGTCATCGGCCCCTCCGGCTCGGGCAAGTCCACCCTGCTGCGGGCGATCAACCGGCTGGTGGAGCCCGACGGGGGCGAGGTGCTGCTGGACGGCGAGAGCGTCCTGCACCGCCACCCGGACCAGCTGCGCCGTCAGGTCGGCATGGTGTTCCAGCAGTTCAACCTCTTCCCGCACATGACCGTGCGACAGAACCTGACCCTGCCGCTGCGCAAGCTGCGCGGCCTGTCCCGCGAGGAGGCGGACGCGACGGCCCTCCGCCAGCTCGACCTGGTCGGCCTGCGCCACAAGGCCGGCGCGCGCCCGGGCCGGCTCTCCGGGGGCCAGCAGCAGCGGGTGGCCATCGCCCGCGCGCTGGTGATGGAACCCCGGGTGATGCTCTTCGACGAGGCGACCTCCGCCCTGGACCCCGAGCTGGTCAAGGAGGTGCTGGCGCTGATGGCCGACCTGGGCCGCGCCGGGATGACCATGGTCGTCGTCACCCACGAGATGGGGTTCGCACGCGAGGCCGCCGACCGCGTCGCCTTCATGGACGCCGGAACGGTGGTGGAGTCCGGGGCGCCCGAGTCGCTCTTCGAGGCGCCCCGCAGCCCCCGGCTGCGCCGCTTCCTGTCCAACCTGCTCTGACCGCTCGGGCCGCTCGGGCCCACCTGCGGCGCATCGGCACCGCCGCTGACGGGCGTCAGCGGCGGTGCCGGCCGCCCCTGCGGGCGAACACCGGGGTCACCCGCACCGGGAGGAACAGCCGGGCCACCTCCCTGCCCAGGCTCATGCCGATCGCCAGGGCCATCGCCATCGCGACCGCGCGCCCGACCCGGCTCAGCCCGGCCTCCGACTCGCCCCGGACGAAGGCGAGCATCCCGAAGTAGAGCGCCGAGCCGGGCAGCAGCGGCCCGAGCGCGGCGGTGATGTGCGGCAGCGCGGAGTTGCCCCGGTATCGGGCCATCAGCTGGCCGAAGAGCCCGACGATTCCGGCGGCCACCCCGGTGGCCACGATCGACTCCCCGCCGGCGTTGACCAGCACGCCGTACGTCGTCCAGCCGACCGCACTGTTGAGCAGCACCAGCGGCAGCGTGCCCGGCTCGGTGTTCAGCAGCACCGCGAAGGCCAGGGTGAGCACCATCGCCGCCGCCAGCTGCACCGGCGGGTACGGCTCCCCGGCCGGGGCGTCCCGGGCCGCCAGCGCCGCACCGTTGCTGACGCCCACGTAGAGCACGGTCATCACGCCGATCACCACGCCCGCCATCAGGAAGACCGCCTCCAGCAGGCGGGCGGCAGCGGTGAGGTAGAAGCCGGCCAGACCGTCCTGGACCGCCGCCACCATCGGCCAGCCCGGTAGCAGCGCGTAGAGCCCGCCGGTGATGACCACCGAACCGCGCAGCTGCAGGCCGTTGAACGACAGCAGGATCCCGATCGCCGCGGCCGGCGTCGCGGCGAGGACGAACTGGTAGAACGCCGGGAGGTCGTGGCGCGCCACCAGCGCCGCCAGCCGGTCCCCCACCAGCGCCGTGACGAAGGCAAGGGCGAACACCAGCCACGCCCGCGCGTCGACCCGCCCGCCGACCAGCAGCGTCGCGGAACCGGCCAGCAGCCCGGAGGAGAACACCAGCAGCCAGCCGGGGAACCGGTGGTGATGACGGCTCAGGACCGCGAGCCGTCGGTGGGCGTCCACCACCTCGACGGTGCCCGCCGCGACCTCGGTCACCAGCCGGAAGACAGCCGCCAGCCGCGCGTAGTCCCCGGCGGGGCGGCGCACCGAGCCCTCGGCCGTCAACGGCGGGTCGGCCGGGCCCGGCTGGTAGGAGATCCTCACCCGGGTGAAAGTCACCTGGGGATCGCACGGGCGCAGCCCGTAGGAACGCGCGACGGCGAGCATCGCCGCCTCCACGTCCTCGGCGGCCTCCCCACTGGCGAGCAGCAGTTCACCGACCGACAGCGCGAGGTCCAGCACGGCCGCCGCCTCGGCCGGCTCGGGCCGGTCCGCCTCGGCGAGGTCCGGCACGAGCGGCCGGTCGGCCGTCGGCGTGCGCAGCAGCGGCAGCATCCGGTCCGGCCAGGGCACCACGACCGCGGGTGACAGATCGTCATGAACGGCATCGGCGGCATGCCGCGGACCCGGCACCCGCGGCGGCACCCTCCCGGGCCCCGGCCGCCCGCTCGCCTCGGCGTGCGCGCCGAGCTGACCATCGTCCGACACCACCGCTCCTCGACGTCCGCACGGCACCGACACGGTTTCATTACTCTCTGAGAGTGACTAACTACCCGCTGTCATGACGAGTGAACGTTCCCTCACCCCGCGCCCCACCCGGAGCGAAGCAGAGTGCACCGAGAGCGCCCGACAGCCCCACGCACGCCGGGGGCCGTTCGACCGTCAGGCCCTTCCGGACGCGCTCAGGATCCGTCGGTGGACATCGTCTTCAGCAGGGCCCTCTCGCGCTTCGACGGTGTCCGCGGCACCCAGTCGTCCGTTCCGCCGAGGTAGTCGACCAGCCGCAGCCCCGGGTCATCGGCCTCGGCCGACCACCGGTCGTAGGTGGCTTCCAGGGCCGGCGCCAGAACGCCCCGCCACGGGAGCCGGTAGCGGTAGACGAACGGAGGTCGGCCCGGATCACCGACGGTGATGCGCCTCGTGATCATCTTGCTCTCGTGGTGCACCCGGGTCTCCGGGTTCAGCACGGTGGACCAGCCACCGATCCGCAGCACGCACCGGCCTTCGGTCCTTCGCACCTCCACGAGCTCTCGCCCGACCTGTTCCGACCAGACGACGTCGGAGTCCCCCTCGTGCGCGCCTGCCACCCGGCCCACCCCTCTCGCGGTGTGCGCTCCGCCCCATGGCCGCGCCACCGTGATCACATGCTGGCCGAGGCTGCGGCGAAGCACAAGATCGCTCGTCGGACGGTCAGGTCATCGCCTGGCGCTCGCGCAGGGTGGCGGCGCCTTCGCCGTCGAGCTGGTCGCAGTAGGGCGCCCGGCCGGCCATCGCCATGACCAGGGCCAGGGTGGGACCGGACACCCGTGGGCCGTCACCGGCGGTGAAGGGACCGTCGGTGGCCGTCAGGTGCAGGCCCGCGGCGCGCTTCTTGGAGAGGACGGGCAGGTCGGAGCCCTGGTAGTGGGCGGCCAGGGCGGTCAGGGCGTCGATCGGGTAGTCGCGCGCGATGCCGAGCGGGCGGCGGATGTCCTCCGCGTGCACGACGGTCTCCCCGAGCATCGCCACTCTCGGCAGGGGCGGCTTGGTCGTGCTGGTGACCACCTGGCGAAACCGCGCGAGCGTCTCGGCCGGCGTGGCGCCCAGCTGCTCGGCCAGCCGCAGGGCGACCTGCCGGTCGAAGTCGAAGCGGCAGCGGATCACACCCACCATCCAGCGCACCGGGGTGAGACTCGCCCCCGCGGTCAGGTGCGCGAGCACCTCGCGGACGGTGAACCGGTCGCAGAGGGAGGGGGTGGCCCACTGCTCCTCGGCCAGCCCCGCCAGGTCGGCGGCCAGCGCGGCCCGCTCGGCGTGGATCTGCCCCCAGCTGCCGCTCACGGGTCGGGGGCTGTCGGTCGGTGTCGACGGTGGCATGCGGGCTCTGCTCCTGTGCGGTATTCGGGCGTGCGCCGCTCCGGGCACTGGTGGAGCGAAGCCTCGCACGCGGGCGGCCACCGCGCATCCTCCGCGTCAGGCCCGGGCGAGGACGCAGAACTCGTGGCCCTCAGGGTCGGCGAGGACCGTCCACGGCACGTCGCCCTGGCCGAGGTCGAGGTCGGTGGCGCCGAGGGCCCGCAGCCGGGCCACCTCCGCGGCCTTGTCGTCACCGGGGTATGGCAGCAGATCGAGGTGGACGCGGTCCGGCACGGTCTTCGCGTCGGGGCTGCGGAGGAACTCCAGATACGGGCCGACGCCCTGGGCGGACCGCAACACCGCGGCGTCGTCGGCCACCTCGTGCAGGGTCCAGTCCAGCGCCACGCCCCAGAACCGGGCCGTCGATCGTTCACTTGACCCTCGCCGCTTCATTCGACCTGGTGAGCAAACGCCCGCACTCCGGTTGTGAGCCTGTCGCGCGCTCAGATCGGCAGGTCCCACCCCGGACCGTCCTCGGAGCCGACCCAGACCCGTTGTCGGGCCGCCGAGACCGTGATTCCGAACCCGTCCTGGTGCGGCTCGCCCGCCTCCTGCCAGGCCTCGACGGCCCGTTCTACCTGGTCCCACAACCGGAGCGGGCCGCGCTGGATCACGGTCCATCCACCGTCCGGGTTGGGGATGGTCCGGGCCTGCGAACCGGTGGATACGTCCGAGAGGATCTGCTGCCCACCCGCGCCCATCCTTTCGGCCGACGGCGCCGCGAGTTGGGCGACCCAACCGCCGGTCCACGTGCTGATGATCTCCGGGTTGATCCGGGTCAGCCGTTCGTCCCCGGGCAGCAACGACAGTGGCTGGCGTGGCGGCCGGTCGTGCGGACGGGCGATCATGAAACTGGTGTACCCGGGCAGGAACCGGCCCGTAGCACGACCGGGTTCGGTCACAGTGAGCAGCGCGAGACCGAACGCGAAGGACCAGCCGGAGAGGGTGACCAGGATTCGGCCGCCGGGACGTACCTGATGCAGCCACGGGGGCGGGATGTGCCGAACCGAGCACGTGGCGATGATTCGGTCGTACTCGCCGCCGTTCGGGTCGCCGAGCAGCCCGTCACCGATGATCAGGCGGGGCGCGTGGCCGGCTGCCTTGATGGCAGTAGCGGCGGACCCGCCCACGGCCGGGTCGTACTCGATGCTGGTGATGTTGGTGTCCCCGAGGCGGCGCGCGCCGAGGGCGGTCGAGTAGCCGGTTCCCGTACCGATCTCCAACACCCGGTGCCCGGCCTCGGGGTCCAGCTGGTGCCACATCCGCAACACCAGTGACGGCAGCGTGGACGATGACGACGGCGCTCCGATCGCGGTGCCTTCGGTCACATCGTCGGGCCGGGTGCGGCCGTCGAGTTGGGTAACAAGGGTCTGATTCGTGTAGACCCCCTCCAACCAACCGGGCTCAGCCTCGCGGACGGGCCGGTAACTGGTCGGGTTACTCCCCTCGACCGGCAGGAAGTAGGCCCCGGTGAACAGCTCCCGCGGGACCGTCCTCGCGGCGTCGATCCATGCCGGATCGGTGTCCGGGTCCTCCTCGGCGAGTCTGTCCGCCAGGGCGGAGCGGAGTTCGGCCGGTGTCGTCATGCGTCCGGGCCTTTCTCTAGCTGGTCGGCAAGGGCATGGGCGATTGCGTCAGTGGTCTCCGATGGCTGCCATGCCCACTGGCCGTTGGGGTTGCACTCAAGGAAGTACCAGTCACCCGAAGCGGTCACAGCGAAGTCGAACGCGCCATACACCAAATCGAATTCACCGAGGTAGGCGGCGACCGAACGCGCGACCGGTTCGGGCACGGCGACAGGCGTGCAGGTCATCAGGTCTTGTCTGTGGCGCCAATCGAGATCGGGGCTGTCGATCCGGACCCCGAACAAGCGGTCGCCGACGGCAGTCACCCGCGCGTCGAACTCCTTCGATACCTTCGACTGAAACAGGTGCGGGCACACGGACACAGCCTCGGTGATCTCGATGGGGTCGACCCCTCGCACCCATACCTGGTGCGCGGTGCCTTCCGCATCGCGGTACCGACTGTCCCACAACGGCTTGTAGACCGCCCCACAGGGCTGGTGCGCGCAGAACTGCCGCGCCTCGTGCGGATCTGCCGTGATGACCGTCTCCGGGACCAGGAACCCGTTGCGGGCTGCCGTAGCGAGCTGAGCCGGCTTGTACTCGGCATCGCGGATGCGCCACGGGTGGTTCACGTAGTGGGCACCGGGCAGCGAGGCGAGGATGCCACCGAAGCCCCAGAATGCCTGTGCACTGGTGAACTTGGCGTCATGCTCGACCATGCCCGGCGGCGCTGCATAGGGCGAGGGTCTGCGGACCCATACCGATCTGACGTCGGCCAGGTCGAGAACCCGGCTCGGGGTGCGGGGGGCGCCCCGCTGCTCACCCGTGGCGTAGTGGGTGGTCAGCGAGGCACCTCCGGGAAGATCGGCACCGGGGTCTGTCCGGACGACCGGGATTCGGCGGTCAGCCAGGATGCGCAGCACCACGTCGGTTGTCACGTCGTAGGTGCTGGTCAGGACCAGGACGGCCCGGTGTCGATCCGGTGTCATGTCAGCCCGTGCCCTGGTCCTGGTCGTTGGCCGGGATGCTGTCCATGTCGGTGGGGGTGTTCTGCCCACCGCCCTGCCCGTCGCCGCCACCCGTGTTGGTGGGCGTGCTGGTGTTGGTGCTGGTCCCGTGCGCTCCCAGCTCGACCGTGCGGCCGTGCTCGTCCACGATCACAGCAATCTGTGTTTCGGGGTCGATCAGGGGCGTCAGGGCGGGGATCGGGCTGGACTCGGCGTACGGGCCCATGCGGGTAGTACCCCACGGTGCGGTTGTCATCAGTGCTGTTCCTCCGATCACAGTGGTACTGCCAGGTTCAACAGCTCAGCCTTGTAGCCGAGTTGTCATCCCACCCCGGCCGGCTCGACCTGTCCAGGGTTGGGGCTTCTGTCGTCCGCAAGGGCGGCACGGTCCTCGGCAGCGAGGGCGTCGGCCCCGGCACGGATGATCTCGGCGAGCCGGTCGGCCGTCTTCGCCTCGATCATCCCGAGAGAGATGCGAATCACCCACAGGGGCACCTCACGTCCTCGTAGCGGCCTTTCTGACCGACCGACATTCAACGACGCCAGGCCACCGACAAAGGACTCCGAGGCGGTGACTCCAAGTTGGAGTCTGCACACTCCCGGTGGGCCTACGATCGGAGCACGCAGCCACGGGGAGCGATGTAGTGGACCGACAGCCACCAGGCCCGCGCGAAGTTGTCGCCGGACTGCTCGGAGATGAGCGCCTGCTGACCATCCTCCGGGCGAGAGACATGGGGGCACTGTTCAAGCTGATGAACACACGCGGAGTCAGCACGCGTCGGATCGCAGCGGCAGCAGGCATCGGCCAAGGTCGGCTGTACGACTACATGAACGGACGGACAAAGGTCGAGAAGTTGACCATGTTCGAGCAGATCGCCGGTGCCTTTCAGATCCCTGGCGAGCTGCTGGGCCTTGCCCGGCGCCCGTGGGAACCGACCGCACCAGCCGAGCCGTACCGCGCACCGCTCGGCGAAGTGCTCGCGCATTCGGACGATCTCTCGGCGATGGACGCTTTCCGGAGCGCGGACAGGCAGGCCAGGGGCGGTCGGCTCTACAGTGCCGTGGTACGGCACCTGACGGACAGCATCGCTCCCCGGCTGGTCGACGGCGCGTCCGGGCCCGCAGTGTTCGGGGCAGCCGCAGCGCTGACCGAAATGGCCGGCTGGATGGCGCACGACTCCGGGCAGGACAGCATTGCCGCGGCGCACTTCTCGAAAGCGCTGCCGCTTGCCCGCACCTCTGGAGACCTACCGCTAGCAGCGCACGTCGCAGCCAGCAGCAGTCACCTTGCGCTACAGACCGGCGACCCCCGCGAGGCAGCTCACTGGGCGCTAGCGGGGGTCGAACTTGCCCGCGCTGGAGCACACTTGCCGAGCCTCATGGCGCGGCTGCACACCATGCACGCCCGTGCGCTCGCGGCAACAGGACAGTACGCGTCTGCGACTGCTGCACTCGACCAGGCGGGGGTGTCCCTTGACCTCGGCGCCGACGACGAACACCCCTGGCTCTCGCCCTTCGACCACGCAACGCTTGCAAGCGAGTCCGCCCTGGTCTTCGGAGACTTGGGAAGCTCGGCCCAGCACTCGAGTACGCGGAGCAAGCCGTCGGCCTCCGCGAGGAAGGCCGAGCCCGCTCCTTGGCCTTGAGTCGAATCACGCTCGCCTCGCTGCACGTGAGGCGAGGGGATCTGGACGCTGCCGTAGCGGTCGGGGTCGAACTCCTCGCCACCAGCCCTACCATGGGCTCGGTTCGGGTGGTGCAACAACTTGACGGGCTCCGGGGCCAGCTCAGCCAGCACGCCACCTACCGCCCCGTTTATGAGTATCTGGCACGATTCGATGATGCACGCCGTATGCGGGCGCTGCTGCTCGCCGACATCATGCCGCAGCAAAGGGGAGGAACCGGCTTTGAGGACACCGCCCACGCCTGACGACCCGGAAGCATGGAACGCCTACCTGGCCGAGGGCAACGCCAAACAAGCGCGCAAACGAGTCGCGGTCGATCTGATCATCCGTGATCGGAATGGCCGCGTACTGGTCGTCAACCCCAGTTACAAGCCTGACTGGGACCTGCCGGGCGGCATGGTCGAAGCCAACGAATCCCCCGAGGACGCGGGCCGACGGGAGGTGCGCGAAGAATTGGGACTACAGCTCACGCCCGGTCGGCTGTTGGTGGTCGAGTGGGTTCCGCCCCACGGCCCGTGGGATGATCAGCTTGCTTTCATCCTTGACGGCGGCGAGCTGTCCGCCGAGCAGTCAGCCGAACTCAGGCCGCACGACGATGAGCTGTCAGAGCTGGCGATGATGGACCCGGCCGACGCCCGCCCGTTGCTCCGCCCTCGCTTGCACCCCCGCTATGACGCCGCCCTCGCGGCATTGGCCGACGGTCACGCTCGATACCTGAGCGACGGGCACCCGATCTACTGAAGCACCGAAACCGCCCGGAGTCCCGTCACGCTTCCCCGGAGTGGCGGGGCTCCGTCGCACCTACGCCGCGAGCCCGACCAGCGGCGCCGAGTCGGAACGCCACGGCGTGGGAATCGGCCTGGCCATCACGGCTCAACAGGTTCACCTGGACGGGTCGCAGTGCCATGCCGGCGATCCTGGGCACCCGCTCACGGTTTGCGGGCCAGCGCGCAGGAGATCAGCTGCTCCCACACCGTCAGCTCGCGAGCGCCGGTGCCGTTGTCGGCGCCGGCGCCCGGGGTGGGGTCCGGGCGCCACAGCGAGCAGTTGACCAGGCCCGGTTCGAGCAGTTCGAGGTCGCCGAACAGGCCGATGATCTCCTCGTCGGTGCGCCAGCGGCCACGGCCGAGACTGCTCTGCAGTTTCTCCTCCACGACCCGGGTCTCCCCGTTGTCGCCGGAGCGGAAGTGGGAGATGTAGAACAGGCTGCCCGGGGACACCCGGTCCGCCCACCAGCGCACGGGATCGGCGGGCCGCTCGTCGTCGTTGAGGTGGTGCAGGACGCCGCTGAAGATGACGCCCACCGGCTCGGTGAAGTCGATCAG
Source organism: Kitasatospora sp. NBC_01302 (assembly GCF_035976515.1). Lineage (NCBI taxonomy): Bacteria > Bacillati > Actinomycetota > Actinomycetes > Kitasatosporales > Streptomycetaceae > Kitasatospora > Kitasatospora sp. NBC_01302. The sequence continues at coordinate 575,519 of NZ_CP108404.1, forward strand.
GCCCTGCACGTCGGGGTGGTCGTGGATCATTTCGGTGTCGCGCAGGTCCGCCTGGACCACCGTGGTGCGCTCGTCGTCGGCCAACAGGGCGCGGCTGCGGGCCACCGCGCTCGGGTCGTGGTCGACGTAGGCGACGCGTGCCTCGGGATTGTGCCGCCGGGCGACCTGGTGCACGTTGTCGGCGGTGGGCAGGCCGCTGCCCAGGTCGACGAACTGGGCGATGCCCTCGTCGGCCATGGCGCCCACGGCGCGGATCAGGGCCTGGCGGTTGGCCCGCGCGATCGACGGCGAGCCGGGCAGGTCCTTGATGAAGATGTCGGCGATCTGGCGGTCGACGGGGTAGTTGTCCTTGCCGCCGAGCAGATAGTCGTAGACGCGGGCGATGCTCGGCTTCGACTGGTCATCCTCGGTGGTGCGATCCGTCATGGATACCAGCCTCCTGCCCTCGGACCGTTGCGGCCCCCATCGTAGGGGAACCAGCCTGGTCAGAGGCTTCCACGAACGGGTGAAGTCGGGTGAACCGACGCACCGTCAACCGCCGCCGAGGATCTCGACTCGCCCGATTCCTCGTCCGGGAGACCGGCGCCCACCAGGCGGGCGCACCCGCCGCGTGAGCCGTCCGGCGCGTGAGAAAGGGAAAAGGCAAGGAGCGCTGTCTCTCCTTGCCACTCTCAACTTATAGCGCGCCGGGGGGCTTGCCGCAAGGCCCCGGTCATGCCGCAGAATCGTCGCCTCATCCCCCAACCTGCGGAAATACCTCGGAGGAGAGTCACAGTGACTGAGCAGTACGTGGTGGGTCTTCACGAGGTCGACGAGACGCGGATCGCGACCGTCGGCGGCAAGGGCGCGAACCTGGGCGGGCTGGTGCGGATCGAGGGCGTCCGGGTGCCGGACGGCTTCTGCGTGACGACGGACGCCTTCCGACGGGTCATGGCGCAGGTGCCGTCGATCGACGAGTTGCTCGATCGGTTGTCACACGTGACGCCGGACGACCGGGAGGCGGTCCGCACGCTCAGCGCGCGGATCCGTCAGGCCATCGAGGCCGCCCCCGTCCCGGGCGATCTCGCGGCGGCCGTCACCGGCGCGCTCGCCCGGCTCGGCGAGCAGGCCGCCTGCGCCGTCCGATCGAGCGCGACGGCCGAGGACCTGCCGACGGCCTCCTTCGCCGGTCAGCAGGACACCTATCTGAACGTCGTGGGGCCGACGGCAATCCTCGGGCACGTCAGCCGTTGCTGGGCCTCGCTCTTCACCGAGCGGGCCGTGACCTACCGCCAGCGCAACGGCATCGACCACCGTGCGGTGCAGATGGCCGTGGTCGTGCAGCGGATGGTCCTCCCGCAGGCGGCCGGCATCCTGTTCACCGCCGACCCGGTCACGGGCAACCGGAAGGTCGCCACGGTGGACGCGGGCTTCGGCCTCGGCGAGGCCCTGGTCTCCGGCCTGGTGAACCCGGATGTCTTCACGGTGCGCAACGACGAAGTCGTCGCCAGGGCGATCGCCGCCAAGCAGCGTGCCGTCCATGCCCTGCCGAACGGTGGTGTGCAGGAGGTCGCGATCGACGCGCAGCGGCAGGAGCAGCCCGCCCTGACGGATGATCAGGTCCTGCGGCTCGTGCGGCTCGGGCGGCGGATCGAGGCACACTTCGGCCGCCCGCAGGACATCGAATGGTGCCTGGTCGACGACGACTTCGTGATCGTCCAGAGCCGGCCGATCACCACGCTCTTCCCCGTCCCTGAGAGCGGCGACCAGGAGAACCACGTCTACATCTCCGTCGGTCACGGGCAGATGATGACCGACGCCATGCGGCCGCTGGGGCTCTCCATGTGGCAGCTGACGGCCATGGTGCCGATGCACGAGGCCGGCGGGAGGCTGTGGGTCGACGCCACCCGGCGCCTGGCCTCGCCCGCGAGCCGCGCCGCCCTGCTGGACGTCATGGGCAGGAGCGACCCGCTGACCAGGGACGCGCTGGAAACCGTCCTCGACCACGACGGCTTCGTCCCCTCCCTCCCGGACCCGGCCCCCGGTGGGCGGCCGGCCGGCGGTGCGCCCGCCCCGATCGCGACCGATCCGGCCATCGTCACCGACCTGGTCGAACGCAGCCGGGCGTCCATCGCCGCCCTGGAGCGCGACATCCGGACGAAGACCGGACCGGCGCTGTTCGACTTCCTGCTGGAGGTGGCCTTCGAGGAGCACAAGCGGGTCCTGGGTGATCCGCTGAACCTCCAGGCGATCATGGCGGGGATGGAGGCCACCTGGTGGCTCAACGACAAGCTGCAGGAGTGGCTGGGCGAGAAGAACGCCGCTGACACGCTGACGCTCTCCGCCCCCGGCAACATCACCTCGGAGATGGGACTGGAGCTGCTCGACGTCGCGGACGTGATCCGCGCGCACCCGCAGGTGGTGGCGTTCCTGCAGGGTGTCGAGGACGACGGCTTCCTGGACGAGCTGGCGAAACTGCCGGGCGGGAGCGAAGCACGCGACGCCCTGGAGGCCTACCTCGCCCGGTACGGCATGCGCTGCGTCGGCGAGATCGACATCACGCGGCCGCGCTGGCGCGAGCGGCCCGGCACGCTCGTGCCCGTGATCCTGGACAACGTCAGGAACTTCGAACCGGGCGCCGCCGAGCGGCGTTTCGAGCAAGGGCGGCAGAAGGCCCGGCAGAAGGAACAGGAGGTGCTGTCACGCCTGCGGGCCCTGCCGGACGGCGAGCAGAAGGCCGACGAGACCAAGCGGATGATCGACCGGGTCAGGACCTTCATCGGGTACCGGGAGTACCCGAAGTACGGCATCGTCAGCCGCTACTTCCTCTACAAGCAGGCTCTGGTGGCGCAGGCCGAGCGCCTCGTGCGGGCGGGCGTGCTCGCCGAGCAGGAGGACGCCTTCTACCTCACGTTCCAGGAGTTCCACGAGGTCGTGCGCTCGAACCAGGTGGACGACCGGCTCATCGAGCAGCGCAAGGACGCGTTCCGTTCGTACCGCGCGCTCACCCCGCCCCGGGTGCTCACCTCGGACGGCGAGGCCCTCACCGGGGCCTACCGGCGCGACGACGTGCCGGCCGGGGCGCTGACCGGCCTGCCGGTCTCCGCCGGGACCGTCGAGGGCAGGGCCCGCGTCATCCTCGACCTGGCGAAGGCCGATCTCGAAGCGGGCGACATCCTGGTCACGACCTTCACGGACCCCAGCTGGTCGCCGCTGTTCGTCGCGGTCGCGGGCCTGGTGACGGAGGTGGGCGGCCTGATGACCCACGGCGCGGTGATCGCCCGCGAGTACGGCCTGCCGGCCGTGGTGGGCGTGGAGCAGGCCACCCGGCTGATCCGCGACGGGCAGCGGATCCGGGTGCACGGGAGCGACGGGTACGTCGAGATCCTCTCCTGACGTCCGCACCACCCTGACGCCCTGGTCGCCCGCCCGTGCGGCACCGTCCGGGTGCACCCGGACACTCGCCAGGACCCGGCGGCGCCCATCACGCTAGGACCCGGCGGCGCCCATCACGGCCTTGGCAATGGTCGACTCGAGCTGCGCCACCGTGACGAGCCGGTCGGTGTTGGCCTGCGTGAGGCTGAAGCCCGCGGTGGTCGCGCCCACGATCAGCTGGCCGTCCAGGACACCGATGCCGACATGGGTCTCGGTGCCCATGGTGACGATGCCCGCCGTGCTGGCGTCGCCGAGCGCGGGCGTCTGCAGCGGGGTGAAGCCCGGGACCGCGGTGCTGGCCTGCGCGGACTGCTGGAAGGCCGCCGCGCTGTCCGCCGCACTCGCGTACAGGTCGATGGAGAGGGTCACCCGCTTGGTGCCGCTCGGGTCGGCGAACACCAGGCTCACCGTGCTCGTCGGGTGACCGACGGCGGTCGGGTCGGGGCCCACACTGACCAGTTGCGTGACCTCGGAGAAGAGCCCTGCGACCGAGCTCAGCGGCAGCACCGCGTTGGCCGGCGCCGTGCTGCCGGCACTCGCCGTGCCAGTACTCGTCGCGGCGGCAATCGTCGTGGCGGCACTCGTCGTCGGCGTGGCGGCCTGCGCGGGCACCGCACCCACACCCGCCGCCAACACCCCGGCCGCTACGGTCGACAGCACGGCAAGCCGTACCTTCTGCATGATCATCACCCCATCGTCCGGTTGCTCCCTGGCGTGTCTCCCTTCCGCCAGTCTCCTCGCCCACCTCGGCCGCGTCGACGTGAAGCTCCCGCCGATCCGGCGCTCCGCTGGCCGGGTCACGGTGGGTGTCCGGATGTTTCCCCAGGGCCCCGACGGGTGATCCCTTGCGGCCAGAACGGCGGCCGTCCGCGTCGCCGCGTCACGCTCCGAAAGGCCCTGCCGTGTCCGTTCGCTCCCTGCTTTCCGCCGTGCCCCGTCGCCACGGGCGGGCGGTCACCGCTCTGCTCACCGCCTCGCTGGTGCTGACCGCCGCGAGCCCTGCGGCGGCAGGGTCGGGTCCGGGGTCGGCCGGAGAGGACGGCGACGGGGCGCTGCGGGCGCGGCTGCAGGAGCTGGTCGACCGACCCGACGGCCCGCCCGGTGCCATCGCGGTGCTCCGTGACGGCGACCGTGTCCGGGTGTACCGGGCCGGGGTGGCCGAGGTCGGCACCGACCGTGCGCCCCGGTCCACCGACCACATGCGCCTGGCCAGTGCCGCGAAGGCGTTCAGCGGTGCGGTGGCGCTCCGGCTGGTCGACTGCGGGCTGCTCGGCCTGGACGACACCATCGCCGGCCGCCTGCCCTCGCTGCCGGCCGCCTGGGGTGCGGTGACGCTGCGCCAGCTGCTCAACCACACCAGTGGGCTGCCGGACTACAGCGCCGCGCCCGCGTTCGTCGAGCAGATCCGCGCCGATCCGCACCACGTGTTCGACTCCCGGCACCTGCTCGACTACGTCGCCGGCGAGGACCTCGAGTTCACCCCCGGCTCCCGCTACCACTACTCCAACTCCGACAACATCGCCGTCGCCCTGATGGCCGAGGCCGCGACCGGTCAGCGCTACGAGGACCTGCTGGCCACTGAGGTCTACCAGCCGCTGGGGCTCACCGGGACCAGCCTCCCGTCCGGCTATGAGCTGCCCGAGCCCTACCTGCACGGCTACGCCGTCCAGCGGAACGAACCGCCGCAGGACGTCAGCACGCTGTTCGGCGCGTCGGGAGCCTGGGCGTCGGGCGGCGTGGTGTCCACGCCGAAGGACTTCAGCGCGTTCGCGGCCGGGTACGCGGGCGGCCCGCTGATCAGCGAAGCGACCCGTCAGCAGCAACGGGCCTTCGTCGCGGGCGCCTCCGAGCCGGCCGGCCCGGGAGCCAACCGCGCCGGGCTGGCGATCTTCGAGTACACCACCCGCTGCGGCGTGGTCTACGGGCACACGGGCAACACCGCGGGCTACACCCAGTTCGGCGCCGGCACCCCGGACGGCCGCCGCAGCCTCACCGTCTCCGTCACCTCGCAGGTCAACCAGAAGGTCGACCCCGACCTGCTGGAGCAGCTGCGCGGCGTCGAGGAGGACTTCGTCTGCGCCCTGCTGGACGGCTGAAGCGAAGCTCCGGCCGACACGGAGCAGAACCGTCCGGACACCGCCGCGAGGCCGGTGTCCGGACGGTTCTGGTTCGTCGGACTCGTCAGAGGCGCTCGGGGACCGGGTTGCCGACGGCCTCGATGGCGCGGCGGACCGGAACCTTCACCAGCACGGCGAAGCCGATCACGAAGAACACCAGCAACGAGATGATCGCCGAGCGGTAGCTGCCGGTGACCTGGTAGGCGAGGCCGAAAACCAGCGGTCCCATCCAACTGGTGCCGCGGTCGCTGATCTTGTAGACGCTGAAGTACTCGGCCTCGCGGCCGGCCGGGATGAGGTGCGAGAAGAGCGAGCGGGAGAGCGCCTGGCTGCCGCCGAGCACCAGCCCGATCATGCAGGCCAGCGCGTAGAACCAGACCGGCTGGTGGGCGGGCATGACGTACCCCAGAGCGAGGGTGACCACCCAGCCGACCAGGGAGCCGAGGACGGTCCGCTTGGCGCCGTACCGGCGGGCGATGCGGCCCAGCAACAGCGCGCCGCCGATCGCCACGATCTGAACCAGCAGGACGGCGATGACCAGCGAGGTCTGGCCCATGCCGAGCTGCTCGCTGCCGTAGAGGGAGGCCTGGGAGACCACCGTCTGGATACCGTCGTTGTAGCAGAGGAAGGCACCCAGGAAGAGCAGGGTGAGCGGGTAGCGGCGCATGCCGCGCAGGGTGCGGGCGAGTTCGCGCAGGCTGCCGGCGGCGGGCTCGCCGTCGGACGCGGTGGAGGCGGAGTCGCTGCGGGCGGGCTCGGTGCGGGCGGGGGCGACGCCGGCGCGGGAGGGCAGCCGGGTCAGCGGGACGAGGGTGAACAGCGCCCACCACAGACCGGCCGAGGCCAGGCAGATCCGCACCGCGGTGCCGGAGGAGAGACCGAGCGCGTCGTGGCCCTCGAACAGCGCCAGGTTGGCGATCAGCAGCAGTCCGCCGCCCGCGTAGCCGTAGGCCCAGCCCTTGGAGGAGACCGCGTCGCGCTCGTCGGGGGCCGCCAGGCCCGGCAGGAAGGCGTAGGAGAGCGCGACCGACACCGCGTACGCGATGTTGGCGATCACCAGCAGTCCGGCGCCGAGCAGGTAGCGGCTCCCGCCGAGGAAGAACATCCCCATGGTGGCGACCGCGCCGACGTACGCGAAGCCGCACATCAGCTCCTTGTGACGCCCGGTGCGGTCGGCGATCGTGCCGATCACCAGCATCACCGCGACCGAGAGCAGCACGGAGAAGGAGACGGTGTAGGGGAAGAACGACCCCGCACGCACCGAGAGGCCCAGCGGGTGGACGTCGCCGCCCGCGTCGGCGGCGTTCTTGGCGAGCGTGGTGAGGTACGGCCCGAGAAACACCGTCAGGACCGTGGCCGAGAAAGCGGCATTGGCCCAGTCGTTCATGTACCAGCCGAACTGCGTCCGGCGCAGGGCGCGGGTGTCGGTGGCCGCCGACGAGTGGTCAGGCAGGTGGGTCGCGGTGTTCATGAGGTTCCCATCAGCGTGTTTCCGTCGGTCCAGCAGCCGCGCTCCGTGAACACGTCCCGCAGGACGTCGATGCGATCGGCCATGATGCCATCCACGCCCAGGTCCAGGAGAGCCCTGATCCGTGTGGCGTCGTCCACGGTCCAGACGTGAACCTGCAGGCCGGCGCGGTGGGCGGCGCGCACGAAGGCCCGGTCGACCACCCGCACGCCCCGGTGCCGCTCGGGAACCTGCGCGCACACCCCCGCCCACGACGCCCCTCGCCCCGGGAGCAGCGGTCCGGCCAGTGAGCGCAGCCGCAGCCGTGCCACCTCGCGCGGGCCGAGCGAGGTGGCCAGCCGGGGTCCGGCGGCGGCACGCACGGCGGCGAGGCGGGTGTCGGAGAATCCGCCGACGCAGACCCGGTCCCACGCATTGGTGCGGCGGATCACCTCGACCAGCGGCCCGACGGCGGGGGCCGCCTTGACGTCGATGTTGAAACGGGCCCGGGGGAACTCACCGAGCAGGTCCTCCAGCAGCGGGATGGGCTCGGTGCCGCCTATCCGGGCCTCGCCGACCGTGCTCCAGGGCAGTTCGCCCACCGCGCCGGCCCGGTCGGTGACCCGGTCCAGGCGGGAGTCGTGGAAGGCCACCAGCACACCGTCGGCGGTGGCGTGGACGTCCGTCTCCAGGTAGCGGTAGCCGAGGGCGACGGCCGCCGAGAACGCGGCGAGCGAGTTCTCGGGATGGCCGATCACACCTCCCCGGTGAGCGAAGGCCAGCGGCCCCCGGTGGTCGAGGAAGGGGTGCATCTCGGGCTCCGAGCTTTTGTGAGGGGAACGACGTCGGGGTCAGAGTGGGAGGAACTGTAGCGCCCTTCGTGGCGAGCAGCACCGCCCTGCCGAGTTTGCTACTCGCCAGTACCCAGCGGGGCGAAGTATGCCAGGCCCCTTCGGCGAGGTACATCCGCTGCGCGATCTGCGCATTGGCCTGGCCCCTGGCCCCACCATCGAGGAAACGGGTTTTTGAGTTCAGCAGCTGATCAGCTAAAGTTTCCGTGCGGCACGGGCCTATAGCTCAGACGGTTAGAGCGCTTCCCTGATAAGGAAGAGGCCACAGGTTCAAGTCCTGTTAGGCCCACCAGCGCTGAATGCCCGGAGTGGTTATCCACTCCGGGCATTGTGGCATTCCCCCACTCCCCTACGCGCCCATGCGCCCGGGGCGAGGGCGGGTGGAGCTTCCTGCGCTCACCTGACTGCTGCGAGCGCCCGTCAGGCCAGTTCCTTGGCGTCCACTGACGGTGTACCGGCCGGGGTGCTCCAACGGGCCTCGACCTTGCCGTAGCGCCAGTAGACCAGCGCGACGATCCAGGTCAGCGCGAACAGTGCGGCGATCGCGAAGCCCGCCTTGTTGATGTCGAAGTTCGCCATGAAGTCCCAGAAGGCGCCCTTGAGGTGCAGCTCGGAGGTGAGCACGCCGAGCAGCTCGATGGTGCCGATCAGGAAGGCCGCGGCGATCGACAGGCCGGTGATGACCAGGTTGTAGTAGACCTTGCGGACGGGGTTGGCGAAGGCCCAGCCGTAGGCGAAGTTCATGAAGCAGCCGTCCAGGGTGTCGAACAGCGTCATGCCGCCGGCGAAGAGCAGCGGCAGCGCGAGGACGGCGTAGAACGGCAGGCCGGAGGTGGCGGCGTAGGCCGTCGCGGCGAGCAGCACGACCTCGGTGGCGGTGTCGAAGCCGATGCCGAAGATCAGGCCGACGAAGAACATCTGCCAGGTGTGCTTGATCGTGCGCATGAAGCGGCCGAAGAAGCGGTACATCAACCCGCGTGCCTGGAGCTGGCGTTCGAGCTCGGCCTCGTCGAAGGTGCCGCGCCGCATGGCCCGGAACACCTTGGCGATGCCCGCCAGCACGACGAGGTTGAGCAGCGCGATGAGGTAGAGGAAGCTCGCCGAGGTGACCGTGCCGATGACGCCGCCGACGGTCTCGTAGCTGGAGTTCGGGTCGACCACCGCGCCGAAGACGGCCTTGGCGGCGATGGTCAGGCCGATGCCCACCACGCAGATGATGGTGGAGTGGCCCAGCGCGAAGAAGAAGCCGGTGCCCAGCGGGCGCTTCTCCTCCGCCATGAACTTGCGGGTGACGTTGTCGATCGCGGAGATGTGGTCGGCGTCGAAGGCATGGCGGGCACCCAGCGTCCACGCGGTGAACGCGACGCCCATCCCGATGCCGAGCCCGTCGTAGTGGAAGTGGTGCGGCAGGACCGCGAACACGAAGATGCCCCAGCCGAGGCCGTTGAGGGCCAGGATCACCAGGGCCATCAGGCTCAGGCGTCCCCACTCGGAGGGCTGCAGCGCGTCGCGCATCGTTCTGAACCGGGTTGCCGGAGCGGGCAAGGCATCCTCCTCGGGATGCTCGCGGACAGGGCGGCACACCCGAGTCGGCCACGGCGGGCCGGGCGGGCCGTCCTTCCGTCGAGGCGGGAATCCGTGGCACGGCAGCAGGCGACCGGACTCGCCCCCCGAGGGGGACATCACCGTTGCGGGACAGTGCCGGGTTCACACCGGACTTCGCTGCTGGCACACCGTCACAGCAGGCGGCTGCAACCTTGCCAGGCTAGTGAGCCGCTCCCACCGGACTCAAGTCCACACAGGTCAAGACCCGGGAAACTCTGCGCCGGACGGCTTCGCGGGCCGTCGCAGTCCGACGGATCGTCATATCGTGTCTCGGCAAGGCACTCTCTTGCTATCCCCGGTGGCCCGGGGGTGCGGTGAGGACGCAGTCCCCGCACAGGGCGCCCGCGTGGTCGGGGGCGGCCCGGTAGATCAGGCAGCAGCTGCGGCGGCGGAACCCGGTGCCGTCGTCGGCCGCGGTGCCCGCGCCCTGCAGGGGCGCACGGGCGAGCAGCTGAGCGACCAGTTCGCGCGCGCCCGGCGCCAGTTGAGGGGCCGAGCGGGCGATGGCCGCGGCGGCGCCGTTGACGGCGGAGGCCACGTTGCCGTGCAGGATCCGCGCCGAGACGCCGAACCCGGCGCCGAGCGCCTCGCTCAACTCCCGGACCGGGCCGTCGAGCAGGTCCGCGCCCAACCGGTCGGCGAGTTCGACCCGGTCGGCGACGGGTTCAAGGACCTGCTGCGGCAACGAGAGCGGGAACATGCCGCCGGGCACCGGCTGCCAGCGGGCCTCGCGCAGGCCGTGCCGGAGCACCGCCCCGTCGAGGACGGCGACGGCGAAGGCCGGCGAGACGAGTCTGGCGGCCAGGCCGAGGTGGGTCACCGAGGCGGCCACCCGCTCCTCCACCGCTTCCAGCGGCTGACCGCCGGCCGCCGCCAGGTAGGTGCGGACGCCGGCCACGCGCTCCCGCAACACGGCTGTATCGTCGAGCAGTTCGGCCATCGGCCGCCACGGCGGCAGGACCGGTCCGTCGTCGTGGCAGTCGATGGCGAAGAACGGCCCGAAGGCCGCGAGCCGTTGCGGCATCGCGGCCCCGGGGAGCTGCCGGGTCATGCGGCGACGACCGGCGCGGTCCCGGCCCCATCACCCGCACCCGCACCCGCACCCGCACCCGCAGCGGCCTTGCGCGCCTCGGGGTCGAGCAGCCGCTCGGCCATCGGTCCGAAGACCAGTCCGAGGGTGGCCCACAGCAGGAGCTGGGCGGCCACGGACAGGAAGCGGAAGTCGAAGAGGGTGTCCGCCGGGAAGCCCGGGTAGACGATGGCGCCCTGCGGGTCGGTCAGCGGCAGCGGGGTCTCGGTCGCATGGTGACCGAACTCCTGCACATTGTCGGCCAGTTCGCCGAGCGACGGGAGGACGGCCATGATCGTGCCGATCACCACGACGTAGGCGCCGGCCGCCAGCAGGGTGGCGTTCCAGTTGCCGAACCGGGCCTGGAGGCGCTTGCCGAGAACGACCGCGAGCACCAGGAAGAGCACCGAGCAGGCCACCATCGCCAGGTAGAGGTTGCCGCGGTCACGGATGGTGTCGGGGTGACCGATCGAGGGCGGGTTGGCCGGGTACTTGATGAACGGCACGAAGTAGATGCCGAGGAATCCGCCCAGCGCCACCAGCATCGCGAGCGGGCGCGGCCGGAGCCGGCCGGTGCGTCCCAGACAGATGGCGTAGGCGACGGCGAAGAGCGCGCCCATCGCCGCACCGAAGAGGATCATGCCGACACCGATGCCGATGTTGGCCTGAACGGTGCGGCTGAAGATGTCCGGGCCGCCCATGTCCATGGGCAGTCCGGCAGCCTTGTCGAGGGCCCCTTGGGCGGCGTCGCGCCCGCTCTCGTAGTCGATCGCCGTCCGGATCTGCGGCTCGGCGAAGATCCGGGCGAAGACGAACGCGAGCAGGCCGGCCACTGCGCCGGCGATGACGCCGCGCAGGACGAGTCTTTTTTCCATGTCGGGTTGTTCGCTGCTTCCGGTGGTCAGTGGCAGGGGAAGCCGAGGAAGTGGCGGGAGTCGTGCACGAACTCGTGGATGTGCATGTCCGTGCCGAACACGGAGTAGGCGCCCTGGTCGACGCCGATGAAGTAGTAGACGGCCAGCGCGATCAGCGCGCTGACGACGAGCCAGGCGGCGGCCCTGGCCGCAGGAACGACGACCGGGACGGGCAGGGCGGTGGGCCCGGGCAGACTGGTGCTCACAGTTGAGCCTCCTTCAGGGGATCGTGCGTCCCGCTCTTCGATGGGGCAGACCGTGATGGCGTCGTATCTGACTCACGAGCCGCCCGCAGGCGCCTCGCTCACAGTGGCGCGACCGTGCTGGAGTTCCACCAGCTTCCTTACGCCATCACTACTCACCGTAGGGTAAAGGCCCGGGAAAGGGGCCGTCAATGGCCGCCGATGCTCCCGGGGCACAATGCGGGCAAGGTCACGTGGCCGGCGTCGGCCACCGGGGTGGGCGCAGCAGGTGGTCTGCGCCCACCCCTCTCATCCCACGCCGGCACCTCAGCCGGCGAGTTCCTCCCGCAGGCGGCGGGCGGCGCCGACCAGGCTCTCCAGCGAGGCCCGGGTCTCGGGCCAACCGCGGGTCTTCAGGCCGCAGTCGGGGTTGACCCAGAGCCGCTCGGCGGGGATCGCCGCGAGCCCGGCGCGCAGCAGCTCGACGGCCTCCTCGGTGCTCGGCACCCGAGGCGAGTGGATGTCCCACACGCCCGGGCCGACCTCGCGCGGGTAGCCGGCCCCGGCCAGCTCTCCGGCCACCTCCATGTGCGAGCGGGCCGCCTCCAGCGAGATGACGTCGGCGTCCAGCTCGTCGATGGCCGTCATGATCGCGCCGAACTCGGCGTAGCACATGTGGGTGTGGATCTGGGTGTCGGCCCGCACCCCGGAGGTCGCGAGCCGGAACGCGGCCGTGGCCCAGTCCAGGTAGGCGGGGCGGTCGGCGGCGCGCAGCGGCAGCGTCTCGCGCAGCGCCGGCTCGTCGACCTGGACCACGGCCGCACCGGCGGCCTCCAGGTCGCGCACCTCGTCGCGCAGGGCGAGTGCCACCTGGAACGCGGTGTCCGCGAGCGGCTGGTCGTCGCGGACGAAGGACCAGGCGAGCATGGTGACCGGGCCGGTGAGCATGCCCTTGACCGGACGGTCCGTCAGGCTCTGCGCGTAGCCGAACCAGTCGGTGGTCATCGGGTGCGGGCGGGAGATGTCGCCGGCCAGCACCGGCGGGCGCACGTAGCGGGTGCCGTAGGACTGTACCCAGCCGTGCCGGGTGGCCAGGTAGCCGGTGAGCTGCTCGGCGAAGTACTGCACCATGTCGTTGCGTTCGGGCTCGCCGTGCACCAGCACGTCCAGACCCGCCTTCTCCTGGTAGGCGATCACCTCGCGCACCTCGGCCTCGATGCGCTCGCGGTAGGCGGCCTCGTCGATCCGCCGCGCGGTCAGGTCGGCGCGGGCGACCCGCAGCTCGGTGGTCTGCGGGAACGAGCCGATGGTGGTGGTCGGCAGCAGCGGCAGGCCGAGCCGGGCGCGCTGGGCGGCGGCCCGCTGCGGGTACGCCTGGGCCCGGCGGGCGTCGGCCTCGGTGACGGCCGCGGTGCGGGCGCGCACGGCCGGGTCCCGGGTGATCGGCGAGGCGGCGCGCGAGGCCAGATCGGCGCGGTTGGCGGACAGTTCGGCGCTGATCGAGCCGGTGCCCTCGCGCAGACCGCGGGCCAGCAGCGCCACCTCGGTGGCCTTCTGCTTGGCGAAGGCCAGCCAGCGCAGGATCTGCGGGTCGACCTCGCGTTCGGCGGCGGCGTCCAGCGGGACGTGCAGCAGCGAGCAGGACGGTGCGACGTCCACGGTACCGGCCAGCCCGAGCAGGGTCGCCAGGGTGGCCAGCGACTTCCCCAGGTCGTTGATCCAGATGTTGCGGCCGTCGACCACACCGGCGACCAGCCGCTTGCCGGGCAGCCCGCCGACGGCGGCGAGGCCGTCCAGGTTGGCGGCGGCGGGCCCGGTGAAGTCCAGGGCCAGGCCCTCCACCGGGGCCTTGGCGAGCACCGGCAGCGCCTCGCCCAGGCGGTCGAAGTAGCTGGCGACCAGCAGCTTCGGCCGGTCGGTCAGGGCACCGAGGTCACGGTAGGCGCGGGCGGCGGCGTTCAGCTCGGCCGGGGTGCGGTCCTGCACCAGCGCGGGCTCGTCCAGTTGCACCCACGCGGCACCGGCGGCGCGCAGCTGCGCCAGCAGGTCGGCGTAGACCGGCAGCAGCCGGTCCAGCAGGGTGATCGGCTGGAAGTCCTCGGCCACCCCGGGCGCCGGCTTGGCCAGCAGCAGGTAGGTGACCGGGCCGACCAGCACCGGGCGGGCGTCGTGGCCGAGCGCCAGCGCCTCGCGCAACTCGGCGACGGCCTTGGCGGGGTTCGCCGCGAAGGTGGTGTCGGGGCCGAGTTCGGGCACCAGGTAGTGGTAGTTGGTGTCGAACCACTTGGTCATCTCCAGCGGCGCGACGTCCTGGGTGCCGCGGGCCATCGCGAAGTACCCGTCCAGCGGGTCGGCGTCGACGGCGGCGCGGTGGCGGGCCGGGATCGCCCCGACGGCGACGGTGGTGTCCAGCACGTGGTCGTAGAGCGAGAAATCACCGGTGGGCACCTGGGCGATACCGGCCTCGGTGAGCTGCCGCCAGTTCTCCCGGCGCAGGTCGGCGGCGGTGGCCAGCAGGGCTTCGGCGGTGACCGTGCCCTTCCAGTAGCCCTCGATCGCCTTCTTGAGCTCCCGGTTACGGCCCTGGCGGGGGTAGCCGTGGACGGTGGAGCGGGTTGCCGTGGCTGCGGACTTCGTGGTCAAGGGACTCTCCTTCGCGAGCCTGTCTCAGGGTTCCCGGCGATGTCACGGGACGCGAAGAGGTGCCGAACCGGGCGGGGCCGCAGACGCCAGAATGCGCCGGACCCGCCTGGTTGTGCACGCCGACCCGCCCACGAGGTCACCGGGATTTCCGCGCGCGAACGGTCGCGTGCGCACAACGGGCAGGTCTTCGGACTCGCGGGCGCGCCCACCCTTGAAGGGCGGACACCTACTGGCCGTCGCTTCCCAGGCCCGAACTCCCGGACCCAGTGCGTATGACGGCGGTCGTTCCCACTCACCGCTGCGGGGCAGTCCCGGATTCCCACCGGGTTCCCTCTTGCGACACCCTGCCTGGCGGACAGGGCGAACCAGTTGCACCGGTCAGCCTATAGCCGATCCACCGGCGAGTCGCGGGTGAATCACTCGACTGCCCACATCGTGGGACGAGCTCGGATCCGCCGCAGGCCTCCCCCGCTTCGCAGGAGCCCGGCCTGCCGGGTGCCGAGGAGCCGGCGGCCGCAAGGCCGTGTGGAAACGCCCTGGTGCCCGGAGCCAGGGGCTGCGGGCACCAGGGCGTTCGATCGGCGCGGGTCAGGGCAGCAGGAGGAGCTTGCCCGTGGTGCGGCGGCTCTGCAGGTCGGCGTGGGCGCGTGCGGCCTCGGCCAGGGGGTAGCGCTGGGCGACGTCGGCCGAGAGGGTTCCGTCGCGCAGCCAGGCGAACACCTCGTGGGCGCGCTCGGCGAGTTCGGCGGGATCGGTGGCGTGGTCGACCAGCGTCGGGCGGGTCAGGAAGAGCGAGCCGCCGGAGCCCAGGTGCTGCGGGTCGAACGGGGGCACGGGGCCGGAGGCCGCGCCGACCAGGACGAAGGTGCCGCGCGGGCGCAGCGCGGCCAGGCCGGTGCGGAAGGTGTCGCGGCCCACGCCGTCGTAGACCACGTCCACGCCCCGGCCACCGGTCAGCTCCCGCACCTGGGAGGCGATCTTGTCGGCCTCCTCGAAGCCGCCCGGCGGCACCACCAGCACGTCGCGCACCCCCGCCGCGGTGGCGGCGGCGGCCTTGGCCTCGCTGGAGACGGTGCCGATCACGTGCACGCCGCGCCGCGAGAGCACCCGGGCCAGCTGCTGGCCCAGGCCGCCGGCCGCCGCCGGGATCAGGGCGCTCTGGCCGGCCTCGGCACGGAAGGTGCTGGTGACCAGGTAGTGCGCCGTCAGGCCCTGGAGCAGGACGGCGGCGGCCGCCTCCTCGCTGATGTCCGCGGGCAGCAGGACGGCGGCGCGCGCGGGCACCACGACCTGCTCGGCGTAGCTGCCGGGCGCGGCCCACCAGGCGACCCGGTCGCCGGGGGCGGTGCCGGTCACCTCGGGGCCGACCGACAGCACCGTGCCGGCGCCCTCGCAGCCGGCCACGAGCGGGGCCTTCAGCGGGCTGCGGCCCTCGCGCTCGTAGACGTCCTTGTAGTTGACCCCGGCGGCGGTGAGCCGGACCACCAGCTCGCCCGGCCCGGGCTGCGGGTCCGGGCGCTCGGCCAGGGCCAGGACCTCGGGGCCGCCGAATTCCTCGACGACGACTGCTCGCATGTCGACCTCTCGTCGGACAGTTCAGAAGATGGATCGGAAGATGGATCGGAAGATGGTTGAGCGTGTGGGAAACGGCAGCTGACCCGGCGTTATTCCACGTGCTTGTCGGCCGCGTTCAGCGCCTCGTCCAGGATCTCCAGCCCCTGGCGCGCCTCGTCGTCGGTGATGGTGCACGGCGGCACCAGGTGGATCCGGTTGTAGTTGTACACCGGCCACATGCCGCGCTCCTTGCACGCGGCGACGACCTCGTCGACCGGGCCGGTCTGGCCCGCCCCGGCGGCGTAGGGCACCAGCATCTCGCGGGTCTCGCGGTTGCGGACCAGCTCGACGGCCCAGAAGACGCCGAGCCCGCGCACCTCGCCGATGCTGGGGTGGCGCTCGGCCAGCTCGCGCAGGCCGGGACCGAGCACGTCCTCGCCGATCCGGGCGGCGTTCTCGACGATGCCCTCCTCCTTCATCGCCGTGATGGCGGCGACGGCGGCGGCACAGGCCAGCGGGTGGCCTGAGTAGGTCAGGCCGCCGGGGTAGACGACCTCGCGGAACGTCTCGTGGATCGCGTC
Source organism: Kitasatospora sp. NBC_01302 (assembly GCF_035976515.1). Lineage (NCBI taxonomy): Bacteria > Bacillati > Actinomycetota > Actinomycetes > Kitasatosporales > Streptomycetaceae > Kitasatospora > Kitasatospora sp. NBC_01302. The sequence goes on from NZ_CP108404.1 coordinate 591,896, forward strand.
GGAGACGAGCACGCCACCGAGCGGCACGTAGCCGGAGTTGACGCCCTTGGCGAAGGTGATCAGGTCGGGGGTGACACCCCAGTGGTCGATGGCGAACCACGCGCCGGTGCGCCCGAAGCCGGACATCACCTCGTCGGCGATCATCACGATGCCGTACTTGTCGCACAGCGCGCGCACGCCGGCCAGGTAGCCGGGCGGCGGGACCAGGATGCCGGCGGTGCCCACGACGCTCTCCAGCATGATCGCGGCGATCGTCGTGGGGCCCTCGAACTCGATCACCTGCGCCAGGTGCGCCAGCGCGCGGGCGCTCTCCTCGGCCTCGGTGGTGGCGTGGAAGTGCGAACGGTACAGGTAGGGGCCGAAGAAGTGCGCGACGTTGCCGGCGGCACTGCCCGAGCGCTCGTTGGGCCAGCGGCGCGGGTCGCCGGTGAGGCTGATCGCGGTGGAGGTGCCGCCGTGGTACGAGCGGTAGGCGGAGAGCACCTTGGGGCGGCCGGTGTGCATCCGGGCCATCCGCACGGCGTGCTCGTTGGCGTCGGCGCCGCCGTTGGTGAAGAAGACGTGGCCGAGGTCGCCGGGGGCCAGCTCGGTGATCAGGCGGGCCGCCTCGCCGCGCTTGTCGTTGGCGAAGGTGGAGGCGATCATGCAGATCCGGTCGGCCTGCTCCTTGATCGCCGCGACCACCTTGGGGTGCGCGTGGCCGATGTTGAGGTTGATGAACTGGGAGGAGAAGTCGAGGTAGCGCTTGCCCTCGTAGTCCCAGAAGTGCCGCCCGGCGGCGCCCGCCACCGGGATCGGGTTGACGGCGCCCTGGGCGGCCCAGTTGTGGAACAGGTGCGCGCGGTCGTCGGCGAAGACCCGGCGGCCCTCCTCCGGGTCGGGGGCGGGAAGCTGCACGGCGGGCTCGTGAGTGGTCATCAAAACCTCTGCGGGTTCTCGGACCGCGTGTAGTGCGGTGTACGGGTGTGGAAACGGTCCTCGTGGTCGAGGAAGTAGCGGATGTCGGCGGTGGCCGCCTCGAACGGGGAGCGCTCGGGCGTCCCGGGCGGCTCGCTCAGCAGCGCGGCGTGCCGGCGCAGCACGGCCGTGGAGAACGGCAGCGCGCCGGCGTCGGCGTAGCGGATGGCGCCGGAGCGGTCGCGGCGCGGCACGACCTGCGCGTGGGCGTGGATGCTGGCGCTGAAGGGGATGTCCAGGCGCCCGGCGGCGAAGGCGGCCTCGATCGCGGGGATCAACTCGCCCTCGGCGAGCACCGGGTCGACGAGTTCGGCGACCTCGCGTTCGATCCAGTGCTGCTCCTCGGCCACCCGGTCCTCGTCGATCCGCACGAAGTCGAGCAGCTCGCCGGCGCCGAGCGCGGCGCCCCGGATGCCGTCGGCGTTCGCCTCGGCCTCGGGGATGCCGTAGGCCTCCTGGTGGGTCTTGTTGATCACCTTGGCGGCGCCGCCGAGCCGGGCGAGCAGGCCGCCCTGCACGATCAGCAGCTCGGCGTAGGAGCGGGTGCGCGGGAAGACGCCCATGAACTCGTGCAGCACCGGGTAGACCTCGACGGCCGGGTCCAGGTAGCGGGCGGCCAGTGTGCGCACGGCGCGCAGCGCGGCCACGTCCTGGTGGGTCTCGCCGCCCTGCGGGTAGGCGATCGACAGGCAGCGCACGCCCTCGCGGGCCGCGGCCACCGCCTCCAGCACGGTGACGGCCAGGCTGACCGAGGGTGGCACCAGCACCGCGGTCAGGGTGCCGAAGAGCTCGCGGTCGATCACCACGCCCGCCTCGGCGAGCACCCCGCACAGCGCGTCGACCTGCTGCCAGGCGCGCAGCGAGTGGCCGAGCGGGACGTTCTTGGAGTAGGGCAGGTTGTAGCCGATCCCGCCGCCCTCGTAGGAGGTGAGGCCGGCGGCGAGGGCGACGGCGAACAGCTCGCGCCCGTCCGGCGAGCCGTGCCGGACCTCCAGCGGGACGCCCACCGCGTCGGCCAGTTCGCGCCCGCGCTGCCAGCCGTGCGCCACCAGCGGGTAGCCGTTGAGGTCGCCGGGGTCGCGGGCGAGCGTCTCGGCGGCGGTGTCGAAGTGCCGCAGCCGGGTGTGCGAGTCGATGGTGACCGACAGCACGCCCGGTCCGGCCGGCTCCAGGGCGCGCAGCAGGTCCAGCATCTGCTGGTGGCCGCCGACGCCGCAGCGCGGCTGCACCACCGGGCGCCCGGCCGCCCGGGCGGCGCGCAGCACCTCCACCACCGGGCGCCGGGTGCGCAGGTGCGCCACCGTTTCGGCCCAGTCGGGCAGTTCGGCGGCGACCTGGTCGTCGAGGTGCAGGCCGTGCAGGTCAGCCATGCTGCAACTCGGCCGCCCGGGCGGCGTGCACCATGTCGAGCAGCAGGATCAGGCCGCTCGCGTCGTCCAGCAGGTGGTCCACGCCCAGGTCGAGCAGGCGCTGCCGGTCGGTGTCGGCCTTGCGGCTGCCGACCGACAGGTTGCCGCCGACGACGACCGGGCAGCGCAGCCGCCCGGCGGCGCGCAGCCCGGGCAGGGTGCGCAGGTCCTGGTGGGCGTGGCCGTTGAGGGTGCCGATCAGCACGGCCTCGGCCTCGGGGTGGCGGTCGTGGGCGTCGGCGAAGTCGGCCAGCGGGGTGCACACGCCGAGGTTGACCACGGTGAAGCCGTGGGCCCGCAACTGCATGGCGATCAGCTGGTTGGCCACGGCGTGCGCGTCGCTCTCGGCCACGCCCAGGATGACCAGGCGGTCCATCGACCCGTCAGCGGTGTTCATCAGGAGTGCCCTTTCGGTGGGAACGGTCCGGGTGCGGCGGCGCTCGGTCCGCCAAGGCGGCGGTCAGTCCTCGAAGGCGGCGAACAGTTCGCGGTGGTTGACCTCGGCCAGGCGGTCGGGGTGGTACTCCTCGGGGTCGGCGTGGCGCAGCGAGTCGAAGACCAGGTCGATGGCGGCCACCAGGCCCCAGACGTGGTGGTAGGCCGGCCACCCGGGGTGCCCGCGCCGGTGGTCGTCCTCGCGGGCGAACAGGTAGTTGGCCCAGTCCCGGCTCATCGGGGCGCGGTGGTGGAAGTCGTGCACCACGGTGTCGCCGGTGAGCACCAGGTAGCGGGCGGGGAAGTGCACCAGCAGCATCCGGCCGCCCCACCGGGCCCAGGCCGCCGCCCGGCGCACCGGCGGCAGGCCGGGCGGCGGGGCCGCCTCGCCGATGAAGATCGCGTTGGTCAGGGCGGCGAAGTAGTCCCGGCCGCGGCGCACCGGCTCGTCGGGGGCGGGGAAGGTGTGCTTGACGCAGAGCCGGAAGGTGTTGCTGACCTGGTAGAGCACGGTCATCGGGACGACCCAGGCGACCAGCAGGAGGACCCACAGGTGCAGCAGGGTCGCCAGCCCCGCCACCGCGACCCACCCGAGGGCGGTGCCGGTGCGCCAGGCCGGCTCGGCGGAGTGGAAGTAGGAGCGGATCCTGGCGGTCAGGAAGCGCGCGTGGAAGACCGGGGAGACGGTCTTGAGCAGCGTGCGGCGCCACATCTCGCGCCGGCTCATCCCCGGGCGCAGTCCTAGGCTGACCAGGAACGCCTGCACGGTGGGATCGCGCAGCGTCATGTGGTGCACGGCATGGTGGTCGGAGACGTGCTCGGTGCTGTAGCGGCCGAAGTCCTGGATCACCAGCAGCGCGGCGATCGTGCGGCCGAGCAGCACGTCGCGGCGCTTGTGGCCCCACATGTTGAGGTGGGCGCACTGGTGGTAGACCATCATGCGCAGGTTGCGGGCGCCGTGCAGGGTCATCGCCCAGCCCACCGGCACCAGCAGCAGCCACCAGCGCCCGGCCGCCAGCGCGAGCGCGCCGGCGGCCAGGCCCGCGGTGACCGACACCGAGGCGTTGACCAGGTGCCTGGTCGGGGTGTACGCGGTGCGGGGCTGGTCGGCGAGCGGACGGCCCGTCAGCAGGGTCAGCGGCAGGGCGAACGCGGCGGGCAGCCGCCGCATCGACTCGCGGACGGGGTCGTCCGCCGCCTCGTGCCCGGCGGCCGGCGCAAACGGGCGGTACACCTCGGATCTCACCGAATCTCTCTTCCCGGGCGTGGTTGTGCGGTGGAAAAGGCGGCTCCAGGGCCGGTCATGCCTCAGGGAGTGGCCTCCAGCTCGGCGGCCAGCGCGAGCAGGTCGTCGAGCAGCTGGTCCAGCTGCTCGGTGCCGGTCTGCGGGTTGAGCAGCATCAGCTTGAGGAAGACCCGGCTGCCGCCGTCCGGCTGCGCGATGTGGGTGCGGGCGAGCAGCGCACGGCCGTCCTCCATCACCCGGCGGCGCAGCAGGCCGTTGAACGCGTCGGCGTCCAGGCCGTGGCCGGGCAGGTAGCGGAAGAGCACGGCGGTCAGCGGCGGCTCGGTGCCCAGCTCCAGGCGGGGCTCGGCGCTGATCCGGGCGGCGGCGTGCCGGGCCAGGTCGTGGCAGGTGTCCACCATCTGCGCCACGGCCTCCCGGCCCAGGGTGCGCATGGAGACGGCGATCTTCAGCGCGTCGACCCGGCGGGTGGTCTGCAGCGAGGTGTTCTGCGAGCCGATGTAGCCGGCGCAGGTGTCGTCGTCGGCGCTCAGGCAGGTGGTGGGCTGCAGGCCGAACGAGACCATGGTCTCGGCCCGGCGCACCAGCAGCGCGGCCGAGGAGGCCGGGGTCCAGCCGAACTTGTGCAGGTCCATGGTGACCGAGTCGGCCTCCTCGATGCCCCGCAGCATCGGGCGCAGCCGCGGCGAGAAGAGCGCGCCGGCCCCGTAGGCGGCGTCCGCGTGCAGCCAGAGGCCGTGCGCGCGGGCGATGGCGGCCAGCTCCGGCAGCGGGTCGACGATGCCCAGGTCGGTGGAGCCGGCGACGGCCACCAGCGCCACGGCGACCTCGTGCTCGGGCAGTTCGGCCAGGATCCGCTCGGCCTCGGCGGGGATCATCCGGCCGTGCGCGTCGATCGGGACGGTGCGGATGTTCTCCTCGCCGATGCCCAGCAGGCGCACCGCGCGCTCGATCGAGAAGTGCACGCCCTGCGGGGCCAGCACGACCGGCTGCACGCCCAGGCGCAGCAGGCCCTCCTGGAAGGCGTGCCGGCCGATCTTGTCGGCCAGCACGGTGTCACGGGCCATGGTCATGGCCATCAGGTTGGAGACGCTGCCGCCGGAGGTGAGGGTGCCGCCGGCCGTCACCGGGTCGTAGCCGACCAGCTCGGCGAGCTGGGCGATCACCCAGCGGTCCAGCTCCAGGGCGAACGGTCCGCTCTCCCAGGCGTGCAGGGACTGGTTGAGGACGGCGCCCACCAGCTCGGCGGCGGCGGCCACGTCGGTGGGCGGCGGCTGCATCCGGGCCACGGCGGCCGGGTGGGTGATGTCCACCGACCACTGGGCGAAGGGCCGCACCAGCTCGGCCAGCGCCTGCTCGGGTGCCGTGCGCTCCTCGGGCAGCAGCGGGGCGGTGAGCGCCGCCGCGGCCGCGGCCCGCGCGGCGGCGGGGCCGCCGGGCGCGACCGGTCCGCTGCGCGCGGCGGCGACCTCGCTCAGGATGTCCAGCGCGGTGTTGACCAGGCTGCGCACGCTTTCCAGGCCCTCGGCGGTGCCCGCGGGCTGGTAGAGCGCAGCGGATGCGGTGCGGCTCAAGGCTGTTCTCCTCTTGGGTGGGGTGCGGACGCCACGAGGGGCGTCCGCCGGACAGGCCGTGGTCAGGACGGGCTGGGCGCAGCGGCAGCGGCAGCGGCCTCAACGTCGACGTCCTCGGACCCGGATGCGGACGCGGACCCGGACGCGCTCGTGCGCTGGTGCGGCAGGTCGGTCGGGAAGTCCTTGAGCCCCCGCACCGGCGAGAACGCCACCCAGAGCAGCGCCAGCACGAAGGTGGCGGCGGTGATCCACAGCGTGGGCCGCAGCCCGACCTCGTCACCGAGCCAGCCGCCGATCAGCGCACCGAGCGGCAGCGGCCCCCAGGCGATGAAGCGGCAGCCCGCGTTGACCCGGCCCAGCAGGTGCGGCGGGGTGATGACCTGACGCAGGCTCACCACGTGGATGGTCGACATGGTGGAGCCCAGGCCGCACAGCGCGAACGCCGTGATGTAGAGCGCGTAGGAGAGCGCTCCCCGGCCCGGGGCCAGCGGGATCAGCACCGGCGCGCAGCAGCACAGCGCGAGCTCCAGCATCACCGCCCGCCCCAGACCGAGCCGCTCCTTGAGCCACCCGGCACCGAGCGCGCCGAGCAGCGAGCCGATCGCGCCCGCGCCGAGCACCAGGCCGATGGTCCCCGGGCTCATCCCGAGGTGGCGGGCCGCGTACAGCACGAAGACGGTCTGCAGCGACATCCAGCACAGGTTGTAGGTGCCCGCCTCCAGCGCGATCGCCCGGATCGAGGCGTTGCGCAGCACCATCCGCAGGCCCTCGGCGATGCTGCGGGCGGTGGAGACGCGCTCGGCGGGCTGCTCGGGCAGCGGCTCGGCGCGGCGGATCGTGCTGAGCGAGCCGACCGAGACCAGGTAGGAGACGCAGTTGACCAGCAGCGCGATCGGCGCGCTCATCCAGCTGATCAGCAGGCCGCCCAGCGCGGGGCCGCCGATCTGCGCGACCGAACTGCTCGCGGAGAGCTTGCTGTTGCCCTCCACCAGGTGGTCGTGGTCGATCAGCGAGGGCAGGTAGGACTGGTAGGAGACGTCGAACACCACGGTGAGCACGCCGATGGCGAGCGCGGCCAGGTACAGGTACCAGATGTTCAGCGCGCCCAGCGCCGCGCACAGCGGCACGGTGCCCACCAGCACCGCCCGGCCCAGGTTGGCGCCGATCATCAGCGGGCGGCGCCGGCGGCGGTCCGCCCAGACCCCGATGAACAGGGTCAGGCCCAGGAACGGCGCGTAGTTGGCGGCGTTCAGCAGGCCGAGCTGGGTGGAGCTGGCGTGCAGCTGGTAGACCGCGGCCAGCGGCAGGGCCAGCTGGGTGACCTGGGCGCCGAGCAGCGAGACGCTCTCCCCTGCCCAGAGCCTGAGGAAGTCCCGGTCCTGCCACAGACCGCCGAAACGCGGACGGTTCACGCCTGGCTCCCGGGGCGGTCCTCGACGTGGAAGCAGCAGCCGATCTGCGCGCCGTTGGACATGCTGACGATGCCGACCTGCGGATCGGGGGTGCCGCGCACCAGCATCCCGGCGTAGTCCGAGCCGACCATCAGGACGCCGTAGGCGACCACCATCTGCTCGAAGCCGCGCCCGTCGTCGCGCACGAACCGCTCGGCCACCGGCAGCACCCGCTCCTGCACCACGTAGGGCCCGTCGACGGCCCCGCGCAGGTGCGCCTCCCACTCCTCCTGGCCCACCGACCAGCCGGGGATGACGCCGACGCCGCCGTACAGCAGGGTGGGCTTGAGGGCGAGGCGGTCCTTGTTGGCCAGCGCGAAGGGCAGCAGGTCGATCCGCTCGCCGGCCCGCTCGACCCGCTCCTCGCGCAGGAACCGGGTCCACGGCAGGATCCGGTCCACCAGCTCGTGCTCGGCCGCCGACAGGGCCGGGCGATTGCGCTCGTCGCTGAGCATCGCCAGGCTGCCCTTGTTGCCGTACAACTCGCAGTCCAGGCCCGCGAACAGGAAGGTCTCCCCGCGCTCGACGGCCGCCAGCAGCGGGTCGACCAGATCGTAGCTGCGCTGCTCGTCGGCCATCTCGCCGGGCAGGAAGATCCGGTAGACCACGTCGACCTTGCGGCCGTGGATGTGCGGCACGCCGTTGCGGTACTCGAACTCGCCCAGGTGGCAGACGACGGTGTCGAAGCCGTTGCGCAGCCAGTCCGGGACCACGAAGTCCAGCCAGGGCTTGGTCTTGGCGTAGCCGTCGGGCCACTCGGTCAGGGCCAGCACCGGGCGCTCGGGCAGCGCGAAGCCGGCCGCCTCGGCCTGCTCGCGCAGCACCTCGGCGATCCGGGCGATCGGGTCCGGGTGCACCAGGCGCTCGGCCGCCGCGAAGGTGCGGAAGGCCTCGTTCTCGCGGACCGTGCGGGCGAACTCGCCCATCTGCCAACCACCGAGCGAGCTGCCGGTGTTGAGCTCCATCAGCTTGAAGCCCGCCGGCTCGCGGTACATGTCGGCGCGCGACATCGCGGGCAGCGTGCGGCCGGCCCCGCGCATCACCAGGTCGATCTGGGTGGGCGTCATGCCCACCGCCTTGGCGAAGGCCCGCTTGTCACCGGCGAACAGCCGCTCGGGGATCGTGGTGAGCAGCTCGAACAGCCCGTTGAGGTCGGACGTCAGACGCCGGCGGTCGGCCGCGTCCAGCAGCACCGGCCGGTTGAGCGACTGGCCGCCGCCCGCGCCGTAGCGGATCCAGTCGTTGCGCACCCCGGGGACGGTCATGTCGGCCGGCGCCCGCTCGGCGGCCAGGTAGCGACGGGTGACCGGGTTCTCCAGCAGCGCGCCGAGCCCGTCCAGCGGGGAGCCGCCGAGCACCGGGCGGACCTCGGCCTCGGCCGCGTCCAGCGCCGCGGCGCAGCCCGACGGGTCCTCGGCCAGCGCGAGCACGGCGGCGGTGCGTGGGGTGAGCGCCCTGGGCGGCAGCAGCAGCTCGGTGCCGGGCTCGGCCAGCGCGATCACCTCGACCACGCCGGGCTGCTGGGCGGCGGCGCCGAGGTCGAGCGAGGCGAGGGTGCCGTCGTGCGGCGGGTAGAGGAAGCGGATCTCGGCCCACTGCTCGGCGGGCACGGCCTGCTCGGGCCGCTCGCCGAAGGCGAGCGCCGCGCCCAGCAGCGCCAGGTCGATCCCGGTGGCGAGGGTGCCGACCCGCGGGATCAGGTCGCCGCCCAGGCGCCCGTTCAGCTCGATCAGGCGCGGGCCGCGTGCGGTGAGCCGCAGCTCGGTGTGGGTGGTGCCCTGTTCGATGCCGAGCGCCCGGTGGGCGCCGACCACCAGCTCCTCGACCGCGCCCGCCCACGGCTCGTGGCGCCAGGGGCCGACCAGGTGACCGACCTCCTCGCAGAACGGGTCGAAGCCCAGCCGCTTGCGCGCCACGAAGAGCGGCTGCGCCCGGCCGTCCGCCACGAGGCTGTCGACGCTGATCTCGGGGCCGTCCAGGAACTCCTCGACGAGCACCCCGCCGGAGGCGTCCAGCGGGCCCATCACGCTGGCCGCGGCCAGCGCGTAGGCGGGCGCGAAGTCGCCCGGCTCGCGGACCACGGTCACCCCCAGGCTGCCCGCCAGCGCGCGGGGCTTGAGGACCAGCGGGAAGCCGATCTCCTCGGCCGCCGCGGCGGCCTCGGCGGCGCTGTGCACCAGGCGGTGCCGGACGCCGGGCAGGCCGGCCGCGTCCAGCAGGGTGCGGGTGGTGAACTTGTCCCGGCAGGCGCGCGCGGCGGCCGGCGACATGTGGGGCAGGCCCAGCTGCCCGGCCACCTCGGCGGTGGCGACCAGCGACAGCTCGTCCCAGGTGTAGATCCCGGTGCGCGGGAAGCCGTCGGCGGTGGCGGCGGCGAGCAGGTCCTCGACGGCGGCGCGCAGTGCGACCGGATCGGTGGTGTCGGCGCCGCGGTAGTCGCCGACGTACTCCCGCTCCCAGGTCAGCGGGGCGGCGGAGACCAGCGCGAGGTCGTAGGCGCCGGCCAGCGAAGCCATCGCGTACTCGCGGTAGGTCCGCAGTCTGCTGCCCACCACTATCAGTCGGTCCCGGTCACGCATCTGGCGCCCTCCGCTTCGTTTCGTCGTTCGTCGTGCTGGTGCCACGGCCCTGACCGGTCGTACGGCCGGTCGGGCACGTCGTCGTGCGTCCCCCGCCGGACGGGCCCCGAGGGCCTGCCCGCGGCGCTCGGCCGGTCAGCCGGTGACCGCCCGGCAGCGCACCCGGACCGTGCCGGCGGCCCGGACGATGGCGTCCTCCACCTCACGGCTGCTGGTGCCGCGGAAGCGGAACCGGGCGGCCACGTGCTCATAGCCGCCGACCTTGGGGATCGTCGTGCCCGGCTGCGGCAGCCGGCTCGCGTACGGGCCGGGCTCACCCACCGGCGCCGCGGCCTCCACCACCGTGCAGGGCGGCGCCACCGGCAGCGGCAGCAGCAGCCAGCCCGCGGTGCGGCCGCCCGGCACGACCGGTGCGGCCGGGGTGCGGCCGAGCTGGATGTCCACGGCGGCGGCCATCAGGTCGATCCCGTGCACCTCGCGCCACACGAAGGGGATCTCCCCACCGCCGACCCGGGCGCCGGCCTCCAGGAAGGTGAGCCGCGGCGCGCCCCGTCCGTCGGTGCCGGCGAACGCCTCCAGGTGGAACACCCAGGGCTCGCCGCCGCCCAGTGCCGCACCGACCTCGGCGGTGAACTGCTCGACGGCGGCGAGCAGTTCGGGGCCGTCCAGCTCCACCGAGCCGAGGAAGGCCCCGTCGGTGAACTCCCGGCAGCTGTTGACGTAGCGCGAGGCCCGCCAGGGCCCCAGCCGCTCGCCGGTCCACAGGCCGTCGATGTGCAGGACCGGGTCGGCCACGAAGCGCTGGACCAGGTACGGCTCCTGGCCCAGGCCCGGCGCGCTGTGCGCGTCGCCCTCGCCGTGCAGCACGGACACGCCCCGGCTGGCGGTGCCGCGCCGCGGCTTGACCACCACCGGCCAGCCGTTGCGGGCGGCGAAGGCCCGCACGGCGCCGGCGTCGGGCGCGTCCGCGTAGGCGGGCACCGGCACCCCGCCGCGCTCGGCGGCCACCACCATGGCGAGCTTGTCCCGGAACCGCTCCAGGTCGGCGCTCTGCTGGCCGGGCAGGCCGAGCTCGGTGCGCAGCAGCGCCGCCGTGTCCAGGTCGCCCTCGTTCAGCGCCACCAGCCGGCCGACGGGCCCGAACCGCCCGGCCAGCCCGGCCATCGCCGCCCGCACCGCGTCCACCTGGTCGGTGGCCGCCACCACGGCCACAGCGGCGGCCTGCGCCGGCACCGAGGAGCGGGCCAGCTCGGTGGTGACATAGCTGATGTGCGCGGCGCCGTGGTCGAGGTAGTCCTCGTAGCGGGCGTACTGGTCGCGCCAGCGGTGCAGCACCACGATGTGCTCCGGCGCCGCGCTCACTGCTGCCCGCCTCGGAGCCGGGCGTCGGCCACCATGATCTGGCCCAGCGCGATGCCGCCGTCATTGGTGGGCACCTGCTGCTGGCAGTAGGCGGCGAAGCCCGCCCGGCTCAGCTCGACCAGGCAGTTCACCAGCAGGAACTCGTTCAGGAACACCCCGCCGGAGAGCACCACCTGGCGCGTGGCCGAACCGGCCGCCAGGCACCGGGCGACCACCAGGTCGACCACCGCGGAGTGGAAGCGCCGGCTGAGCTCCGCAGGCGCCACCCCGGCCGCCAGGTCGGCGGCGAGCGCCCGCACCACCGGGCGCGGGTCGAGTTCGGTGACACCCTCGCGCTCGCTCGCGCCGAACCGGTACCGCTCGCCCGGCGCGGCCATCGCGAGGTCGCGGCCCAGCAGGCCCTCCAGCTCGATCGGCCCCTGCGCCTCGTACTCCGCCCGGGTGGTGACCGCGAGCAGCGCCGCGACACCGTCGAAGAGCCGGCCCATGCTGGAGGCGAGCGGCGAGTTGATGCCGCGCTGCGCCATGGTGGCGTAGACGTGGCGCTGCTGCTCGTCCAGTTCGCCCAGCACCGGGAAGGCCGCCAGCGCCGCCTCGCCGTCGCCGAAGGCGTCCAGGGCGAGCGCGAAGCCGGTCCGGATCGGCTCCTTGACCGCCCGGTCGCCGCCCAGCAGCGGCACGGTGCGCAGGTGCGCCAGGCGCCGCACCGCGAGGAAGTCGCCGAGCAGCACCTCCCCGCCCCAGGTGGTGCCGTCCTCGCCGTAGCCGGCGCCGTCGAAGAGCACGCCGATGGTCTCGCCGTCCAGCCGGTGCTCGGCCATGCAGGAGGCCATGTGCGCGTGGTGGTGCTGGACCTGCGTCACCGTCTCGAACGCCTGCCCCTGCTCCTTGAGCGCGAACCGGGTGGCCCGGAACTGCGGGTGCAGGTCGACGGCGGCATGACGGGGCGTCAGCTCGTGCAGCGCGGCGAGGTGCCGGACCGTCTCCCGGTGCGACTCGAAGGTCTCGTCGTTCTTCAGGTCGCCGATGTGCTGGCTGAGGTAGACCCGGCTGCCGCCGCTGAGCGCGACGGTGGTCTTCAGCTCGGCGCCATACGCGACCAGCGGCGCCAACTCGCGCCCCACCTCCACCGGGTAGGGCGCGTAACCGCGGGCCCGACGCAGGAAGGAGACCACCGGCTCGGCGAGTCCGGGGTGCTCGGAGTAGCGCACCAGCGAGTCGTCGACCCGGATCTCGATGTCCCGGTCGTTGTACAGGACGAGGTCGGCGACCTCGAAGAGCTGTGCGAGCGCGTCCTCGTTGCGGTGCACGATCGGGTAGCCGGAGATGTTGCCGCTGGTCATCACCAGCGTCTCCAGGCCCTCGTGGTCCACCAGCAGGTGGTGCTGGGGAGCGGAGGGCAGCATCACGCCGAGGTTGGGGTTGCGCGGCGCGATCTCCTCGGGCAGCGCACCGGCCAGCTTGCGCAGCAGCACGATCGGCCGGGCCGCCGAGTCCAGCAACTCGGCCTCGGGCGGGCGCACTTCGGCGATCCGCCGGACGGTCTCCGGGTCCCGGGCGAGCACCGCGAACGGCTTGGAGTCACGCCGCTTGCGCGCGCGCAGCAGTGCCACCGCCGCGGCGTCACGGGCGTTGGCGGCCAGGTGGAAGCCGCCGACGCTCTTGACCGCCACGATCCGGCCGGCGGCGAGCGCGGCGGCGGCCAGCGCCAGCGCCTGCTCGCCCTCGGCCGCCTCGCCCGCCGGACCGGCCAGCAGCAGCCGCGGCCCGCACTGCGGGCAGGCGTTGGGCTGCGCGTGGTAGCGCCGGTCCAGCGGATCGCGGTACTCCGCCGCGCACGGGCCGCACATGGTGAACGCGGCCATCGTGGTGGTCGCCCGGTCGTAGGGCAGGGCCCGCACGATGGAGTACCGCGGGCCGCAGTTGGTGCAGTTGATGAAGGGGTAGCGGTACCGCCGGTCGGCCGGGTCGCGCAGCTCGGCCAGGCAGTCGGCGCAGACGTGGGCGTCGGCCGGCACCACGGTGACCTTGCGGCCCCCGTGCGTGCTCTCACGGATCTCGAAGTCCGCCGCGCCGTACCCGCCCGCGCCGTCCTCCCGCTCCACCCGCACCTCGTGGACGCGGGCCTGCGGCGGCGCCTGGGTGCGCAGCTCCGCGGTGAAGCGGTGCACGGCCGGGGCCGGCCCGCTCACCTCGGTGAGCACGCCCTCGGGGTCGTTGAGCACCCAGCCCGCCAACTCGTGCGTCAGCGCGAGCTTGTAGACGAACGGGCGGAAGCCCACCCCCTGCACCACGCCGGTGACCCGGATCAGCCGCCGCAGCGGCGGTTCGCTGTTCTTCATCGTCCGTCGCCCGTCCTCAGCAGAGCCGGGGCAGTTCGGCGCCCTGGAGCTCTTCGACCACCGACTCCCGGCCGTCGGCGCCGCGCATCAGCACCACGGGCTCGGCCTCCTCGGTGACCTCGCCGATCACCACGGCGTCGGCGCCGTAGCGGTGCGCCCGCAGCGCCGCGAGCACCTCCTGCTCGGCCTCGGGGGCGACGAACAGGCAGACGCAGCCCTCGTTCGCCGCGTGGATCGGGTTGACGCCCAGCATGTCGGTGGCCATCACGGTCTCGAACTGGATCGGCAGCAGCTCCTGGTCGATCCGGATGGTGCGCCCGCTGGAGGCCGCGTACTCGTGCAGCACGGCCGCCAGGCCGCCGCGGGTGACGTCGCGCACCGAGTGCACCCGCCCCTCGCCGACCGTGCCGAGCAGCTCGTCGAGCATCCCGTTCAGCGGCGCGCAGTCGCTGAGCACGCGCTGCTCGAAGCCCAGACCCTCGCGGATCGAGAGCAGGTGCACGGTGTGGTTGCCGATCGGACCGCTGAGGATCACCCGGTCGCCGGGGCGCACGTCGCGCATCCGCAGCGGGGTGCGCTCGAAGACGCCCACGCCCGCGGTGTTGAGGTAGATCTGGTCCGCCTCGCCCTTGCGGACGACCTTGGTGTCGCCGCAGACGATCTGCACGCCGGCCTCGCGCGCCGTCTCGCGGATCGAGGTGAGCACCTGGACGAGCCGGGCGATCGGCAGCCCGGTCTCCAGGATCATCCCGAGCGTCAGGTAGAGCGGCCGGGCACCGACCACGGCGAGGTCGTTGACGGTGCCGCAGACGGCGATCTTGCCGATGTCGCCGTTGCCGAAGAACGGCGGGTCCACGACGAACGAGTCGGTGGTCATCGCGATCTGCCCGGACGAGATGGGCAGCATGGCGCTGTCCTCCATCTCACCGATGTACACGTCGCCGAGCGTGTCGACGATCAGGGAGATCAGCTCGTGGCTGAGCTGCGCTCCACTGCCGTGGTCGAGAACGACCTCGCCGAGGTCGGTCACCTGGCTTGTCATCTGCTGTTCCTTCGAGGGCGTCGGGTGGGGCAACGGCTGGGGTGCGGGTGCCTCGGCCGGGGCTTGTCGGACAGGCCCCGGGCAGGCACGGGGCGCCTCAGGGAAGGATCTTGACGACCTTGCGGGGCAGCTCGCCCTCGGTGTCGAGGACGTCGAAGATCTCCTTGGAGTCGGCCACCGTGGCGCAGTAGCCGCCGAGCCACTCCAGGGCGCGGTCGCGGTCCTCGGCGTTGCCGGAGACCACGCAGTCCGAGGGGACCCAGACGTTGTAGCCGCGGAAGAAGGCGTCGGCGGCGGTGGTCTGCACGCAGATCTGCGTCTGCAGCCCGGTGACCAGGACGGTGTCGATGCCGGCCGCCTGCAGGCGGTCGTGCAGCTCGGTCTCGTAGAAGCCGCTGTCCTTGTTCTTCTCGACGACCTGGTCCTCGTCGGCGAGGAAGTCGGCGAGGATCGCCGCGCCCTGCGAGCCGCGCTGCAGCGGCAGGGTGCCGTCGAGGTCGCGCTCGACGTTGGGGTCGTCGGCCAGGTTCACCAGCTGCAGGTGGTAGATCGCGTGGCCGCGACGGCGCATCTCGTCGAGGAAGGCGGTGAACCGCGGCTGCGCCTCGGCCATGGCCGCGGTGCGCTCGGGGGTCTTGTGGACGACGTCGGCCTGGAGGTCGTTGGTGAGTACGGCGATCTTGCCCATGACGGTTCTCGGGCTCCTTGAGAAGTGGTGGAAACACGGGAAGGTGCAGCAGAGCCCACTGCCCCAGCACGCACGGCCTCCCGGCAAGCAGCGCACAGCGCGCCGACGCGGGCAGCGGACAGCGGCCTGGCGGCAGGCGGGCAGGCGGAAGCGGGCAGCAGAAGGCAATGCGGAGATAAAGCAGAGGTAAACCAGAAGCCTGTGACAGCGAGTTGCGAAAAACTCAGAGAGACGGAAGCGGTGAAACAGACAGCGGGTGTGCGTCTCGCGGACCAGCGAAGCTCCCCCTGACGCGACGTCGCCGACTCTGGCACAGCGATCAGGGGCCGTCAAGATCAACATCCAGCGGATCCCGACAGCCCCTGCACACCTCACACACCATCAACTGGGCGCCGTGCGAGGGGAGAACGCATATCGCATTCCATGTCCCGGGAAAAGGGAAAGGGGTGCGCGGAGGCGATTGCGGCGATATTCCGACACCATCGCGACGGCATCGGGCGCACGAACCAGCACACCGGACCGCCCTGTGCGGCCGCCGAACCACAAGCCGGCCGCGCAACCGTCCGGGCACACACCACCCGGCCGCTCGACTACCTCGGCGGTTACCGGAGCGTAATATTCCACTCGCTTCGCCGCGGTGACGGCAGGTTCAGGTAACTCTGCCCGTGTGGCTGCTTCTTGACGGTTCATCATCTCTGCAAATTGGCCGCCCCGACCGCCCGGAACCCCCTCCGTAACACCTTGCACCCCACGGGCCGCAACCCGCCGAACGGCGGGGGTGCCGCCGCCACTCCGATCGGCAGTCCACCATCAATCCCACCCACACCATCAGCCCCATAATCCCCACGAACACCAACCGGAGCACCGGAAAACCCACCCCATCACCACGGGCGACCACGCCATCCACACCGATCATTCGCAGACGCACCCTGAGGCGCCACCACACCCCACCGAGTGCCCCACCGAATCATCCCCAACGGGATGATCAGGATGTTCCTCCCATAGCGTCGCTTCACCCAGATAGTCCGACACAGGGAAGAAAAGGGACAAAGGACGTGATCCCCAAGAAGCCGCCCTGACCGACAGTCAGCGCACCGCCCCGGGCAGCGCGGTCCCGGCACCCACCTGCGCCAACCGGCAGGGGACACAAGGCCGGTAGGCCCTGTCTATGCGCGTTGAACGGGCTCCGCGCGCAGCAGAGCGCCGGCCCGCGTGACGTGACGCGGGCCGGCGCTCTGCCGTGCTGGTGATGCTGCGCCGGACAGGCCGAGTGGCGGTCAGCCCTCCTGCGGGCCGAGCGCACGAACCAGGGCGGAGACGTCCTGGTACTCGCGCCACTGCACCACCCGACCGTCGCGGGCCGTCAGCACGACCACGAACGCGGCCGTCTCGCTCTTGCCGGTGGTCGACAGGGTCCCGCTCAACTCGTATTCCGCGACGATCACTTCCGGATCGGCGCTCTGGTGGACGGCGATGGTCCGGAACTCGTCGAACCGCACCGGCAGCGCGGCCCGGGTGGCGGTGGTGAAGGCGGTGTACTGCGCGCGGTCCTTGAAGTACCGCGGGCTCTCGGGCGGGGACAGGGGCAGTTCGATGACGACATCCTCGGCGAGGAGGTCCTCGGTGAGGCCGACCTCGCCGGCCAGGACGTTCGCCCGGAAGCGTTCGAAGATCTCCAGCGGGCTCAGGGTCGTGGAACCGGAGGACTCGGGCATGGCGCATCCTTCCAGGGGAGTTGTCCCAGTCAGGTGAGTCACTGCTCAGGGAAAGTATGCGCCCCGTGTCCCCGTCGGCACGCTCCGCTTTCGGCCATCATCGAGGAGCCGGTGACCGCCGCCGTGCCCGTGGTGCCCACCGCCGCGTCCGCGCACCGGGCGTACCCATCCCGTCAGCAACGCGTCAGAACCACGTCAACCGCGGACCAACCGCCGTGCGGCTGCTGCAGACTGGCTCGACCTGCAGGTCCGCAGGCCCCTCTGGAGGTGAGCCGCATGTCCGTCTCCGCTGCGTTCCACTCCGTGGTCCCCGACATCGGCCGCCGCGGCCACGCCCTGCGCGCCGCCTTCTCCTCGGTGCTGGACCGGCTGGCGGCCAGCCCGCTGGACAGCTCCGTGCTCCAGGCCGTGGGCGCACCGCGACGCACGCCCGTCGAGCGGACGGCCCTGCGGGCCCACTGGCGGGCCGTCACCCGCGAGGACGGTACGACCCGGCTCGAAGCCACCTGGCGCCGCGAAGCCTGACCGGGAGCCGGTGACCGCCGCACGGCCCGTGCCCGGTGCCCGGGCCGACGCACCGGCATGTCCGCCCGCGCACCGGGCAGCACTGAATCATGGCCGACCAACCCCCACCGCACTCCCCCGCCCCAACCGCGCCGCGCTGCCGCAAGAACCCGGCAGAGCCCCGACTCCCCATGGAGCTCCATGAGTTGCAAGCCGCGGAGCCCTCCGTGCTCCCCTTCGCGATCGGCTCGTTCGAGAGCATCGGGCCACTGTCCCGCGCAACCTCCCCGCACCGGCACAGCTTCTACGAGATCGCGCTCGTCGCCGCCGGCCGCGGGACGCACGTCGTCGATCTGGAACGGATCCCGCTGACCCCGCCGCAGCTGTACGTGATCGCTCCCGGACAGGTGCACCACTGGGAGGCGGAGGACGTGGCCGGCTGGGTGCTGATCTTCAACGAGGACTTCCTGCTCACCCACCCGCAGGACGGCGCGGCGCTGCGCGCCCTCGCCGACCGGCGCCGGCTCCAGCTGTGCCGCGACCGCCAGGACGGCTTCGAGGCGCTGCTGGCCGCGATGGACGAGGAGTACCAGCGCGCCGAGCCCGGCTTCGTGGGCGCGCTCTCCTGCTATCTGCACATCCTGCTGCTCCACGCGCAGCGGCTGCCGGGCGCCCATACCCCGGGCGGCACACCAGCCGACTGGGCGGTGGAGTTGACGGCACGCTTCACCCGGCTGATCGCGCAGCCCGGGGCCCGGGGAGGGTCGGTCGGGGCGCTGGCCCGGGAGTTGGGCGTCTCGGCGGGGCACCTGCACGAGGCGGTGAGGCAGAGCACCGGCCGAACGCCCGGCCGGCTGGTCCGCGCTCAGCAGACGCTGGAGGCGAAACGGCTGCTGCTCGGAAGTGATTTGACGATACGTCAGATCGCCGAGCGGATCGGCTTCGGCGACCCCTCGTACTTCAGCAGATTCTTCCGGCGCGAGAGCGGGATGAGCCCGGGGGCGTTCCGCAGAGCGGCGCGCGCGGTGCACGAGTGACCGTGAAATCACCCTCTTCTCCGAGTCCGGTCCATCGCCGGGGCGGCGGTGCCCGCCTACCTTGCTTGTCATGCCCCAGCCACTCCCTGTGCCACCCCGCCCGTCCCCGAGTCCAGGGAGCACCGACCGACCATGAGCACCGACCCCGCACGCCCTGCACGCCCCGCTGATCCCGGCACCCCCGCCAGCCCTGCGGCCCCCGCCGACCGGCCCTGGGCAGCGGACACCGCCTACCGCCCGGGCGACCTGGTGACCTACGGCGGCGCGACCTACCAGTGCCTGCAGGCGCACACCTCCGCCACGGGCTGGGAACCCTCCGCCGTCCCGGCCCTCTGGCGGCGCCTGTAAGAAGGGCAGCCGGGGCCGTCGGCACCCCCATGGCCGGCGGCCCCGGCACGGGCGACCGGGGAACTGCGCACCCGCGTCAGCCCTGGGTCAGCGCGCGGTCAGCGGGTCACGGCACAGTGGTCGTGTGCCCAGGGGGCGGCGGGAGCCGGCCGAGGGGGCACGGGGAGAGGTGCCCGGAGCGGCTTATCGGGGACCTGGACCGCGAGGTCCGGTCGGGTGTACGCCCACGCAGGTTCGAATCCTGCCTTCTCCGCACAGCAACGCAGTACCGGCTGGGACGTCCCGACGAGGTCCGATTTCCGCCAGTCCTCCGCGGTGGAACGAGGCATCCTGGAACTCGCGGAGAATGGGACCGGACAGAGGAGGGACAGTGGTGGCCTACCAGCACGCCATGGTGAGCACGAGTCTGGGCGAGCTCCTGATGGTCTCGGACGGAACGGCCCTGACCGGAATCTACTTCGAGGGCCACCGGTACCCGCCGGCCGCCGACCGGATCGGTGCGCGGGTCGGCGAGCGCGAGGACCCGGTCATCGCCCGGGCCGCCGACGAGATGCGGGAGTATCTCGCCGGTGAGCGGCGCGACTTCGAGGTCCCGGTGCACCCGCACGGTGACGACTTCTCGCAGCAGGTGTGGCAGATCCTCACGCAGATCCCGTACGGCGCGACGACGACCTACGGCGCCATCGCCCAGCAGCTCGGGAACAGGCTGATGGCGCAGCGCGTGGGACAGGCCGTGGGGCACAACCCGGTGAGCATCGTCATCCCGTGCCACCGGGTCGTCGGGGCGAACGGCTCGCTCACCGGCTTCGCGGGCGGGATCGGCCGCAAGCGCACGCTGCTCGACCTGGAGGAGCCCGCGGCGGTGGCTGCCATGCGCCTGTTCTGACAGCGCCCGACAGCCGTCCGACGACCGCCCGACAGCCGCTTCACGACCGCCCCCGCACCGGTCAGCCGACCTTGGATCAGCCGACCTTGAAGCTGCGCACCTCGTCGTCCTGCTCGCTGCCCGGGGTCAGCGTGTTCTCGGCCACCCGGTGGGCGCAGTCGGCCCGGTCGTAGAGCTGGATGCCGTGCCCGGTGTCGTCGCGCAGCGCGAACGCGGGCGCGCCCGCCCGGGCGTCCAGCGGTGCCACGACGTTGCGGCACTCGCCGGTCCGCAGGCCGTCCACCGTCTGCGCGAGTTCCGCCGGGCCGGTGGCGGCGGCGCTGTGGTAGCGCAGCAGCACGCTGCCGGCGATCGCGGTGTCGGTGTCCTGGGCGGCGCTGGGCAGCGGGTCGGCCCAGGGGCGGGGCTGCGCGGCGGGGCGGGCCGCGCTGTCCCGGTTGCGGTAGGACATGCCGGGCTTGAGCTCGGTCGATCCGAAGAGCTCCGGGACGGTGACCGGGGTGTAGCCGGCCCGGCGCAGGTTGCGGATGAGCTGCGGGACGGCGGCCAGGGTGTCGCGCTGGTTGTCGGTGTCGTGCATCAGCACGACCGACCCGGCGCGCACCCCGGCCTCGGCGCGGCTGAGCACCTGGGCGGGATCGTGGTGGTACCAGTCGAGGCTGTCCAGGTCCCAGAGCATCAGGGGGTGGCCGTAGGCCGCGACCTGCGCGCTCTGGTTGCCGTAGGGCGGGCGCACCAGGGTGGGACGGGTGCCGGTGATGTCGGCGATCGTCTTCTCAGTGGCGGCCAGTTGGTCGTGCACCTGATCGGGTGTCAGCGCCCCGAGGTAGGGGTGCGTGTAGGTGTGGTTGCCGAGTGCGTGGCCCTCGGCAACCTCGCGCTTGACCAACTGGGGCCGGTAGGCGGCCTCCTGGCCGACCAGGAAGAAGGTCGCCTTGGTGTGGGCGGCGGCGAGGTCGTCGAGCAGGGCGCCGGTCGCGGCCGACGGCCCGTCGTCGAAGGTCAGCGCCACGCAAGCGAGCCGCGCGCAGTCCGGAGCCGGTGGCGCGGCGCCGGCCGGTTCCTGGGCCGGGGCCAGCAGGGCCGCGCACAGGCAGACCAGCGTCGGCAGCGCCGCGGCCCCCAGTCGCCCGCCCGGCGTGGTCACGAGCGCCCGGCGGGCGGCTGAGCGGCGGACGCGCGCGAGGCATGGCATGGGTCTTCTTCCTTCAACTGGAGCCGGGCCGGACGCCGGGCCGGGAGCTTCAGTCGTTTCCATCTGATCCGCTTATATGACTTATTTCTTCCTTACTTCACCCGCATGCCCGATCCCGCCCGTCCGCCCACGGCGGGCCCTCTGGCGGACCGGGAGCACCGCGCGGGACCCTTGGGCCATCGACCTCACGATGGGAGAAGCGATGGAACCAGTGGCTTCGAAGTCGACCGTCCGCAGCGTGACCTACGACCTGCTGCGCACCCTCGGACTGACCACCGTCTTCGGCAACCCCGGTTCGACGGAACAGACCTTCCTCCAGGAGTTCCCCGCCGACTTCCGCTATGTGCTGGCCCTCCAGGAGGCCTCGGTCGTCGCGATGGCCGACGCCTTCGCCCAGGTCACCGGCCGCCCGGCGCTGGTCAACGTGCACTCCTCGGCGGGCCTGGGCAACGCGATGGGCAACCTGGTCACCGCCTACCACGCCAACACCCCACTGATCGTCACCTCCGGTCAGCAGCACCGCGAGATGGTCATCGGCGATCCCTACCTGTGCAACCGCGAGGCCACCACGCTGCCCAGGCCGTGGGTGAAGTGGTCCTACGAGCCCGCACGGGCCCAGGACGTACCCGACGCGTTCATGCGGGCCTACGCGACGGCCCTGCAGCCGCCGGCGGGGCCGGTCCACCTGTCGATCCCCCTCGACGACTGGAACCAGCCGCTGGCCGGCCCCGCCCGGCTGCGCACCGTGAGCGACCGGGTCACCCCCGACGAGCAGCGCCTGCGGCTGTTCGCCGACCGGATCTCGGCCAGCCGCCGCCCCGCCCTGGTCTTCGGACCGGAGGTGGACCGCAGCGGCGGCTGGGAGTCGGCGGTGGCCCTGGCGGAGCGGCTGCGGGCCGCCGTCTACGGGGCCCCGCTGCTGGACCGCGCCTCCTTCCCCGAGGACCACCCGCTCTTCCGCGGCCCCCTGGGCATCTCCATCAAGGCCGTCGGCGACCGGCTGGCCGAGCACGACCTGGTCGTCGTGATCGGTGCCGAGGTCTTCCGCTACTACCCGTACGTCCCCGGCGAGTACCTCCCGGCCGGCACCCGGCTGCTGCACATCACCGCCGACCCCGAGGTCGCCGCGGCGGCGCGGATGGGCGACAGCCTGCTGGGCGACCCGAAGATCGCGATCGACCGGCTCGTGGACCTGGTCGCCGACGGATCCGCGCGCACCGCCCCCGAGCCGATGGCGCGGCCCCGGACGCTGCCGCCGACCCCGAGCCGGCCGCTCACCCCGCCGGAGGTCTACGCCGCGCTCAGCAGGGTCAGGCCGCCGGACGCCGTGATCGTGAACGAGTCGACCTCCACGATGGCCCAGCAGCTGGAGTGGCTGCCGACCACCAGGCCCGGCTCCTTCTTCGCCACCGCGAGCGGCGGCATCGGCTGGGCCACTCCGGCGGCGGTGGGCGTGGCTCTGGGCGACCGGGCCAACGGCGTCTCCCGGCCCGTCGTCGGCCTCATCGGCGACGGCTCGTTCCAGTACTCCGTCCAGGCCGTCTGGACCGCCGCCCAGCACGAACTGCCGATCGTCTACGTGGTCATGCGGAACAAGGAGTACTCCATCCTCAAGTCCTTCGCAGAGCTGGAGGAGACCCCCGGGGTGCCCGGCCTCGACCTGCCCGGCATCGACATCGCCTCCGTGGCACGCGGCTTCGGCTGCCACGCCGTCGACATCGACACCACCGAGGACCTGGAACGCGAGTTCACCCGGGCCCTCACCTCCCGCACCACGACCGTCCTCGTGGTCGCCACCCGGCCCCAGCACGCCGCACTGTCCTGAACGTCTGCCTGGCCGGCGTGCGGACTGGTCGATCATGGGACGTGAGCCTGCCAGCTGCCCCGGCTGAGATCAACAGCAGCCGCCCGGGCTAACCTCCGTCCCGGGAAGCCCAGTTCGATCCTGACCGACCATTCCGACCATGTCACATCCATACGGGTGAATCTCGGCATTTCGTGCATTTATCAGCGCTTACGATCGACTGCTATGACAGAAAGTCGAAGCAGTGCAGCGGCCGAGCACACGGCCGACGTGGTGATCCTGGGTGCCGGACCGGCCGGGCTGGTGCTCGCAAACCTGCTGCGGGCAGGCGGAGTCGACTGCGTCGTCCTGGAACGGGCCGACCGCGCGCACCTCGCGGCGCGGGCGCGCGCGGGGTTCCTGGCGGCGAACACGGTGCGGGTCCTGGAGCGGCACGGGCTGGCCGAGGGGCTGCGCTTACGCGGCCGGGAGCACGCCAGTTGCGAGTTCCGCACCGAGGACGGCCGGTTCCGGCTCGACTACGGCGGCCTCGGCCGCCAGGAGCCGCACACCGTCTATCCGCAACAGGACCTGGTGACGGATCTGCTGACCCGGTACCTGGCCGACGGCGGACGGGTGTGCTTCGGGACCGAGGCGCTGGCCGTGCAGGACGCGGGCAGCACACGGCCCACCGTCACGGCCCGCACGGCCGACGGCCGGCCGGTGACGTGGCGGGCCAGGTACGTGGCCGGCTGCGACGGGCGGCACGGTGCCGCGCGGCGGTCGCTGCCGCCCGGGGCGGTCCGCCGCTACCACCGCGACCACCAGGTCTCCTGGCTCGGCCTGCTCGCCGAGGCGCCGCCGAGCCTGGACGCGGTGGGCTATGCGGTGCACGAGCGCGGATTCGCCGGACACATGGCCCGCACCTCCGAGGTCACGCGCTACTACCTGCAGTGCGAGCGCGGGAGTTCGGCCGACGCGTGGCCCGAGGAGCGGATCTGGGACGAGCTGGCGATACGCCTGCGCAGCGCGGACTACGGCCCGCTGCACCAGGGCCCGATCATCCAGCGCACCGTCGTCGACCTGGAGTCCGACGTCCTCGAACCGCTGTGCCACGGTGCGCTGTTCCTCGCGGGGGACGCCGCCAGCCTGCTCAGCCCCTCCGCCGCCAAGGGGGCGAACCTCGCCGTGCTGGAGGCCGAACTCCTGGCCGACGCCCTGATCGACGCCCTCCGCCACGGCGACTGCGCAGGGCTCGCCCACTACTCGGCACGCTGCCTGGCCCACATCTGGCGCGCGCAGGAGTTCTCGCACTGGATGATCCGGCTGCTGCACACCGCACCCGAGGCGCACGAGGCGGCGTCGTTCGACAACTCCCTGCGGCGCTCCCGCCTCGCCTCCCTGCGCACCTCGCGCAGCCAGCAGGACTGGTTCGCCGAACAGTACGTCGGCGTGTGAGAACCGTCGGCGGCTGAACCACCGGCAGGTGGGAACCGTCGACCCATGAGAGCCCTGCCACCCAGCTACCGCATGCGAACTATGCTACCCCGCCAATGAATTGAGGATCCCCCACGATGGTGACGACGATCCCGAGCGAGCCGACGACGATCCCCGGTGACGCGGCGCGCTTAACTTCGGCCGTGGACTTCGTCCGGGAGCAGGACACCGCCACGCTGCTGCCGCTCCTGCTGCCCGGACTCGACGGCCCGGAGCTGCGGGCCCTGGTGGAGCGCTGCCGCTTCTCGCACGCGGCCCTGCTCCTCTTCCCCGCCGACCCGCAGGAGCTGCGCACCCGACTGGCCGACTGCGGACTGGATCCGGCGGTGCAACCGCAGCCCAGCGTCGTCGTCCGGGAGCGGCTGGCCGCCCGGCACCGGCGCGACGCCGCCGAGCTCGACGTCCACATCCTGCGGCCCCCGGTGCTCGGCCTGGACGGGGTGCAGCGCACGGTCGAGATCTTCACGCTGACCGTGCCGCCGGGATCGCCGCTGACCCCGATCGCCGAGCAGGAGCGCCGGTGGCAGCACGAGGCGCACCTCGCCTTCGACATCGAGCAGCCGGATCCGCTGGTGCTCCGCGGCCTGTGCGCGATCCTGGCGCGGCACGGCGCGCGCCCCGACGGCGGCGGCTACAACCGGCACGAGGACGGCACGGTGCTCTACTTCACCGCACCCGCCGACTCGAAGGCCGGGTACCGGCGGGTCGAGCTCTACCTGCACGGCGACCACCGCGACGTCCTCGCCTCCCATCTGGCGGAGTTCCGCGCGACCCAGCCCGCCGAAACGCTTCTTCGCCTGCTGACCGGGGCGTGGGCGACCCAGGCGCTGGCCGTCTTCGCCGAACTGCGGGTCCCCGACGCCTTGGACACCCGCACCGCGACCGGCGCCGAGGCGCTGGCCCGGGAGGTCGGCGCCGACCCGGAGAGCCTGGCGCGCCTGCTGCGCTACCTCACCATGCTGGGGGCGGTGACCGCGGACCACGACGGCTTCCGGCTCACCGAGCTGGGCGCGCTGCTCCGCGCGGACTCCGCCGGTTCGATGCGCCCGCTGGCCCTGATGTACGGCGGGCCGTTCTACCGGTCCTTCGCCCACCTCGCGCACACCGTGCGCACCGGGGAGACGGCCTTCGACCACCTCTTCGGCGAGAACCACTTCGACCACTTCGCCCGCGACCCCGAACTCGCCCCGCTCTTCGACCAGTCCATGGCCGCGAGTTCGCGGATGTTCGAGCCGCTGACCACCCACCCGGTGGTCACGGCCGCTAGCGCGGCGCCCGCTCCCGGGACCGTGGTCGACGTCGCGGGCGGCAACGGCGAACTGCTCGCCCGCCTGCTGACCGCGCACCCGCGTCTGAACGGTGTGCTGCTCGAACGCCCGCACGTGGTCGAGGCCGCTCGCCGCTCCCTGGCGGCGGCCGGCTGCGGCGAGCGGTGCGAGTACCTGGTCGGCGACTTCGCCGACGTACCGGCGGGCGGCGACCTGTACCTCCTCTCCCGGGTGCTGCACGACTGGGACGACGACCGCTGCCGCGAGATCCTGCGCCACCTCGCCCGTGCGATGCCGGCCCACGCCGACCTGCTCATCGTCGAGCGCGTGCTGCCCGCCGACGACTCGCCCTCACTGGCCGTCCCGTGGGACCTGCACATGATGTGCAACGTCGGAGGCCGCGAACGCCGCACCGACCACTACGCCCGGCTGCTCGCCGAGGCGGGGCTCACCCTGGTGGACCGGTCGCCGCTGCCGCTGGACGCCAGCGTGCTGCACGCCCGCAAGGCCGGCGACGAGACCGCCGAGGTGCCGCGCCAACTGCCGCTGCCCGGCGGCCGGGAGGCGTGAGCGCGGCAGCCTCCTGAGTCATCGGCCCCCGGTCACCGGCGGCCCGGCCGGTGCCGGGCCGCCGATCGGGTGAAGCCGTCCCGCCCGCCGCTCACTCCGGCCACGGCGAGTCGAGGATGGTGCGCACGAAGTCGCCGCGCTCGAAGCCGGGCACCCGGTGCGCCAGCACGTCCGCCTTGACGTTGCCGAAGGTGGTCTCCGGCTTGTGCCGCACTCCTTCGGTGAAGGCCGCGAGGATCTGCTCCTTGAAGCCCGGCCGCGGGTGCAGCGCGGTGACGGCCGCGCGGTCGGCCTCGCCGATGTCCGTGTAGCCGATGCCCAGCACGTCGTACTCGACGCCGGCAGTCACCAGCGCGACCTCGGGCTCCATGAACTGCGGGATCCCGGGCGTGGTGTGCAGCGCGATCGCGGTCCACACCCGGCGCACGCTGTCCTCGGGGACCCCGTGCCCCTGGAGGAACCGGCGCGCCTCGTCCGCGCCGTCCACCTCGAACCGCCGCCCGTCGGTGCGGAACCGCTCGCCGAGCCCGAGGTCGTGGAACATCGCGGCGATGTACAGCAGTTCGGGATCGTAGCTCAGGTCCCTGTTGTGGCCCTGCAGGGCTCCGAAGCAGTACACCCGGCGCGAGTGGTGGTAGATCAGATCACTCGTCGCCTCCCGCACCAGTTCGGTCGCCTCACGGGCGAGCTTGGTGTCCGGCACGCTCACCGGACCGACGGACAACGCATCCATGGCACCCGTCCCAGGTAGTCGCCAACCCATCACGTCGCCTCGGCGACACTCCCAGCTTCCCCCGGCCGCCGGAGCCCTGCCATGTCCAGCCGGCCATCACAGCCACACATCCGGACACGCGGCTGCCGGCCATCGGGTCGTCGACCGGGCCCTGCCCCGGCCTAGGATTTGTCCGGCTCGCGCCCGGCCGACAGGTCCGCCTGCTGCTCGGCGGCGGTCTCGGCCTGCACGCCCGCACGCAGGCCGACGATCGCCACCACGGCGGCCACGGCCATGATGACCGCCATCCAGTAGAAGACCGTCTGGGTGGCATGGGCGAAGTCGACCCGGAAGAACTGCGGGATGTTCGCGGCACCCCCGCTCCCGCTCCCGCCGCTCTGCGCCTGGACCTGGGAGAGGTGGGCGGCGGTGGAGACCGCCTGCGCGTGCGGCACGCCCTGGGCGACCAGGGAGTCGGTCAGCCGCGAGCGCAGTTCGGTGACCAGGACGGTGCCCAGCACGGCCAGTCCCAGACTCGCGGCGTAGTTGCGGACCGTCTGGGTGATGCCGGTCGCCTCGCCGTAGGACAGCCGCGAGGCGCGGTTGACCGCGTCCGTGCTGGCCGGGGTCAGCATGAAGCCCATGCCCGCGCCGGCCAGCACGATGTCCCACTGCTGCGCGCTGAAGCGCAGCGTGGTGGCGTCGCCCGCCCACAGGTAGAACCCGACCGCGGCCAGGACGCAGCCGATCACCACCGGCCGCTTCGCGCCGTCCCGGTCCAGCATCCGGCCACCGATCTGCGAGGCGATCACGAAGCCGATGAAGAAGTAGAGCAGGAAGATGCCGGCGTTCGAGGAGGAGTCGCCCAGCGCGATCTGCGCGTACTCACTGGAGAAGAAGAACACCGGGACGAAGACCAGCATCGAGATGCCCAGCACCAGGTTCTGCACGGAGAACGCGCGGATGCGGAAGATGTCCACCTGGATCAGCGGTGAGGCGGTGCGCTTCTCGACGAGCGCGAAGACGACCAGCAGCAGGACACCGGCCGCGATGCAGAGCCCGATCGCGGGGTTCGACCAGCCCCAGACCTGCGACTGCTGGAACCCGAAGACGCTCAGCGCGACACCGCTGGCGATCAGGGCCAGGCCCCGGTAGTCCATGGGCGCCGGCCGGCTCTCCGTGACCGGCTTGGAGATCGCGATCAGCAGCAGGGCGATCGCCGCCACCGGCAGGTTCACCCAGAAGATGGCCCGCCAGGTCCATTCGGTCAGATAGCCGCCGAGCACCGGTCCGATCGCCGTCAGCCCGCCCGCGATGCCGAAGAACAGGGCCAGCGCCCGCCCGCGCTCGCGCAGCGCGAAGTTCTGCACCACGATCGCCAGCGCCGCCGGGAACATGATGGCGCCACCGAAGCCCTGGACGGCGCGGAAGGCGACCAGCCACGCCTCGGCCAGGCTCCCGGTGGGGGTGAAGCCGCAGCAGGCCGAGGCGCCCGCGAAGATCAGCACCCCGAGCACCACCATCTTGCGGTGACCGACGGTGTCGGCGAGCCGGCCGCCGAAGGCGAAGAAGGCCGCCAGGGTGAGCAGGTAGGAGTTGACCGCCCACTGCACCCCGGTGCTCGTCAGCTTCAACTCGTGCTGGATGTTCGGGACGGCGATCGACACGATGGTCTGGTCGATGAAGGTCATCGCGACGGCGAAGATCATCGCCGCCAGCACCAGGTAGCGCGAGGATCCAGTGGCGGGAGCAGTGCTCACGGTTCGCTCTTCCCTCCGGGGTGCACCCGCCGCCGGCCGGCGGCGGGTCACCTGTGGGGCGGGCCCGTCCCGGGGGGAAGCGGGCACGGTTCCTGCCGTTCGTTCGGCGGCTCTCATGCTAGTGCCGCGTCAGGCAACCTTCACCCCGTCGCGAAGGCTGCCTGACGCGGCACTGGCGACGGGCCCAGGGCGACGCCTGACGGAGCATCGCGGGCGGTCACCTGTGCGGTGGGCCGGTCTCGGAGTCGTCGAGCAGCAGTTCCAGCAGCGGGAGCGCCGCCTCCAGCTCCCGGCACTGCCGCGGGGTGAGCCGCCCGCTGCGACGGGCCAGCAGGGCCGATCGCTCCTGCCGGATCCGGGTCAGCGCCGCCTCGCCGGCCGGGGTGAGCGTGAGCAGGTGGGAGCGGCCGTCCAGCGGGTCGGGGGTCTTGGCGATCAGTCCGTCGTCGGCCAGCGGGGCGATGGTGCGGACCATGGACGGGACGGCCACCCGTTCGCGTGCCGCGAGTTCGCCCAGGCGCAGCGGTCCGTGCTGCTCGACCCGGGCCAGCGCCGAGAGCTGGGCGAAGGTGAGGTCCTTGCCGCTCGCGGCCTGGGACATCTGCCGGTTGAGCCGCGCGATGACCAGGCGCAGCCGCACGACGGCCTCCTCGGACAGCGCGCCTTCGGCCCCGGCTCCGCCTTCGTCCCCGGCCCCGGTCATGGTGCACCGGTGCCCGCGGACGGCGCGCCCGCGCGCGGCCCGGTGCCCGCGGGCTTGCGCCGCTCCCGCATCAGCGAGGCGGCCGCCGCGACCAGGGCCATCGCGATCGCCAGCCAGAAGACCACCAGCAGGCCGTCGTGGAAGGGCCCCGAGATCAGCTGCGGGAAGAACTGCCGGCCGGTCAGCGTCTGCGCGTTGGCCGCCGGCAGCTGACCGAGCACGTGCGGGCCGAGCAGGTGCTGGACGGGGTTGTACCCGAGGAAGGCCGCGAAGAGCGTGCCGACCGGCGGCAGCGCGGCGATGGCGTGCGCGTCGCCCGCGGGCACGCCCTGTGCGGTGAGCCCGGCGCTGAGCGTGTGCGGCAGCGAGCCGGACAGGCCCGCCACCATCAGCGAGAAGAAGACGCCGATCGAGAGCACCATCCCGGCGTTCTGGAAGGTGGCGCGCATCCCCGAGGCGGCGCCGCGGGCCTCGGCGGGCACGCTGGACATGATCAGCGAGGTGTTCGGAGCAGCGAACAGGCCGCCTCCCAGGCCGTTGACGAACACCAGGAGGGCGAACCACAGGTAGCTGAAGTCGGTCGGCAGCAGGAGGAGCCCGCCGAAGGAGGCCGCCATCACCAGCAGCCCGCCGGAGGCGAACAGCCGCGCACCGGCACGGTCCGAGAGGTAGCCCGAGATCGGCCCGGCGGCCAGGAAGCCGAAGGTCAGCGGGGTCAGGTAGATGCCGGCCCAGAGCGGGGTGTCGGCATAGTCGTAGCCGTGCAGCGGCAGCCAGATGCCCTGCAGCCAGATGATCAGCATGAACTGCAGGCCGCCCCGGGCGATCGAGCCCAGCAGGGTGGCCGCGTTCCCGCCGGCGAAGACCGGGTCGCGGAAGAGCCGCAGCGGGAACATCGGCTCGGCCACCCGTGACTCGACCAGGCAGAAGACGGCCAGCAGGGCCACTCCGCCGCCCAGCCCGGCCAGCACCCACGGGTTGGTCCAGCCCATGGTGTGACCGCCGTACGGCTGAATGCCGTAGGTGATCGCGGCCAGCAGCGCGGTGAGGCCGACGGCGAAGGTGGCGTTGCCCCACCAGTCGATCCGGGCCGGGCGCCGCACCCCGGTGTCGTGCAGCGAGCGGTACGCCCAGACGGTGCCGAGCAGGCCGATCGGCACGTTGACCCAGAAGATCGACCGCCAGGCGACCTGGGCGAGCAACCCGCCCAGGACCAGGCCGATGAACGAACCGGCGATGCCCGCGACGACGTTCACCCCCAGCGCCATGCCGCGCCTCTCGGCCGGGAAGGCGTCGGTGATGATCGCCGCGGAGTTGGCCATCAGCATCGAGCCTCCCACGGCCTGCACCACCCGCCAGCCGATCAGCCACAGCGCGCCGGCACCGCCGTGCAGCGGGTCGAGCGCGAGGGCCACCGAGGTGAGCGTGAAGATCAGGAAGCCCGCGTTGTAGATCCGTACCCGCCCGCGGATGTCGCCCAGCCGGCCGAGGGTGACGACCAGGACGGCGGTGATCAGCATGTAGCCCATCAGCATCCACAGCAGGTAGCTGACGTTGCCGGGCTTCAGCGGGTCCAGGCCGATGCCGTTGAAGATCGCGGGCAGCGAGATGAGGACGATCGAGGCGTTGACGGTGGCGATCAGCGTGCCGAGGGTCGTGTTGGAGAGTGCGACCCACTTGTAATGGGGGTGGTCAGGGCCCGCGGTCCACCGGGAGGGTCCCGTGCGCCCGGTCCTGCCACCGTGCGCCGCTCCGACCGTCATCGCTGCCTCCTGGAGAGGGGTCGGCCGTGGCCGCTGTCCGGAGTACTTCGATAGCTCTCGTCAACTAACGATAGTCCGATTTTCAGACCGATAGAAGGGCTCGACGGAGACCCGCGCTGGTGACCGGCCGCCGACGGCCGGTCCCGCCCTTCACCGGTCGTCGCGGCCGTGGAAGATCCCCCAGCTCAGCCGGCCCTGCCGGCAGGCCGCCACCCACAGCGGCAGGTTCTCCAGCAGGCCCTCCAGGTAGGCCGGTCCGACGAGTTCGCGCAGCTGGTCGGCGCTTCGCCTGGTCTCCTCCACCAACCGGACGTAGTGGGTGAGCAGTTGCTCGCTGTGGTCGTCGAAGTCGACCCGGATCGGCCCGGCTTCGGCGAACTGCTTCAGGTAGTACCCGGGCGTGGCCAGGCCGGTGACCTCCAGGCGCGCGATCACCGACCGCAGCGACTCGGGTGCGACGCCGTCGGCGGCCATCACATCGGTGAAGACCACTTCTCCCCCGGGCCGCAGCACCCGGGCCACCTCGCCGAGCAGCCGGTCGCGGTCGGGGCTGTGGCAGAAGGCCTCCTGCGACCAGACGACGTCGAAGTGGCCGTCGGGGAAGGGGATGTCCTGGAAGGAGCCGGTGACGACCTCGATCGACCGGTCGAGCCCCTGCTGCGCATTGGCCGCCCGGTGGCGCTCGTTCTGCGACTCGCTGATGTTGAGCGCGACCACCCGGCACCCGAACCGCTCGACCAGGTAGCGGGTCGCGCCACCGTAGCCGGACCCGAGATCCAGCACCGTGGTCCCGGGACGGCCGAGCCGCTCGGCGATCTTCGAGGCCGCCCGCTCCACGGTGCGTCGGGAGGCCGTCGCGATCGGCTCGCCCGCGTCGAGGTAGCTGCCGGTGTGGATGTCCTGCCCGCCCCACACCGTGCGGTAGAAGCCGTCGACCTCGGCGCTTCCGTAGTACCGGCGCGCCGTCTCGACCGCGTCCGCGGTACCGCCCTCGGCCATGACCTGCTCCCTCTGTCGCTCCGCTGTCGGCTGATGACTCTACGTCAGGAGGGTGTGCCGGGACCGCCGTTGCGCGCCGCCCGCCCAGAAGGCGGGCGCCTCAGGACTTCGCCAGGCCCGTGACGACCTCGGCGCCCGGCAGGAGGGCGAGCGCCGCGCCCGGCAGGATCAGCTTGCCCCGGCGCCGGCCGCTGCCGACCAGCACGTGCGGGGCGGCGGCGACCGCCGCGTCGATCAACAGCGGCCAGCCGCACGGAAGTCCGACCGGGGTGATGCCGCCGTACTCCATGCCGCTCTCGGTGACGGCGGTGTCCATGGGCGCGAACGAGGCCTTCCGGGCCTCAAGGCGCTTGCGCACCACCGCGTTCACGTCGACCTGCGAGTCGGCCAGCACGAGGCAGGCGGCGAACGTGGTCGTCCCGGCCCGCTTGGCCGCGACCACGACGCAGTTGGCGGAGACGTCCGCCGCCACGTCGTAGGCCTGGCAGAAGACCGCCGTGTCGGCCTTGTCGGGCTCGGAGTCCACATACAGCACCGCTTGCGCCGCCTCCTGCTCGCGCCACCCTCGCAGTGCCTCGGCCACCGGGCGGGCGAGCTGGTCAGCGACGTCGAGCGCGCGGTGGGCCGCGGTGAAGTTCCCGAACGGGGGGCGCAGCAGATCGGTCATGGCGCGAGCCTATCGCCCCCCTCGACTTGACACGAACGCCGTTCGTTTATAGAACAGTGTTCGTGACGATTTCTGTGAACCAGGACATGCAGAACATGGACGTGACCGTGGTGGGAGCCGGGCCGGTGGGCCTCGTGCTCGCCGCGGAGCTGGCGCTCGCCGGGGCGACGGTGCAGGTGCTCGAGCGGCTCGCCGAGCCGAGCGAGGGGATGAAGGCCGGGGCGATCAACGTGCCGACGGCCGAGGCGCTCGACCGCCGCGGCCTGCTGCCGGCCGCCGAGCAGGTGCAGCGCGAGCTGCTCGAACGGATGGGGTCGTTCACCCGCGTACCCGCCGACCAGCAGCGCGGCGACCAGCCGTCCGGCGACGGACGGCGAGCACCCGACACGCGCTTCACCGGCCACTTCGCGGGGATGGTCCTCGATGCCGACCTGGTGGACTGGTCCGACCCCGACCTCGCCGCCCACACCGCGGTCGACGGCGCGCGGCTGGTGCCGCAGCGCGAGCTGGAGGAGCTGCTGGCCGGCCACCTCGCGCGGCTCGGCGTCCCGGTGCACCGCGGGGTGGAGGTCACCGCGCTCCAGGACACCGGCGAGGGCGTGCTCGTCGGCACCACGGCCGGCCCGGTGCGCACCGGGTGGCTGGTCGGGTGCGACGGCGGGCGCAGCACCGTGCGCCGCCTGGCGGGCATCGACTTCCCCGGCACCGACCCCGAGCTGACCGGGCACCTGGCGGTCGCCGGGATCGCCGATCCGGAGAAGCTCGCGGACGGCTGGACGTGGTCGCCGCTGGGTGCCTACCGCTACGGGCCACAGCCCGGACGGGTGGTCACCGTGGAGTTCGGCAGGGCGCCCGCCGACCGCTCGGCACCGGTCACCCTGGAGGAGGTGCAGAGCAGTCTGCGCCGGGTCTCGGGCACGGACGTCACACTGACCGCACTGCGCGCCCCGGCGACCCGCTGGAGCGACAACGCCCGCCAGGCCGCCTCCTACCGGTCCGGGCGGGTGCTGCTGGCCGGCGACGCCGCGCACGTGCACTCGCCGTTCGGCGGCCAGGGGCTCAACCTCGGGGTCGGCGACGCGATGAACCTCGGGTGGAAGCTCGCTGCCGTGATCGCCGGCTGGGCGCCCGAAGGACTGCTCGACAGCTACGACGCCGAGCGCCGCCCGCTGGGCGCCTGGGTGCTGGACTGGACGCGGGCCCAGATCGGGGTGCTGCGCGGGGACGCCAAGTCGGCCGCGCTGCGGGAGGTCGTCGCCGAGCTGCTGGGCACCCGGGCGGGCACGACCTACGCCGTCAAGAAGATCTCCGGTGTCACCCAGCGCATCGACCTGCCCGGCGACCACCCGCTGATCGGGCGCCTGGTGCCCGACCTGTGGCTGCGGGACGGCTCCCGGCTGGCCGACCACGGCCACGGCGGCGGATTCCTGCTGCTCGACCGCACCGCGGACGGCGCCTTCGCCCGCCTCGCCACCGCCTGGGACGGCCGGGTGACCAGCGTGACCGACGGCCACGCGACGCCTGCCGGGGTGCTGGTCCGCCCGGACGGGGTGGCCGCCTGGGCCTGCGACACCGCCGACGGCGCCGCCGTCAGCGGCCTCGAAGCCGCCCTGCACCGATGGGCCGGCGCGCCGTCGTCCTCCACCTCGTCCGCACCCCGGCACGACTCGGTGGGCTGACCGGGATCCCGCCGATCGCCGTGCCCGGTCAGGTCAGGTCAGGTCCCGTCAGGCGAGGCCGTGGCGGTGGGCGTAGCCGATCGCGGCGGCGCGGTCGCGCGAGGAGGTCTTGGTGAAGATCCGGTTGATGTGGGTCTTCACGGTGTTGCTGCTCAGGTAGAGGCGGGTGGCGATCTCCGGGTTGGTGAGGCCCTGGGCGATCAGCCGCAGGATCTCCGCCTCGCGCTGGGTGAGGCCGTCGGGCAGCGGCTCCTCGGGGCGGCCGTGCTCCGGCGCCGGGTCGGCGACGCGCGCCCCGCTGGCGGCGAGCAGGGTGGCCTGGGCGCGCGGGTCGAGGACGGCCAGACCGCCGGCGGCGGCGTGCAGGGCGCGGGCGATGTCGGTGCGGTCCGCGTCCTTGGTCAGGTAGCTGCGGGCGCCGGCGCGCAGCGCGTCCAGGATCGAGGTGTCGTCGGCGTAGGTGGTCAGGATCACCACTGCGGTGCCCGGGTGCTCGGCGGTCAGCCGGCGGGTGGCCGCGATGCCGTCCAGCACCGGCATGCCGAGGTCCAGCAGGATGGCGTCGGGCCGGTGCTCGGCCACCAGCTCCAGGGCCTGGGCGCCGTCGGCGGCCGAGCCCACCACGTCGATGTCGGGCAGGGTGCCGAGCAGCAGGACCAACCCCTCGCGGATGCTGGCCTGGTCGTCGGCGACGACGACCCGCAGCGGGACCGGTGGGGTGGCGTCGGTGCTCATCGGGTGGGGCGCTCCGTATCTGCTCGGGTGGACGGACCCTGGTTCGGGCCGACGGGTACCTCGGCCGTCACGGTCCAGCCGTCGGAGTCCCGACCGGCCGTCAGAGTGCCGTGGGCCAGCAGCAGTCGCTCCCGCATGCCGGTCAGACCGTATCCCATGTCGGCGGTGCTCAGCGGGGCCGCGGCAGCGCCGCCCCCGGCCGCCGGGCCGACCGGATTGGCGACGCTCAGCCGCAGCCGCTCGGGGCGGTGCACGAGCGTGATCGTGACCGGCTGCCCCGGGGCGTGCTTGGCGCAGTTGACCAGGGCCTCGCGGGCGGTGCGCAGCAGGGCGACCGTGGCCTCCGGGGAGAGGGCCACCGGCGGGCCGGTGACCTGGCAGTCCACCGGGACGCGGTGGCGCTCGCGGTGCTCGGCCGCCGACTCGGCCAGCTCCTCGCCCAGCGGGCGGGTGTCGGTGCGCAGCGCTTGGACCGCGCGGCGGGTCTCCACCAGGCCGTCGCCGGCCATCCGCTGGGCGGTGGCCAGCACCTCCAGGGCGCGCTGCGGATCCTGACCGTCGCTCAGCAGGGCCCGGGCCGCCTGGATCTGGATGCCCAGGGCGCCGAGCGAGTGCGCCAGCACGTCGTGGATCTCGCGTGCGATCCGGGTCCGCTCGTCCAGCACGTCGGCTCGGCGCTGCTCGGCGCGCAGTTGCTGGTACTGCTCCAGAAGGGCGGCGGACTGCTCGGCCTGCACCCGGTAGGCCAGCCGGTTGCGGCCGGTGACCAGCCCGACCACGAGCAGCAGCGGCAGCCCGACCAGGGTGCCGATGCCCTGGTCGAAGAGCACCCCGCCGACCTCGATGGCCAGCAGCGACACCGCGCCGACCGTGAGCGCCGGGGTGAGCGGCAGGTCGGTGCCGGCCGCGATCAGGGCCACCGCGGCGTAGGCGATCAGGCTCGTACCGCCGCCCGCCGCGGCGGCCCCGAAGCCGGCCGCCGCGGCGGTCAGCGTGAGGGCCGCGGCGAGCGCGCGGGGGTGGCGGCGCTCCGGGGCAGGACCCAGGTCGATCACCGCCCAGGCGGCCACCCCCACCCCGATCAGCGCGTAGGCGACGGTCTGGGCGGTGGCGCCCCGGTGTCCGGCGGGCGGCTCCAGGAAGGTGAGCAGGCCGATCAGGACGTAGCCGATGACCCGGACGCACCAGACAGCTGCTCGCAACATGAGCCGAGTATCGCCGAGCAGCCGGGCCCGGAGGGAGCCGGTCGGCACGACGGCGGGCGCGGGAGGGGTGGCGGCGGGGCGGGTGGCGGCGGGATGGGTGGCGGAGGGGCAGGTGGTGGAGGGATGGGTGGGTGCGAGGTGGACGGGTGGCGCGGGGACCACCGCGTCCGTCATCGCCGGCCCCCGCTGCGGCCCGCGCCGCCGGAGCGGAAGGCGCCCGCGAGGAAGGTCGAGCCGTCCTTCTCGGCGGCGAACGGCACCCCGGCCGCGACGGCCCGCGGCAGGATCACGGCGGCCTGCGCCAGCCGGTTCAGGCCCAGGCTGAAGAGCAGCGTCGAGGAGGAGGCGGCGACGTGCGCACCCATCGCGCCCGCCAGCACCACCACCAGCACCCGCCACGCCACCAGGCCGCCCCACAGCCACAGACCGCGCAGCGGCAGCCGGGCCCACAGCACGCCGCCTCGGGACTCCAGCCGGGTCATCGCCCCGAAGGCGAGGCCGATCGCGACCGAGCCCGCCGCGCCGACCACCAGGCAGGTGACGTCGACCGGCTTCAGGTGCCCGCCGCCGGTGTGCAGATCGGTGAAGCCGATCACGGTGAGCACCGCGGGCAGCAGCACGGTGCGCTTGCCCCGCAGGTACTGGCCCCTGACCTGTTGGAAGACGATCACGGCGATGATCCCGACCACCGCCAGGATTTCGATGCCGGACATCTCGGACTCCTTCTCGGGCGACGCGTTCTGGGGCTACGCGTTCTCGGGTTGCGCACTCCAGGGCCCGTCCGGCCCTTGGTGCGATGCCACCGAAGCTACGGACGGCGCCGGTACCACCGCGTCACCCCAGGAGGTGGCCCGCGGGGTGATCCGCGGCCGTGCCCCTCACCCCGGGGCGCTACCGGACGGCGCGAGCACGGTCACCCCCGAGGTCACCCCCCGCTGCGATCCGCCGACGGGGTGCGCGCGGCCATCGTGGAGTCCGTTCGAACCGCTCCCGAACCGCTCCCCGAACCACTCCCGATCCGCCGGAGGACCCGATGTTCAGCGAACTGACCCAGGCCATGATCATCAACGGCGCGGTCCTGACCGCCACCCTGCACAGTGACCTCGGACGCGCCCGCAAGATCGGCCCGATGCGCGTCCTGCGCCCGCTCGGCATCGCCGCGGGCGTGATCCCGCTCTTCCTCGACCCGATCGTCACCCACGGCGCCGGGCTCGCCGTCGAACTGGCGGGCGTCGCGGTCGGGTTGCTGGCCGGCCTGGGCGCACTGGCCCTGCTGCACGTCTACCGCAGCCCGCGGACCGACCGGCCGGTGAGCCGGGCCGGATGGGGCTACGCGCTGCTCTGGACGACCGTGGTCGGCGTCCGGGCCGCCTTCTCCTACGGCTCCGCCCACTGGTTCCCCGACCAGCTGGCGAGCTGGTGCCAGGCGCACCAGGTCTCCGGAGCCGCCATCACCAACGCGCTGATCTTCATGGCCGTCGTGATGCTGACGGTGCGCACCGGCGGCCTGACCCTGCGGGCGCTGCGGCTGCCGGCCGTGGAGCCCGGGCGGGCGACCGGCCCCGCCCTGGCCCGTAGGTGACCGGCACCCGGCGAACGGCGGTGCGGCGCCGGCCCGCTCCTCAGGACAGGGTCGGTACCGCACCGCCCTCGGCCCACTCCACGGACACCCCCACGAGCCCCCTGGTCCAGCGCTCCGCGAGCTCGGCCAACCGCTCCCGGTCCGGCGGCACGGGACCAAGGCCGATCGCGTAACGGGTGACCGGCGGGCCGGACTCGAACGGGCGCGGCCAGGCGTGCACCCGCGGCGCCTCCTCGGCGAGGCTGCCGAGCAGCGCGCGCAGGCGCCCGCGGACCCGGCCGACCGTGTCCGCGAAGTCCTCGCCCTCGTGCTGACGGACCGTCAGCACGGCCCAGGCCGCGTGACGCCGGTGCATCGGCGCCTCGGCGCACAGCTCGCCGGGCACAGCGGCCGTCAGCAGCTCCCAGCCGCGGTAGAGCTCCTCGGCGAGCAGGTCGAGGAGCCCGACACCGACCTGCTCGGTGCAGCTGCGCACCGGGTGGGTCGCGGTGAGCACCGTCAGCGGGCCCGTACCGCTGCCCCAGGCGGCGAACTCCGGGCCACCCGGGACCAGTTCGACCGGCCGGCGCCAGTCCCAGACCGCCCAGTCGGCGAAGAACCGCTCCAGCAGCGCCTCGTCCGGAAGCTCGCCCGCCTGCCGCACGGTGCGGGCCGCCAGCACCGACCAGGCAAGACCCGGCAGCGTGCCGAACGGCGCCGAGTCCAGACCGCGGGCCCGGGCCCAGGCCTTCACCTGCCGCAGCAGCCCGTCGAACGCCTCCCACCGCTCGCCCACCGCGGCCCGTACCGCCGCCGCGTCGCTGACCGCGCTCAGCGCGACGGCCGCCGCCTCGTCCAGCTCGGCCCGCCGGTCCACCGCCGCGCCCGGCGCCGACAGCCCGGCGGGCACCAGCGCCAGGTCCACCGCGAGCGCACCCGGGGCCGGCGCACACCGCGTCCTGGCCGCCGCGGGGTCCGCGATCCGCAGCCGCAGCCCGGGAACGCGGGCGTTGGTCACCGGGCGCAGCCCCTCCGCCTCGGGCAGCGCGGCGGCCAGCCGGTCGCGCACCTCGGCGAGGTCGACCGCAGTGCCGGGCAGCACTGCCACCAGGTCCAGGTCGGCCCCCGGCAGCGCGCCCCCGATCCGCCGCGAGCCCACCAGGTGCACCGCGGCCTGCGGCAGTGCGGCGGCGATCCGCCGGGTGACCGCGCGAGCCCGGTCGGCGTCCCCGTCCGCCCCCGTGCCCTTGGCGTCGACGTCCTGCTCCGCCGGCCGGTACTCCGTCCAGCGCACCGCGCCGGTGCCGAGCTCGACCGTCGCCCGGACACCCATCGGTTCCTCGCCCCGGCGCGAGAGCAGCACCAGCTCGCCGACCCGGGCCGTGACAGGGCCCAGCAGAGCCGCACAGGCCGCCGCCACCGACTGCGGGTCGCTGCTGCGCCCCAGCGTCAGATGCGGCGTGAAACCCTCGGCGCGGCCCCGGCAGCGCGGGAAGCGCGCCGCGAGCACGTGGTGCAGCGCGGTCCACGGCGCGTCGCCGTCGGCGGCCGGGTCGAGCCAGACGGTGGCGTCCTCACGGTGGCCGAAGGTGTGCACCCCGGCCAGCCGCGCGGTGAACGGCGCCAGCTCGGCCGCGGCGGCGCTCAGCAGCGGGGCGGCGCGCTCGAACTCGGCCTCCGGGACGAAACCGTGGAGCAGGTTGACGTGCGGCGGCCAGCGGAGCACCTGCGGGTCGAAACGTCCGCGCAGGCGCTGCAGCACATGCCACAGCTCCTGCGGCGGCACCCAGGCCAGCGCCGTGCGGGCCGTCGGCGCGCTGTCCAGGACCTGCTGCGGTCCGGCGCCCTGCGGGTTCAGGTCGACCGCCACACCGTAGTGGTCCGACACGAAGAGACCGTCCGCGGCCGGCTCGGTGCCGAGCAGCTCGGCACCGGTGACGGCGAGCGTGCCGGGGCGCAGCAGCACCCGGTCCAGCCGGGCGGCGCGGCCCGAGAGCGAGGAGACGGCCGCCAGCGGATTGGCGACCGGGTCGAAGGTCGGGGTGCGGTCGGCGGGACCGTGCACCAGGCTCCAGGCGTCGCGCAGGCCGAGCACGGCGACCGGCCGGTCGCCGTCCTCGTTGAAGTCGCCGAGCAGCACCAGCTCGCCGCCGACGCTCGCGAACCCCTCGGCCAACCGGTCGAGTTCGTCCTGCCGCCGGTGCGCGCCGCGCTCCGAGTGGTCGCTGCTCAGGTGGGTGGCGGCGAAGACCACCGGACCGGTGGGGGTGGTCACGGTGATCGCGGCCAGCGCCTTGTGCGGGCCGAGCCGGTGCCGGGCGGCCTCGGTCACGGGCAGCCGGCTGAGCAGCAGCACGCCGCTCTCCTCGACGTCCGGACCCGCCGGGTCGGTGCCCAGGGTGTAAGTGGCGCGCACCCACGGGTCGGCCAGCAGCAGGTCGAGCAGCCCGGCCTCCACCTCCTGCAGCGCGACCACGTCGGCCTCGGCCCGGCGCAGCGCCGCGAGCAGCAGCGGACGGCGGCGGGCGGTGTCGATCCGGTCGCCGTCGTAGCGGTCCCAGAGGGTGTTCCAGGTCAGCACCCGCACCGAGGTGCCGGTCGGCTCGGCCTGCCGGGTGCCGGGCCGCCAGCCGGCGCCCGGCTCGAAGACGTGCGGGGTGCGCGCGGTGAAGAACGGCGGGTGCAGCCGACGGGGCGCGCGGACCCGGCCCACCGTGGCGGAATCCAGCGCGTCCAGGCCGATGGCCCGGTCCCAGACCGGCTCGCCGTCCGCCTCGATGAACAGCACCCGGTGCCACGGCACGTCGCCGCCCGGCACGAAGGAGGACAGCGGGATCCGCTTGGGCGCGGCCGCGCGGCTGCTGACCCCGAGGACGAAACGGGCCGGGTCGAACCGCGGGTCCCAGCGGACCTGGTGGTAGATCTGCTCGCTGGTGCGCATCAGGCACCGCCTCCTTCGGGATCCGGGTCGGCCAGGCCGCCGAGCGCGTCGGCGACCGTACCGTCGGCCGCCAGGTACCGGGTGCGGTGCGCGTCGCCGGGGTAGGGCGGGCTGTAGCGGTGCAGTTGGGCGGTGAGCATCTCGGCGGGCACCGGGTGGGCGCGGGTGGCGTTGCGGCGCAGCAGCTCGGCCTCGTCGACCAGGGTCACCACCTGGGTGTGCAGCGCATCGCGGCGTCGCGCGACGGCGTGCACCTTGGCGCGCTGCTGGTGGGTGAGCGAGGTGGCGTCCCAGACGACGGTGCCGCCCTCCCGCGCGGCGGCCAGTGCGGCGTCCAGCTGCTCCAGGCCCTCGCGCAGCACCTCGGCGTTGGCCCGCTGGTCGCTGCGCGAGCCGCGGGCCGTGCGCAGGTCGTCCAGCGAGATCCGGGTCACCGGGCCGGGCAGCGCCGCCGCGAAGGTGCTCTTGCCGCTGCCGGCCGGGCCGACCAGCTGCACCAGGTGCGGGAACCGACCCTCGCGCCAGCGCCAGGTGGCCGCCACCGCGTCGGCGGCGCCGGCCAGCCGACCGTGCGCGAGGCCCTCCCGGGCCTGCGCCCAGCAGCGGTCGGCGGCCAGCGGGTCGAGCCCCGCGAACGCGTGGCGCAGCTCGGCGCGCGGCGCGGCGAACGGGTCCGGGTCCAACAGCCCGGCCTCCTCGGCGTGCAGCGCGGACCAGTCCACCTGCTCGCGGGCCCCGCGCGCGGCGGCGTCGTCGGTCCGTCCCGCGAGCACCGCGCGCGCCACCGCGTGCAGCGCCCCGAGGTCGGCGGAGAGCGCCAAGGTGCCCAGGCCCCGGCGGCGCTCCTCGTCCGGGCAGGTCTGGTGCAGGGTCGGATGCAGACCGATCAGGTCGGTCACCCGGCGGGCCAACGGCAGGCCGAGCACCGGGGCCGACCGCGCTGCCAGCTCGGCCCTGGGGCGGTCGGCCAGGGCGGCGGCGAGCACCCCGGTGAGCCGGGCGTCGCCGGTGCGGCCGAGCAGGTCGAGTTCGGCCGCCGCCTCGGCCGCCGCCTCACCGGCCCGCCCCACGGCGTCGGCGATCCCCAACACAGCGATCAGGCGCGGAAGTTCGGGCTCCGCCCCCGCGCGCACCGCCCACAGTGCGGCCTGCGGACCGAGTCCGTTGGGCACCACCGCGGCGTGCATCCAGTGCGTGCCGGTCTGCACATGCCCGGGACGCACCCACTTGGCCACCCGGGTACCGAACTCGGCGCCCGGGAAACCCTCGACGGTACGGACCACGTACCCCTCCTCGCACGCCGCAGCCACCCGCAGCGCACGCAGCGCGCGTTCGTCGTAGACGCCGCGCCAGCGCACCCGGGGCACCGGCACGCCCAGCCCGCGCAGGAAGCGGACCGTCGCGTCCCAGTCCAGGCACCGGTCCGCCTCGTCCCAGACGGAGAACCCGTAGAAGTAACCGGCCAGTTCGCGGTAGTCCACCGAGTGCCGGGCGAACAGGTTCTCCCCGCAGATCCGCCAGCCCGGCGGGATCGCCGCGCCGATCCGCCCCTGCAGGGCCTTGACCCAGGCCCGCGAGGGGTGGTGCGCGGAGTCGAGCGAGCGGGCGTGCAGACCGTCCCGGTACAGCGTGGTGTTCTCGCCGTCGAGCTTCTCGGTGACCACCACCTCGCGCCCGGCCAGCGCGGACAGGCTCCCGGCCCGCACGTCGTCCGCGGCCGCCCCCGGCGACCAGGGCAGGTGCGGCGTGCGGGGGTAGTGCACGCGCATGGTGATCCGCTCCCGGCAGTGGTGGGGTACGGCGGCGATGCCGCCAGGCGCTCACTCTAGGAAGCGCGGCCGGGGGCTGACCAGCGAATTACCTGGCACCGAGGAACGGTTGACCCGTCGGCGAGGTCGGCCCTGCAGGCAGCCCGGGCGGCAGACAAGCCGTGGTGCCGCGTCAGGCAGCCTTCGCCCCGTCGCGCGAAGGCTGCCTGACGCGGCACTAGCATGAGGGCCATGCCGGACGCAGCGCACCGCCTGGAGCCTTTCACCCCGCAGACCGAGCCCGCCGCGCTCGAGGACCTCCGCACGCGGCTGCGTGCGACGCGCTGGCCCGATGCGCCCGAGGACGCTGGGTGGGCGCTCGGCACGGACGTCGGGTATCTGCGCGAGCTCGTCGACTACTGGGCGGACGGGTTCGACTGGCCGGCGCAGCAGCAGGCGCTGGCCCGGCTGCCCCGCTTCCGGGTCCGACTCGGCGGCCTGGGCATCCATTTCGTGCACGCCCGGGCGGTCGCACCGGCCGGCCCCGCGCTGCCGCTGGTCCTCAACCACGGGTGGCCGGACTCGTTCTGGCGCTACTCGAAGGTCGTCCCGCTGCTCACCGATCCCGGCGCGCACGGCGGCGACCCCGCCGACGCGTTCGACGTCGTCGTCCCCGACATGCCGGGCTTCGGCTACTCCGACCGCCCCACCGGAGCGCCGCTCGACTCCATCGCCGTCGCCGGTCTGTGGGCCGAGCTGATGGACGTCCTCGGCTACCCGCGGTTCGGCGCGGCGGGCGGGGACATCGGCAGCCACGTGAGCCGCTACCTCGCGCTCGACCACCCCGATCGGGTCGTGGCCGTCCACCGCATGGACGGGGGCCTGCCCGCCCTCGCCGGCGGTGCGCCCGAGCCCACGCCCGAGGAGAGCGCCTGGTTCGCCGAGGTCGCGGCCTGGGGCGCCGGCGAGGGGGCCTACGGTGCCATGCACCGGACGAAGCCGCAGACCGCCGCCGTCGGGCTGACCGACTCGCCGGCCGGGCTCGCCGCGTGGATCGTCGAGAAGCTCCGTGCGTGGAGCGACTGCGGCGGTGACGTCGAGCGGAGCTTCACCAAGGACGAGATCCTGACGAACGTCATGATCTACTGGCTCACGGGGACGATCGGCTCCTCGATGCGCATGTACCACGCGAACGCCGCGATCCCGCCCGCGCAGCTGACCCGCCGGGTCGAAGTACCGTCCGGCTTCTCGCTCTTCGGCGGCGACATCCTCAGCCCGCCGCG
Organism: Kitasatospora sp. NBC_01302; assembly: GCF_035976515.1. NCBI lineage: Bacteria > Bacillati > Actinomycetota > Actinomycetes > Kitasatosporales > Streptomycetaceae > Kitasatospora > Kitasatospora sp. NBC_01302. Next base: position 635,540 of record NZ_CP108404.1, read on the forward strand.
GGCCTGGCTCGAGCGCACCACGAACCTCGTGCACCTGAGCGAGCCGGCACGCGGCGGGCACTTCGCACCGTTCGAGGAGCCCGAGCGCTACGCGGAGGAGCTGCGCGCCTTCTTCCGCCCCTACCGGGCGGCGGCCACGGGCCGAGGAGGCCGGTACAGCACAGGACGCTAGCCGGTCGGCAGGCAGATCGCCTGGGACTGGAAGGAGCGCGCCTCGGTCGACGCGTTGTTCATCGAGACGATCCAGGTCTCTCCGACCGCCTGGGACGTCACCACGGACAGACCAGTGGAGGACGTGCTCCTGAACTGGAAGCCGCCGGCGATGAGCACCGTTCCGGTCGGACAGCCGGCGATGGCGTAGCCGGATCCGCCCGGAGGGACCGGGGTGATGGCGCTGAACACCTTCACGGGGGCCTTCACCACGCCGGACGGACCCGTGGGCCCCAGCGCACCGGTCGGACCGGTCGGCCCCGTCGCACCGTCGCTGCCCGTGGGGCCCGTCGGGCCGCGCGGACCGGTCGGCCCGTGCGAACCGGTCGGGCCGGTCGCACCCGTCGGCCCCAGCGCACCGGCCGGGCCGGCGGACCCCAGCGCGCCGATCGTGCCCGCAGGCCCGGTCGGCCCCGTCGGCCCCAGTGAACCGGTCGGGCCGGTCGGGCCGGTCGGCCCCGGTGATCCGTTCGTGCCCGCAGGCCCGGTCGGCCCCGTCGGCCCCAGTGAACCGGTCGGGCCGGTCGGGCCGGTCGGCCCCGGTGATCCGTTCGTGCCGGCCGGCCCCTGCGGACCGGTCGGACCGGTGGGCCCCTGCTGGCCGCGGCAGCCGGCATGGTCGTCGGGGCGCCTGCAGTGGTCGCCGCCGCCGGCGGGGCTGAGGGCCGAGGTGGTCGGAGCCGCCAGTGCTCCGAGGCCCACCACCATCGCGGCGGCCACGGCCGTGCGGGCTGCCCTGCGAGCGTTCACGATCTTCTCCTTCGACGGCTACCAACGGGCCGCACATCAAGTGACGAATACTCACCGTCAGTGACCGTGAGCGATTATCACCCTGCATCAGCCGCCGGGAGGCCGCCACCGGGAAGCCCCGGTCACGGCGGCCGTGACGGCCTCGGCCGAGGCCCCTTGACGACCACTGCGTTACGGTGCCGAGGAGTTCGTGAGTTGAACGGCCGGCCGGGCGGCGCCGGCGCGGGTGAGGGCGGAGACGGCGGCCAGCACGACCAGGTTGACCGCCAGGGCGATGACGCCGACGTTGAGGTCCTTCACCGGCTGCGGCAGGCCGGGCAGCAGTCCGCCGACGGTGGTGCTGGTGAGCGTGACCGCGGCGACGGTGGCGACACCGGCCAGGATGCCGGCCGCCGCGCCCTGCTTGGTGATCAGCCGCCGGGTCGGCAGGCTGAGCAGCAGGGCCGGGAAGAGCTGGGTGACCAGGGCGTAGCCCATCAGCAGCAGGTTCACCAGCGTGCTGCCGCCGTTGAAGGCGAACAGCAGGGCCACCGCCGCCACCACCGGAACCAGCGCCTTGGCGAGCCGGGCGACCGTCTCGTCACCGGCCTGCGGCCGGGCCAGGCGGAAGACGCTGTCGGCCAGGCTGGTGGCCGAGGCCATCAGCAGCAGCGAGCCGGGGACGAGTGCGGTGAGCAGTCCGGCGGCGCCGACCACGCCCACGAACCAGGGGTCGAAGGTCTTGACCGTGATCCGGAGCAGCGAGAGGTCGCCGTCGGAGCCCTTCAGGCCCGGCACGGCGATGATGGCGGCGAATCCGGCGAAGAAGACGAAGAGCAGGATCAGCTGGTACAGCGGCAGCACGACGGCGTTGCGGCGGAACACCTGCGGGTTCCTGGCGCTGTAGGAGGCACTGAAGGTGTGCGGCCACAGGTAGAAGCCGAGCGCGGAGAGCAGGACGGTCGAGGCGAACCAGGTCGGGCTCTGCCTGCTGTGGTGCAGCGTCAGGAAGCCGGGCTTCACGGTGTCGATCCGGTGGAACATCGCGCCGATGCCGCCGTAGTAGTGCACGGGCAGGTAGATGCCGAGGAAGACGACGACGCCCAGGATCATCGCGTCCTTCACCACCGAGGTCCACGCGGACCCGTGGATGCCGGAGACGGTGACGTACCCGGTGAGCGCGACGGTGCCGATGACCAGTGCGGTGTGCGGGGAGAGGTGGCCGTAGGAGGCGCTGGAGACGATGATGCCCATCCCGGTGAGCTGCAGCACCAGGTACGGGACCATCGCCACCACGCCGACCAGCGCGACCAGGGCGCCGAGCGCGGGGCTGTCGAACTTCTTGGCGAAGAAGTCGGCCTGGGAGACCAGCCGGTGCTGCTTGGCGTAGCGCCAGACCGCCGGCAGCAGCCAGTAGGAGAGCACGTACGCCGGCGCGGCGTAGGCGAGGATGTAGAAGGCCGGCCCGCCCTGTCCGTACGCCCAGCCCGAGGCGCCCAGGAAGGTGAAGGTGGTGTAGATGTCGCCGGCCAGCAGCACGAAGACCAGGACGCTCCCGAACCCCCGGCCGCCGACCGACCACTGTTCGAGCGTCATCTCCTTGCCGCCCCGGGCCCGCAGTCCCAGGAAGACCGCCAGCACCAGGAAGGCCGCGATCACCAGCAGCGCGGTCATGACGCACCCTCCGCGAGGTCGACGGCAGAGCTGGCGGGGTCGGCGGAGTCAGCAGGGTCGGCGGGCTGCCGGTTGGCCGGGTCCAGCCGGTAGACCAGCGCCATGATCGCGGAGCTGAGGACCACCCACAGGACGATCCAGAAGAGGATGAACGGCATCCCGAGGACGTAGGGCGTCATGCGGTTGGCGAAGAAGATGCCACCGAGGATCCCGAGGAAGGGGAGAGCGGCGAGCAGGGCGAGCAGCGGCCCCGCCGGCCGCGCGGAACCGCGCGCTGTGTCTGGGCTCATGATGGATCCCGTCGAACGTTGTCGGGACTGGCGTGAGGTGCGGGCGACAAGCGAGCTTGGCCGTGGCCTGCAATCACTGTCAAGACCATGTCACCCGCAGAGGGGCTGTCGACTCGCCCCCGGCCGTGCCGCCCCGGCGCGTGCGGCGTTGATCACCGTGTGAGCCATCCTCCTCTCCCCCGCACCGCCGACCCCCGCATCGCCTGGTCCGCGCCGGCCGCACCGCCCCCGGCCGACGCGAGTGCACCGGTCGTCCACGCGGAACCGGCGGCCGCCGACGACACCCTGCAGATCGACAGTTGCGCGGTCAACTGGGCCGAACTCGCCACCGCGCTGGCCGACGCCGACGTCCCCCTGCAGGTCGGCGACACCGCGGTGCTGCGCACCCTGGCCAAGCTCGACCACGCCACGGTGACGGTGCTGACCCGCTGGCTCCGCACCACCGGCCGCCAGCCGCCGGGGTGAGCGGCTCCGGCCGGCCGGGTGGACAGTCCCGACTACCGGCCGTGGCCGCACTGATCACCAGGCCGCTCGGCGGCCAGGGTACGGCCGAGCAGGGCGAGCAGGCGGTCCCAGTGGCGCTGCAGCGCGGCGGGGTTGAAGGCGTCGGTGTCGGCCATGCTGAAGCCGTGGACGGTGCCGGGGTAGATCTCGCAGGTGTGGTCGACTCCTGCGCCGTCCAGGGCCCGGGTGAGCCCCGTCAGCGACTCGGGCGTCATGTCGCCCTCGGCGAGGCCGAGGTGGACCTGGGCGGTGATCTGCGGGAAGGAGCGGTGCGGGCTGTCGGGCGCGCCCGTGACCAGGAAGAACGGATGGAACCCTGCTGGACCACCACACCCGGACGCCCTGAGCCACGACCGCCACGACCGCCCCGCCGACTTCCGGCACTCCCGCATCCGGTGCAGAAGAGTGGAGTGCGGCGCAGCCGGCGTGCGCCTGGAGCCCACTGGCAACGCATCTGACCACTCGGCCCCCATTCGAGGGGCCGCGCAGCGAGAGGACATCCATGCGCCCCGGACGACTCGCCGGCACGGGCCTGGCAGCGGTGGCACTGACAGCCATCCTCGCCGGCCCCGCACAGGCCGACGCCCTTCCCGAGACCGTGTCCGTCACCGGCTCGCCGAGCGGCGTCACCGCCATCTGCCCCGACGGCCTGCACCCGGACAACAACTGGACCCTCACCAACGGCGACGGCACCCCGCTCGGCAACGACCAGCGCTGGCGGTGGACGGTCGGCCCCGGCGCGCAATCCATCAGCGCCTGGATCGCCCCCTACCTCGACTCGCCGCCCCCGCCCCCCAGCATCACCCTGACGGTCTCCTGCATCTGCTGAGCGACGACAGCGCAGGGGTGCGGCACCTGCTGCCGCACCCCTGCGCCATGCCATCCCGGTGGAGCCCCGTCCCGGAGGAAGCCCGGCCCCGCACCCGCCTCCCTCAGCGGGAGCGGACGCGCTCCGGGGCCCGGGCGGGCGGCAGCGGCGCCGGGGCGGGGCGGCCGGATCCGGGGATCGAGCCGAGGTGGCTCTGGAGCCGCGCGTGGCGGAACTGGTAAACGGCCCCGACCTGGCGCAGCACTCCGCGGTGGTAGGCGTCGTCGAGGAAGGCGGCGGTCGCCCAGGGCAGCCGGCCGGTCAGCGGCAGCCAGATGCGGGTGAAGAGCACCCACTGGCCCCAGGCGGTCAGCGCCAGGGCGTAGCAGAGCGCGCCCGCCAGGCCGCCGGTGGCGCCGATCACGAATCCCGGGAGCAGGTGCCAGCTGAGCGGGCCCAGGAAACCCTGGAACAGGTCCGCGATCAGCCGGCCGCCGAAGGTGATCGCGAGGGTGAGCAGCGGCAGGAAGAGCAGCGCCTGGCGGACCACGGTGCCGCGGTTGACGGCCAGCAGGTCCGCCGGGGTGGCGGCGGAGCCGGGATCCAGCGGTGTCTCCAGAGCGGCCATCAGGGTGAGCACCAGCGCGCCCGCCACTCCGAAGAGGAGCCCGAACAGGAGCGAGTCGACCAGCATGGCCCGGATCGCCGTCCCGCCGGCCGGCAGGGTCCCGTAGTGCTCCTGCGCCACCAGGCGGGCCGGGCCGTAGCCGGCTCCCACCGTGCAGCCGCCCAGGAGTCCGACGCAGAACGAGGTGCGGAGTCTGCGCGGCTGGGCGCCGCCGGCCCCTCGGCCGCGGCCGGGGAGCCTCGGCCGCATGCGGGAGGGTTCGAACGCGTTGCCGCTGAGGGTGGCCATGGTCCCGTAGATCACCCCGAAGGCGAGCCCGACCGTCGGGCCGAACAGAAGGGCGTCCGCCAGGTCGGCACGGAGCACCGACGCCGCACCGTGACCGCTGATCAGGTGCACGGCCGCGGAGACGAGGAAGCCGGAGGCGGCCGTGACCAGGGAGCAGGCCAGAACGACGGCGAGGATGCGCGAGAACAGGCTCAGCGAACCGGAGAGCTGCCACCACGCCAGGTCCTGGCGGTCGCGCTGCTCCGGCCGGTCGAGGTGCCTGGCGAGGTAGCCCAGGTAGTGCCGGGCGCGTTCCGGCTCCCACCCGCGGTGCGGGCGTCCGGGGCCGGCCGGGGCCTTGGGCCGCCGGCGGTAGACGGTCGGCACGAAGCCGGCCAGCAGGTGCTCCTCCAGGGCCTCGGGGGTCGGGAAGCGGGCGCTGTCCAGCAGGACGGCCGAGTCCTGTCCCGGGACGTCGCTGTACCGGGTCCGGGCCAGCAGCACCATCAGCGGGGTGCTCAGCACGGTGGCGAGGTTGGCGCTGGAGCGACTGTCCGGGCTGCTGCTCAGCCCGTCCAGCACGGGATCCCAGACGGTCGCGGCCGGTCCCGAGCGCGGGCCCGGTGCGGTGGGGCGCGCGGTCCGCGGCAGGTAGTGGACCAGGTCGTCGGTGGTCAGGTCGGTCAGTTCGATGCCGGCGGCCTTCCTGAGCACCTCGGTCGCGGCGGCGTCGGCGAACTGCTCGGTGCGGCTGGTCAGCAGCAGGGGCAGCGAGATCGCGTTGAGTTCCCGCAGGGCGGCCCCGTGCAGGCCGTGGGCGATCTCGTCGAAGCCGTCCAGCACCGGCAGGATCCAGCCCGCGTCCACCAGCGAGGCCGCCAGGGTCAGGCGGCCCGGCGTGCGCGCGGCGAGGTTCGGGTGGTCGCGCAGCAGCCGTTCGATGAGCCAGTCGCGCAGCGCGGTGGCGGTCGGGTCCCACGATCCGATGCTGAAGACGACCGGCACCGGATCGCCGTCGGTGCGGCCCGCCAGGTAGTCGAGGACGAAGCGCAGCATCAGGACGGTCTTGCCGGACCCGGCCCGGCCGAGCACCACCAGCCGCCCGGAGCCGATCCGCCGGTAGACCTCGGTCACCTGGGCCAGACCGCCGTCCAGGGAGAGCGGCACCGGCGCGGCACCGGGCAGCGCCCCGCTGATGTTGCCCCAGTGGTCCAACAGACCCTCGGGTGCCGAGCGCCACCGCAGCGGCAGCGGGAACGGGTCGTGGATCCGGCGCTGCTCCTCCTCGCGTATCCAGCGGCTGTGGACGTCGCGTGCCAGCGACTCGGCGACCTCGGCCAGGGCACCCCGGGGCGGCAGCACGCCGACCCGCACCGGGTCGGGCGCGGGGGCGGGGGCTGGGGCGGGGGTTGCGCTTTCCTCGGGGGCCGGCGCCGTGGGGGCGGCGCCGGTGGCCTCGGCGGCGGCGTCCCCGTCGCGGCGCGCGGCCAGCAGGTCCCGCCAGACGTCGTCGCGATCGCGTCCCAGGGCATCGGCCAGGGCCTGGGCGACCTGTTTCACCGTCCCCATCCGGGCGTCCGTGGGCTTGCCGGTCTCCAGCCGGTGAATGGTCCGGACCCCCAGTCCGGACCGCCGGGCCAACTGCTCCTGCGTCAGTCCCGCCTCACGCCGCAGCCCATGGAGCAGGGGACCCAACTGGCTGCTCACTTCGACGTCCTCGCTCCACAAACCGCACTTTCCGCTGACGTCGGATCACTGTACTGGGGTTCCGGCCATATCTGGCCGGTGCTTGGCCTGGTGCTCTGACCTGCCGGAACGTCAGCATGGTCGCCGGACGCCCCGACCACCGGCACAGAGCGCGACGCCGACGGTGCAGGCGACCGGCTCGCGGAGGCGGCGGATCGAGAGTCCGCCGGGCCCCCGATCGGAACCAAGGAAGTTGGCACGCATGGCACGCATGGTCGCACCGAACCCGAGGACGCTCCCGGACACGCTCAGCCGTCGCCGCACGGGGCTGTCGCCCAGCGGCCTGCGCCGGCAGGACGACACCTCGTGGACGAACACCCTCGGCACTCTCGGCACCGGGGGCACCCGGGGCGCGGAGCGGAGCGTGGGGCTCGCCGTCGTCCGCTGACGCGAAGGAAGGGAAAGACCGGGCCCGCCCGGTCTCGGCCGCGGCGACCGCACACGGCCCGGCTTGGCCGCGCGAGGGGAGGGCCAAGCCGGGCCGTGTGTGGTCGCCGCGCTCGGGGTTTCGGGGCGCGGGGTTCAGCGCGCGGGGCTCGGGGCCCCTGGGTTCGCCGAGCTGCTCAGCTGTCCTCGGGCTTGACCTCGCTGTCGACGAACTCGCCGATGGCCTCGAAGACCGCGCCCGGCTGCTCGAGGTGGGGGAAGTGCCCGGCCTCGGCGATCGGCCGGAAGGTGGCACGGGGGAAGGAGTCGGCCAGGGCGCGCTCGTACGCGAGCGGAACGATGCCGTCCTGCTCCCCGGCGAGCACCAGCACCGGGACGGTGACGCGGTGCAGGCGGCCGCGCAGCTTCGGGTCGTGGCAGAACGGATCACCGGCGTAGCGCGCCAGGGTGCGCTGGTTGGCGGCGAAGACGGCCTTCTGCTCGTCGCTGAGGGCGGCGGGGTCGGGGCGCAGGGCGGGGTTGTGGAAGGCGAGTTCGCCGGTGCGGACCGGGCCGATCTCGGCCGGGTTCGCGATGACCAGCGGGGGCTCGGGGGTGATGCCGGTGGCGCCGAGCAGGACCAGGCCGGCGATCCGGTTGCGGGTGTCGCGCAGGCCCATCTCGGCGGCGATCCAGCCACCGACGGAGCTGCCGGCCACCATCACCCCGTGCAGCCCGAGCTCGTCGAGCAGGTCGAGGTAGGCGGTGGCCAGGTCGGCGACGGAGTCGGTCCCGTCGGGGCGGGGCGTGCCGTCGAACCCGGGGTGGGTCGGGACGACGACGTAGGCGTGCCGGGACATGCCGGCGGCGAAGCCGGCCATCGAGCGCGGTCCGGCGCCGCCGTGCAGCATCAGCACGCCGGTGCCGTCCGTGCTCTCGCCGAACTCCTGGATCGTGACGCTCGGACCGTGGCGCAGATCGATGGTGCGGGTGGTGCTGACGGGGCTGGAGACAGTCATGTGCGTCGGCTTCCTGCTCTTGGGGCGGGGGGGGTTGCTGGGTTCGCGGTCGGCCGCGGGCGGGGCCGGTGCCGGGGTCGCGGCATGCGCGGCGGGCCGGTCACTCGGAGCTGGTCGCTCAGGGCCGCTCACTCGGGGCCGGTGACCGGCGTGGTGGCGTAGCGGCCCATCACCTCGGCGATGTCCGGCGGGGTCATCGCTCCGCCGCCGGCGATCATGTCGCCCAGGTCCCGGAAGTACTGGACGTAGAGGTCGGGCGTGAAGGTGTTGATCATCACCAGCGGCTGGTCCCCCGGGTTGGCGAAGGTGTGCGGGGCACCCGGCGGGACCATGACCAGCGTTCCGGCCGGCGCCTCGTGCAGCTCGTGGCCGACGGTGAACCTGGCGGTGCCGGAGACCACGTAGAAGCCCTCGTCGTGCTGGGCGTGGCGGTGCTGGGGCGGGCCTGCGGTGTACGGCGGGATGGTGATCTCGGCGACGCCGAGGCGGTGCGCGGTCGTGCTGCCGTCCTCCAGGATGCGGATCCGGGCCTGACCGAGGTCGATCACCTCGCCGCCGGTGGGAGTCGTGACGGACACGTTTGCTGTCATGGCCGATCCTTCGTGAGAGCTGACTCTCATGAGACTAGTCCGACAGAGTGATCTCATGCAAGTGCACTCTCATGATTGGCGTCGGCTCTCAGCCCAGGCGCGCACCTCCGCCAGGGGGCTCGCCGCTCTGGGGCTCGCCGGCCTGGTGCGTCAGACCCCGACCGGCAGGCCGAGCAGGTGGACCTGGCGCAGGTTCGGTCGGGTGGGGTCCTGCGCGACACGCGAGCGGTGCCTGACCGTCACACCTGCGTGTACGTCCCCCTCCACAGTCCTCGACCCGTCGGCCAACTGCGCCACCCAGGCCGCGAACCCGTCCGCCGAGTCGACGTCGTCGCACGGTCCCAGCCCGAAGCCGTCCTCGTGGCGGCCGGGACCCCAGTCGTCACGCGTCTCCAGCCAGGCGGCGTGCAGGCGCGTGCTGGGCACGATCGGTTCGGGCATACGGCGACGACAGCGGGTCGCCACGGCCTCGCGGGCCGGCTACCGGGATCACTCCGCCATCGCCTCGACCTTCGCCAGGAGGGTCAACGCGCCTTCGAGGTCGGCCTCGTGGCGGGCGGGGTCACGGGCGACCAGCCTGCGGTAGACCGCCACCGCCTGCTCGGCGAGCGGCAGGGCCTTCGCGCGGCGCCCCACCACCGACCACCAGGAGCCGAGGGTGTAGAGGCAGCGGGCGAGGTCGGGCTCGTAGCCGGCGGGGTCGTCGTCCGCCAGCCGCTGGTAGACCTCCACCGCCTGACGCTCCGTCTCCAGGGCCTCCGGGCGCCGGTCCATCGCCAGCAGGACGCCCAGGTTGTGCAACGAGCGGGCCAGGCCGGGCCGGTGGACGGCGGGATTGCCGTCCACCAGTCGCCGGTGGATCTCCACCGCCTGCTCGGTGGCGGTCAGCGCCTCCGGGCGCCGTTTTGCCTGTGCCAGCCGGACGCCGAGGTTGTACAGCGAGCAGGCGAGGCCTGCTTCGCGGAGGGCGGGGCTGCCCTCGACCAGCCGGCGGTACAGCTCCACCGCCTGCTGCTCCGCCTCCAGGGCCTCCGCATGTCGCCCCACCGCAGCCAGGTGCCCGCCGAGGTTGTCCAACGAGTGGGCCAGGCCGGGTTCGTGGGCTGCGGGGTTGCCGGCTGCGAGCTGCCGGTACAGCTCCACCACCTGCTGGGTGGCGGTCAGCGCCTGCTCGTGCCGCCCCGCCTCCGACAACCGGAGGGCGAGGTTGGAAAGTGAACGGGCCAGCTGCGGCTCGTGGGCGGCGGGATTGTCGGCCGCCAGCCGGCGCTGGATCCGCACCGCCGGCTCGGTGGCGGTCAGGGCCTCTGCATGCCGTCGCACGGTCGCCAGACCTACACCGAGATTCGTCAGTGAGGTCGCCAGGGCGGGCTCGTAAGCGGCGGGCTCGTCGGCCGCCAGCCGGCGGTAGACCCTCACCGCTTGCTGCACCGTCTCCAGAGCTTCCGCATGCCGCCCCACCGCCGAGAACCGAACGCCGAGGTGCGCCAGCGCACGGGCCAGATTGGGCTCGTGGGCAGCGGGACTGTCGGCCGCCAGCGGCCGGCAGAGCTCGACCGCTTGCTGATCGGCGGCCAAGGCCTCCCTGAGTCGCCCCACCTCCGACAATCGGACACCGAGGTTGGTCAGCACGGTGGCGAGGTCGGGCTCATGGACGGCGGGGTTGCCGGCCGCCAACCCTCGTTGGATGTCCACCGCCTGCTCGGTGACGGTCAGGGCCTCCGCAGAGCGCCCCGCTTCCGCCAATCGGGTGCCCAGGTTGGACAGCGAGGTCGCCAGGGGGTGCTGGTAAACCTCGGGATGCCGGGCAGCCAGCCTGCGGTAGATCTTCACCGCCTGCTCGATGACACTCAGGGCCTCCGCGCTCGGCCCCAGGTCCGCCAGGTGCACGCTGAGGTTGGACAGCGAGCGCGCCAGGTCGGACTCATGGGCGGCGCGATTGCCGGCTGCCAGCTGCCGGTACCTCCCCGCCGCCTCCTGGGTGGCCTCCAGAGCCTCCTTGCGCAGCCCCGCTGCCGACAGCCGGATACCGAGGTTCGACAACGAGCGGGCGAGATCGGGCTCGTAGGCGGCAGTGTTGTGGGCCGCCAGCCTGCGCCAGATCTCCACCGCCTGCTGCTCGGCCTCCAACGCGGCCCCACGCTGCCCCACCGCCGACAGATGATTGCCGAGGTTCGACAGCGAGTGCGCAAGATCCGGCTCGTGAACGGCCGGACTGCCCTCCGCCAGCCTGCGCCGGATCGCCATCGCCTGCTGCTCGGCCTCCAACGCCTCCCCGTGCCGCCCCACCGCCGACAGATGATTGCCGAGATTGGACAGCGCGGTCGCAAGGTCGGGCTCGTGAACGGCCGGACTGCCCTCCGCCAGCCTGCGCCGAATCGCCACCGCCCGCTCGGTGACGCTCAGGGCCTCCGCCTGCTGCCCCAGATCCGCCAGGTGAGCGCCGAGGTTGGACAGTGAGCGCGCCAGATCGGGCTCGTGCGCTGCGCGACTGTCGGCCGCCAGGCCCTGGTAGATCGCCACCGCCCTCCGTTCGGCCGCCAGACCCTTCCCACGCCACCCCGACTTCGCGAGCTGCGCACCGAGATTGGACAGCGAGCGGGCCAGCGCAGGCTCGTAGGCGGCAGGGGCCCCGGCTGCCAGACCCCGGTAGATCCCCACCGCCTGCCTGGTGGCCGCCAAGGCTTCACTGCGCTTCCCCACCTCCCACAACCAGGCTCCGAGGTTCGACAACGAGCGGGCCAGGTCGGATTGGTAGGCGGCGGGGATCCCGGCCGCCAGACCCCGGTAGATCGCCACCGCCTGCTCGGTGTCCTCCAACGCCTCCCCGCGCCTGCCCGCCTCCGCCAACCGGACGCCGCGGTTCGACAACGAGCGGGCCAGGTCACGCTCGTAGGCGGCGGGATTGTCGCCGGCCAGCCTCCGGTGGATCTCCAGCGCCTGCTCGGTGGCGGTCAGTGCCTCCGCGCGCTTCCCCGCCTGCGACAACCAGGCACCGAGGTTCGAGAGCGAGGCCGCGAGGTCGGGCTCATGGACAGCGGGATTGCCGATCGCCAGTCGCCGGTGGATCTCCACCGCCTCCTCCTCGGCCTCCAGAGCCTCCGTGTACCGGCCAACCTCCGACAACCGGGCACCGAGGTTCGACAACGAATCGGCGAGAGCGGGTTCGTACGCAGCACGGTCATCGGCCACCAGCCTGCGCCGGATCTCCACCGCCTGCTCGGTGACGCTCAGGCCCTCCGTGCGCCGCCCCGCATCCGACAACCGGACGCCGAGGTTCGACAGCGAGTGGGCAAGCTCGGGCTCGTGGGCGGCAGCGTTGCCGTCCGCCAGCCTCCGGTAGATCTCCACCGCTCGTACAGCGGCGTCCAAGGCCTCCTTGCTCCGCCCCAGCTCCGCCAGCTGGACCCCGAGGTTCGACAAGGAACGGGCGAGAGCGGGTTCGTAAGCAGCGGGGTCGCCGGCCGCCAGCCTGTGCCGGATCGCCACCGCCTCCTGCTCCGCGGCCAGGCCCTCCTTGCGCCGCCCCACCTCTCCCCACCGGTTGCCGAGGTTGGACAGCGCCGCGGCGAGGCTGGGCTCGTGGGCAGCGGGGTCGACGGCCGCGCGCTCCCGCAGCTCCTGGGTGAGGGCGGTGGTGAGTTTGAGCGCGAAGGGCGCGGTGACGCGGGAGGGGTACGGGAGCGCGTCGGTGGCGGTCAGCAGGGCCTGGTGGTCGAGTGGGGTGCTGTCCAGGGCCGCATCGAGGGTCTTCAGGACGCGGTCGCTCTTGTCGGTGCGGGCGGCGTTGTAATGGGCGATGGCGGCGCGCACCAGGACAGTGACGGCCTGGGACTGCTGGGTGGCAGAACCCGCTGCGAGGAGGGCGGGCAGCGCGACGGCGCCCTCCCTGAGAGCCTCGGACGCGTGGTACTCGGCGATTCGGTCGGGTTGGAGGGATCCCCAGTAGCGGTTCGCTCCATCGGCGGGGTACAGGGAGGCAAGCCAGTCCGCAGCCGATTCCCTCTTGTCGGCGGACAGACCGGGCAGCGTGGCGATCACCTGAAGCGCTTCGTCCGGGCTGTCGGCCCCGCACAGCACGGCGATGGCGACGGCGCCACCCAGGACCTTGGGCCTCAGGCCGAGCTGGTGATCAGGCGAACCTGCGCTGCGCACCCAGAACGCTCGCTCGTGTCTGCGCAGGACCTCCTCCGGCTCGGTGCCGGCAGCCACCTCGACGGGCCGAGGTCCGTGCTGCAGCAGCTCGACCAGGGCGGCCAGTTGCAGGGTGAGGACGTTGCCGTAGCCGTCCTCGTGCACATCGGCCGGAGGGCGGAGCGTGTAGGCCAGGGACAACCAGTCGTGCGCGGGCAAGGCGTCGATCCGCGGCAGCAGGCGGGCGAGGTCGTCGGCGGCGCGGCGGAAGGCGTTCCACCGGTCCGTGGGGATGAGCGGGTTGAGCGGGATGACAGGGGCCTGTCCGAGGAGGTCCCGCACGGCGGCGTCCGCCTGAACGGAGCCCTCGCGCCAGTCGCCGTCAGCACGCGCGAGCAGCAGCAGCCGCACCCGGTGGCGGGAGCGGTGCAGCTGGGTGACGAGCCGATGAAGCAGCTGAGGGCGGGTCTCGGCGTAGTCGACGACCAGGAGCAGGTGGTGGGAGGTGTCCAGGGTGGTGAAGTCGGGCGGTTGCCCGTCCGGACCAGGACCGCCGGTGAGGTCCGAGCGCAGGTGTCCGGTGACCCAGGTGGGGTCGCCAGGAGGCGGGGTGAGCTCCCCGATGGTGCGGGTGAGCTCGCGGGCGAGGCGGGACTTGCCCTGTCCGCCGGGCCCGGTGACGACCCGTAGCGAGAAGGTGTCGCGCCCGTTCTCGCACCAGGCCTGCAGCTCGGCGAGTTCGGTCTCGCGGCCGTGGAAGGCGACGGCTTCGGCGCCCGCGCGCAGCAGCGCGGCGGGAGAGCCGAGGTCGCGGTCGACGGCGGCGGGGGCGAGCAGCGGGGCCGGCTCGACGGGTTCGAGGAGGGGACGCCAGCCCGTGACCTCGGTGATGACGGTGCAGAAGTCCTCGTCGGTGAGGAGAGCGGCGGCAGTGGTGGCGGTCAGGCGCGCGCCGGTCCCGGCGCGGCGGTCGCCGTGGACGACGCCGCAGAGCAGGTCGTCGCCCGAGCCGGCGTCGGCGAGGACGGCGGCACCGGACATGCCCGCCCACAGGCTCCCGCCGGTGCCGGGGGTGGGGTCGGTGCTGGTGATCTCGTAGTGGCCGGCCAGGGCACCGGTTCCCGGGGCGATGCGGCCGGTCAGCTGCTCGCCCAGGCGCCGGTCGCCGTCAGGATCCTTCTGCATGCTGGGGAAGCCGGTCGAGCCGACCGGGTGGGGGCGGGCGCCGATGAGCCGGCCGTACCGCTGGGGCGGCTTGGTGTCCAGACCCCCGAGCGACCACGGGACAGCCCAGTCCTGACCGTCCCGGACTTCGATCAGCGCGGCGTCCATGGTGTCGTCCCTGCGGTGCCAGCGCACGGCCGCGGAGTACTCCCGTCCATCGACGTCGGGCCGGCTCACCCGCACCGGATCCTCGGCCGCCGGATCCCGGTTGTCCAGGACGTGAGCGGCCGTCAGCACCAGACACGGCGCGACCAGGTACCCGGACCCGAATCCGGTCCTCTTCACCCCGTCCACCAGTCGCGTCACCCGGATCAGCACCCGGCGATCCAGCTCCACCAGACCTCCCCCACTCCCCCGGCTACTTCGGCAACCGCCCTGACGTGCTACTCCTCATCGCTGATGTCCACCGCATAAGCGCCCCCGGGCCCGTGCGGGGCCAGCTTCACCGTCAGCTTGTGGGTGTCCGTCGACCCGCGCTCCTTCTTCCCCCCGAGACTGATCACGCTCCACCGCAGCCCGCCGTCGACCCCCGTACTGCGGGTCAGCTCCAGCCCGAGCTCGACGGTGATCTCCCCCAGCGTGAAGAGCACCCCCTGGTCACCGCCACCCGTCGGATCCGCGACCCGGCGCTGGGCCTCGGCGATCTGCTGCCGCAGCAGCGAGACGGCGTCCGCCAGGTCCAACCACTGCTCATCCGCACCATGCTCGTCGGACAACGTCCTCCCCCTCCAGTGCCGGCGTCGCGGGTGCGACCGCTGGCACTCTACCCCTCTCAACGACCCCATCCGACCCAGCAGTTGGCCGACCCCCGTGCAGGAGCGCCACCGCGCGGGAGTGCCTGCCGCCCGCGGGCCGGGTCACCAGGGCAGCGGACCGGCGGCGTTGCTGAACGTGGCGGTGGGGCCGTCGGCGCCGATCCGCGCCATCCGCACGATGGCCTCGGCGCCCTGCTCCACGGTCTGGGTTCCGGCGTGGTGGTTCAGGTCGGTGGCGGTGAAGCCCGGGTCGACGGCGTTGATCCGCACGTCGCCGTACGCCTTCGCGTACTGGACGGTGAGCATGTTCACCGCGGCCTTGGAGGCCGGGTAGGCGAGGTCCGGGTAGAAGTGCTCCGGCGCCGCCGGGTCGGCCAGCGCCGCGGTGGCGGACAGGCCGCTGCTGACGTTGACCACGACCGGGTTCGCCGAGCGGCGCAGCAGCGGCAGGAAGGCGTGCAGCACCCGGACCATGCCGAAGACGTTCGTCTCGAACACGGTCCGCACCAGGTCGGCGGTGACCTCGGCGGGGTCGAGGAAGGCGCCGTCGGGGTGGCGCGGCTCGATGCCGGCGTTGTTCACCAGCACGTCCAGGCCGCCCGCCGCCGCGATCGTCGTGACCGCGGCGGCGACGGAGGCGTCGTCGGTGATGTCGATCTGCACGAAGTGCGCGCCGAGCTCCTCGGCGGCCCGCCGGCCGCGCTCGGGGTCACGGGCCCCGAGGTGGACGGCGTGCCCGGCGGCGATCAGCCGGCGGGCGGTCTCGTGGCCGAGACCCTTGTTGGCGCCGGTGATGAGTGTGTTCGTCATGCCTCCAGGGTTGGCCGAGCGGAGGGCATCGGCCAGTGGTCGCGTTTTCCTGGGAACGGCAGTACCAGGACGGACCGCGACGTCACGAGGGGCCGGCTACGCGGCTCCGGTGAGCAGGGCGATCAGGCCGCGGGGTGCGGTGCCGTCGCCGCAGACGAGCCCGAAGACGTCGACGGCGTCGGCCGCGGCGGCGGCGCTGCGGGGGAACAGGGCCTGCTCGTACGCGCGCAGTGCGGCCTCGGCGTCGTCGGGATGCGCGGCGATCGCGTTGCCGAGCTCGGCGCCGTCGTACATCGCGAGGTTGGCGCCTTCGCCGGAGGGGGGCATCAGGTGGGCGGCGTCGCCGAGCAGGGTCACCCCGGGCACGCGGTCCCACCGGTGGTCGAGCGGCAGCGAGTGGATGGGCCGCAGGACCGGCGCGGTCTCACCCGCGGTGATCAGCGCCGTGAGCTCCGGCGCCCAGCCGTCGAACTCCGCCGCGATCCGCGCGGTGGCCACGGCGGGGTCGGTGAAGTCGATGCCGGCGAACCACTCCTGCGGCTTGTTGAGGGTGACGTAGGTGTGGAGGGTCCCGCCGCTCTCCCGGTGGGCCTGGATCCCCTTCTCCGGCGCGAGTGCGAACAGCGCCCCGCCGCCGACGGCCTTCGCGCTGGCCGGGTGCCGGGTGTCGCCGTCGAACAGATAGGTCTCGACGAAGCAGGTGCCGACGTACGCGGGGGTGGCGTCGGAGAGCAGCGGCCGGACCCGCGACCACGCGCCGTCCGCACCGACCAGCAGGCTGGTGACGACGGTGCTGCCGTCGGCGAAGGCCACCTCGTGGCGGCCGCCGTCCAGGGCCCGGACACCGCTGACCTTGTGGCCCCAGCGGACGGTGCCGACGGGCAGCGAGTCGAGCAGGATCCGTCGCAGCTCGCCGCGCTGCACCTCGGGGCGCCCCCGGGTGCCGTCGTCGGGTTCGTCGAGCAGCACGGTGCCGTCCGGGTCGAGGACCCGTGTCGCCTCGCGGCCTTCCAGGACCAGGGCGCGGAACTCGTCCGTCAGGTCCGCCGCCCGGAGCGCCGCCTGGCCGTTGTCCTCGTGGATGTCGAGCATTCCGCCCTGCGTGCGGGCGGTCGGCGAGGCCTCCGCTTCGTAGACGGTGGCCGTGATGCCGTGGACGTGCAGGACGCGGGCGAGGGTCAGCCCGCCGAGGCCGGCGCCGATGATCGTGACGTGCGGGGTGGTGACCTGCGGGGTCATGGGGGCTCCCATCTCTGGAATGCTGTTCCACAATCAGCCTGGAGCGGCGTTCCAGAGATGTCAAGCTGGAACAATGTTCCAGAGCTGTGCCAGGATGTCCTGGTGGCCACCAGAACGCGTCGCCCGGAGCGACGAGAGAACCCGCTCACCCGCGAGCGCATCGTCGGCGCCGCGGTCGAGCTGCTCGACGCGGCCGGCGAGGGCGGGCTGACCTTCCGCGCGCTGACCGAGCGCCTCGCCACCGGCCCCGGGGCGATCTACTGGCACGTGGCGAACAAGGGCGAGCTGCTCGACGCCGCGACCGACGCCGTCGTCACCGCGGCACTGGCCACGGCGCCCACCGGGCCCACTGGGCCCACGCAGTCGCCGCAGGAGGAGATCCACGCCGTCGCACTCGGCCTCTTCGACGCGATCGACGAACACCCTTGGCTCGCCACCCAGTTGGCCACCCAGTTCTCCCGCTGCCCCGCGCAGTCGGTGGCGCCGCGGATCTTCGAGAGCATCGGCCGCCAGGTCAGTGCGCTGGGCGTGCCCGCGGGCAGCCGGTTCACGGCGACCTCCGCCCTGATGCACTACATCCTCGGCGCCGCCGGCCAGAACGCCGCGAACGGCCGCGTTCTCGGGCCCAGCGCGGACCGCAGCGCGTTCCTCGACGCCGCATCCGAGGCGTGGAAGGAGCTCGACCCCGAGGAGTACCCGTTCACCCGGGCCGTCGCGGACGAGCTGCGCGAGCACGACGACCGCGAGCAGTTCCTCGCCGGGATCACCCTCATCCTCACCGGCATCACTCTTCGGATCACCTGAGCCTTCAAGTGCGGGCGGGGGACGGCGGCGGCGCCGAGCAGCCCGTGCCACCCGCGACAGGGGGCTGATACGCTCTCGAAATGACCACCTCCGACCAGGCGCCGCAGGCGGACGAGCCCGCCGAGCCGTGGCTCAGCCCGGCCGAACTGGACTCCTGGATGTCGGTGGTGCGCCTGATCACCCGCCTGCCCTGGGCCATCGATGCCCAGCTGCAGCGCGACGCCGAGCTGAGCATGGTCGAGTACATGACGCTGGCGATGCTCTCCGACGCCCCCGAGCTGACCCTGCGGATGAGCACGCTGGCCGAGCACACCAGCACCTCGCTGTCCCGGCTGTCGCACCTGGTCAAGCGCCTGGAGGGCCGCGGCTACGTCCGCCGCGAACCGGACCCGGCGGACGGCCGGTTCACCAACGCCATCCTGCTGCCCGCCGGGCTGGGCAAACTGGAGTCGGCCGCGCCCGGTCACGTCGCCCACGTCCGCCGCCTCGTGGTGGACAACCTGTCCGGCGAACGCCTGCGCCGCCTCGGCCAGGACGCCGAGCGCATCCTGCAGCGCATCGACTCCCCCGCGCGCTGACCGCCGCGAGCGGCTCGATTCATCCAGTCCTTCCTGGCTCTTGCGCGCAGCCATGACTTGAAGGTTAAAGTGAATACCAGAAGGGCGCCGCCCCTTCGGGGCCATCGGCGCCACCTCGCCGCCACTGCGCGGCCGGGACCAGGAGGACCGAGATGTCACTGGACAACGAGAAGATCATCCGCCACGCCTACCAGGCCGCCGAGGACAAGGACGTCGCCGGCTGGGTCGCGGCCTTCACCGAGGACGGGACCTTCACCGACGAGTCCATCCCGCTCACCTACCAGGGCGCGGCGGAGCTGGGCAAGACCGTCGAGGTCTACGCGAAGGCGTTCCCCGACATGCACCGCGAGCTCGGCCGGTTCTACGTGGTCGACAACGTGGTCGTCGTCCAGCTGCGCCTGCAGGGCACCCACCTCGGCCCGCTCGAACTGCCCTCGGGCACCGTCCCGCCCACCGGCAAGCGCATGGACGCCCCGTGCTGCGACGTGTTCGAGCTGGTCGACGGCAAGATCAAGCGCTTCGACTGCTACGCGGAGGGCTCCGTCATCGCCGCCCAGCTCGGCCTGGCCTGAGCGGCGCCGCCGGCGGACTGAGCCACGCCTGCGGGCCGAGCTGCGGCTACTGCCCGTGGGCGGCGAGGAACCGCAGCAGGTGGGCGTTGACCAGGTCCGGCTGCTCCAGGTTGAGTCCGTGGCCGGCCCGTTGCACGATCTCGGCCCGGACTCCCGGGATCAGCGCGGTGACCCGCTCCAGCGCCTGGCGCGGGCGGACCAGGGCGCTGCGGCTGCCGAGCAGGACGAGGGCGGGCAGCTTGATGGAGCTCAGCTCCTCGTCGGTGAAGGGCCTGGCCGCCGGGCGGGTGTTCGGCTTGTAGGAGCGCATCCCCAGCATCAGGGGCGCGATCATCTCGGGCGGCGAGCTGAGTGCGGGGTTGGCGAGCAGCCGTCCCAGCCTCGCACGCAGCGGCCTCGGGGCGAGCAGGCCGAGGAGACCGCCGATCATGTGCGCGTAGAACCGGGCAGGCACCTTTTCGATGCCGCCCGGGTCGAGCGCCGCGACCGACGCGAGGCGCTCGGGCGCATGGATGGCCTGGTTGAGGGCCAGCCAGCCGCCGTAGGAGAGGCCGGCCAGGTGGATCCGCTCCAGGCCGAGACCGGCGAAGACCTCGCCCAGCCAGGCGGCGTTCTTCTCGGATCCGACGGCGACCACCCGCTGGACACTGCGGCCGGGGTCGTCCAAGGTGTCGATCGCATAGACGGGATGGTGCTCCCCCAGAGCGGCGATCTGGGGGTACCAGTTGGACGCGTGACCGGCGTGGCCGTGCAGCAGCACGATCGGCTCGCCGGTCCGCGACCCGTAGTGGTGGACGCGGACAGTGCCGTAGGCGGTCTCGACATCGAGCTCCCGACGAGGGTCCGGCCACAGGTCCATCGCGCGGTCATATGCCGCAAGGTACTTGGTCCGCGCTTCCTCGCTGACGAAGCGTCCGACGCTCGTCCTGGTCATGGCCCCTCCCCTGGCACCGAACAGCCAACTTTTGATGGTATGTTTGTACCACAAAAATATTCGAGGGGAATCCCGGAGAATCCGATGCCGAAGCTGGTCGACCACGAGGAGCGCCGAGCCCACATCATCGACGCGCTGCTCCGCACCGCGGCAGAGAGCGGACTGCACGCCGTCACCCTGCGGTCCGTCGCGACCGAGGCGGGCGTCTCGGTGCGGCTCGTGCAGTACTACTTCGACACCAAGGAGCAGCTGCTCCTCGCCGCGCTCACCCGCCTGGCCGTGCGCATGGGCGAGCGGGTCCGCGACCGGGTCCGGGCGGCCGGATCATCGACGGCCCCGCGCGACATCGTCGAAGCGGTCCTGCTCGAAGCCGTACCGACCGACGCGGAAGGCCGGACCTTCCACCTCGTCTACACCGCGTACGCGGTGCTCTCCGTCACCGACCCCGCCCTCGCGGGCCAGTCGTTCCTCGCGGCGCCAGACGAGATGGAGGACTTCCTGGTCGGCCAACTCACCGCCGCCCAGCGGGCCGGTGACACCGACCCTCGCCTGGACGCGCGCCAGGAGGCCGTGGTCCTACTGGCCGCCTCCGCCGGCCTCGGCCTCAGCGTCCTGCTCGGGCAGCGCACGGCGAACGACGCCGTTGACGTCCTGCAGTACCACCTCGGCCGGCTGTTCTCCGGCGCGAGGACCTCCGCCGGCCACCGCGGAGCAGCCGGCTGACGGAGCGCCGGTCCATCCGGCCACCGGCGGTTGCCCTCGGAGCGCACATGACGGTGGCGGGCCCACCACCGCGAGGGTGGTGGGCCCGCCACCGTCATGTGCGGCCGGTGGTCAGACGATCGGGCCGCCGTAGAACCGGGCGTAGTAGTCGCCGTACTTCTCGCGGTAGCCGGTGTCCACGTCATGAGCGCCCGGGTCGAACTCGGGGCCGGCCTTGATCTCGTGCTTGCTGCGGTCCACATAGACCTTCTTGTCCTCTTCGTCGACCCGCAGGACGGTGCCGGCGGGGAGCAGGACGCGATTGCCGAAGATCCACGGGCCGGTGTCCACCACCAGGAAGGCGGCACCGACCGCCCCGGAGTGCTTGTCGATCCTGCCGATGTGACCGTCCGTGGCCTCGACGTGGTAGCCGGTCAGATCCGCGCCGGGAGCGTACCCGGCGGTGGTGCGGTAGGCCCAGATGTCGATGGCGCTCATGGGGTCTCCCTCTCATGTCATGAGGCGGTGCCTGGTCCGGTTCGCCGGACCGGCCTTCCGTCCTACGGCGTCCGGCCCGCCTGCCGGCGGGACGGATCACCAGCGGTACCAGCGGCCCCGACTGCCCGATGCACCGGTCCCGCGGGCGACGAAGCCCAGCAGCCACACCACCAGCAGCACGATGGCGACCCACCAGAGGATCTTCACGGCGAACCCGATGCCGAACAGGAGAAGCGTCAGAAGCAGCACGAGCAGAAGAGGAACCATGGTGAAACACCTCCGAGTTGGTGACGACCATCGCCTGCCCGGGTTTCGGTCGGGCATTCCTGGCAGCCTGCGCATGACGTGCCGTCAGCTCACCCGCCGGGCGCGTGACGGACGCGGGTGTCGGACGGCGGATCGCGGGCATCCGCAGTCTGGTCCCTACCGACGAGGAGTGAGAGAGCAATGGGTATCGGAGGCTGCATTCTGCTGTTCGCGCTGGGTGCCGTGCTGGCGTTCGGGGTCGACTGGCACATGTCCGGGGTGGACGTGCCCGTGGTGGGCTGGGTCCTGATGGCCGCCGGACTGCTCGGCCTGGTCGTCTACGGAAGCGTGTACCGGCGCAGGCGCTTCGTGGGGCGCGCGGGAGCGGACGAGGTGGTCGAGGAGCGGCGCTACTACGACGAGCCCTGAGCCGGGGCCCGGGCCTGCAGCCCGCAACCCGACCGGACGCCCGGACGGCTGAACGCCCGGATGCGCGGGTGCATACGGCGCCGGGGGCGGGGCAGGCGAGCGACAGGGCGGTTGTCAGGACCGGCGGCCGCAGACTCGTGGAGGAGGAGAAATGACTCGGATCGAGGAGTCCGTCGAGGTCAACGCGCCGCTGCCCGAGGTGTACGCGCAGTGGAACAGGTTCGAGGAGTTCCCGCGCTTCATGCGCGGCGTGGTGAGCGCCCACCGCGCCGGCCCGGGAGCCAGCACCTGGGTGGTCGACACCGCCGGCGGTCGGCGGGAGTTCGAGGCGCACACCACCGAGGTCGAGACGGACCGTCGCGTGGCCTGGAGCTCGGAGGCCGGCTCGTCCCGGGAGACCGGGGTGGTGACGTTCCATCGGATCGACCAGTCGACCACCCGGCTGATGCTGCAACTGGACATCGAGGCGCACGGCGTACGTGAACGCGTCGCCGAGGCGCTCGGCTTCGTCGACCGGCGGGTGATCGACGACCTGCACGACTTCAAGAAACACGTCGAGGAACACCACGACCGGGCGGCCTGATCACCGCGAACCCGATCAAGGCAAGGGAGCGTGAGATCCATGTACGCGGCACTGCTCTGCATGGCCGTTCTGCTCATCACGGCGGGCGTGGCCCTGGCCATTCCGCGGATGCGAACCAGCCGGCTGCGAACCCGCTTCGGCTCCGAGTACGACCGTGAACTCGCCCGCAACGGCGGCGCCGTGAGCCGGACGGAGGACGAGTTGGAGCAGCGGCTGGCCCGGCACCGCCGGCTGCCGATCACCGCGCCCGGCCCGGCCGAGCGGGAACTGGCGCTGGACGAGTTCCGCGGCCTCCAGGTGCTCTTCGTGGCGGATCCGCCGCGCGCGGTCGAGGAGATGCACCAGCTGGTGACCGACCTGGTCGACCGGGCCGGCTACCCGCGCGAGCAGCGGGAGGAAGCCCTCTCCGTGGACTTCGCCCGGCAGCTGGCCGCCTACCGTTCCGCACTCGCCACGGTGGAGCGCACCCGGGCCCGTCAGGTCACCACCGAGGAACTGCGCGGCGCGCTGCTCGGGCTGCGCGGGCTGGGTCTGGCGGTGGTCCTGCACGAGCCGGCCCGCGGTCCGCGGGAGACGACCGTGCGGGGCCGCCCCGGCCGCCCCTGGAGCACCCGCGGGCCGGTGACCACCGGCGGCCGGGCGCGCAGGGCCTGAGCGGACCGCGGGTCAGCCCCCGGACGCCGCCCCGGGCGCCGGCCCCGGACGCCGGCCCCGGACGAACAGCGTCGCAGACGAGAACCAGGAGGAGCAGTCATGACGGACATCCCGCCCGCCCCGCCCACGAAGGCACCCACGAACGCACCAGCTCCGGCGTCCGCACCAGCACCAGCACCAGCACCAGCACCAGCACCAGCACCAGCACCCGAGCCTGCGCCTGCGCCCGTGACCTCGCCCGGCCAACCGCCGGCCGAGGTGCTCGCGGCCGAGTGGACCGCGCTGCGAGCCGGCTTCGTCGACGACCCGCGCGCCGCGGTCCGGCGGGCCGACGAGCTGTCCGGCCGCGCCATCACCGCGCTGAACCACACGCTGGAGGACCGGCGCCGACGCCTACGGGCCCTGGTCGAGCGCCCCGGCGTCGACACCGAGTCGCTGCGACTGGCCCTGCAGGGCTACGCCGCCCTGGTCGACCAACTGCCTGCGGAGCGAGAGGCAGGGCGCGCGGCACCCGAGGCTGACGGCGCGCCAGCACCGTATACGCCGCAGTGACGCGCCATCACTCCGTGCAGGACCGGTGACACGGCGCGGCCGATGGCGGCAGGCTTGAGCGGAGGCGTCCGGCGCGAGGGAAGAGGGCTCGGGGATGGCTGACGCAGGCGGCGTTCGAGCGAAGAGCAGCACCGTGACCGCCGGACCGCCCGGGCACCGGACCCGGGCAGAGTACTGGGACACGTTCTGGCCGGGCACCGGTGACGGCGGTGCGCCCGCGGCGGACCGCGTCCACTGGACCCAGTACCCGTTCCACGGCCCCGGCGCCGAGTTCCTGGGCGCACCCAGGACAGCCCTGGAACTGGGCAGCGCGACCTGTGTCGCCTCGGTGGCACTCGCCCGAACCGGTGTCCGGGTGACCGCGGTCGACTTCTCCGCGGTGCAGATGGAGCGGGCGCGGCAGTGGTGGGCCGAGGAGCCGAACCTCACGCTGGTGGAGGACGATGTGCCCGACTACCTGGCACGGACCGAGGAGCGCTTCGACGCGGTGCTCTCGAACTGGGGCGCGGCGTGGTTCATCGACCCCGAGGTCCTGCTCCCACTGGTGCGTCCCCGGCTCAACCCGGGCGGTGTGTTCGCGTTCTCCTGCGTCGAGCCGCTGGCGCCGTGCTTCGGCCCGCAGATCCTGTACGGGAACGGCTACCGGGGTCACCGGCTCGCGGTGGTGCGGTGGATGCTCAGCTGCGAGGACTGGCGGCGCATCCTGGTGCGGCACGGCTTCACGAACGTGGAGGTCGAGGTGCTGCCGGGCCCGGAGGACGACTTCGTGGGGACGGTCCTGGGCCGGGCCTCCACTCCCCCTGCCCCGGCCTGAGCGATCGGCAACAGCCGCGGACCAGGTTCGGCATGAACAAGAAGGTCTACCTGCGACCGCCTCATGAAGCTGCGTGAAATCCGGTGGCCCGTCAAGGCCTCCGGACCTAGCCTCTTGACCCATGCCAGAGCACCCGTGGTTCGCGATCGACGATCCGGACGAAGACGACTTCTTCGAATTCACCGCCACTGAGCTCGCGTTCGTGGATGCGCTGTCCGACCGGACCACACCGTGGGCCGGCACGGACGTGTCGGGTCTGGTCTGCCGTTCGGACAGTTGGGACTCACTGGTCGCCCACCTCACTCTCCTCGACTCCGACAGGACTCGGCACCTGATCGACATCGGCGTCCACTTCTACGGTGACCGGGTCCGGGGCGACCGGTTGCACAATCAGCTCCTCACCCTGACCGACTCCCCGTCGAGCTGGCATCTGGAGGCGACCGGAACGGTCGAGGAGCTGGCGCAGCAGTCCGCCGAGTGGTTCCGGGCGGTGCTGCGCAAGCCGGTCGTGCTGTACGTCTGGCTGAACGACGACCGATGGGCGTACGCCGCGCGGTTCGCGTTCGCGGACACCAATCAGACGATCAGCCAGGTCTACAACGAGGACCTCGCGCCACCGGGACAGGCGGAGGCGCTGATCGCGGCCGGTCACGTCCACGGCCAGGGTTGGATCCAGACCATCGGACTGCCCGCCCCGACCCTCTACCAGCACATCCGCGGCGACCTGGGCACCGCCGCCCTACCGCCAGGAGTCCCGGCGGTCACCAAGCGCGGCCCCATCCGCGGCCTATGGTACGAAGGCATCCAGGACGAGCAGCGGTGACCGAGTACGTCACGATCGTCTGCGACGACGTCCCCGAATACGACCTGGTGCTCCATGACATCGGCCCCAGCCCGTTGGAGGTCGTGAAGGTGTTCAGCACCATGATGAGCATCGGGCTGTGGTACGCGAAGCAGGCCGTGACCGCGGCGCCGCCGGCCGTGCTCCTCGAAGGAATCGAGGGGGCTGTTGCCCGACGGCATGCCGAGACCCTGCGTGCTGCCGGGGCCTCGGTTGCCGTGGAGCGGCGGAGCTGAGCGCGTTTCGGCGCGCCGTGGGCGTGGCCACCGGGGTGGCCACAGCCGCTAGTTACACCCTCTCACGTTTCCTATTGCCCGTCAGGCTCGCTCGGTTATACCCTCTATCTGTCACGAGAAGGGCTAACTCGCGGCATACCGGATGGTCACCGAACGAGGAGAGAACCGTGGTCAGCACCACCCCGCCCGCCTCGCCCAAGCCTGCCCGCCTGCGCTCCGCCCTGCTCGCGATCCCGCTGGCCCTCGCGGGGCTCCTGGGCGCCGCCCCAGCACCGGCCCACGCCGCCGCGCCGGCGCCGCTGAGCTGCCTGGGCCAGGGCATCGACCCCGCCGCCCAACTCCACTACCAGACCGAGGCCTTCATCAAGGCGCCGCCGAGCACCGTCTGGCGGCTGCACACCGACGTGACCCGGTGGCCCGCGTGGCAGTCGGCCGTCACCAGCATGAAGCGACTGGACCCGGGCCCGCTGCGGAGCGGCTCGCAGTTCCGGTGGACCACGCCGGCGCCCGCCACGGCCTCCACCCCCGCCACCACGCTGGTCATCACCTCCACCGTGCAGCAGATCGAGCCCGGCCGCTGCATCCGCTGGAGCGGGCCCGCGATCGGGACCGGGCTGAGCATCGATCGCGGCGTCCACGTCTGGAACTTCACCAGGGTCAGGGGCGGGGTCCTCGTGCGCACCGAGGAGAGCTGGACCGGCCGCCAGATCGACGCCGACCCGGCCACCGCCGCCAAGTACCTCTATCCGGGGCTCGACGCCTGGCTGTCCGACCTCAAAACCGCCGCCGAGGCCCGCTCCGACCGCGCCTGAGCCCGATCGTCACACCACCGGAGCCGCGCGCGGCAGCAGTGTCGTGGTGGTGCTGACTACACCCCGCAGACGGGGGCCTGCCGGTATGGTTCGTGCTCGTCGTAGCGTGCGAGGATCCTCGCGGAGTCGGCGGTTCGGCCGCTTCCACCAGTGCTGTCGCACGGTCGGTCCGGGAGGAAACATGTTCGAGCGAAGGACGTTACGGTCGGTCGGATGGGGGGTGACGGGCGCGGTGGCGCTCGCCCTCACCGCCGTGGGACCGGCCGTCGGCCCCGCGTCGGCCGCGGTGCCGGTGCCCGCGCGCTACGCCGAGCAGCAGTTGGCGTGGCAGCCGTGTGCGCAGGCGCCCTCGCTGGAGTGCGCGGCGATGACCGTGCCGATGGACTGGCACCATCCGGACGGCGGCCGGGACATCACGGTGGAGGTGTCGCGCCATCAGGCGGCCGATCCGGCGCAGCGGCGCGGGGTGCTGATGATGGCGGCGGGCGGACCGGGCGGCAGCGGGCTGACCAGGCCCGCGCAGTTCGTCCGCTACTCCACCGCGGTGGCGGCGGCGTACGACGTGGTCGGCTTCGACCAGCGCGGGGTGGGGCAGAGCACACCGGCGCGGTGCCAGAGCGACGCCGAGTTCCAGGACTTCTTCGCGGGCGACTTCCGCGACCGCAGCCCGGCGGCGATCCACGGGGTGCTGGACCGATCCCGGCAGTTGGCGGCCGGGTGTCTCCAGCGCTCCGGCGACCTGCTGCCCTATCTGACCACGGATCAGACGGTCCACGACATGGACCTGTTCCGGGCCTTGCTCGGTGCACCGAAGATCTCCTACTACGGCCCGTCCTACGCCACCATGATCGGGGCCTACTACGCGACCGAGTTCCCGCAGCGGGTCGAGCGGGTCGTGCTCGACAGCAACATCGAGTTCACCGGCAGCTGGCAGACGGATCTGGCCTGGGAGCCGATGAGTTTCCAGCGCCGGTTCGAGCAGGACTTCCTGCCCTGGGTCGCCCGCTACGACTCGGTCTACCACCTGGGCGCGACCGCCGACGAGGCGAAGGCCGGCTGGGAGCGGCTGCGCCGGTCGCTGGCGGAGCAGCCGGTGACCGTCGGGTCGGCGGTGGTCGCGCCCAACCAGCTCGACAACGGTGCGATCCTGGCGATGTACAACGCCGGCCAGGGCTTCGAGCCGCTCGCGACCGCGCTGGCGGGCCTGGAGCACTGGGCCGACGCCACCCCGGCCGAGCGGCAGGCGGTCTCCCAGGTCTTCCTCTCCTACCTCAGCCCGGGGTTCACCGCCGAGTTCTTCGCCATCACCTGCAACGACACCCCGTGGACCCGTAGCCAGAGCTCCTGGGTGCGGCGCAGCGCGAAGGACGCCGCCGCCTATCCGCTGATGGGTGCCCGGGAGTTGGCCTTCGCCTCGGTCTGCGCCGACTGGCCCGTCGCGCCGGCGCCGCACATCGAGGTCACCGGAGCCGGGCTGCCGACCGTCCTGATGCTGAACTCGGTGCACGATCCGGCCACCTCCTACGAGGGCGCGGTGCGGGCCCACCAGCAGTTGCGGGGCTCCCGGCTGGTCACGGTGACCGGCGGCGGCGACCACGTCCAGTACCAGAACCACAACGCGTGCGTGGACGGCATCGTCGACCGCTACCTGCTGACCGGCACGGCCCCGGCCCAGGACACCAGCTGCCCGGCGGACCCGCTGCCCGTCCCGACCCCGTCCCCGACCGCGGTCGGCGGCGCCGCAGCCGGCTGACACACCGTCACTCCGCGGCGCGATCCTTCAGAGGGCGGCCGGGTGGCGGTCCAGGACGGCCGCGACGATGCTCATGAGCCGCGCGCCCGCGTGCTCGACGCTTCCGTTCTGGGCGCTCACCTGGGCTCCTTCGAGGACGAAGGTGAGCTCCGCGGCGGCCCCGTCCGGATCGGGCAGCCCGGCCCGGGTGCACAGGTCGGTGAGCCGGCGCAGCTGGCCGGCCTTGTGGGCTTCGATCAGCCGACGCGCCGGGTGGGTGCGATCGGGCAGTTCCGCGATGGAGTTGATGAACGGACACCCCCGGTGGGAGATCTCGGGAAGTCCGTCGGCGATGAACCGGGCCATCCCCAGGATCTGCGCCCGGGGCTCGTCGGGGTGTGCGGCGGCCAACTGGTCGAACGCGGCGGTGTAGTCGGCCGCGACGATGCGGAGCCACTCCTCGACCAGCGCGTCCTTGGTCGCGAAGTGGCGGTACAGCGCCATCTTGGTGGTCGCGGCCCGGCTGGCGATCGCCTGGACGCCCACCGCCTTGATCCCCTCGCGCGAGAAGAGCTCCTCCGCCGCGTCGAGGATCCGCTCGCGGGGCGGCAGTGTGGCCACTCGGCTCTGCCTGCTGACTCTGTCCGTGCTCGCCATGCGGTCCCTCATCGGTCCGGTGGGGCGTTGTACCGCCCTGGCCCCAATGTTACGGTACCGACCAGTCCCACATGATACCGATCGGTCTCACAAGAGACCGATCGGTACTGTCGGCCGGTATCGAATCCTGAACGGACGCACATGAAGCTCTCCGAGTACGTGACCTACGACGGCGTCGGCCTGGCCGACCTGGTGGCTCGCGGCCAAGTGACCGCCGCGGAACTCGCCTCGACCGCCCACCTGGCATCCGACGCGGTGAATCCGCAGCTCAACGCCGTCGTCGAGACCTGGCCGGCCGAGGACACGCCGGCTCCGGGCAGTACGCCACTGGCAGGGGTGCCCTTCCTGATCAAGGACATCGCCGTCGCGATGGCCGGCAAGCGGGTGGAGTTGGGCAGCCGTATCGCCGCGGGCAACGTCGCCGGGGCCGACTCCTCGCTCATGGCGCGCTTCCGTCGCGCCGGGCTGGTGACGCTCGGGCGCACGGCGACCCCGGAGTTCGCCTACAGCACCACCACCGAGGGCGTCCTGTACGGCGCCACCCGTAACCCCTGGGACCCGACGCGAAGCCCCGGCGGCTCCAGCGGCGGCTCGGCAGCCGCCGTCGCCGCGGGCATCGTCCCGATCGCGCACGCCACCGACGCCGCGGGCTCCATCCGCGTCCCCGCCGCCGCCACCGGTCTGTTCGGGCTGAAGCCGACCCGCGGCCGGATCTCCCTGGGCCCCGACGCGGACGAGGTCTTCAACGGGCTCGCCGTCCACGGCGTCCTCAGCCGCTCGGTCCGCGACAGCGCCGCGCTGCTGGACCTCGTCCACGGCCCCGAGGCCGGCGACCCCTATGCCGCCCAGCGCCCGGAGCGGCCGTACGCGCAGGAGACCACCCGCTCCCCGGGCAGCCTGCGGATCGGCCTCCTGACGCGGCCCTGGGGCGGTCGGACCGTCGAGGCCCCGGTCGTCGACGCCACCCTCCGCTCCGCACGACTCGCCGAGTCCCTCGGCCACCGGGTGGACGAGGTCCAGGTCGACCTCGGCGTCGGCTGGGAGGAGTTCCTCCTGGCCAACGCCCGCCTCTGGAGCACCAATCTGGTCACGTGGATCGACGGCTTCGCCGCGGCTTTCGGACGGCCCGTCGACACCACCACCGTCGAACCCGAGATGCTGGCCAGTTATGCCTACGGACGTGAGGTCAGCGGGGCCGAGTTCGTCCACGCCCTCGCGATGCGCAACAGCGTCGCGCGCGCGATCGGCCACTACTTCACCGACTACGACGTGCTGCTCACCCCGACCCTGCCCGCACTCCCCCTCCCCTTGGGCACGTACGCCGAGGGTGCCGCGGGCACCGACGGTCTCGGCTGGCTCCGGCAGCTCCTCCACCGCTCGCCCTTCACCGCCGCGTTCAATGTCGCGGGCACCCCCGCCATGTCCGTCCCCCTGGAGAGCGAACCCGCCACCGGACTCCCCATCGGCATCCAGTTCGCCGCGGGATACGGACGCGAGGACGTCCTCTTCCGTCTCGCCGGACAGCTGGAACAGGCCGCTCCCTGGGCGCAGCGGACCCCCGCGGTGTGGGCGGGCAGTCACCACGACGCCTGAGGCCCGCCGGCGGGGCTGCTCGGCTGGCTCCGCGGCGAGGGCAACCTGCGCACGGCCGCGCTCGTGGGCGCGGCCGAATTCGTCAAGGCCCGGCTGGAATGCGCCGCGACGGACGCGCAGCAGCCGGTCAGCAACCGCAGCGTCGTCGCCTCCGTGCTGCAACGCCCGGACGAGCCGGGCGAGTTCCTCGCCTACTGGACGTCCCGCTACGGCCGCAGCCTGCCCAAGCCGGTGAAGCGCGGCACGGCCGACGCCGTCCGGCGCCTCTACAACGGCAAGGCTCTGCTCAAGTACGACACCGCCGGCAAGGGCTACCGCTTCGGTGACGTCCTCAACCTCGTGCACGCCGCACCGGCCGCCGACAAGCCGTGGCAGGGCAGCCTGTTCAGCTACGCACTCGACCGCCGCCACCACCCCGACACCGCTCGACCACCGGAGTCCGACCGGCTCTTGACCGCCAACCGGGCGCTGATGGCCGTGCCCGTCGAGCAACGGCGCGCGGTCCTCACGGGCGAGGGCGGGGCCGAGCGGCTGGCTGCGGCCGGAGTGACGTGGGAGCAGCTGGCCGGCTGGCTGCAGGGGCCGTTGGACGCGCAGGCGTGGGAGGCCGTCATCCCGTCCATGGGCTACATGGCACTGCTGCGCAACCTGCGGAACTTCGACCAGGCCGGCGTGTCCGACGAGGTCGCGCAGCAGGTCGCCGCGCGGCTCGCCGACCCGCACCAGGTGGCCCGGTCGCGGCAGTTGCCGATGCGGTTCTACTCCGCCTTCAACGCGGCACCGTCGCTGCGCTGGGGCTGGGCGCTGGAGAAGGCGCTGACCACGTCGCTCGCCAACATCCCCCGCCTGGACGGCCGTACCCTCGTCCTGATCGATACCAGCTCGTCCATGAGCGAGTCCTTCGCCAAGGACGGCACGCTCAAGCGCTGGGACGCCGCGGCGCTGTTCGGCATCGCCCTGGGCCGGCGCTGCGCGCAGGCGGACGTCGTCTCGTTCTCCTCCGCGCAGCGCTACTACAACGACGCGCCCGGCCCCCGGGTCCTGGCGTTCCCCCTCACCCCCGGGGGCTCGCTGCTGTCCGACGTGCGGCGCTGGAAGGACGGCGGCTGGTTCCTGGGCGGCGGAACCGACACGCCGGCGGCGCTGCGGGCGACCTTCCAGGGCCACGACCGGGTCGTCATCACCACCGACGAGCAGGCCGGGAGCCGTGACAGCGTGGATGGGGCGATCCCGGCGCAGGTGCCGATGTACACGTGGAACCTGGCCGGCTACCGCCCCGGGCACGCCCCGTCGGGCGGTCGCGGCCGGCACACCTTCGGTGGTCTCACGGACCAGGCGTTCCGGATGATCCCGCTCCTCGAAGCCGGGGTGGACGGCGCCTGGCCGTGGCAGCAGCAGTCGGAGCAGGCGGGGCTGGCACAGTAGTTGACGAAACGTCAGATGCCGAGCACCAGGATGGCGGTCCGCCAGCGCGAGTCCTCCAGTTCGGCGTGGATCGCGCTCCAGTCCACCGCGTCGGCGAGGAGAGCCGCCGGCTGCTCGGGGCGCTGGGCCTGCAGCCGGATGCGCAGGTGGGTCGGCGGGTGCCAGGCGTCCACCGCCGTGCCCTGACGGGCGGCCAGCCGGCGGCGGCGCTCACGCTCGATGTCCGGCACCGAGTCGACGTACTGCGCCAGTCCGTCCCACAGGGCCTGCGCGATGTCGGCCGGGCGCGCCACCGCGCTGTGGCCGGTCAGGGTGCACTGCTTGCGCAGGTAGGCCGTGGCGCTCGCCTCCAGGTGGAGGGCGTCGAGCATCGAGGCGGCCGCCCGCGAGGAGCCGACGCGGGCGGCCAGACCGTCCGCCTGGTACTCGGCGTGCTGGCTGCCGGCCAGGATCAGCCGGTGCAGGGCGTTGCGGGCCCACCGGACGGGCAGCGCACAGAGCATCAGCAGCCGGACCGTCAGGTCCTCCATCAGCGCCTTGCGAGCGTTCGCGCCCATCTGCGGCAGGATGCCGGTGCCCGGCAGGGCGTGGTACTGGCTACTGCTCTCGATGCGGTTGCGCATCAACTCGTCGCCGGCGCCCGGCGCCAGCAGGGCGTACCAGGCGTCCAGGGTGTCCAGCGCGACCCGCAGCCACAGGTCGCTCCGCGGATCGCGGGTGGCGCCGTGCCCGATCTCCCGGGCCAGCAGCGCGATGCGCTCCTGCGGAGTGAGCACCGTCCACAGCGCCATCCCCACGGTGACCTCGACCTCCTGACGCATCCCCAGCCGGGCGTAGCCGGTGTGGTAGCCCGACTGCACCCGGATCCGGCCCGGTGCGCGGGTACCGAGTGCCTGGGACACCTGGTCGCTCAGCGCGTACAGCTGCGGAGCCTGCTCCCTGGTCACCAGCGCCGGGTCCTCCCGCCGCCCGCCGAGCCGCGGGCGCAGCAGGTACGCCAGGCCCAGGCCGACCAGACCGAGCAGGATGAAGAACACCTGGCCGGTCAGCAGCAACCAGAGCGAGGCGGCCACCACCAGCAGGGTCACCAGGTGGACCAGCGCAGCGAGCGCCAGCGCGGCCGGCCGGGCAGGACCGCGCCGGCGCCCCTCCGCGGACCCGGCGGCCAGTCGCTCGTACAGCTTCTCGGCCCGCTCCCGCTCCCGCGAACGCCCGCGCTCCGCGCTGCTGTTGGCGGGCAACTCGGCACCGAGGTTCCACTCGCAGCCGGGGCACCACTCGCTGAACCGCGGGTCGGCGTCGTACGCCGCACCGCACTGCGGGCAGGTGCGCGTTGCTATGGAATCGGTCACGCCGCCTGATGATGCCACACCACCAGGTCGTCCACGGTCGGTCTCTCCCACGGATCTTCGCCGGTTCTGCCAGGGCACGGGCACCCGGGCCCGGTCGGGGTCAGCGCTCCGGGGTGCCGCTGTCGTAGTCGCTGGTTCCCGCGTCCAGCAGTGGGGACTGCTGCTTCATGTGGGCCGGGGCCATCAGGCGCAGTACGTGGTAGCCGATCAGGACGACCAGGGTGCCCAGGGCGATGCCGCTGAGCGAGAAGTTGTCGGTGAACTTCAGGGACACCCCGCCGATGCCGATGATGACGCCGGCCGCCACCGGGACGAGATGGAGCGGGTTGGTCAGGTCCACCCTGTTGTGCACCCAGATCTGGGCGCCGAGCAGGCCGATCATGCCGTACAGGACGACGGTGATCCCGCCGAGCACGCCGCCTGGGATCGCGGCGATCACCGCGCCGAACTTCGGGCAGAGGCCGAACAGGATCGCGAACCCGGCGGCGCACCAGTACGCGGCGGTGGAGTAGACCCGGGTCGCGGCCATCACCCCGATGTTCTCGGCGTAGGTGGTGGTGGCCGGGCCGCCGACACTGGTGGCGATCATGGTGGCGGCGCCGTCCGCCATGATCGCCACGCCCATCCGGTCGTCCAACGGATCACCCGTCATCTCGCCGACGGCCTTGACGTGCCCGGCGTTCTCGGCGATCAGTGCGACCACCACGGGCAGCGCCACCAGAATGGCGGAGGCGGAGAAGCTCGGGGCGTGCAGGGTGGGTGCGCCGAGCCACTGGGCCTTGCCCACGCCGGAGAGGTCCAGGCGCCAGTGGTCCGTCACCACGCCGGCCCCGTTGGCGGCGTGGATCTTCCCGAAGATCCGGTCGAAGAGCCAGGAGATCGCGTACCCGAAGACCAGACCGAGGAAGATCGCGATCCGCGACCAGAAGCCGCGCAGCACCACCAGCGCGAGACCGGTGAACGTCATGGTCAGCAGCGCGGTCCACTGGTCCTGCGGCCAGTACGTCCCGGCGGTGACCGGTGCCAGGTTGAAGCCGATCAGCATCACCACGGCGCCGGTCACCACCGGCGGCAGCACGGCGTGGATCACCCGTGCACCCGCCGCCTGCACCACCGCACCACAGGCCGCGAGCACCGCCCCGACCACCAGCAGAGCGCCCGTCAGGGTCGCGGCGTCACCGCCCTGCGCCTTGATCACCGCGGCCACGCCGACGAAGGAGAGGCTGCTCCCGAGGTAGCTGGGGATGCGCCCGCCGGTGGCCAGCAGGAAGAAGATGGTCGCGACCCCGGAGACCATCACGGCCAGGTTGGGATTGAGTCCCATCAGCACCGGTGCCACGAAGGTCGCACCGAACATCGCCACCACGTGCTGGGCGCCGAGGCCGATGGTGCGTCCCCAGCTCAGCCGCTCGTCCGGCTTGACGACTGCACCGGGCGCCGGGCTCCTTCCGTCGCCGTGCAGCTTCCAGCCGAAGACGGCCATGGGTCACTCTCCTCGTCGGTCATGCGTCATGCTCATGCAGGCAGATGGGACCGTCAGCCGATCACACGAGGCGCGCCAACGCAAAAACACCGCCGCCGGACGGGTGGGCGAGGATCGGTTGGCTCCCGTCACATGGGCAGCGAGAGCAGGCGGACCCCTCCGGCGGGCCACCGCACACCCTCGCGCAGCGGCGTCCACATGGTCCGCAGCGGCATGACCACGGACCCGCCGGGCTGTTCGACGTGCACGTCCTGCTCCACGGTTCGCCAGCCGAGTCGCCGGTAGAGCGGGACGAGCGGCGGCCGGCAGAAGAGCAGCCCGTGCTGCGGCCCCATCGTCCGTGCGTGCTCCAGGGCCCCCGTGACGACCGCCCGCGCGAGCCCGCGGCCCCGCAGATCGGGAGCGACGGCCACGCCGCCGACGCCCACCACCTCGATGGCGACGCCGTCGACCGCCAGGGGCAGGCGCAGCAGACCGGTGTGCGCGACGAGGCGGCCGTCCCACCTGATGCCGAAGTGGACGTCCTTGGGCAGCCAGGTCAGCCCGGTGTCCGCGACGCCGAACGGATCGGCGCCGTCACCGAGGATCTCGGCCTGCTCGGCCTTCGTGTACTCCGCGAGCCGCACCACGGTCGGCGCGGCGGAAGGGTGGTGATCTGTCATCCCGCCATGATCCACTTCACCCCGCCTCCCGACCAGCCCCGGCCAGCCCCGGCGGTGGCGTGGTTGGGTCTTGGTCACGGCGGCACACCTTAGGGCCTCCCGGGGTTCCGTTGCTAGGCTGCCGCGGTGATCCTTCCGACCGTCGAAGAGGTGCGTGCGCTGCACGAGAAGCATGCGCCGAGCCGCGAGGCACTGGAACTGGTGCTCACCCACTGCGAGATCGTCTGCGAGATCGCCGAGCAGTTGCTGGCCGGTGCGGGGCCGGCGATCGACGCCGGCCTGGTGCGGGTCGGGGCACTGCTCCACGACATCGGGGTCTACCGGCTCTACGACAGCGCCGGCCGGCTCGACCACCGCGGCTACATCCGTCACGGGGTGCTCGGCCACGAGATCCTGCGCGAGGAGGGGTACCCGGAACGGCTGCGCCGGTTCTGCAGCTGCCACACCGGTGTCGGCCTCAGCCGGCACGACATCCGCTCACAGGGGCTGCCGATCCCCGAGGCCGACTACCTCGCCGAGACCGCCGAAGAGCAACTGGTGATGTACGCCGACAAGTTCCACAGCAAGAGCACGCCCCCGACCTTCCTCACCGCCGACTCCTACGCCAGCTACGTGGCGCGGTTCGGCGCGGCCAAGGTCGAGGGCTTCGCCCTGCTGCGCGCCCGGTTCGGGGAGCCCGACCTGACCGCCGCCCGCGAGCGGTACGGCCACCCGCAGGCCTGACCGACTGCGATCGGACGGGCTGGACTCGGGCGGGCAGGACGCGGACAGGCAGGGCTCAGACGGGCGGCACGAGGGTGAACCAGCGGTCGAACACCTCCCGGTCCCCCTTCACCTCGATCCGGTCCGCCGGGATCCGCTGCCAGAGGTAGAGCATCAGGTCCGAGGCCGAACCGGCCAACTCGACGTCACCAGGGCCGTCGCTCTCGCCGAACCGGACCTCGTCGCCTTCGAAGCGCACCGTCCAGTCACCCGCGCCGTCGGTCTGCCGGAACCGGAACCGCTCGCCCGCGCCGGGCGGGGCCGGCCGCATGACCCGGCGGCCCGGGGCCATGACCTCGAAGGTCTGAGCGACGGCGTCCGCCGCGAGGACGGCGTCGATCGGCCGGGCCGCGGCGAGGGCGTTCTCGGCGTCCCAGCGGTGCACGGCCATCTCGATGCTCTGCATCCGGACCCAGAACCCGGTGGTCTGCTCGCGCGACCAGGTCCAGACCGTGTCGTCGGGACTGCTGCGCTCGAACAGCGACTCCAGCGCGACGGCGCCCGCCGTGAACCAGTCGATCAGGCTCGCCGGGAGCGGGGCGTGGCTGGGCGCGTCCTCCGGCCTCGGCCAGCCCTCGGTGTCCGCGGGGAGTTCGAGGAAGGCGAGGTCCGTGTGGTCGGGCGCCTCCACCAGCCGTTCCCTGATGAGGCGGGCCACGTACCGGTGGACACCGCCGAGGTGGACGACCAGATCGGCCACCGACCAGCCCGGGCAGGACGGCACCAACGGGGCTGCCTCGGCATCGGCCGCCCGACGGATCGCGGCCTCGAACGCCAGGGCGTCACGACGGAACTGGGGAACGTAGTCCATGCTCGTACTCTTCCACATCTGTCGGGCCTGGTCAGGCAATTCCTGCGCCGGCGACACCCGTTGCGGTGCGGGGTCCAGCGCCCTCACCCGACGGCGGGGCGGGGGCGGGGGCGGGGGCGGGGGCGGCGACCGCCGGTGACACGGGTAACCCGGGCGGCCCGGGCGGCCCGTCCGGACCGCCGCGCTGCTGGCGTTCCAGGTAGATGTCCACGAACACGGCGACCTTGGCGCGCAGGGCCCAGGGGTCGAAGGGCTTCACGATGAAGTCGACGGCTCCGACCGAGTAGCCGCGCATCGAGTAGTCGGCGTCCGACCCGATGGCGGTGAGGAAGATGATCGGTATGTGGCGCGTCCTGGCGCGGCGCTTGATGTGGGCGGCGGTCTCGTAGCCGTCCATCCCGGGCATCTGGACGTCCAGGATGATGACCGCGAAGTCCTCGTGCTGGAGCAGTTGCCTGAGGGCGTCCAACCCGGAGGAGACCGCGACCAGCTCCTGGTCGGGCACCTGCAGAGCGCTCTTGAGGGCGAGCAGGTTGGCGGGCTGGTCGTCCACGAGGAGGACCTTGGGGCGGACACCCTCCGGCAGCGGATGCCGCAGGTTGCCGACGGCGGTGAGCAGTTGCTCGGCGGGGTCGATGCCACGCTGGACCTCGACGAGGGCAAGCTGGCGCTCCAGCAGGTCGCAGCGGACCTCCGCGAGCTCGGCCCGGCTCTGCGCCTGCGTCAGTTCGGCCCGCAGGCGGGTGACCTCGGCGGCCAGCCGATTGCGTTCGACGAGCAGCGCCTCCTCCTCCACGTCACCGGAGTTGAGCGGCTGCAGGCTCAGACGCACCTCCAGGTCGGCGATCCGCTCGTTGCGCTCGACCAGGGCGTCGTCCAGCACGTCCTTGTGCGCCGAGGAACGGCGCGCCTCCCGGTCGGCGTCGGCGAGCTGCTGCTGGAGCTGGGCGACCGCCTTCGTCATGGATGCGGAGGTGCGCTGCGCGGCTCGGTGCAGCCCGCGCAGCAGGTTCATCGCCTCCGGGGTCACCGCCGCGCCACGGTCCGCCGCCACGTCGGCGAGCAGGTTCTGGACGAAGGCCCACTGCGGGACCCTGCTGCCGGCCAGGTAGCGCGAGAGGGTGCCCGGGTTGAGGTAGCGCCGCATCGCGTAGCGGCGCACCGACACCCCCAGCGCCTCGAACTGCTGGCGCAGGGCCTCGGCCAACGCCCGGCACTCGCTGTTGAGTTCCTCGTCCAGAGGCTGCAGCCCCGCCATCCGTGCCCCCTTGGGCCCCTTGTTGTCCGTCACCACGTCCCGATTCCCTCCCCCACAGCTGGTGCTGTCCGGCTGCTGCTCCTAGGACGACGATCCGGGGCGCCCATTGGTGCCGGACTCCTGCCCGATCAGGCAGCCGAAGACCGGCACCGGTCGGCCGAGTTGACCGTCAGCATGCCCCGGCCTCCAGGTGTTGCGCCGCTCGCAGCACCCGCACGGCAGCAGTCGGCAACAGACCGGCAACACACGAGTGGCGATACCTAAGTGCCTTCGACTGGAGCGGCCGCCCGGAAGCCTCCTAAGCTGGAGGAACGGGTGGACGAGCGTGGGAAGGCGGTCCGACCGTGCAGCCGAGCGAGATCTCCGAGATTCTGAACCGGCCGCTCAGCCAGGAACTCCTGGCGCGCGACCTCACTCGTCTGGCCTACGTGGCCAAGGACGGCACTCCCCGGGTCGTGCCGATCGCCTTCGACTGGAACGGCGCGGAGTTCGTCATGTGCACCGCGAAGAACGCTCCGAAGCTGCCGGCCCTGCGCCGCAATCCGGCGGTCGCCCTGACGATCGACACCGAGGTGCACCCGCCGAAGATCCTGCTCGTCCGCGGCCGGGCCGAGCTGGACGTCGTCGAGGGCATCCCCGAGGAGTTCATCCGGATGAACGGCAGCTACTCGATGACGCCCGAGCAGCGGGTCGAGTGGGAGGCCGGTGTCCGTTCGCTCTACGACGGCATGGTCCGGATCGTCGTGACCCCGACCTGGGCGAAGCTGATCGACTTCGAGACGACCCTGCCGAGCGCGGTCGAGGAGCTGCTCAGGCAGCAGGCCGAGCGCACCGGCGGCGCCTGAGTCACCCGGCCCCGGGCTCCCCCGCCGGTCCGGGCAGCCGCTGCATCCAGGCGTCGAACAGGTCGAGGTCGTAGCGGGGCCGGGTGGCGGCTTCGGGCGGCTCGGATGGAAAGTGCCACCGCACCCGCCCCGGGTCCAGTGCGCCGAGCGCCGCGTACCACTCGCGCAGCGGCTCGGCCAGTCGGGCGTGGAGCGCGAAGTTGCGGCGGGTGCGGGTGGCATCGCCGTCCCGGCGGCGGCGCAGCTCGGCGGGTCCGGGGATGTCGCAGACGATCAGGTCCGCAATGCCGAGGCGCCGTTCGGCGACGGCCCGGCGGGCGTGGCGCAGCTGCGCGCCGAAGGCCGCCGGCGCGCCGAGACCGGCGCGGGCCAGGCACCAGCTGTAGTGGAGCTTGAGCGGATCGGTGTCGCAGACGGCGAGGTCCGCGGCCTGCTCGGTGCGGCAGGACTGCTGCCACCGCTCCGCGTTGCGCTCCGTCCAGAACGCCCCGGCCTCCTCGAGCGAGGCACCCGCGCCCGGCCCACCGCCGGCCGCCGACTCGGGCACCAGCAGCCGGGCCTCGAACCGGCGGCAGTAGCTGGTCTTTCCGGCGGCACTCGGTCCTTCGACGACGAGAATCACAGGCGCCAGTATGCGGGACGGACCCCGGCACACCGAAGGCGGCCGGGAGCGGCAGGCCGCACGCTCCCGCGCTGCCCTCCGCCGCAACGCAGCCGGGTGCTGCGGATCCGCGCCCTGGCCGCCGCCCTGACCACGGCGGTCCACCCGCTGCACAACCTGGTGCTGCCGTCCACCTGGCAGGGGGCCGCATGTGCGAACCGCACGCCAGGCGGCCGCCCTGATCCCGAACGATCAGGACGGCGTCGTGCTCCTGCGCGCGCCGGCACCCGTCGCACGGCTGCACCGGGCCCGTCCGCCCGGTGCGGCCGTGCGACGGGTGCCGGCCGCGGGCGACGGCGGGTGGGTGCCCGGGCTGGGGGAGCCGATTTCTTCGACACCCGGGCACCCACACGGTCATTCGGTGCGGCCGCCGGGGTGGATTGCGTGACGGGCGATCCGGCGCGACATTCACCCGTTGGAGTGACGGCCGGGCATCGCGCGGCCGCTGCGGACCGGCGTTGCGCCGCAGCCCGCGACCCGCCTCCGGTCGGCGCCTAGACTGGGCCCATGGCCCGTCTCAACGACGAGGTCGAGGCACTGCTGCAGGAGTACTCCGACCTCATCCTGCTGACCGGCGGTGACGCCTACCGGGCGCGGTCCTACCAGAAGGCCGCCCGGGCGGTCGGCGGTTACCACGAGGATCTCGCCCAACTGGACGCCAAGGGGCTGCTGGAGATCCCGAGCGTCGGCAGGTCCATCGCCGAGAAGATCACCGAGCAGCTGACGACCGGGCGGATCGGGGCGCTGGAGCAACTGCGCGCCAAGGTGCCCGGCGGTCTGCGCGAGATCATGGCGATCCCGACGGTCGGGCCGAAGAAGGCCGCGCTGATCCATCGCGAGCTGGGCATCTCGACCGTCGAGGAGCTGGTGGCGGCGGCGAGGGACGAGCGGTTGAACGACGTGCACGGGCTCGGGGAGCGCAGCGCCGAGAACATCCTGCACGGCATCGAGCAGCTGCGCCAGGGCGGCGGGCGCACCCTGCTGAACGTGGCGACCGAACTCGCCGAGGCGCTGGTGGGCGAGTTGTCGCAGGTGCGGGGCTGCGTGCGGTGCGCGTGGGCCGGCTCGCTGCGCCGGATGCGGGAGACCGTCGGCGACCTCGACATCCTCGCCGCCGCCAAGGACTCCACCGCGCTGATGGCCGCCATCACCGAACTGCCGGACACCGCCGAGGTGCTGGTGCACGGCAGCACCAAGACCTCGATCCGCACCGGCAGCGGCCTGCAGGTGGACCTGCGCGTCGTGCGGCCCGAGGACTGGGGCGCGGCGCTGGTCTACTTCACCGGCTCGAAGGCGCACAACATCAAGCTGCGCTCCCGGGCGATCAAGGCCGGGCTCAAGCTCTCCGAGTACGGGCTGTTCGAGGTGGAGAGCGGCGCGAAGCTGGTCTCGCGCACCGAGCAGGAGGTGTACGAGGCGCTGGGCCTGCCGTGGATCCCGCCCACCCTGCGCGAGGACCGCGGCGAGATCGAGGCCGCCCTGGACGGCGGGCTGCCCCAGCTGGTCACCGAGCGGGACATCCGCGGCGACCTGCACACCCACACCGACCTGACCGACGGCCTGGCCCCGCTGGAGGAGATGCTGACGGCTGCGGCCGAGCGCGGCTACGCCTACTACGCGGTGACCGACCACGCCCCGAACCTCTCCATGCAGCGGATGACCGAGGAGAAGATGCTGGCCCAGCGCGAGCAACTGCGCGCACTGGGCGAACACTTCGGCCGGATGCGGCTGCTGCACGGCACCGAACTCAACATCGACCTGGACGGCGAGGTGGACTGGCCGGCCGAGTTCCTGGCCGGCTTCGACTTCTGCGTGGCCTCCATCCACTCGCACTTCCGGGCCGACCGCGAACAGCAGACCCGCCGCCTGATCCGGGCCTGCGAGAACCCGCACGTGCAGATCATCGGCCACCCCACCACCCGGCAGCTGGGGCGCCGGCCCGCCATCGACGTCGACCTCGACGCCGTCTACGCCGCCTGCGCCCGCACCGGCACCGCGCTGGAGATCAACGCCTCGCCCTCGCGGCTCGACCTGGGCGACGAGCAGATCCTGGCCGCCCGGCGGCACGGCGTCCGGTTCGCGGTGAACACCGACGCCCACGCGATCCCGCACCTGGACAACCTGCGCTACGGCATCGGCACCGCCCAGCGCGGCTGGCTCACCAAGGACGAGGTCGTCAACACCTGGCCCCTCACCCGCCTGCGGCGCTTCCTGCGGCACTGAGGCGGGGGATTTCTGGACTTGCGGGTCCATTTTTCCGGCTCTACGTTCAGTTGTGCGGCCCGGCCCACGGCCCGGCCGAGCGATCTGATTAAACGTCAACGAGCAACGACAGCAGGCTCTTTCGCATGCACGCGATCCTGATCCACCAGCACGGCGGTCCGGAGGTCCTGACCTGGAGCGAGCTGCCGGATCCCACCCCGGGCCCCGGGGAGGTGCTGGTCCGGCTCGCCGTGGCGGGCGTCAACTACGTGACTCCTCCCCCGGCTGAAGCCGGGGGAGGAGTCACGTAGAACGTGATGGCTCCCACTGTGTCAGCGTGCGCCGTGTGGCCACAGGACTGGCAGTGGAACTTCTCCTGGGTGGGCCTGTTCTCCAACGCGACGTGCCCGCATTCGGGGCAGGTGCGGGAGGTGTTGCGGGGGTCCACGGGGATTTGAGCCCCCGCTGATCGTCAGCCGGCACTCGCCGGGGTACCGTCCCCGGGCTCGGGCGGGCCGACCGGCAGGCCGTCCAGCGACACGGCTGTCACCGTGCCGGCCGGGACGACCAGGGGTGAGCCGTGCCCGCGGACCGGGCCGCCCGACGGGAGGGTCACCGGGCCGAGCCCGAGCCCGAGCTGCGGTCCGGGCCGGCTCGGGCGCGTGGCCGGTGGCGGCAGCACCGGCCACGCGCCGCCGGCCGCACCGTCGGCCGCCCACCGCGCCTGCTGCTCCGCCGCCACCGCCGCCTCCCGCTGCGCCAGCCGCTCGACCGCGTCCACGGGCACCGCCTCCTCGCCCAGCGTGGCCATGAAAACCGTCCGCCAGTGCGGATCCAGCCGTCCGCTCAGCACGACGGGCGCAGCCGAACGCACCGGGGTGCCCGTGGCCAGCGCGATCGCCAGGGCCGCGCCGTGGCGCACCTGCCAGGCCCGGCGCTCGTCCTCGGTCAACAGGTCCCGCGCGACGGGGTCCGACCGGGATTCCGCCGCCGCCCGGGCCTCGGCGGCCAGAGTGCGCAGCAGCTTGCCCAGGGCGTTCTCGTCGGTCGCCGGCGCGAACTTCCCTGCCGCTGCCGTCGCCAGTGCCTCGGCGATCGGCGGGCAGTCGTCCAGTCCGACCTCGGCCGCCAGCAGACCCGCCTGCTCCAGCACGGCGGCCCGCAGCGGCCCCTCGGCGGCGAACGCGAGCGCTCCCCCGATGACCGGCTCGTGGGAGCTGGTGAACTCCCCTCCCCTGGTGTGGGGTTGATCAGCGAGCACGGGCAGCACATGCGCGCTGAGCAGTGGCTGGTCGAGCAGCGCGGCGTCCATCGCGATGCCGAACTCCGCCGCGAGCAGGTCGAGCACCGCCGCGACGTCCTGGTCCGGATAGCGCTCGGTGTCGAGCGGGAGCAGGCCCGCACGCCGCAGCGCCGCGGCCGGAAGGCCGGGCCCGCGGCCCTCCCGCCGCTCGGGCCGGCGGGTGTCGTAGGAGGCGACCAGCTCACCGTCCGCCAGCACGGCGAGGGTGGTGGCGTCGCGGTCGTAGCCGACCCGCACCGCCCGGGTCCCGGCCGACAGCCGGCGCAGCACCTCCGGCCGGTCGGCCTCCCCGCTGCCCGTCTCGAAGCCGAACGCCCAGTCGCCCGCCATGCCGGTCCGGACCACCGGCAGGTAGCCGGAGGTCCAGCGGCGAGCGGCGTCGTCGGCCTCCTGCCGGCTGCGCGGGACCGCGACATCGTCCTCGGCGCCGTAGCGGCGCAGCAGTTCGGGGCCGCTCACGCCCGCCACGAAGGTGAGGCGGAATCCCGGGTGGTCGCCGACCCAGCCCGCCTCCGGCACCGGGACGTACCGCCACGGCGGCGGTGCGGGCTCGGCGGGCTGCTCCGCCGCCGCGGCGAGCCGGAGCAGCGAACGCGGCGCCGGGTGCTGGTTCGTGACGATCCCCCAGGACAGCCGTCCGTCGAACGCCACCGGGGCCCAGTGGTCCAGCGCGGTGAGGTTCGCCAGTGCCTCCGCCTGGGCGGCGAGCAGGTCGGCGAGCGAGTCCCAGATGCCGAACGACGTGCCG
The DNA here is from genome assembly GCF_035976515.1 of Kitasatospora sp. NBC_01302. NCBI lineage: Bacteria > Bacillati > Actinomycetota > Actinomycetes > Kitasatosporales > Streptomycetaceae > Kitasatospora > Kitasatospora sp. NBC_01302. The sequence goes on from NZ_CP108404.1 coordinate 679,282, forward strand.
CTGCCCTCGGCGAGCCGGCCCACCCGCCCGTAGCCGGGGCCCGGCCGGCAGTCGAGGACCAGCAGGTACGTCCCGGTCCAGTTGCCGATCGGCAGGAACTGCCGGTGCCAGTAGGAGCCGTCCATGACCTCCTCGCCGACCGCGCCGACGACCTCGGTCATCGTCAGCTGCTTCTCCGTCATCTCCGCGACGGTGTGGAGCCGGTACGGACCGCCGAGTCCGAAGTCGAACGGGCCCTCGGCCGAACCGCCGCACAGCCGCAGCAGATCGACGAGGTCCGGCGGAAACCTCAGCCCGAGCGTACGCTCGGCGGCCCCGATCTCCTCCCGCGCGGCCGGCGGCAGCAGCAACGCCGCCGTGCTGGGGGCGTGCTGGGCGAGCCACGCCTCGATCCGCTGCCAGGACTGCGTGACGGGGATGGGCGACATTCGGTGGACTCCCTCTTGGCGGTCGGCGGTCGGCGGTCGGCGGTCGGCGAAGGTGCGCGGTGACCGTCGTGGACGAACATCCCAGACGACGCTGACATCGTGTCGGCTCCCGCCCCGGTGGCAGGCGGGATCCGGCCTCGCTCCCGGGCTGACCGCAGGCGCACCCGTGCAACCGGGCTGGCGCGTACCCGCCATGGACCTGGCAGGTACCCGCCAGAACTCCCCCAGATTTCTCATCACGTTCCCCCACCCCGCTCAGGGGCAGCGGCGAGAGTGGTCCGGCGCTCCGGCAGCGGGATTCCCGCGCACGGCCCGCCGGCTCGTCTTCCCCACTTGCGAAGGACGTCATGACGCACAGCGCCGAGGCCACGGACGTGGCCGCCTCCGGTTCCCCTCCCCTGCCCCGCACCTCCGTGACGCGCGGCGGTGGCCGTTCCCGCTGGGAGTTCTGGAGATCGCCCGAGGAGCAGCCCCGGTGGGCACGGCCGGTCCTGCTGGCCATCGCGGCCTTCGCCACCGCGCTGTACTCCTGGAACATCACCACCGCCGGCTACGCGCTCTTCTACAGCAACAGCGTGCGGAGCATGTCGGTGAGCTGGAAGGCGTGGCTGTTCGGGGCGATGGACCCGGGCGCCACCATCACGCTGGACAAGATCCCCGGTTCGTTCGCGGTCCAGGCGCTGTTCGTGCGGCTCTTCGGTTTCCACCAGTGGTCGGTGACGCTGCCGCAGGTGATCGAGGGCGTCATCGCGGTGCTCGTGCTCTACCGCGTGGTGCGCCGCTGGGCGGGGCCCGCCGCGGGCCTGATCGCCTCGGCCGTCTTCGCCCTCACACCGGTGGTCGCCTCGATGTTCGGGCACTCCATGGAGGACGGCGCGCTGACCTGCTGCCTGGTACTGGCGGTGGACCGGTTCCAGGTCGCGGTCGCGCAGGGGCGGCTGCGGTCGCTGGTGTGGGCCGGGGTGTGGGTCGGCGTCGGCTTCCAGATGAAGATGATGCAGGCGTGGATGGTGCTGCCCGCCTTCGGCCTGGCCTATCTGCTGGTCGCACCGGGCCCGCTGCGCCGTCGCGTGTGGCACGCGGTGGTCGCGGGCGCGGTCTGCGCCGCGGTGTCGGTGACCTGGGTGGCCATGATGGAGCTGGTGCCCGCCAAGGACCGGCCGTACGTCGACGGTTCGACCAACAACAGCGCCATCGCCATGGTCTTCGGCTACAACGGCCTGGACCGGTTCGGGATCCACATCCCGGGCGCGGTGGAGAGCGGGTTCACCGGCGGCTCCCCCAAGGGGCGGGCGCCGGGCGGCACGGGTGGCGCGGGCGATGCGGGCGGTACGGGTGCCGGTGGCGTTCCCGGGGGCTCGGCGGGCGCGGGGGCGTCGGGCTTCGGCGGCGGCTCGGGGCCCGGGTTCGGCGGCGGCTCGGGGATGCCGGGCGGGGCGCAGGCGGGTGGGACGCAGGCCAACGGGTCGCAGGCCAACGGGTCGCAGGCAGGCGGTGCGCAGGCCAACGGGGCGCAGGCGGGTGGGACGCAGGCCAACGGGTCGCAGGCAGGCGCAGCGCAGCCCGGCAGCGGGAGCGCTCCGGGGTTCGGCGGGCGGGGCCTGCCGGGCGGCGGCGGCACCGGTGGCGGCGGGATGCCGGGCGGTCCCGGTGGCGGCGGCTCGCGCTGGCTGAAGCTGTTCGAGGGCCGGTTCGCTCCGCAGATCGGCTGGCTGCTGCCGTTCGCCGCCCTGATGATCGCCCTGGGCCTGCTCCAGCGGCGCCGGGCGGAGCGCACCGACGTGCTGCGCGGCGGTTTCGTCACCTGGGGCGCCTGGCTGGTGGTGGTCGGCCTGATCTTCAGTGACATGAACACCATCCCGCACACCGCCTACATGGCCACCCTGGCGCCCCCGATCGCGGCGCTGTGCGGCGCCGGGATGGTGCTGCTGTGGCGCAGCTACCGCGAGGGCGGACGCGCGGCCTGGCTGCTGCCCGCCACCGTCGCCGCGCAGGCGGCCTGGACCTGGCACCTGTGGTCCGGCTTCACGAGCTTCGCGCCGTGGCTGCGCTGGCTGGGCCTGCTCGCCGCGGCGGCCGGCGTCGCGGTCCTGGTCCTCGGGCGGCTCGGCGGGCGCACCCGTGCCCGGGTGGCCGCGGTCGGCGCCGTACTCGGCCTGGCCACGGTGGGGATCGGCTCGGCCGCGTGGGCCGGTTCGGGCTTCGACGCCACGTACGACGGCAGCGCCTTCGACGCCGGTGCCGGCCCGCAGAGTTCGGGCATGGGCATAGGTCCGGGCGTGGCGAGCGCCCTCGCGAAGGAGTTCAAGGACGTCTCCGGCGCGGACGGCAGCACCCGGGCCGGTGCTCGCGGCGGCTCCGGCGATGGCGGTGGCTTCGGGGGTCCCGGCGGCCCGGGCGGCATGGACCCGAACGGCACGCTCACCGGCGACCAGCTCAAGCTGTGGAACTACGTCAAGGCCCACCAGGACGGCGCCGAGTACCCGCTGGCCACCACCGGCTGGTCGCAGGCCCAGCCCTACATCCTGGCCACCGGCCAGAAGGTGCTGCCGATCGGCGGCTTCTCCGGACAGATTCCGCAGCCCACCCCTGGTGCCTTCACCGCCCTCGTCCAGCAGGGCAGGCTCCACTTCCTGCTGACCGGCGGACCGGGAATGGGCGGCATGGGAGGCATGGGCGCGATGGGCGGCGGCTCGGCGGCCGAGAGCAGCAGCGCCCGGATCACCACGTGGGCCAAGGCGCACTGCACCGAGGTGCCCGCGCAGGACTACGGGGGCACCACGGCCTCGGGCAGCGCCCGGTCGGGGGCGGCGGGCGGCTTCGGCGGCCTGTTCGGCGGCGACAGTGCGGGCACGCTCTACCGCTGCGACGCGGGCGCCTGAGGCGCACCGGCGGGTGCCGGCCCACCCCGGGTCGGCACCCGCCGCACGCACAGCCCGTCCTCAGATCGTGCGGTTACAGTGTTGGCTCGCCGCGGCCCGCTGCCCCTGCCGGCCCGGTCAGGGCCGGAGCCATGGCCGGGGGCGGAGCCACAACATGGGCCGGGGCCATGATCAGGGCCAGAACCACGGCCGGTCCGGCGGATCCTGTCAGATGAACGGGCACGAGGAGGTCATCGCCGGGCATGGCGGAACACCACGCACAGAAGAACGGGTACCGCCTGCTGGTGGTGGAGGACGAGCCCGCGATCCGGGCGCTGCTGGAGTCCGCGCTGCGCCTGGCCGGCCACACCGTCAGCAGTACGGACACCGGACGCTCCGCCCTGGTGGAGATCGAGCGCCAGGCCCCGGCCCTGGTCCTGATGGACGTGATGCTGCCGGACCTGGACGGCTTCGAGGTGACCCGGCAACTGCGCGCCACCGGCGACGACACGCCCGTCCTCTTCCTGACCGCCCGCACCGACCTCGGCGACCGCATCGCCGGGCTGCGGGTCGGCGGGGACGACTACGTGAGCAAGCCGTTCAGCATCGAGGAGGTGCTGCTGCGGATCGACGCCATCCTGCGCCGGGTCTCCGGGGCCGAGGGCGACACCGCGCCGGCCCCGGAGATCCTGCGCTACGCCGACCTCGACCTGAACACCGAGGCCCACGAGGTCCACCGGGCCGGGCAGTACATCCCGCTCTCCCCCACCGAGTTCAAGCTGCTCGCCTATCTGATGGCCAACGCCGGGCGGGTCGTGAGCAAGGCGCAGATCCTGGACCACGTGTGGTCCTACGACTTCGCCGGGGACGACCGCATCGTCCTCACCTACGTCAAGTACCTGCGCCGCAAGATCGACTGCTTCGATCCCCCGCTGATCCAGACCGTGTGGGGCGTCGGCTACTGCCTGCGGCTGCCCCGGGACCAGGCGGGAACGGAACCCTCGTGAGCATCTCCGTCAGCCGCTCGCTGCGCGGCCGTCTGATCATCGGCGTGACCCTGCTCGCCACCATCGCCGTGCTCGTCTCCCAGTTCATCGGTTACCAGGTGCTGGGCTCCTGGCTGACCGGCCGGGTGGACCAGCAGCTGCGCGGCCTGCAGCCGCCGCCCACCATGTTCCACGACCCGTCGGCCCTGGCTGCCCACCCGCCCGGGCCGCCGGCCACCGGCGCGAGCGATCCGCTGCCCTCCGACTTCCGGATCTACTTCTACGACGCCTCCGGCCAGTTGCTCGGCCAGAAGATCGGCGACCCCGACAAGGCCGGGCCCCGGCTGCCCGACCGGCGCACGGACCTGGACCTGAGCGTGGGCCGGCCGACCACCCTGGCCGCGGAGTCCGGTTCCGGTCACTGGCGGGTCCTGCTGCAGAACGGCCCCGACGGCTCCAGCCGGCTGGCCGCCCTCCCGCTCGACACCGTCGAGGGCGCGATGTCCAAACTGCGGTGGCTGGACGTGGCCGTGCTCGGTGTGACCGCCCTGGTGCTGATCGCGGCGGGCGGCTGGGTGGTGCGCCTGGGCCTGCTGCCGCTCACCCGGATGCAGGCCACCGCCCAGGCCATCACCGACGGCGAACTGGACCTGCGGCTGCCGGACACCCACCCGCGCACCGAGATCGGCCGGCTCGGCCACGTCCTCAACACCATGCTCGACCGACTCCAACAGGCCCTGCGCGCCCACGAGGCCTCCGAGGACCGGCTGCGCCGCTTCGTCGCCGACGCCGGGCACGAGCTGCGCACCCCGCTCACCGCCATCAAGGGCTTCGCCGAACTCGCGCTGCGCCATCCGCAGCCACCCGACCAGCAGCGCGAGGCGCACCGCCTGGTCGCCCAGAACGCCGAGCGCATGAGCCTGATCGTGGACGACCTCCAACTGCTGGCCACCCTCGACCGCGAGCCCAGCTACGAGCGCGAGCCGGTCGACCTGCTCTCCGTCGGCGCGGACGCGGTGAGCACCGCCGCGCTCCACCGCCCCTCCCACCCGATCGACCTCGGCCCGCTGCGGACTCCCGGCGATCCGACCGGCTGCCGCGAGCTGGAGGTGGTCGAGACCGTCGGCGACGGCCACCGGCTGCGGCAGGTGGTCGCCGCGCTGCTCGCCAACGCCCACACCCACACGCCGCCCGGCACCCGGATCCACCTGCGGGTCGGCACCACCCGGGCCGGCGATGGCACCGGCGGCACCGACCGCCCCGGCCGCACCAGCGCCTCGCCCGGTCTGCCGCCCGACACCCGCATCAACGTCATCGAGGTCGCCGACGAAGGCCCGGGCATGGACCGCGGCCATGCGGAGAAGGTCTTCGAACGCTTCTACCGCGCCGATCCCTCCCGCTCCCGGCTGCACGGCGGCAGCGGCCTGGGCCTGTCCATCGCCGCCTCCATCGCCGAAGGACACGGCGGACGCCTCGAACTCGACACCCGCCCCGGCCAGGGCTGCACCTTCCGCCTGGTGCTGCCGCACGCGTGAGTGGCGCGGCCTGGCCGCGCGTCCGAGCGGCGCGCCCCGGCCGCGCGACCGAGGCGGTCACCAGCGCAGCCCGTCAGCTCCTGGGAGTCGCGGCAAGCGATTCGATCACACCGTGCCAGGTCCTGCGATAGCCCTCGCGAAGAGGCCCGCCGACCAGGTCGAGGACCTCGGATACCGCGTCGATCATCGGCCCCGGCTCTCCCGACCTGCACAGGTGCAGGTGCGCTTCGAGCAGGGCGGACCCACGCTCGGCGTCCGCCTCCAGAAGGCGCCGCGGCAGCCACTTCCCGCCGCCGATCCACGCGCGCTGGTGGTCGCAGAGCAGATCGGCCGCAGCGTTGAGGACGAACCCCGCCACCGCCAGGCACTCGACGGGGTCGCCCGCATCGGCGAGATCGTCCAGAGCGTCCGTCAGCGCGTACCTCTTCGTCTCGACCGTCTCCGGTCCGAGCGGCGGCGGCCCCGCGCGGAGGTCCGCCTCGGCCAGGGCACGGGCGCGGCCGGCCTCACCATCGGTGTCGACCAGGACGAGACCGGTGGCGTACATGCTCTGCAGGACCGCGCGACGTGCGGCCGTATCCGCGGCGAAGAGGTCCACCAGACCGGCACGCGTGTGGATGAAGAGCTCCACGACTCGTCCCTCGAACCGGATCGTCTCCCGGCCGGTCTCGCCACCGTCCCCGATGAGCACCGCGACGTCCAGGTCACTGCTCACCGTGGCTCGCCCCGCAGCCGTCGACCCGGCGAGGACCACGGCAAGCGCATCGGGGAAACGGTCACACACGAGACGTCGAGCCTGGTCGACGGGATCCGGGGTCATGCGGGTCAGGATTTCAGGAAACCTGACCCCCAGCCAACTGTGTTTTCCACCCCCACGGCCGGACCGACCCGGCAACGGTCGCCACCCGTACCGGAGTCCGCCCGGTGCACCCGGTGCGCCCGGACCGCAACGCCGGCGGCCGTCGGTGAGCCGACTGGCGGGTCAACACCCCTGTGTGCATGGGTGCTTCGGGTCGAGGACGGGTGCGAGGGCGTCGCGGAGGTCTTCGGGTCGGCGGTGGTGGACGGCGGGCATGCCCAGCGCGCGTGCGGCGGCGACGTTGGCGGCGGTGTCGTCGACGAACAGGCAGCGCTCGACCGGGACTCCGACGCGTTCGGCGGCGATGAGGCAGACCCGCGGGTCGGGCTTCGCGACGCCGATGCGGGCGGTGTTGACGACGGTGTGGGCAAGGTTGTGCAGGTCCTGCCGGGCGAGGTCCTGTTCCAAGCGCGTGGTCGCGTTGGAGACCAGGGCGACGGGCATGACGTCGCGAACCCGGGTGAGCAGGGAGACCACCTCGTGGTCGACGCGCGGCATGAGCTCGGACCAGGCAGCGACGATCGCCCGGGCGACGTCCACCGACCCACAGGCGTCGGCGATGTCCGCGGCCACCGCTGCGCGCCACTGCTCGTCAGTGGTCTCCCCCGTGATGGCGGGGTGCAGGCGGGACGGGGCGAAGGCGGCTGCCGCGAGCGTGCCGGCGGGCAGGCCGTGGGCGCGGTCGAGATCGGCGTGACCGGGGGCGGGCCAGTGCCGCAGCACCCCGTCGATGTCGCAGAGCACGGCGTCCTAGGGGTGGACCGGCATGCTCGGAGCTCCTTGATCGTGGTGGTCGACACCCAGGGTACGGCGATGCTCTCGCCCGCCTCTTCGGATGCGTGTCCGCTCGTGTCACCCCCTTGGGTGAATCCGGAACCGGTCGGCCCGGCGACCAATCCACCCCGGGGGTCACACCGAATCGACGGCGTGAGAGCCCGCACCGATCGCGGGTTCACGACGTGAGACGGGACATGATGGCCACAGAGCACATCGACACCCGACTGCTCGAGGAACTGACCGAGCAGTCCGAGGACTTGAACAGCGACGCGGTGCGCATCACGCGCAGCGCCCTGATCGACTTCGGGCAGGCGAACGAACCGGTCCGGCGCCGCTGGTGGCAGCGCGGCACCGTGCTGGCGGGTGCCGCCGGGGTGGCGGCACTGGCCGGCGGTCGTGCCTTCGCCGACTCGGCCTCCCCGTCGGCCGCGGCCTCGGGCTCGAACTCGGGCTCGGGCTCGGTCGCGACGGACGACATCATGGCGCTGCAGACCGCCGCCTCGATCGAGAACCTGGCGGTGGCGGTCTACCAGACCGCCGCGGGGCTGTCGTTCATCAAGAGCGGCAACCCCACGGTGGCGGCGTTCATCGCCAAGACCACCATGCAGCACCAGGCGCACGCGAAGGCGTTCAACGCCGCCGCGACCCAGGCCGGCGGGCAGGCGCAGAACGGCCCCGACCCGAAGTACAAGGCCGTCGTCGACCAGGCGCTGCCCACCATCCAGGGCCCGGCGGACGTGGTGAAGCTGGCGATCACCCTGGAGGACGTGGCCGCGCAGACCTACACCAAGAACGTCGCGCAGGTCAGCGACGCCCAACTGCGCAAGCTCTTCGCCTCCGTGGCGCCGGTGGAGGCGCAGCACCGGGCCACCCTGCTCGCCGTCCAGGCCCTGCTGGCCGGCAACGCGGCCGATCTGATCACCATCCCGGTGGACCCGGCCAAGCTGCCGGCCGCCGCGGGCAGCGTCGGCTTCCCCGACGCCTTCTACAAGACCGACAGCGCCTCCCCGATCAGCGAAGGGGCCGTGAAGTGACGACCACCAAGGACGGCTGGGACCTGCCCCTCAGCGAGGGCGAGCTGACCCGCCTCACCCGTGACCTGCACGAGGCGCACCAGGAGACGCTGCCCGCGATGCGGGCGAGCGCCCGGGACCTCAGCGAGGAGATCCGGGCCCGGCAGCAGGGCGAGCCGCGCGACGGTGCCCGGGAGACGGGCGAGCCGCGCGAGGGTGCGCGCCGGACGGGCGAGCCGCGCGACAGCGGGCGGCGGCGCTTCCTGCTCGGCGCCGGCGGGACGGCGGTCGCGCTGACGCTGGCCGCCTGCTCCTCCGGCAGCACCTCGTCCAGTTCCTCCTCGTCCGCCGCCGGCGGTGCTTCGACGGCGTCCTCCGGTGCGACCGGCGGGCGCTACACCGGCGACCTGAAGGTGGTCGCGCTGGCCACCGCGCTGGAGAACCAGGCCGTGGGCGCCTACCAGGCCACCCTGGCCGCGGCCAAGGCCGGCAAGCTCGGCACCGTCCCTCCGGCGGTCGCCGGCTTCGTCACCACCGCGATGGCCCAGCACGCCGACCACGCCCAGGCCTGGAACGCCGTCCTCACCAGCGCCGGCAAGCCCGCCATCACCGACGTGCCGCTGTCCAACCAGCCGGCCACCCTCGCCGCCCTCGGCAAGGCCGCCAACGTCGGCGATGTGGCCAAGCTCGCCCTGCAGTTGGAGGACCAGGCCGCGCAGACCTACCTCTTCGCGACCTACAACGTCACGAGCCCGGCCGGGATCGCCACCGCCGCGACCATCGCGCCGGTGGAGGCCATGCACGCCGCCATCCTCAACTACGTGCTCGGCCAATACCCCGTCCCCGACGACTTCCTGCCCGTCGACAAGGCCGCCAGCCCCTCGCTGCTGACCGTCTGACGACACACCCGGACGCCCGGGCGCGAAGGTCGACTCCCCCGCGCCCGGGCGTCCGTGCGGCCGGGCCCGGGGGTGGTATCGAGTCCGTACCGGTCGTGGTGTCCTGCACGGTCGACATCCGTGGCCCTTTTCGTACAGCGAGAGTTGAGGTGCTCCGGGCGGTCTGCCCCGACCGCCCGGGAGAGTTCGCCACGCATCGTGAATTCGGCACCGACCGCGGTGCGGATTGCTCCTGATCGCCGCCACCGCGATGTTCACTCGAACGGTCGGGCACGACGCCGCCGATCCGCCGGAGAGTTGGGCCAGTTGAGCGGCTCACCGGTCGGCCGGGTGCGTGTCGCCTGGACGCGGACGCCCCGGCAGCATTTCACTTCCCCCTGACCGCCCGCCATTTCCTGGTGCCATGGCCGTCGCCTCTTCGATCGTCACTCCCACCCCGGCGCGTCCAGGGGTGGGATCGGCCACCTCGCACGCGGCAGATCAGGCTGAGCCGGCGGCGCCCCGTCCCCTTCATCGATTCGGAGGAACACCATGTCCCTGGAAGCCCAAGCGGCCGACACCCCGCCCGACAACCTCTCCCGCCGGCACCTGATGCGCCAGGCGGCCGCCGTCGGAGCCGCGGGCCTGGCCGTCAACCTGCTCGCCGGCACCGGCACGGCCCTCGCCCGGCCCGCCGAGCAGCACGCCGCGGGCGAGGGCGCGCCCGCACCGGCCGGCGTGCGGGCCGATCACGCCGAGCCGATGATCGTCCACCTGCGGGACGCCCGCAGCGGCGACCTGGACCTGTACAGCGGCGACCGCCACCAGCGCGTCCAGGACCCCGCCCTGGCCGCCGCCCTGGTCCGCGCGCTCGGCTGACGCACTGTCAAGACCCTGGCTGTCCCCGGCAGGCACCCGCCGGGGGCGGCCGGCCCACCGTCCCGCCCACGCACCAACCCTGTGAGGTTCCCTTGTCGTCCCACCGCGAAGCCCCCGAGATCTCCAAGGACCCGGTCGCCGACAGCACCGACGTCTACGCCTTCGTCAGCCCCGACAACTGCGACACCGTCACGCTGATCGCCAACTACATCCCCCTGCAGGGGCCGGCCGGCGGCCCGAACTTCTACGAGTTCGGCGAGGACGTCCTCTACAGCATCCACATCGACAACGACAACGACGGCCGCCCGGACGTCAGTTACGAGTTCCGTTTCAGCGTCGAGGTCCGCAACCCCGACTCCTTCCTGTACAACACCGGGCCGATCACCTCACTGGACGACCCCCACTGGAACCGGCGCCAGACCTACAGCGTCACCCGCGTCGAGGCCGGCGAGCGCCGCCGCGTCCTGGCCGAGAACCTCGCCTGCCCGCCGTGCAACATCGGCCCGCTCTCCACCCCCGACTACACCTCGCTGGCCGGCATGGCCGTCCACCAGCTCGACGGCAACCGCCACGTCTTCGCCGGCCAGCGCGCCGAGGGCTTCTACGTCGACCTCGGCGCCATCTTCGACCTGGCCACGCTGCGCCCCTTCCAGCAGCTGCACGTCATGCCCGCCTTCACCCAGCCCGCTCCCGGCGTCAACACCACCAAGGCGCTCAACGTCCACAGCATCGCCCTGCAGGTCCCGATCACCGACCTGACCCGGGACCACCGCAAGCCCACCGACGTGATGGACCCGCACGCCACCATCGGCGTGTGGACCACCGCCGCCCGCCGCCAGGCCCGGGTGTTCAACCCGGCCGGCCGCGACGCCGCCTCCGGTCCCTTCGTCCAGGTCTCCCGGCTGGGCAACCCGCTCGTCAACGAGGTCATCATCCCGATGGGGAAGAAGGACCTGTGGAACACCCAGCCGCCGGCGGACGACAAGAACTTCGCCCAGTACGTCGCCCACCCCGAGCTCGCCAACCTGCTGCCCGCGCTGTACCCGGGCGTCTTCCCCAACCTCGCGGCCCTGGACGCCTCCGGCAAGCCCCGCGCCGACCTGCTCGCCGTCCTGCTCACCGGCATCCCCAGCGGTATCGTCCCCGGCTTCCAGAACTACACCGGCGACACCCAGGCCGACATGCTGCGCCTGAACGTCGCCGTCCCGCCGGCCGGCAACCCCAACATCCTGGGCCTGGTCGCCGGCGACGCCGCCGGATTCCCCAACGGGCGCCGGGTCTTCGACGACGTCGTGACCATCGAGCTGCGCGTGATCGCCGGTCTCATCTACCACCTCGTCGACGCGAGCTTCACCCCCGACGGCGCGACCAGCGTGATCACCGACGGCCTCACGCCCGCCGACGTCAAGAACCCGTACCTCACCACCTTCCCGTACCTCGGGCTGCCCTACGACGGCTACCACAACCCGTCCAGCTGACACCGACCGCCGCGGGTGCGAGCGCCTGGCGCGCCCCGCACCCGCGGCAGCGCCTGCGGTACCTCAACTGCCTTCCCACGGAACCCGAAAGCCCCCATGACGCACCAGCACCAGCACTCCGACGCCCCGCACGCCGACCACTCCCACGCCCCGCTGCCCGACCACCCCCACGCCCCGCTGCCGGCGCCCTCCCGCGAGGGCAGCGTCGTCCTGGAGATCGGCGGCACGCTCGGCGCGCTGATCATCCACACCGGGCCCGAAGCCGACGGCCTGGAGATCGAGGTCAGCCCCACCGGCCAGGACGCCACCCGCACCCACGCCGCCGTCCGCCCCCGCCACCTCGCCGGACGCACCGTCCACTGCGCGGTCATCTCCCCGCTGCCCGAGGGCGACTACACCCTCTGGCGCACCGCCGACACGCCCGAAGGCACCCTCACCATCCACGGCGGCGCGGTCACCGAGCACCGCTGGGCCCCCGCCGCCGGACAGCAGACCCGGACCGCGGACCGGGCATAGGCCTGTCCGACGGCTCCCGCCGGGCGCGCGGCGCCGGTCCCGTCAGTCCTCGCGCTCGCACGGCTCGCGCAGTCCCGTGACGAGGAGCGCGACCAGGCGGCGCGCGTCGTACCGCGGGTCGCTGTCGGCGCCGATGCAGAGGTTTCCGATGCCCCGCATGAGCTGGAGGGCGTCGAGGTCGGGGCGGATCTCGCCGGCGGCGACGGCGGCGTCGAGCAGGTGGGCGCACACCGGCACGAGGCGGTCGAGGAAGTAGGCGTGCAGGGTCTCGAAGCCGGCGTTGTCGTTCTGCATCGCGGCTGCGAGGCCGTGCTTGGTGACCAGGAAGTCGACGAAGAGGTCGACCCAGCGCCCGAGGGCGGCGTGCGGTGTCGGGCCGGCCGCGAGCAGGGCGGGCCCGGCTTCCGCGCAGGCGTCGACCTGGTGGCGGTAGACGGCGATGACGAGGTCCGCCCGGGTGGGGAAGTGCCGGTAGATCGTGCCCATCCCGACGCCGGCCCTGGCTGCGATGTCGCGCACCGGCGCCTCCACGCCCGAGGTGACGAAGACCGCCGCGGCAGCCTCCAGCAGGGCCTGGCGGTTGCGCTGGGCGTCCTTGCGCCTGGATCCGGCTGCGCTTGCCGTGCTCTGTCCGCTGTCGTCCAACGCGACGTTCCTTCCACGAGGGTGCCGATACGGGGGTTCCACCACGAGGTTGCAAAGCGGAACACTGCTCCGTATCGTGAGCGGAGCAAGGTTCCGTTTAGCCCATGATGGCAGACCCGAGGACCGGGCCGCCCCTTGCCGCCCTTGCCACTGTTTGCCGTCCCCGGGCCCACCGATCCACGAGCGCGAAGAAATGGAAGGCACTTCCATGTCCGACTCGAACACCCCGAACCCGCACGAGACCGGGGGCGCACCCGCCCTGGTGCTGTCCGCCAAGCCGGTCCTCCTGTCCGCCCCGGGCCGGGGCGAGGACCTCCAGGTCCGCATATCCGCCCCCGCGACCGGCAACGGCCTGCCCGTCGTCGTCTTCTCGCACGGCTTCGGCTCCTCGATGAACGGCTACGCCCCGCTGGCGGACTTCTGGGCCGCCCACGGCTTCGTGGTCCTGCAGCCCACCCACCTCGACTCCAGGACCCTCGGCCTCCCTGCCGAGGATCCCCGTACGCCGCGGATCTGGCGCCTGCGCATCGAGGACCTCAAGCGCGTGCTGGACGGACTCGACACGCTGGAGGCCGCCGTGCCGGGCCTCGCCGGGCGCCTGGATCACGACCGCATCGCCGTGGCGGGCCACTCCTGGGGAGCCCAGAGCGCGAGCACGCTGCTGGGCGCGCGCGTCCTCGACGCCGACGGCGCGGCCGCCGAGGACCTGTCCGACCCCCGGGTCAAGGCGGGTGTGCTGCTCGCCCTGACCGGCCTGGGCGACGACCTGACCCCGTTCGCCGCCGAGCACTTCCCCTTCATGCGGCCGTCCTTCGACACCATGACCGCCCCGGCGCTCATCGTCGCCGGTGACAACGACCGGTCCCACCTGTCCACCCGCGGACCGGACTGGTTCACCGACCCCTACACCCACAGCCCGGGGGGCAAGAGCCTGCTCACGCTGTTCGGGGCGGAGCACTCGCTCGGCGGGATCCCCGGCTACGAGGCCGCCGAGACGACGGACGAGAGCCCCGCCCGCGTCGCCCTGCTCCAGCGGCTCACCACGGCCTTCCTGCGCAGCGCCCTCCACCCCGGGGACACCGGCTGGCAGGCGGCGGCCGCCGCGCTGGCGGACGACCCCGAGCCGCTGGGGACGCTGCAGAGCAAGTGAGCCGGGTGGGCGCTCGGGCCGATGGGGGCCCGGTGCTCAGAGCTCGGTGAGTTCGCCCAGGCCCAGGGTGCGCAGGGTGTGGTCGGCCATGTGCCGGTGGCCGACGGCGTTGGGGTGGGCCGGGTCGTCGAGCCACGCGATGGGGTCGCTGTCGGGGAACCGGGCCAGCCAGTACGCCTCGTGGTCGACGAGCAGCGCGCCGGTCTCCGCGGCGATCTCCCGCACGGCCTGGCAGTAGGCGGGCAGTTCGGCCCGGGCGGCGCGCCCGGCCAGGCTCACCAGGACGGGCGTGTGGAGCACGATCTGCGCGCCGTCCGCCCTGGCGATGATCGCGCTCATCGACTCGCGGAACTCGGCGAGGCCCGCCAGCCCGGCGCGGGCGTCGTTGGTGCCCAGTGAGATGGACAGGACGTCGGGCTCGAAGCGGCCGATGAGGTGGTCGTACGCGGCGAGGACGTCCGAGGCGCGCCAGGCGGACACCCCGGTGTTGACGACGACGTCGGTCAGTCGGTCGAGCTGCCAGCGGACGCGCTCGTGGACGTGCTCCACCCAGCCCCGCGCGCCGTGGGTGTGCAGGACGGCCTGGGTGATGCTGTCGCCGGTCATCACCCAGGTCATCGGTTCGCCGGAGAGCTGGACCATGTGACGAGTACCCCCAGGAGTTCCTTGTCCGGCAGCGACGTTCGGCTGCGCAGGCACGAAGTCGATCGTACTTCTCGGCGCTTCGGAAGGGCCCCGGGGCGCCGACGAGCGGTGCCCCGGGCAACTGCGCCCGGGGCACCGCTCGTTCGGCCGGATCAGCAGCGGCTCAGCCGGCGGCTCCCGCGTCGCCGTGGTCGCAGGCGGTGCCGTCGTGGTCGGTGTCCAGGCCGAGGCGGTCGCGGCCGTGGACGGCCAGCGGCGGGTAGCCATGGGCGAGCAGCCAGCGGCAGCCGGCGCCCGGGGCGGTGCCCGCGGCGGGCGGGAAGGTCCACGGGACGCAGACGTTGATGTCGCCGTAGGCGTGGTCGCAGCCGTCGGCGGTGGCCGGCACGGGCGTGCTGTCGGCCTGCGGGGGCGGCTGCTTCGCCGGGTCGTCCAGGCCCTGGGCGAAGTCCATGACGTGCGGGGCGGGCCGCTGCTGCGGCCCCTGCTGCTGGGCAGCCGCGCCCGCCGGTGCGGCACCGGTCAGCACCGTGCCCGACGGCGCCGGATGGGACCGGGCGGTGGTGGCGGGCAGCGTCAGGGCCAGGGTCAGTCCTGCGGCGGCGGTGCCCAACGCCGCGAGCGCGACGGTCAGCGGGCCGGCGGCGCGGCGGCGCGGGGTCCTGGTGGTCACACGGTTCTCCTTTCCGTGGGAGGGGGTGGCGTCACATCAGGTGGATCCACTGCGCGACCGACGGCACGCCGTTCGCGTTGACCGCGAAGAGCATGTAGTACCCGGGCGGCGCGAGGTTCGGGTTGCTGGTCACGTTGAGGTTGACGCTGCCGTCCCCGTTGACGCTCAGCGGCAGGTCGACGAAGCGCTGGTTGGGGTCGGAGGAGTGCGTGACGGCGGCCGGGCGGATCAGCTCGGCGCGCACGATCGGGGCGTCCACCGTGATGTGCTGGCTGGAGCCGTAGGACCACATGGTGCTGGCGACGCCGGTGATCTGCGGGCGGGCGCCGTGGTAGAGGTACGGCGGGGTGTAGAGCGAGACGTGCATGTCGAAGCTGCCGTTGCCCGGGTTGTCGCCGACCGTCATCACCCGGCCGTCGGGCAGCAGGAAGGACGCGGAGTGGTAGGTCCGCGGGATCGGGTCGGTGGCCATCGCGGGCGTGAAGGTGTTGGTGGCCGGGTCGAACATCGAGGCCTCGAAGACCGGGTCGGCCCGGTTGTGCAGGCCGCCGTTGGTCTCGAAGACCTGGCCGTTGGGCAGCAGCACGGTGGAGACGTACATCTTGCCCTGGCTGCCGGTCTCCATGCTGCCGTCGCTCATCCTGCCCTGCGGCAGCAGCGGGCCGGGCGTGTAGGCGGGGCTGGCGGCCTTGAGGTCGATGATGTCGGTCTGCCGGCCGGCGTCCACGTTGCTGACGATGTTGCCGCCGCCCACGGTGAGCACCCGCTGGTCCTGGGCGGGCGGCAGCATGACGCTCATCGACTGGTCGCGGGTGTCCTTGCTCTGCAGGCCGGGGACGTCGGTGATGGTGTTGGCGTTGTAGTCGTAGATCGAGGCGCCGCTGCCGGGGGTGCCGTTGCCGAAGACGTGGCTGCCGGTGTAGAAGAGCCGCCCGTCCTGCATCAGCACCATCGAGGGGTACAGGCCCCAGAAGTTCCAGCTCTGGTGCACCTGCGAGGTCGGCTGCCAGGCCTGTGCGGCGGTGGAGTACAGCTCGGTGGTGACGCTGCCGCTGGAGTCCCCGCGCAGGCCGCCGAAGCTGATGATGTCGCCGTCGCCCATCTCGGTGGCCGAGGGGTACCAGTGCCCGTCGTTCATGTCGTTGGTGCGGGTGTAGGTCTGGGTCGCCGGGTCGAAGACGTACCCGGTGTTGAGCCCCTCGTAGCCGTGGCTGGCGTCGGCGGCCGGGTAGGACTTGGTGCCGCCCACGATCAGCACCCGGCCGTCGGGCAGTTGCACGTGGCCGGAGCAGAACATGTCGGCGGGCGTGGGGACCTGGGTGAAGGTGGCGGTCACCGGGTCGTAGACGGCCGAGGTGAAGGTGCCGGCGGCGAAGGCCATCGGGTCGTTGCCCGAGCCGGCCATCAGCAGCACCTTGCCGTTGTGCAGCACGATCGCGTGCATGCTCCGCACCGGGTTGAGGAACGGCATCACCTGCCAGGAGCCGGCGGTGCAGGCGTCGCCGGCCGTGCAGGCGGTGCCGGTGGCCGGGACGGTGGCGTCCTCCATGGTGTAGTCGTCGGTGGTCAGCGTGCCGTTGCCGTAGACCGTGACGCCCCAGCTGATCTGGTCGGTGTGCGGCGGGACGGCCGGGGTGCGCACGCTGGTGTGCGTGTAGCTGCCGGTGACCGGCAGGGTCTCCAGGTCGGTCCAGTACTGCCAGCCGCCGGCGATGTCGTGCCGGAAGGCGGTGACCACCGTGTTGGGGGTCGTGGTGGTGTACCAGAGACCCAGGTCGTACTGGTGGTTCGGGGTCACCGAGGGCGCGCAGGACGGGTTCTCCACCATCATCGCCTTGCGGTCGCCGGTGGTGACGCCCGCGACGGTGATCCGCATGGCACGGGTGCCGCTGTGCGCGTCGGAGGTGACGGAGTAGTTCACGGTGCCGTTGCCCCAGCCGGACTGCTCCCAGCAGACCGGGAACCCGTTGGCGTCCAGCGTCTCGAGTCCGGGGTCGACCAGCAGGTTGGCGCCGGCGAAGGCCGGCTGCGCGCCGAGCATCAGCGCCAGCAGCGCGAGCACCGCGACGTGGATCGGCACGGAGGACCGCAGGCGGCGGGCGCGTGCCAGCGGTGGGCGGGTCACGGGCGGGTGTGTCACGGACGGGTGGGTCACAGGCGGGCTCCTCCGGGGGTCGGGGGCGGTCGGACGGCCGGTTCCGCTACGGCGAGGCGTCCTTGACGATCCGTCGGACCTCGACCCGGTCCGCCGCCGAGTCGCCGAAGGAGGCCAGGACGGTGGAGTGGGCGAGGGCCGCGCGGACGGTGGGCAGGTCGCCCGGGTCCTGGCGCAGGGTGGGGGTGGAGACGATGTAGTCGAGGCTGCGCCAGCCCTGCGGCAGGGTGCGGGAGACCGCCGGGTCGAGGTCGACCTTGTAGAACCAGATCACCCCGGTGCCGGGTTCGAAACCGTCGTGGACCAGGTCCAGCCAGAGGGCGTCGTCCACGGTGATCCGGGTGTGCGCCGGATCGGGGACGTTGGCGCGGATCCAGCGGGCCGCGGCGTCGTACGGCGCGTTGGCGTGGGCGGTCAGCGCGGTGCGGTCGCCGGCGTACCAGCGCGGCACCGTCCAGCCGGCCGCGAGCGCGGCGGCCAGCACCACGACGGCCCAGCGCACCGGGCGCAGGCGAAGGCGTGGGACGGCGTGCAGCACCAGGCGCACGCCCAGGTGAGCCGCGCCCGCCAGCGCGAGCGCCAGGAACGGCAGCGCCTGGATCACGTACATCGCCGGCAGGTAGCCGGCGCCCGGCCGCAGCACCACCAGTGCCAGCAGCAGCACGGCCAGCGCGGGGGCGCGCAGCCGGCGCGAGCAGAGCAGCGGCAGGGTGACGGCCAGGCCGCCGAGGAGCAGCACCCGGTCGTAGTAGAGCCAGGACTCCAGCACCTGGTGGGCCCCGGAGCCGGGGCTCAGCACCGAGCCGGAGCCCGCCCGTTGGAGCTGGAAGAGCAGCCCGCCGAGCAGCGAGACATGGCCCGGCCCGGGGATCAGCTCGCCCTTGAGGAGGGCGTACAGCGGGTAGCCCAGGCCCACCAGGGCCAGCGCGGTGCCGAAGCCGACCAGCGAGAACTTGCGGGTGGTCCGGTCGCAGTGCTGCCACAGCAGGAGCACCACCGCGGGCAGCACCACCGCGACGGTCTCCTTGGAGAGCACCGCGACCCCGGCGCACACGCCCGCGGCGACGTGGTGCCACAGGTGCTTGCGCGGGGAGGCGGCCAGCACGAAGGCCGCGAGCAGCCAGAGCACCGCGAAGTTGTCCAGGAAGAGTTCGCGCTGCAGGCCCACCGCCAGCGGGCTCAGCCCGAAGAGCAGCACCGCGAGCGCGGCGGACCAGCGGGGCAGGCCGAGCCGGCGGGCCAGCAGGTGGAGCAGCAGGGCGCTGACGGCGGTGACCGGGAGCATCGCGATGCGCAGCTCGGCGGTGAAGAGGTGGTCCGGCGAGGCGAACAGGCCGGGCAGCCAGGAGAGCACGGCCAACTGCAGCCAGCCGAGCGGCGGGTGGTCGTACCAGTAGGTGTAGGGGGCCAGTCCGTGGTGGTGCTGGACGGCCCAGGCCTGGGCCAGGTAGGTCCCCTCGTCGTCGCTGACGGCGGGGAATCCGGCGATGTTGCAGGCCTGCACCGCGAGGACGGCGGCTGTGACGGCCAGGGCGAGCGGGCCGTCCGGGCCGAGCCTTCGCAGCGAGCGCAGCCGGCGCAGCGGGCGCTTCAGGAGGGGTGGCCGGATCTCCCGTGGGGTGATCGGCGCGCGGGAGGCCGTGCCCACAAGCGCGGTCAAGGGTTCTTCCTTCTCGACGGATGGCAGGGCCGGTGGACGAAAGACGGGCGAAAGGGGGTCCGGAATAGCTGGTGCGACAGGTTCGGCCCCGGAGGATTCGGCGGGAGGTTTCGGCCCGCGGACGATCTGCCGTACCCGCACCGTGGAATTCCCGGGGCCGGCGGCGGCGGATTTCTCCGCGGGCCGTCAGCCCAGATGCGCGCCGACGTGTCTCGTCAACTCCCAGCCGCGCTGCCCGCGGTGCTCGCGCCAGACCGCGCGCAGCGCCGCCCCTGCCAGCACCACCTGGTAGAGCGGTCCGCCGGCGATCAGCTTGACGTAGTGCGCGGGGCGCACCCGCAGGCCGTACTGCACGCCGAAGTCGTGCAGGGCGACGGCCTCGAAGGCGAAGGTGGCCAGCGCCGGGACGGCCGGGACGAAGGAGAACAGCGCCACCGAGACCGGCAGCTTCACGGTCAGCGCGAGCGCCAGGTCGATCGGGATCACCACGCCCGAGAACGCCTGCAGGAAGGGCGTGGTGAGGGTCCAGCGGGCCAGCAGCCGCTGGCGCAGGGAGGGCAGCTGCTGCCAGTCCTTCTTGCGGTAGACCTGCAGGAAGCCCTGGTTCCAGCGGGTGCGCTGCCGCAGCAGGCTGTAGAGGGTGTCCGGGGTCTCCTCCCGGGTCACCATCGAGGAGTCGTAGGCGACCACCACCTTGGCGCCCTGGCTGGACAGCCGCACGCCCAGGTCGCAGTCCTCGGCCAGGCAGTTCTGGTCCCAGCCGCCGGCCGCGCGCAGCACCTCGGTGCGGACGAAGACGGTGTTGCCGCCGAGCGGGATGAAGCCCTGCCGGGCGTGCAGGTGCAGGCGGCTGCGGAACCAGAAGAAGTACTCCAGGCAGTTGCGCAGGCTGTACCAGCTGGAGTGGAAGTTGATCAGCTGGACGCCGCCCTGCACCACGGCGGCGCCACTGGCCCGGAAGGCGTGGTCGACGTGCCGGAGCAGCTCGGGGTGGACCTGGTCCTCGGCGTCGAAGACACCGACCACCTCGCCCCGGCAGTACGGCAGGGCGGTGTTGAGGGCCTTCGGCTTGTTCTTGACCACGTGGGTGTCGGTGATCACCCGCACCCGGCCCGGTGCCTGCTCGGCCAGCCGGGCCGCCACCTGCGCGGTCAGCGGGTCGTCATGGCCGACGACGACGATGATCTCGTAGGCGGTGTGGCTGGATTCCAACAGCCGTTTGACCGTGTGCTCCAGCACCTCCTGCTCGTGCCGCGCGGGCACCAGCAGCGAGAAGTTCAGGCCGCAGCGGCCGTCCGCGGCGCCGAAGCTCGTGCCGGCCAAGGTCTCCGGCGTCCGCCACGCGTGCAGCATCCACCAGAGGGTGAGGGCCGCCATCCAGAACAGGATCCCGGATATCGCGATCATGAATAAGGAACTCAGCACCTTCCCCCCATTCGCCACCCGCCGTCCGCCGACGCCCGCCCCGGACCGGCCCCGCTCTCCACCGCGATTAAATACCCTTGACCAAGGGTTGGTGGCGGTTTCCACAAATATTGTCCGGTTACCTACGGGTGGCCGCTGCGATGCGGTAGAGGGCACCGGATCGGCGCCGCAGCGGGTGGAGTTCCGGGTGGGCACGCCTCCCCCGCGCACCGCCGTCGCCGGGTGACGCGGGGAGGCAGGGTGCGGGGAGGCGGGGTGCAGGGAGGCGGGGTGCGGTGACCGGGGTCGCGGCCCGGCCCGCTCAGGCGGCGGGGTCGTCGGGCGGGAACGGCGCGGGGTAGGGCTCGGTGAAGTCCGCGGAACGGGAGACCTCGCGCCAGGTCAGGTCGGACTGGAGGAGTCGGCGGTCCAGGGCGATCGAGGCTTCGGCCGCGCCGGCCCCCAGCGGCAGGTGGTGCGGGATGTCGCCCCGCTTGGCCATCCGCACGAGGATCTCGGCGGCGCGCACGGGGTCGCCGGCGGCGCCGTCGTCGTTCTGCCGCAGCCGGGCGTTGACGGCACCGACCGTCTCGGCGTAGGCGTCCGGGATGTCGTGGACGGTCATCGAGGGCCCGGCCCAGTCGGTGCGGAATCCGCTGGGCTCGACCACCAGGACCTTGACGCCGAACGGGGCCAGCTCGGCGCGCAGCACCCGGCTGAACCCGTCGATGGCGAACTTGGCCGCCTGGTACGAGGCGATGCCGGGGGAACCGCCGACCCGGCCGCCCACCGAGGAGAACTGCATGACCAGCCCGCCCTGCTGCTCGCGCAGCAGCGGGATCGCGGCCTTGGTGACGTTGTACACGCCCCAGAAGTTCGTCTCGAACTGCGCGCGGAAGTCGCTCTCCTCGGTGGTCTCGATCGGCGAGACATTGGCGTAGCCGGCGTTGTTCACCAGGACGTCGATGCCGCCGAAGTGCTGCCGCGCCTCGGCGAGGGCGGCGCGGGCGGCCGCGGGGTCGGTCACGTCGAGGGCGATCGGGCGGATCCGGGAGCCGTGGCGCTCGGCCAGGTCGGCCAGTTGCTCGGGCCGCCGGGCCGTCGCCGCCACCGAGTCACCGGCCACCAGGGCCGCGTTGACGAGGGCGCGACCGAAGCCGCGCGAGGAACCAGTGATGAACCAGGTCTGCCGCATGGCTCTAGTAAAACGCTGTTGCACTAATAACGCAACAGCGTTCCGGTAATAACGCAACGGCGTTCCGCTACTATCGTGGGATGAACGCCGCCGAGTTCCAGCGCGCCAGGTCGCCCGAGGCCAAGCGCCTGCGCGAAGCCTCGATCCTGGAGGCCGCCCGGGCACTGGGCCGTGAACGCGGCATCCGGAGCGTCACGCTGACCGACATCGCCGCGGCCGTCGGGATGCACAAGTCGGCCCTGCTGCGCTACTTCGAGACGCGCGAGGAGATCTTCCTGCTGCTGACCGCCGAGGGCTGGCAGGAGTGGTCGCAGGCGCTCACCGAGCGGCTGCGGGCGGAGCCCGATCCCGGCCCGGCGGGCGTGGCGCAGGCGTTCGCGGCGACCCTCGCCGCCCGCGGGCTCTTCTGCGACCTGCTCGCCCACGCGCCGCTCACCCTGGAGCGCAACGTCTCGCTGGAGGTGGTGCGCGACTTCAAGCTCGCCACGCTCGCCGCCCGCGTGCCGATCACCGCCGCCGTCCGCGAACGGCTGCCCGCCCTCGGCGAACGGGAGACCGGCGACCTGATCGCGACCGCCGTCGCGCTGGCCGGGGCACTGTGGCAGATCGCGACGCCGCCCGCGGAGGTCGCCGCCCTCTACCGCAGCGACCCGCGCCTGGCACACGCGGTCGTCGAGGTCGAGCCGCGCCTGGCCCGGATCCTGACCGCGACGATCACCGGGATGACCCACGGGCAGCCGCAGCCGCGGCCCTGACCAGCAGCGCGGCAGCGGCCGTTCCGACGTCCGGCAGTCTGTGCGATGCTGCTTCGATGTCGCTCGCCCCTGCCCCCCGGGAGCCGATAACGCCCGACGCCGTGCGCGAGGTGCCGGACACGCTGCTCACCCAGTCCTGGCTCGACCTGTCGTTCGTGCACTGGGCCGCCGACCCCGCGGTCGTGGCACCGCTGCTGCCGCCCGGGACCGTGCCGGACACCCACGAGGGCCTCACCTACATCGGCCTGGTGGCGTTCCGGATGTACCGGGTGGGCTGGTTCAAGGTCCCGGGCATCCCGTACCTCGGCACGTTCCCGGAGACCAACG
The DNA here is from genome assembly GCF_035976515.1 of Kitasatospora sp. NBC_01302. Lineage (NCBI taxonomy): Bacteria > Bacillati > Actinomycetota > Actinomycetes > Kitasatosporales > Streptomycetaceae > Kitasatospora > Kitasatospora sp. NBC_01302. Next base: position 702,101 of record NZ_CP108404.1, read on the forward strand.
TGCGGCTCTACTCGGTGGACCGCCACGGCCGGCGCGGGGTGGTGTTCCGCTCGCTGGAGGCCTCCCGGCTGCTGCCGGTGGCCGTCGCCCGCAGCGCCTTCCGACTGCCCTACATGTGGGCGAAGATGGCGATCGACCGCGAGGCGGACACCATCAGCTACACCAGCAGCCGGCGCTGGCCGGGGCCGCGCGGCACGCACTCGCGGATCACGGTGCGCATCGGTGAGCGGATCGGGCAGCCGACCGAGCTCGAACACTTCCTGACCGCCCGCTGGGGCATGCACAACGCCTTCTTCGGCCGGCCGGTGTACCTGCCCAACACCCACCCGCGCTGGCCGCTCCACCGGGCCGAACTCCTGCACTGCGAGGACGAGCTGGTGACCGCCGCCGGGCTGCCGGCACCGGTCGGGCCGCCGGTGAGCGTGCTCCACTCCCCCGGCGTACCGGTCCGCTTCGGCCGCCCCGCCCGCCCGGGCGGCCTGCCGACCCCCTGACGCCCGCCCGGGCGCCCCGGGCGCCGACGGGTGCGAGACTCGCGGAACCGTCCGGACGGGCCGAGCACTGGTGGCGAGGCGGCGCGGGGTCCTGAACGGGACCCCTGCCGATACCCGGGGCGCATGCCGCAGGGCCTGGGCCCCACCCGCGACAGCGAGCGGGCCCAGGCCCTAGATTGGATCAGCGCGTGCCGGGCGGACTGACCCCGCCCGGCACGCAGCCGGATCAGGAACAGCTGCAGTTGCAGCAGTTCGGCGGCGGGGCGCAGCAGAAGGACGCGCTGGCCTCGGTCATACCGTGGCCCGCCGTGAGCGACTGGCTCTGCTCGTCGCCGGCCAGCGAGGCCAGGTCAAGCTCCAACGCGAGGTCGGCGACCGCAGCGGCCAACGACGGCTTGAACTCGTTCATCAGAACCCTCCTTTTCTTATGTGACGTGGTGTCAACAACCGGGCGCCGGAATGGCGTCCGGTTGGGACAGTAGTTGAGGAATCGGGCTCTGGGAAGGGCATGGACTAGACCATTTTGCTCGGCTAGTCTCGGTCACCGAGAGGCCATGAGCGGAGCTTTGGCCGGTGTTCCCGTGCGCGCCGTCGCGCAATACTGCCGTAATCCCGAGGGGAGTGGTGATGAGGCCCAGGCTGCTTCCCGACACGCATCTGCTGCCCGGCGATCAGGGTGTGGTGATCCGCGGCCCGCGGCACACGGTGGCGCTTCCGGCGCCCGGCCTCTACCCCTGGCTCGAACGGCTGCGACCGTTCCTGGACGGCAGCCGGAGCACCGGCGAACTCGTCGCCGACCTGCCGCCGCAGGCGGCGCAGCACGTCCGCACGCTGGTCGAACTGCTCGCGCGGGAAGGGTTCGTGCGTGATGCCGCCGCCGATCTGCCGCACACGCTGAGCCCGGAGGTCCGCACCCGGCACGCCTCGATGATCGACTTCATCGCGTTGCGCACCGACTCCCCCGAGTACCGTTTCGAGCGCTATCGGAAATGCGCACCCGTGGTGACCGGCTCCGGCCGACTGGCGAGTGCGCTGGTTTGTGCTCTGCTCGCTTCGGGAATTGAGCACGTCCGTCTCCTCGTCGCACGAAACGACGAACGCAGCGGACCAGGAGGCCTGGATTTGCCGCGCCTGCGCGAATGCGTCGGACTCCTCCGTGAAGCGGGGGGGCGCTTTCGCTACGAAGAACTGTACGGAGAGGTTTCAGAACTGCCCGGGGATACGGGTGTGATCCTCCTCGGCGCGGACGTGTCCGACGGGGATGGGTCGGCACGGGTCCGCTCGGTGGCGGCTCGTTCGCGGGCCTGGTACGGGCAGGCGGTCGCCTCGGGGACGCAGGTGCTGATCAGTTCGGTGGACAGGGTCGACGATACGTCAGCCTCCCGGCCGAGGAACGGTTCTGAGGACGGAACTGCCCGGAAGGGCACGGAACAGCAGCCGAGCCCCTACCTGGGCGGCCCGGTCGCGGCGCTCGCGGCCAACCAGCTCTGCCTGCACCTGCTGCGTCGGGTGGCGGGGCTGGACGATCAGGAGCAGGCGGGCGACCCGTCGGCGGCCTCCGGCGCGGCGGTGCTGGAGCTGGCCACCGGGCGCTTCCTGAGCACCTCACCGGCGGAGGCGGCGTGACCGGCGGCGGAGGCGGGGCGGGCAGAGCGGGCGTGACCGCGACGGACCACCGGAGCCCGTTCCCGTTGGAGCTGTGGTCGGAGGCGGTCTACTCCCGCCGGTCGATCCCCGCCACGCTCGCCGCGGGTGCCTACGCCCCCGGGGCAGCCGCGCCCGAGCCCGCCGAGCCCGCCGCGCTCCCCGACGAGCGGCGCTTCCCCCTGGTCGCGCCGCCGCTGCGCCTGCGGCCCGCAGGCGCCGGGCCGGCCGATCCGTCCGTGCTCGCCGCGCTGCTGCACTACTCCTACGGCCTGCTCCAGCACGACCTGACCCCGGGCGGCTGGCCGTTGCACCGCGCCGTGGCCTCGGCGCGCTGCCGCTACCCGAGCGAGCTGTCGCTGGTCGTGCCCGCCACAGCCGACGGGCACCGGCCGGCTGCGGTGTACCGCTTCGACCCCGTGCACCACCAACTCGCCCTGCTGCACCGGGCAGTCGACGGCACTGCGGCGGACGGCGCTGCACTGGACGGCACCGCGGCAGACGGCGCTGCGGCGGAGCCGGCGGGCGGCCCTGGATCGGCCCGATTCCTGGTGATCACCAGCCGGTTCGCCCGGACGGCCCAGCTCTACGGCGACTACGCCCCACGGCTCTGCGCCCAGGAGGCGGGGATGCTGCTCGGCGCCGTCCACCTGGTCGCCGCCGCACTCGGGCTGCGCACCCGCCCCGGCCGCGACCGCGAGACCCTGCTCGAACTCTGCGACGGCTGGACCCCGGGCGAAGCCGAGCACCCGATGGGATACCTGGAGATCGACAGCGCCGCGGAGCCCGGCGCTCCCGTGCCGTGGCTCCCACCGGAGTTGGCCGCGGTGCTGCGCGTCCGCCACTCCGGTGCCGCGATCTTCGACCCCGCCCCGGTGGCCGCCCCAGCGGCGCTGCTCGTCGACCTCGGCGCCGCCCTCGCCGCCGCTCCCTTCGCGGACTTCTCCTGCCACCTGCTGGTGCGCCGGGTCACCGGCGCGCCACCCGGGCACTACGTCCACACCGGCGAGCGGCTGGAGTCGGTGCGGGCGGGCGACCCGCTGCCGATGCTCGAACAGATCGGGCAGACCGAGGGGCGCGTGTCGCTGAACTTCCGCAGCGTCGCCTGCACCGCCTACCTGGCCGTGCGGCGCGGCACCGCCCTCGCGCGGTTCGGCGCGGACGCGTTCCGCCAAGTGCACCTGGTCGCCGGAGCCGCCGCCCACTTGGTGAGTGTGGTCGCGGCGCGCCACGGACTGAGTGCCCGGGTGCACAACGGCTACGACGCCGCCACCGCCGAGCGGCTGCTCCACCTGGCCCCGGACGAGGAGACCGTCCTGTTCCAGGTGGCGATCGGCGCGGCGGGACCGGCGGCCGGCTTCCGACTCCCGGTGGTGTTCTGATGGCGGCCCGCGCAGCACGCTCGCTGACCACGGATGCGCCGACCACGGACGCGCCGACGACGGTCACACTGACAGCGGACGCACTGACGGCGGGGGCCGGGACGGCGGGGACCGGGACGGGCCCGGTGGGCGTGCGCCTGGCCGGGCTGACCGCCGACGCCCTGGACAGCTCCCGGATCCCGCTGAGCACCGAACTCGCCCTGCGGATCGTCGCGTTGGACGAGACGATGCGCGCCGACGCCGCCGGGATCAGCGACGCGCTGCACGCGCTGATCGCCACCGAAGGGGCGCGCCCGTTCAAGTCGCGGCTGGTGGGCCTGCGCCGGGCGGTGCACCGGGGCGCCCTGGTCGGCGCCCTGCTGGACGCGGCGGCGCCACCGGAGGTGATCGGTCCGGAGCTCACCGGGCGGATCCGCCGCCACGCCGCCCGCCGCGACGCCCGTGGCGAGCTCCTCGCGCAGCTGACCGCGGAGTTGGCCACGGAGACGCGCTCCGCCGCCGCGGCCCTGGGCCGGCTCGCACAGGACCCCGCGTTCGCCGTCGGCCTCGGCTACGCGAGCCCGGACCTCTACGACGACGTGCTGCGCTGGCTGGACCGCGAGCGCCTCGCGCCCGGGCGACGGCCGCTGGACCGGGCGGCCGTGCGGCTGGCGAAGTACGCGGCCAGGGCGGTGGCCAAGCCCAGTCCGCTGACCACCTTCGCCGCCAGTGGTTTCGGTGGCTGGGCGGAGGCCGCGGGCGCCGCGGTGCGCCTGGAGAGCACGGACCGGGCCACCGTGGTCGAGGCCGGTCTGCTCCCGCTCGCCCGGATCGCCGCCGCCCTCGCCCACCTGCCCGAGCTCGGCGCGACGGTCCGACTGCGCGTCAATCCGTTCGCCACCCTGGTGCCCTCCCCCGACGGGGACCGGTGGCTCTTCACCACCCCGGGCCCCTCGGGCGAGGTGCGCTCGCTGCCGGCGACCGCGGCGCTCACCGCGATCCTGGCGGCGGCGCGGGAGGCGCGGACCCCGGCCGGCCTGCGCGCGCTGCTCGGTGGTCCTGACGCATCCACCGACGGGGTGGTCCGGGCGGACGCCGTGGTGGCGCAGCTCGTCCGGCTCGGCCTGCTGGAGGTCCACCCCGACCTGCCGGACCAAGGCCTCACCGCGTCGACGCTGAGCGCCTGGCTCGACCAGCAGGTCCCCGGCCAGGTCCGCAGCGAGCGCCTGGCCGGTCTGCTGGACGACCTGCGGGCGATCCGCGACCAGATCGACGCCGCCCGGTCGGCCGCCCCGACCGAGCACCGCGGCATCGCGGCGATCCTGCACGCACGCACCGCGGACGCCGCCCGGCGCCTGGGCCTGCTCGCTCCGGCGGAGGAACCGGAGCGCGGCACCGGGTACTTCCACCACACCGTCGTGACCGGCACCGCCGCCACCCTCGACCGGGAAGCCTGGCGCCCGGCGCTCGCCGACCTCGCCCTCGTCCCCGGCCTGCTCGCCCCCTTCGACACGCTCGGCCCACGCCGCGCGGCGCTCCAGCAGCGCGCGGTGACCCTGCACGGCCCGGGCTTCCGGCGACCGCTCACCGCCTTCCTGCAGGGCTTCGGCTCCTGGTGGGCCGAAGCCACGACGGCCACCCCGACCGAGCGCGACGCGCGGCGCCAGGCCGCGCTGCGGGGCCTCATCGCGGACACGCCCGAGGACGCCGGCGGCACGGTCCGGCTCTCCCCGCAGGCCGTGCGCGCGCTGTGCGGCGACTGGCCCGACCCGCACACCGCGGGCGACCGCCACGCCTGCTACGTCCAGGCGCTGCCCGGCACACCCGCCGGGCTCGGTCTGGTGCTCAACACGGTCACCTGCGGCCACGGCACCGGCCGGACCCGCATCGCGCGGCTGCTCGGCAGCACCCTCGGCGGTACTTCTGACACCGCTGGAAGCATTGGCACCATTGACACCACGTCTGACGCCACCTTCGACGTCCCGCAGGACGCCGATGCCCCGCTGTACGCCGAGTTCGACGCCGCCTTCGGCAGTGCCCTCAACCAGCGGGTGCCCGCGACGCCTGACGCGATCGACCTGGACGGTTCCCACCCCGACCGGTCGGCGGGCCACCTGCTCCGGCCCGCCGACCTGGAGGTGGTGCACGACCGGCAGGCGCAGCGGCTCCACCTCGTCCACCGCGACACCGGCCGGGTGGTGCGACCGCTCCACCTGGGCCTGCTGGCAACTCCCCTGCTGCCGCTGCCCGCCCGGCTCCTGGTGGAGGCCTTCGGGCAGACCTCCTACGCCTTCTGGTCGGACTGGCCGCAGCTGTGGCAGAGCGACCAGAAGGCGCCGGTACCGGAACCGACGGCGGACGCGGCCCCGACCCCGGGTCTAGTCCGGCGGGTGGCCAGGCTCGCCCTCGGGTCGGTGGTGCTGCGCCGGGCGTGCTGGTTCGCGGACCGCGGCCAGGCACCCGCCCGCGCCGCCGGGGAGCCGGACGCGGGGTACCTGGTCCGGGTCCACGCGTGGCGCGAGGCGCACGGTGTGCCGCTGCGCTGCTTCCTGCGGACCCTCACCCCGCGGCCTGCCGAGGGGTTCGCGGGCCCGGCGCTGCACGACAAGGACCGCAAGCCCGTGTACGTCGACTTCACCCACCCCCACCTGCTGCGCGTCTTCGAACACGCGGCGGCCACCGGACGGCCGCTGCTGCTCACCGAGGCCCTCCCCGAACTCCGCGACGCCCCCGCGCACCGGGACGGCCGGCGCCACGCGGCCGAGTTCCTGATCGAACTTCCCCCCGCGACGGCCCTGTTGCCGGATCCGACGACAGAGCGGCGGCCCGCAACGTGCTGAGCCGAGACCCCGAGAACTCCTGGGTCAGCACCCACGTGTTCACCGCCCACCCGCTCGACCTCGTGGTGCGCCGGCTGCTGCCCGACGTGGTCGAGGACCTGCGGCACCGCGCACTGGCCGACCGCTTCTTCTTCCTCCGGCACTGGCAGTACGGGCCGCACCTGCGCCTGCGGCTCCGGCTGACCGGGCCGCAGGCCGAGCCGCTGGTCCGCGCGGCGCTCACCGAGCGCGCGACGGCGTTCTTCCAGGCGCTGCCGTCCGAAGCCTCCATGACGGAGCGTCAGTATCAGGAGCTCGCCGAGCGGTTCGCCGCGCTGGAGCCGGAGAGCGAGCCCGGCACGCTGGCCGCCAACGACAGTCTGGCGTTCCTCCCCTACCGGCCCGAGCACGGGAAGTACGGCGACGACGCCGCGCTGCGGGCGGTGGAGGAGTGCTTCGCGACCTGCAGCGAGCTGGCCGTGGCCGCGGTCCTGGCCGACTGGAGCCCGTCGCAGCGGCTCGCGCACTGCTTCGCCCTGCTGGTGGGCAGCCAGGAGCCGGGCGCCGGTCCGGCGGTGCGGGCGCCGCAGGGCGTGGCCGAGCTGTACCGGCAGCGGCGGGCCACCCTGCTCCCCGTCGCCCGCGCGGCACGCGCCGCCTCGGCCTCGGCCACGGCCACGGCGGCAGCGGCAGCGGCCGGTGGCACCGACGCGGACCCGGTCACGCGCTGGCTCGCCGCCCTGCGACACGCCCAGCAGAGCGCAGAGAGCAGCGCCCAGCAGAGCGCAGAGAGCAGCGCCCAGCCCAGCACCCGGGACAGCGCCGGGGACAGCACCCGGGCTGCCGCCACCAGCCGCGCCGCCGCCCCCGCCGCCCGGCTGGCCGGCCACCTGACCCACCTGGCCTGCAACCGCCTGGGCGTGCGGCTCGACCAGGAGGCGATGCTGCGCGGCCTGGCCCGGCTGGCGGCGGCCGAGGCGGCCGGCGAAGCCGACCGCGAGGACGGCGGTCACGAGAACGGCGGTCACAAGGACGGCGGTCACGACGACCACGGTCACGGCGACGCCGTTCACGAGAACGTCGACCGCAACGACGCCGACCGCAACGACTGAGAAGAACGAGGGACTTGCCATGGCACAGACAGCACCGGCGGCCGAACCGCAGTGGCGCGCGGCCCACATCGCGTACTTCGGCGACGGCACCGACGAGTTGATCCTGCAGGCGGTGCGGCCGGTGATCGAGCGCTGCACCGGTCACGTCCAGTCGGTCTACGTGCTGCGGCACTGGCGCCGCGGGCCGCATCTGCGCCTGGTCGTCCAGGCCACCCCCGAGACCTTCGCCGCACTGGTGGAACCCGCCGTGGCCGAACTCGTCGGCGGCTGGCTGCGCGAGCACCCGTCCACCGCCCCCGCGCCCGACGAGGCCGCCCTGCTGCCGCTGCACCGCCGGCTCGCCGAGGTGGAGCGGGAACCCGGTCCGCTCACGCCGTTCCACCGCGACAACTCGATCAGCTGGGAGGAGCACGACCGCCGGGTCGAGGTGCTCGGCTGCCCGGTCGGCGCGGACGAACTCGCCCTGTTCTACGAGCGGACCAACGGGCTGCTCTTCGACCACCTGGCAGCCGTGGCGGGCGGCGTCCCGCGCGAGACGCTGGCGCTGCGGCTGATGCTCGCCACCGCGCACACGCTCTGCCGGCACCCGGAGGACGCCTCGATCCGGCGCGGCTTCGTCTCCTTCCGCTCGCACGCCGAGGGCTACCTGAGCACGGCCGGACCACAGGTCCGCGAGGCCTTCGAGCAGCGGTACGCGGCCAACCGCGAGGTGCTCACCGCGCAGGTCCGCGCCGTGGTCGCCGCCTTCGAGCCCGGCGCCGCCGATGCCCCGAGCGCGGCGCAGGGCGAGGCGGAGCGCCGCTGGGTCGCGGCGATCGACCCGTTGGGCGGGCGGTGGACCGCGCTGTACGAGGCCGGCGAGATCCCCGAGGCGCCGATCCCGGACGACGAGGAGAACGGCATCGGCGACCTGCTCGCGGCGAGCCCGCTGCACCAGGCGGTCGCCGGCAGCGCCACGTACAAGCAGATGATGTACCGGGATCCGCGCTTCCTGCGCTACCGCCTGATGCTCAACTACACCTACCTCCACCTCACCCGGCTCGGCGTCCCCGGCCTGACCCGCTACCTGCTCTGCCACCTCGCCGCGAACGCGGTGGAGGAGGTGTACGGCGTCAGCGCGCTCCAACTGGTGCTCGCCACCGCCGCGAACGACGCCACCGCGCCGGGCGTGGCCGCCGCCGCACCGCAGGCGCGCGGGTGAGGCCCGCCACCACGGCGGCTGCGGACCCCGCCGCCTACCCCCCGCTCGCCGGCACCGACACCGGCGGCACCGCCGCGCGCCGCTACCACGCCCGGTACGGCAGCGTGCTGCCCGCGATCGACCTCACGGCGAGCAACACCCCGCCCAAGCACCACCCCGGCGCCCGGGTCGTCCCGCTGCCCTTCCCGCCCGGCTCCCCGGCAGCACCTGCGAACGGGACCGATCCGGCCGCCCTCGACAGCCTCGGCACGCTCCTGGCCCTGCTGTGCGGCGTCACCCGGATCGACTGGACCGGTGCCGGGGTCGGCGGCGGACGGCCGGTGCCCTCCGGGGGCGGCGCCTACCCCGGCGAGGTCTACGCGGCCACCGCGTCCGGGCTCTGCCACTACCTGCCCGCCGCCCACGCCCTCGAACTCCTCTCCCCCGCCGACCTGCGGGCCGACGTCGTGCGCGCCCTGGGCCGGCCTCCGGTCCGGCGGCCGGAGCTGGTCCTGCTGATCACCACCCGGCAGGACGCCAACCTGGCCCGCTACGGGCCGTTCGGCCACCGGTTGCAGGCACTCGACACCGGCGTCCTCACCGGACAGGCACTCACCCTGCTGGCAGCGGCGGGCGCCGAACCGACCGCGCACGCGCTCTTCGCCGAGCAGGCGCTGGGCGGGCTGCTCGGCCTGGATCCCGGGGCAGAGCGCGTCCACGCGGTCGTCACCGCCGACCCGGTCGGCCCGCTCGCGCCCACCGCCGAGCTGCTGAACCGCCGTTCGGCCCGGGGCGGCTTCGAACCGGCCCCGGTTCCCCTGGCGCAGCTCGTCGAGCTCCTCGACCGGGCCACGGCCCCGTTCCCCCTCGACGGCCCCAACGCCCCTGACGGCCCCGGCTGCGAGCTGTACGTCGTGGGCGGCCGCGTCACCGGGCTGGCTCCCGGCTGCCACCGGCGCGATCCGCGCACCGGGGAGCTGGTCGCGCCGACCCCGGGCGCCACGCCCCGGGACCTCTTCCCGCCCGGCGGGCCGGGCGAGTTGGCCGGCTTCGAGGCCGCCTGCGCCCTGCTCGTGGTCGGCGACTACGAGCAGGGCTACCCCGAGCACGGCGACCGCTGGTACCGGATGCTCAACCTGCGCGCCGGCATCCTCGGCCAGCGGATCGGCCTGGCCGCCGCGCGGGTCGGCCTCGGCGCCGGGCTCCGCTGCGACTTCGTCACCACCGGGACCGACCGCCTGCTCGGACCGGCCCTGGCGACGCTCCCGGGCCGCACCACCCTCCTCACCGTCCTCATCGGGCCGGAGCGCGGCTCCGGCACACCCGCCCACCACCTCCTCGCCACCGGAGGCCACCGGTGATCTCACCGAACTCCGCCCCCCGCCTGCGCCCGGACGTGTTCCTGGTGCCGAGCGGCAGCGGCACCGCCTACGTGCGGTCCAGCCGGGGCACCGACCTGATCGCCACCCCCGGCATCGCCGGCTGGCTCGACCGGCTCGCCCCCTTCCTGGACGGCAGCCACACGGTGGCGCAGCTGCTCGACGGCCTCGACGACACCCGCCGCCCGCTGGTCCTCGGTGTGCTGCAACGCCTCGACGCCCACGGGCTGTTGGAGGACCTGGCCGATCCCGGTCCGGCCCGGCGCGCCGCGGCCCACCCGCGGCTGCGGGTGCTGCTCCTCGCCGCCGAGCCCGCCGCTCGCGCCCTGGACGGCGCGCTGCGGCTCACCGGCATCCGCACCACCACGCTGGTCACCGACCCCGCCGAGGCCCTGGCCGCCGCGACCACCGACCGTCACGACGCCCTGCTGCTGCTCACCGCGGGCGACGATCCGCTGCGCGTCGCCGAACTCGACGAGCACTGCCGCGAGCAGGGCCTCTGGTTCGGTGCCGCGGTGAGCGACGCGGAGGCCTGGTGGCTCGGCCCGGTCCTCGGCCCCGGGGCCGGGCGAGCCGAGGGCGGCTGGCTGGGCGGCTGGCTGCGCGTGCACGGCAGCACGCCCGACGGCCGCGCCCAGCACACCGGCGAGGGTGCCGAGGTGGTCGCGGCGCTGCTCGCCCACCACTTCCAACAGGCCGTCCTCGCCCAGGATCCGACCGCCGAGGGCGAGCGGCTCGTCCGCCTGGACCCGACCACCCTGACCACCACCCACCACCGCTACCGGCCCCACCCCGCGACCCGGCCCGCAGCACCGGAGAGCGAGGCGGCGTTCCTGGCCAAGATCGAAGCGCTGCGCGGCGGTCCGGCCGTCGACCCCGAGGAGTTCTCCCGGCGGGCCGCGCTCTGCATCGACCCGCGCAGCGGGCTGATCGCCGAGCTGGACGAGGGCGGGCTGCCGCAGTTCCCCCGCCACAGCTCCAGCGCCCTGGTCCGCGACCCGCTCACCGGCCGGGCCGGGCACCGCGTCCACGCCACCGGAACGGACTTCACCACGGCCCGCCTGCGAACGGCACGACGCGCCCTCGCGCACTACGCCCACCTCGCCGCCGATCCACGGCGGTCCGTCCCGACGCCCGACGGCCCGGCCGAGTGGGCCTGGTCCCCGGAGCAGCGGACGGCCCGGCTGGTGCCGGTGTCCGCCGTCCACGGGCGCGGCCGGCGCGCGGTGCGCGGCCTCGGCTCCGGCGCCACCTTCGACGAGGCGGTGGCCGCGGCCCGCCGCAGCCTGCCCGCGTCGGCCCGCGCCCGCAGCGTCCTGATCGTCCCGCTCGACCACGACCCGGCCGCCACCGAGGTCCTGCCCTATCTCGTGAAGGCCGTGCACTGCGATGACTGAGACACTCCTGCCGAGCGGCACCCGGCTGCGGCACGACGGCGGCCTGCTCGGCCAGGCCCTGGCCCGGCGGCTCGGCGAAGCACCACAGCTGCAGCCGCAGCCGCAGCCCGACGTCCTGCTGCTGGCGGCCGACACTCCCGACGGCGGATCAGACCTGCTCGCCGCAGCCGGTACGGATGCCGGAGCGACCCGGCTGCCGGTGGTCGCCGAGCTCGACCGCGTGGTCATCGGCCCGCTGGTCCGGCCCGGCGTCCCGGGCTGCGACCACTGCCTCACCGCCCGCCGTGCCGGGGCGCGGGCGGACGCGGCCGAGGACGCCGCGCTGCGCGCGACCCACGGCGCCCGGCTCACCGGCAGCGCCTCGCCGCTGCTCACCCCGCTCGCCGCCGACCTCGCCGCCGCCCTGACGCTGCACCGGCTCGGCGCCGAGATCACCGCCGAGCCCAGCACCGGCACCGGGACCAGCACCGGCACCAGCACCGGGCCCGGCACCGGGCAGCCGGCCGGACGCGTCGTCACCGTGCTCCGCCTGGCCGACCTGCAGGTCACCCGCCACACCTTCCTGCCCGATCCGCACTGCCCGCACTGCGGCACCCTGCCCGAGGACTCGCGGGCCGACGCCGTGATCCCCCGCGTCGCGCGCCCCAAGCCGGACCCCGCCGTCCTGCGGGTGCGCGACCTGCGCACCGAGACAGCCGACCTCGAAGCCCGGTTCGCCGACGACGAGACCGGCGTCATCAAGGGCCTGCAGACCCGCGGCCTGCACACGCTGCCCTTCGCCGAGGCCAAGGTCGGCCCGCCGGAGTCGGTCGACGGCGGCTACGGGCGCGCCCTCGACTTCCGCACCGCCAAGGTGACCGCGATCGCCGAGGCCCTGGAGCGGCTGGGCGGTGGCCGCCCGGGCGGCCACCGCACCGCGGTGCGGGCGAGCCACCGCGAGCTGGCCGCGCAGGACCCGGCCGGCGTCCTGGACCCGGCGAGCGTGGGCGGCCACGAGCCGCACCGCTACCGGCAGCCCGGCTTCCCGTTCCAGCCGTACCACCCCGAGCTGGTGATGCCCTGGGTCTGGGGCTACTCGCTCACCCGCGAGCGGCCGGTGCTGGTCCCCGAGAGCCTGGCCTACTACCGCCTGGGCCGGCACACCCCGGGGACCCGGCCCTTCGTCTCCGAGATCTCCAACGGCTGCGCGCTCGGCGGCTGCATCGAGGAGGCCGCCCTGTACGGCCTGCTGGAACTCGCCGAGCGCGACGCCTTCCTGCTCACCTGGTACGCCCGACTGCCAGCCCCCGCCCTCGACCTGCACAGCGCACGCGACCGCCGGATCGGCCTGCTCGCCGACCGCATCCACGCGCGCACCGGCTACCGCGTCGAAGTCTTCGACGTGACCGGCGCCGAGGGAATCCCCAGCTTCTGGGCCGCGGCCGTGGACACCTCCCCCGCCACCGCCACGGCCCACCGCCCCCGCGTGCTCTGTGCCGGCGGCTCCGGGCTCGACCCGGAACGCGGCGTCTTCGGCGCGCTGCACGAACTGGTCACCGCCATCGAGGCCTACCAGCTCATCTACCCGCAGCGCCACGCGGACGCGGCCCGGATGCGCGAGGACGCGGAACAGGTCCGGCTGATGGACGACCACGCGCTCCTCCACTGCGACCCGATCGCCGCCCGCCGCCTCGACTTCCTCCTCGCCCCCGGCGGCCAACCACCCCAGGAGCGCCGGGACCTGGGCGATCTCGCCGACCGCTACGCCTGGCCCCGCCACCCCGACCTGCGCGCCGACCTCGACGAACTCGTCGCCCGCTTCGCCGCGACCGGCCTCGAAGCGATCGTCGTCGACCAGACCACCCCGGTGCACGCCGCCGCCGGGCTCTCCTGCGTCAAGACCCTGGTCCCCGGCCTGCTGCCGATGACCTTCGGCCACCACCTGCGCCGCATCACCGGCCTGGACCGCGTCCGCACCGCCCCCCACACCCTCGGCCACACCGCCCGCCCGCTCACCCCGGAGGAGGTCAACCCGCACCCCCACCCGTTCCCCTGAGGCGCGGCGAAATCCGGTTGCGAAGGCCGTACGGCCCGGTGCGAGGATCCACGGATGACCTACACCATCAAGACCGTGCGACGCGAGGACTGGCGCAAGGTCAAGGAGTTCCGGCTCACCGCGCTGCGTGACCCGATCGCGCGCCTCGCCTTCCTGGAGACGCTGGAGCAGGCCACCGCCCGGACCGACGAGGCCTGGCAGGACCGCGCGCAGGCCTCCGCCGAGGGCACGACGCTACGTCAGTTCGTGGCGGAGGCCCCGGACGGCGGCTGGTTGGGCACGCTCATGGCCCGCGTCGAACTGCCCGGCGACGAAACGGCCTTCGGCGAGCTCCCGAAGGTGCCGCAGACCCACGTCATCGGCGTCTTCGTCCAGCCCGCCCGGCGCGGCACCGGCGTCGCCGAGCAGTTGTTCCGCGCCGCCCTGGCCTGGTCCTGGTCACTGGCCGAGCCGCGCATCGAACGGGTCCGCCTCCACGTCCACGAGGACAACCTCCGCGCCCAGTCCTTCTACCGCAAGGTCGGCTTCGAGCACACCGGCATCACGGTCCTCGTCCCCGGCGACACCCCGTTCCACGAGATCGAACTCGCGATCCCGAGAAGCCGGGGCGAGGTGGCCGGCCAACTGCTGGAGCGGGCCTGAGCAGATCCCGCCGGGGCGGAGAAGGCAGGATTCGAACCTGCGTGGGCTTGCGCCCGACCGGGACCAGAGTCCCGGCCCCCGATCAACCACTCCGGGCACCTCTCCCCGGGACCGACCCGCTTCGGCTGCCTTGCTCTCCGTGGCCCGTCCCTGTGTCACCAACCATGGCCCACCTCCCTGACGCGAGGCTGACCTCCCCCTGACGGCCGCGGCGCCCGGGCCGGGCGCCGCGGTGAGTCTCGTCTCCGTCGACCAGGCGTGGAGCGCCGCGAGGTTCCGCCGCCTGGAGCACATCGGCCGCTGATCGCGGGGCGTCAGAAGCGGGGCGTCAGGAGCGGGGAGCGAGAAGCTGGCAAACGATCTACCCCCGCGACCGGAGCTTGCCTACAGTGGAGCAGGGAACGCGCACAGGCAACCAGGGGGGAGCAGCGGCCGTGACCGACTACGCCGACAGCGCCGTGCTGGCGCTGGCCGTGGCACGGCAGGAGGCGCGGGCGGGCGGCGCCGCCCAGGTGGGGCCGGACCACCTGCTGCTGGGGCTGGCCGTCCTGTCCCGCTCCGACCTCACGGAGCTGCTCGACCGGCAGAGGCTGGCCCCCGAAGCACGGAAGGCGCTGGCGCTCGACCTGCTGCTGACGCAGCGGCACTTCCTGCTCGCCGGCGTGGATCCGCGCCGGTTCCGCCGCCGGCTGCGTGCCCTGCTGGGCCTCGGCGAGCGGGTCGCCGGCCCCGCAGCGGCCACGCCGCGCCGCACGCCGGCGGCACGGGCGGTCTTCACTCGCGCGGCCGAACTCGCCGACGGCGCCGAACCGGCCGGGAGCGCGGGCGTCACCGCGGTGCACCTGCTGCAGGCGGTCCTGGAGCGGACCAGCTCGGCCACCCGTGCGCTGTTCGCGGAGTTCGGCGTCGAGGACCCGCTCGCGGCGCTCTTCCCGCAGGCTCCGGAGGCTCCCGAGGGCAAGGAGCAGCCGCCCGCCTCCCGGGCCGAGGCCCCCGCCCGCGGTGCGAAGGGTGCCGTCGGAGCGAAGAACGCCGCCGCAGCGAGGAACGAGGCCGCCCGCCCGACACCGCTGCTGGACAAGTTCGGCCGCGACCTGACCGCGCTCGCGCTGGCCGGAGAGCTGCCGGAGCTCATCGGCCGCGAGGAGCAGCTCCGCACGATGGCGCGGACCCTGATCCGCCGGCACAAGCCCAACTGCGTCCTGGTCGGCGAGGCCGGAGTCGGCAAGACCAGCCTCGTGGAGGAGCTCGCCCGGTGGCTGTCCTCCCCCGAGGCACCGGCCGGCCTGGCCGGGGTGCGGGTGGTGGAGCTCCCGATGGCGGCGCTGGTCGCGGGCACCAAGTACCGGGGCGAGTTCGAGGAACGCCTGCAGGGTGTCCTGGCGGAGGCCTGCGGCACCGAGGTGGTCCTCTTCGTCGACGAGGTCCACACGGTGCTCGGCGCCGGGGGCCACGGCGCCAGCGACGCGGCCAACATCCTCAAACCCGCGCTGGCCCGCGGCGACCTGCGCTGCATCGGCGCGACGACTCCGGCCGAGTACCGGCGGAGCATCGAGACCGACCCGGCCCTGCAGCGCCGTTTCGAGGTGGTCTGGCTGGAGGAGCCCACCCGCTCGGAGGCGATCGCCATCGTGCGCGGGGCCGCGCGCTCGCTCGCCGGCCATCACGGCGTCACCATCGATCCGGCGGCCGTGACGGCCGCCGTCGACCTCACCATCCGGTACCTGCCCGAGCAGCGCCTGCCCGACAAGGCGATCGACGTGCTGGACCAGGCCTGTGCCGCGGTGCGGATCCGGACGCAGCCCCCCGAGGCCTCCGCCGACCGGTCTGCTGGCCACTCCGCCTCTGACGGTGCGTCACGGGTGGGCCCCGCCCAGGTGAGCGCGGTGGTCGCCCGGCGGGCGAAGCTGCCCCTGGAGCAGGTCGGCGCCGACGAGGCGCAGCGGCTGCTCCGGATGGAGGAGCTGCTGCGCGCCCGGGTCATCGGCCAGGAGGCCGCCGTGGCCGCCGTCGCTGCCGCGGTGCGCACCGCCCGCAGCGGGCTCGCCGATCCGCGGCGCCCGCTCGGTGTGTTCCTCTTCGCCGGTCCCACCGGCACGGGCAAGACCGAACTGGCCAAGGCCCTGGCGGAGTTCCTGTTCGGGACCGAGCGGCGGCTGATCCGCATCGACATGTCCGAGTACAAGGACCGGTACACGGTCTCCCGGCTGCTCGGCGCGCCGCCCGGCTACATCGGCCACGACCGCGACGGCCAGCTGAGCGGCCCGCTGCGCGACCACCCGCACAGCGTGGTGCTGTTCGACGAGGTGGAGAAGGCGCACCCGGAGGTCCTCGACCTGTTCCTGCAGATCTTCGACGAGGGCACCCTCACCGACTCCCATGGGCGCCGGGTGCCGTTCAACGACGCCGTCGTCATCCTCACCTCCAATCTCGGCGCCGCGCCCCGCGAACCCGACCGGCGCACCCTCGGCTTCGCCCCTGCGGCGGCGCCCCCGCGGGATCCGGCGGCGCACGAGCGGGTGATGGCGGCGCTGCGCGAGCGGCTGCGGCCCGAACTGCTGGGCCGCATCCGGCAGGTCGTCGTCTTCGAGCCGCTCGACGACGCGGCGACGGGCCGGATCTTCGACAAGATCATCGGCCAGGTGCAGGCCCGGCTCACCGACCGGGCCCTCACGCTGGAGCTCTCCCCCGCCGCCCGCGAGCTGCTGCTGCGCCGTGGCCGCGAGGTCGGCCGAGCGGGCGCACGCGGTCTCGAACAGGCCGTCGACCGGCTGCTGGTCCAGCCACTGGGCCGCATGCTGCTGGCCGACGAGCGGCTCGCCCGGGGAGCGACCGTCCGGGTCGGGACGGCGGGCGAGGCGCTGACCTTCACCGTCGCACCCGCGGCGGCGATCGGAACGGACGAGGAGAGGGCCGCCCGATGACCCGACCGGCCAGCGTGACGCTCACCGTGATCCAAGGGCCGCTGGAGCCTGCCGAGTTCGTCTTCGACGAGCGCACCACCTGCGTGATCGGCCGGTCCCGCGACTGCCACCCCAAGCTGCCGGGCGACACCGACCACCAGACCGTCTCCCGCCACCACTGCCTGCTGGACATCAACCCGCCCGACGCCTGCGTGCGGGACTTCGGCAGCCGCAACGGCACCTTCCTGAACGACCGCAAGATCGGGCAGCGCGAGCAGGGCCAGACGCCGGAGGAGGGCGCCGCCACCGCGTTCCCCGAGCACGTGCTCGGGGACGGCGACGAGATCAGGATCGGCAACACGGTCTTCCGGGTGACCATCACGGCCGAGCAGGGCAGCCCGTCGGTGCTGCGCTGCGTCAAGTGCGGCCGCGAGGACAGCGCGGAGCTCAACGCCCGCGCGGGCGACCACCTCTGCGCGAGCTGCCGCACCGATCCGCAGGCCGCGGCGGAGCTGCTGCTCGACCTCGCGCGCTCGTCGGACCCCGCGCTCGCGGGGATCACCGGCTACACCCTGCTGCGGGAGCTCGGCCGCGGCGGGATGGGCGCCGTCTACCTGGCGCGCCAGCAGGTCACCGGCCGCGAGGTGGCACTGAAGGTGATGCTGCCGAAGGTCGCCACCAACCAGGTCGCCCGGGGCCGCTTCCTGCGCGAGGTGGTCATCACCCAGGAGCTGCGGCACCCCAACATCGCCACCCTGCACGACGCGGGCTTCGCCGGCGGGACGTTCTACCTCACCACCGAGTACTGCCCGGACGGCAGCCTGGACCAGCTGGTGGCCCGCCGCGGCGGCCGGCTGCCCGTCGACGAGGCGGTCCGGCTGTTCGCCGCGGCGCTGGAGGGTCTGGCCCACGCGCACGAGCGCTCCGTCGTCCACCGTGACCTGAGCCCGTCCAACATCCTGCTGCACCGGGCGGCCGACGGCGCCCTGACCCCGAAGATCAGCGACTTCGGCATCGCCAAGGCCTTCGACCTGGCCGGCCTCAGCGGGCTGACCCTCACCGGCGCCACCGCCGGCAAACCCAGCTTCGTCCCGCGCCTGCAGGTCGTCGACTTCCGCGAGGCCACCCCCGCCATGGACCTGTGGTCCATGGCGGCCAGCCTCTACTGGACGCTGACCGGCCTGGTCCCGCGCGACTTCCCGCCGAAGCAGGACCCCTGGCTGGCCGTGCTGCAGTCCCCCGCGGTGCCGATCCGCGAGCGGACGCCGCAGCTGCCCGGCCCGCTCGCCGAGGTGATCGACCACGCGCTCGCCGAGCAGCCCGGGAGCGGCTTCCGGCACGCCGCCGACCTGCGCCGCGCACTGCTCGCCGCGGTGTGATCCGCGCAGCTCGTCGACGGACCGCCCGGACGACCGACGGACCGACGGACCGGCCGACCGGCCGACCGGCCGACAAGCCTGAACGGTGAGCGGGTAGCCGTCGTCCTCGCGGGTGGCTCCGGCGGCGGGCGAAGACCGCCTCGCTGGGGCGAGCGTCTCGCGCGCGGCGTCGTGGGGAGAGAACCCGCGCAGTGCGGACTCCATGAAGGGAAGGTCCCGCAGCCAGCGGATTGCCCCCGGCGAAACGGCCGAGTTCCTCCTCCCGGCCGATGAACGCCCGCTCCCGGCTCCGGTTACAGCGTGTTCCGATCGGGGGAGGACGCGGTGCGGCGCTCCTCGGCAGCGCCGGGTCGGCGGCGGCGGGGTCGGCCGAAGTCACCACTGCACATATCGCAGGCGATCATGTCAGAGGATGAACGGGATCAGCATCCTGGTCGACCGCTTGTACTCCGGGTAGGCGTCAGGGAAACGCTCCGTCAGGTAGCGCTCCTCCATCACGGCGCTGTAGACGAAGTACCCGCCGAGCAGCGCGGCCGGCACCAGCCAGTACAGGCTGATCGCGATCGCCGTACCGATCAGGGCGAGGAGGACCCCGGAGTAGATGGGATGACGGATGGTCCGGTAGGGACCGGTGGTCACCAGCTCCGGTTCGGCCTTGTGCGTCATGGGCATCCCCCAGTTGCGGCCGATGTGCACCCTGGCCCACACGGCGAGCGCCAGCCCCAGCAGGAACACGACCAGGCCGACGCCCGCCAGCCACGGATCGCGGTCGACTCCCAGACCGCGCAGCGCGCGGGTGCGCAGCAGGACGGCGGCGAGGAGCAGGACCAGCAGGCGGACGGCCGCCCCGCGGCGCCACCCGCCACCGGCCCCCCGCTTCACACCGAAGGACGCCAGCAGCCAGTAGAGCCAGAACGCGGCCCAGCCGATCAGGATGACCGCGCCGACGACCTTCATGAGCTCTGCTCCCGACTGCTCGGACGCTCCCCCTCCAGCGTAGGCGCTGGAGGGCGCACCGGAGCCCGTCGGATCGTCGAGCCATCCAGCCGTCCGAACGTCAGGCCTTCCAGCCGTCCGAACGTCAGGCCGTCCGGCTGCTCGTGCCACGCCCCGCAGGCGCCACGCGTCAGCGCACCGCCACCAGGACGCAGCTGTCGCCGCACTGCCACACCGGGCCGACCTCCCGGAACCCGGCCTCGCGCAGCAGTTCCTCGTGCTCCCGCGCCGAGAGACCGTTGCCGTCGCCGCTCGCGGGGGCCGGCCGCAGCTCGCGGGCCGCCAGCAGCTCGGCGAACTCGGGCACCAGGCGCACCTCGGCCCACCAGCGTCCCCAGTCCTCACCGCCGCCGGTGCCCTGGCGCTGCGCGCGGGCGCGGCCGACGGCGGCGGTGAGGCGGGCCAGAGCCGGGTCGGCGGGCGCGAGGTGGTCGCCGTTGACCAGCACGCCGCCCGGCCGGAGCACGGCGGCCAGCTCGCGGTAGATCTCGCGCAGCCGCTCCGGCGCCGGGTAGTGCAGAGCTGTGGTGGAGACGACCGCGTCCACCGGCCCGTCCAGCTCCAGCTCCAGTTCGGCCAGCCAGCCGTCCTCGCCGATCAGCACCTCGACGTAGCGGGCGGCGTCCGGCGCGTGGCTGCGGCCGAGCTCCAGCAGCAGCGGATCGACGTCCACCGCGAGGATCCGTGCCTGCGGCAGCCGGGCGGCGATCCGCCGTGCGAGCGAGCCGGGGCCGCTGCCGAGGTCCACGACCAGCGGTGCCTGCTGTCCCCCGGTCACCGACTCGACCACGTCGGCGATCACCGTGAAGCGCTCCTCGCGGTCCACCGCGTACCGCTCCTGCTGGCGCTCCCAGCGCCGTACCCAGGTGTCCGCCAGTGCCGTTCCCACAGCCATGCACCACTCCTCAAGTCGCCGGACCCGATTCTTCCGGCTCCCCATCGTAGCGGCCACATGGAAACGACAACCGTTTTGAATAGCAGCCCGCCGGGCGTCCCGTCATCCCGTCGGGCAGGCCCTCACTTGCCGGTCGCCTGCTTCAGCGCGTCCTCGATGCCCTGCAACTCCTTGACCTGCCAGTCCTGGAAGGTGGCACTGGCCGGCGCGAGGGTCTCGGTGACCTGGGCCACCGGGATGCCCTGCGCCTTGGCCGCGCTGACCTGGGCCATCACGTCGGGGTCGGAGTTCTGGGTGTTGAAGACGTAGATCTTGATCTGCTTGCCGGCGATCTGCTGGTCGATGGTCGACTTGTCGGCGGCGGTCGGGTCGGTGCCCTCGCTCTCCGCGTCCAGGAAGCTCTCCGGGGTGAGCATCTTCAGGCCCACGCTCTCGGCCAGCGGCGTCACGATCGACTCCGAGGCTCCGATCGGCGTGCCCGCGTACTTCGCCCTGATGTCCGACTCCAGCTGGTTGTACGGCGCCAGCGTCTGCATCAGGAAGGTCTGCTTCTGGGCGTCGAAGGAGGCCGCGTCGGCCGGGTCTATCTTCTTGTAGTCGGCGGTGATCCGGTCGATCACCTTGTCCACGCTGTCGTGCGAGTACCACTGGTGCGGGTTGTCGCCCTCCTTCAGCCCCACCAGGTCGCCGACCTTCAGCGCGGTGCGGCTCGGCGCCGGGTTGGCCGCCAGCAGCTTGTCCGACCAGGCGTCGTAGCCGATGCCGTTGGTGATCACGTAGTCCGCGCCCGCGATCGTCCGGCCGTCGGCCGCGGTCGGCTCGTAGGAGTGCGGGTCGGTGTCCGGGTTGGTGATGATGCTCGTCACCTTCACGTGGGCGCCGCCGAGTTGGGCGGCGATGCTGCCCCAGAAGTTCTCCGCGGCCACCACCTGGATCACCTTGGAGCCGGCCGCCGAGCCGGCCGCGCCGGTCTTCGTCGTCGAGGCGGTGGAGCAGGCACTGGTGAGCGCGAGTGCGGCGACGGCCGCCGTGCTCAGCACGAGGCGGGCGGGGCGCCTGCGGACGGTGCGGGGAAGGACGGAGCGCATGGTGCGGGTACTCCTCTGAGAGCTGCGGAGCCCTGTGACAGGGCTCCGCCTCGGTTGGACGGGCAGCACGTTAGTCGGAAATGATTTTCAAAACCACCCCGATCGTCGCCGAGATGAAAATCATTGCCGAATCTTGACCCGGCCTCGCGGCACGCCTGACCAGGCGTCAGTCCCGGGGAACGCCAGTGCCGCCGGGTGCCCCGCACGACTGCGGGGCACCCGGCGGCACTGTTCGGGTACGGGGGGCTCGGGCGCGGGGACCTACGGGGCCGGCGTCAGCAGGCCGCGTTCGTAGGCGCGGACCAGGTTGCGCGGCACCAGGTGCTCGCGGCCCTCGACGGTGATCGGGACCAGCTGGGGCGCGCTCGCCTTCCACTGGGCGCGGCGGTGCCGGGTGTTGCTGCGTGAGGTCTTGCGCTTGGGTACGGCCATGGCGGGGCTCTCCTGCTGTTCGGTGCGGGACTATGCGTGGGCGTGCGTGTGGGTGTGGGTGTGGAGGTCGTCCTGGAGCGCGGACTCGTCCCACTCCGGGAAGGGGTCGGCGAAGGCCGTCCAGCCGCCCGGGCCGGCTGCCTGCTCGGCGTCGTCGAGCAGGCAGCCGGTGAGCGCGGCGCGCAGTTCGGCCTCGCGCAGGCCGGTACCGATGAAGACCAGTTCCTGACCGTTCTGCACGTCCTGCCGGCCGACGCCGGTCAGGAGCGAGGCGTCGGTCGGAGCGAACGGCCACAGGACGTCGACCGGCACCGGAGCAGCGGTCAGGGCGGCGCGCAGGCCCGCGGGCTCGAAGCGGGCGACCGAACCGGCCTGCGACCACAGCCCGGTGACGGCCGGCCGGGAGGCGAGCCAGAAGAAGCCCTTCGAGCGCAGCACCGTGCCGAACTCCCCCGCGTCGAGCCGCCTGCTCACCAACTCCCAGAGCCGGCCCGGGTGGAAGGGCCGTTCGGCGCGGAAGACCAGGCTGCTGATGCCGTACTCCTCGGTCTCCGGCACGTGGTCGCCGTTGAGTTCGGCCACCCAGCCGGGGGCCTGCTGGGCCTTGGTCAGGTCGAAGAGCCAGGTGCCCAGCAGTTCGGCGGGCGCGACCCGGCCGCCGGTCGCCCGCACGATCCGGGCGGCGGGGTTGAGGCGGCCGAGCGCGGCGGCCAGGCGGTCCGCCTCCGCGGCGGTGACCAGGTCGGTCTTGTTGAGGACCAGGACGTCGGCGAACTCCACCTGGTCCATCAGCAGGTCGCTGACCGTGCGTTCGTCGTCCTGGTACTGGTCGAGCCCGCGGGCCGCCAGCTCGTCCCCACCGCGCAGCTCGGGCAGGAAGTTGGCCGCGTCCACCACCGTGACCATGGTGTCCAGCCGGGCGAGGTCGCCGAGCGTGGCACCGTCGTCGCGGGCGAACGCGAAGGTGGCCGCGACCGGCATCGGCTCGGAGATGCCGCTGGACTCGATCAGCAGGTAGTCGAAGCGGCCTTCGCGGGCGAGGCGGTCGACCTCCTCCAACAGGTCGTCGCGCAGCGTGCAGCAGATGCAGCCGTTGGTCATCTCGACCAGCCGCTCCTCGGTCCGGGAGAGCGCTCCGCCGCCCTCGCGGACCAGGGCCGCGTCGATGTTGACCTCGCTCATGTCATTGACGATCACCGCGACCCGCAGCCCGTCCCGGTTGTTCAGCAGGTGGTTGAGCAACGTGGTCTTGCCGGCGCCGAGGAACCCGGAGAGCACCGTGACCGGGAGCCGCCCGCTCACCGGCCCGCCTTCGCGGCGGACGTGGCGCCGGAGACGTAGGGCAGCAAGGCCATCTCGCGGGCGTTCTTGATCGCCCGGGCCATCGCGCGCTGCTGCTGGACGGTGAGCCTGGTGACCCGGCGGCTCCTGATCTTGCCTCGGTCGGAGATGAACTTCCGCAGGAGGTTGGTGTCCTTGTAGTCGATGTACGTGATCCGTGCCTCGTGATGGGGGCGCCCCCGGCCGAAGGCTGGGGGAGGGTTGGGGCGCGGCTTGCGGTCCCGGCGGGCCGCGGCGATCTTGGTCATGGCGTCCTTCTGTCCTTGCTGTCCTTCGTCGCTCGACGTCGCTCGGCATCGCTCGACGACGTTCAGCGTCGTTCGGTCGTTCGGTGGAGTCGGCGGGGCTGGTCAGGCGACCGGGGCGAGGAGCTCCTCGAAAGCGTCCGGCAGCGACCTCCAGCTCGACTCGCCGCCCGCGAGCTCCGCGTCGGTGAGCAGGCAGGAGTCGAGCAGCCCGGTGATCCCGTCCGCGTCCAGTCCCTCGGCGGTGAAGATGAGTTGCTGCACCCGGTCGCCGTGCTCGGCGTCCCAGTCGAGCGCCGCGGCGGCCCGGCGGGAGGGCGGGTAGAGCTCCCAGACCGCGTCCGGCAGGGTGGCCAGCCAGGGGCCGCACTCCTCCACCGCCAGGCTGGCCCCCGCCGCGTCCCAGGCCAGCATCAGCTCGGGGCGGTTGGCCAGCCAGAAGCGCCCCCGGCTGCGCTGGGCGGCCGGAATTAGCTCGTCGAGCGCCTCGTACAGCCGCCCGGGGTGCAGCGGCCGGCGCCGCTCCCAGACCAGCGTGGCCACGCCCGCCTCGTCGGCGCACTGCGGCAGCAGCGCCAGCGACGGGTTGACGCGGTCCCGGGCGGCCGCCACGTCGAAGCCCGCGAGCACCGCGCCCGCGAGCGCTCCAGAGCCGAGGCGCACGAGGCGGGCGGTCGGGTGGAGCTGGCGCAGCATCGCCAGTCCGGCCTGCACCTCGGCGCTGCCGGCCGCCTCCTGGGCGGGTGCGACGGCGAGCACGCCCGCGTACTCGATCTGGTGGGAGAGGGCCTCGGCCAGGGTCCGCTCGTCCTCGGCGCAGGTGTGCAGGCCGTGCTCCAGGAGCTGGTCGGCGACCGACAGTTGCGGGACGATCCGCAGCGGATCCACGGCGGTCACCACCGCGACCACCTCCACCGCCTCGTGCATGCAGCGGTCGCCGACCTCACCGCCCGCCATCACCTCCACCAGCGGATGCGGGTCGCTGCCGCCCCAGAGCTCCACCACGGCGAACCGGTGGCGGCCCGCGTCCGCGATCCGCAGCAGCTCGGGCAGCAGGTCCTCGCGCAGGGCGCAGCACGGGCAGTCGTTGGTGAGCGGCACGTGGGTCTCGTTCAGCGAGCCCGCGGCGTCGCGGACCCGGCGGTGCACGCGGCCGTGCGCGGCCGAGGCCAGGTCGTGGTGCAGGACGACAGCGCCCTCGCGGCTTTCGAGCAGTTCCAGGACCGCCTGGCGGCGCGCGGCCTCGTGCAGGCCGCCGACCACCACCACGGGCAACAGACCGGATTCGGGCACCGGTTCTTCCCTCCTCGGGATCGGGTGTTCAGCAGGTTCGGGGCCGCGCCCCGGGTCGCGCGGACCGGGAGAGCCAACGCGGCGACGCGGGACGCGGCCGGCTTCGTGGGCGCTACCAGCTGGCCTTGCGGACACCGGGCAGGAACCCGGCATGCGCCTGCTGACGCACCCCGATCCGGGAGAGCCCGAAGGCGCGCAGGTAGCCGCGCGGGCGGCCGTCGACCGCGTCGCGGTTGCGCACCCGGGTGGGGCTGGCGTCGCGGGGCTGGCGCTGCAGCTCGTCCAAGGCGGCCCGGCGCTCCTCCGGCGAGGTGGCGGGGCCGGCGATCACGCGCTTGAGCTCGGCGCGGCGCTCGGCGTACCGGGCGACGACGGCCCGGCGCTGGTCGTTCCTGGCGATCTTGCTGCGCTTGGCCATCAGACCCGCCCGCCCCGGGCGCGCACGACGGCGACGGCCTTCTCGATGCCGAGCCTGTCGACGGTCTTGATGCCCTTGGCGCTGAGCGTCAGGCGCACGAAGCGGCCCTCGCTCGGCAGCCAGTAGCGCTTGGACTGGATGTTCGGGTCGAAGCGGCGCTTGGTGCGGCGGTGCGAGTGCGAGATCGCGTTGCCGAAGCCGGGCTTGCGACCGGTCAGTTGGCAGTGTGCGGACATGGTGACTCCGAGCAGCGTGAGGAGAACGGCGGCAGCGGGGAATGCCGTGGCTGCCGCCGGCGTTGACCTGACACTACCCTAGATGAAAACGAAAACCATTACGCTATGATGGGCTCCACACCGACCCACCACGCCCTGGAAGGGACACCGCATGGCCCGCAACGAACTGCGCCCGATCATCAAGCTCCGCTCGACCGAGGGCACCGGCTACACCTACGTCACCCGCAAGAACCGCCGCAACGACCCCGACCGGCTCGTCCTGCGCAAGTACGACCCCGTCGCCCGCAAGCACACCCTCTTCCGCGAAGAGCGCTGATTCCCCTCCCCTGCCCACGCTGCGTCAGCTCGTCAGATCGTCGGGGCGGTCGACGTGGCCGGCGCGGCCGACGCGGCCGACGCCTCCGCGCGGCGCTCCGGCTCGGTCAGGCCGGCCCAGATCGCCTCGCCCGCCAGGACCGGGTTGGCGAGCGCCCAGCGCAGGCACTCGGCGCGGGTGGTGGGCCGGCACGCCCAGCACAGGCGCTTGGCGGTGGCGGTCCGGGCGAGGGCGTCCGCGCCCTTGGGCCAGAAGACGTCGGGGTTGACGTCGCGGCGCCGGCACGGCTCGTCGCCGCGCAACCGCGGGTAGGCGACGTCGGGGCGGGCGGCGAGGAACCTGGGCAGGAGGGCGGTGGCCACGCGGGCGGCGGGGCGGCGGCGCCGGAGGAGGCGGGCGGCGGTGCCGTCCACGGGGCGAGGGGTCGTCACGGGTCTGCCTTCCAGGGGGATACGGGGCGGGAGTTGAGCACGGCGGGGGGAACCGACCGGCGCAGTGGGGTGCGCCGGTCGGTCGCTGTGGGGGTCAGGCGCCGGCGACCAGCGTGCCGTTCTGCACCTTGACCGGGACCGGGGCCAGCGCGGAGGTCGCCGGGCCCTTGGCCACCGAGCCGTCCTCGGCCCTGAACTGACTGCCGTGGCACGGGCAGATGATCACCCCGTCGGCCACCTGGGAGACGGTGCACCCGCGGTGCGTGCAGACCGCACTGAAGCCCTTGTACTGGCCCGCCGTCGACTGCGTGACGACCACCTTGGCGGCGGCGAAGACGGTGCCGCCGCCGACCGGGACGTCGGCGGCCTTGCCCAGCACGGTGCCCGCGCCCGAGCCGGAGCCCGCATCGGCGCTCGAGCTGGAGCCGGCGCCCGGGCCGGCGCCGGAGGCCATTCCCGAGCCCGGGTCGGCACCCGTTCCCGCGCCCGAGGTCATCGTCCCGGCGGAGGCGGCCGACGAGCCGGAGGCCGTCGATCCGGAGGAGGAGCACCCGGCCAGCGCCAGCGCGGCCGCACCACCCGCTCCGCACAGCACGACACGGCGGGTGGTGACCAGGGGCTGGGCGCCCGGGGACTGCGGGGAGCTCTCGGCGATCGCAGCGGTCTCGATGTCATCGGGCATAACGGTCCACTCTCTGTTGGAAGTTGTCGATCAGAAGGGCCGCAGTGGGAACGCGGCACGAGGAGGGGCTCCGCCGGCCGGGTAGCGACGAGCGTAGGCCGCGGTCGGGTGGTCGGGCCAGCGGTCTCAAGCGATTTTCGGTTCCGCTAAGGGTTGGTTCATGGTCTGCTGACTCCGCCGCCTGGACCGCCCTAGTGCCGGGTCAGGCAGCCTTTGCCCGTCAAGGAGCGGCGTCCGGTGCGTGCTGTCGGCGTGCCGGCCGGAAGTCCTCGTACTGGACGTACTTGGGCTTTCGGCCGGTGCGGCGAGAGGGCGTGCCGGGCGTCGCGACGGGGCGAAGGTTGCCTGACCCGGCACTAGGAAACCCGCACTACTGTCCCTTCGGTGGCGAACCGGCCTGCGGGCAGCCCAGATTGGTGAGCGAGGCGGCCAGCCGCTGGCTGAGGAAGTCGAACAGGCTCTGACCCGCCTGCGGCGAGGCGGCGGTGGCGGTGAACGGCCGGTCCAACGCGATGCGCCTGGCCCCCACGGTGGCGATGGCGGCGCAGTAGGCCCTCGGGTCCCCGTTGGCGCCCGCGCCGAGCTGCGGTTGGTCCACTCCGGCCCGGTAGAGGTTGGTCTTGCTGCGGCTCTGCCTGCCGTTCTCCAGCACCATGGGGTCGTTCAGCGGCACCACCGCGACCGGGGCGGCCTGGTCCTTGGCCGCCTGCAGCTCGTTGAGGGCCAGCGCGGTGACACTGCTGCCGGGGTCGGCCAGGTCGGGGGCCGTCCAGGGGGTGCAACCGAGCGCCGGGTCCTCGAAGTTGTCCAGCAGCAGGTTGTCGCTGCCGTTCAGCAGCGCGGTGGTGTTGCCCATGGTCCGGGTGCGGCCGAGCCGGGCGGCGTTCCGCTTGGTCTTCTGGGCGGTCCGCCCCTGCGGGGTGGCCAGGTACTCGGCGGTGACGTTGTCGCTCTGGTCCTGGTCGACCAGGCCGAAGTCCCGGGTGGTGAGGCAGGGTTGGCCGTCCTTGCCGGTGCCGAGCGGCGGTACGGTGAGCTTCCCGGCCTGCTCGGCGGTGTTGGCGGCGGTGAAGAAGGCCGGCGCGTTGCAGTAGGCGAACTGGCCGAAGGGCTGGCCGCCCGGCGCCCCGCCAATGCAACTCCCGTCGCCCGTCCGACCGTTCAGCGAGAGCACATCGCCGTTGAAGCCGAACCAGATGCCGACCACCGCGTTCTGCGGCAGCGCGGGTCGGACGGGTGCGATCGCCGGTGGCGTTCCCTGGTCGACGACCAGCGGGTCGTAGACGGAGACCGCGCCGGTGGCCGGGTCGAGCACGGTGGCCTGGACGAAGGCCGACTGGTTGGCGTTCGTCTCCTGACAGGGGCCCTTGGCCGGGTCGGTGGCGGCCAACACGTAAGGGGTAGCCAGACCTTGGGCGGTGAGCGGGTCGGCCGGCACCGTCAGGGTGCAGTTCGGGTCCGGCTGGGCCGGCGGTGCGGGCGGGGTCGGCGGCGCGGTCGCGGCGAACGAGACGCCCAGCACGGCGACGCCGGCGCTGAGCACACCACCGAGGCCGAGACTGAGTGCGAGCACCCGGCGGCCACGACCGCGGGCCCGGTGGTGCCGACGTGAACTCTGTTCCATACGTACTCTCCTGGAAAGGGCAGCGCCAGGCCTGGCGGCCCTGGCCGAGCGACGGGGATGCAGTGATCGTAGGAGCGCGCACGGGCCGGAACAGCCTCCGCGCAGCGCCCTAAGGAGCGCCTAAGGTTGCGCTCACCCGGCCCGACCGAGCCGCCCGGGCCCGAGTCAGCGCAACCTTAGGGATTGATTAGCGGCTCTTGCACACGCCGATCGGGCCCCGGGAGCGCCCCTACGATCAGCGCTGTCGGCCCTCCCCCGCCCGGGAGGGCCGGCTTCCTCCCCCCCTCCCCGGCCCTCGCGCCACTGCGGCAAGAGACCACCCCTCGCAAGAACCACGGAGTCAGGAGCCCATGACCCTGCTTTCCGACGCAGTGCCCCCCGTCGACGCCGGCACTCCGTCAGACCGCGTCCGGATCCGCGTCCGCCCGCCCGTGCCGGCGGTTGTCGCGGCTGTCGTGGCGGCGGTCCTCGCCCTGGCGCTGGTCCTGCTCCTGGCCCAGCCGGCCTCGGCCACCGCACCCATCCCCGGCTCCCCGCTGGACGCCTACGACAAGGGGATCGTGTACGACGTGGGCGTGCACAAGATCGCCCGGCTCGCCGCGATGATCGCGTACACCTTGATGGTGGCCACGATGGTGCTGGGCGTGGTGCTCCGCATGCGGTACTTCCAGCGGCAGGTCAACCGCAGGACGGTGTACGGCGCCCACATGACGCTCGCCCTCTCCACCCTGACCTTCGGTGCGCTGCACGGCCTGACCTTCGCCTACCAGCCGGTCTGGGACCTGCGACTCGCCAACCTGCTGGTGCCGTTCACCGGCGGCCTGCAACGGCTGCCGGTCGGCTTCGGGATCCTCGGCACCGAACTCGCCGTCGCGGTGGGCTGCTCGGTGTGGCTGCAGCAACGGCTCGGCTACCGACGATGGCTGAGGTTCCATCAGTTCGCCTATCCGGCCTTCGCGTTGATCTGGCTGCACATCATCACCGTGCACCCCGAGCCGCGGCACCTCAACCTCGTCGCGCTCGGGATCGCGGCCGGCGCCCTGGGCTGCCTGCTCGCCTTCCTCATCCGCGCGCTCCCCTCTCCCTCCCGGCTGCGCCAGGGCAGCTTCACCAACAGCGTGGACGGCATCCGATGACGACGATTCCGGGCGCCTGGTCGAACCAGGCCTGGTGGCCGCAGGACCAACAGCCGGCGCAGGAGTGGTGGACGCCACCGCAGTTCGCACGGCCGACGGTGTGGCCACCGCAGGCGCCGGCGGCCGACTGGCAGGCGCCCGCCCAACTGCTGCCGCCCGCCCAGCCACCGGCCGCGCACGAGGCCTGGCTCCAGCCGACCGCCGAGGCCTGGGCCCCGCCCGCGGCCCTCCCCGGGCCGCCGGTCATCGGCGAGCACCCACCGGCACCGCCCACCGGGCAGCCGACCGCCGAGCCGCCCACAACCGAGGAGCTGCCGCTGCCGGTCGACCGGCTCGTCCCCGAGTCCCGGCCGGTGAAGGTCAGCGTCGACAACAACCGCTGCCACATCTACGGCATCTGCCAGCAGGAGGCCCCCGAGGTCTTCCGCATCTCCGAGGGCGGCTCCCTGCACTACACGGGCGCCGTCCCGGCCCGGCTCGCCGCCCGGGCCCGCCAGGCGGTGCGCTGCTGCCCGATGCAGGCCATCGCGATCAGCGACGCAGCCCCGCCCGGCGCCCGGCGCCGCCGCACCCCGGCGGCGGAGCGGCCGGCGGAATACCGGCGCATCGTGGTCGCCGGCGGCGGCCTGGCCGGGCTGAGCGCGGCCGGCCGGTTGCGCGAACGGGGTTATGACGGCGAACTCGTGCTGATCGGCGAGGAGTTGCGCCGCCCGTACAGTCGTCCCCCGCTGTCCAAGCAGTTCCTGGCCGGCGAGTTGGGCGCCGAGGACCTCACCTTCCGGGCCGACGACACGCTCGACGCCCACTGGCTGCTGGGCACCCAGCTGCTCGGCCTGGACACGGAGAGCAGGTCCGTGGAGCTGCGCGGCGGTGAACGGCTGCCCTACGACGGCCTGGTGGTCGCGACCGGGGTCGACGCCAGGCGGCTGCCCAGCACGCCGGTGGTCAGCGACCGGGTCCGCACGGTGCGCACCCTGGCGGACGCCGCGGCGATCCAGCAGGCCCTGCAGCAGGCCCGGGCGCACCACGTGGTGATCCTGGGCGGCGGCTTCGTCGGCTGCGAACTGGCCTGCACCGCGCGGGATCTCGGCATGGAGGTCACCCTCGTCGTGCACAGCGCGCCGCTGCTGCGGCGGGTGCTGGGCAGCAAGCTGGGCGAGGTGGTGGGCCGGATCCAGGCCCGGGCCGGGGTGGACGTGCGGCTCGGCACCCGGATCAGCCACTGGCGCGACACCGGCACCGGGCTGCGCCTGCAGCTGGACGACGGCGAGCTGCTGGAGGCGGACTTCGTGGTCCTGGGGCTGGGCAGTGTGCCGCGCACCGAGTGGCTGCGCGGCAGCACACTGGACACGGCCGACGGCGTACTGTGCGACACCACCTGCCACGCGCTGGACGTGGCGGGCCGCCCGGTGCCGGGCGTCGTGGCGGCAGGCGACGTGGCCCGCTGGCCCAACGCACGCTTCGACGCCACACCGCGGCGGGTGGAGCACCTGATCCACGCGGTCGAGATGGGCCAGCACGCCGCCGACGCGCTGCTCGCGGGCCCCGAGCAGGCAGCGCGCTTCACCCCCGTCCCGCGGTTCTGGTCGGAGCAGCACGGCACCCGGCTGCAGGCGGTCGGCATGCCGGCGCTGGGCGAGCGGATGGAGGTGGTCGAGGGATCGCTGCGCACGGAGAGCTTCGTGGCGACCTACCACCGGGACACCGCGACCGGCAGCCAGCTGGTGGCCGCCGTGGCCTTCGACCGGCCGCGTCAACTACTCGACTACCGCGACGCCATCGGCCGGATCGGGCCGATGCCGCGCACCCTGACCTCAAGGAGGAGGCGCCGTTGAGCCGCCGTGCCGCACCCCGTCGCCGCCGGGCCGCCACTCGCACCCGTGGCGGCGAACTGCACCGACTGCTCAGCCTGCCCGCGCGCCGCAATGTGCGCTGGCCGGTCATCGTCGGCCTGGTGATGGCCTCCGGCGGCCTCTACGCCCAGGTCCTGCTGACCGCGACGCCGATGCCGCCGAGCAAGGCACCGGCGCCCGCGACCGCCGGAGGCACCGGCACCGCGGTCCGCACCGTCGGCACCGCCACCCGCGCCACCGACGTCAGAACCGACCGGCCCTGACGCCCCGCTCCCTGATCTGATCATCCGCTTCCGCCAGGAGAGGTGAGCATGCTGATCGGACCATCACCGCGCCCCGCGCCCGGCCCCGCCCGGGCCGCGGTGCGGGGCGCGGACCCGGCCACCGGTGAGTCGCCCGACCGCCCCCGGCACCGGCACCGGCAGCTCCACCGCACCCTGTACGCGTGGACGGCGGCGGAGCCGAACCCGGCCGCGCCGGCCAGGCGGCGGCTGCGCGCGGCGCTCGCCGCGCTGCGCGTCCCGGCGGAGACGGCCGACGACGCCGTGCTGATGGCCAGTGAGCTGGTCGCCAACGTCCACCGGCACACCCCGGGGGCCGGGCGGCTGCACCTGGTGGTGACCGCCACGACGGTCCGGGTGGAGGCCCACGACGGCGACCCGCACCTGCCGGGGCGCTGGCACAGCGACCTCGACGGCCGCTTACCCCCGCTCACCAAGACGCGCGCCGGGACCCGAGAGGAGGCCTGCGCCGAGAGCGGCCGGGGCCTGCGGATCGTGCACGCGCTCTCCGGTGGCCGCTGGGGCTCGCGCCGCACGGCCTACGGAAAGCAGGTCTGGTTCGCCCTGCCCCGCCCGTTCGCCCTGCCTCGCCCGGCTTCCCCCGCTCCCCCGGCTTCGCACCGCGAATAACCCGGGGATTGCCGAGGCGGGCAGCCGTAATACCCGGGCGGCGGGCCGTCTCGCGGATATCCGACCGGCGTGATCGTAGCAGCGATCCGGCGCCGGAATCGTTTCTCACAGCTGGCACACATGAACACCTAAGATTCCGCTTAAGTTCCCTCCCAGGTGAGCGGATTGCCACGGAAACCGCAGGCCGGAAGTGCTCTCGGCCCGGTCGGGAATTCGGCTACGGTGTGCGCCATGACGTCCGTCCTCGTCGTAGAAGACGACCCCACGATCCGCGCCTCGCTGATCGACGTGCTGACCAGCCACCAACTCCTGGTGCGCAGTTCTCCCGACGGTTTCGGCGCGCTGCGCGAGATCACCCGGTGGCAGCCGGACGCGGTCGTGCTCGACCTGGGGCTGCCCGACATCGACGGTGCCGATGCGCTGCGGATGATCCGCGGTCTC
Source organism: Kitasatospora sp. NBC_01302 (assembly GCF_035976515.1). Classification (NCBI taxonomy): domain Bacteria; kingdom Bacillati; phylum Actinomycetota; class Actinomycetes; order Kitasatosporales; family Streptomycetaceae; genus Kitasatospora; species Kitasatospora sp. NBC_01302. The sequence goes on from NZ_CP108404.1 coordinate 734,784, forward strand.
TCCCAGGTCCCGGTGCTGGTGGCCACCGCCCGCGACGACGACGCGGAGATCATCAAGCTGCTCAACGCGGGCGCCGACGACTACCTGGTGAAACCTTTCTCCGGTGGCCAGCTGGTCGCCCGGCTCACCGCGGTGCTGCGGCGGTGCGCGGCGCCCGGCGGCCTGCTCGACGCGGGTGACCCGACCGCTCCCGGGGACCGTTCCGGCACGACCCAGGGGCCGCTGGTCGTCGGCGAGTTGCGGATCGACGCGCTGGCGCGCACGGTCCACCTGGCCGGCCGCGAGGTCGGCCTGACCCGCCGCGAGTTCGACCTGCTGGCGTTCCTGGCCCGCAACGCCGGCCGGGTCGTCTCCCGCCGCAAGATCCTGGCCGAGGTGTGGCGCCAGCCGTACGTGGACGAGCAGACCGTCGACGTCCACCTGTCCTGCCTGCGCCGCAAGCTGGGCGAACGCGCCTCGCGGCCACGGTACCTGCACACCGTCCGGGGCGTGGGCGTGAAACTGGTGTCCCCCCTGTGAGGACCACGCTCGCCACCGTCACCCTGGTGGTGACCTCGATGGTCGCCCTGTCCTTCCTGGTCCCGCTCGCACTGCTGCTGCGCACCCAGGTGCGCACCCAGGCCACCCTCGCCGCCGAGCAGCGGGCGGTGGCGGTGGTGCCCGCGCTGGCACTCTCGCTCCAACCGGCCGACCTGGCCCGCACGGTGGCCGAGCTGGACAGCGCGGGCCGGCTCTGCGTGCACCTGCCCGGCGGGCAGGCGGTCGGGGCCGCGCACGCCGCGCCGCCGCTGCTCGCCGAGGTCGTGCGCAGCCGAAGTGCGCTGGCCCGGGCCGTTCCCGGCGGCTGGGACTACCTGCAGCCCGTGCTGATGGACCGTGACCAGGTGGCGGTGGTGGAGGAGTTCGTCCCGCAGGCCGAGCTGAACCGCGGGGTGGCCCGGGCCTGGGCGGTGATGGCGGTGCTGGCGGTGGCCCTGGTGGCCGGGTCGGTGCTGCTGGCCGACCGGCTGGGGGCCCGGGTGGTGCGGGCCTCGCGCCGCCTGTCGGCGGCCTCGACGGCGCTGGGCGGCGGCGATCTGGCGGTCCGGGTGGAGCCGACCGGGCCGCCCGAACTCCGAGCGGCCGGGCAGGCGTTCAACACCATGGCCGACCGGGTGGCGCAACTGCTGGCCACCGAGCGCGAACTGGTCGCCGACCTGTCGCACCGGCTGCGCACCCCGCTGACCGCGCTGTCGCTGGCGGCCGAGCGGATCGGGCCGGTGCCGGGCGCGCCCCGGCTGAGCTCGGCCATCCACCACCTGGAGTCCGAGCTGGACGAGATCATCGTCGCGGCCCGAACCCCGCTGGCCACCCGGCCGTTGGGGGTGGACCGGGGCGCTGCCCCGCGCGGCGCCGCGCCGGCCCGCCCGGAGCAGCGCGCCGGCGAGACCTGCCAGGTGGCCGAACTGGCCCGGCACCGGGTCGGCTTCTGGTCGGTGCTGGCCGAACAGCAGGGCCGCACCTGCAGTTTCGAGGCGACCGACGAGCCGACGCCGGTGCGCCTGCCGGACGACCACCTGGGCGCCGCGGTGGACGCCCTGGTGGGCAACGTCTTCCGGCACACCCCCGAGGGAACCGGCTTCGCGGTGAGCGTCCACCGCACCGCGCAGAGCGTCCTGCTGGTGGTCGAGGACGGCGGTGGCGGCATCGAGGACCCGGACAGCGCGCTCTCCCGCGGAGTGAGCAACGGGGGCTCCACCGGACTGGGCCTGGACATCGCACTCAGTGCGGCGCAGTCCACCCGCGGGCAGCTGCGCATCCAGCGCAGCGAGTTGGGCGGCGCCCGGGTGGAGGTGGCGCTCGGCCTGGCCGCCGACTCGCGGCGGACCCTGGGCCGGGCCTGGCGCCATCGGCGGCGAAGAGCCGCGGAGTCCACCGGCCGGTGAATTCCGTCCGACAGCCGCCGCCTTTTCTCCGCAGTTCTTCTGATGGACCGTTCGGCAATCGATAGTGACAAAAAGTCTCACAACTCGAATATTCATCGGTCCCCGACCAGCGGAAACTTGACTTGGGAAGACCCCTGCGGCCACCATCCTGCTACCAGCGGGTAGGAACCGATCACCAGCGGCCCGGATCCGGGCCCGACAACGCAGTGCGGGCAGTCGGCGGCTGCCCGACCGGCACGACCGGTCGAGGAATTGCGGTCCAGCACGGAACTCCCGCGTCCGGCGCCGTCATTCGTCGACCGGCCCGGCGCCGTGCGTGTTCCCGCGCTGGGCACCGCCCGTTCGACTGCGTACCTCCCCAGGGATTGCGCGGAGGAGATGAGATGTCAGATCCGGTGACCGCCGCGACCACGGATGCCGAACTCGCGCGCCGCATCCGGGCCGGTGACGGTCCGGGCCACCCGGCTGCCGACGAGCTCGCCCGCCGTCACCGGCCCGCCGTGGTCGCCTACGCGCGACTGTGCTGCGCGCAGGACGAGAGCGCGCAGGAGCTCGCCGACGAGGCCATCGCGCGGACCCTGGCGGCCGTCCGGACCCGCACCGGGCCAGGCCGCGGCTGGCGCCCGTGGCTGCTCACCGAGGTGCGGCGCACCGCCACCATCTGGGCCGACACCGCGCGCCGTGCCGAGTTGTCCGCCGAGTTCACCACCTGGCTGGACGCCCTGCCCCGGCCGGCCACCGGCCGGGGCTGGTCCGCGGTCCGGGCGTCGGTCGCCGCCGAGTCGGCCTCGACCCTGCTGCAGGCCTTCCTGAGCCTGCCGCCCTCGCGCCAGAGCGACCTGTGGCACCACCTGGAGCAGCCGTCGGCCGACGGCACCCTGCTTGAGCCCCCGACCCCGCCCGCCATCCCCGACACGGTGACCCGGCAGAGCCTGCACGACGCCTACCTGCAGGCCTACCTCCCGCGCGCACCCCGCCGCTCCTGCCGCCACCTGCTGGGCGCGCTCGGCAGGACCGTCCGGCGCGGCCCCACCCAGGAGGCCCGGGAGCTCGACCGCCACCTCGCCCGCTGCGCCGCCTGCCGGCACGCCCACGCGGACCTCACCGCCATCCACGCCTGGGAGCGGCCCGTGCTGCGGCGCGCCCTGCTGCTGTGGACCGGCGAGGCGGCCGCGCCCCCGGCCGCGCCCGCGCCCTCCGTCTTCTCCCGGGCCCGGGCCCGCCGGCCGCACGGCGGCGAGCCGCGGCTGGACGGGCGGCGGCTGCTGGTGTTCACCGTCGTGGTGGGCGCCGGGGGGCTGGCGGCCCTGGTGGTGGCGGGGGTGATCGTGACGGCCGTGGACGCGGCCGGCACGCATGCGCCACTGGCCGGCAGCATCCTGATACCGGCCTCGCTCACGCCCTCGCCGACGCCCGGCGGCGGGTCCGCGAGCCCGCCGCCCGCCACCGCCACGCCCTCGCTCCAGGTCAGCGCCTCGGTCTCGGCCTCCGCGTCCCCGTCGGTGTCGCTCAGCCCCTCCCCCAGCCCGTCCCCCAGCCCCTCGGCCGCCAGCGCGGCGCCCTCGCCGAGCGCCTCCCCCAGCCCGTCCCCGAGCCCCTCGCCGTCCGCCGACGCGGTCGGCTTCCGCCTGGTCAACAGCAGCTCCGGGCTCTGCGTGGGCCTCACCGGCGACGGGCTGCTCGCGGTGCAGCTCCAGCAGTGCACCGGCGACGCGTCGCAGAGCTGGCAGCAGCTGACGGCCGATCAGGGCACCTTCCAGCTGCGCAACACCGGCACCGGCCAGTGCCTGGACGGCACCACCGAGGGCGGGGACACCGTCACCGTCACCCTGCAGGCCTGCCGCTCCGACCCCGGCCGCAGCGAACAGCTGTGGCGGTTCACCTCGGACGCGGCTCCCGGCTCGTTCCGCCTCTGGTTCCTGCCCGCGGTGCCGGCCAGCGCCTACCCCGCCCATCTGCTCGGCCCGCAGAACTGGGCCCCGGGCGACCTGCCGAGGATCGGCTCCCCGCTGGTCCAGCTGCCCGACTACTACCACTCCGCGAGCTTCGACTTCACCATGGGCTGAGCCATCGGCTGAGCCACCGGCTGGGCCACCGGTCGGGCCACCGGTCGGGCCACGGGCCGAGCCGGTGGCCGGGCAGCGGCGCCGGGCCGCTCTCACATGATGGTGAACGCACCGCCGACGTAGCCGAACTCCGGATCGTCCGACGTGAGTTCACCGTGCTCGGCGAGCAGCTTCGCGGCGTACGGCTCGGCGTCGTCCTGCGGCTCGTAGCCGAGCAGCCGCCGCCCCGGCTCCAGGTCCCACCAGCGACGGGTGTTGGCGGAGATGCCGAACACCACGTGGTGGCCGGAGAGTTCGGCACCGATCGCGGCGTGGACCAGGCGGCCGCAGTCGGCGGGGCTGAGCCAGGTGGCGAGCATGCGCACCGTGCGCGGCTCGGCGAAGCACGAGCCGATCCGCAGCGAGACGGTCGAGATCCCGTGCTTGTCGGCGTAGAGCGCGGCCAGGTCCTCGCCGAAGCACTTGGACAGGCCGTAGTAGGTGTCCGGCCGGTGCGGGACGTCGGCCCCGACGAGGCTGCCGTCGGCCGGACGTCCGGTGTAGCCGACCGCGTGGTTGCTGCTCGCGTAGACCACGCGGCGCACTCCGGCGGCCCGCGCGGCCTCGTACACGCGGTAGGTGCCCTCGATGTTGGCGGTCAGCACGTCCGGGAACGGCGCCTCCGACGCGATGCCGGCCAGGTGCACCACGGCGTCGACACCGGCCATGGCGGCGGCCAGTGCCTCGGTGTCGGCGAGGTCGGCCACGACGGCCGCGGGCTCGCCCGGGATCGGTGCCTTGTCGAAGAGCCGCAGCGCGTACCCGTAGCCGGGCAGGCTCGCGCGCAGGAAGGTACCGACCCCGCCGGCCGCCCCGGTGAGCAGCACGGTACGACGGGCACCCAGGACATCAGTCATGCGGACCTGCCTTCACGGTCACGGGTCGGACGGGCAGGTGCCCGGCCCTGGAGTGAACGCTGCCCCACCGCCGGGTGGGTCATGCGCCGGGTCATGCACCGCCCTGCCCGCCGTCCGCGAGTCCCCCGTCGTCCAGCACCTCGGACACGCCCAGCCGGGGCGTGTGCGCACCCTCGGGCCCGTAGCCGAGGCGCAGCAGCATGTGCACGACTCCCGGTCCGCGCTCGGGATCGCGCGCCTCCCAGCGCAGCGCCGACCACTCCAGCGCCTGGTGCAGCATCGTGGCGCGCACCCCGTGCACGGTGGCGTGCAGCAGCACGGCCTCCAGCGCCAGCCCGGCCCGCAGCCAGTCCTGCGGGTGGTCGCCGCGGGTGGCGAGCACCGCCAGGCACGGGTCGGTCTCGAACTCGGCGGGCGCCCGGTGCTCGGCGGGGCGCAGCCCGGCGTAGTCGCGCATCGGGATGCGGCCGGCTGCATCCTGCGGGCCCAGCGCCTCGGGCGGGATGCCGTAGGGGGCCGCGCCCGGGCCCCGGATCCAGGAGCGGCTCTCGGCGCTGCGAGCCGGGTCGGTGACGCTGCGGCGCTCGGCCTCGGCGGTCAGCTCCAGCAGCCGGCGGCGCTCGCCGCTGTCGGGGAAGTACAGCCAGGCGTCCTCCGCCCGGGCGGCCTCGGCCAGCTCGGTCAGCACGGCCGTCGGCACGGCCTGGTCGGTGAAGGGCTCGCGCTGCGAGTGGCGCTGCCCGATCGCCTCCCGCAGCCTCGCGGGCACCGCGGGGGCGGCCCCGGCGGGCTGCGCCAGCACGACCGCGGCCAGCAGGTCGGGGTCGCCGGGGTCGGGCAGCAGCGTCACCTCCGGCGCCCAGCCCAGGTCCTGTGCGGCGAGGCGCAGGTTGAGGACGGCGGCGCCGACCGAGATGTACAGCGCGCGGCCTTCCGGGTCGATGGCGGGCAGCGCGCGCTCGGGGGCCGCGCGGACCTCCAGGGTGGCGGTCCGCGGCACCAGCGTGAAGTGCCAGGGCTGGCTGTTGTGGATGGACGGAGCGGCCACGGCAGCGGAGATCAGTTTCTCCAGGGTGGCGGCGTCAAGGACCGCGGCGATCATGGCGGGCCTCCCGGGCCGGTGGGCGGGGCGGATGCCTCCATAGCCATGGTCCACCCCCGGCCCCGACCGGGCCTGGGCTGGGCATCACCACCGCATCACCGCCACCGCGTCACTGCCACCGCATCACCAGCGCCGCATCACCGCCGGCCGGACCCGTCCGAGGGTCCGGCCGGCTGCGCTCCGCTCGCCGACGGCCCCGGATCAGTCGGAGAAGTCCTGGGTCATCCACACCGTCCCCGAGGAGTCGCGCAGCAGTTCGATCCCGATGTGCTTGAACGCCGGGTTGAGGATGTTGCGGCGGTGGCCGTCGTTCGGCGGCTGCTCGGCGAGCATGCTGTTGGTCAGTCCGACGGCCATGTCGGCTATCGCGGCCGTGGTGTCGGCCACCGGGCCACCGTCGCCGATGTTCTCACCGGCCGTCCCCCACTGGACGCCGGCGGCGTTCTCGCGGTCGCCGAAGGCGGGCTCACCCGGGCACTGGTGCTCCAGCCCGCACCCCCCGGCCATGGTGTGGTTGTGGGCGTTCGCGCTGGTCTGCAGGCCCGCGAGCATCTGCAGCGGCGCGACGCCCTGGGCGGCCCGCGCCTGGTTGATGACGGCCAGCACCTGGTTGGCCGCTGCGTTCAGGTCGGCACCGGCGGCGTCGGTCGCGGTGATGCCGTTCGGCGCCGCGGCGGTGGGGGCGGCGGTGCTGGGGCTCGGCGCGGTGGTGCGGCTCGGCGCGGCGGCCGGGCTCGGCGCGAGGAGGGGGACGGTGCTCGGCACCGCCGGGGCCTGTGGGGCGGCGCTGGTCCGTGCGCCGGCGGGGGTGGGCGCGCTCGACGGTGCTCCGACGGTCGGCGAGGCGACCGGCGTGGTGCTGATGCCGGCCCCGGGCAGCCGGGTCGGTCCGGGGCTCGACGCGCTCGGGGCCGTGGTGGCGCTCGGGGCGGCCGAGGCGGTCGGGGCGGCCGAGGGCGCGGCCGGCGAACCGGACGCGGTGTCCGTCAGGGCGTCGGCCGCGGCCGGCGGCTCCGGATCCGCGAGCGTCCTGCCGTTCTGCGGGCCGGTCGACACCGCATTGCCGCCGATCACCACCGTCGTCGCCGTTGCCGCCAGGGCGACCGCGGCGAGCAGGGGTTTGGCGCCGGGTAGCGCCCGCCTGGCCCGGTGCCGGCCGTTGCCGTTGTCGTTGCTCTTGCCCTTGCCGCCTCGGCGGTGGGCCCCACCACCGGCGCGGCGGGCCGGCGCACCCGCGTCCTGCCGGTTCGCCGGTCGGTCGCCGTCCCAGTCCCAGGGCTGCACGGCCGGGTCGGTGTCGGTGGCGTAGCTGGTCATCTGCTCTCCTGCTGTCGAGGGCCTTCCGTGACAGGAGACCCGCGGGAGGGCGACGGATAACGGAAAACCTGGAACGGACTTTCGAGCCCGGGCCTGCGCTACCGGATCCTAGACAGCCTGAAACGCACGAATGCCGCATACCGGGCTTCCATAAGGAGCCTTAAGGAAGCGCTCACCCAGGCTTTCGCCGGCCCGGACCGCAGACCGAGGGACGCGCCGACCCGCGCCCCTCCTCACCCCTGCGCGGCCAGCGCCCCCGCCACGCTGGGGTGGACCGGGAAGACGTCGGCCGCACCGGTCATCTCGAAGAGCCTGGCCACCTGGGCACCGAGCGCGCACAGCTCCAGGCGCCGGTCCGCGGCGAGCGCCTCCTGCCGGGCCCGCAGCAGCACGTTGAGCCCGGTGGAGTCGCAGAACACCACGCCCGCGAAGTCGATCAGGATCCGGGACGGCCCCTCCCGGACACAGCCGTCCAGCGCCTCGCGCAGCACCTGCGCACTGTCGTGCTCCAGCTCGCCCGTCAGCACGAGGACCCGGCTGCCGGCGCGCGCCTCGAGGGCCACGGTCAGCCGGTCCCCACCGTCGTCGTCAGTCACCGCCGGCCTCCGTGTCATCGAGTCGCGCCCGGTCGCCGGGAGGCCCGGCGGCCGGGCGGCGTACCGGGGCATCGCCTGGATCGGCGCGGCGGCGCCGCTGTCGGGTTCCGGCATCGGTCGCCCCCGCTTCTTTTTCACTCTGACACAGCGCGTCGGCGGATGCGGCTCCTGCCGGCGGCGCCGTGGTGTTTGCGCGGCAGGTCGACGGGCAGGCGCGGCGGCGGAGCGGGCGGCTGCCCGTGGACCGGACAGGTCGGAGCGAGTTCCATGCGGGACGGACCGGTGGCGAGGCGGGGCGGCGGCGCCTCGCGGCCACCTGGGGCGGACCGGCGGCTCGGCCTCGGCGACGCGCAGCCCGGGACGGTGCGCCGCTGCCGAGCCTTCGCCTGGGAGGCGCTGGTCGCGTGGGGCTGGTTGCCGGCCTTCGACGAGGACGGGCAGGCGGCGGCCGATGACGTGCTGCTGGTGGTCTCCGAGCTGGTCGCCAACGCCTGCCTGCACACGGTCGGCCCCACCGAGCTCGCCCTGTCCCGCCGGCCGGGCGGAGAGGTGCGGATCGAGGTCGCCGACCCCAGCTCGCGCCGCCCGGTGCCCCGGCTCACCGGACGCACGGGCCGGCCGGGCGGACACGGCCTGCGCATCGTCGGCGTGGTGGCCCAGCACTGGGGCAGCCTGCCGACCACGGCGGGCAAGCGGGTGTGGGCCGAGATCGCGGCCCCCGGCCCGCGGCAGCCGGAACCAGGCGGACCGGCCCGCGGGCAGTGACGCACAGCGGGTGAACCGACCTCCGGTCGCCGAGCGTCCTCCTCGTCGACGACAGTGGGCGGAGCGGTTCGGGGGGCGACCATGACGTGGCAGATCGGTGAGGTGATCGACGGCCGGTACGAGGTCGTCGCCGTGCACGAGTCCGGCGGGATGGGGCTGGTGCACCGGGTCCGGCACCTGCTCTGGGGATCGGACCTGGCGGTGAAGTCGCCCCGCCCCGAACTCCTGCGCTCCGCGCGGGACCGGGAGCAGTTCACCGCCGAGGCGCAGACCTGGGTGTCGCTGGGCCTGCACCCGCACGTGTGCGGCTGCCACTACGTGCGCGAGATCGACGGGGTCCCCCGGGTGTTCGCCGAGTACCTCGACGGCGGCAGCCTGCGCGAGCACATCCGCGACCGGCGCTTGTACCGGGGCACCCCGCAGCAGGCGCAGGCACGCATCCTGGACCTGGCGATCCAGCTCGCCCGGGGACTGCAGCACGCCCACGAGCAGGGCCTGGTGCACCAGGACGTGAAGCCGGCCAACGTGCTGCTCGACCGGCAGGGGACGGCGAAGATCACCGACTTCGGCCTGGCCCGGGCCCGGCCGCTCGCCCCGGACGGCTTCGGCAGCTCGGGCGGGCCCGGCGCCAGCCTGCCGGTGACCTCCGGCGGAATGACGCCGGCCTACGCCTCGCCGGAGCAGTTCGCGGGTGCTGGACTGGGCCGGCGCACCGACCTCTACAGCTTCGCCGTCTCGGTGCTGGAGATGTTCACCGGCGAGGTGAGCTGGTACGTCGGCCCCGTCGCGGGCGCGGCGCTGGAGCTGTACCGCAGCCGCCCGCGCCCCGAGGGGCTGCCGGCCATGCCCCCCGGTCTGGCCGACCTGCTGGCGCGCTGCCTGGACCACGAGCCGGCCCGGCGCCCGCGCTCCGCGGCCGAGGTGGCGGCCGAACTGGCCCTGGAATACGAGCGGGTGACGGGCGACCGGTACCCCCGGCCCGCCCCGGTCGCCGCCGACCTGCGCGCCGACGAGCTCAACAACCGGGCGCTGTCGCTGCTGGACCTCGGGCGGTCCGCCGAAGCCGAGCAGGCCTTCGCCGCCGCGCTGGCGGCCGACCCGCGCCACCTGAACGCCACCTACAACCGGGGCCTGTTCCGGTGGCGGCGCGGTGAGATCACCGACGACGACCTGCTCACCGACCTGGACGCGCTGCGGGCCGGCACCGGCGACCCCTGGCAGGCCCGGTACCTGCTCTGCCAGGTCCACATGGAGCGCGGCGATCGCGACGGCGCCCGTTCACTGCTCGACGGCATCGAGGCCGAGCGCCCCGGCGAGCCGGAGATCCGGGCGGCCCGCGAGGCGCTCCGCTCGGGTGAAGCACCGGACAACCGCGCCCTGGACGTGCGCACCGTCGGCTGGGATTCGCCCTCCACGCTCCGGCTGGAGATCCGGCTGACCCCCGACGACCGGTACGCGGTGACCGCGTACAGCGGCCCCGGCAGCCCGGGTGAGGCCGTCCGGCTCTGGGACCTGCGGACCGGCCGCATGCTGCGCAGCCTGGAGGGCCTCGGCTCGTGGGTGAACAGCCTCGACATCAGCGCGGACGGACGCTTCGCGGTCTCGGTCGGCCCCGACAACGACGTCCGGTTCTGGGACCTGACCACCGGCCAGTGCCTGCGGAGCTTCACGCCGCCGGGCACCCAGCGGTTCCACCACGTGCAATCGCTGCGGCTGGACCCCGGCGCGCGGACGGCGGCGGCGATCGTCGAAGGCCGGCTCTGCGTCTGGGAGTTCCCCAGCGGGAGACCCAGGTGGCAGCTCGGCCCGGCCCCGGACCACCGCTCCGGCGACTTCCGCCTGCTCGAACTGAGCGCGGACGGCGGCCTGGCGCTGGTCAGCAACCGTGAGCGCGGCACCACGCAGCTGTGGGACCTGCACCGCGGTCGCCTCCGGCTCGACCTGCCGGTCGAGGGCTACCCGACCGCGATCTGGCTGAGCCCGGACGGACGCACCGCCGCCACCGCCACCACCGGGCTGACGATCCAGCTGTGGGACCTGCGCGAGGGCCGGTGCGTCCGCACGGTCACCGCGCCTGTCGCCGCGGTCAGGTCACTGTCGCTCAGCGGCGAGGGGCGGTACGCGGTCACGGGCGGCGAGGACGGCACCGTTCGCCTGTGGGACCTCGCGCTCCACCGCTGCCTGCGGACCTTCCAGGGGCACGGGAAGCAGGTCGCGGCCGTCCACATCGCTGCCGACGCCCGCACGGCGCTGTCCGCGGGCGAGGACGACACGGCCCGCTGGTGGCAGCTGACCCCCGCCCTGCGCCACCGCGCCCCGATGCAGGTCAGCCGCCCGCGCCGGCACGCCGAACTGGACCGGCACGACGGCGAGGTGCGGGCCCTGCTGGCCCAGGCGCAGCAGGCGAGCGCCGAACGCCGCTACGGCGCCGCGCTCGACCTGCTCACCCGGGCCCGGATCGTCCCCGGCTTCGAACGGGCGCCGGCGGTGCTCGCCGCCTGGCGGGAGCTGGGCCGCGCCACGCCCCGTGTCGGTCTGCGGGGCGCCTGGCAGGTGCGCGTGCTCGCCGGGCAGAGCGCCCCGCACGTGTACTCGGTGGCAATCTCCGCGGACGGCGGGCTCGGGGTGTCCGGCAGCGGCGCCGGCCCGGTGCGGCTGTGGGACCTCACCGCCGGCACCCGTCTGCCGGATCTGCCCATGAGCCTGGTGAACGCCGTCGCCCTGAGCGCCGACGGCCGGCGGGCGATCGCCGGCGGCGGTGGCAGCTTCCAGGTCTGGGAGGTGGCCGGCGGTCGGCAGCTGAGCTGGACCGACACCTTCGGGCGTGACCCCAGGTCGAGCACCGGCGCGTCCGGCTCCCCGGCGTCGGTGAGCTACAGCGCCGACGGCCGGCTCGCCCTGGCCGTCAGCCGCGACCACGCGCTGCGCCTGTGGAACCTGGACAGCGGCCGTTGCCTGCGGGTGCTGACCGGGCACCCCGCACACCCGAGGTCGGTCCAGCTCAGCCCCGACGGAAAGCGGGCCGTCTGCGGCGGGAGCGGTGGCGAGATCCTGCTCTGGCGACGGACCGACGCCGAGCCGCTGCGCCTGACCCACCCGGTGGTCGGCCCGGTCGGCACGGTGGGCTCGGTCTGCCTGAGCGCCGACGGCCGGTACCTGCTCTCCAGCGGGCGGTACGGGGACCGCACGCTGCGCCTGTGGGACGCCGCCACCGGGGAGTTCCTGCGGGCGTTCGAGGAGCAGCCCGCCGAGTCGATGGTCGTCCGCCTCACCGCCGACGGCAGCTTCGCGGTCTCCGGCGGCCACGACAACGCCGTCCGGATCTGGGACACCCGCACCGGCCGCTGCCTGCAGGTCCTCGAAGGCCACGGCCGCGAGGTGTGGAGCCTGGCGCTGACCCCGGACGCGCGGTTCGTGCTGTCCGGCAGCGCCGATGGCACGATGCGTCTGTGGGAGCTCGACTGGGAACTCTCCGCCACCTCCTGACCCTGCGTCATCTCCACCGAACCAGCACCGAGGAGCCCCGTGATCCTGCACACCCGCACCACGCCCGCCGAGCGCCGCCGGGCGCTGCGTGAACGCCTGGCCACCGGGCGCCTGTTGGCGATGCCCGGTGCCATCAACCCGTTGTCGGCCCGGCTCATCCAGGACACCGGTTTCGAGGCCGCCTACCTCTCCGGCGCCGCCATGGCCGCCGATCTGGGCCTGCCCGACATCGGCCTGACCACCGCCACCGAGGTCGCCGCCCGTGCCCAGCAGACCACCCGGGCCACCGACCTGCCCGTCCTCATCGACGCCGACACCGGCTTCGGCGAGCCGATGAACGCCGCCCGCACCGTCCAACTCATGGAGGACGCCGGCCTGGCCGGGCTGCACCTGGAGGACCAGGTCAACCCCAAGCGCTGCGGCCACCTCGACGGCAAGGCGGTCGTCCCCCGCGAAGAGATGACCCGCCGCCTGCGCGCCGCCGTCGAGGCCCGCCGCGACCCCGACTTCCTGCTGATGGCCCGCACCGACGCCCGCGCGGTCGAGGGCCTGCCCGCCGCCATCGACCGCGCCAAGGCCTACGTCGACGCCGGCGCCGATGCCGTCTTCCCCGAAGCCCTCGCCGACGAGGCCGAGTTCGCCGCCTTCCGCAAAGCCGTCGACGTCCCGCTGCTCGCCAACATGACCGAGTTCGGCAAAGGCCCCCTGCTCGACGCCCGCACCCTGCAGGACCTCGGCTACGACATCGCCCTCTACCCGGTCACCCTGCTGCGCCTGGCCATGGGCGCCGTCGAGGACGGACTGCGCACCCTCGCCGCCGAAGGCACCCAGGCCTCCCTGCTGCCCCGCATGCAGACCCGATCCCGCCTCTACGACCTCCTCGGCTACCAGGAGTACACCGCGTTCGACACCTCCGTCTTCGACTTCACCCTCCCGCCCGGCACCTGACACACCGCGGCCGGCGCCCGGGCTCCCGCCAGGGCCGTCTCAGGCCGGGGCGAAGGTCCGGCGCAGGTGCGCGGCGAGGAGCTGCGGGGTGGCGGGGCCCAAGCGTGCGCCGAGGTAGCCGTCGGGACGGACGACGAACGCCTCGCCCGCGCGCGGGGCGTAGCCGGCCCGGAACGCACCGGCGCCGTCCGCCGCGCGCGGCAGGCGCAGTCCCGCGGGCCGGGTGTCGGGCGCGTGGATCACGTAGCTGTCCAGCAGGCCGTGCGCCGCCCGGTCGGCCGCGGCGGCGCAGGCGTGCAGGAGTTCGGCGGAGGTGTCGGGCCCGGCGTACAGCAGCAGGGTGTGGCACGGGCCGCGCAGCAGGTCGAAGAGGCGGTGCGGATAGGCCGCGAGGTCGCGCAGCAGGCCGGCGCAGTCGGGCGCGCGGTCGCCCGGGGCCGGTCCGCCGGGGTGCTGCGCGCCCGCGGCGGCGGGCTCGGTCAGCGGACTGTCGGGGTAGCCGACCAGGAGCTGGGCCTCGCGCAGCAGCAGCGTGGCGCGGTCCTGCGGGTCGGACTCGATGCCCGCCCGGGCGTGCCGCACCGTCCGCCCGACGACCTCCTCGCCCACCGGGTGGCGCTCGGCGTGGTAGCTGTCGAGCAGGTCCTCGGCCGCGATGCCGCGCACGTCCAGGGCCAGCTTCCACGCCAGGTTGACGGCGTCCTGCACCCCGGTGTTCATCCCCTGGGCGCCGGTGGGCGGGTGGATGTGGGCGGCGTCCCCCGCCACGAACAGGCGCCCGGCGCGGTAGCGGTCGACCAGCCGGTGGCTGATCCGGAAGGTCGAGGACCAGCGCAGCGCCGAGGCGGTGGTGGGCTGCGGGGCGAGCCGGTCGAGGACGGCCTGGATGTGCCGCAGCTCCGGTTCGCGACCGCGCTCCAGACCGTGCACCACGCCGTCCCCGTCGTTCCCCGGGCCGTGGGCCAGTTCCGGCGGAACCATCATCGACATCCGGTACCGGCGCTCGCCCGGGAGCGGGATGCACACCAGCAGGTCGTCCACGGCGCCGTCGCCGTCGTGGTGGACGGCGCGCACGGTGTATCCGGTGGGCAGGTCCCAGTCCACCTCGACGTCCCCGAGCATGTACTGCTCGGGGAAGGCGTCGCCCTCGAAGCTCAGTGCGGCGGCGCGCCGGACCAGGCTGTGGGCGCCGTCGCAGCCCACCACGTGGCGGGCCCGGAGCTGCTCGGTACCCTGCGCGGTGCTCAGCTCGGCCCGGACCAGGTCGGCCTCCTGCGCGAGGGCCCGCAGCTCGGTACCGCGCTCCACCATGGTGCCGAACCGCGCCAGGTGCCGGGTCAGCAGCCACTCGGTCGTGTACTGGGGCAGCGCGGCGAAGCCGTACGGGACCTCCGGCGGCAGCACGAGGTCCAGCCGCGGGCCCGGGTGCCCGTCGGCGAACTGCAGCTGGCCGCGCAGCGGCAGCGCCTCGTCCAGCGCCTCGCGGACCAGCCCCATCGCGTCCCACAGCTCCAGGGTGCGGGGCTGCACACCGACCGCCTTGGCGAACCGCTGTGGCGCGGCCAGCCTGTCGACGATCCGGCATTCGACGCCGTGCCGCCGTAACTCCGCGGCCATGGTCAGTCCGACCGGTCCGGCCCCCACGACCAGGACATCGACATCGGTCATGATCCGGTCTCCTCGGCTGGGTCGCACTGCGCGCCTGGCAGGGCGGGCGGCCGGAGGGAGCGGCCGGGGACCACCGCTCCTTCCAGCCTCCCGCGCCCACCGCCACTGCGCACGTCCTCGTGCCGACGCCGGCGGTGGACCGGGCAGGCCTCTCACCTCAGGGCCCGGTCAGCGCGGGTGCACCTCCAGGAAGGCGCGGACCGCGGACTCCAGGGCGCCCTCGATCCAGGCGGGCTTGAGGCTGGTGTGCTCGCCGGCGAAGTGGACCCGGCCCTCGACGGTGCGCGAGGCGGGGTGCAGCTCGTGCAGCTGGCCGGGGGTGAAGATGACGGCCTCGCCCAGCGCGTAGCGGGCCCGGGCCCACGACTGCGTGGCGCCGACCCCGGTGAACTCGGTGCGGACCTTGGGCCCGTAGAGCTTCTCCATGTCGTTGAGGGCGAACGCGTACCGCTCGCCGGGGGTGAGCGAGTCCCAGCGCATGGCGTCGTCGGACCAGGTGTAGGCCGCCAGCACGACCCCGCCGCGCGAACCGGCCGGGGAGTGCGAGGGGAAGTAGGTGAAGCGGCTCGCGCTGTCCGAGACGCAGCCGCCGCCGGTGGCGCCGGTCGGCCCCTCCTCCCAGAAGCGGGTCTTGAACTCCAGCAGCACCTTGGTCGCCGAGTCGTAGTGCAACTCGTTGACGGCGCGGCGCTTCTGGTACGACATCAGCGGCTCGACCGAGCAGAACCGCAGGGCGCTGAACGGGACGGTGACGATCGCGTAGTCGCCCTCGAAGGTCTCCGTCGGCGTGGTCGGCGCACCGTCGCAGGACTCCTCGGTGCCGCTCTCGGCGGTGGTCTCGATCCGCACCCCGGCCGCGGTCTGCACCAGCCGGGTCATCCGGCGCCCCAGCCGCAGCTCGTTGCGCAGCCCGCTCGCCAGCGCCTCGGTCAGCACGTCGGTGCCGCCCTCCAGCTCCCAGTAGCGGTTGGTGGGGCTGATCACGGCGTGGTCGATCAGGGTGGGGATCAGCGAGTAGTGCAGCCGCGAGGTCATGTTCTCCAGCGTGCCGACGGCCTGGATCGTGGCGAGGTCCAGGCCGGCCTGCTCGACCAGGTAGCGGTGCGTGGAGTAGCCGTCGTAGCGCTGGAAGACGCGGGCCCAGCCGTCGAGTTGGTCGCCGATCGGGCCGTCGGGCACGGTGACGTCCGCGAACGCCTTGGTGACCGCGTCGGTGGTGGTGCTGTCGAGGGCGGTGCCGAAGGTGGCGTTGACCCTGCGGGGCGACTGCGCGTAGGAGGCGCGCGAGGTCTGGGTGCCGTTGACGGCGATCCCGGTGCGCAGGGTGGCGGCCGGCGGGCGGAACGAGCCGTCGTCCTGGCCGTTGCTCCAGGTCTCGCCGGTGAACGAGCGGTACACCACCGGTGGCACCGCTCCGGTGGGCTCGGCGCCCGGCGCCACGTCGGTGTTGTAGAAGAGCCGGCGCTTGAGGCCGAGCTTGTCGGCCAGCGCCAGGACCAGGGGGTGGAAGTCGGGCAGCCGCATCGCTCCGGCCTCGGCATGCAGGTTCGGGTCGGCGAAGATCCCGCGGAAGGTCTTGACCCGGCCGCCCACCCGGCTGCCGTTCGCCTCGATGACCACCACCTCGTGCCCGGCCTGCTTGAGCAGGTGGGCGGCCGTCATACCGGCCACGCCCGCGCCCACGATCAGCACCTTCTTGCGCGGTGCGCGGGGCGGCAGCTTCTCGTCGATCAGGATCCGCAGGTAGGAGAGCTTGAGGTCCTCCTGTTCGTCGTCGCTGACCAACAGCATCTTCCGGGCCAGATCCCGGCTCTGCGCCTCGTCGGCGCCGCCCCCGCTGCCGGCACCCGGCACGGGGGCGGCCGGGGTGGCGGCGGGCGCGGCGGCCGGGGCGGCGGCGGCGACCGCGCGGTGGGCGAGACCGGTCACACCGGCCATCGCGGCGACACCGGCCGCCGAACCGACCAGGGCGCGCCGGGAGACCCCGGTGCGCTCGTCGGCGGGCAACTGCTGTCCGTTGAAAGGCTGATCCACAGGAACTCCTGAGTCGGGGACACCAACACCCGACGCAACTCATTCGGCGGATCAAGGACACGAGAAGTCGAAGCCGTTCACCCGGACGTGCACAACCGATGCCGCTGTGTTTCGGGTCGTCAGTCCTCGGGCAACGCCCGCGGCCCGGCCTTCAGCCCGTCCAACGTGAGGTCGAGAAGACGTTCGGCCTGCTCCCGCTGCCCGGGCCCGGCGGAGGTGAGGGCGATGCCGGCGAGGGCGGCGAACATGTCGGTCGCACCGATGTCGGACCGGATCGCACCGGCCGCGATGGCGGCGTCCATCAGCGCGGCGAGGGCGCTCTGGATCAGCTCGTGGCTGTCGGCATAGGGGTTGCCGCCCGAGGCGACGACGGCCCGCAGGGCCTCGGCCATGCCGAGCTTGGCGGTGGCGTAGTCGATGAAGCGACGGGTCCACACCCGCAGGGCCTGGGCCGGCGGCATCGCCGCGAGGAGCTCGGGGACGGCGTCGCACAGCCGGGCCACCTCGTTGCGGTAGGCCGCCTCGATCAGGGCCTCCCGGGTCGGGAAGTTGCGGTAGAGGGTGCCGGTGCCCACGCCCGCCTCCCTGGCGATGCGTTCGAAGTGGGCGTCGAGGCCCTCCTCGGTGAACACCCGCACCGCGGCGGCCAGGATCTTCTCCCGGTTGCGCTGCGCGTCGGCCCGCAGCGGGCGTCCCGCGCCCGGGGTCATCGGCACGTCTGGGGTCATCGGTGGCCCTCTCCTCTTCGCTCCATTGCTAAGTGGAGGCGCCGCCAGTTAGCCTGGATGAAGTGGCGGCGCCTCCACTTTCACTCTAGGGCACGGCCTGGCCTGCCCCCACCCCCTCTGCAAAGGCTGTCGAGCATGTCCGAAGCGCGAATCGAAGGTATCGAAGGCATCGAAGGCAAGGTCGTGGCGATCACCGGCGCCAGTAGCGGCATCGGCGAGGCGACCGCACTGCTGCTGGCCGGGCGCGGCGCGAAGATCGTGCTCGGGGCGCGCCGCCCGGAGCGGCTCGAAGCCCTGGCCGCCCGCATCGAGCAGGCCGGCGGAACCGTCGCCTGGGCCCGCACGGACGTGACGCGACGCGAGGACCTCGCCGCCCTCGTCGAGCTGGCGCGCGAGCGCTACGGCAGGCTCGACGTCCTGGTCGGCAATGCCGGGGTCGGGCTGATCTCCCGCCTGGACGACCTGCGGGTCGAGGACTGGGAGGAGATGGTCGACGTCAACCTCAAGGGGGTCCTGTACGGGATCGCCGCGGCCCTGCCGGTCTTCCGCGAGCAGGGCTTCGGGCACTTCGTCAACACCGTCTCCACGGCCGGCCTGCGCGTCGTGCCGCTGCAGTCCGTGTACGCCGCCACGAAGAACGCCGTGCGCACCCTCTCCGAGGGCCTGCGCCAGGAGGCCGGCGACAGCCTGCGGGTGACGGTCGTGTCGCCCGGCGCCGTCCGGACGGACTTCGCGGAGCGGATGGACCCGGCGGTCAAGCCCGGGATCGACGAGCTGATGAAGATCGCGCTCCCGCCGGAGGCCGTGGCTCGGGCCATCGCCTTCGCCATCGAGCAGCCGGACGGGGTCGACGTCGGTGACATCGTGGTCCGCCCGACCGCCCAGGGCTGAGGCTTCACGCGCAGAGCGCGGGCTCCCGGTCCTCGGCCTCCACCGACGCCTCGCCCTCCCGCACCGGCTCCACATCCTGGCGCGGCTCAACGTCCCGCACCGGCACCACGCCCTGCACCGGCTGCGTGTCCTGCACCGGCTCCGCCTCGCGGGCGCCGGTGCGGGTCGCGCCGGCGCCCGCGATCACCACCAGGACCACGCCGACGGCCGGCGCCGCGCCGGGCACCTGACCGAGCACCAGCAGGCCCATCACCAGCGCGATCGCCGGCTCCAGGCTCATCAGGGTGCCGAAGGCGCCGGCGGAGAGGCGGCGCAGCGCGAGGAATTCGAGCGTGTAGGGCACCACGGTGCTCAGCACGGCCAGCCCCAGCATGACGAGCAGCAGCGGCCAGGTCAGCCGGCCGAACCCCGAGGGGGCGGCGACCAGCGTGGCGACCACACCGGCCACCGGCAGCGAGACCGCCAGCCCCTTGAGCCCCGTGACCTGGTCACCGACGCGCTGGGTCAGCAGGATGTAGGCACCCCAGCAGGCTGCCGCGCCGAGTGCGAAACCGAGCCCTGCCGGGTCGATCCCGCCCTGCCACGGCTCGGTCAGCAGGACGACGCCGAAGCCGGCCAGCACCGCCCAGTGCTTGCGTCCGCCGGAGCGCAGCAGGGAGACCGCGAGCGGGCCGAGGAACTCCAGCGCGCTCGCGGTGCCCAGCGGGATGCGCGCGGCGGCGAGCATGAAGAGCACCACCATGCCGGCGGTGACCAGGCCCAGCAGCACGCTCGCCAGCAGGTCCCGGCGGGCGAAGTCGCGCGGGCGCGGGCGTATCAGCAGCAGGACCAGCAGCCCGGCCCAGGCCAGTCGCAGTCCGGCCGTGCCCAGGGCGCCGAGCTGCGCGAAGAGCGGCACCGACAGGGCCAGCCCGAGCTGGACCGAGGACATCGACCCCATGGCCATCAGGGCTCCGCCCTGGGCGGTGTGCAGGCGCGGGCGGGCGGCAAGGGGACGGGCGGCGGTTTCCAGCGGGCTCATGGGCATCAGTAGATGACGTGCGTACTGTTTCCGTCCACATGCCGATCATGGACAATCCGTTCGGGAATCATGAACAATGGCCGGATGGACACACGGCGACTGCAGATCCTGGCGGAGTTGTCCCGGCTGGGCTCGATGCGCGCGGTCGCGGATGTGCTCGGCATCACCACCTCGACGGTCTCCCAGCAGGTCGCCACCCTGTCCCGGGACATGGGCACCGCGCTGATCGAGCCCGCCGGACGGCTGGTCCGCCTCACGCCGGCGGGCCGGCGG
This sequence comes from Kitasatospora sp. NBC_01302, assembly GCF_035976515.1. NCBI lineage: Bacteria > Bacillati > Actinomycetota > Actinomycetes > Kitasatosporales > Streptomycetaceae > Kitasatospora > Kitasatospora sp. NBC_01302. The sequence goes on from NZ_CP108404.1 coordinate 754,500, forward strand.
CTGGCCGAGCACGCGGTGACGATCCTCGCCGCGGTGGAGAGCGCGCACCGTGACCTCGGCCCGGGCGCCGAGCCCAACGGCACGCTGCGGGTCGCCGGCTTCGCCACCGCGATCCGCGGCTACCTGCTGCCCGTCGTGGTCGACCTCGCCGCGACCAGTCCCCAGGTCCACCTGCTGATCCGCGAACACGAACCCGCCGAGTCGCTGGAGCTGCTGGCCACCGACCAGGTGGACCTCGCGCTCACCTACGACTACAACCTCGCCCCGGCCGCCGAGGACCCCACCGTCAGCGCGACCCCGCTGTGGACCGCCCGGTGGGGGCTCGGCGTGCCGGCCGACGCCGAGCCCGGTGCAGGGAGCACGACGCTGGACGTCTTCGCCCGTTTCCGGACCCACGACTGGATCGTCAACTCCCGCAACACGGCGGACGAGAAGGTCATCCGCACGCTCGCCTCGATGGCGGGGTTCCACCCCCGGGTCACCCACCAGGCCGACAGCCTCGACCTGGTGCAGGAGATGATCGTGGCGGGCCTGGGCGTGGCGCTGCTACCGGTGGACTTCCCGACCCTGCCCGGCGTGCGGCTCGTCCCGCTGGCCGCCCCCGACGTCGAGCTGCGGGCCTACGCGGTGGCCCGGCACGGCCGCCTCGACTGGCCGCCGCTCGCCCTGGTGACCGGCCTGCTCAGCGCCGCCGCGCACCGGGCCCGCGTCAACTGTGATTGACGATCACGGAGATGCCCCAGCCGATCGCCGCGAGCACCACGGCGAAGCACAGCCCGGCCAGGGCGTAGCCCACCGGCCCGGCGGCGGACCGCCCCGCCGCCGCCCCGCCGGACGGGGCCGGCGGGCTGAGCAGGCGCAGGCCGATCGCGAACAGCGCCGGCAGTCCGGCCCCGGTGAGCAGGCCGACCACGACGATCTTCCACAGCGCGTTCAGGTTGATCCAGGAGTTCACGAGGCCGCCTCGTCGGTGGTGGGCGCCGGGACGACCGTGCCGGTCCATGCGGCGTTGACATTCTCCGGCGTGACCGCCGGGTGGCGCGAGGCCACGAAGAAGGCGATCGAGGCGAGCACCAGCACGATGAAGATCACCACGACGCCTGCGGTACCGCCGATCCCGTGCGCGGCCCAGTAGGCCACGGCACCGACCAGCGCCGCCGCCGGCAGGGTCAGCAGCCAGGCCATGACCATCCGGCGCGCGATGTGCCAGCGCACCTCCGCGCCCTTCTTGCCGACCCCGGCGCCCAGGATCGAGCCGGTCGCCACGTGGGTGGTGGAGAGCGAGTAGCCGAAGTCGGTGGAGGCGAGGATCACCGCCGCCGAGGCCGACTCGCTGGCCAGCCCCTGCGCCGGCTCGATCTCCACCAGCCCCTTGCCCAGCGCCCGGATGACCCGCCAGCCGCCGATGTACGTCCCCAGGGCGATCGCCACCGCGCAGGAGGCGATCACCCAGTCCGGCGACTTCGCACCGCTGTGCAGCGTCCCGTTGGCGATCAGCGCCAGCGTGATGATGCCCATCGTCTTCTGCGCGTCGTTGGTGCCGTGGGCCAGCGACACCATCGAGGCCGAGCCGACCTGCCCGATCCGGAAGCCGTGCGCGCGCGGACGCTCGGCCACCTGCCGGGTCAGGCGGTAGACCAGCCAGGTGCCGAGGGCGGCGATCGCGCCCGCGATGAAGGGCGACAGCGCGGCGGGCACGATCACCTTGGAGACCACGCCCTGCCACTTGACGGCCGACCCGCCCGCCGCCGCCATGGTCGCCCCGATGACGCCACCGATCAGCGCGTGCGAGGAACTGGACGGGATCCCGAGGAACCAGGTGGCCAGGTTCCACAGGATGGCGCCGGTCAGGCCCGCGAAGACCACCGTCAGCGTCACGACGTGACTGTTGACCAGGCCGCTGGCGATGGTCGCCGCCACCTCGGTCGACAGGAACGCCCCCGCCAGGTTCAGCACCGCCGAGACGGCGACCGCCACGCGCGGCGGCAGCGCGCCGGTGACGATCGAGGTCGCCATGGCGTTGCCGGTGTCATGGAATCCATTGGTGAAATCGAACCCCAGCGCGGTGAGAACCACCAGCGCCAGGACCGCATCGTTGCCGGTCACGCGGTCGAACCTAGCCTCTCGGCCCACGATGCCACCGGCCGCCGCGACCCGGCGCGCCGGACGGGCCGGGACCGCCATCCGATCGGACCACTGGCGGGCGTCGCCCGTCGGCGAGGCCTTGGAGGTGACGCCCGGCCAGGAGGCCCCAGGGCCTGTCCGGTCCTAGCCGACCAGGCGGCGGCGCCAGTCCAGCGGGGTGACGGTGATGGCACGGCCGGGGTCGCCGTCCCAGTCGGTGGGGAGGCCGGCGGCTTCGAGGGCGGCCACCACCTCCTGGCCGACGGCCGTGGTGGTCCGGGACGAGCCGTCGAAGCCGCCGTAGTGCAGCGTCAGTCCCTGGCCGGCCGCGGCGGCGTCCGTGCTCTGGGTGTGGAAGTAGACGAAGCCGCGGGCGTCGGGCTCGCTCTCGCCGCCGATCTCGGACTGGCCGCAGCTGTGGCAGCAGGTGAAGTTCTCGCGGGCGGTGATCCCGGCCTCCTCCAGGGCGTCGAACGCGCGGGTGAGCCGATCGGGGTCGGTCTCCGCCGGCCAGCCGGCCTGCTCCGCGAGGCGCTCCTGCCACATCCGCTCGACCAGCGCCTGCGCCTGCTCGGGCGACACGGGCCGGCGGTCCGCGGTGACCAGGTAGTCCTCGGCGAGCTCCGCCAGCTCCTCGCGGTCGGCGTAGCCGCCGACCAGCACCTCGCGGACGCGCTGCGCCAACTCCGCGCGCTCGTCCTCGTCGAGGTCCATCGCCTCTCCTGGTGGCAGCACCTCGCGGGCGGGACCGAGGTCCAGCGGCGACCACGCCGGACCGGTGTCCCAACCCGCCTGCTGGCGGGCCCAACCGCTGACCGCCGCGACCACGGCATCGGGGCCGTCGAGCGTCGCCTGGAGGTGCCGGTCGGCGGCGCCGTCGCGGTGCTCCAGCGTGTACGGCCCGCCGGACTCGTGCCAGACCTGGGCGAAGACGTCGGGCTGGTCCGGGTGCCGTCGCAGCACCAGGAACCGGTCACCCTCGTTGCCGATCCGCCGGACCAACCCGGCCAACTCCTCGGCGGACACCCGGACGTGCCGCTCGCCGTTCTCCGTCTCCACCACGATCTCAAGCATGCGCAGACTCTGGCACACTCCCCTGACAGCAGGCCGCCCGGCGTCCGTTGCGAACGGATGGACGGTGGGGAAAGCCCCATCCCGGGGACGGGGGCAGGCCGGGTGGGATCGTCGCTCCGCCGGCGCCAGGCTGAGAGGGTCCGATCAACCGTCAGTCCTCGGGCGGCCCCACTTGCTCTGCCTGGCGCCGCCGCCCGCTTGGGGGTCGTTGTGCAACACCGAACACTGCCCGCTCATCGCCGAATCCTCGTGCCGCTGGCCCTGGTCACCGCGCTCGCCGGTCCGCTCGCCCTCTGCACCACCGCCTCCGCGACGGCGGCCGGCCCGGCGCCGTCGTCCGCCTCCGCCGCCTGGCGGGTGCGGCTGGCCGAGCTGGTCCGCCAGGACGTGGCCGCCGGGGCTCCCGGTGTCGCCGTCCGGGTCGACGAGGGCGGCGGCCAGGTCCTCGACATCGCGCAGCAGGCACCCTGGTCACGGGCGGACCACCGGCTGGGCGCCGACGACGAGTTCAAGATGGGCTCCAACACCAAGACGATGGTCGCCACCGTCGTGCTGCAACTGGTCGCCGAGCGCCGGATCAGCCTCACGGATCCGGTCAGCAGGTGGCTGCCCGGTCTGATCCCGGACGGCGAGCAGATCACCGTGCGGATGCTGCTCGACCACACCAGCGGCCTGTTCAACTACGCCAACGACCCGGCCGTGCTGCGCAGTTTCACCGGCCAGGACACCCGCTCCTGGAGCCCCCGCCAGCTGATCGCCGCCGCGGTGCAGCACCCTGCACTGTTCGCCCCCGGCACCCGGTACTCCTACAGCAACACCAACTACGTCGCCCTCGGCCTGGTCGCCGAACAGGCCAGCGGCCAGGGCATCGCGGACCTGATCCGGCAACGCATCACCCAGCCGCTCCACCTGACGCACACCCACCTGGACACGGGAGGCGGCACCAGCACCCCGGGGTCGCCGAACCTGGCGCACGGCTACGAGCCGGACGCCGCCCACCTCGCCCCGGTCCTCCCGCCGGGCACGCCGCCCGGCTCGGCGTTCGCGGGTCCGGAGCGCCCCGACGGCTATGTGGACACCACCGCGACGGCACTCAGCACCGAGTGGGCGGCCGGCGGCATGGTCTCCACCGCCGGCGACTGGGCCCGCTTCGACCGGGCCCTGCTGAGCGGAAAGCTGCTACCGTCGGCGCAGTTGAAGGAGATGGAGACCACCGTCTCCGAAGGCCCGGACACCGCGAACCGCTACGGCCTGGGTCTTGAGCAGGTGGTCACCCCGTGCGGCACGGTCTGGGGCCACGACGGCCAGGTCCCCGGCTACTCCTCCGAGGAGTACACCGACCCCACCGGCCACCGCACCGTCTCCGTCTTCACCACCACCGTCTTCGGCATCGCCCAACCCCCGGCCGCAGCAGCCGACCACGCCGTGGTCGACGCGGCCGTCTGCGCGATGCTGCATGCCTGACAGCCGCCGCCGGGCGGTCGACGGGCACCGCGGGTCGCCTCACGCCGCGACTGCGAGTTCCTTGCGGGTCCGGTGGAGGAACTCGGCAACGCGGGGCTCGCGGCGCCAGGGGGCGAGGGCGGTGTTGAACTCGCGGACGTAGTCCAGGGCCCGGCTGGACTGGACGCGGGCGAGGATGTCGACGGCCTGGTGGCCGAGTTGGAGCCCGTGGTCGAGGTCGCGGTCCTGGAGGTGAGCGGTCCCCACGATCGCGAGGCGCATGCCGACCGAGCGGGTGAACACCCCGGGCGCCGTGGCGGCGGCACATCGCGCTCCCCCAGGTCATCGACGCCCGCGGCACCCTCGACACCGACCGCTGGCGCGCGGGCGGCTGGACCGTCCACGCCCTCGGCCGCCCCTGACCGGCGGGCGGGGAGCGTGACAGTGGAGACGTGAACCGCCGTCGCTGCGGGGCCGGGCGCGTCAGGAACCCCCGGCCCCGCACCCTCCTACACCTGCGGCTGCTGCTGGGTGACGCAGTGGATGCCGCCGCCGCCCGCGCCGATGTAGTCGATGTCGAGCTGTTCGACGGTCCGGTCCGGGAAGAGGTCGGCCAGGGTGGACCTGGCCTCGGCGTCGGCGCGGGTGTCGCCGAACTGGGCGGAGATCACGGCGCCGTTGCAGAGGTAGTAGTTGGCGTAGGAGCCGACGAAGTCGGGGTTGGTGGAGCGGATGAGGTTGTAGTTCGGGCCCTGGATCTGGCTGACCGCCATCGGGTCCCCGTCGGCGTCGGTGGCGGCGGAGAGGATCTCGTCCTGCTGGCGCTCGTCGTTGGACCAGATGTCGGTGTCGCGCGGCTGCGGGATCTGGACGGCGGCCTGGCCGGCGCCGAGGAAGCGGGAGGTGGCGTCGACGTGGTCGTCGGTGATGTCCTGGCCCTTGATGCCGGGGAACCAGATCACCGTGGAGGCGCCGTAGGCCGCGCACATGGCGGCCTCGATCTGGGTCTGTGACAGGTCGGGGTTGCGGTTGGCGTTGATGATGCTGCTGCGGGTGGCCATCAGGGTGCCGGCGGCGTCGGTCTCGATGGCACCGCCCTCGCAGACGAGCCCGGCGGCGGTGAAGGGGATGCCGAGGTAGGCGGCGATCCGCTGGGCGACCAGGGCGTCGTTCTGGTGCGGGTTCTGCTTGCCGCCCCAGCCGTTGAAGTTGAGGCCGACGGCGTCGAGTCCGCCGGCTCCGTCGGTGCGGAAGATCGGGCCGGTGTCGCGCATCCAGCAGTCGTCGACCGGGATCGAGCCGATCACCGTGACGCCCGAGCCGCACAGCGAGCGGGCCTTGGCGACGCTCGCCGAGTTGGCGACCATGATGACCGGCTCGTACCCGGCGATGGTCCGGGCGACGAGCGCGATGTTGGACTGGACGCCGCTGAGTTGGTTGCGCCAGATGCTGGTGCTGTCCGGCCAGGCCATCCAGGTCCGGGTGTGCGGCAGGCTGTCCAGCGGTACGTAGGAGCCGGTCGTGGCCGCTGCCCGGGCTGCGCCCGCCACCGCCCGGGTGCGGCGCGGGCCGGCCACCGCCCGGCCGCCGGTCGCGGCGGTGAGTGCGGCGCCGGCCGCGGTGAGGCCCGCGGCGGTCAGGAATCCGCGTCTGCCGAGCCCGGCGCGCGGCCGGGGCTCCTGGTGCTCGTTCATCTCGTCCTCCAGTCAACTGCCCGTGGATTCACCACGGTTGACCGGGAACATAAAACTGACCAAGCGCTCGGTCAAGAGTTCTCACAGCAACTCCCCGCGATGAGCGGCAACTCGCCCTGGCGTGCTGACGCGGACTCGTTAGAGTTGCCGCATGGTCGCGCGCGCGAAGGACGTCAGCCCTGCAACTCCCGGGAACGGCCCCGCCCTCCCGCCGGCGCCGCCCGGCCGGGCGCGGGCCTCGGCCAAGGGCGAGCAGACCCGGGCACGCCTGATCGCCGCCGCGCGGACCCTGCTGGCGGGCGCGGGCGGTGAGCGGTTCACGACCCGCAACGTGGCGGCGGCGTGCGGGATTTCGCACGGCATGTGCCACTACCACTTCGCGGACCGGACCGATCTGATCGTGGCGGTGGTCCAGGACATCCGGCCGGAGTGGATCGCCCCACTGGCGGCCGCCGTCGACGCCCCCGGCACGTTCGCCGAGCGCGCCGAGCGAGTGCTGGCGCTGCTCACCCAGCCCGAGGCCACCGACCTGGCCCGGCTGCACTCCGCGCTGCACTGGTTCGCCCTCCACGACGAGCGCGTGCGGGTCGCCCTGGACGCGGAGTACCGCCGCTGGCGGTCCTGCTTCGTCAGGCTCTTCGAGGTGCTGGCCCAGGAGCGCGGCGGCGGCATCGACCCGCGCCCACTGGGCGAGGCCGTCGCCGGGGCGGTCGACGGGCTGGCGGCCATCCAGTCCCTGGACCCGCGGCTGGACACCGCCCGCGTCCTGCGCGGCCTGGTCGGCGCGCTGGCCGCGAGCGGGCCGCAGAGGTCCTGAGCCCCCCTGGCCTCAGGGGAGTGCCCGCCGGGCCGCGGCGATCCGCCGGGGGTCCCAGCCCGGTCGGGGCACGGAGTCCAGCAGCAGCCGGGTGTAGGGGTGTTCCGGCGCGGCCAGCACCTGCGCGGTGGGCCCCGACTCGACGATCCTGCCGCGCCGCATGACGATCACGTCGTCGGTGACGCAGCGCACCACGCCGAGGTCGTGGGTGATGAACAGGTAGCCGATGCCGGTCTGTTCGCGGATGTCGGCGAGCAGGTTGAGCACCTGGGCCTGCACGGAGACGTCCAGCGCCGCGACGGCCTCGTCCAGGACCATGACCGCGGGTTCGAGGGCCAGCGCGCGGGCGATGGCGACGCGCTGGCGCTGGCCGCCGGAGAGCTGGCGGGGCAGCGCGCTCGCGGCGCGGGTGCCGAGGCCGACCTGGTCGAGCAGTTCGGCGATCCGGCGGCCGTGGTCGGCCCCGGGGAAGTGCAGGCGCAGGGCTTCGCGCAGCGCCGCCTCGACGCTGGTACGCGGGTCGAGGGAGAGGTAGGGGTCCTGGAAGACCATCTGGATCTGCCGGGCCCGTGCCAGGCGCCCGGCCCTGCCCCGGGCGTGCTCGGTGCGGTCGCGTCCCTGCAGCAGCACCCGCCCGGCGTCGGCCCGCTCCAGGCCGACGATAATCCGCGCGGTGGTGGTCTTGCCGGAGCCCGACTCGCCGACGATCCCGAGCGAGCCCCCCGCGGGGAGGCTGAAGGAGACGTCATCGACCGCTCGGACACCGCCGAACGACCGCTGCAGGACGGTGACTTCGAGGACGGCGTCAGGCATCGGCGGCACTCTCTGCGAGGCGGTCGCTGTGGTGGCACGCGGCCAGGTGGCCGGGTGCACCGGAGGCGGCCCGCGGCTGCGGCGCCTCGGTGGTGCACACCTCGGTCGCGAAGCGGCACCGCGGAGCGAACGGGCATCCGGTCAACTCCTGACGCAGGTCCGGCGGTTGGCCGTCGATGGCGGCGAGCCGGGTGCCGGGGGCGGTCAGCTGCGGGGTGGCGGCGAGCAGCGCGAGGGTGTAGGGGTGGCGGGGGCCGGCGAACAGGGTCTCGGCCGGACCGGTCTCCACGATCCGCCCGGCGTACATCACATAGACCCGGTCGCTGATGGCGGCGGCCAGGCCGAGGTCGTGGGTGACGAAGAGCAGCGCGGTGGCGAACCGCTCCTTCAACTCACCGATCAGCGCGATGACTTCCGCCTGGCTGGTGACGTCGAGGGCGGCGGTGGGCTCGTCGGCCAGGAGCAGCACGGGATCGCCCATCAGGGCGGCTGCGATCATGACGCGTTGCAGCATGCCGCCGGACAGCTGGCCGGGATAGCGGCGCAGCACGGAGTCGTCGAGGCCGACGGCGGCCAGGAGTTCGGCGGCCCGGCGGGCGGCGTCCTCCGCGGTCGTGGTCCCGGCCAGACGGACGCTCTCGGTGAGGAAGTCGCCGACCCGGCGCAGCGGGTTGATGGCGGCCCGCGGGTCCTGGAAGATCATCGCGACCCGGCCGGTGCGCAGCGTGCGCAACTGCCGCGCATCCAGCGCGAGGACGTTCTCGCCGCCGACCTCGACCTCGCCCTCGGCCCGGGCGCCCTTGGGCAGCAGCCGGAGCACGGTGCGCGAGGTCAGGGTCTTGCCGGAGCCGGACTCCCCCACCAGGGCGACGGTTTCACCGGCCGCGACGTGCAGGTCGACGCCGTCGAGGACGGGCCGGCGGTGCCGGGCACGTGCAGCCGCAGGTCCCTGATGGCGAGGGTGTCGGGCGCGTCGGGGGCGTCCCGGGTGTCGAGAGTGCGGGTCATCGGTCCCTCCTGGCGACCTGGTCGGCCCAGCGTTCGCCGACGACGTTGAAGGCGACGACGGTCAGCACGATCGCCAGGCAGGGCAGGATCGCGGAGAGCGGGTAGCCGCGTTGGACGGCGGTCTGCCCGTCGAAGACCATCCGGCCCCAGTCGGGGGTCAGCGCGGGCACGCCGAGTCCGAGGTAGGACAGGCCCGCGAGGTCGATCAGGGCGTAGCCGAAGTTGATGGTGGACTGGGCCAGCACCACGGGCGCGATGTTGGGGATCACGTGCCGCAGGCAGATCTGCACGGCGGAGTGGCCCTGGACCTGGTAGGCCGCGACGTAGGGGCGTTCCCGCTCGGCGAGGACGAGGGAGCGGGTCAGCCGGGAGACGTAGGGCAGGTAGGCGATCGCCAGGGCGAGGACGGGGGCGAGCAGGCCCTCGCCGTAGACCGTGACGATGAGGATCGCGAGCAGCATCCCGGGGAAGGCGAAGACGAGTTCGGTGGCGCGCGAGAGCAGCGAGTCCAGCCAGCCGCCGCGCCAGCCCGCCGTGACGCCGACCGCGACGCCGGCGAGGGTGGAGAAGACGACCACGCCGAGCGGGCCGATCAACGAGGTGCGGGCGCCGAGCAGCAGCCGGGAGAGGGTGTCGCGCCCGGCGGCGTCGACGCCGAGCAGGTGGTCGGCGGACGGCCCGGCGAGCACGTTGCCGAGGTCGACCGTGTTCGGGTCGCCGGGGGCGATCCAGGGTGCGAGCACCGCCGCGAGGACGACCAGCAGGACGAAGCCGGCGCAGGCCAGGTAGAGCGGTTGCCGGGCGGCCCGCAGGCGGGCGAGGCCGGGGCGGCGGGTGAGGGCGGTGGTCATGCGGTGGACCTCCGGGCGCCGAGGGCGACCGTGGGGTCGACCAGCGGGAAGACGAGGTCGACGAGGAGGTTCACGGTCATGAACAGCCCGACGATGAGCAGCGAGATGGCCTGGACGGTGGGGAAGTCCTTGGTGGTGGTGGCCAGTTCGAGCAGCTGGCCGATGCCGCCGATGCTGAACGCGGACTCCACCAGGACGGTGCAGATGATCAGGGTCGAGACGATCAGGCCGCCGGTGGTGAGCACGGTGCCGAGCGCGTTGCGGAACACGTGACGCCAGATCACCTGCCGCTCGGGCACACCGCGGCTGCGGGCCACGGCCACGTGCTCGCTGCCCAGTTGCTCGAGCATGGCCGCGCGGGTGACCCGGGCGAGCATCCCGATCAGGTAGAGGGCCAGGGCGATGGCCGGCAGCGTGAGGTGCCGGACCATGTCCCCGAAGCCGTGGCCGGTTGCGCCGGTGGGGAACCAGCCGAGCCGGACGGAGAAGAGCCCCTGGAGCAGGATGGCGGCCACGAAGGACGGCGTGCCGACCGCGATGGTGGTGCTGACCAGGATCGTCGAGTCGGTGGCCCCGCCGCGCACGGCGCCGATCCAGCCGAGCGCCAGGCCGGCCACCACCACCAGGACCAGCGCCATCGCGACCAGCAGCAGGGTGCTGGGCAGCCGGTCGGCCAGCAGCTTGGAGACGTCGGTGCGGTACTCGATCGAGCGCCCGAAGTCGCCCTGCAGCACCTGGCCGAGCCAGCGCAGGTAGCGCACGACGAACGGGTCGTCCAGGTGGTACTGGTGGTTGATCGCCGCCAGTGCGGCCGGCGAGGCCGAGCGCCCGGAGAGCAGGAAACTCGCCGGATCGCCGGGCGCCAGGTACATCGCACCGAAGATCACGAAGGAGGCGCCGAGCAGGGTGGCGGCCATCTCCAGCAGCCGCCGCAGGGCGAATCGTGCGAAGCTCACCGGGCCGCCCCCACGTCGGCGGCCCACGGGTAGTACATGTAGGAGATCGTGGTCGGGGCGCCGGTGATCCGCTTGTTCATGAAGAGCGAGGTCGGCCACTCGGCGACCGGGATCCACAGGTCCTGGTCGGAGGCCTGCTTGTTGAGCTGGGCCTCGATGGCCAGGCGCTGGGCCGGGTCGTAGCTGCCGACGGCCTTCTCGACCAGGTCGTCGTAGCCCTTGTCGCTGTAACCGGCGTAGTTCTGGTAGGAGCCGGTCTGGAAGTTGGTGAGCAGGTCCATCGGGTCGGTGATGGACAGGTAGTACGTCTCGGGGAACATGTCGATGCCCTGGCGCGCCTTGGGGTCGGTGAACAGCGCGGTGAAGGCGTCCGGGGCGATCGTCTTCAGCTGGATGTTCAGCCCGATCCTGGTGGCCGCCGACTGCACGGCCGCGGCCAGCAGGGAGACGTCCTGGCCGATCGAGCTGGTGGCCATGGTGAGGGTCTTGCCGCTCGCGCCGGCCTCCTTGACCAGCTGGGTGGCCTGCGCGATGTCCGGCGCGGTCGGCTGCAGGCCGTCGAGCGCCGTCTGCCGGGTCGCCCGGTCCGCGGTGGACCAGACCGCCTTGGCGGTCAGCGAGGTGGTCGGGGTGCCGTTGCCGCCCAGGCCGGTGCTGACGAATCCGGTGCGGTCGATCGCCAGCGAGAGCGCCTTGCGGACCCGGGCGTCGCCGAGTGGTCCCTGCATGTTGGTGATGTTGACGTTGACGGTGCTCAGGCCCTCGCCGAAGTAGAGGGTGCCGGCGCTGCTGGTCTTCAGGCGGGCGTAGCTCTCGGTGGGGATGAGGTAGCCGCCGTCGGCCTCGCCGGTGAGCAGCGCGTTGGTGCGGGCGGAGGGGTCGGTGAGGAACTCGAAGACGACCTTCTTCGACTTGGCCTTCGTGCCCCAGTAGTCGTCGAAGCGGTCCAGCTCGACCGACTGGCCCTTGGTCCAGCTGCCGAGCCGGTAGGGGCCGGTGCAGTCGAGGCTGCCGCTGGTGCCGTAGTCCTTGCCGGCCGCCTGCACGCCCTGGGCACTGGCGACCACGCCGGCGGCGGTGGCCATGTACTGCGGGAACTGCGAGTCGGGGGTCTTGAGCTTGACGGTGACCTGCAGCGGTCCCGTTCTGGTGATGCCGTCGACGTTCTGGAAGACGTTCGCCCACGCGCCGCCGTTGTCCGGGTTCATCTGCCGGCTGAGGCTGAAGACCACGTCGTCGGCGGTCATCACGCCGCCGTCCTGGAACTTCACGCCGGAGCGCAGGTCGAAGACCCAGGTGGTGGGGTCGGGGTTGGTGGCGCTCGAAGCGAGGCCGGGTTCCTCCTTGAGCTGGGGCGTCCAGCGCATCAGGCTCTCGCACACGTTGGAGAGGATGGTGTTCTGCGGGTAGTCGAAGGCCTGGAGGTAGTCCAGCGTCGGCGGCTCGGCGTACAGGGCCCAGCTGAAGGAGTCGATCTCGCCCTTGGCGGCCGGGGTGCCGGCCGAGAGCGCGTAGGCGCCCTGGCCGGCGGTGCCGCCCGCCCGTGGCGGACCGGCGCAGGCGGCGACCAGGACGAAGGCGCTCAGGGCCGAGGCTGCCAGGGTGATCGCGCTGATCGCGCTGGCGTGCCTCCCGCGTCTGGCCGGGCGCGGTGGGGTGGGGGGCATCGGCGCTTCCTCTTTCCGTGTCCGATGGAGGGTGTCCGCGAGCGAGGGTGTCCGCGAGGGAAGGTGTCCGCGAGGGAAGGTGTCCGGCGGGTGCGGCCGGTGGGGGTGTCCGGCGGGCGGGTCAGGCCGTCGCGTCGGCGGCCGGGACCTGCTGGGTGATGCAGTGGATGCCGCCGCCGCCGTACGCGATGACCCGGGCACGCACCCCGACGACCTTGCGCCCCGGGTAGGCGCGGGCCAGCGCGGCCAGCGCGCCCTCGTCCTCGGGGTGGTCCGCGACGGGCACCACGACACCGCCGTTGGCGAGGTAGTAGTTGAGGTAGCCGACCTCGGTCCGCTTGCCGTCGACCTCGACCCAGGCGCTCTGCGGGAGGTCGACGATCTCGAACGGACGGCCCTGGGCGTCGGTCGAGTGCTCCAGGACGGCGCGGTTGGCGCGCATCCGCGCGTAGTCGGGGTGCTCGGGGTCGGCGGGCAGCTGGACGACGACCCGGCCGGGGGCGGCGAAGGCGCAGACGCCGTCCACGTGCCCGTCCGTCTCGGTGTCCAGCAGTCCGCCGTACGGCAGCCAGACGACCTTGCTGACGCCGAGCCGGGCCTTGAGCTCGGCCTCGATCTCCTCGCGGCCCATCCCCGGGTTGCGGTTGGGGTGCAGCAGGCACTGTTCGGTGGTGATCAGCGTGCCCTCGCCGTCGACGGTGATCGCACCGCCCTCCAGGATCATCTCGGAGCGGATCGCCGGCACCCCGAGGTGCGCCAGGAGCAGTGCGCTCACCCGGTCGTCGGCGTCCCACGGGTGGTGCTTGCGGCCCCAGGCGTTGAACCGGAAGTCCACACCGGCGCGGTGGCCCTGCTCGTCGAGGACGAAGATCGGCGCGGAGTCGCGGAACCAGGAGTCGTCCATCGCCAGCTCCACGACGGTGACGCCCTCGCCGCACCGCTCGCGGGCCTCCGCGCCGTACCCGGGCGGCGCCGCCATGGTGACCGGTTCGAACTGCGCGATGGCGCGGGCCACCGCCGCGTACTCGTGCTTGACCTCCTCCAGGGTGGCGCCCCACAGGTCGGGGCGGACCGGCCAGGCCATCAGGCAGCGCTCGTGCTCGGTCCACTCGGCGGGCATACGGAAAGTCACGGCAACCTCTTCCTGGACGGGTCTGGTACGGGCCTGCGGCGCTCGGCCGGGTGGAGCCGACCGGTGGCGACCCGACGGCGGCCCGGGGCCGGCGGAGGGTGGGGCCGGAGCCGGGGCTGGGAGGCTCACCGGCCGGGCCGTCGGAACTCCCGGATGGGGAACGGGGGCTGGGGTGTGCCCCGCATCCTTCATTGAACTGAAAATTCAGTCAAGCCTTTCGGCTAGAGTAAGCCCATGTCGGACCGCCGGACAGAGATACTCAAGGCAGCCACCCGCGTGATCGCGCGGCGCGGCGTGCGCGGACTTCGCGTGGGCGAACTGGCGCAGGAGGCGGGGGTCTCGACCTCGCTGATCTACTACCACTTCACCGACCGCGCCGGGATGCTGCGCCAGACGCTCGAATTCATCACCGACCGCGCCGACCGGTACACGGCACAGCCGATCCCCGGCGCGGACCCCGACGACCCGCGGGCCGACCTGGCGCAGGTCCTCCTCCTGGAGCTGCAGGACGCCCCCGAGGTGCGGGAGAACAGCACCGCCTGGGGCGAACTGCGCGCCAGCGCCGTCTTCGAACCGGACCTGCGCGAGGACCTGGCGCGGTCCACCCACACCTGGGTCCACGAGATCGCCGACCTGCTCGCCCGCGCCGACCCGCTGGGCACCGCCCCGGCGCACGCGGCCGCCGCCGAGCGCCTGACGGCCCTCACCGAGGGGCTCAGCGTGCGCTGGCTCAGCGGCTCCCTGTCGCTGGACCACGCCCGGCAGCTGCTCGAAGGCGCCATCGACACCGAGCTGGGCGCCTGCTGACCTCGTGCCGCCTGGCATTCCGGTCAGGAGGAGGCCCGCAGGTCGCGTAGGGTATCGAGCCATGGCAGGTCGTCGAACAGTCATCATGGAGGCCGCCGCGCGGGTGATCGCGCGGCGGGGGGTCCGCGGTCTTCGCGTGGAGGAGCTCGCGGCGGAGGCCGGCGTGTCCACCGCGCTGATCTACTACCACTTCAAGGACCGCACGGGGATCCTGCGCCAGACGCTGGAGTTCATCAGCGACCGCGCCGAGCGCTACACCAGGCAGCAGCTGGAGGGCGGCCAACCGCTCAGCGCCCGTGAGGAGTTGGAGCAGGCCCTGCTGCTGGAGCTGCAGGACACCCCCGAGGTGCGGGAGAACAGCACCGCCTGGGGCGAACTGCGCGCCAGCGCCGTCTTCGAGCCGGAGCTGCGCGAGGACCTGGCCAGGGCCACCCTCGTCTGGGTCCAGGAGATCGCCGCGATCCTCGGGCGCGTCCAGCCCCTGGGGTCGGCGGTGGCGCTGGCCGGCGCGGCCGAGCGGCTGACCGCCCTGCTGGAGGGGCTCAGCGTGCGCTGGCTCAGCGGCGGGCTGCCGCTGGAGCACGCGCGCAGCCTGATGTCCGCCGCCGTCGACGCCGAGGTGGCGCGCCTGCGCCCGTAGGCCGTCCCGGCCCCCTCCTGGCATCCCCCCGGCCCCGGGCATCCGCCCGGGGCCTCGGCATGCGCCCGGCCGGTACCGCCCGCCGGCATCCTCGCAGCTCAGAACTTGACTGACTTTTCAGTCAGTGCGACAGTGGGCCCATCGCCAGACCCGGGCAGGTTCGAGTGCACCTCCCGGCCCGCCAGCTAGGCGTAGCCGCTTCAAGCGCATACCGCCGACCGCTCCCCCGCCGATCCGGGCGGTCGTCGGTGCCCCTGGCCCGAGCCACACTTGACCTGGAGACCCCCATGACCGACCCGTACTCGCGCCCCTCGCTCGGTGAGCGCCTCTTCGGCGCCGCCCCGTCCCGCCGCACCCTGCTCGGCACCGCCGGCCTGGGCGCCGCCGGGCTCGCCCTGGGCTCGCAGGTCCTCGGCGCCTCCCCAGCGTTCGCCGACGGCGGCGGCGCCCCGCGCCCCCGGGTGCCGATGGACGACGTCCCGCACGCCCGGACCTGGATGTCCTGGCCGTCCCGCACGTCGGTCTGGGGCCGCCGGCTGCGCGGCGTGCAGGAGGACATCGCGCTGATCGCCCGCACGATCGCGCGCTACGAGCCCGTGGTCATGTGCGCGCCGGACGACTACTCGGTCGAGGAGGCCCAGCACGCCTGCGGCCCCGGCGTCCACGTGATCGACTCGATCCCGACGGACGACCTGTGGATGCGCGACATCGCCCCGGTGTTCCGGCGGGACGGCTACGGCGGGCTGCAGGCCGTCGGGCTGAACTTCAACGGCTGGGGCAGGAAGCAGGTCCACACCGACGACGCCCACGTCGCCGAGAACCTCGCCCGCCTGAGCCGCCTGCCCTTCGTCCGCGCCGAGTTCGTCGGTGAGGGCGGCGGGATCGAGACCGACGGCGACGGCACGGTGTTGGCGACCGAGAGCAGCCTGGTCAACAAGAACCGCAACCGCGGCTGGAGCCGCGACGACGTCGAGGCGGCCGTGCTCGACGCCTACGGCGCGGAGAAGATGATCTGGGTGCCCGGCATCAAGGGCCAGGACATCACCGACGACCACATCGACGTCACCTCCCGCTTCGTGCGCCCGGGCCTGGTGCTGGTCCAACTGCCGCCGGAGGGGCGCAAGGACGTCTGGGCGCGGGACGCGCGCGAGCAGTTCGCCATCCTGAACACCGCGACCGACGCGCGCGGGCGCCGCCTGCAGGTCATCGTCGTCGAGGGACCGGACACCGTGCGCTCCAAGCGCGCCGACTTCGTCGACTCCTACCTCAACTTCCACCTCGTCAACGGCGCTGTCATCGCGGCCCAGTTCGGCGACGGCTACAAGGACGCGGCAGCCAAGCGGACCCTGGAGGCGGCCTTCCCCGGCCGCGAGGTCGTCCAGCTCGACGTCGACCGCCTGATGGCGGGCGGTGGCGGCATCCACTGCTCGACGATGCAGGAACCGCTCCCGTAGGGCCTGTCCGACGACTCCGCGCTCCGGCGCGCCTCCCCCGTACCAGCTCCACCGCACCCCCGGAGAACCACGTGGCCCTGTCCGCCCTTTCCCGCCGCACGATGCTGCGGTCCCTCGCCGGAGCCGGCGTCGTCGCGCTCGGCGCGGCTGCCTGCACCGGACCCGACGACCTGGACGACACCGCCGATGCCGGGCGGCCCTCCGGCTCACCCCAGCCGGGCGGGGCGAGCGGCGCGGCACCCGGTCGCCGGCTCGGGGCCGAGTGGGAGAAGCACGCGCGCACGTTCATGGCCTGGCCCGCCTCGCAGGACGTCTGGGGCGAGCAGCTCGACGCCGTCCGCAAGGACATCGCGGGCGTGGCGCGGGCGATCGGCAGCCGCGAGCCGGTGGTCCTGCTGGTGCGGCCCGGCCAGGAGAGCGGGGCGAAGAACGCCTGCGGCTCGAACGTCGAGGTCTTCTCGACCCCGGTCGACGACCTGTGGGCGCGCGACACCGTGCCGGTCTTCGTCGAGGAGGGCGGCAAGGTCAAGGGCGTCGACTTCAACTTCAGCGGCTGGGGCGGCAAGCAGCAGCACGCGAACGATGCCGGCATCGCCCGCGCGGTGCTGGCCAAGTACGGCATCGAGCGGATGCAGACCCCGATCGTCGCCGAGGGCGGCTCCTTCGAGACCGACGGCCAGGGCACCCTGCTGATCACCGAGAGCTCGGTCGTCAACAACAACCGCAACCCCGGCAGGAGCCGCGACCAGGTCGAGGCCGAGCTCAAGAAGGCGCTCGGGGTCACCAAGGTGATCTGGCTGGCCGGCGTGCGGGGCAAGGACATCACCGACGCGCACGTGGACTGCCTGGCCCGGTTCGCCGCCCCCGGCGTGGTCTTCCTGGACCAGGCCTTCCCCGGCATGCCGGCGGACGTCTGGTCGCGCTCGGCCGACCAGGCCCGCGCCGTCCTGGCGGACGCCACCGACGCGACCGGCAAGAAGCTCAAGGTCATCGAGATCCCACAGCCGGACCCCGACCGGATCACCGGCCGCGGCGACGCCTTCGTCTCCTCGTACATGAACTTCTACGTCGGCAACAAGGGCGTCTACCTGCCGCTCTTCGGCGACCAGCAGGCCGACGACCAGGCGCAGCAGATCATGAAGGACCACGTCCCGAACCGCGAGATCGTCCCGGTCCGGATCGACACCATCGCCTCCGGTGGCGGCGGCATCCACTGCTCCACCCACGACCAGCCGGCCGGGTGACGCCGTGCAGCTGACTCCGACCGAGCGCGACCGGCTGCTGATCTTCACCGCCGCCGAACTCGCCCGCGCCCGCCGCGCCCGCGGCGTGCGGCTCAACGTGCCCGAGGCCACCGCGCTGATCGCGGACACCGTCTGCGAGGCGGCCCGCGACGGCCTGCGACTGGCCGAGGCGATCGAGCGCGGGCGCCAGGTCCTCGGCCCGCAGGACGTCCTGCCGGGCGTGCCGGACCTGGTCACCGAGGTCAACGTCGAGGCGGTGTTCGCCGACGGCACCCGGCTGGCGGTGGTCGCCGACCCGTTCGGCGGCGGCAGCCTGGGCGAGGCGGCGCCCGGGGCCGTCACCTCCGGCACCTTCGACGCTTCCGGCACCTCCGGCCCCGACACCGCGTACGTGCCGCAGCCGGTCCGCGGCCTGACGGTCCGCAACACGGCCGACGTGCCGGTCAGCGTGACCTCGCACTTCCACTTCTTCGAGGCCAACCCCCGCCTCGACTTCGACCGCGCCGCCGCCTACGGCATGCGGCTGGCCACCCCCGCTGGGGCCTCCACCCGCTTCGACCCGGGCGCCACGGTCGAGGTGGCGCTGGTGCCGATCGGCGGCGCCCGCGTCGCGATCGGCTTCGCCGGGCTGGTCGACGGCCCGCTCGACGCCCCGGGCGCCAAGCAGCAGGCGCTGTGCCGGGCCGCCGCGTGCGGCTATCTCGGGGCCCTGGCCGAGGCCCCTCTTGGCGACGAGCTGGAGGACCAACGGTGAGCTCCACGATCGAACCGCACGAGTACGCGGCCGTGCACGGCCCGCGCGCCGGGGACCGGGTGCGCCTGGGCGACTCCGGCCTGGTGGTGCGGGTCGAGTCCGACTCGCAGCTGCCGGGCGAGGAGTTCCTGGTCGGCTTCGGCAAGACCGCCCGCGACGGCCTGCACCTGAAGGCCGCCACCGTCCGCGAGACCTGCGACGTGGTGATCAGCAACGTGCTGGTGATCGACGCGGTCCAGGGCATCCGCAAGACCTCGATCGGCATCCGCGAGGGCCGGATCGCCGCGATCGGCCGGGCCGGCAACCCGGACACCCTGGACGGGGTCGAGGTGGTGGTCGGCACCGGCACCACGATCGTCTCCGGCGAGGGCCTGATCGCCACCGCCGGCGCCATCGACACCCATGTGCACCTGATGTCGCCGCGCATCATGGAGGCCTCGCTCGCCTCCGGCGTCACGACGATCATCGGCCAGGAGATCGGCCCCGCCTGGGGCGTGGGCGTCAACTCCCCCTGGGCACTGCGGCACGCCTTCAACGCCTTCGATGCCTGGCCGGTCAACATCGGCTTCCTGGGGCGCGGTTCGTCCTCGGAGCAGGGCCCGCTGGTGGAGGCGCTGGCCGAGGGCGGCGCCTGCGGCTTCAAGGTGCACGAGGACATGGGCGCGCACACCCGCGCACTGGACACCGCACTGCGGGTGGCCGAGCAGCACGACGTCCAAGTGGCTTTGCACACCGACGGGTTGAACGAGTGCCTCTCGGTCGAGGACACCGTCGCCGTGCTGGAGGGCCGCACCATCCACGCCTTCCACATCGAGGGCTGCGGCGGCGGACACGTGCCCAACGTGCTGAAGATGGCCGGGGTTTCGAACATCATCGGCTCCTCCACCAACCCCACCCTGCCGTTCGGCCGGGACGCGGTGGCGGAGCACTACGGCATGATCGTCTCCGTGCACGCCCTGAAGACCGATCTGCCGGGCGACGCGGCGATGGCCCGCGACCGCATCCGTGCCGGGACCATGGGCGCCGAGGACGTGCTGCACGACCTCGGGGTCATCGGCATCACCTCCTCCGATGCCCAGGGCATGGGCCGGGCCGGCGAGACCGTCCGGCGCACCTTCGCCGTGGCGGCCAAGATGAAGGCCGACCTCGGGCCGATGGAGGGCGACGGGCCCGCGGACGACAACGCCCGGGTGCTGCGCTACATCGCCAAGCTCACCATCAACCCGGCCATCGCGCACGGCCTTTCGCACGAGGTCGGCTCGATCGAGGTCGGCAAGCTCGCCGACGTGGTGCTCTGGCGGCCCGCGTTCTTCGGCGCGAAGCCGCAGATGGTCCTCAAGGCCGGGTTCCCCGCCTACGGCGTGACGGGCGACCCGAACGCGGCCACCGAGGCCTGCGAACCGCTCGTCCTCGGACCGCTGTTCGGCGCGCACGGCGCGACGGCCGCCGACCTGTCGGTCGCCTTCGTCAGCCGCGCCGCGGCCGAGTCCGGCTCCTTCGGGCGACCGTACGACGCGATGGCCACCCGGCGCCGCCGGGTCGCGGTCCGGGGCTGCCGGGGCATCGGCCCGGCCGACATGGTCCGCAACGGCCGCCTGGGCGAGGTCCTGGTCGACCCCCGCGACGGCCTGGTGACGCTCGACGGCGCACCGGTGCGCTCCGAGCCCGCGCAGGAGGTGCCGCTCAGCCGCCTGTACTTCCTCTGACACCCGCCGCGTGTCGACGGACCTCGCTCCGCCGCCCGGCGCCGATCGTCACGACGGCGACGGCGACGCGCCCGGGGAGCCGGGGGCGGCCGGCTGCTGCTGCGTCGAGCAGTGGATCCCGCCGCCCCCGGCGGCGACCGCGTTGATCGACACCTGCACGACCTTGCGCCCGGGGTGGAGGTCGGCCAGGATCCCCGCCGCCTGGTCGTCCGCGCTCTGGTCGCCGAACTTCGGTGCGATCACACCGCCGTTGACCACGTAGTAGTTGATGTAGGTCGCGAGGAAGTCCTTGCCCTCGCCCTCGATCTTGTCCGGGTCCGGCTCGGTCAGCTCGACGACCCGCAGCTTGCGCCCCTTCGCGTCGGTCGCCGAGTCGAGCACCTGGAGCGCCTGGTCGGACGCCTGGGACCAGACGTCCGGCGGGCTGCCCGCCGCCGGCCGGTGCAGGACGACCACGCCCGGCTCGGCGAACCTGGCCAGGGCGTCGACGTGGCAGTCGGTGATGTCCTGGCCGGCCACCCCCTGGAACCAGAGGACCTTGGTGACGCCCAGCAGCTCCTTCAGCGCCGCCTCGATCTGGTCGCGGGTCTTTCCCGGGTTCCGGTCGGCGTTGACCCAGGAGCTCTCGGTGGCCATCAGCGTGCCCTGGCCGTCGACCTCGATGGCCCCGCCCTCACCGGTGACCGGCGCCTGGATGCGCCGGATCCCGTACGTGGCGAGGAGGTTCTTCGCGACCTGGCTGTCGTTGTCGTGGGTCTGCTTCCCGCCCCAGCCGTTGAAGTTGAAGTCCACACCGGCGAGCCCCTGCGGCCCCGTCACGAAGGTCGGGCCGGTGTCCCGGGCCCACAGGTCGTCCACCGTCAGCTCGATCACCTCGACCGAGGAGCCGCACATCTGCCGCGCCTGATCGGCCTGGTCGGATCGTGCCATCATCACCACGGGCTCGAACCCGGCGACCGCCATCGCCACGTTCGCGATGTCCTGGCGCACCGCCGGGAGCTGACTGCCCCACACCTCCTCCAGCGCCGGCCAGGCCATGAACGTGCGCAGGTGCGGGAGCCACTCGGCCGGCATCGACTCCACGGCGGCGGCCGCGCTCGGCGTCGCCGTGGCACCTGCTGTGGACGTGCCGCCCGCCGCGGCGGTGCCGCCCGGTGTGGCGCCGGGCGAGCCCGCATCGTCACCCGAACCCGACGTGCACCCCTCGACCAGCGTCAGGGCCGCGAGGGCCGCGCCGGAACGCAGCAACGACCGTCGGGAGGGATGGCGGATCTCCACGGGCACCTCGGCTCTCCTGGCTGCGCGGCAGCCGGCTTCCGTCACGTTCGGCGACCTCCTCACGATACTGACGCAAAAGTCAGGATCCGCCGCGCCGCGTCAGGCCACCGGGGTGAACTGCGGCAGCTGCTCCAGGCTCTCGCGGACCGCCGTGAAGCCGTAGTCGAGCATCTGCAGCTCGTAGGCCTCGACGGCGGCGCGCAGCTCGGCCTCACCGCGGTGCACCGCGGCGAGCGAACGGCAGAGCAGGGCGGCGTCCCGGAACGCCGTGTTGGCCCCCTGGCCGCCGCTGGGCGGCATGACGTGGATCGCGTCGCCCAGCAGGGTGACCCGACGGGTACCCCAGTGCGGCACCGCCCGTGCGTAACGGACCGTCAGCGGGGAGCTGTTGAGGACGTCGGAGTGGCGGACGAGGTCGACGAGATCCGGGTGCCAGCCGTCGACCAGCGCGAGCAGCCCGTCCCGGGCGCTCGCCCAGTCACCCGGCAGCGGCGCCCCGGCCCCGCCGGACCCGGCGGAATCGGCGCACTCGCCGGACCCGGCGGCGAGCGGAGCGGGCAGCATGACCGCCCAGCGCAGGTAGCTGTCGATGTCCGGCAGGTCGACCTCCGGTGCCAGCTCGGCCGCCGCGAGCCTCGGCGAGCGCGGGAACTCCATCCGGCCCAGCAGCATGCTCGCCCCGGGTCCCTGCACGATCGTGCCGAAGCCCGGCACCAGGGCGGCGAACCGCTCGGTCAGCGGGGTGCGGCCGAGCAGCGCGTTGCCCGGGACGGTGACCACCTCGGCGTCCGGCAGCAGTTGGCGGCGCACCGGCGAGCCCACGCCGTCCGCGCCGACGAGCAGGTCGCCCACCGCGCTGCCGCCGTCGGCGAAACGGGCCTCGACCGTTCCGTCCGCCCGCTCGGTGTACCCGACCACCGCCCGGCCGAACTCGACCCGGTCGCCCAGCCCGGCCAGCAACAGCAGCCGCAGCACCTGCCGGTCGGCCGCCGCTCCCCCGTCGGCCCGCGGGAGTTCGCGCACCAGCCCGAGGTGCTGGTCGACCACCCGGCGCTCGCCGGAGATCGACCCCAGGACCGCCTCCAGCAGACCGTACATCCGGTCGGGCAGGCACTCCCGCAGCGCAGCCAGCCCCACCGGGCCCAGGCCGACCCGGAACCCCTGGTAGCGGCTGTCCGCTGCCGCCTCCCGTTCGTAGACCCGTACGTCGACGCCGGCCCGGAGCAGCCCCTGCGCCAGACAGAGCCCACCGATCCCCGCACCCGCCACCATCACCCGCATGTCACTGCTCCCCGCCCTCGACGATCCTGATCCGCCATCAGCCTGCCGCCCCGGCGGGCCCCGGCGACAGGGCGGGCCGTCACCGATGCGCGATGACAGCTGTCACATCCCGGCGGATGCGGCGGGCCCGTGGCGTCGTGGGAGTGGCTCCCGGGCGGGCGGGTAGGCGGGGTGCGGCAGTGCACCGGCGCGGCGACGCGACGGTGCCAAGGCACAGATGGAGGGAGCCTTTCCATGGCCGAAGTCAACGCGACCGTCGGGGTGTACAAGTCCATGCACTACGCCGAGGAGGCGGTGCGCATCCTGCTCGCCCAGGGGGTACCGGCCTCGGAGCTGTCGGTGATCGGCCAGGACCTGCGGAGTCAGACCCAGATCCACGGCTTCGTCACCACCGGCGATGTCGCGAAATCGGGTGCGACCGCCGGTGCTTGGACCGGCGGGCTGTTCGGGGTGCTCTCCGGCACCGCCCTGCTGCTGGTGCCGGGCGTAGGACCGCTGCTCGTCCTCGGCCCGCTGGCCGCCGGCGCTGTGGCGGCGGCCGAGGGCGCGGTCACCGGCGGCGGACTGGGGGCGCTGCTGGGCCACTTCATCGCCAAGCGCCACATCCCCAAGTTCCGCGGGCATCTCGAAGCCGGCAGCTACCTGGTCGTCCGGCACGGACCGGACGCGGCCCGGGGGGCCTCGGTGTTCCAGGACACTCCGGCCACCGAGGTCGAGCACCACCAGGACCTGCTGGCCCACGGCGCACCGACCGGCCGCGCCTGAGGTTCAGGGCTGGTCCGGCGCCGGGTGCCACTCCGCGAGGAGGATGGTGGCGTCGTCGGTGAGGCGTCCGTTGCGGTGGCCGAGGATCGCGTGGATCAGGCGGCGCAGCGCCTCGGAGGCGTGCTGACCGGCCGCGGTGGCGCGGATGACGGTGTCCACGAGGCGGGCCTCGCCGAAGAGTTCGCCGTCCTCCGAGCGGGACTCGGTGACCCCGTCGGTGTAGACGAGGATCCGGTCGCCGGGTTCGAGCTGGACCTGGTGCAGCGCCGGGTCCGGCGCCGGGTAGCCGGGTCCCAGGCCCAGCGGCAGGTTGGCGCGGCGGGTGAGGGCACCGGCGACGACGTTCTGGTGCCTGATCAGCAACGGCGCGGGGTGGCCGCAGTTGACCCAGCTGAAGTGCCCCGTCCGGAAGTCGAGTTCGGCGAAGACCGCGGTGAGCAGCCGGTCGGGCACCCAGCGGGCGAGCGCCTGGTCCACCTCGGCGGCGATCTCGCTCGTCCCCAGGCCGCGGCGGCGGGCGGCCCGGCAGCCCGCCACGGCGAGCGCGGCGCAGAGCCCGGAGGCGGTGTCGTGGCCCATCGCGTCCACCACGGTCAGGTGCAGGGTCTCGCCGAGCGCGTGGTCGAAGGCGTCGCCGCCGATCTCGTAGGCGGGCTCCAGGACCGCGCTGGAGGTCACCGCCCGGGTGCCGATGGTGCGGGGCGGCATGAACGCCCAGGCGAGTTCGGCCTGCCGGCGCATCGGCCTGCTCCGGACCAGCTGCTGCAGGGTGTCGCTGTAGCTGCCCTTGGAGACGATGAGCAGGGCCACCAGGCCGGCGAGCGTCCGGCACTGCCCGAGGTCCTGGCCGACCGGGCCGGTGGCTTCGAGGTGCAGCACGCCGATGCGTTCGATGCCGTCGCTCAGCGGCAGCCACAGGCTGGTGCCGGGCTCGTTGCCGATCTGGGCGTTCTGGGAGCGGTAGGCCAGTCCGGCCAGGGTGCGCTCCACGCTCAGCGCGGGGCCGTGGCCCGCGAGCGGGACGAGGTGCTCCTGCTGGACGTCGGCGAGGTAGATGTCGGCACCGGTCAGGCCCATGGCACGGGCCGCTTCGGCGACCAGGCCGACCAGCTCCTCGGCCGCCACCCGGTGCGATCGCTCCAGGAGGTCCGCGATGAGCGCGCAGAAGCCGCTGTCGTCCACGGCTCCACCCTCCGTCGCCGCCCCGCCGACCGCCAACCGTGCGGCGCGGCGCCCACTGCCCGGTGCCTGAAGCCCGGTGCCCGGTGCCCGCGGCCGGTCAGCCGGCGCCGGGCAGCCGCACGTGCAGGGTGCCGTCGCCGTCGGTGCGGGTGTCGAACCGGGGCTGCGGGGCGGTGGCCGGACCGTCCACGTTCCAGCCGTCCGCCACCCGGAACACGCTGCCGTGCCAGGGGCACCGGATGCGGCCGTCGACCAGCTCGCCCTCCGGCAGCGGGCCGGAGAAGTGGCTGCACCGGGCGGCCAGGACGTGCACCGCGTGCTCCGATTCGCGCACCACCAGCACCGGCACCTCGCCGACGACGCGCCGGCACGCCTCGCCGACCGGGAAGGCGTCGACCGGGCCGAGCGCGTGCCAGCCCGGTTCGACCAGGTGCGCCACCGGTTCGGTCTTGTTCGCCCCCGCGCTCTGCCGGTAGGCCAGGTGTCCGCCCAGGAACCCGCCGGCACTGGCCACCGTCAGGCCGGTGAAGCCGAGGACCCGGCCCCAGCCGTGACGGCCCCGGCCGCGGGCGGCCCACGACCCGCCGTACAGGCCGATCGCCGCACCCATGCCGACCGCGTGCACCAGCCCGGTGCGCATCTGCTGCTCGTGCTGCTCGGCCCAGTCCACCCAGCCGGCCCACGCCGCCGGCACGGCGGCGACCGTCCCGAGGGCCACCATGAGGTGGGCGTGGCGGCGGGCACCGGGCACCAGGTCCAGGACGGCGGCCGAGGACCAGGCGCCGATCGGGATCTGCACCAGCATCGGGTGCATCGGATGGCCGAGCGGACGTCCGTGCAGGACGGCACGCAGCCGGCCCAGCGGCAGGGCCCGCACGAAGCGCTGGAGCGGTCCGGTGAGGACGTCGAGCTGGTGGGCGTCGGCCAGCGCGTCGAGCGCCTTCAGGAGCCGCTCGGCGGCGGCTCCCGGCTCGTCGGCGGCGGCGGTGACGGTGTCCGTCACGCGGTCGAAGAGGCTCCTCGTCATGGGCACCAGCCTGGGTGGCCGCGGCCCGCGGTGCGCGCCGGTGTGGGCCGGCCGGAGCAGCCGGGCCCCGCGGACCTGTCGGCCGCCCGCACGCGGAGGCCCTGGCGCGGGCGGAGGAGCACGCCGTGGGAAGGACCGTGGCGGGCACCGAGCCCGTTCGGCACCGGAAGCCGGGCGGATGCCGCGGCCCGCACGGGGTAGCCGGAGCCCGACCAGACGGCCCGTCGAGGAGACCTCATGATCGTCTGCGCACTGCTCGTCCCCCCGGCCCTCCTGCTCGGAGTGCTCCTGCTCGGCCGCTTCGAGGAACGGGTGCTGGGCTCGCCCCCTCCGGTGCGGCCCCGGCTGCGCCTGCTCAGCGGTTCGGCGAAGGCCGGCACCGCGGAGCCGGCCGGCCCGGGCGCGCTGCCCCGGGGACTGCCCCGGGGACTGCCGCAGCAGCAGGACCGGCCGGTCGAACCGGCGGCCTGAGACCCGGCCGCCCCGGCAACGGCCTCCTGGCGCCGGCGGGTTCCGGCGCCCCGCGGGGCTCAACCCTCGGCGGCAAGACGGTTGAGCCACTCCCCCAGCAGCTGCCGCTCGGCGCGGCTGAGGCTGGTCTGCTCGGGCAGTGCGGCGCGCAGGGCGCGGGCGGCGCCGGCCGGGCCCGAGTCCCGCACGGCCGGCTGCTGGTTGGTGACCGCGGCGACCATGCACTCGCGGAGCGTGGTCAGCAGGGCCGGGTAGCGCCGGTCCTGGGGCAGCGAGAGCCAGGTGAGCACCGCGCCGCGCGCCGTGGCGTGGATGATCTGGGCCGCGAGCTCCTCGTCGACCCGGAGCCAGCCGCCGGCGGCCAGGCGCCGGATGCGGCCCAGCAGGACCTCCATGCCGGCCTTGAAGGCGGCCGAGGCGGTCCTGCTGGGTTCGGTGTACATCAGCGTGTACAGCGCGGGGTTGGCCAGGCCGAATTCGACCGCGACGTCCCAGCCGCCCCTCAGGT
This sequence comes from Kitasatospora sp. NBC_01302, assembly GCF_035976515.1. Classification (NCBI taxonomy): domain Bacteria; kingdom Bacillati; phylum Actinomycetota; class Actinomycetes; order Kitasatosporales; family Streptomycetaceae; genus Kitasatospora; species Kitasatospora sp. NBC_01302. The sequence goes on from NZ_CP108404.1 coordinate 781,196, forward strand.
CCTCGATGGGGTCCCGGGGCTCGGGGTCGATGTGCTTGCCGGCGAGGAACGTGGCGAAGCCGTCAGATGGGAGCGAGCGCGACCTCGCGCTTCCAGGCCTGCCGCGACCATGCCGCCACCGAGGAGGCCCTGCGCACCTGCGGGGTGCCGTTCACCTCGCTGCGCAACGGCTTCTACGCCACCAGCGCGGCGCACTTCCTCGGCGACGCGGCGCGCTCGGGCCGGTTCGCGCTCCCCGCGGACGGGCCGGTCGCCTGGACCGCGCACGCCGACCTCGCCGAGGCGGCCGCCGCCGTCCTGGCCGACGAGGGCCGCTTCGAGGGCCCCACCCCGCCGCTCACGGGGGCGCAGGCGCTCACCTTCGACGAGCTCGCCGCCGTCGCCGGCAAGCTCACCGGCCGCACCGTCACCCGGACCACCCTCCCCGACGACCGCTTCCGGGAGCAGTTGGTGGGCCAGGGCGTCCCGCGGGGACGGCGGACCAGTTGCTCGGCATCTTCGCCGCCGCCCGTGCCGGCGAGTTCGCCACCGTCGACCCGACACTGCCACCCTGCTCGGCCGTGCCCCCACCGCCGTCGGCACGGTGCTGCGCGAGCAGCTGTCCAGGGCGTGATCCGCCGCGGGCGCCGGGTGACGCCACCCGCCCGCCCCGGCGTCCGTCACACCGTCTGCGAGGCGATCTCGGCCCAGACCGTCTTGCCCGCGCCGTGGCGCTCGACGCCCCAGCGGTCGGCGGTCTGCTGGACGATGAACAGGCCGTGGCCGCCGGGCAGCCCAGGGCGGTGCGGGTACTGGAGGGCGGGCAGCGCCCTCGAGCCGTCGCTGACCTCGATCCGCAGGCGGGTCTCACTGGCCTCCAGCGCGATCTCCAGCGGGCCGCCGGCGTGCCGGGCGGCGTTGGCGACGAGTTCGGTGACCAGCAGGACGATGTCCTGGCCCAGGTAGGGCGCGGGCCACGACCACTCGGCGAGGGCCGTGCCGGTGAACGCCCGGGCCCGGGCGGCCGGGCCCGGCAGGCCCGCCAGTCGCAGGCTGCGGCGCTGGCCGCCGAGCGGCAGCACGGGGCCCGGGTGGACCAGGTCACGCGGCAGGACATCCCGGCTCGTCGTCATGTGCGGGCATCCCTCTCGGTCTCGGCGCTCGGTTCGCCTGGACGGCTGCCCGGCCGGCGCCGGATCATGCGTGCCGTCCGCCGGACGGGCGCCCGGTCAGCACGGCGCGGTGGCCGCGAGGGCGGCCCGGACGGTGGGGTGGAGCGAGAAGACGGTGTCGGCGCCGGTCAGTTCCAGCAGGCGCGTCACCGTCGGGGAGGGCGCCGCGAGCCGGAAGTCGGTGCCCGCCGCCACCGCGGCCATCCGGACCTTCAGCAGCAGGTTCAGACCGGAGGAGTCGCAGAAGCCCACCCCCGCGAGGTCGACCACCAGGACGCGCGGGCACTGCGCGACCAACCGGTCGAGTGCCCGTACCGCGGGGGCCAGCGACTCGATGTCGAGTTCGCCCGCCAGGGCACAGACGGCCGCCGTGGGGTCCGGGTGCCGGATCTCCACGGTCACGCCGGTCTCCTGACCCGTGCCGCCGAGCAGCGTGGTGATGGGATCGTTCGGGCCTGGCATGGTGGTCGCCCCCTCCACGGAACTTCCTGACGGTCCTGCGCACCGTGCGACATGACCGGCCCGCGGCCGGTCCGCTCTCCGCTACCCGCTGCGGGGCATCTCATGCCTGCCCGTTCAGGCCGCCTCGCGCAGCGGCGCCGCCTCGCGCACCGTCACCCCCACCAGGCAGGTGTCGTCGTCGGTGTCCGAGCCGCTGTAGCGCAGCAGGTGGTCCAGGTGCGCCTCGAGATCCCCGGGCCCCTCGCCGCCGGGGGCGCCGGCCTTCTCGGTCACGGCGAGCAGGCTGGTCAGCGAGGCCTGGACGGACTCGTCGCGGCGTTCGATCAGGCCGTCGGTGAACATCACCAGGGTGTCGCCCACCTGCAGGCGCAGCTCGTTCTCCGCGTAGTCCGCGTGGTCGAGGACCCCGAGCAGGATCCCGCCCGGCTGGGGCAGCGTCCGGGCGTGCCCGTCGCGCAGCAGCACCGGGGGCAGGTGGCCCGCCCGCGCCCAGCGCAGCCGGCGGGTGAGCGGGTCGTAGAGGCCGCAGACCGCGGTCGCGGTGACGTTGTCGGTCAGGTGGTGGGTGACGCTGTTGAGCCAGGTGAGCAGCTGGGCGGGACCGGCGCCGGTGGCGGCCAGCCCGCGCAGGGCGTTGCGCAGCGCGACCATGCCGGTGGCGGCCTCGATGCCGTGGCCGGCCACGTCGCCCACGCAGAGCAGGATCTCGCCGGTCGGCAGCGCCAGGGCGTCGTACCAGTCGCCGCCGACCAGGTGGCCCTTCTCCGCGGGGCGGTAGCGCACGGCCACCAGCAGGTCGTGCAGGGTCAACGGGCCGCGGGCCGGCGGCATGATGGCGTGCTGGAGCTGGAGGGCGAGCCGGCTGCGTTCGGCGGACTGCTGCTCGCTCTGGGCGAGTTGGTCGCGGGTGGCGGCCAGGGCGACCTCGGTCCAGTGCTGGGCGGAGATGTCCTGGTAGGCGCCGCGCACGGTGGTCAGGCCGGTTCCGGGGGCGTGCACGGGCTCGGCGACCACCCGGATGTGCCGGGCGACCCCGTCGGGGCGGTGCAGCCGGAAGGCGGTGGAGGCGGGCCGCCGGTGGTGCAGCAGGGTGCGCAGGAAGCGGTCGATGGCGGGCCGGTCGTCGGGGTGCGCGTGGTCGGCGAGCTGCTCCACGGCGATCGGCGCGGCGCTCGGGGGCAGGCCGTGCAGGTCGAAGACGGCCTCGTTCCAGACGATCTGACGGGTGCGCAGGTTCTCCTCGAAGCCGCCGATCCGGCCGAGCCGCTGGGCGTGCTGGAGCAGCCGGGCCACCCGCGGCGTGCCCTCGTCCAGCCGCCAGACGACCAGCACCTGGCTGCCGTGGCGCCCGATGCTGACCTGGGCCTGGGCGTGCAGCGCGACGCCGTCGACGGTGGCGGCCAGCCGCATGCTCCTGGTGCGGAACGGCTCGCCGGTGGCGAAGACGTGCTCGATCTTCTCGGCCAGTCCGCCGGGTTCGGCCGCGAGCGGGTAGGCCTCCAGCAGGCGCGCGCCGGCGACCGCGCCGGCGGGCCGCCCTGCGAAGTCGACGAAGGCCGGATTGACGTGCCGGATGAGGAATTCGAGGCCCTCCCCGCCGCCCGGCGCCAGTTGGAGGATCAGGCAGGGGTCGAGGACGCCGTCGGTCAGCCGCCGCAGGTCCGCCAGGTGCGGGTCCGGCTCGTCGGCCGATGCCTCGTCGGCGGGCCAGGTCTCCAAGGTGGCGGCGCAGAGCCCCGCGAGCGCCTCGAACTGGCGCTGCAGCGACTGGGAGCGCGCCGGCAGCGGGCCCGACCAGCAGATCTCCAGCACGCCGATCAGGCGCCCGCCGATCCCCGCGGGCACCGCCAGGCGCCCGCCGGTCAGCTCGTGCTGCCCGATCGAGGGCGGCACCGCCTCGGCGGGCGTGGCGTACTGGACCGCGGCCCGCTCGTCGAGCGCGCGCCGGGCCAGGGTGGCGACGCCCGGCGGCACGTGCCGCCAGCGGTGCGCCTCCGCCTCGCCGAAGCCCGCGCTGCCCGCCAGGGTGAGCGACTGGTCCGGGTTGGCGGCCCACACGGCGACGGCCACCGCCCCGAGCGGGCGCAGCGCGTGCTCCAGCATCGAACGGGCCGCGGCCTCGGTGTCCGCCCCGGCCAGGGTGCGGGCCTCGGCGCTGCGCAGCCGCAGTGCCGCCGGATCGGCCCGCTCCGCGGTGGTGGTGACGAAGTCGCGGGCGATCGCCGAGATCCGGTCCGCGGAAGCCTGGTTGACCAGGTCGGCCGCGAACTCCAGCAGCGGGACGCCCGCCTGGGCGGCCAGCGAGGTCAGCTGCGCCACCGCCTCGGTGGGCCCGCAGCGCAGCCGCTCGATCAGCACGCCGGCCGCGACCTCGACGAGCGAGCGGCCGGCGGCACCGGCGTGGGCCCGGTCCAGTTCCCGGCGCAGGTGCTCCACCGTGACGGCCAGTCGGCTCACCGCGCCGGCGTCCGGCCCGTGGTCGGGGCCGGAGCCGGCGACCCGCGCCTGGCAGGCGGCGCCGTGCCGCTGCGTCCCGACCCTCGGGATGCCGGAGACGCCGGACACGCGGGCCGCGCCGCTGTCCGCGGCCGGGTCGGGGGGCTGGTGCACGGCGTTCTCCCTTGGGGGGGGGTCCACGGTCGGCTGGTCCAGGAGCGGGGCCTAGGACGCGAGCTGGTCCTTGATCCGGGCGATCAGCTCGGCGGCGTCGACCGGCTTGGTGATGTAGTCGCTGGCGCCGGAGGCCAGGCTCTTCTCCCGGTCGCCGAGCATGGCCTTGGCGGTGACCGCGATGATCGGCAGGTGCGCGTGGTCGGGCATGGCCCGGATCGCGGCGGTCGCGGTGTAGCCGTCCATCTCGGGCATCATCACGTCCATCAGGATCACGTCGATCTCGCGGTGGGCGGCCAGCGCCTCCAGCGCGGCGCGGCCGTTCTCGGCCTGCAGGACCCGCATCCCGCACAGCTCCAGGATCCCGGTGATCGCGTAGAGGTTGCGCTCGTCGTCGTCCACCACGAGGGCGGTGCGGTCGGCCAGGCCCGGCTCGGTGTCCGCCTGCCAGGCCGGCCCGGAACGGCGCACCAGCGGCAGGAGGTCGCCGGGGCGATCGGCGCTCATGTGCAGCGCGACGCGTTCGCGCAGCTCGTCGAGGCTGGCGAGGACCTCCAGCGGGCGGGGGCCGCCGGGGCCGCCGGCGAGCAGCTCGTCGTCCGCGGCGATCCCGCGGCTGCGGTGCGCGAGGACCGGCACCGCGTGCAGGGCCGGGTCGCGGTCCATCTCTCCGAGCAGCGTGAGGGCGGCGCCGTCGGGCAGGTCGAGGTCCAGGACCACGCAGTGGCACGGGTTGGTGGCCAGGGTCGCGGCTGCTTCCTGGGCACCGACGGTGGTGATGATCTCCACGCCCGGCTCCGCGGAGCGCGACAGGTCCGCGAGGGCGTTCTCGGCCACCAGGGTCAGCAGGCCGTTGGCCCGGGCCTCGACGACCAGCAGGCGGCGCGGCTGCGCGGGCGCGGCGAGGGCGGTGGCCTGCGCCGGCCGGCCTGCCCGGTCGGGCGCGTCGCCGGCGGCGGCCGGGAGCGGTGCGGGTGCGCCCGCGCCGCTCTCGTCGGGCGCGGGCACAACCGCCGGGCGGACGGTGGGCAGGAAGAGCGTGAAGGTGCTGCCCTTGCCCAGGGTGCTCTCCGCCACGATCGCGCCGCCGAGCAGGTAGGCGATCTCCCGGCTGATCGACAGGCCGAGGCCGGTGCCGCCGTACTTGCGGCTGGTGGTGCCGTCCGCCTGCTGGAAGGCGCCGAACACCGTCTCCAGGTGCTGCGGCGCGATGCCGATGCCGGTGTCCACCACCCGGAAGGCCAGCACCTGGCCGCCGCGCCGCACGCTCTCGGGCACCCGCGCCCCGTCGGCGAGCTCGATGTGCAGCTCGACCCGGCCCTTCTCGGTGAACTTGACCGCGTTGGAGAGCAGGTTGCGCAGCACCTGGCGCAGCCGGTACTCGTCGGTCAGCAGCTCGGTGGGCACGCCCTGGGCGGTGTGCACCTCGAAGGCCAGGCTCTTCTGACCGGTCATCGGGCGGAAGGTGGCCTCGGCGTAGTCGAGCAGCTGGCGCAGCGAGACGGCCTCCAGGTTGAGGTCCATCTTGCCCGCCTCGACCTTGGACAGGTCGAGGATGTCGTTGATCAGCTGGAGCAGGTCGGAGCCGGCGGAGTGGATGATGCCGGCGTACTCCACCTGCTTGGCCGTCAGGTTCCGGGTGGGGTTCTGCGCGAGCAACTGGGCCAGGATGAGCAGGCTGTTGAGCGGGGTGCGCAGCTCGTGGCTCATGTTGGCCAGGAACTCCGACTTGTAGGTGGAGGCGACCGACAGCTGGTGGGCGCGGTCCTCCAGCTCCTGGCGGGCCTGCTCGATCTCCAGGTTCTTGGTCTCGATGTCCCGGTTCTGCGCCGCCAGCAGCTCCGCCTTGTCCTCCAACTCGGCGTTGGAGGCCTGCAACTCCTCCTGGCGGGCCTGCAACTCCTGCGAGCGGGCCTGGAGTTCGGCGGTCAGTCGCTGGGACTCGCCGAGCAGCTCGTCGGTGCGGGCGTTGGCGATGATCGTGTTGACGTTCACCCCGATCGTCTCCATGAGCTGGTCGAGGAAGTCCCGATGCACGGGAGTGAAGGGCCGCACCGAGGCCAGCTCGATGACGCCCAGCACCTGGTCCTCGGCCATGATCGGCAGCACGACCAGCGACAGTGCCTCGGTGCGGCCGAGGCCGGAGGAGGCGGCGAGGTAGCCGGGCGGCAGGGTGTCCACGGCGATGGTCCGCCGGCTGCGGGCGGCCTGCCCGACGAAGGACTCGCCGAAGCGGAAGCTGCTCGGCCGCGATCCGTCGGGGTAGGCGTAGGAGCCGACGAGCTGCAGGACGGCTCCTGCGCCGCTCTCCCCCGCGAGGTAGAAGGCGCCGCACTGGGCGGCGACCAGCGGGGTCAGCTCGTCCATCACCGCCTCGGCGACGGCCGCGAGGTCCCGGCGGCCCTGCATCAGCGCCGAGAGCCGGGCCAGGTTGGTCTTCAGCCAGTCCTGGTCCTCGTTGGCGCGGGTGGTCTCGCGCAGCGACTCCACCATGAAGTTGATGTTGTCCTTGAGGTCGGCGACCTCGCCGGAGGCGTCCACGGTGATCGAGCGGGTCAGGTCCCCGGCCGCCACCGCGCTGGTCACCTCGGCGATCGCGCGCACCTGCCGGGTGAGGTTGCCGGCCAGCTCGTTGACGTTCTCGGTCAGCCGCTTCCAGGTGCCGGAGACGCCCTCGACCTCGGCCTGACCGCCCAGGCGGCCCTCGCTGCCGACCTCGCGGGCCACCCGGGTGACCTCGGCGGCGAACGAACTGAGCTGGTCCACCATGGTGTTGATGGTGGTCTTCAGCTCCAGGATCTCGCCGCGCGCATCCACGTCGATCTTGCGGGTCAGGTCGCCGCGGGCCACCGAGGTGGTGACCTGGGCGATGTTGCGCACCTGGCTGGTCAGGTTGTGCGCCATGAAGTTGACGTTGTCGGTGAGGTCCTTCCAGGTCCCAGCGACGTTGGGCACCCGGGCCTGGCCGCCCAGGATGCCCTCGGTGCCCACCTCGCGGGCCACCCTCGTCACCTCGTCCGCGAACGCCGACAGGGTGTCCACCATGGTGTTGATCACCCCGGCCAGCGCGGCGACTTCACCCTTGGCCTCCACGGTGATCTTCTGGGAGAGGTCGCCGCGGGCCACGGCGGTGGCCACCTGGGCGATGGACCGCACCTGGCCGGTGAGGTTGGAGGCCATCACGTTGACGTTGTCGGTCAGGTCCTTCCACGTGCCGGAGACCCCGCGGACGGTGGCCTGGCCGCCCAGGTTCCCGGCGGTGCCGACCTCGCGGGCCACCCTCGTCACCTCGTCGGCGAAGGCGGAGAGTTGGTCGACCATCGTGTTGATGGTCTCCTTCAGCTCCAGGATCTCGCCGCGCGCGTCCACCCGGATCTTCTGCGTCAGGTCGCCCTGGGCCACCGCGGTGGTGACCTCGGCGATCGAACGGACCTGCGCGGTCAGGTTGTCCGCCATGACGTTGACCGACTCGGTCAGGTCGCGCCAGGTCCCCGAGACGTCGCGGACGTCGGCCTGGCCGCCCAGGCGCCCCTCGGTGCCCACCTCGCGGGCCACCCTCGTCACCTCGCCGGCGAACGAACTGAGCTGGTCCACCATGGTGTTGATGGTGTCCTTGAGCTCCAGGATCTCGCCGCGGGCCGCGACCGTGATCTTCTGCGACAGGTCGCCCTCGGCCACCGCGGTCGCCACCTGGGCGATCGCCCGCACCTGGCTGGTCAGGTTGCCCGCCATGAAGTTCACCGAGTCGGTGAGGTCGCGCCAGGTGCCCGAGACGCCCTTGACGTCCGCCTGCCCGCCGAGGATGCCCTCGGTGCCCACTTCGCGGGCCATCCGGGTCACCTCGCCGGCGAACGAACTGAGCTGGTCCACCATCGTGTTGACGGTGTTCTTCAGCTCCAGGATCTCGCCGCGGGCATCGACGGTGATCTTCTGCGACAGGTCGCCCTTGGCGACCGCGGTGGCCACCTGGGCGATGTCGCGCACCTGGGTGGTGAGGTTGCCGGCCATCGCGTTGACCGAGTCGGTGAGGTCCTCCCACGTCCCCGAGACGCCGGGCACCCGGGCCTGGCCGCCCAGGCGCCCCTCGGTGCCGACTTCGCGCGCCACCCGGGTCACCTCGGAGGTGAACACCGAGAGTTGGTCGACCATCCCGTTGAAGACGCCGGCGATCTCGCCGAGCAGCCCGTCCGCGCCCGCGGGCAGCCTGGTGCCGAAGTCGCCGTCCCGCACCGCGGTCAACCCCGCGAGCAGCAGCCGCAGTTCCGCCTCGCCGATGTTGCCCGCCGCCGGTTGGGCGCCGTCCTCACGTGGACCAGTGGACGGGGTTGGGCCGGCCATCGAACATCGCCTCCAGAGACCGCGAACGTACCGCCAGGGAGGCTATCGCAGTCCTTGCCCGAAGCGGGCGCCGATGGGCCCGAGCCGGGACCAGTGCTGGGCGGGCCGGGAGGCCCTGGGCAGCAGCGGCACGCGCAGCAGTCTGCTCGGTCCTACTCGGTCCGCAGCGCGGTGGCGGTCCGGGACCGTGCCGCCCAGCCGGCCGGCAGCAGTGCCCCGAGCAGGGCGATCACGACCCCGGCGGCCAGCAGCGGAAGGAGCAGCCCGGCGGTGTAGACGTGGGTCACGCTCGGTGGCAGGTGCCGGCCGATCGCGTTCCCCATCGGGGTCAGTGTCGCCTTCTCCACCGCGACCCCGAGCGGGACCCCGATGAGTCCGGCGATCAGGCCGGTGAGTGTCACCGAGGTCAGGACCATCGCGATGGTCTGCTTGGGTGTCATCCCGAGGGCCTTGAAGATCCCCAGATCGTGGACCCGCTCGCGGGTGTCCTGCACCACCGTGCTCAGCACCCCGAGCGCGGCGACCGCGGTCAGCAGCAGCGTGAGGGTGGCCACCAGGGCGCCCATGGTGATCACTACGAGGTTCACGCTGGACGAGTTCGGCTGGACCGAGGCGTTCAGCGGGGTCAGCGCGGCGGCGGCCGAGGTGGACCAGTCCGTTCCGTTGACGTCCGGGGCCAGCTCGACGTTGAACTGGTCGATGTGCGCGGTCAGTCCTGCGGCGGTGAAGGTGGCCGCATCCGTCATGGCCGTGTAGTCGCCCGCGTTGGTGTCGAAGTTGATGCCGACGACCTTCAGTGACAGTTGCCTGTTCTGCTGCACCACGGTGAGGTTGTCACCGACGCGGATCCCCACCGCCGCGGCCAGCTTGTCGCCGACCACGGCCTCGCCGGGCGCCGAGTACCAGCGGCCGGACAGCAGCTCCATGTTCGTCCAGGAGAAGTCGCCGCTGACCGAGTACACGACCGGCGGTTCGCCGCCGATCGGCGCGCCGACCATGGTCGCGCCGCTGTCGCCCCAGCCGAACGCGGCCTTCGTGCCCGGGACCTTGGCGAGCGCGGCGGCCACCCTGGCGGCATCCAGGTAGGGGTGGCGCGGGTCGTCGGGGCCGTAGAGATCCCAGGGCGCGCCCACGTCGGCTGTCGGGATCACGAGCTTCGACGCGACGTTGAAGCCCGAACTCATGGTCGTGGCCTGGTACTTGCTGAACGCGGTCCCCAACCCCACCGCGAAGGTGACGCTGACCGTGCCGAGCAGCACCGCCGCGCCGACCAGTACGGCCCGGGCCGGCCGGGCGAAGGGCTGGGCCAGCCCCAGCGACATGGCCCGGGGCAGCGGCAGCCGCGAGGCCAGACGCTGCGCAGTCCGACCGCGCTCGGCCTTCGGGGCGCGGCCGACCACCAGAGCCTGCACCGCCGGCATCCGGCCGGCCCGCAACGCCGGGATCGAAGCCGTGACGCCGACGACGAGCAAGGTGCCCAGCGACACCACGGCGCTGACCCACAACGGAATCGCGGCGCTGGCCGCGCCGAGCTGCTTGCCGGCCTGGCCCAGGACCGGCACGGCCAGGAGATTGCCGAAGATCGTGCCGAGGACCACGCCGAGTGTCGCCGGGATCATGGCTTGCGCGGTGTAGGCGCGGGCCACCTGCGAAGGGGTGAAGCCCAACGACTTCAGAATCCCGATGCGCCGGATTCCCGAGGCCACCGCGCCGCTGACCACGATCGCGATGATCAGGACTGACAGGACCAGGCCGAGGATCCCGAAGGCGATCAGGAACGGCACGAAGGCCTTGGCGTTGCCGGTCGCCTGCTGTTCCGCGGTCAGGTACGACTGTCCGTCCTCGACCGCGCCGGCCGGCACGGCGGCGGCCACCGCCTGTTTGTCGGTGGCGATGTCGGCATCGGTCCCGGCCTTGGCGAACCGGTAGAGCATCTGCTCGTCGGTTTTGGCCCCGGCCGCGGCCAGCCGCGCGAAACCGTCGGCGGTGGCGAAGCCGGTCGCGCTGTTGGTCACCGAGTCGGCGAAGCCGACAACCTTGAACGACGGCTTGCCCGCTAGGGAGGAGAACACCACCGAAGAGCCGAAGCAGGCGTCGGCATAGTTGTTCGCCGGGAGGGCGATCTCGCCCGGGCCGGTCGGCCAGCGCCCCTGGGTCAGCACCAGTTGGTCCATCCCGGAGGTGCTACCGAGGTCGGGCCGGGTGGTGACGGTGATCGGATGGTTGTCGTGACCGGCCCAATCGGTCCTGGGGCAGTCGGTGCCGACGGTCGTGTCCAACGCGGCGGCGATCGGGTACGGCCCGGCCGCCTCGGTGACACCGGCGGCGTGCGCGGTGGCGGTGGTCTGCGCGACCGTGACCTTCGAGCTGTCGAACTGGACCGCCAGGTGCGCTCCGTTCCGGGTGGTGAACGCGTGCTCGAACGGGGCCTGAACGGCGGTCAGCAGGCCGAGGGAGAGTACTGATGACATCACCGCGGTGAACGTCGTCAGAGCCATGACGAGGGACTGGACCCGACGCCGGCCCACGCCGGAGCGTACGACCTTGCCAAGGGCGCTCACCGGCTCACCGCCGGCAGCATGCGGGCCATGGCGTGGAATCCGGCCTCGAGGAGGCGCCGGGGCATCGGCGGCCTGCGCAGCGTCATCCGACCGCTCCCGCCGGACGGGTCAGCCGCGCGTGGGCGGCCGGGCCGGCACCGCTGCCGCTGTTGACGACGTCCCGCGCGACCGCACCGTCCACCAACTCGATGGTGCGGTGCGCGGTGGTGGCGGCCAGTTGCACGTCGTGGGTCACCAGCACGATGGTCTGGCCCTCGGCGTTCAGGTCCAGCAGCAGCCGGCGCACGTCCTCGGCCGAGCTCGAGTCCAGCGCGCCGGTGGGCTCGTCGGCCAGCAACAACGGCGGCTTGTTCATCAGGGCCCTGGCCACCGCCACCCGCTGCCGCTGACCGCCGGACAGCCGCTGTGGACAGGCCTTGACATGCCGCTCGATACCCAGCGAGCCGAGCAGCTCGACGGCCCGGCGCTTCGCCTCACCCCTGCCCATCCCGGCCAGCTGCGCCGGAACCATGACGTTGTCCAACACGGTCAGATCGTCGAGCAGATGGAAGAACTGGAAGATCATGCCGATCGAGGCCCGGCGGTACTTCGCCGATCCGGCCTCACCGAGCTGGTCGACGCGCGTGCCGTCGACGGTGACACTGCCGCTGGAGGGCTTGTCCAAACCGGCGATCAGGTTCAGCAGCGTGGACTTCCCACTGCCGGAATGGCCGAGGATCGCCACACAATCACCGGACGCCACGGACAAGGTCACACCGGCCAGCGCGGGCGGGCCGTCATCGTATTTCTTCGTCGCCTCGCGGACGTCGATCATCGGCGCATTCGTCATGGCCACGAACCTACGAACAGAGCGTGATCCGTCGCGTCGGCCGGCGGGTGTCACCGTTCCCCAGGCCGTCGGCCCGGGGGTGTACCCCGCGTACATCCCCGGGGCGACGCACGGAGCCGACGCCGCTGAATACGATCTCCGCATGGAAGAGCTTCTCCAGCGTCTCTCGACATCGGAGCGCATGACCTGGCTGACTGACCAGGCCGTGGTGCTGGCCACCGCCTGCTTCTACGCGCTGATGCTCTGCTTGTCGATCGCTCATCCGGACCACGACGGCCTGTTCCGGTTTTTCGACCCCGGGCCCTTCCAGCTGATCGGTCTGTGCGTCGTGCTCGCCCTTCCGGTTCTGCTGATGCGCCGTCTGCCGGCGACTGTCTTCGCGGCGATCCTGGGCGAATCGATCCTCGGCGACCTCTTCGGCGTGCGGCCCTGGATCGTGTTCGTCCTGCTCCCGGTCCTGGGTGGGCACCTCGCCGTCCGGCGGCCGAAGGCTGCCGCCGTCGGCTCCGTCGCGGCCGTCGCGGCAGCGTTCGTCGAGAACATCCACGTCTACCCCGGGGAGACCCTCGGCGACGCGGCCCAGTGGGCCGGGCAGTTCGCGTTCCTGTTCGCGGTCGCGTGGGTCTTCGGAGGGGTGTATCGCAAACGCCGTGAATACCTCGGAGCCTTGCACGAGCAGACCGCGGCCCGTGCCGTCATGGCCGAACGGCTGCGGATCGCCCGCGAACTGCACGACAGCGTCGCGCACAGCATCGGGATCATCACGGTGCTGTCGGGAGCGGCGGCGCGGGTCGTGGACACCAAGCCCGAGCAGACGCGGCAGGCGCTGACCGGCATCGAGACCACCAGCCGCCAGACGCTGCTCGAGCTGCAGCGCATGCTCGGGGCGCTGCGCCGCGCCGAGCCCGACGACGCCATGCCGGGGGCCGCTCCGCTGGCGCCGGCCGGCAGCCTGGCCGATATCCCGCGGCTCGCCGAAAGCACGGCCGACGCCGGGGTGCGGGTCCACGTGGCCTGGCGGGGCGAGCGGCGTCCGCTGCCGCCGGAGATCGAGCTGTCGGCGTTCCGGATCGTCCAGGAGTCGGTGACGAACGTGGTGCGGCACTCCGGGGCGCGCACGTGCCGGGTCGCGGTCGGATACGAGCCGACAGGAGTGACGATCGAGGTGGTGGACGACGGGGACGACGGTCCCGGCGGGCCCGGCCGTCCCAGGCCCTCGGCGGCGGCCGGCGGGAGCGGCTTCGGCCTGCTCGGCATGCGCGAGCGGGTGTCGCTGCTGTCCGGCCAGTTCAGCGCGGGCCGGCGTCCGGAGGGCGGATTCCAGGTGACGGCGAGGCTCCCGGCATGAGCGTGCGGGTACTGCTGGTCGACGACCAGCCGCTGATGCTGGTCGGGCTCGGGATCCTGCTCGGCAGCACCACCGACCTGGAGGTGGTCGGCGAGGCCGGCGACGGCCGCGAGGCGGTGCGCCTGGTCCATGAGCTGCGGCCGGACGTCGTGGTGATGGACATCCGGATGCCGGACATGGACGGGATCGAGGCGACCCGGCAGGCGACCGCCGAGCCGGACCCGCCCAAGGTGCTGGTGCTGACGACCTTCGACGACGACGAGTACGTCTACGGCGCTCTGCGCGCCGGCGCCAGCGGATTCCTGCTCAAGAGCATGGCCCTGGACGCGATCCTGGACGCGATCCGCGTGGTGGCGGCCGGCGACGCGTTGATCGCGCCGAGCGTGACCCGACGGCTGATCGCGGACTTCGCCGGAACGTCCGGCCCCGCGGCCCCCGCACCGGACACCGAGCCCGCCGCGGACTCATGTCTCATCGCCGGGATCACCGACCGGGAGCGCGAGGTGCTGGCACTGGTCGGACAGGGACTGTCGAACGGTGAGATAGCCGAGCGGTTGGTGATCAGCGCGGCGACGGCGAAGACGCATGTCGCGCGGCTGTTCGCCAAGCTCGAGGCCCGGGACCGCGTCCACCTGGCGATCATCGCCTTCGAGAACGGACTCACGCCGGGCAGGCGGTAGGGCAGGGTGAGAAGAACGATCGCCGACCACGCGGAGCACAGCGGCAGCTCGGTGGGGGTGGCACGAGCGAACGAACGCTGTTCTACAGTCACGAAGATCATTCGACAGGGGAACGGCGATCGCGCCGATGCGAGCGGGATTCGTCGGCACGGAACAGGGTTCGTTCGAGGCGATATGCTCGGCGCATGGTATCGACTCCCCAGCAGCGCCGCGCGGCGCGGCACCACCAGCCCGTCCCCGAGGCGAAGGCGCCGGCGCGGGGACGGCGCACGACGCCGATCACGGTGGACGCCGTCGTCGGGGCCGCGCTCGACATCGTGGCGCGGGAGGGCTACGAGGCCCTGACCATGCGGCGGGTGGCCACCGCCCTGGAGACCGGGCCGGCCTCGCTGTACGCGCACGTGGTCAACAAGGAGGACCTGGACGAGCTGCTCATCGGCCGCCTGTGCGCCGAGATCGTCCTGCCCGAGCCGGACCCCGCCGCCTGGCGGGAGCAGATCACCGGCGTGTGCACCCAGATCCGCGACCAGTACCTGCGCTACCCCGGCATCTCCCGCGCCGCGCTCGCCGCCGTCCCCACCAACCAGGACACGCTGCGGCTGGCCGAGGGCATGCTCGCCATCCTGCTCGCGGGCGGCATCGCGCCGCAGACCGCCGCCTGGGGCATCGATTCCCTGACGCTCTACATCAACGCCTACACGCTGGAGATCTCGCTGCTCAGCCGCTCCGGCAGCGCGTGGGCCGACAGCCGGGCCGACCTGCTCGACCGGTTCGCCGACCTGCCCGACAGCTTCCCGCAGACCAAGCGCTACGCCGCCGAACTCACCTCGGGGGCCGGCCACGAACGCTTCGACTTCACCATCGGGCTGATGCTCGACGGCCTGGCACGCGGCTGAGCTCTGCTTCTCCGGCCGGGAGGCTGAGCCCTTCTCCGGCCGAGGCGGTCTACCGGCGGAACCAGCTGCGGACCCGTTGCTCCGGGTGCCGTTCCTCCTGTTCGGCGATGGCCGCCAGGACGGCGCGGTCGGCGCCGGTCAGCGGCGGCGGGTAGAGGCTGCGCGGCCACAGGCGCCGGGCCAGCACCACGTTCAGCTCGGCGGCGTACATGGTGATCCAGGCTCCCAGGTAGAGCCAGGCGAGCAGGCCGAGCACCGTCCCGAACAGGCCGTACACCGCGGTCGTGTGCCGCAGTTGGTGGGCCACCAGCAGACCGCCGCTCAGCTGGAGCGCGGTCCACAGCGGCCCGGCGGCCAGCGCCCCCGGGAGCAGCGAGCGCCGCGGGATCTCCCGCGGGGTCAGGATCCGGAAGCAGCCCAGGTAGAGGCCGATGTTCAGGGCGACCGACGCCAGCACGCCCAGCACCCGGCCGGCCCAGCCGCCGGTCACCTCGCCCAGCACCGCCGCGGCGCCGGTGCTGAGCAGCAGTCCGACCGCCAGCACGACGAACAGCAGCACCCCGCGGCCCAGCCGGGGCAGGAAGCCCGGGCGCCGCACCCCTGGCACCGCCCACACCTGCGCCATCGCGAACTGGAGCACCTGCGCGACACCGAGCGCGCCGTACGACAGCCCGAGCAGGCCGATCGCCAGGCCGAGCCCGCTGCCGCTCAGCGAGTGGATGTTCTGGTGCAGTTGGGTGCCGATGATCGGGAAATCGCCCAGCGCGGAGTTCAGGACCGCCCGCTGCGCCCCGGGATTGTCGTGCAGCGCATAGCCCAGGCCGGTGGTGAAGAGCAGCAGCAGCGGGAAGACGGCGGTGAACGCGTAGTAGGCGATCAGCGCGCTGAGCAGGCCGCCGCGGTCGTCACCGAACTTGCGGACCAGCGCCACGGCGAACGCGCTCGCCCGGTGCCGCCGTTGCAGGCGGTCGACCCGGTGCAGGACTCGTGCCACAGCGTTCATCGTCGCCCACCCGGATGCCTGATGCGCATGGCGAACGGTTACCCGCTGTCCGGCGCTTCATCCCGCCCGGCGCGACACCGGCGCGTGAACGCCCCGGGCGCCGAGCGGCCGGCCGGGATCGGCCGCTCGGGCCACGCGGTCGGGTTAGCCCGGCGCGACCTGGGCAGACGCGTTCCCGAGGAGGTGACACCCCATGATTCTCCTGATCGTTCTGCTCCTGGCCCTCGTCCTCGGCGGCCTCGGGTTCGCCGTCCATGTGCTGTGGTGGATCGCCCTCGTGGTCCTGGTGCTCTGGCTGCTCGGCTTCGTCTTCCGCAGCCCGACCAGCTCCGGCAGCCGCGGGCGCTGGTACCGATGGTGAGACCGCGTCCCGACCGCCCCACCCCTCGAACAACCCGCACTGCCGGCGGACACGGCAGAACAGGAGGCCGACATGCCACGCGGATCGAGCCCGAAGCGCGAACGGCAGTACGAGCACATCAAGGAGAGCGCGCTGGACCGCGGTGAGAGCACCGCGCGCGCGGAGGAGATCGCGGCCCGCACCGTGAACAAGGAGCGGGCCCGGCACGGCGAGTCGAGGACGGCGAGCCGGTCCTCGCTGCACGACATCTCCTCCGGCCGCCGCGGCGGCCTGCGCTCGCACGCGGGCGCGCAGGGGCCGACCAAGGACCAGCTCTACAACGAGGCCAGGCAACGGAACATCAAGGGCCGCTCGAAGATGAGCAAGGGCGAACTCGCCCACGCGCTCGGCCGCTAGGTGTTCTGTCCCGTGAGGTTGGACGCGGCCGGCGGGACAGAACACCTAGGTGTCCCCGCGCGTCCGGCGCGGGGGCGGCTCGGCCGCCGACTCCTCGGTCACCGCCGGCGCGGCTCTCCCGTGCCGGCGGTGGCTGGTGTCGCAGAGCGGGTAGCACCGGCTGCGGTGGCAGGTGCAGAGCGCGACCACCGGCCGGTCGCAGCGCACCGCCTGTCCGTCGGGCAGCACGATCTCCACCGGGCCCTCCAGCAGGATCGGCCCGCGTCCGGCCGGCAGCCGCACCAGGCGCGACTCGCGCTCACGCGGGGCGGACACCGCGGATCACCACCAGAAGCTCCTCCCGCTCATCCGCACCGATCACGCCGCTCGCCTCGAACCAGCGGGCGCGGGCGGTCATCACCGGGCCGAAGGCCTGTCGCCGGGTGGCCACCACCGCCGTGTCGAGCCCGGCCCGCCGCAGAGCGGCCAGCGTCCGGTCGGGGCGGGCCAGCGAGGACTGCACGACGAGCAGCATCCCGCCGGGGGCGAGCAGCCGCGGGGCCAGCCGGCAGATCCGGTCCAGCACCAGCCGGCCGTCCGGCCCGGCGTCCCAGCTGCGGGCGATGCCGCGCCTGGGGGCGGCCGGCTCCGGGGCGGGTACGTAGGGGGGATTGGCGACGATCAGGTCGAAGCGGGCGCGGGCGACCGGACGGACCAGGTCACCGCGGCGCACCCGGATGCGCAGCCCGTTCAGCCGGGCGTTCGCCCAGGCCGTGGCCAGCGCCAGCCGGGAGAGGTCCACCGCGGTGACCTCCGCACCCAGCGTGGCCGCCGCGAGCGCCACCGCGCCGCTCCCGGTGCCGAGGTCCAGCAGTCGGCAACCGGCCGGCGGGTGGTGTCGCCACAGGGTTTCGATCAGCAGCTCGGTGTCGCCTTGCGCCGGATAGACACCGGGTGGTGTGAGCAGCAGCATGCCGTGCGCCTGCCCACATCCGGCAGGCCGACCCGTCGGATCCGGCGCGGATTCGACGGCCGCGCCTGCCGGTGGGAACAGCGGTCGGCATACCCGCAGCAGGACGGAGGATCCTCGGACCGTCACCGTGCCACCCCGTCGACCCCATCGACCCCGGCGGTGGCGCCGGGCGCGTCGTCCAGCGGGACGCGCAGGGAGCTGCGCCGCCCGTTCCAGCAGCCGAGCAGGTGCCCGCCCAGGCGCTCCTCGACGGCCCCCGTGGCGGCGATCCCGAAGGCGATCCCCGCCGCCAGTTCGGGCTCCGCGGCGACGAGCGGGGCGATCACGGTGTGCCGGACCAACTGTTCGTGCACCGCGTCGGCGGTGATGTGCTCGCGGTAGAAGAGCGTCCCGGCGGGCGAGGCTCCGAGCTGGGCGAAGGCCTGGGCGAGCCGGGCCGCGCCCGGTGAGGAGGTGATCTCCAGAGTGGCGAACTGGCCGATCAGGGCGGCCCGCAGCGATCGGTGCAGGCCGAACATCGACTGGAGGTTGACCGCCGCCAGGCCGGGCGCCGGGACCGCGTCCAGGTAGTGTCCGTAGGCCGGATCCAGGCCGAAGTCCGCCATCATCTCGGCGAACAGCACGGCGTGCGCCCGCTCGGGACGCCCGGCGCCGTACTCGTCGAACTGGATCGTCATCAGCGCGCCCTTGACGGGGTGCGGCAGCCGGGGCACCACCCACAGCTGCGGGTCGGCCTCCTTCAGGTGGTAGAGCGAGCGGTGGACCAGGAATTCGCGCGCCTGCCAGCGCTGTCCGTCGGCCAGCAGCCGGTACGAGGGCCCGTCCGCCCCCGCCGGCTCGACCAGCAGGTCGGACAGCGCCCGGTCCAGCGGTGGCGGCTCGCCGACGGCCTCGCACAGCGCACCGAGGAACGCGTGTTCGAGCTGGGCGCGCAGGGCCAGCAGCGCCGGGTGCCACTCCCAGGCGGCATGCACGCCGGCGAAACCGAGGTAGTGCAGCTCGTAGCAGGTGTAGAGGGCGAGCTGCAGGTCCTCGCCCCACGGGTCGAGGCCCGCGGGGGCGGCCGGGACGCTGTCGGTGCGCGGCGGCCGGCGCAGCGTGTCGAGCAGCGCCGCACCGAGCGGACCGCGGGCTGTGGGCAGCGCGGGCGCAGCGGTGAAGGCGCTGAGGGTGGTGGACATGGGCCGGTCACCTGCCTCGGGGACGGAGTTCCGGGGTGCAGAGCAGGTACTGCCGCCGACGCGCGGTACGCACCGGTGCGGTGGTCATGTCGCCTGCTGGACCGACGCCGCCCGTACGCCGACGCTCAGGGGCGGCTGCCCACCCGGGCGTCGCCGAAACCCGCCCGGGCCTCGCGCCCGCTGCGTTGCCGTGGCCCTTGACGGGAGCGAGGCTCGGACGGGAGGGTGCGGGAGCGGAGCGGCCGCGTCCACGGCGTCCGGGACGGATGTCCCCCAGCTTTCGGCCCCGACGTCAGGAGAGCGATGACGAGCGAACCGGAGGACGGCGCGGAGCCGGCCGGCCCGGTCACCCGCCCCACCGACGAGCTGCGGGGCCCGCGGGAGCGCAGGACCCGGCAGCAGCAGCTCGACCTCGCCACCGGTCTGCTGATGGCCCGGCTGGGCCTGGCTCCGGCGGAGGCGCTGGAGCAGCTGGCGGCGGTCGCCGAGGCCACCGGGCAGCGGCCCGAGGAGGTGGCCGCCGACCTGCTGCACGGCTCGGACAGCCCCCCGGTCGGCGCCGCCGCGGCCCGGGAGCCCGCGCTGCCGCAGGCTGCCGAGGAGGCCGACGCCGGGGACGGCCCGGACGCCCGGGAGGGGTCGGAGGCCGCAGCGGACGCAGTTGCCGGGGAGGACCTGGACGAGCTGGCCGAGGCCCTGCTGCGCGACGGTCTGGCACCGCTGGGTGCCTGTGGGGTGCTGGTCTGGCGCCAGGTGGCGTCGGACTGTCTGGAGCTGGTGGGCGGTGCCGGGCACAGCCGGCTGGAGCGGGCGCACTGGCAGCTGGTGTCCCCGCTGTGGGACGGGCCGCTGCGACGGGCGTTCGCCACCGGCACCGCGCTGTGGCTGGCCGACGGCCCCGCCGCCGGCCAGCGCCTGCCCGGCCCGGACCGGCACGCCGCCCGGGCGGTGCTGCCGCTGCACGGCGAGCAGGGGCTGCCGGTGGGCGTCGCCGCGGTCTGCTGGCCGGGGCCGACCAGGCTGGACGGGGAGGTGCGGGGGCAGCTCGCCTCGCTGGTCGAGGTCGCCGCCCACGTGCTCGCCGCCCGGGAGCGCCGGGCGGAGTTCCGCACCAGCGCGCAACTGCCCCGCCCGGTGCTGACCTCGCTGCTCGACCTGCTGGCCCACCCGGCGATCCTGCTGCACCGGCCCGCCGCGGGCGCGGGCCCGGTGGTGGAGCACGCGAACCGCACCGCCCGGCGGATCTGCTCCGGTTGTGCCCCCAGCGCGCTGGAGCAGGCGCTGCCCTACGCCCACGTGCCGCTCTCCGAGCTGCTGGAGCGCGCACTGGAGAACCAGACCCCGCAGACCGCGCCCCAGGTGCCGGCCGAGCACCACCCCGGCGAGCCGGGCACCCTGGTCAACGTGCGGGTGCTGCCGGTGGGCCCGGAGCACGCCGCCGTCCTGTGGCACTCCGGCACCCTGGAGCACAGCTTCTCGGTGCTGCGGGTGGCGGGCGGCCTGGGCGGCCTGGGCGCCTTCGAGGACGACCTGACCACCGGGACGAGCCGGTGGAGCGAGCACGCGTTCACCTTCTTCGGCCTGCCCGAGGACGCCGACCCGGTCCCGCTGAGCGGACTCGCGCGGCTCGTGGATCCGGCCGACGCGGACGAACTGACCACGGCGATCACCCGGTTGATCCGCCGCCAGGACGAGGTGAAGCTGGTGGTCCGCGCCCGGCGGGCGCAGGGCGGCGTGCGCCGGGTGCAGATCGTGGCGGAGCCGCTGCTCACCCACGGCACGCTGACCGGGATCACCGGGATCTTCCAGGACGTGACCGGCCAGTACCACACCGAGGCGGCACTGGCGGCGACCTTCGACCGGCTCACCGACGTCCAGGAACAGGCCGACACCCGCCACCGGCTCGCGCTGCAAATGCAGCAGGCGATCGTGCCGGAGATGCCGGAGCCGCAGCGGCTGCCCGGACTGGAGGTGGCCGCCCGCTACCGGCCCGCCGCCCAGGAGTACCGGGTGGGCGGCGACTGGTACGACGTGCTGCCGCTGCCCGGGGACCGGGTGATGGTCGCGGTCGGGGACCTCGCGGGCCACGGTATCGAGGCGGCCACCGGCATGGTCGCGCTGCGCAACGCGCTGCGCGGGCTGGCGGTGACCGGCGAGTCGCCCGCGCGCCTGCTGCACTGGCTCAACGAGCTGACCCTGCGCACCGGCGGACACCTCACCGCGACCGCGCTCTGCGCGATCTTCGAGCCCGGCACCCGGCGGCTGACCTGGTCGAGCGCCGGCCACCTGCCACCGCTGCTGCTGCGCGAGGGCCGGGCCCGGCTGCTGGAGTCGGACCGCAACGTGCTGCTCGGTGCCGCCGCGGACGTCGCCTACCGCGAGACCAGCACCACGCTGCGCGCCCAGGACACGCTCGTGCTCTACACCGACGGGCTGGTCGAGCGGCGGGGCGCCGACCTGCGGCAGAGCCTCGCCCTGCTGGGCCGGGCCGCACAGGACCTCGCCGGGAACGAGCTCGGCGACCTGGCCGACCGGCTGCTCGCCCAGGCCACCGGAGACACCGAGGACGACACCAGCCTGATCGCGCTGCGGATCCGGTGAGGCGGGCGGGGCTCCAGGTCGGCCGGTGGTCAGCCGGTGGTCAGCCGCACCCCGAGCAGGCAGCTGTCGTCGCGCGGGTTGGGCGCCTCCAAGCGGCGCAGGATGTGGTCGAGGCAGCCGTCGAGGGAGGTTCCCGGGTACTCCGACGCCGCCTCGCGCAGTCGCGCGGCGCCGCTGCCGGGGTGCCGGTCGGGCCGCTCCACCAGGCCGTCGGTGTAGAGCAACAGGGTGGCACCCGGGGGCAGTTCCAGCGTCGTCGCGCCGTACTCGGCCTCGGGCACCGCGCCCAGCAGCAGCCCGGTGGGCGCCGCGTCGAACCGCGCGCTGCCGTCGCCGGCCAGCAGCAGCGGCGGCGGGTGGCCGGCCCGGGCCCAGGTGAAGGTGCGGGCCGCCGGGTCGAGCCGGCCGCAGACGGCGGTGGCGACGTAGTCGAAGCGCTGCTGCAGCATCATCCGGTTGAGCAGCGCGAGCAGGGCCCCGGGCGCCGCGCCGGTGCAGGCCAGCCCGCGCAGTGCGTAACGCAGCTGACCCATCCCCGCGGCGGCGGGCAGGCCGTGTCCCGAGACGTCCCCGACCACCACCAGTGCGCTGCCGTCCGGGAGCGCGAACAGGTCGTACCAGTCGCCGCCCACCTTGGTCTCCTGCTCGGCCGGCAGGTAGCGGGCCGCGTACTCCAGGCCCGGCACGGCCGGGGCGCGCGGCGCCGCGAGCAGGACGTGCTGCAGGGCGCGGATCACCCGGTGCTCGGCCACCGACCGGCGGCGCCGCTCGGCCAGTTCCGTGCGGTCCGCGGCCGAGTCCCGCTCGGCCGCCCGCTGGGCGGTGACGTCCTGGGCCACGCCGTGCACCTCGGTGACCGGGGCCGCGCCGCCCCCGTTGCTCTCCGCCGCCACCCGCAGTTCGCGCAGCCCGCCGTCCGGTCGGCGGATCCGCAGGTCCAGCTCGGCCTTGCCGCACCTGTCGAGCAGTCGCCGCGCCGCCTGCCGCAGGGCCGGCCGGTCGCCCTCCAGCACCGCCTCCTCGATCTCGGACGCCTTCAGGGGTGTGCCGCCGGGCCGGCCGAGCACTGCGTCCGCGAAGCCTGCGGAGCAGGCCAGCGCGGTGTCACCGGCGTGCCAGTGCCAGGTGCCCAGCCGCGCGAACTCCCAGGCCTGCGCCAGCTGCCGCTCCGCCCGGCGCTGGGCGTCGTACGAGCGCCAGGTGAGCAGCAGCCCGTTCGGCAGCGGCATCGCCCGCAGGGTCAGGCTGCTGGCGTGCGGCGTGCCGTCGACCACCTCGACCAGGGGGTCGAGCTCCTGCTCGTACGGTTCGCCCCTGCTGTGGGCCCGCAGCAGCCCGGCCAGCGCGCCGCTGGTGATCAGGCCGGGGTACAGCTCGGTGAGCCGGCCCCCGGCCAGCTCGGCCGCCGTGCGACCGGCCAGGTCCACGGTGGCCGGGTTGGCATGGGCCACCCCGAAGTCGACCACCCGCCCGTCCGCCGCCCGCAGCGGCGTCAGGAGCAGGGCCGGTGCGGTGAGGGAGTCGAGCACCGTCCGTGACCACCGCTCCCCCGGGCCGGCGACGTCCGCGGGGCGGCCCGCGGCGCACCGCGCCAGCTCGTCGGCGCAGAGCTGGGCGACGGCGCGCAGGTACCGCTCGGTGTCGGGCCCGGACCGGAAGTGCTCCGGCCAGCCGATGCCGAGCACACCGATCGCCCGGTCGCCGGCACGCAGCGCCAGCGCGCAGACCGAGGCCCCCGGGATCACCGGGTCGTCGCCGGGCCCGGCCCACACCGGGCCGGGCTCGCGCAGGGCCCGGGCCATCGGCACCGTGGTGGCCGGCGGAATCCGGCGCCACTGGCCGGCCCGCCGCGAGGTCAGGCCGTGCCCGGCCACCAGGCGCAGCGCGCCGTCCGGCTCGGTCACCGCCAGCACCACCGCGCTCGCCCCCAGCGGTGCGACCGCCACCTCGCCGACCGCGCGGGCCAGCTGCCGCTCGTCGGTGGCGGCGGCGAGGGCCGCGGCCGCCAGGTGGTAGCGGGTCGCGCCGGTGGCGTCCAGCTGCCGTCGGCGGGCCGGTGCGGGGGCGGGCGGCCGCGCCGATGGGCCCGCGGGCGGTGGGTCCGCAGGCAGTGGGGAGCCTGCCGGTGGGGGCCCGGCCGGTGGGTCCGCGGGCGGTCGGTGCCCGGTCGACTGCGGCTCGACTGGCTGCGGCCCGACTGGCTGCGGCCCGGTGGGCGGGCCCGGGGCGGCCTGGCCGAGCAGCTCGGCGGCCAGCTCCGCCACCTTGCGATTGCTCTGCTGCGAGTGGTCGGAGAGCCAGTCGAAGGCCTCCTGCGGCGAGACGCCGAGCCGCTCCACCAGCAGGCCCTTGGCCTGCTCGATGACCGCCCGGGTCCGCATCGCCCGGCGCAGCCCGGTCACCTCCTGCCGCAGACGGTCGACGACCTCGCGCAGTTCCGCTTCGGCCCGGTCCATCGCCGCCTCCACCGATCGGGTTTCGACAGGTCTCAGCGTAGGACGGGTGGGCCCGGCGGATCCTGCCGAGCGTGGTCCAGCAGGAAGGCCCGCGTGGAACTCCGCTACCCCTGCGTGAGCTGCTCGCGCAGGCCGCCCAGGGTGGCGGCGAGCAGGCGGGAGACGTGCATCTGGGAGATGCCCAGCCGCTGGGCGATCTCGCTCTGCGTGCAGTCGCCCCAGAAGCGGAGCAGCAGGATGGTGCGCTCGCGCTGCGGCAGACGGGCCAGCAGCGGGCGGACCGCGATCCGGAACTCGACCAGGTCCAGGCGTTGGTCCAGGACGCCGATCCGGTCGAGCAGCGAGCTGCCGAAGGGGTCGTCGTCGCCCTCGTGCAGCGCGTCCAGCGAGTCCGTCCGGCTCACCAGGGCGGCTGCCTGGCCGGCCAGGACCTCGCACTCGTCGAGGCCCAGCGACTCGGCGATCTCCTCGACCCGCGGCGCACGGCCCAACCGCTGCTCCAGCTGGTCCGAGCCGCGGATCACCGCCAGGTAGAGCTCCTGCACACTGCGCGGCACCCGCACCGGCCAGGAGGTGTCCCGGAAGTAGCGCTTCATCTCGCCGGAGATGGTGGGGATCGCATAGGTCGGGAACTCGACGCCACGGTCGAGGTCGTAGCCGTCCACCGCCTTGATCAGACCGACGGTGCCGACCTGGACGAGGTCCTGGAACTCCTCGCAGCGGTGCCGGAACCTCGTGGCGACGAAGCGGACCAGCGGCATGTTCAGTTCGATGACCGTGCCGCGCACGTAGCTGTAGTCGGCCGTCCCCGGCGTGAGCGCCGCCAGCCGGCGGAAGAGGGAATCGCTCAGCCCGCGGGCCTCGGTCTTGCCCATCGCCCGCAGCTCCCGGCGGGTGGGGCGGATGGGCAGCGGCGATTCGCCCGCGGCGTGATCGCTGCTCGCCGTCGACACGGTGGGCGTGCTGGGCGTGGTGCGGGAATGGAGCGGTGCCTGGACCGGCACGGTCCTCATCTCCTGGGCGTGACGGAGTCGCTCCCCCGGTGGGCCGGTCGACGACGACCATGACCCGGGGGGACGGGAACCTCCGCCCGGCTGCTTCAGGCGATGGGAGACGCCGCGGACGTGCCGCGCCGTCTTGGAACCCCTACCCGGGTGACCGGGCTTGAACCCTGGGGCGATCACCCCGTCACCGCACCCGCACATCTCCTCGCCGGACCGCGGGTGTGGCGGCGCGGGGCGCGGGCAGACGTGCGCCGAAACGGGAGGGTGCGATGCGCAGGGCCGGGCTGGAGTGGTACCGCTGTCGCGACGAGGCAGGGCCGGTCGCACCGGTGAGCGCGCCCGGCGCGGCACCGGCGCCGTCAACCAGTCCCCGTACCAGGCCTCTTGTAGGATCAAGGTCATGAGCACAGGGTCGTGGAGATGACGGCGTGAACGAGAGCGTGGCCGCCCGGCCGGCCACCGGACCCTTTGTGCATCCGGCCCTGTTCTACCGGACCACCGAGGGCTACCTCCGCGCTGTCGGCGACTTCGCGCGCCGCGCCCTGGAAGCCGCGGAGCCCTGCTTCATCGCCGTCCCCGGCCTACGGGTGGCGGCGCTGCGCTCGGCTCTGGGCGACGTTGCCGCGGAGGTCGAGTTCGCCGACATGACCGTCCTGGGGCGCAATCCCGGACGGATCCTGGCCGCGCTGCAGGGCTTCGCCGACCGCCACCCCGACCGGCCGGTGCGGATCGTCGGCGAGCCGATCTGGGCGGGCCGCAGCCGCGCGGAGATCCTCGAGGCCACCCGGCACGAAGCCCTGATCAACACCGCCTTCGCCCGGCGCGGCGCGACCATCCTGTGCCCCTACGACCTCACCGCGCTGCATGCGGCCGTCGTCGGCGACGCCCGCCGCACCCACCCGACCGTCATCGAGGACGGCACGGACCTCCCGAGCCTGCACTACACCGACCCGGCCGTGGTCTGTGCCGACTGCGACCAGCCGCTGCCCGAACCGGAGCCCGCCGGGGTGATGCGAGTGGCCTACAGCGGTGGCGAGTTGGCCGCCGTGCGCCACCGGGCCGACAGCTGGGCCCGGAGCACGGCGCTGCGGCCCGCGCGCCGGGACGACCTCGTGCTCGCGATCGGCGAGGCCGTCGCCAACTCGGTCGCCCACGGCGGCGGGAGCGGAGTGCTGCGCCTGTGGACCCGTGGCGACGGCGCCGCCGTGGCCGAGATCCACGACGCCGGGCAGCTGAGCGACCCACTGGCCGGCCGCAGCCGCCCCTCGCTCACCTCCGGCAACGGCGGCCGGGGCCTGTGGATGATCCACCAGCTCTGCGACCTCGTCGAGATCCGCGCCACGCCGACCGGCCTAACCCTGCGCCTGCACGTCTGCGCCTGATCCCCCCTGACCGCCGCGTTCAGTGGCCCTGGACAGAGCTGACGGCCAGGAACAACGAGTAGGGGCCCCACCAGGCGGTGGGGCCCCTACTCGTCACAACAGGTCAGACCACAGCGATGGGCTCAGCCCGGGCTTCAGCCGATGGCGAAGGCCTGAAGTGCTGACGAGAGCTCGCCGCTGTATTCATCGCAGGCAGCAGCCAGCCGACGACCAGCGTCCGAACCGAGCAGATCATCACCCAGCGAATCAACAAGAACGGACTCGTGGCACGCACCTTCGATCTCAAGGTTTCTGGTGCCGAAGTAGCCCAGCCGATACGCGCGAAAACGGTCATCGACGCCGGCGAGATAGCTCTCGCGGTGCGCCTCTCCAGCAACCACGGTCAATGAGCCTTCCAGCTGCGAGTCGAGATAGAAGGCCATCTCCCGCGCCAGGCCAACGAGCCTGTCAGTTTGCTCCTCACTCATTTCTCCCAGTGATTCACTGAGCATGAGCCAGCCGTTGATGGCCTCCAGCTGGAAGCTCTCAGAGAATTCCGGCTCAATCTGAGACTCGAACAACGGCGCACTCACGAGCTCAGCGACCGCATGGTCGATGTTCTCGTTGACCTCACCATCCAGTTGCGCAGCCCCTGCACGGAACAGCGACCCGAGCAGCGAGGTCTCCACGCCCCATTCCAAGGGCATTTCGATTGTGAGCAGAGGCGCCTGCAGCCTGCGCAGGGCGAGGTACGCAGCCTGATAACGCTGGCGTCGGCTCATAGCACTGATCTGAGCCGACAAGGCTCCGTCTTCCCGCCAGTCCAACTGACCCGTCATTTCACTCACCGGTAGCCCATCGTCGCCAAGAAATTGGTCCATGCCTCGTGGTTTCTCCAGACATACATGGACTGCCCAGGTATCTTCGCCTTGGTGCCGCTTGTGATCGGCCCCACCATTTCTCCACCCACTTGACTGAGGAAGTCTTCGCAACCGTCCGGTGCACAGGCATTGCGCGATACGCCACCAGCCACTGGGGTCAGATCGTTCGACGCCATGTAGTGGACGGCTGTCGCCTCCGCGTGTGCTCCTTCCATGTTGGCTGCGACCTCGATGTCCTTACGTCCCAGTGATTCGATGTAGTTCAGCTGCGCCTTTTCAAGCCCGCGGCCAGCGCCGGTGACCACGTGCACCAGTGAACCGTCAGCTCGGCGGGCAGTTGTCACCGCCGTCGTCCTGAACACATCACGCGCAAACGCACTCGGGATCTGCATGTGGATGTCATCGGCCAACTTCTTGGCCCTTGCTGCGGTTTCCTCCAGATCGCAGTTGTGGACAAGGACCGGCGTCGATCCCGCCTGCACATAGTACGTGTGAAGGTCACCGATGGTGAGGTCGTACGTCGTGGTGTTGGCGTGGAACAGGTGGACGTCGGTGACCTGGGCGGTGCCGGTGGGCGTCTGGAGGACGTCTCCGGCGTGCAGGTCCTGGGCGTCGACGAAGGCCGAGCGGGTCTCGTCGTAGAAGGGGTGGTGGAAGGTGGTGTGCAGGGTTCCGCCGCCGGCGGCGATCGCCGGGTCGGTGGTGTCCGTGCTCTCGGTGGTGCTGCTCGTCGGGGCCGACGAGACGGTCTGGGCGGCCGGGGTGGCCGCGGTGGCGGGCTGGGGGTTGAGGCCGAGCAGGCTGGTGGCGGCGGCGATGGACGCGGCCAGGGTGAGGCCGGCGCGGTGCCGCAGCTTGGTGCTCAGCGAGCCGTTGTCCTGCTTGGCCGGGGCGGCCTCGGTGGTGTGGGTCGGGGTGGCCGTCTCCTTGGTGGTCGTGCCGGGGTGGAGCGGGGTGACCGTGACGTCGGCGAAGTCGTGGTCGGTGGTGGTGACGATGACGTTGGTGACGGTGTGGCTCTGCGTCCCGTCCTTGCCCGGAACACCGTTGGTGATCTGGTCACCGATCTTGATCTGGTCGATCCGCTTGGTCGTGCCGTTGGCCATCAGCACCGGTGTGGCGCCGGTGAAGCTGTGCGTGAGGCAGCTGTCCGCGGCGGACTTGGCGCCCTGGGCCTCGGCCTCGTGGGCCGCCTGTGCGGTCACGTCCTCGGTCGCGCTGTCCGCGGCCGAGGTTGCTCCCTTGCCGAACAGTCCGCCCACGGCTTCCATCGCCTTGGGCGCGACCTTGCCGAGCACCGCGCCACCGAGCTCACCGAGCGCGCCACCCGCGGCGCCCTCGACCGCGCCCTCGACCGCGGTCTTGCCGAACGCGCTGACGCTGCAGGCCGAGCCGCCCTTCTGGGCGCACTTGAAGCCCTGGTTGACCAGGTTCCCGGCCGCACCCGCGGCCGCGGCGCAGCCGATGGTGCCGACGCCCGCGGTCACGGCCTCGCAGCCGGCGAAGACCGCGGTCGAGACCACGAACGAGGTGATCGCAGCAGCGTGGTGCTTGACGAACTTCGCTGCCGTCTTGGCGGCGGAGACCGTCGCGTGGTATGCGGTCCGGGTGGCCCGGTAGGCCACGCCCACCGCCTTGCTGGCAGCGTGCACGACCCGCTTCGCGGCCTGCTTGACCACGTGGTACGCCTGTTTCACCACATGGACGGCCGCGTGGTAGACGCGTCTGACGGTCCGTACGGCATAGCGGTGGACCTGTTGGACGTAGTGGTAGGCGCGATGGTAGGCGTCGCTGACGTGGTGGTACGCCGACCTGGCGGCGCTGGCCGTGGCATGCGCCACGTACGACACCCCGGAGCTGACGGCGTGGTAGCCGCTGGAGACCGCCGAGCTGACCGCGTGGTACCCGCTGGAGACCGCGGAGGCGGCCTCGTGGTACCCGCTCGACACGTCATGCGCGATCGCGTGGCCGACCTTGCAGAGCACGGCCGGTCCCCAGCAGTTCCCGGACGGGTCGCCCGCGGACAGCGGGTTGTCGGCGACGTACGCGAACGGGTTCGCCGCCGCCGAGTTCGGTACCGCGTTGAGCGAGACGGTGTCCTTGTTCAGGAACTCGCCCGTGCGCGGGTTGTACCAGCGCGATGCGGTGCCGACCAGGTTGGTCGAGTTCTCCGTCCAGCCGGACTGGAAGCCCAGGTGGCCGGCGAGGTTGCTGCCGCTCACCACGCTGCCCAGCGGGTCGTAGGTGGCGGAGGTGGCCAGGGTGGTCGCGGTCGGCGCGAAGGTGCCCACCACGTCGTTGTGCTGGTCGAGCATCGCCAGTTGGCCGGTCGAGGTCGACGTGGCCCCGGCGTTGTTCATCCCGACGAGCGAGTCCCCGTCGTCGTACGTGTAGGTGTAGTCACCGTCCGATGCGATGACGTTGCCCACACCCGAGTACTGGAAGGTACGGGTCGCGCCGCCACCGAGGGTCGTGTCGGTGATGTTCCGGCCGGTCGCGTCGTGGGTGTACGACTGCGTACCCGCCACCACCTGCTGGCCATAGGCGTCCGACGACATCGCGGTGCTGCCCGCGGCGGTGATGTCGTGGGTCATCGTGCCGCGCGCCGCGTAGGTGTACGTGTGCACACCGTCGGAGGTCAGCTGGTCACGTGCGTCGTACGTGAAGACGTTGGAGCCGGACTGGATCCGGTTGCCCGAAGCGTCGTACGCGTACGGCGTGTTGGTGGTGCCGTTGTTCCACGAGGTGAGCCGGTTGGCCCAGTCGTAGGTGTAGGTGTTGTTGGCGGCTCCCGCGACCCCGGCGGTGTTCTTCGAGGTCAGGTTGTTGTTGTTGTCGTAGCCGTAGGCGATGGAGGCGAGGGTCGTCGTCCCCTTCGCCAGGGTGTCCGAGGACAGGCGGTGCAGGTTGTCGTAGCCGTAGGTCCGCACGTCGCCGAGCGTGCCGTAGGAGATCGACGAGACCTGGTTCAGGTTGTTGTAGCCGTAGGTGAGTTGGGTGCCCGTCGCCGGGTCGTTGACCGACTGCAGACGCCCGGCCGAGTCGTAGCCGTAGCCGGTGGTCCCGGCCGCGTCCGTCCGGGAGGTCAGCTGCCCCGCGCCGTTGTAGGCGAAGGAGGACGCCCCGGCCGAACCCGAGGCCGTCAGCAGCGAGCCGCGGTCGTTGTAGGTGAACGCCTCGTTCGTCGCCGTCTGGTAGTCCGGGTTGCCCATGGTGCCGGCGACAGCCGTGCCGGCGGTCAGCACCCGGCCCGCGTTGTCGTAGGTGAACGAGCGCGACGCCGTCGCCGCCTCCGCGCCGGTGCCCGATGCCGAGAGCAGCTGGTCGAGCTTGTCGTAGCCGAAGGACAGCGACACTCCGCCCGGCAGCGTCTGGGAGGTCGCCCGCCCGTCCGCGTCGTAGGCGTAGGTCGTGGTGGAGTCCGAGGCCGCGGTGTAGACGGCCGTGGCCGGCTCCTGCTCCGAGGCCAGCTGCCCCCGCGGCGTGTACGTGTACAGCCACGAGTTGTTGCGCCCGTCGGTGTACCGGGTGCGCTGGCCCGCCGCGTCATAGCCGAACGACGTGGTGATCGACGAGGTCGCCGAGACCGGCTGGACCTCCTGCGTCACCATGTTGCTCGCGTCGTAGGTCAGCTGCGAGGTGTGGCCGTTGGCGTCCGTGACCGCGGTCGCGTTGCCGTTGCCGTCGTAGACCGCGGAGGTCTGCGTCAGCAGGTTGTTGTTGGCGTCGAACTGCTTGTGGTCGGCCGGCAGGCCGGCCGCCGTGTAGTCGGTCCAGCCGTACGTTCCGTCGGCCGCCGTCGTCTTGTAGGGGCGACCCTCGAAGTCGTAGGCGGACGTGGTGGTGTTGTTCGCGGCGTCGGTGACGCTGGTCTGCTCGCCGAGCCGGTTGTAGCCGTAGGAGGTGCTCACCCCGGTGGCACTGGTCTGCGAGGAGAGGAAGGCGCCGTACGGATTGCCGGGCGTCACCGCGTAGGACTGGGTGCTGGTGAGCGTCTGGGTGGACGGGTACCGCTCCAGCTGTGTGCCGGTGACGGTACGGCCCAGCCAGTCGTAGGTGGCCTGGGTGACCGCGCCGGTCCCGTCGGTCACCGACAGCTTCTCGCCATTGGTGTCGTAGACGCTGTGCACCGTGCTGTTGTCCGCCGCCGTGACCTGGGCCACGTCGCCGAGCTGGGTGTACTGGACCTGCGTGGTCTCCCCGCCGGGGCGGGTGGTGGACAGCACGTTGCCTTCGGCGTCGTACGTCCAGCTGCTCTGCCCGCCCACCGGGCTGGTCGCACCCGGCGGCGTGTAGTTCGGCAGGGTCTGGGAGACCTTCTGGCCGTCGGCGTCGTAGGCGGTGGTGGTCTCGTTCCCGTTCGGGTCGAGCTCCTCCACGGCCTCACCGAAGGTGTTGAAGCCGCTGGTGGTCACCGGGTGGGCGGTCACCGAGGTGCCGCCGACCGCCTCCACGGGCACGGCCGGGGCCGTGGTGACCGCGAGGTTGCCCGCCTCGTCGTAGGTGTACTGCGTGGTGTTGCCGTTCGGGTCGGTGACCGAGGCCGGCATGCCGCGCTTGTCGTAGGTCCAGTTCGTGGTCTGGGTGTTGGACGACCCGACAGTGCCGCCGTTGCGGCCGTTGGTGTAGAGCGTCTGGGCCTCGGTGGCACTGACCGCTCGCTGGTAGACCTGGACGTTCGAGACCTGGCCGTTGGCGATGTCGAACGTGCCGTTGTTCGGCGTCTTGGAGGCGCCGATGGTCAGCCCGCCGGTACCGCTCCACGGACTCGGGTTGTTCCCGGTCGCGGCCAGCGAGCCGTTGACGTACAGGCTCATCGTGCCGGTCGACGAGTCGAAGGTGCCGACCAGGTGCGTCCACGTGTTCAGCGCGGCCGAGGACGTGTGCGCCGAGTAGTACGCGCTGGGGCTCGTCGCGTCCGAGCTGTTCGCGATGAACGCCCAGCCGCCGAACGCCTTGGAGTACTGGAGGTAGAACGACGGGACGTTGGTGCCCGCCTGGGTGACGAAGGAGTGGTAGGCGGTGTTGTCGGCGAGGTTCACCCACGCGGAAACGGTGTACGACGACGCGGTGTTGAGCACCGGACCGTTGGTGGAGATGGTGCCACCGCTGCCGTCGAAGTTGGCGGCTCCGCCGGACCAGGTGACCTTGCCCGAGGCCGCGGCGGAGTAGCCGTTGCCGGAGGCGTCGGTCACCGTGCTGCCCGAGGTCTGGTTCAGCGGCCACCAGCCCGCGGGGTGACCGGAGGAGTCACCGTAGAGCGTCTGCGACGTCGGGTTGCCCATCGGGTCGTAGGTGCTGCTGGTGGTGCGGTCGTAGCCCGAGGAGTCGGTCTGCCGCGAGGTGGCCACCAGGTCGTCCGGGGTGTAGGAGACCTGGGTGACCCGGTCGGCCCCGGTCGGATCCATGGTGGTGCTCGTCACCCGGGAGGCGGCGTCCACCTGGTACTGCGTCACCGTGGCGCCGTTGTTGGACGTCTTCTGGGTCAGGTTGCCCACGGCGTCGTAGGTGTTGGACTCCAGCTGGAAGGAGTTCTTGCCGGTCGAGTCCGTCTTGGTGGTCGTGGCCAGCAGGCCGTTGTCGGTGTAGGTGTAGGAGGTGGTGTTGCCCATCGAGTCCGTGATCGAGGCCAGGCGGCCCGCCGGGTCGTAGGCGCGGGAGGACTCCACCAGGTTGGTCGCGGCCGAGGGGTTGACCGGGTCACCGGTGTACCCGTTCAGGGTCTGCGTCAGCAGGTGGCCGTTCGAGTCGTACTGGTAGGTGGTGGTGACGTTGGTCGGGCCGACCTCCTTGACCTTCTCGCCCATCGCGTCGTACGCGTACGTCGTGGTGCCGCCGTTGGTGGCACCGGAGACGTTGCCGTTCGCGTCGGTGCGCGACTGCACGTGGTCGTACGCGTCGTACACGCTGGTCTCGGTGCGCGGGGCGTCACCACCGGTGGTGTCCGCGACGGTCTGCGAAGTGACGTCGCCGTCGTAGTCGAAGACCGTGCTGACCTGGGAGGTGTGCACCGCTCCGGTGACCCGGTCGGTGAGCGCGGGGTTGGCCTCCTGCGTCACCTGGCCGTCGCCGTCGTAGACGTACGAGGTCTGCAAGCCGTTCGGGTAGGTGTCCGAGACCACGGACTTGGTCAGCACCCGGCCCAGCGCGTCGTAGGTGTACTTGGTGACCAGGCCGTTCGGGTTCGTGGTGGAGGCCACGTCGCCGTTGTGGAAGTAGGAGACCTGGTTGACCGCGCCGCCGGGCGAAGTGGTCGAC
Organism: Kitasatospora sp. NBC_01302; assembly: GCF_035976515.1. NCBI lineage: Bacteria > Bacillati > Actinomycetota > Actinomycetes > Kitasatosporales > Streptomycetaceae > Kitasatospora > Kitasatospora sp. NBC_01302. Next base: position 814,525 of record NZ_CP108404.1, read on the forward strand.
ATCGGCAGGCCCTTGGGCACGTTGCCGCTGTCCGCCGCCGGGTAGGTGGCGGTGCCGTCCGCGTACACCGTGCTGGTGGTGCGACCGCTCGGGAAGCCGGGCACCGCCGGGGTGGTGACGCCCAGCTCGTTGCCGGACCCGTCATAGCTGAACGACGTCAGGTAGGTGTTGTCCGTCGCGGAGGCCGAACGGCCGTCCCGCGAGGTCAGCATGATGTCGTTGCGCGGGTCCGCCGTGGTCAGCTGTGCGGTGGTGTCGTCCGGGTAGTAGGTGAAGTACTGGGTCGCGCAGGTATTGGTCTGCTGGTTCTGGCAGCTGGTGACGGAGACGGCGTTGCCGCGCGGGTCGTGACCGGTACGGCTCATCACGCCGTTCGGGTCGGTGACCGTGCTCTGGAAGCCGCCGGAGTCGTAGCCGTAGCTGACGGTGTTCCCCAGGCCGTCGGTCTGGGACAGCGCCCGGTTCCCGTTGACCACGTCGAACCGGGTGGTCTCCGTGGTGTTCTTCGGGTCGGTGACCACGACCGTCTTCACCGGCAGCAGACCGGTCGAGTTCTTGCCGGCCGCGAAGTGGTTCGCGTCGTCCTGTGCGGACAGCGCGGTGGTGTGGAAGGCGACCTCGGCGATGGAGCCGGGGAAGTAGCCCAGGGTGTTGGTCGGGTGGTTCGGCCAGCCGCCGCCGCTCTCACCGGCACCGATGTAGGTGTAGTTGGTGGCGTCGCCGAGCAGGTTGGCGGTGGTGCTGCCGACCTTCGTCCCGTCCAGGTACAGCGCCTGGCCGCCGGTGGCCTGCGCGGCGAGCAGCACGTGGTGCCACTTGCCGTCGTTGACGCCGCTCGGCGAGTTCATCTCGCCGCCGGTGCCGTTGGTGTCCCAGAACTTGCCGTACAGCTTGCCGTCGGTGCCGACGTACAGGGCGGGCGTCCAGTTGCCGCCGGTGGGGTTGCCACCGGTCAGCGTCTGGCCCATCTGGTCGTACAGCACACCGCCGGCGGTGTTGCCCGCGGGCATGTCGAACCACATCTCGACCGAGCCGGGCGAGGTGCTCACCCGGTCGGTGGCGGGCAGTTGGACGAAGGAGGAGCTGCCGTTGAACGAGGCCGCGGTGTTGTCCGAGAACGGCCCGGCGGCGCCGAGGGTGACACCGCTGTACGTGGCCGTGCCGCCGCGCACCTCGTCGGTGGCCGAGGCCGAGCCGGCCGGGTCGCCGAGGCGCCAGTAGTCCTTCGGGGCGTTGCCCAGCACCGCGCCGCGGTAGGTCCGGGAGGAGCCGGCCACCGTCGGGGCGCCGACCTTCCAGACGCCACCGTTCTCGTCCGTCACCTGGGTGACCGCGGTGGTCGCCGGGTCGTAGCCGACGCCGACGAGCGCCTTGCCGGACGGACGGGTGACGCTGCTCAGCAGGCTGGCCGGGTGGGTGCCGTACTGGTAGAGCGAGTTGACGTCGGCCGACACCAACGGGCGGTTGTACCAGGCCACGTCGGCGATCGAGCCGTTGAAGTAGCTGACCGTGGCGTTGCCGGTGTTGGGCTGGTCCGGCCAGCTGCCGCCGAGGTAGCCGGCGCCGATGTAGTTGTAGGGCTGGTTGGCGCCGAAGGCCACCGCGCTCTGGATGGAGACGGTGCCCGACAGCGTCCCGACCCGGTTGTTGTCCAGGAACAGGGTCTGCGCGTTGCCGGCGGCCGACATCACGATGTGGTGCCACTTGCCGTCGGTGACCGCCGCGCTGCTGGTCAGCGGGGCGACGCCGCCGCTGTACCAGAACTCGGCGTTCAGCTTGCCGTCCGCGCCGACGTAGATCGACGGCGTGTAGTAGCCGGAGGTGCTGCCCGCGGAGATCGGCGTGGAGGTGTAGGAGTACAGCACGCCGGGGCCGGCCGAGGTCTTGAACCACAGCGACAGCGCACCGGAGTTGGTGGCGTTGCCGGTGTTGTTGGGCAGTGCCACGGAGGAGGAGCTGCCGTTGAAGCCGGCCACCGTCGCGGTGGAGCCGGCCAGCGGGCCGCCCGTCTGGCCGAGCGTCACGTTGCTGTACGTGGCGTTGCTGTTGCCCTCGTTGGCCAGGACGGCGTCAGTGGCCGTGCTGCCGGAGGCCTCCGACAGCGGCCAGTAGTTCTGTGCGCCCAGGTCCATCGTGGCGTTCTGGTACTGCGAGCCGGAGCCGTAGCCGTAGCTGGCGCAGTGCACCGCGTCGGTGGGCCGGCACAGCGAGGTGAGCTGGTCGCCGGTGTAGGTGTACGTCCAGGTCAGCGCACCCGAGCTGCCGAGCGGGTCGGTGGCGACGGTGGCCACGTGGGCGGCGTTCGCACCGCTCGGGGTCGCCCAGGTCAGGTGCAGGGCACGCCCGGAGACCTGGGAGGTCATGGTGGTGACCTGGCTGCCGGACCAGGTGTACGTGATGGCCCGGTTGTTGGCGTCGGCGATGGACGACACGCCGTAGCCGCCGGAGCCCAGCGACTGGGTGTAGGTGTAGACGGTGTCGTTCTTGTCGGTGAGCGTGTAGCCGCCGGTCACCGACTTGAGGGTGGCGAAGCGGCCGGCGGGCGGGCTGAAGCTCCCGTCGCCGTTCCTGCCGAAGCCGACCTGCGAGCCGTCGGGGTAGGTGACGACGACGCCGGTCAGCGCGCCCGAGGTGTTGTACTGCTCGGTGGCGCGGGAGTCGAAGACGCTCGACCAGCCGGCGCCGAAGGCACCGGTGTAGCGCGGGTCACGGGAGTTGTAGTCGCGCACCACCTCCAGCGGCGGGCCCGCGGTGGAGACGTCGGCGTCGGTGTCGGAGGTGGTGTAGTTGCCGATCGACGCGTCGAAGCCGTGCTCACTGCTGTTCTGCGACAGGCTGGAGGTGATCAGCGGCTGCGGCACCTGGATGTTCAGCGCGTACAGGCCGTTCGACGGCGACCAGGTGGAGGCGTCGTAGGACCGCACCTGCCAGTAGTAGGTCTTGCCCCAGGACAGCTTGCCCGCCGGGACGACCCAGTCACCGGTGGAGATCTGGCCCGAGTCGGCGACCGTGGCGTTGGTGTTGTCGTAGACCGTGAAGTCGTACTTCAGCGTGCTGCTGGCACCGGTCGAGTTCGCACCGGCCGACCAGGCGGTGAGCTCGGGGGTGGTGGTGTAGGCGGCCGCGTTGTTGTTGGGGTACTGCTCGTACACCTGCGGGCCGGCGTTGCCGGTGTAGGTGACCTGCATGTACGGGCCCTTGTTCGGGTCCATGAAGGAGCCGAACTTCTTCCAGTGCAGCGCGTCGTTGGTGGCGGCGTAGACCGCCAGGCCGAAGTCCGGGGTGGTCCCGTTCATCCAGCCCTGCAGCGCCGAGGTGGAGAGCGGGACCTGCACCCAGTCACCGACGGCGGGGTTCGCCGAGGTGTTGGTGCAGGCGTTGTGGAGCGTCGGCGCGGCGTTGCCGATCGAGGCGCCGAAGCTGGGGCCGGGGTAGGCGGACACCTGGCTCGGCGTCCAGGCCTGGGTCACCTGCGCGACGTCGAGCCGCGCGGGAGCGCCGCAGTAGGAGGACCAGGTGTCGAACAGGTTCAGCGTGGCCGAGGTGACCGTGACGCCCGAGCCGTCCCAGCTCTGGTCCCAGTGGTTGATGAAGGCGTTGGCCTTGGTGGTGCCGGAGTCGTAGGAGCCGATCTTCAGGAACTGCTCGTACGAGTGGTCGCCGGTGTTGCCGTCCTCCGCGTAGGCGGTGGTCCAGCCGTCGGTGACGGTCGGGTCGACGGTGACCGGGAACTGACGGTCCGGGCTGTGCAGCCAGTTCGCGTCGAGGGTCACCTGCAGCGCGGGGCCGCCGGCGGTGCTGACCAGCTGGTAGCGCACGGCGTTGGTGCTCGCCGCATCGCCCGAGCGCGGGTCGACCTTGGAGTCCCAGGCGTAGGCCTGCGGGATCTGCTCGACGGTCTTGCCGCCGGCATCCGTCAGCGCGATGGAGCCGTCCGCCTGCTGGTGCGGCGTCAGGCCGTCCAGCGTCAGCGGGAAGGTCCAGGAGTTGCCCGCCTGCGCCGAGCGCAGCACGATCGACTCCTTGAGGCCGGTCGGCGTCGTGGTCAGCGTCAGGTCGGTGCCGGGCAGGATCTCCGGGTAGCTGACGTCCGAGCCGTCCGCGGTGCCCGCGACCGGGGCCGCGCCCTGGAGCCCGTAGCTCAGCGCGTGGCCGCCGGCGACCTTGAAGGAGGCGAGGGAGGAGTCGGCCGCCTTGGCGGCGAAGTCCACCGCGAGGGAGTTGGCCTTCTCGTGGTAGCGGCCGTCACCGGCCGCGCCGTCCAGGCTGGTGTCGATCTTCTGCCAAGTGCCGTTGGCGTCCTGGTAGTTGATCGGGCTCTGGGAGATGTCGCGGGTGACGGAACCGTCGGCGTTGTCGAAGGCGTCCGTGGTCCGGGAGGACTTGGCCGCGTCCCGCTTGCTGGTCTGCGCGTTGTACCCGGTCCGGGTGGCGCTGGCGCCCTGCGCGGTCCGGTGCTGGTAGGGCGCGTAGTCGTCGAGCTGGTCCGGGGCCTTGCCCGGCGCGTGGCCCGCCCCGCCAGGCGCGCGGGTCGAACCGGCGTCCGCGCGGTGGTCACGGCCGGCGGCCGAGCCGCCGATCTGCCGGGGTGTGGGCCCCCAGTGCTCCTGCGGCGGGCCGTCGAACCAGCCCATCATATCGGCCCAACTGGGCAGGCTCAGAGCCGGGAAGCCGCGTTCGGCGGCTCCGGCGGTGGCTATGCCGCCATTGGTGGCGAGTGTCACGACCAGCATGACTGTCAGCAGTCTGACCAGAGGGCGGAATCGTCGTCTCTTCCTGGGCAGGGAGAGACGACGTGCCGCGACCCGCGTACGCATGAAACAACCCCAAAGTCTCGGCCATTGGCCAACTCTTAGAAAAAAATCATGCGGAGTTGATCACGTTCTTTTTATTGTGGTCAAACATGCTTGCAAAATCGGGCAAAGCAGTGAAAAGGCGTCAGTTCGCCACGAGATGTGCCAGTTCGGCGGCCACCTGGGTGCGGGCGTCGGCGGGGGTCGCCACGGGCAGGGCCTTCGTGTTGGCGGGGGCGGCGGCAGGGGTGGCTTGTGCGCTGCCGGTGCTCTGGCCGCTGTCGAGGAGCAGGAACTGGACCTTCGGGAACTTCTGGGCATCCTGCACCGCGGACTGCACCTCGGCGTCGCCGCTCACCACCACGACCTGGCAGCCGCCCACCGCGAGCGAGGCCAGGTACGGCGCGGCGTTGCCCGCCGTGTCCTGGCCGGCCACCGAGAGGTAGCGCACCTGGACGTGCGTGCGGCCCGACGCGTCCTCGAGCCCCGCCCAGGCCTGCGCCGACCGCGGATCCGCGAGCCCCTGCGACGGTGTGAGCAGGCACGCCTGGCTCGGCTTGTACACCTGCGCCCTGACGGGCTGTGGCGCCGCGGACTTGTGCCGGGGCTGCCAGAGGGCCACGGCGCCGGCCGCCACCACCAGAGCGAGCACGGCCGCTCCCGCCCACCAGAGACGCCGTCCGAATCGACGCATGTCGCATCCTCTTTCACCCGAGTTCACGCCGGCGGCGATCCGCGCCGGTCATCAGCCGTGGCAGCATAGGCGCACCTCGGGGCGATGCCGCAGCGCGGCCCCGCGAAGGCCGCGCTGTCCGGCCGCGGCCGGTCTCCGCTGGTCAGAGCCCCGATCGACGAGCTATCGTCAACCGGCCCCGCCCGCGCGGCCGCCGATCCGACCAGGGCCGGCGCCGGGTCACACCCTTCCCTCGAAGCCCCTTCGGACGGGGAGAAGCCTCTCTTTGGACAGGAGCGAGCTGTGACACCGGAGAAGCGACGCCGGCTCTTCGTGGCGGGCCTGGTCCTGCTCTTCGTCGGCTACGTCGTCACCGCCACCGCCGCCTGGAGCAACCGTGGTTGGGCCGACCACGGGCCGCTGTCCTACACCGCGCAGCCGCTGTCGCCCGCCGGTGCCGCCGAACCCACCGCTCCCACCGCTCCCACCGCTCCCGCCGCTTCCGCCGCTTCCGCCGCTTCCGCCGAGACGGCCCGCGTCACCCAGGCCTGCCGCTCCCGGCCCGACGACCTGGCCCCCTCCGGCGACGCCGTCCGGCTCAGGATCGTCAGCGGCACGGTGGACGGGTCGGCGTACCTCGCCTGTTACGGCCAGGACAGCGACGGTGACGTCACCGGCGTCGTGCTGCTGACGGCCGACCGGCTGACCCCGGTCACCGGCGACCGGATCCTGCGGGCGGGCGGCGCCTGGCCGTGGGTCGCGGTGGTCCGCTCCCCGGCCGAGCTGGTCTTCGCCGGCGCCACCCTCGCCCTGATCGGTGTCGTCTCGCTGCGCTACCACCGGCGCCGGGAGCCCGCTGCGGCGACGAGCCCGTGGTGGGCAGGGCGTTGGGCCGATGCCGTCCTGACCACGAGTGGCGTCGGGGTGCTCGCGCTCTGGCTGCTGCCCGGGCGCACCCGGGCCCGCAAGGCCCAACTGACGCTGCTCACCGTGCTCCTGTGGACGGGCTTCGCCCTCGTCGTGGTGGACATCGACGCGCTCGCGACCCCCGACCCGGTCGCGCTGACGGTCGCGGGGTTCCTCAGCGCCACGCTGCTCTTCGGCTGTCTGGGCGGGCGGTATCTGGTCCGACCGGCTCCGCCGGTCCAGGCGTCCGCGCCTGTTCCGCCGACTGTTCCCCTGTCTGGTCCGCCGACTGTTCCGCTGCCTGGTCCGCCTGCTGGGTCCGTGGCCTCTGTGACGGCGTCCCGAGGGCCCTGGCCGGTCCACTCCCCCGCCTCCCTGCCCTCGTTCGCGCAGGTCGGCGGCCTGGAGGAGGTCAAGGCGGAACTCCGGCAGAACCTCGGCAGCACCCTCGCCCACGGGAGCGCGGCCCGCGCGTACGGCATCCGCTTCAACGGGATCCTGCTGCACGGCCGGCCCGGCCACCGGCAAGACCCTGCTGGCCAAGGCCATCGCCGGTGAGTTCGGCCTGAACTTCCTTCCGGTGACGGCCGGTTCGGTGATCTCCAAGTATGCCGGCGAGTCCGCGCGCGCCATCGACGAGGCCTTCGCCGCCGCCGTGGCGAACGCCCCGTGCGTCCTGTTCTTCGACGAGTTCGACTCGCTCGCCTCGCGCCGCGACAGCGAGCCGGACGCCGAACACCGCCGCGTCGTCAATCAGTTGCTCACGGCGCTGGAGCAGCACCACGCGAGCGACCATGTCGTCGTCATCGCCGCGACCAACGACCTGACCCGGCTCGACCCCGCCGTCACCCGGCCGGGCCGGTTCGACCGGACGATCCGCATCGACCTGCCGGACGCCCCGACCCGGCGCGCGATCCTGGCCACCGCCCTCGCCGGACGCCCCGTCAGCCCGGCCATCGACCTCGCGACGATCGCCGAGCGCACCGCCGGGCGCACCGCCGCCGACCTGACCGCACTGGTCGACACCGCCGCCGGCGCCGCCTTCGCCGAGCACACCGAGGCCGCAGCAACCCGCAACCCCGCGGAGAGTGTGCCACCGGTGCTCATCGACGACCGGCACCTGACCGCCGCCCTGACCGCGAACGCCGGCCAGGACCGGCCGTACCTCGGAGACCACCGCTGGGAGGACCTCGTGCTGCCACCGGCGGTGCTGGCGGAACTCCGCGCGGTCCAGAAGCTGATCGAACGCCCGGACCTGGCCACCCGCTACGGAGTGCGCCCGCTGTCCGGCCTGCTGCTCGCCGGCCCGCCCGGCACCGGCAAGACCAGCGTCGCCCGCACCCTGGCCGCCCAGGCGCGCGTGTCGTTCTACCCGCTGTCCACCGCCGACCTGACGAGCCCTTGGGTCGGCCAGGCCGAGCAACACCTCGCCCAGCTCTTCGAGCGGGCCCGCGCCGCTGCCCCGTCCGTCGTGTTCATCGACGAGATCGACGCGATCGCCGCAGACCGCGACTCCCTGGGCGGCTTCCTCGGGGACCGCCTGCTCACCCAACTGCTCGCCGAGCTCGACGGCATCGCCACCACCACCCGCCCGGTCTTCGTCCTGGCCGCCACCAACCGGCCCGAGGCCCTCGATCCGGCTCTCGTCCGGGGCGGGCGGCTCTCCCGCACCCTGCGCCTGCCGCTGCCCGACCGCGCCGCGCGCCTGCAACTGCTCGCCCTCCACGGCCGCGACGTCCCGCTCGCCCCGGACGTGGACCTGGCCGCCCTGGCGGACGCCACCGCCCACCACTCCGGTGCGGACCTCGCCGGCCTCCTGCAACAGGCGGCGCTGCACGCCCTGGTCCGACACGACGGGGCGACGCCGGTGGTCGCGCAGGCCGACCTGCTCTCGGCCCTGGCCGCCCTCCCCCGCACCTGCGCACCCTGCTGACCCCCCGTCCGAAGGCCGAGAAGCTCCCCCATGCCCTGCGTCTTCTGCTTCGCCGCACTCACCCTCCTGGCCGGCGCCATCACCGCCCGGACCGTCGACCACCTCCACCAACGCCTCGCCACCCTGGCAGCGACCGGCGAGGTCGAGCGCGTCAGCGACACCGGCAGCGTCACCCTCTTCCACCTCGCCGTCCCCCACCCGCAGGGCTCCGGGCACGGCTCGACCCCCGTGCCGGTCGCGGTCACCCTCTACAAGCACCAGGCCCGCGTCCGCATCCAGGTCCTCACCCACACCGTCGACCCCACGGCCGCCCGCACCATCGAGTCCCGCATCGCCACCACCCTCGACGCCCACATCGTCGAGCACATCGCAGCCCCTGCCGGCCACGCCCACGCCGAACCTCACGCAGACCAGCCCGTCGACGCCGTCGCCCAGCCGGTCCCCCGCCAGGCGTGGCGCCCGGGGAGAGCACCCCGCCGATGAGCGGCACGAGAGGCGGCGTCGCCGGGTGCCCCTCCGGGGTCGGGAACGACCGCGCCGCCGCACTCGCCTCCTCCTCCGCAGTTGCGGTCAGCTTGGCGGCCGTGCCCTCCCAGTACTTGGCCTCCCGCCGCCTTGCGGGGGTCAGGAGCGATACGCGCCAGTGCCCCCAGGGCATGGCCGTCAGCAGGCGGGTCCGACTCAGCTCCAGTACGCGGACCGGATCGCCACGCCACCGCTCGATCTCGGTCACGAATCCGTTTGCCTGCTCAGTCATCAGAGCCCCCACCCCGCAGTCGGCTCCAGCAGAGAGCGAGCCGTGCGGTTGCCGAGATTTCGTGGACGGTGGTGATCACTGCTGGGAGACTGGGGTGGTGACGACGAATGAGCTGTTGCGGCAGCAGGACGAGCTCCAGGCCGAAGCGAGCACGGTGAACGAGGACCTGGGGTTGGACGAGGCGTTGGGGCGGCTCGGGGATCCGGTGCGGGTGGGGAGTGCGGCGTTGGGGTTGATGGTGAAGCGGGATCTGGACATCACGGTGGTGTGTCCGCGTCTCGGGGGTGCGGAGCGGGAGGCGGTGGTGGCGGTCGGGGCGCGGTTGGCGTTGCACGAGCGGGTGTGGCAGGTGCGGTTCCGGAATGACACGGGGGCGTGGAACACCGATCCCGGGTACCCGGACGGGTTGTACCTCGGGGTGGGGTACCGGTCGCCGCAGGGGCGCAGGTGGTCGTTGGACATCTGGTTCGTGGACGAGCCGGAGCGCCAGCCGGATCTGGCGCACGTGCGGACGCTGCCGGAGCGGCTGACCGCCGAGACCCGGGAGGCGATCCTGCGGATCAAGGAAGCGTGGGCCGAGCGGCCGGAGTACGGCCGCAGCGTGCGGAGTTGGGACGTCTACCGGTCGGTCCTGGACGACGGGGTGCGGACGGTGGCGGAGTTCGACGGCTGGCGATCGGCGCGCTCGTCGACGTCGTCCGAGTAGCGGATTGAGGTGTGCGTGCGGATGAAGTCGAGCCGGGCGCGCACCTCGGCCTCGTCGCGTCCGCCGACGGCGTAGGTGACCAGGCCGGCACCGGAGAAGCCGGAGGCCTTGAGTCGGTCGCCGGGCCCGGCGGTGGTGCGGCGGTTGATCAGCCAGTGGGGTGGGATCGCCGTGTCGTCGATGGCGGCCAGGCGTCCCGGCCTGCTGTACCAGACGAATTCGCCGCCCGCCTGGTGGGTGCGCGGGTAGTCGGTGGTGGGGTGCTCGCCGAGGGCGAGGCGGACCATGGACTCGTGGAGGTTGACACCGGTGAGGGCCTGGACGACCGGGACGACGCCGGCGCCGCCGTTGCGGGCGGCGACCTCGTTGAACAGGAGTGTGCCGTCCGGGCGTTCGAAGACTTCGAGGTGGAGCACGGCGTCGGTGACCTGGAAGGCGTCGACCACCTGGCGGGTGAACTCCGTTGCGCGCTCGACCAGCTGGGGGTCGTCGACGGTGACGGAGAGCATCGGGCGGTTGTCCACGTGGGAGAGCGTGCTGGTGAGGTAGCGGAAGACCACGCAGGCCAGCAGCCGGCCCTGGTGCACGGCGACGTCCACGTGCAGCATCTCGCCGTCGACGTGTTCCTCGGCCTGGTGTTCGCGCAGGTCGTGGTCGGCCAGCGCGGTCAGGGCGGCCGGTGAGTCGACGAGGTGGATGCCGGCGGAGCCGCTGCCGAATCGGGGCTTGAGCACGATCCGTCGGTGGCGGGCCAGGAGGTCGGCGGCGTCGGCGGCCCGCTCGACGGGCTGCCAGGCGCAGACCGGTACGCCGCCCCGGGCCGCCGTGCGCTTCATCGCCGACTTGTCACGGAAGGGCAGCAACCGGGCGGTGGACGGCCCGGGGATGCCCAGGTGCTCGCGCAGCCGGGCGCCGGGCAGCAGGAGGTGCTCGCTGAAGGCGAGCAGGTGGTCCAGGCCGATCTCCTGGTGCGCCGCCCGGACGAGCGCGTCGCGCAGCGAGGTGTGGGACAGGCGGACCCCGAGCACCTCGGCGCACTCGCGGCGGCCACGGCCAGCGGCCCGGCCGCCTCCGCGTGCCGCCCCAGCCGGGCCAGCGCGAGCGCCCGTGCACGGACGAGCCCCTCCCGGACCGGGGCGCGCTCGGCCCGCAACGCGGCCACCGGGTCGTCGGCGTCGGCCGCCGCCTCCCCGGCCCCCTGCCACAGCGCGAGCCCGGCCTCGGCCGCCGCCAGCGCCCCCGGGTGGTCCCCCGCCCTGGCCCGCTCCGCACTCGCGGCGGCGTGCACCAGCAGCGCGGAGCTGTCGACCTGCTCCTCGCCGAGCGCGAGCCGGTACCCCGTCGGCGTGCTGGCGATGACCTCGGCCCCCAGCTGCCCCCGCGCCCTGGACACCACCACCTGCAGCGCCTTCCCCGGCCGCTCCGGCACCTCCTGCGGCCACATCCCGGCCACCAGCCGGTCAGCACTGCACCCCAGCCGCAACTCACCCGCCAGCAACGCGAGCAACGCCCGCACCCGCGGCGCGGTGACCTCCTGTCCGCGATGGGCGACACGCGTCAGCAGGGTCAGGTCGATGGTCACCCGGTCAGCGTAGCCAAGCCCGCGACCGCCGCTACCAGGCCGGGGTGTCGGACCGGGCCGCCCGGTCTCGGGTGGCCTGTGCGTGGACTCCGGGACAACTGGCATGAAACGCCACCGATGTGGGCAGACGTCAGCCTGAGTCCACAGTGACCGAGGAGGCGACAGACATGGTTCGGATCAAAGAGATCAAGCGCTCCACTCCGCAGCGCCCGCGTCCGCCGCTCGACCTGCGGACGCCCTCGGGCCGCCCGCTCCCGTACTGACGGCCACCGGATCAGTCGCCTGACGGCTGCTCAGGGCGCTCAGGGCGCTTGACGGCTGCTCAGGGCGCCGGGTCCGGCGATGATGTCCCGGGCATGCCGCGGTCGAAGAGCGCGTCCAGGATGTGCGGCCAGGCCTCGGCACCCAGCGCGGCGTCGGCCTGGGCGGAGCCGCCGTACCGGTAGTGCGGCGACGGAGGCAACGGCTGCTCCCCCGGGAAGAACGGGCGGTGCCCGGCGCCGTCGTGGCGGAAGACGCGCGCGGTGGCGCCCGCCGCCCGGCGCCGGGCGGCCAGCCGCTCGGCGAAGGGCAGCGAGGGCCACATCTCGTCGTCGCCGCCGGCGAGCAGCAGCAGGTCCGCGCCGATCCGCTCGACGGGGATCTCCGCGGCGGCCGTCCGGTGGGCGAAGGTCCGTTCGCTGAGTTCGTACGAGCCGCGAACGGCTACCGGCCCGTCGTCGTCCGGCCCGAACCCCTCCCACGTGTCGTCGTAGGGGACGAACGGCAGCGGTCGGCCCCGCCAGGTCCACGAGGAGCGGTAGGGCCGCTGCTCGCCGTCGTGTCCCCGGCCGAGGTTCGCCCACACCAGCGACGTCGGGGAGACCGCGACGACGACGGCCACCCGCGGGTCGCGCACCGCCGTGAGCAGGGCCGCCTCGGCGCCCTTGGAGACGCCGAGGATCCCGACCCGCTCGGCGCCCCTGGCCCGCAGCAGGTCGATCGCCGCGGTGAAGGTCTCCAGCGGGATCTCGCAGATGCCGGGCGGCCGGCCGGCGCCGCCCCACCAGCGGATCGAGAGCGCCGTCACGCCGTGGCGGGCGAACAGCCGGGCCCGCTGGTACTCGATGCGTCCGCTGGACCCGGCCAGGACCAGGACCCCGACCGTGCTGCCCGCAACAGGTTCGACGAGCACGCCCTCCCAGCCCTCGCGCACCTGCTGTTCGACGATGTCCATCGCCACCCCTCCCCCGGGAGAGCGTACGTCAGCGCCGGGCGTCCGCGGTGATCCGGGCGTAGCCGAGGATGTGACCGCTCATGGTGAAGGTGGTGACGCCGGCCGGCGTGGTCGCGGGCAGGCCCAGGGTGGGAGTGTCCAGCGCGTAGACGGTGATCCGGTAGTGGTGGGTGATGTCGCCGCTGCCCGGGCAGGGGCCGAGGTAGCCGGTCGCCCCGGCGGAGTTGGTGCCGGAGACCGTCCCGGGCGGCGGGGTGCTGCCCAGGCCGGTGGCGGCGGCGGGGTTGTCCCGGGTGACCCAGTGCCAGAAGCCCGCGCCGGTGGGTGCGTCGGGGTCGAGCATGGTCACGGCGTAGCTGCGGGTCCCCGCCGGTGCTCCGCGCCTGCCACGGGTGACCGGGCACCCGACCGCCTGTGCCTCGACCGGGCACCCGACCACCTGTGCCTCGACCGGGCACCCGACCGCCTGTGCCTCACGGGGCCAGGTGAAGGCGCAGGGTGAGGCCGGTGTCGGTGGCGCGGATCTCGACGAGGTCGCACAGCTGGTGGATCATCCACAGGCCACGGCCGCCATTGCCGGAGCTGAGGGCGGGGCGGCGGCGTCCGGCGAGCGGGTTGCGCAGGTGGCCGTTGTCGCGGATCTCGGCGACGGCGGCTCCCTGCTCGGTGGTCCACAGCCGCAGGATGCCGGCTCCGCCGCCATGGGCGGCGGAGTTGGCGGTCGCCTCACTGATCGCGAGCACGAGGTCGCCTCTGCGAGCTCGATCCAGGGACGTGCCCGACAGCCAGTCATGAGCGTGTTGACGCAGTTGGGCGAGCTGACCCGCGGCATAGGGATGGGTCAGGGCGTGGACGGGTTCGGGCAGGGGTTCGTCGCAGTCCGCGCAGACGACGGCGGGGTCGGCGTAGCCCGGGCTGGCCTCGGCGCGGCCGTCCTCGATGAGGGTGGGGTGGGTGCGCCGGGCGTCGGCGACCACCGATTCGGGCAGCGCGGTGACGTCGTAGGGGCACAGGATCGTGGCGGCGCGGCCGGCGAAGGCAGTGTTGATGAGCGCCTCGTGCCGGGTGGCCTCCAGCGTCTCCGCGCGCGAGCGGCTGGCCCAGATCGGCTCTCCGACGATCCGGGCGGGCCGGCCGGGGTGCCGGTCGGCGAAGCCCTGCAGGGCCGCCAGGATCCGGCCGGGATTGCGGCCCAGCACCGTCATGTCCGCGAAGTCGACACCGTCGGCCTGGGGCCCCAGCCACTCGCGCAATGCGTCGAGTTGGGCGCCGGGCACGGCCACGAACGTCGGCTCGTCCGCGGTGAGGGCGGCGCGCACGAAGCCGCCCACCCCGCTGACGTACTCCTCCAGGGTCCGGTAGAACAGCGCGGGATGCACGAAGGCCCCGGCGTCCGGGAGCGTGGTCACGGTGTTGGTCATGCCGCCATCTCCAGGACGCTGCACTCGTCGGGGAACATCTGCGCTGCCCGCAGCAGCGACAGTGGAGGTCGGTGCAGGACCAGCCGTCGACCCTCACTTCTCAGAGCGCCGGCCGTGTGCACCAGTTGGGCGAGTGCCTCGACGTCGAGGAAGTCGGTCCCGCTCAGGTCGAGGTGCACAACGGCAGCGGGAAGGCGGACCAGTGCGCCCAGAGCCGCCGTCAGGTACGCGCGCGAGTCCGGATCCGCATGACCGACCAGTTGTGCCCCGGCCCCCTCGCGCAGAGGGCGCACGTGGAGCGGAGGTGACACGGGCAGCGACGCAATCGGCTTCAGGACGCGGGAATCCTCGCCGAGGTGGCCGGGGACCACGTGCGTGCGGTGGGCGGCGATCGGCAGGGCCGCCGTACCGGCGATGTCCACGCGGCGATCGAACAGGCACAGCCCCGTCAGCGGAAGTTCCGCGAACACCTCTGATTCCAGGCGCAGTTCGTACTCCAGCAGTCGCTCCGCCCCCGGCACGCTCCTGGTGCACCAGTCCATCTCACCGCCGATCCGCAGGCCCGGGTAGCCCGCCGCCAGAGCGTCTTCGCAGGCCCGCTGCATCCCGGCGATCACCATGTCCGGATCGAAGGGCAGCTGTTGGAGGTAGGACTGCGAGGCACCCTGAACCGCCAGTTGGCCGCTCGCGAGCGCCGCGTCCACGTCCAGGCCCGCCGTCCCGAGCGCGTCCACCACGGTACGGGCCTGCGTACCGTCGGTGAAGTAGAGCACCCGCTCCCCCTTGGCCAGCCCCGCGCCGACGAAGGCGGTCACGGCCTCCGACCACTGTTGATCATCGCTGTAGACGCAGCATGCGTGGTCGCCTCGGGGCGGGTTGGTCAGTCCGGGGTGGGCTGGGGACACCTGCGGCTCCACGGTGGCGAGGGCCGTCGGCCGGCCGGTCCGGCCGGGTCCTGACAAACCTGCAAGAGCCAGGCTGGTCGCCGGCGCGCGGCGGTGTACGCGCGAGGCAGGTGCGAGTGCCGTCGGCGCCTTGCTGACCGACCGAGGTGCGGGCGCACTCGGAGCCGTCCGCTGTGGCCGTTCGGCCTGCCGGGGTGCGGGCAGCGTGGCAGCGGGCACGCTGACGGCGAGCAGGGCGCGGTCGTCGGGGAACTCGGCGCCAGGCTGGTGGTTCAGGAACAGGTCGCACAGGTGTGCAGCGCTGAGGCCGACGGTGGCTTCGGCGAGAGCGGTCAGGCGGTCGAGACCGACGTCCAGGCTCTCCCCGCGCCGTTCGATCAGCCCGTCGGTGTAGAGCAGGACGGTGTCGCCGCACTCCATGGCGACCTCTGCTTCGCAGTAGCGCGCTTCCGGTACCGGACCCACCGGGGGCGCCAGGGCCTGGTCGAGGTAGCGACTCTTGCCGTCGACGGTGATCAGGAGGGGCGGTGGGTGGCCGGCCCTGGCGTAACGAAGAGTATGGGTACGGCGGTTGAGGACCAGGTAGCAGGCGGTGGCCATGAGGTCGGGGTGGTAGCGACCGACGAAGTCGTTGAGCTCGTGCAGGACGTCGGCAGGGCGGTGGCCACAGCGCATGGCGATGCTGCGCAGGGCCGCGCTGATCTGGGCCATGGCGGCGGCCTCGGCCAGGCCGTGTCCTGCGACGTCCCCGATGGTGAGCCCGATGTGCTCCTCGTCGAGAAGGTGGACGTCGTACCAGTCGCCGCCGACCTTGACCTGGTTGGTCCCCGCCGCGTAGCAGCCGGCCAGGTCGAGGCCGGTGACGGGCGGAAGGCGCGGCAGCAGGCTCAGCTGCAGTCGCTCGGCGACGCGGTGCTCGTGCTCGTAGAGGCCGGCGCGGCGCACCGCCTGGGCGATCTGCTGGGCGACGGCGGTGAGGTGTTCGGGCGCGGGCCCGTCGTCGGGTCTGTGGTGCACGAGGAGGCCGCCCAGTTCCACGCCGTCCGCCTGGAGCAGGGCGTGGGCCGTGGTCGCGCCGTGGTCCCCCGCCACCCCGACGGAGTTCGCCCGATCAGGCGTGCGGGGGCTCCGCCGGTCGAGGTCGGTCCAGGTGTTTCCGGCCAGGGCGAACAGCGTGTCGTCCGGCTCCAGCGAGGGGATCAGTCGCCGCGAGTGCAGTTGCAGGTCCACTCCTGTCGCGTTGAGCGCCCCGGGCGCGGTCTGGTGGACCGCTTGGGCGACCTGGGCCAGGGTGGCGGCCGAGGCGAGGGCGGCGGTCAGCTGGTACAGGTGCTGAAGTCGGGCACGTCCGCTCTTCTCCGCGGCGAGCAGGCGCTCGCGTTCGGCTTCTGCCGCGCGGCGGTAGGCCACCTCGCGGTTGAGGGCTATCACTTGCTGGCTCAGGGCCACGAACTGGTCGGTATGGTCCAGCCGCGTCATGTGCAACTGCACGGCCGGCTGCGGGCCGTCCCACCAGATGGCGCGGGCGCCGTGGCAGCGAAAGCGCACCAGCTGACCGCCGGGATCCTTGACGGTCAGGGAACCGGGCAGCGGGTCGCCGCTGCGCAGCCAGTGGTTCATGTGCAGGCGCAGGAGATCGGAGTCCTCCGCGGCCAGGCCGAACAGGTCGGCGCCGGCGCGCAGATGGATGACGAAGCGGGTGGCGGCCGGATTCGCGGCAAGGATCTGCCCGTCCGCCGTACACAGGAGGACCGGGTTGGGCAGCAGCTTGGCGATGGCCTGGAACAGGCCCAGACTCATTCGACCACCCGCCCCGCGGCCGCGGCAGGTACCGGGGGCACGTCACCGAAGTACTCCCGCCCCAGGTCCTGTGCCGCGCCCGCCCCGGGAACCAGGTGCACGACGACGCGGCAGCCCGCAGCACCGCGCGCGATCGTCTCCACGAGTTCGACCTGCGCGTAGCCGAGGCTGCGGGCGGCGATGGTGCCGAAGACGTTGGAGGTCATCATGCAGATCGACTCGCGTCCGATCACCTTCTCCGCGAAGGGGCAGCTGCGGGTTCCGAGCACGATCCTCCGGTCGTCCTGCTCGATGATGTAGAAGTCCCCGTGGATGCGTTGCTTCAGGTCCACCAACACGTCTGCCACCTGCTCACGGGAGAGCCGCTCGACCGCGAGAGCGCGGGTGTACATGTCGTCGATGTGGGTACCGACGGTCTGCCCCACCAGGCTGATGTAGCCGGACGCCTCCTGCAGGCCGACGACCGACTCGAGTGAGGCGGCCAGTTCTCGCACCAGTGTTCGCAGGAAGATATCTCGGTCGAGGGGAATGTCGGCATCAGCCGCATGCGTCATCTCTGGCTCCTGTCGCGTCCGGTCACAGCGGTTGCGCAACGTCACCGAGGGACGCACGTCGTTGTTCGGCGATCACCGCCTGCGCGTGGACCGCCTGCCCGCATACGCGGGTTTCAAGCGTGGACGGCTCGGGGGTGACGCTGGCCACGGCTGCCGGCGTCGAGCGAAGTCGGCAGCGCCCGCCACGACTCCGACTGGTGGCGGGGCCGTCGAAGACTGAGGGCGGGGCCGTCGACCAGGCCGAGGGCTGACGCCGGTTCAGCCCTGGGAGGCGGCCTCGGACGCGGCGCGGGTGAGGGTGACGGCCGTGTGCACGATGCTGACGACGGCCGCCTCGGGGTCGAGGCCGTGCAGGTCGGTGAGGCTGAACAGGGCCTCGGCGCTCACCACGACCGCCAGGTCGCGCTTGAGCTGGGCGAGGGCGGCGGGATCGGTGGCGCCGAGCGAGACGTCGAGGGGGGCGAGGGCACTGTCGATCAGGCCGAAGCGCAGGCCGGGGCGGGCGTTGGGCCGGCCCGGCCTGGTGATGGTCGCCGCGATCAGCGCCCGCACCACGCCCTGCCGGCTCTGCACGTGGCGCAGCAGGAACTCGGTGACGGCGGCGATGCGGACCACCGGGTCGTCGGAGTCGGCGACCGGCCGGAGCGCTTCCTCCGCACTGGGCAGCTGGTCGGCGATGGCCTCGCCCAACAGGCTGGCGAGGTCGGGGAAGTACCGGTAGGCCGTGGCCTCCGAGACCAGCGCGACCCTGGCGATCTCGGGCATCGTCACCTCGCGCCCGGTGGTGCTCAGTTCGGCCGCGGCCCGGACGATCGCGCCGCGGGTGCGGAGCTTCTGGTTGACGCGGCCTGCCGTCGGTTGTGCTGTCACCGGTGCGCCCTCCTCCGCTGGATCGCTGATCCTGCGAGTCTACTACGCTCACGCGACCGCACTCTCACAAAGAGGTCGAGAGCGGCAGCCCGGGCCGGCGGAACCCCCGCGGAAAACAGCAACGGCAAGAGGGAGAAACCCACCTCTTGCCACTCTCAACTTATAACGCACAGGGGGCCTTGCGGCAAGGCCCCCCTGGGGGCGCAGAATCGCTGGCCGAGGCCAGCACCTGCGGAAACGGGAGATCCCCACCATGAACCCCTTGATCACCAGCGCGTTCGATCTTCCCGACCACCTCTCCCCCAAGGCCGACCCGGCGCTGATCGCCGGCGACGAGCAGCACTTCGCCGCCATCGCGGAGAGCCTCGGGCAGGCGATCGCCGAGCTCTCCGACCGGCTCGACGCCGAGCGCAGGGCGCCCGGCGGCAAGGGCCGCGAGGCGATGGACCGGGACCTGGAGATCCACCGGCTGACCGGCCGGCTCAGCGCCCTGCGCCGCTTCGGGCTGGACCTGTGCCTGGGACACATCGTCAGCGCGGACCACCCCGAGCCGGTCTACGTCGGCCGGCTCGGCCTCACCGACAGCACGGGCCGCCGCCTGCTGCTCGACTGGCGCTCCCCCGCGGCCGAGCCGTTCTTCGCCGCGACCCACGCCGACCCGATGGGCCTGGTCAGCCGTCGCCGCTACCGCTGGACCCGCGGGCGGATCAACGACTACTGGGACGAGGTGTTCACCGCCGACCGCCTCGAAGGGCACGCCGCGCTCGACGACCAGTCCGCCTTCATCGCGAGCCTCGGCAGCACCCGCTCGCCCCGGATGCGCGACGTGCTCGCCACCATCCAGGCCGACCAGGACGCCATCATCCGGGCGGGCTCACGAGGCGCCCTGGTCGTCGACGGCGGACCGGGCACTGGCAAGACCGTGGTCGCCCTGCACCGCTCCGCCTACCTGCTCTACTCCGACCCGCGCCTGGGGCAGCGCCGCGGCGGCGTACTGTTCGTCGGGCCGCACCAGCCCTACCTGGCCTACGTCGCCGACGTGCTGCCCAGCCTCGGCGAGGAGGGGGTGCGGACCTGCACCCTGCGCGACCTCGTCGCCGAGGGTGCGCAGGCGGCGGTCGAGGCCGACCCGGAGGTGGCGCGGCTGAAGTCGTCCGCCGGCATGGTCAAGGCGATCGAGAAGGCCGTCCGGTTCTACGAGGAGCCGCCCACCGAGGCGCTGACGGTCAGCACCTACTGGGCCGACCTGCGGGTGAGCGCCGAGGACTGGGCCGAGGCGTTCGACGCGCCGGGGCCGGGCACCCCGCACAACGAGGCGCGCGAGCAGGTCTGGGAGGAGCTGGTCTCGATCCTGCTGGACCGGCTCGACGACGAGGCCGTCACGCCCGAACTGCTGCTGCGCGGGCTGCAGCGGGACCAGGACCTGGTCACCGCCCTCCACCGGGCCTGGCCGCTGATCGAGGCGGCCGACCTGGTCGGGGACCTCTGGACGGTGCCCGCCTACCTGCGGATGTGCGCGCCCTGGCTGGGCCCGGACGAGGTGCGCGCGCTGCGGCGCGCCAAGGCCGACGCGCAGGCCTGGACGGTCAGCGACCTGCCGCTGCTGGACGCGGCCCGCCAGCGCCTCGGCGACCCGCAGGCGGCCCGGCGCAAGCGCCGCCACGACGCCGCCATCGCCGCCGAGCGCGAGCGGATGGCCGGCGTCATCGACGACATCCTGTTGGCCGACGACGACGGCGAGGGCGCGGTGACCATGCTGCGCGGGCGGGACCTGCAGGACAGCCTGATCGACGAGGGCGCACTGCCCGGCGCCGAACGGGACGCACTGGCCGGCCCGTTCGCGCACATCATCGTCGACGAGGCGCAGGAACTGACCGACGCCGAATGGCAGATGCTGCTGCTGCGCTGCCCCTCCCGCAGCTTCACCATCGTCGGGGACCGCGCGCAGGCCCGGCACGGCTTCACCGAGTCGTGGCAGCAGCGCCTGGCGCGGATCGGGCTCGACCGGGTCGAGGTGACCTCGCTGAGCGTCAACTACCGCACGCCGGAGGAGGTGATGGCGCAGGCCGAGCCGGTGATCCGCGCCGTGCTCCCGGACGCCAACGTGCCGACCTCCATCCGCAGCAGCGGCATCCCCGTCGTGCACGCGGCGGTGGCGGAGCTGGACCCGATCCTGGCGGCCTGGCTCGCCGAGCACGCCGAGGGGACGGCCTGCGTCATCGTCGATCCGTCCCTCCAGGAGACGTTCCGCTCGGCGTTCCGGGAGAACGCACGGGTCCGGCTGCTGACGCCGGAGCTGTCCAAGGGGCTGGAGTTCGACCTGGTCGTCCTGATCGACCCGGAGAGCTTCGGCCAGGGCATCGAGGGCGCGGTCGACCGCTACGTCGCGATGACCCGGGCGACCCGCCAGCTCGTCGTCCTCACCAGCGGCTGAAGAGCTGGGTCGGGTCGCTCAGTGCCTTGAACTCCAGGGCGTTGCCGGCCGGGTCGAGCAGGAACATGGTCCACTGCTCGGCCGGCAGCCCGGCGTAGCGCAGCGACGGCGCCATGACGAACTCGGTCCCGGCCGCCGTCAGGCGCCCGGCCAGCTCCTGGAAGGCCGGCCCGCCCAGCACCAGCCCGAAGTGCGGCACCGGGACGCGGTGGCCGTCCACCGTGCCGTGCCCGGCGGGCTGCTGGCGGAGGCCGGGCACCAGGTGGGTGACCAGCTGGTGGCCGTGCAGGTCCCAGTCGACCCAGCCGTCGGTCGAGCGGCCCTCGGTCAGGCCGAGCAGGCCGCCGTAGAAGGCGCGGGCCGTCGTCAGGTCGTCGACCGGGATGGCGAGATGGAACGCGGGAGTGGTCATGGCCACCACCTTGATCCGCCTCGTGTCCGGACGTCAACAGGCGAAGGGCACCTCCCGCGGCCTGCCCCGGGGGCCGCCGACCAGCCGTCGGAGTGGCGCGGTACGGTACCGAGCCGGTTGATCGACATCCGGTTGATCGGCAACGGGGAACTGAGGAACATGATCCTGTCACGCGTGCCCAGAAGCCGTGCCGGGTGGCTGGCCCGGGCCTGGGTGGTGGTGGCGGCCGGGCTGATCGGGATGCTCCTGTTCGGCAGCAGCGTGCCGTTCGAACTCGGCTGGGCCGGCAAGCCGGGAAAGCTGACCATCACCTCCTGCGAGACCACCGGCGAGGGCAAGGGCCGCCGCACCCAGTGCGCCGGCTCCTTCGCCTCGGACGACGGCACCGTGGTGGACGAGTACTACGGCGACAACGGCGTCTACCCGGTGGGCAAGGTGCTGCGCCGCCAGCGGGAGAGCTCGCTGACCCTCGATCCGGTGGGCTGGGGCTCCGCCGCCCTGACCCTGAGCGCGGTGCTCGGCTCGCTGGCGGGCGTCGGTGTGGGCCTGCAGGCACTCTCCGCCGTCTCCCGGCGCCACCCCACCGACCGGCAGCGGGCCCAGCGCCCGCCGCTCGCCACCCGCCGGGGCACGCTCCACCCGCTCTCCCCGGCCATGCGCAGGCTCGAATGGACGGCCTGGGGCCTGATCGCGGCGAGCCTGGCGGGCGCGCTGGTGATGCTCGTCGTCGGCCTGCTGCTCTGACGCCGGGTCCGGGGACCCTACGCCCAGGGCAGCGCGCTGCGGGTGCGCCAGTAGGCCTCGGCGGGCTCGGCGAGGGCGGCGAGTCCGGCCAGCTCGCCGGGGTCGAGCGCGAGCCCCGCGGCGCCCAGGTTGGAGGCCAGGTGCTCCAGGGTCGCCGCGCCGGAGAGCACGATGCCGGCCCACGGCTGGGCGGCGGCCACCGCCAGCGCGAGCGCGTCGCAGGAGGCGCCGGTGCGGGCGGCCAGCGAGCGCAGTGCGGCGGTGTCGGGGCCGGTGGCGTTGCGGTCGGCGAGGCGGCCGTTGGCCATGCCCTCCTTCACCACCACCAGCCAGCCCGCCGCGTGGGCCTCGGCCAGCGCGGGGGCGGCGGAGGTCTCCAGCAGGTTCCAGGTGGCCTGGACGGCGCTGAACAGCGGCCGCCCCTCCACCGTCACCGCCAGCGCCGCACGGATGGTCCGGGCCTGGGCCGGGCCGCTGGTCGACAGGCCGACCCGGACCCCCTGCCCGGCCAGCGCCGCCAGCCGGGCGTGCAGCACCGGGTCGGTCAGCGCCGGGCTGTCCGGAGTGACCGAGTGCACCAGGTAGACATCCAGGTGGCCACCCAGCAGCGCCCGGGTCTCCTGGACCTGACGGTCGAACACCGCCGCCGAGTGCTCCTTGACCTCGTGCACCGGCACCCCCGAGGCCTGCCAGTCGGCGGTGTAGGTGTAGCCCCACTTGCTGCCCACGACACTGTCGGCGGCCGCCTCGGGCCGGGCCGCCAGCCACTCGGCCACGAACTCCTCGGCCCGGCCGTAGGACCGGGCGGTGTCGAAGTACCGCACCCCGGCGGCGTGCGCGGCGTCCAGCAGTGCGTGGGTGCGCTCGCGCAGCGCCGCCACACTGCGCTCGGCGGGCAGGTCGAGGTCCCGGCCGAGGGTGATGTAGCCGGGGCGCCCGACCGCGGCCGTCCCCAGGCCGAACCGTGTGATCGGCGAGCTGACGGAGCCTTCGGCGGCGGGTGCGGTCGGCATGCTGGGCGTCCCTTCGGTCGTTTCCGCTGGTGGGCGGCCCCACCGGCACCCGGAACCCTATCCGTCGCACCCGTCCCACCGGTTCACCCGGTGCTGTCCTCGCCCGCCGGGCGCTCCGCGCGCAGTTGCTCCTCCGAGGCGCCGCGGCGCCAGTAACCGGAGAAGAAGACGGAGCTGCGGTCGATCCCGCGCTCGCGCACCAGGTGTCGGCGCACCGCTCTGACCATGCCGGCCTCGCCCGCGATCCACGCGTACGGCGCGCCCTCGGGCAGCCGCGCGGCGCGCACGGCCGAAAGCAGTGACCCGGCGACCAGTGACCCGCCGACCGGTGACCCCTCAGTGGTGTCGCGGACCAGCCAGCTGATCTCCGCCTCGCCCGCGCAGGCGAGGTGCTGGACGTCCTGCGGGTGCGGGACCTCGATGAAGGCCGTCACCCGCGCGGTGGCCGGCAGCCACTCGAGGATGCCGCCGACCGCGGGCAGCGCCGTCTCGTCCGCCACGATCAGCACCCGCTCGGCGTCCGGTGGCGGCCGGAAGCCCACGCTGCGGTTGTCCGCCAGCGCCGGGCCCAGCAGGACCACCCGGTCGCCGGGGCGGGCCGCGGCCGCCCAGCGCGAGGCCGGCCCTGCCGCCTCGGGCGGGTCGCCGGGCGCGGTCCCGTGCAGGGCGAAGTCCACGTCCACCTCGGCGGGTTCGGGCCGGTGGGCGCGGATGGTGTAGGCGCGCATGACGGCCCGGACGGCGGGGTCCAGCGCGCGCCACCGGGCGAACCAGTCCTCGCCCGCCGCGACGGGCAGCACCGGGGCCGACTGGCCGGGGTGCGGCAGGAAGAGCGAGAAGCTCTGGTCCCGGCCGCCGGCGGCCAGCCGCGCCAACTGCTCACCGCCGAAGGTGATCCGGGTCAGCGTGGGCCCGAGCCGGCGGCTGCGCACCACCTGGGCCTCGACGAAGCGGTACTGGCCGCCGTACAGCGTGTCCGGCGCGGCGGGCAGCGCGTCCGGCCGCACAGGCAGCGCGTCCGGTCCGGCGGCCCCCGTGGCGGTCAACTGACCTTCTTGGCGCTCTGGACGGCCTTGGCCAGCCGCTCCAGCAGCGGCGCGGCGCCGGCGTAGGAGAAGCGTGGCACCGAGCTCCACGGGGTGACCTGGCCCGCCTTGACGGCCGGCAGCTGGTTCCAGGTCGGCCTGCTGCTCAGGTCCTTGGGCTGGAGCGCGAGGCTGCGGTCGTCCAGCAGGATCAGGTCGGCCGGGTACTTTCCGGCGTTCTCCCAGCTCAGGCCCTCGAAGTAGCCACCGGTGCCGAGCTCGTTCGGCACCACGAGGTCCACGCCGAGCTGGGCGAAGTACATCAGGTCGGTGGCGATCTGCGGGTTGGAGGCGTAGAAGAGGTCCGGACTGCCGGAGGCGGCCAGCACCTTGATGCCGCCGGCCGCCTTGGCGGCTTGCCGCACGCTCTCGGAGGCGGCCTCGAAGCGGGCCTTGGCGTCGGTGACCTTCTTCGCGCCCAGGTCCGCGCCCAGCGACGCGGCCAGCGCGGCGTAGCGCTCGATCGGCTGGGTGATCGGCACCCGGGCCACCGTGATCGCCGCGACGTCCGGGTTGATCTGCAGGATCTTGGCCTTGCTCTCGTCCGGGACGTACCAGAAGGCGCCCGGGTCGTACATGTGGGTCACCAGCAGGTCGGGGCGCAGCGCCGCGTACTTCTCCAGGTCGAACTCGCCGTAGGCGTTGCCGACGATCGTGACCTTGTCGATGTCCAGGTCGCCGGCCTGCGGGTCGGCCTTGCCGTCGGCCGCCCTGGTCTCGCCGAAGACCCCGGTGATCTGCCGGTCGAGCCCGAAGTCGACCAGCGCGGCGGCGGCGCCGGTGAAGGCGACGATGCGGGTGGGGGCGCTGGGCGCGCCGAGCTGCTTGGGCTGGTCGTCGGTGAAGGACCAGGGGCCCTGCTTCGCCGTCCCGGAGGCCGGGGCGGATCCGCCCTTCGTGGTGCCACCGCTGTTGCAGGCGGTCAGCAGGGCACCGAGGGCGGTGGCACCACCGGCGGCGAGCAGGCCGCGACGGGAGAGCCGGCGGGCGGGGCTGGAGTGCATGTGGGTTCTCTTCTCGGGGACTTGACGGGACGGTGGGGGACTTCTGGGGCGGGGCGGTGGGGACGTCGGGGCACGCGTGGGGACGGCGTGGGGACGGCCGGGAAGATCACCCCGACTGACTTAGGTTAACCTAACCTAAGTTCACGTCCAGAGGAGCACACCGCCCCTCCCACCAGCCCCGGAGTCCACTCATGTCGGTCGGCAAATCCCTTGCGCCCCAAGGCCCTTCACCCGGTGTCCGGCCGCCGTCCGGGGCGGCCGGGCCGGTGCCGGGCACGACCGGGGCGCCCGCCCGCACCGCCCTGCGGGCCGGCGGACTGCTGGCCGCGGTGCTGCTCCTGCTGGCCGTGCTGGGCCTGAGCATCGGCGTCGGCGCCCGCGCCCTGTCGGTGGGTGAGGTCTGGCACGGCCTGCTCGACCACACGTCGCCCGACTACCCGGTGGTGCACCAGATGCGCCTGCCGCGCACCCTGCTCGGCCTGGTGGCCGGCAGCGCGCTCGGCCTGGCCGGCGGCGTCATGCAGGCCCTGACCCGCAATCCGCTGGCCGACCCGGGCCTGCTCGGGATCAACGCGGGCGCCTCCGCCGCCGTGGTCAGCGCCATCTCGCTGCTGGGCGTGGCCACCTTCGACGGCTACGTCTGGTTCGCGCTGGCCGGCGCCGCGCTCGTCTCGGTGCTGGTCTACGCCGTCGGCGGCGGGCGCGGCGCGACTCCCGGCCGGCTGGCGCTGGCCGGGGCGGCGCTCAACGCCACGCTCTACTCCTTCGTCAGCGCGGTGATGCTGCTGGACACCAACTCGCTGGAGAGGATGCGGTTCTGGACGGTCGGGTCGCTCGCCGGCGCCCGACCCGACACCGTGGTCGCGGTGCTGCCGTTCGTCGGCCTCGGCACCCTGCTGGCGCTGGCGCTGGCCCGGCCGCTGAACGCGCTGGCGCTCGGCGACCAGAGCGCCCGCGCACTCGGCGCCCGGCCCGGCACGGTGCGCGGAGCGGCCATGGTCGCGATCACCCTGCTCTGCGGCGCCGCCACCGCGGCCTGCGGCCCGATCGTCTTCGTCGGCCTGCTGGTCCCGCACCTCGTACGGGCCCTGACCGGACCCGACCTGCGCTGGCAACTGCCGTACTGCGCGGTGCTCGCGCCGGTGCTGCTGCTCGGCGCGGACGTGCTGGGCCGCGTCCTCGGCCGGCCCGGCGAGGTGCAGGTCGGTGTGGTGACCGCCGTGCTGGGCGGCCCGTTCTTCCTCTTCCACGCACGGCGCGCAAAGGTGGCCCGGCTGTGACGACCATCCGTTCCGGGCGCACCCCGCGCCACTGGCCGCGCGCTCTGGTCGCCGGTGGGGCCTCGGCCCTGCTGGCCCTGCTGATGAGCGTGCTCAGCCTGGGCAGCGGCGACTACCCCATCGGCCCGGCCGAGGTGCTGCGCGCGCTGACCGGCGGCGGCTCCCCCGCCGAGGACTTCATCGTCAACGAGCTGCGGCTGCCCCGGGTGGTGACCGCCCTGCTGGTCGGCGCCGCGCTCGCGCTGTCGGGCGCGCTCTTCCAGTCCCTGGTGCGCAACCCCCTCGGCAGCCCCGACGTGCTGGGCGTCACCCAGGGCGCGGCGACCGGGGCGCTGCTCGTCGTGGTGGCCGGCGGCAGCAGCCTCGCGCTGGCCGGCGGTGCAGTGGCCGGCGGGGTGGCGGCCGGCGCGGCCGTCTGCGCGCTCTCCTGGCGCGGCGGCCTGCGCAGCGGCCAGCTGGTGATGGTCGGGATCGGCGCCGCCGCGATCCTCACCGGGGTCAACGGCTACCTGCTGACCCGCACCCGGCTGACCGACGCCGCCCGCGCGGTGCTCTGGCTGACCGGCAGTCTGGACGGCCGCGGCTGGGGCGACGCGCTGCCGCTCGCGGTCACGCTCGCTCTCCTCGCCCCGCTGGTCCTGGTGGGCTGCGCCCGGGCGCTGCGGCTGCTCGAACTGGGCGACGACCTGGCCGCCGCGCTCGGCGTGCGGGTCCAGTCGCTGCGGCTGATGCTGCTGGCCGCCGCGGTGCTGCTCTGCTCACTGGCCGCGGCCGCCGCCGGGCCGGTCTCCTTCGTCGCACTGACCGCCCCCCAGCTGGCCCGGCGGACGACCCGGGCCCCGGGCCCCAACCTGCTCGCCTCGATGTGCACCGGCGCCGCACTGCTGGTCACCGCCGACTGGACGGCGCAGCAGCTGATCACCGACCACCAGCTGCCGGTCGGCGTGGTGACCGGCGTCCTCGGCGGCGGCTACCTGGTCTGGCTGCTGGCCGCCGAACGCCGGGCGGGCCGGATCTGACGGCGCCCCACATCCCCCCTGGTCAGGGCGCCCACGACCCGCAGGAGTAGTCTCACCCGGACCGCCGCCGGAGGCTGATCCACCGGCGGCGGCCTGCGGCGACGGCGAGGGAGGGCACGGTGTCAGCGGGGGACGCGGAGCCGGCGGAACTGTGGAACGACGACCACGTGCCGCCGGTGAGCAGGCACCAGGCCGGGAAGGCGGTACGGGCCCTGGTCGGCCTGGCCCTCCTCGCGCTCGGGGGCTGGTACGGCTGGGAGTACGCCGCCGCCTGGGCCCATTTCCACAACGCCCCGCGGGTGGCCGTCGTCATCGACTCCGTCGACTACACCAAGCGGGCGGAGAACGCCACCCGGATCACCGTCGACCAGCTCGTCGCCGGCCAGGACGTCACCGACACGGTCGACGACCCGATCACCGCCCCCGCTCGCCTCTCGCCGGGCGAGCAGGAGTTCGTGCTGGTCGACACCAGCCGCCCGGGGCACGTGCTGTTCCCCAGTCAGCTGCACTGGGTGGCCGGGGCACTCCCGGCCCTGGCCATCGCGCTCGGGCTGGCCGGCCTGCTCAGCGGGGTGATCGGGCTGCTCCACCCGCCCGGCGGTCGCCGCGGGGCCTGAGCAGCTCCTCGACCAGGGTGTCCACCAGATCGCGGGGGACACGCGATCCCATCAGGGCGCGGTGGACGAGCGGGCCGAGCAGCGCGTCCAGCAGGTCGTCGGGCCCGAGCACGGGTGAGAACTCGCCGGCCTCGATCCCGCGTGCGAGCAGCTCGCGCTCCTGGCCGCGGCGTGGCGCGAGGTAGCGCTCGTGGAAGCTCCTGGCCGTCGCGGGGTCGTGCTGCGCCTGGGCGATGAGCGCGAGCAGCACCTTGCCGGCGGCGTCGCCGGTGAGGAAGTCGGCGAAGTCGCCCAGGTAGCCGCGGACGGTCTGTGCCGTCGGGACCCCGGTCGGCACGGGCAGGAGTTTGTCGCTGTCCGCGATGAGCGTGTCGAGCAGGATCTCGACCTTCGAGGGCCACCAGCGGTAGATCGTCTGCTTGGCGACGCCGGCCTCCCGCGCGATCGCCTCGATGGTCAGGGCCGCGAAACCGTGCTCGGCGAGCAGGTCGTCCGCGGCGTGCAGCACCGCCAGGCGGGCGGCCTCGTCGCGCCGGTTGCCGGAACGCGGCCTGGGTGACGGGGAGCTGGCGGCAGGCATGCGGACACCCTACCGGCCGTGGCCTGCGAGGTTTGCCTAGACGCAACGTTGCGTCTAGTTTGTGGGTCACACCACAGCGAAGGAGCAGCACCCATGTCCACCCCGTCCTCCCATCGCCAAGCCCTCGTCATCGGCGCCTCACGCGGATTAGGCCTCGTCCTGGTCACCGAACTCGCCCGGCGCGGCTGGCAGGTCGTCGCCACCACCCGTCAGGCCGGCGGCGAGCTGCAGGCGCAGGCCGACGCCTCGAACGGCCGACTGGGCCTCGAACCACTGGAGATGACCAGCCCCGAGGAACTGGCGGCCCTGCGCGAGCGCCTGGCGGGCCGCCGGATCGACCTGCTCTTCGTCAACGCCGCGATCAACCAGGGCGACCTGCCGATCGCCGAGGTCCCGACCGAGATGTTCAGCGAGGTGATGGTCACCAACGCGCTGAGCCCGCTGCGCGCCCTGGAGATCCTGCGCCCGCTCGTCGCACCCGGCGGAACCGTCGCGGTGATGTCCTCCGAGCAGGGCAGCATCTCGCTCAACACCGAGGGAGGCTACGAGCTCTACCGGGCCAGCAAGTCCGCGCTCAACCAGCTGATGCGCAGCTATGCCGTCCGCCACGCCGACGACGGACACACCAAGCTGCTCATCGACCCCGGCCACAACCGCACCGAGCTCGGCGGACCCGACGCGCCGCTCGCCCCCGAGGAGAGCATCCCAGCCGTCGTCGACGTCCTCGAAGCCCAGGCCGGCGCCCCGGGGCTGCAGTTCCTGGACCGCCACGGCGAGGCCGTTCCGTGGTAGCAATCACTCCCACCCGCGGCGCGGTGCGCATGATCCCGCGGCACCGCGCCTGGGCGCCACCGCGCTTTCAGGGCAACGGAGTTCGAGCCTGACGCGGCGTCATTGGGTCGATCATATGAACGACTTACAGTGACAGGACATGGCGGATCGCCGATTCCCCCGTCGGCGACAACGCCGTTTCCACCAAGCCCGGTTGGCGACTTCGCGGAATGCCGGAGTCCGTGGTGCCGGATTCGCGAGGCGTGGTCCTTTAGCCTGGAGCGCAAGTTCGGACACGTAACCTCCGTGCCGGGCAGGCAGTCCGCACGGAGCCGCTCACCCTTCAGGAGCCGCCATGAGTTCCGACCGCTATCACTGGGACCGCTCGCACCCGGGCCTGACCTCGCTGCGCGAGGCGATCGAGCCGGTGCGCCAGGAAGTGGTCAGCCATCCGCTCTACCGGAGGCTGGACTCCCTGGAGCGGGTCCGCACGTTCCAGGAGCGCCATGTCTTCGCGGTCTGGGACTTCATGTCGCTGCTCAAGTGCCTGCAGCAGCGGCTGACCTGTGTTCAGGTCCCGTGGGTGCCGAGCGGGCCGACCGCGAGCCGGCGGCTGATCAACGAGATCGTGCTGGTCGAGGAGAGCGACGAACGCGGCGACGGCTACATCAGCCACTTCGAGCTCTACCTGGAGGGGATGGCCAGGTGCGGGGCCGACACCCGGCCGATCGACGGCTTCCTGCGGCTGATCGGCACCGGGACCGGCGTGCCGGAGGCGGCGAAGTCGGCCGGGATCCCGTCCCCGGCCGCCGACTTCGTGGCGGTCACCTGGGACATCATCCAGAGCACACCGGTGCACTGTCAGGCCGCGGCCTTCGCCTTCGGCCGCGAGGACCTGATCCCGGAGATGTTCGAGCAGGTGATCCGGATCGAGGACGCGGACGGCCGGCTGACCGTCTTCAAGGACTACCTCGCGCGCCACATCGAGGTGGACGGCGAGCAGCACACCCCGATGGCGATGCAGATGCTGATCGACCTCTGCGGCGACGACACGGAACGCTGGACGCAGTGCGCCGAGACCGTCCGCCGGGCGCTCTCGGCGCGGGTCGCGCTGTGGGACGGGATCCTCGCCGACTGCGGCGGCTGACGGACCGACGGCGGGCGGACGGCGGCCCGACGGCGGGCCGACGAACCGGCCGGTGGCGGTCACCCCGTGGCCGCCACCCTGCGGTGGCCCACCAGCAGCCCCACCGCATGGGCCGCGCCCGAGAGCAGTGCGCCGAGCAGCAGGGCGTACTGGAGCGGCAGTTGGGTGGCCGCCAGGAAGGTCACCACCAGCAGCGAGCGTTCGCGCCAGCCCCGCCGCCAGGCCAGCGCGATCTCGGGCAGGCGCGCGAGCACCAGCTTGACGCCGATCAGGATCAGCAGGGCGCCGACCACTGCCAGCGGGATGAACCCGGTCACCCGGCCGAAGAAGCAGAGCAGCAGGGCCAGCACCACGCCGGAGGCGACCCCGGCCCAGCGGCTGCGCGCCCCGGCGGCGACCGCGACCGCGGTGCGCGAGGGCGAGCCGCCGACCGGCAGGGCGTGGCAGAAGGCTCCGACCGCGTTCGCGGCGGCCTGGGCGAGCACGTCCCGGCGCCCGGCCCGGCGGCCCACCGGCTCGCCAGCCGCCGGACCGCCCGCCGGGCTCCCGGGCGCGATCGCGGCGGCCTGGGCCAGTGCCACGGCCGCCACCGAGCAGGCGCCGCCGACCAGGTGGGGCATCACCCACCAGTTCGGCACGGTCAGCTGCGGGAGCCCGCCGGGCACCGTGCCCAGCGAGGCGGCCAGCGGGACCGTGATCCCCGCGACGTGCACCAGCACCCCGGTGACCACCAGGGCCACCAGCACGGCCAGTGCGCGCAGCCGGCTGACGGCGTGGGCCAGGGACCAGACCAGCACGGTGGCCACCGCCACCGCCGTCATGCGGTGCGACCAGGCCCCCGGGTGCGCGAGCCAGGAGGCCAGCCGCAGCAGGCGGTTGTGGTGCCGGGCCCGGTAGCCGGTCGCCTCGCGCAGCGCACCCGCGATGATCTGGACCGCGGTTCCCAGTGAGAACCCGGTCACCGCCCCGAGCGAGATCCCCCGCAGCACCGCACCGAGCCCCAGCAGCGCGAACAGGGCCATCGCGGCGGCGACCAGCAGCGTGAGTGCGGCCACGTTCGCGGGCAGCGTCGGGTCCAGGTGCGCGCGGCGCAGCGCGTTGCCCGAGGTGAGGGCGATGGCGCTGGTCAGGGTGGTGATCATCAGCGGGGTGCGGCCCAGCAGCGAGCCCATCATGGCCGGCAGCACACCGCTGCTCAGCCCGCTGCCGGGAGCCAGCCCGGCGATCGCCGCGTACGCCATCCCCTCCGGCACGCTGAACAGCGCGGTGATTCCGCCCGCCAGCAGGTCGCGGGGAGCCGGTCGGGTGGTGTCCTGCTCCGGCTCGGCTTCCGGTTCGCCCTGCTCCACTGCGCACCTCCAGCTGTGCTGTCCGGCGCCCCTGCGGTCGGCGGCCGGAGGCCAGCGTGACGGCCGACCGGGGTGGGAAGCACGCAGGCGGCACCCGGAGGTCGGTCATCCGGGTGGAACCGTCCGCGTTCCCGGCGTGTCGTCGAGCGGCATGCCGTACGGCTGCGCCGGTCGGCGCTACCCGTGCCCCTGCGCGCGGGCCTTGGTCCAGGCGGCCTCGCGCAGCAGGCGCAGGCCGTTGAGACCGACGATGACGGTCGAGCCCTCGTGGCCGAGGACGCCGAGCGGCAGCGGCAGTCGGCCCGCGAGGTCCCAGACGACCAGGCCGGTGATGAAGACCGAGGCGATCACCAGGTTCTGCACGACGAGCGCGCGGGCTCGTCGGGAGAGCGCGACGACGGTGGGGACGGTGGCGAGTTCGTCGCGCACGATCACCGCGTCGGCGGTCTCCAGCGCGAGGTCCGAGCCGGCCCGGCCCATCGCGATGCCGGTGTGGGCGGCGGCCAGCGCCGGTGCGTCGTTGACGCCGTCGCCGATCACCAGCACCCGGCGGCCGGCCCGCTCCCGCTCCTGGACGGCGGCGACCTTGTCCTGCGGCAGCAGCCCGGACCGGACGTCGGTGATGCCCACCTCGGCCGCCAGCCGGGCGGCGGCCCGCGGGTTGTCGCCGGTGACCAGCATCGGCACGGCCCCGGTCAGGACCGTCAGCGCGCCGACGGTGGCGGCGGCGTCCGGACGCAGGCGGTCGGCGATGCCCAGCACCCCGACCGGCACGCCGTCCACCGTCACCAGCACCGCGGTCGATCCGCCCTCCTCCAGCTCCGCCGCGATCCCGGCGGCCGAGGCGGCGGCGCCACCGAGCGGTCGGGCGGCGTCCGCCAGCAGCCGGGCGGGGGCGCCGACCGCGACCGCCCGGCCGCCGACGACCGCCCGCACGCCGACGCCGGGGGTGGAGCTGAACTCCTCGGCGGCGGCGAGCGCCGGGGCTCCGGCGCGGGCCGCCTCGACCACGGCGCGGGCGAGCGGGTGCTCGCTCGGGTGCTCGGCTGCGGCGGCCAGGGCCAGCAGCTCCGCCTCGGCCAGACCCGAGCCGGCCAGCGGGCGCACGGCGGTCACCCGCGGAGTGCCCTCGGTGAGCGTGCCGGTCTTGTCGAGCGCGACGGCGTCGACCTGCCCCAGGCGCTCCATCACCACCGCGGACTTCACCAGCACGCCGTGCCGCCCCGCGTTGGCGATCGCGGAGAGCAGCGGCGGCATGGTGGCCAGCACCACGGCGCACGGCGAGGCGACGATCATGAAGGTCATCGCCCGCAGCAGGGCGCTGGTCATGGTCGCGCCGAGGGCCAGCGGGACGGCGAAGACGGCGAGGGTGGCGGCGACCATGCCGAGCGAGTAGCGCTGCTCGACCTTCTCGATGAACAGCTGGGTGGGGGCCTTGGTCTCGGAGGCCTCCTCGACCAGCCGCACGATCCGGGCGATCACCGAGTCCGCGGCGTCGCGCTCGACCCGGACCCGCAGGGCGCCGGTGCCGTTCAGGGTGCCGGCGAACACCTCGTCACCGGGCTCCTTGGCCACCGGCAGCGGCTCGCCGGTGATGGTGGCCTGGTCGACCTCACTGCCCCCCTCCAGCACCCGGCCGTCGGCGCCGACCCGCTCCCCCGGGCGGATCAGGATGGTGTCGCCGACCGCGAGGTCCGCGGTGGCCACGCTCTCCTCGCCGCCGTCGGCCGACAGCCGGGTGGCCGTTGCGGGGGCCAGGTCGAGCAGCCCGCGCACCGAGTCGGCGGTGCGGGCGGTGGCCAGCGCCTCCAGCGCGCCGGAGGTGGCGAAGATGACGATCAGCAGCGCGCCGTCCATCAGCTGGCCGATCGAGGCGGCGCCGATCGCCGCGACGATCATCAGCAGGTCGACGTCGAGCGTCTTCTCCTTCAGCGCCTGCAGCCCGGCCCAGGCCGGCTCCCAGCCGCCGGTGGCGTAGGCCAGCGCGTACAGCGGGCCCCAGGCCCAGGTGGGGGCGCCGGTCAGCTGGAGCGGCAGCGCGGCCAGGAAGAGCACGGTGGCCGCGGCCGCCCAGCGCGCCTCGGGCAGCGCGAACACCCGAGTGCGCCGCCGGGGGGCGGCACTCGCGGCTGCGACGCCCAGCTCGGGGGCGCGGCGCTCGATCAGGGTGGAGGACATGGCAGTGGTGTTCCTTCGCGCGGGCAGGGCAGAGCGGCCCATTCACCATACAGGAACATATGAACACTCCTTCAAGCATGCATACGGAAGGGCCTCGCCCGCGGGCCGCCGCACGGCCCCGCCCCCGCGGACCGTCGGCCGGCCCTGGAAGAATCCTGCGCATGACCACGACCTCGCCCCCGGCGCCCCTGGACACCGCACGGCTGGTGCGCCGGGGCTTCGCGCTGGAATGGGCCACCCTGAGCTGGAACGTGATCGGCATCGTGGTGCTCGCCGTCGCGGCGATCGGCGCACGCTCGGTGGCGCTGGCCGGTTTCGGCCTGGACTCGCTGATCGAGATCGGCGCCTCCGCCGTGGTGGTCTGGGAGCTGTCGGGCAGCAGCGCGGCGCGCCAGAAGCGGGCGCTGCGGCTGATCGGCGCCGGTTTCGGCCTGCTCGCGCTCTACCTGACGGTGCAGTCGACGCTGGTCCTGGTCACCGGCTTCCACCCGCGCCACTCCTCGCTCGGCATCGCCTGGACCGCGGTGACCGCCGCCGTGATGTTCGCGCTGGCCGCGGGCAAGGCCCGGACCGGCCGCGCGCTGGACAACCCGGTGCTGCGGACCGAGGGCAGGGTCACCCTGGTCGACGGCCTGCTGGCCGCGGCCGTGCTGCTCGGTCTGGTCCTCAACAGTGCGCTGGGCTGGTGGTGGGCCGACCCGGCGGCCGGCTACGTGCTGGTGTACTACGCGGTCCGCGAGGTACACGAGATCTTCCTCGGCGAGCACTGACCGCTCCACGCCCGGGCCCGATCCACCGCACGTCCGATCGACCGCAACGCCCGACCCACCGCACGTCCAGTCCACCGCACGTCCAGTCCACCGCACGTCCGATCCACCGGAAACGAGGAAATCCTGAACACGTCGCTCGCCGAAGCCCTGTCGGTCGGCCTGCTGGCGCTGCTGCTGGCCGCTGCGGTGATCCGCCCGTGGGGCCTGCCGGAGGCGGTGGTCGCGGTGCCCGCCGCGGGCATCGTCGTCGCGACCGGCGCAATCTCCCCGGCGCACGCGGCGAGCGAGGCCGCCCGGCTCGGTCCGGTGATCGGTTTCCTGGCGGCCGTCCTGGTGCTGGCCCAGCTCTGCGACGACGAGGGGCTGTTCCAGGCCTGCGGGGCCTGGATGGCCCGGACCGCGGCGGGGCAGCCCCGCAGCCTGCTCGTACAAGTGTTCGTGGTCGCCTCGGTGATCACGGCGGTGCTGAGCCTGGACGCCACCGTGGTGCTGCTGACCCCGGTGGTCTTCGCCACGGCCGCCCGGCTCGGTGCCCGCCCCAAGCCGCACGTCTACGCCTGCACCCACCTGTCGAACACCGCCTCGCTGCTGCTGCCGGTCTCCAACCTCACCAACCTGCTCGCCTTCACCGCCAGCGGGCTGAGCTTCACCCGCTTCGCCGCGCTGATGGTGCTGCCGTGGCTGGTCGCCATCGGGGTCGAGTACGTGGTGCTGCGCCGGTTCTTCGCCACCGATCTCGACGCCGGCGCCCAGGCCCCGACCGCCGGCGCGGCACCGCAGATGCCGCTGTTCGCCCTGGTCACGGTGGCCGGCACGCTGGCCGGCTTCGTGCTGACCTCCGCGCTCGGCATCGACCCCGCCTGGGCCGCGCTGGCCGGCGCCCTGGTGCTCGCCGCCCGCGCCCTGGCCCAGCGCCGCACCACGCCGCGCGCGATCGTCCGCTCCGCGGCCGTGCCGTTCCTGGCGTTCGTGCTGGCGCTCGGCATCGTGGTGCGGGCGGTGGTCGACAACGGGCTGGCCGGCGCGCTCGCGCACCTCGTGCCGCACGGCACCGCGCTGCCCGCGCTGCTGGGCACCGCCGTCCTGTCGGCCGTGCTGGCGAACGTCATCAACAACCTGCCCGCCACCCTGGTGCTGCTGCCGCTGGCCGCCGCGTCGGGCCCCGGTGCGGTGCTGGCGGTCCTGCTCGGGGTGAACATCGGTCCGAACCTCACCTACGCCGGCTCACTGGCCACCCTGTTGTGGCGGCGCATCGTGCGCGAGCACGACACCGAGGTGAACCTGGGCGAGTTCAGCCGGCTGGGTCTGCTCGTCGTGCCCACTGCCCTGGCCCTGGCCGTGGTGGCACTGTGGGGGGCACTGCAGATCGTCGGAGGGTAGCCGCCGTGGACGTCGTCGTCTGGATCACCGAGGGCACCTGGCCCGCCTGCGTGGACGCCGCCCGCGCCCACGCCCCGGCCGACGCCGCGATCGTGCTGCTCCACGTCAGCGACGACGACGTCCCCGGCGCCGCACACGGCGCGTTCGCCGGGCTCCTCGGACGCGGCCACCCCGGCGGCCACGCCCGTCGCCACCCCGGCGATCACCCTGGCGGGCACCCCGGCGCGCACCGCCCGGCCGAGGGCTGGGGCAGCGACCCCGGCAACCGGGTGGCGGACCTCGCCGCGGCCGGTGCCCGCCGACTCCTGGACGCCGCCGCCGAACGCCTGGGCCGCGACTGCACCCGGGTGGCGCGCAGCGGGCGGGTGGAACGCGAGGTGGTCGCGGCGGCCGACGGAGCCGAGCTGCTGATCCTCGCCCGCGACGGCGACCGCAGCCACCTGGGCCCGCGCAGCCTCGGCCCGGCCGGCCGCTTCGTGGTCGACCACGCGCCCTGCCCCGTGCTGCTGGTGTGGCCCGAACCCTCCCCCGGCATCGCGACCATCCCGCCGCCCCACCGGTAGCGACCTCGGACCTCCCCGGGTCAGAACTCGTCGTGGGTGAACGGCAGCGTGGGCTGGGAGCGCCTCGCCGAGGCCGCCTACGCGTCAGAACTCGTCGTGGGTGAACGGCAGCAGCTCGGTGCGCAGCGCGGCGTCGAGGCGTCGGGCCGCGCCCGGCGTGCGTTCGGTGACGAGTCCGGCCCGCACCAGGGGGTGCAGCCCGGTGTCGCCGAGGTAGCAGGCGGCCAGGTCGCGGACGTCGAGCACGAGGTCGGCGGGGTCGGTGGTCGGCTCGTACCGGTTGCCGTCCCGGACAGCGCCCGCAGCGCCGGCCGGGCCGGCGGTCAGGCGGAACCGGCCGTGGTTGGCGGGGACCGCCTCGTCGCGCACCTCGAGGACGAGGTCGACGGGCGCGGCCCAGTCGCGGGCGGTCAGGGCCGCGCGCACGTCCACCAGGCGCAGCCAGAGCGCCGGGAACTGCCGGGTGATCCGCACCTGGTCGCGGTCGGCGCTGATCAGCGGCAGGACGTCGTCGGCCGGGCGGCCCCAGGCGCGGACCCGGCCGGTCAGGTCGAGACCGGCGAGGTAGCTCCACAGGGCGGCCGCCACGGCAGCGCTGTCGCTCTCCAGCTCGTGGACCTCGACGAGTCCGGGGGTGCCGTTGTCCTCGTCGCCGCCGCGGGTGCGGTAGATCGCGTAGCCGGCGTACGGCTCCCGGCCCGAGACCACGATCCGTGGCGGGCCGAGTTCGTCGTCGTCCTCGTCCTCCTCGGGCAGCACCTGTTCGCGCCACCAGAGGCGGTCGCGGGCGGGCCGCCCGGCGCGCCGGGAGCGGCTCGCCTCGTAGTGGGGGCCGAGCAGGCCGGGGGCCTCGGCGGCGTCCAGCAGGCGCAGCGGCCCGGGGTCGGGGGTCAGGCGCAGGGCGAGCGGCCGGGTGGAGTCGATCTCCAGCGTGGTCAGGTGGGTGGCCGCACCGAAGCCGTGGCGGCCGTAGATGGCGGCCTCCGAGGCCCAGAGCGCGGCGAGCGGGCGCCCCTGGGCGGCGCAGTCGCGCCACAGCTGCGCGAGCATCGCGGAGAGCACCCCGCGCCGGCGGTGGGTGGGCGCCACGCAGACGAAGGTCAGCCCGGCGCAGGGCAGTTGGCCGCCGGGGACGGAGAGCCGCAGCCGGTGGGCGGCGAGCAGGCCCACCACCTGGCCGTCCGCGTAAGCGCCGAGCCGGTCGCAGCGGCGCAGCAGCTTGCGGTACCGGTCGCGCTGCTCCGTGTCGTAGCTCTCGTGGAAGACCAGCGAGGCGAGGTCCAGGGCCCGGCCCAGGTGCCCCTCGGGGACCTCGCGGATGTCTGCTGCCGGGCGCGGGGTGCTCACTTCACCGGAGTCTAGGGGCTTCTGACGGCACGGCGGGTGCGTTCGGCCACTTGAAGGAGCACGTGTCCCTCACGGAGGATGAAGCTCGTCACCGGACGGCCGTGCGCGGCGTTGTCACGGTCGGACGGCGGTGCCGTGACGAGGGGCGCACAAGTGACGGTGTGCGCTGTCAGGAGGGTGCGAGACATGACCGACGAGACGGGGCGGGACTGCCCCGCCATGCGGCCCGTGGTGCGGGAGACGTACGGTCCGGCCGACCTGGGCGGGCTGCAGATCTTCGCCGGCGGGTTCATCAACTTCGGCTACTGGCGGGGCATCGATCTGGCTCTCCCGCTCGGCGAGGCGGAGCGGATCCGCAGTCAGGAGGACCTCTACCGGCTGGTCCTGGACGCCGCCGGGCCGCTGCGCGAGCGGCGGGTGCTGGAGGTGGGCTGCGGGCTCGGGATGGGCTGCGCGCTGGCGCTGCGGGAGTACGGCCCCGGCGAGGTCACCGGCATGGACATCCACCCCGAGCAGCTGCGCCGGGCCCGTGCGGCGCACGCCGGTCTGCTGGAGCGCGAGCCGCAGCGGCTGCGGTTCGTCCAGGGGGCGGCGGAGCAGATGCCGTCGGGGGCGGGCGGGTTCGACGCCGTCGTGAGTGTGGAGGCCGCCCAGCACTTCCCGG
The DNA here is from genome assembly GCF_035976515.1 of Kitasatospora sp. NBC_01302. Taxonomy (NCBI): domain Bacteria; kingdom Bacillati; phylum Actinomycetota; class Actinomycetes; order Kitasatosporales; family Streptomycetaceae; genus Kitasatospora; species Kitasatospora sp. NBC_01302. Next base: position 852,998 of record NZ_CP108404.1, read on the forward strand.
ATCTGACCGCCTTCGCCGCGGAGGCCGCGCGGGTGCTGCGCCCGGGCGGGCGGGCGGTCGTCACCAGCTTCTTCACCGTCGACGACGGGCCGGACCGGCCGGGCGAACTCGCTAAGCTGCTGGAGACGTTCGCGGGCGGCCTGGACATCGCCCGGCCGGTGGCCGCGCTCGCACAGGCCTTCACGGCGGCCGGGCTCACCCAGGTGCGCGTCGAGTCGATCGGGCCGCAGGTGTGGGCCGGGTGGGACCGCTGGCTCTCCCGCTGGTGGGAGCCGGGCAGCTGGCCGCGCAACTTCCTGCACGCCTACCGGAGCGGGCTGTTGGACTACTACGTCGTCACGGCCGTCCGGCCGGGGAGCGGCCCGGACGACCCCGACAGCCCTGACGACCCCGATGACCCCAACGGCTCCGACGGCCTCAACGGCCCCCGGCCGGCGGCACGGTGAACGACGGTGCGGCCCGCCCGGCCGCCCTCACCCGGGTCCCCGGCCTGCTGTACGGCGGGGACTGGAACGCCGAGCAGTGGCCCGAGGAGGTCTGGGCGGAGGACCTGGAGCTGATGGCGCAGGCCGGGGTCAACCTGGTCACCGTCGGCGTCTTCGCCTGGGCCAGGCTCCAACCCGACGCCGACAGCTGGGACTTCGGCTGGCTGGACCGGCTGCTGGACCGCTGCCACGCGCACGGCGTCGCCGTCGACCTGGCCACCGCCACCGCCTCGCCACCCGCCTGGCTGGTCCGCGCCCACCCCGAGCTGCTGCCGGTCACCGCGGACGGGGTGCGGCTGGAGTTCGGCTCGCGCCAGCACTACTGCCCCTCCTCCCCCGTCTACCGGGCCGCCGCCGTCCGGCTCACCCGGGCACTGGCCGCGCGCTACCACGGCCATCCGGCGCCCGTGCTGTGGCACGTCCACAACGAGTACGGCGACCACGTCACGGAGTGCTTCTGCCCCGACTCCGCCGCCGCCTTCCGCCGCTGGCTGCGCGAGCGGTACGGCGGGCGGATCGCGGAGCTCAACCGCTGCTGGGGCACGGCCTTCTGGTCGCAGCACTACGGGCGGTTCGCGGAGATCGAGCCGCCGCGCACCGCGCCCGGTCCGGTCAACCCGACCCAGCTCCTTGACTGGCGCCGGTTCGGCTCGGACGCGCTGCTGGCGCTGTACCGCGCCGAGAAGGCCGTCCTCGACGAGGTCTCGCCCGGCGTGCCGGTCACCACCAACTTCATGTCGATGCTCAAGTCGCTGGACTACTGGGAGTGGAGCCGCCACGAGGACCTGGTCTCCGACGACTCCTACCCCGACCCCGCCGACCCGCGCGCCCACGTGACCGCGGCGATGAACTACGACCTGATGCGCTCGCTCAAGGGCGGCCGACCCTGGCTGCTGATGGAGCAGGCGCCGTCCGCCGTCAGCTGGCGGCCGGTCAACCTGCCCAAACCGCCCGCCCTGTACCGGCTCTGGTCGCTGCAGGCGCTGGCCCGGGGCGCCGACGGGGTGCTGCACTTCCAGTGGCGCGCCTCGGTGGCCGGTGCCGAGAAGTTCCACAGCGCGATGCTGCCGCACCGGGGCACCGCCTCGCGCGGCTGGCGGGCGACCGTCGACCTGGGCGCCGAGCTGCGCCGGCTGGGCGAGATCGCCGGCAGCCGGATCCGCGGGCGGGCGGCCGTGCTGCTCGACTGGGACAGCTGGTGGGCACTGGAGCTGGACGACCACCCCTCGGCCCGGCTGCGCTGGCCCGACCTGCTCCGGCCCTGGTACGCGGCACTGTACGAGCGCGGCATCACCGTGGACTTCGTGCCGCCCACCGGCGAGCTGGACGGCCACCGGCTGCTGCTGGCCCCCAACCTGTACCTGCTCGACACCGCCACCGCCGAGCGGCTCACCGCCTTCGTGGCGGCGGGCGGCCAGTTGGTCTGCGGTCCGTTCAGCGGGATCAGCGACCGGCACGACCACATCCACCCCGGCGGCCACCCGGGACCGCTGCGCCCGCTGCTGGGCGTCGTCGTGGACGAGCACTGGCCGATCCCGGACGGAGCGGCGACGGCCGTGCGGTTCGGGGAGCGCGAGCTGCAGGCGGTGCACTGGAGCGAGTGGCTCGAGCTGGCGGGGGCCGAGGCCCTCGCGTACTACACCGAGGGCGAGTTGGCCGGCCTGCCCGCCGTCACCAGGCGCCGCCACGGCCGCGGCGGCGCGTGGTACCTGAGCTGCCGGCTCGGCACCGCCGACGTGGGGTCGGTGCTCGACCTGCCGATCGCCGAGGCCGGGGTGGCCCCGGAGCTGGCGGGCCTGCCCGACGGCGTCGAGGCCACCCGCCGCCGGGCCGCCGACGGGACCGACTACCTGTTCCTGCTCAACCACCGCCCGGCCGCCTGCCACGTCCCGCTGGCCGGCGGGACCGACCTGCTCACCGGCGCGGACGTCAGCGGGGGCGTGAGCCTGGACCCGCTCGGCGCCGCCGTCGTCCGCGTTCCGCTGCCCACACCCGCCGAGGAGCGCTCATGAGCCCGCTGAACCGCCGTCACTTCCTGGCCGGAACCACCGCCACCGGGGTCGCCCTCACCATGGCCGGTGCGCTCGGGGCCCCGGCCGCTGAGGCTGCTGCCGGTCCTGATGCCGCTGCCGGTCCCGATGCCGCTGCCGCTGCCGCTGCCGACGAGCGCTGGGCCGATGTGCTGGACCTGCACGGCACCCCCACCCAGGCCTACCCCGGCGACGCCGCCGACAACAACCCGATCAACGTCTTCGCCGACCTCGGCGCCTGGCACGCCTACGCCCTGCCGCGCCCGCAGGACCCCCTCGGCGGCTTCACCGGCCCGCTCCACCTGGCCCAGGAGTACCCCTGGTGGCTCAGCGACGGCTTCAGCCGCCTGCTGGTGAGCGAGCAGGGCCGGGCGCTGGACCTCACCGCGGGCGGCGCGCCCCGACTCCAGTCCCTGCCGGGCCTGTTACGGCAGTCCTACCAGCTGGGCGGCGGGCTCGCGCTCACCCTCGAACTGCGCTTCGCCGGCAACCGCACCGCCCTGGTCCGGGCCCGGCTGGTCAACGGCGGCCCGGGCGAGCGGACCCTGGCGATCGCCTGGAGCGGCACGCTGCTGCGCCCGGCCGACGCCCCGCAGCACGACGCGCCGACGCTGGTCGCGGCCGAGCGCGGCGTCGGCGTCCGGTTCGCCCGGGTGCGGCAGACCTGGGACTACCTCACCGACGGCACCGAGCGCTTCGAGGTCCGCCACCTCGACCCGGTGCGCACCACCCTCAGCGGTGACGGCTACCGCACCGAACTGGCCGACTCCGTAAGGCTGGTAGCGGGTGCCGAGCACACCCTGGACTGGACCGAGAGCTACACCTTCACCGACGCCGAGTACGCCCGCGCCGTCACCGAGGCCGACGCCGCACTGCGCGCACCGGAGGCGGTCGTGGCGGCCGGCGCCGCGCGCTGGGCCGGCTACCTCGCCCGGGCCACCGAGGGCGTCCCGGCCGCGCGGGCGCGCACGGCCGTCAAGTGCGTCCAGACGCTGGTCACCAACTGGCGCAGCCCGGCCGGGCAGATCCGGCACGACGCGGTCACGCCCTCGCTCTCCAACAAGTGGTTCAACGGCGCCTGGGCCTGGGACACCTGGAAGCAGGCCGTCGGCACCGCCGTCTTCGCGCCCGCCCTGGCCGCCGACCAGATCCGGGCGATGTTCGACCACCAGATCGCCCCCGACTGGTCCGACCGTCCCGCGGACGCCGGCATGGTCCCGGACTGCATCTTCTACAACGACCCCAGCACCGGCGGCGGCAACTGGAACGAGCGCAACTCCAAGCCCCCGCTGGCCTCCTGGGCGGTCTGGGAGGTCTACCGGCGCGGCGGCGACCGCGCGTTCCTGCACGAGCTGCTGCCCAAGCTGACCGCCTACCAGCAGTGGTGGTACCGCGACCGGGACCACGACGGCGAGGGCCTGTGCGAGTACGGCGCCACGGTGGACCCGGCCAACGCCACCCCCGAGGACTGCCGCCAGGCCGCGGCCTGGGAGTCGGGCATGGACAACGCCCCGCGCTTCGACGCGGCCCTCGGCGCCGGCGTCGTCGCCAACCACGGCAAGGACGGCACCCTGCTGGGCTGGTCCCTGACCCAGCGCTCCGTCGACCTGAACGCCTACCAGGCCGCCGACCACCGCCACCTGGCCGCCATCGCGGCCGAGTTGGGCGACGCACCGACCGCCGCCCGGCTGCGCGGCCAGGCCCAGGCGATCGACCGGGCCGTCCGCGACACCATGTTCGACCAGGCCACCGGCTGGTTCCACGACACCGACCTGACCACCGGCGCCCGCCTCACCGCCCGTGGCCGCGGCATCGAGGGCGCCGTCCCGCTCTGGTCCGGCACCGCCTCCCCCGCCCAGGCCCGAGCGGTCCGCGCCCTGCTGCTCGCCCCCGGCGAGTTCGGCACCGCGATGCCGTTCCCGACCGTCGCCCGCAGCTCCGCCTTCTTCGACCCGGCCGGCTACTGGCGCGGCCTGTCCTGGATCGACCAGAGCTACTTCGCCCTGACCGGTCTGCGCCGCTACGGCTGGCACCAGGACGCCGCGCAACTGACCGAGCGCCTGCTGGCGACCGCCGAGGGGCTGAGCAGCGACGGCCCGCTGCGGGAGAACTACGACCCGCTGACCGGCGCGGGGCGCAACTCCACCAACTTCAGCTGGTCGGCGGCGCTGGTGCTGCTGATGCTGCGCGCCTGATCCCCGGCGTCCTGCGCCGGGGACGTGACGAGGTGCACCGGCTCACGGGTTCTCGGAACCCGTGAGCCGGTGCACCTCGTGCGCGGCACACTCCGGCCGTACTACGGCCTGTGGATCAGCAGTTCGAGGGAGCGGTACCGTCGGCGAACCGGTCGGCGATCCACGCCAGGTACTCCTGCTGCGCCTCGAACGGGATCGTGTTGTGGGTCGCGCCCTGGTAGGTCGTGTACTCGACCGGCCGGCCGAACGTGCAGGCCCGCCTGATGTACTGCTCGGTGGAGTGCGGGTTGATGACCGTGTCGGCCGTCCCCTGCATGACCAGCACCGGAGCCACGGTGGTGGCGTACCCCGGGGTGTTCTCGTGGAAGCGGTTGCTCCACGCCTGCGGCACGTCGCGCACCGGCTTGAACAGGGTGTCCAACTGGTGCTCGTCGGCCACGTTGTTCTGGATCACGTCGGCGAAGTGCTCGATGCACGCGACTCCGTCGCCCGCCAGCGCCTGCAGCCCGGCCTCCTGCAGCACGTCGGTCGCGCGGAGTTCGGGGTAGGCCGCCAGGAACCCCCGGTAGACGTTGATCCGCAGCGCGGCGTTGTGCGCCTCCGAGGACTCGTTGCGCGGACCGGGCGGCACGAGTCCGGCGAACTGCGGACCGAGGTCGGCCGCCGGCGCGAGCGCGGCCACGCCGACCAGGTCGAGGTCCGGGCTGTAGGCCGGGCCGTACTGGGCGACGAACAGCCCGGCACCGCCGCCCTGCGACCAGCCCAGCACGGCCACCCGCTTGCCCGCGTGCGCCGTGCGGAGCTGCTGCGCCGCGGTGACCGAGTCCAGCACGTTGTGCGTCTCGGTCGCACCGACCACGTACTGATGGACGCCGGGCGTCCCCAGCCCCTGGTAGTCGGTCGCCACCACCACGTCACCGGCACCGAGGAAGTCGGTCAGTGCCGGAACCCCGACATCGATCCCGAACGGGCTCTGGTAGCTGAAGTAGTCGTCGAGGTTCCGGGCCGGATCCGGCGCGGCCGACGGCGCGCACTGCCGCGGGCCACCGACGGTCCCGTGGGCCCACGCCACCACGTTCCGCCCGCCCGACGGCGCCGGCCCGTCCGGCCAGACGACCAGACCGGAGACGGCGACCGGCGTGCCGTCGTGCAGCGTCGACAGGTAGAGGATCTTGCACGCCCGCGCATGCCCGGGCCCGTCGATGCGACGAGCCCAGATCAGGTCACCATGTTGGCCGCTGGGCAGCGGTGACGGCGGTTCGTAGAAGTCGGCCCCGTCCGGGCCCACCGCCACCCCGGGCGCGCACCGCGCCGCGCGGTCCCCATCGGGTCCGGCCGCGGCGGTGGCCCCTTGCACGCTCAGCCCCGCGGTGGCAAGGAGGGTCGTCAGGGCAGCCGCAGTGACTGCCCGTAGCCAGGCTCTCATCAGGTTTCCCGTTCACTGGACGCCGGACGCCTCCGGCCGGCCTCGCGGGCGGCGGCGTGAGCCGACTTTCATGGTCAAGCCGAGGCTACGATCCAGTGAGCGAGAAGTCACTTACCGTGACATGACCCGCGTGTTCCCGAGTGCGACGACGGACCTCGGATCGACCGACCGTGTCCGGCTGGAGCACCGGGGCCCCGGGCTCACCGCCCGAGCAGGCGCCGCAGCCAGCGGGAGCGGGCCTCGCGGGCGTCGCGGGTGAGCGCGGCCTGCGGGGCGAGGGCGTCGAAGCCGTGGAACGCGCCCGACCAGACGTGCAGTTCGGCCTCGCCGCCGCACTGCCAGAGCGTGTTGGCGTAGGCCACGACCTCGTCCCGGAAGGTCTCGGCCGAGCCCACCTCCAGGTAGGCCGGGGGCAGCGCGGACAGGTCGGTGGCGCGGGCGGGGGCCGCGTAGGGCGGCAGGTCGGCGGCGCCGTAGCGGTCGCCCAGCAGGGCCTGCCACGCGGTGGCGTTGGAGGTGCGGTCCCACAGGTCACGGCCGGCCATCTGGTGGCTGGAGAAGGTGGCGCCGCGGTCGTCGAGCATCGGGCTCAGCAGCAACTGGCCGATCGGCACCGGCCCGCCGCGGTCGCGGGTCAGCAGGGCGAGCGCGGCGGCGAGTCCGCCGCCCGCGCTCTTGCCCGCGATGATGATGCGCTCGGCGTCGATGCCGAGTTCGGCCGCGTGCTCGGCCGCCCAGCGCAGTCCGGCGTAGCAATCCTCCACCGGGCCGGGGTAGCGCGTCTGCGGCGCCAGGCGGTACTCGACGGAGATGACCGCGAGCCCCAGCGGCTGCGCCCATTCGCGCAGCACCCCCGGCAGCACGGCCCAGGCGTTGCCCATGATCATGCCGCCGCCGTGCAGGTAGTAGACGAGCGGCAGCGGGCCGGTGGCCCCCGCGGGCCGGGCGCTGACCAGGCGGACCTCCGGCCCGTCCGCGACGCCCGGCGCCCGCAGCTGCGCGACCTCGAACCGGCCGTCCTCCTGCAGCTGTTGGAGCGTCGGCCAGGGCCGGGACGTGGCATCCTGGTGCTGCCTGGCCGCGAGGTTCTCCGGGGTGAGCGGCTTCTCCAGCAGCTCCCCGAAGGAAGCCAGCACGGGAGCCAGCTCCGGGTCCACGGGGGGCGCGGGCCTGGCCGGCGCGGCGGGGCCGATGTCCATGGGTATCCCTTCGGCGGTCACGACAGGACCTCCCCTGCCGTGCGGCGGATCTGCTCCAGCGGGTAGGGGGCCTTTCGGTCCTCCCGCTGGAGGCGGCGGTAGAACGCGGACATCACCGTGGCGAGCGGCGCGTGCCGGGTCAGCAGCGCCGCCACCCCGCCGGGGAGGCCCTGCGGCGGCTCGCCCTCGGCGAAGGCGCGGATCAGTGCGTCGCGCTCGTCCCCCCGGTGGCCGTACCGGTGGGTGACCAGCCAGTGCACCAGGTGGGTGATGGTGTAGCAGCGGTCGTAGCTCCGGTGCTGCTCGAAGAACTCGGCCTCCGGCGGCTCCAGTTCGAAGCGGGAGGAGAACGCGAGGCCGTAGTCGGCGAAGTACAGCCGCCGGCCGTCGGTCAGGATGTTCTCGAAGTGCGCGTCGAAGTGCAGCAGCCCGCGCGCGTGCATGAACGAGGTGACGGACGCCAACTCCCGCTCCACCATGGCGCAGGCGCGGTCGGCGGCCGGTCCGCCCGCCCGCAGTCGTTCGCCCAGCCAGTGGCCCAGGGTCTGCGGCAGGTACTCCAGGAAGAGCGCGAGGTGCGCCGGTGCCTGCCGCAGGGCCTCGAGCCGTTCGCGGACCTCCGGCCCACCGCCCCAGTAGGCAACGGTCTTCGCTACGTCGGCCAGGTCCTCCGGCAGGCCTGGCGCCGTGGTGTTCGGCAGTACCCGCCAGTGGTAGGTCAGCGGGAATCCCGGGTGCTCTCCCGCGAGCACCCAGTCGGTGGTCATGGTGTGCACCGCGAGCTCGCGCCAGGCCCCGAAGCCGGGGCTGCCGATGCCGTAGTGGCAGAAGGCCGGCAGCGAGAACACGTTCGCGGTGGACCGGGTGTGCTCCGGCCGCGTCTCCAGGGCGGTGAGCGGCACCAGCTTCACGAAGACCGGGGTGCCCGCCACCTGGAGCAGCGCCGTTCTGCCGCCGATGCCGGAACCCAATGGCTGTGCCCCGTCGACGAGTTCACGCAGCTCGTGATCGCCGCGCAGCGCCAGCGAGCCGGCGACGGCGCCGTGGGCCGCCCGCCGCGCGGCAGTTGACCGATCGACGTGCTCTCGTGCGGCACCCACCCGGCACCGACCCCCCATCGGTTGAGATCTGACCAAGGGTGTCCGGGACCGGTCCGGGCAGGACGGTCCCGGACACCCTCACCATCGCTCGTACCCTACGTGAACGACCGTCAGAAGGCGGCCGTGCGGTCCTCGCTCCGCGGATCCGACACCTGGTGCGGGGCGTAGAGGCCCGCGCGCGAGCGGCGACGCCAAGGGCGCGCGTGGGTCACCGCCTCGGCGGCGGCCTCGGCGCCGTCGTCGAGGTCCACCACCGCCACCGACGGCGACCCGTCGGCCGGGCAGCGTTCGAGCCAGTCGCCGTTCGGGGCGATGACCCCGGACGGCGCGGTGGCGCTGTGCTCGGTCGGCACCGAGAAGCTGACCCAGTAGCTGTTGGCCGCGGCGTGCCCCTGGGCCTGGGCGGCGGCGTTGCCGGGCCGGACACCGGTGCTGGAGAACAGCACGCAGTCGACGTCGAGCTGCTCGTACTCGGCGAACAGCTCCGGGTAGTGGATCTCGATGCCGAGCAGGCAGCCGAAGCGCACGCCGTCGACCTCGAAGGTCACCGGCGCGGTGCCCGGCGAGTACAGGTACGAGACCTTGGTGTTCGACAGCAGGCGCTCGTCGTACCGGGTGACGACCTCGCCGCGGTCGGAGACGACGTACAGGCTGTTGTGCGGGCGGTGCGGCCCGGTCAGGCGGTGCACCGAGGCGATCACCGTCCACAGCCGCAGTTCGCGGGCCAGCTGCGCGATCGCGGCCAGCTCCTCCTGCAGCACCGGCCAGCGGCACCGCTCCCAGTCCGCCGGGCCGACCGCCTCGGGGCCGTGGACGGACATGACGAGCTTGTGCGGGAAGCAGATCGCGCCCTCCGGGAAGTGCACGATCCGCGCGCCCCGGGCACTGGCCTCGCGCATCAGGGCGCGGACCTGGCGGCCGCTGGCGCGCAGCGCGTCGGCGTCGCGGGGATCCTCCCGGACGGGGGTCTGCGCGACGGCGAGCCGCACGCTCCCGGGGGTGCGCAGGTCCGGCGCGAGGGCCCCGGACGGCGCCGGCCGGAAGTGTCGCAGCGCGGCGGTGTAGGACTCGCCGGTCCTGGCGGCACGGGCGCGCACCTGGCGCTTGAAGTTCTTGTGGATTGTCATCGGTCTGTCACTGCGGCCTTCCACGCCCCGGGGCGACGGCTCCCCAGCAACCCCGCCCGAGGCGAACGGGCTGCAACAGCGACCTGAGACGCTGGTCCCTTTGCCTCCACTGGGAGACCGTGCTGGGGACGGTCGCGGGAGGTTCGGCGTAGGCCACGCAGTTCGCCATGATGCCGCCGCCCGGATGCCGCGTCAACCTGCTGCCGTCGCCCGCGCGTCGCGGTCGGCCCGTGGTCGGTCGGCGGTCGGCGGTCGGCGGTCGGCCGGCGGTCAGCCCGTGGTCGCACCGGGGTCCAGCTCGACCGGCGGGAGCTCGCCCAGCTCGGACTTGGTCAGACGCACCTTGACCACGCCGCCGCTCCAGTAGGTCTCCCGGATCGGGATCGCCACGGTCTTGCGGCCCCACAGGTGCCCCTCCTGGAGCAGCACGTGCGTCACGCTGTGGTCCTGCTGGTCGATCACCAGGCCCTGGACCCGGCCGATCGCACCGTCGGTGGCCTCGATCCGGTCGCCGTGCCGGATCTGCACCTCGCCGGGCGGTATCCGCTCCTGCGCGACCAGCGTCGGCCCGGGGTCCTGCGTCAGCAGTGCGGGCGCCAGGCCGGCGCCGCCCACGCCCAGGCCGTAGTAGGGCAGCAGCAGCGATTCGTTGGGGTTGTAGCCGAAGCGGTTGACGCCGCCGGGCAGGTAGCGGGTCTCCTCGGCGGGCTCCAGCCGGTCGACCTCCTCCGGCGTGCAGCGCAGCCGGATGACCTCGTCGGGCGCTGCCGCGCGGTGGCCGCTCGCGGGCTCTCCGACCGCGTCGAGCGGTTCGATCAGCTCGACGGGCACCAGGCGGTCGCCGACCACCAGGTGGGTGACCTGGCCCGCCAGCGGATCGATCACCACCCGCTCCAGGCGCCCGCAGTCGCCGCCTCCTTCGCAGTGGACCTCGGCTCCGATCCGGTACGGCACCGGCTTGCTCATCACGACCTCCCAGGACGTCGGGCCCGGACTTCGGCCACCCTCGTCTGCCCCGGCCCCCGACGGCCACACCCGCCGCTGCCCTCCTGGCGAAACCGGAACCAGGGTTGCCGCGGTCGGACCCGTTGCCCTGCCCACCTGCCTGCAACGGAACCGGTGCCCAGCAGTGGAGTCCGCAGCCGAACGGCACGCTGCTCGACCCGAAGTCCGGCCCGCTGCCTCACCGTCCGGAACCCCACCAGCCGCCACCAGCCAGTTCCTCATCCGGTTCCTCATCCGGGAGGGCACCGTCCCCGCCTCCAACGAGCGGCGGGACCGCTGCTTGACCCTCACGTGGCGTCATGCCGCATTGTCTCTGGCATGGAAGAGCACCTGACCGTAGGACGTGTGGCCGAGCTGGCCGGTGTGAGCGTCCGCACGCTGCACCACTATGACGAGATCAGCCTCGTACAGCCGTCCGCGCGGAGCGCGGCCGGGTACCGGGCCTACTCGGCAAATGACGTGGAGCGGCTGCGGGAGGTGCTCGCCTATCGGCGGCTGGGTTTCGGACTGCGCGAGATCGCGGATCTGGTGGACGACCCGACCACCGATGCGGTCGCGCACCTGCACCGGCTGCGCGGCCTGCTGCTGGAACAGCGCGACCGCGCTGCCGGCATGGTGACGGCCATCGACAAGGAACTGGAGGCGCGGGCCATGGGGATCAGGACGACACCGGAGGAGCAACTGAAGGTGTTCGGCGCGCAGTTGTACGAAGCCATCGGGTCCGCCTACCCGGCGACGCGGCGCACCGAGCCGCGGATCGCCGCGCAGGTCTGGGATGCGCTCGGGGATGCGCGGACGGTACTGAACGTCGGCGCCGGCACGGGCTCCTACGAGCCCCCGGACCGCGACGTCACGGCGGTCGAACCGTCGGCGGTCATGCGGGCACAGCGCCCCGCGGGTGCGGCGCCGTGCGTGGCCGCCAGTGCGGAGCGCCTCCCGTTCGAGGACCAGTCCTTCGACGCCGCGATGGCGTTCAGCACCATCCATCACTGGGACGACCCGATCGCCGGGCTGCGCGAGATGCAGCGCGTGGCCCGCCGCGTGGTGGTGTTCACGCACGACTCCACGGACGTCGGCTGGCGCAACCGGTTCTGGCTCAGCCGCGACTACCTGCCCGAGGTCGCCGGCCTGGTCGCCGACCGACCGGCGGTGACCGAGCTGGCCGGCGCGATCGGGGCCCGCCTCGAGCCGGTGCTCATCCCGTGGGACTGCGCCGACGGCTTCTTCGAGGCCCACTGGCGCCGTCCCGAGGCGTACCTGGACGAGCACGTGCGCCGCGCGGTGTCGGTGTGGACCAGGGTCGGGCCGCAGGCGGAGCAGCGGGCGGTGGCCGCACTGCGCGAGGACCTCTCCTCGGGCCGCTGGGCCGAACGCAACGGCGAACTCGCCGCCCTCGACGCGGCAGAGCTGGGCCTGCGCCTGCTCATCGCCTGAACCCGGCTGTCCGACACGAGCATTGAACGCCTGCGGGCCCTCCCCCATCCGGTGGGTGTGCTGATCTCGTACCAGCGCTCCCACCAGTTCGTACCGTCCTTCGTGGCGTTGCACGGCTCCGTGTGGACGGAACGGTAGTACCCGGTCAGGCAGTAACCCGGCAGGTAGTCGGACACCTCATTTTCGTCGCACTCGACCTCGCCCTCGTGCTCCCCACGGCCCTGTGCTTCGCCGCGGCCTACGCCGCCGGCCTCCTGCGACCAGCCCCACGGCCCGCCGACCGCCCCGCCCGCCAACCGGCCCCAGCGGACTGACGACGGGCGCGGGTCGGGCTGAGGGCGGTGCTCGACGGGGTGGGCCGGTGCGGCACAGGGTCGTGGGCGCGGCATCGCGTGTCGGTCACCGGCTGGGTGAGGCATGGAGGTGGCCGTGGAGTGCCTTACGGAGGCATGACGCACATGTCAGTCGAGTTGAATCACACCATCGTTCACGCCCGGGACAACCGGGAATCCGCCGAGTTCCTGGCGGGGATCCTCGGGCTCGAGGTCGGGGCCGAGTGGGGGCCGTTCGTTCCGGTCGCCACGGCGAACGGCGTCACGCTGGACTTCGCCCGCGTCCCGGCCGAGTCGATCGCCGTGCAGCACTACGCCTTCCTGGTCTCCGACGAGGAGTTCGACGTGGCGTTCGCGCGGATCCGGCAGGCCGGGCTGACGTACTACGCCGACCCGCGGATGGGGCATCCCGGCGAGATCAACCACCATCACGGCGGCCGCGGGCTGTACTTCCTCGATCCGGTCGGCCACGGGATGGAGATCATCACCCGCCCCTACGGCAGCCACCAGCCGTCGGAGTCGTGACGACGGGCCCGCTCAGGGCGCCAGCCGTGCGGTGACGCGTGCCACCTCGGCCGTCGTCCGCACGGCGGCGTCGCGCACCTGGTCATCGGGATGGGAAGCGGCCTGCCGGGCCGCGTCGGCGATCGCCGGCAGGGCGGCGCGGCAGTCGAGGACCGCGCGGGCGCACAGGGCGTCCGCGCGGTCCTCGTCCTCGTAGACGAGGTCGGCGCCGTCGGGCTCGGCCGGGTCCGTGAGCAGGGCCGTGACCTCGGCGGCGATGTCGCGTCCGGCGCAGGCCGCGACGGAGGTCAAGTCCTCGTCGGCGCCGAGCCCGGCGGCCTCGGCGACCTCGGCCAGGAAGCGGAGCGTGCGGGCCAGCGTCTCGGCGTCGGCGATCGCGTCCTGACGGAGCATCACGCACAGCTGCCGCGCCACGGGGCCGGTGGCCGTCCACGGCGTGCCCTGGTGGACGATCGCGGAGTTCAGGTGGGCGAGCGCGGCCCGGCGGGCGACCTGGTCGCCGGCCGCCAGGGCGCGCAGCTGGGCCGGGGTGTCCGACGCCGTCCCGTAGGCGTGCAGCAGCAGCGCGAAGTCGACGGCCGGAACGGCGCAGTCGTCGTCGGCAAACTGTGCGGCCGGGGACCGGAACTGGTGAGTGTCCACGGTCCGGGAGCATGCCACAGGGGACCGACAACCGGTGGGAGGCGACCGGCTGTCGGTCCCGGGGCAGGGCCCACCCCCAGGCCCGCCCCCTCAGGAGCGCAGCACCGCCGGTACGTCCGCCACGGCCCGGCCGGTTTCGGCCGTCCCGGCCGCCGTCCCGACCCCGCTGCGCCGTGGCGCGGCGAGGACCGCCAGCGCCGCGACGCCGACCACCGAGGCGCCCACCCAGAGCGCCGGGACCAGGCCGTCGACGAAGTGCTGGGGGCTGGTGTAGTTGCCGTGCGCGGTGAAGACGGCGGTGAGGACGGCCACGCCGAGCGCACCACCCACCTCCCGCAGCGCGTTGTTGACCCCCGAGGCGACGCCCTGCTCCGACTCGCGGACCGAGCTCATCAGCAGCGTGGCGACCGGAGCGAAGAAGAGCGCCATGCCGGCCCCGGAGAGCATCAGCGCGGGGACCTGGGCGGCGTAGCTGACGTCCGCCGTGGCGACCGAGGCGAACCAGCCCAGGCCGGCCGCCTGCAGCGCGAGCCCGACGGCGATGATGTTCCGGCCGCCGATCCGGTCCGCCAGCATGCCGGCCAGCGGGGCGACCACCATCGGCATGCCGGTCCACGGGAGCATCCGCACGCCCGCCTGCATCGGGCTGAACCCCTGGGCCGCCTGCAGGAACTGACTGAGCAGGAAGATCGCCCCGAACATGCCCAGGGACATCAGCGTGCTCGCCACGTTCACCGCCGAGAAGGCTCGGCTGCGGAACAGCCGCAGCGGCACCGCGGGCGCCGGGCTGCGCCGCTCCCAGGCGAGGAAGGCGACGAGCAGCGTCGCGCCGGCGATCAGGCCGGCCAGCACCGGGCCGCTGGTCCACCCGTCGTCGTTGCCCCGGATGACGGCGTAGACGATGCCGAAGAGGGCGGTGCTGGCCAGCGCCGTGCCGGGGATGTCGAGCCGGTTGTCGGGGCCGACGCTCTCGGTGAGCCGCAGCCGGGCGAGCGGCAGCAGGAGCAGGCCGAGCGGGACGTTCAGCGCGAAGATCCACTGCCAGGAGAGGTGTTCGACCACGGTCCCGCCGATCAGCGGCCCGGTGGCCACCGCCATGCCGTTGACCGCGCCCCAGGCGCCGAAGGCCAGTCCGCGCCGGGCGACCGGCACCGCCGCGGTGAGCAGCGTCAGGCTGACCGGGGTGAGCATCGCGGCGCCGACCCCCTGGACCGCGCGGGCCGCGATCAGGGCGTTGATGTTCGGGGCCAGCGCGGCGGCGAGCGAGGCGAAGGTGAAGACGCCGAGCCCCACGAGGAAGATCCGGCGGCGGCCGAAGCGGTCACCGAGGGCGGCGCCGAGCAGCAGCAGGACGGCGAAGCTGAGGGTGTAGGCGTTGACCGTCCACTCCAGGTCGCTCATCCCGCCACCGAGGTCGCGCCGGATGGAGGTGAGTGCGGTGGTGACGACCAGGTTGTCCAGCGCGGCCATGAATCCGGCGGTACTGGCGATCACGAAAGCCCAGACGGCCGGGCTGACTCT
The DNA here is from genome assembly GCF_035976515.1 of Kitasatospora sp. NBC_01302. Taxonomy (NCBI): domain Bacteria; kingdom Bacillati; phylum Actinomycetota; class Actinomycetes; order Kitasatosporales; family Streptomycetaceae; genus Kitasatospora; species Kitasatospora sp. NBC_01302. The sequence continues at coordinate 868,019 of NZ_CP108404.1, forward strand.
GCGCACGGGAACTCCTCACAAGACACAGGTGGTGTGGACCGATGAAGGTAGTAATTGATCAATAACTTTTACGCTCAAGAAAAAACGGCGCCCTGCGAACCGGATGCGGGGCGGATGTGGGGCAGACGCGGGGCAGATGCAGGGGCGCCGCTACGCGCACCCCTGCTCCCCCAGCCCGAGCCCCTCCCAGAGACGGTGACCGGGCGGAAAGCCCATCGCGAGCATGGTGTTGATCAGCATCCCGCGGGCGAAGAAATCGGTGATCTCCTGCTCGCTCATACCGGCGGCCACCCGCACCGAGTCCCAGAGGTCGAGCCACAACGCGCGGACCGCCTCCCCCACTTCGGCCTCCCCCTGCGCCTCGGCGGCGGCCGTGGAGACCCACATCTGCATCTGCATCATCAGCAGACTGCGGTCGGCCATCAGCTCGACGTACGCCTCGCCCATGGCCTCGGCGCGGTCCTGCGGGTCGTCCAGGCCCTCGACCGCCTTGAGGAAGGTCGCCTTGACCTCCTGCACGCAGCGGCGCAGGGTCGCCTCGAAGAGGGCGCGCTTGCTGGGGAACAGCCGGAAGAGATACGGCTGGGAGACACCGACCCGAGCGGCTATCGCCTGCGTCGACGTCCCGTTGTAGCCGCGCTCGGCGAACTCGATCATCGCTGCGCGGATGACGCTCTCGCGCCGCTCCTCCGCCGACATCCGCCGGCTCGCCCCTGCCATGCCCTCAAGTTATTGGTCAATCACTAACTCCGTCAAGGGCGGCCCCCGGAACCGGCCCCGCATGTACCTGGCCCACCCCGCCCTGCCCGTCCACCCGGTCCGGCCCGTCCACTCCCTCCGGCCCCGAGACCAGCCGGTCCAGCCGCCGGGCCGACCGGATCGCCAGCGTGGCCAGCAGCGCGGTGAGCGGCACCTCGGCGACCAGCGCGAACGCCCAGGCCGTGTACCAGTCCGCACCGGCCAGCGCCGTCATCGTGTCGAACCAGGCGTCGATGCCGAAGAGCGTGGCCGTCGCCGCCGCCACCGGTGCCAGCAGCGCCGGACGCCGCGGATACAACAGCGCCGTCCCCAGCAGCCCGAGGAACTCCAGGACGTCCAGCCCGATCCACGAGCTGGACCAGTTGCGCACTTCGGCATGCCCTTGCGGGGCCACCCCCATCATGAAGATCCACACCACGAGCACCACCGCCAACGCGGCCAACCCCAACCGGAGCCGCAGCTCGTACCGCTGCTCGAAGATCCGCACCTGTGCTCCCCCCATGCCTGATCAGACCATGATCATGCTACCGAGGCCGCCGGCTAGGCCGTGTCTCACAATTCGCGTCGGATCAGCGCGCGGCGTTGGGCGCCCGGCTGGGCGTGCCGGCGAAGCGTCCTCGTACTGGGTCGTACTTGGATGATTCGCCGGTGCGTCCAGGCGGGATGCCCGGCGTCGCGCGCCTGGCGGGAATTGTGAGACACGGCCTAGACCCGTCAGAGCGGGACGGACTGGGGGAAGTGGAAGGTGCCGCGCGGGTCGTACTGCTGCTTGACCTGGCGCAGCCGGGGGGCGTTGGCGCCGTAGTAGGCCTGTTCCCAGTCGGTCAGCTGCGGGTCGGCGTAGTTCTGGTAGGCCTGCCCGCTGGCGTAGCGGCGCAGGGCGCTCCACAGGGTGTTCAGCCAGCTGCGCGACTGGTCCACGCCGGGGCCCGAACCGGCACCGGTGCCCGGGTAGTTGGCGGTGTACTGGGCCAGGAAGAGGGCGTCGCGGTGGACGAAGGCGGTGTCCCCCGGGGCGACCCGGTTGACCGCGCCGCCCAGCGCGTCGAAGGCCACGCCCGCGCTGCCGCCCTGGGGTGCGGTGCGGGCGTAGTCGGCCACGGCGGCGACCAGGGCCGCGATGCCGGTGTCGGGCAGCGCCTTGGTGAAGAAGTCCGAGCGGGCCGCGTAGGACTCGCGGGTGAGCCGGCCCTGCGGGTTCTGGCCGGGGAGCGAGCCGGGCAGGTGGGCGGCGGCCTGGGTCCAGCCGGAGACCCCGCCCATCACCTGCATGGTCTCCAGGAAGGACTTGCTGTGCACCGGCGCGCTGCTCGGCTGGACACCCAACCGGTCGATCAGGTTGGACAGTTCGTCCGCCGGGCCGAGATGGACGGCGGTGCTGCTCAGCTCCAGCCGGCCGTCCGGCCAGGCCAGCAGGTGCAGGTCGGCCCAGAGCTGGTCGGGAGCGGTCGGTGCCCAGGCCTGCCAGGCCCGCACCACCGCGGCCGCCGAGGACCAGGGCCAGGAGAGGAAGGCGTAGGAGCAGTCGACGGCGGGGCTGGTACGGAAGTCCAGCGAGGTGACCACGCCGAAGTTGCCGCCGCCACCGCCGCGCAGCGCCCAGAAGAGGTCGGGCTCGCTGTTCGCGTCGGCCCGCAGGATCCGCCCGTCGGCGGTGACCACCTCGGCGCCGGTCAGGCTGTCGCAGGTCAGCCCGTAGGCCCGGGAGGTCACCCCGACCCCGCCGCCGAGGGTCAGCCCGGTCACCCCGACGCTCGGGCAGGATCCGGCGGGTATCGCCACGCCCTGGCCGGCCAGGCCCGCGTACACGTCGATCAGTCGTGCCCCCGCGCCCACCGTCGCGCCGCCGCCGGAGGCGGTGACCGTGTTCAGCCGGCCGACGTCCAGCACCAGGCCCGGCCCCGCGGACCAGCCGCCGTAGTTGTGCCCGCCGCTGCGCAGCGCCACCGGCAGGCCGTAGCGGCCGGCGAAGGCCAGCGCGGTGACCGCGTCCTGGGCGTTCGCCGGGTAGAGGACGCCGCCGGGGCGCACGCCGTCGAACTGCGGCTGGTACTGCCGGGCGGCGGCCGGGTACGGGGTGTCCCCCGGCCGGATCAGGGTGCCCTGGAGGTCCTTGGCCAGGGCGGTCCAGTCCGCCGGGCCCGCCGAGGCGGCCGGAGCACTACTGCTGGGGGTGCTGCCGGGGACGGTGGAGGGGCTGTGCGCGGGGCTGTGCGCGGGGCCGGGTGCGGTGCTCGCCACGGGGCCGGCCCCGGTGGCGGCGCGGCCGGTGCAGCCGGTCAGCGCCGCGGCCGCGGCGGCCCCGGCGCCGAGCCGCAGCAGGGCGCGCCGGTCCACCGCCTGCCGGTCCCGCTCCGGCCGGTCCAGCTCCTGCCGGGCCGCCGGCTCGGGCGAGGCCGGGGAGGGTGCGGGTGCGGTGTGCTGGGTCATCGGGCTGCTCCGCCTGCTGGGCCGCTGTTCGAGCGGTGTTCGTGTCGTCGGTACGACGCGCCGGCGGGCAGGCCGGTTGCACGAGCGTATGCGCCTGCGGATGCGCCTGCCGTCCCGCGTCCTACTCGTGCCGCCAGGCGCTGGCACCGATCGCGGCCGTGGTGCCCAGATCGAGTTCCGGTGTGACGGTCACGGCCGGTGCCCCGGCCTGCGCCGTCACCCGCAGGTAGGGGACGTTCACCGGATCGCCGGAGCCGGTGGTGTTGCGCCACGCCAGGGTGGCCGAGGCGGACTCGCCCGGCTGCAGCGTCACGGGCCGGGGCGGGGCATCGGGCACGACCCCGGTGGCGATCCGGTCGGTGCCCTGCAGGACCTGGATGCCGGGGACCGGGCTCCGGTCCACGTCGAGGAACTGGAGCTGGGGGTAGCCGTTGACGCGGTAGGCGGCGGTTCCGCAGTTGGTCAGGTGGAGCCCCATGGCGCGCAGGCCCATCGCGGCGTCGACCTCGTCGGCCGTCACCCGGATCCCGGCGGGCGGGCAGGCCCCGGCCGCGACGGGCGCCTCCGCCGTCGGCACCGCCCGCACCTTGGCGATCCGCAGCTGCGCGCCGGCCCCGGCGGCCCCGCCCGGGGAGAGCCCGGTGTCGACCGTCCGACGCACGGTCCGGCCGGGCGCCACCGACGCCACGGTCTGCGGGACACTGTCCAGCGCCTGCCCCGAGCGGTCCAGCACGGTGAGGGTGACGGTGTAGCTGAACGGTTCGCTCTCGCCGTTGGTGACCTCCAGCTCGGCCGTCGACTCCGGGGAGGTGCGGCACCCCGGGCCGACCAGGGTCACGGTGGTCCGCTTCGGACCGGCGGCCGCACCGGTGGGCGCCGGTGCCGCGCAGCTCGCGGTGGCGGAGGGGGCGGCGGGGCCCGCGGTGGCGTTCCGCGACCCGCAGCCGGTCAGGAACACGGTGGCGGCGAGGGCGGCGGACAGCAGGAGGGGGGTGGCGGGACGCATCCGGTCAGCTCATCAGGAGTCGATCATGGGGGCAGTGAGGCAGGCCACAGATCCTGTCACAGGCGCGTCACAGCGCCCGGTCCGGGCCCCGCGCCGGCCCCTGCCCCTGCCCCGGGCCCGCGCCCGCCCCGGGCGCGTCGCGCTGGTGCCACCGTCGGCGGGTCTGGTACGGATCAGGGCAGCCACCCGAGCCACCCCTGAGCCACCCCCGGAACATCCCCGGAACATCCCCCCAGGAACGGAGCAGCCCGCCATGGCGGACGTCCCCAGCCGACCCACCGTTGCCGTCACCGGAGCCTCCGGCCGTCTCGGCGGGCGGGTCGCCCGCCTGCTGGCCGCCGCCGGCCTGCCGCAGCGGCTGCTCGCCCGCAACCTCGCCAAGGTCCCCGCGCTGCCGGGCGCCACCGCGCTGTCCTGCGCCTACGGCGACCGCGAGGCCGTGCTCCGGGCGCTGACCGGCGTCGAGCGCGTGCTGATGGTCTCCGCCGCCGAGGCGCCCGACCGGCTGGAGCAGCACCGCACCTTCGTCGACGCGGCGGCCGAGGCGGGGGTCGGGCACCTGGCCTACATCTCGTTCTACGGCGCGGCGCCCGAGGCCACCTTCACCCTGGCCCGCGACCACTGGCACACCGAGCAGCACATCCGCGCCAGCGGGCTGCCCTTCACCTTCCTGCGGGACAACCTCTACGCCGACTTCATGCCCCACCTGGTCGGCGAGGACGGCGTGATCCGCGGGCCCGGTGGCCAGGGACGCGCCGCCGTGGTCGCGCAGGACGACATCGCCGAGGCCGCCGCGGCCGTGCTCGCCCGGGCCCCCGAGCACGCCGGCGCCACCTACGACCTGACCGGCCCGCACGCGCTCACCTTCGAGGAGATCGCCGCGGTGCTCGCGCACACCAGCGGGCGCTCCGTCGACTACCACGCCGAGACGGTCGAGGAGGCCTACGCCTCCCGGGCCCACTACGGCGCCCCGCAGTGGCAGCTCGACGCCTGGGTCTCCACCTACACCGCGGTGGCCGCCGGTGAGCTCGCCGGGGTCAGCGACGCCGTCGAGCGGCTGACCGGCCATCCCGCGACCGACCTCACGGCGGTGCTGCGCGCCGCCCGGAGCTGAGCACGGGCGGTGCGGGGCGGGCGGGGCGGAGCACGGGCGGTGCGCGGCAGGCGGGGCCGAGCACGCGCGGGGCGGCTCAGCGGCCCGTCGGGCGCGGGCCCAGAGCCTCGGTCTCGACGCGCGGCAGGACCATCACGCCGGCCGCCACCAGCAGCGCGCCCACCGCCTCGGGCAGCAGCCACCAGCCGGTGCGCACGTGCTCGCCGTAGACCAGGATGCCCAGGGCCAGGCTGGTCACCGCGTCGCCGAGGGTGAGGGCGGGCTGGGAGGCCAGCAGCGGGCCCGACTCCACCGCGTTGGAGAGCAGGAAGAGCGAGCAGCCGCCGACCGCGGCGAAGGCGTAGGTGGCCCAGCAGGTGAAGAACGCGGTGACGCCGTGGCCGGCCGCGCTGACGGAGGTCTTCATCAGCGCCGCGGTCAGGGCGTAGCCGATCGCGGCCGAGGTGCCGAACAGCGCGGCCCTGGCCTTGCCCCGGCCGTAGGGCAGGGCCGCCAGCACGCAGCAGACCATCGCGCCGCCGCCCGCGGCCAGGGTCAGCACCCACACCGCGGGCGCGGCGTGGTCGCGCCCTCCGGAGGGCGCGGCCGAGGCGAGCGCGAGGGCGATCCCGACGGTGACCGCGACGATCCCGCACCAGCCCAGCGTCGGCAGCCGGCGCCGGAAGACCGCGCAGGCGATCAGCAGCACGAAGGTCAGCTCGGTGACGAAGATCGGCTGCACCAGCGCCAGCGAGCCCTCCGCGAGCGCCAGCGCCTGGAAGACCGCCGCGCACAGGACGGTGAGCATCCCGCCCAGCCAGACCGGATGGCGCACCAGATCGAGCATCAGCCGCACGCTGAACGCGTCGCTCTGCGGCACCGTCCGCGCGGCGGAGCGCTGCAGCACCATGGCGGTGGCGTTGCTCAGCGCCGCGAGCACGGCGAACAACACGGTGAGCACAACCGCCACGGGCCCATCTCCCTACCACTGGTGACACTGCTTCAGGGGCACGCTACACAGTGGTGGGCCGATCCCTGCGCCTGGTTCGCGATCCGTCGCGCCGGTCGCACCTACTTCCGGATGTCCTCCCGGGGCGGACATGTGTTAAGAAGTCTGGAGCCCCTTGATCCGCAGCCCTTGATCAGCGTCCGTGGAGGACAGCGCCGATGACCGACACACCCGCGGACACCGCCGTCAGTGACGCCACCTGGGTGGTGCCGCTGGTCGCGCTGGTGCCCTGCCTGCTGGTGCGGATCCTCACCTCGGTGACCGACGGCTGGCTCGTGGTCGCCTGGGTGTCCTGGAGCCTGGCCGCCCTGCTGGTGCTGGCGGCCTGGGGCACGGTGATCCGGCACGGGGTGCGCAGGGCCTCGGGCTGGTCCGCGAGCGCGGTGGCGCACGGGATGGTCGCCTGGCAGCTGGTGCAGCTCGTCGCGTGAACAGAACCTACTGGCCGCCCGCCGCGCGGGAGCGGGCCTCCCACCAGGCCTGGCCCTCGGGGGGCAGGGTGTCCACCGGGTCGTAGGAGCGGAACTGCGTCCGCTCGTCGGCGCCCGTCCAGGAGGCGATGCCGCGCACCTGGTCGTACTCGGCCACCTGGTGGACCCAGCGCTTGCCCAGGTCGGGCACGTCGGCCACCAGGCGCGGGGTGGCGAAGCCGGGCAGCCAGCCCATCAGGGCGGACTGGAGCTGCTGGGCCTGGTGCAGCGGGGTCCGCCAGTGCTCGCTGTGCGGGACCATGTCGCACAGGTAGAAGTAGTAGGGCACCACTTGGGCCTCGTCCTGGAGCGCGAAGCACAGGTCGAGCAGTGCCTCGGGCGAGTCGTTGACGCCGCGCAGCAGCACGCCCTGGTTGCGCACGTCCCGTACACCGGTGGCCAGCACGGCGCGGGCGGCCTCGGCGGCCAGCGGGGTGATGCTCTGCACGGTGTTGGCGTGGGTGTGCACGGCCAGGCCCACCCCGCGCCGGCCGGCCAGCCGGGCGAGCCGGGTCAGGCCGTCCAGCACCTCCTGTTGCAGCCAGTGCTGAGGCAGGGTCAGCAGTGCCTTGGAGGCCAGCCGGATGTCCCGGATCGAGTCGACGGTCAGCAGCTCGGCGACGAAGGCCTCCAGTCTGGGCCAGGGCAGGTTGCCGACGTCGCCGCCGGAGACCACCACGTCGCGCACGCCCGGGTTGGACCGCAGGTAGTCGAGCATGGCCGGGTAGCGGGCGGCGGGCTTGGCCTCGAAGCGCCGCTTGTCGGTGCCGGGGGTGGGCGGGCCGACCAGGTCCATCCGGGTGCAGTGACCGCAGTACTGCGGGCAGGTGGAGAGCAGTTCGGCCAGCACCTTGGTCGGGTAGCGGTGGGTGAGCCCTTCGGCCACCCACATCTCGGCCTCATGCAGCGAGTCGCGCTCGGCCAGCGGGTGGGAGGGCCACTGGGAGCCGCGGTCGCCGGCCAGCGGGAGCATGTAGCGGCGCACCGGGTCGGCCAGGAACTCCTCGGTGAGCGAGCCGGGACCGGCCGGATCCCGGTGGGGCATCACGGTGTTGAGCATCTGCGGCGGCACCAGCAGCGGCATGGTGGCGAACTTCTGCTGGTCCAGGGCGAGATCGTCGTAGATCTCGTCGCCCACCAGGGAGCCGAGCACCTCGCGCAGCTGGCGCGGGTTGCGGATGCTGTGGGCGCGCTGCCAGCGCGGTGAGCGCCACTGCTCGGCGCTCACCGCGCGCCAGCCGGGGAAGCGGCGCCAGTCGGGTTCGACGAGTTCGCGCCGCTGGTAGCGGTAGGCCGATCCCGCGATCCCGCGCGGCGGTTCGTCGACCAGCTGGGCTGTGGTCAGGGCGAGGTGATCAGCCATCAGATCTCTCCACGGGGCGGCGGGAACGAGGAACGGGCAGGAGCTGACGGCCCGTCCGAATTCTGCATGGTTCCGGAACCCGGTCCATGGCTCGTCCGGTCGGGGTCCAGTGCGTCCAGCAGGCGTCCAGCGGCGTCCACTCGGCGTCGGGAGGCGTCCGCCAGACTCCTGCCCGGACCGCCGTGGCGCAGCTCGGAACCTCCACCGCCCTTGCGCCGGCCCCGCGTTGCGCACCCCACCGGCACGGTGGGCGCACCCCGCAGCAGCCACGCCCGTGCGAGCTGCCCGAGACAAGGAGTTGGCCGATGCCGTCCACCCGGCCCGAGCACCCCGGCGACCCGAGCGGCCGCCCCGACCAGGCCGGCCTGCGCGAGCGGCTGGCGGCGCTCTGGTGCGAACTGCTCGGTCTGCCCGCCATCGGCCCCAGCGAGGACTTCTTCGCGCTCGGCGGGCACAGTCTGCTGGCCACCCGGCTGGCCACCCGGATCCGCACCGAGCTGGGGGTGCCGGTCACGGTGGAGCAGGTCTTCACCCACCCCACCATCGCCGAACTGGCCCGGGCGCTGGGCGCCGAGCAGCCGGCCGGCCCGGCGGCGGCGGAGCCGGCGATCCGGCACCGCTCGCGCACCGGTGCGGACCTGCCGCTCAGCTTCCCGCAGGAGCGGATCTGGCTGCTCAAGCAGCTGGTTCCGCACAACACCGCCTACAACTTCCAGTGCGCGCTGACGCTGCGCGGTCCACTGGACGTACCGGCACTGGAGGCCGCGTACACCGAGATCGTGCGACGGCACGAGATCCTGCGCACCTCCTTCCACGAGGTGGCGGGCCGGCCCGTGCAGCGGGTGCACCCGCCGTTCGCGGTGCTGCTGCCGGTGCAGCCGGTGCCCGGCGACACCGAGGACGAACGCCGCTCCGCGGTACCGGAGTTGATCCGCCAGGCGCTGGACGGCGGCTTCGACACCAGTCGGCTGCCGCTGGTGCGCTGGCGGCTGCTGCGGGTGTCGGCCACCGAGCACGTGCTGGTCCAGGTCGAGCACCACTTCGTGCACGACGGCTGGTCGCTCGGGGTGCTGCTCGGCGAACTGGTGGCGCTCTACCGCGCGGCGGTGGCCGGGCGGCAGGCCGAACTCCCGGAGCTGGAGTACCAGTTCGGGGAGCTGGCGGCGCACACCCGGGAGGTGGTCGCCGGCGACCGGCTGGAGCGCGAACTCGACTACTGGCAGGGGAAGCTGGCCGGTCTGCCGCCGCTGCTCGAACTGCCGCTGGACCGCCCGCGCCCGCCGCGCCAGAGCTTCGCCGGCGGGGTGCACAAGGAGCTGCTGGCCCCCGGCCTGTACGAGGAGTTGAAGGCGCTCGGGCGGGACTGCGGCGCGACCCTCTTCATGCTGCTCAGCGCCGCGTTCAGCACGCTGCTGCACCGGGTCAGCGGCAGTACCGACGTGCTGACCGCGACCGGGGTGGCCAACCGGCGGCTGCCGCAGAGCGAGCCGCTGCTGGGCATGTTCGTCAACACCCTGCCGCTGCGCACCGATCTCGGCGGCGACCCGAGCTTCCGCGAGCTGGTGGCCCGGGTCCGGGCCGCGACGCTGGAGCTCTACGCGCACCAGGACGCGCCGTTCGAGAAGGTGGTCGCGGTGGTCCGCCCGGATCGCGACCTGAGCTACAACCCGCTCTACCAGGTGATGTTCAGCTTCCACGACGCGGCCGTGCCGGACCTGGAACTGGCCCCGGCCGACGCCGAGGGCGCGCTGCGCGCCGAGTTGGAGCTGCTGCACAACGGGACCGCCAAGGCCGACCTCAACGTCATCGTGGTGCCGCGCCCCGAGCAGCGGGCGGGCCTCGGCGTGCAGCGGCCCGGCAGCGGGCTGGTGGGTGCGCCGGACGACGGCGTGCTGGTCTGGTGGGAGTACTCCAGCGACCTGTTCGACCCCGAGACCGTCGCGGCGCTCGCGGGGCACTACCAGGCGCTGCTGCGTGCCGTCGTCGCCGACCCCGACCGGCCCGTCTCACGGCTCGACCTGCTGGACGAGGCGCAGACCGCCGCGGTGCGGGCGGCCGGCAGCGGACCGGTGCGGCCGTGGCCCCAGGACGGCTCGGTGCCGGCGGCGATCGCGGCGCGGGCCGCCGAGCAGCCCGCCGCCCCCGCGCTGGTCGCGGTGGACGGCACCGCCTGGAGCCGGGAGCAGCTGGACGCCGCCGCCGGGCGGATCGCGGCGCGGCTGCGGGCGCTCGGGGTGCGCCCCGAGGACCGGGTGCCGCTGGTGCTGCCGCGCGGCCCCGAGGGGATCGCCGCCCAGCTGGGCGTGCTGCGCGCGGGCGCGGTCTACCTGCCGCTGGACCCGGAGCAGCCCGCCGAGCGGATCGCCGCGCTGGTCGCGGACTGCGGGCCGGCCCGCGCGGTGACCACGGCCGCGCTGCGCGGCACGCTGACGGGCGACTGGCTGACGGTGGAGGAGCTGCTGGCGCCGCTGGACGGCGATCCCGGCACACCGGCGGGCGCACCCGACCTGCGGCCGGACCAGGCCGCCTACGCGATCTACACCTCCGGCTCCACCGGCCGCCCCAAGGCGGTCACCGTGACCCACGCGGGTCTGGCGAACCTGGCCGGCTGGCACCGCGAGCGCTTCGGGCTGACCGGCGCCGACCGGGTCGCCCACCTGGCCGGCCTCGGCTTCGACGCCTCGGTCTGGGAGGTCCACCCGGCGCTGGCCGCCGGTGCCACGGTGGTGGCGGTGCCCGAGCAGGTGCGCCGGGACGCCGCGGCGCTGCGCGACTGGCTGGTCGAGCAACGGATCACCGTGAGCTTCGCGCCGACCCCGCTGGCCGAGCGGCTGCTCGCGCTGCCCTGGCCGGCCGGCACCGCGCTGCGCCACCTGCTGGCCGGTGGCGACCGGCTGCGCCGCCGGCCACGGGCCGGGCTTCCGTTCACCCTGGTCAACGCCTACGGACCGACCGAGCACACGGTGGTGGCCAGCAGCGCGACCGTCGACCCGGCGGGTGCGGGGCTGCCCTCGATCGGCACGGCGGTGGACAACACCCGCCTGCTGGTGCTGGACGGCACCGGGCGCCCGGTGCCGCCGGGCCTGCCCGGCGAGCTGTACCTGGCGGGGCCCGGCGTGGCGCGCGGCTACCTCGGCGATCCGGCGCGCACCGCCGCCGCCTTCCGGCCCGAGGCCGGCGGTACGCCCGGCAGCCGGGCGTACCGGACCGGGGACCGGGTGCGGCTGCGGCGCGACGGCGAGCTCGACTACCTGGGCCGGGTCGACCAGCAGGTGCAGTTGCGCGGGGTGCGGATCGAGCCGGGCGAGATCGAGCACGCCCTGCTGCGGCATCCGGGGGTGGCCGCGGCCGTGGTGGTGCTGCGCGGCGAGGGCGAGAGCGCGGCGCTGGCCGGATACGTGGTGCCGAGCGACCCCGCGCTGGCGCCGGACCCGGCCGGGCTGCGCACCTTCCTGGCCGGGCAGTTGCCGCTGCACCTGGTGCCGACCGCGTGGGCGCTGCTCGCGGCGCTGCCGCTGACGCCCAGCGGCAAGCCGGACCTGGCCGCGCTGCCCGAGCCCACCGGCGGGCAGCGGCCGGCCGAACCGCTCGGCTCGGCCGCCGAGCGGCGGGTGGCCGAGGCCTGGTCCGCGGTGCTGGGCCACCCCGTCGAGGACCGCAACGCCGACTTCTTCGCGCTCGGCGGGCACTCGCTGGCGGGCTACCAGGTGATGGCCGAGCTGGCGCCGGGGGCACCGCTGCGGCTGCTGTTCGAGCACCCGACGGTCGCCGAGCTGGCCGGGGCACTGGCGGACGGCGCGGACGGGCCGGCTGACGCAGCCGGTGCGGACGGTGCGATCTCGTCGGGCGGTGCGATCTCGTCGGGCGGCGAGGCCGCCGAGGATCCGACGGCCGGCCTGTCCGACGCGGAGATCGACGCCCTGTTGGCCGCCTGGGACGGCGCGCCGGCCGAAGCGACGGAGGAGAAGCAGTGACCGAGCAGCAGCCACACCCCGCGGCCCCGCTCTCGGCGGCCGAGAAGCGGCGCCTGGTGGCCGCCCGGCTCGCCGGCCGGTCCGGCGCCGGTGGCCAGGCCCCCCAGGGCCCGACCGTCTTCCCGCTCGGCGCCCAGCAGCGCGGCATCTGGTTCGCCGAGCAGGCCTCCCCCGGCCGCTGCGCCTATCACATCTGCCGCTCGATCACCCTCGAAGGACCGCTGCGGGTCGACGAACTGCGGTCGGCCCTGACAGATCTGACGGAACGTCATGAAGCCCTGCGGACCAGCTTCGCCGTCCGCGACGGCGTCCCGCTGCAGCGGGTGGCACCGGCCGCCGAGGTGCACCTGCCGGTGCAGCAGCTGCCCGAGGACGACCCGGCCACCGTAAGGCGGATCGTCCAGGCCGAGGCCGAGCATGCCTTCGACCTGACCACCGGGCCCCTGCTGCGCTGCCGACTGCTGCGCCGTGCGCCCGAGCGCCACCAGCTCATCCTGACGCTGCATCACATCGTGGCCGACGGCTGGACGGTGGGCCGCCTGCTGCGCGACCTCGGGGAGCTGTACGCGGCCCGCTGCCGCGGCGAGGCGCCCCGGCTGCCGCCGGCTCCCGGGTACAGCGGCCACGCCCTGGCCCACCGCGGCTGGCTGGCCGGGCCGCAGGCCGCCCGCTCGCTCGGCCACTGGGTCGAGCGGACCCGCGACGTCCCACTGCTGGAACTGCCCACCGACCGCCCCCGGTTGGCCAGGGCCGGGCGCCGCGGCGCCCTGGTGCCGCTCGCCCTGCCCGCCGAGGCGCTGCGCGGCCCGGGTGACGGGGGCGCCGGCGGCACCGCCTTCCCCGCGGTGCTGACCGCCTGGGCCACCGTGCTGCACCGGTGGACCGAGCAGCACGACTTCGCCCTCGGGGTGCCGGTGGCCGGGCGCACCGGCGCCGACTGGTGGCAGAGCGCGGGCCTGTTCGCCGACTTCCAGCCGCTGCGGGTCGACCTCGGCGGGGATCCCTCGTTCGCCACCGCGACCGAGCGGACCCGCCAGGCCCTGCTCGCCGGTCTCGACCACCCGGGGATCCCCTTCGACCGGCTGGTGGAGGAGCTGCGCCCGGCCCGGCTGCCCGGCCGCAACCCGGTCTTCGACGTGGCGTGCACCATGCTCAGCGGCCACCGCGAGGAGCTGGTGCTGCCGGGCCTGGACACCAGCGTGGAGCGGGTCTACGCGGGCGGCGCCAAGCTGGACCTGACCCTGGAGCTGGTCCAGCGGCCGGACGGCTCGGCCGGCGGCCATCTGGAGTACGACCGCGACCTGTTCGACGACGCGACCGCCCACCGGCTGGCCGACCACCTGCTGCGGGTCAGCCAGGCGGCGGCCGAGCAGCCGCACACCGCGCTCAGCGCCCTGGAGGTGCTGGACGCGGCCGAGCGCGGCGAGCTGATCCGGCTGGGCACGCCGCCGCACGCCGACTACCCGCAGGAGGCGACCGTCGCCGAGCTGTTCCGGCGGACCGCGGCCCGGCGCGGGGATCAACTCGCCCTGGCCTGGGCCGAGTCCGCCGAGCCGGGCGCCCCCGGGTCGCTCAGCTACCGCGAACTGGACGCCTGGTCCGATGCGGTGGCCGCCGCGCTGGCCCGGCACGGCGTGCGCCGCGGGGAGTTCGTGGGCGTGGCGGGCGGGCGCTCGGTGCGCTTCGTGGTGGCCGTGCTCGGCATCCTCAAGTGCGGCGCCGCCTACGTGCCGCTCGACCTCACCCAGCCGGCCGAGCGCACCGCGCTGCTGATCGAGCAGGCCGGTCTCGGCCTCGTGCTGGACAGCGGCACGGGCGAACCGGCGAGCGGCCCCGGCATCCCGGTGCTGGCGCTGCCCGACCCCACGGACGGCGGCCGACCGCCCGCACTGCGCGGCGGCCCGCTGGACCCGGCCTACCTGATGTTCACCTCCGGCTCGACCGGCGTCCCCAAGGGCGTGGCGGTGCCGAACCGGGCCGTGGTGCGCCTGGTGCGCGGCGGCCGGTTCGCGGCGATGACCGAGCAGACGCGCTGGCTCGCGCTGGCACCGCCCGAGTTCGACGCCTCGACGCTGGAGCTGTGGGCGCCGCTGCTGGCCGGCGGCGTGCTGCTGATCGGCCCGCCCGGGGTGCCCGACCTGCAGGGCCTCGGGGCGCTCATCGAGCGCTCCGGTACCACCTCGCTCTGGCTGACCGCCGGGCTCTTCCACGCGATGGCCGAGGAGAACCCGCAGGGGCTGCGCCCGCTGCGCCAACTCCTGGCGGGTGGCGACGTGCTGGCGCCCCGTCAGGTCCGGGCCGCGCTGGCGGCGGTCGACGGCCCGGTGGTGAACGGCTACGGGCCCACCGAGAACACCACGTTCACCACCTGCCAGGTGCTGCGCACGCTGGAGGAGGTGACCGATCCGGTCCCGATCGGCCGGCCCGTCGAGGGCAGCACGGTCCATCTGGTGGACGCACACGGGAACCTGGTGCCGCGCGGGGCGGTCGGCGAGCTGTGGACCGGCGGCGACGGCGTGGCGCTCGGCTACCTGGGCCACCCGGCACGCACCGCCGAGCGTTTCGTACCCGACCCCTTCGACCCGCGCCCGGGGCGCCGGCTCTACCGCACCGGGGACCGGGCGCGCTGGCGGGCCGACGGCACGCTGGAGTTCCTCGGCCGCGCCGACGGCCAGGTCAAGCTGCGCGGTTTCCGGATCGAGCCGGGCGAGGTGGAGAACGCGCTCACCGAGCACCCGCGGGCCGCGCAGGCCGCCGTCGCGGTGCGTCCGCTGCCCAGCGGCGACAAGCACCTGATCGCCTGGGTGGTGCCCGCCGAGGCGACCGACGCGGACGACGCCCTGGCGGCCGAGCTACGCGCGTGGCTGCTCGGCCGGCTGCCCGCCCACCTGGTGCCGGGCCGGGTCGTACTGGTGGACCGGCTCCCCCTCGGCCCGACCGGCAAGGTGGACCGGCGGGCGCTGGTCGACCCGGCCCGGGACACCGGCGACACGGCGGCGGGCGAGGAACCGCGCCCGGGGACCGAGGAGCTGCTCGCCACGCTCTTCGCCCAGGTGCTCGGAGTGACCCAGGTCGGCCGGCTGGCCGACTTCTTCCTGCTCGGCGGCCACAGCCTGGCCGCGATCCGGCTGATCGGGCGGATCCGCTCCTGGTTCGGCGTCGAGCTGCCGGTGAGCACCGTCTTCGCGGCGCCCAGCGTGGCGGGCCTGGCCGTCGCGGTGGAGGCCGCCCGGGCGGCGGGCCCGGTCACGGTGCCCGCCGTGACGGCCGGCGGCGCGGAGCTGGGCCCGCTCTCGCACGCCCAGGAGCGGCTGTGGGCGGTGCACCTCAAGGACCCGGCCGACGTGGCCTACACCGTGCCGCTGGAGCTGGAGCTGACCGGGCCGCTCGCGCCCGCAGCGCTGGCCGCGGCGCTGCAGGCCGTGGTCGACCGGCACCCCGCGCTGCGCACCGCCGTGGACGCCGCGGGGGACGAGCCGCGCCAGCGCATCCTGCCGCCCGGCCTGCCCGTCCCCTTGGAGCGCGCCGATCTCGGCGCGCTGGCCGGGCGGGCCGGCGAGCTGGCCTACCGGGATCTGCGGGCGGAGTTCGTGGCCCGGCCGTTCGACCTGACCCGGGCCCCGCTGCTGCGCGCCCTGCTGATCACGACCGGACCGGACCGGGCCAGGCTGCTGCTGACCGTCCACCACCTGGTGGTGGACGGCGCGGGCGTCGCGGTCCTGCTGCGGGACCTGGCACGGGCCTACGACACGGCCGGTGCGCTGCCGCCGGCCGCGGCGGCCACCCCCACCGGGATCGACCTCGCGCTCGCCGAGCGGCGGCTGCTGGCCGGGCCGGCGCGCGAGGAGCTGACCGGGCACTGGCGCCGGCGGCTCGCGGGCCTGCACCGCCCGGCCGCCGCCGGGGACGCCTCGCCGGGCGAGCTGCTGCGGGTCGAGGTGCCCGCCGCGACGGTGGCGGCGCTGCGCGAACGGGCGGC
Organism: Kitasatospora sp. NBC_01302; assembly: GCF_035976515.1. Classification (NCBI taxonomy): domain Bacteria; kingdom Bacillati; phylum Actinomycetota; class Actinomycetes; order Kitasatosporales; family Streptomycetaceae; genus Kitasatospora; species Kitasatospora sp. NBC_01302. The sequence goes on from NZ_CP108404.1 coordinate 884,102, forward strand.
CGGCGCCGGAGCCACCCTGCACATGGCGGTCACCGCCGCCGCCGGGCTGCTGCTGGCCGAGGAGCACGCGGGCGAGGTGGTGCTCGGCGCCCCGATGGCCCAGCGGCTCGACGAGGGCTTCGAGAGCGAGATCGGCCTCTTCCTCACCACCGTGCCACTGCGGCTGTCGCTCGACGGCGGGCCCGCCTTCGGCGAGGCGCTGGTGCAGGTCCGGCGCACCCTGCTGGATGCGGCCCGGCACGCCGCGCTGCCCTACGAGCAGATCGCCGAACTGGTCCGCGACGAGGCGGGCCAGGTACCGCAGCTGATCGACGCAATGGTGCAGGTGCAGCCCGCGCTGCCCGCCCGCCTCGCGTTCGGCAGCGCGCAGGCGGTGCTGCGCCCCGCGCACCACGGCACCGCCAAGTTCGACCTGACCCTGTCGCTGTTCGACGACGGCACCCGGCTGACCGGCTTCTGGGAGTTCGCCACCGCGACCCGCACCGCCGCCGAGGTGGGCCGGCTGCACGAGCGGCTGCTGGCCCTGCTGGCCGCCGCCGGCGCCGACCTGACGGCCCGTCCGTCCGACGCCGCGGCACCCGAGGACGCCGTCGCCGGGGCGACCGGCGCCGCACCGCAGGCCACGAGCGCCCCGGCGGACGCCGCGGACCCGGCCCTGGTCGCCACCGTCGCCGAGATCTGGCAGGAGCTGCTCGGCACCCGCCCCGGGCCCTCGGACAGCTTCTTCGCGCTGGGCGGCAGCAGCATCAGCGCCACCCGGGTGGTCTCCCGGCTGCGCGTGCGCACCGGCCGCGAGGTCGCCCTGCGCGAGCTCTACGACTGGCCCCGGCTGGCCGAGTTCGCCGCCCGGGTGGCCGGTGCACCGGCCGCCGGCCACCGCCCGGCGCTGACCCGTGGCGAGGCTGAGCACGGGCCGCTCTCCTTCGCCCAGCTGCGCCACTGGGTGCTCGACCGGCTCGACCCGGGCACCGCGGCCAACAACATCCCGCTCGCGCTGCGCCTGTCCGGCCCGCTCGACCGCTCGGCGCTCGCCCAGGCCCTCGCCCTGGTGGCCTCCCGGCAGGGCGCGCTGCGCACCGTCTTCGCCGACCACGACGGCGTGCCCGAGCAGCGTCTGCTGCCACCGGTGCCGGTCGAGCTGCCGGTCACCGAGGTGGCCGACGAGGCCGCCGCGCTGGCCGCCGCCGACGAGCAGGCCGCCCTGCCGTTCGAGCTGACCGCGGGCCCGCCGTGGCGAGCCGCGCTGCTGCGGTTGACCGAGCAGGAGCACTGGCTGCTGCTGACCTTCCACCACATCATCGCGGACGGCTGGAGCACCTCGGTGCTGCTCGGCGAACTGGCCGCCGCCTACGCGGTGTTGTGCGAGGAGCCGGGAGCCGTGCTGCCGCCGGCCCCGCCCGTGCGCTACCTGGACCACGCGCGCCGCCAGCGCGAGTGGCTCAGCGGCGAGCAGTTGCAGGCCGAACTCGCGCCCTGGCAGCGGCTGCGCGGCACCCCGCCGCTGGAGCTGCCGCCACCGGCGCAGGCCGGGCCCGGCGGTGTGGGCTCCATCGCGCTGTCGCTGCCCGCGCGCTGGCGCCGGGAGGCCGAGCTGCTGGCCGGCCAGGAGCGGGCCAGCCTCTACATGCTGCTGCTGGCGCTGTGGGCCGCCACTCTCGAACTCCACACCGGGCAGCAGGACTTCGCGGTCGGCACGTTCTCCGCCGGGCGCACCGAGCCGGCCCTGGAGCAGTTGGTCGGGTTCTTCGTCAACAACCTGGCGCTCCGTTGCGAGCTGGCCGGCGACCCCAGCTGGCGCGAGCGGATCGCCCGGGCGCGGGCCACCTGCACCGAGGCGTTCGCCCATCAGGAGGTGCCGTTCGAGAAGGTGCTGGAGGCGGTGGGGGCCGAGCGGTCCACCGAGCGCACCCCGCTCTTCCAGACGCTCTGCGTCCTGCAGAACTACCCTGGTTGGCCGCAGCAGTTGGGCCGCCTCGGGCTCGACCTGGTGCGCCGCCCCTACGACCGGGCGGACTTCGCCCTGACGCTGTGGCTGCGCCCGGACGAGGACGGCGGGCTGAGCGGCGGCATCGACCACGACACCGCCGCCGTCGACGAGGCCACCGCCGAGCGGATCGCGCAGACCTTCCGCCGCTTCGCCGAGGCGGTGCTCGCCGGGCCCGACGAGCGTCCGCGCCGGGCGCTGCCCGCCGCGCCCGCGGTGCGCCCGGCGCTGGCGCCCGCCGCGGGCCCCTGGCTGCACCAGCGCACCGCCGCCACCGCCGCCCGCACCCCGCACGCCCCGGCACTGATCGAGTACCGCCCCGCCGACGGGAGCACCGTCGTCACCACCCACGGGGAGCTGGATCAGGCCGCCAACCGGCTCGCCCACCGGCTGCGGCAGGCGGGGATCGGGCCCGAGCGCGCGGTCGCCGTGCTGCTGGGCCGCTCGGCGCAGGCCGTCACCGCTTTCCTGGCCGTCCTCAAGGCCGGCGGCGGCTATGTGCCGATCGACCCCGGATACCCGCCGGAGCGCATCCGCACGCTGCTGGAGGACTCCGGCGCCGACCTGGTGCTGGGCGGCACCGAGCAGTTGGCGCGGCTGACGGCGGACGGGGGCAGCGGGCCTCTGCGGGCGGCAGGCCCGACGCTGGCCCTGGACGATCCCGCCACCGTGCGCGAGCTGGCCGCACTGCCCGCCCACGCCCCCGAGGAACTGCCGACCGCGGCGGACCAGTTGGCCTATGCCATCTTCACCTCCGGCTCCACCGGACGCCCGAAGGCGGTGGCCGTCAGCCACGCCAACCTGACCGGCTACCTGGAGGCGATCGGCCCGAGGCTGGCCCTTCGACCCGGCGACCGGGTGCTCGGCTTCGCCTCGGTGAGCTTCGATGCGACCGTCGAGGAGCTCTACCCGGCACTGGTGGCCGGTGCGAGCGTGGTGCTGCGCCCCGACGGGCTGCGCACACCGGACAGCGGCTTCGACGCCTTCCTCGCCGCGACCCGGCCCACCGTGCTCAGCCTGCCGGTCTCCTTCTGGCACGCCTGGGTGGAGCGGATGACGGCCGAGCGGCTGCGGGTGCCGGGCGGGGTGCACACCCTGCTGCTCAACGCCGAGGCACCCGCACCGGCCCGCTACCAGGACTGGCTGCGGCTGTGCGACGCGCCGGTGCGCTGGATCAACACCTACGGACCCACCGAGGCCACCGTCACCGCCACCCTGCACCAGCCCGCCGCCGACGGCACCGCCCCGCCGCTGCGGTTCCCGATCGGCACGGCGCTGGCCAACACCACGCTGCACGTGCTGGACGGCTACGGCACGCCGGTTCCGCCGGGCACGCCGGGCGAGCTGTTCCTGGGTGGACTGGGCATCGCCCGCGGCTACCTGGGCCGCCCCGCCGCCACCGCCCGCGCCTATCCGCCGGACCCGTACGGCGCCGAACCCGGCGCCCGGCTCTATCGCACCGGCGACCGGGTGCGCCAACTGCCGAGCGGTGAGCTGGAGTTCCTGGGCCGACTGGACCACCAGCTGAAGATCCGCGGCCACCGGGTGGAACCGGGCGAGGTGGAGGCGGCGCTGGCCGGGCACCCGGCGGTGCGCCAGTGCGCGGTGCTGCCGCACGGGGCGCCACCGGCGCTGCGGCTGGTCGCCTACGTCGCCCCGGCCGGCGATGCGGCGAACGAGCAGGAGATCCGCCGCGACCTCGGCGACCGGCTGCCCGAGCACCTGGTGCCCGCCCGGATCCTGTTCCTGGACCGGCTGCCGCTCACCCCGAACGCCAAGGTGGACCGGGCCGCGCTGGCCGCCCGGCTGGCCGAGGACCTGCGCGCCGCCGAGCAGGACGCGCCTGCCGCCGAACTGACCGAGCGCCAGCGGCTGCTGGCCGGTGTCTGGCGCGAGGTACTCGGACGCGAGCGGATCGGCCCCGAGGACAACTTCTTCGCACTCGGCGGGGACTCCCTGCTGGCCGTCCAACTGGCCGTGCGGGCACGGGCGGTGGGCCTGGCCCTGGAGGCCCGGGAGGTCTTCCGGCACCAGAGCCTGGCCGAACAGGCCGAGGCGGCACAGCCGTTGGAAGCAGCACAGCAGTCGACCGACCGGGCGGTGGGCCCGAGCGCATCGGCCACCCGCCTGGACGGCCACGAGAAAGCGGCGCTGATGGCCCGCCTGAACGGAAGGTGAGCGGCGATGACCGAGATCGTGGACGTGTACGACCTCACCCCCCTGCAAGAGGGCCTGCTCTTCCACGCACTGCGCGGTGAGGACCGCCCGGAGCACTCCAGCTACCTCAACCACCTGGAGTTCGACCTGCTCGGCCCGCTCGACCAGGCCGCCTTCCGGGCCGCCTGGCAGCAGGTGGTGGACCGCCACGACGCACTGCGCGCCGGCTTCCACTGGGCCGAGGCGGAGAACCCCGTCCAGGCGGTGCACGCCGGCGCGCCGCTGGTGCCGGTCGTGCACGACCTCAGCGCGCTGCCCGAGCAGCGCCGCGAGGCCGAACTGGCGCAGCACCTGGCGCAGTTGCGCGCCACCCCGCTCGACCTCGCCGCCCCGCCGCTGATGCGCCTGTCCCTCTTCACCCTGACGTCCGAGCACCACCGGGTGCTCTGGACCCACCACCACCTGGTGCTGGACGGCTGGAGCCTGGCCACGGTCTTCGCCGAGGCGATGAGCGCCTACCGGGCGCAGGTCACCGGCACCGCCTGGCAGCCGGGCGAGGCGGCCTCGTTCGGCGACCACCTGCGCTGGCTGCGCGGACGCGACCAGGCGGCGGACACCGCGTTCTGGAGCGCCGAACTGGCGGGCCTGGCCGGCCCCACCGCCCTGCCCCGCACACCGCTGAGCGGCCAGGACGGCTACGGACGGCACGCCGCGCAGCTGACCGCCGACGAGACGGCCGCCGTGCGCGAGCTGGCCACCGGCTGCGGCGTCACCCCGGCCGTCGTGCTGCGGGCCGCCACCGCGCTCGCGCTCAACCGCTACACCGGCTCGCGCGACGACCTGGTGTTCGGCACCACGGTGGCCGGCCGCCCGGCCGAGCTGGCCGGGGTGGAGTCGATGGTCGGGCTGTTCATCAACACCGTGCCGGTGCGGGTGCGGATCGACCGCCGCCGGAGTGTCCGGGAGTTCCTGGCCGATGAGATGGCGCGCACCGCCGCGCTCCAGGAGCGGCAGTACACGCCGCTGAGCACCGTGCAGCGGCTCGCGCGGGTCGAGGACCTGTTCGACACGCTGCTGGTGGTGGAGAACTTCCCGCTGGGCGAGGCGGTCAGGACCGAGTGGGGCGGCCTGCGCGTGGTCACCGGCGCCGCCGAGGAGCACACCCACTACCCGCTGACCCTCACCGCACTGCCCGGCGAGCGGCTGCGGCTGGAGGCGGACTGGCGACGCGACCGGGTCGACGACCTGGTGGCCACCGGCCTGCTCGACCAGCTGCGCCACGTGCTGGCGGAGCTGGCCGCCGACCCGGACCGCCCGCTGGGCCGGCTCGCCCCGCTGCCCGCGCCCACCGCCGAGCTGCTGCGCGGCTGGGGCGGCGGCACGGCGGACCTCCCGCAGGCGCCGGCGCTGCCCGAGCAGATCGCGGCGCGGGCCGCGGCCGACCCCACGGCGGTGGCGGTGCGCGCGTCCGGTGTCCAGCTCGACTACGCGCACCTGGTCCGGGCGGCAGGCCGGCTGGCCACCGCGCTGCGCGAGCGCGGCATCGGCCCCGGCGACCTGGTCGGGGTGGCGCTGGAGCGCGGCGCGCAGCTGCCGGTGGCGCTGCTGGCGGTGCTCACCGCCGGCGCCGGGTACGTCCCGCTCGACCCCGAACTGCCCGCCGCCCGCCGGGCCGCGCTCACCGCGGCGGCCGGGCTGACGGTGGTCCTCGGCCCGGCGGACGTCGACCTGTCGGAGGGAACGGACGCCCCCCTGCCCGCCGCCGGATCGCCCGACCACCCCGCCTACGTGGTCTTCACCTCCGGCTCCACCGGCACGCCCAAGGGCGTGGTCGTCACCCGGGGTTCGCTGGCCCGGCACAGCCGGCTGATCGGCGAGTGCTACGGGCTCGACCCCACCGACCGGGTGCTGCTCTTCTCCCAGCCCTCCTTCGACGTCGCCGCCGAGGAGATCTTCGCGACCCTGGCCGCCGGTGCCACCGTGGTCGTCCACCCGCCCGGGCGCACCGACACCATCGAGGAGTTCCGCGACCTGCTGGAGCGCGAGGGCGTGACGGTCGCCAACCTGCCCGCCGCCTACTGGCACACCTGGCAGCGCGAGGCCGAGGCCCCGGTCCCGAAGGCCCTGCGCCTGCTGGTGGTCGGCAACGAGAAGGTGTGGACCGCCGCGGCAGCCGCCTGGCGCACCCGCACCGACGCGCGGGTCGACCTGCTCAACGCCTACGGCATCACCGAGACCACCATCACCTCCACGCTCTACCGGCCCCCGGCGCAGCTGCCCGCCACCGAGGCGCTGCCGGTGGGGCGCCCGGTGCCCGGCACCACGGTGAGCCTGCTGGACACGCATGGCGAGCCGGTGCCGCCGGGGGTGCCGGGCGAGCTGCACCTCGGTGGCTCCGGCGTGGCGCTCGGCTACCTGGGCGACCCGGCCCGCACCGCCGAGCGCTTCGTGCCCGACCCGCGGGCCGCGCGCCCCGGCGCCCGCTGCTACCGCAGCGGCGACCTGGGCCGCTGGCTGGCCGGCGGCGTGCTGGCGCTGGACGGGCGGGCCGACGAGCAGGTGCAGATCCGCGGGCACCGGGTCGAGCCGGGCGAGGTCGAGGCCGCGCTCTGCGCCCACCCGGCGATCGCCGCGGCGGCCGTGGTCGCCGTCCCCGGCCCGCACGGCACCCCGCTGCTGGTCGCCCACCTGGTGCCCGCCGACCCCGCCGGGCCGCCGCCGCGCTTCGCGGAGCTGGCCGCCCACCTGGCCGAGCGGCTGCCGCGGGCGATGGTCCCCACCGCCTGGTCGCTGCTGCCCGTGCTGCCGCTGCTGCCCAGCGGCAAGGTCGACCGCCGGGCGCTGCCCGCGGTGCGCACGCCCACCGGGCCGCGCAGCGCACCGCGCGGCCCGGTGGAGAGCTGGCTGGCCGAGGTCTGGCAGACGGTGCTCAACGCGGCGGCGGCACCGGTGCGCGAGGACGACTTCTTCGCGCTGGGCGGCGACTCGCTGGCCGCCGTCCAGGTCACCGCGCGGGTGCGCCGGGCGCTCGGCAGCCAGGTGCCGGTCCGCCTGCTCTTCGACCGGCCGACCCTGGCCGGCTACGCCCGGGCCGTGCAGGCCACCGGGCAGCAGCAGGCTCCGGCACCGGCCCCGGCCGACCCGGCTCGGCGCGGCGAACTGGCGCCGGGCGAGGAGCGGTTGTGGTTCCTGCAGCAGATGGATCCGCAGGCGACCGGCTACCACCTGCCGGTGGCCTTCCGGCTGACCGGAGCGCTGGACGTGGCCGCACTCGGGCGCGCGATCACCGCCGTCTCGGCCCGCCACCCGGCGCTGCGCACGCGCTACCTGGAGCAGCCGGGCGGCCCGCTGGCGCAGGTGGACCCGGTCGCCGAGGAGGCCGCACCGGCCGTGGAGGCGGTCGCGGCAGCCGAGTTGACCGCCGTCCTGGCCGCCGAGGCCCGGCGCCCGTTCGACCTCGCGGTCGAGCACCCGGTGCGGTTCCGGCTGCTGCGGACGGCCGCGGACGACCATGTGCTCGCACTGACGGCCCATCACATCGCGGTCGACGGCTGGTCGCTGTCGCTGCTGCTGGCCGACCTCGCCACCGCCTACCGCGCGGCGCTGGACCCCGCAGCGGTGGCGCCCCCGAACCCGGCGCTCGACTTCCGCGACTTCGCGGTGGCCCAGCGCGACCGGCTGGCCGGTCCCGAGGCCGATCGGCTGCTCGCCTTCTGGCGCGACACCCTGGCGGGCGCCCCGCAGTTGCTCGCGCTGCCCACCGACAGGCCGCGTCCGCCGCTGCGCGGTGACGGCGCGGCCCGCCACTGCTTCACGCTGCCCGCCGAACTCGCCGAGCGGGTCAAGGCGGTGGCGACCGGCGCGGGCAGCACCCCGTTCGTGCTGCTGCTGGCCGCCTACCAGCTGCTGCTGCACCGCTACAGCGGACAGGACGACCTGCTGGTCGGCGTCCCCGTGGCCGGGCGGCTGACCGAGGAGGCCGAGGCGGTGTGCGGCAACTTCGTCAACACGCTCCCGCTGCGGGCCGCCTTCGCCCCCGGCGCCTCGTTCACCGACCTGCTCGGCCAGGTCCGGCACGCCGTGCTGGACGCCTTCGACCACCAGGAGCTGCCCTTCGACCGGATGGTGGACGCGCTGGCACCGCGCCGCGACCTGAGCCACCCGCCGCTGGTGCAGGCCCTGTTCGCGTTCCAGAACACCCCGGCGCCGGCCTTCGCGCTGCCCGGGGTGGCCTGTGCGCCGCTGCCCTCGGCACCGGGCGCGCAACTGGACCTCTCGCTCGCGATGGCCGAGCAGCAGGGCACCCTGGCCGGGGTCTGGGAGTACAGCACCGAGCTGTTCGACGCCGAGACCGTGGCGGGCCTCTCCGAGGCCCTGCTGCTCCTGCTGACGGATGTGTGCGCCGACCCGGACGCCCCGCTGGAGCGGGCCCGGCTGCTCGACCGGGCCGCCCAGCAGCGGGTGGCGCGGCTGGCCACCGGGCCCGCCCCCCAGGCCGCGCCGGTCACCCTGACCGCGCTGCTGGCCGAGCGGGTGGCCGCCACGCCCGAGGCGCCCGCGCTGCTGGCCGACCACCCCGACGGTGGCACCCGGCAGCTGAGCTGGGCCGAACTGGACGCCTGGGCCGGGCGGATCGCCGCGGCGCTGCAGGCGGCCGGGATCGGCCGCGGCGACCTGGTGGGGGTGCACGCCCGGCGCGATGCGGCGCTGCCCGCCGCGCTGTGGGGGGTGCTCAGGGCGGGCGCCGGGTACGTGCCGCTCGACCCCGACCACCCCGAGGCCCGGCTCGCCGCCGTGGCCCGCGCGGCCGGGCTGCGCGTGGTGCTCACCCAGCAGGGGCTCCCCCGCCCCGAGCTGCCCGCGCACCCGCGGTGGATCGCGGCGGACGGCGAGCTGCCGGCCCAGGCCCCGGCGCCCGGCGCCCCCGACCCGGCGGACGCCGCCTACGTCCTGTTCACCTCCGGCTCGACCGGCATCCCCAAGGGCGTGGTGATCACCCACGCCAACGTCACCAGCTACCTGCGCTGGTTCCAGGCCGTGTTCCAGGGCACCGAGGCCGACCGTCTGCTGCTGCACACCGCCTACAGCTTCGACGTCTCGGTGCCCGAGCTCTTCGGCGGCCTGCTCGGCGGCGGCGCCACCGTGCTGCTCGACCCACGCCACCAGGCGGACGCCCGCGCCACCCTGGAGGTGGTCCGGCGGCACCGGGTCAGCTACCTGGGCGGGGTCCCCTCCTACCTGCGGCTGCTCGCCGACGACGGCACCCTCGGCGACTGCCCGTCGCTGCGGCTGATGGTCAGCTGCGGCGAGGGGTTGCCGGTGGAACTGGCCGCGTCGCTGCGGCGGCAGAGCGCGGCCCTGCTGGAGAACCAGTACGGACCCACCGAGACCACCGTCACCCTCACCGGCTGGCGCGACTGGGCCAACGCCCCCGGCGGCGGGCTCGCCCCGCTCGGTGTCGGGGCACCCGGCTGCGGGGTGCACGTGCTGGACCGGCAACTGCGCCCGGTGCCGCCCGGGGTGGCCGGCGAGATCCACCTGACCGGTCCGCACCTCGCCCGGGGCTACCTGGGCGACCCGGCCCGCACCGCGCGGGCCTTCCTGCCCGACCCGTTCAGCGGCGCGCCGGGCGCCCGGATGTACCGCTCGGGCGACCTCAGCCGGCAACGCCGGGACGGCACCGTGGAGTTCCTCGGCCGCATCGACCGGCAGACCAAACTGCGCGGCTTCCGCGTCGAGTTGGGCGACATCGAGGCCGCCCTGCGCGCCCACCCCGAGGTGCGGGCGGCGGCGGTGCTGCTCGACGGCGAGGGCGAGCACGCCCGGCTGGTCGGCTACGCGGCCCGCACGGACGGGGCGGGGGACCTCGCGCCCGCGACCCTGCACGCCTGGTGCGCCGAGCAGTTGCCCGGCTACCTGGTCCCCGCCGTGCTGCGGGTGCTCGACGAGCTGCCGCTCAACGCCAACGGCAAGGTCGACCACCGCGCCCTGGCCGCCCTGCACCCGCCCGCCGCGCAGGACACCGAGGCCGTCACCACTCCCCCCGAGGGTCCCACCGAGCAGGCAGTCGCGGCCAGTTGGGCCGAGCTGCTGGGCCGCCCGGTGCCCGGCCGGGACGAGGACTTCTTCGAACTCGGCGGCAACAGCCTGCTGGCGGCCCGCGCGGTCGCCCGGCTGCGGCGCGACCTGGGGGTGGAGCTGCCGGTCCGCACCGTCTTCACCTCCTCGACCGTGCGCACCCTGGCCGCGGCGGCCGACGAGGCGCTGCTGGCGACGCTCGACGAGAGCGAACTGACCCGCCTGCTGGCCGGCATCGACACCACAACAGCTGACACCACCACCGCTGCCACCACCACCGCTGGCACCACCACCGCAACCGACCACCGTGCGAAAGGCCCTGGCCATGACGGACACTGACCCCGGGGCCCAGGCGCCCTCCCTCGATCCGGAGCGCCGGGCCGCCGTGCTCGCGCTGCTCCACCAGCGCCGGGCCGCCGAACGGCGAGCGGCCGACGACACGATCCCCGTCCTGGTGCGCGACGGCCGGCCGAGCCCGGTCTCCTTCGCCCAGGCGCGGGTGCTCTTCCTGGAGGAGTTCGACCCGGACACCGCCCAGCACAACATGCCGCACGCCTTCACCCTGGACGGCCCGCTGGACGAGGCCGCGCTGCAGCGGGCGCTGGACGAGGTGTCGGCCCGGCACGAGGCGCTGCGCACCGCCTTCCCGCGCTCGAACGGGCAGTGGAGCCAACTGGTCACCCACCCGGCCCCGGTGCCGCTGCCGCAGGTGGACCTGTCCGGTCAGCCCGAGCAGGAGCGGGCCGCGATGGCCCGCGCGGTGCTCGCCGAGGAGGCGCAGCGGCCCTTCGACCTGGAGCGCGGCCCGCTCTTCCGGGCCCGGCTGATCCGGCTCGCCCAGGAGCAGGCGATCCTCTTCCTCGACTTCCACCACGCCGTCTGCGACGGCTGGTCGGTGGGCCGGGTGATGGCCGACCTGGCCGCCTGCTACCGGGCCTCGGTGGCCGGTGAGGGCGCGGCGGTGCTCGATCCGCTGCCGGTGCAGTACCGCGACTACGCCGCCTGGCAGCGCGAGCGGCTCGGCGAGCCGGAGCTGCGGCGCGGACTGGACTTCTGGCAGGCGCAGTTGACCGGCGTCCCGGCCCTGGAGCTGCCCACCGACCGGCCCCGGCCTCCGGTGCGCGGCCACCGGGGAGCACTGGTGACGGTGGAATGGCCGCGCGAGCTGCTGGACGGCCTGACGGCGCTGGCCCGGGAGTGCGAGGCCACCCTGTTCGCGGTGCTGCTGGCCGGCTACCAGTGCCTGCTGGCCCGCTCCGCCGGGCAGCACGACTTCGCCGTGGGCACCATGGTGGCCGGCCGCAACCGGCCCGAACTGGAGCCGACGGTGGGCCTGTTCGCCAACACCGTGGTGCTGCGCGCCGACCTGAGCGGGCAGCCCGCCTTCACCGAGCTGGTCCGCCGGGCGCGCGATGGCTCGCTCGCGGCCTGGGACCACCAGGAGGTCCCCTTCGAGCGGGTGGTCGACGCCCTGGAGGTGCCGCGCGACCTGAGCCGGACCGCGCTCTTCCAGGCCATGCTGGTGCTCCAGAACACCCCGCCGGCCGCCTTCACCCTGCCGGGCCTGACGGTGGGCGCGGTCGAGCCGGACAGCCGCACCGCCAAGACCGACCTGACCCTGTACGTGACCGAGCCGGCCCCGGGCGGGAGCGAAGGCCTCACCGTGGCGGCCGAGTTCAGCGCCGACCTGTTCGAGTCGGCCTCGGTGCGCGCCCTGCTGGAGCGGCTGCGCACGCTGCTCGCCGCGGCCGTGGCCGCCCCGGACACCACGCTGGACGCCCTGCCGCTGCTCACCGCCGACCGGCTGGCGACCCTGACCGCCGCCCAGCAGGCCACCCCCATAACCGAGCTGACGGTAGATCAGCTCCTTCGGCAGCGGGCCGCCGAACGGCCCGACGCCCCGGCCGTCAGCGCCCCGGGTGCCGCCTCGCTGAGCTACGCCGAGCTGGACCGGGCCGCCGACCGGCTGGCGCACCACCTGGCCGCCCGTGGCGCGGGCCCCGGGCAGCTGGTCGGAGTGGCCCTGGAGCGCGGCACCGACCTGCCCGTCGCCCTGCTCGCCGTGCTGCGCACCGGCGCGGCCTACGTGCCGCTCGATCCCGACTACCCGGCCGCCCGGCTCGCGGTGATGACCGAGGACGCCGGCCTCGCGCTGACCGTCACCACCGGCAGGCTCGCCGCCCGCATCCCGGTCCCGCGCGAGGCGCTGGTGCTGCTGGACGAGCACGCCGCGGCGATCGCGGCCGGGCCCGCCGGACCGCTGCCGGAGGTCGCCTCGCCCGACCACACCGCGTACGTCATCTTCACCTCCGGCTCCACCGGACGCCCCAAGGGCGTGCGGATCGCCCACCGCTCGCTGGTGAACCTGCTCGGCTCGGCGGGCCAGCGCTGCGGGATCGGCGCGGGCGACACGCTGCTCGCGGTCACCTCGCTCTCCTTCGACATCGCCGGCCTCGAACTGTGGGCGCCGCTGGTCGCCGGCGGCCACCTGGTGGTCTGCGACCGCCAGTCCGCCGCCGCGGCCGACCAGTTGGCCAAGGTGCTGGCCGAGTACCGCCCCACCGTGATGCAGGCGACCCCGGCCACCTGGCGGCTGCTCACCGACGCCGGCTGGCCGGGCGATCCGGCGCTCACCGTGCTGTGCGGCGGCGAGCGGCTTCCGGAGGACCTGGGCCGCACGCTGCGCCCGCTGGTCAAGGCCCTGTGGAACATGTACGGACCCACCGAGACCACCATCTGGTCGGCCGCCGGGCCGGTGGAGTTCACCGAGGACGAGGACCGGGTGCCGATCGGGCCGCCGCTGGCCAACACCGACCTGCACGTGCTGGACCCGCGGCTCGTCCCTCAGCCGGACGGCGTGGCCGGCGAGGTGTGGATCGGCGGGGCGGGCCTGGCCGAGGCCTACCACGGCCGTCCCGCACTGACCGCCGACCGGTTCCGCCCGCACCCCTTCGCCGCCACCCCCGGTGCCCGGATCTACCGCACCGGCGACCTGGCCCGGCGCCGCCCCGACGGACGCCTGGACTTCCTCGGGCGGCTGGACGACCAGGTGAAGGTGCGCGGCTACCGGATCGAACTCGGCGACGTGGAGGCGGCGTTGGCCGCCCACCCGAAGGTCGCCCAGGCGGTGGCGGCGGTGCGCGCCACGGCGGCCGGCGAGCGGCTGGTCGGCTACCTGGTGGCCGCGCCCGGGACCGAGCCCACCGTCACCGAACTGCGGGCCCACCTCAAGGAGGTGCTGCCCGACTACATGGTGCCGGCGCTGTTCGCCACCGTCCCCGCCTTCCCGCTGACCCCCAACGGCAAGATCGACCGGCGCGCGCTGCCCGCCCCCGAGCAGGCCGCCACCGCCTCCGGCACCGTCTACCAGGAGCCCGAGGGCCCCGTCGAGCAGGCGCTGGCCGCGATCTGGCAGGAGCTGCTCAGCGTCGAGCGGGTCGGCCGCCAGGACGACTTCTTCGCGCTCGGCGGTGACTCGCTGCTGGTGGTCCGGATGGTCGGCGCCGCCGCCCAGCAGGAGATCCGGCTCACCGCCAAGCAGGCCTTCCAGCACAAGACGCTGGTCGAACTGGCGGCGGCGGCCGGTACGGTGAAGCTGCTGGCCCGCCAGGACGCGATCACCGGCCCCAGCCCGCTGCCGGTGGCCACCCACCAGTTCTTCGAGTCCGCTCCCCCGCGCCCCGACTACCACGCGCTGAGCTTCCTGCTGCGGGCCCGCGAGCCCCTGGACCCCGCGCTGCTCGACGAGGTGCTCGACCAGCTGGTCGGCCACCACGACACCCTGCGGCTGCGGCTGACCGAACAGGACGGCCGCCTCGGACTCACCCACGACCCGCACCGGCGCCGCCCGCTGGTCGAGCAGGTCGACCTCGCCGGGCTGGACGACGAGGCGGTCGAGCAGGAGATCCAGCGGCACACCGACCGGATGCAGACCCGCTTCACCATGACCGGCGGCGAGCTGTTCGGCGCCCTCCTCTTCGACCTGGGCCCCGGGCGCGACCAGCGGCTGCTGCTGGCCGGGCACTACCTGATCGCCGACGTGATCGGCTGGCAGATCCTGGCCGGCGACCTCGACGTGCTCTACCGCAGGCGCGCCCACGACGAGCCCTACCAGCTGCCCGCCAAGACCACCTCGCAGCACGAGTGGCTGGGCCGGCTGACCGAGTACGCCACCGGGCAGGCCGCCGCCGAGCGCGACTACTGGCTGGCGCCGGCCCGCTCCCGGGCCGTCCCGCTGCCCCAGGACCACCCCGAGGGCGACAACCGGGTGGCCGCCAACCGCGCGCTCTTCCTGACCCTGTCCACCGACCAGACCGAGGCGCTGCTGCGCCGCGCCAACAAGGCCGCCAAGCTGCCGCTGGACGCGATCCTGCTGTGGGCACTGGTGAGCGCGCTGGGCGAGTGGGCCGGCACCGAGACCCTGCCGGTCGACCTCTACGTGCCCGGCCGCGAGTCCCCCTGGGAGGACGTCGACCTGTCCCGGACGGTGGGCTGGCTCACCTACCGCTACCCGGTCTGGCTCGACCGGGCCCGCGCGCTGCCGCCCGCCGAGGCGGTGCGCGAGGTGTCCCGGCAGCTCAAGGCGGTGCCGCAGGGCGGCCTCGGCCACGGCGCGCTGCGCTACTTCGGCACCGACCGGGCCACCGCCGAGGCGCTGGCCGCGCAGCCCGTCCCCGAGCTGATGTTCAACTTCTTCGGCACCCCGGCCGGCGGGTTCCAGCTGTTCCAGCCGCTGGCCGGCGACTCCGGCCACTACCACGACACCGAGTCGCGCCGGATGCGCCTGCTCATGGTCAACGGTGCGGTGGCGCACGGGCGGCTGCGGCTGGAGTGGGAGTACAGCGCGGGACGGCACGAGGAGTCCACCATCCAACACCTGATCGACCGCTGCACCGCCCTGCTCGTCGAACTGACCGCGAACTGCCCGGAGAGCGACCGTGACTGACACCCCGTCCCCGACCAAGCGCCTGACCGGCTGGCCGGCCTTCCTGACCCTGTGGTCGGGCCAGACCGTCTCGGCGATCGGCTCCGGCATGTTCGCCTTCGCCGTGGGCCTGTGGGTCTACGAGCGCAGCCACTCGGCCACCCAGTTCGGCCTGATCATGGTCTTCGACCTGCTGCCGGGCCTGCTGCTGGCCCCCTACGTCGGCGTCCTGGTGGACCGGATCGACCGGCGCACCGCGATGATCGCCGGCAACGCCGGTGCGGCGCTGAGCAGCCTGGCCGTCCTGCTGCTGGTACACACCCACCACCCGGCGCTGTGGCCGCTCTACCCGGCGCTGGTGATCGGCTCGCTGGCCGGGATGGTCCAGGGCACCGCCTACGACGCGGCCCTCGCCCCGATGATCGACGAACGCCACCGCGGGCGCGCCAACGGCCTGGTCCAGGTCGGCCAGGCGGTGGCCGAGGTGCTCTCGCCGCTGCTCGCCGGCGCCCTGATGCTCACCGTCAAGGTCACCGGCGTGGTGCTGCTCGACCTCTTCTCCTTCCTGTTCGCGATCGTGACGCTGCTGCCGCTGCGGATCCCGACGGTGCTGGAGGAGGACGAGGAGGACGGCCCGGCCGGCGCCGAGGACACCTTCGCCTACGGCTGGCGGTTCATCCGGCAGCGCCCGGCCCTGCTCGGCCTGCTGCTGATGTTCGCGGCGCTGAACTTCGCGGTGGGCCTGGCGGCGGTCGCGGTGACCCCCTGGGTGCTCTCCTTCGCGGGGCCCGGCTCGCTGGGCGCGGTGCTGACCGCGGGCGGCGCCGGGATGCTCGTCGGCGGGGTGCTGATGACCGCCTGGGGCGGCACCCGGCGCCGGGTGCACGCGCTGCTCGGCGGCCTGCTGCTGGAGGGGCTGTGCATCGCGCTGCAGGGAGTGCACCCCACGGCCGTGCTGGTCGGGGCCGGCCTGTTCGGCTTCTACCTCTTCCTGCCGGTGGTCAACGCCTCCTCCTCGGCGATCTGGCAGGGCCGGGTGCCGCCCGGCGCCCAGGGCCGGGTCTTCGCGGTGCGCCGGATGGTGGCCCAGATCACCGCCCCGCTGGCCTACTTCACCGCCGGCCCGCTGATCGACCTGGCCTTCCGGCACCTGCTCACCCCCGGCAGCTGGGCGCACCACGTGTTCCCGATGCTGGGCACCGGCTCCGGGCGCGGCATCGGCGTGCTCTTCCTGTTCATGGGCGCGGCCGTGGTGGTGATCGCCCTGCTCGGCCTGGCCAGCCCGGGGCTGCGCTCGGTGGAGCAGCCCGAGAGCCCGGCCGAGGCCCCGGAGCCGGTACCGGCCGTCTGACCCCCGTCCCACACCCCTCTTCGCACTTCCCAACCTCTGGAGGACTGTCATGAGCGACCAGACCCGCTACCTGGTGGTGGCCAACGACGAGGAGCAGTACTCGATCTGGGCGGCCGACCGGGAGCTGCCGCTCGGCTGGTACGACAAGGGCTTCGCCGGCACCGAGCAGGAGTGCCTGGACCACATCGAGCAGGTGTGGACCGACCTGCGCCCGCTGAGCCTGCGCCGGGCGATGGCCGCCGCCCAGGGCGACTGAGCAACAGCGGCGGCTGAGCAACAGCGCCGCACGGCAGGGCCCGCCCCCGTCCCCGGGGCGGGCCCTGCCGTGCCGTGTCGTGCAGTGTCGTGCCGTGTCGTACGGGGCGGTGCACCAGCGGGGTGCCGGTCAGACTCCGCGGGCGGGCGCGCTCTCGGCCAGCTCCGCGCCCGCCGCCCGGGCGAAGGCCCCGATCGTGCCCAGGACCCGGTAGCGGGCCTGCCCCGCCACCCGGTCCACCGCCACCAGCGACCGGTCCACCAGCCGGTTGACCACCGCCGGCAGGTCTGCGGCCGGGACCGGCACGCCGGCGCAGCGGAGCATCACCTCGCGGTAGCTGACCGGCTCGCGCTGCTCGGCCAGCCGCGCCAGCACCGCCCGTTCGTCGGCGCTCAGCCGAGCGAAGCTCCACTCCAGGCAGGCGCGCAGCGTGCGGTGGTGGCGCGGTCCGCCGCGCCGGACCATGGTGAGCAGCATGAACGGATCGTCCAGGCCGGCCACCAACTCCTCGATCGGCATGGTGCGCAGGCAGGCCGCGGCGAGTTCCAGGGCCAGCGCGAGCCCGTCCAGCAGGCGGCACAGCTGGGCGACGGCGGTGGCGTTCGCCGCCCCCAGGCGGAACCCGCAGGCGTCCTCGGCCCGGCGGCAGAAGAGCGCGACCGAGTCGATCCGGGCGAGCTGCTCGACGGAGTGGGCCTCGGCGGGCGGCAGCGCGAGCGGCTCGACCTGATGGATCGCCTCGCCCACCACGCCCAGCGGTTCGCGCGAGGTCACCAGCACCCGCACCCACGGGCAGCGCGCCGCCAGCCGTTCGGCCAGCGCCGCCGCGGCCTCGGCCACCGGATCGGCGTCGTCCAGCACCAGCAGGGTGGGACCCTCCCGGAACAGCGCCGCCAGCCGCTCCTCCACGGTGGCGCCCGGGAGGCCGGGCGGGCCGCAGACGGCGATCAGCCGCTCGCGCAGCGCCGCGTCGTCGTGGCAGTCGGCGAGCGCCACCACCAGCACCCGCTGCCCGGCACCCTGACCCACCGTCGCCGCGTAACGCAGTGCGAGCGCGGACTTGCCACAGCCCGGGGCGCCGACGACGGTGGTCAGCTGCCGGCGGCCGCAGAGCGCGGCGAGCCGGCCGAGGTCGTGCTGACGGCCGATCAACTCCGGCAGCCCAGGCGGTGATCCGCTCCACCGGTGGCCGCGCTCGCGCGCCCGCTCGCCACCGGTCCGCGCCTGCGGGGCCTGCGCCTCGGGGGCCCGCAGCACCTGCCGGTGGGCCCGGCGCAGCTCCTCGCCCGGCGAGATGCCCAACTCGTCGCGGAGCCGGCGGCGGATCGCCTCGAAGCGGCCCAGTGCCGCGGCGGTGTCCCCGGCGCCGGCCAGGGCCAGCACGAGACGGGCGTGCAGCGCCTCGTGCAGCGGGGCGAGCCGGGCCAGCGGCTCCAGTGTGTCGGCGACCTCGCGGGCTCGCAGCAGCGGCAGCCCGAGGTCGGCCAGCGCGAGGGCGGCGGTGAAGCGCAGCCGGGAGAGGCGGGCCAGCGGCTCGGCCTCGGGCCCGGCGGCCACGCAGTCGGCCGGACCCTGGCCGCGCCAGAGCGCGAGCGCGTCCCAGTACCGGTCGAAGGCCTCCGCGTACCAGCCCTCACCGGCCAACGAGGCCGCCTGGCGTACCAGTTGCTCGAATCTGAAGGCGTCGACGCGCTCCTCGGGTATCCGCAGGGTGTAACTGGTGCCGGAGGAGACGATCAGGCAGGACGGCCGCCGGGAGGGGCGCTGGGGTTCCAGCAGTCGGCGCAGCCGTGCCACGTAGGTCTGTACGATGTTCACTGCACTGGCCGGCGGTCGGCCTTCCCACAACGCCTCGATCAGCGAGGCTCGTTGGACCGGGCGATTGGCCTGCACGGCGAGCAGGGCGAGTAATCTGCTCTGCTGTGGCGAGCCGAGCGGGAGCGCCGCGCTCCCGCGCCGGACGGACAGCGGACCGAGCACGGCGAAACTGAGTTGTGGTTCGACAGAGGTCGGGTATGGCATGTCCATGAAGCTGCTCCTGGCGCGCGAATCCCCGGCGAGCGCGAGCATCGTGTGCGTACTCGGCGGGATGTGGTGGAGGCCTGGGTGGGGCTGGAACAGGGCGGTGAAGACCCTGTGGATTTCGTGGGTCCGGCGGTAGGGCGTCATTAGCGTACTGCCCGGGATAACACACGAAAGCTCGTTCCTGGCCACCGCTGGAATCCGCGTATGTCCCGCCATAGGTGACCATTCTCCGGGCCCGGCGGAATACCGCCGGGCCATCACCGAAGAACAGCGCCCCAAACGCCGCGCAAACTCCGCGTCAACAAATGGCGCGAATCGGCGTTTCGGTTCATGGCGATTTGATGACAATGGTGAGTCCATGACAATCACGGACCGGTGAACTCGGCCACCCCGCCCAGGTCACCCGGGCCGCCGCACGGAGCCGCTCGCGCACGGCACGGTGACCGCCCCGCCCTGGGCCGGCGGCCCGAATACGGCACCGGGGCCCGCGGGAATTGCCCGGACCGGACCATTTCGACGGCTTATTCCGACCCCGGCCGGACACCGCCGGCTGCCCCCCGGGGGCAGGCCGCGGGGATCCCGGGCCGCGGCCGAACGGGCAAGCCCGTGCGGCCGGTTGATGCCCGGCGATTCGACGATTCGCCGCCGGGCACGGGCCGGCACGGGCCCAGGGGCGGACAGCCGCTACAGCGAGCCGACGACCTTGCGCGGGGTCACGCGCACGACGACGCGCGGGGCGTCGTCCTTCGAGGCGGGATTGAAGTCCGCGTAGTCCTTGCCCGTGTACCGCCGCGAGAGGGTGTTGATCAGTTCCTGCCCGCCCTCGCCGGTCATGCTGACCGTGCCGCGCACCTCGGCGTAGGTGTAGGGCGCCGCAGGCGGGTTGATCATGACCGTGGCCCGCGGGTCGCGCCGCAGGTTCTGCTCCTTGCGGCGGCCGACGGTGGTGGAGATCAGCAGGTCGTTGCCGTCCCGCAGGACCCAGGTGACCGAGAGCTGGGGGCTGCCGTCGGGCTGGATCGTCGCCAAGGTCACGAAGGCGGGCTGTTCGTCGAGGTACTTCTTCAAGTCGTCGGAGAGTTCAGCGGACACGGTCCATCACCCGTTCTCGAAGGGGTCCGTTTGAGGTGTTACGCACCATATCTCCCACGGCAGTTCAGTACCGCGCCCCACGCCCGGGCACCCCGGCGCGTCTGGGGCGGTGCGCGCCGTGCGCACTCCCGCACGCCCGCGCACCGCTTGCGGAGCCGCTTGTACGCCGGTTAGTTTCTTCTCGAAATTAACCGGGAACGGCTGGTGGGCGGGGCGGAATGGCACAGCAAGCGGCGCTCTACGGCTGCGCGGTGAGTGAGCGGACACGGTGGCTGGTGCTGGCGCTGACCGACGAGGACGGGGTGACCGGGTACGGCGAGTGCTCGGACGCCGGGCCGGTGGCCGCCGTCGTCGAACGGCTGCGCGCCTGGGCGGCCGGCGCGCCGCCGCCCGGCGACTTCACCGCACGGACGGTCGGCGGCGGTCTGGCGCAGGCACGCGCGGACCAGGCCGCCCGCCGGGCCGGCCAGCCGCTGTGGTCCTGGTACGGCGGCACGGCCCCGCGCCCGGTGCCGCTCTACGCGAACATCAACCGGGTGCCGGGCGGCCGGACGCCCGCCGAGGTGGCCCGCGCCGCCGAAGCCGCGCTGGCTGCCGGGCACCACACGGTCAAGCTCGCCCCCTTCGACGTCCCCGGCACCGTCCCCGGCACCAGGGAGCTGGGCCGGCTCGGGCTGCGCCGGGTCCAGGCGGTGCGCGCCGCGATCGGGCCGGGGCCGCGCCTGCTGGTCGACTGTCACGAACGGCTGCCGCTCGGGCCGCTCAGCGCCCTGCTGGACGGGCTGGCCGCCGCCGGGGTGGGCTGGCTGGAGGACGGGGTCGGCATCGACCGCCCGGCCGAGCTGCGGCTGCTGCGCGCCCGCACCGCCCTGCCGCTGGCCGGCGGCGAGTTCGCCCACAACCCCGCTCAACTGACGTCCGTGGAGGGCCTGTTGGACGTCCTTCTGCCGGACGTCAAGCACGCCGGCGGTCCGGCGGCAGTGCGCGCGCTGGCCCGCGCCGCCGGCCGGGCCCGCATCTCGCTGCACAACCCGAGCGGACCGGTGGCGGCGCTGCACAGCGCCCACCTCACCGTGGCGCTCGACGGCGACCTGCTGGAGAGTGCGGTCGGCGAGGTGCCGTGGCGGGCCGACCTGGTCGGCGGCGGCGAGCGGATCGCCCGCGGCGAACTCCTGCTGCCTCAGGGCCCAGGGCTCGGCGCCGACTTCGACCCGGCCCACCCGAGCGCCACCCTGCTCTGGTCCGCCACCGTCCACACCCGTGAATCCCACATCCGTGAACCCCGCACCCGTGAACCCCGCACCCGTGAACCCCGCACCCGTGAACCCCGCACCCTGGAATCGGAGCGCACCCCATGACCACCCGTGAGCCCGCCCCCGCGGGCCGCACCGCCGTGGTGACCGGCGCCGCCGGCGGCATCGGCCGCGCCGTGGTCGCCGCGCTGGCCGAACGCGGCCACGCCGTACTGGCCGTCGACCTCGACCCGCGCGTCCACACCCTGACGGCGGCAGCGCCCGCCCCCGTCGCCGCCCTCGTCGCGGACCTCGCCGACCCCGCGGCCCCGCGCCGGGTGCTCGCGGCGGCCCGCGACCTGCCGGGCCACCCGCGCACCCTGGTCAACTGCGCCTTCGCCGAGGAGCGCGGCCCGCTGCGCGAGGTGACCGACGAGGGCTGGGCCCGCACCTTCGAGGTGAGCCTGCACGCGGCCGTCCGCCTCGCGCGGGCCTTCGCCGACACGCTGATCACCGCGGGCGCCCCCGGTGCGGTGGTCAACATCGCCTCCGTCCACGCGGGCCTGGCCGCGCCGGGGATGGGCCCGTACGCCGCCGCCAAGGCCGGCCTGCTCGCCTTCACCCGCACCGCCGCCGTCGAGTGGGGCGGCCACGGCATCCGGGTCAACGCCGTCTCGCCGGGCTTCATCGCGGTCGAGCGCAACCGCCACCTCTGGCAGGACGAGGAGCAGTTGGCGCGCCGGCTGAGCCAGTACCCGCTCGCCCGGGCCGGTCGGCCCGTGGAGGTGGCCGAGGCGGTGGCCTTCCTGGCCGGGGACGGCGCCTCGTACGTGACCGGCGCGGTCCTGCCGGTGGACGGCGGCATCACCGCCCGGCTGCCGGAGCTGTGACCGCCGTGCACCGATCCCCCGTCACCCACCGCGCCGTGCCGGTGGTCCGCACCCGCGCCGAGGTCGGCGAGTCACCGCTGTGGGACTCCCGGGCCGGCGTGCTCTGGTGGACCGACATCCCGCGCGGACGGCTGCACCGCTTCGCTCCGGCGACCGGCGCCGACCCTGGTGCCGGCATCGACTCCGACATCGACTCCGGCGCCGACTCCGGTACCGACACCGTGCCCCGCCCCGACCTGCCGGGCCCGCTCAGCGCGGTCGCGCTGCACGCCGGCGGCGGGCTGCTGGCCGCCCTCGGCGACCAGGTCCTGCACCTGACCGACGACGGGCGGACCGCCCCGGTGGCCCGGGTGCCGCTGCCCTCACCCGAGCACCGGCTCAACGACGGCCGGGTCGACCCGCTCGGCCGGTTCTGGGTGGGCACCATGTCCACCACCGGCGAGCGGGGCACCAGCGCGCTCCACCGGGTCGACCCCGACGGGCGCAGCACGCTCCAGCTCGCCGGGGTGAGCATCTCCAACGGCCTGGACCACTCACCGGACGGCCGGCTGGCCTACTACGCCGACACGCCGACCGGCGAGGTCGCCGTGCTCGACTGCGCCGACCCGCACCGCCCGCCGCGCCGGGTGGGCACGCTGGCCCGCTTCACGCACGGTGTGCCGGACGGACTCGCGGTCGACGCCGAGGGCTGCGTCTGGGTCGCGCTCTTCAACGGCTGGGCCGTGCACCGCTACCGGCCCGACGGCACGCTCGACGCCGTGGTGCCGCTGCCGGTGGCCAAGGTGACCAGCTGCGCCTTCGGCGGTCCGGGGCTCGACACGCTCTACATCACCACCGCCAGCCGGCTGCTGGACGCGACCGAGCTCGCCGGGCAGCCGCTGGCCGGGTCGCTCTTCGCCTGCCGGCCCGGCGTGACCGGCCTGCCGGCGCACGCCTTCGCGGGCCGAGGCCTGCCGGGGATGGAGTGTTGCGCCGTGTGAACGGCGTGTCGCCGCGGATGGCGATCCGGCGGGCGGCCTTGTCGTCCTGACGGCGGCTTACTAAATTTCCGAAAGAAATTAAGCCCCCCAGGCGCCAGGAGCACCCATCCCATGAGCACCCCCGTGACCACCTCGCGCGTCTCCGCGCGCACCGTGCGCAGACTCGCCCCGCCCCTGGTGGCCTTCGGCGAGTTCGTCGACGGCTACGACCTGCTGGTGATGAGCTGCGCCCTGGTCTTCCTCACCCCCGCCTTCGCGCTCACCGCCGCGGACAAGGGCGTGCTCGGCGCGGCCAGCTTCGTCGGCGCGGCCGTCGGCGCCCTGGTCTTCGGCGACCTGACGGACCGTTTCGGGCGCCGGGCGATCTTCGTGCTCAACCTGGTGCTCTTCGTGGTCTCCGCGCTGGCCTCCGCCTTCGTCACCAACGTCCCCGAACTGGTCGTCGCCCGCGTGCTGGTGGGCATCGGCGTCGGCATGGACCTCCCCACCAGCTCCGCGTTCCTGGCCGAGGTCGCCCCGCGCAGCCGCCGCGGCCGGATCTCCGGGACCCTGCCCAACGCGATGTGGCTGCTGGGCGCGATCACCTCGGCCGGGGTCGCGATCGGCCTCCAGGGCCACCCCGACGGCTGGCGCTGGCTCTTCGGCCTGGCGGCCGTGCCGGCCCTGCTGGTGCTGGCCGCCCGGCAGTTGCTGCCCGAGTCGCCGCGCTGGCTGCAGGCGCAGGGACGTGAGGCCGAGGCGCAGGCCCTCTACGCGGATCTCGGCCTCACGCCCCCGGCCCGCACCGCCCCCGCCGAGCCGGCCGGCACGACGGACAAGGCCGGGAAGCCGCGCGGCTACCGCGCCCTGTTCGGCCGCCGCTACCGCACCCGCACCCTCGCCTTCGCGCTCTTCTTCGCCGCCAACGGCCTGGGCGGCGGCGTCAGCACCATCGCGGGCCCGCTCTTCCTGGCGGCGGCCGGCCTGAACAAGAGCCAGACCATGCAGTTCACCCTCTACGGCTTCCTAATGGGCCTGACCGCCGTCCTGCTCGGCGCCCTGCTGATCGACCGGATCAACCGCCGCTGGTTCGGCGCGGCCACCGCGCTCGGCGCCCTCGCCTCCACCCAACTCCTCGCCTGGGGCGGCAAGGAGAACCACACCCTGGTCTTCACCTGCTGGCTCGCCTTCACCTTCTTCACCTGGATCGGCCCCGGCACGCTGGCCTGGGTCTGGTCCGCGGAGCTCTTCCCGACGGCGCTGCGCGGCGTCGGGGTCGGCTTCACCCAGGCCGCGGGGCGCCTCGCCATCGCCGTCACCGCCGGCTTCGGCCCCACCGTGATCAGCGCCTGGAGCCTGCACGCGGTGGCCCTATTCTCCGCCGCCTACCTGGTCTGCGCACTGGTGCTGCTCGCCTTCCCGTTCTTCGCCACCACCGGCGCCGAGCTGGAGGAGACGGCCGCCGAGACACCGGCCGCCTCGCCGGCCGCGTCCACCCCCAGCACCACGGGTGCCGCCGAGCCGCTGACCGCGCTGCGCTCCTGACCGGCCGTCATCCCGGCCCCCGCTCCCCACCGCTCCGGTCCGTGAAGGAGGACCCCTGGTGTCACCCCGCACCCGCCCGGCACGGCTGCGCCCGCTCGCCCTGATCCTCGGCGTGCTCGCCCTCGCCCTGCCCGCCGCCCCCGCCGCCCAGGCCGCATCGGGCCCCAGCACGTACTACGTCGACTGCTCGGCCAGCACCGACGGCAGCGGCGCCCAGGCCGCCCCGTTCAACAGCCTGGCCGACGTCAACGCGCTGACCCTGCAGCCCGGCGACGCCGTCCTGCTGAACCGCGGCACCACCTGCCTGGGCACCCTGGCCCCGCAGGGCTCCGGCACCGCCGCGGCCCCCGTCACCGTCGACGCCTACGGCACCGGGGCGCTGCCCGCGATCAACGCCAACGGCGCCGCCCAGGCCGTGCTGCTCTCCGGCGAGTCCTACCTGCAGGTCCGCGACCTGTCGCTGTCCGCCCCCGGCGACAACACCACGGCCCGGCGCGGCGTCTACGTCTACGCCGCCGACGCCGGCACGCTGCCCGGGATCGTGCTGCAGGGGCTGGACGTCCACGACGTGCGCGGCGCCCTGCCGTCGAGCACCAGGAGCGGGGCGGGCACCGGCAAGTACGCCGGCGCCTCCGGCGGCATCGTCGTCGAGGCCCAGGGCAGCACCACCCCGACCGCCTTCGCCGGGCTGCAGATCCTGGACAACCGGATCCACTCGGTGGACCGCCAGGGCATCTACACCTGGTCGAACTGGTGCCGCTCCAGCCGGCTGGCCGCCTTCTGGAACAGCCTGTGCAGCGCGCCGTGGGACCCGATGACCGGCCTGGTGGTGCGCGGCAACCTGCTCTGGGACATCGGCGGCGACGGCATCGCCCCGATGACCGGCCAGCAGACCCTGGTCGAGCACAACACCCTGCAGGGCTTCAACGTGCGCTCCGGCTCACCGAACGCCGGGATGTGGACGGCGAACACGGTCAACGCCGTCTTCCAGTACAACGACACCTCGGGCGGGCAGACCACCGCCGACGGGATGGCCTACGACGTGGACCACTCCACCGACGGCGTGGTCTTCCAGTACAACCTGTCGCACGACAACCAGGGCGGCTTCTTCCTGCTCTGCCCGTACAACACCCCCACCAGCGACTTCACCATCCGCTACAACATCTCCATCGACGACAGGGCCCGCGGTTTCCAGGTCTGCGACGGCGCCCTGACCAACGGCCGGATCTACGGCAACACGCTCTACCTGGCCGACGGCATCAGCCAGCAGATCGTCACCGAGAGCACCAGCGCGACTCTGGACGTGCACTTCACCGACAACGCGGTGGTCCGCCACGGCTCCACCGGCACCGTCGGATGGACCCTCGACGCCCCCGCCTGGATCAACGACCACAACCTCTTCTACGACGTCCCCGTCCCCGCCGGAGCCACCAACTCCACCACCGCGGCCCCGCTGTTCACCGGCCGCGAGCTGGTCGACGCCTACGGCTACCAGTACGGCGCGGGCTCGGCGGCGCCGGGCGCGGGCGTGAGCGTGGCCGGCAACGGCGGCCAGGACTACTTCGGCACCGCGCTGCCCGCCAACGGCCCCGTGCCCGTCGGCGCCTACACCGGCGCCCCGGCCTGTGCCCCGCCGCTCGCCGACACCTTCAACACCGACCCGGCGGGCAGCGCCCCCACCGGCTGGACGGTCACCGGGCCGGGCTCCGGCGCACTCGCCGGCGCCGATCCGGCCGGCGGCTACGGCGCCGCCCTGCTGCTGACCGCGGGCAGCAGCGCCACCAGCGTGGTGCGCTCGTTCACCGCGCCCGGCGGCGACGTGCGGATCGACACCCGGCTGCGCGCCGCCCAGACCACGGCGGCGGTCGGCTTCCACGTGCTGGACGCCGCCGGCAACCCGCTCGCCCAGTTCAGCCTGGCCGCCGACGGCAACGCCGCCTACACCGACGCGGGCAGCTGGACCGACGCGGCCTTCGCCTACCCCGCCGGGGTCTGGCTGCCGGTCTCGCTGGTGCTGCACCCCGCCGCGGGAACCTACGACATCACCGTCGCGGGCCGCTCCCTCGGCACCGCCCGCCTCACCCCGGGCGCCGGACCCGCCGCCCAGCTGCGCTACAACGTCCCGGCCGGCTCGGCCGCGGCCGGCTTCGCCGCCGACGACGCGTTCGTCCAGCCGCTCGCCTGCTGACCGGCGGCCGGTGCACCCGGCCTCCGGCCGTACACGTCCGTGCCCCACCCTTGCCGTGCGGCAAAGGGTGGGGCACGAAGGGGCCGGGGCCCGGCCGGCCCGGGTGCTCAGCCGCTCAGGTCGGGCACCCGCCCAGGTCAGGAAGGTGCTCAGGTCGGGCAGCCGACGTGCGCGAGGGCGCGCTTGAGCAGGGCGCCCTGCCCGTTCGGCATCTCCTGCAGCACCAGCGACGAGGCGGCCTCCTGGGGGCTGAACCAGACCAGGTCGAGCGCGTCCTGCCGCGGCCGGCAGTCACCGGCCACCGGGATCACGTAGGCGAGCGAGACCGCGTGCTGGCGCGGGTCGTGGAACTCGGTGATGCCCAGCGTCGGGAAGTACTCCGCGACGGTGAACGGCTGCAGCGAGGCCGGGATCCGGGGCAGCGCGACCGGGCCGAGGTCCTTCTCCAGGTGGCGCAGCAGCGCGTCGCGGATCCGCTCGTGGTGCAGCACGCGCCCGGAGACCAGGGTGCGGCTGACCGTCCCGTCCGGCCCGATCCGCAGCAGCAGCCCGATCTGGGTGACCTCACCGGTGTCGTCGACGCGCACCGGCACGGCCTCGACGTAGAGGATCGGTATCCGGGCCCGCGTCGTCTCAAGTTCCTCGGGAGCGAGCCAGCCTGGCGTGGTTTCCGTCGTTTCAGACATTCGCTGATCGTACGTTCCCCACCTGCCCCGTTGTCGACGCCCCGCCCGGCGGACCACCCCAGCACGACGCTCCCCCGCCCGGACCGGGCCCTGCGCAGGTCCGGCCGGAATCGAAATCACCGCCTTCGCCCCGGGCACGCCGGAACTCGCCCAGAACCTCCCGGCTTGAACGAACCGTTCGAACACCGGCAGGATCACCGGACATGGACGACACCTGGGAGATCATCAACTCCCTTGCCGCACGCCTCGATTCCCACTCGCCCCTGCCCGCCGGGGAGGAGCGGTGGGTGCTGCAGGCGCTCAAGCTGCAGGAGGAGTGCGGCGAGGTCGCCGAGGCCGTGATCGGCGCGCTCGCGGCCAACCCCCGCAAGGGGCAGAGCCACTCCTGGGACGACGTACGGAAGGAGGCCTGTGACGTGGCGGTGAGCGCGCTGGTGCTGCTGAGCCGGATGGGCGGCGACCCGCGGTGGTTCTTCGAGGAGCATGTGCAGGGGCTCCGCCGCCGGGACCTGGAGGCGGGGTGAGCCGCCCCGGCCGGGCGGGCCGTCAGCAGCCGTCGGTGCCCGCGATCAGCGCGCCCGGGTGGTCGGGCACCCAACCGGCGGCCTCGCCCGTGCTCCGCAGCAACTGCTCGCCCCAGCGGTCCAGGTAGCCCGGCACCGCGTCCGGAGCCTCGTCCAGCAGGCAGGTCAGGGTGGCCGTGGTGAGGTCGGCGATGGCGAGGAGCAGCGCGCAGGTGTCGTCGAGCAGGTGGTCGTCGCGGACGAAGCCGTCGTAGCGGCTGGTGAAGCGGTCGCTCGGGCGGCGCTGGGTACGGCCCGACGGGCCGGGGGTGACCACCCGGGCCGCGTCCGCCGCTGCCTCGACGGCCAGCCACACCAGGGCGAGGGCGGCCGGCTCGGGCGGGCGGGCGTCCCCGTCGGCGCGGGCCGTCTGCCGGGCCGCGGCCGAGGCCTCGCCCAGCCTCGCCTTGGCGGCGGCGGTGTTCCCCTGATGGAGGGCGACGACCAGGCCGGCCGACCGGCGGGCCAGGGCGTCGAGCACCGCGAGCAGGCACTCGCGCGGCCCGGCCCCGCCGACGCTGGGGCCGGCCAGCCAGCTCTCCAGCAGATCGAGCACCCGGGCCGCCCGCGCGGGTCGCACCGGGCCGGTGGTGCCGGGCAGCGGTTCGCCGGCGGCGATCCGCAGCACACCGACGGCGACCAGCCTGATCTCGGGACCATCCGGCCAGACCGGCGAGCATCGTCCGGGCATGACGACCCCCTCCCTCTTCTCCACCAGCCCCCTGCCACCGCGCGCCCGCGGGACGCGGCGGACACCGGCCGTTCGTCACGTATACGAAGCCTCTGCACAGTACACGCGGGGTGCCGCTCCCGTCACCACCCGCGATCGGAATCGGCCCGCTCGGGCAACCCGCCGCCGGACTGCGTCAGGTGGCCACCTCGCGCAGCCGCTCGGCCGCCGCCTCGGGCGTGACGTCGTTGACGAACGCGTCCATCCCCGACTCCACCCCGGCCAGGTGTTTGAGCTTGTCGGCCGTTCTGCGGGTGGTGAACAGTTCCAGGTGCAGCGCGAGTTCACTCCCCCCGGTGACGGGGGCCTGGTGCCAGCCGGCGATGTAGGGCGTCGGGTCCGCCGGGGCGGGCCGCCCGGGCCCGGCGAACAGCCGGTCGAAGCGGCGCAGCAACTCCAGGTAGAGCGCGGGGAACTCGGCGCGCTCCGGCTCGGTCAGCGCGGTCAGGTCGGGCACCCGGCGGTGCGGGTAGAGGTGGACCTCGTAGGGCCAGCGCGCGGCGAAGGGGACGAAGGCCGTCCAGTGCTCCCCGGCCAGCACCACCCGGACCTTGTCGGCGCACTCGGCGTCCAGCAGGTCCTCGAAGAGGTTGCGGCCGGTGGCGGCGCGGTGCCGGTCGGCCTGCTCGATCATCCGGGCGGTGCGCGGCGCGGTGAAGGGGAAGGCGTAGATCTGGCCGTGCGGGTGGGCGAGGGTGACGCCGATCTCGGCGCCGCGGTTCTCGAAGCAGTACACCTGTTCGACGCCGGGCAGCGCCATCAGCGCGCCGGTGCGGTCGGTCCAGGCGTCCAGCACGAGGCGGGCCCGGTCGGGGGTGAGGTCGGCGAAGCAGGAGCCGTGCGCGGCGGTGAAGCAGACCACCTCGCAGCGGCCCACGCCCGGGTGCTCCGTGCGCAGCCCGTCGGCGGGGCCGGCGAGGAGCCCGTCGTGCGGCCCCGCGGCGGTCATGGCCAGCGAGGGGAAGCGGTTCTCGAAGACCGCCACCTGGTAGTCGTCGGCCGGGATCTCGCTGCGCCGCCCGTCGCCCGAGGGGCACAGCGGGCACTCGTCGGCGGGCGGGTGGTAGGTCCGCGACTGGCGGTGGGCCGCGATGGTCACCCAGGCCCCGGTGGCCGGGTCGCGGCGGACGGTGGACAGGTTCGCGACGGGGGCGAGCGGGCGCGGGTCGGTGATGTTCCGCGCGGCGGACGACCCGTCCCGGTCGAAGTAGATCAGCTCGCGGCCGTCCGCCAGGGCGGCGATCGTCTTGGTCACGGCGTTCCTCTCGGCCTTGCGTCGGGGGGCGGACAGAATCGGTTGCGGTGACCACGGCGGGTGCGAGCCCGCGGGTGCGGGCCGGCGAGCGCGAACCGGCGGGTACCGGCCCGCGGGTGCGGGCCGCCGGATCCCTCGGCGGCCGGTTCAGCGGCTCACGGCCAGCCGGTAGGTCGCGTCGGCGGTGGCATCGACGGTCAGACACGGGTTGCCCGTCGGGGACGCGGCCGGGACGGTGCGCACCGCCTCGCCCGTGTGGTCGGTGACGGTCGGCCGCGGTGTGCCGGGCGCGAGCAGCAGGGTCAGGCGCTGGGCCCGGGTGGTGCGGACGGTGGCCGCGGCGAGGCGCCCGCCTGCCCAGCGGAGGTCGACGGTGCTGCCGCCGCGGGCGCGCAGGCCCTGGACGCGGCCCTGCGGCCAGGCCCGGGGCAGGGCGGGCAGCAGGCGCAGCACGCCGTTGTGGCTCTGCAGCAGCATCTCGGCGACCGCGGCGGTCAGGCCGAGGTTGCCGTCGATCTGGAAGAGGTCGGGCGGGTGCAGGCCGAAGAGGTTGGGGGCGGTGTACTCGGCCGCCAGCCGGCGGACGGCGCGGTGGGCCAGTTCGCCGTCACCGAGGCGGGCGGCCAGCGCGGCGGCCCAGGCCGTGCTCCAGCCGGTGCTCCCGCCGCCGTGGACACTCCCCAGCCGGCGCTCCAGGGCGAGCCGGGCCGACCGGGCAGCGGACGGGTCGGTGAGCGGGTCGATCGCGCTGCCGGGGTAGAGGCCGTAGAGGTGGGAGAAGTGGCGGTGCCCCGGGTCCTCCTCGGGCAGGTCGGCCCACCACTCCAGCAGCCGCCCGTCCGGGCCGGTCGCGGGCGGGCGCAGCCGGGCCCTGGCCGCGTCCAGGCGACCGGCCAGGTCGTGGTCGGTGGCGAGCAGGCGGGCGGCGGCGGCCGTGGTGGCGAGGAGTTCGGCGGTGAGCCAGTGGTCCATGGCCGCCCCGGCCGAGACGGCGGCCAGCCCGCCGCCGGGATGCGTGCCCCCCGGCAGGCGGAAGTGGTGCTCGGGGGAGGTCGAGGGGCAGGTGACCAGGTGGCCTTCCCCGTCCTCGGTGAGGAAGTCCAGCAGGAAGCGGGCGGCGCCGCGCATCAGTGGGTAGGCCCACTCGGCGAGGAACCGCCGGTCGCCGCCGAACTGGTAGTGCTCCCAGAGGTGGGCGCAGAGCCAGGCGGCGGCCATCGGCCAGTTCGCCCAGGACGGCGAGCCGCAGACCGGGTTGGTCGCGCGCCACAGGTCGGTGTTGTGGTGCACGGTCCAGCCGTCGGCGCCGTAGTAGGTGTCGGCGGTGCGGGCGCCCGGCTCGGCGAGGTCGGCGATCAGGTCGAACAGCGGCTGGTGGCAGGTGGGCAGGCCGGTGGTCTCGGCGGGCCAGTAGGCCATCTGGAGGTTGATGTTGGTGGTCCAGTTGGCGTTCCAGGGCGGGGCGACCTCGGTGTTCCAGATCCCCTGCAGGTTCGCGGGCTGGCCACCAGGCCGCGAGGAGGCGATCAACAGGTAGCGGCCGTAGGCGAACTGAAGCTGCGTCAGACCGACGTCGTCGCCGCCCGCCCGGACGGCGGCGAGCCGCTCGTCGGTGGGCAGGTCGTCGGTGGGCAGGTCGTCGGCGGGGTCGCCCAGGGTGAGCGTCATCGCGCGGAACAGCCGCCGGTGGTCGGCGATGTGCGCCTCGCGCAGCCGCTCGTAGGGGTGATCGACGGCCGCGGCCAGCCGCGCCAGGACGTCCTGGTACGGGCCGTCGTCCGGGCCCACGGGGGTCGCGTCGGGCCCGCGGTAGCCGGTGGCGACGGCGACCAGCAGCACCGCCTCGTCCGCACCACTGACCGTCAACTCATCGCCCGAGAAATCGACTTGACCGCCGACGGCCAGGACCCGCAGCCCGGCGGCGAATCCCGTGCCCGCGTCGTCGCGGTAGTGTGCCGGGTCGTCCGCACCGAAGGCCACGTGCGCGGGCGCCCGGCCGGTCACGGCAAGGAGGTCCGGGGTCTCACCGCCGTACCAGCGGGCACCGGGGTGCGGGGTGGTGAGGCGGGCGGTGAGGCCGAGCGTGCCGGGCCGCGAGGAGGTGATCCTGGTGACGAACAGGCCGGTCCGGGCGCAGACGAAGGACTCCCGCAGCACGTCGGCCCCGTCGACGCGGTAGGAGACGCGGTGGACGGCGGTGTCCAGATCCAGGGCGCGAACGTGATCCTCAACGACCTGTCCTGAGCGGCCGAAGGCCAGCCGCAGCGTGGCCAGCGGCTGGAAGGCCTCCGTGAACGGGCCCTGCATCCGCTCGGCGAGCCGGTCCGCCTTCGCGTAGTCGCGCTCCACCAGGACGGCCGTGCGCAGCGCCGCCAACTGGTCGGCCGCGCCCGCCCGGTCGCGCGGCCCTGGGCCGCCGGACCACAGTGTGTCGGCGTTGAGGTGCACGGTCTCCGCCGCGCCGCCGCCGTACAGCAGCGCGCCGAGCCGCCCGTCGCCCAGCGGCAGCGCCTCCAGGAAGGAGCGGGCCGGGCCGCGGTACCACAGGCGCTGCTGCCGATGAGCCGGGTCGAGGGTCATAGGGGCTTTCCTGTCGGGGAGTTCCGGTCGCCGGGCAGCCGCTCAGACCCCGGGGCACGGCCCGGTGCTGTCCCGCACGATGAGCTCGGGCCGCAGCAGCTGCACCGAGTTGGACGGCGTCCCGGTCTTGGTGATGGCCCGCAGCAGCAGCTCGGTCGCCTGCCGGGCCATCTCCCGCTTGGGGATCGACACGGTGGTCAGCGAGGGCCTGGTCAGCTGCACCTCGGCGTTGTCGTCGTGCCCCACCACCGAGAGGTTGCCCGGGACCGAGCGCCCGGCGTCGCGGGCGGCCTCCAGGGCGCCGAGGGCGAGCACGTCGTGGGTGGCGAAGAGCGCGGTGACGCCCGGGTCGGCGGCGAGGGCGGCGCGCGCGGCGGCGAAACCGCCGGCCGGGGTGGGTTCGGGGGCGAGGTGCACGGCGCTGTCGGGGACGGTGAGGCCGTCGGCCGCGAAGGCGCGCCGGAAGCCGGCGACCCGCACGGTGTGCGCGGGGCTGGCCAGCACGGCGACCCGCTGGTGGCCGAGTTCGCGCAGGTGGCGCCCGGCCAGGTAGCCGGCCCGCTCGTAGTCGATGGTGACGACCGGGAACCGGTCGGGTGCCTCGGTCTCCCAGGCGCAGAGCACCACCGGGAACCGGGCGTCGGCCAGCAGCGGCAGGTGGTCGATCAGGTCCTGGTCGCCGGCGATCAGCAGCGCGTCCACCGAGCGGCTGGTCAGCCCGGCCAGGTAGCGCCGGGCCCGCTCGCCGTCGAGGCGGGTGGTGGCCAGCAGCAGGTGGTAGCCGGCCGCCTCCAGCACGTCCTCGACCTCCTCGACCAGCTCGGCATAGAAGGAGCCGGCCAGGGTGGGGACGAACAGGCCCACCGTCATGGTGCTGCCGGTGGCCAGCGAGCGGGCCACCAGGTTCGGGGTGTAGCCCAGTTCGTCGATCGCCGCCCGCACCCGGGCCGCGGTCGTCGGGCGCACCGCGACCCGTCCGGTGATCACGTTGGAGACGGTCTGCTTCGTGACCCCCGCGCGCTCGGCCACGTCCTGCATCGTCACCATCGATGATCCCTCGCATTTGACCGGTTAAGCAAAGACGCTCGCAAGGTAGCCCCAGCGGTCGGCCGCGTCAAGCAAGATCCCGCGCCCCGCTCTTGTCTCCCCAGCGGCCACGTGCGCCTCGATCGTCACGTGTTCGGTTGCTGCGCACTTTTTTGCAACCTCCCTCTTGTTTTATCGGTCAAATGCGCACTACGTTTCCGACCCAGTCGGCGACTCCGCGGGACGGGGCCCGCCGGCGGCGGCTCTGCGCGAGTCTCGCGCCTCGGAGAGGACACACTGATGGGCAGAACGACGATGCCGGCCACTCGGGTGGCCGGTGCGGCCGTGGCGACCGCGCTGGTACTGGGGCTGACGGCCTGCGGCAGTGGCTCGGGCGGCGCAGCGGGCGGCGGCAGCGGGGGCGGCTTCACCTACTGGTCGATGTGGCGCTCCGACGAGCCGCAGGCGCAGGTGCTGAAGAGCGCGATCGCCGACTTCACCGCGTCCACCGGCATCAAGGTCACCGTCAACTGGACCGGTCGCGACATCGCCAAGAAGATCGGCCCGGCGATCGCCGCGGGCCAGGCACCCGACCTGTGGGACGAGTCCAACGACGTGGTCTACGGCTCGGTGGCCGCCGCCGGCCAGGCCCTGGACCTCTCCCCCGTGCTGGCCATGCAGGTCCCGGGCGAGAACGTGCCGGTCTCCGAGGTGGTCCCGGCGAAGTTCCTCGACGTGCTGCCCAAGGACCCGGCCGGTCAGAACCGCTACCTGATCCCGTACGACGTCGCCACCACCGGCATGTTCTACAACGCCGCCGACCCGGACATCGCCGCGGCCATGCCGAGTCCGCCGGCCGACTGGACCGGGCTGCTCGGCGTCTGCGACGCGCTCAAGGCCAAGGGCAAGTCCTGCGTCGCCACCGAGGGCGAGGACCCGTGGACCAATGAGCTGTACTTCGACTACCTGCTGAACGCCGCCGGCGTCGACTTCGGCAAGCTGTCGGCCGACAAGTCCGGCGCGAGCTGGAACGACCCGGCCGTGCTCACGGCGGCGCAGGACGTGGCGCGGCTGGTCAACGGCGGCTACCTGATCTCCGGCTACGACGCCACCAAGTACCCGGCGCAGGAGACCAACTGGGCGAGCGGCAAGGCCGCCTTCTACATGGACGGCAGCTACGTCACCGGCGAGGTCGCCAAACAGATCCCGCCCACCTGGAAGTTCGGCTCGATGCTGCCGCCCGGCGCCAAGAGCCCGGACGTCTCGCTGTTCGGCTTCTCGATCCCCAAGCGGGCCAAGAACGCCACCGCCGCCGAGAAGTTCATCGCATTCTTCCTGCAGAAGAAGGAGCTGTCGGGCATGGCGACCACCGCGCTCAACCTCACCCCGCGCGCCGACATCCCGGCCCCCGCGGCCCTCGCCGACGCGCAGCAGCAGCTGAGCGGGCCCAGCGTGCGCCTGGCCTTCGACGGCGTGGCCGGCGACTGGTCGCCCAAGGTGCTCGACCAGAACTACCTGGACCTGTGGCACGGCAGCATCAGCGCCGAGCAGTTCGTGGCCAAGTGCCGCTCCGCCCAGGCCACGTACTGGCAGACGCAGGGCTGAGCCGGTGACGACCACGATCCAGCACCCTCCCCGGGCCCCGGGCGCCGGCACCCAGGCCCGCCGCCCGCGCCGCCGCGGCCTCGGCCCCCACGAGCGCCAACAGCGCCGGATGTTCTGGCCGTTCACCGCCCCCGCACTGATCGCCTACGCGGTGCTCTTCCTCGCCCCGGTCGGCTACGCGGTATGGACCAGCCTCTACAAGTGGGACGGCATGGGCGCCATGCAGTGGCGCGGCCTGAAGAACTACCAAGTGCTCTTCCAGGACCCGGTGTTCCGCACCTCCCTGGTGAACACGCTGGAGCTGATGTTCGTCGGCGGGGCGATCACCTTCCTGATCAGCTTCGTGCTGACCCTGGTGCTGCGGGAGATGAAGGCCCGGCTCTTCGCCCGCTCCGTCCTCTTCTTCCCCTCGCTGGTCAACGGCATGGTCTTCGGCATCGCGGCCGGCTTCCTCTTCTCGCCCACCGGCCCGGTCAACCAGGCGCTGCACCTGCTCGGGGTGACCACGCCGCCCAAGTGGCTCTCGACCGCCGACCTGTTCCCGATGGTGCTGGGCACCGTGATCTGGACGGCCACCGGCTACTACACCTCGATCATCATGGCGGCGGTCGACCAGATCCCCGACTACCTCTACGAGGCCGCCGAACTCGACGGCGCGGGTGCCTTCCAGCGCTTCCGCCATGTGACCCTGCCCTGCGCGTGGGACGTGATCTCGGTCTGCGCCGTGCTGTGGACGGTCAGCTCGGTGAAGATCTTCGAGCTGATCCTGCTCTTCGGCGGCAGCACCAACTCACTCCCACCGGTCGACAGTTGGAACACCGCCCTGTACGTGTACGCGGAGGCCTTCCCGCGCGCCACGGTGCCGCGGCTGGGCATGGCGACGGCCGCCGCGGTGGTCACCCTGCTGATGGTCACGCTGGTGACCGTGGTGCTGCGCCGAGTTCTGCGCCGCGACCCCATCGAGTACTGAGCCGATCACCACCCACCCCGACGAAAGGCCACCCCGTGCCAAGCAGACGCGGATCAGCGGCGGTACGCATCGGCACGGCGGTCGTGTGGGCCGTCGTCGCCGCCAACCTGCTGCTGCTCCTGTGGATCTTCCTGACCTCGCTGCGCAGCGGCCCCGACATCCTCAAGCACAACTTCGGTCTGACGACCCTCCCGCGGTTCGGCAACTACGGCACCGCGCTGGGCCAGGGCGGCTTCGCCCGGGCCGCGCTCAACAGCGTGCTCACCGCCGCCGGCTCCTCGCTGGTGGCCATCGCGCTGGCCGCGCCCTGCGCCTACGCGCTGGCCCGGCGCCGCTCGCGGACCTCCTCCGCGCTGACCATGACCTTCGCGCTGGGGCTCGGCGTGCCCGGCCAGGTGCTGGTGGTGCCGCTCTTCGTCGGCCTGGCCAAGGTCGACCTGACCGACAGCGACCTCGGCCTCGCCCTGGTCTACGTGGGCCTCGCCATGCCCTTCACGGTCTTCCTGCTCACCGGCTTCTTCTCCTCGATCCCCGGGGTGCTGGAGGAGGCGGCCGTACTGGACGGCGCCGGGCCGCTGCGCACCTTCCTGCAGGTGGTCCTCCCGGTGGCCCGGGGCGGGCTGATCACCGCGTTCCTGCTGCAGTTCATCACCGGCTGGAACGAGACCCTCTTCGCCATCGTGCTGACGAGCAGCCAGAGCAAGGTCACCCTCCCGGTGGCGCTCGCCTCGTTCGTCGCCGCACAGCAGTTCAACGGCCTGGACTACGGCACCATGTTCGCCGGGGTCTGCATCATCCTCGCCCCGATGATCGCGCTCTTCTCCTGGATGGGGACGCGGATCATCCAGGGCATGACGACAGGAATCGGCAAGTGACCTCCTCCCTGCACACCGGCCTGCTGCGGATCGAGGGGACGGCCGACCCGGTCGCCGGCCTGCTGCCGATCCTGCACGGCCTGTCCCCCTCCACCGCCGGCGGCGCCGGGGTGGACGAGGAGATGCGCCGCAACCTCGCCTACGGCGCACCGTCCTCGCTGCTGCCCTACACCCGCCAGGGCGACTACGACCGGGTCCGCGCCGAGCGCGAACTGCCGTGCGTGGTCCTGGCGAACGAGATCCTCACCGCGACCTTCCTGCCCTCGCTGGGCGGCCGGCTCTGGTCGCTGGTGCACCGGCCGAGCGGTCGCGAACTGCTGCACCGCAACCCGGTCCTGCAGCCCGCCAACCTCGCACTGCGCGACGCCTGGCTGGCCGGCGGGGTGGAGTGGAACCTCGGCATGACCGGGCACTGGCCGCTGACCTGCGAGCCGCTGCACGCCGTGCGGCTGAACGCACCGGACGGCACCCCGGTCCTGCGGATGTACGCCTTCGAGCGGCTGCGGCGCATCGTGCTGCGGATGGACGCCTGGCTGCCGAGCGGATCGCCGGTGCTGCTCGTCCACGTCCGGCTGCACAATCCCTCGCCGCAGCCGACCCCGGTCTACTGGTGGTCCAACATCGCCGTCCCCGAGGACGCGGACACCCGCGTGCTGGGCCCGGCCGGGCACGCCTTCCACTGCGACTACGTCAGCGACCTGACCCGGGTGCCCTTCCCCCAGCTGGACGGCGCCGACCGCAGCTACCCGGGCCGGGTCGCCCGCGCCGCCGACTACTTCCTCGACATCCCGGACGGCGAGCGCCGCTGGATCGCCGCCCTGGACCGGGACGGCATCGGACTCGTGCAGACCTCCACCGACCGGCTGCGCGGTCGCAAGCTGTTCTGCTGGGGCACCGCCACCGGCGGCCGGCACTGGCAGGAGTGGCTCTCCGGGCCGGGCACCGGTTACCTGGAGATCCAGGCCGGCCTGGCCCGCACCCAGCTGGAACACCTGCCGCTGCCCGCCGGGGAGACCTGGTCGTGGACCGAGGCGTACGGCAGGCTCGAAGCCGATCCGGCCGCTGTGCACGGTAGTTGGGAGCAGGCGCGGGCGGCGGCCGGTGCGGCGCTGGACCGCCTCGTGCCGCCGTCCGCGCTGGCGGAGGCGCCGGCCGCGGCGGACGGCTTCGGCGAGCCCGTGGAGCAGTTGTCCGACGGCTCGGGCTGGGCCGCGCTGGAGATCGAGGCGGGCGAGCTGCCCGCCTCCCCGCAGCTGCCCTTCGGTGCGCCCGGCGCCGAGCAGCAGCCCTGGCGCCGACTGCTCGCCACCGGGACCCTGCCGGTCAGCGACCCGCCCGCCGCCCCCGTCACCGGAGCCCACTGGCGCCGCCGCCTTGAGGACCACGCGCCGGACTGGCACGCCCTCTATCACCTCGGCCTGCTGCGCCTGGCCGACGGCGAAGCCGACGCCGCCCGGCAGGCGTTCAAGCGCTCACTGGGCGAACGGCGGACCTGCTGGGCACTGCGCGCGCTGGCGCAGCTGGCCGCCGACCCGCAGGAGGCCGCCGACCTGATGGCCGAGGCCCATCAACTACGGCCCGGCTTGCGGGAACTGACCATCGAGGTGCTCGACACGCTGCTCGCGGCCGACCGCGTGCGAGCGGCCCTCGCCCTCATCGAGGCGCTGCCCGCCGCCACCCGCGCGCACGGCCGGATCCGGCTGGCGGAGGCCACCGCCGCCCACGCCGCCGGTGACGACGACCGGGTGCGCCGGCTGCTGGCCGAGGGCATCCGGGTGGACAACATGCGCGAGGGCGAGGTGTCCCTGGACACCCTGTGG
The DNA here is from genome assembly GCF_035976515.1 of Kitasatospora sp. NBC_01302. Lineage (NCBI taxonomy): Bacteria > Bacillati > Actinomycetota > Actinomycetes > Kitasatosporales > Streptomycetaceae > Kitasatospora > Kitasatospora sp. NBC_01302. Next base: position 922,893 of record NZ_CP108404.1, read on the forward strand.
CTCGCCGTCCACCCCGGCGAACCGGTACCGCCGCAGTACGACTTCCGCATGTCGGCGGGCTGATCCCGCACCGGACCGCACCACCCTGGGGGGAAGAGCTGGTCGGGACCCCCGTCCCGACCCGACCGGCGTCGGCCTGCGACGCCGGTACACCCGGGGCCCGCCCCCCACGGCGGCCCCGAGAAGACAAGGAGTCACTGTGTCAGCTCCTCGAAGTCCCCGAAGCGCCCGAAGTCCTCGAAGTGCCCGAAGCTCCCGAAGTGCCCGAAGCTCGCGAAGTGCCCGAGGTTCGGGACGCCGCAGGCTGCTCGGCGCGGTCACGGCCCTGGCGCTGTCGCTGGCCGGCGGCAACCTGCTGGGCGCCGCGCAGGCCTCGGCCGCACCCCACGCGGCCACCTACACGATCACCATCGGCTCGACGGGCAGCTACGGCTACGCCGACGACACCCCGGCCAGCCCGTACCTCGACAAGGACGGCACCTTCTACTTCCAGGAGTCCCACTCGCTCTACGGCGCCACCGACCCGCGCCAGTGGAGCTTCTACACCGGCAGCGACTTCGCCGGTGCCACCCTCGACACCTCGCTGAGCAACGCCGTCGACCCCGCCAACTCCAAGGACAGCAACGGCGACACCACCTGGCGCTGCAACACGAGCGTCACCGGAGTCAACTCCACCGCCGCACCAGCTGGTTCGGGCTACTCCCAGCCCAACTACTGCGACCTGGTGGGCGTCTGGGTCGACCCGGACACCGGCGACTGGTACGGGCTGGTGCACAACGAGTTCACCCCCCAGCCGTTCGGCGACGGCCTGCACTACGACGCCATCGACTACGCGGTCTCCCACGACCAGGGCCACACCTGGACCATCTCCGGCCACGCCATCACCTCCCCGTACAGCACCACGCGCGGCGACAACTCGGCGTTCCCGAACCAGACCTACGACTACGGCGACGGCGACCCGCGCCTGTTCGTCGACACCGCCTCCGGCTACTTCTACGTCTACTACGGCTCGCGGATCATCCCCAAGGCCGGCGCCGGCGGCAGCAACGGCGGCCTGGCGCACGTCGCCCGCGCCCCGATCTCCGGCAAGATGGCGCCCGGCAGCTGGCAGAAGTGGTACGACGGCGCGTGGACCCAGCCCGGCGTGGGCGGCCTGGAGAGCAACATGGTCCCCGCCACCGCCGCCGCACCGAGCGGGTACACGCCGGTCGGCCAGGACTACAACCCCGCCAACACCGGGAACGTCGACCAGCAGGTGGCGGCCGGGGTGCTGCCGGCCAAGTCGCCCCTGTTCATCATGAACATCGCCTACGACGCCTACCTCGGCCTCTACATCGGCGAGCCCGAGGTGGTCTCCGGCACCGCTCCCCAGCAGTTCTACGTCACCGACAACCTGGCCACCCAGCAGTGGCACCTGGCCGGCGACTCGGGCAGCTACCAGTCCGGCTCCTGGTACCGCTGGTTCCTCGACAGCGCCAACCTCACCAGCTCCACCCTGATCGGCAAGTCGTTCCGCTCCTACTGCGCGATCTCCTGCGCCAGTTCGGACGGCGAGTACGCCAACGTGACGGTCGACTCCTCCGCCCCCGCCGCCGCGCCCTTCGACCCGGCCAGGACCTACCGGATCGCCAGCGGCGAGGGCCGGGTCCTGACCCAGGCCGCGAACGGCTCCGCCACCACCTCCGCAGCCGCCGCCACCGGCTCGGCCCGGGAGGGCTGGTCCTTCGCGAGCGACGGGGACGGCTCCTACCGGATCACCAACGCCGCCACCGGCGGACTGCTCGGCGTCGGCTCCGGCACGACCGCCGACCGCGCCTGGGGCACCAGCCCCACCGTCACCCCCGCCGGCACCGGCGGCCCCACCGTCGGCCAGCAGTGGTTCGTCCTGCCCGACACCTCCGCCACCGGGGCGGCCGACGGCAACTACCGCCTGGTCAACCGCTACAGCGGCCTGGTGCTCGGTCTGACCTCGACCGGCGGCGGCCACGCCGAGACCACCGCACCCCGTTCCTGGAGCGACACCACCGGCAGCCCCGTCGGCGGCGGTCGCACCGCGGCGCAGCAGACCCTCACCATGACCCCGGTCGGCACGGTCACCGGCAACCTCAACGGCGCCCACACCCTGGCCGCCGCCGGCAAGGCCCTGGACGACCCCGGCCACAGCACCACCGCGGGCACCCGACTGATCACCTGGACCCCCAACGGAGGCGCCAACCAGAGCTGGCAGTTCACCCAGCAGCCCGACGGCTCCTACCAGCTCGTCAACACCCAGTCCGGCCTCTGCGCCGACGACCGGAACGGCGCCACCACCCCCGGCACCCCGGTGATCCAGTGGCCCTGCACCGGCGCCGCCAACCAGCACTGGACGGCCGCCAGGCTGGCCGACGGCCGCTACACCCTCACCAACACCCACAGCGGCCTGCTGCTCACCACGGCGACGACCTCGGACGGTTCGCCGGTGACCCAGCAGCCCGCCACCGGCTCGGCGCTCCAGCAGTGGACGATCGGTTAGCAGGCTGACCCACCCGCTCACGAGAGCCCCGGCCCGCGCGTGCGGGCCGGGGCGTTCGTCGGCGACCGGAGCCGGCCCTCCCCGCCTCGACGGGTCAGGCCGGTGTGCCGGGTGGCGGCCCACCCGTGCCGCGGCGGGAGGCCAGCGCCTTGCGGAGCACCTTGGCGGCCACCGCCGGGTGGAAGAGGGTGGTGGGCGGGGAGACCATGTTGATCACCCTGGCGAAGCGGGTCCAGACCGCCGGGTCGTGGGTGGCGACGGCGAAGAGCCAGGTGTTGTACCAGTGGGCGAAGCGGGCGGGCAGGGGGTGGCGGCCGGTGTCCCACATGAGGTCGGAGTTGCCGGAGAGGGTCCAGGGGGCGAGCACGATCCGGGCCACGCCGCGTTGGAAGGCGCGGCCGAGCGTGGCGAGGCCGTCGGGGCGGGTGCGGCGGGCGCGGAGCATGCGGTGGAGCAGGTCGGCCTCCAGGGCCGCCACGGTGAGGCCCTGGCCGTAGACCGGGTTGAACACGCAGACCGAGTCGCCCAGGGCCAGCAGCTGCGCCGGCCAGCTGCGGCACGCGTGGAAGGGGCGCCAGCGGCTGTTGACGTTGGTGTAGCGGTGGACCGGGCCGGCCTCGGCGCGCCGGGTGAGCTGCTCGGCGAGGTGCGGGTTGCGCAGTTGGCGGGCGAAGTCGAGGTAGCCGCCGTCGTCGGTGGGCGGCACGAGGTCGCCGTAGCCGAAGAGCGAGCAGGTCCACCGGTCGTACTCGACGGCCATCAGGACGCCGCCGCGCGCGACCTCGGGCGCGAAGGTCATCTGGTAGGCGACCTGGTGCTCCGGCGGGTTCGCGGTGTCCCGCTCGAAGGTGGAGGAGGTGTAGGTGATCCGGCCCTTGACGACGCGCTCCGGCGGCACCTCGACCCCGGCCTCGCGCAGCCACCGGTCCAGCGGGCTGGAGCGGCCACCCGCGTCGACCACCAGGTCGGCCGTCAACTCCCGGGCCTGCTCGTCCTCCCCGGTGCGGTACCGCACGCCGGTGACGGCCCCGGTCGGGGCGAAGACCAGCCCCTCGCAGCGGGTGCCCGCGTGCTGGGTCACGTTGGGCAGTGCCAGGACCCGGCGGCGCAGGCGGCGTTCCAGCTCGCCGCGGGTGAACGTCTGGATCCGCACGCCGGTGCGGCAGCGCGGCGCGTATCCGGTGGGCAGCAGGAAGCTGATCGCCTCGCCGTAGTCGAAGACCGGCGCTCCTGCCTCGTGCAACTCCGCGCGCAGGCCCGGGAAGTACCGCTCCAGGACTTCGGCGCCCTTGGCGAGCATCGCATGGGCGTGGTGGCCCTGCGGGGTGTGCGGGTGCACCCCGGTGTCGCTGGTCACCTCGTCCCGCTCCAGCAGCACGACCTCGCGGAAGTGGTCGGCCAGGACCCGGGCGGTGACCAGGCCCGCGTACCCGGCACCGATGACGACAGCGGTCTGCCAGGGCGCGGGCCCGGAGGTCGGGCGGGGTCGGAGTCGCAAGAGAAGTCCTCCACGGACACGGTGACGCTCGGTCAGTTGGCCGTCCCTATGATCGCCGCGATCCTCCGCCCGGTCCAGGGAGCGCACGAGGCACGCGCCGGGCAGGCGGCGGAAGGCCCCTGGCCGTACCGGTGCGGCACCACCCCGGGTGACGTGCGCCTCAGGTCAGGCTCACCGCTGCCTGGTCCGCCGCCTCGCGGGGTGCCCGCTCGCGGCGTGGCAGCAGCAGGGGGGTGGCCAGCAGGAGGACGCCGGCGAGGACGATCGCGGTGCGGGGGCTGGTGGCGGCGGCGAGCAGGCCCCACAGGGCGGTCATCGCCGCGATGCTGGCGCTGCTGCCGATCGACCACGCGGTCAGGGTGCGGGCGACGAGCTCGGAGTCGGTGTTCTCGAGCCGGTAGGTGGACAGCAGCGGGCCGAACAGGCCGCAGCAGGTCACCAGGCCGAGCTGGACGCCGATGACGAGCAGGATCCCGGGGAGACCGGGCTGCACGAACGCCAGGCCGACAGGCCAGCACGCGCGCACCACCCCGCTGGCGAGCAGCATCCGGCGCTGCCCGAACCGCGCCGCGAGCGGGCGCGCGAGGCGTGAACCGATCAGTCCGCCGATGCACGGGGCCGCGAAGGCGAGAGCGTACTGCCAGGGGGCGAAGCCGAGGTGGCCCAGCATGAGGACGGCCATGAGCGGGTCGGCGGCCATGATCAGGCCGTTGACCACGATCGAGTTGACGAAGAGCGGGCGCAGCACGGGGTGGCGCAGGATGTGGCGCCAGCCTTCGAGCAGGTCGCCCGCGCGCAGCCGCGGGGCAGCGCTCCGGGCGGGCTGCGGTTCCGTGCCGCCGATGGCGCGGATGCCCAGCGCCGAGAGCAGATAGCTGACCGCGTCGGCCAGCACGGTGGTCACCGGGCCGAAGAGCGCGATCGCGGCGCCGCCCAGCGGCGGTCCGATCATGGTCGCGCTCCAGGTGGTGGACTCGAAGCGGCCGTTGGCGACGAGCAGGTCCTGCGGTGGGACGAGCGACTTCAGGTAGGCGCCGCTGGCCGCCTTGAAGGCGATGTCGGCCGCGGCGGTGGCGACCGAGACGAGGAGCAGCTGGACGAAGCTGAGCAGGCCGAGCGCGAACGCGGCGGGAATGCTGAGCAGCGCCGCGCACCGGACCAGGTCCATCGCCATCATGACCGGCCGCTTGCGGCGGAACTCCACCCACGGGCCGAGCGGCACCGCGACCAGGGCCCCCACCGCCCGTCCCGTGGCGGCCAGCGCCGCCACCTGGGCCGGCCCGCAGTGCAGCACCAGGACCGCGATCAAGGGGAACGCGCCGAAGCCGAACCCGGTGCCGTACGCGCTGACCACGTACGCCGTCCACAGCCACCCGAACTGCCGCCCGAGCGTCCGCCGCCCCGCCATACCCACCGCACCTCTCCCATGACCTGAACAACCAGCTGTTGACCACCGGTATCCAAGCGGGTGGCAGACGGCGAGATCAAACAACCGACACGCCACCGAGGCACAACCATACGTTGTGCCATGGAGCAGGCCTTAGCATGGCCGACGTGGATCTCGACGCTGTGCGCACCTTCGTGGCCGCCGCGGATGCGGGGCGCTTCCAGGAGGCCGCCGCCGTATTGTCGGTCACCCAGCAGGCCGTCTCCAAACGCATCGCCACGCTGGAGAAGCTCCTCGGCGTGCGACTGTTCACCCGCACCGCGCGCGGGGCGAAACTCACCATCGACGGCCAGGCGTTCCTGCCCCACGCCCGCGACCTGCTGCGGGCCGAGGAGCGGGCGCTCGCCTCGGTCCGTCCCGGCCACCGCGCGCTGCGGGTCGACGTGATCGGCCGCCGGCTCGCCCCGGCCACCCTGCTGCGCGACTTCCGTCGCGCGCACCCCGAGGTCGAGCTGGACGTCGTCACCCTCTTCGACGCGGACGCGGCCGTCGACGCCATCCGGTCCGGTACCATCGACGCGTCGTTCCGCGCCGTCACCCGGCCAGGGCGACAGCTCCCCGACGACCTCGGGGCCGCCCGCGTCTACGACGAGCCCATCGAGCTCCTCACCGGGCCGACCCACGCCCTGGCCGGCGCCCGCGCGGTCACGCCCGCCGAGCTGGCCGGGCACCGGATCTGGATGCCCGGCATCGTTCCCGGCACCGAGTGGGCCGCCTACTACGCCGACCTCGCCACCGCGTTCGGGCTCACCATCGAGGTCACCGGCCCCGACTTCGGCACCGAGCCCCTGCTGGACACCATCGCCGACTCCCGCTCGCTGGCGACCTTCGTCGGCGAGCGGACCCACCTCGTCTGGCCCGCCGACCACGGCCTGCGACGCATCGCCCTGCGCGATCCCACACCCGTCTACCCGCACTCGCTGGTCTGGCACCGCGACAACCCGCACCCGGCCCTCGCCACGCTCCGCGCCCACCTGCGCTCCGGGCCGCACTCCCGGCCGCACTCCGGGCCGCACTCCTCCCGCGGCGCGGACCACAGCGACGGCGTGGCAGCCGTCCCGACCTGGACCCCGGCCTGGGCGTAACTACCAGGAAGCCGTCACGGGCTGCTGTCCGCGATCGCGATCACCGCGGCGGTGCTGGGCCGAGGGTCCTCGGTGGACCGGACCAGCAGCATCGCCTCACCGTTCTCCGTCCAGGCGACCGCGCCGACGAGCACCTGCCCGGTGTCACCGGTGAGGGTGACGGGAGCGGGGGTGATCGAGGGCGGAGCAGCGATCAGGTGCACGAACGCGGAGCAGAGCAGGAGGGCGACGGCGGACAGGACGACGACCAGGACCGAGCGGCTGCGTATCTTCGCCATGGCGATGGGACGTTGCCGGCCGCGGCCCGGTTCCGGTACCGGCCGCGCATCGAGGACCGGCACGGTGGCCGCTCAGCCGCGCTTGAAGAACTCCACCTCGGCCAGCGCGATCTGGCGTCCGGGGCCGGCACCGGCCGTGCCCCGGACGACCAGCGTCACCCGGACCACGTCGCTGATCCCGGTCGTCACGGTCTGCGGGCCCGGCTTGTCGTTGAGGGTCACCAGGCGATCGTGCGTCCTGCCGTCCGACGTCGTGACCTGGAGGTCGAGGGTGGTGGGCCGGGCCTGCTGCTGGTACTGCTGCGGATCGGCGGAGTCGCCGGTGTGGATGATGAGATCCACCAGCCGGAACGGGCTGCGGAAGGCGAAGGTGATCGAGGCGCCGACGTCCGGTGCTCCCCAGTAGGTGTTCGTCAGGCCGTCGTCGGCCGCGGCCGCGGGATGGTCCGGGAGCTCCGCGCTCGCCGAGACCGAGGTGGGGGTGATCGCGCCGGCACTGCGGAGCTTGTCCAGCGTGTCCTGGTAGACGTTGCGGCCCGCCGGGTACAGCAGGATCCCCGCGATCACCAGCGCCGCCAGCACCAGCAGCACGATCATCCGGCGCAGGGCGAGACCGGAGCCGCCGATCCGCACCCGGCGCCGGAACGGCCACCGGGTGCGCCACCACGGCAGGGGCCGCGGCGCTGCGGTGACGGTCAGCGGTGCCGCGCAGCGCCGGCAGAAACGCCGGTCGGGCCGGTTGGGGGTGCCGCACCGGGGGCAGGGCGGGCCGTCCTGGGCCTCCTCGGCCGCGGACGGCCGGACCACCGGGCGGGGCGCGACGGCCCTGGCGGGCTGCACCGCGACCGGGTCCGCCGCTGGGGGCCTCGGAGCGTCGCCAGGGGCGGGCGGTGCCGGCGTCCGGGGGGCGGGCGCGGGTGTCCGGGGGGCGGGCGCCGGGGTCCGGGCAGTGCCGGGGCGCGGCGGCTCGGCGGGCGCGGGGACCTGAGGGGCGGCGACCTCCGGCCCAGGGATCTCCGGCGCGGGGACCTCCGGCGCCGGGGCATCCGGCGTCCGGACCTCGGGTGCGCGGGCCCCGGGCGCGGGATCGCCGGCCGCGGGGACGTCCGGTACGGAGGCGTCCGGCGCGGAGACCTCCGGCGCGGCGGCGGCGCCCGCCCGCGACCAGCCCAGGTAGGCACCGCAGTTGCCGCAGAAGTCGTCCCCATCGCCGTTGGCCGTGCCGCAGTCGGGGCAGGTACGCATCCGTCAGTTCTCCGCTCTCCCAGCCGGACCAGGTGAATCAGGTGAATCGGGCGAAGCGGGCGACGCGGGCGCAACAGGTGGACCGGGCAGCATCTGCACCCGGCAGGTGAGGTGCACCGGACAGCACGCCCGGACCACGGCCAGCACCTGCTCCTCCACCACCGCCGCCGCACCCCGCTCGGGCCAGACGCGGACCAGCAGCTCCCCCGAGGGCGCGGGCGGCAGGGCGGCGCCCGGGGTGGTGGACCAGGCCACGCCGCCGCCGTCGACGATCTGCGCCCCGACGCCGAGGATCAGCCGCAGCCGCTCCGTAAGGCCCCGCCGGGTCCCGCGCCGCCGGTGCAGCTCGATCGCGCGCCGGACCACGGTGCGGCGCACCTCCGCCGGCCAGGCCGGGTCGGTCTCGATGGCGACCCAGGAGGCCAGCCAGGTGAGGAAGTCCTCCGGCGCCAGGCGTGGTTCGAAGTAGGCGGGCAGGTTGTCCAGGGTGGCGAACACCGGGGCGAGGACGGTGTCCAGGCCCGCGGTGAACCGCTGGGCGAAGTCGTCGTCGGCGAAGAGCGCGGGCAGCAGCTCACCGATCGGGTGCGGGCTCGGCAGCCCGGGGACGGCGGCCCGGCTCATGCGGCACCCTCCGCGTCGGTCGTGCCGACCGCGACCTGGTGCTGGTGCGAGAAGACCAGGGCGTCCGGCGCCACCTCGACCCGCTCGGCGGGCGCACCGCGGCGGCCGGTGATCGGGTCCGCCGGGAAGAGCCGCAGCTCGTCGACGCCCGCGACGCCGGGCACCTGCTGGAGCACCGCGAACATCTCCCCGTACTGCACCGCCCGGCCGAACGGCCAGCCCCGCCCGTCGGCGCCGCCGACCAGCGGGTTGAGGTACCGGAAAAGCGCCGCGAGCGCCGCCTCCCGCACCCGGTCGGCGTCCGGGGAGCGGGTGGTGAGCCGGGCGACCACCGTCACGCCCTGGTAGTCGGGGGGCTGCACGACGAGCCGGGTGCCGAGCAGCCGCCGCTCGTCCAGCTCGGCCGCGATGGCGGCCACCATCGACTCGGCGGGGATCAGCTGCTCGAAGCGCAGCCGGTCGCCCTCGTCCGCCACCGCGCCGGGCACCACGAGCACCCGCACCGCCCCCGCCTCCCCGGCCACGGCCGGCACGCACCGGACCCGGGCCGCGGCGGGCGCGGCCTGCCGGGCGATCAGCTCGAAGTCCTCCGCGGTGACGGCCCGTTCCTGCAGGCGCAGCAGGTGCGGGGCGCGCAGTTTGGCGTTCTCCGGGGTCTCGCCGTCGACGCCGCCGTGCGCCGCCTCGCGGTTGTCGACACTGGCGACGTAGGGGACCGAGCTGCGCAGCACCGAGATGGTGCCGCGGGCGACGTTGCCCGCGCTCCCGCCGCCCGTGCGGTAGTGCGGGACCCGCAGCTGCGCCCCCTTGGCCGGCACCGCGCCGAAGGAGCGCAGGCTCCCGTCGGGCTCCCGGACGGCGGGCGGGAAGCTGAACTCGCCCGTGGTCGCGTCGATCACCACGTGCCGGTCGGTCGGCGCCGAGTCGCCGAAGTGCTCGACGGCGGTCCACCGCTCCCAGCCCTCGCCCGCCGACACCTCGACCGCCGGCGGCTCGCCGTCCAGCAGGATCGGCACTCTGGCCAGGCGGAAGCGCTGACCCGCGACGCCTTCCGAGGTGCCGAGCGGCGCGTCGGCCACCGACTGGGCGTGGGTGACGGTCGCGGTGGCGCCGACCGTGAACACCTCGGCCCGGCGGATCGTGGGCGACTCGGCGTAGAACGGCTGGCCCGGCTCCGGCGCGGTCACCCGGCAGCGCAGCCAGGCCGCGCGCCGCCCGGCCACCACCGAGACGGCCTGCACGGGAGGAACGAACACCACCACCTCACCGGGCCGGTTGAGGCCGCCGGTGGTGTCGGTGCCGGTCTCGCAGGCGACCCACCGCAGCCCGTCCCACACCTCCCAACGCAGCGGCGGCTGCCGCGGGTCGACGCCGACGCCCTCCACCCGGCTGTCCAGCCGGACCATGAGGATGCACCGCGCCACCACCTGCGGCAGCGCGAACAGCATGGCGTCCCCGACCTCGGGACGCGGCTGGAAGCACGGCAGGTCCACGCCCTCGGCGAGCTGGTCGGTGCGGTCGCGCTGCTCGCCCGTGGCGGCCAGGGTGACCAGCCGTTCGAGCGAGCTGGGCACCACCGGGAGGTCCTCGGCGGTGGCGAACACCACCGCCTCCTCGGTCTCGGTGCGCAGCGTGGAGACCTCGGTGCCCGCCCGCAGCAGCACGGTCTCCGGCTGCGGCGCCGAGAGCCAGAAGTCGACCTCCGCCCGCGCGGCGGACGGCGGGAAGAGCTGGATGCCGAGCAGGTCGAGGAAGGCCGTGTAGTTCTTCTCCGGTACCCGGTTCAGCCGGTAGAGCAGCTGGTCCACCAGGTAGGCGAAGGTCTCGATCAGGGTGACCCCGGGGTCGGAGACGTTGTGGTCGGTCCACTCCGGTGCGCGCTGCTGGACGTAGCGCTTGGCCTCGTCGACGAGTTGCTGGAAACGGCGGTCGTCCAGGTTCGGGGAGGGCAGCGCCATCAGTGGCCTCCTCCGTCCAAGGCGTCGGCGGCATCCGGGTGTTCGGGGATGGTGTAGAAGGGGAAGACGAGGTTGCGGCGGTCGTTGGTGGACCGCACGGTGTAGTGGACGTCGATGTAGAGCGTGCCCTCGTCGATGCTGTCGAAGGCGATCCGCACGTCGTCGACCGCGATCCGCGGCTCCCAGCGCTCCAGCGCGATCCGCACCTCGCGCGCGATCCGGCCCGCGGTGGTCCCGTCGCCCGGCGCGAAGACGTACTCGTGGATGCCGCAGCCGAATTCGGGGCGCATCGGGCGTTCGCCGGGGGCGGTGCCGAGGACGAGCCGGATCGCCTCCGCGATCTCCCGGTCGCGGTCGACCATGCCGATGCCGCCGGTGGCGTTCACCCGGAGCGGGAACGCCCAGCCGCGGCCGATGAAGTCGCCACTCACGCGGCGCCTCCGATCAGCACGTCGAAGGCACCGGCGATGATCTTGGCGCCGCAGGCCGTCTGGTCGCCCATCCGCGCCGCGGGCAGACCCCCGATCAGCACCACTCCCCCGGCCACCGCGCCGACGCCCGGCATGACGACGTTGGCGGGCCCGAGTTCCACGTGCGGGACGCAGGCGTGCAGGCTGCCGGTGACCGCGGCCGGCCGGCCGCCGATCAGCACGGTCGCCACCGCGATGGCACCCGGCGGCGGGGTGGTGATCGTCCCGCCGTGGTCGGTGGCATCGCCCGTCCGGGCTGCGGGGGGCATGTGCGCGCTCCAATCGGGTTGTTCGAGGTCCGGGTTCTTCAGGGTTCGGGCTCTTCGGGGGTCGGGCTCTTCGGGGTTCTGGTTGTCCGGGGGTCGGGTTGTCCGGGGTCAGTTGATCCTGACGAGAGCGGCCTTGAGCACCGCCATCGCACCGCCGTCCACGGTGGCCGCCGTCCGGCCGGTGACCGTCACCTCTGCGCCGTCCACGGTGACCGCCGTCCGGCCGCTGACGGTCACCGAGCCACCGGTCAGCCGCACCTCCCCGGCGCCGGCGTCGAGAGTGATGCCGGAGGAGGTGAGACGCACCGAACTCGCCGCCGCCCCACCGGCCGCACCGAAGACGGTCAGCACGATCTGGCCGTTCTGCTCGTCGAGCTTGACCTCCAACTTCTTGTCACCACTGGCCAGTCGGACCCCGGAGGGGCCGCCCGGCACGTCCAGCAGCTCCAGCCGGTGCCCCGAACGCGAGACCAGCGAACGGCGGTTGACCCGGCCGCTGCCCGCACTGATCAGCGGGACGTCGTGCGGCGACGGCGCGTCCAGGCCGTTGTAGAGGCCGCCCAGCACATAGGGGCTGTCCAGGCTGCCCTGTTCGAAGCCGACCAGCACCTCGTCATTGACCTCGGGGCTGAACACACCGCCGCCCCCGTGACCGCCCCACTGCACCGTACGTACCCAGTCGGAGACGTAACTGTCGTCCAGCCAGGGGAACTTCAGCCGCACCCAGCCGCGCTGCGCGTCCCCCGGCTCCCGGACGTCGGTGACCACGGCGATGGCCAGCCCCGGCATCCGCGGCCCGCGCGGCGCGGCGTTGCCCCCGGTCACCAGCCCGGCGAGCGAACGGTCCGGCGCCGCGCTGACCACCACCGTGGTGCGGTAACCCCGGTACGGCTCAAGGAGATGACGCACGGCGGTCGCGGTGTAGCGCCCGGAGAAGGCGGCGCCCACATTGCCCAGGGCCACGGGCGTGCCCGCCCGCAGCCGCGGATTGCCCTCGGCCACCACCTCCAACTCACCGAACCCGGCAGCCACCGAGGCGGCGATCGACCCGGCCGCGGCGGCCGTCTCCGCCTGCGTGCGGTAGGGGGTGTCGGCGACCGTCAGCCGGGTGGGACCGCGAAAGGCACCGGTCACCACCGACGGGCTCATCCCCGGCTGCACGGTCTGCGCGGTCACCGACGCTTCGGTGGCGACGAGTTCGCTCTTGGTGGTCACGTTCCAGCCGCGCACCTCGACCGTCTGCGCCCCGCCGGCGGCGGTCAGCACACCGCGCAGCTCCAGCAGGTTGCGCCCGTACTCCAGCACCAACGGGCTCAGCGGCGCCGGGGTGCTGGGGGCCGGGGCCGAGGAAGCGGGCTGGGGCTTGACGAACTCCAGCAGCCCGTCGTCGTCGACCCGCACCTGCGCGCCGCTCTCCTGCGCCAGGTACTGGAGGAACTCCCAGTCCGGGATGTTGGCCTGGGAGAGCTGCTGGTGGACGACGGCGAACGCGTCGACGCGCCCGCAGCCGAGCCCCGCGCCCGCGGCGACCTCGCGCACCACGTCCGCGGTCGTCATGTTGCGGAACGCCTTCACCCGGCGCCCGCGCATCAGCCGGTGGGTGACCGCCGCGGCCCGCACCACGGTGAACGAGCCCGTGGTGTCCACCTCCAGCTCCACGGCGGTCACCTCGCCGGTGAACAGCCGCAGCTGCGCGTGCCCCTGCACGGTGACCACGGAGACCCGCAGCGGGGTGCCGATGGTGATCCCGGTCGCGGTGAGGAAGGTGTGGTTGGCGTCGCGGAAGGTCAGCGCGGCGGTGTCGGGCAGGCCGACGCTCTCCTCGATGTCGCAGCAGACCAGTTGCTTCGCCCAGACCGGCGCCAGCGGGCCCGGCGCCTCGACGACGGGGTCCGCGGCGAAGGACCGGCCGCCGCGCTCCTCGATGGTGCTCATGGGCGCCCGCCCCGGGTCCGCTCCGCGGTGCCCGGCACGATCAGCTCGCTGCCGGGGACGAGCACCATCGGGTCGTCGATGCCGTTGGCCTCGGCGATGGTGCGCCAGGCGCCCGCGTCGCCGTACGCGCGCCAGGCGAGCAGCGGCAGACTGTCGCCCGCGATCACCTGGTGGGTGCTGCGTGCCTCCGGCGCGCCCGAGGTCGGGTTCTGGCCCGCCGGGTCGACGCTCGCCTCCTCGATGGTGAGCGCGCAGACGGCCCGCAACGGCTTGCCGTCCACGTCGAAGAGCGTGTAGGTGACCGACAGATCGGTCAGCACCCCGTTGAACGAAGTCGTCTGCGTGGTGCCCCAGTCCAGCCGCAGCCACGGGCTCGCCGGGGTCTTGCTCGCCAGGCTGCTCGGGGTGGGGACACAGCCCTTCATCAGCTCCGCCACCGCCCGCTCCACCGAGTTGTCATGGGTCGCCGTCGCGTCCAGGAACACCTCCAGCGAGAGCGAGCGCGGACCGCTGCCGACGAACTCGGGCAGCGCCGACTGACCCGCCATCCGGGACGGGGTGCGCCGCCACTCGGTGGACTTGCGCAGCACCAGGGTCGCCGGGTTGAACTGGAGCGGCAGCCTCACGATCGCCCCGCCGGGCTGGGCGCCGATCGCCGACGGGGGCTCCATGATGGTCAGTTGGGCGCGGGTGACACTCGCGGGGATCGCCGAGGACATCCGGTACCTCCTTCCGTGCGGCGGGCGGCTGGTCTTGGGGCAGGGCGGGCGGCGGGTCCGGTGGCGGGTCCGGTGGCTGGTCGGGCGGGGCAGTGGGTCATGACGGGCGCAGGCCCACGTGGGCGATCTCCAGGCTCTCCACCGCGGCTTCGGAACTCGCGGGGTCGAACGAGGGCCCCTGCCACCGCACCGGGACGATGCCGAGCACCTGCCAGGCGACGATGCGGCTCAAGTCCGGCCGCAGCGCCACGATTTCGCCGTCCTTCGGTTCCACCCGCCGGACGATCTCGTCCAGCCAGCGCGCGATCTTGGCGGTGTCGGCGGTGACCGCGCGGCTCAGCGTGATGTTCGACCAGGTGATGCGGCCCGGCAACTGCCAGGAGAAGCCGTTGTTGCCGCCTTCCGCGAACTCCTCGATCTCGACCTCGGCGCCGAGTCCCGAGCAGGTGGTGAAGTCGCCGAGATCGTTGCCGCCGATCGTGAGCCTGAAGAAGACGCTCGTCGCGAAGATGTTGTCGGTCATTCCTGCCTCCGTCGCCTGCCCGCCGCTGCCCTGTCCGCCATGCCTGCCACGCCTGCCACGCGTGCCCCGCCTGCTCAGCGGTGGCCGTCGTACGGCCGCCCGGCGCGCTCCCTTCCCCTGCGCAGTTCGGCGCGCAGCAGTCGGCCGACGGGTTCGATCAGGCGCCGGGCCAGCTCGTCGAGCTCGGCGGCGGCCACCTGCGGCGGACCTGCGCTCGGGGGCGGGGACGTGGGCGGGGGTGACGTGGCGGCCGGGGTGGTCGTACGGGTGGTGGCGGGGGTGGTCCTGGTGGGAGTCGCCCTGCCGGGGGCGGGGGCGGTGGTCGGGGTGCGGGCGGGTACGGCGGTCAACGGCACCCCGGACAGCCCCGCCTGCTCGGCCACCCGCCGCAGCACCACCGCCGTACCGGCCGACGGATGCGAGCGGGCGGGCGAGCCGCCCACCGTGGATGCGGGGTCCATGCTTGGCACGGGCACCGCGGACGACCGGGTGGGCCGGGCACCGACCGGCAACCGCTGGACGGCCGCCGCGCTGCGCGGAGGCACCAGGCGGACCACCGGGCCGGGCGCAGCGGCCCGGCCCACGGCCGCAGGCGCGCCGCGCTGTTCACGCTGCACGGGCGCTGGCACGGGCGCGGGACCTGGCACGGGCGCGGGACCTGGCGCGGGACCTGGCGCGGGCACGGCCACGGACGCGGGACCTGACCGGGCCGAAGGCGCGACGTACGGCGCGTCCAACTGCACCGGGGCAGCGCCACCGGGCGCGAGCGCCGCGCGAGCACCGCCGCCCGGGCGCCCGGGTGTCGACGGACGAAGGACGGGGGCCACGGCATGCGCGGCGCCCGGTCGCGGCGGACGGACGGCAGCACCAGGGGCCGTCGGCGCCACCGGGGTCGCGGCATCGCGAGGGCCCGCAGGCCCACCTCCGGGCAGCGCCCGCCGCAGGACGACGGTGAGCCCGCGCCGCCAGGCGCTGGGCGCAGCGGGAGCCGCACCTGGCTGCCCACCAGCGCGCGAGCGCTGCTGGACGGCAGCCGCCCCGGGTACCGCTCGCCCCGCAGCCGACCGCCCCGCAACGCCGACCGGAGAACCCACCGGCGCCACCACCGTGCCCGCGACACCACGCCCGCGCCGCGACCGCTGCGCACCGGTAACCGCCCCAGAGGTCACCATCCCCGCAGCCGACCGCCCCGCAACGCCGACCGGAGAACCCACCGGCGCCACCCCCCGTCCGCCCCGCGACCGCTGCACAACCGCAGCCGCAGCCGCAGCCGCAGGCACAGCCGCCCCAGGCACCGCCCGGCCCGCACCCGACCTTCCCTCGGCGGGCGCGGGCGGGTCCTGGCGCCAGGCGGCCCTGACCACGGGTGTGGTCGGCTGCGCGGGCGCGGCCGCCCCGGGACCAGCTGCGCGCGCCGCCGCGGTCGCCGGGAGCGCGAAGCTCATCCGCCGCTCGCCGAGCAGCCCGCGCGTGCGGTGGACGGCCCCGGCCGTGCGCGCCGCGCCGTGCGGAGCAACCACCGGCACCGCCGGCATGTGACCGCTCGCCGCCACAGCGCGCTGCACCGGCCGCTCACCGATCGGCGGACGGGCCGGCGCCGACGGCTGCCGGGCCTGGTCCGAGGCTTCGCGGTCGTCCTGCCGGGGCGGGACGGCAAGTGGCTGCGGCACGGCAGCAGGCGGCGCCGACGGGACGAGGTGCGTGGCCCCCGGCGGTGCGCCGGCCTCAGGTCGGGGCCCGCCACCCGGAGCCTGCCGGGCCATCGGCCTGCTGCCGCCGTCCCGTGCACCCCCGCGCGTGGTCGCGACCCGGCGACCGGTGTCGGATCGCCCCTCATCGGCCGCGCGCTGGACGGTGGTCGGATCCGCACCGCCGCCGGACTGCCCGGTGCTGACAACGCCTTCCCCACGCGCACCGAGCGCGCCGCCGCTTGGACCCGCAGCGGCAGCGTCCCGGGCTGGGCCTTCCCGGCGCGGCCCCGTCCCGCTCCCCGCGGCCGACCGCTGCGCGACAGGGCCGCCGCCGGGACCCGACCCGCCGTCCGCAGCGCTCCTCCCCACCGGCTGCGTACTCCGCATCACAGCAGGGCCCCGCTCGCCTGGCCGCTCGGGCCGCTCGGACCGCCCGTGCCGCTCGCCAGGCCGCGCAGGACGGCCGCCCGGCACGGCTGCGGTCGGCGGCAGCGCGTTGAGGGGCGCGCCCAGCCCCCCACGCCCCCGCGCAGGGGGAGAGCCGTCCGCCGGAGGAGCGGCCGAGCGCTGCCCGTGGGTGGCGCCGGTGGCCGTGGACGCGGGGCGGCCCGACTCTGCCGTCCCGGCCATCGGACCTCCAGGACCGGTCACGTGGGCGTCCCCGCGCACGATCGGCATCGGCGCAGCCGACGGACCGGACGCACGGTCAGCTCCACCGGGCCGCTGGGCCGCAGGCCGAGACGACGCGCTCGCGGGCAGCGCGGTCAGCGGCGCGCCGAGAACGGGTCGGCCCGGCACGGCGCCGGTAGCCGCGGCGCGCTGGACCACACCACCGGCGGGCCCAGCAGCCCGGTATTCGGTCACTGGCTGCGGCTGGGCCACAACCGCCGCACTCGCCTCAGGGCTCTCAGCTGGGGGCCCGGTCGGCTCCCCGACAACGGGCCGCACCACAGCGACCGTCCGCAGCGGCAGCGCACCGGGGCGCGGCGCCGCGGTCAGCGGCCGACCGACGGGGCGCGGCCGGACCGTTCGCGGCTCCCGCAGCCCCGAGGCCTCACCCTCGGCAGCCGGCGCCGCCGCCCGGTTCTCGACGCCGGCACCCGCAGCACCGCCCGGCCTGCCGGCACCCGACCGCTGCACCTGCCGCGCCGCACCACCCCGCCGCACCGCACCCGCAGCCCTCGCCGGCTCCACCCCCGCCGACTCCACCAACGGCTCGTCCGGCGGCCTCGGCGTCACGTACGGCAGCACGACGCCGTCCGCACCGGCGGCCCCCACCGGACGCAGCGGCCGGGCCACCGCCCGCAGGATGCCCGCCGGCGCCGACGGGAGCACGGCGTGGCCGAGGCTGCCGCAGCGCGACGGGTTCTGCCAGGAGGCGAGCCGGGACCGGAAGCGCAGACCGTCGCTGACCCCGGTCACCGGCCCGGCGAGCATCGGGGCCACGGGCGCGACCGCCCGCCAGCCCCCGTCCGGGATCCCCTCACCGGAGTCCGCGGCAGGAACCGCCCCGGACACCGCCCCGGGCACCTCCGCAGGGGCCACCCCGGCCACCTCCGCAGGCCCCGCGCCCCTGCCCCCCGTCCGGCGGGCGAGCCCGTCCCAGAAGCCCATGCCGCTCATCCGCCTTCGTTGACACGGGTGTTGATCCGCGCGATCTCCCGGACCCAGCGCCGTCGTTCGTCGTGGGTCAGATCGAGGACGGCATCCCGCTGCCAGTGGAAGTGGTAGGCGATGTACGCGACCTCCTCGTACAGCCGGCCGGCCGCGTACGTCACGATTCCCCCAGGCGCCCACCGGCGAGGTCGATCTCGAAGGCGCCGTCGCAGTGCGGGCAGGTCACCGCGGCGCGCGTGTGCCCTTCGCTGTTGATCCGCTGGTAGAAGTCCTGCAGGAAGGCCACGTCGGTGGCGTACATCCGCTCCACGACACCCGCGTGCACGTCCGTGACGGTGCCCAGCCTGGTGATCACGTGGCTCAGCAGCACCACGCTGAGGTAGGCGGGGTTCTCCTTGACCCGCAGGTCGATCTGGGGCATCAGCTCGTCCCGCGCGGTGGCCAGGCGCATGCTGCCGTGCCGGTGCACGGTGCCCTCGTCGTCGACGTACCCGCGCGGCAGCTCGAAGTCGAACTCCGTGCGCAGCTCGTGCCCCCGGGACCGCGGCGGCGCGGCCGGGCCCCGGGCCGGTGCGGGTGCCGCCGGGGCCGGTGCCTCCGCCTGGGCCTGCGCCAGGAGTTCCTCAACGCCGATCCGTCGCCTCACTCGACCGAGATCTCCTCGAACACGATGGTCACCGTCTCGCTCGCGGCGCTGGACTCGCCCGCGGTGAGGGTGGGACCCTCCCAGCGGCTCGCCCAGGCGTTCATCAGCTGGATGCGGCGCAGGGTGGCCCCGGTGGTGTCCTTCACCTCGATGGTGAGGTTCTGCCGTGCGGTGTTGATCGCGCCGTTGTTGAGGGTCTCCTTGATCCAGTCCGAGAACGCCGAACTCTTGTCGAGACCGCGGGTGATCGTCACCTCGCCCGGCATCCGCGCGCCGGGCTGCTTGCGGACGAGCAGCTTGCCCTGCTGGGTCACCTGCTTGTACTCGACGACCTCCTGATCGACCGTGAGGTTGCTGACCTCCTTGATGGACTCGACGTTGTAGCCGCCGAGTTGGACGCCGAAGATATGTGTGGAGAGCGGATCGCCTTCAGCCATGACTTCCTGTCACCTCCCAGGGTGCCGAAACTGTGCCGAACTGTGCTGATCACTCGTTGACGAGGCTGGTGCTGTCGGAGAACTGGGCCAGCCGGAACACCACGAACTCGGCGGGCTTGACCGGAGCGACCCCGATCTCGCAGATCACCTGCCCGAGGTCGATGGACTCCGGCGGGTTGTTCTCGCGGTCGCACTTGACGTAGAAGGCCTCCGCGGCGGTCTGGCCGAACAGCGCGCCGCGCCGCCACTCCTCGGTGAGGAAGGCGGTGATGTTCCGCCGGATGCTGGACCACAGCCGGTCGTCGTTGGGCTCGAACACCACCCACTGGGTGCCCAGCAGGATGGACTCCTCCAGGTAGTTGAAGAGCCGCCGCACGTTGAGGTAGCGCCAGGCGGGATCGGAGGCGAGGGTGCGCGCGCCCCAGATCCGGATGCCGCGCCCGGGGAAGGCGCGCACGCAGTTGACGCCGATCGGGTTGAGCAGGTCCTGCTCGCCCTTGCTCAGCCGTAGTTCCAGGTCCACCGCGCCGCGGATGACCTCGTTGGCCGGGGCCTTGTGCACGCCGCGTTCGGCGTCGCTGCGGGCCCACACCCCGGCGGCGTGCCCGCTCGGCGGGACCAGCACGTTGCGTCCGCTCGCCGGGTCGAAGACCTTGATCCACGGGTAGTACAGCGCCGCGTAGCGGGAGTCGTAGCCCGCCTCGTGGTTGCGCCAGGTGCGCACCTGCTGGGCGCTCAGGCCCGGCGGGGTGTCCAGGACGGCGATCCGGTCGCCCATCTGCTCGCAGTGCGAGATCACCGCCAGCTGGACGGTGCGCAGCCCCTCCGCGTCCAGGTCGCCGCGCTGGTAGGCGCTCATCAGGTCGGGCACCAGGACCATGGTGATCTCGTCGATCGACTCCAGGCCCGCGAACCCGGTGCGGGCCGAGGCGTCGCCCACGTACTCGGCGGGGTCGAGTCGGGTGGCGGGGGCGGCGGCCGGGGCGGCGGGCGCGGGGGCTTCGGCGAGGGCGAAGGACTGGCGCTCGGGCCGGCTCGGCGCACTGCCGGGCTGTTCGGTGACCGTGACCAGCTTCGACTCGCGCAGCTGGGTGACGACATAGCCCTTGGTGTTCCTGCGGGTCGACACCTCGTACGTCTCGGCGACCTCGCCGCCCTTGCGGACCAGCAGCCGGAACCGGTCCTCCGGGACGTTCTCCCCCTCGGCGTCGGCGATCTCGACGGTCACGTCGGCGCCGGTGCCGGGCAGCGCCGCGACGAGGAAGCCCGCGATGGCGGTGGGCGCCGGCGCCCGGTGGGCGGGCTCCGGCGCGCTGCCGGTCGCGGCGCGGCCGGGCTCGCCGATCCGCACGATGTAGGCGGAGCCGCCACCGTTGGCGAAGAAGCCGTAGACCGCGTGCGGCAGGTAGCTGCCTTCGGTGAAGCCGCCGAAGAGCTGGACGTACTGGTCCCAGTTGGTCACCAGGGTGGGCTCGTGCCAGGGGCCGGTCTCGGCGAAGCCGACCAGGGCGGCGACAGCCGTGCCGACTCCCTCGATCGGCCGTGCACCGGACTGGACCTCCTCCACGTACACACCCGGGGTGAGGTACGACGGCATGCTGCTCCTTCGGCCGGTCCGATCATCCGCCACCGAGTCTGCGGTGGGGCCGCCTGCCAGGACATGTCCCCGGGTCCCGGACCAGGGGCAAGAACGCTGCCCCGGCGGGCACCCGGCGGCGGACCGCGCGGGCCACGTGCGCCACACGGAGCACGGCCGGCGGACCAGCGGACCACGGCCGGCGGTCAGCAACCGGCCACGTCAGCCCGGCAGCCACTCGCCGAACTCGCCCGCCAGCACCAGGCGGCCGAGTTTGCGGTACTCCTGCGCCACCGCCGACACCAGCTGGGCCATCTCCAGCGGCCGGCCCGTCGCGGCGGCCAGGTAGGCGGCGGTCACCGCGCAGGAGCGGATGGAGCCGCCGGCGAGTTCGAAGCGGCGCGCGCAGAAGGCGAGGTCGAGGTCGTCCCCGCGCGGGATCCACGAGCCCAGGCAGCGGTCCCACAGGGCGTGGCGCTGCGCCTCGTCCGGCACCGGGAACTCCGCGATGACGTCCAGGCGCCGGGTGAACGCCTCGTCGAGGTTGGCCCGCAGGTTGGTCGTCAGGATCGCGATCCCGTCGAAGGACTCCATCCGCTGCAGCAGGTAGGCGGACTCCACGTTGGCGTGGCGGTCGTGGGCGTCCTTGACCTGCGAGCGCTTGCCGAAGATCGCGTCCGCCTCGTCGAACAGCAGCACCCCGTTGACCTGGGAGGCCTCGGTGAAGATCCGCTCCAGGTTCTTCTCCGTCTCGCCGATGTACTTGTCCACCACGCTGGACAGGTCCACGACGTAGAGCTCCATGCCGAGTTCGGCGGCTACCACCTCGGCCGACATCGTCTTGCCGGTGCCCGACTCGCCGGCGAACAGGGCGATCACCCCGCGCCCGCGGCCACCCCCGGGGCGCATCCGCCACTGGCCGAGCACCTGGTCGCGGTGCCTGGCGCGCAGCGCGAGTTCGCGCAGCTGGCGCGAGGTGGTCTCGGGCAGCACGAGGTCGCCCCAGCCGACCGCGGGCTCGATCCGACGCGCGAGGCGGGCGAGCCCGGCCCCGTTCTGCGCCCGCACCGCGGCCCGCAGGTCCTCGGCGCGCACCGGGCGCCGCTCGGCCGCGGCGGTCCTGGCCGCCACGTCGGCGGCCCTGGCCAACTGGTCCTCGTCCAGCCGGTAGGGGGCGAGCACCTCGGCCAGTTCGGCGCTCGGCACCGGCTCGCCGCCCCCCGAACCGCCCACCGAACCGCCCGCCGCCGCCCCGCCTGCCTCCTCGCCCCCCGAACCGCCCGCCGCACCACGCACCACGCGTGCCCACCGCTCGGCGCGCTCGCGCGGGTCGGGCGGCGGCACCGCGAGGACCACCGGGCTCTCCGCCGCCCAGCCCGGCTCCCAGGCCGGGCTGCCGTGCACGATCAGCGGCACCCCGGCGAGCCGGGCGCACAGCTCGCGCAACAGCCCTGCCCGCTCGGGGCGTTCGGGCGCCAGCCGGTCGAGCGGGCCGAGCACCACACCGCCGCCGCCCAGCCGCGCCTCCCGGACGAGCGGGACGAGCGCGCGCACGGCCTCGTCCGTGGGGCGGGCGGCGAGCGCGGCGACGTCCACGACCAGCGGACGGCGGCCCCCGCCCGCGAGGGCGGCGACCGCCTCGGGGCCGGCGGTGCCGCTGCGGTCCAGCAGGTACACCAGTCCGCTGCCGGTCGCCGCGGCGGCGCGCAAGCGGCGGGCGGTCCCGGTCAGGGCGCCGGCACCGTCCTCGCCACCGGCGCCCGTCCCGGTGCCGACCCGCACCAGCCCGCGCAGCGCGCCGTCGACCTCGTCGTCGCCGAGCAGCCGGGCCGTCACCCGGTCGGGCACCCGCAGGCCCCGGGAGAGCAGCGGGCGCTCCGGCTCGGTGATCTCCAGCAGGCCGCCGGCGATCAGCGGGGCGTGCGCGGAGAACCGGAACCGGCCGGGGCCCGCTCCCGGCAGCCCGCACAGTTCGAGCGCCAGCCCGATGGTCGGCCGGCGCAGGGTCAGGTCGTCGTTGAGGTAGCCGTAGAGCCGCTCGAAGCGGGTGTCGAGGTCGGGAGCCAGCGCCACCAGCAGGAGTTCGAGGTCGATCGTGAGCAGGCCGAAGGCCTCGGCGAGCCGCGCCGTCCGCGACCCGGGCGGCGGCGCCGGCGGCTCGCCGAGGCCGCCGCCCGCGCGGCCCGCCATGGCGGGGGCCGCCAGGATCCGCTCGACCGCCTCCGGAGTGAGGTACTGGCCGCGGTAGGGGTCGTCCGGGTCCGGGTCGCCGGCCCGGCGCTCGCGGACCGCGGCCCGGATGCGCTGCTCCAGGTGGCCCAGCCGGTCCCACAGGTACCGGTCCGCCGGCTGGTCGTGGCCGGGCTGCGGCGGCGCGCTCCCGGCCACGGCCAGGGCCTTTCTCATGGATGTTGCCGGATCAGCGCGCGGTGTCGGGGGCCCGGCTGGGCGTGCCGGCGGATCGTCCTCGTACTGGGTCGTACTCGGATGATTCGCCGGTGCGTCCAGGCGGGCAGCGACATCAGCAGCTGACGCTGCGGGCCAACACCGCGCGCCCGGCAAGAAGAAAGGCCCTGGGTCGAGGGTCATCGCGCCGCACCGCCGCGCCGGCGTCGCCCGGGCGGCAGCGGGCGCTCCCGGGGCGCCGCGAAGCCGTCCGGGCCGGGGTCCGTGCCCTCGCGGTAGCGCAGCCGACGGCCGGAGCCGTCCGCTGGGCCGGCGCCGGTCCCCCGGCCGGTGTCGCCGGTGTCGGTGGCCCGCACCACCAGCCCCTCGGTGACCGGGGGCCCGGCGGGGGCGCGCTCGCCGGAGAGCGGGGCGAGCACCCGCAGGTCGATCGAGGGTCTCAACTCGCCGCCGAGGGCCGACCACACGTCGGAGACCGACGGCCGGCCCGCCTCCGGTCCGGCGGTGTCGAGCCCGACGGTGAGCCCGAGCTCGGCGAGCGTCCCGGTGAGCAGCCGCACGGGCAGCGCGTCCACCGCCGTCAGGCAGTGCAGCGTCTCCGCCAGCAGCCGGTGCTCGTCCTGCGGCCGCCCGGCCCAGGCCGTCACCAGATAGGAGAGCTCGAACCAGCGCGGCGCGGCGCGCCAGGCCACCACCACGCCGTCGGTGTCGTGCTCGGCGGCGGTGCCGCTCTGCCGGCGGGTCACCTCCTCGCGGATGCCGTGCAGGAAGACGCTGACCGTCGGGCTGTTGCGCCGGGCGGCCCAGTCGCGGGTGGGCGAGTCGAAGACCACCTCCACCCCGCGCTCGGGCAGCCCGCTCTCGGTCAGCAGCAGCCGCAGCGCCTCGTCGACCTCGTGGATCACCGCCGCTGCACCTCCTCCGGCGGGCCGATGCTGCCGGCCACCACGAGGAAGGGGCAGCTCACCGGCGAGAACCCGGGGCCGCTCGCGGTGATGGTCCGCGGCCCGGTCTGGTCCTTGGGGAGGATGAGCAGCTGCCCGGCGAAGGTCCCGTCGGCGGCGGGCACGGTGGGCGCCGCGGCGGCGGTGATGCCGGGCTGCCAGGTGAAGGTGACCGGCGCTCCGGGCGGGAAGTCCAGGCCGCGCACCGAGGTCACGAAACCGGGCTTGCCGATCGGCGGCACCGCGACGATGCGCGGCTGCAGGATCCGCAGCGGGGTCCGCGCCACGTGGTCCCCCGGGTCGGCGTCGGTGCCGGTGGTGGTCAGCACGGCGGTGACGGTGGCCCGCAGGGCCGCGTTCGGCGCGAGCACCACCTGCACCACCTCCCGTCCGCCCGGGGACAGGTCGCCCAGCGCGCATGCGCCGTCCGCGCAGCCGGGCGGCAGCGCCTCGGCGGGCACCCCGGCGGGCAGCCCGAGCGACAGGCGCAGCCCGGTGGCGAGCGCCTGGCCGTCGTTGCGCACGGTGTAGCTGACCGTCACATGGCCGCCGACGTAGCCGGGGTCCGGCTGGGCTGCCACGGACACGCCCGGTCCGGCTTTCGGCGCGGGCCCCGGCTGCTGCTGCGGCCCGCCGGAAGGCGCCGCGGCCGGCGTGGTCGGCGGCGGGGCGGGCGGGGAGGAGGACGGCGGCGGCGTGGTGGTGGGTGGCGGGGTCGGCGGCGACGTGGTCGGCGGCGGCGCGGCCACCACGGGCACGACGGTCTGCGCCGCGTTGTCGGCGGGGTTGGGGTCGACCACCGACCCGGCCACGCTCCAGCCGAACGGCTGGTCGCCGACCAGCGTGGCGACCACGGTGGCGGTCAGCTCGACACGCGCCCCCGGGGCCAGGGTGCCGAGGTCGCAGCGCAGCGCCGCTGCGTCGCACTGTCCGACCGAGGCCGTCAGCCCGCCGAGCCGCGCGCCGCCGGGCACCGAGGCGGTGAAGACGGTGCCCGGCGAGGGCGCGGGCCCCTGGTTGGTCACGGTGAGCGCCACGCTCGTACTGCCGCCGGGCACGAGCGGGGGCGTACTGGCCGGCGCGCTCAGCGACAGGTCCACCGACTGCTGGATGTTCGGCTCCTTCTGGCGCCCCGGCAGGTTCCAGTCCAGCGGGATGAGCTTGCCGGTCGGGACGTCGTAGACCGAGAGTCCCTCCGGCGAGTCGGGCGCGAGGGCCCGGCGGGAGGTCAGCACCAGCTGCGAGCCGTCGGCCGTCCAGGCGGCGTCGCGGGGCTGGAACGGGCCGGTGGCGGAGGTGTCCGGCAGCGGGCGGGTGCAGGCGCTCGGGTCCTTCGTCAGGCCCGCGGGCAGGACCACCGTGCAACTGCCGCCGGTCGACGAGGCGATGAGGATGCCGTCGCGCTGGTCCACCGCACCGTCGCCGCTCTTGCGGTTGAAGGCGACCTGCTTCCCGTCCGGGGAGAAGGCGGGGCTGTCGTCGATGACGGCGCAGCCCGCGGGGCAGGCCTTCGCGGACAGGTCGCTCTGCTGGCCGAGCGCGCCGACGGGCACCGTCCACACGTGCTTGTTGGCGCCGTTGCCGTCGATCACCTCGGTCCTGGTGAAGGCGAGCAGCTTGCCGTCCGGGGACCAGGTGGGCTGCGCGTCATAGGCCCCCGGCTGCCCGGCGGGCGGCTCGATGGTGCCGACGATCGCGCCCGTCGCCACCTGGGCGATCACCACCCGCCCCGGCCCGGAGGCCGCCCCGATGCCGCCGGGCGAGGTCCGGGTGAAGGCGATCAGCGTGCCGTCCGGCGAGATCTCCGGGTCCGTGTCCCAGTCGTTCGGTCCGCGTCCGGCGAGGTTCATCGGCTGCGGGTCCGAGCCGTCGGCCCCGCTCAGCCAGATCCGCTCGATCCGGCCCGCGGGCGAGTCCTCGAAGCGGGTCACCACGATCTGCCGGCCGTCGGGGGTGTAGCCCTGCCGCTCGAACCACGGGTCGTAGCCGGGGCGGGGGTTGAAGAGCGGATCGGAGCCGGGGTCGGTGTCGGTGTCGGCGGCCGGGTCCTCGCGCAGCACGCTGATGCCCAGGTCGCGCGGGTCCACTCCGTCCGGGCGCACGTCCTCCACGTCGGCCACGTCGGCGGCCGAGGCGCTGGTCTGTTCCACCACCGGCCCGCCGTCGCTCTGGTTGCCCAGCCAGGTGGGGGTCTGCAGCAGGCGGTCGTCGCTGTAGAGCGGCTGGGGCGGGGTGCAGGAGCAGGTCGGCGCCCGGTACAGGTGCTGGATCGCGGTCAGCGTGCCGTCGGGCTGGTTGGGGCTGAGGAAGAGCACGCCGC
This sequence comes from Kitasatospora sp. NBC_01302, assembly GCF_035976515.1. NCBI lineage: Bacteria > Bacillati > Actinomycetota > Actinomycetes > Kitasatosporales > Streptomycetaceae > Kitasatospora > Kitasatospora sp. NBC_01302. Next base: position 949,093 of record NZ_CP108404.1, read on the forward strand.
TGCCGTCGGGCAGCCAGGCGGCCGATCCGGACTGCCAGGTGGAGCCGGTGCCGGGGAAGAACGCCCGGTCGCCGCCGGTGGGCGAGGTGAGCATCAGCTGGGGGCCGCGATCGGTGCCCTGGTCCCAGGTGTAGACGATCTGGTTGGCGTGGGCGTCGTCGTTCACCGGGTTCCAGGCCGGGTCGAAGGCGCTGCCGGTGGTGACGTCGGTGATCCGCCGTGAGGCGCCGCCGGCCAGCGGCATCAGGTAGACCTGGGTGTGCGCCGGGTCCGCGTCGCAGGTGTAGGCGACCCACTGGCCGTCGGGCGAGACCGTCGGGTGCGTCTCGTTGGAGGTGGTGTCGGTGAGCCTGCGCAGCCCGGTGCCGTCGGTCTTCACCAGCCACAGGTCCCGCTGCGAGGCGCCGTTGGTGCCGCCGGGCTCCAGCGCGTCGAAGACCACGGACGTGCCGTCGGGGGTCAGCGTCGGGTCGGCGGTGTCCATGCCGGTGGTCAACTTGCGCACCGCGCCGGTGGCGTCGCGCAGGTAGACCTGGGGCAGCGGTTCGTCGCGCAGGCTGCTGAAAACCAGTTGGTCGCCGCGGGCCGAGGGCTCCACGTCGAAGTGGGCGGGACCGGGTCCGAACAGCGGCGTGGTCGACGCCGCGCCGGTCACCCGGGCCAGGCTGCGGTGGTCGGTACCGGCGAAGACGATCCGGTCAGCGGCCGGGGTGCTGTCCGCGGCCGCCGGGCGCGTGCCGCCCGGCGCGTCGGAGTGCGCGAAGCCCAGCGTCAGGACGACGGCGGCCAGGCAGAGCAGGGCCGCGACGACGGCTCGTGCCGACCGCCGCTCGGGGCGGGGAGTACCGGGGGCGCCGATCACGCTCAACCTCACAGACCGAGAAGGGCGGTGCTCCCGGCAGTCTCCCCGGCCCGGGGCGCCGGGGGCAGAGCCCGGCGACCCGTGCCGGGGGTAGCCGCCGGTGCCCCCGAGGGCAACCGGCCGAGCGGCCGGGCCCCGGGCGCCCTAGATGAGCCCGTGGCGCATCGCGTACCCCACCGCGTGGGCGCGGTTGCGCAGCCCCAGCCGCGTGATGATCTCGTGCAGCACGTTCTTGACCGTGCGTTCGGAGTAGGAGGTCTGCACCGCTATCTCGGCGGTGTCCAGGCCGTCGGCGACCAGCCGGAGCATCTCCGCCTCCCGGGCGGTGAGGGTCGACAGGGTCAGGCCGCGCGGGTCGAGCATGGTGCGCTGCAGGCTCCCGACCCGGTCGAGCAGGGTGCCGAGCAGGTCCCCGGGCATCACGCCCTCCCCGTTGGCCAGCGCGGTCACCAGGTGCACGAGCCGGTCCTGGTCGGCCTCCGAGCGGCGCAGCACGGCGGTGACGCCGCACTCGATGATGGTCTGCAGCCCGCCGGCCTCGAAGCGGCCCACCACCAGCCCGGTGCGGCTCTGCGTGCCGCGGCGCAGCGTGCGCAGCCGTTCGGCCACGGCGTCGTTCAGCACGTCGACCACCATCAGCGAGACCCGTGCCCTCTCCGTCTCGCCGTCGGTGAGCAGCTCCACCTCCGGGCGCTGCCTCAACTGCTGGACCACGCCGGTGTGCAGGATGATGTCCTCGGCGAACACCGCCACCGGCACCCGGGCGGCCTTGACCCGCACCTCGGCGGATCCGGGCCCGGTGGGTGTCCCGTCCCTTCCGGTCAGGGGGACGCGGGCGAACCGCGTCGCCACCGGCGCCTCTTGGGCTGTCTCGATCGACGTCATGAACGGATCCGTTCTACTCCTGCGGGCCAATGGACGTGTGGTGCTGAGGGCCGGGCCTCCCCGTCACGGCGCCGGCCCCGGGCACGGCCGGGGCGGGGGTCTGTTCGCCCGGGCAAGGGGCCTGCCCGCGCCTTGCCCGCACGTCCCTCTGCGCGGGCGGTACGGCGGTCCTACCGTCGCGCTATGACCACATCCGCCGAACTCGGCCTTCCCGCATTGACGGTGTCGCCCGGAGGCGTGGCCACCACGACCCTGACGGTCCGCAACGGGACCGACATCGTCGAGGCCTACTCGCTGGAGGTGGTCGGGGAGTGTGCCCCGTGGACGACGGTCGAGCCGGCCCGGGTCTCGCTCTATCCGGGGACCTCCGAGACGGTGACGGTGCAGCTGGCCCCGCCGCGCTCGCCCGAGGTGCGCGCGGGCGACTTCCCGCTCGGCATCCGGGTGCTGCCCGCCGAGCGGCCCGAGCTGGTGACCGTCCCCGAGACCACGGTGACCGTCACGCCGTTCCACGAGCTGCAGGCCGAGATCGCGCCCCGGCGGCGCCGCGGCTGGCTGCGTGCGCGCTACCGCGCCGCGGTGCGCAACCTGGGCAACGCGCCCAGCGCGGTCACCTTCGCGCCCGCCCAGGCCGGGGAGGACCTGCGTTTCGGGGTCGCCCCGGACCGGCTGCGCCTGCAGCCCGGGGAGTCGGCCGAGGTCCGCGTGCGGGTCCGCGCACGGAAGTTGATCTGGTTCGGCAAGCCGGCCTCCTGGCCCTTCGAAGTCGCCGTCGGCGGAGAGCCCGCCGCCGAGGCGCCGGGCGGCAACGAACCGGGCGGCAAGGAGCCGGGGACCCAGCAGGCGGCGCCGCAGCAGCCGGGGGCGCAGCAGCCCGCAGGGCAACGCCGGCAGCTGCACGGCGAGTTCGTCCAGCTCCCGATCCTGCCCAGGTGGCTGCTCGCCCTCCTCGCGGCGCTGATCGCGCTGCTGCTGGCCTGGTTCGCCCTGGTGCGCCCGGCGGTGCGCAGCTCCGCCAAGCAGGCCGCGCAGCAGGTCGTCGACCAGCACACCCTGGCGCCCAGCCCGCCCCCCACCGCGGCCCCGCCCACGCCGGGCGCGAGCGGGGGCGCGACCGGCGGCCAGGGCCAGCCGGGTGCCGGGCAGCCGAGCACCGGACAGCAGGGCGGCACCGGCGGAGGTGACGGCGGTGACGGCGGCTCCGGCCGGGCCGTGCCGGGCACCGGCGAGCAGAGTTCCGCCACGATCGACGTACAGACCGCGAGCGGCGCCGCCGCGGTGGGCAGTTACCAGGTGCCGGCCGGCAAGGTCCTCGGCATCACCGACATCGTCGTCGCCAACTTCCAGGGCGACCAAGGGCTGTTGACCATCAAGTTCGGCGACCAGACGATCACGACGATCGCGCTGGAGACCTTCCGCAACCAGGACTACCACTGGGTGACTCCCATCGAGGTCACCGAGAACCAGACGGTGACGGCAAGTGTGACCTGCCAGCAGCCGGGCACTCCGGCCTCCGGCAAGCAGGCCTCCCAGTGCCACGAACTGCTCAACGTCAGCGGAGAACTGAGCGATCTCAAGCACTGATCTCCCCTCCGGCCCCTTCCTGCACCATGTCCTCATCAAGAGAGCCGTCCGCGATGGCCGGTTCGGGTGGCCGGCTTCGGAAATGACGTCGTCGCCGCGCGCGTCGCAGGGCAGCAGGAGGGCACCGGCAGGGTCGGTCGATGAACTGAGTGGCACTCATATCTTAAGGTGCTCAAGAGATATCAGTGTTTTCCGGACAGGCGAAAGACGGCCCGTTCGTGACCCGACACACGCCCGCCGTCCGGCGGGGCACCCGATTCCTTGTGGTGCCGCCCGAAATCCCGCCGCCTTGCCCGCCCGGGGCAACCGGGGTGCCCCTTTCGACCAGTGAAGTCTGCCCCTGACATCACAGCCGACAACGCGCCCCACCGAGGACGCCGCCGGACCGACCGGAACCAGCCATTCCGGCTCCCTGCCCCCGGGGGCTGTCAGGGGGCGGTCAGGGAACCGTCAGGGTGGATCCCCGATGGCCGGGCGGGCCGGACGCAACAGACTCTCCTCGACGCCGCTGACGCACCGTCGGCCGCACCCGCCCCACCCGTCGAGGAGTCACCAGATGACGAGCACCACCGTCAGGCACCGCACCGACCGCCGCCGTCGGGCCGGCGCGGGGGTGATCGGCGCCCTGGTCGTCGCGCTCACCGCCGGGACCGTGGGCGGCGCGCAGGCCGCCGGGAGGCTGCCGGCGCCGAACGCGGCAGCGCTGCGGGCCTCGATCGCCGGGCTGCCGAACGGCCACCTGACCAGCGCGGTGGTCCTGGTGGACGGCCGGGACGGCCGCTGGTCGGGCACCTCCGGCAGCGGCGACCTCGCCACCGGCCGGCCGGTGGCGGCCGACGGCCGGTTCCGGATCGGCAGCATCTCCAAGGTCTTCACCGCCACCGTGGTGCTGCAACTGGCCGCCGAGAAGCGGCTCGACCTGGACGGCACCGTCCAGCAGTACCTGCCCGGCACCCTGCCGGCCTCCTACCCGCCGATCACCGTGCGGCAGTTGCTCAACCACACCAGCGGGCTGCCCACCGGCGGCGACTTCGGCGACGACGGCAGCGCCCAGTGGTTCGTCGACCACAAGGACGAGGGCTGGACCCCGCAGCAGGTGGTGGCCGAGGCCGCCACCCACCCGATGCAGTTCGCCCCGGGCACCGCCCAGCAGTACAACGGCACGAACTACTACCTGGCCGGGCTGCTGATCGAGCAGGTCACCGGCCGCTCCTACGCGCAGGAGGTGGAGCAGCGGATCCTGCGCCCGCTCGCCCTGCGCCACACCTCGGTCCCGGCCGCCGACGACACCCGGCTGCCGCACCCCACCGCGCACGGCTATCTGACCGTCAGCACCCCGGACGGCGGCACCAGGCAGGCCGATGTCACCGAGCAGAGCCCCTGGCCGTGGGCCGAGGGCGGGATGCTCTCCAGCGCGCCCGACCTGGACCGCTTCTTCACCGCTCTGCTCGGCGGCCGGCTGCTGCCGCCCGCGCAGCAGGCCGAGCTGTTCGCGGTCCCGGACGTGCCGAACGTCCAGAACCCGAACTGCGACACCGGCCCGGTCACGGGCCGGGCCTGCTTCAGCACCGGCCTGATGCGCTTCACCACCCCCGACGGCAGCGTGCTGTGGGGCAAGACCGGCAGCCGTCCGGGCTACAGCAACGGCGTCTTCGCCACCCGGGACGGCGCCCGGGACCTGGTCTACTCGCTCACCCCCACCAGCAGGGAGGGAGCCTCGTTCGCCGCCCAGTACGGCATCGCCGCGGCGGCCTTCGACCTGCCGGCCCTGCCGGGCCACTGATCCGGCCCACCGAGGTGGTCCGCCCCGGCCCCGGCTCTTCAGCCGGGGCCGGGCCTGTCCGGCGGATCCTGGCGGTCCGGGCGCTGCGCGACGCGGTGACCCCATGCGCGGGCCATCAACCCCACCCCTCTTCCTGTCCGCTGCCTCTGATCAGCACAAACGGGCCCGTCGAGCCTACTCCGGGCACGCGCGTCCGCCTGATAGCTTCGCCAGCCGTGGCAGGGCCGCGGGAGACCGCCCGCGGTGGGCCGGGTCCACCCGCTCGGGAACGGAGTCAAGCGTGATCGAACCGGTTGACAGCACCGACGGTCGGCGGGTGCCCTCGCTCGGGCGCCGGGGGTTCCTCAAGTCGGCCGCGGCGGCCACGGTGGGCCCGGCCGTCGCGGCGGGCCCCGCGCAGGCCCGGGCGGAGCAGGGCCGCGGGGCCGTCGCCAGGCTGCTCGCGGTGCCCCGCGACCGCCGTGACGAGAACTGGATCCGCCGGGCGCTGCAGATCGCCGTCGAGCTGGAGCTGGCGACGATCCCGCCCTACCTGTGCGCCTGGTGGTCCATCGAGGACCGCGACTGCGAGCCCGCCGCGCTCATCAAGGGCATCGTCTGCGACGAGATGTTCCACATGGGGTCGGCCTGCAACCTGCTCGTGGCGGTCGGCGGCACCCCGCGGATCGCCGACGCCGTCCCCGGCTACCCCGGCCCGCTGCCCGGCGGCGTGCGCGGCGGGCTGACCGTGTACCTCTCCGGGCTCACCAAGGAGTACGTGCGCGAGGTCCTGATGGGCATCGAGACTCCCGAGAGCCCGCTCGCCCGGCAGTCCGGTCCGCCGACCATCGGCGCGTTCTACACCGCGCTCCTGACCGCGTTCCAGGACGTCCGCCCCGCCCTCGCGCCGGACCGCCAGCTCGAGCTGCGGATCGGCCCGGACACCCTGACACCGGTGACGAGCCTCGACGACGTCGAGCAGTCGATCGAGACCATCAGGGAGCAGGGCGAGGGCACCTCGGCCACGCCGGAGGCACCGTCCGCCCAGGACGCGCCGGCGCACTACTACGCGTTCGGCGAGATCTACCACGAACGGCGGCTGCAGCAGGTCGGCGGGGCCTGGGAGTTCAGCGGCGAAGCGGTCCCGTTCCCGCAGACCCGTCCGATGGGCGTCGTCCCGGCGGGCGGCTGGCCCTCGCCTGCCGCCGAGGTCCAGGATCTGCTGCAGCAGTTCGACGACACGTTCTCCGACGTGCTGCAGGGTCTCCAGGACGCCTGGGCCAATGGTGACTCCGATGCCCTGGACGGTGCGGTGGGCGCGATGCTGGCACTGGAGAAGCCGGCCCTCGCGCTCATGGACATCCCGCTGCCCGACGGCTCCGGCCGCTACGGTCCGCAGTTCCGCCCCCGGGCCGCCACGTCCGACTGACCACCAACGCCCAGGCGCCGAGGCGCCGGGAGAAGACACCGGCCCGGTGTGCGGGAGCGACGGCTCCCGCACACCGGGCCGGGTGCGTCAGGCGGAGGTGCCGGAACCGTCGGCGCCCCGGCCACGGCGGCCGAGCACCGCGCCGGCCACCGCGCCGAGCACGCCGACGACGATGCCGGCGATCCCCAGACCGCGGGCCGTGGCGTCGCTGCTGCTCTTCGCCGCCGTGCTCGGCGCCGACGGCGCGGACGAGGCGGGCGCCGAGGTGAGGTGCAGCACCGGCGCCGGGTGGTCCGGCTCGGGCTGGCCGGGCTTCTGCTCGTCGATCCACCGCACGATGTTTCCGTTGCTGTAGGTCTGCAGGGCCTTGAAGACGACCTGGTCGGTGTTGTCCGGCAGGGCCCCGAAGTCGACGGTGAAGTCCTGGTAGTGGTTCGGGGCGATCTGCCCGCCGGTCCAGACGATCTGCGAGACCACGTCGGTGATGTCGCCGTCGTCGGTGTGGATCGGGGTGGCGAGCTTGGTGGTCTGGATCTGGTCGGTCCAGCCGGGCACCGGCGCCACCAGGGCGGACGGGATCGGGTGGTCGAGGGGGAAGTCGACCTCGACCCGCACCGTGCTGGCGGTGTCGTCCTCGTCCGGCACGCGGAAGGCGAACGTCTGGTCGGTGGCGTCCTTGGCCACGCTGGAGGGCTGCACGGTGACGTGCGCGGAGGCGGGTCCGGCGATCAGCAGCACGGCCGCGCCGGCCAGGGCGGTCGCGGCGGCCAGGCGGCGCTTGAGGGTGACTGTCATGTCTGGTGTTCTCCGAGGGGAGCGGGCACGCGTGCGGCGCACCGGCGGGAGAGTGCCGCCGGTACGGGTGGGCGCGCCGAGGTGATCAGGGGCACGGGGCCGTCACCCGTCCGGTCGGCGCCAGGGGGCGCTCGGGGCCGTCGGGTTCAGACAGCGGGGGCCGCCGGCGGCCCCCGCCTGATCACGCAGTGCCGCAACAGGACCGGCGAGGGGAGCCGCCACCGGCCGCCCGCCCCCGCGAACCACCCGCGCGGCGGCTGCCCGCCGCGCCCGAGCCCGCCGAAGAGCGCGACACCGAGCCGCGCGACGGCCGCACGCAGCCTCGCCGCACCCGCCGCGGCCACCGCCGAGGCCGCCTCGGCGGTGCTGCGGACCAGCCGCCACACCGCCGCCTCGCCCCGCCGCAGCCACCAGGCCGCCACCACCGTGGCGACGAAGTGGCCGGCGAACATGGTGGGGCTCATCCCGAGCAGCCAGGCGTGGCACCACAGCGCCAGGTGCGGCGCGAGGGTCGCGGAGGCGTGCGGCGCGATCCCGGCCGGCGCGCCCAGCTGGGCGCCCGCCGCGGCCGGGTGAGCACCCCCCGACATCCCGGGCATCCCGGGCATGTCGCCCATCCCGGCCATGCCCGCCGGTGCCGTCTGCGCCCGCACCGGCGTCCGCTCGGCCTGGTACGCCTGCTCGGCGTGGAAGAGCAGGTGGAGGCCCAGCTGTCCGCCCGCCATCGCGCCGGTGATCGCGGTCAGCGACCGTTCCCGACGGGCGCCCGACACGGCGGCCGCCAGGACCAGGAGCCAGCCCAGCACCACCGCCCGGAGCGGGACCGCGGCGCCGGAACCCATCGCGTGCCCGGCTGCGGCCAGCACGACGCAGACCGTCGCGAACGGCACAGCACGCAGTACGCGAAAGTCGAGCGAGGCGGGAGGCACCGCGGCGGGTGCGCCCCGGGTTGCGGAGGCAGGCATGGCGGGGACATCCTGCCACCCGTTCCCCCACGAGCGACCCCGGGGCGACAAATACGAGTCCCGCCCTCCGGATCGCCCTCCGGATCGCCCTCCGGAGGGCGGAGGATCGCCCGGCGGACGCTCCGTCAGGCCGCCCCGGACGAGCGGGACAGACGGCCCGCGCGGCGGGCAGGCGGCGGCAGGACGTACTGCGATCCGGTGGGTGCGCCGGGCGGCAGGTGTCAGCCGGACCGGCAGGTGGAAGGCGGGACGGGGAGTGTTCGCCGAGCCGCACCGGCGGACGGGACCGGGAGGAGGTGAGCCGCCGTCGCGAAACCCGTCGGTGACCGCATCAAGGACCTGGGCCGCGAGACCAGGGCGCTGGCGCATGCCGTCTGGCGCAGCGGACAGGAGATCGAGCTGCTCCACCGCGCGATGGCCTTCGCCGCGCTGTTCTTCGTCACGCTCGTTCCGCTGCTGGTGGTGGTCGCCGCGGCCTTTCCGAGCCGGGGCAGCGGGATCGCGGACTGGATCAACGACGGCCTCGCGCTGTCCGGCCGGTCGGCCAAGGCGGTCGGCGAGCTGTTCGCCTCCCGCAGCGAGGTGCTCAACACCACCACCGCGCTGAGCCTGGCCGCGCTCGCCGTCTTCGGCATCTCGCTGATGGCCGCCGTCCAGCGGACCTACGAGCGGATCTGGAACCTGCGCCCCGGCGCCTGGCACGCCGTGTGGCGCCAGGTGCTCGGGCTGGCCGGACTGATCGCCGTCATCCTGCTGACCACCTGGCGGGGCGCGCTCCCGCACGAGGCCACCGCGTCCACCGCGCTGCGGGCCGGCCTGAGCGTCTGCGGCGGAGTGCTCTACTTCTGGTGGCTGCAGCACCTGCTGCTCGCCTCCCGGATCGCCTGGTCGGCCCTGTTCCCCGGAGCGGTCGCGACGGTGGCGGCCTTCGCCGGGCTCCGCGTCTTCTCCCAGCTGGTCTTCGCACCGCTGATCGTCTCCAACGCGGTCTCCTACGGCGCGGTGGGGTCCGTGCTGATCGTGCAGTCCTGGCTGATCGGCGTCGGCTACACCGTGTACGCCGGTGCGATGGTCGGCCGGGTCAGCCGCGACGACCGCTCGCCCGAGGACCGGCCGACCGAGGGCGAGACGTACGAGGACCCGTGAGGGCGGCCCCGTCAGGCGCCGACGTAGGCCGCCAGGTGCTCGCCGGTGAGGGTCGAGCGGGCGGCGACCAGCTCGGCGGGGGTGCCCTCGAAGACGATCCGGCCGCCGTCGTGGCCCGCGCCCGGGCCGAGGTCGATGATCCAGTCGGCGTGCGCCATGACCGCCTGGTGGTGCTCGATGACGATCACCGACTTGCCGGAGTCGACCAGACGGTCGAGCAGGCCGAGCAGCTGCTCGACGTCGGCGAGGTGCAGCCCGGTGGTCGGCTCGTCGAGGACGTAGACGCCGCCCTTGTCCGTCATGTGGGTGGCCAGCTTGAGGCGCTGGCGCTCGCCGCCGGAGAGCGTGGTGAGCGGCTGGCCCAGGCTGAGGTAGCCGAGGCCGACGTCGGCGAGCCGGGTGAGGATCGCGTGCGCGGCCGGCGTGCGGGCCTCGCCCGTGCCGAAGAACTCCTCGGCCTCGGTCACCGACATCGCGAGCACCTCGCTGATGTCGCGCCCGCCGAGGTGGTACTCCAGCACCGAGGCGTCGAACCGGCGGCCCTCGCACTCCTCGCAGGTGCTGGCCACGCCCGCCATCATCGCCAGGTCGGTGTAGACGACGCCGGCGCCGTTGCAGGTGGGGCAGGCGCCCTCGGAGTTGGCGCTGAACAGGGCCGGCTTGACGCCGTTGGCCTTGGCGAAGGCCTTGCGGATCGGGTCGAGCAGCCCGGTGTAGGTGGCCGGGTTGCTGCGCCGCGAGCCGCGGATCGCGCTCTGGTCGATCGAGACCACCTCCGGGTCGCCGGCCCCCGACGATCCGGGCAGCGAGCCGTGCACCAGCGAGCTCTTGCCGGAGCCCGCGACGCCGGTGACCACGGCCAGCACCCCGAGCGGGATGTCCACGTCGACGTCCTGCAGGTTGTTGGCCGACGCGCCGCGGATCGGCAGCTTGCCCGTGGGCGTGCGCACGCTCTCCTTGAGGGCGGCCCGGTCGTCGAGGTGGCGTCCGGTGACGGTGCCGCTGGCCCGCAGCCCCGCCACGGTGCCCTCGAAGCAGAGGGTGCCGCCGCCCGTTCCGGCGCCCGGGCCGAGGTCGACGACGTGGTCGGCGATCGCGATCACCTCGGGCTTGTGCTCCACCACCAGCACCGTGTTGCCCTTGTCCCGCAGCCGCAGCAGCAGGCTGTTCATCCGCTGGATGTCATGGGGGTGCAGGCCCGTGGTGGGCTCGTCGAAGACGTAGGTGACGTCGGTGAGCGAGGAGCCGAGGTGGCGGATCATCTTGACGCGCTGCGCCTCGCCGCCGGACAGCGTGCCCGCGGGCCGGTCGAGCGCGAGGTAGCCCAGCCCGATCTCGGCGAACGACTCCAGGGTCTGCCCGAGCGCCGTGAGCAGCGGCGCCACCGAGGGCTCCCGCAGACCGCGCACCCAGGCGGCCAGGTCGCTGATCTGCATGGCGCAGGCGTCGGCGATGCTGAGGCCGTCGATCTTCGAGGACCGGGCCCCCTCGCTGAGCCGGGTGCCCTCGCACTCGGGGCAGGTGGTGAAGGTGACCGCCCGCTCGACGAAGGCGCGGATGTGCGGCTGCAGCGCCTCCTTGTCCTTGGCGAGCATCGACTTCTGCAGCTTGGGGATCAGCCCCTCGTAGGTGAGGTTGACGCCCTCGACCTTCACCTTGGTCGGCTCCCGGTAGAGGAAGTCGTGCATCTCCTTCTTGGTGAACCTGCGGATCGGCTTGTTCGGGTCGAGCAGGCCCGACTCGGCGTAGACCCGCACGGTCCAGAAGCTGTCCGACTTCCAGCCGGGGATGGTGAAGGCGCCCTCGGCGAGCGACTTGGAGTCGTCGTAGAGCTGGGTGAGGTCGATGTCGGTGACCGAGCCGCGGCCCTCGCAGCGCGGGCACATGCCGCCGGTGCGGTTGAAGGTCGCCTTCACGGCCTTCGTGGCGGCGCCCCGTGCCACCGTGATCGCACCGCTGGCCTGTACCGAGGGGACGTTGAAGGCGTACGCGCTGGGCGGGCCGATGTGCGGGCGCCCGAGGCGGCTGAACAGGATGCGCAGCATCGCGTTGGCGTCGGTGGCGGTGCCGACCGTGGAGCGGGGGTCGGCGCCCAGGCGCTGCTGGTCGACGATGATCGCGGTGGTCAGCCCGTCGAGGACGTCGACCTCGGGCCGGGCCAGCGTCGGCATGAAGCCCTGCACGAAGGCGCTGTAGGTCTCGTTGATCAGCCGCTGCGACTCGGCGGCGATGGTCTCGAACACCAGCGAGCTCTTGCCCGATCCGGAGACCCCGGTGAACACCGTCAGCCGGCGCTTGGGCAGTTCGAGGCTGACGTCCTTGAGGTTGTTCACCCGCGCGCCGTGCACGCGGATCAGATCGTGGCGGTCGGCGCTGTGCGGTGCGGCCGGCTGCTTGTCACGCTTGGTCTCCATGCGCCTCACCCTACGGGCGGTGTCCGGGTCCGGGCTTCTCCGTTCCTGACCGGTCGCGTGTGGATCTTGGCGAGGCAGGCGGGGAGGGCCGCGTCCGCCTCGTGGTCACGCTCCCGGTAGGCGCTGGGGCTCTCGCCGACCAGCTCGGTGAAGCGCGAGCTGAACGATCCCAGCGAGGTGCAGCCGACCGCGAAGCAGACCTCGGTCACCGACAGGTCACCGCGGCGCAGCAGTGCCTTGGCCCGCTCGATCCGGCGGGTCATGAGGTAGCTGTAGGGCGTCTCGCCGAAGGCCGCGCGGAAGCTGCGGGAGAAGTGGCCGGGCGACATCAGGGCCACCTGCGCCAGCGCCGCCACGTCCAGCGGCTGTGCGTAGTCGCGGTCCATCAGGTCACGGGCCCGGCGCAGCCGGACCAGGTCTTCCAGCATCACCCGTCCACCATCGCACAGTGCGGGCCGGCCGCGGACGGCCCGCCCCCAGGGCCTTCTCATGGACCTCGGCTCACCAGCCGGCGCCAGGCACGGGGACGAACCGGACCGGGGTGCCGGGCGGTGCCTGGGCCGCCGCGGACAGGGCGTCCTCGGGCACCACGCCGATCACCGGGTAGCCGCCGGTGGTCGGATGGTCGGCGAGGAAGACCACCGGGCGGCCGTCCGGCGGGACCTGGACGGCGCCCAGCACCATGCCCTCGCTGGGCAGCTCCCGCTCGACGGCCCGCTCCAGCACCGGGCCGGTGAGGCGCAGGCCGATCCGGTTGCTGGCGGGCGAGACGCGGTAGTCGCACGCCGCCAGGGTGGTGACGGCCGCGGGTGCGAACCAGTCGTCGCGCGGCCCCAGCCGCAGCGGCAGCACCAGGTGCTCGGGCGGGGCCACCCAGGGCACCACGTCCGCGGCGAGCGGCGGGCCGGCCGGGTCGGCGCCGAGCGGCAGCGCGTCACCGGCGGCCAGCGGCGCGGGGCCGAGGCCGGAGAGCAGATCGGTGGCGCGGCTGCCGAGCACGGCCTCGGCCGCGACCCCGCCGGCGAACGCCAGGTAGCTGCGCACGCCCCGGGCGGCGGTGCCGAGCTCCAGCAGCGCGCCCGCGCCGAGCCGCAGCGGGGCGCCCCAGGCGGCGGGGCGGCCGTCCACCCGTACGGAGCAGGGCGCTCCGGTGACGGCCGCGACCACCGGGCGGTGCACCCGCACCGCGCAGCCCAGCACGGTGGTCTCCAGCGTGGCGGCCCGCGCGGAGTTGCCCACCAGGAGGTTGGCCAGCCGGTGGGCGCGGCGGTCCAGTGCACCGGAGCGGGGGACGCCGAGGTGGGCGTGGCCGGGCCGGCCGAGATCCTGAACGGTGGTCAGCAGGCCCGGACGGACGACGGTCAGGGTCATCTCGGCTCCACTCCGTGCGCGACTCCATGCTCCACGCGGTGCTCGGCTCCGTGCTCCGAGCCGTGTTCCGCGCGGTGTTCCACACTGTGCTCCACGCGGTGCTCCACGCTGACGAAGCGGACCCGGTGGCCCGGGGCGAACAGGGCGGCGGGCTCGCGGGCGGGGTCCCACAGCACGGCGTCGGTGCGGCCGATCAGCTGCCAGCCGCCCGGCGAGGAGCGCGGGTAGATGCCGGTGTAGGCGCCGGCCAGCGCGATCGACCCGGCCGGGACGCTGGTGCGCGGCACCGCCCTGCGCGGCACGTGGAAGCGCTGGTCGAGCCCGGTCAGGTAGCCGAAGCCGGGCGCGAACCCGCTGAACGCCACCCGGTACTGCGCGGCGGCGTGGATCCGGGCGACCTCGTCCTCGCCGACCCCCCAGAGCGCGGCGACGGCCGGCAGGTCCTCGCCGTCGTAGTGCACCGGGACGGTGATGACCTCACCGGCGCTGTCCGGCAGCGCGGGCACCCGCCGGCCGGCCAGCTGCCGGGCGAGGGCGCGCGGGTCGTCCACCCCGTCGAGCAGCACGGTCAGCGCGGCCGGCACGATCTCCCGGACCCGGGGCAACTGGCCGGCCTCGCGCATCCGCAGCAGTTCGGCGTGGAGCGCGGCGGTCTCCGCGGCGCCGTCGAGTTCGATCAGCAGCGCGTCGAGCCCCACCGGCAGCGCCCTCATGCGAACGCCTCGATCCGGACACCGGCGCCGTGCAGCGCGGCCCGCACCGCGCGGGCGAGGTCGGCCGCGCCGGCGGTGTCCCCGTGCAGACAGAGCGAGCGGGCCCGCAGCCGGATCCGCCCACCGGTGTTCGTGCCGACGGGGTCGCCCTGGGCGATGGCCACCGAGCGCCGGGTCACCTCGCCGGGGTCGTGCAGCACCGCGCCCACCTCGCGGCGCGATACCAAGGTGCCCTGCGGGGTGTAGGCGCGGTCGGCGAACGCCTCGGTGACGGTGGGCAGCCCGGCCTCCTCGGCGGCCAGGTGCAGCCGGGAGCCGGGCAGGCCGAGGACGGGCAGCGTCAGGCCGGCCAGGCGCAGGCCCTCGACGACGGCCGTGGCCTGCCCCTCGTCGTGGACGGTGCGGTTGTAGAGCGCGCCGTGCGGCTTGACGTAGCGCACCCTGGTCCCGGCCGCCTTGGCGAAGGTGTCCAGGGCACCGATCTGGTAGGCAACCTCGTCGGCCAGCTCGTCCAGCGGCAGGTCCATGGCGCGGCGGCCGAAGCCGGCCAGGTCCCGGTAGGAGACGTGCGCGCCGATCCGCACCGAGTGCTCGGCGGCCATCGCGCAGACCCGCCGCATGGTGGAGGGGTCACCGGCGTGGAAGCCGCAGGCGACGTTGGCGCTGGTGACCACCGAGAGCAGCGCCCGGTCGTCGGTGAGCTGCCAGCGGCCGAAGCCCTCGCCCAGGTCGGCGTTGAGGTCGATCACCGCTGCTCCGTCAGCAGTTGCTCCGGTCTCCACTGCCGCCGCGCTCACCGGCCCGGTGCCTGCTGCTTCGGCGTTCACCGGCCCGGTGCCTGCTGCTTCGGCGTTCACCGGCCCGGCGCCTGCTGCCTCGGCGCTCACCGGTCCGGCTCCGTCTCCGTCATGGCGGTCACGATCACCCTCCGGGCCTCGTCCAGATACCGGGTCAGTTCCACTTCGACGTCGTCGGTCGCGCCCGACTCCAGCAGCCCGGCCAGCGCCTGGTTCCAGCGCAGGAACGGCTCGTGCAGGCCCCGGGCATCGGCCACCGCGCCGAAGGCCAGGCGCAGTTCGGCCAGCAACCGGGCCATGCACTCGTCGATCCGCTCGCTGCCCGCGAGCCCGGCGACGGCCTGGTGGAAGCGCAGGTCGGCGGTGCCGACGGCGACCCAGTCGCCGCGCTGCTCGGCCGCCTCGGCGGTGGCCAGCGCGCCGCGCACGGCGGCGATCAGCTCGGGTGCGGCGTGCGGCGCGGCCCGGACGCCGACCTGTTCCAGGGCCAGGCGCAGGGTGAAGATGTCGGCGACGTCCGCGGGCCGCAGCGCCCGTACGAAGACGCCGCGGTTCAGCTGATGGACCAGCAGGCGTTGGTCCACCAGCAGCCGGAAGGCCTCGCGCAGCGTGTTGCGGGAGACCGCGAGCGCCTCGCCGAGCGCCTCCTCGGAGAGCCTGGTGCCGGGGGCGAGACGGCCCTCGGTGATGTGCTCGCAGAGCAGTTCGGCCACCCGCTGCGCGGCGCTGGTGCGCCCGAGGCGCCCGCGATCGGCCGCGATGGCGCTGAACTCCCCGGTCGTCGCCCGTTCGTCTGAGACCACGGCGGCCCTCCTTCTTCGATCATGCAGCCCGCGCCGATCATGCACCCCGGCTCATGCACCCCGGCAGCCCGTGGCCGATCCGTTGTCGGAGAACGGTACCCAAGTCTTGTGGGATTGTTCAACAATCCCCTAACCTCGGCTCAACTCCCCCCAGGGCCTCCCCCACAAGGCCGGGAACCTCCTTCGGAAGGTGGCCAAGAGCGTGATCGTTCTCTTCGGCATCCTCGTCGTGGTGGCGGGATTCGCCACTCGACGCAACCCGCTGTTGATCGTCGGCGTGGCGGGCGTCGTCACCAGCCTGCTGGGCAAGCTCTCGTCCATGAAGGTGCTCGCGGCCTTCGGCACCGGCTTCGCCTCCAGCCGGTCGGTGACCATCTTCGTCATCGTCCTGCCGGTCATCGGCCTCCTGGAGTACCGCGGCCTGCAGGAACAGGCCCGCACTCTGATCGGCCGGCTCGGCGCGCTCAGCACCGGGCGGCTGCTGGCGATCTACCTGGTGCTGCGTCAGCTCTCCGCGGCACTCGGCCTCACCGGGCTGGGCGGCCCCGCCCAGGCGGTGCGCCCGATGGTCGCCCCGATGGCGGAGGCCGCCGCCGAGCGCCGCCACGGCACGCTCACCGAGCGGATGCGCGAGCGGGTCCGCTCGTACGCCGCCAGTGCCGACACGGTCGGACTCTTCTTCGGCGAGGACTGCTTCCTCGCGGTCGGCTCGATCCTGCTGATCACCGGCTTCGCCAACGCGACCTACCACACGCACCTGGAACCGACCCAGCTCGCGCTGTGGGCCATCCCCAGCGCGCTGTGCGCGACCGTCATCCACGGCCTGCAGCTGCTGCGCCTGGACCGTGCCCTCGACCGGGAGAACGCCACCGTGCAGACCAGCACCGCGAAGCAGACCACCGTCGGGCGCGCCCGGGCCGGGGAGGCGAAATGATCCAGGCGGAGTGGCTGTACTGGCTGATCGGCGCCCTCTTCCTCGCGGTGGCCGGGCAGATGGCGGTCGACCGGAGCAACCCCAAGCGGTTCGGCTCCGCCGCCTTCTGGGGGCTGCTGGGCCTGAGCTTCATCTACGGCACCTGGGTGGTGCGCAGGACCGCACCCGCCGCACCGCTCGGCGCCGCGGTCCTGGTGATGATCTGCCTGGCGGGCTTCGGCCTCACCGGGCGCGGAGCCTCCCGCGCCCCGGAACCCGAGCAGCGCGCCGCCACCGCGGCCCGGCTCGGCAACCGGGTGTTCGTCCCCGCCCTGACCATCCCGCTGGTGGCCGTGCTCTGCTCGACCGTGGTCAAGGACTGGCACCTCGGAAACCGGCCGGTGCTCCAGGCGGGCAGCGAGACCATCGTGGGGCTGGGGATCGGCGCCCTGGTCGCCCTGCTGGTCGCGCTGCTGATGACCCGTGAGCGCAAGCCCGTCGTCGCCCTGCACGCCGGGCGCGGGCTGCTCGAATCGATGGGCTGGGCGCTGCTGCTGCCCCAGCTGCTGGCCGTCCTCGGCTCGATCTTCCAGGTGGCCGGGGTCGGCACCCAGGTCGGCAGGCTCACCACCGACATCCTGCCGCACGGCAGCCGGTTCCCCGCCGTGGTGCTCTACTGCGTGGGCATGGCCCTGTTCACCGTCATCATGGGCAACGCCTTCGCCGCCTTCCCGGTGATGACCGCCGCGATCGGCTGGCCCGTCCTGGTCACCCAGTTGCACGGGAATCCGGCGGTGGTGCTGGCCGTCGGGATGCTGGCCGGCTTCTGCGGCACCCTGGTGACGCCGATGGCC
This sequence comes from Kitasatospora sp. NBC_01302, assembly GCF_035976515.1. Classification (NCBI taxonomy): domain Bacteria; kingdom Bacillati; phylum Actinomycetota; class Actinomycetes; order Kitasatosporales; family Streptomycetaceae; genus Kitasatospora; species Kitasatospora sp. NBC_01302. The sequence continues at coordinate 966,386 of NZ_CP108404.1, forward strand.
GCCAACTTCAACCTGGTGCCCGCGGCCCTGCTGGAGCTCAAGGACCAGTACGGGCCGATCAAGGCTCAGGTCCGTACCGCGGGAGCGCTGTTGGTGTGCAACATCGCCATCATCTCGCTCTTCGCCTTCTGAAGCCCTCCGAGGCCATCCGAGGCCATCCGAGGCCATCTGGAGCCTTCCGCGACCTTCCGAGACCTTCCTCGGTCTTTCGAGGCCCGTCACTGCGAGAGGTGTGACCACCCATGACCCGCGTCCTGCTCACCGGCTTTGAACCGTTCGGCGGCGCCACCCGTAATCCCTCCTGGGAGGCCGTGCGCCTGGTCGCGGCCGATGCACCCGAAGGGCTGGAGGTGACACCGCTGCGGCTGAGCTGTGTGTTCGGTCGGGCGATCGACGAACTGCGGGACGCCGTCCGGGCGACCGACCCCGAGCTGGTGGTCTGCGTCGGCCAGGCTCACGGGCGGCCCGACATCAGCGTGGAGCGCATCGCCGTCAACATCGACGACGCACGCATTCCCGACAACACCGGACGCCGCCCGGTCGACGAACCGGTGGTGCCCGGTGGCCCCGATGCGTACTTCGCCGCCCTGCCGGTGAAGGCGTGCGTGGCCGCCGTGCGCGAGGCCGGCCTGCCCGCCTCGCTGTCGCACACCGCCGGAACGTTCGTCTGCAATCATGTCTTCTACGCCCTGATGCACCTGATCGCCGTCGAACGACCCACCACCCGGGGTGGTTTCGTCCACGTGCCGTCCCTGCCCGAACAGGTCCTCGACCAGGCGGTGCCGTCCCTGCCGGCCGCCGCGGTCGCCCAGGGCCTGCGCGCCCTGCTGAGCTGCGCCGCCACCCGGCGACTTGATGTGCACACTTCCGAAGGAACCATTCACTGAGGGGTGTTGGACGTTTTTGTCGCCAAAGATTTGAACAGATCACGGAGTTATCACTAAGGTCGGCAAGCAGACCGCCGCGATGGTGATCACCCGACCCGGGTGGCAGTGGCGGGCGCCGCCGAGTTCGAGCGCAGCAAGGACAGCTGACTGTCCGACAGGGGACCCTCGCGGGGGAGCTGCCAAGCGGTACTGGGGAACCATGTGTCCCCGCGAGGGAGAGGCAGCAATGGCGTCCCACCGTCGTCCCAAGCCCGTCGGCCGTACCCGTGCGTCGATCCTGACCGCCACGGCCGCCACCGCCATGGCGCTCTCCGCCCAGGGTGCCGCGCACGCCGACCCGGCGCCGCCCTCGCTGGACCAGGTCAAGTCCCAGGTCGACGACCTCAACCACCAGGCGGAGCTCGCCACCGAGAACTACGACGGCGCGCAGGCCAAGCAGCAGACCCTGCAGAAGCAGGTCGGCGACCTGCAGGACCAGCTGGCCCGCCAGCAGGGCCAGGTCGCCGACCTGCAGTCCGGGCTGTCCTCGGTGGCCGCCGACGAGTACGCCACCAACGGAATATCGCCCACCGTCCAGCTGATGCTCTCCGCCAAGCCGGACACCTTCCTCAGCCAGGCCAAGTCGCTCAACCAGCTGAGCGACACCGAGTCCGACGCCCTGAAGCAGCTCCAGACGCAGCAGCGCAAGCTCGACCAGGACAAGGCCGAGGCGCAGGCCAAGCTCGCCGAGCTGGACGCCACCACGCAGCAGCTCAGGGCCGCCAAGGACGACGTCCAGGCCAAGTTGAAGAAGAGCCAGGACCTGCTCAACTCGCTCACCGAGCAGCAGCGCCAGGCGCTGGCCGCCGCGGAGGCGAAGGCCGCGGCCGACGCCAAGGCGGCAGCCGACAAGGCCGCGGCGGACGCCAAGGCCGCAGCCGCCGCCAAGGCCCAGACCGACGCCACCCAGACCGCCTCACGCGACGCGGCCCGCACCGACCCCGGGAGCACCGGCACCGGCAGCGGTACCGGCACGACCGCCCCCAGCACCCCGCCCGGCGGCAGCTCCGCCGGCAACTCGGCCGCCCAGGCCGCGATCGCCGCCGCCGAGAGCCGGCTCGGGATGCCCTACGTGCCGGGCGGCGCCGGCCCCACCCAGTTCGACTGCTCGGGCCTGATGCAGTGGGCCTACGCGCAGGCCGGCATCTCCCTGCCGCGCACCTCCCAGGAGCAGGCCACCATCGGGACCAACCTCGGCACCAACATCGCCAACGCCCAACCCGGCGACCTGATCATCTACTTCGCCGACCGCGGCCACGTGGGCATGTACGTCGGCGGCGGCCAGATCATCCACGCCCCGCACAAGGGCGCAGTGGTCCACTACGAGTCCGCCACGGTGATGACGATCGCAGCGATCGTCCGCCCCTGAGCGACCCCGCCGGGCCGCCGGTGTCCTGACGTCGCCTCGGGACACCGGCCACCTCGATGCTCCGGGCCAAGGTGCTCTTGCCGGACGAGTTCGTTCCGGCGATGCAGAGGAAAGCGGTGTCACCACAGAGTCTGATCCTCGGAGTTGGGGGTAGCGGGCAGGGAGGCGCCGGGCATCTTGGGCGGGACTGCAGCGGCGAGCAGCGCGTCCCAGGTGTCGTAGTGCGCGGCGAGGTCGAGCAGCAGCAGCGCGGTGGCGTGGGCGTCGAAGCCCGCGCGGTGGCGCTGGCCGGGGACGGCGGCCAGGTCGATGCCGGTCAGGTCGATCAGCGCGTCGAGGCTGTACCCGCCGGCCGCCGGACAGGTCGCTCGAGCGAGCCGGAGGGTGTCCAGCACCCCGGCCGGTCGCCACTGCGGCATGTGCCGCAGCAGCACCCCGTAGTCCACGTGGGCGTTGTGCGCGGCGATCCATGTGCCCTCCAGGTCGGCGTGTACCCGGGCGCCGACCTGCTCCCAGGTCGGCGCCGTCGCGACGTCCTGGTTGGTGATGCGGTGCACCCGCGTGGCGAACGGCGTGATGGGGTTCGGGGGGCGCAGCAGGGTGGAGCGGGCGGACGACGGCACCGGGCTCCCGTGCACCATGGGGATCGCGGCGACCTCCACCAGGTCCGGTGGCTGGGCGCCGTTGCCTTCCACGTCCACGACGAGGACGCGGGGCCAGGTACCGAAGTCCATCACGGTCTCCTTACTGGGCGGCGGCCCGGCCGATGTCGGCGCGGCCGTCCGGCGGTGGTTGCACGGCTTGTCACGGTCGTGGACCTGGCAACCGAAGCAGCGCTGCAGGAAGGAGCGCGGCGGCTCGTTCAAGCCCTCGACGATGATGGCGCGTTCGTTCACCTCAACGTCGCCGATAGCCCCGAGAGCACGGGCCTGCTCGGTGACATCCTCCACGGTGGGGCCTGCCAGGCGTCGCGACACCGGCCCAGCGATCGCCCGTCAACGCCCTGCGTGGCACAGCTGCCGAAACGGGCCCCGCTGGACGATACTGGCCGTCATGCGAGTGGCAGTGATGACCGCGGGTTCGCGCGGCGACGTGGCTCCCTACACCGGGCTCGGCCATGCTCTGGCGCAGGCCGGACACCAGGTCACGCTCGTCACCCATGCCCGTTTCGCGCCGCTCGCGGCTGCGGCGGGGGTGGGCTTCCATGCGCTGCCGGTCGACCCGCTTGCGGAGCTCCGGTCTGCGCGCGGACAGGCGCTGCATCGGAGTACCACCGGCGCCGGGAAGCTGCTGCGGGTCATCGCGCTGGCCCGGTCCGCGGTCGGGCGGACGGCCGAGGACCTGCTGGCAGCCGCCCGCACCAGCGACGTCCTGCTGCTGTCCAGCTCGCTCGGCCCGCTCGGCCACGCCATCGCCGAGGGGCTGGGGCTGCCGAGCATCGGCGTGTACCTCCAACCCCTGGCCGCCACAGCCGAGTTCGCGCCTCCGGTGACCGGCACCCGGTCCTGGGGAGCGGTGGGCAACCGGCTGGCCGGACGAGCAGTGAACGCTGCGGTGGACGGCATCTTCGCGGACAGCGCCCGCGCGCTGCAGGACCGCCTCGGCCTCCCCCGCCACCGCTCGCACACCGCCCGTCGGGCCCGCGAGCGCCAGGACTGGCCCGTCTACCACGGCTTCAGCCCCCTCGTGGTGCAGCGCCCGCACGACTGGCGCCCCGGCCTGCGGATCGCCGGATACTGGTGGCCCCACGACCCGCCCCAGGCACAACTCCCGGACCGGCTGAGCGATTTCCTGTCCGCCGGCCCGCCACCGGTCTTCGTCGGCCTGGGCAGCGCCACCGTCCCCGACCCCGAGCGGCTGAGCCGGACCGTCGTGCGCGCCCTGCGTGCGGCCGGGCTGCGCGGGGTCATCCAGCGCGGCTGGAGCGAACTCGCCTGCGAGGACGACGACATGCTCACCATCGACGAGATGCCGCACCAGCTGCTGTTCCCGCACATGGCCGCGGCCGTCCACCACGCGGGAGCGGGCACCACCGCCGCCGCCCTGCGCGCGGGCATTCCGGCCGTCCCCCTCCCCGTCCAGTTCGACGCCGCGTTCTGGGCCGCCCGCCTGACCGCCCTGGGCGTCGCCCCCACCGCGATCCCGCTGCGCCGGCTCACCGCCCAGGCCCTGACCGCGGCCCTCGTCCAGGCCACGACCGACCCGTCCTACACCCGCCGCGCCCAGGCCCTGGCCGCCCGCATCCGCCAGGAGGACGGAACCGGCCCGGTCCTGGCCGCCGTGAACCGCCTCGGCTCCCCGGCCCGCCCCGCACCAGCGGACTGACGCACCGGCCTACCAGGCGTTGGCCAGCGGCTCAGAGCTGCACCTCAGACCTGCGGCGACGCCCTCCGGGAGAGCAGCCACTGCCCGATCAGTCCGGCGGCCAGCAGCCCGCCGACCAGGGTGATCAGGCAGAGCCCGGGGCCCGAGCTCCAGTGCACCGCCGAGCCCCGCACGCCCAGCACCAGGGCCACGGCGAGGGCGACACCGGGCAGGGCGGTCAGGGCGGGGCGCAGCCGGGTCAGGTCGTCCTCGGCCAGTGCGCCGAGGACGCCCACCCCCAGGGCGATGCCCCAGACGCCGAGCGCCTGTGCGTCGGGGCGGTCGACGTGCCAGGGCACCAGTGCGGCCCAGAAGCCCGGCACGGCCAGCAGGCCCGCCCCGATGCCGAACCAGCCCGACCCGAGCACGGCCATGAACGGCTTCGACCAGGCCGGCAGCGGGACGACCGGCGGGGCCGGCGGGCGGGCCGGCTCCAGGTACTGGCGGGCCAGGCAGCCGAGCGCGAGCAGAGCCAGCAGGCCGAGCACGGCGATCCAGCCGAGGCTGAACATCACCAGGAAGACCGAACCGCCCCGGACCACCTGCAGTTGGCCGGCGTTGAGCAGCGACACCGCGAGCAGGCCGAGCAGCACGACGGCGGTCGGCAGCACCAAGGTGCGCACCTCCTCCCAGACCCGGGCCCGGCCGACCATGAGAAGGCCGGGTGCGACACCGAGCATGGCGGCGCCGATCAGGCCGGGGCTCAGCGGCTCGGGCGAGGCCCAGGCGCCGAAGACGTGGCCCGACAGGCTCACGGCCGCCATCAGCGCGCCGGTCAGGCCGCTGACCACCGCCACCACGGTGGCCAGCATCGTCACGGCCGCGGTCAGTCCGCGCCCGGGTCCCGGTCCTTCGAGATCGGCGGCCGGTGCCACCTCGACACTGCTCAACTCTTCCCCCTCAGCTGATGGTTGACCGAACCGCCAGGTCGACGGGCCGCCCTGCGCCGCGCGGCTGCCGCCGGAGCAGCTCGCGCCCGTACATCACCCGCAGGCTGACCATCGTGGTCGCCGCGAACGCCAGCACCCCGCAGCCGATGGCGACCCCGGCGGACAGGGCCGTGCGGGCGTCGAGCCCCAGCTGCCGCTCGAACAGCTGCGCCGCGCCGACCGAGAAGACCGGCGCCACCGCGAGCGCGACCAGGTGCAGCCGCCACTCCTCGCGCGCCCAGCTCGCCCCGGCCCGGCCCGCGCGCCACTGACGGACCAACAGGACCGCGTAGGTCAGCGCGAAGGGGATCAGGTACGCGAGGAGCAGCCGGCGCCCCTCAGCTCCCCAGCCCCAGAACGACCGGGTGATCCAGAGCAGCGCCGCCGCGCCGGCCGGCTGGGCGAGGACGAGCACCGGCAGCGGCACCCAACTGCCCCGCACCCCGGGGACGTTCTCCCGCCGGTCGAGCGCCCGGGAGGCCAGCAGCGCGCCGAAGGTGACCACCGAGCCGAGGTGCATGATCGCCACCCGGTTGATCTCCGTCATCGGCAGGCCGGGCAGCAGCCACGGCAGCACGCCCCACTCCAGGCGCAGCAGCGGCGCGGTCATCAGGAACCCGTAGCAGAGCAGCATCCACCGCTGGTGCAGGTCGGGCAGGCGCCCGACGGCGGCCAGGATGCCGAAGGTCACGCTCAGCACCGTGCCGACCAGGATGGTGGCGAGCACGATCCAGAACGTCGACCCGCCGAACGCGTCGGCCAGGCGGGTGCGCGCCAGGTAGACCGCGGCGCCGGCCATCGAGACGTAGACGGTCAGCGCGAACACCACCCCGGCGACCCGGTGCAGCCGTCGGCGCCGGCGGACCGCCGAGAGCAGCTGGACCGGCCCGAGCAGCATCAGCAGGCCGCCGAGCACCGAGTGGACGACCAGCGGCACCAGGCTGCGCCCGTACGGCCCGATCCGGGTGGCGAAGGCGTCCGCCACGTAGCGCGGCGACACCGCGCGGGCCAGCACCCACTGCCCGAACGCCGGTGCGCCCGGGTGGGCGTAGGGCCACAGTTCGGTCATCGCGATCGGCGCGTAGCCCAGGCAGAGGACCACCACGGCGATCGTGGCCACACGCCCCCAGGCGACGTTCCTGAGACGGTTCACGGCGGCTCCCTCGGGGTGTACCCGCTCCCGACTACCTCATCGATAGTCCTTTCTGGACTATCGCGAAGGTAGCGGCGGTCCCCGGTCGGGGTCAACGCCCCTGCACCGTCGTCGTTGTCAGCCCCCGCGCGGCCTCAGCCCTCGCGCTGCTCCACCCACTGCCAGAAGTCGACCATCATCCGCTCGTAGCGGATGCCGAACTCCAGCGCCTCGCGCTGACCGCGGGTCAGCAGCGTTCCGACGCTCGTCGCGAGCTCCTCGTACTCCGCCAAGGTGGCACCGTGCTGGGTCAGTTGCTCCGGAGCGAGCAGCTCGCCCCGGGCCCCGAACCAGAGCTTCAGGATGCTGCGCTCGCGCGCCTCGACCGGCACGAAGGCGGTGTCCGAGAGCCACCGCGCCAGCGCGGTGCGGCCCGCCTCGGTCAGCTTCATCAGCCGCCGGTTGCGCCCGCCCTCCTGCCGGACCTCGGAGAGCAGCCCCGCCTCCGTGAGCCGGTCGCACTGCGCGTACACCTGCGCGTGCGGCACCGACCAGAACGGCGCCACCGTGCGGGCCGCCTCGACCTTCACGTCGTACGGGCTGGCCTCGCCCAGCTTGTCGATGATGCCGAGGACGAGGTACGAGGGGGTGGTCAGCCGGGTGTCAGCCATGCCGTGACCGTATCGCGACCGGCCGGGCCCGGGCGAAGCCGCTCGGCGCTCGACGGTAAGGTGCGGCGGCATGGGCCCGGACACACCGTTCATCGACGACGACAGCGACCACGACGTCTGCTGGATCTGCCCGGCGCTGCGCTACCCGGGCGGCCGGTTCGACGTCTACGACCGGCCCGCTCGCGAGGCGCCGTTCGATCCGCGGACCGGGTTCCGCTACACCGCCCAGGGCGTGGCGGTGTGCGTGCACCCCTACAAGGTCGGGCTGCCCGCCGGCCGCTACGCCAGCGCGGACGAGCCGCTCCCGGCACCCTGCCCGCCCCCGGCCCGCCCGGCCGGGCCCCCAGCACCGCACGCCGATCCGACCGCATCCGTGCGGCAGGCCCCGGTACGGGCGTTCCCCGGACCGGCCCCGGTCGCCGAGGTGCCGGATGCCGTCATCCTCGCCGGGAGCCGGCCCCAGGTGCCCGCCGAGCTGCTGGCCTGGATGCGCGGCCTGGTCGCCGACGCGGCCCCCGACGACCTCGCCGCCACCCTGGAACTCGCCGAGCAGGCGGCCCGCCTGCGCTTCCCGCCCGACTCGGTCGTCGAAGCGCTGCGCCGGGTGCTGGGCGGGTGCCGGTAGGGCCTGCTCCGGTCCCGACGGACGCGGTGGCCCGGCAGCAGGGGCTGCCGGGCCACCGCGGTGGTCAGCGGCGCTCGAGGCGGGTGCCCTGGCGCAGGGTGATCGACATGAGGTCGCTCGGCGCGTCCAGTTCGAGGCGGTGCCAGCGGCCCCGGGGCACGATCACGGCGGCGCCCGCGGGCAGGTGCACGGCTTCCTCGGGTTCGCCGGGGGTGGTGGGGCGCAGGTGGAGGCGCGCGCCGCCGGCCAGGCAGCAGACCGCCTCGTCCGCCTCCGGGTGCATCTCCCAGTGGTCGGCGTGCACGTCGGAGTCGGTCTCCACGTGGAAGGCGGCGATCTGCCAGGCGCCCGGATCGCCGCTCGCCATGCGGCGTTCGGCGCTCCGCACCGCGCCGTCGGGGTGGAACTGCAGGGCCGTGGCGAACAGGTCGATGGGGGTCGTCGTCATGACGGGGTCCTGTCTTTCGGTCGGTTCGGAGCCGGGACGGCGGCCGGCACGGTGGTGGCGGCGGCCCGGCGGCGGGGCAGCAGGGCGATCGCCACGACCCCCGCGAGCAGGAAGAGTGCGGCGCCGACCGCCAGGCCCGTGGCGTAGCCGGCGTTCAGCGCGGCGGGGCCGGTGGCCTGGCCGGTGCGGTGTGCCGCGACGGTCGCGAGGACGGCCAGGCCGACGCAACCGCCGAGTTGGCGTGCGCTGTTGAAGACACCCGAGGCCATGCCGGCCTCCTGGGGCGCGACGCCGGTGGTCGCGGCGGCGGCGACCGGGGCCAGCACCAGTCCGGTCCCGATGCTGGTGAGCAGGGCGGGGCCGAGGACGTCGGTGAGGAAGCCGCCGTCCACGCGGATGCACGCGAACCAGGCCAGCCCCGCCGCGGCCAGCAGCGCGCCGGGGATCAGCGCCGCGCGCGGCTAACGGACGGCGGTGAGGCGGGTCGCGACGACGGTGCCCGCGACCAGGCCCGCGGAGAAGGGCAGGAAGGCGGCGCCGGTGGCCGCGGCGCCCAGGCCGAGCACCTGCTGCAGGTAGAGGGAGACGAAGTAGAAGGCGCTGAACTGCCCGGCTGCCGCGAGGAAGACCAGGACGTTGGCGCCGGCGACCCAGCGGCTGCGCAGGAGCCCCAGGCGCAGCAGCGGTGCGGCGGCCCTGGACTCAGTGACGACGAAGGCGGCCAGCAGCACGGCCGCGGCGGCGAGGGTCGCCACGGTGGTCGCGGAGGTCCAGCCCCGGGTGTCCGTGCGCAGGACGCCGAACACCAGCAGCCCGATGCCGCCGGTCGCCAGCAGGGCGCCGAGCACGTCCGGGTCCTTGCGACCGGTGGTCGGCGCCTCGGCTCCCGCGCCCGCGTCTGCGCCTGCGCCTGCGCCTGCGTCTGCGTCTGCGGGGAGCAGCACGAGGGCCGCCGCGACGATGGGCAGGTTGACCAGCATGACCCACCGCCAGCCCGCGTACTGCGTCAGCAGCCCGCCCACGAGCACACCCAGCGCGCCGCCGGCCGCGTTCACCGCGCTCCACACCCCGAGTGCACGGGTGCGTGCCCGCCCCTCGGGGAAGGTCGTGGTCAGCATGGCCAGGGCGGCCGGTGCGGCGGCAGCGGCGCCCAGGCCCTGGCCGGCCCTGGCGGCGACCAGTTGCCAGGGCGCCTGGGCCGACCCGCCCGCCAGGGAGCAGAGTCCGAAGACGCCCAGGCCCAGGGCGAAGAGCCGGCGCCGGCCGTACAGGTCGCAGGCACGGCCGCCGAGCAGCAGCAGGCCGCCGAAGGCGAGCGCGTAGCCGTGCACGACCCAGGAGAGCCCGAGCGGGGTGAATCCCAGGGCGTCGCGGATGGCGGGCAGCGCGACGTTGACCACCGACATGTCCAGGGCGAGGACGAACTGCGCGACCGCGGCAGCCGCCAGCACGGCTCCGGGTCGCCCCCGTGAGTTTTTATACATGTACGAAAACTAGCGCCCGATGCATCCCGCTGTCGACTCCTGGGGGATGATGGGGGCATGCCGCAACCGCCCGCACCGCGCAAGACACCCGGCCGACCTGCCCGGATCTCCCGCGAGGAGATCATCGGGGCGGCGCTGCGGCTGCTGGACGAGGAGGGCGTGGAGCGGCTGACGATGCGCCGGCTGGCCACCGAGATCGGCAGCACGCCGATGGCGCTCTACCACCACGTCCGCAACAAGGACGAACTCCTCGTGCTGCTGCTGGACGACTACGCGACGCGGACCCTGCGCCGGCCCGAGGCGCTGCCCGCCGGGGCGCGCGAGCGGGTCGTCGCCGCCGCGGACGCGATTCACGCGGTGCTGGCCGACTGCCCCTGGATCGTCGCGGTGCTGACCGCCGACGACCTGATGTCCAGGACCGCGCTGTGGTTCGTCGAACAGATCGTGGCCGGGCTGGTCGACTGCGGACTGACGCCCGACCAGGCCGTGCACGGCTACCGCGCGATCTGGCACTACACGGCCGGCGAGATCATGATCCGCGCCGCGGCGGCCCGGCGCCGCGCGGACGACGACCGGCCCACCTACCGGGCGGCGGTCTTCGCCGACCTCGATGCCGAGGAGCTCCCCCGGCTGGCACAGGTCGCGGGCCGCTGGGAGTCGCTGACCGCTCAGGACACCTACCTGAGCGGGCTGCGGGCGCTGGTGGACGGCCTGACGGGCAGCCAGGCGGGCACGGGCCGCTAGCGGCCCGGCGACCCGGCGCGGCGGCCCGGTGGCCCGGTGGCGCGGAGGTCGGGTCAGCCCTCCTGGCCGGGTGCGGGCAGCGGGGTCTGCCAGTCCAGCAGGCGCAGCAGTTCCTCGTCCGTGCGCGATGCGGGGCGGGCGGAGTCGCGGGGCGGGCGGGTGGTGGGGGTGGGCGGCGGGGGTGTGTTGGTGCGGTTCGCGGTGAGCTGGGCGCTGGTGGCGATGTTCTGCTCCGCGCGCGGCCTGCGGAGCAGTTCGTAGCGGGTGAGCGCGTCCGTGGACGGGCCCGCTTCGCGCAGGGCCTTGGCGAGGACCACCGCGTCCTCCAGGGCCATCGACGCGCCCTGGCCGGTGGCCGGAGAGGCCGCGTGGGCGGCGTCGCCGATGAGGACGGTGCGGCCGCGGTGCCAGCGGCCACCCGGCCGCAGGTGCTGGGCGTTGGTCACCATCAGCCGCTCCGCCGTGGCCGCCACGATGTCCGCGGCGGGCGTGCGGTCGGGGTGCAGCAGCGGCAGGAGGTGCTCGCGCCACTGGGCGGGCGTGGTGCGGGCCAGTTCGTCGGCGGCGACCGGTGGGCCGGGCACCCGGGCGAACCAGAAGGTCTCGCCGGACGGGGAGCAGGCGTAGCCGAAGGCGGCACCGCTGCCGCGGAGCATGGTGATCCGGTGCGAGGCTTCGCCCAGTGGCGCGTAGTCGGTGGTGTAGCCGTAGCAGACGCGCTGGCCCGCGTACTCGGGGCCGGGCTGGTCCGGGTCCAGGAGGGCGCGCACCGTCGAGTTCAACCCGTCGGCGCCGACGGCGAGTTCGGCGCGGGCCGAGCTGCCGTCGGCGAAGGTCGCGGTGACTCCCCCGGCGCTCTCCACGAGGCCGGTCAGCCGCGCGCCGTGCCGGATCGGGATCCCGCGGCGGCCGACCTCGCGCCGCAGCGCCGCGCCCAACTCGGCGCGGCGCAGACAGCGGTAGCGGGTCAGCGGGTGGTCGGCCTCGCCGAGCGGCATCGCGGCGAGCTCCCGGCCCGCCTCGTCCAGCACGCTCATCTCGGTGAGCGGGAAGCCGAGTTCGGCGACCGGTGCGGCGGCGTCGAGCTGGGCGAGCGCGCGCATGCCGTTGCTCGCCAGGGTGAGGAAGGCACCGATGTCGGCCCCGGTGTCCGGGTGCGCCTCGTACACGGTGACGTCGAAGCCCGCCTTGTGCAGGCCCAGGGCGGCCGCCGCTCCGGCGACGCCCCCACCGATGACCATGATCTCCGTCAACGCCCGGCCCTCCAGCCTCGTCCCACGACCGCCCCGGCGGTCGCCGGCGACGTCCCACCACGACCTTAGCCGGGCGCGGTGGGCGTCGGTGGCATCGGTGGACGTCGGTGGCGCCGGTGGACAACCGGTGGCAGCCGGAGAACCCCGGTCAGCCGACGGCGGGCGCCAGCAGGGCGGCGGCCTTGGCGATCAGCGGCTCGTCCGCCGGCGCCTTCTGGTCCTGCTTGGTGGACAGGACCGCCAGCACCACGGTCTCCCCCGCCGGAGTCCAGGCGATGCCGACGTCGTTGGTGGTGCCGTAGTCACCGGTGCCGGTCTTGTCGCCGAGCCTCCAGTCCTTGGGCAGTCCGGCCCGGAAGCGTGCGCCGCTGGTGGTGTTGCCCAGTAGCCAGGTGGTCAACTGCTGCCGGTGCGGAGCCGTGAGCGCGTCCCCGAGGACGAGCCTGGCGTAGGTGCGGCCGATCGCGTGCGGGGTCGTGGTGTCGGTGACCCGGCCGGGCTCGGCGGAGTTGAGTTCGGGCTCCCAGCGGTCCAGCCGGGTGACGCGGTCCCCGATCGAGCGGCAGAAGGCGGTGACGGCCTGGGGACCGCCGAGTTCGCCCACCAGGAGGTTGGCCGCGGTGTTGTCGCTGTAGTCGATCGCCGCCGCGCACAGCTCCGCGACGGTCATGCCGTTCGCCAGGTGCTCGGGGGTACCGGTGATCGGGGCGTAGCCCGAGCGCGTGACGTCCTGCTGGGTGTAGTGGATGCGCTTGGCCAGGTAGTCGCCGTCCCGGTCGAGGTCCCGCAGGACGGCGGAGACGGTGACCGTCTTGATGGCCGAACAGGTCGCGAAGAGCTCGCCCGCACGGTAGCGAACCTGGCGGCCCGTCACCGTGTTGCGCGCGTACACCCCGAGCCGGGCGGCGTGTTCGCGCTCCAGGTCGGCCAGCGCCCGGTGCAGGTCGCTGCCGCCCGGCGTCGCGGCGGCGGCCGGTCCGGCGGTGGCCACGGTGGCGGCGAGCGCCGCCCCGGCACCGAGGGCCAGCATGGTGCGGCGGCTGGGACGGGCGGCGAAGCCGGCGTCGTTCATGGGTCTCCTCTGCTGGATGAACGGGACTCGACTACCAGGACGCACCGACCGTACCCACGGTTCGGTCCCGAAAGGATCGGTCGCCCGGCGGGTCGGCACGGCGACCGGACCCCGCCCATGACGGCGTGACGGCGCAGGACTACGGTGCCGGTCGGAACAGGCACGACAAGGGGGCTGACATGGCAGGCAAGAAGCGGCGGAAGAAGCCGCAGCCCGGGCGGGCGGCCGACCGGACCGTCACGGAGCCGAGCCGGCGCGAGGCCAGGCTGCTGACCAAGGCAGGGCCGACCGGCGTACCGGCCGACGTCAGCCTCCGGCACGGCCGGATCGGCTGTGCGGTGCTGGGCGCGGCCGCAGCCGCGGGCATCGCCGTACCCGCCGTGGTCGAACGCTGCGGCACCGTCCAGGCCGGTGAGCAGTTCATCGGTGCGCTGACCGGGACAGCGGCCACGATGCTCCTCATGAACCGGCACAACACCGGGGACCCCGTCATCCACGGACCCGACCTGCGGTATCTCACCGCCCGTACGCTGACAGGTGTGCGGACGGTCGACCTCACCGCGCTGGTGCGGATCCGCCGCGACCGGGTCCCCGGCAACCGGGGGTGGGACGACCTGGTGCTCACCGACGCCCGAGGAGTCTCGCTGCAGGTGACCGGGAAGCAGGTGGCTGAACGCCTCACCGCCCTGCTGCAGCCTCAGGACGGCACCACGGCGCAGGACCTGGCCACGGCGCAGGACCGAGCCACCGCGCAGGACCTGGCCACGGCGCGGGACGGCGTGCCGACGGGCGCGCGGATCTCCCCGCAAGCTGCGGTGTTCCTGGGCCTGGCGACCCGCTCCAGGCGCCAACACGCGGTCCAGAGCTGCGCGGACTACCTGCGCAGTGCCTGCCTGCCGATGGCGGGAGCCGGACTCGCCATGCTCACCACCTGGTTCCTGGGCACGGCCTGACCGGTGGGCCGGCCGCGGAAACCACGCGTGGCATCGACGAGGATGACGCGTTCACATCCGACACCGTCAACTCGCTCGTCGGGGTCGCTCTTCGTCGCTCTCGTAACTGATCCGGCCACCGCACGTTGGACCCTGCGCCGACGTCAATGCCGGTCGGCACCACCACCCGAGCCGCTGGTGCCGTACAGACTTCATACGCATTCACGTTTACCGGGGATGGAAAGAAGGCAAATGCACCGTACGGCTCATGGAGACCATCACGAGCACTTCCCACACCCGGAATAAGCGAGGAATTCGTGGCTACCACGTTCAACAGTCACAGCAGCGTCGCGTCCACCATCGCCCTGCTGCAGTCCGAGCTCCCCCGCCTGGAGGAGCAACAAGGCACGTTGGAAAGGCAGTTGGCGGAGGTGACGGACCGCCTCGGCGCGGTTCGCAGCGCCCTCAGCAGCCTGCAGTCGCTCGCCCCGGCGCCTGCCCCCGCCGCGCAGCAGGCCCCCACCGTGCCGGCGCAGAAGACGCCCGCCACGGAGACGATCGCGGTCCAGGCACCCGCGCCCACCGAGGTTCCGGAGCCGGCGGCGGCCGAGGGCACCGAGGAGGCGCCGGCGAAGACCGCGCCGAAGACCGCACGCCGGGCCGCCGTCGCGAAGACGGGTCGCACCCGCAGGACTTCCCCGGCCAAGGGGTCGGCCGCGACCAAGGCGCCGGCGAAGACGTCGACGAAGGCAGCGGCGAAGAAGACATCGGCGAAGGCAGCGGCCGCGGTGCCCGCCCCGGCGCAGGAGTCCGCGCCGGAGACCGCACCCGAGGTCGCCCCGGCGGCGGCGCCGGAGACCGCCCCCCAGGCGGTCGCCGAGCCGGCGGCGGCCGAGGCCCCGCGCCGGGCGCGGCGCGCGTCGAAGCCGCGCAAGGGCACGGCGCCCGCGCCGGCCGAGGCGGCGAAGAAGCGCGCACCCGGACTCACCGACGGCATCCTGGAGTTCCTGGCCGGCGCCGAGCAGCCCGTGCGGGCCGGTGACGTCGCCCAGGGCCTGGGGCGCGAGTCCACCCCCGGCAGCGTCAACGCGATCCGCACCGCGCTGGAGCGCCTGGTGAAGGCCTCCCGCGCGCAGCGCACCGGCCGCGGGCTGTACCAGGCCCTCCCCCGCTGACCGCCCACGCCCGAGGGCGTGTCGCAGGGCTCGCGCCTACCCGCCGGTCTCCTGGCGGGTAGGCCCCCGCGTGCAGCGGCTCCGATCACTCCCCCGCGCGGCCGAGCAGCAACGGGGAGGCCAGCCGCTGTTCGGGGTGCATCCGCAGCAACAGGTGGACCACACCGGCCAGTCCAGGCAGCAGACCCGGCGAGAACGCCTCGCGGGCCAGTCCGCCGATCGCGCCGTGCTCCTCCAGGCCGCTGAGCAACTCGGCGTCGGCGGCACCGCGGTCCTGGTGCACCGGGGGCACGGCCGAGGGGTGGCAGGCGCGCAGCGCCGCGAGCAGCTCCCACAGCCCCAGGTCCCCGTGGCACAGCGTGTGGGTCCAGCCGAAGCCCTCGCGCAGCGCGGCCGGGCCGGCCCGGCGGGCGGTCTCCAGGTGGGCCGGATCCCCGGTGCGCCGGTGGAGGTCCGCGGCGGCCAGCCCGATGCCGGTGGCACCGTGGCACCAGGCGGTGGCGTGGTCCACCCCGCTGGTCTCCCGCAGGTCGGCCCAGGCGGCCGCCTCCCGCGAGTACAGCGATCGTTCGAAGTCGAGTGCCCGGTCGGCGAGTTGACGCCAGCGCTCGCGATCCGCCGGCGTTCCGGCCGGGCTGAGTGCGAGCCTGGTGAGCGCCCAGCCCATGCCGGTGGCGCCGTGCGCGAAGCCGCCCACCGCCGCCGGGAAGAGCGCGGTGGGCCAGCGCGCTCCGCGCTCGTCCAGCACGGCCGTCCGCTCCAGGTGCCGGCCCGCCTCGGCGGCGGCTGCCAGCCAGCGCTGCGCCCCGGTGGCCGCGGCGAGCCCCAGCAGCGGCACGACGGCGCCGGCCGCGCCGCCGAGCACGTCCAGTGCCCGGTCCTGGCCGATCCGCTCCGCGTCCAGCAGTGCGGCCCTGGCCTGCGCGCGCTCCAGCAGCCAGTCCTCCCCGAGGACTTCGTGCAGCGTCGACCAGGTCCACAGCTGGGAGGCGAGGCCGGTGAAGCCACCGATCTGCCGGGTGGGCACCTGGTCCTCGGTGGCGGCGAGCACCCGCAGGGCGCCCCGCAGCAGCTCGTCGAGCCCCGCCACCTCGTCGGCCCGGCCGGCGGCCCGTTCCTGCCGGTACTGGGCCAGCGCGAGGACGACGCCGCCCTGCCCGCTGTAGAGGTCGGCGGTCAGCGGGCGGATCGCCCAGCCGACATCGGTGAGCACCGGGCTGATCCAGGTGGCCGTGCCGTCGCGGCCGCGCACGGCGGCGGCGCCGATGGTGCGGACCGCCTCGGCGGCCAGCCGCCGGCGGCGCTCCTCGGCCCGGCGCAGGTGCGGTGCGGTGGCCGGTTTCGGTGTCCGCGCGGGCAGTTGGCGCTCGTTCAGGTAGGCGCCGACCAGGGCGCCGCGGATCACCTCCTGCTCCAGGGCGAGGTCGGCCGCGCGCCAGTCGGTCAGCGCGGCCGCCAGGGTGGCCGGATCCACCAGCATGCTGAAGACCGGGACGTCGCCGAGGAGCAGGTCGTCGATCTCCGCCTCGATCTCGGCGGCCTGCCGGGGTGCGACCGGGTTGCCCTGCGCGTTGCGGGCCAGGATGTCCCTGGCCCGGGTCAGCGCGGCGGCCGGATCGTGCAAGGAGGCCGGGTGCCAGAGCATCCGGCCGATCTCCATGTACGCCTGGGTGGGGCGGCGGATCAGCCGCACCTCGCAGCCCTCGAAGGCACCGAGCACGCGGCGCAGTTCGCCCTGGTCGTCGAGTCGGCGCAGTCGCGCGGTCAACTCCTCGAAGCCGCCCAGGACCTGCTGCCAGTGCCGGGCCAGCACCGGCGCGGGGCTCGGGTGGTTGCGCGAGGCCCGGACCTCGACGGCGGTCAGCTCCATCCGGGCGCTGTCCCGCCCGCCGTCCACGATCACCGGCATCGGGATCCGCGGCTGCTGACCCGGCAGGCCGCCGGCCGCCGAGAGGTCGACCCCGGCCAGCGTGTAACCGTCCAGGCGCAGCGGCAGGATGCCGGTGCGCAGCACGGTGCTGCGCACGGTGCGGGCGGCCAGGTCGACCGCGTCGCCACGGCCGCTGGGTTCGGTGGGCGGATCAGGGGTGAACAGGCTCTCGGCGTCGACCACCACCGGCACCGGACCGTGCGCGAGCAGGTTCTCGGCGTGCAGGTCGGTGCCGCCGACCAGCCGCATGACGGCCAGCCAGTGGCCGAGGTTGCGGTAGAACAGGGCGAGTTCGGCCTCGCTCGCGCAGTACACGTGCTCGACGTGGGCGGCCCAGCCGTACGGCTCGCCGCCCGGGTCCAGCCGGGTCAGCACGGTGGGCACCCGGATCGGTGCGGCCTGCCCGGCCGGGAGCACCGCGGTGAGCAGGTCCCGCAGCGCCGCGTCGACCTGCAGCGAGCGGGGTTTGTACATCACCGTGCCGCCCTCGAACCGCAGCCGGGCCACCGCGTGCCCGCCCCGGTGCTGGTCGCCGGCGCCGGGTTCGAGCTCGAGCAGCGGCCCGGCGGGCGCGCCCAGCAGCTCGCCGAGCGCCGCCCGGTCGGCCACCAGGCGCCGGGCCAGGGTGAGTCCGGCGTCCAGTTGCAGGCGCCCCGCCGCGCGGACCCGCTCGTGCAGCACGGGGTAGCGCTCGCGCAGCCCGTCCAGGTAGTCGACGGTGCTGGCGCGCCGCAGGAAGCTGTGCCAGCGCTGCGCCTCGTCCGCGCCCGCCAGCTCACCGGCCAGCGCCGCGGCCCGCAGCTCCAGCAGGAGGACCCGGTTCAGTTTCAGCTGGAGGGAGCGCGACAGGCTGGTGCGCAAGGCGGTGGCCAGCACCTGCCGTTCGCCGGTGGCCAGGCCGGTCAGCTCCGCGA
This sequence comes from Kitasatospora sp. NBC_01302, assembly GCF_035976515.1. Lineage (NCBI taxonomy): Bacteria > Bacillati > Actinomycetota > Actinomycetes > Kitasatosporales > Streptomycetaceae > Kitasatospora > Kitasatospora sp. NBC_01302. The sequence goes on from NZ_CP108404.1 coordinate 984,354, forward strand.
GCCGGTGTTCCAGCTCGGTGAGCAGCGGGGCGGCCAGCGCCTGCACGGGCTCGGCGAACCAGCCCTCCTCCAGCGGCGCGGCGACGGCCTCCTGCGTCATGGTGCGTCCTCTCCGGGCGGTCCTCGGCCAGGGCCCGGTCCGGCCCTGGTCTCCTTGACGGGCGGCGCTCCCGCGGTGCGGGACCGCGGGAGCGCCGCCCTCGTACTGCCTGGTCAGCAGCAGTAGCTGTGCAGCGAGGCGCTACAGCTGCTGCAGTGGGTGAGGATGCCTTCGTAGGACTCGGCGAGCGCGGCCTCGGCGGCGGCGCCGCCGACGTAGAGCGGGCCGGCCGGGTTGGCCAGGCCGTCGACGCCCTCGGCGCCGCTGAGCCAGGCGGCGACCAGGGCGTCGGTGCGGGATCTGGTGAACATGGTCATGTCACTCAACTCCGTTCCGGGACAGCACAGTTGTTCGGTCACGGTAGAGCGGCATCTCCACTTCAGCTGCTGCGAATTCCAGCCATATCCACAGCAGTTTTTCCGGGCCGCCGAGCCGGCCCTCGGCTCAGGCGGTCACCTTCTCGATGAACGCCGCGAGGTTGGCCACGGTGCGCTGGATCTTCTCCTCCAGGGTGAGCGACTCGTGCAGCCGCGCCCCGGCGCCCGCCTCCTTCTTGCCCCGCACGTACAGCGAGCAGGCGAGGTCGTTGCAGATGTAGCCGCCCACCGAGTTGCCCTGCTGCCCGGCCTTGCCCGCCTTGCGGGCCACCATCAGGGAGACACCGCCGGTGTGGGCGGTCAGGCAGAAGGAGCACATGCTGCGCCGCATCTGCCAGCCGGCCGGGCTCGGGCAGCGCAGCGCGACGGCCTGCGGCCCGCCGTCCAGCTCGGCGACGAGATAGGCGCGGTCCGGCGCCTGTGGATCTCGCCAGCCGAGGTAGTCCAGATCGTCCCAGGGGCGCTCGGCCAGGTCACGCGGGACGGCCAGCCGCTTCACCTCACCCTTGGTGCAGTTGACGAAGGCGGCACGGATCTCTTGCTCGGTCAGTGGCTTCATACAACGCAGGCTAATTTGCCTAAAGGCTTTAGGCAAATGCATAATCGGCACGTCGATTGAGAGGCAGGCTATGGCACGCGTAGGACTCACCCCGGAACGCCTGACCAAGGCGGGAGCGGAACTGGCCGACGAGGTCGGCTTCGACCAGGTGACCGTCTCGGAACTCGCCAGACGGTTCGACGTCAAGGTCGCGAGTCTCTACTCGCACGTCAGGAACTCCCACGACCTGAAGACCAGGATCGCCCTGCTCGCCCTGGAGGAGCTCGCCGACCGGGCCGCCGACGCGCTCGCCGGACGGGCCGGCAAGGACGCGCTGACCGCCCTGGCCAACGTCTACCGCGACTACGCCCGCGAGCACCCCGGCCGCTACGCCGCCACCCAGTACCGGCTCGACGCGCAGACCGCCGCCGGCAGCGCCGGTGTACGGCACTCCCAGATGACCCGGGCGCTCCTGCGCGGCTACGACCTGACCGAACCCGACCAGACGCACGCCGTCCGGCTGCTGGGCAGCGTCTTCCACGGCTACGTCAGCCTGGAGCTGGGCGGCGGCTTCAGCCACAGCGCCCCCGACAGCCAGGAGAGCTGGAACCGGGTACTGGACGCGATGGACGCGCTGCTGCGCAACTGGCCCGCGGCCTGAACCCGGCCCGGCCGGCCCGATCACCAGCACGCCCGACCACCATGCCCGACCACCACCACGAACGACAGGCTGAGCCCCCATGTCCCTGCCCACCGGCACGCCCGGCTGGATCACCACTCCCGTCACCGCCGACCTCCTGCGCGGCGCCCTCGACCTGGAACACACCGCCCACGGCGTCCTCCCGCACCGGCTGCCCGCCCGGGCCCGCGCCCAGTGCACCGACGGGCAGCTCGCGATGGCCGAGGCCCAGCCCTCCGGCGTCCGGCTGGTCTTCCGCACCCGGGCCACCACCGTCGAGCTGGACACGCTGCCCACCAAGCAGGTCTACGTCGGCGCCCCGCCCCGCCCGCAGGGCGTCTACGACCTGCTCGTCGACGGCCGGCTCAGCGGACAGGGCAGCGTCGACAGCGGCAACACCCTGACCATCGACATGACCACCGGCAGCGCCGAGCACCGGCCCGGCGCGCCCGGCACGCTGCGCTTCACCGGCCTGCCCGCGGACGCCAAGGACGTCGAGATCTGGCTGCCGCACAACGAGACCACCGAGCTGCTCGCGCTGCGCACCGACGCCCCCGTCGAGCCCGCACCGCACCGGGGCCGCCCGGTGTGGCTGCACCACGGCAGCTCGATCAGCCACGGCTCGGGCGCCCCGAGCCCCACCACCACCTGGCCCGCGCTGGCCGCCTCGGCCGCCGGTGCGGAGCTGATCAACCTGGGCTTCGGCGGCAGCGCCCTGCTCGACCCGTTCACCGCCCGCGCCCTGCGCGACACCCCCGCCGACCTGATCAGCGTCAAGCTCGGCATCAACCTGGTGAACACCGACCTGATGCGCCTGCGCGCCTTCACCCCCGCGGTGCACGGCTTCCTGGACACCATCCGCGAGGGCCACCCCGATACGCCGCTGCTGGTCGTCTCCGCCGTCCTGTGCCCCATCCATGAGGAGACGCCCGGCCCCAGCCTCCCCGACTTCAGCGCGCTCGCCGGCGGGCAGCTGCGGTTCCGGGCCGCGGGCGATCCGGCGGAGCGCGCGAGCGGCAAGCTGGCCCTGGGCGTCATCCGGGAGGAGCTGGCCCGGATCGTGGCGCAGCGCTCGGCCGAGGACCCGAACCTGCACTACCTCGACGGCCGGGAGCTGTACGGCGAGGCCGACTACGCCGAGCTGCCGCTGCCCGACGAGCTCCACCCGGACGCCGCCGCCCACCACCGCATCGGCGAGCGCTTCGCCGCGCTGGCCTTCGCCGCCGGTGGCCCATTCGGCTGAGGCGCGGGCGGGGCGCGGGCGGGGGCGGGGCGTGTGTGGTGGTCAGGCCAGCAGCTCGCGCCCCTGCTCGAAGAAGGCCACCACGCCGTCCACGCCGCCGAGCTCGCGCAGCGTGACCGCCGCGCCGAACGGTGCGTTCCAGAACGGCCCCTGCGGCACGGCGTGCGGGCCGACATAGGCGTACGGCTCGGCCTGGAAGGCGTCCCCCGGCGAGACGCCGTAGTTGACCTCCGCCACGGTCACCGCGATGTCGAAGTGCTCGGGCCAGATCACCGGCTCGGCCTGCGGGAAGAGCCGGCGCAGCGCAGCGTCGCCGACCGCGAAGGCCTGCACGATCTGCTGTGCGGCCTGCGGATCGACCTCGATCGGGTCGTGCGGCGCGGCACCCGAGCCGTCCTGGTAGAGCCCGGCCGGCGCACCGGGGCTCACCCCGATCGCAGCCCCGAGGGCGGCACAGGTGGTCCACTCCAGGAAGAGCCGCTCACCGGCCGCCACCAGCTCCGCACCGACGACCTGCACATGCGGCTCGGCGGTGGTGGCGAAGCCCCCGAGGGCGGCGCGCAGCCTGATCGTGCCACTGGCGCGGTACTGCGGGCCGGCCAGCACCAGCTCGGCGACGGCGTGCAGGGCGCGGCGGGTGCGGACGAGCGTTTGGATATCCATAGCGGCATGCTCCCTCACCACAACCCGCGACGTCATACCGGGTGGGCGCACCCGCGCGGCGCGAGGGGCAGGGAGCGGTCGGCTCGACCCGCACTGTTTCCCTCCGGTTCACCCTGGTGGCCGACGGGCCCAGAAGAGCGCGTGCCCCCCGTCGCCCTCCGGAACGTACTCCTCGCCGACGAGCTCCAGCCCGGCGTCCACCAGCCAGCCCCGGCTGGTGGTGGCGTCCGGGTGGCTCCACCACATCGCCGCGCCGCCACCGAGCCAGTTCTCGTCGGTGCCGGTCCACGCCCGGTGCCCGGTGGTGCAGAGCAGCAGGCCGCCGGGCCGCAGCCAGGCCGCGATCCGCCCGAGGAGCCCCGGCTGTTCCGCGAGCGGGATGTGGATGAGCGAGTACAGCGCCACCACGGCGTCGAAGCTCTCGGCTGGCAGTTGCAGGGCGGTCACGGGCGCCGGCCCGCGAGGACGCAGAACTCGTTCCCCTCCGGATCTCCCGGCACACAGAACTGGATGTTCTGGAGTGTGAGAGATGGCAGCGGCATCTGTGCTGGTCAAGGGCCCGGAAGCTGGTCAGCGGCAAGGCGCGCTCCCCAAGTGGGACATGGAAGATGCGCGCAACCCACTCTCCGGCACTGTGTTCACCGAGACCCTTCGGGGCGTCCGGTGCATCCGACTGTCCGTCCTGACGGACGAGACCACCAGCCCCGAGCGTCAGCGGGAGGCGAGCGACCACGTAGCTGGAGAGTTGCAGGTCACGTTCGGCAGGGTGACGCGCTGCGCGAAGCGGTGGACCTTGACGTCAGCGCGTCCAAGACGTCCCCGTGGGAGCGCCCGCAACTTCCTCGCTGGCTCAGCAACCCGCAGGCGTACGACGCGCTTGTGTTCTGGCGGTTCGACCGTGCCATCCGGTCCATGGGGCACATGTACGCCCTCGCCAACTCGGCGCGCGAGCACCGCAAGGTACTCATCTTCGCCGAGGGTCTGGGCGGGGGTCGGCAGGTGTTCGACTTCCGCAACCCCATGGACCCCATGGCAGAACTCCAACTGTTCATGCTGGCTTTCGCCGCATAGTTCGAATCGCAGTCCATCAGCGACCGCGTCAGCGGCGCACAGGCCGCCATGCGCAAGATGCCGCTTCGCTGGCGCGGCGGTGGCCGTCCGCCGTACGGCTACATGCCCGCCCCCATGCCCGAGGAGTTCGGCGGCAAGGGCTGGACGCTGGTGCCCGATCCGGACGCCGTGGCGGTCATCGAGCGCATCATCCGCGAGCTGCTGGAGGGCGCCACCGTGACGCCCGGTGCTGGTCTCCACCGAAACCGAGGACCCGACCGCCGATCTGGTCATAGCGGAGTTGAACCGGCGCCGGGTGCCCGTCCTCCGATTCGACCCCGGACGTGACTTCCCGACCCGCGCGACGCTGGCCGCCTCGATCACGGCTGACGGCTGGTCGGGAAGTCTCACGGTAGGCAAGCGGACCGCCGATCTCTCCCGCATCCGTGCGCTTTATCACCGGCGGCCGAACCCGTACATCCCTGACAGCGAGCACCAAGCCGACCGGTTCGCCGCACAGGAGAACCGTCGGGGGCTCAACGGAGTGCTCGGCGTGCTTCCGGGCTGTCTCTACCTGAGCCACCCGCAGGCCATCGCCCGCGCCGAGTACAAGCCCGCGCAACTTTCCCTCGCCTCCGGGCTCGGGTTGCTGGTCCCGGCGACACTGATCACCAACAACCCGGCCGAAGCGAAGCTGTTCGCCACCGCGCGACCCACGATCTACAAGCCCTTGCACGCCGGGGCTTACCACGTGGACGGTGAACCCGCCGGTATCTGGGCGGCACCGGTCGAGCCGGGGGAGATCACCGACGCCGTGAGCAACTGCGCCCATCTCTTTCAGGCGCAGGTGCCGAAGTCCGGCGACGTGCGCGCCGTGGTGGTCGGGGGGAGGGTGTTCTGTGCGCTGATCACCGCACCTCCCGGGGTGGTCGACTGGCGCAGCGAGTACCGGAACCTGAGTTACGAACCCGTGGTATGCCCCGAGCCGGTTCGGGCCGCTCTGCTCCGGTTCCTCGGTGAGTTCGGTCTGCGCTTCGGGGCGTTCGACTTCGCCGTGACCCCTGAGGGTGAATGGTGGTTCCTGGAGTGCAACCCGAACGGTCAATGGGCGTGGTTGGAGCACGCGGCGGGCCTGCCGATCACGTCCGCCATCGCCGATCTTCTGGAGAACGGAGTAAACGAGTGAGCGAGTCCGAAGGGCTGCGGGCGGTGCTGGCCGCACAGCTCAAGGAAGCGGAGGTGATCCTGACCGCCGAGTGGGAAGCGGCGGTGCTGGCTGTCCCGCGTGAGGCGTTCCTACGGGACGGCTGGTTCGAGTACGACGGCGACGGGTGGTATCGGCCCGTGTCGCTGGAGAGGTCGCCCGAGCTGATCGGCCGCGTGTACGAGGACGACACGTTGGTGACGCAGCTCGCCGGCTGCGTGGTGCCCCGGCAGGTCGAGGGCCGGTTGGCGCAGGTGCCGACGTCGTCTTCGACGCTGCCCGGCCTGGTGGTCCGGATGCTCGAAGACCTGCGGGTGCAGTCCGGCGTGTCCGTGCTGGAGGTGGGAACCGGCACCGGATACTCAACTGCGTTGCTGACGCACGTCCTTGGCGACGACCAGGTGACGTCGATCGAGGTGGACGCGGACGTGTCGGCGCGGGCGTCCGTGGCACTCGGCGGACTCGGGTACTGGCCCGAACTGGTGACCGGTGACGGGCTCGCCGGTCACGCCAAGGGAGCGCCGTATGACCGAATCATCGCCACATGCGGAGTCCGGACCGTTCCAGCCGACTGGATCGCGCAGACCCGGCCGGGTGGCGAGATCCTGGTGACCGTGGGCGGCTGGATAAATGCTTCTGAGCTGGTGCGGCTCACGGTGGCCGAGGACGGCACGGCAACCGGTCCGGTGCTCGGCGGCGGTGTGTCGTTCATGCTCGCCCGCCCCCACACGCCCCCGCCGCTCGGCATGCTGCCCCCGCTCGACCAGGGCGAGGCCCGTCCGGCGGGCATCGGCGCTGACGTGCTCGACCAGTGGGCAGCGCGGTTCGTGGCGCAGTTCGCAGCGTCCACGGCGCAGTACTTCGCCATGCCTCGGAACGGACGCACCGAGCACGTGTTGGTAGACGTGGACGGCGGGTCATGGGCCGTGGTGTTCGAGGACGGGGGCCGGTGGCTGGTCCGGCAGGGCGGGCCGGTCCGGCTCTGGGACTCCGTTGCCGAACTCATCACCCGGTGGCGCGTCGCGGGTGAGCCCACGGGCGAGCGGCTGCGGATAATCGTCAGCGCCGAGGGCCAGCGGATCGAATGGGACTGAGCGCGGAAGTTCGGGCCCTGGTCCGGTAGGCCCCATGTACGACGATGCCCCGTGCGGTCTCTCCGACTGTGCGGGGCCTCTTGCGTTCTCTGACGTGCCGGTATGCTCAGCAGAACTGGTAGTCAGGTGTGTTGGGGTCGACGAGGACCACCCAGCTCTCGTCGCCCTGGCCGACGTAAGCGGTCCGCGCGCCCAGCGCGAGCAGGCGGCCGACCTCCTCGTCCTGCTCCCGGTCGGCCGGGGAGAGGTCGATGTGGAGCCTGTTCTTGACAGTCTTGCCCTCGGGCAACCGCGCGAAGGTCAAGGTCGGCGGCACCGGGCCGCGCTGGTTCCCGGCCCCGGGCGTCACCGGCGGGCCGATGGTGACGACTCCGTCCTCGTCTTCCTCTCGCGCCTCGTAGTCGAGGACCGAGCACCAGAACCGCGCGAGAGCGTCGGGGTCGGTGCAGTCGACCGCGAGCTCGGTGAACCTACTGGTCATGGCAGAACCTCCCGGTCGGGCAGCGGATCACACCTTAGCCGCAGCGTTCGTGAACACCCCACCCGTGCCGGGAGATCCGTGCTGCCGCCGTGTCAGCGGCGCGTCATCGCGGCGCCAGTCCACGGACATACCGTGCGACAGCGGCCTGACCTGAAGCAGTATCTGACGCTCGTTCAAGCAGTGTCGGCGCCAGGCATATCGGGGCAGAAAGGCCGGTGCATTCCGGCTTAAAGTCGCTCTCGATCAGCGCTTGATCGGTTCCACCCCGGGGTAGGTCCCCGGTCCACCGCCCCCAACCGGAAGGAGATCCACCATGTCCGACCTCCACGAGACCCCGAGCTTCGAGCTGCAGGACCTCGACCTGAGCGACCTCACCGTCACCTCGCTGCGCGACAGCGCCGCACTGCCCGAGGGCGGCGCGTCGTGGGGTTCCAGCTCCTGCCAGGGCTCCTCGTCCTGTGCGCAGCAGAACCACCCGTACCCCACGGCCTGACCTCGCCGTCACGGTCCGACAGCTGACAGCTTCCTCGGGGCACCCGGCCACCACCGGGTGCCCCGAGGGCGCAGCGAACCCGGCACGAACGAAGGAGGGGTGTGATGACCACGTACGCCACGGAGCCGGCCCGCCGGGCGGTCGGCTACGCCGTTCACCGCGCACCGTACGCCCTGGTGCGCGCCACCGTGCTGTGCCACCCCGCCGAGCACCCCCGAGCCACGGCGTTCCGCGCCGAGGCATCCGAACTGACCCAGATCGAACGTGAGTTGGCCGAGCTACGGCCACTGCTGGGCGACGCCCTGTACGCCAGTGCGGCCGGCCACCCGCAGGACTTCCACCACGAGGTGGTGCTGCCGCTGCGGCGCTCGCTGCACCAGGGGCGCGAGCCCCGCCCCGCGCTGCTGCAGCGCCTCGGCGAGCTGCCCGGGCGGGTGCCCGAGCTGGCCGCCTGGCTGGCGCTGCGCCGGCGGCAGGAGGAGCTGCTCGCCACCACGGACACCACCGCCGCCCGCGCCTTGGCCGCCGAGCGCGAGGCGCTGGCGGCACTCTGCCGGGAGCCCGCGCTGGCCAGGGCGGTCGCGCTGACCAGCGCCGACCTGCTGCGAGCCGTCGAGCGCGCCGGGGCGGGCAGCACCGACAAGCGGGCCCGCAAGGAGGAGCCCGGGGTGCTGCGGTACGCCCTGCGGGCCAGCACCAAGACCAGTCCGCTCTCCTGGTTCACCGCCGTCGGCTGGGGCCTGCTGACCGCCGCGCCCACCGGACCGGGCCAACCGGACGACGCCAGCACCGAGTTGGCCACCGGCCCGCTGACCGCGGTGGTGAAGGTCAACCGGGCGCTGGTCAGCGCGCTCAGCCAGGCCCTGCTGGACTCCCCGCGCCGACGCGCCGGGCTGCCGCACCGGATCACCAGCACCGCGCGGATCAGCGACGGGCAGGCGGCCTACGCCCGCAGCCGGCTGGAGTTCGCCGGCGGCCGGTTCCTGATCAGCTCCGAGGACGAGGTCGCGCTGGCCGCCACCGGGCCGCTCTCCTTCGTCACCGAGCAGAGCCACACCCCAGCCGCACTCGACGAGTTGACGCAGCGACTGAGCGCCGCCCTGGCCGGTCCGCCGAACGGCGCGGCGGCCGCCGGCTTCCTGGCGCGACTGACCGAGGCCGGCCTGCTGCTCCCCAGCGAGCCGCTGGACCCCCAGGAGGGCGAGCCCCTGACCCGGCTGGCGCAGTGGCTGCGGTCCTGGCCGGAGGACACCGAACTCGCCGACCGGATCGAGGAGATCGCCCGGACCACCGCACGCTTCGCCCAGCTGGCCGCCGACCGCCGACCGGCCGCGCTCGCCGATCTGGAGACGCGCTGGACCGAGGTGCTGGACCGGGCGGGCCGCCCGGTGCCGGCTCAGGGCGCCGCGCTGAGCGTGCTGTCCGAGGACGTGGTGGCACCGCGGGCGCTGCGCCTGGACGGGCAGCTCAGCACCGCGGACACCGAGGCGCTCACCGAACTGACGCCGCTCGCCGAGCTGTTCGACGCCGGCCACGTGGTCCGCCGGATCGTCCGCGACCGCTTCGTGGCCCGCTACGGGGTGGGTGGCAGCTGTCCGCACCTGTGGGAGTTCGGCGCCGAGGTGACCGCGGCCTGGGAGCAGGCCTGGCAACTGCCGGTCCTGGTCCGGCAGCCCGGTGGGTTCCCCGACAGCCTTGCCGAGTTGGCCGACCTGCGGACCAGCGTGCGAGCCGCTTTCCGCGGCGGGCGGACGGCGGACGACGGCCTGCGCGACGTCGAGCTGCCCACCGGCCTGGTCCAGGGGCTCGGCGCCCGACTGCCGGCCTGGGCACTGGAACGCCCGCTCAGCTACTCCTACTTCGTCCAGCGCGACAGCGACGGCGAGCGGCTCTGCGTCAACCAGGTGTACGGCGGCTGGGGCCGGTTCACCAGCCGGTTCCTGGACGCGCTGGAACCCGGCGCCACCACCGAGGTCGCCCGGCAGATCCGCCGGGGGCTGGGCCCCGGGGTGCGGGCCGCCCAGGTCCGGCCGGTCGGCGGCTTCAACGCCAACCTGCACCCGCGGCTGCTCCCCGACGAGATCGGCCCCGACCGGCGCTGGGCATCGATCGGCGAGGCCGATCTGGAGCTGGTCCACGACCCGGCCGGCGACCAGGTGCGGCTGCGGCTGCGCGACACGGGCGAGTGGCTGGAGGTGGTGTACGCGGGCTTCCTGGCCCCCGTCATGCTGCCGCAGCGGCTGGCCCCCCTGCTGTCCGACCAGCCGCACGGCGTCGTCGACTTCCGCGCGCTGCTCCCGCAGGCCGTGCTGACCGCACCCGGCGGCGCCCAGGTGGTCCGCACGCCCCGGCTGACCTACCGCCACCTGGTGCTGCAGCGGCGTCGCTGGCAGCTGCCCGCCGAGGCGGTCGCGGCGCTCGGCGCCGAGCTGGGCGCCGACCGCGAGGTGCCGGTGGCGACCACCGCCCGCTGGCGCGCCCGGCTCGACCTGCCCGAGCAGCTCTTCCTGCGCCCGGCCCCGGCCGCCTCGACGGGCTGGACCGCCGACGATCTGCTCACTCGACTGCGCCAGCCCAAGCCGCAGTTCGTCGACCTCGGCAATGCCCTGCACCTGCGCTGCCTGGGCCGCTGGCTGGCCCGCAACCCGCACGGCGTGGTGCTGGAGGAGGCGCTGCCCGCACCCGGCGGGCAGCACCGGCCCACCCGGGCGGTCGAGTTGGTGGCCGAGACCTACCGCGCCGGCCGGCCCACCGGGCTACCGTCGTGACCGTACCCGGCCCCACCACGACCCGCCGTCCCGATCGCCGCGAGCAGGAGTCACCCGTGTCCGACGAGAGCGCCCGCGACCTGGTCGCCTACTACCACCAGCCGGTCAAGGGCCCGTTGCTGCGCGAGGCGGTCCTGCCGCTCGCCGAGCGGTACGCGGCGCAGGGGCTGACCGTCCAGGTGGAACGGCACTGGCTGCACGGCCCGCACCTGCGGCTGCGGATCGACGGCCCGCCCGAGCAGGTGGCCGCCGCGGCCGAGCAGGGCGCGAGCACACTGCGCGGCTGGCTGTACGCGCACCCCTCGCGCAGCGACCGCAGCGAGGCCGAGCTGCTCGCCGAGGCCGCGCAGGCGGGCAGCATCGAGCTGATCCCCCCGCCCTACGGCCCGGTGGTGCCCGACAACACCGTCCGGATCGAACGCGTCGACCGCACGGCGCTGCGCACCCTGCTCGGCCCCGACGGCGCCGCCCTGCGCGACGACCTGCTGCGCCTGGGCCTGCCGGCCCTGCGCGCGGGCTCGGAGTTCCTCGGCGAGCACGGCGACGGCAGCACCGCCCGGATCCAGCTGCTGGTGTCGGCACTCGCCGCGCACGCCGCCGCGCATCCCGACTCGCTGGTGGGCGGCCACTACTCCTACGTCTCGCACCTGGAGGACTTCCTGGTCCACGACGACCAGGACGGCCGGCTGCGGCAGGCCTTCGAGCAGCGCTGGCAGGACTCGCGGGAGGCGGTGACCGCCCTGGTCGAGCGGATCGCCGCCGGGGACCTGCTGGAGCGCGAGCGGCCCTGGGCCCGCTGGTCGGCCGACGCCTGGCAGCTGGCGGAGCGCCGACTGGAGGATGGCGCCGAGTTGCACGGGAGCCCGGCGGCGTACCAGGAGCGCGCGGCGGCCACCGGCGATCCGGCCCAGCTGGAGCGCTGGAGCCCCGACCTCCGCACCCGGTACAGCGAGTTCCACCAGCTGCTGCGCCGCTCCGATCCGCAGGGGTCGATGTTCCAGCGCCCCGACTACCTGGTCTACCGCGCCTGCACCAACGGCCTCTACCGGCTCTTCACCATCTGCGACGTCCGGCCGCTGGAGCGCTACCTGGCCGCCCACCTGGTGGTCCAGGCCGTGCCGGTCCTCACCGGACACCGCTGGCGCGACCGGCTGGACGAGGTCGCCACGGCCGTCGAGGCCGCCTCGTGAGCACCACGGTCGAACCCGGCACCGAGAACGGCGCCACCGACGGCGCCACGGACGACGACGCCGCCAGCGCCACGGACGACGCCACCGACGGTGTCGCCGCGCTGGCGGGTCAGCAGCTGCGGCCGGGTGTCGCGGTCACTCCCCTGCGCGACGGGCTGCACCTGCGGGGCTGGCGCGCCGCGGTCACGCTGGAGGGCAGCCGTGCGCTGCCCGCGTTGTGGCAGCTGCTGGAGCAGGCGCTGCGCACCGGCGACCACGCCGCGCTGACCGAGCGCGCCCCGGCCGGTTCGCCGCTGCGCACCGCGCTGAACACCCTGATCGACCAACTGCACGCACACGACCTGCTGGTGGTCCGCAGCGATGCCGCCTCGCCGTGGCTGCGCGCCGCCGCGGTGGACCCGACCGCGGCGGCCGCGGCCATCGCGGCGGCCCGCCCGCGGGTGCTGGCCGCCGACCCGGCGGGCCCCTTCGCCCAGGCCGCCGCCCGGGCGCTGCGCCGCGCGGGGGCCGAGCCGAGCCTCGCTGCCGGGCCCGCCGGGCTGCTCCTGCTCGCGGACGGACCGGGCGGACCAAGCGGGTCGGACGGACCGGCCGGACCGGGCGGGTCGATCGCGGTCGCGGCGCTGACGACGGCGGACGGCGGCTTCGTCACGGCGCCCGGCAGCCCCGGGCAGGCCGCTGCCGACGCCGCGGCACTCACGGCCCGACTCGGCCTGACGCCGGACGCCGGGCCGGGCACGCCGAGCACCCTCACCACCCTGGTGGCCGCGGCCGCCGCCCAGCAGCTGCTCTGCGCCGTCGCCGGGCTGCCCGATCCCGCGCACGAGGGCGAGGACCAGCGGGTGCTGCCGGACCGGCCCGCGGTGCTGGTCGCCGACGCCCGCCCGCTGCGGGCCGACCACCGCAGCTGGTTCGGCCCACAGGTGCTGGACCCCGACCGCGCCAGGCCGCTCCCCGAGCCGGCCACCCTGGAGCAGGCGCTGCGCCGGGTGACCGCCCTCGGGGACGAGCGGGTCGGGGTCCTCGCCCCGGCGCTGCCCGGCGCGCTGCCGCAGCTGCCCGTCGCGATGGTGACCTGCGCGCAGCCCGGGGGCACGCTCCTCGCGGCCGGCGCGCGCACCGATCTGGCCCGGCTGGACGCGCTCTGCCGGGCGGCCGAACTTCGGCTGAGCGACGGCGAGTCCGAGGTGACGGTCGGCGCGAGCGCGGGCCACGCCTGGGGTCGCGCGCTGCGCCGGGCGGCAGCGCGCACCGCGGCCGACGGTCGCCCCGGCGAGCTGCTGCCCCCGGAGTCCTGGGGAGCGCACCCGCAGGCCCGGCACTGGTGGCGCACCTTCGTCGAATACATCGACACAGAAAGCGAACTGATAGTCCGTCAGCTCAACACTGCGGTGTACTCCGCCACCGTCCGCGCGGCCGGCCGGCCACTGGGCCACGCGATCGAGGCGACGCCCGGCGACGCCGCCACCTTCGCGGCGCTGGGCGCGCTCGCCCGTACCATCGGCGAACGTCTCGCCCCGGCGCCCCGCCGACTGTCGCTGCCCAGTGGCGCCTCGGCCCCGCTCGCGGTCGCCGGACTGGAGCTGACCGGCTGGGAGGACGAGGGCTGGACGACCGGCTGGCTCGCGGACCTCGCCACCCGCGAGCCCGCCCTGCACGCCGACCTGCGCCGGGCCACCGCCCTGCGCGCCAGCGCCTGGACACCCGAGACCGCCGTCGACACCGATACCGCCACCGATGCCGCCACCGCCGCCGAAACCGCCGCTACCGATGCCGCCACCGCCACGGACGCCCAGGCAGTGCTCGTCGCCCTGCACAGCTGCGGCTTCACCGTCCTGCGCACCCCCGGAGCCGCCCGATGAGCGCACCGCCCGCCCTCCCCGTCCTCACCGGTGCGGCTGCCCTCGCGGCCACCGAGGGCTCGGCCGTCGTCCTGCTGGAGGAGTGGAGCCTGGGCCTGGCCGAGGAGTTGAGCCGGCACGCGCTCCAGCACTCCGTGCTGTACGTCCCGGTGCGCCGCGACGGCGCGCTGACGGTGATCGGCCCGGTGCTGCGCCCGGGGGCGGCGGCCTGTCTGTGCTGCACCGACTACCAGCGACTGGCCACCACCGGCGGCCGGGTGCCTTGGCAAAGCCCGCAGTTGGCGCTCGCCGGGCCGGCCGCACCGGCCCTCGACGAGGCCGCCATGGCACTGGCCGCCGACCTGCTCGCCGACCCGGATGCGCCACCGGACCCGGCCGTGGACCGCCCCGGCGCGACCGTTCACCTACTGCACGGCGCCCGGGCCACCTGGTCCACCCACCGGATCCGTCCGATCGGCGGCTGCCCGGTCTGCGCCCCGCTGCCCGCCGACGCCCCCGCGGACGCCGAACTGCCGCGCGTCGCCCGTCCGATGGCCGACCCGACGGTACTGCGCGGCCCCAACTCCCGTACCGGCGCCGCCGGCTTGCGCGGCGCCCTGTACGACACCCGGTTCGGCCCGGTCCGCCGGCTGATCCGCACCGAGGACTCGGCGTTCAGCCTGACCAGCGCCTACCCCACCGACGGCCGGGCGGTGGACGACGGCGGCTACGGCCGTGCGGACGACTTCGAGAGCAGCGAACGCGTGGCGCTCTTCGAGGCCGTGGAGCGCTACACCGGGATGCGCCCGACCGGCCACCGCACCGTCCTGCGCGCCTGCTACGAGCAGTTGGGCCCCGACCGCGCGGTGGACCCGGCACGGCTGGGCCTGCCCGACCCCGCCTACCACGGCCACCCGGCGAGCCGCACCGTCCCCTACACCCCGCAGCTGGAGCTGGACTGGGTGCACGGCTGGTCGCTGACCCGGGAGCGCGCACTGGCCGTCCCCGAGCACGTGGCCTACTGGGACGTCCCCGACCCCGACCGGCCGCGTGTCGTCTACGAGTCCTCCAACGGCTGCGGGCTCGGCAACAGCCCCCAGGAGGCCGTGCTGTACGGCCTGTTCGAGGTCGCCGAGCGGGACGCCTTCCTGATGGCCTGGTACACCGCCACCCCGCTGCGCCGGATCACGCTGCCCGCCGACGACCCCGGGCTGCGGCTGCTCGCCGACCGCACGGCACTGCTCGGCTACCAGTTGCTCCTGCTGGACGCCACCAACGACTTCGGCATCCCGGCTGTCCTCGCCGTCTGCCGCTACCAGGGCGAACACCCGGAGGCACCAAGGGTGTTCCTCGCCGCCGGCGCCCACCACGACCCGCGCAGCGCGATCCGGGCGGCGGTGGTCGAGGTGGTCACCACCGTGCACGCCTGCGCACGCCGCTCGCAGAGCGAGGAGCAGCCCTACGCGCCCGAGCGGCTGCGACCGATGCTGACGCAGCCGGAGCTGGTCCTGGGCCTGGAGGACCACGTCGGCGTGAACACCCTGCCCGAGGCGCAGTCGCGGCTGGCCTTCCTGTTCGCCGACACGCCGGAACTGGACTGGCGCGAGGCCTGGCCCGGGGCCCCGGAGCCGGTGCCCGACCTGACCGAGCTGCTGGAGCGCACCGTCCGGCGGCTGGCCGGGCTGGACCTGGAGGTGATCGCGGTGCGCCAGGACGAACCCGGGATCCGCGACCAACTCGGCCTGTACAGCGCGAAGGTCGTCGTGCCCGGTTCGCTGCCGATGACCTTCGGCCACGTCAACCACCGCACCCGCGGACTGCCCCGGCTGCTGGAGGTCCCGCACCGGCTCGGCCGCACCGAACGGCCGCTGTGCTACGACGAATTGACGATCCATCCGCACCCGTTCCCCTGAGCCTGCGCCGCCCCCACCGCACCAGCGCCCAGACCGCCCCCGCGATGCCGACAGACCGAGGACCCTCATGCCCGACTGGGACAGCTTCCACCTCCACCTGCACAGCGGTACCGCGGCGGTGGACGGCTTCCTCACCGCCGAACTGGCCCCGCTGCTCGACGGCCTGGTCGCGGAGGGGCGGGCCTCGGCCTGGTTCTTCATCCGCTACGGCGAGGGCGGCCCGCACCTGCGGATCCGGGTGCGCGACCTGAGCCGGTCCGACTCCGCCGAGCTGGCCGCCACGCTGGGCCGGCTCGGCAAGGCGCTGCCCTCCCTAGACGGCCCCTGGGAATCGAGCCACGGCGAGCTGCGGCTGGTGCCCTACGTCCCCGAAACCGAGCGCTACGGCGGCGAGTCGGCGCTGCCGGAGGCCGAGGAGGTGTTCGCGCTCTCCTCCCGGGTGGCGGTGCTGGCGCTGGAACCCGGGCCGGGCGCCTCCCAACGCCTCGCGCTGGGCATCGACCTGGCCCTGACCACCGCGCTCGCGCTCGGCCTGGACCGGCTGTCGGGCGCCCAGTGGCTGCGCAGGCAGGCGTCGGGCTGGCGCTGGGTGACCGAAGTCCCGGTGCTGCCGGGCGCCACGGTGCACGCACGGGTCAACTCCGTCTTCGCGCTCCAGCACCAGGCCCTGGTGGGCCGTGCCGAAGCCCTCTGGACCGACCCCGCGCAGCAGGCCGCCCCCTGGCTCACCCGCTGGGCGGAGCGGGTGCGCGCCGCCACCGTCCGCGAGCCGTGGGTGTGGGCCTCCCACCTGCACATGCTCTTCAACCGCCTCGGCATCACCCCCGACGAGGAGCGGGCCGTCTGCCGGCTGGCGGCCCGCGCCCTGCTGGACGCGGGCGAGCCGCCCTCCTTCTTCCCCGAGGGCCACCGCGCCCCGGACCACCAGTACCTGGAACGCAGCAAGTTCCAGGCCGGCCGCCCCCAGGACAGCGCGCTGCGACTGCTGCCACCGGAGGCGTCGACCGCGCTCGGCCGCCCCGGGCCGCGCGATGTCGCGCTGCCCGCCGGCCCGCCGCCCACGTCCTCGCTGCACCAGGCGCTCACCGAACGGGTCACCGCGCGCGGCCAGTTGACCGGACCGCTGGCCGCCGACACACTGGGCACCCTGCTCTGGTCCACCCTCGCCGAGAGCCACCACAGCGAGCGGCTGCTGCCCGACGGCACCCGCTACGTCGCGGCGCACCGTCCCTACCCGAGCGCCGGCGCGCTCTACACCGCCCGGCTGCGCCTGATCGCCCTGGACGTCCCGGGCCTGGCCGCCGGCACCTACGACTGCGTCCCCGAACAGCGCGCGCTGCGACCGATCGGCCCCGCCCCGAGCATCGACGAACTCACCGCGCTCTCCTCCTACTTCTCCCGCCCCGCCGGCGATCCCGACCTGGTGGGGATCGCCGAGGTGCCCGCGGTGCTGGGCCTGCACCTGGAGTTCGGCCTGCTGCGCGGCCGCTACGGCCTGCGGGCGCTGCGCCTGGGCCTCCTGGAGGCCGGTCACCTCGCCCAGACGCTGCTGCTCACCGCGACCGCGCTCGGCCTGCGCAGCGTGCCGCTGTCCGGCTTCCTCGACGACCTGGCCCACGAGCTGTTCGGCCTGGACGCCACGGACCAGCCGCTGCAGTACCTGCTCCCGCTGGGCCGGCGCACCGACTGAGCGAGCGGGGCCGCGCCGCGCGCCCACCGCGCGGGGCGGCCCGGCCAGTGCCGCGTCCGCCGGGCTCCCTGCCGCGGCTGCGCCCCGGGCTCCGGGCTCAGGTGCTACTGTCCCGCCATGTCCAAGATCGAGATAGACGCGGCAACTGCCGAGTTCTTCGGCGCCTTTGACAACCGCGGCGGCCGGTCCGCCGACGTGGACCGGATCCGCCGGCTGATGCTGCCGAGCGGGGTGATCGTCAACACCGGTGCGCACTTCACCGTCTACACGGTGGAGGAGTTCATCGAGCCCCGCCGGCAGCTGCTGAGCGAGGGGCGGCTGGTCGAGTTCTCCGAGTGGGAGACCTCCGAGCGCACCGACATCGCGGGCGACATCGCCTGCCGGTTCGGCGAGTACCGCAAGTCCGGGACCCTGGACGGCGAGCCGTACGAGGGGGTGGGGACCAAGACCTTCCAGTTCGTCCGCACCCCGGAGGGCTGGCGGATCGCCGCGTTCTCCTGGTACGACCAGCCCTGACCACCGTACGGCCCGCCCCCGGGGGGTGGGCGCCGCCGTCAGCGGCGGAACAGCCCGGTCAGCGTGCGCCACCAGCCGCGCCGCTGCCGGGGGATGCCGACGGTCCCGGCGACGCCCGGCGCGGCCTGCGGCAGCCGCGGCAGCGCGGGCGCGTCCGCCCCGAGCGCCGGCGGCGGCTCCTCCTCGTCGGGCGTGCGCGGCTCGAAGTACACCGGCAGCCCGGCCAGGTGACGGGAGATCCAGGCGGAGGTGTAGGTCAGCTCCTCCTCCTCGACGGCGAGTTGGATGTCCGGCAGCCGGGTGAGCAGGATGTCGATGCCGGTCTCCGCGATCGCCCGGCCGATGTCCTGGCCGGGGCACTCGTGCGGGCCGCTGCCGAAGGACAGGTGGGAGCGGTTGCCGTGCAGCGGCGTCGACAGGTCGGGGCGGACGACCGGGTCGGCGTTGCCGGCCGCCAGGCCGAGCAGCAGCATGTCGCCCTCCTTGATCCGCCGCCCGCCGAGCTCGGTGTCCCCGGTGGCCCAGCGGCCCGCGACCAGCGACATCGGCGGGGAGTCCCACAGCACCTGGTCCAGCGCCTCGGACAGGGTCATCTGACCGCCCGACAGATGGGCCCGGAACCGCTGGTCGGTGAGGACCATCTTCAGGGTGTCCGCGATCAGGTTGACGGTCGTCTCGTTGGCGGCGAGCAGCACCACCCGCAGGTGCTCCAGCACCTCGTCGTCGCTGAGCCCGGCGCTGTGCTGCATCAGCCAGGACACCAGGTCGGCGCCGGGCGCCACCCGCTTGCGGTCCATCATCCGGCGCAGCGTGGCGACCACGTAGTCGTTGCTCGCGATCGCCGTCTCGGTGCCCTTCATCAGGTCCCGGGCCGCCTCCACCAGCCGGGGGCCGTACTCCTCGGGCATGCCGACCAGTTGGGTCATCACCAGCATCGGCAGGTGCTCGGCGAACTGGGAGACCAGCTCGGCCCGGCCGGTGGGGCCGAAGTCCTGGACCAGCTGGTCGGTGAAGCGGGTGACGTGGCGCCGGATCCCGCGCCGGTCGAAGCGGTTCAGGCTGTCGGTGACCGCCTGGCGCAGCCGCCGGTGCTCCTCGCCGTCCGCGAACACGCACAGCGGCTGCCAGGCGATCACCGGCATCAGCGGGGAGTCCGGGGCGACCTGCCCCTCCTGGAAGGCCCGCCAGCGGCGCGAGTCGCGGGAGAACCGGGAGGGCGTGCGCATCGCGGTGAGGTTCGCGGAGTGGCCGACGATCAGCCAGGCCGGCAGGTCGCCGTGCAGCAGTACGGGCGCCACCTCGCCGTACTCGGCCCGCAGCTTCTCGTACAGGCCCACCGGGTCGGCCTCGGCCTCGGGCCCGTAGAGCCGCCGCAGGCCGCCTGCGCCGCGCCCGGCTGTCTCGATTCCGCCTGCGGCGAGTCCGGCGACGGCGAACCCGTCGGCAGCGAACCCGCCGACGCCGAGTCCGTCGGTGTCGAAGCCTGGGTCGAACCCGCTGTCGTACCCGGCGGCGTCGAGCCCGTGGGCGGGGCAGCCCGGCGGCGGGGTGAGGGGAGCGTCGTCAGAAAACGGGGTGGTCACGGTATCTCCGGGGTCAGCGCGAGGCGGTCGTCGAGCGTGCCGGCCAGGGTGGCGCGGTCACCGCGTGGGCGGGGCCGAGAGGGTGTACAGGTAGTGCATCAGGGCCATCAGGACGTCCCGGCTGGATTCGCGGGTCCGCGCGTCGCAGGCGACGATCGGCACCTCCGCCGGCAGGTCGAGGGCGGTGCGCAGCTCCTCCGTCGGATAACTCGGGGACTCGGGGAAGGTGTTCACCGCGACGACGAACGGCACGCCGCGGTCCTCCAGCCGCCCGATCACGTCGAAGCTGACCTCCAGCCGGCGGGTGTCGACCAGCACGACCGCGCCGAGGGCCCCCTCGAACAGCCCGTTCCAGAGGAACCAGAACCGCTCCTGCCCGGGCGTGCCGAAGACGTACAGCACCAGCTCCTCGCTGATGCTGATCCGGCCGAAGTCCATCGCGACCGTGGTGCGGGTCTTGCGCTCGACCCCGGAGAGGTCGTCGACGCCCTCCCCGGCCTGCGTCATCGTCTCCTCGGTGGTCAGCGGGCGGATCTCGCTCACCGAGCCGACCAGGGTCGTCTTGCCGACGCCGAAGCCGCCCACGATCACGACCTTGACCGCCATGGTGGCCGAGTCCGGGAGCAGGTCCTCGTCCTGCGGCCCCACGGCGGGTCCCTGCGGTGCCACCGCCACCGGCCCGGTGCCGTCGGGCACCCGCTCAGAGTCGCTGTAGTCCACTGATCACCGCCTCCAACAGGGCGCGCTCGGGCAGGATCGCCTGCGGGACGCACGCGCGGGCCTCGATCCGCTCCTCGGTGAGGAGGTCGGTCAGCAGCACGGTGACCACGCTGGCCGGCAGCCGCAGGTAGGCGGAGATCTCGGCCACGGACAGCGGCGAACCGCAGATCCGCAGGATCGCCGCGTGCTCCGGCGGCATCGCCGGCGTCGGTTCGGCCCGCGCGACGATCAGTGTGACCAGGTCGAACGTGGTCTGGTCGGCCAGGCCGCTGCGGCCACGGGTGATCACGTAGAGGCGTTCGGGGATGCCGCCCTCGCCGCGTTCAGGTGTGCTCATGCGACCGCCTCGGCACGCTCGGCGGTCCGCACCGCCGGCTCACGCGACCTCGCCCTTGCGCGCGGGCGTGCTGAGGTGCTCGCCGATCCGGGCGACCAGGTCCCGCATCCGCTGGCCCACCAGGCCGGCGTCCACACCCTCGTCGGCCAGCACCGCGAGGAAGGCGCGGGCACCGGCCGCCATCAGGTAGAAGAACCCGCCGCTCACCTCGATCACCACCAGCCGCATCCGGCCGTCGCCCTCGGGGAACTCCTGCCCCACCGCCGCGGCCAGGCTCTGCAGGCCGGCGCAGGCCGCGGCCAGCCGGTCGGCGGTGTCGGTGCAGGTGCCGTGCTGGGCCATCCGCAGGCCGTCGGCGGAGAGCACGATGATGTGACGGAGGCACGGGACGCTGTCCGCCAGGTCCTTGAGCATCCAGTCCATGTTGGTCCGCTGCTGAATCACTGCTCGCCCTTCTCTGCCGACTCTTCGCTACTGGTGTGGCCGTTCACGCCCTCGGTGAACGCGGCCAGCCACAGACCGGGCTGGACCTCCTTGGCCGGCTCGGCGGCCTTCGGGGTCCCGGCGGCGCCGGTCCGGGGTGCCTGGCCCGTGCTCATCCGGAACGGCGCGGCGTGCCGGCGGCGCTGCGGCAGGCCGTTCGCGGTGCGCTCGGTGACCACCGGGACGTCGTCGTCCTGGTGGGACGGCCCCGGCCGGGCCGCCGCGGTGGTGCCGAAGGCGGGCCGGGCCGAGAAGCCCGGCAGCGTGGCCGACCGCCGCCGCGTCCCCGTCGCGTCCCGGGGCCCGCCGGTGACGCCGATGCCGTGGGCCAGGCCGGTGGCGGGCGCGGTGGTGAGGTACTCCTGCGGCACGATCAGCACCGCGCGAACGCCGCCGTAGGCGGAGGGGCGCAGCGAGACCTGGAACCCGTAGGCCTTCGCCAGCCGGCCGACCACGGCCAGGCCGAGCCGCGGGGTCTCGCCGAGGTCGTTGAGGTCGATGCCGGCCCGGGCCTCCTCGATCATCCGCTCGGCGCGGGCCCGGCCCTCCTCGCTGAGGCTGAGGCCGCCGTCCTCGATCTCGATCGCTATGCCGGTCTGCACCTCGGCGGCGGTCAGATGCACCTTGGTCTGCGGCGGGGAGTACCGGGTGGCGTTGTCCAGCAGTTCGGCGACCGCGTGGATGAGCGGCTCGACCGCCGGTCCGACCACGGCCACCGCCGAGACCGGGTGGAGCTCGACCCGCGGGTACTCCAGGATCCGCGACATGCCGCCGCGCAGCACGCTGTACAGCGGCACCGCCCTGCTCCACTGCCGCCCGGGGCGGGCGCCGCCGAGCACGGCGATGCTGTCGGCCAGGCGTCCGACCAGCGCGTTGCCGTGGTCCAGGCGCAGCAGGTCGTCGAAGACGGCGGGGTCGTTGCCGTGCCGGTCCTCCATCTCCCGCAGGTCCTGGGCCTGCCGGTGGATGATCGCCTGCACCCGGCGGGCGATGTTCACGAAGGCCCGCTGCGCGGACTCGCGCATGTTCTCCTCGTTGTCGACCGCCTCCAGGACCGAGCGCAGCACGGCCAGCCGGGCGGCCTGGAACTCCGCGCCCACCGCGGGGTCGTGGGCCTGGTAGACCTTGAGCACGTCCTCGATGAAACCGCCGCGCTGCAGCCGGGCGACCGCGTCGGGCAGGTCGGTCCTCGCCAGCCGGAGCGTCTCGCTCTCCTGCCGGGCCAGCCGGTGGCGCAGCTCCTGCTCCAGCCGCGCGGCCCGCTCGCGCAGCCCCACCATCGCACGCCCCCGGCGCGCGGTCTCGACGGCCACCGCCACCACCCCCACGACGGCCAGCACTCCGCACCAGACCACGCCCTCGCGGGCGTCGGGGGAGACCACCGAGGCGGCGAGGACGGCCGCCGCCACCGTCACGACCGTGGGCAGCAGCCACACGAGCACGGGAGCGGAGCGCCGGCTTCCGGGTGACGTTCCAGCAAGCATTCAGCATCCTCAAGAGCGATCGAAGCGTACGGGGAGGGACGGATCGGAACCGGCTCCGGCGGCGAGCAGCATAGCCGGTTCGGAATATTTCTGACTAAATCTCAAAACTCTTGCACCAAAGCTGATTTGACACTTTCTTTCGGGTCGTTCCAGTCATTTCGCACACCAGTGGCAGGCAGTGCGGACCAGCCGCCCCACGCCCCCGCCGCCCCGATCGGCCGGACCGGCGCTGGCACCAGACTTGCCACGCCCCGGACTTGTCGTACCGGCATCGCCGCCAGGTTCGCTCATGCGAGGGGTCTGTCCCGGGAAGCGTCACCGGGTGCAGCGAAGTCGTGCTAGACGAAGGCGCGTTCGAGGGCACGGCCGAGTCCGGCCGCACGCCGCCGGCCCTGCGGCGGCCTGCCCGCCCGCACTCCCGGGCTTGCGTCGGCGGCCGGTTCCGGAGCAGGCTGGGCTGCCGCCATCGACCCGGTGGGCGGCATGCGGGAGGGGCGGGTCGTACGTGCGGACGCCGCTCGTGGCTCGAGCCAGGGGATCATGGGTCGTGGATGTGCCGGTGGACGCTGATGTGCCGGTGGGCACCGATGTGCCGGTGGACGTGGGCGTTGCGGGCGGGGGCGAGGCTCGCGGCGTCCGGCCGGGGGCGGCGGTGGCCGGCCCGACCCTGTCCTCGCTGAGCCGCTCGCTGGGTCCGGCCCGGCCGAGCGGCGTTCCCGAGCGGTTCGCCGACCGGCCGGTGCGCGGCGTGCGACCACTGGACGCGAGCCTGGCACTGCCGTCGGCCGAGCTGGACCTGCGGGACGTGCTGGTGCTGCTGCCGCCCGGCGCCGCGGGGACGCTCGACCCGGTGGGCGCCGAACTGCTGCTCCGGCGGCTGACGGAGCGGCGGGTGGCCGGGCTCGCCTGCCCGGCCGGTCCTGACGGCCGGTCGGCCCCGGCGGTGCTGGCCGCGGCGGCGGAGCGGGTCGCGCTCCCGCTCCTCGCCGTCCCCGAGGGCGTCGACTGGCCGCAGGTCGCGCAGGCCGTCAGCGACGAGCGCCACCGGGCCGCGCAGGCCGGTGCCCGGCTGCCGGGCGAACTTCTCGCCCGGCTGCGCGGCCGGTCCGACGCCAACGGCGGGCAGGGCGGGCACGGCGGTCAGGGCATGCACGGCGGCAGCGGTGACGGCGACGGTACCGGCGTCGACGGCGAGGTGCAGGCGGTGCTGGACTGGCTCGCCCGCACGGTCGCCGGCGAGGTCGTGCTGATCGCCGCCACCGGCGCCCCGACGGCCCAGGCACCCGCCGGGGCCCGGGAGCTGCCGCCGGAGGCCGCACCGAGCATCGCCCGCGTCCGCGCCGGCGAGCTGGACGCGGCCGGCCTGGACCTCGGCTCCGGGCAGCTGCGCCGTCCGCCGCACGGCCAGCACCCGCCGCGCCCGGTGCTGGCCGTGCGGCGGACGGCACCGTTCGACCCGGGGCTGACGCACGCGATGGCCGGTGCGGCCGACCTGCTGCCGCTGCTCCTGCGGCTCCGGGAGGCGAACGCCCGGGAGCTGCGGGCGCACCGGCTGCTGGCCGCCGCGCGGGTGGGCGTGCTGCAGATGCTGATGGGCGGTGAACTGCTGCTGGCCCAGCGGACCGCCGCCAGCGTCGACCCCGGGCTGCTGGACGCCGAGCAGGCTCGGGTGCTGATCCTGCAAGGGCGGCCCGAGGACCGCGAGGGCGCGGTGGCGGAGTGCGGCGCGGCCACGGTCGGCGCGGCGCTGGTGGTGCGCTGCCCGGTCTACGACGGGAACGTGATCATCGTGGCGCCGGTGCACGGCGACGCCCGCCCGGGCGCCGACTGGGACACCGTCCGCGCGCGGCTGCGCGGGGTCGTCGCCGCCCGCCCCGACCGCTACCTCGGCGGCAGCGGCACCGCACCGCTGGCAGCGACCGCGCAGTCCTACCGGGACGCCGCACGGGCGTTGGCGGTGGCCCGGCAGCTGGCCGAGCGGGTGGCCCTGGGCGGAGCGCGGATCGAGCTGGTGGAGGTGCTCGACCAGCGGGCCCGGCCGTGGGCGGACGCGCTGCTGGGGCCGGCCCTGGCGCTGCCCCGCGGTGAGCGCGAACCGCTGCTCGACACCCTGCGGCTGGTCCTGGAGTTCGGGGTGACGGGCGCGGCCCGCCTCACCGGCCGGCACCGCAACACGGTCTCGGGCACCCGCAAGCGCGCGGCGGCCCTGCTCGCGCTGGACCTGGGCGACGTGCTGACCCGCGCCCGGCTGGACCTCGCCCTGCAGCTGCAGACCGCGTCCGAGCCGCCGAGCGGCACCCTCGCCGAGCGGCCCGTCCCGCTGGCGCGGCTGCTGGCCGCCGACCCGGCGCGCGGCTGGGCGCAGCGGTGGCTGGCCCCGCTCGCGCAGGACGGGCGTGACCTGCGGCGCACCCTGCTGACCTGGGTCGGCTGCAACACCCGGGTGGAGCGCGCGGCTGCCCGGCTGGGGCTCTACCCCGACACGGTCCGCGACCACCTGAAGGCCGCCGACCGGCTGCTGCAACGCGATCTGCTCTCCCCCTCGGGCCCGCACGACCTGGTCCTGAGCCTGCTGGCCGTCGGCGCCATCGGGCCGTCGAAGGAGGCAGCGGCCGAGCCGCACTGACGCCCCCGGCCGATCCCGCTTCCACCTGTCCCCACCTGGGCGGATGTGCATCGGTGGTACCCGCGGCGGCCGGCGCTGTGCACGCGTCGGGGTACCCCGGCGCGCCAGGCGCCCGTACCCTCGCCCCACCTGGCGGCACGCACCACCGCCGGCACGGCGCCGCCGCGGTGGCCCGCACGGGGGTGGGGCCACCGCGGCGGCGCCGCGGACTCAGGGGTGCATGTGCGCCCCCTTGAGCACCTTGTCCACGGCGTTGCGCGGCCCGTACACGGCCATGCCCACGAGATCGAGTCCGTCGCGGCCCACGGCCCGCACCGCCGCCCGGTTGTCCCGGTCGTTGCCGGTGCCGAACAGGTCCGAGGTGAACACGGCCACCGGCAGCGCACGGGACAGCGCACGGGCGTGCCCGGCGGCCAGGGTCTCCTTCGCCCCTTCGAAGACCAGCACGGGCTGGCGGAACATCGGCAGGTAGCCGGTGCCGTCGGCGTCCCGGTACGG
This sequence comes from Kitasatospora sp. NBC_01302, assembly GCF_035976515.1. Taxonomy (NCBI): domain Bacteria; kingdom Bacillati; phylum Actinomycetota; class Actinomycetes; order Kitasatosporales; family Streptomycetaceae; genus Kitasatospora; species Kitasatospora sp. NBC_01302. The sequence continues at coordinate 1,009,925 of NZ_CP108404.1, forward strand.
CTCGCCGATCACCTCGGGGGCCACCGTGCCGAGCCCGCTGACCAGGAAGGCGGTCACGTTCAGCCGCTGCCAGGGCTCCAGGTCGTCGCGGAGCAGCACGGCGATCCTGGTGTCGAAGCGGACGGGGACGGCGGCGGCCTCGCCGACGACGGTGGCGCTGGTGGGGGCGGTGGCGCTGGTGGGGGCGCTGGCGCTGGCGGACTCGGTCTCGTTCGTGGATCTCATGCACCGAGACTGCCGGGTGCCCGGCTCCGCGGTCTTGTACGTTCCTCGCGTGGCACCGGGACAGGAACGCACCGCAGCACAGCTCACCGCCTGGCACCCGTCGGTCCCGGGTGTCGTGGAGGTGCTCCACGCCCGCTTCACCGAGCACTCCTACCCGATGCACGTCCACGACGCCTGGACGCTGCTGATCGTCGACGACGGGGCGGTCCGCTACGACCTGGACGGCCACCGGCACGGCACCCCGGACGGCACCGTGAGCCTGCTGCCGCCGCAGGTGCCGCACAACGGCTCACCCGCCACCGCGCAGGGGTTCCGCAAGCGCGTGCTGTACCTCGACATGACGCAGTTGGACGAGCGGTTCATCGGTGCGGCGGTGGACGGCCCGGACCTCGCCGATCCGCTGCTGCGCGACCGGGTCGCCCGCCTGCACACGGCCCTCGCCCACCGGGGCGAGGAGTTGGAGGCGGAGAGCCGCCTGGCCCTGATCGGCGAGCGGCTGCGCGGCCACCTGCGCCCCAGCCCGGCCTTCGGGCAGCCGCAGGGCGGTGGCGGCATCGCGGGCGGCCTGCGGGAGCTGCTGGACGAGCGGCTGGTCGAGGGCCTCACCCTGGAGCGGGCCGCCGGTCTGCTGCACGCCCACCCGGCCCATCTGGTGCGCGCCTTCAGCGCGGCCTTCGGCATCGCCCCGCACCAGTACCTGGTCTCCCGCCGGGTCGACCTGGCCCGCCGCCTGCTGCTGGACGGGCAGTCGCCGCGCGAGGTGGCCACCGCCACGGGCTTCTACGACCAGGCGCACCTCACCCGGCACTTCAAACGCGTCATCGGCACCACCCCGGGCCGCTACACCAAGGGCGCCCGCACCTGACGGCCCGCCGGGGACGGGACGCCGGGACAGGCCGCCGGGGACGGGTCTCCGCCCCGGCCCGTACGGCATCATGGGCCGCGTGACCACCATCGGATTCCTGCACACCGCCGACGTGCACGTGCCCGCCTTCCGCGCCCTGCTGCGCGAACTCGCCCCCGGGATCGCCGACCGGCACGTGGTGGACCCGGGCCTGCTCGCCGACGCCCGCGCGGGCCGGCCCTACCAGGACGGGTTGCGGGCCCGGCTCGGCGAGCTGGGCGCCGCCGGGGCCGAGGTGGTCGTCTGCACCTGCTCGACGATCGCGGGGGCCGCCGAGCAGGCCGCCCCGAACGTCGTGCGGATCGACCGGCCGATGGCCGAGGCCGCCGCCCGGTATCCGCGGATCGGTGTCGGGTACGCCGTCGAGTCCACCCTGGCCCCGACCCGCGCGCTGCTGGCCGAGGTCGGTGCCGGCGACCGCGTGGTCGAGATCGCCTGCCCGGCGGCCTGGCCGCTCTTCGAGGCCGGCGACCTGCCCGGCTACCACGCCGCCGTCGCCGACCGGGTCCGCGCCGCGGCCGGAGCCGTCGACGTGGTGCTCCTCGCCCAGGCCTCGATGGCACCCGCCGCCGCCCTGCTCGCCGACCTCCCGGTCCCGGTCCTGACCAGCCCGGCCCTGGCGGTTCGCGAGGCCGTCAGCCGGGCGCGACACCCGCTCACCGACCGGAGCGCGTAGCCGCTCCGGCTGCCCTGCCCCGTGGCCCGGCCCCGCAGCCCGGTGCAGCGCAGCACAGCCCAGGAGCGCGGCCCGGGCACTACCGTGGCTAGAGGGACCCGCGCCCCGGGCACCGCCCGAGCCGATCAGTCCGAGCCGATCGGCCAGGTCGAACAGCCCTCAGCCGATCAGGGAGGCCTCCGATGGCCGAAGCCTACGAACTCGTCTTCGCCCACGACCCGCACGGCCCCGGCGAGGACGATCAGGATGTCGTCACGGTCCGCCCGACCGGCGCCACCGGGCCGGGCGGCCACCCGATCTACGCCGACCCGAGCGGCGCCGTCCGGGCCGAGATCAGCGACCGGGGCGAGATACGGATGCTCGCCACCACCGGGCACCAGGACTCGCTCTCCCCCACCGCCGTGCGCCCGGTGCCCTGAGGCTGCGCCTGCTCCCAGCTCTCCGCCTGCTCGGTGCCCCGTTCCACGGACGGGTGATGTAGGGCCGCCGACCACGGCGCGCCTGGTGCGCCTCACCCCGTGGCGGCGGTGTCGCTCGCTACGGTGGCAACGCCCTGCGGCCCATGGCGCAGGGCCACTTCAGCCATCGTGCAAGGCATCGAGCACGACACCGAGCAACGGAGGAGACCCGTGCGTTCCAGCATCCTGTCCCTGGCGGCCGCGGCACTGGCGCTGGCCGGCACGACCGTGGTGGCGCCGACGGCCTCGGCCACCGTCGCCCCCGCCCAGCTCCGCGACAACAGCGGTTGCAACGGCGACGTCTGCATGGCCATCGACGGCACCACCGGCACGGTGACCGTCAAGGCGTGGGCCTACGACCGCACCTTCACGGGCCACTTCCAGCTGCTCCAGCCCAGCGGGCACGAACTCAACGGCCGGGACGGCACGTTCGGGGCCGGCGACGTGGCCGGTGGGTCCTCCTGGCGGGTGCACGCCGACGCCGGCAACTACTGCGTGGTCGGCTGGGACGGCGTCAACGGCCACTTCGACAAGATCGGGGAACCCTGCCTGTCCCTCTGAGCACCTGAGCAGCACGGGCCACCACCCGCCGTCGCGAGCGCGGCTCAGCTGGACGACAGCGGGAAGGTGGCCAGCAGCACGATCAGCAGCACCAGTGCCGCCACGACGAGCAGCACGCTCACCACGGCCGGCCAGCGGCGGGCGAACCGGCGGGCGGGGTCGGTCCTGGGGTGGGTCCTGGTCATGGCGTTCGCTCCTCCCGGTCTCGGCTGCTCGGGGTCACCCGGGCCTACTCGGGCCTACCCCGGCCGGACGATCACCACCGGGCACGGCGCGTGCTGCGCGCACCGCTGGCTGACCGAGCCGAGCATCGCCCGTGCGAAGGTCCCGTGACCGCGGCTGCCGACCACCAGCACCTGCGCGTCCCGCGAAGCCTCGATCAGCGCCTCGGCCGGGTTTCCGCGCACCAGCAGCTCCCGCACCTCCACCGGCTGCCCCTCCCCCAGCGCGGCGGGCAGCACGGCGTCCAGTTCCTGGCGGAAGTTGCGCTGGGCCGTGTCCTCGTCGAGCGAGGTGTCGACCACCGGCGCCGACCAGCCGTAGTTCATCGGGAGCTCCACCACCCCCACGGCCTCGACCACCGCGCCGATCAGCTTCGCGTAGCCGATCGCCCAGCGGACGGCCGCCCGCGACGACGCAGAGCCGTCGACGCCGACCACCACCTTGAGCGTGCCCTCCGGTCCGAGGGCGCCTTCCTGTCCCGCCACCGCCATCACCTCGCTCGCCTGGGTGTCCTCCTCCACGCTGCGCCCTGCGCGCCCGGGGCGCCAGCAGGGGCTGCGCCACCCGGCTGGTATACCGCCCGCGGCACGCGTATGCGATCGCCCTGCCGCCGCACGGAGAAGGACGCCCTGCGCGTCTTCCCACCAGCACCGCCGCCCCGACCGCGCCGCCGTGCCGGGCCGCCCCAGGGCCCCGCCCGGTCGGCGGGATCCCGGGGCGGCACCCCAGCTTTTCGGGTACGGGTCAGGCCCGCGGCTGCGCCGTCGCGCACTCCGGGTGTCCCCAGCTGCTGCCGACCTTGGTGATCGTGTCGCCCTTGCCGTACGGGCGGCTGCACGGGCAGGTGCCGGGGAACCGCGCGGCCAGCGTGCGCGAGCCGCCGCCGGAGCCGCGCCTGGCGCCGGACGCACCACCCGACGCACCGCCCGACGACGCGCCGGACCGGGCGGCGCGCGGCGCGGCGGTGGCGGCGGCCGGGTCCGGCACCGGGAGGTCGGCCGCGGTGCCGCCGGCGTTCTGCTGGGAGCGGGCGGCGTCGCTGGCGGCCTGGTCGGCGATCGCGTTGAGCGGGTCACCGCCCACCTGGTGGGCCGGAACGTACACGAAGGTGACGTCCCGGCCCTGGAGCAGGGCGTCGATGCGCTGGATCAGCTCGCGGTTGGCCACCGGCTTGCCGGCGGCGGTCTTGAAGCCGTTGCGCTTCCAGCCGGCCAGCCACTTGGTCACCGCGTCCCGGGTGTAGGTGCTGTCGAGCCGGACCTCCAGCGGCGTGCCGGGATCCGTGGCGGCCAACAGCTGCTCCAGCGCCGTGAGTTCGCCGATGTTGTTGGTGCTGTGCCCGAGCGCGCCGGCCTGCCAGCGCTGCGGGACGCCCGCGCTGTCCGCCACCACGAAGGCCCAGGCCGCCGGCCCGGGGTTGCCCTTGGCCGCTCCGTCACACGCTGCGATGATTCGTTCCACCATGCCCCCATGATCGCAGGTCCGCGGCGGCGGGCGGCCACCGCGTGGACACCTCCGCGCGGGCGGCCGGGCACCCCGCCCCGGACTGACGGTCCGTCAGGGGCCGGGGAACGCCGGACGGGCACGGCCACGGCCGCCGCCGTCGCCGTGCCCGCCCAGGTGGCGCCGGGTCAGTACTGGGTGCTGACCGTCACACCGCTGAAGTCGGTGTTGGCGTAGAGGCTGAGGTAGCGGTACCCGGCCGTCGTGTTGGTGACGGTGAGGGACTGGGCGGTGCTACCGGGGGTGGTGGACGAGGCGGTGAAGGTGCTCGGCGAGGCCCAGGTGTTCGGGTCGTAGTAGAGCGAGGCGCTGCCGGTCCCGCCGGAGGTCGAGACCTTCAGCGTGGTGGTGCCGGCCGGCAGGTAGATGTACAGGTAGTCCAGGTTGCCGGCGCTCTCGGCGCGGCCGGAGCGGGAGCAGTTCTGGCCCATCGCGTCGGTGCGCGCGTCGGTGCAGGTGGGCAGGGTGGTGGTGCCACCGGTGGTCACGGTGACCGAGGCCGGGGTGCTGGCGCTCTTGCCGCTGCTGTCGGTGGCCGTCAGGGCGACCGTGTAGGTGCCGGCCGCCGCGTAGGTGTGGGTCGGGTTCTGCTGGTCGGAGGAGGTGCCGTCGCCGAAGGTCCAGTGCCAGGAGGTGATCCTGTCCGAACTGGCGGTCTCGACCGACTTGTCGCTCAGGCTGACCGTGGCCCCGTTGACCGAGGCGTCGAACAGCGCCGTCGGGCCCTCGGCGTAGCAGGCGCCGGCGGCGCAGCTGGTGAGCCAGCTGTCGAAGTCGGCGTCGTAGGCGGTGCCGATGCTGTTGTAGACCGCGTAGGCGCCCTGGAAATCACCGGCGCGGAAGTGGTTCAGCATGTTGGTGACGTCGGCGGGGTGCTTCTCGAACATGTACCGGACGGCGAGGTAGCCCCACGGGTAGACGCGGGTCGAGTCCGAGTTGTCGTAGGTGTTCTGGAAGATCGTGCTGAGCTTGTAGGTGTGGTTGGCCGCCTCCTGCATCGCCTGGGTGTCGGTGGTGCCGCGGTAGGCGTAGGACTCGTACTCGGCGACCCCTTCGATCCACCAGATGTCCGGGACGGACGTCTCGGTGGTGAAGTTGCCCTTCATGTCGTAGATGCCGTCCATGTAGTGCGTGTACTCGTGGTTCAGGTTCCACACGTTGGCGGTGAAGCCGTCGTTCCAGGACTTCTGGTACATCACCGAGACGGCCTGGTTGGTCGGGTCCGTCGGGTCCATGACGGTCTGGCCGCCGTTGTCGGTGGAGTTGCCGAAGATCGCCCAGGAGTAGTTCACGTAGTCGGCCTGGTTGGCGAAGATCCCCAGCGTGATGGTCTTGTCGTACTGGCCGGGGACCGGGCCGTTGTCCTTGACCATGTTGTGGAAGAAGGTGTCCTCGCCGCGCAGGCTGGTGCAGACCGCCGCCAGGTCGGCGGGTGAGAGGTCCTCGGTCTCGATGGTGCGGTTGTCGCAGACCAGGGTGTCGGGCAGGATCGCGGCGGTCAGCTTCGCCGGCAGGTCGCAGGTGTTGTAGTACGAGCACTGGGCGCCGTCGAAGGCGTCCGCCTGGTAGGCGGTGTGCACGTAGAGCGGGCCGGTGCTGCCGGTGATCCGGGCGGAGTCGAGCACCGCCTTGACCAGCGGCCTGGCCGCCGCCTCGATGGTGGCGTTGTCGCCGGACATCCGGGCCAGGTCGTTGCCCGCGTTCTCGTCCAGGAAGGCGTTCGGGCCGGTGAGCAGGTCCTCGTGCCCCAGCGCGAAGGTGCTGAGGGTGCCCAGGATGCTCGGGTCGGCGGTGACCGCGGTGACGAAGTCCGGGTTGTAGTTGCCCCGCCACAACGGCGCCGACAGCACGGAGTTGACCGCGTTCACCAGCTTGGGGAAGGCGTTGTAGGAGTTGTTGTAGCCGCTCAGGACCTGCTTGTAGACCTTCAGGTAGTCGCCCTGCAGGTTCGCGCTGTCGGTCAGCACCAGTACGTCGTACAGCACACTGCCGTTGTTGTCGTTGACGTCGGTCCAGTGCTGCCCGGCGAAGAAGGCGTCGAGTCCGGCCTTGGTCGCACTGGTGAGCGCGGCGTCGTAGCTGCCGACGGCGCCGGCGTTGTAGGACTGGACGTAGTAGCCGGCCCGCAGGAAGAGCACGAGCTGCCAGATGCCGGTGGAGTCGTCGCCGGTGTAGTCGGCCGCCAGGCTCTGGAACGCCTGGGCGACGGAGAGCATCTGCGGTTCCTTGAAGATGTTGCCCGCGTCGGTGCCGGTGACGTTGAAGAGCGTGTTGACGCAGTCCGTGGTCGAGCCCTCCACGAAGGAGACCAGGCCGGACCCGGTCCGGCTGCCGAAGTCGGCCGGGGTGCAACTCTGGGTGTCCTTCGCACCATTGGCGCGGGCCGCTTTCGGCTTGGCGGGCACGGGCGCGGAGGCGGCCGGACGCGGCGTGGTCTGCACGGCCGTGCCGGCCGGCTGGCCCATCACGGCCTGGCCGAGCAGGGCCGGTGGCAGCGGGGCGGCGGCGGGGGCGAAGTCGTCGGATCCGGCGGCCACGGTCGGCCCGAGCGGCTTGGGGACGGCGGAGGCGGCGGCCGCGGGTGCGGTCGCGGCCGGCGGCCGGGCGGCGGCCGGTGCCGCTGCGGCCAGCGCGGGCGCCGGCAGCAGGGTGGCGGCGGTGGCACAGCCGGCGACGACACCGGCCATGAGGGTGGGGAGCGGTATGCGCAGACGCACTGCTAAAGCCCTTCTCCTGTGGGGGGAGTTGACTGAACATCAAGTGACGCCAGGGGGGTTGACGTGCATCCTGCCACCAGACGAGTGACAGTACAATGTCACGCGTCATACATTTCTTGAGCCTGCCCCGACTGCGGAGGATCCAGGGGCCGGCCCGCCCGCCCGGCGACACGGAACAGCGAGGCCCGGACATCACTGTGCAATATCACACGTCGCATGTCAGGCCTTGCTGCTGACACCTTCGCCCCGTGCCGAGGCCACGTCAACCCTCCGAACGCCGACCGGAACACGCTCGCGCCTGCCCACCGGCGGCGGTGGACCGCTTCGTCGCATACGAGAAGGCCCGCCGCGAGCTGCGGCGGGCCAGTGGGTCGGACGGCTGATGGGTCGGACGGTCAGTGGCTCGGACTGGTGATGGGGCGGGACGGCCAGGCGCTCAGCCGGTCGTCCGGCGCGGCGCGGCCAGGCGCGCGCGCCACCACGCCACGGTCGCCGTCACCTGCGCGTCGAGGGGCGTGGCCCGCACCGCGAAGGCCGCCTGGTAAGCGCTCGCGTCGATCACGAAGGGCGCCTCGAACTGGTAGCGGACCTCCTTCAACTCGCGCAGCAGCGGGGAGAAGAGCGCGGCCAGGCCCAGCACGGCCGAGGGCAGCCCGCGCACCGCGACCGGCCCCGTACCCGCCTCGGCGGCCAGCTGGTCGACCATCTCCCGGGCGGAGCGGGCGGGCTCGGTCGGCACGTGCCAGGCCCGTCCCCAGGCCTGCTCCGCGCCCGCGAGCTCCGCCAACGCCCGGGCCACGTCGGGGAGGTAGCTCCAGCTGTGCGCGGCGTTCGGATCGCCGAGCACCGAGACCGGCCTGCCGCGCAGCAGCCGGGGCATCACCCGCACGGCCAGATGTCCGCCGTCGGTCACGCCGGGCCCGAAGAAGTCCGAGGCCCGCAGCTCGACCGCCCGGATCCGGCCCTGCTCGTGCAGGCTCCGGGCCTGCTCCCACAGGGCGGCGCGCACCCGTCCCTTGGTGCCGGTCGCCGCGAGGGGCAGCCGCTCGGTCAGCGGACCGTCCACCGGGCCGTAGCCGTAGAGGTTGCCGAGCATCACCAGGACGGCCCCACCGGCCTCGGCCGCCGCGCAGAGCGAGGAGGCCAGTGGCGGCCAGTCACTCGCCCAGCGGTGGTAGGGCGGCGCCGCGCAGCTGTACACCGCGGCCGCGCCCCGCACCACCTCGGTCAGGCGCGTGCTGTCGGTCGCGTCCAGCGCGATGTGCTCGATGCCGGGCTCGGGGCTTCGGCCCGACCTGGTGACCACCCGTACCTCGTGCCCCTGGTCGGCCAGCAGCCGTGCGGTGGCGGCCCCGGCGGGCCCGAATCCGATGACGACGTGAAGACTCACGCACGAACACTAGCGCGAGCGCGAGCCGCGCTCCGGGCAGTACCCGCGCGACAACTGACGGAGCGGCCCTGCCGCGCGGGGTTCGCGTGGCAGGGCCGCAGCGCCGCAGGGCCGTCCGGTCGGGGCTCAGGCCATGGACGGGCCCGGCGTGGAGTTCACCCAGGCCCAGTCGGACCAGGTGCTGAAGCCGGTCTGCCACCGGTGGTGGACGCCGGTGCTGCTGGTGCCGAACACCTCGATCCGGCCGTCCTGGTTGTCGGTCGCCGTGATCCCGGTGCCGCCGGTGCCGAAGGTCTCCCAGGTGGACCAGGCGCCGTTCACGCCGGTCTGCCAGAGGTGCGTGGCGGTGCTGCCGTTGATCGCGAACACCTCGATCCGGCCGTCGACCGACCGCGCCGAGGAGAGTTCGGAGCCGGTCGCCCCGCCGCCGGTGGCGGCCCAGTCCGACCAGGTGGTGAAGCTGGTCTGCCATCGGTGGAACACTCCGGCGGCGCTGGAGGCGAACACCTCCAGACGCCCGTCGGCGTCATGATCGACCGTCAGGCCCGTGCCACCGCCGCCGAAGTCCTCCCAGGCCGACCAGCCGCCGTTGACCGCGCTCTGGTAGAGGTGGCCGAAGGTGGTGGCCGAGAGCGCGAACACCTCCAGCCGGCCGTCCGGCGCGTTCTCCATCTGCAGCTGCGCGTCGGCCGGACCGCCCACGCCCGCCCAGTCGGCGAAGGCGCTGTTCGGCGCGGTCTGCCAGGTGTGGAAGACGCCGGCCGCGCTGGAGGCGAACAGCTCGATCCGGCCGTCGGCGTTGCTGCCGGCCGCGATCCTGGTCCCGCCGCCGCCCAGCCGGGACCAGGCGGACCAGTCGGCGTTCGGCGCGTTCTGCCAACTGTGGTCCAGCTCGGAGCCGTTCACCGCGAAGAGTTCGAGCCGGCCGTCCTGGTTCGGCGCGATCGCCAGCTGTGCGTCGGCCGGACCGCCCACGTTGGTCCACTCCGACCAGCCGCCGTTGACCGCCGTCTGCCAGGTGTGCCAGACGCCGTCCGGGCCCGCCGCGAAGGTCTCCAGCCGGCCGTCGGCGTCCCGGCCGGACACCACGCGGCCGGACGGGTAGGGGTGCGGCCTGGCGACACTGTCCTCGATGACGCTGTTGTAACGGCGGGCGGTGTAGGCGCTGTTGGGGTGCCCGTCGAGCGAGGCGTCGTTGATGTTGGCGGTCAGGTGCTGGACCGGTGTCGCGCCGAAGGTGTAGTAGGAGAAACCGCCGTTGGCGTCGAGCCACTGGTCGAAGAGGAGCACGTGGTCGCTGTAGTCGTCCAGGACGTCGCCGGGGCGCAGGTCGCCGCGCGCGATCTCGGTGGAGAAGCTGTCCGACAGCGACCCGGTCCAGGCGTTGGTGTTGAGGTGCCAGGCCATCGAGACGTAACCCGAGCAGTCGCGGCGGTAGTCGAAGTCGCCGCCGGGGCCGGGTGAGTAGGCGTTCGAGTCGTAGGGTCCCGGCTGGTTGTCCACCCAGTACTGGGCTCGCGAGATGATCTCGCTGCGGGTGATCCGGCCGCCGAGCACCGAATCCGCCGCTGCGTGGCCGGCGCCGGCCAGGCCGGTGCCCGCCAGGGCGAGGACGAGCACCACGGCCGTCAGCAGGGCGCGGACCGCCGCTGCCGGGCCGCGCCGGCTCGGGGGCTGTCCGGGGTGGGTGGACGTGGACCTCATGGTCTCAACGACTCCTCTCGTAGGGTTCACCGGACGCACCGGATTCACGCCCCGGTCCAGGCGGGGCCGCCGAACGTGCCGTCACCGTTCCAGGCGCTCCAGCCGCCGTTCGGCGCGGTCTGCCAGATGTGCGAGATGTTCGCGCCACCGGGAGCGAGCGCGAACACCTCCATCCGGCCGTCGGCGTTGTGACTGACGTTCACGGTCGCCGCCGCGCCGCCGAACGAGCCGTTCCAGGCACCCCAGCCCGCCGACGGCGCCACCTGCTCACGCTCCGCCACCGACGAACCGTTCGGCCCCAGCACGAAGACCGCCATCCGCCCGTCGGCCTCATGACCCACCACCGGCACCCCACCCGCCGGCCCGCCGAAGGCACCGTCGCCGTCACCGTTCCAGGCACTCCAACCGCCGTTCGGCGCGGTCTGCCAGATGTGCGAGATGTTCGCGCCACCGGGAGCGAGCGCGAACACCTCCATCCGGCCGTCCGCGTTCTCACCGACCGTCACGCCACTGGCCGCGCCGCCGAACGAGCCGTTCCAGGCACCCCAGCCCGCCGACGGTGCCACCTGCTCACGCTCCGCCACCGACGAACCGTTCGGCCCCAGCACGAAGACCGCCATCCGCCCGTCGGCCTCATGACCCACCACCGGCACCCCACCCGCCGGCCCACCGAAGGCACCGTCGCCGTCACCGTTCCAGGCACTCCAGCCACCGCCCGGCGCGGTCTGCCAGATGTGCGAGATCGAGCCGAGGTCGGGCGCCACCGCGAACACCTCCAGGCGGCCGTCCGCGTTCCGACCCACCGACAGGCCGCCCGCCGGGCCGCCGAAGCCGGCGTCCCAGCTGCTCCAACCGCCGGACGGAGCGGTCTGCCAGATGTGTGCGATGTTCTTCTTGCCGGGGCCCAGCACGAACAGCTCAAGCCGTCCGTCGGGATCGCGGCCGACCACCGGCAGGCCGCCGACCGGGCCGCCGAGCTGCTGCCAGGCGCCCCAGCCGCCGGAGGGGGCCGACTGCTCGCGGTAGGAGAGCGACTGCTGGTCCGGCGAGACCGCGAAGGCGATCATCGCGCCGTTCGCCTCCCGGCCGACCGCCGGGTTCTGGCGGCCGTCGCCGAAGTCGTCCCAGCCGCCGCCGGGGGCCGCCGGCTGCACGTCGAGGTAGTCGGAGTCCAGACTGATGGTCACACCGCCGTAGGTCTCGTCATGACCGTTGGTGTACTGGTGGATGCGCTGGTGACCGGCCCACTCGTCGTCGGGGATCGCCGGGTCCGAGGTGCTGGTGCTCCCGTCCCCCGGCAGGGAGGCGAAGTCGATGAGGTCCGGCATCGGCGCGGAGCTGTAGTTGGCCACCAGGTCGGCGATCGTGCTGCCCATGCTGCCGTACACCCCCGACAGGTAGCCGCGGGCGTGCAACTCGGTGGTCCAGGCGGACAGGTAGTCGAGCACCGTGCCGTTGTACGCGGGGGCGTAGGCCTCGGAGTCCATGAAGACGGGCGTGCCCGCGGGGAAGCCGAGGGAGGAGAGCTGGGCGATCGCGTCGTCGGCGTCGGACGTGCCCTGCCCGGGCGAGGGGATCGTGGCGCAGCCGCTGCAGGCGCCGGGGGCCTGGTAGCCGACGTAGAGCGGGAAGAAGTGCCAGCCGGCCGCGGCCTGGTGGGCGACCCAGTCGGCGGTCAGGTTCGGCTGGTCGCAACTGCGGTTGACGCCGCCGATGTAGAGACCGATGGCGCCGTACGGCGAGGAGCTCAGCCAGTTGCCCATGACGGCGGAGCTCGGGGCCTCGCAGGGGTCGAAGCCCTGGCCGGTGAAGCTGGTGCTGCCCGGGCCCATGGCGGCGGGCGCGGCGGCGTTCGTCGCCGCGCCCGCCGCGCGGCCGGCCGGGGCGGCGGGCTCCGCCGGTGCCCGGCCGGGACGGGGCAGGCCGGCGCTGTCCAGGATCGCCTGCACGGCCGCGCGGTCGGTGCCGTAGGTCGCGGTGACGGTCACATGCGCGGTGGTGACGGTGATCTCGTGGGCGGCGGTGTCCGCCCGGGCGCCTTGGGCGGTGCCCGCGGCGGCCGGCTGGACCAGCACCGCCTCGCTGCGTCCGCGCAGGTGGGACGGGCAGTCCTGGGCGGCCCCGGGACGGCCCAGGTAGACGGCGTGCCGGTCGAACCGCACGCAGCTGCCGGGCGCCCGGTCCAGGTCGACGACCGGCCAGGCGGCCGGCACCCGCAGGCTCACGCCGTGGTACCGCACGGTCCTGCCGCCGTCACCGGAGGCCGTGGCGGCGGTGGCCGGTGCAGCCGCCGTGAGGGCGGCGGCCAGGAGGGCCAGGACGCAGGTCAGCGCCCTGGCCAGGATGCCGAATTTCAACGGGAGTTCCTTCGCATCGACGGTCGTGCTCCGCGCGGGAGCACCTGCGGGCACGGGAGCGGGCGCGGGCACGGGTGCTACGGCCGGATGCCGTCGTACTGCAGCACCCGGTAGGCGCCCTGCGGGGTCCACTGCGAGACGATCAGCGTCAGCGAGGTGGCGCTCGCACTGCCCGGGTGGATGTAGCCGCCGTACAGGCTGTCGAGCTGCGGGCGCAGCCAGTGGTTCGGCGGCCAGCTGGTGTTCGCGACGATCTGCGGGGTCGGCGCGGACCACGCCGCGTCGGGCCTGGGGGCGGTGCGGGTGCAGATCGAGCCGTCCACCAGGTCGAGGTAGCTCATGCAGTAGGTGTTGTCGATCCGCTTGACGGAGAACTCGCCGATGTTGTTGCCGGGTGCGAAGAGCGGGGTGGGCGGGGTGCCGTCGGTGGCCCAGTACCAGCCGCTGCCGTTGTAGGCCCAGTTCTGCTGGGCGCCGAAGTTGCCGGCCCGGAACTCGGCCGGGTCGATCCGGAACAGCTGGATCGCCCCCTGGTCGGCGGTGTTCTTGTGACTGCCGTTCCAGCGCTTGGAGAAGATGTAGAGCCAGCCGTCCGGGTCGATGCCGGCGAAGGACCACATCCCGTACATGGACTGGTTCACCCCGCGGTACTGGCCGTCCCAGTGGTAGGGGTAGTCGGTCCAGGTCACGCCGAAGTCGTCGGAGTAGGCCACCCCGGACATCAACGAGCCGTCCTCGCCGGGCGGCAGGTCGGAGCTGCCGATGCCGTTGTGCACCGAGGTGTACTGGAGGTAGGTCCGGCCGCCGAACTCGATGCAGTCGTTGGGGATGCGGGTGCTCTCCACCCCGTAGCCGTTGTCGACCCCGTGGGTGTAGTGGAACAGTTGGTCGGCGCTGCCGTTCGGCATCGCGTAGGTGAACCCGATCGGGGTGGCCCCGGAGCGGTCGAAGGTCGCCTGGTTGAGCATCACCGGGGAGCCGATGTAGCCGTTGTTCGCGTCGTTCGAGTCGCCGAAGACGTAGCCCCAGGTCTTGTCGTGCTCCCGGTAGTAGGGGATGCCGAGGTCGCCGCTGCCCAGCCCCACCCGGGCGGCGGAGTCGCCGGGCTGCTGGCACAGCGGTGCGCCGGTCTGGCCGATCCCGTTGGTCGCGGCGGCGGGCGTGGCGCGCAGCAGGCCGGAGCCCACGGTGAGGCCGGCGCCCAGCGCCAGGCCGGCGCCGAGCACGGAGCGCCGGGTGAACTCGCCCTCGGGGCGGGGTGTGACGGACATCCTGATCTCCTTCGAGGTCGGTACCGCTGGTTTCGAGGTGGGTGTCGCTGATGCGGTGCGGAAGCACGGGGACGCCGGCCGGAGCGCGCTGCCCGGCCGTCGCCCCGCTCCCCCGCGTCGAGCCCCGGTCAGGCCTCGGCCGGGAGCCAGACGATCCCGCTGCCGCCGTCCTGGGCGATGGTCCGGGTCATCACGTTGCCGTCCTGCCAGTAGCGCGGGTGCTGCTGGAGGAAGCCGGCGAAGGAGTCCAGGCCGGTCGCGTCGCAGATGCCGTCGGTGTGGATGCAGAAGCGCTGCACCGGCACGCCGGGGAAGTCCACCGGGCCGGTCCCCGGGGAGACCGCGACCAGCGGCAGCGGGACACCTGCCGGGAGCAGGTGCCAGAAGCCGGTGCCGGGCTGCCTCGGGTCGGAGTAGAGCATCCCGTCCACCTGCGAGCGGGGCACGGTGGTGCCGTTGGCGGAGATCGTCTGGAGCAGCAGGTCGCCGACCCAGGCGCCCTGGGAGTAGCCGACGACGGTGAACCGGGCGGTGGGGTCCGCGCGGTAGGTGTTCTGCAGCGTGGTCAGGGCGTTCTGGTAGCCCTGCTGCACGCTGTCGGCGAAGCTCGGCGCGAGCGGGGCCGGCATCTCGTTGTGGCTCCCGACGAACGGGCCGCCGCTGGCCGGGTAGCAGACCGGCACCGGGATCCCGCCGTCCAGGTGCTGGTTGGCGTAGGTGTAGGTGGACGTACAGGCGGGACCGTCCACCGCCGAACCGGTGCCGCCGATCTCGACGTAGTAGTGGTGCGGGGTGTCGGCGTGCGCGGCGCTCGGTACGGCGGCGGCGCCGGCCAGCGCCAGCGCGGCGACCCCGAGGACCGCCGTGCAGCGGCTGATCACCTTGTGCAGCTTCGTGTCGGACACCTGTCGGTTCCCTTCGATGAGCCGGCCGCCGGCCTCGTCACCCGGGTGCGAGGCCGACCGGCCGGTCGGTGTGCGGTGGTTGGTCGTCGGCGGCCGCCGCGCGGTCAGGCCGACGGCCCCGGCGGACGGTCAGGCCGACGGCCCCGGCGGGCGGCGGCGGACGGCCGCCAGGATCAGCAGCAGCACGGCGATCACCATCAGCGGGAGGCAGCCGTGCCCTCCGTTCGGCCTTCTTCGGTTCGCTTCGACGTGGCCGCCGGGCGGAATGCCGGGGTGGCGCCTGGCGTAGTGCTCGATCTGCTGCTGCTCGCCCTGGGCCTGGCTGAGCCAGGGCGTCTTGAAACCGCACTCACCGCACCAGTAGCGGTAGGCCATGCCGGCTCCCTCGGTCGTCGCCACGTGGGGATCGTCATCGGCCCACGCGGCCACCCCGCCGTCGATCGTCACGTCCGTGCTGCTCGGCGGACAGGCCACGGCACCGGCCATCGGTGACCGGCCGGTGGTGACCGGCCGTCACGGTAGGCTCACCGGCGGCCGTACCGGCAAGTAGGAAGGCTGACCCGGTGACAGATCAGCTCGGCACTCTGTTGCGCCGACTGCGCCACCAATCGGGACTGACGCAGGAGCAGGTGGCGGAGCGCTCCGGGGTGAGCGTCCGCACCATCCGCCGGCTGGAGACGGGCAGATCCGCCGATCACCGGCTGGGCACGGTGAACCTGCTGGCGGACGCCCTGGACGTCGGGCCGGAGGACCGTCAGCGGCTGGCGGCCACGCTCACCGGAACGCAGCAGCAGGACGCGGTCGCCAGGGCGGGGTCCGGGGCGCCGTCCGGGGCGGCGTCGGCGGCGGTGGTGCCCCAGGCAGCCGCACCGGAGCCCGCAGCGCCCGCACCCGCACGCGTGCTGCCCGCGTCCGGGTCCGCACCCGCGTCCCCGTCCGAGCACCCCGCACCGGCTCCCGTGCCGCCGCCCCCGCCCGTCCACGTCCCCGCCGCGCTCGCCGACACCGTGCAGGAACTGGCGCGCGAGATCCGGCGGCGCTGGCGGCGCGAGGAGGAGCAGCGCCAGGTGCACGACCCGTTCCCGCTGCCGGTGCGCTGGCAGCCGGCGCCGGCCGGTCTGACGGACCGTTCGGAGAACATCCAGCGCCTCGGGCCGGGGGCGGTGCCGCGCCAGGTGGACCTGAGCGGCGACCTGCGCAGCGTGGCGGAGGTCTACCGGCGGATCTCCTCCGGGCGGCTGGTGGTGCTCGGCCGGGCCGGCTCGGGCAAGTCGATCCTCACCATCAGGTTCGTGCTGGACTTCATCGGGGCGGGGGCCGCACCCGGCCGGGTACCGGTCGTCTTCAGCCTCGGGGCCTGGGACCCGACCACCACCTCGCTGCGGGACTGGCTGATCGCCCGGCTGCTGCGCGACCACCCCCACCTGGCCCGCCGCAGCGCCGCCGGCTCGACGCTGGCCGCCGCGCTGGTCGACGCCGACCTCGTGCTGCCGGTGCTCGACGGGTTCGACGAGATCGCGGAGGGACTGCGCTGCGAGGCCCTGGAAGCGCTCAACGCCACCTCGCTGCCGCTCGTCCTGACCAGTCGGCGGGCCGAGTTCGCCGAGGCCGTCCAGGCGGCCCGCGCACCGCTGGTCTGGGCCGCCGGCATCGAGCTGACCGATCTCGCGCCGGACGACCTGGCCGGCTACCTGCCGCGCACCGTCCGGGAGGTGGCCCACGGCGCCGGCCCCGGGGCCGGCGGGCGCGGGGCGCTCTGGGAGGGCGTGCTGGCCGCCGTGCGCGCCGGTGACACCCCGGCGGGCGCCAACCTCGCGGAGGTGCTGACCACCCCGCTCATGGTCATCCTGGCGCGCACCATGTACAGCGGGACGCCCGACCGGGATCCGGCCGAACTGCTGGACGCCACCCGCTTCCCCACGGCCAGGTCGTTGGAGGAGCACCTGCTGGCGGGCTTCGTCCCGGCGGTCTACCGGCGCCGCGTTCCCGAACAGGCCGCGGCCACGGGCCCGCGCCGGCCGCACCGTTGGGAGCCGCAGCGCGCCCAGCAGTGGCTCGGCCACCTCTCGCACCACCTGGTCCGGCTCGACCACGACCAGCAGGACCTCGCCTGGTGGCGGATCGGCGACTCGCTGCGGCGCTCGACCCGGCTGCTGGTCGTCGTGCTGGCCACCACGCTGTGCGTCACACTGGCCGACTGGCTGCTCTCCCTGCTGCTCACCGGGCTCGGGATCGGCGAGGTGCTGCTCCAGGGGATCCTGATGGGCCCGGTCGCCGGCCTGGCCTTCGGCCTGGTGTACGCGGCCATGATGCTCTACGGCGGCGGGGCCGTCTTCGAACCGGCCCAGGTGCGCTGGCGGCTGCCCGGCACCCGGAGCGGCGTCGGCCGCCGCCCGCTGCGCACCTTCGCCGTCCGCTTCCGGGACGGGCTGCTCGGCGGCTCCGTGATGGGCGTCGGCTACGCGTGCGCGATCAGCCTGGAGCGCGCGCTGTCCTGGGGGCTCCCGCTGAGCGATCCCGACGTCATCAACGGCACGCTCGTCAACATGCTCTGCTTCGGGCTGATCTTCGGCCTGGCGGCCGCCCTGGTCTTCGGGCTGACCTCCGCGCTGGAGGCGCCCGTGGACGTCACCTCCGCGGCCACCCCGGTCAGCCTGCTCGCGGCCAACCGTGCCACGGTGGGCCGTCAGGTCCTGGTGCTGGCACCGCTGTTCGCCCTCATCGTGGCCACCGGCGGCCGGCTGGTCGTCGTCCTGCTCGACGGCGTGCTCGGACACCTGACCTGGCGACTGTCGGACGGTCTGCTGATCGGTGCGGTCGCCGGGATCGGCGGTGCCGCCTCCTATGCCCTCGCCTTCACCGCCTGGGGCCAGTGGGCGCTGCTGTCCCGGGTCTGGCTGCCGCTGACCGGCAGACTCCCCTGGGACACGGTGGCCTTCCTGGACGACGCCTACCACCGCGGCGTGCTGCGCCAGACCGGCGCGGTCTACCAGTTCCGCCACGTCCGCCTGCAGCACCACCTGGCCCGGACCTTCCGTCAGCAGCAGCCCCACTACCGTCCGGCCAGCTTCCCCAGTGCGGGGGACTGACAGAGAGATCCCCGTCCCCGCAGCACGCGCCCGCCTATAGTCGGCGCCATGACCAACTCGCGCCCCACATCGGCGTTTCACGCGGCCAACGCCGACCCCGAGGTCACCGAGCGGCTGATCGCCGCGCTGGACGCCCAGGCCGCCAACCCCGGCGTGCGCGGGCTGCGCGCATGGGCGCACACGCGCCTGGCCGCGCAACCCGGCGAGCGGGCGGTGGACGTCGGCTCCGGCACCGGCTCGGAGACCAGGGTGCTGGCGGCGGCGGTCGCCCCGGGCGGCGTCGCGACCGGCCTCGAACCCCACCCCGGTCTGCGTGCCGTCGCCGAGCAGCGGGCCGCCGACGCCGGCAGCCCGGCCCGGTTCCTGGACGGCGACGCACTCGCACTGCCGCTGCCCGACGCCGACCTGGACGTGGTCTGGTGCGAGCGGGTGCTGCAGCACCTGAGCGATCCGGCGCGGGCCGTCGCCGAGATCGCCCGGGTGCTGCGCCCGGGCGGCCGGGTGGCCCTGCTCGACACCGACTGGGCCACCTTCGTGCTCCACCCGGCCGCTCCGGAGGTCCGTCCCGCGCTGGCCGCCGTCACCCAGGGCACCGCCGCCACCCCCGACGCCGGACGCCAGTTGGCGGGCTGGCTGGCCGCAGCGGGCCTGACCGTCGACGAGCTCGGCTCCGACGTCCTCGTGCACGACCCGCACTCGGTCAGCTGGCCGATCGTCCACGGACTCGGCACCGCGGCCCTCGGGCGGAACCTGATCACCGAGGAGCAGCGCGACCGCCTCTACGCCGACCTCGCCTCCGCCGCCGAGCAGGGCGCCTTCCTCCTGTCCGTGACGATGTTCGCCGTCATCGCCCACCGCCCCCGCTGACCACCTGCGCCACCGTCAGCGGCCCGGCATCAGCCGGTCGGACTCCCGGGGGTGCGCAGGGTTCGGCGGACGGCGTTGCGGAGCCAGTGGTGGGCCCGGTCGGCCGCATGGCGGGGGTGCCAGGCCATGCCGATGGTCACGGGCGGCAGTGCCAGCGGGATGTCCAGCAGGTGCAGTCCGAGGGCGACGGCGTCGCCGGTGAGCGGCGAGGGGGCGGCGCCGGGGAGTGCGGCGGGTACCAGGCAGACGAAGTCGCTGCGCGCGGCAAGGGTCATGGCGGCCAGGTGGCTGGGGACGACGATGCCGACCCGCCGCCCGAGGTCCTGCGCGGCCAAAGCGGTGTCGAGGGGGCCGGTGAACCGGCCGCGGCGGCTGACCGCGACGTGCTGGGCGGCGGCGAGCCGGGCCGGGGTCAGGGGTCCTTCGGTCAGCGGATGGCCGGGCCGTACGGCCGCCACCATCCGGAGGCTGACGAGTTCCTCGACCCTGGTCTCGGGGTCCGCATGGTCGATGGACCCGACCTCCAGGTCGATCCGGCCGTCGCGCAGCGCGGGGCCGGCCTCCAACTCCTCGGCCCGGAGACGGAACGAGACCCCCGGCGCCTCCTGCTCGGCCAGGCGCAGCAGTCCGGGGGCCAGGGCCGCGCCGACCAGGTCGGCGGTCTGCAGGGTGAAGGTGCTGCGCAGGACGGCGGGGTCGACCCCGGTCCCGGGGCTGAGCAGCGCTCCCAGGCGCTGCACCACGGCTGCGGCCTCCTCGCGCAGCTCCTGGGCGCGCGGGGTGGGGACCATGGTCTGCCCGGCCCGGACCAGCAGCGGGTCCTGCAGGGTGCGGCGCAGGCGGGCGAGTGTGCGGCTCATGGCGGCGGGCGAGGTGTGCAGGCGGGCGGCGGCCCGGGTCACGCTGTGCTCGGCCAGCAGGGCGTCCAGCGCGATGGCGAGGTTGGCGTCGAGGGACGGATCCGGGCTGTTCACCAGCATCATTCCATTTCAGTCAATGATTCCGTGCTGAAGTTCCCATTGTGGCAACACCATGCTCCTTCGCAGGATGGGGGTGTACCGACCGGCACGACCTGCGAGGTTTTCATGATCGTCATTACTGCTCCCACCGGGAACATCGGCCGCCACCTGCTCTCCCGGCTCCTGGAGTCCGCCCCCGCCGCGGGCGAGGACCTGCGCGTGATCGTGCGCGACCCCGCCCGGCTTCCGGACGCGGCGCGCGGACGCGTCGAGGTGGTCGTCGGCTCGCACGGTGACGCCGAGGTCGTCGACCGGGCCTTCGAGGGTGCGGACGCCGTCTTCTGGCTCGTCCCCCCGGTCCCCGCCGCGACCCCGCAGGACGCCTACAGCGGCTTCAGCGGACCCGCCGTGAAGGCGTTCGCCGCCCACGGCGTCGGCCATGTCGTCGGCGTCTCCGCGCTCGGCCGCGGCACCCCGCTCGCCGACCGGGCCGGTCTCGTCACCGCCACCCTCGCCCTGGACGACCTCATCGCGGAGAGCGGCGTCGCCTACCGGGCCCTGGCCAACCCGTCCTTCTTCGAGAACCTCCTGGAGGAGGCCGACTCGATCCGCGAGGAGGGCGTCTTCACCGACTCCGCCGACGCCGACCGCAGGGCTCCGCTCGTCGCCACCGCCGACATCGCGGCCGCGGCTGCCGGGCTGCTGCTGGACCGCTCGTGGACCGGCAGCGGCAGCGTCCCGGTCCTCGGCCCGCAGGACCTGTCCCCCAACGACCTGGCCCGGATCATGACCGAACAGCTCGGCCGCCCCGTGCGCTACGAACGCCAGCCGCTCGACGAGTTGCACACCACCCTCGTCGGCTACGGCCTCACCGAGGCATTCGTCCAAGGCATCGTCGACATGAAGCGGGCCAAGGACCAGGGCCTGGACACCGGCGTCGCGCGCACCCCGGAGACCGCCTCCCCCACCGGCTTCGAGCAGTGGTGCGCCCAGACCCTCAAGCCCGCCGTCCTCTCCTGAAGCCCACCACCCGCCACCCCCTTTGGAGGAACCCTGATGACCACGGAACGAACCGAACCACCGGTCACGGCGTTCATGCTCGTCAAGACCACACCCGAGTGGCTCGCCCTGACCGTCGAACAACGCGTGGAAGCCTTCACCACCCAGGTGCTGCCCACGATCGAGGCCAGGACCACCGGCGTCCGGTCGCGCTTCTACGACACCGAGTTCTACTCGGCGCGGGTCACCGACGTCTGGGTGTGGGAAGCCGACGACCATCACGCCTATCGGCTCCTGATCGACGCGCTGCGTGAAACGCCGTTCTGGGACCGCTACTTCGAGGTCGTCGACCTCCTCGTCGGCACCGAGAACGGCTACGCCCGCACGTACGGCCTCGAACCCGTCGCCACCATCACCACCTGAACCACCTGACCGGCCTGGACCACCCGAACCGCCCGGACCACCGCCCGGCCTGACGCCGTGCCGGCCGGTCCGGGCCGGTCATCGGGTCTCAGCCGCCCAGCTCGACCGTGCGGCCCGAGGCGGCGGAGCGGCGGGCGGCCTCCAGCACGGTGAGCACGGCCACCGCGTCCGCGGGGTCGACCGGGGCGGGCGCGCCCTCGCGCAGCGCGGTGACCAGGCCGGCGTAGAACGCGGGGTAGTCACCGGGCAGCGAGGGGTGGGGCCTGGCGCCCTCCGGGGTGCCGAGCAGGCCCCAGTCCGCCTCGGGCACCGCGCCCCAGCCGGGACCGGGGCGCGACCCGGCGCGCAGCGCCGCCTCCTGCGGGTCCAGGCGCGGGGCGGTGAAGGCCGCCCGGTCGCCCAGGACGCGCAGCCGCGGGCCCGGCTGCCCGGCCAGCGCGCTCATCCACAGGTGGGAGCGGACGCCGCCGGCGTGGGTCAGCGCGAGGAAGGCGTCGTCGTCCACCAGCGCGCCGGGCCGCCGGGCGTCGATCTCGGCGTACACCCCTTCGGCCGGGCCGAAGAGCCGCAGTGCCTGGTCGACCAGGTGGCTGCCCAGGTCGTGCAGGATGCCGCCGGCCCACGCGGGGTCGGGGCTCTCCCGCCACCCGGCGGCGGGCGCCGGGCGCCAGCGCTCGAAGCGGGACTCGAAGCGGTGCACCGTCCCGAGCGCCCCCTGGGCCAGCAGGTCCTGGAGCGTGCGGAAGTCGGCGTCCCAGCGGCGGTTCTGGAAGACCGTCAGCAGCAGGCCCAGCTCCCGGGCCTGCTCGACCAGGTCGCGCGCCTGCGCGGCGGTCGCGGCGAGCGGCTTGTCGACCACCACGGGCAGACCGGCCGCCAGCGCGGCGCGGGCCACCGGCACGTGGGTGTGGTTGGGGGAGGCGATCACCACCAGGTCCAGGTCCGCCGGGTCGGCGAGCAGCTGCCCGGTGTCGGCGACCACCTTGACGCCCGGGTGGTCGCGCAGCGCCTCGGCCCGGCGTCCGGGGTCGGCGGTGACGATGCTGTGCAGCCGCAGGCCGGGCGTGGTGGCGATGAGCGGGGCGTGGAAGGCGCGTCCGGCCAGGCCGTAGCCGACCAGGGCGACGCGCAACGGGGTGCTGGTTTCGGTGGGGGTACCCATGGGGACCAGTTAAGCAACACTGTTTCCTAAGTGCAACGGGCGCCGGCCGAGCACCCCGGACCCGGCCGCAGAATGGTCCCCATGGACACACCGCACGCCGGCAGCAACCTGACCGGGCTCCGCGACCACAACACCGCGCTGGTCCTGAGCCTGCTGCGGGCCGCCCCGCAGGGCAGCAGCCGGGTGGAGCTGGCAGCCGGGACCGGCCTCACCCCGCAGGCGATCGGCAAGATCGTGGCCCGCCTGCTGGCCGCCGCGCTGGTCGAGGAGGACGGGCGCGGCGCCTCCACCGGCGGCAAGCCGCGCACGCTGCTGCGGCTGCGTCCGGCGGCCGGCTTCGCGGTCGGCGTCGAGCTGGACCGCCACCGGACCACCGTGCTGCTGGTCGACCTGTGCGGCGGGATCCGGCACCGCGCCACCGCGCCCACCGGCCTGGCGGACGCGCCGCCGCGGCAGACCGTCGAGCTGATCGCCGCCCTGGTGCGCGAGGTCGCCGCGACGGCCCCGGCCGGCGCGGACCTGCTCGGCGTCGGCGTCGGCTGCCGGGGCCCGCTCGACCACGCGCACGGCGTGCTGCACCGCCCGGCCGGCCTCGCATCCTGGGACCGCTTCCCGCTGCGGGAGGCGCTCGCCGAGCAGTTGGCCCCCTGGCCGGTGCGGCTGGACAAGGACACCAACACCGCCGCGCTGGCCTGCGCCGGCCCCGGCCACACCGCCTACCTGCACTTCGGCGACGGCCTGGGCGCGGCCCTGCTGCTGCACGGGGCGCTGCACCGCGGCGCCCGGACCAACGCGGGCGAGTTCGGCCACCAGGTGGTGCAGCTCGACGGCCCGCCCTGCAGCTGCGGCTCGCGCGGCTGCCTGGAGGCGCTCTGTCTGGCGGCCGTGGCCACCGGCGACCACCGGGCGGCGGCCCGGCTGCTGGCGGTGGGTGCGGCCAACCTCGTGCAACTGCTCGACGTCGACCGGGTGCTGCTCGGCGGACCGGTCGTCTTCGCCCACCCCGAGCTGTACCCGGCAGAGATCGCCGACGGGCTGGCGGCGCGGCTGCCGGACCGGGAGTGGCAGCAGGTGCCGGTCTCGCTCACCCCCGCCGGCCCGGCCGCCGTGGCACTCGGGGCCGCCGAGCTCGCGCTCGGCCCGCTCTTCGGGCGCCGCGGCTGAGGCCACCCGCCGTGCTCCGATCGACAGCCGACTTCAGCACTGAAGTGTCATGCCCACATCAGTTCAATTCTTGATGAACCTTATCCAGAGCCGACCCCGACTCGAACCGGGAATGTCGGCAGTTATGCTCTAGTTCTCAAAGTCGAACTGGACAATGGCGTCCCAGTCAGATTCATTACCTGAACGCCAGAAGTCCTGTCACGTTCCCCAGGGACAAGGAGCGTTCAGGTGACCAGCACCGCCCAAGCGCCGCAGGTCCGCAGGCCAGGAGCCTCGGACAATCTCGGACACGTCATCTTCATCACGGCCGCCGCGGCAATGGGCGGGTTCCTCTTCGGCTACGACAGCTCCGTGATCAACGGCGCCGTCGCCGCGATCCGGGACAAGTACCACGTCGGCTCGGGCGCCCTCGCCCAGGTGGTGGCCATCGCCCTGATCGGCAGCGCGATCGGCGCGGCGCTGGGCGGCCGGCTGGCCGACCGCCTGGGCCGGATCCGGGTGATGCAGATAGCCGCCGCCCTCTTCACGGTCAGCGCGGTCGGCTCGGCGCTCCCGTTCTCGCTCTGGGACCTCGCCCTGTGGCGGGTACTGGGCGGCATCGGCATCGGCATGGCCTCGGTGATCGGCCCCGCCTACATCGCCGAGGTGGCACCGCCCGCCTACCGCGGCCGGCTCGGCTCCTTCCAGCAGGCGGCGATCGTGATCGGCATCGCCGTCTCGCAGCTCGCCAACTACGGCATCCTGCAGGCCGCCGGCGGCAACCAGCGCGGCCACGTGCTGGGCCTGGAGGCCTGGCAGCTGATGCTCGGCGTCATGGTGCTGCCCGCCGCGCTCTACGGGCTGCTCTCCTTCGCGATCCCGGAGTCGCCCCGGTTCCTGATCTCGACCGGCCGGATCGACCGCGCCAAGGCCGTCATCGCCGAGGTGGAGGGCGCCGGCGCCGACCTGGACGCCCGGGTGGCCGAGATCGAGCACGCCATGCGCAGCGAGCACCGCTCCACCTTCAAGGACCTGCTCGGCGGGCGCTTCGGCCTACTGCCGATCGTCTGGGTCGGCATCGGCCTGTCGGTCTTCCAGCAGCTGGTGGGCATCAACGTCGCCTTCTACTACTCCTCGACGCTGTGGCAGTCGGTGGGCATCGACCCCAGCTCCTCGTTCCTCTACTCCTTCACCACCTCGATCATCAACATCATCGGCACGGTGGTCGCGATGGTCTTCGTCGACCGGGTCGGCCGCAAGCCGCTCGCGGTGGTCGGTTCGGTCGGCATGGCGCTCGCGCTGGCCCTGGAGGCCTGGGCCTTCTCCGCCCGCACCGGCGCCGACCACGCCCTGCCGCACGGCCAGGGGATGCTGGCGCTGATCGCCGCCCACGCGTTCGTCTTCTTCTTCGCGCTCTCCTGGGGCGTGGTGGTCTGGGTCATGCTCGGCGAGATGTTCCCCAACCGGATCCGCGCGGCCGCGCTCGGAGTGGCCGCCGCCGCCCAGTGGGTCGCCAACTGGCTGATCACGGTGACCTTCCCGACGCTCTCCGGCTGGAACCTCTCCGGCACCTACGTGATCTACGCGGTGTTCGCGGTGCTCTCGGTCCCGTTCGTGCTCAAGTTCGTCCGGGAGACCAAGGGCAAGTCCCTGGAGGAGATGGGCTGATCGCCCCTCCGTCCGCCGGCCACCAGCCCGCCCCGGTGCCGCTCACGGCACCGGGGCGGGCCGGCGTTCACCCGACGGCCCGGCGGTAGACCTGCCGCGAACCGCCCTCCGGGCCCGGGTCGGTGGGCTCGCCGGCCGTGAAGCCGAGGCGCTCGTAGAAGACCCGCGCCCCGCTGGCGACGGCGCCCGGATGGTCGGCGCCGAAGGTGACGACCTCCAGGCTGCCCGGCCCCCGCACGAACCGCCGGGTCGCCGCCGCCATCAGCGCCCGGCCGACGCCCGTCCCGCGCGCCCGCTGCGAGACCACCAGCCAGTGCACGTGGTAGGTCGGCGCCTCGGCCCCGAACAGCAGCCCGCCCAGGAGAGGCCCTGGCAGCTCCGGCCCCGTGCCGACGGCGACCAGTGCCGTCGCGCTCCGGATCTGCCGCTCCACGGCGCGGTGGAAGCCGGGCTCCGCCACCATCGGGCCGAACCAGTGCTCGACCTCGGCGGCAAGGCCGAGGAAGCCGTCGACGTCCTGCTCGCGCGCGAGTCTGATGATCATTCGGGCAGTCTGGCAGACCAGGTGCCCGGCCCTGGGCCGTGGCCTACTCGGCGGCGGGCACCAGCTTGCGCAGCGCGGGGCCGTACTCGGGGTGCGCGAGGCCGAAGGCGACCTGGGCGCTGATGTAGGCGAGCGGGTTGCCGGTGTCGTACCAGGTCCCGTCGATCACCTGGCCGTACACCGCCCGGCCCGCCGCGTAGCGGTTGATCGCGTCGGTCAGGTAGATCTCGCCCACCGGGTTCTCGTGCCAGCGCCGGGTGGCCTCGCGCAGCTCGTCCACGATGCCCGGGGTGATCACGTAGCCGCCGATCGCGGCGTAGGCGGACGGCGCCTGGTCCGGCTTCGGCTTCTCGACCAGACCGGTGATCCGCAGCGAGCCCTCGCCGAGGTCCTCCTTCACCACGGGCACGCCGTAGCGGTGGGAGTCGACGGGATCCATCGGCATCAGCGCGAGCACCGGCGCGTTCGTCTTCTCGTACGCCGTGATGAGCTGCTGGGCGCGCGGGACCTCGGAGACGAAGACGTCGTCGGGCCAGATCACCAGGGCGGCCTCGTCGAGGTGGCGGTAGGCGTTCAGGACCGGGGTCCCGTTGCCGTACGGGCCGTGCTGGTCGAGGTAGGTGATGTGACCGAGCCGGGACAGCTCACCGATCTCGCGCACCGCCTCGGCGTACCCGTCCTTGCCGTCCGCCCGGAGCTGGGCGACCAGCGCGGGGTTGGGCCGGAAGTGCTCCTGGATCATGCTCTTGCCGCCGGAGATCACGATGGTGATGTCGGTGATCCCGGACTCGATCACCTCGCGCACGGTGTGCTCGATCACCGGCCGGTCACCGACGATCAGCATCTCCTTCGGGACCGCCTTGGTGGCCGGCAGCAGCCGGGAACCGAGGCCCGCGGCGGGGATGATGGCGCGACGGATGGTGCTGGGCATGGGCTGCTCGCTTTCGTCTCACTCCACGTCTCACGCGCTGGTGCGAGCCCAGCGTGCCACGGCGGGCGGCCGGGCCCCCAATGACCGACTTCCCGTCACCAACGGTCCACGTCAGGGCAGTCGGGCGGACCCCTTGAGGCACGCGCCGCCCGGAGTGACGCTGCTCACACGCACCACCATGGCGCGGGATGTCACACCTGCGGCAGCTCCGCTGTCCTCCTCGGCGAGGACGTTCCGTGGTGGAGCGTCCCGCGAGGAGAGGACCGGAAGCGATGACCACGATCCTGGTGACCGGCGGCACCGGAACGCTCGGGCGGCTCGTCACCGAGCGACTGCGGGCGGGCGGGCACGAGGTCCGCGTGCTCAGCCGGCACGCCGAGCCCTACGCCGTCGACCTGCGCGAGGGCGGCCCCGGGCTCACGGCGGCGGTCACGGGTGCGGAGGTGGTCGTCCACTGCGCCTCCACCCCGCGCGGCGGGGACGAGAAGGCCGCGGCGAACCTGATCGCGGCGGCCCGCCAGGCCGGGGTCGCCCATCTGGTCTACATCTCGATCGTCGGCGTCGACCGGGTCCCGCTCGGCTACTACCGGGCGAAGCTCGCGGTGGAGGAGCAGGTGGCGCAGTCGGGGCTGGGCTGGACCGTGCTGCGCACCACGCAGTTCCACGACCTGGTGCTCCAGGTGCTGCAGACCCTGGCGAAGCCGCCGGTGATGCTGCTGCCGGCCGGGATCAGCGACCAGCCGATCGCGGTGGCGGAGGTCGCCGACCGGCTCACCGGCCTCGCCCTGGCCGCCCCCGCCGGACGGGTGCCCGACATGGGCGGCCCCGAAGTGCACACCCTGGCCGAGCTGGTGCGCGCCTACCAGCGGGCGACCGGGCGGCGCCGTCCGCTGCTCAACGTCCCGCTGGCGGGCAAGGCCTACCGCAGGCTGCAGGCGGGCGGGCATCTGACGCCGGAGCGGGCGGTGGGCACGGGCACCTTCGAGGAGTTCCTGGCGGAGCGCTTCCCGGCGCGCGGCTGACGACGGGCCCCAGCGGCGGCTCAGCCGGCGGTGGCGACCAACTGCTCCAGCAGGGCCCGGCCGGCGGGCCACTCCCCCAGCCCGGAGGCGCTGTTGATGTGGCCGGCCGCGGCCAGCTCGACGTACTCGGCGCCCCAGGCGCGGGCGAAGCCGGCCGCGCGCTCCGGGGCGCAGTACGGGTCGTCGTCCGAGCCGACCACCAGCGTCGGGAACGGCAGCCGCGTGGTGGGCACCGGGGCGAAGGGGCTCAGCGGCAGGTCCTCGATGCGCTCCACGTCCGCCGGGGCCACCAGCAGCGCGGCCCGCACCCGCCCCGCCCGCTCCGGCTGGGCCGCCGCCCAGTGGGCGACGGTGGCGCAGCCCAGGCTGTGCGCGACGAGCACGACGGGCAGCTCCGCGCCGGCCACGGCCGCGTCCAGGGCGGCGACCCAGTCGGCGCGCTCGGGCGCCAGCCAGTCGCGCTGCTCCACCCGGCGCCATTCGGGCTCGGCGGCCTCCCACCGGGACTGCCAGTGCTCGGGGCCGGAGCCGTCGTAACCGGGGACGACCAGGGTCTGCCAGCTGTCCGTCATCGCGCGCGAACTCCTCGGGTGGTACTCGGCTCTCCCCCGCGGCGGCACGGACACCGCCGCGGCAGCAGCCATGATCACACAGCCTGGTTTCGGGCTGCCCGCGCGAGGAAGAACCTCCCCATGCGGTTCTGCGCCTTCGACCCGGTACGCGAGCCGTGACCGCCCCGAGTGCACGGCCCGGCGGACGTCGGCTGCTGCTGACCACGCTGATCGACATCGCGGCGCCGATCGCCCTCTTCTACGGCCTGCGGGCCGCGGGCGCGAGCACCTTCCTCGCGCTGCTGGCCGGCTCGCTCTCCCCCGCCGCGAGTGTCGCGGTGCAGTGGGTGCGGGCGCGGCACCTGGACGCGATGGCCGCGTTCGTCGCGGGTGTGATGCTGCTGAGCGTGGCGGCCTCGCTGGTCAGCGGGAGCACCCGGTTCATGCTCGCCAGGGACGGCTGGGTGACGGGGCTGGCCGGTCTGTGCTTCCTGGCGTCGGTCCGCGCGCGGCGGCCGCTGGTGTTCCTCGGCGGCCGACCGCTCCTGGAGGGGCGCTTCCGCTCCGACGGCACCTCCTGGGACGTCCTGTGGGAGCGCGAGCCGTCCTTCCGCCGGATCTGGCGGGTGTCCACCGTCATCTGGGGCATCGCGATGCTCGCGGACGCGGCGGCCCGCATCGTGATGGCCTACACGCTGCCGGTGGACGCCGTGCCCGGGCTCGGCGGCCTGCTGTGGCCGGTGACGCTGGTGCTGCTCCAGCTCGTGAACGGCGTCTACTACGAGGTCGCGGGCCTGTGGCGGCTCACCGCCGGCGCCGGCACCGGAGACTGACCGGCCGTATCCCTCGCCGACGCGGTGCACCGCCCCGGCACGGCCGTGCGCCGGCCCCGCGGTTCGCGGGACCGGCGCACGTGTAGCGTTCACTACTGCTGGACGAAGACCGCCACCGTCCTCGCCGGCACGGTGAAGGTGCCGGTGGTGGCGTCGAAGGCCGAGGTCTTCACCACCGGGTCCGCGCCGCCGGCCTGGGCCGGGTGCAGCTGCTCGGCGCTGCCCGCCAGGGCGGGCAGGGTCTGGCGCTGGGCGGTGGGGGTGGCGTTGAAGACCACGGTGACGGAGCGGTAGGTGGGCAGCCCGGCGCCGTCGAGGTGGAGGGTGAGCACGCCCGGGACCTCGCCGGGGGTACCGGAGAGCGGGTAGCTCAGCCGCTGCTGGACCTCGGCCGCCGTGGCCAGCGAGAAGAGCGGGGTGGACTGCTTGATCCGCAGGAACTGCTGGTACTGCTGCGAGGCGGCGTTCTCGGCCGAACAGCCGGGCACCAGCGCGGGGTTGGCGAGCAGCGGCTGGGCGTAGGGCCAGGAGGACTGGTTGCCGGAGGCCGGCGGCAGGCCGCGGCCGAAGCCGTTGCCCTGCGCGCAGTTCCACTGGATCGCGTTGAACCAGTCGCCGCTGTCGTAGGAGTTGGCGTCCAGCGACTTGGAGCGCAGCCGGTCGCTGCCGGCGACCGCGAAACCGGGGCCCTGGGAGAGCGCGGTGGTGGCCAGGGCCAGGGACTGCATCCGGGCCCGGTCGGCCGCCGAGGTGCCGGTCGGTAGCTTGTAGGCGAGCGCGTCGTAGAGGGTGAGGTTGTCGTGCGCGTCCACGTAGGTGACCGCTTCGCCGGGGTTCGCGGTGTAGCCGGTCGGGGAGCCGTTGTAGTCGACCTCCGAGCCGGTGACGGCCTTTCCGGCACTGTCGGTGAAGGAGTAGGCGGCCAGGTTGCCGGTCAGGCCGACCTTGAGCTGGTCCATCGCGTGCAGCAGGGCGGCCTTCTGCTGGTCCGGACTCCCGTTGGCCGCATCGCCGTTGGGGTCGGTGAAGAGCCCGGAGGCGAAGCCCTGCAGGCGCGGGTCGGTGTCGAACGGGCCGCCACCGCGCACGGCGTCGCGCTGGCGGTCGTTGAAGGTGGCGATGCCGGTGCCCGCCATGTTGGCCTGGGTGGCCTGGGCGAAGCGGGCGTCGTCGGCCACCACCCCGAAGTTCCAGCCCTCGCCGTAGAGGAATTCGCTGCGGCCGGTCTGCTGGAGCGAGGACTGCACGTCGAGCATGGTCTGCTTGGGGTCCAGACCCATCAGGTCGAACCGGAAGCCGTCCACGTGGTACTGGGTCGCCCAGGTGCGGGTGGAGTCCACCACGAGCTTGTTCATCATGGTGTGCTCGGGCGCGGTGTCGGCGCAGCAGCTGTCGGTGGTGACCGCGCCGGTGGCCGAGAGCCGCTGGTAGTAGCCGGGCACGATCTGGTCGAGCACCGAGTGCGGGTCCTGGCCGGAGGCGGCGGTGTGGTTGTAGACCACGTCCATCACCACCCGCAGGCCCACCTGGTGCAGGGCGGCGACCATCCGGCGGAACTGCTCGGTGCGGGCGGCACCGTCCGGGTTCGTCGCGTAGGAGCCCTCGGGGACGGTGTAGTGGTAGGGGTCGTAGCCCCAGTTGTAGGCGTCGGTGGCGGCCGTCCTGGCCACGCAGGCCTGCTGCTGCGGCGAGTCGGCGGGGTAGGAGGCGAGGTCGCAGGGCGGGGTGGACTGCTCGGACTTCGCCTCGGGGACGGAGCTGAAGTCGAAGGCGGGCAGCAGGTGGACGGTGGTGACGCCCGCCTTGGCGAGGGCCGCCAGGTGCTTCATGCCGTCGGAGTTCAGGTCGGTGAAGGCCAGGTAGCTGCCGCGGTCGGCGGCGGGCACGGTGGTGTCGGCGACCGAGAAGTCGCGCACGTGGAGCTCCTGGACCTCCTGCTGCCCGGCGCTGATGGCCGGCGGCGACTGCTCGCCGCGCCAGCCGGCGGGCGCGGTGGCGGGGTCGTCGAGGTCGACGATCTGGCTGCGCTTGGAGTCGGTGGACAGCGCCAGTGAGTACGGGTCGGTGACGTGGTTGGTGACGACCCGCTGCACCGAGGGGGCCCAGACGGTGACCTGGTAGAGGTAGTACTTGCCCTTCCAGGAGCCGTTGCCGCTCGCCGACCAGACACCGGTGGCGTCGTCGCGCTTCATGGCGACCAGGTGCGGGGTGGTGGCGGTGGCGCTGTCGTAGAGCTCCAGGCTGACGCTGGCGGCGGTCGGGGCCCAGACGGACAGGCGCACCGCGTTGCCGCTGACCACCGGGCCGAGCTGGGCCTTGCTCGCCTTCGCGCCGTAGACCGCGTCCAGCACGCCGGGGGTCTGCACGCCGGTGGCGGCGAGCAGCGCGCCGTTCGCCTCGCGCTCGGTCATGATCAGCTGGCCGCGCAGCGCGGTCGCCGTCCGCTGGGTGTCGCGGGGGTCGACGGTGAAGGCGGCGTAGCCCTTCAGCTCGGGGTGGGCGGCCAGTTGGGCCGCCGTCAGGCCGCTTGCCCGGGGCAGCAGCCGCAGCCAGTAGCCGGGGTCGGTGAGGTCGCCGTCCTTGACGGCCAGTGCGCCGGTGGGCGAGTGGACGAGTTCGGCCGAGGCGCCGGCGGCCAGGTTCTGGCCGAAGCCCCAGCCGGCCGGGACGGCGACCGTGGTGGCGTCGATCCACTGGGCCTTGGCCTGGGTGAGGTCGAGGTCGGCGGCGGAGGCGGTGGGCTGCGGCAGGATGTAGCCGGGTGTGCTGTCGGTGATCCAGACCTCGCGTCCGCTGACGGCGAAGTTCAGCTCCTGGTTGTCCGGCAGGTCCTTGGTGTCGCCGTTGTGCAGGATGTAGTCGAGCACGGTGGCCCCGGGCGCCAGCGGCACGGTGAAGACGTCCCCGAACGCGTCGGTCCCCGAGGGCTGTAGCGGGCCGGTCCAGCTGGTGGGGTTCGCCGCGCCGGTCCAGTCGTGCAGGCCCCAGCTGGCGTAATTTCCGTCGGCGCGGTGGTAGTGCAGGATCGCGGTGTTCGCCGGAACCGGCGGCGTGCTGCCGGGGTTGCTGGTGTAGGTGGTCGGGTCACCGGAGTTCACCCAGGCCTCGCCGGTGGCGGACAGGTCGATGGACCGGTCCGCGGCGCCGTCCTTGGTGCCGTTGTTCTCCACGATGAAGCCGACGCCTGCCGCGCCGGGCTTGACCTTCACGTAGGCGAAGGCGCCGTAGGCGTCACGGCCGACGAAGGGGTGGCCGGCCGGCCAGCTGGTGCCCTCGCCGTCGGCGAGGTCGCCCCAGGCATAGAGGTTCCACCCGGTGTAGTTCCCGTCGGCGCGGTAGTAGTGGACGACCGCGTAACTGCGGTTCGCAGCCGTGGGCCTGGTCACCGGCGCGGGCGTCCCGACGCTGGTGCTCGCGGTGGCGTCGGCCAGCCGGCCGGCGCTGTCCTGGACAACCGCCTTGTAGCGCACGGTCGTTCCGGGGGCCACGCCCGCGAGGTTCTGGGTGACCTGGTAGGGCGCGTGGTCGGCGGTGCCCAGCGTCTGCCACGGGCCGTTTCCGACGGCGGCGGCGAAGGTCACCCGGTCGAAGCCGCCGCCGGGGACGCTCGCGGCCACGGTGGCGCTGCCGGTCGCGCCCGCGGCGGGGGCGGTGAGGGTGACGGCGGGGCCGGCCGCGGGCTTGGCCAGCCTGCCGGCCGCCTTGTAGACGACGGCGGACTGCGCGGGGACGGTGATCGCCAGCCTGCTGTCCGCACCTGTAGTGAGGGCACCGGCCGGGGCGCCGTAGAGGGGGTCGAAGCGCATGCCCGCCGAGTAGGTGGGGAGGCTGACGCTCTGCTCACTGGTCGCGTTGTTCACCGCTACCAGGTACTCGACCTGCTGCTTCTCGTCGATCCGGGAGAAGGCGTACACCCCGGGCCCGTTCGCGGCGTAGCGCTCGACCTGCGCGCCGTCCGCCAAGGCCGGGTTGGCCTTGCGCAGTTGGGCGAGGCCGGCGATGGTCGTGTACAGCGGAGTGTCGGTGCCGTAGCGGTCGGCGGAGCCGCCCGCGCCGCCGATGACGGTGTCGCTGTTGTACTCGCCCACCTGGGAGGCGAACATGTCCTGCCGCGCCGACTTGTCGCCGCCGGTGCCGGTGAAGCCCTGCTCGTCGCCGTAGTAGACGACGGGCTGGCCACGAGTCAGGAACTGCAGCTGCTGGGCGAGCTGGTCCTTCTTCAGCAGCTCGGCGTTGCTGTCGTTCGGGTTGGCGGACTGCAGGAAGTAGCCGATCCGGCCCATGTCGTGGTTGCCGAGGAAGGTCGGCAGCTCATAGGCGTTGGTGTCGGCGCTGGTGTACTTGTAGTCGTCGGCGTACAGCGAGGACAGCGCCCGGGCGGACCCGCCGTTCGCGACGTAGCTCTGCGCCGCCGACTGGAACGGGAAGTCCAGCGTGGCCTGCAACTTGCCCTGGGTGACGTACGAGGAGGTGGTGGAGGTGTCGCTGTCGTACACCTCACCGAACATGAAGAAGTTCCGGTTGCCGTGGTCGGCCGCGAACTTCTTCAGCGCCGGCGCCCACTGCTGCCAGAAGGCCATGTCGACGTTCTTCACGGTGTCGATCCGGAAGCCGTCGACACCGGTGTTCTTCACCCAGTCCTCGTAGACCTTCTCGAACCCCTGGACGACGCGCGGATCCTGGGTGTCCAGGTCGTCCAGGCCGGAGAAGTCGCCTTCGGTGCCGGACTCGCCGGTGAAGGTGGAGTTGCCCCGGTTGTGGTAGAGCGTCGGGTCGTTGAGCCAGGCCGGGCTCTTCGCGGTGGCGTCGCCCGGCTTGTCGAAGACCGGCGTGTAGGGGAAGGAACTCGTGTTCAGCTTCGGGTAGTTCGACGTGCCGTTGGCCGCGTTGGCGTTGGCCATGGCGGTGGTGTCCACCGGGCGGCCGTCGGCGTCCAGGGTCGGGTAGGCGCCGGTGGAGCGGTAGTCCTGGCTGCCCTGCGCGTAGTCGATGACGTCGGCGGTGTGGTTGGTGATGACGTCGAAGAAGACCTTCATGCCCATCGCGTGGGCCTTGTCGATCAGCTGCTTGAGCTCGGCGTTGGTGCCGAAGTGCGGGTCGACCTGGGTGAAGTCGGTGATCCAGTACCCGTGGTAGCCCGCTGACGCGGCGTCACCCGTGCCCTGCACCGGCTTGTTCTTGAAGATCGGCGCCATCCAGATCGCGGTGGTGCCGAGCTTCTTGATGTAGTCCAGCTTGCCGATCAGGCCGTTGAGGTCCCCGCCGTGGTAGAAGCCCTTGTCGGTGGGGTCGAAGCCGTTGTCCATCCGGCCACCGGTGATCCCGCCGGTGTCGTTGCCGGTGTCGCCGTTGGCGAAGCGGTCCGGCAGCACGAAGTAGTACTGCTCACGGGTCAGATCGTGCCGGTCCGGGGTGGCCGCGAGCGACCGGTCGGACGGCGCGGCGGGCAGCGCGGCCGCGGCGGCCGGTGCCACCGCGGCGAGGACCGAGGCCGGCGCTGCCATCGGCGCGAGGAGTGCGGCCGAGACGATCAGGCTGCGGAATCTGGCTCTTCTGACCACGCGGGCTCTCCCTTGAGGCGGCGTCAGCGATGCGGCAAGTAGGGAGAACGTACTGTTCGCAAGATATTTCAGCAAGATGCAGAAAAGGTTTCCATCAAGTGGCCCCCGGCACGCCACAGGCATGCCGGGGACCACCGGAGCAGCCGTCAGCGGCCGCCGGTCGTACCGGTCGCGCTCAGCTGACGCACTGTTCCCAGTCGAGGTGATAGATGGTGGTGAGGCTGCCGTCGGTGGAGTCCATCGTCACGAAGCTGGTGGTGCTCGGATCCGACGAGCCCGCACTCACCCGCAGCTGGGTGTTGATGTTCAGATCCCGGGTCGCACCACAGGGCGCCCAGACGAGCGAGGCGATGGTGGTGGTGTCGCTGGCCTGCCAGTTGTCGTCCATCGGCCCGGTGAAGCTGTGGGTCGCCGTGGCGGTCTGCGGCTGCCCCTGGAAGTAGTAGTTCGCCCCCTCCTGCGCGCTGGCGCCGCTGGCGAGGTAGGCGTAGCCGCGGTAGTCCGCCTCGGCGACGGCGTAGGTGAAGCCCTGCGGGGCGTTCACCTGGACGGTGAGCTGACAGTTCTTCCGGAAGTCGGTGGGGCCGGAGCCCGCGCCGGCCTGGGCGAGGTAGTTGCTGTAGGTCACGGTGAAGGCCGTGTCGTCGGGCGAGGTGGCGACCGCCGCGGTCCCGGCCGGGCAGCCGGAGCCGTTGACGCTGACGAGCCCGATGGTGAATCCCGGTGGTGTGACATCGACGGTCCGGGCATGCGCGGCAGTACCGCACAGCAGGGACGCGGCAAGCAGCGTGGCGGCCGTGCCGCCCGTCGCGAGTGCTCGAAGCATGGGGCGATTCCCTTCGATCGATCCCGTGGTTCGGACTGCGGGGAACATTACGTGTCCACGACAGGAAACTCCATGGGTCGGACGACACAATGTCACCGGTCGATCACAGTGAGGCACTTCCGGCCAGGCGGCCCGGACGGCCACGACGGCCGACGCCACGGGGAGCAGGACCGCGCGGGCCCACCGGCTCCCTCAGCACCCGTCCGTGCTGGTCAGACTGTCGGGTCGTAAGATACGCGACGTCCAGCGCGGGCCGTCCGGGCCCATGCTCACGAGGGGGATCGTGTTCGGAATCATCAGGCCCTGCCGCCACCATCTGTCCGAGCGGCTGCGGACCTCCTGGATGGCCCACCTGTGCGGCCTGTGCCTCGCACTGCGCGACGACCACGGACAGCTGGCGCGCACCGCCACCAACTACGACGGCCTGATCATCTCGGTGCTGGTCGAGGCTCAACGGCCCACCGCCGACCCGACGGGACGCCGGACCGCCGGACCGTGCCCGCTGCGCGGGATGCGCACCGCCGAGGTGGCCCGCGGCGAGGGCGCCCGGCTCGCGGCCTCGGTGTCACTGGCCCTCGCCTCGGTGAAGATGCGCGACCACGTCGCCGACCGCGACGGTGTGTTCGCCCGTCAGCCGGTGGCGCTCGGCGCCCGCGCGGTGGCCCGCCGCTGGGACCGGCAGAGTGCGGGCAGCGGCTCGACGCTCGGCTTCGACACCGGCGTGCTGCTCACCGCCGCCGCCCGCCAGGTCGAGCTGGAGCGCGACGCGGCGCCGGGCAGCCCCGTCCTGCTGGTCACCGAGCCGACCGAGAGCGCGACCTCGGCCGCCTTCGCGCACACCGCCGTGCTGGCCGGGCGCCCGCACAACGCCGACGCCCTCGCCGAGGCCGGCCGCCTGTTCGGCCGGCTGGCCCACCTGCTGGACGCCGCCGAGGACCAGGCGGAGGACGCCGCCACCGGCGCCTGGAACCCGCTCACCGCGACCGGCACCGACCGCGCGGAGGCCGAACGCCTCTGCCGGGACGCGGTGCACGGCATCCGACTGGCGCTGGGCGAGGTCGAGTTCACGGACCGCGCGCTGGTGCACGTGCTGCTCGCGCACGAGACCGGGCGGGCGGTGGACCGCGTCTTCCGCGCTCCCCGCCTGCAGACGCCGTACGGCCCGGGCCCGCACCAGGACCAGCCGCCCCACCCGCCGTACCCGAACGCGCCCTACCCGAACGCGCCTTATCCGAACGCGCCGCAGCACCCGAACCCGTACCAGCAGGACCCGTACCAGGGGCAGCCGCCCGGCTACGGCGCCCAGCCGCCGTACGGGCCGGGCGACCCGGGCGGCTTCGGCGGCCCGGGTGGACCGGGCGGCCCCGGCGGGCTGCCGTTCGGCCCGGGCGGCGGCGGGAAGCGCCCGCCCCGGCGTTCCGCCCTGGCCGGCTGCGCGATGTGGACGCTGATGGCCTGCACCTGCCAGTTGCTCTGCTGCGACCACAACGACCCGTGGAGCCGCGAGCGCACCAAGGGCTGGTGCGAGCGCCACCCGGGCTGCTGCGACGGCTGCGAAGGCGGGCTCGAGTGCTGCAACGGCTGCTGCCAGGGCATCGAATGCTGCGAGTGCTGCTGCAGTTGCGGCGACTGCAACTGACAGCCGCCGACCGCATCGCCCCGAGACCCGGCCACTGAAGCAGTGGCCGGTCCCCTCAGGGCAGCATCTTCAGCAGTTCCGCAGCCGCCGGGGCCGCCGAGGCGGGGTTCTGTCCGGTGACCAGGTTGCGGTCGACCACCACGTGCGGCGCCCAGGGCTCACCCTCCTGGAAGTCCACGCCGAGCTGGACGAGACGGTCCTGCAACAGCCACTTCGCCCGCTCGGCGAAACCGGCCTGGACCTCCTCGACGTTGGTGAAGGCGGTCAGCCGGTAGCCCGCGAACGGCGAGTCGCCGCCCTGGCCCCCGGTCGCCAGCAGCGCGGCCGGGCCGTGGCAGACGACGCCGAGCGGCTTGCCGGAGCGCAGCGTGAGGGTGAGCAGCGCGCCGGAGTCGCTGTCGACGGCCAGGTCCTCCATCGGTCCGTGGCCGCCCGGGTAGAAGACGGCGTCGTAGCCGCCCGGCACCACGTCCTCCAACTTGATCGGGTGCTGGAGCTCGGTCATCGCCGCGAGGGCGGCCGCGACCTTCTGCGCGCCCTCCTCACCGCCGTTGAACTCGGGCGCGAGGCTGCCCTGGTCCACCGACGGCACCACGCCGTCCGGCGTGGCGACGACGATCTCGTGGCCGGCCGCCCGGAACGCCCGGTAGGGGGCGACGGCCTCCTCCGCCCAGAAGCCGGTGGGGTGCTTGGTGCCGTCCGCCAGTGTCCAGTGGTCGGCACCGGTCAGTACGAAAAGGATCCTTGCCATGGTCTGATTCACTCCGAGGGTGGTGGCCATGTGGTCCGCACCCTGACGCTCCGCACACGCAGGCCAGGGTGCTGCTGCCCTCGACGGTAGACCTGACCCGGCGTCAGCAACCAATGCAAACGCCGATACCGGCTATCGGCATACGGGTGTCGACATTGTGCGGCTCCCGAGCGACCACCGGTCGGTCACCGCCCGACCGCCTCCGCGGCGATCCGGTCGAACTGCGCACCCATCGCCTCGGCCAGCGCCT
Source organism: Kitasatospora sp. NBC_01302 (assembly GCF_035976515.1). Taxonomy (NCBI): domain Bacteria; kingdom Bacillati; phylum Actinomycetota; class Actinomycetes; order Kitasatosporales; family Streptomycetaceae; genus Kitasatospora; species Kitasatospora sp. NBC_01302. The sequence goes on from NZ_CP108404.1 coordinate 1,048,036, forward strand.
GCGCGGCGGAGAGCGGGCGGACCATGACGGTGAACTCGTCGATCTTCCCGTCCTCGTCGAAGTGAAGGATGTCGCAGCCCTGGACCTGCTTGCCGGACACCGTCGCGGCGAAGACGAGGACGTGGTCGCGGCCGTCCGGGTCGGCGATCTCGCGCACATAGTGGAAGTCCTCGAACACGCGCAGCACACCGCGCAGGATCGCCGCGGTGATCGCCTTGCCGGGGTAGGGCTTGAAGGCGACGGGGCTGGTGAAGACGACGTCCTCGGCCAGCAGCGCTGCCACGGCGTCCTCGTCGCGGTCCTCGACGGCCTTGCGGAAGGGGTGCATCGGCGAGCCCTCATATTCAACTAAGTGACTAGGTGTGTGGGTGATTATGCGGGCCGCCGGGCCTCCCGTCCAGGGCTGCTAGGTTGGCGCGATGGCATTGCGCAACGCGGTGATGGCCGCCCTGCTGGAGGGCGAGGCATCGGGATACGACCTCGCCAAGGGCTTCGACGCCTCGGTCGCCAATTTCTGGATGGCCACCCCCCAGCAGCTCTACCGCGAGCTGGAGCGGATGGAGGGCGAGGGGCTCATCTCCGCCCGCCTCGTGGAGCAGGAACGACGACCCAACAAGCGGGTCTTCTCCCTCACCGAGGCAGGCCTGGCAGCCGTCCACGCCTACACCACGCAGCCCCCCGGCCGCCCCACCACCATCCGGGACGAACTCCTGGTCAAGGTGCAGTGCGCCGACGCCGGCGACAGCGCGGCGGTACGCGCGGCCATCATCGAGCGCATCGCCTGGGCCACCGCCAAGCTCGCCCGCTACGAACGCCTGCGCACCCGCCTGCTGGACGGCCGGACCGAGGAACAGCACCTCGCCACCGCCGACCGCGTCGGCCCCTACCTCACCCTGCTGCGCGGCATCGCCTTCGAACGCGAGAACATCCACTGGGGCGAACTCGCCGTCCGCGTCCTCGACCAGCGCACCCCACCCGACCCGACGTAACGGCAGCCGCGGAAGGCCACGAGGACCGCGCCCCCACCGGGTCACCGCGCCGGCCGCCACCGCTCAGCCGCATGCTCGGCCGCCTGGCGCCAGGCGGCGGCGACCGCCTGCTGGGCCGTGGCGCTCGCCGGTCCGGGGTCACCCGTCAGCCGGACCGGCGGGCCCACGTGGACGTGCAGGGCGGGGCGGCGCAGCGGGGCGGTGAGGATGCCGGCGAGCTGCTTGGCGGAGTTCCCGGAGCTGAGGCGCCGGGCGCCGGCCTGGCCGAGCGGCACCACCGGGGCGCCGGTGGCCTGCGCGAGCCGCGCCAGGCCGCTGCGGAAGGTGCCGGGCGCGGCCTCGCCGGCGTCGCGGCGGTGCGGCAGGCCGCCCTCGCCGTAGATGAGGACGAGCCGCCCGCTCGCCAGCGCCTGCGCCGCCGCGTCCAGCGACTCGGCCGCCCGCCGGGTGCCGCGGTGCACGGGGATGTGGCCCTCGCGCTCCAGCGCGCGACCGAGCCCGGGTATCCGCCAGAGGCCGGCCGTGGCCAGCACCACCGGGCGCACGCCCAAGCGGTGCAGCGCGGCCAGGACGACGGCCGGGTCCGCCAGCGAGGTGTGGTTGGCCGCGACGATGCTGCCGGGGGCGAGTTCGGCCCGGGCGTCGGTACTGATCGTCAGCGTCCCGAAGAGCGGCACGACGGTGGTGGCAATGCGACCGAGCATGGCGGATCCCTAAGACCTCGGAGCGTGGTGGCGCGCGCTGCGCCGTGCCCGCCATCCTGCCGCCCCCGCCCGTGGTGCACCTGAGCACCTGTACTCAGGTGCACCGGGGAGGCCGGTCGGGCCCCGCGCCCGGCCGGCTCACAGGCGCAGCAGCCCGGCCGCGGTCGGGCGGAATCCGCAGCCCCTATAAAAGGAGTCCAGGTGCGGCTCGTAGTCGACGTGCAGCCATCGGGCGCCGCGGGCCCGGGCCTCAGCGGCGGCCGCGCGCACCAGTCGTGTGCCGAGGCCGTTGCGGCGTTCGTCGGGGTGCACGGTGGTGTCGAGGATGAAGGCGTGCACGCTGCCGTCGCCGACCACGTTGACGAAGCCGACCAGCCGGTCGGCGCGACGCGCCGCGATCCACGCGAGGCTGCGGGAGAGCACGGGGGCGAAGGAGGTCGGCCGGTGGCCCGGCCAGGAGGCGCCGAAGAGCTCGTTCAGTTCGGCGTCCGTCAGGGCCGGGCACACGGCCAGCAGCTCAGGGGGAGGATCGCTCGGCACCATGGCGTGCAGGCTACCGTGGTGACACACCATCAGCTCGAGCGGCCCAGGGAGCAGCCGATGACCGAGCAGCCCACCGGAGTGATCACCGGCACCGCCGCCGGTGTGCCGTTCACCGCGCTGGCGCCGGCCGGCCCGCGCCGGCGCCCCGCGCCGCTGATCGTCACCTGGCACATGATGGACGCGCCCTGCAGCGACGCCGCGTTCGCCGCGGCGCTCCCGATGGCCGGGGTGCCGGCCTGGCGGGTGCACCTGGGGATGCCGCTGTGCGGGCGCCGGATGTCGGCGGACGGGATGGCGGCGGTACTCGCGCTCTCCCGGCAGGACACGATGCTGGCGTACGTGGAGCCGATGGTGCGGCAGGCCACCGAGGAGTGCCCGGCGGCGCTGGCCGCGCTGCGCGAGCGGTTCGCGCCGGCCGAGGGGCCGATCGGCGTGGTGGGCGGCTCGCTGGGCGGGGCCGTGGCCCTGCAGGTGCTGGCGCGGCAGGAGGTCGCGGTGGCCGCGGCCGCGCTGGTCAATCCGGCGGTCAGGGCGCGATCGGTGGTCGAGCTCGTGGAGCAGGCGAGCGACCGGCCCTACGGGTGGACCGCGGCCTCGCGTGCGGCGGCCGGCCGCCTCGACTTCGTGGCCCGGGCCGGTGACCTCGCGGGCGGCCCGTCGCAGCCGGTGTCGCAGCCGGCGCTGCTGCTGGTCAGCGGCGAGCTGGACTTCCCCGGTCTGCGGACGGACGCCGCCGAGCTGGTCGCCGCGCTGCGCGAGCGGTACGCCGAGCCGGAACGGGTCCGGCTGACCACCGTGGCCGGCCTCGCCCACCCGCTGGCCGAGCGCCCCGGGCTGGAGCCGGCGCCGCAGCTCCCGGTGGCCAAGGCCGTGGACGAGACAGTGAGCGCGTGGTTCCGGCAGCATCTCACCCCGGGACTGTGACCCAGGCCTCTTTCAGGCCATGATCACGACTACCCGGAGTACCAGTAACCGGACGTGCAGCAACGGGGCACGGTGAGGGTACTCACACGGTCGGGGCCTCTACGACGATGCGTAGGAGACGAGCCCGGCCAGCGCGACCGCGGACGAGCCCGCGAGCACGACCCATCGACCTACGACGCGGCGTCGTAGGTCACACCTCTTGGCCACCGGTGGGCGGCCCGCTAACAATGGCTCAGTCGTCAGCACGAGCCGGCTACCTGCCCAGCCGGCTCTGCTTGCTGCCGCGTCCCGCGCGTCTCCTGTGGCCCTGCCCGGCCTGTGGTGTCAGACGCGCGGGGCGCGGCCCAACCCCGGATGAGGTCTTTTACCCCATGCCCAATTTCAAGCTTCGTATGCGCACTTCCGCCGCGGTTCTTGCCGGCGCCGCCGGTCTGACCGCGCTGGCCACCGGCCTGATGCCGGCCACCGCCTCCGCGGCGACCCTGTCCCCGCAGGCGATCGCGGCCCAGGTCGTGCCCGCCAACCAGCTGGCCTCCTTCAGCCAGATCATCTCCCACGAGTCCAGCTGGAACGTGACCGCCACCAACGCCTCCTCGGGCGCCTACGGCCTGGGCCAGGCCCTGCCGGGCTCCAAGATGGCCTCGGCCGGCGCCGACTGGCGGACCAACCCGAAGACCCAGATCGTCTGGGCCTACGACTACATGAACAGCCGCTACGGCAGCCCGAACGCCGCGTGGTCGTTCTGGCAGAGCCACCACTGGTACTAAGCCGGCCCACTGCCGGGTACCACTGGTCACCGAAGACTTTCCCTGCGGACGAGTCCCCGCGCCCTGCTCCCCCGGAGCCGGCGGCGGCCGGGCTCGTCCGCAGTGCGTTGTCCGGCGGTGCGTTGTCCGGCAGGGCGTTGTCCGGCGCTCCCCCGGCGTCACCAGCTCCCCGCCAGCACCGGCAGCACCGCCAGCACCGCCAGCACCGGCTACTGCGGATACTCAAGTACCTGCTCCGCCCAGATCACCTTCCCGGTCGCCGTGTGCCGCGTCCCCCACCGCAGCGCGAACTGGGCGACGAGGAACAGGCCGCGCCCGCCCTCGTCCATGCTGGCCGCGTAGCGCAGGTGCGGGGAGGTGCTGCTGCTGTCGGAGACCTCGCAGATCAGCGTGCGGTCGCGCAGCAGCCGCACCTGGATCGGCTCGGTAGCGTAGCGGATCGCGTTGGTGACCAGTTCGCTGAGGATCAGCTCGGTGACGAAGGCCATCTCGTCCAGACCCCACTGGGCCAGCTGCCGGCTGACCGCCGCCCGGACCTCGCCCACGGCCGCCGAGTCGGACGGCACGTCCCACTGCGCCACGTCCTCCGCCCCCAGGACCCGGGTGCGGGCCACCAGCAGGGCGATGTCGTCGGTGGGGCGCGGCGGCAGCAGCGCGTCGAACACGGCGTCGCAGATCTCCTCCGGGCTCCGTCCCGCCTGCCGCAGTGCGCGACCCAGCAGCGTCAGGCCCTCGTCGATGTCCCGTTCCCGGTCCTCCACCAGGCCGTCGGTGTAGAGCACCAGGGTGCTGTCCTCGGGCAGCAGCAGTTCGGCCGCCGAGAACGGCAGGCCGCCCAGGCCCAGCGGCGGCCCGGCGGGCACGTCGGGGAACTCCACCGTGCCGTCGGGGTGGACCAGCGCGGGCGGCGGGTGGCCGGCCCGGGCCACGGTGCACAGCCGGGAGACCGGGTCGTAGATCGCGTAGAGGCAGCTCGCCCCGGTGACGGCGTCGCCGTCGGCGCTGGCCGTCTGGTCCTGGTCGAGGCGGCTGACCAGCTCGTCGAGGTGGCCCAGCAGCTCGTCCGGCGGCAGGTCCAGGGTGGCGAAGTTGAGCACCGCGGTGCGCAGCCGCCCCATGGTGGCGGCGGCGTGCAGGCCGTGGCCGACCACGTCGCCCACCACCAGGGCCACCCGGGCGCCCGGCAGCGGGATCACGTCGAACCAGTCGCCGCTGACGTCCGCCTGCGCGGGCAGGTAGCGGGAGGCGACCTCCAGGGCGCTCTGCTCGGGCAGGCCGTGCGGCAGCAGGCTGCGCTGCAGGGCGACGGCCATGGCGTGCTCGCGGGTGTAGCGGCGGGCGTTGTCGATGCTCAGCGCCGCGCGGGCGGCGACCTCCTCGCCGATCGACAGGTCGTCCTCGTCGAAGCGGACCGAGGGGTCGGCCCGCCAGAACCGGACCATGCCCAGCAGGACGCCGCGGGCCCGCAGCGGCACCCGGACCACCGAGTGGACGCCGTGCGCCAGCAGCCTGCCGGCCGTCTGCGGATCCTGGGCCAGCCAGCCGGTGGAGGAGCGCAGGTCGGGGTCGAGCATCGCGTGCCCGGTGTCCATGCTCCAGGCCAGCGGGGTGGCAGGCGTGACGGTGATCTCCTCGCCCACCAGATGGAACGGCGCGTCCTCCCGCACGCCGCTGACCGCCACCCGGAGCATCGGCCCGCCCTCGCCCGGCGCCGGCTCCTCCCCGCGCAGCACGGCGGGTGCGAGGTCGACGGTGACGTAGTCGGCGAAGCGCGGGACGGCGAAGGAGGCGAGCTCCTCGGCGGTGCGGGTCACGTCGAAGGTGGTGCCGATGGCGATCGTCGCGTCGTAGAGCAGCTTCAGGCGCTTGCGGGCCGCCTGCGCCTTGTCCGAGACGGCGTGCAGCTCGGTGGAGTCGCGCAGGGTGGCCACGATGCCGTCGGGGCCGCCGTCACGGTCGGTGGGCCGGGTGTTCACCACCAGCAGCCGTTCGCCGGTCAGCAGCACCTCGTCGGTGACCACCTGGCCGGAGGCCAGTTGTTCGGCCGCCTCGCGGTCCAGGCCGAGCTCGGTGACCGGGCGGCCCTCGGCGTCGGCCGGCAGGTCGAGCAGCCGGCGCGCCTCGTCGTTGGCCAGCAGCAGGCGCCCGTTGCCGCCGATGATGAGCACGCCCTCGCGGACCGCGTGCAGCACCGCGTCGTGGTGTTCGTACATCCGGGTCATCTCGGCCGGGCCCAGCCCGTGCGTCTGGTGCAGCAGCCGTCGGCTGGCCAGTGCGGTGCCGACGGTGGCCAGCGCCAGGGCGACGCCCGCGGCGCCGAAGACCAGCGGCAGCTGGTTCTCGACGACCCCGCTGACCTTGCTGATGGTGATCCCGGCCGAGACCAGGCCGACCACCTTGCCGTTGGCGTCGTGGACCGGGACCACGGCCTGCACCAGCGGTCCGAGGGTGCCGGTGAGCTGCTGGACGACCACCTGGCCCTGCAGGGCCGGCTCGTAGGTGCCGACGAACTTCTGCCCGATCCGGGCCGGGTCGGGGTGGGTGTAGCGGATGCCGTCGGTGTTCAGCACCACGATGAAGTCCACGCCGGAGCCCTGCTGGGCCGCCAGCGCGCGTGGCTGCAGGATCGCCGTCGGGTCCGGGGAGGCGAGCGCGGCCACCATCCCGGGCGAGTTCGCGAAGGTCTGGGCGACGGCGACCGAGCGGTTGCGGGCCTCCCGGGTGCTGTCCCGCTGCCCTTCCAGGACCAGCGCCAGCACCGCCGCGACGACCAGCAGCAGGACCACCAGCACCTGGAGTGCGAAGACCTGCCCGGCGACGCTGCGAAAGCCCCGGAACAACCGTGAACGGGGCTTGGAGGACGTCGGGTCGGCAGGCGGCGGCGCCCGCCGGCTCCGCCGGAACCGGCCGGTGGGCGAGGCGTCCGAGGAAGTGACCTTCAACCGGGCCATGCTTTTGGTCTACCCCCGATTCACCTGACCAGGCCACCGGGCGGGCGGCCACGGGCCCCTCGCGGGGTATCCGGGAGGGTCTCGCGGGGTACCCGGGCGGGTAAGGAAAACCCGGCGCAGGGGGCGTACCGTCCCTAATGAGCGTCTTCTCAACTGCCAGGCGCTGACGAGGGTGGTGACCGTGCACAGCTCAGAGTCCCAGGTCCCGCGCCAGCAGCCCGGGGCAGGCGAGCCGGGCACCGACGCGGAGTTCGAGGTGCTGGCCCGTCGCCTGGCCGCCGGGGTCGGTGGGCTGGGCGCGCACGTGGGCGGGCTCTACCTGCTGAACGAGGACGGGGGCGTGCTCGAACTGACCCTGCTGATGGGCATGCCGCGGGAGTTCGTCGCGCCCTGGGAGGGGGTGGCGCCCGCGGCGCCGATCCCGGTGGCGGAGGCGGTCCGCGAACAGCGCCTGGTGTGGGTGGGCGGCGAGGCGCAGATGGCACGCCGCTACCCGCGGATCGCGCTCGCCATGCCCTACGCGTTCTGCCTGGCGGCGCTGCCGCTGACCGTGGCCGGGAGCAGCTACGGCTCGCTCTTCGTGGCCTGGCCGGCCTCGCACCCCGCGGAGCTGTCCGGCCAGGAGCGGGACGGGCTCACGGCGCTCGCCGACGAGCTGGCCCGCCTGGTGGCCGGCGCAGCCGCGGCGGGGCGCCCGATGCGGCCCGGGGCCCGGCCGGTGGTGATCTCCGCGCGGCGCGGTCGCGGCGGCCCGACCGACGTGCTGTCCGCGATGGTGGCGCGGCTGCCGGAGGGCGTCTGCGCGCTCGACCACGCCGGCCGGATCAGCTGGGTGACACCTGCGGCCCTCGACCTGCTGGGCGCGCCGATCGACCGCCTGATCGGCGCCCAGCCGTGGAGCGCGCTGCCGTGGCTGCACGACCCCGTCTACGAGGACCGGTACCGGGCGGCGGTGGTCAGCCAGTTGCCGACCTCGTTCGTGGCACTGCGCCCGCCCGACCGCTGGCTCTCCTTCGAGCTGTATCCGGACGCCGTCGGGCTCACCGTGCGGATCACGGCGGCCGAGGTCGCCCCGCAGGACGCCCCGGCGACGACGACGGCCGCCCGCCCGGCGTCGGCGGACCGTGCCGTGCTGCCCACCCGCACCGGCGGGATCTACCACATCCTGCACCTGGCCAGCGCGCTGACCGAGGCGGTCGGCGTGCAGGACGTGGTGCGGCTGGTCGCCGAGCAGATCGTGCCCGCCTTCGGCGGCCAGAGCGTGGCGATCCTGGCCGTCGACGGCGGGCGGCTGCGGATCGTGGGCCACCACGGCTACCCGGCCGGCGTGGTGGACGGCTTCGACGGCACCTCGCTCACCGCGCCGACCCCGGGCGTGCGGGCGTTGATGACCGGGGTGCCCAGCTTCATCGAGTCCCGTGAGGAGCTGGAGCGGCTCTACCCGCAGCGCCCGGAGCTGCAGGACTCGATGTCCGCCTGGGCCTACCTGCCGCTGGTGGCCTCCGGGCGGCTGGTCGGGACCTGCGTGCTGGCCTTCGCCCAGCCGCACCGCTTCACCACCGACGACCGCGCCGTGCTCACCTCGGTGGGCGGCCTGATCGCCCAGGCGCTGGACCGCGCGCGGCTGTACGACACCAAGCTCGAACTCGCCCGCGGCCTGCAGGAGAGCCTGCTCCCGCACGCACTGCCGCCGGTGCCCGGCCTGCAGACGGCAGCCCGCTACCTGCCCAGCACCGACGGCATGGAGGTGGGCGGCGACTTCTTCGACGTGGTGCGCCTGGACGACGACAGCGCCGGGGCGGTGATCGGCGACGTCCAGGGGCACAACGTGGCGGCGGCCGTCCTGATGGGCCAGGTCCGCACCGCGGTGCGCGCCTACGCGACGGCGGGCAACGACCCCGCCACGATCCTGGCCCGGACCAACCGCCTGATGGCCGGTCTGGGCTCCGGCCTGCTCACCAGCTGCGCCTATCTGCGCCTGGACCTGCGCGGCCGCCAGGGCTGGCTGGCCAGCGCCGGGCACCCCATGCCGCTGGTGCGCGACCCGGGCGGCCGGGTGCGCGTGGTCGAGGCGCCGGCCGGGCTGCTGCTGGGCGTCGAACCCGCCCCGGCGTACACCCTCACCCGCATCGCGCTGCCGGTGGGCAGCGTGGTGGCGCTGTACACCGACGGCCTGATCGAGGCCCCCGGCGTGGACCTGGACGCCGCGCTGACCGGGATCGGCGACCAGCTCGCCCGGTACGACGGCGGCTCGCTGGAGGAGCTGGCCGACACGCTGATCCAGCACGCCGAGCGCTCCAAGCGCCGCACCGACGACATCGCCCTCCTGCTGCTGCGCAGCACGCCCATCACGCCGTGACGCACTCCTGCACCGGCCCGGCCTCCTGCGGCTCCTCCCCCGGCGGCACCTCGTCCTGCAGTACCTCGTCCTGCGGCACCTCCCCCGGCGGGACCCCGTCCTGCGGCACCTCGACGATCACCAGGGTGCCCCGACTGCCCGGGCCCACCGCGTGCTCGACCCCCGCCGGCACCAGGAACAGCTCCGGACGACGGCCACTGCGCGAGGTTCCGCCGCCCGTTCAACGGGCGGATCGAGCGCTACGCCCCCCTGACTCCGTCCCAACTACGGCAGGGTGTCGAGGAGTTGCGAGACGGACTCCTGCGGGGCGGCCCTTCGCCGGCCGGAGTCCGAACCGGCCGGTGAAGGGCCGCGCAGGGCCTCCGTCTCACTGCGGCTGGCTGCCGTCCGGGTCCTCGGGAGCCAACTGCTCATCGGCCTTCCGCTGCACCGCGTCGACCTGGCTCTGGTACTTGTTGCCGGTCTTCGCGTCGAACGCGTCGCCGGCCTTCTCGACCCCCTGCCGCGCCGTGTCCTCGTGGCCCTTGAGCAGGCCCTTGAGCTTGTCGAGCATCGACATGTGAGTGGCTCCCTTCGCGTGCCGCTCCACCCATGGTCGCCGAGCCCGGCCGGGTTCACATCTCCAGCGGTCGGGCGGGCCGGATCCGGCCCGCGCCGTAGGGAAGCTGTTAAAAGCCCTGCTGAGCGGGCCGACGGCGGGTTTCGGGCCCCCGGAACACCAGTATGGTCGTCGGGGCGCCGGCACCGTCGCCGCGCCCGTCAACCCCCAACTCCCGTCACCGTCGCGCCGCCTGGCGCCGCGGCGGCCTGTCCATGGAGGCGAGCAGTGGCAGCTGAGGACCGGGTCCCCACCCGGGGCGTGCTCCGGCGGCCCGGCCTGCGCGCGGTCGACATCGTGGTGGCGCTGGCCCTGATCGGCCTGCTCTACGGGCTGCTGCGGCTGGCCCCCTCGCTGGGCGCGCCGTTCCTGCCCGGCACCGCCCCGGCCGCGGTCTCCACCGACCCGGGCGAGCTGCCGTTCTACGCCGTGCGCTCGCTGCTGCGGATGTTCACGGCGCTGGTCGCCTCGGTGCTGTTCACCTTCGTCTACGCCAGCGCCGCCGCCCGGCTGCGGCGCGCGGAGAAGGTGCTGCTGCCGGTCCTGGACATCCTGTAGTCCGTCCCGGTGCTGGCGTTCCTGTCCGTCACGGTCACCGCCTTCATCGCACTCTTCCCCGGCTCCGAACTCGGCCTGGAGTGCGCCTCGGTGTTCGCCATCTTCACCGCGATGGCCTGGAACATGACCTTCGCCTTCTACTACTCGCTGGTCAGCCAGCCCCGGGACCTCGACGAGGCGTCCCGGATCATGCGCCTGACCAAGTGGCAGCGCTTCTGGAAGATCGACGTGCCCAGCGGCATGATCCCGCTGGTCTGGAACGGCATGATGAGCTTCGGCGGTGCCTGGTTCTTCCTGGCCGCCTCCGAGAGCATCAGCGTGCTCAACCAGCAGTACGCGCTGCCGGGCATCGGCTCCTACGCGGCGGCAGCCGCGGCCAAGGGCGACTTGGGCGGGATCGGCATCGCCACCGCCGTCATGGTGACCATGGTGATCGGCGTCAACGTCCTGTTCTGGCGCCCGATGACGACCTGGGCCGAGCGGTTCCGGGTGGAGGGGTCACAGACGGCCGAGAAGCCGCGCAGCCTGGTCCTCGACGTGCTGCGCCGCTCGGTGGTGCCGGGCCTGCTGGGCCGTGCGCTGCACCCGCTCGGACGACTGCTGGACACCGGGACGCGGCCGTTCGGCCTGGCCGAACACCCGCTGGAGTCACCGGTGTTGCGCCGCCGGGCCGGGGACGCGGCGTTCGCCGTGGCGGTGGGCGGCGTGGTGCTGTACGGCGGCTGGCAGTCCTTCACCGGCATCCGCGGCACGGTCGGGCTCGGCGAGTTCGGCCACGCCTTCGAGCTGGGCGCGGCCACCTTCGGGCGGGTGCTGGCACTGCTGGCGGTGGCCACCGCCGTCTGGGTGCCGATCGGGGTGTGGATCGGGATGAACCCGCGCATCACCCGCTACGCGCAGCCGGTCGTCCAGGTCCTGGCCAGCTTCCCCGCCAACTTCCTGTTCCCGTTCGCCATCGCCGCCTTCCTCGCGCTCGGGATCCCGCTCAGCTGGGGCAGCATGCTGCTGATGGCGCTCGGGGCCCAGTGGTACATCCTGTTCAACGTCATCGCGGGCGCCTCCGCGATACCCGGCGACCTGCGCGAGGCGATGGACGACCTGGGCGTGCGGGGACGGCTGCGCTGGCGCCGGCTGATCGTGCCGGCGGTCTTCCCCTACTACGTCACCGGTGGCATCACCGCCGCGGGCGGGGCCTGGAACGCCTCCATCGTCGCGGAGGTCGTCGACTACGGGCACCAGCACCTGACCGGCTACGGCCTGGGCGCCTACATCGCGCAGGCCACCCGGGTCGGCGACCACCCGCGGATCCTGGTCGGGGTGATCGTGATGATCGTCTACGTGGTCACCCTCAACCGCCTGCTGTGGCGGCGCCTGTACCGCATCGCCCAGACCCGCTACGCCCTCTGAGCCCGAGGCAGGAGACCCCCCATGAACACCCGCGCGGACCAGCACGGCGCCGGCGAGGCCGTCATCACCGTCACGGACGTCACCAAGACCTTCACCACCCCGGACGGCAACGCGCTGCCGGTGCTCGACCCGGTCGGCTTCACGCTGCACGAGGGCGAGATCGTGGCCCTGCTGGGCAAGTCGGGCTCGGGCAAGTCCACCCTGCTGCGCTGCGCCGCCGGGCTGATCGCCCCCTCCACCGGCAGCGTCAGCTACCGCGGCACACCGCTGAACGGTGCCAACCCGGGGGTGGCGATGGTCTTCCAGTCCTTCGCCCTGCTGCCCTGGCTCACCGTCCAGCAGAACGTGGAACTCGGGCTCCAGGCCCAGGGCGTGGGCGAGGCGGAGCGCCGCCGCCGGGCGCTCGGGGCGATCGACCTGATCGGCCTGGACGGCTTCGAGGGCGCCTAACCCAAGGAGTTGTCCGGCGGCATGCGCCAACGGGTGGGCTTCGCCCGGGCCTTGGTGGTGGAGCCGGACGCGCTCTTCATGGACGAGCCGTTCTCCGCGCTCGACGTGCTGACCGCGGAGAACCTGCGCAACGAACTGGTGGGCCTGTGGGAGGGCAAGGAGGCGCCGGTGAAATCGGTGCTGATCGTCACCCACAACATCGAGGAGGCGGTGCTGCTGGCGGACCGGATCCTGGTGCTCTCCGCCAACCCGGGGCGGATCAAGGCCGAACTGAGCGTCGACCTGCCCCGCCCGCGTGACCGGCGCACCCCGCAGTTCGAGGCCCTGGTCGACACCGTCTACGGCATCCTCACCGACCGCGCGCAGAGCGGCGCCGCGGTACCCGCCGCCCGGACCGCGCTGCCCGCCACCCCCACCGGCGCACCACTGCCGCTGGTCAGCCCCGGCGGGCTCGCCGGGCTGCTGGAGATCCTGGCCGCCCGCGGCGGCGAGGACGGCATGGCCGAACTCGCCGGTGAACTCAGCTTCGAGGTCGACGACCTGCTGCCGCTGGTGGACGCCGCCGTCCTGCTCGACCTGGCCCGCACCGAAGGCCCGCGGATCGCCCTGACCGGGGCGGGCCGCGAGTTCGCCGACGCCGACATCCTGACCAGCAAGCAGCTCTTCGCCCGGCACGCCGTCGCCCACGCCCCTCTGGTGCGGGCCATCGTCCAGGCGCTCACCACCGCCGCCGACCACGTGCTGCGCGAGGGCCTCTTCCTGGACCTGCTGCGCCGCGGCTTCTCCGACGAGGAGGCCCGCCGCCAACTGGACACCGCGATCGACTGGGGCCGCTACGGTGAGCTCTTCGAGTACGACAAGGCCGAGGGACGCCTGGAGTTGGAGCCGGACACGGTCGCGGCGCTGTAGCGATGTCGCCGTGGTGCGCCGGCGGCCGGGGAGTCGGTCGCAGCGTCGGCGTAAGCAGGTGCGAGGATGGTGCGCACTGTGACGATCCGGCAGATTCGCATGCTCCGCGCCGTGGTCTTCGCCACCCTGTGCGTGGCGTTGGCCGCCACCGCGCACGTCAGCATGGCCGAGGCCGTGCTGCCGGTGCCGGTGCTGGCCGGAGCGTTCGCCGGGACGGTGGGCGGCAGCTGGCTGCTGGCCGGGCGCCGGCGCGGGCCGGTCGCGATCAGCGGGTGGATGGTGACCGTCCAGGCCGCGCTGCACACGCTCTTCGAGGCCACCGCGACGGTGCAGGCCTCACCCGTCCGGGCGGGCCGCGGTGCACCCGACTGGGTGAACCTGCTGCTGTGCACGCGTGGTGGGTCGAACCCGACCGCGCTGACCCCCCAGGGGCTGGCCGCGCTGGCGGGCCTGGCGCCGGGCACGCCGGTGGGCAGCCAAGCAGCTGCCATGCCGTCGATGCCCGGGATGAGCGGGATGGCCGGGATGAGCGGCATGCCCGGCAACGGTACGAGCGGCACCGGCATGAGCGGGATGGGGACGCCTCTGGTGGACGGCCTGTCCGCCGGGATGCTGGCCGCCCACCTGCTGGCCGCGCTCGCCTGCGCGCTGCTGCTCTGGCGCGGCGAGCGGGCGATCGTCGGCCTGTTCGAGACGCTGCGCACGCTGGCCGGGGTCTTCCTGCCGGTGCTGGCGCTGCTCGCCCTCGCCTTCACCCCGCACGGGGACGAACCGCCGGCCCCGCCGCGCCGCAGGCCCGCGCGCACCCGGCTGCCGCGCCTGGTGGCGCTCTCGCACGCCGTGGTACGGCGCGGCCCGCCCAGCCCCGCCCTGGCCTTCTGAGCGCCCGTCACACCTGAGGCTTGCCGCAGGCAGGCAAGCCCTGGATCCGCCGCGTCCAGCGCGCCCCCTCGGGGCGCCCGGAGGGCGCTGCCCGGTGTGCCCGCGGGCAGGTCACCCCTGCGCCCGTCCGGCCCTCGCCGCCCAGGGACGCACGGGTCCGGCCACCACACCCTCCCGAGCACGGCGCCCGGCCCCCGGCCGCGCCGCGCTGCGCGCTGCCTTCGCGGGCCCGCTCGCGCCTGAAACGGGCCCGAGCAGGCCTGAATCGGCCGGAATCGGCCTGCGCGGGCCGGAGCGGTGGGTGGGCCGTCTTGCCGATCGACGGCTCCGCCGGTTCGCGGTGCCGTCCTCGTTCCCGCTGTCAGGACCCCTCATGAGCAACAGAAGTACCGCCAAGCGCATCGAGCACCGCGTTGACGAGCAGCTGCGACCGCTGCTCGGACGGCCCGGCCGCGGCCCGCGTCAGCTCGCGCAGCCGGCGGGCGCCCGCCAGCCACTGGGCGCAGTCGGTGCACCCGCGCGCGTGCGCGGCGCACGGCAGGGCGTCGTGCGCCCCGAGTTCACCGTCGAGCCGGGCGGATATCGCGAGGCGGTAGTCGGCACAGGTCATGCCCTCATGCTCCCGCACCGGTCGACCCGGGCGGTAACGCCCGGCACCGGTGCCCGGGCCCGCAGGCCGGAGGCGGACCGTGGATGACCAGCAGGTGACCGCACTGGCCCTGGCGGCGCGGGAGGGCCGTCCGCTGGACGTCGAGGCGTTCGTCCGGGCCACCCAGCGGGACGTGTGGCGCTTCGTCGCGCACCTCACGGACGTCGAGTCCGCCGACGACCTGGCCCAGGAGACCTTCCTGCGGGCGCTGCGGGGCCTGCCCTCCTTCGCCGGGCGCTCCTCGGCGCGCACCTGGCTGCTCTCGATAGCCCGGCGCACGGTGGTGGACCGCTACCGCAGCGCGGCGGCCCGGCCGCGCTGCTCGGCCCTGCCCGACGCGGAGGAGGCGGCGCAGCTCCAGCCGGGCCCGGTCGCGCGGTTCGAGGACCAGGTGGCGCTGGCCGACCTGCTGAGCCGTCTCCCCGACGAGCGGCGGGAGGCGTTCGTGCTGACCCAGGTGGTCGGGCTGAGCTACGCGGAGGTGGCCGACGTGGCGGGCTGCGCGGTGGGCACGGTGCGCTCGCGGGTCGCCCGCGCGCGGGACCAGCTCGTCACGCTGCTGCGCTCGGCCGAGGACGAGGCCCGCGGCGGGGACGGCGGAGGCCGCGAGCGCGGGGGCGGCGAGCGCCGAGCCGTGGGCTGCGGCCGCCCGACGCCCGACGCCGAACGGGCGGACGCGGGCCTGGCGGCCTGACGGCCCCCGCTCCCGCCTGCCCTGGCTCGAAAGACATCTGACACCCGTCCGTCGGCGCACTGCCGGCGGACCCCGAATCTGGAGACCTCTTTGCGATTGATGACCACAGCCGTACCAGGCGGGCGTGCCGCGGCACGGCCCGGCCGGGTCCTGCTCGGCTTCGCCCTGCTGCTCGTGCTGCTCTTCGCCGCCTCGTTCGCGGTGGGACGGTGGGTGGGACCGCCCTCCCCCCCTCCCGCCGGACCCGCCCGGGGCCCGATGGGCGACGACATGTCCGGCATGCGGATGGCCGGGCTGTCCGCGCCGCAGTCCGGCCCGGGCACCGCGGCGGTGCCGCGATGAGCGCCGCTGCCGCGGACCCCGCACCGGCGACGAGTGCGCCGGGCCTGGTCACGACCGATCTGGCCGTGGGCGGGATGACCTGCGCCGCCTGCGTCTCGCGGGTGGAGAAGAAGCTGGCCCGCCTCGACGGGGTCAGCGCCGGGGTGAACCTGGCCACCGGGCGGGCCCGGGTGCTGCACCCCGCGGACGTCCCGCTGGCGGAGCTGGTGGCGGCGGTGGAGCGGGCGGGGTGCACCGCCGAGCCGGTGGCCGAGCAGGCTGCCGTGGTCGCGGCCGCCGAGGACCCCGACGAGCGGCTGCGGCTGCTCCTGGTCGCGCTCTTCGCCGTGCCGGTGATCGTGGTGTCGATGGTGCCCGCGCTGCAGCTGCGCGGCTGGCAGTGGGCCTGCTTCGTGTCGGCCTCCTTCGTGGTGACGATCGGTTCCTCGGTCTTCCACGCGCGGGCCTGGCGGGCGCTGCGGCACGCCACCGCGACCATGGACACCCTGGTCAGCCTCGGCGTCCTGGCCTCCTTCGGCTGGTCGGCATACGCGCTGCTGTTCGGTGGCGCGGGCACGCTCGGCATGCGGATGCCGTTCTCGCTGGGCGCCGACCCGGGCGGCGGCTCGCACATCTACCTGGAGGCGGCGGTCGGGGTGCCGCTGTTCGTGCTGTGCGGCAGGCTCCTGGAGGGCCGGGCGCGGGCCCGCACCGGCTCGGCGCTGCGCTCGCTGGCCGAGCTGGGGGCGAAGGAGGTCTGCCTGCGCGAGGACGGTGGCGAGCGGCTGGCCCCGATCGAACAGCTGCTGCCGGGGCGGCAGTTCGTGGTCCGGCCCGGTGAGCGGGTGGCCACCGACGGAGTGGTGGTCGAGGGCGGCTCCGCGCTCGACCTGAGCCTGCTGACCGGCGAGAGCGTCCCGGTGGAGGTCGGCCCCGGGGCGCAGGTGACCGGCGGCACCCTCAACGTCGGCGGCACGCTGCTGGTGCGGGCCACCGCGGTGGGCGCCGACACCCAGCTCGCCCGGATCACCGCGCTGGTGACCGAGGCCCAGGCCGGCAAGGCCCGCGCGCAGCGGCTGGCCGACACGGTGGCCGGGGTGTTCGTCCCCGTCGTGCTCGGCATCGCGGTCTGCGTGCTCGGGTTCTGGCTGGGCACCGGGGCCGACTGGTCCCGGTCCCTGACGGCCGCCGTCGCGGTCCTGGTGGTCGCCTGCCCCTGCGCGCTGGGGCTGGCCACGCCCACCGCGCTGCTCGCCGCCACCGGGCGCGGCGCGGAGCTGGGTGTCCTGGTGCGCGGGCCGGAGGTGCTGGAGAGTCTGCGCCGGATCGACACCGTGGTGCTGGACAAGACCGGCACCCTGACGGCCGGCCGGATGACGCTGGTGACCAGCACGGTGGCGGACGGGTTCGAGATCGGCGCGGTGCTGCGTCTGGCCGGCGCGGTCGAGCAGCGCTCCGAGCACCCGCTGGCGCGGGCGCTGACCGCGGCGGCGCCCCGGCCGCTGCCCGCCGTGACGGAGTTCCGGGCGACGCCGGGGCTGGGGGTGGCGGGCACGGTGGAGGGCGTGCGGGTGCGGGTGGTGCGGCCCGAGGTCGCCGACCTGCCACCGGCGCTGCGTGCGGCGCTGGCGGGCGCCGAGGCCGCCGGGCAGACGGTGGTGGTCGCCGAGCTGGACGGCCGGGCGGCTGCGGTCCTCGCGGTCGGCGACACCCTGCGCCCCGGCAGCTACCGTGCCGTGCACCGGCTGCGCGGCATGGGCCTGACGACCGTGCTGGCCACCGGTGACCGGCCCGGGCCGGCCCGCGCGGTGGCCGAGGAGCTGGGCATCAGCGAGGTGCACGCGGGCGCCTCGCCCGAGCGCAAGGCCGAACTGGTCGCCGAACTGCGCGCGGCCGGGCGCAGCGTGGCGGTGGTGGGGGACGGGGTGAACGACACCGTCGCACTGGCCGGCGCCGACCTCGGCATCGCGCTGGGCACGGGCACGGACGCGGCGATCGGGGCGGCCGGGCTGACGCTGGTGCGCGGTGACATCGAGGCGCTGGTGACGGCGGTCGCGCTGGCCCGGCGCACCCTGGCCACCATCCGGGCCAACCTGGTCTGGGCGTTCGGCTACAACGCGGTGCTGATTCCGCTGGCGGCGGCGGGGCTGCTCAATCCGATGATCGCCGCGCTCGCCATGTCGGCCAGCTCCCTGCTGGTGGTGGCCAACAGCCTGCGGCTGCGCACCTGGCAGCCGGCCCGGCGCGGCCGGGGCCGTGCTCCCCTGGCCGGCTGAGGCAGCTGCGCACCGGCGGACGGCCGTCGGGCGTGAAAACCCGTCGGCTGTTCGGAACTTCCGGTGGCCGGTGGCCGACTGCTGTCACGGGCGCCGTCACCCGACGGTGCCCGTGACAGCGAAGGGGCATCCATCGATGTGCGGAATCACCGGCTGGGCCTCGTTCCGGCACAACGCCCGCGACAGGCGGCCGGTCATCGAGGCGATGACCGCCACGCTGGCCCGGCGCGGCCCCGACGCGGGCGGCGTCTGGCTCGGTGCGGGCGCCGCGCTGGGCCACCGCCGCCTGTCCGTGCTGGACCCAGTCGGCGGCGCCCAGCCGATGACCGACCGCCACGCGGACCGGGCGGTGGTGCTCAGCTACAGCGGCGAGGTCTACAACCACCATCAGCTGCGCGCCGAACTCCGCTCCCTCGGACATGAGTTCGACACCCGCAGCGACACCGAGACGGTGCTGCGCGGCTACCGGCAGTGGGGCGAGGCGGTGGTCGACCGGCTGGAGGGCATGTACGCCTTCGCGATCTGGGACGAGCGCCACGAGCGGCTACTCCTGGTGCGCGACCGGCTCGGCGTCAAACCGCTCCACTGGGCCAGGATCGAGGGCGGCCTCGCGTTCGCCTCCGAGCCCAAGGCGCTCTTCGCCCACCCCGAGCTCGACCCCCGGGTGGACGCGGCCGGGCTGCGCGAGGCGTACAGCCTGCTGTTCGGCACCGGCGCGACGCTGTGGGCCGGCGTCCAGGAGGTCCAGCCCGGCGGCCTGGTGACCTTCGACCGCTCCGGGCTGCGGGAGCACCGCTACTGGCAGCTGACGGCGCACCCGCACCGCGACGACCCGGCCACCACCGTCGAACGGGTCCGCCACCTGGTCGACCAGGCCGCCCGCACCCGGCTGGAGGCGGACGTCCCGCTGTGCAGCCTGCTCTCCGGCGGTCTGAACTCCACCGTGATCACCGCCCTGGCCGCCGACGAGCTGCGCCGACGGGAGGGCTCGGCAGGCCGGTTGCGCTCCTTCGCCGTCGACTACAGCGACCAGGCCGAGAAGTTCACCGGCGACGTGCTGCGCACCGGGCACGACACGCCCTTCGCCATCGAGGCCGGCGCGTTCATCGGCACCGAGCACGCCACCGTCGTGCTGGACCCGCGTGCCCTGCTCGACCCGGAGCAGCGCCGGGCCGTCGTCGCCGCCCGGGACTCCCCCATCGGTGTGGGCGACATGGACACCTCGCTCTACCTGCTCTTCGGCGAGATCCGCGCGCACGCCACCGTCGCCCTGTCCGGCGAGGCCGCCGACGAGGTCTTCGGCGGCTACCCCTGGTTCCACCGGCCCGAGGCGCTGGCCGCCCGCACCTTCCCCTGGCTGCTGGTCACCGGCGACGAGGCCGCGATGCCGCTGCACCCCGACCTCGCGGCGACCCTGCGGATCGGCGAGTTCCGTGCCGACAGCTACCGCGACGCGCTCGCGGCCGTCCCCCACCTGGACGACGAGAGCCCGGTCGAGCACCGGCAGCGCGAGCTGCAGCACCTGTCGCTGACCCGCTGGCTGCGCCAGCTGCTGCACCGCAAGGACCGGCTCTCGATGGCGCAGGGGCTGGAGGTCCGGGTGCCCTACTGTGACCACCGCCTGGTCGAGTACGCCTTCAACACACCGTGGTCGCTGAAGAGCGACGACGGGCGGGAGAAAAGCCTGCTGCGCGCCGCCGGGCAGGGGCTGGCTCCCGGGTCGGTACTGCGGCGGCCCAAGAACCACTACCCGGCCACCCACCACCCGGACTACGACCACGGCCTGCGGCAGTTGGCCCGCCAGGCGCTCGACCTGCCGCAGGTGCGCGACATCGCCGACGAGGGTGCCCTGCGGGCCACCCTCGACTCCCCCGAGGAGCGGCTGCCGTGGGGGCAACGGCTGCGGCTGGAACGGGTCGTGGACCTTGCCCTGTGGCTCGACCAGTACCGCCCGACGATCTCGCTGTGACCGCCGCCGAACTCCGCCGAAGGAAAGCCGACATGACCCCAGCCGAAGCCGACCCGGCCGCCGCACCCCGCTGTCCCGTCACCGGCGCCACCCCGTCCGGGGCGGTCCCGTCCCAGTCGACCCCGCCGGAGCCGATCCCGCTGCTCGGCGCCGCCTACAAGCGCGATCCCTACGACCTCTACCGCACCATGCGCGAGGCCGGTCCCGTCCACCGGGTCCGCTTCCCCAGCGGCATCGCCGCCTGGCTGGTCACCGGTCACGAAGCCGCCCAGCAGACGCTGAGCGACCCGCGCCTGGGCAAGAACCACGCGCTGGGCAACGACTACTGGCGCAGCCTGGCCTCGATCATGCCCGAGCCCCAGCACTCCCAGCTCCAGGTCCACCTGCTGCACCAGGACCCGCCCCGGCACACCGCGCTGCGCCGCCTGGTCCTGGACGCCTTCGCACCCCGGCGCGTCGAGGAACTCCGGCCACGCTTCCAGGAGTTGGCCGACACCCTGGTGGACGCCCTGCCGAGCGCGGGGGGCGCCGACCTGGTCGCGGGCTTCGCCGCGCACTACCCCTTCCAGGTGCTGGCCGAGGTGATCGGCCTGCCGCCCAGGCTCGCGGCGCGCTTCGACCGCGACTGGGGCAAGGTCGTCCAGCCGGTCGGCCCGGACGACCCCGGCCGCCCCGCCTACGAGGGACGGCTGCGCGGGCTGCAGGCGTACATCGCCGACGTCGTCGCCGACAAGCGCGAGCACCGGTCGGCGGACCTGCTCGGCCGGCTGGTGCTCGCCCAGCAGCAGGGGGAACTGACCAAGGAGGAGCTGGATTCGATGGTCTTCCAGCTCCTGGTGGCCGGCCAGGAACCGGTCACCAACCAGCTCACCACCATGCTGGTCACCCTGCTGCGCCACCCCGGCCAATTGGCCAAGCTGCGCGAGGAGCCCGCGCTGATGCCCCGCGCGATCGAGGAACTCCTGCGCTACGACAGCGCGTTCGAACTCACCACTTGGCGGTTCTTCGCCGCCGACAGTGATCTGCACGGCACCCGGGTGCCGGCCGGCGACTCCGTCATCGTCTCGCTCTGCGCCGCCAACCGCGACCCCGCACGGTTCCCCGACGCGGACACCCTGGACCTGGCCCGCACGCCCAACTCCCATCTCGCGTTCGGCCACGGCATCCACTTCTGCCCCGGCGCCGCGCTGGCCCGCGCCGAACTCCAGATCGCGCTCGGCACCTTGCTCACCCGGCTGCCCGGCCTGCGCCCCGCCGGCGACCTCGACGAACTCGCCTGGATCCCGGCCGTCCTGGCCCGGGGCGTCAACGAACTGCCGGTCGCCTACGACGAGCGCCGCGCCTGATCCCCGCCACCATCCGCTCCGGCCCCTCGCAGGGCCGGGGCGCCATCCCGTCATGCCCTCCTGGAGAAACCGCATGCCGTCCCTCGCCAGCTGCCTGGCACCCGCGCCGGCCGTTGCCCGCACCTGTGCCGACGTCCTGGCCCTGCTGCTGCCCCACCGGCGCGCCGCCGCGCCGCACACCCCGGCACCGGTCGAGGCGTTCCCCCGGCAACTCGACCAGCTCGCGGGCTTCGTGGCCCGCGGTGAACCGATCGTCTTCACGCTGCCCGGCTTCCCCTGCAAGTCGCCCAGCCCCGCCAAGGTCCTCGGCCACCTGCCGGACGAGGGCGAACGCCGCTCGCTCGGCTTCCTCGACGAGCTGTGCGCCGCCGTCCAGCGGGCCTACCCGCCGGGCGCCCGGACGGTGATCTGCTCGGACGGGCACATCTTCGGCGACCTGATCCAGGTCCCCGACCGGCACATCGACGCCTACGCCGACGAGCTGGCCGCCATGATCCGGCGCGAACGCCTCGACCGCCTCTCGGTGTTCGACCTGCGCGACGTGCTCGGCGACCTCTCCCACGACGAGAAGCGCGCCGCCGTCCACGCCCGGTACGCGCCCACCGTCGAGGAGTTGCGCGCCGAGCTGCGGACCGACGAGGCCACCCTCGCCCTCTACCGCGGCATCACCCGGTTCCTGACCGAGGACACCGTGGGCTTCGAGGGCACCAGGTCGGCCCTGCAACGCGACTGCCGCCGCCGCGCCTACGGCGTCCTGCAGCGCAGCCGGGCCTGGGGCGCCCTGATCGCCGAGCACCACCCGCGCGCGGTCCGGCTGTCCATCCACCCGCAGCCGCCCGGCGCCGCCAAGTTCGGCCTGCGCCTGCTGGACACCACCGACACCTGGACCACCCCGTGGCATGCCGCCGCCGTCCACCGCGCGGGCGGCCGATGGGAGTTGATGCACCGCAGCGACGCCGAGCGGTTCGGCCGGCTGGTGCTGCGCGACGGCCGGCCGAGCCACTTCGAGGCGGCGTGAGGCAGGTACCCCCGGGTTGTCGAACGCCCAGCGCGATGGTCGACCCGCTGAGCTGATGTCATGCTCCCGGCGCGATCCCGTTGATCACCCGATCGAGGAGGCGATCGAAGACCGCCTGCGGGTTCTGGCTGCCGCCCGGTTCGGCCAGGGCTTGGGCGAGATGGGGATAGCTGCCATGGGCGACGGCGGAGCGAAGGTAGCGGGCCTGGGCGTCGAGGAGCTCGCCGGGGGTCCGGCCTGCGGCTTCGACGGCGTGTTCCCGGGCGAGTTCGTACGACATGTGACTGGCCACGAATCCGGTGAGGAGACTGAAGGTCTCCAGTCGCGCCTGGGCATCCAAGCCGGTGGGAGCGAGTGCGGCGAGCGCGTAGTCCAGGACGGCGAGGGTGTTCGGGCCAAGCGTCTGGCGGGCCGGCAGTGCGGCGGGCAGCCAGGGATGGCGCCGCATGATGGCGCGCTGCTCATGGGCGATCTCCCGAAGGTCGCAGCGCCAGTCGCCCGAGGGCTCGGCCGGTAGCCGGTGGTCGCCGCTCACCTCGTCGATCATCAGCTCCAGCAGCGTCTCCTTGTTGGGGACGTAGCTGTACAGGGACATCGTTCCGGCTCCGAGCCGGGTCGCGACCGCGCGCATCGTGACGGCGGCAAGCCCTTCGGCGTCCGCGATGGCGACCGCGGACGCAGTGATCGCGGCGCGACTGCGAGCAGGCGGCCTGCCTCGGCGCGGGCGCTCCGCCGGTGACCAGAGCGATTCTGGATCCACGCCGGTCTGCGTGCCCGATGAGTCTGCGCGGCCCATGGGGACACCTCCCTCCTCCTGTCGGGCCCATCCAAGCATGGGCTATTCTCGTACATTGTACGAGAAGTGAGGGACTCGCCCACGTCCAGGAATCGAGACACCGCTGTGACGCCGACGCACCGCCCGCCCGCGAAGAAGCCGCCCCTGAGCGCCAGGGTCATGAGACGGTCCATGCGGGGGCTGCCGCCCAAACTGCATGACATCGCCTACGAGCCCGGCCTCGTCGTGCCCGCAGCCGACGGCAGCCCGCTGCTGACCGACCACTACTTCCCCCTGACCGATGGCGACTTCCCCACGCTCCTGGTCCGCTCGCCCTACGGCCGAGGCTTCCCCTGGGCACCGATGTACGGCGTGCTCCTGGCCGAGCAGGGCTTCCACGTCGTCCTCCAGAGCTGCCGCGGCACCGGCGGCTCCGGCGGCGGGTTCGACCTGTGGCGCAACGAGGCCGCCGACGGTCAGGCCACCGTCGTCTGGTTGCGCCAACAGCCCTGGTTCTGCGGAGTACTGGGGACCGTCGGCGCCAGCTACCTCGGTTACGTCCAGTGGGCGCTCGCCTTGGACCCGCCGCCGGAGCTGCGCGCGATGGTGGTCCAGATCGGCATGCACGATCCCTACGGCTTCTTCTACCGCGGCGGCGCGTTCTCCTTGGAGAACGCGCTCGTCGCCGCGCTCGGCCTCACCAGTCAGCACCGGGGCATACCGAGCTTTCTGCGGGCGAGCCTGCGGCTGCGGCGCCACCTGCGGAAGGCCGCGGAAGGCCTTCCCCTCACCGAGGCGTACCGGCCCGCGCTGGGCGGCCCGGTGCCCTTCCTCGAAGAGGCGATCGCGCACCCCGATCCCGAGGATGTCCACTGGCACGGGGCGGACATGGGAGCCGCGGCCGAAGCACTGACCGTACCGACCGCCCTGATCGGCGGCTGGCACGACGTGAATCTCGACCAGACTCTGCAGCAGTACGGGCGGCTGCAGCGGACGGGCTGCGAAACGTCCCTGCTCGTCGGCCCCTGGTCGCACCAGTCGGCACTCCAGCAAGGCTGGCCCGAGATCTTCACCGAGAGCCTTGCCTGGCTGCGGGCCCACCTGTGCGGTGACCCGTCCGGCCTGCGGCCGACCGGAGTCCGGGTCCACCTCGGAGGCCGTCGGGCCTGGCAGGACCTACCCGACTGGCCGCCGGCCCATAGGGACCAGCACTGGTACGTCGACACCGGCGCCGCCCTGGTCCCCCGGGCGCCCGAGGCCACGACGGAGCCGCTGTCCTTCCGGTACGACCCCGCCGATCCGACTCCCTCCCTCGGCGGCGCCCTCGCCGGCGCCACGACCACGCAGAAGGACAACAGGCCGTTGGAGGCGCGCGATGACGTGCTGACCTTCACCACGGCACCGCTTCCGGCGCCGGTCGACGTCCTCGGGCCGGTCAGCGCGGTACTGCGGATCGGTACGGACACCGGCCACGCCGACGTGTTCGCCCGGCTCTGCGACGTCGACCCGCAGAACCGCTCGACCAACGTCTGCGACGGACTGCACAGGCTCCGGCATGCCGAGGCCCCTGCCACCATCACCGTGGGAATGAGCTCCACCGCCTATCGCTTTCCCGCCGGTCACCGGATCCGCCTGCAGATCAGCGGTGGCGCCCACCCGCGCTTCGCACGCAACACCGGAACCGGCGAGCCGCCGGCGACGACCACCCGCCTCGCACCGGCCCGGATCTCGCTCCACCACCCGTCGGCCCTGGTGCTTCCCATCGCGGACGGGGCCGTGGCTGACTGACCGGGGCTCGCAGGCCACTCAGTCCCGTGGGTCGGCAGCGACGGGCGTGTGGTGGTCGAAGGCGATCAGCGGGTCCCCGGTGAGCGGGTGCGGCACCACCGCCGCGCGCACCCCGAAGACCGCCGCCAGCAGGGCGGGGGTGAGCACCTCGCGCGGCGGCCCGGAGGCCACCACCGCGCCCTCGTGCAGCACGTGCAGCCGGTCGCAGAGCGAGGCGGCGGCGTTCAGGTCGTGCAGCGAGATCAACGTGGTACGGCGCCGGGCCCGCAGCAGCGCGAGCAGCTCCACCTGGTGACGCACGTCGAGGTGGTTGGTCGGCTCGTCCAGCACCAGTACGTTCGGCTGCTGCGCGAACGCCCGTGCCAGCAGGACGCGTTGCCGCTCGCCACCGGAGAGTGCACCGAACCGGCGCTCGCCGTGGCCGGCCAGCCCCACCTCGTCGAGAGCCGCGGCCACGATCGCGCGGTCGGCGGCGTCCTCGCCCGCGAAGGCCCGCTGGTAGGGCGCGCGTCCCATTGCGACGATCTCCCGGACGGTGAACTCGAAGTCGTCGCCGCGCTCCTGGGGCAGCGCGGCGATGTGCCGCGCGCGCTGGGCCGGCGTCAACGACCGCAGGTCCCGGCCGGCCAGCAGCACCCGGCCCGCCGAGGGGCTCAGGTGCCGGTAGACGGTCCGCAGCAGGGTCGACTTGCCACTGCCGTTGGGGCCGACCAGGCCCGCGATCTCCCCTTCGGCAGCCAGCAGGTGCACGCCGCTGAGCACGGTGCGCCCGGCCAGCGTGACGCTCAGGTCCTCGACGGAGATTCTCACCGGTGCTCCGGACGTCGGTCCAGCAGGAAGAGCAGCACGGGCGCCCCGATCAGCGCGGTCACCACGCCGATCGGCACCTCCTGGGTGGCGAGCGCGGTGCGCGCGAGCGTGTCCACCGTGACCAGCAGGACCGCCCCGGCCAGCGCCGACAGCGGCAGCAGCCGGCGGTGGTCGCCGCCGACCAGCAGGCGGCAGACGTGCGGCACCAGCAGGCCGACGAAGCCGATCGCCCCGGAGACGGCCACCAGCACACCGGTGAGCAGGCTGGTCACCGCGAACAGCTCGCGCCGCAGCCGGCCCACGTCCACACCGAGGCCGGCGGCCGTCTCGTCGCCCATCAGCAGCGCGTTGAGGCCGCGGGCGCGGGCCTGGAGCAGCACCAGTCCGAGCGCCACGGCCGCCGCGGGCAAAGGGAGTTGGCTCCAGGTGGCCCCGCCGAGGCTGCCCATCAGCCAGAACAGCACGCCCCGGGTCTGCTGGTCGTCCCCCACCTGCAGGACCAGGAAGCTGGTGAAGCCGGAGAGGAACTGCCCGATCCCCACCCCGGCCAGCACCAGACGCATCGCCGCGAAGGCACCACCGCGCCGGGCCAGCAGCCACACCAGCGCGAAGGCGCCCAGCGCCCCGGCGAAGGCGGCTGCCGGGACGCCGAACCCGACGGCCGAGCCCGCCCCCGCGCCGAGCACGATCACCGCGACCGCGCCCAGCGAGGCGCCCGAGGAGATGCCGAGCAGATAGGGATCGGCCAGCGGATTGCGCACCAGCGCCTGGACGGCGCTGCCCACCAGGCCCAGCCCGGCTCCCACCACCGCCGCCAGCAGGGCTCGCGGCGCGCGCAGTTGCCAGACGATCAGGTCACGGGTGCCCGGCGCCGGGGCCTGCCCGAGCAGCCGGCGGCCGACCACCGTCCACACCTCGCCGACCGGGATGTCGACCGCGCCCAGCGAGACGGCGGCGGTGAGCGCGGCGAGCAGGGCCAGGGCCAGCACGGCGGCGACCAGGCCGGCCCGTGCGGTGCGCACGGGCCGGCGGGCGGCCAGGACCGGTCCGGGTCCGGTCACGAGGTCACCAGGTCCGGGTGGATGATGTGGGCGATCT
This sequence comes from Kitasatospora sp. NBC_01302, assembly GCF_035976515.1. Lineage (NCBI taxonomy): Bacteria > Bacillati > Actinomycetota > Actinomycetes > Kitasatosporales > Streptomycetaceae > Kitasatospora > Kitasatospora sp. NBC_01302. Next base: position 1,074,821 of record NZ_CP108404.1, read on the forward strand.
GCTGCACGGTGTCGGCGTTGCGGACGCCCGCGATGGTGGTCACCTCCGAGCCGATCCGTACGAAGTGGCCCGCCTGGACGGCCTTGAGGCCCTTGGTGGCCGGGAAGGTCCGCAGGAACTGCTCGGCCGCGTCGAACGCCTTCCGGTTCGCCGCGTCACTGCCCTGGTCGCGCACGCCGAGCTGGATCCAGTCGGGGTCCTTGGCCACCACCTCTTCCCAGGAGGCCGCCTTGAAGTCACCGTCGCAGTCGGCGAAGACGTTGCGCGCCCCGGCCAGGGTGATCACCGCGTTGGCGATCTGCCGGCCGCACTCGGCCATCGGCTGCTTGGTCCCGGCGTCGTAGTCGAAGAAGAAGTACGAGGGCTCCTGGTCCGCCCGCAGCCCGGCCAGCGCCTTGCGCACCGCTTGGACCTTCTGCTCCATGCCCGCCACCAGCTCAGCCGCCCTGGCCGAGGTGCCGGTGACCGCGCCCAGGGTCCTGACGTCCTCCTCGACCCGGGACAGGTCCTGCTGGGGGCCCTTCAGCATCGCGGCGCAGGCCGTGGAGCGCAGGTAGAGGTGTTTGATCCCGGCGGCGGCGAACTCCTGCTCGGTGGGTGCCGCCCCCATCGCCCCGCCCATCGAGCCCATGTCGGCGAAGGTGTCGAGGTAGAGGTCGGCGCCGGAGCCGAGCAGCTTCTCCTTCGGGATCACGCTCTGCCCCAGGACCGGCACCTTCGCCGCCTGGTCGGCGAAGGTGCTCGGCATGGTGCCCGCGCCGGGCGGGAACCCGGTGCCGATCACCTTGTCCCCCGCGCCGAGCCAGAGGAGCAGCTCCAGGCCGGCCGCGTTGCTGGTGACGATCTTCTTCGGCGCGGCGGTGAACGTGGTCGTGGCCCCCGCGCAGTCGCTCGCCGTGACGGGATAGGCCGTCGCAGCGCTGCCCGCCGGGGCCGGGGCCGCCGCGCCGACCTGCTTGGCGCCGCTGCCGCAGCCCGTGACGAGCAGGGCGACCGCGGCCGCCATGCCGCACAGCACACGAGAACGCATGGAACTCTCCTGGTGATCCGGAATCATCGGGACCGCCACTGCGGGCCCGCCCAGGTAGTCGGCCGCGAGGGCGGGTGAGTTCCGGGAGCTGCCAGACTTGTCCCATGGCCACCGTCAACGGAGCACCGGCGTCACCCGAGGCGCTGCAGAGCCTGGCTCTGACCAACTACGGGCACTTCACCACCATGCGGGTGGCCGACGGCGCGGTGCGCGGCCTGTCGCTGCACCTGGCGCGGCTGGTCGACGACTGCCGGGCGGTGTTCGGCACCGCGCTGGACCCGGACCGGGTGCGCGCCTTCGTGCGCCAGGAGGTGGGCGCCCACGGCGCCCACGGCACCCACGGCGCACCGGTCACCGTACGGGTGACGGTCTTCGATCCGGCGCTCGACCTGGCCCACCCGGGAGCGGGCGCCGAGCCGGCGATCCTGGTGACGACCAGGGCGGCCGGCGACGCGCCACCGCCGCCGCTGCGGGCCAAGCGGTTCACGGTGGCCCGGGAGGCGGCGGCGGTCAAGCACGTCGGCCTGTTCAACCAGCTCAGGCTCCGTCGCCAGGCCCAACTGGCCGGGTTCGACGACGCGTTGTTCGTGGCGGCCGACGGCCGGATCGCCGAGGGCGGCACCTGGAACATCGGTTTCGTGGACGCGGCGGGCACGGTGGTGTGGCCGCGGGCCGAGGTGCTGCCCGGGGTCACCATGCGGCTGCTCCAGGCCGCCCACCGGCCCACCGCGACCGCCCCGGTGACGGCCGCGGCGCTGCCCGCGATGCGGGCCGCCTTCGCGACCAACGCCGCGATCGGTGTGCGCACCGTCGCCGCGATCGACGACCTGGCGTTCGCCACCGACGACCCGGTGCTCGACGAGCTGCGCCGGACCTACGCCCAGCTGCCCGGCGAGCCGCTGTAGGGCCGCCGACGCGGTACTACTGGGTCAGGAGACGCGCTTCAGTGTCCAGGCGTTGTTGTTGAAGCTGGGGTTCGACCACGCGACGCAGCTGTTGGTGTAGTACGAGCTGGTCTGCACCCAGCCCGCCGGCGGGTAGGTGGTTCCGCAGGCCTGGACCACGGTGCCGACGGGCAGCCCGGTGAGCTGCTTGATCTGCTTGATGTTCGGGCTGAAGCTCTGCGTGCCGCAGCTGCTGCTGTAGCCCCAGCTGACGTCGACGTAGCCGCTCGGGGTGAGGACGCTCCCGCAGACGGTGGTGACGTCACCGGGGGCGGCGTGGGCGGGTGCAGCGGCCAGGGCGAACATCGCTGCGGCGCCGGCGAGGGTCATGCAGGTGGTGCGGAGGCGGGTCATGGGCGTTGGCTCCTCGTGATCGCGGGCGGCCGGTCAGGCCGAGAAGCCATTCCTACGCGGCGAGAAGCAGTTCGGGCAGAGAATTTCACGCACAAAGATCCCCTGGGCGATCAGGAGTTCGTACGCTCCGTATGCTCCGTCAGGCGGTTGATGTCCTTGGTGCGCAGGATCCGGCGCGTCGCATCGGCCCCGGGCGGGACGACGCCGGGCGTGGCCACCGCGATCATCGCGCGGCCCATCTGCTCGCTGGTGGTGACGAGGTTCGGTGCGACCTTGCGCAGCAGCGGGATGAGCGGTCCGAGCACCGAGTAGCCGACGCGGTAGAGGCGGGTCTTGGAGACCACCCCGTGCTGCGGCAGCACGACGCCCGGGCGGAACGCGAAGGCCCGGAACGGCAGCCGCAGCAGCTCGTTCTCCGTGCGGCCCCGCACCCGGGCCCACATGACCCGGCCCTGCTCGGTGCTGTCCGCGCCCTCCCCGGAGAGGTAGACGAAGGTCAGCCCGGGATTGGCGGCGGCCAGGGTACGGGCCACCGCGAGGGTCAGGTCGTGGGTGATCCGCCGGTACTCCGCCTCCGGCATCCCGACCGCGGAGACCCCCAGGCAGAAGAAGCAGGCGTCGTAGCCGGCCAGTTCGGCCTCCAGCCCGGACAGGTCGGACGGGTCGGAGCGGAGCACCTCGACCAGCTTGGGGTGCTCCTGCTGCACCGGGCTGCGGCCGATCACCAGCACCCGCTCGACCGCGTCGTCCCGCAGGCACTCGCGCAGCACACCCTGACCGATCATGCCGGTCGCCCCGAAGAGAATGACGTTCACCCGCCCCACCTTAGGGCTGCCCGGTGCGGTTCGGGCGTACCGTCCGCCGCCGGGTTCCGGGCCGTTGACGAGTTGTACGCTGTCCTCCCACGGCCGACGGAGGGGGAGGGCCGAGATGACCTCTGCGCCGGTTGCGGAGTGAGTGGCGAGCAGCGCGCCGTCCGACGCCCCGCCTCGGACGGCTGGGTGACCTCGATCCACGCCTCGGCCGCCGGCGACGCCCTCGGCTCGGGTTTCCTGATCGACGAGCGCCGGGTGCTGACCTGCGCCCATGTCGCCCGTCCGGCCGGGCGCCCCGAGGGCGAGCTCTGGGTCGCCTTCCCCAAGCTGCCCGAGCTGATGACCCGGCGGATCCAGGTCGAGCAGGTCGTGCTGCCCGAGGCGCGGTTCCAGGCCGTCCAGCCCGATCTGGCGGTCCTGGTGCTCGCCGAACCCGCTCCCCCGCACGCCGCGGCCCGGCTGCGCCGGCCGACCCCCGACGACCTGGTCGGCAAGACCTGGTGGTCCTTCGGCTTCCCGAACGGCCGCCTGCTCGGCAACTCGGCCGACGGCGGCGTCGGCGAGTCGCTCGGCTTCGGCTGGGTGCGCCTGGACACCGGCTCCCGGTACCCCGTCCGGCCGGGCTTCAGCGGGGCGGCGCTCTGGTCACCGGAGTACGACGCCGTGGTGGGGGTGCTCGGACAGGCGAACGGGGAGCACGGCGACGCCCAGGCGATCACCCTGTGGATGGCCGACCTCTGCCTGCCCGAACAGAAGCTGGCCCGGCTCACCGAGTGGTCGGCGGAGGCCGCCGGCGAGGGCGCGCTGGCCGCCTGGGGGTGGCGGCTGGACAGCGACCCGGAGGCCCGCCGGCACTGGCGCCCGCGCGCCCGCGGGGTGAGCACCGACGCCGAGCGCGGCTTCCGGTTCCGCGGGCGCACCGCCGCGCTGGGCGAGATCGTGCGCTGGCTGGACCGCGGCGCCGAGCGGCAGGCCCTGGTGGTGACCGGCTCGCCCGGCGTGGGCAAGTCGGCCGTGCTCGGCCGGATCGTCACCACCGCCGACGCCGCCATCGCCGCCGCCCTCCCGCCGCAGGACGATGCCGTGCGGGCCCCGCTGGGTTCGATCGCCTGCGCCGTGCACGCCAAGGGCAAGACCGCGCTGGCGGTGGCCGAGGAGATCGCCCGGGCCGCCTCGGCGGCGCTGCCCGCCGTCGCCCAGGACCTCGCCCCGGCCCTGCGCGATGCGCTGAGCGGCCGTCGGCACCGCGACTTCAACGTGGTGATCGACGCCCTGGACGAGGCCGCGAGCCCGCTGGAAGCCCGCGCGGTGATCACCGCCGTCGTGCAACCGCTCGTCGAGACCTGCTCCGACCTGGGCGTGCGGGTCGTGCTCGGCAGCCGGCGCCGGGACAACGGCGGCGGGCTGCTGACCGTCTTCGGGACGGCCAGGCACGAGATCGACCTGGACGACGCCGCCTACTTCGCCGAGGCCGACCTGGCCGCCTACGCGCTGGCCACCCTGCAACTGGTCGGCGACGAGCGCCCCGGCAACCCCTACCAGGACGAGCGGGTGGCCGCCCCGGTGGCCGCCCGGATCGCCGCACTGGCCGAACAGAACTTCCTGATCGCCGGCCTGGTCGCGCGCACCCACGGCATGGCCGACCGGGAACCGGTGGCCCCCGCCGCGGTGGCGTTCACCCCGACCGTGGACGCGGCGCTGCGCGAGTACCTCAAGCTGCTGCCGCCGGTCGCCGGCTGCCCGGCCTGGGACGCGCTGACCGCGCTCGCCTACGCCGAGCCGCCCGGCATGCCGCTGACGGTGTGGCAGGCCACCATCGGCGCGCTCTACGGCATCGCCCCCGGTGAGGAGGCGCTGCGGGCCTTTGCCCGCTCCTCGGCGGCCAACTTCCTGGTGGAGGCCAGCGACACCGGCAGCGACCGCCTCTTCCGGCTCTTCCACCAAGCCCTGAACGACGCGCTGCTCGGCGCCCGCGCCGACCTGGACGCCACCCAGGGCGACGAGCGCGCCCTCACCCGCACCCTGCTGGGCCTGGGCCGCTCGCTCGGCTGGGACCGGGCACCGGCCTACCTGCGCCGCGCGCTACCGGGCCACGCCGCGCGCGGCGGCCTCATCGACGACCTGCTCACCGACGACGCCTACCTGCTGCACGTCGACCTCACCCGGCTGATCCCACAGGCCTACCTCGCCGGCCGGCCGGCCGCCCGCCACCGGGCCACCCTGCTGCGCCGCACGCCGCGCGCCATCGCCGCCGGCCCGGCGGAGCGGGCCGCGATGTTCACCGTCACCGAGGTCCGCGAGGGGCTGCCGCGGGGCGACTACGCGGGTGAGGTCGCCGGCGTCCCCTACGCGGCGCAGTGGGCCTCGGTGACGACCCAGCAGGCCGAAGCCGTGCTGGAGGGCCACCAGGGCGAGGTCATCGCGGTCTGCGAGATCCCCACCGAGGGCCGCTCACTGCTGGCCAGCCTGGACGAGTCGGCGGTCCGGATCTGGGACCCCGCCTCCGGCGAACTGCTCAGCATCCTCCCCGGCCAGGAGAGCCGGATGAACGCCCTCTGCACCGTGCCGACCGCCGCCGGCCCCTGGCTCGCCACCGCCAACGCGGACGGCACGGTGCGGCTCTGGGACCCGCTCACCGGCCACCGCCTGCACGCGCTGCACGGGCACACCGGCGAGGTCCGCCACCTGTGCGCCGTGCGGGCGGACGGGCGCGAGCTGCTGGCCAGCGCTGGCGAGGACCGCACGGTGCGGCTCTGGGACCCGGTGACGGGGCGTCAGGTCGAACTGCTGGAGGGGTACGTCGGGCCGCTGGTGCCGCTGGGCGAGGTCTACGGGGCGGCGGCGGACGAGGTCCTGGTGACACGCACCGAGGACCGGGCGGCGGGGGTCTGGCAGGCCGGCACAGGCTCGGTCCGGCACTTCGTCACCGGGCGCAGGTCCACGGACGTCATGTGTGACGTGCCCGCCCACGACAGGGGACTCATCGCCGGCGGCCGGGACACGGCGGTGAGGATCTGGGACCACCGCACGGGAGCGATCCTGCGGACCCTGGTCGGTGCGACCGGCGGGCTCACGGCGCTCTGTGCCGTTCCGGTTCCGGCGTTCAACGCGGTCGTCGTCGCCGGCACCGCGCGTGGCAACCTGGTGTTCTGGCAGGCGGACGGCGGCGAGCCGATCGGCGCTCTGCACGGCCACCTCTCCGCGGTGAAGAGCGTCTGCACCGTCCGGGTCAACGGCCGGGCGATGGTGGTCAGCGGCGGCGCGGACCGCACGGTGCGGATCTGGCACCCCGACGTCCGGAGGCGCTCCGGGAACCGCCTTGAACAGCCCGTCCAGGCGGCAGCCCTGGCCGGCGTCGAGATCCGCGGCAGGACCGTTCTGGTCTCTGCCGGAGGCGACCAGGAGGTCCGGTACCTCTCGGCCTCCGACGGCGAGCCGGTGCAGGTCCCGCACGCCGGTCCGCCCAATCTGCTGATGCTCTGTCAGAGCCGGGTCGACACCCGCCCGGTCCTGGCCGGTTCCGGGCGCAAGGACCGCGGCGCCTGGCTCTGGCATCCGATGTCGGGCCGCGAGCGCCTGCTGATGGGCGTGATGGACCCGATCCGGAGCATCCACCCGATCCGCCGGAGACTCGCCACCGGCCACCTCGACGGCACCGTGCGGATCTGGGATCCGCAGACCAGCAGGACGCTGCACCAGCTCAAGCAGCAGCCGACCGCCGTCCTGGCCCTGTGTACGGTGGACCTCCCGGACCAGTTGCTGCTCGCCGCCGGCACGGAGAACGGCACGATCCTGCGGTGGCGGCTGGACGACGTCGCTCCGCTGGACGCGCTCACCGGTCACGCCGGCCCGGTCCAGGCACTCTGCCTGCTGCCCGGCGATGGCCCGCCCCTCCTCGCCAGCGGGTCCGCCGATCACACCGTCCGCCTCTGGGACCCGCTGCGCGGCGACGAGCTGCACACCCTGCACGGCCACAGCGCCCCCGTCACGGCCGTGCATCCCGTCCGGCTCGGCGACCGCCTGCTGCTCGCCAGTGCGAGCATCGACCGGACCGTGCGCCTCTGGGACCCGCTCGCCCCGGTCTGCCTCGCCGAGATCCCCGTCTACTCCCCCGCTCACGCCCTCACCACCGCCGCGGGCAACCTCGTGGTCGGTCTGGCCGACGGCCTGCTCGCGCTGCGGCCCGATCCGGGCGTGCTGGGCGATCCACCTGCATGACGGTCCGTCATATCTTCTCGTCGGCACGCGAAATACCGCAGCTCGGCAACCCCAGCGGCTATGATCACGCCGCCTGAGTCCGCGCCGCCGTCGCCACCCGAGGGAGAGCAGTCATGAGCCTGTCCACCATGAAGGCCGTGCAGGTCATCGAGGCAGGAAAGCCGTTCACGCTCGTCGAACTCCCGGTCCCCGAGCCGGGCCCCGGCCAGGTCCGCTGCGGGTGCGCGCCTGCGGGGTCTGCGGCGGTGAGAACATCGCGCGGCTCGGCCTGCTCGGCGTGCGGCTGCCCCGGGTGCCCGGACACGAGATCGCCGGCGAGGTCGACGCGGTCGGTGCCGGGGTCACCGCCTGGCAGCCCGGCGACCGGGCCGGCGTCGGCTGGCACGGCGGCAGTTGCTTCACCTGCGACCCGTGCCGCCGGGGCGACTTCGCCAACTGCGCGGCGGGCCGGATCGTCGGCGTGACCTACGACGGCGGCTACGCCGAGTACATGGTCGCGCCGCAGGACGCCCTCGCGCGGATCCCCGAGGTGCTCTCCTTCGAGGAGGCCGGGCCGCTGATGTGCGCGGGCATCACCACCTTCAACTCGCTGCGCAACAGCGGCGCCCGCCCTGGCGACACCGTCGCGATCCAGGGCATCGGGGGCCTGGGCCACCTGGCGGTGCAGTTCGCCGACAAGATGGGCTTCCGCACGGTGGCGATCAACCGCGGCCGGGGCAAGGAGGAGATCTCCCGCCGCCTGGGTGCCGACGAGTACCTCGACAGCGAGGAGGGCAGCACCGGCGAGGCGCTGGCCAAGCTCGGCGGCGCGGTTGCCGTCATCTCGACGGTCGGGAGCAGCCCCGCCCAGGCCGACCTGATCCAGGGCCTGGCCCCCAACGGCCGCCTGATCGTCCTCGCCAGCGACCGCGCGCCGATCGCGGTCAACCCCGACCTGCTCGTCTTCGGCCGCCGCGGCGTGACCGGCTGGTACAGCGGTCACGCCAAGGACAGCGAGGAGGCGATGGCGTTCGCCGCCCTCAAGGGCGTGCGACCCATGGTGGAGACGCATCCGCTGGAGACGGCGGAGAACACCTTCCAGAACATGAACAAGGCCAAGTACCGGGCGGTGCTGATCCCGTAGTACGGGCTCGGGCAGGCCTGGGCCGACCCGGTCCAGGTCGGGCTAGCGGTGGGCGATCTTGAACTTGGAAGCGCCGTCGTAGCTCCGGTAGAAGGCTGCGGGGCCACTGACGTTGGAGTTGTCGGAGTGGCTCTGCTTCCCTGAGCCGTTGAGGAACTTCCCCGTGAAGTAGAGCGATTCGAGCGAAACGCTGTCGCCGGCGAGGATCACCGCCCGGTTGCCGCTCTTGATGGCACCCGTTGCGGTGACCGCGCCGGCAGTCGTGAGGCCGCCCGCGGTCTGGTTGATGCTGTTCAGCAGCTCGATCGCACTGTTGACGGTGGACTTGATCTTGGTGACGCTCAGGACCTTTCCGCTCGCGAGCGTGACGTCACCGGCGGACAGTGTCTGGTCCGACTTCACCGTCAAGCCGCCGTTCGCCGTCACCAACCCGGACGCCGTCACCGTCGTCGCCGACACACCACCGTTCGCCGTCACCGACTTCCCCGACGGCACCGTCACCCCACCATTCGCCGACACCAACCCCGACGCCGTCACCGTCGTCGCCGACACACCACCATTGGCCGTCACCGACTTCCCCGACGGCACCGTCACCCCACCATTCGCCGACAGCAGCCCGGTTGCGGTGAGCGTGCTCTCCGCGGTCAGGGTGCTCTTGGCGGTCAGGGCGCTGTTGGCGGTGAGCGTGTTGACCACGACGTTGGGGGTGTTGACGGTCAGCGAGGCGGTCAGGAAGTAGTCCTGCCCGTCGAGGGTCGCCTTGAGCGTGAAGTTGGCGTTGTCGTCCAGTTGCGGCGACGTCCATTTCCGGTTCGCGAAGTTGGCCTGGTTGCTGTCGCTCGTCTCGGTCCCGTCCGCCTTCCGGTAGTACATCGTGTACACGATGCGGTTGTCGGAGGGCGCGTCCCACAACAGGTCCACGGCCAGGCCCCGGTTGATGACCACCGACCGGGGATGCAGGCTGCGGAAGAAGAACTCGTCGTTCCCCTTCTTGACCTTCACCTGCCCGGTGCGCTTCTGGTAGCTGCCCTCCGCCCCCGTCGTGGAGGTCGTCTCCTCGATGTCGAGGTCCACCGTCCCGATCGACGGGTTCACCTCGATCCCCGACAACGTGAAACTCACCGCCCACGTCCCGTCGAACACCGCCGTCGTGTCCGGCACGAACGAGAACACCGCCTCATTCGGATCCGTCGTGTCCGCGTCGACCCACCACTCCGTCCCCTGCGCCTCGCCGTGCACCTTGCTCACAGCGGTTGCGATCAACGACGGTTCGACCGTCAGATCGGCCCCCGAGACCCCGGTCGGCACCTTCAGCGTGATCCCCCGGCAGTACACCTTCGACGTCTCGGCCGGCAGGTCCCGCCCGAAGCGCAGCACCACCGTCCCGTACTCCAACTCGTCCATCGTGCTCACCCGCAACGGGCTGGGGACGGTGCCGCGAGCGGGCTTGAGCAGATTCGTCTCCGCAGGCGATGCAGCGGCGTTCACGAGTGTCCCTTCCGAAGCAGTGGCACGATCGCACTGATCAACGCTTGTGGATGGTCAGGTTGCATTCACTCCTGGGCATCGGCATCTCCGTCGGGATCAACGACGGTGGGATTGTTCGATGACCGGTATCCCAGTGTCCACCTGGACCGCAGGTTGTTGACGGGGGCGTCGTTGATCTTGCGCACGACATTGCCCTGGTCCTTGGTCGAGCTGCCGTCGTTGTCCCAGAGGTAGCCGTTCTGTGCCCACCCCGCTTTGAGAGTGACACTGTCGCCGTCCCGCAGAACCCTCTTCCCACCGACGACGATGTTCCCTTCGGTGGGAACATTCGCCGCCGGGCCGATCTCGACCTTGGGGTATGTCCACTCCGGATGGTGGGACTTGGCGACGAACGCGTCGGCCACCGCGAGTTGGCCGCCGCCCAGGGGGATGGTGATGTTCTTGCCCGCGGCCATGGTCAAGTGGCCGTGAGAATTGAGGGCACCGTGGAGATTGACGGTGGCCTCCGCCGCGGTGTCGAACCGGCCCGTCTTCAGCCAGATGTACCCAGTGGCCCCAGGATCCACAGTGACGTTGCTGTTCGCCTGGATCGGCCCATTCGTGGTGAGGGTCTTGCCGGTCGCAACGGTGAGGCTTCCGCGCACATTGATCGTGCCGTTGGCGACCGTCGGATCCACCCAAGTGACCTTGAGGGTCCTGTCCTTGTCGATCGTGACGTCCCCAGCACTGAGGGTCCTGTCCTTGTCGATCGTGACGTCCCCAGCACTGAGGGTCTTGTCCGCCTTGATCGTGACATTGCCGTTCGCCTGGACCGGGCCGTTCGCCGTGAGCGTCTTGTTCGCCGCCACCGTGACATTGCCGTTGGCGTTGAGGACACCGTAGAGGTTGACGGTGGCCTCCGCCGTGGTGTCGAACCGGCCCGTCTTCAGCCAGATGTACCCGTTGGCCCCGGGGTCCACCGTCACGTTCCCACTGGCACTCAGTGAATTGACCACGATGTTGGGATCGTTGACCGTCAGGTAGGTGGTCAGGTAGTAGTCCTGCCCGTCAAGCGTCGCCTTGAGCGTGAAGTTGGCGTTGTCGTTCAGCACCGGCGACGTCCACTTCCGGTTCGCGAACTTGGCCTGGTTGTTGTCGTACGTCTCCTGCCCATTGGCGCCCCGGTAGTACATCGTGTACTGGATCCGGGTGTCGGCCGGCGCATCCCACAACAGGTCGACGGTCACGCCCCGCCCGATGACGGTCGTCCGAGGACGCAGGCTGCGGAAGAAGAACTCATCGTTCCCCTTCTTCACCTCCACCTGACCGGTGCGCTTCTGGTAACTACCGTCCGCACCCGTCGTGGACGTCGTCTCCTCGACAGCCAGGGTCACCGTCCCGATCGACGGATTCACCTCGATCCCCGACAACGTGAGGCTGACCGCCCACGTCCCGTCAAAGACCGCCGTCGTGTCCGGCACGAACGAGAACACCGCCTTGTTCGGATCCGTCGTGTCCCGATCGACCCACCACTCCGTCCCCTGCGCCTCCCCCTCCACGATGCTCACCGCCGTCGTGATCAACGACGGCTCGCGGGTCAGATCCGCACCCGACACCCCGGTCGGCACCGTCAGCGTGATCCCCTTGCAATACACCTTCGACGTCCCCGACGGCAGATCCCGCCCGAAGCGCAACACCACCGTCCCGTACTCCAACTCATGCATCGTGCTCACCCGTAACGGCGACGGCACCGTCCCCCGCGCCGGCTTGACCAGGTTCGTGTCCGCCGTGGGCGTGTTGGCTGTCATAGCTGTCCTTCCGAAGCGGGGAGGGGCGTAGCGGTCACAGGGAGATGCTGCCTGCTCCGAACGGGATCCAGATCAACCACGCTGACTTGTAGTCGCTTCCGCTGTCCCCGCCGGAGTCGCCGAACCAGACAGTGCACGACTTGCCCTTCCGGATACCGAGCATGGTCGTCTCGCGCCCGTCGCGCGGCGGGGAGTTGAACTTCAGGGCGGATGCCCGCGTGGTCCTTCCCTCGGAGGTGATCGTCACCATCGGATTGCGGTTGCCACCATCACTGTGGACAAGCGCGATCGCGAGACCCGAGGTCGGAGCAGTGAAAGTCTTGGAGCTGTTCCACGTCAGCGACCAGCTCTGCGGGGCGCCGAGCAGGTCGGTCGCTCCCTTGGCCGCGAGCGTGCCATTGACGGTGAGGGTTCCGTTCACATTGACGGTGAGGCTTCCAGTGGTGATGCCACCCGCCGTCTGGTTGATGCTGTTCTGAAGCTCGATCGCACTGTTCACCGGGGACTTGATCTTGCTGACGCTCAGGACCTTTCCGTTCGCGATCGTCACCTCACCGGCGGACAGCGTCTTGTCGGACTTCACCGTGAGACCGCCGTTCGCCGTCACCAGGCCGCCGGCAGTCACGGCACCTGTCGTCACGGCACCCGCGCTCAGCGGGCCTGCGGTCAGCTTCTTGTCGGCGGAAACCGTCAGGTTTCCCCGAACGGTGACTGTGCCGTTGGCGACCACCGGATCCACCAAGGTGACCTTGAGCGCCTTGTCCGACTTGATGGTGACGTCATTGTTGGCCTGGACAGGACCGTGCGTGGTGAGCGTCCCTGCAGCCGCCACCGTGACGTTGCTGTTGGCGTTCAGCGTGTTGACCACGACGTTGGGGTTGTTGACAGTCAGCGAGGTGGTCAGGAAGTAGTCCTGCCCGTCCAGGGTCGCCTTCAGCGTGAAGTTGGCGTTGTCGTCCAGCACCGGCGACTTCCAGACCCGGTTCGCGAAGTTGGCCTGGACGCTGTCACTCGTCTCGGTCCCGTCCGCCTTCCGGTAGTACATCGTGTACGTGATCCGGTTGTCGGCCGGCGCCTCCCACAGCAGGTCCACCGTGCTGCCGCGATTGATGACGACCGAACGAGGGTGCAGGCTGCGGAAAAAGAACTCGTCGTTCCCCTTCTTCACCTCCACCTCCCCGTTCCGCTTCTGGTAACTGTCCTCCGCACCCGTCGTGGACGTCGTCTCCTCGACCTTCAGATCCACCGTCCCGATCGACGGATTCACCTCGATCCCCGACAACGTGAGGCTGACCGCCCACGTCCCGTCAAAGACCGCTGTCGTGTCCGGCACGAACGAGAACACCGCCTTGTTCGGATCCGTCGTGTCCCGATCGACCCACCACTCCGTCCCCTGCGCCTCCCCCTCCACGATGCTCACCGCCGTCGTGATCAACGACGGCTCGCGGGTCAGATCCGCACCCGACACCCCGGTCGGCACCGTCAACGTGATCCCCTTGCAATACACCTTCGACGTCCCCGACGGCAGATCCCGCCCGAAGCGCAACACCACCGTCCCGTACTCCAACTCATGCATCGTGCTCACCCGCAACGGCGACGGCACCGTCCCGCGAGCCGGCTTGACCAGGTTCGTGTCCGCATTTGGTCCACTGACGGTCATGATGGTGCCTTTCTAAGTAGCGACGGGGGTCCACCTGTTGCTCGCTCAGGGCCGTGTCCTGCACCCGTTCATTCCGGATTGGCCGTTCCGACGCCCAGGGGGATGAAGATGAACCGCGCCCCTTGCCAGCTGCCGCTTGTGGAGCCGCCCCTGGCGGTCAGGGTGAGAGTGAAGTGGGCTCCCTTCGCCACGGGAAGCGTCGCGGTGCTCTGATCCGTCTGACCGTTGTAGTGAGCCGACATCTCCGCTGTGAAGTTCGGCGATTGCATCACGACACGTGGGAATTCGCCACTGCCATTGCCATAGACCACTGCCACGACAATGCCGGACGTCGTCGCCCTGAAGCCCCGCGAGGTGTTCAGCGGAACGTCCAGGGTTCGCGGTTGGCCGAGCATATTGGTCGGCCCGTAGACGTTGAGTTCGGACGCAGCCGCGGTGTCGAAGCGGCCCGTCTTCAGCCAGATGTACCCATTGGCCCCGGGATCGACGATGAGGTTGCCGTTGGCCTGGATGGGACCGTTCGCCGTCAGCGTCTTGCCCGCCGCCACCGTCACGTTCCCATTCGCCGTCAGCGTCCCCGCAGCCGCCACCGTCACATTGCCGTTCGCCTGGATGGGGCCATTCGCCGTCAGCGTCTTGCCCGCCGCCACCGTCACGTTCCCATTCGCCGTCAGCGTCCCCGCAGCCGCCACCGTCACATTGCCGTTCGCCTGGATGGGGCCATTCGCCGTCAGCGTCTTGCCCGCCGCCACCGTGACGTTCCCATTCGCCGCCAACGTACCCGCAGCCGCCACCGTCACATTGCCGTTCGCCTGGATGGGGCCATTCGCCGTCAGCGTCTTGCCCGCCGCCACCGTGACATTCCCATTCGCCGTCAGCGTCCCCGCAGCCGCCACCGTGACGTTGCTGTTGGCGTTCAGCGTGTTGACCACGATGTTGGGGTCGTTGACCGTCAGGTAGGTGGTCAGGAAGTAGTCCTGCCCGTCCAGAGTCGCCTTGAGCGTGAAGTTGGCGTTGTCGTTCAGCGCCGGCGACGTCCATTTCCGGTTCGCGAACTTGGCCTGGTTGTTGTCGTACGTCTCCTGCCCATTGGCGCCCCGGTAGTACATCGTGTACTGGATCCGGGTGTCGGCAGGCGCGTCCCACAACAGGTCGACGGTCACGCCCCGCCCGATGACGGTCGTCCGAGGGTGCAGGCTGCGGAAAAAGAACTCGTCGTTCCCCTTCTTCACCTCCACCTCCCCGTTCCGCTTCTGGTAACTGTCCTCCGCACCCGTCGTGGACGTCGTCTCCTCGACAGCCAGGGTCACCGTCCCGATCGACGGATTCACCTCGATCCCCGACAACGTGAGGCTGACCGCCCACGTCCCGTCGAAGACCGCCGTCGTGTCCGGCACGAACGAGAACACCGCCTTGTTCGGATCCGTCGTGTCCCGATCGACCCACCACTCCGTCCCCTGCGCCTCCCCCTCCACGATGCTCACCGCCGTCGTGATCAACGACGGCTCGCGGGTCAGATCCGCACCCGACACCCCGGTCGGCACCGTCAACGTGATCCCCTTGCAATACACCTTCGACGTCCCCGACGGCAGATCCCGCCCGAAGCGCAACACCACCGTCCCGTACTCCAACTCATGCATCGTGCTCACCCGCAACGGCGACGGCACCGTCCCCCGCGCGGGCTTGACCAGGTTCGTGTCCGCCGTGGGCTCCATACCGGTCACCGCTGTCCTTCCGAATCGCCTGCGGCCAGCACGCTCGCCATCACCCGGCTGCTGCGCCTGCTGACCGGGCCGCCGTCGGCCGCGGTCTCCTCGGTGATCTCGACGTCGGTGCTCTCGAAGCCCGGGTCCATCTCGATCAGGAAGGAGATGGCCCAGGTCCCGTCGAACTGCGCCGGCTGGTCCGGCACGCACGCGAAGACGGTCACGGCCGGGTCGGTGGTGTCCGGCACGATCCACCACTCCTGCCCCTGCGCGCTGCTGCGCACCGACGGCACCGTGGTGGAGACGGCCAACGGCTGGCGCGCGAGCCGCGGGTCGCTGGTCGGGGCCGGTACCCGCACCGCGATCCGGGTGCAGCGCACCGGCTGCTCGGCGCGGGCCACGCCCTCCTCGCCCACCGTCAACCGGAGTTGGTGGTAGCGCGGCGGCGCGTCGTCCGTGCTGGCCGGTCCGGGGGTGATGTCCACGCGGTAGGGCAGCAGCAGGCTCATCGGGTCTCTCCTTCGCCACCCGCGCCCGGGTGCAGTTGCAGGTAGCCGGCCCGGGCGGCCGGGACCGGGTCGTCCGGATGTGACAGGTCGTCAGCGGGCAGGATCGGCAGGTCGGTCCAGAGCGGCGGCCCGTCCCCCGAGACCAGCGGCTCAGCCCAGCTCCACGCGCCGTACAGGGCGCTGGGGCGCGGCATGAAGATGCCGTGGCCCGCGGGCTCGGGCTCGGCCGAGCGCCGCGTCGGCTCCGCCGTACGGACCGGCGCGAGCAGCGGGTTGAGGCGGAACGAGGCGCGGATCGCGGCCAGCGCCCGGTGGGTGATGTCGGCGTCCACGGTGAGCGAGGTGACGGGCAGGACGTCGGTGGTGGCGTGCACGGCCGTGTGCGGGCAGGCGAGCAGGGTCAGGTACCGGGTGACGGGACGGTCGACGGAGCGGGCGGGCATCGCGGTCCCGGCGCCGGTTCCGATCGGCGCGAAGTACGAGTCGTCGGCCGTTGCGGCGGCGCCCCGGGGCTGCTTGGGCAGGTACAGCCGATGGTACGAGGTCTGCTCGTCGGGCTCGGAGGTGTAGTAGCCGATCAGCCCGTCGGCCAACTGCTCGTACTCGCCCAGCCGCACCGGCCACCGGTAGTCCGGGTACTCCTGGGCGGTCGGCCGCAGCGCCTCGTCCCAGGCCGGGTCGGTCAGCGGCGGACCCTGCAGCTCCAGGCCGAGCCGGGCCCGGATCAGGGCGACCGGCCGCCCGATCAGCCGGGCCGGGGTGCGGTCCTCCCCGGGTGCGGGGTCGGTGATCCGGCTCAGCGCCCGGTCGATCGTGGCCATCAGCGCGTCGAAGGTCTCGGCGTCGCGGCCGACCAGCTCACCGGCGAAACCGGCCACGTGCGGGTAGACGCCCGTGAAGTCCTCGGGCTCGTCGTAACGTGCGTGCGGCAGTGAGTTCCAGGCGATCTCCCGCTGGGCCTGCGCCGTGTGGATCACCCGCAGTTCACCCAGCGGGCTGCCGTCGGGGGCGTAGACCAGCAGCGTCTGGTCGAGGTGGTTGACCAGCAGCCAGCCGGCCACCGGCGTGTCGCCGACCGGGTCCGGCGCGCTGCTCACGGCCGCGAGCGGTCGGTCGTCGCTGTGGTGCACGGGCTCGAACCGGATCCGGGTCTCCTGGAGCAGGCGGGGCGGCAGCTGGATGAAGCGGTCCGTGCTGGTTCCGGGGTAGAGCGGCTTCTCGGGGTCCGGGGCGACGCTGGCCGCGCGGACCGGGTCGAACTGGCCGGGCTGCCCCTGCTGGGCCGTGACCAGCCGCAGGGCCTGGCCGAAGCGGTCGACGATGTGCAGCTCGGTGAAGTAGAACTGCCCGGCACGCACCGGCTGGAACCGCTGCTCGCGGCGGTCCCCCGCCCCGTCCGGCACGTGGCTGCTCTGCCCGGCCAGGGCCAGGATGCCCGGGTCGGTGGTGACCTGGGCGGCGCCGTCCTGCTGGACCAGCCAGTCGTTGAAGCCGTCCAGGGTCTGGGAGAGGATGTCGAGCTTGTCGAAGTCGTCCTGGAGTGCTCGCAGTTGACCCAGCAGGCCGTCCGGCGCCCCGGCCAGCTTGCGCTTGGTCTGTTCCCGCAGCACGTAGGACAGGGCAGGGGTGAGGAAGGAGCGCCCGGCGAAGGTCGTCCAGCGCACGCCGCCCTCGCCGTCGCCCTGCGGCACGCCGGTGCCGTTCCAGTGGTAGCCGTCGCCGTCGAAGGTCCAGTTGTCGCTGCCGCCCGTGCCGGTGCCGCCGCTGCGGAACGGGGTGGCGCAGTACTTGATCCGCCACTGCAGGTACATCGGCGTCCAGGGCTGGCGCCAGACCCGGGTGTACTCGGGGAACGGGCCGTCGGTCAGCTCCGTCGGCCGCTCGACGATGTCCTTGAGGGCGCTGCCGGTGCGGGCGGCGCGGTCCAGCACGGCCAGTTCGGCGATCAGCGACTTGCACAGCCCGGGCAGACCGGTCAGGTCCGGGGTCGCCGGGTTCGGACTCGGGACAACCTCCTCACTGCCGATCTTCACCTTGGTCAGCAACGCCGAGGGCAGCCGGCAGGGCAGCGGCTGGTCGTCAGCGCGGCCCAGCGGCTGGGTGGTGCCGGTGCCCTCCATCACCAGGACCGGGTCGGCCGGCCGGTAGAAGGACGGTTGCGGGGCGCGCTTGAGCTCCTGGGTGGCGGGCAGCTCCCGGTCGGCGGCGAACTCCTCGATCGCCGACGGCAGTTCCTCGGGGTCCTCGGCGTACGGGATCTCGTCCCGCAGCTCCTCCAGCTTCGCCTGCAGGGTGCTGATCTGCTGGCCGACGGCGGTGATCTCGGCGTTCCAGGCCGCCAGGTCGAACTCGAACGGCTTGGGCCGCCGCTTCTCGGGCAGTTCGCGCAGCCACCAGAGCGACCACAACCGCCACTGGAGTCGGGCGAGTTCGGCCGTGCCCCGGTCGTACGCGGCCTGGTGGCCGTTGAGTTCGTCCAGCCAGGCGGGCTGCGGGAGTTCGGGGGCCGGTTCGTCCGTGCCCTCATCGGCGGGCCGGTTGACGACCTGCCAGAGGTAGCCGCCGTCGCTGCCGCTGAACCACGAGCGGCGCATCACCTCGTCCAGCTCGATCGGTCCGTCGGCGCTGTCCATCGCGCCGAGTTCGCCGTGGAACAGCGCCTTGATCAGGTCGCCGTCCCGGGCCGACTGCGTCTGCTGGGCCACCAGCGCGGCGGCGGCGTCCGCGGTGCTGTGGCCGAGCGCGACCTTGGTCGACGTCCCGTCGGGCCGGTCGGAGTCGGGGACGATGCCCTCGCGCTGCCAGTCGATGCCGAGGGCGGTGCCGGCGTAGCGGGTGCGCACGATGGAACCCGGCATGCCGTCAGGAGCGGCCCAGCCCAGGGCATCCAGGACGTCGACCAGGTTGCCGGGGGCGGCATCGGGCGGCAGCAGGCCGGGGATGCCGGCGGCGGTGCGCAGGATGTCGGCGTCGTCCTTGGAGTACCAGCCGACGACCGCGTAGCTGAGCTCCGCGTCCGGCGGGTAGTTGTCGCCGTACTGCGGGTCGCGCAGGTCCTTCAGGGTGTCCTGGAAGAGGAAGACGTTGCGGTGGTAGGGCGCGAACGCGGCGAAGGCCGGCAGCCCGGAGCCGATCGCAGTCAGGAAGAGCCGCCGCGGTGCAGGCTCCGTCCAGGGCCCGGTGGCCAGGTCGTGGGCGCGGCCGATCCGGTCGGTGGCGGCCTTGCCGGCGTCCGGGTTCAGGTAGGAGTTGCTGCCGTCCCAGATCGGGTCGGAGCTGGGGCGCTCCGAGGAGAGGTAGTCGCTGTGCACCACCCAGCCGGCCGCCGTGGTCCTGCCGCGCACGGTGGCGTAGCGGACCACCAGCCAGCGGTTGGGCACCAGCGGGAAGGTGCTCTCGCCGCTCTCGGGGTCGATGTAGCCGGTGGTCAGCGCCTCGGGGAGCTGCCACTGCAGGTGGACGCCCTCGAAGTCGGTGCCGGTCCAGTAGTCCTGCAGGTTCTCGTACGGCTCGGGTTCGCCGCTGGTCTTGAACTCCTCGTTGAGCATCATGGTGAACATCGGCGACCAGCGCTTGAACCGGTCCTTGTCGGCGCGGACCGCGCGGTTGGCCACCAGTGCGTGCAGCTCGACGGGCACGATCAGGTCGGTGTCGGTCATCAGCGCTCTTCCCCGGAGTTCAGTGTCGGCTGCGTGATGGTGATGCTGAGGTGCGGCTGGTCGGCGGCGGCCTCCCGGGAGATGATCCGGGCGAGCTGGCGGGCGGCCTGGTCCTTGCTGAGCGCCACCGAGAGCTCGTCGCCGCTGTGCTGGCGCAGGTGCGCGGTGATGTCGAACTCCAGCCAGGCCCAGGCGTCGACGGCGCCGACTCGCGCGGTGGCGACCGGACTGGCCGACAGGGCGGGCTTGTTGGCCCAGGCGAGGGTGGACTCGTCCCAGTCGTTGCCGGTGGCATACGCCTTGAGGTCGAAGGCCCCCTCGTCCTGGGCGGCGGCGTACACCCGCAGCAGGGCCTTGCCGATCTGCTCGGGCGGCGGCAGCTGCGTGGTGTCGAAGCGCAGGTACGCGATCCGGGTGACGGTGCTGCTCGGGCCCTCGTTCTTGACCAGCAGCGGGTCCGTGGCGCCGAACTCCGCCCCCTGGCCGTACTGCGCGATGGTGTCGGCCACGCAGTCGCGGCGCACCGTGGGCGGCAGCAGCAACTGCTCCAGCGGCGCGTTGACCAGCTCCAGCGCGAACTGGCCGGGCGACAGCTCACCGCTCGGCAGGCACGCGGCGGACAGCGCCCGCACCAGCCCGCCGGCTCCGCCCAGGTCCAGCACGTCCGGCAGGGCGCCGCCCCGGCCCGGGCGCAGGTAGTCGAAGACGGTGCCGGAGCCCGGGGCGCCGGGGTCGGGAAACTCGGTGTCGGTCGGGTAGCCGACCCGGCTGCCCGTCAGGTGGCGCAGGCTGATCCGCTCCTCGGAGTTGATGCCGAAGTGGATGCCCTGGCCGGGCTCGCGGATGGCGATCTGGTCCGGGACGGCGTCCCAGAGCACCAGCAGCACGTCCGGCGCGAGGTGGTCGCGGCGCAGCTCGCCCACCGGTTCGCCGTCGGCGGTGGTGGCGAGGATGTCGAAGACGGGCCAGGCGCGCACGAGTTCGGAGTTCATCAGCAGGCCCGCCACCGGCAGCGCGGTGCCGGCCCGGCTCAGCCGCTCGGTGAGCACCGGGTGGAGGTCGTGGTCGATCGTGGTGTGCGCGGCGACGTCGGCGGCGCCGGCGACCAGCGCGTGGATCCAGGCCGGGTCGATCCGGAAGGCGCGCAGGCTCTCCGGCGGCAGCATCCGCGGGTCGGGCACCAGATGGGCGAAGGGCACGCCGTTGAGCAGGCCCAGGCGCTCCAGCCAGTCGGGCATGGTCGGCGTGGTGTCCTGAGCAAGCGTCAGAAGCGACTGCCGGGACCGTGGTTCGGCGAGCAGCGCGGGCGTCTCCAGCCTGGTCCGGCGCAGCACCCTGACCGGGGGCGGGCCTTGGACGGCAGGGGCCCGCAGGGCCTCCAGCAGGCCGCGGCCGAAGCCGGGCGCGGCCAGCTCGCGCAGCGCGGCGGAACCGGCCGGCTCGTCCGGGTCGACCATGGCGCGGGCCGGGTCGGTGGAGAGGGCCAGCAGGGTGGCGGCACGGTTGGCCAACTCACGTCGGGCTTCGACGACTTCGCTGCTGTAGTCGGGGTCGGCCAGCGCGATGGCGCGGCCCAGCGTCCAGGCGGCGGCGTAGCTGACGTCGAAGAGGCCGTACTCGCGGTCGTAGATCAGCGCGTGGTCGGCGGTGGTGTGCGGGCCCTGGGTGGCTTCGACGGGCAGCTCCGGGGCGGTCAGCGGGGTGCACGGGCCGCGGTACCAGGCGTAGGTGTCCTCCCCCGCCAGGGTGCGGTAGGCGACGGCGGTGTAGCCGCGGTGCAGCCTCGTCCGCGCCTGCTCCACCTCGGGGCTCGGCGACGGCTCGCCGGTGGGCGCCAGCCGCAGCGCGAGGTTCTCCGGATCGGTGTGCCCGGGGGCGACCAGGTTGCGCAGCAGGCCGGCCGGGTCGAGCGTGCCTTCGGGGTCGTTGGTGAAGTTCCAGGACCACAGGCTGCACAGCCGCACCTTCTCGGTGGCGGGCAGGCTGTCGGGCGCCAGGCGGCCGAGCCAGCCCTCCAGCGAGACCAGGTGCACCGCGTAGTTGCCCGGGGAGCGCGGGAACCGGTTGGCGGCCAGTACCGCGTACTCGCCCTCGGTCAGGATCTCCCCGTTGTCGAGGCGCTGCGCGGCGGTGTGCACGTCGCGCATGTGGGTGAGGTGGAACAGTTCGTCCTGGCGCGCCACGACCGCGTGGAAGACGCTGACCGGCAGGTCGATGGTGCGGCACGGGTTGCTGCCGTCGATCGTTCCGGTGAGCTTCGGCCCGTGGATACCGTCGCCGGGCTCGCGCAGCTCGCTGATCGGCCGGGTGGTGAACTCGCCCTGGGCGTCCGGGTCGTCGTCGACCTCACCGGCGGCGAGGACCAGCAGTGCCAGCCACGGCTCCTTGGCGGCCATCCGACCCAGCAGCTGCCGCTCCCAGGGCAGGATGGCCCGGCTGAGGGTGATGTGCGGCAGCACGTGGGTGTACCGCCCGACCGCGCCGGTCGGCGGGAAGGTGGCGTGCACCGAGGAGGGGTCCAGCACGAACTGCGCGGCACGGATCTCGTAACTGTCCGAGGCCTTGGGCAGTTTGACGTCGGCGTCGATCGCCTGGCCGTCCTTGGACAGCCGGTGCTCGACGGTGATGGTGTAGACGCCGGCGGTGGCCTTGGGATCGAGGTGATCGTAGAACGAGACGTTGAGGTCGGGTCGGGTGGGCATCGCGGTCACCTCGCGGCTGCGGTCAGGAGCGGGGGGTCGGTCAGGGTCTTGCCGGCCTTCTTCGCGGACTGGGTCAGCGGGCCGTCGCTGCCCGGCGCGACGCCGAGCCCGGCGAGCGCCTGGTGCAGCAGGGTGCGCTTGGCGGCGGTGGGCACCAGGGTGCCGGTGATCACGCCGACGCTCTCCTCGTCGTGCACCGGGGACTCACCGGCGACGGCGCCGTCGCGCAGCGGCATCCGGCTGGACGGCAGGCCCTCCACGTCCAGCGCCTTGGACGGGACGTCCCCGACGCCCAGCTGCTTCGTCGGCCCGGGGACGACGATGGTCAGCCCGGTCAGGCAGTCGTCCACCAGCCCGGGCTGCTTGAGGGCCTGGTCGGGGTCGTCCAGCGGTTCACCCCACAGGGCCTGCGGCATGCCCTCGACGGTGGGCGTGATCGTCCAGCCCTCCTCCTTCCAGTCGTACCGATCGCCCCGCTGGTCGAGGATCTCGACGACCTGCTCGCAGACCACGTCGTCCAGCCGCATCGGGCGGATGTCGATCCGGTCGTCCTCGCTGCCCGCGAACAGCCGACCGTTGAGGGTGATCTGCGAGGCGGGCAGCGCCGACTCCACCGACACGGTGAAGCCGTCGATCCGCACCAGCTCGGGCAGTTCGGCCGCGATGCGGGCCTCGGACTCGTCCTTGGTGACGTCCGGCAGCTCGCAGCCCTGCTTCAGCGCGGTGCGCGAAGGCGCGGGCAGCTGGAGCTGGAAGTCCTCCCAGGGCACCGGCGGCGCGCCCTTGCGGTCGGCGCCGAAGCCGATGGTGAAGGAGACGAACCAGACCTTCACCTTCGCCCGCCCGCCGATCGGCGGCAGCCACAGCTGCAGGCTGACGCTGACCTCCAGCGAGACCCGCACCCGCACGAAGAGCACCTTCACGGTGGCGGCGACACCGATGCTCAGGCCCAGGGCGAGGTCGGCGTAGAACGGCTTCCACTGCACCAGCGCGTCGACGTGGGCGGTGAACCACGCCTGCAGACGGATGTTGCCGCCCGCGTCGAAGACGGCCGCCAGCGCGCCGCCGATCATGAACGCGCCGTCGGTGAGCGCCGCGTAGGCCTGGGCCTTGATGGTGATCGGGCCGCGCTCCCAGAGCCAGCCGATCCGCGGCGGCTTCGGGTAGTACGCGGGGACCTCGAACTGCGGGTGGTAGCCGCCGGCGGAGAGCACGAAGCCCTTCTTGGTCCCGTCGGGCAGGTCCTTGCCCCAGACGTAGAGCGAGATGCCGCCGGTGAGCTGGGCGTCCGGGTCGAGGATGTAGGAGCCCTTGGCGATCACGGTGTCCATCGAGAAGCGGCCGAGCGCGGAGTCGTAGGCGAAGACGAAGTCGACGACGACCTTGCCGAGGCAGAGCTTGTTGACGGCCAGCGGCGCCGCCGCGAAGGCATCGCTGGAGGTGGGCACCACGGGCGGCAGCAGCAGCGTCGTGCTGCCCGCCAGCATCACCTTCCAGCCCGCCTCGCCCCACTCGACCAGCGCCAGTGCCCGCGCCTGGATGAAGCGGTAGACGGTGAACTCCATGCCGCCGGCCACCCAGTACTGGCCCCGCGCCGGGGTCACCCAGCCGCCCGCGCCGACCAGGTCGTTCAGCGCCTGCCCCGGGGTCATCTTCGGCTCGTCGGCCGTCGCCCCCAGGCGCTTGATGAGCGGGAAGGTGCCGAGGTCGGCGGTGGTGGGGATGCGCACGGTGCTGTTGATGCCGAAGCCGAGCACGACGCCGGTGAAGGTGACCGGGCCGATGCTGAACAGGCCGTTGACCATGTGCTTGCCGGCCACGAGCTCGGCGTAGGCGAAGATCGAGTCCCAGCCGTCCTTGTGCTTGGCCCAGCTGCCGGTCAGCTGCATGGCGAAGAGGTCGAGCAGCTCGATCTTGCCCGCGGCGCCGAACGCCAACTCGTAGTCGGGGCCGAGGTCCAGCCGGCTGAACGCGCCGGAGATCACCACCTTGGGCGGCCCGGGGCGCTCCAGCGCCAGGCTGGCGCCGCGCAGCACCGGCCCGACGTTCCAGTCCTTGTCCACGCCGAGGCCCAGGCCCAGCAGCTCGATGGTCAGCGGGCCGACCGCCATGGTGGCGTCGAAGGCGATGAACAGCTGCCCGTGGGCGTAGCCCAGGGCGGCGTGGCTGAACCGCACCGGGCCGAGCGCGTACCCGTCGAAGCGGCGCGCCTCCTCCTCGGCCCGCTCGCGGCCCAGCACCACGGTGCCGCCCTGGCCGAGCACCGGGAACTCCCGGTCGGCGGGGTGGACCAGGTCGAGCTTGCCGCCCTCGAAACCGAGCTTGGCCCAGATCACCGCCGTCCCGGGCTCGAAGTCGCCGGGGAGCAGGACGGGGAGCAGGCCGGCGGCCGTCGGGTCCGCGCCGGCGACGGCGGGGTCGACGGCGAACTCGGCCAGCAACTTGTTCAGTACGAGCACCTCGGCGGCCGTCCACCCCCGCCGGGTCGCGCCTTCGGTCACGCCGGCCCACGCGAGCTGGATGTCGCTCACGGTGACGTCGCGGTCCGGGTCGGTCTCGTCGACGATCGGCAGGTCCGAGGCCTTCGCCTGGACGGTGCCCCGGACCGCCACCAGGTAGCGGCGGAGCTTGGGGTCGTTGGCGGGCTGGACGACCAGCATCCAGCCGAAGAACGACGAGGTCGCGGCCACCAGGATCTCGTAGGTCCGGAAGTCGAAGCGCAGCGCGGCCGAGTACAGGCGCGGCATCAGCTGGTCGGGGATCACTCCGGTCACCAGGTCCGCGCCCAGGCCGAGCATGAGGTCGGAGGCCGGGACGCCCGCCTCGTCGTGCCAGCGGGCGATCAGCGCGATCGGCGGCGTGGGGCCGGTCGGCATCGGGACGGCGAACTCCATGTCGAAGCCACCGGGCAGGGTCAACGACAGGTGCGGGAACCGGGGGTGCACCTTGAACTGTTCGAGGTCGATGTCGAACCCGAGGCCGGGCAGGCCCAGCGAGATCCCACCGCCGAGCGTCAGCCTGACGTCGAAGGCGATGCGCAGCACCCAGTCGCTGCCGAAGTTCCAGTCCGGCTCGTCCACGGCCGGCCAGGTCAGGCCGATGCCCGAGAGCTTCAGCGGCCCGATCGTGAGCTCCGGGAACTCCACCCAGGACAGGTCCGGGGGCGTGAGCGGTGGCGGCCAGGGCATGCCCCAGGAGAGGGCGGGACGGTCGGGCAGGCGCCAGTTCACGTCCAGCGACCAGCCGGGACGGCCCGTGCCGCCGCCGGAGGAGTCCCAGTTCAGGGTGGGCCACCAGCCGTCCAGCCCGCCCGGGAACGAGCCGATCCAGTTGTTCAGCAGATCCAGTTGCGGCCGGCTGAGCCCGGAGCCGATGGCCGCCAGGCTGATCCCGTTGAGCAGGAAGTCGGGCAGCTCCGGCAGCAGGGTACCGATGAACGGCAGGTCGGCGAGCCAGGCTTCGAGCCCCTTGATCCCCAGCAGCGCGACCTTGCCCCAGCCCTCGGGGCCCGACAGCGACGGCAGGCCGGCCAGCACGAAACGCAGCCACGATGATTCGCCGGTCAGCTCGAAGTCGCCCACGCTCAGGTCGAACCGCAGTCCGAGGGCGGGCAGTTGCGGATTGAAGAGGTCCGGCAGCGACGGCAGTGAGACGTCGAAGAGCGCGAGCAGGTCGAGCAGCCGCTTGTCTCCCCCGCCGCCGGAGCCGTCCCACCAGCCGGTCAGCACTCCGAGCCCCGGCAGCCCGGGGAAGCCCGGCAGCTGCGGCAGTTCGGGGCCCTGGGGCACCGCGAAGGTCAAGTCCACGCCGCCCAGCGAGAGGCTGATCGAGGGCAGGCGCGGGATGACCGAGAAGTCACCCGCGTCGGGGAGGTCCGGGAGCGAGAAGTCGAATCCGACATCGGGGAGTTGCAGGTCGAGCCAGCCCAGGCCGATCGACAGGCGGAAGTACGCTCCCAGTCCGCTTCCGGCGCCGGAGCCCGTCGGCGGCCAGCGCAGACCGAAGCCCGAGAGCGTGAAGCGCCCGAGCGTCAGGGACGGGAACCCCGGCACCCAGCCGATCTCCGGCATCTTCAGCCGCACGGCCCAGACCTGCGGGTCCTGCTCGGGCAGCTGGTAGGCCGCGCCCACCCAGACGCCCGCCGCCAGCTCCCGCTCCGGCAGCAGCGGCCACCACCCCTGGCCCTCGACGGCCGCGGCCACCGCCTGGTTCACCGCCGTGCTCTGCACCGCGCTGAGCGCCCCGGCCGCCACGATCGCCTCGACGCCGTGCACCCCGATCAGCTCGCCGTCGGGGATCTCGCCCCCGATGTGCGGAAGTTCGGAGAGCAGCGCGCCGCTCTCCTTGACGCCGAGCAGCGCCACCAGCGGGCCGCCGATCGAGGGCGCGGCGAACACCAGCCGCAGGTGCTCGGTCTCCGCGCCGATGACCACCTGACTGTTCGTCAGATCGTACGTCGCCAGCAGTTGCCGCACCTCGGCCAGGAACGCCTCGGGCACCTCGCCGAGATCCAGCTCCCAGGCGGCGGCGAGTTCGACCAGGCCCACGGTCACGTCGATGCCGGCCTTGAGCCCCGTGACGTACTTCCGCGCCGCGTCGGCGAGGAACTCGAAGCGCAGCAGGGCCTCGCGGCCGTTCAGCAGTGCGGCCGTGCCGGTCACGGTCAGCTCGTCCCGGACGGCTTCCGTCACCCGAAGCACGAACTCTTTGCCCGCGCCGAACAGTTGGTAGAGCTCCGGCAGTTCGATCGAATCCAGCGGAAGGACGAAGTCCTCGCCCGGGGCCGGGAAGGAGTTGAGCAGGTCGGCGACTTCGAGAGCCATGGGAACGGAAGATCCTCTCGTGCGCAGTGGCGGGAGGCATGTGCCGGGGGCATCCGCGCCGGCGCGCCAAGGCCACCGTGCCACCGTGCCAACCAGTACACCCAGTGATGGGAGCACGACACAGTGTCCGACCGACACCCCGACGACGGGACGCCAGCCAGAATCCGCCAAACATGTGGAACGCACCCCACCGGCGGTCGCCCTGTGCCAACGATCGCATACGGATGGCATTTCACTCGGACGCCACACCGGCCTGAGCTGCGCTCCTGGCTTTCCGCGCCGCCCGCTCCGCCCGCCCGGCCCGCGCCCGGCCCGGCGGCCGACCCTTCCTGACGCGCCATCAATTCGGACGCATCAGCGGGCCACGGCAGGGGTAGTTCGCAGGATGAGCTGACAGCCTCTCAGGACCCTCACACCCGGCTCCCAGCATCGATGCTCCGTCCAGCAGGAGGTTCCCCCTTGTCCGCGACCGTCGTCGGTCATCCCCCCAACTCCGAGCAGGACCTCGGACGGGGCTCCGGAAGCACCCGCAGGCCCTGGGAGTTCTGGCGCTCCCCCGCCGACCAGCCCGGCTGGGCCAGACCGGCACTGCTGCTGACGGCCGCCGTCGCCGCCGTCCTCTACGCCTGGCACATCACCACCGCGGGCTACGCGCTCTTCTACTCCGACTCCGCGAAGAGCATGTCCGTCAGCTGGAAGGCGCTGTTCTACGGCGCCTGGGACCCCGGAGCCACCGTCACGCCCGACAAGCTCGCCGGTTCGTTCGTCCCGCAGGCACTCTTCGCGCGGCTGTTCGGCTTCCACGTCTGGTCGGTGACGCTCCCTCAGTGCATCGAGGGCGTGGTCTGCGTGCTGGTGATGTACCGCATGGTGCGCCGCTGGGCCGGGCCGCGGGCCGGGCTCGCCGCGGCGGCGGCGCTCACCTTCACGCCGGTGGCCGCGTCCATGTTCGGGCACTCGATGGAGGACGGCGGCCTGACCTTCTGCCTGGTCATGGCGGCCGACTGCTACCAGCGCGCGGTACTCGACGCGCGCCTGCGTTCGCTGCTGTTCGCCGGGGCCTGGGTGGGCCTCGGGTTCCAGGCCAAGATGCTGCAGGCCTGGATGATCCTGCCGGCGCTGGCCATCGGGTACCTGGTGGCGGCACCGACCGGGCTCCGCAAGCGGGTCGGTCACCTGCTGCTGGCCGGCCTGGTGTGTCTCGGGGTGTCGCTCTCCTGGATCCTGCTGATGACGGTCACCCCCGCCAACGACCGCCCGTACGTGGACGGCAGCACCAACAACAGCGCGGTCGCCATGGTCTTCGGCTACAACGGCCTGGAGCGGTTCGGCATCCACGTGCCGGGGTCGGTGCCCAACCTGGACTTCGGCGGCGGGGGCGCACCGCACGCCGCCCCGGGCGGCGGCGGCCCCACGGCCGGGGCACCGAGCATCGGAGCACCCGTCACCGGGGCACCCGCTGCTGGGGCACCGGCCGTCGGAGCACACCCCGGCGGCGCCCCGAGCGCGGCGCCGGCCGGAGCTCCCGCGAGCCTGGACGGCGGTTCAAGCTGGCTGAAACTCTTCCAGGGCCGCTTCGGCCCGCAGATCGGCTGGCTCTACCCGTTCGCCTTCCTCGCTCTGGCGTTCGGCCTGTGGTCGCGCCGCCGTGCCGGGCGCACCGACCGGCTGCTCGGCGGCTTCGTGATGTGGGGCAGCTGGCTGCTGGTCGTCGGCCTGGTCTTCAGCAAGATGAGTTCGATCCCGCACACCGCCTACATGGCCACCCTGGCCCCCGCCTTGGCGGCCCTGGCCGGCGCCGGCGGCGTGCTGATGTGGGACGCCTACCGCAAGAACGAGCGCGGCGCCTGGCTGCTGCCCATCGCCGTGGCCGCCGAGGCCGGCTGGGCCTGGTACCTCGGCCACTTCACCCCCGGCTTCCTGCCCTGGCTGAAGTGGCTGGTCCTGGCCGCCACCGTGCTCGGCGTCGCGGCCATGGTGTGGGGCCGGCTCAGCCGCCACTCGCCCTCCCGCCTGCTGCTGGTCGGCCTGCTCACCGGCCTGGCAGGTGCCGCCGTGACGCCGGTCGCCTGGTCGGCCTCGGTGCTCGACCCGAAGTACGCGGGCAGCTCCTTCGACGCCCTCGCCGGGCCCTCCGACGGCGGGCTCGGCGCGATGCTGACCAAGATGATCGCCGCGGGCGGACCGGGCGGCGCCCCCGCCCCGGCGGGCTTCGGCGGGCCCGGCGGCGACATCAGCAGCAGCCTCTCCGGCGACCAGCGCAAGCTGTACGACTACGTCAAGGCCCGCCAGGACGGCGCGAAGTACGTCCTCGCCGTCGACAACTGGATGTCGGCCTCGCCCTACGTCCTGGCCACCGGCGACACCGTGCTGCCGATGGGCGGGTTCAGCGGCACGGTGCCCGCGCCGTCGGCCGGCAGCTTCGACTCCCTGATGCGCGGCGGCGCCGTCCGGTTCGTCCTGGTCCAGGGCGCCGGCGGAATAAGCTCCTTCTTCGGCGGAAACAGCAGCGGCACGGCGGTCGGCCGGATCGACGGCTGGGTGACGCAGAACTGCGCCGAGGTCCCCGACACCGCCTTCGGGGTGGCCGAGCAGAGGCCGGTCGGGCTCTTCGGTGACGCCACCGGCGTCGGCGGCACCCTCTACAACTGCACGCGGCCGTCCGCCTGAGTCACGGAGGCGGACAGCAGGGCGCCCCGCACCAGAAGGTGCGGGGCGCCCGAGTGCGCCGCAGCGCCGGGGGTCAGGCCGGGCGGATGTGCTCCGCCTGCGGGCCCTTCTGGCCCTGGGTCACGTCGAAGGTGACCTTCTGGCCCTCCTGGAGCTCACGGAAGCCCTGGGCGTCGATGTTCGAGTAGTGGGCGAACACGTCAGGACCGCCACCCTCCTGCTCGATGAAGCCGAAGCCCTTTTCCGCGTTGAACCACTTCACGGTACCGGTGGCCATGTTGTTCTCCTTCTCAACGGACGTCGGTCAGGCCTCGCGAGGTGCGAGGGCCTGGAGGTAATCGCCTAGGTCCGGAGAAGCGCTGCTGGACAGCAAAACCGCCCGCGGCATGTCACCGCGGGCGAGAACTTCGGAACCACGACTGCTTAATTCAAACGTTACACCTTAACCACCCCGGCGCCACCGTTCCGTCCAAAGACGCGCCGGATTCCGTCATCCCGCCCGCCCGACAGCGTCGCCGAACCGCCCGTCCGACCCGGCCCGCACCGGTCGGCCGGGGCCGGGACGGGCCGGGGGGGGAGTCCGTGCTCGGGGGTTCGAGGGGCTGGGATTGAATGCGGGCATGATGCACGAGATCCCGATGACCGGACACCTGCTGGCCGCGTTCGCGCTGACCTACACCATCGGCTTCGAGCGCAACCTGCGCGGAGCCGCTGCCGGGGACCGGACGTTCTCGCTGATCGGGGTGGGTGCCGCGCTGGTGGCCGTGCTGGCGCAGAACGGTGCGCCCAATGCGCTGACCGGGGTGATCACCGGTGTCGGCTTCATCGGCGGCGGCCTGACGTTCCGGGAGAGCCGGGCGAACGGGGAGGTGGTGCGCGGCGTCACCACGGCCGCCACCATCTTCGCCGCGGCGGCGATCGGCGCGGCGGCCGGGGAGGGGCTGCTGCTGTTCGCCTGCACCGGGACGCTCCTGACGTTGCTTTCGCTGGAGATCCGGCACATCCCCGGGCTGCGCTTGCTGGACGGCCGGCGGTGGGCGCGTCCCTACGCCGAGGACGAGGACCTGGACGACGACTGCTCCCCCGCCGCGCTCGACCCCGCCGACGAGCAGCTGCTGGACGAGGCGGCCCGCACCGAGGCCTCACGGGCCGAGGCGGCCCGCGCCGAGGGCCGCGCGGTCGCCGCCGCCCGTCCGTGAGCCGTCAGCCCTCCTGCTCCCCCGCCTGGCCCCGCAGGCCGGCCCACCAGGTCAGTGCGAGGCAGAGCGCGTAGTAGCTCAGGGACGCCAGGTACGCCGCGTAGCCCCGGTCGCCGTCGAACACCTCGATCGCCCGCCACCCGGTCGGCCGACTCACCTGACGTGACGTCAACTCGGCTCCCCAACACCGGTCAGGTGCGGCGGCGTGCTGTGCACCGGGTGCTTGCGGACGAAGGCGGTGCGCAGCGCATGGTACGGCTCGTCCGGATCGAAGAAGGTGCGACGCATCAGCGCCAACTCCTCCTCCCGGTAGGCGTCGAGCGGCTTGATCGCCTCGTCGCGCTCACGGCCGAGCTTCTTCGCGGCGATCCGCTCCTGCAACCCGGGCCCCGCCGCGAGCAGCGCCGCGAACCGGGCGACCTCGCGCCCGAACTCCCCCGGGGTCGCCGGGATCACCCGGTCCACCAGGCCGAGTTGCTGCGCGCTCGCCGCGCTCACCGGCAGCGCGCGCCGGGTGAGGCGATCGGCCGCTGCCGCGCCGACCCGGCTCGGCAGCGTGTAGGTCCAGTACTCCGAGCCGTGCAGGCCCATCAGGCGGTAGTGCGGATTGAGCACCACGCCCTCGCGGCACCAGACCTCGTCCGCCGCCAGGGCCAGCATCGCACCGCCCGCCGCCGCGTTGCCGCCGACCGCGGCCACCACCAACCGGTCGGTGGTGGTGATGAGTTCGGCCACCAGGTCGTCGATCGCGTTGATGTTCGCCCAGGACTCCGCGGCCGGATCGGCCGCCGCCTCGATCACGTTGAGATGGATGCCGTTGGAGAAGAAGTCCCGGCCGCCGCCCAGTACCAGGACCGAGGTGGGTCGGGCGAGGGCGTGCCGGTAGGCCGCCAGCAGCCGCCGGCACTGTTCGGTGCTCATCGCACCGCCGGGGAAGGAGAACCGCAGGAACCCGACCGGCCCATCCTCGTGGTAGTCGATGTCCGTCCAACTACCCTTCCCCTGGGGCGAGTCCGGCACCCCCGACCGACGCTGCGCAGCGGACGGCGAAAAGAGCGAGGGCAGTGGGGGCAGCTCCGGCAGCACGGGGAGCCGGTCGCCGAGCGCCAGCGTCGCGGGCAGCTTGAAGGTCGCCGGACCGCCGGGCCGTCGGCGCGGGCGCAGTTGGGGGATCCAGACCGCGCCGTCCACCGTCGCCCGGCACAGCGCGCCCGCCCGGGTGGCCAGCAACTCGCCTGGCTTGCCGCGCAGTTCACGCTCCGGATGACCGCCGTGCAGATACCACTCGGCACCCAGCAGCTCGTCCAGCACGCCGGGCTGGGAGTCGGCGGCGCGCAGCTTGCGCAGCACGGTCGCCGTCGGATCGCCCGCCCAGTCGATCCGCCGCAGCCGCTGATCCAGGTAGGGCCGGGTGTGGTCGGGGACGGCCCAGCCGGGACCGCGCTGGGGCCGCGGGAGGTACGTCCCCGAGGCGAAGCGCCGCACGGCGAGCAGCACCGCGCGCAGCGCCGCGTCCGCGATCTCGCCCCGGTACAGGTCGCTCTTGCCCACCGGCGGCAGCTCGCACTCGGCGTGCGCCCAGACGTCGCCGGCATCCATCAGCTCGTCCGCCTGGAGCACGGTCACCCCCCAGCGCTCGGCGCCCTCGTGGATCGCCCAGTCCAGCGCGGACGGCCCCCGGTCACCGAGCGGCCCGGGGTGCACGATCAGGCAGGTGTGCGCGGTCCAGACGTCCCGCGGAACGGCGGTCTTGAGCATCGGGGCCACGATCAGCTCGGGCCGGTACTTCCGCACGGCCTCGCGCAGCGGGTCGTCGCCCACCATCAGATGGACGGCCGGACGGTGCCCGCGATCGCGCAGTTCGACGAAGACCCGCTGGGTGAGGCTGTTGAACGCGCTCGCGACGAGCAGGATCCGCATGATGGCCTCCGAGCCCACCGGGCCCGGTTCGAGGGAGGTGGCCCGGCCAGCTGCGAGCTTCCCGCACCACGGCACGGCCCCCGGCGCAAACCCGCCGGAACGTCACCCGACCGGCCGACGCCACCCGGGCCCGCCACCGCACCGGTCGCCCACCGGTCACGCGGCGGGCGTCGAGCGCCGGGCCACCTCCAGCAGGTGCAGCGCGGCCTGTGGCAACTCGCTGCCGCTGGCCCAGATCGCCCGCAGGCTCCGGGCGAGCGGCAGGTCCTCGGCGACGGCGATCTCCACCAGCCGTCCCGCCGCGAGGTCCTCGGCCACCGCGAGCTCGGACAGGACGGCCGGCGCCGCCCCCTGGGCGGCGGCGCTGCGCAGCGGCGCGGTGGAGCCGAGTTCGAGCAGCGGGACGGACGGACCGTCCCAGGGACGCAACGCCCGCTCCAGGGTCTCGCGGGTGCCGGAACCGGTCTCGCGCAGCAGCAGCGGCGTCTCGGCGAGCTCGGCGCCGGTCAGCGGCTCGCTCCGGCGGGCCCACGGGTGACCGGGGGCGACGACGACGACCAGGCGGTCGCGACCCACCAGCGCGGACCGGAAGTCCCGGGGGACGAAGGGACCCTCGGTGAAGCCGAGGTCGGCCTCGGAGCGCCGCAGCGCCTCGATCACCTGGTGGCTGTTGGTCACCCGCAGGCCCACGTGGGTGGCGGGGTGCAGCTGGCGCAGGGTGACCAGCCAGCCGGGCAGCAGGTACTCGGCCAGGGTGAGGCTGGCGGCCACCCGGAGGTTGCCCTGCTGCTGCGCGCGCAGCGCCGCCAGGCCCTCGGTCAGTGCCTGGGCCTGGCTCAGCACACCGCGGGCCCAGTCGGTGACCACCAGTCCGGCGGGGGTGAGCCGGGAGCCGGCGGTCGAGCGCTCCAGCAGTTGCAGACCCAGGCGGCGCTCCAGGGTGGTCATCCGCGAGCTGGCGGTGGGCTGGCTGATCGACAGCTTCGCCGCCGCCTGGCCGATGCTCCCACTCTCCGCGACCGCCACCAGCAGTTCGAGGGAGTGGAGGTCGAACGGCCGCCGGGCCGAGGTGGACGGCTCGGCGGCACTTGCGCCGGGGGGATGCGCGGGGTCGATGGGGGAAGCTGCCATAGGAAAACCCTATGGCATGGGAAGAAACTGCCTGCTACCGGCGGTGCGCGGCCCGCAGCAGGGTGACGGTATGACGATCCTCCCGCCACCGTCGCGGCCCGACAGCCGCCCGATCAGCCCCGCGCGCCCACCCGCCGCCGAGCGCCCTGCCCCGGCCCCGGCCGCCACACGCGGATCGGCCGCCGCCCCCGGGCCGGTCACCGGCACCACGCCGGTCATGGGCGCCACGCCGGTGGCCGGCGGCGGGCGGGCCGCCGCGGCGGCGCGGTGGGTCCGCACGACCGGCCCCGGGATGGGCGCGGTGGCGGTCGCGGTCACGGTGGCCTGGGCGGTGAACCTGGCGCTGCCGGCGATGTCCCCGCTCACCGCGGCGGTCGCGCTGGGCGTGCTGGCCGGCAACCTGCGCACGCTGCCGCCCCGCACCCGCCCCGGGTTGACCTTCGCGGGCAAGCGGCTGATGCGGGTCGCCATCGCACTGCTGGGCCTCAAGCTCGCCCTCGGCGACGTCCTCGCCCTGGGCTGGCAGACGCTGGCCGTGGTGGTGGTCGTGGTGGCGGCCACCTTCTTCGGCACCCAGTGGCTCGGCCGGCGCCTGGGCCTGCCGGGCGACCAGCCGCTGCTGATCGCCACCGGGTTCTCGATCTGCGGCGCCTCCGCCGTCGCGGCGATGAACGGGGTCACCGACAGCGAGGAGGAGGACGTGGTCACGGCGGTCGCCATGGTCACGCTCTGCGGCTCGCTCGCCATCGCGCTGCTCCCGCTGCTGCACCACCCGCTGGGCCTGAGCGACCTCCAGTTCGGCCGCTGGACCGGCGCCAGCGTCCACGACGTGGGCCAGGTGGTGGCCGTCGCCCAGACCGCCGGGCCGACCGCGCTGGCACAGGCCGTGGTGGTCAAGCTCATGCGGGTGGCCCTGCTCGCCCCGATCGTGACCGGCGTCGCGATCGCCCGCCGCCGCGCCCGGGCCGCCTCCCCCGCTTCGGCCGCTTCGGCGCAGACGGCGCAGACAGCGCAGACAGCGCAGATGGCGCAGACGGCGCAGACGGCGGGCACGAAGGCCAAGCGGCCACCGCTGGTGCCGCTGTTCATCGTGGGCTTCCTCGCCTTCGTGCTGCTGCGCACCACGGGCGCGGTGCCGCTCCCGGTCGTCAACACCACCGAGCAGGTCGACGAACTCCTGATGGCCGCCGCACTCTTCGCACTCGGGAGCACGGTGAACATCCGCGGCCTGCTGCGCACCGGACGGCGGGCGGTGCTGGTGGCGGGGGCTTCCTGGCTGCTCATCGCACTCATCGCGTACGCCGGGGTGCTGCTGACCACCTGACGCCCACCGGCCGATCGCCTGCCCGCCCACGGCGGTCGCCGCCCGCCCGGCCAGGCGATCGCCGCCCCGCGCCGGCCCGAAGCCGCCGATCCGCTCGTCACGGCCGTGCCGCCCGTCACAGCCGTGCCGTCCGGCGCACCCTGACGGTGCGCCAGCGCATCGGCGGTGGCGTCGTACCACGAAATCCAGTGGCGCGGCGCCGCCGCCGGGTGCAGGGTGTTGGGTCATGCAGATTCGCGAGATCGATCCAGCCCGGCGGCCCGCTGACCTGGCCGCGATCCTGCCCGCCGCCCGCGCCGTCCTCGGTGAGCAGCTGGGCGACTTCCCGGCGCTTCCGGCGAGCCTGTTGCACCTGTGGTGCCTGCCCGACTGGGCGGGGCGGAGCACCGTCTTCGCCGCCTTCGACTCCCCCGAGGCGACCGTCGCCGACGGCCTGTCCATCACGGAGTGGGACACCGACACCAACCCGGAGCTGCTCAGCACCTGTGTGTGGGTCGCCCCGCACGCGCGGCGCCGCGGCGTCGGCTCCGCGCTCTTCGAACGGGTGCTGCAGCTGAGCACCGAACTCGGGCGCCCGCGGGTGGTCACCAACGCCGCCGCCACCGTGCCCGTCGACGCGCTGCTCACCGCCCGCGGCGGGCGGCTCGTGGAGACGGTGACCCGGTCGGTGCTGGACCTGCGCGCCGTCGACCGCGCCGCGTTCGAGCTGACCGCCCGCGCCACACCGAAGAACTCCCGCTACCAGCTGGTGCGGTGGACCGACCGCTGCCCCGAGGAGCTGCTCGACGCGTTCTGCACCGCGATGGACACCATGTCCGACGCACCGCAGGGCGACATGGTCTACGAGCACGCGCTGAACGACCGCGCGCGACTGCGCGGCCGTGAGGAGATCAGCATCCGGTCCGGCGTGCGGCGCAAGGTGCTGGCCGCCGTCGCGCCGAGCGGCGAGATCGGCGGCTTCACCATGTTCATCAGCCCCCCGGACGGTCCCGAGAGCCTCGACATCTGGGACACCGGCGTGCCCCGCGACCACCGCGGGCTGGGCCTCGGCCTGCGGCTCAAGGCCGCGCAGACGCTCTGGATGCTGGACGAGTTCCCCGCCGCCAGGGCGGTGCAGACCTTCAACAACTCCGACAACCACCACATGCTCGCGGTCAACCGGGCCCTCGGCTACCGGGCGGCCGAGCAGTGGTCCTGGTTCGAGTTCGACAACTCCGCCCGGCGGGCGTAGACCTCGATCTCGATCTTCATCCGGGGATCGGCCAGGCCGCAGACCATCATGGTCGCGGCCGGCCGGACCTCGCCGAAGCAGCGGCGCAGGGCGGGCCAGCACGGCTCGAAGTCCTCGCGCCGGGGCAGCAGGTACCGGACCCGCACCACGTCGGCGAACGAGCAGTCCGCCTCCGCCAGCGCCTGCCCGATGTTGCGCAGGCACTGCTCCGCCTGTTCCACCACGTCCTCGGAGATGGTCATCGCCGCGTAGTCGAATCCCGTGGTGCCCGACACGTGCACCCAGTCGCCGTCGACCACCGCCCGGGCGTAGCCGATCTGTTCCTCGAAGGTGGAGCCGCTGAGAATCGCTCGTCGTTCCGTCATGCCGCGAAAGCTAGGCAAGCGGCGGTGATATGTCCAATAGCGCGCGATGCATCGTGTGATATCTCCAGAGGTATGGAAGACTCCGCCGACCACGGCACCGACCATCGCCCCGAACTGGCCCTCCCGCAGGTGCACGCCTTCGTGCTGCTCGCCGAGGAACTCCACTTCGGGCGCACGGCGGAGCGGCTGGGCATCGCACAGCCACCGCTGAGCCAGCAGATCCGCCGGCTGGAGGCCAAGGTCGGGCACCCGCTGTTCACCCGCGGGCCCGGCCGGATCGCCCTCACCCCGGCGGGACACGAGCTGCTGCCGGCCGCCCGGCGCGCGCTCGACGAGCTGGCCACCGGGCTGGCGGCGGCCCGCCGCACCGGTGACGGCGAGCAGGGCCGGCTGCGGATCGGCTTCTCCGCCTCGCTCGCGCTGACGCTCCTGCCCGGTCTGCTGCGCACCCATCGGGACCGGTACCCGGGCGTGGACCTGGAGATCCGCGAGATGACCACCGCTCCCCAGGTCACGGCCCTGCGCGAGCAGTTGCTCGACGTCGGACTGCTGCGCGAGCCACCGCGGGAGCCGTGGCTGGCCAGCGAGACGCTGCTGAGCGAGGAGTTCGTCGCCGTGCTGCCGGCGGCCCATCGGCTGACGGCCCGCCGCGTCGTGCCCGTGGCGGCGCTGGCGGACGAGCCGTTCGTGCTGCTGCCGCGCGAGGCCGGACCCACGGTGCACGACCGGATCCTGCGCCTGTGCCGCGCGAGCGGGTTCGAGCCCCGGCTCGGCCAGCAGGCAGTGGAGTGGCAGACGGTCAGCGCACTGGTCGGCGCGGGGCTCGGGGTCTCGCTCGCCCCCGCGAGCATCCGCCGGATCCGCCTCAAGGGGGTCGCCTACCGCCGGATCGACCCGAGCGGCGAGCGCACCACGGTGGCGATGGCCTGGCGCGCCGGGGAGCAGAGCCCGCTGGTCGCACGGTTCCTGGAGTCGGCGCGGCGCGGCGTCCTCGGCGAGGAGTGACCCGTGTGGCATGAGCCGGGTGAGTGGGGCGGCAGTCGTGCTGCTCACCCGTCCGGCCCAGCGTTGGGCCGGTTCGGTCACCATCACGAGTGAACGGCTGACACGAACGAGTGGGACCGGTTGATCCAGCGTGCGGGCCTCGCCCGTTCCCGATTCACTTGCCCCCCGTGACCAGAATCCTCATCAACCAGGTGCCGGCTGGCGCGAGTTGCGTGTCCAGCTGGCTTCCGCCCCACCTTCCGCAGCAGCCGGTCCGGCCTGACGAAACGTCACAGCTCTTAGCCATGACCCCGCTGGCCACCAGAACGGCACTGACCACCCTGGCCGCGCGAGCCGCCGCACGGGCTGCCGTGGCCGCAGCGGTGGCTGCGGCGGAGTCCCAGCGGCAGAGTCCCAGCGGCAGAGCGGCGGCTGATCACCGACCGATCTGCGGCTGATCGGTCGGTGCTCGGTCGGTGCTCGGTCGGTGCTCGGCCGACTGGACCCCCGGGGCGGCAACCGCTCCGGGGCTCCGGCGTGCCGCAGCGTCAACGAGCCTTCAGCGCAACGGGTTCGGGCCCCGCGGCGGCCGGCCCGGCCGGCTTGCCGCGCAGCGGGACTTCCTTGACCAGCAGCGCGGCCACCAGGGCGACGGCGCAGAACGCGGCGGCGAGCATGAAGACCCGCTGGGTGCCGGTGGCGACCGCGTGCAGGTAGGCGGCCCTGGCGGCGGCGGGCAGCTGGGCCAGAGCGCCGCTGCCGGGGTTCGCACCCGGCGCGCCTTCGGCGGCGCCGGTGACCCCGGCGGTGGCGTGGGTGAACAGCGCACCGAAGAGCGCCACGCCGAGCGAGCCGCCGACGGTGCGGAAGAGCTGGGTGGCCGCCGAGACCACGCCCAGGTCACGCGGCTCGACGCTGTTCTGCGCGATGGTCGTGGTCATCTGCATCAGGAAGCCGAGACCGATGCCGGCCAGCGCCAGGTAGAGGCCGGTGACGGCGCGCGGGGTGGCGGTGCCCATGGTGGCAAGCAGCGCGGTGCTCAGGGCCAGGAAGCCCGCACCGAGGATGGGGAAGATCCGGTACCGGCCGGTGCGGGACATCACCTTGCCGGCGACATTGGAGACCAGCGCGATCGGAACCATCATCGGCAACAGCAGCAGGCCCGAGTTGGTGGCCGAGGCCCCCTGCACGCTCTGCTGGAACAACGGCAGGTAGAGCGTGGCGCCGAACATCACCGCGCCGGCCGCGAAGACCATCACGCAGACCAGCCTGACGTTGCGGTCCGCGAAGATCCGCAGCGGCAGCACCGGCTCGGCCGCCCGCCGCTGTCGGCCGACGAAGAGCACCAAGCCCAGCACGCCCACGGCACCGAGCGACAGGATCTGCCAGGAACCCCAGGCGTAGGTGGTACCGGCCCAGCTCGCGGCCAGCACGATCGAGCCGATGGTGGCGGTCAGCAGGACGATGCCGGGCCAGTCGATCCGTGCCTTGGCGCGTCCGGCGGGCAGCCTCAGCAGCACCGCGCACCAGACGACGGCGAGCAGGCCGAGCGGAAGGTTGAGGTAGAAGGCCCAGCGCCACCCCAGATGACCGGTGACGAAGCCGCCGAGCAGCGGCCCGCCGACGGTACCGATCGCCATCACGGAGGCAGTCATACCCTGGTAGCGGCCCCTCTCGCGCGGCGGCACCAGCGCGCCGACCAGCGCGAACGCCGTCGCACCGATACCGCCGGCACCCAAGCCCTGCACGGCCCGGAAGCTGATCAGCGCGGTCATCGAGGTGGCGGCGCCGGCCAGCACCGAGCCGAGCAGGAAGACCACGATGGCGCTGAGGAAGACCCGCTTGCGGCCGAAGAGGTCGCCGAACTTGCCCCAGACCGGCGTGGAGACGGCTGTGGCCAGCGCATAGGCGGTCACCACCCAGGAGATGTGCGCGAGTCCGCCCAGGTCGCCGACGATCGTCGGCATCGCGGTGCCCACGATGGCGTTGTCGAGCATCGCCAGCAGCATGGCCAGCATGATGCCGAGCATGGTGAGCCGGATGCGCCTGGGGCCGACAGCCGATTCGGCTGCCACGGCCGAGGGGGCGGCCACGGGGGTCGAGCGTGCCGAGGGCGTTGAGGGTGTCGAGGGGGAAACGGGCATGGCTGATCACGCCTCTCACAAGGGTGTTCGAAGGCAGCCGGGGGCACACGCCGGCCCGGCAGCGGCAGAGGAGGTCGACTGCTGGCTCTGGTGCCGCCGCGCCGACCCCCTCAGAAGACCACACCGATTCAGAAAGTGCAACGAGTCAACTTTCTAAACCAGACAACCAAAGGGGGTAGAGTGACACCATGACCGACACGACCACGGGCACCCTGGGCCGCCGGGAGCGCAAGAAGGCCGCCACCCGCCAGGCGCTGGCCGACGCGGCCCTGCGACTCTTCCTCGAACGCGGCTACGACCAGGTGAGCGTGCGGGAGATCGCGGACGCCGCCGACGTCTCCACCACCACCCTCTTCGCGCACTTCCCCGGCAAGGAGGCGCTGGTCTTCGACCAGGACTCCGAGATCGAGGACGCGCTGGTCGCGGCCGTCCGCGACCGGGCCCCCGGCCAGTCGATCCCGGCCGCCCTCCGCGATCGACTACTGGAGCACGAGGGCCCCAGCGAGGCGGATCCCGCCCAGGCCGCCTTCCTGCAGCTGGTGCGCAGCACCCCTGCGCTGGACGAGTACAGCCGCCGGATGTGGCTGCGCCACGAGCAGGCCCTGGCCCACGCGATCGCCGAGGCGGTCGGCGCCCCCGAGGACGACCTGCCCAGCGCCGCCCTGGCCCGCTTCGCCCTGCAGAGCAGGAACCTCGCCGACGGCCCGGACGGGCGCCGGGCCGGCATCGAGTGCGCCTTCGAGCTGCTGGAGCACGGCTGGCACGCGACCCACGGCGACAGGTGACGGGTTGCAGTTGACGGACGACGACGACGGACGACGGGCGACCGCTGAGCGCTGACCGCCGCCGGCTAACGGCTAACGGCTAACGGCTAACGGCTGCCAGCCGACACCCGACAGACGCCGACTGACAGCTGACAGATTTCAGAAACTGTCATCCGTTCGCAGATCCCAGGATGCGCGAGAACGCATATGGACTCTGCGCAGTCCCGCTGCACGTCTCGGACCGGGTGCCCTCCACCGCGCACGCCTTGTCCCGGCCGAGCGACCAGAAGGAGAGCAGCCGGATCCCCTGCTCCGCGGCGAACGCTGCCAACCGGCCGGCGTCGCCGGTGGAGAAGACCTCCTTGCCGCCGCCGTTGAGCCCGATCATCGGGGTGTTGCCCTCCATCGCCCAGAGCCGGTCGGCGCTCTTCTCCGGCCAGATCTGGGCGAGTTGGCTGTGCAGACCGGCCGCCGCGGCGGTCGCGGCGGCGCCCATGTCGAGCTCGTCCCCGTAGTTCATCGTCATGATGTTGACCACGTCCACGTCGAGGTGGTGCGCCTGGGCGCTGCGCAGCAGGTCCAGCGCATCGGGCGACAGGCCCCAGGGGTTGACCGGCAGCGTGTACTGCACGGCGAGGTCGTGCCCGGCGGCGGCGTACTCCTGCCGGAGCTCGGCGAGGGCTTCGTTGCGACGGTCGTTGGCCTGCCGGTCGTCCAGCGTGTCGCCCTCGACGTCGAAGTCGATCCGGGTCAGCGCAAAGGTGTCCACCACGCTCCGGTAGGCGGCCTTCAACGCGTCCACCGTCGCGCAGTCGGGGGCGAGTTCACGTCCGCCGCCGCCGAACGAGACGATCACGTCGCCGCCCGCGGCCCGCAGCCGTGACACCGCCGCGAGCCAGTCCGGCAGCGCCCCGGCGGACATGCCGTCGTAGACGACGTGGCAGCCGCCGTCCCCGATCACGAACCCGAGGGTGAAGTACCGCAGACCGGCTGCCGCTCCGGCCGCCGCGAGGCTGTCGGGCGGATCCCACAGGCCCACGTAGGGCGCGGTGAAGTGGGCGGGGAAGGCCGCGCGGGCGCCTTCCGTCTCGTCGCCGACGGCCCGCGCCGGTGCGGCCGACAGCAGGGCGGCACTCAGCACGAGCAGCGCGGACAGCGCCTCGATACGGACACGACGGGACAACAGGCGCTCCCCTGCAAGGACTTGGTGCACTCGACACCGCTAACGGACGACCCGCACGTCGGCGGAGTTCAGGAACGCCAGCCGGTGGTTGAAACGGATCGGGTAGTAGGTGTCCTTGCCGACCACCAGCGTGCGGTCATTGGGGGCGTCGCCGTTGATGTTCTCGTCGTAGAAGTACTGCCCCGGTTGCGGCGTGCTCTCGGCCGCCAGGTACTCCTGCCCCGCTGCGATGGTCGCGCTGACCGGCACCACCGCGGGTGCCTTGATGGCCGGGTAGGGCGCGTAGGCGGCGGCCTCCGGGTAGGCGCGGCCGTAGACCGGGATCGAGGCGAGTCCCGAGCGCGGCGTCAGCAGCACCGGCCCGGCGGACGCCTCGTCGGAGTCGGTCGCATCGGCCGGCGTGGCCGGCCCGACCAGTGCGGCCCAGTCGGCCAACTCGTCGAAGACCGACGCGTAGGGCGAAAGCTTGGGCGCCGCACGCCGGTTGGTCCGAGCGGCGTGCCCGCCCGGGTTGGCGAACCAGCACTTCTGCCCGTCGTACCAGATCGACGTCCAGTCCCCCTGCTCGTCGGCGACCGCGTAGGTCGCGCCGGTCACCGCCTTGTCGCTCCAGTCGTCGGCCCTGGTCCCGCCGTTGTTGATCAGCGGCGAGTCGGTGCTCGGCCCGGTGCGCAGGTAGACGAAGTTCTCCGGCCGGGCCGCGACGCCCGAGACCGGCGGCTCGTTGGTGCTGTCGAAGGCCGGGGCGATGGTGACCGTGTCACCGGGCTGCGGCGGGGCGTCGGTGCCGGGCGGGATCGGCGCGCCCAGCAGTTCGAGGTAGTGCGCCCAGTCCCAGAAGGTGCCCGGATCCCAGTGCATGCCGGCGATGTCGGCCTGCGTGGGGCCGGGCACGTCGTCATGCCCGATGATGTGCTCGCGGTCGAGCGGGACGCCGAACCGGGCGGCGAGGTAGCGCACCAGCTTCGCGGAGGACTGGTAGAGCTGCTCGGAGTACCAGGTGGGCCGGTCGTCCGGCAGTGCGAAGCCCTCGTGCTCGATCCCGACACTGTGCATGTTGATGGTCTTGTTGCCCGCGTGCCAGGCGATGTCCTTGGTGTGCACCAGCTGCGTGACGTGGCCGTCCGAGGAGCGCACCAGGTAGTGCGCGGTGGCCTGCTCGTTCGGGTTCTGGAAGGACGCGATCGCCCCGGCGTAGTCGCTCTCGGTGTCGTGGATGACGATGTAGCGGATCGCCTGACCGTCGGCGGGCCGGTTGGCCGGGTTGTAGTTCCCGTACGAGGTGGGGTCCTTGGGGTCGGTCAGCGCGTACGCGGCCGGGGTGTAGTCGCAGCCGAGGTCGCTCGGGCACTCGACCTGCTCGGCCGCGTCCCGCGGGGTGGCGGCCGACGGGCGGTCGACCGCCAGGTCCGGGCGCGCGGGCAGGGTGATGCGCTGCCCCTCGGAGGTGGTCCGGGCGGCCCCGGCGCGCACGGTCGCGAAGACCCGGTCGGCGAAGACCCGGCCCGCCGTGGCGTCCTGGCCCGTCAGGCCGCCCTCGCCGTAGCGGGCCACCGCGCCGTACCACCGGCCCGGGTCCGTGCTGTGGGTGCTGCCGCCGCCCGCCTGCTGGTAGCGCGCCAGCAGGGCCGCGCCACCGCGGATGTTCTGCGCGGTGTCGGCGCGCAGTTGCGCTGCCGGGCGGTGGATCAGTGCCGCGGCGGCGTCCAGCGTGTGCAGCGCCGGGGAGTCGGTGACCGGGGGCCGGGCGGGGGCGGCGGGCCGCGCCTGCGGATGGCCGGGCCGGTCCCCGCCGGGCCGGTCCTCGCCGCGCCCGCTCTGCCCCCGCGCCGTGTCGCCCAGCACCGCTCCGACCGGCGCGGTGCCGGCCGCCGCGTTGCCGGTCGCCCGCGCGGCGTTCTCGGCGGCGACGTCGACGTCGGTCAGGCCGAAGACGCCGTAGTTGCCCGTGGTGCTCGGCTGTCCCCGGTGCGACTCCCAGCGGCTCTCCTGGTACGCCAGCGCCAGCAGCACGCTCTGCGGCACCCCGAACTCCGTGGCCGCGGCGGCGAACTGCCGGGCCAGCCCGCCCGGCGCGGCCGGGTCGCCCACATCGCCCGCCGCCCGGGCCGGGCCGGCCAGCCCGGCCCCGCCGGCGGTCGCCACGGCGACCAGCAGCGCCGGCCAGCGCAGGCGGCGCGCGGGGCCGGGCGGCGCGGAGCGGCGGGTGGTCGGCTGGGGCGCGGTGAGCCGCGGGGCGGCGGCCGGTCGTTTGGGCATGCCACGGTTCTAGCGTGCGTGACGGGCGATCACGTGGAGTGACACTCCCGCCGAGCCGGTCGGCGGCTCCACACCACCCCGTCGCGCGCCGAGCGAGTGCGACGGCG
This sequence comes from Kitasatospora sp. NBC_01302, assembly GCF_035976515.1. NCBI lineage: Bacteria > Bacillati > Actinomycetota > Actinomycetes > Kitasatosporales > Streptomycetaceae > Kitasatospora > Kitasatospora sp. NBC_01302. The sequence goes on from NZ_CP108404.1 coordinate 1,118,920, forward strand.
CGCGGGCGGCAGGCCGAGGGCGCGTGGCAGCGGCTCAGTCACGCTTTCTGCGCTCCCGCACCACGCGGCGCAGCGCGAGCAGGACCGGACTCGGGACCAGCGCCCGCAGCTCGGTCAGCCGGGCCCGCTCGGCCCGGCGCCGCGCGCAGCTCAGCGCGGTGCGGATCCCGCACTCCGCGGCCAGCACCACCAGGGCGGCCTGCCACGGCTGGACGTCGTCGATCGGCCCGGCGAGCGCCGCCTCGACCGCGCCGGCCAGCTGCTCCCGCGCCGCCTCGTCGCACAGGAACGGCCGCAGCGCGGGGAAGCGACCCGCGCCGCGGTCCTCGGCGAACCGCACGAAGCCGCCCTCCCGCAGCCGCTCGTCGATCGCCCGGCCGATCGCCGTGGTGCCCGCGGGGCGCTCGATCAGGACGTCCCACCGGGCGGACTGCCGCTGCGCCAGCGCGCTCCCGCACAGGATGCCCTGCAGCTCCGGGGCGAGCCGGGCGGACACCGCGCCGCGCCGCTCAGCCAGGCCGATCCGGTCCACCAGCAGGCCCCGCAGCAGCAGATCGGTCAGCGCCGCCGCGTGCAGAGCGAAGTCCAGGTCGAGATAGCCGGCGGGCCGTCCCGAATCGGGCTGGAAGGCCAGCAGCCGCAGCCGGCCGGCGAGGGTGTCGGGCAGGTTCAAGGCAGTACTCCACTCTGCTCGGGCCGGAGGGTTCGGTCCGTCGAGCGCGGCCGGCCCTGACCGACGGCGTTCGACCCCGCCCCGGCGGCACCGACCCGGCGGCCGGCCAGGCCGGTCCCCCGTCGGCGCCGCACCGAGGCGGGCCCTGTAGGCGGAAACGTGCGCCGGTGGCCGGGAGGTTCGCAGCGCCCCGGGTGGCGGAACCCGTCCCACCGTTTAGCGAAACGTTTGCGTTTCGATAAGGCCCGGAGTACCGTCAGGTGTACGAAACCGTTTCGTTCCACGAGAGGTCCGGCGCCATGGACACCGCAGCCCCGTCGTCATCCGGCCGCCGGAGCAGACTGACCCCCGAGCGTGCGGGCGAGCTGTTCACCGCCGTGCTGGAGCTGGTCAAGGAGTCCGGCTACGAGGCCATGACGATGGACGCCGTGGCCGCCCGGACCCGCAGCAGCAAGGCCACCCTCTACCGCCAGTGGAACGGCAAGCCGCAGTTGGTCGCGGCGGCCCTGCGGCACCACAAGCCCGGCAACACCAACGACATCGACACCGGCAGCCTGCGCGGCGACCTGCACGAGCTGGCCCGCCGCACCGAGGAGAGCGCGCCCGACACCGAGCTGCTCGCCGCCGTCAGCCACGCCATCCTGCGCAACCCCGAACTCGGCGAGGCGCTGCGCGAGCACATCATCGAACCCGAGCGGGCCTCACTCGCGGCCGTCCTGGACCGCGCCGAGCGGCGCGGCGAGATCCGGCCCGACGCGTCGGCGCGCGAGTTCCTGATGCACATGCTGGTCGGCATCCTGCCCGCCCGCAAGATCGTCGAAGACCGTTTCGTGGATGCCGAGTTCATGATCCGCTACATCGACTCCGTCATCCTGCCGGCCCTCCGGCACAGCTGACGCAGCGTCGCGCCAGCCCTTTCTGACACACCGTCACGTTCAGCCCGCGCACACCTCCGTCCCACACCTCCGTCTTTCCTGGAGCTGCTTCGCCATGTCCCGGACCACCGTCGGCGCACCCGTCGACCTCACGCCCGCCACCCAGGCGCCCGCGCCCAGGCGTTGGTGGATCCTGGCCGTGATCGGCCTCGCCCAGCTGATGGTCGTGCTCGACGCGACCATCGTGAACATCGCCCTGCCCTCGGCCCAGCACGACCTCGGCTTCAGCGACGCCAACCGGCAGTGGATCGTCACCGCCTACTCGCTCGCCTTCGGCAGCCTGCTGCTGCTCGGCGGCCGACTGGCCGACCTCTTCGGTCGCAAGATCGTCTTCCTGATCGGCGTGGCCGGGTTCGCCGCCTCCTCCGCGCTGGCCGGAGCCGCCGGCAACTTCGAGGTGCTGGTCACCGGGCGCGCCCTGCAGGGTCTGTTCGGCGCACTGCTGGCACCCGCTGCGCTCTCGCTGCTCAACACCACCTTCACCGACGCCAAGGAGCGGGCCAAGGCCTTCGGCGTGTACGGCGCGATCGCCGGCGCAGGCGGCGGTCTCGGCCTGCTGCTGGGCGGCCTGCTCACCGAGCACCTGAGCTGGCGCTGGACGCTCTACGTCAACCTGGTCTTCGCCGCCATCGCCTTCGCCGGCGGCCTGATCCTGCTGCGCCGCGGCGCCCCCGCGCACCGCCCCAAGCTCGACCTGCCCGGCACCCTGCTGGTCTCGGGCGGCCTGTTCGCGCTGGTCTACGGCTTCTCCAACGCCGAGAGCCACCACTGGTCCTCGCCGCAGACCTGGGGCTTCCTGCTCGCCGGCGGCCTGCTGCTGGCCGTCTTCACCTGGTGGCAGACCCGCGCCGCGCACCCGCTGCTGCCGCTGCGCGTGCTGCTCGACCGCAACCGCGGCGCCTCGTTCCTCGCCGTGGCGATCTCCGGCGCGGGCATGTTCGGCGTCTTCCTCTTCCTGACCTACTACCTGCAGGCCAGCCTGCACTACTCCCCCGTCAGCACCGGCCTCGCCTTCCTGCCGATGATCGGCGCGCTGATGGTCAGCGCACAGCTGTCCACCAGCCTGCTGATCCCGCGCCTGGGCCCCAAGCCCGTCGTGCCGCTCGGCATGGGCATGGCCGCCGCCGGCATGGCCTGGCTGACCGGACTGGGCCTGGGCAGCAGCTACCCCGCGCACATCCTGCCGCCGCTGCTGGTCGCCGGCTTCGGCCTGGGCCTGGTGATGCCGCCGGCGATGAGCCTGGCCACCGACCGGATCTCCGCCGAGGACGCCGGGGTCGCCTCTGCCGCCGTCAACACCATGCAGCAGATCGGCGGTTCGATCGGCACCGCCCTGCTCAACACGCTGGCCGCCAGCGCCGCCACCAACTACCTGGCCGGCAAGCAGCCCTCCCCGGCCAACGCGGCCCAGGCCGCGCTGCACAGCTACGCCACCGCCTACTGGTGGTCGGCCGGCTTCTTCGCCGCCGGCCTGGTGCTCACCGCGCTGCTCTACCGCCGCGGCCGTACCCAGCAGGACCCGAACGCGCCGAAGGCCGTGCACATGTAGTGCGGGCTCGAGGTGTGCCGCCGGGGCGGGGATCGTGTGGGCGATCCCCGCCCCGGTTCCGTCCCACCCGCGCACGTACCGGGCAGGCCGGGCCGATCAGGCGCCCAGGCACTCCCGGACCGCGGTGACCAGGCGGTTGGCGCGCGCATCGCCGTGGCCGATCATCCGGTTGGCGACGTAGCCGAAGCCCACCCCGAACTCGTCGTCCCCGAAGGCGAACTGGCCGCCCATGCCGTCGTTGCCGAAGCTGCGCGCACCGAGCATCGGACGGAACCGCGGGCCGTCGAGCAGGAAGCCCGAGCCCCAGCGGACGCCGACGTCCGGGAAGCCCGACCAGGAGGCCCCCGCCGACAGCTCCCGCACCGCCTCCGTGACGGTCTGCTCGCTGAGCAGCCGCGCCGAGCCGTCGATCCCGGTGGCCGCCGCGGCGTACAGCCCGGCCAGGCCGCTCGCCGAGGAGACCGCGCCGGCACCCGGGAACTCGGCGCGCAGCAGCGCCGGGTCGTTGAAGCCGTGCGGCTCCTCGAGGCCGGGCACGGCGAGCGCGCCGTTCATCGTCACCATCCGCATGATCAGCGACTCGGGGTCCGGCATCGCCGGGCGCCCTTCGGCCTCCACCAGGCGGGCCAGCCGCGCGAGTTCCTCCTGCGGCAGGCCGATCCAGGTGCGCAGGCCCAGATCGTCGGCGACGGCCTTGCGGAACCACGCGCCCGGGGTGAGCCCGGTGATCCGGCGGATCACCTCGCCGAGCAGGAAGCCGAAGACGTGCCCGTGGTACTCGTAGGCCGTACCGGGCTCCCAGAGCGGCTGCTGCTCCTCGATCGCACGGACCACCGGCGTCCAGCGGACGACCTCCTCGAAGCTCAGCTTCTGGTCCAGGACCGGCAGGCCGGCCCGGTGGCCGAGCACCATCCGCGCGGTGATCGCCTCCTTGCCGTGCCGCGCGAACTCCGGCCAGTAGCGGGCGATCGGGGCATCCAGGTCCAACTGCCCGTCCTGCGCGAGCAGGTGGGCGCAGAGGCTGACGACGCCCTTGGCGCAGGAGAAGACCGGGACCACGGTGTCCTGCTCCCAGGCCCGGCCGCTGCGCTGGTCCGCGACACCGCCCCACAGCTCCACCACCTTGCGGCCGCCCACGAACACCGTGACGGCTGCGCCGAGTTCACCGAACTCGGCGAAGTTCTCGGCGAAGACGTCCGCGACCGCGGCGAATCGCTGGTCGGCCCACCCGCTGTGCTCCACTGGTTCCCTGCTCTCACATTTCGAGTCTTCGGCGCCCCCTCGGCGCATACGACCTGGTCACCATAGGTGCCCCGGCCGGTCGGGCTCCACCGGATTTCCGCCCCGCGGACCACCGCCCTGCCACCCGGGACCCGCTGCTAGGGTGACTGCCGTTCACCGGGCCACAGCGCGTGCCAGTGTGGCTGCGGCCCTCCAGCTGTGACGCTTCGTCAGTTCGGGGGAGAACGACATGCCAAACGAGGTACGAGCGCGGCGCAACCGACCGGGCCGGGTCTCGCGGGTCGCGCTGGGCGCGGCCGTCGCGCTGGCGGCGACGGTGTCCGTGGCCGGTTTCGCGCCCGCCTCGGCAGCCGACCGCGGCGCGGTGACGCTGCCCGCCGGCGGCATCCTGACCGCACCGACCCGGATCGCCCACACCGCGGCCGGGGACGTCGGCTACCGCGAGGTCGGCACCGGCAGCCCGATCCTGCTGGTCGCCGGCCACAACGCGACCATGGACACCTGGTCGCCCGCCTTCGTGGACGCACTGGCCGCCCACCACCGGGTCGTCGTCTTCGACAACGCGGGGGTCGGCGCCACCGCCCCGGTCTCCCCGCCGACCAGCATCTCGGCGATGGCCGACCAGACCGGCGCCCTGATCAGCACCCTCCGGCTGCACCGCCCGGCGGTGCTCGGCTGGTCGATGGGCGGCATGATCGCCCAAGCGCTCGCCGTGCGCCACCCCGCCCAGGTTGGCCGGCTCGTGCTGGCCGCCACCCAGGCCGGCACCGGGGCCTCGCTGCCCATCCCCCCGGCAGCCGCGGCCGCGGCGGACAGCCCCGACCCGGCCGTGGTGCTCTCGGTGCTCTTCCCGCCGGACCAGCTCGCCGCGGCCCGGGCCTACGGCGCCGGCCTCCTGCAGTACCCCAACCGCTACGCGGTCTCCGCCCCCACCAGGGCCGCCCAGGACACGGCCATCGCCCAGTGGATGGCCGGCCAGGACCGGGCAGGCCGCGACCTGCACCGGATCCACGTGCCCACCCTGGTCGCCGACGGCACCCTGGACGCCCTCGACCCCACCGCCAACAGCCACCTGCTGCACGACGGCCTGCGCGACGCCGAGTTGCTCCTCTACCCGGACGCGGGCCACGCCTTCCTCTTCCAGGACACGGCCGCCTTCGTCCCCGCCGTCGAGGCGTTCCTCCACCACGGTCGCTAGGGCCGCGTCAGGCCGTTGAAAGCAGTGCCGCCGATCGACACGTCATCCACCCGGAGGATTGCCATGATCGAGTCGCTGCCCGCGGGCGCAGTCGTCCGCGCCTCGCGCGCCACGTTCGACCCGAGCCGTTTCGCCGAGGTCGACGCCCTGTCGACGAAGCAGACGGAGTACCTGGCCCCGGCCGTCGAGCAGTTGCCCGGGCTCATCCGCTTCTCCGCGGGCGTCTCGCCGGACGGCTCGATGCTGCAGGTCAGTGTCTGGGACTCCGAGGAGCATTCGGCGCAGCTGAATCACCTCCGGGAGATGGTCCTCGTCGCGCGCGGGGAGATGGAGACGGTCGGCGTGACGGTCAGTCCGATCGTCACCTACCCCGTCAGCTGGACCATCTGACCTGATCCGGCGCGGACGGTCGGCGGACCTGTCGGCCTGAGCGCGGCTCTCGGCCTGGGACTCGGGGTCGCATCGCACGGGAGCCGTCATCGCCGAGCCCGGCAACGCCTTTCGCCGCCTGGCGCGAACAGATCCGGCCCCCGGCGAAGCCGCAGGGGGCCGAAGCACGTTCTGCAAAGCGATGGGGCCGGTCAAACCGACATACTGTCGGTTTGACCGGCCCCATCGGGTCGGTTGACCCTGGTGCGCGAGGGGGGAGTTGAACCCCCACGCCCTTGCGGGCACTGGAACCTGAATCCAGCGCGTCTGCCTATTCCGCCACCCGCGCTCGGTGTTGATGTAGATACTAGCGGATCTTTCGACCACTCCGCACACCCCGCACCCGCCCCCACCACGGGCGCAGCCGGCCGGGACTGGCAGCATGGGCGGATGGCGACGAACACCACGGTGCACCGGCTCGACCTCGGCTACTTCGTCCGGCCTGCGGCGGAGGCCGGCGGGCCGCAGCCGCGGGTCGAACCGGTGCTGGGCCATCTGCTGCGGCACGAGCGGGGGCTGATCCTGTTCGACACCGGGATCGGCGGTGGCGATCCGGAGACCGAGGCGTACTACCGGCCCCGGCGGCGGGCGCTGCCGGCGGCGCTGGCCGCGGTGGGGGCCACCGTCGAGGACATCGACCTCGTGGTCAACTGCCATCTGCACTTCGACCACTGCGGCGGCAACCCGCTGCTGCGCGGCAAGCCGGTCCTGGTCCAGCAGGTGGAGCTGGCCACGGCCCGCCGCGGCGACTACACCATCGACGCACTGGTGGACTTTCCCGGCGCCCGGTACGAGGAGCTCACCGGCGAGGCCGAGATCTGGCCCGGGGTGCGGGTCGTCCCGACGCCCGGACACACCGAGGGGCACCAGAGCCTGGTGGTCCGGCAGGGCGAGGGCTCGGTGGTGCTGGCGGGCCAGGCGTACGACTTCGCCTCGCAGTTCGCCTCGGACGAGCTGGCCCGCCGGGCCCGGCTCGACGCCGTGGCGGAGCCGCTGCCCGACTACCGCGCCTGGCTGGACCGGCTCGCCGACTTCGCCCCGGAGCGGGTGCTGTTCGCCCACGACTGCTCGGTCTGGGAACCGCCGCACGGCAGCTGGTAGACCGGCCCCGGCGACGCCCGGGGCGTCCGACACGCGATGGCATGGTGCCGGCCTCTGTCGGTCCCGGCGGTGGATTGGGGAGGATGGACCCGCACACCCCTGTTGCGGTGTCCCGCACTTCGCGCTCGTCCCGGCGCTGTGCCCACGCCGCCGACGTATCGAAAGGCAGCCCGCCATGGCGCTGAAGAGCGTGACCGACACATCCTTCGACCAGGACGTCCTGGCCAGCGACAAGCCGGTCCTGGTCGACTTCTGGGCCGAGTGGTGCGGCCCGTGCCGGCAGATCGCCCCCTCGCTGGAGGCGATCGCGGCCGAGCACGGCGACAAGATCGAGATCGTGAAGCTCAACATCGACCAGAACCCGGTCACCGCCGCCAAGTACGGCATCATGTCGATCCCGACCATGAGCGTCTTCCAGGGCGGCGAGGTGGTCAAGACCATCGTCGGCGCCAAGCCGAGGGCCGCCATCGAGCGCGACCTCTCGGCCTTCCTGGCACTCTGACGCCTCACCAAGTCCCCGACGGGACCGGAGGGCAGCCCTCGGCCTTCGCAAGGGCCGGGCCCCGGAGCGCGAGCGAGCGCTTCGGGGCCCGGCCCTTTCTGATGCCCTGTCAGGCCTGCGGAGCGCAGCGGACCGGACACGGAGCGGTAGTTCAAATTCGAATCATGGGGTACGATTCGGTCATCGTTCGAATTTGAACCACCCTTCCATGACCTTGCCGAGAGGACCTGCTCCATGACGTCCCCCGCCACCACGGCCACCGCCCGCGCGAACCCCGACGCCGCCACCGGACACGCAGCAACCGCTCACGCCTACGACGCCGGCCTGCTGCTGCTCCGGATAGCGCTCGGACTGACCATGGCCGCCCACGGCTCGCAGAAGCTGTTCGGCTGGTTCGGCGGCGGCGGCCTCACCGGCACCGGGAAGTTCTTCACCATGAGCGGCTACCCCGCCGGCAAGGCGATGGCCGCCGTGGCCGGGCTGAGCGAGACCCTGGGCGGCCTGGGCCTGGCCGTCGGCCTGCTGACCCCGTTGGCGGGCGCCGCCCTGGTCGGCACCATGCTCAACGCCCTCGCGGTCAAGTGGGGCGGCGGCTTCTTCGCCCCGCAGGGCGTGGAGTACGAGCTCCTGCTGACCGCCGCCGCAGCGGGCATCGCGCTGACCGGTCCCGGCCGCTACGCGCTCGACCGCTTCGTCCCGGTGCTGCGCGCCCACCGCCTGGCCTACGGCGCGGGCGGCGTGCTGCTGGGACTGGCGGTCAGCGGCATCGTGCTGCTCATCCGCAACTGACGCCCGGCGCGCCCTCACCGGGACGGGGGACCCGCCCGTGCCAGTCTGGTCGACGGCAGCCCCGCTCCCCCGACAAGCCCCGAGCTCGACGAGCCCCGAGCCTGACAAGCCCCGGCGAGGACCGCGATGCGAAAGATCATCCTGTTCATGTCCGTCTCCCTCGACGGCTTCATCGAGGGACCGGAGCGGCAGATCGGCTGGCACAAGGTCAGCGAGGAAGTGCACAACCACATGAACGAAGAGCTCCGGGGCATGGGCGCCTTCGTCAGTGGACGGGTCACCTACGAGCTGATGGCCGGCTACTGGCCGACCGCCGACGCCGACCCGGTCGCCACTCCGGCGATGGTCGAGTTCGCCGGCATCTGGCGGGAGATGCCGAAGATCGTGTTCTCCCGGACGATGGACCGGGCCGACTGGCACACCAGCATCGTCCGGGAGGTCGACCCCGAGCGGATCCGCGCCCTCAAGGCCGAACCGGGCGGCGATCTGGCGCTCGGCGGCGCCGACCTGGCCGCGGCGTTCCTGCGGCACGACCTGATCGACGGCTACCACCTCCTGGTCCACCCGGTGCTCATCGGCGCGGGCAAGCGGCTCTTCTCCGGCTTCGACACCGAGCTCGATCTCCGGCTGACCGGCACCAGGACCTTCGGCAACGGGGTCGTCCTGCTCCGCTACCAGCGCGCCGTGCCGGGCTGAGCCGGGCACACGTACGGCCTCCAGAAATGGCGGGCCGGGCGGCGCGGGGCAAAGGTGGCGGAGGGGAGAAGCCCACCCTCACCCTGGAGGCCCCGTCATGCCCGAAGTCACCGGCCCGTACGCACCCGGCACCCCCTGCTGGGTCGACCTCATGACCCCCGACCAGCAGGCCGCCCTCGACTTCTACCGCGACCTCTTCGGCTGGCAGGGCGAGGTCGGCCCGCCCGAGACCGGCGGGTACGCGGTCTGCACGCTGAACGGCAAGGCGGTCGCCGGCATCATGGCCGCGCGGAACCCGGACGGCAGCACGCCCGACCCGATGCCGCCGACCGTGTGGACCACCTACCTCGCCACCGCCGACGCGGAGGCCACCCAGAGCGCGGTCGCGGCCAACGGCGGCCAGGTGATGATGCCGGTCATGGACGTGATGACGATCGGCCGGATGGCGGTCGTCGGCGACCCGGCCGGCGCCGTCTTCGGCATCTGGGAGGCGCGGGAGTTCAGCGGCGCCGGCGTGGTCAACGAGCCCGGCGCGATCATCTGGAACGAGCTGAACACCACCGACCCGAAGACCACCGCGGCCTTCTACGACAAGGCCCTGGGCATCAGCGTCAGCCCGATGGAGGGCGCGGAGGGCTACTTCTCCCTCTCCGTGGGGGGACGTCCGGTCGGCGGCCTGCAGGGGCTCGCGAACATCGAGGGCCTGCCGCCGGGCACCCCCTCGCACTGGCTGACGTACTTCGCCGTCGACGACACCGACAGCACGGTCGACGCGCTGATCCGGGCCGGCGGCAACGTCCTCAAGCCGCCGTTCGACATGATGGCGGGCCGGATGGCCATCGTGCAGGATCCGCAGGGCGCCACCTTCGCGGTGATCAAGGTGAACGCCACCGACGCGTCCTGACACCGGACGCGGGCACAGCACGGTGCCGCATCGGACCCGGGGCAGTCCCGGTCGGATGCGGCACCGTGCTGTGCGATGGCCGGCGAAACAGCGACCGCAATTCAATTGATTATCACAATGGATGACCTTTAATCATCGCCCACGAACTCTGGCCAGCGCACTCCCTCCACTCCTATTCTCGAACCAGGCCGACCGCACTCGGTGTGCGGCAGCCGACCGGTGTGGAAGGAGCTCTGCCTGATGGCCAATGATTCTCCGGAAAACCTCCCCGTCGATCCCACCTCGAGCGTCGATCCAGGGCAGCTGACCACTGCGGCCGGGCAGACGGCGGGCATCTCCCCCGAGCTGGCCAGCTCCACCCAGGGAGCCGTCCGGCTGGAGCACGCGGGCGCGATCTCCGTGGTCGTGGAGCCGACGACGGCGGCACAGACGAGCACCGGCCCCGCCTTCCGGCGGCAGCCGACCCAGTCCGGGCGCTGAGGGGCGGGCCGCATGCTGCGTTTCCAGAACGGCTACTCCCAGACCATCAATGTCATGATCGAGCGCTACGACGCGAGCTGTCAGCCGACCCCCTGGCACCGGACCGGCTGGTGGGTCATCCAGCCGGGCGGGTCCGCGGTCGCCTACGGCGGGGATCTCGCCGCGCTCAACCGGTATTGGTACTGGTACGCCTTCGCCGTGGACAACACCCAATGGTCCGGGCCGTACCCCGAGAACGTGCCCTATTCGGAATTCGACTGGTGCCCGGACACCGCCGCCGACCCGTCGATCAATATCGGCATGCGTGAGCTGGATGTGAACGGTGCGTCGAACTGGACGCTGAACCTGGTCCTCTGAGGCAACTGGTCCGAGGCAGCAGGTCTGAGCCGGCGGGTTCGAGCCCGTCGGCTCAGACCTGGTAGCGGCCGGGGGCGAGCAGGTGCAGGTGCTCGGCGACCCAGTCCGAGGTCCGCTGCAGCCCCTCGGCCAGGTCGACCCGGGGCTGCCAGCCGGCCAGGCGGCGGGCCTTGGTGTTGTCGGAGAGCAGGCGTTCGACCTCGCTGCCGCCCGGGCGCAGGCGGCTGGGGTCGACGACGATCTCGGCGTCGCGTCCGGAGGCGGCGATCAGTGCCTTGGCGAGGTCGCCGATGGAGACCTCGCTGCCGGTGCCGAGGTTGACGACCTCGCCGAGGGTGCGGTCGGCGCGGGCGACGGCGAGGAAGCCCTCGGCGGTGTCGGTGGCGTAGGTGAAGTCCCGGGTGGGGGTGAGCGAGCCGAGTCGCACCTCGCGGGCGCCGGAGTGGAGTTGGGCCAGCACGGTGGGGATGACCGCGCGGGCGGACTGGCGCGGGCCGTAGGTGTTGAAGGGCCGGACCACCGAGACCGGCAGCTCGAAGGCGTGCCAGTAGGAGAGCGCCGCCATGTCCGCGCCGATCTTCGAGGCCGAGTAGGGCGACTGCGGCTGCAGCGGATGCTGCTCGCTGATCGGCACGGTGATCGCGCTGCCGTAGACCTCGCTGGTGGAGGTGTGGACCAGGCGGGCACCGTGGCGCAGGCAGGCGGCGGCGATGTTCTGGGTGCCGACCACGTTGGTCTGCACATACGCCTCGGGCGCCTGGTAGCTGTAGGGGATGCCGATGAGCGCGGCCAGGTGGAAGACGGTGTCACAGCCGTCCACCGCGTCCAGCGCCCGCCCCGAGTCGCGGACGTCACCGGCGAACATCTCCACCGGGCTGTCGGGGTCGGCCAGGTAGCGCGCCAGGTAGCCGCGCTCGGCGTACGGCTTGTAGTGCACCAGCGCCCGCACCCGGGCACCGCGCTCGACCAGCAGGTCGACCAGGGTGCTGCCGATGAAGCCCTCGGCACCGGTGACGAGCACCGTGCGCCCGCTCCAGTCGTGCGCGATCATGCGGTCGTTCATGCGGTCGTTCATGCGGTCGTTCATGCGAAACTCCGTGCGTCGTTGGTCGGTTGGTGGCTGGGGGCGGTTCGGCCGATGATGCGCAGGACCTTGGCGGCGAGCAGGTCGGCTGCCTGGGCGTGGGTGCCGGGGTCGGCGGCGCGGCTCATGGTGAGCAGGCGGGTGGGGTCGGCGAGCAGTGGTTCGATGAGGGTGGCGAGTGCTTCGCCGGTGCAGGCGTGGTCGGGGAGGAGGAGGCCGGCGCCGGCGTCGGAGAGGACGCGGGCGTTGTGTGTCTGGTGGTCGTGGGGTGCGTGGGGGTAGGGCACCAGGACGGCGGGCAGGCCCACGCTTGCGAGTTCGGCGACGGTGGCGGAGCCGGCGCGGCAGATCATCAGGTCGGCGGCGGCGTAGGCGAGGTCCATCCGGTCCAGGTAGGGCACGGCGACGGCCACCGGGTTGTCGGCCAGCCGACTCCGGACCTCGTCGAGTGCGGCCGGGCCGGTCTTGATCAGCAGGCGCAGGTCGCTGCGGTGGCGCCAGCGGGCGGCCAGTTCGACGGCGGCCTCGGTCAGGCGGGCGGCCCCCAGGCTGCCGCCGTTGAAGACCACCAGCCGCACACCCTCGGGCACCCCGAACCACTGCCGGGCCTGGGCCCGCAGCGCGCCCCGGTCGAGCCCGGCCACCGCGCCCACCAGCGGCATGCCGACCGTCTCGGCCCGCACGCCGGCCGGCAGGTGGGCGCGGGTGCGGTCGAAGGCGAGGGCGATGTGCGGGGTGAGCCGGGCCGCGAAGCGGTTCGCCCGCCCGGGCACCGCGTTCGACTCGTGGATCACGCTGGGAAGCCCGGCGAGCCGGGCCCCCACGATCACCGGCGCACTCGGGTAGCCGCCCATCCCGACCGCCACCTGCGCACCCTGTGCGCGCAGGATCTCCCGGCACTGCCGCCCCGAACTCAGCAGCGCGGCGGGCAGCAGGTAGCGGCGCAGACCGAGCGACGCGTCGAACGGGATCATGTCCACCGTGTGCAACCGGTAGCCCGCCTCCGGGATCAGCCGGGTCTCCAGCCCGCGCTCGGTGCCCACGAACGAGATCACCGCTCCCGGATCGGCCCGCCGCAGCGCCTCGGCCAGGGCCAGGCCCGGATAGATGTGCCCACCGGTGCCACCGGCTCCGATCACCACCGACAGGGGTCGGTCCTCGTGCTCTGTCCTCATGCCCAGCAGCCTGCTTGGACGGTCTAAGAGAGTTCTCAGAGCCGGATGACCGGGCCGACCTGCCGAACATACTGACAATCTATGCAAAGATTGTCAGCATGTTCGACGACGAGAAGGTCGAGGCGATCCTCGACGCGGCCTACGACTCCTTCCGGATCCACGGAGTGCGCCGCACGACGATGGACGACATCGCCAAGCGGGCGGGGATGTCCCGACCGGCCGTCTACCAGTACGTCCGCAACAAGGAGGACGCCTTCCGTCGGCTGGCCGAGCGGATGCTGCGGGAGACCCTGGAGCAGATCCGGGTCGCCCTGGCGACGCCCGGGCCGCCCGCGGAGCGGCTCGTCGCGGCGCTGAGCCACAAGATCGAGCTGGTCCTGCGGGTGTGGCGGGAGAGCCCGCACGCCGAGGAACTGCTGGGCGAGAGTGCCACCTTGACCGCCGAGCTGCTCGGCGACTTCCACGCCGCGCTGCACGCCGAGCTGACCGCCACCATCGGCGCCGAGCTCCCGGACACCGATGCCGGGGAGTTCGCCGAGCTGCTGCTCGCGCTGGCCCACGGCCTCGAAGTCAGCTCGGCCGATCCCGAGATCCCGCTGCGCCGCCTGCGCCAGGGCGTGAGCCTGCTCGTCGCAGGCCTGGCCAGGTCGCCGCAGCGCCCGTGACCCCCGGGCACCCCCGCCCGACCCCCTCTTTCCGGAAGGCAACGACCCCATGGACCTCATCGGCCGCACCGTCCTGATAACCGGCGCCAGTTCGGGCATCGGCGCCGCGTTCGCCGACGCGTTCGCCGCCCGCGGTGCCCACCTGATCCTGGTGGCCCGTCGCGAGGAGCGCCTCACCGCGCTGGCCGACACCCTGCGCGCCCGGCACGGCAACGACGCCCGCGTCCTGGTCGCCGACCTCGGCCTGCCGGGCGCCGGCGCGGCCCTGGTCGCCGAGACCCGGCGGCTGGGCCTTACCGTCGACGTGCTGGTCAACAACGCCGGCTTCGGCTCGCACGGCGACGTCGTCGACACCGAGCCGGAGCGGCTGACCGGCCAGATCCAGCTCAACATCACCGCGCTGACCGACCTGACCCGCGGCTACCTGCCGGACATGGTCGAGCGCGGCCACGGCGCCATCGTCAACGTGGCGAGCGCGGCGGCCTACCAGCCCGTCCCGCACATGGCGGTCTACGCGGCCACCAAGGCCTTCGTCCTCAACTTCACCGAGGCGCTGTGGGCCGAGACCCGGCACACCGGCGTCCGCGTCCTGGCCCTGTCGCCGGGCGCCACCGAGACCGAATTCTTCGACGTCGCGGGCGAATCGGCCCGGGTCGGCCGCCAGCAGACGGCGGCGGCCGTGGTGGCGCGGGCGATGCGCGCCCTGGACCGGCGCACCGGCCCCGGCAGTGTGGTCAGCGGTCTGCCCAACATGGTCACCGCCGCCACCGTGGGGCTCTTTCCCCGCCGCCTGAGCCTGCTGGTCACCGAACGCCTCACCCGCAGCCGCGCCTAGCGCATCCGGCCCGTGAAGTCGGGGCATAGCCGGGGCCCGGCCGCTGTTGCAGCGAGGTGTTGCGGCAGGACGGGCCCCGGGATCGGGGCCGCGACGACGAGGAGCTGAGCATGCCGAAGGCAGTGCGGTTCAACGAGTACGGCGGCATCGAGGTGCTGCAGGTGGTGGAGGTGCCGCTGCCCGAGCCGGCCGAGGGGCAGGTGCTGGTCAGGGTCAGGGCGGCAGGCATCAACCCCGGTGAGGCCAGGATCCGCACCGGCAGCCTGCACGAACGCTGGCCCGCCACGTTCCCGTCGGGCCAGGGCAGCGACCTGGCGGGGACGGTGGAGAAGCTCGGCCCCGGGGTGACGGCGTTCGGCGTCGGCGACGAGGTCGCCGGGTTCACCGATCTGCGGGCCAGTCAGGCCGAGTACGTGGTCACCGACGTCCGGGAGTTGACGCCCAAGCCGGCCAACGTGCCGTGGCAGGTGGCCGGTTCGCTGTTCGTCGCCGGGACGACGGCCTACGCCGCCGTGCGCTCGGTCTCCCTGCGGCCCGGCGACACCGTCGCGGTGTCGGGGGCGGCGGGCGGCGTGGGGTCGCTGGTCGTCCAACTGGCCAAGCACGCCGGGGCCGAGGTGATCGGGATCGCCGGGCCGGCCAACCACGACTGGCTGGCCGCCCACGGCGTCAAGCCGGTCGCCTACGGCGAGGGCCTGGCGCAGCGGCTGCGCGAGGCGGCGGGCCGGATCGACGCGTTCATCGACACCCACGGCGACGGTTATGTGAAGCTCGCCGTCGAGCTGGGCGTGGCGGTGGACCGGATCGACACCATCATCGACTTCGCCGCCGCCGCGGAGTACGGGGTGAAGGCCGAGGGCAACGCGCAGGCCAGCAGCGCCGAGGTCGTCGGCGAGCTGGCGGCGCTGGTCGCGGACGGCGCGCTGGAGGTGCCCATCGCCGCGGAGTTCCCGCTGGCGGAGGTCCGGGCCGCGTACACGCAGTTGGAGGAGGGACACACCCGGGGCAAGATCGTCCTGATCCCCTGACCGGCGCCGCCCTCGGGGCAGCACCCGTCAGGCACCGTCCGGCAGGGTGAACCGGTAGCCGGCCTCGACGAGTTGGGGCAGGTAGACGCGGAGCGCGTCGACGGTCTGGGAGCGGTCGCCGTCGCTGCCGGGGGCGGTGATCAGCCCGTCGGTGAGGGCGCCGTCGTGGTTGAGCACGATGGATCCGGTCCTGATGTCGGTGAGCACGCGCTGGACGATGGTGCCGGCCCCGGGGTTCGACCAGTCCTCGGGGTCCACGTCCCAGCAGACCGAGCGCAGCCCCATCTCGGCGCAGACCGCGTAGGAGTTGCGGGTGAAGTGCCCGCCGGGCGCACGGAACAGCACGGGCCGCTCGCCGCAGGTGTCCGCGATGATGTCGCTGGTGCGCTGCAGCTCCCGGCGGACCCCGGCCTTGGACAGCGTGCCGAGGTCGGGGTGGGACCAGCTGTGGTTGCCGATCCGGTGGCCCGCGGCCACCACGTCGCGCACGGTGTCGGGGTACCTGCGGACGTTCATGCCGATCATGAAGAACGTCGCGGTGACCCCGTACTTGTGCAGGATCTCCAGGACCCGTGGTGTGTCGATCGGGTTGGGCCCGTCGTCGAAGGTCAGGGCCACCGTCTTCGGGCCGGCGTGCACCATGGTGTCCGCCTCCCCGGCAGCCCCGGCCGGGTCGGCGGGCGGCACGGTGCCGGCCGCGCTCGGCGTGGGAGCGGGCGCGGGGCTCGCGCTCGTGGCCGCCGCACTCGTGGCCGCCGCGCTCGGGCTCGCCTCGCTCGGCTCGGCGGAGCCGGACGGATCGTCCGAGGCGTCGCCGGTCGCCGAGGCGAGGGGGGCGGGCGCCCGGGACGCCCTGACGCCGGCCCGGCCGCACGCGCACAGCAGCGTCGCGCAGCCGAAGGTGAGCACCAGACGGCGAGGTGTGATGATCTGATCAATGTTCATGTCGCTCTGACCTCCAGCGATGCGAATCCCCCTGCCACAGGCCGTCCGAGGGCTCGACGACGCCTGGACGGACGGCCCTTTCCCGGATCCCTGCCGATCCGAGCTCCCCCTTGACCCGGACACCTGACCCGGGAACGCTCAGTGCCCGACCGGGCCCCGGCACCAGACCATCGGACGCGACCAGACACTCCGGTTCCAGCCGCTCTGGCACTGACCGCCCCACAGGGCGCGCCCGTCCTGCCCGGGCGAGGAGACCGGGGTGCGGCCGACCGGCGGGCCGAGCGGGCCGCCGCAGGAGACCTGCGCGACGCCGAGGCCGGCGCAGTGCGACGGGCGCCAGTCGGGGGCGGGCCGCGGCCTGGGCCGGGTGAGCAGGTGCGAGAAGTCGGCCGGCTGCTGGGGGGTGCCGCTGCAGGTGGTGGCGAGCAGGCCGTCGGTCGAGCAGGCCTGGTCGCGGCCCACCGACCAGAAGGCGAGCAACTGGATGCCCTTGTCGTTGGCGTAGTTCACCAGGACCCGGGCGTCCTCGGTGGAGAAGACCTCGTTGGTGGCGTCGTTCACGCCGATCATCGGGGTGTTGCCCTGCATCCCCCACAGTTCGGCCGAGCTCTTCTCCGGCCAGATCTTCACCATCTGCTCGTAGAGCCCGTCGGCGGCGGTGGTGGCGACCCGGCCCATGTTCAGGTCGGGGCCGTAGTCCATGGTCATGATGTTGACCACGGAGATGGTCACGCCCTGCTTCTTGGCGTTCTGCAGCAGGCGCACCGACTCGGGTGACAGCCCGTCCGGGTTGACCGGGAGCGTGTAGTGCACGCTCAGGGTGCGGCCGACAGCGGCGTACTCCCGCTGCAGGTCGGCCAGGGCGTGATTGCGGAGGTCGACCGAGGCGGTGTCGCTCAGCGCGGCGCCCTCGATGTCGAAGTCGACCATGGTCAGGTTGAGCGCGTCGATGACCCGCCGGTAGGCGGCCTTGAGGCTGTCCACCGAGTCGCAGACCCGGGCGAGTTCGGTGCCGGCGCCACCGCCGAAGGAGGTGATGACGTCGCCGCCACCGGCGCGCAGCCGGTTCACGGCAGCCTGCCAGCCCTCGTTGGTCACGGACGTGGTGCCGTCGAAGGCACCGTTGCAGCCGCCGTCGCTGATCACGAAGGCGAGGGTGAAGTACTGAAGCCCGGTGGCCTGTTGAGCCTCGGTCAGCGAACTGCCGGGGCGCCAGGTCTCGATGTAGGGGGCGGTGTAGCGGGGCGGGAACCCCGGCCCGGGCTGGGTGGCGGCGGATCCGGATAACGGGGTGGCCAGCACGATTCCGGCGGCCAGTGCTAACGGCGCGAGGGCCGAAGCCAGACGGGGAGGGCGGCGCATGGGATTTCCTCATGGTCGGACCGGCCGGGGCATCCGGGGGCCCCAGGGGCCCGGTCGGTGTGCCACGGTCGGCGGGTGACGCCCCTTCAGGGGATCGTCAGTACGTTCATCATTAAAATGAAGAACCGTCCGGAGCACCGTACGTATGCCTCCCGCCCCCGCGCCTCACGAATCGCCGGGCGGTGCCACCAGTTCGCTCGATCGGCCCACGCCGGCGCCGACGGGACGGGCGCCGTCCGGGTGGCGGGAAGCGGCGGGGGCGCGGGTGAGCGCGACCGCGCCGACCACCAGCAGGCCGCCCACGACGGTGTTCCAGTGCACCGGTTCGGCGAGCAGCAGGGCGCCCAGCGCGGTGGACCACAGCGGGATGACGTAGGTGACGGTGGCCGCGACCGTGGTGCCCGCCGTGCGGACCAGGGTCAGGTTGAGGATGTAGGCGACCCCCGTGCCCAGGGCGCCGAGCACCAGCAGGCAGAGCGCCGCACCCGCCCCCGGCCAGTGCGGGGCACCGGCCGCCGCGGGCGTCACCAGGGCCAACTCGACCGCCGCGCAGCTGATCTGGAGGGTCGCCAGGCTGGTCGCACCGTACGGCAGACCGGTGAGGAAGCGGCGGGTGCAGGCGAAGCCGGCGCCGTAGCAGCACGCGGCCCCCAGGCAGGCCAGGCTGCCGGCCAGCTCACCGGCCCCGAAGCCCCGCCAGACACCGAGCACCACCAGCACGCCGGCGAAGCCGAGCCCGAGCCCGGCGGCCCGGCGCGGGCCGGGGCGCTCACCGGTGCCGAGGGTGAACAGCAGCGTGAACAGCGGTGTGCAGGCGTTCCACAGCCCGGCCAGCACCGAGCTGATCCGGGTCTCACCGAGCGGGAAGAGGACGAACGGCACCGCGTTCAGCAGCACCGCCACCGCCGCCGAGTGCGCCCACACCCGCGGCTCGCGCGGCACCGGCTCGCGGCGCACGGCCAGGATCGTCCAGAGCGCGACCGCCCCCAGCACGCACCGCCACAGGGCCACCCACAGGGGCGGCACTCCGGCGTCCACCGCCACCTTGATCAGTGCGAGGCTCGCGCCCCAGATCACCGACAGCAGCACGAAACCCGGCCACCACTGCCGCACCACGCCACCCGCCTCTCCCAGAACCCGTACGACCTGATGGACACACGGTGCCGGGTCGGGCAATCATGAGTCCAACAAGGACAAGTGCGGACGAGATGAGAGTTGCTCATGGCCACCGGCGTCAATCTGGCCCAGCTGCGAGCCCTGGTCGCCGTGGCGGAGAGCGGCGGGTTCGGCAGCGCGGCGGACGAGTTGCGGATCAGCCAGTCCGCCGTCTCGCACGCCGTCGCGGCCCTGGAGCGCACAGTGGGCGCACCCGTGCTGCACCGCGGCGCACGGGTGCGGCTCACCCCGCTCGGCGAGCAGCTGCTGCCGCACGCGCGCGCGGCCACCGCCGCCGCCGAGGCCATCGCCACGATCGCCGCCCGCCACCAGGGCGAACCCGTCGGCACCGTACGGCTGGCCGCACCGACCACCGTCTGCCAGGGGCTGCTGCCCGAGCTGCTGGGCGCCTGGCGGGCCGCCCACCCCCGGGTCACCGTGCGCATCTTCGAGGGCGAGGACGACGAGCTGGACGCCTGGCTGGCGAGCGGCACCGCGGACGCCGCCGTGCTGATCGACCCCGAGCCGGCGCCCGCCGGCGCCCTGCCGCTGGGTCAGGACTCCATGCACGCGCTGCTGCGCCGCGACCATCCGCTGGCCCAGCAGCCGGTGGTCGACATCCGGGACCTGGCGGACGACGCCTTCCTGCTCTCCGAGGGCGGCTGCGAACGCCAGATCCGCGAGATCCACCGGCGGGCCGGCGCCCGGTTCGCCCCCGCCCACCGGATCCGCGACGTGGGCACCCTGATCGGCATGGTGAACGCGGGCATCGGCGTCACGGTGATGCCCGCGCTGGCCCACGCGATGCTGCCGCCCGGCTGCGTGCTGGTCCCGCTGGAGCCGCGGCTGGCCCGGCGCCTGGTCCTGACCGGCCCGGCGAACCGCCCCTGGCACCCGGCCCTCGCCGCCCTGATGGCCACCGCGGCGACCGCCCTCGCACTGCCCGCGACGCAGCGCCCCGCCACCGGCGCGGCGCGAGCCACCACGCCGG
Organism: Kitasatospora sp. NBC_01302; assembly: GCF_035976515.1. Lineage (NCBI taxonomy): Bacteria > Bacillati > Actinomycetota > Actinomycetes > Kitasatosporales > Streptomycetaceae > Kitasatospora > Kitasatospora sp. NBC_01302. The sequence continues at coordinate 1,139,015 of NZ_CP108404.1, forward strand.
TCGGGGTCGCTGGGTCGGCGTAGTGCGCGGTGGCCAGCGGATGCGGCCGGTGGTGCTCCCCCATCGAATGGAGGTGACTTGACGCCCCCAGATGGTGAGGAGCACCCTCGTGCAGCCAGTCGCGCTCTCCCCCGGCACCCGAGAAGACGCCCTGACGGCCCTCGGGTCGGGCCGTGAACTGGACATCCTGGTCGTCGGCGGCGGTGTGGTGGGGGCCGGCTGCGCTCTGGACGCCGTGACCCGCGGCCTGTCCGTCGGACTGGTGGAGAGCCGGGACTGGGCCTCCGGCACCTCCAGCCGCTCCAGCAAGCTGATCCACGGCGGTCTGCGCTACCTGGAGATGCTGGACTTCCGGCTGGTCCAGGAGGCGCTGAAGGAACGCGGGCTGCTGATCCAGAAGCTCGCCCCGCACCTGGTGCGGCCGGTGAAGTTCCTCTACCCGCTCAAGCACCGCTTCTGGGAACGCCCTTACGTGGGCGCGGGAGTGCTGCTGTACGACACGATGGGCATCACTTCCGGCAACTCCCGCGGCCTGCCGCACCACCGCCACCTGACCAGGCGTCACGCGCTGCAGGAGGTTCCGGCGCTCAAGGCGGACAGCCTGGTCGGCGCGGTGCAGTACTACGACGCGCAGGTGGACGACGCCCGCCACACCATGATGGTGGTGCGCACCGCCGCGGCCTACGGCGCACACGTCGCCAACCGCACCAAGGTGACCGGGTTCCTGCGCCAGGGCGAGCGGGTGACCGGGGCGCGGATCACCGACCTGGAGAACGGCCGCGAGTTCGAGGTGCACGCCAAGCAGGTGATCAACGCGACCGGCGTGTGGACCGACGACACCCAGGCGATGGCCGACACCCGCGGGCAGTTCCACGTCCGCGCGTCCAAGGGCGTGCACCTGCTGGTGCCGCGGGACCGGGTGAACTCCAAGTCCGGGCTGATCCTGCGCACCGAGACCAGCGTGCTCTTCGTGATCCCCTGGGGCCGGCACTGGCTGATCGGCACCACCGACACGGACTGGGACCTGGACAAGAACCACCCGGCCGTCAGCGCCAAGGACATCGACTACCTGTTGGAGCACTGCAACCGGGTGCTGGCCACCCCGCTCACCCGCGACGACGTCGAAGGCGTCTACGCGGGCCTGCGCCCGCTGCTGTCCGGCGACGCGGCGGAGACCAGCAAGCTCTCCCGCGAGCACCTGGTCGGCCACCCGGTTCCGGGCCTGGTGGTGATCGCCGGCGGCAAGTACACCACCTACCGGGTGATGGCCAAGGACGCGGTGGACGAGGCCGTGCGCACCCTGGAGGGCACCCAGCCCGGGCCCTCGGTGACCGAGGAGGTGCCGCTGGTCGGCGCCGAGGGCTACCACGCGCTGTGGAACCGCCGCCAGCGGCTGGCGGACGGCTCCGGCCTGCACGTGGCGCGGGTCGAGCACCTGCTCAACCGCTACGGCTCGCTGATCGGCGAGCTGCTGGAGCTGATCCGCACCGATCCCCGGCTGGCCGAACCGCTGCCCGGGGCCGACGACTACCTGCTCGCCGAGGTGGTCTACGGGGTCACCCACGAGGGCGCCCGGCACCTGGACGACGTGCTGACCCGGCGCACCCGTGCCTCCATCGAGTCCTGGGACCGCGGGGTGGCCGCGGCTCCCGCTGCGGCGGCGCTGATGGCCGCCCACCTCGGCTGGGACGAGCAGCAGGTGAGCAACGAGATCGAGCACTACGCCAAGCGGGTCGAGGCCGAGCGAGCGGCCCAGCACCAGCCCGACGACGCCACGGCGGACGCGGCTCGGCTGGGCGCACCCGACATCGTGCCGCTGCACTGACCGGCGTCACCAACCGAAGGAGTCCGAGGTGCTGGACCGACTTTCCGCAAGCACGCGCACGCTGACGGGCGAATTCCTCGCGGAGTTCACCGGCACGATGGTGCTGCTCCTGTTCGGGTTGGGGGTGGTCGCCCAGGTGGTGGCCGCAGGCCTGGGCGACCACGACAGCATCGCCTGGGCCTGGGGTTTCGGGGTGACCTTCGGCATCTACATCGCCGGACGGCTCTCCGGAGCGCACCTCAATCCGGCGGTCACCCTCGCGATGGCCGTCTTCAACAAGTTCCCCTGGCGCAAGGTGATTCCCTACGTGGTGGCACAGTTCCTCGGCGCCTTCGTCGCCGCGCTGCTGGTGCGGTGGAACTACACCGAGGTGCTGGCCAAGTTCGACCCGGGCCACACGCTCAAGAGCCAGTTCGTCTTCTCCACGCTGCCCGGCAACGGATCGCTGCCGATCAGCGACTGGGGCGCGCTGCGCGACCAGGTGATCGGCACCGCGATCCTGCTGCTGGTGATCATGGCGGTGACCGACCTGCGCAACAGCGCACCGCAGGCGAACCTCGGCGGTGTGGTGATCGGCTTCCTGATCGTGGCGATCGGCATGTCCTTCGGCACCGCCGCCGGGTACGCGATCAACCCGGCCCGCGACCTCGGGCCGCGGCTGGCCAGCTACCTCACGGGCTACGACCACGCCTGGCGCGACCAGTACGGGCACCTCTACTTCTGGGTGCCGATCGTCGGTCCGCTGGTGGGCGGCCTGATCGGGGCCGCGCTCTACCGCCTGCTGGTGTCGCCGTTCCTCCCCTCGCCCGAGCGCGAGGTCGGCATGGAGGTGCCCACCGCCGACCGGCCCGAGCAGCCCTGACCGGGCCGTCGGGCGGCAGCACCCGACGGCCCGGTCAGGGCTGGTGCCGGGCGCCGGATCAGGCTGGGGTGCCGTTGGCGTAGTCGCTCGCGAAGGCGTTCTCGACCACCGAGGCCACCCCGCTGTCCGTCAGGATGATGCCCAGCTCGCGGTTGTTGTCGAGCGAGTTGGTGGTGTCGTTCATCGAGCCGACCTCGACGGTCTGGGTGCTCAGGCCGTAGTCGGCGACCATCGCCTTGGCGTGCACGTAGAAGCCGGTGCTGGAGGAGTAGCCGACCACCGTGCCGCCGGCGTTCTCGATCTCGGAGATCTCGGAGGAGTACGAGGACGGGCTCTCCAGCACCAGACGCACCGTCACCCCGGCCTGCGCGCGGGCGGCGATCGCGTCGACCACGGCGCTGTCGCTGAACTCCTCCTCCTCGACGTCCAGGGTGGTGGTGGCGCCGTTGATCACGGACAGCAGCCGGTCCCGGGAGTCGGTGGGCGACCAGAGCAGGTTGTCGCCGTCGCTCGGCGTGGTGCTGGTGCCGGCGTAGTCCGCGTCGAAGACCTGCTCGATGGCCTGGACGTCGTTGGCGTCGGTGTCGAAGACGCCGTAGTCGCGGCTGGTCGAGTAGTACTTGGAGGTCAGGTTTCCGCTCAGGACGAGCGACTCGGTGCCGTCCACCGTGATGGTCTTCTGGTGGGTGTAGACGAACTGCGAGGACGACCAGACCACGCCGACGCCGGCCTGCTTCAGCGTGTTGTAGGCCGAGTCGTTGACCGACGTTCTGGTGCGGTCCAGGATCACCCGGACCGTGACGCCGGCCTGCTCACGCTGGATCAGGTCGTTGACCGCCGTGCTGTCGCTGAGCTCGTACATGGTCATGTCGAGCGTGCGGGTGGCGGAGTTGATGAAGTTGTAGATCGTCGGCTCGCTGCTGCTGAGCGAGAACGCGAACGCCGAGTAGTCGCCGGTCGCGTGGGCCGGCACCGTGGTGGCGAGGGAGGCGGCGCAGACCGCGGCCGCCAGTGCGGCACGGCGGGTGAAACGGCGGAACATCACTGTTCTCCCTGGGAGTTGAAGAGCCGTCGGCACTGGTCGGGCGACGGCTCATCCAGGACACCACGCGCGTAGACTGCCCGATAGGTCGGTCAGATGAAATTGCCATGTACATGGACCCATGAACCGTCGGATTCCTCGGCCGCTGTGACGGCCGGGTGAGGATGCGCAGCGGCGGGATGCACGGCAGCGAGGATTGCCCGGCAGTGCGGCGCCGGAGGGAAGGACGACAGTGGCGGGGATGTCGGTGCAGGCGCTGGCACCCGACTCCGGTGCCGCTGCAGCGCAGTAGGGTCTGGGCATGCTCCTGTGGATCAACGGCCCCTTCGGTGGTGGCAAGACGCAGACCGCGCACGAGATCCGGCGGCGCCTCGCCGGCAGCGTCATCTGCGACCCCGAGCACGTGGGGTTCGGACTGCACCGGATGACGCCCCCGGCGCTGCGCGGGGACTTCCAGGACCTCCCCGCGTGGCGGCAGGGTGTCTACGAGGTGCTGGACCGTGCTCTGGCCGCGCACGACGGTGTGGTGATCGCGCCGATGACGGTCGTGGAGCCGGTGTACTTCCGCGAGACGGTCGGCCGGCTGCGCGAGCGCGGCCACGAGGTCCGGCACTTCGCGTTGCTGGCCGAGCGCGAGACGGTGCTGCGGCGGCTGCGTGAGCGCGGGTTCGGGCACGCCGTGCGGATCGCCGCCGGGAAGGACGCCCCGCTGCGCCGGGAGAGCTTCGCCCTGTCGAAGCTCGACGTGTGCCTGGAGCGCCTGCGCGAGGCGGAGTTCGCCGAACACCTGTGGACCGATCGCCTCACCGTCCCGCAGGTCGCCGACCACATCGCCGCCGCTGCCGGACTGCGGCTCGCCCCGAACACCGATGGCGCACTGCGCGGGCGCCTGCGCCGGGCCTGGACCGGGGCGAGGCACATCCGGTTCGACTGAGCGGTCGTCACCGGCCTTACGAGGCAGTTCGGGTGAGGGTCAGGATGGTCTGGCCGGCCTGGACGGTCATCGCCGTGTGGACCGCGTCATCGGTCAGGCCGATGCGGCCGGTCTGCCGGACGGCCGCGTCTCCGGCGCCCGCCAGGTGCTGGCGGACCCAGGTCTCCTCGGTGGCGGTGGCGCGGTGGTTCAGCACGAGGTCGTAGCAGTCGGCGAGGCTGTCGGCCGCCTGGGCGGGCCGGGCAGCGGAGTTGTCGGTGTAGCACTCGATGGTGCGCACGCCGCCCGCGGCATCGACCCGCACCTGGACACCCAGGTCGTACCCGCCCGGCTGCTCGGCCGTGGCGGTGTCGAGGGTGCCGGGCAGAGAGAGTCCGGTGCCGTCGATGCCGGCCCGGCTGGTCCGGAAGGTCAGGCCCCAGCGCTGGGTGAGGGGTCCCGTGAGGGCGCCGATGGTGAGGCCGGGGAAGGCCGGACCGGGCCACTGGTCCGCCGTGGCCGGGCGGCGGCCGGGCGGCGGGTTGCTGGGGGCATGGGCCGCGGAGAGGCAGAACGCCCCGAACAGGGCGGCCACCAGCAGTTGGAACAGCGCGGTGGCATCCCGCCTGTACCACAGGCACAGGCCTGCGGTGAGCAGGGCCGCGACGCAGGCGGCGAGCGTGAACCGGACCAGGCTGTGGCTCTCGCAATCGGTGCCGCCCAGGGCACCGCACAGGCCGCGCCCGGCGACGGCCAGGAGGCAGAGGGCGAGCATCACCGCGTCCAGGAGCAGCACGCCCGCCACGGCCGCCGCCGTGTTGTACCTGTCCAGCGGGCCCACGGGCCGTCGCAACCTCATGTGTCCCCCCGGATGATGGTCGGCGCAGATCATCGTGACGGCCGTCGGCCTGCCGCGCAACAGTGCTGCACGGCGGGCCGACGGCTCGCGGGGAACGCGCTGCTCAGGTCACGGTCAGGGTGACCGGGCCGGCCAGTGCCGTGTACCCGTTGTCGTAGAGGTACCAGACGGCGTAGCTGCCGGGGCCGGACAGGCTGCTGGTGGCGAAGGTCAGGCTGCCGCTGCCGTTCGGGGCGTACTGCCAGGTCAGCGAGGACTTCTGACCCGGGGTGACGCCCACCGGGTAGATGCCGATCCAGTTGGTCGAGCTGGTGGTGCCCGACGGCGTCGCGTACTGGAAGGTGACGCTCGATCCGTTGGCCACGCTCGGGGTGGTGGTGCTCAGGGTGCTGGTCGGCGCCGGGGCCGAGCCGGGGACGAAGGCGTCGTTGAGCGGCGTCGCGTAGGTGTCGTTGGCGGTGATGCCGGGCAGGCCGAGCGCCGCCTCGATGGTGCGGGCGGTGCTGTAGTGGTCGTAGCGGCTGGTGCTGGTGGTGCCGGCCGGCACCGTGCCCTGGGAGCCGTCGACGATCGCGGCCACCTGGTTGTCGGGCTGGCTGCTGTCCTCGTCCCAGGTCAGGATCAGCAGCGACTTCTGCGTGGTCCAGGCCGGGGAGGAGAGGATCGGGGTCAGCGTCTGCTTCAGCCAGCCGTCCTGGGTCTGCAGGCTGGTGGCGTTGCCGTTGCCGGAGGCCTCGCCGTCGTAGTAGTCGTCGGCGGCGAGCCAGGAGAAGTTCGGGGTGGTGGCCGTGCTCTTCAGGTCGGTGGTCAGCTGGCTGGTGTCGACCAGGTGGGCGGCGCAGCGGCTCGCGTTACCGCTGATGTCGGTGTAGTTGAAGAACGGTGCGTCGTCCGGCTCGTACTTCGCGTCGTACTGGGTGGTGGTGTTGCAGGGGGTGCCCATGCCCTGCTCGTAGGCCTTCCAGGTCTTGCCGGCGGCCTCGATGGTGTCACCCAGGTTGCTCTTCGGGTCGTTGATGTTGGGGTAGTAGGTGGCGCCGGTGGTGTAGGTGTCGCCGCCCGCGACGGCCAGGTAGTTCTCGTCGCTGGGGTGGTAGACGGCGTGGTAGTCGGCCATCGAGGCGCCCTGGGCCATCAGGCTGTGGATGAACGGGGTGTCCGCCGGGTCGCCCATCACCTCGGCGTAGTCGGTGTTCTCCATCATGACCATGAAGACGTGGTCGTAGCCGGGGACCTTGGAGACCGGCGGCGCCAGGGTGGCGGCCGGGACCGGGGTGTTCAGGGTCAGCGAGAGGTTGTCCAGGTAGCCGGACTCCCCCGAGCTCTGCAGGAACTGCACCTCGACCCGGATCGAGCGGGTGCCGGCCGGGACGGTGCCGGTGCTGCTGCGGGCCAGGAACGAGGTGGCGCTGCCGCGGTCGGCCGCGGAGACGGTGGGCAGGGTGGCGGTGCTGCCGAGCTGCTGGCCGGCGCCGTTCTGGAACTGCAGCGAGACCTGGGCGTAGCCCGCGTAGCTGGTCCAACCACCCAGCCAGCCCGAGAGGTTGTAGCCGACCGAGCCGCCGTCGATCGCGCCGGCGGCGCCGGAGACGTCGACGGTCTGCGCCATCGCGCCGTCGCCCTGGTTGCCGGGGGCGAAGAAGGCGGTGCCGGGGGCCGGGCTGCTCGGGTGGGCGAAGCTGCCGGCCGAGTAGCAGATCACGTCCGGGCTGCCGGAGAGCACCGTCCAGCCGGGCATGGTGGTGGCCGCGGTCCAGTCGGTGGTGCAGTAGCCGGCCTCGGCGTCGCCGTTCACGATCAGGTTCGCGCTGCCGGTGGCCGCGCCCGCGGGCGCGGCCACCGTCACCGTGAGCAGCGCGCCCAGCAGGGCGAACACGCCGCAGAGCGCCCGCCACATCCGTCTTGTCGTCAGTCGTCCCATGGTCACTGACCCTTCCCGATCACCGTGAGCCTGTTGTCCGTGCCAGGTCATGAGTAACGGTCCAGGCTGTCCTTGGGAAGAACGGCGGGCCAACGCGCTCTGGCCGAAATGGCCGGGATATGAGGTGAGTTGTACAGACAGCTTCGCGGGACGGGGTGAGCTCTACCGGCCGTGCCAGGAGTACAGGTGCTCGGGGCGGCCGGCGGCGCCGTAGCGCAGCTCGACCCGGACGGTGCCGTCGGCGGCCAGGTCGGCCAGGTAGCGCTGGGCGGTGGGGCGGGAGATGCCCAGCCGGACGGCCAGCTCACTGGCGGTGACGGTGCCGGCGGCGGCGCGCACGGCCTCGGCTACCAGCTCGCCGGTCGGTGTGGCGCGCGGGCGGCGGGGGCGACCGCCGCGGTCGGTGCCGTGCAGGGCCCGCAGGGCGCGGTCCACCTGCTCCTGGTCCAGTGTGCGGTCGGCGGCGAGCTGGGCGCGGAACCGGGCGTATCCGGCCAGCTTGTCGGTGAGCGCCGCGGCGTCGAAGGGCTTGATCAGGTAGCCCACCGCGCCGCCGCCGAGGGCGGCACGCACCTGCGCGGTGTCCGCGGCGGCGGTCACCATCAGGACATCGCCGGTCAGCGCGGGCAGCACCGCGCTGCCCAGCCGGTCGGGCAGGTACTGGTCGAGCAGCACCAGGTCGGGCCGCAGTTCGGCGTCCAGCCGCACCGCCTCGGCCGCCGAGCGGGCCGTGCCCACCACCTCGAAGCCGTCCACCGCGGCCACGTAGCGGGCGTGCAGCTCGGCGACGCGGTAGTCGTCGTCCACCACCAGAACCCGGATCACCGTTCTCCTCCCACCAGTTCGTCCTGCGCGGCAAGGCCGGCCGGCCGCTCCGGATCGTCGGGGTGCGCCAGGGATCCCGGCCGCTCCAGGGTTCCGGGCCGCTCCAGGACACCGGGGATCCTGGCGACGAAGACCGCGCCGTGCCCGGCCCCGCCGGTGCGCTCCAGCCGCAGCTCGCCGCCGTGCTTGACGACCAACTGGCGAGCGAGCGTCAGACCGATGCCGTGGCCGTCGCGCTCCTCGGCGGACCGGGTGGTGAAGCCGCTGCTGAAGAGCCGCTCGACGTCCGCCTCGGCCACCCCGTCGCCGCTGTCCAGCACCGCGACGTGCAGCGTGCCGCCCTCCGCCAGGACGCTCAACTCCACCCAGGCGGGCCGCCGTTCACCCGTCTCGGCGGCCTTGACCGCGTTGTCCAGCAGGTTGCCGACCACGCTCACCACGTCCAGCGGATCGGTCAGCCGGCGCGGCAGATGGGAGTCCTCGTCCAGCCGCAGGGCCACCCCGTGTTCGGAGGCGGTCGCGGCCTTGGCGGCCAGCAGTCCGCGCAGATAGGGGTCGGCCAGCCGGGCGCCGTCGCGGCCCTCGGTGGCCAGCGGCGCGGCGGCCAGCTCGCGCAGGTACGAGCGGGCCTCGGTGGTGGCGCCGGTGTCCAGCAGGCCGGCCAGCGTGTGCAGCTTGTTGGTGTACTCATGGGCCTGGGCGCGCAGCGCGTCCGACAGCGCCCGCAGCGCCGAGCGTTCGCGGGCCAGTTCGTCCAGCTCGGTGCGGTCGCGCAGGGTCAGCACGTGGCCGAGGTTGCGCTCACCGCGGCGCACCGGCTGCGCGGTCACCACCAGGACCCGCTCGCCGACCACCAGCACGCTCTGCCACAGCTCCTGACGTTCCATCAAAATGCGTGCCAGGGCGGGCGGCAGGCCGGCCTCGGCGATCGCCGTCCCCGGGCGCGGCGGGATGCCCGGGATGCCCGGGGCACCCGTGGCGCCCGGGGAGCTCGGAGCGTCCAGGCCCAGCAGCCGGGCCGCCTCCGCGTTGCAGACCGTCACCCGGCCGTCCTGGTCCACCGCCAGCACGCCGTCCCCCACCCCGTGCAGCACCGCCTGCTGCTCGCGCAGCAGATCGGCGAGGTCGACCGGTTCGAGGCCGAGGGTCTGCCGCTTCAGCCGCCGGGTGAGCAGCGCCGCCGCCCCGGCGCCCACCAGCAGCGCGCCACCGGCGAAGGCACCCTCCTCGCGGATCAGCGGCGCGGCGGCGCCGAGCGCGGTGCTCAGCCGCACTCCGGTGCTGACCTCCCCGATCACCCGGCCGTCCGCGGCGCGCAGCGGCACCTTGGCCCGGGCCGAGTCACCGAGCGTGCCGCGCTGGATGGCGACCGACTCGCGGCCGTCCAGCGCGGTCGGCGCGGTGCTGACCTCCTTGCCCAGCAGCGCCGGGTCGGGGTGCGAGTAGCGGATGCCGCGGCTGTCGGTGACCACCACGAAGAGCATGCCGGTGCGCTGCATGACGGCCTCGGCCGCCTGCTGCACCTCGCCGCGCGGATCGTCGCCGGCCGCGATCCGGTCCACCACCACCGGGTTCTCGGCGGTGGACCGGGCCACCGCCAGCGCCCGCTGCTCGTAGTCCTGCTCGGCGGAGTCGCGCAGCAGCTCCGCCGTCAGCGCGAACCCGCCGCCGAGCACCACGCAGAGCACCGTCACCTGGGCGAGCAGGGTCTGGGTGGCGAGGCGGGGCCTGCGGTCGAACATACGGCGGAACATGCGGCCAGCGTACCGCCGTGCACAGAACGCACAGAACGAGCGGAAAGATTTCCGGCGACCGCAATCGACGCAATCCCCGGGGCCCTGGCGGCGGGCGGCGACGGCCACATACGGTGCCCCGCAGCAGTAAATGAACAGGGAAGAGGAATACGCATGATGGCAGCGTTGGCATCATCGTCCGCACTGCTCGCGCAGGCCGCGAGCACGGCTCCGGGCAAGGCCGCGAATACGGTGTGGACCGGCCACGACACGTGGCTGCTGGCCGTGGTCGGGATATCGATCGCGCTGGTCGTGGTCCTGATCAGCTGGCTGAAGGTGCACGCCTTCCTGGCATTGATGGTCGGCGCTTTCGCCGTTTCCCTGCTCTCCGGAGAAGCGGTCCAGAAGGTCGCGGATTCCTTTACCACCGGCCTTGGGAACATCACCGGAAAAGTCGGCATCCTGATCATTCTGGGTGCGATGCTCGGCCGGCTGATGGCGGATTCCGGGGGCATCGACCAGATTGTGAGCACGCTCACCAGAGCCGTCGGCCCCAGGGGCCTGCCGTGGGCGGTGACCCTGGTCGCCTGCCTGGTCGGGCTGTCGATGTTCTTCGAGGTCGGCTTCGTGCTGCTGGTGCCGCTGGTGCTGCAGATCGCCAAGCGGGCGGACTACCCGGTGCTGCGGGTGGGCATCCCGGCGATGGCCGGGCTCGCCACCGTGCACGCACTGGTGCCGCCGCACCCCGGCGTGCTGGTGGCGATCACCGCGGTGCACGCCTCGGTGGGCCTGACGCTGGTGTACGGGCTGATCGTGGCCATCCCCTGCGCGATCGTGGTGGGCCCGCTCTTCACCGCCTACGCCTGGCCGCGGGTCGAGGCCCGGATCCCGGACGCCGCACTGGCCGCCTTCACCACCACGGCGGTCGACGCCGACGGCGCTGCCGAGGGCACCGCGGGTGCCGCGGGTGCCGCGCCGCGCCGGCTGCCGCGCTTCTCGGTGACGCTCGCCACCGTGCTGCTGCCGATCGCGCTGATGATGCTCAAGGCGGGCTGCGACACCTTCCACTGGGCCCACGGCACGCTCTACACGGTGCTGGAGTTCCTCGGCACGCCGGTGGTCGCGCTGCTGGTGGCGGTCCTGGTGGCGCTCGGCACCTTCGGCTACGCGGTGGGCGCCTCGCGCGAGCAGGTCCAGGCCTCGCTGTCGCGCTCGTTCCCGCCGATCGCCGGGGTGCTGGTGATCGTCGGCGCGGGCGGCGGCTACTCGCAGGCGCTGGCCGACTCGGGCGTCAACGCCGCGATCGGCCGGGCCGCCGGACACCTGCACATCCCGCTGCTGGTGCTCGCCTGGCTGGTGGCCGCACTGATGCGCACGGCGACCGGCTCCGGCACGGTGGCCACCGTCGCGGCGGCCGGCATCATCGGTCCGATGGCGCACGGCCTCGGCTCGACCCAGGCGGCGCTGCTGGCGCTGGCGCTCGGCTCGGGGGCGGCCTTCCTCGGCCATGTGAACGACGCCTCGTTCTGGATGTTCAAGGAGTACTTCGGGCTCTCGGTCGGCGGCACGCTGCGGACCTGGACGGTGTCCCACACGCTGCTCTCGCTGACCTCGTTCGCCGGGGTGCTGGTGCTCAACGCCGCCCTGACCTGACGCGCGGGCGCGGCGTCGGCGGGCAGCAGGAGTGGTCCCGGGCAGCCTCGGTACCGCCCGGGACCGTCCGGTCAGTGCACGCCCTGGCCGGTGGCGACGATCTGGCCGACGGCGTCGGCCTCCTGGATCTGGTCGGTGACGAAGTTCCACGGCACGGTGAAGTAGCCGTTGTCACCCCACGAGCTGCCCCACGAGTTGGCGATCTTCACGCCCTGGTCGTTGTAGCCGACGATGGCCACCTCGTGGCCGCCCAGCGGCTGTCCGGCCAGCTCGTCCGCGCTCGGGTAGTAGGTGTAGTTCCCGGCGGTGGTGGCGTCGATGTCCTCCAGGCTCTGGTACACGTTGAAGGCGAAGACCACCGGCTCGCCCTGGGCCAGCGAGCTCTTCACCTCGTCGACCAGCGCGCTGCCGGTGTCCAGCGCGGTGTAGCCGGACAGCTTCCAGTTGGCCGCGTTCGCGGTCTCGTTGGCGTCGGGCTGGGTGGTGTAGTCGAAGTCGCCCTGCCAGTAGTCGGCCTTGGTGTCCAGGCCCTGCGTGGTCAGAATGTCGAAGTGCTGACTGGCGTAGCTGCCCTGGTCGTTGCCCTGGGCGATCTGCGCGTAGGTGTACATCGGCGCGTGCGGGGCGCCCGCGATGCCCTGCTCGCCCTCCATGATGCCGATCGCGGAGTAGTCGATGGCCCAGGCCACGCAGGACCCGACCTGGCCCTGGTCGCCCACCTGGGGAAGGTAGTTGCTCAGGTCCACGCTCGCCGGCACGTCCTTGGTGGCGTGCGGGGCGATCGCGCTGTGCATGCGGGGCTGGACGGGGTGGTCCAACTGCGCGCCGAGCGCGAAGTGGTGGTGGTGCGGGCGCGCGGCGGCCGACGGAGTCGCATCGGCGGCCGAGACCATCGCGGTGCTGAACGCACCGGCTATCGCCAGCACCGCGACGGCGCGGGCGTAGGTGTTCTTCTTCACTGCGTGGCGTCCTTCTTCTCGTGGGGGACCCGGTCGCGGCGGCGTGTGGGGGCCTGCCGCGGGACGGTGCAGGAACGAACGGGCGGTGCGACGGGGGCTTGCCGGCCAGCGAGCCGACAGGAAACCGACGTTGGCGACGCAGCAGGCTGACGTGCCGTCATCACCCCGTCCGCCTGGGGGCCGACAGTTGCGCCGCCGGCGGAGTGTCCCAACCATAGGGGCTGATGACGAGTGCATGCCAGCTCATCAAGTCGACATGGCCGGAACACGACAAACACAGGGGTCGTTCGCATCCGAGGTTTACCCAGCGAGCGGGCCGCCCCGGAGTACCGGAGCGGCCCGCTGTTCGTGAACTGTTGAAACGTCAGAAAGGCTTGTAGGGAAGGAACTTGCCGTCCAGCGTGATGACGGCGCGGTCGCCGCCCTCGGGATCGGCGACCTTCTGCACGTCGATCCTGAAGTTGATCGCGCTGATGATGCCGTCACCGAACTGCTCGTGCACCAGCGCCTTGAGGGTGGTGCCGTAGACCTCGATCATCTCGTGGAAGCGGTAGATGGTCGGGTCGGTGGGGATCCCGCCGGCCAGCGAGCCGCGGGTCGGAATGGTCTGCAGCAGCCGCTCCGCCTCCTCGTCCAGGCCGAGGAGTCCGGCGACGGCCTTGGCCGCGTCCGCCGGCAGGGCGTGCTGGCCGAGGACGGCGGCGGTCACGAAGGCGACCGACAGGCCGGCCACATCGGCGATCTGCTGCCAGGAGAGGTCCCGGCGGGTCTTGGCGTCGACGGCCGCGATGGCCAGCGTCTGACGGGCGGTCGGGTCGAACTGGGCGTGCACCACGAGGGCCTCCTTGGGGTTGGCGTGGGAGGGCGGATCCAGCTGCCGGGCCCCGTCCGGCGGATCCTGCCGGACAGGGCCTACCCGAGAGTGGCCGTGGTCGGGCCGTCCGGGCGGACCGTGATGCCGTAGGCGGCCCGGGTGGGCACGGCGTCGAAGGCCACCGTGTGGGCGGGCAGCAGGCGTTCGAGCAGGGCGGTGGTCTCGCGCAGCGCGAACTGCAGGCCGAGGCAGGCGCGCGGGCCGAGGCCGAACGGCAGGTAGGCGCCGGTGACGGTGGGGCGCACACCCGGGGTGGTGAACCGGCTGGGGTCGAAGTGCTCCGGGTCCGGCCAGAGTTCGGGGTCGCGGTGGGTGAGCCACGGGCAGACCAGCACGTCGGTGCCGGCCGCGACGGCGTGGCCGGCCACCGTGTCGTCCGCGGTGGCGTGGCGCGGCAGCATCCACGCGGAGGGGTAGAGCCGCAGCGTCTCGTGGACCAACGCCTGGACGGCCTCCCGGCGTTCGGCCGATCCCTCGGGCCCGGCGGCCAACGCCTGCTCGCGGGCGGCGGGGTGGCGGTCGAGCAGCAGGTAGAGCCAGGTCAGCGTGGTGGCCGTGGTCTCGTGGCCGGCGAACAGCAGGGTGACCAGCTCGTCGCGGATCAGGCGGTCGGTGTACTCGGGGCGCTCGACGGCGGCCGCCAGCAGGTCGTGCAGCAGGCCGGGGCCGTCGGGCCCCGGGACGCCGTCGCGGGCGGCCTCGATGGCGTGCCTGGTGACGGTGTCGAGCCTGGCCAGGTCGGCGGCGACCGCCGGCGGCACCTCGACCACATCGGCGGGCAGCGTCGGCAGGGCGCCCACCAGGTCGTCGATGGAGGCCAGTTCGGCCTCGGTGGCGGCGTCCACGGGATGGCCGGTCAGGGCGCGCCAGATGCTGTCCAGCGCGAAGCGGCGCATCTCCGCGGCGAGGTCGAAGCGCTCCCCGGTGCGGGCGTACCCGGCCCAGCGCTCGGCGCAGGCCTCGACCGCCGCGGCGATCCGCTGCTCGTAGCGGCGCATTCCGGTACCGGTGAACTGGGCCTGCAGAAAGCGGCGTTGCCGCTTCCAGGCATCGCCCGAGGCGGACAGCACGCCGTCACCCACCAGCAGCCGGGCCCGGTGCGAGCGCTTGACGTACTGGTCCGGGTGCTGGGCGAGCACGTGCTGGACCGCCTGCGGATCGGTGATCAGCACGGTCGGCCGAGGTCCCAGGCGCACGGCCGCGACCCCGCCGAGCCGCTCGCGGGCCAGCCCCAGCAGCTCGACCAGCTCGCCGCCCTCCGCCTGCCAGCGCTTCACCAGTGCGGGGTCCAGCTCGGGGACCGGGCGGGCGCCGCCCGGTCCGGTACCGTTGCCGGAGCTCTCGCCGGCCGTCGGGCTGCTGGGCAGCGGACTCGCTTCGGTGGCCACGGTCCTTCTCCTGGTTCAACCGCTGGACGATGGATCTGACGTACCGTCGGCGACGCCGACGGTACGGACTGTACGCGATCGGGCGGCCCCGCTGACAGGGCCTCCGAGCCGCGGTGCGACCGGCGACCGGCCCGGGCAGCCGGCCCGCGCGGCCGGCCCTGGCGACCAGCCTGCCAGTGGACCGCAAGGGGAACGCAAGCGGTACCGCAAGCCCTCCGCAAGTCCGTCCGCGTACGGTCGCTTCCGCGACACCACCTGCACGTCGGGAAGGGCCCCTGCGATGACCTCCACTCTGCTGCTGTGCTTCCCGCACGCCGGCGCGGGGCCCTCGTTCTTCGTGCCCTGGCGGTCGCTGGCACCGGCCGGGCTGGAGGTCGCGCCGGTCGCCCTGCCGGGCCGCGAGCAGCGACTGGGCGAACCGCCGTTCGAGCAGGTGGCGGACGTGGTGGCCGACGTGCTGCCCTGGATCCGCGAGCGGGCCGCGGCCCACCGGGGCGTGGCGCTGTTCGGGCACGCCCTCGGGGCGGTGCTGGCGTTCGAGGTGGCGGGCCGGCTGGCCGCCGAGGGCGGGCCGACGCCGTGCGGCCTGTTCGTGAGCGGCTCGGCGGGCCCCGCGAGCCGGCCAGGGCCGGTCGCCACCGGCCTGCCGGACGCCGAGTTCCTGGATCTCGTCGCGCACGCCGAGGGCTACCGCCGCCCGGCCTTCGACAACCCGGCCCTGCGCGAGGCGCTGCTGCCGGTGCTGCGGGCCGACATCGGGATGCACGAGCGGTACCGCCCCGCGCCGCGGCGAAGACTGGACGTCCCGATCACGGCGATCCGCGGTTCGCACGACCAGGTGATCGGCACCGAACGCCTGACGGAGTGGCGCGACCACACCTCGGCCGACTTCCGGTGCGCCTGCCTGCCCGGTGGGCACATGTACCTGCTCGACTTCCCCGCGGCGCTGCTCGGCCTGATCGACGGCCGCCTGCACCACACCATCACCCCCGCCCGGTAGCCGAAGCCCGCCCGGAGGCCGATGGACGGTCCGCCAAGGACCCAGCACGTACAGGAGAGAGGAACCAGGTGTCCGGAATCGCCGGCTGGATCGACTTCGAGCGGGACGTGGCGCGCGAGCGGCACGCCGTCCTCGCCATGACGGCCTCGCTGGCCGGGCGCGGCCCGCACGGGGAGGGGATGTGGGCCTGCCCGCGCGCGGTGCTGGGTCAGCGCGGCACGGGCGCGGTCCACGAGACCGACGGCGGCAAGCCGCTGGTGGTGGCCGAGCAGGGCCGCCCGGTGGCGGTGATCAGCTACGACGGGTCGGTGTCCAACGTCGCCAGACTGCGCCGGCAGCTGACCGACTCCGGCGAGCGCTTCAGTTTCGGCAGCGAGGCCGAGGTGGTGCTGCGCACCTACCTGCGCTGGGGGACGGCGGGGGTGCGGCGGCTGGACGGCATGTTCGCCTTCGCCATCTGGGACCTAAGGGTCAGCCGGCTGGTGCTGGCCCGGGACCGGCTGGGCGTCAAGCCGTTGAGCTACCTCCCGCTGGAGGCCGGCGTGCTGTTCGGCTCACAGGCCCGCGCGGTCCTCGCGCATCCGCTGGCCGAGGCCCGGGTGGACGCCGACGGGCTGCGCGCCGTGCTGACGGCGATCAAGGTGCCCGGGCACGGCGTCTTCCGCGGCCTGCGCGAGGTGCCGCCGGGACACCTGGTCCAGGTGGGCGTGAGCGGGATCCACACCGAGGCGTACTGGCGACTGCGTCCGCAGCCGCACACCGAGAGCCTGCCCGAGACGCTGGAGACCGTCCGCCGGCTGCTCGGCGGCGCGGTCGCCTCGGCGATGGCCGGCGAGCCGGCGCCCGGGATCCTGCTCTCCGGCGGCCTGGACTCCAGCGCGGTGGCCGCGCTGGCCGCGGGCCGCACACCGGGCGGCGAGCCGCTGCGGACCTTCAGCGTGGGGATCGGCGTGAACGCGGACAGCGTGCCGGACAGCCCCTACGTGGCCCAGGTGGTGCACCACCTGGGCGCCTCGCACCTCGAAGCCCCGCTCGACCCGGAGGTGCTCGCCGACCCGGTGGTGCGCACCGCGGTGCTGACGGCCAAGGACCTGCCCACGCCGTACGGGGACAAGAACATCACGCCCTACCTCTTCTACCGCTCGGTGGGCGAGCAGGTGAAGGTGGCGCTGTCGGGCGAGGGGGCCGACCCGGTGTTCGGCGGCTTCGACTGGGCCGGCGACCGGGAGGTGCTGGCGGCCGAGATGTTCCCCTGGCTGACCCGGGCGCGCCGGTTCGGGGCGGCCCACGGCCTCGGGGCCGGGCTGCTGGACCCGGCGCTGCTCGACTGGCTGGCCCTGGACGCCTACTGCGCCGACCAGTACCACGACGCGATCGCCGAGGTCGAGCACCTGCCGGCGTCCACCGGGCTCGAACGCCGGATGCGCGAGCTGGGCCACCTGCACCTGACCCGCTGGCTGGACCCGCTGCTGCTGCACTCCGAGCGGCTGGGCACCGCGGCCGGCCTGGAGATCCGGTTCCCGTTCTGCGACCACCGCCTGGTGGAGTACCTCTACAACACGCCCTGGGCGATGAAGACCTACGGCGGCCGGGAGAAGGGCCTGCTGCGCGCGGTGGCCGGCGAGCTGCTGCCGCCCGCGATCCTGGCCCGGTCCAGCGCACCGTTCCCCGCGACCTACGACGACGGCTACACCGCGCACCTGCGCGACGCGCTGGCGGGCGTGCTCGCCGACCCGCACGCACCGGTCGCGGCGCTGCTCGACACGAAGGCCGCACGGGCCTTCGTCGAGGACCCCCGGCTGACCGACCGCGGCGGCTGGCCGGACCGGGCCGACGTCGAGATGGCGCTGCAGCTGAACACCTGGCTCGACCGGTACGGGATCCGCCTGACGCTCTGACTCCGGACCGGACCAGGCCACCCCTGGCCCCGGTCGCGCCCGGCACCACCGGCCCCACCACAGCCGGCCGGGCGATCGCACCCAGCCCCATCGAAGGCGAGAAGCAGCATGACAGACCCGCTGGACACCACCCGGCCGTACCTCTCCCGGCCGGCCGCCTCCCGGCCGCACCTCTCCCGGCCCGACACCTCCTGGGGCGACGGCGCACCGGCCGCCGTGAGCCGGCCGCCGCGGTGATCCCGAGCAGCCCGCTCCCCCGCCGCAGCACGGCCCCGCACCTCCGGACGGAGACCATGGCGACCAGCCCGCACCCGCAGAACCCCTGGCACGTCCCGGGGGTGCCGAGCTTCCTGGAGGGCCTCTACCTCGGCGAGTTCCGCTGGGACCTCATCCACCCTTTCCCGGTGCAGGACAAGGCCGACCGGCAGGCCGGCGACCGCGTCCTGGCCGCCTTCGGGGCGCTGCTGCGCGAGCGGGTGGACCCCAGCGAGGTGGATGCCGAGCGGCGGCTGCCGCCCGGTCTGCTGGAGGCGCTGGCGGCCGGCGGCTACACCCGGCTGCAGAGCGCCCCGGAACTCGGGGGCCTGGGCCTGTCCGGCATGAACGCCTTCCGGATAGTCCAGGCGGCCGCGAGCTGGTCGATGCCGGTGGCGCGGCTGCTCGCGGTGCACAGCACCGTCGGCGCCGGCGCCCCCCTGGCGGCGCTGCCCCCGGGCCCGCTGCACGAGGGACTCGGAGCCCGGGTCCGGGCCGGGGACGTGTGCGGCAGCGCCGACACCGCGCCGACGGGCGCCGACGGCCGCCCGTGCGGCACCACCGCCGTCCCCGTCGAGGGCGGCGCCGCGTACCTGCTGACCGGAGGTAAGGTCTTCAGCGGCAACGGCTCGCTCGCGGGCCTGGTCGGCGTGACCGCGACCGTGCGCGAGGCGGGCGGCGAACGGGTCCGGACCTTCTTCGTGGACACCGCCGACCCCGGCCTCACGGTGACCGCGGAGCACGAGTTCATGGGCCTCAAGGGGTACCCGGCCAGGGAACTGGCCCTGCGCAACGTGCGGGTGCCGGCCGAGCTGATGGCGGCCGAGGAGGAGCACGACCAGGACCCCACCCCCGAGTTGAACCGGCTGGTCGTCCGCAGCCGGGTGCACAGCATCGTGGCCCCGGCACTGGCACTCGGCCGGCTCTGCCTGCACTGGTCGCGGGAGTTCACGGGCAGGCGCCAGGTGGACGGCCGTCCGCTCGGCTCCTTCGAGGAGACCCAGCGCATGGTCGCGGCCACCCTCGGCGAGGTCTTCGCGCTGGAGACGCTGGCCCAGTGGTGCCTGCTGGGCGAGGACGGCCCCGCCGACAAGCGGACGGCCAACCTGCGCTACGAGCACCTCGCGGCCAAGAACCTGGCCTCGGCGACCTGTTGGCGCATCGTCGACCGGACCATGTCGCTGCTGGGCGCCGAGGGCTACGAGACCGCGCACAGCAAGGCCCGCCGCGGCGCCGTGCCGCTGCCGGTGGAGCGGGCCTTCCGGGAGGCCCGGGGCCTGCGGATTGCCTGCGGGGTGGACTTCCAGCTCGACAACCGGGCCGCGCGGCTGGGCGTCCTCGGCTGCTACTACCCGGAGCCGGCGAACGCGCGGGCGATCGAGTCGGAGCCGGCCGACGTCAGCTGCCTGGACGACGCCGACCTGACCGAGCCCAACCTCGGCCACCTGCGGTTCACCGCCCACCAGGTGAAGGCCTTCGCCCGGACCTGCCTGGCGCTGGTGCGCCGCCACCCGGACCCGCAGGAGCTGTTCGAGCAGGAGCACCTGCTGATCCAGCTCAACCAGGTCGCGGGCGAGCTGCTGCTGATGTCCCTGGTGCTGGCCCGGACCTCGCAGTGCGGTCGGCTGGGGCCCGAGAGCACCCAGGAGCTGGCCGAGCTCTACTGCGCCGCCGCCCGGCGGCGGATCGACGACCTGTGGCGCCGGATCACCGTGGAGCAGCCCAGCGGGCACGCCGACGCCAGCGCCGCCTGGCTGGCCGGCGAGCGGTGGGCGGACCTGGTCTCGGACGTGCTGACGGACGCTCCGCCGGCGGCGGGCTGACGGCGGGCTGACGGCGGGCTGACGGCGGGGTCGACACCAGGGCCGGGGCGGGCGCCCTTTACCGGGCCCCGGCGGGCATGTTACTTGTTTGACGAGCGACAGGGCTGCGACGTAGCGAAGGGTGGGGGTCGCCGAGGAACGAGGTGGCACCCGCCCGCAGCGAAGGAGCAGCCCTCCAAGCGGCAATGTCACGAGCGACAGGGCTGCGACGTAGCGAAGGGTGGGGGTCGCCGAGGAACGAGGTGGCACCCGCCCGCAGCGAAGGAACAGCCCTCCAAGCGGCAATGTCACGAGCGACAGGGCTGCGGCAGTGCGGCCACGCTGCGTGCCTGTTGGATCCTCCTCGGTCATGTGCCATGATCCAAAGCAGGTGGTGACGACACGTCTCGTCGCTGACCCGGGGCGGCGATCCAAGGGGGCGTATGTCTGAGTCCGGCGGTCTTCGCTTGCGCGTGTTCGGACCGATGACGGCGCAGCTCGGCGAGCGCGAGTTCCCGCTGGGCCCGCCACGGCGGCGCGCACTGCTCGGTCTGCTGCTGATCCAGCTGGGCCGGACCGTCTCCACCGGCCAGCTGGTCGAGGAGCTGTGGGGCGAGCACCCGCCCCGGCAGGCCAAGGCCTCGCTGCAGAGCTACGTCTCCCACCTGCGCACCGCGCTGGCGCCGATGGCCGCGCCGGGCGCCGCCGAGTCGCTGGTGCGCCACGTCGCCTCGGGCTACGTGCTGGACCTGGACGAGGAGCAGGTCGACGCCTACCGCTTCGAGAGCCTGGTCGCCCGGGGCCGCCGGCTGCAGCGCGAGCACGAGTTCCCCGCCGCCCGCGCGCTGCTCACCGAGGCGCTGGAGCTGTGGCGCGGGGCGCCGTACGCCGATCTGACCGAGTACGGGCCGCTGGCCGGCGAGGGCGCGCGGCTGGAGCAGGTGCGGCTGACCGCGGTGGAGACCCGGGCCGACGCCTGCCTGATGCTGCGCCAGCCCGAGGCGGTGGTGGCGGAGCTGGAGCGCGAGGCGGGCCGGTATCCGCTGCGCGAGCGGCTGGTGGGGCAGCTGATGACCGCGCTCTACCGGCTCGGCCGGCAGGCCGATGCGCTCTTCGTCTACGAACGTACCCGGACCAGCCTGCTGGAGGAGCTCGGCGTCGCGGTCAGCGAGGAACTGCAGGAGCTGCACGGCGCGATCCTGCGCCAGGAGCTGGACGGCCGCGGCAGCCCGCCCGGCGACGCCGAGCGGGCCTGCGTCCACGAGCGCGCCCCGGAGCCGCCCGCCTTCACCGAGGCGCCCAAGACCCGCGGCTTCGCCGGGCGGGAGGGCGAGCTGCTGGAGCTGCGCTCACTGGTGGCGGACACGGTCGACGGCGACGGGCGGGCGGCGGCGGTCCTCGGCGAGGCGGGGATCGGCAAGACCCGGCTGCTGCTGGAGCTCGCCACACCGCTGAAGAACCGCGCTCCGGACGTCATGTGGGGCCGCTGCTTCGCCGGCCAGGGGGTCCCGCCGTACTGGCCGTGGGCCCAGGTGCTGCGCCAGCTCTCCGCGCGCCGCCCCGAGGACTTCACGGCCGCCGCCGCCCGCTTCGGCACCGCGCTCGCGCCGCTGATCCCCGAACTGCTGCCCGCCGCCGAGCAGCAGACACCGGAGGAGGCCGGCGCCCAGGAGCGGTTCCGCACCTACGACGCGGTGTGCGAGGTGCTGCTGGCCCTGGCCGACCGGCGCCCGCTGCTGGTCCTGCTGGAGGACCTGCACTGGGCCGACGCGCCCTCGCTGGACCTGCTGCGGCTGCTCACCACCCGCCAGCACGGGCGTCCGCTGGGCCTGGTGATGACCGCCCGGGACAGCGACATCGGCACCAACCCCGTGCTGTCCCAGAAGCTCGGCGAGGTGCTGCGCGACCCGCGCACCGAGGCGCTGCGGCTCGGCGGCCTCTCCGAGGCGGAGGTCGGGGTGCTGGTGCGGAGCAAGGCGGGCTCGGGCATCAGCGCCGCAGTGACCAGCGCGCTCCACGAACGCAGCAAGGGCAACCCCTACTTCGTCGCCCAGCTGCTCTCGCTGCTGGGCGGCACCAACGGGCTGCACGACCCGCACGCCGCCCGGCTGCTGCTCGCCCGGGTCCCCTCGGGGGTGCGCGAGGTGCTGCGCCAGCGGTTCGCCACGCTGCCCGCCGAGGCGCTGCGCACCCTGCGGACCTGCGCCGTGCTCGGCACCGAGGTCGACCTGCGGCTGCTCAACGAGATCACCGGCGAGGACCGGTCCACCCGGGCCGCCGTCGAGTCGGCGGTGCTGGCCCAGCTGCTGCGCGCCGACGCCCACCACCCCGACCTGCTGCACTTCACCCACGCCCTGGTCCAGGAGACGCTCTACGAGGAGCTCGACCAGGAGCAGCGCGCCCTGCTGCACGCCCAGGTGGCCCGCACCCTGCTCGACCGCTCGTACGTGCCGGACGAGGACGTCGAACAGGTCGCCCACCACGCCTGGGAGGCGGGCTGCGAGATGCCGGCCAAGGAGGCGCTGCCCTCGCTGCTGCGCGCCGCCGAGCAGGCCGAGCAGCGCCTCGCCTACGAGCAGGCCGAGACCTGGCTGCGCCGGGCGATGTGCCTGCTGCGCGAGCTGCCGGCCGGCAACCCCGCGACCCCGGGGCTCGACCAGCGGCTGCAGATCCAGCTGGGCCAGGTGCTGGCCCTCATCCGCGGCTACGGGGACGCCGAGGCGGAGGTGGCCTTCAACCGCAGCCGCGAACTCAACGCCGTCACCGGCACGCCCGACCGCGCCCCGGTGCTGTGGGCGCTGTGCGCCGCACACCTGGTCACCGGGCGGTACGAGGAGTCGCTGGCGTTCTCCGGTCGGCTGCGGGAGATGTCCGGCAGCGATCCGGATCCGGTGGCGGTGCTCGGCGCCGCGTACGGCCAGGGCATCGTGCTGCACGTGCGCGGCGAGCTGCCGGCGGCGCTGGCCGAGCTGGAACGGGGCGTCAGCGCGGCGGATCGTTTCTGCAGCGGGCAGGGCAACACGCTGGCGAAGGCCTTCCAGCACGACCCCCGGGTCTCCTGCCGGTCCTACGACGCCTTCACCCACTGGCTGCTCGGCGACCAGCGGGCCGCGATGGAGCGCCGCGAGGAGCTGATCGCGCTGGCCGGCCGCGACGCCCGGCCCTCCGACCGGTCCTTCGCGCTCTACGTGGACGCGGTGCTCGCGGGGCTGGAGGGCGACGTCGAGCGGGTCGAGCGGGTCGGGACGCTGGGCGTGGAGGTGGCGGCCGAGGCCGGCCTGCGCTACTGGAAGGCGATGCTGGAGATCTGCCTGGGCTGGGCCGACGCGCACCGCGGCGACGGCGGCGCCGGGGTCGCCCGGATCCAGGCCGCCCTCGCCGTGCTGCGCACCAGCCGCACACTGCTGCGGCTCCCGCTGCACCTGGGCCTGCTCGCCGAGGCCCAGCATCACGCGGGGCAACTGGCGGACGCCCAAGTCACGTTGCGCTCGCTGAACGCGGAGGTGGAGCAGCGCAGCGAGTACGTCTACCTCAACCCGCGGCTGCCCGCGGCGCGGCTCAGCGCGGAGTTGCTGGGGACGGAGCTGCTGGGGACGGACGCGCCGGTGCGGTAGGAGCGGGTGCGGTCGGGGCGGGCGCGGTCGGGGCGGGCGCGGCAGGGCAGGTGCGGTAGGGCGGGTGCGGGCGGGTGTCGGGCGCCGCTGCTCAGAGCAGGGCCGCCGTGGCGGCTGCGCACCCCCAGGAGAGCGTGACGCCCGCGCCCCCGTGGCCGTAGTTGTGGACCAGCCGGGTGCCCGGCAGGGTGTGCTCGTCCACCCCCAGCCGCACGCCGCCACGGCGGGCCGGGCGCAGGCCGACCAGGTGACCGGTGACCTCGGCCCCGGCCAGCTCGGGCACGGCGGCGGTGCAGCGGCGCAGGATGGACTGCGCCGTCCGCGGGTCGACGGCGGTGTCCCAGTTGCCCTCCTCGAAGGTGCCGCCCAGCACCACGTCGGCGCTGCGCGGGTGGACGTAGGTGTAGCCGGCCGGGTTGCCCTCGATCCGTACCGAGGTGCGCAGGCCCGGGTTGCGGACCAGCACGATCTGGCCGCGCACCGGGTACACCGCCTGGTCGGAGCAGAGCAGACGGGCGCCCAATCCGCTGGCGTTGACCACGGCGGGCGCCCAACCGGCCAGCTGGGCAAGGGAGTCGAGCCGCTGCTGGACCACCCGGCCACCGCCCTCGCGGAACTGGTCCAGCAGCCAGGCCAGATAGCGCGGCATCTCGACGGACGGCGCGGTGAACTCCCAGCCGTGCCGGGCCCGCTCGCCCGGCGTGGCCGCGCCCGCCGACGGCAGCGGGCGCAGGTCAGGGACGGGGGCCGCCCACCAAGGGATGCTCCCCTGCGCGGCGGCGTCCTGCCCGGCGCCTTCCGGCGCAGGGCCCTCCTGTGCAGGGCGCTCCTGTACGGGGCCCTCCTGCACAGGGCTCTCCCGTGCAGGGCGCTCATCCGGCGCGAAGGATTCGGTGAGCATCCAGGTGCGGCACATCGTCACCCCCGGCACGGCCTCCGCGGCCTGGCGGGCGAACTCGGCGTAGCCCTCCGCCGACCACCGCTCGACCTGGTCACCGGCCGTCATCCCGGTCGGGTACCAGACGGCCGCGGCCACGGCGGAGGTCGTCGACAGCGGCAAGGCCTCGGCGACCACCAGCACCCGGGCCCCCTGCCGCTGCAGGCGCAGCGCGCTGGTCAGCCCGACCACCCCGGCGCCGACCACTACCACGTCCAGCATGTTCGCCCCTTCTTCCTTTCGTGCGGCCGGATCTGACGAAGTATCAGCTCCGGTCCACGGATCACCGCCGCGCCGATCGCCTGCGGTTGAAGGACAGCCTGGCCGGTGCGCGCGGCGCCCGTCCAAGACCAGCCCTGGCACCGGCGATAAGCCGCGCTTATCATCGGCCGCATGGATCTCCGGCAGATGCGCTACTTCACGGTACTGGCCGAGGAGTTGAACTTCACGCGCGCCGCGCGGCGGCTGCACATCGCCCAGCCCGCGCTGAGCCAGCAGGTCAAAGCGCTGGAGCGGCGGCTCGGGGCCCGGCTGATCGAGCGCGGCAGCACGGGCTGCACCCTCACCGCGGTCGGCGAGGTGGTGGCCCAGGAGGCGCGGGGGGTCCTCGCGCGGGCCACGGCGGCCGAGGAGCGGATCGCCGCCGCGGTCGCCGGTCGGCACGGCCGCCTGAACCTCGCCTACACCCGCTCCGCACGCGGCGGCCCCGCCGACGCCCTGGTCAGCGCCTTCCGCGAGCGCCACCCCGAGGTCGAGCTGCGCCTGCAGACCGGCTGGACCGCCCACAACGTCACCCTGCTGCTCGCCGGTCAGCTCGACGCGGCCTTCGTCCGCCCGCCACTCGACGCCCCCGAGCTGACCTGCCTGCCACTCGGGGAGGAGGAGCTGCTCCTGGCCGTCCCCGCCGACCACCCGCTCGCCGCGACCCGCTCCCGGATCAGCCGCCGCCGGATCGCCACCGAACCGGTGATCCTGTGGCCGCGCGAAAACGGCCCCGGCATGCACGATCTGATCATCCGTCAGCTCTGGCCCGACCACGGGCCGCGCATCGTGCGCGAGGAACCCGACGACGAACAGCTGCTGCTCGCCGTGGCCGCCGGCCACGGCGTCGCCCCGATCCCCGAGGGCCGTGCGCACGCCCTGCGCGTCCCGGGCATCCGACTGCGCCGGCTCACCGCCCCGACACCCACGGTCGGCCTCGGCCTGGCCTACGACCCGCGCGTCGACGCCCGCGCGCTGCAGCTCCTGCTGTCCCTGGCCCGTGACCGGTGACCGGGGATCGCCCCCGATCCACCAGCCGCTCCAGCCTGCGAGCGTCACCGAGGCAGCCGGCCGGAAGACCGCCGGCCCCAGCGGAGCCACCCACCGCCGCACGGTGAGACCCGGGCTGCTATTGGCACGATCCAAGCCGTACGCCATCCTTGACCGGAACGTCACGTGATCCGGTCCCAACCGCCCCCGGCGGCTGGACCGGTAGCGCGAACTCGGGTGGGGACGGGTACGAGGAGAGACGCATGACGGACGCGCGGGATCGGCAGGGCTGGGCACGGCGGGTGTTCGGCGGCGGGCGGCGGGAGCGGCGCGCGCTGGAGAACCTCGACGCCCTGCAGGGCACCCTCGCCACCATCGGCATGGGCTATCGGGACCTGGTGGCACGCCTGCTCGCGCTGATCGACGAGGGCCGGGTCGACGAGGCCGTCCAACTCGCCCGGAAGGCGCGCGACAGCCGGGAGCCGGCCAAGCAGGCGGCCGCCGAGGTCATGAGCTGTCTGATGGGGATGGCCGAGGAGCGGTACGCCGACGTGCTGGCGGGCGCCGACCGGATCGTGGCCCTCGCCGGTGCCGAGGCGGCGCCCGAGGCCGCCTACTGCCGCGGCCTGGTCCACTTCCAGTTGGACGACCAGCCACGCGCGATCGAGCAGTTCACGCTCGCCGTCACCTCCCCCGTCCACGCGATAGCCACCTCCGCGGCGCTCACGCTGGGCCACCTCCTCGTGGCGGCGCAGGACGACGAGGCCGCACTGCCGCTGCTGTGCACCGCCTACGAGGACGGCCGGGACGCCGAACGCCCGCGGGCCGCCTTCGAACTGGCCATGCTGAAGCAGCGCTCGGGTGCCCGCGAGGAGGCCCGCGAGCTGTACTGCGAGGCGGTGCGCGGGGGCGGCCGGGAGCTGGCCGCCGAGGCCCGGGTGCGACTGACCGCACTGCTCGGCGAACTCGACGAGCAGCGGGACGCGGTGGCGGACGCCGTCCCCGCGGGCGGGTCGGCGGGCGTCGCGGACTCCCTGGCCGCAGTCACGGCGATGATCGAACTGGCGGACCAGGCCCGGACCAGGGGCGATCAGCAGGAGGCCGAGCGCCTGCTGCGCACCGCCGTCGGCTCGTCCGTCGTCCCCTACCGCCAGTTGGCCGAGGTGCGGCTCGGCGGGCTGCTCAGCGAGACCGGGCGGGTGCCGGAAGCCGTCACCCAGTGGCTCAAGGCTGCCGACGGCCCGGATCCGCAGCTGCGGCGGGCCGTCGCCGACCAGTTGGGTTTCACGCCCTTCGTCGACGCCGGGTTCCTGGTGCACGCCGACCCGGCGATCGTGCTGCCGCTGCTGCCCGGCGCCTGGGGCGCGGGCAGGCTGGGGGCGGCGGTGTACCAGGCCTCGGCCGAGCGGCACCGCACCGCCGGGCCGGCGGTGCGCCGCCAACTGCTGGAACTGGACGCGACCCGGTACGGATCGCCGGAGCTGGCCGCGCGGATCGCCGCCGTACCGGTGCCGGACGAGCCCCCGGCGCACTGGCAGGTCGGGGGATCCAGCGGCAGCCAGCTCGGCGGGTTCCGGTGGACGGCGACCGGCCACGAGGAGGGCGTCCGGTCCATCGCCGTCACGGCCCCGGACGACCGGCCGGTCGCGGTCACCGGCGGTGGCGACGGCACCGTCCGGCTCTGGGACCTGGCCACCGGCGCGCCCATCGGCGAACCCATGACCGGCCACACCGGCATGGTCCTGGCGGTGGCGGCGGGCGAGTCCGCCGGCCGGCCGGTGGCGATCAGCGGCGGCAGCGACGAGGCGGTGCGCATCTGGGATCTGACGACCCATCAGTTGCTGCACCAGCCGCTGACCGGCCACCGCGACTGGGTGACCGGGCTGGCCATGGCGGAGGTGCGCCGCCGCCCCGTGGTGGTGAGCTGCGGCGACGACCGGACCGTGCGGGTCTGGGACCTGGCCACCGGCGCCCCGGTCGGCGAACCGCTGTACGACCGGAGCGGGCCGGGCAGCCCGTTGGGGGGCAGGCTGCGCGCGGTGGCGACCACGGAACTGGGCCGGCGGACCATCGCGGTCACCGGTGACAACGATGGCGTCGTCCGGGCCTGGGACCTCACCAAGGGACGCCAACTGGCCTCGCCCGTGGCCCGGGTGGCCGGCAGTGTGGAGGCGCTCAGCATCGTGGTGGCCGGCGCCCGGCCGACCGTGGTCGTCAGCACCTTCGGCGGGGTGACCACGCTGTGGGACCTGGCGACCGGGGCCCCGGTGGGCGAGAGCCTCAGCGGCGACGACACCTCGACGCGGGCGGTGGCGACAGCGGAGGTCGGCAACCGCCATCTGGTGGTCACCGGCAACGTCAACGGCATGCTACGGCTGTGGGACCCGAACACCGGGGAGGAGACCGCACGGTGCTTCGCCGGGCCAGAGGGCGTGGCGGCGGTGGCCACGAGCGTGGTCGACGGGCAGCCAGTGGCGATCGTCGGCTGCGGGGACGGCACGGTCCGCCGATGGGACCTGACCGGCACCCCTCCCCCGGGTGCTCCGCGGCCCGGTCACGGCGACTCGGTGAACGCGCTGGCGATCGCGGCACCGGACGGCGTCGCCGACGCCAACCCCTTCGTGGTCAGCGTGAGTTCGGACGGAACGGCCCGGCTGTGGGACCTCGTCACCGGCGCCGCCGTCGGCGAACCCTTCGGCGGCCACCACGACCTGGTGTACGGAGCGGCGACGGCGGTGCTCGACGACCGTCCCGTGGTGGTCACCGGCGGGCGCGACCGGAAGGTGCGGATCTGGGACCCGGGGACCGGCGCACAGGTGGGCGAGCCGTTGGAGCACGACACCGGCGTGGCCGCCGTCGCCACCGCGCTGCTGGACGGCCGGCCGATCGTGGTCACCGGCAGCTGGGGCGGCACCGTCGAGGCGTGGGACCTGGCCACCCGGCAGCCCCTGTACGAGCCGCTGACCGGCCATGAGAGCCATGTGGACACGCTGGCCGTCGCGGTGGCGGACGGCCGCCCGGTCGTCGTCAGCGGCAGCATCGACGGCACCGCGCGGATCTGGGACCTGGCCACCGGCGCCGCGATCGGCGCGCCGCTGCAAGGTGGTGGTGCGGCGGACGAGGGCGACGAGGACGACGAGGACCTGCCCACCGTCGCGGGTGTGGCCACCGTGCAGCTCGACGGCCGCCCGGTCGCGGTCACCGGCACCACCGACGGCCTGCTGCAGGTCTGGGACCTGGCCACCGCAGCCCCGCTCGGCGAGCCCGTCACCGTCGCCGAGGACTGGCTGACGGCGCTGACCGCAGGGGTGCTCGACGGCCGTCCGGTCCTGGTCGCGGGCGGCGAGGACGGCACGGTGCGCAGCTGGGACCTGGCCACCCGGGCCCGGCTCCGGCCCGACCTGGTGCTGCCGCTGGGGATCGAGGCGCTGGCCGTGGCGCCGGACGGCCGGCTGGCCGTCGGCTTCGGCTGGGAGGTCGCGGTCTTCGGGCCGCCGCCCCGGTCGTCCGGGTCCGACTGAGCACGCGGCAGCCGCTGCCGCCCCCGCACGAGCGGGGACGGCAGCGGCCGGCCGGATCTCAGATGCGGTCGGCGGCGATCATCAGGTAGTGGAAGCTGCCCTCCTTGTAGGCGGTGAGGAACGGGTCCTCCACGCCGGTCGCCACCGAGGACTTGGCGCGCAGCTCCCAGTACGGGATGGTCGCGGCGGTCAGGTCGACCACGCTGATCGGGATCAGGTCGTTGGCCGACATGGCGGCGAAGTAGGCGCTGCGCGGGTGGATGTCGCAGATGTAGTGCGCGTCGATCTGGCTGACGGCCCGGGAGGGCTGGCGGCCGTGCACGTCGTTGAAGCAGCCGGTGATGGTGACGTACCGGCCGCCGGGCTTCAGGACCCGGGCGTGCTCGGCGAAGAGCTCGTGCAGGTCCACGTACATGGTGCTCTCGTTGTTCCAGATCGCCTGGAAGGTGGCGTCGGGGAACCCGTTGCCGAGCATGTTGCGGAAGTGGAAGGCCACCTTGTCGGCCACGCCCCGCTGCTGGGCCTGGTTGTTGGCGAACTTCACCTGCTCCTCGGAGATCGAGATGCCGTCCACCTGGCAGCCGAACCGCTGGTTGGCCACGAAGCTGGTGCCGCCGCGGCCCGAGCCGGCGTCGAGGATCCGGTCGGCCGGGCCGAGGGCGCCCAACTGCTCCACCAGGAAGTCGGCCTGGGCGGCCTCCAGCCGGTGCAGCTCCTTGATGATCCGCTCGTCGCGGGTGGCCTCGTCGCCCTCCAGCACGGACCAGTCCACGTCACCGATGCCGTAGTGGTGGTGGAAGGTGCCGGAGACCTCGCCGAGCCGGATGTTGACCGGGTCCTTCTCCTGGTTCCAGTAGTCGGCCACGGACTGCTGGTACTTGGTGGCCAGGACCGGGGCGGTGGTGTCGGTGATCGTCATGGCTGTCACTGTCCTTGGTGGTCGTTGTAGCGGGGGCTGCCGGCGTGCCACTCCCGGTTGCCGCCGAGCCAGGCCCACAGGGCGCCCAGGTAGCGGGTCAGGATCGGGTCGCCGGTCAGCGTGAGGGCGGCCGAGGAGGCCTCGAAGGAGCGCACGAGTTCGTTGTGGAGTTCGACGGAGCGCCGGGTCGCCTCGGCGAGCGGGCAACCCTCCTCCGCCGCCAGCACGGTGGGCAGGTTGTACTCGACGCCCTGGGCGTCGCCCTCCTTGTGCATCGAGTAGATGTCGTTGAGCAGCACGGAGGCGAGCGCGGCCTGCAGGGTCGCACGGCGCACGTCGGGCCGGCCGTAGACGTCGGCGGGCAGTTCGTAGCCGCCGACCGCGTCGACCAGGGTCATGCACGGCAGGAAGCTGTTCATCTGACGGTTCGCCAGGTACTCGGCGACCGAGGGCGCGCTGCCGCCGATCCGCCAGCCCGCCTCGGCGTCCATGCCGAGGAAGAGCCCGGCGATCTCCTGCCGGAGCCGGTTGATCTGCGCGCCGCTGGCGTAGCCGGCCAGGTCCCGCACCGAGCAGCGCAGCGCGTTGAGCACGGGGTTCTCGCGCATCGAGCGCTCGCAGCGCTCCTGGTAGCGGCCGGGCAGCCGGGGCGGGTCGATCGCCGACTGGGCGAGCATCAACTGCGGCCCCAGGCGCTCGGGGTGGTCGCCGGTGGTGGCGTCCTCGCAGAAGTAGTCGTCGACCGCGAACTCGGCGGCCAGGCAGCGGCCGGCGGCCAGCAGCCGGTCCGGGTCGTCGGTGTCGGGGTGGGTCAGCATCAGCAGCCGGCCGAAGTCGGCCTGCCGGAACTTCTCGGTCCGGCCGGCGTAGATGCCCACCTGCCTGGTCCAGTCGACCAGGCGCTCGTTGACCTCCTCGGCCAGCGCGCGGTCGTCGCGCAGGTGGGGCGGGCAGTACAGACCGGGGACGGCGCGGCCGGTGCCCTGCGGCGCGAGCGGCTGCGGCGCCGCGGCCCGCGGGGCAACGGCGGTCGGGGCAACGGTCGCTGGGGCGACCGTCGGTGGGACAACGGTCGGTGGGACAATGGTCGGTGGGGTGGGGGCGGCTGCGGTGCGCGGGCGCAGCAGCTCGGTGATCCGGGCGGCTGAGGTGCCCAGGCCGGTCGGGCCGGTCACGAACGCCCGGCCCGCTCCGGCGCCGGTGTCGAAGGCTGCCATCGGCTCTTCTCCTGACCGCCGGCTCAGGACCGCGGCGCGGCGATGTCGACGTTCTCCAGGATGCCGACGGCGTCGCCCACCAGGATCGCCGCCGAGTAGTAGGCGGTGACCAGGTACTTCATGATCGCCTTGTCGTCGATGCCCATGAACCGGACGTTCAGGCTGGGGTCGAACTCGTCGGGGATCCCGGTCTGGTGCAGCCCGATGACGCCCTGGTCCTGCTCGCCGGTGCGCATCGCGAGGATCGAGGAGGTGTGCCCGGTGATCGGGATCTTGCCGCACGGGAAGATCGGCACGCCGCGCCAGGCGGGCACCTGGTGGCCGCCCACGTCCGCGCTGTCCGGGTAGATGCCGCGCTTGGTGCACTCGCGGAAGAACGCGGTGATGGCCTTGGGGTGGGCGAGGAAGAGGTCGGTGCCGCGGCGCATCGACAGCAGCTCGTCCATGTCGTCCGGGGTCGGCGGCCCGGACCAGGTGTTGATCCGCTGGTCGTAGTCGGCGTTGTGGAGCAGGCCGAACTCGCGGTTGTTCAGCAGCTCCCACTCCTGGCGCTCGCGGATCTCCTCGACGGTGAGCCGCAGCTGCTGCTCCAGCTGGTTCATCGGCTCGTTGTAGAGGTCGGCGACCCGCGAGTGCACCCGCAGGATGGTCTGGGTCAGCGACAGCTCGTACTCGCGCGGCGCGAGGTCGTAGTCGACGAAGGAGGTGGGGACGTCGGGCTCGCCCTGGTGGCCCGCGGCGATGGCGACCTCCACCTCGCCCTTGGAGTTGACCTTCCGCGCGGAGCTGGCCAGGAACCGGTCCACGTGGTCGCGCAGGTTCTCGGAGCGGTCGAACAGCTCCAGGAAGGTCGCCCAGGGCAGCACCATGACGGTGCCGGCGGTGGCGGCCCGCACGGTGGCCGTCCAGCGCGGGTCGGGGCGCAGCAGCGCCTCGTCGCCGAGGTGGTCGCCGTCGGAGAGCACGCCGAGGGTCTTGCTGTCGCCGTACTTGCCGGTGGCGATCCGCTCGACCCGGCCGTGCGCGACGATGAACACCTCCTCGACCGGCCGGCCCTCCTCGACCAGCACCTCGCCGCTCCGCACGTCGCGGGGCGTGAAGCGGCCGGCCAGCTCGGCGAGCAGCGCGTCGTCCTCGAAGCCGCGCAGCGCCGGGATCTCGCGCAGCGTCTCGGGGACGATCCGCACGTCGTCGGCCCCGGCCTGCACGAAGCCGACCCGCCCGCGGCCGACGGCCAGCGAGAGCCGGCGGTTGACCCGGTAGGTGCCGCCGGAGACCTGCACCCAGGGGAGCTGCCGCAGCAGCCAGCGCGAGGTGATGCCGCGCATCTGCGGAGCGGACTTGGTGGTGGTCGCCAGGTTGCGGGCGGCGGCGGTGCTCAGGCTGAGCTGTGCGGGGGTGGGGCCGGGCACGAGGCCCTGGGCGAAGTCCGGATCGGCGGCTATCGACATCGGGGTTCTCCTGGGGGACGGGCCGGGTGCTCGGCCTGCTGCGCTTGGCGGGTGTCGGACCATCAGCCACACATCCGTCTGCCATAAATGGAGAGAGGAATTCCGGTTCGACGGCAGCCGACGCTACCGAAATCCGAACAACGAGAACGGAATTTCGACGCGAACTCGCCAACACCTGACACGGGCGTCGCTCTTGGCCACGGCAGCCCCTTGTGGGACACCCCGTCAGCAGCACGCCGGGCCGCACCGGCATCCATGTCCGGGCGATGCCGGGCCAGTTGTCGCTCCGCAGGCCGCGCGCCCTGCGGGGACGTACGGCGGGAAGATCACCGGCAGCAGGGAGTGGATTCTGGCTGGAACTATCCGATCACACTCCGTAATCGATATGGGGCATGCTAAAGGGCCCGGCGGCGCGCCGGGCCGTGGACCGCCGGGCCGTGGACCGCCGGGCCGTGGACCGCCGGGCCGTGGACCGCCGGGTCAGGCCTGGCGCGACCGGCGGGCCCGGAAGGCCGCAGCCTTGGTGCGGTTCTGACATGCCGTCGAACAGAACTGGCGCACGCTGTTGCGCGACGTGTCGACGTACACCCGGTCGCAGTGCGCGGCCTGGCAGACGCCGAGCCGGCCCGCGAGGTCGCTGCCGACGGCCAGCGCCAGGCCGGCCGCGCAGCCCGCGCTCCAGCCCACGGCCAACGAGTCGTCCGCGCCGTGGAAGTGGACCTGCCAGGGCTCGCCGGGCACCTGGTTGAGCTGCGGGCGGGCCCCGGTCGAGAGCAGCAGGCCGTTCAACACCTGGGCCGCCTCGTCGATCCGCCCCGCGCCCGCAGCCTCGAAGATCCGGCGCAGCTGCTGCGCCGTCTGCGCGAGTCGGGCCGCCTGCGCCGGATCGATCGCACGCGGGCCGGCGCCCGGACCGGTGCGCGGCAGCGCCGCGTCGACCGCCGCCGGCAGCTCGGCGCCGTGCGGCGCGAGGTACGGCCGACCGCGTGCCTCCCCGTCGGTCAGGGAGTTGACGAGCGAGACCGCCGCCTCCAGCAGCGTGGCCACATGACTGTCGAACATCACTTGACCAGTCACTCCTTCCAGCTCTAGCGTTCGTCACTGACGATATCAGTTTAGCCAGTGACGAAAGGTGGGGGTCTCCCATGCCCGGAACCAGCGGACGACTGCCACGCGGGGTGCGACTGCTGATCGTCGCGCGGGCCGTCAACCGGCTCGGCGCCTTCTCGCTGCCCTTCCTGACGGTGCTGGTCAGCACCGAGTTCGGCGCGAGCCTCGGCACCGCCGGACTCGTCTCGGCCACCTTCGGACTCGCCACGATCCCCTCCCGGCTGGCCGGCGGCCGGCTCGCCGACCGGCTGGGCCGCCGCCGCACGATCCTGCTCGGCCTCGGCGGCTGCGCCGTCACCGAGCTGGGGATCGCGGCGGCGGGCTCACTGGCCACCGTCGCGCTCTTCGCCGTGCTGCTCGGCCTGGTCTTCGAGCTCTACGAACCGCCGAGCCAGGCGATGATCGCCGATGCCGTCGAGCCCGCCGAACACGTCCGCGCCTACGGGGCGCTGAGCGCCGCGCTGGCCGGCGCGGGCATGGGCGCCGGACTGATCGCCGCCACCGTCGGGCGCTGGGACCTGCGCTGGCTCTTCGTCGCCGACGCGCTGACCAGCCTGGCCTGCGCCCTCGTGGTGCGCGCCGTGCTGCCGGCCGACCGCCCGCGCCCCGCCGCCGACGGTGGCCGCGACCAAGCGGACGGGCCGTCCGCCTGGCGCGACCGGGCCCTGCTGGCGATGCTCGGCTGCGGCACCCTGTTCGCGGTGGTCTACCTCCAGGTCATGGTCTCGCTGCCGCTCTCGCTGCTCCGGCGCGGTCTGGGTGCCTCGCAGGCCGGCCTGCTGCTCACCGTCTCCGCCGTCACAGTGGTGGCCGGGCAGCCGTTGGTACGCCTGCGCCGCCTGGCCGCGCTCCCCGCACCCGCCGCGCTCGCCCTCGGCTACCTGCTGCTCGCGGGCGGCCTGGCCGGCTACGCGGCGGCGCGCACCCTGCCGGGGTATCTGGCCGCCACCGTCGTGTGGAGCCTGGGCGACCTGCTGATGATGGGACGCAGCTACGCCGTGGTGGTCGACCTGGCACCGGCCGAGGCCCGTGGCCGCTACCTCGCCGTCTACGGGACCAGTTGGGGCGTGGCGACCGTCGCGGCGCCGATCCTCGGCACCCAGCTGCTGGCGCACGGCGGCGTGACCTGCCTGTGGAGCGTGCTGGCCGCCGGCTGCCTGCTGCTCGCCGCCGTGCAGCCGCTGCTCGGCCGGGCGCTGCCGGGCGCGGGGCGTCGTGCGGGCGCGGGACGTGCGGGCGCCGGGCGTGCGGGCGCCGGGCGTGCGGGTGCCGGACGGGCGGGTGCCGGGCGTGCGGATGCCGGGCCGGCAAGCGCTGGCCGGGCAGACGCCGGCCCGGCGGGCGCGGGGCCTGCGGCGGCGCCCGGTGGCACGGCCTCCTGAGAGGCCGTGCCACCGGGTCGGCGCCCTGTCCGGCCACCCGCCTACCGGGCTGCCGTCCCCGCGTCGGCCGGGGCCGGGGCGTAGCCGGTGGGTCGGGCCGTGAAGGTGCCCCGGCCCTGGGTGCGGCTGCGCAACCGGGTTGCGTAGCCGAACAGTTCGGCCAACGGCACGGTGGCCGTGACCGTGGCCGTGCCGCCCCGCGCGGTCGAGCCCGAGACCCGCCCGCGCCGTGCCGCCAGGTCGCCGAGCACCCCGCCCACCGCGTCCTCGGGCACGGCGACGGTGACCTCCACCACCGGTTCGAGCAGCGCCAGCACGCAGGCACGCAGTGCCTCGCGCAGCCCCTGCCGCCCGGCGGTGCGGAACGCCAGCTCCGAGGAGTCCTTGGGATGGGTGGCACCATCGGTCAGGGTGACCAGCAGCCCGGTCACCGGGTGCCCGCCGAGCGGCCCGTCCGCCAGCGCGTCCCGGCAGCCGGCCTCCACCGCCCGGACGTACTCCTGCGGCACCCGCCCGCCGACGACGGTCGAACGGAAGACGAAGCCCTGCGCGCTGCCCGACTCCTGCTCCTGCCCGGCCGGTGCCGTCAGCGGCGCCACATCGAGCACCACATGGGCGAACTGCCCGGCGCCGCCGTCCTGTTTGACGTGCCGGTGGACCAGGCCCGACACCCCGCGCAGCACCGTCTCCCGGTAGGCCACCTTCGGCCGCCCGACGTTGACCTCCAGCCCGTGGTCGCGGCGGACCTTCTCCACCGCCACCTCCAGGTGCAGCTCGCCCATCCCCGACAGGACCGTCTGGCCGGTCTCGGAGTCGGTGCGCACCGCCAGCGAGGGGTCCTCCTCGACCAGCCGCGCCAGCGCCGAGACCAGCCGCTCGGTCTCGGTGCGGCGCCGGGCCTCGACGGCCACCGAGACCACCGGGACGGCCACCGAGGGCGGTTCGAGGAGCAGCGGGGCCGCCGGCGCGCACAGCGTGGCGCCGGCCCGGGCGGCCTTCGGCCCGATCACCGCGACGATGTCCCCGGCCACCGCCCGGTCCACCTCCGCGTGCCGGTCGGCCTGCACCCGCAGGATCCGGCTGATCCGCTCGGTCCGCCGCGCGCCCACGTCCAGCACCGCCGCTCCCTTGTCGATCGTGCCGGAGTAGACCCGCAGGAAGGTCAGGCGCCCGGTGCTGGTGGAGTTCACCTTGAACACCAGGGCCGCGAACGGAGCCGCCGGGTCGGCGGTGCGCTCCTGCACCGCGTCGTCCGCCCCGCTGCCGCCCGCCCCGCCGGCGCCGCCCGCACCACGCACCGGCGGTACGTCCAGCGGCGAGGGCAGGTAGGCCACCACGGCCTCCAGCAGCGGCTCGATGCCGCGGTTGCGGTAGGCCGAGCCGCACAGCACCACCACGCCCTCGCCCGTGCGGGTGAGGTCGCGCAGCGCGGCGGCCAGCGTCGGCGCCTCGACGGTGCCGGTCGCGCAGAACTCCTCCAGCGCGCCCGGGTGGAGCTCCGCCACCGCCTCCACCAGCAGCCGGCGGCGGTGCTGCGCCTGCGGCAGCACCGCCTCCGGGACCGGCCCCTCGGCGAAGCCGTCGCCGTCGCCCCCGTCGGCCCAGACCAGCGCGCGCATCCGCAGCAGGTCCACCACGCCGGTGAAGCCGTCCTCCGTACCGATCGGCAGCTGCACCACCAGCGGCGCCGGATGCAGCCGCTCGCGGATCGAGGCGACCGCCGTGTCGAGGTCCGCGCCGGCCCGGTCGAGCTTGTTGACGAAGGCGATCCGGGGCACACCGTGCCGGTCGGCCTGGCGCCACACCGACTCGCTCTGCGGCTCCACGCCCGCGACGGCGTCGAACACCGCGACCGCACCGTCGAGCACCCGCAGCGAGCGCTCCACCTCGTCGGCGAAGTCGACGTGGCCCGGGGTGTCGATCAGGTTGATCCGGTGACCGTCCCAGGCACAACTCACCGCGGCGGCGAAGATGGTGATGCCGCGGTCGCGCTCCTGGGAGTCGAAGTCGGTGACGGTGGTGCCGTCGTGCACCTCGCCGCGCTTGTAGGTGGCGCCGGTGCGGTAGAGGATCCGCTCGGTGACGGTGGTCTTGCCGGCGTCGACGTGGGCCAGAATGCCCAGGTTGCGAACCGTGCCGAGGTCGTCGACGTGCTGAGTGTGCGGGTTGCTGCGCATGGCCCATGGCCTTTCAGGGTGGTTCCCGAACGGGTCAGCGCGATTGCCGGACGAAACGGCCCGTGGCCGGGCCGACTTGGCCCCCTGCCCCCGCCGCGGTGCGACGGGCGTGCCCGGGCGGGTCACCACCGGGCGCGGCGGGGTCAGGAGTTCGTCACGGAGTCCGGTGCCGGCCGCGCAGCGGGCACCGGGCGCACGAAGACACCAGGATCACCTCGTACCGGGACGGGGGAACGACGACGGCGGTGCGGTACCGCATGGCCACTCTCCCCTCAACTCGTCCCGGTGCGCGCCACGATGACGGTGCGGCGCGCGATCAGTGGCGAGCCTAGTGAAGCCGGTCCGCCGGGGCACCGGGTTTTTCGGCCGGCACCGGCGTCTCCTCCCACCGCAGTGCCCGAAGCGCCCAGCTGAGCACCATGTCGCGGTACGGGTCCGCGGCGTCCAGCGCCTTGGCGACCGCCAGCGCCTCCTCCAGCAACCCCCTTCGCGCGTCCGGAAGTTCACGAAGGCGGTGCGAGTCGCTCAGCCGCAGCAGCACAACGGCGAGCTTGGAGCCGTAGGCCGCCGGGCTGACCTGGGCCAGCACCCGGTACACCCACAGCGCGTCCGGCCCGTGCAGCACCGGCCGGTCGGTGCTCAGCAGCTTCATCCGCGCCCGAAGTACGGTCTCGCGATCCATCGTCGCCCCCTCGTCGTCCCAGCACCTCCCGGGCCGGTCCCCGCCGGCGGCGGGGCAGCACGACGTCCGCGCCGGCGCCCGGTGACGGACGCCGGCACGTGAGCCGGGAGGTGGATGACGTCGAGTCTGCGGGCCGCGGGGTGCGCGGACAAGGGCGGACGAGCGTGCGCTCCGTCCTACCGCCGAGGCCCCGGAGCAGGCATGATGGAGTCGACACACTGCCGGCGACAGCCGTGACAGCCACCACAGCCGTGGCAGCCGCAATGGCCGCGAAGGCCGCGAAGGCTCAGCTCTTCGCCTTGGCGAACCGGCTCTTCAGCTCCAGGGCGCGCGAGAACTGGTCGTCGGCCGTGGTCGTCCCCTTGGGGAAGTCGACCTTCATCAGCTTCTGGTAGGCGTCGGGGCGGAACTCGGTCATCAGCAGCCAGCCGCTGCGCACGTAGCTGGTGGGGGCGCTGTTGCCGGCGCCGTCCGTCCCGTCCACGCGGCCCGCGTAGTGGCCCGCCCCCGTGCTCATCACGTCCACGAAGGTGTTGGCGAACGGGGCCATCATGGCCGGGGTGATGTGGTAGCGGCCGGACAGGTAGGCCCGGTACAGGCCCGCGGTGTCCAGGCTGCCGTGGTCGTTGTCCTCCGTGTCGCCGCCCGCCGGGGCGTACATCCACGTGTAGGCCGTCTTGCCGGCGTGGTCGGTGTACTTCTGCGCCTGCGAGAAGAACCAGTCCACGCTGGTCTGCACCAGCGAGTCGTACTTGGTGACCCGCTGCGGGTCGTCGCCCAGCAACTGGTGGGCGACCGCCAGGTTCTGGAAGCCGTAGTCGAACATCATCTGCTGGTTCCACGGCACCGGCTGACCGCCCTTGTAGGGCGAGTCCGACGCGAAGTACATCCGGTTGCCCTGGGAGACGTCCAGCAGCCGGGACAGGATGTGCTGGTCGACGGAGGTGTCGGCCTCGGCGACGAACTTCTTGGCCCGGTCGAGGTAGGTGGCGCCGTAGCCGTGCGGGTCGCCGTCGGCCACCGGCTTGTTCCAGATCGCGGGCGTCTGCAGGATCAGCCGGGCGCAGTTGGCCAGGTGGCCCACCGGGTCGCCCTGTTCGCCACCGGTGCCGATCGGGTCGGTGGTGACGTTGTTGGGCCACGCCGGGCCGATGTCGCCGGTCCAGAGCACGTGCTGCCCGACCGGCGCCGGCGCCAGGTCGTCGCGCTCGGACAGCACGGTGTCGCAGTAGCCGATCATCCGGTCCAGGATCGCCTGGTCGCCGGAGATCTCGTACACCATGCCCATGGCCTTGGTGTCCTCGCCGCTGTGCCCCTGCGCCCACTGGTTGCCGATGTTGTCCCCGGCCGGGGTGAGCGTGCGGATGTAGGAGTCGAACGAGCTGATCTCGGCCGGCGTGACCGGGCCGGTCAGGCTGCTGAGCTTCATCACCGGGTGCGCGCTCGGCGCCGCCGAGGCCGGCGCCGCCGCCACGGCCACCGACGTCGTCCCGCCTCCCGTGCACCCGAGCGCGAGCAGACCGGCGCTCAGACAGGCGAGTGTCGTGCTTCCGAGCAGGACCTTCGCGGGCTTCCGCGGAACCATGGCGGGACCTCCTGATGGATGGTCAGACCAGCTGACCTCACCGAGCCGTCGTCCGGCACGCGCCTCGGGCGCGCGTCGTCGGACCGGGTCGGCCGGATGGCCGACGCCTGGGTTGACGGCGCTCGGACAGGCGCGGGTTCACCGCCGGGCACGGGTTCACCGCCAGACGCGGGCGGGCGCGTGCGGCTGCGGCTCCGGACTTGCCGAAACGGCAACAAGCCTCGGCGTTCCCGGGCCGCCCGCCGGATGATCACTGCTGAGAGCTCCGAGAGCCCCGATCCTCTGGAGGACGCATGTCCCAGCAGACCACCAGGCCACCGCGGACCACCGAGCCGCGCCACCGTCTGGTCCCCTCCCCCGCCGGCCGGATCCACCTGGTCGAGCAGGGCACCGGCCCGCTGGTGCTGCTCGTGCACGGCTTCCCGGAGTCCTGGTACTCGTGGCGCCACCAGTTGCCGGTGCTGGCCGCGGCCGGCTTCCGCGCGGTCGCCGTCGACGTGCGCGGCTACGGCCGCTCCTCCCGTCCCACCGAGGCTGCGGCCTACGGCATGCTCGACCTGGTGGCGGACAACACCGCCGTGGTGCACGCCCTGGGCGAGCGGTCGGCAGTGATCGTGGGGCACGACTGGGGAGCGGCCATCGCGGCGAACTCGGCCCTGCTGCGGCCGGACGTCTTCCGCGCGGTGGGCCTGCTGAGCGTCCCGTACACCCCGCGCGGCGGGCCGCGGCCCAGCGAGGTCTTCGCCCGGCTCGGGGCGGGCTCGGGCTCCGACTCCGACTCCGGCTCGGGCTCCGGCTCCGGCTCCGGCTCCGGCTCCGGCTCCGGCTCCGGCGAGGAGTTCTACGTCTCCTACTTCCAGCAGCCCGGCCGCGCCGAGCGTGAGATCGAGCCCGATGTCCGCGGCTGGCTGGCCGGCTTCTACGCCGCGCTGTCCGCCGACACCATGCCCGCCCCCGGCGCCCCGGACCCGCACTTCGTCACCCCCGGAGGCACCCTGCGCGACCGCTTCCCGGCCGGGGCCCTGCCCGGCTGGCTCAGCGAGCACGATCTCGACGTCTACGCCGGCGAGTTCGAGCGCACCGGCCTGACCGGGGCACTCAACCGCTACCGCGCCATGGACCGCGACTGGGCCGACCTCGCCGCCTTCGACGGTGCGGCGATCGACCAGCCGTCCCTGTTCCTGGGCGGTGCGCTGGACGCCTCCACCACCTGGCTGGCCGACGCGATCGCGGCCTTCCCCACCACGCTGCCGGGCCTGGTCTCCTCGCACCTGCTGGAGGGCTGCGGCCACTGGATCCAGCAGGAGCGGGCGGCGGAGACGAACCGGCTGCTGCTGGAGTGGCTGACGGGGCTGCCCGGGTGAGGTGACCGGCCTGGGCGCCGCCGTGCGGGGACGGCCACCGGGCCGGCATGTCACGTTCCGCGCCCCTCCCCTGTCCAGCAGGTGTCAGGGCGGCTTCACCGCCCGCTCCGCAGGAGGGAAGAGACATGGCAACCGTGACGGTACGACGGGTCATCGCGGCGCCGATCGGCGAGGTCTTCGACTGGTGCGCCACCACCACGAACTACACCCGCACCCGGTTCGTCCTGCGGGCGCGCCTGGCCCGGCCGGGGGCGGGCGCGGCCTACGGGGTGGGGGCCGTCCGGGTGCACACCTGGCTGATCGGCTGGTTCCGCGAGCGGATCACCAGCTACCACCCGCCGTACGACTTCGACTACACCGTGGACCGCAGCTTCCCGCCGGCCCGTCACGAACTGGGCCGGATGACCTTCACCGAGGTCGACGGAGGCACCCTGGTGGTCTGGGAGACCGCCTTCCGGCTCCCCGCCCCCTTCGGGGACGCCTTCGCCCGCGTGGTGGGCGCCCCCGTCATCGGCCACGTCTTCGGCCGGATCCTGGCAGCCGCCGACCGGGCGCTCACCGCCGGTGCGGGAGGCCCGCGCGGCCGTGTTCCCGGCGAGCCCCCTACCGCCCTACGCTGAGCGCGCCACGCTCCATACGCCACACGCCACACGCCACACGCCAACGGAAGGGGCACCCCATGCTCCCGTGGTCGGCCGACCTCGCGGGCCGGATGGACCGGCAGGTCATCACCAGCGAGCTGCTGCGCGGCAACCCGCTGGGCGACCCGTTCGAACGGCCGCTGCACGTCTACCTGCCGCCGGGGTACGACGACGAGCCAAGACGGCGCTACCCCGCGGTCTACGTGATCCAGGGCTTCAGCGGCCATCTGGGCATGTGGTACAACCGCACCCCGTTCCGCCGGCCCTTCCCGGAGACCGCCGACGCGCTGTTCGCCGGCGGTACGCCGCCCGTCGTCCTGGTCCTGGTCGACGCCTGGACGTCCTACGGCGGCAGCCAGTTCGTCGACTCGCCCGGGACGGGCCGCTACCACGCGTACCTGTGCGAGGAGGTCGTCCCGTACGTCGACGCCCGCTACCGCACCCTCGCCGGGCGTGAACACCGGGCGATCGCCGGCAAGTCGAGCGGCGGGTTCGGTGCGATGATCACGCCGATGCTGCGTCCGGACCTCTTCGGCGCGCTGGCCACGCACGCCGGGGACGCGCTCTACGAGTACTGCTACGTACCCGAGTTCCCGCAGGTGGTGCGCACCCTACGGCCCTGGGGCGGTGACATCGGCGCGTGGTGGGACGACTTCCGGCAGCGGCCCGCCATGACCAGGCCCGGCGACGACGTCACGCTGAGCGCGCTCGGCGTGGCCGCCTGCTTCTCGGCGGACCCGGACGGCACGCCGCGGCTTCCGTTCGACACCGGCACGGGTGAGCTGATCCCGGAGCTGTGGCAGCGGTGGCTCGACCTCGACCCGGTCCGGATGGTCCCCCGACACGCGGAAGCGGTACGGTCGTTGCGCGCGGTGTGGATCGACGCCGGCACCCGGGACGACTTCTTCCTGGACGTCGGCGCCGAGGCCTTCCACCGGGCGGTCCGCGCCGCCGGACTGCCCGAACAGGCGGTCCGCTTCGAGCTGTTCGACGGCGGCCACGGCGGCATCGACTACCGCTACCCGCTCGCCCTCGACTGGCTCGCCCGCCGGATCCAGCCCTGACGCGCCGATCTGAGGTAGCGTCACTCCTCATGCGCATTCTGGTACTTGGCGGAACCGTGTTCGTGGGCCGCGCGATCGTCGACGAAGCGTTGCGGACGGGCGCGGAGGTGACCGTGTTCGGCCGTGGCCGCACCGGAGCCGAACTCTTCCCCGCCGTGCCCCGGTTGATCGGCGACCGGGACAGCGGCGACTACCACGCCCTCGGCCGGGCGGGCGACTGGGACGCCGTGGTGGACGTCAGCGGCTACGTGCCGCGTCACGTCGGCCAGGCGATGGCGGCGCTCGGTGACCGGGCCGGGCGCTACCTGTTCGTCTCCAGCCACGCCGTCTACGCACGGACCGGCGTCGGCCCCGGCTCGGACGAGGACACCCCGCGCCGCCCATCGGTGCGGGACACCGAGGAGTTGAGCGAGGCCACCTACGGGCCGCTCAAGGCAGCCTGCGAGGACGACGTACTGGCGCGCTACGGCGAGCGGGCCACGATCGTGCGGCCGGGCAAGGTGGTCGGCCCGCACGACCCGCAGGCCGGGCTCACCTACTGGGTGCGCCGGGCCGCGCGCGGCGGCCGGGTGGCGCTGCCCGGCAGGCCCGAACAGCCCATCCAGCTGGTCGATTCGCGCGACCTGGCCACCTTGGTGGTGCGGCTGCTGCGGGACGACCGGCCCGGCGCGTTCCACGCCGTCGGTCCGGCCGAGCCGATCACCCTGGCCGGGCTGATCGGCACCTGCGCGCGGGTGGCGGGCAGCGAGGTCGAGATCGTGCCGGCGCCCGCGGAGGCGGCGCCGCCGTTCTTCCCGCTGATCCGACCCACCGCGCAGTGGACGGCCCAGCAGCGCAGCCCGGCCCGCGCCCGGGCCGCCGGCCTGCCCGCGACACCGCTCGCGACCACCGTCGCGGACGTGCTCGCCTGGGACCGCGAGCGGGGCGAACCCCCGCTGGAGCACGGGCTTTCGCCGGTGCAGGAGGCCCAGTTGCTCGGCGCCTGACGGGTCTCCGCCGTAGGAGGGCTGGGGCCACGAAAAATCGGCCCGCTCGACTTCTCGGTTGCCGCTAGGATCGGCGGCGTTCGTCGACCGGGAGTGTGGCGCGTGACAGGCTTTCAGGACGGTTCGGTGCTCTCCCCGTTGCGGCCCGACGAGCCGCGCGACGTGGCCGACTACCGGTTGCTCGCCAGGATCGGCGAGGGCGGCATGGGATCCGTCTACCTGTCGCTCACCCGTGGCGGTCAGCCGGTCGCGCTGAAGCTGATCCGGCGCGAGTTCGCCCAGGACGGGGAGTTCCGGCGGCGCTTCGAGCAGGAGGTGCGCGCCGCCCGCCGGGTGCAGGGCTACCACGTCGTGCCCGTCCTCGACCACGACACCACCGGCGCCCAGCCGTGGCTCGTCACCGCCCACGTCCCCGGCCTGCCGCTGGACCGGGCGCTGGCCGCCCACGGCGCGCTGCCGCTGCCGGTGGTGCTGCACCTGGCCTGCGGCACCGCCGAGGCGCTGCAGGCGGTGCACGCGGCCGGCGTCATCCATCGCGACCTGAAGCCCGGCAACGTCCTGCTCGCCGCGGACGGCCCCTGGGTGATCGACTTCGGCATCGCGCGGGCCGGCGACCACACCCAACTCACCCGCAGCGGCGCCCTGATCGGCACCCCGCAGTACATGTCGCCGGAGCACGCCAACGGATCGGAACTGACGCCGGCGACCGACGTCTTCTCGCTCGGCCTGATCATGGCGGTGGCGGCCACCGGGCGCCACCC
Source organism: Kitasatospora sp. NBC_01302 (assembly GCF_035976515.1). Lineage (NCBI taxonomy): Bacteria > Bacillati > Actinomycetota > Actinomycetes > Kitasatosporales > Streptomycetaceae > Kitasatospora > Kitasatospora sp. NBC_01302. The sequence goes on from NZ_CP108404.1 coordinate 1,183,486, forward strand.
GTACGGCGACGGCGGCGCGATCACCACGGCCGCCCGGATCGCCAACACCGAGCACCGGCCGCCGGATCTGGCCGCCTACCCCGACCGGCTCCGGCCGCTGCTGGAGCGCTGCCTGGCCGCGGACCCGGCCGCCCGGCCCACCGCCGCCGACCTGGCGCGCCTGTGCGAGCGGGCCGCGGGCCGCACGGCGCGGGACCACGACGACTGGCTGCCGGGCCCGCTCGCCGCAGACATCGCCCGCCACGCGGACGCGGTGCGGCGGGCGACGGCGGCTGCGCGGTCGGGCGCCGGATCCGCTCCCTACCCGCCGACCGAGGCCGATCGCCCGACCGACGACGCCGCCCGCTTCGCGTCCGAGCCCACCCGCACAACCCCGGTGGCGCCGCCCCCGTCCCCGTCCCCGCCGCCCGCTGCCGGGCCCGAGCGGGAGAGCCGGGGCGGCAAGCCGCTCATCGTCGTCGGCATCGCGATCGGCGCGCTGGTCATCGGCACGGTCGGCTACGCGCTCACCCGCCCGGGCAGGACGCCGACCCCGCCGCCGCCCAGCACCGGGCCGACCACGACCACCGCGACGGCCTCGGCCCCGCCGTCCCCGGCCGCCTTCCAGGTCATCTTCCAGGACGTCCCCCTGGCCGTCGCGCCGCCGGACACCATCAGCATGGGCGTGCAGGTCGACCTCGACGCCCCGAAGGTCGATCCCACGCACCAGATGTCCGACTCCGACGCGGAGTTCAACTACGACGACGACTACCTGACCTTCAACACCCCCACCGGCAAGGCCGCCGACGCCACCCCGCAGTCCTGCCTGACCGCGGCGAACAACACCCCGCTGCCCCAGCAGCTGCCGGGCAAGGCCCTCGGACCGGACGGCAACACCATCAAGGTCGGCGACCTGCTCTGCACGGTGACCAGCAAGGGCAACCTCGCCATGTGGCAGATCACCGGCGCCACCCCGTCGCACAACTACTTCCAGACCCCCGACTTCACCGGGAAGCTCACCCTCTGGAAGCGCCTCGCAGGCAGCTGACGCCCCCAGTTGTCACGAAAATCCCCCTGCCCGGAGCGCGACAGCGGTGTGGCAGCGATCCTCAGCGGCCAGAAGACCACCCTCACCGGCCCGGTGCCACACCCTGGTCATCGACGACTCCACCCTCGTGGTCGCCCAACAGTTCCGCCTGGTCGAATCCAACGCCGCGATTCGCCCCTAGCCCACGACCGGATCGGGCTCGCAGACACACCAGACCTGCTTGCCCATGCCCTCCCGAGGACCCCAGCCCCACGCCTCGGACAGAGCATCCACGAGCAGCAGCCCCCGACCCGACTCCCCGTCAGCGTCCCCACGCTGCTGTGGCAGCGTGTCGGAGGCGTCCTCCACCGTGATCCAGAGCAGGTCCTCGTCCACCTCCAGGCTGAGCCGGATCAGCTGATCGTGCCGTGTCGCGTGGACCAGCGCGTTGGTCACCAACTCGCTGACGAGCAAACGACCCTTGTCCGCGAACTGCGCACCTCCCCGCACACCAGTCAGGAAGTCGAGCAGCAGCCGTCTGGCCGTACTCGGAGCCTGGCCGCTCTTGGCCAGCCACGTCGGCTCCATGGCGGCGGACCTTGGCAGTCGGTCAAGCGTTTCAGACATGGCGAAGCTCCCTTGCGGCATGGCTGCTGATGAACGCGACCACGCGACTGGCACCCGAAGCCAAGAGGGCACAGGCAGCAGGCTGCCCCAGCCCGTACGGCGAAGTGACGCCCCGTCAGTAGTGGCCTAGGTCACTATGGCAGTAACCTAGGTTGCATGGCTACCGATTCCAGTCCACTAGTACGCTCCGTCTCGACAGGACACTGCGCCACCAGCGGAGATGACTTCATGCCAGCTGAGAAGACGTTCACCCGGATCACCGACCACTACCGGCGCCTGATACTGACCGGCAGCCTTGCCGCGGGCACGAAGCTGCCCACCAACAAGGAACTCGCCGCCACCTGGGGCGTCGCCGTCGAGACGGTCCGGAAGGCGCTCTCGCAGCTGCAGGTGGAGAAGCTGATCCGCACCAGTCCGCGCGGGACCTTCGTCGCGGACGAGACGCCGGCGACGGCGAGTCCGGCCGACCGGCTGGCGGCGGTCCGCAGCACCATGCGGACGTTCATGGACGGCGAGACCAGCATCGTCTCGGCCGCTCAACTGCTCGTCCCGCCCGTGTACGTCGCGGACCTCTTCGACCTGGACCACGGGGACCAGGTGGTCCGGCGGGAGTACGTCGCGGGGCGCAGCAGTGTCCGCACGCTCTTCGCCGTCGACTGGTTCCCGGCGCCGTTCGCCGTACTGGTCCCCGATCTGCTCAGCACCGCGCCCGGCAAGAACGACGGCCTGACGGCGCGCATCCTGGAGGCGACCGGCCGGACCGTCACCACCGCCCGGGACGACATGCACGGCCGGGCGGCGGATGCCCGCGAGGCGTCCGCCCTCGGGCTCGCCGCCGGGGCGCCGATCCTGGCCGGTGCCAGCCGGTGGGGTGACGCGGAGGGAGTCATCCAGTACTCCGAGTGGTGCCTGCCGACCCGGCTGACGATCGGGTACGAGTACGGGGTCTGACCTCGGCCCGACGCGGTGGGCAGTGACGGTCAACTCGGCATTGAAAGTCGGAGCATGATCGGCCATCATTCGCGATGAGTCTGCGCGGCGGCCCGCCCCACGCGCCCCGTCGTTCCCGGGCACCCCACCGCCCATCGCAGCCGCGTCGCACCAGAGGAGCCCCCGCCGTGTCGGATCAGGACACCCGCACCGCACCGGCCGTCGCCGGCGCGTACGACCCGCCGCCGCCGAACATCGCCCGGGTGTACGACTACCTGCTCGGCGGCAAGGACAACTACGCGGCCGACCGGGCCGTCGGCGAGCGGATCGAGCAGACGCTCCCCGCCGTCCACCTCGGGGTGCAGCAGCAGCGGGCCGTGCTGCGGCGGGTGGTGCGGTACCTGGTGGGCGAGGCGGGGCTTCGGCAGTTGGTGGACCTCGGGTCGGGGCTGCCGACCGCGGACAACGTGCACCAGGTGGCGCACGCCGTCGACCGGTCCACCCGCGTGGTGTACGTCGACAACGACCCGGTGGTGCTCACCCACGCCCGGGCGCTGCTGGCCGACAACAAGGAGACGACGGTCCTCGCGGGCGATCTGCGCGAGCCCGCCGCGCTGCTCGCGGATCCGGTGCTGCGCGGCCACATCGACTTCGACCAGCCGGTGGGGCTGCTGCTCTGCGGCATCCTGCACTACGTCCTGGACGAGGAGGAGCCCGCGCTCATCGTCCGCCAGCTGGTCGACGCCCTGCCCTCGGGCAGCTACGTCTTCATCCACCACCTGCTGGTCGCCGGTGAGGACGCCGAGGCGGCTGCCGCGGAGGCGGTGCTGCGCCAAGGCGTGGGCCGCGCGCAGTTCCGCACCCCGGCCGCCGTCGCCGCCTTCCTGGACGGCCTGGCCCTGGTCGACCCCGGCGTGGTCACCGTCGCCGAGTGGCGCCCGGACGCCGACACCCCGCCGCTGAGCGCCAACCCGGTGCTGCGCCTGGCGGCGGTGGGCGTGGCGCGCAAGCCCTGAGGCCGAATCGCTGGTCGAGCGGCCGCGGTCACCCGGATCGGGTGGCCGCGGCCCACGTGCGTCCACGCGCCGCGAGGCCCGACGAGCCGTCAGCGCTCCGCGACGAACAGGGTCTGCAGCACCTGGCCGCAGGCACCCGAGGCGTCGTCCAGCCGGCCGAGGGCCAGGCCCGAGCCGAGCGGGCTCGCGGTGGTGGCCGCGCTCAGGCAGAGCCACTCGCCGACCGGGTCGCGGTGCAGGGCGAGGGTGACGTCGGTGTTGATGACCATCTGCCGGACGTGGTCGAGCTCGAAGGCCACCGCCCAGTTGCTGTCGGCGAGGGTGAGCGCGCGGGTGAGCGGGGTGTCGGCGCTGCCCGCCACCAACGGGATCCGCTGGCGGGCCCACGCCGCCCCGGGGCCCGGCCGGTCGAAGCCGGTGCCGGGCGGGAAGCGCCACTCCATCGCCGAGACGTAGCCGTCCAGGTTGGCGCCGCGCAGGCCGTGCGGCGGCTGCGGCCCGGGCAGTGGCGGCGGGGTGGGCTCCGGGCGCAGCTCCGGGGTGTCCGACGGGCTCGCGGCCAGGCGCCAGGCCCGGGCCAGCATCACCACCTGGCCGTCCGCGGTGATCTCGCCTTCGAGCAGCTCGGTGCGCGCGCCCGAACGGACCGTGCGCACGGCCACCGTGAGTTCGCCGACCGGGACAGGGCGCGGGATCTCCAGCGTCACCCGCGCGATCCGGAACCCCTCGCGCGCCTGGTGGCGCTCCAGCGCCCGGCCCAGCAGCGCCGACGGCGGGCCGGCGTGCTGGGCCTTCGGACTCCACGGTCCGGCGGTGGACCTGGTGCTCTCGAACCGGCCCTCCCCCAGGTCCAGGTAGAAGGACTCGGGCTGGTGCGATGAACCACCGGTCATCTGGTGCGGCCCCCTCGGCTGCGCGCGGTCTGCTCCTGGCGATCGACAATAGATCAGTCCACAGACCAGTCGACAGATCAGTCGACAGATCAGTCGAGCCTCGCCTCGAAGGCCAGCTCCCGGGCCAGCTCCTCGACCCGCCGCTCGGCCAGCCCCCGGGAGGTGAACCAGGCGCCGACGTTGCGCACGTCGCGCTCCAGGAAGGAGCGTCCGCGCGGGTTGGCGATGACGTCGACGATCTGCGGCACGTCGATGATCACCAGGCGGCCCTGGTGCACCAGGATGTTGTAGGCGGACAGGTCGCCGTGCGCGTAGCCGTCCCGGGCGAGCACGGCCAGGCTGGCGCCGAGTTGCTGCCAGAGGTCGTCCAGGTCGGCCTCCTCGGGCCGCAGTTGGGCCAGCCGCGGGGCGGCGGCACCGGAGGGGTCGCCGATGAACTCCATCAGGATCTCGGTGCCGAGGATCTGGACGGGGTAGGGCACGGCCACGCCGGCCGACCAGAACCGGCACAGCGCGGTGAACTCCGCGGCGGCCCACTGGCCGGCGATCGCCTGCTTGCCGAAGTCGGTGCGCTTGGCCATCGCGCGGCTGACCCGGGACTCCTTGTGGGCCCGGCCCTCCAGATAGCCGGAGTCGCGGTGGAACATCCGGTGCTGGCCGTCGCGGTAGCGCTTGGCGGCCATCAGGGTGCGGCGCCCGGTGCCCGGCACCGCGCGCTCCAGCAGGAAGACGTCGGCCTCCTTGCCGGTCTTCACGATGCCGAACTCGGTGTCGACCGCGGCGAGTTCGGTGACCACCCAGTCGGGGCGCGGCTCTGGGCCCTTCTCGGTGGGGGTGGACTGGTCCCAGGTGGACCAGCGGTCGCCCTCGGCCGGCCCGTCCCCCGCCGGGACGGTGTCGTGGCGCTGGTCGCCGTCGACGTCCCCGGTGGTGTCGTCGCCGAACTCGAAGCCCCGGGCCTCGTGGCCCCAGGCCTCGTCGCTCTGGGCCTCGTAGCCCTGGTACTGGGCGAACGCCTGCTCATAGGCGTCGTCGTCGAAAGCACGGCGACCCGCGCCCTTGCTGCGGATACGGCTGAAGGACTCGTCGTCGGCAAAGCGCTTGCGCATGACTGATGTGCTCCTGGTGGAGGTGGGCCCACCGGAGGGTGCGTCAGCGGACGCGACGTCAGCCGGCGGGCAGGAAACGAGAGAGGGCGTAGGGCGCGCACGCAGAGGCGCGCCGCGTCACGGCGGCGACCATCAGCACCTCACCTCGCTCTCTCACCTCGCAGGAACGCCACGATGCTATCGGGCCACCAGCGGGGCGCAACCGATTTACCGCCGCCCGCCCGAGGAGCCGCAGCGACGGCCCGACTCAACGCAATGGGCGGATCGGGAACAAAAGCCCCATGGGGCAGACTTTGCCACGACAAGACCATTCCTTTGCCTTCTCGATTACGTTCGTGGGAGCGGTCGCAGAACGCGACCCGACAGGCACTGGAGGTGCTGACTCATGCGACGGATCCTCACCAAGTTCAGTGGTCTCGCGGCGATCTCGATGCTCGCCCTGGCCGTGGCCCAGCCGGCCCAGGCGGCCCAGGCGGCCCAGGCGAGCGCGGCGCCGGCCTACTTCGAGTTCACCGACAGCACGCAGCAGACCTTCGTCTTCAAGCTCACCGACCAGGGCAAGATCCAGCAGGCCCGGAACATCCTGGCCGGCACGGAGACGGAGCGGACCCAGGTCATCGGGAAGGTCGTCAAGACCCCCGCCCCCTACAACAAGCCCTGGAAGTACCAGCTCGACCCGGACTCGGTCTCCTTCTTCGGGATGGCCGTCGAGGCGTGCGACTCGAACATGGTCTACCTGGGCCAGCACCTCAACGAGGTGGGCGGCGCCTTCCTGCCCGGCTCCACCTGGTGTGACTGGGGCTCGAAGCTGACCCGCGAGGTCACCCCGCAGTAGCCGACGACCCCCCGAGCGCCCCGGCCGCACGCAGGGCGGTGATCCGCTCGGGCGGGTAGCCGAGTCCGCGCAGCACCGGCTCGGTGTGCTCGCCCAGCGCCGGTACCGGGCCCATCGGCAGCTCGACGCCGGCGAAGTCGAACGGCGGCAGCAGCCCGCGGATCTCCCCGGCCGGGGTCGCCACCGGGCGCCAGCGGTCCCGGGCGGCCAGTTGCGGGTGTTCCAGCAGGTCGCCGACGTCGTTCAGCCGGGCCGAGGCGATGGCCAGTGCGTCCAGGAGCTTGATCACCTCCGGCGCGGTCATCGTCACGGTCCGCCCGGCCACCAGCGCGTCGACCTGCCGCCGGCGGCGCACCCGCTCGACGTTGGTCGCCCAGTCGGGGTGCTCCGCGAGTTCGGGGCGGGCCAGGAAGTGCTCGGCGAACCTGGCCCACTCGCGGTCGTTCTGAATGCCGATCAGCACCTCCTGCTCGTCGGCCGTGGGGAACGCGTCGTAGGGCGCGATGCCCGGGTGGGACAGGCCCGCCCGGCCCGGCGAGCGGCCGGTGCCCTGGGTGTGGTGCAGTTGGTGGCCCATCCACTCCGCCGTCGCCTCGAACATCGAGATCCGGACCGCGCTGCCCTGCCCACTGCCGGCCCGGCCGACCAGCGCGGCCAGCGTGCCCGACAGGGCGTACATGCCGGCGGCGATGTCCGAACTGGGCACGCCGGTCTTGGCCGGCTGCTCGGGCGTACCGGTGAGCGAGACCAGCCCCACCTCGCCCTGGATCAGCATGTCGTAGGCGCGTTTGTCCTGGTAGGGCCCGCCGGAGCCGTAGCCGGAGAGGTCCACCGTGATCAGCCGCGGGTGCCGGGCGCGCAACTCGACGGCGCCGAAGCCGAGTCGGGCGGCGGCCCCGGGAGCCAGGTTCTGCACGAAGACGTCCGCGCCCGCCACCAGGTCGGCGAGCACGGCCCGGCCCCCGGGTGTCCGCAGGTCGAGGGTGATCGACTCCTTGCCCCGGTTGAGCCAGACGAAGTGGCTGGCCAGTCCCCCGACGCTGCGGTCGTAGCCGCGTGCGAAGTCGCCGCCGTCGGGCCGCTCGATCTTCACCACCCGGGCGCCGAGGTCGGCCAGGTGCCGGGTGGCCAGCGGCGCGGCCACCGCCTGCTCCAACGCGACCACCGTGACGCCCGCCAACGGCAGCGACTGCGGCAGCGGCTGAGACATTGGCTGAGCCAGCGGCTGAGACATGCGACCCCCTCCCGAACGTCGGCCTCCCCCAGCCCTACCCCCCGAACGCCCGGCTCAGTCGGTCGACCAGTGCGTCGAGGGCAGGTGCAGCACGAGCAGTGCCAGGCCCGCGAGCGTCACGTTGCGGATCGCGGCGTCCAGCCCGTTCCAGGCCTTGGACTGCCACATCGCGAACCACTCGCCGCCGATCGCGATGAATCCGACCCCGAAGAGCACCAGCATCATCAGCAGCCCCAGCGTGCTCACCCGCCGCACCCGGGTGAACTCCCGCCGCCGCAGCGCGGGCACCCACCAGGCCGTCGCCACCAGGAGCAGCAGCGCGGCCAGCGCCTCCCAGACGATGATCAGGACGTACCCGGCGTCCTGCAGCGCGGGCGAGGTGATGGCCCGCCACATCAGGTTCCGGTCGTGGAAGGTGGTGTCCATCGCGAGCACGTGGTGGACGAACTGCTGGTTGGTGCCGAAATCGGTGATGTTGCCGAAGACCACCAGGAGCAGGTAGAGCGCCACCGTCGCGGTCAGCACGGCCGCCGCCACCGGCAGCGTGCCCAGCGTGAGCGCACCCTCGCCGACGGTACGGGTGCGGGCGTGGGTGGTTCCGGTCGCCGGCATGCCGGTCCTCCCAGGTGGGTCGGGGTCGCTCCGTACGGTAGCCGATCGGTCGCCGACGGACACGGCGGCGGCACCGAGGTCATGCCCCTCAGTGGTGCGCGGTCACCGAGGTCACGCCCCGGGCGGTGCGCGGTGGTCATGCCCCTGGTGGTGCACGATCCGGCCGAGCTGGCGGCCCAGTTCGGGCCCGGCGGCGCGGTGGAGCGCGATCAGGGCGGCGTCGTCGCCCAGGTGACCGCCGGCGTGCGCGAGCAGGTCGCGGCGCAGGTGGTGCAGCAGGGCCTCGGTGCCGAGCCCGGTCCACTGGGCGGCCCGCTCGGCCAGGGGGTAGAAGCGCCCGTCCCGGTCGCGGGCCTCCACCACGCCGTCGGTGAACAGCAGCAGGGTGTCGCCGGATTCGAAGGCGGCAGTGTGCACGCTGTGGTCGGCCGGCCCCAGCGGACCGATCCCCAGCGGCGGCGAGGGGTAGAGCCCGGCGACGGGCGCGGCCCTGTCCCGGCGCAGCAGCAGCGGTACCGGGTGGCCGCAACTGGTCAGCCGCAGCACCGGCTCCTCCTCGGGGATGTCCAGCAGCAGCGCGGTGATGAAGTGCTCCACCAACTCGCCGTCCACCTCGGCGGCCTCGGCGAAGTAGCGGCGCACGCTGCGGTCCAGGGCGGCGGCCAGCTCGGGCAGGGTGTCGTACTGGTACACGGCCTCGCGGAAGGCGCCGAGCAGCGCGGAGGCCTCACCGATGGCGGCCAGGCCCTTGCCCCGGACGTCGCCGATGATGACCCGGACCGTGCTCCCGGTGCGGGTCGCCGCGTACAGGTCGCCGCCGATCCGCGCCTCGTGCTCGGCGGCCAGGTAGCGACTGGCGATCCGCAGCGGGCCGAGCCGGTGCGGGAGCGGGCGCAGCAGCACGGCCTGTGCGGCCTCGGCCACCGAGCGCACCCGGGCCAGCTCCTCCCGGCGTCGCTCGCGGACCCGGCAGAAGAAGACGATGAAGGCGGAGAGCACCGCGAGGGCGGCGATCTGCACCATCACGTTGCGCGAGGCGAGCACCCCGAAGTGCAGACCGATCCAGGCCTGCGCCCCCACCGCCAGGAGGCCGATCAGCGCCGTGAGCCGGGGCCCGGCGAAGGAGGCGGTGATCGCGGGCGCGATCACCAGCAGCGGGCCCAGGTGCACGTCCGCTGGCACCGCGAGGTCGACCAGGGTGATCACCGCGATCAGCACGAGCGGAATGGCCACCAGCGCATGGCTCGACCGCCATGGCTGCCCGCCGCCGGCGAGGCGCTGCCGCAGACCCATGTCTTCCACTGTGCGCCGTCCCGGGGCAGCGGACGAGCGGACGGGCACGAGCAGGCGGGCAGGCGGGCAGGCGGGCAGGCGTGGACGAGCGGGCGGACAGGCGGGCACGTGCGAGCGGACGGGCGGACAGCCGAGCGCGAGCGCGGGCGCGGGCGGCCGTCGGGCGAAGGGGCGAGGATGAAGGGAGAGGTGAGCCGCACCGGCAGCGCCCCGACGAACCTGGAGGGCGAGATGAGCGACGACCCACGCATCGGCACCCCCGGCACCTACGAGTTCTCCGCCCCGGACGGCGTCCTGGACGTCGAGTGGATCGGCCTGGACCCCATGGCGGACGCCCGGGCCCGGGCGCACGCCGAGCGGGTGGAGGGCGGCAGCGGCGGCGAGTACGTGGTCACCCAGATCCGGCGGCGGGCCGCGAACGGCTGGCACGTCGTCCCACGGGACACCGCGGGCTGAGCCAAAGCGTCCGGGAGCCGAAGCGCCCAGGCCCCGAAGCGTCCACGCGCCCCGGAGCGTTCAGGAGGGCGCGAGCACCACCCAGACCTGGCCCGGATGGAAGTCCATCGGCTGCCCGTCGGGCTGGGTGAAGGTGGTCGGGCTGGCGTCGGTGGGCCGCGACCAACTGGCGTCGTAGGCCTTGCCGTCCCGCAGCACCGTGGCGCTGCCGCTGCCCACCGTCGGGGCGTAGGGCGACGGGACGCCCGGGGAGTCCTCGAAGCCGCGCGGCGAGGTGGTCTCGGCGACGTGCTGGATCACCACGGTCGGTGCGCCCATCTGCCCGGCGTCGGTCGTCCGGGCCGGTTTGCCGTCCATCGAGACCAGCCACTTCTGCTCCTGCTGCGACCAGTCGAAGCTGAACTTCGCAGCCGGGAAGCCGACGTTGACGGTGCTCTCGGCCTGCCCGCCGGCCGGCGCGGGACCGAAGCGGAAGCCGATGTCCTGGGCCTGCGCGGAGTCGGGGTAGGCCGCCAGGATGCTGCTCGGGCGCACGAAGAGGTTGTACGGCGCCACGCCGGGGCCCCGGAAGTACGAGGAACCGGCCTGCGTGGCCGAGGCGTTGAAGATGTTCGCGTCCGCCAGCACAGGCAGGAACCTGGTCAGCGCGCCGGAGTAGGCGAAGGCCACCTTCCCGTACTGTTCGAGGATCGGCAGATCCGACTCGCGGGCGCTGCGCACGGGTCCGACCACCGAGGGGAAGTGGTTGGCGTCGAAGACCGCCAGGAAGCGGGTGATGCCGCCCTCCACCTCGATCGTGTAGACGACGTCGGCGGAGTTGATCCCGGTCTGCGGGCGGGCGTTGACGATGTTGTCGATCTTCACCGCGACGATCCGGCCCTCCGGCTGGTCGAGCCCGGTGAGCGGGGCGACCCCGTTCGGCGAGCCGGACGGCGGCGCCGTCGGGGCGCCGGAGGGCGGGCCGGACGCCGTCGGGGAGGAGACCGCGGTGGGGTGGCCACCGCCGCCGCTGATGGTGGCCAGCGCCGTGCCGACACCGATGGCGACCAGCGGAACGCTGACCACCGCGACCTTCCCCGCCGTCGAACGGCGCTCCCACCACTGTCTGAGCCCCATCAGTAGCCTCCCGCCTGCCGAGCGGTCCGTGTCCCCCACTCCAGACTGCTCGTGCTCCCCGCCGCCGTCCATCTCTGGCGCAGGACCCGGGTCTCAGCCCCCGACCTCGCGGCGCAGCCGGCCCGCCGTGGTGCCGAGGCGGTCACGGAGCAGGGTGGCCAAGGTGGTGGCGTTCTCGTAGCCGACCCGGCGGGCGACGGTCTCGATCGGCAGGTCGGTGGTGCGCAGCAGGTGGGCGGCCTGTTCGAGGCGGATGCGCTGGGCGAAGCGCAGCGGGGAGATGCCGAGGACCCGGTCCAGCGCGCGTTGCAGGGTGCGCTCGCTGGTGGCGAGGGTGCGGGCCGCGTCCGCGATGCGCAGTGGCTGGTCGAGGTGCTCGCGGACCCAGCGCTCGAAGGCGGCGACGGTCGGGTCGGTGCGGGCGAGGTGCTCGGGGATGGCGTAACTGGCCTGGCTGGGGCGGGAGTCGACCACGAGGTAGCGGGCGGCGAGATCGGCCAGGGCGGGGCTGCGGTCGCGGACCAGGGCGAGCGCGAGGTCCAGGTGGGCCAGCGCGGCACCGGCGGTGGTGATGCCGGCGGCGCGGGTGAGCATGCTGCTCTCGTCCAGTGCCACCGCCGGATAGCGCTGTCGGAAGAGCGGGGACAGCCACCAACTGGTTGTCGCGGGAAGCCCGTTGAGCACGTCGGCGTCGGCCAGCAGGAAGGTGCCGGTGCAGGCGGCGGCCAGCTCCGTGCCGCCGGCATGGGTCCGCTCGACCAGCTCGCGGTCGGCGCGCCGCTCGGGCGCCGCCAGCCAGTCGACGAGCGGGCCCGGCTGCTTGTGGGCGACGCCGGGGACGATCAGCAGCTCGGGCGGGTCGGCCTCCTCGGGCCGGCGCACCGCCACGGCGTGCCCGGCCGCGGTGCGCACCGTCGCGCCGCCCCCAGCGCCGTCACCGCCGTCACCGCCGCGACGGGAGCCCGCCTGCGGGCTGACGCAGGTCAGCTCCCAGCGCGGCGGTGGCTGCGGGAGCTCGCCGCGCAGCTCGTTGGCCGTCTGGAAGACGTCGAGCACCGAGGCGAGACCGGAGTCGAACACGCCGTCGAGGACCAGGACCGAGATCTTCATGGCGGAAACGGTAAGGGATGTGTCGTTTCCGCCACTGAGCGGGATACCCACCCCGCTCATAGGTTGGTCACATCAAGCCAAGCACCTGAAGGGACCACCTCCTCATGACCACCTCCGCCACCCACCGCGTCGGCCTGCTCGTCCGCCTCGAGGCCAAGCCGGAGCACGCCGAGGAGCTCGGCGAGTTCCTGGCCGGCGCCCTCCCGCTGGCCCAGGCGGAGCCCGGCACCAACGCCTGGTTCGCGCTGCGCCTGGGCCCGACCACCTTCGGCATCTTCGACACCTTCGGCGACGACGCGGGCCGCAAGGCCCACCTGGACGGACCGATCGCCGCCGCCCTGATGGCCGAGGCACCCCGACTGCTGGCGAGCGCCCCGGAGATCGTGCCGGTGGACGTGCTTGCGGCGAAGTAGCAGAAGCAGGCCACGCAGCGGTAGCAGGCAACGCCGCAGCAGCAACAGCGGCGGCAGCAACAGCACCAACCCGAGGGGCCCGGCCGAGATCGCCCCGGCCGGGCCCCGTTCCACGCTGTGGACCGGCTCAGCTCTGGCTGAAGCCCGAGAAGTCCGCCTCGCCCGAGGTCCCGTCACTGTGCGAGCTGGTGAAGACGCCCACGTCCTGGGTCGGGTGCACGCCGGGCACCGTGGCGCTGCCGACCTGGGTCCAGGTGCTGCCGTCCGTCGAGTAGTAGCCGGTGAAGACGGAGCCGCTGCGCACCAGCTTGAGCCAGCTCGGGTACGCGGCGGTGCCGGTGCCCTGGTTGGCCGGGGCACTGTTGGAGTCCAACTGCCCGCTGCCGGTGCTGTCCCACTGCAGCACGTAGCCCTTGCCCGGGGCCTCGGCCAGGATCACGTAGCCCGCCGAGGCGCCGGGCTGGGTCAGGTCGTTGCGCACCATGATCCCGGACTTGGCCCAGTCACTGGTGTCGGCCTGGCCGGTGACCTTGACGACCGTCGTGGAGCCGTCGTGCTCGGCACCCGACTGGTAGACCGTGCTGTACTGGTCGGTGCTGCCCCACAGATCCGCGCCCGCGCCGTCGACGGCGATCGCGTCGCCCTGCTTGCCGAAGACGGCGCTGTTGTCGGTGAAGGTCTTGAACGGCGCCGCCACCGGGGCGGCGACCTCGACCGGGTTCGCCGAGTCGGCGCTCACACTTCCGCCGCTCCAGTGGGCCGAGGCGGTGCCGGTGAGGGTGGCGTGGGTGATCGGGGCGGGCAGCGTGGCCGGCGCCGTGACCTGGAAGGCCGCGATCGCCTCATGGCCGCTGGGCACCTTGCCGAAGGCGGTGCCGGTCAGCGGCCTGACCTGCCACCCGGCCGGAGCGTTCAGCCCCAGCCGCAGGTCACCGACGGCCTGGGCACCGTTGTTGGTGAACGTCGCGGTGACGGTGCTGCTCTGACCGGGCGTCTGGTTCGGCACAGTGGTGGCCAGTTGGACGCTCGGCGCGTACGTGCCCGGCGAACTGGTCCTCGCCACGCGGTACATGACCGTGCCGTGGGCCGGGACGGAGGCACTGATGGTGCCCGCGCTCTCGGTGGTCCGGTGCGCCCACAGGTCCCGCAGCGTGTAGCCGTGGGCGCCGGGCAGGCCGACGGCGGCGGCCGTGGTGGAGATGACGGCCGGGGCGGCGTTCTCGTTGAAGAGGGTCACCGCCACGCTGCCGTCCGCCAGCGGCTTGGCCAGCACGTCCAGACCGCCGGCCAGCGTCACCGGGGTGCCCTGGCGGCCCAGTTTGTCCTGGTCGACCGCGATCACCTCGCGGTTGCCGTAGTCGGCCAGCGTGTCGGTGCTCGCGGTGGTCAGGTCGGTGCCGGAGATCAACGGGGCGGCCATCTCGGCCCAGAGCGAGAACTCGGAGCGGTCCTCGGTGGCCGTCATGCCGTTGCCGACCTCCAGCATGTCCGGGTCGTTCCAGGCGCCGGGCTTGGCGGCGGCGGCGAGTTGGACGTTCTGGTGGAAGTTGGACAGCAGGCTGCCGAAGGAGGCGTTGATGTCGCCGGTGGTGCGCCAGAGGTTGCCGACTCCCGGGCCCCAGCTGGGCACGGACTCCAGGCCCCAGTCACAGAGGCTGTAGACGATCGGCCGCCCGGTGGCGGCCAGCGCAGCGCCCATCGCCTGGTAGCGCTGCGGGGCCGGAACGCCCTGGTTGTAGCAGTTGTCGTACTTCAGGTAGTCGACGCCCCAGGCGGCGAAGTCACCCGCGTCGGTGGTCTCGTGGCCGAGGCTGCCCGGGAAGCCGGCGCAGGTCTGGGTGCCGGCGCTCTCGTAGATCCCGAGCTTGAGGCCCTTGGCGTGCACGTAGTCGGCGACGGCCTTGATGCCGCCGGGGAACTTCACCGGGTCCGGGACGAGGTGGCCGCCCGCGTCGCGGCTCGAACCCATCCAGCAGTCGTCGATGTTGACGTACTGGTAGCCCGCGGCCTGCAGACCACTGGAGACGATCTTGTCGGCGGTCTGCTCCACCAGCTTGGCGCTGACGTTGCAGCCGAAGGCGTTCCAGTCGTTCCAGCCCATCGGCGGGGTGAGGGCCAGCCCGTTGTCCAGGGCGGCGGCGGGCGTGGCGGTCAGTGAGACGGTGGCCAGTGGCGCCACCGTCAGGGCAGCGGCGACTAACGCCGCCCAGGTCCTGCGCATACGGTCTCCAGAATGAGTCGGGATACGGGGGCGAAGATGGTCAGGAGAGGGTGGTCCAGCTCTGGCTCGCCGCGCCGGAGGCCGGGTTCAGCGCCGACGCGGTCGCCGTGCCGCCGCTGCCGCCCGGGCCGTCGAGCACCAACCCGGTGGCGGTGTTGGTGATGGTCAGCGCCCCGGTCGCGGTGTTCTGCCGCACGGTCCACTTCTGCGCGGCGTTGCCCGGGTCGTAGCCGTTGGTGACGTACGCCGCGCTGCCCGGCGAGCCCGGCGCGGTCAGGGTGCCGTGGACCTGCGTGCCGGTGTAGCAGTTGTCGGTGATCCGCACCGTGCCGTCGGCGTTCGCGGCGAAGGTCCACTGCTCGGAGGTGTGGGTGTTCCACCAGGTGTTGACGTCCGTGGACGCGCCGTCCGCGGCACTGCAGGTGCCGGCCACCTCCAGGGCCTGGCCGCCGCTGCCGCCGGGGCTGAGGCTGTGGTACCGGCCGTCGCCGATCACGGCCGCCGGGCCACTGGTGGCCTGGGCGGTGAGCCGGTAGAGCGCGACGCCGTGCGGGGCGACCCAGGTGCCGCCGACGGTGCCGGTGAACTGGCCGGTGGCGCCGCTCCACAGCTCCTTGTAGTTGTAGCCGGAGCCGCTGAGGCCGAGCGCGCCGAGGCTGGTGGAGATGGTCTGCCAGTTGTTCGGGTCCTGGTTGACCAGCAGGACGGCCGTGTCGCCGTTGGCGAGCCGGCGCTTGAGGACGACCGGGGCGGTCGGCGAGTTCGGCGGGCTGCCGACCAGGGTGGCGGGCTGGCCGAGGCTGTCCTGGTCGATGCCGATCACATCGGTGTTCTTGTAGACGGCCAGGCTGTCGGCGTTGATCCCGGTGGACCAGGTGTAGCCGTTCGCGCTGTGCTGGGAGTCGGCGGCGGTGCGGAAGTCCGCGCCGGAGATCAGCGGGGCGGCCATCATCGACAGGACGGACATCTCGGTGCGCGACTCGTCGTCGGTGAAGGGCTTGTGGCCGGGGTAGGTGTCGGTGACGCCGTAGTCGCCGTAGACGTCGTTCCAGCCGGCGAACATCATGTCCATGTCGTTCCAGCTGCCGGGCCGCACGTTGCCCGCGTACTGCAGCGCGGTCTGCAATTGGCCGCCGTAGAGCACGCCGCTCAGTTCGCTGTCGCGGTCGCCGCCGATCCGGCAGAGGTTTGCGACCTGCCCGCACCAGGTGCCGGTGGGCGAGTAGCCGGGCGCGTCGTACGGCGCGGTGCCGGCCGCCACCACCACGGGGTCGGTCCGGGCAGGGTCGCTCGGCGACTCCAGGTAGGGCACGCCGGTGTGCACAGGCTGGGCGGAGACGCTGAGCGTCACCCGGGGCCGCCCCTGCGCGGTGGAGGCGGCGTCCAGCGCGTGCTGGAAGGCCTGCACCCGGGCGTACATCGACTCGGTCAGCTCCTTGCCCTCGCCCTGGGTACCGTAGTTGTGGCCGTCGGGCCCGGTGATCGCCGGGCCGTAGGGACAGTCGTCGTACTTCACGTAGTCGACGCCCCAGGCCACGAAGTCGCTCGCGTCGGTGCTCTCGTGGCCGAGGCTGCCGGGGTGGCCCTGGCAGGTGGTGTAGGTGTCGGTGGCGTAGAGCCCGAACTTCATGCCCTTGCTGTGCGCGTACCAGGCCAGGTACTGGATGCCGTTTACGGTCTGTCCGTTGACGGTCTGCGGCGGGAAGTTCGCCGGGTTGGGGAGCAGGTCGCCCGAGGTCGGGTCGTTGCCGGTGCCGTCGGTGCCGCTGACCGGGTTGCCCGCGGTGTCGTAGAGCTGCATCGAGCCGTAGGCGTCCTTGGCGAAGTCGCTGCTCTGCCCGCTGCGGTGGCCCAGCGACCAGCCGTCGTCGATGGTCACGGTGTTGTAGCCGGCGGCGACCAGCCCGTTGGCGCTCATGAAGTCGATCGTCTGGACCATCTGCTGCTCGGTCACCCCGGTGCCCAGCGAGTTCCAGGAGTTCCAGCCCATCGGCGGCGTCAGGGCCACGCCGTTGCCGAGCGCGGCGGCCGGGGCGGCGGTGCCCAGGGCGGCTGCGCCGAGGCCCGAGGCGGCCAGGGCGAGGGCGAGCAGGGCACCGGGCAACCGCCCGAGGGCTCTGCGCCGAGGCGGGTGGGGCAGCGTTATGGACATGGGGGAGCTCCCGGAGGGGTGAGGGTGGGGGATGGTGGGCCCCGCCGTACACAGGGGCAGGACCCACCAGGATCAAACAGGATCAAACGTGAACGAACAGATCCTCAGGAGGACGGCGGGACCAGGCTCCAGGTCTGGTTGGCGCCGCCGTCCGCGGGCCACTGCAGCACGGACCCGTCGAGGCTGAGCGTGCTGTTGTCCAGGTCGATGAGCTGGCCGTCGTAGGAGCTCTTCAGCTGGATCCGGTTGGGCCCGGCGTCGACCAGGGTCCAGCGCGAGTTGCTGTTCCCGTCGTCGTAGTACTGGATCAGCTGGGTGCCCTGGATGGTGGTGGGCCCGGGGATGTTGAGCAGCTTGCCGCTGTTGACGTTGGCCACGGTGTAGACACCGCCGCCCTGGGGGTTGAAGGTCCAGAGCTGGTCGCCGGCGCCGTTGTCACTGAACTGCACGATCGGGGCGCGGTCGGCGGTGGAGTCGGTGAAGACGTCCATCCGGCCGCCGGTGGCGCCGTTGACCAGCTTGTACTGCGCGCCGGGCACCGGCACCGGGACGAGCCGCCAGTTCTGGCTGGCGCCGCCGTTCGCGACGGCCTGGACCACGGCCGCCCCTGCCGCACCGGAGCCGCCGACGACGTCCACGGCCTGACCGTCGGAGCGTGCCGTCATGGTGTAGGCGCCGCTGCCGTTCGGGCTGAGCTTCCAGCGCGCGTCGCCCGCGCCCTGTTCGTGCTGCTGCACCAGTGGGGTGCCGGCCACCGTGCTGTTGCCCGGGATGCCGAGCAGGTCACCGCTGTTCACGTTGGCCAGGGTGTCGTTGCCGTCGCCGGTCGGCACCAGCTGCCACTGCTGGTCCGCGCCGCCGTCGGCGGGCTGCTGGACGATGGCCGCGCCGTCCGCGGTGGAGCCGCCGCTGACGTCCAGGTACTGGCCGGTGGCGGCGTTGACGATGTTGTAGTGCAGGGTCGCCGCCCGGCTGCCGGCGGCGGGGGTGACCCGGAACAGGCGCGAGGCGTGCGGGGCCAGGGTGGCGGCGACGCTGCCGGTCGCGCTGCCGAGGTCGCTGCCGCTCCACAGGTCGCGCACGTCGGCCGTGCCGCTGAAGCCCACGTCGGAGAAGTGCGCGGTGACGGTGGCCGCGGCGGAGCCCAGGTTGAACAGGGCCACCGTGTAGCTGCCGTCGCCGTTGGCGGCGGTCCACACCTGTTGCTGGGTCAGCTGGTCGACGGGGCGGGCCGGGTGGCCAGCCTGGTCGACGCCGATCACCGCGTCGTTGCCGAGCAGCGCCAGGTCACCGCTGTCCAGGTCGGTCAGGTCGGTGCCGAGCAGCAGCGGTGCGCCCTCGATGGCCCACAGGGTGAGCTGGGTCTGGCGTTCGGCGGGGGTCAGGCCGTCGTTGTCGCCGTTGCCGACCTCGACGGAGTCCAGGTCGTTCCAGCCGCCGGGGCCGGCGTAGGAGGTCCACTTGGGCGCGTCGGTGAAGCGGGCGGCGACGTTGTTCCAGTCGGTCAGCGGGTAGGAGGAGCCGCCGGCCCCGCAGTAGCACTCGACGTCGCCGTCGATCCGCCAGCCGTTGGCGTCACTCTGCCAGGTGCTCGCGTTGTTGACGTCCAGGCTGTTGGACAGCTCCAGGTGGATCGGCCGTCCGGTCTGGTTCAGCGCCTGCGACCAGTGCTGGATGTCGGGGACGTCCCAGTCGCCGACCCCGTCGATCTTCAGGTAGTCCACGCCCCAGGAGGCCAGCTCGTCGGCCCAGGAGTCGAGGTACGCCTGGGCGGCGGCCGGGTTCTTGGCGTAGTCGATGTAGTACATCGAGCCGTTGCCGAAGTTGTAGTTGGTCTCGTGGTCGATGGTGTCGGAGACGATGTCCCGGGCGTGGTAGGCGGTGCCCTGGATGGGGGTGTTCTGGTTGTAGGCGGCGACCGGGATGCCCGGGGTGAGGTACATCCCGAACTGCTCGTGCAGGTTGTGGACGTAGGCGCCGACCGCGCCCATGCCGTCCGGGAACTTCGCCGGGTCGGTGACCCAGCGCCCGTTGGCGTCCACGGTGGTCGTGGGGTCGAGGTAGTAGAAGTCGTCGATGTTGACGTAGCGGTAGCCGTGCGCGACCAGGCCACTGGTGGACATCGCCTTGGCCTGGGCCTCGATGTTCGCCTCGGTGGGAGTCCTGCGCAGGTAGCTCCAGCTGCTCCAGCCCATCGGGGGCGTGGCCGCGACGCCATTGGCCTCGGCGTGCGCGGGCGCGGCGCCCGCGAGGGCGGCCGGGATCGCCGCGCCGGCCAGCGCCGCGGCGAGGGCCGCCCGGGCGAGCCGACGGCTCAGCCGGGCGGTGAAGGTGAAGGACACGGTGTCTCCAGGGGTGGGGACCGGATGGGACCGAGCCACAGCGGAGCCGGTCTGACTGGCTGTCAGCCGGCGGTGGAATCCGCAAGGAACACCAGAATCGGACACTTCCAAACGGATCTGCCCACATAAGAACGCAGCGCCGGAGGGGTGTCAAGGGATCCCGCAGCCTCGGCAGGCCGCCGCCGCGCTCGGGTCGCGATTAGATCACGATGCCCGCGCCGAACCGCGGCACCGGAGGCCCGACTCCCCGCACGTGATCGGCGCCGCGCGCCACCTGCTGACAACAGCGCAGGTCAGCCCCTACGCCGGGAGCAGCGCCCGCCGATCACCGCCGAGCCGGGCCGCCGAGGGCGCCGGGCGGCAGCCGGGCGGTCGCAGATTGGTCGCGCCCAGAGCCTTGACACACTCCCCCGCTGTTGGTGATATCTGAACGCTCACGTTGGTTTCTGTTTCATTCGCACCCCCAGGAGGGGCCATGGCCCAGCCCTCTGCCGAGAACCGGCAGTCCACGTCCGCAGCACCCGACACGTTCACACAGTCGTTCACACGGCGCTCACTGCTGCGCGGGGCTCTCATGGCCACGGGTGCGATCGCCGTGCCCTCGTTCCTCACCGCGTGCAGCAGCTCCTCCGGCGGCTCCGGCGACCCCAAGACCGTCACGCTCGGCTCCAACGCCGCGATCCCCGAGCCCAAGGGCGCGTACCAGACCCTCTTCACCCAGGTGCAGCAGAGCACCGGACTGACCGTCAACGTCAACTGGGTCGACCACAACACCTTCCAGCAGAACATCACCACCTACCTGCAGGGCAACCCGCAGGACGTGTTCAGCTGGTTCGCCGGCGAGCGCATGCAGTTCTTCGCCGCCCAGGGCCTGCTCAGCAACGTCGACGACGTGTGGGCGAAGATCGGCGCCAACTACACCGACGCGATGAAGGCGCAGAGCAAGGGAGCGGACGGCCACTACTACTTCGTGCCGTTCGACTACTACCCCTGGGCCGTCTACTACAGCAAGAGCCTGTGGGCCAGCAAGGGTTACACCGCGCCCACCACCTGGGACGACTTCATAGCCCTGGCCAAGAAGATGAAGGGCGACGGGCTCATCCCGATGGCCTTCACCGACAAGGACGGCTGGCCCGCGATGGGCACCTTCGACTACCTCAACATGCGGATCAACGGGTACGACTTCCACATCGACCTGATGCGCAACGGCACCAAGTGGAACACCCCGCAGGTCAAGGCCGTCTTCGACCAGTGGCGCGAGCTGATCCCGTACTACTCCCCCGGCTTCCTCGGCCTGACCTGGCAGGAGGGCGCGCAGCAGCTGCTCGACAAGCAGGCCGGCATGATGGTGCTCGGCCTGGACCAGATCGGCACCATCTTCACCGGCGCCCAGGCCGACGACCTCGGCTTCTTCGCCTTCCCCGAGATCAACCCGAGCTACGGCCAGGACGCGGTCGAGGCCCCGATCGACGGCTTCATGATGTCCAGGTCGCCGAAGAACAAGTCCGGCGCCCAGACCGTGCTCTCCTACCTGGGCACCGCCGCCGCGCAGCAGACCTGGCTCGGCTCCAACCCCGCCGACATCGCCACCGCCGCCGGCGTGGACACCAGCAAGTACACCGCCCCGCAGGCCGCTTCGGTGCAGCTGATCCAAGGGGCCAAGCACCTCTCGCAGTTCATGGACCGCGACACCCGTCCGGACTTCGCCGACCCGGTGATGCTGCCGGCCATCCAGCAGTTCCTGAACAGCCCCGACGGCGCCGCCGGGATCCTCTCCAACATCGACAAGCAGGCCAAGACCATCTGGGCCGCCAACGGCTGACCCACCCGGCCGGTCCCGCCCGGCCAGCCACGTACCGACACCTGCACAGCATCGAGGACGCGCATGACTGCACCGGACCGCAAACCCACCGAGCGCATACGCAGCAGGCCACGGCGCCTGTCACCGCGGGACCGGCTGACGCTCACCCTGATGGCGGGCGTGCCCACCGTGCTGACGGTCGGCTTCGTCTGGCTCCCGGCGCTGCTGTCCGTCGTCCTGTCGTTCTCCAGCTGGCCGGGGATCGGTGGCATCGACACGATCCACTGGATCGGGCTGCAGAACTACCGGACCATCTTCACCATCTACCCGCAGTTCACCCCGGCCGTCGAGCACAACCTGCTCTGGCTGGCGGTCTTCTTCTGCCTGCCCGCGCCCTTCGGCCTCTTCCTCGCCGTCCAGCTGGACAAGCAGATCCGCTTCTCCCGGCTGTACCAGAACGTGCTCTTCCTGCCGGTGGTCCTCTCGCTCGCGCTGATCGGCTTCATGACCGAGCTGATCTTCTCCCCCACCCAGGGACTGATCAACAACCTGACCGGGCACGCCGGTCAGCACGGCATGATCGACTGGCTGGGCGACCCCAAGCTCAACATCTGGGCCGTGCTGGTGATGGCCTGCTGGCGGCAGACCGGCTACATCATGATCATGTACTTGGCCGGCCTGAAGAGCGTGGACCCCGCCATGAAGGAGGCCGCCGCGCTCGACGGCGCCAACCAGTGGCAGACCTTCCGCCACGTGGTCTGGCCGGCGCTGCGCTCGATCAACGTGGTGGTCCTGGTGATCACCGTGATCGAGTCGCTGCGCGCCTTCGACATCGTCTACGTGGTCAACAAGGGCACCAACGGACTCCAACTGCTCTCCGTGCTGGTGACCGACAACATCATCGGCGAGGCCAGCCGGATCGGCTTCGGCTCCGCACTGGCCACCATCCTGCTGCTCATCTCGATGGTCTTCATCGTGCCCTACCTGATCACCGTCTTCCGAAAGGACCAGCGCGGATGACCGCCGCCATGGACCGGCGCCCACACCCCCGGGGCCCGCTGTCCCGGGGCAGCCTCGCGAACTCCGCGGCGGAGCACGGCAGGACGGCCGCCCGGCCGCCGCGCACCGGTCGGATCCTGCTGCACCTGTTCCTGATCGGCACCTCGCTGGTCTGGCTGGCGCCCCTGCTCTACGCCTTCTACACGGCGCTGCGCCCCTACCAGGACACCGCGAAACACGGCTACGTCTCGGTCGGCGGCCACTACGGCTTCGCCAACTTCACCGCCGCCTGGACCCAGGCCGACCTGCCGCGGTACTTCTGGAACTCGATGATCATCACCGTGCCGGCACTGCTCATCACGCTGGCGCTGGCCAGCATGGTGGCCTTCGTGGTCGCCCGGTACGACTTCCGGATCAACATCGCGCTGCTGATGATCTTCACCGCTGGCAACCTGCTCCCCCAGCAGGCGATCATCACCCCGCTCTACAAGCTCTACCAGCTCATCCCGCTGCCCGACTGGCTGGCCGCCTCCGGCAAGCTGGACGACTCCTTCATCGGCCTGATCCTGATCCACGTCGCCTTCCAGACCGGCTTCTGCGCCTTCGTGCTCTCCAACTACATGCGCACCATCCCCGCCGAACTCGGCGAGGCCGCGCTGGTGGACGGCGCCTCCGCCTGGCGGCAGTACTGGCAGATCGTGCTCCCGCTGTGCCGCCCGGTGCTGGCGGCGCTGGCCACGCTGGAGTTCACCTGGATCTACAACGACTTCTTCTGGGCCACCGTGCTGATGCAGACCGGCGACAACCGGCCGATCACCGCCGCGCTCAACAACCTCACGGGCGAGTTCTTCGTCAACAACAACCTGATCTCGGCCGCCGCCCTGATCGTGGCGATCCCCACCCTGGTGGTCTTCTTCGCCCTCCAGAAGCAGTTCGTCTCGGGCCTGACCCTGGGCGCCAACAAGGGCTGACCCCCTTCCGAGCCCGACGAAAGAGCGCCCCGCCGGTTCACCGGCGGGGCGCCTCGCGCTGCCCGGGTTCACCCGTGGGCGATGACGATCTCGCGGACCTGCTCGGCCACCGCCGCGCGGATCTCCTCCGGCAGCGGTGCCTCGGTCACCAGGGTGTCGACCTCGCTGAGCCGGGCGAAGCTGGACAGGCCCACCGTCCCCCACTTGGTGTGGTCGGCCACCGCGACCACCCGGCGCGCCGAGGCGATGAAGCAGCGGTTGGTCTCGGCCTCCGCCAGGTTCGGGGTGGACAGGCCGGCCGTGACCGAGATGCCGTGCGAGCCGAGGAAGAGCAGGTCGAAGTGGAGCGATCTGATCGCGCGGTCGGCCAGCGGACCCACCAGCGCGTCCGAGGGCGTGCGCACCCCGCCGGTCAGCACCACCGTGGCCGGGTGGACGCCGGGTCCGCCCTGGCGCAGCGCGTGCTCGAAGGCGTCGGCGACCCGCAGCGAGTTGGTCACCACCGTCAGCCCCGCCACCTTCAGCAGGTGCGGCACCAGGGAGTAGGTGGTGGTGCCCGCCGACAGCGCGATCGCGCTGCCCGGTGCGACCAGGCGGGCGGCCTCCCGGGCGATGGCCTCCTTGGCGGTCGGCTCGAGCCCCGACTTGGCCTCGAAGCCCGGCTCGTGGGTGCTGGCCTCCAGCACCGGCACGGCGCCGCCGTGCACCTTGGCCAGCATCCCCTGCCCGGCCAGCGCGTCCAGGTCCCGGCGGATGGTCATGTCCGACACGTTCAACCAGCGGGTCAGTTCGTTGACCCGCACCCCGCCCTGCCGCCGCACCTCGTCGACGATCAGCGCGCGGCGCTGCTCCGCCAGGAGGTTGCTGTTCTCAGACACCTGTACTGCTCCCTTTCCGCCCCTGCGCCCGCCGGACTCGCCCACGGTGCGATCGATCCCGTCGCGGCTGGTCACCCGGTCAACCCTATGCGGCACCCCGTGCGACCGGCCAACTCGCCGATGGGCATGCCCACTTCACGCTCCTCCGAGGGCTCCGGGCGCCGGGTCGGCCCGCGCGGACCGGGGCCGAAGTGCCACACCGCATCCGATGCCAACATTTTCAAACATGATGGCTCATCAGTCAACAGACCCGGAGGGGAACAGTGCTGCTCCGGAGTCGTTCGGGCCCCGAGGTACTGTGGTGCCCCTCGCGCGGCGGGACCACCACCGCGCCCCAGCCGGCAAGGGAAACGGCCCCGCATGCATCACCTGGCGTATCTGCCCAGCCCCTCCCAAGGCGTCTGGCACCTGGGCCCCTTTCCGATCCGCGCCTACGCGCTGTGCATCATCGCGGGCATCGCCGCCGCGGTGTGGCTGACCCGCAAGCGGTGGGCGGTGCTGGGCGGCAACCCGGACGACATCTCGGACATCGCGGTCTGGGCGGTGCCGTTCGGCATCGTCGGCGGCCGGCTGTACCACGTGATCACCGACCCGGAGCTGTACTTCAAGGCCGGCGAGCAGCCGATCCGGGCGCTGTACATCTGGGACGGCGGCCTGGGCATCTGGGGCGCGGTGGCGCTCGGCGCGGTCGGCGCCTGGATCGGCTGCCGGCGCCGGGGCATCAAGCTGGCGACGTACGCGGACGCGCTGGCACCCGGCCTGATCCTGGCCCAGGCGATCGGCCGCTGGGGCAACTACTTCAACCAGGAGCTTTACGGCGACCCCACCCACCTGCCCTGGGGCCTGCTGATCGACCCGGCCCACCGCCCGCCGGCCACCCCGGACATCGCCACCTACCAGCCGACCTTCCTCTACGAGTCGCTCTGGGACCTGGGCGTGGTCGCCCTGCTGCTCTGGGCCGACCGCCGGTTCAGCCTGCACTCGGGACGGCTCTTCGCGCTGTACGTGGCCGCCTACACGGTCGGCCGCGGCTGGGTGGAGGCGCTGCGCGACGACCACGCCAACCACATCCTGGGCCTGCGGCTGAACGACTGGACGGCGCTGATCGTCTTCCTCGGCGCGGTGGCCTACCTGGTCCTCACCCGCAACCGGCCGGCACCCGAGCCCATGGCGGCCGAAGTCGCGCAGTCCACGGACGCCGCCGAAGCCACCGCGGCCACCGAGCCCACGGAGGCCGCGCACTGAGCGGTCCGTCCCACCCAGACAACCTCCCCTACCGAATATGTCTGCCGCAGATGTAATCTGGTGACGTGCCCACGTCCGGGTGCGCCCGCTCGGGTGTGCGGGCGTGGGTCACGAGGCTCGAAGGCCGAGCCAGCCGAGCCGTTCCGGCCCGGCCCACCCCCTGGGGGACGTCACCATGGCGCTCAGCGAGCACAGGCAGCACCGGCCGCGCCCGTCGGCGCCGCGCCTGCGCACCCTGCTCACCACCGAACGCCCACGTCCCGACGCCGTCCGTGAGCACCCCTGGGCCTGGCGGCTGGCCGTGGGCACCGTCTGCTTCGGCGCCTTCATGGGCCAGCTCGACGCCAGCATCGTCACCCTGACCTACCACTCGCTGCGCACCCAGTTCCACAGCTCGCTGGCCGGCGTCGAGTGGGTCTCGCTCGCCTACCTGCTGGCCCTGGTCGCGCTGCTGGTCCCGGTCGGGCAGCTGTCCGACGTACACGGCCGCAAGCTGATGTACCTCTACGGCTTCGCCGTCTTCACCGCCGCCTCCGCCGCCTGCGGGCTCGCGCCCACGCTGGCCGCCCTGGTCGGCTTCCGCGTCGTCCAGGCCGTCGGCGCCGCGCTGATGCAGGCCAACAGCGTCGCTCTGGTCACCACCAGCGCGCCGCCCGGCCGGATGCGCGCCGCCCTCGGCATCCAGGCCGCCGGGCAGGCCATCGGCCTCGCGCTCGGCCCCACCGTGGGCGGGGCGCTGGTCGCCACCCTGGGCTGGCGCTGGGTCTTCGGCGTGAACGTCCCGATCGGGATCGCCGCACTGGTCGCCGGCCACTACCTGCTGCCCCGCACCCGCGGCTGTGTGCGCACCAGCCGGATCGACACCACCGGGGTGCTGCTGCTGGCCACCGCCACCACCGGCGCGCTGCTCGCGCTCTCCGTCGCCTCCGGCCTCGGCCTGCCCGGCTGGAGCACGGCCGCGCTGCTGGGCCTCGCCGGGCTGGCCGGCTGGGCCTTCGTCCGGCGGCAGGCCCGCTGCGCCAACCCGCTGGTCGACCTGACCCTGCTGCGCTCCGGGCGGATAGGCCCGGGGCTGCTGGCGGGGCTCTGCGGCTACCTGGTGCTCTTCGGGCCACTGGTCCTGGTGCCGGTGGTGCTCTCCTGGCACGGCGCCACGCCGCTGGCCACCGGCCTGGTCCTCACCGCGCTGCCGGTCGGCTTCGCACTCGCCGCCACCACCGCCGACCGGCTGCTGCCGGCCGGCTGGGACGACACCCGGCGCAGCCGCCTGGGCGCCGCGGGCTGCGTGGCGGCCCTGCTGCTGCTCACCGTGCTGCCCCAGCACGCCGCGCTGCTGCCCTACCCGCTCGCGCTGCTGGGACTGGCCCTGGGCACCTTCATCCCCGCCAACAACACCCTGGTCATGCGGGCCGTCCCGAGCACCTCGGCGGGCACCGGCGGCGGCATGGTGAACATGACCCGTGGCCTCGGCACCGCGATCGGCGTGGCCGCCGTCACGCTCGCGCTGCACCTGGTGCCCGGCGCCGGCGGCGCCCGCACCGCGGCGCTGACCCTGCTGGCCTTCGCCGTCCTGGCCCTGGCCACCACGCTGCCGCGCCGCCGGCCGGACCCGGACCCGGACCCGGACCCCCAGGACTGACGCGACCTCAATTGCCCCTATATGCAATGTTCATGCCAGTATATGGCCATGAATCTCAGGGGAATCCGGCTGCGCCGGATGAGCACGGGCCGACGCCCGCGGATAGCCGCGACGCTGGTGGCGGGAGCACTGGCAGCCGCGGGGCTGGTCGGCGGCAGCGGCACGGCGGTCGCGGCCTCGCACCACTTCCAGCCGCCGAAGATCAAGCATGTCTGGATGATCATGCTGGAGAACAAATCCTACGAGGCTTCGTTCACCGGCCTGAACCAGAACAGCTACCTGTGGAAGACGCTGCCGCAGTACGGCGAACTGCTGCGCCAGTACTACGGCACCGGCCACTACAGCCTCGACAACTACATCAGCGCGGTCAGCGGCCAGGCCCCGGCGCCGGCCACCCAGAACGACTGCCCGCAGTACCAGGACGTCGCGCCCGGCACCCCGGCCGCCGACGGCCAGACCCACGCCGCCACCGGCTGCGTCTACCCGGACTCGGTCTACACCCTCTTCAACCAGCTCGACGACAAGAACGTCAGCTGGAAGGCGTACATGCAGGACATGGGCAACACCCCGGGCCGCGAGGACCCGTACAAGTGCGGCACCCCCGGCGACCCGTCCGGCGCCGGCGTGGTCGACCCGGGCGGCGCCACCGCCCAGGACCAGTACGTGCCCAAGCACAACCCGACCGCCTGGTTCCACTCGCTGATCGACGACCCGCAGGAGTGTGCCCAGGTCGTGCCGCTGGACGGCCGCCCGGCCGAGCCGGGGCACGCCGCCCTCAGCGGTCTGGCCCAGGACCTCAAGAGCGAGGCGACCACGCCCGAGTTCTCCTGGATCACCCCGGACAACTGCTCGGACGCGCACGACTCCACCTGCAAGGGCGACAACGGATCGGGCGACCCGAACAACCACCAGGGCGGCCTGTACGCCTCGGACCTGTTCCTGGAGAAGTGGATCCCGCAGATCATGGCCTCGCCGGCCTTCCAGGACAACGGCATGATCGACATCACCTTCGACGAGGCGTTCCCGCCCTACAAGCTCTACGGGAACTCCGGCGCCGACTACACCGGCAACAGCGACCCCACCCTCAACACCCCCACCGACACGGCGCAGTCCGTGGTCGCCTGCTGCAACGAGCTGCCCGGGCCGAACACCCCGCAGCCCGGCGACCAGGCCTTCGGCCAGGACACCACCCCCGGCGGCGGGATCACCGGCTCGCTGCTGATCTCGCGCTACATCAAGCCCGGCACGATCAGCGACCAGCCCTACAACCACTACTCCTGGCTGCGCAGCATGGAGGACCTCTTCCACGTCACCAAGGGCGGCACCGACGGCCACGGCCACCTCGGCTACGCCGCCACGCCGGGCCTGCGCGCCTTCGGCCCCGACGTGTACAACAACCCGAGCGGCAAGGCGATGCAGCCCGCCGCCATGGGCAGCAACGGCGTCTGGTCGGCCACCGGCCAGCAGCCGAAGGACCAGCCCGCCGTGGTCGCGCCCGACTTCACCGGGGCCTCGGCCGCCGAGGACAGCCTGAAGCCCGGAGCCGGCAAGTGACCGACCGCTCCAGCAGCCGAGGCCGTGCGCTGCCCCTGCTGCTGACCGCGCTGCTGCTCGGTGCGGCGGGGTGCGCCGGTTCGACGAAGCAGGACCTGGGACGGGTGCCGATCCCCAGCGCCCCGGGCGCACCGATCGTGGTGACCGCCGCCCCCGGGCACGCCCAGCTGGTCGCGATGGGCGACCGGGTCCACCTGGACCTGGGCGCCGAACAGGGCGAGATCACCGCGACCGGGCCCGAGCTGGCGAACAGCGACCCCGCACCGGGCGCGGCACCGGCCAGCCAGTCGGCCGGCTCCCTCACCGTCACCCTGCACCTGACGGCCGGACAGCAGCAGCTCAGCGCGCAGGACCTGACGGCCACCGACGAGCTCGGCCACGGCATCCCGCTCACCGCCGACAACGCCTCGGTCACCGTCGATCCTGGCCACGACGGCGTGCTCCACCTGTCGGGCACCTTCGCGGCCGGCCACTCGACGCTGACCTGGAACGCGGCGGGCAAGCCGCTGGCCACCTGGGACTTCGAGGTGGAACTGGACTGACCGGCGGCGCCCCGGCAGCCGGGCCCCCTCACCCAGGGCCCGGCACCGGTGCGGCGCCGGCCGTCGGCGCCGCACGACGAGGGCGGACCGTCAGCGCCGCACGAAGAAGGTGGCCACGTCCCGGTTGCCGAGCCAGCGCAGGGTCAGCGGGCAGTGCGACAACGGGCGCCAGTGGGTGGCCAGTTCGGTGAAGAAGGACCGCTCGGCGCAGATCCCGCCGGGGCGGTCGCCGAGGTAGAGCACACCGGGCCCCCGGTAGGTGCGCAGGGCGTCGACGGCCATCGGGTCACGGTACGGGGGCCAGAGCAGGGCCAGCACCCGGTCCGGGTGTGCGGCGGCCTCCTCGGCGGCCCCGCCCGGGCGCACCGCGGTGAACTGGAACCGGTCGGTCCAGCCGTTCTGCTCGGTACCGGACGCCGCGTCGGTGGCCAGCACGTCGATGCCCCTGGCCCGCAGCAGCCACGCCCAGTAGCCGCTGCCGGCGCCCACCTCCAGCAGGCCACGCCCGTCCAGGCACTCGGCGATCCAGTCCAGCGCGGTGCGCGAGGCCAGCGCCCAGCTGTAGATGCGCGAGAGCTCCTGGCGCCGGGGCAGGGCAGGGCCCAGCTCCGCGGGCAGGTGGTCGAAGACGTCGACCACGGGCGCTCGGCTGCTGCCGTGGCGGAGCGCGGGATACCAGAGCAGCGGCACCATCTGTGGGTTCTGCGCGGCGAACTCGGTGTCCTGCTCGGGCAGCAGCTCACCGAGCGGCCGGAACGGGCGCCCCCAGCCCGGGTGGTGCAGCTCGGACCGGGAGGCCCAGAGCCGCACCAGTCGTTCGGCGGTCTCGGCGATGAGCCGGGCCGTGGGATCGCCCGGCTTCTCGACCATGGTGTTCAGGGCGCCGGTACCTTCAGGAGATCGCGATGTGGTCGGGCACCACCAGCGCCATGTGGTCGGCCAGCGCCATATGGTCGGGCACGACCAGGCCGTCGGCGGCGTCGGCGGGCGCGGCACCCGCGACCGGGGCCGATATCGCCATGTGCGCCTCCACCACGAGGCCGTGGGTGTTCCCCGACTGCTCGCCCGCGCTCACCCCCACGACGGCCGCGGCGGCGAGCGCGGCGGTGGCGGCGCCGATCAGGAGGGTGTGACGGTTGCTCAGTTCCATGGCACGACCTTCGGTTTTCGGAAGATGATCTCCGCGAGCCTAACCAGGCGAGCTGGTCCGATCAACCGCTTTCCTGGCCCGCGCCACCCCGCACCTGATATAATTCTTATGAGGCGTCCGTCACCACGAGGTGGCGCGACGCTTTTTTCATGCCCACCGAACTCGACGTCCCCCGGCCCGACCAGGGCCCCGTGCCGGCCGCTCGCGGCACCCTCTTCCACACCGCGATCAAGGATCCCCGCGGCGAGGACCTGCTGCCGCTCTCCGCCCTGAAGGCCCCCTACCCGGACCTGTACGCCCGTCATCTCGCCAAGTACCAGGGCCGGGAGGAGCGGCTGCGCGAGCGGGTGCTCCCACTGGACTGCGCGTGGACGGACGTCGTCTTCCTCTCACCGGTCGACTCCACGCTCCTGTTCGGCGCGATGCGCAGCGCCGGACGGGCGGTGGCTGACCCGCGGATGTGGACTCTGGACGCCGCCCTGCTTGACCCGCGGCGGTGCTGCGTACGGCTGATGCGGCTCACCCGGGGCCGGCTCAGCGCGGACCCGGCCGACGAGGACGACTACCTCCCGCTCACCACCGCGACCCTGCGGGCGGTCTCCCAGGTGACCGACCGCGCGCTGGCCCGGCTGCGCACCCTGGCCCCCGACGAGCCCGGCCTGCCCTGGGGCGACGTCCCGCACGTGCTGCACCGCGGGCCGATACCGCTGCGCCTGTTCCAGCGCTCGTCAGGCTGAGCGCCGTGGCCGTGTTGCCGCCGGTGACGACGGCGGCAACCGGCCCACCACGCCCGGGCGCGACCGGAAAGGTGACGCCAGCCAGGGCCGTCCCCACGACCCTGCGCTGACGTCGACCCAGCCTGCCCGGCCGCACCGACCGGGGGTAGGGACAAACGCGCAGCAGGATCGGTAGCGCGGGGTGCCTGACGGGGCGAAGGTTGCCTGACGCGGCACTAGATCAGTCCGGTACGAACGGCGTGCGCCACCGCGTGCGAGCGGTTGCGGACCTGGAGCCGGGCCATCAGCTCGTAGATCACGTTCTTCACGGTGTGCTCCGAACAGCACAGCGCGCGGGCGATCGCCGCGTTGCCGTGCCCCTCGGCCATCAGCGCCAGCACCTCGGTCTGCCGGGCGGTGAGCGGCACGGCGCCCGTCCCGGGTGTCGGATCCGCCGCCCCGGCCCCGGCGGCCCCGGCGACGCCGTCGAGCAGCGCGACCAGCACCCCGTGCGGCAACCGCCCGTCCCCCTGGTGCGCGGAGTGCACGGCGGCCACCAGCCGCTCCGGTGTGGCCTGGGCCAACTGGAGCATCGCCCGTGCCCCGACCCGCACGGCCCGCAGCACCCCGCTGGGCGACAGCACGTCCGCGACGACCAGCAGGCGCACCTCGCCGTCGCGCAGGCTCACCCGGCAGGCGTCGATCGCGTCGTCCACGGTGCACCCCGCCGCCACCACCACGGTGCCGGGCCCCCGGCCGGGATCGGGCAGCGCCGCGAGGCCGCCGTGCCGCAGCCTGCTGACCACGGCCTCGCGCACGGCCGCATCGCTCGCGTCCACCCGGACCCGCAACCGGCCCGCCCCGGCACCGTCCGGCGCGAGCCGCACCGTGCCACTCGTCGGCGCCGCGCCCCCCAGCAGCGCGGCGCCGATCACAGCAGCCCCGCTCGCAGCGCGTACGCCACCGCGTGGGCCCGGTTGCGCAGCCCGAACCGCTGGGTCACGTCGTGCACCACGGCGGTCACCGTCCTCGCCGAGTAGCACAACTCGCGGGCGATCTCCCCTGTTTCGCGCCCGTCCGCGACCAGCCGCAGCACCGCCCGCTCGCGCTCGCTGAGGCCGGCGGCGCCGCGGGGCGGCTGCGCACCGGGCCCGCCCCTGGCCTTCTCACCCTGAGCGCCCGCGGCCCCGGCCGACGTGGCCCGGGCGCCCGTCCCCGGCGGACAGGCGCCCAGGTCGAGCAGGCCCTCCAGCAGTTCCGGCGGCACCGTACAGTCGCCGCCGGCCGCCGCGAGCACGGTCCTGGCCAGCCGGTCCGCGCTCGCCTCGGTGCGGCGCAGCAGCCCGCGGGCGCCCGCCGCGATCGCCTGCGCCGCCTCGGTGGGCGCCAGGTCGGTGGCCACCAGGACGACCTCGGGGCGGTGCGGTGCGTTCCGGGTCGCGCGCACCACGTCCAGTGCCTGCCGGGCGATTCGGTCGACGATGACGACGGCGACCTCGGCCGCTTCGGTCGGCAGCGCCACCGCGACATCGGCGCTGCTCTGCAAGGTGCTCCTGGTGCCGGCCTCCAGCACCGGATCCAGGGCTACGATGCTGACTCGCACGGGCTCACCCATCGGTTTCTCCTGGGTCGATGTGCCACTGACCTTCCGTCAGCAGCATGGACCCGGACCCGGACCCGCACATCGGGTGCCGGCCCCCATATTTCCACCACGCGACCCCCACTGGTCCGCCAGGAACATGGGGGCCCACTCCCCATGCGGAAACGGGCGGAGGCTGGGCCGGGGCCGGCACTAGTCCACCGCACCTGCCAAGGCCTGCTCGGCCAGGCTCCGCAGCACCTTCTTGTCCGGCTTGCCCGCGTCGGTCAGCGGCAGCGCCTCGGCGAAGCCGATCCGGGCCGGCTCGTGCGTCACCCCGCGCCGCTCGCGCACCAGGGCACGCAGCTCCTCCGCCGTGACCGCGGCGCCCGTCACCGGCACCACCACCGCGTGCACCCGCTCCACCTGGTCCGCGTCCCGGACACCGAAGACCGCGCTCTGGCGGACCTGGGGGTGGGAGTTGAGCAGGTCCTCCACCTCGGAGGTGTAGACGTGCCCGCCCCCGGTGTTGATCAGGTCCTTCAGCCGGTCCACGATGGTCAGGTAGCCGTCCTGGTCCAGCCGGCCGATGTCGCCGGTGTGCAGCCAGCCGTCCCGGACCGCTTCGGCGGTCAGCTCCGGCTGCTTCCAGTAGCCCTGCATCAGGGTGTCGGAGCGCACGCAGATCTCGCCGGGCGTGCCCGCGGGCAGCTCGCGGCCCGCCTCGTCGCGGATCACCACCTGGTAGCCGGGCGCGATCCGGCCCACCGAGAGCAGTCGCTCGGGGCGCAGCGGGTCGTGGTCCTCGGCGGCCAGCACGCTGATGATGCCCGCCTCGTGCTGCCCGTAGAGCTGGACGAGGACCGGCCCGAGCAGGCGCAGCGCGTCGATGATCCGTGCCGGGGAGGCCTGGCAGCCGCCGTAGCTCAGCCGTCGCAGGCTGCTGGTGTCGGTCCGCGCCGCGGCCGGGTGGTCGATCAGCTGGTAGAGCAGGGGCGGCATCAGGAACAGGTCGGTGATCCGCTCGCTCTCGATCGCCGCCAGCACGGTGGCCGCGTCGAACTCCGGCAGCAGCACCACGCTGCCGCCGGCTCGCAGCACCTTGTCGGCCATCTGCCCGGCCGCGTGCGCGATAGTGGTGCAGACCAGCAGCCGCGGCGGCCGGCCCGGCTCGCCGGGCAGGTCGGGACCGAACGGCCGGACCTGCCCGTAGCTGACGCAGATGCCCTTGGAGTGGCCGGTGGTGCCACCGGAGTGCCGGATGGTCCGCACGTCCTGCGGGCGCGCCAGGCTGGCGAACGGGCCGGCCGACTGCTCGGCGGCCAGCGCCAGCAGGTCGGTCGTGCCGGCCGCCGGCCCGAGGGCCAGGACGCCGGCCACCGGGGCCGCTGCGGTGAGCTCGGCGGCGCGTTCGGCGTGCGGCGGGTCGACGATCAGGGTGTGCGTCTCGACGTCGCGCACCATGACCGCCTGGGTCTCGGCGGGCAGCTTGGTGTAGAGCTGGTTGACCCGGCAGCCGAGCAGGCCCGCGGCGTAGCGCGCGGCGATCGCGGCCGGCAGGTTCCCGCTCAGCAGGGTGACGGTCCGGCCCCGCCCGATGCCCCGGGCCTGCATGGCCCGGGCCAACCGGTGGGTCAGGTCGAGCAGTTCGCCGGCGGTCAGGACCTGCCCCTGGTGGCGGATCGCCTCCCGCTCGCGGTCGGCGGCCAACACCTCCAGGATCTGGACGATTTCGGACCGGAAGGGGGCGCTGGTGGGGTTCGGCTGGCTCTCCATGTCAGCGGCTGGCCAGCGGTCGCAGGGACTCGGACGGCACGGCCTGCAACGGCTCCTGACTCTCCGTCAGCATGGCGTGCGCCAGCACGCTGTAGAGCGTGTCGTTGGGGCCGTCCGCGATCCGCAGCCCGCGGATGTCCCGCAGCCGCTTCTCCATCGGGGTCCGCCGGGTGTAGCCCTCGCTGCCGTGCAGCTGCAGGGCCAGGTCCACCGCGCGGTAGGCCGCGTCGGTGGCCAGGGCCTTGGCGGCCGAGCAGGCGGCGGCGTCCACGTCCCCCTGGTCGATCCGCTCCAGCAGCGCGAAGCACCAGGCGGTGGCGGCCTCGACCTCGGCCGCGGCCGTTCCCAGCCGGGCGGCGACGGACGGGATGGCGGCCAGCGACAGCCGCCCGACGGTGCGCCGGCGGGTGCGGTCCGCGGCCTCCTGGATCGCGGCTGCGGCGGCTCCCAGGCAGACCAGCGACATCATCAGCCGCCAGGCGGAGAAGTGCGTGTCGAAGATCCGCCGGCCCTCGCCGGGCGCCCCGAGCAGCAGGTCCTTGGGCAGCTGCGCGTCCACGAAGTGCAGGTGCCCGAAGCTCCAACCCCGCATGCCCAGCGGGTCGGTGGTCTCGGTCAGCACGCCCTTGGTGTCCATCGGCAGCCAGACCGCGGACAGCGGCACCTCGCGCAGGTCGACGGTGCCGGCCTGGGCGGCCGTGACGATCTTGGCGAAGACGACGAACCCGCATGCCTCCTCGACCCGGCTGATCAGCCCCTTGGAGCCCGACAGCGTGTAGTGGCCGCCGTGGTCGACCAGCGTGGCGCGAAAGCCGCGCAGGTCCGATCCGGACTGCGGCTCGCTGGACGCGACACCGGCCAACCTGCCGTCGACGACCACCTGTTCGTGGACCAGCCGGGCCAGCTCGGGCGTCCCGTAGGTCAGCGCCATCGCGCCGTGCCCGCTGCTGAAGACCTCGCGCGCGTCGCAGTCCCGCTCCCCCGCGAGGAACATGGCCATCCCCTGGGCGACCCGCCCGCCCGCCGCGCTCCCCTCCCGCACGGCGGCACCGGCGTCCGCCAGGTCGACCCCGGTGAGCCCGGCCGCGGCCGCCCTGCGGCGCAGCTCGAGCCAGTCGGGCCGGTCGGCCTCCTCGCACAGCGGGACGGGCAGATGGGTGTCCAGGAAGGCGCTCAGGCGGGCGTGCAGCTCCCCGAGTTCCGGGTGGCGCTTGAGTATCGGCAGGATTCCGTTGGCAGACACGGGAAAGTACTCCTCGAACGGTTCAGATGTGACGCGGCGACAGACGACGGGGCGTCAGAGGTTCAGCACCGGCGGCTGGGTGCGCACCACGTCGTTGAGCTTGGCCTTGTCGTGGCGCTCGCCCTTCTTCAGGTGCTTGATCACCAGCAGGCAGGGCAGGCCGAAGGTGCCGCCGGCGAACTCGCGCGGCCGGCTGGCGGGCACCGCGACGGTCCACGGCGGCACCGAGCCGCGACTGAGCTCCTCGCCGGTCGCGGCGTCGATGACCGGAATGGTGTCGGTCAGCAGCGAGCCGGCGCCGAGCAGGGCGCCCTCGCCGACCCGGGCGCCGCTGTAGATCATCGAGCGGGCGCCGATGAAGGCGTCGTCCTCGATCACCACGGGCCTGGCCATCGGCGGCTCGATCATGCCGCCGAGCCCCACCCCGCCCGACAGGTGCACATTGCGCCCGATCTGGGCGCAGGAGCCGATACCGACCCAGGAGTCGACCAGGGTGCCCTCGCCGACGTAGGAGCCGATGCCGATGTGACTGGGCATCACCACCGCGCCGGGCTCCTGGAAGCTGCCGCGCCGGATCACCGCACCGGGCGAGACCTGGACCCCGGAGCCGGCGATGCCGGTCTTCAGCGGGATCTTGTCGGCGCACTCGAAGGGCCCGAACTGCGAGGGCTGCGGCTGGGCCTGCTTGTAGAGCAGCAGGATCGCGGCCTTCAGCCAGTCGTGGACCACGATCTCACCGTCCACCAGCTCCGCCACCCGGGCCCGCCCGGTGTCCAGCAGCCCGATCGCCGCGTCCACGGCGGCCGCCGCCTCGGCGCCGTCCAGCGGGATCTCGTCCCGCCGCTCCCACAGCTCCTCGATCTCGGTTCGCAGGGTCGCCACATCGGCAGTCCGGCTCTGCATGACACCAACGCTTTCCAGCTCGAAGGTAGGGCCGCACCGGTCAGCACCGGGGCCCTGGGAATCGCCAGCTCGGCCTGTTCCGCGCCGTGCGGCACCCACCACGGACCTGAGGTCGGCGGGGCAGCGGCCACGGCGGGTTACCTCTTGGTAACGGCTGGCAGCACAGCCTTACACGCTTAGATTCCTAGTTCAAATCGAGCTTTTTCCATGCATAACAAGATCACCAAGCGATGTTTTGGCAGGTTGAAAGGTTGTCTTATCGATGCGGGCCCGACCCCGACCGGCCCCGGACCACCACCGCCCCCGGAGCAACCGGCACCCTCGGAGCAACCGGCTCGGCCGACTGGGCGATAGCAGCCGGTCAGCTCCCCGCCCCGACGCCGGAGTGTGCCTAACCTCGGCGGGACTGCTGATCCGCGGAGCGGTGGCCGGGCCCACCGGCCGGCTCCCCATCCCCACCCAGCTCCACGTCCCCACCCGAAAGGGACCCATGTCGGCTGATCAGGCCCAAGACGAGAAGCGAGACGACAGGACCGAACACGGCCGCCGGTCCGTGGTGCGGACCCTGCTGGGCGGCGGCGCCGCCGCCGCGCTGGCCGGCACCGCCGGGCCCGCGTCCGCCGCCCCGGCCCCCGCGGGCACCCCGGCACCGGTCCGGCGCCAGGAGGCCCACGACCCGTTCGCCGCCGACACCTTCCGGCCCAGCGGCCGGGTGCGCGAGTACTGGATCCAGGCCGAGTCCTTCCGGCACAACCCGGTGCCCACCGGCCACGACGCCATGATGGGCCATCATGTCGACGCCGACAGGCTGACGTTCTGGGCGGTCGGCTTCCGCGCCTACACGCCGAACTGGGAGCACCCGCTCGACGCCGACCTCGGCCCCGACGGACTCGGTGCCAACCAGGGCGTCCCAGGGCCGGTGCTGCGCGCCGAGGTCGGCGACCTGATCCGGGTGCACTTCCGCAACAACGACGCGCACTACCGCTGGCCGCACAGCATCCATCCGCACGGTGTGCGCTACAACCGGGAGAACGACGGCGGCTGGGTGGCCGACGACCCCGACCGGCCCGGCGCGGCCGTCCCGTTCGGCCAGAGCTACACCTACACCTGGGCCTGCCCGCCCAGTTCGGTGGGCACCTGGCTCTACCACGACCACTCGACCCCGCAGTCGATCCCCGCGCCGGCCGGCGCGGGCACAGGGCCCGCGCACAAGGAGTACGGGCTGGACGAGTCCCAACGGCTCAGCTCCAGCGACCCGGTGATGGAGATCGGTGCCGAACTCGGCCTGTTCGGCGTCCTGGTGGTCACCGACGAGCAGACCCCCGAGGTCGACTGCGAGTTCGTGCTCTTCCTGCACGACGCCTACAAGGCCGACATCCCCTCCCTGGGCCAGAACCTCAACCTCTTCAACGGCGGCGCCTTCCTCGGCAACACCCCGACCTTCACCGCGCGGGAGGGCGACCGGGTGCGGTGGCGGATCGCCGCACTGGGGCAGGAGTTCCACGTCTTCCACCTGCACGGCCACCGCTGGCGCGGCGGTCCCGGCCACCAGGACTGGGTGGACTCCCAGATGATCGGCCCCTCCACCACGCTGACCATCGAGTACCTGGAGGACAACCCCGGCGACTGGCTCTACCACTGCCACGTCATCCACCACATGATGGGCGGCATGGTCGGTCGCTACCAAGTGACCTGACGCTCCGTCAGCACGCGACGGCGGGGGCGCCCGGTCCGGACGCCCCCGCCGTCGTGCGCCCGGCGGTCAGCCGGCGCGCACGTCCAGCACCCGGCCCAGCACCTCGGCCAGCAGCAGCTCCGGCTCGGCCGCCGAGCCGCGCGCCCGCCAGGCCACGAACCCGTCGGGCCTCACCAGTACCGCGCCGTCCGCCGCCACCCCGTGCAGGCGCTCCCAGTCGGCGCCGTCCTCGGGCACCAGGTCGTGCTGCGCATCCGGCCCGACCCGGTAGCAGGCGAGCGGCACGCCCAGCCGCTCGGCCACCCGCTGCCCGGCGGCGTGCCAGGCCCCGCCCTCCGGTCCGCTCAGCAGCACCGG
Source organism: Kitasatospora sp. NBC_01302 (assembly GCF_035976515.1). Lineage (NCBI taxonomy): Bacteria > Bacillati > Actinomycetota > Actinomycetes > Kitasatosporales > Streptomycetaceae > Kitasatospora > Kitasatospora sp. NBC_01302. The sequence continues at coordinate 1,221,900 of NZ_CP108404.1, forward strand.
CGCGGTCTCGTAGAGATCCAGCGTCGACACCCGGGCCCCGCCCCGGCGCACCCACAGGTGCGGCGCCCGGCCGCCCGGTTCGGCGATCGGCCGGAAGTCCTGCGGAACCGGCGATCCGTCAGCCGCACTGTCCACCACGGCAGTCGAGTCGTAGCGGTAGCCCAGCACCACCGCCATCATGCCGGCCTGCCGCCCGGTGCCGGGGCTGACCTCGTACCCGGGGTGGCGGTGCTCGGCGGAGCGCGCCGAGGCGCGGGCACTGGTCGCCGACGCCACCGGGCGCCGCTCGGCGTCGTAGGTCTCCAGCAGCCCCGGGCCCGCCCAGCCGCGCAGCACCGCCGCGAGCTTCCAGGCGAGGTTGTGCGCGTCCTGGATCCCGGTGTTCGACCCGAACGCCCCGGTCGGGGACATCTCGTGCGCCGAGTCCCCGGCGAGGAAGACCCGGCCCTCGCCGTAGCGCTCGGCGACCCGTTCGGCGGCGTGCCAGGGCGCCCTGCCGGTCACCTCCACCTCCAGGTCGGGGACGCCGGTGGCGGCCCGGATCAGCTCCACGCACCGCTCGTCGGTGAAGTCCGCCAACTCCTCGCCGCGGTCCGGGTGCCAGGGCGCGTGGAAGACCCAGTGCTGCTGGTTGTCCACCGGCAGCAGCGCTCCCGCGCCCTCGGGATTGGTCAAGTAGCAGACGATGAAACGTCGTTCGCCCACAACGTCGGCCAACCGCTTGGCGGTGAAGGTGATGCTGACGTTGTGGAACAGGTCGCCCTGCCCGGTGCGCCCGATGCCCAGCTTCTCCCGCACCGGGCTGCGCGGACCGTCCGCCGCGATCAGGTAGTCGGCGCGCACCGTGCGCAGCTGACCGCTCTCCCGGTCCCGGACGAGCGCCGTCACCCCGGCGCCGTCCTGCTCGAAGGAGTCCAGCTCGGTGCCGAAGCGCACCTGGCCGCCCAACTCCTGGGCGCAGCGCAGCAGGACCGGCTCCAGGTCGTTCTGGCTGCACAGGCACCAGCCGGAGGGGCTGAGCCGGGAGAGCGCGCCGCCCGGGTCGATCTCCCGGAACAGCCACTCCTGGTCGGCGCCGGTCAGCGTGCCGGCCTGCAGGATGCCGTGGTTCTCGGCCAGCACGGCGGCGGCCTGCCGGATCTGCTGCTCCACCCCCGCCGTCCGGTAGAGCTCCATCGTGCGCACGTTGTTGCCGCGTCCGCGCGGGTGGTGCGAGGTGCGCGCATGTCGCTCCACCACCAGGTGTTCGATGCCCAGGCGCCCGAGGAACAGTGAGGCGGACAGCCCCACCAGGGAACCGCCCACGATCAGGACCGGCACGCGGTCGTCGACCTGCGAGGTCATGAGGTCTCTCCAGCCGTACGGGGAAGGGGCCCGGCCGCCGCCGTCGCGACGCTCCGAATCGGCCCGGGGCCTACGTATTCCCAGCCGCGGCCGACCGGAAGCGGATCTTCACCCGAGCGACTCACGCATCGTGCGGGAATCGTTGCGGTACGTAGTATCGAACGCATGCGATCAGGCCCCGGAACGTGTGCAAGGGCCGGGATCGAGCGAGAGGAACTAGCACCGTGACAACCCTGTCCGACAGGCACATCCCACCCCTCACCCCGGCCACCGACTCCCGGCTGCGCGTCGTGCTGCTGCTCGACGTGCACGACGGCCAGGAGCAGCGCTTCCTGGCCGCCTACGAGCAGATCCGCCACCAGGTGGCCAAGGTCCCCGGCCACATCAGCGACCAGCTGTGCCAGTCCCTCGGCAACGCCTCGCAGTGGCTGATCACCAGCGAGTGGGAGGGCGCCGAGCCCTTCCTGAGCTGGGTGGACAGCGCCGCCCACCGCAAGGTGGTCGAACCGCTCCACCAGTGCGTCAGCGACACCCGCTCGCTGCGGTTCGTCATCGCCCGGGAGACCCCCGAGCCGACGCCCGGACCGACCGGCGCACCCCTGCGCAGGACCGCGGCGGTCAGCGCAGGGCCCCCCACCCGGCGCACCGACCCGCTGCCGACGCCGCCCCTGGCCAACGGAGGCGTGGTGCGCCACGCGCTCACCTTCACGGTCAAGCCCGGCAGCGAAGCGGCCGTCGCCGACATCCTCTCGGGCTACCGCTCGCCGCAGGCCCAGGTGGACCGCACCACCCGGCTCTGCCGCACCTCGCTCTTCATGCGCGGCAACCGCGTGGTGCGGGCCGTCGAGGTGGAGGGCGACCTGGGCAACGCGTTGCGGCACGTGGCGGTGCAGCCCGAGGTGCGGGCCGTCGAGGAGGCGGTCAACCCGTACCTGGAGGAGGCCCGCGACTTCGCCGACCCGGCCTCCACCCGGGCCTTCTTCGCCCGCGCGGCGCTGCCCGCGGTGCACCACACCGGCGGCGAGTCCGCCACGGGCGAACTCACCCGTCTGGCCTTCCTCTACCCGGTGCGGCCCGGCCACGGCGCCGCCGCCGTCGAGCTGCTCGCCGAGCAGGACAAGTCGGCCGCCGGGGACGCGACGCACCCGCTGGCCGCCGCCACGATGTTCCTGCGCGACGGCCTGCTGGTGCGCCTGGTCGACCTGCGGGTGCCCTACCGGCAGGCGCCCGCGCAGGCGGCGGGCCTGGCCCCTGGCAGCACGCCGACCGCGCTGAGCCGCCACCTGGACCTGCCCGCGGACACCGACCTGACGACCGCGGCGGGGATCACCCGCTTCCTGGACGGCTGTGCCATGGACCTGGTCACTGACCGCAAGTCCCCGTCCCCCGACCCGCACGCCGCCCCGGCGTCCGCCGCCACCGGAGAGTGACCCGTGACCGCCAAGCCCGTACGCATCGTGCACCTCGACGAGACGCAGCCCAACCGGCGGCGCGGCGGCGACCTGCGCGCCCTGCTCACGCCGACCACCGTCGGCGCCACCAGCGGTTTCATGGGGCTGGCGATCATCCAGCCCGGCGAGCGGATCGGTGAGCACTACCACCCGTACTCCGAGGAGTTCGTCTTCGTCGTCAGCGGCGAGCTGGAGGTGGACCTGGACGGGGCGACGCACCCGCTGCGGCCCGACCAGGGCCTGATGATCCCGCGCGACGTGCGCCACCGCTTCCGCAACACCGGCGGCACCGAGGCCCGGATGGTCTTCCACCTCGGGCCGCTGGCGCCGCGGCCCGAACTCGGCCACGTCGACACCGAGGACACCACCCAGGTGGCCGGTGCCCTGTCGATGCCGCCCGACCCGACCGGAGCGACGGCGTGATGCGCCGCGTCGCGGTCACCGGCCTCGGTGTGGTGGCCCCCGGCGGGATAGGCGTGCGGGCCTTCTGGGACCTGCTCACGGCCGGCCAGACCGCGACCCGCGGGATCACCCTCTTCGATCCCGCGGGGTTCCGCTCCCGGATCGCGGCCGAGTGCGACTTCGACGCAATGGCCTGCGGCCTGGAGCCGGAGCGGGCCGAACGCGCCGACCGCTACGTGCAGTTCGCGCTGGCCGCCGCCGCCGAGGCGCTGCGCGACTCGGGGCTCGACCTCGGGGTGCAGGACCCCTGGCGGATCGGCGTCTCGCTGGGCTCGGCCGTCGGCGGCACCACCCGGCTGGAGCACGACTACGTGGCGGTCAGCGCCGGCGGTGGCCGCTGGGACGTGGACCACCAAGGCGCGGGCGCCCACCTGCACCGCGCCTTCTCGCCGAGCGCGCTGGCCTCCGAGGTCGCCGAGGACATCGGCGCGCACGGTCCGGTGCAGACCGTCTCCACCGGCTGCACCTCGGGGCTGGACGCGGTGGGCCACGCCTTCCACGCCATCGCCGAGGGCAAGGCGGACATCGTGGTGGCCGGCGCCTCGGACTCGCCGATCTCCCCGATCACGGTCGCCTGCTTCGACGCGATCAAGGCGACCTCCACCCGTAACGACGACCCCGCGCACGCCTCGCGCCCCTTCGACGCCGACCGCGACGGCTTCGTGCTCGGCGAGGGCGCCGCCGTGCTGCTGCTGGAGGAGCTGGAGCACGCCCGCGCCCGCGGTGCGCGGATCTACTGCGAGATCCGCGGCTTCGCCACCTTCGGCAACGCGTACCACATGACCGGCCTCACCCAGGAGGGCCGGGAGATGTCGGAGGCGATCGACCGCGCGCTGGCCGAGGCCCAGCTCGACCCCACCGACGTCGACTACGTCAACGCGCACGGCTCGGGCACCAAGCAGAACGACCGGCACGAGACGGCGGCCGTCAAACGCTCACTGGGCGCGCACGCCTACACCGTGCCGATGAGCTCGATCAAGTCGATGGTCGGGCACTCGCTCGGCGCCATCGGCGCGATCGAACTGGCCGCCTGCGCACTGGCCCTGACCCACGGGGTGGTGCCGCCGACCGCCAACTACGAGACGCCCGACGCGGAGTGCGACCTGGACTACGTGCCGCGCACCGCTCGCGCCGCGCACCTGCGCACCGTGCTCTCGGTCGGCAGCGGCTTCGGCGGCTTCCAGTCCGCGGTGGTGCTCACCCGCTCCGACGGGAGGACGCAATGACCCGACAGCGTGACCCGGCACGGCAACCGGACGAGCGCCGGGCGGTGATCACCGGCCTGGGCGTGGTCGCGCCGAGCGGGGTGGGAACCGACGCCTTCTGGAAGGCGGTTCAGCAGGGCACCGCCGTGCTCGGCCCGGTCTCCCGCGAGGGCTGCACCCACCTGCCGCTGCGGGTGGCCGGCGAGGTGCGCGGCTTCGACCCCGCCGGGCTGATCGAGAACCGCTTCCTGGTGCAGACCGACCGGTTCACCCACTTCGCCATGGCCGCGGCCGAACTCGCCCTGGAGGACGCCCAGCTGGCGAAGGACCCGCAGCAGCCCTTCGGGATCGGCGTGGTGACGGCGGCCGGCTCCGGCGGCGGCGAGTTCGGCCAGGGCGAGCTGCAGAACCTGTGGGGACAGGGGCCCAAGTTCGTGGGCCCCTACCAGTCCATCGCCTGGTTCTACGCCGCGAGCACCGGCCAGATCTCCATCCGCGGCGGCTTCCAGGGGCCGTGCGGCGTGCTGGCCAACGACGAGGCCGGCGGCCTCGACGTCTTCGCGCACGCCTGCCGGACCATCCGGCACGGCACCGACGCGGTGGTGGCCGGCGCCACCGAGGCACCGTTGGCCCCCTACTCGGTGGTCTGCCAGCTCGGCTACCCGGAGCTCAGCCTGGCCGAGGAGCCGCACCGGGCGTATCTGCCGTTCACCGACGACGCCTGCGGCTTCTCCCCGGCCGAGGGCGGCGCGATGTTCGTCGTCGAGGAGGCGGGCGCGGCGCAGCGGCGCGGCGCCCGGGTCCGGGCCATGGTGGCCGGCCACGCCGCGACCTTCACCGGCACCGCCGGCTGGGAGGCCTCCCGGCAGGGCCTGGCACGGGCGATCCAGGGCGCGTTGGCGGAGGCGGGCTGCGCGCCCGACGAGATCGACGTGGTCTTCGCCGACGCCCTCGGCGTCCCCGCCGCCGACCAGGCCGAGGCGCTGGCGATCGCCGACGCGCTGGGCCCGCACGGCGCCGAGGTCCCGGTGACCGCGCCCAAGACCGGTTACGGCCGGGCCTATTCGGCCGCCTCGTCGCTGGACGTGGCCACCGCCGTGCTGGCGCTGGAACACGGTCTGGTGCCGCCGACGCCGAACATCACCGAGGTGCGGCACGACCTCGACCTGGTCACCGGCCACGCCCGCAAGCTGCCGCTGCGCACCGCGCTGGTGCTCAGCCGCGGCCTGATGGGCTGCAACTCGGCGCTCGTGCTGCGGCGCGGCACCGACGACCGCCCCTGATCCCGCTCCACCCCACCCTGAAGGAGACCAAGATGAACGACCCCGTGACCTTCGAAGAACTCGCCTCGCTCATGAAGGGCCGGGCCGGACTGTCGGTCGACGCCGCCGACCTGGAGCGCCAGCCCGACGCGCTCTTCGAGCAGTTCGGGCTCGACTCGCTCGGCCTGCTCGGCATCGTCTCCGAGCTGGAGAACCGCTACGGCAAGCCGATCGGCAACGAGCCGGAGAGCTGCAAGACCCCCGAGGACTTCCTCGCCCTCGTCAACGACCAACTCACCGTTGGAGCCTGAGATGACCGGACACACCGAGAACGAGATCCTGATCGCCGCCCCCGTCGGGCTGACCTGGGACCTGACCAACGACCTCGAGGGCTGGCCGCAGCTGTTCAGCGAGTACGCCTCCGTCGAGGTGCTCGACCGGCAGGGCGAGAAGGTCACCTTCCGGCTGACCATGCACCCCGACGAGAACGGCCAGGTGTGGAGCTGGGTCTCCGAGCGGGAGACCGACCGCGATGCGCTCAGCGTGCGGGCGCGCCGGGTCGAGCCGGGCCCCTTCGAGTTCATGGAGATCCGCTGGGAGTACCGGGAGGCCGACGGCGGCACCGCGATGCGCTGGATCCAGGACTTCGCGATGAAGCCCACCGCGCCGGTGGACGACGCCGGGATGACCGCCCACATCAACCGCAACTCCAGGATCCAGATGGAGCTCATCCGCGACAAGGTCGAGCGCCACGCCCGCGAGACCGGCCGCGGCGCCCCGGCCGCCATGCCCAACTGACCCAGCCCGCGAAGCACTTCAGGAAAGGCACGCGACCCATGCACCGCGCTCTGATCGTCGCCCGGATGAAGCCCGGCGCGGCCCCCGACATCGCCAGGACCTTCGCGGACTCCGACCGCGGCGAACTGCCCCAGCTGATCGGGGTGACCGGCCGCAGCCTGTTCCAGTTCGGCGACCTGTACCTGCACCTGATCGAGGCCGAGCGTCCCCCCGGCCCCGAGGTGGCCAAAGTGACCGGCCACCCGGAGTTCCGCGACGTCAGCGAACGGCTCGCCGCCTACGTCCAGGCGTACGACCCGCAGACCTGGCGGGAGCCGAAGGACGCGATGGCCCGCGAGTTCTACCGCTGGGAGCGCGGCTCCACCGCGTGAAGATCCGCCGGACAGGTCCGCGCGGCGCCCGCCGGTAGCGGACGCACAGGCTGGAAGGAAACTCCATGGTCGAGGTAGGGAACCCGGCGGCCGAACAGGCACCCTCCTGGGTGCGGTGCGAGCGCTGCGTCACTCTCATCTACGGCAAGCGCTTCAGCCGGGCGTTGCGCGTGTGCCCCGACTGCGGATCACACGCCCGGCTCACCGCGCGCGAGCGGCTGGACCAGTTGCTCGACCCGGACTCGGCCCAGCCGCTCGACCACGTCGAGTGCGTCAGCGACCCGCTCGGCTTCGCCGACACCCGGCCCTACCCGGAGCGGCTGCTGGACGCCCAGACCACCACCGGGCTGCGCGAGGCGGTGCTCTGCGTGCGGGGCACCGTCGAGGGCCGCCCGGTGGTGGTGGCGGCGATGGACTTCCGCTTCCTCGGCGGCAGTCTGGGCTGCGGGGTCGGCGCGCTGATCACCGAGGCCGCCCGGACCAGCCTGCGGCTGCGGATTCCCCTGCTGCTGGTCACCGCCTCGGGCGGGGCCCGGATGCAGGAGGGCGTGCTGTCGCTGATGCAGATGGCCAAGACCTCCCAGGCGCTGGCCGAACTCGACGAGGCCGGCGTCCTGGTGGTGTCGCTGGTCACCGACCCGACCTACGGCGGCGTGGCCGCCTCGTTCGCCACCCTCGCCGACGTGATCATCGCCGAGCCGGGCGCGCGCCTGGGCTTCGCCGGGCCGCGGGTGATCGAGCAGACCATCGGCGAGAGCCTGCCGGCCGGTTTCCAGACCGCGGAGTTCCTGCTGCGCAACGGGCTGGTCGACGGCGTGGTGCCACGGGCCGCGCTGCGCGCCACGCTCGCGCAGCTGCTGAGCCTGCAGCCCGCGCCGGACGGCTCCGCGGCCCACGCCGCACCGGCGCAGACCGCCGAGCCGGCCGGGCCGGGCGGCGGGATCCTGCGCAGCGTCGAGGAGTTGCCGACCGGCGACGCCTGGAGCGCGGTGCGGCTCGCCCGCCATCCCGAGCGGCCCACCACGCTGGACTACGCCGCGCACCTGCTGGACGGCTTCCGGGAACTGCACGGCGACCGGATCTCGGAGGACTGCTCGGCCGTGGTGGGCGGCCCCGGCCGGCTGAACGGACGGCCCGTCATGCTGATCGGGCACCAGAAGGGCGGCAACGACCTGGTCGAGCGCCAGCGTCGCAAGTTCGGCATGCCGAGCCCCGGCGGCTACCGCAAGGCGGCCCGGCTGATGCGGATGGCGGCCAAGCTGGGCCTGCCGGTGGTCACGTTGATCGACACCCCCGGCGCCAACCCGGGGCCGGACGCGGAGCGCGGCGGCCAGGCCGTCGCGATCGCGGAGAACCTGCGCCTGATGGCCCGGCTGCCGGTGCCGATCGTCGCCGTGGTCACCGGCGAGGGCGGCAGCGGCGGCGCACTCGCGCTGGCCGTCGCCGACCGGGTGCTGATCTGCGCCAACGGGATCTACTCGGTGATCAGCCCCGAGGGCTGCGCCGCCATTCTGTGGAAGGACGCGCAGGCCGCGCCGACCGCGGCGGCGGCCCTGCGCGTCGATGCCGGGGAACTGCTGCGCCTGGGTATCGTCGACGGCGTCGTGCCGGAGCCGCCGGGCGGTGCGCACACCGACCACCTGCAGGCCGCCGCCCTGCTGGGCAACGCCGTGACCACCGCCCTGGACGAACTGGAGCCATGGGAGCCGCAGCGGCTGCTGAGCGAGCGCCGCGACCGCTTTCACCGCTTCGGACTCGACAGCGGCCTGAGTGCTGAAGGAGGTGCCCGGTGAAGCCGGACCGTGTGGAGTGGGAACGCCGAGAGCTCGCCCGTCGCGAGGAGGACCGCCGCAAGCTGGACCCCGAGGACGGGCGACACGCGGGCCAGGCTGCGAACGGCAGCCGGGCCGAGCACCCGGCGCCGGCCCCCGGCGAGCTGCTCGACGCGGTCTGCCGCAATGTCGCGCAGCTGGCCAAGGCCGCACCGGCGACACCGCGGCGGATCCGGATAAGGGACGGGCAGACCAGCGTGGAGGTCGAGTGGCCCGACCCGGGCGACCCGGCGCAGCCCGCGGGCCGCACGCCGGCCGGTGAGCAGCCCGGCGGGCCGGTGGCGGAGGAGCAGGACGACCTCAGCTACGTCCGCTCCCCGATGGTCGGCACCTTCTACCACGCCAGCTCGCCGGAGGCCGCACCGTTCGTCGGCATCGGCGACCTGGTCCAGCCCGGCCAGCCGGTGGGGGTCCTGGAGGCGATGAAGATGATGAGCACGATCACCTCCGCCGTCGGCGGCCGGGTGGTCGAGCTGATCGCGCCGAACGGTCAGGCCGTCGAGTTCGACCAGCGCCTGATCGCCCTCGAACCCGTCGCCGCCGAGGAGGACTAGGGGCCCGTCCGGCCGTGCCCGCCGTGCGCGGGCACGGCCGGACGGGCCCTTCGGCCTTTCGCGCGTGCGTCCGCGTGCCCCGACCACCGAGGTGATCTCCATGTTCTCAACCGTTCTCATCGCCAACCGTGGGGAGATCGCGCTGCGGGTGGCCCGCGCCTGCCGCGAACTCGGCATCCGGACGGTGGCGGTGTACTCGACCGTGGACCGCGACTCGGCCGTGGTCCGCTTCGCGGACGAGGCGGTGCACATCGGCCCGCCCGCCGCGAAGTCGAGCTACCTCAGCGTTCCCGCGATCATCGAGGCGGCGCTGCAGACCGGGGCGCAGGCCGTCCACCCCGGGTACGGCTTCCTGTCGGAGGACCCGGACTTCGCGGAGATCTGCGAGGCCAACGGCATCGTCTTCATCGGCCCGCCCGCGCACGTGATGCAGCAGCTCGGCGACAAGGCGGTGGCCCGGGCCCTGATGGCCCAGGCCGGGCTGCCCGTGCTGCCCGGCAGCACCGATGCGCTGGCCTCCTCGGCCGAGGCCAAGGAACTCGCCCAGCAGGTCGGCTATCCGGTGATCCTCAAGGCGGTCGCGGGCGGCGGCGGTCGCGGCATGGCCGTGGTGGAGGACGCCGACGGCCTGCGGCTGGCCTACGTCGAGACCCAGGCCCACGCCCGGGCCGTCTTCGGCGACGACCGTCTCTATCTGGAGCGCTTCGTCCAGGACGCGCGCCACGTGGAGGTGCAGGTGCTGTGCGACCGGCACGGCTCGGTGATCCACCTGGGCGAACGCGACTGCTCGGTGCAGCGCCGGCACCAGAAGCTCATCGAGGAGGCCCCCGCGCCCGAGCTGCCGACCGAGCTGCGCGAGGCGATGTGGGCGGCGGCGGTGCGCGGCGCCGCCGCGGTGGGCTTCGTCGGGGCCGGCACCTTCGAGTTCGTCCTGACGCCGGACCACGAGTTCTACCTGATGGAGATCAACTGCCGCCTGCAGGTGGAGCATCCGATCACCGAGCTGGTGACCGGGGTGGACATCGTGCGCGAGCAGATCGCCATCGCCGCGGGCCTGCCGCTGTCGGTGCGTCAGGACGAGGTCCGCACCCGCGGCGTGGCGCTGGAGTGCCGGGTCAACGCCGAGGACCCGGCCCGTGACTTCGCGCCCGCGCCGGGCCTGCTCACCGAGTTCGTGCCGCCCGGCGGCCCCTTCGTGCGGATCGACACGCACGCCTACCCCGGCTGGCGGGTCGGCCCCGACTACGACTCGCTGCTCGCCAAGGCGGCCGTCTGGGCCCCGGACCGGGAGCAGGCGATCGTCAGGATGGACCGGGCGCTGGAGGAGTTCCGGGTGGCCGGCCCGGGTGTGCGGACCACCATCGGCTTCCTGCGCGAGACCCTCGCGCACCCGCTCTTCCAGACCGCCCGGCACACCACCGGCCTGGTCGCCGCGATGACCGAGGAGCAGCCCGCCGAGGAGCCGCCGGCCCCCGCCGCCCCGGTCCCGGCCGGCTGACCTCCGACCCCGCACAGCAGGGCGCCGGCAGCGATTTCGCTGCCGGCGCCCTGCTGTGTCCGGGCCGTCAGCCCAGCACGGTGCAGTCGAAGGCGTGCAGGTAGGCGTTGACCGGACGGACGTCGCCGACCGCCAGGCCGGCCTCCGTCATCAGGGTGACCAGGCTGTCCTTGGAGTGCTTGGCGCCGCCGACGTTGAGCAGCAGGAGCAGGTCCATGGCGGTGGTGAACCGCATCGAGGGACTGTCGTCGACCAGGTTCTCGATCACCAGGACCCGGGCGCCCGGCCGGGCGGCCGCCACCACGTTGCGCAGGGTGCGGCGGGTGCTGTCGTCGTCCCACTCCAGGATGTTCTTGATGATGTAGAGATCGGCCTGGATCGGGACCTCGCTGCGGCAGTCGCCCGGCAGCAGCCGGACCCGCGAGGCGAGCGCGCCGCCCTCGCGCAGGCGCGGATCGGCGTTCGCCACCACGGTGGGCAGGTCGAGCAGCGCGCCGTGCAGCTGCGGGTAGCGCTCCAGCAGGCTGGCCAGCACGTGGCCCTGGCCACCGCCGATGTCCACCACCGAGTCGACCCCCGTCAGGTCGACGAAGCGGGCGATGTCGTCGGCGGACTGACGGCTGGAGTGGGTCATCGCCTTGTCGAAGACCCGGGCGGTGTCCGCCGCGTCGTCGTGCAGGTAGTCGAAGAACTCCTTGCCGTACAGGTCGGGGAAGACGCTCTCCCCGGACCGGACCGCCTCGTCCAGGCGCGGCCAGGCCTCCCAGGTCCACGGGGCGGTGCACCACAGCGCGATGTAGCGCAGGCTGTTGGGGGCGTCCTCCTGGAGCAGCCGGGACATCTCGGTGTGGACGAAGCGGCCGTCCCCGGTCTCGGCGAAGATGCCGTAGCAGGACAGGGCGCGCAGCAGCCGGCCGAGCGGACCGGGCTCGATCCCCAGCGTGCCGGCCAGCTCGTCGGCCGTGGCCGGGCTCTCGCCGAGCGCGTCGGCGACGCGCAGTCCGGCCGCCGCCCGCACGGCGGCCGCGCAGGCGGCGCCGAAGACGAGCTCACGCAGCCGCATGGCCGCCGGGGCGGCGGCCGAGCTGCTGGTCATGGTGGTGGGCGTGGTGGTGGGTGTGGTCGGAGTGGACGATGTGGTGGTCATAAGCGCCGCCGTTCTCTCGATGGGGTTGGGGAGGCCGGGGCCCCGGGCCGTCGGCTGCCGGCCGCTCAGCACCGGCCCGCGGGCTCGGAGACCCGGCAGGTGTTGCCGCTGAAGGTGTTGTCGGGGCCGCCGTCGCGGTCGGCGAGGTCGGCGGGCCCGTTGCCCTTGGCCGTGTTGGCGCTGATGGTGTTGTCCGCGCTCAGGCCGCCGACGTAGCTGCGGAAGAGCACGATGCCGCCGGACAGCGGCGAGGCGCCGACGTTGTCCAGCACCTCGTTGTCGGTCACCCGGGTCTGCTCCACGCCGGTCAGCACGATGCCGGTGCCCTGGATGTAGGGCAGGCGGTCGTTCGGCGCGCAGTACTGGTTGTTCCGGTCCACCGTGTTCTGCCGCACGGTCAGATCGCCCGCGCGGGGCCTGCCGTCGTCGCCGACGACGAAGACGCCACCGCAGTTGCCGGTGATGGTGTTGTGCTCGACCACGAGGTCGCGCAGCCGCCGGACCACCACGCCGATCCGGTTGCCGGTCAGGCGGTTGCCGCTGACCTGCGCGCCCTCGGTGTCGATCGCCCCGCCCTTGCCGTCGGCGATGTTCGCCAGGAAGATGCCGGACTGGCCGTTGCCCCGGGACTCGTTGTCCAGGAACCGGCCGCGGATGGACTTCTCCTGGCTGATGCCCTGCTCGCCGTTCTTCTCGGCCAGCACGTGGCGCACCGTCATCCCGTCGGTCTGCGAGGCCGAGAGCCCGTTCTTCGGGAAGCCGGAGACGGTGAGCGACTCGATCCGCACCCCGGTGAGGCGCTTCCCCTCCGCGCCGGTGACGCAGATGCCGTGACCGGCCCGGGCGCACGCGGCGGCCGACCCGGTGGCGCCGGCCGGCCCCGGGGTGATCACGCTCAGGCCCTCCGCGCCCCGCAGGGTCAGGTCGGAGGTGGTGATCTGCACGCTCTCCCGGTAGGTGCCGGGCAGCACGAGGACGGTGTCCCCCGGCCGGGCGCCGTCCACGGCCTGCTGGATCGACTGGCCGGGGCGGACGGTGTGGACCGTACGGGCGATGCGGCCGGTCAGGGCGGTGCGGCTGGTCCGGTCGGTGGAGCCGGGGTGGCCGGCATGGACGTGGACGACGGCGGGATGCGTCGCACTGGCGTGGGCGGGCGAAGCGGCCCCCAGCCCCAGCAGAAGGCCGGCGGTCGCGCCCGCCACTTGGCGAGCCCGTCGTGTGGGCATGGTCCCAACCTGCTTTCCAGGACCCCGGCAAGGAGTTTCCGTGCTCAGCGGCGGACCGGATGGCAGTCCGTCGGCGACGCCGCGCTCGGCGCCCGGCTGCGCGTGTCCGTTGAGTCGAAGCTATGGGCGCAGGTCACGGCCCGCCACTTCTGCTCACTCTCCGGTGAAAATCCGTTGTCCGGGCATGTAATGGTCAGTTAGCCTCTTCGACCATGACATTGACCATGACGCTGGATCCCCGGATCGACGACGAGCTGCGCGAGTCCATGGTCCGTCTCTGGACGGACGCCAGTAACGCCGACGGCGCCGTCGGCTTCGTCGCCCCGGTGACGGCGGCCGAGGTGCGCACGGCCGCCGGGAAGAACCTCGCGGGGGTCGGGCCCGGCCTGCCGGACCGGCTGCTGGTCGCCCACGAGGCGGACAGCGGGCGGCTGGCGGGCTTCCTCTTCTTCGAGGACCTGCGCTTCGCGCCGATGGACCACTGGCGGATGCTCAAGGCGGTGATGGTCCACCCCGACTTCCAGGGGCTCGGGTACGGCCGGGAGCTGATGGCCGAGGCGGCCCGGATCGCCCGGGACTGGAAGCTCAGCGGCCTGCGGCTGACCGCGCGTGGCGGCCACGGCCTGGAGACCTTCTACGGGCGCTGCGGGTACACCGAGATCGGGCGGGCGCCCCGGGCGATCCGGGTGGCGCCGGGCGACGAGCGGGACGAGGTCACCATGTGGCTCGACCTCAGCCGCTGACCGGCGGTCACCCGCCGGCGCACCCCGCGCCGACCGCCCCGGTGGACGGGCCGTCGGGGCGGGGTGCGGACCGGAGCGTCGGCGCGGGGTGCGGGGACGCGCGGCGGGCCGTGCGGCGGTCGGTCAGGCGAAGAGCTGCGCGTGCTCGGCGACGAACTCCGCGAAGGAGCGTGCGGGGCGGCGGGTGAGCTTCTCGACGTCCGAGCTGACGGCGGCGGCCCGCCCGGCGGCGTAGAGCCCGTACAGCTCGACCATCCCCTCGGCCCGCCAGGCGTCCCAGCCGGCGCCGAGCATGCCGGCCAGCGCCGCCTCGGGCGCCACGGCGGTGTACGCCACGGGGGTGCCGACGGCGGTGGCGAGCACGGCGGCGATCTCGTCGTGCGTCAGCGCGGCGGGGCCGGTGAGGGTGTAGGTCGCGCCCTGGTGCCCGTCCGTGGTCAGCACCCGGACGGCGGCGTCGGCCACGTCGCGCGCGTCGACGTAGGAGACCGCGCCGGTGCCGCCCGGCAGCGCCAGCGCGCCACCGCGCACCGCCTGCGCCATGCCCAGGAAGTTCTGGTGGAAGCCGTTCGGCGCCAGCACCGTCCAGGGCAGGCCGCTGGCCGCCAGGTGGTCGTGGCCGGCGACGTGCGCGGCCACGAAACGCACGCCCTTGGGCCGCTGTTCGATGCCGGCGGCGGCGTGCAGCACGATGTGCGGGCGGCGGCCGGTGCGGACCGCCGCGTCGATCACGTTGCGCTCGTGGGTGCCCATCTCCGGGTGGACCGCCACCAGGAGGTAGACCGCGTCGGCGCCGGCCAGGGCGGCGTCCAGTGAGGCCGGATCCGCGAAGTCGGCGGCGGCGAGCTCCACCCCCTCGTCCCAGGTCCCCCGGGCGGCGTCGGTGTCACGCACCAGCGCCCGCACGGCGGCGCCGCGCTCGCGAAGGCCGCCGACCACCTTCGAACCCACGGTACCGGTCGCACCAGTGACCACAATCACGAGATGACTCCCCATCACTTGCTGCTCGATCGTCCTGCTGCTGATCCCCCGTCACCAGGAGCCTGGCAGCGCGGCCGGTAGCCGATCAAGGTCGATCTGCAGCACAATCCATCAGCCACGCTCATCGATCCGGGGGAGAGAACATGGATCTGGCGGAGATAGAGACCTTCCTCATGCTCTGCGAGGAACTGCACTTCGGCCGCACCGCGGAACGCCGCCACCTGTCCCAGTCCAGGGTCAGCCAGCAGATCCGGTCGCTCGAACGGCGGATCGGCGCGCCGCTGTTCACCCGTACCAGCCGCCAGGTCGCCCTGACGCCGCTCGGCGAGCACACCCGGCGCGGCCTCGCTGCCGCGCACGAGGCGCTGCGCACCGCCTTCGAGCAGGCCCGCAGCCTCGCGCAGGGGGTGGTCGGCACCCTGCGGGTCGGCTTCCTCGGCTGCCTCAACGGGCCGCCGCTGACCGACGTGGTGGCTGGCTTCGCGCGGCGGCACCCGGCCTGCGACATCGCCACGGTCGAGGTCTCCTGGGCCGATCCGTACGGGCCGCTGCGCGCCGGCGAGGTGGACCTGGTGCTCACCCTGCTGCCGGTGGCCGAACCCGACCTGACAGTGGGACCGGTCCTGGTCTCCTACGACCGGGTCCTGGCGGTCGGCAGCGGGCATCCCCTGGCGCGCCGCCGGGGCATCGACGTCGAGGACCTGGCCGGGCAGGTCCTGCTGGACGGCCCGGCCGAACTGCCGCAGGCGCTGCGCCTGTACCTGTTCCCGCCGTTCACCCCGCTCGGACGGCCGCTGGTGCGGGAGGCCGGCGGCCAGACCTACCAGGAGGCGTTCAACCAGGTCGCCGCCGGCGCGATGGTGTGGGCCACCCACCAGGGGTTGTTCCGGCTCTACCAGCACCCTGGGGTGGTACGCCGCCCGCTGAGCGGGATGGCACCCGCGAACGGCGCGCTCATCTGGCGCTCCGACACCGAGAGCGCCAAGATCCGCGCCTTCGCCCTGCTGGCCGAGCAGCTGGCGGCGGGCGGCCCGCCACCCTCGCACGGGCGCTGACGCTCACTCACCTGCCCCACCAGGGGCGGCGCTGCCGCGCTGGGCGCGGTGGGCGGCCACCCGGACCCGGGTCGCACAGCGGGCCGAGCAGTAGCGCTGCGGGGTGCGGCGGCCGGTGTCGATGAAGTAGTGCGCGCAGTCGGGTGCGGCGCACTGCCCCCAGGCGCAGCCGCCGCGCTCGCTGAACCAGAGCCCCAGCGCCAGCGCGGCGGTGGCGAGCAGCCAGGGGACGGGGCCGTCCTCCGGGTCCGCCTGGGCGTGCAGCGACCAGGGGCGGCCGGGCAGGCGCACCAGGTGCGGCCGGGCGGGGTGGCGGCGGAGCAGGGCGTTGATGGCCTCGGCCGCCGCATCCGGCTCCTTGGCGGCCAGGATGCCGATCAACTCGCCGGTGGCATCGCACAGTCGACTGGCATCGGCCTCGGTGAGCCGGAACGGCGGGCCGCCATGGCGGGCCAGCAGCTCCATCAGGTCCGAAGCGCCGACCCGGGTGCCGTCCTGGACGGTGTCCTGGACGGCGTTGGCGAGTTCGACGATGAAGTGCAGGCCGCGGGGGTTGGCATCGGCGAGGTTCTCGGGCATGACTCCATGGTAACGTCAAAATTAGATGTTAGACGTTACCAACTATTGCTGCCTTCGCCCCATGGGAGAGCCATGCCGTCACCGACGACGACCCCGGTACTGATCGTGGGCGGTGGGCCGGTCGGCCTGACCCTGTCGATCCTGCTGTCCGCGCAGGGCGTGGACCATCTGCTGGTCGAAGCGCGCACGGACAGCTCGCCGCACCCCAAGGCCCGTGGCATCTCGGCCCGTTCGATGGAGATCTTCCGGCGCTGCGGCGTCGAGGCGGCGATCCGCGAGCGCGCGCTCCCCGCCTCCCATGTGTCCTTCTACCGCGGCCGGGACCTGGTCGACCCGGGCTTCGTCCGTACCGGGGTCGCAGCCGACCGGGCCGAGGGACCCGCGCACACCCCCTCCCCCGGCGTGGTCTGCTCCCAGGACCTGCTGGAGCCGCTGCTGCGCCACCGGGCCCGCGAACTGGCGGCGGACCGGATCCGGCTCGGCGTGCGCCTGCTCTCCTTCGAGCAGACGGCGGACGAGGGCGCGGAGCCGGGCGTGCGCGCCGTCCTGCAGGACCGGGACGGCGGCGAGCCGTACCAGGTGAGTGCCGACTGGCTGATCGGGTGCGACGGCGCGGCGAGCACGGTGCGCACCGGCGCCGGCCTGGCCATGACGGGCCCGACCGGCCTGCGGCACTTCCTCAGCATCCGCTTCGACGCACCGCTGGGCGCGGTGGTGGCGGACCGGGCCAGCACGTCGTACTTCCTCACCCCGCCCGGGCTCGGCGGCTTCCTGGCCATCGACAACGACCGCCGGTGGGTCTACCAGTACCCGTTCGACCCTGCCGTCCCCGGACCGCACCAGGACCTCACCGACCACCGCCGGCTGGCCGAACTCGTCCGCACCATGGCCGGGTTGCCCGAGCTGGACGTGACGATCCACTCCACCATGACCTGGCAGATGGACGCCCGGCTGGCCGACGACTACCGCCGCGGACGCGTCCTGCTGGCGGGCGACGCGGCCCACCTCACCCCGCCCACCGGCGGGCACGGCATGAACACCGGGATCGGCGACGCGGACAACCTCGCCTGGAAGCTGGCCGCCGTCACCGCCGGTCTCGGCGCCCCGGCGCTGCTGGACAGCTACCAGGCCGAGCGCCGGCCGGTGGCGCGTCAGGTCATCGAGCTGTCGAGCGAGAACGCCCGGGCCCGGGCCCAGGGCGGCGGCTACCGGATGGACGACGAGCTGCTGCTCACCGCCGCCTACCGGTCGAGCGCCGTGATCGACGACGGGGCCCAGGCCGCTCCGGACGCCCAGGGGGCCCAAGAGGCTTCGGAGGCGTCGGAGGCTTCGGAGTGGCTGCCGTTGGGGCTCGCCGGCTACCGTCCGAGCGGTGCGCCCGGGCACCGGCTGCCGCACGCGCGGCTCGCCGGGCCACCCGGCGTCGGCTCCACGCTCGACCTGGTGGGCCCCGGGTTCGTCCTGCTGACGCCGCACGACGACCCGGCCTGGCGGCAGCAGGCCGACGCCGCCGCGGCGGGCGGCCACCCGGTCACCGTGCACGCGCTGGACAGCGGGCCGCTGCGCGAGGCGGAGCCGGGCGCGGTCGGCAGGCTCTGCGGCCTCCCGGCGACCGGGGCCCTCCTGGTCCGCCCCGACGGCCACATCGGCTGGCGGGCCGGCCGGCCGTCCCGCCCCGGCGAGCTGCTGGACGTACTCCGCCGCATCCTCGGGTCCACCCAGGCATAGGCAGCGCGGGCGGGCAGCTGCAGCGGGCAGCGGGCAGCGCCGGCGAAAATCGCTTGGCCCGCTCTCGCTGATGATCAGACAATCGCCGGATGAGCCATGATCAGAGCGCCGTCCAGCGGCGCCGCGCAGCCCGCCTCTCCAGCAAGCGCTTCCTGTCCGACGGCCCGCTGCGCACCATGCGCGACCGGCTCACCACTCTCGCCGCCATCGACGGGCTCGACGAGGTGCCGGACTTCTACGGCACCGACGGGCCGGTGCGCCGGCTGGAGGAGCGCACCGCGGAACTGCTCGGCACCGAGGACGCCGTCTTCTTCCCCACCGGCACCATGGCCCAGCAGGTCGCGCTGCGCCACGGCGCCGAGCTGACCGGCCGCCGGACCGTCGCCCTGCACCCGCTGAGCCACTTGGAGCAGCACGAGCGACAGGCCTACAACCAGCTCACCGGCCTGCGCGCGCTGTGGCCCACCACCGAGCAGCGCCAGCCCACCCCCGCCGAGATCGCCGAACTGGGCGAGCCGCTGGGCACCCTGGCCGTGGAACTCCCGCTGCGCGACCCCGGCTACCTGCTGCCGAGCTGGACGGAGCTGGTCGAGCTGACCGAGGCGGCCCGGGCGGTCGGCGCCCGGGTGCACTTCGACGGCGCCCGGCTGTGGAACACCACCACCCACTTCGGCCGCTCCCTGGCCGAGATCGCGGCCCTGGCCGACAGCACCTACGTCTCCTTCTACAAGGACCTCGGCGGCATCAGCGGCGCCGCCCTGGCCGGTACCTCGGCGCTGGCCGGCTACGCCCGCGCCTGGCGCCACCGGATGGGCGGCGACCTGTTCCAGCAGTGGCCCGCGGCCGTCGCCGCGCTGCACGGCCTGGACACCGTCCTCCCGCACATCCCGCGCTACGCCGAGCACGCCGCCACCCTGGTCCCCGCCCTGGCCGCCCTGCCCGGCGCCCGGATCAACCCGGCCGCGCCGCCGACCCACGAGTTCCAGCTCTGGCTCCCCCACTCGGCCGAGGCCCTGCGGGCGGCCAACCTCGCCCTCGCCGAGCAGGAGGGCACCTGGTTCATCGGCTACTGGTCCGACGCCGCCCCGGGCCTGGCCATGGGCGAGGTCACCCTGGGCGCCCCGGCCCTCCACTGGACCCCGGACGAGGTCACCCGGGTGGGCCACCGCTTCCTGGAGCTGGCGGCGGCACACGGCTAGGGCCGGACAGGCCCGAGGGCCTGGGGCGGGCCCGGCTGGGCGGGCGCCCGGGTCGGCCTTGATGACTCGGCCGCGTGACGGCCCCGCCGACGACGCGACGATCGGCATGCCGTCAGGCGGAGGTGCCGGGCCACGGGGTGGACATGGGACGAGGCTCCGCATCGGAGCCGTCGTTCCGGTCCATCGTCGCGGCCCAACCGGCCAGCAGGTTCAGGGCGTCGCATGCGGGTGTGCCGGGTTCGGCGCTGTCGGCCATGATGGTCAGCCCGGTGTCGGCGGGGAGCGCCAGGGCTTCGTAGCCGAGGGTGAGTTCGCCGACGACGGGGAACGCATGGCCGCTGGCACCGTCGCGATCCTGCGCGCGCCGAAGCCGGACGCGACCCCCACGACGGGGGCCTGATCGACCTGGTCGGAGAACTCTCCACCCGGAGCGAGCTGTTCCGCACCCGCTGGGCCACCCATGACGTCCTCCAGCACCGCGGCGGCGTCAAACGCCTCCCTTCAGCTCGACGAGGCCGCACGCGCCCACTTGTTCGACCTGGCCGCCGACTTCTGCCCCCGCCGCGCACGGTGCCGCGTTCGCGCTTGATGTATCCGCCATGCGCGGCATTTCGTGCCAGGGTGGGCAGTGAAGGCAACCGCTCTCTGGAGCACGTGCACAAGTCCACCTCGCCGAGCAGGAGCAGGCCATGGAGTACACGCGGTTGGGAACATCAGGACTCAAGATCAGCCGGATCGCCTTGGGCTGTATGAGCTTCGGCGACCCCGCCCAGCGGACGACCTGGGCGCTCGACGACAACGCGGCCGAGCCGGTCTTCCGCCAGGCCGTCGAACTCGGCATCACCTTCTGGGACACCGCGAACATCTACGGCCTGGGCACCTCGGAGGAGGTCGTCGGGCGGGCGCTGCGCAAGTACACCCAGCGTGACGACATCGTTCTGGCTACCAAGTTGTGGGCGCCGATGCACCAGGGCCCGGGCGGGGCGGGGCTGTCCCGCAAGGCCGTCATGGAGCAGATCGACGCCTCGCTGCGGCGCCTGGGCACCGACTTCGTCGACCTCTACCAGATCCATCGCTTCGACCCGCAGACGCCGGTCGAGGAGACGATGGAGGCGCTGCACGATGTGGTCAAGGCGGGTAAGGCCCGCTACGTCGGTGCTTCGTCCATGTGGGCCTGGCAGTTCGCCACGATGCAGCATGCCGCGCAGGCCCACGGGTGGACCAGGTTCGTCTCCATGCAGGACCAGTACAGCCTGATCCACCGCGAGGAGGAACGCGAGATGTTCGGCCTGCTCGCCCACCAGGGCGTGGGAAGCATTCCGTGGAGCCCGCTGGGCGGGGGATTGGTCACCCGGCCCTGGGGCGAACGCTCCACGCCGCGCGCGGAGCTGAACCGGACAACCGACCAGCAGGACCGGCCGATCTTCCTCGACAGCGACCGGGCCATCGTCGAGGCCGTCCAGCGCATCGCCCTGGCCCGCGGCGTGTCGATGGCTCAGGTCGCGCTGGCCTGGGTGTTGAAGAACCCGGTGGTCTCCGCCCCGATCGTGGGTGCGACCAAGCCGCACCACCTCGCGGACGCCGTCGCCGCGCTCGACATCAAGCTCACCACTGAGGAGATCGACTCCCTCGAAGCGCCCTACGTCACGCGCCAGCCCACGTTCTTCTGAGCCGATCGCCTGCCTGGAGCACTGGGCCCACTCGACGACGTCGTGGCTGGGGACGAAGCCGACAGGGCTCCCGGAGTTCGCGGATGCTGCGGGGGCGGCGGACGGACGGCTCAGCCCGGGGTGGCCGCCGGGTCCACCGGGTCCACCGCATCGCTCAGGCCCAGGCGCAGGTGGTCGATGTGGTAGACGGCCTGGTCGAGGAGTTCGGCGACGTGGTTGTCGTAGAGCGCGTAGACGACCGAGCGGCCGTTGCGGCGGCCGATCACCAGGCCGAGGTTGCGCAGCAGGCGGAGCTGGTGGGAGCAGGCGGACTGCTCCATGCCGACCTCGGTGGCGAGTTCGGTGGCGGCGCAGGGGCCTTCGCGCAGCCGGGAGAGGATCAGCAGCCGGGACGGGGTGGCCAGGGCCTGCAGGGTGGTGGCCACCCGGGCGGCGGCGGCAGCGTCCAGGCGCGTGCGCGGGACGGCGTTCTGCGGGGATGCGGCTCCATGACCCATGCGTCTCATCATACAGGCGGTTAATGAATGACCGTTCATATATTCCGGCGCACGGAGACCCGCGTCCGACCAGGTCAGCGCAGGTCGCGCTGGGCGGCGACGGACTCCTGCACCGCACCCAGGAAGCGCTGAACCGCCGCCAGCTCCGCCTCCGAGAGCGCTTGGGCGGCAGCGACCACGTCCGCGATCAGCGGACCGAAGAAGGACCGGCCGAGCGCGACCGCCCGCTCGTCCACCTCCAGCAGCACCCGGCGCCGGTCGCGGTCGTCCCGGGTGCGGCGCACATGGCCGAGCCGTTCGAGCCGGTCGATCACGGCCGTGGTGCCCGCGGAGTTCAGGCCGAGCTGACGGCCGAGCCGGCCCGGCGTGGCGGGGGTCTGCGCCCGGGCCGCGTCCAGCAGGCAGATCAGCGCGCGCAGGTCGGTCGGGTGCAGGCCGTTGCGCTGCGCGAACTCCGCTCCCAGCAGATGGAGTTCGAGGGTCAGCGCGCGCAGCTGATGCACCGTCTGCAGGCCGGGCTCCGTTTCGTCCATGAGGGGCATAGTATCTTGCTCAGCGAGATAGTTGCTCAGCGACTTATTTTCGGGGAGCTCTCATGCCTTCGGCGGATCCGACTGCGTTCCACACGGCGTACGACACCCTCCTCGACCGCTGGACCGCGCCCGGCGGCACCGGCGGCGTCGAGCGGATCGACCTGGCGTCGGCGTACGGCACGACCCGGGTCCTCGTCCGCGGCCCCGCGGACGGCGAGCCGCTGGTCCTGCTGCACGGCGGCGGCAACACGGCGGCCTCGTGGTTCGCCAACATCGCCGACCTCAGCCGCGAGCGCCGCGTCCACGCCGTCGACCGGATCGGCGAGGCCGGCCGCAGCCGGTGCGGCGAGCGCCCCATCCGCACCGTCCCGGACCTGCTCGACTGGCTGGAGGGTGTCCTCGACGGCCTCGGCCTCGACCGCACCGACCTGTGCGGCCACTCCTACGGCGCCTGGCAGGCCCTGACGTACGCGCTGCGCGCGCCGCGGCGCGTCCGCCGGCTGGTGCTGCTCGACCCCACCCAGTGCTTCGCCGGCTTCCGCCCCGGCTACCTGCTGCACGCACTGCCGATGCTGCTGCGGCCCACGGCGCGCGGCGCCCGCGCCTTCCTGCGGTGGGAGGCCGGCGGCGCCAAGCTCGACCCGGGCTTCCTGGAGCTGTACGGGCTGGCCGCCGAGTTCCCGCGCCGCAAGGTCGTGGTGGGCAAGCGCCCGACGGCCGCCCAGCTGCAGGCCTGCACGCTGCCGACGCTGGTGGTGCTCGCCGGGGCGAGCCGGGCGCACGACGTCCGGCGGGTCCAGGCAGCGGCACGGGAGCTGCTGCCGCAGGCCGAGACGGTGGTGCTGCCCGGTGTCTCGCACCACGCGATGCCCGCCGTGCGGGCCGGCGAGCTCGACCGGCTGATCCTGGAGTTCCTGGCCACGCAGCACCCGGTGGAGGCCTGACCCTCACCGGGATTCGCGGACCACCTCCTGGGGCCGCTTGTCATCGCGCAGGCCCAGGAAGCGGGGGTGGCGCAGCAGGCCCGCCCTGGTCCACTCGGAGAAGCCGACCTGCGCGACCAGCACCGGGCGCACCCAGTGCGCCCGGCGCTCCGCGGGCTCGTCCTGGAACGGTGAGCGGGGCTGCTCGATGGTGTCCAGCCCGCCGCGCAGCGCCCGCAGCGCGGCGGCATCGAAGCCGGTCCCCACCTTGCCGGCGTAGCGCAGCCGCCCCTGCTCGTAGTAGCCGAGCAGCAGCGCGCCGAAGCCGGTCCGGCCGGCGGCCGGTTCGGTGAACCCGCCGATCACGAACTCCTGTCCGCCGACGCACTTCAGCTTCTGCCAGTCGGTGGAGCGGCGGTGCAGGTAACGGCCGTCGGCCCGCTTGGCGACGAGCCCCTCCCAGCCCCGGGCGCACGCCTGGTCCAGCAGGTCCCGGCCGCCCCGGGCGCCGGGTTCGTCGTGCGCGGTGTAGTGCAGCGGGGCACGGAAGGCGAGGGCGTCGCGCAGCAAGGCCTTGCGGGTGCGCAGCGGCAGCCCGGTGGTGTCGCGCGCGTCCAGGCGCAGCAGGTCGAAGAGGAAGTAGCTGACGACGACGGGGCTGGCGCGGACGGCGGCGGGTTGGGTCAGCTGCATGCGCTGCTGCAGGAGCGAGAAGTCGGTCCGGCCGCCGTTCAGTGCGACCAACTCGCCGTCCACCACGAAGTCCTGGCACGCCTGGGCTGCCAGCGCGGCCAGCACCTCCGGGTAGCCGGTGTCCAGCGCACGGCCGCTGCGGGAGAACAGGTGCACCCGCTCCCGGTCGCGGACGGCGAGCAGGCGGATGCCGTCGAGCTTGCGCTCGAAGAGCCAGCCGTCGCCGAAGGAGCCAGCAGCTCCGGCGGCCCCGGCCGTACCGGACACCGCCAGCATCGGGGTGCCCGGGTCGGCAGGCGCCGGGCGGAGCAGGCGCTGTTCGTGGGGCGGCAGCCCGGCCAGCAGGCCGCTGACCTCCGCCGCCCGCCGGGCGCCGGTCACCTCCGCGCCTGCCCGAACACCCGCGGCCGGGCCAGCAGGCTGTCGTCCAGCTGGGCCAGCAGCGCGCCCACGTCGGGGTGCACCTCGGCGGCGCCGGCCGCCAGCAGGTCCTGCTCCGCGATGCCGCTGCTGCGGACCGCGACGCAGGGCAGCCCGACCAGCCCGGCCGCCCGCGCGTCCCAGACGGTGTCGGCGACCAGCGCGGAGTGCTCGGCCGCGGCGCCGGCCAGGGCGAGCGCGCTCCGCAGCAGCCCGGGCCCCGGCTCACCGGCGGCCACCGGCAGCTCCGCGCCGTCCAGCGCACGGCCCAGCACCGCCAGCTCCCGGGCGCCGACCGGCCCGGCCGGGCTGACCAGCACCACCTGCCAACCGCGTACCAGGCACTCGCGCAGCAGCGGGGCAGCGGCCTCGAAGGGCTGCAGCACCGCCGAGTACCGGGCCCAGAGCAAGGTACGGGCGGCCTCGATCCGCTCGTCCGCGGCCCGGTCGCGGCCCGGGCCGAGCAGCTCGTCGAGCAGTCGCGCGCCGCTCAGTCCGAGCGCGCCGTGCACCCGCGCCATCGGCACCCGGTGGTCGTGCTGCGCCAGCGCCTGCCACCAGCAGACGGTGTGCAGGTAGCCGCTGTCCACCAGGGTGCCGTCCAGGTCGAAGAGGATCGCTGCGGTCGGCTCCATGGGGCTGCCCCCTTCCTGACCTCCATCCTCCCGCGCGCCCGACACCTGCGCGTCCGGCACCCGTGTGCTCCGCCCATGGGCCCCGTGACAGCCGGACGGGAAAAGATTTCGCCCGACAGCTGTAACACCATCCCCACCCCGGCACGTCTTAGAGCTGAACATCATCGATGCGGGGGTACGAGGAGTGGCGCTGGGCAAGAGCAGCGGTGCGCGGGAGGGCGTGGACGCCGGGTTCCTGGAGTTCGCGAACGGGCGCACCGGGCAGCTGTACCGCTCCGCCTACTTCCTCACCGGCGGCGACAGCCACCTCGCCGAGGACCTGCTGCAGGAGACCCTCGGCCGGATGTACACGCTCTGGCACCGGACGTCCTGGCGCGGACAGCGCGGGCAGATCGACAATCCGGCCGCCTACGCGCAGCAGGTGCTGGTCCGCACCTTCCTGTCGCACCGGCGGCGGCGCAGCAGCACCGAGTGGCCCACCCACCAGTTCCCCGAGCTGGCGGGCGAGGAGGCCGACCCGACGTTGCGGGTGGCGCTGCTCGACGCGCTCGCCCAGCTCCAGCCCACCGACCGGGCGGTCCTGGTGCTGCGTTACTGGGAGGACCGCAGCGTGGAGGAGACCGCGGAGATCCTGCGGGTCAGCTCCGGTGCGGTGCGGGTGCGCAGCAGCCGGGCCCTGGTCAAGCTGCGCGGGCTGCTCGGCGACTCGCTGTTCGAACTCGCGGCCCGCTGACGCGCACCCCACACCACCACCCCACTCCACGTCCCCCGCACCGGCCGACCGCACGGCCCGCAGAGAGAGCGATCGCACACCATGGCCACCGATCCGACGCCGGAACCACCGTCCGCCGACGAACTCGTCGAGATCTTCAAGCGCGCGGCCGACACGGTGCCGGTCAGGACCGAGGCGATGATCGCCGGCGGCATGGCCCGCGGCCGGGCCCGGCGCCGGCGCCGGCGGATCGCGCTGACCGGCGCGGCGCTGGCCCTCGCGCTGGCCACGGCGGGCGGACTGCTCGTGAACGAGCTCCGCACCCCGCCGGTCACCACCTCACGGGCACTGGACCTGACGGCGCAGAGCTCACCGACGGTGACCGCTCCGGCCGACAAGTCCGTCAACCTGCTGCTGATCGGCCTGGACAGCCGCAAGGACCTGGCCGGCAACGACCTGCCCGCGCCGTTCGTCCGGGATCAACTGCACGCCGGCAGCAGCGCGGCGGGCGGCTACAACACTGACACCCTCCTCCTGCTGCACATCCCGGCCGACGGGGGGCGGGTGAGCGGGGTCTCCATCCCGCGCGACGACTACGTGCAGACCTACGGGGTGGACGGCACGAGCGGCACCGGCGACGCGAAGGGCCCGATGGACCGGATCGCGGGCGCCTACGGCATCGCGATGGCCACCGCCCAGGCCGAGTTGACCGGCCACGGGCTCTCCGCGGGCCAGCTGGAGCAGCAGAGCCGCGAGGCCGGACGGGTCGCCACGCTGGCCACCGTGCAGAACCTGCTGGGCGTGCGGATCGACCACTTCGCCGAGGTCGACCTGGCGAGCTTCTACGACATCGTCGAGGCGATCGGCCCGGTGCAGGTCTGCCTCAACCACGCCGTCTCGGACCCGTCGGTCCAGGGACAGGGGTCGGGCGCCCACCTCGAGGCAGGCATCAACGCGCTGGGCCCGGCGCAGGCGCTCGCCTTCGTCCGCCAGCGGCACGGGCTGCTGGCCGGCGACCTGGACCGGATCCGCCGTCAGCAGGCCTTCCTCGCCTCGCTGCGCAGCACGCTGGCGAACGCCGGTGTCTTCGCCGACCTCGGAAAGCTGCAGTCGCTGCTGGCCGCGGTGCACGACGACGTGGTGATCGACGACCGGTGGAGTGTCCTGGACTTCCTCCGGCAGGTGCCCAACCTGACCGGCGGTGACGTGAGTTACAGCACGCTGCCGAGCGAGGGAATCGAGACGGTACGAGGAATGGAAGTGAGCATGGTCGACCCAGTGGCGGCGAAGGCGTTCGTCCAGGCGCGGTTCGCCGCGCCGCAGACGGCAGCGGGGGCGGGGACGGGGACGGGATCACCGGACACCGGCGGCGGGGGCGGGGGCGGGGGCGGCGGGGATGCCGCGGGCCTCGCGGGCAGAGCCGGTGCGACGCCGCAGGCGGGCTCGCTCGCCTGCGTGGACTGATCGCGTGGCCGCCGTCGGCGGGCCGCCGCCGTCCGAGCAGCTGACGGATCGCCAGAGTCCGGCAGTTGAAGCCGAGTCCGGCCCCCGAGCCGGTCACCGGTCCAGGTCGGGCCGAGGCCGGGTGCCCAGCGCGCTGCCGGCCCTGGGACTGCCCGTGTGCGGAGCACTGGTGGACGAACTGACCCGCTCGGGGCCCGGTCCGGTGTTCGCCGTCTGCGCGGTGCTCGGCGCGGCCCTCGCCGCCGCGCTGAGCAGCCGGGCGGGCTGGTGGTGGGTGAGCACCAGCGCTCCGGTCATCGTGCTGGCGGTGGCGTCGGGGGCGCAGTACCTCGAGCACCACGACAGCCTCCACGGCAGCGCGCTGGCCACTGCCGCCGCGCGCTGGGTGGTGCACGCGTTCCCGGTGATGGCGGCGGCCCTGCTCGCGGCCCTGCTCGTCATCGTGCTGCGGGCAGCCCTCGCCCGCCGCCGCTCCCGCCGTGCCCGCCGCGCCGCGAGCGGACGCGGCGGCTCCCGGGCCCGGCGGCGCTCGGCACCGGAGACGACGGCCGCGAGGGTGCCGGCCCAGCGCTCCCGCGAATCGGGCTGACAGCACCGCCGTCGAACTGATGAGCTGTCACCCTGTGCGCCGTGCGGGCGATTTCTCGGCGCGCGCGTGTCAACAACCGCCACCGGCGGTCGGTCGGCGCGAAGGTGGGGTGGTTGGCCGGGCAGCAGCCCGGGTCGCGAACCGCGGCCCGGCTCCGGCCGCCCCACCCTCAGCCCGCCCGCCCTGGAGGCGCCGTGCGTTGCATCCCGCCGCGGCGGTCGGCCGCGCCGCAAGGGCCTGTCCTGGGGCGTGCCCTGGCCACCGCCCTCGTCGCCCTGCTGCTGACCGGGTCGGGCCCGGCCCCCGGGACCGCACCGCGGGCGGTCGAGGCGGCACCCGCCAGCCCCGCACCGCTCGCCGCCACCGCACTCGACCGGCTGCTCGCCGACCGCCGCCTGACCGGCGCCGCGGTCTCCGCGCTGGTCACCGACGCGACCACCGGCGAGGTGCTCTACCAGCACTCCCCCGACGCCCAGTTGCTGCCCGCCTCCACGCTCAAGACCGTGACGGCGGCGGCGGCGCTCGACCTGCTCGGCCCGGACCACCGGTTCACCACCACCGTGCTCGCTGCGGGCCGGCGCACCGGCACCGTGCTGACCGGCGACCTGGTGCTGCGCGGCGGCGGCGATCCCAGCCTGCTGCCGGCCGACCTGGACGCGCTGGCGGCACGGGTCGCCGCCGCCGGGATCGGCGAAGTGTCGGGCGACGTCCTGGCCGATGCCTCGCGCTACGACGACGTTCCGCTCGGCGCCGGCTGGGCCTGGGACGACCAGGGCGCCTACTACAGTCCGGAGATCTCCGCCCTCACCCTCACCACCGACGCCGACGACGACGTGGGCAGCGTGCGGCTCACCCTGACCCCCGACCCGGCGCCCGGCCACCCGGCGGCGGTGCGGGTCACCCCGGCCGAGGCGCCGGTGCGCCTGAGCGGCCACGTCGACACCGGGGCACCGGGCGGTGAGACCACCGCCGAGGCGGACCGGCGCCCGGGCGGCAACGAGATCGTGCTCTCCGGCACCCTGCCGGCCGACGCGGGGCCGACCGAGGAGTGGGTCGCCGTCACCGACCCGGCCCGGCTCGCCGGCACCGTCTTCCGTGCGGCCCTGGCCCGGCACGGGGTCACGGTGCGCGGCGAGGTGCGCGAGCAGCCGGCGCCGGGCGGCGCGGCCGTGCTGGCCGAGCACGACTCGGTACCGCTCGCCGCACTGCTGCCGCCCTTCCTCAAGCTGAGCAACAACGGGATCGCCGAACACCTGGTCAAGGAGGTCGGCCGGGTGCGGTCCGGCTCGGGCAGCTGGACCGCGGGGCTCGCCCAGCTGGCGGACTTCTCCCGGCGCGCCGGTCTGACCGCTGCCAGCACTCGCCAGGCCGACGGCTCCGGCCTGTCCCGCAAGGACCTGACGACCGCCCGGAACCTGACCGCGCTGCTGCACTTCGCCCGGCAGCAGCCGTGGTTCGCGGCCTGGTACGACGCGCTGCCGGTGGCCGGTGATCCGCGCCGGATGGTCGGCGGCACGCTGAGCGGCCGGATGCGCGGCACCCCGGCCGAGGGGCGGGTGCACGCGAAGACCGGGTCGATGACGGGCGTGGAGGCGCTGGCCGGCTACCTGGACCGGGCGGACGGGCGGACCCTCGCCTTCGCCGTGCTGCTCGACGACTTCACGGGCGAGAGCCCGCGTCCGGTGCTCGACGCCTTCGCCGCCCAGCTCGCCGGCACCGATGCGTCGGCCGCTGCCGCCGGCCCCGGACCGACCCCCCGGCGCCTCCCGCCGGGCATCGCCCACGACTGGGAGAGCGGCTGCGCGGCAGCGGGCCGATGCTGATGCTCCGCCGGAGCGCGGTGGCGCTGGCCGGACACTCCCTTGCCGCCCTCGCGCTGCTCGCCGCGACCGCCACCGGCTGCGCGCGCGGCAGCGCCGACGACGACCGGCCCGTGCCGGCCGTCCCGGGCGGCTCGTACTCCGTCGCGCTGACCGAGCCCGACCACCTGACCCCGGGCCGCACCACCAGCAGCTACGCACTGCAGGTCCTGGAGGGCCTGTTCGACACCCCGCTCGCCCTGGACCCGCACGACGGCCACCCCGTCCCGCTCGCGGCCCGCTCGGTGACCAGTGACGACCAGCGGGTCTGGACCGTCGCGCTGCGCCCGGACGGCGTCTTCCACAACGGCGAACGGGTCACCGCCCACAGCTTCGCCGCCGCCTGGGAGGCCGCCGCCTACGGCCCGGACGGCTGGGACGCCAACTCCTACTTCGCCCAGATCGAGGGCTACGACGCGCTGAACCCCACCGACGGCCGCCCGCCCGCGAGCCGGCACCTGAGCGGCCTGACCGTGCTGGACGACAGCACCCTGCGGGTCACCCTCAAGGCCCCGTTCAGCCAGTTCCCGATGCTGCTCGCGTTCCCCGCCTTCGCCCCGCTGCCGCAGGCCGCGTTCAGCGACCCGGACCACTTCGACCTGCACCCGGTCGGCAACGGCCCCTTCGAGATGGCCGGCGACTGGCAGCGCAACCAGCGGATCGACCTGCGCCGGGCCGCCGCCTACACCGGGCCCCGGCCGCCGATGGCCGACGGCGTCCACTTCAAGATCTTCACCAGCACCGACACCGCGTACACCGAACTGAGCGCCGGGCACGTGGACTTCGTCACCAACGTGCCCGCCGCCCGGGCCTACGAGGCCCGGCGCACCTTCGGCCACCACTACGCCGTGCGCCCCGGCGGCACCATGGACTACCTCGGACTGCCGCTGTGGGATCCGCGCTACGCCAAGCCCGAGCTCCGCCGGGCACTGTCGATGGCGATCGACCGCCGGGGCATCACCCGGGCCATCTACAACGAGGTGTACCTGCCCGCCGACTCGCTGGTGGGCGTCACCATCCCGGGCCACCGGGCCGGCGCCTGCGGCGAGAGCTGCGACTACCAGCCGGACAGAGCACGGGAGTTGCTCCGGCAGGCGGGCGGCTTCAGCGGACGGCTCGAACTGTACTTCGCCAACTCCGACCCCAGCTACCTGCAGTGGATGACCGCGGTGGCCAACGAGCTGCGCCAGAACCTCGGCATCCGGGACGTCGCGTTCCGCACCATGCCCGGCGCCGACCTCGCACCGATCCTCAACAGCCGCAAGGCCACCGGCCCTTACCGGCAGAACTGGGTCGCCGACTACCCGAGCGAGCAGGACTACCTGGCCGGGCTGCTCGGCCACGGCAACCGCCCCGGCTGGAGCAGCCCCGCCTTCGACGACCTGCTCGCGCGCGGCGACGCGGCCCCCAGCGCCGCCCAGGGCATCGCCTACTACCAGCAGGCGGAGGACCTCGCGCTGCAGCAGCTGCCGCTGATCCCGCTGTGGAACTGGCAGGACCAGAGCGCCTGGAGCAGCCGGGTGGGCAACGTCCTGTTCGACCCCTACGTGGCGGGCCTGCACCTGGAGCAGGTGACCGTGCGGCACTGACCACTTCCCGCCCAGACTCCCCAGCCGTCCGAACCAAGGGGCCCTGCCCGATGGGTCGTTACCTCGCCCGCCGCCTGCTGTACGCCATCCCCGTCCTGCTGGCCACCACCTTCCTGATCCACACCCTCGTCTTCGTGCTGCCCGGCGACCCGATCCAGGCGCTGGCCGGGGACCGGCCGATCTCCCCCTCCGTCGTCGCCGAGCTGCACCGGCGCTACCACCTCGACGACCCGCTCTTCGTGCAGTACGCCCGCTACCTGCGCGGCCTGCTCAGCGGCGACCTCGGCCGGACCTTCACCGGGGAGCCGGTGGCCGACGCACTCGCCGGGCACTGGCTGGTCACCCTGCGCCTGGGCCTGACCGCCTGGTTCCTGGAGACGGTGCTGGGCATCGGCCTCGGCGTCTGGGCCGCGCTGCGCCGCGGCCGCTGGGCCGACCGCGCGGTGCTCGGCGGCACCACGCTGGCCGCCGCCGTACCCGTCTACATCCTCGGCTACCTCGCCCAACTGGTGCTCGGCGTCCGGCTCGGCTGGTTCCCGGTGGCCGGCGCGGAGGCGGGCTGGCCGGGTGCCTACCTGCTGCCCGGCCTGGTGCTGGCCTGCTTCGGCGCCGGCTACGTGGCCCGGCTCACCCGCTCCTCGGTACTGGAGAGCCTGGGCGCCGACTACGTGCGCACGGCGACCGCCAAGGGGCTGTCCCGGCGCCGGACGGTGGTGGTGCACGCGCTGCGCAACTCGCTGGTGCCGGTGGTGACCTTCCTCGGGATCGAGCTGGGCTCGCTGCTGGCCGGGGCGGTGGTCACCGAGTACATCTTCAACCTGCCGGGCATCGGCCAGCAGGTCTTCCAAGCCATCCAACTGCGCGAGGGCCCCACCGTAGTGGGCATCACCACCGTGCTGGTGCTGGTCTTCTGCCTGGCCAACCTGGCCGTCGACCTGCTGTACGGCCTGCTCGACCCGAGGATCCGGCATGACTAGTCCCCCGCCCGTGACCGCGCCGCCCGGCCCCCAGGAGCCGCCGCCGCCCGCCGGCCGAGCAGGCCGCGAGCGGGCCGGCGGCCTGGGCGGGACCCGCACCCGGGCCCGGCTCCGGGCCCGCGCCCTGCCGGTGCTCGGCGCCCGTCCCGGCACGCTGGCCGCCGCCGCGGTGCTGCTGCTGGTCGCCCTGATGGCGGCCTTCCCCGACCCGTTCATCGCGCTGCTGACGCACGACACCGGGCGCTGCGAGCTGGCCGACTCCCGGGTCGGGCCGAGCCTCTCGCACCCGTTCGGCTTCGATGTGCAGGGCTGCGACTACCTCGCCCAGACGGTGCGCGGCAGCCGCCCCTCGCTGCTCATCGGCCTCGCGGTGACGGCCGGGGCGCTGGCCCTGTCGGTGCTGCTCGGGCTGCTGGCCGGCTTCTACGGCGGCTGGGTGGACGGGCTGGTCTCCCGGATCGCCGACGTCTTCTTCGGCCTGCCGTTCGTGCTCGGCGCCACCGTCGTGCTGGTGGCCTTCCCCGACCACGGGCTCGGTGCCATGACGCTGGTGCTGGTGGTGCTCGGCTGGACGACCATGACCCGGGTGATGCGCGCCCAGGTGATCGGGGTGAAGGAGACCGACTACGTCCGGGCCGCGCGGGCCACCGGCGCAGGCGGAGGCCGTCTGATGCTCCGCCACATCCTGCCCAACGCGGTGACACCGGTGCTGGTGGTCGCGATGCTGGGCGTCGGGAACGTCATCTCGGGCGAGGCGACGCTGGACTTCCTGGGCGTCGGGCTGCAGTACCCGGCGGTCTCCTGGGGGCTCGAACTCAACGCCGCGCAGGCCTACTTCCTCGACTTCCCGCACCTGCTGCTGTTTCCCGCACTCTTCCTGTCGGCCACCGTGCTGAGCTTCATGGTGCTCGGCGACGCCGTCCGGGACGCCTGCGACCCGCGTCTGCGCTAGCTGTACTGACCACGGAGGTTGGTGACAGAGCTCACGGCTGGGTGATCTTGAAATGAGTGAGGGCCTTCTGGCTCGGTGTGGATTGCGACATCTACCCGGCACCCAATGCCGTTGCTTGACTCAGTGAACTATCGCTGGTTGCAGGGTGATGACCTTGGGTGTGACGCGCCGTGTCGGCTGCCGGTCTCGGGTGTTGATCCGATAGGAGAGCTTCGAGGAGTACTTGGAGTCCGGCCGCTTGAGATGCCGGTCCGCCTCGCGTAGACGCCTGGCGCCGTTGTCGAGCTTGCGGCGCGCCTTCGCCGCCAGCACGGCCAGGAACTCCTTGATCTTCGTGGGTGTGTCCGCGCACTGCCGGACCACACTGCGTCGGGTGTGCTTGAGGACCTTGACGAACGAGATCCGGTCGGGATCGATGCCGTTGTCGTCGGCCAGGCGCACGATGACTCGCGTGAGGCAGTGGTGCACGACCAGGTGCGCCCAGACCTCCTGCCGTACCAGCTGCGGGTCCGCTGAGCGCAGGACCTCGGCCGGCCCGCGCTGGAACGTCTTGATCTGCCGGAACGCCGACTCCGCCTCCCACCTGGCGTGGTAGAGCCGGGCCAGCTCCGCCGCCGGATACGCAATCGGGTCCAGCAGATCGGTCAGCAGCCGGACCACCTCGCCGTCGTCAACGCGGTACTCGATCACCCGCACGGTCACCCCGCCCGGATGCGAGGCTCGTTGGCCGGCCAGGCTCATCTTCGCCAGATAGGTCCCGTCGGGCAGATACTCGACCGGCCGGTGCGCCACCGGTGACCGGGCCCGGATCAGCAGGTGGGCCCCGGCCCCGAGATATGCCTTCCACAACTCGACCCCGGGGAAGCCCCGGTCCATGATGACCAGTATCTTGCTCGCCGAGGGCGCCAGATCGATCGCCAACTCCCTTTCACCGCCGTTGAATCCACCCACGGCCGCGTCGATCTGCGCGTGCGTGCCACACTCGGTCAACGTCACCACCCTCACCTGAGGGAATCCGGCCGCTTGGCCGTTCTTGGTCGGACCGCCGAACGTGGCCCGGTTCGCCTTCGTGTCCGGCGCGTCCAGCACGAACCCGTCCACCGCGGCCAGCCGCATCCCGCGGTAGAAGGAGCCCTCTGGGCCGACCGAAGCCAAGGGGCCGGCCAACTCGCGGAACAAGGTCTCCAGGACCTGCGGCCCCAGGCGGGTGCGCGCCCGAGCGAATGAGGACTTGTTCGGGACGCTGGCACTCAACTCCGGCACATTGCATACCAGTTGCTCGGCGACGTCGTCATAGGAGTCCTGCTGGAACAGCGCCAGGGCAAGCGTGAAGTAGACCATGAACCCAGCAGGAAGCGCGCCGGGCTTCTTGTCCCGGACCCCGCACCTCTCCAGCACTTCGGCGACCAGCTCCGGCGTCACCCACCGGGTCACCACCCCCAGCCGCACCTGATCGGACAACCCCACCCACGGATGCATGCCAGGCCCAACGACCGTGCCACCCCGACGTCACGAACTGCTTGACGAGTTCAAGCAACGGCATTGACCCGGCACCCAGAAAGGCCCTCATGCCACACCGTAACGCACCCCTGACCGAGACCGGACGCCTGCGCCTGGCCCGCTGCGTGGTCGAGGACGGCTGGCCCCTGCGCCGGGCCGCCGAACGCTTCCAGGTCTCACCGACCACGGCCAAGCGCTGGGCCGACCGCTACCGCGCACTGGGCGAGGCCGGCATGACCGACAGGTCCAGCCGGCCCCACCACAGCCCCCGCCGGACCCCGACCCGCACCGAGCGGCGGATCATCAAGGTCCGCGTCCTGCGGCGCTGGGGCCCGGCCCGCATCGCCTACCTCCTGCGACTCAACCCGGCCACCGTGCACCGGGTCCTGACCCGCTACCGCCTCGCCCGCCTGGCCCACCTCGACCGCGCCACAAGTCGGCCGATCCGACGCTACGAACACTCGGCACCAGGCGAGTTGATCCACGTCGACATCAAGAAGCTCGGCAACATCCCCGACGGCGGCGGCCATAAAACCCTGGGCCGCCAGGCCGGCCGCAAGACCCGCTCCGGTGCCGGATACAGCTACCTGCACAACGCCGTGGACGACCACTCCCGCCTGGCCTACAGCGAGATCCTCCCCGACGAACGCAAGGAGACCGCCGCAGCGTTCTGGACCCGGGCGAACGAGTTCTTCGCCCGGGCCGGGATCACCGTGAAGCGCGTGCTGACCGACAACGGCTCCTGCTACAAGTCCCACCCCTGGCGCGACGTCCTCGCCGCCGCCGGGATCACCCACAAGCGAACCCGGCCCTACCGCCCGCAGACCAACGGCAAGGTCGAACGCTTCAACCGCACCCTGCTCGACGAGTGGGCCTACGCAAGGCCCTACCGCACCGAGCAGGAACGACGCGACGCCTACCCCGCCTGGCTCCACACCTACAATCACCACCGCGGACACACCGCACTCGCAGGCATGAATCGCTGCGGGTTTGACCGAGACTCCTTCTCTTGGAAGGATCGATTCCGTTATGAGGAAGCCATACCCCAGTGAGGTCCGGGAGCGGGCGGTACGCCTGGTGCTGGAGACCCGCGATCAGTACGAGACCGAGTACCAGTGCATCCGGTCGATCGGCGCCAAGCTCGACGTGGGCCCGGAAAGCCTGCGCAAGTGGGTCCGCCAGGCCCAGACCGACGCCGGCGCCCGGCCGGGCACGACGACGGAGGAATCCGCGGCGATGAAGGCGCTCAAGCGGGAGAACGCCGAGCTGAAGCGCGCCAACGAGATCCTCAAGGCCGCGGCGTCTTTCTTCGCGGCCGAGCTCGACCGGCCACACACACGCTCGTAGCGTTCATCGACGAGCACCGGGACCGCTTCGGCGGAGTCGAGCCGATCTGCAGGACGCTCACCGCGAACGACTGCGGCATCCACCCCAGCACCTACTACGCCCACAAGAGCGGCACCACCTCCGCCCGCGCCCGCCGCGACGCCGAAATCGTCCCGATCATCAAGGAGATCCACGAGAGCAACTACGGCGTCTACGGCTACCGCAAGGTCTGGGCCGAACTCAACCGGCGCGGCCACACGGTCGCCCAGTGCACGGTCTCCCGCCTGATGAAGGCAGAAGGACTGTCAGGAGCGGTGCGCGGCAAGAAGATCGTCACCACCGTCTCGGACAAGAGCGTCGACCGGGCGCCCGACCTGCTCCAGCGCAACTTCGTCGCGAGCGCACCGAACCGCGTCTGGGTGGCGGACTTCACGCACGTGGCGGCGTGGGCCGGCACCGTCTACGTCGCCTTCGTCGTCGACACCTTCTCACGGCGGATCGTCGGCTGGTCGGCGGCCACCAACAAGCAGACCCCACTGATCCTCTCAGCCCTCGAGATGGGCCTGTGGCAGCGGGACCGCTCCGGATTCCCGGTAATGCCAAGGGAGTTGATACACCACTCCGATGCCGGCTCGCAGTACACGTCGTTCCGCCTGGCAACCCACCTGGCCAAGGAGAAGATCGCCGCGTCCATCGGATCGGTCGGAGACGCCCTGGACAACGCCCTGATGGAATCGACCATCGGGCTGTACAAAACCGAGCTCATCAAGCGTCAGGGCCCCTGGCGCACCCTTGCCGACGTTGAGATCGCCACCGCAGAGTATGTCGACTGGTTCAACTCCACCCGGCTCCATAGTGAACTCGGCCACACCCCACCCGCCGAATACGAAGCCAAGTACTACAGCCAACAGCCAAACCTGCAGGTCACAGCCACAATCTAGAGCCTCTGAAGAACCCGCAGCGATTCAGGCAAGCCACCCGCCAGCCGCGTCCCCAACCTCACGGGTCAGAACAGCTAGCGCCTGCCGGGCAGACCGTCAGGCCCCGGCCCTCACAGGCCCGGCAGCGTGTCCTGGTCGACCTCGTGGCGCCGCACCGGCTCGGCGGGGTGCCGGCAGCCGGGGCCCAGGCGCAGCATCCGGGACTCGGGGTCGTGCAGCACCCGGCCGCAGCCGCGGCAGGTGACGCGCACGGTCAGGCGCTCCTCGTCCGCCGGGGCGGGCAGGAGCGCCTCGGGCTGGTCCGGGGCTCGATCGCGCATGGGAGGCAGCATAGGGCCTGTACGACGGGCTGCGCCCACCGCTCTCATCCGATCCACAGGTTCGCTCAGTACCTTGTCAGCAATGGCAGCAGTCTCCGCCACCCCGTGATCGGACAGGACGTTCGGAGAATGGTGAAGAACATCATGACGGCCCGTCGCGCCGTCCTCGGCATCCTCGCCACCGCCGCGGTGCCCGCCCTGGGCGCCTGCGGCGCCGAGGAGACGAAGAGTCCCAAGCACCGGTCCACCCGGGCCGTCCAGGCCGCCGCGGTCTCCCCCGCCAGACCCGCCGACGCCTCCAGTGTGATCATGATCATCCGTCATGCCGAGAAGCCCACCGGCTCCGGCGCCCCGGACGGCGTCACCGACCAGGGCAAGAAGGACTCCGAGTCGCTGACCGTCCAGGGCTGGACCCGGGCCGGCGCGCTGATCTCGCTCTTCGCACCGCGGACCGGCGGCGGGGCGGCTGCGCCGGTACCGACGGGCCTGACCCGGCCCGCCACGGTCTACGCGGCCGACCCGACCACCGGCGGCAGCAAGCGCCCGGCCGAGACCGCCACCCCGCTCACCGCGGCCCTCGGACTGACCCTCGACACCCGGTACGCCAAGGGCGACGAGGCCGGTCTCGCGGCGGCGCTGCTGGCCACCAGCGGCCCCCAGCTGGTCGCCTGGGAGCACGAGAGCATCGCGGCCATCCTCGCCGGCCTCGGCACCATCACCCCGGCGCCGCCCACCGACTGGCCGGACAACCGGTTCGACGTGGTCTGGGTGCTGACCGCCGACGGCACCGGCTGGCGCTTCACGCAGGTGCCGCAGATGCTGCTGGCCGGCGACTCGCCCCATCCGATCAGCTGATTCGCGCCACCGCCGGACAGAGCGCGGGGTACGACCGGCCGGTCGTACCCCGCGGCACGCCCGTAACCTGCGGCGCCGCCGACGGTTGATCAGGTCAGCCCGTCCCTGACCACGGAGGCCCGATGCGCACCGCCGCCCGAATCACCGTCACCACCCTCCTGCTCGGCACCGCCGTGCTCGCCGCCGTCGGCGGCGCGGCCGCGGCGACCGCCGGCGACCCGAACTACCCGGCGCCGTCCAAGCAGGAGCACACCTACAGCATTCCGGTCGGCGCCATCTCCGACCTGGGCGACCTCACCAAGGTGGCCAACCTGGGCACCGACTTCGCCGCGCTGCTCGGGCACTGAGACCGCGGGCCGGGCGGGCGCGTGCGGCGTCACGGCCGGTCGCGCCGGTCCGCGAGCGCCTGCCAGACCCGGTCCCGCAGCAACGGCACCTCGGTGAACCGCACCCCGGTGGCGTCGCGCAGCGCATTGGCGAAAGCGGGCGCGACCGGGTTGAACGGGCTCTCGCTCATCGACTTGGCGCCCAGCGGCCCGATCGCGTCGGAGGTCTCCATGAAGTGCACCTCGGTGCGCGGCACGTCCGCGTAGGCCGGCAGCCGGTAGCGACGGAACGCGGCGGTGGTGACCTGGCCGGCCTCGTCCACCAGGACCTGTTCGAAGAGCGTGGCACCGAGCGCCTGCGCGACGCCGCCCTCCACCTGGCCGCGGCACTGCATGGGGTTCATCACCTTGCCCGCGTCGGCCGCGTGCACACTGCGCAGGATCCTGATCTCCCCGCTGTCGGGGTCGACGGCCAGGCTGAACCACTGGGCGTTGAACGCCACCGAGCGCGGCGAGCCGCCCCAGTGGCCGTCCGCGGAGAGCGCCACGCCCTGCTCGCGCGCGGCCTCGAAGAGCTCCTTGAGCGTGACCGGGCGCCCCTCGCAGTCCACCGCGTCGGCCAGCAGCCGGCACAGGGCGCGCGGAGTGCGGGCGTGTTCGGCGGCGAAGCTGAGGATCCGCTCGGCCAGCGCGTTCGCGGCCTTCATCACCGCCTTGCCCGCCACCACCGTGCCCGCCGAGCCGAACGCGCCGGTGTCGTGCCGGACCACGTCGGTGTCCGACTGCCGGATGGTGATCCGGTCGACGGTGGTGCCCAGCGCGCCCGCGGTGATCTGCTTGTGCACGGTGGTGGTGCCGTTGCCGAACTCGGCGGTGCCGACCGCGATGTCGTAGCCGCCGTCCTCCAGCAGCTTGACGGTGGCGTCGGCGAAGTGGCCGCCGGGCGGCCCGGTGGCGATCATCGACAGCGCGGCGCCGTGGCCCACCAGCCAGCCCTCGGGGGCGTCGGCGGTGCTGCGGTCCTCGGCGACGGCCCGGCGGACCACCCCCAGGCACTGGTCCAGGCCGTAGCTGGCGATGTGCAGGTCCTCCTCCTCGCCGCCCGGGCTGACCATCGGCTCGCCCGGGCCGATGATGTTGCGCTCGCGGAAGACCAGCGGGTCGATGCCCAGCCGGCGCGCCATCTCGTCCATCGCCGACTCCACGGCGAAGGTCACCTGGCCCAGGCCGTAGCCGCGGAAGGCCCCGGCCGGCACGCAGTTGGTGTAGACGGAGTAGGCGTCGACCTTCTTGTGCGGGGCCCGGTAGACGGCCATCGACTCCCCGACGCTGTGGAACATCACGGCCGGGCCGTGGTTGCCGTAGGCGCCCGTGTTGGCGACCACTCTCAGCTGAAGGGCCGTCAGAATCCCTTCCCTGGTGGCCCCCGCCTTGAACCCGATGGTGAACGGGTGCCGGGTGGTGGCACCGTGGAACTGTTCGGCACGGGTGAACTCCAGCTTCACCGGGCGGTGCAGTTTCAGCGCGGCCAGCACCGCGATGTCCTCGGTGAGCATCTCCTGCTTGCCGCCGAACCCGCCGCCGACCCGGCCCGCGACCACCCGGACGTACTCCTGCGGCAGGTCGTAGAGGTCGCACAGGGCGCGCCGGGTCAGGAACGGCACCTGGGTGCTGGAGCGGACCACGATCCGCTCGGTGCCCTCCTCGTCCTGCTCGAAGTACACCACGCAGCCGTGCGTCTCCAGGCTGGCGTGCTGCACCCGCTGGGTGCGGAAGGTCTCCTCGTAGACCAGGTCGGCCGCCGCGAAGCCCTGCTCGACGCTGCCGATCTCGCCGTGCACCTCGCCGCACACATTGGCCTCGGCGCGGGCGATCCTCGACTCGGGGCCCTTGGGATGCAGCACCGGCGCGCCGGGGGCCATCGCGAGCTCCGGGTCGATGACGTGCGGGAGTCGCTCGTACTCCACGACGATCCGCCGGCAGCCCTCCTCGGCGGCGCCCTCGCTGTCGGCGACCACGGCGGCCACCCGTTGCCCGGCGAAGCGGACCACGTCGTCCAGCACCCGGGTGTCGTCCGGGTCCTCGGTGGGGTGCTCGTGCCGGGCCGAGGAGTAGAGGCGCTCGGGGGCGTCGCGGTGGGTGAGGACGGCGTGCACCCCGGGCACCCGCAGTGCGGCCGAGGTGTCGATCGAGACGATCCTGGCGTGCGGGTGCGGGGAGCGCAGCAGCTTCATGTGCAGCAGGCCCTCGACTTCGAGGTCGAAGGTGTAGCGGGCGGTTCCGGTGACCACCTGCGGGCCGGCCGGCGCGCCCAGGTTGCGGCCCACCGCCTGCCCGGCGCAGGGCTGCTCGGTGTGCGTGACGCCGCGGATCGCGTCCTCGATCGCCCGGTACCCGGTGCAGCGGCACAGGTTTCCCTTCAAGGCCCTTGGCAGGTCGGTCAGCTGATCTTCCGTCAGGGCCGAGCTGGTCATCAGGAAGCCGGCCGTGCAGAAACCGCACTGGAAGCCCTGCGCGTCCAGGAACCTGCGCTGCATCGGATGCAGCTCGCCGTCCTCGGCCAGCCCCTCCACGGTGGTCACCGAGCGGCCGTCGGCCCGTACCGCCGGATAGAGGCAGCTGTGCACCGGCTCGCCGTCCACCTGGACGGTGCAGGCGCCGCAGTCCCCGGCGTCGCACCCCTTCTTCACCCCGAACCAGCCGCGCTCGCGCAGATAGGTGCGCAGGCACTGACCGGGGCGCGGATCGTTGTCGAACGACTGCTCGTTGACCCGGATCGAGAAGCTCATCGGTCCTCCTCCCCGCCCAACTCGGTGCGGATCTCCTCGGCATAACGCAGCGTCATGTGGCGTCGCCAGGCCGGGAGTCCATGGATGTCGTCGAAGTACTCGCCCGGCTCGACGGCGTTCTCCACCGCCTCGCGCACCGCGCGGGCGTTGGGCGGCACCGGGAACCGCAGCTGGATCGGACGCACGGTGGCAGCGGTGACGGTGAGCGTCAGGATGCCGTGACGGCCGGAGGCCGCGGGCGGTTCGAGCGCCCCGATCAGCAACGCGCCGGACCGGCCGAGCCCGTACAGCGACGCCTGCCGGAAGGCGGTGCGCGCGGCCAGCGCGCTGGCGGGCAGCGTCACCGCACGCAGCAGCTCGCCGGGGCGCAGCACGTTGCGCCCCGCCCCGGTGACGAAGTCCGCGACCGGCACCTCGCGCACCCCGCCGCCCTGGGAGAGCAGCCGGCAGCGCCCGTCCAGCGCCGCGGTCAACGAGATCATCGGCCCGGCGGGCAGCGAGTTGCACAGGTTACCGCCGACGGTGGCCATGTTCCAGATCTTCCACGAGGCGAGGAAGGCCCGGCAGCACTGCTCGAAGAGCGGCGCGGCCGCCCAACCCGCTTGCGCGGCATACCGGGACAGCTGCGCGATGGTGCAGGTCGCGGCGATCTCCAGGTCGCCCTCGGCGGTCATGCGCAGCGGCGGCCAGCCGGTGCGGCTCAGGTCGATCAGCCGGCGCAGCTGCGGCTGCGGCTCCGAGAACAGATAGGTCCCACCACCGAGCCAGGCATCACCGGGCCGCCACACCCCGCGGCTGCGGGCATCGCGCACCTCCAGCACCGTGTTCAGGTCCACGCTCTTCACCGTCCTCCACCAGATCGATGAAAGGATTGAAGCAACGCGTCCGGATGGCGGGCAGTGGTGCACCGCACCAGTGATCCACCCCGGCCCTGGACGATCCACCAGTGAAGACGACCTGATCAAGGCCCGGATGGCGACCGGGACAGCCATCCGGCATGCTCACGCCAGGCGCCGCAGGTTCCGGTTCATGGTCCACTCCTTGATGGAAACGTGACCAGCCGTGTCCTTCCGGCCTCTTCTCTCCGGTTCGGAAATCGGTCTAACTAGGTAGCACAACTCGCGATCAGGCTCAGCAGTATCGGGCCCGCGAGGAGTCCGGGCTGCGACGCCTACGATCGGTCGTACCCGACTCGCGGCACTGCGGCTTGACGGCGCATCAGCTGTTCGGCCGATGGCGGCCTGCGCCCTCGAACCTGGGGGCGACCCGTCGCCGGGACAGCGCACGCGCCCGTACGTACTCGCACCTCGCACAGCCCAGCACGGCGAGCACCAGGCCCTCCGGGTCAGTTGTACTTCGCTCAACCGCACGGCAGCAAACCATTTATGAGGAGACATCACCTCGCGCCCGCCGAGACCCGGCCGGACGCGCAGGGCGGCAACCCGCTGATGTCCAAGGGGATAAGGGGCGTGTCACGCAATGAGGAAATCCGTGGGGCCACGCAGGCTCTCCAAGGCCGCGGTGCTGATCGCGGCACTTGCGACCACGGCCGCGTGTGGGGGCAGCGGCGGTGGCGGCAACAACGCGAACGGCCCCACCGGGACGCCGAAGCAGGGCGGCGTGGTGCGCGTGGCCGAAACGCCCTCCGCCTTCCCGAACGCCATCTGGCCGTTCGACACCGCTCCGCAGGAATCCACGGTGAACACCACCCAGTTCCAGCAGCTCATGTACCGCCCGCTGTACTACTGGGGCCTGAACGACAAGATCTCGCTCGACCCCGACGTGTCGATCGGCCAGACGCCCAGCTGGAGCGCGGACGGGAACACGGTCACCATCCAGCTCAAGGACTGGAAGTGGTCCAACGGTGAGACCGTCACCGCCCAGGACGCGCTGTTCTGGGTGAACATGTCGGCGGCGGAGACCAGCAACAGCGGCAACTACACGCCGCCCAACCCCGCGATCGGTGCCAAGTACTTCCCGGACAACATCGCCTCGGCCACCGCCTCCGGCCAGACCCTGACGCTGACCCTGAACACCCAGGTGAACCAGACCTGGTTCCTGGACAACGAGCTCAGCCAGATCGTCCCGATGCCGCTCG
This sequence comes from Kitasatospora sp. NBC_01302, assembly GCF_035976515.1. Classification (NCBI taxonomy): domain Bacteria; kingdom Bacillati; phylum Actinomycetota; class Actinomycetes; order Kitasatosporales; family Streptomycetaceae; genus Kitasatospora; species Kitasatospora sp. NBC_01302. The sequence continues at coordinate 1,265,003 of NZ_CP108404.1, forward strand.
CCTGGGACGTCACCGGCGCGGGCAAGCAGGGCAAGTGCGCGACGGACACCTACGGTTCGGACGCGATGAAGAGCGACTGCGCCGCCGACTACGCCTACCTCAGCGGTGAGTCGACCAAGGGCAGCAGCTACGTCGGCAGCCCGCTCTGGTCCGTGGTCGACGGCCCGTGGAAGCTCAAGAGCTACGACGGCACCTCCGGCGCCTACGCCATGGCGCCCAATGCCACTTACTCGGGCCCGCAGAAGCCCTACCTGGACGAGGTGGACTTCGTCCCCTACACCTCGGACACCAAGGAGTTCGCGGACCTGCAGGCCGGCAGCTCGGGCGCCAACGCGATCAACGTCGGCTACCTCCCGGCCCAGGACACCCCGCAGTACAACGCCAAGAACCCGGACGCGGGCAACCCGCTGAGCGGCCAGGGCTACTACATCCCGGCGCCGACCTACCTGGACTCGATCTCGTACTACCAGATCAACTTCGCCAACCCGAACGTGGGCCCGCTCTTCAAGCAGTCCTACTTCACCAAGGCCCTGCAGCAGACCGTCGACCAGCAGGGCATCATCAACGGCATCTACAAGGGCTGGGCCTACCCGACCACCGGCGCGGTGCCCTCCCAGCCGTCCGGCAACCCCCTGTCGCCCAAGAGCGCCTCCGAGCAGGTCAACTACGACCCCTCGGCCGCCAAGCAGGCGCTGACCAGCCACGGTTGGGACACCAGCCAGTCCCCGGCCGTGTGCACCTCGCCGGGCACCGGCGACAGCCAGTGCGGCGCCGGCATCGCCGCGGGCACCAAGGCCGCCTTCACCCTGGACTACCCCTCCGGCGAGCCGGCCCTGGACACCATGGCGGCCGACATGCGCTCGGACGCGGCCAAGGCCGGGATCAGCATCAACACGGTCAGCCAGGCGCAGAACACCATCGGCAACGAGGGCGTGGCCTGCTCCCCGTCGCAGCCCGCGGGCTGCCAGTGGCAGGCGCTGCTCTACGGCGGCTGGGTCTTCAACCCCGACTACTACCCGACCGGCGACGCGCTCTTCGCCACCGGCGCCGGCCCGAACATCTGGGGCTTCTCCGACCCGAAGCTCGACGCGCTCGCGGCCAAGGTCACCACGAGCAACGACGTGAACGACATGTACGCCTACGAGGACTACATCGCCAACGACCAGCCGGTGATCTACAACCCCAACCTGCTGGCGGCCGGCGAGGTGAGCAAGAACCTGCACATCGACGCGGGTGACCCGTTCCAGGGTTACGAGCCGGAGTACTGGTACTACACCAAATGACTCTGACCGCTGAACTGCCCGCTGCGGCCCCCCTGTTCCTCGGGGGGTCGCAGTGACGGCCTACCTCGTCCGTCGGTTGTTCCAGGCCCTGGTCACGGTGTTCATGGTCACCGTCATCTCCTTCGGCCTGATGCAACTCATGCCGGGTGGCCCGGTGCGAGCGATCCTCGGCGCACGCGCCACCCCGACCACCATCCAACACCTCACCCACCAGATGGGCCTGGACCGCCCCGTCTACGTGCAGTACTGGAACTGGCTCGACGGCCTGCTGCACGGCAACCTGGGCTTCGACTACGCCCAGCAACGCCCGGTCTCCGACCTGCTGTTCAACGCACTGGGCGCCTCCGCCTTCATCGTCGGCGCCGCGCTGGTCCTGGCCCTGCTGATCGCCGTGCCGGTCGGCATGGCGCAGGCGATCAAGCGCAACAGCGCGCTGGACCACGGCTTCACGGTCTTCTCCTTCGTGGCCTACGGGGTCCCGACCTTCTTCCTCGGCTTCCTGATCCAGCAGTGGTTCGAGGACGACCTGAAGTGGGTCTCGGTGCAGAACCAGGTCTCCACCTTCGGCGACGCGCTGAGCAACCCCGAGGCGGTCGTGCTGCCGGTACTGACCCTGACCATCACGACGGTGGCCGGCTACAGCCGCTACATGCGCTCGGGGGTGCTGGACCAGATCACCCAGGAGTACGTGCGCACCGCCAAGGCCAAGGGCGCCTCCAGCCGGCGCACCCTCTACGCCCACGTGCTGCGCAACGCGCTGATCCCGATGGTCACCCTGGTGGGCCTGTCGCTGCCGGTCCTGGTGGGCGGCTCGCTGATCGTCGAGTACGTCTTCAACATCCAGGGGATCGGCCTGCTGACCACCCGCGCGGCCCAGCAGAACGACTACAGCATCACCCTGGCGGCAACCCTGCTGACCGCGGTGGTCACGGTCGTCGGTTCGCTGATCGCCGACCTCAGCTACGCCGTGCTCGATCCCCGAGTGAGGCTCGCCTGATGACAACGACAACTGACACGGCGTCAGACACTCCGGTCCCCGCGCCCGGCACCGAGCCCATCGAGCGGCCCCGCTCGATGCTGCGGCGCGGCTGGGAGGTCTTCGCGGAGAACAAGCTGGCGCTGGCCGCGGTGAGCATCCTGGTGGTCATCGTCGGATTCTGCTTCCTGGGCCCGCTCTTCTACCACTCGAACACCACCGTGGTCGACCTGCACGCCGTCACCCAGCCGCCCGGTACCGGACACCCGCTGGGCACCGACAACGACGGCATCGACGAGCTCGGCAAGATGATGGTCGGCGGGCAGACCAGCATGGAGATCGGTCTGGCCGCCGGTCTGATCGCCGCGGTGGCGGGCGCCCTCTACGGCGCGATCGCCGGCTACCTGGGCGGCTGGATCGACGCGCTGATGATGCGCGTGATCGACTCGCTGATGTCCTTCCCGCTGATCTTCCTGCTGATCTACCTGAGCGGCGTCTACGGCAAGAGCAAGACGATGCTGATCATGGAGGTGGGCTTCACCTCCTGGTTCGGCATCACCCGTCTGGTGCGCGGCGAGGCGCTGACCCTTAAGGTCCGCGACTACGTCTCCGCCTCCCGGATGATGGGCGCGAACGGCGGCCGGATCGTGCTGCGGCACATCCTGCCGAACACCATCGGCACCACGATCGTCAACACCACGTTCTCGATCGCCGACGCGGTCTTCGCGCTCTCCACCCTGAGCTACATCGGCCTGGGTCTGCAGGCGCCCAACAACGACCTGGGCGGCATGCTCGACATCGGCACCACCTTCGCCAGCCAGGGGTACTGGTGGATGATCTATCCGCCGGCCGTCGTGATCATCCTGATCATCCTGTGCTTCAACGTGATCGGCGACGCCCTGCGCGACGCCTTCGAGACCCGTCTACAGAAGCGGTGAGCCGTGGCCCTTCTAGAACTGACCGACCTGCGCACCGAGATCCGGCTCAAGCGCTCGGTGGTGCACGCACTGGACGGGGTCAGCCTGCGCGTCGATGCCGGGCAGACCCTCGGCATCGTCGGCGAGTCGGGGTGCGGCAAGACCATGACCGCCATGTCGATCATGCAACTGCTGCCCAACGGCGGTGACGTGGTCGGCGGCCAGGTGCTGCTGGACGGGCGCGACCTGCTGAAACTGGACGACGCGGCGATGGACCACGTCCGGGGCAACGAGATCGGCATGATCTTCCAGGATCCGGCCACCTCGCTGAACCCGACCATGACCATCGGCAAGCAGATCTCCGAGTCGGTGCGGATCCACCGCCACGCCTCCCGCAAGGAGGCGCACGAACGCGCCGTGGAGGCGCTCTCGCTGGTGGGGATGCCCAGTCCCGCGCAGCGCGCGCTCGCCTATCCGCACGAGCTCTCCGGCGGGATGCGCCAGCGCGCCATGATCGCGATGGCGCTGGCCAACGAGCCCAAGCTGCTGATCGCCGACGAGCCGACCACGGCGCTGGACGTCACCATCCAGAAGCAGATCCTGGAGCTGATCGACCAGTTGAAGCACCGGCTGGGCATGGCCGTCATCCTGGTCACCCACGACCTCGGGGTGATCGCGGGCCGGGCCGACCAGATCGCGGTGATGTACGCGGGCAAGGTGGTGGAGACCGCCGACACCGAGACGCTCTACGCCAACCCGCGCCACCCGTACACCGAGGCGCTGTTCGCCTCGCTGCCGGAGCGCGGCGCGGAGTCCGGGGAACGGCTGTACTCGATCCCCGGCCTGCCGCCGGACCTGACCCGGCCGCCGGCCGGCTGCCGGTTCGCCCCGCGCTGCCGCTACGCCACCGAGGAGTGCCGCAGCACCGAGCCGCCGCTCGGCGGCGAGGTGCCCGCACACCGCTTCGCCTGCTTCCATCCGGTCGGCGCGCCGGAGAGCGGCGAGGCCGCCGCGCTGCCGCGGGAGGCGGTGGCGCAGGCCACCGAGCGGACCAGGACGGTGCGAGAACTCGACGGTGCCGAGGGCGAGCCGCTGCTGCGGGTGGCCAACCTGGTCAAGGAGTACCCGATCACCTCGGGCCTGCTGCTGCGACGGGCGGTGGGCGCGGTCAGCGCGGTGGCGGACGTTTCGCTGACGGTGCGTCACGGCGAGACGGTGGGCGTGGTCGGCGAGTCCGGCTGCGGCAAGACCACCCTCGGCAAGCTCATCGTCGGCCTGGAGGCGCCCACCAGCGGCCAGTTGCTCTTCGACGGCAAGGACCTGACCCGGGCCGCGCGCCCGGAACGCCGCCGGCTGCGCCGCGAACTGCAGTTGATGTTCCAGGACTCGTACGCGGCGATGAACCCGCGGATGACCGTGCGCACGATCATGCGCGAGCCGCTGGACATCCACCGGGTCGGCAGCCACAGCGAGCGGGACAAGCGGCTGCGCGAGATCCTCGACGTGGTCGGCCTGCCGTCCAGCGCGCTGGAGCGCTACCCGCACGAGTTCTCCGGCGGGCAGCGCCAACGCATCGGGCTGGCCCGGGCGCTGGTGCTGCAGCCGCGGCTGATCGTGGCCGACGAGCCGGTCTCGGCGCTGGACGTCTCGATCCAGTCCCAGGTGCTCAACCTGATGAGCGACCTGCGCGGCGAGTTCGGGCTGTCCTACCTGTTCATCTCGCACGACCTGTCGGTGGTGCGGTACCTGGCCGACCGGATCGGCGTGATGTACCTGGGCAAACTGGTGGAGGTCGGCCCGGCGGAGTCGGTCTACTCCTCCCCCGTGCACCACTACACCCGCGGTCTGCTGGACACCGTCCCGGTGGCCGACCCGGTGCTGGAGAAGGCCAAGAGCAGCCAGGGCGTGGCCGGCGAGCTGCCGTCCGCGATCGACCCGCCGTCCGGCTGCCGGTTCCGCACCCGCTGCGCGGCGGCGCAGGACCTGTGCGCGAGCACCGAGCCGCCGCTGGTGGCCTTCGGTGCGGGCGACCACCTGGCCGCCTGCCACTTCCCGCTGCGCGAGCCGGCAGCGGCCGCACCTGCGGCGGCCGGGGCGGCCTGACGCACGCGCCCCGGGGGTCCGGTGCGGTCGGCGGGTTGCCGACCGCACCGGACCGGCGCGTTCCGGGCCCTGCGCCGGCCGGGGCCGGAGAACCGCCGACCCCGCGGACGCACCGTCAGGGCTTGAGCGCCACCGCGGCGTAGACCGAGGACTCGACGTCGCTGGCCGCCGCCACCTCGGGGGTGCCCGGACGCCAGCGCTGGGTGGGCACCACACCGGGCGCCACCAGGTCCCAGCCGCTGAAGAACCGGGTGAACTCCTGCTCGCTGCGCGACTGCAGCGGAGTGCCGGCCGCCTGGTAGATCTCCACCAGGCGGGCGATCTCGGTGGGCGCGAAGTCCGAGGTCACATGGGTCATCGTGAGCGTGCTGCCGGGGACGAGCACACTCTTGAAGTGCTCGACGATCTCGTAGGTCCCCAGCTCGTCGGGCACGAAGTGCAGCAGCGCGTTGAGGCTCAGCCCGATCGGCCGGGAGAAGTCGAGCACCTCGCGCAGCTCGGCCGAGTCGAGCAACGTGGCCGGATCGGTCACATCGGCCTGGAGGTAAGCGGTGCGCCCCTCGGGCGTGCCGACCAGCAGCGCCTTGGCGTGCGCGAGCACGATCGGGTCGTTGTCGGCATAGACGACCGTGGCCCCCGGGTTCACCTGCTGGGCGACCTCGTGCAGGTTGGGCGAGGTGGGGATACCGGTGCCGACGTCGAGGAACTGGTCGATTCCGGCCTCGGCCAGCGCGCGGGTGGAGCGGTGCATGAAGGCGCGGTTGATCCGGGCCGTGGTCTCGATCCACGGCATGACCGCCTTGGCCTTGCCCGCGGCCTCCCGGTCGGCCGCGAAGTTGGTGACCCCGCCGAGGAAGTAGTCGTACATCCGGGCCGAGTGCGCCCGGTGCAGTTCCAGGTTGACCCCGTCGTAGTCGGTCATCGGCTTCCCCCCAGGTGAGCGCGGACGGACGTTCCGTCATGATCCGATCATCATGGTTCCCGGGACCGAGCGCCGCAACCATCAGGACCGAGGGCCCCAAGGATGCTTGTGCCAAAAGCATATGACAATATGTCAGAGTGGGATGTCCGACCAGTTCTCGGACTGTAGGACTGTCTGAGCATCACAAACTGTTCTTGTCTTGCACCAGAGCGTGTCCATTCTGGTTCCATAGGTCCGCGAGGGTATGACCGAGGCTTCCCGCAGCGGCCCGGCCGCGCCGACGACCGACAAAGGCAGGACCCATGACGTTCGACAGGGGCGGCCAGACCGCTGGACGCCAGGGAGGGCAGGCGGTGGACAGCACCGGCAAGGACGCGGCCAGTGCCCGGCTGCGTCTGTCCTACCAGGTCTTCTGCGAGATCCACGGGCGGGCCTGGCTCGCCTTCGCCCGCACCAGGATCGGCAACCGCGCGGACGCCGAGCTGGTGGTCACGGCGATGCGCACGGACCTCGCCGAGCAGTGGTCGCACGCGCTGCGCCACCCGCTGCCGGCCGCCTACGCCTGGCGGCTGCTCAAGTCCCATCTGCACTCCTGGTCCTGGGACGAGGACGCGCTGGCCGTCGAGGCCACCACCTTCGCGGCGGTGATCGGCGGGTTCAAGGAGCTGGCGGGCGACAGCCTGCGGACCGAGGAGGACCAGATCGGGCTCTACAGCTCGATCCTGGCGCTGCCCGACCGCCAGCGCGACGCGGTGATCCTGCGCTACGTCCTGGACCTGGACGACCAGGAGATCGCCGCCTATCTCGACCGGCCGGTGGAGACCGTCCGCTCGAGCCTGCGGCACGCCCGCGAGCGCCTGGCGCGCCGGCTGGGGATCGCCGACCTGCCGGATCGCAGGGCCGAGCGATGAGCGGCCCGCACCGGAGTCCGGGCGAACCCCAGGCGCTGGAGAGCTGGCTGGGCCTGGACCCGGCCGAGCCGCCCGAGCCCGCGGCGCCGGACCGGGGCGCACGGCCCGGCGCGGACGCGGCGGCGAGCGCCGGCCCGCTGGTGGTGCCGGCTCCACCGCGCCCGTACGACGAGCGGATCGCCACCGCCCGCGAGGCCCGCCTGACCGCGGCCCCGGTCAACCTGCACTCCGAGCACGAGCAGGCCCGGTTCGAGCTCGGCCTGGTGGTCGCGCTGGTGCTGGACGCACCGGAGGCGGCCAGCGGCCTGGACCTGCTGGTCAACAGTCAGCAGATCCAGCCCGAGGGCGCCGAGGTGTTCGCCGCGCTGCTGTACGCCACCGGCCGGATCGACGGGGCCGAGTTCTGGTGGCGCTTCGCCGCCGGCTCCGGCAGCCGGATCTCCGCCTACTGCCTGCACCTGCACCACCTGCACCTGGGCGAGCTGAGCGACGCCGACTACTGGCAGGCCTGGTCCCGCGACCTGGCCGAGCGCGCGGAGCTGGCCGAGGCCTCCCCGCCGCCGCGGCCGCTGCGCTCCAGCCAGCCGCTGCTGCCGGACGCCGTGCGCCGCGACATCCTGGCCCGCTGCCACCGCGGCCTGGCGCCCCAGCTGCCTCCGGCCCTGGCCGCCGTGATCGAACAACTCCCGGTCAAGATGGACGAGTTCGACCTCCGCGAGATCCCGCAGCCCGACTCGCTCGGCCCCGGGACGCTGACCCCCGACCCGCCGGCGGCGGCGGAGCACCGCCCTGGCCGGGCCAGGCCATAGGGCGTGCTGGACAGGCCCGAGGGCCTGTGGCCGGAGCGGGCTCAGTCGAAGGGCGGCGACATCGCCCGGTTCAGCCCCAGGTTGCTCACCAGCAGCCCGCCGTCCACCGGCAGCGTCACCCCGGTGATCCAGGAGGCGTCCGCCGAGGCCAGGAAGGTCACGGCCGCCGCGATGTCCTCGGGCCGGCCGACGCGTCCCAGCGGGTACTGGGTCGCGGCGCGTTGCAGCACCCCGGGGCGGTCGTCCCAGACGCTGGTGCCGACGGTGCCGGGCTCGACCAGGTTGACCCGCACCCCGCGCGGCGCGCAGTCCACCGCGAGCGTGCGGGTCAGCGAGGCGAGCGCGGCCTTGGCGGCGCTGTAGGCGTGCACCCCGAACCAGCGCTCGGCGTTCACCGAGCCGATGTTGACGATCGCGCCGCGCCCGCCGGCCGCCACCAGGCTGGGCAGCGCGGCCCGCACACAGCGGTAGGCGCCGTGCAGGGTGATCTCGAAGTCCTGGTACCAGGGCGCGTCCTGGTGGTCCTCGAAGAGCTCCGGATCCGGGTGGCAGGCATAGGCGTTGTTGACCAGCACGTCCAGGCCGCCGAAGGCCCGCACGGCCCGGTCCACCGCCGCCGTCACCGCCGCGCCGTCACCGACGTCGCAGCCCGCCGCCTCGGCCGCGCCGCCGTCCTGCCGGATCGCCCGGGCCACCCGCTCGGCCCGCGCCGGGTCGAGGTCCGTGACCAGCACCCCGGCACCCTGCGCGGCGAAGCGCCGGGCGATCGCCGCGCCGATGCCCTGCCCGGCGCCGGTGACCAGCACGCCATAACCGTCGAATCCCGCCATGGCGCAACGATAGGCGCAACCGTGCCACCAGCACCACGAGTTGCACCGAACCCGGGCACCGAACCCCGAACGGGGAACGGGCGCGGCCGAGCCCCCGGCGAGCGGCGGCTCAGCTCTCGGCGAGCAGCGCGGTGCGCAGCCGGGCCAGGATCCGGTTGAGCAGCCGCGACACGTGCATCTGCGAGATGCCCAGCTCGCGCCCGATCTCGGCCTGGGTGAGCTCGGTGCCGAAGCGCAGCGACAGGATGGTGCGGTCGCGCTCGGGCAGCGCGGCGATCAGCGGCTTGAGCGCCTCCAGGCAGAGCACCGTCTCGAAGGCGCGCTCCTCCACGGCCAGCCGCTCGCCCAGCGGGCACCCGTCCACCGACCCGTCGGCACCGGCCGGCGCGTCCAGCGAGCTGGTGCTCTGCGCCTGGGAGGCGGTCAGGCCCTCCCGCACCTCCTCCTCCGTCAGATCGAGATGGGCGGCCAGCTCGGCCGCGGTCGGCACCCGGTCCAGCAGCTGCTCCATCGCGTCCGAGGCCTTGGCCAGCGTCAGCCGCAGCTCCTGCAGCCGGCGCGGCACGTGCACCATCCAGCCGGTGTCCCGGAAGAAGCGCTTCATCTCGCCGCTGATGGTGGGCAGCGCGAAGGTGGAGAACTCCACCTCGTACGCCGGGTCGAAGCGGTCGATCGCCTTGATCAGGCCGATCGTGCCGACCTGCAGGATGTCGGCCACCGGCTCCCTGCGGTGGGAGAACCGGCCGGCCGCGAACCTGACCAGCGCCATGTTCAGCTCGATCAGGGTGCCGCGCACGTAGGAGTACTCGGCGGTGCCCTCCTCCGCCGCGCGCAGCCGGTCGAAGAGCACCTTCGACAGCGCCCGCGCGTCGGCCGGGCAGACCCGCGCCAGGTCTTCGGTGTCGATCCCGAGGTCGGCCGCGAGCCTGGTCAGGTCCGCCGGGCCGGTCACGGCCGCCGCGGGCGCGGGGTCGCTCGGCCGGGCGCCCTCGCGCTGGGCAGTGGTCGAAGGGCCGGACACGATGGTCGGCATGCTCTCTCTCCTCTGCTGGAAGTCGCTCGCTGCTGGCAACAGGGGGTCGGGTGCCCCGGTTCGGCGAGGCCAGACCTCATTGCTCCGAACTTCTCCGATGTTCCACCAATACGACACACTTCCCTCACATCCCACCCGAGGACTTCACGGAGCAGGCGCCTGGCTCGCCGACCGGGCTACTGTTGCCTACCCCGTGCGGGACCACACCCGTATGGTCTAAGCAGTGCGTCGCGCGGCCGGCTCCAGCACGGCGGTGGCCCCGGCGAAGGCCCGACGAAGGAGCACCATGCGCAACAGCGTCCCCGCCCAGGGCGGGGCCGGCACACCGCCCCACGGGCGGCAGCCGGCAGCACGGCTCACCGCCGAGGTGCGGGCCACGGACGGCGCCGTGGTCGTCGCCCCGGTCGGCGAACTCGACTTCGACAGCGCCGGCCTGCTGCACGAGCGGCTGCGCGAGGCCATCGGTGCCGCGACCGAACGCGTGGTGGTGGACTGCCACGGCCTGTCCTTCTGCGACTCCACCGGCCTGAACCTCCTGCTCACCACCCGCATCGAGGCCCAGCAGGCCAACCTCACCCTGGTCCTGGCCGACCTGCAGGCCACCGTCGCCCGGGTCTTCGAGCTCACCGGCACCGACGCGGTCTTCGACATCCGCCCCGACGTCCCCGCGGCCGTCCGCGGATGACCGTCCGCCGGCCGTGCCGCCACGCTCGCACCGGGCACCGGAGCACCAGGTGTCCGGTGAGTTCCAGCGGGCACACGAGACAGCGAGTGTCGACCACCGCCACTTCACCAGGCCGCCGAAGTGAGGACAGATGAGCGCCAGTGAGTTCCGGACCAGCGACCGGACCGCGCCGCCCGGTCTGCCCACGCTGCCCGGCCTGCCCGCCTCCGGGCAGATCCGCCGGCTGACCCTGGCCGGTACCCAGGGCACGGTCGGGCGGTGCCGCGACCACACCCGCCAGGCCCTGAACGACTGGGGCCTGCTGCCCACCGAGGACCCGGACCAGCAGGCCAGAGCGGACGACCTGCTGCTGGTGGTCTCCGAACTGGTCACCAACGCCTGCCAGCACACCGGCGGCGCGGACCAGCTGGTGCTGCGCGCGAGCGCCCGCACCATCCGCATCGAGGTCTTCGACGCGGTCGCCGCCCCACCGGTCCCCCGCCTGCCGCACACCCCCGGGCGGCCCGGCGGCCACGGGCTGCACACGGTCGCCCTGCTCGCCAGCCGCTGGGGCCACACCCCGCGCACCGACGGGCCCGGCAAGGCGGTCTGGGCCGAGATCGACCTGCCGGCCGGCTGAGGGCCGCCGGCGGGCAGGCGCTTCCCGCGCGCGCCGCGCCTGCCCGTCGGCAGCCCTCAGCGGTGCCAGCCGGCGCTCGTGCCCAGCAGCACGAGCAGCGCGCAGACCCCCAGGTTGGTCACGGGGTGGCCGACCAGGACGGCGACGAACTCGCGCAGCGTCGCGCTCGGCCAGTAGTACGGCGCGGTCGGCGCGCCGAGCACCTGGCCGCGCACCCCGGCGCGGCGGGTGATCACCGCCGCGCGCAGCACGTGGAAGCTGCTGGTGACGACGGCACAGCGGTAGCCGGGCCGCTCGGCCTCCATCAGGGCCCGGCTGAACTCCAGGTTCTGCTCGGTGCTGACCGAACGGCCCTCGCGCCTGATCCGCTCGGCGGGCAGCCCGCGACCGATCAGGTAGTCGGCCATCGCGTCGGCCTCGGAGCGGGACTCGTCGGAGCCCTTGCCGCCGGAGACCAGCAGCAGCGGCGCCGAGCCGCGCCCCGCCTGTGCCTGGTAGAGGGCGAGCCCGCGCTCCAGCCGGGCCGCGAGCAGCGGCGGCACCCGCGAGCCGTCGACCAGCCCGGCGCCCAGCACCACCACGAAGTCCACCGGGCGCCGGCGGATCAGGCGGCTGTAGAGGAGCGCGTAGCCGACGAAGCAGAGCAGCAGGAAGCCGAAGTAGCCGGCGAGCAGGAGCAGCACCACCGCCAGCATCCGCAGCGGACGGCTGTCCAGGTGCACGGCGGCCAGCAGCAGGCCCAGCAGCGCGAAGATGCCCAGGCCCGCCAGCCCGGAGAGCAGGTTGGGCAGCCGCCCGCCCTCCCGGCGGACCATGGTGACCCCGTTGGCCACCAGCAGGATCGCGGTCGCCAGCACGCTGAGCCCGACCAGCGTGGGCAGCACCGCCAGCACCACGTGCGCCGCCCGGAGCGGGAACCGGCTCAGCTCGCCGAGCAGGCCCAGCGCCAGGCAGCACAGGGCCAGGCCGAGCAGCACGCCGTTGCCGAACCGCCTGCGGTCTCGGCGGGTCCGGACGACGAACGCGGCGCCCAGCAGGGCGGCCAGCAGATAGGCGAGCATGGCAAGGATCCTAGGGAACGAGCCCGGCGCAGCAACGGCTCTGTTCCGAAACCGGCTCGGTCCTGGGACGAGATCCCGACCTCCGCCGCCCGCCCGTGACGCCGCCCGGATGCGCGCCGGGGGGCAGCGGCAGCGCCTCGCGACACGCCCGGCATGGAGCGCGTGATTCCGGGCAGACGCGACTCTGGAGACAACACGAACCACCGTTCGCCGCAGGAGGCCGGGCATGCCAGAGACCGTGGAGTTCCTCACCTCGGGGGAGCTGACCGGCCCACTTCCACGCCGCCTGCGGGTCGTCCTGCGCTACCGGGCCGACGACCCGTACGCCGTCCACCTCTGCTTCCCGAGCGGCGCCCGGTTCGACGAGGAGCCGGGCGCGGGCAGCGGCCTGTCCTGGACGGTGGGCCGGGAGCTGCTGGCGGAGGGCAGCCACACCCCGGCGGGGCTCGGGGACCTGCGGTTGCGGCCGCTGCCGTCGGCGGGCACCGTGCGCCTGACCTTCCACTCGGCGGAGGGCTTCGCGGCCTTCCACCTGGAGGCGTCCGACCTGCAGGACTTCCTGGCGGCGAGCTACCGGCTGGTGCCGCCGGGCACCGAGAGCGAGCGGCTGTGCTGGCCCGAAACGGCCGAGGAGTTCGCCAACCGCCTGTTCTGAACCGGTCTCCGCAGGAGCCCGGGTGGACGCGCCGCTCCGGCGGACCCGCGAGACCATGGAATGCGATACGCGCGAGGAGGTCGAGCAGTGTTCGAGCCCGAGGACATCAGAGAGTGGCGCGGCCACGACGTGGTCGACGTCGAGGGCCGCCGGATCGGCCAGCTGGAGGCCGTCTACGTGGACACCCTCAGCGACCAGCCCGCCTTCGCCACCGTCGTGGTCGGCATGCCGACCCGGCGACGGCTGACCTTCGTGCCGCTGGCCGGCGCGAGCGTGGGGCCGGGCTACCTGAAGGTCCGCTACCCGCGTGACCAGGTCAAGGACGCGCCGTCGATCGGCACCGACGACGTGCTGCCGGCCGAGGACGAGGCGGCGGTCTTCGCCCACTACGAGCTGGCCTACGACACCGCCCCGGGCGGTGCGCGGCGGCTGGGCCGTCCCTGACTCCCTGGCTGACGCCCGCTCAGGCGTTCAGCCAGGCGAAGGTCTCCCGGTAGAAGGCGGCCACCGGCTCCGGCCGGTCGTCGCCGTAGAGGTCGTCCGCGATCCGGTAGCCGCGGCGGCCGAGCAGGTGGCCGAGCAGCCGGTAGGCGGGCCGCAGCCCGCTCAGCTCCGCCGGGTCCACCACCAGCCGGGCGCCGGGGTGGCTGGGCAGCAGCGTGTCCCGCTCGTAGACCGGGTCGAAGGACTCGATCAGCCACCGCCCCTCGTGCCGCGCCACGCGGTAGACCAGCCTGGCGTAGGAGGTGAGGTCCACCTCGACGCCGTCCAGCTCGGCCCGCAGCTCGATCGCCGCCGGCAGCTCCACCACCGCCCGCGCGCCGTGCACGTCGACGACCGGCGGGCCGAGGCGGTGGGCGGCCAGGTCGCCGCTCGCCACCATCTGCTCGGAGGCGGTGACGAAGTCCGCCGCACTGCCGCGGAACCAGCTCAGTCGCACCGTGGCCGTGGGCGCGAAGCAGGCGCGCATCTGCTCCCACCAGCCGCGGTCGCGCGCCTGGCGCTCGTGCAGGACCAGCTGGGTCACCTCGACGACGTCGTTCATGGGTGCGTCCTCTCTCCACTGTCTCGGTTCCGGCATTCTGTGGGACGGATCGGGGCCGCCGCGGCGTTCAACGCTGACCGGTGCCCGGTCCGCCGACCCGTCGGCCGATCGGCTCGCCGGGCGTGCGCCCGCCTGGCCGGCGCGCTTTGATCAGGAGGTTGCGCCAGTCCGGCGCGACCGAGGCGCTCGGCAGCGGACGAGGTGGTCCCGGCATGGCATCAGCGGTCGCCCGTGAAGGACGGATGGCTCGGCTCGGCCGCTTCTGCTACCGCCGCCGTCGGCTCGTGCTGCTGCTCTGGGTGGTCGGTACCGTCCTGCTGCTGCTCGTCGGCTTCGGTTTCAAGGCCCCCGCCGACAACAACTTCACCGGTGGGAGGTCGCCGTCCGCGCAGGCCCAGAACCTGATCAAGCTGCACTTCCCCGAGCGCCAGGGCAGCGGTCTGACGCTGGCGGTCCAGGCCCCGGCGGGCGTCGCGGCCCCGGCGGTGCGCGACCGGGTGGACGCCCTGCTGACCCAGCTGTCCGGCGCCCCGCACCTCACCACGGTGCACTCGCCGTACAGCAGCCCGGGGCAGATCTCGGCGGACGGCACGATCGCCTTCGCGACGCTGCAGTCCGCCGTCACCCCGCTGCCGGCGAGCGAGGTCGGCCACCTCGTCGACCAGGTGAAGGCGGCCGGCGGCACCGGCGTCACCTTCGCGCTCGGCGGCGCCGACGTGGTGGCGGCCGAGACTCCCTACGGCGGTGCGTCGGACGCGATCGGCGGCCTTGCCGCGATGGTGGTCATCCTCGTCGCGTTCGGCTCACTGCTGGCGACGGGTCTGACGATGCTCGCCGCGCTGTTCGGCATCGGCACCGGGCTGGCCCTCATCTTCCTGCTCGGCCACCTGTTCCCCGCGCCGTCGTTCAGTCCGATCGTCTCCACGCTGCTGGGCCTGGGCGTGGGCATCGACTACGCGCTGTTCATCGTCACCCGCTACCGCGAGGGCCTGGCCGACGGGCTGACACCCGAGGACGCGGTGGTGGTGGCGATCGCGCGGGCCGGGCGCTCGGTGCTCTTCGCCGGGGCCACCGTGGTGATCGCGATGCTCGGGCTCTTCGTGGTGCAGCAGAAGCTGCTCAACGCCACCGCCGTGGCGGCCTCGGTCACGGTGCTGATGACGATGGTCGCCGCGATCACCCTGCTCCCCGCGCTGCTCGGCTTCGCCGGGCGCGGCATCGACCGGTTCAAGCTGCCCTACTTCGGGCGGACCGGCTCGCGCAGCCCGATGGCCGAGCGGTGGGCCCGGGTGATCCAGCGCCGCCCGGTGACCGGCCTGGTGGCGGGCGCCGCGCTGATGATCGTGCTCGCCGTGCCCGCCTTCTCGATGCGGCTGAGCTTCGAGGACAACAGCACCGAGCCGCACGACACCAGCGGCTACGCCTCCTACCGGATCCTCAGCGAGGGCTTCGGGCCGGGCTTCGACGCGCCTTTCGTCATCGTCGCCGCCCTGCCCGCCGCGCCCCCGCCGGGCGCACCGGGCGGCGGCGCGCAGCTGGACCCGGTGGTCGCCGCCGTCGCCCGCACGCCCGGGGTCGCGGCGGTCACGCCCCCGCAGACCAGCCAGGACGGCATGGCCGCGCTCTTCATCGCCTACCCGACCACCGCCCACCAGAACGCGGCCACCCCGAAGCTGCTCGACCGGCTGCGCGGCCAGGTGATCCCCGACGCCGTCCGGGGCACCGGGCTGGTGGTGCACATCGGCGGTCCCACCGCGGGCGACACCGACTTCGCCGCCGAGGTGTCGGCCCGGCTGCCCTGGCTGATCGCGACCGTGATCGGGCTGGCGCTGGTCCTGCTGCTGGTGCTGGTCCGCTCGGTGGCGATCGCGCTGAAGGCGGCGGTGATGACGCTGCTGTCGGTGGGCGCGGCCTTCGGCGTGCTGGTCGCCATCGTCCAGTGGGGCTGGCTCGGCGGCCTGCTCGGGTTCCCGACCACGGCGCCCATCACGGCCTGGGTGCCGCTGTTCATCTTCCCGATCCTGTTCGGGCTCTCCACCGACTACGAGGTCTTCCTGGTCTCCCGGATCCGCGAGGAGTACGACGCCGGCGCGCCGACCAGGGAGGCGGTGGCCCAGGGCCTGGGCCGCACCGCCCGGGTGATCACCGCCGCCGCCGCGATCATGGTGACCGTCTTCCTCTCGGTGCTCGCCACACCCGACATCGCCGTCAAGGAGTTCGGCCTGGGTCTGGCGGTCGCGGTCTTCCTGGACGCCACGGTGGTCCGGATGGTGCTGGTGCCCGCGATCATGGAGCTGCTGGGCAACCTCAACTGGTGGCTGCCCCGCCCGCTCGCCCGCCTGCTGCCGCAGATCGCCTGATGATCCGTCAGTTCCGCATCATGGTGCCGACGATGCCGCCGAGGCCGACCCCCTCGGCACCGGCGGTGGCGGCGTCACGGGCCAGGTAGGGCTCCAGCGCGTGGGCCAGGTTGGACAGCGGCATGCTCTGCAGCCAGATCTGGCCCGGTCCGGTCAGTGCCACCAGGTGGTAGCCGTCGCCGCCGAAGATCTTGTTGGCGATGCCCGGCACCCGGGTGATGCTGAACTGCACCGACTCCTCGAACATCCCGACGTGCCCGGGGTGGACCAGCATCGTCTGGCCGGGCCCCAGGGTGTACTGGGTGAGCTCACCGGAGAGCTCCACCCAGGCCCGCCCCTGCCCCTGCAGGCGCTGGAGCACGAAGCCCTCGCCGCCCCACAGGCCGCCCCGGAAGGACTGCTGGAGGGCGACGGTGGGGCTGACCCCGGGGGTGCCGCAGACCCAGCCGTGCCGGTGCACCAGCATGGTGCGCCCCGGCGCGATGTCCACCGGCACGATGTGCCCCGGCACCTTGGCCGCGAAGGCCACCAGGGCCGGGCCGCCGTGCGCCTGGTACTGCGTCAGGAAGATGCCACCGCCGCCGACCGCGCGCTTGAGCGTGTTCATCAGGCCGCCGCGCCCGCCACCGGCGTTGGTGGTCTGCGACATCTGCATGTTCGCCGACATCCACGACAGCTCGCCGTGGGCGGAGACCAGGCTCTCGCCCGCCTCCAGTTCGACCTCCAGCACCGGCATGGTGCTGCCCTTGACTACCGCCCGCATCCCGAGCCCCTCCCCCTGCCGGGCGGCGCTGCCGCCCGGCGTACCGCCGAAGGCGGTCCGACGCCACCTCGCCCCTGGACGCTACCGCCGCCGCCCGGGGCCGGCCAAGGCCGGGCGCACGGTTGGGACGGGACCGGGACCGGCCGGTGACACGCCACCGGCCGCCCGCCGCGGTGAGGGCGACCCGGCCGGGGGCGTACGCCGCTGCGACCGGTCGTGCGGCCGGCCCGTAGAGCGGCCCCGCGGCGTAACCACAAGATCCGCGCCCCCTTCCGGTTTCCGTTCGGCGCACGGTACTTCTGGAGGCGGGCGCCCGACCGCGGGTGCCCGCCGACGGGAGAGGTCGAGAGCATGGGGACGGAACAGCTGACGGAGGGCTGGCGGGTCGACGAGCGGTGCACCAACTGCGACGTCGCGCGGCAGTTGGCCCCGGGCCTGATCGGCGAGGCCGAGGGCCGCTCGGTGGTGCTGCGCCAGCCGCGCGACCAGGTCGAGCGGGAGGCCCTGCACAGCGCCGCGCACGCCTGCCCCACCCGGTCGATCCGCCCGCCCGAGGGGCGGCTGGACCCGGTCCTGGACCCGTTCCCGCTGGCGCTGGACGCGGGCGTGCGCTTGTGCGGCCACAACTCGCCGCGCACCGCCGGGGCCAACTCCTACCTGCTGGCCCGCCCCGACGGCAGCGCGATGATGGTGGACACGCCGCGGTGGAGCGCCGCGCTGGCCGCCCGCTACCAGGCGCTCGGCCGCGTCACCGACGTGCTGCTCACCCACCGCGACCACGCCGCGCACGGCCGCCGCTACGCCGACGAGTTCGGCGCCCGGCTGTGGATCCACGAGGGCGACCTCGCCGCCGCGCCCGACGCCGACCAGGTGCTGCGCGGCACCGAGCCGACCGAGATCGCCACCGGGGTGACGGCCTTCCCGCTGCCGGGCCACACCGAGGGCAGCGTCCTCTACCTCGCGGACGACCGGTACTGCTTCAGCGGCGACAGCTTCTACTGGTCCCGGACCACCGGGGACCTCGAAGTCGCCGACAGCGTCACCTGGTACTCCATCCGCGAACTGGCCGCCTCGCTGGCCCGCACCGCGCCCAGGCTGCGCTTCGAGTGGCTGCTGCCCGGCCACGGCGACCGGCGGCAGCTGCCCGCCGACAAGATGGCCGAGCGGCTGCGCAGCCTGGCCGAACGGACCGGGCAACTCCGGCCCAGGCCCGTCGACTTCACCGCCGTGCGCTGGTAGCCGCCGGGGCGCACCGGGGGTCTTGGTGCCGCGCCGGGGCGCGTGTAGTGTCCGCCTCCAGTCGATCAGCGCCGCCAGGCCCTGTCTGAAGGAGGCACCACCCGGTGGACTACGCCGAGTACCGGACACACGACGCGGTGGGCCTGGCCGAGCTGGTGGCGGCGGGCGAGGTGTCGCCCACCGAGCTGCTCGACCTGGCGATCGCGCGGGCCGAGGCCGTCAACGGCCGGCTGAACGCCATCGTCACCCCGATGTACGAGCTCGCCCGGGCCCGCGCCGCGCAGCCGCTGACCGGGCCGTTCGCGGGTGTGCCGTTCCTGCTCAAGGACCTCCAGCAGGACTACGCCGGGCTGCCCACCGGCAGTGGCTGCCGGGCGCTGGCGCACCGGGTCGCCGCCGAGCACAGCACCGTGGTCAGCCGCTGGCTGGAGGCCGGCCTGGTGGTCTTCGGCAAGACCAACACCCCCGAGTTCGGCGCCAAGGGCGTCACCGAGCCGGAGGCCAACGGCCCCACCCGCAACCCCTGGGACCTCGGCCGCACCCCCGGCGGCTCCTCCGGCGGCTCGGCGGCCGCGGTCGCCGCGGGCGTCGTGCCGGTGGCGGGCGCCAGCGACGGCGGCGGCTCGATCCGGATACCCGCCGCCTGTTGCGGGCTCTTCGGCCTCAAGCCGGGCCGTGGCCTGGTCCCGGCCGGCCCGCTGTCCGCCGAACACCTGGACGGCGCGGCGACCAACGGGGTGATCTCGCGCAGCGTGCGCGACACCGCGGCGATGCTCGACGTCCTCACCGGCACGCCCGACCCCGGCGGCCCCTACCTCGCCGCCCGCCCGGAGCTGCCGTACGCCGAACTCGCCCGGCGCGAACCGGGACGGCTGCGGATCGGCTTCAGCACCCGCTCCCCGCTCGGCACCCCGGTGCACCCGCAGGCGGTGGCCGCCGTCGAGGACGCCGCCGCGCTGCTCGCCGGACTCGGCCACGAGGTCGAGCCCGCCGAGACCGGCATCGACGAACACCGCATGGCCCTGGACTTCCTGAGCATGTGGTGCGTCCAGACCGCCCACGCGGTGGCCGAGACCCGGCGCATCACCGGTGCCGGTCCGGAGGGCTTCGAGCTGGACACCCTCCTGCTGGCCGCCGCGGGCCGGGCCCAGCGGGCCTGCGACCACCACGGCACCCGCCAGCGCTGGAACACCTACAACCGCGCGCTGGCCGCCTTCCACCAGCGCTACGACCTGCTGCTCACCCCGACGCTGGCCCGCCCGGCGGTGCGGATCGGCGAGCTGGACACCCCGCGCCCGGTCCGCGCGGTGGCCCGGGTCCTGCTGCGGCTGGGCCTGCTGGGCACCCTGTCGGGGACGAAGGCCTGGGAGCGCGCCGTCGTGGCCAACCTCTCGGCCACCCCGTACACCCAACTGGCCAACCTCACCGGCCGCCCCGCGATGAGCGTCCCCACCCACCGCACCCCGGACGGGCTGCCGCTGGGCGTGCAGTTCGTCGGCCCGCTGGGCGGCGAGGGCACCCTGCTCGCCCTCGCCGCCCAGCTGGAGACCGCCCGCCCTTGGGCCCAACTGGCGCCCCCGCTCTAGAACTTCGACCATCCCGCCCGGCCGAGGAGCGGCCGGGCGGTGGTCAGCGGGAACGGATCAGCACTGGCTGTAGCCGAAGTTGCCGCCCCAGTTGGTCAGGTTGTCGCCCGACATCCAGCCCGTGGTGTTGGTGCCCGCGATCCGCCCGTAGTACCAGACGTTGTCGTAGTCGTTGGTGGCGTAGCACCAGATCCACAGCTCGGTGCCCGAGCTCACCGAGGCCACGTTCCCGCAGCTCGCGTACGGGCCGACCTTGAGGTTGTAGGTGCCGGTCAGGTAGGCGTAGGTGCCGGGGTCGGTGTGGCTGGTCGACCAGCCGCTGCAGCTGATCGCGGGCTTCAGCACCGACGGCGCCGCCGCGCTCGCACCGGTGGCCCCGGCGAGGCCGGCCACGCCCCCGAAGAGCACCGCCGAGGTCAGGACCGCAGCGACCCTGCGTCCGATCTGCATCTGATTCTCCATCAGTTCGGCGTCCGTGATGGACGCTTGGAAGGACAGTGCGCCGTGCGCACGCCAACATGCCAGCAGCCCCGCCGTCCGGTCTTGGAGAAATCCGCTAACGGCTCTCCGGCCGAGCGGAGTTCGCCGGGCGGCCGCGCAGCAGTACGCTGGTGGCCCGGCCCGGCAGGCGGTCCACCGGACGCTCGGGCATGGCACGCAGCTGGCGCAGACCGGCCGGCGTGCAGCCCGTCATCGCCTTGAACTCCCGTGCGTAGTGGGCCTGGTCGTAGAAGCCGCAGGCGACCGCGATCCGGGCCGGTGGGCAGCCGGCCTCCAGGAGGCGCAGCGAGTGTCGCAGTCGCAGCAACCGGGCGGCCCGCTTGGGCGAGAGGCCGATCTGCTCGCGGAAGCGCAGCTCCAGGTGGCGCTCGCTCCACCCCACCGCCGCTCCCAGACCGCCGACACACCCGTCACCGCCCGACCGGACCACCTGCCGCCAGGCGTGCACCACCTGCTCCGCGGCGGGCCGGCCGCACGCGACGCGCTCCAGCAGGAACGCGTCCACCAGGGCGAACCGGTCCGACCAGCGCGGCGTCCCGGCCAACCGCTCGGCCAGCAACGCCCCCTGGCGCCCCAGCAGATCGCGCACCGGCACCGCGACGCCGTGCAGCTCGTGCAGGCCGACGCCGAGCACGGTGTAGGCCAGCCAGGGCTCCAGCAGCACCTCGATCCCGCACAGCCGCCCGTCGTGCTCGGCCACCGTCGGCTCGGTCTGCAGACCGGCGAAGAGCGAGTCGAGACGGGTCCAGCCGGCCTGCGGGTCGCCCGTCAGCGAGCGCCCGACCCGGCCGAGCCGCAGCGAACCGCCGAACTCGAGGAGCAGGGTGACCAGTCCGCTGGGCATCTCGAGCCGGCGCTGCGGCCGGTGCAGGGCGAGCCGGTAGCCGCGGTAGCCCGCCACGCCGGAGCCGGGGGCGCCCGCGGGCGCGGCCCGGACCAGCTCCCAGCTCCCCTCAGGGCCGGTGCCGACCCGCAGGTCGATGGTCCGCACCCCGCCCCGGCCTGCTGCGGCGTCGAACTCCAGCCGGTCGTACACCTGTTGTGCCATTCAGTCTCCCCCCGAACGACTCGACCCGGCCACCGTAACCCGCAGCGGGGCGCCGCGCAGCCGGTCGAGAACCGGCCAACTCCCCACCCGCCATGGGGCTCCAGCCGACCCGCCCGGCCGCAGAAGCGCCACGCCGGGGCGTTGCGGTCGGGAAAACGGCGGACCAACGGGCTGGCCTGAAATCGACGCCCCCTCTATGGATATGCCAATGGCATTGTCATAACGCAGGCGTCACTCAGTAGCCTTCCGTGTCAGAAGAGCGACGCGTCGTAGCGGACGTTCGGCCTCGCGCCGCCCTGCCCGACCGCTGTCACCATCCGAAGGAGCGTCAGGTGCCGGGGATCGACGACTGTTTGTCCGCGGCCCTGCGGATACCCGGCGCCCGCGGGGCAGGTCTGTTCGACTGGGGCAGCGGACTGGCGCTGGGCACGGCGGGCGCCAGCGCGGCCGAGGACCACGAGACCACCGCCACCGAGGCGACCGACCTGGTCAGGCTGGCCGCGGAGAGCCTGAGCTTCGCGGACCCGGGCGATCCGCGGCTGCCCCTGCAGGACCTGATCCTCACCAGCACCCGCAGCTACCACCTGTTCTGGCTGATCGGCACGGTCTTCGACAGCCGGCTGCTGCTGCACCTGTGGCTGGATCGCGACCAGGCCAACCTGGCCGGCGCGCGGCTGCGGCTGCAGGCCCTCGCGGAGGAGCTGGTGCTCGGGTGAACACCACCGCCGCCGTCCCCGTCCGCGGCGCCACCGGCATCGACGCCACCAGCACCGACAGCACCAACGTTGCCAGGGCCGACGTCGACGGCACCGCCTTCGACGAGGACGCGGCCGCCGTGGCGCGGCTGGCCGACCGGCGGGCCACCGGAGCGCTGCACACCGAGACCGGCACCCTCTTCCTCCACCAGGGCGCCGTGGTCCACGCGGAGAGCCCGCACTGCCTGGGCCTCGGCGAGCTGCTGATCGGCTGCGGACGGATCACCCCGGACGCCTGGCAGCGCCTGCTGGACCGGTTCGCCGGCGAGCACCGGATCGGGCGTCTGCTCGTCGCCCAAGGGGTGGCCACCACAGGCGAGTTGGAGGCCTGCTCGGTTGCCGCGCTGTACGACGCCGGCTACTTCGCGCTCGGCCCCGGCTCGCGTCACACCGGCTTCGAGCCCGGGGCGCGCCACTGGCTGGGTCCGGTGAACGCCGTGGCACCGCGGCTGCTGCACCGCGAGGTCGTCCGCCGCCGCCTGCTGCTCCAGCGGGTCTGGCCCTGGCCGCAGGTCGACTCGGCGCCGGTGGTGCGCACCGGCCGGACCCTGCCCGGCGCACTGCCGCCCGGCTGCCGGCGGCGCGAGATCCTGGAGCACGCCGACGGCCGCCGCACCCCGGCCGACCTGGCCCGTCTGCTGGGCCGCTCCAGCTACGCCACCGTGCTGGAGGTCCGCCGGCTCGCCGCGGCCGGCCTGATCGCCACACCCCCAGCCGTCACACCGCCGGCCCCCGCGCACCCGGCCCCCGCGCACCCGGCCGCCCTGCCGAGGGGCGCCGCCACCTGCGCGGTCGACGCGCTGTCGCGCCCCGCACCGCCCCACCCCGACGCACGCCCGCAACCGCTCCCGTGGCGCACCCGCGGCGCCTCCCGGTGCCGCGCGGCCGACGACCAGCTGTCCGCCCACGCCCCGGAGACCGCCCTGCTGCTCCGGATCCGAACCGCCCTGGAGGCTCGACTGTGACCCCCTCTCCACCCGCCGCCCCCCGCACCCGGTCATGAGGCGGGCACTGAAACCGCGCGGCGAACGGCGCCACTCGGCGGCCCTGGAGAACGCCCTGCTCGCCGAGCTGCGGGTGCTGCGCCAGCGGGTGCCGCACCTGGCCGGCGGCCTGGTCGCCAGCGTGGACGGCCTGCTGCTCGCCCACGACACGCACGGCACCGAGCCGGACAGCCTGGCCGCACTGACCGCCGCCACCCTCGGGGTTGCCCGGCGGCTGGCCGAGGCCACCGGCCAGGGCGACTTCCGCGAGTCGCTGGTCCGCGGCGAACACGGCTACGTGGCGACCTACGCGGCCGGCCCGGTCTGCGTCCTGACGCTGCTCTCCCACCCGGACGTGAGCGTCGGCCGCCTGCACCTGGAGGCGCGGCGCTCGGCGCAGCGGCTGGGCGAACTGCTCCAGAGCACCCCCTGACCACCCCCACCTTCCCTCCCCGCCTTCCCTGCACCACCGCACCACCCGACCCCACCACACCAGCAACCTTGGGAGAAACGACATGGCAGACGCCGACAGCTCGCTGCGCCAGGCGATGAGTACCGTGGAAGGCGCGATCGGCGCCGCCCTGGTGGACTACGGCAGCGGGATGGCGCTGGGCACCGTGGACGGCGGCGGCGGGCTGGACCTGACGGTCGCCGCCGCCGGCAACACGGACGTCGTGCGGGCCAAGCTGCGCACCATGGAGATGCTCGGGCTCAACGAGGGCATCGAGGACATCCTGATCACGCTCAGCAGCCAGTACCACCTGATCAGGCCGCTGACCAGCCGCAGCGGCAAGGGCCTCTTCCTCTACCTGGCGCTCGACAAGCGCCGGGCCAACCTCGCCATGGCACGCCACCAGCTGGCCAAGATCGAGGCCGACCTGGAGGTCTGACAGGCCCGCCCGCACCAGGGGATGGCGCGGACGGGCCTGTTGCCCCGTCCGCGCCATCCGTCATCCCCCGAACGGGGCAAACGCGCGGGTCAGCGGTTGCCCCGGCCGCACGGGCTGCATTCACTGATCGGAGTTCCGACTCCGAATCCCGGCCCAGGCCGGCCGCGCGAGGGTGGTGCAGGTGCTGTCAGCCCGCAGTCTGTTCCAGGAGATCCACAGCAACGACAAGGCGTTCCAGCTCTTCTGCTCGATCGCCGCCAAGGGCGAGGACCAGGGCGGCTGGGAGAACGGACGGATCGCTCTGCTGGTGGCGGACCAGGCACTCGCCCCGAAGATCGCCCGGCACGGCGCCGACGAGGAGAAGCACGGCCGCATCTTCAACGCGCTGCTGCACAAGCGCGGCCTGGGCGCCGTCCCGGTCCCCGACGAGACCGACTACACGATGCTCCTGGAACGCCAGGGCATCGGCCTGACCCACAACCGGCTGCGCCGGAACGAGCCGCTCACTGAGCGGGACGTGATCACCTACCTGGCGCACAGCCGGGTCACCGAGCAGCGCGCCGCCGAGCAGATGCAACTGCTGCGCAAGGTCTTCGGCGGCCATCCCGAGGTCGGCCGCGCCGTGCGGATGATCTCCGAGGACGAGGACAACCACCTCGCCTACTGTCACGAGGAGCTGCTGCGGCTGGCCGCGGCCGGCCACGGACGGCTGATCCTGCACACCCTCCAGCAGACGGCGCGCGCCGAGATCCGCACCTACCGCGACGTCAGCCTCGCCGTGATGGCGCACCTGGCCGCGATCCTGCACTGGCCGCGCGCCAAGTCCGCCGTGCTCGCCGGCGGCATCCACGCGGTCTACCGCTACGAACAGCTCGGCGGCTGGCGCCGGATGACCACCCTGCGGATGCCCGAGCGCCGCAACGCACTGGGCGGCCCGGCGACCAGCGCGCCGTAGGCGGACCCAGTCGGCGCGGCTCCCGCGCTCCCCCACTGCCCCTTCCCAGGCTCCGGGCGCTGTGATGGACTCGACCCGCACCGGCCCTGACCACCGATCAGTACCCGAGCGGCAGCAAGGAGCACGCATGGACACCACCGCGCCCCACGTCATCGTCGGCGCCGGCCTGGCGGGGGCCCGGGCCGCCGGGACCCTGCGCGAGGAGGGCTACCAGGGCCCGCTGGTCCTGGTCGGCGAGGAGAGCGAGATCCCCTACGAGCGGCCGCCGTTGTCGAAGGGCTACCTGCTGGGCAAGGACCCGCGGGACGCGGTCTTCGTGCACCCCGAGGAGTGGTATCGGGAGCAGCGGATCGAGCTGCGGCTGGGGACGGCCGTCACCGGTCTGGACCTCGCGGCGCACCGCCTCACCCTGGCCGGCGGCGGCACGCTCGACTACGCGAAACTGCTGCTCACCACCGGCGCCTCCGCCCGCCGCCTGCCGGTGCCGGGCGCCGACCTGGCGGGCGTGCACTACCTGCGCCGGCTGGCGGAGAGCGACGAACTGCGCACCCTCTTCCGCACGGCCAAGCAGATCGTGGTGATCGGCGCCGGCTGGATCGGCCTGGAGGTGACCGCCGCCGCCCGGGCCGCGGGCGTCGGCGTCACCGTGCTGGAGTCCCTGGAGCTGCCGCTGCTGCGCGTGCTGGGCCGCGAGGCCGCCGAGGTCTTCGCCGACCTGCACCGCGAGCACGGCGTCGACCTGCGGTTCAACGTGCAGGTGGCGGAACTCGTCGGCGACGGCGGGACGGTGACGGGCGTGCGGCTGGCGGACGGCTCGCTGGTGCCCGCCGAGGCCGTGGTGGTCGGCATCGGCATCGCCCCGAACACCGCCCTGGCCGAGGCGGCCGGCCTGACCGTCAGCAACGGCATCGCCACCGACCAGAGCCTGCGCACCTCGGACCCCGACGTCTTCGCGGCCGGCGACGTCGCCGACGCCCACCACCCGTTCTACGACCGCCGGATCCGCCTGGAGCACTGGGCCAACGCGATGCACCAACCGCGCGCCGCCGCCCGGGCCATGCTCGGCCAGGACGTCTCCTTCGACCGAATTCCGTACTTCTACACGGATCAGTACGACCTCGGCATGGAGTACACCGGCTACGTCGAGCCCGGCGGCTACGACCGGGTGGTCTTCCGCGGCGATGTCGCGGGCCGCGAGTTCATCGCCTTCTGGCTGGCGGGCGAGCGGGTGCTGGCCGGGATGAACGTCAACGTCTGGGACGTCACCGACCCGATCCGCGAACTGGTCCGCTCCCGCCGCCCCGTCGACGCGACCGCCCTCGCCGACCCGGACGTCCCGCTCACCGAGCTCTGAGCCCTAGATGTTCTGACCCGTGAGGTTGGGGACGCGGCTGGCGGGTGGCTTGCCTGCGAGTGCGGTGTGTCCGCGGTGGTGATTGTAGGTGTGGAGCCAGGCGGGGTAGGCGTCGCGTCGTTCCTGCTCGGTGCGGTAGGGCCTTGCGTAGGCCCACTCGTCGAGCAGGGTGCGGTTGAAGCGTTCGACCTTGCCGTTGGTCTGCGGGCGGTAGGGCCGGGTTCGCTTGTGGGTGATCCCGGCCGCCGCGAGGACGTCGCGCCAGGGGTGGGACTTGTAGCAGGAGCCGTTGTCGGTCAGCACGCGCTTCACGGTGATCCCGGCCCGGGCGAAGAACTCGTTCGCCCGGGTCCAGAACGCTGCGGCGGTGTCCTTGCGTTCGTCGGGGAGGATCTCGCTGTAGGCCAGGCGGGAGTGGTCGTCGACGGCGTTGTGGAGGTAGCTGTATCCGGCACCGGAGCGGGTCTTGCGGCCGGCCTGGCGGCCCAGGGTTTTGTGGCCGCCGCCGTCGGGGATGTTGCCGAGCTTCTTGATGTCGACGTGGACCAACTCGCCAGGTGCGCTGTGTTCGTAGCGTCGGATCGGCCGACTTGTGGCGCGGTCCAGGTGGGCCAGGCGGGCGAGGCGGTAGCGGGTCAGGACCCGGTGCACGGTGGCCGGGTTGAGTCGCAGGAGGTAGGCGATGCGGGCCGGGCCCCAGCGCCGCAGGACGCGGACCTTGATGATCCGCCGCTCGGTGCGGGTCGGGGTCCGGCGGGGGCTGTGGTGGGGCCGGCTGGAGAGGTCGACCATCCCGGCCTCGCCGAGCGCACGGTAGCGGTCGGCCCAGCGCTTGGCCGTGGTCGGCGAGACCTGGAAGCGCTCGGCGGCCCGACGCAGGGGCCAGCCGTCCTCGACCACGCAGCGGGCCAGGCGCAGGCGTCCGGTCTCGGTCAGGGGTGCGTTACGGTGTGGCATGAGGGCCTTTCTGAAGTCGGTGCAGATGTCGCAATCCACACCGAGCCAGAAGGCCCTCACTCATTTCAAGATCACCCAGCCGTGAGCTCTGTCACCAACCTCCGTGGTCAGTACACCTAGAGGCCGTGTCTCACAATTCCCGCCAGGCGCGCGACGCGAATTGTGAGACACGGCCTAGAACGCGGCCGGTGCCTGCGCGGGCTCGCGCAGGCGCACGGCCGTCTCCTCCAGGCCCGCGGTGTGCGAGCCCTTGAGCAGCACCAGGTCGCCGGGGCGCAGCGAGGCGAGCAGCAGGTCGAGCGCCGCATCGCGGTCGGGGACCAGGGTGCTGGACACGCCCTGGGCCCGCGCCTGGGCGTGGGTCAGCGCGGCCTCGTCGGTGCCGACCGCGATCAGCTCGGTGACGCCGGTGGCCGCCACCTGGCGGCCCAGCTCGGTGTGGTGGGCCGCCGAGTCCTCACCCAGCTCGCGCATCTCACCCAGGACGGCGACCACCCGGCGGCGCCCGTCGGCCATCGCGGCCACCGCGCGCAGTGCCGCCCCCATCGAGTCGGGGTTGGCGTTGAACGCGTCGTTGACCACCGTGACGCCGTCCGGGCGCTCGCTGACCTCCATTCGTCCTGGCGTCAACTGCCGTGCCGCACAGAGTGCTTCGGCGACCTGGTCGAGTCCGGCGCCGAGGCCGAGCGCGACGGCGGCGGCTGCGGTGGCGTTGGCCACGTGGTGCAGCCCGTACATGCCCAACTCGACCCGGGCGGCGGCGCCGTGGTGGGTCAGCGTGAAGGAGGGCCGGCCGGCCCGGTCCAGGATCACCTCGACGGCCCGTACGTCGCCCTGGGTCTGACCGAACGTCAGGACAGGGGCCGCGGAGCACGAGGCCATCGACATCACGTACGGATCGTCGGCGTTGAGCACCGCCAGGCCGTCGGCCGGCAGCGCCTGGATCAACTCGCTCTTCGCCGCGGTGATCGCCTCCTTGCTGCCGCCGAACTCGCCGATGTGGGCGGTGCCGACGTTGGTCACCAGGCCCACGTTCGGCGCCAGGATCCCGGTCAGGTAGGCGATGTGCCCGGCCCGGCTGGCCCCCATCTCGGCCACCAGGTAGCGGGTGCCCGGCTCCGCGCCGAGCACGGTCAGCGGCAGGCCGATCTCGTTGTTGAACGACCGCGGGGTGGCCACCGTGGTGTCCATGGTCTCCAGCACCTGGGCGAGCAGGTCCTTGGTGCTGGTCTTGCCGGCCGAGCCGGTCAGCGCGACCACCGTCGGGGCCTCCAGCCGTGCGAAGACCCCCTGGGCCAGCGCGGCCAGCGCGGCGACCACGTCGGGGACCACCACGGCCGGCACCCCCACCGGCCGGGCGGCCAGCACGCCCACCGCTCCGGCGGCGACGGCCGCGCGCGCGAAGCGGTGACCGTCGGTGTGCGCCCCGGGGAGCGCGACGAAGAGCGATCCGTGCTCGGCCAGCCGGGAGTTGATCACCGCCGGGCGGTCGACCAGCGCGTCCGGGTCGGGTGCGTCGTACAGCACACCGCCCACGGTCTCGGCGATCTCGTGCAGCGTCATGGGGACCACGGGCGGCTCCGCTCCGTCAGCAGGACACGACCCGGCCAGTGGGCCCTGGCCGGGGCATCGGGGTGGGGGGACTAAGCAGTAGAGGCTAGCCGCCGGCACCGGCCCAGCCGTTCCGACGCGCCTTGGCGTCCGCCGGATGGCTTGCGCCGCGCACGCCACGCCTTCCGGCTGCCCGGGCCCGGCCGGTCGTGCCCGCACCATGAGGGCGGCCGGCCGCCCCACGGCCCGGCGACCGGGTGGACAGCCCCCGACCGAGCACGAGGAGATGCGCGATGGCCGAGCAGCCAGCACCCGTCAGCGTGGTGATCGCCGCGTACAACGCGGAGCGGACCCTGGGCCCGGCGCTGGCCTCCGTACTGGCGCAGCTCCCCCCGCCGGCCCAGGTCGTCGTCGTCGACGACGGCTCGACGGACGGCACGGCCGCGGTGGCCGCGGCCTTTGCCGGGGTCGAGCTGATCACGCAGCAGAACCAGGGGCCCTCGGCGGCCCGCAACACCGGGATCCGCGCGGCCGGCCAGCCCTGGGTGGCCTTCCTCGACGCGGACGACCTCTGGCTGCCCGGCAAGCTGGCCCGGCAGCTCGCCATCGCCGGACGGCGCCCCGAGGCCGTGCTGCTGGCCGGCGACTGGGTCCGCACGGCGTCGACGCCGCAGCGTCCGGACGGCAACGCCATGGCGCCGGAGACCGAGACCCTGCTGGGCTACGGGGACCTGCTGGTGCTCAACCGGTTCCAGACCTCCACCGTCCTGGTGCGCACCGAGGTGCTGACCGCGTGCGGCGGCTTCGACCCGGCGCTCGACGGCGCCGAGGACTGGGACCTGTGGCTGCGCTGCGCCAAGCTGGGCCCGGCCGTCAAGCTGGACGTCCCGCTGGTGGTCTACCGCGACGAGCCGACCGGCTACAGCAAGGACCTGCCCCGGCTGTACCGGCGGATGCTGACGATGCTGCAGCGCGAACGGCACGGGACCACACTGACCGCCGTCGGCTTCGCCCGGGTGCTGACCTGGCACCACCTGCGCTTCGCGCTGGCCTTCCTGCTGGCCGGTCAGCCGCACCACACCCGGGGAGTGCTGCGCGAGGTACGGCTGGCGGGCCTGGCCCGGCACGTGCCCGGCGCGGCCGTGGGCTACCTGCTCCCTTTCCTGGGCGGCCGGGTGCGGCGCCGGCTGCGCCGGGGCTGAGCCGCGGACCCGCGGCCGGCGGCCGGTCGCCCACCCAGCGATCGCTCACCCAGCAGGCGCTCGCGCAGCAGTCGCTCACCCGGCAGTCGCTCGCCCAGCAGTCGGTCACGCAGCGAGAAGCCGGCCGGCGCCAGCGCCGCCAGTCCCAGGCTCACCGGCAGCGCGCTGGCCACCACGGTCAGACCGACCAGCAGCGGCAGCACCGCCCGTACACCGGCCACCGGCGTCATCGCATGGACCGTCAGCCAGGCGAGCAGCGCGGCCGGCAGGCTGGTGGCCAGCGCCCTGGCCAGCGCCGGCAGCACCGTCGGCTCCTCGGGCAGCACGCCGATCCGCCGGCGCAGCACCACGGCGGCGGCGAGGGCGGCGACCGCGTAACCCACCGAGACCGCCACCGCCACGCCCTGCACCCCCGCCGAGCGGTAGAGCAGCAGCGCCAGCAGCACGGTCAGCCCGTTGTTCAGCACGTAGAGCGCGAACGCCGAACGCAGGTCCTGGATCGCCTGGAAGACCCGGATGAAGTACAGGTAGGCGGAGAAGCCGGGCAGCCCGAGCGCCAGCACGGTCAGCACCTGCCCGGTCAGCGCCGCACCCGCCGCGCTGGTCGCGCCGTGTCCGAGCAGCAGGCGCACGATCGGGTCCGCCAGCGCGGCCAGCACCGCGGCGATCGGCACCATCAGCAGGACCAGCAGCCGCAGCCCGCCGGTCACCGCCGTGCGCAGCTCGCGCACCCGCCCGGCCGCCCAGTCGCTGGCCCAACCCGGCTGCCGCGCGCCGGTGATGGAGACCGCCACCACGCCGAACGGCACCTGGAAGAAGCTGTAGGCGTAGGTGTAGGCGCTCACTCCGCCGGGCCGGCTGTTGGCGAACAGCAGCACCGCGAAGAGCGCGGCCTGGTTGGCGGCGACCATGGCGAAGGTCCAGCCGGAGAGCCCGGCCACCCGCCGCACCGCCGGCTCGCGCGGGGCCCAGTGCCAGCGCAGCCGGGCACCGCTGCGGCGCAGCCCGAGGAGCACGATCAGCGTCTGCGCGGCGACACCGGCGGTGGTGCCGAGTCCGAGGAGCAGCAGCAGCGTCGGGTCGGCCAGCGCCCGGCCGGTCGAGCTGTGCCGCAGGGTGCCGGAGAGGAGCAGCAGCACGCCGATGAGCACCAGGTTGTTGGCGATCGGGGCGAAGGCGGCCAGCGCGAACCGGCGCAGGCTGTTCAGCACCGCCGTGGCCAGCGCGATCACCCCGTAGAGCAGCACCTGCGGGGCGAACAGCCGCAGCAGCCGCACCGCCACCGCGTGTTCCGTCCCGGCCGTGCCGCTCGGGGCCGCCAGCGTGTAGCCGCGCATCAGCGGCCCCGCACCGACCGCGACCAGGCCGGTGATCAGGACCAGCACGACCAGACAGAGCGTCACCACGGCGGACACTCCGCGCCAGCCGTCCTGCTCGTCCTGCGCCTCGCCGCCGGGCCGCAGGCGCGCGACGAAGACCGGGACCAGGGTGGCCGACAGCACGCCGCCGAGCACCAGGTCGTAGATCATGTTCGGCGTGGTGTTGGCCAGGTTGTAGGCGTCGGCGAGCGGGGTGACGCCGAGCGCGTAGGAGAGCGCGAAGACCCGGCCGAGGCCGGTCAGCCGGGACAGCGCGGTGCCGGCGGCCATCGCCAGTTCGGGGCGCGGCCGGCGGGCACGGCGCTGCTCGGGGGCGAGCACGGGGGCGCTCACGGGGGCGGCACCGCACGCGGCGAGACCTCGTCGGCCGGATCGGTGAAGCCGAGCCGCGCCTCCTCGACCGTGCCGTGCGTCAGATCACCGACCGTCACGCCGTGCCCGCGGCGCTCCGCGCGGCGCCGCCGCCGGACGGCCGACCGCCGGGCCGGGGGCCAGCCACGGGCCGCCAGCGCCGCGCGGGCGTGCTCCCGGTCGTCGAAGGGCAGTTCGCGGCCCGCCACCTGCTGGGTGGTCTCGTGACCGCGGCCGACCACCAGCACCGCGTCACCGGGTTCGGCCCGGGCGACGGCCAGCCGGATCGCGGCGGCCCGGTCGGGTTCCAGCACCACCCGGTGGTCCGGCCGGTCCAGTACGCCGATGAGCATCTGCTCGACGATCACCCGCGGATCCTCGTCGCCGGGGCTGTCGCTGGTGAGGATGGCCGTGTCGGCGCCGGCGGCGACCCGGCCGGTCTCCGGGCGCTTGTACCGGTCGCGCCCGCCGCGGCAGCCGACCACCAGGTGCACCCGGCCACCGGGGCCCACCAGGTCGCGGCAGGTGGCCAGCTGGCCCGCCAGCGCACCGGGGGTGTGCGCGTAGTCGACCACGACCAGGAACGGCTGCCCGGCGTCGACGAGTTCGGAGCGGCCGGGGATCGGCGCGCAGCCGGCCATGCCCGCCGCGGCCTCGTCGGCCGGCACCCGCATCGCGCGCGCCGTCAGGTAGGCGGCGGCGAGGTTGGTGCTGTTGCAGGAGCCCAGCACGGGGGCGGAGAGCTCGACCAGGCCGTCCGCGCAGTCCAGTCGGATCCGGGTGCCGTGCCGGTCGCAGCAGGTCTCGGTGATCCGCGCCTCGGCCCCTTCGCTGTGGCCGAAGGTGAGCACCGGCACCAGTGCCTGGGCGGCCAGTCGCCGGCCCCACTCGTCGTCCACGCAGACCAGTGCCTGCCGGCAGCGGCCGGGGACGAAGAGCAGCGACTTGGTGTAGTAGTACTGCTCCATCGTGCCGTGGTAGTCCAGGTGTTCGGCCGACAGGTTGGTGAAGACGCCCACGTCGAAGGCGATCCCGGCCACCCGGTGCTGGTCCAGGGCGTGCGAGGAGACCTCCATCGCGGCGGCCCGCACCCGCTCGGCGCGCATCCGGGCGAAGACCCGCTGCAGGTCCGGCGCCTCCAGGGTGGTCAGGGCCGAGGCCCAGCGGTGCTCGCCGATCCGGGTCTCCACCGTGCCGAGCTGCCCGGCCCGCCAGCCCGCGGCGACGAAGGCCGCGTGCAGCAGGTAGCTGGTGGTGGTCTTGCCGTTGGTGCCGGTCACTCCGGCTATCGACAGCCGTTCGGCCGGACACCCGTGCAGGGCCGCGGCTATCGGGCCGATCGCCCAGCGCACGTTCGGCACCCGCAGCTGCGGCACGTCGAGTTCGAGGAAGCGCTGCACCAGCAGGGCCCGGGCACCGGCCGCGACGGCGGCGGCCGCGTGGTGGTGGCCATCCGTCCGGGTGCCGGTCAGCGCGCAGAACAGCCAGCCGGGGCGGACCTGGCGGCTGTCGTGGGTGCAGTCGACCACGGCGGCGTCACCGCCGCGCAGCTCGGCGCCGGGCCAGGTGGTGGCGAGCTGGGAGAGCAACACCGACGCGCCGGGGGCCGCGCCCTCCGCCGGCCACCCGGCCAGGTCGGGCGCGAGCGGCCCCGGACGCGCGGGGCGCGGCCCCAGCGCTCTGCGGTAGCCAGTCATGCTCGTCCCTCCAACACGCGCGGCGGCTGCCGGCCCCGGGCGGGGCCGGGCGGGCCGCCCGGCCGGGTCTCCGGCGCTCCTTGACGACGCTAGGCGAGGTGATCGTCACGTGCAGCTCGGCGGCGACCACCGTGCGTGAGGGAGGGTGTCCCGGTACGGCGGGACGATCGGCGACAGGGCCGTCAGTGGTCGTCCCAGTGGCCCTCGTGGGCGGCGTGGCGGTGTCCGTCGTGCACGTAGTCCACGTGGTCGCCGTGCGGCACGGCGACATGGCCGCAGTCCGTGCCGTGCTGGTGGCCCTCGTGCCCCGGGTGCACCTCGTGTCCGCCGGTGGCGCACTCGTCCACATGGCCCTCGTGGACCCGGTGCAGGTGCCGGTCGTGGGCGTAGTCGACGTGGTCGCCGTGCGGGATCGCGACGTGGCCGCAGCCCTCGCCGTGCTGGTGCGGGTGGTCGGTGTGGGGCTCGTGCTGCGTGGCGGCGGTCATCCGGGGACGTCCTCTCGGGGGTGCGGAACAGCGGCGGTGACAAAAGGCCCGCTGCCGCCCGAAGATAGCGATATCCGCACAGAACGGGCGAGCCCGACACGACCACCGGCACCCCGCGCTCTGCTGCCGGCTCCGGTTCCGGTTCCGGTTCCGGTTCCGGCAGCAGCCGATCGCCGTCCGGCGCCGAGCCGACGGTCAGAGCGAACCCAGCACCTCCACCAGCCGGTCGATCTCGGCCGGCGTGTTGTGGACGTGCAGGCTGACCCGCACCGAGCCCTCCCGCTCGTCCCGGCCCGCCTGGCAGAGGCTGTCGGAGCGGACCAGGAAGCCGTGCGCGGCCAGCACGAACCCGAGGTCGTCGGACTTGATGCCCTGGTGCCGGAAGGTCACGATCCCCTGCCGCCGCTGGACGGTCGAATCCGCGGCCAGACTCAGCTGGCAGCCGAGCACCTCGTAGTCGGCCAGCCGGCGCAGTCCCTCGGTGAGGCGGGCGGCCAGTGCCACCGTCCAGCGCTCGATCCGGGCCTCACCGGCGGCGGCCAGCCAGTCCAGCGCCGCGGTCAGCGCGACGGCGCCGACGGTGTTCGGGGTGCCGGACCAGCCGCCGGGCTCGAAGCGCGGGCCACGGGTGTTGCGGGCCCACACCGCGCCGCTGCCCGGCAGCGCCATCGCCTTGTGGCCGGAGAAGACCACGAAGTCGACGTCGAGCGTGCCGACGTCCAGCGGCAGGTGGCCGACCGACTGCGCGGCGTCCAGGCAGATCGGCACCCGAGGGCCGACCGCCTCGCGGATCCGGTGCACGTTCAGGTTGCCGCCGTAGACGTGGTGGACATGCGTGGCGGCGACGAACGCGGTGCGCTCGCCCACCAGTTCGGCAAGCGCGGCGGTGTCGTAGTCCTGCGAGGAAGCCTGGTAGGGCAGCGGGCGGACGGCGATCCGCAC
Organism: Kitasatospora sp. NBC_01302; assembly: GCF_035976515.1. Lineage (NCBI taxonomy): Bacteria > Bacillati > Actinomycetota > Actinomycetes > Kitasatosporales > Streptomycetaceae > Kitasatospora > Kitasatospora sp. NBC_01302. Next base: position 1,299,853 of record NZ_CP108404.1, read on the forward strand.
GCCCCGGGCGGCGAGCAGCCGCTCGGCCTCCAGCCAGGGCAGCAGGTTCGCCTGGTGGTCGGCGAACGGGACGACGATCTCGTCGCCGTCGGTCAGCAGGGTGGTGAGCCAGTCGCGGGCGACCGTGCGCAGGCCCTCGGTGGTGCCGCTGACGAAGTGGACGGCCGAGGGCCCGTCCGGGTCGTGGTCGCCGAGGAACCCGGCGACCCGCTGCCGGGCCTGGGCCAGCAGTGCGGTGGTCCGGTTGGCCCAGGGGTAACTGCCGCGTCCCGCATTGGCGTTCTCGGTGGTCAGATAGGTCTGCACGGCCGTGAGGACGGCCTGCGGCTTCTGCGCGGTGGCCGCGCTGTCCAGGTAGGCGAGCCCCGGGTTGGCCACGATGATCGGGAACTGCTCGCGCAGCTCCCGCTGCCACTCCGCCAGACTCGCCAACTCCTCGTCGCTGGTTGTCACTTCGTGGCGCCTCAGTCCCGCACCAGCGGGGCGCCGGCATCCCGCCAGCCGACGATGCCGCCGGTCAGGCTGCGTGCGTCCCGGTGGCCCATCCGGGTCAGCAGGGCGGCGTAGCCGAGCGACTTCTCGCCCACCGGGCAGGCCAGCAGTACCGGCTGACGGGTGCTGAACGGCAGGCCGCCGTGCAGGAGTTCGTCGAACAGCTGATCCACGATGTTGATCGAGCCCTCGATGTGCAGCGCGGCGTAGGCGGAGGGGCCGCGCAGGTCGATCACCAGCGGGTGCTCGGCGGCGATCCACTTGCGGGCCGCCTCCAGGTCGACGGCTGGGGCGGCGGCGAGTTCGGCGGGGGTGAGCGAGGCGAGGGAGTTGTGGCGCGGCGGCTGGCCGAGCAGTTCGGGGCGGCGGCGGCGGATGTAGCTCAGGTAGCTCTCCACCCGGTCGCAGACGATGAAGACGGCAGTCTGCCGCGGCACCGGTGCACCGTCCGGGTCACCGGTCCGCGCGGCCTGTGCCTGCTGTTCGTCCTCCAGGCGGCGCAGGTGGCGGACCGCGCCGAAGTAGGCCGCTCCGCCGGTGGGACCGGCCAGCAGGCCGCAGCGGCGGATCAGGGTGACCATGCCGTCGATCGCCTGGTCGGCCGTCACCGACTCGATGGCGTCATAGGTGGCGGGGTCGAAGAGGCCGACCTCGTGCACCTCGTCGATGGTGCGGATGCCGGGGATGAAGTCCGACTTGTGGGCGACCAGGCCGAGCACACCGAGGCCGGGGTTGCCCGCGCGCAGTGCGGCGGCGACGCCGGTGGAGGAGCCGGCGGTGCCGACGCAGGCGATGAAGTGGTCCGGCGCCCGCCCGTCCAGGTCGCGCAGGATCTCCGGACCGGTGCCGGTCAGGTGCGCCTCGGTGTTCAGGGCGCTGTAGTACTGGTCGGTGTGCAGGTAGCCGCCGCCCGCCTCGGTGAGCATCCGGTGCATCCGGGTGAGCGGGTCGTCGGTGTCGGTGGGGTCCAGGCACTCCGCCTGGCCCGGCAGTTCCTCGATCTCCGCGCCGAGCAGCAGGAGCAGTTCCTTGATCTCCGGGACCTTCATCCGGTTGGTCACGCTCTTGAACCGCAGTCCGTGCAGGCCGGCGATCAGCGCCAGCGCCTTGGCGGTGTTGCCGCTGGACAACTCCACGATGGTGTCGCCGCGTTCGACCGCCTCCGGGAGGGCGGCGCGGGTCATCCGCCAGGCCGCACGGTCCTTCACCGAGCCGAACGGGTTGAGCATCTCCAACTTGGCGTAGAGGTCGATGGTGCGCAGTCCGTGCACCGCCGGGCTGATCCTGACCAGTGGGGTTTCGCCGATCGCCTCGGTGATGCTCTCGTACCTCAACTGTTCTCCCTTGTCCCATAGATGGGCCAGTACTCGTCGTCCAGCCGCCAGCGCCAGCGGCCGTCCGCCCGGTAGAGCGCGGCGGTGCGGGCGAGCGGTTGGCCCATCGCGTGGTGGGCGGTGAAGTCCATGCAGTAACCGGCCGTGTTGGCGAAGGCCAGCAGGTCGCCGGGCTGGGGCAGGCCGGGCAGGAAGACCAGCCGACGGGTGATCAGATCGCTCTCCAGGCACAGGTTTCCGGCCAGGTAGACGCCCACCGGGCCGTCCCCGTCCGCAACCGGCGCGCCGCCCCGGGGGATCAGCAGCGGGTCCACCAGGACTCCGTGCTGTTCGAGGCCGATGTCGCCGGCATTCGCCGCCAGGCGCACCAGCGGCTCGCCGGCCGCGCTCCGGCGGACCTCGACGACCCGTGCCAGCACCGCGCCGCACTGGTCGACCAGCGCGCGACCGGGTTCGACGACCAGGTCGTAGAGGCTCTCCAGCAGCAGGGTGGCCAGCGGACGCCCCAGCTCGGGGGCCGGCAGGTTCAGCAGTTCGTCCAGGTAGCCCCCGGCGGCGAGCGACCGGTGGGCGGGGTAGAGGCCGAGCGTGCCGCGCACGGTGCCGGACTCGGCGCGCAGCCCGTAGCCGTGGCCCTGCCAGGTCAGCGGTGGCCTGCGGCCCAGCACGGCGTTGGTCAGCTCGGTGCCGTAGCGCTCCCACTGGGCCTGGTCGGCCAGGTAGTTGACCCCGTAGCCGCCGCCCACGTCGACCGCGCGCGGGCTCAGGCCGCGCCGGCGGCAGGCGTCCAGCGCGCCGATGCAGGCCTCCAGGGCGATCGCCTTCTCCGGCAGGCCCACGGTGTCCAGGTGGTAGGCGGCGCCGGTGAGTTCGACCACGTCCTGGTGCCGCTCCACCGCGTCCAGCAGCTCGTCCAGCTCGGCCAGGTCGGTGCCGAACCGGCTCGGCCGGCTGAGCAGCGTCACGCCCGGGCCGTGGAAGCCCGACAGCCGCAGCAGCACCGGAACCCGGGGCAGCCCGTGTTTGCGCACCAGTGCGGCCAGTTCCTCCAGTTCGGCGCGCGAGTCGAGGTTGACGGTGACGCCCAGCCGGGCGGCCAGCCAGAGGAACTCCGGGTTCTTGGGGCCGGTGGCCATGATCCGCGCCGGGGTGAAACCGGCGCCCAGCGCGTGCTGCAGCTCGGCCACCGAGGCGACGTCCATCCCCACCGCCAGCGCGGCGAGTTGGCGGGCCAGCGCACTGGACCGGTTGGCCTTGTGCGCGAAGAAGATCTCCCCGGCGAGGTGGTGGCTGCGGTAGACGGCACGGAACCCCTCGACGTTCTCGGCGAGTTGTTCGGGCAGCACCAGGTTGAGCGGTGAGCCCAGGGCATCGGTCAGTGAGTGCAGCAGTTCGGTCGCTGCCAGGACCGAGGCGAGCAGCGGCGCGAGTCTGGGCGTCAGACAGAGCGGTTCGCGCTCCGGCGCCGGCCGGTCGGGCGGTTGCCCCGCTGGCGGCGGCCGGTGCGGCGGTGGTGGTTGCATGGCGGTGTCCCCTCCCCCTCCGTCCGCAACGGTAACCGCTCCGCTCACCCGAAGAACAGGGCGCGGACACGCTCCGGTGGTCAGTGGCTACGCCCGGTCCACTGCGGCTCGACCCGCTCCCAGTCGGCCTCCCAGGCCGCCTCGCCGCGCCGCTCCAGGGCCCGCTGCCGCAGGCCGTAGCCGATCCAGGCCGCACCGTCGACCACGGCCAGCGCGCCCAGCCCGTACAGTGCGGCGGCTGCGGCCAACTCTCCGTAGGGCTCCGGCGGTGTGCTGGGGATCCCGCTGTCGCCGACCCAGAGCAGCAGGTGACTGCCGGCCGGGGTGTCGCCCGGCACCCCGATCACGCCGGTGTGCGTATCGCCGCCCGGATAGGCCCAGCTGGCCTGGGCCTGCGCCGCCCACGGGGAGCCGGTCGGGCTCGCGGTCGAGGCCGCCAGAGTGGTCGCGGTGACCTCGTGGCGGTGCAGCGCCGACTGCTGGGCGTGCGCCCGGGCGCCGCCCAGCAGGACCGCGAAGACCACCGCGCCGACCGCGAGGGAGAGTGCCACCGCCGCCACCAGCGCGATCAGCAGCCGGCTGCGGGAGCGGTCGACCGGGCGGCAGAGCGGGTTGTGCTCCCGTCCGACGGCCCGCCGAAGGTGGCAGCTCACGGGCACATGGCCGACCGCGGACCGATGCGAGAGGGATGCGGCTGACATGGCACGCCTCCTCGGTACTCGACGGGCGGCCGCCGGACGCCACCGACAGGCCTCTGGTACCAGTCTGCGCCCAGTGGCGGGCGGCGGCTGCGTCGAGTTTCGCCGCCGCCCGCGCCGGGCCCCTCAGGGAGCCGTCAGATGCACCCGCGTGGTCCGCCCGTCACGCACGGTCACCGTGCGCCAGCGCCCGCACCAGCTTGGCGCCGTCCACCGTGCCCACGCCGGTCGCCTGGTCGTAGCCCGGTCCGGCGGTGTAGCCGTCCGCGCCGGTCGACCCGCTGGTGACGTCCACCAGGCCGGCCGAGTGGTGGGCGTAGAGCCGGTAGAGGTCGTTGTCGATCTGGCCGAGCCGGTGGCCGGCTGCCTGGTCGGCCAGCGCCACCACGGCGGCGAACAGCGGCGAGGACTCGCTGGTGCCCGCGCCGTCCGCCGTCCAGCCGGTGTTGGCCGGGTCGAAGCTGGAGTAGAGCCAGAGCGCGCCGTTGGGCGAGCCGGCCATGCTGACGTCCGGGGTGCCGCGGTGGTCGCCGACCACCGAGCGCACCGGGTCCTGGTAGCGGGGGCGGGCGAAGACCTTGGACTGCTCGCCGCCGCTGCCCGACCAGGCGATGTCCGGGGTGGTGCGGGTGCCCTGGTCGTTCAGCGCCAGCTCGGTGCCGCCGACGGCGGTGACCAGCGGGTCACCGGCCGGCCAGGCCGCGTCCAGCTTCTTCGAGTCGCCGCCGCCGTCGCCGGAGCTGGCGGTCAGCGTGACGCCGTGCTTGGCCGCGTTGACGAAGGCGTAACGCAGCGTGGTCAGGCTGGTGTAGTCGCCCTGGTCGAAGCCGGGGAACTGGCCCTCGCTGGTGGCCCAGCTCATCGAGACCACGTCGGCGTCGTCGCTGTTGACCAGGTGGTTGATGCCGCTCATCAGCTCCGGCACGCCCACCGGGCCCTCGGTCTCGGCGACCCCGGTCTCCAGCAGCACGATCTTCGCCCCGGGCGCCAGGGAGTGGGCGGCCTCCACGTCCAGGGTGGTCTCGCCGGCCCAGCCGTCCATGTCGGCGTTCTTCGGGTCGAACGGCGGCACCTGCCCCCACTTCACCACCTCGACCTGGGTGCTGGGGATGCCCCAGTGCGCCGAGTAGACGTCCAGGTCGTGCTGGATCGTCGGCGAGCCGAAGGAGTCGGCGATCACGATCGTCCGGCCCGCGCCGGTGATCCCCTGCTGGTAGAGGGGGTCGAGGTCGTACGCGGTGCGGTACTGCAACGGCGAGTAGCAGGCGCGGTGCAGCTGGGTGACGCAGTCGCTGGTGGCCAGCGGCGCCGCGAGCACCGGGTCGTCGGCGCTGCCCGCGTTCCGCAGCAGGTGCACGGCCGGCAGCGGCGCGGCGGCGGACTGGGCCACGGTCGGCAGCGCGGCGAGCGCGAAGGCTCCCGCCGCCGCGGTGGCGGCGAGTCGCAGACGTGCGGACATGGGCACGGCGGATCCCCTCTCGGAATTTGAGGTGTCCAGGCCATCGCAGGATGCGCTCCTTGTCAATGGTGTGTCAGTTGACGTTCGTGTTAAGGACGGTGCGACAGGGTGGCGCGGGTGGTCGGGCAGCGCGGTCCCGGACACAACGGGAGCCGGCCGCCGCGATCTCACCATCGCGACGGCCGGCTCCGTTTCCCCGTTGCTCCCCCGTTGCGGGTCGCTCCCCCGTCGTGGCTTCCCCCGTTCACCCGGTTCCCGTTCCCCGGAGCCCGCCCGTCCCGCCGCTCTCCCGCGCGGCGGGCCGCCGGTCCCCAGGGGTGGCTGCCCGGCCCCCGGCCATCAGGCCACCAGCAGTCAGCCCACCGACGGCGGGGCCCACCAGGTGGCACGCAGCGCGATGCAGCGGAACCCGGGGCCGACCGCCACCAGGACGCCCTGCTCACCGTGGGCCGGCGGCGCCGCGTGGGTGCGCTCCAGCACCGCGAGCACCGAGGGCCCGCCGAGGTTGCCGTGCTCGTCGAGGCAGGCGCGGGCGTGCCTCAGCAGCTCGGGATCGATCGCCAGGCCGTGCGCGAGCTGCTTGAGGATCTTCGGACCACCGGGGTGACAGACCACGAAGTCGAGCCGCCCGCCCTCGGCCGCCAGGTGCTCGCGCAGCGCGGGCAGCACCTCGGGCACCGAGTTCAGCGCGCTGTGGTCCGAGTCGAAGTGGTGGCCGACCGCGTCCAGCCGGGCCCGGTAGCGCGCGGCGGTGGCCGGCAGCAGGTGCTCCCAGCTGCCGTCGATCCGCAGGCCGGGGCCGAGCGGCCGGTCGGTGACCAGCGCGGCGACCGCGCCGTCGCCCCAGAGCGCCTTGTAGATCAGGTGGTCGATGCTGCTGTCCTCATGGTGGTACACCGCGAGGCTGAGGATCTCGGCGGCCACCACCAGCACCGTCGCGCCCGGGTGGGCGGCCAGGTACTCGCGGGCGGCGAGCAGCGCGTACGCGCCGCCGGCGCAGCCCAGTTCGGTGGCCGGTCGGCAGGCGGCGTCGGGCCGCAGGCCCAGTGCGTTGTGCAGCGCGACATCGAGGCCGGGCAGCAGGAAGCCCGTGGCGTGCCCGGTGATCAGGCAGTCGATGTCGGCCGGCCGCAGGCCTGCGGCGTCGATCGCGGCCCGGGCGGCGTCCAGGCCGATCGCCACCAGGTCGGTGACCACGGCCTGGTTGCGCTCCTCGATGGCCCACTCGCCGAGGACGGCCGGCAGGGGGCGGCTGTAGTGGCGGTTCGCGGGCAGCTGGGCCAGGTGCTCGGGCAGCCGGGGCGGGAGCTGCGCGGCGTGCCTGGTGATGATGTCGTCGGTGATCAGCTGGCGTGGTACCTGGTGGGGCGGGAGCACCACGGCCGGCCGGCTGACATATACGGGTCCCATTGACTTCCTTCGACTGTCGAGTGCCTGCGCCCCCCCGGGACCGCGGCATCGGGGAGTACGCCGGGCACGGGGACAGGATCGATGGCATCAGATCACAGGCCGTCAGAGCGACGGCAGCGCACCGTCACCGGGGTCCGTCGGCGCCGGGCGAGCGGCTGGTGAACGCCCGCGCCGACCCGGGGCCTCCCTGGCAGAACTCCCGACCCGGCAGGCACAATCGTGTCCATGACGTACCCGGAGGAGCATCCCATCGGCACAACCAACGCGGACGCCCGCGACACGTGGGCCACGCTCGTCCGCAACACCGTCGCGCGGGTCAGCGAGCACGCGCCCGGTCTCAAACTGGTCGGCCCGATCGCCTACGCGGTCGACGCGGCGTGGCGGGTGATCGCCTACAACGACGCGTTCGAGGAGACGTTCTTCCGGCGGCGGGTGCCGGAGAACATCTTCAAGTGGATGGTCTGGGAGGGCCGCGCCCAGCTGCCCGACCACACGAAGTACTGGCTGCGCCGTGCGGTGCCGCAGCTGGACATCCAGCTGCAGGAGTGCCCGGACCACCCCGCGCTCGCGGAACTGGCGCGCTGGACCGAGGAGACGCTGGGCACTCCGCTGCACTCGGCCGGGCGCGCGGGCCCCGACGGCGACATCCGGCCGCTGATCCACGCCCGCTACGGCGCCGGCTCCCTGTGGATCGGCGCCGCCACACCGATGGGCCGCTCGGGCCGCGCCGTCTTCATGCACTTCTACGAGGGGGTCAGCCCCACCGAGCTGCGGTCGCTGCTGCGCTCCCCCGAGCCGCGCGACAGCAAGTGGCAGGGCGCGGCCTGAGCCACCGCTCGGCCTGAGCCCCCCGGCTTGAGCCGCCCCCGGTCCGAACCCTCGGCTCGAGCCCCGGCGGGGCGGCTCCAGCGGTGCGTTCAGTGGTGGTGGTTGCCAAGATAGAAGAGCAGCATCACGAAGAACGCGAAGAAATGCGTGCCCGCGATGTAGATACCGGCCCGGATCAGCGCCGCCCTGCGCTTGCTGTTCTCGTCGCGAACGGTCTCACTGCGCACGGTCCCGCTCACTGCTGCCCCGTCCTCCGGTCGTCCGTCCGGCCAGCATCCACGGCACCGGCGGATAACTCAAGTCGCGCCCGACGGGCTGCCCTGGTCCGGCCGCCGTTCCGGCTGGTGCGACCGATCCTGGAGATGAGCTTTCGAACCAGTCACCAGCTGCGATAAGCTCAGCCCAGCCTATATTGGTCTAGACCACTACATACACGCTTTCGGACGGTTGGTCAAGATGGAGATTGTGATCGTTCCCGACGCTGCCGCCGGCGGCGAGTTGATCGCCACGGCGATCGCGGAGCTGCTCACCGGCAAGCCCGACGCGCTGGTCGGCGTGGCCACCGGGTCGACGCCGCTGCCGATCTACCAGGCGCTGGCCGCCAAGGTGCGGGCCGGGGCGCTGGACGTCTCGCGGGCCCGGATCTGCCAGCTCGACGAGTACGTCGGCCTGCCCCAGGGCCACCCGGAGTCCTACCGCTCGGTCGTCCTGCGTGAGGTGCTGGAGCCGCTGGGCATCGCCGAGAGCGCCTTCCTGGGCCCCGACGGCTCCGCCGACGACATCGCCGCCGCCGCCACGGCGTACGACCACGCGCTGGCCGAGGCGGGCGGCGTGGACCTGCAGCTGCTCGGGATCGGCACCGACGGGCACATCGGCTTCAACGAGCCGTGCTCCTCGCTGGCCTCGCGAACCCGGATCAAGACGCTGACCGAGCAGACCCGGGTGGACAACGCCCGGTTCTTCGACAGCATCGACCAGGTGCCGCACCACGTGATCACCCAGGGCATCGGCACCATCCTGGAGGCCCGCCACCTGGTGCTGCTGGCCACCGGCGAGGCCAAGGCCGAGGCCGTCGCGCAGGCCGTCGAGGGTCCGCTCTCCGCGTTCGTGCCCGCCTCCGCCCTGCAGCTGCACCCGCACGCGACGGTCGTGGTGGACGAGGCGGCGGCCTCCCGGCTCAAGCTGGCGGACTACTTCCGCGCCACCTACGCCGCCAAGCCGGCCTGGCAGTCGCTCTGACCCCTGCGCCGCAGCGGACCGCCTCGAACGCTCCCACCGACCGCCGGTCCGGTGGCCCCATCCCGCCCGCTGCGGCGAGGGCCACCGGGCCGGCGGTCGGCGTTGTGGGTGCCTGGAGGGGTCTTCGGGACGTGCGGACGGCTCCTCGGGCCGCCGGTCCGGCTCCCCCAGGCCCGTCGGACCTCACGTTGTCCCACAGGCCACATCACGCAACACCCGTCACTTTCGTCAGCCTTTCGCGGCCCGCACCAGCGTCTCGCCGGCCCCGGTCCACTGGTAGAGCACCGAGCGCCCGGCCCGCCGCCGGCCCACCAGGCCGGCGTCCAGCAGCACCCTCAGATGCCGCCCCACCGAGCCGAGCCCCTGGCCGAACACTGCTCCCCCGCCCCGGCGATGGCGCTGCCGGCAGCAGCCTCGCTGGCGGTGACCCTGGCCCTGGCTCCAGGGCTGCACGCGCCGGCCACCGCCACGGCGAGCTGAATCGACCGACCGTCAGGCCGCTCCTCCCCGGGAACGGCCTGACGGTCGGCCCGACCTCATCGCGACAGCGGACGCGATCAGACGCTCAGCACCTGGCCGGGCAGGATGACGTCCGGGTTGGCGCCGATGATCCGGGCGTTCTGCGCGTGCAGCTCGGCCACGCTGGTGCCGTGCGCGGCGGCGATCGCACTCAGCGTGTCGCCGCTCTTGACGGTGTAGGAGTCGGCGCCGCGCTGGACCGGGGCATGCTTCCGGACGTCCTTCTGGGCCTGCTTGGGCGCCTGCTTCGGCGCCTGCTGCTGGGTCGGCTTCGGCTGGGTCGGCTTCGGCGCCTGCTCGGCCGGCGCGCCCTGCGGCGCGGCGGCGGCCGGGCCGGCCGGGGCCGGGGCGCTGTTGCCGGTGCCACGGGTGCTGCTGCCGGTGTCGACCTGCGCCGGGGCACCGCCCGCCGTCAGGCCCGCCTTGGCCGAGCAGACCGGCCAGGCACCCGGACCCTGGTCCGCCAGCACCTTCTCCGCCACCGCGATCTGCTGGCCCTGCGTGGCCTGCGCCGCGCTCGCCGCGTACTGCGTGCCGCCGTACGCCGCCCAGGTGCTCGGCGTGAACTGCAGGCCGCCCGAGAAGCCGTTGCCGGAGCTGATGTTCCAGTTGCCGGTGCTCTCGCACTGCGCGACCGCGTCCCAGGTCGAGGCCGACGCGGCCGAAGCCGTCGTCGCCGTGACGAGGCCCGCCACCGGCAGGACGGCGACCGCCCCGCCCAGGACGGCCAGCCGGACGCGGTTGCGCTTGGCGGCCTTGACAGCGGTGGTGACGGTGTTCTCGTTACGGAAAGTCAAAGGATCTCCCATGTCGCAGGCCCCGGACCGGGCCGCACGGAACCACGCCCCCACAGACCACGTCACGGGAAGGGTTCCGGCGCCCTGACCCACCCCCCGCCTTCGGGGCTCGGTGGTACCGGGTGGTGCTCGCTGCACCGAGAACGAAGCTAGGCAACCCGCGGTCCGCCCTCAACCGCTTGGCGAATCCCCAGGCCAGCACCCATTACCCGAGGTAACCTGCGGCTCAAATCAGCCCTAAAGCATCGAAAAGCAGCCAAAACACCCCCACCACCCCCGCCTCTCCGTGACGCACGCCACCCGCCGGACCTCGCACGGGATCAGCACCACGCAATCAGAGCGCTACCCTCCGTCAGAAATCGGCCCCGCCGTGGCCCCCGCCACACCCGGCGGCGACCGGCCCACGCCCCCTGCCGCCGTCCGGGCTAACCGCGTCCGTTCCCCCGCGCTGCGCCGGCCACCCGGCCGCCCGCCGGGCCCAGCATGGTCCCCGACCCGCCGACCGTCCGTGACCGTCCGCGAGCAGCACGCGGGACGGGGGCATCCGGTCGGCCGACCAACCACCTGGAGGACGGATGACCGTCGTGGAGCAGCCGGAGCGGCCGGCGCCGGAACTCGCCCCCGGCACGGTGACCCGGGTACGGCGCGGCAGCACCGTGCTGGGCTGGCTGACCACCACCGACCACAAGCTGATCGGCACCCTCTACCTGGCCACCTCCTTCGGCTTCTTCCTGGTCGGCGGGGTGCTCGCGATGGTGATGCGCGCCGAACTGGCCAGACCCGGCATGCAGGTGGTCACCGACGCGCAGTACAACCAGCTGTTCACCATGCACGGCACGATCATGCTGCTGCTCTTCGCGACCCCGACCTTCACCGGCTTCGCGAACTGGATCATGCCCCTGCAGATCGGCTCGCCCGACGTCGCCTTCCCCCGGCTGAACGCCTTCACCTACTGGGTGTTCCTGTTCGGCGGCCTGATCGTGCTGAGCGGCTTTTTCACCGCGGACGGCGCCGCCGCCTTCGGCTGGTTCGCCTACGCCCCGCTGAACGACGCCGTCCACTCGCCCGGGACCGGCGGGGACCTGTGGGCGGCCGGGCTGGCGGTGGCGGGCCTGAGCACCATCCTCGGCGCGGTCAACTTCGTCACCACGATCGCCTGCCTGCGCGCACCGGGGATGACGCTCTTCCGGATGCCCATCTTCACCTGGAACGTGCTCTTCACCTCGATCCTGGCGCTCTTCGCCTTCCCCGTGCTGACCGCCGCGCTGCTGGTGCTGCTGGCCGACCGCCGGCTCGGCGCGCACGCCTTCGACGCGGACAGCGGCGGCGCGCTGCTCTGGCAGCACCTGTTCTGGTTCTTCGGACACCCGGAGGTCTACATCGTCGCGCTGCCGTTCTTCGGGATCGTCAGCGAGATCCTGCCGGTCTTCAGCCGGAAGCCGATCTTCGGCTACCTCGGGCTGGTCGGGGCGACCATCGCGATCACCGGGCTGTCGGCGGTGGTCTGGGCCCACCACATGTTCGCCACCGGGCAGGTGCTGCTGCCGTTCTTCTCGCTCACCTCGTTCCTGATCGCGGTGCCGACCGGGGTGAAGTTCTTCAACTGGATCGGCACCATGTGGGGCGGCTCGCTCTCCTTCGAGACGCCGATGCTGTGGGCCATCGGCTTCCTGGTCACCTTCCTGTTCGGCGGCCTGTCCGGGGTGCTGCTGGCGGCGCCGCCGATCGACTTCCACGTCACCGACTCCTACTTCGTGGTGGCCCACATGCACTACGTGCTCTTCGGCACGGTGGTGTTCGCGACCTTCGGCGGCTTCTACTTCTGGTGGCCGAAGTTCACCGGCCGCCGGCTGGACGAGCGGCTGGGCCGGGTCCACTTCGTCCTGCTCTTCGTCGGCTTCCACCTGACCTTCCTGGTGCAGCACTGGCTGGGTGCCGAGGGCATGCCGCGCCGGTACGCCGACTACCTGCCCTCGGACGGCTTCACCACCCTCAACACCATCTCCAGCGCCGGCGCGTTCCTGCTCGGCGTGTCCACGCTGCCGTTCCTCTACAACGTCTGGCACACCACCAGGTACGCCCGCCCGGTGGGTGTCGACGACCCGTGGGGGTGGGGCCGGTCGCTGGAGTGGGCCACCTCCTGCCCGCCGCCGCGGCACAACTTCCGTGCGCTGCCCAGGATCCGCTCCGACAGCCCCGCCTTCGACATCAACCACCCGCGCAGCGAGGCCGAGGACACCGACCTGCTCTCCAGGGACCCGGCGCCCACCACCCCGGGTGCGGCCGGATCGGCGGGTGGGCGATGAGGTTCGAGGCCTTCCTCTTCGCCGGTGTCGCGCTCTTCTTCGCCGTGATGGGCGGCATCTACGACTGGTTCGCCAAGGAGCCGGCGGGCAAGGCCGCGCTCGCCTTCGCCTTCCTGATGTCCGCGCTGATCTCGGCCTTCTTCTTCATCCAGTACCGCCGCCGGGGCCCGCGCGCACAGGACCGCCGCGAGGTTGCGGTGGCGGAGACCGCCGGGCCGCTGGACTTCTTCGCGCCGCACAGCTGGTACCCGCCCCTGACGGCCGCCGGGGCCGCGGTGATCGCGCTCGGCATGGCCTTCGGCGTCTGGCTGATGCTGATCGGCGCCGGGATCACGGCCGCTGGCGTCGCCGGCTTCGTCTTCCAGTACGGCAACCGCGGCGAGTGACGTCGACGCCGGCTCAGCCGGGCGCCGACGCCACGACGACGGCCAGCGCGGCCGCGTGCAGCGAGACCGCGCCGATCCGGTCCGGCTCCCGGCTCAGTTCGAGCGTGCCCGGGCCGGCGAAGGCGGCAGTGTCCAGCCGGAAGCTCTCCGGGGCGCCGAGCTCCATGGACCGCAGCCACCACGGCCCCGCCGGATCCTCGGCAGGGCGGGGCGGCAGCGCGAAGTGCAGCAGGGCCGAGGCATCGTGCGGCTGCCCGTAGCGCAGGTACGGGGCGCTGTACCGGGCCAGTCGCAGCTCCACCGGCGGGAGTTGCCCACCGGACCAGGGACGGGCCGCCGGGGCGGGCTGCGGCGAGGGACAACCGAGGCTGGCGGCCCAGGCTTTGGTCTGCGGGTAGACGTCCGAACAGCCCCGCTCCACCGCCTGGGCGAACCACGCGGCGCCGACCGGCCCGCTGCGCCGGGCCCAGACCTCGACCAGTTCGCGGAAGGCCGCCTCGCGCCGCGCCGCCCCACGACGGGCGCCCGCGCTGAGCACGGCCTCTCCGGCACCCGCGAAGACCTCGCAGAGCGCCGTGACCGGCGGTGACGAACACTACCCGGGCGCGGCCGGACGGGACGGGCGCCCGGTGGGCCGACCCGTCCGGCGGCTTCCGCCGTGGTCTGATGGCCGGATGGACTGCCTCTTCTGTGCCTTCCTGGCGGACCCGGAGCCACCGATCCACACGGTCCTGCGGGACGAGGTGGCCCTGGCGTTCCTGGACCACCGGCCGCTCTTTCCCGGCCACCTGCTGGTGGTGCCCGTCGCCCACGTCCCGACGCTGACCGAGCTGCCCGCCGAACTGGTCGGCCCGTTCTTCGACCGGGTGCGGCGTCTGACCGGGGCCACCGAGCGGGCGATGGCGGCCAGGGGCTCGTTCGTCGCGATGAACAACCGGGTGAGCCAGTCCGTGCCGCACCTGCATGTGCACGTGGTGCCGCGCAATCCGAAGGACGGGCTGCGCGGCTTCTTCTGGCCCCGGCGCCGGTACGCGGACGAGGCCGAGGCGAGCCGGACCGCCGACCTGCTGCGGGCGGCACTTGCTGATCCGATCGGGTGAACTGACGCCCTCCCAGGAATACGGCGACCGCGCCGGGCACTGTGATCGGCATGGCTACTCTTGGACTGATCGGCAGCGGACACATCGGCGGCTCCCTGGCCCGGCTCGCGGTGAACGCCGGCCTCGACGTGGTGCTCAGCAACTCGCGCGGCCCCGAGACCCTCGCAGACCTGGTGGCGGAGCTGGGCCCGCGAGCTCGCGCCGCCACCCCGGCCGAGGCTGCGGAGGCCGGCGACTGGGTGGTGGTGACCATCCCGCTGAAGAACGCCTTCGAGCTCGACGCCGCCCCGCTGGCCGGCCGTCTGGTGCTCGACACCGGCAACTACTACCCCGACCGCGACGGCCACTTCGCCGAGCTCGACTCCGGCGAATTCACCAGCAGCGAGCTGGTCCAGCGCCACCTGGCCGGCGCCACGGTCGTCAAGGTGTTCAACAACATCTACTTCGGCCACCTGCTGAGCCTGGCCCGCCCCAGCGGCGCCCCCGACCGCTCCGCACTCCCGATCGCGGGGGACGACGCCGCGGCCAAGCAGCGGGTCACCGAGCTGCTCGACACCCTCGGCTACCTCGCGGTGGACGCCGGAACGCTCGGCGACAGCTGGCGCTTCCAGCCCGGCACCCCCGCCTACGGCGTGCCGTACCTGAAGGACCAGCAGGCCCGTCTCGACCAGGACCCGGGTCGCCCCGCCGGCCCCTCCGCCATCCAGGAGGCCCTCGACGCCGCCACCCGCTGACCGCCCTCAGACACCCCGCCGGCCGGTGGGCCGGGCACGGCCTCACGGCTGCCCGGCCCACCGGCCGGCCTGCCCCTGTCCTCAGCCCTCTGCCCCGGCCTCAGCGGCGCTTCTTGGCGAACTCGGTGACCAGCGCGTCGTTGAAGAGCGGCAAGTCGTCCGGCTTGCGGCTGGTGATCAGGGTGTTCGGGCCCGCGGTGCAGAGCCGCACCTCCTCGTCCACCCAGTGGGCACCGGCGTTCACCAGGTCGGTGCGCAGACTGGGCCAGGAGGTCAGTGTCCGCCCCCGCACGACGTCGGCCTCGATCAGCAGCCAGGGCGCGTGGCAGATCGCCGCGACCGGCTTGCCCGCCGTGAAGAAGGCCCGGACCAGCGACACCGCGGCGGGCTCGACCCGCAGCAGATCGGGGTTGGCCACCCCGCCCGGCAGCACCAGCGCGGCACAGCCGGCGCCACCGTCCGCCACCTCGCCGCCCTTGCCGCTCTCGCCGTGCTCACCTTCGCCGGGCCGGTCACCCCCCGACCCGTCGTCGCCCTCTCCTGCACCGTCTCCCCCGTCGCCCTCGTCGCCCTCGTCACGCGCGGCCACCACCGCGTCGACGCCGAAGGTGTCCGCGCGCTCCAGGTGCCGGTAGGCCTGGATCCGGCCGGGCCGGGTGGAGAACAGCCGCGGTGTCCCGCCGGCCTCCAGGACCGCCTGCCACGGCTCGGTGAGTTCGACCTGTTCCACGCCCTCGGGAGCGGTCAGGAATGCGATGGTGAGCCCCTGCAGAGTGATCACGTGCTCCAGCCTCCTCGGCCACCCCGTCGGCCCCCGCCGGTCAGCGCCCCGCGTGCCATCCTCCCCCGGCGCCGCTCCCGGGGCGCTCCGGGGGCGAAGTCCCGCTCACCCGAACGGCCGCGCTCGGTCCGGCGCCCGACGGGGGATGCCTGCTGCACACCCCCGGTCCCGCACCCCGGCCCACCGCCCGCCGGACCACCCTGACCGGAACCAGTCACCTTCGCTGTCAAAGGAGTTGTCCATGAAGAGCGCCGAGCTGCTGGCCGATGCCCTCGACCGGGTCAAGGAGGCCGTTCACGAGGCCGTCCGGGGCCTGGGCCCGAAGCAGCTGTCGGCCAGGCTGGACGAGGAGGCGAACAGCGTGGCCTGGCTGATCTGGCACCTGACCCGGGTGCAGGACGACCACCTGGCCGACCTCACCGGCGCCGAGCAGGTCTGGACCGCCGACGGCTGGGCCGCCAAGTTCGACCTGCCCTTCCCCCAGGAGGAGACCGGCTACGGTCACGACGCGACCCAGGTGGCCGACGTCCAGGTCGCCTCCCGCTCGCTGCTGACCGGCTACTACGACGCCGTGCACCGGCAGACCCTGCGCTTTCTGCGCACCGTGACCGCCGAGGACCTGGACCAGGTGGTGGACGAGGCCTGGGAGCCGCCCGTGACGCTCGGCGTGCGGCTGGTCAGTGTGATCACGGAGGACCTCCAGCACGCGGGCCAGGCCGCCTTCATCCGCGGCGTCCTGCAGCGCCGCGGCCACTGACGACGCCGGATCCGGGGAGGCCGCGGCCCGCAGCCGCAGCCTCCCCAGGCCTTGACTCATCAAGTTAGGAAACTTAACTTATGGGCACCCCACGCGCGCGCTCACCCTCCCCAGAGCCCCCCGGAGCCCCCTTGTGTCCGCAACCCTCAGCAGACGGATCGGCCTGTTCCAGGCCGTAGCCATCAACATGAGCCAGATGTGCGGCATCGGGCCGTTCGTCACCATCCCGCTGATGGTCGCCGCCTTCGGCGGCCCGCAGGCCGTGATCGGCTGGCTGGCCGGCGCGGTGCTCGCCCTGGTCGACGGCCTGGTCTGGGCCGAACTCGGCGCCGCGATGCCGGGCTCCGGCGGCAGCTACGGCTACCTCCGCGAGGCGTTCCAGTACCGGACCGGACGGCTGATGCCGTTCCTGTTCGTCTGGACCGCGATGCTCTTCATCCCGCTGATCATGTCCACCGGTGTGGTCGGCTTCGTCCAATATCTCGGCTACCTGTGGCCGGGCATGACGAAGAGTCAGGGAGATCTGGTCGGCCTGGCCGTGATCGTCCTGGTGGTCCTGCTGCTCTGGCGCCGGGTGGAGCGCATCGCCAGGATCGCGACCGCGATGTGGGGCGTCATGCTGGCAGCCGTCCTCTCGGTGATCCTCGCCTCGTACACCCACTTCTCGCCGAGCCGCGCCTTCACCTGGCCCGCGCACGCCGTCGACGTGACGCACGGCCACTTCTGGCTCGGCTTCGCGGCCGGGCTGACCATCGGCATCTACGACTACCTGGGCTACAACACCACCGCCTACCTCGGCGCCGAGATCAAGAACCCGGGCCGGGTGATGCCGCGCTCGATCATCTTCTCGATCCTCGGCATCATGGTCATCTACCTGCTGCTCCAGGTCGGCGTGCTCGGTGCGCTCGACTGGCACGAGATGCTGGACCCGCACTCCATCGCCTCCTCCTCGGTGGCCTCCGCGGTGCTCCAGCAGACCTGGGGGAAGTCGGCCGCCGACGTGGTCACCGTGCTGATCCTGGTGACCGCCTTCGCCTCGGTCCTCACCGGTCTGCTCGGCGGCTCCCGGGTGCCGTACGACGCGGCCCGCGACGGGGTCTTCTTCCGCTCCTACTCCCGCCTGCACCGCAAGCACGAGTTCCCGACCCTGGGCCTGCTCACCATGGGGGCGGTCACCGCGGCCGGCTTCCTGATCGGGCGGCACACCGACCTGAACACCCTGATCAACCTGCTCACCACGGTGATGGTGATCGTCCAGTCCTTCGCCCAGGTGCTCGCCGTCACCGTGCTGCGCCGCCGCCAGCCGGACCTGCCCCGGCCCTACCGGATGTGGCGCTACCCGCTGCCCAGCCTGATCGCGGCCACCGGCTGGCTGGTGATCTACGGCTACGCGGACCGCAACGCCCCGGGCTACCACCCGATCGAGTGGTCACTGGTCTGGGTGGCAGCCGGCGGCGCGGCCTTCCTCCTCTGGTCCAGGTTCGAACGGATCTGGCCCTTCGCCCCGGTCGAGATCCACGAGAGGTTCCGCCGGACTGTCGACGCCGACTCGGCCCGGGCGGCGCAGATCTGACGCTCCATCACCGCGAGCCGACCGACCGCGCCCCCGCAGCACGGCAGGGCGCGGTCGGTCGTGCGGTGACGGGTCAGAACGCGACGATGCCTTCGCCGCCGACGCCGTCGGGGACGGCCTGGGAGCCGAGCGCGGTGAGCGATCCGTCGTCGTTGACGGCGAATTCGTCGACGATTCCGTTGACACCGGTCTGGGCGTAGAGGAAGTGCCCGTTGGCGGAGACCGCGGCGTCGACCGTGCCGGGGTCGGTGGGGGTGTTGCCCAGGGCGGTCAACCGACGGCCGTGGTCGGCGGTGCGGAAGCCGCTGAGCGTCGAGCTGCCGGCGTTCGAGGCGTAGAGCAGGTCGCGCACGGCGACCACCCAGCAGGTGGCCGCCTGACCGGTGGCCGCGAACGCGTCCTGGGTGGCGGTGCCGTCGGGGTGGATGGTCAGGGTGGCCAGCGCGTTCGGGCCGGCCTCGGCCAGGAAGATGCCGTGGCGGCCGTCGGGGACGAACCCGAAGGGCACCGCGCCGGGCAGATTGGTGACCACCGGGGTGTCGGCGGGCGCGCCGTCGTGGTCGAGCCGGAAGACGTCGAGGTTGTTGCCGTTGGCCTTGGTGGTGACCACCAGTTGCGAGCCGTCGGAGACGAAGCCGACCTGCCCGGGGGTGTTGGTGAACTGCGGCGTGGCGTTCGGGTCCAGCCCGAGGCAGCGGTTCCAGCCGTCCTGCGTGTGCAGGCGTCCCTGCTGGACGGTGTAGCCCTGGATCGAGCCGCCGTCCAGGGCGTTGAGGACGTAGACCACGTCGCCGTGGACGGCGACGCTCACCGGGAAGCGGCCACCGGAGCCGACGACCTGGCGCCTCTCCAGCCGGTCGCCGTCGACGGCGAAGACCGTCACGGTGTTGCTTCCGGCGTTGACGGCGTAGAGCAGGCCGTGCTGCTCGTCGTAGGTCAACGAGCCCTGCGAGGCCAGGTGGTCGGCGACCGAACCGTCGAGCACGCCGCCGAGCCCGCCGGTGTCGTAGCGGCCGTCCTGGGTCAGCGTGCCGTCGTCCGCGCGGCGGTAGGCGACGATCTGGTTGCCGGCGGGGTTGTCGGTCTGGACGAACACGGCGTGGTGGCCGCCGTGGTGGCCGTCGTCCCTGGGGACCGCCGCGGTGGCGGAGGGGGCGACGGAGCCCACCGCCGCGAGCGCGGTGGCGCAGGCCAGGGCGAGACGAGTGATTCGGTGCATGGTCGTTGCCTCTTACGGGATCGGGTTTCGTTATCTCGTGACGATATGTGACGGAATGTCGGAAATGCGGGAAACATGCGCACAGCTCCGCCGAGTTGCGGAGTGCATCGGCCGATGACCTGCCTAGGCCCGCTAGAAACCCGATAAGATGATGGGCGGTGTGCCGGGAAGTCTGGTCGGCTCGGGGGACGACTGCAGCGATCGAGCGGCGGCGACCCCGTCGTCGTGATGAGGTCGTTCGTAGATGCGCGCCGTGGGGATCGTCCTGTTCCTCGTCGTTCTCGCCACCGCCGTGGCCACCTTCGCCCGGCGCTGGCGGGTGCCCGCTCCCTCGCTGCTGGTGCTGGCCGGGCTCGGGGTGGCGCTGATACCCGGGGTACCCGCGCTGCACGTCCCGCCCCAGGTGATCGCGTTGGTGGTGCTGCCCCCGCTGCTGTACGCCTCCGCCGAGGAGTTGTCGCTGCGCGATCTGCGGATGGTGTGGCGGCCGGTGACGATCCTCGCCTTCGGGCTGGTCTTCGTCTCGGCGGCGGCGGTGGGGTTCGTGGCGGTCGCGGTCACCGGGCTGCCGCCCGCGATGGCCTTCGTGCTGGGGGCCGTGCTGGCCAGTACCGACCCGGTGGCCGTCACGGCGCTCGGCCGCCGGCTCGCACTGCCGGGCCGGGTCCAGGTGCTGGTACAGGCGGAGAGCCTGTTCAACGACGCCACCTCGCTGGTGCTCTTCAAGGTCGCCGTCGGCATCGCGGTCGCCGCGGGCGGCGCGGTGAGCCTGCCCGCGGCCGGCGGCGAGTTCCTGCTGCTCGCAGGCGGCGGCAGCGTGATCGGCGCGGCGGTCGCCGGGCTGGTGTGGCTGATCCGCCGGCGGACCACCGACCCGGTGCTGGAGACGGTGATCGCCCTGGTCACCCCGTACGCGGCCTACGTCCTCGCGGAGTCCGCGCACACCTCAGGCATCACCTCGGTCGTCGTCGCGGGCGTCCTGCTCGGCCGCTCCGGCCACCGGCTCACCGACGCCCACAGCCGCCTGCAACTGCACGCGGTCTACGCGGTCGTGGTGTTCCTGCTGGAGAGCGTCGTCTTCAGCATCGTCGGCCTGGAGCTGCCCACGCTGGTGCACGCGCTGCCCGGGGGCAGCGGCTGGTGGCCGTTGCAGGCCCTGACCCTGGCCGGCGTGCTGATCACCGTCCGGGTGCTGTCGACCCTGCCGCTGACCCGCGCGGTCAAGCCCAGCGGCGGCGGGCTGTCCTGGCGGGTCGCCGGGGTGGTCACCTGGGCCGGCACCCGCGGCGTGATGCCGCTGGCCGCCGCCCTGTCCATCCCGCTCACCGCGGGCGACGGCACCGCGCTGACCGGACGGCCGCTGCTGCTGGTGCTGACCACGGCGGTCGTGGTGTTCACCCTCGTCGTCCAGGGCCTGAGCCTGGCCGCCGTGGTCCACCGCTCCGGACTGGCCCTGGAACCCGAGCACACCGCGCGCGAGGAGGACGACGCCCGCGACAGCCTCACCCGCGCCGCGCTCACCCACGTCGACCACCTCGACACCCTCGAAGCCATGCCCGAGCCGGTCATCGACCGGGTCCGGCGCGCCCTGCAGTCCCGCCTCGACCGGGACGACGAGGCACCGGACGGCACCTCCGTCGATGCCGCCCTGCGCGCGCTGCGCCACGAGGTGCTGGCCGTCCAGAACGCCCAACTGCGCCACCTCTACGACGAACACCGCATCAGTGACGCCACCCGTCGAAGCCTGCAGCACGACCTCGACCGCCAGGAGGCCGCACTCGGCGGTCAGTGAGGGCAGCCCCGGTGCACCGGCCGGGGGTGTCAGCCGCGCCGACCCGCTACCCCACCGCCGCCGTCCGGCGCTCGAACACCTCGGGCCGGGCGCCCGCCAGCGCGGTGGCCAGCGCCCCGCGCAGCACCGCCTCGTCCCCCAGCAGGCCGGCCGCCACCCGCGGCCGCAGCGGAGTGAGCCGGTGCAGCTCACGCTCCAGCGGTTCGATCAGCAGGTCGGCGCCGTGGCCGAGACCGCCGCCCAGCACCACCAGGTCCGGATCCAGCACGGCGGCCACCACCGCGACCGCGAAGGCCAGGTGCTCCGCCTCGCGCAGCACGGCCGCCCGCGCGGCCGGTTCGCCCGACCGGGCCGCCTCGAAGACCCGCTTGGCCGTCAGCGTCCCGCGCATGCCCAGCTCCCGGGCCGAGCGCACCACGGACTCCGCGGCGGCGGTGTCCTCCAGGGTGTGCGCGCCGCCCGGCATCGGCAGCAGCCCGATCTCACCGGCCGCACCCCCGGCGCCCGGCTGGAGTTCGCCGTCGACCACCACGCCCATGCCCAGGCCGGTGCCGATCAGCAGGTAGACGAAGACCCGGCTGCCGGCGCCCACCCCGTCGGCGTACTCGCCCAGCGCGGCGAGATTGGCGTCGTTGTGCACGCTGATCCCGGTCTCCAGGCCGGCCGCGATCCGCTCGAACAGCCCGCGCCGTCCCCAGCCCGGCAGGTTGCCGGCGTAGTGCACCCGGCGCTGCGACGCGTCCCACACGCCGGGCGAGCCGATCGCCGCGTGCACCACCTCGGACGGGCGCAGTCCGGCCTCCTCGGTGGTCTCGCGCGCCGCGGCGACGACCGCGTCCGCGACCGCGTTGGCGCTGCGCCCCCGGTTGGGCACGTCGCGCCGGGCCACGATCCGCCCGGCCAGGTCGGCCACGGCCACCCGCAGCCGGGCCCGCCCGACATCCACCCCGAGCACATGGCCGACCCGCGGCTCGGGCTCGTAGAGCACCGCCACCCGCCCGCGCTCGGGCGCCAGCAGCCCGGCCTCGCGGACCAGACCGGCCCGGGCCAGCATCGCCAGCGCGGCGGACACGGTGGGCTTGGACAGCCCCGTGTCCCGGGCGAGTTGGGCCCGGGACGCCGCTCCGCCGGTGCGCAGGTGCTCCAGCAGCAGCCACTCGTTGTTGCTGCGCAGCCGCTGCCGGTTCCAGGGCTGCGCCACCTGCGGCCCGCCCTGGGATGCGGCACCCGTCGGCGGGCGCGAGTTCATCGATGCCTCCGGGGCCGTCACCGTGTCGTCGTCAGGTCGTCCTCTGCCGCAGCCACTCTATGCAACACGGCTGACCTGCGGGAGGAGTCGGCCGGGGCGGGCCACCGGCACGGGCCGTCGGGCCGACGGTGGCTCAGTAGCCGGGCGGCGGCCCGATCGTCGAGGCCCCGGGACCGAGCGCGGCCACGTACCGCTTGTTCAACTCGGCCCAGCCGGGCCCGGATCCGTCCGTTCCGTCCAGCGCCGCGGCGAGCCGGTCCAGGCACTCGTGCCAGCCGGCGCCGTCCCGGGCGGCCTTGCCGCGCTCGTCCAGGGTGTCCAGCAGCACCAGGGTGCAGCCGCCCGCGCGCTCGGTCAGCTCCAGGCGGATCACGTCGGTGCCCCACTCGAACTCCAGCAGCGTGGGCGGGACGCAGGCGAGCACCCGGCCCTCGAAGGCGGGGGCCCGGTCGAGCGGGTCGGTGAAGGTCAAGGTGGCGCCCACCCGCCATTCGCCGCTGATGCGATGGGGGAACCAGGCCGCCAGGTGCTCGGGTTCGGTGAGGGCGCGCCAGACCCGCTCCGGCGCGTGGGCGAGGTCGCGGGTGAAGCGCAGCCGCCAGCGGTCACCGGCCGGCTCCAGGGTGCCGAGGTCGTTCATGAGGAGCTCCGTAGGGTGTCCGGCGGTCCCGGGGGACCGTCCATCGTCTCCAGGTGGTCTTCGAGCCGGTCCAGACCGGTGTTCCAGAGGGCGCGGTAGGGCGCCAGCCACTCCTCCAGTTCGAGCAGCGGCGCCGGGCTCAGCCGGTAGAGCCGGCGCTGCTCGGCCACCCGCACCTCGACCAGCCCGGCCTCGCGCAGCACCCGCAGGTGCTTGGAGACGGCCGGCTGGCTGGCCTGCAGGGCCTGCGCCAGCTCGCCGACCGACCGCTCGCCGCCACGGACCAGGTCGAGTATCCGCCGACGACGCGGCTCGGCCAGCACGTCGAATACCGATGTCACCCCTCCAGCGTGCCTCGCGGGTTATATGCCCGTCAAGGCATACACGCCACCGCCCCGGCCGATCGCCTCGCGCCGGCCCCGGCCCCGGCCCCGCACACCGCCCACCGCCCACCGCCCACGCAGGCTCGGCGCGCCCGCCCCCGCCCGGCTGACACGGCGTCAGACGTGCGCGATAGTGGCTGGTCGAGACGGTGATCAACGATCAAGCAGTGGACCGGACCCAGCCCCGAGGAGCGGCACGATGACCGAAGCGCCCCCCAGCCCCCTGGCCGCCATCGACGAGAACTGGCAGCGCGCGCTGGCGGTGGTCGCCCACCCGGACGACATGGAGTACGGCGCCGCGGCGGCCGTGGCCCGCTGGACGGCCCAGGGCAGGACGGTCGTCTACGCCATGGTCACCAGCGGCGAGGCCGGCATCGACTCGCTCGACCCGGCCCGGTGCGCGCCACTGCGCGAGGCCGAGCAGATCGCCTCGGCCGAGCTGGTCGGCGTCGACACCGTGGAGTTCCTGCGCCACCCGGACGGGGTGGTGGAGTACGGGCTGCCGCTGCGCCGCGACATCGCGCGGCTGGTGCGCCGGCACCGCCCGGAGATCGTGCTGACCACCAACTTCCGGGAGACCTACGGCGGGGTCTTCCCCAACCAGGCCGACCACGTCGCCACCGGGCGGGCCGCCCTCGACGCGGCGCGCGACGCGGGCAACCGCTGGGTCTTCCGCGAGCTGACCGCCGAGGGGCTGGAGCCGTGGAACGGCGTGCGGCAGGTCTGGGCGGCCGGCTCCCCGCTGTCCGGGCACGGCGTCGACACCACCGACCACTTCGAGGCCGGCGTCGCCTCGCTTGAGGCCCACGCCGCCTACCTCGCGGGCCTCGGCGGCCAGATGTCCGACGCCCGCGGGTTCCTGGAGTCGATGGGCCGTGCCACCGGCACCCGGCTGGGCACCCGGTTCGCGGCGGCCTTCGAGGTGATCAACCTGCACCCCCAGTAGGCGTCGTCCGGGCCGACACCGGCCGCCCGGACCGGGATGCCCGGTGGGCGCGGCCCAGTGCCTGCGGCTAGCATGTGACCGGTTGTCAGATCGTGACGGGCGGTACCGTTGCCGCCCCTGGCGCACCGCGCACGATCCCCACAAGACCCCCGACACGAGATCCCCGACACGAGATCCCGATATTCTCGTGCTTCCCCCGGAGCGGAGAGAACGCAATGGCTGAGGAACCGGCCTGCTGGGCGGCCTGGACCACCAAGAACGTTCGATCAGGGCCAGGCGGTGTGCTCACCGTCGAGGGCGTGAAGCTCACCGGCGACCTGAGCGTGCACACCACCTGGACCGGCACCGAGGCGATCCTCACCGTGCAGTACACGGACGCCCTGGACTGGTTCACCCTGCAGGGCAGCCCACAGGCGGTGACCGAGGAGCAGATCGCCCGTGATCTGCACCAGGCGGCCGTCAACGCGGTCAAGGCCGGCGGCGGAGCCGCGCTCGCCTGAAACCCGGCCCCGCTGCCCCGTGGAACTGCCTCCCGCCCCCGCGGGAGGCAGTTTCACTGTGCCGGGCGGGTGGCCCCCAACAGCTCGCGCAGCAACGGCAGCAGCTCCGCCGGATCGGTCCCGGCCAGCTCGCCGAAGGCGCCGCTGGTACGGGCCAGGATCACCCCGGCGAAGGCCGCCGCCGCCAGCTCGGCGCGCAGCTGGGCCTGCTGCACGCCCTCGGCGGCGAACCGGTCCCGCAGCGGATCGACCAGCCGCTCGCGCAGGTGCGCCCGCGCGGCCTGCTGCACCTCGGTGCTGTCCCCCGGCAGCACCGCGGCCTGGAAGGACGGCCCCGGACCGCGCCGGTCGAAGCGGTCCAGCAGCTCGCGCAGCCGGTCCGGGTCGAGCAGGTCGGCGGGGGCCGTGTCACCCTGCTCGACCCGGACGGCGGCCAGGTAGAGCTGCATCTTGCCGCCGAAGTACCGGGCGATCAGCGCGGGGTCCACGCCCGCCCGTTCGCCGATCTCCCGGGTGGTGGTGCGTTCGAAGCCGCGGTCGGCGAAGAGCTCCATCGCCGCCGTGATGAGCAACTCCCTGCTGCGGGCCGCGTCCCGGCGCCGGACCGGCGGTGCGGCGTCCGCACCGGAGCGCTCCGCCGACTCGGACCGCTCCGCCGGCTCGGCCTGGGCCGACTCGGTCACGTCTCGGCCCGCGCCGGGCTGAAGGGCACCTCGTCCTCGCCGGGTGCGATATCGGCGATGCTCTCGTCCACCATCAGCTCCTCGTCCACCGTCGCCACCTGGGCCGCCACGGCAGCGCGCCGGGGCAGCACGATGGTAACCAGCCCGATCACCACCCACACCGCACAACTGATCAGCGCGGCGAACCGGTAGCCGTCGTTGCCGGGCAGCAGCTGCCCTGGTGCGGTGTGCGCCTGGAGCACCGCGCCGCACAGCGCGCTGCCGGTGGAGTAGCCGACGTAGCGCAGCACCTGGTTGAAGCTGACCGCGCTGCCGACCTCGTCGGCCGCCACCGCAGCGACGATCAGACCGGGCATCACGGCGAAGGTGCAGCCGACGCCGAGCCCGGCGATCGCCATCACCACCAGCAGCTCCCACAGGTGGCCCCGGGCGAACAGGAATACGAGCACCGAGACCAGCGAGATCGCGCAGCCCAGCGGCAGTACCAGGGCGGTGGAGGTGCGCCGGATCAGCAGCGGCACCACCTTGCTGGACAGCACGCTCAGCGCCGAGAAGGGCAGCAGCACCAGGCCCGCGACCACCACCGAGCCGCCCAGTCCGTAGCCGGTGGAGGCGGGGGTCTGCACGAAGCGGATCACCAGCGACATCAGCAGGTACATCCCGACACCGGCGACCAGTCCGGCCACGTCCGCGGTCAGCACGATCCGGTTGCGCAGCGTGCGCAGCTCCACCAGGGGGTGCTCGGTGCGCAGCTCGTGGCGGATCCAGCAGGCCAGCAGCAGCACCGCGAGCGCCGCCAGCGCCCACAGGCGCGGCGCGGCCCAGCCCCAGCTCTCGCCCTCGCTGAGCACCAGCAGCAGCCCGGCGAGCGCGAGGCCGAGCAGGGCGGCGCCGAGGGTGTCCAGCGGGCGCTGCCTGCGATGGGTGGTGGCCGGCAGCACCAGGGCGGCGAGCAGCAGCGCGAGCGCGCTGATCACGGCGCCGAACCAGAAGCCGGCGTGGATCCCGAAGGACTCGGCGATCAGCCCGGTGATCGGGTAGCCGAGGCCGACGCCGGCCACCGTGGTGATCGAGAGCAGCGCCACCGCCGAGCGCGAGGCCTCGGCGGGCAGGCTGTCCCGGGCGGTGGCGATGGCCAGCGGGGTGAGCCCGAGGCCGATCCCCTGCAGCCCGCGGCCGACCACCAGCCAGCCGAAGCCGAGCGGCAGCGCCGCCAGCACGCTGCCGGCCACCACCACGGCGGCGGCCGCCAGGGTCACCGTGCGCCGCCGCGGGCCGTCGCCCAGGCGCCCCATCACGGGGGTGGCGACGGCGCCGACCAGCATGGTGATGGTCAGCGACCACTGGGCGTCGGACAGCGACACGTGGTCGACGGTGGCGATGGTCGGGACCAGCGGTGCGCCGAGGCTGCTGATCACCGCCACCACGGTGCCGAGAAAGACCAGGACGGGCACCAAGGCCCGTTCGCGCCAGGCCGGGGGCCCGATCGGGGTGTCCATGGACGCGCCCTCCCTTACCAAGACGGCCATGAGCCGTCGAATGATGTCTCCATGTGATGTCTTCAGATGATGACATAATTCGACGGCTCGGCGAAACCCCCAGGTCGCGATCCCACCGGGCACCGGAATGAACCGTTCGGCAGCACGCGTTGGGGCGAAGGGGGACGATGCGAAAGGGGGCCCGACCGGGCGGACGGGGTGACTCGGCAAGGAGAGGCTGATGGGCTCGCTGACCTCGCTGGTCCAAGCCGCGGGCCTGTGGTCCTATGCGCTGATCTTCGCCCTGACCGCCGCCGAGACCAGCGCCTTCGTCGGCCTGATACTGCCCAGCGAGACGGTGATCCTCTTCGCCGCCGCGCTCTCCGCGCACGGCACGCTCAACCCGGTGCCGCTGGCCATCGCCGTGGTGAGCGGCGGGATCGTCGGGGACAGCACCGGCTACGCACTGGGCCGGCTGCTCGGCAAGCGGGTCACCGCCCGGCACCACGGCCACCGGATCCGCCCCGGCGGGCGGATCGACCGGGCCGGCGGGTACCTGCGCGAACGCGGCGGCCCCGCCGTCTTCACCGGGCGCTTCATCGGCTTCGTCCGCTCCTTCGTGCCCTTCGCCGCCGGCGCCGCCAAGATGCCCTACCGCCGCTTCCTGGCCTTCAGTGCGGGAGCCTCGTTCGCCTGGGGACTGGGCAACGTGGCACTCGGCTACTTCCTGGGCGCCTCCGCCCAGCGCCTGCTGCACACCATCGGCCTGGCCGGGGTGGCCGCCGTGGGCGGGGTGCTGCTGGCAGCGCTCCTGGTGCTGTGGTGGCGCAGCCGCCGGCGCACCCGCGCGACGCCGACCGCACCGGTCCGCCCGCCCGCGGCGCGCCCCGATCAGGACCCGGCCGCCCCGCCGGCCTCGGACCCGGTCCCGCCCTCGGACCCGACCCCGGCTCCGGCCGTGCGGGGCGCCGCCACGCACGGTTCCGGGGCGGAACCGGAGCCGCCGCAGCGATCGTCCCCCGACAGCTGAGCGTGCCCGAACGACCGTGCTCCGTGGCCGCGTTGCAGGATTCCCGGCCCGGTCGGCCGGCCCGTCCGGCACACCATGATCGACGGCGCAATGGTCATGCCAAAATGGGATTGAAAGGCACATCGCTGGGCAGATGCTCAGGGATCGGCCCGGACGGCGGTCCGGGCCCCGCCGGTGCGCCCGGTCCAGAGGAGGTCCGATCGTGGAACCCGTCCAGCGCTACGCAGTCTCTCTTCCCGGCCCGGTCGGTCAGCACGGGCCCGCCACCGTGGTCGTGGTGCACTGGACGCCGAGGACCAACGGCGGCCACTGCGTCTACGCCGACGACACCGGTGCGTTCGAGGTCGTCATCGACACCGACAGCGGGGTGGCCAGCCTGCTGGACGCCGTCGAGGGCCACCAGCACCAGTGCCTGCACGCCGTCCCGCTGCCCCAGGCCCGCGCCGCGGCCTCGGCCGTACCACCGGGCCGCGAGGTCTGGGGCGGCCCGATCAGCTGACCTCCCGCCCGCGCCGATCCGGCCGCTGAACCGCGAGGTTCAGCGGCCGCGCTCGTCGGTCCCCGCGACCTTGGCCGAGGTGAGCGCGATCCGGTTCCAGGTGTTGATGGTCAGGATCACCGCCACCAACTGGGCCAGCTCGGCCTGCTCGAAGTGCTCGGCCGCCCGGTCGTGGACGGCCTGCGGCACGCCGCCCTCCGCGAGCCGGGTGATCGACTCGGCCAGCGCGAGCGCCGCCTGCTCCTTGGCGGTGAAGAAGTGGGCGGCCTCGCGCCACAGGGCCACCAGGTGCAGCCGCTCCTCGCTCTCGCCGGCCTTGCGGGCGTCGCTGGTGTGCATGTGCAGGCAGTAGGCGCAGCCGTTCAGCTGCGAGACCCGGATCTGGACCAGCTCGACCAGGACCGGGTCGATGCCTTCGCGGGCTGCCGCATCCAGGCCGAGGACCGCCTTGAAGACCTTCGGGGCGGCCTGGGCCAGGTTCAGGCGGTTCGCGCCGGTGGCGGTGGGGGTCGCGCCGGGGTTCTCGATGCTGCTCTCGTTCGTCATGATCATGAATCTACGGACTCTGTTCGACCTTGGATAAGGTGCACTTCCATGGCGGAATCCTGGGTCAATTCGGCACGGCGGATCGGCCTCGATCTGCACCTCGAGCTGGTCGGACCGGGCAGCCGGCGCACCGTGCTGACCCGCGCGCTGCGCGAGGCGGTGCGCGCGGGGCGGCTCGCGCCCGGCACCCGGCTGCCGCCCTACCGCTCGCTCGCCGCGGACCTGGGGCTGGCCCGCAACACGGTGGCCGACGCGTACGCGGAACTGGTGGCGGAGGGCTGGCTGACGGCCCGCCAGGGCTCCGGCACCCGGGTCGCCCTCGGGGCGCCCACGGCCGACGGCTCGGGCAGACACCGGCCGAACCGCACCGCCGCGCCCACCGCCCCCACGCGCACCGGGACCACAGCGGTGGCCGGGCCGCCCCGGCACGACCTGCGCCAGGGCCACCCGGACCCCGCCTCCTTCCCGCGCGGTGCCTGGCTCGCTGCAGGCCGCCGGGCGCTGACCGCCGCACCCGCCGAGGCTTTCGGCCCGGGCGATCCGCGGGGCCGCCCCGAGCTGCGCCGGGCGCTGGCCGACTACCTGGCCCGGGTGCGCGGGGTGCGCGCCGACCCCGAGCGGATCGTGGTCTGCGCGGGCTTCGCGCACGCGCTGCGGCTGCTGAGCGGCGGCGCGGTCCTGCGCGGCCGGCTGGCGGTGGAGGGCTACGGCCTTCCGTTCCACCGCGAGCTGCTGGAACGGGCCGGACTGCGCACCGAGCCGCTGACGGTGGACGAGCACGGCGCCCGGACGGCCGAGCTGGCCACGCTGCCGCACCCGCGCGCCGTCCTGTTGACCCCGGCCCACCAGTTCCCCACCGGCGTGGCGCTGCACCCCGGCCGCCGGGCGGCGGCGGTCGACTGGGCGCGCGGCGCCGACGCCCTGGTCCTGGAGGACGACTACGACGGCGAGTTCCGCCACGACCGGCAGCCGGTCGGCGCGCTGCAGGGCCTGGCCCCCGACCGGGTGCTCTACCTGGGCTCGGTCAGCAAGAGCCTGTCACCGGCGCTGCGGCTCGGCTGGCTGGTACTGCCCGAGCACCTGGTCGATCCGGTGCTCGCGGCCAAGGGCGAACGGGAGGCCTGGACCAGCGTGCCGGACCAGCTCACGCTCGCCGACTTCATCGAGTCCGGCTCCTACGACCGCCACATCCGCCGGATGCGCCAGCGCTACCGGCGCCGCCGCGACCAGGTGGTGGCCACCTTGGCCGAGCGGACCCCGCACCTGGCGCCCACCGGCATCGCGGCGGGACTGCACGCCGTACTCCCCCTGCCCTCGGGCACCGAGGCGGCCACCGTCCGGACGGCCGCGGCCCAGGGCATCGCCCTGGACGGCCTGGCCGCCTTCCGGCACCCCAGGGCCGCGCAGCCGGCCGCGGACGGCCTGGTGATCGGCTACGCGGCCGCCGCCGAGCACGCCTGGGAGGCGGCCCTGGACGCCCTGTGCCGGATCCTGCCGCCGCCGGACTGACGATCCGTCGGACGGCCGGACAGCAGCCCCGGCCGTCCGATCGCACGAACGCGACACGAACACGTTTGCCCATGCTTGCACCGCACCTTCACTCCGATGAGCGATGCTCGTCCTCGGGGGATCCCGCTGGACGCCGACCACCAGGTGCCGCGTCCGTCCAGGAGCCGGCCGTTGCGAAAGAAGGTCCGATGCGCTCACCCGCCCGCCGGCTGCTCGGGTGTCTCGCCCTGCTGCTCACCGCCTGCGGCGCCCCCGGGCAGCCGCGCGGCGGCACCGCGGCCGGCCTGGCGCCGCAGGGCTCGCCGGCCGTGCTGGCCGGTGCCCGGGCACCGGCGCTGCCCGTGCTGACCCCGGACCAGTTGGCCGGCCAGCGGGTCGTCTACTCCTACACCGGCCCCACCGTCCCGGCCTCCCTGCTCAGTGCGGTGCGCTCCGGCCGGGCCGCCGGGGTGATCTTCTTCGGCTCCAACACGGCCGACCCCGACGCGCTCGGCCGCGCCGTCGCCGCCCTGCGCCAGGCCCAGCAGCAGAGCCCCGTGCGGCTGCCGCTGCTGCTGATGACCGACCAGGAGGGCGGACGGATCCGCCGCCTGCCCGGTGCGCCGGAGCAGTCCGAGCGGGCGATCGGGCAGGGCCCGGACGCGGTGGCCGCCGCCGCAGCCGCGGGTGACGCGGCTGCCCGCAACCTCACCGCGCACGGCATGAACGTCAACCTCGCCCCGGTGCTCGACGTGCACGACCAGGACGGCAACTTCATCGACCGGACCGAGCGCTCCTACAGCAGCGACCCGGCTGCCGCGGCCGGCCTCGGCAGCGCCTTCATCACCGCCCAGCAGCGCGCGGGCGTGGCCGCCACCGCCAAGCACTTCCCGGGCCTGGGCACCGCGCCCGCCGACAGCAACACCGACACCGGTCCGGTCACGCTCAACGCCGACAAGCAGCGGCTCACCGGGACCGACGAGGCGCCCTACCCGGCGGCCATCGCTGCCGGGGTCGATCTGGTGATGGTCTCCTGGGCCGTCTACCCCGCGCTCGACCCCGACCATCCGGCCGGCCTGTCCCCCTCCGTGGTCAACGGCGAGCTGCGCGACCGGCTCGGCTTCCACGGCGTGACCATCACCGACGCGCTGGAGGCCGGTGCGCTGCGCGCCTGGGGCAGCACCGGGCAGCGGGCGGTGGCGGCCGCCGGGGCGGGCATGGACCTGATCCTCTGCTCGGCCCAGGACCCCGACCAGGGCGAGGACGCCACCACCGCGCTGGCCGACGCACTGACCACCGACAAGCTCGACCGCGCGGGATTCGACGCCGCACTGGCCCGGGTCTCCGCGCTGCGGGCCGAGCTGCGCTGAACGGATCGTTCCGGACCCCTGGTTCCCGAGGCAGGAGAGGCACCCATGTCCCTGGTGAGAGTCCACAACTTCTCGATCTCCCTCGACGGCTTCGGCACCGGCGCCGGTCAGCGGCTGGACGCACCGTTCGGCCATGCCGGGCTGCGGCTGCACGACTGGTTCTTCCAGACCAGGACCTTCCGCCGGATGCACGGTGAGGACGGCGGCAGCACCGGGGTCGACGACGCGCTGGCCCGCACCTGGGACGCGGGCATCGGCGCCGAGATCATGGGGCGCAACAAGTTCGGTCCGCACCGCGGGCCGTGGCAGGACCAGGAGTGGAACGGCTGGTGGGGCGAGAACCCGCCGTTCCACACGCCGGTGTTCGTGCTCACCCACCACCCGCGCCCCTCGGTGGAGATGGCCGGCGGGACCACCTTCCACTTCGTCGACGCCACGCCCCAGGAGGCGGTGCACCTGGCGCGCGAGGCCGCGGGCGACCTCGACGTGCGGATCGGCGGCGGGCCGAGCACGGTGCGCGCGTTCCTGGCCGCGGACCTGATCGACCGGCTGCACCTGGTGGTCGTCCCGATCGTGCTGGGCTGCGGCGAGCTGCTCTGGGACGGCCTCGGCGGACTGGAGGAGCGCTTCGACGTCGAGTCGGTGAGCTCTCCCAGCGGCGTCACCCACCTGACCCTGACCCGGCGGTGACACCGGCGGCGCCGCAGCGCCCGCCCGGCCGGGCGAAAACCACCTGACGCCGCGATCCCCCCGCCTACGGTGGCCGGATGCGACACGACGAACAGGTGCTCGTCTTCGACGCCGACGACACCCTGTGGGAGAACAACGTCCGCTTCGAGCGGGCGATCGAGGCCTTCCTCGACGAGGTGGCCCCGCCCGCGCCCAGTCGCGCCGCCGCGCGTGCGGCTCTCGACCGGATCGAGGCGGCCAACGCGGCCCGCCACGGCTACGGCGCCCAGGTCTTCCTGCGCAGCCTCGGCGAGTGCCATGAGCAGCTGCACGGCCGGGCACCCAGTGCGGCGCAGCGGGAGCGCCTGGCGGCGCTGGCCGCCTCGATCACTGGTGCCGAGGTGGAGCTGATCCCCGGCGTGGCCCAGACGCTGGCCAGGCTCGCCCGGCGGCACGAGCTGCTGCTGCTCACCAAGGGCGACCGGGCGGAGCAGCAGGCGAAGATCGACGCCTCGGGGCTGGCCGGCCACTTCAAGGCGGTGCACATCGTCGCGGAGAAGGACGTGGCGGCCTATCAGCAGCTGATCGGCACCCACCCGCTGCCGCCGGAGCGCACCTGGATGATCGGCAACTCGCCGAAGTCGGACATCCTGCCGGCCCGCGCGGCCGGGCTGAACGCGGTGTTCATCCCGCACCAGCACACCTGGACGCTGGAGGCCGCCGAGCTGGACCCCGCGGACGGCGGCGTCCTGCGGCTGACCGCCTTCACCGAGCTGGGGGAGCACTTCTGATGACGGACCGTCAGCCCGCGGTCTCCTGCGTCTTCGTCTGCCACGACGGCGCCGGGCGGGTGCTGCTCGCCCGGCGTGCGGCAGCGGCCCGCGACGAGCCGGGGCGGTGGGACTGTGGCGCCGGGGCGCTGGAGTTCGGCGAGGAGTTCGAGGCCGCGGTGGCCCGCGAGGTGCGCGAGGAGTACACGGCCGAGCCGCTCGCGATCACCGTGCTCGGGGTGCGCAACGTGCTGCGCGGGAACCCGGTGGACTCGCACTGGGTCGCCGTCGTCTGCGCGGTGCGGGTCGACCCGGCGGCGGTGGCCATCGGCGAGCCGCACAAGTTCGACGCGCTCGGCTGGTTCGCCGAGGACGAACTGCCCGCACCGGTGCACTCCCAGCTGCCGCCGACCCTGGCGCTGGCCCGGGCCCATCTGGCGGGGAGCGGGGCGTAGGGCCTGTCCGGCGGATCTTGTCGGATCAGCGTGCGGCTCCCCCAGCCTTCGGCCGGGAGGTGCCCCCATCACCCAGCCTGGCGGCTGGGTAGGCCCGGCTGGGCGTGCACCCGAGTCGTCCTCGTACTGGGTCGTAGTTGGGCGATTCGGGCGTGCGTCCAGGCGGGCAGCGACATCAGCAGCTGGCGCTGCGGGCCGGCGTCGCGCGCCTGACGGGAATTGTGAGACACGGCCTAGCTCGACCGGGCGGCGCCTGCGGCGTTTCTGACCTTCCATCAGACGTCGGGTCTGCCAAGCTCTCCCCGATGACCCGACCATCGCTGCCCCAGATGCTGACCGCCGCCCTCGGCCGGTGGACCCTCCTGCTGCCACCGCTGGCGGCCGTGCTGCTCGCGCTGGTCTGGGGGCGCACGCTGCCGAACGCGGTGGCCACGGTCGCCGGGCTGGTGCTCGTCCTGGCGGTGCTGGCGGCGGTGCACCACGCGGAGGTGGTGGCGCACCGGGTCGGCGAGCCGCTCGGGTCGCTGGTGCTGGCGGTGGCGGTCACGGTGATCGAGGTGGCGCTGATCGTCACCCTGATGGTCGACTCCGCGGCGAAGAACGCCACCCTGGCGCGGGACACCGTCTTCGCCGCGGTCATGATCACCTGCAACGGGATCGTCGGGCTCTGCCTGCTGCTCGGCTCGCTGCGCACCCGGGTCGCGGTCTTCAACCCGGAGGGCACCGGCGCCGCGCTGGCCACGGTGGCCACCCTCGCCACGCTCAGCCTGGCGCTGCCCTCCTTCACCACCAGCACCCCCGGGCCGAACTTCTCCCCCACCCAGCTCACCTTCGCCTCGGTGGCCGCCCTGGTGCTCTACGGCCTCTTCGTGACCACCCAGACGGTGCGCCACCGGGAGTACTTCCTGCCGCCGGAGCTGATCGACCGGCCCGCGGCCGACCCGCAGCACGGCGAGACCCATGACGAACTCCCCACGAACCGGGAGACCGCGACCAGCCTGGTGCTGCTGATGGTCGCGCTGGTGGCCGTGGTCGGCCTGGCCAAGACGGTCTCGCCGACCATCGAACACGGGGTCACGGCGGCCGGGCTGCCGGCCTCGGTGATGGGCGTGGTGATCGCGATGCTGGTGCTGCTGCCGGAGACCATCGCGGCGGTCCGGGCCGCCCGGCGCGACGAGGTGCAGACCGGGCTGAACCTGGCGCTCGGCTCGGCGATGGCCAGCATCGGCCTGACCATCCCGGCGGTCGCGCTCGCCTCCGTCTGGCTGAGCGGGCCGCTGGTGCTGGGCCTGAGCGCCTCGCACCTGGTGCTGCTCGCGCTCACCGTGGCGGTGGGCACGCTGACCGTGATCCCGGGCCGGGCCACCCCGCTGCAGGGCGGGGTGCACCTGTCGGTGCTGGCGGCCTACGTGGTGCTGGCGGTCAGCCCGTAGGCGGGTCCCGGGCCGACCGCCGGACGGGCCCCGAGGGCCTCAGGCGTTGACGAGCGTGACCGCCGCCTCCGGGGAGTGCAGCGCGAAGGTCAGCGACTCCTGGAGGTAGAGCCGCACCGCGTGGGCGTCGTGCGACAGGTAGCCGATCGACAGGTCCTGGCCCAGGTGCAGCTCGAAGTCGCCGCCCCGGGTGGAGAGCACCACGGCGCCCTGCAGGGCCGGCGCCCAGATGATCTCCCCGGTGACCACCCGGGCCAGGTGCTGGCGCACCGGATAGCCGTGGTTGGAGGTCTCGTTGACCGCCGTGTAGGCGTCGGCGCCCAGCAGCAGCGAGTACGGGCCGTCCACGCCGGCCAGCCGCAGCGTGGTCAGCGCCCGGCTGACCGCGTCCGGGTAGTCGGTGACCTCGCCCGGCAGGGTGACCGTCGGGTTGTCGGAGCCGATCCGCACCCCGGTGATGCCCGCCGCCGGCCAGCCCTCGAAGATCGCGGTGTCCTCGGCCTGCGCCATGGTGCGGGCCGCGTCCTTGACGGGCTGCCAGTCGGAGTCCTGCGAGCCGCGCTCCACGTCGTCCACGGCCTGGCGGTCCAGGGTGAACGGCACCCGCAGCTCGACCACCGGGCGGGACTCGCGGGCGTGCGCCGACGTCCCCGGGACCAGCGCCGCGATCGACTGCAGGTGGCCGGAGCCGACCGCGGCGAGGTCCGGGCCCACCGGACCCACCAGGTCGACCACCCGGCGCCCGGCCAGGTGCAGGGTGAAGGTGCGCCGGGCCTCCTCCTCGATCTGCGCCCAGGCCCCGGTGGAGATCGGGGCCAGGTCGCGGTGCAGGTTGTTCATCGGGTGCCACTCCTTTGCGGTCCGGCGAGGGCGGTGGGCTGCTGCTTGAGACTGCCGATGCCGAGCGAGCCGTCCGCCCCGGCGGGGGCGGTGCGCGCGGCGGCCGTCCCGGCGGCGGGCGGCGGGTCGTCGAGCAGATCGGCGGAGGGGACGAAGAAGAGCCCGCCGGTGACGGCCGTCGAGAAGTCGAGCAGCCGGTCGTGGCGGCCCGGTGACCGCCCGAGGAACATGTTCTCCAGCATCTCCTCGGTCACCGCCGGGGTGTGGCAGTAACCGATGAAGTAGGTGCCGCACTCCCCGTCGGCATAGGAGCCGAACGGCATGTTCAGCCGGACGATCTCGCGCTCGCGGCCGTCCACCGGATCGAGGCTGGTGAGGGCCACGTGCGAGTCGGCCGGCTGCTCGGCCCCGGGCAGTTCGACGTCCTCGAGCTTGGTGCGCCCCACCGCGCGCTCCTGCTGCTCGACCGGCAGCGCCCGCCAGCGGGCCAGGTCGTGCAGGTACTTCTGGACGATCACGTAGCTGCCGCCGGCGAAGTCCGGGTCCTCGGCGCCGATCAGCGCCGCCCGGTCGGCGTCGGCGCCCTCGGGGTTCTCGGTGCCGTCGACGAAACCGAGCAGGTCGCGCCGGTCGACGTAGCCGAAGCCGGTCACCTCGTCCACCACGTCCACCGCGCCGCGCAGCCGCTCCAGCAGCAGGCCGGCCAGGTCGAAGCAGGCGTCCTGGCGTTCGGCACGCAGGTGCAGCAGCAGGTCGCCGGGGGTGGCGGGGGCGGTGTGCCGCTCGCCGCGCAGCTCGCGGAAGGGGTGCAGCCCGGCGGGGCGCGGCGGGGCGAAGAGCCGGTCCCAGAGCTGCGAGCCGATGCCGAGCACGCAGCTGAGCCCGGTGTCGGCGCCGCGGAAGCCGACCGACCTGCGCAGCGCGGCGACGTCCGGCAGCAGGTCGCGCACCGCCTGCTCGCCGCCCGGGCGCACGGTGAGCACCAGGAAGCGCGCGGCGCAGCTGAGCGGAGCCCGGACGGCCTGCGGACGCGGGGCCGCCGGCCCGCGGGGCTGCTCCGGCCCGTCGGCCGCCGTCACTGCTGCTGCTCGCTGCGGTCGCCGGCCCAGAGCGTGTGGAACACCCCGTCCCGGTCGGTGCGCCGGTAGGTGTGGGCGCCGAAGAAGTCCCGCTGGCCCTGGATCAGCGCGGCCGGCAGCCGCCCGGCGCGCAGCGCGTCGTAGTAGGCCAGTGCGGTGGCGAATCCGGGTACCGGCACGCCGAGTTGGGCGGCGGTGGAGACCACCCGGCGCCAGGCGGACTGCGCCTCGCCGAGCGCCTTGCGGAAGTACTCGTCGGTGAGCAGGGTGGGCAGTTCGGGGTCCGCCTGGTAGGCGGCCTCGATCCGGTCCAGGAACCTCGCCCTGATGATGCAGCCGCCGCGCCAGATCGAGGCCATCGCACCGGGTGCGATCCCCCACCCGTACTCCGCGCTGCCGGCCTGGATCTGGTTGAAGCCCTGGGCGTAGGCGACGATCTTCGAGGCGTACAGCGCCTGCTCCACGTCA
Source organism: Kitasatospora sp. NBC_01302 (assembly GCF_035976515.1). NCBI lineage: Bacteria > Bacillati > Actinomycetota > Actinomycetes > Kitasatosporales > Streptomycetaceae > Kitasatospora > Kitasatospora sp. NBC_01302. The sequence goes on from NZ_CP108404.1 coordinate 1,337,326, forward strand.
CCGGCGAACCGGTCGGCCGCCGCGCTGTCCAGCCAGGTCTCGGTGGGGCCGGGCAGGTCGCGGGCCGCCTCGCGCAGCGCCGCGCTGCCCGAGAGCGAGCGGGCGAAGACCGCCTCGGCGATGCCGGAGACCGGCACGCCGAGTTCGAGCGCGCTCTGCACCGTCCACCGGCCGGTGCCCTTCTGCTCGGCCCGGTCCTGGACGATGTCGACGAACGGGCGCCCGGTGGCGGCGTCGGTGTGGCCGAGCACCTCGGCGGTGATCTCGATCAGATAGGAGTTGAGCCGGTCCTCGTTCCAGGTCCGGAAGGTCCGGGCGATCTCGGCGGGCTGGCGCCCGGCGCCGTGCCGCAGCAGGTCGTAGGCCTCGGCGATCAGCTGCATGTCGGCGTACTCGATGCCGTTGTGCACCATCTTGACGAAGTGTCCGGCGCCGTCCGGGCCGACGTGGGTGCAGCAGGGCTGCCCGTCCACCTGGGCCGCGATCGACTCCAGCACCGGCCCGAGCGAGCGGTAGGCCTCGGCGGTGCCGCCCGGCATGATGCTCGGGCCCAGCAGCGCGCCCTCCTCGCCGCCGGAGATGCCGGTGCCGACGAAGTGCAGGCCGTGTTCGCGCAGCGCCGCCTCGCGCCGGCGGGTGTCCATGAAGTGCGCGTTGCCGCCGTCGACCACGATGTCGCCGGCTTCGAGCAGCGGGACCAGTTCGTCGATCACCGCGTCGGTGGGCTCGCCCGCCTTGACCATGATGACGATCCGCCGCGGGCGGGCCAGCGAGGCCACGAACTGCGCCGTCGTCTCGCTGGGGACGAACGCGCCCTCGTGGCCGAACTCGGCCATCAGCGCGCTGGTCCGGGCGTTACTGCGGTTGTGCAGGGCGACCCGGTGGCCGTGCCGGGCGAAGTTCCGGGCCAGGTTGCGGCCCATGACGGCCAGTCCGGTGACGCCGATGTCGGCAGACTCCTGCGCGCTCATTCAGATGACTCCAAGTCGCTGGTCCGGCAGCACGGTGAACAGCCCCCAGCCTGCCGTGCCCGCCCGCTCCACGCACCACGGCACGCGGAGCGGGTGCACAGCGTCCGGACCGCGGCCGTACAGCGTGACGAACGAGCAGAAGCCGGGGAGGGCCGTCCTGAGCCGGCGTCAGCTGAGGTCACCCCACTATGCGTTCGATGTATACACCTTGTGTATAGTCGCCCGCATGTCACTCGGTCACACCATCCTGGGGCTCCTGGAGTCCCATCCGCGCCACGGCTACGACCTCAAGCGCGCCTACGACGAGCGCTTCGGCCAGACCCGCGCGCTGCCCTACGGCCAGGTCTACGCCACCCTCTCGCGCCTGCTGAAGAACGGCCTGGTCGAGGTCGACGGCACCGAGCAGGGCGAGGGCCCCGAACGCAAGCGCTACGTGATCACCGAGGCCGGGATCACCGACGTCAGCCGCTGGCTGGCCGAGCCCGAGAGCCCCGCCTCCTACCTGCAGAGCACCCTCTACACCAAGGTGGTGCTGGCCCTGCTGACCGGGCGCCCCGCCCAGGAGGTGCTGGAGACCCAGCGCACCGAGCACCTGCGCCACATGCGCGAGCTGACCCGCCGCAAGCTGGCCGGCGACCTCGCCGACCAGCTGCTCTGCGACCACGCGCTGTTCCACCTGGAGGCCGACCTGCGCTGGCTGGAGCTGACCGCGGCCCGACTCGACGACCTGGCCAGGAAGGTGCGCGCCTGATGTCCACCGCTCCCACCACCACCGCCCGCACCACCGGACCGGCAGCCGAGGGCGCGCTGCTGACCGCCGTCGACGTCCACAAGAGCTTCGGCCTCACCCAGGCGCTGGACGGCGCCTCGCTGACCATCTCCCCCGGCGAGCTGGTCGCCGTGCTGGGCACCTCCGGCTCCGGCAAGTCCACCCTGCTGCACTGCCTGGCCGGCCTGATCAGGCCCGAGTCCGGCACCGTCAGCTACCGCGGCCAGGACCTGGCCACCCTCTCCGACGGCGCCCGCAGCGCGCTGCGCCGGGCCGACTTCGGCTTCGTCTTCCAGTTCGGCCAGCTGGTGCCCGAACTCTCCTGCCTGGAGAACACCGCGCTCCCGCTGCGGCTGAACGGCATCCGCCGGCGCCCCGCCGAGGAGCGGGCCAGGCAGTGGCTGGAGCGGCTGGACGTGGCCGACCTGGCCGACAAGCGGCCGGGCGAGCTGTCCGGCGGCCAGGGCCAGCGGGCCGCGATCGCCCGCGCGCTGGTCACCGATCCGGCGGTGATCTTCGCCGACGAGCCGACCGGCGCGCTCGACTCGCTGCACGGCGAGCAGGTGATGGCGCTGCTCACCGCCGCCGCCCGGGAGTCCGGTGCGGCCGTGCTGCTGGTCACCCACGACATGCGGGTGGCCGCCTACGCCGACCGCGAGGTGGTGGTGCGCGACGGGCGCACCCGCGAGCCCGGAGACGGCCGATGACCGACCGTCCGCTCTCCCGCCTGGTCACCGACCTGGCGCTCGGCCTGCGGCTGGCGTTCGCCGGCGGCCGGGACAGCCGGCTGCGCACCGCGCTGACCGCGATCGGCGCCGGCCTCGGAGTGGCCACCCTGCTGCTGGCCGCCTCCTTCCCCACCGTGCGCGCGCACCGGGACGACAAGCTGCGCACCCAGAGCGGCGCGGTGGTCTCCGCCGTCATCGCACCGCGCTCCGACCACAGCCTGCTGATCCACGACGCCCCCGGCGTGTACCAGGGCCGGACCTTCTTCGGCCGGATCGTCCAGCCCGAGGGGCCGAACGCCCCGCTGCCGCCGGGCCTGAGCGCCTATCCGGCCCCCGGCACGCTCGCCGTCTCGCCGGCGCTGGCCGAGCTGCTGCACTCGTCCGGCGCGGCACTGCTGCGCGAGCGCTACCCCCAGCCGATCACCGGCACGATCGGCCCCGCCGGCCTGGCCGGGCCCGGCGACTACGCGTTCTACCTGGGCAGCGACAAGCTGACCGACACCGATCCGTCGACGCTGCGGATCGACCACTTCGAGGACAAGCTGCCGCCCAAGCCGACCGACCCGGTCCTGCTGCTGCTCACCGTGGCCGGCGTGGTGATCCTGCTCAGCCCGGTGGCCGTGTTCATCGCCGCCGCCGCCCGATTCGGCAGCGAGGCGCGCGACCGCCGGCTGGCCGCCCTGCGACTGGCGGGCGCCGACCGCTCCACCACCGCACGGATCTCGGCCGGCGAGTCGCTGGCCGGCGCGCTCGTGGGCCTGGGGCTCGGCACGGTCTTCTTCCTGATCGGCCGTCACCTGGTGGCGAAGGTGACCGTCGCCGGACTGAGCGTCTTCGCCGACGACCTCCAGCCGCAGCCGGTGCTGGCGGCCCTGGTGCTCGTCGTGGTCCCGCTGCTGGCCGTCACCGTCACCATGCTGACCATGCGCCGGATCGCCGCCGAGCCGCTCGGCGTGGTGCGCGGCGCCGGGACCCGGCGACGGGCGATCTGGTGGCGCGTGCTGCTGCCGCTGCTCGGCCTCGGCCTGCTCCTCACCCAGCGCGGCAGGCTCACCTCGCTCGACAACAGCCAGGCGCTGGCCATCCTGATCACCGGCCTGCTCCTGCTGCTGGTCGGTGCCACCCTGCTGCTGCCGCCACTGGTCGCGCTCGCCTCCCGCGCGCTGCGCCGGGTCAGCGGGCCGCCGGCCTGGCAACTGGCACTCGGCCGGCTGCGGTTCAGCCCGGAGAGCGCGTCCCGGCCGGTGACCGGCATCGTGGTGACGGTGGCCGGCGCGATCGCCCTGCAGACCCTGATCGGCTCGGTCGCCGCCGCGCGCACCCCCGCCACCGACGAACTGGCCACCAAGGACCACACCCTGCTGTCCGTCAGCTTCGAAGGAGCCGGCGACCGCGCCGGGCAGCTCGCCGACCAGCTGCGCCACAGCCCCGGGGTCGCCGACGCAACCGGCTACACCGACGTCTACGCCAGCGCGGGCGAGCAGCTCTTCACCATCCGGGTGGCCGACTGCGCGACCCTGAAGGCCATGGAACACATCACCGACTGCGCCGACGGGGACGTGTTCACCGCCCTGGGCATCACCTCCGCCTCGGCCGGCCGCAGCCCGCTCGCGGCCGGCGGACCGGTGCAGTTGGAGCCGATCGGCGAGCCGAAGAGCGCCTGGCAGCTGCCGGCCTCCCGCGCCACGGTCGAACAGCCCGCGCACGACGGCCGCCCGCACTACCTGGACACCATCCTGGCCACCCCGTCCGTGCTCCCGGCCGCCCTGCTGCGCACCCAGACCGCCAGCGCCGACGTGCACCCGGTGCCCGGCACGCCGGACGCCGAGGACCGGATCCGCACCGACGCGGCGCTGATCAGCGTGGAGAGCAGCGTCTACAACCCCACGAGCAGGCTGCCGGACGCCCAGTTCCTCAGCGTGCGCAACGCGCTGACGGCCGGGACGGTGGCGATCCTGACGCTGATCGGCGCCGGCATGCTGGTCGGTCTGCTGGAGCAACTGCGCGAGCGCAGGCGCACCCTGGCGGTGCTCACCGCCTTCGGTACCCGCACCCGCACGCTGGCCGGCGCGCTGCTCTGTCAGAGCATCGTCCCGGTCGTGCTCGGCCTGGCGCTCGCCGTGGTCTGCGGCCTCGCGCTGGGCAGCGCACTGCTCTTCCTGGCCAAGGTGCCGATCGGCTTCGTCTGGGGTGAGATCGCCCTGATGTCCGGCGCGGGCGCGGCGGCGGTGTTGCTGATCACGGCGCTGAGCCTGCCGGTGCTGTGGCGCCGGACCAAGCCGGCGGGACTGCGCTACGAGTAGCAGCGCACCGCGGAGCGCCGACACCCCACCGGGCACACCGGTGGGGTGTCGGCGCTCCCGGCGCCGGACTACCGTGGAGGAAGCCGGCACTGCCAGGACCGGCCGGCTGAGGGGACGGCTGCCGTGTTCGCACTGCTCACGCTCAACCTGCTGGTCGGCGGCGTGCTCGCCTACCTCGCCGGGGCCACCGGGCTGGCCGAGACCCGTCGGTTGCGGCAGGTGGGGGTGCCCGCCTCCGCGCTCGTCGCCCGGCGCGCGAGCGACGCGGACGGCCCCGGACGGCCGCTGCTCCAGTTCGCCACCCGGGAGGGGCTGGTTCTGGAGGTCCCCTCCCCCGTCGGACCCAGCCGGGCCCAGCCGCTGACCGCCGGGCGCGCGGTGCCGGTCCGCTACGACCCGGCCGATCCGCGCCAGATCCTGGTCCAGGGCCGGGAACGGCGGGCGATCGAGTACGTCTTCATGGCCGCCGGCGCCGCCATCGTGCTGACCGCGCTGACCCTGACCGCACTGGTGGCCTGAGCGGGGGTACGAACCCCAGCGGGCGCGGGAAGGGGAGGCGCGGGTGGGCCGGGCGGGCCCACCCGCGGCGCGACCACTCAGCTACGGGGAGGCAGCACTACCGCGGCGCGCGGACAGCCGCACCGGCCCGAACCCGCGCGCGGCTGCGGCGGTCGGTCGTGATGGCGGGTCGGGCTGTCCATGACGCTCATTCAAGTCAGCCGGTTCACCCGGGGCAAGCACGTTCACTCGCTCTGATGAATCCTTGACAGGCCGTGAGCGGGTCGTGCGCCGGTCGCCTCCACCCCCCGCGGCACGGGTCGCGGCCCGCCGATCCCGTCCCGTACCTCGGCACCGGGACCGGCGCCGGGTTTCCTCCGGGTTCCGGATCGGTTCCGGTCGAGTTACACGGCGGCCCGGAGCGCCGATGCCCTGAGCCGCCCTGGCCATGTCAAAATTGACCGGCCATCAGGTCCAGCCCTCGCCGCCTCGGCGACGGGCGCCAGATCCAGGAGGCCGCGTGCGAATCTTCGCCAAGCAGTCGTTCGAATCGCTCTACCAGCAGCCGCTCCCCGCCGGCTACTTCCGTCACCTGGCGCCGCTGCGCTACCGCTCCCCCGACTTCGCCCGCCGCCTGCTGCCCGGCACCATCGCGGAGCTGCGCCGGCGCACCGGGCGCCGGCAGCTGAAGATCCTCGACCTGGCCTGCGGCTACGGGATCAACAGCGCGCTGCTCAAATTCGGGGTCGACTTCGCGACCTTCGCCCGGCGCTACCCGCTGCACCCCGCCCGCACCGCGGCACCGACCGCGAGCGCCCCGCAGGCGGCGGGCCCGGTCCACGTCACCGACGAGGCCGTCAGCCGGGACGCCGCCTTCCTGCGGTCCAGGGCGCACGACACCGAGCTGACCGTGGTGGGCCTGGACGTCTCGCTCCCGGCCACCGAGTACGCGCTGGCCGCCGGTCTGATCGACGCCGCCGTCAACACCGACCTGGAGCGGTACGACCCCACGCCGGCCGACCAGGCCGTGCTCGCCGGAGCCGATCTGGTGCTGGCCACCGGCGCGTTCAGCCACCTGGGCATCGCCACCCTGGAACGCGTCCTCGCGCTGCAGAGCACCCCGCCGGTGGTGCTGGGCTGGCCGCTCTACGGCCAGCCCACCGAGGAGATCGCCCGCTGCCTGGCCGGCCACCGCCTCACCGTCACCCGGCCCGACCCGACCCCGCGGCACCAGCGGTACTTCGCCGACGCCCGCGAGCGCGAGGCCTACCACTACTCGCTGCGCCGGCTGCGGGTGCCGTTCGTCGGCTCGGCGGCCGAGACCAGCCTCTGCGTCACCTCGCTGCTCGCCCGCCCCGCGCTGGCCTGAGCCGGCGGCAGGATCGACGCTCCGTCAGGAGCTGTCAGGCCAGCCGGCTCAGCGCCGCCTCGGCCCGGCGCGCGGACGGTGCCGCGTGCCGTCCGCGCGCCCGGCGCCGGTGGCGGCGGGCCAGGCGGGAAGCGGTCTCGCGGGAGCGCGCGGGGTCGGTCAGGCAGAGCAACAGGGCGAGCAGCGGCGGAACGGTCAACAGGAGCACGGTCAGGGTCATGGCGGCCACCTCTTCCGATCGTGAGCGAACGGCCTGAGGGCAGTGTCGCCAGCTCGCCCCGCCGGTAACCGCCCGTCACACCGTCGCCGAGGCCGATCACCCGCCGGGCCCAGCCGCCCCTGCGGCGACCGGCCGCAGCGCCGTCCCGTCCGGGTGAGCACCCGTAACCCGCCCGCCCCCGCGGTACCGTCCGCCGCTCCCGGGCAGGCCCTAGGCTGGACCGCAGCCACCGGACGAGAGGATCCGTCATGCCGACCGCGTACTGGAACGGCCAGGTGATCGCCGAGAGCGAGGACACCGTGGTCGTCGAGCAGAACCACTACTTCCCCGTCTCGGCCGTACCGGCCCACTACCTGGTCCCCTCCGAGACCACCTCGTTCTGCCCGTGGAAGGGCACCGCGAGCTACTACACCCTGGTGGTGGACGGCGAGCGGAACGAGGACGCCGTCTGGTACTACCCCGACCCCAAGCCGGAGGCGGAGCAGATCCGCGGCCGGGTGGCGTTCTGGCGCGGCGTGGAGGTCCGTCCCTGACCCGCGGCGAGCCGGACCGCATCCGGCGCGGGCTCCGGGCACGGGCGGTGGCACACGGGGCCCTGCGGACCGCCGTGCCGCTGCCCGGCGACCGGCACGGCCCGCTGCCACCGCTGCTGCTCGTGCTCACCGTGGTCAGCGGAATGATCGACGCGGTCAGCTATCTGACGCTGGGCCATGTCTTCGTCTCCAACATGACCGGCAACGTGGTCTTCCTCGGTTTCGCGCTGGCCGGTGCCCCCGGCTTCTCGCTGGCCGCCTCGCTGACGGCGGTGACCGCCTTCGCCTGCGGCGCCTTCCTGGGCGGCCGGCTGCTGGCGGGGCTGCCGCACCGCGGGCAGGTGCTGCTGCGCGGGACGGCGGCCGAGACCCTGCTGCTGGCCGCCGCGGCGGTGCTCCTCGCGGCGGAGCCGGTGGTCACGCTCGGCCAGTCGAGCAGTTCCCGCTACCTCGCCATCGCGGTGGCGGCCGTCGGGATGGGCATCCAGAACGCGACCGTGGCCGTGCTCGCCGTCCCCGACCTGACCACCACCGTGCTGACCCGGACCATCACCGGCATCTTCGCCGCCCCCGAGGACGCGGGACGCTGGGGCGAGCCGACCGGGCGGCGGCTGATCTCCGTGCTCACCCTGATCCTGGGCGCCGTGGCCGGCGCACTGCTGGTGCTGCACGGCACCCAGCCCCTCTCGCTGGCGGTGCCGGCGGCACTGGCGGCGTCGGTCGTGGCGGCGGCGCTGCGCTCGGTCGGCTCGGGAGCCGGCTGGACCCGGCCCGCATGAAGTATTCCCGCCGGGCAGGTGGCCAATGTCACGCTCCGCCACCCCACACCTACGGTGGCGTAGGTCACTTGAGACAGTGAAGTATCTGATCCCATGGCTGACCATCTGGAGATCCTTGAGTTCAACTCCTACGTAGCCCTCGGCGACAGCTTCACCGAGGGCCTGAACGACCCGTCCCCCGACGGAACCTTCGCCGGCTGGGCCGACCGGCTGGCCTGGATGCTGGCGGCGGGGCGGCCCGAGGGCGAGTTCCGGTACGCGAACCTCGCGGTGCGCGGCCGGCTGCTCGACCAGATCGTCGCCGAGCAGGTGCCGCAGGTCCAGCGGATCCAGCCCGACCTGGTGACGTTCGTGGCCGGCGGCAACGACATCCTGCGCCCGGGCAGCGACCCGGACCTGGTCGCCGAGCGCTTCGAGGCGGCCGTCGTGCGGCTGCGCGAGTCCGCGGGCACGGTGCTGATCTCCACCGGCTTCGACACCCGGGGCATGACGGTGCTCAAGCACCTGCGCGGCAAGATCGCGACGTACAACGTGCACCTGCGGGCGATCGCGGACCGCAACGACTGCGCGGTGGCCGACCTCTGGTCGCTGCGCACGCTGCAGAGCCGGCAGGCCTGGAGCGAGGACCGGCTGCACCTGTCCCCCGAGGGCCACCAGCGGGTGGCACTGCTCGCGGCCCGGGCGCTGGGCCTGGAAACGGCGGAGGACCCGGCCGCGCCGTGGCCCGCCGAGGAGTCGCACACCGCTGCCGAACAGCGCCGGGAGAACCTCCAGTGGGCGCGGGACTACCTGCTGCCCTGGGTCGGCCGGCGGCTGCGCGGCGAGTCCTCGGGCGACCACGTCGAGGCCAAGCGGCCCGACCTGCTGCCGCTGTGAACGACCGCGGCCCGGCTCCCGCCAGCCGGCGGGAGCCGGGCCGCTGCATGCGTACGGCTGCTCGTCCTGCTCGTAGTTGACGGTGGGTCAGCCGATCTGCCACAGCGCGCCGTGGCTGCTGACGAGCTCCGCGGCGAGCACCGCCAGGTCGGCCGCGCCGAGGGCCAGGCCGAGCAGCGCGCGGCCACGCCGGTCGGTGCCGCGCACCAGCGCGAGCGAACCGAGGACCAGCGCGAGCGGCCCGAAGACGAGGTTGAAGAGCAGCAGGCCGATCAGACCGAGGACGAACGAGGCGACGGCCATCCCGTCGGCCTCCCGGGTCAGGGTCCGGGCTTCCATGGGATTTCCCCCTTCTGGGACGAGCAGGGCTTGTTGGCGGCGGATCAGGTGGATCAGATGGATCAGATGGGTCCGGGCGGGGTCGGGCCGGTCAGCGGTGACGCAGCCGGCCGACGCCCTCACGGACGCCGAAGGCCAGCAGCCAGAGGCCGATGACCGCACCGGCGAGCAGGAACTGCGGCATGGTGGTGTGCGCGGCGGCACCCAGCAGGACCCCCGCGGCGGCAAGCGCGAAAAAGAAGAACATGAGGCGACCCTTCGGCTGGCAGGGGCGTGCGACCGGGGCTCCGGCCGACCGGTCGGCGATTTGAGCTAACAAGTGTTCGCCGACATCTCCACTCTACGCTGGCGCAGGTCGGCAAACAGTTGTTTACTGAATGACGTGAGTCACACCCCCGGAACCAGAGCCGCCCAGAAGGAGCAGAGCCGCCGCGCCCTGCTCGACGCCGGACTGCGGCTGCTGGAGCACCAGAACCTCAGTGGCCTCGGCGTTCGGGAGGTGACCCGGGAGGCCGGGCTCTCCCCCGCCGGCTTCTACCGCCACTTCCGCGACCTGGACGAGCTCGGCGTGATCCTGGTCACCGAGTCGCTGCAGAGCCTGCACCTGATGATCCGGACGATCCTGGCCGGACAGGGGGACGCCGAGCAGCTGATCGACGGAACGATCGCGGTGGTCGCCCGGCACGTGCGCGAACACCGGGCCCACATCCGCTTCCTGGCCCGCGAGCGGCACGGCGGGGTGCAGCGGGTGCGCGAGGCCATCGCGGCGGAGCTGGCGGCCTTCACCGACGAGACCGCCGCCGCACTCGGCACCCAGCCGCAGAGCGCCGGCTGGAGCGCCGCCGATCTGCGGATGCTCGCCGGGCTCTACGTCGAGCACCTGGTGGCCACCGCCGCCGCGTTCCTGGAGGCTCCCGCCGACTCCCCCGCCGCCGAGCGCCGGATCGCCGCGCTCGCCCGCGACCAGCTGCGGCTGATCAGCCTGGGCCGTCGGCACTGGCCGGCCGGCCCGGTCGACTGACGCCCGGCGCCACCCCCTCCGGATGGGTGAGTCCGGCTGTCGGGCAGTGTCCTCGCACAGGTCAGCGCGTTGAACGCGACGTCGCACCAATGCCGGCGCCGCGGTGGTTTCGCGCCGCCGCCGGTCCTGTAGAGAGGACATGACCCATGCTCAAGAAGGCTCTGGCGAGCACCGGTATCGCCGTCGCGTCGCTGGCCGCGCTGGCCTCCCCGGCGATGGCCATCGGCAACGCCGACGGCTCGGCCGCCTCGATCTCGGGCGACGGGGGCACCAACAACGACGGCACCCACGGCAACCACAGCGCGGCGTACCACACCCTGGACAACACCGACCTCTGCCTGCCCGAGGTGCACCACGTGCAGGTCGGCATCCTGGTCCCGGTCCAGGTGGACGTGCCGATCGCCAACCAGCAGCAGCACCAGATCTGCAACGTGGGCCACACCACCCAGGGCAACGGCGACGGCGCGCTGCTCTCGCACGCGATCGGCTGAGCAGCACCCTCCCCGCCGGCCACGGTCACCGGCCAGGCAGCCCCCACCGCCCGACGGTGGGGGCTGCCGACGTCTCACCCCACTCCGATCGTTGCACGCTGTTCACCTGCCACGTCACAGTGGTCTATACCAATCGGCTACTGTGGACCCCGGAAGCTGTCGACACGGCTGTGGGGGCCATATGACTGTCCATCACCTTCCGGCGCCACCGAACGACCAGGAGCTGTACTGGTACTTCGGTCCGCAACGCCGGTGGGTCCTGCTCTGCACCTCTCTCGCCTTCGTTCTCACGGCGGCGACCATGCTCACCTTCGCCCTGCGCACACCCGCGCTCTGGGCCTTCCTCGCGGTGCTGGCGCTCAACGTGCTGGCGCTCGCGCTCTCCTCGCTCAACAGCCTGCGCCAGCGCCGGCTCACCCGGCAGTCGCACGAGGTGCTGGTGCGGGCCTGGCGACCGGCCGAGGCGCCGAGCGTCGACCTGTACCTGCCCACCTGCGGCGAGCCGCTGGAGGTGCTGGCGAACGCCTACCGGGCCGTCCACCAGGTTTCCTGGCCGGGCGAGTTGACCGTCTGGGTGCTCGACGACGCGGACCGCACTGACGTCGCCGAGCTGGCCGCCGGGTTCGGCTACCGGTACGTGGTCCGCCCGGACCGCGGCACGCTGAAGAAGGCAGGCAACCTGAACCACGCGCTGACCCTCGGTCAGGCCGAGTACATCGCCATCCTGGACGCCGACTTCGCCCCGCGCGCGGACTTCCTGCACCACCTGGTGCCGTACTTCGCCGATCCGGCGATCGGCATCGTGCAGAGCCCGCAGTGCTTCGACACCGACGCCTCGATGAGCTGGATCGAACGCGCCGCCGGCTCCGCCCAGGAGTGGTTCTTCCGCTGGATCCAGCCCTCCCGGGACGCCAGCGACGCGGCCATCTGCTGCGGCAGCAACGCCGTCTACCGGCGCACCGCGATCGAGGCGGCCGGCGGCTTCGCCAAGCTCGACCACAGCGAGGACATGTACACCGGACTCGCGCTCTACGAACGGGGTTTCCGCACCCTCTACGTGCCGGTGCTGCTCGCCAAGGGCACCTCGCCGGACAGCCTGTCCTCCTTCGTCAACCAGCAGTACCGCTGGGCGATGGGCAACCTGCACCTGCTCACCAGCCGCGACCTGAAGCGGATGCGCGCGCCCTGGCGGATGCGCCTGTGCTTCTACGAGGGCGTCGTGGGCTACCTGACGATGACGCTGAACCTCTTCGCCGCCCCGCTGCCGCCGCTGGTGATGATGTACTGCTACCCCGGGCAGATCCGGCCCTGGCACGTGCTGCCGCTGCTCGCCCCGCTCTGGCTCTGGCACGTGCTGCTGCCCCGGGTCAGCCGCACCCGCTGGCGGGTGGAGGTGATCCGGGCCAATGTGCTGATGAGCGTGGCCGCCGGCGCCGCCGTCCTGCACACGCTGCGCGGGCGCAGCGCCGCCTGGGTGCCCACCGGCGCCGGCGCGACCAGGCCCGGCGGACTGGCCCGACGGGTGGTGCTGGTCGCGCTCGGCTGGACGGCCTGCTCGATCCTGGCCGCCGCCGTCGGCCTCGCGCTGGACGTGGCCGGGCAGGGCTGGGGGCCCACCTGGGGCCTGGCCCTCTACCTCGTGGTGCAGTGCCAGATCGGCCTGCCGCTGATCCGCGACCTGGTGGCCCAACTGCGCACCACCCGGGCTCCGTCGGCCCGGCGCCGGCTGCCGCTGCTCGCCCGGATCGGCCGCCCGGGCCGCGCGGGCCGCACCGAGGGCGCCACCGGCACCGCCGTGCTGCCCCGGCGCTGGCCGGAGGGCCTGGCCGTGACCGCCGCCCTCACCCTGACCGCACTGCTCGCCTCCGGCTGGGTCAGCCCCATGCTGACCTGGCTCGGCTGAAGGAACGTGCCACTGTGACTGCGAGTATTCTCTCCACCCGCGAACCGCGCTCCGGACCGGGGACGAGCGAGGCCGTCCGGACCGGGACCCCGGGCTTCCGACCCGATATCGAGGGGCTGCGCGCCGTGGCGCTGCTGGCCGTCCTCGCCTTCCACGCAGGTGTGCCGCACCTGGCCGGCGGCTTCGTCGGCGTGGACGTCTTCTTCGTGATCTCCGGCTATCTGATCACCGGCCTGCTGCTTCGCGAGGCGGTGGCCACCGGGCGGATCCGGCTGGCCGAGTTCTTCTCCCGCCGGGCCCGGCGGCTGCTGCCCTCGGCGGCCCTGGTGCTGACGGTGGTGGCGCTGGCGGGTGTCTGGCTCACCGCGCCGCTGCGTCGCACCGACCTGGAGTACGACGTGCTGGCCTCGGCGCTCTCGGTGGCCAACTGGCGCTTCGTCGCCCAGCAGACCGACTACCTGGCCGCCGGCCGCGATCCCAGCCCGCTGCTGCACTTCTGGTCGCTCGCGGTGGAGGAGCAGTTCTACCTGCTCTGGGCGCCACTGCTGACCCTGCTCGTGCTTCTGACGCATCGTCAGCTGCGCCGCGGACTGGCGATCCGGAGCACCGTGGTCACCGCCACCGCGCTGGCCACCGCCGTCTCGTTCGTGCTGGCGCTGGGCTGGACGCACCGCGAGGTGTCACTGGCCTACCTCGGCACGCCCTCCCGGGTCTGGCAGTTCGGCATCGGCGCGCTGCTCGCGCTGCTGCCCTGGCACCGGCTGCCCGGACCGCGCCCGCTGCGCGCGCTGGTGGGCTGGGCCGGCGCGGCGCTGATCGCCTGGTCGGCGGTTACGTACACGGCCGCCACGCCCTATCCCGGCTGGGCCGCGCTGGCGCCCACCCTCGGCACCGCGGCAGTGATCCTGGCCGGCATACCGGGCCGCGGCGAGGCCCCGCACACCCGGCCCATCGGGCCCGGCCGACTGCTGGCGACGGCCGGCCCACGCGCCGTCGGACGCCTGTCCTACAACCTCTACCTGTGGCACTGGCCGGTGCTGGTGCTGGCGGAGGCCAGGTTCGGCACCCTGGGCTGGCCGGTCAAGGTGGCCCTCACGGCGGGGGCCGCGCTGCCCGCGCTGGCCGCCATGCGCTGGGTCGAGCGGCCACTGCGCCGCAATCCGGTGGTCAACGAACTCCCGCGCCGAGGGCTCTCGTTGGGCCTGAGCGCGATCATCATCCCGGTGCTGCTCGCGCTGGTGGTGGGCACCGGCACGCTGCGGGTGCTCGGTCCGGGCACCCCGGTGGACCTGGCGGGCCTGCCTCCGGGCGCGGCCACCGGGAGTTCGCTGCTGCTGCCGGCCGATGCGCACGCCGCGACGACCATCGTGCCGAGCGCCGCCCAGGCCCGCAAGGACTTCCCGCCGGACGGCGCCTGCGAGGTCGCCCCGGCGGCCACCAGCAGCCCGCCCTGCCTGTTCGGCGACACCGCGAGCAGCGACCGGATCGTGCTGCTCGGCGACTCGCACGCGGGCCAGTGGTTCTCCTCCGTGCTCGCGATCGCGGCCGAACGGCACTGGGCGCTGGAGGAGTTGGTCAAGCAGGGCTGCCCGCTGCCGCAACTCACGGTGACCAACCCGCAGCTGGGGCGCACCTACCGGGAGTGCGACAGCTGGCGGGCGGACAGCCTGGCGCGGCTGCAGCGCGAGCCCAAGCCGAAGCTGATCGTGGTCGGCTCGCTCAACCGCTACACCGAGGACGGTCGACTGCTCGCCCAGGCCTGGGAACAGACCCTCACCCCGCTGCGCGCGCTGGGCGTGCCGATCGTCTACCTGACGGACACCCCGATCCCCGGCCAGGACATCCCGGCCTGCGTCTCGGGCCACACCGCCGATCCCGGCGCCTGCGACTTCCCCCGGTCCAAGGCCACCTGGCCGGACCCGCTGGCCGACGCGATCGCCGCCGGACACGAGCCCGGGATCCAGGCGGTCTCGGTCAACCAGGTGCTCTGCCCGGGCTCGGGGCCCAGTTGCCCAGCGGTGCTGCAGCGGATCCTGCTCTACCGCGACGACGCGCACCTGACCAACGTCGCGGCAGTAGTGCTCACCCCGCGCCTGGAGCGGCTGCTGGTGGACGCCGGCCTGGTGCCGGCCCAGGGCGCGCCGTCCACCGGGTCCACCGGAGCGGCCCCGCAGGCCGGCTGGACCCAGCTGCTGCGCGACGACTTCCAGGGGCCGGCCGGTGCCAGGCCCTCGGACCAGCTCTGGCAGTACGACACCGGGACCTGCTACCCGGGCTGCCCGGCCGCCCAGTGGGGCACCGGCGAACAGGAGACGATGACCGACTCCACCGCCAACGTCCGCCTCGACGGCCAAGGCGTCCTGGAGATCACCCCCACCCGGCAGAACGGGCAGTGGAGTTCGGGACGCCTGACCTCCAAGCGCGCCGACTTCACGCCGCCGCCCGGCGGGGTGCTGCGGATCGAGGCCTCGATCCAGCTGCCCCAGGTCAGCGGCCCGGCCGCGGCCGGCTACTGGCCCGCCTTCTGGACCCTGGGCGCGGGCCTGCGCGACGGCTTCACCGGCTGGCCCGGAATCGGCGAGCTGGACGTGATGGAGTCGGTCAACGGCGCCGGCTCGGTCTTCGGCACCATGCACTGCGGCACCGCCCAGGGCGGGCCCTGCCAGGAGCCGCAGGGCCTGGGCTCGGGTGAACAGCCCTGCCCCGCCTGCCAGGGCGGCTTCCACACCTACGCGGTCGAGGTGGACTTCTCCACCAGCCCCGAGCAGGTGCGCTGGTACCTGGACGGCAAGGAGTACCACCGGGTCACGGCGGCCCAGATGGACCCGGCGACCTGGGACAAGGCCGTGCACCACGGGCTGTTCCTGATCCTGGACGTCGCGGTCGGCGGCGGCCTGCCCGCCGCGTTCGGCGGCTCGGTGTCACCGGCCACCGAGCCGGGGCACCCGATGCGGGTGAAGTACGTCTCGGTTGCCACCCGGCCCTGACGGTGCGCCGGACGGCACGGCACGGCCCGCTGACACCTGGTCAGCGGGCCGTGTCGGCTCGGCATCAGAAGTTGATCATGTGCCCGGACAGGCCGTGGATGGCCTCCTTGACCGCCTCGCCCAGCGTCGGGTGGGCGTGCACGTTGCGGGCCACCTCGTGCACCGTCAGGTCCCACTGCTGCGCCAGCGTCAGCTCGGGCAGCAGCTCGGTGACCTCGGGGCCGATCAGGTGGGCGCCCAGCAGCTCGCCGTACTTGGCGTCGCTGATCACCTTGACGAAGCCGATCGGGTGGCCCAGGCCGTGCGCCTTGCCGTTCGCGGTGAACGGGAACTTGGCGACCTTGACGTCGTGGCCCAGGTCACGGGCCTGCGCCTCGGTGTAGCCGAAGCTGGCCACCTGCGGCTGGCAGTAGGTGGCGCGCGGGATCATCGCGAAGTCCACCTCCATGGTCTCCGCGCCGCCGATCGTCTCGGCCGCGATGACGGCCATCGCCTCGGCCGCGTGCGCCAGCATCAGCTTGGCCGTCACGTCGCCGATGGCGAAGACGTGCGGCACGTTGGTGCGGCCGCGCCCGTCCACCGCGATCGCGCCGCGCTCGGTCAGCGCCACGCCGGTGGCCTCCAGGCCGTAGCCCTGGACCCGGGGCGCGAAGCCGATCGCCTGGAGCACCTTGTCGGCCTCCAGCACCTCCTGCTGCCCGTTGCGGGTGACGGTCACCTTGACCTTGGCGTTCGGGTCGCTGTCGTCGATCGAGTCCACCCGGGTCGAGGTGAGGACCTGGATGCCGAGCTTCTTGTACTGCTTGGCCAGCTCGGCGGAGACGTCCGCGTCCTCCAGCGGGACCATCCGGTCCAGGAACTCCACGATCGTGACCTGCACGCCGTAGCTGTTCAGCACGTAGGCGAACTCGACGCCGATCGCGCCGGCGCCGGCGATGATGATGCTCTCGGGCAGCGTGTCGGTGAGGATCTGCTCCTCGTAGGTCACCACCCGGTCGCTGAGCGAGGTGCCCGGCAGCAGGCGGGTGGTCGCACCGGTGGCGATGATCACGTGGTCGAAGGTGACGGTGGCGAAGCCGCCCGCGCTCAGGGCCACCTGCAGGGTGTGGTCGTCGATGAAGGTGCCGCGACCGTCGTACTCGTCGATCGCGTTCTTCTTCATCAGGTAGTGGATGCCGGCCACCCGGCCGTCGGCCACCTTGCGGCTGCGCAGGTAGGCCTCGCGGTAGTCGAAGGTGACCTGGCCCTCGACCTTGATGCCGTAGGTCTTCGCCTCGCGGGTGAAGAGGGTGGCCAGCTCGGCGTTGCGCAGCAGTGCCTTGGAGGGGATGCAGCCGACGTTGAGGCAGACCCCGCCCCAGTACTTCTCCTCGATCACGGCCGCCTTCAGGCCGAGCTGGGCGGAACGGACGGCAGCGGTGTACCCGCCCGGGCCCGCTCCCAGGACGACGACGTCGTAATGCGTGGTGCTCATGATCCTCTTCCGGCATGGTCGGACAAGATGCTGACGCACCCGACTGTATTCCCACCCCTCGGCACCGGCCACGCCCGCCTGCCGCGCGAGCGCACGGCCGGTCTCCAGGGGGCCCGGAGCCGGCCCTAAGCGTCGAGGTGGGCGAGGAAGTCCAGCAGCTCGCGGTTCACCTCGGCGGGCCGCTCCTGCTGGGTCCAGTGGCCGCAGCCCGGGAGCGTGACGCTGCGGAACAGCCGGGGCAGGATGCTCGGCAGCGACCCGATCAGCTTGTCCACCCCGCGCAGCACGCCGACCATGTCGCGGTCGCCGATGACGTAGAGCGCGGGGACGGTGATGCCCAGGCCCCGGAAGGCCGCCATCAGCTCCTGGTTGCGGTCGATGTTGCGGTACCAGTTCAGCGGCCCGGTAAAGGCGTGCTCGCCGTGCCCGGCGTAGTCGGCGGCGAAGGCCTCGATGTCCTCCTCGGTGAGCCAGCCGGGCAGCTCCTTCGGCTCGGGCAGGGTGTCGAGCAGGGTGCTGCCCTCGGGGATGATCCACGGGCTGGGCTGCGCGGGGTTGTCGCCCGAGACGCCGAACAGCGTGGCGCGGAAGGTGGCCCGCAGGTCCCGCGCCAACTCGGCATCGGCGACACCCGGCTGCTGGAAGTAGTTCTGGTAGAAGCCGTCGCCGTAGACGTGCCGGGCAGCGGCCAGCGAGCCGATCCCGGCCGGCAGCCGCGGCGGCACGCTCAGGCCGGCGACCGCGCGCACCAGATCGGGCCGCAGCATCGCGCTGGCCCAGGCCACCGGCGCGCCCCAGTCGTGGCCGACCACCACGGCCTGCTCGGCCCCGAGCGCCTCGATCAGCCCGACCACGTCACCGACCAGGTGCGGCAGGGTGTAGGAGTCCACGTCCAGCGGCCGGTCACTGCGGGCGTAGCCGCGCTGGTCGGGCGCCACCACCCGGTAGCCCGCCGCGGCCAGCGGCGCGAACTGGTGGCGCCAGGAGTACCAGCTCTCCGGGAAGCCGTGCAGCAGCAGGACCAGCGGCCCCTCGCCCTGCTCGGCGACGTGCAGGCGGATGCCGTTGACCTCGACCTGGCTGTGCTTGACCGCATGGACCACGATGACTCCTCGGTAGGCGGGTGCGGCCTCAGCCTAGCCAGCCAACTGGGGCCTGTCCGGCGGATCTTGTCGGATCATCGGACAGGGACTCACGGCCAGAGCATCCCCCGGGTCCACTCCCCCGCGCCGGCCGGCCTGCGGTACGCCAGCCGCACATGGCGCCGGTCGCCCGCGCCCTGCCAGAACTCGACCTCCTCGGCCCGCACCGCGTACTGCGTGTAGCCCGCCGCGACGATCCCCTGATCCGCCGCCAGCTCGTGCTCCGCCGCCGCCCAGGCCGACCGGAACTGCGCCACCTCCGCCAGCGGTTCGCTCTGGCGCCCCACCAGCGAGGCCGCCCGCGACTTAAGGCTCAGCAGCCGGAACGTCCCCGCCGCCGCCCCCGCGTCCCCGGTCCGCACCGCGCCGCGCACCCGGACCTGGCGCCCGAGGGCCGGCCAGTACCAGGTCAGCGCCGCCCGCGGGTCGGCGGCCAGCTGGCGGCCCTTGGGGCTGTCGGTCTCGCCCCAGAACCACCACTCGCCCGCCGCCGGGTCCACGTCGCGCAGGGTCACGATCCGCGCGTCCGGGGTGCCGTCGAGCCCGGTCGTGCCGAGCGTGAGCACCTGCGCGTCCGGGACGCCGTCGCGCATCGCCGCCAGCAGCCAGCGGACGAACAGCTCCACCGGCTCCGCCGGCGCCTGCGCCGGCTCGAAGCCCGGCAGCTCGCGCGCCATCGGCGGCCGGTGGATCAGCAGCTCGCGCAGGGCCGTCAGGCGCTGTCCGGGTGTCTGTGCGTGCTCTTCCGTGGTCATGCCGCCACCTCTGCCAGGCCCTCGCCCGTGCCCTGCTCCGCCCAGGCCGCCAGCCGCCGGCGCGAGCGGAGCAGCACCGGCCGTCCGGTCAGCGGATCGGTGAACGCCAGCGTGGCCGCGAGCAGTTGCAGCGGCCTGCGAAAGTCGTCCGGCGCCGCCTCGGGCAGCACCTCGGGGTAGACCGGATCGCCGAGGATCGGCAGGCCGAGCCCGCTCATGTGCAGCCGCAGCTGGTGGGTCCGGCCGGTCAGCGGGGTCAGCCGGTAGCGGGCCAGGCCGCCGCGGTGCTCGATCAGCTCGATCCGGCTCTCGGCGTTCACCGGTCCGTCCTCCTCGCGGGCCGCGATCACCCCGCGCTCCTTGACGATCCGGCTGCGCACCGTGCGGGGCAGCGCCACCCGCGGGTCGTGGCGGGCGACGGCCTCGTACTCCTTGGTCACCAGGCGGTCCCGGAAGAGCGTCTGGTAGGCGCCGCGGGCCCGCGGATCGGCGACGAACATGACGAGGCCGGCCGTCAGCCGGTCCAGCCGGTGCGCGGGGCTGAGCTCGGGCAGGTCGAGCTCGTGGCGCAGCCGGGAGAGCGCCGTCTGCACCACGTGGCTGCCGCGCGGCGTGGTGGCCAGGAAGTGCGGCTTGTCGACCACCACCAGGTGCTCGTCGCGATGGATCACCTCCAGCTCGAAGGGCACCGGCACCTCGGGCGGCAGGTCACGGTGGAACCAGACGCTGGTGCCGGGGAGGTAGCGGCTGTCGGGGCCGACCGGTCCGTCCGCCCCGACGATCTCACCGGCCCGCAGCATCTGCGCCAGCCGGTCCGCCACCTCGTCCGGCAACCGGTGCGCCAGGTACTCGGCCACCGTCGCCCAGCGGCCCTCGGCCGGCAGCCGCACCCGGACCGGGTCCACGCCGTTCCGCTGCGGCAGGGGGGCGGGCACCGGCTTCGTCCTGCGTCTCATTCCGGCAAGCCTACGGCCCGCCGCGACCCCCGGGTGTTCCGCGCCGCCCGCCGGCCCGCGAAGATGGGTACCCCCGTCACGACCAGCCCGGGAGCCTGAGCAGGATGACCGACTTCCTCGTCATCGGTGAGTGCGTCGCGGACATCGTCCGCACCCCCGGCCGGCCCGATGTCACACACCCCGGCGGCAGCCCGGCCAACGTCGCCTACGGCCTGGGCCGGCTCGGGCACCCCACCGCGCTGCTCACCCAGCTGGGCACCGACGGGCTCGGCGAGCTGATCACCGCCCACCTGCGCTCGGCCGGCGTCGAGCTGCTCACCGACGGACGGCCGCCGGCCGCCACCCCGAGCGCGATCGTCACGCTGGACGACCGGGGGCGGGCCGACTACACCTTCGACATCCACTGGTCGCTCGCCCCCACGGCCCTGGCCGTCACGGCCCCGCACGTGCACTTCGGCTCGCTCGCCGCGCTGCTCGCACCCGGCGCCGAGGCCACCGCCGCCCTGGTGGCCGAGCTGCGCGCGGGCGCGACGGTCAGCTACGACCCGAACATCCGCCCGGCCCTGCTCGCCTCGCCCACCGAGGTGCGCGCCCGGGTGGAGCGCTGCGTGGCGCTCAGCGACCTGGTCAAGGCCAGCGACGAGGACCTCCACTGGCTCTACCCGGACCGCTCCCCCGAGCAGGCCGCCGCGCACTGGCTCACCCTCGGCCCGGCCCTGGTGCTGGTGACCAGGGGCGGCGCGGGCGCCCTCGCCGTCACCCGCGACGCGCGGGCCGAGGGGCCGGCCACGGCGGCCGAGGTGGTGGACACGGTCGGTGCCGGCGACTCCTTCATGTCCGCGACCCTGGACGCGCTCGCCGCCCGCGCCCTGCTCGGCGCCGCCGCCCGCGCTTCGCTGCGCAGCCTCACCGGGGCGACGCTGGCCGCCGTGCTGCGGCACGCCGGTGCGGCGGCGGCCGTCACGGTCTCCCGCGCCGGGGCCAATCCGCCCGACCACCGTGAGCTGGCCGCGGCGCTGTCCTGAGCACCGGTCAGGCCTTGCGGCCGACCCCCGCGTACATCCAGCGGGTGGTGGCCTCGGTGGCGGCGTCCGGGCGCCAGAGCGGCACGAATTCGACACCGGGCTCCAGCAGCTCCCAGCCGTCGAAGAGCCCGGTCACCTCCTCGCGACCGCGCAGCCGGATGCCCGAGGCGGTCTTGTCCCAGGTCTTGGCCACCTCGGCGGCGCGCTCGGGATTGCCCTCGTGGGTGCTGTGCGAGAGCAGCAGGTAGCTGCCCGGCGCCACCCGCTCGCGCACCTGGTCCACCGCGTGCCGCGCCTGCTCGTCGCTGACGAAGTGCAGCAGCGCCAGCAGCAGCACGGCCACCGGCTGCGAGAAGTCCACCAGGGTGCGCAGCTCCGGGCGTTCGAAGAGCTCGTCCAGCTCCCGGACGTCCCCGGTCAGCACCGTGGTGCTGCGGTTGTCGGCCAGCAGCGCGCGCCCGTGGGTGAGCACGATCGGGTCGTTGTCGACGTACACCACCCGGGCGTCGGGGGCGACGGTCTGCACCACCTCGTGCACGTTGCCGGGCGAGGGCAGGCCGGCGCCGATGTCGATGAACTGCCGGATGCCGGCCTCGGCTGCCAGCCGCACCGCCCGCCGCAGGAAGGCCCGGTTCTCGCGGGCCGCCGCGGGTATGTCCGCCGAGGCGCTGATCGCGTGCTCGGCCGCCTGACGGTCCGGCGGGAAGTTGTCCTTGCCGCCGAGCCAGTAGTCGTAGATGCGCGCGGGGTGCGGGCGGTCCGTCTGAAGCCGCGTCATGTCGCTGTCGTGTCCGGACTGGTGCACCGTCTCCCCCTCTGTTCCTGCGGCCCGTGGTCGCGCGGCCGGGGGCAGCATAGCGGGCCGCAGAATCCGGGCTGGTCGGCGGGGGTTCCCGGGCGTCGTTGCCGGGGACGCTCGAAGGGAGCCCGCCCCGCCCGCCGGCGGACCCGCTTATTGCCGAGCCATGCGGGGCGGGCGCCGGTAGGGTCGAGCGGTTCGACCTTCTCCAGCCCCCCAGCTGCGAATGTGAGATCAGATGACCTACCAGTCGGGCGAGTTGCCGATCAACCAGGCACGGGCCGACGAGTTGCCCATCCCTGCCGTGGCCGCGGACGAGCTGCTGCCCGAGACGCGCCGGGCCCTGCTGCACCGCCTCGCCGTCGGACAGGCACAGGGCCGGACGCCCTCGCTGGTCGGCCTGGTGGCGCGCGGCGGCCACCGGGTCTGGAGCGGTGGCCGGAGCATGATCGAGGGCCACGCGCCGGACGAGAACACGCAGTACCGGATCGGCTCGATCACCAAGTCCTTCGCCGCGGTGCTGGTGCTGCGCCTGCGCGACGAGGGCCTGCTCGACCTGGCCGATCCGCTGGAGCAGCACCTGCCGGGCACCTCGGCCGGGCGGGCCACGATCCGCGAACTGCTCAGCCACACGGCCGGGCTGGCCGCCGAGACGCCGGGCCCGTGGTGGGAGCGGACCGACGGCTCGCACCGCCCGGAGCTGGGCAACCTGCTGGAGGAGCAGCCGTTCCGCCACCCGGCCGGCGAGCGCCACCACTACTCCAACCCCGGCTACGCGCTGCTCGGCGCGCTGGTGGCCAAGGTGCGCCGGCTGCCGTGGGGCGAGGTGCTGCGCCAGGAGGTGCTCGATCCGCTCGGCCTGACCCGCACCACGCTGCTGCCGCAGGCCCCGCACGCGGGCGGGTTCGCCGTGCACCCGTGGGCGGACGTGATGCTCCCCGAGCCGCTCACCGACACCGGCCTGATGGCGCCGGCCGGGCAGCTCTGGTCCACCGCCGCCGACCTCGCCCGCTGGGCCTCCTTCCTGGCCGGCACGCTCCCGGGCGGCGCGGAGAAGGTCCTGGCCCCCGCCACGCTGGCCGAGATGCGCCGCCCCGCCGCCGGCCCGGACCGTGACGACTGGACCTCCTGCTTCGGACTGGGCCTGCAGCTGTCCCGGCAGGACGGGCGGCTGCTGGTCGGCCACGGCGGCTCGATGCCCGGCTTCCTGGCCGGCCTGTGGTTCAGCCCCGAGGACGACGTGGCGGCGATCACCCTCACCAATGTCACCGCCGGCTCCGGGCTCGGGACCGTGGCCCCCGACCTGATCCGGATCGTCGCCGAGCGCGAACCGCTGCTGCCCACCGCCTGGCGCCCGTTCACCGACGCCGATCCCGACCTGCTCGCGCTGACCGGCCCCTGGTACTGGGGACCCACCGCGCTGGCCCTGCACCTGCGGGCGGACCGGGCCCTGGAGCTCACCGCGCTGAGCGGCCCCGCCCGCACCTCCCGCTTCCTGCCCGAGCCGGACGGCAGCTGGGTCGGGCTCGACGGCTACTACGCGGGCGAGCCGCTGCGCGTGGTGCGCGCCGAGGACGGCTCGGTCAGCCACCTCGACGTGGCGGGCTTCGTGCTGACCCGCGGCGCCTACCAGCCGGCCGCGGTGGTGCCCGGCGACGTCGACCCGCAGGGGTGGCACGCGGGCTGACGCGGCGCTGGCGGGCTCGGCGTCGGCTGACGCGGCGCTGGCGGGCTGACTGGCTGACTGGCTGACGTGGCGCTGGCTGACGTGGCGCTGGCTGACGGAAATTCATATCACGGGGCGATAACGATGCGAATCGTTATCGCCCCTCCAGCTTCGGCATGAGACACCTCACATTGCCCTGCGACAGCGCCTCCTGGCTTGAGATGGGACCTTCGACCTGTCTACGGTGCATGCCGTTCGTCTCCACACGAACCCCGCTCCCCGGAACGCCGAATCCTGCCGCCGGATGGAACGGGCACTGTGCACTGAAGCACCACGGCAGGGGCGGGGGACCCAAGGTAAGTCGCCCCACCTGGAGCACGGCTCCGGGCGGGGCTTGGGGTGAAGCCGCGCATTGCGCGGCCGGGCAACTCCAGCCCGAATCCGACAGCTCACCTCGCAGGCGTGGGAGAGGAAACGCTTTTCATGCTGTCCGTCAACGGTCGCCCCAGCCTGCCCAGCCGCGCCGCCATCAAGCGCGCGATCGCCACCGCCGTCATCGTCGGCGCCGGCGCCGGTCTGCCCATGATCACCGCCGGTGGCGCCAGCGCCACGCCGATCCACTCCGGTTCGCACGGCCACGCCGCACAGCACCAGGCGGCCGCCGCCGCTCCGGCCGCCGCCTCCCAGGCCGCCGCCCCGGTCGCCCAGGCGCCCGCCGGCTACACCGTGCAGGACGGCGACTGGCTGTCCAAGATCGCCACCAGCCACAACGTGCAGGGCGGCTGGCAGAAGCTCTACGACCTGAACAAGTCGGTGCTCGTCAACGGTCCGGACGTGATCTACCCCGGCCAGCACCTCGCGCTCGGCGACGCCCAGGCCCAGGCCCCGGCGCAGACCCCCGCCCCGGCCCAGGCTCCGGCCGCCGCCCCGGCTCCGGCTGCCCCCGCCGCTCCGGCTGCCGCGGCCGCTCCGGCCACCCCGGCGCTGAGCGCCAACGCCAGCGTCGCCTCGCTGCAGGCGCTCGCCGCCTCGATCGTCCCGGCCGACCAGCTGGCGTCGTTCGACCAGATCATCACCCACGAGAGCGGCTGGAACGTCACCGCCACCAACCCGAGCTCCGGTGCCTACGGCCTGCCGCAGGCCCTGCCCGGCAACAAGATGGCCTCGGCCGGCTCGGACTGGGCGACCAACCCCGCCACCCAGATCAAGTGGGCGCTGCAGTACATGAACCAGACCTACGGCAGCCCGAACCAGGCCTGGGTCTTCTGGCAGGCCCACCAGGCGTACTGATCACCCCGGTGATCAACGGCCGCCGGCCCGCCCCCATCGGGCGGTAGCGCTCGGCGGATCGTCCGCAGCCGTCGGCCGGCCACGGGTTTCCCACCTGTGGCCGGCCGACGGCTTTGGCGCGCCTGGCTCTTGGCTCGCTGGGCCTTCGGCGTGCCGGGCTGTTGGTGTGCCGGGCCTTTTGTGTGCCGGGCTGTTGGTGTGCCGGGCCTTTTGTGTGCCGGGCTGTTGGTGTGCCGGGCCTTTTGTGTGCCGGGCTGTTGGTGTGCCGGGCCTTTTGTGTGCCGGGCTGTTGGTGTGCCGGGCTGTTGGCGCGCTGTCGCAGCGACGGGCTGCGCCCCGCTCGTCAGCTGCCGGGCGCCGGCCCGCCGTGCGATCCGGCGTCAGTCCGCCGCGCCGTACCGCACCAGATAGCCCGCCAGCCGCGCGACGTCCTCGTCGGTCCACTCCGTGAACCGCTCGGTGAACGACTCCCGGCGCATCTCGTACGCGTGCCGCAGCAGCGCCATCCCCTGCTCGCTGGGGCGCAGGATCTGCCCGCGGTGATCCTCCGGATCCACCTCGCGGCTGAGCAGCCCCAGCTTCTCCAGAGCGCCGACCTGCCGGCTCACGGTCGACTTGTCGAGCATGAAGTACGCGGCCAGGTCGGCCGCCCGGCAGCCACCGCGCTCGTTCATCAGGTCGAGGATGCTGTACGTCACCAGGGAGAGCCCCGGGTGCAGCTGCGAGGCCTTGTGCCGGGCCCGCCGGGCGAAGGCGGTCAGCTCGCGCTGGATGATCTCGATCGACTCGTCTCGACCCGACACGCGTGACCTCTTCCTCTCCCATGGTGGTTGCGTATTACAACATATGTGCCACTGGCGCCGCCACTGGACCCGCGCCGATCGAGATCACAGCATGCCAGACGGGCTGGTCACAGCCGGTAACCTGTCGACGACAGATCCGAGAAGTCGCCAAGCGCGGCCTGGCTGGCGTCGCGGGGTGCGCATGGACCTGATTCCACCGGCGGACGGGGCTCCCCGGGCCACTGCCGACCAAGCGCCCGGCGCCGCGCCCGCTCACGGCCGGCCGACTGCCCATCCTCCGACTGCCGCCCGCTCCCGGGACGAGTGCTTCGGTGCCGAGCTGCGCCGGCTGCGCACCGAGCGCGGACTGTCGCTCAGTGCCCTCTCCCGCCTGCTGCACTACAGCAAGGGCTACCTCAGCAAGATCGAGAACGGCAGCAAGCCGGCGGGCCATGACCTGGCGCGCCGCTGCGACGAGCTGCTGCGCGCCGACGGTTCGCTGCTGCGGCTGACCGAAGCCGCCGAGCCCGGGCCGACGGGGGCCGGCCCGGCCGGGCCCGGGTCAAGCGGGCCAGCCACCGACAGTGCCCTGCCGACCGCTGCCGGCCACGCGCTCGCCGTGCCACCGGCACTCGACCTGCCCTGCCCCTACCCCGGGCTGGCCGCCTTCGGCCCGCAGGACGCCCACTGGTTCGCCGGGCGCGACCACGCCCTCGCCGCGTTGCTCGACCGGCTGGCCGAGCGCGCGGGACGGGGACCGCTCGCACTGGTCGCCCCCTCGGGCGCGGGCAAGTCCTCCCTGCTGCGGGCCGGCCTGCTGCCCGCCCTCCAGCGCGGCGACCTGCCGTCCGCCCACCCGGGGGCCCGCCGTGTCCTGGTCTGCACGCCGGGTGCGCGACCGCTCTCCGTCCTGCGTCAGCTTCTTGACACCTTGTCAGTCTCCGATGCCGAGGCCGCACCCCGGCTCGTCGCGCTTCCGCCGCCCAGCGCCGAAGCCCCGCCGACACCAATGGCCGAGCCGGAACTCTCACCCTCCACTCCACCTTCACCCTCGCCCTCCGGCGTGCCCCGCCCGGCGCAGTCGGCTGCCCCGGCCCTCGGGCCGGCCCTGATCGTGGACCAGTTCGAGGAGGTCTTCACCCTCTGCCCCGATCCCGCCGAGCGGCACGCCTTCATCCAGGCCCTCTGCGAGCTCGCCACCGTCCCGGACGACCGGCCGGCGGCCGAGGCCACCCTCGTCGTGCTGGGCGTGCGCGCCGACTTCTGCGGACGCTGCCTCGACCATCCGCAGCTGGTCCCCGTCTTCACCCGCGGCCTGCTCGCGCTCGGTCCGATGACCAGCGCGGAACTCCACGAAGCGATCACCCGCCCGGCGACGGAGGCCGGCCTGCTGCTGGAGCCGGGGCTGGCCGAAATCCTGCTGCGCGACCTCGGGCCGGTGGAGCTGCCGCTGCCCGCCGACCCGCCCCACCCGCGCGCCGAGGCCGCCGTCCTCCCCCTCCAGCCGGGTGCGGCGGGCGTGCTCCCGCTGCTCTCGCACGCGCTGCTCGCCACCTGGCAACAGCGCGAGGGGCGTGCCCTGACCGTCGCGGGCTACCTGCGCACCGGCGGGGTGCACGGTGCGATCGCGGCCACCGCCGAGAACCTCTTCGCCGGCCTGTCCGCCGAGGGCCGGCGGACGGCTCGGCACCTGCTGCTCCGCCTGATCCACCTGAGCGAGGAGAGCGAGCCGACCCGCCACCCGCTGGCCCACCAGCAGTTGCTGGCCTGGCTCTCCGCACCCGACCCGGCGGTCGAGCAGGGCGATCCGGCCGCTCTCGCCGATCCGGCGGATCTGGCTGCTCTGCCTGGTCTGCCTGCTCTGCTCGGTCTGGCCGGCCTGCCTGGGTCCCGACCCACCGGGCCGCTCGCACGATCGCGCCCACAGCTGCACCGATGGGCGCCGCGCCGGCTGCTGCCCCGCACCGCCGCCACGCCCGTGCCCGCGCCGCGCACCCCGCAGGGCGGCCCCGGCCACCGGGCCACGGCGGTGCTCGACGCCTTCGTCCAGGCCCGGCTGGTCACCGTCGACAGCCAGACCGTGCTGATCACCCATGAGGCGCTGATCCGGGCCTGGCCGCGGCTGCGCGGGTGGATCCACGCCGACCGGGCCGGTCTGCTGGTGCGCCAGCAGCTCGCCGAGGCCGCCGCCGACTGGGAGCGCGAAGGGCGCGATCCGACGGCGCTCTACCGCGGCACCCGGCTCGCGGTCGCCTCCGAGCACCTGCGCGATCCGCGGCGCCGAGCGGAGCTGACACCCGCCGAGGCCGCCTTCCTGCGAGCCGGCCAGGCCGAGGAGGCGGAGCGGCAACGGACGCAGCGGCGGCAGCTGCGCCGACGGCGGCAACTGCTGGTCACCCTCGTGGGGCTGCTGCTGCTCGCCATCACCGCCGGCAGCGTCGCCTACCGGCAGCGGGCCGAGGCACTCATGGAGCGCCGGACCGCACTCTCCAAGGCACTCGCCGCCGAATCGGCCGCCCTCGCGGCCGGCCGCCCCGAGGAGTCGATGCTACTGGCCGACGAGGCGTTCCGGACCGCGCCGACCACCGAGGCCCGTGGCGCGCTGCTGAGCACCCAGTCCCAGGCCTTCGCCGGCCGGCTCTTCGGCCATGCCGGGCCGGTCAACGCGGTGGCCTTCAGCCCCGACTCCAGCCGCCTGGCAACGGCCAGCTCGGACGGGACGGTGAAGATCTGGAGCGCTGCCGACCGCCGGCTCGACACCACGCTGACCGGGCACGGCGGTCCGGTGCGCGCCGTCGCCTTCGCCCCGGACGGCCAGACCATCGCCTCCGGCAGCTCGGACGGCACGGTGCGGCTGTGGGACATGCCGGGCCGCCGGCTCCCGGTCACGCTCTTCGGCAACGGCGGCGCGGTGCGGGCCGTGGCGTTCAGCCCCGACGGGCAGACCCTGGCCTCCGCCGGGGCCGATCGCACGGTGCGGCTGTGGGACACCACCAGTCACACCCTGATCGCCGCCATGAGCGGTCACACCGACGAGGTGGTCGGCGTGGCGTTCAGCCCGGACGGCCGACTGCTGGCCTCGGCCGGCGAGGACCGCACGGTGCGGCTCTGGGACACCACCACGCACGCGCAGGTGGGCACCCTCACCGGCCACGGCGACGAGGTGCTCGGTGTGGCGTTCAGCCCCGACGGACGCACCATCGCCTCGGGCAGCGCCGACCGCACGGTGCGGCTCTGGGACACTGCCAGCCACACCCTGCTCACCACCCTCACCGGCCACAGCGACGACGTGAACGGCGTGGCCTTCACCGACGGCGGCACGACCCTGGTGAGCGCGAGCGGCGACGGCACCGTGCGGCTCTGGGACCTGACCGCCCACCGGGTCATCGCCACGCTCTGCGGACACACCGACTACGTCCAGGGCGTGGCCGTCAGCGCGGACGGCAAGCTGATCGCCACCGCCGGCTTCGACCAGACCGCGGCGCTCTGGGAGGTCGGCGCGGAAGCCCTGACCGTGCATCCGTTCACCGAGATCTGGCAGAGCGCGTTCAGCCCCGACGGGCGCACCCTGGCCGCGGCGGACGCCGCACACACCGTGCGGCTGTGGGATGTCGCCCGGCATGCCGTCACCGGGGCGCTCGCGGGGCACACCGGCTCCGTCTTCGGCGTCGCCTTCAGCCCCGACGGGCGCACCCTGGCCTCGGCCGGGGCCGACCAGACCGTCCGGCTCTGGGACCTGGCGACCCATGCCCAGCTCGCGGTGCTCACCGGTCATCAGGGATCGGTCTTCGCCGTGGCGTTCAGCCCCGACGGGCGTCTGCTGGCCTCGGCCGGCGAGGACCGCACGGTACGGCTCTGGGACGTCGGCTCCCGGCAGCCGATCGGCGTGCTGAGCGGGCACACCGACTTCGTCAACGCGGTGGCGTTCAGCCCGGACGGCCGCCTGATCGCCTCCGGCAGCGACGACCTGACGGTGCGGCTCTGGGAGGCCCGGACCAGGCGACCGCTCGCCACGCTCAGCGGCCACCGGGGTTCGGTGCGCGCGGTCGCGTTCGCCCCTGACGGGCGCACCCTGGCCAGCGCCGGCAACGACGGCACCGTACGCACCTGGGACAGCCAGGACCACAGCCTCACCGCCACCCTGACCGGACACACCGGCTCGGTGCGCGGCATCGCGTTCGCCCCCGACGGGCGCACCCTGGCCAGCGCCGGCAACGACGGCACCGTCCGCACCTGGGACACCCGGGACCACACGCTCACCGCCACCCTGACCGGACACACCGACGCCGTCTGGTCGGTCGCCTTCAGCCCCGACGGCCGCACGCTGGCCAGCAGCGGCAGCGACGGCACGATCCGGCTGTGGGACTCCAGCACCCAGGACCGCACGGCCGGGATCTGTCGGGTGGTCGGCGTCGTCAGCCCCGAGCACTGGGCCCGACTGCTGCCCGATCAGCCGTACAAGCCCGGCTGCTGACCTCCACCGACCTCCACCGAGTTCCACGACACAGCAGGTCAGCGGGGGTTTCCCAAAGTGTTTCCCGTTTCCTGACGATTGGGCGACGGCGATCGTCTGGACACGCCCTGCCGTCGGCGATCACTCTCGATGCATCGGCGGTCACCCGCTGAGACGGCCCCGCTCTGACGGCCCGTCCTCCTGCTGCCTGGTCAGCCACTCTCCCCTGCCCTGGAGCCCACCATGTCCCGCCCGAGCAAGCTGAAGACCACCTCCGCCGCCGCCCTCGCCAGCCTCCTGTTGCTGACCGGTCCGGCATTCGATGCCTGGGCCCGGGCATCGCAGGACAGAGCCGGGCCCGCCACCGACTGCGCGGTGCTCGCCCCGGGTGCCTCCGCCACGGCCGAGAGCGCGGTGCGCGCCGCCTGCAGCCAACTCGGTGTCTGGTACAGCTGGGGCGGCGGTCACGGCCCCACGCCCGGAGCGACCTACGGCCATCCCGACGGGGTCGACCCGGCCAGCAACGACGACGGCCAGCGCCTGGGTTTCGACTGTTCCGGCCTGGTCCGGTACGCCTACGCCCAGGCCACCGGCCAGGACGAGCTGAACGGCGACGCCGGCCAGCAGTTCTACACCCTGCACGCGGCCCAGCGCTTCACCGCCGACCAGGGCACCGCCCCGCTGCTCCCCGGCGACCTGCTCGCCTACGGCAGCTCCGACAACCTCCACCACGTCGCCGTCTACCTCGGCGCCGGCCAGATGGTCGAGGCCCGCCAGTCGGGCACGCACATCATGGTCAGCCCGGTGCGGCTGGGCGGCGACTACTTCGGCGCCGTGCGGATCGACCCGGGCCCGGTGACCGGACCCACCGCCCAGACCTGGGGCACCGGCGTCTGGACCCACGCCCAGGCGTCCACCGACAGCCCGCGCGTCTACGCCTTCGCGGACTCCACCACCGTGCGGGTCACCTGCCAGAAGCACGCCCAGAGCGTCACGGCCGAAGGCCTGACCAACGACGCCTGGTCCTTCCTCCCCGATTACCAGGCCTGGATCAGCAACATCTACCTCCAGGGTCCGGCCTGGCTCGACTCCGTCCCCACCTGCTGAGGAGCACTCCCATGACCAACACCTCCTGCCCGGTCAGCACCACCGGCACCTCCTGGCTGCGCACGGCCGCCGCCGGGGCCGCCATCGCCCTGGGCGCCGCCCTCCTGATCGCCGCGCCGGCCGGTCCGGCCGCCGCCTCGGCCGGTGACTGCGCCGGTGGGGCCAACGGCTTCGTCGACGTCTCCGACAACGCCACCGGCACCGTCCAGCGCTCCGCCTCCCACGATGGCGACACCATCAGCCTGCAGTCCGCCGGCGGTCGTGGTTTCGCCAAGATCGAGGGCACGACCCGCTCCGGTGAGAGCGTCTGGATGGACTGGACCCGCGACGGTGGGCACACCTGGCTGCAGTGCGGCCCGTTCAACGTCGACCGCGGCGACAACTCCTCCAAGACCTCCCCGTCCCAGGCCACCAGCGCCGACCCCAACTACCGCTTCCGCGCCTGCGGCCTGACCCTCGACCAGGTCATCACCTGCACCGACTGGTGGTAGGCCGTCCCGGCTGGTGCTAGGTGTACTGACCACGGAGGTTGGTGACAGAGCTCACGGCGTGGTGATCTTGAAATGAGTGAGGGCCTTCTGGCTCGGTGTGGATTGCGACATCTACCCGGCACCCAGAAAGGCCCTCATGCCACACCGTAACGCACCCCTGACCGAGACCGGACGCCTGCGCCTGGCCCGCTGCGTGGTCGAGGACGGCTGGCCCCTGCGCCGGGCCGCCGAACGCTTCCAGGTCTCGCCGACCACGGCCAAGCGCTGGGCCGACCGCTACCGTGCGCTCGGCGAGGCCGGGATGGTCGACCTCTCCAGCCGGCCCCACCACAGCCCCCGCCGGACCCCGACCCGCACCGAGCGGCGGATCATCAAGGTCCGCGTCCTGCGGCGCTGGGGCCCGGCCCGCATCGCCTACCTCCTGCGACTCAACCCGGCCACCGTGCACCGGGTCCTGACCCGCTACCGCCTCGCCCGCCTGGCCCACCTGGACCGCGCCACAAGTCGGCCGATCCGACGCTACGAACACAGCGCGCCGGGCGAGTTGGTCCACGTCGACATCAAGAAGCTCGGCAACATCCCCGACGGCGGCGGCCACAAAACCCTGGGCCGCCAGGCCGGCCGCAAGACCCGCTCCGCAGTCGGATACAGCTACCTCCACAACGCCGTCGACGACCACTCCCGCCTGGCCTACAGCGAGATCCTGGCCGACGAACGCAAGGACACCGCCGCAGCGTTCTGGACCCGGGCGAACGAGTTCTTCGCCCGGGCCGGGATCACCGTGAAGCGCGTGCTGACCGACAACGGCTCCTGCTACAAGTCCCACCCCTGGCGCGACGTCCTCGCGGCGGCCGGGATCACCCACAAGCGCACCCGGCCCTACCGCCCGCAGACCAACGGCAAGGTCGAACGCTTCAACCGCACCCTGCTCGACGAGTGGGCCTACGCAAGGCCCTACCGCACCGAGCAGGAACGACGCGACGCCTACCCCACCTGGCTCCACACCTACAATCACCACCGCGGACACACCGCACTCGCAGGCAAGCCACCCGCCAGCCGCGTCCCCAACCTCACGGGTCAGAACAGCTAGGCCGTCCCGGCTGAGGCGCGGGCCCCGCTGAGGTGCCGGCGCCTCCGAGCTCCTTCAACTGGTCGTACGCCGCCTGCAGGAAGCGTCCGTCCAGGCTCGGCCCGCTGTTGGCCAGTGCCGCGAGCCCGGTTCCCGTCGACGGGCAGAAACCGACGAACGCGGTGAAGCCCCGGGTGGCACCGGTGTGGAGCACCAACGCGCGTCCGCCGGCCCGGCGCAGGTTCCAGACCAGACAGAGCTCGTCACGGTTCGGAGTCCTGGGCCGCACCAGGCGCGGACGTTGGACCTCCCGCAGTGCCCGGGCGAGCGGGAGGCCCGGCGTCTGCGGCTCCACCCATCCCGAACTGCCGCCGGCGGCAGCCAGGTGGGCCCGCAGACACCGGGCCAGGTCGCGGGCCGTGGAGCGCACGGCACCCGCTCCGGGCAGCCCCGGAATCCGCCAGGGCGCCAGCAGCCGGCCGTGCCAGTGGCCGACGGCCGACGCTTCCAGGTCGGGCCCGCACCCCGTCCGTGTCGACCCGAGGGGTAGCAGCACCCGTTCGGCGAGCGTGTCCGCGTAGCGGGTGCCGACGTCCCAGGGGGCGTGGTCCGGTCCTGGGGCGCACGGTCCCGAGAATCCGACCCCTGGGAAGCCGAATCTGGCAAAGCCCACTCCTGCGTACCCGAGAACCAGCAGACATGCTGGGGAAGTTCGAGGCATCGGCGCCAACCGGCCGATTCGGGCCCGGTCAGCCGAGCGCGGTCGGCCAGGCGCCCTCGCGAGCCAGCAGGTACTCCTTGCGCTCCAGCCCGCCCGCATACCCGGTGAGTGAGCCGTTGGCGCCGATCACCCGGTGGCAGGGGCGCAGGATCAGCAGCGGGTTGGCTCCGATCGCGGTGCCGACCGCGCGGACCGCGGGGCGCGCCAGGCCGAGCTGCTCGGCCAGCCGGCCGTAGCTGGTGGTGGCGCCGTAGGGGATGGCGTCGATCGCCTGCCAGACCCGCTCCTGGAACTCGGAGCCCCGGGTGCGGAACTCCACCGCGAAGTCCTTCAGGTCCCCGGCGAAGTACCGGCGCAGTTGCTCGGTGATCTCCGCGAAAGCGGCCGGGTCGGCCCGCCAGTCCGGCTGGACGGTGGGCGCGCGACGCTGCCCCGTCATCGACAGCGAGCACAGCGCCGTCCCGCCCGGCGCGGTTGCGGACTCCTCGCCGACCAGCAGCAGCTCGCCGAGCGGGCTCTCGATGGTGGTGTAAACGGTGCTGGTCACGGCAGCCGACCTCTCTCGCTGGATGCGCTGTACCCCTCTACTGTGCCGCCTCCGGACGGGCTGGACCGGCGGATTTCGGACACGGCACTCCCGCACCTTTTGTTCACACTTCAATCACAAGGTACCGTCGACTTTAGTTCAAATTCGAATCACTGCTCCCAGCAGCCGACGCAAAGGACGCCGATCATGGTCTCGCCGCCCCGCCGCTCCCCCATCGACCGGCCCGCCCAGCAGCCCGCCGACCGTCGCACAAGGGCTGCCACGGCCCGGGCTGCGGCCCGGCGGGCGGAGCAGCGGCGTCGGCTGCTGCTCCGCTCGGCGGTCGGGGTGCTCGGGCTCGCGATGCTCGGCGGCCTGGCCGCCGTCGTGGTGAGCGACCGCGGCAACGGCACCGCCACGGCCACGGGCACGGACCCGGGTCCGGGCACCGGCACCGGCACCGGGATACCGCCCCAGCCGCGTACCACCGCCGAGGGCCGCACCGGCGCGCCGCCGTGGGAGGCACCCGCCGATCCGGCGGCGGCGGTCACGGCGGCGGGTCTGCCGATGCTGGGCTCCGAGGGCACCGTCGAGCACATCCACGCCCATCTGGACATCTACCTGGACGGCCGGGCGGTCGCCGTCCCCGCGCTGGTGGGCATCGACGAGGGCGCCCAGCGGATCAGCCCGCTGCACACCCACGACACCAGCGGGGTGATCCACATCGAGTCCCCGGTCCGGGCGGACTTCACCCTCGGCCAGTTCATGACCGAGTGGCAGGTGTCGCTGGCCGCCGACCATCTGGGCGGCGCCCGGACCGATGCCGCCCACACGCTGACGGCCTACGTCAACGGCAGGCCGGTGACCGGGGATCCGGCCGCCATCAAGCTCGGCGCGCACGACGAGATCGCCCTCGTCTACGGCACGAGCACCGAGAACGCCCAGGTCTCCGCGCCCAGCGGCTACGCCTGGCCGAGCGGCCTGTGATCCGCGCGGCGACCGCCCGGGGAGCCGGTTCCCCGGGCGGTTGCCGCCGTGGGTGGGGCGGGTCAGTAGCCGGTCGCTCCGTCCAACCGCTCGCGCAGCAGGTCGGCGTGGCCGTTGTGCCGGGCGTACTCGGCGACCATGCCCACCAGGATGCGGCGCAGCGAGATCGGCTCGCCGCTCATCGGCGCGGCGG
Organism: Kitasatospora sp. NBC_01302; assembly: GCF_035976515.1. Taxonomy (NCBI): domain Bacteria; kingdom Bacillati; phylum Actinomycetota; class Actinomycetes; order Kitasatosporales; family Streptomycetaceae; genus Kitasatospora; species Kitasatospora sp. NBC_01302. The sequence goes on from NZ_CP108404.1 coordinate 1,372,549, forward strand.
CGAGCGCGTCCAGCGAGGGCGCGGCGGCCACGATCGCGCGGGAACGATCGCACTCCGCCCGCCAGACGGCGAAGTCGTGCGCCGCGTCCGCTCCGGTGAACTCGAAGTCCTGGTCCGGGTCGTCATCCGCGTAGTAGAGGTGCGGGAGCTCCTGGCCGGCGAACTGGCGGCCGAACCACCAGCGCTCGACGCCGGCCAGGTGCCGCACCATGCCGTGCAGGCTCAGCCCGGAGGGCGCCACGCTCTTCTCCGCCAGCTGGGCGGCCACCAGCTCGGCACACTTCAGTTCGAAGGTGGCGCGGTGCCAGTCGAGGAAGGCGGTCAGCGTCTCGCGCTCATCGGCGACCCGGGGCAGCGGCATGCGGGTGTCGAGGCTCGAGGGCCAGCTCGGTGCGAGGTTCTGCGGCGGGATCTCGTTCATGCGCGCGATCGTGCCAGAGCGCACCGACAATCGAGCCCAGGGCGTCACCGCGGGGCGAGTTCCAGCGGGGCTCCAGCGATTGTCAGTTGATTGTCAGTGACGGCGTCTAAGGTATCCGCCGTGATCACCGCGCCGACCGAACTCCTCTCGCTGCCAGCCGATCTGATAGCCCTTCAGCAGGAGGTGCTCAGCGCCGACCGGGCGGTCGGCGATCATGCACTCGCCGTGCGCGGCCGACGGCGCGCGGCGTTCCCCGCGACCTGGCAGGCCGTCCAGCGGTGCACCTGGGAGGCGGGCGAGCAGGCCGAGTTCGACCGCCGCTGGGAGGCCTATGTGCGGGCCGGGGCAGCGGTGCGGGCCCACCCGGTGCTGGTCCGGGCCCGCGCGCTGGGCATCGAGGCGACGGTGCTGCGCGCCCTGCGGGAGGCCGCCGCCGGACCGGCCGGCAAGGGCCCGTCCGGGAGGCCGTGAGGCGTCGGGTCCGATCGCCCGGGCCCCGGTCGCTCGGGCCTCGGTAAGAGGCGGCCGAGGACGGCCGGGGCAGGAGACGGCCGGGTCAGGAGGCCGCCGGACCCGGGCCGGTGCCGCGGCCGAGCACCCGGGTCACCTTGACCTCGATCACCACCCGCTCCGGGTTGGGGCGCGGCGCGCGGTAGCGCCGTGTGTAGCGCTCCTCGGCATCGGCCACCGACTCGGCGTCCTGGCGCACCACGGCCCGACCTTCGAGGGTCGCCCACCGGGCGCCGTCCACCTGACAGAGCGCCACCCGCGCGCCCGCCTCCCCGGCCGCCAGGACGTTGCGCGCCTTGCGGCTGCCGCTGCTGGTGATCACCCGGGCGATGCCGGTGGCCGGGTCGTAGGTGGCGCCGACCGGGACAACGTGCGGGGTGCCGTTGGGCCGCAGCGTGGTCAGGGTGCAGAGGTGGCGCTCCGCCCAGAAGGCGAGGAACTCCGCGCTGAGCACGGGCGCGGCATCGACACCGGCAGGGGCTGGGGTTGGGGCTGTGACTGGGGTGGCGACGGCAGGAGCGTCAGGGGCGGTCATGCGCTCAGCCTACGGTCCGCCGGCCGGTGAGCACGGGGTGAGCGCTGGTGGCCGATGGCTCGGGCTGCACGGGCGGCGTCCGGACCCTGGGACTCCGGCGCGATCGCCCCGCGGTCACGGGCTGCTGAGCACCGTGAAGTGAGCCACCTCGGGCGGCTGCTCCAGATAGGTCCGTTCCTCGTCCGACCAGACCGGCCGCTTCGCCCATGCCGGACCGGCGTAGCCGCGCAGCGCCTCCTCGTCCCGCCACCTGGTCACCACCAGCACCCGGTGCGGGCCTCCGGAGAGCGAGCACAGCAGTTCGCCGCCGAGACAGCCGTCGAGTCCCGCCAACTGCGGCAGCATCTCCGACTGGATCACCGCGCAGAACTCGGTCACCAGCTTCGGCGCGACCCGCGCCTCCCAGATCCGGACGATCATCGTTACCTCCTCCACCAGCCCGGCCGGCGGGAGGCCGGCAGCCCCCGGAAACGTCGGCCCCAGAGGCCACCCACGGAGAGTCCACCTCCATTATCGACGCCCACCCGGCCCGGCCACTGGGCGCCGCCTCCCGACGCGTGCTCCCTCCCGCACGCACGGCGCCGCACCATCGGGGTGGCGGTAGGCTGGCCGCCAATCGAGCGTCGTGCCGAACCGGCTGCGGCCGGTCCCGGCGCGACGCGCTCGGACCACACGACGACCGGGTGATCCTGCGTGACGGTCTTCCTGTTGGCGATCGGCGCGGGCTGCTGCCTGGGCCTGGGCTTCGTGCTCCAGCAGCACGCGGCGCAGCGGGCCCCGCGCGCCGACCTGCTGCGTTGGCGGCTGCTGCTGGACCTGCTGAAGATGCCCGAGTGGCTGGCGGGCATCGCAGCCATGGTGACCGGCCTGGTGCTCAGCGCCTGGGCGCTCGCCCTGGGTGAGGTCTCCCTGGTGGAGCCGCTGCTCACCACCAATCTCGCCTTCGCCATGGCCCTGGCCAGCGTGCTGAGCAGACAGCGGCTGGGGCGTTCGGGCTGGGGCGGGGTGGTGGTGCTGGGCCTCGGGGTGACGGCGTTCATCCTGGCCGGTGATCCCCGGGAGGGCAGGCCGCAGGCGGGCGAGCTGCGGCACTGGCTGGTCTTCGGCGTGGTGGCGGGTCTGGCCCTGCTGCTGGTCTCCTTCGGGCGGCGCCTGCCGCGCTTCGAGGAGGCGACCGTCCTCGCCCTGGCGGCCGGGCTGCTCTACGGCCTGCAGGACGCGCTCACCCGCGCCACCGCCAGCCGGATCGACGCCGGCGGGGTGGCGGCGGTGCTGGGCCACTGGGAGCCGTACGCGGTGGTGGGCCTCGGGGCTTTCGGGCTGCTCCTGGTGCAGAGCGCCTTCGAGGTGGCACCGCTGCGGATGTCGCTGCCGGCGCTGACCGCGGCGCAGCCGCTGGCCGGGATCGTCTGCGCGGTGGGGTTCCTCGGCGACCGGCTGCGGGTCACACCGGGGGCGCTGGCCTGGGAGGTGGTCGGGCTGCTGGCGATGCTGGGAGGCGTGGTGGTCCTGGGGCGCCATCCCTCGCTGCCGAACGCCTGTGGGAGCAGGACCGCCGAGATGCAGAAGGCCTCCCCGTGAAGCGGGGACCGGGACCGGCGGCTCGCACCCGGTGCCCCGCCGGCGCGTCCACTGGCGGGATGTCAGCCGGGTGGGAGCGAGAGGCGGGGAGACCTGACAGGTTGTCGGGGTTCGGTCCGCTGCCGGCTGGGGAGTCTGCAAGGACACCCGTCGCAGCCTCCCGTCACAGCCGTCCCCCGGTTCCCGGTCGGTCACTCGATCGCCGACTGTCACCCGAACGTCGGAGTGACGCGGGGACGTCCAGGTCGTTGGCACGTCAACGACCCGTCCCGACGGCCCCGGCCCCGACAGCTCCAGGCCCCATCAGCTCTCACTGATTCAGGAGCGCTTCCCATGTCGCAGTCCCAGATCGTCCGCGCCGCCCTCGTCCAGACCCGTTGGACGGGCGAGCAGTCCTCGATGCTGGATCTCCATGAGCGGTACGCCCGGGAGGCGGCCGCCCAGGGGGCGCGGATCATCGGGTTCCAGGAGGTCTTCAACGCCCCCTACTTCTGCCAGGTCCAGGAGCCGGAGCACTACCGGTGGGCCGAGCCCGTCCCGGACGGGCCCACCGTGACCCGGATGTGCGCGTTGGCCGCCGAACTGGGCCTGGTCATGGTCGTGCCCGTCTACGAGGTGGAGCAGAGCGGGGTGTACTACAACACCGCCGCCGTGATCGACGCCGACGGCACCTTCCTGGGCAAGTACCGCAAGCACCACATCCCGCAGGTCAAGGGCTTCTGGGAGAAGTACTACTTCAAGCCCGGCAACCTCGGCTGGCCGGTCTTCGACACCGCGGTCGGCAAGGTCGGTGTCTACATCTGCTACGACCGGCACTTCCCCGAGGGCTGGCGGGCGCTCGGGCTCGCCGGGGCGCAGATCGTCTACAACCCCTCCGCGACCAGCCGCGGCCTGTCCGGCTATCTGTGGCAGCTGGAACAGCCGGCCGCGGCCGTGGCCAACGAGTACTTCGTGGCGGCGATCAACCGGGTCGGCGTGGAGGAGTACGGCGACAACGACTTCTACGGCAGCTCGTACTTCGTGGACCCGCGCGGTCAGTTCGTCGGCGAGGTGGCCTCCGACAAGGAGGAGGAGCTGCTGGTCCGGGACCTGGACCTCGGGCTGATCGAAGAGGTCCGCCAGCAGTGGGCGTTCTACCGCGACCGCAGGCCCGACGCGTACGGGCCGCTCACCCAGGCCTGAGCGACCGGCGCCGGGCACTCGACCAGGCCAGTCGACCGCGCAGACACTCGACCCTGCAGACGGCGACGCCGCACGCATGCGAACCCGCAGACCGAGGAGGGCTCCATCCGATGACCACGACCGACCTCCCGACCGCCGGCTTGCGGGCGCGGCACCGGGCCGTGCTGCCGGCCTGGCTGGCCACCTACTACCGCGAGCCGATCGAGCTGACGCACGGCGAGGGCCGGTACGTCTGGGATGCCGAGGGCAACCGCTACCTGGACTTCTTCGGCGGCATCCTGACCACGATGACGGCTCACGCGCTGCCCGAGGTGACCAAGGCGGTGGCCGAGCAGGCCGGCCGGATCCTGCACACCTCCACCCTCTACCTCTCCTCGGCGATGGTCGAACTGGCCGAGGAGATCGCCGCGTTGTCCGGCATCCCGGACGCCAAGGTGTTCTTCACCTCCTCGGGCACGGAGGCCAATGACGCCGCACTGCTGCTGGCCACCACCTTCCGGCGCTCCAACCAGATCCTCGCGCTGCGCAACAGCTACCACGGCCGCTCCTTCTCCACCGTGGGCATCACCGGCAACACCAGCTGGTCCCCCACCAGCCTCTCGCCGCTGCAGACCCTCTTCGTGCACGGCGGGGTCCGTGACAGCGGGCCCTACGCGCGGCTGACCGACGCCGAGTTCATCGCGGCCTGCGTGACGGACCTCAAGGAGATGCTGGGCCAGGCCGAGGGGACGGTGGCCGCGCTGATCGCCGAGCCGATCCAGGGTGTCGGCGGCTTCACCCACGGGCCGGACGGTCTGCTCGCCGCCTTCAAGGAGGTCCTGGACCAGCACGGCATCCTGTGGATCAGCGATGAGGTGCAGACCGGCTGGGGCCGTACCGGTGACCACTTCTGGGGCTGGCAGGCGCACGGCCAGGCAGGCCCACCGGACATCCTCACCTTCGCCAAGGGCATCGCGAACGGGATGTCCATGGGCGGGGTGGTGGCCCGCGCGGAGGTGATGGACTGCCTGGGCGCCAACTCCATCTCCACCTTCGGCGGCAGCCCCATCACCTGCGTGGCCGCCCTGGCCAACCTGCGCTACCTGCTGGAGCACGACCTGCAGGCCAACGCCCGCCGCACCGGAGCACTGCTGCGGGCCCAACTGGAGGCCGCCCGGCTGGAGTCACCGATCGTGCGCGAGATCCGGGGCCGCGGCCTGATGCTCGGCGTCGCGCTGACGGATGCCGCCGCAGCCACCGCCGTCCTCGAACACGCGCGGTCCCTCGGGCTGCTGATCGGCAAGGGCGGCCGGGCCGGGGACGCGCTGCGGATCGCCCCGCCGCTCTCCCTCACCGAGGACGAGGCCCGCGAGGGCGCGGAGCTGCTCATCGAGGCGCTGCGGCGGGCCGCCGCCGGAACGGAGGCAGGAGCATGACGCGCACCCTGATCAGCGGCGGACTGGTGATCACCGCCGCCGAGGAACTCACGGCGGACGTGCTGATCGAGGACCAGCGGATCGTGGCACTCGCCAGCACAGGCAGCGAGGTGGCGGCCGGCTGGCAGGCGGACCGGGTGATCGACGCCCAGGGGCGGTACGTCATCCCCGGCGGGGTGGATGCCCACACCCATATGGAATTGCCGTTCGGCGGGACCAAAGCGTCGGACAGCTTCGAGACCGGTACCCGGGCGGCAGCCTGGGGCGGCACCACGACCATCGTGGACTTCGCCGTGCAGCAGGTGGGTGGCTCGCTGCGGGCGGGACTGGACAGCTGGCACGCCAAGGCCGAGGGCAACTGCGCGATCGACTACGCCTTCCACACCATCGTCTCGGACGTCACCGACGACGTGCTGAAGGAACTGGACCTGCTCACCGAGAGCGGTGAATCGACCTCCTTCAAGCTCTTCATGGCCTACCCCGGCGTCTTCTACAGCGACGACGGCAGGATCCTGCGGGCGATGCAGCGCTGCGCCGGAAACGGCGGGCTGATCATGATGCACGCCGAGAACGGCATCGCGATCGACGTCCTGGTCGCGCAGGCACTGGCGGCCGGCCACACCGACCCGCGCTATCACGGCGAGGTGCGCCGGGAGCTGTTGGAGGCGGAAGCGACCCACCGGGCGATCAAGCTCGCCCAGGTGGCCGGCTCACCGCTCTACGTGGTGCACGTCTCCGCCGCCTCCGCACTGGCCGAGCTGACTGCGGCCCGGGACCAGGGGCTGCCGGTCTTCGGCGAGACCTGCCCGCAGTACCTCTTCCTCTCCACCGACAACCTCGCCGAGCCCGACTTCGAGGGCGCCAAGTACGTCTGCTCCACCCCGCTGCGCCCGCGCGAACACCAGGCGGAGCTGTGGAAGGGCCTGCGCACGGACGACCTCCAGGTCGTCTCGACCGACCACTGCCCGTTCTGCTTCGTCGGCCAGAAGGACCTGGGGCGCGGGGACTTCTCGAAGATCCCCAACGGGCTGCCCGGCGTGGAGAACCGGATGGACCTGCTGCACCAGGCGGTGGTGGAGGGCCGGATCTCCCGACGGCGCTGGATCGAGATCGCCTGCGCCGCGCCCGCCCGGATGTTCGGCCTCTACCCGCGCAAGGGCACCATCGCGCCCGGCGCCGACGCCGACGTGGTGATCTACGACCCCGCCGCGACCCAGACCATCTCGGCCGCCACCCACCACATGAACGTCGACTACTCCGCCTACGAGGGACGGCAGGTCACCGGCCGGGTGGAGACCGTGCTGTCGCGCGGCACCGTGATCCTGGAGGACGGCCGCTGGCTCGGCCGCGCCGGGCACGGGGGTTTCCTGCGACGGGGTACCTGCCAGTACCTGGGCTGACCCGGGCAGGCCTTCCCGCGCACCACGTCCCCGCACCGAACCCGGGTGCCCGCTCCGGGTTGCCCACCCCTTCGACGAACGGACCCCGTGCATGGACATCGGACTCGTGCTGCAGACCGACCCGCCCGCCCGACTGCTGGTGGAGCGGATGCAACGCGCCGAGGCGGCCGGCTTCAGCCATGGCTGGACCTTCGACTCCTGTGTGCTCTGGCAGGAGCCCTTCGTGATCTACAGTCAGATCCTCGCTCGGACCGAGCGGCTGACAGTGGGGCCGATGGTCACCAATCCCTCCACCCGGACCTGGGAGGTGACCGCCTCGCTCTTCGCGACCCTCAACGACATGTTCGGCAACCGGACCGTCTGCGGCATCGGGCGCGGGGACTCCGCGATGCGGGTGGCCGGGCGGCGCCCGGCCACCCTGGCCCGGCTCAGCGAGGCCATGCACGCGATCAAGGAGCTGGCCGAGGGACGCCCGGTGGTGGTCGACGGCACCGAACTGCGCCTGCCCTGGGTCAGGGACGGCCACCTGCCGATCTGGATGGGCGCCTACGGCCCCAGGGCCCTGGAGCTGACCGGCCGCCAGGCGGACGGCTTCATCCTGCAACTGGCCGACCCGTATCTGACCGAATACATGATCAAGGCGGTGCGGTCGGCCGCGACGGCCGCCGGTCGAGACCCGGACTCGGTGCGCATCTGCGTCGCGGCCCCGGCCTACGTCACGGCGGACGACTCTCCGGCCGCGCTGGCCCACGCCCGTGAACAGTGCCGCTGGTTCGGGGGCATGGTGGGCAACCACGTCGCCGACCTGGTCACCCACTACGGCGAGCACTCGGACCTGGTCCCGGAGGCGCTCACCGCCTACATCAAGGACCGGCAGGGCTACGACTACAGCCACCACGGACGCGCGGACAACCCCGACACCGGGTTCGTGCCGGACGAGATCGTGGACCGGTTCTGCCTGATCGGCCCGCCGGCCGCCCACCTCGCCCGGCTGGAGCAGTTGCGCTCGCTCGGCGTCGACCAGTTCGCCGTCTACGCGATGCACGACGCGATCGAGACGACCATCGACCTGTACGGCAGCGCGGTGATCCCACAGCTGTGATCCCACAGTTCTGAGCGCACAGTTGTGATCCCACGGTTCTGAGCGCAAGGCCGGGGGCTAGGATCCGTGACGGGTCGTCAGCAGACCCGATCACACGGATCCGGAGGCGGACTTGACTGTGACAGCACCGAGCAACCCGGCACAGACCAGGGTGCAGGAGATCCTCGACGAACTCACCGTCACCGGCGAGGAGACCGGCATCCAGGTCGCCGCCTACCTTGACGGGGAGCTCGTGGTCGACGCCTGGTCGGGCCTCGCCGACGTGGCGAGCGGGGCGCTGATGGAGGGCGAGACCCTGGTGCCCTCCTGGTCGACCGGCAAGGGGGTCGCCGCAACGCTGGTGGCCGTCCTGGTCGACCAGCGGATACTCGACTACGACGCTCCGATCAGCAGCTACTGGCCGGAGTTCGGGGCGCAGGGCAAGCAGCAGATCACCCTGGGCCAGTTGCTCTCGCACTCCGCCGGAGTGCCCCAGCTGCGCCCCGACCTGTCCCCGGAGGAACTGCTCGACCCACCGACCGTCGCCGCGTGGCTGGCCGCGCAGCCACCGCTGTGGGCCCCGGGCACCGCCACGGGCTACCACGCATGGACCTTTGGCGTGCTGCTCGCCGAGATCCTGCACCGGAGTACTGGCCGCAGCTGTGAGCAGCTGCTCCGCGACGAACTCGCCGCCCCGCTCGGCGTCGCCGACACCCTGCTCTTCTCGGTCCCCGACCAGCTGCTGCCCCGGCTGGCCACCTGCTACGACGGCACCTGGGCGGCCCGGCTGGCCGCCATGCCGGACGACTCGCCCTTCCTGGTGTGCGCGCCGCGGACGGTCTCCCCGGTGGCCGAACTCGCGAACCGGGCCGACTTCCGGCGTACCGCGCTGCCGGCCAACAGCACCCTGACCGCCCGGGCCGCCGCCCGGATGTACGCGATGCTCGCCTGTGGCGAGGTCGACGGCGTCCGGCTGCTCTCCGACGCCGCACTGAAGACGGCCACCGCCCCGCGCACCCTCGGGGTCGACCGGATACTCGGACTGCCGATACCGAAGTCCTACGGCTTCATGCTCGGCGGTCCAGGATCGGGCATCCGCACCGGTGACCAGGCGTTCGGCATGAGCGGCTCCGGGGGCAGCGGGGCCTACGCCGATCCGCTGCACCGCTTCTCCTTCGCGCTGACGAAGAATCGGATGGCCATGAACGGAACGGACGAGCGGATCGTCCGCGCGATCCACGCTGCCCTCGGCATCGCGGCCGGCTGAGGCCTCCGGGGCGCCGGTCCAGGGCTCCGGCCGCTCAGGCCACGTGGACGATGGGGGCAGCCTCGGTGGCCGGGCCAGGTGGGACGGCCGCGGCAGGTGCGGCGCCGAAGCGAGCCAGGTAGTGCCAGACCCGCTTGAGTGCCTGCTCGTCGTAGCGGCCGGTGCGTGCGGCTGCTCCGATGATGCCCGGGTCGAGGAGCCCGTCCTCGGCCAGCTCGGCCCCGAGGTCCACGAACTCCTGCCCCCGGAACTCCGGGTGGCGCCGGAGTTCCTCGACTCCGAGCCGGTAGCCGCCGTGCCACTCGACCCGGCAGGGCAGCAGGCGAGCGGCGGCCTCGACCTCCGTCCCCTGGTAGCACGGGTCCAGAACCAGCGCCTCCACGTGCTGGTCGAACAGGACGGGCCCGTGCACCTGGGCCTCGATGTAGTCGTCCAGGGCGTCCCTGCTGTCGGCGGCGGCCAGCTCCACCAGTGACATTGCCGACGCGACGCCGAAGTCCTCGGGCTCGGCGGCGCTGTCCGGGTAGCAGAAGGTGGCCCGGGTGAGTGCTTCGCACGCCAGGCGGAAGTGCGCCGACCCGAACCGCGGCGCCGCACCCACCACTTGGCGTCGGAAGTTCAGCGCCCCGTAGATCGGGCGCTCATCGGCGGGCGCGTCGTCATAGGCCCCGCCGAAGATCCGCTGCTCCCACCGCCAGCGGTCGCCGCCCTGACGGGCGGTCAACCCGCCATTGCTGGTCCCGGTCACGAACTGCGACCGGTACACCCCGTCGGCCGCCATCGCGCGCAGGACGGGCCGACCGCCCACCAAGCGGTCGGGGTGGAAGTTCAGCGTCAGCCGCAGCTGCGGATCGACCGGTACTCCGGTGGACCGGGCAGCGACGTGACGGATGGCCCGTAGCCGCCTGGGCTCCTCGGAGTCGGTACGCACGGTCGAAGTCTGCCGCAGACCGGTGGCGGGGTGGGAGCCGGGGTCGGTCGTTCAGTGGGCTCGACCAGGACGGCCGATCAGGGTGTCTCGTGCCGGTCCGCAACAACGGGCGGCGGCCGGCGGATGACCACACGCCCGGAGCCGAGGTCGATCCGGCGATCGAGCGGAGCGCCCGGCTCCACGTCCTCACGAAGGACCAGTCGCCGCTCCTTCTCCTCGGCCACGTGCCGCTGGCTCGGGGAGAGCAGGGTGTGAATCTCGTTGATCACGCTGAACATCGACCCGGCGCCGACTTCAGCCTCGCGTTTTCGCCAGTAGATCCAGCCGTGCCGCTCCATCCACAGCAAGGCCTGATCGATGAGGAGCAGCGCGGGTACCGCCGCCACCACCCCGAGGAATATGTTCATCGCCCACTTCCGACTGTAGATGCCGCCTGCCGAAGATGTCGGCCTGCCTGGTTGCTCCACTGCTGCCGCCTCGGCGGCGTTCATCCCGTCCTGACAACGGAGCGGCCGGTACCAACGTGCCCGTTCGACTGCGGAGCGCCTGGGCCGGTGGAATCCGCTGTGGAGTTGAGAAGGAGCGAGGATCGGGCCGAGCACGGTCACCTGCGGCGAGGCGACCGGGCCCGGAGGCTGGAGCTGACGGTGGCGGCGGGATCGTTCATGGTGGGTGCCTCTCCGGGAGTCTCTGCGGGGCCGGTGGTTCCGGCACGGCCAACATGCGGCAGTCCGCAGGCGGTGTCGATGGGTTTCCCGTTTCCCGTCGAGGCTGGGAAACGGGCCCTGCGGGAAACCCGGTGGGAAACACCGTGCGACCGGGGCAGGAAACACCGCGGGGAAACACCGGGAAACCTGGGCGGGCCCGGGGACTGGCGGATGACGTCGGGGGACGGGAGTTGACGGCCGGTCTCCTGCCGGCCCGCCGGCTCGTTGAACCGGCATGGACCATGACCTCGCTTCTCTCCCCCGTCCAGCCCGCGATGACCGACGCATGCCCCGGCCGCTGCGCCGCGCGCTGCTGCGGGCCGTCGTCGCCGGACTGGGCTGCGCCGTCGCGCTGACCGTGGCGGGCTGCGAGGAGCAGGTGCCCGCCCGGCTCGACGACCCTGCGACTCCGATGTCGTCCCTTGCCGGGTCGCCCGGGCCGAGCGGGACGGCCACGGCCGGGGCGCCACCGCCCGTTCGGTCGCACGTGGCGCCGAGCGACAGCTTCGAGCTGCGCGAGGAGCAGCGGGCGGGCAGCGCGCCGGTGTCGCCCGGCGCTGGGACCGGGCTGTCGTCGGCGGCCGACAGCCCCGGCTCCCCCTCGGCCCCGTCGGGCGGTTCGGCCGAGCCGAACCGGGCCGAGACGCCGGGCAGCAGTTCGACGGCCGAGGACGACCAGTCACCCGGACCGACCGGACCTCCACCGCTCCGGCCCGCGCACCCCGATGGGTCGGGCTCGGGGGCGACGCGGGGCCCGGCCGGACATGCGAGCCGTCCCGGGCGTGGCGGGCCGCCGACCGCGGCACGTCCGGCGCCCTCACCGGCGCCGCCGCCCAGGCCGTCCGACAGTGGGCCCGGGTCCGCGGGCGGCTCGGCGCCCGGCACACCGGCCGGTGGCGGCCCCGCGGTCGGCGGCGGGACCGGCGGGGCAGGCGGGGCAGGCGGCACCGGGGTCTGCGGCTTGGCACAGACCTACGGGCGGTGGCCGGCCGACTCCGATCAGGCCAGGATCTGCCGCGGTGTCTACGGTGGCTGACGGCCCGTGGGCGAACACCGGTTGCCCGTCCCGGGTGTGACAGCATGCTGGCGACCGGCTCGAATCGTCAGGCCGCTGCCCAGGGCCGGACTCACTCGTCGCTTTGGAGGAATCATGATCGCCGCGTTCAGCGTCACCCCGCTCGGCATCGGTGAGGACGTGGCCGAGGCCGTGGCCGCCGCCGTACGGGTCGTCCGGGCCAGTGGGCTGCCGAATCAGACCGACGCGATGTTCACCTCGATCGAGGGCGACTGGGACGAGGTGATGAGCCTGATCAAGGAGGCCGTGGAGGCGGTGAAGCCCTTCGCCAGCCGGGTCAGCACGGTGATCAAGATCGACGACCGGGCCGGCGTCACCGACGGGCTGACCCGGAAGATGGCCTCGCTGGAACGGCACCTCGCGGGCTGAAAGGGCGGGCCGGGACGCACCGGGCCCGGGGCTCACCTCCCGAAGAGCCGGGCGGCGTTCTGATAGCAGACCGCGCGGAGCCAGTCGTCGCCGAGGTCGAGCCCGGCCAGCGAGTCCAGCGCGTGCAGGTAGGGGTACGGGATGTTCGGGTAGTCGGTGCCGAGCAGGATCCGGTCCCCCAACTGCAGCAGGCGCGGCCGAAGGTCGGGCGGGAACGGCGAATGCCGCTCGGTGAACTCGGTGAAGGCCATCGTGGTGTCCAGGTGGACCGCCGGGTACCTGGCCGCCAGGTCGAGGAACTCGGCGTACTCGGGCAGTCCGAGATGGGCCACGATCAGCGGGAGCGCCGGATGGCGGGCCATCACCTCGGCCATCGGGCCGGGCCCGGTGTGCTTGCCCGGTGCCGGCCCGGAGCCGCAGTGGGTGACCACCGGGATCCCGCGCTCGGCGAGCAGACCCCAGACGCCGTCCAACAGCGGATCGGTCGGGTCGTAGCCGCCCACCTGGAGGTGGGCCTTGAAGACCCGGGCACCGCCGTCGACCGCCTCGGCCACGTAGCGCTCGGCGCCCGGCTCCGGGAAGAAGGTCGCGGTGTGCAGGCAGTCCGGGGTCCGCGCGGCGAACCCGGCCGCCCAGCCGTTGAGCCACTCGGCCATCCCCGCCTTGTGCGGGTAGAGCATCGCGGTGAACGCGCGGACGCCGAAGCCCCGCAGCACGGCCAGGCGTTCGGCCTCGTCCTCGCGGTAGGTGATGCCCCACTCCCGGCCGATCAGCGGACCGGCCGCATCGAAGTAGGCCCACACCTTGGCCAGCACGTTCTCGGGCATGAAGTGGGTGTGCACGTCGATCAGGCCGGGCAGACCGAGCCGCTGCCAGAACGCGGTGACCCCGGCGGCCTCGGCCGCCGTACCCGGGGCGGCACCGGGAGCCGTTGCCGCGTCCCGGCCTGCCGCGCGCTGCTGGTCCTCCGCCATCCGACGCCCACCTCTCCCGGTCTCGCTCTCGATCGTGCCTGGGCTCCAGGCCATCGAATGCCTGATGGTGCGATCACCACAGCACAACCTACCGGCCGGTAGGCATCACCGGCCGGGCGTCCGGGAAATCCGCTCGCCCAGCCCCGACCCCAGCCCCGACCCGGCCCCGGCACCGCAGCCGCAGCCGCAGCCGCAGCCCACGTTGCCGGCCGTCAGCGCCAGCGACGAGTGCGCGGCGGCGGGCCGTCCATGATCTCGGGGTTCGCCATGAAGAGCATCAGGTGCCCGCAACCGCGGCAGGCCAGCGCCTCCACGGAACTCTTGCGCGCGAAGACCCGCCCGGGCACGAAGGCCTTCACCAGCAGACGGCCGGATCTGTCGGTGTGCGCGTCGACCTCGACCTGCCGCAGCTCGCCCGCGCAGAGCGGACAGGCCGTCGGTGCCTGGTACGTCGAGCCGTCGCTGGGCCACTCGTCCACGGTGCCCGAGTTCGCGTCCTGCACTCACACCACCCCCTGTTAGACCATTGGCCAACCCCGGTACTGCGGTTGGCCCTGACCGTGCAGGTTAGCCCCGGACCGCCGGGGAGGCACCGGGTGGGTCCGGTCATTGTCCGCCGGCTCCCCCGGGAACCGGCTCGCCGGGGGCCGGTTCGGCACGGTCCGGCTCGTCGGGGGTGAGCTCGTCGGCGAGCAGATCCATCAGCAGGCCGTCGTGCCAACTGCCGTCCGCGCCACGCTCGTAGCGGCGCATCACGCCGACCGGGCGGAAGCCGACCTTGGTGTAGCAGCGGATGGCCGGCGCGTTGTCCGCGGCCGGGTCGATCACCAGCCGGTGGTGGCCCCGGTCGGTGATCAAGTGGCGGGCCAGCGTGCGCACGGCGTCCGTGCCGAGGCCGCGACCGTGCAGGGCCGGGTCGAGGTAGATGTCGATGCTCGCATGGCGGTACTCCGGCTCGGTCTCCTCCGACCACTGGATCGCCCCGGCCACCCGGCCCCGGTGGAGGATCGCGAGCGGGTGGCTGCCCGGCTCGGCGAGGTCCTCGGCCACCGCCGCCGCCAGGTCCTCGCCGCCGCGCCAGCGCTCGTACACCTCGGGGGTGCGGCGGATCGCGACCAGCGCCGGGACGTCCTCGGCGGTGGCCGGGCGCAGCAGCACCCGGGCGCCGCGCAGGACGCCGGTGGCAGCGGACGCGACCGACGGCTCGGCGGCGCCCTGCCCGGTGGTGGACCGATCGGCGTTCGACGACTCAGACATGCCGGTCAGCCTACGGACCAGGCGCGCCCGCGCGGTGACGACGCTCCCGCACGGTGCCCGGCCAGCACGTCGGTCACCGCCCCTGCGGGTGGCCGCGGTGCTGCTCCCATTCGGGAGCCAGGATCGCCATCACCAGATCGTCCGCCCACTCGTCCCCGAACCGGTGTGCCTGGCGACGCACGCCCTCCAGGACGAAGCCGGCCTTCTCGTAGCAGCGTCGCGCGCGCGGATTGAAGGAGAAGAGACCGAGCGAGATGCGGTGCAGCCCCAGGCGCTCGAAGCCATGGCCGACGATCAGGCGCAGCGCCTCGGTGCCGAGGCCCCGGTCGCGACCGGCTTCGGCCAGGACGATCCGGAAGTTGCAACTGCGGTTGGCGGGTTCCCACTCGTTGAGCACCACCTCGCCGACACAGTGACCGGTGGCGCGGTCGACCACCGCCAGGTCCAGCCGGTCGGCCTGCTCGGCGCGGCTGCCGTACCACGCCCGCATCCGCCGCTCGGCGTCCTCGTCCCAGGGCGGGGGCGGGGTGTTGCCGGGGTCCCCGTTGGCGAAGCGGGCGACCTCGGGGTCGGCCAGCATGCCGCGCAGCACGTCGATGTCCGTTGCCAGCTGGAAGGGACGCAGCAGCACCCGCTCGCCGACCAGCGTGGGCTTCTCACTGAAAGCGGCCTTCGCACCGGCCCGTTGCTCGCTCATGGCCGGATTGTCGATGCCGTCGTCCGCCGACGGCAAGCGAATTGCGCCGTCGGCGGCCGGAGTTCAGGCGACGCCGCGGATGCGGTGGACCAGCGGGGCGGCGAGCAGGGTGACCACGGCGGTGAGGGCGTAGAGACCGCCGTAGCCGCCCAGGTGGGACACGACGGGAGCGGCCAGGGCCGGAGCGAGCACCTGGGGACCGGAGTTGGCGATGTTGATGATGCCCAGGTCCTTGGCGTGGTCGGCGGCGACCGGCAGCACCTGGGTGACCAGGGCCTGGTCGACGGCCAGATAGATGCCGTACCCCGCGCCGAGCACGAACGCCGCAACGATGGTGACCGGCCAGCTGTGGAACAGCGCCAGGAGCAGCGCGGCGGCGGCCATCACCACGCAGGAGAAGACGACCAGCGCCCGGCGGCGGCCGGTGCGGTCCGAGATCGCACCGGCGGGGATCGCGGTGAGCAGCGCGGCCGCGGTGTAGACGGCGGTGAGGACGAGGACGCCGCTGTCGGGCGACGGGTAGTGCACGGCGTCGGTCAGGTAGTAGAGCAGGTAAAGGGTGCCGATCGCGTTGCCCAGATTGATCAGCAGACGGGTGAGGAAGGCCCAGCCGAAGTCGGGGTACCGGCGGGGGCTGACCCAGTAGCCGGCGGCCAGCGTCCGGAGGCCGAACGGGGCACGCGCCGCGGGCGGGAGAACCGGGTCGCGGCAGAAGAGGACGAAGGGCAGCCCGAGCACGACGACCGCGATCGCGGTCCCGCCGTAGCCGGCCAGGACGCCGCCGCCGAGCACCGTCACCAGCCCCGCGCCCGCCACCAGCCCCAGCGACTGGCTGATCCCCGTCCAGCCGGAGACCACGGCCCGCTGCCCGACCGGGACTTGGTCGACGACCGGCGTGGTGACCCCCGCCAGCATGACGTTCAGCCCTGCCTGCGCCAGCGCCCACCCGACGATGACACCGGGCAGCGAGTGCCGGCCCGCCGTGTACAGCAGGCCGCCCGCGCCGAGCAGCGCACCCAGCACGATCCACGGCCGACGACGTCCGAAGCGGGAGGTGGTGCGGTCCGAGACCGCACCGGCCAGCGGGTTGACGAGCATCGCGACGAGCGCGCCGACCCCGGTGACCCACGACAGCAGGTCGGCCTTGTGCGCGGCGTCGAGGCGTTCGAGCTGCAGCGGCAGCAGGATCTGGATCGGCGTGAAGAACCCCAGGAAGACGGCCAGGTTGGCCAGGCTCAGCGCACCGATCCAGCCGCCGCCGACCCGGCCCCGGAGCTCGGCCACCGCCACCACCGGCACCGGCACGGCCGGCTCGGTCGCTCTCCCGGGCCCCGCGGGCTCGCCACTGATCATGAGCAGTACTCACTTCCGGCCGGGTCAGGTGGGTCCGGAGCGGGGCGCTCGCCTCCCGCTCCGTCGGGAGTGCTCAACTGCCTTGCCGGCTCCGGGTGATCAGGTCACGGCGAGAAGTATCCATCCGGGGAACGGGCGACGGAAGCCGTCGGGAGTGCGGCGCATGCACCCTGCCTGCGAGCACAGCAAGTTCCTCTCCCGGCCCCTCCAAGGACCCCGGAGCTGCCTTGAGTGCCGGTGTCGGTGATGGTCGATCAGGTCCCGGCACCAGGCGTACGACGCCTTCGGTGTTCGCCGCCGCGTCGCGAAGTCGACGTGGACGAGGCCGAAGCGCTGCTGGTCACCCTCGGGCCGTCGAACACCCTGGCATCGTGTTCGCCTTCCGGCCTCAGGCCGCGCGGGCGGACCGCACGGGCTGGACCCGCCTGCCGGACCGACCCCTGGTACTGGCGTCGACCGCGTGGAAGACGAGTGCGCTGCTCGGCCTGGACTACGGAGCGGCCGTGATGCTCGGGGCCAGTCGCTGGGGATTGACGTCGCTGGTCAGCGCGCCTGCGGTGAAGCCGACGGGCAGCGGGACGATCAGGGCGGGGCTGTGCAGCCGGCTCGCCAGGATCTGCGAGCCGACGGCGAGCACCAGGATCAGGACCGCCCCGATGAGGATCCGGTTCGTCCTCACGTCCCCTCCGGCCAGGACGATTCACTGGACGAGCTGATAGAGGCTCGTGCCGGCTCCCGCCGGAGCGGGCGCGAACGTCGCGCAGAGCAACGTCACGAGCGCGGCCGCGTACCTCAGGTGGGCAGGCCGGTGACGACGAGGTCGAGGAGCATGGGCCGCAGTCACTTCTCCCATGGCGAGATGCCCCATCTGACGGTGTGCCGCTCGCCCGGTCCGAGGGCGACGATCGACGTACCGCTGCGGAAGGCGTCCGGCGGGCAGGACATCGGTTCGATGGCGACCGCCCGACGACGTTCCCTCTCCGGCAGGGTGTCGCCGGTGTACACCTGCAGGAAGTCCGCCCCCTCGCCGAGCCAGACATCCGTACCCTGTTCCCCCGACGGGTGGGCCAGGCGTACCACGGCGCGACCGCGGGCGTCCCGGTCGAGATCGCCGAACGGGGTGTCCAGGTGCTGGGCGCCGATCGCCCTCGGTGTGCGGAAGTCGTACGGGGTGCCCGCAACCGGTTCGGCGGCCACGGGCAGGCCCAGGTCGTCGGTACGGAGCCAACTCCGCGCCGGCACGGTCAGCACCGCTTCGTCGACCGCGGCCGTACCGACGGTGAGGTAAGGATGCTGGCCGACGCCGTACGGCGCGACGCTCGCGCCCTGGTTCAGCGCGGTCACGGCCACCTCGAGGCCCTCGTCGCCCAGGACGTACTCGGCTCGGATCCGCAGGTGGAAGGGGTAGCCGGGCTGCGGCCACAGCGTGACTTCCAGCACGGCTCGGCTGTCCGCCACCTCCAGCACCTGCCACGAGGTCCAGCGGAGCAGACCGTGGATCGCGTTGCCGTTCACCGGCTCGGTCAGCGGAAGTTGCAGGTCCTGCCCGTGCCACCGGTAGCGGCCGCCCCCGACCCGGTTCGGCCATGGCACCAGGAGTTGGCCGCGTCCTCCCGTGATCCGGCCGTCGGCAGCGAAGCCGTCGAGAACCGGACGTTCGCCGATCGCGTAGTGCCGAAGGGCGCCGCCCAGCTCGACGACGACCACGGACTGGCTCCCATGACGCAGTGTCAGCTGCCGTCCGGTCCGGCTCTCGCGCACGCGGCCTCCTCGCACTGCCTGAGGGCGGATCCAACCCACGAGCCCGAGCGCCGTGGCGGCCCGACGAGTCCGGGCCCCTCGATCGGCAGGGTGCGGGCACGCAGGGTCCAAATCAAGCGAGACACGATCCCGCCTTTGGAACAGCTCGGCGGGTTCGCCCTTTGAGACGATTCCTGGCGCGCCGGGCGCCCTTCAGCTGTCCGGTGACGTTCTGAGCCCGTCGGCACCGAGCAGCTCCAACGCCCTGGCGACGGTCTGCTCCGGGGAACCCGCGAGCGGCACCACGTACGGGTGCTCGTCCGCCGCCGGCTCCTCGAAGTCCTCGAACTGACTCGCCAGCAGCTCGACCGGGAAGAAGTGGCCCCGCCGCGCGGCCAGCCGCGACGCGATGAGCTCCCGGCTCCCCTGCAGGTACAGCAGCCGAACCTCCGGCCGCCCGTCCCGCAGATAGTCCCGGTACGATCGCTTCAGCGCCGAGCAGGCCACGACGCCCGACGCGCCGCTTGCGATCTGTTCATCCATCCACCGCGTGACCCGGCCGAGCCACGGCCACCGGTCCGCATCGGCGAGCGGATGACCGGCGGCCATCCTGGCCCGGTCCTGTGGGGTGTGGAGGTCGTCCGTCTCCAGGAAGGACAGCCCGAGCCGTTCGGCCAGCATGGCCGCCACCGTGCTCTTGCCTGACCCGGAAACGCCCAGAACCACGAGGATCGTCGTCCGGCGCGGTGGATCCGCGCGCTTCGTTGCCATGCCACGATCCTCCGAGCACTCGTGGGCTGTCGCCTCCCGCAGTGCTGCCGGGGGTGTCAGCGGCCGGTTCGGATGCTGATCCGCCGCCAGATCGCTCGTTGGAACCTGAGCGTGAGGACACCCACCGCGGGGACGATCGTCGGCAAGCCGAGCGGCTCGTCCGGTACCGCTCTCCGGGCACGACCGGGACAGGCCGAGGCCTGTCCCGGTCGTGCCCGCCGATGCCTGGCAGGCACGTGACTGGTCCATCCGGAGTACCCGGTGGGCAGGCACGTCCTGCCTGGTCACAGCGGATTCCGGGATCATCGGCAACAGACGTGGAGCGCATGCTCGCGGCTGGTCGGATAGTGGAACGCAGGGGATCTTCCCGAGATCGCGGAGACACCATGGACCGCTATCCGCCTATCGCCGACCACGGTCTGGTGGGCGACCTGCAGACCGCCGCGCTCGTCTCGTCCCAAGGGGTCGTCGACTGGTTCGCAGCTCCTCGGTTCGACTCACCCAGCATCTTCGCCGCCCTGCTCGACCACGACCGGGGCTGCTACTTCCTCTTCGCCCCGGAGGAGGCGGATGTCACGTACAAGCAGCTCTACTACCCCGACACCGCCGTCCTGGTGACCCGGTTCATGTCCCCCGACGGGGTCGGCGAGGTGATCGACTGCATGCCACCCGACCGGACGGGCACGCCCACCGACCGGCACACGCTGATTCGCGTCGTGCGCGCGGTGCGGGGCACTGTGCGGTTCGTCCTGGACTGCCGTCCGCGGTTCGACTACGGCCGTGCCCCTCACGAACTCGATCTCCAGGGCGAGACCGCGGTGTTCCACGCCCCGGAACTGGCCGGATACCTGCAGAGCACCTTCCCCGTGGAACGCAACGGGAACGACGTGCGCGGAGAGGTCACGCTGAACGCCAGGGAGCTGGCGGGTGCCGCCTTCACCGTCTGCGTCCCGGACGGGGCCCCGCCCGCGCCGATCACCGTGGAGGAGCTCAGTGACCGGCTCTTCGACATCGGCAACTTCTGGCAGGGCTGGCTGCGCACCTCCACCTACCGCGGCCGATGGCCGAACATGGTGGGCCGCTCCGCCATCACGCTCAAACTCCTCACCTACCACCCCACGGGCGCCCCGGTCGCCGCGGCGACCATGGGCCTTCCCGAGCAGATCGGTGGCGAGCGCAACTGGGACTACCGCTACACCTGGGTCCGTGACGGCTCGCTGTCCGTCCGAGCGCTGCTCGACCTCGGATTCGCCGAGGAGGCCACCCGGTTCACCCACTGGCTGCGCGACCGCCTGGCCGAACGAGCGGGGTCCGACGGCGAGCGTCTGCAGATCATGTACCGGGTCGACGGCGATCCCGACATCCCCGAGGTGATCCTCGACCACTTCGAGGGCTACCGCGGCTCGGCCCCGGTCCGGGCCGGCAACGCCGCCATGGACCAGTTGCAGCTCGACATCTACGGCGAGGTGCTCTACGCCCTGGCCGAGGGCGGCACCGTGGGCCAGCACACGGGCTATCACGGGTGGAAGGGGCTCGCCGCCGCCCTGGACTGGCTCGCCGACTCCTGGGACCGTCCCGACGAGGGCATCTGGGAGACCCGCGGCGGACGCAAGGACTTCACCTACAGCCGGGTGATGTGCTGGGCCGCCTTCGACGCCGGGCTCCGTCTGGCCACCGAGTTCAGCAGGCCCGCCGACCTCGCGCGCTGGACCACCGCCCGCGACGCCATCCTCGAGCAGGTGATGACCCGCGGGTGGAGCGACAAGGAGCAGGCTCTCGTCCAGCACTACGACGGGGACGTGCTGGACGCGTCCTTGCTGCTCATCCCCCGGGTCGGCTTCCTCGCGCCCAAGGGCCCGGGCTGGCTGTCCACGCTGGACGCCATCGACCGCAAACTCGTCTCCGACAGCCTCGTCTACCGCTACGACCCGGCCGCCTCGCCCGACGGTCTACGAGGCTCCGAGGGCACGTTCAGCCTCTGCACCTTCCTCTACGTCGATGCGATGGCCCGGGCCGGCCGGACCGAGCAGGGGCGCTACGCCTTCGAGAAGATGCAGACCTACGCCAACCACGTCGGTCTCTTCGCCGAGGAGATCGGGCCGAGCGGGGAGCAACTGGGCAACTTCCCCCAGGCGTTCACCCATCTCTCGCTGATCATGGCCGCCACCACCCTCGACGCGGCACTCGACCGGGAACAGGCTCGCTGAGCATCCATGGCGACCCGCACAGGATCCCCCGGCCCACCACCGCTGAGTTCGGCCGAGTTCCGCGCGCTCTACCAGCGCGTGCGACGCGAGGCCGTCCGGGGCACCGCCGACCGCGGGGCACTGGACACCCTCACACCGACGCAGGTGCTGGCAGCTGCCGGTGAGGTCCGATCAGGTCGAACCGTCTCGCTCGCCGCCGTCCTGGAAACCCGGGCGCGCCCCGGCAACCCCGAGCCGTGCGAGCACCAGATGACCGGCGTCGTCGACGGCAGCATCGAGGCGAACGGCCTGCAGTTCGCCTCGGACCGCTTCGCCATGAACGTGCACGGCGACGCCGACGGCCACATCGACGCCCTGTGCCATGTCGTCTACGACGGCACCCTGCACAACGGCGTGGCCGCGAGCAGCCTGACCGCGACCGGGGCGACGAAGCTGTCCATCGACGTGGCGCGGGACGGAATCGTCGGCCGCGGCGTGCTGCTCGACATTCCTCGTCTGCGCGGCGTGCCGTGGCTCGAACCCGGCGACCACGTGACCGGAGAGGAACTGGCCGCCGCCGAGAGCGCGCAGCATCTGCGAGTCACCCGGGGGGACCTGCTCTTCGTGCGGGTCGGCCATCGCCGCCGTCAGCGCGAACTCGGGCCGTGGAACGCGGCCGAGGCTCGCGCCGGGCTCCACCCCACGGCCATGGGGTTCCTGGCGGACCGGCAGGTCGCGGCGCTCGGCAGCGACGGCAACAGCGACACCGCTCCCAGTACCACGGAGGGGGTGGCCTTCCCGGTGCACGTTCTCGGCATCCACGCCATGGGCCTGCACCTGCTGGACTACCTGCAGTTCGAGGATCTGGTGCCGATCTGCGAGGAGCAGGGCCGCTGGTCGTTCCTCTGCGTGATCGCCCCGCTCCGGCTTCCCGGCGCCACCGGATCACCGGTCAATCCCATCGCGGTCCTGTGACGTGCGAACACCCGAGAACGGGAGCCCATGGCAACACCAAGTTCTACGGGCGGCGCTCTTCCGGCTGCGCCCCCAGGACTTCGGCGAGCTGCGCCACCACGACGGCAACCCGATCGACCGGCTGCGCTGAACGCCCACTGGTCCGCGCCGGACAGCGGCCGAACCGGAGGGTCCCCGGTCGGGCTAGAGGTTGTCGCCCGGTGCCTGAGCCCCTCGCGTATCGGAGTCGGTGAGGGGTTCCAGCTCGCCGAGCGTGTCGAGACGGTAGAGCAGGACGAGGGCCGGCCCGACCACCACGACCGCGATCACCGTGACGATCGCCAACCAGCGCAACGTGTGGGCGGCTCCAGCGGCCTGTGCCACCGTCAACGAGGTGGGCAGCAGGTACGGGCGCTGGGCGAGGCCCCAGGCGCCCACGGTCAGGGCGACGCCGGCCACCGAGGTGCAGCGGCACCAGCGGTACTCCCGCCGCGCGAGCAGCAGTGCGGTAAGGGCGGCGGCGAGGGCAGCGAGGATCACGAGCGCCAACCCGGCCCCATGGGTGAGGCCGTGCCGGACGTGGGCGGCGTCGTGGTGGGTGACGGGGATGCCGATGACCGCCAGCACCACGATGACTCCGAGGCTGCAGAGCGCTCGGAGCCGGAAGTACCGGACCAGGTCGTCGGCTCCGAAGCGGCGCGCGTCCGCGGTGAGGAAGACGGCGCCGAGGTACGCGGTGGCCGCGACAGTGAGCAGCCCGGCAACGATGGAGGTGGGATTGGCCCAGGCGTCGGAGGAGGCCGTGGTCCCGGGCGCGACCCGGCCGGCGGCGATGCCGCCGATGACCACGCCGAAGAAGAAGGGGGTGAGCAGTGAGGAGACCGCGAAGACCGCGCCGTAGATCCGCCGTCCGGCCAGGCGCCGGGTCGGCTTGCGCAGGGCGAAGCCTGCGCCGCGCAGGACCAGGCCGATGGCGGCCAGGGCCAGTGGCAGCCACATGGCGTCGAAAACGGCCTGGAACATCGTGGGGAAGCCGGTCCACATGATGATGAAGACGAAGATCAGCCAGACGTTGTTGGCCTCCCAGACGGGTGCCATGGCATGGTCGATCAGCCAGCGGGGTCGCTCGCCGCGCTCGGCTCCCCCGGCCAGCAGGTCCCAGAAGCCGGCGCCGTAGTCGGTGCCCCCGGCGCAGGCGTAGGCGGCGATTGCCAGCACCAGCACCCAGGAGATCGCGTCGGCCATCACGACGCGCCACCAGGTGGCCGCGGCGTGCCGGGATCCGGCGCGGCTCCGGTGGTTGCCGCGGTCGCTTCCCTCGGGCCGTACGGAGTGCCGGCCTCCGGACCGATCGCGCCGGCCCGCCCGGCCGGGCTCTCGTCGGCGATCCGCCAGCGGGTGCGCATCTTCAGCAGCACGGCGAGGAAGGCGCCGAAAATGAGCACGTACACGGCCACCACGATGCCGAACATCGTCCACAGTGAACTCGCGCGGGTGGCGGTGACCGCGTCGGAGACCCGCATGTTGAAGTAGACGATCCAGGGTTGGCGGCCGACCTCGGTGGTGATCCAGCCGCACTCCACGGTCAGCAGACTGGCGGCCCCGGCGACGGCGGCGCAGCGGAAGAACCACCGGGACCGGGGGAGGTCACGGCGGCGCCACCAGCACCACGCGTACCAGAGGGCGAGCAGGATCAGCAGGCTGCCGATGGTGGCCATGATGTCGAAGGTCCAGTGGACGATGGTCGCCTGGGTGGCGGTGGGGCGGTCGTCGGCGGCCACCGAGGTCAGGCCGGTGACCTGGGTGCTGGGCTTGAATCCGGCCAGGATCGAGTCGAGTTGGGGGATCTTGATGCCGCCGGAGATCGTTCCGTCCTCGTTGAGGCGCCCGAACAGGTACTCCGGCACGTGGGTGTCGGTGTTCCAGACCATCTCGGCGGCGGCGAACTTGACCGGCTGTTTGTGGAAGACCTGCCGGGCGAGGTTGTCGCCCAGGAAGAACTGGACGGGGGTGAGGATCGCGGCGACGGTGAACGGCACGGTGAAGCCGAGCCTGTGGTAACGGTCGCGGCGTCCGCGCAGCCAGCCGACCGCGTAGACCCCGGCGACCACGTAGCCGGCGGTCAGGAACATCGCCACCGCGAAGTGCCAGTACTCCGGACCGAAGATCGGCGTGAAGATCGCCTGCCGCACGGTGACGTCGACCGGATTGCCCTGGGCGTCGAGGGTGAAGCCCTGCGGGGTGTTCATCCAGGAGTTCGCCGCGATGATGCCGAACGCTCCCAGCAGCGCGGCCAGCGGCAGCGGCGCGCCGAGCCAGAAGTGTGTCCAGGGCCTGAGCCTGCGCCAGCCGTACAGGTAGATCGCGATGAGGACGGCTTCAAGGAAGAACGCCCAGGCCTCGACGCCGAATCCGAGACCGAACACGTCCCCCCAGCGGCCCATCATCCTCGGCCACAGCAGCCCGAACTCGAAGGAGAGGACGGTGCCGGTGACGATCCCGATGGCGAACTGCACAGCCATCACCGCCGACCAGCGCCGGGCCAGCTTCAGGGCCACGGCATCGCCCTTGCGCAGCCCGCGGTAGTGCATCAGGAGCGTGATCAAGGGCAGCGCGACACCGAACGGGACCAGGAGGATGTGGGAGCCCAGGGTGAAGGCCATCAGCTCGCGCGCGGGCAGCATCTGGGGCGGGGCGCTCGCGAGAAGAAGCGTGGTGCTGTGCATGTGTGCCTCGATGGCTCGAGCCGGGTGGCGCTGGGTCAGTGAGCGGGCCGGGCGGGGTCGGTCGGAGCGCGGGTTCCGGCGCAGGTGCCGCGCGCTCGCGGCGCGCCCCGGAGGCGGACACGATCGACCGGGTGAGCAGCGCTCCGAGCCTGCTGCGGAAGCCGGTGAACCGCTCCCGGGCGTCCTTGGCCGACTCTAGGCGCACTGGTACAGCAGCGGCTGGAAGAGGTGGGCGCAGCGGTCGACAAGGGTCACGGCGACGGGCGACCGGCGCGGCGCCCGCGCGGCGAACAACCCGGCGACTCCCCCGCCGAGGTCCGTCACTCGGCGGGGCGTGATGTGGTCCTCCATCGAGGTGTCAGCCGCCGGTGGCGAAGCCGGGAAAGAGCGTCATTCCGCCGTCCACGTAGAGCGTCGTGCCCACCACGTAGTCGAGCAGGTCGGAGGCGACTGCCACGACGGCGTTGGCGATGTCCTCCGGGTCGCCGACGCGGCTGTAGGGGATCAGCCGCAGGAGGTCGGCCTCGGCCTCGGGGGTGTCCCAGGCGTCCTTGTTGATCGGGGTGCGGATGGCGCCGGGAGCGACGGCGTTCACCCGGATCTTCCTGGGCGCCAGCTCTTGGGCGAGCGTCTGCATCATCATGCCGACGCCGCCCTTGGAGGAGGCGTAGTTCACGTGCCCCGACCAGGGAATGATCTGGTGGACCGAGCTCATGCAGATGATCTTCCCGGCGGCGCGGGACACCTCCGGGACGACACCACGCCGCAGGAACTCCTTGGCCGCCTCCCGGGCGCAGAGGAACTGGCCGGTGAGGTTGACGTCGATGACCTTGTGCCACTGGGCGAGTGTCATCTCCGTGACGGGAGCGTCCCGCTGCAGGCCCGCGTTGGCGACCATGATGTCGATGGTGCCGAGCTCGTCCACCATGCGCGAGACCATCTGGACGACCTGCTCCTCGTCGGACACGTCGGCCTCGTGCGCGTAGGAACGGACCCCGAAGGCCTCGATCTCCGTGACCACCTTCTCGGCTTCGTCCGCGCCGACGACATAGTTGACGACGACGTCCGCGCCGGCCCGGCCGAGTGCGATCGCCGTCGCCTTGCCGATGCCGGAGTTGGCACCGGTCACCAGCGCCTTCTGCCCGGCCAGGAGCTGTGAGTGGATCACCCCGCGATTCCCACCGACACTGCCTGCCACGACTTCTCCTTTCGGATCTGTGGGCGGCCCGGCGGTCAGTGGCGGACTGCCCGCCTCCTGTGCCCATGCTCTGTCCAGGCTCCACACCCTCTCGGCGAGGGAAGCACCACCAGGCACGACAAGCCCGAAGCGCCGCGCTGTGCTCACCCGTTCGATAGTGGGCGCCACGCAATCGGGCTACCGGACGCCGCACGGTCCGGAGGTGTCGGGTACCTCGTCTTCAGCGGACTCGGCGCCTGGACCGGGGTCGGGGCGGGCACGCCGGCGATTCCCAGCCTTCCCGCGTGGATGCCCGTAAGACGCTGTCAGCCGCGGAGCCGGTCACGGACCCAGGCGTGGAACGCGCCGATGTGGTGCTCGCTCGGCACCAGCACACCGCCGGTCCGGTAGGCGCGCGAGTCCATGGCGGGCTGGCAGCGCTCGCACGCCTCGAAGTCCTGGAGGTTGACCCGGTGGAACAGCTCCACCGAGCGGGAGACGTCGCGGCCCGCCTCGACGACGTCCTTGAGGAAGAGCCAGTCGCACTCCACGACGGTGCGGTCGGCGGCGAGCGGGAACATCCGGTGCACGATGACATGGTCGGGCACCAGGTTGACGAACACCTGCGGCTTGACCGTGATCGCGTAGTACCTGCGGTCCTGGTCCGCGGAGACGGTCGGGATCCGGTCCACGCCCGCGCTGCCGTCGACGGTGAAACCCTCGGCGTCGTCGGCGAACTCGGCGCCGTGGCCCACGTAGTACTGCGCCGCGTAGCCTCCGGCGAACTCGGGTAGCACATCGGTCAGTTCGGGGTGGATGGTGGCACAGTGGTAGCACTCCATGAAGTTCTCGACGATCAGCTTCCAGTTGGCTCCCACCTCGTAGCGGATCCGGCGGCCGACCGCGAGCTCCTCGGTCCGGTAGCGCTCGATCGCCTCGGGATCGCCCAGGCGCTGCGTCGCGGCGCCGATCACGTCGGCCTCGAAGGACGGCGGCTCGTCGGCCAGGCAGACCCACACGTAGCCGAGCCACTCGCGCACGTGCACCGGGACCAGGCCGTAGGTGGTGCGGTCGACGTCCGGCATGCTGGTGAGGTTGGGCGCGGCGACGAGCTTGCCGTCCGGGCCGTAGGTCCAGGCATGGTAGGGACATTGGAAGTTCCGCTTGACCTCGCCCTGCTCCTCGGTGCAGAGCCGCGCGCCGCGGTGGCGGCAGATGTTGAGGAAGGCCCTGACGCTGTCGTCCCGGGACCGGGTGACCAGCACGCTCTCCCGGCCGACCTGCACGGTCCGGAAGCTGCCCGGCTTGTCCAGGTCACTCGCGCGCACGGCGCAGAACCACATCTGCTCGAATATCTTCTCCTGCTCCAGCGCGAAGGTCTGCGGGTCGGTGTAGGAGGAGCCCGGGAGAGTGCGGATCAGGCTCGGCGGGAGCTCGCTCGCGGTCACGGCGGTGGGCCTTTCGTCGGAGGAAGGCACGGCTGGAGATGGATCCGGATGACGGCCCCGGTCCGCCCGACACCTGTTCAGCGGCGGATGCGGGCCATCTTCGGGTCGAACAGCGGCTCCTGCGTGACGGTTGCGGGCAGCCGCTCGCCGAAGTACTCGACCTCCACCCTGCGGCCGGGGTCGGCGGCGGCGCGCGGCAGCCACGCGTAGGCGATGGAGGCGCCGATGCTGTACCCGTAGGCGGCGCTGGTGACGTACCCCGCGGGAGCGCCGTCGGCGTACACCGGTTCCTTGCCCATGACGACGGCCCGCGGGTCGTCCAGCAGGAGGCAGACGAGCCTGCGCGCCACCGTCTCCTCGGTCGTGCCGAGCAGCGCGTCGCGGCCGAGGAAGTCCCCCTTGTCCATGCGCACGGCGAAGCCGAGCCCGGCTTCATAGGGGTTGTGCTCGGCGGTCAGGTCGGTGCCCCAGGAGCGGTAGCCCTTCTCCAGGCGAAGACTGTTGAAGGCGCTGCGTCCGGCGGCGACGATGCCGAGCGATTGTCCGGCCTCCCACAGGGTATCCCAGAGCTTCTGCCCGTTGTCGGCCGTGGTGTACAACTCCCAGCCGAGTTCGCCGACGTAGGACAGCCGCATCGCGGTGACCGGCACGTTGCCCAGGTACGCCTGCTTCGCCCTGAAGTAGCCGAAGCCCTGGTGCGAGAAGTCCGCGTCGGTGAGCGGCTGGACCAGGTCACGGGCGAGCGGTCCCCACAGGCCGATGCAGCAGGTGCCGGCGGTGGTGTCGCGGACCTGGACCGAACCGTCCGACGGGAGACGGCGGATGAGCCAGTCGAGGTCGAGGTTGCCGTTGGCACCGAGCTGCCAGCGTTCGCCGCAGCCGCGGCCCGGGCCCAGCCTGGCCACCGTCAGGTCGCTGCGCACCCCACCGGTCTCGTCCAGCAGCAGGGTGTAGGTGACGGAGCCGACCGGCTTGTCGAGCTGATTCGTCGTCAGGTACTGCAGGAACGCCTGCGCGCCGGGGCCGGTGACCTCCAGGCGCTTGAGCGCCGTCATGTCGTACATCGCGACGCGCTCGCGGGTGGCCAGGGCCTCGGCGCCGGCGATCGGGGACCAGTAGCGGGAGGCCCAGGCGCCGCGCCCGGGGATGCCGGCGACCTCGGGCAGCGCCTGGTTGGCCTCGTACCAGTGCGGGCGCTCCCAGCCGGAGGCCTCCAGGAAGAAGGCGCCCAGGTCCCGCTGGCGCGCGTGGAAGGGACTGACCCGCAGCGGGCGGGGGTCCTCCATCGGCTGCAGCGGGTGGATGATGTCGTACACCTCGACGAAGTTCTGGCAGCCGCGCCGGTGCACGTAGGCGGGGGCGAGCTGCCCCGGCTCGAAGCGGTTGAGATCGCACTCGTGCACATCGGTGCGCGGGGTGCCTTCGACCAGCCACTGCGCCATCGCCCGTGCCACACCCGCGGAGTGGGTCACCCACACCGCCTCGGCGACCCAGAAGCCGCGCAGCTCGGGCGCCTCGCCCAGGAGGGGGAAGCCGTCGGGGGTGAAGGAGAAGATGCCGTTGAAGCCCTCGTCCACCCTGGCCCGGGCGAGCGCGGGCAGCAGCGCCTGCGAATCGGCCCAGGGCTGCTCGAAGTCCTCCTTCGTGAAGGGCAGCATCGAGGGCATGACCGGACCACCGGGGGCGGGCACCTCGCCGAGATCGACGGGCATCGGGCGGTGCGCGTAGGAGCCGATGCCGATGCGGTCACCGTGCTCGCGGTAGTACAGGTCGCGGTCCTGGTGGCGCAGGATCGGCTTGGAGGCTTCCAGCTCCCCGGTGTTGCAGCCGGCCAGCGCCGGAACCGGGCTGGTCCTGGCGTACTGGTGGGCCAGCGGAACGAGCGGGACGGCGAGCCCGGCCATCCGGCCGATCCTCGGCCCCCAGAACCCGGCGCAGGAGACGACCACGTCGGCGGGGAAGCTGCCCTGATCGGTGACGACGGCGGTGACCCTGCCGTTCGCGGACCCGATCCCGGTGACCGTGTGGTGCGCCATGAACCGCGCGCCGCGCCCGATCGCACGCCGGGCCTGCGCCTCGCCGGCGCGCACCGCCTTGGCGAGGCCGTCGGTGGGCACGTGGAAGCCGCCCAGGATCCGGTCGCGGTCCAGCAGCGGGTGCAGGGCGACGCACTGCCCGGGGTCGAGCAGTGCGCCCGGCACCCCCCAGGAGGCGGCCAGCCCGTGCTTGCGGGTCAGCTCGGCGAGCCGCTCGGGGGTGGTGGCGACCTCGAGTCCGCCGAGCTGCTGGAAGCACCACTGGCCGTCGAGGGTCAGGGCGGAGTACTTGCGGACGGTGTAGGAGGCGAACTCGGTCATGGTCCTGGAGGAGTTGGTCTGGAAGACCAGTCCCGGCGCGTGCGAGCTCGACCCTCCGGTGGCGAACAGGGGTCCCTGCTCGAGCACCGTGACGTCGGTCCAGCCGCGCGCGGTGAGTTCGTCGCTCAGCGCGCAGCCGACGATGCCGGCACCGACGATCACGACCCTCGGTTGAACTGTCAAAGCATCCGTCCCCTCGGGAGGTGGCTGCGGCGGCTGAGCCCGACAGTACGAGTTGCACATTACGCATCTGCTTGCGCGATGAGAAACAGGGTCGGGCCCACATCACAAGCTGTCAAGACCCGCCACCGGGCCCGGCCGTATGCCATCCGAGCGTCCTCCCTTGACAGGGATATGGGGCCCTTCCATACTCGCCGACAAGTTGCGCATGGAGACAAACGTCTCGTATCGCGCAACTCGCGAGAAAGGCGGCGCCTGTGCCCCCATCCCTCGACCCGGCCTGCCTGCTGATCGACGGCGCCTGGACGCCGGCCGAGGACGGCCGACAGCGAGCGGTCGTCAATCCCTTCGACTCCTCGACCCTGGCAGCGGTCGCCGAGGCGTCCGAAGCCGACACCGACCGCGCGGTCCGCGCCGCCCGGTCCGCCTTCGACGAGGGCTCCTGGGCCCGCGCGCCGTCCGCGCACCGCGCGGGCGTGCTCACCGCCACCGCCGACGCGCTCCAGTCGCAGCGGGAACAGCTGGCGCGGCTGGAGACGCTCGACACGGGCAAGACCCTGGCCGAGAGCCGGATGGACGTCGACGACGCCACCGCCGTCCTGCGCTACTACGCGGCGCTGGTGACCTCGGACGCCGGCCGGACGATCGACACCGGGCGGCCGGACGCGATCAGCCGGGTGGTCCACGAGCCCGTGGGCGTCTGCGCACTGATCACACCGTGGAACTACCCGCTGCTGCAGATCGTCTGGAAGCTCGCTCCCGCCCTGGCGGCCGGCAACACCGTGGTGGCGAAGCCCAGCGAGGTCACACCGCTGACCACGATCCGTCTCTTCCGGCTGCTCCAGGCGGAGTTGGAGCAGGCCGGCGCGCCGGGCGGAACAGCGAACCTGGTCCTGGGCGGTGGCGCGGTCGGCGCCGCACTCGCCCGGCATCCCGCGGTCGACCTGGTCTCCTTCACCGGCGGCCTGGCCACCGGTCGCTCGGTGATGCGGGCGGCGGCCGACACGGTCAAGAAGGTCGCCCTGGAACTCGGGGGCAAGAACCCCAACATCGTCTTCGCCGATGCCGACCTCGACGCGGCCCTCGACTTCGCGCTCACCGCCGCCTTCCTGCACTCCGGCCAGGTCTGCTCGGCCGGCTCGCGACTGCTGCTGCACCGCAGCCTGCACGCCGACTTCACCGCCGAGCTCGCCCGCCGAGCCGACCTCATCCGGCTCGGCGACGGGCTCGACAAGGGCACCGAGACCGGCCCGCTGGTCTCCGCCGAGCACCGCCGGAAGGTCGAGGACCACATCGCGGGCGCCCTCGCGGCGGGCGCCGTGCTCCGCGCCGGCGGCAGCCGGCCCACCGAGCCCGAGCTCCAGGCGGGATTCTTCCCGCGGCCCACCGTCCTGGACGGCTGCCACCCGGGCATGGCGGTGATCCGCGAGGAGGTGTTCGGCCCCGTCCTCACCGTCGAACTCTTCGACGACGAGGACGAGGTGGTGGCCCTGGCCAACGACACCCCGTACGGTCTGGCGGGCGCCGTGTGGACGCAGGACACCGGACGCGGCGAGCGCGTCGCATCCCGGCTCCGGCTCGGCACCGTCTGGATCAACGACTACCACCCGTACGTGCCGCAGGCCGAATGGGGCGGCTTCAAGCAGTCCGGCACCGGCCGCGAACTCGGCCCGTCCGGCCTGCGCGAGTACCAGGAGTCCAAGCACATCTGGCGCACCATCACCCCCGCCGCCCAGCACTGGTTCGGTGGCTGACGCGGCATCACTGCCCTCCCCCGGCCGCCACGTCCGCACCTGCCGACTCCACCCGGTCCGCGCCGCAAGCACGTCCCCCGACCCCCTTGCCTGCCACTGGAGCGACCATGAGCAACCCGGGAACCACCAGGACCACCGCGCCCCCACCCACCAACGACTCCACCGACCTCGCGCGCTTCGGCTACCAGCAGGAACTCCAGCGCTCCCTCGGTTCCTTCTCCAGCTTCGCCGCGGGCTTCAGCTACATCTCGATCATGACCGGCGTGTTCCAGCTCTTCGGCTTCGGCTTCGCCTCCGGCGGCCCGGCCTTCGTCTGGACCTGGCCGCTGGTCTTCATCGGCCAGGGGGCCGTCGCCCTCTGCTTCGCCGAGATGGCAGGCCAGTTCCCACTGGCCGGTGGCGTGTACCAGTGGTCGAAACAGATCGCGCGACCGGTCGCCTCGTGGATGGCCGGCTGGATCATGACCATCGGCGCGATCGTCACCGCGGCCGCCGTCGCCGTCGCGTACCAGGTCATCCTGCCGCAGGTCTCGCTGGCCTTCCAGGTCGTCGGCGGCGCCGCCGACGCCGGAGTGACGACCACGCCGAACGGCGCGCAGAACGCGATCGTCCTCGCCCTGGGCCTGGTCGTGTTCACCACGATCGTCAACATCGTGGGCGTCCGCCTGATGGCGAAGATCAACAACCTGGGCGTCGCCGTCGAGCTCATCGGCGTCACCCTGCTCATCATCATGCTCGCGGTGCACATCAAGCGCGGCCCACAGGTCGTCCTGCACACCGCGGGCACCGGTGCCGGTCACTCGTGGGGCTACCTGGGCGCCTTCCTGGTGGCGTCGATCATGAGCGCGTACGTCTTCTACGGCTTCGACACGGCCGGCATGCTGGCCGAGGAGACCACCGAGCCGCGCCGCCACGCCCCCCGGGCGATCCTGCGGGCCGTCACCGCCGCCTTCCTGGCCGGCGGGCTGCTCATGCTCGTCGGGATGATGGCGGTCGGCAACATCAACGCCTCGGAGCTCGGCACGCTCGGCATGCCCTACCTGGTCAAGTCCACCCTCGGCACCGGTCTGGGCGACGCCTTCCTGATCTGCTCGGCGATCGCCATCACGGTCTGCTGCCTCGCCGTGCAGACCGCCGCCATCCGACTGCTCTTCTCCATGGCCCGCGACGGACGCCTCCCCTTCGGCGCCGCGCTGGCCAAGGTCTCCCCCAGGTCCAGCACCCCGGTCGCGCCGGCTGTCGTCACCGGCGTGCTGACCATCGCCCTGCTGCTCGTCAACATCGGCAACCAGCGGGTCTTCTACATCCTCACCTCGGTCGCCATCATCCTCTTCTACCTGCCCTACCTGCTGGTCACCGCCCCGATGCTGCTGCGCCGCCTGCGGGGCCGGTGGCCGCGCGCGGACCACGGCCCGTACTTCTCCCTGGGCCGCTGGGGTCTGGTCGTGAACATCGTGGCCGTCGGCTACGGCGTGGCCATGACCGTCAATCTGGCGTGGCCGCGAGCCGCCGTCTACGGCGACGACCACTGGTACTACACGTGGGGCGCCATCGTCTTCACCGCGGTGGTCTCGGCCGTCGGCGGCCTGCTGTACCTGCGCTACGGCAGCCGCGGCGGCACACCGCAGCACACCGCCGCCGAGCCGGTGACGAACGATGGCCTGGCGACCGAGGCCTGACGATCCGTCAAGTATCGTGCCGACGGGACGGCCGCGGGACCACCCTGTGCCCCGTTCCGCCGGCCACCCGACGGCCGACTACTCCAGGCGGAGATAGCCCAGCCGGGCCGAGACCTCCTCCGCCGCGGACCGGACCGCGGCAGCCACCTCGGGAATGCGGTGCTCGGTCAGCCGGAAGGACGGCCCGGAGGCACTGATGGCCGCCACCACCTGCCCGTTGTGCGCCCGCACGGGCGCCGCGACGGCGTTGAGTCCCGGCTCCAACTCCTCGACGCAGTAGGCGAAGCCGTCCGTGACGGCCAGCTTCAGCTGCGCGAGCAGGGCACCGGGATCGGTCACGGTGCGCGGAGTGTAGCGCACCAGGGGGGCGGCGGTCCTTGCCTTCAGCGCCTCCTCGGGCAGGTACGCCATGAGCACCTTTCCGCTGGACGTCGCGTGCAGCGGCGTGCGCTGACCGACCCAGTTGTGCGTGGTCAGAGCCGATGGGCCGAACACCTGGTCGATATTGACGGCCTCGTTGCCGTCGAGGATCGCCACGTTGATCGTCTCCGCGACCTGGACGGCCAGCCGCTCGCAGACCGGACGGCTCTGCTGGGACAGGTCCATCCGGACCGTGGCGGCGCCGGCCAGCCGGACCAGGCCCAGGCCCAGGCGGTACTTGCCGCGCTCCCCCGGCTGCTCGACCAGGCCGCGCATCTCCAGGGCAGCGGCGAGGCGGAAGGCCGTCGACTTGTGCACACCGAGCTCCACCGCGAGTTCG
Organism: Kitasatospora sp. NBC_01302; assembly: GCF_035976515.1. NCBI lineage: Bacteria > Bacillati > Actinomycetota > Actinomycetes > Kitasatosporales > Streptomycetaceae > Kitasatospora > Kitasatospora sp. NBC_01302. The sequence goes on from NZ_CP108404.1 coordinate 1,407,036, forward strand.
GTGACACCCGTCTCACCACGGCGGGCGAGGATCTCCAGGATGGCCACGGCCCGGTCGACGGACTGCACCGGGGACTCCGCCCGCCGCGAGGGGCCCGGCCCCCCAGGGGACCCACCGTTCTGACTGTTGCTCATAGCGCAACATTATGCACAGCTTCCCGCCGATGGCATTCGTCCCCTTGACAAGCCCTCAGCAGCTCGAAAGCATGTTGCGTAATCCGAATCGTGTTGTGCAATACGATACACCTCGAGCGGATTCGAGGTTCCGAAGCTGGAGGCTCCCATGATCACGGTGTGCCGGATCGACGAACTGCCGCCCGGCGAAGCGCTCCGAGTGACGACAGGCGTACCGGCGCCGATCGCCGTCTTCAACGCCGACGGGACCCTGTACGCCGTCGACGACACCTGCACCCACCAGGACGCCTCGCTCGCCGACGGCTGGTTGGCGGGCTGCTTCGTCGAATGTCCCCTGCACGCGGCCTCCTTCGACCTCCGCACCGGTCGACCGACGTCTCCGCCGGCCAAGTCGGCGCTGCGGACGCACCGGGTCACGGTGGAGGACGGATGCGTCGTCCTGCACGTCACGGTCGGCGAGCCGGCATGACGTCCATCGCCGTGGTCGGCGGCTCACTGGCCGGCCTGAGCACCGTCCGCGCGCTGCGCGCCGAGGGCTACGACGGCTCGATCACCGTCATCGGCGAGGAACGCCACCACCCGTACGACCGGCCGCCGCTGTCCAAGGGCTTCCTCAAGGGCGGCCTGGAGGCCGGCGCGCTCGCGCTCGGCAGCTCCCCGTCTACCGGCGCCACGGGCATGACGTCGCCGTGCTCGCCGTCGTACTTGGATGGTTCGCCGGTGCGTCCAGGCGGGATGCCCGGCGTCGCGCGCCTGGCGGGAATTGTGAGACACGGCCTAGAGGGGGCCCACGCCGAACGGATCCGTGCGGGCCGCGGGAGCTCGGTGCGGATCAGGTGCTCCCGCGGTGGCGGTAGAACTCGGTGTGGTCCGGTTCGAGGGGAGTGTTGCCGAGGATGAGGTCGGCGGCCTTCTCGGCGAGCATCATGACGGGGGCGTAGATGTTGCCGTTGGTCACGTACGGCATCGCGGACGCGTCGACCACATGCAGCCCGTCCAGGCCGTGGACCCCCAGGGTGGCCGGGTCGAGGACCGACATCTCGTCCGTGCCCATCCTGGCGGTGCACGAGGGGTGCAGGGCGGTCTCGCCGTCCTTGGCGACCCACTGCAGGATCTCCTCGTCGGTCTCGACCTGCGGTCCGGGCGAGATCTCGCCGTCGCTGAACTCGGCGAAGGCGGGCTGCTCGAGGATCCTGCGGGTGACCCGGATCGCCTCGACCCATTCCCGGCGGTCCTGAGCGGTGGAGAGGTAGTTGAACCTGAGAGCCGGGTGCTCGCGCGGGTCCGTCGACCTGATCTTCACCGAACCCCGGGCGTCGGAGTACATCGGGCCGATGTGCACCTGGTACCCGTGCCCGCCCGCCGGTGCGGAGCCGTCGTAGCGCACCGCGATCGGCAGGAAGTGGAACATCAGGTTGGGGTAGTCGACGTCCTCGTTGCTGCGGACGAAGCCGCCGCCCTCGAAGTGGTTGGTCGCGCCCGGGCCCGAGCGCAGGAAGAGCCACTGCGCGCCGATGAACGGGCGCCGCCACAGCTTCATGGCGGGCTGCACGGACACCGGCTGCTTGCACGCGTGCTGGACGTACACCTCGAGGTGGTCCTGCAGGTTCTCACCGACGCCGGGCAGGTGCTGGACGGCGTCGATGCCGAGCGTGCCCAGCTCCGCCGCGTTGCCGACGCCGGAGAGCTGCAGCAGCTGCGGGGAGTTGACGGCGCCGCCGGAGAGGATCACCTTGCCTCCCCGCACGCGGTGCGTGGTGCCTCCTCGGCGGTACTCCACACCGACCGCGCGCCTGCCCTCGAAGAGGACACGACCGACGTGGGCGCGGGTCTGCAGGTCGAGGTTGCGGCGGCCGAGCACCGGGTGCAGGTAGGCGCGGGCGGCGCTGAGCCGGCGCCCGCGGCGCAGGTTGCGGTCGAAGGGGGCGAAGCCCTCCTGGCGGTAGCCGTTGACGTCGTCCGTGAGCGGGTAGCCGGCCTGCTGGACCGCCTCGAAGAACGCGGAGAACAAGGGGTTGGCGACCGGCCCGCGCTCCAGGACGAGGGGGCCGTCGTGGCCGCGGAAACCTCGGCCGTCGGCGGCCGGGCCGCCGGCTTCCCGGTCGGCGAGGCAGTTCTCCATGCGCTTGAAGTAGGGGAGGCAGTGGGCGTAGTCCCAGTCCTTCATGCCGGCGTCGGCGCCCCAACGCTCGTAGTCGAGCGGGTTGCCGCGCTGGAAGATCATGCCGTTGATGCTGCTGGAGCCACCGAGGACCTTGCCCCGGGCGTGGTAGATCTTCCGCCCGTTCATGAAGGGCTCCGGCTCGGACTCGTACTTCCAGTCGTAGAACCGGCTGCCGATCGGGAAGGTCAGGGCGGCCGGCATGTGGATGAAGACGTCCCAGGGGTAGTCCGGCCGGCCCGCCTCCAGCACCAGCACCCGGTTGGCCGGGTCCGCGCTGAGCCGGGCCGCGAGCGCGCAGCCTGCCGACCCTCCGCCGACGATGATGAAGTCGTACTGCTTCAAGGCCATGGTGTCCTGCCATTGCTCTCGGGGCGGTGACGCCGTCTGCGCAAGTCTGGCGAGGTTGCTGCGGGTTGCAGTGGGGGGGTTCCGGCGGGTTCGCGAGGGCACGGTGACGCGCGGCGCCCGTCGTTGCCGCTGAACAGCAAGTTTCTCCACAAGAAACTGTGTTCACAGTGCGCAACAGTTTCGGGACCTACTCGGGGATCGTCAAGGCCCCCTGCCATCCTCTGGTCAATCTGTTGTGTTAGACGCAACAGTGTGCATAGTCTGAAACACCGCTGAGGAGGTGAGTCACCCACGGCGCACAGCGAGGATCTGCTCCTGACGCCGATTCCCCAGAGACCGACGCCGTCTCTCCCCAGGAGTCCCGCGATGTCCCACCAGCTGCCCGAGCACCCCGACCGGCTGTGGCGCACCCCCGACCCCAAGCGCTCCTACGACGTGGTCATCGTCGGGGCGGGCGGCCACGGGCTGGCCACCGCCTACTACCTCGCCCGCAACCACGGGATCACCAACGTCGCCGTGCTGGAACGCGGTTGGCTCGCCGGCGGCAACATGGCCCGGAACACCACCATCATCCGGTCCAACTACCTCTGCGAGGAGAGCGCGGCGCTGTACGAGCACGCGCTGAAGCTCTGGGAGGTGCTGCCGCAGGAGCTGGAGTACGACTTCCTGTTCAGCCAGCGCGGCGTGCTCAACCTCGCCCACACCCTGCAGGACGTCCGTGAGGGCACTCGCCGGGTCAACGCCAACCGGCTCGGCGGGGTCGACGCCGAGTGGCTGGACGCCGACCAGGTGCGCGAGTTCTGCCCGATCGTCAACACCTCCCCCGACGTGCGCTACCCGGTGCTCGGCGCGACGCTGCAGCCCCGGGCCGGCATCGCCAAGCACGACCACGTCGCCTGGGCGCTGGCGCGCAAGGCGGACGAGTACGGCGTCGACCTGATCCAGGGCTGCGAGGTGACCGGATTCCTGCGCGAGGGCGACCGCGTCGTCGGCGTGCGGACCAGCCGGGGACCGATCGGCGCGGGGCGGGTCGCACTGGCCGCCGCCGGGCACAGCAGCGTCCTGGCCGACCTGGCCGGACTGCGGCTCCCGGTGCAGAGCCACCCCCTGCAGGCGCTCGTCTCCGAGCTGCTGGAACCCGTGCACCCCACCGTGGTGATGTCCAACCACGTGCACGTGTACGTGAGCCAGGCCCACAAGGGCGAGCTGGTCATGGGCGCGGGCGTGGATCCCTACAACGGCTACGGCCAGCGCGGCTCCTTCCACCAGATCGAGCATCAGATGGCCGCGGCGCTCGAACTGTTCCCGGTCTTCGCCCGGGCGCACGTGCTGCGCACCTGGGGCGGCATCGTCGACGTCACCCCCGACGCCTCGCCGATCATCGGCCCGACGCCGATCGAGAACCTCTTCCTCAACTGCGGCTGGGGCACCGGCGGCTTCAAGGCGACGCCCGCCTCCGGCTGGGTGTACGCGCACACCATCGCCACCGGCGAGCCGCACCCGCTGAACGCACCCTTCGGGCTGGAGCGGTTCACCACCGGCGCACTGATCGACGAGCACGGCGCCGCCGCCGTGGCGCACTGACCGCACTGACCGGAGGACCACGCATGCTGCTGATCGCCTGTCCCTGGTGCGGCGAACGGGACGAGCTCGAGTTCCACTACGGCGGCCAGGCCCATGTCGCCTACCCGGCGGACCCCGAGGGCCTGTCCGACGCCGAGTGGGGCGAGTACCTGTTCGTGCGCGACAACACCAAGGGCCCCTTCGCGGAACGCTGGTCGCACGCCGCCGGCTGCCGGCGCTGGTTCAACGTCGTCCGACACACCGTCACCCACCAGATCCTGGCCGTGCCGAGCGATCGCCCGACGGCCGCCGGCCGGCCGAAGCCGGTGACCGCATGACGCAGCCCCGGCGTCTCCCCCGCGGCGGACGGGTCGACCGCTCCGCTCCCCTGCGCTTCACCTTCGACGGCGTGGCGTACACCGGCCTGCGCGGCGACACGCTCGCCTCCGCCCTGCTCGCCAACGGCGTGCTGCGGGTCGCTCCCAGCCTCCACCGCGGGCGGCCGCGCGGCATCAGCACCGCAGGCGTGGAGGAGCCGAGCGCCCTCGTCCAGGTCGACGGGCCCTGCTCGGAGCCGATGCTCCTCGCGACCACGATCGAGCTGTACGAGGGCCTCTCGGCGGTCGGCCTCGCGGGCCTCGGCCGCCTCGACCCGAGGCCCGACGAAGCCGTCCACGACAAGATGCACATCCACACCGACGTCCTGGTCGTCGGCGGCGGCCCGGCCGGACTCGCCGCGACCCTCGCGGCCGGGCGTTGCGGCGCCCGCGTCGTCCTGGTCGACGACCAGCCGGAACTCGGTGGATCCCTGCTCGCGGGGCGGGAGTCGATCGACGGCCGCCCGGCGCTCGACTGGGTGGCGGACGCCCGTGCGGAGCTCACCGCGCAGAGCGACACCCGGATCCTCACCAGGTCCACGGCGATCGGCTACCACGACCACAACTACCTGCTCGTCGCCGAGCACCGCACCGACCACCTCGGCCCGCACCCCGTCCCCGGCGTCTCCCGGCAGCGTCTGTGGCACATCCGGGCCCGCCGGGTGGTCCTGGCGACCGGCGCCCACGAGCGGCCGATGGTCTTCGCCGGCAACGACCGACCGGGCGTCATGTCCGCCGCCGCCGTGCGCGCCTACGTGAACCGGTACGCCGTGCTCCCCGGCCGCCGGGCCGTGGTCCTCACCACCAATGACCACGCCTACGCCACCGCGCTCGACCTGGTCGCGGCCGGGGCCCGGGTGGCGGCACTGGTCGACACCCGGGCGGAGCCGCCCGCCGATCTCGTCGCCTCCGCGCGCGGTGCCGGGATCGAGGTCCGCACCGGATCGGCCGTGGTCGGCACCCGGGGTCACGATCGTCTGTCGGCGGTCCGCATCGCCGAGCTCGATGCCGACGACGCGATCAGCGGCCCGGTCCGCGAGGTGGCCTGCGACCTGCTCGCCGTCTCGGGCGGCTGGAACCCGGCCGTCCACCTGTGGAGCCAGTCCCAGGGCACGACCCGTTACGAGGACGACCTGGCGGCGTTCGTCCCCGCGCAGGCCGCACAGAACGTCGTCAGCGTCGGAGCCGCCCTGGGCGTCCTCGACCTCGCCGGGTGCCTCGGCGGCGCCTTCGCCGCCGGGGTCGAGGCAGCCGACCTGGCAGGCTTCCCCACCAGCGTGCCCTCGGTGCCGCCCAGTTCCGGCGACCTCCCGCCGGCCCGGCCGCGGCCGGTGTGGCTCGTGCCCGGCGAGACGGGCGACCCCTCCGAGTGGCACGACCACTTCGTCGACCTGCAGCGGGACGCCACGGTCGCGGACGTGCAGCGCGCGATCCGAGCCGGTATGCGCTCCGTCGAGCACATCAAGCGCTACACCACCATCGGCACCGCGCACGACCAGGGCAAGGCGTCCGGAGTGAGCGCCACCGGCGTCATCGCCCGGCTGCTCGGCGCCCGCTCGCCGGGCGAGGTGGGCACCACCACCTACCGCGGCCCGTACGTACCCGTCTCCTTCGCGCTGCTCGCCGGGCGTGAACGCGGCGCCCTCTTCGACCCGGTGCGCACCACCGCGATCCATCCCTGGCACGTCGAGCACGGCGCGGTCTTCGAGAACGTCGGCCAGTGGAAGCGCCCCTGGTACTACCCGCGGCCCGGGGAGTCCATGGCGGCGGCCGTGGAGCGCGAGTGCCGCGCGGCCCGCGAAGGCGTCGCCGTCATGGACGCCAGCACCCTCGGCAAGATCGACGTCATCGGGCCCGACGCGGGCGAGTTCCTGAACCGTGTCTACACCAACGCCTTCGCCAAGCTGGCCGTCAACTCCGCGCGGTACGGGGTGATGTGCCGGGCGGACGGCATGGTCTTCGACGACGGCGTGACCCTGCGCCTGGCAGCCGACCACTACATCATGACGACCACGACCGGGAACGCCGCGGGCGTCCTGGACTGGCTGGAGGAGTGGTCGCAGACCGAATGGCCCGAGCTGCGCGTGCGGTTCACCTCGGTGACCGAGCAGTGGGCCACGGTCGCGGTCGTCGGCCCCCGATCGCGCGAGGTCGTCGCAGCCCTGGCCCCGGACCTGGACGTGTCGAACGACGCCTTCCCCTTCATGACGGCCCGTGAGACCCGCCTCGCGAGCGGCGTGGCGGCCCGGATCTGCCGCATCTCCTTCTCCGGCGAGCTGGCCTTCGAGATCAACGTCGCCGGCTGGTACGGCCTCGCCACCTGGGAGTCGGTCATCCGGGCCGGCGCACCGCTGGGCATCACCCCGTACGGCACCGAGAGCATGCACGTGCTGCGCGCCGAGAAGGGCTACCCCGTCATCGGCCAGGACACCGACGGCACGGTCACCCCGCAGGACCTCGGCATGGAGTGGGTCGTCTCCCAGCGGAAGCCCTTCATCGGCAAGCGTTCCTTCCGCCGTGCCGACACCGCGCGCGGCGACCGCAGGCAGCTGGTCGGCCTGCTGCCCGTGGATCCCGCCGTACTGCTACCGGAGGGCGCGCAGCTGGTGGCGGACGCCGAGGTGTCACCGCCCACCAGGGCGCTGGGGCACGTCACCTCCAGCTACCGCAGCGCGGCGCTCGGTCACACCTTCGCCCTGGCACTCGTCGTCGGCGGGCGGGAGCGGCTGGGCGAGAGGGTCTACGCGCCGCTGCCCGACGGCGTGGTCGCCGCGACCATCACCGACCCCGTCCTCTACGACCCGAAGGGGACCCGCCGTGACGGCTGACACCCACCGGCGCAGCCCACTCGGGCACCTCGCCGACGTCCTCGCGGCGCACTCGACCGGCGGAGAGCGGGGAGTCCGGTTGCGCGAGGTGCCCTTCCTCGCGCAACTCGACCTCCAGCTCGACCCGCACGGGCCGGCCACCACGGGGGCGCCCCCGGCCGGAGGCTGGGGGAGGATCGCCGCGGCGCTGGGCTCGCCACTGCCGACCGCCCCGAACACCGTCATCGAGGCGGGAAGCCTCCAGGTCCTCTGGCTGGGCCCGCAGGAGTGGCTCGTGCTGGGCCCCGACGGCTCCGCGGGCGCCAGCGCCGACCTGCTGCGGGCGGCGCTGGCGGACGAGCCCGGATCGGTCGTGGACGTCTCCGCCAACCGCACCACCCTCGAACTGTCCGGTCCCGCCGCCCGCCAGGTCCTGGAGAAGGGCTGCTCGCTCGACCTGCACCCCCGCGCCTTCGGGCCGGGCCGCTGTGCACAGACGCTGCTCGGCAAGGTCCAGGTGATCCTCCACCAGGTCGACGCGGAGCCGACCTACCGGCTACTCGTGCGGGGGTCGTTCGCGCAGTACCTGACGGACTGGCTCCTCGACGCGATGGAGGAGTACCGCCACCCCCGGCTCACACCCTGAACGGGTCCGGGCGTCGTGCGGGAAATCGCGCTGCCATACCCGCATGCCGGGGTCACCGCAGTCGCGCCGGCACCTCACAGTCCTGCGCCGCGTGTGTCGGTGCAGCCGGGACGTCAGCGGGACGTCACAGTGCCACAGGCTCATCGTGCCCGGGGCAGCTCAACGGGTGCGGCAGGTCGTTCGGGTCATCCGGGCAGCCCTCGGTGTTCCGGCTCGGATCGGCCTCGGCATCCCGGCGGTCCAGAGCCGCTGCGGTCGCGGGGTACTTGGCGCGGAGCCGGTCCCGGAGGGACTGGGCAGGCCTGCCGGCTGCCGATCCCGCGTCGAGTTCCGCCCCCGGGCCGGGGAGCACGGCTCCGGGTGCACGCAGCTGCGTCAGCTCCGCTTCCAGCTCGGCGACACGGGCCTCGAGTCGCTGCACGTCTCGGGTCGCATCCTTGCATCCCTCCTGGTTGCGCCTGGCGACGAGTGTGAGGGTGTCCACCCGGTCCGCGAAGGCGTCGCGTTCGGCTGCGATCGACTGCACGACCTGGCCGGCGACGACTGCGGCAATCCAGTCGACCCACTCGTTGATGCACTCGGTGCCCGGGTCGCCGATCAGCTCGACATCCTGCAGGCCGTTGAGCATGGCCGGGCGGATGGTGTCGGCGATGCGCTGCTGCGGGCCGGGCTGCTCGGTCACAGCTGCTCCTCGATGACGATTCGGACGGCTTCGCCGACCGCTCTGGTGCGGATGGTGCCGGGGAACCGATCTTCCCATGCGCCGGCTGTCCATTCGACGCGGGCGAGCCTGCCCGGCCGTGCGGTCGACACTCGTCCTTGCCCGCCCAACGGCACACTCGGTCAGCGGCCGCCGTGTCTGTGACGGTTTCTCCACCTCTCGCGGTACGGGCCGAGGCCGAGCTTCGCCGGACCGCCCACGCCGTCGGCCGGCTCCCTGCAGCCCCCACCCCAGCACGCCTGGTCGGCACGGGTCGGGACGCAGGCACCGCCGTCCGGGGTCAGCGGGTGATCGAAATCGCGAAGGGGACGAATCCGCTGGACCGGATCACGTGGGGTACGAACAGGATCGCGGCCTCCGTGGCGCGGGCGGTCCGGATCCCGCCGAGGTCGGTGATCCACTCCTTGCGCCAGCCGAGGTCGGTGAGGAGTTCGCGGACGGTCTGCTTGGCCCTGGGGTCCTCGCCGGAGAGGAACACCGTGGGCGTCTGGGCGAGCGTGGCCGGCGCGGTCATCACCGGGAAGAGCATGGTGTTGAGTGTCTTGACGACGTGTGTTTCGGGGAGCGCTTCCTGGAGTTGCTCGGCGAGGCTCGAGCCGGGGTAGATCAGGTCGGTGGGCAGTCCGTCCGGTCCGTCGACGGTGGCGTTGGAGACGTCGACGAGGATCTTGTCGCGCAGTTCGTCGCGCAGCGCGGCGAGCCGGTCCAGGGAGCCGGCGCCCGGGGTGGCGTTGATGACGATCCGGGCTGTTCGGGCGGCGTCGGCGGCGGCGCCCGGCGCGCGGTCCGCCACGGTCACCTCATGTCCTGCCCGGGTGAGGGCGGTGGCCAGGTTGCCGCCGACGCGGCCGTTTCCGAGAACGGCGATCGTGGTCATGATGATCTGGTCCTTCCGTGCGTGCGGGTTTGCGGGTGTGGTGCAGAGTCAGCGTGAAAGCGTGGCGACGGCCTCGGCGTGGACGCCGGGCGCGGTGGCCAGGAAGCTTTCGCTCTGCGGGGTCCAGGGGCGGCCCTCGGCGTCGGAGATCCGTCCGCCGGCCTCGGTGACGAGGAGCGCGCCGGGCAGCAGGTCCGCCCGGGCGCCGGCGAACTGCCAGAAGGCGTCGAGCCGGCCGGCGGCCACGTTCAGCAGGTGCAGGGTCGCGGGTACGGCGACGCGGACGACGAGCGCGTCGAAGAGCATCGCGGTGATCGAGGAGCCGACGCGCCGCACGACCTTCTCGTCCTCGTCCGGCCGGGCCTGACTGGTGGCCACGATGCTCAGGCCGAGGTCCGCGGTCCGGGAGACGCTCAGCGGCCGGCCGTCGAGGTGGGCGCCCGCGCCGGTGAGCGCGGTGTAGGTCTCGCCGGTCAACGGCAGGTGGACCACGGTGAGCACCGGCCGGTTGTCGCGCACGAGGGTGGCGGTCACCGCCCACTCCGGCAGGGCGTGCAGGTGGTTGACGTTGCCTTCAGCCGGATCCACGACCCACCACTCGCCGGGCGGCAGCGCCCCGCCGTCCAGCTCGTCCTCCACCCAGCCGGCGTCCGGGCGAAGGCTCGTGAGGCGGGGGCGCAGGATGCCGAGGGCCGTGTCGTCGTTGGCCGCGAGCGCGCTCATCAGCTCTTCGCGGGTCCGGTAGGGGACCACCTCGCCGTACCGCTCGCGCAGTGCCGAACCGGCCTCACGCACGGCGGCCGCGGTCCGGTCGAGCAGGTCGGCGTCGGAGACGGAGACGGTGACGGTGCCGGTGCCGGTGACGTCAGTGCTCTGAAGCGTTTCGGACATGGTGGAACTCCCGTCTGAGCAAAGGGTGGTGAAGAGGATTTCGGGCCAGGACGCGCGTTCCGCCCTGCGCCGTGGTGACGACGCTATCCACCCCCTCCATTAACATCAAATGCATGTCAAGTACGGCTGGGATTACTCCCATGCAATTGGATTTGAATCTGCTCACCGCGCTCGACGCGCTGCTGGAGGAGGGCAGCGTGGCCGGAGCGGCCGCACGACTGCACGTCACCGCCCCCGCGATGAGCCGGAGCCTGGGCCGGATCCGGCGCACGACCGGCGACCAGATCCTGGTGCGCACCGGCCGCGCCATGACCCCGACGCCCTACGCGATCGCCGTCCGGGAGCAGGTGCACGAGCTGCTGCACCAGGTCCGGGGCGTGCTCGCACCGAGCCGTGAACTCGATCCGGCAACCCTGGAACGCACTTTCACACTCCGCTGGCACGATTCCCTGGTCGCCATGAGTGGCCCCACGCTGCTCGCGGCCGTACGCGGACAGGCGGCGGGCGTGCGATTGCGCTTCGTCGCGGAATCGAGCGTCGACACCCCCGAGTTGCGGCATGGCGAGGTCGATCTGGAGGCGAACGCCAACCGTCCGAGCGCACCCGACATCCGCGCCGAGAAGGTGGGCGAGACCCGCCTCGTCGCCGTCGTGAGGCGGGGACACCCCCTCACCCGCGCCCGAACCGTCACCACCGAGCGGTACGCCGCCGCCGAACACGTCACCGTCTCGCGACGTGGGAACCTCAGCAACGCGGTCGACGACGCCCTCGCGCGACTCGGCCTCACCCGCCGGGTGGTGGCGGCCGCGCCCACCGAAGCGGCCGCGCTGGAGTTCGCGCGCGGCTCCGATCTCCTGATCAGCGTCCCCGAAATCACCGTACGCACCGCGGCCGCCGGCCTCGGTCTGGTCGTGCTCCCCCTGCCGGTCGAACTGCCGTCGGCACCGGTCTACCTGTCGTGGCACCAGCGCTACGACACCGACCACGCCCACACCTGGCTGCGCGCACTGGCGCGAACCGCACTGGCCACCTGCGGAGCGTCGTAGCCGACGCCGCACGGCCGCGCGTGCGAATGGAACAGCGTTCCACCATGACTTCGAAGAAAACACCATGCCGGCACCGGTCACGCTCATCGGCGCGGGCCTGGGCGGCCTCACCCTCGCGCGCGTCCTGCACGTCCACGGCATCCCCGCCACCGTCCACGAGGCCGACCTCTCCCCTGGAGGCCAACTACCCTGCTCGGTGGGCTCGGTGGGCGGCGATCAGGTCGCGGTACCAGGCGTACGAGGCCTTGGGCATGCGCAGCTGCGTCGCGAAGTCGACGTGGACCAGGCCGAAGCGCTGGCTGAACCCCTCGGCCCATTCGAAGTTGTCGAGCAGGGACCAGGTGAAGTAGCCCCGCACGTCCACGCCTTCGGCGATCGCTGCGGCGAGGGCGTCGAGGTGGCCGGCCAGGTAGTCGATGCGCGGTTGGTCGGGGATGGTGCCGTCGGGGGCGGGTCGGTCGGCGACGGAGCAGCCGTTCTCGGTGATGGTGATCGGCGGAAGTGCGTCGCCGTACCGGTCCCGCAGGCCGACCAGGAGTTCGCGCAGGCCGTCCGGAACGACCGGCCAGCCGAAGGCGGTTCGGGGCACACCGGTGATCTCGGCCTCGGTGAACGGGAGACCGCCGGGGTCGGTCGGCGCGGCGATCCGGGTCGGGTTGTAGTAGTTGACGCCGAGCCCGTCCAGCCCTGAAGCGGCGATGAGCTCCAAGTCCCCGGGCCGGACACACCCGCCGAGGTCCGGTGACACGCCGTACGCGCTCAGGTCCGGGTAGCGCCCGAGCAGCAGCGGATCGGTGAACAGCCGGTTGTGCAGGGCGTCGTACGCGGCGGCGGCCGCCATGTCCGCCGGCGCGTCACTCGCCGGCCACACCGGGCTGAGGTTGTTGGCGATCAAGACGGCGTGGCCGCGCTCGTGCAACACCTCGGCCGCCAGAGCGTGCCCGAGCAGCTGATGGTGCGCGACCGGAAGCGCGTCGAGCATCAGCGTGCGCCCCGGAGCGTGGATCCCGAGCGCGTAGCCGTACACCATGTGGACGAAGGGCTCGTTGAGAGTGATCCATGCGGGCACGCGGTCACCGAGCCGGTCGGCGACGATTTCGGTGTACTCGGCGAAGCGGTGCGCCGTGTCACGAGCCAACCAGCCGCCGCCCTCCTCAAGGGCCTGCGGCAGGTCCCAGTGGAAGAGCGTCGGCAGCGGGGAGATCCCGACGGCGAGCAGGTCGTCCACAAGCCGATCGTAGAAACCGAGACCGGCCGGATTGGCCGAACCGGCGCCGGTGGGCTGAATCCTGGGCCAGGCGATCGAGAAGCGGTAGCCGTCCAGGCCGAGGTCGCGCATCAACGCCACGTCCTCGGTATGGCGGTGGTAGTGGTCGCAGGCGATCTCGCCGGTGCGACTGTCGCGCACGGCCCCGGGGCGAGCCGTGAACACGTCCCAGATCGACGGCCCACGCCCGTCCTCGTCCACCGCCCCCTCGACCTGGTACGCCGCCGTGGAGGCGCCCCAGCGGAAGGCCACCGGCAGGTCACGTCGATTCGCCATCTCCCCATCCCCTTTCGCAAAATGCGAGGAGACCTCATGTTAGTGGCTCACTCCCGAAACGCCAGAGCTGAAACAGCCGTCGGCGACCGAAGGGCGCAAGCAGCAAGGCCCAGGACAGCACCGCCCCGATCCAACAGCCGCCCGGTCGGCGCGGTGGATCGGATCGGCGAGCCCGTGACCGATGGGCCGGATCCTGGGCCAGTCGATCGAAAAGCGGAACCATCGGCCCGAGGCCACGCAGCAACGCCACGTCCTGGCATGGCGATGGTAGTGAGCACAGGCGAGTTCACCCGTGTGGCCATCGTGCACCGCCCCATGGCAGCTCCATCGATGAAGATGAGCAGAACTCATGTAAGCAACCCTGCGGCACAAGGCCGAAGATGGGACGGCGATCGGGCCGATCGACCTCCCACGCGGACCCCAGCCGCGAAGCGGTGCGGACGCCGGGCAGGACGGCGCTTCAGCCGTCGGGGGCGCCCCATGCAGCGGCAGCCGGCCCATAGTTGCACCGGCGGAAGCCGCCCTCGGCTCCCCCGGCTCCCCGGATCGCCGCTGAAAATGAGGATTCCTCACGATGGTGATTCGCCTGCTGCGCACCGGATGCGGCACAGTAGTCGTGCAGGCGGTGAGGACGGGAGCTGGGCAGCACATGAACGAGCGGAACCCGAAGAGCCGGGCACCCCAGGTGAACGGTGAGCCGGCGGCCGGCGGCGTGGCCGGTGCGGCCGTTGAACCGGTGAGCGGTGCGGTCGGGGTGGGCGGCGGCGCGCTGTTCGAGGCGACCGATCCCGAGCTGCGGCGCCGGCCGGTGCAGCAGCGCAGCCAGGAGCGCCTGGAGCGGATCCTGGACGCCTGCGCGGAGTTGCTCGACGAGGTGGGCACGGCCGCGCTGACCACCAAGGAGATCGCGGCCCGCGCCCACGTCCCGATCGGCACGCTCTACCAGTTCTTCACCGGCAAGCAGAGCCTGCTCGCGGCGCTCGCCCGGCGCAACCTGAGGCGGTACCTCGACCGGCTGACCCGGCGGCTGGCCGCGGAGTCCCCGCAGGACATCGGCGGGTTCGTCGACCTGGCGGTCGAGGAGTTCGTGGCGATGAAGCGCGCGGTGCCCGGCTTCGGCGCGCTCGACTTCGGCCTGACCGGTCCCACCCCGCCCGCCCTGGAGAATGTGGAACACCTGCTCGACGGGGCGTTGGACAACAACAGCGCGGTGGCCCAGCTGCTGCATCGGCTCACCACCGAGCACCTGTCCGGCGACGGGCGCGGACCCGGCCCACTGGCCCTGCGGGTGGCCCTCGAATGCGCGGACGCGGTGCTCAAACTCGCCTTCCAGTACGACCGGGACGGCGACCCCGCACTGATCGCCGAGTGCAAGTCGCTGCTCCGCCGGTACCTGGCCGGCTGATCCCGCCCGGGGCCTTGCCGGGCGCCCCGCCGGGCTCCTCGCCGAACTGCACGCCGGATTGCAGGCCGAAACGGAACATGAGTTCGCCGCACGTACGACGAGGCGAGCCCGCGCCCCCCGCAAGGGTCAATTCCCCGGGAAAGGAAACCATTCAGCACTTCGGCCCAATCACGCCTGATTATCGTCCTGGACATGCGAGGCGACGACGAGGCGCACCACGGCAACGAACACGACGTGCTCACCGGACACGACGAGCACACCGAGCACGCTGACGGCCACGAGCACCACGGTCCCGGGCAGCAGCACGACCACCCGCCCCACCACTGGCCCGTGGTCCCGGTCTGGCCCTACCCGCCGCTCCCCCCGCACCCGTGCCCGCCGCCCCCACCACCGCCACCGTGCCCGCCCGAGCCACCACCACCTCCCACCCCGCCGCCGCCCCCGAATCCGCCACCACCACCGGTACCACCCTCACCGCCCCCGACGGTCCCTCCGCCACCCACTCCGCCGCCACCCCCGAAACCCCCCGCACCGCCGGCGCCCCATCCCGCCGCCAGCCCGCCACCGGCCGCCCCGGTCACCCACGCCGCGGCCCCTCCCCCTCCCAAGCCGGCCGCACCCAAGCCGGCTGCGCCAAAGCTAGCCGCTCCCAAGGCAGTTGCCCCGGTGAAGCCGGTGACCGCGCCGCCGCCCACGAAGCCGGCCCCGGTCCTGCCACCCCCGCCGCTTCCCACCCAGACGCATGCGGTGACCGCGGTGCCCACCCGGCCGCCGGACAACCTGTCCGTGGCGCAGGAGCCGCAGAGCGCCTTCGCCCTGGTCGCCATCACCATCCCGGCCGTCATCGCCGCGGCTGCCACCTTCATCAACCACACTGCAGGGAGACGTCGTTGAGTCTGGGAATCATCCTCGCCGTAATCCTCGGCGCCGCGCTGGCCGTGGGCATCCTGGCCGCCTTCGGCCGCACCACGCGCTCCCGCGAGGGCTCCTTCTCCAGCGGCGCGCTCGGGTTCCTGGGCTCGGCGTCGCTCTCGTCCTTCATCCTGGTCGCCGCCTTCCTGATCGCCGGGTCCTGGTCCAACCTGAACACCGCGCGCGGCCACACCTGGGACGAGGCCCGCGCGCTCAACGCCGCCTACACGGACGCCGACGCGAGCACCCGCCCGCTGCTGCGCTCCTACGTCGTCGACGTGATCGGCCCGGACTTCCAGGCGATGACCCACGGCAGCTCCGACCCGGCCACCTGGACCAGCCTTGACACCGTGCGCACGCACGTCGAGTCGCTGCCCGACTCACCCCAACGCACCGCCGAACTCAGCGACTTGGACGACGTCTCGACCAAGCGCCAGATCCGTCTGGCGGACGCCTCGCTGACCCTGCCCGCCCCGCTCTACCCGGCCCTGATCGGTACCGGCCTGCTGGTGCTGCTCTACGCGCCGATCGCGGGCCTGACCTTCCACCACCGGGAGGCGATCGCACTCGGCCTGGTCGGCGCGGTGGTGGGCTTCGGGATCTACCTGGTGCTGCACATGACGCACCCCTACACCGGCCCGATGCACGTCACCCCGGTGGCCTACCAGCAGAGCCTGCAGCGCTTCGCCCAACTGTCCCAGCAGAGTTGACGCCCCAGGCGCGTCGAGCCGCCCGGCAGCAGGCCCCGCAGCCGCCGTCGCCAACGCCCCGGCCCCGCAGCCGCCGTCCTTAACGCCCTAGCACAGCACCGCCGTTGAGACCGATCACCTGCCCGGTGAGGTACCCGGCGGCCGGCGAGGCCAGGTAACCGACGGCGGCGGCGACGTCGGCGGGGGTGCCGGCCCGGCCGACCAGCGTGTCGGCCACCTTCTCGGCGTGGAAACGCTCGCTCCAGCGGTCACCGAAGATCTCGGTGTCCTCGATGTACCCGGGGGCCAGCACGTTGACCGTGATCCCGTCCGGCCCCGGCGCGCGGGCCAGCCCGAACGCCCAGCCGTGCAGCGCCGCTTTCGCCGCGGCGTACGAGCCGGCCGAGTGCGCGCCTGCTCCGCCGCGCTGGGCGGCGGCGGAGCTGATCATGATCAGCCGCCCGCCGGGACGGCGCAGCCGCTCCTGCAGCGCGGTGGTCAGCAGGACGGCCGTCAGCAGGTTGGTGTCCAGGTCCCGGCGCCAGGCATCGGCCAGCGCGGCGAGCGTCTCGTCGGCGGGCGCGGTGATCACCGCGCCCGCGTTGTTCACCAGGACGTCCACCGGCCCCAGCTCGGCGATCACCGCCGCGGCCTCGCCGACCTGCTGAGCGTCGGTCAGGTCCACCGGCACCGGCACGACGCTGGGCGCGCCGACCGCCCGGTCGATCGAGGCGCGGGCCTGCTCCAGGACCTCCGCCCGCCGCCCGAGGACGACCACCCGGTGGCCGTCGGCCGCCAGCTGCGCCGCGATCGCCTTGCCGATCCCGGTCCCGCCACCTGACACCACCGCAAGCCGCTGCTGTCGCACCGTTCCCCGCTCCCCCCGGATCGGGCCGGCCGACCCGCCCCTATGATCATCGGCAGCACCCTATCGGCCGCCCACCCACCGGTCGCTCCCGCACCAGAGCCGCCGATGATCGAGAATGTCGGCCATGAGGTTGATCTCCGCACTGGCCGGTGTCCTGCTGCTCGCGCTCACCATCGCCAGCATTCTGCGCACCCTGGTGGTGCCGCGCGGGCTCTACTCCTCGCTGGTCACCCGGCTGTGGCGGTCGCTGCGCGCCGTCCTGCACGCCTGCGCCGCGCCGTTCCGCAGCTACCGGGCCCATGACCGGGCCCAGGCCTGGCTGGCGCCGCTGATCCTGGTCGGCATGCTGTTCTGCTGGCTCTGCGCGCTGCTGGCCTCCTTCACGCTGCTGACCTACGCCGACTCCGGACTCGGCTGGAGCGTGTCGATAAGAGAGGCCGGCTCCAGCCTCTTCACCCTCGGCTTCGCCAGCGGCGACCGGCTTCGGCTCTCGGCGCTGGACTTCCTGGCCGCCGCCAGCGGACCGGTGGTGATCGCGCTGCAGATCGCCTACCTGCCCACGCTGTACGGCTCGTACAACCGCCGGGAGGTCGAGGTGACGCTGCTGCAGTCCCGGGCGGGCGAGCCGGCCTGGGGGCCCGAACTGCTGGCGCGGCAGTCCCTGGTGGACACCGAGACGGCGCTGCCGCAGCTCTACCGCGACTGGGAGCGGCTGGCCGCCGAGCTGGGCGAGAGCCACTCCAACTACCCGGTGCTGGTCTCCTTCCGTTCCCCGCAGGCGCACCGCAGCTGGATCGTCGGGCTGATCGCGGTGATGGACGCCGCCGCGATCCAGCTCTCGCTCAGCCCGCGCAGCGCGCCGCCGGAGGCCCGGCTGGTGCTGCGTGCCGGCTTCACGGCGCTGCGCGACATCGCACGGGTGCTGCGGATCGACTACGACCCCGACCCGGAGCCGAACAGCCCGATCCGGATCAGCTACGCCGAGTTCGACGCGGCGGTGACCATGATCATCGCCTCCGGTTTCGAGGCCGAGCGGCCGACCATACTGGCCTGGCCGCACTTCCACGGCTGGCGGGTCAACTACGAGTCGATCGCCTACGAGCTCGCCCGCCGCTGCGACGCCGTGCCGGCCCTGTGGACCGGCCCGCGGGACTTCCCGGCCACGCCGATCCCGCCCCGCCGCCCCGCCGACCGGCGCCCCGGCGCGACGGCCTGATGACCTGACGACCCGATGACCGGCATACGGCTGCGACAGCCTGATGACCTGACGGTCCGACAGTCCCTCCGGCGCCCCGGGCATCCGGCCGCCCCCGGCCGCCCCCGGTGGCCGCCGATGTCCGCCCCCGGTGGCCGCCGATGTCCGCCGGAAAATCCCTCGCAGGCCGTGGCGAGGAGCGCTAGAGTCCCTGCCGATGACCACTCACTCTGTTCACAGATTGGGGGTCCCATCCGCGCAAGGTGAGTGCTGATGCTCACTCCGACTGCGCGTGGGGATTCCCACCTCTCCCGCTGGCTGCGCGTGCGCGAGTTCGCCGTGCCGCCCGCCATGATCGCAACCGCGACCGCCCGCCGCTCCGCCGGGGACTGGGCAGGGGCGTGCGCCGCCGCAGGCGTCGACGTCGACCTCGGTCTGCGAACCCTGGCGCGCACCCACGGCCGGGAACTCACGGCACGGGTCCGGGCCGACCTCCGCCGACTGGCACCCGACCTGCTGCGCTGGCACCTGCCGAGGGTCGCCCCGGACGGACTGCTGCGCCCAGGGCTGACCGTCTCACTCGCCCGCTACCCAACCGCGGACGGTGCCGGCGACCGCCCGGTGCACCTGGTGGTCCGGACGCCGCCCGCCTGGGCGGACGCCGGCCAGCGGGTCAGCCTCGCGCTGTGGCACGGTACCGGCCCCGACAGCGCCGCCGGCCTCCATCCGCATGCCCGCCCGGTCCCGCGGTTCCGCCTCGACCTGCACCGCCACCTGTGGGACGCGAGCCGGGCCGACGAGCTGCGGCTGCGCTCCGGAGCCGGGCAACAGCCCACCGGCGCGCCGCCTCGGCTGCCGCCGCTTCCGCTACCACCGGGGCTGCTGCCGCCGGGTCGCTCCTGCGCCGTGGACCGGTGGGCGGCCGAGGCCGCGATCCTGCTCCTCGCCGAGGGCCACCCCGCCGGTGCCCATGGCCCACACCCCGCCGGTGCTGTCAGCGTGCGGCTCGGCTCCCGGCGCCGGCTCGTCCTGGAGCTGGTCACCGACCCGAGCGGCGTCGGCCCGCAGTCCGCGCGGGTCACCTCCGTGTCCACGGCCCCGGACGACCGCGTGCTGCCGGTCCTGCCCGACGCGGCGACCTGGCTGCTGCCCGACCTGGAGCTGCTCCGTGCGGGGGCGATCGACCCGGACCGGCTGCATCCACTGGTGGCCTCGGCGCTGGTACCGGAGCACCGGACGACCGCTCCCTGCGCCGCCACCGGCCACGCGGGGCAGCCACGCCTGGTGGACTGCCGGGGAGCCCGGCACCGGATCGGCCTGGTCGACGGGGTGCTCGCCCCGCTGGACCACGACCCCGCCGAGATCCGCCGCGAGGAGTTGCTGGCCGCACTCTCGGGCACACCGCTGCCCTGCCTCCAGGCGATCGACCTGGCGCACCGCCGTCCGGACAGCCTCACCGGCGTCCGCGAGCGCCTGGACCACGGCGACATCGCCGGTGCGCTGACCGTCGTCGAGGAGCTGCTGGGCCCGGAGGCCCTGCTGCGCCCCGGCGCCCTGCGGGACGAGCTGGAGACGGCCGCGCTGCGGCGGATCAGCTACGGGCTCTACCGGGCCGGGCTGGTCGGCCCCGGCCCCGACCGTCTCCCGCCGAACCCGCCCCGCCCCCGTGACCACCGCCGGCACCCGCGCCACGCGCTGACCGGCTGAACTCACCCCGCCGAACCCACTCGCCGAACCGAACCGCCGAACCGACCGGCTGAGCCCGGTCCCACCCGCCCCACCACCACAACCGACACAGGTGATCACCCATGCCCGCACACGCCCCGTCCGACCCCACCATCGCCCCGCAGCTCGAGGTGGCCGGCGAACTGCTGGCCCTGCTGCGTGACGCGACCACCGAGCCACGCCAGGACACCCAGCTGGAAGCCCTCACCCTGGCCGTGGCCGCCGACCTCCCGGTGCTCCTGTGGGGCGAACCGGGGATCGGCAAGACCGCAGCGCTGACCCAACTCGCCACCGCCCTGGACCTGCCGCTGACCACGGTGATCGCCAGCGTGCACGAGCCCTCCGACTTCTCCGGCCTGCCCGTCCTCGGCGACGACCCCGCGCAGCAGGGCGTCCCGATGGCCCCGCCGGACTGGGCCGTGCGCCTGGTCCGGACCGGCCGCGGACTGCTCTTCCTCGACGAGCTCTCCACCGCACCGCCGGCCGTGCAGGCCGCCCTGCTCCGCCTGGTCCTGGAGCGGCGGATCGGCACGCTGCAACTACCGCCCGGCGTACGGATCGTGGCCGCCGCCAATCCGCGCGCCTCGGCAGCCGACGGCTGGGAGCTGAGCCCGCCGCTGGCCAACCGGTTCGTCCATCTGCAGTGGACCCACGACCACGAGGTCGTGGTGCGCGGCCTCGGCGGCACCTGGCCCCGGGCCACCCTGCCGCGGCTGGACCGCGAGCGGCTGCCCGGGGCCGTGGACGTCGCCCGTCGCGCGGTGTGCGGCCTGCTCACCGCCCGCCCCACGCTCGTGCACCGGCTGCCGACCGGCGAGAGCCGCCGGGGCGGACCGTGGCCGTCGCCGCGCAGCTGGGAGACGACCCTGCGTCTGATCGCCTTCGCGACCGCGGCAGGCTCCTCCCGCGACGTGCTCTCCCTGCTGGTCAGGGGCACCGTGGGCGACGGTCCTGGGCTGGAGCTGCTGGCCGCGCTGGACCGGATGGACCTGCCGGATCCCGAGGTGCTGCTCGCCGACCCGGCGAGCGCCACGCTGCCCGAGCGCGGGGATCTGCGGCAGGCCGTGCTCGACGGTGTGGTGGCCGCGGTCCGTCGGCAGCCGGAGAAGTCCCGCTGGGACGCGGCCTGGGCGCTGCTGGCGCGCGCACTGGAGACCGGAGCCCCGGACCTGGTCGTCGTCCCCGCGACCACGCTCGCCGCGCTGCGCCGGCCGGACTGGGACGTCCCGGCATCGATCGAGCGGCTCGCCGGGGCCGTGACGCTGACCCGGCGGGCGGACCGGGCGGCGGCGCCGACGGGACCGCACACCGCCGCCGGGGCCACCGCCGCCACCGCCGGGGCCCGCCGATGACCCCGACCACGCCGGTCGGACCCGGCACGCCGTCCATTCCCGGCGCATCGGCCAGACCCGGCACGCCGTCCATTCCCGGCGCATCGGCCAGACCCGGCACACCGACCGCGCCGATCGAACTCGACCGCGAGAAGCTCTTCGCCGCCCGCCTGCACGCCGCCCGGGTCCGCCCCTACCTGGCGACGGCCCTGTTCGCGCTGCACACCGTCGAGTCCCGGCAGGTCCCGACGATGGCCGTCGACCGGCACTGGCGGTGCTACGTCTCACCGGCCTTCGTGGCGCGCACCCCGATCACGGAGCTGGCCGGCGTCTGGGTGCACGAGGTGTCGCACCTGCTGCGCGACCATCACGGGCGCAGCGACCGGGTCGCCCGCGAGCGCGGCCTGACCGGCCGCGGGGAACGGTTACGGATGAACATCGCCGCGGACTGCGAGATCAACGACGACGTGTTCGGTGACGGACTGGCCGAGCCCGCGGGCGCCGTCCGGCCGGGAGCCCTGGGGCTGCCCGAGGGCCAGCTGCTGGAGGAGTACCTGCGCCAGTTCGGGCTCGGCCCCGGCACCTTGGGCCTGGCCTGGCTGGACTGCGGCAGCGGCGCCGACGGCCTGGAGCGGGAGTGGGAGCTGGGGGCGCAGGGCGCGCACGGCCTGAGCGAGCAGGAGCGGGACGCCGTCCGGTTCCGGGTGGCGCAGGGCATCACCGGCCGTCCCGGCAGCGCCCCGAAGGGGTGGCGGCGCTGGGCGGAGGAGGCGTTCCAGCCGCCGCAGCCGTGGCGGGAACTGCTGGGGGCGGCGGTCCGCTCGGCGACCTCCGGCGCTGGTGCGGGCGAGGACTACACGTACGGCCGTCCGGCGCGCCGCTCGGCCGCGCTGCCCGGTGCCGTGCTGCCGAGCCTGCGGCGCCGGCCGCCCCGGGTGTCGGTGGTCATCGACACCTCCGGCTCGGTCAGCGACGCCGAACTGGGCAGCGCGCTGCGCGAGGTGGCCGCGATCTCCCGGGCCGTGGGCGGCCGTCGCGACCTGATCAGTGTCGTGCCGTGCGACGCGGCGGCCGGGACCGTGCAGCCGCTGTGCCGGGCCGAGGGGATCACGCTGGTGGGCGGCGGGGGCACGAATCTGCGCGCGGGCTTCGCCACAGCGCTGCGGACGGGGCCCCGGCCGGACGTGATCGTCGTCCTGACCGACGGACAGACCCGTTGGCCGGGTACCCGGCCGCCGTGCCGGACGGTGGTGGGCCTGTTCCCGCGGCTGCGGACGCGCGGGTCGTGGGACGAGAACGATCCCGACTACGTGCCGGACGCACCACCGGCGTGGGCGCGCGTGGTCGAGATCGGTTCGACCTCCGCGACCCGTTGACATGGAGTGCGCTCCACCTTGCAGACTCCTCCCCGGACGCGAGCGCCGCCCGAAGCCCCGAGCCCGAGGAGCGACACCCATGAAGTACCGCACGATCGGTCAGAACCCGGCCACCCGGCGCGAGGTGAGCGTGCTGAGCCTGGGTGCGATGAACTTCGGCACCAGGACCGACGAGCAGACCTCGTTCGCCATCCTCGACGCCTACGTGGCGGCCGGCGGCAGCTTCGTCGACACCTCCAACAACTACGCCTTCTGGGCGCGGGGCACGCAGGGCGGGGAGAGCGAGGCGCTGCTCGGACGCTGGCGGCGCAGCCGTGGGATCGGTGACGAGATCGTCATCGCGACCAAGCTCGGCGGCCGTCCGCTCAGTCCGAGCACCACGTTCGGCAAGAACGTCGAGGGGCTGTCGGCCAAGGTGATCCGTGCCTCCTCGGCGGCCAGCCGGGAGCGGCTCGGCGTGGAGAAGCTGGACCTGCTGTACGCGCACATCGAGGACGACCGGGTGCCGCTGGACGAGACCGTGACGGCCTTCGCCGAGCTGGTCGCCGAGGGCAGCGTCGGGCTGCTGGGGGTGAGCAACCACTGGGCGTGGCGGGTGGAGCGGGCCCGCGCCCTGGCGGCGGCGGCCGGCCTGCCCGGCTACGAGGTGCTGCAGTACCACCACAGCTACCTGCGGCACCGCACCGACATGCCGACGCTGCGTTCGGCGGACGGCAACATCGGCGTGGCCGGTGGCGACGTGCTCAGCTACCTGCGGTCCGACCCGGGCCTCGCGCTGGTCGCCTACTCGCCGCTGCTGGGCGGTGGCTACAGCAGGCCGGAGCAGCCGTCCGACCCCGGGTTCGACCACGCCGGCACCCCGGCGCGCTGGGCCGCGCTGGCGGCGGTGGCGAAGGAGACCGGGGCCACCGCCAACCAGGTGGTGCTGGCCTGGCTGATCGGCGGCGAGGTGCCGGTGATCCCGCTGGTCGGGGCCTCCTCGGTGGCGCAGGTGACCGAGAGCCTGGCGGCGGTGGACCTGGAGCTGACGGCCGAGCAGCGGGCCCGGCTGGACGAGGCGCACTGACCCTCGCAGGGCCGGCCCTCGGGGCTCGAAAAACCCTGCTGCCGTCGCTGATCCGTTCGCCGGAATCGCGCCGGTCCGCGGCCGGGTCCGCCCAGCTCAGCCCCGGTTGCGGCGCTGGACGCGCCAGGGGGGCGCGAAGCCGGGAACACGCTTCCCCGGCTGTCCACCGATTCGCTCGTTATCCCACCCGATTGGCCGTGGCAGCGATGGAATCTGACTACGCAACGGATTCCATCGCGGGCGGCGGAGCTCACCCGTCCGCCCCGCGACCGTGACGAATTGGGAGAGAGCCGATGACGACCGACACCGGGCCGGCCCCGACCGAACCGCAGCAGATCCAGGTGCGCGCCCAGCTCAGTCTGAGCACCGTGGCGGCACGCAACCTCGCCACCACGACCAAGTCCGAACCGCAGATGCAGGGCATCAGCTCGCGCTGGCTGCTGCGCGCGCTGCCCTGGGTGCAGGTCTCCGGCGGCACCTACCGGGTGAACCGCCGGCTCAGCTACGCCGTGGGCCGTGGCCGGGTGAGCTTCGTGAAGACCGGTAACGAGGTGCGGGTCGTGCCGCCTTCGCTGCGCGAGGTGCCGATGCTGCGCGGCATCGACGAGGACGCGGTGCTGGCCCAGCTGGCCGGTCGGTTCACCCAGCGCGAGGTGGCTCCCGGCGAGGTGCTCGTCCAGGCCGGGGAGCCGATCGACGAGATCTACCTGATCGCCCACGGCAAGATCGACCGGATCGGCACCGGCAAGTACGGCGAGTCCGCCGTCCTCGGCCACCTGGCCGACGGGGACCACCTCGGTGACGAGGCGATCCGCCAGTCGGACGCGCTGTGGGAGTACACGGTGAAGGCGGCCACCGCCGGCACCGTGCTCACCCTGCCGTGGGCCACCTTCCAGGAGTTGGCGGCGGCCTCCCCGGAGTTGCGCGACCAGATCGCGACCTACCTGACCGACACCGAGCAGGCGCAGAACCAGCACGGTGAGGCCGAGATCGAGCTGGCCGCCGGCCACGACGGCGAGCCGGACCTGCCCAGCACCTTCGTGGACTACGAACTCGCCCCGCGCGAGTTCGAACTGAGTGTGGCGCAGACCGTCCTGCGGGTGCACAGCCGGGTCGCCGACCTCTACAACGACCCGATGAACCAGATCGAGCAGCAGTTGAAGCTCACCGTCGAGGCGCTGCGCGAGCGCCAGGAGTACGAGCTGGTCAACAACCCCGAGTTCGGCCTGCTCGCCAACGCCGAGTACGACCAGCGGATCCAGACCCACTCCGGCCCGCCCACCCCCGACGACATGGACGAGCTGCTCAGCCTGCGCCGCGAGACCTCGCACATCTTCGCCCACCCCCGGGCGATCGCCGCCTTCGGCCGCGAGTGCAGCAAGCGCGGCATCTACTTCGGCAGCGTGGACATCGGCGGCCACCACATCCCGGCCTGGCGCGGCGTGCCGATCTTCCCGTGCGGCAAGATCCCGGTGGCGGGCGGGCACACCTCGTCGATCATCGCGATGCGTGCGGGCGAGGACAACCAGGGCGTGATCGGGCTGCACCAGACCGGCATCCCGGACGAGTACGAGCCCGGCCTGAACGTGCGGTTCATGGGCATCAACGAGAAGGCCGTGATCTCCTACCTGGTCAGCGCCTACTACTCCGCCGCCGTCCTGGTGCCCGACGCGCTCGGCGTGCTGGAGAACGTCGAGGTGGCCGGCCCGCGCTCCTGACGCACCATCGGCCGTCCACGCCGGCTTCACCCGGCTCAGCCGGTGAAGCCGGCGTGGACGTGGTCGTGGTGGGTGTCGTCGGTGAAGAACTGGTTCGGTGTCCCTCCCCCGGACAGTTGCCGCGGACCGCCGACGTTGTAGGAGCCCGCGGCGGCTGCCGCGCGCATGAAGCCGTCCACCAGGTCGTGCGGCGTGCCGGGGTCCACCACGGTCAGCCCGTTGATCCGCCAGACGTCGAACGCGCGCCCCAGCGGGTGGTCACTGGGCCGGTCGGTGCCGAACACGTCCAGCGGATGCCCCGAGCGCACCACGCTGACCGACATCGTGTACGTCCGGGCCAGCGTCAGCATCGCCTCCAGCACGCTGTCGTGGACCGCGCCGCTGCGCACGTCGGCCAGCGCGGCGGGCGGCAGTTCGATCCGGCTGTTCGCGAGCACCCGGCCGGCCGCGGCGGAGACGGTGGCGGCCACCGGCCCCGGCGCGGCGGGGTGCAGCGCGGTCACCGTCCACCGCGGCGCCGCGGCACTGAGCCGGACGTCGACCGTGGTGCCGCCCCGCGCGACCGCGCTCGGGGAGCCGGCGGCACCGGTCCACTGGTCGCACACCACCAGCACGCTCGCCGAGTCGGCCAGGATGCCGCCGTACTGGGCGTCGATCACCTGCAGTGCGGCGCGGTCGGCCGACGGGAGCAGCGGGCCGGCCTGGTCGGCCAGGGCAGGGTCGAGACCGCCGAGCGCCGTGACGCGGGCCTGTGCCGCCGCCGTCCCGGAACCCCCGGACGGCCAGCTGCCGAGCGCCTCGACCAGCTGCACCGCCCGGAGCTTGACGTCCGGTTGGATCTCCCCCGGCCCGGGCACCCAGGGCCTGGTGGCCGGCAGGCCGGCCGCAGCCGTGCCGGACGCGCGGCTTGTCGGGGCCCCCGGAGCGGCGCCCGAAGCGGTGGGCGAACTCGCGCCACCGCCGGGATGCCCAGCACCGCCGCCGCCACCCCCGCCACACCCGGCCGCGCCCAGCGCCCCGCTCGCACCCAGCACCCCGGTCGCCACCCCCGCCCGTAGCGCGGCACGTCGGCTGACCAGCACAGGCTCGGGTTCGGCACGCTCCATGGCCCACTATGGGCACGGACGGCCGCGGCCCGCCGGACTCCCCCGCCGGGACAGGAGAGCGTTGACACCGGATCGGCGCAAGCCGGCCCGATCCGTGCGGCTCAGCCCAGGCCGAGCGTGCTGAGGGCCGTGGTCCAGTCCGTGGCGATCGCGTTCTGCGCAGCGGTCAGCCCCGCCTTGCCGGCGCAGACGGCGTTCTTCAGCTTGGTCTCCACCCCGTCCTTGCCGTACGAGCTGCCGCCGTCGACCGTGGCGTGCGGCTCGGGCCACAGGTTCAGCGGGGAGGTCGGTGAACCGCCGAGCTCCAGCGGTATGAAGTGGTCCTCCTCGTAGTCCGACATGGTGGTGTCGGCGTAGCCGTAGGCCACGATCTGCTGCGCCTTCAGGCGGTTGGTGTAGGAGGTCGGCGGCCGCACGGTGGCCGTCCAGCCCGAGACGCAGATGGTGGAGTCGATGGTGTCCTGCGTGACGTCCGGATTCACGGCGCCGGGCGTGCACGAGGGGTCGGGCAGCGGCAGGTAGGCCTGCGAGCAACTGGCCGCGGCGGCAGCCACGGTGGGGCCGGTGTGCCCGGGCCACTGGTGGCCCGGCGCGGCCTGGGCGCCGGTCGCCCCGACCAGCGCGAGGGCACCGGTCGCAGATCCGAGCGTGACGGCCAGGAAAGCTCTCAGGCATTGCAGCTTCGATGAACGCATGGACGCTCCCAGGGAATTGACCTGTTGTCAGGCCGACCGGATTGGATGCGTCCATGACAGCAGTGGCTCGGCGCCCGCTGAAGGGTTCATGCGGTGAATAGTTAGTGACGCGCGTAGCACGACTCGAACAAGCCCTGCCGTCAGGGCCCGCGCCGGACCCCCTGCCGAACCCCACCGGCGAAGCCCGACACCAGTCCCCAACGCCGAAGCCCCAACGCCGAAGCCGCAACGCCGAAGCCCCGGCGCTCACGCACCGGGGCTCCGCGGCGAACCAGGCCTGCCAGTCAGCTCATCACACGGATCAGCATGAAGCC
The DNA here is from genome assembly GCF_035976515.1 of Kitasatospora sp. NBC_01302. NCBI lineage: Bacteria > Bacillati > Actinomycetota > Actinomycetes > Kitasatosporales > Streptomycetaceae > Kitasatospora > Kitasatospora sp. NBC_01302. The sequence goes on from NZ_CP108404.1 coordinate 1,434,553, forward strand.
GTCGTAGCCCTTGCTGCCGACCGTCTGCACCGCCGTGGCCTCGACCCGCGGTTCGGCGGCGACCAGCTCGTTCAGGCGCCGGACCCCGATCACCGCCGGATCCGTGCTCTCGGCGTCGGCGACGGCACCGCGGCGCACCACGTTGTCCACGATGATCAGCGAACCGGGACGGGTGAGCCGCAGCGCCCACGCGAAGTACTCCGGGTTGCTGGGCTTGTCCGCGTCGATGAAGACCAGGTCGAACGGCTCGGCACCGTCGTCCACCAGCTCGGCCAGGCTGTCGACCGCGCGCCCGGTGCGGACCTCGGCCACCTTCTCCAGGCCGGCCTCGTGCAGGTTCGCCCGCGCGACGGCGGCGTGCGCCGGGGAGATCTCCAGCGAGATCAGCCGGCCGTCGGCGGGCAGCGCCCGGCCCAGCCAGATGGCGCTGTAGCCGCCGAGCGAGCCGACCTCCAGGATCCGGCGGGCCCCGGCGGTCAGCGCCAGCAGGTGCAGCAGCTTGCCCTGGGTGGGCGAGACGGCGATGTGCGGCAGGCCGGCGCGCTCACTGGTCGCCAGGGCGGCGGTCAGCGCCGCGTCCTCACCGACGAGCGCCTCCTCCAGGTACTCGTCCACCGCGGTCCACTGCTGCTGGGTCATCCGAACCTCCACGCCTTGCCGAGCTTTCCACCGCCGATCCTACGGGCAGCACGGGCAGCGGGAATGACCACCCGTCAGGGCCGCCGGCCTGCCGACCTGCCGTCCGCGCTCACTCCCCCGCGGTCACCCGGGTCGCCGCCGCGGGTGCCGCGTCCTCGGTCGCCGCCGGCGCGCCGAAGGCCCGCGCCGCACGGCGCTTGATCACCAGCCCGATGACCCCACCGCCCACCAGCACGATCCCCAGGGCCACATAGGAGAAGCCCTGCATGTACTTCTCCACCGCCTTGCCCACGTAGTACACGGCCACCGTGGTGCCACCGGCCCAGGTCACACCGCCGAGCACGTTGGCGATCAGGAACTTCCAGTACGGCATCCGCAGTGCGCCGGCCAGCGGCCCGGCGAAGATCCGCAGCAGCGCGATGAACCGGCCGAAGAAGACGGCCCACATGCCCCACTTGTGGAAGGCCCGCTCGGCGGTCTCCACGTGCTCGGGGCCGAAGTGCCGGGGGAACTTCCGGCCGAGCTTCTCGAAGAGCGGCTTGCCGCCCTTGCGCCCGATCGAATAGCCGATCGAGTCGCCGATGATGGCGCCGGCCACCGCGCAGAGCGCGACCAGGGCCGGATTCACCGTCCCCTTCGAGGCCAGCACGCCGGCGGCGATCAGGGCGATCTCACCGGGCAACGGGATACCGAGGCTCTCGATGCCGATGATCAGCCCGACCAGCGCGTAGACAGCACCAGGGGGCGCGCCGTCGATCCACTGTTCAATGTGCAAGGCCGGTTCCTCCAGAACGCGGATCAGTCCGTCGACAGGGCAGCCTAGCCTGCCATCTCCAGCCCGAACGCTTTACTGCCGCTTTAGGTTCCTTTCGGCTCGGCACCGCCGGGATCCCGACCCGCCCGCGATCGTGTAGACAGTGTCTACGGCCACCTGGTAGACACTGTCCATGGATCGTGAGAACTCCCTCCGCGAGCGGCTGGTCGACGTCGGCGTCGACCTGGTGATGACCGACGGCAGCGCATCACTGGGACTGCGCGAGATCGCCCGCCGGGCCGGTGTGTCCCACGGCGCGCCGCGCCGCTACTTCCCCACCCACCACGCGCTGCTCTCCGCGATCGCCCACCGGGGCTTCGCGGACCTCGGCGCCAGGTTCGCCGCGGCCCTGGCCTCGGCCGGCTCACCGCGCGAGCAGCTGGCGGCGATCGGGCGGGAGTACGTCGGGTACGCACTGGAGCACCGCGGCATGTTCGAACTGATGTTCCGGCACGACCTGCTGGACAGTGAGCGCAACGGCGAGCCGCAGACGGACCGGCCCCGGCTGCGGGAGTCCACCCGCCCGCTCTTCGAGGGCATGGTGGCACTGGTCGCCCAGTGCCAGGCCGGGTCCGCCCCGGCCGACGCCCCGTCGCCCGCCCCGTCGCCCGCCGTGGCGACGGCAGCGTTCTGGGCGAACCTGCACGGCATCGCCCAGCTCTGGACCTACGGCAGCCTGCAGCTCATCCTCGGCGCGGCCCCCGCGCCCACGCCCACGCCCACGCCCACTGCCACTCCCACTGCCACTCCCGGCGACGACCACCTCGACCGGCTGATCGACGCCGCACTCGACGCCCACCTCGGCCCGGTGCGCCCATGACCCCCACCCCGCTGACTCCGAGCCCGCGCCTGGCGCTGCTGGTCAGCGTGGCGGGCGCGATGATCGTCGCGCTGGACGGCACCGTGCTGACCGTGGCGCAGCCCAGCCTGCAGCGCACCCTGGGCGCCGGCGTGACGCAGGTCCAGTGGACGAGCACCGGCTACCTGCTCGCGGTGGCCGCGCTGCTGGTCCTGGCCGGCCGACTGGGCGACCGGTACGGGCACCCGCGGCTGCTCGCCGTCGGCGTGCTCGGCTTCGGAGCCGCCTCGGCCGGCATCGTGCTCGCACCGGACATCGGCTGGGTCATCGTCCTGCGCACGGTGCAGGGCGCGTTCGGCGCACTGCTCCAGCCGGCCACGCTCGCCCTGCTGCGCCTCGGCTACCCGGCGGACCGGCTGGCCGGCCCGATCGCGATCCGCACCAGCGCGATCGGCCTGGCGGCCGCGGCCGGCCCGGTACTCGGCGGCGCCATCGTCACGCACCTGGGCTGGCGGGCGGTGTTCGTCCTCAACGTGCCGGTCGCGCTGGCCATCGCCGCCCTCGCCCTGCTGCTGCGCGCACCCGGGCCCGATGCACCACGGCAGGGCGCACCACGGCAGGGCGCCGAGCGCCTGGATCCGAGCGGCGCGCTGCTGCTCTCGGGCGCACTCGCGGTGCTGGTGGGCACGCTCTCCACCGTGCCCGGCCACGGCTGGACCGCACCGCCGACGCTGCTCGGCTTCACGGCCGCAGCGGCCGTCGCCATCGCCTTCGTGCTGCGGGAACGCCGCAGCGCGCACCCGCTGGTGCCGCCCGTGGTGGCACGCTCGGTCCCGGTGACGGCCTCGATGGCCCTCCTGCTGGCCACCAGCGCCGGGATGTTCGGCGCCCTCTTCACCGTCACCTTCTTCCTGCAGGACGTCCGCGGGCTCGACCCGCTCGCCAGCGGCCTGTACGGCCTGCCGCTGACCGCGCTGATGATCCTGGGCGCGCCCGTCGCCGGTGCGGCGCTGCGCCGCCACGGCCCGCGCCGCACCGCGCTCACCGGGATGACGCTCGTCGCCCTGGGCATCGCGACCCTCTCCCGGCTCACCCCGGCCGGCGGGTGGGCGCTCGGCGGCACGGCCTTCGCCGTCCTCGGCGCCGGGTACGCCGCCGTCATGGTCAGCGCCACCGGGACGGTGGTGGGCGAAGCCCCGCCCGGCTACGCGGGGGTGATCGGCGGGCTCAAGCAGACGGCCATGAACATCGGCCCCACCCTCGGGATCGCCATCGCCGCGAGCCTCATGTCGCCCCGGTCACCGGGCACCACCACCACCACCGCCCCGAGCGCCGCGGGCCTGCCACCCGCCCTACTGACCCTGGCCGCCGTCGCCGCCCTCGGCCTCCTCCCGGCCGCCCTGCTGCCCAACCGCCCGGCCACCGCCGACAGCCGCCGGCCCACCCCGGAGCCACCACGAACCACCGCCCCCGATCCGGCCTGAACGGCCTCGGTCGTTGCTTACGGCGGGGTGAGGCCGCGCAGCATGGCCCGGGTCTCCGGATCGGTGGAGTACAGCACGGTGCCGACCATGCCGCGGGTCAACAGGATCCGGTAGCTGTTGCGGATCATGCGATCGACATCCGCGTCGCTGACGCCCTTCCCGAACGCCGGGTCACGGGAGGCGGTGCGGTCGCAGAGCCACCGGTCGGTGCGCCACACCAGGTCAGGACCAAGGATGACCCCACTCCAGTCGAACTGGTGGCCCTGTGCCGTGTAGACGAGGCCGACCTGGCCGGATCCGGCCGGGTCGGTGGCCCACAGGCTCGACGGTGGGGCACCTGCGACGGCACGGTCACCGAACAGGCACCAGGGGCGCGCCCAGCCGTCGATCCGCACGTCCAGCGGAAGGGGGCCGTCCTGCGGCACTCCGGTCCGCGGCCAGCAGTAACCTGCCGTCATCCTGGCCGTGTAGCCCTCCGTCTGTCGTGCCGCCAGGAAAGCGTCGAGTTCCTCAGGGCTTTCGGCTACCCCGAGGACGACCTTCCCGTCTGGGTCCCAGCGGACCGGCCCACCGGCCGTCAGGCCCAGGAGACGCCCCACCCACTCCACGTACACATCACTTCCGCCGAATCGGAACTGCTCACCCAGTGCGACGACCCGGCAGTCCAGGCCCTGGGCCGCCGCTGCCGCCCTGATCAGCTCCACCCCGCCCACCTCACCGGGCTGGACGATCTGGTGCTCGTCCAGAAGGAAGACCGGCACGCGAGCCGCCTCGATCAGCTCGTCGATCTGCGGGCGGCCGGCGCGCTGATGGGCGGGCGCGAAACGGTTTGGTGAGGTCTCCCGGATCCGGTGGGCCTCGTCGCAGATCAGCACGTCCAGGCTGTTGGGTTCGCCGGCCGTGAAGCTGTTGAAGTACCGGAACAGGCTGCGGCTCTCGCGGCTACGGGCACCTGCCAGCTCGCGCAGCGCCTGAGTGAAGGAGCGCGAACCGGTCGCGTGCACCGCGGTGTTGCCACGGCGGTGCAGCTCCCCCAGGAGTGCGAGCGCGACGACGCTTTTGCCGGTCCCGGGCCCGCCGGTGATCACGATCACCTCCTTCTGCTCCGAACGCCGGGTGCGGCCGACTGCCTGCATGACCGTCTCGTACGCCAGTCGCTGCTGGCCCAGCAGGATGAACTGCCCCTGGCCACGAATGAGTTCGGCGGCGACGGCCATCAGCTGCCGAGGCGGCCGAATGTTCCCGGCCAGCAGCTGGTCGGCCGCCGGAGCGCCGGATTCCGGCCGCAGCCTGGCCCGCAGGAAGGCACGGAGGTCGCTGGACCTCTCGGCGGTGAACAGTCGGCCCTGCTCGCTCTGGCCCAGCTGGAGCAGACCTGAGACACCGAACTCGGTCGCGTTGTACAGATACGCCACCCCGCACACCCGCTCCGGGTGTGCGGCCACGGATTCGTTGATGGAGACCAGGTACTCGCAGTGCGAGCGCACCTGCTCGATCGGGTTCACGACAGCCCGGCCATACCCGTCGGCCCGGCAGAGTTCCGCACCGTCGTCCACGGGCTCCGCCGCGCTCCAGGCCTTGAGCTCGACCACGACGTACGAGGGTTCACCGGTGTCGGGGTGCACCCCGGCAAGCACGGCGTCCGCGGACCGACTGGTCAGTGGCAACCCGTACTCCAGGAGTACCTCCACCGCTCCCAGACCTGCCCGGACCAGCGCGTTCGCCAGTGCCGGCACGCTGCGCTCCCAGGAGTGGAGCGCAGCTTGGCTCGGCCGACGGCCGTGCGCCTGCAGGAATCGCTCCGCCAGCCGTAGCGCCAGGACGCCGCTCAGGGCCTGGTCGGCGATCACCGAGGCCGGTCCCCGCAGCAGCACGTTCGGCGACCCGTCGACGCCGACCGGTTCGACGGGTCCTTCGCCGCTGCCGGGTGAGGCCGCGGAGGTTCCGGTGACAGGTCCGAGAGGCTGCGAGGGTGCGGGGAACTCGTACACCGCCCCCCTCGCGGTGCGCAGCCGGACGGTTGCCTCGCCGACCCGCAGCGTGCGGACATCCCCTTCGGCGACCGTCACGGTGCGGACCCGGCCAGGCGCACCATCGGCCGGCAACAGGTCCAGGACGCGGGGATGCGTGTCGGGCACCATCATCACGGGCGCCCCGGCGGTGGCCGGGCCGAGGTGGAGAAGACGGCCCTCGCGCGACACCGGCAAGGCCACGTCGGGCAGCAGGTCGGCCACCAGGGCGACGTCCGCACTGCTGATCCGCTCAGGTGCCCGGGGCTGCTCCAGCTTCAGTTCCGGCAGCCGTTGCCCGGCCGCGGTGACGAGCTGCCAGGCGGTGACGCTCTCCTTGGCGGCAGCGGGAAGCCGCTGCCAGGCGCCGGCCAGCCAGTCGCCGACGCCGTCGCGTCCCTCGTCGACCAAGGCACGCAGGGCCGGCCGAAGCGCCTCCTCCAGGGCCGTCGTCTGCTCCGAACCCGCGCAGACGACGATCCAGTTGACCCGCTCCTCCAGGAGGAGCGCCGGGGAGAGCGCGACGTGTGTCTCGGCTATCAGGCCGCCGACCGTGCGGATCGGGTCGTCGGGGCGGCTCTCCGCCAGCTTCCGGGCGAGCTCGTCGCGCAGTTCGGCCAGCACCTCGGGGCGCAGCGCCATCGCGGTGCGGGTGCGGGCCCCGGCCCAGGGACTGAACCACAGGTCGGCCTCGTCGCCCGCATCCAGGTACGGGAAGACCCGCAACCGCACCGCGCGGATCAGCTCGGGTTCGATCCGGGTCGCCACACTGAGCGCCACGGCCAGCTGCCGAGCTCCTCCGGTCAGTGCGGGAAGCTCGGGTCGCCGGCGGCGGACCGGGGTCGACGACGCCGGGTTCGGCTGCTCCGAGCGCCATCGGAGGACCGCTGCGGCCTGCGTGCCACCCACGTCACGAGCGGGCCCACCGGTTCTCCCGTCGGCCTGCACGGGCAGCAGACCGGGCAGGCCGGCCCCCGCCTGCGCGAAAGCACGGGCCTCGGCTTCGTCGCGGGGCGGCAGCATGGAGGCGAGGCAGGAACGGACGGCCTGCGACACCCGCGGGTCCAGTCCAGCGGCTTCCTGCACGGCCTCAGCAGCGAGCACGAACAGCTCCACACGGCGGCTGCGCGGCAGCGAGCCGTCACCCCGCTCCAGCAGGCCGCGCACCAGCGCCGCCGCTTCGCTCGGCCGGGCGAGCGCCACCGCGTTGCGCACGACGTCCCGCCACTCGGGGTTCAGTGCGTGACGCACCAGGAGATCGAAGTCCCGGTCAGCCAGCACCGCCTGAGCCGCGAGGTAGTCCCGGATGGCTCGATGCACGAAGCTGACACGCCCAGCGGCCGGCTCCCAGAGAGCCCCGGTGACGACCAGGAAGTGCCGGAAGACCTCCTCCCGGCCTTCCGCCGCGGTAGCGTCCCGCAGCATGGGCAGCGCCTTCGACCCCAGGGCGACCGCCGTAGCGACATCCATCTCGCTCTGCGCGTTGCGGACTTGCCAGTACGCCAGGCGCTGGAGGACGGCGGTCTGCTCCTGCCGGGAAAGGCGCGACGACTCGCTCGGCTCGCTCGTCCGTTCCGGGTCGCGGCGGGAGAGCAGTCCGGTCAGGACGGCGGTGTACAGCCCGGTGCGGGCTGCGGGCAACTGCCCGGAGCGGTTCAACTCACAGATCAGCGCGCACAGGAGCGGGCTGGTGGCGAGGTCGGCCAGGTCCCCGCGGACCCTGAGCGCCGCTATCAGCTCCTCGGCCTGGTCCGGAAGCCGGTCGTCGCCGGGATCGCCGATCCGCGCCGAGCGGTGCCAACGCCGGATGAAACCAGCGACGGCCTCCTCGTCCATCGGACCCAGGGACAGGTCGGTGAACCCGGCCGGGACCAGCGAGTCGGCGGGGACGGCGGCGGGGCGGCTGGTGACCAGCCACAGGGCCTCCGGGAGGGCGGCCACCAGCCGCTCGAGCCACACGCCGACCATGTCGCGGTCCTCGTCCGGGACTTCGTCGACCCCGTCGACCAGGATCAGGCCGCGCCTCTGGGCAAGCACCCGCTGCACCCAGCCCGTCGGCTGCGTGCCCGCCAGCGCGGAACCGGCAGCCGCGAGGAATTCCTCAGGGGCGGGAAGCTCACGATGCCGTGCGCGAAGCGCCCGCACGGGCAGCACGAAGGGAACGCGGTCCTGGAGGAATCCGGGACCGCGACCCTCTGCAGCCGCCGCGGCGGCTGCAGCCAGCCAGGTCACCGAGGCGCTCTTCCCGGCGCCGGCGGGTCCGCGCAGCAGAACCCGTGGACTGGTGGCGAGGACCTCCTCCAAGGCCATGGTGGCCGCGCCCGCCCCGCTCTGGTCACCGCGCACGACGACGGCCCGGCTGATGTAGCCGAGATCGAGCGGTGGCTCGGTGGGTCGCCCCGCATCCTGCCCGGCACCGACGAGCGTGATCCGCTGGTACCTCCGGATCGACTCGGCGAGGTAGCGCCGCTCGAAGGCTTCGTCCTCGTCCATGCCCGCACGCGTGCGGGTGGTCAGTGCCCGCAGCCGCTCCACCTCGGTCGCGAGCGTGCTGCACTTCGGCAGCACCCGTTGCAGCCACGGTGATTTCTGCACGACGGCATGGAGGAGATGGAGGCACAAGCCGTCAAGGATCCCGCGGTACACCACGAACAGCCGTCGAGGCATCCTGGCCAGGCCCGGGGCGCAGGCGCGGTGCAGCTGGTCGGCGGTGCTCCTCCAGCCGGCCACGGCCGCGTCAAAGGCGGTCCACTCGAAGGCCGGCAGTGACGCGAGCGCGTGGACCAGGCTGTCGGTGATCAGCCGGCGCTCCGCCCCGGAGAACGCCTCGGCCTCGCTTCGCAACCAGCCCCGGACCAGCGCCGCGCAGGCCGCCCTGACCCCCGGGCCCGGCCCCTGGTCGGCCGGTGTGTCGTACGAGACGAGGTCCGACAGTCGCACGGTGCTCCCGCGCCACTGCGGTGTCGTGCCGAAGAGCAGCCCGGCCAGGGCCTCGGCCGCGGTTGACGGGAAACGCGCTTCGACGTCTCGGAACCCCACGGTCGCCTCCCCCTCCCGCTCGGCACCGCCGCCGGCCGGCACCCGCCATGATAGGTGCGGAGCAGGTCGGGCAGGCGGGGCCGTTCGCCGTTCCAGCTCTTTGCCCAACGCCCTGGTCGTCCGCCAGAATCATCCCGTGGAAGCACCTGGGGGGTTCTCGCCGATAGCGCTGGTCTGGCGCCGTCAGAACGTCTGGTCACAGGCTGCCGTGGCGCAGAAGCGCTCGATAGGACGCAGCCGGAGCCTGGCTCTGGCGTTCGGCATCGCGACGGCCGTGCTGGGCACCCTGGCGTCCCAGCTGATGGACGTCTCGCAGCTGACCGGCCGCCTGCTCGCCGTCGCCGCCGCGCTCACGGGTGCCGCCGTCCCGCTGGCGGCCGGTCGCGGAGATGCCCAGGCCACCCAGGACTGGATCCGGCTCCGGGCGGTCTCCGAATCCCTCAAGTCGGAGGCCTACACCTACCTCGCCGGGGTCACGCCGTACCGCGATGCCGGGGCCGAGCTCAGACTGCGCGAGCGGCTGGCCGAACTGGAGCTGGACGCCGTCGACCTGGCACGGCACACCACTGGCCTCCAGCCCGTCGAGCGGGGACTCCCGCGGGTGCGGGACTTCGAGAGCTACCTGACCAACCGGGTCGACCAGCAGATCCAGGGCTACTACCGCCCGCAGGCGCTGCGCATGCACGACCGTCTCGTCCGGGTACGTCGGGCGGAGGTCGGGCTGAGCCTCCTCAGTGCGGGGCTCGGGAGCCTGGCAGCCGTCTCCGCGATCCAGCAGGTGAGCGGCTGGATGGCGGTGGTCGCCACGGCGTCGACCGCGGTCGCCGCCCACGCCGCCTCGGCCAAGTTCGCGTACCAGGAACTGGAGTACGCCCGGACGGCGAGTGAGCTGGCAGCCCTCCTGGTGCGCTGGGGGACACCGGAGACCCCCACCGAGGGTGCGGAGGACGACTTCGTCGCCAGGTGCGAGCAGATCATCTCGGTGCAGAACGACGCCTGGATGGTCAAATGGACCACGGCATAGGTGCCGGCCCGTTATGGCGCAGATCTTCATCAGCCACAGTTCCAAGGGGGATCCACTCGCCGGGCGGCTGCGGGATCGCCTCGTCGAAGGGCTCAGGGCGAGGAATCACGACGTCAGGGTCGACGTGGAGGCGCTCCGTCCGGGGCAGGACTGGTGTCCCGTCCTCTACACGTGGCTGGCCGAATGCGATGCGGCGATCATCCTCTTCAACGAAGCGGCCCTCGACTCGCACTGGGTGATGCGCGAGGTCAACATCCTGATGTGGCGACGCGCGCTCAACCCCTCGCTCCTGGTGGTCCCGGTCCTGGTCGGTGACGTGACGTCGAATGACCTGCGGGACAAGGGGTTCACGGACGTCCTGCCGGTGCAGGTCGCCCGACTGGCACCGGGCGCCTGCCAGGACGACGACCTGGGCCGGCTCGCCGACTCGGTCCTGCGGGAGTTCGCGGACCTGCCGGACCTGCGCGCGGGCGAGGACCACATGCGCAGCTGGATCTCGAAGATCGCCACCTACCTGAAGCAGACCGCCGACCAGGGTGTCCTGACCGAAGTGGCGCGGGCGCTCGGTGTGCCGGAGGCCGACCTGGGAAACGTGAACGCCCTCGCGGGAGGTTGCACCTTCCTGGCCCACCAACTGCTCGGCACCTCGAACAGTGCCGGCCTCAGGCGGGCGATCAACGCGATCGCCCCGCACATCGATCCGGGCAAGCTCGGCCAGCTGGTCGCCCAGATCACGCCGACCTGGATCAACGCGGAGGCCGCCCGGCGGATCATCCCGCCCCCGGCGCAGTCCGAGCGGCGAGCCGTTCTCCTCAACGCCTGCGAACAGACGACCGCCGGACAGTACGTCGACCGTGCGATGTGCCTGCAGTTCCACCTCTACCACTTCGAAGCCGCAGGCGGCATACCCCTGGGCGAGGACACGGCAGCGGAGCTCCTCGATCAGTGCGTCGAATCCGTGCGCGGACTGATCAGATTCCCCCCGACCGCTCGGCCCGCACAGTTCAGGCCGCGGGCCGAAGAGCTGCACTGCCTCTCGATCGACGTCAGCGCGGTCCGCCCGGCAGTCGTCGCCGAGGTCCTCCAACGGTTGCACGACCTCTTTCCCTGGCTCCTGATCATCCTGCTGACCGGTGACTCCGTCCCGGACGCCGCGACCGTCGGTGAGTGGAAGGTCGACGACCTCGTCGTCCTCTCCCCGCTCCTCGCGGAAGAAGCCGAGTTCGGCGGCTACCAGCTGACCCAGGACCTCAGGAACCTGCTCAATCGACTGAACGGCCAATGGAGGTAAGTAAGTTGGACACCGATGGTGCTGCGGTGGGAACACCATCGCCATGGCCGGCCGACTCCCCCGACCGTCGGGACGGCCTGGTCTACGTCATGCCCGACGAGGTCGGGCTGGCCATCGACGTGGCCCTCGCCACCAAGCGCCCGCTGCTGCTCCGCGGCGAGCCCGGGTGCGGGAAGTCCTCCCTCGCCGCCTACGTCGCACGTATCCGCGGGTGGCGCTACTACGAGCACGTGGTCACCTCCCGTACCAAGGGGGGAGATCTGCTGTGGACCTACGACCACATCCGACGGCTGAGCGACGCCCAGGTACGGGAGAAGGGGACCGCCCTGACCGACGACGACTACGTGACCCCCGGGCCACTGTGGTGGGCGCTCGACCCCGCCTCGGCCGCCGTAGGCCCGAAGGCCGGGGCCAGGCGGACTGATCCCTGGCACGAGGTCAACGAGAACCGCTCGCCCAGCGGCGCCGTCGTGCTCATCGACGAGATCGACAAGGCCGACCCGGACATGCCCAACAGTCTTCTGGTGCCCTTGGGTTCGCGTCAGTTCACGGTGTCGGAGACCGGGCAGAAGGTCGGCAGGAAGACCGCGGGCGAGGGCTCGGCCCCTTCGTCGGGCTCCCCTCTGGTGATCATCACGACGAACGAGGAGCGTGAGTTGCCCCAGGCCTTCCTCCGCCGCTGTGTGGTCGCCTCCCTTCCCGAGCCGGATGTGGAGCGTCTGGTCGAGATCGCCGCCGCGCACTACCGCGGCGAGGGCACACCGTTCGGACCTGCCGACGAACGCCTGGCACTGGAGCTGGCCCAGGAGCTCGACCGGGCCCGGTCGGAGGCCCGCCGAACGGCGGTGCGCACACCGAGCACCGCCGAGTACCTGGACGCCCTGCGGGCCTGCACGGCACTGGGGATCGACACCGAGGACAGCCGCTGGTCGATGCTGAAGAGCCTGACCCTGATCAAGCCCCAGCAGCCGGAGCTGTGACCCGGTGGCCGGTGACATCTGGCTGGGCGACCTCGTCAGGGCGTTCGCATCAGCCGGCGCCGAGGACACTGCCGCGCAGCGGGCCGTGGCCGGACTGCTGGGGTTCTCGCAACGAGTGCCGGAAGCCGCGGAGCAGGAGGTCAAGGGAATCGGCAGCCCAGGTGGCCGACTCGCCGAGCCGTCCGCAGAGCGCACCAGGACGCCCGCTCCCGTCCGTGCGGCATCTCCGGCGCAGAGCGGCGGCACGGTCGCGTCCACGGCGCCATCTGCCCCGCTGCTGCTCACGCCCGTCGCGCAAGAGCCGGTCGTCCTGCCCGACTGGAGTGTTCCTTCCCTGCCGGCCGCTGCCCCTCGCGGTCCCGATGCCGCCGGCCCGCGCAATCTGCCGTTGCTGGCCCCACGCTCGACCTCCGCGGTCCTGCAGGCCGCGCTGTCGCGGGCGGCTTGGGAGGGCGAGCTGGACATCGCGAGGACGGTTCATCGGCTCGCCACCGGGCGACCCCTGGCACAGGTGCCCCGGCACGGGGTGCCCACCCTGCGGTTCGGCGTTCAGGTGCTGGTGGATCTCGGGCTCGGCATGGAACCGTTCCACCGCGACCAGCAGGAACTGATCGGTCAAGTGCGCAACACGGTCGGCCGTGAACGGACCGAGATCCGCTACTTCGAGCACTCCCCACTGCGCGGTGCCGGGGCCGGGGCGCGGCTCTCCTGGGAGGAGTACTCACCGCCGCCCCGTGGCACTCGCGTCCTCGTCCTCAGTGACCTGGGGCTGGGCGGACCCGCTCTGGACCGCCACCGCAGCACGCCCGGGGAGTGGCAGGCGCTGGCTGCGCGGCTGGCGCGCGCCGGGTGCACCGCCGTGGGGTTCATTCCCTATCCCCCCGGGCGGTGGCCACGCTGGGCGAGCGAGGTGATGGAACTCGTCCACTGGGACCGCCGCACGACGGTGGGCCGGGTCGGACGCCGACGCCGGCCGACCCGGCCACCCGGCGAGTGATCAGCACACCGCCAGGTAGCGCTGATCGGGTGCGTAGGAGAGCCAGTCCGAGCGGGGAAACCGCTGGTCGGCCAAGGAGCACAGGGAGTCCTTCCACGCTGCCGGGTCGACCACCGCGGTCAGGATCCCGCCCGGGCCCACGGCCACGGCGTACCTGCCGTCGGACGTCAGCCGCGCGGTCGACCCCGCGCCCACGCGTGCGATGACCGGGCCGACCACGGCCCGGTGCAGCAGGTCCAGCACCAGAACGCCACCGCCGTCCGCCGTGGCAGCCAGGGTGACGACCGCGACTCCGTCGACGCCGGACAGCTGAACCGCGCCGATCGGGGAACCCACGTCGAACGGGGTACCGGTGCTCTGGTGGGTCGCCGCGTTCCAGATCAACAGGGACTGCCCGGAATCCGAGGCGGCCGCCAGGGTCCGGCCGTCCGGGCTGAAGGCAACGGTCTGCGAGGCACCCTGGAACGACCAGAGGACCCTGCCGGTCGTGGTGTCCCACTGGCGCAGCGTGTGCTCGACATCCACGGTGACCAGCGAGCGGCCGTCGGGGCTCAGGGCCACAGCCTCGATGTGCCCGGAGCCCTCGGGGCCGAACTCCTGGACCACCCGTCCTGTGGACAGGTCCCAGGCGTAGACCGTCATCGCCTGGGACAGCCCGAGGTACAGGCGTCGGCCGTCGGGCGCGAAGGCCAGGCCGCTGGTCCATTCCTTCGCATCGGGTGGGCTCGGACTGTTCAGGAGCACGGTGCGCTTGCCGTCGGCCACCGAGAACAGTTCGACCACCGTTCGCACAGCCTCGCCCTGGCCGGTCGACACGCCGGTGCCGAGCGTCTCGCTCACCGCCAGACGGCTGCCGTCAGGACTGTAGACGACACCGTTTCCCGTACCGGTGAGCCCAATGGTCGTGCCGGCGGCGCCAGTACGGGTACTGAACAACCGCACGGTGCCACTGTCCACCGCCGCCACGGTCTTTCCGTCGGGGCTCACGGCGGAGTAGCGGACCGCGCTCAGGTCGCCGTCCGGGATCTGGGAGACGAGACGGCCGTCGGGGCCGCGGTCCCAGACGGCGACGGCCGCGGTCGCGGTGACGGTGGCCGCCGTGCGACCGTCGCGGGTGTAGGCGATCTGGTTGTCGTCCGCCTCCAGCCTGCCCCGGGAGGCGGACCAGACGCCGCTGCCCCGCTCGCCGCCCGTACTGAGCAGCATGCCGTAGGTCGGGGTGAGGTCCGCCAGAGTGGCGAGTTGTTCGTCGCTGCTGGAACCGGTGACAGAGAGGCCCTGCTGCGTCAGCTGGGCCGCGGTGACGTCGCCGAGCTTGCGGCGGCCCGGTAGGTCCCACACCTCGTACGTCAGCCGGGTACCGCCGGTCAGCAGCGCGCGGGTTCCGTCGTCGGACACCGCCTGCAGGCTCATTCCCTGTTCCGGGATCCACGGCTCGCCCCTGCCATCGGCGGGCAGGGCCGCTGCGGTGCTGTCGGCCAGGGCGATCAGCGGCTCGTCGTCGGCCTCCCAGCCCATCAGGGTGGGATTGCCCGTGATGCGGACGTCAAGGGAGGCAAGGCCGGACTGGGCGTCACGCAGCCACGTCCCACCGTCCTGCTGGCACCACATCTCCTTGCCCGAAGGGCTCAACGACAAGGTGGCGCAGGAGCTCTGGGACAGCTCGCGCCGATTAAGGACGTTCCAGATCTGCGCCACGGTGCCGAACGATCCGACCAGGGTCCGGCCATCGGGGCTCAGACCGCCGAACCAGGATCCGACCAGCCCGGCGCCCAGCAGGTCGAAGGAGCCTGCCACACGCATCGTCGTCGTGTCGGTCACCGTGATCCGCGCGCCGTCCAGCAGTGCCACCCACCGGCCGTCCGTGCTCAGCCCGTGCTCGCCCTGGACCGGGAGGACGCCGCGCAGGGTGGCGCGCAGCCGCCAGCCACGGGTGTCCCAGAGCTGTGTCGTACCGTCCGAGCTTTCCACGGCGAGGACCGAGCCGTTGACGCTGAAGACCAGCCTGGCCGCTCCGGCGCCTGGAGTGCCCGTGCCGGGCAGGACTTCCACCGCGTGGTTGAAGTGCATCAGCCGGTCGGCCATCGCGCTGCGCGCCTCAGCCGTGTCGGACTCCGTGTACGCGGCCGCGGCGAGCAGCGAGGAGGTGTCGAGGTGTCCGGCGGCCTCGTTCTGCGCAGCAGCCGCGAGCGTGCGGGAGAGGGTCTGGCGCTGGGCGGTCTGTGCCCCGGCCTGGACTGCGACCACCAGCGAGGCGAGGCCCGCGAGCGCGAGCAGGACCGCCGCCGCCCCGGTCCTGAACCGAATACCGCGCCGGCGCAGGGCGGCGCGACTAGCGTCGATGAACGCATGCTGCGCATCGGTCAGTGCGGCGCGGAACGAGGAGTCGCTCGGCACGTAGTCCCGCAACCACTGCGCCGAGCGGAGTTCGTCCGCACGGAGCAGGAAGCCTTCACTGCGTCCGCTCTGCTGCCAGTCATGGGCCTGCAGGCCCAGCCGGGTGTGGCCCGCCACCCAGCGGTGTTCCTGCGCGACAAAGGAGACGACACGGCGCACGTCATCCTCGAACCGGTCCGGTTCGGACATGTCCAGTCGCTGGAACTCGGTCAGCTCGTCCCAGCCCGCGTCGCGCAGCACGGCCGTGGTGCCGGAGGCCAGGTCCGCCTCGATGACCACCGGGAGGATGCGCTTGCGCAGTTCGATCGCCTGGCGGCATTCGTCCCAGCAGTACGGTGAGGCGAGGGAGCTACGGCTGACCAGGACGATCAGGGCATCCGACTCCCGAATGCCGTCGGCGATCGACTGGCGCCACTTCTCGGACGGTTTGATCGCCTGCCAGTCGACCCACACCTCGCGCACCTGGCCCTGGATGGCAGAAGTGAGCGCGCGAGCGAAGTCGGCGTCGTTGCGCGAGTAACTGAGAAAGACCTTCCCACCGTTGCTCTCCTCCTCGGCCGTGAACGGTTCGCGGGTCGCACGGCCGGCGGCCTGCTTCGCGCCGACTGCGACCAGCGCGACGACCAGCCCGGCGCCGGCCGGGAGCAACGGCCAGTACGGCTGCTCGACGGAGGGGCCGAACAGGCTTGTGTGGAGCTGCCCGTCGAGCCAGCCGTAGACCCCGGCAACCGAGCGCCAGCGCGGGCTGAACCGCTGCTCCCCGTAGGCGATCGGCAGGGTGCCACGGCGAACGGCCCAGGCGAACAGGCCGAAGCCCGCGGCGCTGGCGAGCGCACTGAGCACGATGAGCCGCTCCGGTGTGCTGGACCGTGGCGCCTCCTGCGCCCCGCCTCCGAGGTCTGCCCGGAGAGCGTGCGCGGCCAGACCGCCAAGGCACGACAGGACAACGGCGACGAGGTACGCCAACCGGTAGTGCGGGGAGAGCGGTTGGGCCAGGTGGATGGCGAGCGCCGTGGCTGAGACGGTCTGGACGGCCAGGAAGCAGCTTGCCGGGACGCGGAGTTGCTTCGGCGACCAGGAGAACCGGAGGTCTTTCGAAGCACGGTGGCGCAGCACGAACCCGAGGCTCACGAGCAGCGGACTGAAGGCCAGGCTCGGGACCACCAGCGCGGCAAGCGACAGGACCGGCCCGAAGAACGGGTAGCAGACCAGCCAGGACAGGCCACAGGCCGCCCACCATGCCGCGTGCCGGTTCCAACGGACACCGGCAGGCTGAGCCCACAGGTTGCCGACCGCCCGCACCGCAGCGGACACCCCCCGTGCCATGTGATTCTCCGATCGCAGTCGGAGGGAATCATAGGCGGGCGAGCGCTGGCCTGCCCGGTAGTCCTCAGCGGGATCGGTGCGCTCAACGGGCGCCGGGGTCGCTGGTCAGTCCGTCGGCCGCTCAGGCCGCCGGGCGGCGCCGGAGGTCGAGTGGGCCCAGGGAGCGGACCAGGCGGGCTCGGCGGTCGGGGAGGTCCAGGGCCAGGACCCGGATGAACCAGCCGTGGCGGGCGGTGAGCGGCACGGTGCGCGGGTCGGCCAGCAGGGCGCGCGAACCGATGGTCCAGGTCATCGTCGGCGCCCGGCAGCCGCCCTCGCGCAGGCGGGCCGCCTGGGAGAGCCGGTTGAACCAGTGCGGGACTGCATCGAAGACGAAGGTCGCGCTGGGCAGCCGGGCGGCGCAGCGCGCGACCAGCGCGTGCACCTCCTCCGGTGGCAGGTACATCAGCAGGCCCTGGGCGGTGATCAGCACGCGCTGGGCCGGGTCGACCTCGTCCAGCCAGCCCGGGTCGGTGGCGGAGGCGGCCAGCGACCGGTGCCGCGGGGCGGCCGGCAGCAGGCGCTCGCGCAATTCGACGGACTCGGGCAGGTCGACGCCCAGCCAGCGGGCCCGGCCGTTGTCGACCCGCCAGTACTGGGTGTCCAGTCCCTCGCCGAGGCAGACCACGGTGCCGCGCGGGTCCCGTCGCAGGAAGTCGGCCACCTCGCGGTCGAAGGCGGCGGTCCGCAGCGCCTGGAGCCGGGCGAGCGCGGGCACGACCCGGCCGAACCGGGCCTCGAAGGGGAAGTCGTGACGGTCGACCAGCTCCACGGCCTTCGGGTCGCGCAGCACGGTGTCGGGTCTGCGGGCCTCGGCGGCGCGGTGGTAGAGCGTGCACAGAGCCGTCTCGGGCACCGGGCGCAGCGCGGACCCGGCACGGCCTTCGGGGTCGGACGGGGCGGTCGACACCTTACACTCCTCGGATCGGCGGCCCACCCGGATCGGCGGCCGGCCCGGTCATTCTGACACCGGGTCAGCCGGCGCTCCTCCCCCGCCCCCGCCCCGCGGGCCGAGACCCCGGCCACCCAGTCCCGGCCCAGACCCCGGCCTCAGCCGATGCTGAACGCCCCGGCCGGCGGGGGCGGCGAGGGGTGCGCCTGCTCGTCCGACACGGCGGTGGCCGTGCCGATCAGCCGGCGCAGCTCGGGGCCGCTGGTCAGCCGGGCCGGGAACGGGTCGCCGGCCAGCCGCCTGGTCAGCGCCTCGACGGGCAGTGGCGCAGGCGAGCCGATCAGCAGCAGGTTGCCGTAGCGGCGGCCCCTCAGCACCGAGGGCTCGGCGACCAGGCAGCTGTGCTCGAAGACCCCGCGCACGGTGGCGGCCTGGGCCCTGGCGAAGTCGAGCGGGGCGCTGTCGGCGAGGTTGGCGACGTAGCAGCCGGTGGGACGCAGTACGGCCGCGGCGAGCTCGACGAACTCCGTGCTGGTGAGGTGCGCGGGGGTGCGCGAGCCCTGGAAGACGTCGGCGATCACCAGGTCCAGCGAGCGCGGCGCGGTGTGCGCCAGGACCTCGCGGGCGTCGGCGACGGTCACCTCGATGCCCGGATCGGTCCACGGCAGTACCTCGCGGACCAGCTCGACCAGCGGCCCGTCCGCCTCGGCCACCCGCTGGTGCGAACCGGGGCGGGTGGCGGCGAGGTAGCGCGGCAGGGTCAGCGCGCCGCCGCCCAGGTGCAGCACGGTAAGGGCCCGGCCCTCGGGTGCGAGGGTGTCGGCGAGGTGGCCCAGGCGGCGGGTGTACTCGAATTCGAGGTGGGTCGGCTCGGCGAGGTCGACGTAGGACTGCGGGGTGCCGTCCAGCGTGAGCAGCCAGGCGTCGGCGCTGTCGAGGTCGGGCATCAGCTTCGCCGTGCCGAAGGCGACCGCGCGCTGCACCGGCAGCGGCTCGCTCCCCCCGGCCGACGGATCGGCCGACGCCCCGGCCGAGGGATCAGCCGACGGATCAGCCGACGAGCCGCCCGCCGGGTCGCCCGGCACTGCGGTCACTGATACGCCTTCAGCCAGCGGTCCAGCTCGGCGAAGACCTCCGTGCGGACCTCGGGCGCGGAGAGCACGAGGTCGTGCATGCCGCCCTCGATCCGCACGATCGTCACCAGCGGCCCCAGGCGCGGGCCGAGGGCGGCGATGTCGTCGGCGCGCAGCACGGCGTCGCGCCGGTGCAGGTCGGGGTGCCACTTGCTGGTGGAGATGCTGCCGGTGGAGGCCATCAGCAGCACCGGGCAGTCGATGCGCAGGCCGCGCCGGACCTGGCGGTGGCCGTGCTGGATGGCCGCCAGCCAGCCGGCGTACATCGGGAAGCCCTCGGCGGGCTTGAGGGTCAGGTCGAAGTCCCAGCTGCCGCGGTGGTCGCGGTGCAGGCTGTGCACGTAGTGCGGGTTGAGCGGGGCGGGCAGCTTGCGGGTGGCGGCGAGCCGCCCGAGCGCGCCGACGGCCGGGGCGCCGAGCGTGCGGACCGCGGGGTTGGTGGGCATCGCGAGGAAGGGGCTGTTGAGGACGAGCCCGTCGACCAGCCCCCGCCCGGCCCGGCGGGAGGTCCACAGCGCGGCGATCAGACCACCGGTGGAGTGGCCGTTGACCAGCAGCTCGGTGTGGCCGTCCTGCTCGCGGATGATCCGGACGGCCGCGTCGAGTTCCTCGTCGTAGGCGGTCAGGTCGCGGATGAAGTTCGGCGACTGGTGCGGTCGCAGCGAGCGGCCGTACTTGCGCAGGTCCAGGGCGTAGAACGAGTAGCCGAGGGCGGCGTAGTGGTCGGCCAGATGGGTCTGGAAGAAGTAGTCCACGTAGCCGTGCAGGTAGAGCACCGCGCGGCGGGGGCCGCCGTCGGGCTGCGGGGTCAGGCGGCGGACCAGCGTGGCACCGACCGGCCCCTCGTCGTCGGGGCGAAGCTCCAGGTCGGCGGCTTCGTAGGGGGCGCCCAGGATGTCGGTTCGGAATTCCACAGCGCCGACTGTACTGGGTGCGCCGCCGCCCGGCCGGTCGCGGGGGCCGTGGCGGTGATCACCCGTCAGCCGTTCACCCGCCGACCGCTCACCCGTCGGCGACCGCCTCCTCGGCCGGGCTCCCGGCGGCCCCGCCCGGCCCGGCGCGCAGCACGTTGACGATGCCGAGGCCGGCGGCGCTCAGCGGCACCGCGAACAGCGCGCCGAGGATCCCGGCCACTCCGGCGCCGGCCACCACCGCGATCATGATCGTCGCCGGGTGCAGTTCCACCGTCCGGCTCTGGATGAGCGGTTGCAGGATGTTGCCCTCCACCATCTGCACCGCGAGCACCACCCCCAGCGTCCACAGCGCGCGGCTCGGGCCGCCGTCGGCCAGCGCGACCAGCACCGCCACCGTGCCGGAGAGGAAGGCTCCGATGAACGGGACGAAGGCGCCCAGGAAGACCAGCGCGCCCAGACCGGCCGCGCCGGGGACGCTGAGGATCAGCAGGCCGGTGGTGATGAAGGTGGCGTCGATCAGCGCGATCAGCGTGGTGCCGCGCATGAAGCCGGCCATCGCGGTGAAGGCCTTGAGCGCGCAGGCGATCACCGTCTCGGACCGGTCGCCGGGCAGCACCGAGCGCACCAGGTCGCCGCCGCGGTGGCCGTCGCGCAGGAAGAAGAAGACCAGCGCCAGCGTGAGCACGCCGCCGGTGATCACCTGGGTGGCGAGGCCGAGCCCGGACAGCACGCCGTCGGCGAGCGAGGAGACGAGCGAGCTGCCGGAGCCGGCGGACTGGGAGAGGGCGAACTTGATCCGGTCGCCGAGCGGGCCCAGGCGGTCGGCGATCTGCTCGCCGGCCTGCTGCAGCGCGTGGGCGATCTGCGGGGCGCTGTGCACCAGCGAGTTGGTGAGCACGGCCAGGACCCCGGAGACCCCCACGACCAGCACCGCACAGGTCAGCCCGGCGGCCAGACCGCGGCTCAGCCCCCGTCGGACCAGCCAGGGCATCACGGGGTAGAGCAGCGCGGTGCCGAGCAGCGCGAGGAAGAGCGGGACAGTGGCGGCGCGCAGCGCCACGAGTGCGTAGACGATCACGGCGCCGACGGTGATGAAGAGGATCACCGCCACCGACCAGGCCGCCGCCAGTCGCACGGCGGGCGGCAGACGGTAGGCGGCGGGCGGCCGCTCCTGCGGTGATCGGCCCGCCATGCTGGTGCCTCCGCCCGTTGCCGACCCGCTCTCACTTTCCAGACATACCAGCACACATGATGACCATTCGCCCGAATTGGATCATCAGGGCGCGTCGAACCGCACCCGTGCCCGTGACACCTGCGGCTCCGCGAAGGCCAGCAGCCGGCGCGCCTCCTGCTCGGCCGCCGTCCGAGCGGCCCGGTCGAGCGGTGCGAACGGGCGCACCGCCACCGTCGCCTCCTCGGCCCGCGCCGTCGGTCGGACGAGCTCCCAGATCCCGGCCACGAACCCGTCCACCAGCAGGGTCCCCAGCACGATCCCGTTCTGCGTCATCACCCGCGGCCGGTGGGCCTCCGGCAGCACCCGGGTGCGGTCCGCGTGCGAGAGCAGCAGGTTGTCGAAGGGCGCCAGCAGCCGCACCGGGGCGGGCGTGCCGCCCGCGGGGCGCGGGGCCTCGGGCAGGTCGTGGAGCGGTCGGCCCGCCTCGTCGCGGAACTCCGCCAGCCGCGGGCGCAGCCGCCGGACCTCGGCCGAGAGGCGGGTCAGCCCGGACCACTTCTGCAGGTCCGCCACGCTCGCCGGGCCGAAGGCGGCCAGGTAGCGCAGCACCAGCTCCTCGCGCCGCGCCGCCAGGTCGGCGGGGTCGGCCGGCTCGGCGAGCGGACGGCCCAGCCACTGCTCGGCCGTGGTGTGCGCGGCGGCGCCGGAGTTGCGCCACAGGCCGCGCGGCGGGACCTGCACCAGCGCGAGCCGGGCCCGCAGCACCTGGGCGAGCGCGGCCGGATCGTGCTCGGGGTACTCGGGGCCGAGCAGGGCGCCCAGTTCCTGGAAGGTGCGCGGGCGCTCCTCGACCAGGCGCCGGCCCCGCTCGGTCAGCGCCGCCAGGTCCAGGCCGGCCAGCCTCCGGCCGAACGCACCGCGCAACCCCTGGTCCAGGACGCCCTGCAGCAGCGGCCGCAGCGTCAGGCAGTCCTCGGCGGTGACCAGGTGGATGGTGCCGCGCTGCAGGCCGAGCCGGACCACCGCACGCCGCTCCAGCAGTTCGCCGAGCTGCACCGGGGTGAAGTCGGCCAGCCGCGACCAGAGTCCGTAGAAGGGCGGGTCGACGGCCTGGGCCTGGAGCCCGACCAGGTGCCCGATCAGCTGCTGCGGCGTCATGGCGGCCGGTGCCAGCAGGTGCTGACGGGCCAGCAGCGCGCGGTTCAGCGCGCGCCGGTCGAGCACCTCGGGCATCAGTGGCCGCCCACCGGCCCCAGGACGGAGCGCAGCAGGCCGATCCGGTTGGAGGTCAGCGAGGCGACACCCGCCGCGCGCATCCGGCGCATGGTGCTGCGCCGGTCCACCGTCCAGGTGCTGACCGCCAGGCCCGCGTCGGCGGCCCGCTCGACCAGCGCCCGGTCCACCAGGCCGAAGGGCGGGTTGAGGTAGCGCGGGCGCAGGTCCGCCAGCAGCGCGGCCACCGGCACGCCGGGCTGCTTCCAGGTCAGCGCGAGCGGCACCTCGGGGGCCAGCTCGCGCACCGCGAACATGGCCGCGGCCGGTCCGCAGAAGAGCACCCGGTCCTCGGCGCCCGCCTCGCTGACGGCCCGCCAGGCGGCCGCGGCGGGTGCCGGTTCGTCCAGGTCGATCATCAGCCTGGCGTCGGGGTGGTCGGCCAGCAGCCCGAGCGCCTCGGCCAGCGCGGGGACCCGCTGGCCGTCCGCGAAGCGCTGCGCCGCCAACTTCTCGGCGGTGAGCACGCGCACCGGGCGGTCCAGCCCCCACAGGCGCTTGAGGGTCGGGTCGTGCAGCAGCACCGGGACGCCGTCGCGGGTGAGCTGGACGTCCACCTCCACCGCGTCGGCACCGGCGGCGAGCGCGGCGGCGACCGAGGGCAGGGTGTTCTCGCGGAACCGGTACGGGTCGCCGCGGTGGGCCACGGCCAGCGGACGGGGCGCGACGTCGACGGGTCCACCGGCGCCCGGCTGCCCGGCGCTCACCGGGCGATCCCGTTGATCCAGGCGGTGGCCCGCAGCACGAGCTCGCTGTAGGTCGGTTCGCCGGGCACGGCGACCTTGAGGGTCAGCCCGGGCGGGAAGCGGTGCACCTTGGTGTGCGCGAGGCCGGACCAGACCGCGTCCAGGAAGGCCGGCATGCTGTCGCGCGGGACGTCCTCGAAGGCCACGCCCTCCACGGTGACGGTGACCTCGTCGTGGTCGAAGAGGCGCACCGAGATCCCCGGCACGCCGCCGAACTCCAGCAGCGCCTCGTGCGGGACGTGGGCCAGGTCCTGGTGCGTCCAGTCGGTGCCGCGCGAAGCTCCGACCGGGGCGCCCGGGCGGTGGAGGCCGGCGAAGGTCTGGTCGTCGCCGATGTCGTGCGTGGCCGTCACCCGGCGGCCGTGGCGTTCGGCCACCGCGGTGGCGGCCACCACCGCGGCCTGGGTGGTGGGCAGGACGGCTCGGGACACGGCTCTCCTCCAGTGCGGACAGTGCGGACAGTGCGGACGGTGTCGACTCGCGGGATCAGCTGCCTTCGATCATCACATTGGTCGACTTGATGACTGCGGTCGCCCGGGCCCCGGGGGCCAGCGCCAGCTCCTCGGCCGACTCCCGGCTGATCAGCGACACCACCCGGAACGGCCCGGCCTGGATCTCCACCTGCGCGGCCACGTCACCGAGCACCACGTGGGTCACGATGCCGGGGAACCGGTTGCGCGCCGAGGAGAGCCGGCCCTCGGCCTCGGCCGCGCCGGGCTTGGCCAGTTCCCGCGCGAAGGCGGCGAGCCGCTCCCCGGCGATGATCCGGTGGCCGTGCTCGTCCCGCTCGGCGGGCAGCCTCCCGGCGTCGACCCAGCGGCGCATGGTGTCGGCACTGACGCCGAGCATGGCCGCGGCCTCGCCGATGCGGTACTGGTGGACCGGGCGGGCGGGCTGACCCATGGCACTCCCCGGGGTCTCGTGATGATCGACAGCGGTGTCCCATCCTGCCCCATCGACCCCGCCCCGACACACACCGGCGGCCCCCTGGTCCTCAATGAGGTAAGCCCACTATCCGCACTCGTCGCAGTCGCCCTGTCGTGGGCGTGAGGGTCCGGCGCTCCGAGCAGTGAATGCCGCCAACAATCTCCTTGCCGGGGCGGTAGCCGGCGTGCTCCAACAGCCAACCGGCGCCGGCCCGTAGCTGACAGTCGCTGTCAGTATGGACCTGGCAACCGGCTGAGCTGCCGTTCCCCGCGTTGGGCTTACCGAACAGCTAGGAGTTCCCCCTGCTCGACAGCGTCACGCAGGACGGTGGCGATCTCCTGAGGCAGGAGGTTGACGGTGTCGAGCGCCTCGGCAGTGAGGGGAATCTCTTCCAGGAGGTACTCGCCGCGGCCTTCCCGGCTGAACTCGGGGCCGGTGCGGTCCTCGAAGTTCCACCTCTCGATGGTGGCGAGGTAGAAGTCCTGGCGCTCGTTGTCGGCCTCGATGGTGTGGAGAAGGGAGACGATCCGGGCTTCGCCGGCGATCTCCTCTCGGACTTCGCGGAGCAGGGCGTCCTCGGGGCTGGCGTCGGTCGGGTCGACCTTGCCGCCGACGATGACCCAGTACGGGGCGATGCCGGGGCGGATGCGCTTGATCAGCAGCGTGGTGTTGTTCGGGGTGACGAGGACGGCTCGGACTCGCCTGAGCATGGTGGCCTGCTTCCTGCGCGGTGTGGCGGTGCTGGTCAGTGGAGGATCCATCCCCCGTCGACGTGCAACGACTGGCCGGTGACGAAGGACGCGCTGGGGCTTGCGAGGAACGTGACCGCTGCGGCGACGTCCTCGGGGCGGCCTCGGCGCGGGACGCACTGGCGACGGATCTGGTCCTCCGGTCGGGCACGGTGGTGGGCGGGCAGGTCGTTCTCCGCCTCGACCTGGATGGCCCCAGGCAGAACAGTGTTCACGCAGATCCCTGCCGGTCCAAGTTCCCTGGCCAGCGACCTGGTGAGGCCGAGCAGGCCGGCCTTGGCGGTGCTGTAGGCGGCCAGGCCCGGGCGTCCGGCGCGGGCGTTGACGCTGCCGATGTTGACGATGCGGCCCCACCGGCGTTCGGCCATGCCCGGGGTGACGGTGCGGCAAGTGCGGTAGTGGATGGTGAGGTTGGTCTCGATGGCGCGGTCCCAGTCGTCCTCGCCGAGCTGGCCCCACGGGATGCGGGGGTAGGCGCCGGCGTTGTTGACGAGGATCCCGATCGGGCCGAGTTCGGATTCGACCTGGCTGGTCAGCATGGCCACGGCGTTCGGGTCGGTGAGGTCGGCGCTGACCTCGATGCCTGTGCGGCCCTCGCGGCGGACGTCGTCGAGGACCGTGCGGGCCCGGTCGATCTGGGCGAGGTGGTTGATGGCGACGGTGGCTCCGGCTGCGGCCAGGGCACGGCTGATCGCGGCTCCGATGCCGGTGGCTCCGCCGGTGACCAGGGCCACGCGGCCCTGGAGCGGCCGTGCGGCGATGGGGAGTTCAAGCAGGGGCGTGGTCATCGTCGGTCCAATCGTCGGGGCTAGTGGCAGGCAGCGGATCGGTGCGGGTGAAGTCTTCGCAGACCGTCTCGGGGTGCTGGGCCTCGGCGAGCTTGGCCAGCAGCAGGAGCAGGTCGGAGCCGGTGAGCCGTGCGGGCGGGATGACGCCGAGGATCCGCAGGGTGAGGAAGTGCCGGATCTGGGCGAGGAAGCGGTCCGGGCTGAGGCCGGCCGCCAGGGCGAGGTCGGCTCGAACCCGTTGCAGCAGGCGGGTGATCGCCGCCTGGCGACCGGGGCCGACCGGCCAGGTGTACCGGATCTCCAGGCGGCGATGGCGCTCGTCGTGTTCGACGGGCTGGAGGTGCGGGGTGGCGACGGGCGGTAGGTGCAGCGGCAGGGTACGGGCGTAGACGTCGGGCTGGTAGGTGGGCACCAGCCAGCCGCCCATGCCCAGCAGGTACCAGAGCATGACGGCGATCTCCCCGGAGAGGGCGTTTCGCCCTGCGTACTCGAAGTCGAGCCAGCACAGCGGATCGGCGATGTTCGGCTCGGTCGGGTCGCCCTGGGTAAGGGCGGTGAGCCAGTGGCGGCCGGAGCGGAGGGCTTCCCGGGCATCTCGGATCGCGCCGGGGAGGTCGAGCCGCAGCGGGATGCCGTTGACCACAAAGGTGTGGCCGGTGAGGGTGCTCAGTGGCAGTGGGCCGCCGGTGCGCGGGCCGGGGAGAGACAGGCGGCCGGACAGGTACCAGGTGTCGATCCGGCCGCCGGGGCGGATGCGATCCAGGTAGAGGCCGGGCACGCAGGCTGCCAGCGGCGCGGGCCGGCCACTGGCGGCCACCGCGTCCAGCAGGCTGTCGCACACGGCGTCGACCAGGGCAGTGACCCGGGGCAAGGCGCCCGGGTGGCGGTCGGCGGTGGCGATGAGGTCGCCCATCAGCATGGTGCACCGGCCGCTGGCGAACACGTCCTCGTAGGAGACCAGGTGCTTGCCGGACAGCTGAACGTGGCCCAGCAGCTCGGGCACCGGCAGCGCGTGGGCGACGGCCTGCCAACCGCGGACCTCGGCGTCGGCGCTTGCGGGGTCGAGGACCTTTCGGAAGGCCGGCACCGGCTTCATCGGGGTGCTCACGTGCGGCTCGTGGGCAGGGCGAAGGTGGCCAGCCAGTGGCCGAGGACGGTGTTGGCCAGCTCCACCGCCGCGTCCCGGTTCTCACGCGCCTGGTGCCGCAGGTCGGTGTGCCCGCCGGAACGGCGGTCGAGGAGGACCGCGAGCGCGTCGTCGTCGGAGGCGCACTCGGTGCCCTCGAACCGGAGCATCACCTTGGCCAGCAGCGCGGTGATCTTGTACAGCGCCCGTAGGTCGGGGGCTCCTTTGAGGAGCTGGCGGCGGATCTCGATGGCGGCCTGCACGCCGGCCTCGACGCTCGCGGCCACGTCGGTGGCCGCGTCGGGGGCGGGCAGCGCGAGTCCTGGGCGGCACCACAGCGGGACGAGCGTGCCGGAGCCGATGAGGGCGAGGACGTGCAGCAGGCGGGAGGTGACCGCGCCGGTGCGGCACTCGTCCTGGGTCAGCACGGTGAGGCCGAGTTTGACGCCGCCGAGGTCAGCTTCCAACCGTGCGAGGACCTGTCGTAGGCACGGGATGCTGTCCTGGCCGGCGACCACGAACACGTCCAGGTCGGACCAGCCGTGCTGGTACTTGCCACGCGCTCCGCTGCCGGTGACCGCGAGGAGGTCGATCAGCGGCGGCTGCTGGACGGTGGTGACGTCCAGCAGCGCGGACAGGTAGGACTCCAGGTGGACGGGCAGGCCCAGGGCGTTGACCGGCGCGGTACTCGGTTCGCGCAGCGGCCAGCGGTGGGCGAGCGCGATGCCGTCCAGGCGCCGTTCCAGGTGCAACCGGCTGCCGTTGTTGTCGATCACCTCGTGTGCGAGCGCGGCGACCTCGGCGGCTCCGCGCCTGGCCTTGACGGTGTCGCGCTCCACCAGGTCCTCGGGCCCGGCGGTGCCGCGTTCGGCGCGGACGCCAGGGGTGGTGTCGAGGTAGACGATGGCCAACTGGCTGCCGAGCATCCGCTGCAGCTCGGCGGTCGCCTCCTGGTCGTGCAGGGACTCGATGGTCACCCGGTCGAGGAAGTGGTGGGCCGCGCAGAACCGGTCGAGGCCGTCGACCAGCAGCTCGGCGCGCACCACGGCCGGGATCTCGTAGGGGTCGGTGATGCCGGCGCGGTTGGCGGCGTCCTCGATCAGGTAGCCGATCTTGAGGCGCCCGTAGCCGTGGTGCAGCCGCAAGTACTCGCCCGCGGTGCTCTTGCCGCTCTCCGACATGCCGCCGAGCGCCACCACGCGCACCCCGGGCAGGGCGCGCGGCGGCACGAGGGGAGTGAACGGGTGCAGCCGTCGCCGGATCTCGTCCTGGACGGCCATCACCCGGTGCTCACCGATCACGATGGTCTCCGCCCACCTGTCCTCCCGCACCAGTCGGTAGATCTGCTGGTGCAGGTGGCACTGGTAGTCCGCGTAGGTCGGGGTGACGCTCCGCTCGTGGGACAGGCTGCGGGCGGTGCCGATCACCGGGTCGTCGTCGTGCAGGAGCACGATGCCGTGCTCCTGGGCCTCGGCTGCCCGCAGGTCGGCGGCGAAGGGCGCCAGCAGCTCGCGGGCCCGGTCGGCGGCCAGCTCGGTGCCGGTGTGCTCGCGCACTGCGATGGTGGCACCGAGGGATGCCTCCAGCATCGGGATCCCTCGGTCCATCAGGCGCACTGGACCAGCAGCCGACGTGCGGGAGCGCTCCAGATAGGAGCTGGCCAGCACGTCGGCGACCTCCTCGACGGGGCCTCGTTCGAACCACCAAGTGCCCATGCCCATAGCCTTGATGCCGCCCCAGCGCGGGTCGTAGTCGTCGAGCGGGCCGGCCATGCGGGCGGTCGGCCCGATGCGCCGGGCCAGAATGCCGATCTGCTTGGTCTTGCCGACGTTGTCGGGACCGCTGAAGGCGATCGTGGCGGGCGGGGTGGGGGCGTGCTCAGGGGAGATGGACACGAGATTCCTCCACGAGGATGCGCAGTACGTCTTGGAGTGATGGGGCGACCCGGCCGGGGATCGGTCTTCTCCGGTCGGGACCTGGGGGAGCGAGGAGTCAGGCGGCGGGCGGCGTGTCCGGAGCCGACTCGGAGGTCGAGGCCTGGTCCATGGCAGGCGCGTCATCGTGCTGGATCAAGACCGGCAGGAGACCGAGCACAACGGCGTGGCCGAGCGCCCACAGCACAGTCAAGGCGGCACAGACCGGATCGCGGTGTTCGCCCCTGCGCCGGCCGCTCACACCCGCTCCATGGAGAGGTCGGCCCACACCGTCTTGCCACGGGCGTCCAGCTCGACGCCCCAGACGACGGCCAAGTGGTCCACCAAGGCCAACCCCCGGCCGGACTCGTCACCGATGTCAGGGGCGACCAGGACGGGGAGGGTGCGGGAGCCGTCCCGTACGGCGATGCGCACGACGCGGCCCACCCGGCTGGTCACCTGGGCGACGCTGACCTGCATCGTGGTCAAGCATCCGGTCTTCGCGGCGTTGGAGACCAGCTCGGTGAGAACCAGCTCGGCATCGTCGGCGAGGTGGATCAGGTCCGAGTCAGCGAACTTGTCGCACAGCAACCGGCGGGCCACGGACGCGGACTGAAGCTGGTACGGCAGCGATGCTTCCGCAAGCCGTACTGGCGGTTCTGCTCTGGTCAACACGTTGGGGGTCACGGTCGCTCGCTCCTGGTCGCCAGGGCTGCCGGCCTCGGACAACGGGGGGGCGTCCGGGCAGCAGCGGTCGGAGGCAGTCACCAGGCTGCCCCGAACCGGTGACGGCTCGCGACTCCGAGTGACTGACGCCAAGTCAACTGGCTTTCCTTCGCCCAAGACCCTGCTGCGAAGGCTCGGTTCTCTTTACCGTGTTTACCGCACCCTGGTGCCGAGGAAGGGACAGGTCATGGCGCAGCCCGTGACGAACCACCAGCTCGAAGCAGCCATCACCGACGCCGAGATGACGTTCGATGCCCTCGCCCGAGGCGTGGTCCGAGTGGCGGCCGAAGTCGGCGTGCACCTGCGGACGAACCCCTCGACCGTTCACAAGTGGCTGCGAGGGTCCGACCCGGAGGGCGACACCCCGGCCTTCATCTGCGAAGCCCTGTTCCGCAGAACGGGACGGCCCTACACCCCCGCCGAGCTCGGACTACGGTCGGTGGAACAATCCGACCCGGGCCTTGGGCTGTCCATCGGCCCCGATCCGGTGGGTGTCCTCGCGCGGGTGTGGAGAGCTGATTTGGACCGTCGCAAGTTCCTGGCCGCCTCGGCGTACTCGGTCGCCGCGATCCACCTGCCGCTGGAGTACGTCCGCGAGAGCGCCGAACGCACCGCAGCCGTCCGCAGCGGCTCGGTGGCCGGTGCCGCCGAAGTCGTCGCCGTCCGCGACATGATCAGCATGTTCACCGAGATCGACGAGCGCCACGGCGGCCAGCACGGACGCTCAGCCCTGATCCAGTACCTACGATCCGACGTCGCCGCACTGTGCCGGGGCAGCTTCCGCACGCACGAGGACCGGCAGCAGATGCTCTCGGCGGCGGCCGTCGGCGTGCACCTGGCTGGCTGGAAGGCGTACGACGCCGGAGAGCAGGGCCTCGCCCAGCGCTACTACCACCAGTCATATGCCCTCGCCGTCGAGTCCGGGATCGTGGGCCACGACGCCTTCGTGCTGCGGACCCTCGCCCAGCAGGGCATGAAGCTCCGTCACCCCTCCAAGACCTTCGCGCTGTCCGACACCGCGCTGACCTGGGCCGCCGGTCGGGTGGACGCTGGCACCGAAGCCCTCTTCACCATCACCCACGCCCATGGCCTGGCCGCCACCAACCAGCGACGCCCTGCCGTCCTGGCGGTCCAACGGGCCCGTGACCTGCTGGAGACCGCCGACCTGGACGACATGCCGTACTGGGCCCGCTCCTGGGGCCCGGCGCGCGCCACCGTGAACTCCCGCTCCGCGAAGGTCTTCGCCCGACTCGGCGACCGCAAAGGCGCCGCCGAGAACTACGCAGCAGCCGCAGCCACCAGGCCGGCCACCACGTACGCCCGCATCAAGGCCCTTGACTTGGTTGCCCAGGCCAAGATGGAACTGGCCGACGGCGGCATCGAGCAGGCGTGCGGTACCTGGAACAGGGCACTGGACAGCATGGAGGGCGTGCAGTCGGTCCGGACGCGTCGTGCGGTGCTGGAGATGCGCAAGAACTTGGCCCAATTCAAGAGCCGCGGCGTATCCGCAGCCCAGGAACTCGATGAGCGAGCCTCCATTTTCCTGGCCTGACCGCCCACGTCCTGCTGCGAAACGAGGAGCCACCAGGATTCGGAAGCATGGACAGCAAGTGCCAGGCTTCATCGGGTTCCCTGTACGCCTACCAGAGGGGGAGATGAATGGCCGACCGCGGCAGCATGGGGATTTCTGTACCAGTACCTGTGTACCTTAGAGCAGTTGCTGGAGTTCACGGATGATCAGGACGTGTTGTGCGTCCGGGTCGAAGGACCGGCTGATACGACGACCGCGGTCGACGCAGTCGACTTTGAGGTGGTCGGCCACGATGGCTCGATCCGTTCGAACCACCACCTTCGGGCCGTCCAGCTCCCGATCTCGCTCGTCCACCTGGCGCCCGTCGCTCAGGCCCTCGACGGACACGGACCGCTGGCCGATGCGGCGGCAGCGGGGCTGGAGGTGTTCGCCTCCGCCCCGCTCCACGGCGGCGAGATCCCCGGCATGGTGACCCCGGAACTGTCCGAGCTGATCAACCCCGGCTGGGCTCCTGCCGAGGTGGCCCTCGCCGTCGTGGCATCTGCCCCTGGGGTGAAGCGTGTGCTCCTGTCGACCAGAAACCCGGAACACTGGAAGCAGGCAGCCGAAGCCGTCGGCCGACCGCCGTTGTCTCGGGACGTACTCCGAAGGGTCGTTGATGTACTCGGAACCTGAGCCGAAGACCGCCGAGCGGATGCGCGAAGCACACGCCACCGTCGCGACGATGCTCGGCGCGACCGCGAACGGCTCCCACGAGTCGTGGGGCTGGCGCGGACGGACCCTCAGCCGCCCGGTCACCACGGCGTCCGGCGAAGGCTGGCTCCGTCTGGTGTCCGCCCCGGCCGAGAAGGCCGGCGGCAAGCTCTGGGAGGGGCCGCAGGAGGCGGAGCGACTCATGCCTCCTGCGGTCCCCCGAGCACGGCTGAGGGGCCGGCACACCTGGACCGAGGACCAACACGGTTACTTGGCAGAGCTCTACGACAGGATCACCGTCCCTGCCATCACCACTCACGAGCCGACCCTCCGGAAAGCGCCCGACCTGGACGACGCCTGGTGGAACGGACTCAGCACCGCCCTCGACGCCATCGCCGCCGTCCCCAGCAACCGGGTGGCAGTCCGTCAGGAGTACCTGGACCGTGCCATGCCGGAGTTCCTCGGCACCCCCGTCGACACCAAGGTGCCCGCCTGGACGACCGCCCACGGCGACCTGCACTGGGCCAACCTCACAGGCCCGACCCTCACGATCCTCGACTGGGAAGGCTGGGGTACCGCGCCCGCCGGGTACGACGCAGCACTGCTGCACTCCTACAGTCTCCTCGTACCGGACACCGCCACCGAAGTCCGGCAGCGGCTCGGCCACATCCTCGACACTCCGGTGGGGAGATTCGCCGAGCTCGTGGTCATCACCGAACTCCTGCAGACCGTCTCCCGAGGCGACAACCTGGATCTGAACGGACCGCTACGGGCTCGGCTCTCAGAGCTCACCTGATCAGACGATGCCGACAGCCAGAAGCCGAACCCGCCCGTGAGCCCGAATCCGACGTGGCGCTGCTCCCCGCCGTGAACGGGGAAGACCGAGGGGCCGGCCACGGCGGCTGGTGCCGCCCGGGCCGGCCCCTCGGGCCTGGATGCGCCCTCGTCAGCGCTGGCGCCCCGGCGAGGCATCGGTGCCGGCGCTGCGGCGGGGCCGGGCGGCCGAGCGGTGCCGTCCGGGCGTGCTGTGCCGGCGCCCCGCGTGGCCGGTGCGGTGGGCGGTGGGCCAGGCGGCCACCGGGTTGCCCGCCCAGCGGGTCCCGGCCGGCAGCGCCTCACCGCGCATCACCAGCGAGGAGGCCCCGACGGCCGCGCCCTCGCCGAGCGCGGAGCCGGGCAGCACGATGGAGTGCGGGCCCAGCGTCGCCCCGGTACCCAGGTGCACCTCGTCCAGGCGCATCACCCGGTCGTGGAAGAGGTGGGTCTGCAGCACGCAGCCGCGGTTGACGCTCGCCCCGTCCTCGACCCGGACCAGGTCGGTCTCCGGCAGCCAGTGCGTCTCGCACCAGACACCGCGCCCGATCCGCGCGCCCAGCGAGCGCAGCCAGACGTTGAGGAACGGGGTGCCGACCAGGGTCTGCCCCAGCCACGGCATCGCCAGCTCCTCCACGAAGGTGTCGTACAGCTCGTTGCGCCACACGAAGGAGGACCAGAGCGGGTGCTCCCCGCTGCGGAAGCGGCCCACCAGCAGCCACTTGGCCGCGGTGGTGACCAGGCAGGCGGCCACGCCCGCGCCGATCAGCACCGGGCCGACCAGGGCGGCACCCAGGACCAGGCCCTGACTGTCGACCAGTTCCTGCATCGCCACCACCGCCAGGTCGCCCAGCACCACGGCGCAGAGCACCGGCATCACCCGGCACAGCTCCACGGCCGCGCGGGCCAGCATCAGGCGCCGGGGCGGGTCGTAGGTGCGGCTCAGGTCTCCGGTCTCGGCCACCCGGGGCAGCGACAGACCGGGCCGGCCCAGCCAGGACGAGCCCGGCTCGGCCCCGGGCGGGGTGTCCGACAGGACGCCGACCAGCGCGTCGTCCGGCAGCCTGCGGTCGGGACCGACGATGCCGGAGTTGCCGACGAAGGCCCGGCGGCCCACCTCGGCCGTGCCCAGGCGCAGCCAGCCGCCGCGCACCTCGAAGGGTGCGATCAGGGTGTCGTCGGCCAGGAAGGCGCCGTCGCCCACCCGCATCAGGCCGGGCAGCGCGAGCACCGTGGAGGCCTCCACCCGGCGTCCGATCCGGCCGCCGAGCAGCCGCAGCCACACGGGGGTGAACAGGCTGGCGTAGAGCGGGAAGAGCGCACCGCGGGCGGTGGCCATCAGGCGGCTGACCACCCAGGTGCACCACGCGGCCCTGCCGTGCGCGGGGTGGAAGCCGGGCTTGATCGGGATGCTCAACACCCGTACCAGCAGCACCAGCAGGCCCGCGTAGCAGACCATCGAGGCCAGCGCCGCCAGCGGGGAGACGGCCAGCAGCTGGACCAGCACCGCACCCAGCGAGCGGTCCTGGTCGACCAGGTGGAAGACCACCAGCAGGGCGGGCGCGGCGGCGAGCACCGGCAGCAGGCTGAGCAGCGGCAGGGCCAGCGCGTAGGCCAGGTTCCAGCCGCGCGAGCGCCCGTGCGCCGGAGCCGGCCAGCCCTCGCCGGCCCGGGCCGCCCCGGCGCCGTCCAGCGGGCGGGCGGGCGAGCCGTGCCAGCGTTCACCGGCGGGCAGTTCACCGAACAGGCAGGCGCCGGGCGCCAGGTCCGCGCCCTCGCCGAGCCGGGCGCCGGGCATCAGCATCGAGCGGGTGCCGACCCGGGCGCCGGCGCCGACCTCCACCGTGCCCAGGTGCAGCACGTCGCCGTCCAGCCACCAGCCGGCCAGGTCCGCCTCGGGCTCCAGCGAGCAGCCGGCGCCGAACCGGCCCAGGCCGCTGACCGGGGGCATGGTGTGCAGGTCGGCCCCTTGGCCGACCCGGCAGCCCAGCGCGCGGGCGTAGTGCCGGGCCCAGGGGGTGCCGAGCAGCGAGGCCAGGTTGAAGACCGCCACCGCCCGCTCGGCGGCCCACAGCCGCAGGTGCACCGAGCCGCCGCGCGGGTAGCTGCCGGGCTTCAGGCCAGCAGTCAGCAGCCGGGCGGCCGCCGAACCGAGCAGCAGCCGGCCCGCGGCGCTGGAGAGCACCAGCCAGCCGGTGATGATCAGCCACCACGGGGCGTGCGGGGCCCACGACAGCTTCCCGGTCAGGTTGTCGAGCGCGGCCAGCGCCAGCACCCAGCGCAGGCCGCTGATCGTGTAGGCGACGGTGAGCACCAGCAACTGGACCAGACCGGCCCGGCGCGGGGTGGGGCGCACCGCACGGACCTGGGCGGGCTCGCTCGGGGCGGCCTGACGCGCGCTCTGCTCCGCTGCGGTGCCGCGCTCGCCGGTCAGCTCGTCCAGGCGGGCGGCCATGGCCAGCAGCGTCGGGTGGCCGTAGAGGTCGGCGACCGAGACGCCGGGGCAGCGCCCGCGCAGCATGGAGACCAGCTTGGCGGCGGCCAGGCTGGTGCCGCCGAGGGCGAAGAAGTCGCTCTCGGCGGTCACCGGCAGGCCCAGCAGCTCGCGCCAGCGCGCGGCCAGCTCGCCGGCCGTGCCGGTCAGCGCCGGGTCCTCGGCGCCGGGGTCCTCGGCCGCGCCGGCCAGCGGCCAGGGCAGCGCGTTGCGGTCCACCTTGCCGGAGGTGCGGGTGGGCAGGCCGGTCACCAGGGCCAGCACCGGGACCAGCGACTGCGGCAGCCGCTCCAGCAGCAGCGCGCGGGCGGCATCGGTGTCGAACGGCGCCTCGGGCCGCTCGGCCACCAGGTAGCCGACCAGCACCTCGCCGCCGGCAGCGGTCCTGCGCACGGCCGCGGCCGCGGCCCGTACGCCGGGCAGCGCCTGCAGCGCGGCGTCGATCTCGCCGAGTTCGACCCGGCGCCCGGCCAGCTTGACCTGCTCGTCGGCCCGGCCGACGAAGACCAGCCCCTCGGGCTCGGCCCGCACCAGGTCGCCGCTGCGGTAGACCCGCGAGCCGCGCAGCGCGGGATGCGGGCGGAACTTCTCGGCGTCCTTGGCCGGATCCAGGTAGCGGGCGGTGCCGACGCCGCCGATCAGCAGCTCACCGGTCTCGTGCCAGGCCACCGGCCTGCCCTCGCTGTTGACGACGGCGATCTCCCAGCCGTCCAGCGGGGCGCCGATCCGCACCGGCCGACCGGGCAGCAGCCGGGCGGCCGTGGCGACGACCGTGGTCTCGGTGGGGCCGTAGGTGTTCCAGAACTCCCGTCCCGGCACGGCGATCCGCTCGACCAGCTCGGCCGGGCAGGCCTCGCCGCCCACGATGACCAGCCGGACCCCGTCGAGGCACTCGGCAGGCCACAGTGCGAGCAGGGTCGGCACGGTGGAGATCACGGTGATCCGGCGCTCGACCAGCCAGGGGCCCAGGTCGGTGCCGGCCTTGACCAGCGAACGGGGAGCGGGCACCAGGCAGGCGGCATGCCGCCAGGCCAGCCACATCTCCTCGCAGGAGGCGTCGAAGGCCACCGACAGCCCGGCCAGTACCCGGTCACCGGGGCGCAGGTTGTCCTCGCGCAGGAACATCCCGGCCTCGGCGTCCACGAAGGCCGCCGCCGAGCGGTGGCTGACCGCAACGCCCTTGGGGCGTCCGGTGGTGCCGGAGGTGAAGATGATCCAGGCGTCGTCCTCAGGGGTGGGCCGGGCCGGACGACCGCCGGGGGCCACCGTCGGGCCGGGCCGGACCGCACAGCCCGCGCCGATCACGGCGCAGACCGCGGCGTCGTTCCAGATCAGCTCGGCGCGCTCGTCGGGGTCGTCCGCGTCCACCGGGACGTAGGCCGCACCGACGCGCAGCACGGCGAGGATCGCGAGGTAGAGGTCCACGGTGCCCGACGGCACCCGGACGCCGACCCGGTCGCCGCGGCCGATGCCGGCCGCGGCCAGTCTCCGGGCCAGGTCGTCGACCGCCGCCAACAACGCTCCGTAGTCGAAGGTCCGGCCGTCGGCCTCCAGCGCCGGCGCCTGCGGGCAGGCACGGGCGGCGGCTTCCAGGATGTCCACCAGCGTGCGCACGGGTGGGGCGGGCGCCAGCGGCCACAGTGCCCCGGCGGTCTCGCCGGGTGCTTCCCCCCGAGGTGGGCGCAGGTGGGCGCCTCGGTCTTCTAGTGCTTCCATGTACCTTGCTCTCGCCGGATCACTTGCGGGTCAGGCACGGACGGGAGTCTCCGGCCGCGTGTCTGGGCACGCGGATCTGCGACGGGCGGCTGCGAAATGCCCCGCTCCTGCCCATTTGCCTGAACCCGCAACTGAGCGTAAGTGCTCACGGAGCGCGACCACGACGAATCGGGCATTTGCTCATCAAAACCTCATTGACTGCACAGCAGGCGTCCAGCCCCAGGTGAAGGCATGATCCACTGCTGTGAAGGCGGTCCGCTCCGGTGAAGAACCGTGCCCCGGCCGCGCGTGAAGGTGTGGGAGCTGTGGCCTTGCCCGACGGACCTGCCTGACGGACCTGCTCAACGGCCTTGCCCGACGGACCTGCTCAGTGGCCGCCGAACAGGTCGCGGCGGACCGCGTCCGAGGCGGTCAGCACCGCGCCGCTGAGCACCGCGCCACCCCCGGCCGCGCCGGCCCGGACCTCGGTGCGCACCGGCGAGAGCCGGGCCAGCCGGGCGGCCACCCGCTCGGCCAGCGCGCTGCCGCCGGCCCGGCCGACCTCGCCGCCCAGCACCACGCAGCCCGGGTCCAGCAGCACGGTGACCGCCGAGGCGCCGAGGGCGACCCGCTCGGCCAGCTCGTCCAGGAACGGCTCGCCCGCCGGACCGGCCGCGATCGCCGCCAGCACGGCCGCCTCCGCGGCCGGGGCGTCCTGGGTGCTCGGGCCCTGAAGCAGCCCGTGCGCCCGGGCCAGCTCGCAGACGGCCCGACCGCCGGCGAGGCTGTGGAAGCCGCCGTCGCAGCTGCTGGTGCCGGGCAGGCCCCCGGTGCCGGGCACCGGCAGGAAGCCGATCTCGCCGGCGCCGCCGGAGAAGCCGCGGCGCAGCCGCCCGTCCAGCACCACGGCGGCACCGGTGCCGTGGCCGAGCCAGAGCAGCACGAAGGTGTCGCGGTCGGTGGCGGCGCCGACCCGGTGCTCGGCGAGGCCGGCCAGGTTGACCTCGTTCTCCAGGATCACCTCCGCCCTCAGCCCGGCCCGCAGCGCGGTGACCAGCTCGCCGTGCCAGCTCTGCAGCCGCGAGGTGGTGCTGAGCTCGCCGGTGGTGGGGTCGACCAGGCCGGGCGCGCCGACCGCGACGGTGTGCAGCTCGCCTGCGCCGGCCCGCTCGGCACAGGCGAGCAGGGCGCGCAGCACCTGGTCGGCGAAGTCCGGCGGCGTCCCCTCGGGGCCCACCGGCAGCGCGGCCCGCGCCAGGCTGCGGCCGGTCAGGTCGGCGACGGTCATCGTGACCCCGACCGTGCGCACGTCGATGCCGGCCACGTGGGCCCGGTCGGCGCGCAGGGCGTAGACCCGGGCGTTGGGGCCGCGCCGCTGCTCGCCGCGCTCGCCGACCATGGCCACCAGGCCGCCCCGCTGCAGGCGTTCCAGCAGGTCGGCGATGGTGGGGCGGGAGAGCCCGGTCAGCTCTCGCAGATCGGTGGCGGTCAGCGGTCCGTGGCTGAGCAGCAGCTCCAGGGCCAGCCGGTCGTTGATCGCACGGGCGGTGCTGGGGGTGGCCGTGCGCGCGATGGTCATGGGCACGCATCCTTCCAGATCTATTCATCAGGGACCCTTCCTGATAATTTATCGGACCGCACGCCCACACTGCACGCCGCTCCACACCGCGCACCACACCATGCGTCGCACCGCGCCGCGCCGAACGGGGAGGACCCAGCCATGCCGTCATCCGATCGACCCCTGCGCCGGGCCAGGGTCAGCATCGCGCTGGTCTTCGCCGTGCACGGCGCGGTCACCGGCAGCTTCGCCACCCGGATCCCCGCCTTCCAGGACCGGCTGCACCTGAGCGCGGGCGAGCTGGGCCTGGCGCTGGTGATGCCCGCCGTCGGGGCCTCGCTGGCGATGCCGCTGGCCGGGCGGATCGCCCACCGGCTCGGCGCCCGCGCGGCGATCCGGCTGCTGCTGGCGCTGTGGTGCGCGGCCCTCGCACTGCCGGCGCTCGCCCCCGGCCTGCCCTGGCTCTGCCTGGCGCTGCTGGTCTACGGGGCCACCTCGGGCATGGCCGACGTGGCGATGAACGCCGAGGGGGTCGAGGTCGAACAGCGGCTGGGCAAGTCGATCATGTCCGGACTGCACGGGATGTGGAGCCTGGGCGGCCTGGTCGCCTCCGCCTTCGGCGCGCTGGCCGCCCGGTCCCACCTGGACGCGCGGATCCACCTGGCGCTCGCGGCGGCGGTGCTGCTGGTCCTGGGCCGGCTGGCCGGCGCGGGCCTGCTGGACGTGCGGCCCGGGGAGCAGGCCGAGGCGCCGCCGCGGTTCGCGCTGCCGCCGCGCTCGGCACTGGCGATCGGCCTGGTCGGCTTCTGCGCGGTCTTCGCCGAGGGGGCGGGCGGCGACTGGTCGGGCGTCTACCTGCGCGACCTGACCGGGGCCACGGCCGGCACCGCGGCGGTCTCCTACACCGCCTTCGCCTTCACCATGACCGCGGCCCGGCTGGCCGGCGACGCGGTGGTGCGCCGGCTCGGCCCGGTGCCCACCGTGCGGCTGGGCGGGGCGGTGGCGGCGACCGGCGGGGTGCTGGTGGTGGCCGCGGGCAGCCCCGCGGTGGCGATCCCGGGATTCGCACTGCTCGGCACAGGCATCGCCGTGGTGGTCCCGCTGGCCTTCGCGGCGGCCGGCCACGCCGGGCCCAACCCGAGCCGGGCGATCGCCGGCGTCGCCACCGTCACCTACACCTCGGGGCTGATCGCGCCCGCGATCGTGGGCACCATCGCCCAGGGCAGCTCGCTGCGGGTCTCCTTCGCTCTGGTGACGGCGCTGGCGGCGGCGCTGACCCTCACCGCGGGCACACTGCGGACGGCGCGGGCCGACGCACCCCGGTCGGCGGACCCTCTAAACTCCCCCGCATGAACCTGAGCCGTGCCGCGCGCGCACCCTGGGCCCGGCTCGCGCTGCTGGTGCTGATCCTCCTCGGGGCCGCCGCCTCGCTGCTGTGCTGGGATCCGCGACAGGTGGCCACCGCGGTGCCCGGTGTCTGGCGGGCGCCCGCGTTCGTGGCGCTCTTCGCCTTCGGCACCCTCGCCTTCCTGCCCAAGCCGGCCCTCAACGTGGCGGCCGGGGTGCTCTTCGGTGCCCGCTGGGGCGTGCCGCTGGCGGTGCTCGGCACCACGGCGGGCGCGGCGCTCGCCTTCGGCCTGGGGCGCGGCCTCGGTCAGCGGGCGCTGCGCCCGCTGCTGCGCGGGCGGGCGCTGCTGGCGCTGGACCGGGGCCTGACCGAGCACGGGTTCCGCAGCGTGCTGCTGCTGCGCCTGGTGCCCGGGGTCCCGTTCCAGGCGGTGAACCTGGGCGCGGCGCTCTCCGGAGTGCGGGTGCGCCCGTACCTGGCGGCCACCGCGCTGGGTGTGCTGCCCGGCACGGCGGCCTACGTGGTGGCCGGCGCCTCGGCCGGCTCGCCCACCTCGCCCGCCTTCCTCCTGTCGGGCGCGGTGATCGTGGCCTTGGGCGTGCTCAGCCTGGCCGGTGCCTGGCGGGCCAGGCACCGGGCCGCGTCGACCGGGTCCGGGCCCGCTCACATGCCGCCGGCCACTCGCAGGATCGCGCCCGAGGTGTAGGAGGCGTCCGGCGACAGCAGCCAGGCGACCGCGCCGGCGATCTCCTCGGGCCGACCGGCCCGGCGCAGCGGGACGCTGGGGGCGACCCGGGCCGGCCGGTCCGGCTCGCCGCTGAGCTCGTGGATCTCGGTCTCGATGGTGCCCGGCGAGACCGCGTTGACCCGGATACCGGCCGGTCCCAGCTCCTTGGCCAGCCCGATGGTCAGGGTGTCGGTGGCGGCCTTGGTGGCCGCGTAGTGGATGTACTCGCCGGGGCTGCCCAGGGTGGCGGCGCCCGAGGAGACGTTGACGATCGCCGCGCCGCGGCCGAAGTCGCGCGCGGCACGGCGGGCGCAGAGCAGGTAGCCGACCAGGTTGACGTCCACCACCCGGCGCAGGTCCTCGGTGCGCAGGTCGGCCAGCGGTCCGCGGGGGCTGGTCACCCCGGCGTTGTTGACCAGCCCGGTGGCCGGGCCGAGGCGCTCGGCGGCCAGGTCGAAGAAGCGCTCCACCTGGTCCTCCGCCGCGGTGTCCAGCTGGACGGCCAGCGCCGTGGCACCCGCCGCACGGGCCTGCCGGGCGACCTCCTCGGCGGCCTCGGCGTCGCGCCGGTAGCCGATCGCCAGGTCGTGGCCGTCGGCGGCCAGCCGCAGGCAGACCGCCGCACCGATCCCGCGACTGCCGCCGGTCACCAGGGTGACGGGTCGTGACATGTGCCCCTCCGTAGCTCTCCTGCGGGCGCGGCGGCCCGGCATCCCTCGGTCGTCAGCCGTCGAACCGCTTCGTCTCGTCGTGATCGAAGGGAGCCTAGCGCTGTCAAATGTCTCGCCACCGACCCCGGGACTGGGCCAGGATGGCGCCCATGACCGACACCACGGAGCGGATCGAACCGCCGAACGCCGCGGACGAGACGACCATGCTCGCCGCCTGGCTCGACTTCCACCGCAAGACGCTGGCCCTCAAGACCTCGGGACTGACGGACGAGCAGCTGCGGCTGCGCTCGGTGACGCCGTCCTCGCTCTCGCTGCTGGGCCTGGTCCGGCACATGGCCGAGGTGGAGCACTACTGGTACCAGGTGATCCTGCACGACGGTGACCCGACCCCGCTCTACTGCACCGACGAGGACCGGGACCTCGACTTCAACGGGGTGGACCAGGCCGACCCGGCCGCCGACTTCGCCGCCTGGCGCCGGGAGGTCGAGCTCGCCGAGCAGGCCGTGGCCGGGTTGTCGCTGGACACCGTCGCCGCCGTCCGGCAGAAGGGCCGCGAGAAGGTGACGCTGCGCTGGATCCAGGTCCACATGATCGAGGAGTACGCCCGCCACAACGGCCACGCGGACCTGCTGCGCGAGGCGGTCGACGGTACCACCGGGGAATGAGAGCGCGTCACCGGCGCATGATCCTGCGTCAATTCCCCAGCATGACAAGGCCGCTCGGGTGATCCCGGGAACCGCCCGCAACCGCGGGAGGGGAGGGCTGCGTCCGCTCTCGATGAGGACGGCGCGTGCCACCGGCAGGCGCCACCACCCGAACGGCGTGCCAGGGCGGGCGCCGAGACGGTGATCAGTGCGATACTCGGACAGTTCCGGGCAGTGGATGACGCGTCAGTTGGCCGCAGTGACGCCCGGAACCAGACGGGGACAGGACAGGGAGGCGCGGCATGGGAGCACTTCGCGACGAGCACCACGGGTGGCTGATGCCCTCGGGGAGCTACCCCGCCGCGGTGTACGAGGAGGAGTCGTGGGCGACCGCCGACACGATTCCGGTGCTGCCGAATCCGACCAAGATCGTCTCGGTGAAGCCCACCGGCTTCGAGTCCGCCCGGGTGGTGGGCGAGCACATCCGCTCGGGCACCCCGGTGGTGATGGACGTGACCGAGATGGACGACGGCGAGGCCAAGCGGATGGTCGACTTCGCCTCGGGCCTGGTCTTCGGCACCCGCGGCGGCATCGAGCGGATCGCCCGCCGGGTGTTCCTGCTCACGCCGCCGCAGGTCGAGGTGATGGTGATCGACCGGCCGCTGGACGACAGCGGCTTCTACAACCAGAGCTGACCGCGGGCACCGGGCACTGACCCGGAGCAGCGCAGACCGGAGACGGCAGTAGCCGCCTCCGGTTTTTTGCTGCCCGCCGCCGGTCGGCCGATGCCGCAGTTCGGCGCCAAAAGTCTCAGCTGAGACATGCATGTCTCATCCGAGCTATCCTGGACTCATGGCAATCGATCGTGACGCGGTCCTCAAGGCAGCCGTCGGCGTGCTCTCCCGGCAGCCGACCGCACATCTGGACGAGATCGCCCGCGCCGCCGGGATCAGCCGGGCCTCGCTGCACCGGATCTTCCCCGGCCGCGAGGCGCTGATCCGCGAGGTCGGTCTGCTCGGTCTGCGCCGCTACAACAGCGCGCTGGACACCGCCGCCATCGAGACCGGCGACACCGCCGAGGCGCTGCGCCGGCTGATCGGCCTGCTGGTGCCCGACGCCGCGCTCTGCGCCTTCCTGGCCGGTGAGAACCAGCTCTTCGACGACCCGGAGCTGTGCGCGCTCTGGGAGGAGCAGGACGCCCGGGTCCGCGCCTTCTTCCTGCGCGGCCAGCAGGAGGGGGCCTTCCGGATCGAGCTGCCGGCCGGCTGGCTCAGCGAAGCCTTCTTCGACCTGCTGGCCGGCGTGGGCTGGGCCGTCCAGGACGGCCGGCTCGCCCCCCGGGACAGCGCCTTCGCCCTGACCGAGCTCTTCCTCGGCGGGGCCCTGCGAAGGACAGGAACCTCATGACCAGCACGCTCGACACCGCGATGTCCACCACCTCCACCACCCTCGGAACCGGTGGCACCGGTGACCGCCGGCGCTGGTCGGGCCTGGCCGTCCTGGTCCTGGGCGTGCTGCTGGTCGTCGTCGACGCCACCGTGCTGGTGCTGGCGATCCCCTCGATCACCGAGACCCTGGCGCCCAGCTCCACCGCACTGCTGTGGATCGGCGACAGCTACTCCTTCGTGCTGGCGGGTCTGCTGGTCAGCATGGGCGCGCTCAGCGACCGGATCGGGCGCAAGCGGCTGCTGCTGATCGGCACCGCCGCCTTCGGCGCGGCCTCGCTGCTGGCCGCCTACGCGCCCGGCCCCGGCTGGCTGATCGCCGCCCGGGCGCTGCTGGGCGTGGCCGGGGCGACCATCATGCCCTCCACGCTGTCGCTGATCCGCGCGCTGTTCCCCGAGGCCCGCGAGCGGGCCAGGGCGATCGGCATCTGGGGCGCGGCCGCCACCGCCGGCGCCGCGGCCGGGCCGCTGGTCGGCGGGGTGCTGCTGGAGCACTTCTGGTGGGGCTCGGTCTTCCTGCTGAACCTGCCCGTCGTGGCGCTCCTGCTGGTGCTGGGGGGCTGGCTGCTGCCGGAGTCCAAGGACCCGCGACCGGGCCGGCTGGACCTGCTCAGCGTGCTCTGCTCGATGACCGGCCTGATCGCGCTGGTCTACGCGATCACCGAGGCCGCCGCCCACGGCGTGGCCCGGTGGCAGGTGCCGGTCGCGGCCGTGCTGGGCGTGCTCGGGCTCTGGCTCTTCGTGCGCCGGCAGCTGCGGCTGGCCGACCCGCTGCTGGACGTGCGGCTGTTCGCCGACCGCCGGTTCACCGCCGCCGTGCTGGGGGCGCTGATCGCGGTCTTCGGGCTGGCCGGCGTGGTCTTCTTCATGTCGCAGTACCTCCAGCTGGTACGGGGGCTCTCGCCGCTGACGGCCGGGCTGGCCGAGCTGCCCGCCTTCGCCGGTGCGGCTGCCGCCTCGATCCTGACCGCCCGGCTGACCCGCTCGGCCGGGCCCAGGGCGGCGCTGGTCGGCGGCATGGCGCTGCTGGGACTGGCGCTGGGCGCCCTGGGGCTGCTGCGCCAGGACACCTCGTTCCTGCTGCTGGCCGTGGTCTTCCTCGCGGTCGGCGCGGCCGAGGGCCTGGTGTACACGCTCTCCGCCGACCTGGTGCTGAGCGCTGCGCCGCCGGCCAGGTCCGGGGCGGCCTCCGCGGTCTCGGAGACTGCCTACGAGCTGGGCACGGCGCTGGGGATCGCGCTGTTCGGCTCGGTGCTCACCGCCGTCTACCGCGGCGGCGGCACCCCGCCCGGGGTGGATGCGGAGACGGCCGCCAGGGCCCACGAGTCGCTGGGCTCGGCGGTGGCGGCGGCCCAGCACCTGCCGGGCGAGGCCGGACAGGCGCTGGTGGGCATGGCGCAGGAGGCGTTCGTGCGGGGCATCGGCCTGGCGGCGGTGCTCGCCGCGGTGCTGGTGCTGCTGGGCGCCGGCCTGGCCTGGCGGCTGCTGCGCCGGGTCTGACGGGCCCCGGCCGGACGCGCCGCCCGGTGGCGAACCGGGCGGCGCGGCCCGTCAGCTGCCGAGCGGCAGCTCCAGCTCCGCCCAGACCACCTTGCCGCTGCGGGTCGGCCGGCTGCCCCAGCGCTGGGCCAGCTCGTTGACCAGGTGCATACCGCGCCCGCCCTCGTCCTGCGAGCCCGAGGGGCGCAGCCGC
This sequence comes from Kitasatospora sp. NBC_01302, assembly GCF_035976515.1. Taxonomy (NCBI): domain Bacteria; kingdom Bacillati; phylum Actinomycetota; class Actinomycetes; order Kitasatosporales; family Streptomycetaceae; genus Kitasatospora; species Kitasatospora sp. NBC_01302. Next base: position 1,479,063 of record NZ_CP108404.1, read on the forward strand.
GGGGCCTGGCGCCCGGAGTCGGCCACCTCCAGGGTGAGCATCCGGTCCCGGAACAGCCGCAGCCGCTGCGGTTCCTGGGCGTGCACCAGGGCGTTCGTGACCAGCTCGCTGACCAGCAGTTCGGCGGAGTCGGCGAGCGGGGCCAAGCCCCAGTCGGCGAGCGTGGAACGGGTGAAGCGGCGGGCCCGCGCGGGCATCGGGCCCTGGCCGGTGAGCTGCAGGGTGGCCATCCGGTCACTGGGCACCGGCAGCGCCCTGGCCATGATCATCGCCACGTCGTCCTCGCTGTCGCCGCGCACCAGTGCGGAGACCACCGCGTCGCAGTGCGCCTCCAGGGTGCGGCCCCGGGCGGCGAGGGTGGCGCACAGCTCGTTGATGCCCCGGTCGATGTCCTCGCCGCGGCGCTCCACCAGGCCGTCGGTGAAGAGGGTCAGCACGCTGCCCTCGGGCAGCGTGAACTCGACGTTCTCGAAGGAGACCCCGCCCACCCCCAGCGGCACCCCCGGCGGCACGTCCAGTACCCGGGCCACGCCGTCCGTGCCCATCACCACCGGGGGCAGGTGGCCGGCGCTGGCCACCGTGCAGCTGCGGTCCACCGGGTCGTAGACCGCGCAGACGCAGGTGGCGAACTGGCCCTCGCCGATGCCGGTGGCGGTCTCGTCCAGGCGGGCGAGCACCTGGGCCGGCGGCATGTCCAGGGTGGCCAGGGTGCGGGCCACCGTGCGCAGCTGACCCATCGTCGCCGCCGCCCTGATCCCATGGCCCATCACGTCGCCGACCACCAGCGCCACCCGGCCGCAGGAGAGCGGCACCACGTCGAACCAGTCGCCGCCGACCTCGCTGACCACGCTGCTGGGCAGGTAGCGGTAGGCGATCTCCAGGCCCAGGGTGCGGTGGATCTCCTGCGGCAGCAGGCTGCGCTGCAGGGTCAGCGCGGTGTCGCGCTCGCGGCGGTAGAGGCGGGCGTTGTCGATGCAGACGGCGGTGCGGGCCACCAGCTCCTCGGCCAGTGCCACGTCCGCCTCGCTGAACGACTCGGGGTTGCGGGTGCGGACGAACTCCGCGCCGCCGAGCACCATGCCGCGGGCCAGCAGCGGAACCAGCAGGTAGGAGTGGATGCCGGCCGCCAGGCCCGGCTCCACCCGTTCCTCGCGCGGGGCGATCCGGCGCAGCGCCGCCTCGTCCACCTCGGCCACCACCATCGGGCGGCCGCTGCGCAGGCTCTTGGTGTAGATCCGGCTGGAGTCGTAGGCGGTGGTCTCGCCGACCGCGTCGGCCACGTTGGTCAGCCCCGCCCCGTACGCCTCGCCGGAGGCCACCGCGCGCAGCAGCACGCCCTGGTCGGGGGCGAGCAGGCCGGGCTCCTCCCCCTGCAGGATCGGGTCGAGCAGGTCGACGGTGGCGAAGTCGGCGAACCTGGGGACCACCGCGGAGACCAGTTCCTCCGCGGTGCGCTGCATGTCCAGGGTGGTGCCGATCCGGGCACTGGCCTCGGCGAGCAGGGTCAGCCGCTCCTGGGCGCGGGCGGCGCGGGCCTCGGCCTGGAAGCGCTCGGTCACGTCGATGAGCGAGGAGCTGACGCCGAGCACCCGGCCCGAGGCGTCGGCGAGCCGGAAGTAGGAGGCCGACCAGGCGTGGTCGTTGCCCGGTGCGCCGGGTGTGCGGCCGTGCGAGCGGGCGTCGATCACCGGCTCGCCGGTGGCGAGCACCTCGCGCATCACGCCCTCGATCTCGGTGGTGTTGATCCCGGGCAGCACCTCGTCGATCCGCTTGCTCAGGTGGGCCGCCACTGGCAGGCCGTTCATCGCGGCCAGCGCCGGGTTGATCCGCACGTAGCGCAGCTCGGTGTCGTAGACCGCCATGCCGATCGGCGACTGGGTGAAGAAGCCGTCCAGGACCGCGAGATTGGCCTCCACCTGCTGGATGGCGCGCACGTCGGAGCCGGTGGCCAGGACCAGCGGGCGGCCGCCCGGTCCGGTGATGCCGTAGGTGCGGAAGTCCAGCTCGACCTCGTGGCCGTCCTTGTGCCGCACCGGGAAGATCCCCGACCAGCGGCGGCCGGCCAGGATGTTCTCGTACAGGTCCAGCACCTCGGGGCGGTGCTGGGAGGTGGTCAGCAGCGGGGCGGCGAAGTGCCCGACGATCTCCTCGGCCCGCCAGCCGAGCAGCCGCTCGGCGTCCTCGCTCCAGTGCAGGACCAGGCCGTCGGCGTCCAGCAGGGCGGTGGCCAGCGGAACCAGGCGGTGGCCGTCCAGGGCCGCCGGGACGATCCCGGACACGCCGGAGCCGCCGGGCTGCGCGCCCCCTTCGGGCGGGGGGCCGGTCTGAGGTGCGTGCACTGTTCCAGACTGCCCGCTGATCAGCGGGGCGGCGACCGGTGGTGGGCCTGGGCTTGGCGTTGCGTCAGGCGTCCGGCTGCGCGGCGGGCGACGCGCCGTCAGCCGGCCGCTGCCCGGGGACGGCCCGATCGAGCGCGGCCTGGTCCAGCGCCGCCTGCAGCATCCGGGTCCACTGGCGCACCACGCCGGTGCGCCGGGCGGTGTCGTCGGTGAGCAGGTTGGCCAGGCCCAGGCCGCGGGCCAGGTCAAGGGTGGCCTGGACCGACTCGCGCACGCCCTGCGCGCTCCCGTCCACCCCGAGCGAGTCCAGCGCGGCCCGGTGGGACTCGCGACCGACCCGGTTCTCCAGGGCGATGATCCGCTCGCGCAGCGGCTGCTCGGTCGCCGCGGCCACCCACAGGTGCAGGGCCGCACGGAAGAGCGGCCCGGTGTAGAGGCGGACCAGCAGGTCCACCACGGCCTCGGTCCTGGCCGGCCCCGGCGGCGGCAGCTCGCCGGTGCCGGCCCGGACGGCGGCCAGCCGCTCGGCGGTCACGTGTTCGACGGCGGCGGTGAAGAGGTCCTCGCGGGTCGGGAAGTGGTGCTGGGCGGCGCCGCGGGTCACCCCGGCGCGTTCGGCCACCACGGTGACGGTGCTGCCGTTCCAGCCGCGCTCGGCCAGACAGTCCACGGCCGCCTCCAGCAGTCGGCGGCGGGTGGCGCGGCTGCGGTCCTGCTGCGGGGTGCGGGCAGCGGTGGTCATGGCGGTGCACTCCGGGCGGGGTGTGAGGGGGTCCTGGGTGGCCCCGGATGGGGGGACCAAGCGGGCCCCGGGGTGGGGTGGCGGGGTGGTCCCCGGGGAGGGCGGTCCCCGGCCCCGCATCCTCCCATCCTCCCAGACGGGCCCGGGGCCGAGGACTGATCCCAGGTCAGCGGCCGCGCAGCTCCCGGCGCAGGATCTTGCCGCTGGCGGACTTCGGCACCGCGTCCAGGAAGCCGACCGCGCGGACCTTCTTGTACGGCGCGACCCGGGCGGCGACGAACTCCATCACCTCGGGCCCGGTCAGCTCGCTGCCCGGCGCCCGCACCACGAACGCCTTCGGCCGCTCGGTGCCGTCCTCATCGGTGACCCCGACCACGGCGGCGTCCGCTATCCCCGGGTGGGTCAGCAGCAGCGCCTCCAGCTCGGCGGGCGCCACCTGGTAGCCCTTGTACTTGATCAGCTCCTTGACCCGGTCGACGATGAACAGGTAGCCGCGCTCGTCGACGTAGCCGACGTCGCCGGTGTGCAGCCAGCCGTCCGGGTCGATCATCGTGTCGGTGTCGGCGGGGCGGCCCAGGTAGCCCTTCATCACCTGCGGGCCGCGGATCAGGATCTCGCCCTGCTCGCCGGCCCCGAGGTCCTCCCCGCCGCCGTCCAGCGAGCGCACCCGCAGCTCGGTGGCGGCCACCAGCTTGCCGACCGAGCCGGGGGCCGGATCGGGGTCGCTGAGCGGGACGAGGTGGGTGGCGGGCGAGAGCTCGGTCATCCCGTAGCCCTGCTGGACCGTGGCGAGGCCGAGCCGGTCGGCGCAGGCCGCCGCGAGGTCGGCGTCGAGCGGGGCCGCGGCGCTGCGCACGTAGCGGATCGAGGAGAGGTCGAACTCGTCGACCAGCGGGTGCTTGGCCAGCGCCAGCACGATCGGCGGGGCCACCACCAGCCCCTCGATACGGTGGTCCTGGATGGTGCGCAGGAACTGGGCCAGGTCGAAGCGGGGCAGCACCACCACGGTGGCGCCGACCTGGAGCGGGCGATGCAGAAGGATGACCAATCCGTAGATATGAAAGAAGGGCAGCACGGCGATCAGCCGCTCGCCGACCACGCCAGGCTCGACGGCGTCGATCTGGGCGAGGTTGGTGGCGATCGAGCGGTGGGTGAGCATCACGCCCTTGGGCAGGCCGGTGGTGCCGCTGGAGTAGGGCAGGGCGGCGAGGTCGGTGCCCGGATCGATGGCGACCTGCGGCTCGGGGGCGGTGGAGGCCCGCAGGTCGGCCAGGGTGCGGTAGCCGGCCGGGCCGCCCTGGTCGAGCAGGAAGATCTCGCGCACTCCCTTGCCGCCGTCGGTCGCCGCCAGCGACACCGGCAGCAGCGCCGAGCAGGTGATGATCCAGCCGGCGCCGCTGTCGCGCAGCTGGCCGGCCAGCTCCTCGGGGGTGGCGAGGGAGGAGACCGTGGTGACGACGGCGCCCGCCCGGCCGGCCGCGTACACGGCGACGGGGTAGGCGATCGAGTTGGGGCTGTGCAGCGCCACCACGTCCCCCTTGGCCACCCCCGCCTCGGCCAGCCCGGCGGCCACCCGGCCGACGGCGGCGCCGAGTTCGGTGTAGCTCAGGGTCTCGCCGGTCACGCCGTCGACCAGGGCGGGGGCGTCGCCGTAGCGGGCGGCGCCGGCCAGCACCACGTCGTGGAGCGGCTGGTCGACGACGGGGACGTCGGGGTACTCGCTGCGGAACGCCATGGGGACTCCTGCGGATCGGCGACTCACGGCCGGGTGGTGGCCGTGCCGGAGGTGCTACCCGGGTGCCGGGGCGCGCACGCCCCGGCGTGACCACTCAGTAGGAGCGCGGCAGGCCGAGGGTGTGCTGGGCCACGTAGTTGAGGATCATCTCGCGGCTGACCGGGGCCACCCGGCCGACCCGGGTGGCGGCGAGCAGCGCGGCCAGGCCGTACTCCTGGGTCAGGCCGTTGCCGCCCAGCGTCTGCACGGCCTGGTCGACGGTGCGGGTGGCCGCCTCGCCGGAGGCGTACTTGGCCATGTTGGCGGCCTCCCCCGCCGCGGCGTCGTCGCCCGCGTCGTACAGGTGGGCGGCCTTGCGCATCATCAGCCGGGCCAGCTCGACCTCGATGGCGCACTGCGCCAGCGGGTGGGCCAGGCCCTGGTGGGCGCCGATCGGCGTGTCCCAGACGGTACGGCCCTTGGCGTACTCCACGGCGGTGTTCAGCGCCTGGCGGGCCACCCCGAGCGAGAAGGCGGCGGTCATGATCCGCTCGGGGTTGAGCCCGGCGAACAGCTGCTGCAGACCGGCGTTCTCCTCGCCCACCAGGGCATCGGCGGGCAGCCGGACGTCGTCCAGGAAGACCTGGAACTGGCGCTCGGGGGAGACGAGTTCCATCGGGATCGGCCGGTACTCGAAACCCGGGGTCCGGCGCGGCACGATGAACAGCGCGGGCTTGAGCTTGCCGGTGCGCGCGTCCTCGGTGCGGCCGACCACCAGCACCGCGTCCGAGCCGTCGATGCCGGAGATGAAGACCTTGCGGCCGTTCAGCACCCAGTCGCCGCCGTCGCGCTTGGCCACCGTGGAGAGCTTGTGCGAGTTGGAGCCCGCGTCCGGCTCGGTGATGGCGAAGGCCATCCGGCGGCTGCCGTCGGCCAGGCCCGGCAGCCAGGCGCGCTTCTGCTCCTCGGTGCCGAACCGGGCCAGGATGGTGCCGCAGATCGCCGGGGAGACCACCAGCATCAGCAGCGGGCAGCCGACCGTGCCCAACTCCTCCAGGACGATCGCCAGTTCGTAGACGCCGGCGCCGCCACCACCGTACTCCTCCGGCAGGTTGACCCCGAGGAAGCCCAACTTTCCTGCATCCGACCAGAGTTCGTCGGTGTGCTCACCGGCCCGCGCCTTGGCGAGGAAGTAGCCGGAACCGTAGCGGCGGCCCAGGTCGCCGACCGCGCGGCGCAGCGCGATCCGCTCGGGGGTCTCGATCAGCGGGCTCTCGGAAGTACTCGGTGCGGACATGCGGGGTCCTCCGGTCTACTGGATCACGGAACTGGCGGGCGCGGTGGGCCCGGTGGGGCCGTCGGAATCGGCGGGGTCGGCGCAGTCGGCGGGCCGGACGGGTTCGACGACGGCCAGCACCGCGCCGAGCTCGACCTGCTGCCCGGCCAGGGCGCGCAGTTCGGTCACCGTGCCGTCCACCGGCGCGGTGACCTGGTGTTCCATCTTCATCGCCTCCAGCCAGAGCAGCGGCTGGCCGGCCGCCACCCGCTCGCCGACCTCGGCGCCCAGCCGGATCACCGTGCCGGGCATCGGGGCGAGCAGCGCACCCGGAGTCGGTGCCACCACGGGTTCGGCGAAGCGCGGAAGGGCGGTGAGGGTGACGGAGGCCGCCGGCGTGTCGACCTCGATCACGTCGCCGTAGCGGGCGATCCCGAAGGTGCGGCGCACGCCGTCGACCTCCAGCACGACCTGCTCGGTGGTCGCGTCGAGCAGCCGCACGCCCGGGTGCTCCTCGGCCAGCAGGCCGTCCCTGGTCCGGCGGTAGCCGACCGTCAACTCCTGCCCGTCCGCGGCGCGATAGCGCCTGACCTGGGGCTGGGAGGGCAGATTGCGCCAGCCGGCGGGCAGCGGGCCGGGGTGGGCGGCGGCCTGGGCGAGCGCGGCGGCCAGGGCGGCCAGCGGCAGCTCGCGCTTGTCAGCGGCGGGCAGCAGGTCCGCCGCGTGCTCGGTGAGGAAGGCGGTGTGCAACTCCCCCGCCAGGAAGGCGGGATGGCGCAGCACGTGGACCAGCAGCGCACGGTTGGTGGTCAGGCCGTGGATCCGGGCCCGGAGCAGCGCGTCGGCCAGCCGGCGCGCGGCAGCGGCCCTGGTGGGCGCCCAGGCGATCACCTTGGCGAGCATCGCGTCGTACCGCACCCCGACCGCACTGCCGTTCACCACGCCGGAGTCGATCCGCAGGCCACTGTGCCGCTCGGTGCCGGCCACGGGGTGCTCGGCGGGGAACTCGATCCGGTGCAGGGTGCCGCTCTGCGGCTGCCAGCCGGCCGCCGGATCCTCGGCGTAGAGCCGGGCCTCGATCGCGTGGCCGCGCGCGGCGGGCGGCTCGGCGGGCAGCGCCTGCCCCTCCGCCACGGCCAGTTGCAGGGCCACCAGGTCCAGGCCGGTGACGCACTCGGTGACCGGATGCTCCACCTGGAGGCGGGTGTTCATCTCCAGGAAGAAGAACCGGCCGTCCGGGGCGAGCAGGAACTCGACCGTCCCGGCGCCGGTGTAGTCGATCGCGCGCGCGGCCGATTCTGCCGCCGCGGCCAACTCGGCGCGCAGCGCCGGTGGCAGGCCCGGCGCCGGGGTCTCCTCCAGCACCTTCTGGTGCCGGCGCTGCACCGAGCAGTCGCGCTCGCCCAGCGCCCAGACGGTGCCGTGCGCGTCGGCCAGCAACTGCACCTCGACGTGCCGGCCGCTGGGCAGGTACGGCTCCAGGAAGACCTCGCCGTCACCGAAGGCCGCCGCCGCCTCCACCGAGGCCGCGGCCAGCTCGCCTGCCAGGTCGGCCAGTCGGCGCACCACCCGCATGCCGCGACCGCCGCCGCCCGCCGCCGCCTTGACCAGCAGCGGCAGATCGGCCGCGGTGGCCGCCTCGGGCTCCACGGGTTCGAGGACCGGCACCCCGGCTGCGGCCATCAGGCGCTTGGCCGCGCTCTTGGAGCCCATCGCGGCCATCGCCTCGGGGCTCGGACCGACCCAGGCCAGCCCCGCCGCCAGCACCGCGCGGGCGAAGGCCGGATCCTCGGAGAGGAACCCGTACCCCGGGTGCACCGCGTCCGCGCCCGCCGCGAGGGCGGCCTGCACCAGCAGGTCGGCGCGCAGGTAGGTGTCGGCGGGGGCGGCTCCGGGCAGCCGGACGGCGCTGTCCGCCTCCAGGACGTGCGGCGCCCCCTCGTCCGGGTCCGCGTACACCGCCACGGTGGCGATGCCGAGTTCGCGGCAGCTGCGGAAGATCCGGCGGGCGATCTCACCGCGGTTGGCGACGAGCAGGCTGGTGATCATCTGACGGTCCTTCACTTCTTCGCGCACGCCCTGCACATCCCTCACGCCGTCACACCCTCACATCCGGAAGACGCCATAGCCGCGCGCCCCCTCGACCGGTGCGCTGTGGATCGCGGACAGGCACAGCCCGAGCACCGTGCGGGTGTCGCGCGGGTCGATCACCCCGTCGTCGTAGAGCCGTCCGGAGAGGAAGGCCGGCAGCGACTCCGCCTCGATCTGCTGCTCGACCATGGCGCGGATCGCGGCGTCCGCGTCCTCGTCGTAGGGCTGGCCCTTGGCGGCGGCCGACTGGCGGGCCACGATCGAGAGCACGCCCGCCAGTTGGGCCGGTCCCATCACCGCGGACTTGGCGCTGGGCCAGGCGAACAGGAAGCGCGGGTCGTAGGCCCGCCCGCACATGCCGTAGTGGCCGGCCCCGTAGGAGGCGCCGAGCAGGACGGACAGGTGCGGGACGGTGCTGTTGGCCACCGCGTTGATCATCATCGCGCCGTGCTTGATGATGCCGCCCTGCTCGTACTCCTTGCCGACCATGTAGCCGGTGGTGTTGTGCAGGAAGAGCAGCGGGATGTCCCGCTGGTTGGCCAACTGGATGAACTGGGCGGCCTTCTGGGACTCCGCGCTGAACAGCACGCCCTGCGCGTTGGCCAGGAAGCCCACCGGGTGGCCGAACAGCGTGGCCCAGCCGGCGGCCAGGCTCGACCCGTAGAGCGGCTTGAACTCGTCGAAGTCGGAGCCGTCGACGATCCGGGCGATCACCTCGCGCGGGTCGAAGGGGACCTTGAGGTCGCTCGGCACGATGCCGAGCAGCTCCTCCTCGTCGTAGACCGGCGGCCGGGCGGCCGGATCGAGCGCCGCTCCGGCCTTGCGCCAGTGCAGCCGGTGCACGATCCGGCGGGCCAGCCGCAGCGCGTCGGGCTCGTCCACGGCGAACTGGTCGGCCAGACCCGAGACCCGGGCGTGCATCTCGGCGCCGCCGAGCGACTCGTCGTCGGCCTCCTCGCCGGTGGCCATCTTGACCAGCGGCGGACCGCCGAGGAAGACCTTGGCCCGCCCCTTGACCAGCACGGTGTGGTCGGACATGCCCGGCACGTAGGCACCACCGGCGGTGGAGTTGCCGAAGACCACCGCGACGGTGGGGATCCCGGCGGCGGAGAGCCGGGTGAGGTCACGGAAGAGCGCGCCGCCCGGGATGAAGATCTCCTTCTGGCTGGGCAGGTCGGCGCCGCCCGACTCGACCAGGTTGATCAGCGGCAGGCGGTTGCGCAGCGCGATCTCGTTGGCCCGCAGCGCCTTGCGCAGGGTCCACGGATTGCTCGCCCCGCCGCGCACCGTCGGGTCGTTGGCGGTGATCACGCACTCGGTGCCCTCGACCGTGCCGATGCCGGTGACCAGCCCGGCGCCGACCGGGTAGTCGCTGCCCCAGGCGGCCAGCGGGGAGAGCTCCAGGAACGGCGAGTCCGGGTCGAGCAGCAGCTCGATCCGCTCACGGGCGAGCAGCTTGCCACGCGCGCGGTGGCGTTCGACGTACTTGGGACCCCCGCCGGCCAGCGCCTTGGCGTGTTCGGCGTCGAGCCCGGCGAGTTTGGCGAGCATCGCCTCGCGGTGGGCGAGGTGGTCCGCCGACCCCGGGTCGAGCCGGGTGGCGAGCACGGTCACAGCAGGACCTCCGGGATGTCGAGGGTGCGGGAGCGCAGCCACTCCCCCAGTGCCTTGGCCTGCGGGTCGAACCGCTCCTGGGCGCCCACGCCCCGGCCGAGCAGGCCGGTGACGACGAAGTTGACGGCACGCAGGTTGGGCAGCAGGTGGCGGGTGACCGTCAGCTCGGCGGTCTCGGGCAGCAGCTCCTTGAGCCGATGGACCGTCAGTTCGTGGGCGAGCCAGCGCCAGGCCTGCTCGGTGCGGACCCAGACGCCGAGATTGGCATCGCCGCCCTTGTCGCCGCTGCGGGCCCCGGCGACCAGGCCCAGCGGGACGCGGCGGGTGGGGCCCGCCGGGAGCGGGTCGGGGAGGTCGGGCTCCCCGGCGGGCCGAGCCGGCACGGGGGCGGTGACCACGGCCGGCGGGATCGCGCGGCGGGTGCCGTCGGGCAGCACGGCCCAGTGCTCCACCAGCGTGGCGTCCAGGTGCACGGCCTCGAAGACCCCGTACGGCGCCCCCGGCCCCGGCGGCGCCGTCAGGTGGAAGCCCGGGTAGCCGGCCAGGCCGAGTTCGACGGCCGCCGCGCCGACCGCGCGCCCGACCCTGGCCTGGTCCCGATCCCGCACCGTGAGCTGGAGCAGCGCACTGGCCTGCTGCTCGGTCGCGGCGTCGGGCCGGTCGGTGCGGGCCAGGGTCCAGCGCAGCTCGGCCGGGCGGCTCCCCGCCTCGTCGAGCGCCTGCTCCAGCTGGGCGCGGACCAGGGCCGCCTTGGCCTCGATGTCGAGCCCGGTGAGGACGAAGACCACCTCGTTGCGCCAGCCGCCGAGCCGGTTCAGGCCGACCTTGAGGGTGGGCGGCGGTGCTTCGCCGCGCACTGCGCTGATCCGCACCCGGTCCGGGCCCTGCTGCTCCAGGCGCACGGTGTCCAGCCGGGCCGTCACGTCCGGGCCGAGGTAGCGGGCTCCGGCGGTCTCGTAGAGGAGCTGGGCGGTGACCGTGCCGAGGGTGACCGCGCCGCCGGTGCCCGGGTGCTTGGTGATCACGCTGCTGCCGTCGGCGTGCAGCTCGGCGAGCGGGAAGCCCGGGCGGGTGACGTCGTGTTCGGTGAAGAAGGCGTAGTTCCCGCCGGTCGCCTGCGCGCCGCACTCCAGCACATGGCCCGCCACCACCGCACCGGCCAGCGCGTCCAGATCGGCCGGCCCCCAGCCGAAGTGCGCCGCGGCCGGGCCGGCCACCAGGGCGGCGTCCGTCACCCGGCCGGTGACGACCAGGTCGGCGCCCTCGCGCAGGCACTCGGCGATCCCGAAGGCGCCCAGGTAGGCGTTGGCCGCGAGCAGGCCGGCGGGCGTGGTGAACTCGCCCGCCCGGGACAGCAGATCGTCCCCGGCGACCTGGCCGACGCGCAGCGCGATGCCCTGCCGAGCGGCCAGTTCGGCGATGTTCTCGGCCAGTTGGGCCGGGTTCAGGCCGCCCGCGTTGACCACGATCCGCACCCCGCGGTCCACCGCCAGGCCCAGGCACTCCTCCAACTGGCGCAGGAACACCTTGGCGTAGCCGAGCTTCGGGTCCTTCAGCCGGTCGCGGGCCAGGATCAGCATGGTCAGCTCGGCCAGGTAGTCGCCGGTGAGGACGTCCAGCGGCCCGCCGGTGAGCATCTCGCGCACGGCGGAGAAGCGGTCGCCGTAGAAGCCGGAGGCGTTGCCGACGCGCAGCGGCGGGGGCGGGGTGGCGGGGGCGGTGGAGTCCGGTCCGGGGTGCGGCATGCGGGCGCCTTCTCGGTCGCGCGGGCGGGCGGTTGCGGGTGGCTCGGAGTTGATGGTGGGTCAGTGCGGAGAAAAAAGCAATCGTGCGTGCTTGTTTTTCTCCCGGCGGGCACGGCCGGGCTCTACGATCACCCCATGGTGACCGTACTCGTGAACGGTCTTCCCGGCGCCGGGAAGACCACGTTGGCCCGGGCTCTGGCACGGGAGTTGGGGCTGCCGCTGTTCAGCAAGGACGCGGTCAAGGAGAGTCTGGCCGACGCCCTCGGGGTGGCGCCCGCGCCCGGCGTCACCGCGCGGGAGTGGAGCAATGCGCTGGGGCGGGCCGCGGCGGAGACGCTGTGGACGCTGCTGGGGCAGGCGCCCGAGGGGGCCGTCCTGGAGAGCCCGTGGCTGAGCAGTCTGCGCGGGTTCGCGATCGCCGGGCTCGCCCGCGCAGGGGTGGACGAGGTCCAGGAGGTCTGGTGCGACGCCCCGTTGGCGGTCGCGCGGCAGCGCTTCGCGGAGCGGGCGGCGAGCAGGCATCCGGTGCACCTGGACGGCGACGGGCCGGCCTCCGAGGAGCGGTGGGCGCTGTGGAGCCGGACGGCCGAGCCGCTGGGCCTCGGTCCGGTGCACCGCGTCGACACGACCCGGCCGGTGGACGTGCCGCTGCTCGCCCGGCGGATCAGGGCGAGCAGCGAGGGGCGCCTGGAACACGCCTCGTGAGCAGTGAACGGGACGAGCCGGGAGCGGTCGGTCAGCCGCGGGCTTCGAGGCGCGCGATCCGCTCGACCAGTGGCGGCAGCTCGGCCTGGAGCTCGGCCCGCACGGTCTCCGTCACCGCCCGCAGCTGGTCGGCGGAGGGCTGCGGCTGGGGCTGCGTGGCCCGCAGGTGCACGTAGCCGGCCAGCGCCGCCACCACGGCGCGGCGGGTGAGCCGCTGCTCGGCGCCCAGCTCGCGCAGCAGGCCGCCGCCCGCACCGTCCGGCTCCGCGACCAGGCCCAGCAGCAGGTGCTCGCAGCCGATGTAGTTGTGGCCGAGCGCCAGCGCCTCGTTGACCGTCAACTCCAGGGCCGCCGCCGCGGCGGCGCTGAACCGCAGCGCGGACTCGGCCGCTTCGCCGGCTGCGGCGCCCTCCTCGCCGGGCTCGCCGCCCAGGTCGGTGCGGGCGAGGGTCTCGGTGAGCTGGGCGACGTTGATCTCCAGCGCACCGAGCACGTGGAGCGCGAGGTTGCCGCCCTCCGCGAGCACTCCGGCGAGCAGGTGCCCTGTCCCGACCACGGGTGCGTCCTCGGCGCGGGCCCGTTCGAGGGCGAGCTTGAGCGCGGTGCGGGCCCGGGCGGTGAACCGGGCGAACCGGGCGGTCGTGTCCAGGTCCGCCAGGCCCTCCAGGTCCTGGCCGGCCGACTCGCAGGGCGAGTGCGGGCAGGGATAACCCCTTGATACCCCCATCGGGGTCAGGTGGCAGTAACCCCATCGCCGGACCCGGGTTCGCCTTATGCGGGCTTCGAGGACGCTGGGAGATCCATGTGCGCGATGGCGCAACCATCGGGCGACGAGAGCGGACGAACAGGGACATAGCGCCCGGTTGTCCGCGCACGCGGCCACCCCGCGACCGCAGTGGGTGAGAGGAAGCTCCCAGCAAGGCCCAGGGTTCCTAAACCACGGTGCTGTTGAGTCGTTACTGCCGTTGGCGTCAAGCCCCCGCTGCGCCAACGGCACCCCTTCGCTTTTCCCGCACCGAATCAGGAGGCACCGGCCTTGTCCCGGACCACCATCCGCACCGTCGGCGCCGCCGCTCTGCTCGCCGCCGGACTGCTGCTGACCGGCTGCTCCTCGTCGTCGACCACGGCCTCGGCCGCCTCGGCCAAGCCGTCCGCCTCGGCCTCCGCCGACGGCAAGGGCTCGCAGGCGATGGCCGCGTACGCGTCCTGCCTGCAGCAGCACGGTGTCACCATGCCCACCGGGCGGCCCAGCGGTCACCCGAGCGGGCGTCCCAGCGGCGCCCCGGGCGGCGGTGGCGGCGGTGGCGGCTTCTACGGTGGCGGCGCTTCGGCCGACTCGACCCGCCAGGCCGCGATGCAGGCCTGCGCCTCGCTGCGCCCGCAGGGCGGCCAGGGGCGCGGCGGCGCCGGCGGCTTCAACAGCACCGCGATGCAGGCGTTCACCGGCTGCCTCAAGGACCACGGCGTCACCCTGCCGGCCACCGGCGGCCTGCGCGGTCTGAACACCGCCGACCCGGCGACGGCCGCCGCCTACAAGACCTGCGCGCCGCTGCTGCCCGCGAAGCCGTCCGGCGCCCCGGCCGACGGTGCCTCGGCCTCGCCGTCCGCCTCCTGAGGCACCCAGCAGCACCGACTCGCCCGCCGCACGGCCGTCCTGGCCGTACGGCGGGCGAGGTCGTTTCCCGGGCTGCGGGTCGTCCCCGGGCCGGCGGGTCAGGCCTGCTCGGCCACCCGCTGGACGATCTCCTCGCACAACGCGTGGGTCCGCAACGCGTCGTGGGCGTCGACGGTCCTCCCGGCCCGCACCGCCTCCAGGAAGGCCAGCACGATCTGCTCGATGCCGCGCTGCCGGGCCACCGGCACCCAGTCGCCGCGGCGGCGCACGGTCGGCTGGCCGCGGTGGTCGATCACCTCGGCGAGGTTGACCACGCTGCGCTTGCTGTCGGCGCCGGACACCTCCAGCACCTCCTCGGTCGAGCCGCTCACCCTGTTCATCACGCCCAGCGCGGTGAACCCGTCGCCGGCCAGGGTCAGCACCAGGTGTTCGAGCAGGCCGGCCCGGCTGCGCGAGCGGACGTCCACGTGCTCGATCTCACCGGGGACCAGGAAGCGCAGGGTGTCCACCACATGGATGAAGTCGTCCAGGACGAGCGTGCGCGCTGCCTCGGGCAGTCCCTCGCGGTTCTTCTGCAGGATGATCAGGTCGCGCGGCCGCTCCTTGGCCTGCACGTACCCGGGCGCGTAGCGTCGGTTGAAGCCCACCATCAGCGAGCGGCCGAGGCGGTCGGCGAGTTCGGTCAGCCGGCGCGACTCGGCCAGGTGGTAGTCGAGCGGCTTGTCCACGTAGACGTCGATGCCCGCGGTGAGCAGCCGTTCGGCGATGGCCGCGTGCGTGTCGGTGGCGGAGTGCAGGAAGGCGGCGCGCGGGCCGCTCCTGATCAGCTCGTCGAGATCGGTGTAGCGGGACTCGATCCGGTGGGCGTCGCCGATCCGGTCGAGCTTGGCCCGGTCACGGGTCATCAGCCGCAGGTCCAGGCCCGGCAGTGCGGTGAGCACCGGCAGGTAGGCCTTCTGGGCGATGTCGCCCAGGCCGATCACCGCGATGGGAAGGGCAGTCATGTTCTGGCTCCTCGGGACACTCGGCGGATCAGGTCGGCCGGCGATTCAGGACGACCGACAGGATCAGGACGACCGGCAGGATCGGGGCGACCGGCGGATCGGTATCAGGCCAGCTCGGCGGCGGCCGTGGCCAGCGCGTCCAGCACCGGTCTGATCAGCGGGTGCTGCTCGGCCCCGCCCCGTACCGCCGCGAAGACCTTGCGGGTGGCCAGCTCGCTGTCCACCGCGCGCACCGCCACCCGCGTCAGGTCGACCCCGCGCAGCGCGGAGCGCGGCACCAGCGCCACCCCGGCGCCGGCCGAGGCGAGCGCGACCACGGCGCTGAAGTCGTCGGAGGAGTGCACCAGCTGCGGTGCGAAGCCGGCGTGCTCGCAGGCGAGCAGCACCACGTCGTGGCAGGGGTTGCCGGGGTAGGGACCGATCCACGGCTCGGCGGCCAGCTCGGCCATCGCCACCGGGCCCGCCTGTCCGGCCAGCCGGTGGTCCAGCGGCAGCACCGCCTCGAACGGCTCGGCGTAGAGCGGGAACCGGGCCAGGCGCTGGTCGTCGCCGCGGGGCGCGCCGCGGTACTCGACGGCCACGGCGAGGTCGGCCTGGCCGTCGAGCAGCATCGGCAGGCTCGCATCGCCCTCGGCGTCCAGCACCTTGAGCCGCACGCCCGGCGCGGCCGTGGCCAGCGTGGCGATGGCCGGCGCCAGCACCAGGGCGATGCCGGTGGCGAAGGAGGCCACCGTGACCTGGCCGCCGGCGCCGCTCGCATAGGCGGCGAGGTCGGCCTCGGCCCGTTCCAGCTGGGCGAGCACGGCGTCCGCGTGGCTGAGCAGGATCTCACCGGCCGCCGTCAGCCGTACCCCTCGGCCGTCCCGGGCGAGCAGCGCGTGCCCGGTCTCCTGCTCCAGCGCGGCGAGCTGCTGGGAGACGGCGGAAGGGGTGAGGTAGAGCGCCGCGGCCGCGGCGGTCACCGTCCGGTGGTCCGCCACGGCGCGCAGCGTCCGCAGGCGTCTGGCGTCGATCACTCCGCCATTCTGCCAGCGTGGACGCACCTCTCGATCACGCTGTCGGCGCGATCACGCCTCCAGGGCGGCCCGGGCGTCGATGAAGGCGGCCACCGCGCGCTCGACGTCCTCGGTGGAGTGCGCCGCCGACAGCTGGACCCGGATCCGGGCCTGGCCGTGCGGCACGACCGGGTAGGAGAACCCGATCACGTACACGCCGCGCTCCAGCAGCAGCTCGGCGAGCCGGCCGGCCTTGGCCGCGTCGCCGATCATCACCGGCGCGATCGGGTGCTCGCCGGGCAGGATCTCGAAGCCGGCCTCGGTCATCTTCGAGCGGAACAGCGCGGTGTTCGCGGCGAGCTTCTCGCGCAGGTCGTGCGAGTTCTCGATCAGGTCGAGCACGGTCAGCGAGGCGGCCGCGATCACCGGGGCGAGCGAGTTGGAGAACAGGTACGGACGCGAGCGCTGGCGCAGCAGGGCGACGATCTCGCGACGGGCGGCGACGTAGCCGCCGGAGGCGCCGCCGAGCGCCTTGCCCAGGGTGCCGGTGATGATGTCGACCCGGTCCATCACACCGTGCAGCTCGGGGGTGCCGCGTCCGCCGGGGCCGGTGAAGCCGACCGCGTGCGAGTCGTCCACCATCACCATGGCGCCGTAGCGGTCCGCCAGGTCGCAGATCTCGGCCAGCGGGGCGAGGTAGCCGTCCATCGAGAAGACGCCGTCGGTGACGATCAGCCGGCGCCGGGCGTCCTGGGTCTCCTTCAGGCACTGCTCCAGCTCGGCCAGGTCGCGGTTGGCGTAGCGCTTGCGGGTGGCCTTGCACAGGCGGATGCCGTCGATGATGCTCGCGTGGTTGAGCGCGTCCGAGATGACGGCGTCGCGCTCGTCCAGCAGGGTCTCGAAGACACCGCCGTTGGCGTCGAAGCACGAGGAGTAGAGGATCGTGTCCTCCTGGCCGAGGAACGCCGACAGCCGCGCCTCCAGCTCCTTGTGCACGTCCTGGGTGCCGCAGATGAAGCGCACCGAGGCCATGCCGTAGCCCCAGCGGTCCAGCGCGTCCTTGGCGGCGGCGAGCACGTCGGGGTGGTCGGCCAGGCCCAGGTAGTTGTTGGCGCAGAAGTTGAGCACCTCGCCCGGGCGGCCACCGCCGGTGACGGTGACGGCGGCACTCTGCGGGGTGCCGATCACCCGCTCCGGCTTGAAGAGGCCCGCCTCGCGGATCTCGTCCAGGGTGACGGCGATGTCTTCGCGTACGGAGTCGAACACGGGGGCTCCTAGAAAGAGGTCCAGTCGAGAATGATCTTGCCGCAGCGACCGCCGGCCGCCTCGTCGAACGCGGCCTCGAAGTCCTGCGCCGGGTACCGGCCGGTGATCACCGGGGTCAGGTCGAGCCCGCCCTCCAGCAGCACCGACATCGCGTACCAGGTCTCGAACATCTCGCGCCCGTAGATGCCCTTGATGGTGATCATCGAGGTGACCACCTTCGCCCAGTCGATCGCGAACTCCTCGGCGGGCAGGCCGAGCATGGCGATCTTGCCGCCGTGCGTCATGTTGTCGATCATCGAGCGCAGCGCCTCGGGGCGGCCGGACATCTCCAGGCCCACGTCGAAGCCCTCGCGCAGGCCGAGCTTCTGCTGGCCCTCCTCGATGGTGTGCTGCGAGACGTCCAGCGCCAGCGAGACGCCGACCTTGCGGGCCAGGTCCAGGCGGTACGGGCTGACGTCGGTGATCATCACGTGCCGGGCACCGGCGTGCTTGGCGACCGCGGCCGCCATGATGCCGATCGGGCCAGCGCCGGTGACCAGCACGTCCTCGCCGACCAGCGGGAAGGAGAGCGCGGTGTGCACGGCGTTGCCGAACGGGTCGAAGATCGCCGCCACGTCCAGGTCGACCGGCACCCGGTGCACCCAGACGTTGGAGGCGGGGAGCGCGACGTACTCGGCGAACGCGCCGTCCCGGTTGACGCCCAGGCCCACCGTGTTGCGGCACAGGTGGCGCCGCCCGGCCAGGCAGTTGCGGCACTTGCCGCAGACCAGGTGGCCCTCGCCGCTGACCAGGTCGCCGACGCTGACGTCGGTGACCGCCGGGCCGAGCGCCACGACCTCGCCGACGAACTCGTGGCCGATGGTCATCGGGGTGCGGATGGTCTGCTGCGCCCAGCCGTCCCACTTGCGGATGTGCAGGTCGGTGCCGCAGATGCCGGTGCGCAGCACCTTGATGAGCACGTCGGCGGGGCCGATCTCGGGCTCCGGGACGTCGGTCAGCCACAGTCCGGGCTCGGCCTGCTTCTTGACGAGTGCCTTCACGGCGGGGCTCCTGACGCGCGGGAGGGGAGATCGGGGGCAGAGCGCAAGACCAAAGACCTGAAGCCCGGCGACGGCGCCATTCCGTGCCGGGCACGGAGCAATCTGCCTGGTGGGAGGGGGTGTGGTCCATCGAGGAATTCTTAACGACGGCGACAGCAGGGCTTCACGATCGTGCCCGAGCTGGGTGGGGGCGGCCCGGCACCATGCCGGTCCTCACCCGTTCGGAGGATCACGGATGGTCGGAGATCGTTAGGCTCAAAGGTATGACGAACCCTCAGCGACGCACTCTGGCAGGCTTCCTGGCCGACGCGGCCCGCGGCCGGTTCCCGCCCCCGAACGGCGAGGTCACCATCGTGCCGCAGCCCGGACCGCGGACGGCGGGGGTGCTGTCGTTCAGCGCGCACGCGGTGGTCTTCACCGCCGAGGACCCGGCCTGGGTGCACACGGCCCTCGCCGAGGCGGTGGCCGAGCCGCTGGCCGCGCCGCTCTGCCCCGGATTCCTGACCGCCCTCGCCGGGCGCACCGGGCGCACCATCGGCAACGTGGACCTGCTGACGGTGGCCGGGCGGTTGCCCGGCCCGCCGCCGCTGCCGCTGGTGGAGATCGCGGACCTCGAACACCCCAGGGTCGTGCGGGCCCTGCGGTTCCGCGACGGGGTGCGGGTGTGGACGGTGCCGGGCGGGGTGCTGGTGCTCGGGGTGGGTGTGGCCGGGCGCTGGGAGGCGGCGGTCGAGGTGGCCCCGCAGGCAACCGGGCGCGGGCTGGGGCGGGCGCTGGCGATCAGCGCCCGCCACCTGCTGCCCGAGGGCGAGGTGATCTGGGCCCAGCAGGCGCCGGGCAACGCGGCCAGCGTGCGGGCCTTCCAGGCGGCCGGCTACCGGCCGGTGGGGGCCGAGGTGCTGCTCAGCCGGCCGCGGTGAACGGTCAGTTGAACTTCGCCTTGCCCGGGCCGTCCTCGACGAAGCTGCGCATGCCGATCTCGCGGTCCTCGGTGGCGAACAGGCCCGCGAAGAGCGAGCGCTCCAGCGCGAGGCCGGTGTCCAGGTCGCTCTCCAGGCCGCGGTCCACCGCCTCCTTGGCCGCGCGCAGCGCCCAGGCGGGGCCGGCCGCGAGCTTGCCGGCCCAGGCCAGGGCGGCCTGGTAGACCTCCTCGGCCGGGACCACCTGGTCGACCAGCCCGATCCGCAGCGCCTCCTCGGCGCGGACCTGGCGGCCGGTGAAGATCAGGTCCTTCGCCTTGGCCGGGCCGACCAGCCGGGCCAGCCGCTGGGTGCCGCCGGCCCCCGGGATCAGACCGAGCAGGATCTCCGGCTGGCCGAGCTTGGCGTTCTCGGCGGCGATCCGGACGTCGGCGCAGAGCGCCAGCTCGCAGCCGCCGCCGAGCGCGTAGCCGGTGACCGCGGCCACCACCGGCTTGGGGATGCGGGCCACCGCGGTGAAGGCCTGCTGCAGCGCCGCGCCCCGCGCGACCATGTCGGTGTACGACATGCCCTGCATCTCCTTGATGTCCGCGCCCGCCGCGAACACCTTCTCGCCGCCCCAGATCACCACCGCGCGCACCTCGGGGCGCTCGGTGGCCTCCTGCGCGACCTCGCGCAGTTGGTCCTGCATGGCGATGTCCAGCGCGTTCATCGGCGGGCGGGCCAGTCGGATGGTGCCGACGGCGTCCGCGACCTCCAGGGTGACGAACCGTGACATGGCGGGGCCTCCAGATGAGTTAACGGCTGTGAACCCTTGACGATAGCGGCCCGGGCGCTGCTAGTCTGCGGCCATGTTCCTCTTCCGTGCGTAGCCTGCCCCGCCGACCGCACCCGTGACGTCAACCGGGTGCGACTGCTCGGCGTTCCCGCAGGCTTCGCCGACCCGGATCGATCTGAGTTGAGGAACTCCCATGTCTTCGTCCTCCTACCGGGCGTTGCTGCGCATACCCGGCGCCGCACCCGTCTTCGCCGCTGCCCTCGTCGGGCGGCTCTCCTACGGCACCGTCTCGCTCGCGCTGGTGCTGACGGTGCGCCACAGCACCGGCTCCTACACCGCCGTGGGCGCGGTGCTGGCCCTCTTCGGCCTGACCTGCGCCGCGCTGGCGCCGGTGCGCGCCGCACTGATCGACCGACACGGAGTGCGCCGGGTGCTGCCGGCGCTGAGCCTGCCGTACGGCGGGCTGCTGCTCGCGCTGACGCTGGTCCGCGGCGAGCCGGCGCTGCTGGCGCTGGCGGCCGCGGCCGGAGCCTGCGCTCCCCCGCTCGGGCCGGTGCTGCGCGCCCGCTGGAGTGAACTGCTGGGCCCGCACGGACTGCTGGAACGCGCCTTCAGCCTGGACGCGGTGGCCGAGGAGCTGCTGTACGTCAGCGGGCCGCTGCTGGTCGGGCTGATCGGCGGCGCCCCGGGGCTGGTGCTGAGCGCGGTGCTGGTGATCGTCGGCGCGCTGGCGCTGGCCCGGCTCGCTCCGGCGCGGGTGACCGCCGCCGAGCCGCCGGGCGGGGCGCACACGGCGCGGCGCGGCGGCGGGCGGCTGCGCGGGATCGGGCGACCGGTGGCGGTGGCCTGGGCGCTCGGGCTCGCGCTGGGCGGGCTCAGCCTGCTGCTGGTGGTCGCGGTCGGCGCCCGCGGGCAGGCGGGCGCGCTGGCCTGGCTGGAGGCGGCGCTGGCGGCGGGCAGCGCCGTGGGCGGTCTGGCGCACGGCGCGGTGCGCTGGCAGCGCCCGGTGGCGACCCGGCTGACCGCGACGGCGGCCGGGCTCGGCGGGCTGCTGGCGCTGGCGGGCGTCGCGGTGGGCCTGGGCGGGCTGCTCGCGCTGGCGATGGCGGTGGCGGCGGTCGGGCTGCTGGTGAGCCCGACCCTGGCCACGGCGTACGTGCTGGCGGACGAGCGGGCGGCGGCCGAGCACCGGACCAGGGCGGGGAGCTGGGTGAACACCGCTTTCAACGCCGGGTCGGCGCTGGGCACCGCGGCGGCCGGGCCGCTGGCGGGCCGGTGGCCGCTGCCGCTCTGCTTCGCCTGTGCGGCGGCACCGCTGGTGCTCGTCGCGCTCACTCCGGCGTGGCGCGGAAGGCGGGCGGCCCAGCGGGCAGCCGAACAGGCGGCGCCCACCGAACAGCCGGTGCCGACCCAGCAGGCGGCACCGGCCGAGCAGGTGGAGCCCACCGAGCAGCTGGCACCGTCCCAGCAGGCGGCGCCCGCCGAACCGGTGCCGACCCAGCAGGCGGCACCCGCCCAGCAGGCGGCACCCACCGAGCAGGCGGCACCCGCCCAGCAACCGGTGCCGACCCAGCAGCCGACGCCCGCCGACGAGCAACCGGTGCCCGCCCAGGTCTGAGGGCCGGGTCAGTCCAGCGGCGCCGTCACGCTCAGCGTGCGGACCGCGAAGTCGATCTGCTCCTCCGCCAGGTCCGCGCGGGCCGTCACGCGCAGCCGGGAGTAGCCGTCGGGCACGGACGGCGGGCGGAAGCAGCCCACCGCGAGTCCGGCGGCGCGGCAGGCCGCGGCCCAGGCCACCGCCTGCTCGGGGCCGGGCGCGCGGACCGAGACCACGGCGGCGTCCGGCTCGCTCGCCCGCAGGCCCGCGGCGGTCAGGCGGGCGGCCAGGGTGCGCGCGACCTCCCGGGCGCGCTCGGCGCGGGCCGGCTCGGCGCGCAGCAGGCGCAGCGCGGCCAGCGCCGCCCCGACCGCGGCGGGGGCGAGCCCGGTGTCGAAGATGAAGGTGCGCGCGGTCTCGACCAGGTGCCGGATCACCCGGCGGGGCCCGAGCACGACCCCGCCCTGGGAGCCGAGCGACTTGGAGAGGGTGGCGGTGGCCACCACGTCCGGCTCCCCCGCGAGCCCGGCGGCGGTCAGCGCGCCGCGCCCGCCGGTGCCCAGCACCCCGAGGCCGTGCGCGTCGTCCAGCAGCAGCGCGGCGCCGTGGGCCCGGGCGGCGTCGGCCAGCCCGGTCAGCGGGGCGGCGTTGCCGTCCACCGAGAAGACGGTGTCGCTGATCAGCAGCGCGCGCGGCTGGTGGCGCCCGGCGAGCGCGGCGGCGGCGGCCCCGGGGTCGGCGTGCGGGGCCCGGTGCACGTCCGCGCGCGACAGCCGGCAGCCGTCGATCAGCGAGGCGTGGTTGTAGGCGTCCGAGACGATCAGCGTGTCGGGGTCGGTGAGCGCGGTGAGCGCGGCCAGGTTGGCGGCGTAGCCGGAGGAGAAGACCAGGGCGGCCTCCACCCCGTAGAAGTCGGCCAGCTCGACTTCCAGCTCGGTGTGCAGCTCGGTGGTACCGGTGACCAGGCGGGATCCGGTGGCCCCGGCGCCCCAGCGCAGCGCGGCCTCGGCGGCGGCCCGGGTCACCTCGGGGTGGTGGGTCAGGCCGAGGTAGTCGTTGCTGGCCAGGTCGAGCACCGGGTCCTGGGCGGGCCGGTCGCGCAGCGTGCGGGTCAGGCCGGCGCGAGCGCGCAGCTCGGCGGCCTCGTCGAGCCAGTCGAAGACGACGGCGGGGGCGCTGGCCCTGGTGGCCGCGGCGGGGTGCTGGATCATGGGCGGCAGCCTGGCACGGCGGGCGGGAGGCAGGCAATGTGCGCCTTGGCACAAGGGCGCGGCGGGCGGCTGTGGGGTGGCGACAGCCACCCGGCGGACCCGATCTTTGCCCAGCCAGACGGGCAGCAGGCAAGATAGGGCGGGTGACCCTCCTTGATCTGATGCCCAGGCCCGCCGACGCCGACGCGTTGTACACCACCTTCGCCGCGTGGGCCGAGGAGCGGGGCATCACGCTCTACCCCGCTCAGGAGGAGGCGCTGATCGAGCTGTTCACCGGCGCGAACGTGATCCTGGCGACCCCCACCGGGTCCGGCAAGTCCCTGGTGGCGGCGGGCGCGCACTTCGCGGCGCTGGCGGAGGGCAAGCGGACCTTCTACACCGCCCCGATCAAGGCGCTGGTCTCGGAGAAGTTCTTCGACCTGTGCAAGATCTTCGGCACCGAGCAGGTCGGCATGATGACCGGCGACGCCAGTGTGAACCCGACCGCGCCGATCATCTGCTGCACCGCCGAGGTGCTGGCGAACATCGCGCTGCGCGACGGCGACCGGGCCGACATCGGCCAGGTGGTGATGGACGAGTTCCACTTCTACGCCGAGCCGGACCGCGGCTGGGCCTGGCAGATCCCGATCCTGGAGCTGCCGCAGGTGCAGTTCCTGCTGATGTCCGCGACGCTCGGCGACGTGCGCCGGTTCGAGGAGGACCTGACCCGGCGCACCGGGCGCGCCACCACCGTGGTGCGCTCCGTGACCCGTCCGGTGCCGCTCTTCTACGAGTACAAGCGCACCACCCTGCACGACACCCTGGAGGAGTTGCTGACGACCGGCCAGGCGCCGGTCTACGTCGTGCACTTCACCCAGAAGGAGGCGGTAGAGCGGGCCCAGTCGCTGATGAGCATCAACATGTGCTCGAAGGCGGAGAAGGACGCGATCGCCGCGCTCATCGGCAACTTCCGCTTCACCACCAAGTTCGGCCGCAACCTGTCGCGCTTCGTGCGCCACGGCATCGGCGTGCACCACGCGGGGATGCTGCCCAAGTACCGTCGGCTGGTCGAACGCCTGGCCCAGGCAGGCCTGTTGAAGGTGATCTGCGGCACCGACACGCTGGGCGTGGGCGTCAACGTGCCGATCCGCACGGTGCTGTTCACCGCACTGTCCAAGTACGACGGGGTCAAGGTGCGGGTGCTGCGGGCCCGCGAGTTCCACCAGATCGCCGGGCGGGCCGGGCGGGCCGGCTTCGACACGGTGGGCCAGGTGGTGGCTCAGGCGCCCGAGCACGTGGTGGAGAACGACAAGGCGCTCGCCAAGGCCGGCGACGACCCGAAGAAGAAGCGCAAGGTGGTGCGCAAGAAGGCGCCGGAAGGTTTCGTCGGCTGGACCGAGGAGACCTTCGAGCGCCTGATCGCCGCCGAGCCCGAGCCGCTGGTCTCCCGTTTCCGGGTCAGCCACGCGATGCTGCTCGCGGTGATCGGCCGCCCGGGCAACGCCTTCGAGGCGATGCGCAAGCTGCTCACCGACAACCACGAGGACCGCTCCGCCCAGCGCCGGCACATCCGCTCGACGATCGCCATCTACCGTTCGCTGCTGGCCGGCGGCGTGGTGGAGCGGCTGGCCGAGCCGGACGCCGAGGGCCGGATCGTGCGCCTGACCGTCGACCTGCAGGAGAACTTCGCGCTCAACCAGCCGCTGTCCACCTTCGCGCTGGCCTCCTTCGAGCTGCTCGACACCGAGTCGCCCAGCTACGCGATGGACGTGGTCTCGGTGGTCGAGGCGACCCTGGACGACCCGCGCCAGATCCTGGCCGCGCAGCAGAACAAGGCGCGCGGCGAGGCGATCGGGGAGATGAAGCGCGACGGGATCGAGTACGAGGAGCGGATGGAGCGCCTGCAGGAGGTGACCTATCCCAAGCCGCTGGAGGAGCTGCTCAACCACGCCTACGAGGTGTACCGGCGGGCCCACCCGTGGATCGGCGACTACCAGCTGCAGCCCAAGTCGGTGGTGCGCGACCTGTACGAGCGCGCCATGAACTTCACCGACTACGTCGGCCACTACGACCTGGCCCGCACCGAGGGCATCGTGCTGCGCTACCTGGCCGGCGCCTACAAGGCGCTGGAGCAGACCGTCCCCGAGGACAGCAAGACCGAGGCGCTCAAGGACGTGATCGCCTGGCTGGGCGAGCTGGTCCGCCAGGTCGACTCCAGCCTGCTGGACGAGTGGGAGCAACTCGCCAACCCCACCGAGGAGGACGAGGACGAGCGCGAGGTGGAGAGCCGGCCGCTGCCGGTCACCGCCAACGCGCGCGCCTTCCGGGTGCTGGTGCGCAACGAGATGTTCCGCCGGGTGGAGCTGTGCTCGCTCGAGAACTACCGCGAACTCGGCGAGCTGGACAGCGAGGACGGCTGGGACGCGGACCGCTGGGCGGACGCGATGGACGCCTACTACGAGGAGCACGACGACCTCGGCACCGGCCCCGACGCCCGCGGTCCGCGGATGCTGCTGATCGAGGAGGACGAGGCGGACGGCAGCTGGCGGGTGCGGCAGATCTTCGACGACCCGGCGGGTGACCACGACTGGGGCATCAGCGCCGTCGTCGACCTGTTCGGCTCGGACGCCGAGGGGCGGGCCGTGCTGCGGGTCACCGCGGTCGACCGGCTGGGCTGAGGCCGCAACGCCGAAGCGGGGACCGACGGATCGTCGGTCCCCGCTTCGGCGTTGCCCGGTCGGCTGCTGCCCGGCCGGCTGTCGGCCGGTCAGCGGTCGGCCGGTCAGCTCCAGATGAAGGCGGCGTCCACCGTGTAGGAGGCCGCATGGGTGGCCTGGTCGAGATCCTGCTGGTCCTGGGGCGTGACCGGGCTGTGCCCGTCCACGAAGCGGGAGCTGGTCACCGTGACGTAGTGCCGCACCGACTCCACCTTGGGCGGCTGGTCGGCCGCCTTGGCGGGGGCACCCGGCAAGGCGACGGGCGAGGGACCACCGGGTGACGGGGAGACCGCGGCGCCGGGCGAGGCGGTGGCGGCGAAGGTGCCGTCCGCCTGCACCCACCGTGCCACGCTGCCCTGTCCGCGCATCAGCTGGGCCACCTTGGCACTGGCCTGGTCGCTGGGGAACCGCAGCACCGTCGAGCTGGTCACCACCTTGCCGTCCTGGCGGCTGAACTCGACCGCCAGATAGCCCTGGCAGTTCTGGTCCTTCAGGACGTTCTGGGCCGCGTCCTGCAGGGCCTGCGCGCAGTCCGGCCCCTGCCGGGCGCCCGCGAGCCGGCCCTTGTAGGCCTCCAAGTCTATCGGCCGGGCGGCCGGGAAGAGGCTGTTGACGTCGAACGGGTTGGGGTTCTCCGAGGAGGCCGGCAACGGGCCGCCGACCACCGACGGGGAGGGGAGGTTCTTGCTGGAGGGGCCAAGCCCCGGCAGCCAGTCGCCGGGGTGCGGCGAGGAGACGATCCAGCCGCCCGCACCGAGTGCGACCACCGTGACGGACCCGACCAGCAGACGCCTCGGATTGCCGAGCACACCGCTTCTGACCCGGCTCGGCGCGTCATCGGAGTCGACGGGTATCGGGTGGGAGTCCCCCTGGGTGGTCATGGCGAGATTCTAAGCAACCGCTCGACCACCCGGAGCAGCGGGGATCCGTCAGAAGCACGGCAGGCGGCCGGAGCTGACGGTGCGCGGGACGAGGCGGCGCGCACGACGCCCAGGAGGTGGTGAGCGGCCGGCCTCACCGCCGGGCCCGCTCCCAGCCGCCGGCCAGGAAACCCGCAGCCCACGGGCGAGTGATCGGGGACGAACGATCCGGCTTGGCGGCACTGTGACAACTCGCACACCCGCACGGCGATCTTCTGGCCGATTCGCTATGGCGCCGCTTGAGGTCGTCCGGGCAGGATCAGCTCCATGGATCTGCTCGACACCCTCATCGCCAAAGGCCTGAACCGCGAGCTCCCCACCCGGGAGGAGGCCCTGGCCGTGCTGGCCACCACCGACGACCAACTCCTCGACGTGGTCGCCGCCGCCGGTCGGGTGCGCCGGCAGTGGTTCGGCCGCCGGGTCAAGCTCAACTACCTGGTCAACCTGAAGAGCGGCCTGTGCCCCGAGGACTGCTCGTACTGTTCGCAGCGCCTGGGCGCCGACACGGGCATCCTCAAGTACACCTGGCTGAAGCCGGATCAGGCCGCCGAGGCCGCCACCGCCGGTGTCCAGGGCGGCGCCAAGCGGGTCTGCCTGGTGGCCAGCGGGCGGGGCCCGACGGACCGGGACATCGACCGGGTCACCAACACCATCGCGGCGATCAAGGAGCAGGAACCGGCCGTCGAGATCTGCGCCTGCCTGGGCCTGCTCTCCGACAACCAGGCCGAGCGGCTGCGGGCGGCCGGCGTGGACGCCTACAACCACAACCTGAACACCTCCGAGAGCACCTACGGCGAGATCACCACCACCCACACCTACGCGGACCGGGTGGACACCGTGCAGAAGGCGCACGGCGCGGGCCTGTCGGCCTGCTCCGGCCTGATCGCGGGCATGGGCGAGACCCCCGAGGACCTGGTCGACGTGGTCTTCGCGCTGCGCGAGCTGGGCTCGGACTCGGTGCCGGTCAACTTCCTGATCCCGTTCGAGGGCACCCCGCTGGCCAAGGAGTGGCACCTCACGCCGCAGCACTGCCTGCGGATCCTGGCGATGGTCCGCTTCGTCCACCCGGACTCCGAGGTGCGGATCGCCGGCGGACGCGAGCTGCACCTGCGCACCCTGCAGCCGCTGGGCCTGCACATCGCCAACTCGATCTTCCTGGGCGACTACCTGACCAGCGAGGGCCAGGCCGGCCAGGCCGACCTCGACATGATCAAGGACGCGGGCTTCGAGGTCGAGGGCCAGGGCGAGCAGACCCTGCCCCGCCACCGGTCCGAGCTGGCCGAGCAGGCCGGCGGCTGCGGCGGGCACGGCGCGGCGGGCGGCTGCGGCGGGCACGAGGCGGCGGCTGCGGGCGGCGGCTGCGGCGGTCACGGTCAGGCGGCGGGCGGCGGCTGCGGGCCGTGCGGCGAGGCCGCGCCGGAGGCTGCCGCGACCGGCCAGACCGAGCAGGCCGAGCAGGCCGAGCAGCCCCGGACCGAGAACGAGAACGAGCTCCGCTCCGACCTGGTGCGGGTCCGACTGCGCGGCGCGGGCACCGAGCTCGCCCCGAACGCCTGAGGCTGCCGTGATGGACACCTCGACCCTGCTCGCCCTGGACCGGGCGCACGTCTGGCACCCCTACGGACCGATGCCCGGCACCCAGACGCCCCTCGTGGTGGAGTCGGCCGCGGGCGTACGCCTGCGGCTTGCCGAACCGGCGGGCGGACACCGCGAGTTGGTGGACGGGATGTCCTCCTGGTGGGCGGCGGTGCACGGCTACAACCACCCGGTGCTCAACGACGCGATCCGCGAGCAGCTGGGCCGGATGAGCCACGTGATGTTCGGCGGGCTCACCCACGAGCCCGCCGTCCGGCTGGCCGAGACACTGGTGGCGATCACCCCCGAGCCGCTGCAGCACGTCTTCCTGGCCGACTCCGGCTCGGTGGCGGTCGAGGTCGCGATGAAGATGTGCCTGCAGTACTGGCAGTCGATCGGGCGGCCCGGCAAGCAGCGGCTGCTCACCTGGCGCGGCGGCTACCACGGTGACACCTTCCACCCGATGTCGGTCTGCGACCCCGAGGGCGGGATGCACCAGCTGTGGGGCGGCGTGCTGCCCCGTCAGCTCTTCGCCGCCGAGCCGCCGGCCGGCTTCGACGCCGAGGTCGACCCCGGCTACGCGGCCGAGCTGGCCGGGCTGATCGAACGCAACGCCGGGGAACTGGCCGCCGTGATCGTGGAGCCGGTCGTGCAGGGCGCCGGCGGGATGCGCTTCCACTCCCCCGGCTATCTGCGGCTGCTGCGCGAACTGTGCGACCGGCACGACGTGTTGCTGATCTTCGACGAGATCGCCACCGGCTTCGGGCGCAGCGGCGCGCTGTTCGCCGCCGACCACGCGGGCATCAGCCCCGACGTGATGTGCCTGGGCAAGGCGCTGACCGGCGGCTACCTGACGATGGCCGCCACCCTGTGCACCGGCAGGGTCGCCGAGGGGATCAGCCGGGGCGAGGTGCCGGTGCTCGCGCACGGGCCGACGTTCATGGGCAACCCGCTGGCGGCGGCCGTGGCGAACGCCTCGATCGGCCTGCTGCTCGGCCAGGACTGGCAGCGGGAGGTCAAGCGGATCGAGACCGGGCTGCAGGAGGGCCTGGCAGCGGCCCGCGAGACGCCCGGCGTCGCGGACGTGCGAGTGCTCGGGGCGATCGGCGTGGTCCAGCTCGACCACCCGGTCGATGTCCGGGCTGCCACCGAGGCCGCGGCCCGCGAGGGCGTGTGGCTGCGGCCGTTCCGCGATCTGATCTACACCATGCCGCCGTACGTCACGGGCGAGGAGGACCTCGCCCGGATCGGTGCGGCGGTGCGCGCGGCGGCGGTGGCGGGATGAACCGGCACGGCGACCGGCGGGACAAGGGACGACGGATGAACGAGGTGGGTCAGTGAGTCGGGTGCTGTTCGTGACCGGGACCGGGACCGAGGTCGGCAAGACCGCGGTGACGGCGGCGGTGGCCGCGCTCGCGGTGCGTGCCGGCTTGAGCACCGCGGTGCTCAAGCCGGGCCAGACCGGCGTGACGCCGGACGAGCCCGGGGACGCGCAGGAGGTGGCCCGGCTGGTCGGTGCCGACGCGCCGCTGACCATCCGCGAGCTGGTCCGCTACCCCGAGCCGCTCTCCCCGGAGCGGGCCGCGCTACGCTCCGGGCAGCCGTTCGTGACGGTTCCTCAGTTCCTTGCGGCGATCGAGGAGTTGACCGCCTCCCATGACCTGGTGCTGGTCGAGGGAGCCGGCGGCCTGCTGGTCCGCTACGACGCCGACGGCCTGACCCTGGCCGACCTGGCGCAGGCCGTGGACGGCGCCGAGCTGCTTCTGGTGGCGGCGCCGGGCCTGGGCACGCTCAACACCACCACCCTGACCGCCGAGGCGCTGCGGGCCCGCAAGCTGGCCATCACCGGTGTGGTGGTGGGCAGTTGGCCCAGCGAGCCGGACCTGGCCACCCGCTGCAACGTCATCGACCTGCCGATCGCCGCCGGTGCCCCGCTGCTCGGCGCGCTGCCGACCGGTGCGCCCCGGGCGGCGGACTTCACCGGGCTGGCAGCCGCCGGCCTGGCGCCGGCCCTCGGCGGGCAGTGGGATGCGGCGGCCTTCACGGCGGCCCAGGCGTAGCGGACGCCCTCGCGCTCCTGCTGCACTACGCCCCCAAGGGCTTGACCCAGCGGCGCCACTGCTCCTCGCGCTGGTAGCCGGCCGCCTGCCAGGTCCGTCGGCCCAGCTCGTTGCGCTCCAGCACCATCGCGTCCGCCCGTCGGCCGCCGAGCGCCGTGAAGCGCCGCTCGGCCGCCGCCAGCAGCGCGGCGCCGATGCCCCGGCGACGCTGGTCCGGGTCGACCGCGAGCCGGTAGAGGCTGGCACGCCAGCCGTCCCAGCCCGCGATCACGGTGCCGACCAGCACGCCCTCGCGCTCGGCGACGATCAGCGCCTCGGGGTCGCGCTCGATCAGCCGGGCCACGCCGGCCGGGTCGTCGCTGATGCTGGTGCCCTCGGCCGCTCGCGCCCAGAAGGCGAGCAGCGCGGGGATCTCGGGGGTGGTGGCAGGACGGATCGTCAGCTCGCTCATCGGACCGTCCTACCAGCTGCCGCCGGGCCGGCTCCGGGAATTCCACTGGTCGGACGGCCGCCCGGACCGGGCGCTCGGGCCGGGCACTCGGGCCGGACAACCGCCCGGGCCGAGCCCCCGCTCAGGCCGAGCGCTCCGAGAGCCGCCACACCGTGGTGCGTTTGACCGCGCTGTCCTCCAGGTCGGCCAGCACCGGCACCTCGTACTCGGCGACGGCGGTGAAGCGTTCGCGCGGCAGGTAGGCCCGCCCCGGGTCGCCGACCAGCACCAGCGCGCCGCGGGCGTGCGCGCGCTCCAGGAAGGGCAGGAAGCGGGCCGCCATCGCGCGCTCGTAGAAGACGTCACCGGCCAGCACCACCTCGGCCGGCGCCCCGTCCCCGTCCAGCAGGTCCGCGCACTCGGCCTCGATCCGCACCCCGTTGGCCGCGGCGTTGAGCCCGATCGCCGCCACCGCGTAGGCGTCGATCTCGGCGGCCCGCACGGTACGCGCCCCGCTGTGCGCCGCCGCCACCCCCACCAGCCCCGACCCGGCCGCCAGGTCGAGCACCGACCGGCCGGCCACCGCCTGCGGGTGGTCCAGCACATAGCGGGCGACCCCGAGTCCGCCCGCCCAGGCGAAGGCCCAGAACGGCGGCGGCAGTCCGACCCGGCCACGCGCCGACTCGGTCCGCTCCCACAGCGCGATCGCCTCCTGCGCCGTGTACAGGCTGATCTCCGGGACGAACGGGAGGGCCCCGAGCCGCGTCTGCGCGCGCACGAACTCCTCGTTCACGTCCGCGGCGGGCGGGTCCGGGCACTGAGCCGGCGGGCTGACGAGATCGGACATGGTGCATTCCTCTGCTCGTGGCGTGCGTGCACTTGTAGCGTGTGGTGGTTGAGCAGACCCTAGTGCACATCGCCGGGGTTCCCCCCGCACGGCCTGACATCCCGTCAGTCACGGCCTGGGCCGTGTCTCACAATTCCCGCCAGGCGCGCGACGCCGGCCCGCAGCGTCAGCTGCTGATGTCGCTGCCCGCCTGGACGCACCGGCGAATCATCCACGTACGACCCAGTACGAGGACGCTTCGCCGGCACACCCAGCCGGGCGCCACCCAGCCGCCAGGCTGGGTGGTGGGGGTACCTCCCGGCCGAAGGCTGGGGGAGCCGCACGCTGATCCGACGCGAATTGTGAGACACGGCCTAGGTCAACTTTCGATACCGAACCAGTCATGAGCTGCGCATTTGCTCGCGACCAGGATGCCCCGCGGGTACGATCCGGCTGACGCCCTCCGGCGTGCGGTGCTCCTCGCGACGCCGCCGGACGGCCCGTGCCGCGGAGCAACGGAGCTCACCGTGCACTTGTCACCGCGCGCCACCTGCAGTCGCGCGAACGCGGAAAGGCAGCGACTTGGCGGATCGGCTCACCGGAGGGGACTCCTCGCTGCTGCGTCGGATCAACGCCGCGGTCACCCTGCGCGCGCTGCGCGACGGGCAGGCCGTCACGCTGACCCAGCTGGTCGGCGACACCGGGCTGTCCCGGCCGACCGTCGAGGGTGTGATCGAGGGCCTGATGGAGTCCGGCCTGGTCGCCGAGGTGGACCAGGCCCAGGAGAGCGGTCGCCAGCGCGGCCGTCCGGCCCGCTGGTTCCGCTTCCGTGCCGAGGCCGGGCACATCCTGGGTGTCGAGATCGGCGTCCACGTCGTCCGCGTCGTGCTGGCCGACCTGACCGGCCGCCAGATCGGCACCTTCGCGCGCCTGGTCGACGAGACGCTCGACGCCGAGGAGCGCCTGGGCGCCGCCCGCGCGGCCGTCGCCGAGGTGCTGCGCAAGGCCGGCGTCTCCCGCGACAACCTGTGGGCGGTCGGGGTGGGCACCCCCGGCATCGTGGACCGCGACGGCTCGGTGCGCCTGGGCACCGCGATGCCCGGCTGGACCGGCCTGGACCTCGGCGCCCGGCTGCGCCGCTCGTTCCGCTGCCCCGTCCTGATCGAGAACGACGCCAACCTGGCCGCCATCGCCGAGCACTGGCAGGGCGCGGCGGTCGGCATGGGCGACGTGGTCTTCGTGCTGGCCGGCCTGAGCCCCGGCGCCGGGTCACTGATCAACGGACGGCTGCACCGCGGCTTCGGCGGCGCGGCCGGCGAGATCGGCGCGCTGCACCTGCTCGGCCAGGAGGCCACCCCCGAGCGCCTGCTCTCCACCGGCGCCAAACCGCTGGACCCGCTGGACGAGGCGGCGGTGGCCCGGGTGCTGGCCCTGGCCCGGGCGGGCGACGCGGTGGCCCAGGTGGCGATGGACCGCTTCCTGCAGCGCCTGGTGCACGACGTCGCGGCCCTGGTGCTGGCGATCGACCCGCAGTTGGTGGTGATCGGCGGCTGGGCGGCCGGGCTGGACGACGTGCTCTCGCCGCTGCGCGAGCAACTCGCGCTCTACTGCCTGCGGGCGCCGGAGGTGGCGCTCTCCACGCTGGGCGAGGACGTGGTGGCGCTGGGAGCGCTGCGGGTGGCGCTGGACCAGGTCGAGGAGCAGCTCTTCGCGGTGGACCAGCCGACCTCCCGCAGCTGACCGGCGACCGAGAGCCTGACACGACCGAGGGCCGGACCCCTTCCTGGGAGGTCCGGCCCTCAGGCCTTCTCATCAGTCTTCGCGGTTCAGGAGGCGGTGCGCACCGGAGCCACCGGGGTGACCTCGACCAGGCCGGTCTCACCGAAGGTCAGCCGGCAGGTGTCGGCGCGGTAGGTCGAGACCGCGAGCGCGGCCAGCCGACCGCCCGAGGCGTACTGGGTGGTGACCACCAGGACCGGCGTGCCCGGCGGGCGCTGGAGCAGCGCGCCCTCCTCGGCCTCGGCCACGCCGAGCTCCACGGCCCGCGACTCGCCCTCCACGGTGAGCCGCTCCAGCCGGCGCAGCACCGAACGGGCCTGGTCCTCGCCCTCCGCCGGCGCACCCGACAGCCGGATCTCGGGCAGCTGGGCCAGCACCGACTCCGGCACGTGCAGCGACTCGGTGGCCACCGTCTGCCCCTGCTCGACCCGCACCCGGCGCACCGTGTGCACCGTCTCGCCCACCGGGACGCCCAGCGCCTTGGCCAGCTTCTCGGCCGCGGCGGCGCTCACGCAGTCCACCGTCTGCCAGGACTGCTCGCGGCTGCTGCCCGGCCAGCCCTCCTCGCGCCGGCTCACCGGCACGCCCACCCGCGGGGCGGCGACCAGGGTGCCGATACCGCGGCGGCGGACCAGCCGGCCCTCCAGCTCCAGCTGGTCCAGGGCCTGGCGCAGGGTGGCCCGGGCCACGCCGAAGCGGGCGGCGAGCTCACGCTCGTTGGGGATCACCTCACCGGTGGAGAACTCCGAGTCGATGGCGCGCAGCAGCACCGTGCGCAGGTGCCAGTACTTCGGCTCCGGTACCGCCGCGAGCTGAGCTGTCCCCACCGTGTCCTCCACCCTGGCCCGCGGTCGGCCGCTGTGGACGGGACCGCCGGCATCCTGAAGGACAGGGTGCGCCCCGGCCGCACCGGCGCGTATCGCCAGGTAGGGGCGCGGACTTTATCCGTCCTTCTTTATTAAAGGTCTTTGCAGTAAGCGACCCTAGGCTGCCCGCCGGGAGATGGTCAAGACCAATGACAAGCCTTGACGAGCCCGAAACACCCAGCAAACTCCCAGGCATCACAGCGCACACCCACCGCACCCCGCGCACCCCTCCCGCAGGCCGCCGTGGCCCCTGCCGTCCGCCCGGTAGGCTGCCCGGGTGACTGTGGTAACGACTGTGAATGTGAACGGGATTCGGGCCGCCGCGAAGAAGGGCTTCCTGGAATGGCTCGCCGCCACCGAGGCGGACGTGCTCTGCCTGCAGGAGGTGCGCGCCGAGAGCGGCCAACTGCCGCCCGAGCTGCGCGAGCTGCCGGGCTGGCACGCCGTCTGGGCCTCGTCCGCGGCGAAGGGCCGGGCCGGCGTCGCGGTCCTGTCCCGCACCGAACCGCAGCGCACCCAGGTCGGGTTCGGCTCGGCGGAGTTCGACGGCACCGGCCGGTACGTGGAGATCGACCTGCCCGGACTCACCGTCGCCAGCCTCTACCTGCCCTCCGGCGAGGTCGGCACCGAGCGCCAGGACGAGAAGGAACGCTTCATGGCGGAGTTCCTCGTCCACCTCACCGGCCTGCGCGCCCGGGCCGCCGCCGACGGCCGCGAGGTGGTGGTCTGCGGCGACTGGAACATCGCCCACCAGGAGGCCGACCTCAAGAACTGGAAGGCCAACCAGAAGTCCGCCGGCTTCCTGCCCGAGGAGCGCGCCTGGCTCGGCCGCGTCCTGGACGAGGCCGGCTACGTCGACGTGGTCCGCCGCCTCCACCCCGACCAGGCGGGCCCCTACAGCTGGTGGTCCTACCGCGGCCGCGCCTTCGACAACGACTCGGGCTGGCGGATCGACTACCACATCACCACCCCGGGCCTGGCCGACCGCGCCACCACCGCCCTGGTCGAGCGCGCCGCCACCCATGCCGAGCGGTGGTCGGACCACGCACCGGTCACGGTCGCGTACGACATCTGATGGACCCGAGCGAGCGTCCCGGCCCCGTGCGCTTCAACCTGCTGGGGCCGGTGCACGTCACCCTCCCGGACGGCGAGGTGGTGTTGCCCTCGGGCGGTCCGCGCGCGGTGCTGGTGATGCTGCTGGTGAACGCGAACCGGGTCGTGTCGGCGGAGCAACTGGCGTCGGCGGTGTGGGGCGAGGACCGTCCGTCCACCGCCATCGCGTCGCTGCGCAACCACGTCCTGCGCCTGCGCCGGATGCTCGGTGACGACACGGGGCTGCGGCTGCGAACCGTGGCGCCGGGCTATCTCATCAGGACGGATCCCGGTGAGCTGGACGTGGAGGAGTTCGTCGAGGGGTGCCGGCTCGGCGCGGAGCAGTTGCGCGCAGGTGAGGCCTCGGCGGCGCGGCGGACGCTGAGCACCGCACTGGACCTGTGGCGCGGCGAGCCGTTCACCGACCTGCCACCGTGTGTCGACGGCGCCGCGCGGGCCCACCAGCTCGACGAGACCCGCATGAACGCGTGGCAGGACCGTGTCGGCGCGGACCTGAGGCTGGGACGGCACCGGGAGCTGGTCGCCGAACTCCGCGGGCTCACCCGGGCCCACCCGCTGCGGGAGGCGCTGCACGGGCAGCTGATGCTGGCGCTGTACGGTGCCGACCGCCAGGCCGAAGCCCTCGCGGTCTACCAGGACCTGCGCAAGCGGCTGGTCGCGGAACTCGGGGTCGAGCCCTCGGCGCAGGTCGCGGATCTCCAGCTCCGGATCCTCGCCGCGGACCCCTCGCTGCTCGACCCGGCGGAGCAGTCCGAGAGCGGCGGGACGGCACCGGGCCGGACCGCGGGCACCGGACGCCGCGGCAGCAGGCCGGGCGCCGGGGCCGCGACGACCGCGAATGCCCCGGCCGGGTACGCGCCCCGCAACAGCCTCCCGCGGGACGTGGCCGACTTCACCGGCCGCGGCCCGGAAACGGACCGCCTGTTGGCAGCCGCGGCCGCCCCGGCGACCAGCGCCGTCGTGATTTCCGCGATCGACGGGATGGCCGGGGTCGGCAAGACCGCGCTGGCCGTCCACGTCGCCCACGCCCTGGCCGACCGGTACGCCGACGGCCAGGTCTTCGTCGACCTGCACGGCTTCACCCCGGGCCAGACCCCGCTGGAGCCCGGCGCCGCGTTGGCCCGGCTGCTGCGCGCCGTCGGGGTGAGCGAGGACGCCCTTCCCGCGGATCCCGAGGAGCGTGCACTGCTGTGGCGCAGCGTCGCCGCCGACCGCCGCCTCCTGATCGTCCTGGACAACGCCGTCGACGCCGCACAGGTCCGGCTCCTGCTCCCCGGATCCCCCGGCTGCCTGGTCCTCGTCACGTCGCGGCGCCGGATGCCCGCTCTCGCCGGAGCCGGCGCGCTCTCGCTGGACGTCCTCGAACCGGGCACGGCTGTCGCCCTGTTCGGCCAGATCTGCGGCCCGGACCGGATCGTCGGCCAGGAGGACGCCGTCGCCGAGATCGTCAGGCTCTGCGGCCACCTGCCCCTCGCCATCCGCATCACCGCCGCGCGCCTGGCGCACCGTGGCACCTGGACCCCCTCCCACCTGCTCGCCCGGCTCCGCGACCGGATCAGCCTGCCCACCGAGCTCCGGACGCAGGACCAGAGCGTCGCCGCGGCCTTCGCCGTGTCCTACGACGCCCTGGCCCCCGACCAGCAGCGGCTCTTCCGCCTCGCGGGACTGCACCCCGGCGACGACTTCTCCGCGTACGCCCTGGCGGCCCTCGCCGATCTGCCGCTGACCGGGACCGAGGACCTCGTCGAGGAACTCCACGACCACCACCTGCTCATCGAGCGGTCCCCCGGCCGCTACACGTTCCACGACCTGCTGCGCCAGCACGCCCGCGGTCTCGCCCGGTCCGAGGAAACCGACGCCACCGGGCGGGCCGCGCTGGAACGGCTCTTCGACTACTACGGCCACACCGCCGCGGCAGCGGCGGACGTCCTCTACCCCCACGAGTCGCACCGGCGCCCGCATCCCCCGAAACCCGCCACGCCCACCGACCCGCTGCACGGCGAGGAGAGCGCGCGCAACTGGCTCGACACCGAGCTGACCAACCTGATCGCCGCCGGCACGCACCCCGTCGCCGCCGCCACACAGCACAGCAGCGACCTCTCCGCGATCCTCGCCCGCTATCTGGACCACTACGGCCACTACGGCAAGTCCCTGACCCTCCACACCGCGGCCACCGAATCCACCACGGTCACGGGCGACTTGGCCGGTCACGCCACCGCCCAGACGAACCTGGCGGGGTCGTACTGGCTGCTGGGCCGCTACCCGGAGGCCATCGAGTGCTTCCAGGCCGCGCTCCTCGACTTCCGGAACCTCGCGGACCAGGCCGGAGAGCGCCGGGTGCTGACCAACCTCGGCGCGACCTACGCCCAGCTGGGTCGCCACGAGGAAGCGATCGACCACTTCACGTGGGCGATGGCCGCCTACGGAGCGGCGGGCGACCGCGCGGGCCAGGTGATCGTGCTGAACAACCTCGGCGCGGTCTGCGAGCGGACGGAGAACTTCGAGCAGGCGGCGCAGTACCACCGTCAGGCCCTCGAACTGGCCCGGGAGGTCGGCGATCACGTCACCGAGGGAAGGGCCCTGGCCAACCTCGGCATGACGCTGCACCACCTCGGCCAGCCCGCCGAGGCCGCACGGGTGCTGCACCAGGCCCTGGCGATGGCCACCAGAGCCGGCGACCGGACTCGCCAGATCTTCGCACTCAACGGCCTCGGCGACGTCGAACGCGCGACCGACCCCGCCCAGGCTCTCGCCCGCCACCACCAGGCCCGCGAGATCTGCGCCGCGATCGGCGACCGGTTCTCACTGGCGGCCTGTCACCTGCGCATCGGCGACGATCACCAGGCGATGGGCGACCCCGGCCTGGCCCGGGAGCACTGGGAGCAGAGCGCCGAGCTGTACACCGAACTGAAGGCGACCTCCCAACTCGAAACGGTCCGCACCCGCCTCGGCGGACCGTGACCCCGCACCGCGAGGGCACGGCCGACCACCGGTTGACAGCGCTTCCGCAACCGGTTGACAGAGCTGGTGTGTGCGGGAAAGCTGACCTCAGCAGCTGAAATGAATGGCGCAGGCTCGACTTCCCACGTCGCTCCCTCCCGCCACCGCGCTGCTCAGGTGCCTGGGGGAATTCGTGACGCGTACTCAGAAAGCCTTGCCGGCACGACCGGTCGGCGATGCCGCCGAGCTGGTCGCCGCCGTCCGCTCGCTGCTGGCGGCCGACGCCGGGGGCGGCGTCGTGCTGCACGGGCCGCCGGGGGTGGGCAAGAGCTGGCTCGCGCAGGCGGTCGCCGCCGACTGGCGGCGCACCGGCGGGCTGGTGGTCGTCGCGGCCACCCGGGGCCCGGTCACGGAGTCGAGCGCCCTGTTGCGCCACCGGGCCGACCCGTTGTCCCCGCCCGGCGCCGAGCAGCTGGTGCTGCTGGACGGGATCGACGCACTGGATCCCGAGCTGGGCCGCGCAGCCCTGGCCGCGGCGCGGACCGGGGGCGTCCGGGTGCTGGCCACCGCGCGCCGTCGCGCGGCGGCACCCGGCCTGACCGGCTGCCCGGTCGCCCCGCTCGCGGTGCCCGCCGACTGCTCGGGGGTGGCGCTGCAGGAGTTCTGCCAGGTCCCCTCGGTCCAGCTCTACGCCTCCCACGTACGGGAGTTGAACCCGGACTTCCGGATCGATCGGCACAATCAGCACCAGATCGCCCAGACCTGCGTGGACCTGCGCGGCGTCCCCGGCGCACTCGTGCTGGCGGCCCGGGTGGCGAGGCTGGAGGGCCCCGAGGTCCTCACCGCGATACTGGAGCGGCGCGCCGGGCCCGAGGGCCCCGAACTCGTCCGGCTGCTCAACGCCTACCGGCGGGGCCGGCCGAGCGGGCCGGTCCCGCAGCTCACCGCGGCCGAACGCCGGCTGCTCGCCCACGCGGTGCTGTTCACCGGCGGGTTCGGCGCGGAGGCGCTGCGCCAGGTGACCGGCGTGCCGGTGGAGGAGTTCACCGTGGCGCTGCAGACCCTGGTCGACGCGCAGTTGCTCGCACTCTCGGGGCTGCCGTCCGGGCGGCTCAGCGGCCTGACCCGGGTGCGCCTGCACCTGCCGCTCGACGTCCCCGCCCAGCCGCCGCCCGATCCGCGCGAGCCCGGCTTCGACCGGCCTGCGGCGCGCCTGGCCCACGCCCGCTACTACGCGCGGCTGGCCCGGGCCGGCGCGCGGCGGATCGAGGAGGGCGCCCAGCAGAGCGGGCTGGCCGCACTGCACTGCGAGGAGCGCAACATCCGCAC
This sequence comes from Kitasatospora sp. NBC_01302, assembly GCF_035976515.1. NCBI lineage: Bacteria > Bacillati > Actinomycetota > Actinomycetes > Kitasatosporales > Streptomycetaceae > Kitasatospora > Kitasatospora sp. NBC_01302. The sequence continues at coordinate 1,518,249 of NZ_CP108404.1, forward strand.
CGCCCTCGACACCCTGCTCGGCGCGGGACCGGCCGGCGAGGCGCTCGACCTGATCGAGGACACCCGGGGCTACGCCGATGCCACCGGGATCGAGCTCGCGACGGCCGGGCAGCTGCGCGCCCTCGCCGCCGCGTGCCCGCCGGGCGAGCAGGACCGGCTGGCCCTGCTGCTCGCCGAGGCCTGCCTGCAGGCGGGCGAGGCCGACGGCCTGCAGGCGCTGCTCGACCAGGCGGTGGCGACCGGAGCGCCGACCGGTCCGCACGGCGCGCGCTGGCAACGCCTCTGCGCGGTGCGCGAGTTCTGGCACGACACTGCCGCCGGCTCGGCCCTGCTGGAGCGCGCTGCGGAGCAGGCGCTGCAGTGCGCACGGCGGGACGGCGCCGCCGGCGGAGCGGAACGGGGTGCCGCGCGGATCCGGCTGGAGGCGGCCCTGGCCCGGTTCCTGAGCGGCGACAGCGCCGGGGCCGTCGAGGCGGTCCGCCGCGTCCTGCCGGACGCGCTGCGCCGACAGGACGTCGTGGGCGCGGGCGGCGCCCTGCTCCACCTGAGCCTCTTCCTGGCGGCCACGGGCGACTCGGCCGCCGCCCAGGACTGCCACCAACGGGCGATGGCGAACCTGCGCACCCTCGGCGCGCCCGCCGTCCTCGGCGCGTTCCTCACGATCGCGGCGAGTCCGCTGCTGTCGGCCGCCGAGGTGCGGGCGCGCGGCGCCGTCCGGGTGCTGGCGGGCTTCCACGCCGGCCGGGAGGCCTGCCTGGGCACGCCCACCGAGCCCGACCTGGCGGTCAGCCGGATCGAGCGCCGCTACCGTCCCATGCTCAGCGAGCGGGAGTTCGACGAGGCGCAGCGCGCCGGGGCAGCCGTCCCGTTGCCGCTGCTGCTGGCCGAACTGGCCGTCCAGTACCGCCGAACGGCCGACCGGCCGGCACCGGCCGCACGCCCCGCCATCGCCGTCCAGGGCCAGAATGCCTCCAGTAACGATGTTCTGACACTGCGTCAGCACCAGGTGGCGCTGCTGGTGGCGGACGGCCTGGGCAACCGCCAGATCGCCCGCCAGCTGCTCATCTCGGAATGGACGGTGGTGAACCACATGCGGGAGATCATGAAGCGGCTCGGCTGCGGTTCCCGGGCCCAGGTGGCGCGCTGGGTTCACACCGGCGAGCCGAGCGGTCCCGCCGCCCGCGCCGACCCACCGCTCTGGCCCGCCACCAGCGCGCGGTAGCCCAGGCAGTCGGCCACCAACCGGTCGTGCGTGCCGATGCCGTGGACCCGGCCGTCCTGGAGGAAGACGATCTGATCGGCGTGCCGGACGGTGGACAGGCGGTGCGCGACCACCACCACCGCCCGGTCGGCGGCCAGCCGGTCGACCGCCTGCCGCAGCAACTGCTCGTTCACGCCGTCGAGCTGGGAGCTCGGCTCGTCCAGCAGCAGCACCTCGGCCTCGGAGAGCAGCGCCCGGGCCAGCGCCAGCCGCTGGCGCTGGCCACCGGAGAGGTCGACGGCGCCGGCGAGCCGGGTGTCCAGGCCCTGCGGCAGCGCGGCGATCTGCTCCGCCAGTCCGACCTGGGCGAGCGCGCTGCACAACTCGCCATCGGTGCGTCCGCCCTGACGGCCCAGCAGCAGATTCTCCCGGACGCTGGCCTCCAGCAGGGTGAACTCCTGGTCGACGTAGGCGATCCGGCGGCGCAGCACGTCCAGCGGCCACTCGGCGAGGTCGACGCCGTGCAGTTCCGCGGTGCCCCGCTCCGGCGGCAACAGCCGCTCCAGCATGGCGAGGACGGTCGACTTGCCGGCCCCCGAGGGCCCCACCAGTGCGGTCAGGCCGCGCTGGGCGACCTCGAAGCTGACGCCGTGCAGCACCCGCTCGCCACCGTAGCCGCCGGCCAGGTTGCTCAGCCGCAGGGCAGGGGCGTGCCGGTCCGGGTCCGGTTCCTGGGCCGGGCCCGGCTCCTCGGCCGGCAGGTCCAGCACCTCCTGGACCCGGCTCCGCGCCGCCAGGCCGGTCTGCAGCCGGCCGAAACCGGTGGCCAGCACCGTGAGCGGGGTGACCAGCTGGAACAGGTACATCATGAAGGCCACGAAGTCCGCCGCACTGAGGCTGCCCGAGGCCAGCCGGGCGCCGCTGCCGGCCAGCACCCCGACGATCGCGATCTGCTGGCCCAGGCCCATCACCGGGGTGATGAACGCCAACCGCCGGTCGGCCGCCACGGCGGCGTCGGTCGCGGCGGTGGCCGTGCCCGTCACCTGGTCGCCGATCGGCCCCTCGGCGCGGTTGGCCTTGACCGCGGCCAGCGCCCCGAGCGCCGAGTTGAAGCCCTGCGCCAGCGCACCCAGTGCCTCCTGCTGGGCCAGTGACCCCCGGCGCGCGCTGCGCACGAAGACCGCGATCACGCTGCCCGCCACCGCGAAGGTGGCGACCACGATGAGCAGCAGCACCGGATCGAGCAGCCCCATGACGACCAGCGTCAGGACGGCCGTGATCGCCGAGGCGGGCAGCGCGGTGATGCCCACGTCGAGCATGGTGCGCAGCTGCGCGGTGTCGGCGGTGACCCGGTTGGTGAGGTCCCCCGCGCCGATCCGGCGCACGTCCAGCACCGGCATCCGCAGCACGTGCCGCATCAGCCGCCCCCGGGTCTCCAGCACGGTCAGCTCGCCGATCCGGCCCAGCACGAAGGAGCCCCAGGCGGCGGCCAGCGCGGCGACGAGTGCGAGCACCACGAGCGCCAGCGCGTCGGACGCGGCCGAACGATGCTGCCCGAGGTCCTGGACCAGGTTGCGCACCGTCAGCGGAACGGTCAGCGAGGCGGCCACCGAGGCCAGCAGCAGAACGAACGCGAGGCCGACCTGCACACCGTGGCGGCGCAGCACGGCACGCAGCGGGCTCACCCCTGGCGTGCCGCCGGCAGCAGCAGCGGACATCGGACTCCTTCGGTAGGCGGGAGCGGCCGGAGGGCCCAGGTTAGGGAGCCCGCCCGGCCGCCGGCCATGACAGGAATCCGCCTGGCAGGGCGCCGGATCTGCCACCGGCTGCTGCCAGTTTCCTGCTCTGGCCGCGGCCATCGGCCCCTTGGTCTCCTGAAGGCGGCACGCCGGAGCGACCGGCGGCCGTCACCGAAGATCCTGAAGGAGGTAGCACCCATGAAGAAGGACGTCATCAAGGGCGACAAGCTGTCCGCCGCCGAGCCGCACATCAAGATGCCGCCGATCGGAGTCACCGTTCGGATCCCGATCACGCTCCGCGCCCTCACGCCGGCCTGATGAGCTGACCCGGGCAACCACCGCCGGTCGTCCCGGGCACCGCTGCCGGGGCGGCCGGCCGTCCCGGCGCAAGGAGTCCGGGCGCAAGAAGTCCGGACGCAGGAAGCCCGGCGAAGGAACTCCCGGCGCAAGAAGTCCCGGCGCAGGACAATGGAGAGGAGAGGAAGACCGTGCGCGTGCTTCTGGTCAACATGCCCTGGTCACCGATCGACGTGCCGTCGCTGGCCCTGGGCATTCTCAAACGGGCCGTCGACGAGAAGACGGACGGACAGGCGGAGGTGCTGCACGCCAACCTGGAGTACGTCGACTGGCTCACCCGGCAAGGGGAGTTCACGCTCGGCGACTACGAGTACTACTCGCTCGACTCCTACTTCCTCGGCTGCGGGGACTGGGTCTTCTCCTCCGCGCTGTACGACGACCCGCAGTGGCGCGAGGCCGAGTTCACCGAGCTGCTCGGCAGCCACCTGGACGAGGACCGGCTGCGCCAGGCCGTCGAACTGCACCGCCAGGCACCGCGGTTCGTCCAGGAGATCGCGCAGGCCATCGTCGCCGCAGCGCCGGACGTGGTCGGCTTCACCTCCACCTTCCAGCAGAACACCGCCGCGCTCGCCGCCGCCAAGCACGTCAAGCGGCTGGCACCGGGGATCGTGACCGTGCTGGGCGGCGCGAACTGCGACGGCGCGCAGGGCGAGGCGATGCACCGCAACTTCCCCTTCGTCGACCACGTCGTCCGCGGCGAGGGCGAGGTGGCCTTTCCCCAGCTGCTCAACGCGCTGGCGGCCGGCCGGGACCTCGCCACGGTGCCGAGCCTGTGCTGGCGCGACGCGTCCGGCCCGCGGGCCAACCCGATCAGCACCACCCCGCTGCCGCCGGCGGCGATCGTCCGGCCGGACTACCGCGGCTACTTCGAGCGGCTGGCCGCCTCGCACGCGCGGACCTGGACCGAGCCGAAGCTGGTGGTCGAGGGCGCGCGCGGCTGCTGGTGGGGCGAGAAGCACCACTGCACCTTCTGCGGCCTCAACGGCTCCTCGATGCAGTTCCGCAGCAAGCACCCGGACGACTTCTTCGCCGAGATCGTCGAACTCGCCCGCGAGCACCAGGTGCTGGACATGTTCGTGGTCGACAACATCCTCGACATGGGCTACCTGACCACCCTGCTGCCCCGCCTGATCGAGACCGGCTACGACCTGCGGCTGCACATCGAGATCAAGGCCAACATGCGCCAGTCCCAGCTGCGGACGCTGGCCGACGCAGGGCTCGTCTACGTGCAGCCCGGCATCGAGAGCCTCAACAACCGGGTGCTGGACCTGATGGACAAGGGCGTCAGCGGCTGCCAGAACGTCCGGATGCTGCGCGACGGTTCGGCCGCCGGCCTCTCGGTGGCCTGGAACTACCTGCACGGCTTCCCCGGCGAGCAGGACCGGGACTACGACGGGGTGATCGGCCAACTCCCGGCGCTGGAGCACCTCGACCCGCCCGGCGACCTGTCCGCCCGGATCGCCATCGAGCGGTTCAGCCCGTACTTCAACCGGCCCGAACTCGGCTTCTCCGAGCTGCGCCCGGCCCTCCCCTACCGGGTCGTCTACGACCTGCCGGAGGCCGAACTGCTCGACCTCGCCTACATCTTCGACGTGCCGCCGCGCGGCATCGGCGAGCCGACCGTGGCCCGGCTGAACGAGGCGTTGGCCGCCTGGCAGGAGCACCACGCGGCCAGTCGGCTGACCCACACCGACCTCGGCGACCGGATCGTCCTGGTGAGCCGGCGCCGGGCCTTCGACTGGACCGTCCTGGAGCTCTCCGAGCCGCTGGAACTGGCCGCCTTCCGACTGCTCGACCAGCCGCACGCACCGGCCGCACTGGCCCGCAAGGTCGCCGCCCGGCCCGGCTGCGCACAGGCGGACGCGGTAGCCGTCCAGGCACTGCTGGACCGCTGGTCGGCCCAGGGCCTGGTCTTCACCGACAACGGCCAGTACGTCCAGGTCGCGCCGCCCGCGGTCAACCAGGAGCTGCTCAGGCTCGGCTACCGGCGGGCCCGCCAGGAGGCCGAGGACTGGCCGGCGACCCGGCCCGAACAGGTGCCGGCCTGACCGCACCTCTCCGGACAAACCCCAACAGCAGCAGGAGAGTTGATGAACACCACGGCACTCACCGCGCCGCCGCGACCGGCCACCGTGGCGGTCCGGGCCTGGCGTGACGTCGAGCCGGTCACGCGGTACCTGCCGTCGATGTCCCTCGGCACCGTGGAGGTGGCGGGCCCGAGCGGGCCCGCCGCCCAGCGGCTCTGGGACCTCGGCGCCCGCCGGGTGGAGATCCCGGGCACGGTGGACCTCACCAGCCCCGACACCGCCACCACTACCGACACCGCCACCGCCACCGCCACCGCCACCGCCACCGCCTCGGCGACGGTCCACCGGCTCTGCCTGATCCGGGACCTGACCGCACGCGCCGTCCAGGTCGACTGGACCCTGCGCCTCGGTCCGCGGGCCGAGGCCTGGGAGGAACTCGGCCACCTCCAGCCGCCGACCGCCCTGCTCGGCCCCGCCGACCCCGACGCGGCACTGCGGTTGTGGACCGACACCCACCACGTGGGCAAGTGCCTGTGGCGCAAGGGCCCGGGGTTCGTCCAGATCCGCGACCGCCGCTGGGGCGAACTGCGCCGCTTCACGGTCGACGAGCCGGACTACCAGGAGGTCATCGAGCGCCTGGTGGACGGCGCCCCGCAGGCCGATCTGCCCGCGCACATCCTGGCCGACCTGCGCGGCGAGCAGTTGGTCGGCCAGGTGGGCGAGCTGTTCTGGTGGCTGCCCTACCGGGTCCGGCGCTGGGCGCACGCACCGATCGTGCTGTGAGGCGGGCGCAACGTCAGGCGGTGGCGACGGCCCGCGCCACGGTGTCCTCGCCCGACACCAGCTCCACCGTGCGTCCCACCAGTGGCGCCGGGTCGGCCAGCAGCGCGGCGATGACGGCGGCCACGTCGGCGCGCGGCACCGCGCCCCGGCCGGTCGAATCGGCCAGCCGGACCAGCCCGGTGGGCGCGTCGTCGGTCAGCCGCCCCGGGCGCAGCACCGTCCAGTCCAGGCCCGGGCGCGCGCGCAGGTCGTCGTCGGCCGCGCCCTTGGCCCGCAGGTAGGCGCCGAAGACCGGGTCCGCGCCGTCCCCGGCCCGGGCGTCGGCGCCCATCGAGGAGAGCATCACGTAGCGCCGCACCCCCGCCTGCTCGGCGCCGTCGGCCAGCAGGACGGCCGCCGCCCGGTCGACCGTGTCCTTGCGCGCGGCACCGCTGCCCGCCCCCGCACCGGCGGCGAAGACCACCGCGTCGGCGTCGGCCAGCACCTGGGCGACCCGCGCGCGGTCGGCGGTTTCGAGGTCGAGCAGGACCGGCTCGGCGCCGCGCTCCCGCAGGTCCGCCTCCTGCTCGGCACGGCGGATCAGGCCCACCGGGCGATCCCCGCGCTCGGCGAGCAGCCGCTCCAGGTGGAGGGCGATCTGACCATGGCCTCCGGCAATGACGATACGCATGCGGGCCACGTTACCGGCCGGGCGCTCCGCGGCAGGCTTCTGACACCGTGTCAGCACCGGATGGCGCACCGCCGACCGGACCGTCGGCCCCGACCGGCAGCTGCGCGTCCCGGGGCCGGCCCGACCGACCAGACCGGCCCGACCGGCCCTGCGCCGGGCCCGGAAACCTGCTGGCCCCGGCCGCCCCCGCGCTGGCATGCTGGACGGTGTGGAGCACATCGAGAACGTCGAGCCCGCGGTGGCCTCCGCGACCACCGCGACCACCACTGCCGTCGAGCGGCCCGAGGTCTGGCTCGAGGTGGCCGCCGAGCTGCGCATGTTCCTCCCCGCGGCGCGGCGGATCGGCCGGTCGATGGTGCGCACCGACGGCGCCGCCACCCTCGGCCACCTGGTGGAGTCGCTCGGTGTGCCGCTGACCGAGGTCGGCGAGCTGCTGGCCGACGGCCGCCCGGTGCCCGCCGGACACCTGCCCCGGCACGGCGAGCAGATCTCGGTGCGCGGGGTGACCCGGCCGCAGCCGCTGCCCGGCCCGCCCCGCTTCCTGCTCGACGTCCATCTCGGCACCCTGGCCCGACGGCTGCGCCTGCTGGGGATCGACGCGTCCTACGAGAACCCCGACATCGGCGACGCCGCGCTCGCCGCCCGCTCCGCCGCCGAGCAGCGGGTGCTGCTCTCGCGCGACCGGGGCCTGTTGCGGCGCCGCGAGCTGTGGGCGGGCGGATACGTCTACAGCCACCGCCCGGAGGAGCAACTGCGCGACGTGCTCTCCCGGTTCGCGCCGCCACTGGCCCCCTGGACCAGGTGTACGAGCTGCAACGGGCAACTGCGGCAGGCCGCGAAGGCCACTGTGCAGGAGCAGTTGGAGGACGGCACGGAGCGCTCCTACGACGCCTTCGCCCGCTGCGCGGACTGCGGGCAGGTGTACTGGCGCGGGGCGCACCACGCCCGGTTGACCGCGATCGTGGACGAGGCGCTGGGCGAGTTCGGCCCCGGCCGGCCGACACAGCCGGCCCGGCCATAGGGCCTGTCCGGACCTGACACTTCCGCGCGCCACGACCAGGAGCTACTCTCCGGTAACGACACCGCAGCGGGATCCGCCCCGACGGCGGGTCGCCGAACGATGGAGTGCCCCGTGCCCGCATCCTCGCCCCGCCCCGGCGTGCGGCCCTCGGCCTCCCCCGGGTCCACGCGCTCCGCGCGGCTGCTCGGCGGCCTGCTGATCGGCGCGGGCATCACGCACTTCGTCGCACCCCGCACCTTCGACGCCATGGTGCCCCGTGCGCTGCCCGGCAGCCCGCGCGCCTGGACCCGTGCGAGCGGGGCGGCCGAGCTCGCGATCGGGGCGGCCGTCGCCGCCCCGCGCACCCGCAGGCTGGGCGCGCTGGCCGCCGCCGGACTCTTCGTCGCCGTCTTCCCGGCCAACGTCAAGATGGCCGCCGACTGGCGCGACCGCCCGCTCCCGCTGCGCACCGCGGCGCTCGCCCGCCTGCCGCTCCAGGTCCCGCTGGTGCGCTGGGCGCTGCGCGTGCACCGCGCCGCGCAGACCGAGCGCAGCTGATCCGAGGCACCGTCAGCCCAGCACCCGCACCAGCCCCCGGTCCACGTCCCGCACCCGCGGACGCCCCGCCAGCGCCATCGCCTCCGTCAACTCCTCCCGCAGCAGCGCCAGCAGCGCGCTCACCCCGGCCTCGCCCGCCACCGCCAGCCCCCACAGCGCGGGGCGGCCCAGCAGCGCCGCGTCCGCGCCGAGCGCGAGCACCTTCAACACGTCGACACCGGTGCGCAGTTCGCCGTCCACCAGTACCGCGCAGCGCCCGCGCACGGCGGCCGTGATCTCCGGCAGCGCGGTGATCGCCGGTATCGCGCCGTCCAGTTGACGTCCGCCGTGGTTGGAGACCACGATGCCGGCCGCCCCCGCGTCCACCGCCCGCCGGGCGTCCTCGCTGGTCAGGATGCCCTTGAGGACCAGCGGCAGCGAGGTCTGCCGGCGCAGCCAGCCGAGGTCGGACCAGGTGATCGAGGCGTCGAACTGCTCGCGGGCGTGCCGGACGATGGCCGACCGGCCGTCCTGCCGGACATGGCTGGCGGTCATCAACTCCGGGTCCAGATTGACCGCATGGACGTGATCGGGCAGCGTGAAGGCGTTGCGGTCGTCCCGCAGCCGCCGGGCGACCTGGGGGGCGTCGACGGTGAGCACCAGCGCGCGGAAGCCGGCCGCCTCGGCCCTGGCGATCAGCTGGATCAGCGCCTCCCGGCGGCGCAGCCAGTAGAGCTGGAGCCAGCAGGGTCCGGCACCGGCCGCGGCGATCTCCTCCAGGGTCCGGCTGGCGAAGATCGAGGCGATGAAGAGCGCACCCTGCGCTCCGGCGGCCCGGGCGGTGGCGACCTCGCCCTGCGGATCGCAGAGCCGGTGGTAGGCCATCGGCGCGATGCCCACCGGCATGCCCAGCGCGGCACCGAGCAGCTCGGCCGCCGGGTCCACCCGGTCGACGTCGACCAGCACCGAGGGCCGGAGCCGGACCCGGTCCAGCGCCTGGCGCACCGCCCGTGGCAGCGTCTCGGTACCGCTGGCACCAGCCAGGAAGTCCCAGACCGGGGCGGGCAGTCGGGCCCGCGCCGGCTCCTCGTACTCCGCCACGGTGAGCAGCCGCGCCAGCATCTGCTCCTCTCCGTTCCCACTGCCCTGCACCGGCACCCGCCCCGCCGTCGGCAACTGCGCCACAGTCCACCACCCCTGCCCCGTCCATCGCACCAATGGTCTTGTGTGCGAATGGATCTGACGATAAGTCAGTTCGCTACTCTCCTCCGATCGGGGGCCGTGCGAAAGCCCGCCGCACGGTCCCGGCCGCCGCGCACCCGCCGCTACCGCTGCTACCGCCCCGGCAGTTCCTGCTCGGTCCAGATCGTCTTGCCCGAGGTGGTGTAGCGGCTCCCCCAGCGGCTGGTCAGCTGCGCCACCAGGTAGAGCCCGCGCCCGCCCTCGTCGGTCAGCCGGGCCCGGCGCATCCGCGGCTGGGTGCTGCTGCCGTCGGAGACCTCGCAGGTCAGCATGTCCGCCCGGATCAGCCGCACCACCACGGGCCCGCCGGCGTAGCGGATCGCGTTGGTGACCAGCTCGCTGAGCACCAGCTCGGTGGTGAAGGCCAGTTCCTCCAGGCCCCAGGCGACCAGCGTCCGGGTGGCGTCCTCGCGCACCCGGCCGACCGCCGCGGGGTCGGGCTCGACCGACCAGACGGCGGTGTCGGCGGCGGGCACCACCTTGGTGCGGGCCAGCAGCAGGGTCACGTCGTCGTGCAGCCGGGTCGGCGGCAGTCCGGCGATGATCCGCTGCCCGGCCTCCGGCAGCGGCAGGTCCTGGGCCCGGACCGCGGCCAGCCGCCTGGTCAGCTCGTCCATCCCGCTGTCGATGTCGCCCTCGCCGCGCTCGATCAGCCCGTCGGTGTAGAGCGCGAGCACGCTGCCCGGCTCCAGCACCACCCTGGTGGCCTCGAACGGCAGCCCGCCCACGCCCAGCGGCGGCCCGGGCGCCACCGGCAGGTACTCGGTGCTGCCGTCCGGGTGGGCGACGGCGGGCGGCGGGTGGCCGGCGCTGGCCACCGTGCAGGTCCGGGCGACCGGGTCGTAGACCGCGTACAGGCAGGTCCCGCCGAACGAGCCGGGCTCCGGCCGGGCGGCCCGGCCGGCGGCCCGCTCGCCCTCGGCCTCCGCCCAGGGGTGGCTCTGGACACCGGCGCCGTAGCGGCCCGGGTCCAGCCCCTCCGCCTCCAGGTCCACCTCCCCGTCGGCCGCCAGCGCCGCCTCCACGAGCAGTTGGGCCACCAGGTCGTCCAGGTGGACCAGCAGTTCGTCCGGCTCCAGGTCCAGGTCGGCCAGCGTGCGCACGGCGGTGCGCAGCCGGCCCATGGTGGCCGAGGCGTGCAGGCCGTGCCCGGTGACGTCGCCGACCACCAGCGCCACCCGGGCCGAGGAGAGCGGGATGACGTCGAACCAGTCACCGCCCACGCCGCCCACGGTGTCGGTCGGCAGGTAGACGCTGGCGGTGCTGACCGCGGCGACCGAGCGGACGGCCGGCGGCAGCAGGCTGCGCTGCAGGCCGATCGCGGCACGGTGCTCGCGGGTGTAGCGGCGGGCGTTGTCCAGCGCGAGCGCGGCGCGGGCGGCGATCTCGCGCAGCAGCGTGCGGTCCTCCTCCTCGAAGGCCTCCTTCCAGTGGTCGCGGCGCACCCCGATCCGGCCGAGCAGCAGGCCGCGGGCGATCAGCGGGGCGGTGACCAGCCAGGGCTCCCCCAGGTCCGCGGCGAGCCCGGCCGCCTCCGCTCCGTCCGGTCCGACCTGCACGCTGTCCCCGGTGGCCGGCACCGCCTCGGGCGGCCCCGCCACGGCCGTGCGGCGCAGCAGCAGCAGGCCGTCGCGGTCCGGGGCCGGCTCCTCGCCGGTGAAGACGGCGGGTGCCACCTCCACCACCGCGACGTCCGCGAAGTCGCCCACCAGCGCCTCGGCCAGCTGCTGGGCGCTCTCGGTGACCGACAGCGAGCGCCCGGTGGCCACGGTGACCTGGTGCAGCAGCGCCAGGCGCCGCCGGGTGCGGTACTCGTCGGTGATGTCGTTGAAGAGCGCGGTCAGGCCGATCACCGCACCGTCGGAGGCCTGCAGCCGGAACGCGGAGATCGCCATCATCCGGCCGCCGCGCGGGTCTATCACGGTGCGGGCCAGTTCCTCGGCCAGCACCAGCGGCCGCCCGGTCTCCATCACCTCGCGCAGGTGCTGCTCGAAGGCGGCGGCGTCCTGCGGCTGGAGGAAGTCGGCCAGCTTGCGCCCGGTGAGGGTGACCGGCATGCCGGAGTAGGGCAGCAGGTGGGTGTTGGTCCGCACGATCCGCAGGTCCTGGTCGAAGACCACCAGGCCGAGCCGGTCCTGCAGGAAGAGCTCGCGGGTGAACGCCTGGTCCTGGCGCCAGCGGTCCGCGGCGCCGGCCCGGGCACCGAGCACGACATAGCGGGCGCTGCTGCGGTCACCGAAGGGCGCACCGCGCAGCACCAGTATCCGGACCTCCAGCGCGATCAGCCGCCCGTCGCCGGTGTGGACGCTGACCCGCCCCGCCCAACTGCTGCCGCGCCGCGCGTAGCCCTGCGGCCCGGCCGTGCTCGGGGGGCCGGCCGGCTCGGCCGGTGCGGCCAGCAGCTCGCGGACCCGGCGCCCGCGCAGCACCCCTGCGGGGAGGGCCAGCAGCGTCTCGGCGGCGGCCGTGCAGTCCATGATCCTGCCGCCGCCGTCGACCAGTACCCCTGCCACGCCGTCGAGGAACGGGAAGCGGGAGTCGTCCATGCCGTCCACCTCGCCCGGTCGCGCTCTCTCCTCATCCTCCATCGGACTTCCCGTTTCGGCGCTGCGGCGCTCCGGGCAGTGACCGGAGACCGCCTGCCGGGCCACGCTCGGTGACGGGCCGGAGCGGTCAGTGGCCGCCCGCGTCGAGCACCTCGACATCGGCGATGTTGCGCTCGATGTCGGCCGCCGGCAGCGACACCGCCAGCGCCCAGTAGTAGACGGCCAGGGAGAAGACCGAGATCACCAGGATGTCCCACCACAGCGGCAGGTGGTGTTCGGCGCCCGCGCCGAACTGGCCCTGCCAGGAGACCACGCCCATGCCCACCAGGTAGACGGGCAGCCACTGGCCGGCCCGGAAGTCCATCCGGGGGGCGCCCGGCAGCCCCTTGGACCGGGCGTAGGCGGCGTAGGAGCCCAGCAGCAGGTAGCCGAGCAGGATCGAGGCGCCCAGCCGCCACAGCGTGTCCCAGCCGGACCAGTAGATGACCAGGCTGGCGATCACGAAGGCGAGCGGCGAGACGAACTCGCCGGCCGGCAGCCGGTAGGGCCGCTCCAGGTCGGGGAAGCGCTTGCGCAGCACGCCGAAGGCCAGCGGCGCTCCCGCGTACATCAGCACCACCGCCGAGGTGATGAAGCTGACCAGCCGCTGCCAGCTGGGGAAGGGCAGGAAGCAGAGCACACCGGCCACGAAGGCGATCAGCAGGCCGGCCCAGGGCACCGCGCGCCGGTCGGTGGCCTGCATCGCCTGCGGCGCGTAGCCGTTGCGGCTGAGGCCGTAGGTGATCCGGGAGCTGGAGGTGATGTAGACCAGGCCGGTGCCGGCCGGCGAGATGATCGCGTCGATGTACAGCACGGTGGCCAGCCCGCTGAGCCCGATCAGCGTGGCCAGCCCGGCGAACGGGCCGCTGATGCCCTGGTAGGTCAGGTTGCCCCAGCCCTTGGCGAAGGTGTCCGGGGGCAGCGCACCGATGAAGACCACCTGGAGCAGGATGTAGACCAGGCTGCCGATCAGCACCGATCCGAGCACCGCGCGGGGGATGTCGCGGCGCGGGTGGGTGCTCTCGCCGGCCCACTGGATGGCCTGTTCGAAGCCGAGCAGCGCGAAGATCACGCCGCTGGTGCTGATCGCCGAGAGCACGCCGCGGGCGCCGAAGGGCGCGAAGCCCTGCGAGGTGAAGTTGGAGCCGTGGAACTCCTGCGACGCGAAGATCAGGATCGTCACCACCGGCACGGCGACCTTCCACCAGGTGGCCGCGCTGTTGGTGCGGGCCAGCCACTTGACGCCGAGGAAGTTGATCGCGACGAAGATCGCGAGCAGCACCGCGGCGACCGCGAAACCCGAACCGGTCAGCGTCTGGTTCTTGTTCTGGAAGCCGTCCGCCCAGCTCCAGTGCCGGGCGTAGCCGATCATCGCCTGCACCTCGATCGGGGCGATGGTGGCGGCCTGCAGCCAGGTGAACCAGCCGAAGGACATGCCGGCGAAGCCGCCGAAGGCGTAGTGCGGGTAGCGCGCGGTGCCGCCGGCCACCGGGAAGAGGCCGCCGAGCTCGGCGTGCACCAGGGCGAGCAGCACGATGGCGATCGCGCCGACGCCCCAGGAGAGCAGTGCGGCGGGACCGGCGGCCGTGACGGCCTTCTCGGCGCCGAAGAGCCAGCCGGAGCCGATGATCGCTCCGACCGAGGCCCAGAGCAGGCCGAGCATGCCGACCTCGCGGCGCAGGACGTGCCGTTGGGAGTTGTTCGGGGGCGCCGGAGCGGGCGTTGCCATGGCTGGTCCTCTCGGACGACGGCGGGGGTCAGCCCGACGCTCCCGCAGAACGGCCCCGGCCCGCGTGCCGCACGCCGAACGGGCGCCATCATCGCCAGCCGTCCGGCCTAGCGGGCGAGGGATCATCACCTGCTGAGATGGATGTGACGGAGAATCATGTCAGCAAGCGTTGATTTGCGCGCCGGGGCGTGCCAGGCTCGACCCGGCCCCGCCAGGCCCTGCCCCACCCACCCGGTCCGGCCTGGGCCGGGAACCTTTCCCCTGCCCGGCCCAGGCCCCGGTCCTTCCGGATCGACCCCTCGGTCCTGCCGGACCGACTCGGCGTCAGCTCGGATCGCGCTCCGCCGAGGCCGCACGCTGCGCCTCGGCAGCCAGCACCGCCGCCAGGTTCTCGCGGCGGATCCGCCGGTCGAGGTAGAGCAGCCCGTCGGTCAACGGCTGCAGCGGCGCGGCCAGCGCCATCGCCAGCCCGTAGCCGACCAGCACGCAGCCGATCAGGAAGAAGACGCCGAAGGCCGTCGGCACGCTGCTCGTCACGGCCTCGCCGTACTCGTCGATCCGCTCGGTCGGGGCGCTGGTGCTCACCATGACCACCACTCCGATGATCATCGCGGGCACGGTGACCACCTGGGCGGCGAAGGAGCCGATCATCCGGACCACGTACGGGATGCCCAGGCTGCGCCACCAGGAGCCCTCGTTGAGCCGCCAGGCCCGGCGGACCGCCGCCACCGGCCGCTGGTTCTCCAGGATCAGCACCGGCGTCACCAGCGCCAGCCGGACCGCGGCATAGCCGCCGAACGCCGCGACGGGCAGCAGCAGGCAGGCGGTCAGCACGCCGAAGACGGCCGCGCTGCCGGTGGCCAGCCCGATCAGCGCCCCGGGCAGCACCGCGACCAGCAGGCCGCTCAGCGCCGCCAGGCCGAGCAGCAGCTGGGTGCGGATCACCCGCCCCAGGTAAGGCCGGCTCTCCGACCAGAGCCGGCCGGCCGTCACCGGCCGGCCGACCGCGGCGTGGCGCAGCACCGCCGTGCTCACGGTGGTCGCCACCAGCGAGAAGCCCCAGAAGCAGCAGAGCAGGAGCAGCACGCCGACGACCGCCGTGATGCCGACGGTGATCGACTGCCCGTCGGTCAGCTGGTAGTCCACCTGGCTGCGGGCGTCGTCGATGATGCCGCTGACCGCGCTGTAGCCGACCGCCAGGTAGACCCCGCACAGCGCGAGCACGACCAGGGCCGCGAGCGACAGCGGGACCAGCAGGGCCTTGGCGTACTGGCGCAGGGTGCGGAAGACGCCGCTGATCACCTCGCCGATGCCCAGCGGCGTCAGCGGTATGACGCCGGGCCGGGGCGGCGGCGGCCGGTAGCCCCAGGCGAGGCCGGGCGGCGGCCAGCCGCCCTGGTGCGGCGCGGGAGCGGGGTGGGGCGCGGGGCCCTGGTACGGCGCGGGATCCGGCCGGCGCACCGGCTCCGCGTCCGGATCCGGCGCCCGCCACACATCGTCGGCGCTCATCGTTCTGGCCTCCCCCTGTACTGCTTACGCTGTCCTGCTCCACCCGTGGAGCACCCGAGCGTACGGGAGCCGCCCCCGCCGCACGGCGCCGGGGCCACCGGGCCGGCCCCCGCCACCGGGTGCACGTCGTCGCAGGTGGCGGCGGGTCCGGGCGCGGCGTTCACCCCGTGCTGTACCAGTCCCAGGGCAGCAGCCCGTGCTCCGGCAGGTGGGCCTCGCGGGTGCTGATGGTGATCAGCGGGCGGTCCTTCCAGACGGTCGCGTCGTTGGCGCGCCGGCACAGCTCGGTGCGGGCGTGGTCGGTGTTGGCGACCAGCACCAGCACCGTCTCCTTCCGCAGGCCCTCGAAGACCGCCCGGTCCGGATCGGCCAGCACCGTGCGCAGCCGGGCGCGGTCGGCCAACCGGAGCCGGCCCCGGTCGCCGTAGCCGAGCGGCCGAGCCTCGGCGGTGCTCCTGGCCACGCCGCGAGCGAGCGTCAGCAGCGGCAGCAGGGTGGGGATCCGGCCCGGATCGGTGACGGCCTCGCCCTGGGCCGCGCGGTAGATGGCCAGGCCCAACAGGGTCCGCACGGCCTCCAGATCGCCGCCGGCCACTCTGGGGTCGTGGCCGGCCGCCCAGCGGGTCAGGCCGAGGGCCCAGTACATGGACACCTCCAGTGCGGAGGCCTTGCCCATCAGCGCGGAGTCCACCTCCCACCACCAGTGCGGATCGCCCTCGGCCGCTTCGACGGCCGGCTCCAGCTCGTGCACAGCCCACCTCCCGGCGCGCCCGCCCACACCCGGGCCCGGGCGCGCCCTCCTATCGTGCTGCGGCACGCGGCGCGGTGTCCGCCGATCGGGCAAACCCGCGCGCGGGGCCGGGCGGGCCGCCGCACCGGCCCGCCCGGCCCTGTCCCACGCCGCTGTTCCGCCCCGGTCTCAGGGGGTCTGGCCGTAGAAGTGCTCCACGTGCAGCTTGACCACGAGCCGGCGGTCGCGGACCATCGCGGCCCGGTAGTCGTCCCAGTCGGGGTGCTCGCCGTCGAGCGCGCGGTAGAGGTCGATCAGCTCCTCCACCGTGTCGTCGTCGGGCGCCGCGGCCACCGGGGTCAGCTCGACGGTGCCCTCGGCCACCGCCCAGGTCCAGAAGTCCTCGCTGGTCGCGTACAGGCTCGCCCGCGGGTCCCGGGCCAGGTTCTTCGCCTTCACCCGGTCCGCGGTGACGGAGACCCGGATCAGCTCCCTCGCCGGGTCGTAGGCGTAGCGGATGTTGGACAGTTGCGGCCGTCCGTCCCGCTTCAGGGTCACCAGCACCCCGTTGATCCGGGAGGCGAACAGCTCACGGATCTTGGCCTCGTCGGCCATGGGCCTCTCCTCTGCGTCGAGTTGACGGTCCGTCGGTCGATGACGGTTCCAGCGCCCAACCTAGCGGCGGACACCCGCCCGCCGGGCGGGTTCGTCACCCGTCGGGCGGGCGGACCTGACGCAGTACGCGCAAGAGGTGTCGATACGGAGCACCGCGCAGCTTCCGTGATTCTTGTGTGACGTGTGCGATGCGGGGTTGTTATCGGAGTGATGATCCGTCTAGTCTCCCTGCAACCCGCCGACGCGGGTGCCCGGACGAGGTACGCCGAGTCCTGCCCACCGCGCTCCGGGTCCTCGATCACCGACTTCTGGGCAGGCGCGGGGGACCCAGGTTCAGCGCCGTCCCCACGCGGCTAGGGGTGAAGCCGTCCGCCGGATCCGTCCGGGCGGGCGGCCGGGCCAGCCTCCCGGCCCGAACCCGACAGCTCACCTCGCAGGCGTGCGGAGAGGGATGTTCCATGGGCATATCCGGGGTGTTCTCAGGCCCGGGCCGGCACCGCCGCCCGACCCAGACCGATCGCGCCGTGGCCGCCGCGACCGTGGCCGGCGTCGGCGTCGCCCTGCCGCTGCTCACCGCGACCGGCGCGCACGCCGCGCCGGTCACCACCTGGGACTCGCTCGCCCAGTGCGTCACCGGCGGCAACTGGACCGCCGACAACGGCGACGGCTACTACGGCGGACTGCACCTCACCCAGCGCCAGTGGGTCGCGAACGGCGGCGACCAGTACGCGGCGCAGGCCTCGCACGCCACCCAGGCGCAGCAGATCGCCGTGGCGGAGCAGTTGCTCGCCAGCCAGGGACCGAGCGTCTGGGGCAGCTGCGCGGCGGTGGCCGGGCTGGCCGCGCCGACCGGAACGCCCAGCAGCAACCCGACGACCGCGCCTGCGGCGCCCACCGCGCCCAGCACGCCGCCCGCGAGCGGTACCCCCGCACCGGTCGGCTCGCCCGCGCCGGTGACCGCGCCCACCGCGGCACCCACGCCGAGCCCCACGCCCACGACGACGGCCACCACGCCGGCTGCGCCCACCACCCCGGCCCCCGGCACGGGGACGGGGACGGGGACGGGGACGCCCAGCAGCACGCCGACGGCGCCGACCACCGCACCCTCCACCGCGCCGACCAGCGGCCCGACCACCCCGACCGCCTCGCCGACCCCGAGCGCACCCGCGCCGAGCACGCCCGCCCCCAGCGCGAGCCCGAACCCGACGGCGACCACGCCCCCGGCCGCACCGACCGCCCCCGGCACACAGCAGAGCAACGCGCCGACCACCCCGTCCCCGCTCGCCCCCGGCAGCACGCAGATCCCAGTCGGCGACACCACCCCGACCGCTCCCGTGGCACCCGCACCGGCCGTGCCCGCGGCCCCGGTCGGCCCCACCACCGGCCAGGCGGCCCCGACCGGGCAGAGCGACGCCGGTCAGGGCTACACGGTGCAGAGCGGCGACTCGCTCTGGGCCATCGCGATGGACCACCACGTCGACAACTGGCAGCAGCTCTACCAGGAGAACCTCGGCACCGTCGGCGGCAACCCCGACCTGATCTTCCCCGGGCAGCACCTGCAGCTCCCCTCCTAGGGAGTGCCCGGTCAGGTGGTGCCCGGTGGACTGTCACCGGGCACCGCCGGGGCCCGTCAGAATGGGGTCATGTCCAAGCGCAGCAATCGCACCCGCCCGGCCAGGCCCGCCCCCGCCCTCGCGCCCGCCGCGTCCGACGGGTCTCTCCCCTGCCCCTGCGGCCGGCCGGCGAGCTACGCCGACTGCTGCCGCAGGCTGCACCGGGGCGAGGCCGAGGCGGCCACCGCCGAGCAGCTGATGCGATCGCGGTTCAGCGCCTTCGTGGTCCACGACAGCGCCTACCTGCTGAGCAGCTGGCACCCGCGGACCCGGCCTTCCGAGGTCGACTTCGACCCGCGGCTCCGCTGGCAGCGACTGGACATCCTGGGCAGCACCGAGGGCGGCCCGTTCCACCAGGAGGGCACCGTCGAGTTCGTCGCCCACTACGTCGAAGGCAGGCTCGACGGACGGCTGCACGAGAACAGCCGCTTCGTGCGCCACGAGGGATCCTGGGTCTACCTGGACGGCACGATCACCGCGACCGACTGAACGGACCGCCGCCGCACCGCTGGTGAGGCCCTGGCACCGATAAATTGCGTGCTGGAAGCTTCGGTCACCGATTAGTTTGCCCCCATGGACCTCCCTGCCACCGCCGGCACCACCCGACTCAACTCCAAGGCGGTGGCCGCGGCCACCGCCTCCGTCCTGCTCTGGGCCTCCTCCTTCGTGGCGATCCGCTCCGCCACCGAGCACTACAGCCCCGGCGTGCTGGCCCTGGGCCGCCTCGCGGTCGGCTCGGTGGCGCTGCTCGCGATCTGGGCGGTGCGCGGCGAGGGCCTGCCGCCACGCGCCTCCTGGCCCGGCATAGCCCTCAGCGGCGTGCTCTGGTTCGGGCTCTACATGCTGGCACTCAACTGGGGTGAGCAGAAGGTCGACGCGGGCACCGCGGCCATGGTGGTGAACATCGGTCCCCTGGTGATCGCGCTGCTCAGCGGCTGGCTGCTGCGCGAGGGGTTTCCGCGCCGGTTGATGGCCGGGATGGCGGTCTCGTTCGCCGGAGCCGTGGTGGTGGGCCTGTCCAAGTCCGGTGGCAGCGGCGCCTCGTACCTCGGCGTGCTGCTCTGCCTGGTCGCCGCCCTGCTCTACGCGGCCGGCGTGGTGGCCCAGAAGCCCGCGCTGCAGCACGCGACCCCGCTGCAGGCCACCGCGTTCAGCTGCCTGATCGGCATGGTGGTCTGCCTGCCGTTCAGCGGCCAGTTGGCCGGTCAGCTCGCCCACGCCCCGGCCTCGGCCACGCTGGACCTGGTCTACCTGGGCCTGTTCCCCACCGCCCTGGCGTTCAGCACCTGGGCCTACGCGCTCTCCCGCACCACGGCGGGCCGGATGGGCGCGACCACCTACGCGGTGCCCGCGTTGGTGGTAGTGATGTCCTGGGCGGTCCTGGGCGAGGTGCCGGCGCTGCTGACCCTGCTCGGCGGCTGCCTCTGCCTGGGCGGCGTCGCGCTCTCCCGGCGGCCCTGACCCGCCGCCCGCGCGTCCGTCCCCCGACCTCACCGCCCTCACCGTCACAACTGCCACCGTCGCCTTCAGCAGAGGATTCTCCGTGCAGCTCTCCCTCGAGGACTAGCGCCGCCGCGCGCTCGCCTTCCGCGAACTCCACACCGGCCCCGACGTGTTCGTCGTCGCCAACGCCTGGGACGCGGGCACCGCGCGCCTGCTCACCGGTCTCGGCTTCGCCGCCCTGGCCACCACCAGCGCGGGCCTGGCCTTCTCGCTCGGCCGGCCCGACGGCGCGGGGCTGGTCGACCGCGCGGAGGCGCTGGCCAACGCCCGCGCGATCGTCGGCGCCGGCCACCTGCCGGTCTCCGCCGACCTGGAGAGCGGCTTCGGCCCGGACGCCGAGGCGATCGCCGCCACGATCGAACTCGCCGCCGAGGCGGGCCTGGTGGGCGGGTCGATCGAGGACGCCACGGGCGACGAGCAGGCCCCGATCCATCCGTTCGAGGTGGCCGTCGAGCGGGTGCGTGCCGCCGTCGCGGCGGCCCGGCGGCTGGACCTCCCGTTCACCGTCACCGCGCGCGCCGAGAACTTCCTGCACGGACGCCCCGACCTGGCCGACACGGTGCGGCGCCTGCAGGCCTTCGAGGCCGCGGGCGCCGATGTGCTCTTCGCCCCCGGCCTGCCGGACGCCGAGGCCGTGCGCACCGTCTGCGCCGCGGTCTCGCGCCCCGTCAACGTGCTGGCCGCCGGCCCACTGGCCGAGTTGACGGTCAGCCAGCTCGGCGAGCTGGGCGCGCGGCGGATCAGCATCGGCTCCGGGTTCTCCCGGGTCGCCCTCGGCGCGGCCCGGCGCGCGGCCGACGCCGTCCTGCGCACCGGCAGCTTCGCCGCGCTCGCCGAGGCCCTGCCCTTCGGCGACGCCAACGCCCTGATGGCGGTGCCCGGGACGGACTGAGCCGACGCGGCATCCGCCTCTCTCCAACCTCATAGAGTTGCGTTTCCAAACCCACTCCCACTACCGTGCCACGTCATGCACATAGTTGGAAATCCAAACGCGCGACCGGGCGGCTCCCGCGCCGTCTTCCTCGTCGTGGCCGCCGCCGTCTTCGTCTCCAACCTCGACCTCTTCATCGTCAACGTCGCGCTGCCCGCGATGAACCAGCACTTCCACGGCAGCACGCTGACCTCGCTCTCCTGGGTGCTCAACGGCTACGCCATCGTCTTCGCCGCCCTGCTGGTGCCCGCCGGGCGGCTGGCCGACCGGGTGGGCCACCGTGGTGCCTTCCTGGCCGGGCTGGCGCTGTTCACGCTCTCCTCCGCGCTCTGCGCGCTGGCGCCCGGCGTCGGCTGGCTGGTCGGCGCCCGCCTGCTGCAGGCGCTCGGCGGTGCGCTGCTGATGCCCACCTCGCTGGCGCTGCTGCTGGACGCCACCGAGCCGCAGCGGCGACCCGGCGCCGTCCGGGCCTGGGCGTCGATCGGCGGGATCGCGGCCGGCCTGGGCCCGGTGCTCGGCGGGCTGCTGGTCGAGGCCGACTGGCGCTGGGTCTTCCTGGTCAACCTGCCGGTCGGGGCGGCCGGGCTGGTGGCCGGCCTGCGGGTGCTGCCCCGGCCCCGCGCCCGGAGCCAGGGCCCGTGGCCCGACCTGGTCGGCGCGCTGCTGCTGACCGCCGCCATCGCGCTGCTCGCGATCGGCCTGGTCAAGTCGGACGGCTGGGGCTGGGGATCGGCCCGGGTGATCGGCAGCCTGGCCGGGGCCGTCGTCCTGACGGCCGGCTTCCTGCTGCGCTCCGCCCGGCACCCCGCGCCGGTGGTCGAACTGCCCCTGCTGCGGGTGCCGGTCTTCGCCGCCGCCAACGCGACGGCGCTGCTCTTCACCATCGCGTTCTCCGGCATGCTGCTGACCTCGGTGCTCTGGTGCCAGCAGGTCTGGGGCTACTCCGCGTTGCGCACCGGGCTCGCCGTGGCGCCCGGGCCGCTGCTGGTGCCGCCGATCACGCTGGGCGCCGGGCCGCTGCTGCGCCGCCTCGGGCACGGCCGGCTGGCCGCGCTCGGACTGCTCTGCTTCACGGCCGGGATCGCCTGGTGGATCGCGACGGTGCGGACCACTCCCGGGTACGCGAGCGAGCTGCTGCCCGGGATGCTGCTCACCGGCGTCGGGGTCGCGCTCACCCTGCCCACGCTGATCGGCGCGGCCGCCACCGCGCTGCCGCCCACCCGGTTCGCCACCGGCTCGGCGGTGACCACGATGGGCCGCCAGATCGGCGCGGTGGTCGGGGTCGCGGTGGTGGTCAGCGTGCTGGGCACCCCGCGCAGCGCGCAGCAGGCGCTGGACGCCTTCCGGCACGCCTGGATCGCGGTGGTCGTGGCGACCGTCCTGGCGGTGGCCACCGCCCTGGTGCTGGCCGCCGTGCAGCGCCGGACGGGCGCGGGCACCGCCGCGGGTGCCGCTCCGACGGCCGAAGCGTCCGGCGCCCCGGCCGCGGCCGGCTCGCGCTGAGGCAGCAAGGCGGTTTCCCGTTTCCCACCCGATGGGCAACAGGAAACCCCGATGTCCCGGTGGACCCCGGCCGACCTGGGTGGAAAGCTCGAAGGACAGCTCTCCACCGATCTCTCCACCCACCCCACCTCTCCTGCGCAATCGAGGAGCACCGGCATGTCCGAGCGAGCAGCATCGCGGGCGGGGGCGGCCGGGCGGGCGCCCGTCGCCGATCACCCCGAGCACCTGCGCAATGTCGTCCTGGTCGGCGTCAGCGGCTCCGGCAAGACGACCCTCACCGAGTCGCTGGCGCTGGCCGCCGGGGCGCTGACCCGGGCGGGCCGGGTCGACGAGGGCAGCACGGTCTCCGACCACGAGGAGATCGAGCACCAGCAGCAGCGTTCGGTGCGCCTGTCCCTGGTCCCCGTCGAGTGGCAGGGGGTCAAGATCAACCTGCTCGACCCGCCCGGTCACGCCGACTTCGCGGGCGAGCTGCGGGCCGCGCTGCGGGCCGCCGACGCCGCCGTCTTCGTCGTCTCGGCGACCGATCCGGTGACCGGTCCGGTGCGCGCGCTCTGGCAGGAGTGCGCGCTGCTCGGGCTGCCGCGCGCCATCGCCGTCACCCATATGGATGCAGCCAGGGCCGACTTCGACGCGGTGCTGGCGGCCTGCCGGGAGGCGCTCGGCGACGGCCGCCCCGACTCGGTGCAGCCGGTGGACCTCCCGGTGCGCAGCGAGGGGCGGCTGCGCGGCACCGTGGAGCTGCTCTCCGGCGAGACGCACGGCCAGTCGGAGCCCGCCCCGCCGACCGGGCCGGCCCGCGAGCAGCTGGTGGAGGCCATCGCGGGCGAGGACGACGAGCTGCTGGAGCGCTATGTCGGCGGCGAGCCGCTGGCTGCGGGGGCACTCGCCCGCGGGCTGCGCGGTGCGGTGCTGCACGACGCCATCCATCCGCTGCTGCCGCTCGGCGAGGACGGCACCGGGGCGGTCGACCTGCTCGACCTGATCGTCTCCGCCTTCCCCGCCCCGACGGACCGCCCGCTGCCCGAGCCGCTGGACGCCGGAGCGGCGAAGGCCGACCCGGCCGGCCCACTGGTGGCCCAGGTGATCCAGAACACCGGCGACCCGTACGTCGGGCGGCTCAGCCTGGTCCGGGTCTTCTCCGGCACCGTCCACCCGGACCTGCTGGTCCACCTGGCCGGCCGCTCCGCGGGGCCCGCAGCCACCGAGGAGGTGGCCGGCGACGGTACCGCCGAGGAGCGGATCGCCGGTCTGACCAGCCCGTTCGGCAAGCAGCAGCGCCCGGTCCCGCACGCGGTGGCCGGCGATCTGGTCTGCGTCAGCAAGCTCACCGCGGCCCGGGTCGGTGACACCCTCTCGGACCCGGCCGCCCCGGTGGTGCTCACTCCGTGGGAGCTGCCGGAGCCGCTGCTGCCGATCGCCGTCAAGGCGCACAGCCGCAGCGACGAGGACAAGCTCTCCCAGGGCCTGGCCCGGCTGGCCGCCCAGGACCCGACCGTCCGGGTCGAGCAGAACCCCGCCACCGGCCAACTGGTGCTCTGGTGCACCGGCGAGGCCCACATCGGCGTGCTGCTGCACCAGTTGGGCGAGCAGTTCGGCGTCCAGGTCGAGCAGGTGCCCTACCAGGTCGCGCTGCGCGAGACCTTCGGCGCGGCGGCCACCGGGCACGGCCGGCTGGTCAAGCAGTCCGGCGGCCACGGCCAGTACGCGATCTGCGAGTTGCTGGTGGAGCCGCTGCCCGGCGGCACGGGCTTCGAGTTCGTCGACCAGGTGGTCGGCGGCGCGGTGCCCCGGCACTTCATCCCCTCGGTGGAGAAGGGCGTGCGGGCCCAGCTGGCGCACGGCGTGGGCGACGGCTACCCGCTGGTGGACGTGCGGGTCACCCTGGTGGACGGCAAGGCCCACTCGGTCGACTCCTCGGACTCCGCGTTCCAGTCGGCAGCCGCGCTGGCGCTGCGCGACGCCGCCGCCCAGACCACCGTGCGCCTGCTGGAGCCGGTGGCGGAGGTGGGCGTACTCGTCCCGGACGAGTACCTGGGCGGGGTCTTCAGCGACCTGTCGGTGCGCCGCGCGCGGGTGCTCGGCACCGAGGCGGCCGGAGCCGGCCGGAGCCTGCTGCGCGCCGAGGTGCCCGAGCTCGAACTCACCCGCTACGCCGTGGACCTGCGCTCGCTCACGCACGGCACCGGCTCGTTCACCCGCACACCGCTGCGGTACGAGCCGATGCCCGGCGCGCTGGCCGAGAAGGTTGCCAAGCCCACGGACTGACCGGGCTCACTCGTGCCCCGCGAGCAGCCGGACCGCCTCCTCCCGCATCTCGATCTTGCGCACCTTGCCGGTCACGGTCATCGGGAACGCGT
This sequence comes from Kitasatospora sp. NBC_01302, assembly GCF_035976515.1. NCBI lineage: Bacteria > Bacillati > Actinomycetota > Actinomycetes > Kitasatosporales > Streptomycetaceae > Kitasatospora > Kitasatospora sp. NBC_01302. The sequence continues at coordinate 1,542,883 of NZ_CP108404.1, forward strand.
CCACCAGGTGCACGTACCGCGGGATCTTGTAGTGCGCGAGCCGGCCCGTGGCGTACGCCCGCAGCGCCTCGGCGGTCAGCTCCGGCGCGCCGGCCCGCAGCCGGATCCAGGCCATCAGCTCCTCGCCGTACTTCTCGTCGGGCACCCCGACCACCTGGGCGTCCAGCACGTCGGGGTGGGTGAGCAGGAACTCCTCGATCTCGCGCGGGTAGATGTTCTCGCCGCCGCGGATCACCATGTCCTTGATCCGCCCGGTGACGGCGAGGTAGCCGTCCTGGTCCATCACCGCGAGGTCGCCGGTGTGCATCCACCCCTGCGGGTCGACGGCCTCGGCGGTGCGCTCGGGCTCGTCCCAGTAGCCGAGCATCACCGAGTAGCCGCGGGTGCACAGTTCCCCCGCCTCGCCGCGCGGCACGGTGGCGCCGGTACCGGGGTCGACCACCTTCACCTCCAGGTGCGGGCCGACCCGGCCGACCGTGGCGATCCGCTGCTCGAAGCCGTCCTGCGACCGGGTCTGGGTGGAGACCGGTGAGGTCTCGGTCATGCCGTAGCAGATCGAGACCGCGCCCATGTGCATCTTCTCGATGACCTGCTTCATCACCTCGGCCGGGCAGGGCGAGCCGGCCATGATGCCGGTGCGCAGCGAGCCGAGGTCGTGGTCGGCGAAACCGGGGTCGTTGAGCTCGGCGATGAACATGGTCGGCACGCCGTAGAGCGAGGTGCACCGCTCGGCGGCGACGGCGGCCAGCGTGGCGGCGGGGTCGAAGGTGGGCGCCGGGATGACCACGCAGGCGCCGTGCGTGGTGGCCGCCAGGTTGCCCATCACCATGCCGAAGCAGTGGTAGAAGGGGACCGGCACGCAGATCCGGTCGCGCTCGGTGTACTCGCACAACTCGGCCACGAAGTAGCCGTTGTTGAGGATGTTGCGGTGCGAGAGGGTGGCGCCCTTGGGGAACCCGGTGGTGCCCGAGGTGTACTGGATGTTGATCGGATCGTCCGGCCGCAGCCCGGCCTCCACGGCCGCGAGCGCCGCCGGGTCGCCCTGCCGCCCCGCGGCGAGCAGCTGCTCCCAGGAGTCCTCGCCGAACAGCACCACCTCGCGCAGCTGCGGGCAGTTCGGCCGGGCCTCGGTCAGCATCGCCGCGTAGTCGGAGGTCTTGTAGCGCGGCGTGGCCGCCACCATCCGGGTCCCGGACTGGCGCAGCACGTACTCCAGTTCGTGGGTGCGGTAGCCCGGGTTGATGCTCACCATGATCGCGCCGATCCGCGCCGTCGCGTACTGCAGCAGCATCCACTCCGCGCGGTTGGGCGACCAGATGCCGATCCGGTCGCCGGGCCGCACCCCCTGGGCGAGCAGGCCGAGCGCGACCACGGCCACGTCGTCGGCCAGCTCACGGTAGGTCCAGCGGCGCCCGGCCGGGACGTCGACCAGCGCCTCGCGCTCGCCGAAGGCGGCCACCGTGCGGGCCAGGTTGGCGCCGATGGTCTCGGCCAGCAGGGGCGGTTCGGTCTCGCCACGGGCATGGCTGAGGTGGGCGTCGGCGGGCATGGGCAGCTCCAGCTGAGGGTGGAATGCGGGAAACGAGGCTGCCCTACCCCGCCGGGGCCCCGACCATGCACCTCTTGACGTGCACCAACCGATTCCCGCCGCAGCCGGTCGGCCTACTTGAGCAGCCGCGACAGCCGCCGGTCGGCCAGCGGCTTGCCGCCGGTCTGGCAGGTCGGGCAGTACTGCAGCGCCGAGTCGGCGAAGGAGACCTCGCGGATCGTGTCGCCGCAGACCGGGCAGGGCTGGCCGGCCCGGCCGTGCACCCGAAGGCCGGTCTTCTTCTCCGCCTTCAGCTCGCCCGCCGCCAGCCCGTGCGAGCGCGCCACGGCATCCCGCAGGGTGTCGCCGATCGCCCGGTGGAGCGTCTCGGTCTCGGCCTCGGTCAGCCGGGCGGCCTGCTTGAACGGCGACATCCGGGCGACGTGCAGGATCTCGTCCGAGTAGGCGTTGCCGATCCCGGCCAGCACGCTCTGGTCCCGCAGCATCCCCTTGAGCTGCCGCCGCTCGCCGGCCAGCATCGCGCGCAGCGCCGTCACGGTGAAGGCCGGGTCCAGCGGGTCGGGGCCCAGCCGCGCGACGCCCGGCACCTCGGCCGGGTCCGCCACGCAGGAGACGGCCAGCCCCTTCTTGGTACCGGCCTCGGTCAGGTCGAAGCCGCTGCTGGAGTCCGCCAGCCGCACCCGCAGCGCCAGCGGCCCCTTGCCGGGGTGCGGCGGCACGTCCGACATGTTCTGCTGCCAGCGCAGCCAGCCGGCCCTGGCCAGGTGGATCACCAGATGCAGGTCCGCCGCCGGTGGCGCACTGGCGGTGATCACCAGGAACTTGCCGCGCCGGCCGACGGCCGTCACCGTGCGGCCCTCCAACGCGGTGACCGGCGGCTGGTAGGTCTTGAGCGCGTTCACGGCCACCGGGTGGACCCGGCCGATCACCTGGCCGACCAGGTTGTCGGTCAGGAAGACGCTGAGCGCTTCGACTTCGGGCAGCTCGGGCACATCCCCCAGTCTGCTCGTCCGCCGGGCGCTCCGCCCGTCCACCGGATGTCGGCGGGGCATTGTCCGAGGCATTGGTCCAGGGCGCCGCGCCATGAAAAAGTGATCATATGCAGGGTGAATCCATGGACTACCAGCTCGAACTACAGCGCGCGGTCGACGCCGCCCGCCCGCTGCTGACCACCGGCCGGGTGGCCGACTACATCCCCGCGCTCGCCGCCGCGGACTCGGGGAGTTTCGGCCTGGCGCTGGCCACCGTCGACGGCGAGGTGTACGGCGCCGGGGACTGGGAGGTGCCGTTCTCGGTGCAGTCCATCTCCAAGCTCTTCACCCTCGCCCTCACCCTGGCCGCCGGCAGCGAGGGGATCTGGCACCGGGTGGGCCGCGAGCCCTCCGGCACGCCGTTCAACTCGCTGATCCAGCTGGAGTCCGAGCAGGGCATCCCGCGCAACCCGTTCATCAACGCCGGCGCGGTGGTGGTCACCGACCACCTGCTCACCCTGACCGGGGACGCCGGCGCCGCCGTGCGCGAGTTCCTGCGCGCCGAGTCCGGCAACCCGCAACTGGACACCGATCCCGTGGTGGCCGCCTCGGAGGCCGCACACGGCCACCGCAACGCCGCCCTGGCCCACTTCATCGCCAGCTACGGCAACCTGGAGAACCCGGTCGAGGCGGTGCTCTCGCACTACTACGCACACTGCGCGATCGCCGCCAGCTGCCGGGACCTGGCGCTGGCCGGCCTCGTCCTGGCCCGGCACGGTCTGCGCAGGGACGGCAGCCGGCTGTTCTCGCGCAGCGACGCCAAGCGGATCAACGCCGTCCTGCTCACCTGCGGCACCTACGACGCGGCCGGTGATTTCGCGTTCCGGGTCGGGCTGCCCGGCAAGAGCGGGGTGGGCGGCGGGATCCTGGCGATAGTCCCGGGGCGCGGCACGCTCTGCGCCTGGGGCCCGGCGCTGGACCGGGCCGGCAACTCGGTCGGCGCGGTCGCCGCACTGGACGCCTTCACCACCGCCACCGGCTGGTCGGTCTTCTGACGGGCCCTCAGCGCGCCGGACCACCCGCGGGGCCGACCCGGCTACGCTGGCCGGGGCGGTCCGACGCGGGGCTCGACCCGGCCCGGCCCGCCGAACAGTCCAGCTGTTCCGTGCCCGAGGGAGACGGCCGCCGATGACCCCCACGCCCCGCGAGGCCCTGCTGACCGTCCGCCGGGAGCTCACCCCGGCGGAACGGGAGAACCGCCTGATCCCCCGGATCGACGAGGGCGTGGCCCCGGTCGCGGTGCTCGCCGAACTGGCCGCCCAGCAGCACCGGATCATCCGCAGCGACCGGCGCAGCTTCCTGGTGCTGGCCGCGCGCTGCGCCGACACCCCCGCAGGCGGCTACTTCGCGCGCCTGGCCGAGGGCGAGTCGCAGGCGCTGGACGCGCTGGGCGCGTTCGCGGCCGGCTGCGGCCTGTCGGAGCAGGCGCTGGGCGAGCGCGAACCGCTGGCCGGCTGCCAGGCCTACCCGGGCCAGTTGGCCTGGCTGGCACTGAACGGCGAGCCCACCGCCATCGTGCTCGCGCTGGCCGCCAACTTCGCCGCCTGGGGCGGCTACTGCGCGATCACGGCGCGGGCGCTGCGCCGGCACTACGGGTTCTCCGACGCTGCCTGCGCCTTCTTCGACTTCTTCGCCACCCCGGCCCCGGAGCTGGAGGACGAGGCGGTCGCGGTGATCGAGGCCGGCGGCCTGGACGAGCAGCGGCTGGCCGAGGGCCGCCGCTACGGGCGGCTGTTGCAGGCCTACGAGCTGATGTTCTGGAACACCCTGGCCGACCTGGGCCCCGCCGCCGCGCCGGAGGACGACCCGGGCCTCGGCCTGGCCTGAGCCGGTTGCCCGCTCCCGGCCCTGGGCGCACGCTGGACATGTCGGCGGGCCACGCCGGCCCGGCCCCGCTCGAGCAGGGAGGCACCGATGTCCATGGCCAGTCCGCAGTCCGGCGAGGACGCGGAGCAGCGCGCTGCCCAGATCGAGGCGCAGGAACGGCTGGAGGGCGTCACCTCCGAACAGGTCCAGCACGCCCAGGACGAGTCCCGCGCCGAGGGCGACCCCTACGAGGACGCGGAGTAAGCGGATGAGCACACTGGAAGAACAGATCGACGTCGAGGTCCCGGTCCAGGTGGCCTGGGAGCAACTGCACCGCGTCAACCAGTACCCGGCGTTCGTCAGCGGGCTGCGGCACGCGCACCCGCACGGCAGCAACCGCGCCCACTGCGACATCGAGGTGGCCGGCGCCGAGCGGGTCTTCGAGACCGCGATCAGCGACCACGGTGAGAACCAGGTGATGAACTGGCAGACCCTGGACGCCGCCCACCTGCGCGGCACCTTCGCGCTGCGCTCGCTGGACAACGGCTCGACCCGGGTGCAGGTGCGGGTCGAGTACGACCCGGAGGCCGTCCACGAGGTCTACGGCGGGCCGCACGGCTTCGCCCAGTCGCACGCGATCGAGGAGACCGTCCGCGGCGACCTCGCCCAGTTCAAGCGCCTGGTGGAGGAGGAGCGCCCGCTGCGCGGCAGCTGACCCGACGGCCACCGCCCCCGCGGCACATCAGTCACCGGTCTGTTCGGCGAGGAACCCCGACAGCGCGGCCATGAACTCCCGTGGCCGCTCCAGCTGCACGCTGTGCCCGGCCTCCGGCACCGCGACCTCGCGCACCCGGCCGCCGGCCGCCGCGTAGCGCGCGAGCACCGCACGGGTCTGCCCGACCATCGGCTGCGCGGGCGCGACGCCCTCCCCCGGCCAGCCGGGCACGGCGCCGATCGCACCGAGGTGGGCCAGGTCGAAGAGCGAGGTGTCGGAGACGATCACGTCCTGCTCGCCGCGCAGCCACAGGATCGGCGGCTTGGGGTCGACCCGCTCCAGGTCGTCCAGGCGGAAACGGGTCGGCGCCAGGCAGTTGAGCACCCCGCGCTCCCCCGGTGCGAAGCCGGGCCAGAACCGGCTGGCCCGGCTGTCGCCCGGGTAGTGGCCGTCCCCGCAGCGGGTGCTGAGCATCGCGGCCAGGTAGGGCTCGGGGTCGGCCAGCGGCTGCGCCGCGTAGCAGTCGGCGAGGACCCTGCGCGGGGAGAACGGGGAGGCGTCGCCGGTGTCGCCGGCGGCGAGCAGCCGGACGAACTCCGGGCTCGCCGCCGCACCGCCCGCCCCTGCGCCGTCCGGCGCGTTGAGCCGCCCCTCGACCCCCTGGGTGCCGCCGAAGCCGTACGGCGAGACCGGGTTGACCAAGGTGACCGAGCGCAGCAACCCTGGCGCATCGCGGAGCAGTTGGAGCGCGACGCCGCCGCCGAGGCTCCAGCCGACCAGGTGCACCCGGCCCAGCCCGAGGGCCTCGATCAGCGACAGCAGGTCGTCGCTGTAGTCGCGCACGCCGCGGCCGGCGTCCACCGGCAGCGGCTCGGTCCCGCCGAAGCCGCGCAGGTCGGGGGCGATCGGCCGGTAGCGCGGCGGCAGGTCGCGGATGGTGGGCGCCCAGAACGCGCTGCTGGAGACGTTCCCGTGGACGAGCAGCACGGGCTCGCCCGCCCGCCCCTCGCGCTCGGCGTAGTGGACGCTCAACCGGGTGGTGGTGATCGTGGGCATCGCTCGGGCTTCCTCCATCAGGTGTGGCGGTGGGGGCGGGGAGGTGCGGTTCAGCCCAGCCAGCTGACGACCTGGGCACTGGCCGCGCTGTCCCAGCCGAGTTCCAGGTGGTTGGCGCCGGTGATCAGCGCGGTGCCGGCCAGCTTGCCGATGCCGGTGCTGTCCAGCGCGCTGGCCTCGAAGACCACGCCGTCGCTGGGTCCGCGGTCCTCGTTGAAGATGCCCACCACGTCGGGGCTGCCGCCGGCCAGCAGGTAGGTGCTGACCGAGGCGGGCACGCCGGCCTGCTGGAGCGGGACGACCAGCGAGCCCGCGTCGATGGCCGCCTGGATCCCGGTGCCGGAGGTGTAGAAGCCCTGGCCGCCGTAGTAGGTCGTGTACCAGTCCTGCTGGGTCTGGTCGACGCCGAAGGTCTGGTCCCAGCGGGCCAGCATCTGCCGCTGCCCCGGGTAGTCGTCGTAGCCGCCGGTCGGCACGAAGGAGAACTCGGGATGCGCGGTGACCGTGCCGTAGCAGGTCATGTCCAGGTGCGGGGAGGGGGCGTTGATGCTGCCGCCGCACTCGGGCCAGATGCTGAAGTCGTGCGCCCAGCCGTGCGCGTAGGGGTAGTCGTAGCCGCCGTTGGGCCCGCCCAGGGTGATCAGCTTGCGCACGTCGCCCGCGTACGGGCGCCCCCAGCTCGGCTTGAGCGAGGAGACGTAGGCCCGGGCGGACATCTCGCCCTTGCTCCAGCCGACCAGGTCGACCTGGGGCACCCCCAGCTTGGCGCGGATCAAGGCGATCGCGTCGCCGACCTCCTGGGCCTGCATCAGGTTGTCGCCCTGCTTCTGGGCGAAGCCGATGGCGAAGACCCGGTAGCCGCGGCCCGCGAGGTCCTGCATCAGCCCGGTGTCGGGGCAGGAGAGCGCACCGCAGCCGTAGCCGCCGGACTCACCCGGGTCGGCCCAGGCCCGGTCGGCGTTGTCGTTGGCGCCGTGCACCAGCAGCACCGGCACCTGGTGCGCCCCGGTGTTCCAGCCGGGCGCGGAGTAGAGCAGGAAGCGGCCGGAGAAGGGCTCCTTGACGCCGCCGAAGAAGGTGACCCGCTGCCCGTCCTGGTCGCCGCGGCCGTCCGGCGGGAACTGCTCCTGGTGGAAGCCGGGGGTGCTGTCGAGGTAGCGCTCGACGTGGTCCCAGCCGTTGGCGACATTGCCGTAGGTCGCCTCCAGCGTGAGGTAGGAGGTGGCCGCCGAAGCCGGCAACGCCTGGACGAGCAGGCCCGCCAGGGCCAGCAGCACCGTCACCGACCACCCGAAGCGTCTGCGCATACGCGGTCAACTCCCCTGTCCCCGGGGCCCCGAGTGGCCCGTGCCCGCCACCGTAGGGGTGCTGCTCCGGCGCTCCCATGTGGGCGGCGCACACCGGTGGCGGGCGCCGCTGTGGCGGCCACCGCCACAACCGTCCCGCGCCCACTCAGCGTTCGGCGGTCACCAGGCTGCGCTGCGAGGTCACGTAGTCGGCGGGACGGCCGTAGCCGACGGCCAGCTCGGCCCGGTCGTGCCGCTCGGCACGCCAGCCGCGCCGGGCCAGCCAGCCCACCGGGTCCTCGTCCAGACCGCCGCGCCACATCGCGACCAGCGGAGCCAGTTCGGCTGCGTGCTCGGCACCCGCCACGACCTGCGAGGCACCGGCCCGGCGCCGGTCCTTGCTGCCGTGGGTGAGGGCGAGCCGGCTGCCCGGGGCGCTGAGCGAGTCGATGGTGTCGAGCAGCGCCGCGGCCTCCTCCGCTCCGAGGTAGACCAGCAGTCCCTCGACCAGCCAGACGGTGCGCGCCGCCGGGTCGAACCCGGCCTCGACCAGCGGCCCGGCCCAGTCCTCGCGCAGGTCGACGGCGATCGTGGTGCGCGCCACCGGCGCCTGGGCGCCCTGCTCGGCCAGCACCCGCTCCTTGAAGCCGAGCACGGCGGGCATGTCGAGTTCGAAGACCTTGGTGCCGGCCGGCCAGTCGAGCCGGAACGCCCGGGTGTCCAGACCCGCCGCCGGCACCACCACCTGGGTGCAGCCGGCCCGGCCGGCGGCCGTCAGGTAGTCGTCGAAGAAGCGGGTGCGGATCACCAGGTGGTGGGCGAGCAGGATCATCGCCGGGGAGACGTCGGTGCGGGGCGCCGGCGGGGGCCCGTCCAGGGCGGCGGCCACGAAGGCGGCGGCGTAGGGGTCCTCGAAGAGGCGGTCGGTCCTGGCGCTCTCCAGCGCGCGGACCCGGGCCACGCCGATCGCGGTCCGGCCAACGCCCTCGGGTATCACGCCACTTGTCATACCCGGCATGGTAGGACGCCGAGGTCCAGGCGAAAGGCCCAGGGCCCGCACCCGCGGAGTACGCGGGGGCGGGCCCTGGGGAGCGGGATGCTGCGGACGGTCAGTGGCCGCCCTCGTCGACGACCTCGACGTCGTCGATGTTGCGCTGGATCTCCTCGACCGGGAGCGCCACGGCGCGGGCCCAGAAGTAGATGCCCAGCGAGAAGACGGTGATCACCAGCATGTCCCACCAGAGCGGCAGCACGTTGCGGGCGCTCGGTCCGAAGCCACCCAGGTAGGAGATGATGCCCAGGCCGATCAGGTAGACCGGCAGCCACTGGGCGGCCTTCCAGTTCAGCTTCGGCGCGTTCGGCAGGCCCTTGCGGATCGCGTAGACCGCGTAGGAGCCGAGCAGCACGTAGCCGAGGATGATCGCGACGCCCAGACGCCACAGGGTGTCCCAGCCGGACCAGTAGATGATCAGGCTGGCGATCACGAAGGAGGCCGGGGCGATGATCTTGCCGGCCGGCAGGCGGTAGGGGCGCTCGCGCTCGGGCATCCGGTCACGCAGCACGCCCAGCGCCAGCGGGGCACCGGCGTACATCAGCACGCTGGCCGAGGTGATGAAGCTGACCAGCTGCTGCCAGCTCGGGAAGGGCAGGAAGCAGATGATGCCGGTGAGGAAGGACATGAGCAGGCCGAACCACGGCACGCCGCGCTTGTCGGTCTTCTCGAACAGACGCGGGGCGTAGCCGTTCTTGCTCAGGCCGTAGGAGATGCGCGAGGTGGAGGTGGTGTAGATCAGGCCGGTGCCGGCGGGGGAGATCACCGCGTCCACCCGCAGCACGAAGGCCAGCCAGCCCAGGCCGATCACGGTGGCCAGACCGGCGAACGGGCCCTCGATGCCCTTGTAGGCGAGGTTCGCCCAGCCGTGCACGAAGCTGGCACCGGGCAGCGCGCCGATGTAGACGACCTGCAGCAGGGTGTAGATCAGGGTACCGATCACCACCGAGCCGATGACCGCGCGCGGGATGTCCCGCTTGGGGTTCTTGCTCTCACCGGAGAGCTGGATCGCCTGCTCGAAGCCGAGCAGCGCGAAGATGATGCCGCTGGTGCTGATCGCGCCCAGCACACCCTTGACACCCATCGGCATGAAGCCGTGCGAGGTGAAGTTGCTCGGGTGGAAGTGGGTCAAGGCGAGGATGAAGATCGTCGCCAGCGGGATGAAGACCTTCCACCAGGTGGCGGCGCTGTTGGTGTGCGAGAGCAGCCGCACACCGAGGAAGTTCACGGCCACGAAGACGCCCATCAGCGCGATCGACACCACGATGCCGGAGGCCGTCAGGGTGCCGTTCGCGTTCTGGAAGCCGTCGGCCCAGGACCACTCCTTGGCGTAGCCGATCATGGCCTCGACCTCGATCGGTGCCACGGTGGCCGCCTGCAGCCAGGAGAACCAGCCGAAGGACATGCCGGCCAGGCCGCCGAAGGTGTAGTGCGGGTAACGGGCGGTACCGCCCGCGACCGGGAACAGGCCGCCCAGCTCCGCGTGGACCAGCGCGAGCAGCACGATCGCGACGGCCCCGATCCCCCACGAGATGACCGCCGCTGGTCCGGCAACCATGACGGCGTTCTTGGCTCCGAAGAGCCAGCCCGAGCCGATGATCGAGCCGACGGAGGCCCAGAGGAGGCCGACCAGGCCTACCTCGCGTCGGAGCTTGGCATCGGTACCGGAGGTCTTAATTCTGTCTACAACAGCCATGCGTAGGGACCCTCTTCAAAGATGGCGGGCGAGAGTGCGGTGAACGCTAGCTGGCCATTAAGGATCTGCAAAGACCCCTGAGCCGAATAGTTACGTTCACGCGATCTCGCGCTCACCTCTTAGCGTCGGATTAGCACCGCTATTCGGCTTCCGACCGCCCCTCGCAGGGCGTGAGGATCGCTGCAGGTCAGCGCCGTAGGGGCAGTTGACCGCTTACACGTGGGAGAGTCCGTACCAACATTTGAGCTTTATTTGAGCCTTCTGCCACTGTTCTGCATTACCGTCGGCCCGCCCGCCCGTCGCCTTCATTTCCGGTGTATTGCGCAACGGTCTGTGGGGGTTTCGAGTGCCGTTGCTTTCCGTGTCCGACGAATTGCCGAACCCGCCCCGCCGGGCCCCCGCGCGATCGGCGGCCGGTCGGAGCGGGTGCGGACGCTTGTGCCCGCGCGGTGCTTCGGACACGTCTGGTGCCTGGGGCGCCCGGCCCGCCAGGTCCTCCGGGCGCCCGCCGCGGCCCGCCCCGGGCCGGTCGCGCTCAGGTGCCGCTGGCGACCAGGGTGATGTCCTGCCCCTGCTGGGCGAGGAACTCCGGCAGCACCGGCAGCCACCAGGCCGGCCCCTGGGTCAGGTGGGTCAGCGTGGCCTCCACCCGGGCGGCGCCGAGCGCGGGGTGCAACTGGGCGGGCTTGCCCTGGCTGATCCAGCCGTGCTTGTTGCCGTCGCACAGGGCGCGCACGCCGTCGCCGATGTTGGCCTCGCTCTGCCCGAGCCGCAGGTTGCTGGTGACGAAGACCGCGCCGCCGGTCGAGCACTGGTACGTCCCCGAGAGCGTGACCGTGCCGTCCGAGGCGAGCGTGCCCACGGAGTCCACGCTCAGCATGTCCCCCGCGGCTGCGCCGGCCGGGGTGGCGGCGCCCAGCAGGGCGAGCAGGGCCGCACCGAGCAGACCGGCCGCCCGCGGCAGGGCCCTAGCGGAAGTGGAACGGACTCGCACGACTACCTCCAGTGACGATCATCGCGCATCCGGTGACAGCGCGTTTTGCGCCAAGAGGTACCGCCTCCCCGGAGCGGGGTCGCGCATTCTCACCCGTTCGGCGCGTGTCCCGGGCGGGTGCGCGGACCGGCCCGGGGACCCGCCGTAGCAGGGCCCCTCTTGCCCCGGCCCGCCCGGCTGCGGCAGGCTCGGGTCCAGGGGGCACATCGGCGTGCCCCGCCGCGACCAGAAGGACGAGCAGCGATGACGACCCCTCAGACGCCCCAGAGCGTGATCCCGCCGCTCTTCGCCGGGCTCTGCGACGACGCGGCGATCTTCCCGCCCGGTGACCTGGCACTGCCGCAGGCCGTCCCCGCCCATCTGGCCCACCACTCGGCCTGGTACGCGGAGCTGGTCGGCCCCTTCCTCTGCTCCGCCGGGCGGATCGGCGCGCTGTCCGAGCAGTTGGCCGCCGGCGAGGCGCCGCTCGACGGGCGGCTGCCGGTGGGCCTGATCGTGCCGGAGGGCAGCGCGGGCCTGGCGGACGCGCTGCGCGCGGTCGCGGCCGACCCCAGGTTGCGGCTGGCCGGGCTGGAGGTGCTGGCCGACCAGGGCAAGCCCGCCGCCGAGGGCGTGCGGGCCGTGCGGGCCGAACTGGACCGGCTGCTGCCCGAGTACGCGCCCGGTGTGGAGGCCGCGATCGAACTGCCCCGCGGGCCCGAGCTGCTGCTCGGCCTGGACGAGCTGGAGGGGACGGCCTACCGGGCCAAGTTCCGCACCGGCGGCGTCAGCGCGGCGGCCTTCCCCGGCGAGCTGGAGCTGGCCTCCTTCCTCTGCGCGGCGGTCTACCGGAAGCTCGCCTTCAAGTGCACGGCGGGCCTGCACCACGCGGTGCGCCACGACGACGAGGCCACCGGCTTCGCGCACCACGGCTTCCTGAACGTGCTGCTGGCCACCCACGCGGCCCTGGAAGGCGCCGAGCACGCGGAGTTGGCCGCGGTGCTGGGCGAACGGGACGGCGCGGTGCTGGCGGCGAAGCTGACCGGCCTGGACGAGGGGCAGGTGCGCGCGGCGCGCGCGGCCTTCACCGCCTTCGGCACCTGCAGCATCGCCGAGCCGCTGGCCGACCTGCTCGCGCTGAACCTGGTCGCGCTGCCCTGACGGTCGCCGGGGCCGGCCCGGAAAACCCGCCGCACATCCAGCGGGTCCGTCCTCTTACCGCCGCCCCGACCTCGCAGTAGCCTCGCCGGGTCCGGCCCGCGCGCCGCCATCCGGGCCGCGCCGGGCCGCCCGGGAGGGTTCATGCGTTCGCACCGTCGTGGCCGCCGCCTGTCCGCGGCCGTCTGCACCGCACTGCTCGGCGCCACCGTGCTCGGCCTCGGCGTCCCGCCCGCCTCCGCCGCCACCGCCCCGGCCACCCGCTACTACCTGGCACTGGGCGACTCGCTGGCGGCCGGGTACCAGAGCCTGCCGGGCGGCGGCTCGGAGGTGGGCCACGGCTACGCGCAGGACCTGGCCACCGCGCTGGGCCGGCGGGCCGCCCGGGACGGCCACCCGTTCTCCTTCACCGACCTGGGCTGCCCGGGCGAGACCAGCGGCTCGATGATCAACGGCGGCTGCGACTACCCGCACCCGTACACCCAGCCCCAACTGGGGGCGGCGACCGCCTTCCTGGCCGCGCACCGGCACGACGACGTGGTGGTCACGCTGGACATCGGCGCCAACGACGTGGACGGCTGCGCGACCGCCGAGAGCCTGGACGCGGCCTGTGCCGCCAAGGGCGTCGCCACCGCGGGCCGCGACCTGGGCACGATCCTGGCCCGGCTGCGGGTCGCCGCCGGGCCGCACACCCGGATCGTCGGGATGAACCTCTACGACCCCTTCCTGGCAGCCTGGTTGACCGGCACCCAGGGCAAGGTGCTGGCCTCGGTGTCGGTTCCGGTGGCCGACGCCCTGAACGGCACGCTGGACCTGGTGGACGCGCTGCACGGGGTGCCGACCGCCGACGTGGCCAAGGCGTTCAGCACCAACTCCTTCCTGCCGCTGGTGCCGCTGGACGGGCAGCGGGTGCCGCTGAACGTCGCCCGGATCATGGGCTGGACCAACATGGCACGCGAGGACATCCACGCCAACGACACCGGTTACCAGGTGATCGCGGACGCCTTCCAGGCCAGACTCTGACCGGGGCGGCCCGGGGACTCGTCAGGCGGGTGCCAGTGCCGCGGTGAACGCCCGGGCGCGGCGAGTGAGTTCGGCCCAGTCGCCGGCCTCGACCGCCGCCGCGGGCACCACCTCGCCGCCCGCGCAGACCGCGAGCGCGCCCTGCGCCAGGTAGCCGGGTGCGCTCGCGGCGTCCACCCCGCCGGAGGCGACCAGCGGGACCTCCGGGTAGGGGCCGCGCAGGTCCTTGAAGTAGCCGGGGCCGAACGCCCGGGCCGGGAAGATCTTCACGGCGTCGGCCCCGAGCTCCACGGCGTGCGCGACCTCGGTGGGGGTGAGTGCGCCCAGCACCACGGGGACGCCGGCCGCGCGCGCCGCCTCGGCCACCGGCGGGCGGCAACCGGGCGTGACCAGGAACTCGGCCCCGGCCTCGATCCCCGCCCGGGCCTGCTCGGCCGTCAGCACCGTGCCCAGGCCCAGCCGGCAGCCGGTGTCCACCGCCGCCGCCCGGGCCAGCTGCTCCGTCACCCGCGGTGTGGTGCAGGTGAGTTCGACCCAGTGGATGCCGCCCTCGGCGAGCGCGGCGCAGAGCGCGGCGGCATCGGGTATCACGGCGGCGCGGACCACCGCGATCACCCGGGCTGCGGCGAGCTGGTTGCGGAAGGTCATCGGGTCCCTCGATCGGTGCGGCGCAGCGCGCGGCCTGGCAGCGCTCCGGTGGGGCGGGCGTCGCGCAGCACGGCGGTGCCGTTGACGTAGACGTGCTGGATTCCGGTGGCGGCTCGGCGCGGCTGCTCGAAGGTGGCGGTGTCGGCGACCGTGGCGGGGTCGAAGAGCACCAGGTCGGCGTGGTGGCCGACCGCGATGGTGCCGCGGCGCAGCAGGCGCAGCCGCCGGGCCGGGCGTCCGGTCATCCTGGCCACCGCCTGCTCCAGTGTCAGCACGCCCAACTCCCGGCTGTAGCGGCCGAGGTAGCGGGCGAAGGTGCCCCAGGCCCGGGGGTGCGGGCGGGCGCCGACCAGCAGGCCGTCGCTGCCGGCGGTGTGCGCCGGGTGGCGCATGATCGCCTGCACGTTCTCCTCGTGCCCGACGTGCTGCAGGACGGTGGTGCTCAGCTCGTCGGCGCGCAGCAGCTCGAAGAAGGCCTCGGTGCCGGTGCCGCCGCGCGCGGCGGCCAGTTCGGCCACCGTGCGTCCGACGGCGTCGGCCAGCTGCGGGGTGCGCACGCCGGAGATCTGGACCGCGGACCAGTCGGCGACCACCCCGTGGCAGCCGTCGCTGCCCTGCTCCTCCAGCGCCAGCCGGATCCGCTCGCGCGCGGCGGGATCGGCGAGCCGGGCCAGGGTGGCGTCCGGGCCGCCCTCGGTGGCCCAACTGGGCAGCATGGCGGCCAGGGTGGTGGAGCCCGGCAGGTAGGGGTAGCTGTCCAGGCTCAGGTCCAGGCCGTCCGCGAGGGCCCGGTCCAGCAGGGCCAGCAGCTCGCCGGCCCGGCCCCGGTTGACCGCGAAGTTCATGGTCGCGTGGGCCAGGTGGAGCGGACAGCCGGTGCGCCGGGAGATCTCCACCATCTCCGCGTAGCCGGCCAGCGCGCCGGCGCCGTAGGAGCGCTGGTGCGGCGAGTGGTAGCCGCCGTGGGCGGCCACCACCGCGCAGAGCGCGGCGAGTTCGTCGGTGTCGGCGTACATGCCCGGGGTGTAGCTCAGGCCGCTGGACAGGCCCACCGCGCCCTCGCGCAGCCCCTGGGCCAGCAGTTCGCGCATCGCGTCGAGCTCCGCCGGGCTCGGCGGGCGGCGCTCCCAGCCCAGCGCCAGGGTGCGCAGCGTGCCGTGCGGGACCAGGTAGCAGGCGTTGACGGCGATGCCCGCGTCCAGCCGGTCCAGGTACTCCCCGACGGTCCGCCAGTCCCACCCGAAACCGGCCGGATCGCCGTTCCAGCCGGCCAGTTGGCGGCGCAGCTCGGGCAGTGTGCGGTCGTCCACCGGGGCGTAGGACAGGCCGTCCTGGCCGAGCACCTCGCAGGTGACGCCCTGGGTGACCCGGGAGAGGTGGTCGCGTTCGACCAGCACGCGCAGGTCGGAGTGGCTGTGCATGTCGATGAAGCCCGGTGCGAGCACCAGCCCGTGCGCATCGACGACCTGATGTGCCGTCAGCCCCTGACCCAGGTCGGCTATCACGCCGTCGCGCACCAGCACGTCGGCACGGTAGCGGTCCGCGCCGGTGCCGTCGACCACGGTGGCCCCGCGGAAGAGCAGGCCGGACATCAGAAGAAGGTCCGCACCAGGTCGACCACCCGGGGGTGTTCGGCCGTCGTGTCGTCCAGCACCGGGATCAGGGTCCAGCGGTCGAAGGCCGTGCAGGGGTGGGACAGGCCGAGCCTGACCACCTCGCCGATCTCGGCGTCGCTGTCGCGCAGGAACGCGTGCTGATCGTTGAGGGCGGTCACGGCTCCGGCCAACGGCCGTCCGGCACGGGTGACTTGCGGCTCCGGCAGACCCAGGTCGGCCGGAAAGTCGCGCTTGCCGCCGTCCAGCAGCGCAAGACCGGGCTCGGGGCGCGAGACCACCCGGGCCCAGCCGTGCAGCGCGGAGCGCAGCGGCCGGCCGCCCGCACCGCGGATCAGCGGCGAGATCGCGCGGTAGAAGCCGTCGTCGTGCGCCAGGTAGGCGCCAGAGCGCAGCACCACGACGGTGTCGCGGTGGGCGCCGGCGAGTGGCGCCAGCACCCGGGCGACCTGGTCGAAGTAGGCGCTGCCGCCCGCGCTGACCAGCACCTGGTCCGCCGCGGCGAAGAGGCCGGCGGCGCGCAGCGCATCGTGCAGCTCGACCAGGGCGGCCAGGTATGCCTCCACCGCCGCCAGGCCCGCGGGCGTACTGTCGTGCGCGAGCGCGGCCTCGTAGCCGCCGACGCCGGTCAGCCGCAGGGTGGGCGCCTGGTCGACCGCCCGCGCCACGGCGAGCGCGGTGGCCTGGTCACGGGCGCCGGTGCGCCCACCGGGGCCACCGAGTTCGAGCAGCACGTCCAGGGGGCGCTCGGCCCCGGCGGCCCGCAGCGCCCGGTCCATCTGCTGGACGGCGGCCACCGAGTCCACCCAGCTGCTCACCCGGAAGTCCGGGTCCGCGTCCAACTCGCCGGCCAGCCAGGCCAGTCCGCCCGGATCGAGCAGCGTGTTGGCGACCAGCACCCGGCTCACCCCGAAGGCCCTGGCCACCCGCAGCTGCGACAGGTTCGCCAGCGTGATGCCGAAGGCCCCGGCGTCCAGCTGGGCCTGCCAGAGCGCCGGGGCCATGGTGGTCTTGCCGTGCGGGGCGAGCCGGACACCGGCCCGCGCGCACCAGTCGGCCATGGTGTGCAGGTTGTGGTCGAGCGCGCCCGCGTCCAGGGTCAGCAGCGGGGTGGCGAGCTGGTCCAGGGTGGGGCCGGTGGCGAGGTACTCGCGCACCGTCAGCCCCCAGGCCTCGGCCGGGACGGCTTTGAACCGCCAGTCCAGCCGCTCCTGCGCGAGTGCGGCCACCGCGGCCCGGTCGATCCCTGCTGTCCGCTGCTCCACCACTGCGCCCTATACCGCCCTTGACGTGTGTCGTTGCATATGTTGCAACATCCTTTGCATATGTTGCTATGCCGTTCTAACATGCGGGACGACACCGGTCAACGAAGGGAGCGCCTGGTGACAACGGTGGAAGCCGTCTGCCTCGGTGAATCGATGGCCGTGCTGCTCCCCGACCGGCCCGGACCGCTGGAGGCCGTGGAGAGCTTCCACAGCCGGGTCGGCGGCGCGGAGTCGAACGTCGCCTGTGCGCTGGCCGGGCTCGGCGTGCCCACGGCCTGGCTCAGCCGGGTCGGCGCCGACGGCTTCGGGCGGCGGCTGCTCGCCGCGCTGGCCACCCACGGGGTGGACACCTCCGCGGTGGCCCTCGACCCGCACCGCCCCACCGGGCTGTACGTGAAGGAGGTCGGCAGCGCCGGGCCGCACCCGCACGACCTGGGCCCCGGACAGAGCCGGCTGCACTACTACCGCACCGGTTCGGCCGCCGCGGCGCTCGGCCCGGAGCTGCTCGCGGAGCCCGCGGTCGCCGCCCTGCTGGCCGGCGCCCGGCTGCTGCACCTGTCCGGCATCACCGCCGCGCTCTCGGACAGTTGCCTGGCGCTGGTCCGCGCCCTGCTGGCGGCGCCGCGGGCCGGGCGGCTGGTCAGCTTCGACCTCAACTGGCGCCCCGCGCTCTGGCAGCACCGCGACCCGGCCGTGCTGCCCGCCCTGCTGGACGCCGCCGACCTGGTCCTGCTCGGCGCCGACGAGGCCGCCGCCGCACTCGGCACCGGCGACCCGGACGAACTGCGCGCCCTGCTGCCCTCCCCCGCCACCGTGCTGGTCAAGGACGCCGGCCGGCTCGTCACGGCGATCGACGCGGACGGCCGGCGGGTGAGCGAACCGGCGCTGCGGGTCGAGGTGGTGGAGCCCACCGGGGCCGGCGACGCGTTCGCCGCCGGCTACCTGGCCGGCACCCTGCGCGGCTTCGACCAGCGCCGGCGGCTGCGGCTGGGCCACCTGGCCGCAGCCGCCGCGCTCACCTCCGCCGGCGACCAGGGCACCCTGCCGCCACCGGACCTGGTGGCGGCGCTGCTCGGCGCCACCGAGGCCCAGTGGGCGGCCACCCGGGTCCACCCGGCGGGCGTGGAGACCCCCGTGGGCGGTGCCGGATGAGCCAGACGGTCACCCGCGCGCTCACCCTGCTGACCGAACTGGCCGAGGGAGAGCGCTCCTTGGAGCAGCTGGCCGGGCTGCTCGGGGTGCACAAGACCACCGCGCTGCGGCTGCTGCAGAGCCTGGAGGAGGCCCGGCTGGTCTACCGCGACGGCGAGTTCCGCTACCACCTGGGCGCGGGCCTGTTCGCCCTCTCCAGCCGGGCCCTGGAGCAGCGTTCGGTGCGCCGCACCGCCGCCCCGCACCTGGCCGAGCTGAACGCGGCCACCGGCCAGACCGTCCACCTGGCGGCACTGGAGGGCGGCGAGGTGGTCTACATCGACAAGTTCGAGTCCCGCCAGCCGGTGCGGATGTACTCCCGGATCGGGCTGCCGGTGGCGATGCACTGCGCGGCGGTGGCCAAGGTGCTGCTCGCCGACCTGCCGCTGCCCGAGCGCCAGAAGCTGGTGGCCGCCCTGACGTTCACGCCCTTCACCGAGCGCACCCTGACCACGCCGAAGGCGCTGCTGGCCGAGCTGGCCCAGGTGGCCCAGCAGGGCTGGGCCCAGGACCGGGCCGAGCACGAGCCGTTCATGAACTGCGTGGCCGCCCCGATCCGCGACGCCACCGGGCGGGTGGTCGCGGCGGCCTCGCTCTCGGTGCCCGACCTGGTACTGCCCTACGAGCAGGTGCTGGAGCTGCTGCCCCAACTGCTCGCCACCACCGCCGCGGTCTCCGCCGCCTGCGGCGCCTGCTGAGCGGCCGTCGGCGCGATCGGAGCGTCACCCCGAACCGCCGCCCCCGGAACCGGCATCCGCAGAACCAGCACCCCAGAACCGACCGCCCCCGAACCCACCGCCCCCGAACCCCCGAGAGAGCAGCATGAGCGAGAAGACCGAGATCCGCACCGACGGCGCCCCGGCCCCGGCCTGGGTGTTCTCCCAGGGCGTGCGCAAGGGCCCGATCCTGCAGGTCTCCGGGCAGGGCCCGCAGGACCCGGCCACCGGCACCTACCTCCACGAGGGTGACGTCCGGGCGCAGACCCGGCGCACCCTGGAGAACATCAAGGCGATCCTGGCCGCCGGCGGCGCCACCGTGGCGGATGTGGTGATGTTCCGCGTCTACCTGACCGAGCGCGCCCACTTCGCGCCGATGAACGAGGCCTACGCCGCCTTCATCGAGGAGAACCTGCCGCCCGGCGGGGTCAAGCCGTGCCGCACCACGGTCTTCGTCGAACTGCCCCACGAGGTGATGCTGGTGGAGATCGACGCACAGGCCGTGCTGGACTGAGTGCGCGGACCCGGCGGCCGCGGCCGGCCCCGACGGGGTCCGGCCGCGGCGGGCACCGGGTCAGGCCCGGCAGAGCACCCGGGCCGGCAGCCGGCTCGGCAGCGGCACCTTGCGCACTTGCTGGCCCTGGCCGCGCGGCACGGTGCCGGGGCGGGTCGCGGAGGTGCTCTGGTAGGTGAGCACCGAGCGGGCCGTCACCGGCTTGGGGCCGGCCGCCACGGACGGCGTCGACATCCGCGGCTTGGAACCGGCCAGCACCGACGGGGTCGGCACCCGCGGCTTGCTGGCGGCCATCACCGACGGGGTGACCGTCAGATAGTCGGACAGGAACCGCCGCTCGGGCTGGCTGAGCTTGCGCGACCGCCCCGAGGCGCGGTCCCTGGCCACCACGACGGTCCGTGCGGTCATGTAGGTGAACGGGTCACGGCAGACGTCCACCCGAACGTGTGCCGAACTGCGGCCGAGCCGCTCGACCATCAACCGCACCAGCAGCGGTTCCGGCCGGTGGTGCAACTGTTCCAGATAATCGATCTCGTGCCGGGCGATCAGGAAACCCGCCGAAAAGAGCGAATCCTGAACGGCCTGCGCGTGGTGGTGAAAGAGGTCGTAGATTCCCTCCTGGATGTAGCCGACCAGTCGGGCATTGTTGATGTGCCCGTTCTGGTCGACATCGCTCCAGCGGGTGGGGCAGTGCAGGACGTGGGCGTTGCGGTGCGTCGTCATGTGGTGTCCCCTCACCCGTTGGCCTGGGTGCGGGCGGCCGCCCCGACCGAGCCGGCGCTGCGCCGCGGCCCGGCCAGGGCCTGCTCCAGGCGGGCGTGGTAGCCGGCGTTCGCGGCCCGCATCCGGCCCGCGGTCCAGCCCTCCTCGGCGGCTTCGGCCGCGATCCGCACCACCAGGGTGTCCAGCGCCTTGTCCACCGCCCGGCACAGGTCGGCAGCCGCGGCGATGCGCCCGGCCATGTTTCCGGCCCCACCCTTGACGGGGAATTCGGCGAGCGCGTTCACCGCGAGCTGGACCCCGTCGGCGGCGACCGCAGTGCTTTCCGGCTGGCAATTGTCGTGCACGGTGTCTCCCGAGAAATAGGGGTTGGACAGGGACGGGCACCCCCGGGTTTACCGGGAGTGCCCAAGGACGCAGCGAGGACGACGCTAACCCAGTCCAACCGCCCAATTCACGAATCTTCCGCCACCTGATGGCAGTTCCCCACGACCGGAGTACGGATAATTCACCGTCATCAGTCAAGTAACCAGCCAATCGGCGGCACCGCGCGCGGAATTCAGCGGGGGTCGAGCTCCTTGCCCAGGCAGATGGACTCGGGGGCATCCCGGTAGACGCCGAACTTGGTGATCGGCCGGTATCCCTCCGACTCGTACAGCGCCACTGCCTCGGGCTGCTCGGTGCCGGTCTCCAGCACCACGCGGGTGCGCCCGGCCGCGCCGGCCGCCGCCTCCAGGTGGCGCAGCACGAGCCGGGCCAGGCCCCGGCCCCGGGCGGTCGGGACCACGAACATCCGCTTGAGCTCGACATCGCCGTCACGCAGGTACGGATAGCTGCTGTCCTTGACCCGCCAGCCGCCGCAGGCGACCGGCACACCGTCCAGATAGCCGACCACGAAGACCCCGTGCGGGTCCGCGAAGTGCTCGGCCCGCATCTCGGTGATGTCCATGTCGCCGTAACGGCGGACGTACTCCTGCTGCACCTCCGCAGTCAGCAGTTCGGCGTCGGGGTGGTCGTATCCGGTGATCCGCAGCTCCATGACGGCAATCATAAGGCCACCGGATTATCCGATGATTGGACCTTTTCCTCTACCAAGCACCCGCGGCACCACCCCGCCGGGAACCGCCGCCACGCGTGGTTCAGCGGCCGGAGAACCGCTCCACCAGCTCCTGCTTGCCGAACATCTGGGCCGTGTCGAAGGCCGAGGGCTGACCGGCGTGCGGGTCGGCGCCACCGGCCAGCAGGGCGTCGAGCGCCTCGTCGGCCCCCTTGAAGACGGTACCGGCCAGCGGGGTCTGGCCACGGTCGTTGGCCTGGTTCGGGTCGGCACCGCGGTCGAGCAGCAGGCGCACGGCGGCGGCGTGGCCGTGGTAGGCGGCCAGCATCAGCAGCGTGTCACCGCGGTCGTTGGCCAGGTTCACCGGAGCCCCGGCGGTCAGGAAGGCACCCAGCGCCTCGGCGTCGCCACCGCGGGCGGCCTCGAAGATCCGGCCGGCCAGCTCGATCAGCGCGGCCTCCTCGGGCTCCTCGGCGCCGGCGGCGGACGGCAGGGATTCGGCTGAGTCGGTCATCACAAGCCCTTTCGATCGGTGGCGGACACCAGCGGTCCAGCCCTCGGAACGGTAGTCGTCCGCGATCTTCGTGACCAGAGCCCGCCCTGGGGCCCGCCCGGCAAGCCCCGTCCCGCAGGACGCCGACCCGACACGCGTGGGCCCGGGCCGCGCCGCCGTTCGAGCGAATTCGGCGCGCCGCGGGAGATTCACGCCGGTCACACCCACCGCGACGGAAAAGGCGGGAAAACCGCCCGCCCGGCCCACACCGGGCGCCGGCCCGAACCCGCGTTCCCACCCCCGGCCTGCGGGTTCGCCGGAAGACCACCCATTTGCCCCGTTCCATCATCTATTACTTTTTGTCACGATTGTGGCACTTTCCGTGACACTGTCCCAACTGTGTGGCAGCAGGGGAACGCCCCGGCGCTGCCAGTCCACGGCAGTGGCCCCTGTCCCGCCTCACCGAGGAGCAGTCCCCGTGATCCTCTCCATCTCCGGCGTCGTCCTGTTCGGCTTCATCGCCTTCCTCTTCTTCCGCCGGGACGGCCTCAAGGTCCCGCACGCCCTGGTCTGCGCCCTCTTCGGCTTCTACCTCGCGGGCACCGCGATCGCGCCGAGCATCCAGGCCGGCGGCGCGAGCCTGGCCAACCTGGTCGGCGGCCTGAAGTTCTGAGCCGCGCACCGGCGGTCCGGGTGCGGGTCCCACCGCCCCGGGCCGCCGCCGGCCCGCCGCCAGCCGGCGGCGGACAGCGGCCGTCCCGCCGCCCAGCCCGTCCGATCGCCCGGGGAGTCACAGGACCATGTCCCTCAATCGCCACCTGACCCGTAGCCGCGACCTCGCCCGCACCGCGGGCGACCACGCCGCCGACATGTTCGCGCCGCTCACCCTGATCGCGCGCGGCCTGCGCCGGCACACCGACTGGGCCAGATCCCGCTGGCAGGCCACGCCCAAGGAGCGGCGCGGCCCGACGCTGCTGCTCACCGTCGCCGCGCTGGTCGGCGTGGTGCTGCTGCCGCACGGGCCGCTCTTCGCGGTGGTCGCCCTGGTGGCCAGCGCCGCCTGGAGCGGCCGCGAGCGCAAGCCCGCCCCCGTCCCCGAGCCCGACCCGGCCGACGTCAAGCTGCCCGCGCTCTACGCCGCGCTCACCCCCTACCTGGCCGCGCCGGACGACGTCTGCCCGCTCTACCGCCCCGACGGCCGGTACCAGGACGCCTTCGCCACCTGGTCCTTCGACGGCGAGGGCCGCCTCGCCGGCCTGGAGCTCGGCTACCCGGCCTACTTCACCGACACCGAACCCGCCGCCCGGGCCCGGATCGAGCAGGTGGTGCAGGCCAAGGCGGGCCGGGCCCGGGAGTACCGCTTCGACTGGGACCTGGAGTGCAGCCGCCTGCAGATCACCGCGCTGGCCCCGCTGCCCGGCAACGTCCCCGCGCAGACCTGGGTGACCACGCCGGGCGAGATCGTGCTCGGCTTCACCGACCCGCAGGCCACCCAGCGGATGATCCCGGTCAGCCACGACGGCGGCTCGGGCCACCAGCCACCGGTGATCTGGCGCACCGGCGCCCGCTCGGGCGAGCCGCACCTGCTGGCGCTGGGCTCGGCCGGCTCGGGCACCTCCACCCTGCTGCGCACCATCGCGCTCCAGGCGCTGGCCCACGGCGACGTACTGGTGATCGACGGCGCGGGCACCGGCGAGCACGCCTGCCTGGTCAACCGCCCGGGCGTGCACACGGTGGAGACCAGCCTGCGCGGCGCGCTGGCCGCCCTCGACTGGGCGGCCCGGGAGACCGAGCGCCGGCTGGCCGCGCTGAACGCCGCCCGCTACCACGGCGAGCCCGCGCCGGCCGACGCCACCCGCCCGTTGTGGCTGCTGCTCGACCACCCCACCGAGCTGTCCGAGCTGGCCCAGGCCGAGGGCCGGCCCGACCCGCAGGGCCTGCTGGAGCTGCCGCTGCGACAGGGCCGGGCGGCCCGGGTGACCGTGGTGGTGGTGGACGCGATCGAGGCGGTGGACCGGATCTCGCCCACCGTGCGGGCGGCCGCCCGGGCCCGGGTGGTGCTCGGCGGCCACGGCGCGCAGGACCTGCGGCTCGCCCTCGGCGTGCCCCTGGACCTGGTGCCCGCCGCTCACACCCCGCCCGGGCGCGGCTACGCCCGGATCGGCAGCCAGCCACCGGTCCGCCTCCAGGTGCCGGCCACCGTCGACCCGCTGGACGAGGAGGCACCGCCCCGGCTGCGGGACGCGGTGATCGCCCTGCTGCCGCACCGCGACACCCGGATCGAGGCCGCCGCCCCGCCGCTTCCGCAGCACCAGCCCCAGGTGGCCCAGCCCGCCGTCCCGCCGACGGCCGGGGCCACCGCGTCCCGGGTGGAGCTGCGCAAGGCGGAGCTGGGCAACCCGCGCTGAACCGGCAGCCGGATGAGCTGGACGAATGGCCAATTCGGCAAGCACCCCGATACGCTCCGGCAAGCCGTCCTTGCACGTTAAGAAAGCCGATTCGGTCACGGGGCGCGAATTTCGTGACACTCAGGGTGATAACCCAGTCCAGATGTGACAAATCGGACGGAGATGGGTACAAACAGGGGCGGCACGACAGACGACGCATGTCCCGGGACGGGAATCTTCGTCGCAAGTCGAGCGTTGACCGAACGACGAAGACAGCGACCCCAACTAGTCCTGTGGGCCATAAGCCCTGGAGGCACGATTCATGAGCGAGCGAGCTCTCCGAGGCACGCGACTCGGCGCCACTAGCTACGAGACCGACCGTGGCATTGACCTGGCTCCGCGCCAGACCGTCGAGTACGCATGTCAGAACGGACACCGGTTCGAGGTGCCCTTCTCCGTCGAGGCGGAGATCCCCTCGGTGTGGGAGTGCCGTTTCTGCGGCACCGAGGCCGTCCTGCTCGACGGTGACGAGCCGGAGGAGAAGAAGACCAAGCCGACCCGGACCCATTGGGACATGCTGATGGAGCGCCGGACACGCGAGGAGCTGGAGGAGGTGCTGGCCGAGCGGCTGGCCGTGCTCCGCTCCGGCGGGATGAACCTGGCGGTCCACCCGCGGGACACCCGTAAGAGCGCCTGACCAGAAGTGCACGAACACGTGGGCCCCGATCCATCCGGATCGGGGCCCACGTGCATGTCCGGTCGGACGCCCTCGGACCGCTGAGGTCCGAGGGCTCTCTGTGAGCCGTCGGAGAGCCGTCCGACGCCCGGGCCGGTCCGCGCCGTCAACGGCGCGGACCGGCCGTCGGGTCGGGCTCCGTCAGCGGCCCAGCGGCGGTCGCTGGTCGTCCTCGCCCGGGCGCCAGGCCGACCCGGCACCGCCCTGGTGATCGGCCGGGTCGACCACCTCGCCCTGGACGATCTTGCCGTCGGGCCGGTGGATCCGCATCTGCTCCTGCAGCCGCAGCGCGTCGGCCAGCGGGTCGCCGCCACCGGGCGTGCGCAGCACCCGGACGGCCGCCCGGCGCCCGGCCAGGCGCCACAGCGACCGGGTCGGCGGGAAGAGCAGGGTGAGCCCGATCAGGTCGGAGAGGAAGCCGGGCAGGATCAGCAGCAGCCCGGCCAGCACCGTCAGGCTGGTGCCCGTCTCGGCCGCGCCCGAGGGCGGCACCGCGCCCTGTTCGAAGGAGGCGGAGGCCGCCCGCAGCGCCTTCAGCCCGGCGCGCTTGATCAGCCGCCCGCCGACCACGACGCCGAGCAGCAGCAGGAGCAGCACCGCCAGCCACCCTGTCACCGACGCGACCTGGATCACCAGCCAGATCTCCAGCACCAGCCAGGCGGCCACCAGCAGCGGCAGCACACGGCGCAGTCGGCCGCGGCGGCGGCTCGGGGCCCCGGGCTGGCCGGGAACGCGGGTCGGGTCAACGTGCTGGGTCACGGTACGAGTCCACTCCATCGCGACGCCCCCGCCCGCCACTCGGGCCGCTCCCGAGCGCTCAGGGCGCCACCGTGGACAACGGTTCGGCGGTCGGCTGTGTTCCGCTGCCGGGCCGGCGACGGCGCTCGATCAGCACGGCGGCGCCGCAGGCCAGCAGGCCGATGACGGCCAGCGCCCACTCCGGCGCCGCGCCCAGCCGGTCCGCCAGCGTCTTGCCGTCGCGCAGCGGCACGTCGGCGCTGAGCGCGGCAGCGGTGAGCTCACTGGTGCGGCTCTCGATGCTGCCGTCGGGGCGGATGATCGCGCTGATGCCGCTGGTCGCGGCGATCAGCACGGCCCGCCCGTGCTCGACCGCCCGCAGCCTGGACATCGCCAACTGCTGGTCGGGCTGCCCGCTGCGGGCGTAGGTGGCGTTGTTCGTCTGCACCACCAGCACCCGGCCGCCGTCGTTGACGGTGTCCCGGACGATCTCGTCGTAGGCGACCTCGAAGCAGATCACGTCGCCGATCCGGGCCGGTCCCAGCTGCATGACGCCGGTGCCCTTGCCGGGGTAGAAGTCGTGCGCCACCCGCTGGAACCGGGTGATCACCTTCGCCAGCACCGAGCGGAACGGCACGTACTCGCCGAACGGGACCGGGTGCTGCTTGGTGTAGTGCGCGCCGGGGCCGCTGATCGGGTCCCAGACGATGCCCTCGTTCTGCACGTGCTGGGCGTCGGGGCCGTCCACCAGCGCGCCGACCAGGGTGGGGACGCCGATCGTGCGCACCGCCTCGGTGATCCGCTCGTAGGCCAGCGGGTCGCTGTAGGGGTCGAGGTCGGAGGAGTTCTCCGGCCAGATCACCAGGTCGGGCTGGGGCGCCTGGCCGGCTTTGATCTTCGCGGCCAGCGCCTCGGTCTCGGCGGCGTGGTTGTCCAGGACCTGCATCGGGCGGCCCAGGAAGTCCATCCCGGGGTGCGGGACGTTGCCCTGGATGACCGCGACCTTGGCGGTGTCCTTGGAGGTGGTGGGCACCGGGACGGCGTAGCCGCTGACCACGATCAGCGCCGCGCAGGCACCCGCGCCGAGCGGCAGCAGCACCCGGTGGCGGGGGCGCGGCGCGGCGGGGGTGACCGGCTCGTCGCGCTGGTCGGCCGGCGGGGCGGCAGCGGGCTCGGCGGCCGGATCAGCGGCTGCCGCGACACCCTGGCCAGCGCCCCGGCCGCCGGCCGGTTCGACCGCCGGGGCCGAGCGGCGGGCGGCCAGGCGGCGCAGCCAGGGCAGGGCGAGGTAGCCGAGCAGCGTGCCGGTCAGCGCCACGGCGAAGGTGACCAGCGGTGCGCCGCCGAGCGCGGCCAGCGGCGTGAACGGGCTGGAGGTGTTGGCGAAGGCCAGCCGGCCCCACGGGAATCCGCCGAACGGCGCCCGGTCGCGGGCCCACTCCTCGGTCACCCACAGGCAGGCGGCCCACAGCGGCCAGCAGCGCAACCGCGAGGTGAGCGCGAGGCCGCCGCCCAGCGCCCAGAGGAAGAGCGCCTCGATGGCGGAGAGCGCCACCCAGCCGTCCGATCCGATCACCCGGATCCAGTCCAGCAGCCACAGGAAGAACGGCAGGCCGAACGCGAAGCCCGTCCAGGCGCCCTGGCGGAAGGTGCGGCCCCGGGTGAGCAGCGACAGCGCGGCGACCGCCAGCACCGACAGCGGCCACACGTCGTAGGGCGGGAAGGCGGCGGCCAGCGCGAGCCCGGCCGCGGCGGCCAGCGCGCTGCGGCGCCAGCCGCCGCGCACCTTGGTGCGCAGGCGCTGAAGTCGGCCCGCCGGCGCGGGCTGCGGCTCCTGCGGCGTGCTCTTCCCGGGCTCCGGGTCAAGGGCGTGCGGAGCCTCGTCGAGGGGCAATGCCACCTGCGCACCATCTCTCTGGCTGAATCGGACGTTGGTGCCGAACCCGACCTTCGTGGGTCGGACCTGTGCGGGAACCCGGCCGGAACGCGGTTCCGGCCGGGCGGGCGCGCGGGTTCCCGCGCTGGGTTTTGGCACGACCGTACCCGCCGGGCGGCACCGACCGGAAGTCGCCGTTGTCTGAGAATCCGCAGGTCAGCCCAAGAGTGCCCGCTCGTACACGGTCCGGCCGCGCACCACGGTGCGCAGGCAGCGCGGCAGCTCGGTGCCCGGGGTGAGGTCGGGCAGGCCGGGGATGCCGGAGCGCGGGTCGGTGGACCAGCCGGCCACCCGGTCGTCGGGCGCCTGGACCACCAGCTCGCCGGCACGCCACAGCGCGTAGGTGGCGGGGGCGCCCGGGACCAGCACGCCCTCCTGGTCGCGGCCCAGCGCCCGCCAGCCGCCCCGGGTGTGCGCGGCGAAGGCGGCCCGCACCGAGATCCGGTGCTCGGGGGTCCGGTGGAAGGCGGCGGCGCGCACCGTGCCCCACGGGTCCAGCGCGGTGACCGGGGCGTCGGAGCCGAAGGCCAGCGGCACGCCGGCGCGCAGCAGCGCGGCGAACGGGTTGAGCGCGCGGGCCCGCTCGCTGCCCAGGCGCTGGACGTACATGCCCTCCTCGCCGCCCCAGGCGGCGTCGAAGGCCGGCTGCACCGAGGCGGTGAGGCCGAGCTCGGCGAAGGCCGCGATGGTCTTGTCGTCCAGGGCCTCGGCGTGCTCCACCCGGTGGCGCAGCGCCTTGACCCGGGCCACGCCCAGGCGGTCGGCGGCCGTGCGCACGCCGGTCAGCACGGCGTCGACCGCGGCGTCGCCGATCGCGTGGAAGCCCGCCTGCAGACCGGCCTCGGTGCACGCGGTGACGTGGTCGGCCACCTGGTCGGCCGTCAGGTAGGCGGTGCCGGTCTGCGGGACCTCCCCCTGGGAGGCGTCCGGCCCGGCGGCATCGGCGTAGGGGGCGTGCAGGCAGGCGGTGCGGGAGCCGAAGGCGCCGTCCACGAAGAGGTCGCCGCCCGCGCCGACCGCCCCGAGCCGGCGGGCCCGCTCGACGCCACCGCGCTCGCTCAGCTCGCCCCAGTAGCCGTAGACCTCCGGCCCCTGCTCCTCGGCGGCCAGCGCCAGCAGCGCGGCCAGGTCGTGCTCGGAGGAGATCTCGGGGCCCGCGCACTCGTGCAGCGCGGCGATGCCGAGCGAGGCGGCCCGCCGCAGGGTGGCGAGCTGGGCCGCGCGGCGCTGATCGTCCGTCAGCTGGTCGAGCGCGGCGCGGCGCACGGCGTGGTGGGCGTCGGCGCGCAGCGGCGCGGTGGGGTGGTGGCCGGGCAGCTCGGCCAGGCCCGGGGTGCGGGCGCGCAGCGCGGTGGTGGCCAGCGCGGAGTGCACGTCGGTGCGCGAGAGGTAGAGCGGGGCGCCAGCGGCCGCCCGGTCCAGCTCCGCCAGGGTCGGCGGGCGGCCCTCGGGCCAGCGGGTCTCGTCCCAGCCGTGCCCGATCAGCACGCCCTCGGCACCGCGCGCGAAGTCGGCGATCCGGGCCAGCGCCTCGGCCAGCGAGGGGCAGTCGGTGAGGTCCAGGCCGGTGAGCGCGAGACCGGCGGCGGTGGCGTGCACGTGCGCGTCCACGAAGGCCGGGGTGACCAGCGCGCCCGCGAGGTCGACCACCTCGTCCGCGACGCTCGCGTAGGCGTCGGCGGCGCCCTCGCTGCCGACCCAGGCGATCTGCTCGCCCTCGATCAGCATCGCGGTGGCGAAGGGGTCGGCCGGGCTGTAGACGGTGCCGCCGCGCAGCAGCACGGTGCGGGAGGTGCGTTCGGTCATAGGGGACAGTCTGCACCCGAGTTGTCCCGGTTCTGGACGGTACCCCCGTGAGTTGGACCGACCGGCCGCCCGCACCGGCCGGCTCAGAGCTTGGGCGGCCGTGCCTCGTACGGGGTGGAGAGCACCACCGTGGTGCGGGTGGAGACGCCGGCCGCGCTGCGGATGCGGGCCAGCAGGTCCTCCAGGTCGCCGGGTGCGCCGACGCGGACCTTGAGGATGTAGTTCTCGTCCCCCGCGACGCTGTGGCAGGCCTCGATCTCCGGCAGCGGAGCCAGTCGCTCGGGGACGTCGTCCGGGGCGCTGGGGTCGAACGGCTTGACCGAAATGAAGGCGGTCAGCGCCAGGTTGACGGCGTCCGGGTCGACGATCGCGGAGTAGCCGCGGATCACGCCGCGCTGCTCCAGGCGCCGGACCCGCTGGTGGACGGCCGAGGTGGACAGGCCGGTGGCCTTACCCAGGTCGGTGTAGCTCATCCGCCCGTCCTGGACGAGCAACTGGACAATGCGCTGATCGAGATCCTCCACAAGGCGCAAACCTACCCGAAAGCCCGGCGCGCGCCGGACACGCTCGGCGCCGGCGGGCGACGGCCCGGGGGGCGTGCGCATCCGGCGGCGGTGCCGTACCGGCGCTCCGGGTCGCGGCGGGCGGCACATGCCAGCGGGATGTGGCGAAGGCCACACCGGAGTGCATCACCCTGCGCCGACCTGCAGGGTTATGAGCGGGTGGGACAGGGAAAGGCTGCTGGTGGCCCGGCCGAGTTGGCCCGGCCAGATCCAAGGGGGATCACATGCCTGCAGCTGAGCAGCGCGCCGTCGGCGCCGACAGCACTCTGATGTCGCACGAAGAACCGGAGGGCGACGATCTCGTCCCGGGCTTCGGCCACATCCCCGGCACCGATCCGGGCGAGGCCGAGACCTGGGAGATCATCCGGGTGCACTGTCCCGAGTGCGACCGCCCGATCGCCCTGCTGGGCGACGAGGAGCAGTTGCCGCAGCACGCGGTGCTGCGGACCGCCTGGCACCCGTTCTCCCCCGCGCTGTGCGCGGGTTCGGGGCTGCCCGCCGAGGACCTGGCCGAGTGCGAGCCGGAACCCGGTGCCGAGCCGGCCGACGCACTGGACGCGCTGCTCACCCTGCCGGCCGAACTCGACTGGCGCACCCAGCCGTTCTCGCACGTGGGCGGGGCCGGCTCGCTGCCGCTGCAGCGGACGGCCTAGGTGTTCTGACCCCGGGGCGAGTTGGGGCAGGGCCCGGCGGATACGCGTCGGGCCGGGGCCGGAGGCTGTTGCTCCGGCCCCGGCCCGATCCGGCTCAGCCGCGGGTGAGGTGACGGCCGATCACCAGACGCTGGATCTGGTTGGTGCCCTCCACTATCTGCAGCACCTTGGCCTCGCGCATGTAGCGCTCGGCCGGGAAGTCCTGGGTGTACCCGTAGCCGCCGAGCACCTGGACGGCGTCGGTGGTCACCCGCATCGCGGTGTCGGTGCAGAAGAGCTTGGCCATCGCCGCCTCCTTGGAGAAGGCCAGGCCCTCATCCCGGCGGCGGGCGGCGGCCAGGTAGAGCGCGCGCCCGGCCTCGATCTGGGTGGCCATGTCGGCGAGCATGAAGGACAGGCCCTGGAAGTCGGCGATCGGGCGGCCGAACTGCTTGCGGTTGCCCGCGTACTCGACCGCCAGGTCGAGCGCCGCCTGGGCCACGCCGATCGCGCAGGCCGCGATGCCGAGGCGGCCCGAGTCCAGCGCGGCGAGCGCGATCTGGAAGCCCTGCCCCTCCTCGCCGATCAGCCGGTCGGCGGCCACCGGGACGCCGTCGAAGTGCAGTTGGGCGGTGGGCGAGCTGTTCATGCCCATCTTGTGCTCCGGCGGAGCGGCCGAGAGGTTCGGCGCGTCGCCCGGGATCAGCAGACAGCTGATGCCTCGCGGGCCGTCCTCGCCGGTGCGCACCAGCGCGCTGTAGAAGTCGGCGCGGCCACCGTGGGTGATCCAGGCCTTGGTGCCGCGCACCAGGTAGTCGCCGCCCTCGGCCGAGCGGTCGGCGCGGGTGCGCAGCGCGGCGGCGTCGGAGCCGGACTGCGGCTCGGAGAGGCAGTAGGCGCCGAGCTGGGTGCCGCCGAGCATGCCGGGCAGCCAGCGCTTGCGCTGCTCCTCGCTGCCGAAACCGGCCAGCGCGTGACAGGACAGGGTGTGCACGCTGACCCCGAGCCCGACCGCGAGCCAGCCGGCGGCCAGCTCCTCCAGCACCTGCAGGTAGACCTCGTACGGCTGCGCGCCGCCGCCGTGCTCCTCCGCGTAGGGCAGCGAGAGCAGGCCCGCCTCACCCAGGGTCCGGAACACCTCGCGCGGGAACCGGCCGGCCGCCTCGTCCTCGGCGGCCCGGGGCCGCAGCTCGCGGTCGACCAGCTCGCGGGTCAGCGCGAGCAGTTCCCTGGCCTCGTCGCTGGGCAGCCGGCGCTCCACGGGCTTGGGGGGTGCGGCGTTCATGAGGTGGTCGCCTCCTCGGTCGGGCCCCGGGGTGTCCGTCGGGCGCAGGGTGGGGGAGCTGGGTGAACCCCCGCGACCGGGTCGCGGTGAACGGGCGTTCACGTGTCTGGCCAAGCGAGTATGCCCGATCAAGGGCAATCCGTCACGACCCTCCCGTTTCACCCTCGCCTGTTCCCGCCGACAATCGGCCATCAGGCCCAAAGCCACAGGTCAGCGCCCGTACAGTAGCTCCATGGATCACCCGCACGGCCGCGGCCCCGAGCTCGCCGCCCTCGCCGACCGCCTGCGGGCGCTGCCACCGTCCTGCGGCGCGGTGCGGCTGGTCGCCGTGGACGGCCACGCGGGCAGCGGCAAGACCACCTTCGCCGGCCGGCTGTCCGAGGCGCTGGGCGGCGCACCGGTGGTGCACCTGGACGACCTGGCCACCCACCAGGAGTTCTTCGAGTGGACCGGACGGCTGCGGGACTGGGTGCTGACGCCACTGGCCCACGGGGCGAAGGCCCGGTTCGAGGCCTACGACTGGGGTGCCCGGCGCTTCCGGGGAGCGCGCGAGATCGCCCCCGCTCCGGTGGTGCTGCTGGAAGGGGTGGGCGCCGGGCGGCGGGCGGTGCGGCCCGCGCTGGCCGCGCTGATCTGGATGGAGCTGCCCGCCGCCGACGCCAGGGCCCGCGGACTGCGCCGGGACGGGCCGGAGTTGGCCGCGTTCTGGGCGGACTGGTCGAGCGCCGAGAACGCGCACTTCGCCGCCGACCCGAGCCGTCCGCACGCGGACCTGCTGGTGGACGGGCGCACCGGTGAACCGCTCCCACCAGCCGCGACCGCGCCCGGTGATCGCTCGAGCGGCCCACTAAGCGGTCGCTTGACCGGGGACAGCCGAAGGAACTAGGTTTTTCCACGGAGCGAGATTGTTGATCTCGCAACTAGACGCGGCACCTCCGACTCGTTCCCCCGTGAGCCGGAGGTGCCGCGCCGTTTTCCGGCGGCCCGCGCTGGGCATGGTCCCGAGCAGACACGACAGCAAACCGTCAGTACGCCAACGGTCAACGCGTACCAGTGATTTGGACTTGCACGGCACTCTTCCGGATCAGCGTCACGCGGGTACGATTCCGGGCAGACGCTGCTGCGTCCGGGGTGCACGGCGCTGACCCGCCAACGACCGGGCCTCGGTGCACACCACGGGGGGCGTGAGTGACCAGTCTTGACCGTTCCGGCGGCACCGGGCCCTACGGGCCCGCCGACCGGGCCTGGCTGCGGGCGATGGACGCCTACACGGCCGGCGCCTACGCGCGCGCCGAGGAGGAGTTCCGCACCGCCGTCCGGCTCGACCCGAGCATGGCCGACGCCTGGCTCGGCCTGCACGCGCTGCGCTGCGACACCTCGGGCGCGCTGCTGGCCATGCACCGCCACAAGAAACGTTTCGGCGAACAGCGCCGTCGCCACCAGCGCCCGCTCAGCTCCTGGTACTGGCTGGGCTGGTGGGTGCAGCCGGTGCTGGAGGACCAGCGGGACCTGGCGCTGGCGCACGCCTCGCACTGGCTGGACGGCCGGCACCTGGCCGAGCTCGACCGCGCGATGGTCCAGTGCCCGCCCGCCGACCAGGACCCTTCGGTGCGCTTCCTGCACGCCTGCCGCTCCTACCTGCTCAAGGACTGGGAGCAACTCATCAGGGACACCGACCAGTTGCTCGACGACCCGCTGCTCGGTATCGAGGCCGGACTGTTCGGCGGGATGGCCCGGGTGCGCCTGGACATGTGCGCCCAGGCGCAGACCCCGCTGGCCGCCTCGCTGGCCCGCTGCCGCTCGGAGCAGCCGCAGCGCAAGGAGCTGCGCTACTGGCTGGCCCGGGCCTACGAGGGCGCCGGGCGCAGCGCCGCCGCACTGCCGCTCTACCGCTCGGTGCACCGGGCCGACCCGGCCTTCATGGACACCGCCGCCCGGCTGGCGGCGATCGCCGCCGAGGACGGTCTCGGACTGCTGGAGGAGCTGCCCGCCTTCGGCGCCGGGGAGGGCCTGGCGGAGGAGCCGACGGGGGTGGACACCGCCGCGCTGGACCTGCTCGGCGGGACCGGCGGGGTGCTGGAGACGGCGTTCGGCGAAGGCGGTTACAGCGACCCGGGCTACGGCGAGGGCGCGTTCAGTGAGGGCGCGTTCGGCGAAACGGGCTGGTCGGAGAGCGGCGGTCCGGAGGCCGGCTTCCCCGGCGGCGGGGAGCTGGAGGGCGCGGGGCCGGAGAACGGCACCGGCGCCGAGGAGCCCGACCCCGGGCCGCTCCAGGTGACCGATCGGCCGGTGGCCGAGCGGTCCGGCGGGACCGAGGCCGGGGGCGGCGACGGCGCGCCCACCGAAGGCGTGGCGGCCGAGGGCCTGCCCGCCGACGGTGGCCCCGGTGCCGGCCAGGAGGCGGGCCGTGGCGAACCGGCCGCACTCCGGGCGGGCGGTGCCGCCGGCGCGCCCGAGGATCCGGCGGCCGGGCAGCGGCGGCTGGACGCCGCACTGGCGGCACTGGAGCAGATGGTCGGCCTGGACCCGGTCAAGCGTCAGGTGCGGGCGCTCTCCGCGCAGCTGCGGATGGCCGGGCTGCGGGCCGAGCAGGGCCTGCCGGTGCAGCCGCCCAAGCGCCACTTCGTCTTCTCCGGGCCCTCCGGCACCGGCAAGACCACGGTGGCGCGGATTCTCGGCCAGGTCTTCCACGCCCTCGGCCTGCTCTCCGGGGACCACCTGGTGGAGGCCCAGCGCGCCGACCTGGTGGGTGAGTTCCTCGGTCAGACCGCGGTGAAGGCGAACGAGCTGATCGACTCGGCGCTGGACGGCGTGCTCTTCATCGACGAGGCGTACAGCCTGGCCAACTCCGGCTACAGCAAGGGCGACGCGTACGGCGACGAAGCGCTGCAGGTGCTGCTCAAGCGGGCCGAGGACAACCGGGACCGGCTGGTGGTGATCCTGGCCGGCTACCCCGAGGGGATGAACCGCCTGCTGGCCGCCAACCCCGGCCTCAACTCCCGCTTCACCACCCGGGTCGACTTCCCCAGCTACCGCCCCGCCGAGCTCACCGCGATCGGCAGCGCGCTGGCCGCCCGGGTCGGCGACGGCTGGGACGAGGACGCGGCGGACGAGCTGGCCAGCATCTGCGCCCACGTGGTCGGCGAGGGCTGGATCGACGAGCTGGGCAACGGGCGGTTCATCCGGACCCTCTACGAGAAGTCCTGCGCCTACCGCGACCTGCGGCTCACCCTGTGCCGCGAGCGCCCGAACCGGGAGGACCTGGCGACGTTGCGGCTGCCCGACCTGGTGCAGGCCTACGGCGAGCTGATCGACGGACGGGGCTGACCCGGGCGGGCCCGAGCGGCGCGCCCGGGTCGGCCCCGGCATCGGTCATGGCGAGCGGTCATGGCGAGCGGTCAGGCGACGGCCTGCCGGTGGTCCGGGTCGTGCATCTCGCCGACCAGCTCCTCCAGCACGTCCTCCAGCGTCACCAGGCCCAGCGTGCGCCCGTCCGCCGCCGTGACCGCCGCCAGGTGGGCCGCCGCGCGGCGCATCGCGGTGAGCGCGTCGTCCAGCGGCATCCGCTCCCCCACCACGGTGACCGGCCGCCACAGCCGCACCGGCACCGGCGCCTGCGGGTCCTCCAGCTCCAGCACGTCCTTGATGTGCAGGTAGCCGACGATCTGCTGCTCCGCGTCGAGCACCGGGAAGCGGGAGAACCCGGTGGCCACCGCCAGCTGCTCCAGTTGGCGCACGGTGACCGTCGGGTCGACCGTGACCAGCTGGTCGAACGGCAGCAGCACCTCGCGGACCGGGCGGTGACCCAGCTCCAACGCGTCCTCCAGACGCTCCTGCTCGGCCTCGGCCAGCAGACCGGCCGCCCGCGACTCGGCCATGATCCAGAGCAGCTGCTCGGAGGTGAAGACCGACTCCACCTCGTCCTTGGGCTCGACCTTGAAGGCCCGCAGCACCAGGTTGGCGAAGGCGTTCAGGAACCGGATCAGCGGCGCCAGCAGCCGGGCCAGCCCCGCCAGCGGCGGGCCCAGCAGGAGCGCGGCCCGTGCCGGAGCGGCCAGCGCGACGTTCTTCGGCACCATCTCGCCGATCACCATGTGCAGGAAGACCACCAGGGCCAGCGCCAGCACGTAGGAGACCCCGTGCACCAGCAGTGCCGGGATCCCGACCGCCTGGAAGGGGCCCTCCAGCAGGTGGGCGATGGTCGGTTCGGCGAGCGCGCCGAGCAGCAGCGAGCAGACCGTGATGCCCAGTTGGGCGGCGGCCAGCAGCGCCGAGACCTGCGAGAGCGCGCCCATCATGGTCCTGGCCCGCTTGTCGCCGGCCTCGGCCAGCGGTTCGAGCTGGCTGCGGCGCACCGAGATCACCGCGAACTCGGCGCCGACGAAGTAGGCGTTGCCGAGCAGCAGCAGGACCGAGGCGAAGAGCTGCAGGAAGATCACTTCGACTCCCCCGCCTCGGGCAGGCGCACCAGGCGCACCCGGCTGGTGCGGTGCCGGTCCACGGCCTGCACGGTCAGCTCCCAGCCGGGCAGGTCCGCCTGGTCACCGGGGGCGGGCAGCCGGCCGAGCCGGTCGGCGAGCAGGCCGGCCAGCGTCTCGTACGGCCCGTGCGGGGCGTTCAGGCCAATGCTCTCCAGCTGGTCGATCCGGGCCCGCCCGTCGGCCAGCCAGGTCGGGCGGCCGGCCACCGGCGGCACCGCGAGCAGCTCGGGGGTGGTGCCCGGGTCGTGCTCGTCGCGCACCTCGCCGACGATCTCCTCGACGATGTCCTCCAGGGTCACCACGCCCGCCGTGCCGCCGTACTCGTCGATCACGATGGCCATCGGCTGGCGGCGGCGGAGCTGGTCGAGCAGCTGCTCGGCCGGCAGGGTCTCGGGCACCAGCAGCGGCGCGCCCGCCAGTTCGGCGATCCGCACCTCGGCGCGGCGCTCGGGCGGCACGCCGAGCGCGTCCTTGAGGGTGACCGTCCCGGTGACCTCGTCCAGGCTGTCCCGGTAGACCGGGAAGCGGGAGAAGCCGGTGGCCCGGGTCAGGTTCACCACGTCGGCGGCGGTCGCGTCGCGTTGCAGCGCCGCGACGTCCACCCGGGGCGTCATCACGCTCTGGGCGGTCAGCTCCGCCAGGCTCAGGGTACGCACGAAGAGCAGCGCGGCGTCCTCCTCTATCGCCCCGGCCCTGGCCGAGTGCTGGGCGAGGAAAGCCAGTTCGCCGGGGGTGCGGGCGTGCTCCAGCTCCTCGGTGGGCTCCATCCCGAGCGAGCGCACCAGGCGGTTGGCGCTGCCGTTGAGGCCCGCGATCAGCGGGCGGCACACCGCGGAGAAGGCGCGCTGCGGGCCGGCCAGCGCCCGGGCCACCTGGAACGGGCGGGAGATCGCCCAGTTCTTCGGGACCAGCTCGCCGATCACCATCTGCAGCACGGTGGCGGCCAGCATGCCGACCACCACGGCCACGCCGGTGGCGGCTCCCTCGGGCACACCGATCCCGGTGAGCACCGGGCCGAGCAGCACCGAGAGCGCCGGCTCGGCGAGCATGCCGACCACCAGGGAGGTGACGGTGATGCCGAGCTGGGCGCCGGACAGTTCGAAGGAGAGGTGGCGCAGCGCCTTGCGCAGGCCCACCGCTCGGCGGTCGCCGCCCTGGGCGGCCCGCTCGACCGCGCTGCGGTCCACGGTGACCAGGGAGAACTCGGCGGCCACGAAGAGGCCGTTGGCGAGAATCAGCAGAACGGCCGCTCCCAGGAGCAGCCAGGCGGTGATCACAGTGCCGCCTGCTCTCGATCGGTCCAGGGTCTGGGTTTCGGGAGAGAGGCGGCGGTACTACTGCCGGACGGATCGTCCATCGAGGGGGAGAGTCACTCCTCAGGTCGCTGGGCCACAGGGCCAGGGCGGTTTTGCCCTGCCTTTACCAGGCTAAACGATACCTGTTCGAAACCTTGGCACCTGTGGGGGTGCCCTGGAGCCTGCTCCCGGACCCGTCGGAGCGGGTCTCAGACCGTGCTGGGCTCGCTCGCCGCGCCGTGCACCTCGACGAGGTCGCGCAGGCCGCGGGCGGCCCGCACCGCCTGCTCGCGCCCGCCGCCCGGCTGGATCCCGACGGCGGCCAGCGAGGTCCCGTCGGTCAGGTCCAGGGTGACCCACGGGTCGCCCTGGCGCAGGTTCACCCGCACGATCTCCGCCCACTGCAGGCGACGGCTGCGCAGGAAGTTGACCACCGTGATGCCCTCGGCGTCGGCCAGCACCTTGGGGCGGGCCAGCATCAGGCCCACCCCGGCGAAGACCAGGCCCAGCAGGGTGAGCATGATCCGGTCGTTCAGCTGCCAGCTGGCCGGGAGGATCACCGCCATGCCGCCGAAGACCAGCACCAGCAGCGCGCTGGCCGGCAGCAGCACCAGGCGGTTGCGGCGCGGGGCCCACACCGTGGGCAGCGCGGGCAGCACGGGCGCGTCGGGGCGGTTGTCGGCGGTGGCAGGCATGGCGGTGGAACTCCCGGTCACGTGCGGGACGTCGAGGGGGACGTCAGAGGCGGCAGGCGTGGATGTTGGTGACCAGGACGCCCCGGGCGCCGATCCCCCACAGGTCGTCCATGATCCGCTGGGCCTCCTTGCGGAGCACCATCGAACGGACCGCGACCCAGCCCTCGGTGTGCAGCGGGGAGACGGTCGGCGACTCCAGCCCCGGCGTCAGCGCGACCGCCTCGCCGACCTTCTCGGCCCGGATGTCGTAGTCCATCAGCACGTAGCGGCGGGCCACCAGCACGCCCTGCAGCCGGCGCATGAACTGCTCGATCCGCGGGTCCTCGCCGGCGCCCTTGGGGCGGATCACCACGGCGTCGGAGACCAGGATCGGCTCGCCGAAGACCTCGAGACCGGCATTGCGCAGGCTGGTGCCGGTCTCCACCACGTCGGCGATCACGTCGGCCACGCCCAGCTGCACCGCGGTCTCCACCGCACCGTCCAGCTTGGTCACCGTGGCGGTGACGCCGTGCTCGGCCAGGTGCTGCTCGACCAGGCCGGTGTAGGAGGTGGCGATCCGCCGGCCCTCCAGGCCCTTGACGTCCTTGGGCGAGCCGGCCGGCCCGGCGAACCGGAAGGTCGAGCCGCCGAAGCCCAGCGACAGCACCTCCTCGGCACCGGCCGCGGAGTCCAGCAGCAGGTCACGCCCGGTGATCCCGACGTCCAGGCGGCCCGAACCGACGTAGACCGCGATGTCGCGCGGACGCAGGAAGAAGAACTCGACCTGGTTCTCCGGGTCGACCAGGACCAGTTCCTTGGGGTCCTTGCGCTGGCGGTAGCCGGCCTCATGGAGCATCTCCGCCGCGGGACCCGAGAGCGAACCCTTGTTGGGGAGGGCGATGCGCAGCATGAGAGGAGAGTCCTTCGCTGTGGGAGCGGTGCGGTACGGAACGTGGGAGAACTGCGGTGGGACGCGCGCGGGGCGGGTCAGAGGTAGGCGTAGACGTCGTCGAGGGTCAGACCACGGGCGACCATCATCACCTGAAGGTGGTACAGCAGCTGCGAGATCTCCTCGGCGGTCTGCTCCTTGGTCTGGAACTCCGCGGCCATCCAGACCTCGGCGGCTTCCTCGACCACCTTCTTGCCGATGGCATGGACCCCCTGCTCGACCAGCTGGGCGGTACGGGAGGACGCGGGGTCGCCGGTGGCGGCCTTCTGCTGGAGCTCGACGAAGAGCTC
Source organism: Kitasatospora sp. NBC_01302 (assembly GCF_035976515.1). Taxonomy (NCBI): domain Bacteria; kingdom Bacillati; phylum Actinomycetota; class Actinomycetes; order Kitasatosporales; family Streptomycetaceae; genus Kitasatospora; species Kitasatospora sp. NBC_01302. The sequence goes on from NZ_CP108404.1 coordinate 1,582,216, forward strand.
CTCGAATGTCTTGGAAGCCATGATGGCTCTCACCATACGGGGTATCGCGGGGCGGGTGGAAAGCGTCCCGCACGGTGGACACCGTGCTGGACACCGAGGTGGACGCCGGTTCGACGGTCGGCGTCCCGCCCGGTGACGGCGCGCGTCAGCCCAGCGCGCGCAGGGCGGCGGCGGTGGCGACCGCTGCGGTGACCGCCTCGTGGCCCTTGTCCTCCGCCGAGCCGGGCAGGCCGGCGCGGTCGATCGCCTGCTCCTCGTTGTCGCAGGTCAGCACGCCGAAGCCGACCGGGACGCCGGTGTCGACGCTGACCTGGGTGAGCCCGAGGGTGGCCGCCTCGCAGACGTAGTCGAAGTGCGGGGTGCCGCCGCGGATCACCACGCCGAGGGCGACCACGGCGTCGTAGCCGCGCTCGGCCAGGCGCTTGGCGGCGACCGGCAGCTCGAAGGTGCCGGGCACCCGCAGCACGGTGGGCTCGGCGATCCCCAGCTCCTTCAGGGCGCGCCGGGCACCGTCCAGCAGCCCGTCCATCACCTGGGTGTGCCACTGGGCGGCGACCACCGCGACCCGCAGGTCCTGGGCGTTGTCGACGGTGATCTCGGGGGCTCCGTGGCCGCTCACGATGGTGGTTCCTTCCGGTCGGTACGTCGGGTGGGACGAAACGGGTTCAGCCGACGAGCCACGGCAGGTCGTGGCCCATCCGGTCGCGCTTGGTCAGCAGGTAGGCCAGGTTGTGCTCGCCCGCCTGCACCGGGATCGGCTCGCGGCCCTTGACCTTGAGTCCGTGGTCGGTGAGCGCGGTGAGCTTCTCCGGGTTGTTGGTGAGCAGGGTCAGCGAGCGCACCCCGAGGTCGGTGAGCATCTGGGCGCCGATGCTGTAGTCGCGGGCGTCGGCGGGCAGGCCCAGTTCCAGGTTGGCGTCCACCGTGTCGTGGCCCCGCTCCTGGAGCTCGTAGGCGCGCAGCTTGGGGCCCAGGCCGATGCCGCGCCCCTCGTGCCCGCGCAGGTAGAGCACCACGCCGCGGCCGGCCTCGGCCACCTGTGCGAGGGAGGACTGCAGCTGCGGACCGCAGTCGCAGCGCAGCGAGCCGAAGACGTCGCCGGTCAGGCACTCGGAGTGGACCCGGACCAGCACGTCCTCGCCGTCGGGCAGCCGGCCCTCGGCGTCCAGGCCGCCGGCGACCAGGGCGATGTGCTCGACCCCGTCGAGGGTGCTGCGGTAGCCGACGGCGGTGAACTCGCCGTGCAGGGTGGGCAGCCCGGTGACCGCGACCCGGTCCACGTGCTGCTCGGTGCGGCGGCGGTAGGCGATCAGGTCCTCGATCGAGATGATCGCCAGGCCGTGCTCGCGGGCGAAGGCGACCAGGTCGGGCAGCCGGGCCATGGTGCCGTCGTCGTTGACCACCTCGCAGATCGCGGCGGCCGGGGGCAGGCCGGCCAGCCGGGCCAGGTCGACGCCGGCCTCGGTGTGGCCCGGCCGGACCAGGACGCCGCCGTCCACGGCGCGCAGCGGGAAGACGTGCCCCGGACGGGTGAAGTCCGAAGCGGTGCTGTCCGGTTCACCCAGCAGACGGACGGTCAGCGCGCGGTCGGCGGCGGAGATCCCGGTGGACTCCACCTCGCGGGCGTCCACCGAGACGGTGTACGCGGTGCCCTTGCGGTCCTCGTTCACCCGGGTCATCGGCGGCAGGTTCAGCCGGTCGGCGTCCTCCTGGGTGACCGGCACGCAGATCACACCGGAGGTGTAGCGGATGGTGAAGGCCAGCAGTTCGGGCGTCGCGGCGGTGGCGGCGAAGATCAGGTCGCCCTCGTTCTCGCGGTTCTCGTCGTCGACCACGATCACCGCGCGGCCGGCCGCGATGTCGGCGATGGCGCGCTCGACCGGGTCGAGGGTCAGGTCAGTGGAGCTGGTGCTCATGCCGTTACTCCCTGGAAGGTCGGGGCGGGGGCGGTACGGGGGGTGCGGCTGCGCAGCCACCAGGCGCGCAGGCCCGCCAGTACCAGGACGAAGTAGATGCTGTAGGTCAGGCCGGAGAAGGCGTAGCCGTTGTTGAAGGCCAGCGGGACGCCGACCACGTCGACGGCGATCCAGGCGATCCAGAACTCCACCCAGCCGCGGGCCTGGGCGACCATCGCGGCCAGCGTGCCGGTGAAGATGTAGGCGTCGGACCACGGGCTCCAGGACATCCAGGAGTAGTGGGTGAAGAGCAGCGCCAGGCCCACGGTGGCCACCGCGGTGGCGCCGACGAGCAGCAGGCGCTCGGTCCAGGTGGCGAACCGGACCTCGATCTCACCCGTGTCGCGCTTGCCGCGCCGCCACTGGAGCCAGCCCCAGAGCGCGGTGACGATCACGATCACCTGCTTGCCGGCCAGGCCGGACAGGTGGCCCGTCGCGAAGGCGCCGAACAGCACTACGCCGGAGAGGAGTTGGACCGGCCAGCTGGCGATCGAGCGACGCCAGCCGAGCGCCAGCGCACCCAGGCCGAGCAGGTTGCCGATCATGTCGGTCCACAGCACGCGCTGACCGAATATCGAGAAGGCGACGCTGTTGAGCCAGTTCACGAGGCGTCCTTCGGGGCTTCGTCGGAGGCGGTGGTGAGGCCGGCGACGGTGAGGCCGGCGGCGGTGAGGCCGGGGATCGCCCGGGACTCCAGCAGTCGCTCGACGTACTTGGCGAGCACGTCCACTTCGAGGTTGACCGGCTCGCCGACCTTCTTGGCCCCGAGGGTGGTCAGCGCGAGGGTGGCCGGGATCAGGCTGACCGTGAAGCTGTCGGCGGCGGCCTCCACCACGGTGAGGCTGACGCCGTCGACGGTGATCGAGCCCTTGTCCACCAGGTAGCGCGAGATGTCCGCCGGGAGCGAGAACCGCAGCACCTCCCAGCGCGGCTTGCCGTCCGCGTCGAGCTCGCCGGGCTCGCGGCCGACCAGGGCGCCGGTGGCGTCGACGTGCCCCTGGACCAGGTGGCCGCCGAGCCGGGCGCCGAGCGCCATCGCGCGTTCCAGGTTGACCCGCGAACCGGGCCCGAGCGCCCCGAGGCTGGAGCGGCGCAGCGTCTCGGCCATCACGTCGGCACTGAACTCGCCGCTCCCGGAACCGAGTTCCTCGGGACTGTCGACCACGGTGAGGCAGACGCCGTTGACCGCGATGGAGTCGCCGTGGCGGGCACCGGTACAGGCCAGGGGGCCGCGCAGGCGGATGCGCGAGGAATCGCCGAACTCCTCGATGGAGACGACCTCGCCGAGCTCTTCGATGATGCCGGTGAACACCCGGGTTCTCCTCGCGCTAGAGGCGCGGACTCCGGGGCGGCAAAGACTGGGAAGCAGACACGGATCCAACGGGAGCACAGGCGTCGCAACGCCGGAGACGCCACCCCTGAACGGGAGTGGACGCACCGCGCCACTGCCTGAAGAACGCGGCCACCCCGGGAAGGGGACCACGGCACCGCTCGATCCGTCGCGCACGCCTCCCATCCGGACTTTAACCGTCGGTCCAGGAGTTTCACCTGGTCAACCGGCCGCTGGCTGCGGACGGGTCGCGGACTGTAACCGCCGGTTCGGATTTTCACCGACCCCGGAGTGCGCTGAACGTCACTGATTGCACTGCTCTGTACTGCTGCTTGGTTCTGCCGTCATTGTGCCATGATCCGCAAGCGCTCCGGGAGAGGCCTGCACTGTGCTCTCTTTCACTCGACGGGCGGGAATGTGCGCGCGGGGCGCTCGATCATCAGCCATCACCTCAAGTGATACTCTCGTCACAGAGGGCACGCGAGTTCATCCGTGCCCCATCAAGCTCACCCGCACCTTCCGCCGCCCGCTGTCACCCCCATGAGGACCGATGCCACGGAGCAGCGCGAACTGGCCCGCCGTGGCCGACGGTTCGCTCCTTCGCCGATCCGGCAGCACGCCTTCCCCGACCGCCCCGCTCACCGGCGTACCGCTGGCAACGGCCGGTACCGGCACGGCGGTTCGGCTGGCCACCCGTCACCTGCTGGCGCTGGGCTGCACGGCGGCGCCGCCTCGGGCCGCGGAGCGCAGCTGCGGGAGCGCGGCGGGGTGGCTGGGGCTCGGCGGCTCCGGAGCACCGGGCGTCGACTGCGTGATCGACTGGGCCGGGCCGGTGCGGCTCCCGCTCGCCGACGAGGCCGGGGTCCAGGCGGCCTGCGGGATCAGCGCGGTGCACGGGCGGCGCTACGGCCGGCCGACACCGCTCGGCATCGACTACGCGAGCGCGGCGGCCGGGGTGCTGGCGGTGCAGGGCCTGCTCGCCGCGAGGTACGCGGGGCTCCACGGGCACCCGGTCCGTGAGGTGCGCACCTCCGTCGCGGGAGCGGCGCTGGTGACGGTCGGCCAGTACATCGCGGCGGCCACCGCCGACGAAGCGGCGGAGTTCGAGGAGCGGGCGGAACCGGCGCGGGCACCGGGAGCCGTGGACGGGCCTGGTGTGGACGGGCCGCCGTTCAGCAGTGTCGACGGCGTGCGGTTCGAGATCGAGGCGCTGGAGCCGGGCCAGTGGCTGGCGTTCTGGTCGCGGCTCGGCGTCGACCGCCGGGTGATCGGGCGCGGCTGGCCGCCCTTCCAGTTGCGGTACGCCACCGCTCGCTGTTCACTGCCCGCCGAACTCTGCGCGGCCACCGCCGCTTTGCCGTACCACGAGCTCGCCGCGGCGGCGACCGCCGCGGGTGTCGGGATCCTCCCGGTCCGCACGGGCGGCCCCGCCGGCCACCCGGGGCCGCCGTGGCGGATCGCCCCGGCGCCCGGTGCGGTCGGCCCGCCGGGCCCCCGGGGCGAGCAGCGCGCAGCGGGACCACCGGGACCACCGGGGCGACCGCTGGACGGAGTGGTCGTGGTGGAGCTGACCCGGCGCCTGCAGGGGCCGCTGGCCAGCCGGTTGCTCGCCCTGCTCGGCGCCCGGGTGGTGCGGGTGGAGCCGCTCGGCGGCGACCCGCTGCGCGGGGTGCCGCCGATGACGGGCGAGGTCTCGGCCCGGTTCCACGCGCTCAACCACGGCAAGCAGGTGGTCGAGGCGGATCCGCGCTCGCCCGGCGGGCAGCGCACGATCCGCGAACTGGTCGACACGGCCGACGTCTTCCTGCACAACCTCGCCCCCGGCAAGGCCGAGGCCTTCGGGCTGGGCGCGGAGCGGCTGCTCGCCGAGCGGCCGGGGCTGGTGCACGCCTGGGCCTCCGGCTGGGGCGAGGTGTTCGGGGCGAAGGCACCGTTCGGCACCGACTACCCGGTGCAGGCGCACAGCGGGCTGGCGGCCCTGGTCACCCCGCCCGGACGGCCGGCCGCGCCCTCGCTGATGACCATCACCGACGTCTTCGGCGGCCTGATCAGCGCCGAGGCGGTGCTCGCCGCACTGCTGGCGCGCACCGTCACGGGCCGCGGCCAGCGGGTGGAGACCTCGCTCTGGTCGGCCGCCGTCACCCTGCTCGACACGGCCTCCCCGGCCTGCGCGTCCGCCGCGCCCGCGCCCGGCCCCGCTGCCCGCCCGGCGACACCCGCCGAGCTGGCCGCCGACCCCCGCTTCGCCGACGCCCTCCACCGCGACGGCTGCCTGCTGCCCCGCGCCCCCTGGGAGTTCCACCGATGACCGCACCGACCCGGCGCCGTGCGCCCGGCGACCGCGTGCCCGGCCACCGCACGGCCGACGAGCGCGGGCCCTGGCTCTCCCGGCGGGGCGTCGAACTGCCCGATCTGGTGCCCCAGGAGCTGCGGCGCACCTGGTCGGCGCAGGGCCACTACCCGGACCAGGACCTCTACCGGCTGTTCCGGCAGCGGGTGCACAGCCACCCCGACCGGCCTGCGGTGATCGACCCGGGCGGGAGCCTGGACTACGCCGAGCTCGACCGCCGGGTGTGCGCGGTCGCCGGGCGGTTGCGCCGGGCCGGGGTCGCGGAACGGGAGATCGTGGCGATCCGGCTGCCGAACGGCTGGCCGGCCGTGGTGGCCGAGCTGGCGGTGGCGGCGCTCGGCGCGGTCGCCCTGACCTTCCCGGACGGCCGGGGCAGCGGCGAGGCGCTCTCGCTGCTGGCCCGCTCCCGGGCCGGCGCGCTGATCGCCACCGCGGCGACGGTCCGCGAGATCGCACCGCTGCTCGGTCGGCTCCCGGTCGAGCCGCTGCTGTTCAGCTTCGACCGGGCTGCGCCGTCCGGCACCCCGCTGCTGCATCCGCAGCCAGCGGGCACCGACCCGGCCGCCCTTGATCCGGGTGCCCTCGATGGGGGCGCTTTCGACCCGGCCGCCTTTGATCCGGTCGGCGCCGACCCGCAGGCGCCGGCCCGGATCCTGGTCTCCTCCGGCTCCGAGTCCGCGCCCAAGATGATCGCCTACTCGCACAATGCGATGGCGGGCGGCCGCGGCAACTACCTGCGCGCGGTGTACGCGGGCGTCCCGCGGCCACGCCCGCTGGTGCTGGTGCCGCTGGCCTCCTCGTACGGCTCGCTGGGCGTCGTCTCGCTCTACCGGCACGGCGCCACCCTCGTCCTGCTGGACGGCTTCGACGCCCGCACCGCGCTGCGGGCCGTCACCCGCCACCGCCCCACCCACCTGTTCGGGGTGGCCACCATGCTCCGCCGGATGACCCTGCTGCCCCCCGAGCCGGACGAGGACCTCGGCTCGCTGCGCGCGGTGATCGCCAGCTGTGACGGGCTGCCCGCCCCGCTGCTCGCCGCCTGCCTGGAGCGCTTCGGCTGCCCGGTGAGCAACCTCTACGGCTCCTCGGACGGCGTCAACTGCCGTATCGAGCACCACGCCTGGACCGAGGACACGACGCTGCTCGGCCACCCCGACCCGGCGGTCTGCGCGTTCACGGTCCGGGACGAGCACGGCCGGGAACTGCCGCCGGACACTGCGGGCGAACTGTGGACGCGCGGCCCGATGACTCCACTCTGCTACCTCGGCGCACCCGAGCTGGACGCGCGGCGCCGGGCGCCGGGCGGCTGGGTCCGCAGCGGCGACCACGGCCTGCTGACCACCGACGGGCGGCTGCGGCTGCTGCGCCGCAGCAGCCAACTGGTCAAGCGCGGCGGCTACTCGATCAGTCCGGCCGAGGTGGAGCGGCACGTGGGCGCCCACCCGGCGCTGGCCGAGGCCGTCTGCGTGGGCGTCCCGGACCCGGACCTCGGCGAGCGGCTCTGTGCCTGCGTGGTACCGCGCCAGGGCCTGCCCACCCCCACCCTGGCCGAGTTGAACCGGTTCCTGGAGTCCGAGCGCGGACTCGAACGCCGCAAGCTCCCGGAGCAGTTGCTGGCCCTGGCGGCGCTGCCGATCAGCGCGGCCGGCAAGCTCTCCCGCACCGAGCTGACCGCCCTGGCCTGCGCTGAGCGCTGACCGGCAAGCAGTTCTGACGGCTGGCCGGCCGCACTGGTCGGCCATGCCGGTCAGCCAGGGCAGTCAGCCGCGCTGCCCGGCCAGCTGCTGCTGGCCGACCACCCGCAGCAGCTCCAACCGCCCGGCCGTGTCGCTGCCGGGGTCGGCCGTGCAGACCACCAGCAACTGCCCCTCGCCCGCTCCCGCCAGCACCTCGCAGTCCAGTTCGAGCGGCCCGACCACCGGGTGCAGGAAGGTCTTGCGCCCGCTGCGCCGGACCGCGACGTCGTGCCGCTCCCACAGCTCGCGGAACTCGGCACTCCTGGCCAGCAGTTCCGCCACCAGTGCGGCCGCCTCGGGATCGGTGGGCCGGGCCGCGTGGACGGCCCGCAGACTGGCCACGTGGGCCCGGCCGAGCTGCTCGTGATCGGCTGCCGGGAACAGGCCCCTGGCCCCGGGCACGGTGAACCAGCGCCGCACGATATTCCGCTCCCCCGGCGGGAGTTGGCCCAGCGACCCGCTCATCGCGGCGGCCATCGCGTTCTGCGCCAGCACGTCGCCGAGGTCGGAGATCACCTGGGCGGGCGTGTCGTGCAGACGGTCCAGGATCAGCAGCAGCCCGGGCCGCACATGCGTCAGCGTCCGCTGCCCGCGCGGCGGTTCGTGGCCGGCGAGGTGGAAGAGGTGGTCCCGCTCGTCGTCGCTCAGCCGCAGCGCCCGGGCCAGCGCGGCGAGCAGCGGCGGTGACGGCTGCGGGCCGCGGGCCTGCTCCAGGCGCGCGTAGTAGTCGACCGAGAGCCCGGCCAGCCCGGCGACCTCCTCCCGGCGCAGCCCGGGGGTGCGGCGGCGGGCGCCGGGCGGCAGCCCGACGGCCGCGGGCGTGAGGCGGGCCCGGCGGCGGCTGAGGAAGTCGGCGAGTTCCCGGCGATCGGTCATGCCTCCAGCATCGGACCTTCCGGCCGCCGGATCCAGGGACCGCCGGTCCCTGGCTGGCGCATCCGCTGCTCAGGAGGTCTCTGCCGCCCGGCGCCCGGGCGCTGCACTGTGGTGCCGAGCCCGGCACACCCGTCCGGGCAGAGCATGAGGAGCGCACGATGACGAAGATCCTGCTGACCGGAGCGACCGGCCAGGTGGGGCGGCGGTTCCTGCCGCGGCTCGTCCAGTGGGCGGGGGCCGACGCGGTGCGGGTCCTGGTCCGCGATGCCGCGCGGGTCGAGGCGGCGGCCCGGGCCGGGGTGGAGGTGGTGACCGGCGATCTGCGCGACGCCGGGGACCGGGCGAAGGCGCTGGCGGGCGCCACGGCGGTGGTGAACGTGGCGGCGGCCTTCCGCGGGGTGCCCGACGAGGAGGCCCTCGCGGTGAACCGGGACGCGGCCGTCGCGCTGGGCGAGCAGGCGGCTCGGGCTGGGGTGACCAGGTTCGTCCAGGCCAGCACCAACCTGGTCCACCCCGGCGGCCTCGGGCGCCCGGCCGTGGAGAGCGACCCGGCCGAGCCCGGGGCGGGAGCGACCGCCTACCCCGTCTCGAAGGCGCAGGCGGAGGCCGGGCTGCGGGCCCTGGGCGGAGCGCTGGAGCTGACCGTGCTGCGACTGGCCTTCGTGTACGGGGAGGGCGACAGCCACCTGCGCGACGCGCTGCGCTTCACCGGCCGGTGGCCCGCGCACAAGCGGCTGACAGTGGTGCACCACGCCGACGTCGCGCAGGCGCTCCGGCGGGCGCTGAGCTCACCGCAGGCGGCCGGGCGGACCTACAACGTGGCGGACGACGCCCCGGTCAGCAGCCTCGACCTGCACCAGTTGCACGGGCAGGCGCTGCCGGCCGGGGCGACGGCGCTGGTGGACGGGGACCCGTGGGAGATGACGGCGAGCAACGCGGCGCTCCGCGCGGAACTGGGCTGGCGACCGCTCTACCCGTCGGTGTGGACGGCCCGCGACGCCGGGGCGCTGTGAGGCCCTGCCCCCAGCCGCGAAGCGTCCGAACACCAGGATCACCCGTCCGGTCGATCCCGTACAGCCGCTCGATTTGACAGGCTGGACTCCCCACCCGGAGGCCGGAGGTGACGCCATGACAGAGCTGCTCCAGGAGCCGATCCTGACGGTCGATCAGGTCATTGCCCGGATGCGCGGGCTCGCGCCCGGGTTCCCGCCGGGCGACGGGGTCGGCGTCTTCCACCGGATGTACCTGACCGTCACCGAGTTGGTCGACGCCAGACTGGGTGACGGATACTTCGCCGACCCCGCCGCGCTGGCGACGCTGGACGTGCTCTTCGCCGGGCGGTACCTGGCCGCCGTCGACGCGGATGCGGCCGGGCGGCGCCCGCCGGCCTGCTGGCGCCCGCTCTTCGAGCTGCGCCGGCGGCCCGGGGTGTACCCGCTCCAGGCCGCGCTGTCCGGGATGAACACCCACATCGAGCACGACCTGCCGCTCGCCGTGATGGACACCGCCGCGCGGCTCGGCCGCGATCCGCTCTCCTTCGAGGCGGACTACCACCGGATCAACGATCTGCTGGCCCAGGTGGAGGCGCAGGTCCGGGCGGAGCTGCTGCCGGAGTCCGACCCGCTCAGGCTCACCGAGCCGCTGCTGCACGTGCTCGGGGCCTGGAGCATCGACCGTGCCCGGGCGGCGGCCTGGGCCACCGTGCTGGCGCTGCGCGAGCTGCGCCACGCACCGCTCGCCTACCGGGCCGTGGTCGCCGCCCTGGACGACTCGGTGGGCATGGTCAGCCGCGCTCTGCTCACCCCGGTGGAAGGCTGACCAGGGGCGGCAAGGGTGTTCCGCCGAGCCGGCAAGGGTCCGGCCGCCCGTCCTCCAGGGCCTGGTCAGGGGCCGGACAGGGGGCTGCCGGGGCCGAACCAGAAGCTGACCTTAAATCACGAGCGGTTCGCCCCACCCCTATTGACGTGCTGCATTGGTCTCTACCAATGTGGGGGTGCCGCGGCACTCCCCCACTGTCCTGGCGGCGTGCTCCGTGCTGCCGCCCCACGTCAAGGAGGACCCGCCCATGAGGCGCGTCACCCTGCCCACCCTCGTAGCCACCACGCTACTGACCGGCGTCGTTCTGCCGCTCTCGCTCCCCACGGGTGCGCAGGCCGCCAGCGGGATCACCGGGCTGGTCGCCACCCTGACCCAGCCGCAGACCTGGCAGAGCGGCTTCGAGGCCGACTACACGATCACCAATGACACGAAGGCGACCGTCAACTCCTGGTCCCTCGCCTTCGACCTGCCCACCGGCGAGAGTGTCAGCAGCACCTGGAACGGCACCCTGACCAGCACGGCGACCAGTACCGGCACCCACTACACGGTCACCTCGCCGAGCTGGGCCGCGCCGCTGGCCCCCGGGGCGAGCGCCCCGGCGGTCGGGATGGACATCGCCACCACCGGCACCCAGGTGCCGCCGGCCAACTGCCTGATCAACAACCAGCCGTGTGCCGGTGTGCCGGTCAGCAACACCCCGCCCACCGTCCCCGCCGGACTGGCGGTCTCCGGCACCGGCCCGGACGCGGTCTCGCTCTCCTGGAACGCCTCCACCGACCCCTCGGGGGTGGCCGGCTACAACGTCTACGAGGGCTCCTCGGTGGTCGCCTCCACCACCACCGCGACCAAGGTCACGGTCAACGGCCTGCTGGCGGGCAGCAGTCACACCTTCACCGTCACCGCCTTCGACGCGCTCGGCAACGAATCCGCGCAGTCCGCCCCGGTGACCGGCGTCGCGGGCAGCGGCACCTCCCCCGGCGTGGCCGCCCCCTTCGTCGACCTGGGCGCCTACCCCACCCCCAACCTGGCGCAGATCGCCCAGACCACCGGCCTCAAGCAGTTCTCGCTGGGCTTCATCGTGAACGGCACCACGCCCTGCACGGCCAGCTGGTTCAACGCCTACGACCCCGGCACCGGCTGGGACAAGGCGGACTTCGACGCCGTCCGGGCCGCGGGCGGCGACGTGCGCCCGTCCTTCGGCGGCGCCAACGGCACCGAGCTGGCCCAGTCCTGCACCGACGTGCCGACCCTGACCGCCCAGTACCAGAAGGTGGTCGACGCCTACGGGCTGGACCGGATCGACTTCGACATCGAGGGCTCCGCGGTCTCCGACCACGCCTCGGTGGACCGGCGCTCGGCCGCGATCGCCGCCGTGCAGGCCGCCCAGCGGGCCAAGGGCCGTGACCTCAAGGTCACCCTGACCCTGCCGGTGCTGCCCAGCGGGCTGACCACCGACGGCGTCTACATCCTGCAGTCCGCCAAGGCCGCGGGCGTCACCGTGGACGCGGTCAACGTGATGGCGATGGACTTCGGCGACACCGAGGCGCCCAACCCGTCCGGCCAGATGGGCGCCTACGCGATCAAGGCGGCGCAGTCCACCCAGGCCCAGATCGCCCAGGTCTGGCCGAACCTGACCACCGCGCAGACCTGGGCCATGGTCGGGGTCACCCCGATGCTGGGCCAGAACGACAACGCGGACGAGGTGTTCGGTCTGAACGACGCCCAGCAGCTGCTCACCTTCGCGCAGCAGAACCACTTGGGCGAGCTGTCGTTCTGGGAGGTCACCCGGGACGGCAACGCCTGCACGGGCAGCCTGTTCAAGTGCACCAACATCCAGCAGACGCCGTACCAGTTCTCCAAGCTCTGGGCCACCTACCAGGGCTGAGCGCTCCCGGCGTCCGTCCACCCGGCCGAGCCCCCCGACCCGGCGAACGGGTCGGGGGGCTCGGTCACCCGCGCGGGGCGATCAGGCCCAGCTGGAGTGCAGCGGCTTGCCCTCGGCGTAGCCGGCCGCGCTCTGCACGCCGACGATCGCCTTCTCGTGGAACTCCTCCAGGCTGGCGGCCCCGGCGTAGGTGCAGGAGCTGCGGACGCCCGCGATCACCGAGTCGATCAGGTCCTCGACGCCCGGGCGGGCCGGGTCCAGGAACATCCGCGAGGTGGAGATGCCCTCCTCGAAGAGCGCCTTGCGGGCCCGGTCGTACCCGGACTCGTCGGCCGTGCGGTTGAGCACCGCGCGGGCCGAGGCCATGCCGAAGCTCTCCTTGTACTGGCGGCCGTCGGCGGTGGTCTGCAGGTCGCCGGGCGACTCGTAGGTGCCGGCGAACCAGGAGCCGATCATCACGTTGGAGGCACCGGCGGCCAGCGCCATCGCGACGTCACGCGGGTGGCGCACGCCGCCGTCCGCCCAGACGTGCTTGCCCAGGCGGCGTGCCTCGGCGGCGCACTCCAGCACCGCGGAGAACTGCGGGCGGCCGACGCCGGTCATCATCCGGGTGGTGCACATGGCGCCCGGGCCGACCCCGACCTTCAGGATGTCGGCACCGGCCTCGACGAGGTCGCGCACACCGGCGGCGGAGACCACGTTGCCCGCCACGATCGGGATCCGCGGGTCCAGCCCGCGCACCGCGCGCAGCGCGCTGATCATCGACTCCTGGTGGCCGTGCGCGGTGTCCACCACCAGCACGTCGGCACCGGCGTCGATCAGCGCCTTGGCCTTGCCTGCCACGTCGCCGTTGATGCCGACGGTGGCGGCGACCCGGAGCTTGCCGCCCGCGTCGACCGCCGGGGTGTAGAGGGTGGCGCGCAGCGCGCCCTTGCGGGTCAGGATGCCGACCAGCTCGCCCGCCGCGTCGACGACCGGCGCCAGCTTGCGGTGCCCCTCGTTGAGCTTCTCGAAGGCGGCCCGCGGGTCGATGTCCGACTCCAGCAGGAGCAGGTCGCGGGACATCACCTGGGCGAGGCTGGTGAACCGGTCCACGCCCTGGCAGTCGCCCTCGGTGACCACACCGACCGGCTTGCCGTCCTCGACCACGACCAGGCCGCCGTGGGCGCGCTTGGGCAGCAGCGCCAGCGCGTCGGCGACGGTGGCGCTCGGCGCCAGCGTGATCGGGGTGTCGAAGACCAGGTGGCGCTGCTTGACCCAGCCGATCACGTCGGCGATGACCTCGGTCGGGATGTCCTGCGGGATGGCCACCAGGCCGCCGCGGCGGGCCACGGTCTCGGCCATCCGGCGCCCGGCGATCGCGGTCATGTTGGCGACCACCAGCGGGATGGTGGTCCCGGTGCCGTCGTTGGAGGAGAGGTCGACACCCTGCCGGGAGCCCACGGCGGAACGGCTGGGGACCATGAAGACGTCGTCGTACGTCAGGTCGTACGCGGGCTTGAGGTCGTTCAGGAAGCGCATGAATGGGGCTCTCTGGCTGGGAGAAAAGTACACCTCAGGTGCGGATGCGGCTCGGCCGCAGGGCGCACTCGGGCGCCCCGCACCCAACCGTCGATCCTGACTGATCCCCGGCTCGAAAGCCAGTTCACACGCGATCCTTGAAGATCCACACAAGGGAGATCACCAGAGCGGCGGATGGCCTTGGAGGAAGCTCCAAAGGCAGCGGGCTTGCCATGGCCGCTCACCACGGCTGCGGAACGGCCGAAGCCGGCTGACGGGATTCCGTCAGCCGGCTTCGGGTGTCTCGGTCGGTCAGGCTCGCGCCGGCGGCGTCAGGCTCGCGCGGACGCGGGCTCCTCGGCCACCTCGCGCTCGGCCTCGGCCTCCGCGAGCTCCTGGCGGATCTGCGCCAGCGACGGGTTCGCCCAGGCGCTGCGCACGCCGAAGGCGTAGAAGGCCAGGCCGATCAGGGCGACCACCAGCAGGTCCCAGCCCTCGGGCAGGTAGCCGTGGCCGCCGTAGTCCTTGGACCCGGCCCACGAGGTGCCGGCCATCACCAGCAGGTAGCCGATCACCCAGACACCGGCCTTCAGGTGCGGCTTGATCTCGGCCCACGGCTTGCGCAGCTCGTACCAGGCCCAGATCGGCAGGCCGGCGGCCATCAGGAAGATCACCTTGCCGGTCAGCGGCCAGCGGGCCCAGTAGAGCACCAGCGAGCCGAAGATCATGGCGATCGGGGCGATCACCGGCATCGCCCGCAGCTTGACCGGGCGGTGCAGGTCCGGGGCCAGGCGGCGCAGCGCCATCACGGCAACCGGGCCGGTGATGTAGGAGATCACCGTGGCGACCGAGACGATCTCGGCCAGCGAGCCCCAGCCGCGGAAGACCGCGAGGAAGAGGAAGGCGATGAAGAGGTTGAGCAGCAGCGCCGGGCGCGGGATGCCGGTCTTGGGGTCGACCCGGCCGAAGATCGAGGGCAGCTGCCCGTTCTCCTGCACGCCCTGGATCATCCGCGAGGTGGTGGCGGCGTAGATCATGCCGGTCCCGGTGGGCGAGATGAAGGCGTCCGCGTAGAGCAGCATGGCCAGCCAGTTCAGGCCCCAGGCCATCGACAGGTTGGCGAGCGGCGAGTCGTAGTTCAGACCGCCCCAGCCGTTGGCCAGGTCGTGGGAGGGCACCGCGAGCAGGAAGGCGCACTGCAGCGCGATGTAGATCACCAGCGCGATCAGGATCGAGCTGATCACCGCCTTGGGCAGCGACTTGCCCGGGTTGCGGGCCTCGCCCGCCAGGTTCAGCGGGGACTGGAAGCCGTTGTAGGCCCAGACGATGCCGGAGAGCGCGACGGCGGTGAACACCGAGCTCCAGCCGTTGGGGGTGAAGCCCCCGTGGTCCTGGAGGTTGTGGGTGTCGAAGTGCGCCAGCAGCAGGCTGCCCGCGGTCAGCGTCGGCACGACCACCTTGAAGACGGTGATCGCGGTGTTGGTCTTGGCGAAGAGCGTGATCGCGAACCAGTTGAGCAGGAAGTACCCGATCAACAACACGCTCGCCAGGGCCACGCCGGTGCCGGTCAGCTCCTTGCCGTTGTACAGGTGGTGCGCCCAGCCGAAGTGCCAGGAGCTCATGTACTGCACGGAGGCGGTGGCCTCGCCCGGGATCACCGAGACGATGGCGATCCAGTTGGCCCAGGCTGCGAGGTAACCCGTCAGCGAGCCGTGCGAGTACTGGCCGTACCGCACCATGCCGCCGGCCTTGGGGAACATCGAGCCCAGCTCGGTGTAGGTCAGGGCGATGGTGAGGGCCACCGCGGCGCCGATCACCCAGGCGATGATCGCGGCCGGCCCGGCCAGGCGGGCCGCGCGCTCGGCGCCGAACAGCCAGCCGGAGCCGATGATCGAGCCCAGGCCCACGGCCGTGAGGCTGATCGTGCCGAGCGTGCGGCGGTAATTCTGGGACGCAGTCCCCGACTCGGGCGCGCTCAACGTATCGTCCTCCGTCTTGTCCCCAGGCGCCCCGGGTTGGGCCCTGTGCTTGGTGGCCCAGGGTCCGCGGGGCGCGACGGCCTGCCGGATGCAGGGGCCGCCGGCGGCGGGGTCCGCGGCTCGCAGCTGCTGCAGGTTGCAGGGTCGGCGAACGGCGCGGCCTGGGCCGGGCAATCTGGCCCAAGTTAGGCGACGAAAGCGGACGTAAGCCTCAGATCAAGCTCAAATCGTCCGATCGTTGTCATCTCGTGTCCGTTTTTCGTTCACTCGGACGAACAGCGTACAGGGGTCGCCACCTGGGCGTATGCCGATCACCGGGCCGCGCCGCGCCGCGATCCCCAAGAGATGGCCAAACCTCTCAAAAGATGGCCAAGCCTTTCAACAGGATGTTGACGGCACTGGGTGGCCGATCTACGTTTCTCCCATCCGGAACTTTTCTTCCACCATGTGGAATCGATCGGCATCGACCGTGCAGCGGCCACGCCGCCTTCCGGCCCACCACCCCCGCATCCGAAAGGAGTGCCCCGATGAATCTCGCACCGCGGGAGATCGACAAGCTCTACGTCTACGTGGTGGCCGAGCTGGCGCGGCGGCGCCGTGACCGCGGCGTCAAGCTGAACTACAGCGAGGCCGTGGCCCTGATCAGCGAGGCGATCCTGGAGTCGGCCCGGGACGGCCACACGGTGGCCGAGTGCATGGAGATCGGCAAGAAGGTCGTCACCACCGACGAGGTGATGCCCGGGGTGCGGGAGATGCTGCCGCTGCTGCAGATCGAGGCGGCCTTCGTGGACGGCACCAAGCTCGTCTCCTGCCACGACCCGGTCGGGGTCTGAGCCGTGCCGACGGCTGGAGACACGGCACTGGACCCGGCGGCGGCACGGGCGACCGCGACCGGGGCCGCGACCGGCAGCGCGGGCGAGGCCGCGCTGGTGCTGGTCGGCGGGCACGAGAGCGGCGGCGGCGAGCGGTTGCGGGCGCTGGCCGGGGGCCGGTCCGAGTGGCGCGCGGTCGGGCCCGGCCGCGCGCTGGCGGGCGCGGTCGCCGCGCTGCTGGCGCAGTCCGACCGCCCGGTCTGCGTGGTCCCGATGAGCCTGGGCCGCGATCCGCGACTGATCGCCGACACCGCGCGGACGCTGCGCTGGCTCTCCGGCCCGGCGAACAGCGGGCGGCTCGCGCTCGCCGAGCCGTTCGGCGGCACCGAGCACCTGATCGGCTGGCTGCGCGGCGGCACCGGCCGCGCCCTGGCGGCGCCGGAGGGAGCCCCGGCGGGAGGCACCGGGACGGCGGGCGACGGGGCCGCGGGCGAGCAGGCGGCGGGCGAGCCGACCGCGATCCTGCTGACGGCGCCGGCCGCCGGGCCCTTCGAGGACGCGGAGCTGTTCCGGATCGCCCGCCTGGTGCGCCAGTACCGCACGCACCGCTGGGTCGAGGTCGCCTTCGAGAACGGCGACCCGAGCCCGGCCGAGGGCGTCGAGCGCTGCCGGCTGCTCGGCGCGCGGCGGGTCGTCCTGCTGCCGGCCGCCTTCGGAGCCGCGCCCGTGGTCCCCGGCGCCGAGGACGGCGGGCCGCTGCTCAGCTCCCGCGCCGTCGCGGGCGTGCTGCGGGCCCGGGCCGCCGGCGCGGTGGGCCGGCTGCTCCAGGGCGTCGACGGCATCGCCGCCGGGCTCGACGCCGAGCACGGACACGGGTTCCCGCACTCGCACAACTCCCTGGCGCCCCACCGCCATTGAACGGCGTCGCGGCGCCCCAGCAGCAGCACTCCCCTCCCTTCCCCCGCTCACGTACCCACCCCCCACGTCCGAAGAGAGATGCCCGATGTCAGGCAGTGCCCGGTACCTGTACGGAGACGATCCGGTCGAGCTGAACGCCGGCCGGCCGAAGGCCAGGCTGACGGTGAGCAACACCGGCGACCGAGCGGTGCAGGTCGGCTCGCACTACCACTTCTTCGAGGTGAACCGGGCGCTGGACTTCGACCGCAACCGGGCCTACGGCATGCACCTGGACCTGCCGGCCGGCACCGCCGTGCGGTTCGAGCCCGGTGACACCCGCGAGGTGGAGCTGACCACCTACGCCGGCCACCGGCGCCTGGTGGGCTTCAGTGGGCTGGTCGACGGCGGCCTCGGCTCGGCCGACACCCGGGTCAGGGCGCTGGAGCGCGCCGTGGCACGCGGCTTCCTGGGGGCGCGGCGCGAGCCCGTCCCGGGCGTCCGGGGCACGGGCGAGCACGGCGGGGGCGAGTCCTGATGGCGCTGATCCCCCGCAAGCAGTACACCGACCTGTTCGGTCCCACCGTCGGCGACCGCTTCCACCTGGCGGACACCAACCTGGTGGTCGAGGTCGAGCAGGACTTCAACCAGGGCCACTACGGCGACGAGGCGGTCTACGGCGGCGGCAAGGGCATCCGGGACGGCATGGCGCAGGACCCGGCCGCCACCAACCTGCAGGGCGCCCTCGACCTGGTGATCACCAACGTGGTGGTGCTGGACCCGGTGCTCGGCGTCGTCAAGGGCGACCTCGGGGTCAAGGACGGCTTCATCGCCGCCGTCGGCAAGGCGGGCAACCCCCGGCTGCAGAGCGGCGTGCACCCCAAGCTGGTGATCGGCCCGGGCACCGAGGTGATCTCGGGCGAGCACCTGATCGCCACCGCGGGCGGGATCGACACCCACATCCACTTCATCGCCCCGCAGCAGGCGCAGGAGGCGCTGAGCAACGGCATCACCACCCTGATCGGCGGCGGCACCGGCCCCTCGGACGGCACCAACGGGACCACCTGCACCCCGGGGCCGTGGAACATCGGGCGGATGTACCAGGCGGTGGAGGACCTGCCGGTCAACGTCGGCCTGCTGGGCAAGGGCAACGCCGCGCTGCCCCAGGCGCTGCGCGAGCAGGTCGAGGCGGGCGTCTGCGGGCTGAAGGTGCACGAGGACTGGGGCACCACGCCCGCCGCGATCGACACCGCGCTGTCGGTGGCCGACGAGTACGACGTGCAGGTGGCGATCCACACCGACACCCTCAACGAGTCCGGCTTCTTCGAGGACACCCTGTCCGCGATCGACGGCCGCACCATCCACACCTTCCACACCGAGGGCGCCGGCGGCGGCCACGCACCGGACATCATGCGGATCGCCGGCGAGCCCAATGTGCTGCCCTCCTCGACCAACCCGACGCTGCCCTACACGGTCAACTCGATCGACGAGCTGCTCGACATGGTGATGGTCTGCCACCACCTGAGCCACGACATCCCCGAGGACGTCTCGTTCGCCGACTCGCGGGTGCGCAGCGAGACGGTGGCCGCCGAGACGGTGCTGCACGACGAGGGGGTGATCTCGATCTTCTCCTCGGACTCGCAGGCGATGGGCCGGGTCGGCGAGTCCTTCGCCCGGGCGTTCCAGACCGCGCACCACTGCAAGGACCAGCGCGGCAAGCTGGCCGAGGACAGTGAACGCCACGACAACGCCCGGGTGCTGCGCTACCTGGCCAAGCTGACCATCAACCCGGCCATCGCCGCGGGCACCGCCGAGCACATCGGCTCGCTGGAGCCCGGCAAGCTGGCCGACATCGTGCTGTGGCCGATCAACTCCTTCGCCGCCAAGCCGAAGCTGGTGATCAAGGGCGGCCTGATCAACTGGGCGCTGATGGGCGATCCGAACGCCTCGCTGCCCACCACCCAGCCGATCTACTACCGGCCGATGTACGGGGCGTACGGGCGCGCCCGGCAGGCGACCCGGGTCTCCTTCATGTCGCAGGCGGCCCTCGACCTCGGCGTGCCGGGCGGACTCGGCCTGGAGAGCCGGGTGCTGGCGGTGCGGCACTGCCGGACCGTGGGCAAGCAGCACATGGTGCGCAACAGCGCCACCCCGCGGATCGTGGTGGACCCGGACACCTACCAGGTCACCCTGGACGGGGTGCCGGCCACCATCGCGCCCGCCGAGACGCTGCCGCTCAACCAGCTCTTCTACCTCGCGTGAGCGCCGCGCCCACGCCCGCGCCGAGCCCGCTGTCGGCCCTGCTGGCCGGCCTGCAGCTGACCGACTCGGCGTTCCCCAGCGGCCGTTACACCCTCTCGCACGGCCTGGAGGGCTATCTGCAGGCCAAGCAGGTGGACCAGCAGAGCATGCCGGAGCTGCTGGCCGACCTGCTGCGCCACTCGGTCGGCCCGGCCGACGCCACCGCGCTGGCGCTGGCCCACCGGGCCGCCGAGGCCGGTGACTTCGCGGCGGTGGCCGAGGTCGACCAGCGGCTGCTCGCGAGCAAGCTCAACCGCGAGCTGCGCCAGGCCTGCGTGCGCACCGGGCGGCAGTTGCTGGACACCGCCCAACTCGCCCTTCAGAGCCCGCTGCTGGACCGGTACGCCGAGCTGGTGGCGGCCAAGGTGGCACCCGGCTGCCAGCCGGTGGCCGCCGGCGTCGCCTATGCGGCCGGTGGTGTGTCGGCCGAACAGGCGGTGGCCAGCGACCTGTTCGCCTTCGCCGTCAGCTTCACCGGAGCGGCGCTGCGCCTGCGGCTGACCGACCACCGCCGCGCCCAGTCGACGCTGCGGGCCACGGCGCCGGTGATCACCGAGGTCACCGCGGCGGCCCTGGGACGGGAGCTGGCCGACCTCGGCGGCTTCGCGCCGATCGCCGATGCCATGTCCGCACGCCACGAGCGGGCCGAGGCACGGCTGTTCGCCACATGACACCCCCTCAGGGGTCGGATCGAGCAGGAAGAGGACAGGACATGGCGGACGAGGTGCTGCGGGTGGGTGTCGCCGGGCCGGTCGGCTCCGGGAAGACGGCGCTGATCGAGGCGCTGGTCCCGGTGCTGATCGCCCGGGGCCGGCGGCCCGCGGTGGTCACCAACGACATCTACACCCAGGAGGACGCCCAGCACGTGCGCCGCAGCCTGGCCGGGGTGCTCGAGCCGGGGCGGGTGGTGGGCGTGGAGACCGGCGCCTGCCCGCACACCGCCGTCCGGGACGACCCGACGATGAACCTGGCGGCCGGGGCCGAACTCCTGGAGCGGTACCCGGACATCGACACCCTGCTCTACGAGTCGGGCGGCGACAACCTGA
Source organism: Kitasatospora sp. NBC_01302 (assembly GCF_035976515.1). Classification (NCBI taxonomy): domain Bacteria; kingdom Bacillati; phylum Actinomycetota; class Actinomycetes; order Kitasatosporales; family Streptomycetaceae; genus Kitasatospora; species Kitasatospora sp. NBC_01302. Next base: position 1,602,698 of record NZ_CP108404.1, read on the forward strand.
CGCTCACCTTCAGCCCGGCACTGGTCGACATGTTCTTCTTCGTGCTCGACACGGCGGAGGGCGACAAGATGCCCCGCAAGCGCGGCCCCGGCATCACCGACTCGGACGTGCTGGTGATCAACAAGGTCGACATCGCCCCCTACGTCCGCTGCGACCTGGCGACGATGACCGCCGACGCGCATCGGGTCCGCGAGGGGCGCCCCGTGGTGCTCACCAACAGCCTGACCGGCGACGGTCTCGACCGCGTGGCGGAGCTGCTGGAGTCCTTCCGGCCGGTGCCCGCGTGAGCAGCCGGCTGGCGCCCGCGCACTACGAGCCGGCCCGGGTGCCCGCCGAGGTGCGCCGGCACGCGGGCCGGCCGGCCACCCTCGGCGTCGGCGCGCCCGGCAAGGTCGGACTGCTGGAGCTCGACTTCGAACAGGCGGGCGGGCGCACCGAGTTGGTCGGTCACTACCAGAAGTCGCCACTGCAGATCATGCGGCCGCTCTACTTCGACCCGGCCCGCCCGGACCTCGCGATCACCTATCTGATGTCCACCGGCGGCGGCATCGTGCAGGCCGACCGGCTGCGCCTGGACCTGCGGTGCGGCGCCGGCACCGCCGTCCACCTCAGCACCCAGGCGGCCACCCGGATCCACTCGATGACCACCGACTACGCCACCCAGCAGGTCCACCTGAGCGCGGGCGAGGGGGCCTACGTCGAGTACCTGCCCGAGCCGGTGATCCCGTTCCGGGAATCGCGGTTCTACCAGCGCACCGTGATCAGCGCCGACCCCTCGGCCACGGTGCTGGCCTGGGAGACCGTCCTGGCGGGCCGGCTGGCGCACGGCGAGCGCAACGCCTACCGGGTGTTCGCCGCCGACCTGGAGTGGCGCCGGCCCGACGGGCGCCTCCTCGCACTGGACACCGTGCGCCTGACACCCGCCGCCGGTCCCGACGGGGTCGAGGGCCCCGCGGTGCTGGGCGGGCACGACCTGGTCGCCACCCTCTACGCCGTCACCCCGTTGGCACCGGCGGCCGAGGTCGCCGAGGTGCTGCACCGGGCCCTGGCCGGCAGCGGCCTGCTGTACGGGGTCAGCGTGCTGCCCGAGGAGGCCGGGGCCTGGGTCCGGCTGCTGGGCGGCGACTCCCCCACCGTCGGCGCGGCCCTGCACCACGCCTGGGACGCCGTGCGCCGGCTGCTGATCGGCGTGCCGGCGCCCGCCGTGCGCAAGTCCTGACGAACCGTCACCTCCTCACCCCGACGAACTGACGAACCGTCACCGCGAAGGACAGGCGCGGCAACCCGAACCGGAGAATCCTCGGATGCCAACCACGCTCGACACGGGCAACACCGCCTGGCTGATGGCCAGCACCGCGATGGTGCTGCTGATGACCCCCGGCCTGGCCTTCTTCTACGGCGGCATGGTCAAGACCAAACACGTGCTGGTGATGCTCAAGATGAGCTTCGTCTGCCTGGCCCTGGTCACCCTGCTCTGGCTGGCGATCGGCTACAGCCTGGCCTTCGGCAAGGACGTCGGGGGCCTTGGCCTGATCGGCTCCCCGGCCCACTGGATGATGCACGACGTCGGCCTGGACAGCCGCACCGGCTCCATCCCGACCGTGATCTTCTCCTGCTTCCAGATGGCCTTCGCCATCATCACCGTGGCGCTGATCAGCGGCTCGATCGCCGGCCGCGCCACCATGCGCGGCTGGCTCTGGTTCGTCGTCGCCTGGACGCTCTTCGTCTACGTGCCCATGGCGCACTGGGTGTTCGCGCCCGACGGCTGGATCACCCGGCACCTGGGGGCGCTCGACTTCGCCGGGGGCCTGCCGGTGGAGATCAACTCCGGTGCGGCCGGGCTTGCGGTGGCAATCGTGGTCCGCAAGCGCAGGGACTTCGAGCGCGAGCCGATCCGCCCGCACAACCTGCCGCTGGTGGTGGTCGGCCTCGCGCTGCTCTGGTTCGGCTGGTTCGGCTTCAACGCCGGTTCCGCGCTGCAGGACGTGCACAACGCGCCGATGGCCTTCCTCAACACCCAACTGGCCGCCTGCGGCGCGATGGTGGGCTGGCCGCTGATCGAGAAGTGGCGGCTGGGGCACGTCGAGATGCTGGGGGTCGCCTCGGCGGCGGTGGCCGGCATGGTCGCCATCACCCCGGCCTGCGGCGAGGTCTCGCCGGTGGGCGCGCTGGTGATCGGCTTCGTCGCCGGTGTGGTCTGCGCCTTCGCGATCAACCTCAAGTACAAGATGCGCTACGACGACACGCTCGACGTGGTGGGCGTGCACGGCTGGGGCGGCATCGTGGGCACCCTGGCCATCGGCCTGTTCGCCACCGCCCGGATGAGCGGCCGCAAGGGCCTGTTCTACGGCGGCGGCCTCGACCTGCTGTGGCGCCAGGCGGTCGCCGTGCTGGCCTGCGCGGCCTTCTCCTTCGGGGTGACCTGGCTGATCGCCCAGGCCGTGGAGAAGACGGTCGGCTTCCGGGCCGCCGAGGAGTACGAGCACGTGCCCGGCGCGGAGGAGGAGCAGGCCTACGACGACGAGACGATCGCCGAGATCCGCCGGCGCCTGGTCGCCGCCCGGGTGCCCGTCCCGGTCGGCGCCGAGGAGACCGGGGACCGGAGCCCGGCGGCGGACGCCGCGCTGCTGGCCGAGCTGCGCGCGGTGCTGACCCGACGGGAGCAGGAGAAGTGACGAACAGCGGGGACAGCGCCTGGCTGATGATGGCCGCCGCCATGGTGCTGCTGATGGCGCCGGGCCTGGCCTTCTTCTACGGCGGCATGGTGCGCACCGGCCAGGTCATCGCGATGCTCAAGATGTGCTTCGGCTGCGTGGTGCTGGTGAGCGTCATCTGGTTCACCGTCGGCTACTCGCTCGCGTTCGGCACCGACGTCGGCGGGCACGGGCTGATCGGCGGGCTCGACCACGTCTTCATGACCGGTGTCGGGCTCGACTCGCGCACCGGCGACACCCCCACCGTGACCTTCTCGGTGTTCCACATGTCCTTCGCCATCGTGACCGTGGCCCTGATCAGCGGCTCGGTGGCCGGGCGCGCCACCATGCGCGGCTGGCTGGTCTTCGTCTGCGCCTGGACCCTGCTGGTCTACGTCCCGATGGCGCACTGGGTCTTCGCGCCGGAGGGCTGGGTGGCCCGGCAGGTCGGCGCGGTCGACTTCTCCGGCGGCACGGTGGTCGAACTGAGCTCCGGCGCGGCCGGGCTGGCACTGGCGGTGGTCGCCGGGCGGCGCGCGGACTTCGAGCGCCAGCCGATCCGGCCGCACAACCTGCCGCTGGTGGTGATCGGCCTGGCGCTGCTCTGGTTCGGCTGGTTCGGCTTCAACACCGGCTCGTCGCTGGGTGTGCCGGGCGCGGCGGCGATGGGCTTCGTCAACACCCAGCTGGCCGCGGGGGCCGCGATGGCGGGCTGGGCGGTGACCGGCTACTGGCGCACCCGGCAGGTCGGCCTGCTCGACATGTGCATGGGCGCGGTCACCGGCATGGTCGCGATGACGCCGGCGGCCGGCGACGTGACGCCCGCCTGGGCCGCCGCGATCGGCTTCCTGGCCGGACTGACCTGCGCCTTCGCGATCAGCTGGAAGTACCGGTTCGGGGTGGACGACACACTGGACGTGGTCGGCATCCACGGCTGGGGCGGGCTGTTCGGCATGGTGATGGTGGGGCTGGCGGCCACCGGCGTGATGACCGGGAAGAAGGGCGTCTTCTACGGCGGCGGCTGGGACCTGCTGGGCAAGCAGCTGGTGGCGGTGCTGGTGCTCGGGCTCTTCTCGTTCGGGATGACCGCGCTGATCGGCAAGCTGGTGGACCTGACGGTGGGGCTGCGCCAGTCCAGCGCGGCCGAGGAGCACGAGCAGGTCTACCAGAACGACTGGGACGCGCAGTTCAAGGAGATCGCGGACGCACTGCGGGGCGACTCCGAGGGCTCGCGCGGCGGCCCGGGCGGCGAGGGGGCGGACGCGAGCGCGCTGCTCGACCAGGTGCGCCGGATGCTGGCGGCCGACCCGCAGCGGCTGGGCGAGTAGGGCCTGCCGGAACGCCGTCGCCCCGGGCCCGCGCCGGGTCCGGGGCGACGGCGTTCCGGTCGGCCAGGTCCTAGGTGTTCTGACCCGCGAGGTCGGCGGTCACGGCGTCGAACACCGCCTGGGTGGACTCCCCGGTGAGGAAGAAGTGACCGCCCGGGAAGAGCCGCACCGAGCTGTCGGCGGTGGTGGTGCCCGCCCAGCGCTCCAGCTCCTCGACCGTCACGGAGTCGTCCTGCCCGCCGAGGACGGAGACCGGGCAGGCCAGCTGCGGGCCGGCCGGGGGCCGGAAGGACTCGTAGACGGCGTAGTCGGCCCGCAGCGTCGGCAGGATCAGCTCCAGCAGGCCCGCGTTCTCCAGCACCTCCTCCGGGGTGCCGCCCATCTCGCGCAGGTCCTGGACCAGCTGCGCGTCCGACCAGCGCGCCCGGCCCGGCTTGCGCGGGGCCGAGCCCGGACCCGGGCAGCCGCTGAGCGTCAGCCGGGTGGGCGCCTGCGGGCCGGTCCGCGGGGCGGCCATGGCGATGCCGTAGGCGATCAGTGCGCCCATGCTGTGCCCGAAGAGCGCGTAGGGACGGTCCAGCAGCGGCCGTATCGCCGCGAAGAGCTGCTCGACGACCTGCCCGTAGTCCGTCAGGTGCGGCTCGGCCAGCCGCGCCTCACGGCCCGGCAGCTGGACGGCGAGCACCTCGACATCGGCGGGCATGGCGGCCGGCCAGTCGCGGTAGAGCAGGGCGCCGGCACCGGCGGGGTGGAAGCAGAAGAGCCGACGGCGGGCCTGCGGTCGGGCGACCACCGGGCGGACCCAGGCGCCGGTGGAGTTGGTGGGGTTCATGGGCAGCAGAGACATGAGGGGAGCCTTTCAGGTATCGCCGACGCAGGCAAAGGTCCGGCCTGCCGCCCCGGTCACACCTGGTCGGCCGGTGGAACGGGCCCGGGCCGCGATGGTCCCCGCCATCGCGGCCCGGCCCTGCGGTGGGCCACCGCTCTCCCCTACGATCGCCCACCGGGTCCGCTGCTGATCAGGTCAGCACGTGCCCTGGTCCGTCCACACGGCCCAGGAGCCCGGCGCGCCCGGGGCGGCCCCGGTCGAGTACCAGGTCGAGAGCCACTTGTGGCCGTTGTAGGAGACCTGGTCGCCCGGTGCGTACGAGCTGCTCGCGCTCCACGCCGTCAGCCCGGTGCAGCCACCGCCGCCGCCGGTGGCGACGGTCCAGCTGAAGCTGGTGCTGCCCGAGGCGCTGCCCGAGCTCGCCGTCACCGTCACGTTCGAGGTACCGGCCGTGGTCGGCGTCCCCGAGACCACACCGGCGGAGCTGATCGACAGACCCGCCGGCAGCCCGGTCGCACTGTAGGTCAACGCCTTGCCCGCCGAGTCGGAACCGGAGACCGCCAGCGACACCGCGGTGCCCACCGTGCTGCTCTGACTGCCCGGGTTGGTCACCGTGACGGTCTCGGTGGTCGTGGTCCCCGCGGTGAAGCCGCTCACGCCGTTCGGGGTGCCGAGGCCGGTCGGGCCGTCGTAGCCCGGGCCCGCGGTGCAGAAGTAGGACGGCGAGCAGCTGCCGTTGTTGCCGGTGGTGACGTCGTTGAAGCTGCTCGTGTGGTTGTAGGGGTACTGGTTGGCGCGGTCGCCCGGGTTCGGGGCGCCGGCCAGCGCCCAGGCCGAGGCGATGATCGGGGAGGCCGCGCTGGTACCGCCGTAGACGGCCCAGCCGCTGCCGCCGTAGGTCTGGTAGACCGCGACGCCGGTGGCCGGGTCGGCGACCGCGGAGACGTCGGTCTCCATCCGGTTCGCGCAGCCCGTGTCGTGCTGCCAGGACGGCTTGGGGTCGTAGGCCGAGCAGCCGGAACCGGTGCCCTCGGAGGCACTGGTGTTCCAGACGCTCTCGCTCCAGCCGCGGGCGTTGGACGCCTTGGTCAGCGCGGTGCCGCCGACCGCGGTCACGTACTGCGAGGTCGCGGGGTACTCGGCACCGTAGTTGGAGTCACCGGCGCTGGCGGTGATCGCCACCCCGGGGTGGTTGAAGTACTGGCTGTCCGCACTGAGGTCGGAGGAGTCCTCGGAGCCGCCGTAGCTGTTGGAGACGAACTTGGCGCCCTGCGCGACGGCCTGGTTGACCGCGGTGCCCAGGTCGCTCATGTTCGCCGAGGCGGCCTCGACCAGCACGATGTGGCAGTTCGGGCAGACCGCGCTGACCATGTCGAGGTCGAGCGAGATCTCACCGGCCCAACCCGTGTCGGCGGTCGGGTAGTTGCTGCCGCCGTTCTCGTCGACCTTCTTGAAGCAGCCGTTCGCCGTGGTGCAGGCCGGCAGGCCGTACTGGGAGCGGTAGGCGGCCAGGTCCGACTCGGCGTTCGGGTCGTCCTGGGCGTCCACGATGCCGACCGTCTGGCCGGAGCCGCCCGTGGTGGGCAGGTTGTAGGCGCTGGCCAGGTCGGTCGGGCCGTAGCCGGAGTGGGCCGCGTCGGGCGAGAGCGCGAGCTGGTGGAGGTCGGTGCGCTTGAGCGCCAGGCAGGCCAGCTCACCCGGGTGGGTGGGCGCGGCGCACGAGCGGGTCACGGAGACCCCGGCGGAGCCGTCGGCCCCGGCGGACGGGACGGCGCTCGCGCTGCCGGCGAAGGCCGTGGACAGCGAGGCGACCAGCAGGCCGAGGACGGAGAGCGGTGCCAGTCGTGCGGATCGAGATCGGCGTTCCGTTGGGTGCTTGTCCATACGGACTCCTTGGCGGACATCGCCCTTGGTGTGGGGGCGGACGAGTGCTCGGCGGGCGGGGTCGCCCGCGAGCGCATCCCGCGCCGTCGGCGCGGCACCCGGGCACGGCGAACCGGGACCGGGGCGACGGCCGGGGCGGCAGAGGATGGCGGGCACGACGCGGTGTGAGAAGGGTGGGGGTCTGCGCATGCCGCGTCGAGCGCAAAACGTAGCCCGCGACCCCGGCCCGGTCAATGAATCGAAGTCAAAGTTCCACCCTTGCCCATGACTTGCGGTTCCGAGGGGGGACCCTTGACGGGCCGCCGTCATGGCTGTCCGTCGCCACCGGCCGCGCCGGGCGCGTTCAGCCCACCAGTCGACGGGCCGTCAGTTCGGTGCGGTCGCGCACGCCGAATCTTCGGTAGAGCCGGGTCAGGCTGCCCTCCACCGACTTGACCGAGACGTGCAGGGTGGTGGCGATCTGCCGGTTGGTCGCGCCGCCGCGCACCAGCTCGACGATCCGGCCCTCCAGGTCGCTGAGCGCGGGCGCGGGACCGTCGACCCCGTCCAGCCGGGCCAGCCGCTCCTGGGTGTGGGCCAGCCAGGGCAGGCAGCGCGCGGTGGCGAAGACCTCGGCCGCCGCTCGCAGGTCCGCCCGGGCGGCGGCCCGGCGCCTGGCCCGCCGCTCCAGGTCACCGAGGGTGAGCAGCGCGCGGGCGCGCTCCAGCGGGTAGGGGTGCGCACGCGGCAGCCGGGCGCGCAGTTCGTCGGCGGCGCCGCGCGGATCGCCGTCCCGCGCCGTCAGCAGCGCGCGGGCCCGGGCCAGTCCGAGCCGCAGCACCTGCCGGTCCAGCCGGGCGACCTCCGAGGTGGCCTCCTCCAGCGCCCGCCAGGCCTGTTCCGGCGCGCCCGAGGCGCACAGCGCCTCCACCAGGTCGGCGTCCACCAGGAAGAGCGCCGGATCGGTGTAGCCGAGCCCGCGCAGCAGCGAGCGGCAGCGGCCCAGGTGCTCGGCGGCCTGCGGGAAGCGTCCGCCGAGCAGGTCGGCGCGGCCCAGCAGGCCCACCGCGTAGGCGGCCCACTCGATGTCACCGGCCGCCTCGGCGGCGCGGACGGCGGCCGTGGCCAGCTCGGTGGCACGCTCGACGGTGCCGCCGTTGAGCTCGGCCGCCGCGCTGAGCACCAGTCCGGGCGCGGGGGTAGGCCCCAGCTCCCGGCGCAGCCGGCCCCCGTAGCGGCCGGCCTGGTAGGCCTGGGCGCAGCGCCCGGCCCGCTCGTTCGCCGAGGCGACCAGGTGCAGCACGTCGGCCAGGTCCTTGAGCCGCCCGGCGCCCTCCACCTCCCGGCGCAGCTCGTCGACCTCCGCCAGTGCCTCGGTGACCGACCCGGCGCGCAGCAGCCACACCACCCGGCAGCAGCGGACCTGGATCGAGGCGGCGGTCAGCGCGGCGGCCGGACGCCCGGCGGCGAGCGCGGCGGCCTGCCGCAGCGAGGGCAGCACCCGGTCGGGGCGCAGCTGCATCTCGATCGGGGTGCGCAGCGCGATCACCTCGATCTGCTGCTCGGGGTCGCCACTGTGCTGCGCGTGGCGCTCGGCCTCGGCGAGTTCGGCCAGGCCCAGGTCACAGCGCCCGGTGCTGAGCGCGTGCTCCGCGCGGTGCAGCTGGACGGCGGCACGCAGCCGCGGGTCCTCGCCGGCGTCCGCCTGCGCCGCGTCGAGCAGCGCGGGCACCGACGACCGGTCGCCGCCGGCCAGTTGCACCAGGAGCAGCCGCGCGCCCACCCGGGCTGCCCGGTTGGCGGTGCGCAGGACGGCCGCGCAGGCCTGCTCGGCGGCCTCGCCCTGGCCCGCGTCGTGCGCGTGACGGGCCGCGTCGAGCAGTCGGTCGGCGGCCAACTCCGGTTCGTCGGCCGTGCGTTCGGCGGCGAGGCGGGCCAGCTCGGCGGCCAGTGCGGGCGCCCCGCGATCGACCGCGATGCGTGCGGCGGCGGCCAGCTCGGCCGCCAGGCCCGGGTCCGGTTCGGGGCAGGCCAGCGCGCGGTGGCGGGCCCGCTCCAGCGGGTCCTCCAGCTCTGCCGCGAGGCGGGCGTGGCACTGCCGGCGCTCCTCCGGGGTGGCGTCGGCGTAGACCAGCTCACGCAGCAGCGGGTGGGCGAAGTGCGGCTCGCCGCCCGGCCCGTGGACCAGCAGGCCGGCGGCGAGCGCCGGGGCGAGCGCCTGCCGGTCGGCACCGGGGCGGGCTGCCTGTGCCGCATGATCTCCGTGAGCCCGATGATCTGCGTGAACGCCATGACCTGCGTGCGCCGCCTGATCTACGTGCGCCGCAGACAACCGGCTGACTGCGCCCAGCTGCAGCAACGCGTCGAGGGTCGCGCGCGGCAGCGTCGCCAGCCGGTCCGCGTGCGGGACGTGCAGTCTGCGCGGCACCGGCAGCGGGTCGTCGGCGCGGATCGCGGTCGGCAAGCGGCTTGCCGCCTGAGCGAGTTCGAGGGCGTAGCCGGGATTGCCGCCGCTGGCCAGCCTGATCCGCCCGGTGACCGGATCGCTCGGCGTCAGCCGGCCTCGGGTGCGCAGCAGTTCATCGATGACGGCGGGCGGCAGCGGGTTCAGCCCGAGTTCGGTCACGGGCTCCGGCAGCAGGTCGAGACAGCTGGGCTCGGCTCCCTCGGTGAGCCGCTCGGTGGCCAGCACCTGGACCCGGTGCCCGCCGATCCGGCGAGCGGCGAAGGAGAGCACCCGGGCGCTCTCCTGATCCAGGCAGTGCGCGTCGTCCAGGACCAGCAGCACCGGACGGCGCGCGGCCAGCGCCCGCAGCAGCTCCAGCACGGCGACTCGAAGGGCGAGTTGGTCCGCGGACCGATCGGCGGACCAGTCAGCGGACAGCGCCGAGCCCGACACCAACGCCGGGGCGCGCAGCAGCGCGACGTCCAGCGCGGCACGCAGGTGCGGGGCTATCAGCCCGTCGCCCGGCCCCCCGACCCGCGCGTCCGGCTCCGCGAGCGGGCCCGCGAACAGGTCGTAGAGCGCGAGATGCGGCAACCCGGCCTCCAGCGCCGAGGAACCGCTGCGCAGCACCAGCGTTCCGCTCGCGGACGCCTCGGCGGCCATGGCGTCCAGCACCGCGGACTTCCCGATCCCGCCCGGCCCGGTCAGCAGCACCGCGCCACCACCCGCGAGACCGGCCTGGCAACGCAGCAGGGTCGTCTCGCGACCCAGGAGAGCCGTCACGTCGTTCATGACGAAGAGTGTGGCGCCGAGGCGCTGCAATGGTCTAGTCCTTAAGCAATGTCCAGTTTATGACGGCTCGTCACCCATGGGTGTCTTCGCGGCCGGCTGAAGGAGCACCGCCGCTCTGCGGCTGAGCGCACGTCCCGAGTATCCAGGGACCGTCACGCCACCGACTCCCCGAAGCGCGGCAGCACAGTGCCCGGGGCGTCCAGCCAGAGGCGCTGAGCGTCGCCGGTCAGGGTGAGGCCGAACCTGCCGGGCCCGGGGCGGTCGTTGTCGAGCCACCAGCGATAGCCGGCTTCGGTCTCGTCCCAGAGCCGGCGGGGACCGTGCTGCCACACCGCGAACCGCGTTGCTTCCGGGTCCCCGTCCCAGTCGACCGCCGCCCATGAGGAAGCGTCGGTGGTGGCCAGCCACAGCCGCACCGCGACACCGTCCACGTCCGGATCGTGCTGCCGGGCGTGCCACACATCGCCGAGCCGGGAGCCCATGGCGAACTGGACATCGGCGTCCGATCCGGCCACGACCCAGGGGTCCAGGTCGGTCGTCGACTCGTCCGGCAGGTGGTCGTCACGCACCACGTCGCGGAAGATCCGCAGATCCGTGCGGTGCGAGCGCATCAGCATGAACGAGCCGTAGGGCATGAAACGGCCCTCGGCGCGGCCGTCGCCGACCACCAGGCGCAGCGTGCCCCAGCCGATCCACGGGTTCTCCCACGGCGTGAGGATGACCGCGCCGGGTCGCGCCTGAGCGAGCCAGGCCGTCGGTACCCGGTTGACCGCGCACGTGCTGATGATCCGATCGAAGGGCTGACGAGGAGGCCACCCTCCACCGCCGTCGGCGCAGACCACCTCGGGACGCAGGCCGGCGGCACCGAGCACGGTACGGGCGGTGGCAGCCACCTGGGCATCCACCTCGACCGAGGTCACGTTGGCATCGCCGAGACGGTACGCGAGAAGACCGGCGTTCCACCCCGTTCCCGTTCCGATCTCCAGCACCCGCATGCCCTCGCGGACATCGAGGTCTTCGAGCATCCGCACCACCACCGACGGCATGGACGCGGACGAGGACGGCCACACCACGCCCTCCCCCGGGGCCGCCCCGTCGTTCACCTGGGTGACCACAGGAGCGTTCGCACAGGAGGCCCGGAGCCAGCCGGCCGGGTCGTCCGCGCGGGCGAGCGGCTCGTTGTCGTCGCCGACCCAGATCCGATCGGGGATGAAGAGGTGACGGGGGACCGCGGTGAGCGCCTTGGCCCACTCGTCCGGGATCTCGTGCCCGAGGTCGGCCGTCACCGAGCGGAGCAGGCCGCGCGAGGCGGCCTGCTCGTCAAGCTGGGGATCGTGCGTCACTTCTTGTCGCCGTCCTTGTGCTTCGGGTCCGGCGTCGGCCGCTGCCCGTCCTTGGACGGCTTGTCCTTGCTGAAGTCCTTGTCTCCGCCGTGCTTGCCGCCGCCGGAGCTTCCACCCTTACCGGTTCCCCATCCCATATCTGCTCTCTCCTTGACTCGCTGGTCGATGCACTCGGTCAGGCCGCCGTGCGATTGCCGTCCGGCGGCATCGGACCGGGTATCGGCGGGCGGTGCGGCGGGGGGGGGGTACTCACGCGTGAGCTCCCTTCGAGGTGAATGGTGTTCTGGCTTGCGCGGCGTCCACCAGGACGGCAATGCGCTGGTCGCCGGTCACCGGCTGGTCGGCGGCGCACTCGAACCACACGACCTTGCCTGCACCCGCCGGGGCCCAGCCCCACGAGTGCGCCAGACCGGCGACCAGCAGCAGCCCCCGACCACCGGTGACCATGTCCTGTGTGGCCGACGGATCGGGCAGGTGCAGGCTGCTGTCCGCCACCTCGACCCGCAGCCGCAGGCCCGTCCAGCGGACGGTCACCATGCACCGGGCCTGGTGTGCTCCACCGCGTTCGCCAGCAACTCGCCCGCGCACAGCTCCACATCCCGCAACGCGTCCTGCGACAGCGGGACCTTCCAGAAGCGCGCGATGTCGACGATCAACCGCCGGGCCGCCGGAACAGCCCCCGCGTCGGGCTCGACACCCCACTCGTACGGCACCGGGAACGACGCCGTGTCCAACGGACTCATCAGCGCGGACCGCCCTCCGTCTTCAGTCACCCCGGGTCCTCCCTCGGGGATTCTCAGGATTGCGGGAAGGTCGTTGCCGGAAGAAGGCCAGCCGGTGTACCCACAATGGGTAAACTCGCGGTCAGTTATCCCACGTGACACTGAGCGATGATCGTACTGGCGCAGGGGGTTCCGGACATGACTGAGTCCTCGGCGCTGCCGGGGCTACCGAGGCGACTGCTCGCGGACCCGGAAATGATCTCTGCCTGTGCCTCTCGGGACTTCGCCAGGATCTTCCAACTGGCCAAGCGACGGGGCGGCTTTCACTCATCCCGGATCGCCAGGACTTGTGAGCTGACGCCCAGCAGGGTCGGCGAGGTCATCTCGGGCAAGCGAAAGATCACGAACATGACTGTGATCGAACGCATCGCGGACGGCCTGAGAATCCCGGGCCATCTGCTCGGCCTCGCCTCCCGAGATTGGGAGCGCGCCGAGATCCCGACGCAACCGCAGCCGAATGCAGCGATGCGTCGGCTCGCGGAACTCCAGAACGCACATACAACCGTGCCCAGCAGGGAGCTGGACGACATTCTCGCCATCGCAGCTGGCAGCAAGGTCACACCCACTGTTCTGCGTTCGCTCCAAGTGTCGATCGAGGACTACTGGCGTCGCGACGACGAGCACGGCGGTGAAGCGCTCAGACCAGCGGTGATCGGGCAACTCAGGTACGTCACAGGCATACTGCAGGACACCGCGGATCCCAACTACCGACGTAGCCTCCACGGCATCGCAGCCGAACTCGCGCGCCTCACCGGCTGGACCTACTTCGACGCGCGGCAGTACAGCACGGCTCGGACCTACTTCACCGAGTCCCTGCGCCTGGCCCGTGAGATCGACGACCGCACATTCATCGCCGACGTGCTCGCCTGCCTCAGCCTCCAAGCCACTTACCAGGACAGGGCCAAAGACGCCGTCACACTCGCACGAGCCGCACAGGACAGCGCGCGTCTCGACGGCGGTACGCCCAGGTTGATGGCCATGCTCTCCATCCGCGAAGCCTTCGGACACGCCAGCGCCCACAACCGAGAGGCCACACACAGCGCAATCAACGAGGCCGTACACCACTTCGAACACGTCAACCCGGAAGACCACGACCCCACCTGGGTCCAGTACTTCGACCGGACCAAGCTCACCGTCGATACCGGAACCGCACTCGGCCAGCTCGGCGACGCGGCAGCGGCGGAGCCCCTCATCGCCGAGGCCCTGCAAGCCGAACCGACAACGAACATCCGAGCCCGCGCCTTCCACACGTTCTGGCTGGCTCGTACTCAACTCCAGTGCAGCAAAGTCGAATTGGCTTGCGCGACAGCAACTGAAGCGCTCGACCTCGCAACAATCGTGGAATCACCCCGGGTACTGACACACCTCCGGGAATTCCGCCAGTTGCTGGGGTCGCACCGCACCATTCCGGCAGCCGTGGAGTTGGTCGCCCGCATCAGCGAGACGGCGAACTGATTCAGATGCCCGCCTCATCGAGCAACAGGTAAAGCACGCCGACCAGCGACCCGCTGCTGACGATCTCGCGGCGGTCGATCATGCCGCGCAGGTCGGACAGGGGAATCCACTCGATCCTGTCCGACTCGTTGCGCTCGGTCGGTGGCCCCACGTACTCGACGGCATCGGCCCGGAAGACGAAGTGCTCAGAGTCGGTGATCCCGTTCGCCGGCTGAGCGTAGATGAGCGGCTTGACCTCTCCGGTCCGCCAGCCCGTCTCCTCCAGCGCCTCACGAGCCGCAGCCTCAGCCGGAGTCTCGTCCTCCTCGATCAGGCCCATGGGCAGTTCCCACGCCCACGAGTCGGTGATGAAGCGGTGCCGCCACATCATGAGAACCTGCTTCTCGCTGTTGACCACAGCGGTCACAGCCAAGTGCCGCAGCTTCAGCACGTGATGTTCCCAACGGCGCCCGTCAGGCTGCTCGACATCAACCAGCCAAACGTTCACCCAGGGGTTCTCATAGATCGGACGTTCCCCGTGGATCTTCCACTGCATCGCTGCGGCCTCTCTCTATGGACCTTCAGCATGTCAGACCGTCAGGGTTCACTGGACTGTTCCAGCGAATTTGCGTCACGTTGACGAATAGCGGGTCCCGACAGCCTGGCGCCTGCCGCTGGACTTGGATCCGGGAAATCTCGGAGAACGTGGGCTTCGAGCCAACGGGCAGAGGTCGCCGTACGACCGCTCTCGACGCCGCCGCTTCACCCATGTCGATCTACGCGCCCCTCACGCCGACCGCAGCACCCCCGCTGCCCGCACCCGGCGGCGCTCGTGCTCGGCATCCGGATCGAGCAGCGGCACCGCGGCCAGCAGGGAGCGGGTGTACGGGTGCCGTGGCTGCTCATAGACCATGTCCGCGGGGCCGAGTTCGACCACCTTGCCTGCGCGCATCACCGCGATCCGGTCGCTGACCTGGCGGACCACCGCGAGGTCGTGGGCGATGAAGACCAGCGTCAGCCCAAGTTCCGCGCGCAGCTCGGCCAGTAGCCGGACGATCTGCGCCTGGGTGGAGACGTCCAGCGAGGAGACCGGCTCGTCGCACACCAGCAGCCGCGGCGCTGGCGCCAATGCCCTTGCTATGCCTACGCGTTGGCGCTGGCCGCCGGAGAGCTCGTGCGGGTAGCGCACTGACCACTGTGGGTCCAGGCCGACCCGTTCCAGCAACTGTCCGACCTCGTCACGGATTTCGGCGCGGCTGCTCGCGGGACGGCGCAGCAGCAGCGGGTCGGCGATCGCGTCGCCGATCGTGCGCCGGGCGTTGAGCGAGGAGAGCGGATCCTGGAAGACCATCTGCAGGTCACGGCGGATCGGCCGCAACGCGCGCTCGGAGGCGTGGCCGATCTCGCGACCGGTCCACTCGATCCGTCCGGCGGTGGGTTCCAGCAGCCTGACCAGCAGCCGCCCGAGGGTGGTCTTGCCGCTGCCGCTCTCCCCCACCACGCCCAGCGCCTCACCCTGGTGCAGGTCGAGGTCGACGCCGTCCAGCGCCGCCAGCCGGCTGCGCCGCCCGAGCGTTCCGCGCGCCGTGCCCGGGTACTCCTTTCGCAACTCCCGGACGCTCATCAGCACGTCACCACGGGAGTCGAGCAGGGCCGACGGCTCCGGGCGCCGCTGGTCCAGGCGCGGCACGGCGGCGAGCAGCTCGCGGGTGTACGGCTCCCGCGGTTCGCCCAGCACCTGGGCCACCGGCCCCTGCTCCACCGCCCGCCCGTCGCGCAGCACCAGCACCCGTTCGGTGGTACCGGCCACCACCGCGAGGTCGTGGGTGACCAGCAGCAGCGCCATCGCGTGCTCGACCCGCAGTTCGTGCAGCAGGTCGAGGATCTGGGCCTGGACGGTGACGTCCAATGCGGTGGTCGGCTCGTCGGCGATCAGCAGCTTGGGTGAGCAGGAGAGCGCCATGGCGATCAGCGCCCGCTGGCGCATGCCGCCGGAGAACTCGTGCGGATGGGCGCGGGAGCGGCGGGCGGCGTCCGCGATGCCGACCCGGTCGAGCACCTCGACCGCGCGCCGCTCCGCCGCCGCCCGGCTCGCCCCGGTGTGCACCCGGTACACCTCGGCGATCTGGGCGCCGATCGGCCAGTACGGGTCGAGTGCGGAGAGCGGGTCCTGGAAGACCATCGCGGCCACGGCGCCGCGCAGTCGGCGCAGTTGAGGCTCGGTGGCACCCAGCACCTGCACCCCGTCCAGCCGCACGCTGCCGGTCACCGTGGCGGCGGTGCCGGAGTGCAGACCGAGCAGCGCCGCGGCCACCGTGCTCTTGCCCGACCCCGACTCGCCGACCAGCCCGAGCGACTCGCTCGCGCCCAGCGTGAAGGAGAGCCCGTCGACGGCGGTCACCGGGCCGCCGAAGCCGACCGTCAAGTCGTCGACCGCCAGCAGGGGTTGGGGATTCTCGGCGACCTGGTTCACTGCAACCGTACCCTGGGGTCGGCCACCGCGTAGAGGACGTCGGCGGCGGCGTTGGCGAGGATGATGAAGAAGCCGGCCACCAGCGTGACGCCGACCACCACCGGCAGGTCGACCTGGTTGACGGCGTCCACCAGGAGGCGCGAGACACCGTCGAACCCGAAGACGGACTCGGTGAGCTGGGCGCCGCCGATCAGCCCGCCCAGGTCCATGGCGAGCATGGTGATCACCGGGGTGAGCGCGCCGCGCAGCGCGTGGCCGATCACGATCCGGCGCTCGGTGAGGCCGTAGGCGCGGGCGGTGCGGATGTGGTCCTCGGCGAGCGTCTCCAGCAGCAGCCCGCGGCTCATCCGGGCGTAGGCGGCGGCCATGGTCAGGGCCAGCGCGAACCAGGGCAGCACCAGGTTGCCCGCCCACGCCAACGGGTCCTGGGTGATCGGCACATAGGCCGGAAAGGGCAGCCATTGCAGCTCGGCGCAGAAGAGCAGCATCAGCAGCAGGCCGACCAGGAAGACCGGCATCGACACGCCCGCCAGCGTCACCCCGGTCAGCACCCGTTCGCTGAGCCGGCCGCGTCGCAGCGCGGCCAGCAGACCGGTGCCGATGCCGAGCAGCAGCCAGATGACCGATGCCCCGGCGGCCAGCGAGACGTCCACCGGCAGCCGCTGGGTGATCAGGGTGAACACCGGCTGGTCGCTCTGGAAGGACCAGCCGAAGCACGGCGCGGCGCAGGTGGTGGTGTCGGCACCGGCGTCGAACCGCCGTCCCGCCACCAGGCCGTGCAGGAACTGCCAGTACTGCTGCCAGAGCGGCAGATCGGTGCCGAGCTTGTGCCGCACCGCCGCCAGCCGGGCCCCGTCGCAGCCCTTGCCGCAGACCAGCCGGGCCGGATCGTGCGGGGCCGCGTAGAAGACCAGGTAGACGACGAGGGACAGGATCAGCATCAGGACCAGGGAACTGACGAGCCGTCGGATCAGGAAGCGGATCACGGGTTCGTCCTCTCCGGGACGGCGCGCGGGCGGTGTCCCGGGCGCCGCACCCGGGACACCGCCCGCGGGTCGAGCGCGACCCGCACGCCCTCGCCGAGCAGCGTGAAGCCGAGCACGGTGGCGAAGAGCAGCAGCGAGGGCAGCAGCACGAAGGTCGGATCGGCCTGGAACCAGGTGCTGGCACTGGCGAGCATCTGGCCCCAGGAGGCGGTGGGCGGTCGCACCCCCACCCCGAGGAAGGAGAGCCCGGCCTCGGCGGTGACGTTGGCCGGCAGCAGCAGCGCCGCGTAGGTGATCACCGGGGCGCCGAGCGCGGGCAGGATCTCGCGGCGCGCGATCCGCCAGGGCCGGGCGCCGCCGAGCCTGGCCGCCGCCACGTGGTCGAGCCCGCGCAGGGTGAGCACCTGACCGCGCACCAGGCGGGCGGTACCGCCCCAGCCCAGCACCCCGAGCACCAGCATCAGCAGCACCGGACGGGGGAAGCCGCCGGGCACCACGGCCATCAGCGAGATCGCGAAGACCAGGCCGGGGAAGGCGATGACCAGGTCCATCGCGCGGCTCAGCACGGTGTCGGCCAGCCGGTTGCCGAGCCCGGCCGCCAGGCCCAGCAGCAGCCCCAGCAGGCTCTGCACCAGGGTGGCGCCGAGCGCCACCGCGAGCGAGATCTGGGCGCCGTAGACCAGCCGGGAGAGCAGGTCGCGCCCGGTGCCCGGCTCCACGCCCAGCCAGTGCCGGGCGCTGGCGCCGCCGAACGGGCCGATCGGGACCCCGCCGGTGGCGGAGTCGATCAGCTCGTTGTGGAAGGTCGTCGGGTTCTGCCCCTCCAGGGCGCTGATCAGCGGGGCGGCCACCGCGATCAGCACCAGCAGGGCGGCCACCGCCAGGCCGGCCAGCGCCGTCCGGTCGGCGCGCAGCCGGCGCCAGAGCGTGCCGGTGGTCGTCGCCACCTACTTCACCGAGATCCGGGACAGGTCGTAGACGCCGTTCCACTGGCTGACGTAGGCGTTCTTCACCGCCGTGCCGAACAGGCGCTGGTAGACCGGGTGGAAGAGCGGCACCAGCCAGGCCTGCTTGCCCAGTTCGGCGTCCAGCTGCCCCCAGGCCTTGGCGGACTGCGCCGGGTCGGTGAGCCGGTTGGCGGCGTCGATCTGGGCGTTCACCTGCGGGTCGTCGAGCTGGGCGGTGTTGAAGTTGCCGCCCTCGGAGAGGATCTGGCGCCCGTCGAAGATCGGTGCCAGGAACGGGCCGCCGGAGGGCCAGTCGGCGCCCCAGCCGGAGAGGAAGAAGCCGGGTTCCTGGGCGGGCGTCTGGATCTTGGTGTCGTAGTCGTCGTCCGCGGACGGATCGAGGCCCACCGTGATCCCCGCCTTGGCCAGCGCCTGCTGGACCGCGGTGGCAACACTCGGGCCGGTCTCCGGAGTTCCGGTGTCGTGGCTCAGCGTGATGCTCAGGCCGTTCGGGTAACCCGCCTGCGCCAGCACCTGCTTGGCCTTGGCCGGGTCGCCGTCGGCACCGGCCGGGAAGTAGTCGTAGGGCGTGTAACCGAAGGCGGGCTGGTCGGGCAGGAAGGTGGTGGCGGGCTTGGCCACCGCGCTGCCGCCGACCGCGTTGATCACCGCCTGCCGGTCGACGGCATACGAAATCGCCTGCCGCACCAGGGGGTTGTCGAAGGGCTTCACCTTCGGGTTGAAGGCCAGGTAGTAGGTCTCACCGAAGGTGCCGACCGCCACCCGCTTGCGCAGCGCCGGGTCGCTGTTCAGCCGGGCCAGCACGCCGGCGTCGATGTCGGTGTCGCCGCTGACCGCGCGGGCGTCGTCACCGCTGCTGGCCATCAGCCGCTGGTTGATCACCGACTGGTCCAGCCCCGAGGTGTAGACGATCTTGTCGGGGCAGGCGAGCCGCTGGTCGTCGATGCCGCGCGACCAGTACGGATTGCGGGCCAGCACCATCTGCTTGCCGTTGTCGTTGCTGACCACCTCGTAGGGCCCCGAGGAGATCGGGTGCTTCTGGTAGTCGGTGCCGGTGTCCTTGTCCTTGGGCACCGGCGCGAACTGGGTGGCGGTGGCCAGGTAGGGGAAGTCGCCCTCGGGCTTGGTGAGTTTGAAGATGATGGTGGAGTCGTCCGGGGTCTCGATCGAGGCGAGGTCGCCGCCGCCCTTGTACGGGCCCTGGTACTGCTCGCCGCCGATCAGCCAGTCCCGCAGGTAGGGCGGGCCGCCGGGCAGCTCGGGGGCGAAGGAACGCTCGATGCCGTACTTGATGTCCGCCGAGCGGATCGGCGTGCCGTCCTCGAACTTCAGCCCCGGCTTGAGGTGGTAGGTCCACACCGTGGCGTCCTGGCTGGGCTCGCCGGTGTCGGTGGCCAGGTCCGGGACGACCTTGGCGCCGTTCGGGCCGTCGGTGGTGTGGTCGCGGGTGGTGAGGGTGCGGAACACCAGGGTCGGCACCTTGCCGCCGCCCGAGGTGTAGAGCTCCGCCGGGTCGAACTTGCCCTGCCCGACGTGGGCGAGCACGGTCAGCGTGCCGCCCTGGCAGGTGGCGGGATCGAAGGCGGCGCTCGCCTTGCCCCCGGCCGCACCACCGCAGGAGGTGGTCAGGCCGGCGAGCAGGACGAGTCCGGCCGCCGCTGGAAGGAGACTGCGCTTGCCGGAGAAAGCGCTTCGGGGTCGATCCGCGGTACTGGGCAGGGACATGCCCGAAACTATGCGGGGGCGGCATTCGGACGGTCAAGGATCAGCAGGGAACTGCCATACGCCCGTTACGGGACGACACAGTTGGTGCCAGTGAGGGCAGTTGATGCCAGGTCAAGCCGCGGGGAAGACCGGTGTCAGGCCGCGGGGAAGACCGCTCGCGGCCGGGCCGGACCGCCGCGCGGGCGCCACTCGCGCGGGTAGCCGACCGAGACCTCCTCGAAGCGCACGCCGTCGATCAGCAGGGTGCGCGGAATGTGCAGATGGCCGTAGACGCAGGCGGCGGCCCGGTACCGCCGGTGCCAGTCGGCGGTCCGCTCGGTGCCGCACCACTGCGCGAACTCCGGGTGGCGCAGCACCCGGGTCGGCTCCCGGTGCAGCGGGAAGTGGCTGACCAGCACGGTGGGCAGCGCCGGGTCGCACTGCGCCAGCCGGGCCTCGGTCAGCGCGACCCGGGCCGCGCACCAGGCCTCCCGGCTCGGGTACGGGTCGTGGTGCAGCAGCGCCTCGTCGGTGGCGACGATGCCGGCCGCCCACAGGGTGCCGGTCAAGCCGTTGCCTCCTCGGCGGGGCCGCCCGTAGGGTGCCGGCGTCGCGGCGGCCGGGCCGGGAACCGCTCTCGACGCTGCGCCCATTCTCCCCCACGCGCCGGTCGGCGCCAGGGGGCTCAGCCCGGAGGGATCACGGCTCAGCCCAGCGGGATCACGTTCGCCAGCGGCTCGCCCTTGGCGAAGCGGGCCAGCTGGGCGCCGATCAGCCGGCGCGCGCGGGGCAGGAAGGCCGAGGAGCTGCCGCCCACGTGCGGGGTGATCAGCACGCCCGGCGCGTGCCAGAGCGGGTGGCCCGCCGGCAGCGGCTCGGGGTCGGTGACGTCCAGCGCCGCCCGCAGCCGCCCCGCCGTCAGCTCGGCCAGCAGCGCCTCGGTGACCACCACCGGCCCGCGCGCCACGTTGACCAGCAGCGCGCCGTCCGCCATGGCCGCGAGGAAGGCGCCGTCCACCAGGCCCTCCGTCTCGGCCGAGAGCGGCATGGCGAGCACCACCACGTCCGCCCGCGGCAGCAGGGCGGGCAGTTCGGCCAGGGCGTGCACCGGTCCCGCCGGTCCGGTCCGCGCGGTGCGGGCCACCCGGAGCACCTCGCACTCGAAGGGCCGCAGCCGCTCCTCGATCGCCGCGCCGACCGCGCCGTAGCCGACGATCAGCACCGTGCGGTCGGCGAGCGCCGGGTAGAAGCCGGCCCGCCACTGCTCGGCGTCCTGGCCGCGGACGAAGCCCGGGATGTCGCGCAGCGCGGCCAGCGTGAGCGCCACCGCGAGCTCGGCGGTGCTGGCGTCGTGCACGCCGCGGGCGTTGCACAGCAGGGCGCCGGACGGCACGTGCGGCAGGATGTCGTCCACGCCCGCGGTCTGGGTCTGCACCACCCGCAGCCGTTCCATCGCCGGCAGCAGCGGCAGCACCGTTCCGGTCCGCAGGTAGGGGGTCACCAACAGCTCGACGCGCGCGAGCAGTTCGGCCGGCGGCGGCCCCGGCCGGCCGTCGCAGGCGTCGCCGTCGAAGACGTGCGCCTCCAGGCCGTCCGGCAGCCCGGGGATCTCCTCGGGCGGGTACGGCAGCAGGACGACGGGTTCGGACGGCGGGGCGGTCGGCTCAGTGGTCATGGCCCGAATCTACCGAGCGCCCACCGACCGGTGCCGCTGGCCTGCTCGACCACGACCCGCCCCCGGCGTGACGCGGCAGTAGCACGCCTGCCCGACCTCGGCAACCGGGCGGCGGGCCGGGCGGGGCCCGCGACCGGCACCCCGTTTGGCCCTCCCCCGGCCACTCCGTAAAGTTCACTGGTACATCCAGCACGATCGAGCGATCAAGGAAGCGGCAGAGGCATGACGACGGCAGAGGAGCAGCGGCACGACCGGCGGGGGCCGATCGACGACCCGATGCCGACCGGCACGACCACGCAGGTCGTGGAGAGCACGGACGGCACCGCCTCGGACGAGGCGGTCGAGTTCGGCCCGGGCATCGACCCCGAGCGGCTGAGCTTCTGCCTGGAGGTGCTGGCCGAGCTGGACGAGCTCCCGGTCGACCACCCGGACGCGATCGCCGTCCGGCGGGCCGTGGCCGGCATCTTCCGCACCGTGAAGCAGCGCCGCCGCCAGGCCACCCGCGCCGCCAAGACCGCGAACGACAAGGCCGTGACCTCGCTCACCGCCACCGGCGCGCCGGGGCGGATCGACGACGAGACCGCCGGTGTCTTCGGCCTCTCCACCCCGACCACCACCGAGATCGCCGGGATCCTGCAGCGCCCGCGCTCCTGCTACATCTGCAAGCAGCGCTACGTCGAGGTGGACGCCTTCTACCACCAGCTCTGCCCGGACTGCGCCCGCTCCAGCCGCGCCAAGCGCGACGACACGACGGACCTGACGGGCCGGCGCGCGCTGCTCACCGGCGGCCGGGCCAAGATCGGCATGTACATCGCGCTGCGCCTGCTGCGTGACGGTGCCCACACCACGATCACCACCCGGTTCCCCAAGGACGCGATCCGCCGCTTCAAGGAGATGCCGGACAGCGCGGACTGGCTGCACCGGCTGAAGATCGTCGGCATCGACCTGCGCGACCCCGCCCAGGTGGTCGCGCTGGCCGACGCGGTGGCCGCCGAGGGGCCGCTCGACATCCTGATCAACAACGCGGCGCAGACCGTGCGCCGCTCCCCCGCCGCCTACGCGGAGCTGGTGGCCGCCGAGTCCGCGCCGCTGCCCGCCGGCCAGCTGCCGGCCAGCGAGGTGATCGGCACCTTCGGCAGCGGCAGCGTCGACCGGCCCGCCCTGCCGGGGCAGGCCACCGGGGCGCGCGAGGCGCTCAGCGCCGAGCAGGTCACCTCGCTGGCGCTGGTCAGCGGGTCGGCCTCGCCGGCCCGGATCGAGGCGGGCACCGCGATCGACGCCGGCGGCCTGGTCCCGGACCTGGCCGACTCCAACAGCTGGGTGCAGACCGTCAGCGAGGTCGACCCGATCGAGCTGCTCGAAGTCCAGCTGTGCAACTCCACGGCGCCGTTCATCCTGGTCAGCCGCCTGCGCAAGGCGATGGCGGCCTCCCCGGCACGGCGCAAGTACGTGGTGAACGTCTCCGCGATGGAGGGCCAGTTCAGCCGCGGCTACAAGGGCGCCGGCCACCCGCACACCAACATGGCCAAGGCCGCGCTGAACATGCTGACCCGCACCAGCGCCAAGGAGATGCTGGAGAGCGACGGCATCCTGATGACCGCCGTGGACACCGGCTGGATCACCGACGAGCGGCCGCACCCCGACAAGATGCGGCTGGCCGACGAGGGCTTCCACGCGCCGCTGGACCTGGTGGACGGCGCCGCCCGGGTCTACGACCCGATCGTGCGCGGCGAGCGCGGCGAGGACCTGTACGGATGCTTCCTCAAGGACTTCGAGCCCTCGGCCTGGTGAGTCCGGCGCAGGGGGCGTGTCGTGAACGGTGAGGGTGGTGACGTGGTGAGTACGGAGCCGGGCGGACCCCGGGCGGCGCGCGGTCCGCTGATCGGCGCGGGCGTGATCGTGCCGACGCCGGACGGGCGCAGCGTCCTGGTCGGGCGCCGGACGGTGGCCGGCGAGCCGCCGACCTGGAGCCTGCCCGGCGGCAAGGTCGACCACCCCGGGGAGTCGTTCGAGCAGGCGGCGGCCCGCGAGCTGGCCGAGGAGACCGGGATCCGGCTGCCCGCCGAGCGGATGCGGGTGCTCGGGGTGGTCCTCGACCACCTGGAGGGGCGCCCGCGGCTGACCGCCGCGGTGCTCGCGCCGCCGAGCGACGCGGTGGCCGAGGTCACCGAGCCGCACGCGTGCGGCGGTTGGGAGCGGGTCGCCCTGACGGCACTGCCCGAGCCGATGTTCGGGCCCTCCGCCTGGGTGCTGGCACGCTGGCTGGCGGACCCGGCACCGCTGCCACCGGGCGTCTTCACCTACCCTACCGCGCAAGGTAGTTGACGAGCCGTCAGATCGCCTGCTGGCCGCACCGGTAGAGCACCTGGGCGGTGGCGGTGGGCTGTCCGTAGTCGCCGGGCGGCACCTGGGTGCAGTGCGCGCGCACCCAGTCCGTGGTGCCCCGCATCACCCCGCCGCTCGGCTCCCGGCCGATCAGCACGTGGCGCAGCCGGCCGTCGGCGACCAGCTCGCGCAGCTGCTCGGCCGTCGGCGACGGCACCTGGCCGGTGAAACCACCCATCGGCAGCACCCTGGCGGCGGTGGCCAGGATGTACGGCGAGGAGGCCTGCCAGGGGTAGGCGGCGAGCAGGTACCGGGCGCCGCCGTTGTGCGCCTGGACATAGGCGAACAGCTCCTGCTCCTGCGGCGTCAGCCGGGTGCTGACGGGCTGCGCGGCGGCGCGGTGCGCCGCCATCGGCCCCACCGCACCGCGCAGGTCGCTGCCGTACTTCGGGTCCAGCACCGAGGCGGCCCAGGCGGTGGGTGCCAGCAGCGCGGCCACCAGGCCCGCGACGATGCCCGCCGTGGCGATCCTGGCCCTGTCGGCGCCGAGCCCGGCGAACCAGCGGCTCTTCGCGGTGCCGAGCAGGGCCAGCGCGAGGGCCGCCGTGGTGACGGCGGTCGGCGCCAGCCAGGGCAGGAAGATGGGCAGCCGCCAGCTCAGCCAGCCGCTCCACAGCACGCTCGCGGCCACCGCGGCCGGCAGCGCCAGCGCCCGCGGGCCGCCCTCGCCGAAGTCCCGCCAGAGCAGCACCGTCCCGGCGCCGCCGAGCGCGGCGAGGGCGACCGCGAGCGAGCCGAGGTAGTAGGTGTGCATGCCGATGCTGCCGGCGCTGAGCGACAGGAAGAAGACCGTCGCCCAGCCGCCCCACAGCAGGTACCCGGCGCGCAGCGGGTCGGTGCGCGGTGCGCGGCGCCGCCGGAGCAGGGCGTGCAGCAGCGAGATCGCGGCCAGCGGGTAGAGCCAGCCGACCTGGGAGGCGAACCGGGAGCGCAGCAGCTTCGCCCAGCCGCCGTCGCCCTGGTCGCCGGGCGGGGGCCCCGCCGTGCCGGTGCGGCCGTCCGTCGGATTCAGCTGCGGGCCGCCGTCCTGCGCGGGCATGGCCGTGGTGCGGCTGCGGTCGACGGTCACGCTGCCGGTGCGTTCGGCCGTCAGCCCCACGGCGGAGAACCGGTTCAGGAAGTTGTAGCCCACCACCATGCTGTAGGCGGAGTTGTCCGTGGTCCCGTCCACGTAGGGCCGGTCCGCGACCGGCGTCAGCGTCACCAGCGCCATCCAGGCGGCCGAGACGGCCACCGTCACCAGGCCGGCCAGCGCCAGCTGGGCCAGCCGGCGGCGCAGCCGGGCCGGCGCCGCGAGCAGGTAGACGCCCGCGAAGACCGGCAGCACCGCCCACGCCTCCAGCATCTTGGCCTGGAACGCCAGCCCGACCCAGACCCCCGCGAGCAGCAGCGCCCGCAGCCCGGCGGTGCGCACCGCGCGCTGCGCCGACTCGGCCGCGAGCAGCAGCAGCAGGGTGAACACCGGCTCCTCGACCGGTGTGCGGAACAGCCCGACCAGCTCCGGGGTCAGCGTGAACAGGGCAGCGGCCAGCAGCGCCGCACCGGCCCCCGCCCAGAGCCGGACGGTCCGGAACAGCACCAGCACCGAGAGCACGCCCTCCACCGCCTGCGGCAGCGCCAGCGCCCAGCCGTGGAAGCCCAGCAGCCGGGCCAGCAGCGCCTGCGGCCACAGGAAGCCCGGCAGTTTGTCGAGCGTGATCGTGTTGGCGGGGTCGTAGGAGCCGAAGAGGAACGCCTTCCAGCTCACGGTCATGCTGCGCACGGCGTTGGCGTAGAAGGAGTGGTAGCCGTCCTGGTCGGCGCCCCACAGGTAGAGCAGTCCGGCGAGCGCCGCGATGGCGAGCAACGCGGGCCTGGCCCAGGCGGGTTGCCCCACGGGCGACTGCCACACCCGCCGCCGGACCGGCACCGGTTCGCGGAGTTCGGGAAGTGTACTGGTAGCCATGTCGACCAGCGTTCGCCCCGGCACCGGGCCGAACCGTCAGGGACACGGTGCACCCTCGAAGGTCATACCGGCGCAGACGAAGATTTTGCGGACGGCGGACGCGGACGTCGGAGTACGGTATGGACCCACCCGGGTGAGGCCGACGCCCCTACGGTTCGGAGGGCCGACGATGAGGCTGGAGCGGCTGCGCGCCGACCATGGCGCCCGCTCACGACCGACGAGCCGAGGCCCTAGGCTGCGGCCGGGCGGCGGGCCCGGCGCAGCTGACGGGCCATCAGGAAGCCGGCGAGCGCGGTGACGGCCGCGATCGCCTCGGCGACGGCGGAGACGGTCTTCTCGGTGAACCAGATCGGCTCGTACATGTTCGGGAACGGTCCGAAGGCCCCCAGGTCGACATAGCGATAGACCAGCACCGCAGCGATACCGGCGAGGGCGACCAGGAAGGCGAACGCCCAGACCAGCAGGCGGCGGCCGGCCACGATCAGCAGCAGGGCGGCGAGTGCGGCGGCAGCCGCCTCGATCCGGAACAGGGTGCCCTGGCTGATGCTCGCCGTCACCGAGTCGTAGGTGGCGGCGAGGTCGGCGTGGACGTAGGCGTCCACGGCGAGCGCCGCGGCGGTCACCAACCGCAGCGCCCAGAGCGCCGGTTCCGCCACGGACCTAGTAGCCGCCACCGCTGGTCGCCGTGCTGGTGGAGCTCGCGGAGGCACTGGTGGTGCCGGTGGCACTCGCACTGCTGCTCGCCGAGCCGCTGCTGCTGCTGCTGGGCGAGGCCGTGCTGCCGGTGGCGCCGCCGCCGGCGGAGCCGACCTGGATGTGGGTGTCCATCCCGAGCGACTTGTGCGCGTCGATCGGGCACCACAGCTCGTAGCTGCCGCCCTGCAGGGTGACGGTCAGCTGCGCGGAGCTGCCCGGCGACAGGGTCGGGGTCTGCACCTGGGTCAGGCCCGGCCCCGAGATGGCCAGCGCGTGCTCCACCGTGCCGTTGTTCTGCGCCGTGAAGGTGTACGTCCCCGGCGCGAACTGGGTCTGCGAAAGGGTCAGTGAATACTCCTTCTCGCCGACGGTGACGCTCGTCCCCACCGGGGACGTGCTGGCGCTGGCGCTTGCGCTGCCGCTCGCGCTCGGGCTGGGGCTCGCGGTGGCGCTCGTACTCGCGCTGCTGCCGGCGGAGCTGCTCGCCTTGCTGCTCTTGCTGCTCGAACACGCGGTCGCGGCGAGCAGCACCCCGAGGGTGAGCACGGCTGCGCGGACTGCCACGGATCCGACTGTGCGGTGATGCATGAGTCTGATCTCCCTTCCAGGGGGCAGCCTGACGTACCGGCGGCGCGAGGGCGGGGAGCGACGGAGAGGGCCCTGCGGGATCCACCCGTTCGGCCCCGGCGGACGCGGACCGCAGCCGAAACCGGCGCTCGACCCGGACGCCGGGGCCGTACTACTCTTCCGTCCAGGTTCTTCGGGCAAGGGGCCCGATGGTGTCTGGGGGTTCGTCGTGGTTGCTGGTCGTGTGGTGCGTTTCGACAGTGCGCGGGGCTATGGGTTCATCGCTCCGGAAGGTGGCGGGGAGGATGTCTTCCTGCACGTGAACGACATGCTGATTCCCGAGTCCTATGTGCGCTCGGGCCTGGCGGTGGAGTTCGAGATCGAGGACGGCGACCGCGGCCTGAAGGCCTCCGGGGTCCGCCTTCCGCTCGGCCCCGACGGGAATCCGGTGGCGCCTCCCGCGCCCCTGCCGGGCACCCGCTCGCACGCCCTCGCCCCGAACTCCCTCGCCCCGAAGCCGGACGGCGACGACTCCCTGTGCGACGTGCTCAGCACGGAGGAATTCCTGCACGAGGTGACCGAGGCCCTGCTGACCGCGGCGCCCTCGCTGACCGGGGAGCAGATCCTGCAGATCCGCCGCGGGCTGCTGCAGTTCGGCAAGAACCACGGCTGGGCCGAGGGCTGACCCACGGCCGAAGGCCGCAGGGCCAATCGGATGATTCTGCACCGATGGGAAATTGACGCTCGCTCAAGTACCGCAATCCTGCTGGCATCTTGAGGGAATCGGCGTCCGTTCCCGGAAGGTGTAGTCATGCAGACAGCCCGCACCGACAGCGCCATTCACCCGCCACGATCGGCGAGTCCCGGAAAGCGGGTGGGCGCGGAATCCGTCGGTGCCGGGCGCCTGCGGACCAGCGGGTGGATGTGGGCCCTGGCGGGGGCACTCTTCGTCGTCTACGCGGCCCTCTCGCTACGGATCCACCAGCGGATCCTCTCCAACAGTTACGACCTGGGCATCTTCGAACAGGTCGTCCGTTCCTACGCGCACGGGCAGCTGCCGGTCTCCGAACTGAAGGCACCGGACTTCCCCGTGCTGGGGGACCACTTCTCCCCCGTGCTCGCGCTGCTGGCGCCGTTCTACCGGCTGTGGCCGACGGCGCGGACGCTGCTGGTGGCGCAGGCGGCACTGATCGCCGTCAGCGTGCTGCCGCTGACCGCCTGGGCCCGGCGGGCGCTGGGGAGCCAGGCGGCGGTGGCCGTCGGACTCTGTTACGGCCTGTCCTGGGGCATCGCGAGCGCGGTCGGCTTCGACTTCCACGAAGTGGCCTTCGCCGTCCCGCTGCTGGCCTGCTCGCTCGCCGCCCTCGGCGAGGGGCGGGCGCGGGCCGCGGCCGGCTGGGCGCTGCCGCTGCTGGTGGTGAAGGAGGACCTGGGGCTGACCGTGCTCGCGATCGGCCTGGTCATCGCCGGGCGCGGCGAGCGCAGGCTCGGGCTCGCCACCGCCGCGGCCGGGCTGGCCGGGTCGCTGCTGGCGATCCTGGTGGCGCTGCCGGCCTTCAACCCGGGCGGCTCCTTCGCCTACTGGTCCTTCCTGGAGACGCCGGGCGGTGGGGGCGGCAGAGCGGCACAGCTGCTCTACCGGAGCACGATCGGCCTGGTCACCCCCGAGGCGAAGGCAACGACCCTGCTGCTCGTGCTGGCCCCGACGCTCTTCCTGGCCCTGCGCTCCCCCCTGCTGTGGATCGCGCTGCCGACGCTGCTGTGGCGCTTCGCCTCCAACGACTCGGTGCACTGGGGCACCGGCTACCACTACTCGCTGGTGCTGATGCCGATCGTCTTCGCCGCCTTCGTGGACGCGCTGGCCACCCGCGAACCGACCGCGCGCAGCCTGCGCCGCCACCTCCTGGGCAGCGCCGCCGTCACCCTGCTGCTCCTGCCGCAGTACCCGCTGTGGCAGCTGGTCCAGTCGGCCACCTGGCGGACGGATCCGCGGGTCGCCGAGGCGCACCGGCTGATGGACCGGATCCCCGACAACGCCACCGTGCAGGCCTCCACCCTGCTGGTCCCCCAGCTCACCAACCGCACCAGCGTCAGCCTCTACGGCTGGGCGCAGAGCCGCCCCGATCCGGCCTGGATCATGGTGGACACCTGGACGCCGTACTACAAGCGCTGGCCGCTGACGGTCGACCAGGAGCGGGCGGCGCTGGCCTGGAACGTCGAGCACGGCTATCGCGCCGTCGCCACCCAGGACGGCTTCGTCCTGCTCAACAGGACGGCGAAGAGCGGCACATGACGGCCGGCTGCCCGACCGGCCTCAGCTCGCCGAGGCCAGTCGGGCGGCGAACTCGCGGTTGGCCAGCGTCTGTTCACGGTAGACGGGGGGCAGGTCGGTGAGGGCGAGCAGGCGGTCGCAGGCCGCCAGCGAGCCCTGCGGGTCGCCGACCCAGTAGCTGGTGATGGAGTACTCGAAGAGCAGCCCCCAGCGGTACACCCAGGGCTGGGTGAACAGCCAGTCGCGCGGCATGCCGGCGTCGAGGCCGGCCCCGGCGAACGCATGCGCGGCCCGATAGCGGCCCAACTTCCGTAGCCGGGAGGAGAGTTCGTAGCAGGCTTCGAGCCGCTGCGGTCGGCTCTCCCAGGCCTGGAGCAGCGCGTCCATCGCGGTCGGCCAGTCGCCGAGTTCGGCGGTCAGCACGCCGACCTGGAGCAGCGCGTAGTAGACCTCCTCCGCCCAGCCCCCCATCTGCGCCCGGCGCCGGTAGAGCTCGACGGCCTCCTCGGTGCTGCCGAGGTCACGCATGGTCTGCGCCAGGTAGAAGACGGCTCGCGCATTGCCGGGATCGCGTTCGAGATCGGCCCGCAGCAGCCGGGCGTCCCGCTCGAACTTGTCGGACCGCGAGCCGCCGTCGGCGAAGTGCTCGATGACCAGCGCGTCGAGGTCGGCCGCGCGCTCCGGCTGATCGGTCGTCAGATACTCGTGCGTGGCGCCCTCGTAGCGCCAGTCCACGGTTCCCCTGACCAGCCGCTTGATCCGGTACTCCAGGTCGGCGGCGTGCCGCAGCAGGTAGGAGTCGGCGGTCAGGGGCGGCAGCGCGCCCTCCTGCCGCACCACCATGTCGGCGTCGATGAGCAGCAGGTAGTCGGCCCTGCCGCGGGCCCGCCGGATGTTGCGGGTGCGGTTGTGCCCGAAGTCCACCCAGGGATCCTGATGCAGCTCGCCGGGCACACCGGCGAGCGCTCGACGGATCAACTCCTGTGTGCCGTCGGTCGATCCGGTGTCGGAAATGACCCAGGTGTCCACCAGGTCACGGACCGAGGCCAGGCAGCGCTCGATGACCTTCGCCTCGTCCTTGACGATCATGCAGAGGCAGATGGTGGGCGCCGGACCGGTGCCGGCTCCGTCGGAACGGGAATCCTCGCGTTGCGCCACACCTGCAGATGGTAGGTCGGGGGCGCCGCCGATGCCGGTTGCCACACAGCGGGCCGAACGTGTGGCTCTTGTGGGCCGCCCCGGTGACTTTGCGGAGCCGTCGCACATGGATTCGAACCTCTGTGTCGATCATCCGACAGTACGCGCGGGCCGCTCCGGTCCGCGCGATCTGACGAGACCAGGAGGTCAGGCGTGTCCGCACCAGAACCACAGGAGCCACGTCGGGTGCCGGCCAACCGCCGGAAACAGCTCGCCGGGAGCGCGGCCCTGCTCATCACCGCCGTCGTGGCCACCAGCGGCACCGCCTTCGCGGGCGGGCCCACCCGGGGTCACGGGGAGCGCCCCTGTCCGCCGATGGAGTACGCGGCGCCGCGGACCATGCACAACCACGCGTCGTTGATCCACTCCACCGACGGCATGCCGACGCACCACGTCGGCAGCCGGACGGCACGGCGCGACGGCGACGGTGACGGGAACGGCGGGGGCAGCGGGGACGCTACGGACGACGGCACCGCGCAGAGCGGAGGTGACGGCAGCGGTAGCGGTAGCGGTAGCGGTAGCGGTAGCGGTAGCGGTAGCAGCGACGGCACCGACTGAATCCTGGTCTCCAACCAGCCGATGGGACCGGAGCAGGGCACCGCTCCGCCGGTGGGCAACGCCCAGCCGCACCGCCCGACCGCCACGCAGGCGGTGCGGTCGGTCAAGGTGGCCTGGGAGTCGTTCGTCCGCCGGCTGTCCTGAGCCGCGCATCCCGATCCGATCCGGCCCGGTGAACCGCCCGCTCCCGACCGGGGGCGGCCGGTTCACCGGGCCGGATGCTGCTCCAGGCCGGTCACCTTGACGACGTGACGCAGGCTCGGCTCCGCGAGCAGGCCGTGGAGTTCCACGAAGACGCGCCGGGCCTGCACCGCGTTCCAGTCGGCGGGCAGCAGTTCGGTCGGCAGGCCGGGGTCCAGGTAGGGCAGGCGCCGCCACTCCGTGAGCATGGGGACGTACGCGCGGAAGGCCGCGACCTCGTCGGGCTGCGGCCCGCGGGCCAGCTCCTCCTGCAGCGGCCGGTAGGTGTCGGTGAACGCCGCGTACTGGGACTCGATGGCCGGGAGGTCCCACCAGGAGCCGACCGCGTCGCGCAGCTCGGCGAAGCCGGCGTAGTCGGAGGTGAACAGGTGGACGTAGGCGCTCAGTTCCAGCCGTTCCAGCAGTCGTCGGGCGTCCGGCAGCAGCCGGGCCGGGGCCAGCCAGACGCCCGGGGCGGCGTTGCCGAAGCCGAGCCAGGTGAGCCGCGAGCGGAGCTGGTGGCGGTGGGCGCGCTCGGACTCGGGGACGGAGAAGACCGCGACCACCCAGCCGTCCTGGAGGGCGGCGGGTTCGAGGCTGTGGAAGATCCGGCGGTCGCCCTCGTCGAAGACCGGGCCCATCTGCGGGCCGAGGCGGTAACCGGTGCTCTCGCGCCGCTCCTGGCGGAGCGTCTCGGCCTTCTTCAGGCGGGAGATCGCCGAACGGACGGCCGGGCCGTCCACCTCCAGCTCGGCCATCAGCGCGATCAGGTCGGCGATGGAGATCCAGCCGCCGAGCCGGCGGACGAACTCGCCGTAGATCGTGTGGATCAGGGCGCTGGGCCGGGTCGCGGTCTCCGACATGGTCGCCTTCCTCACGGGGATACCCGCGATGATCATACCGATGCGGCTCCCCCCTGGGCCGGGCTCCCGTCCACCGGACTGCCGTCCGCTCAGCTCCCGTCCAGCGGGCTGTGGGCGTAGGCGCCGGAGAGCAGGTGTCCGGCGCCGGGCGCCACGGCCGGCAGGCCGAGGGAGCGCAGCAGCTGGTGGACGGTGCAGATGGACGCGGAGACCACGGGCTTGCCCAGTCGCTGCTCGGCCTCCTCGACGGCGGCCAGGGACGGCATCTGCACGCAGGCGGAGAGCACCACGGCATCGGCGTCCGCGTGGTCGAGTCCGCGCGCGATGACCGGCAGCTTGGCCGGGTCGTGGGCGGCCACGTCCAGGTTGTTCGGGATCTCCAGTGCCTCGTAGTCCAGCACCTCGATGCCCTCGTGGGTGAGGTAGTCGACCACCGTCCGGGTGAGCGGGCGCAGGTACGGGGCGACCAGGGCGATCTTCCGGGCGCCCATCGTGTGCAGCCCGTTGACCAGGGCTCCGGCGCTGGTGACGACCGGGGCGGGCGCGCCGTTCTCGACCGTGCGGGCGTGCAGCCGGTCCTGCGAGACGCGGTGGTAGCCGGTGCCCATGCTCATGATGGCGACCAGGCAGGCGTAGCCGATGACGTCGACGGCCGCGTCGGAGAGTTCGAGGGCGCAGCGGTCGGAGTCGGCGTCCATCGCCTTGAGCTGCTCGGGGGTGACGTGGGTCATCCGCATCCGGCTGGAGTGGAAGGTGAAGCGTTCCGGCGCGATGGTCTCGCGGGCCCGCAGGATCGCGGGGACCTCGGTCTCCATGGTGACGTTCGAGCTCGGCACGATCTGGCCGATCCGGAAGGTGCGCGGGGTCACGGGCGGAGCCGTGGGCTGGGTCACGGGCTGGGTCACGGGCGGGGCTCCTTGTCGGGGGGCGGCGTCAGCGGGCGTCCAGGACCGGATTGGCGAGGGTGCCGATGTGCTGGATGGTGGCCTCCACCAGGTCGCCCGGCTGGAGGAACTGCGGCGGGACCAGTCCGGCGCCGACCCCGGAGGGCGAGCCGGTGGCGATGACGTCGCCGGGTTCGAGGGTCATGCCGGAGGAGATGTCGGCGATCAGCCGCGGGATCCGGAAGAGCATGTGGCGGGTGTTGGAGTGCTGCTTGGTCTCGCCGTTGACGGTGAGGCCGAGTTCGAGGTCGTGCGGGTCGGCGATCTCGTCGGCGGTCAGCACGGCGGGGCCGAACGGGGCGTAGGAGTCCTGGCCCTTGGAGAAGAACCACTGGCCGGAGCGGCGCTGGTCGCGGGCGCTGATGTCGTTGATGATGCTGTAGCCGAACACGTGCTGCCAGGCGTCCTGTTCGGCCACCCGGAACGCCTTGCGGCCGATGACGACGGCGAGTTCGCACTCCCAGTCGAGCTGTTCGGTCAGGTCGGCGTTGTGCAGGATCGGCTGCCCCGGACCGGTGATCGCGGTGGCGGGCTTGGAGAACAGCACCGGGCGGTCGGGCAGTTCGCGGTCGGTGTCCAGGGTGCGGCTGGACTCGGCGACGTGCTCGACGTAGTTGAGTCCGACGCCGACGACCTTGCCGGGGCGCAGCGGGGCCCAGAGCCGGACCTCGTCGAGCGCGTGCACGGCGGCGGGCGGCCAGCCGGCGGCCTCGCCGGCGGTGAGCAGGGCCCGCGCCGCGTCCAGGGCCGGCTGCCCGGCCCGGACGAGCGCGAGCAGGTCGCCGGGCAGCTCGGTGCCGGCCGCGTCGGCCAGCGTGGCGAGGTCGACCACGCGGTCGCCGAGCTGGGCGCCCAGGTACCGGACGGGCTCGCCCGCGCCGATCGGGTCGCGGGCGTCGCGGGCGTCGTTCGGTGAGTAGCTGATCAGGCGCATCGTTGGCTCCTTGCAGAGGGGCGGCGGGGCGGTTACTTGTCGCTGTCCTGGACGATCGGCTGGTGGCCGCCGTGCTCGAAGTAGGCCTCCTCCCGGGTGAAGGTCAGCGAGTCCATGACCGGGAAGTCGTTGAAGGAGAACAGGCAGGCGTCCTCGCCCTGGTCGAGGTTCACGTGCTCGTGCCAGGCCCAGGAGGGCACGCAGAAGATGTCGCCCTGCTGCCAGTCGAAGCGGCGCCCGGCGATCACCGAGTACCCCCGCCCCTTGGCGGCCGTGTAGACCACCGAGCCGGTGTGGCGGTGCGCGGTGGTGGCCTGGCCCGGCCGGAGCAGCTGGAGGTGGGCGCCCATGGTGGGCATCACCGGGCCGCCGGTGAGCGGGTTGGCGTACTGCATGATGACGCCGTCGTACGGGGAGCCGGCACTGGCCTTGGCGAGGTCCAGCAGGGCCTGGTAGCTCGGCTCCCAGGGGTAGCCGAAGACCGGGGAGTACGGGCGGGTCCACTTCTCCATGCCGTACGGCAGCAGGTTGCCGCTGTAGCTGAGCAGGGAGGAGTTGACGACCTTTCCGGGCCGCTGGTACAGCTCCGGGTGGACCTCGTAGAAGCCCGCGTCCAGGGCGTTGACCAGGGGGATGTCCAGGCCGTCCTGCCAGACGACGGGCGCCTCCTCGGACTCGTTGCCGTGCTCGTGCCAGCTGCCGTTCGGGGTGATGGCGAAGTCGCGGGGGCCGACCCGCAGCTTCTGGCCGTCCACGATGGTCCAGGCACCGGTGCCCTCGTGGACGAAGCGCAGCGCGGCGGCCTGGTGGCGGTGGGCGGTCATCGCCTCACCGGGGCCCATGATCTGCAGGCCGGTGTAGAGCAGGCCGACGGCGGCGCTGATGTCCCGGCGGCCGGGGTTGACCAGCATGACCACGCGCCGCCCGGCGTCGTCGGCCTTGACCAGCGGCAGGGCGCGGTGCACCAGCGGGCGCAGGTCGGCGTAGCGCCAGAGCACCGGCACGGACTTGGGCTGCGGGTACCAGGGCTCGATCTCGTTGGCGACCGTCCACAGGGCACCGGCCTCCAGCTTGGCCAACTCGTCGTAGTAGGCCAGCAGTTCTGGGCTGTCGGAGACCCGGGCCCGGCCGATCCTGCGGTCGTCGTAGCTGTCGTTGCCGGTCATGCTTCCTCCCGATCGACAAGGGGTGCGGTGGGGTCGGGGGCGGGCTGGTCCGCGGCGGGGGCGGTGAAGGCCAGCGGGCCGCGCGGGCGGTTGTCGAACTGGAGCTGGAAGACGTCGAAGCGGTTGTAGTGCCCGATGATGTCGTGCATCTGCTTGGGCTGGATGCACCGGCCGAGGTCGATCTCGGCGTACACGATGCCCTCCTCGTCGACCAGCGGCTCGCCGACCGGGCGGCCGTCGGGGCCGAAGATTCCGGACAACGCGCTGCGCTTGCGGGCCAGTTGCTTGCGCACGCTCTCGTCCTCGCCGGCGATCAGGTCCACCATCTCGGGCGAGATGGTGGAGCAGGAGACCACCGAGAAGACCTTGCCCTCGAAGCTGTGGGCGGCGGTGCGCAGCGCGATGGCGTCCGCCATGTCGTAGTCCTCGGGGGCCACCGGGAGCGCGATGTAGCTTGCCGCGTGCACGAGTTCGCCCTGGGCCAGCAGGGCGAAGCGGGCCAGGGTGTTGGTGTTCTCACCGCAGGCCAGGGCGCCGAGCGGGCCGACGGCGGTGCGGTGCACCCGCAGCGAGCTGCCGTCGCCGCCGGTCCAGGTCAGCTTCTCGGCCCAGGTCGGCACCAGCTTGCGGTGCACGCCCAGCAGTTCGCCGTCCGCGCCGATGGTCAGCAGGGTGTTGTAGAGCACCCCGAGGCTGTGCGCGCCGCGCTCGTTGACGCCGACCACGAGCACCACACCGGCCCGGCGGGCGGCGTCGCGCAGGGTCTCCACCTCAGGGCCGGGGATGTCGATCGAGGCGCGGTAGAGGCGTTCGTACCAGGGCGAGCCCTGGACGGGGTTCATGGTCCAGTTCCAGTAGGGGTAGCCGGGGACGAACACCTCGGGCAGCACGACCAGTTCGGCGCCGTTGCCGGCCGCCTCCCGGATCAGGGCGACGGCCTTGTCGACGGTGGCGGCGGCGTCCAGGTAGACCGGGGCGGCCTGGACGGCGGCGGCGGTGAAGCGGGGCAGCTGGAGCATCGGTTCTCTCTCCTCCTAGGCCGGGAGCCAGCGCCGGTGGACGGGCGCCGCGGGCGCGCGCAGCAGTTCGAGGCGGGGCGGCACCCGGTCGGCGCGCGGGCCCGGGGGTTTGCGGCTGCCGGGCTGCCACGGGGCCGGCCAGCACGCCCCGGGGCCGGTGTAGCCCTGTTCGGCGGCTGCGTGCAGGGTCCAGAACGGGTCGTAGAGGTGGGCCCGGCCGACCGCGACCAGGTCGGCCCGCCCGGCCAGCAGGATCGAATTGACGTCGTCGTAGCTGGAGATGGCGCCGACCGCGATGGTCGGCACCCCGGTGGCGTTGCGGATCAGATCAGCGAACGGGGTCTGGTAGCTGCGGCCGTAGGGCGGCCGCTGGTCGGCCACGACCTCGCCGGTGGAGACGTCGACGGCGTCCGCACCGCCCGCGGCCAGCGCCCGGCAGATCGCGACCGCCTCGGCCTCGGTGGTGCCGCCCGGCGCCCAGTCGGCGGCCGAGATCCGCACCACCAGCGGCTTGCCGGCGGGCCAGGCGGCACGCACCGCGGCCAGCACCTCCAGCGGCAGGCGCAGCCGGTTGTCCAGCGGGCCGCCGTAGCGGTCGGTGCGCTGGTTGGTGAGCGGCGACAGGAAGCCGGAGAGCAGCTGGCCGTGGCCGAACTGCAGCTCCAGCGCGTCGAACCCGGCGCGCTCGGCGCGGGCCGCCGCCTGGGCGAAGTCCGCGGTAACGGCGGCGAGTTCCGCCCGGTTCGCCTCGTGCGGCACGGGGTGTCCCGGGCCCCAGGCGAGCGGGGAGGCCGCCAGGGTGGGCCAGCCGGACGCGCCCAGTGGCCGGCCGGTCCCGTCCGGGCCGGGCGGCGCGGTGGCGCCGCGGCGCCCGGCGTGGGTGAGCTGGATGCCCAGCGGGGTGTCGCTGACCTCGCGGACGGCCCGCACGACGGCGCGCCAGGCCGCCTCCTGCTCGTCCGTCCACAGCCCCGGGCAGCCGGGGGTGGTCCGGCCCTGCGGACTGACGGCGGTCATCCCCGCGAAGACCAGGCCGGCGCCGCCGAGGGCGTGCGCCGCGAGCTGGGCCTGTTCGAAGGCGCCCGGGCAGGCACCGGTGGCCGTGAAGGTGGCCAGCGGCGGCACCACCACCCGGTTGCGCAGCACGAGTTGACCCAGCTTCAGCGGCTGGAACATCGGCGGCAGCACGCCCTGCGCGCCGCTCTCGCCGTCCAGCCCCTGCGCCCGGCTGACGGCGGCCACGAAGCCGGCGTCCCGTTCGCGCAGGTTCTCATAGGTGACCCGGCGGCTGCGGGTGAGCAGGTTGAAGGCGAACTGGTCGATCGGCTGGTCGGCGTAGCGGCCTATGCCCTCGAACCACTCCAGGCTCGCCTGGGCGGCCCGCTGGGTCGACTCCACCACCGGGCGGCGCTCGGCCTCGTAGGCCGCCAACGCCTCGGTCACGGTGGCGTGTTCGTGCAGGCCGGCGGCGAGCGCGAGGGCGTCCTCCATGGCCAGTTTGGTGCCCGAGCCGATCGAGAAGTGGGCGCTGTGCGCGGCATCCCCCAGCAGCACCACGTTCTCGTGCCGCCAGCAGGCGTTGCGCACGGTCTCGAAGCGGATCCACCGCGAGGCGTTGGGGATCAGCCGGTGGCCGTCCAGGTGCTCGGCCAGGAGCTCCTCGCAGCGCCGCACGCTCGCCAGATCGCTCTCGCCGCGGGCCGGCTCCGGTTCGGCCAGGGCCGCGAACCCGGCGCGCTGCCAGGCCTGTTCGGCGATCTCCACGATGAAGGTGGAGCGCTGCGCACTGTACGGGTAGGCGTGCACCTGCAGGACGCCGAAGTCGTGCTGCGCCACGATGAAGGTGAAGGCCTCGAAGACCTTGTCGGTGGCGAGCCACATGTAGCGGCTGTGCCGCTCGTCCAACTGCGGGCCGAAGCTCGCGGCGAAGGCCTCGCGGGTGGCCGAGCGGATGCCGTCGGCGGCGACCACCAGGTCGTAGCCGGCCCGCAGTTGCTCGACCGGCGGGGCCGGGGTGCCGTAGCGCACGTCCACGCCCAGCTCGGCGCAGCGCTGTTGCAGGATCTCGCGCAGCCGGTTGCGGTCCAGCGCGGCGAAGCCGTGGCCGCCGGAGGTGCGCAGCTGCCCCCGGTGCCGGACGTCGATGTCGCTCCAGCGGGCGAACTCGGCGGACATCGCGGCGAAGACGGCCGGGTCGGCCTGGGCGATGCCGTCCAGGGTCTCGTCGGAGAAGACGACGCCGAAGCCGAGGGCCGCCTCGCGGGCGTTGCGCTCCCAGACGGTGATCTCCCACTCGGCGGAGAGCTGCTTGGCCAGGGCCGCGAAGTAGAGCCCGCCCGGCCCGCCTCCGATGACTGCTACCCGCACGACGACCTCCCGTGGTCCGGCGATTCCAAGGTATTGCGGTTATTCAACGACCGTCAAGAGCACGCGATACGCGCACCCGTGCCCACCGGGCGCAGCGGGCTCACCGGTAGGTCTCCGGCTCCTGGGCACCGGCCCCCGACAGGGCCCGCCGGGCCTCCTCGGGCCACGGCACGCTGCCCTTGGCGTGGGCCGCCGAGTGCACCACCGCCATCCGCCCGCCGGCGGCCAGGCCCTGCGGCCCGTGCACCTCGAAGGCGTAGTGCAGCGAGGAGTTGCCCACCTTCGCCACCTTGAACTCGACCCGGACGGTGTCGCCGAACCAGAGCCGCTCCCGGTAGTCCGCCTCGAAGTGGACCCGCGGGATGCTGCCGAACAGCGCGGCCAGGCCGAGCCGACGCAGCAGCACCGCCTCCGCGGCCTCCACCCAGCGCTGGACGGCGGAGAAGTGGTAGTGGCCCGCCGCGTCGGTGTCCGACCACTCGACCCGGCGCTCGACCACCACACTCGCCGGCGTCGGCTCCGCGACCCCCTCCCCCGCCCCCGGCTCGGGCAGGCCGGCCCGGGCCCAGCGCCGCAGTTCGGCCCGGTGCACCTTGCCGCTGGAGTTGCGGGGCAGCGCGGCGACGAACTCCACCGCGCGCGGGTACTTGTAGGGCGCGATACTGCGCTTGACGAAGTCCTGCAGCTCCCGGGCCGTCTCGGGCCCGGCCGGGACGCCCTCGCGCAGCACCACGAAGGCCTTGACGATCATGCCGCGCCGCTCGTCGGGCGCCCCGGCCACCGCGCAGTCCGCGACCTGCGGATGCTCGATCAGGGCCTGCTCGACCTCGGGGCCGGCGATGTTGTAGCCGGCCGAGACGATCATGTCGTCGCTGCGCGCCTGGTACCAGAAGTAGCCGTCCTGGTCCCGGACATAGGTGTCACCGGTGATGTTCCAGCCGTCGCGCACGTAGTCGGCCTGCCGCTCGTCGTCCAGGTAGCGGCAGCCGGTCGGGCCCTTCACCGCCAGCAGCCCGGGCTGCCCGTCCGGCACCGGTGCGCCCGCCCGGTCCAGCACGGCGGCCCGGAACCCCGGCACCGGCCGACCGGTGGCGCCCGGGCGGATCTCGCCGTCGGCGGCCGAGATGAACACGTGCAGCATCTCGGTGGCGCCGATGCCGTCGATCAGCTTGATCCCGGTGGCCCGGTGGAACGCCTCCCAGAGCGCGGCGGGCAGGAACTCGCCGGCCGAGACGCAGCGGCGCACGCCCGCCAGCCGGTCGGTGAGCCCGGCCGACATGATCGCCCGGTAGGCGGTGGGGGCGGTGAAGAGCACGGTGGCGCCGTGCCGTGCCACCTGCTCGGCCAGTTGCTCGGCGCCGGGCTGTTCCAGCAGCAGGGCCGCGGCACCGGCCCGCAGCGGGAAGACCACCAGGCCGCCGAGGCCGAAGGTGAAGGCCAGCGGCGGCGTGCCGGCGAACAGGTCGTCCGGCGCGGGCCGCAGCACGTGGCGGGAGAAGGTGTCGGCATTGGCCAACACGTCCCGGTGGAAGTGCAGGGTGGCCTTCGGCCGCCCGGTGGTGCCCGAGGTGAAGGCGATCAGCGCCACGTCGTCGGCCGCGGTGGGCACGGCGGTGAAGACCCCCTCCTTGGCCGCGCAGCGCGCCGCCAGGTCCTCCGGTCCGGCGCCGCCGTAACCGAGCGTCACCAGCCCCGGGGTGCGCGCGGCGGCCAGCTCCGACAGGAAGCGGTGGTCGCAGAGCGCGACCACCGGCGCGCTGATCTCGTGCAGGGCGGAGAGCTCGTGCGCGCGCAGCAGCGGCACGGTGCTGACGGCCACCGCGCCGGCCTTCAGCACGCCCAGCCAACAGGCCACCAGCCAGGGGTTGTTGGGTCCGCGCAGCAGCACCCGGTTGCCGGGCACCACGCCGAGGTCCTCGGTCAGCACCTGGGCGACCTGGTCGGCGCGGCGGCGCAGGTCCCGGTAGCTCCACTCCTCGGTCGGCGTGATCAGGCAGCGCCGGTCCGCGCCGAACGCCTCGATGGTGTCGTCGAGCAGCGCCGCGGCGCAGTTCAGCCGCTCGGGGTAGGCCAACTCCGGCAGTTCGAAGAGCAGTTCCGGCCACTGCTCGGCCGGTGGCAGCCGGTCACGGCAGAACGTGTCCACATGGGCAGAGGGGGAGAGCTCCATCGGCGGCACCTCAATCGGCTCAGCGGGGAGTGAGGCCAGTATGCCGCGCCTGTGACGACAGTCAAGAGATCGGTATATCCGGGCTGGTCAGCCGCCACCCGTCCCCGCCCGGACGCGCCCGGACGCGAAAAGGGCCGTGGCGGGCGATGCTTGTCGCATCGCCCGCCACGGCCCTTTCGTCGACTGGTCAGGCCTCGGCGGCCACCGCGTCGAGGTGCGCGGAGAGCACCTTCATGACCTCGCCCGGCCGGCCGCTCAGGTAGAAGTGCCCGCCCTGGAAGACCTGGAGGTCGAACGCCGCCGAGGTGTGCTCCTGCCAGGCGCGCGCCTCGTCGATCGTGGTCTTGGGGTCGTTGTCACCGGTCAGGGCGGTGATCGGGCAGCGGAGCACCGAGCCGGGCTCGCTGCGGTAGGTCTCCACCGCCTTGTAATCGCTGCGCAGCGCCGGCAGCACCATGCGCAGCAGCTCCTCGTCGGCGAAGACCTGCGGGTCGGTCCCGCTCAGCGAGCGCACCTCGGCCACCACGCCCTCGTCGTCGCGCTTGTGCACGTCCTCGTCCTCCCGGTAGCGGGAGGGGGCCCGGCGGCCCGAGGCGAACAGGTGCACCGGGCCCTCGCCGTCGCGCTCCAGGCGCCGGGCGGCCTCGAAGGCGATCAGTGCCCCCATGCTGTGGCCGAAGAAGGTCAACGGCCGGTCGGTCAGCGGGCGCAGCACCGGGAGCAACGCGTCGGCCAGCCGGTGGATGTCCTCGATGCACGGCTCCGCGCGCCGGTCCTGGCGGCCGGGGTACTGCAGGGCGATGACATCGGCGCCGGGGCTCAGCGCGGCCGACACCGGGAAGAAGAAGCTCGCCGAGCCGCCCGCGTGCGGAAAGCAGACCAGTCGGCTGGGGGCCAGCGGAGCCGGGTGGAAGCGCCGGGCCCACAGGCCGGCGTCCGCGTCAGGTACGGTCATGGTGAGTTCGTCCCCGTTCTCGAAAGCACTGCTCGATCGTGTGGCACTGCGTGAAGATCACTCATGGATCCTGTCTCCCGGCCGCCGCGCCCAAACCCCGTCGGGGCGCGGTGGCGGCCCGCCCGGCCGGGCGGGCCGCCACCGACCGGTCGGCGCCGTTACGCGGGCTTGCGCAGGGCGGCGAGCAGGTAGCCCATCTCGGGCAGCTGGGCGGCGGGCGAGCGGATGAGGTCCATCAGCTCGATGGCCTCCTCGCCGAAGCGGGCGACCATCTCGTCGTAGCGCCGGTCGGTGGACTCCACCATGCGGGTGGCCATCTTGGCGGTGTGCCGGCTGACGTCGCGGAACTCCTCCAGCTCGAAGCCGGCCTCCGCGACGAGCGCGCGGTACTCGGCCTCGGTCAGCATCGGGCTGGCCGACATCCGCTGCAGGCCGTCGCGGACCAGCTCCTGGTCCGCCTCGTCGAGCGGGCCGGTCTGCAGCAGGTCCGCCACGACGAGCCGGGCGCCGGGCTTGAGCACCCGGCTGATCTCGCGCAGCGCGGCCAGGCGGTCCATGTGGATGAGCGACTCGAAGGCCCAGGCGGCGTCGTAGGACGCATCGGCGTAGGGCAGCGCCAGCGCGTCGCCGTGGTCGAAGGAGACCCGGTCGGCCAGCCCGCGCTCGCCGGCCCGCCGGTTGGCCTCCACCACCTGCGCCTCGTTGATGGAGATCCCGCGCACCCGCGCCCGGGCGGCGCCGGCCAGCCGGAAGGCCGGGGTGCCGATGCCGCAGCCGACGTCCAGGATCTCGGCGCCGTCCACCGGCGCCAGCAGCCCGATCATCTCGTCCGTCATCCGGTCCGCGGCGACCTTGTTGGAGCTGTCGTCGGCCTCGGACTCCCAGTAGCCGGCGTGGAAGCTCTCGTCCCACAGCTCGCAGAGCACCTGGGAGGCGATGTCGTAGAAGGCGGAGATGGAGTCGGTGCTGGGCAGCGGCTCGGCGGTGGTCATGGTCGCTCCTGTGGTGGTGGGCCGGTCGGTGGCCGGGGTCGGGCCTGCGGTTGCGGTCAGGTCGAGTCCGGCGTCGGCGGCGCGGTACTCGGCGGTGCGGTTGAAGTCCTTGAAGACCGACCAGTCCATGTAGGTCCGGTCCTTGACGATCAGACCGTCCGCGAAGGTCAGCACGCTCATCCAGTGCACCCGCAGCGGCGTCCCGTTGACGGGGTTGGTGCCGGTCATGACGCCTTCGACGAAGACCCGGTCGCCGACGGCGGCGGTGCTCAACACCTCGGAGTGCCGGTCGGGCATCGCCTCGCGCCCGGCCTTCTCCATCGCGTGGAAGGTGGCCGAGTCGGTGATGCGCAGCTCCTCGGGAGCGACCACCTCGGGGTCGACGGCGTAGCACTCGTCGATCATCCGGTCCGGATCGGTGTTGTAGAGCGCCGCCCAGGTGGCGACGGCGGCCAGGTTCGTTTCCTCGACAGTCATCCTTGCCTCTTGCTCCGTTCTGGTCGTACTCGTCGAACGTGCCGGTCGGTACCGGCCGTTCAGTGGCAGGTGGTCAGCGCAGGTCGTGCAGCCAGTCGTGCACCGCGGTCGCGGTGGTACTGGCGTGCTCCTCCAGCAGGGAGGAGTGGTTTCCGGTCACCTCCCGCACGCTGTGCGGCAGCGACCACGAGGGCCGCGCGCCGCCGCCGAGCAGGTCCGGCACGAACTCGGCGGCGCGGACGAAGAGCGTCGGGGTGCCGGCGGCCCCCGGCTGCCAGTCCTCGACGAGCTGCGCGTACCAGGCCATGGCGGTCAGCTGGTCGTCGTCGACGGGCAGTTCGGGGAACCGCTCCAGCAGCCGGTGGGTGGTGCCCGCCATCCGCAGGGCGAGGTCCTCGCCCGCGCCGGCCGGGGAGTCGAGCAGCACCAGCGCGCGCGGCGGTGTGCCCGTGGCCGCCAGCCGGACGGCCAGCTCATGGGCGAGCCAGCCGCCGGAGGAGTAGGCCACCAGGCTGACGGGCCGGTCGCCGAAGGCCCGGCGCACGGTGTCGGCGTGCTGGGCCGCGGCGGCCGACAGGTCGGCGGGCAGCGGCTCACCGGTACCGTACCCCGGGGTGGGCAGCACCCACACCTCCCGCTTGCCGCGCAGCGCCGCGGCGAGGCGGGCGAACTGCACGGGGCTCACCGGTGCCACCAACGACGGGACGCAGAGCAGCGGTTCGCCCTCGCCGCCGTCCGAGAGGCGCACCGGCAGCGCCTTGCCGGCGGCCTCGGCGGCCGCGAAGAGCGGGCGCAGCCCTGCGGCGATCCGCAGCAGGTCGCAGGCGCCGCGGTAGCCGCCCTGCGCGAACGCCCGACGGAACAGGGCGGTGACCGGTCCCTCGGGCGCCGGGGCGGGCGCCGACCCGTGCGCCGGACTCCCGCCGGGCGCGGTGGAGCGCTGGTCGGCGGACCGCTGCTCGGCGAGGTATCCGGTCAGCGCCTCGGGAGTCGGATGGTCGAAGAGCACGGTGGCCGGCAGGTCGACGCCGGTGGACCGGCGCAGCCTGGCCCGCAGCCCGGCCAGCGAGAGCGAGTCGAAGCCCAGCTCCAGGAAGGCCCGGCCGGTCTCGACCTCGGCGGGGTCCGGGTAGCCCAGTTCGGCGGCCACCTCGGCGCGGACCAGGCGGGCCAGGTCGGGCCCGGCACCGATCGGGTCGTCCTGCTCGTCCGGCTTGTCCGGCTCGTCCTGCTGGGCTGCTCTCGGGGCGGCGGGAGCCGGCAGCTCCACCGGGACGGGCTCCAGCCAGTAGCGGGTGCGCTGGAAGGCGTAGGTCGGCAACTCGACCGGGCGGGCCGGGCCGAGGAGCGCGGCGACGTCGACCGGGTGCCCCGCGACGTGCAGCGCGGCGGCAGCGGCGACGGGCCCGGCCGCCCCGGAGACGACGGTTGCGGCCGCGTCCAGAGCGTCGGCGGCGAGCGCCGCCAGCACGCCGCCCGGGCCGATCTCGACGAAGGCCGCCGCCCCCGCCGCTCGGGCCGCCTGCAGCGCGTCGCCGAAGAGCACGGCCTCCCGTGCGTGCCGCACCCAGTACTCCGGCGTGCACAGCAGCTCCGGATCGGCCACCTCACCCGTCAGCCCCGACACCACCGTGCGCTGCGGCTCGCGGAGTTCGAGCGAGCAGAGCAGCTCCCGCAGCGGCTGCAGGGCGGGCTCGACCAGCACCGAGTGGAAGGCCCGGTCGACCTCCAGACGCCGCGACCGGGGGAACTGCGCAGCCACCGCGAGAACATCCTCCTCGGTGCCCGAAACCACCACGGAGGCAGGGCCGTTGACCGCCGCCACATCGGCATGACGCCCCACCAGCAACGGACGGACCTCCGCCACCGGCACCGGCAGCGCCACCATCACCCCCGGCACCAACCCCTCCATCAACCGACCACGCTCCACCACCAACCGGCACACATCA
This sequence comes from Kitasatospora sp. NBC_01302, assembly GCF_035976515.1. NCBI lineage: Bacteria > Bacillati > Actinomycetota > Actinomycetes > Kitasatosporales > Streptomycetaceae > Kitasatospora > Kitasatospora sp. NBC_01302. Next base: position 1,647,650 of record NZ_CP108404.1, read on the forward strand.
GCGAGCGAGAACACCCCCGCCACATAAGCCGCCACCACCTCACCCAGCGAATGCCCCAACACCACACCGGCCGACACACCCCAGGACTCCAGCAACCGGAACAGCGCCACCTCGAACGCGAAGAGCGCCGGCTGCGCCACCTCCGTCCGCTCCAGCCCCTCCCCCGAGAACACGACCTCGCGCAGCGACCACGCCACCAGGCCGTCCACCACCGCGCACACCTCGTCGAACGCCGCCGCGAAGACCGGATACGCCGCGCACAGCTCCCGCGCCGCACCCACCCCCGACGACCCCTGCCCCGCGAACATCAGGGCCACCCCACCGCGACCGGCAGCCGTGCCGGTGGCGACGGCCGGGTGGGGTTCGCCGGCGGCGACCGCCCGCAGCCCGGCGAGGGCGGTCGGCAGGTCGGCGGCCAGCACGGCCGCCCGGTGCTCGAAGGCGGACCGGCCGGTCGCCAGCGCGTGGGCGGTGTCGCCGAGCGGGGCGTCCACCGCTGCCAAGTGCTCGGCCAGCCGGGCCGCCTGGGCTCGCAGCGCGGCCCGGCTGCGGCCCGAGACGACGAGCGGCACCGCGCACTCCGGCGCCTGTGCCGAAGCCTCCGCCGGGTCCTGCTCCGGCAGTTGGGTGAGGATGACGTGCGCATTGGTGCCGCTCACGCCGAACGCGGAGACGCCGGCCCGGCGCGGACCGGTCCATTCCTGATGCCCCGTCAGTAGCCGCACCGCACCGGACTCCCAGTCGACCTGGGAGCTCGGCTGCTCGGCGTGCAGGGTGCGCGGCAGCACCCCGTGCCGCATCGCCAGCACCATCTTGATCACACCACCGACCCCGGCCGCCGCCTGGCTGTGCCCGATGTTCGACTTCAACGACCCCAACCACAAGGGATCCTGACGATCCTGACCATAGGTGGCCAGCAGCGCCTGCGCCTCGATCGGGTCACCCAGCCGCGTCCCCGTCCCGTGCGCCTCCACCACCGCGACATCCGCCGCCGACAGCCCCGCGCTCGCCAACGCCGCCCGGATCACCCGCTGCTGTGAAGGACCGTTCGGCGCCGTCAGACCGTTCGACGCACCATCGGAGTTCACCGCGCTGCCGGCCACCGCCGCGAGCACCCGGTGCCCGTTGCGCCGCGCGTCCGACAGCCGCTCCAGCAGCACCAGACCCGCGCCCTCCGCCCAGCCCGTCCCGTCCGCACCGTCCGCGAACGCCTTGCACCGCCCGTCCGGGGAGAGACCGCCCTGCCGGGAGAACTCCACGAACACCCCGGGGTTGGACATCACGGTGACACCGCCGGCGAGCGCCATCTCGCACTCGCCGGAGCGCAGGGCCTGCGCCGCCAGGTGGATCGCCACCAGCGACGAGGAGCACGCGGTGTCCACCGTCAGGGTCGGGCCTTCGAGGCCCAGGGTGTAGGCGACCCGCCCGGAGATGACGCTCGCGGCGTTGCCGGTCAGGAAGTAGCCCTCCAGCTCCTCGCGCGCCGGGCCGGCCAGCGCGCCGTAGGCCTGGTCGAAGGCGCCGACGAAGACACCGGTGCGGCTGCCGCGGACGGTCGCCGGATCGATGCCGGCGTGCTCGAAGGCCTCCCAGCCGATCTCCAGCAGCAGCCGCTGCTGCGGGTCCATCACCAGCGCCTCGCGCGGCGCGATCCCGAAGAACGCGGGGTCGAAGCCGCCCGCCTCGGCCAGGAAGCCGCCGCGGGCCACCGAGGAGGTGCCGGGCCTGCTCCGCTCGGCGTCGTAGAGGCGCGCCAGGTCCCAGCCGCGGTCGGCGGGGAAGTCGCCGACCGCGTCGCGGCCCTCGGCCACCAGCCGCCACAGGTCCTCCGGCGAGCCGACGCCGCCGGGGAACCGGCAGCTCATGGCGACGATCACCACCGGGTCGTCGCCCGCAACCGTGGCGGGTGCGGCGGCCACGGCCGGATCCGGGCCCGGTTCGGCCTCCGCCCCGAACAGCTCGGCGAGCAGGTACTCCGCGAGCCGGGCGGGGGTCGGGTGGTCGAAGACCAGCGTCGCGGGCAGCCGGGCCCCGGTGGCCGCGGCCAGCCGGTTGCGCAGCTCCACCGAGGTCAGCGAGTCGAAGCCGAGGTCGCGGAAGGCGCGGCCGTCCTCGATCGCGTCGGTGCCCTCGTGGCCGAGCACGGCCGCGCTGTGGGCGCGGACGATCCCGGTCAGCGCGGCGGCCCGCTCGGCCGGCGGGAGCGAGGCGAGCCCGGCGTCGGAGGCGAGTGCGGACACCGCCCGCCGGGCGGGGGCCCGCACCAGCGCCCGCAGCATCGCGGGCAGGCTGTCCAGGTGCTTGCGCAGCACCGCGGTGTCGACCGGGACCGGCACCAGCACGGGGTCGGGCGCGGCGGTCGCGAGGTCGAACAGGGCCAGGCCCCGTTCGGGCTGCAGCGGCGCCAGGCCGGTGCGGGTCAGGCGCTCCAGGTCCGCGGCGGCGAGGTGACCGCTGATGGCGCTGCGCCGGGAGTCGTCCGCCCACAGGCCCCAGTCGAGCGCCTGGGCGGGCAGGCCCTCGGCGCCGCGCCGGCGGGCCAGGCCGTCGAGCAGCCCGTTGGCGGCGGCGTAGTTGGCCTGGCCGGGGCTGCCCAGCACGCCGGCCACCGAGGAGTAGAGCACGAAGAGCGCCAGGTCGGCGCCCTGGGTCAGGTCGCTGAGCGCGAGGGCGGCGTCCGCCTTCGGGGCCAGCACGGCGTCCACCCGGCTCGGGGTGAGCGAGCCGAGCACGCCGTCGTCCGAGATGCCCGCGGTGTGCACCACGCCGGTGAGCGGGTGCTCGGCGGGGATGCCGGCCAGCAGTGCGGCCAGCGCCGTGCGGTCGGCCACGTCGCAGGCGGCGATCGTCACCCGGGCGCCGAGCGCGGTCAGTTCGGCGGCGAGCTCGGCGGCGCCCGGTGCCTCGGCGCCGCGCCGGCTGGTCAGCAGCAGCTGCCGGACGCCGTGGCCGGTGACCAGGTGCCGGGCGGCCAGGGCGCCGAGCGAGCCGGTGCCGCCGGTGACCAGGACGGTGCCCGCCGGGTCGAGCGGGGCGGGCACGGTGAGCACCACCTTGCCGATGTGCCGGGCCTGGCTGACGTGGCGGAACGCCTCGGGGGCGCGGCGCAGGTCCCACGCGGTCAGCGGCAGGGGGGTCAGCGCGCCCTCGGCCAGCAGGGCGACGACCTCGGTGAGCATCTGCTGGATCCGGTCCGGGCCCGCCTCGATGAGGTCGAAGGCGCGGTAGGCGACGCCCGGGTGGGCGGTGGCCAGCTGCTCGGCCGTCCGGATGTCGGTCTTGCCCATCTCCACGAAGCGCCCGCCCGCGCCGAGCAGGCCGAGCGAGACGTCGACGAACTCGCCGGACAGGGCGTTGAGGACGACGTCCACGCCGTCGGCGAAGCGCTCGCCGAACTCCAGCGTCCGGGAGGAGGCGATGCGCTCCTCGGGGACGCCGAGCGCCCGGACCGCCGCCCACTTCGCGGGGCCCGCGGTGGCGTGCACGGTGGCGCCCAGGTGCCGGGCCAGGTGCACCGCGGCCATGCCGACCCCGCCGGCCGCCGCGTGCACCAGCACCGACTCACCGGCGCGCAGGCCCGCCAGGTCGACGAGCGCGTAGTACGCGGTCAGGTAGGCCATCGGCAGCGAGGCGGCGCGGGCGAAGGTCCAGCCGGCCGGGACCGGGGTGAGGAAGCGCCGGTCGACCACCGCGACGGTGGCGAAGGCGCCGGGCACCAGGCCCATCACCCGGTCGCCGGGGGCCAGGTCGTGGACGCCGGGGCCGACGTCGAGCACCACGCCCGCGCCCTCGTTGCCCGGCAGGCCCGCGTCGCCCGGGTACATGCCCAGCGCGTTGAGCACGTCGCGGAAGTTGAGCCCGGCGGCCCGCACCGCGAGCCGGACGCAGCCGGGCGGGGTCGGCCCGTCGAGTGCGGGGTCGGCGACCAGGCCGAGGCCCTCCAGGCTGCCCTGCTCCAGGATGCCCAGCCGCCAGGGCCCCTCGGCCGGGGGCACCAGCGCCGCGCCCGGGGCCGTCCTGACCAGCCGCGGCGTGGTCACCCGCCCTTCGCGCAGCGCCAGTTGGGGCTCGCCGGTGGCGATCGCGGCGGCCAGGCGGGCGGTGGAGGCGGCGCTGGCGTCGGTGTCGACCAGCTGGAAGCGGTCCGGGTTCTCCAGTTGCGCGGAGCGCACGAAGCCCCAGACGGCGGCCATCGCGGGATCGTGCAGGCGGTCCTGGGGGCCGGTGTCGACCGCCCCCCGGGTGAGCAGCACCAGCCGGGAGTCCGCCCAGCGGTCCTCGGCCAGCCAGCAGGTGCTGAGCGCGAGCACGTCGTGCAGCAGCGGGTGGACCTCGCCGGACGCGGCGGTGAGCGGGACGACCACGGCCTGCGGGGCCGGGCCCGCGGGCAGCTGGGCCAGCGCCGACGCCCGTGCGGGTGCCAGCACGACGGGCTTCTGACCGCCGGTGTCCGGGGCGGTCTCGTACTCCGCCCAGGCGAGCCGGAAGAGTGCGTCGCGGCCGTGGTCGGGGGCGGCGGCGGTGGGCGCGGCGGGCCGGAAGGCCAGCGAGTCGACGGTGGCCACCGGTCGGCCGGCCGGGTCGGCGACCAGCATCCGGACGGCCTCGCCGGCGGCGGGCGTCATCCGGACCCGGACCTCGCTCGCCCCGGTGGCGGCCACCGAGACACCGCTCCAGGAGAACGGCAGCCTGCCGCCGTCGCCGGGCAGGAACCCGCCGAGCAGCACGGCGTGCTGGGCGGCGTCGAGCAGCGCGGGGTGCAGGGCGAAGCCGCGGGGATCGCCGGTCAGCCGCACCTCGGCGTAGATCTCCTCGCCGAGCCGCCAGGCCGTGTGCAGGCCGCGGAAGGCCGGGCCGTATCCGAATCCCGCCTCGGCGAGCGCCTCGTAGAGCCCGTCGACCTCGACCGGTGTGGCGCCCGGCGGCGGCCAGGCCGCCAGGTCGGCGTCCGTGTGCGCGGGCGCCCGCTCGGCGAGCAGGCCGGTGGCGTGGCAGGTCCATTCGGCGTCGCTCTCCCCCGCCGGGCGGGAGTAGACGCGCAGCGCGCGCCGCCCGTCCGGGGCGGGCTCGTCGACGACGAGTTGCAGCCGCGTGGTGCCGGTCAGCGCCAGCGGCGCGGCCAGCGTCAGCTCCTCGACCGCGGCGCAGCCCACCTCGTCGGCGGCGCGCACGGCCAGCTCCAGGAAGGCGGTGCCCGGCAGCAGGACGGTGCCGTTGACGACGTGGTCGGCCAGCCAGGGGTGGGTGTGCAGGGAGAGCGCTCCGGTGAGGACCACCCCGTCCGTCCCGGCGATCGGCAGCGCGGCGCCGAGCAGCGGGTGCGCGGCGGGGGCGAGCCCGGCTCCGGTCACGTCGCCGGCGGCCGAGGGCGTGGCCCAGAACCGGCGGTGCTGGAAGGCGTAGCGGGGCAGCGGGACGCGGCGGGCACCGGTGCCCGCGAAGACCGCCGGCCAGGCGATCTCGGCGCCCCGGACGTGGAGTTCGCCCACCGCCGCGAGCAGCGCCGCCACCGCGTCCCGCTCCCGGCGCTGCGCCGGGACGCCGCCGGTCAGGGCCGACAGCGACCCGTCCGGACCCACCTCCAGGAACACCTCGGCCCCCGCCGCTCGGGCCGCCTGCAGCGCGTCGCCGAAGAGCACGGCCTCCCGTGCGTGCCGCACCCAGTACTCCGGCGTGCACAGCAGCTCCGGATCGGCCACCTCACCCGTCAGCCCCGACACCACCGTGCGCTGCGGCTCGCGGAGTTCGAGCGAGCAGAGCAGCTCCCGCAGCGGCTGCAGGGCGGGCTCGACCAGCACCGAGTGGAAGGCCCGGTCGACCTCCAGACGCCGCGACCGGGGGAACTGCGCAGCCACCGCGAGAACATCCTCCTCGGTGCCCGAAACCACCACGGAGGCAGAGCCGTTGACCGCCGCCACATCGGCACGACGCCCCACCAGCAGCGGACGGACCTCCGCCACCGGCACCGGCAACGCCACCATCACCCCCGGCACCAACCCCTCCATCAACCGACCACGCTCCACCACCAACCGGCACGCATCCGCCAGCGAGAACACCCCCGCCACATAAGCCGCCACCACCTCACCCAGCGAATGCCCCAACACCACACCGGCCGACACACCCCAGGACTCCAACAGCCGGAACAACGCCACCTCGAACGCGAAGAGCGCCGGCTGCGCCACCTCCGTCCGCTCCACGGCCCCGGCGAACACCGCCTCGCGCAACGACCAGTGCACGAAAGCGTCGACGCCGTCGCACACCTCGTCAAAGGCCGCCGCGAAGACCGGATACGCCGCGCACAACTCCCGCGCCGCACCCACCCCCGACGACCCCTGCCCCGCGAACACCACGCCCACCGAGACCCCGGCGCCGAGGCCGGTCAGCACGTGCGGCGAGGGTCGGTCCTCGGCCAGGGCGGTGAGGCGCTCGCGCAGCTGCCCGAGGTCCTCGGCGAGCACCACCGCGCGGTGGTCCAGCGCGGCCCGGGTGGCGAAGGAGGACCAGGCCAGGTCCCGCAGCTCGACCCCACTGTCGACGAACTCCCGCAGACGGCAGGCCTGTTCGGCGAGCGCCTCGGCGCTGGTGGCGGACAGGGCGACCGGCAGCACGGCCGGCGCGGGGGCGGCGAGCACGGGCTCCTCGGCGGCCGGCGGGGCCTCGGCGAGCAGGAGGTGGGCGTTGGTGCCGCTCATGCCGAAGGCCGAGACGCCGGCCCGGCGCGGACCGGTCCACTCCTGACGCTCCGTCAGCAGCCGCACTGCACCGGACTCCCAGTCCACCTGGGAGCTCGGCTGCTCGGCGTGCAGGGTGCGCGGCAGCACCCCGTGCCGCATCGCCAACACCATCTTGATCACACCACCGACCCCGGCCGCCGCCTGGCTGTGCCCGATGTTCGACTTCAACGACCCCAGCCACAACGGCTCCTGGCGATCCTGACCATAGGTGGCCAGCAGCGCCTGCGCCTCGATCGGGTCACCGAGCCGCGTCCCCGTCCCGTGCGCCTCCACCACCGCGACATCCGCCGCCGACAGCCCCGCGCTCGCCAACGCCGCCCGGATCACCCGCTGCTGCGAAGGACCGTTCGGCGCCGTCAGACCGTTCGACGCACCATCGGAGTTCACCGCCGAACCCGCCACCACCGCAAGCACCCGGTGCCCGCGCCGCCGCGCGTCCGACAGCCGCTCCAGCAGCACCAGACCCGCACCCTCCGACCAGCCCGTCCCGTCCGCACCGTCCGCGAACGCCTTGCACCGCCCGTCCGGCGACAGGCCGCGCTGGCGGGAGAACTCGACGAAGGCGCCCGGCGTCGACATCACCGTGACGCCGCCGGCCAGCGCCATCTCGCACTCGCCGGAGCGCAGGGCCTGCGCCGCCAGGTGGATCGCCACCAGCGACGAGGAGCACGCGGTGTCCACCGTGACGGCGGGTCCTTCGAGCCCGAAGACGTAGGCCAGCCGCCCGGAGACCACGCTGCCCGCGTTGCCGGTGCCGACGTGTCCGCCGAGGTCCTCGGCCGAACCGGCCGCGAGGTTGACGTAGTCCTGGACGCTGATGCCGACATACGTCCCGGTCCGGCTGCCGCGCAGGTCGGCCGGTGTCACCCCGGCGTCCTCGAAGGCGCCCCAGGCCGTCTCCAGCAGCAGCCGCTGCTGCGGGTCCATGGCCAGTGCCTCACGCGGCGAGATCCCGAACAGGGTCGGGTCGAAGAGCGCGGCACCGGTCAGGAAGCCGCCCTGGTCGGTGTAGCAGCGGCCGGGCACGCCGGGCTCGGGGTCGAAGAGCGCATCGAGGTCCCAGCCGCGGTCGGCGGGGAAGCCGCCGATCGCGTCGCCGCCCTCGGCCACCAGCCGCCACAGGGCCTCGGGCGAGTCGACGCCGCCGGGGTAGCGGCAGTCCATGCCGACGATGACCACGGGGTCCTCGGCCGCGGCGCGGGCCGGGGTCGTGGCCGCGCCGCCCGCGGCCGCGGGGGCGGCATCGGTGACGGCATCGGCCAGCAGGAACCGGGCCAGCGCCCGCGGGGTCGGCTGGTCGAAGGCCAGCGTCGCGGGCAGCGCGGTGCCGAGCAGCCCGGCCAGCCGGTTGCGCAGCTCGACCGCGAGGATCGAGTCGAGGCCCAGGTCGCGGAAGTTCTTGCCGGGCCGCACCTGGGCCGCCGAGGCCAGGCCGAGCGCGCCGGCCGTCTGGGTCCGGACCAGATCGAGCAGCGCCGCCTCGCGCCGCTCGGCGTCCAGGGCGAGCAGCCGGGCACGCTCGCCCTGGACGACGATCGGCGCTGGCACGGGCGCCGCCGCGGCGGGCGGGCGCGGGCCGCGTTCGGCGGCGGGCTGCGCCTCGCGCAGCACCGGCCAGTAACGGGCGCGCTGGAACGGGTAGGTGGGCAGGTCGACCCGCCGGGCGCCGGTGCCCTCGAAGAGGGCCGCCCAGTCGACCGGGGTGCCGGTGACCTCAAGGCGCGCGAGGGCGGCGAGCGCCGACTCCACGCCGGAGCCCACCGAGCGCTGGAGCGGGACGAAGACCGCGTCGGCGCAGTCCGCGCCCGCTCCCGAGCCCGCCAGCGAGCTGAGCACGCCGTCGGGACCGAGTTCGAGGAAGCCGCGCACGCCGTCGGCCAGCAGGGCGGCCACGCCGTCGCCGAACCGCACGGCCTCGCGCAGGTGGCGGACCCAGTAGTCGGCCGTCACGGGCGCCGCGAAGCCGCCGGTGACGTTGGAGACGATCGGGATCCGCGGCGGCGAATACCGCACGGTCGCGGCCACCTCGGCGAACGCGGCGAGCACCGGTTCGACCCGCGGCGAGTGGAACGCGCGGTCCACCCGCAGCCGCCGGGCCCGCACGCCCGCCGCCGCGGCCCGCTCCGCCACCAGGGCCACGGCCTCGGCGTCGCCGGCGACCACCGTCGCAGCGGGGCCGTTGACCGCGGCGACGTCGACCCCCGCGGTGAGCCAGGCCCGCACCTGCTGCTCACCGGCCGCCAGCGCCAGCATCGCGCCGCCCTCGGCCAGCGACTGCAGCAGCCGTCCGCGGGCGCCGACCAGCCGGCAGGCGTCGGGAAGCGACAGCACGCCGGCGACGTGGGCGGCGGCCAGCTCGCCGACCGAGTGGCCGAGCAGTGCGTCGGGCACCACACCCCAGCTCTCCAGCAGCCGGAAGAGCGCCACCTCCAGGGCGAACAGGGCGGGTTGGGTGAACTCGGTGCGGTCGAGCAGCGCCGCGTCGGTGCCGAGGAGCACCTCGTGCAGCGGCAGCCGCAGGTGGTCGGCGAACCCGGCGCAGACCTCGTCGAAGGCGGCGGCGAAGACCGGGAACGCGGCGTGCAGGTCACGGCCCATGCCCAGGCGCTGGGTGCCCTGCCCGGCGAACAGGAAGGCCAGCCGGCCCTCGCGCGCGGTGCCGGTGGTCAGGGCCGGCGCGGCCTCGCCGCCCGCGAGCCGCCGCAGCGCGGTGAGCGCCTCGGCGCCGTCCGCGGCGAGCAGCACCGCCCGCTGGTCCAGCCGGGCCCGGGTGGTGGCGAGCGAGAACGCCGCGTCCAGCGGGTCGGTCCCGGCCTCGACGGCCTCGGCGAGCCGGTCGGCCTGCGCGGCCAGGGCCGGCCGGTCGGCCGCCGACAGCACCAGCGGCAGGAGCGGCGGCGCGGTGCGGGCGAGCGGCGCGGCCGGCGCGGACACTGCGGCCGGCGCGGACGGGGCGGCGGTCGGGGTCTCGGGGGCCTGTTCGAGGACGACGTGGGCGTTGGTGCCGCTCATGCCGAAGGAGGAGACGCCGGCCCGCCGCGGCGCGCCGGTGGCCGGCCACGCGGTGGGCTCGGTGACCAGGCCGGCGCTGCCCGCCGACCAGTCGACGTGCGGGGTGGGCCGCTCGGCGTGCAGGGTCGGCGGGACCAGCCCCGCCCGCAGCGCCAGCACGGTCTTGATCACCCCGGCGACGCCGGCGGCGCCCAGGGTGTGGCCGATGTTGGACTTCACCGAGCCGATCAGCAGCGGGTGTTCGCGATCCTGCCCGTAGGCGGCCAGCAGCGCCTGGGCCTCGATCGGGTCGCCCAGCGGCGTGCCGGTGCCGTGCGCCTCCACCACGTCCACCGCCGCCGCGGGCAGCCGGGCGTCGGCGAGCGCGTCGCGGATCACCCGCTGCTGGGCCGGGCCGTTGGGCGCGGTCAGGCCGTGCGAGGCGCCGTCGGAGTTGACCGCGGAGCCGCGCACCACCGCCAGCACCTGGTGGCCGTGCCGCTCGGCGTCGCTCAGGCGCTCCAGCAGCAGCAGGCCGACGCCCTCGGCGGGGCCGAACCCGTCGGCCTCGGCGGCGAACGCCTTGCACCGCCCGTCGGCGGCAAGCCCCCGCTGCCGGGAGAACTCGACGAAGGTGCCGGGCGTCGACATCACCGTGACGCCGCCGGCCAGTGCCAGCGCGGACTCGCCGGAGCGCAGCGAGGCGACGGCCAGGTGGAGCGCGACCAGCGAGGAGGAGCAGGCGGTGTCGATGGTGATCGCCGGGCCCTGCAGGCCGAAGGCATAGGCGAGCCGGCCCGAGGCCACGCTGCCCGCGGTGCCGGTGCCCAGGTGCCCCTCGACGGTGTCCTCGGAGGCGAGCAGCAGCGGGACGTAGTCCTGCCCGGTGGTGCCGACGAAGACGCCGGTGCGGGAGCCGCGGACGGCGGTGGGCGGCAGGCCGGCGCGCTCGAACAGCTCCCAGGAGGTCTCCAGCAGCAGGCGCTGCTGGGGGTCCATCGCCAGGGCCTCGCGGGGGCTGATCCCGAAGAACTGCGGGTCGAACTCGGTGGCGCCGGTGAGGAATCCGCCCTCGCGGGCGTAGGAGCGGCCGAGCGCGTCCGGGTCCGGGTCGTAGAGTCCGGCGGTGTCCCAGCCGCGGTCGGTGGGCAGGGCGGTGATGGCGTCGGTGCCGGAGAGCACGAGCTGCCACAGGTCCTCGGGCGAGGCCACCTCGCCGGGGAACCGGCAGGCCATCGCGACGATCGCGATCGGCTCCTGCGGCGCGCGGTCCGCGGCCGGGGCGGGGGCGGCCTGCGCGGGGGCGGCCTGGACGGGGTCGGGGCCGGTCAGCAGGGCGAGCAGCTGGTCGGCGACCGCCCGCGGGGTCGGGTGGTCGAAGACCAGGGTGGCGGGCAGCTCCAGGCCGGTGGCCGAGCGCAGCGCGCCGCGCAGTTCGAGGGCGGTCAGCGAGTCCAGGCCGAGCTCGCCGAAGGGCCGGTCGGGGCCGATCGCGGCGGGGTCGGCGTGGCCCAGGGCGGTCGCGGTGCGTGCCCGGACCAGGTCCAGCGCCGCGCGCGAGCGCTCGGCCTGCGGCAGGGCGGCCAGGTGGGTGCGAGCAGCCCCGGCGCCCGGCAGCGCCGGGGCGGCGGCAGCGGCCGGGCCGGTGCGCCCGAGCAGGGTGTCGAACAGCGGCCGGGGCCTGCCGTCCTGGTGGGCGGCCGTGAAGGCCGGCCAGTCGGTGTCGGTGATCACGGCGTGCGGCCGGTCCTCGCCCAGCACCTGGGCGAGTTCGGCCAGCGCCCGCCGCGGGTCCATCGGGTGCACGCCGTGGCGGCGCAGCCGCTCGCCGACGGCGCCCTCGGCCATGCCGCCGCCGTCCCAGGGGCCCCAGGCGATTGAGGTGGCGGGCCGGCCGAGGGCGCGCAGCCGGTGCGCGAAGGCGTCCAGGAACGCGTTGCCGGGCGCGTAGTTGCCGTGCCCGGCGCCGCCGAGCAGGCCGGAGGTGGAGGAGAAGAGCACGAAGGCGTCGAGTTCACCGGTGAGTTCGTGCAGGATCCGGGCGCCGAGCGCCTTGGTCGCGAGCACGGCCTGGGCACGCTCGGCGGTGAGGTCGCCGAGCAGTCCGTCGTCGAGCAGCGCGGCGGTGTGGAAGACCGCGGTCACCGGCTCGTCGAGCCCGGCCAGCAGCGCGCGGACGGCCTCGCGGTCCGCCACGTCGCAGCCGGCCAGCGTCACCTCGGCACCCGACTCCCGCAGCTCGCGCAGGAGTTCGGCCGCGCCCGGTGCGCTCTCGCCGCTGCGGCTGGTGAGCAGCAGCCGGCGGGCGCCCTGCGCGGCCAGCCAGCGGGACACCCGCGCGCCGAGCGCGCCGGTCGCGCCGGTGACCAGCACGGTGCCACGCGGTGCCCAGGGCCGAGCCGGCCGCTCGGCCGCCCGGACCAGTCGGCGCGCGTACAGCACGCCGCCGCGGACGGCGAGTTGGTCCTCCCCGGCGCTCCCGCCGAGAGCCCGGGCCAGCGCAGCCGGCTCGAAGTCCTCGCCGACGTCCACCAGGCCGCCCCAGCGCTCGGGGTGCTCGATGCCGACCACCTGGCCGAGCCCCCAGACGAGGGCCTGCACGGCGCCGGTGACCTGGTCGGCCGCGGTCACCGCGACGGCGTCGCGGGTGAGGCACCACAGCGGGGCGCCGGCCCGCTGGGCGAGGGCGAGCGTGCCGGCGTAGCCGCGGGGCACCGCCGGGTGTTCGGGGTGCGGGCGTTCGTCCAGGGCCAGCAGCGAGAGCACGCCGCTGACGCCCTCGACGTCCGGTGCGGCGTCCTGGGTGAGGACGGCTTCGGCGCCCGCCCCGGTGAGTGCGGCGAGCACCCGTTCGGTCAGCGGGTCGCCGGCCGTCGGCGCCACCACCAGCCAGCGGCCGGAGAGTTCGGCATCAGCGCCGTCGCCCGCCACCGGCTGCCAGTCGATCGCGTGCCGCCAGCCGCGCGGCGCCGCCGGGGCCGGGGTCGGCCAGAACCGCTCGCCCTGGAAGGGATAGGTGGGCAGCTCGACCCGCGGACCGGCGACCCCCGCGTGCACGGCGGCCCAGTCGACGGGGACGTGTTCGGTGTGCAGCCGGCCCACGGCGGCGAGCAGCGAGCGCCGCTCGCCGGTCCGCTCCCGCAGCACGGGCACCGTCACGGCCTGCGGCAGGCAGCGGCCGGCCAGGGCGGCCAGCGTGCCGCCCGGTCCCACCTCGGCGAAGGTGGTGACCCCCAGCTCGCCGAGCCGCGTGATCCCGGCGGCGAACCGGACGGTGCCCACCGTCTGGCCCACCCAGTACTCCGGGTCGGTCAGGTCGCCGCCGGGGCCGGTGGGCACGATCGGCAGGAGCGGCGCGCCGAAGCGCAGCCCGTGCACCAGCTCGCGCAGCCGCTCGGCCGCCGGACGCACCAGGGGCGAGTGGAAGGCGTGCGAGACCGGGAGGCGGCTGGTGCGCCGACCGAGGGCGGCGAAGCGCGCGGCCAGCGCGAGCACGGCCTCCTGCTCCCCCGAGAGCACCACGGAGGTGGGGCCGTTGACGGCGGCGAGGCCCACGTGCTCGTCCAGCAGCGGTGCGACCTCGTCCTCGGCGGCCTCGACCGCCACCATCGCTCCCCCGGCGGGCAGTTGCTGGAGCAGCGCGCCGCGGGCCACCGCCAGGCCGGTGGCGTCGGGCAGGTCCAGCACACCGGCGGCGTGCGCGGCGGCCAGCTCGCCGATGGAGTGACCGAGCAGGAAGTCGGGCCGCACGCCCCAGCTCTCCAGCAGCCGGAACAGCGCCACCTCCAGGGCGAACAGCACCGGCTGGGTGAACTCGGTGCGGGCCAGCAGGACGGCATCACCCTCGAAGGCCAGCTCCCTGAGCGAGCGGCCCAGGCGCGGGTCTGCCTGCTCGCAGACCTCGTCGAAGGCCTGCGCGAAGACCGGGTGGGCGGCGTACAGCTCGTGCCCCGCGCCGGGGCGCTGCGAGCCCTGGCCGCTGAACAGCAACGCGGTGCGCCCGCGGGCGGCCGACGTCCCGCGCAGCAGCGCGGGGTGCGCCTCGCCGGTGTGCAACGCACCCAGCGCCGAGCGCAGTTCGTCCCGGTCGGCGGCGACGACGGCGGCCCGCTCGCGCAACTGCGCGCGGGTCAGCGCGAGATCACGAGCGAGCGGGGCCAACGGCACCTGGTGCCCGGCCAGTTCGGCCAGCGTGGCGGCCCGGGCCGCCAGCGCGGCCGGGTCGGCGGCCGAGACCGGGAACAGCTGCGGGACCGCCTCGGGCGCCTCGGGCGCGGCTTCGACCGGCTCGGCCTCTGGTGCCTGCTCCAGGATGACGTGGGCGTTCGTCCCGCTGACGCCGAACGCCGACACGCCCGCGCGGCGCGGGCGCCCGGTCTCGGGCCAGGCGACCGGCTCGCTGAGCACCCGCACCCCGGACCAGCTCACCCGCGGGCTCGGCCGCTCGGCGTGCAGGGTCTGCGGCAGCAGGCCGTGGCGCAGCGCCTGCACCACCTTGACGATGCCGGCCACCCCCGCGGCGGCCTGGGTGTGCCCGATGTTGGACTTCACCGAGCCCAGCCACAGCGGCTCCTGGCGGTCGGGGCCGTAGACCGCCTCCAGCGCCTCGGCCTCGATCGGGTCGCCCAGCGCGGTGCCGGTGCCGTGCGCCTCCACGGCGTCCACCTCGGCGGGCGCCAGCCCGGCCGCCGCCAGCGCCGCCCGGATGACGCGCTCCTGGGCCGGGCCGTTGGGCGCCGTCAGGCCGTTGGACGCGCCGTCGGAGTTGACCGCCGAGCCGCGCACCACCGCCAGCACCGGGTGCCCGTGGCGCTGCGCATCGCTCAGCCGCTCCACCAGCAGCACCGCCGCGCCCTCGCCCCAGCCGGTGCCGTCGGCCTCGGCGGAAAACGCCTTGCACCGCCCGTCGGCGGCCAGCCCGCGCTGCCGGGAGAACTCCAGGAAGGCCCCCGGGGTCGCCATCACGGTCGCGCCGCCGACCAGGGCGAGCGTGCACTCGCCCGAGCGCAACGAGCCGACGGCCAGGTGCAGCGCGACCAGCGAGGCCGAGCAGGCGGTGTCCACGGTCAGCGAGGGGCCCTGGAGCCCGAGCAGGTAGGAGATCCGCCCGGAGGCGATGCTCGCCGCGTTGCCGGTGCCCAGGTGGCCCTCGAACTGCTCGGCGGAGCGCACCAGCGCCGCGGGGTAGTCCTGGCCGTTGGTGCCGACGAACACCCCGGTGCGGCTGCCGCGCAGGCCGCTCGGGTCGATGCCGGCCCGCTCGACGGCCTCCCAGGCCGTCTCCAGCAGCAGGCGCTGCTGCGGGTCCATGGCCAGCGCCTCGCGCGGCGAGATGCCGAAGAACGCGGCGTCGAACTCGGTGGCGCCGGTGAGGAAGCCGCCCCGGGTGGTGTAGACGTGGCCGGTGCGCTCGGGGTCGGCGTCGTAGAGGTCCGGGTCCCAGCCGCGGTCGGCCGGGAACGGCGTCAGCGCGTCGGTGCCGGTGGCCGCCAGCTGCCACAGGTCCTCGGGGGAACGGACCCCGCCGGGGAACCGGCAGCCCATGCCGACGATGGCGATGGGTTCGCTGTCGCGGGCGTCGAGTTCGGCCAGCCGCCGCTTGGCGCGGCGCAGGTCGTTGGTGGCCCGCTTGAGGTAGTCGCGCAGCTTGTCGTCAGTGGGGCCGGTGCTGCTGCCGGTGCCGGTGCTGGTGCTCATCAGTTCTCGAATTCCTCGTCCAGGAGCTCGAAGAGCTCGTCGTCGCTTGCCTCGGACAGGTCGAGGTCTTCGTCGTCGGGGCCCGCCGGGGCCTGTGCCGCGCCCGGCTCGGCCGGGAAGAGCAGGGCGCCCAGGTGTGCGGCCAGGTCGTTCGGTGTCGGGTGGTTGAAGACCAGCGCGGCGGAGAGCGCCAGGCCGGTCTCGGCGGCCAGCCGGTTGCGCAGGTCGACCGCGCCCAGCGAGTCGAACCCGAGGTCCCGGAAGGGGCGTTCGGCATCGACGGCCTCCGGCCCGGGGTGCCCGAGGACGGCGGCGGCGTGGCTGCGCACCGCGTCGAGCAGCACCCGCGGCCGGTCCGCCACCGGCAGTCGGCCGTAGTCGGTGCGGACCGGACCGCTCTCGGTGGACCCGGGCTCGCCGAGGGACTCGGCGAGCAGGCTGATCCGCCGCTCGCCCGCGTAGCGCGGCCAGTCGACGTCGGCGGCGACCAGGGCCGCCTCGCTGCCGGACAGCGCCCGGTGCAGCAGAGCGAGCGCGGGCCCGGCCGCCATCGGGTGGACGCCGCCGCGCCGCATCCGCTCCAGCGCGGCGGGCTCGGCCGCCATGCCGTCGCCGGCCCACGGGCCCCAGGCGATCGCGGTCGCCGGCTGCCCCGCGGCCCGGCGGGCCCGGGCCAGCGCGTCGAGCGCGGCGTTGGCGGCGGCGTAGTTGCCCTGCCCCGCGCTGCCGAGCGTGCCGGCCATCGAGGAGAAGAGCACGAACGCGTCGAGCTCTCCCGCCAGTTCGTGCAGGTGCACGGCGGCCTCCGCCTTGGGCCGCCAGACCTCGGCGAACCGTTCGGCGGTCAGCGCCCCGAGCACGCCGTCGTCGAGCGCGCCCGCCGCGTGGAAGATGGCGGACGGCGGGTAGGCGGCGATCAGCCCGGCCACCGCCGCCCGGTCCGTCAGGTCGCAGGCGACGACGTCGACCTCGGCGCCGAGCCCGGTCAGCTCGGCGACCAGTTCGGCGGCGCCCGGGGCGGCGGGGCCGCGGCGTCCGGTCAGCACCAGGTGCCGGGCGCCGCAGCGGACCAGCCAGCGCGCCACCTGGGCGCCGAGCGCCCCGGTGCCGCCGGTGACCAGCGCGGTGCCGCTGGGGCGCCAGGTGGCTGCGGCCGGCAGCTTGACCGGCCGCAGCCGGGCGGCCAGCAGCTGCCCGTCACGCACCGTCAGCTGGTCCTCGCCACCGGCCGCGAGCGCCGTGGCGAGCAGCTGGAAGTCGTCCGAGGAGGCAGTGCGCGCCAGGTCGGCCAGGCCGCCCCAGCGGTGCGGCGCCTCGGCGGCGACGGTGCGGCCCAGCGCGGTCAGCGCGGCCTGCCCCGGGTCCTGGTCGGCGCCGAAGGTGGCCAGCCAGAGCGGCGCGGCCACCCCCTGCTCGTCCAGGTCGCGCAGCAGGCCGGCGGTGCGGGCCAGCAGCTCGGGCCCGTCGTGGCCGAGCGCGAGCAGCGAGAGCACGCCGGTGGTGGTGCCGCTCGCGGTGTGCTGGACGCGGGCGCCGGCCCGGGTGAGCCCGGCCACGCAGGCGCGGACCGTCTCAAGCTCCCGGTCGCCCACCACCAGCCAGTCGCCGGCCAGTGGGTTGCCGTTGCCCTCCGGCGCTCCGGCCGGCAGGGCGGTCCACGCCACGCGGTGCGTCCACCTGTCGACGTCCGGTGTGGTGTTCGCGGCGACATCGGCGGCGGGGTTCGCGGCGGGGTTCGCGGCGGGGTTCGCGGCGGCGAGCCAGAACCGGCGGTGCTGGAAGGCGGTGGTCGGCACCGGCGTCGTCCGGCCGCCGAGCACCTCGTACAGCGCCCGCCAGTCGAGCGGCACGCCCGCGACGTGCAGCTCGGCGAGCGCCTCGACCAGCGCCTGCAGGCCGTCCCGGCCCGCGCGCTGGGCGGCCACCGCCGTCAGCGACTCCCGGCCGCGGACGGCGGGGGTGAGCGCGGCGTCCGGGCCCAGCTCGACCACGGTGCCCACGCCCGCCTCGCCCAGGCTGCCGACCACGTCGGCGAAGCGGACGGTCTCGCGCAGGTGCCGCACCCAGTACTCCGGCGAGCGCAGCTGCGCGGCGGTGGCCAAACGCCCCGTCAGGTCGGAGACCACCGGCAGCGAGGGCTCGGCGAAGGCCAGGCCGCGCAGCACCTGCGCGAAGTCGGCGAGCATGCCGTCCATCAGCGGCGAGTGGAAGGCGTGACCGACCCGCAGCCGGGTGACCCGGCGCCCGCGCTCGCGCCAGTGCGCCATCACCGCCTCGACCTCGGCGACCGTCCCGGAGACCACCACCGAGCCGGGCGCGTTGACCGCGGCCAGTGCGATGCCGCTCACCTCGTGCTCGTCCGCCTCGATCGCGGCCATCGCGCCGGGCGGCATGGCCTGCATCAGCCGGCCGCGGGCGGCCACCAGCCGGCAGGCGTCCGGCAGCGACCAGAGCCCGGCCACGTACGCGGCGGTGATCCCGCCGATCGAGTGCCCGGCCACGGACCGGGGCCGCAGGCCGAAGGACCGGACGAGCCGGTAGAGCGCCACCTCGACGGCGAAGAGCGCGGGCTGGGCGTACTCGGTGCGCTCCAGCGGCTCGGTGTCCCGGCCGAGCACGACCTCGCGCAGCGGCAGCGGCAGCTCCAGGTCGAAGTGCGCGCAGACCTCGTCGAAGGCGTCGGCGAAGACCGGGAACGCCGCGTACAGCTCGCGGCCCATCCCCGGGTGCTGGGCGCCCTGGCCGCTGAACACCACGGCCGGCGACCCCGATCGCACCGGCGCCGCGAGGGGGGCGTCGTCGGCGAGCGCGGCCAGCCGGGCGATCGCCCGCTCGCGGTCGTCCGCCACGATCACGGCCCGCCGCTCCAGCCGGGGCCGGCCCGCGGCCAGCGAGCGGCCGACGTCGTGCAGCGTGTCGTCGGGGTACGCCCGCAGGTGGTCGAGCAGGCGGGCCGCCTGGGCCCGCAGCCCCGCCGCCGTGCGCCCGGAGAGCAGCAGCGGCGCCGGGCCCGTGGCGGGCGCGGGCGGCGTGGCGCTCGGCGCGGCGGGCGGCGCCTGCTCCAGCACGACATGGGCGTTGGTGCCGCTGATCCCGAAGGCCGACACCGCCGCGCGCCGCGGCCGGCCGGTCTCGGGCCAGGCCCGCTGCTCGGCGAGCAGCCGGACCGCGCCGCCGGACCAGTCCACGTGGGAGGAGGGGGTGGCGGCGTGCAGCGTCCGCGGCAGCACGCCCGCGCGCAGCGCCAGCACCGTCTTGATCAGCCCGGCCGCGCCGGCCGCCGCCTGGGTGTGGCCGATGTTGGACTTCACCGAGCCCAGCCAGAGCGGCTCCTGGCGGTCCTGCCCGTAGGTGGCGAGCAGCGCCTGGGCCTCGATCGGGTCGCCCAGCGCGGTGCCGGTGCCGTGCGCCTCCACGGCGTCCACCTCGGCGGGCGCCAGCCCGGCCGCCGCCAGCGCGCTGCGGATCACCCGCTGCTGGGCCGGGCCGTTGGGCGCCGTCAGGCCGTTGGACGCGCCGTCGGAGTTGACCGCCGAGCCGCGCACCACCGCGAGCACCGGGTGCCCGTGGCGCTGCGCATCGCTCAGCCGCTCCACCAGCAGCACCGCGGCGCCCTCGCCCCAGCCGGTGCCGTCCGCTCCGTCGGCGAACGCCTTGCACCGCCCGTCGGCGGCCAGCCCGCGCTGCCGGGAGAACTCCACGAAGGTGGCCGGGCTCGCCATCACGGTCGCACCGCCCGCCAGCGCGAGGCTGCACTCGCCCGCGCGCAGCGACTGCACGGCCAGGTGCAGCGCGACCAGCGAGGAGGAGCAGGCGGTGTCCACGGTGATCGCGGGCCCGGTCAGGCCGAGCGCGTAGGCGAGGCGGCCCGAGGCGACGCTGGTGGTGGTGCCGGTCAGCAGGTAGCCCTCGGCGCCGTCGGGCGCCGCGCCCAGCCCGTAGCCCTGGTAGGAGAGGCCGACGAAGACCCCGGTCGCGGTGTCCCGCACGGCCTGCGGGTCGATCCCGGCGCTCTCGAAGCCCTCCCAGGCCGTCTCCAGCAGCAGCCGCTGCTGCGGGTCCATCGCGGCTGCCTCGCGGGGGCCGATGCCGAAGAAGTCGGCGTCGAAGTCGCCCGCCGCGTCCAGGAATCCGCCCTCGCGGACGTAGCTGGTGCCCGGGTGGTCCGGGTCGGGGTGGTAGAGGTGCTCCACGTCCCAGCCGCGGTCGGTGGGGAACCCGGTGATCGCGTCCCGGCCCTCCACCAGCAGCTGCCACAGCCCCTGCGGGTCGCGCACGCCGCCGGGGAACCGGCAGCCCATGCCGACGATCGCGATCGGCTCCTCGGTGCGCGCCGCACCGGCCGGTGCGGTCGGCCCGGCCGGCTCGGTGGCGCGGCCGGCCAGCAGGGTGACCAGGTGGTCGATCAGGGCGGCGGGGCTGGGGTGGTCGAAGACCAGCGTCGCGGGCAGCCGCAGCGCGGTGGACTCGGTCAGCCGGTTGCGCAGGTCGAGCGCGGTCAGCGAGTCGAAGCCCAGCTCGGTGAAGGCCCGTTCGGGCGCCACCCGGGCCGGGTCGGCGTGGCCCAGCACGGCGGCGGTGGCGGCCAGCACCCGTTCGGTCAGCGCCGGGCGCAGCTCGGCGGGCGGCAGCGCGGCCAGTCCGACGGCGCCCGGCGCGGCCGCGGACTGCCCGGGGTCGGGCTGTGCCGTCGCGGCGTCCGCCTCGGGCAGCGCGGCCAGCAGCGGGCGCGGCCGGGCGGCGGTGAAGGCGGGGGTGAAGCGCGCCCAGTCGACGTCGGCGAGCACCAGGCCCGAGTCGTCGTCCGCGAGCGCCCGGACCAGGGCGTCGAGCGCAGTGGCGGGCGCCAGCTCGGTCAGGCCGCGGCGGCGCAGGTGCTCGCCGACGGCGCCGGCGGCCATGCCGTCACCGGCCCACGGCCCCCAGGCGAGCGCGGTGGCCTTCAGCCCCCGGGCCCGGCGGCGTTCGGCCAGCGCCAGCAGGTAGGCGTTGGCGGCGGCGTACCCGCCCTGGTCGCCCGCGCCCCAGACGCCGGAGACCGAGGAGTAGAGCACGAACGCCTCGGCCTCCGCGCCCAGCAGGTCGTCCAGGTGGGCGGCGCCGGTGACCTTGGCGGCCAGCACCTCGGCGAACTCCTCGAGGCCGGTGCGGGCCAGCGGCGTGGCCTGCCCGATTCCGGCGGCGTGCACCACCGCCGTGATCCGGTGGCCGGTGACCAGCTCGGCGAGCGCCGCGCGGTCGGTGACGTCGCAGGCCGCGATGGTCACCCGGGTGCCCAGCTCGGCCTGCAGCGCGGCGGCGCCCGCGGCCCGCGGGCCGCGGCGGCCGGCCAGCACCACGTGCGCGGCGCCGGCGGCCAGCAGCCGGCGCGCGGTCTGCGCGCCGAGCCCGCCGGTGCCGCCGGTGACCAGCACGGTGCCGCCCGGGGTCCACCCGCCGCGGTGCTCGGTGCGCTCCAGCGGTGCGCGGACCAGGCGCGGGACGAAGACGCCGGAGGCGCGCAGCGCCACCTGATCCTCGCCGCCGGTGGCCCGCAGCACCCGGCGCAGCCGCTCCACCGCACGCGGGTCGGCGGTGGCCGGAAGGTCGATCAGACCGCCCCAGGCGTCGGGCTGTTCCAGCGCGAGCACCCGGCCCAGCCCCCAGAC
Source organism: Kitasatospora sp. NBC_01302 (assembly GCF_035976515.1). Taxonomy (NCBI): domain Bacteria; kingdom Bacillati; phylum Actinomycetota; class Actinomycetes; order Kitasatosporales; family Streptomycetaceae; genus Kitasatospora; species Kitasatospora sp. NBC_01302. Next base: position 1,668,720 of record NZ_CP108404.1, read on the forward strand.
GAGCGCGGCGGCCGGGTCGGGGGCGGCATCGGCGCGGCCGACCGCGACGGCCCCGGCGGTGGCCAGCCAGAGCGGCACCGAGAGCCCGGCGCGGGCCAGTGAGAGGGTGGCGGCGGTGCCACGCGGCACGCCCGGGTGCAGCGGGTGCGGTGCGGTGTCGAGCCCGAGGAGCGAGAGCACGCCCGCCACCTGACGCCCGGCCAGCGCCCGCGCCACCTCGGCGCCGGGGTCGGCCTGCTCCGGGTCGACGCAGAGCGTCTCGAAGGAGGACGTCTCGAAGGAGCGCGTCTCGAAGGAGGGCGTCACGAAGGATGGCGCGGCGAGCCCGGCGGCCCAGTCGGTGCCGAGGCCGGGCGGGTGCACCACGAGCCAGTCGCCCTCGGCGGTGGCCGGCAGCTCGCCGGCCGGCTGCCAGCGGACCCGGTAGCGGTGGCCCTCGGCGGCCGAACGGGCCCGCTGGGCGCCGCGCCAGCGGCTCAGGGCGGGCAGCGCCGCGGCGAGCGCGGCCCGGTCGGCGGCCTGGTCGGCGCCGTCGGCGGCGGCCTCCGTGCTGAGGGCGTCCAGGTCGGCGGCCTCCACGGCGGCCCAGAAGGCCGTGTCGGCGCCGGTCCGCGCGGTGTCGGGGGCCGGCGCCGGGGCCGGGTGGAGCCAGAAGTGCTCGTGCTGGAAGGCGTAGCCCGGCAGCTCGACCCGTCGGCCCCCGCCCACCAGGGCGGCGGTGTCGACGGCCGCACCCCGCTCGTGCAGCGCGGCGACGGCGGCCAGCGCGGAGTGCGGCTCGGCACGGTCGGCACGCAGCAGCGGCACCGCCCCGTCCGCGAGCAGGGGGGCGAGCACGGCGTCCGGGCCGACCTCCAGCCAGTCGGTGACGCCGTCGGCGGTGGCATGGCGCACCGCGTCGGCGAACCGGACGGTGGCGCGCGCGTGGCCCACCCAGTGGTCGGCCGAGGCCAGGGTGGCGGCGTCGACCGGGCGGCCGGTCACCGTGGAGAGCACCGGGAACTCCAGCGCGCCGGGCACCAGGCTGCTGGCGGCGGCCCGCAGGCCGTCCAGGGCCGGCTCGATCAGCGCGGAGTGGAAGGCGTGGCCGACCGCGAGCCGCTTGGTGCGGTGACCGGTCGCCGCGAGCCGCGCGGCGACTGCCGCCACTGCCTCGGGGTGGCCCGAAAGCACCACCGAGGAGGGGCCGTTGACCGCCCCCAGCTCGACGCCCTCGGTCAGCAGCGGACGGACCAGCTCCTCGGCGGCGTCGACCGCGACCATCGCGCCGCCGGGCAGCGCCTGCATCAGCCGCCCGCGGGCGGCCACCAGCGCGACGGCGTCGTCCAGCGACAGCGCGCCGGCCGCGTGGGCGGCGGCCAGCTCGCCCACCGAGTGCCCGAGCAGCACCGCGGGGCGCACGCCCCAGGACCGCACCAGCCGGAACAGGGCCGTCTGCAGGGCGAAGAGGGCGGGCTGGGCGAACTCGGTGCGGGCCAGCAGCTCGGCGTCCCGGCCGTGGGCGACCTCGATCAGCGGCTTGGGCAGCAGGCCGTCGAAGCGGGCGCACACCTCGTCGTAGGCGTCGGCGAAGGCGGCGAAGCGCTCGCGCAACTCCCCTCCGGCGCCGAGCCGCTGGGAGCCCTGGCCGGAGAAGACGAGCGCGGTGCCGGCGCCGGGGCCGGCCGCGGGCGCGTCCGGTCCGGCGGCGACGGCGTCCAGCGCGGCCAGCAGCTCGTCCCGGTCGCCGACCACCAGGGCCCGGCGGTGGCGCAGCCCGGCGCGGGTGGCGGCCAGGGTGAACGCGACGTCCCGCAGCGGCGGTCGGTCCGTTGCGAGGTGCGCGCGAAGCCGGGTGGCCTGGGCGCGCAGCGCGGCCGGGCCGGCGGCGGAGAGCAGCACGGGGACCGGGGCGTCGGGCTGTTCCTCGGACGGCTCCGGCGCCGGCTGCGGCGGGGCCTGCTCCAGGATCAGGTGGGCGTTGGTGCCGCTGACCCCGAAGGCCGAGATCGCGGCCCGCCGCGGTCGCCCGGTCTCGGGCCAGGCGATCTCCTCGGTGAGCAGCTCGACCGCGCCGGTCCCCCAGGAGACCTGGGTGCTGGGCGCGTCCACGTGCAGCGTCCTCGGCAGCACGCCGTGGCCCAGGGCGAGCAGCAGCTTGATCACCCCCGCCACGCCGGAGGCGGCCTGCGCATGGCCGATGTTGGACTTCAACGACCCCAGCCACAAGGGCTCCTGGCGCTGTTGGCCATAAGTGGCGAGCAGGGCGTGCGCCTCGATCGGGTCCCCGAGCCGGGTGCCGGTGCCGTGGCCCTCCACGGCATCCACCTCGGCGGCCGTCAGGCCCGCGTCGGCCAGCGCCTGGCGGATCACCCGCTCCTGGGCCGGGCCGTTGGGCGCGGCCAGGCCGTTGCTCGCGCCGTCGGAGTTGACGGCGCTGCCGCGCAGCACGCCCAGCACCCGGTGCCCGTTGCGCCGGGCGTCGGAGAGCCGTTCCAGCAGCACGACGCCGGCGCCCTCGGCCCAGCCGGTGCCGTCCGCCGCGTCGGCGAAGGACTTGCACCGCCCGTCGGCCGCCAGACCCCGCTGGCGGGAGAACTCCACGAAGGTCGCGGGGCTCGCCATCACGGTGACGCCGCCGGCCAGCGCGAGGGTGCACTCGCCGGAGCGCAGCGCCTGGGCGGCCCAGTGGATGGCGACCAGCGAGGAGGAGCACGCGGTGTCGACGGTGACCGCCGGGCCCGCGAGACCGAGGGTGTAGGCGACCCGGCCCGAGATCACGCTGGCGGCGTTGCCGGTCAGGAAGTAGCCCTCCAACTCCGGTGGCACGGCGCCTGACTGGACGCCGTAGCCCTGGTGGATCGCGCCGACGAACACCCCGGTGTCGCTGCCGCGCAGCGTGCCCGGGTCGATGCCGGCCCGCTCCACGGCCTCCCAGGCGGTCTCCAGCAGGACCCGCTGCTGGGGATCCATGGCCAGCGCCTCGCGCGGGCTGATGCCGAAGAAGTCGGCGTCGAAGCCGCCCGCGTCCGCCAGGAAGCCGCCCTCGAAGGCGTAGGTCCGCCCCGGGCGGCCCGGGTCGGGGTCGTAGAGGGCGTCCAGGTCCCAGCCGCGGTCGGTGGGGAAGGCGGTGACGGCGTCGCGGCCCTCGGCCAGCAGCTGCCACAGGTCCTCGGGGCTGCGGACGCCGCCGGGCAGCCGGCAGGCGGCCGAGACGACCACGATCGGGTCGTCGTCGACGGCGGCGGCGGTCGGGGCGGAACGGGCGGGGGTGTCGGCCTCGGCGATGGCCCCGGCGGCGCCCTGGGCGGTGGCCTGGGCGGCGGCCTGGGCGGCGCCGATCAGGTGCGCGGCGAGGCGGGCCGGGGTGGGGTGGTCGAAGGCCAGGGTCGGCGGCAGCGGGCGGCCGAGCGCGGCGGCCAGCCGGTTGCGCAGGTCGACGGCGGTCAGCGAGTTGACGCCCAGTTCGCTGAAGCTGCGCTCGGGGTCGAGGGCGTCCGCGCTGTCGTGGCCGAGCACGGCGGCCGCGGTGGCCAGCACCAGCCGACGGATCCGCCGCTCGCGTTCGACCGCGGGCAGGGCGTCGAGACCGTCCGGACCGGCGGTGCCGGCGGCCTCCGGCACGGGTGCGGACCGGGCGAAGGCCTCGGTCAGCGGGCGTGGCCGGGCGCTGGTGAACAGCGGCAGGAACCGGTCCCAGTCGATGTCGGCGACCACCAGCGTGCTCTCGCCGCCGGTGACGGCCTCCTCCAGCGCGGTGAGCGCCAGGTCGGGGTCCATCGGGTTCAGGCCCCGGAGCGACAGGTGGGCGCGCACCTGCTCGTCGACCATCCCGCCGCCGTCCCAGGCTCCCCAGGCGATGCTGAGCGCGGGCAGGCCGCGGCCCCGGCGGTGCTCGGCGAGCGCGTCCAGGCAGGCGTTGGCGGCGCCGTAGGCGGCCTGGCCGGCACTGCCCCAGGTGGCGGCGCCGGAGGAGAAGAGCACCAGGGTGCCCGGCAGCAGGGCGTCCAGGTGGGCGGCGCCGAGCGTCTTGGCGGCCAGCGCCGCCCGCAGGTCCTCGGCCGTGGTGTCGGCCAGCGCGATGCCCTCGCCGGTGCCCGCCGCGTGCACCGCGCAGCCGACCGGGCGGTCGGCCGGGACGGTGGCGAGCAGCGCGGCGAGCGCGGCCCGGTCGGATACGTCGCAGGCCGCCACGGTCGCCGTGCAGCCGAGCTCGGCCAGCTCGGCGACCAGCTCGGCCGCGCCCGGCGCGGCGGGCCCGCGGCGGCCGGCGAGCAGCAGGTGGCGCACCCCGCGGGCGGCCAGCAGCCGGGCCACCCGGGCGCCGAGCGCGCCGGTGCCGCCGGTGACGAGCACGGTGCCCTCGGGCTGCCACGGGGTCGCGGTGGTCGGGCGGGCGGGCGCGGCCACCAGGCGGCGGACGAAGAGGCCGGAGGCGCGCAGCGCCACCTGGTCCTCGTCCCCGTGGGCGCCGGCGAGCAGTGCGCACAGCCGGTCGAGCGCGCGCCGGTCGAGCCGGGCGGGCAGGTCGATCAGACCGCCCCAGGCTGCGGGGTGTTCCAGCGCCAGCACCCGGCCCAGCCCCCACACGGCCGCCTGGCCGGGGTGGTCGAGCCGGTCGGCGGTGCCGGTCGCGACCGCACCGCGGGTGGCCGTCCAGAGCGGGACCTCGGCCCGCGCGACGGCCTGGCACAGGGCGAGCGAGGCCTGCGGGTCGAACGCCGCGTCGCCCTGCTGGGCGAGCGGGAGCAGCGAGAGGACGCCGGTGGCGGTGGGCAACTGCGCGGCGAGGCCGGCCGGGTCGGTCAGGTCGGTCAGGTCGGTCAGGTCGGTCACGGTGACGGTCTCGGCGCCGTGCGCGCGGAGCGCCGCGACGAGGTCGGCGAGCTCGGTGGGGTGGGTGGGCTGGGTGAGTTGGGTGCGGTCGGTGGGGTGGGTGGGCTGGGTGGGCTGCTCGCCGGTGGTGACGACGATCCAGTGGCCGCCCAGGGCGGTCGCGGTGCGGGCGGTGACGGGCCGCCAGACGACCCGGTAGCGCCAGCCGTCGACCGCGGCCCGCCGGGTGCGGTCACGGCGCCAGCGCGTCAGGGCGGGCAGCACGGGCAGCGCATTCGGTGCGGTCAGCGCCTCGGTGGCGTCGGCGCCGAGCATCGCGGTCAGGGCCGCCTGGTCACCGCGTTCGACGGCGTCCCAGAAGTCGGCGTCCCGGACGTCGACCTCGCCGACGTTGCGGTCGAGGCGGTCCGCGGCGGTGCGGATCTGGTCGGGGAGCCAGTAGCGGGTGCGTTGGAAGGGATAGGTGGGCAGCTCGGCCCTGGCACCCTCGCCCAGGAGCAGCGGCCAGGCGACCGGGACGCCCGCGGCGTGGGCCTGGGCGGCGGAGGTCAGGAAACGGTCCCAGCCGCCGTCGTCACGGCGCAGCGTGCCCGTGGCATCGGGCAGCGCGCTCGCCAGCACCGGATGCGGACTGCACTCGACGAACACGGCCTCGCCCAGCGAGGCCACCGCCTGCTCGAAGAGCACCGTACTGCGCAGATTCTCGTACCAGTAGGCGGCGTCAAGGGTGGTGGTGTCGATCCGGCCACCAGTGACCGAGGAGTGGAACGGAATACGGGACGGACGCGGGGACACCGCAGCGAGAGCGTCGAGGACCTCCGCGCGGATCAGCTCCACCTGCACCGAGTGCGAGGCATAGTCCACCGCGATCCGGCGCGGCTGCACACCCGCCACGGCCAGCGCCGCGAAGACCTCCTCGAGCGGGGCACTCGCACCCGCGATCACCGTGGCAGCCGGACCGTTGACCGCAGCGACCTCCACCCCGGCGCGCAGGAACGGCTCGACATCGGCACGAGGGAGCGCGACCGAGACCATGCCGCCACGGCCCGCCAGGGACCCGGCGATCGCCTTCGAGCGCAACGCCACCACCCGAGCACCATCCGCCAGCGACAGGGCACCCGCCACACAGGCCGCCGCGATCTCACCCTGCGAATGACCCACCACCGCCGACGGCACCACACCAGCGGCCTCCCACACCGCCGCCAACGACACCATCACCGCCCACAACACCGGCTGCACCACATCCACGCGGCCCAACAACTCCGCGTCCCCCAGCACCTCCACCAACTCCCACTCCACGAACGGCGCCAACGCCGCCGCACACTCCCCCATCCGCGCCGCGAACACCGGCGAGGACACCAACAACTCCCGCCCCATCCCCACCCACTGCGACCCCTGACCCGGAAACACGAGCACCGGCAAGCCGGTTCGCCGCGCCACACCGGTCACCAGGGCGGGGTGGGCGCCGTCGGCGGCGAGCTCGCGCAGGGCCGCGAGCAGGGCCGGGCGGTCGGGCGCCAGCACGGCCGCGCGTTCGGCGAAGGGCGTGCGGGCAGTGGCGAGGGTGCGCGCCACTGCGGACAGCGCCACCTCGGGCCGGGCCGCGAGGTGGTCGGCCAGCCGAGCGGCCTGCTCGCGCAGCGCGGCCCTGGTCCGCCCGTGCAGCAGGACGGGCAGGGGGGCGGCGGGCCCGGGGTCGGCGGGCAGCGGGTCGCTGGTGGGCACCGACGTGTCGGGGTGGGCCGCCGGGTGGTCGGCCGCCGGCGCAACGGCGCCGTCCGTCCCGCTCGCTGCGAGCACCTGCGAGCCGGGACCGGCCGCCGGCGCAACGGCGCCGTCCGTCCCGCTCCCTGCGGGCAGCGGGTCGTTGGCAGCCTCCGGGGTGGGGGCCGCTTCCAGGACCACGTGGGCGTTGGTGCCGCTCACGCCGAAGGCGGAGACGGCTGCGCGGCGGTGGTCGGGGTGCGGCCAGGGGGCGGGGTGGGTCAGCAGGCGGACGCCCCCGTGGTCCCAGTCGACGTGGGTGGTGGGGTGCTCGGCGTGCAGGGTGCGCGGCAGTTCGCCGTGGCGCATCGCCAGCACCATCTTGATCACGCCACCGACCCCGGCCGCCGCCTGGGCGTGGCCGATGTTCGACTTCAACGAGCCGAGCCACAGGGGCTGTTCCGGCGACCGGTCCTGCCCGTAGGTGGCCAGCAGTGCCTGCGCCTCGATCGGGTCGCCCAGCCGCGTCCCCGTCCCGTGCGCCTCCACCACGTCCACATCCGCCGTCGACAGCCCGGCGTTCGCCAGCGCCGCCCGGATCACCCGCTGCTGCGCCAGCCCGTTCGGCGCCGTCAGACCGTTGGACGCGCCGTCGGAGTTGACCGCCGAACCGCGCACCACCGCGAGCACCGGGTGACCGAGCCGCTCGGCGTCGGAGAGCCGCTCCAGCACCAGCAGACCCGCACCCTCCGCCCAGCCCGTGCCGTCCGCCTCGGCGGCGAAGGCCTTGCACCGCCCGTCGGCGGCCAGCGCGCGCTGGCGGGAGTACTCGACGAAGGCCTCGCCGCCGGTCATCACGGTGACGCCGCCGGCCAGTGCCAGCTCGCACTCCCCGGACCGCAGGGCCTGCGCCGCCAGGTGCAGCGCCACCAGCGAGGAGGAGCACGCGGTGTCCACCGTCAGCGAGGGCCCTTCCAGGCCAAGGGTGTAGGCGAGGCGGCCGGAGAGCACGCTGGAGACGTTCCCGGTGAGCAGGTAGCCCTCCACGTCCTCGGGGACCCGGCCGCCGGGGTGCCCGTAGCCCTGGTAGCCGGCGCCGACGAAGACGCCGGTCGCCGAGCCGCGCAGCGAGCCTGGCTCGACGCCCGCCCGCTCCAGCGCCTCCCAGGCCACCTCCAGGAGCAGCCGCTGCTGCGGGTCCATCGCGAGCGCCTCGCGTGGCGCGATGCCGAAGAACTCCGCGTCGAAGTCGGCGACGCCGTCGACGAATCCGCCCTCGCGGGCGTAGCTGGTGCCCTTGTGGTCGGGGTCCGGGTGGTAGACGAGGTCCCAGCCGCGGTCGGCCGGGATCTCGCCGATCGCGTCGACGCCGTCGCGGACCAGCGCCCACAGGTCCTCGGGCGAGGCCACCTGGCCGGGGAAGCGGCAGCCCATCGCGACGATCGCGATCGGCTGGTCGGCCACCAGGGTGCGCGCGGCGACCGCTGTCGCGGCCGGTGCCGCGGCAGGCGCGATCAGCTCGTCGAGCAGGCGGGCGAGCGCCGCCGCGCTCGGATGGTCGAAGACGACGGTGGTGGGCAGGTCGAGCCCGGTGCGGGCGGTGAGCCGGTTGCGCAGCTCGACCGCCATCAAGGAGTCGAACCCGGCCTCGCGGAAGGGCTGGTCGGGCTCGACGTCGGCGGCCTCGCGGTGGCCGAGGACACCGCTCACCGCCTCCTTGACCAGGTCGAGCAGCTGCCGGGCGCGCTCGGCGGGGGCCAGCCCGGCGAGTTCGGCCAGCGCGTGGCCGGGCGGCGCGGCGGCGGGCGCGGGGGCCGGGGCCGCGGGGGCCAGCTCGGCCAGGAACGGGCGTGGCCGGCTGGCGGTGAACAGCGGCAGGAACCGGTCCCAGTCGACCTCGGCCACCACGGTGGCGGGCGTGTCCTGACCCAGCGCCGACTCCAGCGCCAGCAGTGCCGCGTCCGGGTCGAGCAGGTCCAGACCGTGGGCCCGCAGGTGGTCCCCGGCCGCGCCGTCGGCCATGCCGGGCCCCTCCCACGGGCCCCAGGCCACCGAGAGCGCGCTCTCGCCGCGGGCCCGGCGCTGGTGGGCGAGCGCGTCCAGGCAGGCGTTGGCGGCGGCGTAGGCGGCCTGCCGGGCGCTGCCCCAGACGCCGGAGATCGAGGAGAAGAGCACGAAGGCGTCCAGCGGCGCGCCGGCCAGCAGCTCGGACAGGTGCACCGCGCCGGTGACCTTCGCCGCGAGGACCTCGTCGAAGTCGGCGGCGGTCAGCTCGGCCAGCGGCGCGGACCGCTCGACGCCGGCGGCGTGCACCACGGCGGTCACCGGGTGCTCCGCCAGCACCCGGGCGAGCGCGGCCCGGTCGGTGACGTCACAGGCGACCGGCAGCGCCTCGGTGCCGAGCGCAGCGAGTTGCTCGGTCAGCTCCGCCATGCCCTCGGCCTCGGCGCCGCGCCGACCGAGCAGCAGCACGCGCTCGGCGCCGCGCTCGGCGAGCCGGCGGGCCACCCGGCGGCCGAGCGCCCCGGTGCCACCGGTCACCAGCACGGTGCCGCGCGGGCGCCAACTCCCTTGCCCCGCGGGTGCGGTGTCGCGCACCAGGCGGCGCACACGGGCCCGCCCGCCGCGCACGGCGAACTGGTCCTCGTCGGTCGGCGCGGTGAGCAGGCCGACCAGGACCGACAGCTCCGCCTCGCCCAGCGGCGCGGTCGGCAGGTCGACCAGGCCGCCCCAGAGCTCGGGCTCCTCCAGCGCGAGCACCCGTCCCGCTCCCCAACTGGCGGCCTGCGCGACGTCGGCGCCCTCGCCCGGCAGCACCGCGACCGCCCCTCGGGTGGCCAGCCAGAGCCGCGCGCCGGTGCCGCGCAGGCGCCGCAGCAGGGCGAGGTCGGCGGTGAAGCCGCCGCCCGCGGTCGCCAGCAGCGAGAGCACGCCGGTCACGCCGTCGAGCTTCTGGTCCGGGTCCTCGGGCGTGAGGAGCGAGGCGACGGCACCGCGCGCCGCCAGCGCCGCGACGATCGCCTCGGCCACCGGGCTCGGTCCCGCCTCGGGGACGGCGACCAGCCAGCGACCGGTGACCGTGGCAGCGGTGGTGGAAACGGCAGCGGCTGCGGCAACGGCCGGGAGCCGGTGGGGTCGCCAGACCACCTGGTAGCGGCCGGTGTTCGGTGCCTCGGCGACGGCGTCCAGCCAGTACCGCTCGCGCTGGAAGGGGTAGGTGGGCAGGTCGAGCACGGTGCCCTGGCCGAGGACGGACCGCCAGTCGATCTCGCTGCCCGCCAGGTGGAGCCCGGCCAGCGCCGCGAGCAGCGCCGGGACCGCCTGCTTGCCCCGGCGCTGGCCCGCGATGCCGCCGGTCAGCGCGGACAGTGAGCCGTCCGGGCCGATTTCGAGGAAGGTCCGGACCCCGGCGGCCCGGGCGGTGCGCAGCGCGGCGTCGAACCGGACGGCCTCGCGCGCGTGGCGCACCCAGTGGTCGGCGCCGCACAGCAGCTCCGGGTCGGCCGCCTCGCCGGTGCGGGTGGAGACCACCGCGCGGGTCGGCCGCCGGAAGGCGACGGTCGCCAGCAGCCGGCGGAACGGCTCCAGCATCGGCTCCACCAGCGCCGAGTGGAAGGCGCGGTCGACCGGCAGCCGGCGGGCCCGCGGGAACCGCTCGGCGACCGCCAGGACCGCCGCCTCCGCACCCGAGATCACCACCGACTGCGGCCCGTTGACGGCCGCCAGCGCGACCGCGCCGCCCGCCGGCAGCGGGGCCAGCTCCGCCTCGGCCGCGGGCAGGGCGACCATGGCGCCGGGCTCCAGCTCCTGCATCAGCCGGCCCCGGGCGGCGACCACCCGGCAGGCGTCGGCGAGCGAGAAGACGCCCGCCAGGTGGGCGGCGGTCAGCTCGCCGAGCGAGTGGCCGATCAGCAGCCCGGGGGTGACCCCGCAGGACTCCAGCAGCCGGAACAGGGCCACCTCGAAGGCGAACAGCGCGGGTTGGGCGTACTCGGTGCGCTCCAGCAGCTGCGCCGGACCGTCGAAGAGCAGCTCCCGCAGGTCGCGGTCGAGCTGCCCGGTCATCGCGGCGCACACCTCGTCCAGGGCCCGCGCGAAGGCCGGGAACGCGGCGTGCAGTTCGCGCGCCGCCGCCAGGCCGAGCGAGCCCTGCCCGGCGAAGACGACGGCGAGGTCGGCGCTGGTGGCGTTGGGCGCGGGCCGGCTGTCCGGCGCGGTGTGCGCCAGCTCGTCGAGCCAGCCCAGCAGTTCCTCGCGGGAGCCGGCGACGGTGGCCGCGCGGTGCTCGAAGGCGGTCCGGGCGGTGGCCAGCGAGTAGGCCACGTCGGCGAGTTCGGCGCCGGGGTGGTCGGCGAGGAAGGCGCGCAGCTCCCGGGCACGGGCCGCGAGCGCGCGCGGGTCGCGGGCCGACAGCAGCACCGGGACGGGATCGGCGGACCGCGGATGGGCAAGGGACTCGGGCGTGGGCCCGGGGTCGGGGACGCCCTCCAGCACCACGTGCGCATTGGTCCCGCTCACCCCGAAGGCGGAGACGGCGGCGCGGCGCGGCCTCTCCAGCTCCGGCCACGGCTCCGCGGCGGTCACCAGGCGCAGCGCGCCCGAGGACCAGTCGACGTGGGCCGAGGGCTGCTCGGCGTGCAGGGTCGGCGGCAGCACGCCGTGCCGCATCGCCATGACGGCCTTGATGATCCCGGCGACCCCGGCCGCCGCCTGGGCGTGGCCGAAGTTGGACTTCACCGAGCCGAGCCGCAGCGGCCGGTCCGCGGACCGGCCCTGGCCGTAGGTGGCCAGCAGGGCGTCCGCCTCGATCGGGTCGCCGAGCCGGGTGCCGGTGCCGTGCGCCTCGACCAGGTCGACGTCCGCCGCCGACAGGTCGCCGGCGGCCAGCGCGGCCCGGATCACCCGCTGCTGGGCAGGGCCGTTCGGCGCGGTCAGACCGTTGGTGGCGCCGTCGGAGTTGACCGCCGAGCCGCGCACCACGGCCAGCACCCGGTGCCCCAGCCGCTCGGCCTCGCTGAGCCGCTCGACCAGCAGCATGCCCATGCCCTCGGCCCAGCTGGTGCCGTCGGCCGCGGCCGAGAAGGGCTTGCAGCGGCCGTCGGCGGCCAGCCCGCGCTGCCGGGAGAACTCCACGAACGGCAGCGGGGTGGCCATCACCGACACGCCGCCGACCAGCGCCGCCGTGCACTCGTCGCGCTGCAGCGCCTGGATCGCCAGGTGCAGGGCGACCAGCGAGGAGGAGCAGGCGGTGTCCACGGTCAGCGTCGGACCGGTCAGGCCAAGGGTGTAGGCGATCCGCCCGGAGGCCACGCTGCTCATGCTGCCGTTGCCGAGGTGCCCCTCGAAGCCGGCCGGCGGGTTGCGCCACAGCCGGGAGCCGTAGTCCTCGTAGATGGAGCCGACGAAGACCCCGGTGCGGCTGCCGCGCAGGGCGCGCGGTTCCAGGCCGGCGCGCTCCACGGCCTCCCAGGCCCCTTCGAGCAGCAGCCGCTGCTGCGGGTCGACGGCCAGCGCCTCGCGGGGGCTGATGCCGAAGAACGCCGGGTCGAACTCGGCGGCGTCGTGCAGGAATCCGCCGTGCCGCGCGTAGCTGGTGCCCGGGTGGTCCGGGTCCGGGTGGTACAGGGCGCCCAGCCCCCAGCCGCGGTCGGTGGGGAACCCGGTGATCGCGTCGCGGCCGTTCACCACCAGCTCCCAGAGCTGCTCCGGGCTGCGCACGCCGCCGGGGAACCGGCAGCTCATGCCGACCACGGCGATCGGCTCGCTGCGCCGGGACTCCAGCTCGTTCAGCCGGCGCCGGGTGTCCTGCAGCTCGGCGAGCGTGCGCTTGAGGTAGTCGAGGACCTTCTGATCGTCGTTCACTGGCCGATCTCCCGATCGATGAGGTCGAAGACTTCGCTGAGCGTGGTGGCTTGGAGCACGTCGGCCGGGTCGCCGACGGGGGCCGCGGCGGCGGCCGGGGCCGGTCCGCCGAGGGAGGTGACGGTGGCGAGCAGGGCCCGCAGCCGGTCGGCCAGGCTGTCCCGGGCCGCCTCGTCCAGCGCCTCCTCGCGGACCATCCGCTCGATGCGGTCCAACTCGGCGCCGGGGTCGGCCGGCGGGGCGAGCAGCGTGGTGAGGAAGCCGACCAGGGCGGCCGGGGTCGGGTGGTCGAAGACCAGGGCCGCCGGCAGCCGCCGCCCGGTGGCGGCGGCGAGCCGGTTGCGCAGCTCGACGGCGGTGAGCGAGTCGAAGCCCAGCTCGGTGAAGGGCTTGCGGGGGTCGACCGCGGCCGGGTCGCGGTGGCCGAGCACCCAGGCGGTCTGCTCGGCGACCAGCGCGTCCAGCGCGAGCGGGCCGGGCGCGGCCGGGCCGCCGGGGGCGGGCGCGGCCAGGGTGGGCACGGCCGGGGCGGCGGTGACGGCCCGGCGGACCGGGCGGGGCGCCAGGCCGCGCAGCAGCGCCGGTGCCCCCTCGCCGAGCGCGGCCGGCTCGATCCGCAGCGCGGCCACCACCGGCTCGCCGCTGCCCAGCGCCCGGTCGAGCAGGTCCATCGCCTCGGCCGCGGTGAGCGAGGCCAGGCCCGAGCGGGTCATCCGGTCGAGGTCGGCGGGTGCCAGGTGGCCGGTGATGGCGCTGTCGACCTCGGTCGCCGCCCACAGCCCCCAGTCCACCGAGAGCGCGGGCAGGCCGCGGTCGCGGCGCAGCCGGGCCACCGCGTCCAGGGCGGCGTTGGCGGCGGCGTAGCCGGCCTGGCCCGGACTGCCGAAGAGGCCGGAGACCGAGGAGAAGAGCACGAACTCGGCGAGGTCGGCATCGGCGGTGAGCTCGTGCAGGTGGCGGGCGGCGTCGGCCTTGGGCCGCAGCACGCCGTCCAGCCGCTCGGCATCCAACCCGTCGAGCAGGCCGTCGTCGGTGACACCGGCCAGGTGGTAGACGGCGGTCAGCGGGCGGTCGAGCGCGGCCAGCAGGCCCGCCAGCGCGGCGCGGTCGCCCACGTCGCAGGCGACGGCGCGGACCTCGGCCCCGGCGGCGGCCAGCTCGGCCGCGACGGCCTCGTCCAGCCGGCCGCGGCGGCCGGCCAGCACCAGGTGGCGGGCGCCGCGCGCGGTCACCAGATGCCGGGCCAGCGCGGCGCCGAGGGCCCCGGTGCCGCCGGTGACCAGCACGCTGCCCTCGGGGTCCAGCGGCGGCGGCACGGTCAGCACCACCTTGCCGACCTGCCGGGCCTGGCTCAGGAAGCGGTACGCCTGCGGGGCGCGCCGCACGTCCCAGGTGGTGACCGGCAGCGGGCGCAGCACGCCCTGCCCGGCCAGCGAGACCAGCTCCGCGAGGATCTCGGCGATCCGGTCGGGGCCGGCGTCGATCACGTCGAAGGCCTGGTAGCCGACGCCCGGGTGGGTCCTGGCCACCTCGGCGGCGTCCCGCACGTCCGTCTTGCCCATCTCGACGAACCGCCCGCCGCGCGGCAGCAGCCGCAGCGAGGCGTCCACGAACTCGCCCGCCAGGCAGTCCAGGACGACGTCCACGCCGCGCCCGCCGGTGGCGGCGGTGAAGTGGGCCTCGAAGTCCAGGGTGCGCGAGGAGGCGATGTGCTGGTCGTCGAGTCCGGCCGCACGCAGCACGTCCCACTTGCCGGGGCTGGCGGTGGCGAACACCTCCACCCCCCAGTGCCGGGCCAGTTGGAGGGCGGCCGAGCCGACGCCGCCCGCACCGGAGTGCACCAGCAGCGCCTCGCCCGGCTCGAGGCCGGCCAGGTCGATCAGGGCGTACCAGGCGGTGCTGAAGCCGACCGGGACGGAGGCCGCCTCGGCGAAGGTCCAGCCCGACGGCACCGGGACCAGGTAGCGGCGGTCGGTGACCACCACCGGGCCGCAGGCGCCCGGCATCAGGCCCATCACCCGGTCGCCGACGGCCAGTCCGGTGACGTCGGCGCCGGTCTCCAGCACCACGCCGGCCGCCTCGATGCCGAGCGGGCCCGCCTTGCCGGGGTACATGCCGAGCGCGTTGAGCACGTCCCGGAAGTTCACCCCGGCGGCCCGCACCGCGACCCGGACCTCGCCGGGAGCCAGCGGGGCACGGGCCGGCGGGTGGTCGAGCAGCACGAGGTTCTCCAGCGTGCCGCGTTCGGCCACCTCCAGCCGCCAAGTGTCCGAGCCCTGCGGCGGGACCAGCGGCGCGGGCGCGTCGAGCCGGGTCAGCCGGGGTACCAGCGGGGCGCCGCCGCGCACGGCGACCTCGGCCTCTCCGGTGGCGAGTGCGGCGGTCAACGCGGCTTCGTCCGTGCCGGGCTGACGGTCGATCAGGACGAACCGGCCCGGCTGCTCCTGCTGGGCCGAGCGGACGAAACCGCGCACGGCCGCCGCGCCGGGATCCTGGTCGGCACCGGTGGTGACGAAGGCGATGCGGTCCGGCTCCTGCTGCTGACAGAGCGTCAGAACGCGCTCCAGCGCGGCCCGGGGGTCGGCGCCCGCCGGGATCCGCTCCACCAGCGCCGGCGCGGCCACCGGCTGCGGCGCCGCCTCGGGGGCGACCCAGTCGAGCTCCAGCAGCGGCACCGTGACGGCGCCGGCCGCGGGCAGCGGGCGGAAGACCAGCGAGTCGATGGTGGCGACCGGTGCGCCAGAAGCGTCGGTGAAGCGGGCCGACACCGTCTCGGGCGTGTGGCGGACCAGCTCCACCCCGACCGCGGCGGCGCCGGTGGCGTGCACCCGGATCCCGTTCCAGGAGAAGGGCAGCAGCACCTCACCGGTGCTGTCCGAGGTGGCGGCCAGCGCGTGCATGGCGGCGTCCAGCAGTACCGGGTGCAGGCCGAACCCGTCCGCGTCGCCGGTGGGCAGCGCCACCTCGGCGACCAGGGCGCCGGGGAGCTCGCGCACCGTGCGCAGCGCACGGAAGGCGGGGCCGTAGGCGTAGCCGCGCGCGGTGAGCGTGGCGTACACGTCGTCGACGTCGTAGGCGGTGCCGCCCTCGGGGAGCGCTGCGGGGGCGGGCGCGGCTTCGGTGCTCGCGGCGACGGCGAGCACGGCGGTGCCGTGCGCGGTCCACGGCGTGCCGTCGCCGGCCTGTGAGTGCAGGCGCACGGTGCGCCGCCCCTGCGCGTCCGGCTCGGCGACGGTGACCTGCAGGCGCACCGGACCGGCCGCGGGCAGCAGCAGCGGGGCGTCCAGGGTCAGTTCCTCCACCAGGTCGCAGCCCACCGCCAGACCGGCGTGGACCACCAGGTCGACGAAGCCGGTGCCAGGGAAGAGGGTGCGGCCCGCGACCACGTGGTCGGCCAGCCACCGCTGCTCGGCCAGGTCCAGCCGGCCGGTGAGCACCAGTCCGGCGCCGCCCGCGAACGGGACGGCCGTGCTGAGCAGGGGGTGGCCGCCGGGCTCGACGGCCACCGGTCCGGGCGCCGCCAGCCAGAAGCGGCGGCGCTGGAAGGCGTAGGTGGGCAGGTCGACCGTCCGGGCGCCGGTGCCGGCGTCGGCGCCGGCGCCGTTGGCCGCATCGGCGTCGGGCAGGAAGGTGTCCCAGTCGACGGCGGCGCCGTGGGCGTACAGGGCGCCCAGGGCCGAACGGACGGCCTCGGGCTCCTCGCGCCCCGGGCGCAGCAGCGGGATCACCACGCTCTCGGTGCCGGCCAGGCACTCCTGGGCCATCGGGGCCAGCGCGGCCGAGGGGCCGATCTCCAGGTAGCGGCTCACCCCCTCCTCGCGCAGGGTGCGCACGCCGTCCGCGAAGCGGACCGCCTGCCGGGCGTGGCGTACCCAGTAGTCGGCGGTCACCAGGTCCTCGCCGGTGGCGAGCCGGCCGGTCACGGTGGAGACGACGGGCAAGGTGGGTGGCGTGAAGGCGAGTTGGCCGACGACGGCCGCGAAGTCGTCCAGCACCGGGTCCATCAGCGGCGAGTGGAAGGCGTGGCCGACCGCCAGCCGCTTGGTGCGCCGGCCCTGGGCGGCGAAGAGCTCGCGCACCGCGAGCACACCCTCCTCGGCGCCCGACACCACGACGGCCTCGGGCCCGTTGACGGCGGCGATCGCCACCCCGGTCCGGTCGGCCAGCGCGGCGAGCACCTCCTCCTCGGTGGCCGCCAGCGCCACCATGGCACCGCCGTCCGGCAGTTGCTGCATCAGCCGGCCGCGGGCCGCGACCAGCCGGCAGGCGTCGGGCAGCGAGAGCACCCCGGCGACGTGCGCCGCCGCGATCTCGCCGACCGAGTGGCCGAGCAGGACGTCCGGGACCAGGCCCCGGCTCTCGGCCAGCCGGTGCAGCGCGATCTGGGTCGCGAAGAGCGCGGGCTGGGCGAACTCGGTCCTCTCCAGCGACCGTTCGTCCGTACCGAAGACCAACTCGGTGAGCGGGACGGCCAGTTCCAGCTGCTCGGCGACCG
The DNA here is from genome assembly GCF_035976515.1 of Kitasatospora sp. NBC_01302. NCBI lineage: Bacteria > Bacillati > Actinomycetota > Actinomycetes > Kitasatosporales > Streptomycetaceae > Kitasatospora > Kitasatospora sp. NBC_01302. The sequence goes on from NZ_CP108404.1 coordinate 1,685,596, forward strand.
CGTCGAAGGCCGCCGCGTAGACCGGGAACTCCTGGTACAGCCGGTGCCCCATCCGGTGGCGCTGGGAGCCCTGGCCGGAGAAGAGCAGCGCGGTGCGGCCCTCCAGCACCCGCCCGGCGTCGAGCGGGTGCTGGAGCCGTTCGAGCGCCTCGGACGTCCCGGCGGCGAAGACCACCGCCCGGTGCTCGAAGGCGGTGCGGCTGTGCACCAGCGCGTGGGCCACGTCGGCCGGTTGGAGCTCGGGACGGAGCGCCAGATGGTCGGCGAGGGCGCGGGCCTGGGCGACCAGGCCCGCGGCGGTGGGCGCGGCGATCGGCAGCGGCACGGGGGCGGGGGCAGCCGGGGCGTCGGCGGCGGGCCGCGGTTCCGTCGCCGGTTCGGCGGCCGGTTCCGGGGCGTGTTCGAGGATGACGTGCGCGTTGGTGCCGCTGACGCCGAAGGAGGAGACCGCCGCCCGGCGCCGGCCCTCGCGCTCGGGCCAGGGCAGGTTCTCGGCGAGCAGCCGGACCTCGCCGGCCGACCAGTCGACCTGGCTGGTGGGGTGCTCGGCGTGCAGGGTCCGCGGCAGCACCCCGTTCTGCATGGCCAGCACCGTCTTGATCACCCCGCCGACGCCGGCGGCGGCCTGGGCGTGGCCGATGTTGGACTTCAACGAGCCGAGCCAGAGCGGGCGGTCGCGGTCCTGGCCGTAGGCGGCGATCAGCGCGCCGGCCTCGATCGGGTCGCCGAGCCGGGTGCCGGTGCCGTGCGCCTCCACCGCGTCGACGTCGGCGGGCGTGAGCCCGGCGGCGGCCAGCGCACCGCGGATGACCCGCTGCTGGGCGCGCCCGTTGGGGGCGGTCAGGCCGTTGGAGGCGCCGTCGGAGTTGACCGCACTGCCCGCGACGACCGCCAGCACCCGGTGGCCCAGCCGCCGGGCCCGGGAGAGCCGTTCGAGGACCAGCACGCCGGCGCCCTCCGCCCAGCCGGTGCCGTCGGCGTCCTCGGAGAACGCCTTGCACCGGCCGTCGTCGGCCAGCCCGCGCTGGCGGGAGAACTCGACGAACACGTCGGGTGTCGACATCACCGTGACACCGCCGGCCAGCGCCAGCTCGCACTCGCCGGCGCGCAGCGCCTGGCCCGCGAGGTGCAGCGCCACCAGGGAGGAGGAGCAGGCGGTGTCCACAGTGAGCACCGGACCCTCCAGGCCCAGCACGTAGGCAATCCGGCCGGACGCGACGCTGGAGGCGCTGCCGGTGCCCAGGTAGCCCTCCAGCTCCTCGGGGTTGGCGGAGAGCCGGGTCCGGTAGTCCTGCTGGACCTGGCCGACGAATACGCCGGTGCGGCTGCCGCGCAGCGCCGAGGGGTCGAGCCCGGCGCGCTCCAGCGCCTCCCAGGAGGTCTCCAGGAGCAGGCGCTGCTGCGGGTCCATCGCCAGCGCCTCGCGCGGCGAGATGCCGAAGAACTCGGGGTCGAAGTCGGCAGCCTCGTGCAGGAAGCCGCCGCGCCGGGTGGTGGCGGTGCCGCGGTGCTCGGGGTCGGGGTGGTAGAGCGCCGCCAGGTCCCAGCCGCGGTCGGTGGGGAAGCCGGTGGTGCCGTCCCCGCCGGCCAGCACCAGCTCCCAGAGCTGCTCGGGAGTGCTGACACCGCCGGGGAACCGGCAGGCCATGCCGACCACCGCGATCGGGTCACCGGCGTCGGCCGCCGGGCCGTCGGCGGCGTACTCGGCACCCTCGCCGGTCAGCTCGGCGTGCAGGCGCTCGGCCAGCGCGGCCGGGGTGGGGTGGTCGAAGACGACGGTGGCGGGCAGCGTCAGGCCGGTGGCGGCGTTGAGCCGCCGACGCAGGTCCACGGCCATCAGCGAGTCGAACCCGGCCTCGCGCAGTGCCAGCGAGGGGCGCACCGCCGCGCTCTCGCTGTGGCCGAGCACGGCGGCCACCTGGGTGCGCACCAGTCGCAGCAGGTCCTCGGGGCGCCAGGCACCGGCGGGCCCGGCGGGAGCCGCGACGGGCATCGGCGCGGTGGGTGCCGCGGTCGCCGTCGGCGCGGTGGGGCGGGCCCGGTCGGGGAGCCAGTAGCGGGTGCGTTGGAAGGGGTAGGTGGGCAGCTCGGCCCTGGCACCCTCGCCCAGGAGCAGCGGCCAGGCGACCGGGACGCCCGCGGTGTGGGCCTGGGCGGCGGAGGTCAGGAAACGGTCCCAGCCGCCGTCGTCACGGCGCAGCGTGCCCGTGGCATCGGGCAGCGCGCTCGCCAGCACCGGATGCGGACTGCACTCGACGAACACGGCCTCGCCCAGCGAGGCCACCGCCTGCTCGAAGAGCACCGTACTGCGCAGATTCTCGTACCAGTAGGCGGCGTCGAGGGTGGTGGTGTCGATCCGGCCACCGGTGACCGAGGAGTGGAACGGAATACGGGACGGACGCGGGGCCACCGCAGCGAGAGCGTCGAGGACCTCCGCGCAGATCAGCTCCACCTGCGCCGAGTGCGAGGCATAGTCCACCGCGATCCGGCGCGGCTGCACACCCGCCACGGTCAGCGCCGCGAAGACCTCCTCGAGCGGGGCACTCGCACCCGCGATCACCGTGGCAGCCGGACCGTTGACCGCAGCAACCTCCACCCCGGTGCGCAGGAACGGCTCGACATCGGCACGCGGGAGCGCGACCGAGACCATGCCGCCACGGCCCGCGAGAGCACCGGCGATCGCCTTCGAGCGCAACGCCACCACCCGAGCGCCGTCCGCCAACGACAGGGCACCCGCCACACAGGCCGCCGCGATCTCACCCTGCGAATGACCCACCACCGCCGACGGCACCACACCAGCGGCCTCCCACACCGCCGCCAACGACACCATCACCGCCCACAACACCGGCTGCACCACATCCACGCGGCCCAACAACTCCGCGTCCCCCAGCACCTCCACCAACTCCCACTCCACGAACGGCGCCAACGCCGCCGCACACTCCCCCATCCGCGCCGCGAACACCGGCGAGGACACCAACAACTCCCGCCCCATCCCCACCCACTGCGACCCCTGACCCGGAAACACGAGCACCGGAGCAGCACTTCGACCCGCCGCCCCGGTGACGGTGCGCGCGTCCGCCTCCCCGGCGGCGAGCGCGGCCAGCGCGGCGGTCAACTGGGCGTGGTCCGCGACGACCTGGACGGCGCGGTACTCGAAGCCCGACCGCCGGGCGGCCAGCGCCCTGGCGACCTCGGCCAGGGGCAGCTCGGGGTGTGCGCCGAGGTGGGCCAGCAGCCCGGCCGCCTGGTCGCGCAGTGCCTGCCGGGTGCGTGCCGCGAGCACCACGGGCAGCACCGAAGGATCAGCCGAGGCGGCCAACTCGACCGGCTCGGGGGCCTGTTCGAGGATCACGTGGGCGTTGGTGCCGCTCACGCCGAAGGAGGAGACACCGGCCCGCCGGGCCCGACCGGTCGTCGGCCAGGCCGTCTGCTCGACGGCCAGCCGGACCTGGCCGGCGCTCCAGTCGACCTGGCTGGAGGGAGTGTCGACGTGCAGCGTGCGCGGGACGGCGCCGTGGCGCATCGCCAGCACCATCTTGATCACGCCACCGACCCCGGCCGCCGCCTGGGCATGCCCGAGGTTGGACTTCAACGACCCCAGCCACAGGGGCTGTTCCGGCGACCGGCCCTGCCCGTAGGTGGCCAGCAGCGCCTGCGCCTCGATCGGGTCGCCCAGCCGCGTCCCCGTCCCGTGCGCCTCCACCACGTCCACATCCGCCGTCGACAGCCCCGCGTTCGCCAGTGCGCGGCGGATGACCCGCTGCTGGGAGGGGCCGTTGGGCGCCGTCAGACCGTTGGACGCGCCGTCGGAGTTGACCGCCGAACCGCGCACCACCGCGAGCACCGGGTGACCGAGCCGCTCGGCGTCGGAGAGCCGCTCCAGCACCAGCAGACCCGCACCCTCCGCCCAGCCCGTGCCGTCGGCGCCGTCGGCGAAGGCCTTGCACCGCCCGTCGGCGGACAGGCCGCGCTGGCGGGAGAACTCCACGAAGATCTCCGGGGTCGCCATCACGGTGACGCCGCCGGCCAGTGCCAGCTCGCACTCCCCGGCGCGCAGCGCCTGCGCCGCCAGGTGCAGCGTCACCAGCGAGGAGGAGCAGGCCGTGTCCACGGTGACCGCGGGCCCCTCCAGGCCGAAGGTGTAGGCCAGGCGGCCCGAGGCCACGCTGGAGGCGCGGCCGGTGCCCAGGTGCCCGGCGAGGTCGGCGGGCGCGTCGAGCAGCGTGCCGTACTGCTGGGCGAAGGCGCCGACGAAGACGCCGGTCGCCGAGCCGCGCAGCGACCCCGCGTCGATGCCCGCCCGCTCCAGCGCCTCCCAGGCCACCTCCAGGAGCAGCCGCTGCTGCGGGTCCATCGCCAGCGCCTCGCGCGGCGCGATGCCGAAGAACTCCGCGTCGAAGTCGGCCGCCTCGGGCAGGAAACCGCCGAAGCGGGTGGCGCTGGTGTCGGTCCGCTCCGGGTCGGGGTCGGCCAGCCGGTCGAGGTCCCAGCCGCGGTCGGCCGGGAACTCGGCGACGGCGTCGACGCCGTCCCGCACCAGGGCCCACAGGTCCTCCGGGGAGGCGACCCCGCCGGGGAAGCGGCAGCCCATCGCGACGATCGCGATCGGCTCGTCCTGCGCCGCGGCGACCGGCGCGACGGCCTCAGGTGAGGGCGAGGACGAGGACGAGGGCGCGGCAGCGGGCGCGGGCGCGGCGGCCCCGAGCTCCGCGTCCAGCAGCTCGGCGACCGCCTGCGGAGTGGGGTGGTCGAAGACGGTGGTGGCGGGCAGCCGCAGGCCGGTCGCGGTGTCCAGCCGGTTGCGCAGCTCGACCGAGGTCAGCGAGTCGAAGCCCAGTGCGCGGAAGGGCCGTTCGGGGTCGAGCGCAGCGGCGTCGCGGTGGCCGAGCACCGCCGCGGTCAGGTCGAGCACCAGGTCGAGCAGCAACCGGCGGCGCTCGGCGGCGCCCAGGGCGGGCAGCCGCTCGGCGAGCGGTGCCCGGCCGCCGCCGGTCCGCCGGGCGGCGGGCGCGGGCCCGGCCAGCCGGCGCAGCAGCGGTGAGCGGGTGGCCAGTTCGGGCGCGAGCGGGTCGAGGGCGAGCGGCAGCAGCACGGCCTCGTCGCGCAGCAGGGCCGCGTCGAACAGCTCCAGCGCGTGCGCGGGGTCCAGCGGCAGGATGCCGGCGCGGGCCAGCCGGGCCCGGTCGGTCCCCGAGAGCGCCCCGGCCATCGAGCCGGCCGCCTCCCACAGCCCCCAGGCCAGCGAGCGGGCGGGCCGGCCCTGGGCGCGGCGCTGCTCGGCGAGCGCGTCCAGCGCGGCGTTGGCGGCGCCGTAGTGCGCCTGGCCGGGGTTGCCGAGGATGCCGGAGCCGGAGGAGTAGAGCACGAACTCGGCGAGGTCCAGCTCCCGGGTCAGCTCGTCCAGCAGGCGCGCGCCGTCCGCCTTGGGCGCCAGCACCTCGGCCAGCCGGCCCGGTGTCAGCGCGCCGACCGGGGCGTCGTCGACGACGCCGGCGGCGTGCACCACCGCGGTCAGCGGCCGGTCGACGGGGATGCCGGCCAGCAGCTCGGCGAGCGCCGCACGGTCGGTGACGTCGCAGGCGGCGACCTGCACGGTGGCGTCGAGGCCGCCCAGCTCCGGGCGCCGGGCGCCGCGTCCGGTCAGCAGCAGGTGCCGCACGCCGTGCCGGGCGACCAGGTGCCGGGCGAGCAGGGTGCCGAGCGCGCCGGTGCCGCCGGTGATCAGCACGGTGCCCTCGGGGTCGAGCGGCGCGGGCACGGTGAGCACCACCTTGCCGGTGTGCCGGGCCTGGCTGACGTGCCGGAAGGCGGCCGGCGCCCGGCGCACCTCCCAGCAGGCGAGCGGCAGCGGGGTGAGCGCGCCCGCCTCGAACAGGGCGAGCAGCTCGGTGAGCATCGCGCCGATCCGCTCGGGCGCCGTCGCGGTCAGGTCGAAGGAGCGGTACTCGACGCCGGGGTGCGCCCGGGCGACCTCGGCCGGGTCGCGCAGGTCGGTCTTGCCCATCTCGACGAACCGCCCGCCGCGCGGCAGCAGCCGCAGCGAGGCGTCGACGAACTCGCCGGCCAGCGCGTCGAGCACGAGGTCGACGCCGGGGGCGAAGCGCTGCTCGAACTCCAGGGTCCGCGAGGAGGCGATGCGCTCCGCCGGGACGCCCAGCGCCCGCACCACCGCCCACTTGGCCGGGCTCGCGGTGGCGTAGACGGTCGCGCCCAGGTGCTGGGCGAGCTGCACCGCGGCCATCCCGACGCCGCCCGCGGCGGCGTGCACCAGCACCGACCGGCCCGGGCGCAGGTCGCCCTCGGCGAGCAGGGCGTGGTGGGCGGTCAGGAAGGCGATCGGGACCGAGGCGGCGGTGGCGAAGGACCAGCCCTTCGGGACGGGCGCCAGCATCCGCGCGTCGGCGACCGCGGTCGGGCCGAACGCGCCGGGGACGATCCCGAACACCCGGTCGCCGACGGCCAGTCCGGTGACGCCGGGGCCGGTCTCGGTGACCACCCCGGCGGCCTCGTTGCCCATCTCGGCCGCGCCCGGGTAGACGTCCAGCGCGATCAGCACGTCCCGGAAGTTCAGCCCGGCGGCCCGCACCGCGATCCGCACCTCGCCCGCCGCGAGCGCGCGGTGCGCGACCGGCACCAGGGCCAGACCGTCCAGGCTGCCGCGCGGCGCGGCGTCCAGCCGCCAGGCGTCGGCGCCCGCCGGCAGGTCGAGCAGGTCCTCGTCGGTGACCCGGGCGAGCACCGGGACGAAGGCCGCCCCGTGCCGGATCGCCAGCTGCGGCTCGCCGCCGGCCAGGGCCCGGCCCAGCGCGGCGGCCGAGTCGGGGTGCCCGTCGAGGTCGACCAGGGTGAAGCGGCCCGGGTGCTCGGCCTGGACGGTGCGCAGCAGGCCCCAGACGGCCGCCGCGGCGGCGTCGACGGCCTGGCCGGCCGTGCCGGTCCGCACGGCGCCCTGGGTGGTGACGACCAGCGGGGTGGTGCCGGGCAGCGCGAGCCGGCGCTGGACCAGCTCCAGCGCCTCGGCGGGGGTCGCGCAGCGGACCACGTCGGCCGTGCCCTCGTCCGGCACCGCACCGGCACCGTCACCGTCGGCCGCCTGATCGCCGAGCGGCTGTGCGGTCCACTCGACGCGGTACAGCTCCGGGGCCTTGCGGGGCGTGCCGCGCAGGGTCAGCGAGCCCACCGAGGCGACCGGCGCGCCGGTCGCGTCCGCGAGGTCGAGCGCGACGGCCCGGTCGCCGGCGGCCGTCAGCCGCACCCGCAGCAGGTCGGCGCCGGGGGTGTGCAGCGTCACGTCCTGCCAGGAGAAGGGCAGTTGTCCCGCGGTGCGCTCGCCGAGCAGGCCGGCGGCGTGCAGCGCGCAGTCGAGCAGCGCCGGGTGCAGGCCGTAGCGGGCGGCCGGGGTCCCGGGATCCAGGACGGCCTCGGCGAACACCTCCTCGCCCCGGCGCCAGGCGCGGCGCAGCCCCTGGAAGGCGGGGCCGTAGCCGAACCCGGCGGCGGCCAGGCGCGGGTAGAGCGACTCGACGTCCAGCGCCTCGGCGCCGGCCGGCGGCCAGGCGGCCAGGTCCGCGACCGGCGGGCACTCGGCTGCCGGGGCCAGGGTGCCGCTGGCGTGCCGGGTCCACGGCCCCTCGCCGTGGCGCGCGTGCACGGTGAGCCGGCGCCGGCCGTCCTCCTCCGGCTCGGCCACCCACAGCTGCCAGGCGGCCGAGCCGCCCGGTGCGAGTACGAGGGGTGCCTCGACGACGAGTTCCGCCACCCGCGGGCAGCCGGTGCGGGTTCCCGCGTGCAGCGCCGCGTCCAGGAAGGCGGTGGCGGGCACCAGCACCTCGCCGGACACCACGTGGTCGGCGAGCCAGCCGGGGGCCGCGCCGGAGACCGTTCCACTGAGCAACAGTCCGCCCGCTGCGGGCAGTTCGGACTCCTGCGGGAGCAGTGGGTGGCCGCCGCGGGCCGGGCGCCCGGTCGGCGCCAGCCAGTAGTGCGCGCGCTGGAAGGCATAGGTGGGCAGGTCGGCGAGGGTGCCGTGCCCCAGCACGGCCTGCCAGTCCACCGCCCCGCCGCGGACGAAGAGTTCGCCGAGCGCCGCGTGGAGCGCGGCCACCGCGTCCTGGCCACGGCGCTGGGCGGCGATGCCGCCGGTCAGCGCGGTGAGGCTGCCGTCCGGGCCGACTTCGAGCAGGGTGGTGACCCCGGCCGCCCGGGCGGCGGCCAGCCCGTCCTGGAACAGCACGGCCTCGCGGGCGTGCCGGACCCAGTGCTCGGCGGTGCGCAGCAGTTCGGGGTCGGCGACCTCGCCGGTGCGGGTGGAGACCACGGTGCGCTGCGGCCGGTGGAGTTCGAGGGTGGCGAGCAGCGCCCGCAGGGGTTCCAGGGCGGGTTCGACCAGGGCGGAGTGGAAGGCGCGGTCGACCTCCAGCCGGCGGGAGCGGGGGAACTGCGCGGCGACGGCGAGGACGTCCTCCTCGGTGCCCGAGACCACCACGGAGTCGGGCCCGTTGACGGCCGCCAGGTCGGCCCGGCGCCCGGCCAGCAGCGGGCGGACCTCGGCCGGCGGAGCCGGCACGGCGACCATCGCGCCGGACTCCAGACGCTGCATCAGCCGGCCGCGTTCGACCACCACCCGGCAGGCGTCGGGCAGCGAGAAGACGCCCGCCAGGTGGGCGGCGGTCAGCTCGCCGAGCGAGTGGCCGAGCAGCAGATCGGCCACCACCCCCCAGGATTCGAGCAACCGGAAGAGCGCGACCTCGAAGGCGAACAGCGTGGGCTGGGCGTACTCGGTGCGCGCGAGCAGCGCCTGGTCGCCCGCGAAGACCAGCGCGCGCGGCGACCAGTCGACCAGCGCGTCCAGCTGCCCGCACACCGTATCGAAGGCCTCGGCGAAGACCGGGAAGCTCTCGTGCAGCCGACGGGCCGCGGCCACGCCCAGTGCCCCCTGACCGGCGAACACCACGCCCAGCGACAGCTCGCCGGCCGCCGCCGCGCCGCCGGCCACCCCGGCCGCGGCGCGGCCCTCGGCGAGGGCGTCGAGCCCCTCGGCGAGGTCCGCGTGGTCGGCGGCCAGCACCACGGCCCGGTACTCCAGGGCCGCCCGTCCGGTCGCCAGCGTCCGGGCGAGGTCGGCCAGCGGCACCTCGGCGTGCGGGAACTCCCGCAGCCGACGGGCCTGTTCGGCCAGCGCGCGGGCGCTGCGGGCGGACAGCGGGACCGGCACCGGGCCATCGGGCAGCGGCTCGGCGACGGGTTCCGCCGCGGCCACCGCCTCCAGCACCACGTGCGCGTTGGTCCCGCTCACCCCGAAGGCGGAGACGCCCGCGCGGCGCGGCTTCTCCCCCGCCGGCCACGGCACCGGGGCGGCGAGCAGCCGGACCTTTCCGGTCGACCAGTCGACGTTGGGCGTCGGCTGCTCGGCGTGCAGGCTGCGCGGCAGCACGCCGTGCCGCATCGCCATCACCATCTTGATCACTCCGCCGACGCCGGCGGCGGCCTGGGCGTGCCCGATGTTGGACTTCAACGAGCCGAGCCACAAAGGCTTCTGGCGGTCCTGCCCATAGGTGGCCAGCAGTGCCTGCGCCTCGATCGGGTCACCCAGCCGGGTGCCGGTGCCGTGCGCCTCCACCACGTCCACGTCCGCCGCCGACAGCCCGGCGTCCGCCAGCGCGTCACGGATCACCCGCTGCTGCGCCAGCCCGTTCGGCGCCGTCAGACCGTTGGAGGTCCCGTCCGAGTTGACCGCCGAGCCGCGCACCACCGCCAGCACCCGGTGCCCCAGCCGCTCGGCCACCGAGAGCCGCTCGACCAGCAGGACGCCGACGCCCTCGGACCAGATCGTGCCGTCGGCGGCTGCCGCGAACGGCTTGCAGCGGGCGTCCGCGGCCAGCCCCTGCTGCCGGGAGAACTCCACGAACGGCACCGGCGAGGCCATCACCGAGACCCCCGCGACCAGCGCCGCCGTGCACTCGCCGGAGCGCAGCGAGCGCCCGGCCAGGTGCAGGGCGACCAGCGAGGAGGAGCAGGCGGTGTCCACGGTGACGGCCGGCCCGGTCAGGCCCAGGAAGTACGCCAGCCGGCCGGAGACCACGCTGCCGCCGATGCCGGTCAGCACATACCCGTCGACCTCCTCCGGCGCGTGCCGCGGGTCGCCGCCGTACTCCTGGTGCGCGGCGCCGACGAAGACGCCGGTGCGGCTGCCGCGGATCGAGCGCGGGTCGATGCCGGCCCGCTCCAGCACCTCCCAGGAGGCCTCCAGGAGCAGCCGCTGCTGCGGGTCCATCGCCAGCGCCTCGCGCGGCGCGATGCCGAAGAAGGCGGCGTCGAACTCGGCGGCGTCGTGCAGGAAGCCGCCCTCGCGCACGTAGCTGGTGCCCGGACCGCCCGCGGGGTCGTGGATCCGCCCGGTGTCCCAGCCGCGGTCGGTCGGGAAGCCGGAGATCGCGTCCCCGCCGTCGGCGACCAGCTGCCACAGCTGCTCGGGCGAACCGACGCCGCCGGGGTAGCGGCAGCTCATGCCGACCACGGCGAGCGGTTCGTGCTCGGCCGCGGAGATCTCGCGGATCTCGCGGCGCAGCCGCTCGGTCTCCTTCAGGGAGGCGCGCAGGGCGGCGGCGACTCGGTCCTCAGCCATCGGTGTTCAGCTCCAGTGTCGGCGCGGGCTCAGCGGGAATCGCCGTCGAGAGCGGCGCGGACCAGGTCGTCGAGGTCCATGGTGTCGATGCCGCTCTCCGGCTCGCCGACGACGGGGTCGGTGGCGGGAGCGGTGCGGGGCGCGGTGGCGGAGCCGTCGTCCGCCAGGTCGAGCAGCCGGTCGAGCAGGCCCGCCTGCCGCAGCCGGGCGAGCGGCAGGGACGCCAGCACGGCGCGGATCCTGGCCTCCTCGCCGGTCGGCGGCTCGCCGCCCTGCCCGGCCTCCTGCCCGGCGTCGTCGAGCAGCTCCAGCAGGTGGGCGGTGAGCGCCTGGACGGAGGGCCGTTCGAAGACCACCGTGACGGGCAGCGTCACCCCGGTGCGGGCGTTGAGGGCGCCGCGCAGGTCGACGGCGGCGAGCGAGTCCATGCCGAGCTCGGAGAACGGCGTCTCCAGGCCGACGGTCCGCTCGCCCCGGTGGCCGAGTGCCCTGGCGACCTCGGCGCGGACCACCGAGCGCACCCGGGCGGCCCGTTGCGGGGCGCCGAGGGCGCGCAGTTCGCGCCGCAGCGTCTCCGACGCGCCGTCGGCGGCCTGGTCGGCGGCCCCCTCGGCCGGATCGTCGGGCTGGTGGGCCGGCCTGCCGAGGGCGGCCAGCAGGGGCGCGGGGCGGGCGGCGGTGAAGGCGGGCAGGAACCGGTCCCAGTCCACGTCGGCGACGGTCACCTCGGCCCCGGTGCCCTCCACGGCCGCGCGCAGCGCCCGCAGTGCGGCCTCCGGGGCGAGCGCGCGCAGGCCGCGCCGGGCCAGGTGGTCGGCCTGGTCCCCCTCCTCGGCCATGCCCGGTGCGTCCCAGGGACCCCAGGCGATGGAGACCGCGTGCACACCGGCGGCGCGGCGCAGCCGGGCCAGGCCGTCGAGGAAGGCGTTGGCGGCGGCGTAGGCGCACTGGCCGCCGGCGCCCCAGACGCCGGAGATCGAGGAGAAGAGGACGAAGGCGTCGAGTTCGTCGTCGTCGAAGAGCTGGTCCAGGTGGACCGCGCCGATCACCTTGGCGGCGGTGATCTCGGCGAACCGCGCGAGGTCGAGTTCGGCGATCGGCGTGCGCTGGGAGAGTCCGGCCGCGTGCACGACGGTACGGAAGACCGCACCGCGCTCCCGCGCGTCGGTGATGACCGCCTCCAGTGCCTCCCGGTCGGTCACGTCGCAGCCGACCACCTCGGCCTGTGCGCCCAACTCGGCCAGCTCGGCGACCAGTTCGGCGGCTCCGGCGGCCTCGGGGCCGGACCGGCCGAGCAGCACCAGGCGTTCGGTGCCGTGCCGCGCCAGCCAGCGGGCGACCTGCGCACCGAGCCCGCCGGTGCCGCCGGTGATCAGCGCGGTGCCGCGCGGCTGCCAGCTGCCGGCCGAGCGGGCCCGCGGTGCGCGCACGATCCGGCGCCCGTGGACGCCGTCCGCCCGGATCGCCACCTGGTCCTCGGCCGCGCCCAGGACGGCGGCGAACCGCTCGCCGGCCGTCTCGTCGAAGACCGCGGGCAGGTCCACCAGGCCGCCCCAGCGCGCCGGGTGCTCCAGGGCCGCGACGCGGCCCAGCGCCCAGACGCCGCTGTGCTCCACCGCGTCCAGCGCCTCCTCGCCGACCGCGACCGCGCCGCGGGTGCCGAGCCAGAGCGGTGCCGCGAGCTCCGCGTCGCCCAGTGCCTGGACGAGCAGGTGGGTGAGCGCCCCGCCGACGGCCAGCCCCGGGTGGCCGGGGTGCAGCGCGACGTCGAGTGCCAGCAGCGAGAACACCCCGTCCAGGGGCGGAAGTTCGCGCAGCCGTTCGGCGATCGGGGCCCGGTCGTCGGCCGCCGAGAGGAAGAGCTCCACGGTGTCCGCGCCGAGCCGGGCGGCGCAGGCCCGCACCAGCTCGTGCTCCTCGAAGCCGGCCGGGGCGACCAGCAGCCAGCGACCGGCCGGGGCCGGGGCGGCGAGATCGTCGAGCCGCTGCCAGTCGACCTGGTAGTGCGTCGGATCCTCGACCTCGGCACCCTCCGGGCCGGTGGGCAGCCAGTAGTGCTCCCGCTGGAAGGCGTAGGTGGGCAGATCGGCGAGCCTGCCCTGGCCCAGCACCGCACGCCAGTCGATCTCGGCGCCCCGGACGTGGAGTTCGGCCACCGCCGCGAGCAGCGCCGTCACCCCGTCCCGCTCCCGGCGCTGCGCCGCGACACCGCCGGTCAGCGCCGACAGCGACCCGTCCGGCCCCACCTCCAGGAACACCTCGGCGCCCGCCGCTCGACCCGCCTGCAGCGCGTCGCCGAACAGCACCGCCTCCCGCGCGTGCCGCACCCAGTACTCCGGCGTGCACAGCAGCTCCGCGTCCGCCACCTCACCGGTCAGCCCCGAGACCACCGTGCGCGTCGGAGGCCGGAACTCCACCGCCTCCAGCACCGCCCGCAGCGGCCCCACCACCGGCTCCACCAGCGGCGAGTGGAAGGCCCGCTGCACCGCCAGGCGACGCGAGCGGTCGAACTGCGCCGCCACCGCCAGCACATCGGCCTCGGCACCCGAAACCACCACCGAGGAAGGCCCGTTCACCGCCGCCACCGACACCCGGCGACCCGCGAGCCGGGGCAGCACGTCCGCCACCGGCACCGGCAGCGCCACCATCGCCCCCGGCTCCATCCCCTCCATCAGCCGGCCGCGCTCCACCACCACCCGGCAGGCATCGGCGAGCGAGAACACCCCGGCCAGCTGCGCCGCCACCAGCTCCCCGAGCGAATGCCCCAGCATCACACCGGCCGACACGCCCCAGGACTCCAGCAACCGGAACAGCGCCACCTCGAAGGCGAACAGCGCCGGCTGCGCCACCTCCGTGCGCTCCAGCCCCTCCCCCGAGAACACCACCGCTCGCAGCGACCAGTCCACCAGGCCGTCCACCACCGCGCACACCTCGTCGAACGCCGCCGCGAAGACCGGATACGCCGCGCACAACTCCCGTGCCGCGCCCAGCCCCGACGACCCCTGCCCGGCGAACACCACACCCACCGACAGCCCGCCGGTGGCCGCCCGGCGGCCCGCCACCTCGGCCAGGCCGGCCAGCAGCTCCTCGTGCCCGGCGGCCACCAGTGCCGCGCGGTACTCGAAGCCGGTCCGGGAGGTGGCCAGCGTCCAGGCGGCGTCGCGCGGGTCCAGCCCGTCGGCGACGGCCGCCCGCAGCCGCCGGGCCTGCGCGGCCAGCGCCTGCGGGGTGCGCGCCGACAGCAGCACCGGCACCGGGCCCTGCGTCCGCGGCCCGGCCACGGACGGCGGTTCGACGACGGGCGCGGGGACCGCCTCCAGCACCACGTGGGCGTTGGTCCCGCTCACCCCGAAGGCGGAGACGCCCGCGCGGCGCGGTCGCTCCCCCGCCGGCCAGGGCACCGCGGCGGTCAGCAGCCGGACGTCACCGGTCGACCAGTCGACGTGCGGGGTCGGCTGCTCGGCGTGCAGGGTGCGCGGCAGCACGCCGTGCCGCATCGCCAGTACCGTCTTGATCACCCCGGCCACACCGGCGGCGGCCTGGGTGTGGCCGATGTTGGACTTCAACGAGCCGAGCCAGAGCGGCGCTTCGGCCGAGCGGCCCTGGCCGTAGGTGGCCAGCAGGGCGTCCGCCTCGATCGGGTCGCCCAGCCGGGTGCCCGTGCCGTGCGCCTCCACCAGGTCCACGTCCGCCGCCGACAGACCCGCGTTCGCCAGCGCCGCCCGGATCACCCGCTGCTGCGCCAGCCCGTTCGGCGCCGTCAGGCCGTTGGACGCGCCGTCGGAGTTGACCGCCGAACCGCGCAGCAGGGCGAGCACCGGGTGGCCGAGCCGCTCGGCGTCGGAGAGCCGCTCCAGCACCAGCATGCCCGCGCCCTCCGCCCAGCTGGTGCCGTCCGCCTCGGCGGCGAACGCCTTGCACCGGCCGTCGACCGCCAGCCCCTGCTGGCGGGCGAACTCCACGAAGACACCGGGGTTGGCCATCACCGTCGCACCGCCGGCCAGCGCGAGCGAGCACTCGCCGAGGGTCAGCGACTGCGCCGCCAGGTGGAGCGCGACCAGCGAGGACGAGCAGGCGGTGTCCACGGTGATCGCCGGGCCCTGGAGGTCCAGGGCGTAGGCGATCCGCCCCGAGGCCACCGCGCTGATCGTCCCGGTGAGCAGGTGGCCCTCCTGGGCGGCGGTGGACTCGTGCAGCCGCGGCCCGTAGTCCTGGGCCACCGCGCCCGCGAAAACGCCGATCCGGGCGCCCCGGACGGTGACCGGGTCGATCCCGGCACGCTCCAGCGCCTCCCAGGAGGTCTCCAGGAGCAGCCGCTGCTGCGGGTCCATGGCCAGCGCCTCGCGCGGCGAGATCCCGAAGAAGCCGGCGTCGAACCAGCCCGCGTCGTGCAGGAAGCCGCCCTGACGCACCGCCTGGGGCAGCCGTGCCAGGTCCCAGCCGCGGTCGGTCGGCAGCCCGCTGATCGCCTCGCCGCCGCGCTCGACCAGCTCCCACAGGCCCTCGGGGGTGTCCACGCCGCCGGGGAACCGGCAGGCCATCGCGACGATCGCGATCGGATCGTCCAGCGCCACCCGGCCACCGCCGGCGGCCCCGCCCCCGACCCCGGCCGGCTCGGCGTCGGTGCCGGCCGTCCGGTCGGCGAGGTAGCGGGCGAGTGCACCGGCGGTCGGGTGGCTGAAGACGGCCGTGACGGGGATCGCCGCCCCCGTGGCCGTGCTCAGCCGGTTGCGCAGTTCGAGCGCGGTGAGCGAGTCGAGCCCGATCTCCTTGAACGCGCGGTCCACCGCCACCTGTTCGCCGTCGGCCAGGCCGAGAACGTCGGCGAGCTGGGTGCGGACCAGGGCGAGCAGGTCCTTGGGGGTGACCGCCCGCTCGGGGGCCAGGGCCGGGGCCAGGACCGGAGCAGCCGCCGCGGTGCGGGCGGTGCCGTCCCCGGCGGGCAGCCAGTAGCGGCGGCGCTGGAAGGCGTAGCCGGGCAGCTCGACGCGGGTGCCGCCGCTGCCCAGCACGGCCGCCCAGTCGAGCGCGACGCCCTTGGTGTGCAGGGTGGCCAGCGCGGCCAGGAAGCGGCGCAGGCCGCCCTGGTCGCGACGGAGCGTGCCGGTGACGACGGCGTCGGCCCCGGCCTGCTCCGCGATCGCCGCCACCACCGGGGTGAGCACCGGGTGCGGGCCGATCTCCACGAAGACCTGGTGGCCCTCGTGCACCAGCAGCGCGGTGGCGTCGGCGAAGCAGACGGTGTCGCGCAGGTTGCGGTACCAGTACGCCGCGTCCAGGGTGGCGGTGTCCACCGGGCCGACGGTGACGCTGGAGTAGAACGGGAGCTCGGTGGACCGGGGCCGCAGCCCGGCGAGTTCGTCGAACAGGGGCTCGCGCAGCACCTCCACCGCGGGGCAGTGCGAGGCGAAGGCGGCCGGAATGCGCCGGGCCTTGACCCCCTCCGCGGTGAGTTCGGCGATCAGCTCGTCCAGGGCGGTCTCCTCGCCGGAGACGGCGACCGAGCCGGGGCCGTTGACCACCGACAGCCACAGCCGCCCGGCCCAGCGCTCCAGCCTGGGCCGCAGCTCCTCGGCGGACAGGGCCACGCTCGCCATCCCGCCGTCGGTCAGGTGCGCGACGGCGAGCCGGCTGCGCACCACGCTCACCCGGGCCGCGTCCGCCAGCGAGAGCGCGCCGGCCACGCAGGCGGCGGCGATCTCGCCCTGCGAGTGGCCGACCACCGCGGCCGGCTCGACCCCGTAGGAGCGCCAGAGCGCGGCCAGCGAGACCGCGATGGAGAACAGCACGGGCTGGACGACCTCGGTGTCGGTCAGCGGCGGGGTGCCGGGCCGGGCGTGCAGCACGTCGAACAGGTCCCAGTCGACCAGCGGGCGCAGCGCCTGCGCGCACTCGGTCATCCGCGCCCGGAACACCGGTGCGTCCGCCAGGAGTTCGACGGCCATGCCCTGCCACTGGCCGCCCTGGCCGGAGAAGACGAAGACCGTGCCGGAGCGGGGCCTGGCCTCGCCGGTCACCACGTGATCCGGGGTCCGGCCCGCGGCGAGCGCGGTCAGCCCGGCGAGCAACTGGTCGCGGTCGGCGGCGATCACGGCGGCGCGCCGCTCCAGCGCGGTGCGCGCGGTGGCGAGGGTGCGGGCCAGGTCGGGGAGGGGGACGGACTCCCGGTGGCCGGGCTCCTCGAGGTGGCCGAGCAGCCGGTCGGCCTGGGCGCGCAGCGCGTCGTCGGTGTGGCCGGAGAGCACGAAGGGGCGCGGGCCCGGCGCGTCGTCGTGGCTCGCCGGGGCGGGCGCGAGCGGGGCGGGCGCGGGCGGGGCAGGCGCGGGCGGGGCGGGCGCGGGCGGGGCCTCCTCGATGATGACGTGCGCGTTGGTGCCGCTGATGCCGAAGGAGGAGACGCCGGCCCGGCGCGGCCGGTCGCCCGCCGGCCAGGGGCGCGCCTCGGTGAGCAGCTCGGCCGGTCCGCGCGCCCAGTCCACCTGCGGGCTCGGCGCGTCCACGTGCAGGGTGCGCGGCAGCAGGTGGGCCCGCAGCGCGGTGACCATCTTGATCACGCCCGCGACACCGGCCGCGGCCTGGGTGTGGCCGATGTTGGACTTCAGCGAGCCGATCAGCAGCGGCGCCCGACGCCCGGCGCCGTAGGCGTCCAGCAGTGCGGCGGCCTCGATCGGGTCGCCGAGGGCGGTGCCCGTGCCGTGCGCCTCCACCGCGTCCACCTCGGACGGTTCGAGGGCGGCGTCGGCCAGCGCCTGGCGGATCAGCTCGCGCTGCGCGGTGCCGCTCGGCGCGGTGAGGCCGTTGGAGGCGCCGTCGGAGTTGACGGCGCTGCCGCGGACCACCGCGAGCACCGGGTGGCCGTGCCGCCGGGCGTCGGAGAGCCGCTCGACCAGGAGCATCGCGACGCCCTCGGCCAGCCCCGTGCCGTCCGCCGCCGCGGCGAACGCCTTGCAGCGGCCGTCGGCGGCCAGGCCCCGCTGCCGGGAGAACTCGATGAAGATCTCGGGGGTCGACAGCACGGTGACCCCGCCGGCCAGCGCCATGGCGCACTCGCCGCCGCGCACCGCGCGCACCGCGAGGTGCAGGGCCACCAGCGAGGAGGAGCAGGCGGTGTCCATCGCGACGGTGGGGCCGTTCAGGCCGAAGGTGTAGGAGATCCGGCCGGCGTTGACGCTCGCCGAGTTGCCGGTGAGCAGGAACCCTTCGACGCCGTCGGCGGGTTCGTTCCACCGGGGGCCGTAGCGCTGGTCCATCACGCCGACGAAGACGCCGGTGCGGCTGCCGCGCAGGGTCGCGGTGTCGATCCCGGCGCGCTCGAACACCTCCCAGGAGGCCTCCAGGAGCAGGCGCTGCTGCGGGTCCATGGCCAGCGCCTCGCGCGGCGAGATGCCGAACAGCGCGGCGTCGAAATCGGCGGCGTCGGCGAGGAACCCGCCCTTGTCGGTGGTGGAGCGGCCGAGCTGCTCGGGGTCGGGGTCGTGCAGCCGTGCCACGTCCCAGCCGCGGTCGGCGGGGAAGTCGCCGATGGCGTCGCCGCCGTCGGCCAGCAGCTGCCACAGGTCCTCCGGGGAGCGGACCTCGCCGGGCAGCCGGCAGCTCATCGCGACGATGACGACCGGGTCCTCGGCATCGGCGGGCCGCTCCCCGGCGCGGTGCTCACAAGGCGCGGGGTGCCCGGCCGCGCCGCCGGTCAGCTCGGCGACCAGACGGGCCGCCAGTTCCCGGGCGGTGGGGTGGTCGTAGAGCAGCCCAGCAGGCACCGGCAGGCCGGTGGCGGCAGCAAGCCGCCCGGCGGTCTCGGTCGCCGCGGCGGAGTCCACCCCGAGGTCGCGGAAGATGCGGTCGACGGGCACGGCGGCGGGGCCGTCGTGGCCCAGCGCGGCGGCGACGGCGGAGCGCACCAGGTGCTCGGCCAGCCGCCGGCCCTCCGCCACCGGGAGGCCGGCCAGGCGCCCGGCGAAGCCGGTCACCGGCGGCTGGGCGGCGGCCGCGTCGACGGGGTCGGCGGGGTCGGCGGCAGGCAGGGCCAGGGGCTCGGCCGGCTGCCCGGTCAGCCAGTACGGGCGCCGCTGGAAGGCGTACCCCGGCAGCGGCACGGTGACCGCGCCGCTGCCCGCCCACACGGCCGCCCAGTCGACCTCGACCCCGTGGCTCCAGGCCGCGCCCAGCGCCGCGCGGAACCGCGCCGGGCCGCCCTCGTCGCGCCGCAGCGTGGCCAGCGCCACCGCCTGGTGCCCGCTCAGTTGGGCCGTCTGCTGCAGCGGGACGGTCAGCACCGGGCGGGCGCTCACCTCGATGAAGGCGTCGATCCCGTCGGCCAGCGCGGCGGCGCTCGCCTGCTGGAACAGCACGGGCTCGCGCAGATTGCGGTACCAGTACCCGGCGTCCAGCCCGGCCGTGTCGTGCAGCGCGCCGGTCAGCGCCGAGTAGAACGGCAACGTCCCCGCCCGGGGCGACAGTTCGCCGAGCCCCTCGGCCAGCGCCGCGTCCAGCGGCTCCACCAGCGGCGAGTGCGAGGCGTAGCCGACCGGGATCCGCCGGGCGTCCACGCCCTCGGCCGTCAGCGCCTCGACCAGCTCGGTCACCGCGTCGGTCAGGCCGGAGACCACCACCGTGCCGGGGCCGTTGACCACCGACAGCCACAGCCGCCCGGCCCAGCGGGCCAGCCGCGGGCTCAGCTGCTCGGCGGACATCGGCACCGAGGCCATCGCGCCGTCGGTGCGCAGTTCGGCGATCAGCCGGCTGCGCACGGCCACCACCTTGGCCGCCTCCTCCAGCGAGAGCGCGCCGGCCACGTGGGCGGCGGCGATCTCGCCCTGCGAATGGCCGATCACCGCGACGGGTTCGACGCCGTGCGCGCGCCACAGCGCGGCCAGCGACACCATCACGGCGAACAGCACCGGCTGGACGACCTCGACCCGTTCGAGGTCGGGCGCGCCGGGCTCGCCGCGCAGCACCGCGAGCACGTCGAAGTCCGTCCAGGGCGCGAGGGCCCGCGCGCAGCGCTCCATCGCGGAACGGAAGTCCGGGGCGGTGTCGAGCAGGTCCACGGCCATCCCCGGCCACTGGCTGCCCTGGCCCGGGAAGACGAAGGCGACGCGCCGCGGCGCGGGCGCCGTAGCGGTGAGCACGGCGGCGCTCTGCTCGCCGGCCGCCAGCGCGTCCAGCCCGGCGAGCAGACCCGCCGGGTCCGCCGCGGCGATCACCGCCCGGTGCTCGAAGGCGGTGCGGGTGGTGGCCAGGCTCAGGCCGAGGTCGCCGGTGCGCAGCTGCTCCTGGGCGCGGACGTGGGCGGCCAGCCGGGCTGCCTGGGCGGCCAGGGCCTCGGCGGTACGGCCGGACACGAGCCACGGTCCGCCGGCGGGCGCCGGGGCGGTCGGCGCTGCGGAGAGCGGCGCGGTGGCAGCCGGTGTTGCGGCGGCAGGCGCGGTGGCGGCCGGCACTGGGGGGGCCGGCGTTGCGGCGGCAGGCGCGGTGGCGGCCGGTGTTGCGGCGGCGAGGACCAGGTGGCAGTTGGTCCCGCCCAGTCCGAAGGCGCTCACCGCGGCCGTGCGGCGGCCTTCGCCGGTCCACGGCTCGGCGCGGGTGACCACCCGCAGGTTCAGCTCGTCGAGCGGGATCGCCGGGCTGGGGGTGGCGAAGTTGAGGGCGGCGGGCCGCACCGCGTGCTCCACGCTGAGCACGGCCTTGATGAACCCCGTGATCCCGGCCGCGCCTTCGAGGTGGCCAAGGTTGGTCTTGACCGAGCCGACCGGCAGCGGCCTCGCCCGTCTGCCGTACACCGCACCGAGCGCCGCCGCCTCCGTCCGGTCGCCGACGGCCGTGCCGGTGCCGTGCAGCTCGACGTAGCCCACGGCGTCGGGGTCGGTCCCGGCCGCGGTCAGCGCCGCGCGCACCACCTCCTGCTGCGCCTGCGCGCTGGGTGCCGTCAGATGGGCGCCGCCGCCGTCGTTGTTGACGGCGCTGCCGAGGATCACCGCCCGCACCGGGTCGCCCTCGGCCAGCGCGTCGGCCAGCGGCTTGAGCACCACGACGCCGCCGCCCTCGCCGCGCACGAAGCCGTTGGCGCGGGCGTCGAAGGTGTAGCAGACGCCGTCCGGCGAGAGGCCGCCGAACGCCTCGGCCCGGGCTGCCGACTCCACCGCGAGGTTCAGCTGCACCCCGCCGGCCAGCGCCACCCGCGACTCGCCGCGCCGCAGGCTCTCGCAGGCCAGGTGCACCGCGACCAGCGACGAGGACTGCCCCGAGTCGACGGTCAGGCTCGGGCCGCGCAGGCCGAGCGCGTAGGAGACCCGGTTGGCGATCATGGCGCGCTGCACCCCGGCCATCGCGTGGCCGCTGACCGCGCCGGCGCGGGCGGCGAGCAGCGCGGCGTAGTCGTCGGCGATCGCGCCGATCAGCACGCCGGTCCGGCCGCCGCGCAGGGCGGCCGGGGTGATCCGGGCGTCCTCCAGCGCCTCCCAGGCGAGTTCGAGCGCGAGGCGCTGCTGCGGGTCCAGCACGGCCGCCGCGTTGGGCGCGATGCCGAAGAAGTCGGCGTCGAACCCGGCGACGTCGGCCAGGAAGCCGCCCCGGCGGGCGCCCGCGGGCACCTCCCCGGTGCCGGTGCGATGGGCGGCGCCGAGCCGGTCGGCCGGGATCGGCCCGACCGCGCCGCGGCCCTCGGCGAGCAGCTGCCAGAAGGCCTCGGCCGTGGCCGCGCCCGGCAGCCGACAGGACAGGCCGATCACGGCGACGGGCTGGGCGGTGGGGCTCGATCCGGCGTCAGACACGCGTAGTCACACCTCGCTTGGCACTGTTCGCTGCTGGGAACTCGCTTGCTGGGAACTCAACTCCGGGGACGGACTGCCGGGCGCTGCCGGGAGTCGGGCCCGGTCACCAGGTGACCGGCAGGCCGTGCACGCCGTAGACGAACATGTCGTCCTGGAAGCCGACGTCGGCCTGCGGGACGGCGAGCGCCAGCTCCGGCAGCCGCCGCACCAGGGTGCCCATCGCCACCTGGAGCTCCAGCCGGGCCAGCCCCTGGCCGATGCAGTGGTGCACGCCGTGGCCGAGGGTCAGGTGCCCGCGCGCCTCGCGGCGCACGTCGAACCGGTCCGGCTCGGCGAAGACCGACGGGTCGCGGTTGGCCGCGGGCAGCAGCAGGATGACGCCCTCGCCCGCCCGCACCGTCGTGCCGCCCACCTCCAGGTCGGTGGTGGCCGCGCGGCCGATCCCCCACTGGGTGATGGTGTGGAAGCGCAGCATCTCCTCCACCGCGCCGTCCAGCAGCGCGGGTTCGGCGGCCAGCGCCGTCCACTGCGGCCGGTCGAGCAGCAGCGACAGGGTGCTCAGGCCGATCACGTTGGCCGAGGTGTCCAGCCCGCCGGCCAGCAACAGCAGCGCGAAGGCCACCAGTTCACCGTGTTTCAGCTCGCCGGTGCGGACCCGCTCGACCACCAGGCGGCCGATCAGATCGTCCGTCGGCTCCGCGGACTTGCGGGCGACCAGGGCGTCCATGTAGCCGAACAGCGCCTCGTTGGCCTCCTGGTGGGCCGCGGGCGGCACGTCGCGGCGGTGCAGCGTCTCCGTCCAGCCCAGGAAGAGCCGCTGGTCGGCGGCCGGGACCCCGAGCAGCTCGCAGATCACCACCGCGGCGACCGGCCGGGCGAAGGCGGTGACCAGGTCGGCCGGGGCGGGGCCGGCCAGCAGCTCCTCCAGCGCGCCGTCCACGATCGCCTGCACCTTGGGGCGCAGCGCCTGCATCCGGCGGGTGGTGAACTCGCCCGTCAGCATGGCCCGCAGACGGGTGTGCTCGGGCGGATCCAGCGCGATGAACGCCCCCGGCAGGATCAGCGGCGGCACGAAGAGCTTCGGGTAGCCGGCCGCGGTCATGTCGGAGCTGAACCGCACGTCCGCGAGGACCCTGCGGACGTCCTCGTGGCGGGTGACCAGCCAGACCGGGTCGCCGACCGGCGGGCGCACCCTGACCAGCCCCTGCTCCTCCTGCCACCGGCCGTACTGCGGCGCGAGGTCCATCGGACACCCGGCCGGGCGCGCCTGCGGGAACGTGGACTCCACCTCGGCGCTCACCAGGTGACCGGCAGTTCGCGCGGGCTGTACACCATGGAGCCGTCGCGGAACGGCAGTTCGGTCACCGGGGTGACCAGCCGCAGGCCGGGGAGCCGGCTGAAGAGGGTGCCGATGGCGACCTGCAGCTCGACCCGGGCCAGGAACTTGCCGACGCAGTTGTGGATGCCGTGCCCGAAGGTCATCGGGTCCACCCCCTCCCGGCCGACGTCGAGGGTGTCGGGATCCGGATAGGCGTCCGCGTCCCGGGCCGCGGAGGGGGTCAGCAGGACCACGCCCTCACCGGCCCGGATCAGCTGCCCGCGCAGCTCGACGTCCTCGGCCGCGACCCGGCCGATGCCGTACTGCAGCACGTTCTGATGGCGCAGCAGCTCCTCGACCGCGCCGGGCACCAACGACGGGTCGGCGACGAGGCGCTCGGCCTGCGCCGGGTTCTCCAGCAGCGCGAGCACGCTGAGCGAGATCGAGCTGGCGGTGGTGTCGAAGCCGGCCGAGAGCAGCATCAGGCCGATCACGACGACCTCCTGCTGCGTCAGTTCGCCGTTGCGGATCTCGTTGCCGGCCAGCTGCCCGAGCAGGTCGTCGGTGGGCTCGGCCTCCTTGGCCGCCACCAACTCGTACATGTAGGCGAAGAGGTCGGTCAGCGCCTGGGCCAACTCCTCGGGCGCGCCCTCGCGTTCGATCAGCGCGAGGATCCAGCCGCCGAACTTGTCCCGGTCCGGGTAGGGCACCCCGAGGAACTCGCAGATCACCATGGCCGGCAGCGGCGAGGCGAAGCGGGCGACCAGGTCGGCCGCCGGCGGCCCCGCGAGCAGGTCGTCGAGGAGCCCGTCCACCATCTCCTGGATCCGCGGCCGCAGCCGCTCCGCGGCCCGGCTGGTGAACCAGGACGCCACCGTTCTGCGGTAGCGGGTGTGGTCCGGCGGGTCCATCGCGACGAAGGCGCCCGGCTGGCGCTCCCCCGGCACGAAGAAGCGCGGATACCCGGGCTGCGTCATGTCCGAGCTGAAGCGCGGATCACCGAGAATCGACCGGATGTCGTCGTGCCGGGTCACGAGCCAGGCCTGGTCGCCGGTCGGAACGGTGACCCGGACGACCGAGGAACCCTCCCGCAGCGCCCGGTATCCGTCCGGCGGATCCAGCGGGCAGCCCGCCGCGCGGTCGAATGGGAAAACAACCGGTTCAGTTCGGGGAGATGTCACTACAGGCCTTTCCCAGCGGTCGGCACACGACAATCCGCCGCGCATACACGTAAGGAAATGGAAAGCAGGTGAACTCGCCAGGAAAGCCAGTTCGTCCGCCTCGGCGGAAGCGGCCGCCGGAACCATCCGGAATTCGCCGCTCCAACATGCTGCAACCAGGCCAACTCGGCTGTCAACCATGCATCAGCCCCTGGTCACAGCACGAAGAGGGCGTCACCGCCCGGCCGGAAATGAAACGTGACCTACGTCATGTCAGCCTGTTTCGGTCCCCCCGAAAGGTTGTGGAACCCATTGAACCGAACGCCATCAGCATACGTTCCCCTCCCCCCGACGACCACTGTGTACCGATGAACCGGCCACTGGCCGAAATGCGTTGTCCGAATTTCGGCCACACCGGAAACCCATGAACCGCCTCCCGGCGCAGTACGTTCCCCCCGCCCCTCGGCCCCCGGCGAGGCCGGGCGACAATGGGCCCCATGGACGACGCGTTCACCCTCCTCCGGCGGGCCGCCGGCCTCCTGCCCGAGGACGCCGCGGCGGAGAACGGCTGGACGGTCGCGGACGCCCGCGCCGAACTCGGGCTCCAGGAGTGGGAGCTGGCGCTCGACCTGCTCGTCGACATCGCGGACGTCCATCCGGTGCCCGTCGACTTCTGGGAGACGCTCGCCGAGGCCGCCCGGCAGATGATGTCGGAGCGCACGCGCCGCTGGTGCGAGTGGCGGGACTGGGAGCGCCGGAACGGCACCATCCGCGCGACCCTGACCCTGCTGCCCGCCGACGAGAGCAGACGCGGACGCCGCACCGCCTTCGCGGGCGACGGTCGGCTCAGGCCCCTGTGGGACCTCGGCACCCGCACCGCGGACGGCCGGTCGGCGTTGAACGTCGCGCGGCTCTGGGTGGAGTCCGCGCCGCAGCTCGGCCCCGGTGGGACGGCCGACGTGCGGCTGGCTCCCCTGACGCCCGAGCAGTGGCGGCACCTGACGCCCGGTGACGTGATCACCCTGCACGAGGCCCGGCCCGTCGGCGGCCGTGCCGAGATCATCGAGGTCCGGCCGCCGCAGGGCTGAGGGCGGGGCGGGGCCCGCCCCCGCTGCCGTGCCCGTCCGGCGGCCAGGGCCTGTCCGGTTGTCCGCCGTTCGGCGGAAGGCGGGAAGGCGGGAAGGCGGGAAGGCGGGGAGGCGGGGAGGCGGGAAGGCGGGAAGGCGGGGAGGCGGGGAGGCAGCCGACGGACCGTCAGCTCATGGCCTCTCATGGGCTAATGATCTCGTCCGATGTCCGGCAGACGGGCGGAGCGATCCACCCGCCTGCCGGAGTCCCCCCGGTTGGCTCAGCACCAACGCACGCTTCCTAGCCGAGGCTGTCGTCGATGAAGGCGAACAACTCCTCGTCCGAGGCGGTGTCGAGGCCCTCGATCTCCGCCAGGTCGGCCTCGGCCGCCGTGGCCTCCGCGGCGGGCTGCTGGGACTCGCCCAGGCGGGCGGCCAGGGCGTTGAGGCGCATCTGGAGCCGGGCCCGGGTGACGCCGTCGGGGGTGCTGGCGGCCAGCGCGGCCTCCAGGCGGTCGAGTTCCCCGGTCACCGAGCCGCCCGAGCCCGCGCTGTCGGGGAACAGCTCCAGGTGCAGGTGGGTGGCGAGCAGGGCCGGGGTGGGCTGGTCGAAGACGAGCGAGGCGGGCAGCGACAGGCCCGTCCGGTCGGCCAGGCCGTCGCGCAGCAGCACCGCCATCAGCGAGTCCACGCCGAGGTCCCGGAAGGCCTGCCCCGGTTCGATCTCCTCCGGTCCCGCGTAGCCGAGGATGAACGCCGCCTCGGTCCGGACCAGGGCGAGCAGCGCGTTCTGCCGCTCGAACCCGGCCATCCCCGCCAGGCGGACGGTCAGCGGAGCATCGGCGGGCTCCGCCGCTGCCACGGCTGCCACGGTCTCCGGGGCGGTGCCACGCGAGGCGTCCGCCGCCGTGGCGGGCGCCGCCGGGAGCCGGTCCTGGCTCCGCGCCCGGAGCCAGGACGACATGGCGGGCAGTGCCGCGCTGAGCGGCAGGTCACCGGCCAGGCCCAGGGTGCTGAGCAGCCCGTCCAGGTCCTCGCGCCGCACGGCGGACCAGAACCGCTCGTCCACGGCGTCGGCCGGCACCGTCGACCCGTCCTCGGCCGCCGCCGGCCAGAAGCGGCGGCGCTGGAAGGCGTAGGTGGGCAGATCGAGCCGGCCGGAGCCGGTCCCCCCGAAGAAGGCCGCCCAGTCGACGGCGACGCCGTGGGCGTGCGCCTGGGCCAGCGCGCCGATCGCCGTCCGGGCCTCGGGGCGGTCACGGCGCAGCGCCGGGGCGAACAGCGCGGCCGTGCCGACGCAGTCCCGCCCGAGGGCGCTGAGGATGCCGTCCGGGCCCAGCTCGACGAAGGTGCGCACGCCCTCGCGTTCCAGCGTCTCGACGGCGTCGGCGAACCGGACCGTCTCGCGGGCGTGGCGCACCCAGTAGTCGGGGGTGGTCAGGTCGGCGCGCTGGTCGAGCGTCGAGACGATCGGGAGGGTGGGGGCGTGGAAAGTCACCTGCTCGGCGATCGCGCGGAACTCGGCGAGCATCGGCTCCATCAGCGGCGAGTGGAACGCGTGGCTGACGGTCAGGCGCCTGGTCCGGCAGCCCTCGGCGGCCAGCCTCTCGGCCACCGCCAGGACGGCCGTCTCGGCACCGGAAATCACCACCGACGAAGGCCCGTTGACAGCGGCGATGCCCGCATCCGAGCGGTCGGCGAGCAGCGGCAGCACCTCGTCCTCGGCCGCCTCGACGGCCACCATCGCGCCACCGGCGGGCAGTTGCTGCATCAGTCGGCCACGGGCGGCGACCAGCTGCGCGGCGTCGGCCAGCGAGAGGACGCCCGCGACGTGCGCGGCGGCCAGTTCGCCGATCGAGTGCCCGGCCAGGAAGTCCGGTCGCAGGCCCCAGGATTCGACGAGCCGGAACAGCGCCACCTCGAGGGCGAAGAGCGCGGGCTGGGTGCACGCCGTCCGGTCGAGCAGTGCGTCGGCCTCGGCGAGCGGGGTCTCCAGGTGCCGGTCCAGCTCGACCCGGACCGCGTCGTAGGCCTCGGCGAACACCGGGAAGGCGGCGTGGAGTTCGGCCCCCATGCCGGGGCGCTGGCTGCCCTGGCCGGTGAAGAGGAAGGCGAGCCGGCCCTCGACCGCGGTGCCCTTGAGCACCTGTGCGGCGGGCACCCCGAGGGCCAGCGCATCGAGCCCGGCGCGGAGTTCGTCCTGGTCGGCGGCCACGATCGCCGCCCGGCGGTCCAGCGCCGCCCGGGTGGTCGCCAGGGCCTGCGCGACCTCGGGCACGGTGACGTCCGGCTCGGCGTCCAGCCAGTCGCGCAGGCGGTCCGCCTGGTCGCGCAGGGCGGCGTCGTTCTTGCCGGAGAGCACCACCGGGAGCACGGGGGACGCCGGGGCAGTGACGGCGAGCGCGGCCGGTGCCTCCCCGGCCAGCGCCTCACCGGCCGGTGCCTCCCCGGCGGGTGCCTGCCCGGCGGGTGCCTCCTCGGCGGGGGCCTGCTCCAGCACGGTGTGGGCGTTGGTGCCGCTGATGCCGAAGGACGAGACCGCGGCCCGGCGCGGGCGGCCGGTCTGCGGCCAGGGCCGGTTCTCCGCCAGCAGCTCGACGGCACCGGCCGACCAGTCGACGTGCGGGGTCGGCTCGTCCACGTGCAGGGTGCGCGGCAGCACGCCGTGCCGCATCGCCATCACCATCTTGATCACGCCCGCGACGCCCGCCGCCGCCTGGGTGTGGCCGATGTTCGACTTCACCGAGCCGAGCCACACCGGCCGGTCCTCGGGCCGGCCCCGGCCGTAGGTGGCCAGCAGCGCCTGCGCCTCGATCGGATCGCCCAGCCGGGTGCCGGTGCCGTGGCCCTCGACCACGTCGACCTGGTCGGGCGTCAGCCGGGCGTTGGCCAGCGCCTGGCGGATCACCCGCTGCTGGGACGGCCCGTTGGGGGCGGTCAGGCCGTTGCTCGCGCCGTCCTGGTTGACCGCGCTGCCCTGCACCACGGCCAGCACCCGGTGCCCGTTGCGGCGGGCCTCGGAGAGCCGCTCGACCAGCAGCAGGCCCACGCCCTCGGCCATGTTGGTGCCGTCGGCCGCACCGGCGAAGGACTTGCAGCGGCCGTCGGCGGCCAGCCCGCGCTGGCGGCTGAACTCGATGATGGTGCCCGGGTTCGGCATCACGGTGATGCCGCCGGCCAGGGCCAGCGAACACTCGCCGGTGCGCAGCGCCTGCACGGCGAGGTGCAGCGAGACCAGCGAGGCCGAGCAGGCGGTGTCGACGGTGACCGCCGGACCCTCGAGACCGAAGGTGTAGGAGAGCCGCCCGGACATCACGCTCGCGGTGTTGCCGGTGCCCAGGTGGCCCTCGAAGTTCTCGGCCGAGCGCATCAGCACCGGGACGTAGTCCTGCCCGTTGGTGCCGACGAAGACGCCGGTGCGGCTGCCGCGCAGGGTCGCCGGGTCGATGCCCGCCCGCTCGAACAGCTCCCAGGAGGTCTCGAGCAGCAGGCGCTGCTGCGGGTCCATCGACAGCGCCTCGCGCGGCGTGATGCCGAACAGGGCGGCGTCGAACTCGTCCACGGCGGACAGGAAGCCGCCCTCCTTGGTGTAGGAGGCGCCCTGCGCGTCCGGGTCCGGGTCGTAGAGCCCGTCGAGGTCCCAGTCGCGGTCGGTCGGGAAGCCGGAGATCGCGTCACCGCCGCTCTCGACGAGCCGCCAGAGCTGCTCCGGGCTCTGCACACCGCCCGGGAACCGGCAGCTCATCGCGACGATCGCGATCGGCTCGCGGGCCTTCTCGTCGAGGTCGCGCAGCTGGGTGTGGGCCTCGTCGAGGTCCTTCAGCACGCGCTTGAGGTATTCGCGGAGCTTGTCTTCATTGGCCATCGGAGCGCTGCCCATCCGGTTCGTCGGGGTAGGGGGTGACGGGGTTGCGGAACACGGCGGGCACGCCGCTCAGCCCCTGCCGAACTTCTTGTCGATGTAGTCGAAGAGGTCGTCGTCGCTCGCCTCGTCGATCGCCGCCGCGCCCGCGCTCTCCTCGCTGCCGCGCGCGGCGTTCCAGCTCGCCAGCAGGGTCTGCAGGCGGACCGCGATCCGCGCGTGGGCGGCGTCGTCGGGGGCGACGGCGCCGTGTTCCCCGGCGCCGAGCGCGGCGATCGCCGCCTCCAGGCGGTCCAGCTCCTCGAGGAGGCCGGGAGCCGCCGGTCCGCTGTCGGGAGCCAGCTCGGCCAGCAGGGACTCGGCCAGCAGGGCGGGCGTCGGGTGGTCGAAGATCAGGGTCGCGGGCAGTCGGATCCCGGTGGCCTCGGTCAGCCGGTTGCGCAGCTCGACGGCGGTCAGCGAGTCGAAGCCCAGCTCGCGGAAGGCCTGTCCGGCGCCGACCAGCTCCACCGAGGTGTAGCCGAGCACGGCCACCACGTGGCGGCGGACCAGGTCGAGCAGCGCACTGCGCTGCTCGGCGGCCGGGCGTCCGGCCAACTGCTGGGCCAGGGTGGCCCTGTCGGGCTCGGCGGCCGCCGCCGCGGCAGCGACGGAGGCGCGCCGGGCCGAAGGCCGCACCAGACCGTGGAAGGGCGCGGGCAGCGCGTCGGGCACGGTGGCCAGCGCCCGCAGCACGTTCAGGTCCAGCCGCATCGGGACCAGGACCGGCTCGCCGGTGACCGCGAGGGCGGCGTCGAAGAGCGCCAGTCCCTGCTCGGCGGTCATCGGGAGCACCCCGCCGCGCGCCGACCTGGCGAGGTCCACCTCGCTCAGCCGGCCCGCCATGCCGCGCCGCTCGGCCCACATGCCCCAGGCCAGCGAGACCGCGGCCAGGCCGTGGCCGTGGCGGTGGCGGGCCAGCGCGTCCAGGAAGACGTTGGCCGCACCGTAGCCGGCGAGCCCCGCACCGCCCAGCGTGCCGGCGGCGGCCGAGAAGAGCACGAAGGCGTCCAGCTCCAGCTCGGCGGTGAGCTCGTGCAGGTGGAGCGCCGCGTCCACCTTGGGACGCAGCACGCGGTCGACCCGCTCGGGGGTGAGCGCGCCGACCACGCCGTCGTCCAGCACGGCCGCGGTGTGCACCACCGCCGTCAGCGGGTGCGCGACCGGCACCTCGGCCAGCAGCGCGGCCAGTTCCACGCGGTCCGCCACGTCACAGGCCGCCATCGTGACCTCGGCACCCGACGCGGTGAGTTCGGCGACCAGTTCGGCCGCGCCCGGGGCGCTGGGGCCGCGCCGGCTGGTCAACAGCAGGTGGCGGACGCCGTGTTCGGCCACCAGATGGCGGGCGAGCAGAGCGCCGAGCCCGCCGGCCGCACCGGTGATCAGCACCGTGCCGTCGGGGTTCAACTTCGGTGCGGAACCGGGCTGTTCATCGCTCTGGGCGGGGTGCGCGGGACCGGCGAGGCGGGCCAGCCGGGGCACCCGCACGGTGCCCGCCCGCAGGGCGAACTCCTGCTCGCCGCAGGCGATCGCGAACGGCAGCAGGCGGCGGGACTCCTCGTCGTCGTCCAGGTCCACCAGCGTGAAGCGGTCCCGGTTCTCGATCCGGGCCGCCCGCACCAGGCCCCAGAGCGGGGCGTGGACCAGGTCGACCGGCCCGTCGCCGGTGCCGGTGGCCACCGCGCCGCTGGTCAGCAGGGCCAGCCGGGCACCGGCGAGGCCGTCGTCGGCGAGCAGGCCCTGCACCAGGGCGAGCGCGCGGTGGGTGGCCGTGTGGACCTCGGCCGCCAGGTCGTTGCCGCCCGGCTCGCCCGTGCAGCTCACCAGCACGGTGTCGGGGGCGGGCCGCCCGGCCGCGACGGCCGCCTGCAGCTCGGCCAGGCCGTCGTAGAACTCGGGCCGTTCACCGGCCAGTTCGAGGGAGGCGCCGATCTTGAGCCGGTCGGCGCCGAGCACGGCCCAGCGCGTACCGGTCGGCACCTCGGACCGCTCCGGCAAGGGCAGGGGCGCCCAGTCGATGCGGAAGAGCGCGTCGGGCCGCCCGGCCTTCGAGGCCGCAGCGAGCTGCTCGGCCGCGAGGGGGCGCAGCGTCAGGGCCTGCACCGAGACGACGGGAGTACCCGACTCGTCCGTCGCGGCCAGCGACACCTCCGCCGGCCCGGTCGGCGTGAGTCGCACCCGCAGCTCCGTGGCACCCCCGGCGTGCAGGGTGAGGCCGCGCCAGGCGAAGGGGGCGAGGGACGCCGGGCCGGTGGACGCCGGGTCGAGGGAGAGGGCGTGCAGGGCGGCGTCGAGCAGGGCCGGGTGCAGGCCGTAGGCGTCCGCCGCCGTCCGCAGCTCCTCGGGCAGCTCCACGGTCGCGAAGACCGTGTCCCCGTGCTGCCAGGCCTTGCGCAGGCCCCGGAGCGCGGGCCCGTACCAGCGGCCGGCCGACGCCTGCCGCTCGTAGTGGCCCTCGACCGGCAGCTCGACGGCGCCGGCCGGCGGCCAGGCCGCCGGGTCCAGCGGCACGGGGGCGGGGAGGGCGGACGTCGCGGCGACGGCCAGCGCACCGCTCGCGTGCCGGGTCCACGGCTCGGACGCCATCGCACTCTCGGGGCGGGCATAGAGGGCCAGCGATCGCCGACCGGAAGCCTGCTCGGGGCCGCCGACCACCAGGTGCAGCTGGAGCGCGCCCTCCTCGGGCAGCACCAGCGGCACCTCGACGGTCAGCTCCTCCAGCAGGCCGCAGCCGACCTGGTCGCCGGCCCGGACGGCGAGTTCGACGAACGCCGTCTCCGGCAGCAGCACGGTGTCGCCCACCGCGTGGTCGGACAGCCACGGGTGGGTGTCCAGGGTGAGCCGGCCGGTGAACAGGAAGCCGTCGGAGTCGGGCAGTTCGACGGCCGCGCCAAGCAGCGGGTGCCCGGCGGAGGCCAGACCGGCCGCGGCCACGTCGGTCGCGGCGGGCAGCGCGGACGGCTGCACCCAGTAGCGCTGGCGCTGGAAGGGGTAGGTGGGCAGGTCGATCCGGCGGGCGCCGGTGCCGGCGAAGAACGCCGACCAGTCCACGGGGATGCCGCGGACGTGGGCCTGGGCGAGCGCGGCGACCGCGCTGCGCGCCTCGGGGCGGCCCGCGCGGAGAACGGGCACGAAGGCGGTCCGCTCGGCGGTGGCGGACTCCTGGGCGAGTGCGGTGAGGGTTCCATCGGGGCCCAGCTCGACGAAGGTGCGCACGCCCTGCTGCTCCAGGGTGGCGATGGCGTCGGCGAAGCGGACGGCCTCGCGGACGTGGCGCACCCAGTACTCGGGGGTGGCGAGGTCGGCGGACTGGTCGAGGGTGGAGACGATCGGGATCGTCGGGGCGTGGAAGGTGAGTTCGGCGGCGAGTGTGCGGAACTCGGCGAGCATCGGCTCCATCAGCGGCGAGTGGAACGCGTGGCTGACGGTCAGGCACTTGGTCTTGCAGCCCAGCTGCCCGGCCACCTCCAGCACCGCCTGCTCGGCGCCCGAAAGCACCACAGAGGTCGGGCCGTTGACGGCGGCGATACCGACATCGGAGCGGCCGTCGAGCAGCGGCAGCACCTGCGCCTCGGCAGCCTGCACCGCGACCATCGCACCACCGGCGGCCAGCGCCTGCATCAGGCGGCCACGCGCGGCCACCAGCTTGGCGGCGTCGGCGAGGGAGAGGACACCGGCGACGTGCGCGGCGGCCAGCTCACCGATCGAGTGCCCCGCCAGGAAGTCCGGCCGCACTCCCCAGGACTCGACCAGCCGGAACAGCGCCACTTCGAGGGCGAAGAGCGCCGGCTGCGTGTAGGCCGTCTCGTCCAGCAACGCGTCGGCCTCGCCGAGCGGCGTCTCCAGGTACTGGTCCAGCTCCACGCGGACCGCGTCGTACGCCTCCGCGAACACCGGGAACGCGCCGTACAGTTCAGCACCCATCCCAGCCCGCTGGCTGCCCTGACCGGTGAACAGGAACGCCGTCCGCCCCTCCACCACCGAGCCCGTGACGACCTGCGCCACCGACTCCCCCGCCGCCAACGCGGCCAGCCCGCCCAGCAGTTCGTCCCGCTCCCCCGCCAGCACCACCGCGCGGCGCTCCAGCGCCGCCCGGCCCGTCGCCAACGAGTGCGCCACATCCACCGGTTCGGCCTCCGCAGCCACCGGCAGCAACCGCTCCGCCTGCGCCCGCAGCGCCTGCTCGGTGCGCGCGGACAGGAGCACCGGGAGAACGGACGGGGCGACTGCCGCCGGTGCCGGTGCCGGTGCCACCACGGGTGCCTGTTCCAGGATGACGTGGGCGTTGGTACCGCTCAGCCCGAAGGACGAGACACCCGCACGACGCGGACGCCCGCTCCGCGGCCACACCCGCTCCTCCGCCAACAGCGCCACCGCACCCGACGACCAGTCCACCTGCGACGTCGGCTCATCAATGTGCAGACTGCGCGGCAACACCCCATGCCCCATCGCCAACACCATCTTGATCACACCCGCCACACCCGCAGCCGCCTGCGTATGACCGATGTTCGACTTCACCGACCCCAACCACAACGGCTGCTCGGCCGGCCGCTCCTGACCGTAGGTGGCGAGCAACGCCTGCGCCTCGATCGGATCACCCAGCGTGGTACCGGTCCCGTGCGCCTCCACCGCATCCACCCCGGACGCCACCACACCCGCATTCGCCAACGCCTGCCGAATCACCCGCTGCTGCGAAGGACCATTGGGCGCCGTCAGACCATTCGACGCACCGTCCTGATTCACCGCACTGCCACGCACCACCGCCAACACCGGATGCCCGTTGCGCTCCGCATCCGACAACCGCTCCACCAACAACATCCCCACACCCTCACCCCACCCCGTACCATCCGCACCACCCGCAAACGCCTTGCACCGACCATCCGCCGCCAACCCACCCTGACGACTGAACTCCACGAACGCACCAGGCGTCGACATCACCGTCACACCACCCACCAACGCCAACGAACACTCACCACCCCGCAACGCCTGCCCCGCCAGATGCAACGCCACCAACGACGACGAACACGCCGTGTCCACCGTCACCGCCGGCCCCTCCAGACCAAAGGTGTACGACAACCGACCGGAGACAACGCTGGCGGCGTTGCCGGTGCCCAGGAACCCGGCGAGGTCCCGGGCGTCGTCCATCGCCAGTTGGAGGTAGTCCTGGCCGTTGGTGCCGACGAAGACGCCGGTCCGGCTGCCACGCAGCGCGGTCGGGTCGATGCCCGCCCGCTCGAACGCCTCCCAGGAGGTCTCCAGGAGCAGCCGCTGCTGCGGGTCCATGGCCAGCGCCTCGCGCGGCGAGATCCCGAAGAAGGTCGGATCGAACTCGGCCACACCGGAGAGGAAACCGGCCCGGCGGGTGTGGGACGCGTGCGCATCGTCGGAGTCGGCGCCGAAGAGCGCGGCCAGGTCCCAACCGCGGTCGGTCGGGAAACCGGAGATCGCATCGCCACCCGCGGCCAGCAGCTGCCACAGCTCCTCGGGCGTCGCAACGCCCCCCGGGAACCGGCAGCTCATCGCCACGATCGCGATCGGCTCGTCGTCAACCGCCCGCACCGCGACCGCCGTCGGCACCGCCGGCCCCGCACCGAGCAGCTCACCGCGCAGATGGCCGGCCAGCGCGACCGTGGTCGGGTAGTCGAACACCAGGGTGCTGGGCAGGGCCAGTCCGGTCGCGGTGCCCAGCAGGTTGCGGAACTCGACGGCGGTGAGCGAGTCGAAGCCCAGCTCACGGAACGCCTTGCCGACCTCCACGGAGTCCGGGCCGGCGTAGCCGAGCACGGCGGCCACATTGCCCCGCACCACATCGAGCAGCGCGCGCTCCTGCTCGGCCGGGGCCAGAGCGGCCAGGCGATGCGCGAGGGTACCGGCGGCGAGGTCGTCGCCGGCCGCGGGAGCGGCCTGCTCGATCGCCGTGCGGGCCTCGGGCAGTTCGTCGAAGAGGCGGGTGGGCCGAGCGGCGGCGAAGGAGGGTGCGAACCGCGCCCAGTCCAGGTCCGCGGCGGCCACCGCGGTGTCCCTGGTGGAGAGCGCGCGGTGCAGGAAGGCCAGCGCCAACTCCGGTGCCATGGTGCCCAGGCCGCCACGGCGCAGGCGCTCGGCCAGGCCCTCGTCATCGGCCATGCCGCCCTGGGCCCATGGGCCCCAGGCGATCGCGGTGGCGGGCAGGCCGTCGGCCCGGCGCTGCTCGGCCAGCGCGTCCAGATAGGCGTTGGCCGCCGCGTAGTTGGCCTGCCCCGCGCTGCCGATGGTGCCCGCGATCGAGGAGAAGAGCACGAACGCGCTGAGCTCGCCGGTCAGTTCGTGCAGGTTGCGGGCGGCGTCCACCTTGGGCCGGGCCACGGCGGCGAACCGCTCGGCCGTCAGGCCGTCGAGTACCCCGTCGTCCAGCACCCCGGCGGTGTGGAAGACGGCCGAGACCGGGTGCGCCGCCAACAGCCCGGCCAGCGCCGCCCGGTCGGCCACATCACACGCCACCACCGTCGCCACCGCACCCAACGCGCCCAGCTCGGCGACCAGCTCGGCCGCACCCGGGGCGTCCGGGCCACGCCGACCGGCGAGCACCAGCTGCTCGGCACCGTTGCGGGCCAGCCAACGCGCCACCTCCGCGCCCAACGCGCCCGTGCCACCGGTGACCAGAGTGGTGCCCGTCGGCTGCCAGCCGACGGCCTCACCGGGTGCCGAGCGCAGCAGACGTCGGGCGAAGACGCCCGAGGTGCGCACCGCGAGCTGATCCTCGCCGACCGCACCGCCCAGCGCACCGAGCAGGCGGCTCAGCACCCGGTCGTCCGCGATCACCGGCAGGTCGACCAGGCCGCCCCAGCGGTCGGGGTGTTCCAGTGCCGCCACCCGCCCCAGGCCCCAGAGTTGGGCCTGGACGGGGTTGGCCAGCCGCTCGGCGGGCGCGATCGAGACGGCGCCGCGGGTCAGGCACCACAGCGGCGCCGCGACCCCGGCATCGCCCAGTGCCTGGACCAGCGCCAGCGTCCCGGGGACGGCCGTCTGCTCGTCCAGGGCGAGCAGCGAGAGCACGCCGGTCGGCGCTTCGGCGTCGGCCAGTGGCCGCAGGCGCTCGGCGAGCCGGCGGCGGTCGGCGTCCGCCACCGCGACGTCGATCCGGTGCACCTCGACGCCGCGGTCGACCAGCAGGTGCAAGGTGTCCAGCACCACGGCGTCCTCGACGCTGCCGACCGGCACCACCACCAGCCAGCGCCCCGACGGTGCGGCAGCGCCGGCATCGGCGACCAGCTGCCACCCGGCCTGGTAGCGCCAGCCGTCCACCGTGGTGCGCTCCCGGTGCCGGCGGCGCCAGGTGGACAGGGCGGGCAACAGGGTGCCCAGCGGCCCCTCGCTGCGGGCCTCGACGTCGAGCGTCGCCGCGAGCGTGTCCAGGTCCCCGCGCTCCACCGCCTGCCAGAACTCCGCGTCCACCGGGTCGGCGGCCGGTCCGCCGGCGGCCTGCGCCGCGGACTCCAGCCAGTACCAGGCGTGTTGGAAGGCATAGGTGGGCAGGTCGACCCGGCGGGCGTTCCGACCGGCGAAGAAGGCCGGCCAGTCCACGGCCGCGCCACGGGCGTGCAGCCGGGCGAGAGCGGTCGTGAGGGTGCGGACCTCGGGGCGGTCGGCGCGCAGCGCGGGCGCGAAGGCGCTCCCCTCGGCGGTGGCGCTCTCCTGGCCCATCGCGCTGAGCACACCGTCGGGGCCCAGCTCGACGAAGGTGCGCACGCCCTGCTGCTCCAGGGTGGCGATGGCGTCGGCGAAGCGGACGGCCTCGCGGACGTGGCGCACCCAGTACTCGGGGGTGGCGAGGTCGGCGGACTGGTCGAGGGTGGAGACGATCGGGATCGTCGGGGCGTGGAAGGTCAGTTCGGCGGCGAGCGCGCGGAACTCGGCGAGCATCGGCTCCATCAGCGGGGAGTGGAACGCGTGGCTGACGGTCAGGCGCTTGGTCTTGCAGCCCAGCTGCCCGGCCACCTCCAGCACCGCCTGCTCCGCGCCCGAAAGCACCACGGACGTCGGGCCGTTGACGGCGGCGATACCGACATCGGAACGGTCGGCGAGCAGCGGCAGCACCTGCGCCTCGGCGGCCTGGACGGCCACCATCGCACCACCGGCGGCCAGCGCCTGCATCAGGCGGCCACGCGCGGCCACCAGCTTGGCGGCGTCAGTGAGGGAGAGGACACCGGCGACGTGCGCGGCAGCCAGCTCACCGATCGAGTGCCCCGCCAGGAAATCCGGCCGCACGCCCCAGGATCGGAGGAGACGGAACAGCGCCACTTCGAGGGCGAAGAGCGCCGGCTGCGTGTAGGCCGTCTCGTCCAACAACGCGTCGGCCTCGCCGAGCGGCGTCTGAAGATGCTGGTCCAGCTCCGCGCGGACCGCGTCGTACGCCTCGGCGAACACCGGGAAAGCGCCGTACAGTTCAGCGCCCATCCCGGCCCGCTGGCTGCCCTGACCGGTGAACAGGAAGGCGAGCCTGCCCGGCGCCACCGTGCCGCGGACCGCCCCCGCAGCCGGCTCGCCCGCGGCCAGCAGGCCCAGTGCGCGCAGGAGTTCGTCGCGGTCCTCGGCGACCAGTACCGCGCGGTGCTCCAGGGCGGCCCGGGTGGTGGCCAACGAGTAGGCCACATCGGCCGGTTCGGCGGCCGGCTGGTTCACCAGGAAGGTGCGCAGCCGCTCGGCCTGGGCCCGCAGCGCCTCGCCGCTCCGCGCCGACAGCAGCCACGGCAGCACGGCCGTGTGCACCGCCTCGGCGGCGGCCGGGGCCTGCGCGGCAGGGGCGGCCGGGGCCTGCTCAAGGATGGTGTGCGCGTTGGTGCCGCTGATGCCGAAGGAGGAGACCGCCGCGCGACGCGGGCGCTCGCTCTGCGGCCAGGGCCGTGCCTCGGTCAGCAGTTCGACCGCACCGGCGGCCCAGTCGACGGTGGGCGAGGGCTCGTCCACATGGAGGGTGCGCGGCAGCACGCCGTGCCGCATCGCCATCACCATCTTGATGATGCCCGCGACACCGGCGGCGGCCTGGGTGTGGCCGATGTTGGACTTGACCGAACCGAGCCAGAGGGGTTCGTCCTGCGCGCGCTCGCGGCCGTAGGTGGCCAGCAGCGCCTGCGCCTCGATCGGGTCGCCCAGCGTGGTGCCGGTGCCGTGCGCCTCGACCGCGTCGATCTGGTCGGCGGTCAGCCCGGCCGACGCCAGGGCCTGGCGGATCACCCGCTGCTGCGAGGGGCCGTTGGGGGCCGTGAGGCCGTTGGACGCTCCGTCCTGGTTGACCGCGGAGCCGCGCACCACGGCGAGCACCGGGTGCCCGTGGCGCCGCGCGTCCGAGAGGCGCTCGACCAGCAGCATGCCCACGCCCTCGCCCCAGCCGGTGCCGTCGGCAGCGGCGGCGAAGGACTTGCAGCGCCCGTCGGCCGACAGGCCGCGCTGGCGGCTGAAGTCGACGAAGGTCTCGGGCGTGCCCATCACCGCCACGCCGCCCGCGAGCGCCATCGTGCACTCGCCGTTGCGCAGCGCCTGGATCGCCCAGTGCAGCGCCACCAGCGAGGACGAGCAGGCGGTGTCGACCGTCACCGCCGGGCCTTCGAGACCGAAGGTGTAGGCGACCCGACCGGAGACGATGCTGCCGGAGTTGCCCGTGCCCAGGTAGCCCTCGACGCCCTCGGGCAGCTCGCTGATGCCGGAGGTGTAGTCGTGGTACATCAGACCGGCGAAGACGCCGGTGCGGCTGCCCTTGAGCGAGGCCGGGTCGATGCCCGCCCGCTCGATCGCCTCCCAGGAGACCTCGAGGAGCAGGCGCTGCTGCGGGTCCATCGCCAGCGCCTCGCGCGGCGAGATCCCGAAGAACGCCGGGTCGAAGAGACCCGCGTCGTGCAGGAAGCCGCCCTCGCGGGCGTAGCTGGTGCCCTGGTGATCGGGGTCGGGGTGGTAGAGGTTCTCGATGTCCCAGCCGCGGCCGGCCGGGAAGCCGGAGATCGCGTCCTCGCCGGAGAAGACCAGCTGCCACAGGTCCTCGGGCGACTCGACACCGCCGGGGTAGCGGCAGGCCATGCCGACGATCGCGATCGGGTCGTCGGCCAGGGCGCTCGGGGCGGCCGGGGCGGCCGGGCCGGTGGTAGCGGGGTCCGTGGCGTCGCCCAGCAGCTCGGCGAGCAGGAAGGCGGCCAGGGCCGGCGGGCTCGGGTAGTCGAAGATCAGCGTGGCGGGCAGCCGCAGGCCGGTGGCACCGTTCAGCTCGTTGCGCAGCTCGACCGCCGTCAGCGAGTCGAAGCCCAGCTCCTTGAAGGCCCGACTGCCTTCGACGGCGCTCGCGTCGGCGTGGCCGAGCACGGACGCCACCCGGCCGCAGACCAGCTCCAGCAGCGCGGCCTCGCGCTCACCGGCCGGCAGCGCCAGCAGATGGGCGGTCAGCTCCGAGCCACCGGCCGCGCCCGACCGGGCGGCCCGGCGGGCGGGCGCCCGCAGCAGCCCGCGCAGCAGCGGCACGACCGCGCGGCTCGCGTCCTTGCGCAGCGCGGCCAGGTCCAGCCGCATCGGGACCACGGTCGCGGCCCCGGTGCCGAGGGCGGCGTCGAAGAGCGCCAGGCCCTCGGCGGCGGTGAGCCCCTGCACGCCCGAGCGCGCCATCCGGTCGACGTCGCCGTCACCGAGCGCGGCGGCCATGCCGGCGCCTTCGGCCCACAGGCCCCAGGCGAGCGAGGTGGCGGCCAGGCCCTGGGCGCGGCGCCGGCTGGCGAGTGCGTCCAGGAAGACGTTGGCAGCGGCGTAGTTGCCCTGGCCCGGGCCGCCGAAGGTACCGGCGGCGGACGAGAAGAGGACGAACGCGCTGAGCCCGTCGGTGAGTTCGTGCAGGTTGAGGGCCGCGTCCAGCTTCGGGCGCAGCACCGTGTTCAGCCGCTCGGGCGTCAGCGAGGAGACGATCCCGTCGTCCAGCACCCCCGCGGTGTGCACCACCGCCGACACCGGGTGCACCGCCAACAGCTCGGCCAGCGCAGCACGGTCCGCCACATCGCACGCCGCGACGACCGCGCTGGCGCCCAACGCGGCCAGTTCGGCCACCAGTTCGGCCGCCCCCGACGCCTGCGCACCACGACGCGACACCAACAGCAGGCTCCGCACCCCGTGTTCGGCCACCAGGTGGCGGGCCACCAGACCGCCCAGGGTGCCCGAGGCACCCGTCACCAGCACCGTGCCGTCCGCTTCGAAGACCGGCGACGACTCGACCGGCGCCGCCACCCGCGCGAGGCGGGGCACCAGGACCTCGCCCGCGCGGACGGCGAGTTCCGGCTCGTCGGTGGCCAGCGCAGCGGTCGGCAGCTCCGGGGAGGCGCCGTCGGCGGGAAGGTCGAGCAGGACGAAGCGGCCAGGGTTCTCGGACTGCGCCGAGCGCACCAGACCCCAGACCGGCGCGTGCACCAGGTCGATGACGCCGCTCGCGTCGACCGCCACCGCACCCCGGGTCATCAGCACCAGCCGCGAACCGGCGAACCGCTCGTCCGCCAGCCACGCCTGCACCACCGCGAGCACGCCGTGCAGCGCCTCACGCACCTCAGCAGAGCCGACCCCGGGGGTCGGGACGAGGGGGAGGAAGACCGTCTCCGGGGCGGCCAGGCCGTCGTCCACCGCCGCACCCAACGCGGCGAGGTCGGCGAAGTGGTCCGCACCGAACAGCTCGGCGCCCAGCACCGCCCAGCGCCCGGCCGGGGACTCCGACACCGACACCGACGCCGACACCGCGAGCGGCTGCCAGGCCACCTGGAAGAGCGAGTCCGTGAAGCCGCCCCGGGTCGCGCGCACCTGCTCCTCGGAGACCTCGCGCAGCACCAGCGAGTCGACCGAGGCGACCGGCCGACCGGTCTCGTCGGCCAGCTCCAGCGTGATCGCTTCCGGTCCGGTACGCGACAGGCGGGCGCGCAGCACGGTGGCACCCCAGGCGTGGAGCGAGACGCCGCTCCACGCGAACGGGATCCGGCCGCGCCCGGTGTCGTCCAGCAGGTTGCCGACGCCGACCGCGTGCAGTGCGGCATCCAGCAGCGCCGGGTGCAGGCCGAAGGCAGCAGCACCGTCGCGGGCCTCCTCGGGCAGCGCCACCTCGGCGAACACCTCGTCGGCCCGCCGCCAGGCGGCCCGCAGGCCGCGGAAGACCGGGCCGTAGCCGAAACCGGCCGTGGTGAGGCGCTCGTAGAGGTCCGTGACGTCGACGGCCTCCGCACCGGCCGGCGGCCAGGCGGCCGGTGCGGTGAACGGCTCCGCAGGGCTGCCGGGGGCGACCACACCGGTGGCGTGCCGGGTCCACGGCTCCTCGGCCTCGGCATCCTCCGGCCGCGAGTGCAGGCTCA
The DNA here is from genome assembly GCF_035976515.1 of Kitasatospora sp. NBC_01302. NCBI lineage: Bacteria > Bacillati > Actinomycetota > Actinomycetes > Kitasatosporales > Streptomycetaceae > Kitasatospora > Kitasatospora sp. NBC_01302. Next base: position 1,726,773 of record NZ_CP108404.1, read on the forward strand.
GCGGGCGGCGTCCCGATTCGTCCACCGCGCCCAGGGCGAGGCGCAGTTGGACACCGCCCTGGGCGCCCAGGACCAGCGGGGCCTCCAGCGTCAGCTCCTCCAGCAGCGAGCAGCCCACCTGGTCGCCGGTGCGGATCGCCAGCTCCACGAACGCGGTGCCCGGCAGCAGCACCGAGCCCAGCACGACGTGGTCGGCGAGCCACGGCTGGGCCTGCACGGAGAGCCGGCCGGTGAACACCAGGCCGTCCCAGTGCGGGAGTTCGACGCTCGCGCCGAGCAGCGGGTGCCCGGCGGCGACCAGCCCGAGCGAGGCGGGGTCGCCCGTCGGGGCGCCGCCTTCGAGCCAGTAGCGCTGGCGCTGGAAGGGGTAGGTGGGCAGGTCGATCCGGCGGGCACCGGTGCCTGCGAAGAACGCCGGCCAGTCCACGGGGATGCCGCGGACGTGCGCCTGGGCGAGCGCGGTGACCGCGCTGCGCACCTCGGGGCGGCCCGCGCGGAGAACGGGCACGAGGGCGGTCCGCTCGGCGGTGGCGCTCTCCTGGCCCATCGCGGCGAGCACGCCGTCGGGGCCCAGCTCGACGAAGGTGCGCACGCCCTGCTGCTCCAGGGTGGCGATCGCGTCGGCGAAGCGGACGGCCTCGCGGACGTGGCGCACCCAGTACTCGGGAGTGGCAAGGTCGGCGGACTGGTCGAGGGTGGAGACGATCGGGATCGTCGGGGCGTGGAAGGTCAGTTCGGCGGCGAGCGCGCGGAACTCGGCGAGCATCGGCTCCATCAGCGGTGAGTGGAACGCGTGGCTGACGATCAGGCGCTTCGTCTTGCAGCCCAGCTGCCCGGCCACCTCCAGCACCGCCTGCTCGGCACCCGAAAGCACCACGGACGTCGGGCCGTTGACGGCGGCGATACCGACGTCGGAGCGGCCGTCGAGCAGCGACAGCACCTCCGCCTCGCTCGCCTGGACGGCCACCATCGCACCACCGGCAGGCAGCGCCTGCATCAGGCGGCCACGCGCGGCCACCAGCTTGGCGGCATCCGCCAGGGACAGGACGCCCGCGACGTGCGCGGCGGCCAGCTCACCGATCGAGTGCCCCGCCAGGAAGTCCGGCCGCACACCCCAGGACTCGACCAGCCGGAACAGCGCCACCTCCAACGCGAAGAGCGCCGGCTGCGTGTAGGCCGTCTCGTCCAGCAACGCGTCGGCCTGACCGAGCGGTGTCGCCAGGTACTGGTCCAGCTCCGCGCGGACCGCGTCGTAGGCCTCCGCGAACACCGGGAACGCGCCGTACAGTTCAGCGCCCATCCCGGCCCGCTGGCTGCCCTGACCGGTGAACAGGAACGCCGTCCGCCCCTCCACCACCGAGCCCGTGACGACCTGCGCCAGCGACTCCCCCGCCGCCAACGCGGCCAGCCCGCCCAGCAGTTCGTCCCGCTCCCCCGCCAGCACCACCGCACGCCGCTCCAGCGCCGCCCGGCCCGTCGCCAACGAGTGCGCCACATCCACCGGTTCGGCCTCCGCAGCCACCGGCAGCAACCGCTCCGCCTGCGCCCGCAGCGCGTCCGCGTCCCGCGCCGAGAGGACCACCGGCAACACCGACGGCGACACCGCCGCCTCGGTGACCGGCTCCGGCGCGCTCTCCGGCGCCTGCTCCAGGATCGTGTGCGCATTCGTGCCGCTCACGCCGAACGCCGAGATCCCGGCCCGGCGCGGCTCGTCGGTCGCCGGCCAGTCGACGGCCTCGGTGAGCAGCGAGACCGCGCCCGCCGTCCAGTCCACGTGCGGAGTCGGCTCGTCCACGTGCAGGGTCGGCGGCAGCACGCCGTGCCGCATCGCCATGACCATCTTGATCACGCCCGCGACACCGGCCGCCGCCTGGGTGTGACCGATGTTCGACTTGAGCGAGCCCAGCCGCAACGGCCGCTCCGCGGGCCGGTCCTGGCCGTACGTGGCCAGCAGCGCCTGCGCCTCGATCGGGTCGCCGAGGGTGGTGCCGGTGCCGTGCGCCTCGACCGCGTCGACCTGCTCGGGCTTCAGGCGCGCGTTCTCCAGCGCCTGGCGGATCACCCGTTGCTGGGAGGGGCCGTTCGGGGCCGTCAGACCGTTGGACGCGCCGTCCTGGTTGACGGCCGAGCCGCGCACGATCGCCAGTACCGGGTGCCCGTTGCGCCGGGCGTCGGAGAGCCGCTCGACCAGCAGCATGCCGACGCCCTCGGACCAGCCGGTGCCGTCGGCCCCGGCCGCGAAGGCCTTGCAGCGGCCGTCGGCGGCCAGGCCGTGCTGGCGGCTGAACTCGACGAAGACGTCCGGGGTGGCCAGCACCGTCACGCCGCCGGCCAGTGCCAACGAGCACTCGCCGTTGCGCAGCGCCTGCACGGCCAGGTGCAGCGAGACCAGCGAGGAGGAGCAGGCGGTGTCGACCGTGACGGCCGGGCCCTCGAAGCCGAAGGTGTAGGAGACCCGGCCGGAGACGACGGCCGCCGCGTTGCCGGTGAGCAGGTAGCCCTCGACCCCGTCCGGCAGCTGGTCGGCCACGCCCGCGTAGCCGGAGGCGGAGGCGCCGACGAAGACGCCGGTGCGGCTGCCGCGCAGCGCCGAGGGGTCGAGTCCGGCCCGCTCGAACGCCTCCCAGGAGGTCTCAAGGAGCAGGCGCTGCTGCGGGTCCATGGCGAGTGCCTCGCGCGGCGAGATGCCGAAGAACGCCGGGTCGAAGCGGTCGGCGCCGGCCAGGAACCCGCCGCCGCGGGCGTAGAAGGTGCCCTGGCGGTCGGGGTCCTCGTCGTACAGGTCGGCGAGCTGCCAGCCGCGGTCGGCCGGGAACTCGCCGATCGCGTCGCCGCCTTCGGCGACCAGTCGCCACAGCGCCTCGGGTGATGCCACGCCGCCCGGGAACCGGCAGCTCATCGCGACGATCGCGATCGGCTCCTTCGCGGCCGCGATCAGCTGCTGGTTCTGCCGCCGCAGCCGCTCGGTCTCCTTGATGGAGGCCCGGAGCGCGGCAACGACTTTTTCGTTCGGCGTGGTCATCATGGGCTCCGCACTTCGGACGGTTCAGGAATCGTTGCTGTCGAGAGCGATGTCGATCAGGCTGTCGAGATCGAGCGAGTCGATCAGGTCCAGGTCGTCGCCGCTGTCCGGGGTCGTGCTGTCGGTGCCGGGGTCGGCCAGCTTCAGCAGCGTCTCCAGCAGCCCGACCTCCCGGAACCGGGCCAGCGGGATGGCCGCCAGCGCCCGGCGCAGCTCGGCCTCCTCGGGGTCGAGGGCGGCATCGGCCTGGTCCGGGAAGAGTTCGTCCCGCAGGTGTCCGGCGAGGGCCGTCGGCGTCGCGTAGTCGAAGACCGCGCTGGACGGCAGCTTGAGGCCGGTGGCCGTGTTGAGCGCGTTGCGCAGCTCGACCGCCGTCAGCGAGTCGAAGCCGAGCGCCTGGAAGGCCCGGGTGGGCTCCACCGCGTGCGCCCCGGCGTAGCCGAGGACGGTGGCGACCTCGCCGCGCACCAGGTCCAGCAGCGCGCGGTCGCGGTCGGCGGCGGTCATGGCGGCCAGCCGGCCGCGCAGCCCGGTCTCCTCGCTGCTGCCCGGCGCGGCGGCGGCCTGCTCGGCGGCCAGCAGCTGCCGCACCTCCGCCAGCTCGCCCAGCAGGGGGCGCGGCCGGGCGGCGGTGAAGGACGGCACGAAGCGGGCCCAGTCGACGTCGGCCACCACGCTCGTGGGCGCCGCGCCGTCCAGGGCGAGCTGCAGGCCGATCAGCGCCGCCGCGGGGTCCATCACCGGCAGGCCGAACCGGCGCAGGTGCTCCTCGGCCGCCGCGCCCGCCGCCATGCCGGCCCCGCCCCAGGGGCCCCAGGCCACCGAGGTGCCGGCCAGACCGCGGGCCCGGCGGCTGGTCACCAGGGCGTCCAGGAAGGCGTTGGCGGCGGCGTAGGCCGCCTGGCCGCCGCTGCCCCAGACGCCGGCGATCGAGGAGAAGGTGACGAAGGCGTCCAGCTCGGTGTCGCCGAGCAGCGCGTCCAGGTGCGCCGCGCCGCTCACCTTGGCGTCGATCACCTCGGCCAGGTCGGCGAGTCCGCTCTCCGCGAGGGCGGCGTCGGCGACCGCACCGGCCGCGTGCACGACGGCGTCCAGCGGCTGCTCCAGCGAGCCGAGCAGGTCGGCGAGCGCCGCGCGGTCGGCCACGTCGCAGGCGGCGATGGTGACGGCGACGCCCAGGCCGGCCAGCTCCTCGCGCAGTTCGGCCGCACCGGGCGCCTGCGGACCGCGGCGGCTGGTGAGCACCAGGTGCTCGGCGCCGCCGCGGGCCAGCCAGCGGGCCACCTCGGCGCCCAGCGCACCGGTGCCGCCGGTGACCAGGACGGTGCCGGACGGCCGCCAGCCGGTGGCCTCGCCCTGCCCGGCGCGCACCAGGCGCCGCGCGAGCAGGCCCGTGGCTCGGAGGGCGAGCTGGTCCTCCGTGCCGCCGCCCAGTGCCTGGGCGAGGTGGGAGAGCACGGGCTCGTCCAGGGTCGCCGGGAGGTCGATCAGCCCGCCCCAGCGGTCGGGGTGCTCCAGCGCCACCACCCGGCCCAGGCCCCAGACCTGCGCCTGCACGGGGTTCGTCAGGTGGTCGGCCCGGTCGGTGGAGACGGCGCCGCGGGTCAGGCACCACAGCGGCGCGGGCACCCCGGCGTCGCCGAGCGCCTGCACCAGCAGCGCGGTGGCCGCCAGGCCCGCGGGCAACGCGGGGTGGGCGGGGTGCGGGGTCTCGTCGAAGGCGAGCAGCGAGACCACGCCGGCCAGCGGACCGGCCGCGGCGAGCTCGGCACGCAGGCGGTCGGCCAGGGCGGCGCGATCGGTCTGCGCCGTGCCGACGGTGAGCTGCCGGGCCTCGGCGCCGTGCCCGGTCAGCGCGGCGAGGACGGGCGCGGCGGGTTCGGCGGCGCCGGCCGGGGTGACGACCAGCCAGGTGCCGCTGAGCGCGGCGGCGGTGAGTGCGGTACCGGTCGGCACGGCGGCGGTGAGTGCGGCGGCGGGTGAGCCGGCAGTGGGTGAGCCGGTGACGGGTGAGCCGGTGACGGGGTGCCAGGCGACCTGGTAGCGCCAGCCGTCCACCGCCGACCGGGCGCGGCTCTGCCGGCGCCAGGTCGAGAGCGCGGGCAGCGCCGCGCTGAGCGGCTGGTCGCCGTCCAGGCCCAGGGTGCTGGTGAGCGCTTCGAGGTCCTCGCGCTCCACGGTCTCCCAGAACCTGGCATCCACCGCGTCCGGGGTGCCGGCGGTGGCGGGCGGGGCGTCGGCGGCGGGCCGCGGCCAGTAGCGCTCGCGCTGGAAGGCATAGGTGGGCAGGTCGACCCGGCGGGCGCCGGTGGGGGCGAAGTAGGCGGGCCAGTCGATCGCGGCGCCGTTCGCGTGGGCCCGGGCCAGCGCGGTGGTCAGCGTCCGGGCTTCGGCACGGTCGGCGCGCAGGGTCGGCACGGCGTGTGCGTCCTCGGCGGTGACGCAGTCCTGGGCGAGCGCGGTGAGGGTGCCGTCGGGGCCCAGCTCGACGAAGGTGCGCACGCCCTGCTGCTCCAGGGTGGCGATGGCGTCGGCGAAGCGGACGGCCTCGCGGACGTGGCGCACCCAGTACTCGGGGTCCGTCAGGTCTGCGGACTGGTCGAGGGTGGAGACGATCGGGATCGTCGGGGTATGGAAGGTGAGTTCGGCGGCGATCGCGCGGAACTCGGCGAGCATCGGCTCCATCAGCGGCGAGTGGAACGCATGGCTGACGGTCAGCCGCCTGGTCTTGCGGTCCAGCTGCGCCGCGACCTCAAGGACCGCGTCCTCGGCGCCCGAGAGCACCAGGGATGTCGGGCCGTTGACCGCGGCGATCCCGACGTCGGAACGGTCGGCGAGCAGCGGCAGCACCTCGGCCTCGGCGGCCTGCACCGCCACCATCGCACCACCGGCGGGCAGCGCCTGCATCAGGCGGCCACGCGCCGCCACCAGCTTGGCGGCATCGGCCAGCGAGAGAACCCCCGCGACGTGCGCGGCGGCCAGCTCACCGATCGAGTGCCCGGCCAGGAAATCGGGGGTCAGGCCCCAGGACTCGACGAGGCGGAACAGCGCCACCTCCAGCGCGAAGAGCGCCGGCTGGGTGTAGGCCGTCTCGTCGATCAGCGCGTCGGCCTGACCGAGCGGTGTCGCCAGGTGCTGGTCCAGCTCGGCGCAGACCGCGTCGTAGGCCTCGGCGAACACCGGGTACGTCTTGTGCAACTCCGCTCCCATGCCGGCCCGCTGACTGCCCTGGCCGGTGAAGAGGAAGGCGAACCTGCCGCCCGTGGCCGAGCCCCGCACCACGGTCGCACCGGGCTCCCCCGAGACCAACCCCTCAAGACCCCCCAGGAACCCCTGCTCGTCATCGGCCACCACGACGGCCCGGTGTTCCAGTGCGGTCCGCCCGGTCGCCAGCGAGTAGGCCAGGTCGGGCAGCCCGGCCCGGCCCGGCTCGGTGCCGGCCCAGGACCGCAGGCGCTCGGCCTGCGCACGCAGCGCCTGCTCGGTGCGCGCGGACAGGAGCACCGGGAGAACGGACGGGGCGACTGCCGCCGGAGCAGGGGGTGCCACCACGGGTGCCTGTTCCAGGATGACGTGGGCGTTGGTACCGCTCAGCCCGAAGGACGAGACACCCGCACGACGCGGACGCCCGCTCCGCGGCCACACCCGCTCCTCCGCCAACAGCGCCACCGCACCCGACGACCAGTCCACCTGCGACGTCGGCTCATCAATGTGCAGACTGCGCGGCAACACCCCATGCCCCATCGCCAACACCATCTTGATCACACCCGCCACACCCGCAGCCGCCTGCGTATGACCGATGTTCGACTTCACCGACCCCAACCACAACGGCTGGTCGGCCGGCCGCTCCTGACCGTAGGTGGCGAGCAACGCCTGCGCCTCGATCGGATCACCCAGCACCGTCCCCGTACCGTGCGCCTCCACCGCATCCACCCCGGACGCCACCACACCCGCATTCGCCAACGCCTGCCGAATCACCCGCTGCTGCGAAGGACCATTGGGCGCCGTCAGACCATTCGACGCACCGTCCTGATTCACCGCACTGCCACGCACCACCGCCAACACCGGATGCCCGTTGCGCTCCGCATCCGACAACCGCTCCACCAACAACATCCCCACACCCTCACCCCACCCCGTACCATCCGCACCACCCGCAAACGCCTTGCACCGACCATCCGCCGCCAACCCACCCTGACGACTGAACTCCACAAACGCACCAGGCGTCGACATCACCGTCACACCACCCACCAACGCCAACGAACACTCACCACCCCGCAACGCCTGCCCCGCCAGATGCAACGCCACCAACGACGACGAACACGCCGTGTCCACCGTCACCGCCGGCCCCTCCAGACCAAAGGTGTACGACAACCGACCCGACACCACGCTCGCCGCGGTGCCGGTGCCGAGCTGGCCCGCCAGCTCGTCCGCCGAGGAGGCGGCGAGGGCGAGGTAGTCCTGGCCGTTGGTGCCGATGAAGACGCCGGCCTGGCTGCCACGCAGGGTGGCCGGGTCGATGCCCGCCCGCTCGAACGCCTCCCAGGAGGTCTCCAGGAGCAGCCGCTGCTGCGGGTCCATCGACAGCGCCTCACGCGGCGAGATCCCGAAGAAGGTCGGATCGAACTCGGCCACACCGGAGAGGAAACCGGCGCTGCGGGTGTGCGAGGACTGTGTCTCGCCCTCGCCGAAGAGCGCGGCCAGGTCCCAACCACGGTCGGTCGGGAAACCGGAGATCGCATCGCCACCCGCGGCCAGCAGCCGCCACAGCTCCTCGGGCGTCGCAACGCCCCCCGGGAACCGGCAGCTCATCGCCACGATCGCGATCGGCTCGTCGTCAACCGCCCGCGCCACGAACGCCGTTGGTTCAGCCTGCCCCGCACCGAGCAACTCACCGCGCAGATGGCCGGCCAGCGCAGTCGTGGTCGGGTAGTCGAACACCAGGGTGCTGGGCAGGCTCAGGGCGGTGACGGCGTTCAGGCGGTTGCGCAGCTCGACGGCGGTCAGCGAGTCGAAGCCCAGCTCCTTGAACGCCCGGGCCGGGTCCACCGCGTCCGGGCCGGGGTAGCCGAGCACGGCGGCCACCTCGGTGCGGACGGCGTCGAGCAGCGCGCGCTCCCGCTCGGCGGGGGCGAGGGCGGCCAGCCGCTGGGCCAGCGGCCCGTGCTGCGCCTGCTGGTCGGTGGCCGCGCCGGCGGCAGCGGCCGCCAGGGCCTGGCGGGCCTCGGGGATCGCGTCGAACAGCGTGGTGGCTCGGCGGCTGCCGGTGGCACCGCCGAGCAGCAGCTGCCAGCTGATGTCGGCGACCGCGAGCGTGCCGTCGCCGTTCTCCAGTGCCTGGTGCAGCGCGGTGATCGCCGACGCCGGGTCCATCGGCGGCACGCCCTCGCGGCGCAGCCGCTGCTCCAGCGCCCCGTCGGCGGCCATGCCGCCGCTGCTCCACGGGCCCCAGGCGATCGCCGTGGCGGGCAGGCCGTCGGCCCGGCGCTGCTCCGCCAGTGCGTCCAGATAGGCGTTGGCCGCCGCGTAGTTGGCCTGGCCGGGGTTGCCGATCGTGCCGGCGGTGGACGAGAAGAGCACGAACGCGCTGAGTCCGTCGGTGAGTTCGTGGAGATGGCGGGCGGCGTCCGCCTTCGGCCGGGCCACGGCGGCGAAGCGTTCGGCCGTCAGGCCGTCGAGCATTCCGTCGTCCAGCACCCCGGCGGTGTGGAAGACGGCCGAGACCGGGTGCGCCGCCAACAGCCCGGCCAGCGCCGCCCGGTCGGCCACATCACACGCCACCACCGTCGCCGTGGCACCCAACGCGCCCAGCTCGGCGACCAGCTCGGCCGCACCCGGGGCGTCCGGGCCACGCCGACCGGCGAGCACGAGCTGCTCGGCACCGTTGCGGGCCAGCCAACGCGCCACCTCGGCGCCCAACGCGCCCGTGCCACCGGTGACCAGCACCGTTCCGGACGGCTGCCACGCGGTCGCCGTGCCGCGCGGGGCGCGGACCAGGCGGCGGGCGAGCAGACCGGTGGCACGAACGGCCAGCTGGTCCTCGCCGCCGACCCCGGTCAGGGCGTCGGCCAGGCGGGAGAGCACGCGGTCGTCCGCGTGCTGCGGCAGGTCGATCAACCCGCCCCAGCGCTCCGGCTGTTCCAGCGCCGCCACCCGGCCCAGGCCCCAGAGCTGGGCCTGCACGGGGCTGGCCAGCCGGTCCGCGCCACCGATGGAGACCGCGCCCCGGGTCACGCACCAGAGCGGCGACTCGAAGCCGGTGTCCCCCAGCGCCTGGAGCAGCCCGAGCGTGCCGGCCACCGAGGCAGCCTCGTCCAGCGCGAGCAGCGAGAGGACGGCGAGGGGCGAGGGCGCGTCGGAGAGGGTGGCGAGCAGCTCGCCGGCGAGGCTGCCGCGCTCGGTGCCGGCCGGCTCCAGCAGCCGGACCGTCGCGCCGCGCGCGGTCAGCACCCGCGCCAGGTCCCGCACGAGGGCGTCGTCGCGGTGCCCGGCCGGGAGCACCAGCAGCCAGGTCCCGGTCAGCGTTCCGGCCGGGGTGTCGGTGACCGGCTGCCAGCCGGCCCGGTAGCGCCAGCCGTCCACGGTGGACTGCTCGCGGCTCTGCCGGCGCCAGGCCGACAGGGCGGGCAGCAGCGTGCCCAGCGCGGTCTCGTCGTGCACGGCGAGGGTCGCGGCGAGCGCGTCGACGTCCTCGCGCTCCACGGCCGCCCAGAAGTCCGCATCCGGCGCGGCCGTGGAGGCTGCCGCCGCCGCGGCCGTGGTGCCCGCGCCGCCCGACTCCAGCCAGTACCAGTCGTGCTGGAACGCGTAGGTGGGCAGCTCGACGCGCTGCGCGGACCGCCCCGCGAAGAGCGCCTCCCGGTCCAGCGCGGCGCCGCGGACCTGGGCCAGCGCGACGCCGGTCAGCACCGTCTCGGCCTCGGGGCGGTCGGCGCGCAGCACCGGGGCGAACGCGGCGGTGCCGGCGGACTCCTGGCCCATCGCGCTGAGGGTGCCGTCGGGGCCCAGCTCCACGAAGGTGCACACGCCCTGCTGCTCCAGGGTGGCGATGGCGTCGGCGAAGCGGACGGCCTCGCGGACGTGGCGCACCCAGTACTCGGGGTCCGTCAGGTCTGCGGACTGGTCGACGGTGGAGACGATCGGGATCGTCGGGGCGTGGAAGGTGAGTCCGGCGGCGATCGCGCGGAACTCGGCGAGCATCGGCTCCATCAGCGGCGAGTGGAACGCATGGCTGACGGTCAGCCGCCTGGTCTTGCGGCCCCGTTCGGCGAGTTGTGCGGCGATCTCCGCCACGGCCTGCTCGGCACCCGAGACCACCACGGCCAACGGGCCGTTGACGGCGGCGATGCCCACCTCGTGCTCGCGGCCCGCGAGCAGCGGCAGCACCTCCGCCTCGCTCGCCTGCACGGCCACCATCGCACCACTGGCAGGGAGTTGCTGCATCAGCCGGCCGCGCGCGGCGACCAGTTCGGCCGCGTCGGCCAGCGAGAGGACGCCCGCGACGTGCGCGGCGGCCAACTCGCCGATCGAGTGCCCGGCCAGGAAGTCCGGTGTCAGGCCCCAGGATTCGACGAGGCGGAACAGCGCCACCTCCAGCGCGAAGAGCGCCGGCTGGGTGTAGGCGGTCTGGTCGAGCAGCGCGTCGGCTTCGCCGACCGGCGTCGCCAGGTACGGGTCCAGCGCGGCGCAGACCGCGTCGTAGGCGTCGGCGAACGCCGGAAAGGCGGCGTAGAGTTCGGCCCCCATGCCGGCCCGCTGACTGCCCTGGCCGGTGAAGAGGAAGGCGAGCTTGCCGTCGCCGGCCTCGCCCCGCACGAGCCGCGCGCCGCCGTGCTCGCCCGCCGCCAGCGCCTGGAGCTCGCGGCGGAACTCCTCCGGTTCGCCGGCGACCAGCACCGCGCGCTGCGGCAGCACGGCCCGGGTGGTCGCCAGCGCGTAGCCGAGGTCGACCGGGTCGTGGCCGCGGTCACCGCCGGGGTCGGTGGCCAGGTGGGCGAGCAGCCGCGCGGCCTGGGCCTGCAGCGCAGCCGCGCTCTTCGCCGACAGCAGCCACGGCACCACGGCGGTGCGCACCACGGCGCTCCCGGCGTGTGCCGCCGCCTCCTCGCCGGTCTCGCCCTCGGTCTCGACCGGCTCCGGCGCCTGCTCCAGGATGGTGTGCGCGTTGGTGCCGCTCACCCCGAAGGAGGAGACCGCGGCCCGCCGGGGCTCGCCGGTCGCCGGCCAGTCGACGGCCTCGGTCAGCAGCGAGACCGCGCCCGCCGTCCAGTCCACGTGCGGGGTCGGCTCGTCCACGTGCAGGGTCGGCGGCAGCACGCCGTGCCGCATCGCCATCACCATCTTGATCACGCCCGCGACACCGGCCGCCGCCTGGGTGTGGCCGATGTTGGACTTCAACGAGCCGAGCCAGAGCGGGCGTTCGGCGGCCCGCTCGCGACCGTAGGCGGTCAGCAGGGCCTGCGCCTCGATCGGGTCGCCCAGCGTGGTGCCGGTGCCGTGCGCCTCGACCACGTCGACCTGGTCGGGCGTCAGCCGGGCGTCACCCAGCGCCTGGCGGATCACCCGCTGCTGGGCCGGGCCGTTCGGCGCCGTCAGACCGTTCGAGGCGCCGTCCTGGTTGACCGCGCTGCCGCGCACCACGGCCAGCACCGGGTGCCCGTTGCGGCGGGCGTCCGAGAGCCGTTCGACCAGCAGCATCGCGACGCCCTCGGACCAGCCGGTGCCGTCGGCCCCGGCGGCGAAGGACTTGCAGCGCCCGTCGGCCGCCAGGCCGCGCTGGCGGCTGAACTCGATGAACACGTCCGGGGTGGCCATCACCGTGACGCCGCCGACCAGCGCCTGCGAGCAGTCGCCCCGGCGCAGTGCCTGGCAGGCCCAGTGCAGGGCGACCAGGGAGGAGGAGCAGGCGGTGTCCAGAGTGGCGGCCGGCCCCTCCAGACCGAGCGTGTAGGCGATCCGGCCGGAGAGCACGCTGGTCGCGTTGCCGGTCAGCAGCCGCCCCTCGACGCCCTCCGGCACCTCCGCCAGCTCCGAGCCGTAGCCCTGGTAGCTGCCACCGACGTAGACGCCGGTCCGGCTGCCGCGCAGGGTGCCCGGGTCGATCCCGGCCCGCTCGACCACCTCCCAGGAGGCCTCCAGGAGCAGTCGCTGCTGCGGGTCCATCGCGAGCGCCTCGCGCGGCGAGATGCCGAAGAACTCCGCGTCGAAGCGCCCCGCGTCGTGCAGGAAGCCGCCGCCGGTGGCGTAGACCGTGCCGGGGTGGTCCGGGTCCGGGTGGTAGAGGCCGTCGACGTCCCAGCCGCGGTCGGCCGGGAACGGGGTGATGGCGTCCCCGCCGGCGGCGACCAGCTGCCAGAGGTCCTCGGGCGAGCGCACGCCACCGGGCAGGCGGCAGCTCATCGCCACGATCGCGATGGGCTCCTGCTCGGCGTCCTCGACCTCGCGCAGCCTGCGGGTGGTCCTGCGCAGCTCGGCCGTCATCCACTTGAGGTGGTCGAGGAGCTTCTTTTCGTCTGCCATCAGTGGGCCACCTTCGGGGAAGCCGGGACACGTGCGGTCGGGGCGCGGAAAATCGCGGTCAGGAGCTGGTCGATCGTGTGCTGATCGGCCGGGGGGTGATCGGGGGTCGGGTGATGCTCGGAGGTCGGGTGATGCTCGGAGGTCGGGTGATGCTCGGAGGTCGGGTGGTCGGTGGTCCGGTGGTGATCGGTGGTCCGGTGGTCCGCCGCGGCACGAGGGGCCGCGGGCGGGTCGGTCGGTGCGGGAGTCATCCCGGTCCCCTCAGTCCCGGCCGAATTCACGGCTGATGATGTCGAAGAGGTCGTCGGCCGACGCGTTCGCCAACTCCTCGTCCTCGGCGCCGTCCGCCGCGTCCTCGGTCGCGGTCCACTTCGCCATCAGCGCCTGGAGCCGGGCCGTGACCCGGGCGCGGTCGGCGTCGTCGGCGGACATCGCGGTGAGCCGCTGGTCGAGCGCGTCCAGCTCGGCCAGCACCGGCGCCGCGGAGTCGACCGCGTCGGGGACGATCTCCGCGCCCAGGTGCTCGGCCAGCGCCTTGGGGTTCGGGTAGTCGAAGACCAGGCTGGTCGGCAGGCGCAGCCCGCTGGCCACGGTGAGGCGGTTGCGCAGCTCGACGGCGGTGAGCGAGTCGAAGCCCAGCTCGTTGAAGGCCCGGTCGGCGTCGACCGCGCCGGCCCCGGCGTAGCCGAGGACGGCGGCGACCTCGGCGCGCACCAGGTCGAGCAGGGTGCGGTCCCGTTCGGCGGCGGGCAGTGCCCGCAGCCGCTCCACGAAGGCCGCCGACTGCTCGGCCCCGTCGCCCTCGTCGGCGGGCGTGCCGACCGCCAGCGCCGCTCGGGCCTCGGGGACCTCGTCGAGCAGCGGGCGGGGCCGGGCCGCGGCGAAGGCCGGGGCGAACAGCGCCCAGTCCACGTCGGCGACCGTCAGCGCCGTCTCCTGGTGGTCCAGCGCCTGCTGGAGGGCGGCGATGCCGAGCTCCGGCGCCAGCACCCGCAGGCCGCGGCGGCGCAACTGCTCGGCGGCCTGCGGGTCCTCGGCCGCCATGCCGATCTCGCCCCACGGACCCCAGGCGACCGAGGTGGCCACCAGGCCGGCGGCCCGACGGCGCTCGGCGAGCGCGTCCAGGAAGGCGTTGGCCGCCGCGTAGCCCGCCTGGCCACCGCTGCCCCACACCCCGGCGATCGAGGAGAAGAGCACGAAGGCGTCCAGGTCGGTCTCGCCCAGCGCCGCGTCCAGGTGGACCGCGCCGGAGACCTTGGCGTCCATGACCCAGGACAGCTCGCCCAGGTCGCTGTGGGTCAGCGCGGTGTCCTGGGTGACCCCGGCCGCGTGCACGACCGCACGCAGCGGGGTGCCGCCGGGCTCCTCCGCGGTGAGGCGCTTGAGCAGCGCCGCCACGGCCGGGCCGTCGGCCACGTCACAGGCCTCCAGGGTGACCCGGGCGCCCAACTCCGCCAGCTCCTGGCGCAGTTCTTCGGCGCCTGGGGCGTCGGCACCGCGGCGCCCGGTGAGCACCAGGTGCTCGGCGCCGTTGCGGGCCAGCCAGCGGGCCACCTCGGCACCCAGCGCACCCGTGCCGCCGGTGACCAGCACCGTGCCGCGCGGCTTCCAGGCCGGGACGGACGCCTGCGGCCGGGCCGCCCGCGCCAGGCGGCGGACCAGGACGCCCGAGCGGCGGATCGCCAGCTGGTCCTCACCGGCGCCGGCCTCCGGGCGCGTGCCCGGGCCCGTGCTCGCGCTCGTGCCGGTGGCTGCGCCTGCGCCCGTGCTCGGCTTCGTGCCCGTGCCCGTGCCCGTGCCCGTGCCCGTGCCTGTGCCTGTGCCTGTGCTCGTGTCGGTGTCGGCGAGGACGGCCGCCAGGCTGGTGGCCGCGCGCCGGTCGACGGTCGACGGGAGGTCGACCAGGCCGCCCCAGCGCTCCGGGTGCTCCAGCGCCACCACCCGCCCCAGGCCCCAGACCTGCGCCTGGGCCGGGCTGCCGGCGGTGTCGGCCGGACCGGTCGCCAGCGCACCACTGGTCACGCACCACAGCGGCGCGCCGATCTCCGCGTCACCGAGCGCCTGGGTCAGCACCGCGGTCGCGGCCAGCCCGGCAGGCAGCACGGGGTGGGTCGGATGCGGCTCCTCGTCCAGCGCGAGCAGCGAGACCACGCCGACCAGATCGGCGGCCCCGGCGGCCGCGGCGCGCAGCGCCTCGGCCAGCGCGGCGCGATCGCAGGCCGCGGCCTCCACCGGGAAGCGGTGGACCTCGGCGCCCGCCGCCGTCAGCGCCTGTGCGGTCGTGGCGACCCTGGCGTCCTCGGCCCGTGCGGCCGGGACAACCAGCAGCCAGCAGCCGTTCAGGCGTCCCGTCGGCTCGGCGGCGAGCGGCTTCCAGGTGATCCGGTAGCGCCAGCCGTCCACCACCGACTGCTCCCGCTGCTGGCGGCGCCAGGCGGAGAGCACCGGCAGGACGGCGCTCAGCTCGCTGCCGCCCTCGACCTCCAGGGTCGCGGCCAGCGCGGCCAGGTCCTCGCTCTCGACGGCCTCCCAGAACCGGGCATCCGTGGCCTGCGCCCCGGTCCGGCTCTCACCGGTGAGGGTGGCGGCGGCAGCGGGCAGGTGCTCGGGCCAGTAGTGCTGGCGCTGGAAGGGGTAGGTGGGCAGGTCGATCCGGCGGGCGCCGGTGCCGGCGAAGAACGCCGACCAGTCCACGGGGATGCCGCGGACGTGGGCCTGGGCGAGCGCGGCGACCGCGCTGCGCGCCTCGGGGCGGCCCGCGCGGAGAACGGGCACGAAGGCGGTCCGCTCGGCGGTGGCGGACTCCTGGGCGAGTGCGGTGAGGGTTCCATCGGGGCCCAGTTCGACGAAGGTGCGCACGCCCTGCTGCTCCAGGGTGGCGATGGCGTCGGCGAAGCGGACGGCCTCGCGGACGTGGCGTACCCAGTACTCGGGGGTGGCGAGGTCGGCGGACTGGTCGAGGGTGGAGACGATCGGGATCGTCGGGGCGTGGAAGGTCAGCTGCTCGGCGAGCGCGCGGAACTCGGCGAGCATCGGCTCCATCAGCGGGGAGTGGAACGCGTGGCTGACGGTCAGGCGCTTGGTCTTGCAGCCCAGCTGCCCGGCCACCTCCAGCACCGCCTGCTCCGCGCCCGAAAGCACCACGGACGTCGGGCCGTTGACGGCGGCGATACCGACATCGGAACGGTCGGCGAGCAGCGACAGCACCTGCGCCTCGGCAGCCTGCACCGCGACCATCGCACCACCGGCAGGCAGCGCCTGCATCAGGCGGCCACGCGCGGCCACCAGCTTGGCGGCATCCGCCAGGGAGAGGACCCCGGCGACGTGCGCGGCGGCCAGCTCACCGATCGAGTGCCCCGCCAGGAAGTCCGGCCGCACACCCCAGGACTCGACCAGCCGGAACAGCGCCACCTCCAACGCGAAGAGCGCCGGCTGCGTGTAGGCCGTCTCGTCCAGCAACGCGTCGGCCTCGCCGAGCGGCGTCTCCAGGTACTGGTCCAGCTCCACGCGGACCGCGTCGTACGCCTCCGCGAACACCGGGAACGCGCCGTACAGTTCAGCACCCATCCCGGCCCGCTGGCTGCCCTGACCGGTGAACAGGAACGCCGTCCGGCCCTCTACCACCGAGCCCGTGACGACCTGCGCCACCGACTCCCCCGCCGCCAACGCGGTCAGCCCGCCCAGCAGTTCGTCCATCTCACCGGCGACGATCACGGCACGCTGCTCGAAGGCCGCGCGCGTCGTCGCCAGCGAGTAGGCCGCATCCGCGAGTTCGACGCCCGCGACCGCCGACAGCAGCCGCTCGGCCTGCGCACGGAGCGCGTTCGCATCCCGCGCCGAGAGGACCATCGGCAGCATCGCGGGCGCCACCGTCGCCTCGGTGACCGGCTCCGGCGCGGTCTCCGGTGCCTGCTCCAGGATCGTGTGCGCATTCGTTCCACTGATGCCGAAGGCCGAGATGCCGACCCGGCGCGGGGCGCCGGTCTGCGGCCAGGCGGTGGCCTCGGTCAGCAGCGTGACCGCACCCGCCGACCACTCGACGTGCGAGGTCGGCTCGTCGACGTGCAGGGTGCGGGGCAGCATGCCGTGCCGCATCGCCATGACCATCTTGATCACGCCCGCCACACCGGCCGCCGCCTGGGTGTGACCGATGTTCGACTTCACCGCGCCGAGCAGCAGCGGCCGTTCGGCCGGCCGGTCCTGGCCGTAGGTGGCCAGCAGCGCCTGCGCCTCGATCGGGTCGCCCAGCCGGGTGCCCGTGCCGTGCGCCTCCACCGCGTCGACCTGCTCGGCGGTCAGTCGGGCGTTCACCAGTGCTTGGCGGATCACCCGCTGCTGCGACGGCCCGTTCGGGGCCGTCAGGCCGTTGGACGCGCCGTCCTGGTTGACGGCCGAGCCGCGCACGACCGCCAGCACCGGGTGCCCGTTGCGCTGCGCGTCGGAGAGCCGCTCGACCAGCAGCATGCCCGCGCCCTCGCCCCAGCCCGTGCCGTCCGCCGCACCGGCGAACGCCTTGCACCGGCCGTCGACGGACAGCCCGCGCTGACGGCTGAACTCGATGAACAGATCCGGCGTCGACATCACGCTGACGCCGCCGGCCAGCGCCAACGAGCACTCACCGCTGCGCAGCGCCTGCACCGCCATGTGCAGGGCGACCAGCGAGGCCGAGCACGCGGTGTCGACCGAGACCGCCGGACCCTCCAGCCCGAAGGTGTAGGAGAGGCGGCCGGAGATGACGCTGGTGGCCGTGCCCGTCAGACGGTGCCCCTCCACCCCTTCCAGGCCGTCGACGAGCAGGTTCGCGTAGTCCTGGCCGTTGGTGCCGATGAAGACACCGGCCTGGCTGCCACGCAGCGCCGCCGGGTCGATGCCCGCCCGCTCGAACGCCTCCCAGGAGGTCTCCAGGAGCAGCCGCTGCTGCGGGTCCATCGACAGCGCCTCGCGGGGCGAGATGCCGAAGAAGGTCGGGTCGAACTCCGTGGCGCTGTCGAGGAATCCACCGCCGCGGGCGTACGTGGTGCCCTGGTGGTCCGGGTCCGGGTGGTAGAGGTTCTCGATGTCCCAGCCGCGGTCGGTCGGGAACCCGCCGATCGCGTCCTCACCGGCGATCAGCAGGTCCCAGAGCTGCTCGGGGGTGCTGACGCCGCCGGGGAACCGGCAGCTCATGGCAACGATGGCGATCGGCTCGTCGGCGAGACCAGCGGCCGAGGCGAAAGTGGCCGGCACCGCCGTGGACAACGGCTGTGCGGCGCCCAGCAGTTCGGAGCGCAGGTGCTCGGCCAGCACGGCCGCCGACGGATAGTCGAAGACCAACGTGGCCGGCAGCCGCAGACCCGTCGCCGCGTTCATCCGGTTGCGCAGATCGACGGCCGTCAGCGAGTCGAAGCCCAGCTCCTTGAACGCCCGGCCCGCCTCCACCGCACTCGCGTCCGCGTAACCGAGGACCGCCGCCACCTGCGCCCGCACCAGCTCCAGCAGCGCCCGGTCCTGCTCCACCGGCGACAGACCCGCCAGACGACCGGCCAGCGAGGACTCGCTGTTCGCGGCAGGAGCCGAGGCGAGCGCGGCCTCCATGACCGTGCGGGCCTCGGGGATCTCGTCGAAGAGGCGACTCGGACGAACAGCGGCGGTCTCGGCCGCCACCTTCTCCCAGGCAACGGCGGCAATCGTGACGGTCACGTCGCCGTTCTCCAGGGCCTGCTGCAGCGCGGTGATCCCCAGCGCCGGCGCCATCCCCACCACACCGTCACGGCGCAGCCGGTCGGCCACCACCTCCTCGGTCGCCAACCCCGCCTCCGCCCAGGCACCCCAGGCGATCGAGGTCGCGGCCAGACCATCGGCCCGCCGCTGCTCCGCGAGAGCGTCCAGGAAAGCGTTCGCCGCCGCATAGTTGGCCTGACCCGCACTGCCGACCGAACCCGCCATCGACGAGAACAGCACGAACGCGTCCAACCCGTCGGTCAGCTCATGCAGATTGCGCGCCGCATCCACCTTCGGACGGGCCACCGCAGCGAACCGCTCCGGCGTCTGACCCTCCAGCACACCGTCATCCAGCACACCCGCCGTGTGGAACACCGCCGACACCGGATGCGCCGCCAGCAACGCCGCCAACGCCTCACGGTCCGCCACATCACACACCGCGACCGTGACCTCCGCACCCAACACGGCCAACTCCTCCCGCAGCCCCACCGCACCCGGAGCCTCCAGGCCACGCCGACTCGTCAGCAGCAACCGCTCGGCACCGGTACGCACCAGCCAACGCGCCACCTCAGCACCCAACGCACCCGTACCACCGGTCACCAACACCGTGCCCGACGGCCGCCACGCCACCGCCTCCCCACGCCCAGCCCGCACCAGACGACGACCGAACACACCCGACGCCCGCACCGCGACCTGATCCTCACCACCCAGACCCGCCAGCACACCCGCCAGCCGCGACAACGCACCCTCGTCCAACACCTCGGGAAGGTCGATCAGACCACCCCAACGCTCCGGATGCTCCAACGCCACCACCCGGCCCAGACCCCACACCTGCGCCTGCACCGCACCGACCAGCCGCTCCGCACCACCCACCGACACCGCACCACGCGTCAGGCACCACAACGGCCCACCCACCCCGGCATCACCCAACGCCTGCACCAACGCCAACGAACCAGCCACCGACACCGACTCGTCCAACGCCAGGAACGACAGCACCCCATCAGCCGTCACACCGGCCAGCAGCTCCGCCAGCGCACCACGCCCGGCCGCCGCCGCATCCACCTCGACCTGACGCACCGTCACACCGCGCCCGGTCAGCACCGCCACCGCACCCAGCACCGCCGGATCCTCGGCCAGCGACACCGGAACCACCACCAGCCAACTGCCCGACAGCGCAACCGAGCCGGTGTCTGCCACCGGCAGCCAGTCGATCCGGTAGCGCCAGCCGTCGATCACCGACTGCTCCCGGCTCTGCCGGCGCCAGGCCGACAGCATCGGCAGGACGGCACTCAGCTCGCTGCCGCCCTCGACCTCCAGGGTCGCGGCCAGCGCGGCCAGGTCCTCGCTCTCGACGGCTTCCCAGAAGCGGGCGTCCACCTCGTCGACCGGCGCAACGGCTGCCACGGACGTGGGCGCCTCCAGCCAGTAGCGCTCGCGCTGGAACGCGTAGGTCGGCAGCTCGACCCGCCGCGCGCCCCGGTCGGCCAGGAAGCCAGACCAGTCCACCTGGATGCCGCGGACATGCGCCTCGGCGAGCGAGGCGAACAGCCGCTCCGGACCACCCTCGTGACGGCGCAGCGTCCCGAACGCCACCGCATCGCGCCCGGCGGCCTCGATGCCCTCCTGCACCGCCATCGCCAGCACCGGATGCGCACTGACCTCGACGAACGTCCCAAAGCCCTCCGCGAGCAGCGTGCCGACAGCGTTCTCGAACTCCACCGTCGCCCGCAGGTTGGTGAACCAGTACTCCGCATCCATCCCGGAACCGTCCACCCACGCGCCCGACACCGTCGACAACAACGGCACCGCACCGGCCCGGGGACGAACCGGCGCCAGCAGCTCCAGCAGCTCGCCCCGGATCGCCTCCACCTGCGCCGAGTGCGAGGCGTAGTCCACCGGCACCCGCCGCGCCCGCACCCCATCCGCCTCGCACGAGGCCAACAGCTCGTCCAGTGCCGCCGGTTCACCCGACACCACCACCGACGACGGCCCATTCACCGCCGCCACCGACACCCGCTCCTCACCCCAAGCGGACAGCCGCTCGCGCACCCCCGCCACCGGCAGCGCCACCGACACCATGCCGCCCCGGCCCGCCAACCCCGCAGCAATCGCCCTGCTGCGCAACGCGACGACCTTGGCGCCGTCCTCCAGCGACAACGCACCAGCCACCACCGCCGCCGCGATCTCCCCCTGCGAATGACCCACCACCGCCGCCGGACGAACCCCCGCCGCCCGCCACACCTCCGCCAGCGACACCATCACCGCCCACAACACCGGCTGCACCACCTCCACCCGCTCCAACCACGCCTCACCGGCCGCACCCCGTACCACGTCCAGCAGCGACCAGCCGTCCGCGAACGGCGCCAGCGCCGCCGCACACTCCGCCATCCGCTGCGCGAACACCGGCGAGCACTCCAGCAGTTCGACCGCCATCGCGGCCCACTGCGAGCCCTGGCCCGGGAAGACGAACGCGACCTTCCCCGCCGAGCCGCTCACCCCGCGCACCACCTCCGCCGCGACCCCACCCGAGGCCAGCGCCGCCAAGCCGCGCTCCGCCGTCTCGCGGTCGCCCGCGACCACTACCGCCCGGTGCTCGAAGACCGAGCGCGAGGCCAACAGCGAGTGGCCCACATCCAGCAGGCCGACCTCGGGACGCTCCGCGAGCAGCGACAGCAACCGCGCAGCCTGCCCCGCCAACGCCGCACCACTCTTCGCCGACAGCACCAGCGGCACCGGACCACTCGCGGCCACCGACTCGCTCACCGACACGACCACCGGCTCCGGAACCTGCTCCAGAACCACATGAGCGTTGGTGCCACTGATCCCGAACGACGACACCGCCGCACGACGCGGCCCACCGCTCGCCGGCCACTCCCGCGCCTCGGTCAGCAACTCCACCGCACCCGAAGCCCAATCCACCTTCGGCGAAGGCTCGTTCACATGCAGGGTGCGCGGCAGCACACCATGCCGCATCGCCATCACCATCTTGATAATCCCGCCGACACCCGCCGCCGCCTGCGTGTGACCGATGTTCGACTTCAACGACCCCAACCACAACGGCCGCTCCACCGAACGCTCCTGGCCATACGTCGCCAGCAACGCCTGCGCCTCGATCGGGTCACCCAACGGCGTCCCCGTCCCGTGCGCCTCCACCGCATCCACCTGATCGGCCGTCAGCCCGGCTGCCGTCAGCGCCTGGCGGATCACCCGCTGCTGCGAGGGACCGTTCGGGGCTGTGAGGCCGTTGGACGCACCGTCCTGGTTGACCGCACTGCCGCGCACCACCGCCAGCACCGGGTGCCCGTTACGCTCGGCGTCCGACAACCGCTCCACGAGCAGCATGCCGACACCCTCGCCCCAGCCCGTGCCGTCCGCGTCGCCCGAGAACGCCTTGCAGCGCCCGTCGGCCGAGAGCCCGCGCTGGCGGCTGAAGTCCACGAAGACCTCCGGGGTGGACATGATCGCCACACCGCCGGCCAGGGCCATCGTGCACTCGCCGCTGCGCAGCGCCTGGATCGCCCAGTGCAGCGCCACCAGCGAGGACGAGCAGGCGGTGTCGACGGTGACCGCCGGGCCCTCCAGGCCCAGCGTGTAGGCGACCCGGCCCGAGGTGATGCTGCCCGAGACCCCGGTGCCGATGTGTCCCTCGACGCCCTCGGGCAGCTCACTGATCCCGCTGGCGTAGTCGTGGTACATCACGCCCGCGAAGACCCCGGTCCGGCTGCCGCGCAGCGTCGCCGGGTCGATGCCCGCCCGCTCGACGGCCTCCCAGGAGGTCTCCAGCAGCAGCCGCTGCTGCGGGTCCATCGCCAGCGCCTCACGCGGCGAGATCCCGAAGAACGCCGGGTCGAACATGCCCGCGTCGTGCAGGAAACCGCCCTCGCGGACATACGAGGTGCCCTGGTGGTCCGGGTCCGGGTGGTAGAGGCTCGCCAGGTCCCAGCCACGGGTGGCCGGGAAGCCCGAAACAGCGTCCGAACCGGAGAAGACCAACCGCCACAGGTCCTCGGGCGACTCCACACCACCCGGGTAGCGGCAGGCCATGCCGACGATCGCGATCGGGTCATCGGCAGCAGCCGGAGCCGGGCCGGTCACGGACGTCGCCACCGCGTCACCCAGCAGCTCGGCGAGCAGGAAGGCCGCCAGGGCCAGCGGGCTCGGGTAGTCGAAGATCAGCGTGGCGGGCAGCCGCAGACCGGTCACCCCGTTCAGCTCGTTGCGCAGCTCCACCGCCGTCAGCGAGTCGAAGCCCAACTCCTTGAACGCCCGACCCGCCTCCACCGCACCCGCATCCGCATAACCGAGCACCGCCGCCACCCGACCGCAGACCAGCTCCAGCAGCGCGGCCTCACGCTCACCGGCCGGCAGCGCGGTCAGCGTCCGCACCAGGGCGGAGCCGGTCGCCGCGCCGGCGGTACCGGCTTCGACGGCTCGTCGGGTCGGCACCCGGACCAAGCCGCGCAGCAGCGGCGGCAGGGTCCCGGCCGCGGCCTCGGCACGCAGCGCGGCGAAGTCGAGACGCATCGGCACCAGCACGGCCTGGTCGGCGGCGCAGGCGGCGTCGAAGAGCGCCAGGCCCTCGGCGGCGGACATGCCCTGCACACCGCCGCGGCTCATCCGCTGGACGT
This sequence comes from Kitasatospora sp. NBC_01302, assembly GCF_035976515.1. Taxonomy (NCBI): domain Bacteria; kingdom Bacillati; phylum Actinomycetota; class Actinomycetes; order Kitasatosporales; family Streptomycetaceae; genus Kitasatospora; species Kitasatospora sp. NBC_01302. The sequence goes on from NZ_CP108404.1 coordinate 1,749,639, forward strand.
CGGCCTCGGCCAGGCTGCCGATCATGCCGCCGTTCGCCCAGGCGCCCCAGGCGAGCGAGGTGGCGGCCAGGCCCTGGGCGCGGCGCCAGGTGGCGAGTGCGTCCAGGAAGACGTTCGCGGCGGCGTAGTTGCCCTGGCCCGGGCCGCCGAAGGTGCCGGCGGCGGACGAGTAGAGGACGAACGCGCTCAGGTCGTCGGTGAGTTCGTGCAGGTTGAGGGCCGCGTCCAGCTTCGGGCGCAGCACGGTGTCCAGCCGCTCGGGGGTCAGCGAGGAGACGATCCCGTCGTCCAGCACACCCGCGGTGTGCACCACCGCCGACACCGGATGCTCGGCAAGCAGCGCCGCCAGCGCAGCACGATCCGCCACATCGCACGCCGCGACGACCGCGCTGGCACCCAACACGGTCAGCTCGGCCACCAGTTCGTCCGCACCCGGCGCCTGCGCACCACGACGCGACACCAACAGCAGGCTGCGCACCCCGTGTTCGGCCACCAGATGCCGGGCCACCAGAGTGCCCAGGGTGCCCGAGGCACCCGTCACCAGCACCGTGCCGTCCGCATCGAAGACCGGCACCGGCTCGACCGGCGACGACTCGACCGCCGCCGCCACCCGCGCCAGACGGGGCACCAGGACCTCGCCCGCGCGGATCGCCAACTCCGGTTCGCCGGAGGCCAAGGCACCGGCGATCGGGCCGGGCGTCTGCTGACCGTCGAGGTCGAGCAGCACGAAGCGGCCGGGGTTCTCGGACTGCGCCGAGCGCACCAGACCCCAGACCGGCGCGTGCACCAGGTCGGTGACGCCGCTCGTGTCGACCGCCACCGCGCCCCGGGTCACCAGCACCAGCCGCGAGCCGGCGAACCGCTCGTCCGACAGCCACACCTGGACCACGGCGAGCACGCCGTGCAGCGCCTCACGCACGGTCGATGCACTGTCCAGGGACAGGAAGACCGCCTCCGGGGTGGTCAGGCCGTCCTGCACCGCCGCACCCAGCGCGGCGAGATCGGCAAACCGAGCCGCGCCGAAGGCCTCGGCGCCCAGCGCCGCCCAGCGCCCGGCCGCACCGGCCGCCGCCACCGGCAGGTTCTGCCAGGCCACCTGGAAGAGCGAGTCCGTGAACTCGCCACCGGCTGCGCGGATCTGCTCCTCGGAGACCTCGCGCATCGCCAGTGCGTCGACCGACGCGACCGGCCGGCCCGACTCGTCCGCCAGCACCAGCGCGACCGTGTCACGGCCCGCCGGGGACATCCGCACCCGGACCGCCGAGGCGCCGGTCGCGTGCAGGGTCACCCCGTTCCAGGCGAACGGGAGCCGCCCGCCGCCGTCGCTCGCCAACAGCTCGCCGAGACCCACCGCGTGCAGCGCGGCGTCCAGCAGGGCCGGGTGCAGGCCGAAGCGCGCGGCGTCGCCGTGCGCGGCCTCCGGCAACCGGACCTCGGCGTAGACGTCCTCGCCCAGGCGCCAGGCGGCGCGCAGGCCCTGGAACACCGGGCCGTAGCCGAAGCCGGCCGCGGCCAGCCGCTCGTACAGGTCCTCGACGCCGACCACGGTCGCACCGGCCGGCGGCCACTCGGCCGGCTCGAAGCCGGGCGCGGCGGCCGAGCCGGGCGCGAGCACACCGGTGGCGTGCCGGGTCCACGGCGCCTCGGCGAGCGCGTCCTGCGGCCTGGAGTGCAGGCTCACCACGCGCCGGCCCGAGGCGTCGGCGGCCTCCACCGAGAGCTGCACCTGGACCCCGCCGTGCTCGGGCAGGACGAGCGGAGCCTCCAGCGTCAGCTCCTCCAACACCTCGCAGCCCACCTGGTCGCCCGCCCGGATCGCCAGCTCCACGAAGGCCGTGCCCGGCAGCAGCACCGAGCCCAGCACGACGTGGTCGGCCAGCCACGGGTGCGACTGCACCGAGAGGCGGCCGGTGAAGAGGAAGCCGTCGGCAGCGGCGAGCGGGACGGCCGCACCGAGCAGCGGGTGCCCGGCGGGGGCCAGACCGGCCGCCGCGACGTCACCGGTGCCGGCGAACGGGTGCTCGGGCCAGTAGTGCTGGCGCTGGAAGGGGTAGGTGGGCAGGTCGATCCGGCGGGCGCCGGTGCCTGCGAAGAACGCCGGCCAGTCGACGGGGATGCCGCGGACGTGCGCCTGGGCGAGCGCAGTGACCGCGCTGCGGACCTCGGGGCGGCCCGCGCGGAGAACAGGCACGAAGGCGGTCCGCTCGGCGGTGGCGATCTCCTGGCCCATCGCGGCGAGCACGCCGTCGGGGCCCAGCTCGACGAAGGTACGGACGCCGTGCCGCTCCAGGGTGGCGATCGCGTCGGCGAAGCGGACGGCCTCGCGGACGTGGCGCACCCAGTACTCGGGGTCCGTCAGGTCGGCGGACTGGTCGAGGGTGGAGACGATCGGGATCGTCGGGGCGTGGAAGGTCAGTTCGGCGGCGAGCGCGCGGAACTCGGCGAGCATCGGCTCCATCAGCGGTGAGTGGAACGCGTGGCTGACGGTCAGGCGCTTGGTCTTGCAGTCCAGTTGCGCCGCAACGTCGAGCACCGCCTGCTCCGCGCCTGAAAGCACCACGGACGTCGGGCCGTTGACGGCGGCGATACCGACATCGGAGCGGCCGTCGAGCAGCGACAGCACCTGCGCCTCGGCAGCCTGCACCGCGACCATCGCACCACCGGCAGGCAGCGCCTGCATCAGGCGGCCACGCGCGTCCACCAACCGCGCCGCATCCGCCAGGGACAGGACCCCGGCGACGTGCGCGGCGGCCAGCTCACCGATCGAGTGACCGGCCAGGAAGTCCGGCCGCACACCCCAGGACTCGACCAGCCGGAACAGCGCCACTTCGAGCGCAAAGAGCGCCGGCTGCGTGTAGGCCGTCTCGTCGATCAACGCGTCGGCCTCGCCGAGCGGCGTCTCCAGGTACTGGTCCAGCTCCCCGCGGACCGCGTCGTAGGCATCGGCGAACACCGGGAACGCGCCGTACAGTTCAGTGCCCATCCCGGCCCGCTGGCTGCCCTGACCGGTGAACAGGAACGCCGTCCGCCCCTCCACCACCGAGCCCGTGACGACCTGCGCCACCGACTCCCCCGCCGCCAACGCGGCCAGCCCGCCCAGCAGTTCGTCCATCTCACCGGCGACGATCACGGCACGCTGCTCGAAGGCCGCGCGCGTCGTCGCCAGCGAGTAGGCCGCATCCGCGAGTTCGACGCCCGCGACCGCCGACAGCAGCCGCTCGGCCTGCGCACGGAGCGCGTTCGCATCCCGCGCCGAGAGGACCACCGGCAGCACCGCGGGCGACACCGTCGCCTCGGTGACCGGCTCCGGCGCGGTCTCCGGTGCCTGCTCCAGGATCGTGTGCGCATTCGTGCCACTCACGCCGAAGGCCGAGATGCCGACCCGGCGCGGGGCGCCGGTCTGCGGCCAGGCGGTGGCCTCGGTCAGCAGCGTGACCGCGCCCGCCGACCACTCCACCTGCGGGGTGGGCTCGTCGACGTGCAGGGTGCGGGGAAGCATGCCGTGCCGCATCGCCATGACCATCTTGATCACGCCCGCGACACCGGCCGCCGCCTGGGTGTGGCCGATGTTCGACTTGATCGACCCCAGCCACAGCGGCTGGTCGGCCGGCCGCTGCTGGCCGTAGGTGGCGAGCAGCGCCTGTGCCTCGATCGGGTCGCCCAGTCGGGTGCCCGTGCCGTGCGCCTCCACCGCGTCGACCTGGTCGGCGGTCAGCCCGGCCGAAGCCAGCGCCGCCCGGATCACCCGCTGCTGCGAGGGCCCGTTCGGGGCCGTCAGGCCGTTGGACGCGCCGTCCTGGTTGACGGCCGAGCCGCGCACGATCGCCAGCACCGGGTGCCCGTTGCGCTGCGCGTCGGAGAGCCGCTCCACCAGCAGCATGCCCGCGCCCTCGCCCCAGCCCGTGCCGTCCGCCGCACCGGCGAACGCCTTGCACCGGCCGTCGACGGACAGCCCGCGCTGACGGCTGAACTCGATGAACAGATCCGGCGTCGACATCACGGTGACACCGCCGGCCAGCGCCAACGAGCACTCACCGCTGCGCAGCGCCTGCACCGCGAGGTGCAGAGCGACCAGCGAGGCCGAGCACGCGGTGTCGACCGAGACCGCCGGACCCTCCAGCCCGAAGGTGTAGGAGAGGCGCCCGGCCAGCACACTGGTGGCCGTGCCCGTCAGGCGGTGCCCTTCCACCCCCTCCTGGCCGTCGCCCAGCAGCGAGATGTAGTCCTGGCCGTTGGTCCCGATGTAGACGCCGGCCTGGCTGCCGCGCAGCACGGCGGGGTCGATGCCCGCCCGCTCGAACGCCTCCCAGGAGGTCTCCAGGAGCAGCCGCTGCTGCGGGTCCATGGTGGTCGCCTCGCGCGGGCTGATGCCGAAGAACGCGGGGTCGAACCGGGTCGCGTCCTGCAGGAAGGCGCCCTTACGGGTGTAGATCTTGCCGAGCTGCTCGGGGTCGTCGTCGAAGAGCGAGTCGAGGTCCCAGCCGCGGTCGGCCGGGAAGTCCACCACCGCGTCGCCACCGGCGATCAGCAGGTCCCAGAGCTGCTCGGGGGTGCTGACGCCGCCGGGGAAGCGGCAGCTCATGGCAACGATGGCGATCGGCTCGTCGGCGAGACCGGCGGCCGAGGCGAAAGTGGCCGGCACGGCCGTGGACAACGGCTGTGCGGCGCCCAGCAGTTCGGAGCGCAGGTGCTCGGCCAGCACGGCCGCCGACGGATAGTCGAAGACCAACGTGGCCGGCAGCCGCAGACCCGTCGCCGCGTTCATCCGGTTGCGCAGATCGACAGCCGTCAGCGAGTCGAAGCCCAGCTCCTTGAACGCCCGGCCCGCCTCCACCGCACTCGCGTCCGCGTAACCGAGGACCGCCGCCACCTGCGCCCGCACCAGCTCCAGCAGCGCCCGGTCCTGCTCCACCGGCGACAGACCCGCCAGACGACCGGCCAGCGAGGTGCCGGGCCCGGCGGCGGTGTCCGTGCCGCCCGGCTGGGCGGCAGCGGCCCGCAGGCGCTGGACCTCCGGGATCTCGTCGAACAGGTTGCCGGGCCGGACGGCCGCGAACTCGGGGGCGAGCTGCTCCCAGACGATGTCGCCGATGGTGACAGTGACGTCGCCGTTCTCCAGGGCCTGCTGCAGCGCGGTGATCCCCAGCGCCGGCGCCATCCCCACCACACCGTCACGGCGCAGCCGGTCGGCCACCACCTCCTCGGTCGCCAACCCCGCCTCCGCCCAGGCACCCCAGGCGATCGAGGTCGCGGCCAGACCATCGGCCCGCCGCTGCTCCGCCAGAGCGTCCAGGAACGCGTTCGCCGCCGCATAGTTGGCCTGACCCGCACTGCCGACCGAACCCGCCATCGACGAGAACAGCACGAACGCGTCCAACCCGTCCGTCAGCTCATGCAGATTGCGCGCCGCATCCACCTTCGGACGAGCCACCGCAGCGAACCGCTGCGGCGTCTGCCCCTCCAGCACACCGTCATCCAGCACACCCGCCGTGTGGAACACCGCCGACACCGGATGCACCGCCAGCAACGCCGCCAACGCCTCACGGTCCGCCACATCACACGCCGCGACCGTGACCTCCGCACCCAACACGGCCAACTCCTCCCGCAGCCCCACCGCACCCGGAGCCTCCAGGCCACGCCGACTCGTCAGCAGCAACCGCTCGGCACCGGTACGCACCAGCCAACGCGCCACCTCAGCACCCAACGCACCCGTGCCACCCGTCACCAACACCGTGCCCGACGGCCGCCACGCCACCGCCTCCCCACGCCCAGCCCGAACCAGACGACGACCGAACACACCCGACGCCCGCACCGCGACCTGATCCTCACCACCCAGACCCGCCAGCACACCCGCCAGCCGCGACAACGCACCCTCGTCCAGCACCTCGGGAAGGTCGATCAGACCACCCCAACGCTCCGGATGCTCCAACGCCACCACCCGGCCCAGACCCCACACCTGCGCCTGCACCGCACCGACCAGCCGCTCCGCACCACCCACCGACACCGCACCACGCGTCAGGCACCACAACGGCCCACCCACCCCGGCATCACCCAACGCCTGCACCAACGCCAACGAACCAGCCACCGACACCGACTCGTCCAACGCCAGGAACGACAGCACCCCATCAGCCGTCACACCGGCCAGCAGCTCCGCCAGCGCACCACGCCCGACCACCGCCGCATCCACCTCGACCTGACGCACCGTCACACCGCGCCCGGTCAGCACCGCCACCGCACCCAGCACCGCCGGATCCTCGGCCAACGACGCCGGAACCACCACCAGCCAACTGCCCGACAGCGCAACCGACGTGGCATCCGCGACCGGCAGCCAGCTGTCCCGGTAGCGCCAGCCGTCGATCACGGTCTGCTCGCGGTGCCGGCGGCGCCAGGCCGACAGCAGCGGCAGGGCCGAGCTCAGCGGCTGGTCACCGTCCAGATCGGCGGTGCCGGTCAGCTCCGCGAGGTCGCCGCGCTCGACGGCTTCCCAGAAGCGGGAGTCCACCTCGTCGAGCACGGCCTCGGGCCGGGCGACCGAGCCGTCCGACTCCAGCCAGTAGCGCTCGCGCTGGAACGCGTAGGTCGGCAGCTCGACCCGCCGCGCGCCCCGGTCGGCCAGGAAGCCCGCCCAGTCGACCGCGATCCCGCGCACATGCGCCTCGGCCAGCGAGGCGAACAGCCGCTCCGGACCACCCTCGTGACGCCGCAGCGTCCCGAACGCCACCGCATCCCGCCCGGCCGCCTCGATGCCCTCCTGCACCGCCATCGCCAGCACCGGATGCGCACTCACCTCGACAAACGTCCCAAAGCCCTCCGCCAGCAGCGCGGTGACCGCGTTCTCGAACTCCACCGTCGCCCGCAGATTGGTGAACCAGTACTCCGCATCCATCCCGGAACCGTCCACCACCTCACCCGTCACCGTCGACACCAGCGGGACCTGTCCAGCGCGCGGCTCGATCCCCGCCAACAGCTCCAGCAACTCGCCCCGGATCGACTCCACCTGCGCCGAGTGCGACGCGTAGTCCACCGGCACCCGCCGCGCCCGCACCCCCTCCGCCTCACACGAGACCAACAACTCGTCCAACGCGGCAGGTTCACCCGACACCACCACCGACGACGGCCCGTTCACCGCCGCCACCGACACCCGCGCCTCACCCCATCCGGCCAGGCGCTCGCGCACCCCCGCCACCGGCAGCGCCACCGACACCATGCCGCCCCTGCCCGCCAACCCCGCAGCAATCGCCTTGCTGCGCAACGCGACGACCTTGGCGCCGTCCTCCAGCGACAGCGCACCGGCCACCACCGCCGCCGCGATCTCCCCCTGCGAGTGACCGATCACCGCGCTCGGACGGACCCCCGCCGCCCGCCACACCTCCGCGAGCGACACCATCACCGCCCACAACACCGGCTGCACCACCTCCACCCGCTCCAACCACGCCTCACCGGCCCGGCCGAGCAGGACGTCCTCCAGCGACCAGCCGTCGGCGAAGGGCGCCAGCGCCACGCCGCAGGCCTCGATCGAGGCCCGGAACGCCGCCGACTCCTCCCACAGCCGAGCACCCATCGTGGCCCACTGCGAGCCCTGGCCCGGGAAGACGAACGCGACCTTCCCCGCCGAGCCGGTCACCCCGCGCACCACCTCCGCCGCGACCCCACCCGAGGCCAGCGCCGCCAAGCCGCGCTCCGCCGTCTCGCGGTCGCCCGCGACCACCACCGCCCGGTGCTCGAAGACCGAGCGCGAGGCCAGCAGCGAGTGGCCCACATCCAGCAGGCCGACCTCGGGCCGCTCCGTGAGCCGGGTCAACAGCCGCGCCGCCTGCCCCTCCAGCGCCGCACCGCTCTTCGCCGACAGCACCAACGGCACCACACCGGCAGGTGCGGCGGCCGGCCGGACCTCGGTGGTCGGCGCGAACTCCAGGATCGTGTGGGCGTTGGTGCCACTGATGCCGAAGGAGGACACCGCCGCACGACGCGGCCCACCGCTCGCCGGCCACTCCCGCGCCTCGGTCAGCAAATCCACCGCGCCCGAAGCCCAATCCACCTTCGGCGACGGCTCGTTCACATGCAGGGTGCGCGGCAGCACACCATGCCGCATCGCCATCACCATCTTGATGATCCCGCCGACACCCGCCGCCGCCTGCGTGTGACCGATGTTCGACTTCAACGACCCCAACCACAACGGCCGCTCCGCCGAACGCTCCTGGCCATACGTCGCCAGCAACGCCTGCACCTCGATCGGGTCACCCAACGGCGTCCCCGTCCCGTGCGCCTCCACCACGTCGATGCTCTCGGCCGACAGACCCGCGTTGGCCAGGGCCTGGCGGATCACCCGCTGCTGCGAGGGACCGTTCGGCGCCGTCAGACCGTTCGAGGCGCCGTCCTGGTTGACGGCCGAACCCCGCACCACCGCTAGCACCGGGTGCCCGTTGCGCTCGGCGTCCGACAACCGCTCCACGAGCAGCATGCCGACACCCTCACCCCACCCCGTGCCGTCCGCGTCGCCCGAGAACGCCTTGCAGCGCCCGTCGGCCGAGAGCCCGCGCTGGCGGCTGAAGTCGACGAAGGTCTCGGGCGTGGCCATCACGGTGACACCACCGGCGAGCGCCATCGTGCACTCGCCGTTGCGCAGCGCCTGGATCGCCCAGTGCAGCGCCACCAGCGAGGACGAGCAGGCGGTGTCGACCGTCACGGCCGGGCCTTCGAGACCGAAGGTGTAGGCGACCCGACCGGAGGCGATGCTGCCGGACACACCGGTGCCCAGGTAGCCCTCGACGCCGTCCGGCAGCTCGCTGATCCCGGTGGCGTAGTCGTGGTACATCACGCCCGCGAAGACCCCGGTCCGGCTGCCGCGCAGCGTCGCCGGGTCGATGCCCGCCCGCTCGACGGCCTCCCAGGAGGTCTCCAGGAGCAGCCGCTGCTGCGGGTCCATCGCCAGCGCCTCACGCGGCGAGATCCCGAAGAACGCCGGGTCGAACATGCCCGCGTCGTGCAGGAAACCGCCCTCGCGGACATACGAGGTGCCCTGGTGGTCCGGGTCCGGGTGGTAGAGGCTCGCCAGATCCCAGCCACGGGTGGCCGGGAAGCCCGAAACGGCGTCCGAACCGGAGAAGACCAACTGCCACAGGTCCTCGGGCGACTCCACACCACCCGGGTAGCGGCAGGCCATGCCGACGATCGCGATCGGGTCATCGGCAGCAGCCGGAGCCGGGCCGGTCACGGACGTCGCCACCGCGTCGCCCAGCAGCTCGGCGAGCAGGAAGGCCGCCAGGGCCAGCGGGCTCGGGTAGTCGAAGATCAGCGTGGCGGGCAGCCGCAGACCGGTCACCCCGTTCAGCTCGTTGCGCAGCTCCACCGCCGTCAGCGAGTCGAAGCCCAACTCCTTGAACGCCCGACCCGCCTCCACCGCACCCGCATCCGCATAACCGAGCACCGCCGCCACCCGACCGCAGACCAGCTCCAGCAGCGCGGCCTCACGCTCACCAGCCGGCAGCGCCAGCAGACGGGCGGTCAGCTCCGAGCCACCGGCCGCACCCGACCGGGCGACCCGGCGGGCCGGGACCCGCACCAGTCCGCGCAGCAGGGCGGGCAGGGTGCCGGCCGCCGCCTGGGCACGCAGCGCGGCGAGATCGAGGCGGATCGGCACCAGGGCGGCCTCGCCCGTGGCGGTGGCCGCGTCGAGCAGGCTCAGGCCCTCGGCGGCGGAGAGCCCGTGGATACCGCCGCGGCTCATCCGCTGGACGTCGAGCTCGTCCAGGCTGCCGACCATGCCGCTGCTGTCGGCCCACGGGCCCCAGGCGAGCGAGGTGGCGGCCAGGCCCTGGGCGCGGCGCCGGCTGGCGAGCGCGTCCAGGAAGACGTTCGCGGCGGCGTAGTTGCCCTGGCCGGGGCTGCTCATCGTGCCGGCGGCGGACGAGAAGAGCACGAACGCGCTCAGGTCGTCCGTCAGTTCGTGCAGGTTGAGGGCCGCGTCCAGCTTCGGGCGCAGCACCGTGTCCAGCCGCTCGGGCGTCAGCGAGGAGACGATCCCGTCGTCCAGCACCCCCGCGGTGTGCACCACCGCCGACACCGGGTGCTCGGCAAGCAGCGCCGCCAGCGCGTCACGATCCGCCACATCGCACGCCGCGACGACCGCGCTGGCACCCAACGCGGCCAGCTCGGTCACCAGTTCGTCCGCCCCCGGCGCCTGCCCACCACGACGCGACACCAACAGCAGGCTGCGCACCCCGTGTTCGGCCACCAGATGCCGGGCCACCAGAGTGCCCAGCAGACCGGAGGCGCCGGTCACCAGCACCGTGCCGTCCGCATCGAAGACCGGCACCGGCTCGACCGGCGACGACTCGACCGCCGCCGCCACCCGCGCCAGACGCGGCGCACGCAAGGTGCCCGCACGGACGGCCAGTTCGGGCTCGCCCGCGGCCAGCGCGGCCGACAGGGCCTCGCGGGAGAAGTCCCCGCCGTCGAGGTCGAGCAGCACCAGGCGGTCGGGGTTCTCTCCCTGTGCGGCGCGGACCAGGCCCCAGACGGGGGCCTGCGCCAGGTCGGTGACGCCGCTCGCGTCGGCCGCCACCGCGCCGCTGGTCACCAGCACCAGCCGCGAGCCGGCGAACCGCTCGTCCGCCAGCCACGCCTGGACCACGGCGAGCGCGCGGTGCAGCACCTCGCGCACTGCCGCGGCGCCGGCCTCGCTCGCCGCTCCCAGCGTCAGGAAGACCGCGTCGGGCGCGGTCAGGCCGCCGTCCACCGCCGCACCCAGCGCGGGCAGGTCGGCGAAGGCAGCCGCACCGAACGCCTCGGCACCCAGCACGGCCCAGCAGCCGGCCGGCGCGGCGGAGACCGGCAGCGCGGCCCACTCCACCCGGTAGAGCGACTCCACGAAGCCGCCGCGCGCGGCGTGCACCTGGGTGTCGGAGACCTCGCGGGAGACCAGCGACTCGATCGAGGCGACCGGCTGTCCGGACTCGTCGGCCAGCAGCAGTGCCGCCGTCTCCTGGTTGCGCTCGGAGAGCCGCAGCCGCAGCGCGGTGGCGCCGCTCGCGTAGAGGCTCACGCCGTTCCAGGCGAACGGGATGCGGGCCTGCCTGGGGGCCTCGTCGCCTTCGGGGCCGGTGATGTCCAGGCCGAGCGCGTGCAGCGCGGCGTCCAGCAGGGCCGGGTGCAGGCCGTAGCCGGCGGCGTCCTCGTGCGCGGCCTCGGGCAGCCGGAGCTCGGCGTAGACGTCGCCCTCGTGGCGCCAGGCGGCGCGCAGGCCCTGGAACACCGGGCCGTAGCCGAAGCCGGCGGCGGCCAGCCGCTCGTACAGGTCCTCGACGCCGACCGCGGTCGCACCGGCCGGCGGCCACTCGGCCAGCTCGAAGCCGGGCGCGGCGGCCGAGCCGGGCGCGAGCACACCGGTGGCGTGCCGGGTCCACGGCTCCTCGGCGAGCGCGTCCTCCGGGCGGGAGTGCATGGTCAGCGGGCGGCGGCCGGACTCGTCGACGGCACTGAGCGCCAGCCGGAGCTGGACGCCGCCGCGCTCGGGCAGGACGAGCGGAGCCTCCAGCGTCAGCTCCTCCAGCACCTCGCAGCCGACCTGGTCGCCGGCCCGGATCGCCAGTTCCACGAAGGCGGTGCCCGGCAGCAGGATCGAGCCCATCACGACGTGGTCCGCGAGCCACGGGTGCGACTGCACCGAGAGCCGGCCGGCGAACACCACGCCGTCGGAGCCCGGCAGTTCGACGCTGGCGCCGAGCAGCGGGTGACCGGCCGCACCGAGGCCGATCGATGCGACGTCACCGGCGGCCGTGATCGGCGTGCGCGGCCAGAAGCGGCGGCGCTGGAAGGCGTAGGTGGGCAGGTCGACCCGGCGGGCACCGGTGCCCGCGAAGAACGCCGGCCAGTCCACGGCGATGCCCCGCACCTGGAGCCGGGCGAGCGCGGTGGTCAGCGTGCGGACCTCCGGGCGCTCGCCACGCAGCACCGGCACGAAGACGGCACCCTCGACGGAGACGCTCTCCTGCCCCATCGCGGACAGCACACCGTCCGGGCCCAACTCCACGAAGCTGCGCACACCCTGGCCCTCCAGGGCCGTGACGGCATCCGCGAAACGCACCGCCTCACGGACATGACGCACCCAGTACTCGGGATCCGTCAGGTCCGCCGACCGGTCCAAGGTGGAGACGATCGGGATCGTCGGCGCGCCGAAGCCCAACTCCGCGACGACGGCCCGGAACTCCGCCAGCATCGGCTCCATCAACGGCGAATGGAACGCGTGGCTGACACTCAGCCGCTTGGTCTTGCAACCCAGCTGCCCGGCCACCTCCAGCACCGCCCGCTCGGCACCCGAAAGCACCACGGCCAAAGGCCCGTTGACAGCAGCGATACCCACATCCGAGCGGCCCTCCAGCAGCGGCAGCACCTGCGCCTCGCCCGCCTGCACCGCCACCATCGCACCACCGGACGGCAACGCCTGCATCAGACGACCACGCGCCACCACCAACCGCGCCGCATCCGCCAGCGACAGCACCCCCGCCACATGCGCCGCAGCCAACTCACCGATCGAGTGCCCCGCCAGGAAATCCGGCCGCACACCCCACGACTCCACCAGCCGGAACAGCGCCACCTCCAACGCGAACAACGCCGGCTGCGTGTACGCCGTCTCGTCCAACAACGCATCCGCCTCGGCCAGCGGCGTCCCCAGATACCGGTCCAGCTCCCCGCGGACCGCGTCGTACGCCGCCGCGAACACCGGGAACGCGCCGTACAGTTCAGCACCCATCCCGGCCCGCTGACTGCCCTGCCCAGTGAACAGGAACGCCGTCCGCCCCTCCACCACCGAGCCCGTGACGACCTGCGCCACCGACTCCCCCGCCGCCAACGCGGCCAGCCCGCCCAGCAGTTCGTCCCGCTCACCGGCGACGATCACGGCACGCTGCTCCAGGGCCGCACGCGTCGTCGCCAGCGAGTAGGCAGCGTCGGCGAGTTCGACGTCCGCGACCGCCGACAGCAGCCGCTCGGCCTGCGCACGCAGCGCCTCCGCGTCCCGCGCGGAGAGGACCACCGGCAGCACCGACGGCGACACCGTCGCCCCGGCGACCGGCTCGGCGGCCTCCGGCGCCTGCTCCAGGACCACATGGGCGTTGGTGCCGCTGAACCCGAAGGACGAGACGCCCGCCCGGCGCGGCTCGCCGGTCCCCGGCCAGGTGGTGGCCTCGGTCAGCAGGGCGACCGCGCCCGCCGTCCAGTCCACGTGCGGGGTCGGCTCGTCCGCGTGCAGGGTCCGGGGCAGCACGCCGTGGCGCATCGCCATGACCATCTTGATGACGCCGGCGAGACCGGCGGCGGCCTGGGTGTGGCCGATGTTCGACTTCAACGAGCCCAGCCAGAGCGGGGCTTCGGCCGCCCGCTCCTGGCCGTAGGTGGCGAGCAGCGCCTGCGCCTCGATCGGGTCGCCCAGCGCGGTGCCGGTGCCGTGCGCCTCCACCGCGTCGACCTGGGCTGGCGTCAGGCGGGCGTCGGCCAGCGCCTGGCGGATGACGCGCTGCTGGGCGGGGCCGTTCGGGGCGGTCAGACCGTTGGACGCGCCGTCCTGGTTGACCGCCGAGCCGCGCACGACCGCCAGCACCGGGTGCCCGTTGCGCCGCGCGTCCGAGAGCCGCTCGACCAGCAGCACGCCCGCGCCCTCGCCCCACGCGGTGCCGTCGGCGGCGGCCGAGAAGGCCTTGCAGCGGCCGTCGGCCGACAGCCCACGCTGGCGGCTGAAGTCGAGGAAGGTGTCAGGGGTGGCCATCACGGTCGCACCGCCGGCCACGGCGAGCGTGCACTCGCCGTTGCGCAGCGCCTGCACCGCGAGGTGCAGCGCGACCAGCGAGGAGGAGCAGGCGGTGTCGACGGTGACCGCCGGGCCCTCCAGCCCGAAGGTGTAGGAGAGGCGGCCGGCCAGCACGCTGGCGGAGGTGCCGGTGCCGAGGTGGCCCTCCAGCTCCTCCGGCGAGTTCATCAGCAGCGCGAGGTAGTCCTGGCCGTTGGTGCCCGCGAAGACGCCGGTCCGGCTGCCGCGCAGGGTGTCCGGGTCGATGCCGGCCCGCTCGAACGCCTCCCAGGTGGTCTCCAGGAGCAGGCGCTGCTGCGGGTCCATCGCCAGCGCCTCGCGGGGCGAGATGCCGAAGAAGGCGGGGTCGAACTCGGCGGCGTCGTAGAGGAATCCGCCCTCGCGGGTGTAGATCTTTCCGACCCGCTCCGGGTCCGGGTCGTAGAGCGCGTCGGTGTTCCAGCCGCGGTCCTCCGGCAGGCCGGACATCGCGTCGGTGCCCGCGACGAGCAGCTGCCAGAGCTGCTCGGGGCTGCTGACGCCGCCGGGGAAGCGGCAGCTCATCGCGACGATGGCGATCGGCTCGTCCTCGGCTCCCGCGGCGCGCAGGGCCGGCGTCGCGGCGGCGGTGTGCCGGCCGAGCAGTTCGGCGTGCAGGTGGCCGGCGAGCGCGGCGGCCGTCGGGTAGTCGTAGACCAGGGTGGTCGGCAGGGTCAGGCCGGTGGCCGCGCCGAGCCGGTTGCGCAGTTCGACGGCGGTCAGCGAGTCGAAGCCGAGCTCCTTGAACGCCCGGCCCGACTCGATCGTCTCCGCGTCGCCGTGCGCCAGGACGGCGGCGACCGCGCTGCGGACCAGGTCGAGCAGGGCTCGCTGCTGGTCGGCCGGGGCGAGGCCGGCGAGCCGGCCGGCCAGGGTGTCGGGGGCGGTGCCCGGCAGCGTGCCGGTGGCGCCACCGGTGGCGGGCCGGGCCTCCGGGAGGTCGCCGAACAGCTCGCTGGGCCGGGCGGCGGTGAAGCCCGGCAGGAAGCGGTCCCAGGCGAGGTCGGCCACCATGAGGGCGCCGTCGCCGTGGTCCAGGGCCTGCTGGAGGGCGGCGACGGCCAGGGCCGGGTCCATCGGCGGCAGGCCGTCACGGCGCAGCCGCTGCTCGACGGCCGGGTCAACGGCCATGCCGCCCCGGGCCCACGGGCCCCAGGCGATCGCGGTGGCGGGCAGGCCGTCGGCCCGGCGCTGCTCGACGAGCGCGTCCAGATAGGCGTTGGCCGCCGCGTAGTTGGCCTGCCCCGCGCTGCCGATGGTGCCCGCGATCGAGGAGAAGAGCACGAACGCGCTGAGCTCGCCGGTCAGTTCGTGCAGGTTGCGGGCGGCGTCCACCTTGGGCCGGGCCACGGCGGCGAACCGCTCGGCGGTGAGGTCGTCGAGCAGGCCGTCGTCGAGCACCCCGGCGGTGTGGAAGACGGCGGTGACGGGGTGGGCCGCCAACAGCTCGGCCAGCGCCGCGCGGTCGGCCACGTCGCACGCCGCGACCGTCGCCGTGGCACCCAGTGCGGCCAGCTCGTCGGTCAGTTCGTCCACGCTCGGGGCGTTCGGGCCGCGCCGGCCGGCGAGCAGCAGCTGCTCGGCGCCGTTGCGGGCCAGCCAGCGCGCCACCTCGGCACCCAGCGCACCCGTGCCGCCGGTGACCAGCACGGTGCCGGACGGCCGCCAGCCGACGGCCTCGCCCCGCATGGAGCGCACCAGGCGCCGGGCGAACAGGCCCGAGGCCCGGAGGGCGACCTGGTCCTCGGCGCCGCCCAGCACGCCGGCCAGCCGGGCGAGGGCGCGCTGGTCCAGCGTCACCGGAAGGTCGATCAGACCGCCCCAGCGGTCGGGGTGCTCCAGCGCCACCACCCGGCCCAGGCCCCAGAGCCGGGCCTGCTCGGGGGTGGCCGTGCGGTCCGTCCGGCCGGTCGAGACGGCGCCGCGGGTCAGGCACCAGAGCGGCGCGGTGATCCCCGCGTCGCCCAGCGCCTGGACCACGGTGGCGGTGCGGGCCGGGTCGCCGTCGAGCGCGGGCAGCCACAGCACACCGGCCGGCGAGACCTGGTCGTCGAGCGTCTCCCGCAGCAGCTGCGCCACGGCCGCACGCGGCGTGTCGCCGCCGCCGAGCTCGACCAGGCGGGGCTCGACGCCCCGCGTGGTCAGCGCCCGCAGCACGGCGAGCGTGGCGGCGTCCTCGGCCGCGCCGGCCGGGACGGCCAGCAGCCAGTCGCCGACCGCCGGGCGGGCGGCCGGCTCGCGCACCGGCCGCCACCCGGCCCGGTAGCGCCAGCCGTCCACGGTCGCCTGCTCGCGGCTCTTGCGGCGCCAGGCCGAGAGCGCGGGCAGCACCGAGCTGAGCGGCTGGTCGCCGCCCAGGTCGAGAGCGGCGGTGAGGGTGTCCAGGTCACCGCTGTCGACGGCCGCCCAGAAGTCGGCGTCCACGGCATCGGTCGGCGCCGCGCCCGGGGCCGGGGTGGCGGCGTTCTCCAGCCAGTACCACTGGCGCTGGAAGGCGTAGGTGGGCAGGTCGACCCGGCGGGCACCGGTGCCCGCGAAGAACGCCGGCCAGTCCACGGCGATGCCCCGCACCTGGAGCCGGGCGAGCGCGGTGGTCAGCGTGCGGACCTCCGGGCGCTCGCCACGCAGCACCGGCACGAAGACGGCACCCTCGACGGAGACGCTCTCCTGCCCCATCGCGGACAGCACACCGTCCGGGCCCAACTCCACGAAGCTGCGCACACCCTGGCCCTCCAGGGCCGTGACGGCATCCGCAAAGCGCACCGCCTCACGGACATGACGCACCCAGTACTCGGGATCCGTCAGGTCCGCCGACCGGTCCAAGGTGGAGACGATCGGGATCGTCGGTGCGCCGAAGCCCAACTCCGCGACAACGGCCCGGAACTCCGCCAGCATCGGCTCCATCAACGGCGAATGGAACGCGTGGCTGACACTCAGCCGCTTGGTCTTGCAACCCAGCTGCCCGGCCACCTCCAGCACCGCCCGCTCGGCACCCGAAAGCACCACAGCCAAAGGCCCGTTGACAGCAGCGATACCCACATCCGAGCGGCCCTCCAGCAGCGGCAGCACCTGCGCCTCGCCCGCCTGCACCGCCACCATCGCACCACCGGACGGCAACGCCTGCATCAGACGACCACGCGCCACCACCAACCGCGCCGCATCCGCCAGCGACAGCACCCCCGCCACATGCGCCGCAGCCAACTCACCGATCGAGTGCCCCGCCAGGAAGTCCGGCCGCACACCCCACGACTCCACCAACCGGAACAGCGCCACCTCCAACGCGAACAACGCCGGCTGCGTGTACGCCGTCTCGTCCAACAACGCATCCGCCTCGGCCAGCGGCGTCCCCAGATACCGGTCCAGCTCCCCGCGGACCGCGTCGTACGCCGCCGCGAACACCGGGAACGCGCCATACAGTTCAGCACCCATCCCGACCCGCTGACTGCCCTGACCGGTGAACAGGAACGCCGTCCGGCCCGCCGCACCGGCGGTGCCGAGCACCGCGTCGGCGCTCGGGCCGCCGGCGGCCAGCGCCGCCAGCGCGGCGGCGAACTCCGCACGCTCGCCGCCGATCAGCACCGCGCGGTGCTCCAGCATCGCGCGGCCGGTGGCCAGCGAGTAGGCGAGGTCGGCGGTGGTCGCCTCGGGCGTGGCCTCCAGGTGGGTCAGCAGCGCCTGGGCCTGGTCGCGCAGCGCCTCGGCGGTGCGGGCCGACAGCAGCCACGGCAGGGCGGCGGGCACCGGACGCGGGGCCTCGGTGTCCGCCGTGGCCTCGGCGACGGGTGCCTGCTCCACGATGGTGTGGGCGTTGGTGCCGCTGAACCCGAAGGAGGAGATGCCCGCCCGGCGCGGCCGGCCGGTCTCGGGCCACGCGCGGGTCTCGGTGAGCAGGTCGACCGCACCGGCCGCCCAGTCGACGTTCGCCGAGCGCCGGTCGGCGTGCAGGGTGCGCGGCAGCATGCCGTGCCGCATCGCCATGACCATCTTGATGATGCCGCCGACGCCGGCCGCCGCCTGGGTGTGGCCGATGTTCGACTTCAACGAGCCCAGCCAGAGCGGGGCTTCGGCCGGGCGCTGCTGGCCGTAGGTGGCGAGCAGCGCCTGCGCCTCGATCGGGTCGCCCAGCGCGGTGCCGGTGCCGTGCGCCTCCACCGCGTCGACCTCGGCGGGCGTCAGACCGCCGTCGGCCAGGGCCTGGCGGATGACGCGCTGCTGGGCGGGACCGTTCGGCGCCGTCAGGCCGTTCGACGCGCCGTCCTGGTTGATCGCGGTGCCGCGCACCACGGCGAGCACCGGGTGGCCGTTGCGCCGGGCGTCCGAGAGCCGCTCGACCAGCAGCATGCCGACGCCCTCGCCCCAGCCGGTCCCGTCGGCCGCGTCCGAGAAGGCCTTGCAGCGGCCGTCGGCGGCCAGGCCGCGCTGGCGGCTGAAGTCGATGAACGCCTCGGGTGTCGCCATCACGGTGGCACCACCGGCGAGCGCCATCGTGCACTCGCCCTGGCGCAGCGCCTGCACGGCCAGGTGCAGGGCGACCAGCGAGGAGGAGCACGCGGTGTCGACCGAGACCGCCGGGCCCTCCAGGCCCAGGGTGTAGGCGATCCGCCCGGAGGCGACGCTGCCGGCCGTGCCGGTGCCGAGGTAGCCCTCGACGCCCTCCGGCACGGCGCCGATCCGGGTGGCGTAGTCGCTGCTCATCACGCCCGCGAAGACGCCGGTGCGGCTGCCGTGCAGGGCGGCCGGGTCGAGGCCGGCCCGCTCGATCGCCTCCCAGGAGGTCTCGAGCAGCAGGCGCTGCTGCGGGTCCATGGCGAGCGCCTCGCGCGGCGAGATGCCGAAGAACGCGGGGTCGAACAGACCGACGTCGTGCAGGAAGCCGCCCTGGTCGACGTAGCTGGTGCCGTGGTGGTCCGGGTCCGGGTCGAAGAGGTGCTCCAGGTCCCAGCCACGCCCGGCCGGGAACGCGCCGATCGCGTCGGTCCCGCCGGTGACCAGCCGCCAGAGGTCCTCCGGCGAGCGCACGCCGCCCGGGTAGCGGCAGGCCATGCCGATGATGGCGATCGCCTCGTCGGACGCACGGGCGGGGGCCGGCGCGCCGGTGGCGGTGGCCGGCTGCTGGGCACCGGCGATCTGGCTGCGCAGGTACTCGGCGAGGGCGGCCGGGGTCGGGTAGTCGAAGATCAGGGTGGGCGGCAGCCGCAGGCCGGTGGCCGTGTTGAGCGCGTTGCGCAGCTCGACGGAGGTCAGCGAGTCGAAGCCGAGCTCCTTGAACGCCCGGCCGGCCTCGATCACCTCGGGCGAGGCGTGGCCCAGCACGGCGGCCACCCGCACCCGCAGGACTTCGAGCAGCTCGCGCTCCAGCTCGGCCTCGGGCAGGCCGGCCAGGCGGCGCAGCAGCTCCGAGCCGCCACCCGCACCGGCCTGGGCGGTGCGCCGGGCCGGGGTGCGGACCAGGCCGCGCAGCAGGGCGGGCAGTGCGCCGGTGGCGGCCCGGGTGCGCAGCGCGGTCACGTCGAGGTGCATCGGCAGCAGGGCGGCCCGGCCGAGGCCGGCGGCGGTGTCGAGCAGGGCCAGGCCCTCGGCGTTGGTCAGGCCGCGCATGCCGTCGCGGGCCAGGCGCTGGAGGTCGGCGGCGTCCAGGGTGCCGGCCATGCCGCCCTCGGCCCAGGGGCCCCAGGCGAGGGAGAGGGCGGGCAGGCCGCGCTGGGTCCGGTGGGTGGCCAGCGCGTCCAGGAAGGCGTTGGCAGCCGCGTAGTTGGCCTGCCCCGCGCCGCCGAGCGTGGCGGCGTTCGAGGAGTAGAGCACGAAGGCCGACAGGTCGAGCCCGGCGGTCAGCTCGTGCAGGTTGAGCGCCGCGTCCACCTTGGGGCGCAGCACGGCGTCGAGCCGCTCGGGCGTGAGCGAGGAGAGCACGCCGTCGTCGAGCACGCCGGCGGTGTGGATGACGGCGGTGAGCGGGCGCTGCAGTGAGCCGAGCAGCGCGGCGAGTGCGGCGCGGTCGGCCGCGTCACCGGCCGCGACCGTCACGGTGGCGCCCAACTGCTCCAGCTCGGCGACGAGTTCGGCCGCGCCCGGGGCCTGGAGGCCGCGCCGGCTGGTGAGCAGCAGGTGGCGGGCGCCGTGCTCGGTGACCAGGTGCCGGGCGGCCAGCGCCCCGAGGGTGCCGGTCGCACCGGTGATCAGCACGGTGCCGTCCGGGTCCAGCGGGGCCGGGACGGTCAGGACGACCTTGCCGATGTGCTTGGCCTGCGAGACGAAGCGGAAGGCCTCCGGCGCGCGGTGGATGTCCCAGGTCGCGATCGGCAGGTGCGTCAGCGCCCCCTGCTCGAAGAGCGCGAGGACGGCGGCGAGCATCTTGCCGGTGCGCTCGGGTCCGGCCTCGATCAGGTCGAAGCCCTGGTAGCGCACCCCCGGGTGCTCGGCCGCCACCTGCTCCGGGTCGCGGACGTCCGTCTTGCCCATCTCCACGAACCGCCCGCCGCGCGGCAGCAGCCGCAGCGAGGCGTCCACGAACTCCCGCGCCAGCGAGTCGAGCACCACGTCCACGCCCCGGCCACCGGTGGCCGCGCGGAACCGCTCCTCGAAGTCCAGGTCACGCGAGGAGGCGATGTGCTCGTCGTCCAGACCGAGCTCACGCAGCGCGTCCCACTTGCCCGCACTCGCGGTGCCGTAGACCTCCGCACCCAGGTGCCGGGCCAGTTGCACCGCCGCCATGCCCACACCACCGGCCGCCGCGTGGATCAGCACCGACTCGCCCGCCCGCAGGTCCGCGAGGTCCACCAGCGCGTAGTAGGCGGTCAGGTGGACCAGCGGCACCGAGGCGGCCTGCGCGAAGGTCCACTGCTGCGGCATCCGGGCGATCTGCTGGCGGTCCGTCACCGCAATGGGCGCGAAGCCGCCGGACAGGATG
Organism: Kitasatospora sp. NBC_01302; assembly: GCF_035976515.1. Lineage (NCBI taxonomy): Bacteria > Bacillati > Actinomycetota > Actinomycetes > Kitasatosporales > Streptomycetaceae > Kitasatospora > Kitasatospora sp. NBC_01302. The sequence goes on from NZ_CP108404.1 coordinate 1,770,368, forward strand.
CCGAACACCCGCTCGCCGACGGCGAGATCGGTGACGTCCGGCGCCACCTCCAGGACGACGCCCGCGCCCTCCAGGCCCAACAGGCCGGCGTTGCCCGGGTACATGCCCAGCGCGTTGAGCACGTCACGGAAGTTCAGACCGGCCGCGCGCACGCCGATCCGGACCTGGCCCGCCTCCAGCGGCGCGACGGCCGCCGGGTACTCGACCAGCGCCAGGTTGTCCAGCGTTCCCTTGACCGGGATGTCCAGCCGCCAGGCGACCGCGCCGGCCGGCTCGGTGAGCGCGTCGTCTCCTGCGACCCGCACCAACCTGCTGACGTAGCAAGCTCCCTGACGCAGTGCCAGCTCCGGCTCGCCGGAGACCAGCGCGGCCGGCAGGGCGGCCGCCGAGGCGTCGTCCAGGTCCAGCAGCACGAACCGATCGGGGTTCTCCGCCTGCGCGGAGCGGATCAGGCCCCAGACCGCGGCGTGCGCCGGGTCGGCCGGCTCCTCCCCCGCCAGCGGCGCGACCGCACCCCGGGTCACCAGGACGAGGCGCGAGTCGGCGAACCGCTCCTCGGCGAGCCAGTCCTGCACCAGGCCCAGCACCCGGTGCGTCACCTCCCGCACCGCGTCCGCCGACGGCTCGCCGCCGCGCGGCGCACACGGCACGAACACCGCCTCCGGCACCACCTCGGCCGCCGCCACCGCCGCCAGGTCGGCGAAGGTCTCGGCCCCGGCGAAGGCGCCGAGCGCGGCCCACCGGCCGGGCGCGGGCGCGGTGGCGGGGACGGGAGCACCGGCGGGGACGGGCAGCGCCGTCCACTCCACCCGGAAGAGCGCCTCGTGGTGCGCGGCGCGGGCGGCGCCCAGCTGCTCGGCGGAGATCTCGCGCAGCGCCAGCGAGCGCACCGACATCACCGGCGCGCCGGTGCCGTCGGCGAGTTCGAGCGCCACCTCGCCCTGGCCCAGCGGCACGACCCGCACCCGCAGCGCGGCGGCGCCGGTGGCGTGCAGGGCGACGCCGGTCCAGCTGAACGGCAGACCGCCGCGCAGCGCACCGTCGGAGCGCTCGGAGCCGTCAGCGCCGTCAGCGGCGCCGAGCGCATGCAGGGCGGCGTCCAGCAGCGCGGGGTGCAGGCCGAACCGGTCGGCGTCCTCCTCGGTGCCGGTGGGCAGCGCGATCTCGGCGAAGATCTCGCTGCCGCGCAGCCAGGCGGCCCGCAGGCCCTGGAAGGTGGGCCCGTAGCCGAAGCCGGCCTCGATCAGGCCGGTGCGCAGCTGCTCGACGTCGACGGCGCGGGCGCCGGCCGGCGGCCAGGCGGTCAGCTCGAAGCCGGCCGGCGCGGCCCCGGCGCCGAGCACGCCGGTGGCGTGCCGGGTCCACGGCTCCTCGGCCGGGGCGCCCTCGATCCGCGAGTGCAGGCTGAGCGAGCGGCTGCCGTGCTCGTCGGCGCCGCTGACCACGATCTGCAGCTGCACGCCGCCCTGCTCGGGCAGCAGCAGCGGGGCCTCCAGGGTGAGTTCCTCGACCAGGTCGCAGCCGACCTGGTCCCCGGCCCGGATCGCCAGGTCGACGAAGGCGGTGCCGGGCAGCAGCACGGTGCCCCGCACCGCGTGGTCGGCCAGCCACGGGTGGGTGTCCAGGGCGAGGCGGCCGGTGAAGAGGAAGCCGTCGACGTCGGCCAGCGCCACCGCGGCGCCCAGCAGCGGGTGGTCGGCGCTGCCCTGGCCGATCGCGGCGACGTCGCCGAGCGGGCTGCCGCTCTCCAGCCAGTAGCGCTCGCGCTGGAAGGCGTAGGTGGGCAGCTCGACCCGGACGGCCTGCTGGCCGGCGAAGACGCCGTCCCAGTCGAGCACGCTGCCGCGCACCTGGGCCTGGGCCAGCGCGGCGGTGAAGCTGTGGACCTCGGGGCGCCCGGCCCGCAGCAGCGGCAGGAAGGCGACCGGCTCGGTGACGCACTCCTGGCCCATCGCGGACAGCACGCCGTCCGGACCCACCTCGACGAAGGTGCGCACGCCTTCGCGCTCCAGCGTCTCGACGGCGTCGGCGAAGCGGACGGCCTCGCGGACGTGGCGCACCCAGTACTCGGGGTCCGTCAGGTCGGCGCCCTGGTCCAGCGTCGAGACGATCGGGATCTTCGGGGCGCGGTAGGTCACCACCTGGGCGCAGCGCCGGAACTCGTCCAGCATCGCGTCCATCCGCGGGGAGTGGAAGGCGTGGCTGACCTGCAGGCGCTTGACCTTGCGCCCCTCGGTGCGCAGTTGCTCGGCGAGGGCCGCCACCGCGTCCTCGTCGCCCGCGATCACCACGGCCCGGGGCCCGTTGACGGCGGCGACGGCGACGTCCGCGCGGTCGGCGAGCAGCGCCAGCACCTCGGCCTCGGTGGCCTGGACGGCCAGCATGGCGCCGCCGCCGGGCAGTTCCTGCATCAGGCGGCCACGGGCGGCGACCAGCAGCGCCGCGTCCGCCAGGCTGAGGACGCCGGCCGCGTGCGCGGCGGCCAGTTCGCCGATCGAGTGGCCGGCCAGGACGTCCGGGGTCAGGCCCCAGGATTCGGCCAGCCGGAAGAGCGCCACCTCGACGGCGAAGAGCGCGGGCTGGGTGTAGGCGGTCAGGTGCAGCAGCCCGGCCTCCTCGGAGCCCTCGGCGGCGAACAGCACCTCGCGCAGCGGGCGGTCCAGCTGCAGGTCCAGGTGGCCGCAGGCCTGGTCGAGCGCCGTGGCGAAGACCGGGAAGGTCGCGTACAGCTCGCGGCCCATCGCCAGGCGCTGGCTGCCCTGGCCGGTGAAGAGGAACGCCGTGCGGCCGGCCACCGGGGTGCCCCGGACCAGTCCGGGCAGCTCGCCGCCGTCGGCCAGGGCCCGCAGCGCCCGTTCGAAGTCCGCGCGCTCACCGGCCAGCAGCACCGCGCGGTGCTCGAAGCCGGCCCGGGTGGTGGCCAGCGAGTGGCCGAGGTCGGCCGGGCGCTGCCCGGGGTGGGCGGCCAGGTGGGCGAGCAGCCGCTCGGCCTGGCCGCGCAGCGCCTCGGGGGTCCGGGCGGACAGCGCCCAGGGCAGCACGGCCGGGGTGACGGCCGCGGGCGCGGCGGTGACCGGCTCCGCGGCGGCGGCCGGGGCCTGCTCGATGACGGCGTGCGCGTTGGTGCCGCTCATGCCGAAGGAGGAGACGGCGGCCCGGCGCGGGCGGTCCAGCTCCGGCCAGGGCAGCGCCTCGGTGAGCAGCTCGACCGCGCCCGCGCTCCAGTCCACGTGCTCGCTGGGCCGGTCGACGTGCAGGGTGCGCGGCAGCACGCCGTGCCGCATCGCCATCACCATCTTGATCACGCCGCCGATGCCGGCGGCGGCCTGGGTGTGGCCGATGTTGGACTTCAGCGAGCCCAGGTACAGCGGGTGTTCGGGGCGCTGCTGGCCGTAGGTGGCGAGCAGCGCCTGGGCCTCGATCGGGTCGCCGAGGGTGGTGCCGGTGCCGTGCGCCTCCACGGCGTCGACCTCGGCGGGCGTCAGGCGGGCGTCGGCCAGGGCCTGGCGGATGACGCGCTGCTGGGCGGGGCCGTTCGGGGCGGTCAGGCCGTTCGACGCGCCGTCCTGGTTGATCGCGGTGCCGCGCACCACGGCGAGCACCGGGTGGCCGTTGCGCTCGGCGTCGCAGAGCCGCTCGACCAGCAGCATGCCGACGCCCTCGCCCCAGGCGGTGCCGTCGGCGGCCTGCGCGAAGGGCTTGCAGCGGCCGTCGGGGGCCAGGCCGCGCTGGCGGCTGAAGGCGATGAAGGAGCCGGGGTTGGCCATCACGGCCACGCCGCCGGCCAGCGCCACGCCGCACTCGCCGCGGCGCAGCGACTGCACCGCGAGGTGCAGGGCGACCAGCGAGGAGGAGCAGGCGGTGTCGATGGTGACGGCCGGGCCCTGGAAGCCGAAGGTGTAGGAGAGCCGGCCCGAGGCGACGCTCAGCGCGCTGCCGGTGACCAGGTAGCCCTCCAGGCCCTCGGTGGCCTCGTGCAGGCGCGGGCCGTAGTCCTGCGCCTCGGCGCCGATGAAGACGCCGGTGCGCGACTCGCGCAGGGTGGTGGGGTCGATGCCGGCGCGCTCGAAGGCCTCCCAGGAGGTCTCCAGGAGCAGGCGCTGCTGCGGGTCCATCGCCAGCGCCTCGCGCGGCGAGATGCCGAAGAAGCCGGGGTCGAAGGTGTCGGCGTCGTGCAGGAACCCGCCGGCCTGGGCGTAGCTGGTGCCGGGGTGGTCGGGGTCCGGGTCGTAGAGGCCGCCCAGGTCCCAGCCGCGGCCGGCCGGGAAGGCGGAGATCGCGTCGGTGCCGTCCGCCACCAGCTGCCACAGCCGCTCGGGCGAGTTCGCCTCGCCGGGGAACCGGCAGGCCATCGCGACGATCGCGATCGGCTCGTCGTCGGCGGAGCCCAGCGGCACCACGGTGCCGGTGTCGGCGGCCAGGCCCAGCAGTTCGGTGCGCAGGTGGCGGGCGAGCGAGGCTGCGGTGGGGTGGTCGAAGACCAGGGTGACGGGCAGCCGCAGCCCGGTGGCGGCGGCCAGCCGGCTGTGCAGGTCGACGGCGGCCAGCGAGTCGAAGCCGAGCTCCAGGAACGGGCGGTCGGCCTCGACCGGGGCGGCGGGCTTTCCGCGCAGGGATTCCGTCGCCTGGTCCAGCACCAGGGCCAGCAGCAGGCGCTGCTGCTCCGCCACCGAACGGTCGGCCAGCCGCTGTTCCCAGGACGCCCGCGCCGCGGTATTTCCGGCACCCGTACCGTCCGGCTCCGAAATGAGACCCTCGGACTGGTTCATCATCGCGCTCCACCACCCAGCAGACGGTATCCAACACCGTCAGCCACCCTGCCAGCGCCGGTGAGCAGCAGAAACCCCTACGGCCCCCCGGCCACCCCTACCCAATCCCCTGCCGACCCCTGACCGAATTCCGGCGCCGGAAAAGGCATTTCCGAAAAGCCGCGCCGGCCGTGCGGAAATACCCTCCGACGGCTGCGGTAATGCCGGAACCGCCATTTCCGGACCGGCGCGCCGGCGCCGTGCCCCGGGTCAGCCCGCTTCGAGGAACGGGGCGAGCAGGCGCGGCACGGCCTGCTCGGCGAACGCGAGCCCCTCGGCCACGCCCACGTCGCGCACCCGGTAGGCGCCGCCGCCCGCGGACGTGGTCGCGGTGAGCGTGAGCAGCCCCAGGCGGCGCTGGAACGGGGACTGGCTGATGCTCCAGCCGATCACCCCGGCGCGCTCCAGGGCGACCGTGCGCCGGGCGAAGGTGCCCGCGCGGGTCACCAGGTAGTCGCCGACCAGCGCGTGGCCCAGCGCCCGGTGGGCGTCGACGGCCAGCCAGAGCGCCACGGGCAGCAGGACGACGGCGACCGCGGCGGCGACCGGCAGCAGCACCGGCAGCCAGATGCCGGGCAGCGCCAGGGCTCCGGCGGTGAGGGCGACCAGCGCCACCGCCCGGTTGATCCGGCGCCGCCGGGCCGCCGCCGGGTGCGGGCGCAAGGCGGCCGTCAGCGGGGACGGCTGATCGTCCGGCAGCAGTGCGCCGACCACCCGCAGGGCGTGCGCGCGCGGCGCGGCCGGCAGCAGGGCGCCGCGGGTACGGTTCTCCTCGGCGCTGCCGAGGCCGGTGGCGATGGCGTTCAGCCGCGCACCGCCGGCGCGGCGCAGCAGGAACGGTTCGACCAGTTCGACGCCGCGCAGCCGGCGTTCCTCGATGGAGACCGAGCGGTGGATCCACAGCCCGCGCCGCACCCGCAGGATGCCGCCCTCCTCGCGCTCCAGGCGGTAGCCGTACCAGCCTTCGAGGTACTGGCCGACCGCGGCCAGCGTGCCGAGCACGGCCACCAGCAGCAGCGCCAGCGGCAGCGCGAGCCACAGCGGCACGGCGGTGAAGGCGGTGGTCAGCCCGTGCACCAGGCCCAGCTTCAGCGGGTCGACACCCAGGTCGTGCAGGATCTTGTAGGCGGTGCCGAGGAGCGCGAAGAGGCTGCCGACCCCCCAGATGGTGAGCGGGGCGTAGCGCAGCCACTGCCAGGACAGTTCGGCGAGCGGCGGCGGCGCCTCGGGGCCCGGCTCGCCGGGCCGCTGGGCGATCAGGGTGGCCCGGCGGTTGAGCAGGTCCTGGCGCAGCGCGCCGGCCTGGACCGCGGTGACGCCGTCCAGCCGCAGCGCCCGGCCGGCCGAGCCGCCGTGCGCACCGGCGCCGATGCTGACGGTGGCGAGCCCGAGCAGGCGGTGCAGCGGACGGGCGGTGATGTCCGCGCTGCGGATGCGCTCCAGCGGGACGGCGCGGCGGCTGCGGAAGAGCAGGCCCGAGCGCAGCTCCAGCCGCTCGGTGGTGATCCGGTAGCCGGTGGTCAGCAGCCGGGTCAGGTTGAGGCCGGCCACCACCAGGAAGGCCGTGGTGAGCGAGGCGAGGGTGATCAGCGCCTGCAGGCCGGGCCGGCCGCCGGTGCCGAGCAGGGTGGCGAGGGTGGTGAAGGCGGGCAGGGCCAGCCAGGCCAGGTGGACCGGGATCAGCCGCGGACTGAGCCGCTGCCAGGCGGGCTCGTTGGGCTGGGCGGCCTCGGCGGGCCGGGTGGGCCCGGCGGCTGCGGCGCCGTCCGTCGTCCCGGCGGTGTCGGCGCTCCCTGCGCTCCCTGCGGTCCCGGCCGTCCCGGCCGGTTCCTGGGTGCCGGTGCTCACGTCGCGTCCCCCGGGGTGGCCTGGGTGACGGCGGTCAGGTGCTCCACGACCTCGGCGGCCCGGTGCCGGTCCAGCCCCCGGATGGTCACGGCGCCCGCGACGGAGGCCGTGGTGACCTTGACGGCGCTGAGCCCGAAGAGCTGCTCCAGCGGGCCGCGCACGGTGTCCACGGTCTGGATCCGCGACAGCGGCGCCACCCGCCGGCGCTGCCAGAGCCAGCCGGAGGCGGTGTAGACGGCCTGGTCGGTGGTCTCCCAGCGGTGCACCCGGTAGCGCCACAGCGGCATGACGACCAGGTAGCAGAGTCCGGGCAGCAGGACGGCCAGGAAGAGCGGGCCGAAGACGAACCGGGCCGGCGGGATGAGCAGGTCGAGCACGCCCAGCACCAGCGCGGTGGGCATCGGGATCAGTGCGGCCCGCACCACCCACCAGGCGATGGCCCGGCGCTCGACCCGGTGGCGGGGCGGGCGCAGGCGAGGTCCGTCGGAGTGGGGCACGGTGTCGTTCCTCCCGCTCGGGGGCCGCGGCCGGCCGGCTGCGGGGCAAGGAGGCGGCCCGGCGACTGGCGCCCCGCCGCCCGGACGATCGATCAGGCGATATCCCGATGAGTCGTCATATTACTTGCGTTTTCGGCGAGCTCCGTCATCCGGCGCTTGTCCGGCTTGCCGTTGCGGTTGAGCGGGAACTGCTCCACCACGATCACCCGGTTGGGCTGCTCGTAGGCCGGCAGCAACTCGCCCAGCACCGCGCGCCAGTGGGCGGCGTCGCGCTGCTGCTCGTCCTCCACGAAGAAGACCAGGCTGCTGCCGCGGCGCTCGTCCGGCAGCGGCACGATCCGCACCGAGCAGCCGCCGGCCGCCGCCTTGCGCTCGACGATCTCGGGGTAGAGCGTGTAGCCGTTGCGGTGCACCGCGAACTTGCGGCCCAGCACGAAGAGGTTGCCCGCCGCGTCGAGGTAGCCGAGGTCCCCGGTGCGGAAGACGCGCTGGTCCACCGGGTCGATCCCGCCGTCCGGGGTGAGGTAGCCGACCATCACGTCCGGTGTCTCAACGAGCAGTTCGCCCACCTCGCCGGCCGGCACCTCGTTCTCCTCGTCGTCCACCACCCGCACCCGCAGGCCGTCCATGACCTGCCCGCAGGAGACGGCGTTGTCGCTGGTGGCGAAGGCCACGTTGCCCGCCTCGGTGCTGCCGTAGCTGTCCAGCAGCGGCAGGCCGAAGCGTTCGACGTAGCGCTCCACCAACGACTGGTCGAGCGGGGCGGCGCCGCTGCAGAACATCCGCACCGTGCGCAACGCCCCGGCCAGGGAGGGCTTCTGGCCGATGATGTTCAGCATGCTGCGGTAGCTGGCCGGGGTCGCGTCCAGCACGGTGGCGCCCGAGTGCCCGGCCATCCGCAGCGCCCGGTCGGCGCGCTTGTAGGGGGCGATCACCAGTGACCCCTGGACGATCCAGGCGATCAGCACCATCGACAGGCCGTACTGGTGCGAGAAGGGCAGCAGCGGCAGCAGGACGTCGTCGGCGCGGTGGCCCATGTGCCGGGCGTTGCGCTCCAGGTTGGCCAGCATCCGGCCGCCGTTCTTGACGATGCCCTTGGGCTCGCCGGTCGACCCGGAGGACCACATGATCAGCGCGTCGTCCAGGTCGGACCAGGCGTCGAACGAGAGCCGCTCCTCGGTGACCGCCAAGTCGGGTGCGGCGGAGATCAGTTCGTAGAGGTAGACGGGCTCGGTGTCGGCCGGCACCGGGGCGTCGTCGTCCACCAGGACCAGCTTGGTGCCGGCCCGCCGGATGATCGAGCCGGTGGCCTCCTGCTTCTCCTGCTGGTCCACCAGCACCACCGAGGCGCCCAGGTGCATCAGGGCGAAGAGGACCGAGACATAGGCGATCGAGTTGCCGGCCTTCAGCAGTACCCGGTCGCCCAGTCCCACGCCCCGCTCCCGCAGGACCTGGGCGATCCGCAGGGTGTCCTGCTCGAACTCGGCGAGCGTCGCTGCGGAGTTCTCCGCGAGGATCTTGGCCGGCATCGGCTCCACTCATCCTTCTCGTGCTCGGCGGCCCACCGCGGCCGCCCGCATGCCCGGGCGGCCGGGGGTGGTGTCAAAGGGGGATTCGGGGCGGGCCGGGCCCGCACGTAACCGGAGGCTACCGAGCACCCGGCAGGGGCCGGAACCCCTAACCGACCCCAGTCGGCCGACCGTCAACTACCCACATCCATAAGTGGGTTGGGCACGGCGAAAGCGCCGCCCGCGGATTCCGTCCGGGCGGTGCGGCCACCGGCGCGGCGGCCCGGCCCGGTCAACCACCGGGCTTGAGCGCCGACTCCGGGGCGAGGGTGAGGGCGGTGAGGCTCTCGGTGGTGCACTTGAGGCGGCGCAGCAGGCGGTCCCGGCCGACGATGGCGATGCGCCGCACGCCCTGCGCGACCAGCGTGTCCACCACGCCGGGCCAGCGCATCGGCCGGGTGTAGCCGCCCAGGATCCACTCCCGGGCCTGCTCGGCGGTGGTGACCAGCGAGCCGTCCTGGTCGGAGACGATCGGCAGCAGCGGATCGCGCAACCGGTGGCCGCCGAGCACCTCCTGGTCGATCCGCTCACGCAGCGGGGCGAAGATCGCCGCGTGAGCGGGCGGGCGCATGGTGTAGAGGGAGTAGCCGCCGACCGCACCGATCCGCTGCTTGAAGCCCTCCAGCGCCCGCTCGTCGAGGGACACCATGTGCATGTCGTGGTCCAGGTACGAGGAGATCTCGAACCACTCGTCGGCCACGGCCAGTTCGGCCAGCAGCTCGTCGAGGGCGGCCGGGCCGACCTTCACGAAGGAGTGGGTGACGATCCCGGTGTGCTGCTCGGCGAAGTACTCGCGCTCGCAGCGGGCGAGTTCGGCGACCAGCAGCACGCACTCCTCGAACGGCAGCACACCCGCGTGCGCGGCGGCGGCCATCTTGCCGAAGCTCACCCCCGCGCAATGGTCGACCGGGCCCGGCAGTTGCGCGCCGCCCCACTCGACCAGGGCGAGCGAGGCGACGAACGAGGTGATCTGTGCGACCTCGGCATAGTCGTCCTCGCTCTGCCGCAGGGCGTCGAAGATCCGGTAGCCGAGTACCTCGTCGGCGATCGCAAAGCGTTTTCTGGCCTGCCTGTTGACCACCATGAACCGACCGAAGTCGGCGAATCGCGACGGGCCCATGGCGGGAAAGACGATAGCGCTGCTACCCGGCTCACCGGTCGTCATGTCAGCCCGTTCTCTCGGCCGTGTCGGTCGCCCCGAACCTATCGGCAGGGACAATCCCCGCCACCCCTGTCCGACCCCTAGGCCCCCTTCTCCCCGTGCGCCGGCGCGCCTTTCACCGCCGACCCGAACGCCGCCCTAGGGGCACGTTAGGGGTTGCCCGGATTATTCGGACACCCATAGCTTCGGCGGCGGCAATGCCCGTCCCGGATGATTCCGCTGCCGATGATTCCACCGCACCACGAGGAAGCCCGCGATGAGAATTGCTTGCTGGCAGGCCGCGTGCGGCTCCCCCGACGTTCCGCACCTGCTGGAGCGGCTTCGGACGGCGGCCCGGCAGGCGGCCGAGGCGGGCGCGGAGCTGCTGGTCGCCCCGGAGATGACCGTGGGCGGCTACCCGCTGCGGCCCGGCATGCTGGCCGAGGCCCGTGAACCGGCCGGTGGCCGGCACGGCGCCGCAGTGGCCGGGATCGCCCGCGAGCACCGCATCGCGCTGCTGTACGGCTGGCCGGAGAGCGACGGGGACGCGGTCTACAACGCGAGCCGGCTCGTCTCCGCCGAGGGCGTCCCGCTGGCCGGCTACCGCAAGGCGCACCTGTTCGGCGAGGTGGACCGGTCCCGGTTCGTGCCGGGCGACAACGGCGTGGTGCAGGCGCGGCTCGGCGAACTGACGGTCGGTCTGCTGATCTGCTACGACGTCGAGTTCCCGGAGGCCGTCCGGGCCCACGCCCTGGCCGGCACCCAACTGCTGCTGGTGCCGACCGCACTGATGAACCCCTGGCACGTGGTCGCGCGCACCCTGGTGCCCGCCAGAGCCTTCGAGAGCCAGCTCTACATCGCCTACGCCAACTGGATCGGCGAGCGCGGCGGCCTGGACTTCTGCGGGCTGAGCACCGTGGCGGCCCCGGACGGCACCCGGCTCACCCGGGAGGAGCCCACCGAGGGCCTGCTCCTGGCCGAGATCGACCCGGCGGTGGTGGCCAAGGCGCGCCGCGACACTCCCTACCTCCATGACCGGCGCCCCGAGCTCTACCAGGGCCTGCCCGACCGCCTGGGCTGACCGCGCGAGCCGGGTCCCGAAAGGTGTCCACCGATGTCCCTCAGTGCCCGCGCATATCCGGCCGCGCGTGATGTGACCGCACCCCTGACGATGTTCGGCCCCGACTTCCCCTTCGCCTACGACGACTGGCTGCGCCACCCCGCCGGACTCGGCTCGCTGCCCGCCGCGCGGCACGGCACGCCGGTGGCCGTGGTCGGCGGCGGCATGGCGGGCCTGGTCGCGGGCCACGAGCTGCTGCGCCTGGGGCTGCGCCCGGTGCTCTACGAGGCCGGTGAGCTGGGCGGACGGATGCGGTCGGTGCCGTTCGCGGCGGACCCGCGGTACGCCGCCGAACTGGGTGCGATGCGCTTCCCGGTCGCGGCCAGCACGCTGTTCCACTACATCGACGCGCTCGGCCTGCGCACCCGCCCCTTCCCCAACCCGCTGGCCCCGGGCACCCCCAGCACCCTGGTGCACCTGGGCGGCGAGCGGCACTACGCGCGGGCCGTCGAGGACCTGCCGCCGGTCTACCAGCAGGTGGCCGACGCCTGGCAGAAGACGCTGCTGGACCAGGCCGAGCTGGCGGTGATGGAGGACGCCGTGCGCCGGCGCGACACCGTGCTGCTCAAGGCGGTGTGGAACCGTATGGTGCGCACCCTGGACGACCAGTCCTTCTACGGCTTCCTGGCCGCCTCACCGTACTTCCGCTCGTTCCGGCACCGGGAGCTGTTCGGCCAGGTCGGCTTCGGCACCGGCGGCTGGGACACCGACTTCCCCAACTCGATCCTGGAGGTGCTGCGGGTGGTGTTCACCGGCGCCGACCAGGACCAGGTGGGCATCGTCGGCGGCACCGGGCAGCTGGTCCAGGGCCTGTGGCGGCGGCCCGCGGGCCGGGCCGCGCACTGGCCGGCCGACACCTCGCTCGCGAGCCTGCACGAGGGCACCCCCCGTCCAGCGGTGACCGCGCTGCGGCGGGTGGCCGGGGGCGTGCTGGTGGAGGACGCGGGCGGCGGGCGGGCGAGCTACCCGGCGGTGGTCCACACCCCGCACGTGTGGACGCTGCTGAGCCAGATCGACTGCGACCCCGCACTGCTCTCCACCGAGCAGTGGACGGCCGTCGAGCGGACCCACTACATGGGCTCCTCCAAGCTGTTCGTGCTCACCGACCGGCCGTTCTGGCGGGACCGGGACGGTGCGACCGGCCGCGACACGATGAGCATGACGCTCAGTGACCGGATGCCGCGCGGGGTCTACCTCTTCGACGAGGGCCCCGACCGGCCCGGGGTGATCTGCCTCTCCTACACCTGGAACGACGACTCGCTGAAGGTCGCGACGCTGAGCGACGAGCAGCGCCTGGAGGTGCTGCTCGGGGCGCTGCGCGAGATCTACCCCGGGGTCGATCTGCGGCGGCACATCGTCGGACCGCCGGTCTCGGTGACCTGGGAGACCGACCCGCTGTTCATGGGCGCCTTCAAGGCCAATCTGCCGGGGCAGTACCGCTACCAGCGCCGGCTGTTCGGCCAGTTCGTCCAGGACGGCCTGCCGCCCGAGCGGCGCGGGCTCTTCCTGGCCGGCGACGACGTCTCCTGGACGGCCGGCTTCGCCGAGGGCGCGGTCACCACGGCGCTGAACGCCGTCTGGGGCGTGCTGCACCACCTCGGTGGCGCCACCAGCCCGGAGAACCCCGGTCCGGGGGACCTCTTCGACCAGCTCGCTCCGGTGCTGCTGCCGGAGGACTGAGGGTCCGTCACCCGACGGGCCGGCAGGCGCGCAAGACGCTCAGCACACGAACCACGGGGGAAGCGATGGAACTACTGGAACAGGGAATCCGCGGCGAGCCGGCATGGACCGTGCCGTGCAGGGCGACCGGCCGGAGCGGTGCGGACAAAGTCATGGCACAGTTGATCAGCGCAGCCCAGCCCACGTGGGTCGAACTCCTCACGGGCCTGGACACCACGGAGTTCGAGGAGCTGCTGCACGCCCTGCGGCCGCACACCGAGGCGGACGCACCGCGGGTGGGGCGACGCTGGACGCTCTGCCTGGCGGACCGGGTCCTGCTGGTCTCGGTCTACCGCCGCACCAACCTGACCATGCGTGAGGTCGCCGTGGTGTTCGGGATCTCCAAGTCGGCCGCCGACCGGATCGTCGGCCAGCTCGGGCCGCTGCTCGACCTGCCGCCGGTGCGCCACCGGCGCTCCCGGCTGACCCTGCGGCTGGACCGCATGACCGACGAGGCGTGAACTGACGTTTGATCAGAAGTGAACAACAGGTGAACCAGCCGACCGGGCCGGTCCAGTCAACGCGCTGGACCGGCCCGGTCGTTGGCGTTCCCAAGAGTGCCCGATCGGGCACATCGACGCTCGCCGGCCTGCCCGATCGGGCACTCTTGCACCTCAACTGGCAGCCCTCGGCGCCCTAACGGGACAACCGCACCGCACCGCCGGACCGGCGCCGCCCGACCCGCCGCGACCGGAGTGAAACCTGGTGGACCATCAAACTCTGTCTGAAATCTGAGAGTTAACACGGTGTTTCCCACCCTCGTGCCGCCCCGGCACGGGCCGATCGCTGCCCGATTTGTCGCGCCATGTCGGATCAATCACCCCAACCCGCCCCCCGGGCGACTCCCGGGCCGGCCGCCATCCTCAATTCTTGATCAGTTCTCCACGACAGACGTGTCCCGGTCACCCGAGCAGTGTTATGTTTCCGACCAGCTGTCCCGCAACTCGCCAAGGCCGGACCACAACGGCCTACCTGTGCGCGGATATGGAGTGCTGCGGCCCCACCCGTCCGGTGCGGACCGACTACTCACCGCTGCCCAGGTGAATTCCAGTCATTAGAATGTCGTCAAGATTTTCGTGCATTTCATCTGGGAGAAATGTGTTCCAGCACGGAGTGCGGCCGGCCTTTCCTCTGCAAAAGACCGCCGTGCCGGAGTCCCCCCTCACCCCCCGGGCCGAATCCGACTTAGTGGAACCGTCGACCTCGAGACCTCGCCTGGGCCGGATTCAGGACCCGAAGCAAGGAGCAGCCATATGACGGGCCGTCCTGACCTCATCGAACGCACCGAAGAACTGCTTGTCCTCAACAGCATCACCACCGCCGCGCTCCAGGGCGCCGGCTCGGTCGGCCTGGTGGTCGGCCCGGTGGCCAGCGGCAAGTCCGTCCTGCTCAGCGCCCTGGGCGAGCAGGCGGGCGCGGCCGGAGCCACGGTGCTGCGCGCCACCGGTGCGCAGGCCGAGGCCGGCACGCCGCTGAGCATCGTCGGCCAGCTGCTGCACCAGGCCCCGCTGGATGCCGACGGTGCCGTGCGGACCCGGCACCTGCTGGCGGTCGCGGCCCGGGCCACCGGCCCCGACCAGCTGCCGGCCGATCTGGTGCAGGCGCTGTGCGGCGTCCTGTTCGACCTGTCGAAGACCATCCCGCTGCTGATCTGCGTCGACGACGCCCACCACGCCGACCCGTTCTCCCTGCAGTGGCTGCTCTTCCTGATCCGCCGGCTCGGCACCGCCCGGATCGCCGTGGTGCTCACCGAGCGCACCGCCCGCCAGCACCCGCGGCCCGCCTTCCACGCCGAGCTGCTGCGCCAGCCGCACTGCCGCCGGATCATGCTCGGACCGCTCAGCCACGAGGGCGTGGTCCACCTGCTCGGCACCCGGCTGGAGACCGAGCGGGCCGCGGAGCTGGCGCCCCGGGTGGACGCGCTCACCGGCGGCAACCCCCTGCTCGTGCACGGTCTCCTGGAGGACCTGCGCTCGTCCACCCGGCACTCCCTGGACCAGTACCCGGCCGGTCTCGGTGACGGGTTCGCCTTCTCCCAGGCCGTGGTGAGCTGCCTGCACCGCAGCGAGCCGGCCGCGCTCGCGGTGGCCCGCGGCATCGCCGTCCTCGGCGACCAGGCCTCCGACCACCTGCTCGGCCAGTTGCTCGGCCTCTTCCCCAGCCTGGTGGCCGGGGTCATCGACGGCCTGCACTCGGCAGGCCTGCTGGAGGACGGCCGGTTCCGGCACCCCGCGGTGCGCACCGCCGTCCTGCACGACACCGACGCCGCCGAGCTCAGCGCCCTGCACACGCAGGCCGCCCGGCTCCTCTACGGCCAGGGCGCGCCCGAGCGGGCCATCGCCGAGCAGCTGCTCGCCTCCGACCGGCCCGGTGAGGGCTGGAGCACCCGGGTCCTGTGCGACGTGGCCCGGCAGGCGCTCTTCGACGGTGACGCGGACCTGGCCCGGCGCAGCGTGGAGCACGCCCACCGCGGCTGCACCGACCCCCGCGAGCGCGCCAAGGTGCTGACCCTGCTGGCCGGCGTCGAGTGGCAGTTGCAGCCCGGCAGCGCCACCCGGCACCTGCCGATGCTCACCGCCGCCCTGCGGGCCGGCGAGCTGGACGACCGGGACTCGGTGGTGGTCGTCAAGTACCTGCTGCGGCACGGCCGGATCACCGAGGCCACCCACCTGCTGGAGCACCTGCTGACCCTGGGCCGGCCGATCGACGCGCGGACCGCCTCCGAGGTGCAGACCGTCAAGCTGCAGTTCTCCAGCTCCTACCCGGGCGCGCTGGCCGAGCTGCGGCCGTTCGGCTCGTGCAACGTCAACCAGGACCGCACGCCGGCCGCCGTGCGCGCCGACCCGCAGCTGCAGGCCGCCGCCGCCCTGGACGAGGTGCTCAGCGGCCGGGCCGACGAGAACACCTTCCTCGGCGCCGAGCAGGTGCTGCGCAGCATCGGGCTGACCTACCGCCACTGGGAGCAGGTCGAGTTCGCGCTGCTCGCGCTCGTCTACGGCGACCAGCTGGAGCGCGCTGCCTTCTGCTGCGAGCAGTTGCTGGGCCGGGTCGGCCGGGCCGCCGAGGGCATCCGCCCGCCGCTGCTGGCCCTGCGCGGCCTGATCGCGGTGCGCCAGGGCCGGCTGGTGGACGCCGAGCGCTACGCCACCAGCGCCCTGGAGCAACTCCCCTGGAACGCCTGGGGGGTGAACATCGGCCTGCCGCTCGCCACGCTGCTGATGACCTACACCCTGATGGGCAAGTACGAGGACGCCGCCCAGCTGCTCAACCGGCCTGTCCCGCAAGCCATTTACCAGACCCGCTACGGCATGCACTACCTGTTCGCCCGCGGTGAGTTCCGGCTTGCCACCAACCACCCGCACGCGGCCCTGGACGACTTCCTGATCTGCGGCGAGATGATGCAGGACTGGGACCTCGACCTGCCGAGCGTGGTGTCGTGGCGCAGCGCGGCGGCCCGGGTCCACCTGCAGATGGGCAACCACCAGCAGGCCAAGGTGCTGATCGACGAGCAGACCAAGCGGCTGCAGCCCGGCCCCTCGCGCTCGCGCGGCCTCACCATGCGGCTCAGCGCCGCGGTCGCCGAGCTCAAGTACCGGCCCTCGCTGCTGCGCCAGGCCGTGGACGACCTCCAGCGCTGCGGCTCGCGGGTCGAACTGGCGCTGGCCCTGGCCGACCTGGGCTACGCCCACCAGAACCTGGGCGACCACAAGCGCTCCCGGATCATGATGAGCCGGGCCTGGCAGCTGGCCAAGGAGCAGAGCGCCGAGCCGATCCAGCGCGGGCTGTCCAGCATGTTCTCGGAGCTGCGCGAGGAGGTGGCACCGGCACCGGCCACCGAGGTGGCCACGGCCGAGGCCGCCGGCTCCACCGCCTCCGCCACGGACGGGCTGAGCGACGCCGAGCGGCGGGTCGCCGGGCTGGCCGCGCTCGGACACAGCAACCGCGAGATCGCCCGTGAGCTGTTCATCACGGTCAGCACGGTCGAGCAGCACCTGACCCGGGTCTACCGCAAGCTCAAGGTCACCCGGCGCAGCGATCTGCCGAGCGACCTCTGCCTGGTGACGAGCGGCTCCGCCTGGTACGCCTCCTGACGGCTTGTCCGCCCCGCGGCGCGGGTGTGCACGAGGGCCCGCAGCGGGCCGGCTCCGGCCGGCCGCTGCGGGCCCTGGCCGCACTGGGTCAGCCGGTGTAGGGGCGCAGCCGGTCGGTGATCTCGCCGAGCACCGCGCGCTGCTGGGCGGCCAGGTAGAAGTGGCCGCCGGGGAAGACCCGCAGCGAGAAGTCGCCGGTGGTCTCCTCGGCCCAGACCTTGGCCTCGTCCACGGTGGACTTGGGGTCGTCGTCGCCGATCAGCGTCACGATCGGGCAGCTCAACGGGCCGCCCGGCGGGCGCTCGTAGGTCTCGATCGCCCGGTAGTCGTTGCGGATCGCGGGCAGGATCATCCGCAGGATCTCCTCGTCGCCCAGCAGCGCGGTGTTGGTGCCGCTGAGCGTCTTGAGCTCGCCCACCAGGCCGTCGTCGTCGCGCTGGTGGACGAACTCGGCGCGGTGGGTGGCCGGGCCGCGGCGCCCGGAGACGAAGAGCGCGGCCGGCACCCGCCCCTCGGCCTCCAGCCGGCGGGCCAGCTCGAAGCCGAGGACCGCGCCCATGCTGTGGCCGAACAGGGCCAGCGGACGGTCGTCCAGCGCGCCCAGAACGCGGTGGACCTGGTCGGCCAGCTCGGTGATGGTCCCGATGCTCGGCTCCAGCCGCCGGTCCTGACGCCCCGGGTACTGCACCGAGAGCACCTCGATCTGCGGCGACAGGGCGGCCGACACCGGGAAGTAGAAGCTGGCCGAGCCACCGGCGTGCGGCAGGCAGAGCAGGCGCACCTTGGCGTCGGGGGCCTGGTGGAAGCGGCGTATCCACAGGTCGTGTGCGGCGCTGGTCGGGACGCTCATTCGGATCTCTCGTCTCTCTCGGGTCGGTGCGGTTCTCGTGCTCGGTGCGGTTTCTCGTGCTCGGCGCGGTTCTCGCGGTCGGGCGTGTCGGGGTCGGGCGGGCCGGGGCCGGACGGGCGCCGTGGCCGGTCCGGCCGACGTGCGGGGAGCCGCCCCGGCCCGCGGGGGTCGGGCCGGGACGGCGGTCTGTGCCCTCCCACCGTAGGCGGAAAGGGGGCCGGGAGTCCGGGGATCACCGCATCGAGCGCAGCCAGTCCTCGATCAGCTCGGCGACGACGGCGGCGTGCTCCTCCATCACGGTGAAGTGGTCGCCCGGTCCGTCCACCGCGGTGTGCGGCAGCGGCCAGGACGCCTGCACCGCCGCGGTGACCGGCGCCGGTCCGCCGTCCACCGCAGGGGCGGTCAGCGGACCGGCGGCCCGGACCAGCAGGGTGGGCGCGGTGATGGCGGTGGGCCGGCGGTCGGCGAAGAGCCGCAGGTAACCGCCCATCGCGGTGAGCCTGGCGTCGTCCATCGGCACGTAGCCGCCCTCGCGGGCGAGCATGGCCCCGGTCAGCACCGGCAGGATCCGGGCCGCGACGCCGAGGCCGGCGGTGTCGGAGCGGTCCGCGTCCGAGTCACCGGTGTCACTGCCGTCGGCCTCCGGGCCGGTGAAGGAGTAGGTGTCCACCAGGACCACACCGAGCGGACCGCTGCCCAGTTCCTCCAGCCGGGCCGCCGTGGCCTGCGCCAGCAGTCCGCCGGTGGAGTGGCCGAGCAGGACGAACGGCGCTCCCCCGGTGGCCCGCAGCACCGCCCGGGCACCCAGTTCGAGCATCGCCCCGGCCGTCTCCGGCAGCGACTCGCCCGCCAGGTAGCCCGGCAGCGGCAGCGCCAGGACCTCGCGCCGGCCCCGGAAGGCCGCCGCGATCCGGGCGTACTGGTGCGGGCCGGAGATTGCGAGCAGCGAGGGCAGGCAGACCAGCAGCGGCCGCTCGGGCCCCTCGGCCAGCCGGAGCAACTCCGGTGCCAGCTCGGCCGCTTCGTCCTGCGCGAAGGCGGGCCGGAAGCGGGAGGCCGCGAAGAGCAGGGCCATGAACTCCTCGCTGCGCCCGCTTGCGGCGGCGGTGCGCAGCATGGCCGCCATGGTGCCGGCCGGCCCGCTCTCCGGCGCCTCGGCCGCCGCGGCGGCCGCCCCCGGAGCGTCCGACGACTCCAGCTGCCGGTTCAGCCGGGCGGCCAGCAGCCGCGCGGTGGGGTGGTCGAAGAGCAGCGTGGCGGGCAGCCGCAGACCGGTCGCCAGAGCGAGCCGGTTGCGCATCTCCACCGAGGTCAGCGAGTCGAAACCGAGCTCCAGGAAGGCGCGTTCGATGTCCACCGCCTCCGGGCCCGGGTGGCCGAGCGCGGCGGCGGCGTGCGCGCGCACCAGATCGAGCAGGATCGCCTCGCGCTCCGGCCCGGTGCGGCCGGCCAGCTGCGCGGCGAGCGCCCCGGCCGACTCCTGCCGACCGGCGGCGGCCCGGCGCACCGGCACCCGCAGCAGGCCGCGCAGCAGCGCCGGCACCTGCCCGGTCGCCGCGGCGTGGGCGCGCAGGCCGGCCAGGTCGAGCTTGACCGGCACCAGCAGCGCCTCGTCGAGCGCCTCGGCGGCGTCGAACAGTGCCAGCCCCTCGGCGAAGGAGAGCGGCGCCACACCGCCGCGGGCCAGCCGCCGCCGGTCCGCCTCGCCCATCTCGCCGGTCATCCCGGAGGCGGTCTCCCACAGGCCCCAGGCCAGCGAGGTCGCCGGCAGGCCGTGGGCGCGCCGGTGCTCGGCGAGTGCGTCCAGGAAGGCGTTGGCCGCCGCGTAGTTGGCCTGCCCCGGGCCGCCGAAGACGCCGGCCACCGAGGAGAAGAGCACGAAGGCGTCCAGCTTATGATGCAGCGTCAGTTCGTGCAGCAGCCAGGCCGCGTCGACCTTCGGGCGCAGCACCCGGTCGACCCGCTCCGGGGTGAGCGAGACCACGGCGCCGTCGTCGAGCGCACCGGCCGCGTGCACCACGGCGGTCAGCGGGTGCTCCGCCGGCACCGAGGCGAGCAGCTCGGCCATCGCCGTCCGGTCGGCCGCGTCGCACGCGGCGAACCGCGCCTCGGCGCCGAGCCCGGCCAGCTCGCTCCGCAACTCGGCGGCCCCGGCGGCCGCTTCGCCACTGCGCGAGACCAGCAGCAGGTGCCGCACGCCGTGTTCGGCGACCAGGTGACCGGCCAGCAGGCGGCCCAGCTCGCCGGTGGCGCCGGTGAGCAGCACCGTCCCGGCGGGGTTCCAGCCGGGACGCGCCTCGGCGGCCTCGTCCTGCTGGGCGGGCAGGGCGGCCCGGGCCAGCCGGGGGGCGATCAACCCACCGCCTCGGAGGGCGAGTTGCGGCTCTTCCAGGGTGCACGCGAGGTCCAGCACGGCGGCGGACCGCGCGGTCCCGTCCAGATCGATCAGGACGAACCGGTCGGGGTTCTCGGTCTGCGCGGTGCGGATCAGGCCCCAGACGGCGGCCGACGCCAGGTCGGTCACGTCCTCGCCGGGCCGGGCGGCCACCGCGCCACGGGTGACCAGCACCAGCCGCGCGTCCGCCGTGCACTCCTGCGCGAGCCAGCCCTGCACCAGCTCCAGCGCCCGGTGCACCGCCTGGTGCGTCGCCTGCACAGTGTCGGCGGCGGGGAGGGTACCGGCGGCGGGCGGCGGGCAGCAGGCCAGCACGACCGGCGGCATCGGCGCCCCGGCGGCGACCGCGTCCGCCAGCGCGGCCGGGTCGGCGTACCGGGCGGTCCCGGTGCCGGGCAGGCCGGTGGCCCAGCCCTCGGGGTCCGGGCCGAGCAGCGCCCAGTCGGCGCCGCGGGCGGCGGCCTCGGCGGGTGCCGGCAGGGCGACCCACTCCCGGCCGAACAGCGCGTCACTTACCCCGCCGCCGGCGGCCCCGAACTGCTCGGGCGAGACCGGGCGCAGCGCGAGCGAGTCCACGCTCGCCACCGGGGCTCCGGCCGCGTCGGTCAGCTCCAGCGCGATCGCGTCCTCGCCGACCGGCCGGATGCGGGCCCGCAGGTCGGTCGCGCCGGTGGCGCACAGGCGGACCCCGCTCCAGGCGAACGGCAGCCGCCCACCGCCGGTGTCCGCGACGATCCCGCCGAGCGCCAGGGTGTGCAGGGCGGAGTCGAGCAGCGCCGGGTGCAGGCCGAAGGCCTCGGCCTGCACCCGGCACTCCTCGGGCAGGGCGAGCTCGGCGAAGATCTCGCCGTCGCGCCGCCAGGCGGCCCGCACGCCCCGGAAGGCCGGACCGTAGGCGAAGCCGAGGGCGGCGAAGGCGTCGTAGAGGCCGTCCACGCGGACGGGTTCGGCGTCCTGCGGCGGCCACGGCGTCGCGGTGCCCGCCGGGGCGGTGGCACCGGCCGGGGCGGTGGACAGCTCGCCGGTGGCGTGCCGGGTCCACGGCTGCTCCAGCGGCGCGTCCTCGCGCCGCGCGTGCAGGGCGAACCGGCGCCGTCCGGCGGTGTCCGGCGTGCTCACGGTCAGCTGCAGCTGGACCGCGCCGCGCTCGGGCAGCACCAGCGGAGCCTCCAGGGTCAGCTCCTCCAGGTGGTCGCAGCCGACCTGGTCGCCGGCCCGGATCGCCAGGTCCACGAAGGCCGTGCCGGGCAGCAGCACCGCGCCCATGACCGCGTGGTCGGCCAGCCACGGGTGGGTGTCGAGGGCCAGCCGGCCGGTGAACAGGTGGCCGTCGGCGTCCGCGAGGGTGACCGAGGCGCCCAGCAGCGGGTGCTCGGCCGCGCCCAGACCGGCCGCGGAGACGTCCCCGAAGACCCCGGCGTACGGCTTGGGCCAGTAGCGCTCGCGTTGGAAGGCGTAGGTCGGCAGGTCGATCCGCCGCGCGCCACGGCCGGAGAGGAAGGCCGCCCAGTCCACCTGGATGCCGCGGACATGCGCCTCGGCGAGCGAGGCGAACAGCCGCTCCGGACCGCCCTCGTGACGGCGCAGCGTCCCGAACGCCACCGCATCGCGCCCGGCGGCCTCGATGCCCTCCTGCACCGCCATCGCCAGCACCGGATGCGCACTGACCTCGACGAACGTCCCAAAGCCCTCCGCGAGCAGCGTGCCGACAGCGTTCTCGAACTCCACCGTCGCCCGCAGATTGGTGAACCAGTACTCCGCATCCATCCCGGAACCGTCCACCCACGCACCCGACACCGTCGACAGCAACGGCACCGCACCGGCCCGGGGACGAACCGGCGCCAGCAGCTCCAGCAGCTCGCCCCGGATCGCCTCCACCTGCGCCGAGTGCGAGGCGTAGTCCACCGGCACCCGCCGCGCCCGCACCCCGTCCGCCTCGCACGAGGCCAACAGCTCGTCCAGTGCCGCCGGTTCACCCGACACCACCACCGACGACGGCCCGTTCACCGCCGCCACCGACACCCGCGCCTCACCCCATCCGGCCAGGCGCTCGCGCACCTCGGCCACCGGCAGCGCCACCGACACCATGCCGCCCCGGCCCGCCAGCCCGTCAGCGATCGCCCTGCTGCGCAGGGCCACCACCCGCGCACCGTCCTCCAGCGAGAGCGCACCCGCCACCACCGCCGCCGCGATCTCCCCCTGCGAATGACCCGCCACCGCCGCCGGACGAACCCCCGCCGACCGCCACACCTCCGCGAGCGACACCATCACCGCCCACAACACCGGCTGCACCACCTCCACCCGCTCCAACGCCCCCGCATCACCCAGCACATCGAGCAACGACCACCCCGCCACGAACAGCGACAACGCAACCGCACACTCCCCCATCCGCGCCGCGAACACCGGCGAGCACTCCAACAACTCCACCGCCATCCCCACCCACTGCGACCCCTGCCCCGGGAAGACGAACGCCACCCTCCCCGCCGAGCCGGCCACCCCGCGCACCACCTCCGCCGCGGCCCCACCCGAGGCCAGCGCCGCCAAGCCGCGTTCCGCCGCCTCGCGATCACCCGCGACCACCACCGCCCGGTGCTCGAAGGACGCGCGGGTCGTGGCCAGCGCCACCGCGACGTCCGACAGCGCGATCTCGGGCTCGGTGTGGAGCCGGCCGAGCAGCCGCGCCGCCTGCTCGCGCAGGGCCGGCTCGGAGCGGGCGGACAGCAGCCACGGCACCGCCGTCCCGCTCGCCGCCGGTGCCGCAGCCACCGCGGCCGGCTCCTCGTCCTCGGGCGCCTGCTCGAGGATCACGTGCGCGTTGGTGCCGCTGAAGCCGAAGGACGACACCGCGGCCCGGCGCGGCTCGCCGGTCTCCGGCCAGGGCCGGGACTCGGTGAGCAGCTCGACCGCGCCCGCCGTCCAGTCCACGTGCGGGGTCGGCTCGCCGATGTGCAGCGTCCTGGGCAGCACGCCGTGGCGCATCGCCATGACCATCTTCATGATCCCGGCGGCACCGGCCGCGGCCTGGGTGTGCCCGAGGTTGGACTTGACCGAGCCGAGCCAGAGCGGCCGCTCCGCGGTGTGCTCGCGGCCGTAGGTGGCCAGCAGCGCCTGCGCCTCGATCGGGTCGCCCAGCGGCGTCCCCGTCCCGTGCGCCTCGACGGCGTCCACCTGGTCGGCCGTCAGCCGGGCGTTCGCCAGGGCCTGGCGGATCACCCGCTGCTGGGCCGGGCCGTTCGGGGCGGTCAGGCCGTTCGAGGCGCCGTCCTGGTTGATCGCCGAGCCGCGCACCACGGCGAGCACCGGGTGCCCGTTGCGCCGCGCGTCCGAGAGGCGCTCGACCAGCAGCATGCCCACGCCCTCGGCCCAGCTGGTGCCGTCCGCGTCGGCCGAGAACGGCTTGCAGCGGCCGTCGGCGGCCAGCCCCCGCTGGCGGCTGAACTCGACGAACGAGGTCGGCGAGGCCATCACCACCGAGCCGCCGGCCAGCGCCATCGTGCACTCACCGGTGCGCAGCGCCTGGGCGGCGAGGTGCAGGGCGACCAGCGAGGAGGAGCAGGCGGTGTCGATGGTGACCGCCGGGCCCTCCAGGCCGAAGGTGTAGGAGACCCGCCCCGAGGCGACGCTGCTGGAGCTGCCCGTCCCGACGTAGCCCTCCATGGCGTCGGCCGACTGCATCAGCAGCGGGGCGTAGTCGCCGTACATCACGCCCGCGAAGACGCCGGTGCGGCTGCCCTTGACCGAGGCCGGGTCGATGCCCGCCCGCTCGAAGGCCTCCCAGGAGGTCTCCAGGAGCAGCCGGTGCTGCGGGTCGATCGAGATCGCCTCGCGCGGCGAGATGCCGAAGAAGCCCGGGTCGAACAGGCCCGCGTCGTGCAGGAAGCCGCCCTCGCGGGTGTAGGAGGTGCCCGGCCGCTCCGGGTCGGTGTCGTAGAGCGCCTCCAGCGGCCAGTCACGGTCGGTGGGGAAGCCGGAGACGCCGTCGCCGCCGTCGGCCACCAGGCGCCACAGGTCCTCCGGCGAGGCGACCCCGCCGGGGAACCGGCAGGCCATGCCGATGATCGCGATCGGGTCGTCGTCCGACGGTGTGAGGACCGCGGCGGCGGCAGCGGCCGGCAGGGTGCCGAGCAGCTCCTCGCCCAGCAGTTCGGCGATGGCCAGCGGGTTGGGGTGGTCGAAGACCAGGGTGGTGGGCAGCCGCAGTCCGGTGACGGCGTTCAGGCGGTTGCGCAGTTCCACCGCGGTGAGCGAGTCGATACCGAGGTCCCGGAAGGCCCGGTCGGTCTCCACCGCGTGCGCGCCCGGGTAGCCCAGCACCGTGGCGGCCTCGGTGCGGACCAGCTCCACCAGCGCACCCGCCCGGTCGGCCTCGGGCAGGGCGGCGAGCCGCTGCGCCAGCGCCGAGCCGCCCGCACCGCCCGCCGCCTCGGCCGCGCGGCGCATCGGCGCCCGCACCAGGCCGCGCAGCAGCGGCGGCAGCAGGCCGGCTTCGGCCAGGCCGCGCAGGCCGGCCAAGTCCAGCCGGATCGGGACGTAGCTCGCGCCGTCCAGCGCGGTGGCGGTGTCGAGCAGCGCCAGGCCCTCCGCGGAGGTCAGCGCGCCGACCCCGCCACGGGCCATCCGCTGGGTGTCGGAGCTGCTCAACTCCCCTGCCATGCCGCCGTCCTCGGCCCACAGGCCCCAGCCCAGCGAGGTCGCGGGCAGGCCCGCCGCCCGGCGCTGCTGGGCGAGCGTGTCCAGGAAGGCATTGGCGGCGGCGTAGTTGGCCTGGCCCGCGGTGCCGAAGGTGCCCGCCGCCGAGGAGAAGAGCACGAAGGAGGTGAGGTTCTGATGCTTCGTCAGTTCGTGCAGGTGCCAGGCCGCGTCGACCTTGGGCCGCAGCACGGCGGCCAGCCGCTCGGGGGTGAGCGAGGAGATCACACCGTCGTCGAGCACACCGGCGGTGTGCACCACGGCGGTCAACGGGCGCTCCAGCGAGGCGAGCAGCGCCGCCAGCGCCGCCCGGTCCGCCACGTCACAGGCCGCCAGCGTCACCTCCGCGCCCGACTCCCGCAACTCGGCCGCCAGTTCGACCGCACCAGCGGCCCGCGCACCACGACGCGAGACCAGCAACAGCCGCTGCACACCCCGCACCGCCACCAGATGCCGCGCCACCAGCGCACCCAGCGTCCCCGTCGCACCCGTGACCAGCACCGTCCCACCCGACTCCAGGTCCGGGTCCGACGCCAGGTCCGGCTCCAGCTCCAGCTCCAGCTCCAGCTCCAGGACAGGCTCGGCCTCGGACCCGGGCTCGGGCTCGGCCTCGGGCTCGGCGACCGGCACCCGGGCGAGCCGCGGCGCGTACGCCGACCCGTCGCGCAGGGCGAGTTGGGGCTCACCGGTGGCGACCGCGGCCGACAGGGTCTCGTGCGAGAGGTCCCCGACCGTGTCGAGGTCGAGCAGCAGCACCCGGTCCGGGTTCTCCGCCTGCGCGGAGCGGAGCAGGCCACGGACGGCGGCCGCCGGGAGGTCGGTCACCGCGTCCTCGTCCCCGGTGGTGACCGCGCCCCGGGTCAGCGCCACCAGCCGGGTCTCGGTGAACTCCTCGGTGGCCAGCCACTGCTGCACCAGCGCGAGGGCCTCGGCGGTGCGCCGGTGGGTGGCGGCGGGGAGGTCGGGGTCGGCCGGCGCGGTGAAGGAGGCTACCAGGGTCCGCGGGAGCGGGGCGCCCTGATGGACCGCTTCACGCAGCGCGGCGAGGTCGGCGTAGCCGACCGCCTGGTCCGGGCCGTAGCCGTAGCCGTCGGCGGCGCCGAGCACCGCCCACGGTCCGCCGTCGGCCGCGGGCGCGGCCGGGAGCGGGACGGGGTGCCAGACCGGCTGGAAGAGCGACTCGTGGTGAGCGGTCCGGCTCGCCGTCAGCTGCTCCATCGCCACCGGTCGCAGCACCAGCTCGGCCACCGTGGCCACCGGTGCCCCGGTGCCGTCGGCGAGGGAGAGCGAGACCGAGTCCGGCCCCTTCGGCGCGATCCGCACCCGCAGGGCGACCGCACCGGCCGCGTGCAGGGCGACACCGCTCCAGGCGAACGGCAGCCGGGCCTGCCCGGTGTCCGGCAGCACACCGCCGATGCCGATCGCGTGCAGCGAGGCGTCGAGCAGCGCCGGGTGCAGGCCGAACCAGGCGGCCTCGGTCCGGTGGGCCTCGGGCAGCTCGACTTCGGCGAACAGCTCGCCGTCGCGCCGCCAGGCCTGGCGCAGGCCCCGGAAGGCCGGTCCGTAGCCGTAGCCGGCCGTGGCGAGCGTGTCGTAGAGCGCGTCGACCGCGAGCGGCTCGGCGTCGGCGGGCGGCCACACGGCGGGCTCGACGGACGCCGGTGCACCGGGGTCCTGGGCGAGCAGACCGGTGGCGTGCCGGGTCCACGGCTCCTCGGCGGGCGCATCCTCCGGCTGCGAGTAGAGGCTGACGGTGCGCCGGCCGGACTCGTCCGCGGTGCCGACCCAGAGCTGCACCCGGACGGCGCCCTTGGCGGGCAGGACGAGCGGTGCCTCCAGCGACAGCTCGTCCAGCAGCCCGCAGCCGACCTGGTCGCCGGCCCGGATCGCCAGCTCCACGAAGGCGGTGCCCGGCAGCAGCACGGTCCCGGCCACGGCGTGGTCGGCCAGCCACGGGTGGGTGTCGACGGCGAGGCGGCCGGTGAACAGGTGGCCGTCGGCGTCCGCGAGGGTGAGCGAGGCGCCCAGCAGCGGGTGGTCGGCCGCGCCCAGACCGGCCGAGGTGACGTCGCCGATCCAGCCGGTCAGCGGCCGGGGCCAGAACTGCTCGTGCTGGAAGGCGTAGGTGGGCAGGTCGACGCGTTGGGCTCCGAGTCCGGTGAAGAGTGCGGGCCAGTCGACCTTGGTGCCGCGCACGTGCAGCTGGGCGAGGGCGGTGGTGAAGGTCTCCGCCTCCGCGCGGTCGCGGCGCAGCACGGGCGTGAACAGGGCCTCGTCCTCGGCGCTCACGCAGGCCTGCGCCAGCGCGCTGAGGGTGCCGTCCGGGCCCAGCTCCAGAAAGGCGCGGACGCCCTGGCCCTCCAGCGCCGTGATCGCGTCGGCGAAACGGACGGCCTCGCGCACGTGGCGCACCCAGTACTCGGGGTCGGTCAGGTCGGCGGACCGGTCGAGCGTGGAGACGATCGGGATCTTCGGCTCGTGGAAAGTCAGTTGGGCGGTGATCGCGCGGAACTCCGCCAGCATCGGCTCCATCAGCGGCGAGTGGAACGCGTGGCTGACGGTGAGCCGCTTCGTCCTGCGGTCCAGCTTCTCGGCCAGCTCCAGCACCGCCGGCTCGGTACCCGAAAGCACCACGGCCGAAGGCCCGTTGACGGCGGCGATCCCCACGTCGCAGCGGTCGGCCAGCAGCGGCAGCAGCTCCTCCTCGCTCGCCTGCACCGCCACCATCGCACCACCGGCAGGCAGCGCCTGCATCAGCCGACCACGCGCCGCCACCAGCCGCGCGGCATCGGCCAGCGAGAGAACGCCCGCGACGTGCGCGGCGGCCAGCTCACCGATCGAGTGCCCCGCCAGGAAGTCCGGCCGCACACCCCACGATTCGACCAACCGGAAGAGCGCCACTTCGAGCGCGAAGAGCGCCGGCTGGGTGTAGGCGGTCTGGTCGAGCAGCGCATCGGCCTCGCCGAGCGGCGTCTCCAGATGCCGGTCCAGCTCGACGCGGACCGCGTCGTACGCCTCGGCGAACGCCGGGAACGCGTCGTACAGTTCAGCGCCCATTCCGGCGCGCTGGCTGCCCTGCCCCGCGAAGAGGAACGCCGTCCGCCCCGCCGTGCCCGCACGCCCGGCCACGGCGCGCGCCGTCGACTCGCCGCGCGACAGTGCCGTCAGCGCCCGGCGCAGTTCCTCGCGTTCGCCGCCGAGCACGACCGCACGGTGCTCGAAGACGGCGCGGGTGGTGGCCAGCGAGAAGGCGGTGTCCAGCACGGACAGGTCGGGATCGGCGTCCAGCCGGCCCAGCAGTCGCTCGGCCTGGCCGCGCAGCGCCTCCGGCGTGCGGCCGGAGAGCAGCAGCGGCGGGTGTCCGACGACGACGGGTGCGACCGGGGCCTCGTCGGCGGGCTCGGACACCGGCTCGGCGTCCGGCGCCTGCTCCAGGATGATGTGCGCGTTGGTCCCGCTGAAACCGAAGGAGGAGACCGCCGCCCGGCGGGGCTCGCCCGTCTGCGGCCAGTCCCGGGCCTCGCTCAGCAGCTCCACCGCGCCCGCCGACCAGTCCACGTGCGTCGACGGCTCGCCGACGTGCAGCGTCTGCGGCAGCACCCCGTGCCGCATCGCCATGACCATCTTCATGATCCCGGCGGCACCGGCCGCGGCCTGGGTGTGCCCCAGGTTGGACTTCACCGAGCCGAGCCAGAGCGGCCGGTCGGCCGGGCGGCCCTGGCCGTAGGTGGCGAGCAGCGCCTGCGCCTCGATCGGGTCGCCCAGCGAGGTGCCGGTGCCGTGCGCCTCGACCGCGTCGACCTGGTCGCCGGTGAGGGCGGCACTGGCCAGCGCCTGCTTGATCACCCGCTGCTGGGACGGACCGTTCGGCGCCGTCAGACCGTTGGAGGCACCGTCCTGGTTGACCGCACTGCCCCGGACCACGGCGAGCACGGGGTGCCCGTTGCGCCGCGCGTCCGAGAGCCGCTCGACGAGCAGCATGCCGACGCCCTCGCCCCAGCCGGTGCCGTCCGCGTCGTCCGAGAAGGCCTTGCAGCGCCCGTCCGTCGCCAGCCCGCGCTGGCGGCTGAACTCGACGAAGGTGCTGGGCGTCAGCATCACCGTGACGCCACCGGCCAGCGCCAGCGTCGACTCGCCCGAGCGCAGCGACTGGCAGGCCAGGTGCAGCGCGACCAGCGAGGAGGAGCAGGCGGTGTCGATGGTGACCGCCGGACCCTCCAGGCCCAGCGTGTAGGAGACCCGGCCCGAGGCGATGCTGCCCGAGGTACCGGTCCCCAACTGTCCCTCGAGGCCCTCGATCGACTGCTGCAGCAGGACGCCGTAGTCGTTGTACATCACGCCGACGAAGACGCCGGTCCGGCTGCCCCTGAGGGTGGCCGGATCGATGCCCGCCCGCTCCAGCGCCTCCCAGGAGGCTTCCAGCAGCAGCCGCTGCTGCGGGTCCATCGACATCGCCTCGCGCGGCGAGATCCCGAAGAAGCCCGGGTCGAAGGCCCCCGCGCGGTCCAGGAACCCGCCCTCGCGGGAGTAGGAGGTGCCGGGGTGGTCGGGGTCGGGGTGGTAGAGGTTCTCGGTGTCCCAGCCCCGGTCCTCGGGGAAGAACGAGACCGCGTCCCGGCCGCCCGCGACCAGGTCCCACAACCCCTCCGGCGAGGCCACCCCGCCGGGGAAGCGGCAGGCCATGCCGACGATCGCGATCGGCTCGTGCTCGCCGTCCTCGAACTCCTTCAGCCGGCGACGCGTCTCGTGCAGATCCGCGGTCACGCGCTTCAGGAAGTACCGAAGCTTCTCCTCGGCCACCATCTCAGCCGACATGTCAGGTCACCTCTCGGGATGTTGCGACAAAAGCGGGCGGCGATCAGGAGATGCCGAATTCCTTGCCGATGAAGTCGAACAGGTCGTCGTCGCTGGCCTCGTCGAGCTGCTCGGCCACCTCGGCGTCCGCGGCGGGGGCCTGCTGGTCGTTCCACCGGGTGAGCAGGGCCTGCAGGCGGTTGGCGACCCGCAGGTGGGCCTCGGTGTCCGGTGCCGTCCCCAGCAGGGCGGCCTCCAGCCGGTCCAGCTCGTCGAGCAGCGGTGCGACGGCCTGCGCCGGGTCGGGCACCACCTCCGCCCGCAGCAGGTCGACCAGGGCCATCGGGGTCGGGTAGTCGAAGACCAGGGTGGCCGGCAGCCGCAGACCCGTCACCCCGTTGAGCCGGTTGCGCAGCTCGACGGCCGTCAGCGAGTCGAAGCCCAGGTCCTTGAAGGCCCGGTCGGCCTCCACCGCGTGCGGGCCGGCATAGCCGAGCACCGCCGCCACCTCACCGCAGACCAGCTCCAGCACGACCGCCTCGCGGTCCTCCTCGGCCACGCCCGCCAGCCGCTGGGCGAGCGACGGTCCGCTCGCCTCCACCGCACGGCGGACGGCGACGCCGCGCACCAGGCCGCGCAGCAGCGGCGGCAGCATCCCCGCCTCGGCCCGCTCCCGCAGACCGGCCTGCTCAAGACGGACCGGCACCAGCACCGGATCACCAGCACCGAGCGAGGCGTCCAGCAGCGCCAGCCCCTCGGCCGCGGAGAGCGGCAGCACACCGCCGCGCGCCATCCGCTCGACCTCGGCCGCACCCAACTCCCCCGCCATACCGCCGTCCTCGGCCCACAGACCCCAGGCCAACGACACCGCCGGCAGCCCCGCCGCCCGACGGTGCTGAGCAAGTGCGTCCAGGAAACTGTTCGCCGCCGCATAGTTGGCCTGCCCCGCATTGCCGAACACACCGGCAGCGGAGGAGAAGACCACGAACGCGGACAGATCCTGATGCCTCGTCAGCTCGTGCAGATGCCAGGCCGCATCCACCTTCGGCCGCAGCACCGCAGCCAGCCGCTCCGGAGTCAGCGAGGAGATCAACCCGTCGTCCAGCACACCCGCGGTGTGCACCACCGCGGTCAGCGGCTGCTCCAGCGAACCGAGCAGCGACGCAAGGGCCCCCCGGTCCGCGACGTCACAGGCCGCGAACCGCACCGAAGCACCCAGCTCCGCCAGCCCGGCCGCCAACTCGGCAGCCCCGGGGGCTGCTCCGCCACGACGCGAGACCAGCAGCAGACTCCGCGCACCGTACTCCGCCACCAGATGCCGGGCCACCAGACCACCCAGCGAACCCGTCGCACCCGTGAGCAGCACCAGGCCCGCCGGATCCAGCACCGGCAGCTCGGCCCCGGCCGCCACCGGCACCCGCGCCAACCGCGCCGCGAACGCCCGGCCCTCCCGCAACGCCAGCTGCGGCTCACCGGCGGCCAGCGCACCGGGCAGCACGGACAGCGACGCGTCGTCCACGTCCACCAGCACGATCCGGCCCGGGTTCTCCGACTGCGCCGACCGCAGCAGACCGAGCACCGCCGCCGACGGCAGATCCGTGACGTCCTCCTCGGCGCTGACGGCCACCGCACCGCGCGTCACCACCACCAGCCGGGAGCCGGCGAACGCCTCCTCCGCCAGCCACTCCTGCACCAGCGCCAGCGTGCGGTGCAGAGCCGCATGGGTGGCCGCGGCGCCATCGACGGCGCCGGTCGGCAGGAGCGGCACGACGACCGTGTCCGGCACGATCCCGCCCAGTCCCTCCAGGTCGTCGAAGCACTCCGCGCCCGCCAGCCCGAGGCCGTCCGCACCGAGCACCCCGACCGCACCGAGCGAGCCGGCCGACGGCAGCGCCACGCCCGTCCACTCCGGTCGGAAGAGCGCCTCGTGCCGACCGCCGCTGCCCGCCAACTGCTCGGGCGAGAAGGCCCGCAGGACGAGCGAGTCGATCGACGCCACCGGCGCACCCGACCCGTCCGCCACCGTCAGCGACACCGCATCCGGACCCGCCGCCGCCAGCCGCACCCGCACCTCGGCCGCGCCGGTGGCGAAGAGCGAGACACCCGACCAGGCGAACGGCAACCGCCCCTGGCCGGTGTCCTCCAGCAGGCCACCGAGCGCGATCGCGTGCAAGGTGGCGTCCAGCAGCGCCGGATGCAGACCGAAGTGGCCCGCCTCCGCCCGGCTGCCCTCGGGGAGCGCGACCTCGGCGAACAGCTCGTCACCGCGCCGCCAGGCCGCCCGCAGCCCCTGGAACACCGGGCCGTAGCCGAAGCCGGCCGTCGCGAAGCCGTCGTACAGGCCGTCGACGGCCACCGGCTGCGCACCGGTCGGCGGCCACTGGGTCAGGTCGCCGGGCAGCCCGACCCGCGCCTCGGCGGCATCGACCGCCAGCAGGCCGTTGGCGTGCCGGGTCCACGGCTGGTCCGGTTCGGCGTCCTCGGCCCGCGAGTACAGGCCGACCCCGCGCCGACCGCTCTCGTCCGGCGCGGCAACGGTCACCTGGACCTGCACCGCACCCTTGGCCGGCAGCACCAGCGGCGCCTCCAGGGTCAGTTCCTCCACCACGCTGCAGCCGACCTGGTCGCCGGCCCGGATCGCCAGCTCCACGAAGGCGGTGCCCGGCAGCAGCACCGTGCCGGCCACCGCGTGGTCGGCCAGCCACGGGTGGCTGTCCACCGCGAGCCGCCCGGTGAAGACGTGGCCGTCGCCGTCCGCGAGCGCCAACGAGGCACCCAGCAGCGGGTGGTCGGCTGCCCCCAGACCGGCCGAGGCGACATCGCCCACCAGGCCCGCACGGACCCGGGGCCAGAAGTTCTCCTGCTGGAAGGCGTAGGTCGGCAGGTCGACGCGTTGGGCTCCGAGTCCGGTGAAGAGTGCGGGCCAGTCGACCTTGGCGCCGCGCACGTGCAACTGGGCGAGGGCGGTGGTGAACGTCTCCGCCTCCGCGCGGTCACGGCGCAGCACGGGCGTGAACAGGGCCTCGTCCTCGGCGCTCACGCAGGCCTGCGCCAGCGCGCTGAGGGTGCCGTCGGGGCCCAGTTCCAGGAAGGTGCGGACGCCCTGGCCCTCCAGCGCCGTGATCGCGTCGGCGAAGCGGACGGCCTCGCGGACGTGGCGCACCCAGTACTCGGGGTCGGTCAGGTCGGCGCCCTGGTCGAGCGTGGAGACGATCGGGATCGTCGGGGCGTGGAAGGTCAGTTGGGCGGCGATCGCGCGGAACTCCGCCAGCATCGGCTCCATCAGCGGCGAGTGGAACGCGTGGCTGACGGTGAGCCGCTTCGTCCTGCGGTCCAGCTTCTCGGCCAGCTCCAGCACCGCCGGCTCGGCACCCGAAAGCACCACGGCCGAAGGCCCGTTGACGGCGGCGATCCCCACGTCGGAGCGGTCGGCCAGCAGCGGCAGCAGCTCCTCCTCGCCCGCCTGCACCGCCACCATCGCACCACCCGCGGGCAGCGCCTGCATCAATCGGCCACGGGCGGCCACCAGCTTGGCGGCATCGGACAGCGAGAGAACGCCCGCGACGTGCGCGGCGGCCAGCTCACCGATCGAGTGCCCCGCCAGGAAGTCCGGCCGCACACCCCACGATTCGACGAGACGGAAGAGCGCGACTTCGAGCGCGAAGAGTGCCGGCTGGGTGTAGGCGGTCTGGTCGAGCAGGGCATCGGCCTCGGCCAGCGGCGTCTCCAGGTGCCGGTCCAGCTCGACGCGGACCGCGTCGTACGCCGCGGCGAACACCGGGAAAGCGGCGCGGAGTTCGGCGCCCATCCCGGCGCGCTGGCTGCCCTGGCCGGTGAACAGGACCGCGCTGCGGCCCGCCGAACCGGCGCCGCCGATGACGACCCGCGCCGCCGACTCGCCGCGCGACAGCGCCGCCAGGCCGCGGCGCAGCTCCTCGCGATTGCCGCCCAGGACCGCCGCGCGGTGTTCCAGCACCGTGCGCGTCGTCACCAGCGAGTAACCGACGTCGACCGGGTCGAGCGCCGGCTCGGCGTCCAGGTGGGCGAGCAGTCGCCCGGCCTGGCCGCGCAGCGCCTCCGGCGTGCGGCCGGAGAGCAGCAGCGGCGGGTGTCCGACGACGACGGGTGCGGCCGGGGCCTCGTCGGCGGGCTCGGGCGCCGGCTCGGCGTCCGGCGCCTGCTCCAGGATGATGTGCGCGTTGGTCCCGCTGAAACCGAAGGAGGAGACCGCCGCCCGGCGGGGCTCGCCCGTCTGCGGCCAGTCCCGGGCCTCGCTCAGCAGTTCCACCGCGCCCGCCGACCAGTCCACGTGCGTCGACGGCTCGCCGACGTGCAGCGTCTGCGGCAGCACGCCGTGGCGCATCGCCTGCACCATCTTGATGATCCCGGCGGCACCGGCGGCGGCCTGGGTGTGCCCGAGGTTGGACTTCACCGAACCGAGCCAGAGCGGCTGCTCCGCGGTGTGCTCGCGGCCGTAGGTGGCCAGCAGCGCCTGGGCCTCGATCGGGTCGCCGAGGGTGGTGCCGGTCCCGTGCGCCTCCACCGCGTCGACCTGGGCCGGGGTCAGACGCGCACTGGCCAGCGCCTGCTTGATCACGCGCTGCTGGGACGGCCCGTTCGGCGCCGTCAGTCCGTTGGAGGCACCGTCCTGGTTGACCGCGGAGCCGCGCACCACGGCCAGCACCTGGTGCCCGTTGCGCCGTGCGTCCGACAGGCGTTCCACCAGCACCATGCCGACGCCCTCGCCCCAGGCGGTGCCGTCCGCGTCGTCCGAGAACGGCTTGCACCGCCCGTCGGCGGCCAGCCCGCGCTGGCGGCTGAACTCCACGAAGGTGCCCGGCGTCAGCATCACCGTGACGCCACCGGCCAGCGCCAGCGTCGACTCGCCCGAGCGCAGCGACTGGCAGGCCAGGTGCAGCGCGACCAGTGACGAGGAGCAGGCGGTGTCGATGGTGACCGCCGGACCCTCCAGGCCCAGCGTGTAGGAGACCCGGCCCGAGGCCACACTGCCCGAGGCCCCGGTGCCGACCTGGCCCTCCATCGCCTCCACGGACTGCTGGAGCAGCGCGCCGTAGTCGTTGTACATCACACCCACGAAGACGCCGGTCCGGCTGCCCCGGAGCGAGGTCGGGTCGATGCCCGCCCGCTCGAACGCCTCCCAGGAGGTCTCCAGCAGCAGCCGCTGCTGCGGGTCCATCGAGAGCGCCTCGCGCGGCGAGATGCCGAAGAAGCCGGGGTCGAAGAGCCCTGCCTCGTGCAGGAAGCCGCCCTCCCGGGTGTAGGAGGTGCCGGGGTGGTCGGGGTCCGGGTGGTAGAGGTTCTCGGTGTCCCAGCCCCGGTCCTCGGGGAAGAACGAGACCGCGTCCCGGCCACCGGCCACCAGGTCCCACAGGCCCTCCGGCGTGGTCACCCCGCCGGGGAAGCGGCAGGCCATGCCGACGATCGCGATCGGATCGTCGTCGACGGCCGCCGCCGGCACGGACGGCTCGCCGTCCTCGGGCCGCGCGCCCAGCAGCTCGGCACCGAGCAGCCCCGCGAGCGCGGTCGGCGTCGGGTAGTCGAAGACCAGCGTGGCCGGCAGCCGCAGACCCGTCACCCCGTTGAGCCGGTTGCGCAGCTCGACCGCCGTCAGCGAGTCGAAGCCCAGGTCCTTGAAGGCCCGGTCGGCCTCCACCGCATCCGGCCCGGTGTAGCCGAGCACCGCCGCGACCTCGGCGCGGACCAGCTCCAGCAGCACCGCCGCCCGCTCGGTCTCGGCCACGGCCGCGAGCCGCTGGGCCAGCGCCGACGCAGCGGCACCGCTGACGGCCTCGACGGTGCGCCGCATCGGCGCCCGGACCAGGCCGCGCAGCAGTGGCGGCAGCATCCCCGCCTCGGCCCGCTCCCGCAGACCGGCCTGCTCAAGACGGACCGGCACCAGTACCGGATCACCCGAGCGCACCGAGGCGTCCAGCAGCGCCAGCCCCTCGGCCGCGGAGAGCGGCAGCACACCGCCGCGCGCCATCCGCTCGACCTCGGCCGCACCCAACTCCCCGGCCATACCGCCGTCCTCGGCCCACAGACCCCAGGCCAACGACACCGCCGGCAGCCCCGCCGCCCGACGGTGCTGAGCGAGTGCGTCCAGGAAACTGTTCGCCGCCGCATAGTTGGCCTGCCCCGCATTGCCGAACACACCGGCAGCGGAGGAGAAGACCACGAACGCGGACAGATCCTGATGCCTCGTCAGCTCGTGCAGATGCCAAGCAGCATCCACCTTCGGCCGCAGCACCGCAGCCAGCCGCTCCGGAGTCAGCGAGGAGATCACCCCGTCGTCCAGCACACCCGCGGTGTGCACCACGGCAGTCAGCGGCTGCTCCAGCGAACCGAGCAGCGACGCAAGGGCCTCCCGGTCCGCGACATCGCAGGCCACGAACTCCACCGAAGCACCCAGCTCCGCCAGCCCGGCCGCCAACTCGGCAGCCCCGGGGGCTGCTCCGCCACGACGTGAGACCAGCAGCAAGCGCCGCGCACCGTACTCCGCCACCAGATGCCGGGCCACCAGACCACCCAGCGAACCCGTCGCACCCGTGAGCAGCACCAGGCCCGCCGGATCCAGCACCGGCGCCTCGGCCTCGGCCACCACCACCCGCGCCAACCGCGCCGCGAACGCCCGGCCCTCCCGCAACGCCAGCTGCGGCTCGCC
Source organism: Kitasatospora sp. NBC_01302 (assembly GCF_035976515.1). Taxonomy (NCBI): domain Bacteria; kingdom Bacillati; phylum Actinomycetota; class Actinomycetes; order Kitasatosporales; family Streptomycetaceae; genus Kitasatospora; species Kitasatospora sp. NBC_01302. The sequence goes on from NZ_CP108404.1 coordinate 1,806,570, forward strand.
CGCGTCGATCGCACCGGGCAGCGCGGCCAGCGACAGGTCGTCCATGTCGATCAGCACGATCCGGCCCGGGTTCTCCGACTGCGCCGACCGCAGCAGACCGAGCACCGCCGCCGACGGCAGATCGGCCACGCTGTGCTCGGTGGTACCGGCCACCGCGCCCCGGGTCACCACCACCAGCCGGGAGCCCGCGAACGCCTCCTCCGCCAGCCACTCCTGGACCAGCCCCAGCGTGCGGCGCACCGCCTCATGCGTGGCCGCGACGACATCCACGGCATCGGTCGGCAGGAGCGGCAGGAGCGGCAGCACGACGGTGTCCGGCGCTGCCGGGACCAGCTCGCTCAACTCCGCGACGCACCTGGCCCCCGCGAGCCCGAGACGATCCGCACCGAGCACCGCGACCGAACCGGGCGACTCCGACGACGACAGGGCGACCCGCGTCCAGTCGGGCCGGAACAGCGCATCGTGCCGGTCCCCGTGGCCCGCCAACTGCTCGGCCGAGAAGGGCCGCAGCACGAGCGAGTCGATCGACGCCACCGGCGCACCCGACCCGTCCGCCACCGCCAGCGACACCGCGTCCGGGCCCGCCGCCGCCAGCCGCACCCGCACCTCGGCCGCACCGGCGGCAAAGAGCGAGACACCCGACCAGGCGAACGGCAACCGCCCCTGTCCGGTGTCCTCCAGCAGCCCGCCCAGCCCGATCGCATGCAGGGTCGCGTCCAGCAGCGCCGGATGCAGACCGAACAGGCCCGCCTCCTCGACGACCTCCGCCGGCAGCGCCACCTCGGCGAACAGCTCCTCGCCGCGCCGCCAGGCCGCCCGCAACCCCCGGAACGCCGGACCGTACCCGAAGCCCGCCGCCTCGAAGCCCGGATAGACCGCGTCGACCGCGACCTCCTCGGCACCCGCCGGCGGCCACTGCGCCAACTCGAACGACGCCACCCGCTCACCCACCGCCAGCACACCCGTCGCGTGCCGCATCCAGGGCTCGCCGAACGGCGCGTCCTCGGCACGCGAGTACATGCTGACGCTGCGCCGGCCCGCCTCGTCCGGTGTGCCGACCCACAGCTGCACCTGAACGCCGCCCTTCGCCGGCAGGACGAGCGGAGCCTCCAGCATCAGCTCGTCCAGCAGGCCGCAGCCGACCTGGTCGCCGGCCCGGATCGCCAGCTCCACGAAAGCGGTGCCCGGCAGCACCACGCTGCCCGCGATCGCGTGGTCGGCCAGCCAGGGCTTCGCCTCGACCGCGAGCCGACCGGTGAACAGGTGGCCGTCGGCATCCGCGAGCGCCAGCGAGGCACCGAGCAGCGGGTGATCCGCCGAGCCGAGACCGGCCGACGCGACGTCACCGACCCAGCCGGTCAGCGGCCGGGGCCAGAAGCGCTCGTGCTGGAAGGCATAGGTCGGCAGACCCACCCGGTGGGCGCCGAGCCCGGCGAAGCGCGCCGGCCAGTCGACCTTGGCGCCGCGCACGTGCAACTGGGCGAGGGCGGTGGTGAACGTCTCCGCCTCCGCGCGGTCACGGCGCAGCACGGGCGTGAAGAGCACCTCGTCCTCGACGCTCGCGCAGGCCTGGCCGAGCGCGGAGAGCGTGCCGTCCGGGCCCAGCTCCAGGAAGGTGCGGACGCCGTGGCCCTCCAGCGCCGCGATCGCGTCGGCGAAGCGGACGGCCTCGCGGACGTGGCGCACCCAGTGGTCGACCGTGGTGGGGTCGGCGTCCTGGTCGAGCGTGGAGACGATCGGGATCCGCGGTTCGTGGAAGGCCAACTCCGATACCACCGCGCGGAACTCGGCGAGCATCGGCTCCATCAGCGGCGAGTGGAACGCATGGCTCACGGTCAGCCGCCTGGACTTGCCACCCAGCTGCCCGGCCAGCTCCAGCACCGCCGCCTCGGTGCCCGAAAGCACCACGGAGGTCGGCCCGTTGACGGCCGCGATACCGACGTCGGAGCGGTCGGCGAGCAGCGGCAGCACCTCCGCTTCGGCGGCCTGGACGGCCACCATGGCGCCACCGGCGGGCAGCTGCTGCATCAGCCGGCCGCGGGCGGCCACCAGCCTGGCGGCGTCGGCGAGCGAGAGGACGCCCGCGACGTGCGCGGCGGCCAGCTCACCGATCGAGTGCCCGGCCAGGAAGTCCGGTCGCAGGCCCCAGGATTCGACCAGGCGGAAGAGCGCGACTTCGAGGGCGAAGAGCGCGGGCTGGGTGTACGCCGTCTCGTCGAGCAGCGCACCGGCCTCGGCCAGCGGCACCGCCAGGTGCCGGTCCAGCTCGGCGGTGGCGGCGTCGTAGGCCGCGGCGAACACCGGGTAGGCGGCGTGGAGTTCGGCGCCCATGCCGAGGCGCTGGCTGCCCTGCCCCGCGAAGAGGAACGCCGTCCGCCCCGCCGTGCCCGCACGCCCGGCCACGGCCCGCGCCGCCGACTCGCCGCGCGACAGCGCCGCCAGCGCGTCACGCAGTTCCGCACGGTCGCCGCCGACCAGCACGGCCCCGTGCTCCAGGGCGGCCCGGCCGGTGGCCAGGGAGAAGCCGACGTCGACCGGGTTGAGCGCCGGCTCGGCGTCCAGCTGGGCCAGCAGCCGCTCGGCCTGTCCGCGCAGCCCCTGCGCCGTGCGCGCCGACAGCACCCACGGCAGCACGGGCATGCGCTCGGCCGGCCTCGGCGCCGGCGCCGCCTCGCCGGCGGGCGCCTGCTCCAGCAGGATATGCGCGTTGGTGCCGCTGATCCCGAAGGAGGAGACCGCGGAGCGGCGCGGCTCGCCCGTCTGCGGCCACTCCTGGGCCCGGCTCAGCAGCTCCACCGCTCCGGCGGACCAGTCCACGTGCGTCGACGGCTCGCCGACGTGCAGCGTCTGCGGCAGCACCCCGTGCCGCATCGCCATCACCATCTTGATCACACCGGCCGCGCCCGCCGCCGCCTGGGTGTGGCCGAGGTTGGACTTGACCGAGCCGAGCCAGAGCGGCCGGTCCTCGGTGTGCTCCTGACCGTAGGTGGCGAGCAGCGCCTGGGCCTCGATCGGGTCGCCCAGCGAGGTGCCGGTGCCGTGCGCCTCCACCGCGTCGACCTGGGCCGGCGTCAGGCGCGCATTGGCCAGCGCCTGGCGGATCACCCGCTGCTGGGACGGACCGTTCGGCGCCGTCAGTCCGTTGGACGCACCGTCCTGGTTGACCGCGGAGCCGCGCACCACGGCCAGCACCTGGTGCCCGTTGCGCCGCGCGTCGGAGAGCCGCTCGACCAGCAGCATGCCGACGCCCTCGCCCCAGCCGGTGCCGTCCGCGTCGTCCGAGAAGGCCTTGCAGCGCCCGTCCGTCGCCAGCCCGCGCTGGCGGCTGAACTCCACGAAGGTGCCCGGCGTCAGCATCACCGTGACGCCACCGGCCAGCGCGAGGGTCGACTCGCCCGAGCGCAGCGACTGGCACGCCAGGTGCAGCGCGACCAGCGAGGAGGAGCAGGCGGTGTCGATGGTGACCGCCGGACCCTCCAGGCCCAGCGTGTAGGAGACCCGGCCGGAGGCCACACTGCCCGTCGAGCCGGTGCCGACCTGGCCCTCCAGGCCCTCGATCGAGTGCTGCAGCACGACGCCGTAGTCGTTGTACATCACGCCGACGAAGACGCCGGTCCGGCTGCCCTTGAGCGAGGTCGGGTCGATGCCCGCCCGCTCGAAGGTCTCCCAGGAGGTCTCCAGCAGCAGCCGCTGCTGCGGGTCGATCGACAGTGCCTCGCGCGGCGAGATGCCGAAGAAGCCCGGGTCGAAGTGACCGGCGTCGTGCAGGAAGCCGCCCTCGCGGGTGTAGGAGGTTCCGGGGTGGTCGGGGTCCGGGTGGTAGAGGTTCTCGGTGTCCCAGCCGCGGTCCTCGGGGAAGAAGGAGATCGCGTCCCGGCCGCCCGCGACCAGGTCCCACAGGTCCTCGGGCGAGGCCACCCCGCCGGGGAAGCGGCAGGCCATGCCGACGATCGCGATCGGATCGTCGTCGACGGCCGCGGCCACCACGGCGGGCAGGCCGTCCCCGGGCAGCGCGCCCAGCAGCTCGGCACCGAGCAGCCCGGCCAGCGCGGTCGGGGTCGGGTAGTCGAAGACCAGGGTGGCCGGCAGCCGCAGTCCCGTGGCTCCGTTGAGACGGTTGCGCAGCTCGACCGCCGTCAGCGAGTCGAAACCGAGCTCCTTGAAGGCGCGGGAGCCGTCCACGGAGACGCGGTCGGGGTAGCCGAGCACCGCGGCGACCTCGGCGCAGACCAGCGCCAGCAGCGCGGCCTCGCGCTCGTCCTCCGGCAGCGCCAGCAGCCGCTGGGCCAGGGCCGATCCGGCACCGCCGCCCGCCGCCTTCGCCGCGCGCCGCACCGGCACCCGGACCAGGCCGCGCAGCAGCGGCGGCAGCAGGCCGAGCCCGGCCTGGGCGCGCAGGCCCGCGAGATCGAGCTGGACCGGCACCAGGACCGGGTCCGGGGCCTGCACGGACACGTCGAAGAGCAGCAGGCCGTCCTCGGCGGTCAGCGCGGTGACTCCGCCGCGCGCCATCCGCTCGACGTCCGAGCGGACCAGGGCCGCGCCCATCCCGCCGTCCTCGGCCCACAGACCCCAGGCCAGCGAGAGGGCCGGCAGACCGGCGGCGTGCCGGTGCTCGGCGAGCGCGTCCAGGAAAGCGTTGCCCGCCGCGTAGTTGCCCTGCCCGGCCGCACCGAACACCCCGGCAGCGGAGGAGAAGACGATGAACGCGGCAAGGTTCTGATGCTTCGTCAGCTCGTGCAGGTGCCAGGCCGCATCGACCTTGGGCCGCAGCACCGCAGCCAGCCGCTCCGGAGTCAGGGACGAGATCACCCCGTCGTCCAGCACACCCGCGGTGTGCACCACGGCGGTCAGCGGCTGCTCCAGCGAGGCGAGCAGCGACGCAAGGGCCTCCCGGTCCGCCACGTCACAGGCCGCGAACCGCACCGAGGCACCCAGCTCGGTCAGCCCGGCCGCCAACTCCACCGCACCCTCGGCCGCTTCACCGCGCCGCGACACCAACAGCAGCCGACGCACCCCGTACTCGCTCACCAGATGCCGCGCGAAGAGACCACCCAGCGTCCCCGTCGCACCGGTCACCAGCACCGTGCCCTCCGGGTCCAGCCGCACCGGCGACACCTCGTCACCGGCCGCCGAAGCCCGCACCAGACGCGGCACATACGCCACCCCCGCACGCAGCGCCACCTGCGGCTCACCCACCTCCACGGCCGCCGCCAGCACGGACGACGAAGCATCGTCCACATCCACCAGCACGATCCGGCCCGGATTCTCCGACTGCGCCGACCGCAACAGACCCAGAACCGCCGCCGACGGCAGATCACGCACGTCCTCACCCGGCAACGCAGCCACCGCACCACGCGTCACCACCACCAGGCGCGAATCGGCGAACGCCTCCTCCGCCAACCACTCCTGCACCAGCGCCAAGGCAACGCGCACAGCCTCATGGGTGGCTGCGACAACGTCCCCAGCCTCCACCGGCAGCACAGGCAGCACGATCGTGTCCGGCACCGCCGCGACCAGCTCGCGCAACTCCACCACACACCTGGCCCCCACGAACCCGAGGCCGTCCTCACCCAGCACCGCCACCGCACCGAGCGACCCGGCCGACGGCAGCGCCACACCCGACCACTCCGTCCGGAACAACGCCTCGGACCGCCCACCACCAACCGCCAACTGCTCCGCCGAGAAAGGCCGCAGAACGAGCGAGTCGATCGACGCCACCGGCGCACCCGTGCCATCGGCCACCACCAACGACACCGCACCCGTGCCCACCGCCGACAACCGCACCCGCAACTCCACCGCACCCGCAGCGAAGAGCGACACACCCGACCACGCGAACGGCAACCGCCCCTCACCCGGCTCCGCCACCAGGCCACCCATCAGCCCGATCGCATGCAACGACGCGTCCAACAACGCCGGATGCAGACCGAACAGACCCGCCTCCTCAGCAGCCCCCTCCGGCAGCACCACCTCGGCGAACACCTCACCACCACGCCGCCAGGCCGCCCGCAACCCACGGAAGGCCGGACCGTAACCGAAGCCCGCCGCCTCGAAGTTCGGGTAGACCGCCTCGACCGGCACCGTCTCCGCGCCGGCCGGCGGCCACTGCGTCAGCTCGAACGACGCCGCCCGCTCGCCCACCGCGAGGACACCGGTCGCGTGCCGGGTCCACGGCTCCTCCGGTCCCGCGTCCTCCAGCCGCGAGTGGACCGAGAGTTGACGTCGACCGGCCTCGTCGGGCCCACCCACCGCGACCTGCATCTGAACGCCACCGCGTTCCGGCAGGACGAGCGGCGCCTCCAGCGTCAGCTCGTCCAGCAGGTCGCAGCCGACCTGGTCGCCGGCCCGGATCGCCAGCTCCACGAAGGCCGTGCCCGGCAGCAGGACGACCTCGCCGACGGCGTGGTCGGCCAGCCAGGGGTGGGTGTCCACCGCGAGCCGCCCGGTGAAGAGCAGCCCGTCGGCGTCGGCCAGGCCGACGAAGGCGCCCAGTAGCGGGTGATCGGCCAGGTCGAGACCGAGCAGGGCAACGGCCGCCTCGCCCACCGGAATCGGCGGCGCCTCCAGCCAGTAGCGCTCGTACTGGAAGGCGTAGGTGGGCAGGTCGATCCGCCGGGCACCGGTGCCCGCGAAGACGGCCGACCAGTCGAGCTTGACGCCGCGCACGTGCAGCTGGGCGAGGGCGGTGGTGAAGGTCTCCGCCTCCGCCCGGTCACGGCGCAGCACAGGAGCGAACAGCGCCTCGTCCTCGGCGCTCACACAGGCCTGGCCGAGTGCGGAGAGCGTGCCGTCCGGCCCCAGCTCCAGGAAGCTGCGCACCCCCTCCGCCTCCAACACCGCGATCGCGTCGGCGAACCGCACCGCCTCACGGACATGCCGCACCCAGTACTCCACCGAAGCCAGATCCGCCGACCGGTCCAACGTCGACACGATCGGGATCCGCGGCTCCCCGAAAGCCAACCCCGCCACCACCGCACGGAACTCCGCCAGCATCGGCTCCATCAACGGCGAATGGAACGCATGACTCACCGTCAGCCGCCTGAACCTGCCACCCAGCCGACCCACAACCTCCAACACCCCCGCCTCGGCACCCGAAAGCACCACAGCAGCAGGCCCGTTGACCGCAGCAATCCCCACATCCGAACGCCCCACCAGCAGCGGCAACACCTCCGCCTCGCCCGCCTGCACCGCCACCATCGCACCACCCGCAGGCAACGCCTGCATCAACCGCCCACGCGCCACCACCAACCGCGCCGCATCCGCCAGCGACAACACCCCCGCCACATGCGCCGCCGCCACCTCACCAATCGAATGCCCCACCAAGAAGTCCGGCACCACACCCCACGACTCCACCAACCGGAACAGCGCCACCTCCAACGCGAACAACGCCGGCTGCGTATACGCCGTCTCATCCAGCAGCCCACCGGCCTCGGCCAGCGGCGTCTCCAGGTACCGGTCCAACTCCACACGGACCGCTTCATAGACCTCGGCGAACACCGGGAACGCAGCACACAACTCCGCCCCCATCCCCGCCCGCTGACTCCCCTGCCCCGCGAACAGGAACGCCGTCCGCCCCGCCGAACCCGCCACACCCAGCACCGCACACGCCGCGGCCGGCTCGCCGGCCGCAAAGGACGCCAACTCGGCGTCGAGCAGCTCGGGTTCGGCGATCGGCAGGATCGCGCGGTGTTCGAAGGCCGTGCGGGTGGTGGCGAGCGAGAAAGCGAGGTCGGGCAGGGTGGTCCCGGGCCGCTCCCGCAGGTGTTCCCGCAGCCGCTCGGCCTGCGCCCGCAGCGCCTCGGGGCTCTTCGCCGACAGCACGACGGGCAGTACGGGCATCACAGGCACGGCAGGCAGTACCGGCAGCACGGACGCGGACGCCACGGACGCCACAGGCACTGCCGGCGGCTCCTCGATGATGGCGTGCGCGTTGGTGCCGCTGATGCCGAACGAGGAGACGCCGGCCCGGCGCGGCCGGTCGCCCTGCGGCCACTCCCGGGCCTCGGTGAGCAGTTCCACCGCCCCGGCGGACCAGTCCACGTGCGTCGACGGCTCGCCGACGTGCAGCGTCTGCGGCAGCACCCCGTGCCGCATCGCCATGATCACCTTGATGATGCCCGCGACACCGGCCGCCGCCTGGGTGTGGCCCAGGTTGGACTTCACCGAGCCGAGCCAGAGCGGCTGCTCCTCGGTGTGCTCCTGGCCGTAGGTGGCGAGCAGCGCCTGGGCCTCGATCGGGTCGCCGAGGGTGGTGCCGGTGCCGTGCGCCTCGACCAGGTCGATCTGGTCCCCGGTCAGCCCGGCCGAGGCCAGCGCCTGGCGGATCACCCGCTGCTGGGACGGCCCGTTGGGCGCGGTCAGGCCGTTGGACGCGCCGTCCTGGTTGATCGCCGAGCCGCGCACGACCGCGAGCACCGGGTGCCCGTGGCGGCGGGCGTCGGAGAGCCGCTCGACCAGCAGCATGCCCGCGCCCTCGGCCCAGCCGGTGCCGTCCGCGTCGTCCGAGAACGACTTGCAGCGCCCGTCGCGGGCCAGGCCGCGCTGGCGGCTGAAGTCGACGAAGGTGTCGGGCTTGGCCATCACGGTCGCGCCGCCGGCCAGCGCCATCGTGCACTCGCCGGTCCGCAGCGCCTGGATCGCCCAGTGCAGCGCGACCAGCGAGGAGGAGCAGGCGGTGTCGACGGTGACCGCCGGGCCCTCCAGGCCCAGCACGTAGGAGACGCGGCCCGAGGCGATGCTGCCCGAGTTGCCGGTGCCGAGGTAGCCCTCGACGCCCGGCGGGATGGCGGGCAGCCGGGTGATGTAGTCGTGGTACATGATCCCGGCGAAGACGCCGGTCCGGCTGCCGCGCACCGAGTCCAGGTCAATGCCGGCCCGCTCGAAGGCCTCCCAGGAGGTCTCCAGGAGCAGCCGCTGCTGCGGGTCCATCGCCAGCGCCTCGCGCGGCGAGATCCCGAAGAAGGCCGGGTCGAAGTCGCCGGCGCCGTGCAGGAAGCCGCCCTCGCTGGTGTACGAGGTGCCCGGGTGGTCCGGGTCCGGGTGGTAGAGGTTCTCGACGTCCCAGCCGCGGTCGGTGGGGAAGGCGGAGATGCCGTCGGCCCCGGCGGCGATCAGCTGCCACAGGTCCTCGGGCGAGCGCACCCCGCCCGGGTAGCGGCAGGCCATGCCGACGATGGCGATCGGGTCGTCCGAGGCGGCGACCGGCGCGGGGGCGGCCTCGGTGGCGGCCTCCCCCAGGCCCAGCGCCTCGGTGTGCAGGTAGCCGGCGAGTGCGGCGGGGGTCGGGTAGTCGAAGACGACGGTGGCCGGCAGGCGGACCCCGGCCACGCTGTTCAGCCGGTTGCGCAGCTCGACCGAGGTCAGCGAGTCGAAGCCGATCTCGCGGAAGGCCTTGGCCGGGTCGACGGTGTGGGCGCCCGCGTGGCCCAGCACCAGGGCGACCTGGGTGCGGACCAGCTCGACGAGGGCGCGCTGCTGCTCCTCCTCGGTGAGCGCGAGCAGGCGCTGCACCAGCGTGGCGTCCCCGCCCGCGCCGCCGGCGGCGGCCACCCGGCGGACCGGGGTGCGCACCAGGCCCGCCAGCACGGCGGGCAGGCGGCCGGTCCTGGCCTGGTGGCGCAGCCCGGCCTGGTCGAGCCGGATCGGCACCAGGGTGGCGGCGGGCCGGACGAGCGCCGCGTCGAACAGGGCCAGGCCCAGCTCGCCGGTGAGCGGGGCGACGCCGTTGCGGGTCATCCGCTCGACGTCGGCCTCGTCCAGGGTTCCGGCCATGCCGCCGGCCCACAGGCCCCAGGCCAACGAGGTGGCCGGCAGCCCGGCCGCCCGGCGCTGCTCGGCGAGCCCGTCCAGGAAGGCGTTGGCCGCCGCGTAGTTGCCCTGCCCGGCCGCGCCGAACACCCCGGCGGCGGAGGAGAAGAGCACGAACGCGGCAAGGTTCTGATGCTTCGTCAGTTCGTGCAGGTGCCAGGCCGCGTCCACCTTGGGTCGCAGCACCGCGTCGACCCGCTCCGCCGTCAGCGAGGAGACGATGCCGTCGTCCAGCACACCGGCGGTGTGCACCACGGCGGTCAGCGGGTGCTCCAGCGATCCGAGCAGCCCGGCCAGCGCCTCCCGGTCCGCCACGTCACAGGCCGCGAACCGCACCGAAGCACCCAGTTCGGTCAGCCCGGCCGCCAACTCCGCCGCGCCCTCGGCCGCTTCACCGCGCCGCGACACCAGCAGCAGACGCCGCGCCCCGTACTCGCTCACCAGATGCCGCGCGAAGAGACCACCCAGCGTCCCGGTCGCACCGGTCACCAGCACCGTGCCCTCCGCGTCCAGCCGCACCGGCGACACCTCGTCACCGGCCGCCGAAGCCCGCACCAGACGCGGCACATACGCCGCACCCGCACGCAGCGCCAGCTGCGGCTCGCCCAGCTCCACCGCACCGGGCAGCGCCGAAAGCGACGCGTCGTCGACGTCCACCAGCACGATCCGGCCCGGGTTCTCCGACTGCGCCGAGCGCAGCAGGCCCAACGCCGCCGACGACGGCAGATCGGCGACATCCTCACCCGGCAGGGCGGCCACCGCACCGCGGGTCACCACCACCAGGCGGGAATCGGCGAACGCCTCCTCCGCCAGCCACTCCTGGAGCCGGGCGAGCACCTCCTGGACGGCCGTGCGGGCCTCCTCGGCCGAGCCCGCGGCAGCGCCGATCGGCAGGTGGAGGGTGGTGGGCGCGGAGCCGTCGGTGCCCAGGCGCGCGGCCAGGGCGGCCAGGCTCTGCGGTGCGTCGACGCCGTGCCCGGCGGCGAGCAGGCCGGCGGCGAGGCCGAGCGGGTCGGGGCCGACGACGGTGTGCCGCTCGGCGGGCGCGTCGGCGGGCTCGGGCAGCGTGAGGGGCGTCCAGGTGAGTTCGAACAGCGCCTCGGCGACGGCGGCGGCGAGGCGGTCGGCCTCCTGGAGCTGGACGGGGGCGATCGGGCGCAGCACCAGGCTCTCGACGGTGGAGACCAGCGCGCCGGCGGCGTCCACGGCGGTGAGCGCGACGGAGTCGGGACCGGCCGGGGCGATCCGCACCCGCAGCGTGGCGGCGCCGACCGCGTGCAGCACGACCCCGGTGAAGGAGAACGGCAGCCGCCCCTGTGCGGGGCCGCCCTGCCCGGTGGTGAGGGCCACGGCGTGCAGGGCCGCGTCGAGCAGCGCGGGGTGCAGGCCGAAGCCGGCCGCCTCGCCGGCGGCGGACTCGGGCAGCGCGACCTCGGCGAAGACCTCCTCGCCGCGCACCCAGGCGGCGCGCAGGCCCTGGAAGACCGGGCCGTAGCCGAAGTCGGCCTCGGCGAGCGCCTGGTAGAAGCCGGTGAGCTCGACCGGGGCGGCCTCGGCGGGCGGCCAGACGGCGGTCTCGAAGCCGGCCAGGGCGGTGGTGGTGCCGGTGCCGAGCAGGCCCTCGGCGTGCCGGGTCCACGGCTCGTCGTCCTCGGCGTCCTCCGGGCGGGAGTAGACGGTCAGCGGGCGCAGCCCGGTCGCCTCCGCCCGGCCGACCCACAACTGCACCTGGACGCCGCCCGTTTCGGGCAGCACCAGCGGCGCCGCCAGGGTCAGCTCCTCCAGCCGGTCGCAGCCGACGTGGTCGCCGGCCCGCATCGCCAGTTCGACGAAGGCGGTGCCGGGCAGCAGCACCGAGCCGGCCACCGCGTGGTCGGCCAGCCAGGGGTGGGTGTCGACCGCGAGGCGGCCGGAGAAGAAGAAGCCGTCGCTGTCGGCGAGTGCCACGACCGCGCCGAGCAGCGGGTGGTCGGCAGAGCCGAGGCCGATCGCGCGCGCGTCGGCCGGCAGCGGGGCCGAGCGGTCGATCCAGTACTCCTCGTGCTGGAAGGCGTAGGTGGGCAGGTCGACCCGCCGGGCGCCGCGGCCGGCGAAGACGGCCGGCCAGTCGAGCCGGACCCCGCGCACGAACAGCCGCGCCAGGCCCGCGGTGAACGCCTCGGCCTCCGGGCGTCCGGGCCGCAGCGCCGGGGCGAGGACGGCCTCCTTGGTGACGCACTCCTGGGCCAGGGCGGTGAGGGTGCCGTCGGGCCCCAGCTCCAGGAAGGTGCGCACGCCCTCGGCCTCCAGGCCGGCCACGGCGTCCTGGAACCGCACGGCCTCGCGGACGTGGCGCACCCAGTGGTCCGCGGAGCAGAGCTCCTCGGCGGTGGCGAGCCGGCCGGTGCGGGTGGAGACGATCGGGATCCGCGGCGCGGCGTAGCTCAGCCGCTCGGCGACGGCGCGGAAGGTGTCGAGCATGCCGCTCATCAGCGGCGAGTGGAAGGCATGGCTGACGGTGAGGCGCTTGGTCTTGCGGCCCAGCTCCGCGAGCTGCCCGGCCACCGCCAGGACGGCCGGCTCGGCGCCCGAGAGCACCACGGCCGAAGGCCCGTTGACGGCGGCGATCGCCACGTCCGCGCGGCCCGCGAGCAGCGGGAGCACCTCGGCCTCGGCGGCCTGCACCGCCAGCATCGCGCCGCCGGCGGGCAGCGCCTGCATCAGCCGGCCGCGCGCGGCCACCAGCGCGGCGGCGTGGCCGAGGGTCAGCACACCGGCGACGTGCGCGGCGGCGATCTCACCGATCGAGTGCCCGGCCAGGTAGTCCGGGCGCACCCCCCAGGACTCGACGAGGCGGAACAGCGCCACCTCGATCGCGAAGAGCGCGGGCTGGGTGTATCCGGTCCGGTGCAGCAGCTCGGGGTCGGCGACGGCCTCCTTGAGCGGGCGCTCCAGGTAGCGGTCCAGCTCGGCGCAGGCCGCGTCGTAGGCCTCGGCGAACACCGGGAAGGCGTCGTACAGTTCGGCGCCCATGCCGAGGCGCTGGCTGCCCTGCCCGGCGAAGAGGAAGGCCACCCGGCCCACCGGACCGGTGCTGCCCTGCTGCGCGCCGGCACTCTCCTCGCCGCGGGCGAGGGCGGCCACCGCCCGCCGCAGCTCGTCGCGCTCGCCGCCGACCACGACGGCCCGGTGCTCGAAGGCGGCCCGGGTGGTGGCCAGCGAGAAGCCCACGTCGACCGGGTCCACCGCGGGCCCGGCGTCCAGCAGGGCGAGCAGCCGGGCGGCCTGCTCGGCCAGCGCCTGCTCGGTGCGCCCCGACAGCACCCACGGCACCACCGGGGTGCGCACGGTCACCGCGGGCTGCTCGGCGGCCTCGTGGGCCGGCGGCGCCTGTTCGAGGATGGCGTGCGCATTGGTGCCGCTGAAGCCGAAGGAGGAGACGGCGGCGCGGCGCGGTTCCTCGCCCTGCGGCCAGGCCTGCTCCGCGGCGAGCAGCCGCACGGCGCCCGCGGTCCAGTCGACCACCGGCGAGGGCTGCTCGGCGTACAGGGTGCGGGGCAGCACGCCGTGGCGCATCGCCTCGACCATCTTGATCACACCGGCGACGCCCGCGGCGGCCTGGGTGTGGTTGAGGTTGGACTTGACCGAGCCGAGCCAGAGCGGGCGGTCCGCGGGGCGGTCCTGGCCGTAGGTGGCGAGCAGCGCCTGCGCCTCGATCGGGTCACCGAGCGAGGTGCCGGTGCCGTGCGCCTCGACGGCGTCGACCTGCTGGGGCGTCAGCCGGGCGTCCGCCAGGGCCTGGCGGATGACGCGCTGCTGCGAGGGGCCGCTGGGGGCGGTCAGGCCGTTGCTGGCGCCGTCCTGGTTGACGGCGGTGCCGCGCACGATCGCCAGCACCGGGTGCCCGTTGCGCCGCGCGTCGGAGAGCCGCTCGACGAGCAGCATGCCGACGCCCTCGCCCCAGCCGGTGCCGTCCGCACCGGCGGCGAACGCCTTGCAGCGGCCGTCGGCGGCAAGACCCCGCTGGCGGCTGAAGTCGACGAACGCCTCGGGGGTGGACATCACGGTGACGCCGCCGGCCAGCGCCAGCGTGGACTCGCCGCGGCGCAGCGACTGGCAGGCCAGGTGCAGGGCGACCAGCGAGGAGGAGCAGGCGGTGTCGATGGTGAGCGCCGGGCCCTCCAGGCCCAGCGTGTAGGCGACCCGGCCCGAGGCGATGCTGGCCGAGCTGCCCGTGCCCAGAAACGCCTCGACGCCCTCCGGCACGGCGTGCAGGCGGGCGGCGTAGTTGTGGTAGATGACACCGGCGAAGACGCCGGTGCGGCTGCCGCGCAGGGTGGCCGGGTCGATGCCGGCCCGCTCGAACGCCTCCCAGGAGGTGGTCAGGAGCAGCCGCTGCTGCGGGTCCATCGCGAGCGCCTCGCGCGGCGAGATGCCGAAGAACGCCGGGTCGAACTCGGTGGCCCGGTGCAGGAAGCCGCCCTCGTCGACGTAGGAGGTGCCCGGGTGGTCCGGGTCCGGGTGGTAGATGGCGTCGCGGTCCCAGCCGCGGTTGACGGGGAAGGCGTCGACGGCGTCCCGGCCCTCGTGCACCAGGCGCCACAGCTCCTCCGGCGAGGCGACGTCGCCGGGGAAGCGGCAGGCCATGCCGATGATGGCGATCGGTTCGTGGTCGGCGCTCTCCACCTCCTGGAGGCGCTGGCGGGTCTGCGCCAGATCGGCGGTCACCCACTTGAGGTAGTCACGAAGCGTCTCTTCATTCGACATCTGATTGCCCACCTCTTCAACGCATCCAGTCGGCTCACGTCGCGCTTCGACGGAATTCACCGGCAGGAGTTCGCAGCCACCTCGCCCATGGCATTTCGCTAGCCAGATGATGGTCGGGCCCCAGGGGCCCCTCAACCCCTAACCGTCCCCTAGGGCGCTGCCCGTGCGCTGCTCACCGCGCCCGTGGCGTGCGCCGATCCGGCAGTAGCCGATCGGGTACCCCCGTGGTGCCCCGTGGCGGGGGCCCGGTCCGGCGGCCCGTTCGCCCATTGCCGGTGGGTCGGCCCAGCGGAAAAGCTGGCGTGAGTCCGTGCAAGACCGCGGACCGGGCCAGGGCAAGCGCATTGAATCGAGGTCACCATGGCTGATCCGGACGACTCGCAGACCGGCGGTTACGCCGCCGAGATCATGGCGGCACTGGCGGCGGACCCGGACCGCGCCGCCCTGTCCTGGCAGGGTCGCGACGTGCGGGCCGGCGACTTCGCCGACGCCGTCAGCGGCGCGGTGCACACCCTGCGCGGCCTCGGGGTCGGTCCCGGCAGCATGGTGGGCATCCTGGTGACGCCCAACAGCCCCGACATGTTCAGCGCGCGTCACGCCGCCCATCTGCTCGGCGCCGCCGTCTGCTACCTCGGCACGATCAACCCGGGGTCGGCCAAGCGGGTGCTGCCGGTCGAGGGACAGCTGCGGATCCTGCGCGACACGGCCGTCTCGGTGCTCTTCACCGATGCCGAAAACGTGGCGCGGGCCGCCGAGTTGGCTGCTCTGGCGGACACGCCGCCGACGATCACCGGCTACCGCCTGGACGCGGCGGGCGCGGTGCCGATCGCCGCGCGGCCCGCGGCGGAGCTCGGCGAGAGCACGCCGTTCGACGCCGAGGCGCTGGCCGCGGTGCTGTTCACCAGCGGCAGCACCGGGCGCCCCAAGGGCATCCGGATGTCCAACCGCATCTGGGAGAGCAGCGTCCGCACCAACCTCGGCTCGATGATCGAGGCCGACCACCCCCGGATGCTCGTCACCACCCCGCTGAGCCACACGGTCGGCCCGATGGCCGACGCCGTCCTGCTCTCCGGCGGAACGGTCGTGCTGCACGAGGAGTTCGAGCCCGGCGCGGTGCTGCGCACGGTGGCCGAGGAGAAGATCACCCGGACCTTCATGGCCACCGAGCACCTCTACCGCCTGCTCGACCACCCCGACAGCCGCACGGCCGACCTGACCACGCTCTGGCTGCTGATCTACACCGGCAGCGCCGCGGCACCCGCCCGACTGGCCGACGCCGTCGAGGTGTTCGGCTTCCGGCTGCTCCAGGCCTACGGGGCCAGCGAGGGCGGCCGGATCACCCACCTCAACCCCTGGGAGCACCAGGACCCGCGACTGCTCTCCTCGGTGGGCCGCCCGTTCCCCGAGGTCGAGGTCAAGGTGTGCGACCCCGACTCCGGCGCCGAGGTCCCGGTGGGGACCCAGGGCGAGGTGTGGTTCCGTTCGCCGCACGTGATGGACGGCTACTGGGACGACCCCGAGCTGTCGGCCACCGTGCTGCGCGACGGCTGGGTGCGCACCGGCGACCTCGGCCGGCTCGACGAGGACGGCCTGCTGTACCTGCTGGACCGGATCGCCGACGTGGTCAAGACCCGGGGCGTCAAGGTCCACCCGACCGAGGTGGAGCGCGCCGTGCTGGCGCTGCCCGGCGTCGCGCACGCCGCGGTCTACGGCGTCAAGGACGCCGACAACGTCGAACACGTGCACGCGGCCGTGGTGCTGCAGCCCGGTGCCGGGATCGGCGCCGAGGACATCCGGTCCCACGTCGCCGCGGCCCTGTCCCCCGTGCACGCCCCCGAACACATCATGCTGCTCGACGAGCTCCCGCTGAACGCCTCCGGCAAGCCGGACAAGCCGCAGCTGCGCGCGCTGGGCCTCGTTCCTCAGAAGGCGAGTGACACCACCATGACCCAACACCTGGAATTCTTCACCCGGGAGATGCAGGAATTCGCCGACCAGGCAAGGCAGTTCCTGGAGATCGGCCGCCGCGCCGGCCGGTTCCCCAGCGCCACCGCGCGCGAGGGGCACGAGGGCGGCGAGCTGGAGATCAGCGTCTGGTGCAGCAACGACTACCTCGGCATGGGCCAGAACCCGTCGGTGCTGGCGGCCATGAAGGAGGCCATCGACACCTTCGGGGCCGGCTCCGGCGGTTCGCGCAACATCGGCGGCACGAACTACCACCACGTGCTGCTGGAGAAGGAACTCGCGGCGCTGCACGGCAAGGAGGCGGCGCTGCTGTTCACCTCCGGCTACACCGCGAACGACGCCGCGCTCACCGTGCTGGCCGGCCGGATGCCCGGCACCGTCGTCTACTCCGACCAGCTGAACCACGCCTCGATCATCGACGGCCTGCGCCACAGCGGCGTGGAGAAGCGGATCTTCCGCCACAACGACGTCGCGCACCTCGACGAGCTGATGGCCGCCGACGGCGACCGCCCCAAGCTCGTCGTCATGGAGTCGGTGTACTCGATGTCCGGTGACATCGCGCCGCTCGCCGAGATCGCCGAGGCCGCCCGGCGCCACGGCGCCACCACGTACATCGACGAGGTGCACGCGGTCGGCATGTACGGCCCCGAGGGCGCGGGCATCGCCGCCCTGGAGGGCATCGCCGACGAGTTCACCGTCGTGATGGGCACCCTCGCCAAGGGCTACGGCACCTGCGGCGGCTACATCGCCGGCCCCGCCGCGATGATCGACGCGGTGCGCGGCTTCGCCCGCGGCTTCATCTTCACCACCTCGCTCCCGCCGGCCATCGCGGCGGGCGCGCTGGCAGCGGTGCGGCACCTGCGCTCCTCGGACGAGGAGCGCACCCGCCTGCGGGAGAACGCGCAGCTGCTGCACCGGCTGCTGACCGAGCGGCGCATCCCGTTCGTCTCGCCGATGTCCCACATCGTCTCCGTCTTCGTCGGCGAGGACAGCACCTGCCGCCAGGCCTCGGCCATGCTGCTGGAGCGCTACGGCATCTACGTGCAGGCGATCAACGCCCCGAGCGTCCGCGAGGGCGAGGAGATCCTGCGCGTGGCCCCCTCGGCCACACACACCACGGCCGACGTCGAGAAGTTCGCCGAGGCGCTGGACGCCATCTGGCAGGAGCTCGGCATCGCCCGCACCGAGGGATAGCGCCCGGCGGCCGGCCGGGTGCCCCCGTCACCCGGCCGACTGCCGTACCCCGCACAGCGGACAGCGATCGACCCTGGAGGTGTGGTGACTCTCTCGGTAGCGGCCGTGCTCGCCGAATCGGCGGCCCGGCGACCGGACCACCCGGCGATCACCCTCGGCCGGGAGCAGGTGACCTACCGCGACCTGTGGCTGCGGGCCCGCCGGTACGCGAGCGTGCTGGCGGCGCAGGGCATCCGCCCCGGCGACCGGGTCGCGCTGCTGCTGCCCAACGGACTGGCGTTCCCGCCCGCCTACTTCGCCGTGCTCGCGCTCGGCGCGGTCGTCGTGCCGGTGCACGCGCTGCTCAGGGCGCCGGAGATCGAGTACGTGCTGCGCGACAGCGCCGCCCGGGTGCTCGTCTGTGCCGGTCCCCTGCTCGCCGAGGGCCGCAAGGGCGCGGAGGTCGCCGGCGTGCCGCTGCTCACGGTGGACGCTCCCGAGGAGCGCGAGGCGCCGCGGCTGGATCTGCTGGCCGAACGGGCCGAGCCGGTCGCCGGGTACGCGCCGTGCGAGCCCGGGGACCTCGCGGTGGTGCTCTACACCTCCGGCACCACCGGCCGGCCCAAGGGTGCGATGCTCACCCACCTCAACATCACGATGAACGTCGGCGTCGGGATGCTCTCCCCCTTCGACTTCCGGCCCGAGGACGTGCTGCTCGGCTGCCTGCCGCTGTTCCACACCTTCGGCCAGATCTGCGGCATGCTCACCTGCTTCCGCGCCGGCGCCGCCATGGTGCTGATGGAGCGCTTCGACGGCCCCGGCGCCCTGGAGCTGATGGCGGCCCACGGCTGCACGGTGTTCATGGGCGTTCCGACGATGTACCTGGCGCTGCTCGACGCGGCGGCCCGCGACCCGCGCCGGCCGCCGCTGGACCGTGCCTTCTCCGGTGGCTCGGCGCTGCCGGTCACGGTGCTCCAGGAGTTCCGGGAGACCTTCGGCTGCGAGATCTACGAGGGCTACGGCCTGACCGAGACCTCGCCGTCGGTCTGCTACAACCAGCGGGCCTGGCCGTGCCGCCCCGGCACGGTCGGCAAGCCGCTGTGGGGCGTGACGGTGGAGATCGCCCGCGCCGAGCTGGAGGGCCGGATCGAGCTGCTGCCGGTGGGCGAGGTGGGCGAGATCGTCATCCGCGGCCACGGTGTGATGGCCGGCTACCTGGGCCGTCCCGAGGCCACCGCCGAGGTGCTGGTGGACGGCTGGTTCCGCTCCGGCGACCTCGGGGTCAAGGACGCGGACGGCTATCTGTCCGTCGTCGACCGCAAGAAGGACCTGGTGCTGCGCGGCGGCTACAACGTCTACCCGCGCGAGGTCGAGGAGGTGCTGGTGCACCACCCGGCGATCGCCGAGGTCGCGGTCGTCGGGGTGCCGCACGCGCGGCACGGCGAGGAGGTCTGCGCGGTGGTGCGCACCCGGCCCGGCGCCGAGCCCGGCGCGGAGCTGGGTGCGGAGATCGTCGCCTGGAGCAGGCAGCGGCTGGCCGCGTACAAGTACCCGCGGCTGGTGGAGTTCGTCGACGCGTTCCCGCTCGGCCCCAGTGGCAAGGTGCTCAAGCGCGAGCTGGCGGCCCGGTTCGGCGGCGGCCCCGAAACGCGCCGACCCGACGTTCGCCGGCCTGAACTTCGCTGAGGCAAGAGGCAGTTCACACCGCCAGCAGCCCGTCCTCCAGCGCGCGGACGACGGCCAGGGTGCGGTTGGGGCAGTTCAGCTTGGTCAGCACGTTGCCGACGTGGCGCTTCACCCCGTGCTCGGAGATCTCCAGCTGGCGGGAGACCTGCTTGTTGCTCAGGCCCTCGGCCACCAGCCGCAGCACCTCCAGCTCGCGCGGGGTCAGCGCGGCTCCCGCCGGCGCGCCCACCTGGCCGCCGCGGACCGAGGCCTGGCCGGCCCGCACCAGCAGCTGGCGGGCCAGCGTGCCGGAGACGTGGAACTTGCCCGCCATCACGTCGAGGACGGCCTCGCGCAGGGTCTGCGGGTCCAGCTCGGACCAGTCCAGGACGCCCTGGGCCTCGTACTCCGCCAGCGCCGCCGCGTCGATCCCGTCGGGCCCGTCGACCAGCAGCAGCAGCCGGGCGCCCTGGGCGCAGAGCGCCCGGACGGTCTCCCGGGTGCGGCCGGTGGCCAGCTCGGCCGAGGCGGTCAGGATCAGGTCGAAGCGCTTCCCTGCCGCCGAACAGGCTTGTCCGCCACCGGGGTTGAACGACTGGACCGCGCCGAGGCGGTCGGGGAAGCGGATCATGCCCTCGACCCCGAACCGCTGCAGCGCGTTCTCCAGCACCAGGGCGATACTGAGCTGGGTCTGGTCCACCTGAGTTCCCACGCTTTCGTTCCTTCGACCGATCCGGATCAAGACAGTCAGTCACCGGTGGGCCAGGCTAACGACGGGGCCTCGGCCGGGACACCCGTAGCCACCCCGTAGCCGACCGCGCACCGCCCTCGTCCAGGGCATCGGTGCAGTTCAGCGGCGGTGGGCAACGGCCGCCGAATAGGGGTCGCGGGCGGCGCCGCCGCGCCACCGCACCGGGTGGCGCGGTGGCGCACCGGTGCTCAGAGCCGCTGGCCGGCCCGGGCCCGGCGGGCCAGGTCGGCGACCCGGGTCAGGGTGGGTTCCCGCAGGATCCACGCCAACTGTCCCATGAAAGCCTCCTCCTGCCCCGGACTCAGCAGAACGTCCCGGCAGATGCCCGACAGCATGGCGAGCAGCGTCACCGAGTCCCCGCCCAGCCGGTGGAAGTCGGCTGCCCCGTCGAGCCGTTCGCGCGGCACCCCGAGGGCGCCGGCCCAGATGCCGGCCACCGCATCCTCCACCGCGTCCACCGGCGGCGCCAGTTCCGCCTCGGGCACTGCGGCGGCGGCCGGGCCGGTGGCGGGCGAGTCGGTGGCGAACGGATCCGGCAGGGCGCGCGCGTCGACCTTGCCGCTCACCGTGTAGGGCAGTTCGGGCAGCACCATGACGGCCGCGGGCACCAGGTAGGCGGGCAGCCGCTCGGCCAGGTGTGCCGTCAGCTCCGCAGCGTCGACCACCGGGTCGGCCAGCACGTAGCCGTACAGCGCCTTGGCCCGCTGTCCGGGCCGGGCCCGGGCGATCACCACCGCGCGGTGCACAGCGGGGTGCTCCTCCAGCGCCCGCGCCACCTCCGCCGGTTCGACCCGGTGCCCGCGCACCTTCACCTGGTCGTCGATCCGCCCGACGCACTCCAGCTCGCCCGAGGGCAGCAGGCGCACCAGGTCGCCGGTGCGGTAGACCCGGGTGCCGTCGGCCAGCCGCACGAAGCGCTCCCGGTCGAGTTCGGGCCGGCCGAGGTAGCCGCGGGCGAGCTGCGCGCCGCCCAGGTACAGCTCGCCGATCTCGCCGGGGGCGACGAACCGCAGCTCCTCGTCGAGCAGATGGGCGGTGGTGTTGTCGGCGGGCAGGCCGATCGGCACCACCGCGAGACCGGCGTCGCCCTGCGGGTCGTAGGTGTGCGCGGTGCAGCCGATGGTGGCCTCGGTGGGGCCGTACTCGTTGACGATCCGGCAGGCGGGCCCGAACATCTCCTGGGCCCGGGCGGCGACCTCCACCCGCAGCTGCTCGCCGATCACCAGCACCGTGCGGTAGCCGGCGGGCGCGAGGTCGAGGCGGCCGATCAGGTCCAGGTGGGAGGGCGTGAGGTTGAGCATGTTGGCGCCCGAGCGCTCCAGCAGGTGGCGCAGCGAGAGGTGGGTCGGCTCCTCGCGCAGCAGGATCACCTCGCCGCCGGCCAGCAGTGGCAGGAAGACCGAGGTTCCCGTGACGTCGAAGGAGGGCGAGGTGATCAGCGGCAGCCGGGTGTCGGTGTCCACCCCGAAGGCGCGGGTCGCCCAGTGCACGTAGTTGGTCAGGCTGCGGTGCTCGATCTGCACGCCCTTGGGCCGGCCGGTGGAGCCCGAGGTGTAGATGACGTAGACCAGGTCCGCGGGATCGACGACGGCCTCCCGGAAGTCCGCGGGCACCTCGCCGTCCATCGCCAGCTCGTCCAGCGGCAGCGCCCGGCAGCCGGGCGGAAGGCAGTCGCGCTGCTCGTAGGGCCGCTCCAGCAGGCAGTGGCCGCTTCCGGCATCGGCCAGCAGGCCCGCGATCCGGGCGTCCGGGTGGCGGCTGTCCAGGGGCAGGTAGCAGGCCCCGGCCCGCAGCACCCCCCACAGGCCCGCGATCCCGGCCACCGTGCGGTCCGCCAGCAGGCCGACCACGCTGCCGGGGCCCACCCCCGCGCGGCGCAGGTCGGCGGCGACCCGGTCCGCCCGGCGGCTCAGCTCCGCGTACGTCACCTTGCCCTCGGGGCCGCTCAGCGCGATCCGGTCCGGCGTGCGCTCGACCTGGGCGCGGAAGAGCTCGACCACCGACTGTTCGCCGGGCAGCGCGCGCTCGGTGCGGTTGCCGGCCCACTGCCGGAGCGCGGGCGGGCTGAGCGCGTCGGCGACGGTCTCCAACAGGGCGTCGACGCGGTCGGCGGTGCCGGGCTCGTCGTGCCAGGCGACGGTGACCTCGGTGCGGCCGGGCCGCTCCACCAGGCCGATCTCGGGCGGGCCCCCCGGGCTGTTGCCGCCCAGCGCGTAGCAGGCGGCGGCCCGGAAGGTGCCGGTGGACAGGTCGGCGAGCTCGATGCCGCCCAGGTGCGAGAGGTAACCGGTGCCCGAGTGGCGTCCGCTGCGCGCGGCGGCCCGCTCGATCCCGGTGTTGAGCACCCGCAGCACCGGCACCGGCACCCGCCGCAGCCAGGAGGCGATCGGCAGGGTCAGCTCCTCGCGCCTGGACAGTGCGCCGAGCAGCCGCTGCTGCACCTGCTGCCAGTCCTCCCCCGCGGCGACGTCCAGGGTGAGGGTGTGCGCCAGCATCCCGGTCGAGCGCAGGTCCGGCTCGTGGCGACGCAGGTCGACCGGGACGAAGAACCGCCCGCCGCCGGGCCCGGCACTCGCGGCCAGCGCGGCGGCCACCTTGGCCACCGCCGCCGGGTGGCGGCCGTCGATCGTGCGGCGGCGCCAGCGCAGGCGGGGCGGGAGGGGCGACGGGCTGCCGAGCAGCGGGGGCCACTCCTGCTTGGCCGCGGGCACCGTGCCGAGCTCGTGACCGGCGACGCGGCGCGCCAGCTCCTCGTGGTCGACGGTGGCGTGGTGGCCCACCAGGGGCTCCCCGCGCAGCGCGCGGAAGACCTCGGCGGCCCACAGGTGCAGGCCGCGGGCGTCGGTGACGCCGTGGAAGGCGCGGAAGACCAGGGTGCTCGGGGTGCTCGGGGTGCTCGGGGTGCCGGGGAACAGCAGCACCTCGCAGGTCGGGCCGCTGCCGTCCAGCGGGCGGTGCAGCGCGGGGTGGTCGAGGCGCTCGTTGTCGAAGCCGCCGTCGGCGAGGACGTGCAGCGCGGGGGTGACGCCGCTGTCGACCCAGGAGCGGCCCTCGCGGATCAGCCGCATCCCCGGGGAGGACTCGGCCGCGGCCGCCATGGCGGCGGCGAGGTCCTCGGCCGGCAGTTCCCCGTCACCCTCCACCACGTACTGGACGACGCTCAGGGCCGGACGCAGGCCCAGGAAGGCCCACTCCATCGGCGTGACGGCCCGGCGGTACGGCAGCGGGCCGGCGGATCCGGTCAACGCCGGGGTGGCGGAGCCGCGTTGGTTCTCCTGTTGCGTTCTCAACGTCATCACAATCTCTTGTGCCGTTCGGCGAACGAGCGCCCGGCACGGTCGTCGGGCGCGAGGTCATCGGGGCCGGGCCCTGAGCACCTGCCCGGCCCCGGGCAGGCCCCAGCACGCTCGGTGCCGGCCCGGGGCCGCGTGAACTCCTCGTGTCAGGTCATCAGTTGCCACTGCCCTGGGAGCGGCCGAGCTGGTCGTTGATGAAGGCGAAGAGCTCGTCGTCGGAGGCCGCCCTGAGCTGCCCGGTGTCCACCGCACCGGGTCGGCCCTCGGTGCCGGCCGGGGCGGCGGGGCCGCCGAGCCTGCCCAGCAGCGCCTCCAGCCGGGCCGCCAGGGTGCCGCGCAGCTCGCCGTCGGCCACCGGCGCCTGGGCGAACACCGCCTCCAGCCGGTCGAGTTCGGCCAGCAGCGGCTCCGCGCCGGCCGCCGGGGCGGGGGCGACCTCGGCGAGCAGCAGCTCGGCGAGCGCGGCGGGCGTCGGGTGGTCGAAGACCAGCGTCGCGGAGAACCGCAGCCCGGTGGCCGCGTTCAGCCGGTTGCGCAGCTCGATGCCGGTCAGCGAGTCGAACCCGAGCTCCTTGAAGGCCCGTTCGGCCTCGACGGACTCCGGCCCCGAATGCCCGAGCACGGCGGCGACCTGGGTGCAGACCAGCTCCAGCAGCAGCGTGCGACGCTCCGGCTCGCCCAGCCCGGTCAGCCGCTGCGCCAGCGTCGGCCCCGCAGCCGCGCTCGACGCGATCCGCGCGGCCCGGCGCACGGGGTTGCGCACCAGGCCGCGCAGCAGCGGCGGCACGGTGGCCGGGTCGGCGTGGGTGCGCAGCCCGGCGACGTCCAGGCCCATCGGGGCGAGGGTGCTGCGGCCCAGGGCCGCCGCGGTGTCGAGCAGCGCCAAGCCCTGGCCGGAGGCGAGCGGGGTGATGCCGCCGCGGGCCATCCGCTCCAGGTCCGCCGCGCCGAGCTCGCCGGTCATCCCGCTGCTCTGCGCCCACAGGCCCCAGGCGAGGGAGAGGGCGGGCAGACCGCGCTGCGCCCGGTGGGTGGCCAGCGCGTCCAGGAAGGCGTTGGCAGCCGCGTAGTTGCCCTGCCCCGCACCGCCGAGCGTGCCGGCGACCGAGGAGTAGAGCACGAAGGCCGACAGGTCGAGCCCGGCGGTCAGCTCGTGCAGGTTGAGCGCCGCGTCCACCTTGGGGCGCAGCACGGCGTCGAGCCGCTCGGGCGTCAGCGCGTCGACCACGCCGTCGTCGAGCACGCCGGCGGTGTGGATGACGGCGGTGAGCGGGCGCTGCAGTGAGCCGAGCAGCGCGGCGAGTGCGGCGCGGTCGGCCGCGTCACCGGCCGCGACCGTCACGGTGGCACCCGACTGCTCCAGCTCGGCGACGAGTTCGGCCGCGCCCGGGGCCTGGAGGCCGCGCCGGCTGGTGAGCAGCAGGTGGCGGGCGCCGTGCTCGGTGACCAGGTGCCGGGCGGCCAGCGCCCCGAGGGTGCCGGTCGCACCGGTGATCAGCACGGTGCCGTCCGGGTCCAGCGGGGCCGGGACGGTCAGGACGACCTTGCCGATGTGCTTGGCCTGCGAGACGAAGCGGAAGGCCTCCGGCGCGCGGTGGATGTCCCAGGTCGCGATCGGCAGGTGCGTCAGCGCCCCCTGCTCGAAGAGCGCGAGGACGGCGGCGAGCATCTTGCCGGTGCGCTCGGGTCCGGCCTCGATGAGGTCGAAGCCCTGGTAGCGCACCCCCGGGTGCTCGGCCGCCACCTGCTCCGGGTCGCGGACGTCCGTCTTGCCCATCTCCACGAACCGCCCGCCGCGCGGCAGCAGCCGCAGCGAGGCGTCCACGAACTCCCGCGCCAGCGAGTCGAGCACCACGTCCACGCCCCGGCCACCGGTGGCCGCGCGGAACCGCTCCTCGAAGTCCAGGTCACGCGAGGAGGCGATGTGCTCGTCGTCCAGACCGAGGTCACGCAGCGCGTCCCACTTGCCCGCACTCGCGGTGCCGTAGACCTCCGCACCCAGGTGCCGGGCCAGCTGCACCGCCGCCATGCCCACACCACCGGCCGCCGCGTGCACCAGGATCGACTCGCCCGCCCGCAGGTCCGCGAGGTCCACCAGCGCGTAGTAGGCGGTGAGATGGACCACCGGGACGGCCGCCGCCTCGGCGAAGCTCCAGCTCTCGGGCATCCGGGCGATCATCCGGCGATCGACCACCGCGACGGGCGCGAAGCCGCCCGACATCATCCCGAACACCCGGTCCCCGACGGCGAGATCGGTGACGTCGGGGGCGACCTCCAGCACCACACCGGCGCCTTCCAGCCCCAGCAGCCCGGCGTTGCCCGGGTACATGCCCAGCGCGTTGAGCACGTCACGGAAGTTCAGGCCGGTGGCCCGCACCCCGATCCGCACGCTGCCGGGCTCCAACGGCGCGACGGCCGCCGGGTGTTCGATGAGCGCCAGGTTGTCCAGGGCGCCCTTGACCGGGATGCCCAGGCGCCAGGCGACCGCGCCCTCGGGCGGGGTCAGCGCCGCGTCGGTGGCGATGCGCGCCAGCCTCGGTGCATGGCAGGCTCCCTGACGGATCGCCAGTTCGACCTCCGGCAGTGCCAGGGCGGCGGGCAGGGTGGCGGCCGAGGAGTCGGCGCCGTCGAGGTCGAGCAGCACGAACCGCTCGGGGTTCTCCGCCTGCGCCGAGCGCACCAGACCCCACAGCGCGGCCCCGGCCGGATCCACCAGCCGCTCCCCCGCCAGCGGCGCCACCGCGCCCCGGGTCACCAGCACCAGCCGGGAGTCCGCGAACCTCGCCTCGGCCAGCCAGGCCTGCAGCAGGCCCAGCACCCGGTGCGTCACCTCCCGCACCGCAGCGGCCGAAGGACCGCCGGCCGGCACCAGCGGCAGGCAGGGCACCAGCACCACCTGCGGCACCACCTCGGCCGCCGCCACCGCCGCCAGGTCCGCGAAGGCCTCGGCGGTGCCGTCCGGCAGCTCCAGCCCGTCGCCGAGCACCGCCCAGCGGCCGCTGCGGGCCGCCTCGGCGGCGGTCGGCAGCGCGGTCCACTCGACCGCGAAGAGCGAGTCGTGGTGGGCGGCGCGCGCCGCGTCGCGCAGTTGCTCGGCGCCGACCGGGCGCAGCACCAGCGAGTCGACGGTGGCCACCGGCTCCCCGGTGGCGTCGGCGACGGCCAGGGCGATCGTGTCCGTGCCCTGCGGGGTGATCCGCACCCGCAGGGCGCCGGCCCCGGCGGCGTGCAGGGTCACGCCGCTCCAGGCGAACGGCAGCCGGCCACCCTCGGCACCGCTGCCCTGCAGGAAGGTGCCGTGCAGTGCGGCGTCGAGCAGCGCCGGGTGCAGGCCGAACAGGCCCGCCTCCGGCTCGGTGCCCGCGGGCAGCGCGACCTCGACGAAGATCTCCTCGCCCAGCTGCCAGGCGGCGGTCAGCCCCTGGAAGGCGGGCCCGTAGGCGAACCCGCCCACGGCCAGGCGCTCGTAGAAGCCGGTGGTCTCCAGCGGCACGGCCTCGGCCGGCGGCCAGGGGGCGAGTGCACCGGCACCGGCCGGCCGCTCCGCCGCAGCGGTGCCGAGCAGGCCGTCGGCGTGCTTGGTCCACGGCTCCTCGGCCGCCGCGTCCTCGGCCCGGGAGTGGATGGACAGCGCCCGGTTGCCCGTCTCGTCGGCAGCGCCCAGCCAGAGCTGGAGCTGGCGGGCGCCCGTCTGCGGCAGGACGAGCGGGGCCTGGAGGGTCAGCTCCACCACCCGGTCGCAGCCCACCTGGTCACCGGCGCGGACCGCGAGCTCGACGAAGGCGGTGCCGGGCAGCAGCACGGTCCCGGAGACCGCGTGATCGGCCAGCCAGGGGTGGGTGCGCAGGTCCAGGCGCCCGGTGAACAGGTGGCCGTCCGACTCGGCGAGCGGGGCGGCGGCACCGAGCAACGGGTGCGCGGGGGCCGCCAGTCCGGCCGAGGCGACGTCGGCGGCCCACAGCGCGGGCGGCTCCAGCCAGTAGCGCTCGCGCTGGAAGGCGTAGGTGGGCAGGTCGACGCGCCGGGCGCCGGTGCCCGCGAAGACGGCGGCCCAGTCGAGAGCGGCACCACGCACGTGCAGCCGGGCGAGGGCGGCGGCGAAGACCGACGCCTCGGCGCGGTCGCGGCGCAGCACGGGGGCGAGGACCGCCTCCTCCTCGGCGCTCACACAGGCCTGCGCCAGCGCGCTGAGGGTGCCGTCCGGGCCCAGCTCCAGAAAGGCGCGGACGCCGTGGCTCTCCAGCGCCGTGATCGCGTCGGCGAAACGGACGGCCTCGCGCACGTGGCGCACCCAGTACTCGGGGTCGGTCAGGTCGGCGCCCTGGTCGAGCGTGGAGATGATCGGGATCGTCGGGGCGTGGAAGGTCAGTTGGGCGGCGATCGCGCGGAACTCCGCCAGCATCGGCTCCATCAGCGGCGAGTGGAACGCGTGGCTGACGGTGAGCCGCTTCGTCCTGCGGTCCAGCTTCTCGGCCAGCTCCAGCACCGCCGGCTCGGCGCCCGAAAGCACCACGGCCGAAGGCCCGTTGACGGCGGCGACCCCGACGTCGGAGCGGTCGGCCAGCAGCGGCAGCAGCTCCTCCTCGCTCGCCTGCACCGCCACCATCGCACCACCCGCGGGCAGCGCCTGCATCAGCCGGCCACGCGCCGCCACCAGCCGCGCGGCATCGGCCAGCGAGAGAACACCCGCGACGTGCGCGGCGGCCAGCTCACCGATCGAGTGCCCCGCCAGGAAGTCCGGCCGCACACCCCACGATTCGACCAACCGGAAGAGCGCCACTTCGAGCGCGAAGAGCGCCGGCTGGGTGTAGGCGGTCTGGTCGAGCAGCGCATCGGCCTCGCCGAGCGGCGTCTCCAGATGCCGGTCCAGCTCCGCGCGGACCGCGTCGTACGCCGCGGCGAACACCGGGAACGCGTCGTACAGTTCAGCGCCCATCCCGGCGCGCTGGCTGCCCTGCCCCGCGAAGAGGAACGCCGTGCGCAGAGCGCCGGTGGCGGTGCCCTCCACGAGGTGGCCCACCGGCTCACCGGCGGCCAGCGCGGCCAGGCCGCGCAGCAGCTCGGCGCGGTCGGCCCCGACCACCACGGCGCGCTGCTCCAGGCTGCCGCGGGTGGTGGCCAGCGAGAAGGCGACGTCGACCGGGTGCACCGACTCGTCCTCGGCCAGCCGGGCGTGCAGCCGGCCGGCCTGGGCCCGCAGCGCCTCGCCGCTCTTCGCCGAGAGCACCCAGGGCAGCACGGCCGGAGCGACCGGCCCGAGCGCGGTCACGGCCTCGGGAGCGGGCGCCTGTTCGAGGATCACGTGCGCGTTGGTGCCGCTGACCCCGAAGGACGAGACACCCGCGCGGCGCGGCTCGCCGGTCTCCGGCCAGGGCCGGGTCTCGGTGAGCAGCTCGACCGCGCCGGCCGTCCAGTCCACGTGCGGGGTGGGCTCGCTGACGTGCAGGGTGCGCGGCAGCACGCCGTGCTGCATCGCCTGCACCATCTTGATGATCCCGGCGGCGCCCGCCGCGGCCTGGGTGTGCCCGAGGTTGGACTTGACCGACCCCAGCCAGAGCGGCCGCTCCGCGGTGTGCTCGCGGCCGTAGGTGGCCAGCAGCGCCTGGGCCTCGATCGGGTCGCCGAGGGTGGTGCCGGTCCCGTGCGCCTCCACCGCGTCCACCTGGTCCGCCGTCAGGCCGGCGCTCGCCAGCGCCGCGCGGATCACCCGCTGCTGCGAGGGGCCGTTCGGCGCCGTCAGACCGTTGCTGGCGCCGTCCTGGTTGACGGCGGTGCCGCGCACGATCGCCAGCACCGGGTGCCCGTT
Source organism: Kitasatospora sp. NBC_01302 (assembly GCF_035976515.1). Classification (NCBI taxonomy): domain Bacteria; kingdom Bacillati; phylum Actinomycetota; class Actinomycetes; order Kitasatosporales; family Streptomycetaceae; genus Kitasatospora; species Kitasatospora sp. NBC_01302. Next base: position 1,835,779 of record NZ_CP108404.1, read on the forward strand.
GCGCCGCGCGTCCGACAGGCGCTCGACCAGCAGCACGCCCACGCCCTCGGCCCAGCTGGTGCCGTCCGCGTCGGCCGAGAACGACTTGCAGCGCCCGTTGGCGGCCAGACCGCCCTGCCGGGCGAAGTCGACGAAGGTGTCGGGGGTGGCCATCACGGTGACGCCGCCGGCCAGCGCCAGCGTGCACTCGCCGCTGCGCAGCGCCTGGCTCGCCAGATGCAGGGCCACCAGCGAGGAGGAGCAGGCGGTGTCGACGGTGACCGCCGGACCCTCCAGGCCGAAGGTGTAGGAGATCCGGCCCGAGGCGACGCTGCCGGAGCCGCCGGTGCCCAGGTAGCCCGCCACCTCCTCGGGGACGGCGGGCAGCCGGGAGACGTAGTCGTGGTACATGACGCCCGCGAAGACGCCGGTGCGGCTGCCCTTGACCGAGGCCGGGTCGATGCCCGCCCGCTCGAACGCCTCCCAGGACGCTTCGAGCAGCAGCCGCTGCTGCGGGTCCATGGCCAGCGCCTCGCGCGGGTTGATGCCGAAGAAGCCGGGGTCGAAGGCGCTCGCGTCGTGCAGGAAGCCGCCCGCCAGCGCGGCGTCCGCCTGCTCGGTGTCGGCGCTGCGCAGCGCGTCCACCACCCAGCCGCGGTCGGCGGGGAAGCCGGAGATGCCGTCCCGGCCGCTGGTGACCAGCTGCCACAGCTCCTCGGGCGTGGTCACCTCGCCCGGGTAGCGGCAGGCCATGCCGATGATCGCGATCGGGTCGTCCAGCGGTGCGACCGCCGCGGCGGCGGTCTCCGTCGGCAGGGTGCCCAGCAGTTCGGCGCCGAGCAGCTCGGCGAGGGCGGCCGGGTTCGGGTAGTCGAAGACCAGGGTCGCGGGCAGCCGCAGGCCGGTGGCCGTGTTCAGCCGGTTGCGCAGCTCGACGGCGGTCAGCGAGTCGAAGCCCAGCTCCTTGAAAGCGAGGTGCGGCTCGACGGCCTCGGCGCCGGTGTGCCCGAGGACGGCGGCCACCTGGCCGGTGACCAGGGTGAGCAGCGCCGTGGCCCGCTCGGCGGCCGGCAGCGCGGCCAGCTGCTCGCGCAGCGGGTCGCCGGACTGCGCGGCCTGCGCCGCGCGCCGGGCCGGCGTCCGGACCAGGCCGCGCAGCAGGGCGGGCAGGGCCGCGGAGGCGCCGTGCGCGCGCATCCCGGCCAGGTCCAGCCGGATCGGGACGTAGCTCGCGCCGCCCAGTGCGGTGGCGGTGTCGAGCAGCGCCAGGCCCTCCGCGGAGGAGAGCGCGGCGACCCCGGCCCGGTTGATGCGCTGGAGGTCGGCCTCCTCCAGGGTGCCGGTCATGCCACTGCGTTCGGCCCACAGGCCCCAGGCCAGCGCGGTGGCGGGCAGGCCGGCGGCCTGCCGGTGGTGCGCGAGGGCGTCCAGGAAGGCGTTCGCGGCGGCGTAGTTGGCCTGGCCGGGACCGCCGAGGGTGGCGGCGGCGGCCGAGAAGAGCACGAAGGAGGTGAGGTTCTGATCCTTCGTCAGTTCGTGCAGGTGCCAGGCCGCGTCGACCTTGGGCCGCAGCACGGCGGCCAGCCGCTCGGGGGTGAGCGAGGAGATCACACCGTCGTCGAGCACACCGGCGGTGTGCACCACGGCGGTCAACGGGCGCTCCAGCGAGGCGAGCAGCGCCGCCAGCGCCGCCCGGTCCGCCACGTCACAGGCCGCCAGCGACACCTCCGCGCCCGACTCCCGCAACTCGGCCGCCAGTTCGACCGCACCAGCGGCCCGCGCACCACGACGCGAGACCAGCAACAGCCGCCGCACACCCCGCACCGCCACCAGATGCCGCGCCACCAGCGCACCCAGCGTCCCCGTCGCACCCGTGACCAGCACCGTCCCACCCGACGCCAGGTCCGACGCCAGGTCCGGCTCCAGGGCAGGCTCGGCCGCGGCGACCGCGGTCACCCGGGCCAGCCGGGGCAGCTTGAGAGTGCCGGCGCGCAGCGCGAGCTGCGGCTCGTCGGCGACCAGGGCGGCGGCCAGCGCGACGGGCAGCGCCCGCAGCGAGTCCGCGTCGGCGTCGAGGTCCAGCAGCACCAGGCGGTGCGGGTGCTCGGACTGGGCCGAGCGGACCAGGCCCCAGACGGTGGCGGCGGCCAGGTCGGCGACCGGCTCGCCGGGGACGACGCGCTGCGCGCCACGGGTGACCAGCACCAGGCGGGCATCGGCGAACCGGTCCTCGGCCAGCCACTGCTGGACCAGCGCGAGCACCCGGGAGGCGGTGGCGTGCGCCGCGGCCGGTGGCTCACCGGACTCGCCCCGCACGGCCGCGAGGACGAGGGCGGGCAGGGCCGCCCCCGCGTCGAGGGCTTCGGCCAGCGCGGCCGGGTCGGTGTACCGGGGCAGGTCGAGGTCCGGGTCCAGCGCCTCGGCGCCGAGCAGCGCCCACCCGGTGGTGTCGGCGGTGCCGGGGGCGGCGTCCTGCCACTCCACGGTGAACAGCGACTCGTGGTGGACCCGGCGGGCGGCCTGCACCTGGGCCGCGGAGACCGGGCGCAGCAGCAGCGACTCGATCCGGGCCACCGGGGCGCCGGTGCCGTCGGCGACGGTGACCGCGACGCTGTCCGTACCGGCCGGGGCGAGCCGCACCCGCAGCGTGTCGGCGCCCGAGGCGTGCAGGGTGACCCCGCTCCAGGCGAACGGCAGCCGCCCGGACTCGCTGGGGCTCAGCAGGGTGCCCATGCCGACGCCGTGCAGGGCGGCGTCGAGCAGCGCGGGGTGCAGGCCGAAGCGGTGGGCCTCGGCCCTGGCCTGCTCGGGCAGCCGCACCTCGGCGTAGATCTCCTCGCCCACCTGCCAGGCGGCGCGCAGGCCCTGGAAGACCGGGCCGTAGGCGAAGCCGGCCTCGGCCAGGTAGTCGTAGAGTCCCCCGGTCTCGACCGGGACGGCACCGGCCGGCGGCCAGCTGCCCCGGCCGAGCGGCTCGCCCTGCTGGTCGGTGCCGGCCGGCGCGAGGGTGCCGGTGGCGTGCCGGGTCCAGGTGTGCTCGGCGGTCGGCGCCGCGCCGCCGGCGGCCTCCTGCGGCTCGGGGCGCGAGTGCAGGGTGAAGCCGCGGGCGCCGGAGGCGTCCGCCTCCCCCACCGCGAGCTGGAGCTGGACGGCGCCGTGCTCGGGCAGCACGAGCGGGGCCTGCAGGGTGAGTTCGGCGAGCCGGTGGCAGCCCACCTGGTCCCCGGCGCGGATCGCCAGTTCGACGAAGGCGGTGCCGGGCAGCAGCACGGTGCCCAGCACCGCGTGATCGGCCAGCCAGGGGTGGGTCCGCAGCGAGAGCAGCCCGGTGAAGAGCACCCCGTCGGCGTCGGCGAGTGCGACGGCGGCGCCGAGCAGCGGGTGGTCGGCCGCGCCCAGGCCGGCCGAGGCGACGTCGCCGACCCAGCCGGCCGGGGGCTCGGGCCAGTGGCGGCGGCGCTGGAAGGCGTAGGTGGGCAGGTCGACCCGGGCACCGCCCCAGGTCGCGCCGACGGCCCGCCAGTCGGGTGTGGCGCCGTGCACGTGGGCCCGGGCCAGCGCGGTCAGCAGTGCCCGCGCCTCGGGGCGGCCCGCACGCAGCGTGGGGATCAGGGCGGCCGTGCTCTCCTCGCCCAGGCAGTGCTGGGCCATCGCGGTGAGCACGCCGTCGGGGCCGAGTTCCAGGTAGCGGGTGACGCCGCGCGCCGCCAGCGTCCCGATCGCGTCGGCGAACCGGACGGCCTCGCGCACATGCCGCACCCAGTACTCGACCGTGGACGGGTCGGCGTCCTGGTCGAGCGTGGAGACGAACGGGATCCGCGGCTCACGGAAGGTCAACCGCTCCGCCACCGCACGGAACTCCGCCAGCACCGGCTCCATCAACGGCGAGTGGAACGCATGGCTGACAGCCAACCGCTTCGACTTGCCACCCAGGTGAGCCACCACCTCCAACACCGCGTCCTCGGCACCCGAAAGCACCACCGAGGCAGGCCCGTTGACCGCCGCGACACCCACCTCCGAGCGCCCGGCCAGCAGCGCCAGCACCTCCGCCTCACCCGCCCGCACCGCCACCATCGCCCCACCCGCGGGCAACACCTGCATCAACCGACCACGCGCGGCCACCAGTTCCGCCGCATCCCCCAGCGACAGCACCCCCGCCACATGCGCCGCCGCCAGCTCACCGATCGAATGCCCCGCCAGAAAGTCCGGCCGCACACCCCACGATTCGACCAACCGGAACAGCGCCACCTCCAGCGCGAAAAGCGCCGGCTGCGTGTACGCCGTCTCGTCCAGCAGCGCATCCGCCTCGGCCAGCGGCGTCGCCAAGTGCCGGTCCAGCTCCGCACGGACCGCGTCGTACGCCTCGGCGAACACCGGGAACGCCTCGTACAGTTCGGCCCCCATCCCGGCACGCTGACTGCCCTGCCCGGTGAAGAGGAACGCCGTACGGCCCTCGGCGGCCACACCCTGCAGCAGGTGCGGCGCGCTCCCGCCGGCGGCGAGGGCCTCCAGGCCGGCCAGCAACTCGGCGCGGTCGCCGGCCAGCACGGCCGCACGGTGCTCCAGGGCGGCGCGGGTGGTGGCCAGTGAGTGGGCGAGGTCGGCCGGGGCCAGGTCGGGGACGGCGTCCAGGTGGGCCCGCAGCCCGGCGGCCTGGGCCCGCAGCGCCTCGGCGCTGCGGGCCGAGACCAGGTAGGGCAGCAGCGCGGGAGCCGCCGCCCCCGGGGCCTCGTCGGCGGGCCGCGCGGACGGGGGCCCGGACTCGGGCTGCTCGGGCTCGGGCTGCTCCGGCTCGGGCGCCTGCTCGATGATGGCGTGGGCGTTGGTGCCGCTGACGCCGAAGGAGGAGACGCCCGCACGGCGCGGCTCGCCGGTCGGCGGCCACGGCCGGGCCTCCTGGAGCAGCGCGACGCCGCCCGAGGACCAGTCGACGTGCGGTGAGGGCTCGTCCACGTGCAGGGTCCTGGGCAGCACGCCGTGCTGCATCGCGAGCACCATCTTGATGACGCCCGCGACACCGGCGGCGGCCTGGGTGTGCCCGAGGTTCGACTTGACCGACCCCAGCCAGAGCGGCCGGTCCGCCGGGCGCTCCAGACCGTAGGTGGCCAGCAGCGCCTGCGCCTCGATCGGGTCGCCCAGCACGGTGCCGGTGCCGTGCGCCTCCACCGCGTCCACCTGGGCGGGCGTCAGCCCGGCCCCGGCCAGCGCCTGGCGGATCACCCGCTGCTGCGAGGGGCCGTTCGGCGCCGTCAGGCCGTTCGACGCGCCGTCCTGGTTGACGGCCGAGCCGCGGATCACCGCGAGCACCGGGTGGCCGTTGCGCCGCGCGTCGGAGAGCCGCTCCAGCAGCAGCATGCCGACGCCCTCGCCCCAGCCGGTGCCGTCGGCCGCCGCCGCGAACGACTTGCAGCGCCCGTCGGCCGCCAGACCCCGCTGCCGGCTGAACTGGACGAAGGCCCGGGGGCTGGACATCACCGTGACGCCGCCGGCCAGCGCCAGCGAGCACTCCTTCTGGCGCAGCGCCTGCACCGCGAGGTGCAGGGCGACCAGCGAGGAGGAGCAGGCGGTGTCGACGGTGACCGCCGGGCCCTCCAGGCCGAAGGTGTAGGAGATCCGGCCGGACAGCACGCTGGCCGCGTTGCCGGTGAGCGTGTAGCCCTCGACGCCCTCGGGGACCTGGTACAGCAGATCGCCGTAGTCCTGACCGTTGGTGCCGGCGAAGACGCCGGTGCGGCTGCCCTTGAGGGTGGTCGGGTCGATGCCCGCGCGCTCCAGCAGCTGCCAGGACGACTCCAGCAGCAGCCGCTGCTGCGGGTCCATGCCGAGCGTCTCGCGGGGGCTGATGCCGAAGAACGCGGCGTCGAACTCCGGTGCGTCGTACAGGAATCCGCCGTGCCGGGTGTAGCTGGTGCCCTGCTGGTCGGGGTCCTCATCGAAGAGCGCGGACGCGTCCCAGCCGCGGTCGGTGGGGAACTCCCCGATCGCGTCCCGGCCCTCGGCCACCAACTGCCAGAGGTCCTCGGGCGAGTTCACCCCGCCCGCGAACCGGCAGCTCATCGAGACCAGGGCGATCGGCTCGGAGTCGCCCGACTCCGCGTCGCGCAGCCGCTGGCGGGTCTGGTGCAGATCCGCCGTCACGCGCTTCAGATAGTCGAGGAGCTTTTCCTGATCCACTGCTGGAACCTCACCCAATTCGATCACTGCTGCAGGTAGTTGTGGGCCGGTGCGGGCCGGTCCGGTCAGGCGATGCCCAACTCGTTGTCGATGAAGGCGAACAGCTCGTCGGCCGAGGCCGCCTGGAGCTTCTCGGTCACCTGCTCCCCGGCGGCCCGCTCGCCCGGCTCGCCGCTCCAGCGGGTCAGCAGGGCCGACAGGCGGGCGGCGACGTCCGCGCGGGTGGACTCGTCGGCGGCGACCACGGCCAGCGCGGCCTCCAGCCGGTCGAGGTCGGCGAGCGAGGCCCCGGCCCGTCCGTCACCGGCCGACAGCAGGTCCGCCTGCAGCCGGGCGGCCAGCGCGGCCGGGGTCGGGAAGTCGAACACCAGCGTGGCCGGCAGTCGCAGCCCGGTGGCGGCGCCGAGCCGGTTGCGCAGCTCCAGGGCGGTCAGCGAGTCCAGGCCGAGCTCCTTGAACGCCCGGCCGCCGAGCACCTCGTCCACCGTCGGGTGGCCGAGCGCCGCCGCCGCGTGCGCCCGCACCAGGTCGAGGACGGTCTGCTCGCGTTCCAGCTCCGCCATCCCCGCAAGGCGCCGGCGCAGCTCGGTGGCGTCGGTGGGCGCCGTCTCCCCGGTGGTCCCGCCGGCCGTGACCGGGCGCCGGGCGCCGGGCAGTTCGTCCAGCAGGGCGCAGGCGCGCACGGCCGTGAAGCCGGGCACGAACCGCTCCCAGACGATGTCGGCGACCGTGATCACGGTCTCGTCCAGGTCCAGCGCCTGCTGCAGGGCGGCGATCGCCGCCCCCGGCGCCATGCCGGGCAGCCCGGCGCGGTCCAGGCGGTCGCCGATCAGGCCGTCGGCGGCCATGCCCGACTCGCCCCAGCGGCCCCAGGCCACCGAGGTGGCGGGCAGGCCCGCGGCCCGGCGGTGCTCGGCGAAGGCGTCCAGATAGGCGTTGGCGGCGGCGTAGTTGGCCTGCCCGGGGTCGCCCAGGGTGCCGGCGATGCCGGAGAACAGCACGAAGGCCGTCAGTTCCGAGGCCCGGGTCAGCTCGTGCAGGTGGCGCACGGCGTCCACCTTCGGGCGCAGCACACCGGCGACCCGGTCCGGGGTCAGCGCATCGAGCACCCCGTCGTCCAGCACGCCCGCGGTGTGGAAGACCGCGGTGAGCGGCTGTTCGGCCGGTACGGCGGCCAGGAGTCCGGCCAGTGCGGCCCGCTCCGAGACGTCGCAGGAGGCGATGGTGACCCGGGCGCCCAGCGCGGTCAGTTCGGCGTGCAGCTCGGCGGCGCCCTCGGCCTCCGGACCGCGGCGGCTGGTCAGCAGCAGGTGCTCCGCGCCGCCCCGGGCCAGCCAGCGGGCCACCTGCGCGCCGAGCGCGCCGGTACCGCCGGTCACCAGCACGGTGCCGCCACCGGGACGCCAGCCCTCGGCCGGCGCCGGGCCCGCGGGGGCCGGCAGCAGGCGGCGGCCGAAGACCCCGGAGGCCCGCACGGCCAGCTGGTCCTCACCGCCCGCCCCGGCCAGCACCCCGGCCAGCCGGTCCAGCACCCGCTCGTTCAGCGTGTCCGGGAGGTCGAGCAGACCGCCCCAGCGCTGCGGCTGCTCCAGGGCGGCGACCCGGCCCAGGCCCCAGACCAGCGACTGGTCCGGGCCCGCCGCGCGTTCGCCGCGGTCGACCGCCACGGCGCCGCGGGTCGCGCACCACAGCGGCGCCTCGAACCCGGCGTCGCCGAGCGCCTGCACCAGCGCGACGGTCCCGGCCAGGCCGAGCGGCAGCGCCGGGTGCTCGTGGTGCGCCCGCTCGTCCAGCGCCAGCAGCGAGAGCACGCCGGTCAGCTCGACCACGTCGCCCAGCTCCTTGCGCAGCCGCTCGACGACCGCCTCCCGTTCCAGGTCGACCCGGTCCAGGCCGAACAGCCGCACCTCGGCTCCGTGCCGGGCCAGCGCACGGGCGGTGTCGGCCACCCACGCCTGGTCCACCAGCCCTTCGGGGACGATGACCGCCCAGGTGCCCGGCAGGACCGGCGCGGTGGGCAGCGCGGTCAGCGGGCGCCAGCCGACCCGGTAGCGCCAGCCGTCGATCACCGACTGCTCGCGGCGCTGCCGCCGCCACGAGGAGAGCGCCGGCAGCACCGCGCTCAGCGGGGCGTCCCCGCCCAGGTCGAGCGAGTCGGCCAGCGCGGCCAGGTCCTCGTTCTCCACGACCTCCCAGAAGGCCGTCTCCACCGGGTCGTTGCCCGCCTGCGCGGCCGGCTCCTCGAACCTGACCGGCTCGGGCCAGTAGCGGCGGCGCTGGAAGGCGTAGCCGGGCAGGTCGGTGCGCTCGGCACCGGTGCCCGCGAAGACCGCGGCCGTCCAGTCCACCGCGATCCCGCGCACCCACGCCTCGGCCAGCGAGGCCAGCACCCGGCGGGCACCGCCCTCGCCCCGGCGCAGCGTGCCGAAGGCCACCGCGTCACGCTCGGCCGCCTCGATGCTCTCCTGCACCGCCATCACCAGCACCGGATGCGGGCTGACCTCGATGAACGTCCCGCAGCCGGTGGCCAGCAGCGACCCGACCGCCTCCTGCAGCCGCACGGTCCCGCGCAGGTTGGTGTACCAGTACGCGGCGTCCATGCTTGCGCCGTCGATCAGCTCGCCGGTCACCGTGGACAGCAGCGGCACCCGGCCCGCCCGCGGCTCGATCCCCGCCAGCGCGGCCAGCAGCTCCGCGCGGATCCCCTCGACCTGCGCCGAGTGCGAGGCATAGTCCACCGGAACCCGACGCGCCCGCACACCGTCCGCCTCGCACGAAGCCAGCAACTCGTCCAACGCGGCAGGCTCACCCGACACCACCACCGAGGACGGCCCGTTCACCGCCGCCACCGAGATCCGCTGCTCACCCCAGCCCGCCAACCGCTCACGCACCTCGACCACCGGCAGCGCCAACGACACCATGCCACCACGCCCCGCCAACCCGGCGGCGATCGCCCTGCTGCGCAACGCCACCACCTTCGCGCCGTCCTCCAGCGACAGCGCACCCGCCACCACCGCCGCCGCGATCTCACCCTGCGAGTGACCGAGCACCACATCGGGCTGCACGCCCGCCGCCCGCCACACGGCCGCCAGCGAGACCATCACGGCCCACAGCACCGGCTGCACGATCTCGACCCGGTCCAGCCACGCCTCACCCGCACCGCCGAGCAGCACCTCGGTCAACGACCAGTCGGTGAACGGCGCGAGCGCCGCGGCACACTCCTCCATCGCCGCCCGGAAGACCGGCGACTCCTCCCACAGCCCCGCACCCATCGCGGCCCACTGCGACCCCTGCCCCGGAAAGACGAACGCCACCTTGCCGACGGCCCGCGCCACCCCTTCGACCACATCGGCAGCCACCCCACCGGCGGCCAACACCGCCAGCCCATGCTCCAGTTCAGCCAGGTCGCCGCCGAGCACCACGGCCCGGTGCTCCAACGCGGCGCGACCAGTGGCCAACGAGAGACCGGCATCCAACGCCCGCGGCGCAGGCTGCGCCGCCACGAAGGCCCGCAACCGCACCGCCTGACCACGCAACGCCTGCACACCACGCCCCGACACCACCCACGGCAGCACCGCCGCACCGATCGCCGCCGCGCCTTGCGGACCCACCGGCGCCCCGTCAACCGGCGCCCCGTCAACCGCCTCCACGACTGCGGGCGCCTGCTCGACGATCACGTGCGCGTTGGTCCCGCTGAAGCCGAACGAGGAGACGCCCGCCCGGCGCGGCTGTCCGGTCTCGGGCCAGGGCCGCGCCTCGGTCAGCAGCTCCACCGCACCCGCCGACCAGTCGACCTGCGCGGTGGGTTCGTCCAGGTGGATGCTGGCCGGCAGCACCCCGTGCCGCATCGCCAGCACCATCTTGATCACACCGGCCAGCCCGGCCGCCGCCTGGGCGTGGCCGAGGTTGGACTTCACCGAGCCCAGCCAGAGCGGCCGGTCGGCGGGACGGCCCTGGCCGTAGGTGGCCAGCAGCGCCTGCGCCTCGATCGGGTCGCCGAGTCTGGTGCCCGTCCCGTGCGCCTCCACCGCGTCCACCTGGTCGGGCGTCAGGCCCGCGTCCGCCAGCGCCTGGCGGATCACCCGCTGCTGGGACGGCCCGTTCGGCGCCGTCAGACCGTTGCTGGCACCGTCCTGGTTGATCGCCGAACCGCGCACCACGGCGAGCACCGGGTGCCCGTTGCGCCGCGCGTCCGAGAGCCGCTCCACCAGCAGCATGCCCACGCCCTCGGAGGGCGTGAAGCCGTCGGCCGCGGCCGAGAACGGCTTGCACCGGCCGTCCGAGGCCAGGCCCTGCTGCTTGCTGAACTCGACGAAGGTGCCCGGGGTGGACATCACGGTGACGCCACCGGCCAGCGCCAGTTCGCACTCGCCGCCGCGCAGCGCCCGCACGGCCAGGTGCAGGGCCACCAGCGAGGCCGAGCAGGCGGTGTCCACGGTCAGCGCCGGGCCTTCGAGGCCGAACAGGTAGGAGACGCGGCCCGAGACCACGCTGGCCGCGGTGCCGGTGGCGACATGGCCCTCGGCGGACTCGGCCGCACCCGTCAGCAGGCTCAGGTAGTCCGAGCCGTTGGTGCCGGCGAAGACACCCGTCCGGCTGCCGCGCAGCAGCGCGGGGTCGATCCCGGCCCGCTCGATCGCCTCCCAGCTGGTCTCCAGGAGCAGCCGCTGCTGGGGGTCCATCGCCAGCGCCTCACGCGGCGAGATGCCGAAGAAGCCGGCGTCGAAGTGGCTGGCGTCGTCCAGGAACCCGCCCTCGCGCAGGTAGGAGGTGCCGGTGTCGAGGTCCCAGCCCCGGTCGGTGGGGAACTCCGAGAGCGCGTCACCGCCGTCGAGCAGCAGCTGCCACAGGTCCTCGGGCGAGGCGACACCGCCAGGGAAGCGGCAGCTCATGCCGACGATCGCGATCGGCTCGTCGTCCGCGGCCGAGCGGACCACGACCGGGGCCGCGGCCCGGCCCACCGTGCCGGAGAGCTCCTCGGCGAGGTGGCGGACCAGGGCCTGGGTGGTGGGGTGGTCGTAGATCAGGGTCGCGGGCAGCTTGACGCCGGCCGCCGCGCCGAGCCGGTTGCGCAGCTCGACGGCGGTCAGCGAGTCGAAGCCCAGCTCCTTGAACGCCCGGGTGGTGTCCACCGCCTCCGGGCCCGGGTAGCCGAGCGCGGCGGCGACGTGGGAGGTGACCAGGTCCAGCAGGATCCGGTCCCGCTCGGCGGCGGGCGCACCGGCGAGCCGGGCGGCCAGGCCGCCCTCGGCGTCCGCCCGCTCCTCGCCGCCGCTGCCGGTGCGCGCCAGCGCCCGCACGGCCTCGGGCAGGTCGAAGAGCAGCGGCCGGACCCGGCCCGAGGTGAAGGCGAGCGCGAAGCGCTGCCAGTCGATGTCGGTCACGGTCAGCACCCGGTCGCCCTGGTCCAGCGCCTGCTGGAGGGCGGCCACGGCCGCGTCGGGCGCCATCCGCAGGATCCCGTGGCGCTGCATCCGGTCGCCCAGGCCGCCCTCGGCCGCCATGCCGCCCTCGCCCCACGGCCCCCAGGCCACCGAGGTGGCGGGCAGGCCGTCGGCGCGGCGCTGCTCGGCCAGCGCGTCCAGGAACGCGTTGCCGGGCGCGTAGTTGCCCTGGCCCGGGGCGCCGAAGGTGGCGGCGAACGAGGAGAAGAGGACGAAGGCGGACAGCTGCAGCTCGCGGGTCAGCTCGTGCAGGTGCAGGGCGGAGTCGACCTTCACCCGGAGCACGCGCTCCAACTGGTCGGCGGTCAGCGCCTGGATCACCGCGTCGTCCAGGACGGCGGCGGTGTGCATCACGGCGGTCAGCGGCTGCTCGGCCGGGATCCCGGCCAGCAGCTCGGCCAGCGCCGCCCGGTCCGAGACGTCGCAGGAGGCGATGGTGACCCGGGCGCCCAGCGCGGTCAGTTCGGCGTGCAGCTCGGCGGCGCCCTCGGCCTCCGGGCCGCGGCGGCTGGTCAGCAGCAGGTGCTCCGCGCCGCCCCGGGCCAGCCAGCGGGCCACGTGCGCGCCGAGCGCGCCGGTGCCGCCGGTCACCAGCACGGTGCCGCCGCCGGGGCGCCAGCCCTCGGCCGGCGCCGGGCCGGCCGGCGCGTGCAGCAGCCGCCGGGCGAAGACCCCACCGGGTCGCAGGGCGAGCTGGTCCTCGCCGCCGGTGCCGGCCAGCGCGCCCACCAGCCGGTCCAGCGTGCGCTCGTCCGGCAGCTCGGGCAGGTCGAGCAGGCCGCCCCAGCGCGGCGCGTCCTCCAGCGCGGCGACCCGGCCCAGGCCCCAGACCAGCGCCTGCGCGGGGCAGTTCAGCCGCTCGTCGCGGTCCACCACCACCGCGCCCCGGGTGACGCTCCACACCGGGGTCGGCAGCTCGGCGTCCGCCAGCGCCTGGAACAGCGCGACGGTGCCCGCCAGGCCGGCCGGCACGGACGGGTGGTCGGGGCGGCGGCTCTCGTCGAGTCCGAGCAGCGACAGCACCCCGGCGGGCGTGCCGCCCTCGGCCGGCTCCCGGCCCAGCAGCCCGGCCAGCGCCGCGCGCTCCAGGTCGGCCGGGCCCACCAGCAGGCTCGCGACCCGGGCGCCGCGCTCGGCGAGCGCCCGGGCGGCGCCCACCGCCCAGGGGTCGGCGGCCAGGTGCTCGGGCACCACGAGCAGCCAGGTCCCGGAGAGCACCGGGGTGGGCAGCGCGGTCAGCGGGCGCCAGTCGACCCGGTAGCGCCAGCCGTCGATCACCGACTGCTCGCGGCGCTGCCGCCGCCAGGAGGAGAGTGCCGGCAGCACCGCGCTCAGCGGGGCGTCCCCGCCCAGGTCGAGCGAGTCGGCCAGCGCGGCCAGGTCCTCGTTCTCCACGGCCGCCCAGAACTCCGCCTCCACCGGGTCGAGGGCGCCGTCCCGCTCCTCGGCGGCGGGTGCGGTCGCCGCTTCCAGCCAGTAGCGGCTGCGCTGGAAGGCGTAGGTGGGCAGGTCGGTGCGCTCGGCACCGGTGCCCGCGAAGACCGCGGCCGTCCAGTCCACCGCGATCCCGCGCACCCACGCCTCGGCCAGCGAGGCCAGCACCCGGCGGGCACCGCCCTCGCCCCGGCGCAGCGTGCCCACGGTCACCGCCGGGGCCTCGGCCTCCTCCACGCACTCCTGCAGCCCGGTCAGCAGCACCGGGTGCGGGCTCACCTCGACGAAGCCGGCGACGCCGTGGTCCCGCACCAGGGTGCGGGCGGCGTCCGCGAAGCGCACGGTCTCGCGCAGGTTGGTGTACCAGTACGCGGCGTCCATGCTTGCGCCGTCGATCAGTTCGCCGGTCACCGTGGACAGCAGCGGCACCCGGCCTACCCGCGGCTCGATCCCCGCCAGCGCGGCCAGCAGCTCCGCCTGGATGTCCTCGACCTGCGCCGAGTGCGAGGCATAGTCCACCGGAACCCGACGCGCCCGCACACCGTCCGCCTCGCACGAAGCCAGCAACTCGTCCAACGCGGCAGGCTCACCCGACACCACCACCGAGGACGGCCCGTTCACCGCCGCCACCGAGATCCGCTGCTCACCCCAGCCCGCCAACCGCTCACGCACCTCGACCACCGGCAGCGCCAACGACACCATGCCACCACGCCCCGCCAACCCGGCGGCGATCGCCCTGCTGCGCAACGCCACCACCTTCGCGCCGTCCTCCAGCGACAGCGCACCCGCCACCACCGCCGCCGCGATCTCACCCTGCGAGTGACCGAGCACCACATCGGGCTGCACGCCCGCCGCCCGCCACACGGCCGCCAGCGAGACCATCACGGCCCACAGCACCGGCTGCACGATCTCGACCCGGTCCAGCCACGCCTCACCCGCACCGCCGAGCAGCACCTCGGTCAACGACCAGTCGGTGAACGGCGCGAGCGCCGCGGCACACTCCTCCATCGCCGCCCGGAAGACCGGCGACTCCTCCCACAGCCCCGCACCCATCGCGGCCCACTGCGACCCCTGCCCCGGAAAGACGAACGCCACCTTGCCGACGGCCCGCGCCACCCCTTCGACCACATCGGCAGCCACCCCACCGGCGGCCAACACCGCCAGCCCATGCTCCAGTTCAGCCAGGTCGCCGCCGAGCACCACGGCCCGGTGCTCCAACGCGGCGCGACCAGTGGCCAACGAGAGACCGGCATCCAACGCCCGCGGCGCAGGCTGCGCCGCCACGAAGGCCCGCAACCGCACCGCCTGACCACGCAACGCCTGCACACCACGCCCCGACACCACCCACGGCAGCACCGCCGCACCGATCGCCGCCGCGCCTTGCGGACCCACCGGCGCCCCGACGACCGCCTCCACGGCCGCGGGCGCCTGCTCGACGATCACGTGCGCATTGGTCCCGCTGAAGCCGAACGAGGAGACGCCCGCCCGGCGCGGCTGTCCGGTCTCGGGCCAGGGCCGCGCCTCGGTCAGCAGCTCCACCGCACCCGCCGACCAGTCCACGTGCGGGGACGGCTCGGTGACGTGCAGCGTGCGCGGCAGTACGCCGTGGTGCATCGCCAGCACCATCTTGATCACACCGCCGACCCCGGCCGCGGCCTGGGTGTGCCCGATGTTCGACTTCACCGAGCCCAGCCAGAGCGGCCGGTCCGCCGGGCGCTCCTGGCCGTAGGTGGCCAGCAGCGCCTGCGCCTCGATCGGGTCACCCAAGGTGGTGCCGGTGCCGTGCGCCTCCACCACGTCCACCTCGCCCGGCGTCAGCGCGGCACTGGCCAGCGCCTGGCGGATCACCCGCTGCTGCGAGGGGCCGTTCGGCGCCGTCAGACCGTTGCTGGCACCGTCCTGGTTGATCGCCGAACCGCGCACCACGGCGAGCACCGGGTGCCCGTTGCGCCGCGCGTCCGAGAGCCGCTCCACCAGCAGCATGCCCACGCCCTCGCCCCAGCCGGTGCCGTCCGCATCGGCGGAGAACGCCTTGCAGCGACCGTCGGTGGACAGGCCGCGCTGGCGGCTGAACTCCACGAAGGTGCCGGGGGTGGCCATCACGGTCACGCCGCCGGCCAGCGCCAGCGTGCACTCGCCCGAGCGCAGCGCCTGCACCGCCAGGTGCAGGGCGACCAGCGAGGAGGAGCACGCGGTGTCGACGGTGACGGCCGGGCCTTCGAGGCCGAGGGTGTAGGAGATCCGGCCCGAGGCGACGCTGCCGAAGCTGCCGGTGCCCAGGTGGCCCTCGACGCCCTCCGGCACCGCGCCGAGCCGGCTGGCGTACTCGTGGTACATCAGGCCGGCGAAGATGCCCGTCCGGCTGCCCTTGAGCGCGGTCGGGTCGATGCCCGCCCGCTCGAAGGCCTCCCAGGACGCTTCGAGCAGCAGCCGCTGCTGCGGGTCCATGGCCAGCGCCTCGCGCGGCGATATCCCGAAGAACGCCGGGTCGAACTCGCAGGCGTCGTGCAGGAATCCGCCCTGGCTGACGTAGCTGGTGCCCTGCTGGTCCGGGTCGTCGCCGATCAGCGCATCGACCTGCCAGCCGCGGTCGGTGGGGAAGCCGCCGATGGCGTCACCGCCCTGCGCCACCAGCCGCCACAGCTCCTCCGGCGTGCTCACCCCGCCCGGGTAGCGGCAGGCCATGCCGACGATCGCGATCGGCTCCTGGTCACGCTCCTCCAGCTCCCGCAGGCGCCGGCGGGCGTTGCGCAGATCAGTGGTGGCGCGCTTGAGGTAGTCGCGCAGCTTGTCCTCGTTCACCGTGTCCGTCCGTTCCTTGCGGAAAAGGGGTCGCGCCTGCGTACTGGGGGCCGGTCGCCCGGTCAGGAGGTTTCGAGCTCGTCGTCGAGCAGGTCGAACAGCTCGTCGTCGGTGGCCGATTCGATGTCGGTGCCGCTCTCGGCCGGGACCGGGTCATCGGCCCCGAGGTAGCTGCGCCACTGGGTGAGCAGCGCCTGCAGGCGCAGGGTGACCCGCGTCCCGGTCTCGTCGTCGGTGGGGGTGGTCGCCAACGCCTCGGCCAGGCGGTCGAGTTCGGCGAAGACGCCCGGCCCGGCCGCCTGCTCGTCGAGCGGCAGCGCGGCGCGCAGCGCACCGGCCAGCTCGGCCGGGCTCGGGTGGTCGAAGGCCATGGTGGCCGGCAGCCGCAGGCCGGTGGCCGCACCCAGGCGGTTGCGCAGCTCGACGGCGGTCAGCGAGTCGAAGCCCAACTCCCGGAACCCGGCGCCTGGCTGGACGGCGACGGCGGTGGCGTAGCCGAGCACCGCCGCGACCTGAGCACGCACCAGCTCCAGCAGGATGCGCTCCTGCTCACCGGCGTCCAGCCCGGTCAGTCGGCGCACCAGCGCCTGCCCCGGGTCGGCATCGGCAGCGCCGGCCGCGCGCCGGGCCGGCCGGCGGATCAGACCCCGCAGCAGCGCGGGCACCTCGCCCGACTCCGCCGCCCGCGCACGCAGCGCGGGCAGATCCAGCCGGGCCGGCAGCAGCACCGGATCCGGCAGGCCGACGGCCAGGTCGAGCAGCGCCAGGCCCTCGGCGACCGACAGGGCCGCCACGCCGCGCGCCATCCGGCGGGCGTCGGCCTCGGCCAGCTCGCCCGCCATGCCGCCGCCGTCCTCGGCCCACAGGCCCCAGGCCAGCGAGGTGGCCGGCAGGCCGGCGGCGCGCCGGTGCCTCGCGAGCGCGTCCAGGAAGGCGTTGGCGGCAGCGTAGTTGGCCTGGCCGGGGTTGCCGAAGACGCCGGCCGCGGAGGAGTAGAGGACGAAGGCGGTCAGGCCGTGGTCCTTGGTCAGCTCGTGCAGGTGCCAGGCGGCGTCGACCTTGGGCCGCAGCACGGCGGCGAGCCGCTCGGGGGTGAGCGAGGAGACCACACCGTCGTCCAGCACGCCGGCGGTGTGCACCACCGCCGACACCGGGTGCTCGGCCAGCAGGGCGGCCAGCGCCTCACGGTCCGCGACGTCGCAGGCCACGAACCGCGGCGAGGCACCCAGCTGCGCCAGCTCGGCGGCCAACTCGGCCGCGCCCTCGGCGGTTTCACCGCGGCGCGAGACCAACAGCAGCTGCCGCACCCCGTGCCGCGCCACCAGGTGGCGGGCCACCGCGCGGCCGAGCGAACCGGTCGCGCCGGTGACCAGAACGGTGCCGGCGGGGTCGTAGGCCGGCACCGCCACGGGCTCGTCGGTGCCGACGGGGGCCAGCCGGGGAGCGAGCGCGAGGCCTGCGCGCAGCGCGAGCTGGGGCTCGTCCGTCCCGACGGCGGCGGCGAGCGCGGCCGGCGAGGCGGGGTCCTCGTCCGTGTCGATCAGCACGATCCGGCCCGGGTGCTCCGCCTGCGCCGAGCGCAGCAGACCCCGCACCGCGGCCGAGGGCAGGTCCCAGACGCTCTCGCCGGGAGTGCGGGCCACCGCGCCGCGGGTCACCACGACCAGCCGGGAGCCGGCGAACGCCTCGTCCGCCAGCCACTGCTGGACGGTCCCCAGTACCTGCTGGACGGTCCGGTGGGTGGCCGCGACGACCTCCCCGACGCTCTGCGGCACCGGCAGCACGACCGTGTCCGGCAGGGTCTCGCCCAGCTCCGCCAGGTCGTCGAAGCACGCGGCGCCCGGCAGTCCGAGGCTGTCCGCGCCGAGCACCGCGACCGCGCCGAGCGCGCCCGTGGGCGGCAGTTCGACGCTCACCCACTCCTCGCGGAAGAGCGCCTCGTGGCGGCCGCCGCCGCCCGCCAGCTGCTCGGGCGAGAAGGCCCGCAGCACGAGCGAGTCGATCGACGCCACCGGCGCACCCGACCCGTCCGCCACCGCCAGCGACACCGCGTCCGGACCCGCCGCCGACAGCCGCACCCGCACCTCGGCCGCACCGGCGGCAAAGAGCGAGACACCCGACCAGGCGAACGGCAACCTGCCCTGTCCGGTGTCCTCCAGCAGCCCGCCCAGCCCGATCGCGTGCAAGGTCGCGTCCAGCAGCGCCGGATGCAGACCGAACAGGCCCGCCTCCTCGACGACCTCGGCGGGCAGGGCCACCTCGGCGAACAGCTCCTCGCCGCGCCGCCAGGCCGCCCGCAGCCCACGGAACGCCGGACCGTACCCGAAGCCCGCCGCCTCGAAGCCCGGATAGACCGCGTCGACCGCGACCTCCTCGGCACCCGCCGGCGGCCACTGCGCCAACTCGAACGACGCCACCCGCTCACCCACCGCCAGCACACCCGTCGCATGGCGGGTCCACGGCTGGTCGGCGTCGGCGGCGTCCGCGCGGGCGAAGACCGCCAGCGGGCGCCGACCGGCGGCATCGGGCGAACCGACCGTCAGCTGCAGCTGCACCGCGCCGTTGGCCGGCAGCACCAGCGGCGCCGCCAGCGTCAGCTCCTCCAGCAGGCCGCAGCCGGCCTGGTCGCCGGCCCGGATCGCCAGCTCCACGAAGGCGGTGCCCGGCAGCAGCACCGTGCCGGCCACCGCGTGGTCGGCCAGCCACGGGTGGCTGCCCACCGCGAGCCGCCCGGTGAAAACGTGGCCGTCACCGTCCGCAAGCGCCAACGAGGCACCCAGCAGCGGGTGTTCCGCCGCGCCGAGACCGGCCGAGGCGAGGTCGCCGACCCAGCCGGACTGCGCCCGGGGCCAGTAGCGCTCGCGCTGGAAGGCATAGGTGGGCAGCTCGACGGGCCGTGCCCCGAGCTCCGCCCCGGTCCCGGCGAAGTACGCCGGCCAGTCGACCCGGACACCGCGCGCGTACAGGCTGCCCAGCGCCATGGCGACCGCCTCGGCCTCCGGGCGGTCGTGACGCAGCAGCGACACCGTCCGCGCCACGCTCTCCTCGGCCAGGCACTCCTGCGCCATCGCGGTCAGCGTGCCGTCCGGACCCAACTCCAGGAAGGTGCTCACCCCTTCGGCCTCCAGGGCCCGGATCGCCTCGGCGAAGCGCACCGCCTCGCGGACATGGCGCACCCAGTACTCGACGGAGGTCGGCTCCGCGGACCGGTCGAGCGTGGAGACGATCGGGATCCGCGGCTCGTGGAAGGTCAACTCGCCGACGACTGCGCGGAACTCCGCCAGCATCGGCTCCATCAGCGGCGAGTGGAAGGCGTGGCTGACGGTCAGCCGCCTGGTCTTGCACCCGTCGGCGGTCAGCTGCTCGGCCACCTCCAGCACCGCCTGCTCGGCACCCGAGACCACCACCGACGAAGGCCCGTTGACGGCGGCGATGCCCACCTCCGGGCGGCCCGCCAGCAGTGGCAGCACCTGCTCCTCGGCCGCCCGCACCGCCACCATGGCGCCACCGGCGGGCAGGTGCTGCATCAGCCGGCCGCGGGCGGCCACCAGCCTGGCGGCGTCGGCAAGTGAGAGAACCCCCGCGACGTGCGCGGCGGCCAGTTCGCCGATCGAGTGCCCGGCCAGGAAGTCCGGCCGCAGGCCCCAGGATTCGACCAGGCGGAAGAGTGCCACCTCGATCGCGAAGAGTGCGGGCTGGGTGTAGGCGGTCGCGTCGAGCAGCTCGTCGGCCTCCTTCAGCGGCACCGCCAGGTGCCGGTCCAGCTCGGCGGCGACGGCGTCGTAGGCCTCGGCGAACACCGGGTAGGCAGCGTGGAGTTCGGCCCCCATCCCGGGGCGCTGGCTGCCCTGCCCGGTGAACAGGAAGGCCGTCCGGCCCACCGGGCCGACCACCTCACCCGCGGCGGCGCCGCTCGCCAGCTGCTCCAGCCCGTGCAGCAGCGCGGCGCGGTCGCGCCCGACCACGGCGGCACGGTGGTCGAACGCCGTGCGAGCCGTGGCCAGCGCGAAGCCCACCTCCGCGATCGCCTGCTCCGGGCGGGCCGCGAGGTGCTGGGCGAGCCGGGCCGCCTGGCCGCGCAGCGCCACCGGCGTCCGGCCCGACAGCACGAGCGGCACCAGCGGCCTCCGCCCGGCCGCGACGGACGGCGCGGACGGCGCGGACGGCGCAGCGGACTCGGTAACCTCGGCGGCCTCGGCGATCCCCGGGGCCTGCTCGATGACCAGGTGCGCGTTGGTGCCGCTGATCCCGAACGAGGAGACCGCCGCGCGCCGCGGCCGGCCCGTCCGCGGCCACGGCCGCGCCTCGGTGAGCAGCTCCACCGCGCCCGCCGACCAGTCCACGTGGCTGGACGGCTGGCCGACGTGCAGCGTCTTCGGCAGCACGCCGTGGCGCATCGCCATCACCATCTTGATCACGCCCGCGACACCGGCCGCCGCCTGGGTGTGGCCCAGGTTGGACTTGACCGAGCCGAGCCAGAGCGGCTGCTCCGCGCTGTGCTCGCGACCGTAGGTGGCGAGCAGCGCCTGCGCCTCGATCGGGTCACCCAGCGTGGTGCCGGTGCCGTGCGCCTCGACCGCGTCCACCTCGTCGGGCGTCAGGCCGGCGCTCGCCAGCGCCTGCCGGATCACCCGCTGCTGAGCAGGGCCGTTCGGCGCCGTCAGGCCGTTGGAGGCACCGTCCTGGTTGACCGCGCCACCGCGCACGATCGCCAGCACCGGGTGCCCGTTGCGCCGCGCGTCCGACAGTCGCTCGACGAGCAGCATGCCGGCGCCCTCGGCCCAGCCGGTGCCGTCCGCGTCGTCCGAGAACGCCCGGCACCGGCCGTCGGGCGACAGGCCGCGCTGGCGGCTGAAGCCCACGAAGGTCGCCGGGGTGGCCATCACCGTGACGCCACCGGCCAGCGCCATGGTGCACTCGCCGCTGCGCAGCGCCTGGATCGCCCAGTGCAGGGCGACCAACGAGGAGGAGCAGGCGGTGTCCACGGTGACCGCGGGGCCTTCGAGGCCGAAGGTGTAGGAGAGGCGGCCCGAGGCGATGCTGCCCGTGTCGCCGCCGCCCAGGTAGCCCTCGCCGCCGGTCGGATCGTCCCGCAGGAGCCCGGCGTAGTCGTGGTACATCACACCGACGAAGACCCCGGTCCGGCTGCCCCTGAGCGAGGCCGGCTCGATGCCCGCCCGCTCGAAGGTCTCCCAGGAGGTCTCCAGCAGCAGCCGCTGCTGCGGGTCGGTGGCCAGCGCCTCGCGCGGGCTGATGCCGAAGAACGTCGGGTCGAACGCGGCGGCGTCGTGCAGGAAGCCGCCCTGCCGGGTGTACGAGGTGCCGGGGTGCTCCGGGTCCGGGTGGTAGAGGCGCTCGATGTCCCAGCCGCGGTCCTCGGGGAAGCCGGAGATCGCATCCCGGCCGCCCGCGACCAGCTGCCACAGGTCCTCGGGCGAGGCCACCCCGCCCGGGAACCGGCAGGCCATGCCGACGATCGCGATCGGGTCGTCGTCGGCGGCCACCGCGGCTGCGACCGACAGCCCGTCCTCGGGCAGGGCGCCCAGCAGCTCGGCGGCGAGCAGGCCCGCCAGCGCGGTCGGGGTCGGGTGGTCGAAGACCAGGGTGGCCGGCAGTCGCAGCCCGGTCGCCGCGGCGAGGCTGTTGCGCAGCTCCAGGGCGCTGAGCGAGTCGAAGCCCAGCTCGCGGAAGGCGCGGGTCGGGTCGACCGCCTCCGGCCCGCCGTGGCCCAGCACCGCGGCGGCGTGGCCACGGACCAGGTCGAGCAGCAGGGCGTCCTGCTCGGCCCGGGGCAGGCCGGCGAGTTGCGTGCCCAGTGCCGAGGCACCGGCTCCACCGCCCACACCGGCCGCCGCGCGGCGCGCGGGCACCCGGACCAGGCCGCGCAGCAGCGGCGGCAGCAGGCCGAGCCCGGCCTGGGCGCGCAGGCCCGCCAGGTCGAGCCGGACCGGCACCAGAACCGGCGCGCCCGAGCGCACCGAGGCGTCCAGCAGCGCCAGGCCCTCGGCTGCGGAGAGCGGCAGCACACCGCCGCGCGCCATCCGCTCGACGTCCGCCGTTCCCAACTCCCCGGCCATGCCGCCGTCCTCGGCCCACAGACCCCAGGCCAGCGAGAGGGCCGGCAGACCGGCGGCGTGCCGGTGCTCGGCGAGCGCGTCCAGGAAAGCGTTGCCCGCCGCGTAGTTGCCCTGCCCGGCCGCACCGAACACCCCGGCAGCGGAGGAGAAGACGATGAACCCGGCAAGGTTCTGATGCTTCGTCAGCTCATGAAGGTGCCAGGCCGCATCGACCTTGGGCCGCAGCACCGCAGCCAGCCGCTCCAGAGTCAGCGAGGAAATTACCCCGTCGTCCAGCACACCCGCGGTGTGCACCACGGCGGTCAGCGGCTGCTCCAGCGAGGCGAGCAGCGACGCAAGGGCCTCCCGGTCCGCCACGTCACAGGCCGCGAACCGCACCGAGGCACCCAGCTCGGTCAGCCCAGCCGCCAACTCCGCGGCGCCCGCGGCCGCTTCACCGCGCCGCGACACCAGCAGCAGACGCCGCGCCCCGTACTCGCTCACCAGATGCCGCGCGAAGAGACCGCCCAGCGTCCCGGTCGCACCGGTCACCAGCACCGTGCCCTCCGGGTCCAGCCGCACCGGCGACACCTCGTCACCGGCCGTCGAAGCCCGCACCAGACGCGGCACATACGCCACCCCCGCACGCAGCGCCACCTGCGGCTCACCCACCTCCACGGCCGCCGCCAGCACGGACGACGAAGCATCGTCCACGTCCACCAGCACGATCCGGCCCGGATTCTCCGACTGCGCCGACCGCAACAGACCCAGAACCGCCGCCGACGGCAGATCACGCACGTCCTCACCCGGCAACGCAGCCACCGCACCACGCGTCACCACCACCAGGCGCGAATCGGCGAACGCCTCCTCCGCCAACCACTCCTGCACCAACCCCAGCGTGCGGCGCACGGCCTCGTGCGTGGCCCCAACAACGTCCCCGGTGTCCACCGGCAGCACCGGCAGCACGATCGCGTCCGGCACCGCCGCGACCAGCTCGCGCAACTCCACCACACACCTGGCCCCCACGAACCCGAGAGCATCCGCCCCCAACACCGCCACCGCACCGAGCGACCCGGCCGACGGCAGCGCCACACCCGACCACTCCGTCCGGAACAACGCCTCGGACCGCCCACCACCAACCGCCAACTGCTCCGCCGAGAAAGGCCGCAGCACCAGCGAATCGACCGACGCCACCGGCGCACCGGTACCATCGGCCACCACCAACGACACCGCATCCACACCCGCACCCGCACCCGTGCCCACCGCCGACAACCGCACCCGCAACTCCACCGCACCCGCAGCGAAGAGCGACACACCCGACCACGCGAACGGCAACCGCCCTTCACCCGGCTCCGCCACCACACCACCCAGCAGCCCGATCGCATGCAACGACGCATCCAACAACGCCGGATGCAGACCGAACAGACCCGCCTCCTCAGCAGCCCCCTCCGGCAGCACCACCTCGGCGAACACCTCACCACCACGCCGCCAGGCCGCCCGCACCCCACGGAAGACCGGACCGTACTCCAACCCGGCCTGCCCGAGACCGTCGTACAGCCCCTCGACCGCCACCGCCTCCGCACCCGCCGGCGGCCACTGCGTCAGCTCGAACGACGCCGCCCGCTCGCCCACCGCGAGGACACCGGTCGCGTGCCGCGTCCAGGACTCGGCGGCGGTGTCGTGCTCCGGGCGGGAGTAGATCTGCAGCGACCGGCTTCCCGTGGCGTCCGGCTCGCCGACCGCGAGGCAGAGCTGCAGGCCGCCCGCCGCCGGAACGACCAGCGGCGCCTCCAGCGTCAGCTCCTCCAGCAGGCCGCACCCGGCCTGGTCGCCGGCCGCCACCGCGAGCTCCACGAACGCGGTGCCCGGCAGCAGCACGCTGCCCGCCACCGTGTGATCCGCGAGCCACGGCTGCGCCTCCAGCGACAGCCGTCCGAAGCAGAGCACCCCGTCCGCGCCGGGCAGTGCTACCACCGCGCCCAGCAGGGGGTGCTCCACCACTCCGAGGCCGGACATGGTGACGTCGCCCACCGGCAGTGAGCCACTGTCCAGCCAGTAGCGCTCGCGCTGGAAGGCGTAGGTGGGCAGGTCGATCCGCCGGGCACCGGTGCCCGCGAAGACGGCCGACCAGTCGAGCTTGACGCCGCGCACGTGCAGCTGGGCGAGGGCGGTGGTGAAGGTCTCCGCCTCCGCCCGGTCACGGCGCAGCACAGGAGCGAACAGCGCCTCGTCCTCGGCGCTCACACAGGCCTGGCCGAGTGCGGAGAGCGTGCCGTCCGGCCCCAGCTCCAGGAAGCTGCGCACCCCCTCCGCCTCCAACACCGCGATCGCGTCGGCGAACCGCACCGCCTCACGGACATGCCGCACCCAGTACTCCGCCGAAGCCAGATCCGCCGACCGGTCCAACGTCGACACGATCGGGATCCGCGGCTCCCCGAAAGCCAACCCCGCCACCACCGCACGGAACTCCGCCAGCATCGGCTCCATCAACGGCGAATGGAACGCATGACTCACCGTCAGCCGCCTGGACCTGCCACCCAGCCGACCCGCAACCTCCAACACCCCCGCCTCGGCACCCGAAAGCACCACAGCAGCAGGCCCGTTGACCGCAGCAATCCCCACATCCGAACGCCCCACCAACAGCGGCAACACCTCCGCCTCACCCGCCCGCACCGCCACCATCGCACCACCCGCAGGCAACCCCTGCATCAACCGCCCACGCGCCACCACCAACCGCGCCGCATCCGCCAGCGACAACACCCCCGCCACATGCGCCGCCGCCACCTCACCAATCGAATGCCCCACCAAGAAGTCCGGCACCACACCCCACGACTCCACCAACCGGAACAGCGCCACCTCCAACGCGAACAACGCTGGCTGCGTATACGCCGTCTCATCCAGCAGCGCCCCCGCATCCCTCAGCGGCACCTCCAGATGCCGGTCCAACTCCCCGCACACCGCGTCGTACGCCACCGCGAACACCGGGAACGCAGCACACAACTCCGCCCCCATCCCCGCCCGCTGACTCCCCTGCCCCGCGAACAGGAACGCCGTCCGCCCCGCCGAACCCGCCACACCCAGCACCGCACACGCCGCGGCCGGCTCGCCGTCGGCCAGCGCTCCGACGGCCGCCAGCGCCTCCTCACGGTTCCGGACCAGCAGCGCGGCCCGCTGCTTGAGGGCCGTGCGGGAGGTGGCGAGCGAGAACCCGAGCTCTGCCGGGCCGAGTTCGGGCCGGTCGGCCAGGTGCTCCCGCAGCCGGGCCGCCTGGGCCCTCAGCGACACCTCGTCCCGCCCGGAGATTACCAGCGGCAGCGCCCGGTCGAGCGGCGGCACGACGTCGACCGCCTCCGCGGCAGCCTGCTCGAACACGCCCTGCTCGATCACCACGTGCGCATTGGTCCCGCTGACGCCGAACGAGGACACCGCCGCCCGGCGCGGCCGTCCGGTCTCGGGCCAGGGGCGCGCCTCGGTCAGCAGCTCCACCGCACCGGCGGACCAGTCCACGTGCGGCGTCGGCTCGTCCACGTGCAGCGTCTTCGGCAGCACGCCGTGCCGCATCGCCTGCACCATCTTGATGATGCCGCCCACCCCGGCCGCCGCCTGGGTGTGCCCGATGTTGGACTTCAACGAGCCGAGCAGCAGCGGGCGTTGCCGGTCCTGCCCGTAGGTGGCGAGCAGCGCCTGCGCCTCGATGGGGTCGCCCAGCCGGGTGCCCGTCCCGTGGGCCTCCACCGCGTCGACCTGATGGGCCGTCAGTCGGGCCGCGGCCAGCGCCTGTCGGATCACCCGCTGCTGCGCCGGGCCGTTGGGGGCGGTCAGACCGCTGCTGGCGCCGTCCTGGTTGACAGCGCTGCCGCGCACCACGGCGAGCACGGGGTGCCCGTTGCGCTGGGCGTCCGAGAGCCGTTCGACGAGCAGCATGCCGACGCCCTCGCCCCAGCCGGTGCCGTCGGCCGCGGCGGCGAAGGACTTGCAGCGGCCGTCCGATGCGAGCCCGCGCTGGCGGGCGAAGTCGATGAAGGCGTTGGGGGTGGACATCACGGCGACACCGCCGGCCAGGGCCATCGTGCACTCGCCGGCGCGCAGCGCCTGGACGGCCCAGTGCAGAGCGACCAGCGAGGAGGAGCAGGCGGTGTCGACGGTGACCGCCGGGCCCTCCAGGCCCAGCGCGTAGGCCACCCGCCCGGAGGCGACGCTGCCCGCGTTGCCGTTGCCCAGGTAGCCCGCGACACCCTCGGGAACCTCGAGGAGGCGGGCGGCGTAGTCGTGGTACATCACGCCCGCGAAGACGCCGGTGGCGCTGCCGCGCACCGAGTCCAGGTCGATGCCGGCCCGCTCGAAGGCCTCCCAGGAGACCTCGAGCAGCAGCCGCTGCTGCGGGTCCATGGCCAGCGCCTCGCGCGGCGAGATGTTGAAGAAGTCGGGGTCGAACCGGGTGGCGTCGTGCAGGAAGCCGCCCTCACGGGTGTAGTCCGGAGCCTCGGGGCCGGCCTCGGCGTCCGGCTCCCAGCCACGGTCGACGGGGAAGCCCGAGACGCCGTCGGTGCCGGTCGCGACGAGCCGCCACAGGTCCTCGGGCGAGCCGACGCCGCCGGGGTAGCGGCAGGCCATGCCGATGATCGCGATCGGCTCGGGCTCCTGCTCCTCCAGCTCGCGCAGCCGCCGGCGGGTCTCACGCAGGTCGGCGGTCGCCCGCTTGAGGTAGTCGAGGAGCTTCTCTTCGTTCTCCACGTTGTCCGTCACACCCCTGAACCGGCCGTGAGGGTCCGGCCGGTCGCCGGCCGGCATCCATGGACGCCGTCGAGCGGATCGGGCCTGACCGCCAATTGATCGACCACCAATTGATTCCTGATGAAAAGCGCGCGCCCGCAGTCTCCCCGCCGTCCGAAAAGGAATCCTGCGGCATTTCCGGCGTACTCGACGGAACATCATTGCTGCCCGGTCAGGCTAGCAGCGGCCGCTTGGGCGAACATCCCCTAACCGCCCCCTAGCCCCCCTGTTTCAGGGGGTGGCGGATGGCGGCGGACCGGCCCAACTCACCCCCATGCTATACATGGTGCACACAGTTCCGTGTCCCTTTCCACCGGCGCATGACGTCGAATCAGGATGCGCGTGAACTCCTCGCCGCGCAGCCCCCATGCCGCCGTTATCGCGTCCCGCCCGATTCGCAGGCATCAATGAATACAGCACGAGCGCCACAGGCCGCGGATTCTGCCGTCGTCGTGGACCATCTGGTCAAGAAATACCGTCACCGCGATCACCCGGCAGTCGACGATCTCAGTTTCAGCGTCCGGCCCGGCGAGGTGTTCGGCCTGCTGGGACCGAACGGCGCCGGGAAATCGACCACCGTCGGCATCATGACCACCCGGGTGGCCCCGACCTCGGGCAGCGTCACCATCCTCGGGGTCGACGTGGCGGCGGACCCCGCCACCGCGCACCGCAACTTCGCCGTCGTCCCGCAGCGCAACAACCTCGACCGCTCGCTGACCATCCGGCAGAACCTGGTCTTCCACGCCGGCTACCACGGCATGGGGCGCGCCGAGCGCAAGCGGCTGGCGGACAGCAGCCTGGAGTGGGTGGGCCTCACCGACCACGGCAGGGCCCGGGTGGACGAGCTGTCCGGCGGCCAGGCGCAGCGGGTGATGATCGCCCGCGCGCTGATGCACCGGCCGCGGGTGCTCTTCCTGGACGAGCCGGCCACCGGACTCGACCCGCAGTCCCGGCTCTTCGTCCACGAGCGGGTCGCCGAGCTGAGCGCGGCCGGCATCACCGTGGTGATCACCACGCACGACATGGAGGAGGCCGCCAAGCTCTGCGACCGGGTCGGCATCATCGACCACGGCAAGCTGCTGGCGCTCGACTCCCCACGGGCGCTGACCGGGTCGCTGCAGGGCACCGGCACCCTGACCGTCACCCTGCGGGACTCCCCCGCCGCGGACCCGAACGACGTGCTCCGGGCCCTGGAGAAGACCGCGGGGGTCGAGCGGGTCGAGCCGGTCGACCTGCCCGGCGCCGAGCGGGCCGACGCCCCCGAGCCGGGCGGGGCCGCGACGGGCCCCGGCCGGCTGCGGATCTACACTACCGGCCGCCCCACCGCGGCGCTGCCCGCCGTCGTCGGCGCCCTCACCGAGCTGAACCGCGAGCTCGACGACGTGTCCCTCGGCGAGCTGACCCTCGAGGACGTGTTCATCGAACTGACCGGAAGGGAACTGCGTTGAGCACCAGCACCCCCCTGATGCCCCTGCCGCACGCCGGAACCGACCCGGTGCGCGCCCGCAGGGGCCGCTCGGCAGCCTGGGCGTTCTGCTACATCCTGTGGCGGGACATCTTCGTCACCGGCCGCGAACTGGTGCCGTTCCTGGCGCAGGTGGTCGTCGAGCCGTTCTTCATCCTGTTCGTCTTCGGCAAGGTGCTGACCGGCATCGGCTACACCGGCGAGGGCTTCCAGGAGGTGCTGCTGCCCGGCGTGGTGGCGCTCAGCAGCTTCCTGGTGGCGCTGCAGAACACGGCCTTCCCGCTCATCGTGGACTTCTCGTTCACCAAGGAGATCGAGGACCGGCTGCTCTCGCCGATCCCGCTCGGCCTGGTGGCCGTGGAGAAGCTGCTGTTCGGGGCGATCCGCGGCCTGATCGGCGCGGGCGTGATGATCCCGCTCGGCTTCCTGCTGCTGGACCACGTGCACTGGCCGCTCTCCAGCGTGCTGCCGGTCGCCGGCATCCTCGTGCTCGGCTCGCTGGCCGGGGCGACGGTGGGGATGACCATCGGCACCGCGGTCGACTCGCGGCACATCAGCATCATCATCGCCGTGGTGCTGACCCCGCTGATGTTCACCGGCGCCACCCAGTTCCCGTGGTTCGGCCTGAGCGTGGTGCGGCCGTTCCAGGTGGTGTGCGCACTCAACCCGCTGACCTACGTCAGCGAGGGGCTGCGGTCCGTGCTGATCCCGCACAGCGCCCTGCACTCGATCCCGCTCGGGATCGACCTCGCCGCGCTGGTCGCCGCCTGCCTGCTGTACGGGCTGATCGGCATCCGCGGCTTCCGCAAGCGGGCGCTGGACTGACCCGAGGAGAGAAAGAGACCCATGAGCCAGACCGACCTCGCCGACGCTGCGGCACCCGCCGAGCAGCCGGCGCCCCCGGCCGCCGGGCGACCACCGGCCGGCCGGCAGCCGTTCGCCCGGCGGCCGGTGGCGATCATCGCCGGGGTCCTCACCGCGGCCCTGCTGATCACCAGCGACCGCTACGGCTACTACGGCGACGAGCTGTACTTCATCGTGGCCGGCCGCCACCTCGCCTGGGGCTACGCCGACCAGCCGCCGCTGCTGCCGCTGCTCGCGCACGCGCTCAACGCGCTGGCCCCCGGCAACCTGGTGGTGCTGCGGCTGCCCGCGACCCTGCTGAGCGGCCTGGGGGTGCTGCTCTGTGCGCAGCTCGCCCGGGAGTTGGGCGGGCAGCGGCGCGCCCAGGTGCTGAGCGCGGGCGCCTTCGCCGTGTCACCGATCGTCGTGGTCTTCGGCCACCTGACCATCACGCCGACCCTGGACGTCTTCTGCTGGACCCTGGTCAGCTGGCTGCTGGTGCGCTGGATCCGGGTGCGCGACGACCGGCTGCTGCTCTGGCTCGGCCTCGCGGCGGCGGTGGACCTGCAGAACAAGTACCTGGTCGGCGTCCTGCTGCTCGCCCTGGCCGGCTCGGTGGCCGCGGTCGGCCCGCGCGAGCTGCTGCGGCGGCCCCCGCTCTGGGCGGGCAGCCTGTTCGCGGTGCTGGTGACGCTGCCGAGCCTGCTCTGGCAGGCCCAGCACCACTGGCCGCAGGCGGACATGACCAGCGCGATCGCCGCCGAGGACGACCGCCTCTACGGCGGGCGGTTCGGCTTCCTGCCGCTGGCCCTGTCCATGGCGGGCTTCCCGTTGCTGCTGCTGATGTGCGCGGGCCTGTGGCGGCTGCTGCGGATGCCGGAGCTGCGCGCGTACCGCTTCCTCGGCTGGGCGGCGCTCGCCACCACCGCGTTCTTCCTGCTCAGCGACGGGCGTTCGTACTACCTGGCCGGGCTCTTCCCGGTGCTCTGGGCCGCGGGCGCGGTCTCGCTGCAGCACCGCCCGGCCGCGCGCGGCTGGGGCTGGGGCCACAGCACGGTCTCCTTCGTGATCTGCGCGGTGGTGGCCGTCGCCGAGCTGCCGCTGTACCCGTTCTCCTCGATCGCGAAGATGCCCTACGCCTTCAACTTCTCGACCGCGGAGACGATCGGCTGGCCGCAGCTGGCCGACACGGTCGCCGCGGCCTACCGCGCGCTGCCCGCCGACGAGCAGCAGCACGCGGTGGTCGTCACCGACACCTTCTGGGCCCAGGGCGCCCTGGAGCTCTACGGACCGGCCCGCGGGCTGCCGCAGGCCTACAGTCCGCAGCGCGGCGCCTGGTACTTCGGCGCGCCGC
Source organism: Kitasatospora sp. NBC_01302 (assembly GCF_035976515.1). Lineage (NCBI taxonomy): Bacteria > Bacillati > Actinomycetota > Actinomycetes > Kitasatosporales > Streptomycetaceae > Kitasatospora > Kitasatospora sp. NBC_01302. Next base: position 1,866,103 of record NZ_CP108404.1, read on the forward strand.
CGGACGACTCCGGCGCCGTGCTCTACGTCGGCGGCGACGAGGCGAAGCTGCGCGGCGAGTTCACCACCGTGCGCCGGGTCGCGACGGTCGACAACGGCCACGGGGTGAAGAACCTCGACCAGGGCAAGGCGGTCTGGCTCTGCCAGGGCCTGCACACGCCGTGGTCCCAGCTCTGGCCCGGCCTGCGCGAGTTCGCCTGACGGAGCGCCCCAGCGCCGACGGCTTCTGCCCCGGGAACCGGCAACGGTTCCCGGGGCAGAAGCCGTTCCCGCGTGCTGCGGGCCCTCGGGGGCGGGACGGACCGCCCGCCTCACCTGTGCCACCCTCGCCACCCGCGCCACCTGAGCAGCGGCGTCCCGGTGGACGGACGCCGGGGCCGGCCCGGGCCTCGCCCGCTATGACGATCGCCCCCTCGGACCGGGACGGTGCTCCGGTCCGAGGGGGCGATCGGGTCATCCCGGGATGGCTACCCGGTCAGTTCAGCCCCAACTCCTCGTCCAGCATGCTGAACAGCTCGTCCGCGGTGGCCGAGCCCAGGTCGGTCCCGGCCGGGGGCGCGCTGTCGGCGGCGGGCTCCTGGCCGGGCGCCGGCTGCTGCTGGGTCTCGGTCCACATCGACAGCAGGGTGCGCAGCCGGGTGGTGATGCCCCGGCGCTCCTCGTCGCCGGGGGTGAGGCCGGCCAGGATCGACTCCAGGCGGTCCAGCTCCGCACCGATCGGCAGGGCCGGGCCACCGGGCGCCTCCGCCCCGCGGGTCTGCTCGCGCAGGTAGCCGGCCAGCGCCACCGGGGTCGGGTGGTCGAAGATCAGCGTGACCGGCAGCCGCACCCCGGCCTGCGCGCCCAGCCGGTTGCGCAGGTCGACGGCGGTCAGCGAGTCGAAGCCCAACTCGACGAAGCCGCGCTCCGGTTCGATCGCCCCGGCGCTGCCGTAGCCCAGCACCGCGGCCACCTGGCCGCGCACCAGGTCCAGCAGCAGCCGGTCGCGCTCGGCGTCCGGCAGACCGCGCAGCCGCTCGGCCAGCGAGCGCTCCTCGGGCACCGCCGAGGCGGTGGCGGTGGCGGCCGGGCGCCGGGCCGGGATCCGCACCAGGCCGCGGAGCAGGTGCGGCACCGCGTCGGGGTCGCCCTGGCCGCGCAAGGCCGTGGTGTCCAGCCGCATCGGCACCAGCACCGGGTCGTCCAGCCCGAGGGCCAGCTCGAACAGCTCGATGCCCTCCTTGGGCGCCAGCGGCGCGAACCCGGCGCGGACCAGCCGTGCCGTGTCCGCCTCGTCCAGGCCGCCGGCCATGCCGCCCTCGGTCGCCCACAGGCCCCAGGCCAGTGCGCCGGCCGGCAGCCCCAGCCCCCTGCGGTGCTGGGCCAGCGCGTCCAGGAAGGTGTTGGCCGCGGCGTAGTTGCCCTGGCCCGCGCCGCCGAAGACACCGGAGGAGGAGGAGAACAGGACGAACGCGCCGAGTTTCTGATGCTTCGTCAGCTCGTGCAGGTGCCAGGCGGCGTCCACCTTCGGGCGCAGCACGGCGTCCAGTCGTTCGGGCGTCAGCGCGGCGAACACCCCGTCGTCGAGCACGCCGGCGGTGTGGATCACGGCGGTCAGCGGCCGGGTGTCCGGGACCGCCGCCAGCAGGGCGGCGAGCGCCTCGCGGTCGGCCGCGTCACAGGCCGCGATCGCCACCTCGGCGCCCAGCTCGGCCAGCTCCCGCGCGAGGGCGTCCGCCCCCGGGGCGTCGGCGCCGCGGCGGCTGGTGAGCAGCAGGTGCCGGGCGCCGTGCTCGGTCACCAGGTGGCGGGCGACCAGGGCGCCGAGCGCGCCGGTGCCGCCGGTGACCAGCACCGTGCCGGCCGGGTCCAGGACGGTGGCCCGCTCGGTCGGAGCGGCGGCCACCCGGCCGAGCCGGAACCCGTGCAGGACGCCTGCGCGGACGGCCAGTTGCGGCTCACCGGCGGCCAGCGCGGCCCACAGCGCGGGCCGCGGGTCGGTGGTCGCGTCCAGGTCGACCAGCACGATCCGGCCCGGGTGCTCGGCCTGGGCGGCCCGCAGCAGGCCCCAGACCGGCGCATGCACCAGGTCGGCCACGCCGCTGTCCTCGGCGGTGGCCACCGCGCCCCGGGTGGTGACGATCAGGCGGGTGTCGGCGAGGCGCTCCTCGGCGAGCCAGGAGCGGACCAGCTCCAGCACGCCCCGGGTGGCGGCGCGCGCGGCGGCTGCGGTGTCGGCGGCGGTGCCGTTCACGGCCTCCACGACCTCCGCGGCCTCCGCGGTCCTCGCGGTCTCCGCGGTGAGGCACGGCAGGACCACCGCCAGCGGCAGCTCACCGCTCGCGAGCAGCGCGGCCAGGTCGGCGTGCACCGCCGCCCCGTCGCCGAAGGCCTCGCCGCTCCCGGCGGGATCCAGCACCGCCCAGCGGGCCGGTGCCGGCGAATCCGCCGCCGCGGGCAGCGCCACCCACTCCGGGCGGAACAGCGAGTCGTGGAACGCGCCCTGGGCGCCGCGCAGTTGCTCGGCCGAGACGGCCCGCAGCACCAGCGCGTCCACCGAGGCGACCGGACGGCCCGTCTCGTCGGCCAGCTCCAGCGCCACCGCGTCGGTCCCGGCCGGTGCCAGCCGCACCCGAAGCTCGGCCGCGCCGGTGGCGTGCAGCCGCACCCCGCTCCAGGAGAACGGCAGCCGGGCCCGGCCCGCCTCCTGGTCGGCCGCCGCCAGGACGCCGCCCAGCGCCACCCCGTGCAGCGCGGCATCCAGCAGTGCCGGGTGCAGGCCGAACGGCGCGGTGTCCAGCCCGGGGCGGTGCGAACCGTCCGGCGCCGCCGCGACGGCGGGCCGGATCTCCGCGAAGACCTCGCCCTCGCGCCGCCAGGCCCGGCGCAGGCCCTGGAAGAGCGGGCCGTACTCCAGACCGGCCGCCGCCATCCCGGCGTAGAAGTCGTCGAGGTCGACCGGCTCGGCGCCGACCGGCGGCCACGGCGTCGCCTCGAAGGCGATCGCCCGCTCGTCCAGCGCGGCCAGCAGGCCGGTGGCGTGCCGGGTCCACGGCTGCTCGGGCGCGGACTCCTCGCCGCGCGAGTGCAGGGTCAGCGGGCGGCAGCCGGAGCCGTCCGGCGCGCCGACCGTGATCCGCACCTGCACCCCGCCCCGCGCGGGCAGGACCAGCGGCGCGGCCAGCGTCAGCTCCTCCAGCAGCGCGCAGCCGACCTGCTCGCCCGCCCGCAGCGCCAGCTCGACGAAGGCCGTGCCGGGCAGCAGCACCGAGCCCAGCACCGCGTGATCGGCCAGCCACGGGTGGCTGGAGAGGGCGAGCCGGCCGGTGAGCACGAAGCCGCCGGAGTCAGGCAGTTCGACCGCCGCGCCGAGCAGCGGGTGCCCGGTCGGGTCGACACCGGCGGTGGCCAGGTCGCCGAGCGAGACACCCGTGTCCAGCCAGTACCGCTCGCGCTGGAAGGCGTAGGTGGGCAGGTCGATCCGCCGGGCGCCCTGGCCCGCGAAGACCGCCGCCCAGTCGACGGCCGCGCCCCGCACATGGGCCTGGGCCAGCGCCGTCAGCAGGGCTCGCACCTCCGGGCGGCCCGCCCGCAGCACCGGTGCGAAGAGCGCCGGCCCGGCCACGCACTCCTGACCCAGCGCGCTCAGCACACCGTCGGGCCCGAGTTCCAGGTAACGGGTGACGCCGCGCGCCGCCAGCGTCCCGATCGCGTCGGCGAACCGGACGGCCTCGCGCACATGCCGCACCCAGTACTCGACCGTGGCCGGGTCGGCGTCCTGGTCGAGCGTGGAGACGAACGGGATCCGCGGCTCGTGAAAGGTCAACCGCTCGGCCACCGCACGGAACTCCGCCAGCACCGGCTCCATCAACGGCGAGTGGAACGCATGGCTGACAGCCAACCGCTTCGACTTGCCACCCAGGTGAGCCACCACCTCCAACACCGCGTCCTCGGCACCCGAAAGCACCACCGAGGCAGGCCCGTTGACCGCCGCGACACCCACCTCCGAGCGCCCGGCCAGCAGCGCCAGCACCTCCGCCTCACCCGCCCGCACCGCCACCATCGCCCCACCCGCGGGCAGCACCTGCATCAACCGACCACGCGCGGCCACCAGTTCCGCCGCATCCTCCAGCGACAGCACCCCCGCCACATGCGCCGCCGCCAGCTCACCGATCGAGTGCCCCGCCAGGAAGTCCGGCCGCACACCCCACGATTCGACCAGCCGGAACAGCGCCACCTCCAGCGCGAAAAGCGCCGGCTGCGTGTACGCCGTCTCGTCCAGCAGCGCATCCGCCTCGGCCAGCGGCGTCGCCAAGTGCCGGTCCAGCTCCGCACGGACCGCGTCGTACGCCTCGGCGAACACCGGGAACGCCTCGTACAGTTCGGCCCCCATCCCGGCACGCTGACTGCCCTGCCCGGTGAAGAGGAACGCCGTACGGCCGGCACCGGCCGAGCCCTGCACCAGGTTGGCGCCGCCCGGCGCTCCGGTCGCCAGCGTCTCCAAGGCGTCCAGGAACTCCGCGCGGTCGCCCGCCACCAGCACCGCGCGCTGCTCCAGCGCCGCCCGGCCGGTCGCCAGCGAGAGGCCGACGTCGGCCGGCCGCAGCTCGGGCTGCTCCAGCAGCCGGGCGCGCAGCCGGGCGGCCTGCGCCCGCAGGGCCGGCTCGCCCTTGGCAGCGAGCACCCAGGGCAGCGCCCCGGGCAGCTCGGCCGTCTCGGGCAGCTCGGCCGTCTCCGGCAGGGCCGCTGCATTTTCGACGACCGGGGCCTGCTCCAGCACGGTGTGCGCGTTGGTGCCGCTGATCCCGAAGGAGGACACCGCCGCCCGGCGCGGCCGCCCGGTCTCGGGCCACGGCCGCGCCTTGGTCAGCAGCTCCACCGCACCGGCGGACCAATCCACCTGCGGCGAGGGCTCGTCCACGTGCAGCGTCTTCGGCAGCACCCCGTGCCGCATCGCCTGCACCATCTTGATGATGCCCGCCACGCCGGAGGCCGCCTGGGTGTGCCCGAGGTTGGACTTCACCGACCCCAGCCAGAGCGGCCGGTCGGCGGAGTGCTCGCGCCCGTAGGTGGCCAGCAGCGCCTGCGCCTCGATCGGGTCGCCCAGCGGCGTGCCGGTGCCGTGCGCCTCGACGGCGTCCACCTGGTCCGCGCTCAGCCCCGCGTTCGCCAGCGCCGCGCGGATCACCCGCTGCTGCGAGGGGCCGTTCGGCGCCGTCAGACCGTTCGACGCGCCGTCCTGGTTGACCGCCGAACCGCGCACCAGCGCCAGCACCGGGTGCCCATTGCGCCGCGCGTCCGAGAGCCGCTCCACCAGCAGCATGCCCGCGCCCTCGCCCCAGCCCGTACCGTCGGCCGCCGCGGCGAAGGACTTGCAGCGCCCGTCGGCGGCAAGTCCCCGCTGGCGGCTGAACTCGATGAAGGTGCCGGGCGTGAACATCACGGTCACCCCGCCCGCCAGCGCCATCGTGCACTCGCCGTTGCGCAGCGCCTGCACCGCGAGGTGCAGCGCGACCAGTGAGGAGGAGCAGGCGGTGTCGATGGTGACCGCCGGGCCCTCCAGGCCGAGGGTGTAGGAGACCCGGCCCGAGACGACGCTGCTGGAGCCGCCGGTGCCGAGGTAGCCCTCGACCTCGTCGGGCGCGGACCGCAGCCGGGTGCCGTAGTCGTGGTACATCACCCCGGCGAAGACGCCGACCGAGCTGCCGCGCACGCTCGCCGGGTCGATGCCGGCCCGCTCGAACGCCTCCCAGCCGGTCTCCAGCAGCAGCCGCTGCTGCGGGTCCATCGCCAGCGCCTCGCGCGGCGAGATGCCGAAGAAGGCCGGGTCGAACCAGCTGGAGTCGTAGAGGAAGCCGCCCTCGCGGGTGTACGAGGTGCCGAGCGCGTCCGGGTCCGGGTCATACAGCTCCTCCAGGTCCCAGCCGCGGTCGGTGGGGAAGCCCGAGATCCCGTCCCGCTCCCCGGCGATCAGCTGCCACAGCTGCTCGGGCGAGTCCACCCCGCCCGGGTAGCGGCAGGCCATCGCGACGATCGCGATCGGGTCTCCCCCAGCCTGACGGCCGGGAGGTGCCCCCAACTCCCCCGCCCCCGTGCGGGCCGTGCCCTGCTGCTGCGGTGCGGCGGACTCCGGCAGCGAGCCCAGCAGTTCCTCGCGCAGGTGGGTGGCCAGCACGCCCGGGTTCGGGTAGTCGAAGATCAGGGTCGCGGGCAGGCGCAGACCGGTGCTGGTGTTCAGCTGGTTGCGCAGCTCGACCGCGGTCAGCGAGTCGAAGCCAAGCTCCTTGAAGGCCCGTCCGGCGTCGACGGCCTCGGCACCGGCGTAGCCGAGCACCGCGGCGATCTGGCCGCGCACCAGCTCGAGCAGCGCCTGCCGCTGTTCGGCGGCGGGCAGCGGGGCCAGCCGGGCGACGAGCGCGGACTCGCCACCGGCCGCACCCGGGCCGGCCGGCGCCGCGCTGCGGCGCAGCGGGGCGCGGACCAGCCCGCGCAGCAGCGGGGCCAGCTGCCCGGCAGCGGCCTGCTCGCGCAGCGTGGCGGTGTGGATGCGCATCGGCACCAGGACGGCGTCCTCGGCCGCGAGCGCGGCGTCGAAGAGCGCCATGCCCTCGGCCGACTCCAGCGCACCGAGGCCCGAACGCGCCAGGCGGGCCAGGTCGTTGGCGTCCAGGTGGCCGCTGACGCCGCTGCGCTGCGCCCACAGGCCCCAGTCCAGCGAGGTGGCGGGCAGGCCCTGGGCCCGGCGGTGCTGCGCGAGCGCGTCCAGGTAGGCGTTGGCGGCGGCGTAGTTGCCCTGTCCCGGGCCGCCGAAGAGACCGGCGGCCGAGGAAAAGAGCACGAACGCCGACAGGTCGAGACCGGCGGTCAACTCGTGCAGGTTCCAGGCGCCTTCGGCCTTCGGCTGGTACACCCCGGCGATCCGCTCGGGGGTGAGCGAGGCGAGCACGCCGTCGTCGGTGATGCCCGCGGTGTGCACCACGGCGGTCAGGGGGTGCTCCAGCGAGCCGAGCAGCCCGGCCAGCGCCGCCCGGTCGGCCGCGTCGCAGGCCGCGACGGTCACGGTGGCGCCCGACTGCTCCAGCTCGGCGACGAGTTCGGCCGCCCCCGGGGCGTCGGCGCCACGGCGGCTGGTGAGCAGCAGGTGCCGGACACCGTGCTCGGCCACCAGGTGGCGGGCGAGCAGTGCGCCGAGCGTGCCGGTGCCGCCGGTGACCAGGACGGTGCCGGTGGGCCCGAAGCCGGTCTCGCGCGCGGCCGGAGCGGATTCGACCCGGGCCAGCCGCACGGCGTGCGGCACTCCCTGACGGATCGCCAGCTGCGGCTCCTCGTGGGCGAGAACGGCGGTCAGCGCCCGGGCGCAGGCGGCGTCGTCCGGGTCGTCCACGTCGACCAGGACGATCCGCGCGACGTTCTCGGTCTGCGCCGAGCGCAGCAGGCCCCAGGCGGCGGCGTGCGCCAGGTCGGTGACGTCCGGATCGGCGGCGGTCGCCACCGCGCCCCGGGTGACCACCACCAACTGCGTGTCGGCCGTCCGGTCCTCGGCGAGCCAGGCCTGCGCGAGCGCGAGCACCCGGTTCACGGTGGCGAGCACCGTCTCGGGCCCGGCCGTCACCGGCTGCTGCGGCGGCAGGCACGGCACGATCACGGCGTCGGGCAGCGTGCCGCTCGCCAGCAGCGCGTCCAGATCGGCGTGCGCCGGCAGGCCGCGGCCGAGGGCGCCCAGCGTCCCGGCACCGTCGCCCAGCACGGCCCAGCGCTCGTCCGCGGCAGCCGCGGCCACCGGCAGCGCCACCCACTCCGGGCGGAACAGCGACTCGTGGAACGCGGTCCGCGCGGAGCGCAGTTGCTCGGCCGACACGGCCCGCAGCACCAGGGTGTCCACCGCGGCCACCGGGCGCCCGGTCTCGTCGGCCAGCTCCAGCGAGACCCCGTCCGACCCGACCCGCGACAGCCGCACCCGCAGCGCCGAGGCGCCGACCGCGTACAGCGACACGCCGGTCCAGGAGAACGGCAGCCGGCCGTGCCAGTCCGTCCCGCCGTCGGTGTCGGCCATACCGAGCGCGTGCAGCGCGGCGTCGAGCAGGGCCGGGTGCAGGCCGAACAGCCCGGCCTCGGCCTGGGCCTGCTCCGGCAGGCGCACCTCGACGAAGACCTCGCCCTCGCCGCGCCAGGCCCGCCGCAGGCCCTGGAAGGCCGGGCCGTACTCGAAGCCCAGCCCGATCAGTGCCTCGTAGTGGCCCGCCAGGTCGACCTCGATGGCACCGGGCGGCGGCCAGGCGGCGAGCTCGAACCCGGCGGGCGCTGCACCGGTGGCGAGCAGGCCGGTGGCGTGCCGGGTCCACGGCTCCTCGGCCGGGGCCTCCTCGGGCCGCGAGTACAGGCCGAGCGCCCGGCGCCCGGCCTGATCCGGCGCGGCCACCGTCAGGCGCAGCTGCACCCCGCCCGGCCCGGCCAGGATCAGCGGCGCGGCGAGGGTCAGCTCCTCCAGCAGCGCGCAGCCGAGTTGCTCGCCCGCCCGCACGGCCATCTCGACGAAGGCCGTGCCGGGCAGCAGCACGGTGCCCATCACCGCGTGGTCGGCCAGCCACGGGTGGGTGGCCAGCGCGAGCCGGCCGGTGAAGACGAAGCCGTCGGAGTCCGGCAGTTCGGCCGCCGCACCGAGCAGCGGGTGGTCGGTGGCGCCCAGGCCCGCCATGGTGACGTCGCCGGCACCCAGCACCGGGACGTCGGGCCAGTAGTGCTCGCGCTGGAACGCGTAGGTGGGCAGGTCGATCCGCCGGGCGCCCTGGCCCGCGAAGAACGCCGCCCAGTCGACCGGCACCCCCTGGACGTGGAGCCGGGCGACGGCCGTCACCGCGGCCTGCGCCTCAGGGCGGCCCGCCCGCAGCACCGGCACGAACACCGCGTCCCCGGTGACGCACTCCTGGCCCAGCGCGCTCAGCACACCGTCGGGCCCGAGTTCCAGGTAGCGGGTGACGCCGCGCGCCGCCAGCGTCCCGATCGCGTCGGCGAACCGGACGGCCTCGCGCACATGCCGCACCCAGTACTCGACCGTGGCCGGGTCGGCGTCCTGGTCGAGCGTGGAGACGAACGGGATCCGCGGCTCACGGAAGGTCAACCGCTCCGCCACCGCACGGAACTCCGCCAGCACCGGCTCCATCAACGGCGAGTGGAACGCATGGCTGACAGCCAACCGCTTCGACTTGCCACCCAGGTGAGCCACCACCTCCAACACCGCGTCCTCGGCACCCGAAAGCACCACCGAGGCAGGCCCGTTGACCGCCGCGACACCCACCTCCGAGCGCCCGGCCAGCAGCGCCAGCACCTCCGCCTCACCCGCCCGCACCGCCACCATCGCCCCACCCGCGGGCAACGCCTGCATCAACCGACCACGCGCGGCCACCAGTTCCGCCGCATCCCCCAGCGACAGCACCCCCGCCACATGCGCCGCCGCCAGCTCACCGATCGAATGCCCCGCCAGAAAGTCCGGCCGCACACCCCACGACTCCACCAGTCGGAACAGCGCCACCTCCAGCGCGAAAAGCGCCGGCTGCGTGTACGCCGTCTCGTCCAGCAGGCCCGCCGCGGTGAACATCGCCTCGCGCAGCGGGCGGTCCAGGTGCTGGTCCAGGTGCGCGAGGACCTCGTCCAGCGCGTCCGCGAACACCGGGTAGGTGGCGTAGAGTTCGGCGCCCATCCCGAGCCGCTGACTGCCCTGCCCGGTGAAGAGGAACGCCGTGCGGCCCAGCGCCGCCGTGCCCTCGACCAGGCCCGGCGCCTGCTCGCCCGCGGCCAGCGCGGCCAGCGCGGCCCGGTGGCCGTCGGCGTCCTGCGCCACCACGACCGCCCGGTGCTCAAGGGCGGCCCGGGTGGTCGCCGACGAGTAGCCGACGTCCACCGGCCGCAGCTGCGGCTCCTGCGACAGGCGGGCGGCCAGCCGCTCGGCCTGCGCGGCCAGCGCCGCTGCTGTTCGGGCCGACAGCAGCCACGGGACCACCGGCGCCGCCACCGCCACCTCGCCGGCCGCCTCCTCGGCGAGCTCCGGGGCCTGCTCCAGCACGGTGTGCGCGTTGGTGCCGCTGATCCCGAAGGAGGACACCGCCGCCCGTCGCGGCCGGCCGGTCTCGGGCCACGGCCGCGCCTGGCTCAGCAGCTCCACCGCCCCGGCCGACCAGTCCACGTGGCTGGACGGCTCGCCGACGTGCAGGGTCCTGGGCAGCACGCCGTGGCGCATCGCCATGACCATCTTGATGATGCCCGCCACCCCGGCCGCGGCCTGGGTGTGCCCCAGGTTCGACTTGACCGAACCCAGCCAGAGCGGCTGGTCCGCGGGGCGGCCCTGGCCGTAGGTCGCCAGCAGCGCCTGCGCCTCGATCGGGTCGCCCAACGCGGTGCCCGTCCCGTGCGCCTCCACCGCGTCGACCTGACCGGCCGTCAGACCGGCCGAGGCCAGCGCCTGCTGGATCACCCGCTGTTGGGCGGGGCCGTTCGGCGCCGTCAGACCGTTCGACGCGCCGTCCTGGTTGACCGCCGAACCGCGCACCAGCGCCAGCACCGGGTGCCCGTTGCGCCGCGCGTCGGAGAGCCGCTCCACCAGCAGCATGCCCGCGCCCTCGCCCCAGCCGGTGCCGTCCGCGTCGTCCGAGAACGCCTTGCACCGGCCGTCGGCGGCCAGACCCCGCTGGCGGCTGAAGTCGATGAACGAGCCGGGGGCGGACATCACCGTCACACCACCGGCCAGCGCCAGCGAGCACTCACCGGCCCGCAGCGCCTGGATCGCCCAGTGCAGCGCCACCAGCGAGGACGAGCACGCGGTGTCCACCGTGACCGCCGGACCCTCCAGCCCCAGGCTGTAGGAGACCCGGCCCGACATCACACTCGCCGCGTTCCCCGTGCCGAGGAACCCCTCGGAGCCGTCCGGAGCGGTCAGGATCAGCGGAAGGTAGTCCTGCCCGTTGGTCCCCGCGAAGACACCCGTCCGGCTGCCGCGCAGCGAGGCCGGGTCGATCCCGGCCCGCTCGAACGCCTCCCACGAGACCTCCAGCAGCAGCCGCTGCTGCGGGTCCATGGCCAGCGCCTCGCGCGGCGAGATCCCGAAGAACCCCGCGTCGAACGCGCCCGCCTCCGCCAGGAAGCCGCCCTCCCGCACGTAGCTGGTGTCGGGGTGCTCGGGATCGGGGTGGTAGAGCGCATCGAGGTCCCAGCCCCGGTTCGCGGGGAAACCGGTGAGCGCGTCCGCGCCCTCGGCCAGCAGCCGCCACAGGTCCTCGGGGCTGCTCACGCCGCCCGGGAACCGGCAGGCCATGCCGACGACGGCGATCGGGTCGTCGTCCACCGGAGCGCTCGCGACGGCCGCGGCCGTCCCGGAGTCCACGACGGTGCCGAGGAGTTCGACGCAGAGCTGCTCGGCCAGCGCGGTCGCGTTCGGGTAGTCGAAGACCAGGGTCGCCGACAGCTTCAGCCCGGTCAGCGCGGCCAGCAGGTTGCGCAGCTCCACGGCGGTCAGCGAGTCGAAGCCCAACTCGCGGAAGGCGCGCCCGGGTTCGACCGTCTCGGGGCCCGGGTGGCCGAGCACCGCGGCCACCTGGGTGCGGACGAAGTCCAGCGCGATCCGGCCGCGTTCGGCCTCGCCCGCGACGGCCAGCCGCTGCCGCAGCGAGCCGCTCTCCCCGGGCGCCCCGCCTCCCGGCTCCGAGGCCGCCAAGGCCTGTACCGCTTCGGGGAGTTCGTCGAAGAAGGTGCTCGGACGGATCGCGGTGTACTGCGGTGCGAACTGCTCCCAGCGGATGTCCGCGACCAGCGCGTACGTCTCGTCGTGGTCCAGCGCCTGCTGCAGCGCGGCGATCGCGAGGTCGGGCGCCAGCGCCGGCAGTCCGCCGCGGCGGATCCGCTCGGTGACCACCTCGTCCACGGCCATGCCGCCCTCGGCCCACGGCCCCCAGGCCAGCGAGGTCGCCGGCAGCCCGGCCGCCCGACGCTGCTGCGCCAGCGCGTCCAGGAAGGCGTTCGCCGCCGCGTAGTTGCCCTGGCCGGGACCGCCGAAGGCACCGGCGAAGGAGGAGAAGAGCACGAAGGCGGAGAGGTCCGACCCGCGGGTCAGCTCGTCCAGGTGGACCGCCGCATCCGCCTTGGCACGCAGCACCCCCGCCAGCCGCTCCGGCGTCAGCCCGTCGAGCACACCGTCGTCCAGCACACCGGCCGCGTGCACCACCGTCGTCAGCGGGAACTCCGACGGGACCTCGGCCAACACCGCGGCCAGCGCCGCCCGGTCCGCCACGTCACAGGCCGCCACCGTCACCCGCGCACCCAGCGCGGTCAGCTCGGCCACCAACTCCGCCGCACCCTCGGCCGCCTGGCCGCGACGGCTGGTCAGCACCAGGTGCGCCGCCCCCGACCGGGCCAGCCACCGCGCCACCTGCGCACCCAGCGCACCCGTGCCACCGGTCACCAGCGCCGTCCCGCGCGGGGCGTACCCCGCCGCCACCGCCTCGGCCCGCGGTGCCCGCACCAACCGGCGCGCCAGCACACCCGAGGGGCGGATCGCCAGGTGGTCCTCGTCGCCCAGGGCGCCACCGAGCACGGCGGCCAGCCGGGCCAGCGCCCGCTCGTCGACCGTCTCCGGCAGGTCGACCAGACCGCCCCACCGCTCGGGATGCTCCTGCGCCACCACCCGGCCCAGGCCCCAGACCTGTGCCTGCACCGCCGACGCCAGTCGATCCGACCGCCCCGTCGACACCGCGCCCCGGGTCAGGCACCACAGCGGCGCCGCAACCCCGGCGTCCCCCAGCGCCTGCACCAGCGCCAAGGTGCCCGCCAACGCCGCCGACGCCGACGGCAGTCCGGGCTGCGAAGCCTGCTGCAGGGCGAGCAGCGACACCACCCCGGCAACCGGCTGCCCGTCGGCCAGCAGCCCGGCCAGCTCGGCCCGCCCGACCGCCGCGGCATCCGCCTCGATCTGACGGACCGTCACACCGTGCTCGCCGAGCATCCGTCCGACCGCAGCGGCCCACGCCTCGCCACCCGGCGAGCACTCCGCGCCGGGCGGCGCCACCACGAGCCAGTGCCCCGCGGGCGACGGCCCGCGCGCATCGGTCGCCGTCACGGCCCGGGCGGACTGCGCGGTGGGCCGCCAGCCGATCCGGTACCGCCACCCCTCCACCGTGGAGCGCTCACGACCCTGCCGCCGCCACGCGGTCAGCGCGGGCAGCACCGAGCTCAGCGGCAGATCGCCCGCCACCGCCAAAGTGCTGGTCACCGCCTCCAGGTCGCCGCGCTCGACGGCCTCCCAGAAGCGCGCCTCCACCCCGTCGCCGGCGACCTCCTCGGCGGCCCCCGCCTGCGCCCACGCGGCGGCGGTCGGCCAGTAGCGGCGGCGCTGGAAGGCATAGGTGGGCAGCTCGACCCGACGGGCGCCGCGGCCGGCGTAGCCCGCCTGCCAGTCGACGGCCGCGCCCCGCACGAAGATCCCGGCCAGCGCGGTGGTCAGCGCCCGGACCTCCGGGCGGCCGGACCGCAGCACCGGCGCGAACAGCGCATCGCCGGCCAGGCACTCCCGGCCCATCGCGCTCAGCACCCCGTCGGGGCCCAACTCCAGGAAGCTGCGCACCCCTTCGGCCTCCAGGACGGCCACCGCATCGGCGAACCGCACCGCCTCGCGGACATGCCGCACCCAGTAGTCGGGCGAGCACAGCTCCTCGGCGGAGGCCGGCCGACCGGTGAGGGTGGAGACGATCGCGAGCTGCGCGGGCCGGTAGCTCAGCCCCTCGGCCACCACCCGGAACTCCGCCAGCATCGGCTCCATCAGCGGCGAGTGGAACGCATGGCTCACGCTCAGCCGCTTCGACTTGCACTCCAGCTGCCCGACGACCTCCAGGACCGCGTCCTCGGCACCCGAAAGCACCACGGCGGCGGGCCCGTTGACGGCCGCGATCGCCACGTCCGAACGCCCGGCCAGCAGCGCCAGCACCGCCGCCTCGCCCGCCTGCACCGCCACCATCGCACCACCGGCGGGCAGTTGCTGCATCAGCCGGCCGCGCGCCGCCACCAGCTTCGCCGCATCCGCCAGCGACAGCACCCCCGCCACATGCGCCGCCGCCAGCTCACCGATCGAGTGCCCCGCCAGGAAGTCCGGCCGCACACCCCAGGATTCGACCAGCCGGAACAGTGCCACCTCCAGCGCGAAGAGCGCCGGCTGGGTGTACGCCGTCTCGTCCAGCAGCGCATCCGCCTCGGCCAGCGGCGTCTCCAGATACCGGTCCAGTTCCCCGCAGACCGCGTCGTACGCCGCCGCGAAGACCGGGAACGCGCCGTACAGCTCCGCACCCATCCCCGCCCGCTGACTGCCCTGCCCGGTGAACAGGACGCCCAGCTTGCGCTCGGCCGCCACCCCCCGCACCAGCCCCGCGGCCGACTCGCCCGCCGCCAGCGCCCGCAACCCGCTCAGGAACTCCGCGCGGTCGCCGGCCACCAGGACGGCGCGCTGCTCCAGCGCCGCCCGGCCGGTGGCCAGCGAGTGGCCCACGTCCAGCGGTTCGAGGGCGGGGTCGGCCTCCAGCCGCTCCCGCAGCCGGGCCGCCTGCGCGCGCAGCGCCTCCTCGGTGCGCCCGGCCAGTGGCCAGGGCAGCGCGGCGGGCGCCGCAGCCGCCGAAGGCCCGCTGTCCGCCGCACTGCTCTCACCGCCCTCCCCGGTCTCACCTGCCTCGCCGGGTTCTGCGCTCTCCTCGGCCGGTGCCTGCTCGATGATGGTGTGCGCATTGGTGCCGCTCACCCCGAAGGAGGAGATGCCCACCCGGCGCGGCGCCCCGGTCTCCGGCCAGGGCCGCGTCTCGGTGAGCACCTCCACCGCGCCCGCGTCCCAGTCCACCTGCGACGAGGGCCGGTCCACGTGCAGCGTCTTCGGCAGCACACCGTGCCGGATCGCCATCACCATCTTGATCAGGCCCGCCACACCGGCGGCGGCCTGGGTGTGGCCCAGGTTGGACTTGACCGAGCCGATCAGCAGCGGCCGGTCCGCGGGGCGGCCCTGACCGTAGGTGGCCAGCAGCGCCTGCGCCTCGATCGGGTCGCCGAGCTTCGTGCCCGTCCCGTGCGCCTCGACCGCGTCGACCTGATCGGGCGTCAGCCGCGCACTGGCCAGCGCCTGGAGGATGACCCGCTGCTGGGAGGGGCCGTTCGGCGCCGTCAGACCGTTGGACGCGCCGTCCTGGTTCACGGCGCTGCCCCGCACGACCGCCAGCACCGGGTGCCCGTTGCGCCGCGCGTCGGAGAGCCGCTCCACCAGCAGCATGCCCGCGCCCTCGGCCCAGCCGGTGCCGTCGGCGCCGTCCGCGAAGGCCTTGCAGCGCCCGTCGGCGGCCAGTCCCCGCTGGCGGCTGAAGTCGATGAGGTTGCCAGGGGTGTTCATCACCGTGACGGCACCGGCCAGCGCCAGCGAGCACTCGCCGTTGCGCAGCGCCTGCACCGCCAGGTGCAGCGAGACCAGCGAGGAGGAGCAGGCCGTGTCGACGGTGACCGCCGGACCCTCCAGCCCGAAGGTGTAGGAGATCCGCCCGGCGAGCACACTGGCCGCGTTGCCGGTGCCGAGGTAGCCCTCCACGTCGTCGGTGGAGTTCAGCAGGACGGCCAGGTAGTCCTGGCCGTTGGTCCCGGCGAAGACACCGGTGCGGCTGCCGCGCACCGACAGCGGGTCGACGCCGGCCCGCTCGAACGCCTCCCAGGCCACCTCCAGCAGCAGCCGCTGCTGCGGGTCCATCGCCAGCGCCTCGCGCGGCGAGATCCCGAAGACCGCCGGGTCGAAATCGGCGACGTCGTGCAGGAAGCCGCCCTCGCGCGTGTAGGAGGTGCCGGCGTGGTCCGGGTCCGGGTGGTAGAGCGTCTCGACGTCCCACCCGCGGTCGGCCGGGAACTCGGAGATCGCGTCCTGGCCGCCGGCGACCAGCTGCCACAGCTCCTCGGGCGAGGCGACCCCGCCCGGCAGCCGGCAGCTCATCCCGACGATGGCGATCGGTTCCTGGTCCTTCGCCTCCACCTCGCGCAGCCGCAGCCGCGTCTGCGCGAGGTCGGCCGTCACCCGCTTGAGATAGCTGCGGAGGGTCTCTTCATTCGCCATTTCGTGACCTCATTACGGCATTCCGGCTGCGCGCAGGTGCGCCCACGCAGAAGGTTTTTCCGAAGCTTTCGGGTAAGCGGCGAACGTTCGACACGGCGCTTTCCGGCGCCACGGTAGAGCGGCCGCCTCAGGCGGCCAACCCCTAACCTCCCCCTAGTAGGGCTTTGTTACGTCCTGTGGTGGGGTTCGGGGGTCGGTGCGCCCGCGCGACGACCCGTCAGCACCCGCAGAACCGCCGTGACTAGGGGTTTTCCGGCCGCCGAACAGGGGGCCAAGGGGTCGAACAGGAGGTCGTTCCGGGCGCCGCGCATTTCCGGCGCGCCTACGCTGGAGCGCGAGCGGAATATGCGAGGCAGAAGCAATCGCACGGGGAAATGCGCCGTGCCATCCACCGGGGAGACGTGTTGAACGAGATGCCTCAGACGCCCGCGCAGCGCGTGGAGATCGACCGGTCGGCGGCGCCCGGCCGGGAGCCCGGGCCGATCGACATCCGCCGCTACTACGCGCACCCCGCGTACTCGGGCATCGCGACCTTCATGGGCGTGCCGCTCTGCCTCAACCAGGAGGACCTGCGGGCCGGGAACGTCGACGTGGCCGTGCTCGGCATCCCGCTGGACTCCTCGGTCGGCCACCGCGGCGCCTCCTACGGCCCGCGGATGATCCGCGCCGACGAGCGCTACGTCTTCAACACCCCCGAAGCCGTGATCAACGCCAGCACCCGGATCAACCCGTTCGACGTGCTCAAGGTGGTGGACTACGGCGACGCCGCCGTGGACCCGTTCAGCACGCCCGACTCGATCGGCCCGATCCGGTCGCTGGTGCGGGAGATCGCGGAGGTCGGCGCGGTGCCGGTGCTCCTGGGCGGCGACCACTCGCTGCTGTGGCCGAGCGTCGGCGCGCTGGCCGACGTGTACGGCCCGGAGAAGATCGGCGTGATCCACTTCGACGCCCACCCCGACTGCCACGACAGCCAGTTCGGCCACCAGGTGACCCACAGCACCCCGATCCGGCGGATCATCGAGGACGAGGGGATCCCGGCGGGCAACGTGGTCCAGGTCGGGCTGCGCACCATCACCGGCCCCGACAACCAGCTCTTCCACTGGATGCGCCGGCAGGGCATGAAGTCGCACTTCATGGCCGAGATCGAGCAGATCGGCTTCACCGCGGTGCTGGAGAAGGCGATCGCCGAGGTCCAGCAGAACGCCGAGTTCGTCTACCTCTCCCTCGACATCGACGTGCTCGACCCGGCCTTCGCCCCCGGCACCGGCACCCCCGAGCCGGGCGGCCTGACCACCCGTGAACTGTTCCCGGCCTTCCGCCGGATCTGCCACGAGACCAAGGTCATCGGGATGGACGTGGTCGAGGTCGCCCCCCACCTGGACCACGGCTACTCCACCACCATGAACGCCCGCCGCGCCATCTTCGAGGGCCTGACCGGCCTGGCGATGAACCGCCTGAAGATCGCCGGCCCGAACTACCTCAACCCGATCGTCTCCGGCCAGGTCAAGTTCCCGATGGGCTGAGGCACCCGGGCCACCGTCCGGACTCAGGAACCCAGCGCGCCCGCCACCAGTCGGCCCACCCCGCCGAGCGGGGCCATCAGGGCCTCGGGCACGTCGAACCGGCGGGCCAGCTCGGCGGGGTCCTGGTAGCTGACCCAGGTGCGGCCGTCCTGGTCCGCCCGGACCAGCGCCCGCAGCGGCAGCTCCAGCGCCAGCAGGGGCGCGGCGACCATCGCCGGCGTGCCACCGCGCGGGTTGCCGAAGACCAGCAGCCGCGTCTCGTCCATCTCCAGCCCGACCGCGCGGGCGCCGCCGCTGTGGTCCACCTCCGCGAACAGGGTCAGCCCCGCCGCGTCGATCGCCGACCGCAGCCGCTCCAGCGTCTCGTCCACCGAGAACGGGCTCACCACGCTCAACGTCCCCGCCGCCTGCGGCTCGTCCACCATCTGCTGCCTCCCGCTCCGATCACCGACCGACACCACCCCCCTGCGTACCACCCCTTGCCTACCACCCGCCGCGCCCGTTCCCCCGCCGCACCGCCGATCAGGCGCCTGCCAGCGCGCTGTGCGCGGTCTGCCAGCGGCGGGCCGGAGGCTGGGTCCGTCCAGCTCACTCGGTCAGCAAAGGAACGGGCCCATGTCGCCAGTCACTTCTCCACTCCCCGCCTCTTCTTCCGCTTCGCCGCACCGGGCGGCGCGGTCGCGCCGCCTGCGGCTGGCGCCGCTCGTGCTGACGGCGTCGGCCCTGACCGTCGGCCTGACCGCCGGTACCGCCTTCCCGGCCGCCCTCCCCACGGCCGCGACCGTGGCGCCCCGCGGCGGGGCCGATCCGCAGCGGGCCGAACTGGTGAGACTGGCACAGCAGTTGGTGGCCGCGGGCGCGCCGGGGGTGGTCGTGCGGGTGGACGACGGCCACAGCCGCCCGGTCGAGATCGCCGAACAGGCTCCCTGGGCGGCGAAGGACCAGCGGCTCGAGGTCGGGGACGAGTTCCGGATGGGTTCCAACACCAAGACCATGATGGCCACGATCGTCCTGCAACTGGTCGCCGAGGGCAGGCTCGCGCTGACCGACCCGGTGGCGAAGTGGCTGCCGGGGCAGGTCCCGAACGGCCAGGCGATCACCCTGCGGATGCTGCTGAACCACACCAGCGGCCTGTTCGACTACACCGAGGACCCGGCCCTGGTGCCGTCGATCCTCGGCAAGGACCCGCACCGGTGGACCTCCGCGGAGCTGCTGGCCATGGGCGTGCAGCACCCGCCGCTGTTCGCCCCGGGCACCCAGTGGTCCTACAGCAACACCGACTACGCCGCCGTCGGCGCCGTCCTGGAGCGGGTCACCGGAACGAGCCTGGCCGACCTGATCCAGGACCGGATCGCCGGGCCGCTCGGCCTGCGGCACACCTACCTCGCCACCGACGGCAGCTGGCACGGCCGGTACGCCCGCGGCTACGAGCCGGACGCGGCCCACATGCCGGCGGCGGTGCCCACCGCGTTCCGGGACGTCGCCGGGGTGCACCACGGCAGCGAGGTGAACGTCTCCGGCAACGACCCGAGTTGGGGCGGCGCCGCCGGGGCGGTGGTGTCCACCGCGCAGGACTGGTCCCGCTTCTACACCGCGCTGATGTCCGGCAGGCTGCTGCCCGCGGCCCAGCTGGCGGAGCTGCGCAGCACCGTCCCGATGGACCCGGACAACCCGGTGCACGGGCCCGGTTCCGGGCTGGGCATCGAGACCGGCACCACCGCCTGCGGCACCATCTGGGCCCACGACGGCGGGATCACCGGCTACTCCAGCGTCAACCTCACGGACGACAGCGGCAGTCGCACCGCCACCGTCCTGGTGCCGACGGAGTTCCTGTTCGAGTTCGGGGCCGACCCCAAGCTCGTCGCCGCCGACCAGGCGCTCCAGACCGCGGTGATCTGCGCCATGTTCGGCAAGCCCGCTCCGGCGGCTCCGACCGCCGCGACCCCGGCCCCGGCCCAGGGCCCAGCCCCGGCTCAGGGCCCAGCCCTGGCTCAGGCCCCGACTCAGGGCCCGGCCCCGACCCCGACTCTGGCCCCGGCTCAGGCGCGCTGACCGGAGCGCCCCGGCTGCTCCACGGGTGCGGTGACGAGCGCGGACAACAGCTCCTTGGCGCCGGTCCGCGTCATCACCGCACCCGTGGCGTGCGCCGCCGCGAACCCGGCGGCGCCCAGCGCCGCCGTCGCCCGCCGGGTGATCGCGCGCACGTCGGGGTCGCCGAGGTCGTCCGACCCCCGCAGGACGTCGGCGACCCCGAGCAGCCGCGCCGCGTCCGCCGGCCGGTCGCGGCTCAGTTCGATGCCGGCGACCACCACCGCGATCCGCCCCGTGACCGCCGAGTTCCAGGTCAGGACCAGGTGCACGGCCGGGTCGTCGAGCCGGCGCACCGCCTCCTCCGGGCGGCCGTCCGCCGCGTCCACCTGGGCCAGCACGGCCAGCAGCAGGGCGGTGAGCTGCGAGGGCACCGGCTGGGCGCCGGGAGCCCCGGCCAGCGCGGCCAGCGCGTGGGTGCGGGCCGCCGCGGGCTCCGCGGCCCGCCACTCCAACGTCGCCCGGCCCAGGCCCACCATGGCCCACGGCTCGGCCGATCCGCTCCCCGCCACCTGCTCGCACAGGCCCGCCAACTGCCGCCGCGCGCCGTCCACGTCCCCGGCCTGGCCGCGCATCAGGGCGGCCTGCACCTCGTTCTCGACCGTGTACTCCTGCATGCCGAGCTCCTCGAAACAGCGGGTGGCCCGCTCGTTCATCGCCAGCGCCGCGGCCAGGTCGCCGGAGCGCCGCCGGATCGACCCGAGGGTGCTCAGTGCCGTCGCCAGGCCCCACCGCTCGCCGAGCTCCTCGAAACCGGCCAGCGCGCGGGTGAGGTGGTCCGTCGCCTCGGTGACGTTCCCGGTGTGCAGGGTCAGCAGGCCCTGGACCAGCAGGCCGAACGGCCGGCCCGAGGGGTCCCGCCGCTCGCCGACCGGCGGAGCCGACGCACCCGGCGAGCCCGGTGCACCCAGCGCACCCGACCCACCCAGCGCACCCGACCCACCCGGCGAGCCCGGCGCACCCGGCGAGCCCGCGGGCGGCTTCGGTCCGCCGATCGCGGCGGCCAGCCGGGCCAGCTCCAGCAGCGGATGGACCCCGGGATCGATCCCCGCCATCGCCTCCTCGATCCGGCCGAAGGCGGCCTCCCGCTCCTGCGGCCGGCCGATCGACTCGGTGCCGACCTCGTGCGTCGCGACCACCAGTGCACGGGCCACCGGATCGACCGGCCCCGGCAGCTCCAGCACCCGGCCGAGCAGGTCCAGCGACTCCGGCGGGTAGCCCCGCATGGACCAGAACCAGCAGAGCGCGGCGGCGAGCCGCACCGCCGTCCCGGCGTCCCCGGAGTCGACCGCCCAGCGCACTGCGGCCGGCAGGCTGTCCCGCTCGGCCGACAGCCGCGCCAGCCAGCGCAGTTGGTCGCGGGTGCGCAGCAGCGGTTCCGCGCGCTCGGCCAGTTCCAGGAAGAACGCGGCGTGCCGTGCGCGAGCGGCCCCGGCCTCCCCGCGCCGGGTGAGCTGCTCCAGCCCGTACTCCCGGATGGTCTCCAGCATCCGGTAGCGCGGCTCGCCCGTGGCGGCGGCCCCGAGCGGGTGCAGCAGCGACTTGTCGACCAGCGCCGCCACCAGCTCCCGCACATCCGCCGCGTAACCGTCCGCCCCGCGGCCGTCCGCCCCGCGACCGTCCCCGCACCGGACGTCGAGCCCGCCGACCGCCTGTGCCGCGTCCTCGGTGAAGCTGCCGGGCACCACCGAGAGCCGTTCCAGCAGCACCCGCTCGTCCGCGTCCATCAGCTCCCAGCTCCAGGCCACCGCACCACGCAGCGTCCGGTGCCGGGGCAGCGCCGTTCGGCTGCCCCGGGTGAGCAGCCGGAACCGGTCGTCCAGCCGGGCCGCGACCACCTCGACCGGCAGGGTGCGCAGCCGGGCCGCGGCCAGTTCGATCGCCAGCGGCAGGCCGTCCAGCCGACGGCAGATCTCGATCGCCGCCGTCAGCGCGTCGCCGACCGGCTCGAAGTCGGGACGGACCGCGAGGGCCCGGTCGCGGAACAGCCGGACAGCCGCGCTGGTGCGGGCCTGCTCGGCCGTCGAGTCCGGGTCGGGCAGACCCAGCGGGAGCACCGGGTGCAGGACCTCGCCCTCGATCCGCAGCGCCTCCCGGCTGGTGGCCAGCACCCGCAGCCGGGGGCACCGGCCCAGCAGGGTCTCGGCCAGTGCCGCGACCGCCTCCACCAGGTGCTCGCAGTTGTCGAGCACCAGCACCAGGTCCTCGCCCGCCAGCACCCCGGCCAACCGGTCCAGGACCTCCTCACCCGCGCCGCCCGGGCCCGACGCGCCCTTGGGCACACCGGCCTCGCGCGCCCGCAGCGCACCGAGCACCGCGCGGGGCAGGTCGTCCGCGGCGACCGGGGCCAGCGCGACGCACCACACCCCGCCGCTCGGGGTGAGCTCGCGCCCGCTCGCGGTGGCCAGCCGGGTCTTGCCGGCCCCGCCGGGCCCCACCAGCGTGACCAGCCGCACCTGCCCGAGCAGCCCGACCACCCGCCGCACGTCGTCCTCGCGGCCCACGAAGCTGGTCAGCGGCGCTTCCAGGTTGCCGGGCAGCCGGGCCCGCCAGGGCTCCGGACGGTCCTGTTGCGACGGCAACTCGCCACGCAGCACCGCGAGATGGGCCGCCTGCAGCTGGGGCCCGGGGTCACTGCCGAAGGTGTCGGCCAGCCGCTCGCGGATCCGCTGGTAGCCGGCCAGCGCCTCGGCGCCCCGGCCGCCGACCGCCAGCGCCCGGACGAGCTGCGCATGCAGCCGCTCGTGCAGCGGGTGATCCGCCGTCAGCGACTCCAGCTCGGCGACGAGTTCGGGGCCCGCTCCCAGCGCGAGGTCCGCCTCGATCCGCTCCTCCAGAGCGGCCAGCCGGGCGCGTTCGAGCCGCTCGGCCGCCGCCTCGGCGAACGGCGCCTCCCGCACGTCCGCCAACGCGGGGCCGCGCCACAGCCCCAGCGCCTCCCGCAGCGCGAGGGCCGCCTCGGCAGGCCGACCCTGCGCGAGCAACTGCCTACCGGAGCCCGCCAGTTGCTCGAACCGAACGACGTCCACCGCAGCCGCCTCGACGGCCAGCCGGTACCCGGCCGGTCCGAGGCCGAGCAGCGCCGGATCCCCCAGCAGGCCCCGCAACCGGGACACCAGGGACTGCAGCGCGTTCACCTGGTCGGCCGGCGGCGCCCCGGCCCACAGCGCCTCGGCCAGCACCTCCGGCCGCACGGCGCGCCCGCCCTCCAGTCCCAACCGGGCCACCAGCGCGCGCAACCGCGCCCCGCCGATCACCAGCGGGCCCGTTCCGGGATCGAGCATCAAGGGTCCGAGCAGGCCGACACGCACCCGCCCACTATCGCAGCACCACCTGCGCCACCGTCCGCGCACCCCGGGGCGCGCGCCCTTCCCCGCCTGAAAAAGCACCGCTGACCTGCGCCGTCCCACATGGTGTCAGGCGCTGACAGCAAGCCCCCCGGCTCCGCTACAGTGACCCGCATGACCCCGCTCGTGAGCCGCCGCCATGTCGACCATGGCCGTGCCACCACGACCGGCTGTCGCCGCGTCAACTGACGCGGCCCCCTGTAACTCCCACCTCCGCCCCGGCCTGCGCCGGGGCGTCCGAGGGCCGCCACCGCTCGTCCTCCCCGGCGGCCCCGCCCGTGCGCCCGGCCGCCGTCCCGCCGCAACCTGGAACAGGACTCCCATGCGCCTGCGCACCCCGAAACCCGCCGCCGCACTCGCCCTCGCCAGCCTGCTCTGGACCAGCACGGCCGGCGTCTCCCTCGCCGCACCGGGCTTCGGCCCGCTGCCCCCGCAGAACCCGGCCACCGCCCCGAACGGCACGGCCACCATGCACGGAGACAGCGCCTCCAGCGACACCACGCCCTATCCCGGGCCCGGCAGCGGCGCCGTCTCCTGGAACCGGACGGCACTCGCCTCCGCCTGCCCCACCGTGGTGATCGGCGCCGACGGCCTGCCGGTCGCGCTCTGCACCACGATCTTCGGGCAGACCCCCACCGTCCACCTGCTCGACCCGCACTCCGGCGCGGACCTGGCCTCGCTCGCGCTCCCCAAGGGCAGCCTCTTCGGCGGCGTCTACGCCTACCTGGACGCCACCGGGGCACTGGTCGCGGTGGACGGCAACGACAACCTGCTGCGGATCGGGCACCACCACGGCACGAGCGGCTGGTCCCTGACCGTGGACCAGTCCACCTCGCTGGCCGGTGCGATCCCGGCAGGCGACAACGTGGTGGGCCTGAGCCCGGGTTGGGACGGCCGGGTGTGGTTCGCCACCTCCGGCGGCGTGATCGGCACGGTGGACACCGGCACCGGGACCGTGCGCACCATCAGCACCGGCGAAGGCGTCGGCAACAGCATCTCCACCGTGCCGGGCCACACCGCCGTCGCCACCGACCACGCGCTCTACCTCCTCTCCGAGGCACCCGACGGCACCCCGGTGATCGACTGGCGGGCCCCCTACGACCGCGGCCCCGGCCGCAAGCCCGGCCAGCTGAGCTGGGGAACCGGCGCGACCCCGAGCTTCTTCGGCCCCGGCGACGGCACCGAGTACGTGACCATCACCGACAACGCCGCCCCGCACGAGAACCTGCTGGTCTACCGGGTGGCGGACGGCCCGACCCCGGTCTGCAGCACGCCGGTGCTCACCCAGTACCCGGCCAGCGGGACGGAGGACGCGGTGATCGCCTCCGGCAGCTCGGTCTTCGTCACCAACACCTACGGCTACCCGTACCCGGCGCTGCCCGCCGGCGCCCCCGCCAGCGTGCCCTCCTCGGCGGACTTCGACGGCGGGCTGAGCCGGGTGGACCTGGACGCCGACGGCCACGGCTGCCACCCGGTGTGGAACAGCGACGTCAAGTCGGCCGCGCTGCCCCGCCTTTCGCTCGCCGACGGGAAGATCTACACCCTCACCGTCAGCGGCCCGACCGGCATCCTCGGCAGCAACACCTTCGCCCGCTACTCCTACGCCACGCTCGACCCGGCGACCGGCACCCAGCTGAGCTCCTCCCCCATCGGACTCGGCCTGCTCTACAACCCCCTCCAGATGACCGGCACCACCGGCCCCGACGGCACCCTCTACCAGGGCACCGAGACCGGCATCCTGCGCTTCACCCGCAGCTAGCTTGATCTTTAAGCAATCGTCTCGAACGAGCCGTCGAACTTGTTCACTCGTATCGGTATCTGCCGTACGCGGAAGCGGCCTTCGCCTGATCATGTGCTCCGACCAAGGAACACACACGATCAGTACGAAGGCCGTGGAGATGAGTCTGCTGCACGACGGCGTCCGGCGGGATACATTCGCTGAACTGTCACGCTTCCGGGGTGAGTTCTACTCCTGTTTGACTCGGCGGGCGGACGCCCTGTTCGAGCTGGCCGACGCGGTGCTGTGCGCCGACGGTCCGGTCCGGTCGCTGGTGGAACTCTCCCTGGTGGGCGAGCACCGGCGAGGCCACGGCGGGCTCTACGACGCCCTGGCCCACGGGCGCCTCGATGCCGACCGGCTGCGAAGGGCGCTGGCGGCCGTGCCACTGCCCCGCGCCGCTGACGGCCGACTTGTGCTGGCCGTCGACATCACCTGCTGGCTGCGGCCCGATGCCCACACGTCACCGCAGCGGATCCTGTGCCACACCTACGGGCGGGGCAAGGACCAGCACATCCCCGTCCCGGGCTGGCCCTACTCGGTCATCACCGCGCTGGAACCAGGCCGCAGCTCGTGGACCGCGCCGCTGGACGCGGTGCGGCTGGCGCCGGGTGACGACGCTGCCGCGGTCACCGCACGACAACTGCGCGACCTGGTCGAGCGCCTCGTCACGGCAGGGCAGTGGAAGGCCGGAGACCCGGACCTGCTCGTCGTCGCGGATGCCGGCTACGACGCGCCCCGCCTGGCCTTCCTCCTGAAGGACCTGCCCGTGCAGGTCCTGGCCCGGATGCGCTCCGACCGCGTCCTGCGCAGAGCATGCCCACCGCGACTGCCCGGCACGATGGGCCGACCGCCCCGCCACGGCGGCGAGTTCGTCTTCGGCCAGCCCGACACCTGGGGCATCCCCGATGCGGCGACCGTCACCGAGACCCGCCTCTACGGCACCGCCACCGCCCGCTCCTGGGACCGACTGCACCCCAAACTGACCCACCGGTCCTCCTGGACCGCCGAGACCGGCACCCTGCCGGTCATCGAAGGCACCGTGATCCGCCTGGAGGTCGACCACCTGCCCAGCGGAGCCATCCCCAAGCCGGTCTGGTTGTGGTGGTCCGGCACCGACGCCACCCCCGCGGACGTCGACCGCCTCTGGCAGGCGTTCCTCCGACGCTTCGACATCGAGCACACCTTCCGCCTCTTCAAGCAGACCCTGGGCTGGACCCGCCCGAAGATCCGCACCCCCGAAGCAGCCGACCGCTGGACCTGGCTGATCCTGGCCGCCTACACCCAACTCCGCCTCGCCCGCCCCCTCGCAGCCGACCTCCGCCGCCCCTGGGAGAAACCCGCACCACCCGAACGCCTGACCCCCGCTCGCGTTCGACGAGGATTCCGGCACCTCCGTCCGAACGCCGCCAGCCCGGCCAGTGCACCGAAACCCAGCCACCCTGGCCCCGGACGACCTCCCGGCCGCAAGAACACCCACCCAACCCCACGCCACGACGTCCACACAGCCCACAAGACAGGCTCAACGAAGGCGCCAGCGAAGAAACCGAAGAAGTCCAGCGCCCCTCGCCCACGCCGCACAGGTTAAAGATCAAGCTAGGCCGTGTCTCACAATTCGCGTCGGATCAGCGCGCGGTGTTGGGCGCCCGGCTGGGCGTGCCGGCGAAGCGTCCTCGTACTGGGTCGTACTTGGATGATTCGCCGGTGCGTCCAGGCGGGATGCGACATCAGCAGCTGACGCTGCGGGCCGGCGTCGCGCTCCTGACGGGAATTGTGAGACACGGCCTAAGCGGCCCAGAAGCCGCCCACCGCCATCAGCAGGCCCACCAGCAGCACCACCAGGCCGGCCGGCGAACCGGCCGAACTGCCGCCCGCGTCCTTGCCCTTGCGGATCAGCCCCGCGCCGAAGATCGCGAGAACCACCCCGAAGCCGCCGACGGTCATCCACACGTCCGCCATGACGCCTTCGAGGTGCGGGCCGTTGTGCACCACCGTCGCGAGGTCCCACTTGTCCGGCACTGGTGCTCTCCTACTTCCCCTGGGCCAGGTTCTGGGCATCGGTCTCGATGCCCGAGCCGGCCGAGTATATGGCGGCATTCAGACCGGTGCCGAAGCCCTGCTCCAACGCGGCGTCCCGGAGCTTGGCCTTGTCGCTGCGGTTCTTGCCACCGAGCATCCCCTCCTTGGTGGCCATGTCGGCGAACTCCTTGTTGCTCGCATTGCCGACCGAGCCGGTGATGGCGTTGGTGACCGCGTCCTGCCAGAGCGTGCTGCCGCTCGATCCGTTCTGCAGGTCCTGGCTGAACCCGCCGACGATGTTGCCCAGCCCGCCGTTGACCGCGTTGCCCATCCGCCCCTCGCCGGTGAGGATGTTGCCCACCGTGCCGCTCAGCTTGAGCTCCTCGGCCGCCGAGGCCCCGCCCGCGACGAACAGTGACGTGCCGGCCGCGGCCCGGCGGGCGTTGGTGAAGTCCGTACCGTAGGTGATCGGCTGCCCGCTGAGCGCCTGCTGGCCCACCGCGCTGCCGTAGTCGGCGGCCAGGTTGGTGGCGAAGTTCTTCAGGAAGTTCTTGCCGAACTTCCCGCCGAACTCGGCCGCCGCGGTGAGGAACTTCTCGATGGTGGCGGCCATCTCCTCGGACAGGTCGAAGAACTTCTTCAGCAGTTCGGTGACCTTCTCGGCCGCCGCGGTGAAGAGCTTGACCAGGTCGAGGATCTTGGCGGCCTTGGCGGCCACCGCGGTGTTGGCCACCAGGTCCGAGACGAACCCGGTGAACAGCGACAGCGCGGCCCCCGCCACCTCCATCTCGGCGATCTGGGTGGCGATGTCGATGATCGACTCGTTGATCGAGTCGATCTGATCGGCGTAGTCGCGCAGCCCCTTGGCGATCTCGTGGAAGTGCTTCGCGATGTCCTCGAAGGCCTTCTTCTGGTCGCCCCAGTGCGACAGGAACGCGTCGTACGCCGGCCCCGACCAGTCACCCGGACCCATCGAGTGGATGGTGGTGTCGATCGCCTGCGAGACCCCGCTGATCTCGTTGCCCATGGTGTCCCAGGCACCGGCCACCGTGCGCAGCTTGTCCCCGTCACCACCGGGCAGTTCGATCCCCAGGGCCTGCAGGATGTCCATGACCTTGCCGTCGATCCAGCCGTTGACACTCATCGCCCGCCCCCTCAGACGCTCTTGCCGACACTGTCGGCGTTGTCCTTGACCGCCTTGTCGGTCGCCTGATAAGCCGCCGCACTCGTCTGCAGCCGGCTGTTGTTGGCGTCCAACACCTGGGTGAGCTGGTTGAGTGCCTTGGAGGTGCTGTTGAACAGCTGCAGGTACTGCGAGAGCGCCCCGTCACAAGCCCCGAGCAGCCCGAACGCCTGCCCGACATCACCGGCAGTCGTCTCGAACGACGCCACCTGCCCGCCCAACGTCTGCGACTCGGTACCGAACTTGCCACCGAGCGCCGTCAGAGTCGTTGGATGTACCTGAAATTGTCCGTTCACCATGCCGCGTTCCCCGTTCCTGAGCCATCTGCTGTGCGCACAGCATCATTGCAGGCAGCCCCGACCCCCTGTTGAGCAGATGGAGGGTAAAGCCCCACCCCTCCCCCTCCCCCCCCACACGCCGCACCCAGCCATACGGCCCCAGCCCCCGCCCGAACGCACCGTTTCGCTGCCGGACCTCTTCAAACCCTTCCCACCCCACCACAACCCACCCCTCCCCCGGCCGTCCCACCCTCTCACCCTCGCGATGGCGGGCAACACGCACAGCAAGCGGTCGCCCACCTCATGCACGTCACCGGTGATGTGGCTTTCGCTGCTGCTGGAGGCAGAGCAGGGCATCGACGTGCTCGCGTTCTCGGGGACCTTCTTCGCCCAGTCGAACCCGCGGATCGCCACGATGCCGGCTCAGCTCGCGGCATCCGGAGTGAAGGTCCGCCCGTGCTTCGGCGACCCCCACGGCCGCGCTGTAGCGGTCCGCGGGCCAGACCCTGCGGGCGTACTGCCACCAGACCCAGCTCCTCGTCGAGGACGGCAGGACCCCACCACGCCCGAGGGCTACGGCTGGCGGTTCCTGCGGGCGGCGTACTCTCGCCCCACCACGGCCCCGCCCGGGAGACCGCTCAGCACGTCCTGATGCGCGAGGCCGTCGTGGAGAGCAGCGGCCCGGCCGCCCGCATGCGTGCCGCTCAGGACGCGCTGCGGGACTCCGCCGGCCGACCGTGAAGGGAGCGGGGCGGGATGGACATCCGAGCGGCGCTGATCGTCGTCGACATGCAGAACGGCTTCCTCAACCACCACACCCGGCACCTGGTGCCCGTGGTGGCGGACCTGGTCGACCGGTGGTCCGCGACCGGACGCCCGGTCGTGTTCACCCGCTACCTCAACCACCAGGGCAGCCAGTTCGAGCGCCTCATCCACTGGACCCGCCTGCGCGAGGCCCCCGAGACGGACCTCGT
Source organism: Kitasatospora sp. NBC_01302 (assembly GCF_035976515.1). Lineage (NCBI taxonomy): Bacteria > Bacillati > Actinomycetota > Actinomycetes > Kitasatosporales > Streptomycetaceae > Kitasatospora > Kitasatospora sp. NBC_01302. The sequence goes on from NZ_CP108404.1 coordinate 1,895,378, forward strand.
ACCCGAACTCCAGGACCGCGCCCGCCGAGCGGCCGCGGTCATCGACAAGCCGGCCTACACCTGCTTCACGCCCCGAACCACCGCTCTGGCCACCGCCGAAGGCTGGAGCGACCTCGTCTTCTGCGGCATCGCCACCGACAGCTGCGTCCTCAAGTCGGCAGCCGACGCCTTCGAGCGCGAGTTCACCCCCTGGATCGTCACCGACGCCTGCGCCAGCGACGCCGGCCCCCAGGTCCACGACGCCGGACTCGTCGTCGCCCGCCGCTTCATCGGCGCCGGCCAGCTCCTCACCACCGCCCAGCTCTTCGCCCGGCTCACCGAGCCCGCCCTGGACCAGGACCATGACCGCGACACCTCCACCGCCCAGCAGTGATCTGATCATCATCGGCGGCGGCCCCGCTGGCTGCGCAGCTGCCGTGATGGCAGCCAGCGTCGGCCTGCGCTCCGTGCTGATCGAGCCCGTCTCCCTCTGTCACACCCTGCGCCGCATCCCCGCGATCAACAACGTCCTCGGCGGCCACACCACCGGCCCAGCCCTGGCCGACGCCGTCACCACCGACGTCGCCGCGCACGCCAGGTCTTGAGTGCGGACCGGCCGCCTGAGCGACCACTCCGCCCTGACACCGACCGCCACCTGACCGGCGTCGGACCTACCGCCGACCGGACGGCTCCACCCACGGCAGCTTCGTCAGCTGCGGCCACTCCCGCATCCACCGCTCCGCCTTGGCGTCGTACACCGCCTGGGGAGCAACGGTCAGCGGGTTGGGCCGCAGCACGAGGTTGAACAAGTCCCTGAATCCGTGGGTGCAGTGCACCGTCAGCTTGCCGCCGCTGTCCAGGCTCAGCCCCACGCAGCAGCTCGTCGCCGCGAAGGAGCTGATGGCATCGGCCAGGTCGCGGTACGGGGCGATCTCGTTGCCCCACTCCTTCGGATACCACAGGTGCACCCGGGCCTGGTTGCGCGGCTCAAGCTCCACACCGAGCCCGTCGACCGCAGCCAAGCACCGCTTGATCACCACGTCCTCCGCCTCCCACGAGGTGTCCTCGTCGAAGAAGAACAGGTCATGATCACGAATCCCGGCCGTCAGATCCTCCCGGCCGGCCGCCACGCTCCACACCGTCTGGAACAGCGAACCCGCCGTCAAGAACCAGGGCGGCAGGTCCAGGGCGGCCAGACGCCCCAGCACAGCCCGCACCGACGGGCATGGATGGCATTCTCGACAGGCGCAGGGTCAGAAGCTCTGCGATCTCCTGGACGGAAGGCGTGAGCAGAAGGGGCTGTCGCGGCGGCTACGCGGTCGTCGACGACGCCAGCGTGTTGCTTCCGTCGTGGTAGAGCATCGTGCGGAAGATTCCGGAGATGGTCACGGCCAGCGTCACGGCGAGTGCCATCCATGCGGCTGCGCCGGCCAGGGCGGCGAGGGCGAGCACCTGGTTGTCCGACTCGACGCCGAGGACGACCACCACTGCGGCTGGCAGCAGAGCGAGGAAGACGGGCAGGTAGATCCAGATCGTCCCCCGGATCTGCTGACCGCCGCTGTGCCGCAGCAGCTTGCCTGTCTGCTGAAGCGCCGCCAGGACTCCGAGACCGTCGATCGTCATGGCCGGAAGTACCAGATAGCTCAGCAAGCCCACGGCGATCCCGAAGACCTTCTCCAGGAGCAGCCCCACCACCGGCACCCGGTCCAGCAACGAGCCGACAGCCGCGAGCAGGCTGCCGAGTACCGCCCAGGCCAGGAGCGCCGGCAGCCGCCGGACGGCCCGCGCGCAACCTGCCGCTATCGAGACCGGCTGCCCGCGCAGGGCGTCGTCCGCGGCGCAGATCAGGACGGCGCTGAGGAAGGTCGCCAGGCAGACCACCAGCACGATCCCGGCGACACCCAGAGCGGCGGAACCGCCACTGGCCCCGAGCCTCAACTCCAGGAGCACCAAAGCCCCTACCAGCAGCGCGAGTCCGGTGCCCGCTACGGCGGGAAGAAGCAGCAGCCGCTTGTGCTCGCGCATGATCTTGAGCGAAGCCCTGACTGGCCTTGCTGTACTCACGAGGTCCTCTCGATCCAATTCGATCAAAGCGTCATGATGCGGGCCCGCCACCGGCCGACAGGCGCGCCTGGGGCCTCTCCAGCCCGGACTCGGCGCTCCGAATCGGACGCCGTCCCCTCAGCGCCTTCTTCACAGTCCGTGGGCTGCGCCCCTCCGCTCGGCGACGCGGTCGCCGGGCGACTGCGGCAGGTCCTCGATAAGCAGCGGCCCCGGGTAGAGGGCCGCGCTACTGAACTTGAATGCGTGATGTCGCTCGGTTGGGTGAAGCAGTAGCGTTCGCCTGCCGGCGGAGGGACAGTCCCGGTAGTCGTGTGCTGTGAGGTATGCACAGGGCGGTGGTTTGACCGACGCGCAGAGGGCCGCGCGGGAGCGGATCCGGCAGCAGGCCGTGGAACGCTTCGAGGGCGGCGAGAAGAACAGGGACATCGCGGCCGTACTGCGGGTGAGCGTGCGTTCGGTGGAGCGCTGGCGCCGGCAGTGGCGCGAGGGCGGTGCGGCAGGTGTGGCTTCGAAGGGATCGCCCGGTCGTCCGAAGCTTTCCGACGCCCAGATCGTGCGACTGGAAAGGGAGTTGGAGCGCGGGCCGCTGGCCCACGGCTGGGAGGACCAGCGGTGGACCCTGGCACGGGTGAAGACGTTGATCGGCCGGCTGTTCCACGTCTCCTACACCGTGGAGGGCACGTGGGTCCTGCTCAGGCGGCACGGCTGGTCCTGGCAGCAGCCGGCCCGCCGGGCGATCGAACGCGACGATGCGGCGGTGGAGTTGTGGAAGAAGGAGACGTGGCCGCGGGTAAAAGCGCCGCGGCGGCCCGCGGTGCCTGGCTTGTCTTCGAGTTGCGCCGTGAGGCGCTGTGATTCGTGTGGAGGTGAGAGACCTTCACCGCCGACCTGTCGTAGCAGGGAGGTGGAGCTGAGGGCAGCCTGATCCGGGTGATGCCGGGGAGGGCGGGAGCGGCCCTGACAAAGCCGGGACGTGCCAGTACTGCCAGATGGTGCGGGTCCGGCGAGCGGGATGGAGAGGAGTACGCGAGGAACCGGCGTCTTTACGTCTCTTAACCAATACACCGGCTCGAACCTGACGGATCTGGGCCGGAGGCGGTGCGCACTCGCTGTCCTGTGGCAGTGAGGAACTCCTTGACCGGTATTTCGAAGCCGTTCGGGAGGCCACGAGGAAGGTCTACGGCGTACTCGTGGCGATGCCGCAGGGACACAGTCGGGCTCCTACTCCAACGAGCGAATCGCAGTGAACACGGGAACCACCCGTTCTCAACTCCCCGGTCGTGCACGGCCAGTGCCCGGTTGGGGATAGGCACATCGACTGCCGAATGGTCCGGGTGGGGCGGAGCCGCCGTAGTACTCCGAGCCGGGGAGAGCCCGCGCACATGGGGAAGGGCGGCAGCGGTATCGAGAAGGGAAGGAGACTGCAATGCCGAAAGACGCACCGCTGAACAGCGGCGCTCCGCTGGAGGCGGACCCGGTGGGTCCACGCCAGCGGGTATCGGAGATGCAGGCCAAGCTTCACCGTTGGGCGGCGGCCGATCCCGGCCGCCGGTTCGATGATCTGTTCAACCTCGTGCACGACCCGGCGACGCTGATCGCGGCGTTCGACCGGGTCGCCGGCAATCGGGGAGCCCGCACTCCCGGCGTGGACGGCCTGACGGCCGCCGACGTCGAGGAGCGATTCGGGGTCCCCGGGTTCCTGGACGACCTTCGGGCCCAGCTCAGGCAGGGCTCGTTCCGGCCGCTACCGGTACGGGAACGCAAGATCCCCAAGCCGGGCGGGGCGGGGAAGGTGCGGCGGTTGGGGATTCCCGTGATCGCCGACCGGGTCGTCCAGGCCGCGCTGAAGCTGGTGCTGGAGCCGATCTTCGAGGCCGACTTCAAGCCGGTCTCTTACGGGTTCCGACCCAAGCGGCGGGCCCAGGACGCGATTGCCGAGATCCACTTCTACGGCACCCACGGCTATCGGTGGGTGCTGGACGCGGACATCGCGGCGTGCTTCGACGAGATCGACCACGTCGCGCTGATGGACCGGGTCCGGAGCCGGGTCAAGGACAAACGGGTACTGGCGTTGGTGAAGGCGTTCCTGAAGTCCGGTCTCCTTACAGAGCTCGGGGAACAGCAGGAGACCTTCACCGGCACACCGCAAGGGGGCATCATCTCCCCGCTCCTGGCGAACATCGCCCTGTCGATGCTCGATGAGCACCTGCACCGGGCATGGGAACCGGACGGGGAACTGTCCACCAGCTCTCGGCGCGAGAAGCGGAGCGCCAAGGGCCTGCCCTCGTGGCGGCTGGTCCGCTACGCGGACGACTTCGTCGTCCTGGTCAAAGGGGCCAGGCAGGACACCGAGGCACTGCGCGGGGAGATCGCCCAGGTTCTCGCACCCATGGGGTTGCGGCTCTCGGAAGCCAAGACCCAACTGGTGCACCTGAGCGAGGGGTTCGACTTCCTGGGGTTCCACATCCAGTGGCGCCGCAAGCGCGGAACGGACAAGTGGTACGTCTACACCTTCATCGCCGACCGGCCTCTGCGGTCGGTGAAGGCGAAGATCCGTGCCCTCACCCACAGAACGTCGCAGCAGGACCTGGCCGTGGTGCTGATCAATCTGAACAGGGTCACCCACGGATGGGCCAACTACTTCAGGCATGCCGTTGCGAAGCACACCTTCAGCAACCTGGACAACCTCGTCTGGTGGCGGGTCATCCGGCTGCTGCAAGAGCGGCATCACTGGAACTGGTCGGACGTCCGCAGACGGCTCACCACCCCCACCGGGCGGTGGCTGCCGATTAGCGCGGGCGAGATCGAGTTGCGGAAGATCAGCGCGATCCCGGTCACCCGGTATCGCTACCGCGGCAACACGATCCCCAACCCCTGGGTCACTGGGACCACCTGACGGCAGAGACCGTGGAGAGCCCGTTGCGTCGAGAGACGCACGGCGGGTTCGGCGAGAGGTCCGGGGAAACGGACCGGGAGCAATCCCGGCACCGCGCCCCGGGCCTACTCAGCGACGAAGCCGGGCAGTCGATGAGGCCGCCGCGCGCCAGGACCTGGGGCAGGCTCGGGTGCACCCCCGTCGTGCGGGTGCGGGGCAGGGGTGCCGGCCGGGTCTCCATGGCGGGGCTGAGCTGCTACAAGCCCGGCAGGCGCTCGCGGATGTTCTACAGCTTCCACGTCTACCACGGTCGCAAGGGCGAGAAGAAGGGCCTGACCTGGCAGGACTACCGGGACCTGCTGATCCGCGCACACATCCAGCTCGGCGGCCCGATCGTGCTCGTGCGGGACAACCTCCGTGCCCACCTGATGCCGCCGATGCAGGAGTTCATCCAGGCCAGCAAGGACTGGCTGACCGTCTTCCAACACCCCTCCTACGCACCGGACCTCAACCCACAGGAGGGCATCTGGTCGCTGGTCAAGCGCACCATCGGCAACCTCGCCGCCGCCGACCTCGACCAGCTCGCCCGAGCCGTCAGACGCAGCTTGAAGAAGATCCAGTACCGGCCTCACCTCATCGACGCCTACCTCGCCACCACTGGCCTGATCATGGACGGCTGATCACCCTCAGACCGACATCACGAATTCAAGTTCAGGTAGCGGAATCACGTGGTCACCGGGACTTTGGATGGGCCCTGTATTCGGAGTGCTCTCCGACTACTCCGAATACAAATTCTGTACGCTGCCTGGAACGAACCTGATCGCCATTGAATAGCAAGTAGTGACGCGGTCTTTTGAGTATACATTCGGCGATTTTTAAGATTTCGGCGATAGCCTGCCCCTCGCCCGGTCCACAGCTTCCGAGAAGCGATTCGAGCTCGCCCTGGATGCGCGGAATATGGAGTCTATTGAAAATAGTGTCGTCATAGATATCCACGGTTCCCAGGAATGGCAGATCTCGTTCGCTGGCGAGGCGGCAGAGCGAGCCGATGGCGGGGCTCATGAACTCGGAGACGACATCTCCAGTGAAGAATCTGACTAGTACACTTAGTGCCACTGTGCTCATGCTCCTAACTATTGTCGGTCAAGAAGTTATTGTGGAACTCCAGGATGCACCGTAATAACAGATCCCCAGGTGTCCTGGATCACTGTGTATGTTTTAGTAGGGAGGCCGGTCTCGACATCCGCGCCGATAGTATCCGGAGCGGTCACGATGCGCGACCAGTTGCCATTGTCCTGCCTGGTCGGCTCTGTAGAGTTTGAGTCCTCGGCAGTTTGCAGAGGTCCACATTGTCATTGAAAAGGCCCTTTGATGATCGGCGCGTACACCGCCGGGCATGTGCTTGCTGCGAACGTAGGACTCGCTCACATTGTCGAGCTCGGCTCCAGCGCAGGAGTTGTGTACCAGTACCGATGTGTTGCCGGCGAGGACAGAGTACGTGCGGGGCAATGCGTGATCGGCCCGCCAGCTTCACTGGCGGGCCGATCACGCATCTAGCTTCCCGTTCTTTGGACCTTGCCGCACAGCTCCCGAACGATGATGGAATTACTTCCTATGATGCACCGTGCTGCGCTTCCAGTCGCTCACATATTGCATCCAGTTCCGCATCGTCTAGCTCAGGCACGACCCACTCATGCGAGGCCATGTGATCCAGGAATTCTTTGGGCAATACTACATGATAGGTCCTCGCATAGTAAACCAGATCGCTCGGCCAAATCCATACACCGTCCGTCAAAGTTGAATATTGACAAATATTCTTTCTCTGACTATTCAGCAAATCGTCCGACCAGCTGGCGGAAGCCAACACGGTCACCCCCCGCTCCAAGTAGTCCACCGCCATCGACTCCTGCGGCATCTCAGTAGACCTGGCTGCGGCGGAGACGTCTGCCGCCGATCCATAGAAACCGACTTCCCTCAGGCCTACATCACCAGCCATTAATTTTCTCCCGCTCGGAACGTCTTCCATGCCCCACCAGTATATGGCGGCCCCAATGGGGCGCCATCGGCGCCGATTGCCATCCGACCATTGCGGTAGACATACAGGTATCCAGTTAGAGCCATCACATCCACTCCCATTTTATTCGCCAGGTCCTGAGCGAATGTCCCAGAGGAAGAGCCGGCCTGACATGAGCAAAGCCTTATCGGACCGCCATTATAGGTCGAGTCGTTTTTGATCATCCGAGCAAGTGTCCGGTGGTCGATAAGCCCTGTGCCACCCTCGGCTGCATTAAAGGAGGGAGCCACGCCATTTGGAGCCCCGTGGATCCAAACATCATGGAACCCCGGCTCGGCTTTAGTCTTTGGTATCAAAGAGTTGAGCTGGTCGCCCTCGTCCAGGAAATTAGTCGACCCACAGTTATGGACCAGGAGCGGCGTGGTCCCTGCCAGCACATAGTACGTGTGCTACGCGACCCCTCCCTACCTGCTTTCTCGCAGGTCAACGGTAATTTGACGGTCCGTCGGCGTCCGTAGATGTGCGCCGAGGTCCGTGGTTGTTGCCGTCACTACTGCCGTCAGAGGTGTAGACCAGTTGTGCTGTCGCCGGCTGCGCGCGTGATCCTACTGCCAAGCTCCGGGCTCGGCACGGACGATGGTGTGGGTGGTCTGCCGGGCGGCGCGTCGGCACGGACACGACCCTGGTGATCTCGCACTGGCAGTACACCGGAAGCGGCCTCCTGCCCGAACTCGCGCACCTCGCCGACCTCCTGGCCGCCGCACCGAAGCCCCGACCCGAGCAAGCAGCCCGCCCCCGGCAGGCGCAACGCCCCGGTGACCGGACCGGCCACTCCGCCGACCCGCTGACCGCCGCCCCGGCGGAGGTGACCGAGTGACCGCCGACGCCGAGCTCCTGACCGTCCCCGAGGTCATGGCGCGCCTGAAGATCAGCCGCTCCACCGTCTACGACCTCATCCGCACCCGACAGCTCGCCTCCATCACCATCGGCCGCGCCCGCCGCATCCCCACCCACGCCCTGACCACCCTCGTCCACCACCAACTCGAACAGGCAGCCTGATGACCACCCCCGACACCAGCACCAGCTCTCGCAGGGTCCGCGCCAACGGCGACGGCACCGTCTACCAGCGCAAGGACGGCCGCTGGGAAGCCGCCGGATACGTCCTAGCCCCCGGCAACACCAGCAAGCGCGTCAGCGTCTACGGCGCCACTCGCAAGGACGCCCTCGCCAAGCTCACAGAGAAGATCGCGGCTAGCAACCGCGGCGTCCCCGTCGTCACTGCCCAGGGCAGCCTGGCCGCCTACCTGACGTACTGGCTGGAGAACGTCGCCGTCCACCAGCTCCGGGAGACCACCCACACCCGCTACACCGCCGTCGTCGCCCAGTACCTCATCCCGGGCCTCGGTCAGAAGAAGATCGCCAAGCTCGCCGCCAAGGACGTCCGGACGTGGCTCAACGAGCTGCGAAGCGTCTGCCAATGCTGCGCACGCGGCATCGACGCCCGCCGCAAGTCCGACGCCCCAGCCGGCCGCCGCCCGCGCTGCTGCGCCATCGGCAAGTGCTGCCGCAAGTACCTCTCCCCGCTGACGCTCGCCTACATCCACTCCGTGCTGAAGTCAGCACTGGAGCACGCCGTCCGCGAGGAAGAGATCCCACGCAACGTCGCCCGCAACGTCCGCACCGGCACACCCCGACCCCGCCGCTTCAACCCCCTCACGACCCACGAGGCCCGCACCTTCCTCGCCTTCGCACAGAGCCACCGCCTCCACGCCCTGTTCGAACTCGCCCTGCGCACCGGACTCCGCAAGGGCGAACTCCTCGGCCTGTGCTGGGAAGACCTCGACCTCGACAACGGCACCGCCAGCATCCGCCGCACCCTCCAGCGCACCGGGACAGGCGGCCTCACCACCCTGCCGACCAAGACCATCAGCTCGGAACGCCGCATCGCCCTCCCGGCCGCCTGCGTCGCCTCGTTCCACGAGCACCGTGACCGACAAGCCGCCGAGAAGCAGCAAGCCGGCGCCGGGTGGGTGGACAACGGCCTCGTCTTCACCCGCCAGGACGGTCACCCCATCGAACCCTCCACCCTCACGCGGCACTTCAACGCGCTGCTTCGGTGCTCCCGCCTGCGGGCGATCCGGTTCCACGACCTGCGGCACTCGACCGCGATGCTCCTCCTGGAACAGGGCGTCGAACTCGTCGTCATCAAGGAACTCCTCGGTCACGCCCACATCGGCGTCACCGCGACGGTGTACGCCCACGTCCGCCTCCGCCTCCAGCGCGACGCCATCGACCTCCTCGGCCGCACCCTCGGCAAGCCGTTCGAGGCCGCCATCAACCCCGACGACAGCGACGATCCGCCGCTTTGTGCAGCACCCGTCCGCTGACGTTGCCGTCAACTACTGCCGTCACCTCACGCAGAAGCCCCGCCAGGAGGTCATCTGGCGGGGCTCCCATTTGTTTGTTTTACGATGGTTCTGAGTAATTCATTTGCCCCAGCAAAACGAAGGACCAAGAACCCATTCGGGCGGAATCAACGCTATTCGACCGGAGCAATTCGCGCCGCACTTGACTGCCGGAAATAGGCGATGGATATCCGCCGTGCACCCCGACATTCCGGGTATACCCTTAGGCTGGCATTTGACATCCGTCAGCGTTCTACCGCCCTGTCCAAGCGAGGCTTTGCGGTAGCACGCCTCCTTCCCATAGCCGGTCGAGCCTAGCGAAGAGCTTGTGCAAGCTCATATCGAATTCCTCCCACGCTACCGGATCCAACTCCCGCCAGGGATCAGAGATGATCAACCCGGGCGGCAGAGGACCGGTTGAGCCAGCCATCCTGCGGCAAGCAGCACACCACGTGTAGCTGATCACCGCGGGGCGATTCGCATGTTGCGTCTTGCGGAGGTAGGTGCGAACCGAAACCTCCCCACATGCAGGGCAAAGCCACTCTGACTGATCTCGAAGGAAGTTTCGCTCTCGCCCCAGAGTCTCGATCTCCGAGGGTGCGAAGCGCCTCATCTGGGCCATCAACCCGTCCTCCGTGTAAAAATGCCGAGCATGGCTTGCCCGTAGATCTCGGCAGCGGACTCCGTTCCGCCCATGGAGCTCGGCCAAGTAGCGTACATCTGATGATGATAGATCTCATGGAAGATCGTGGCTACAGCCGTATCCATATCAGCCAGCCCCATATTGGAAATCTGAATCACCGGGCGGCCTCGCGGGCCCAGGTTCGGCATTCCACTACCATCATGGGGGCTATTCCCGTAGGCAGGCAGGCCATCTCCTGCAGTGCTGATCTCTGGAACGTGCACAATGTCGTAGTCGGAAACACTCATACCGGCTCGACCGAGCGCCATCTTCACCTGCTTGATGCTAACAGCAGCGCCATTTTTCCCACCAGGAGCACTCTGGGGGTCAACATCGCCGTCGCAGTTGTGCACAAGGACCGGCGTGGTCCCCGCCAGCACATAGTACGTGTGGAGCTGGTCCACCGTCAGGCTGATGCGATCAGCTGTCCCGCTGACCGTTCGCACTGCAGTGATATGAACAGAGGATCCGGATTCGGTCTCGAGAGCGTGCCCGACGACCAGGTTGCCGGCGAGGACCCAGCTGTGGTCGGTGAGGTCCCAGAAGGGGTGGTTGTCCGTGGTGTGGAGTGTCGCGGTCCTACCGTCCGAGTTGCCGACTGTCACGTCGACCAGGTCGTTGTCTTGCTTGACGTACGTGGCCGTTACAGTCTTGGCGCCCTGGTGGTCGCCTGTCTGGGGGTCTGCGGCCTGGACCTTGTCGCCGGTCTGGATGTCACCGATCGGCTTGCTCGTGCCGTCATCCATCATCACAGGGGTGTCGGCAGAAAAACTGCAGGCTCCAGCGAGCGGGCTGGACGCCGCAGCGTCGGAAGGGCCGTCACCCACCGCCCGGACCGCCCTGGCCGCGTCGGCGGCAGCCTGAGCCGCTTCGGCCGCCTTTGCCGCATCGGCCGCGGCCGACAGTGCCCTGACCGCCTTGACGGCATCCGTCGCCAGCGATACCGCCTTGAACACGTCGAGCGTGGCGGTGCCCAGAGCGGCGACGCTCCCCCCGAAGTGCCAGGTCTTGTAGAACTCGGTGGTCGGATCAGTGTGCGTCAGATCGGCGAACGGATGGTTGTCATCCGGCGGATCCGTGTGCGGCACGTAGGTCGAGCCCGGCGGCATACCGCTGTTGATCGTGTCTGCCCACGAGTTGTGCAGATCCGATCCGACATGGGTAGCAGTGTTGTAGAGATCGCCGAAGAGGCTGTCTCCGACTGCGGCCGCGGCGCCCTCCAGTGCCTTGGTGAGGCCGCCACCCACACAACGCTCACCTCCGCAGCCATCGATCTGCTGCCAGGGCACCGCATCGCCGCCACCGACGAGGCGAACGTTGGAGGACAAGCCGCTGGGGTCGCTGCTGGTGGTGGGATTGTCACCGGCGTAGGTGTAGCCGCCCATCTGGTTCGGATCGCCGGCCTCGAAGAGCGGGTCGGCGGTCAGGAAGCGACCGATGGCGGGGTCGTAGTTGCGTGCTCCGAGGAGGTCGAGCCCTGTTGTGGTGTCAGTGGGTTGGCCGAGGTAGCCGTGGTTGTCGGCCCAGGTGCTGGGGACCGGTCCGCGCAGGTTGCCGTACGGGTCGTAGGAGCGCCGGGTGACGGCGCCCGAGCTGGCGTCGACCTGGAGCTGTGCGGTGCCCTGGGGGGTGGTGGGCTGGTAGTCGACGGTCCCGTTGCTGTTGCGAACGATGACCGTGCCGTCGGGGCCGTTGTAGTACCGGGTGCCGGTGGTAGCGGTGCCGGTGAGGGTGAGCTGCTCGGCTCCACCGAAGAGGTAGAGGACCGTGTTGCTCGGGCCCCGCTGGATCAGCAGGTTGCCGTCGGCGTCGTACAGGTAGCCGGTGGTTTGCGGGCTGTTGGTGCCGACCGTCGTGGTGACGGCGGCGGTGCGGCCTTCCTGGTCGTAGGTGAAGGACTGGTTCTGGCTGCTGGGGGGTGTGACACCGACGACGGTCGGCGTCCACTTCTGGGGGTTGGTGTTGTTGCAGCCGTAGACCTGCAGCTGGGTACCCCCGTTGGTGGAACCGGAGGGGTCGTCCAGGCACAAGCCCGACGCCTGGTTCACCAGCGAACCGTTCGAGGTGCTCTTCCACCCCTGAGTACCACTGCCGCTGCACGTGGAGATATCGACCTTGGTGCCGCTACTGGTGCCACCACCCACGACATCCAGGCACTTTCCCAGGACGCGGATGGTCCCATCACTACCAACGGTCCAGTTCTGAGCGTTGGTGTTGTTGCAACCGTAGATGTCGACCGGATTGCCATCAGCGGTCGACGACTGACTGTCGTCCACACACAGGCGAGAACCATCACTCGCGGTCAGCTGCGAGAAGACAGGACCACCAGTGACCGTGCTGCCGACGACGGTCGGCGTCCACTTCTGGGGGTTGGTGTTGTTGCAGCCGTAGACCTGCAGCTGGGTACCCCCATTGGTGGAACCGGAGGGGTCGTCCAGGCACAAGCCCGACGCCTGGTTCACCAGCGAACCGTTCGAGGTGCTCTTCCACCCCTGAGTACCACTGCCGCTGCACGTGGAGATATCGACCTTGGTGCCGCTACTGGTGCCACCACCCACGACATCCAGGCACTTTCCCAGGACGCGGATGGTCCCATCACTACCAACGGTCCAGTTCTGAGCGTTGGTGTTGTTGCAACCGTAGATGTCGACCGGATTGCCGTCAGCGGTCGACGACTGACTGTCGTCCAGACACAGGCGAGAACCATCACTGGCCGCCAGTCCCGAGAAGACAGGGCCGCCCGTGGCCGTGTGGCTGGTGGTGGTCGCGCGGCTGATGGTGTTCCCGGCCTGGTCGTACTGCGCGGTGAGCGCCGAGGTACCGGCAGGGCCGGTGGTGGTGATGCTGCCGGCGGTGTTCGGTTGGGCCGCCGGGGCGGTGCCGTTGCCGGGGTAGCTGCTGCTCTGGGTGGTGTCGTTCGCGGTGTTGCCGGTGATGTCGTGCTTGGTCTGCCGGGTGCGGTCACCGAGCAGGTTGTAGGTGTAGGACTGCCAGTACGGGGCCGGGCCGCCGATGGTCGACGGTGTGGGCGAGGTGCTATTGCAGTGGGCGAGTTGGCCGGCGGTCGGTGAGCCGACCCCCGCGGTGTCTGTCCAGGCGGTGATCAGGCGGTCCAAGCCGTCGTACTGGTAGCACTGGGTGTCGAAGACCTGATCGGCGCCGCCGGAGGACTCCAGCTCACTGGTGGTGGTGAGGTTGCCGGCCGGGTCGTAGCCCAGGGTGGTGGCGCTGATCGGATTGTTGGTCGTGGTCTGCGGCGTGACACGGTTGGTGGTCAGTCGTCCAGTGGCATTGTCGTACGTCTGCGCGGTGCGCAGCTGTGCGCCGGCGTTGCCGTAGGTCGTCTGGAGGATCTGGCCGAGCGGACTGTAGTTGGCAATATCCAGGTAGTGGTTGAGCTGGCCGGAGCCGAATGCCGTGAGCAGGCCCTGCGCGTCATATCTGTAGCCGACGTCCTCGGCCTGCAGGCCGCCGTCCGCTCCGAAGAGGGTGTCGGTGAGCAGGCCGATGTCGGGGGTGTACTTCGCGCCGAGCGTGTAGGTGCCGGCGAGATTCCCTTCCGCAGCCGGAATGGTGACGCTGGAACCGGTGGGCTGGTAGGCGTTGTTGTAGCCGGTCACGGCCTGGGTGTATGCGCTGCCGGAGGCGCCGCCGACGTACCGCGTGGCGGAGGTCTGGTAGCCCTTGGCGAGGGTGTCGTAGCTGAAGGAGGTGAGTTGCTTGGTCGCGTCGGTGGTGCTGGTGCCCGCGTACTCACCCGTGCGGCGGCTGAGCTGGTCGTAGCTGTAGGCCAGGCTCTGCCCACGGGCGTCGGTCGTCGTGGCGACCCGGCCGAGCAGGTCGTAGCTGGTGGTGGAGGTCCCGCTGTCCGGGTCGGTCTGCGAGGTCCTGCGCCCCTGGAGATCGTAGCTGTACGACCAGGTGTTGCCGACGTTGTCCTTGACGGTGGCGACCTTGCCCGCCGGGGTGTAGGTGTAGGTGGTCGTCACGTCGCCGACGCCGGTGCCGCCGTGGGCCACCGAGGAGGTGGTCTGGCCGAGCGCGTTGGTGAAGACACTGGTCGGTGTGCCGCCGGGCGGTGGGGTGCTGTCGGTCTCGTCGGCGCCCGGATAGGACGTGCTGGACGTCCACAGGGGCTGCGCCATGGAGTTCAGCGTGCTGCTGACCGAACGCCCGAGCCCGTCGTAGACGTTGACGGTCTCCGACGGCAGGGTGTTCTCCTGCTCGACGAAGAGCGCGCTGTCCGGCGCGGTCGTGCTGTCCACGTACGGCGCGGTGCTGCTGTGGACCCAGCCGTGGCTGTCGTAATGCGTGGACGAGATCAGCCGGCCGGCGCTGTTGTCGGCGGGGGTCGTCTGGGTCTGGCGCTTCTGCAGGAAGCCGTCGTAGATGTCCACCGAGGTGCTGTAAGAGCCACCCTCGCGCAGCGTCTGCGTGGTGACCGAGGACGGGTCAGGGGTCGAACCGGTGCCGTGCACCGCGTAGCTGAAGACCATGTCCGCGCTCTGCGTGCCCATGGTCCGGCCGGGTAGCCAGGTCTGTGTCCTACGCCCGAGTGCGTCATAGGTCGAGTCGGTGACCCGGCCATTGACGTCGACCGCGTGCATGACCAGGCTGCGGGCCGGAGCGATGGTGCTGGTTGCGGTCCAGCCGGCCGGATTGGTGGTCGACACCGCAGTGGGGAGGGTCGCGGCCGCCGGTGTGAAGGCCGTGGTGGTCGCCGCACCAGCCGCGTCCAGGGCCTTGGTGGTGCGGCCGTACGCGTCGTACGTCGTGGCGCCCAAGGTCTGGAACACAGGGTTCCCGGAACCGTCGTAGGACTGGACGGCCTGGGACGAGGTGGCCAGGCCCAGAGTAGAGCCGTTGGCACCGAGTTGGCCCAGGGCCCCGGGGTTGGTGATGGTGCCGTCGCCGTCGTAGAACGTCCGGCGGTCGCTGACCGTGGTGCCGCTGCCAGGTGCAGTGCCACAGCCGCCGGAGACAGTGATCGTCTCGCTCGGGTAGGTCAGCATCATCGGATTCGACGCCGGCGGATTGGCGTAGCTGGTGGTGGTACAGGTCTCCTGCGAGGGGACAGCGAGGTCGCCCTTACTGTCCACCTGTTGCGGGCGTCCCAGGCTGTCGAGAGTGATATTGGTCTGCGTGAAGCGCCAACTACCGTTCGCCAACAGGGACATCGAACGGCTGGAGCTGCTCTGGCTGCGCCGGGCCGTCAGGTCGGGCAAGGAGGAGAGCGTTGCCGGCGCCGGAGACTTGGATGTCCAGGCCGTGCGTGGGCTGGAGGCCGTGGTCGTCACGGCCGGCACACCCGGCAAGGACTTGGCGACGGGGCTGCCGCCCACCTGGGTGTAGGTGTCGATCTCCTGTGCACTGCCGGCCAGCCAGGCGCTGTCGGTGGCGGATTCACCCAGCGAGTTCGCCAGGCTGATCGAGCGCTGGCTACCGTTTGCCTTGTAGTCCCCGTCCATGCCCTGGAAGTACGAGGTAACGGTCTGGGTCACCGGGTCCGGTGCCGCGCCTGTCGTGACGGTGACGGTGCGGTAGCCGCGGAACTGGTTCCAGGTGCGGTACTGGTCGTCCGTCAGGTCGGAGTCGTCGCGATGCCAGGCCGCGCCGCTGTACGCGTATGTGGTGATCCTGGCGGGCGAGCCGGCCTTGGTCGCGTCGTTGTCGGAGACCTGGGAGACCAGCGTCTTGTTGAACCAGTCCGCGATCGGCTGTGCCGCGCCTGGAGTGGTCCAGTAGGCCTGGTAGCAAGCCATGGTGTCAGTGTCCGGTGAGGGCATGGTGTTGTGGACCCGCGAGCACTCCGGCGCCCGGTAGTCCACGGCGATGGACTCGCCGGTCTCGGTCTGGATGCCGGAGATGCGTGGGTGGAAGAGCGGAGGCGCCGGGGCCACCGACGTGCTCGAACCGTCGACGCGGTTGTCCGTCTCGACGCCGGTGAAGGTGACCGGGTCGAGCGTGATGGTTCCGCTGCTGCCGGCTCCGGTATCCAAGCCGGTGTGCTGGATCTGGGACAGCCACATGATCGACTGCAGCGAGCCCGCGTCCGTGGGGTCGACGGTACTGCCGGTGACCGGGTCAACGGTCGCACCGGCGTTCGAGAACAGGTGGGTCAGTGCCCAGGAGTCGACGTCCTGCCAGCCGGAGCCGTTCTTCACCGACGTCTTGATCGACTGGAGTCGGGAGGTGGACCAGAAGCTCGGCGCAGCGATCTGGCAGACATTGTTGCCGGCACCGGATGTCGCCATGCCCGCGGTGCAGTTGAGGTCGTACGGGGTGTCCGGCCAGTTCGTCGCCGTCGTGGCGTTCAGGTTCGACGCCTGGCAGGTCGTGGGGTCGGTGGTGCAGCGCTGCGCGGGGGTGAAGACCACCTTCGCCGCCGGGTCGTGGCCCGCCTGCTCGTCGGCCAGCTTGTAGCCGTAGGAGATCTGGGTCAGGTAGCCGCCACGGGTGTAGGCGGTCATGGTGCCGCCGCCACCGGTCTGTGCGACCTGGCCGTAGCCCATGTTGTACCAGTTGGCCTCGTTGGCCCAGTCGTAGCGCTGAACGTTTCCGTTCGGGTCGACCACGAAGTCGAGGTTGAACCGCCAACCGGGCTCCGCGGCACACTGCGAGGCGTTGCCCTGGGCAGCGCTGTAGCAAGGGTCGCCAGGCTTGGGGTGGAAGACCGGGACGCCCCAGGCGCTGTTGGTCGCCGGGTCGGAGGTGGTCCCGGGAGAGTGGTTCAGGCCCAGGTAGTACTGGGTGCCGTCGGTCGTGGTGACCTTGAAGTACTCGCCGTTCCACAGGCCGTTCGAGGCACCCGACAGATCCTCGATCTTCGTGCCGTCGTCGCCCTGCAGGTGGTAGGCACCACTGCTGTCACGGACCAGCTGGCCCGAGTGTGCGCCAAGGGACAGGGTGGCGTTGTAACCGGCCCAGCACTCGTCGGCCGAACCCGTGATTCCGTCGGCCGAACAGGACTTGTACGAGCGCTCGATGAACCCGGGGGTGTAGTCCCAGCCGTCGCCGATCCACGAGGACTGTGAGTTGCGCGCCGAGGTCTCACCGTCGATCGACTGCGAGTTGTAGGACAGCGCAACCGACGGTGCGGAGCCGCCCAGCGCCGGAGGCACCTGGATCGGGTAGGCGTAGGTGAACGCACCGGAGGATGACTGCGACCATGAGCCGGACGCCGACAGCGACGTCGCGGTGTAGTCGCCCTGCGAGCTGGACGTGCCCGAGATCGCGGCCACCGCCGTGCCGGAGGCGCTCGTCGCACTCGTAGCCACCTGCGCGGCCTGCGAGGACCCGAGCAGCGCGGCGGAAACAGCCCTCGGCTGCCCCGCCGTACCACCCGTCGTGGCCGCCGCCTGAGTGGTGCCGCCCGGTAGGTCGACCGTCGCGGTCAGTTTGCCGGACTTCGGGTCGTTGCTCGTGGCCAGCGGCTGCTGCGTGCGGCACTCGGCCAGCTGAGGCGTGGTCAGTGCACAGGCCGGCATCGCGACCAGGTGCAGGCGCGAGGCCCAACCACCGCCGTACGCCTGCGCGATCGACGAGTAGTCGACCGACACGGAAACCTTGCCCGCCGCCGAGGATCCGTCGGCCCGCGACAGGCCCACCAGCAGACCATCCACGTTCGCCGCCTGCGCGGCCGCGTGATCCGCTGTCTGGACGCGCACCGCAGCAGGAGCGCCCGGGCTCGCCGCGCCGTCAGCGGCAGCAGCAGGCCGCGCCACACCCGCGGCAGGTCCAACGGACACTGGCGAGGCCGCCACCGCAGTGGTCGGCACGTTCGGTGCGGCGGCTGCGACAACCGCAGCGGCGGTGACTGCGGCCGCAGACGAACTCGCGTCACCCGCAGCAATGTTGACGGTCGTCGTCGACGCGCTCGGCCATTTCGGCGCAGTCGGTGCGTACTTCTCCAGTGCGCGCGAGCCGGGCGGTGCCGGCGTAGGCATCGATGCCGTCCGGCCGGTTGCCGGATGCCCCTGGACCTTCGGTTGGGCCGGCAGCGGATCGGCTGCCCACAGCTTGCCCTCGTACTGATAGCCGCCGACCACCGTGTCGGCCTCCGCCAGCGGCACCACCGTCGCCATCGCGGCGAGGACGGCCACCAGCACGGTTCCGCGCCGAGTTCCCGATCTCCTCAGTGGAGATGAGAACCAAGGCATGCGTGAACGCACTCTGATCCCCCACACTTCACGTTTTCACCAGAAAAGTCGTCAAAAGACCGGCCAGGCACAAGACGTGACCAGCCGGAACGCTATTGGCAATCGAACACGCGCCGCAATACCCTGCATACCGACTGCCACTCATGGCAGCCTCATGGGCACCCGAACCCCTTGGTTCGGCACTGGTCAAAGCGTCCCAGCCTCCGGCGAACCGGACATACCGCCAGATGCCGAGTAAAGGAATACCCAAGAGGCGCAGTGAATATTTTGCTTACCCTTGACGCAAAGGACTCCTCCGTGGCCAACCTCGGCCCTAGATCGTCCGCGCGCCCGCTTCACCGGCGCCGACTGGCGCTGATAGCAGCGCTGACCACCGTCCTCACCGGCACGACCGGCCCCGCGCTGGCTGCCGGCTCCGGGACCGCTTCCACGCCAACCGCTTCGCCCGTCAGCACGCAGCCGGCCCTCACTCCGCTACCCGCCGACCAGGCCGGGCCGACTCAGCTCGCGCTGGCACAGGCGAAGAGCGCCAACAAGCCGGTCACCATCGACGCGCTGACCACCGAGACCAGCCTGACCGTCGCGAACCCGGACGGTACGTTCACCACCACCCAGAACGTGCTGCCCACCCGGGTGAAGCAGAACGGCAGTTGGACCGATGTCGACGCCACTCTGGCCCACAACGGCGACGGGACCTTCTCGCCGAAGGCCACCGCCTCCGGTGTCGCCCTCTCCGGCGGTGGCACCGCCCCGCTGGCCACGTTCACCGATCCGGCCGGCCGCCAGCTCGCCCTGACGCTGCCGTTCGCGCTCCCCGCACCGAGCATCCAAGGCGACACCGCGACCTACACCGGTGTCCTGCCCGACGTCGACCTCCAGGCCACCGTCACCGACCAGGGCGCCTTCCACGAAGTCCTCGTCGTCAAGAACGCCCAGGCCGCGGCCGACCCGCAGCTCAAGACCCTGCGACTGGCCATCAACAGCAACGGTCTGAACACCAGCACCGACGCCGACGGCAACGTCACCGTCAAGGCCGCCGACGGCACCGCCGCCTTCAGCGCCCCGGCCCCCGTCATGTGGGACTCCGCCACCACGGCGACCCCCGCCGCCACCGTGGCCACGGCTTCACACGCCAACGCGCTCGCTTCCGAGACCGCACCGAGCACCACCCCCGGGGCGGCCCCCGTATCACCGGCCGACCCGCCGAGCGCCGTCGACCCCGCCGGCAACCCCGTCTCCACCAAGGACGGCCCGGGCCAGGACTCGCACATAGCCAAGATCGCCGTCCAGGCCGACAACAGCAGCCTCACCCTGGCCCCCGACACCTCCCAACTCAACGGCGGGAGCCCCGTCTACCCGCTGTACATCGACCCCGCCGTCGCGCCCACCGGCACCACCAACCACTACGCCGAGATCAAGGAAGGCTGTCCCGACCAGGCCCTCTACGACAACGCGCAGGAGCACGGCGAGGGGATCGGCTACCAGCACTACCCCGGCGGCTGCGACGGCCTCTACCGCTCGTTCTACGAGATCAACACGAGTGCGCTCACCGGCAACATGCAGATCCAGAACTCGAAGCTGTACCTGACCGAGACCTCCGGCGCCGACCAAGACACCACCGGCAAGGACACGTGGGGCGTGGGCCTCAACTACACCATCGGCATCAACGGCGGCACCACCTGGACCCACCAACCGCCCGCCATCGCCAGCCTCGGCCAGCAGTACATCCTCCCCGCGAACAGCACGAACGGGTACCAGCAGGCCATCTTCGACGTGACCGGCACAGTCAGCCAGAACCTGGGAGCCGGCAACCTGACCTTCGGCATCTACGGCAACGAGAACAAGTACCCGGGCAACTACGGGTTCATGCGCTTCAGCACCAACCCGTACCTGGTCACCACGTACGAGATCCCGCCGAACATGCCGGACTCGGTGTCCATCAACCAGAACGGCGCCGTCTGCAACGGCGGCAACCCCGGCTGGCTCGGCGCCACCACCCCGTACAGCAACGTCTCCAACGTCCAGCTGAGCGCCCGCCTGACCACCAACATGCCAGGCGTCAACCTGTGGGGCGGCTCCCGCCTGCTCGACAACACGACCAACGACGGCAGCGGCAACCCGTTCACCGCCGGTTGGCCGGCCAGCCCCGGCTCGGTCAGCAGCGGCGGCACCGTCCAGATCCCGGTTCCGGTCGCCCTCTCCGACGGACACCAATACTCCTGGCAGGTCTGGGCCACCGACCAGTCCCGCAACGGCCCGCCCGCCACGCCCTGCGTCTTCAACGTCGACACCACCCCGCCGAGTATCGCCGTCTTCACCCCGTCCTCGGCCTTCCCGCCACTGGGAAGCGGCCGGACTCCCACGGCCCACGCGGGTGACCCCAACATCTCGATCCAGGTGTCCAGCACCGACCCGACGCCGGGCGGCTGCACCCGCAACGCATGCGTCAAGAGCGGTGTCGCCGAGTTCCTGTGGTCACTGGACAGCAACGTCCCGACCGTCGGCGCCCACACCATCAACGTGGTCCCGGACGGCAACGGCACCGCGACCGCCAACATCCCGATCAACCTCCCGACGAACCAGTGGGGAACCCACACCCTGTACGTCGAGGCCGTCGACGGCGCCGGCAACACCCAGGCAACCGTCGCCCAGTACAGCTTCTACGCGCCGTGGAACCCCAATGCCAAGGTCGCCACCGGCGACGTCACCGACGACGGCACCCCGGACCTGGTCACCCCGAGCAGCAACGGCAACCTGATCGTGATCCCGGGCAACAGTGACGGGTACTCCCAGCAGATCATCGCCTCGACACCGTCCACCAGCCCCGACGGCCACGGCTGGGACAGCTTCCTCGTCGCCCACGGCGGAAGCCTCACCCAGTCCGGTATGGACGACCTGTTCGCCTACAGCAAGAACAGCAAGCAGCTCTACACCTACCGGAACGACTCCACGGCGACACCCCCCGGCACACCGGGCCACTTCAGCCTGACCCAGAACATCAGCACGCCGCTGGCCAAGCCGAACTGCGCGCCCGTCCAGCAGAGCACCTGCACCGCTTACGCCTCAACCTGGCCCTCGTCCTCCCTCCAGCAGATGATCTCCCCCGGGACACTCTCCACCGCGGCCCTCCAGGCCGCAGCGGGCACCGGAACGAACATCCCCCAGGCCCCCGATCTCCTCACCGTGGAGAACGGCAAGCTCTGGTACTACACCTCCGGCGCGAACGCGAGCACCTACCTCAACTCGGCCTACCCGATCGGCGCAGCGGGCGACTGGTCCAACACCACCCTCATCGGCGTCGGCCGGGTCGGCGCCACTCCCAGCACCATCAGCGTCCCCGCCAACAACTCGACGCCCGCCCACAGCTACACCGACGAGATCACCGGTACCCCCACCCTCTGGGTCCGCAACAACACCACAGGTGCGATCAACAGCTACCCGCTGACCTTCGACAGCACGGGCAAGCCGACCAGCCAGCTCACCCCGCCCGGCCAGGCCGCCCTGCAAGCCGTCGTCGGTGCCAACAACACCGCGCTCTGCCTGGACGACGCCAACGGCGCGACCAACGACGGCGCCATGGTCCGCATGTACGTCTGCAACAACTCCGCATCGCAGGCACTGACCTACGGCACCGACCAGACGCTGCACGTACTCGGCAAGTGCCTGGACGTCAATCAGAGCGGCATCACCAACGGCACCAAGGTCCAGCTCCACGACTGCAACAACACCTCCGCCCAGCAGTGGGCGGAAGGCAGCAACGGCTCGCTGGTCTCGCAGGTCAGCCCACAGGCCCAGATGTGCCTGGACGACCCGAACGGCAACACCGACGGCACCGCCCAGCTGCAGATCTACACCTGCAACGGCAGCAACTCCCAGAACTGGGCCGCCGGCACCACCCTGCCGACCCCGCAGACCGTCCTCAACATCGGCCTCAACAGCACAACCTTCCCCCAAGTGATCACCCCCGGTGACGTCAACGGCGACGGCAACCCCGACCTCTACGCCGTCAACAACCTGCAGCAGGTCTACGAGTACCCCGGCACCACACCGAACGGCACGCTCCCCCAGCTCGGCAACCCGGTCGCACTCGGACTGCTCGGTGCCGACGTCAACGCCACCCTCACCGGCGGCAGCATCATGCGCCCGGGAGACACCGCCTACTCGGCCCACACACGCCTGGTCATGCAACCCGACGGGAACCTCGTGCTGTACTCCCTGAAGACCAGCCAAGCCCTCTGGAGCAGCGGCACTTACAACAACCCCGGCGCCTGGGCCACCATGCAGACCGACGGCAACCTCGTCGTCTACAAGCCCCTCACGGACGGCAACGGCAATCCCACATACCCCACCCCCGGCAGCGCCGCAAACGCCCTGTGGAGCACGAACACCCTGAACAATGCAGGCGCCAAGGCCATCGTCCAGGACGACTGCAACTTCGTGGTCTACAACTCCGCCGGGACCTACATCTGGAAGTCCGACACCTACAACCCGAACCCGTGACGACCGACCCGACCAAGACAGCGCGGCTCCTCACTGCACTCGCCACGACCGGGGCAGCACCCCACTGACCGAGCGCGCTCCCGCAAGCGCAAGCACCGCACGACACAGCGCGCCCAATACCCGTACCCCCTCCGCCGAGGGGGTACGGCCGTTTGGGGAGCGATTTTCACCCTGCGCGGGCCGACTCGTCTGATGCCCTGGGTGTACTGAACTGTGGGGCCACGGTGGAGCGTCGCGCCTGCTCATACGATCACTGCGGATTGGGTGAGCTCCGCCTGACGAGCAGCCTGATGACAGGCGTCGCCCGAGCAGCGTCAACTTCGTGAGACCAGGGCACGCTATCGCTCGCGGCGACATCGTGGCCTGCAGCGATGGTCATACGCGCGGCGGGACCCGAGCTCTGGGTTCCCCAGCGTTCATTGAGCCGGGCAAGGCATCCGCGTTTGTCCTCGCTCGCGATGGCGGGCAACACGCACACCGGCGGCCCGACTCCAGCCGCCCCTGTCAGCGCAACGAATCAGCGCGCCCTCCCCCGTGGCTTCAGGGGCACTTGCGGCACCTCGGGAGCGGCCAGCCGCTGTCCGTCGTAGCCGTGCAGCTCACCGAACCTCGACCCGGTCATCCACTCCTCGCGCGCCTGCCTGATGTCCTCGTCGGTCCGGCCGATGAAGTTCCACCACATGACGATCTCCTCCTCGAACGGCTCGCCGCCCAGGAGCAGCAGCGAGGCGTCGGTGCGGGCCAGCAGGGGGAGTTCGCGGCGGCCGCAGCCGAGGTAGAGGATCGAACCCGGCTCCACGAGGACGCCGTCCACGTCGACGCTGCCGCTTATGGCGAGTGCCGCGTACTCGAAGGCGGGTTCCAGGGGGAGGCGGGTGGCGGTGCGCTCGGTGAGGGTGAGGTCGACGCCGAGCAGGGGGGTGTAGGTGGTGCCGGGCGAGGTGGCGCCGTCGACCGAGCCGAGGATGACGGTGCCGTGCAGGCCGGCGGCGGTGATCTCGGGGAGGTGGGCGTGGTGTTCGAAGGTGGGGGCGGTGTGGCGGTGGGCGTCGGGCAGGGCGACCCAGAGCTGTGCGCCGTGCAGGAACCGCGCGTGCGAGCGCGGGGATTCCTCGGAGTGCGAGATGGCCCGGCCCGAGGTCATCAGGCCCAGCTCGCGCGGCCGGACGGTCTGCAGGCTGCCCAGGCTGTCGCGGTGCAGCACCTCGCCCTCGTGCAGCCAGCTGACCGTCTGCAGGCCCATGTGCGGGTGCGGCGGGACCTGCATGCCGGGCTCGTCGGCGATGTCGTCGGGGCCGTAGTGGTCCACGAAGCACCAGGCGCCGACCATCCGCCGCCCCATGGCGGGCAGCAGTCGGCGCACCTCGGTGCTCTCGCCGAGCTGTACGGCCCGTCCGGTCAGCAGCTCACGGACCGGGCCGGTGCTGGCATCGCCGCCGCAGCGGGTCGCAACGGGCTTGAGATCAAGGTTGCTCATCGCCCCACCGTAACGGTCTGACGGGCGCTCAGCGGCGATCGCCCACCGCCGGAGTCACCCGCCGGGCGCCGCGGACCCCGGTGCCCGCCAGCCGGTCGGCGAGCGAGCGCCGCACGCCCAGCAGGGCGGGGACGGCGTTGGCCCAGAGCAGCGCGACGGCCAGCGCCCAGCAGAGGGCGGCGAGCAGGAACGATCCGCCGACGAGCAGCGAGCAGGCCAGCGCGAAGCAGCCGATGTCGGCGACCGTGGTGACGGCGGCCCGGACCGCGGCCCGACGCCGTCCGAGGACGCCCGGTTCGCGCCAGTCGCCGACCCGCAGCCGGAGCAGGGCCTTGCCCAGGGTCCGGCCGGACAGCGCGAGCGCGCCGAACTGGTAGGCGAAGGTCAGCAGCACCAGCGCGCCGAGGCCCTGCTGGACGTCGGACAGTGCCGAGTGCCAGAGCGAGCGGCCCAGGCCCTCGGCCGCACCGACCAGGTGACCGTGCGACTTGACGAGCTGCCAGGCGCTCTCGCCGGCCAGGCTCGGCACATTGGTGAGCAGCAGCCCGATCCGGTGCATCGTCACGATCACGACCAGCGTGGCGGTCGCCAGGACCAGCGCGAAGTCGACCAACCAGGCCAGCATCCGCCGCCCGACCCCGGCCATGACCTCGGCCGCGACGTCGCCCATGACCTCGGCCGCGACCTCGGCCGAAGCGCCGACGAAGGCCGAAGCATCAGCCCCGGCCCAGCCCCCGACGCCAGGCGCGTCGCCAACCACATACGGGCCCGCTTGGGACACGTACTCCCCCTTGTTGAGAACAGTCCAGTGTGAAGAACAGTCCAGTGATGCGCGCCGGCACCGGCCTCAGTGCCGGCAGGCCCACCCGGCGCCGGCCGTGGCCGCCTCCGCCTGCGCGCGCAGCGAGCGCACCGCCTCGGCGGGGTCGGCGGCGCCGTACACGGCGGAGCCGGCCACGAACACGTCCGCGCCGGCCTCGGCGCAGCGCTCGATGGTGGCGGGCGCGACCCCGCCGTCCACCTGGAGCCAAAGCTCCAGGCCGTGCTTGCTGATCAGCTCACGGGTGCGGCGGATCTTGGGCAGCATGATGTCCAGGAAGGACTGGCCGCCGAAGCCGGGCTCGACGGTCATGATCAGCAGCATGTCCAGCTCGGGCAGCAGGTCCTCGTACGGCTCGATCGGCGTCGCGGGCTTGAGCGCCATCGAGGCGCGGGCGCCCTTGGCCCGGATCTCGCGGGCGAGGCGGACCGGTGCGGCGGCGGCCTCCACGTGGAAGGTCACCGAACCGGCACCGGCCTCCACGTACTGCGGGGCCCAGCGGTCGGGCTGCTCGATCATCAGGTGGCAGTCCAGCGGGGTGTCCGTGGCGCGGGCGAGCGACTCCACCACCGGAATGCCCAGCGTCAGGTTGGGCACGAAGTGGTTGTCCATCACGTCGACGTGCAGCCAGTCGGCTCCGCGCACCGCCTCGGCCTCCTGGGCCAGGCGGGCGAAGTCCGCGGACAGGATGCTGGGGTTGATCTGCGCCATTTCCGAAAACCTTCACCACTCGTCGGACCGGCCACCCACGCGGTCGCCTGCCCCTATCATCCCCTGCGCACCAGGTTCAGGCCCCGCCCGGGGTGCGCTCCAGCACGATCACGTCGTACCGCTCCTGAACAGCCGCCGCCGACCGCACCCCGCCGGGGGCATCCCCGTCAGCAGCATCCCCGCCCGCCAGCTCCACGCCCAGCTCCTCTCCCAGCTCCTCCCGCAGCTCCTCGTCCAGCCGGGCCAGCCCCGCCGCGAACTGCTCCCCGCTCAGCGCGAGGAACTTCGACTGCGCCCGCCCGGCCACCTGCTCCCGCCAGCTCCGCAGGTCGGCGGCGACCGGCTGCGCGTAGGAGCGCACCTGGTGCACGGCGAAGCCGGCCGCCCCGAAGTCGGCGAGCAGCTCGCCCTCGGTCGGGAACCGCAGCGCGTCACTGGCCAACAGCTGCGGCCAGTACCGGTAGACGGGCGCGTCGAGCCGCTCGCGCACGGTGGTGCGGATCACCAGGCGCCCGCCGGGGCGCAGCACCCGGGCGAGCTCGCGCGCGGCGGCGGGGCGGT
This sequence comes from Kitasatospora sp. NBC_01302, assembly GCF_035976515.1. NCBI lineage: Bacteria > Bacillati > Actinomycetota > Actinomycetes > Kitasatosporales > Streptomycetaceae > Kitasatospora > Kitasatospora sp. NBC_01302. The sequence continues at coordinate 1,921,625 of NZ_CP108404.1, forward strand.
CGGGCAGGTGGTGGACGACGCGGGAGAGCAGCGCCAGTCCGAAGCCGGCCGTCGGGACGGGCAGCCGCTCGGCGGAGCCGTCCAGGTACCGCACCCGGGGGTGGGCGTTGTGCGCGGCGGCCTGCTCCCGCATCGGCTGCGACGGCTCCACGCCGGTCACGATGGCGGCGGGGAGTGCGCGGGCCAGCGCGGCACAGAACATGCCCGTTCCGGCGCCCACCTCCAGCACCGCGGGAGCGGGCTGGGCCCCTACAGCCGGCGCCCCCGGCACCGCGCGAGCCCCCGGCACAGCGGGAGCATCCGATACCGCGGGAGCGCCCGGCCCGGTCGGCGCGTAGCCGGCGATCAGCTCCGCCCAGGCCCGCAGCGACCGCGCGGGCAGCTCGTTGCCACGCTCGTACGACGCCGCCAGCTGCGGGTCCTCATATGCGTTTGCCATCATCCGTCCCTCCCGAGAATCCTGGACACCGCACTCCCCCAAGCCCCCAAGCCCCAACACCCCAGCCCCCCACCACACCAACACCCCAACACCCCAACACCCCGCCGGAGCTGACACCATGCCACACACCCCCACCACCATCCTGATCACCGGCGCCACCGACGGCCTGGGCCGCGAACTCGCCCTGCGGCTGGCCGGCCCCGGCACCCTGCTGGTGCTGCACGGCCGGTCCGCCGAGCGGGCCGCCGAGGTGCAGCGGCAGGTGCGCGCGGCCGGCGGCGAGGCGGAGGTCCGCCTCGCCGACCTGGGCGACCTGCGCCAGGTGGACCGGCTCGCGGACACCGTACTGGCCGACTTCGACCGGCTCGACGTCCTGGTCAACAACGCGGGGATCGGCTTCGGCACCCCGGACTCGGGCCGCCAGGAGTCCGCCGACGGCATCGAACTGCGCCTCGCCGTCAACTACTTGGCCGGCTACCGGCTGACCGGGCGACTGCTGCCCCGGCTCACCGAGGCGGCGGCCCCCGGGAAGGCGGCACGGATCGTGAACGTGGCCTCCGCCGGGCAGCACCCGATCGACTTCGCCGACCCGCAGCTCACCTCGCACTACGACGGCGTGGTGGCCTACCGGCGCAGCAAGCTCGCCCAGATCATCGCCACCTTCGACCTGGCCGAACGGCTGGCCGAGGCGGACGTTCCGGTCACGGTGAACGCCCTGCACCCGGCCAGCTTCATGGCCACCACCATGGTCCAGGAGGCCGCGGTGACCCCCTTGAGCACGGTCGCCCAGGGGGTCGAGGCGACCCTCCAGCTGGTCACCGGATCCGCGGGGGCGCGCACCGGCCGGTACTTCAACGGGCTTCAGCCCGCCACCGCCGACCAGCAGGCCTACGACCCCGATGCGCGCACCCGACTCCGGTCGCTCTCGGACGAGTTGATCGCCCACGCGCTCTCCTGACCGGGACGCACCCCACCAGGACTACCAGGCGTACGCCTCCGGCGCCGTCCGGTACCCGGGGAAGATCTCGTCCAGCCGGTCCAGCGACTTCTGATCGAGCGTCAGGTCCACCGCCCGCACCGCCGCGTGCAGTTGCTCCAGGGTGCGCGGCCCGACGATCGGCGCGGTCACGGCCGGGCGGGTGAGCAGCCAGGCGAGCGCGATGTCGCCGGGCTCGTGGCCCAGTTCGGCCGCGAAGTCCTCGTACGCCTGGAGCTGCTCGCGCTTGTCGGCCACCGTGTCGGCCGCCCGGCCGCTCAACCGCCGCACCCCTTCACGGTCCTTGCGCAGCACGCCGCCGAGCAGTCCGCCGTGCAGCGGCGACCAGGGGATGACCCCGAGGCCGTACGCCTCGGCAGCGGGCAACACCTCCAACTCCACCGACCGCTCCAGCAGGTTGTAGAGGGACTGCTCGCTGGTCAGGCCGAGGAAGCCGCGCGCCTTGGCCGTCTCCTGGGCGCGGGCGATGTGCCAGCCGGCGAAGTTGCTGGACCCGACGTAGACGATCTTGCCCTGGGCGACCAGCACCTCCATCGCCTGCCAGATCTCCTCCCACGGAGTGCTCCGGTCGACGTGGTGCATCTGGTACAGGTCGATGTAGTCGGTCTGCAGCCGCTTCAGGCTGGCGTCGACGGCGCGGCGGATGTTGAGCGCGGAGAGCTTGCCCTCGTTGGGCCAGGTCCCCATGTCGCCGTAGAGCTTGGTGGCGATCACCGTGCGCTCGCGGCGCCCGCCGCCCTGGGCGAACCAGTTGCCGATGATCTGCTCGGTGCGGCCGCGGTTCTCGGCCCATCCGTAGACGTTGGCGGTGTCGAAGAAGTTGATGCCCTGGTCGTGCGCGACGTCCATGATCTGGTGGGCGTCGGGCTCTTCGGTGTGCGGGCCGAAGTTCATGGTGCCCAGGCAGAGACGGGAGACGCGGAGGCCGGTCCGGCCGAGGTGGGTGTACTCCATGATCCCACTCTCTGCCGCGACCGGCCCGCTGTCCAGCACTTTCGGAACCCGCACCTGACGTCAGCTCAGCAACACCGGGCCCCGAACCCCCAAGCCCTCAGCCCCTCACGCAGCGCGCCGCAGCAGCGCCAGGTACATCGCGTCCGTCCCGTGCAGGTGCGGCCAGAGCTGGACGTCCGGCCCCTCCCCCAGCGCGGGCACGCCGGGCAGCAGTGGTCGGGCGTCCACCCACTCGACGTCCGCGCGCCCGCGCAGCACGTCGTCCACCACGGCCCGGGTCTCCGCCAGGTGCGGCGAGCAGGTCGCGTAGCCGACCACGCCGCCGACCCGGACCGCGTCGAGCGCCGAGCGCAGCAGGTCGCGCTGGAGCGGGCCGAAGCCGGCCACGTCCTCGGGCCGCCGGCGCCAGCGCGCCTCGGGGCGCCGGCGCAGCGCGCCCAGACCGGAGCACGGCACGTCGACCAGCACCCGGTCGAAGCTGCCGGGCCGCCAGGCGGGCCTGGTCCCGTCGGCGGTGATCACGGTGTACGGACCGGGGTTGCCGTCCAGCGCGCGGGCGACCAGCCGGGCCCGGTGCGGCTGCCGCTCCGAGGCGACCAGCGCGGCGCCGCGCCCGGCGGCCAGCGCACCGAGCAGCGCGGCCTTGCCGCCCGGCCCCGCGCAGCCGTCCAGCCAGAGCCGGTCGGGACCCTCCAGCGGAGCCGCGGCCAGCGCGAGGGCGACCAGCTGGCTGCCCTCGTCCTGCACACCGGCCTGGTTCTGCTGGATCGCCGGTAGCGAGCCGGGGTCGCCGCCCTCGGCCAGCCGCACCGCGTACGGCGACCAGCGCCCGGGCGAGCTGTCCGGCAGCTCGGCCGCGAGCTGCTCGGTGGCGATCCGCCCGGGGCGGGCCACCAGGGTGACCTCGGGGCGGTCGTTGTCGGCGCGCAGCAGCTCCTCCACCGCGACCCGCCCGGCGGCACCGGGCTGCCAGCGGCCCAGCGAGTCCCAGAGCGCGGAGACCACCCAGCGCGGGTGGGAGTGGACCACGGCCAGGTGGTCCTCGGCGTCATCCTCGTACGGCGGGGCGACCTGGGCGATCCACGCCTCCAGGTCCTGCGCGCTGATCCGGCGCAGCACGGCGTTGACGAACTTGGCCCGCCCGTCGCCGATCTCCGCCCGGGCGAGCTCCACGGTGGCCGAGACGGCGGCGTGGCTGGGGATCCGGGTGGCCAGCAGCTGGTGCGCGCCGAGCGAGAGCACGTCCAGGACCGGCGGGTCCACCTCGCGCAGCGGCCGGTCGATGCAGGCGGCGATGATCGCGTCGTAGGTGCCCTGCAGGCGCAGCGTGCCGTAGACGAGCTCGGTGGCGAGGGCGGCGTCGCGCCGGTCCATGCCCTTCTGCTCGGCCTCGCGCAGCAGCGAGGGCAGGATCAGGTTGGCGTAGGCGTCCCGCTCGTCGACGGCGCGCAGGGCGCGGAAGGCGACGCTGCGCGCCGGGTCCTTCTTGGGACGGCGGTGCGGGCGGGGGGCGCGCTTGACGGACTTCGACGCGGGGTTCGACGCGGGGGTGCTCATGGGGACCTCAAAAGTGCTACGGGGATATCAGAAACAGTAACGCCGGAGCGCGCGGACCGGCGGCCGGTCACACCTCAGCCGCCGAGCAGCTCGCCGCTCTCGATCCGCACCCCGCGCGCCCAGTCCGCCGCCCGCATCGGCTTCTTGCCCTGCGGCTGGACCTCGCCCAGCTCGACCTCGTGGCTGCCGGTGCCGACCCGCACCGCGTTCTTGCTCACCGCGAGTTCGCCGGCGGCCAGCTCCGCGCCACCGGGCAGCAGCTTCACCGGCCCGGAGAGCTTGAGCCGCTCGCCGCGGAAGGTGGTCCACGCACCGGGCGCGGGCGCACAGCCGCGCACCAGGCGGTCGATCGCCAGTGCGGGGTGGCGCCACTCGATCCGGGCGTCCTCGACGTTGATCTTCGGCGCCAGGGTGATCCCGTCGGCCGGCTGCGGGACGGCGACCAGGCTGCCGTCCTCGATGCCGTCCATGGTGGCGGTGAGCAGGCCGGCGCCGGCCCGGGCCAGCCGGTCGAGCAGCTCGCCGCTGGTGTCGGTGGGACGGATCTCCTCGGTGATCACGCCGAAGACCGGGCCGGAGTCCAGGCCGCGCTCGATCCGGAAGGTCGAGGCACCGGTCACCTCGTCACCGGCCAGCACCGCGTGCTGCACGGGGGCGGCCCCGCGCCAGGCCGGCAGCAGCGAGAAGTGCAGGTTGACCCAGCCCTGCGCGGGGATCTCCAGGGCCGCCTCGCGCAGCAGCGCGCCGTAGGCGACCACGGGGCAGCAGTCCGGGGCCAGCTCGGCCAGCCGTGCCAGGAACTCGGGCTCGCTCGGCTTGGCCGGCTTGAGCACCTCGATGCCGGCCTCCGCCGCCCGCTGGCCGACGGGGCTCGCCACCAGCTTGCGTCCGCGCCCGGCGGGGGCGTCGGGACGGGTGACCACCGCGACCACCTCGTGCCGCTCCGAGGCGAGCAGCGCCTCCAGCGCGGGGACGGCGACCTCGGGGGTTCCGGCGAAGACGAGACGCAAGGCAGTAGTCCTTCGGATCAGTCGAGTTGACGAGAGCGTCAGAAGCGGCGAACGGGAGGGTCAGGAGCGGCGAACGGCGGTCAGCGGATCGGCCCGAACGTGCTGTGCGGCGATATCCGCAGCTCGGGGGCCGGACCGTCGCCCCACTCGGCCTCGCGGATCGCCCGCATCGCCGCCTTGCGGGTCTCCCGGTCCAGCCGGTCGATGAAGATGATCCCGTCCAGGTGGTCCGTCTCGTGCTGGATGCAGCGGGCCAGCAACTGGGTGCCCTCGACGGTCACCGGGTCGCCGTACTCGTTGAACCCGCGGGCCACCACGCCGAACGCGCGCTTGGTGTCGAACCGCAGTCCGGGCAGCGACAGGCAGCCCTCGGGGCCGTCCTGCTCCTCCTCCGTCAACGACAGGTCGGGGTTGATCAGATGACCGGTCACGCCGTCCACGTGGTAGGTGAACACCCGCAGCGAGATGCCGAGTTGCGGCGCGGCCAGGCCCGCGCCCGGCGCGTCCAGCATGGTCTCGGTCAGGTCCTTGACGAGGGTGCGCAGTTCCTTGTCGAAGGTGGTCACCGGCTGCGCCTTGGCGCGCAGGACCGGGTCACCGAAGATCCGGATCGGCTGGATCGCCACGGCGGCGGGCTCCTTCTCGGTCGGCGGTCTCGGGCAGGCGTTCATACGGGCAGCACGTCAGTCTATGCGGCGCGGCCGGGATCCCGAATCCCGCCTCCCGGATCCCGGAGCGCACTCACGCGTGACCCCGGACCCCGCTTCGGCGTTGGTCAAAAGAGATTGACCGTGAGTTTCACCGGGCCGGCGCGAGGCCCCATCATTTGCACGGAAGGTGGCCTGAGCACGATGGCCGAGCAGATCAACCACGACACCCGGGCACGGGCGAGCCTGCACCTGCTGGTGCGCGACATCGAGCGGGTCCGCCGCCAGGTCGACGCCCTGCGTACCCTCACCGCCCAGTTGGGCAATGTCTACCGGCCCCGGCGCCCCAGCAGCTCGGGCGGTTTCGTGGTGTACGGGCGGGCGCCCGCGCCGACCGTACGGCTGGCCCAGGAGCTGCGCGAGAGCGTGGAGACCCTGGTGGCGGCGGCGGTGGAGTTCGACCGGGCGCTCGGCTTCTCCTGGGACTCGGTGGGCTCCGCCCTCGGGGTGACCAAGCAGGCGGTGCACCGCAGGTACGGGATGCGCCGCTCGGCGACCGAGCTGCTGGGCGCGGCGGCGGCCGGCGGCGTGCCCGGTGGCCCGGCGGCGCTGGGTGCCACGCTGCCGGCTCCGGCCGCACCGCGCGACGACCTGCGCGCGGAGGAGACGCCCGCCCCGCCGGCCCAGACCCCGGCCCCGGCCGGCGTCCCGCTCGCCCGCTCCGTCCCGGCGGCGCGCCAGGGCGGTCTCGACCGGCCCGGCATCCCGCTGCGCGGCTGACCTTCCGCGCGACGCCCTCTGAGCGGCACCGTCTGACGCCCCGTCACCGCATCCCGCCGCACGCCCGAGCCCCAGTGCGCAGGAAGTCGGCCTCCCCGACTTCCTGCACCCAGGGTCGGCCCTGCTCCGGGCAGCGAGCCCGACCTCACCCGATGTCGGTCGGATCGATCCGCACCTTCACCGGCTCCGCCCCCCGCAACGCGACCCGCGCGATCTGCGCCGCCTTCAGCGCCGCGGTCAGTGCCCCGCCCTGCCCCGGGCGCACCCGCAGCAGGGCACGCTCCTGCTCCTGACCGCGCAGCGGCGGCAGCGGCACCGGGCCGAGCAGGTCCGCCCCCTCGGGCAGCCGGGTGAGCCCGAGCAGATCGGCCACCGCGGCGGGCGTCCCGGTGACCGAGGCCATCCGGGAGACCGGCGGGAAGCCCAGCTGCGCCCGCTCCGCCAGCTCCAGGTCCGCGTGCCCGGCCGGGTCCCAGCGCACCAGCGCCTGCACCGGCCGCGCGGTGGGCTCGGCCACCACGACCACCTGGCCGCCCTCGGTGGCCGGCCGCACCAGCGCGGCCGCCGCCAGCCACAGCCGCAGCGTCTCCTCCCCGGAGCGCAGGTCGGGCCGGCTGAGCAGGGCCCACCCGTCCAGCAGCAGCGCGGCGGCGTACCCACCGCCCTCGGCCACCGGCTCGGCCCCGGGCGTGGAGATCACCAGCGCCGGCTCGGCCGACACCCCGGCCAGCACCGCGTCCCGGCCCGAGGTCCGCACCGGGATCCCCGGGAAGGCCTTGCCCAGCTCCTCGGCCGTCCGCCGGGCGCCCACCACCTGCGCGCGCAGCCGGAACGAGCCGCACTCCTCGCAGTGCCAGTCCAGCGCGGCGACCCCGCACCAGGCGCACTGCAGCGCCTCCCCGGCGCCGACGGCCTCCAACGGCCCGGCGCAGTGCGTGCAGCGGGCCGGGGTGCGGCAGCGCCCACAGGCCAGCCGCGGCACGTAGCCGCGGCGCGGCACCTGGACGAGCACCGGGCCGCTGCGCAGCGCCTCGCGCGCCGCCTGCCAGGCCACCGAGGGCAGCCGGGCGACCTGCGCGGCGGCGTCCCTGGCCTGGTCGGCCTCGCCGACGGTGCGCACCCGCGGCGCGACCTCGCGCACCACCGCGCGGTCGGCGGCCAGCGGACGGGCCCAGCCCGTGCGCAGCAGCTGTGCACTCTCCACTGTCATCGCGAGCCCTCCGACCAGCACGGCGGCCCCCTCCTCGGCAGCGCGCAGCAGCGCGACCTCGCGCACGTGCGGATGGGGTGCCCGCGGGTCGCTGTGGCTGCTGTCGCCGTCCGACCAGACCACCAGCAGGCCCAGGTCGTGCACGGGCGCGAAGACCGTGGCCCGGGTGCCGAGCACCGCGCGCACCGAACCCCTGCTGACGGCGAGCCAGTTGCGGTAGCGGTCCTTGGGGCCGAGGTCGGCGGTGAGCACCGCGTGGTGCCCGGAGCCGCCGAGCAGCTCGGTGAGCGCCGCATCCACCCGGGCCACCGCCCGCCCGTCGGGCAGCACCACCAGGGCGCCGCGCCCGCCGGCCAGCGTGGCGGCCACCGCCAGCGCGATCTCCTGCGGCCAGCTCGGTCCGGGCAGCGCCGTCCAGACCGCGCGCGGGGTGTGCCCGGCGGTCAGCGCGCTCAGGAACTCGGGCCCCTGCGGATAGCGCTGCCAGCTGCCGGCGGCCGGCGCGGCGGGCGCCGGCAGCGGGGCCGGCGAGGGCTGCGCCTCGGCCTTGGCGTGCCGCGGCGGCACGGCCAGCTGCAGCACGTCGGCCAGGGTGCCGGCGTAGCGGTCGGCGATGGTGCGGCTGAGCTTCAGCAGGGCCGGGGTCAGCACCCGCTCGGCGGAGAGCACTTGGGCCAGCGGGGCGAGCGGGCCGCGGTAGTCGCTGCTCGCCAGCCGGGCCACGATGAAACCGTCGTGCAGCTCGCCGCCCTCGCGGCGGCCCGCGGCGCTGACCCGGGCGCCGAACCGGACCCGGACCCGCACGCCCGGCTGGGCGGCTTCGGCCATCGCGACCGGCACCGCGTAGTCGAAGAACTGGTCGAGGTGGAGCAGGCCCTTGTCGACCACCACCCGGGCCACCGGCAGCTCCTCGGCCAGGTGCGCGCCGTGCCAGGTGCGCGGCTTGGCCCGGCGCACCGTCTCACGGATCAGCGCCAGCTGCTCCGGCGGCCCGCCCGGGGGCGTGTCGTCGCTGCTCATGGGCTCGCCGGCCCCCTTTCCCGTGCCGCCACCGTGGATCACCCGGGTCCAGTGGTACCACGTGACACGGACAGACCGCGGCGGCGGCGCCCACCCTGGGGATGGACGCCGCCGCCGCGGTCGACGCGAAGGGCCCGCTGGCCCCGCGCGGTGCTGGGGATCAGGCCCCGACAGCCGCCTTCAGCTGCTCGGCGCGGTCGGTGCGCTCCCAGGTGAAGTCCGGCAGCTCGCGGCCGAAGTGGCCGTAGGCGGCGGTCTGGGAGTAGATGGGCCGCAGCAGGTCCAGGTCGCGGATGATGGCGGCCGGACGCAGGTCGAAGACCCGGGTGACGGCTTCCTGGATCTTCAGGACCGGGGCGGTCTCGGTGCCGAAGGTCTCCACGAACAGGCCCACCGGCTCGGCCTTGCCGATCGCGTACGCGACCTGCACCTCGGCGCGGCGGGCCAGGCCCGCGGCGACGATGTTCTTGGCGACCCAGCGCATCGCGTAGGCGGCCGAGCGGTCGACCTTGGACGGGTCCTTGCCGGAGAAGGCACCGCCACCGTGGCGGGCCATGCCGCCGTAGGTGTCGATGATGATCTTGCGGCCGGTCAGACCGGCGTCGCCCATCGGGCCGCCGATCTCGAAGCGACCGGTCGGGTTGACCAGCAGGCGGTAGTTCGAGGTGTCGATGTCCACACCCGCCAGCACCGGCTCGACCACGAACTCGCGGATGTCGGGCGCGAGCAGCGAGTCCAGGTCGATGTCACTGGCGTGCTGGGTGGAGACCACCACGGTGTCGACCCGCACGGCCTTGTCGCCGTCGTACTCGATGGTGACCTGGGTCTTGCCGTCGGGGCGCAGGTAGGGGATGGTCCCGTTCTTGCGCACCTCGGTCAGCCGGCGCGACAGGCGGTGCGCCAGGGTGATCGGGAGCGGCATCAGCTCAGGGGTGTCGTCGCACGCGTACCCGAACATCAGGCCCTGGTCGCCGGCGCCCTGCCGGTCCAGCTCGTCGTCCTCGCCGTCGACCCGGTGCTCGTGGGCGGTGTCGACGCCCTGCGCGATGTCCGGGGACTGCGAGCCGATCGAGACCGAGACGCCGCAGGAGGCGCCGTCGAAGCCCTTCTTCGAGCTGTCGTACCCGATCTCCAGGATCTTCTCGCGCACCAGCTGCGCGATCGGCGCGTACGCCTTGGTGGTGACCTCGCCGGCCACGTGCACCTGGCCGGTGGTGATCAGCGTCTCGACGGCGACCCGGGAGGTCGGGTCGTCCTTGAGCAGGGCGTCGAGAATGGTGTCGCTGATCTGGTCAGCGATCTTGTCGGGGTGTCCCTCGGTCACGGACTCCGAGGTGAACAGGCGGCGAGACACAGCGCTCCCTGGGGTTGCAGCGGCTGCTGACTGAATGCCCCCGATCGAAGGGCATCCGGAAAGACTTGATTCCTGGAGTGTAACGGTCGGCTATCGACCTTCGACACTCCTTTCGCCGATTCACGGACGCTGCGTCTCACGTGGTGGGCAGACCAACCATCGGCCCACAGCCCGCCCGACCAGCGGACCAACCGTCTCCGCGGTCGAACACGTGCGCCAGATCACGTCGGCCGGGCCGGCCCCGCTCAGGACTGCCCGGCGCCGTCCAGCCGGGCCGCGACCAGATCCCAGACCGCGTCGGCCAGATCCTCCTTCGGCCCTGGTGCGACCGGGTGTTCGGAGCCGTCGGCAGCCAGCACCACGGCCTCGTTGGTGTCGGTCCCGAAGCCCTTGGCCTCGCCGACCTCGTTCACCACCAGCAGGTCGCAGCCCTTGCGGGCGAGCTTGGCCCGGCCGTTGGCGAGCACCTGGTCGGTCTCCGCGGCGAAGCCCACCACCAACTGACCCGGGCGGGCCCGGTGGCCGGACAGTTCCGCCAGGATGTCCGGATTGCGGACAAGGGCGACGGGCGCGGGCTCCACGCCGTCCCGCTTCTTGATCTTCGCCGCCGCGTACTCGGCCGGCCGGAAGTCGGCCACGGCCGCGGCCATCACCACCACGTCGGCCTCGGCCGCCGCCTTCACCGCCGCCTCGCGCAGCTCCAGCGCGGTGGTGACCTTGACCACATCGACCCCGGCCGGGTCCGGCAGCCCGACGTTGGCGGACAGCAGCGTCACCCGGGCACCGCGCGCCGCGGCGGTGGTGGCCAGCGCGTAGCCCTGCTTCCCGGAGGAGCGGTTGCCCAGGTAGCGCACCGGGTCCAGCGGCTCGCGGGTGCCGCCGGCCGAGACCACCACATGACGGCCCGCCAGGTCGGGCGCCGCCGCACCGCGGGCCAGCACCCGGCGGCAGGCGGCGAAGATCGCGTCCGGGTCGGGCAGCCGGCCCTTGCCGGTGTCCGCCCCGGTCAGCCGGCCCACCGCCGGGTCCAGCACGATCGCACCGCGCCGCCGCAGGGTGGCCACGTTCTCCTGGGTGGCCGGGTGCTCCCACATCTCGGTGTGCATCGCCGGGGCGAAGACCACCGGGCAGCGCGCCGTCAGCAGGGTGTTGGTGAGCAGGTCGTCGGCCAGCCCGTGGGCGGCCTTGGCCAGCAGGTCGGCGGTGGCCGGCGCCACCACGACCAGGTCGGCCTGCTGCCCGATCCGCACGTGCGGGACCTCGTGCACCCGGTCCCAGGTCTCGGTGGCGGCGGGCCGCCCGGACAGCGCCGCCCAGGTCGCCTCGCCCACGAAGTGCAGCGCCGCCGCGGTGGGCACCACGGTGACCTGGTGACCGGACTCGCTGAAACGCCGCAGCAGCTCGCACGCCTTGTAGGCGGCGATGCCACCGCTCACACCGAGGACCACCCGGGGCTGGCTCATGGGACTCCATTCGCTCAAAAGATGCGCGTTCACCTTAGTAGGGTCCGCCGGGGGTCCGCTTCACAGGATCCGCCGGGGGTCTGCGATCAGCGCACACAGAAGGGCCCGCCGGACGAATCCGGCGGGCCCTTCCACACGTCGCATCAGGCGGCGTCGACGGCCTCCGCGGTGAGCATGCCCGCGTTGATCTCGCGCAGCGCGATCGACAGCGGCTTCTCGTGCACGTGGGTGTCGACCAGCGGGCCGACGTACTCCAGCAGACCCTCGCCGAGCTGCGAGTAGTAGGCGTTGATCTGACGGGCACGCTTGGCCGCGTAGATCACCAGGCTGTACTTGGAGTCCGTGGCCTCAAGCAGCTCGTCGATCGGCGGGTTGATGATGCCCTCGGGCGCGGTCATGGAAGAGGACACGCGAAAACCTTCCGAAAGGGTGGAAAAAACAGAACGCCTGATGTCGATTCCCCGGTCACGGATCACTGTGAACCGCTAGCAGAGAAGATCGGATCAGTCTACACCGAGCAAGGCTAGCAGCTCGGTCGCCACCTGCTCGACCGAGGTGTTCACCAGCGTGGTGTCGAACTCCGGCTCGGCGGCCAGTTCGACCTTGGCGGCGGCCAGCCGCTCGTCGATCACCGCCTGGGGCTCGGTGCCCCGACCGGTGAGCCGGCGGACCAGCTCCTCCCAGCTCGGCGGAGCCAGGAAGACCAGCTGTGCCTCCGGCATCGACTCGCGCACCTGGCGGGCGCCCTGCAGGTCGATCTCCAGCAGCACCGGCTCGCCGCGCTCCAGCTTGGCCTCGACGGCCGCACGCGGGGTGCCGTACTTGTTGCCGGCGAAGACGGCCCACTCCAGCAGTTCGCCGTTCGCGACCATCTTGTCGAACTCGTCGCTGTCGACGAAGTGGTAATGGACCCCGTCCTTCTCGCCGGGCCGCGGGTGCCGGGTGGTCGCCGACACCGAGAGCCAGACCTCGGGGTGCTGTTGCCTCATATGAGCGACGACCGTGCTCTTGCCGACCCCCGAAGGGCCGGAGAGCACGGTCAGCCGCGGACGTTCACTCATGCACCGATTATCCCGGATCCTGGACGGACCCGGGACCACCCGGTGCCGAACCGGCGCGCGTCAGGACGACGTGGCGCCGAACTCCCGCTCCAGCGCGGAGATCTGGTTCGTACCAAGACCACGGACCCGGCGGCTCTCACTGATGCCGAGACGCTCCATGATCTGCTTGGCGCGGACCTTGCCGACGCCCGGAAGGCTCTCCAGCAGTGCGGAGACCTTCATCTTGCCGATGACATCGTTGTCCTCTTTGCCGGACTTGATGACCTCGTGCAGGGAGGCTCCCGAGTGCTTGAGCCGGTTCTTCACCTCAGCGCGCTCCTTGCGAGCCTCGGCGGCCTTGGCCAGCGCGGCGGAGCGCTGTTCAGGGGTAAGGGGCGGAAGAGCCACGCCGTTCACCTCAGGGTCTGGAAGGAAATGAAGTGCTAGGACATTGGTCGAACCAGGCGCCTGCCACAGCCCGTTCGGACTACGACCGCAGTGGAACCTAGCCACTCTGACCTGCGAGAGCAACGAGAATCGCACCACCGAGGGCACCTACCGCCGGACACTACCCGCATTGCGCGCCCACGTCAGGAAAAGAAGCCGAAAAGTCCTGGTCAGCACAGGTAGGCCAGGACTTTTCGGGAGAAAACGGCCCGGTTTGGGCCCTCCTCGTCAAGCGAGTGTGACAGCCCTCACATCGTCGACGAAGCGCTGCGCGGCCTCCCGCAGGGCCGTCACGGACGGTCCGTGCTTGAGTACGTCGCGACTCACGCTCGGCACTACGTCGGCTACGGACGCACCGAAGACCCGCGGCAGGTCGGCCATCGTCGCGCCCTGGGCGCCGATCCCGGGAGCCAGCAGCGGCCCGTTGATGGCCAGTTCCACTCCCGCGTCGGCCAGCGTGGCGCCGACCACCGCACCGAAGGAGCCGAGCGGCTCGGCGCCGGCGTTCTCCGCGGCCAGGTGCCGCAGCACCTGCTGGGCGACGCTGACGTTGTTCGGCGCCATCGCGCGCTGCACCTCGAAGCCCTCGGGGTTGGAGGTCAGCGCGAGCGCGAAGATGCCGCAGCCGTGCTCGCGGGCCAGGTCGAGCGCCGGGCGCAGCGAGCCGAAGCCGAGGTAGGGGCTGACGGTGAGGGCGTCGGAGAACAGCGGGCTGTCGGGCAGCAGGAAGGCCTCGGCGTAGGCGGCCATGGTGGAGCCGATGTCGCCGCGCTTGGCGTCCATCACCACCAGCGCGCCGGCCGCCCGGGCCTCGGCCACGGTCCGCTCCAGGACGGCGACGCCCTTACTGCCGAACCGCTCGAAGAAGGCGGCCTGCGGCTTGAGCACGGCCACCCGGTCGGCGAGCGCCTCGACCACGGTGCGGCTGAAGGTCGTCAGGCCCGCCAGGTCGTCGCCCAGTCCCCAGGCGGAGAGCAGGGCGGCGTGCGGGTCGATGCCCACGCAGAGCTGGCCGCGGTCGTCCATGGCGTGGCGCAGCCGGGCGCCGAAGGGAGCGAGGGTCATGAGGGCCTTTCGGTGGAAGAGGGCCGGCGGGGCGGGCCCGCGGGCGAGGAGGGGCGGTGGGCGTAGCCCACCGCGTCGGTGTACTTGGCGAAGCCGCGCGTCGCCAGTTCGGCGCGCAGCTCGGCGAGGATGCGCTGGGGAGCGGCCGGATCCTGGAAGAGCGCGGTCCCCACGGCCACCCCGCTGGCGCCGGCCAGGGTGAACTCGAGTGCGTCGCGCCCGCTGCGGATCCCGCCCATGCCCAGGATCGGCACCTGCGGGATCCGGCCGGCCAGCATCGCGGCGTGCACCTGGTAGACGCAGCGCACGGCGATCGGCCGCAGCGCGGGCCCGGAGAGGCCGCCGGTGCCGCCGGCCAGCGCGGGGCGCAGCGTGTCCAGGTCGACGGCCAGGCCGAGCGAGGTGTTGATCATCGACAGGCCGTCGGCCCCGGCCTGCACACAGGCCGCCGCGATCTCGGTGATCGAGGTGACGTCGGGCGAGAGCTTGGCATAGACCGGCAGCTCGGCGTCGGTGATTTTCCGCACCGCGCGCACCACGTCGTACGAGGTGGCGGGGTTGCGGGCGAAGACCAGCCCGCGGTCGGCCACGTTGGGGCAGGAGATGTTGAGTTCGAGGCCGACCACCCCGGGCTGCCCGTTCAGGCGCTCGGCGGTCTCGGTGAACTCCTCCAGCCGCTCCCCCGCGATCGACACCAGCACCCGGGCGCCGCGCTCGGCCAGCCAGGGCAGCTCGTGGCGCACGAAGTGCTCGATCCCCGCGCCCTGCAGGCCGATCGCGTTGAGCATGCCGGAGGGCGTCTCGGCCAGCCGCGGGGTGGCCTGCCCGGAGCGCGGGTAGGGCATGATCGTCTTGGTGGTCACGGTGCCCAGCGCGTCCAGCGGGACGAACCGGGCCAGCTCCCGCCCGTACCCGGCGCAACCGGAGGCGGTGCTGAGCGGGTTGGGCAGCGTGCGGCTGCCCAGTGGTGCGCTGAGGTCGACGTCCTCGGGGTCGACCTCGGTAGCCGTGAACCGTGCCGTCATCGCAGCCCTCCTCCCATCGCGGCGGCGCCCTCCAGGTCGTCGGGGACGCTGCCGATGTCCGCCCAGCGCACCCGGGCCCCGTCGAAGACCGGTCCCTCGGTGCAGGAGCGGACGAACCGGCTGCGCCCGTCCTCGCCGACCACCGGCAGCACGCAGGTCATGCAGATGCCCGTCCCGCAGGCCATCGCCTCCTCGACCGCGGTGTGCACCCGCACCTCGTGGGCGACGGCGATCTCGCTGACGGCCCGCAGCATCGCCATCGGGCCGCAGGCGTAGACCACGGTGGCCCCGATCGCCCGGATCGCCTCGGCCAGCGGGTCGGTGACCCGCCCGGCCAGCCCCGTCGAGCCGTCCTCGGTGAGCAGCAGGACGTCCTGGGTGAGTGCGCGGGCCTGGTCGACGCCGTAGAGCCCCCCGGTGCCGGCCGCGCCGAGGACGAAGCCGATCCGCCCGCCGCGCCGCCGGATCTCGGCGCCCAGTGCGAACAGCGGTGCGCTGCCGTAGCCGCCGGCCACCAGCAGGGCGCTGACGGGCTGCTCGGGCAGCGGGAACGGCGTGCCGAGCGGGGCGATCAGGTCGAGCCGCTCGCCCACCCGGGCGCCGGCCAGCTCCCGGCTGCCGGCCGCCTTCGGGGCGATCACCAGCTCGATCGTGCCGGCCTGCGGGTCGGCCCGGTGGATCGCGAAGGGCCGGCGCAGCACCAGGGCCGAGCCGGGCCCGCCCACCGCCAGGGTGGCGAAGTGGCCGGGCCGCACCCGTTGCGGCACCCCTGGGGCGTGCAGCACCAGGCGGTGGTACGCCCCTTCGGGATGGTTGGCGAGCACCTCGGCCCGCAGCTGCAGGGGGTTGGCCATGGACAGGCCCCTTTCGACCGCTCTGGCTGCTTCTGGGTTGGCTGGCTCCCGGAACTCTCCCAAACCAGGCTGTCGGCTGTCACATCCCCCCGATTTATGACATACCGTCAGATGATCACACTGTCGGTCGGGGCTGCCGAGCCGGGCTGCCGGATCAGGCCGCCGAACCCACGGCCTCCGCCAGGCTCCCGAAGCCCGCGCGGCGCAACCGCAGGCTCAGGCCCTTGTGCACCCGGCGCATCCAGAACGGCCCCTCGTAGATGAAGGCGCTGTAGCCCTGCACCAGGTCGGCCCCGGCGATGATCCGCTGCCAGGCGTCCTCGGCAGTCTCGATCCCGCCGACCGAGACCAGCGTGAGCCGCCCGTCGGTCCGCTTGCGCAGCCGCCGCAGCACCTCCAGCGAGCGCTCCTTCAGCGGCGCCCCGGAGAGCCCGCCCATCCCGATCTCCTCGATCCGGGCGGCCGGCTCGCGCAGCCCCTCGCGGCCGATCGTGGTGTTGGTGGCGATGATGCCGTCCAGGCCCAGCTCGAGCGCCAGGTCGGCGACCGCGTCCACGTCCTCGTCGGCCAGGTCGGGCGCGATCTTCACCAGCAGCGGCACGTGGTGCGGGGTGGACCGGTCGGCGGCCTCGCGCACGGCGCTCAGCAGCGGGCCCAGGTGCGAGACGGCCTGCAGGTTGCGCAGCCCCGGGGTGTTCGGCGAGGAGACGTTGACCACCAGGTAGTCCGCGTACTTGGCCAGGCGCTCGGTGCTCTTGACGTAGTCGGCCACCGCGTCGGCCTCCTCGACCACCTTGGTCTTGCCGATGTTGACGCCGACCACCGGCGAGAGCGAGCCGCGCTGGCGCTGCGCCAGGCGGGCCGCGATCCGGGCCGAGCCCTGGTTGTTGAAGCCCATCCGGTTGATCAGCGCACGGTCGTCCACCAGGCGGAACAGCCGCGGCGCCGGGTTGCCGGGCTGCGGCTCACCGGTGACCGTGCCGATCTCCACGTAGTCGAAGCCGAGCATCGCCAGGCCGTCGATGCCCACCGCGTTCTTGTCGAACCCGGCGCCCAGGCCGAACGGGCCCGGCAGGTCCAGGCCGAGCGCGGTGGTGCGCAGCGCCTTGTCGCGCGGGGCCAGCACCAGGGCGACCAGCTGCCGCAGGCCCGGCACCGAGGCGGCCAGCCGGATCCAGAAGAACGCCAGGTGGTGGGCCTTCTCGGGGTCCATCTTCCGGAAGACCAGATTGAACAGCAGCTTGTACACAGGGGGCTCCTCGCATGGCTGTGGGGGGCACCGAGGCACGGTGCCCCCCACACAGGATCGTCCTACTGGCGGGCGGAGTTGATCATCGCCGCGTGCTCCTGCAGCGACATCACCCCGACGTCGCCACGGGTCAGGGCGTCGATGCCCTGCACGGCCGCGCCCATCGCCTGCACGGTGGTCAGGCAGGGCACCCCGCGGGAGACGGCCGCGGTGCGGATCTCGTAGCCGTCCAGTCGGCCGCCGGTGCCGTACGGGGTGTTGATGATCAGGTCGACCTCGCCGTCGTGGATCAGCTGCACGATGGTCCGCTCGCCGTTCGGGCCCTCGCCCTCGCTGTGCTTGCGCACCAGGGTGGAGGGGATCCCGCCGCGCTGCAGCACCTCGGCGGTGCCGGCGGTGGCGAGCACCTCGAAGCCCAGCTCGACCAGCGCCCGGGCCGGGAAGACCAGGTTGCGCTTGTCGCGGTTGGCCACCGAGACGAAGACCTTGCCCTTGGTCGGCAGCGCGCCGTACGCACCGGCCTGGGCCTTGGCGTACGCGGTGCCGAAGACCTTGTCGATGCCCATGACCTCACCGGTCGAACGCATCTCCGGGCCGAGCACGGTGTCCACGCCGCGGCCGTGGATGTCGCGGAAGCGGCTCCACGGCATCACGGCCTCCTTGACCGAGATCGGGCAGTCGGCCGGCAGCGTGCCGCCGTCGCCCTCGGCCGGCAGCAGGCCCTCGGCGCGCAGCTCGGCGATGGTGGCGCCGAGCGAGATCCGGGCCGCCGCCTTGGCCAGCGGCACGGCGGTCGCCTTGGAGGTGAACGGCACGGTCCGCGAGGCGCGCGGGTTGGCCTCCAGCACGTAGAGGATGTCCCCGGAGAGCGCGAACTGGATGTTGATCAGACCGCGCACCCCGACGCCCTTGGCGATCGCCTCGGTGGAGGTGCGCAGCCGCTTGATGTCGTGGCCGCCCAGCGTGATCGGCGGCAGCGCGCAGGCCGAGTCGCCGGAGTGGATGCCGGCCTCCTCGATGTGCTCCATCACGCCGCCGAGGTAGAGCTCGGTGCCGTCGTAGAGCGCGTCGACGTCGATCTCCACCGCGTCGTCGAGGAAGCGGTCGATCAGCACCGGGTGCTCGGAGATCAGACCGGCGTGCCGCTCCAGGTAGGAGGCGAGCGAGGGCTCGTCGTAGACGATCTCCATGCCGCGCCCGCCGAGCACGTAGGAGGGGCGGGCCAGCACCGGGTAGCCGATCTCGTCGGCGATGGCCTTGGCCTCCTCGAAGGAGAAGGCGGTGCCGTGCTTGGGCGCCGGCAGGCCGGCGTCCCGCAGCACCCGGCCGAAGGCGCCGCGCTCCTCGGCCAGGTCGATCGCCTCGGGCTGGGTGCCCACGATCGGCACGCCGTTGTCCTTCAGCGCCTGCGCCAGGCCCAGCGGGGTCTGGCCGCCGAGCTGCACGATCACACCCGCCAGCGGACCGGCCTGCTGCTCGGCGTGGACGATCTCCAGCACGTCCTCCAGGGTGAGCGGCTCGAAGTAGAGCCGGTCGGAGGTGTCGTAGTCGGTGGAGACGGTCTCCGGGTTGCAGTTGACCATGACGGTCTCGTAGCCGGCGTCCGCGAGCGCGAAGGAGGCGTGCACGCAGGAGTAGTCGAACTCGATGCCCTGACCGATCCGGTTCGGGCCCGAGCCCAGGATGATCACCGCGGGCTTGGTGCGCGGGGCGACCTCGCTCTCCTCGTCGTAGGAGGAGTAGAAGTACGGGGTCCTGGCGGCGAACTCGGCGGCGCAGGTGTCGACCGTCTTGAAGACCGGACGGATGCCGAGCGCGTGCCGCACCTCGCGGACCACGTCCGGCTTCAGGCCGCGGATCTCACCGACCTGCTGGTCGGAGAAGCCGTGCCGCTTGGCATGGCGCAGCAGCTCGGCGTCGAGCTTGTCGCTCTCGGCCAGCTCGACGGCGATCTCGTTGAGCAGGAAGAGCTGGTCGACGAACCACGGGTCGATCCGGGTCGCCTCGAAGACCTCCTCCTGGGTGGCGCCGGCCCGGATCGCCTGCATCACGGTGTTGATCCGGCCGTCGGTGGGCACCTGCGCCTTGGTCAGCAGCTCCGCCTTGTCGCCCACCTCGCCGACCCAGGTGAACTGCGAGCCCTTCTTCTCCAGCGAGCGCAGCGCCTTGTTGAGCGCCTCGGGGAAGTTGCGGCCCAGCGCCATCGCCTCGCCGACCGACTTCATGGTGGTGGTCAGCGTGGCGTCCGCGCTCGGGAACTTCTCGAAGGCGAAGCGCGGGACCTTGACCACCACGTAGTCGAGGGACGGCTCGAAGGAGGCCGGGGTCTCCTCGGTGATGTCGTTGGGGATCTCGTCCAGCGTGTAGCCGACGGCGAGCTTGGCGGCGATCTTGGCGATCGGGAAGCCGGTCGCCTTGGAGGCCAGCGCCGAGGAGCGGGAGACCCGGGGGTTCATCTCGATCACGATGATGCGGCCGTCGACCGGGTTGATCGCGAACTGGATGTTGCAGCCACCGGTGTCGACGCCGACCTCGCGGATGATCGCGATGCCGATGTCACGCAGCGTCTGGTACTCGCGGTCGGTGAGCGTCATGGCCGGCGCGACCGTGATCGAGTCGCCGGTGTGCACGCCCATCGGGTCGAAGTTCTCGATCGAGCAGACCACCACGACGTTGTCGTTGCGGTCGCGCATCAGCTCGAGCTCGTACTCCTTCCAGCCGAGGATGGACTCCTCCAGGAGCACCTCGGTGGTCGGCGACAGCGCCAGGCCCTGGCCGGCGATCCGGCGCAGGTCCTCCTCGTCGTGCGCGAAGCCGGAACCGGCGCCGCCCATGGTGAAGGAGGGGCGGACCACGACGGGGTAGCCGCCGAGCGTCTCGACGCCCGCCAGCACGTCCTCCATCGAGTGGCAGATCACCGAGCGGGCCGACTCGCCGTGGCCGATCTTGGCGTTGACGGCCTCCACCACGCCCTTGAAGAGCTGGCGGTCCTCGCCCTTGTGGATCGCCTCGACATTGGCGCCGATCAGCTCGACGTCGTACTTGGCCAGCGTGCCGTTCTCGTGCAGCGAGATGGCGGTGTTCAGCGCGGTCTGCCCGCCCAGCGTGGGCAGGAGCACGTCGGGGCGCTCCTTGGCGATGATCCGCTCGACGAAGTCGGGGGTGATCGGCTCGACGTAGGTGGCGTCGGCGATCTCCGGGTCGGTCATGATCGTGGCCGGGTTGGAGTTCACCAGCACGACCCGCAGGCCCTCGGCCCGCAGCACCCGGCAGGCCTGGGTGCCGGAGTAGTCGAACTCGGCCGCCTGGCCGATGACGATCGGGCCGGAGCCGATGACCAGGACGGACTTGATGTCAGTGCGCTTCGGCACGGGTCAGCTCCCTGCGGTGGTGCGGGTCGGGGCAGCGGCGATCAGCTCGACGAAGCGGTCGAACAGGTAGGCGGCGTCGTGCGGGCCTGCCGCCGCCTCGGGGTGGTACTGCACGCTGAAGGCGGGCGTGTCCAGGCACTGCAGGCCCTCCACCACGTCGTCGTTGAGGCAGACGTGGGAGACCTCGGCGCGCCCGAACGGGGTGTCGCTCACCTGGTCCAGCGGGGCCTGGACGGCGAAGCCGTGGTTGTGCGCGGTGACCTCGACCTTGCCGGTGGTGCGGTCCTGCACCGGCTGGTTGATGCCGCGGTGGCCGTACTTGAGCTTGTAGGTCCCGAAGCCCAGCGCGCGGCCCAGGATCTGGTTGCCGAAGCAGATGCCGAAGAACGGGGTCCGGCGGCTCAGCACCTCGCGCAGCACCGCGACCTGGTGGTCGGCGGTGGCCGGGTCGCCGGGGCCGTTGGAGAAGAAGACGCCGTCGGGCTGCACGGCGTAGATGTCCTCGGCCGTCGCGTTCGCGGGCAGCACGTGCACCTCGATGCCGCGCTCGGCCATCCGCTGCGGGGTCATCGCCTTGATGCCGAGGTCGACCGCGGCCACGGTGAACTTCTTCTCACCGATCGCCGGGACGATGTACGGCTCGTTGGTGGCCACCTCGGCGCACAGGTCGGCGCCCTTCATCTCCGGCGCCCGGAGCACCCGGCTCAGCAGCTCGGCCGGCTCGGCCAGCGCCGGTCCGGAGAAGATGCCCACCCGCATCGCCCCGCGCTCGCGCAGGTGGCGGGTGAGGGCGCGGGTGTCGATCCCGCTGATGCCGACCACGCCCTGCTCGATCAGCTCGGCGTCCAGCGAGCGCTGCGAGCGCCAGTTGGACGGGACCCGGGCGGGGTCGCGCACGACGTAACCGGCCACCCAGATCCGCTTGGACTCGGGGTCCTCGTCGTTGACGCCGGTGTTGCCGATCTGCGGGGCGGTCATCACGACCACCTGGCGGTGGTAGGAGGGGTCGGTGAGGGTCTCCTGGTAGCCGGACATGCCGGTGTTGAAGACGGCCTCGCCGAAGGTCTCGCCGATCGCGCCGTACGCCTGGCCGCGGAAGGTGCGACCGTCCTCCAGCACCAGCACGGCGGGCACGCGGTCGCGCCAGGGGCGCGGCGCGGTGGGGGCAGGTGCGGTCATGGTGTTACGCCTTCCGTCTTCGTCGTACCGGCCGGGGCCGGCTGTGTTGCGAGTTGTGCGATCGCGGTGACCCAGGCCGCGTGGTCGTCCGGGTGGTCCAGCCGGAAGCCGGATTCCAGCTCGGTGCCGGTCTCCCCGCCGGGGCCGGCCAGCCGCCAGCCGACCACCAGCAGGCCGGCCGGGACCACCTTGCCGGCGATGCCGGAGTCGGTCCGGGCGCCGGTCAGGTCCCCGGCGGCCAGCCAGAGGTCCGCCTGGCCCGGGCGGCGGACCAGCAGGCCGCGCTCGGTGAGGGTCAGGTCGGCCAGGCTGCGGGCGCCCAGGCCGT
The DNA here is from genome assembly GCF_035976515.1 of Kitasatospora sp. NBC_01302. Lineage (NCBI taxonomy): Bacteria > Bacillati > Actinomycetota > Actinomycetes > Kitasatosporales > Streptomycetaceae > Kitasatospora > Kitasatospora sp. NBC_01302. The sequence continues at coordinate 1,943,614 of NZ_CP108404.1, forward strand.
GCGCCACGACCCGTTCCAGCCAGCTCCCGGCGATGGTGCTGCCGTGGTACCGGCCGCTGCTCTCCAGGATGGCCGTGCCGGTCTCGGCCGGCACGGCGGGAAGCGCCGCCAGGTCGGACTGCAGGGTGCGCCGCCAGTTCCAGCCCTGGCGCATCAGCCAGTAGACGACCGCGATCACGATCAGCAGGCCGACCGACCAGCCGATGTAATTCGGCCAGTCGTGCACCTTGGCCTTCTCCATGGCCAGCAGGGCGGGCACGGCGCTCATGCGAGCTCGCCCTGCTCGACCAGCTCGCCGGCCAGCACGGTGGCCACCCCGCGCAGGAAGGTGGCGTGCACCCGGCCGGGCAGGTCGAGCCCGCGGTAGGGGGTGTTGCGGCTGCGGGAGGCGAAGCTGTCCGGATTCACGCTGCCACGGTACGCGGGATCGAACAGCACCAGGTTGGCCGGCTCACCGACCGAGACGGGCCGTCCGTGCCCGCTGAGACGGCCGATCCGGGCGGGGCGGTGCGACATCCGGTCCGCGACGCCCTCCCAGGTCAGCATGCCGGTGTCGACCATCGCCTGCTGGACCACCGAGAGCGCGGTCTCCAGGCCCACCATGCCCATCGCGGCGGCGGCCCACTCGCAGTCCTTGTCCTCCGCGGGGTGCGGGGCGTGGTCGGTGGCGACCGCGTCGATGGTGCCGTCGGCCAGCGCGGTGCGCAGCGCCTGCACGTCCTCGGCGGTGCGCAGCGGCGGGTTGACCTTGTAGACCGGGTCGTAGCTGCGCACCAGCTCGTCGGTGAGCAGCAGGTGGTGCGGGGTCACCTCGGCGGTGACGTTCCAGCCCTTGGCCTTGGCCCAGCGGATGATCTCCACCGAGCCCGCCGTGGAGACGTGGCAGACGTGCAGCCGCGAGCCGACATGCGCGGCGAGCAGCACGTCGCGGGCGATGATCGCCTCCTCGGCCACCGCCGGCCAGCCGCCGAGCCCGAGCTCGCCGGAGACCTGGCCCTCGTTCATCTGGGCGCCCTCGGTGAGCCGCGGCTCCTGGGCGTGCTGGGCGACGACGCCGTCGAAGGCCTTCACGTACTCCAGCGCGCGGCGCATGATCACCGCGTCGTCCACGCACTTGCCGTCGTCGGAGAAGACCCGCACACCGGCGGCCGAGTCGTGCATCGCGCCCAGCTCGGCGAGCTTCTTGCCCTCCAGGCCCACGGTGACGGCGCCCACCGGCTGCACGTCGCAGTAGCCGGAGGCCCGGCCGAGCCGCCAGACCTGCTCGACCACGCCCGCGGTGTCGGCCACCGGGAAGGTGTTGGCCATCGCGTGCACGGCCGTGTAGCCGCCCATGGCCGCGGCCTGGGTGCCGGTCAGCACGGTCTCCGCGTCCTCGCGGCCCGGCTCGCGCAGGTGGGTGTGCAGGTCGACCAGGCCCGGCAGGGCGATCAGGCCGTGCGCGTCGATGTCGACGTCGGCCTCGGCGCTCAGGCCGGTGCCGATCTCGCTGATCACACCGTCGGTGATGAGGATGTCCTGCGCGGGGCCGCCGAGGATCTGGGCGTTGCGAATCAGGTAGCTGGTCACTGGGCGGCCTCACTGGTTTCGGTGCGGGGGGCGTCGGTGGGACCGTCGTTGAAGACGGCCCCGCCAAGCAGCAGGTACAGGACGGCCATCCGGATCGAGACGCCGTTGGCGACCTGTTCGACGGCGGTGCAGCGCGGAGAGTCGGCCACCTCGGCGGTGATCTCCATCCCGCGCACCATCGGCCCGGGGTGCATGACGATGGCGTGCTCGGGCAGCTTGGCCATCCGCTGGCCGTTCATCCCGTAGCGGCGCGCGTACTCGCGCTCGGTGGGGAAGAACGCGGCGTTCATCCGCTCGCGCTGGACGCGCAGCATCATCAGCGCGTCGGTCTTGGCGAGCGCGGCGTCCAGGTCGTAGCTGACCTCGCAGGGCCAGTTCGGGATGCCGATCGGCAGCAGGGTGGGCGGGGCCACGAAGGTGACCTGCGCGCCGAGCGTCTGCAGCAGCAGCACGTTGGAGCGGGCCACCCGGCTGTGCAGCACGTCGCCGACGATAGTGATCCGCCGGCCGCTCAGGTCGTTGCCCAGGCCCGGGTTGAGGTGGCGGCGCATGGTGAGCGCGTCCAGCAGGGCCTGGGTGGGGTGCTCGTGTGTCCCGTCGCCGGCGTTGATCACGCTGCCGTGCAGCCAGTCGGACTGGGCCAGCCGGGCCGGCGCACCGGAGGCGTGGTGCCGGATGACGACGGCGTCGGCGCCCATCGCCTGCAGGGTCAGCGCGGTGTCCTTGAGGCTCTCGCCCTTGGAGACCGAGGAGCCCTTGGCGGCGAAGTTGATGACGTCGGCGCTCAGCCGCTTCTCGGCGACCTCGAAGGAGGTCTTGGTGCGGGTGGAGTCCTCGAAGAAGAGGTTGACGACGGTGCGACCGCGCAGCGTGGGGAGCTTCTTGACGGCCCGTCCGGAGAGCTGGGCCAGCTCCTCGGCGGTGTCCAGGATCAGCAGCGCGTCGTCGCGGCTGAGATCGGCGGCGGAGACGAGGTGGCGCTTCACGGGACCATTACTCCGAAATCTGGGGGTCCGGGCGGTTCGGGGTGGCGAGTGCCTGCGAGCTGCGGGCGGCGTAGTCGCGGTCGCCGACCAGGACGGCGTCCTGCCCGTCGGCGTCGGCGAGCTGGACCTGGACCGCCTCGCGCAGCGAGGTCGGCAGGTTCTTGCCCACGTAGTCGGCGCGGATCGGCAGCTCGCGGTGGCCGCGGTCGACCAGGACGGCCAGCTGCACGGCCCGGGGGCGGCCGATGTCGCCCAGCGCGTCGAGCGCGGCGCGCACCGTGCGGCCGGAGAAGAGCACGTCGTCGACGAGGATCACCAGGCGGCCGTCGATGCCGCCGGCCGGGATCTCGGTGTGCTCCAGCGCCCGGGCGGGCTTGAGCCGCAGGTCGTCGCGGTACATGGTGATGTCCAGCGTGCCGAGCGGGATCTCGCGCCCGGTGATCTGGATCAGCTTGGCGTGCAACCGGCGGGCGAGGTGGACACCGCGGGTGTGGATGCCGAGCAGGACGACGTCCTCGGCGCCCTTCGCGCGCTCCACGATCTCGTGCGCGATCCGGGTGATCACCCGGGAGATGTCGGCGCCGTCCAGCACCTGGTGCGGCGGACGCGGAATGTCTGTCTGTGATGTGGTCATGCCGAAGCGGACCTCCTTCCCCGCCTCACGGGACGGGTCTTAAAGGATGTCGGGAGTGGCCGCCGGGTCGCACCCGGAGCCTTGGCCATGCTACCAGGGCGATCATGGGCCGCCCGCCATCCGTCGTGTCGTGTTCACGCAGAGGTAGCAGACCATTCGCACGACTGCCCCATTCGGCTTGACGCAGCTACCTTACTCTACGTAACCTCACAGTGAGTTACGGAACAGACGTCGAACCCACCGGTAGGACGCTCTTTGGGACGCGGGATCACCCCCACTCCCCCGTGACCGTCATGATCAGGAAATTCTCGTCCGGGGAGAACAATGTCCAGCGACTACGCGAAGCAGCTCGGAGGAAAACTCCGCGCTATCCGCACTCAGCAGGGTCTCTCCCTGCACGGTGTCGAGGAGAAGTCCCAGGGACGCTGGAAGGCGGTCGTCGTCGGCTCCTACGAGCGTGGCGACCGTGCTGTGACGGTGCAGCGGCTGGCCGAACTGGCCGAGTTCTACGGTGTCCCGGTGCAGGAGCTGCTGCCCGGCGGCACGCCGGGCGGTGCGGCCGAGCCGCCGCCGCGCCTGGTGCTGGACCTGGAGAGACTGACCCAGGTCCCCTCCGAGAAGGCCGGCCCGCTGCAGCGCTACGCGGCCACCATCCAGTCCCAGCGCGGGGACTACAACGGCAAGGTGCTCTCGATCCGCCAGGACGACCTGCGCACGCTGGCCGTGATCTACGACCAGTCGCCGTCCATCCTCACCGAGCAGCTGATCAGCTGGGGTGTGCTCAACTCGGACGCTCGTCGCGCGGTGCGCGACGAGGACGCGAGCTGAGCGCGGGAACACCCTCGCAAGCTGCAGAAACGTCACGGCGCGGTCCCCGGGGGGACCGCGCCGTCGGCGTATCCGGCCGCCGTGACGGGCCGGGCCGGCCCGTCAGGCGCTCGGGCCGGCCCGTCAGGCGTCGGACCCGCCCCTGGGCCGCTCAGGCCCGCCCGCGGGGCGCACGGGCCAGCTGGCGCGACTGCGCCACCAGGCGGTCGGCCGAGTCCCAGATCTCGCAGTCCTCCTCGAAGTAGCCGCCGGCCAGGTTGCGGGTGGCGTGGCTGACCCGCAGCCAGCCCGCGGCCGGCACCGCCCGCAGGTGGACGGTCAGTTCGACGGTCGGCGCCCAGCCGGGCAGCCCCAGGTCGAAGGTGACCGGCGGCAGCGCGTCGGCCACCAGCAGCAGCGCCAGCGGGTCGGGTTCGCGCCCGTCGGCGAGCCGGAACCAGCCCTGGATCCGGCCCGCCCCGGCCGGCTGCCCCAGCGCCCAGCCGACGGTGGCCGGGTCCAGCCGCAGGTCGAAGCGCTCCAGCAGGGCGGCCTGCTCCAGCAGCGCCGGGGGCGCGTGCTCCATGCCCACGCACTGCTCCACCGGCGGCAGTTGCGGGGGCACGGCCGAGGTGTGCACCTCACCGGTGAGCGCGGCCAGCTCGCCGTAGCTGGCCAGCACTCTCAGCTTCTCGACCGGCGTGCCGTCCGCGCCGTCCTGGTAGAGCGAAGCGGTGGCGGTGGAGAGCGAACGGCCGCGGCGCACCGTCGAGGTCAGCGCCGTCAGCGGGCCGGGGTGCGAGGTCTCCAGGTAGTAGCCGCTGATCGACAGCGGGTCGGGGTGCTCGGGCAGCTCCTGGCGCAGCGCGTTGGCGGCCACCGCGAGCAGCAGCCCGCCGTTGACCCCACCGCCGATCTGCCAGCCGGCGCCCAGCTCACCGCGGTGGCGCCCCGGCGTGCCGGGGTCCGGTTCCAGGGCGATCGCCTGGTCGAACTCGCTGTCGGTCCGGGTCGCAGTCGTCATGGCGGAACGCCCTTCGCAATTGGCTACTGGTCAGTAACAACATACGCGCGATGGCCGCCGGACCAAAAGGTCCGACGGCCATCGAAGGGGCGGGAGGGCGATCGCTCAGTCGCGGCGGATCGTGCTCTTCAGCTCCATGAAACGGGCGAGCATGCCGTTCACGAAGGCCGGAGAGTCGTCCGTGGAGAACTCCTTGGCGATCTCCACCGCTTCGTCCAGGACGACCGCGTCCGGGACGCCGTCCTCCCAGATCAGCTCGTAGGCGCCGAGCCGCAGGACGTTGCGGTCCACGACCGGCATCCGGTCGAGCGTCCAGCCGACCGCGTAGGTCGAGATCAGCTCGTCGATCCGGCGGGCGTGCTGCACATAGCCCTCGACCAGCTGCATGGTGTACTCGCCGACCTGCGGCACACCCTCGTCGGGCTTGGGCTCGCGGGCGCGGGCAACCCAGCTCGCGAGCACCGACAGCGGGTCGACGCCCCGGCCGTCGGCCTCGAAGAGGATCTGGAAGGCGTGCGTGCGCGCCTTGGTGCGTGCTGACGCCACGGTTACTTGTTCACCCGGCCGAGGTAGCTGCCGTCACGGGTGTCGACCTTGATCTTCTCACCGGTGGTGATGAAGAGCGGGACGGCGATCTCGGCGCCGGTCTCCAGCTTGGCGGGCTTGGTGCCACCGGTGGAGCGGTCGCCCTGCAGGCCGGGCTCGGTCTCCTCGATGACCAGCTCGACGGAGGCCGGGAGCTCGATGTACAGCGGGGCGCCGTTGTAGACCGCCACCAGGGCCTCGAAGCCCTCCAGCAGGTACTTGGCCGCGTCGCCGACGACCTCCTTGCCGATGAACAGCTGGTCGTAGGTGTCCATGTCCATGAACACGAACTGCTCGCCGTCCTTGTACGAGAACTGCATGCCGCGCTTGTCGACGTTCGCGGTCTCGACCTTGGTGCCCGCGTTGAACGTCTTGTCGACGACCTTGCCGCTCAGCACGTGCTTGAGCTTGGTGCGCACGAAGGCGGGGCCCTTGCCCGGCTTGACGTGCTGGAACTCGACGACGGACCAGAGCTGGTCGTTTTCGAGCTTGAGGACCATGCCGTTCTTGAGATCGTTCGTGGAAGCCACGGGCGCACTTACTCCTGATATAGCTGTCAAGGAACCAAGGGTGCGGGCCTGCCCCCACCGGGAGCGGTGGTCACAGGGCGAGGAGCTCCTTGGTGGTGATGGTGAGCAGCTCAGGTCCGCCCTCTTCGAGGGGGCGCACCACGAGCGTGTCCTCGATCCGGACTCCGCCGCGGCCCGGGAGGTGTACCCCTGGACCGACGGTGACCGGCACGCGGTTGTCCAGTTTACCCATCTCGGCGGGCCCCAGCTGCGGCGCCTCCCGGACTTCGAGGCCCACGCCGTGCCCGAACGGTTGCGGCCGCTCCTCCTGGTACCCGCCGGCCCGCAGCACCTCGCGCGCCGCACGGTCCGGCTCGCTGCCCGGCACCCCCGGGGCCAGCGCCTCGCGCCCGGCCCGCTGGGCCTCGAAGACCAGCCGGTGCAGCTCCACCTGCCAGGCCGCGGGGGCCGCGCCGATCACGAAGGTGCGGGTGGTGCAGACCGAGTAGCCGCGGTACTGGGCGCCGAGCGAGACGGTCAGGAAGTCGCCCTCCTCGACCCGGCGGTCGGTGGGCCGGTGGTCGGCCCGCCCGGAGTGGCTGCCGGTGCCCACCGAGACCGGGTAGCCCGCCCGGTCCGCGCCGTGGTCGATCATCCGGCGCTCCAGCTCCATCGCCAGGTGGCGCTCGGTGCGGCCGACCAGGATCGACTCCAGCAGCTCGCCGAGCGCCTGGTCGCCGATCTCGGCGGCGATCCGCAGTCCGGCCAGCTCCTGCTCGTCCTTGACCACCCGCAGCCGCTCGACCGCGCGCTTGACGTCGGCCAGCCGCACCCCCGGGGCCGACTCGGCGATCGTGCGGTGCCGGCTGACGGTCAGGTCGTGCTCCTCCACCACGAGCTCCGCCACGCCGAAGCGGGCGGCGGCCGCGGCGGCGGCCGCCGTGGTGTCCTGGCCCGCGGCGGCGGCCAGCCGCGGCAGACCGGACTCGTCGGGCCGCTCGCCGCTGTCGTCGGGCGGCAGATCGGCGGGCAACACCAGCAGTGCTCGCTCCCGGGTCAGCAACAGGGCCGCACCGCACGGCGGGCAGCCGGTCAGGTACTGGACGTTGGCGGGCTTGCTGATCAGCGCCGCGTCCGCCCCACTGGCGCTGCAGTACTCGCTGAGCCGCTCCCGGCGGGCCGCGTGCGCATCGGACATGTCTGGAAGCCTAGGGAGGCCGTCCCCGGCGCGCCTGTTCTACTGGGCCGTTCCACGCGGGCCGGGCGCCGCGCCCGGACGGCGTGCCGCGGCCACGGGTGGTCAGATGGACGGGTGGAGTGGTTCACCGCGCCCGGGTACGCGCTCAGCCGGCTGGTGCTGCTGCGCCTGCTGGCCCTCGTCTACCTGGTCGGTTTCCTGGCGGCGGCCCGGCAGTTCCGGGCGCTGATCGGCGAGCACGGGATGCTGCCGGTGCCGCGCTACCTGCGCCACCGGCCCTTCCGGGAGGCGCCGAGCCTGTTCCAGTTCGGCTACTCGGACCGCGCCTTCGCCGCCCTCGCCGGGGGCGGGGCGCTGCTCGCCGCCGCCGTGGCGGCGGGGCTGGCCGACCTGGTGCCGCTGTGGGCCGCCATGCTGCTGTGGGCGCTGCTCTGGCTGCTGTACCTGTCGATCGTCAACGTCGGGCAGACCTGGTACTCCTTCGGCTGGGAGTCGCTGCTGCTGGAGGCCGGGTTCCTGGCGGTCTTCCTGGGCAACGACAAGGTCGCCCCGCCCGTCCTGGTGCTCTTCCTGTTCCGCTGGCTGCTGTTCCGGGTGGAGTTCGGCGCCGGGCTGATCAAGCTGCGCGGCGACCGCTGCTGGCGGGACCTGACCTGCCTGAAGTACCACCACGAGACCCAGCCGATGCCCGGACCGCTGAGCTGGTACTTCCACCACCTGCCGATGCCGCTGCACCGGGTGGAGGCGGCCGCCAACCACCTGGCCCAGCTCGGCCTGCCGGTGCTGCTGTTCGCCCCGCAGCCGGTCGCCTCCTGGGCGGCCGCGGCGATGGTGGTCACCCAGCTCTGGCTGGTAGCCTCGGGCAACTTCGCCTGGCTCAACTGGCTGACCATCGCGCTGGCCTTCGGCGCCCTGCGGCTGCCCGGGGCCGGCCGGCCGGCCACCGCGCGGGCACCGCTCTGGTACGAGGTGGTGGTGCTGGCCGCGACCGCGCTGGTGGTCTGGCTCAGCTACCGGCCGGCCCGCAACCTGCTCTCGCGCGGCCAGCTGATGAACTACTCCTTCAACCGGCTGCACCTGGTCAACACCTACGGCGCCTTCGGCAGCATCAGCCGGATCCGCTTCGAGGTGGTCGTCGAGGGCACCGACGAGGAGCGGTTGACGCCGCACACGGTGTGGCGCGCGTACGAGTTCCGCGGCAAGCCGGGCGACGTGCGGCACCGGCCGCGCCAGTACGCGCCCTACCACCTGCGGCTGGACTGGCTGATGTGGTTCGCGGCGATCTCCCCGGCCTACGCGCGCCCGTGGCTGCGGCCGTTCGCCGAGCGGCTGCTGGCGGGCGACCGGGCGACCCTGCGGCTGCTGCGGCACAACCCCTTCCCCGACGCACCGCCGACCCATGTCCGGGCGGTGCTCTACCGCTACCGGTTCACCAGCCGGCCGGAGCGGCGGGCCACCGGCGCCTGGTGGCACCGGACCAGGCTGCGGGTCTACCTGGCCCCGATGGCGCGCCGGCGCTGAGGCCCGCCAGCACCTGTCCGGTCCTAGGGATTGACCGCCAGCACCACCTTGCCGAGGTTGCGCCTGGACTCCAGCAGCGCCGCCGCCTCGGCCGCGCGCGCCAGCGGGAGGACCTGGCTGACCGGCCGCAGCCGGCCCTCGGCGAGCAGCCGCCACAGCTCGGCGCGGCAGCCGGCGACCACCTGGGGCCGGTGGCGGGCCAACTGCCCCATCGACAGGCCGGTGACCGTGGCCGCCGAGCCGAGCACGGCCCCGGCGTCCAGGGTGCCGCCGTGACCGGCCAGGGTGACCAGCCGGCCGAACGGCACCAGTGCGGCCAGCGCGCGCGGCAGCACCTCACCGCCCGTCCCCTCCAGGACCAGGTCCACCGGCTCGCCCCAGTGCGCGTCCTGGTAGCGGACCACCTCGTCCGCGCCGAGCGAGCGCAGGAAGTCGTCCTTGCCCGGGCCACCGACCGCCGCGACCACCCGGGCGGCGCCGAGGAGCTTGGCCAGCTGGACGATCAGGTGGCCGACCCCGCCCGCCGCATTGGTCACCAGGACGGACTGCCCCGGCTCCAGCGCACCGGTCCGCAGCGCCGCGAGCGCCACCAACCCCCCGTGGACCAGGCAGAGCGCGTCGGCGGCGCTCGCGCTCTCGGGCACCGGCGTGATCAGGGCGGGCGCCGCGAGCAGCTGGTCGGCGTAGACCTCGGCGGCGACCCCGCCGACCCGGTCACCGATCTGATACTCCGTCACATCCGGACCGAGCGCGGTGATCCGGCCGACGAAGCCGCCACCGGGCGAGCCGGGCAGCGGGCTCCCGCCGACGCCGGCGAGCATCTTCAGCAGCATCAGGCTGACCCCGGCCGCCTCCACCGCCACCCGCACCTCACCCGGACCGGGCACCGGCGCGGCGACCTCGTCCAGCCGCAGCACCTCGGCGCCGCCGTAGCGGTGAAACCTGACCTTGCGCATGGTTCGCTCCCCCTCGAAAACCGTTGGTGACCCCAACGCTAGCAGCTTTCATTGGGATCTCCAACGACTTTAGGATGACCTCATGACGGATCCCCTGAAGGACTCCATGACCGAAGCCCCGTTCTCCCGCCTGCAGACCCTCCCGAGCTGGTTCCTCGGCCGCGCCGGAGCCCTCGCCCACCGCCTGGTCGCCGACGCGCTCGGCGAGGAGGGGGTGCGGATGGGCCACCACGCGGTGCTCTGCGCGGTGGCCGAGTTCGGCCCGCTCGCGCAGGCCGAACTCTCGCGCACCGTGCGGATCGACCCGAAGGATGTGGTGGGCATCCTCAACGACCTGCAGACCAAGGGCCTGGTGCTGCGCGACAGGGACCCCCGGGACGCCCGGAAGAACGCGATCGCACTCTCCCCGGCCGGTGCCGAGCTGCTGACCCGGCTGGAGCGGCTCGGCGACACGGCGAACGAGGAGCTGCTGACGCCGCTGGTCCCCGAGGAGCGGGAGCTGCTGCTGTCACTGGTGGCGAAGGTGATCGAGGGCCGCTGTTGAGGAGCCCCAAGCAGTGTCTTGATATCAAGTATCTTGACATCAAGATTGATATCGGCCAGGCTGCTTCCTGCTCCCCTGCGACCACGGTGGCTTCGCGGCGTCCGGAGCGGAGCGGGGGCCGGTCGTGCGGCGGAGCGGGAACGGACAGACGCTGGTGGCGCAGTTGCGCCGGCCACCGGGCGGCCGGGACGCGCGGACCATGCTGCTCACCCAGTTCCTCGACCGGACCGGGACCGGGGTGTGGGGTGCGGCCTCGGTGCTGTACTTCACCGTCGTCAGCCACCTGGACGCCCGTCAGGTGGGGCTGCTGCTGGGCGTCGCCGCGGTGGCGGGCATCGCCGGCTCACCGCTGGCCGGGCGGCTGGCGGGGCGACTGCCGGTGCGCGGACTGCTGATCGGCTGCCACCTGCTGCGCCTGTGCACCATGGGCCTGCTGCTGGTCTGCGACGGCTTCGCGACGCTGCTGCCCGTGGTCGCCGTGACCTGCCTGGGCGAGCGGGCGGCCAAGACGCTGGAAATGCTCTTCGCCACCCGGGTCGCGGGCGAGCGGCGCACCACCTACCAGGCGCTCTCCCGCAGCGCGGCCAACGCCGGCTACGCGCTGGGCGCCGGGATCGCGGCGCTCGGCCTGGCGGTGGGCACCAGGGACGCCTACCGGGCACTGATCCTGGGCAACGCGCTCTCCTTCGCGCTGGCCGCGGCGCTGGTGCGGCGCACCCGGGAGCCGCGGGCGCACGAGCAGACCGCGGCCCGGCCGGACGGCACGGGCGGCGCCCGCCAGGACGAGCGTGCACCGAGCCCGTGGCGCGACCGCGGCTACCTGCTCTTCGTCCTGCTGGACGTCCCGATGAACCTCGACGACTCCGTGCTGAACGTCGGCCTGCCGCTGTGGCTGGTGCACCACACCCGCGCGCCGCAGGCCTTCGTGCCGGCCTTCCTGGTGCTCAACACCGTGCTGGTGGTGGCCCTCCAACTGCGGGTCTCGGCCCGGGCCGAGGGAGCGCGCCGGGCCGCGGGAGCGGTGGCGGTGTACGGCGTGACGATGCTCGCCTGCTGCGCGGTGCTGGCGGTCGCCACCGGCGGCGGGTCCTGGGCCGCCTCGCTCGCGCTGCTCGGGGCGGCGGCGCTGGTCACCCTGGCGGAGCTGATGCGCTCGGTGAGCTCCTGGGAGCTGGCGGTGCGGCTGGCACCGCCGCGGGCCCGCGCCTCCTACCTCGGGGTGGCCGGCATGTCCCAGTCCGTGCAGAAGTCGGTCGGCCCGCTGCTGCTGACCGGCGCGGTGATGACGGCCGGGCCGGCCGGCTGGCTGGCGCTCGGCACGGTGATCGCGGGGCTCGCGCTGGTGCAGCGGCGGGCCTGCCTGCGGCGGCTGGCAGCGGCACCGGCACCGGCACCCGTCACGCGAGCGGCGGATGCGGCCAACCACCGTGCGGTCAGCATCTCCTGACGTCGGATCAGCGCTGCTGGCAGCGCGGGCACCAGAACAGGTTGCGGGCCGCGTGCTGCTCGGTGCGCACCTCGGTGCCGCAGACCAGGCAGGGCTGCCCGGCCCGCCGGTAGACGTAGACCTCGCCGCCGTGGTCGTCCACCCGCGGCGGGCGGCCCATCGCCTCGGGCGTGTGCTCGGGGCGCACGGTGTCGATCCGTCCGATCGCCGCTCCCTCGCGCATCAGTTCCACCAGGTCGTGCCAGATCAGCTGCCACTCGGCCGGTGCCAGGTCGCGACCGGCCCGGTGCGGGTCGATGCCGTGCCTGAAGAGCACCTCGGCGCGGTAGACGTTGCCCACCCCCGCCAGGATCTTCTGGTCCATCAGCAGCGCCGCTATGGTGCTGCGGCTGCGCGCGATCCGCTGCCAGGCGCGGTCCGGCTCGGCGTCCGCGCGCAGCGGGTCCGGGCCCAGGCGCGCGTGCACGGCGTCCTTCTCGGCGGGCGTGAGCAGTTCGCAGGTGGTCGGGCCGCGCAGGTCGGCGTACTGGTCCTCGTTCGCCAGCCGCAGCCGGATCAGGCCCACCGGCGCGGGCGCGGGGGCCGGGCCGAAGGTGACGACGCCGTACAGGCCCAGGTGGATGTGGATCCAGGCCTCGCCGAAGCCGAGGAAGAGGTGCTTGCCGTCGGCCTCGGCACGCTCCAGCGGGTGGCCGTCGACCAGCCGGGCGCCCTCGGCGAAGCGGCCCTGCGGGCTGGCGACGGCCACCGGCCGGCCGCCGAAGGCCGCCTGGTGCTGGGCGGCGAGCCGGTGCAGGATGTGGCCTTCGGGCATCGGGGCTCTCAGGTCTCGGTTCTCGGAGTTGAGTTGGCGTCGGCGGCGCAGGCGCCTCGGTTCAGCGCACCGGCCGGCCAGCCAGCCGGGCCGCGATCACCCGGTCCAGCGCCTCGGCAGTGGCGGCGACGTCCAGTTGCGAGTTGTCGATGATCGGCAGCCCGGAGTTGTACCAGCCCGCCATCCGGCCGTGGATCAGCGCGACCTCCTCGTCGCTCAGCCGCCGGTTCCCCGAGCGCCGGGCGTTGCGGGCGAGCACCGAGTCCAGACCGGGCAGCAGCACCACCGGGATCATGCCGGGGCCGATGTGCCGCTTCCAGCCGCCCAGGCCGATCGCCGGCCGGTCCGGGAAGACCGCGTCGTCGATGATGCAGGAGATGCCGTTGGCCAGGTAGTTGCGGCAGGCGAAGCCGCAGGTGCGGCGGGCCAGCCGGTACTGGGCCTCGGAGGCGTTGTTCCAGCCGGACTGCGGGTTGGCGAAACCGGAGCACACCCACTCGCGGACGTCGTCCAGGCTGATGTGCGCGGTGGCGGTGGGCCGGCGCTCGGCCCAGTGCCGGGCCACCGTGGTCTTGCCCGCGCCGGCCGGGCCGATCAGCAGCACCGCCAGCGGCCCCACCTGCTGGGGCTGCGCGGCAGCCGGCAGCTGGACCGGCGCACCGGTGGGCATCACGAAGTGCCCGGTCGCGCCGCCGGGCGACGCCGCGGCGCCCGGCGGACCGGCGGGCTGCGGCGCGGGCGGGACGGTGACCAGCGGCACGGTGTCCGGCTCGGCGGCCTGCGGCGGCGCCGGAGGCAGTGCGGGGGGCGGCACGGGAGCGCCCTGGGTGGCCGGATACGGCTGCACGCTCTGGCGCGGCGCCACCGGCGGCGGCACGACCGGGCGCGGGGGCACTCCCCCTGCGTACTGCTGCGTCACGGACACACCTCCCGGCGGGGACATTACACGCAGGCCCGGCGCCGAGCCCAGTTGCGGGCCGGGGCCGGGCCTGCGTGCAGAACCGAGGTGCGCGCAGTCAGCGGGTGGTGAGCTGCTCGGCCAGGGCGCGCAGCGCCAACTCGTAGGAGCCCAGGCCGAAGCCGGCGATGGTGCCGGAGGCGATCGCGGCGATCACCGAGGTGTGCCGGAACTCCTCGCGGGCGTACGGGTTGGAGATGTGCACCTCGATCAGCGGCGCGGTGCGCTGGGCCGCCGCGTCGCGCAGCGCGTACGAGTAGTGCGTGAAGGCACCCGGATTGATCACCACGGGGGTCTTCTCGTCGGCCGCCCAGTGCAGCCACTCGATCATCTGCTGCTCGGAGTTGGTCTCCTTGACCTCCACCTCGAAGCCCAGCTCCCGGCCGAGCTTGGTGCAGCGCTCGACCAGCCCGGCGTAGGAGGTGGCGCCGTAGACGTCCGGCTCCCGGCTGCCCAGGCGCCCCAGGTTGGGACCGTTCAGCACCAGCACCCGGCTCATCCGGAGACCTCCGCGTAGGCAGCGACCAGCAGCGACGGGTCCGGGCCCTCCAGCACGGAGGTCTTGCCCAGGCCGTCGAGCACGATGAAGCGCAGCAGGTCGCCGCGCGACTTCTTGTCGACCTTCATGGCGTCCAGCAGCTTCGGCCAGGCGTCCGCCCGGTAGCTCAGCGGCAGGCCCACCGAGGCCAGCACGGTGCGGTGCCGGTCGGCCGTCGCGTCGTCCAACCGCCCGGCCAGCCGGCCCAGTTCGGCGGCGAAGACCATGCCGACCGAGACCGCGGCGCCGTGCCGCCACTTGTAGCGCTCGTTGCGCTCGATGGCGTGCGCCAGGGTGTGCCCGTAGTTGAGGATCTCGCGCAGGCCCGACTCCTTGAGGTCGCCGGAGACCACGTCGGCCTTGACCTGGATGGCGCGCCGGATCAGCTCCACGGTGTGCGGCCCGGCGGGGGTCGCGGCACCGGCGGGGTCGGCCTCCACCAGGTCGAGGATGACCGGGTCGGCGATGAAGCCGCACTTGATCACCTCGGCCAGGCCGGAGACGTAGTCGTGCTTCGGCACGGTCTCCAGGGTGGCCAGGTCGGCGAGCACGCCCACCGGCGGGTGGAAGGCGCCGACCAGGTTCTTGCCCTCGGCGATGTTGATGCCGGTCTTGCCGCCGACCGCCGCGTCCACCATGCCCAGCAGCGTGGTGGGCATCGCGACCCAGCGCACGCCGCGCAGCCAGCTGGCGGCCACGAAGCCGGCCAGGTCGGTGGTGGCGCCGCCGCCCAGGCCCACGATCACGTCGGAGCGGGTGAACCCGGTCTGGCCGAGCACCGACCAGCAGTAGGCGGCGACCTCGGCGCTCTTGGCCTCCTCGGCGTTCGGCACCTGCAGCGCGATCGCCTCGTAGCCCTCGGCGGCCAGGTCCTCGCGGATCGCCTCGCCGGTGGCCGACAGCGCCTCGGGGTGGATGATCGCCACCCGGCGCGCCTGGTTGCCGATCAGCCCGCTGAGCTCCCCCAGCAGCTGGTGGCCGACGAGCACGTCGTACGGAGCGTGGCCGGCCGAGCCGCCGACGTGGATGGTGACGGTGTCGGTGCTGCTCATGCGTCCTTCAACTCCAGAGATTCCAGTACGGCGTCCACGACCTGCTCCGGGGTGCGCCCCTCGGTGGCCACCGTGGCGGCGGCCACCTCCAGGTAGAGCGGTCGGCGACGCTCCATCAGCTCGCGCCACTGCTGGCGCGGGTTGACCGCGAGCAGCGGGCGCGGCGCGTCCAGGCCCACCCGCTTGACGGCGTCGTGCAGCGCCACCTCCAGGTAGACCACCGGGCGGCCGGCCAGCAGCGCCCGGGTGGCGTCCGCCATCACCGCGCCGCCGCCGAGCGCCAGCACGCCGTCGTGGCCGGCCAGCGCGGCGGCGACCGCGGCGGCCTCCAGCTCGCGGAAGTGCGGCTCGCCGTCCTCGATGAAGATGTCCGGGATCGGCTTGCCGGCCCGCTGCTCGATGTCGGTGTCGGTGTCCCGGAAGCCGCAGCCGAGCCGCTCGGCGAGCAGTCGGCCCACGGTGCTCTTGCCGGCCCCTGGAGGACCGACCAGCACGGCCCTGGGCCCGCCGGACGAAGGCCCCGCGGGCATGACACCGCTCATCGGACGATCAGGTTGTCGAGGTAGCCCTGCACGTTGCGCCGGGTCTCACTGACGTGGTCCCCGCCGAACTTCTCGCTGACCGCGTCGGCCAGCACCAGCGCGACCATCGCCTCGGCGACGATGCCGGCGGCCGGCACCGCGCAGACGTCCGAGCGCTGGTGGTGCGCCTTGGCCTCCTCGCCGGTGCGCACGTCGATGGTGCGCAGCGCGCGCGGCACGGTGGCGATCGGCTTCATCGCGGCCCGCACCCGCAGCAGCTCGCCGGTGGACAGGCCGCCCTCGGTGCCGCCGGAGCGCCCGGAGGTGCGCTTGACGCCCTCGGGGGTCGGCACGATCTCGTCGTGCGCCTGCGAGCCGGGGATCCGGGCCAGCTCGAAGCCGTCGCCGACCTCGACGCCCTTGATCGCCTGAATGCCCATCAGCGCGGCGGCCAGCCGCGCGTCCAGCCGGCGGTCCCAGTGCACGTGCGAGCCCAGGCCCACCGGCACGCCGTAGGCCAGCACCTCGACCACGCCGCCGAGCGTGTCACCGTCCTTGTGGGCCTGGTCGATCTCGGCGACCATCGCCTCCGAGGCCGCCGCGTCCAGGCAGCGCACCGGGTCCTCGTCCAGGCGGGCCTCGTCGGCGGGCTGCGGCAACACGCCGGCCGGGGCCTTGGCGGCGCCCAGCTCGACCACGTGCGAGACGATCTCGATGCCGCAGGTCTCCTTGAGGAACGCGCGGGCCACCACGCCGAGTGCGACCCGGGCGGCCGTCTCGCGGGCACTGGCGCGCTCCAGGATCGGGCGGGCCTCGTCGATCGAGTACTTCTGCATGCCGGCCAGGTCGGCGTGGCCGGGGCGGGGGCGGGTCAGCGCCTCGTTGCGGGCCAGGCCCGCGAGGATGTCGGGGTCGACCGGGTCGGCCGCCATCACCTGCTGCCACTTGGGCCACTCGGTGTTGCCCACCATGATCGCCACCGGGCTGCCCATGGTCTCGCCGTGCCGCACCCCGCCGAGGAAGGTCACCTCGTCCTGCTCGAACTTCATCCGGGCGCCGCGCCCGTAGCCCAGCCGGCGCCGGGCCAGCGCATCCGCCACCGCGGCGGTGGTCACGGGCACGCCCGCGGGCAGGCCCTCCAGGGTGGCAACGAGAGCGGGGCCGTGCGACTCCCCCGCCGTGAGCCAGCGCAACGTACCCAACGGTGCTCCTTCGTCAGCGGTCCGGTTCACGGCGCTCGCGCGGCGCTCCGGGCCGGGGTTCGGTCTGCGGGCCCGTGCGGCGAGCCCTGCGGTGAATCCTTTCACGACCTCGCCCGCACGCGGGCCACGGTCCGGGGAGCGGACATGTCCGTCCCGCGTTTGATCAGGCACAATGGTGTTCGACCGCTTCCCGGCGGCCACCGGACGAGACGCGCCGTACCCGGACCGACAAGACGACGCAGACCCGTGGAGGGGTCCCCGTCATGGAACAGGCCGTGCAGATCTTCGGCTCGATTCTCATCCTGATCCCGTTCGCACTCGCCCAGTGGGGCAAGCTCGACGCGCGCTCGCGCGGCTACCTGCTGCTGAACCTGTGCGGCTCGGCGATCCTGGCCACCCAGGCCGCGCTGACCTCGCAGTGGGGGTTCCTGCTGCTGGAGGGCGTCTGGGCGGTGGTCTCGCTGCTCGGCCTGGTGGCCGTGCTGCGCGGCCGCGAGCCGGGCGCGCAGCACTGAGGCCCGAGGGCCCTAACGCCCGGCCAGCGCCGCCTCGCCCGCCGCCCGCATCGCCGCCAGCGGCCCCGGGGTGATCCCGGTGAACCGCTCGCACTGCAGCACCGCCTGATGGACCAGCAGGTCGAGACCGCCGAGCACGGTGGCACCGCGCTCGGCGCAGGCGGCGGCGAGCGCGGTCGGCCAGGGGTGGTAGAGCACGTCGAACAGGGCGCCCGGGGTGGCGGTGAGCCCGTCCGCGAAGGCGTCGGTGGCGCCCACCGGGGTGGTGGAGACGGTCAGCGGGCCGGCCAGCGCCTCGGCGCCGCGCGCCCAGTCGGCGGTGCGCACCGCCACCCCCAGCCGCTCCCCCAGCTCCCGCATCTGCCGCGCCCGCTCCGGGCTGCGCAGGTAGACGGTCACCTGCTCGGCGCCGAGCCGGGCCAGCGCGGCCAGCGCGGAGGAGGCGGTGGCACCGGCGCCCAGCACCGCCGCCGCGGGCACCTGCTCGATGCCGCGCTCGCGCAGCGCCGCGACCAGGCCCGGCACGTCGGTGTTGTCACCGGTGCGCCGGCCGTCGGCCTCGAGGACCAGGGTGTTCACCGCGTCCACCGCAAGGGCGGTCTCGCTCACCTCGTCCAGCAGCCCGATCACCGCCCGCTTCAGCGGCATGGTCAGCGAGAAGCCGGCCCAGCCGCCCGGTTCGAGGCCGGCCAGGAAACCCGGCAGCCCGGCCTCGTCCAGTTCGAAGCGGCCGTACTCCCAGTCGTCCAGCCCCAGCGCCCGGTAGGCGGCGTTGTGCAGCACCGGGGAGAGCGAGTGCGCGATGGGCGAGCCGAGCACGGCCGCGCGGTGGTGGATGGTCACGAGCCTGGTCACCTTTCCTGCCGGACAGAGCCGGACCAACCTACCGGCCGCCGCGCGCCCGCTACTTGCAGGTGGTGTCGCTGGCGTCGAAGGCCTGTCCGTGCGCGGTGCAGTACTGCTTCACGCCCGCCGAGAAGTCTCCCCTGTTGTTGTAGAACACCGTGTTCGTCGGGGTCATCGCGAGGAAGTACGTCCAGTCGCCCGGCGTCGGGTTGAGCACCGCCTTGATCGCGTCCTCGCCCGGGTTTGAGATCGGGGTCGGCGGCAGGCCCGGGTTGATGTAGCTGTTGTACTTGTTCGACCCGTCGTGGATCTGCGCATAGGTCAGGGTCTTGGTGCCCAGCGCGTACTGCAGCGTGGTGTCCATGCCGAGCGCGTGGTGCATGTCGTTGGACGCGAGCCGGTTGCTGATGACCCGGGCCATCTTGCCGAAGTCGGCGACGTTGTTGCCCTCCGCCTGCAGGATGCTCGCCTCGTTGACCACGTCGTAGGCGTTCTTCAGGCCGACGCTCTGGGCCGCCGTGTCCAGGTTGAGCTGGCTGTACTCGGCCAGGGCGTTGCTCACCATCTGCTTGAGCAGGTCCTCCGGCTTCATGCCCTGGGCCACCGAGTACTTGGTCGGCCACAGGAAGCCCTCGGGGTTGTTGTTCGCGTAGGCGGGCAGGCCGAGGTTGGCCGCGTTCGCCTTGGCCGCGTTCGCGGTGGTGCCCGGGGAGAGCTTCAGCTTGGTGTCGATCATCGCGTAGATGTCCGAGGACTTCTTGCCCTCGGGGATGATCAGCGAGTCGCCGCCGGCCTCGCTGACCATCAGCGCCACCGCCGCGTCGCCTGACATCTGCAGCTGCATCGAGTAGTAGCCGGGCTGGATGGTCTTGTTCGCCTTGGTGTAGGCGTTGTTGAAGGCGCCCACGCTCTTGACCACGCCGGCCTTCTGCAGCACCTGCCCCATGTCGCCGGCCGAGGCACCGTCCTGGATCTGGATCTGGACCTTGCCGGTGCCGGCGCCCGTGAAGTCCGGCGGCGGGCCGAAGGTGCTCTGGTAGAAGCCGTAGCCCCACCACCCGGCGCCGCCCAGGCCGCCGAGCAGCACCAGGGCCACCAGCAGGCAGGCGCCGCCGTTGCGGCGTCCGGACTTCTTGCCCTTGGCCTTGCGCTCGGCCTCGGCCTCCTGGCTGAGGTCCTGCGGGCCGAGGAAGCCCTCGTGCCCCTCCTCGGCGAAGTCGTCCTCGGTGTGCTCGCCGTCCTCGGGGTACTCCTCGTACTCCTCGTCGGCGTACTCGCCCTCGGTGCCCTCGCCCTCGGCGCTCTCCTCGCCCTCGGCGGCCTGCCGGGCCGCGGCACCCGGGTGCGCGCCGGCCTCCAGCGCGGCGGCCTCGGCCTCCCAGTCGATGCCGTCCGGCCCCGGCCCCGCGGGCCGCGGGGCCTGCCGCGGCGCGGTCCGCTGGGGCTGGGGCTGGGCCTGCGGCTGGGGCTGGGCGACCTGCTGGGGGACGGCCTGTTGCTGGGGCGGCTGCTGCTGGGGCGGCTGCTGCTGGAAGCCCTGCTGCTGACCGGCGAACTGCTGCTGCTGGGGGAACTGCCCGGTGTCGAACGGCCCGGTCGCGAACTGACCGGTGTCGAACTGCTGCGAGACGTACTGCTGCGGCACCTGCTGGTAGCCGCCGTCCTGCTGCGGGTGGCCCTGCTGCTGGTACTCGGCCTGCTGCGGGTAGCCGGTCTGCTGGACGTAGCCACCCTGCTGCGGGTAGCCCTGCTGCTGCGGGTACTGCTGCTGGAAGGCCTGCTGCTGCCACTGCTGCTGGGAGTACGGGTCCTGCGGCACGTAGGCCTGCTGCTGCCCGTACTGCTCCTGGCCCTGGACCTGGTACTGGTGGTTCTGCTGCCCGTACGGATCCTGCGGGAGGTACTCCGACTCACCGGCAGTGGCGGCCTGCGCCGGCTGCTCACCGTAGCCGGGCTCGGTGGCGTGCCACGGCTGGGAGCCGTAGCCCCGACCCAGATCAGTCATGAAATCCCTTAGGCCGACGGAGACGGACGGTTGATCGGACCGGCCGTCCGGGACGGCGTCCCGGCAGTACCTCGAACCGGCGTGCTAGCGCGACGGCTGAGGGGAGACGTTACCGTACCGCACGGTACTCCCTGTTCCCTCATCGCCGCGTCAGGCCCCGACCGCGCCTCAGCGCCGCGGCCGACGGCCCGTCAGTGCCCGCTCAGTGGGGGCGGAACGGCACCGCTGGGGCTGGGGGAGGCGGAGTGCCGGGCCTGGTAGGCGTTGAACTCGTCGACGTTCTTGCGCTGCTGCTGCTCACTGTCGGTGAACCTGGTGTCGCCGGGGCGCACTGTGACGAAATAGATCCAGTCCCCCGGCGCCGGGTTCAGCGCGGCCTGGATCGCGTCGTGCCCGGGGTTGTCGATCGGGGTCGGCGGCAGGCCGGGCACCCGGTAAGTGTTGAACGGCGAGTCGAGCTGGGTGTCGCTCACCGTGGTGTGCAGGGTGGTGCGGCCCAGCGCGTAGTTGATGGTGGAGTCCAGTTGGAGCGGCATCGAGCGGGCCAGCCGGTTGTAGATGACCCGGGCCACCTTTGCCATGTCGTCCGGGTTGTCCGACTCGCCCTGCACCAGACTGGCCACCACCAGCGCCTGGTAACCGGTCAGCCCGCTGATCTCGGGGTGGTCGAGGTCGTCGGCGCCGAACTCGTGGCCGGCCCGGGCCACCATCTGCTGGAGCAGGCCGAGCGCCGTGGTGTCGCCGGTCACGCTGTAGGTGGAGGGGTAGAAGAGACCCTCCGGGTTGCCGCCCGCGTAGTCCGGCAGGTTGAGGTCGGCCAGGTGCTGCTCGGCGGTGTGCTGGGCGGTGCCGGGCGGCAGGTTCAGCCGCTGGTCGATGGCGGTGTAGACCTGGCTGGCCCGACGGCCCTCCGGGATGGTCAGCGCATTGGCGTTGGCCGGGTTGCCGAGCACCCCCAGCGCGGCGCCGGCCGACATCCGGCGGCGCAGCGCGTAGGTGCCGGGCTGGATCCTGGCGGTGCTGTTGGCCGCGGCGGAGGTGAACGCCTTGACGCTGGCCACCACCTGGTTCTGCTGCAGGATCTGGCCGATCCGGGTGAGGCTGGCGCCGGTCGGCACCGAGATCTGGATCACGGTCCCGTGGCCGCCTCCCGCGTAGTCGGCCGGGCGGGTCGGCCCCGAGTGGACGAACACGGCCCGCAGGCCCAGCAGCGTGCCGCCGGCCAGCAGCGCGAGCAGCAGCAGGGTGAGCCCGCAGGCCAGACCCGTGCGGTCGGGGTGCTTCGACGGCGGTTCGGCGGGCAGCTCGTCGGCGGGGTCGGCTCCGGTGCACAGGTCGTCGGGAGCCGGGGCCGGCTCGAAGGCCGGGGCCCCGAGATGACCCGGGCTCAGCCCGGGCACCGCGTCCTGGTCCATCGCCTCTGCCCCTTGTGTGCCCTTGCCCGGTCAGCGAGGAGGCCCGCCCGGACGCGTCCGGGCGGGCCCCTGCGCACACATTAGGAAGAGTGATCAGCTGACTGGTGCGACACTCTCACCGGGCGGCCGACCGCTCACTCGTTCAGCCTCCAGGGCACTCTGCAGGATCACCACGGCCGCGGCCTGGTCGATCGCCGACCGGCCCTTCTTGGCCTTCACGCCCGCGGCGCGCATGCCCTGGGCCGCGGTCACCGTGGTCATCCGCTCGTCCACCAGCCGCACCGGCACCGGGGCGAGCAGCGCGGCCAGCCGGCCCGCGTAGCCGCGGACCTTCGCAGCCGCCGGGCCCTCCTTGCCGCTCAGCGAGCGCGGCAGGCCGACCACCACCTCGATGGCGTCGTACTCCTCGACGATGGCCTTGAGCCGCCCCTGGGAACGGCCCCCGGCGGGGACCGTCTCCACGGGCGTGGCGATCAGCCCGTCGGGGTCGCAGGAGGCGACCCCGATCCGGGCGTCACCGACGTCGACGGCGATCCGCCGGCCCCGGCGCCAGGGCTTGGGCTCCTGGAGTTGCGGCTCCATCAGGCGGCGCGCTCCGCGACCAGGGCGCGCACGGCCTCGATGGCCGCGCCGACGGCGGCCGGGTCGGTGCCGCCGCCCTGGGCCACGTCGTCCTTGCCGCCACCGCCGCCGCCGAGGGTCTTGGCGGCGGCGCGCACCAGCTCGCCGGCCTTGACGCCGCGCGAGCGGGCGTCCTCGTTGGTGGCGATCACGGTGAGCGGACGGTCGTTCACCACGGTGAACGCGGCGACCACGGCCGGGCGCGAGCCCAGGCGGCCGCGCACGTCCAGGACCAGCTTGCGCAGCTCGTCCGCGCCGGTGCCGTCGGCGACCCGGGCGGCGACCAGGGCCACTCCCCGGACGTCCTCGGCGCCCTGGGCCAGACCGGCAGCCGCGGCCAGCACCTTCTCGGCGCGGAACTTCTCGATCTCCTTCTCGGCGTCCTTGAGCTTGGTGAGCATCCCGGAGATCTTCTCCGGCAGCTCCTCCGGACGGCCCTTGACCAGTTCGGTCAGCTGGGCCACCACGGTGTGCTCACGGGCCAGGAACTTGTAGGCGTCCACGCCGACCAGCGCCTCGACCCGGCGCACGCCGGAGCCGATCGAGGACTCGCCGAGCAGCTTCACCAGGCCCAGCTGGGCGGTGTTGCCGACGTGCGTACCACCGCACAGCTCCTTGGAGAAGTCGCCGATGGTGACCACGCGCACCGAGTCGCCGTACTTCTCGCCGAACATCGCGATGGCGCCCTGCTTGCGGGCCTCGTCCATCGTCATCACCTCGGCGGTGACGTCGAGTTCGCGGGTCAGCACCTCGTTGATCTTCTGCTCGACGTCGGTCAGCACGGTGCCGGGGACGGCGGCCGGCGAGCCGAAGTCGAAGCGGAAGCGGCCGGGGGCGTTCTCCGAACCGGCCTGGGCGGCCGTGGGGCCGAGCGCGTCGCGCAGCGCCTGGTGGGTCAGGTGGGTGGCGCTGTGGGCGCGGGAGACCGCGCGGCGGCGCTCGATGTCGATGGTGGCGTAGGCCGAGGCCCCGAGCACCACCTCACCGAAGAGCACCCCGCCGGAGTGCACGACCACCCCGGGCACCGGCTGCTGGACGTCGCGGACCTCGACGACGGCACCCGAGTCGAGCCGGATCCGGCCGTGGTCGGCGAGCTGGCCGCCGCCCTCGGCGTAGAAGGGGGTGCGGTCGAGGATGATCTCGACCTCGTCGCCCTCGGTGGCGGCCGGCGCCGGGGCGCCGTTCACCAGCAGGCCGACGACGGTGGCCTCGCCCTCGGTGCTGTTGTAGCCGGTGAAGACGGAGGCGCCGGACCGGTCCGCCACCTCGCGGTAGGCGGCCACGTCCGCGTGGCCCATCTTCTTGGCCTTGGCGTCGGCCTTGGCGCGGTCGCGCTGCTCCTGCATCAGGCGGCGGAAGCCGGCCTCGTCGACGGCCAGACCCTGCTCCTCGGCCATCTCCAGGGTGAGGTCGATCGGGAAGCCGTAGGTGTCGTGCAGCTTGAACGCCTGCTCACCGCTGAGCGCGGCGTGGCCGGCCTGCTTGGTCTCGGTGACCGCGGCGTCCAGCAGCTGGGTGCCGCTGCGCAGGGTCTGCAGGAAGGCGGACTCCTCGGCGACGGCGACGGTGTCGATCCGCTTGCGGTCCGTCTCCAGCACGGGGTACTGCGGGGACATCGCCTCGATAGTGATGTCGACCAGCTCCTTGGCCACCGGGGCGGTGGCACCGAGCAGGCGCATGTTGCGGATCGCGCGGCGCAGGATGCGGCGCAGCACGTAGCCGCGGCCCTCGTTGCCCGGGGTGACGCCGTCGCCGATCAGCATCACGGCGGTGCGGATGTGGTCGGTGACCACGCGCAGCGAGACGTCGGACTTGTGGTCGGCGCCGTAGGTGTGGCCGGTCAGCTCGGCGGCCCGGTCCAGGATCAGGCGGCTGGTGTCGATCTCGAAGAGGTTGTCGACGCCCTGCAGGATCGCGGCCAGGCGCTCCAGGCCGAGACCGGTGTCGATGTTCTTGCTCGGCAGGTCGCCGAGGATCTCGAAACCGTCCTTGCCGTCACCGTGGCCGCGCTCGTACTGCATGAAGACCAGGTTCCAGATCTCCAGGTAGCGCTCGCCGTTGACGGCCGGGCCGCCCTCCTCGCCGTAGGCGGGGCCGCGGTCGTAGTTGATCTCCGAGCAGGGGCCGCACGGTCCCGGCACGCCCATCGACCAGAAGTTGTCCTTCATGCCCAGGCGCTGGATGCGCTCCGAGGGCACACCGATGACGTCCCGCCAGATCTGCTCGGCCTCGTCGTCGTCCTTGTAGACGGTGATCCAGAGCTTCTCCTTCTCCAGGCCGTAGCCGCCGTCCGCGACGGAGGAAGTGAGCAGCTCCCAAGCGAACTTGATGGCCCCTTCCTTGAAGTAGTCGCCGAAGGAGAAGTTGCCGCACATCTGGAAGAACGAGCCGTGCCGGGTGGTCTTGCCGACCTCCTCGATGTCCAGCGTGCGCACGCACTTCTGGACACTGGTGGCACGGGAGAACTGGGGCTTGACCTCGCCCAGGAAGTACGGCTTGAACGGCACCATGCCGGCGTTGACCAGCAGCAGGGTGGGGTCGTCGGCGACCAGGGACGCCGACGGAACGACGGTGTGGCCGCGCTCCTCGAAGAAGCGCAGCCAGCGGCGGCGGATCTCTGCCGACTCCATGAGTGGTCCTTCCGGTTAAGGGTGCTTGTCCCGGCGCTGCTCGAGCTGACGGGGCGTTGACGCGATGACATAGGGGGTGATGACGCGCGACGGGGGCAGGGCGGCGACCTGGCCTGGGCTCGGTGCCGCCTCGATAGCTCGCGCCGCGCGGCGGGCGGGTGGCTCGACCACCGCGGTGCCGTCCAGGCCGAGGTCGGCCCGCAGCTGCTCCTCGCGCTCGGCCATGCCGGCCCGGACCTCCAGGGCGAAGCGCTTGGCCGTGTCGCCCAGGTGCAGCGCGCTGCGGGCGGCGGCGCCCGAGAGGCTGTCAGGGGTGAGCCGGCGGGTGGCCTCGTTGGCCTTGTTCATGGCCCAGACGGCGGCGCCGGCGCCGACCGTCATCCAGAAGATGCGACGTACCACGGTGCATCAGCCCTTCACGGCTCGCCGGACGCGGGAGAGCAGCCCGCCCCTGGGGGCGGTGGCGGCCCGCACCTCGGCACGGATCAGCTGGGCCAGCGCCTCGCGCTCGCTGCTCTGCGCGGGCACGGTCAGCCCGGCCTGCTGGCGGCCGACGGCCTTGCGCACGCCGTAGCTGAACGCCGCCATCTTGACCAGCGGTCCGCCCAGGGTGGCGGCCACGGTGGAGGAGAGCGCGTTGGCGTTGGCGGCGGCGTCCTGCACGTTGGCGGTGATGTCGTCGACCCGCTCCAGCTGCTCCTGGGCGCTGCGCACGGCGGCGCTGGCGTCGGAGAGCAACGGGACGGCCTGCTCGGTGACGGCCGAGACCAGCACGGTGGCCTCGCGCAACACCTTGGACAGGCGGACCAGGACGACGGCGAGCAGGGTGACCAGCACGACCCAGCCCACGGCAACCAGTAGGCCGGCCAGCTCTCCCACGGACACCCGCGTGCTCCCTTCACTCCTCAGAGTGGAACCCTATCGCGCCGCGGACCGTGGTCGGACCGGATAAAGCGCTGGCAGCGCGGGTCGTACCGGGCCGGCCGAGGGGCCGGGCCGGGAACGCGAAAGCCCCCGCGGCCCGAAGGCCGCGGGGGCTCCCGCCCCGGTACCGGGGTACCGGGCTCGCGGGTCAGCGCGAGTAGTACTCGACGACCAGCTGCTCGTCGCAGATCACGGGGACCTCACGACGCTGCGGGGCGCGGTCCAGGCGGAAGGCCAGGGCCTTGAGGTTGACCTCGAGGTACTTCGGGGTCTGGCCCTCACCCGCGTAGCCACCCTCACGGGCGACCTGGAACGGGACCTTCTCCTTGGACTTCTCCTTGACCGTGACGACGTAGCCCGGCTTCATCTGGAACGACGGCTTGTTGACCTTGCCGCCGTTGACCTCGATGTGACCGTGCACGACCATCTGGCGGGCCTGGTAGATGGTCCGGGCGATGCCCGAACGCAGCACCAGCGAGTCGAGACGGGTCTCGAGCTCGGCGACCAGCGCCTCACCGGTCTTGCCCTCGGCCTTCTTCGCGCGGTCGAACGCGCGGGCCATCTGCTTCTCGCTCAGGTCGTACTGGGCGCGCAGACGCTGCTTCTCGAGCAGACGGACCTTGTAGTCCGAGTTCTGCTTGCGGCCACGGCCGTGCTGGCCGGGCGGGTACGGGCGGGCCTCGAAGTACTTGACGGACTTCGGGGTCAGCGGCACGCCAAGGGCACGCGCGATCTTGACCTTGGGACGCTTCTGGTTCGCCATGGAACCAAACCTCTTTCAGTGTGCGAATACGGCTTCACCAGGTGTTGACGGAGGTCGCCTCTCGCGGTCCGGAGAAAAACCACCAGGGGTGGTCAGCCGCTCTCCGAGGCCGGGCACTGACGTGCATGCACACGCGCGGCTGCGTCATCCGGTGAAGGCGACGGGCCGCCCGCGACACCTGTGAAGGTGCGCGACGCTCCTGGCGGCTCCCGCAGGGGAAGCCGCGGGCCGTTGTCCCGCTGGTGCGGCCGGTCAGCCGTACGGCTGCCGGACCCGGAACAAGGCACTTCGGCCGAGTATACCGGCTGATCACCGGGCCGATGACCGCAGGGCCGCCCGCTCACTCACCCGAGGGCTTGGGCCGCTCCCCCTTGAGGCGGGCCCTGGTCCACTCCACGATGTCCGCGTACCGGGCCTCGCCGCCGTGCCGGGTCGGCTGGTAGTAGGCCTTGCCGTGCACCGTGTCCGGCGCGTACTGCTGGGCGGCGATGCCGCCGGGCAGGTCGTGCGGGTACTGGTAGCCCTGCGCGTGGCCCAGCTTGGCGGCGCCGGCGTAGTGGCCGTCGCGCAGGTGCGGCGGAACGGCGCCGGCCAGGCCCTGGCGCACGTCGGCCAGCGCCGCGTCGATGGCCAGGTAGGCGGCGTTGGACTTGGGCGCGAGGGCCAGCGCGATGGCGGCCTGGGAGAGGATGATCCGGGCCTCGGGGAACCCGATCAGCGCCACCGCCTGGGCCGCCGCGACGGCGGTGGGCAGCGCGGTCGGGTCGGCCAGGCCGATGTCCTCGCTGGCGGAGATCATCAGGCGCCGGGCGATGAACCGCGGGTCCTCCCCCGCCTCGATCATCCGGGCCAGGTAGTGCAGGGTGGCGTCCACGTCGCTGCCCCGGATCGACTTGATCAGCGCACTGGCCACGTCGTAGTGCTGGTCGCCGTCCTTGTCGTACCGCACCGCGGCCTGGTTGACGGCGGTCTCGGTGGTGGCCAGGGTGAGCTCCGCCTCGCCCTGCTCCAGCGCGGCCCCGGCCGCCGCCTCCAGCGTGGTCAGCGCCCGCCGGGCGTCGCCGCCGGCCAGGCGCACCAGGTGGTCCTCGGCCTCCTGGCCGAGGACCACGCTGCCGGCCAGGCCGCGCTCGTCGGCCGCCGCGCGGCGCAGCAGAGCGCGGATGTCCTCGTCGGTGAGCGACTGCAGGGTCAGCAGCAGGGAGCGGGAGAGCAGCGGGGAGATCACCGAGAAGTACGGGTTCTCGGTGGTGGCGGCGATCAGGGTGACCCAGCGGTTCTCCACGGCGGGCAGCAGCGAGTCCTGCTGGGCCTTGGAGAAGCGGTGGATCTCGTCCAGGAAGAGCACCGTCTCCTTGCCGCTCATGCCCACCGCGCGGCGCGCGCCCTCGATCACCGCGCGCACCTCCTTGACCCCGGCGGTGATCGCGGACAGCTCGACGAAGCGGCCCTCCACGGCCTGGCTGATCACGTGCGCGAGGGTGGTCTTGCCCGTGCCGGGCGGCCCCCAGAGGATCACCGAGCTGGTCGCCGCCGGCCCGCGCGAGCCGGCCACCAGCCGCCGCAGCGGTGAGCCGTCGGCCAGCAGGTGGCGCTGCCCGGCCACCTCGTCCAGGGTGCGCGGGCGCATCCGCACCGCCAGCGGGGCGCGCCCGGGCTCCTGCGCCTGGCGGTCCTCGGCGGCTGCGGTGAAGAGGTCCGGTTCGTCCACCCCGCCACCCTATGCGAGTGGACCGACAGGCTCAGTCGTGCTTGTGCTTGTGCTTGCGCTTGCGCCGGCCCGTCGGGAGCTTGACCTCGCGCAGCGCGGCGGCGTGGTCCGGGACGTACTTCTGCAGATCGCGCGGGGGACGCTGGTAGCCCTTGGAGGCCGGGCGCGGGGGCAGGGCGACGGGCGGCTTGGTGACGTCGGTGTAGGGGAGCGTGGAGAGCAGGTGGGCGATCATGTTGATCCGGGCCCGGCGCTTGTCGTCGCTCTCCACCACGTTCCACGGCGACTCGGGGATGTCGGTGTAGACGAACATCTCGTCCTTGGCCCGCGAGTAGTCCTCCCACCGGCTGATCGACTCGGTGTCCATCGGGGAGAGCTTCCAGCGCCGCATCGGGTCGTCCAGCCGGGACTGGAACCGGCGCTCCTGCTCGGTGTCGCTGACCGAGAACCAGTACTTGCGCAGCTCGATGCCGGCCTCGATGAGCATCCGCTCGAAGGTCGGGCACTGGTGCAGGAACTGCCAGTACTCCTCGTCGGTGCAGAAGCCCATCACCTTCTCCACCCCGGCCCGGTTGTACCAGCTGCGGTCGAACAGGACGATCTCGCCCTTCGCCGGCAGCTGCTCCACGTAGCGCTGGAAGTACCACTGGCCGCGCTGGCGCTCGGTGGGGGCGGGCAGCGCGGCGATCCGGGCCACGCGCGGGTTGAGGTACTCGGTCACCCGTTTGATGACGCCGCCCTTGCCCGCCGCATCGCGCCCCTCGAAGACCACCACGAGGCGCACCCCCTCGACCCGCACCCACTCCTGCAGCTTCACCAACTCGTTCTGCAGCCTGAGCAGTTCGGCTTCATAGGGCGCCTTGGCAAGACGCGGCTGCCTGGCGGGCTGGTCGGACATGGCGGCGCCTCCCGGGGAGCGGAGCTGACGACCTTTCACATTAGGGCCGCTCGCCGGGCTCCGCAGCTCGGGATCAGCTCCCGACGGCCGCCGCCTCGAACGGCTCGGGGTAGCCGCAGTGCCCGCGCGGGTTGCCGTCGTAGGCCGTCAGCGGCAGCACCTGGAAGACCTCCTCCGGGACCTCGAACGGCCCGGTGACCCCGTGCCGGGCCGCCGGGGTGAACCCGAACCGGCCGTAGTAGGCGGGGTCGCCGAGCACCACGACCAGCCGCTCCCCCGCCTCCTCGGCGAGCTCCAGCGCGGCCCGCACCACCCGCTCGCCGACCCCGCGGCGCTGGCACTCGGGCGCCACCGCGACCGGGGCCAGCGCCAGGCCCTTGCCCCGGCCGACCCTCAGCCGGGTGAGGAGCGCGTGCGCCACCACCAGCCCGCCGCCGTCGACGGCCACCACGGACAGGCCCGGCAGCCAGGCCGGGTCCCGGCGCAGCGCGTCCACCAGGTCGGCCTCCTCGGGGCCGGGGAAGGCTGCCATGTGCACCCGTCTGACGGCGGGCGCGTCCGCGGGCTCCTCGACTCTGGTGCGTACTTTCACGGCCCACCCCTTCGTGGAACGCACTCCGGCCGGTGCGCGAGGTGCACACCGGCCGGAGATGGCTGATCAGATGTCAGGACTCCTGCGGAGCCTCGGACTTCGGCTTGGCGTCGACACCGGCCTCGCGGCGCTGGGCCGGGGTGATCGGGGTCGGCGCCCCGGTCAGCGGGTCGCCACCGGTGGACGTCTTCGGGAAGGCGATGACGTCGCGGATCGTGTCGTAGCCGCCCAGCAGCGTGACGATCCGGTCCAGGCCGAAGGCCACCCCGCCGTGCGGCGGCGGGCCGTAGTTGAAGGCGTCGAGCAGGAAGCCGAACTGCGACTGCGCCTCCTCCTCGGAGAGCCCGATCGCGTCGAAGGCCCGCTTCTGCACGTCCCGCTGGTGGATACGGATCGAACCGCCGCCCAGCTCCGAGCCGTTGAGCACCAGGTCGTAGGCGTTGGACAGGGCGCTGCCCGGGTCGGTGTCGAAGGTCGCCAGCGACTCGGCGGTGGGCGCGGTGAACGGGTGGTGCACCGCGTGCCAGCCCTGGAAGACGCCCTTGTCGTCCTCGATCGGCTCGAACATCGGGAAGTCGACGACCCAGAGGAAGGCCCACTGGGACTCGTCGATCAGCTCGCAGCGGCGGCCGATCTCCAGACGGGCGGCGCCCAGCAGCTCCTGCGAGGCGGTGGCCTTGCCGGCCGCGAAGAAGACCGCGTCGCCGTTCTTGGCGCCGACCGCGTCCGCCAGGCCCGCCAGGTGCTCGGCCGAGAGGTTCTTGGCCACCGGGCCGCGCAGCTCGCCGGTCTCCGCGTCGATGATCACGTAGGCCAGGCCGCGGGCGCCGCGCGCCTTGGCCCAGTCCTGCCAGGCGTCCAGCGCCTTGCGCGGCTGCGAGGCGCCGCCGGGCATCACCACGGCGCCGACGTACGGCGCCTGGAAGACCCGGAACTCGGTGCCCTTGAAGTACTCGGTGAGGTCGGTGAGTTCCTGGCCGAAGCGGACGTCCGGCTTGTCGGAGCCGTAGCGGCTCATGGCGTCCGCGTAGCTCATCCGGGGCAGCGGGTTGGGGATCTCGTACCCGTGCACCTCGCGCCAGACGGCGGCGACCAGCTTCTCGCCGAGGGCCAGGATGTCCTCCTGGTCGACGAACGAGGCCTCGATGTCCAGCTGGGTGAACTCCGGCTGCCGGTCGGCGCGGAAGTCCTCGTCGCGGAAGCAGCGGGCGATCTGGTAGTACCGCTCCATGCCGGCCACCATGAGCAGCTGCTTGAAGAGCTGCGGCGACTGCGGCAGGGCGTACCAGTGACCGGGCTGCAGGCGGACCGGGACCAGGAAGTCGCGGGCACCCTCGGGGGTGGAGCGGGTCAGGTACGGCGTCTCGATGTCGAGGAAGTCGTTCTCCTCCATCACCCGGCGGATGATGTTGTTCACCTTCGAGCGCAGCCGCAGCGCGCGGGCCGGGCCCTCACGGCGCAGGTCCAGGTAGCGGTAGCGCAGCCGGACCTCCTCGTTGACCGTGCCGGGCTCGTACTCGGCGACCTGGAAGGGCAGCGGCGCGGCCTCGGAGAGCACCTCGATCGCGCTGACCACGACCTCGACCGCACCGGTCGGGATGTCCGGGTTCTCGTTGCCCTCGGGGCGGACCCGGACGTCACCGACCACCTTGACGCAGTACTCGGCGCGCAGGCCGTGCACCGACTCCAGGTCGCGGACCACGACCTGCACGGTGCCGGAGGCGTCGCGCAGGTCGATGAAGGCCACCCCGCCGTGGTCGCGGCGGCGAGCGACCCAGCCGGCCAGGGTGACGGTCGCTCCGGCGTGCTCCGCGCGGAGGGTGCCCGCGTCGTGCGTGCGGATCACAGCTGCTTCTCCTTCAGGGTGGTGACGAGTGCTTCGAGTGCGACCGGGTTCTGCTCGCCGGTGGTCATGTCCTTGAGCTGGACGACCCCTTCGGCGAGATCACGGTCACCGGCGACCAGGGCGAAGCGGGCCCCGGAGCGGTCGGCGGACTTCATGGCGTTCTTGATGCCCTTGACGCCGAAGGCGAGGTCGGTGGCCACCCCGGCCCGGCGCAGCTCGGTCACCTTGGCGAAGAGCACGTTCTTGGCCTCCTCGCCGAGGGCCACCGCGTACACCGAGGTGGTGGCGGGCACGTCGAGCTCGACGCCCTCGGCCTCCAGCGCGAGGTAGATCCGGTCCACGCCCAGGCCCCAGCCGACCGAGGGCAGCGCGGGGCCGCCGAGCATCTCGGACAGGCCGTCGTAGCGGCCACCGCCGCCGATCGCGGACTGCGCGCCCAGGCCGTTGTGGACGAACTCGAAGGTGGTGCGGGTGTAGTAGTCCAGCCCGCGGACCAGCTTGGGGTCGTCGACGAAGGCCACGCCGGCCGCGGTCAGCAGCGCGCGGACCTGCTCGTCGTAGGCCTTGCAGTCCTCGCAGAGGAAGTCGCGCAGCAGCGGGGCGCCGGTCAGCTGGGCCTGCACGGCCTCGCGCTTGTCGTCCAGCACCCGCAGCGGGTTGATCTCCGCCCGGTTGCGGGTGTCCTCGTCCAGGTCCAGGCCGCGCAGGAACTCCTGCAGCGCGGCGCGGTAGACCGGGCGGCACTGCTTGTCGCCCAGGCTGTTGAGCAGCAGCCGGTACTCGCGCAGGCCCAGCGAGCGGAACGCGTCGTCGGCCAGGATGATCAGCTCGGCGTCCAGCGCGGGGTCCTCGGCACCCAGCGCCTCGGCGCCGACCTGGGAGAACTGCCGGTAACGGCCCTTCTGCGGCCGCTCGTAGCGGTAGAAGTTGCCCGAGTACCAGACCTTGACCGGCAGGTTGCCGAGCTTGTGCAGGTTGCCCTCGAGCACCGCGCGGACCACCGAGGCGGTGCCCTCGGGACGCAGCGCGAGGTCCTCCTTGCCGCGCTTGGTGAGGGTGAACATCTCCTTGGTGACGATGTCGGTGGACTCACCGACGCCGCGGGAGAAGAGCTTGACGTCCTCGAAGACCGGGGTCTCGATGTAGCCGTAGCCGGCCCGGCGCAGCGGTGCGGCCAGCGCCTGGCGCACGGCCAGGAAGGTCGCGGAGCTGGGCGGCAGCAGGTCGTAGGTGCCCTTGGGGGCGGTGAAGGTGCTCAACTGGTCTTCCGTCACATTCCTCGTCGCACGGCCGCGGGAGCTGCGCCGCCCGCCTGGGGGATCGCCCCCGCTGCTTGCCTGAGGTAGGGGTTGGTGGCGCGCTCGCGGCCGATGGTGGTCTGGGTGCCGTGGCCGGACAGGACCACGGTGGCGTCGTCGAGGGGCAGGCACACCCGGGCCAGCGAGCGCATGATCGCGTCGTGGTCGCCGCCGGGCAGGTCCGTGCGCCCGATGGAGCCGGCGAAGAGCAGGTCGCCCGAGAAGAGAACCGGCGGGATCTCTTCGGTGGCAGGCGTCCGGAACGTCACCGACCCCTTGGTATGGCCGGGCGCGTGGTCGACGGTGAGCTCGAGGCCGGCCAGCTCCAGCACCGAGCCGTCGGTCAGCTCCCGCACGTCGTCCGGCTCGCCGATGGTCAGCTCGCCCAGCAGCTGCGCGCCGAGCGAGCGGCCCAGCGCCTTCTCCGGGTCGGTCAGCATGAACCGGTCGTCGGGGTGGATCCAGGCCGGCACGCCCTTGGCGCCGCAGATCGGCATCACCGAGGCCACGTGGTCGATGTGGCCGTGGGTGAGCACCACCGCGACCGGCTTCAGCCGGTGCTCGCGGATCATCGCCTCGACACCCTCGGTGGCGTCCATCCCCGGGTCGACGATCACGCACTCCTCGCCGGCGGCCGGCGCCACGAGGTAGCAGTTGGTGCCCCACGCTCCGGCGGGAAATCCGGCGATGAACACGGCAGTCCTTCTCAGGCGGGGGTCGGCGGGATCGTTCGGGTGGCTCTGCAGGTCGGGCGGAAGAGTCTCCCGGTGCAGCCTACCGGCGGTAAGGGGTCGGTAGCGAACCAGATCCCCCTCGGCGGGCCGCCCTGCTACGTCCATCGGGCCACTTGACCGCGTGCTTACAGACAAGGTCCCTACACTTGGCGGCCGGTGGATGCGATGATCCCCCGAACATCCACATTCGGTGCGATAGAGGAGACACGGCCGGTGGTCAGCAGCGAACAGCGGCGACGGCAGCTCGCCCGCGAGAAGTACGAGCGGCAGCAGAAGAACCGCGCCGAGGCCGTGGCCAAGGCCAAGCGCCGCAACGCCATTCTCGGTGCCGCACTGGCCGTGGTGGTGCTCGCGGCCGGCGGTGCCTGGGCGGGCGGTGCGTTCAAGTCCGACGCCAAGAAGACCGACGCGCAGTCGGCACCCAGCCAGCCGGCCACCGCGCCGGCGGCCAGCCCGGTGGCGGTCAAGGGCTGCAGCACCCCGGCGGCGGGCTCGCCGAACGGCAAGCAGTGGAAGACCGAGCCGGCCATGTCGGTGGACACCAACGCCAAGTACGACGTCACGCTGAACACCAGCTGCGGCGCCGTGAACCTGGAGCTGGACCCGTCCAAGGCCCCGCACACGGTCAACTCCTTTGTCTTCCTGGCCGGTCAGAACTACTTCGACCACACCAAGTGCCACCGCCTGACCACCCAGGGCATCTACGTCCTGCAGTGCGGCGACCCCACCGGCACCGGCAGCGGCACCCCCGGCTACTCGTTCACGGACGAGAACCTGAGCGGCGCCACCTACCCGGCCGGCACCGTGGCGATGGCCAACGCGGGCGCGAACACCAACGGCAGCCAGTTCTTCCTGGTCTACAAGGACACCCAGCTGCCGCCCAGCTACACCCCGTTCGGCAAGATCACCGGCGGTATGGACGTGCTGAACAACATCGCCGCCGGCGGTGTCCAGGGCGGTGGCGGCGACGGTGCGCCGAACGCGAACGTCGTGCTCAACTCGGTGACCGCGACCAAGGCCTGACCGGTGTCGTGAGCCCGAAGCGATCGGCGCGTGAATTGGCCCGGCCCGGATGCGGACAGCACCGGGCCTGGTCGCCTATGTTGCTGTTGTATAGGGTGCCCTGACCCGCTCGCCGTCACCCTCGGCAGCCGAACCGATCGGGCGGGCGGGGACGGCGGACCATCGGTCCGCCGCACATTCAACTGTGGACGACGGATCCGCACCACCGAGCCGTGGGCGAACCGTCATGTGGAGGAGGCGCTGTGAGCAGCGACCCGTGGGGCCGTGTCGACGAGCAGGGGACCGTCTACGTCAGGACCGCCGAGGGCGAACGCGTCGTCGGCTCCTGGCAGGCGGGCTCCCCCGAGGAGGCTCTCGCCTACTTCGAGCGCAAGTACCAGGGTCTGGCGGCCGAGATCGGCCTGCTGGAGCACCGGGTGCGCAAGACGGACCTGGCCGCCAAGGAGGCGCAGACCGCGCTGGACCACCTGCGCGCCCAGGTGACCGAGGCGCACGCGGTCGGCGACCTGGCCGCGCTCGCCCACCGGCTGGACACCCTGGCCGGCGAGATCGAGTCGCGCCAGGTGGAGCGGAAGGCGGCTCGCGCCAAGGCGGCCGACGAGACCCGCACGGCCAAGGAGGCACTGGTCGCCGAGGCCGAGCAGCTCGCCGAGTCCACCCAGTGGCGGGAGGCCGGCGACCGGCTGCGCGCGCTGGTGGACATCTGGAAGGGCCTGCCGCGGCTGGACCGCAAGAGCGACGACGAGCTGTGGCACCGGTTCTCGCACGCCCGGTCGGTCTTCTCCAAGCACCGCAAGGCGCACTTCGC
This sequence comes from Kitasatospora sp. NBC_01302, assembly GCF_035976515.1. Lineage (NCBI taxonomy): Bacteria > Bacillati > Actinomycetota > Actinomycetes > Kitasatosporales > Streptomycetaceae > Kitasatospora > Kitasatospora sp. NBC_01302. The sequence continues at coordinate 1,979,108 of NZ_CP108404.1, forward strand.
GGCACTGGACGCCGAGCGCGACCAGGCCCGGGCGGTCAAGGAGCGGCTGGTCGCCGAGGCCGAGTCGCTGTCGGACTCGACCGACTGGGGTGACACCGCCGCCCGCTACCGCGACCTGATGGCGCAGTGGAAGGCCGCGGGCCGCGCCCAGCGCGACGCCGAGGACGAGCTGTGGGCGCGGTTCCGCGGCGCCCAGGACGTCTTCTTCCAGGCCCGCTCGGCGATCTTCACCGAGCGCGACGCCGAGCAGGGTGAGAACCAGAAGCTCAAGGAGGCCCTGCTGCTGGAGGCCGAGGCGATCCTGCCGATCACCGACCTCAAGGCGGCCAAGGCGGCGCTGCGCGAGGTCAACGAGCGCTGGGAGGCGATCGGCCACGTGCCGCGCGACGCCCGGCCGAAGCTGGACGCCCGGCTGAACACGGTCGAGCGGGCCATCCGCGAGGCCGAGGAGGCCGAGTGGCAGCGCTCCAACCCGGAGGCCAAGGCCCGCGCGGCCGGCATGACCGGGCTGCTGCAGGGCGCGGTCGACAAGCTCAAGGCCGACCTGGACAAGGCCCGCGCGGCCGGCAACGAGGCCAAGGCCAAGAAGCTGGAGACCGAGCTGGCCGGCCGCCAGGCGCTGCTCGACCAGGCGCTGAAGAGCCTGGAGGAGTTCAGCGGCTGATCCGCCGCCGACACGGGAGGGGCCCCGCCGTTCGACTGAACGGCGGGGCCCCTCTCGCATGGACTACTTGCGGGCCGAGGTGACCCGGTAGACGTCGTAGACGCCCTCCACCCCGCGCACCGCCTTGAGCACGTGCCCCAGGTGCTTGGGGTCGCCCATCTCGAAGGTGAACCGGCTCATCGCCACCCGGTCCCGGGAGGTCTGCACGGCCGCCGACAGGATGTTGACGTGCTGGTCGGAGAGCACCCGGGTGACGTCCGAGAGCAGCCGCGAGCGGTCCAGCGCCTCCACCTGGATGGCCACCAGGAAGACCGAGGACTGGGTCGGCGCCCACTCGACCTCGATCATGCGCTCCGGCTGCTGGGTCAGCGAGTCCACGTTGACGCAGTCCGCCCGGTGCACCGAGACGCCGTTGCCCCGGGTGACGAAGCCGACGATCGGGTCGCCCGGCACCGGGGTGCAGCAGCGCGACAGCTTGACCCAGACGTCGTCCACGCCCTTGACGATGACCCCGGGGTCGCCCTTGGCCCGCCGACGGCGCGCCGCGCGGCCGTCCTGGGTCGGCACGGTGGCGGTCTCGGCGAACTCCTCGGTGGCGCCCTCCTCGCCGCCGAGCGCCTGGACCAGCTTCTGCACGATCGACTGCGCCGAGACGTGGCCCTCGCCGATCGCCGCGTAGAGCGAGGAGATGTCCGGGTAGCGCATCTCGTGCGCCAGGGTGACCAGCGAGTCGCCGGTCAGGATCCGCTGGATCGGCAGGCCCTGCTTGCGCATCGCACGGGCGATCGACTCCTTGCCCTGCTCGATCGCCTCCTCGCGGCGCTCCTTGGAGAACCACGCCTTGATCTTGTTCCGGGCGCGCGGCGACTTGACGAAGCCGAGCCAGTCGCGGGACGGCCCGGCGCCCTCGGCCTTGGAGGTGAAGACCTCCACCAGGTCGCCGTTCTCCAGCGTCGACTCCAGCGGCACCAGACGCCCGTTGACCCGGGCCCCTATGCAGCGGTAACCGACCTCGGTGTGCACCGCGAAGGCGAAGTCCACCGGGGTGGCGCCCGCGGGCAGCGCTATCACGTCGCCCTTGGGGGTGAAGACGAAGACCTCGTTGTTGGACAGGTCGAAGCGCAGCGACTCGAGGAACTCGCTCGGGTCCTCGGTCTCCTTCTGCCAGTCCAGCAGCTGGCGCAGCCAGGCCATCTCGTTGACCGCGCCGGCCTTGTCGTCCTTGCGGACCTGGGCCGGGGTGTCGGTGCGCACCTTGGAGGCACCGGCCACCGCGCGCTGCTTGTACTTCCAGTGCGCGGCGATGCCGTACTCGGCGCGGCGGTGCATGTCGAAGGTGCGGATCTGCAGCTCGACCGGCTTGCCGCCGGGACCGATCACCGTGGTGTGCAGCGACTGGTACATGTTGAACTTGGGCATCGCGATGTAGTCCTTGAACCGGCCGGGGACCGGGTTCCACCGCGCGTGGATGGTGCCGAGCGCCGCGTAGCAGTCGCGGACGGTGTCGACCAGGACCCGGATGCCCACCAGGTCGTAGATCTCGGCGAAGTCGCGGCCTCGGACGATCATCTTCTGGTAGACCGAGTAGTAGTGCTTCGGCCGACCGGTCACCGAGGCGGAGATCCGGGCGCCGCGCAGGTCGCCCTGGACCTGGTCGATCACGGTGGCCAGGTACTCGTCCCGCTTGGGGGCGCGCTCGGCCACCAGGCGCACGATCTCGTCGTACATCTTCGGGTAGAGGATGGCGAAGGCCAGGTCCTCCAGCTCCCACTTGATGGTGTTCATGCCCAGCCGGTGCGCCAGCGGGGCGTAGATCTCCAGCGTCTCGCGGGCCTTCTTCTCCTGCTTCTCCCGCTTGAGGTAGCGCATGGTGCGCATGTTGTGCAGCCGGTCGGCGAGCTTGATCACCAGGACCCGGGGGTCCTTGGCCATCGCGACGACCATCTTGCGAACCGTTTCCGCTTGCGCGGCCTCGCCGAACTTGACCTTGTCCAGCTTGGTGACGCCGTCGACCAGCAGGGCGACCGAGTCGCCGAAGTCCTGGCGCAGGGTCTCCAGGCCGTAGTCGGTGTCCTCGACGGTGTCGTGCAGCAGGCCGGCCATCAGGGTCGGCGCGTCCATCCCGAGCTCGGCCAGGATGGTGGCGACCGCCAGCGGATGGGTGATGTACGGGTCGCCGCTCTTGCGCTTCTGGCCGCGGTGCCAGCGCTCGGCGACCGCGTAGGCGCGCTCGATGTCGCGCAGCAGCGCCGGGTCGGCCTTCGGGTCGCCCGCCCGGATGGTCCGGAAGAGCGGCTCCAGGACCGGGTTGAGCACCGCTTGGCGCTGACCGCCGAAGCGGGCCAGGCGGGCCCGCATGCCGCCGGAGGAGGAGGCCTGGCGCAGGGCGGGGGTGACCGCGCGGGCCAGGCCGGACGGGGACGCCGCCGGGCGCATCGGAGTGGCCCCGGCGGGCGCGGGCTTGTCGCCCGCCGGCGGTTGGCCGGCCGGCTGGCCGTCCTGGGCTGCGGCCGTGGGCACTACCTCGTCGGGCAAAGACACTCCTCGGTACGCACCGGTTGAACCTTCATGGTACCGAGCGTGACCCGCGGGTGTTCCGCCGCCCGTGCCTGACATGCCGGGAGCGGTGACCGCAAGGCGGTCACCGCTCCCGAAGCCGTCCGGCGCTCGTGCCCGAGCGCGCCGCTCACACCGTGATCAGCGTCTCCAGCGGAGCACCGGCCAGGTGGGTGGAGAGCCGCTCGCGGCCGTCCAGGAAGCCCAGCTCCATCAGCACCACCACTCCCACCAGCGTCGCCCCGGCGCGCTGCACCAGGTCGAGCGAGGCCGCGATGGTGCCACCGGTGGCCAGCACGTCGTCCACCACCAGCACCCGCTCACCGGGCGCGAAGGCGTCGCACTGCACCTCCAGGGTGGCCGAGCCGTACTCCAGGTCGTAGGACTGCTCGAAGACCTCGCCGGGCAGCTTGCCCTTCTTGCGGATCGGCACGAAGCCGAGCCCGGCGGCGAACGCCGCCGGGGCCGCGAGCACGAACCCGCGTGCCTCCAGGCCCACCACCTTGGTCGCGCCCAGCTCCCGCGCCCGGTCCGCCAGCGCCCGGGTGAGCGCGGCGAACGCCTCGGCGTCGGCCAGCAGCGGGGCGATGTCCTTGAACAGCACCCCGGGCTTCGGGTAGTCGGGCACGTCCTTGATCCGGCTGTTGAGCAGCTCGGTCAAGGCGGTGTCAGCGGAGGTCACAGGAGTCCTTTGGTCGTCAGTGCTTGCCGGACGGTCGGCCCTTGCCGCGGGCGCGACTGACCGGCTGGTTGCGCTGTCCGACCATACCCGCCGCGACGCCGGCCGCCTGACCCTGCGCCGACTCGTCGTCAGCGTCGTCCAGCGGCGCCTCGCCCGCCTCGGCGGCCTTGGCCGCCGCCTTGGCGTCGGCCGAGCGCCGCTGCGCGACCCGCTTGGCCAGCGCCCGCATCTCCGGGGTCTGCTCCTTGAGCTGCGCGAGCAGCGGGGTGGCGACGCAGATCGAGGAGTAGGCACCGGCGGAGAGGCCGATGAAGAGGGCCAGCGAGATGTCGTTCAGGGTGCCGGCGCCGAGCAGGCCGCCACCGATGAACAGCAGCGCCGCCACCGGCAGCAGGGCGACCACGGTGGTGTTGATCGACCGGACCAGGGTCTGGTTGAGGCCCGCGTTGGCCGCCTCGCTGTAGGTGAGCTTGTTCTGCTTCTCGATGCCCTTGGTGTTCTCGCGCACGGTGTCGAAGACGACGACCGTGTCGTAGAGCGAGTAACCGAGGATCGTCAGGAAGCCGATCACCGTACCCGGGCTGACCTCGAAGCCGACCAGGGCGTAGACACCGATGGTGATCACCAGGTCGTGGAGCAGCGCGACCAGGGCGGCCAGCGCCATCCGCCACTCGAAGGCGATCGCCAGGTAGGCGGTGACCAGGATCATGAAGATGACCAGGCCGGTGAGCGCCTTCTGGGAGATCTGGTGGCCCCAGCTCGGGCCGACCACCTGGGCGTTGATGTTCGCCTCGGGGATCGACAGGTCACTGGCGAGCTTCTGGGTGACCTCGGCCGAGGGGATCTTCTCGTTGGCGCTGACCTGGATCCGGATCTGACCGTCACCGGTGGACTGCACCTGCGGGGTCGAGTCACCGACGATCTTGTTGACCGAGTCCTGCGCCTGACTGATCGTCAGGCCGGGCTTCTTGACCGTGTAGACCGAGCCGCCCTTGAACTCGATGCTCAGGTTGAGGCCGACCACGGTCAGGCCGAACAGCGCCGCGGCGGCGATCACCGCGGAGATGCTGTACCAGAGCTTGCGCCGGCCGACGAAGTCGAAGCTGACCTCGCCCTGGTAGAGACGGTGGCCGAGGTTGCTGAAGCGTGACACGACGTCAGGCCTCCTTGACGGCGGCGGAGGTGGCGGGGCGACGGCGGCCGCCGCGCACCGGCGGGCGGGCGCCCAGACGCTTCGGGTCCAGGCCGGACCACGGGTGGCCGCTGGCGAAGAACTTGCGGCGGGCCAGCAGCGTGATCATCGGCTTGGTGAAGAGGAAGATCACCACGACGTCGAGCACCGTGGTCAGACCCAGCGTGAACGCGAAGCCCTGGACCTTGCCGACCGAGCAGATGTACAGCACCGCGGCACAGAGCAGCGACACGAAGTCGGAGACCAGGATGGTGCGCCGGGCCCGCGGCCAGGCGCGCTGCACGGCCGGACGCAGCTGGGCACCCTCACGGACCTCGTCGCGGATGCGCTCGAAGTACACGATGAAGGAGTCGGCGGTGATACCGATCGCCACGATCGCACCGCAGACGGCCGGCAGGTTCAGCGCGAAGCCGATGCTGGCACCGAGCAGGCACATGATCGTGTAGGTCAGGATCGAGGAGACCACCAGACCGGCGATCGAGACCAGGCCCAGGCCGCGGTAGTAGATCAGCGAGTAGAGGACGACCAGCGCCAGGCCGATCGCACCGGCCAGCAGACCGGCGTGCAGCTGGTCACCGCCCAACTGCGGGCTGACGGTGGTGACGTCGCTCTGGTTGAAGCTCAGCGGCAGCGCGCCGAAGCTCAGCACGTTGGCCAGGCTGGTGGCGTCGTCCTGGCTGAAGCTGCCGTTGATCACCGCGTTGCCGCCGGTGATCGACTGGTTGACCATGGGGTGCGAGACGACCTGGCCGTCCAGCACGATGGCGAACTGGTTGGCCGGCGACTGCTGGGCGGCCAGGGCACCGGTGGTGGAGGCGAACGCCTTGGAGCCGGCGTCGTTGAAGGAGAGCTGCACCTGCCAGCCGGCGGCCTGCTGGGTGTCGAAGCCGGCCGTGGCCTTGGTGACGTCCTGGCCCTTGACCTGGACCGGGCCGAGCGCGAACTTGTACCAGCCGTTGCCACCGGTGGCGAGCTTCTCCTTGTCGTAGGAGCACGCGACGGTGTTCTTGGTCGGGTCGGCCTGCTGGTAGTCGATCCGCTGGGTCGGGTTCGAGCAGTCCAGCGCGGTGAACTGCTGCGCCAGGTCCGGCGGCACGGTGCCCGAGGTCAGCGCGGCCGAGATGTCGGCCGGGGCGGTCGGCACGGGCGGGAGCGCGGAGGCAGGGGCGGAGGGGCTGCCGGAGGCCGCGGCGCCGCTGGGCGGCGTGGCGGCACCGGAGGCGCCGGCGCTCGGCGTACCGCTCGGGTCGGCGGCCAGCAGGCCCTCGGAGAGCGCCTTGCCGGCCTTGCTGGCGGAGGCGCTGGGCGTGCCCGCACCGGCGCTGGGCGAACCGGCGCTGGCGCTGGCAGCGGTCGAACCGCTGGCGGAGGCGGAGGCACCGGCCGACGGGCTGGCCGAACCGCTGGCGCTCGGCTGCGCGCTCGGGCTGGCGGGGGGCAGGGTCACACCGGTGGGCGCTTCGGCCAGCACCGGGCGGAAGTACAGCTTGGCCGTGGTACCGACCTGCTTGGCAGCCTGCGCGCTGTTCGTGCCCTTGGGGATGTCAACGATGATGTTGTCGTTGCCCTGGGTCTGAACCTCGGCCTCGGAGACACCGAAAGCGTTGACGCGCTTCTGGATGATCCCGACCGCGATGTCCATGTTGGACTGGTTGATCGCGGCCTTGTCCTGCGAGGAGGCGGTCAGCGTGATGCTGGTGCCACCGGCGAGATCGATCCCGAGGCGAGGCGTCTTGTGGCCTGTCCCGAACATGAGGGCGACCAGTCCGACGGTGACCACCAGGATCAGGGCCAGCGCCCTTCCTGGATAACCGTCGCGCGGACGCGACTTGGGTGCTGCCACCTTGCTCGTTTCTCCCTGTCCCATGCCGCTGGCCCAGCGCCGCCAGCCCGCACTGAGGCAGGAGGCGGCGCTGACCGCGGACAACCGTGAAAGTGCTGCAGACCGTCCGTGCTACTTGGCTGCGGGCTTGTCGCCGTCGGCCTTCGCCAGGCTGATGCTCTCCTGCTCGCGCGCGTCCTCGAGGGAGTCGGCCTCGATGGCGTCGATCTCCTCGACGGACTCGTCATCGGCAAGCTCGACGGACTCGTCCTCCTCGGGACGGCCGTTGATGATCTCGTCGTACTCCTGCGGGTCGATCACCGCGGCGATCGCGCTCTTGGCGAAGTGGGCCACCACGCCGGGAGCGATCTCCAGCTCCACGGTGCTGTCGTTGATCGACTTGACCTGCGCGTACATGCCGCCGATGGTGCGCACCGCCGAGCCCGGCTCCATGGCCGACTGCATCTGCTGGGCCTGCGCCTGCCGCTTCTTCTGCGATCGGAACATCAGGAAGATCGCGGCGATCGGGAGGAGAAGAATGATGAGTTGCACAGCAGCAAGGTCCTTAAACAGGCCATCCGATAAACGGCCAGTGGCGATGGTCGACCCGGCAGGTGAGACGGGACGGTCCGGCGAAGTCTAGGAGACCCGCTCTGATCGGACAACGCCAAGCATCGCATCCTGCCGCCAAAGGTGGCGAGTCCCCGACACGGTCAGTCCTCGGCGGATTCCTGCGCACCCGGTCCGGAGACCGGTTCGGACGCGAAGAAGTTCTGCTGCCCCGGCACTCCCGAGCGGCCGGACTGGGACTGCGGCGGCGGGGTCAGGCCCAGGTGCTGCCAGGCCGCCGCGGTGGCGATCCGCCCGCGCGGGGTGCGGGCCAGCAGGCCCTCGCGGACCAGGAACGGCTCGGCGACCTCCTCGACCGTCTCGGACTCCTCCCCCACCGCGACGGCCAGCGTGGACAGGCCCACCGGGCCGCCGCCGAACAGCCGCAGCAGCGCGTCCAGCACCGCCCGGTCCAACCGGTCCAGACCACGCTCGTCCACCTCGTAGACCGCGAGGGCCTTGGCGGCGATCTGCCGGGTGATCCGCCCGTCGTGCTCCACCTGCGCGTAGTCGCGCACCCGGCGCAGCAGCCGGTTGGCGATGCGCGGCGTGCCCCGGGAGCGTCCGGCGATCTCGGCGGCGCCGACCGGATCGATCTCCACGTCCAGGAGCGCGGCCGACCGGTGCACCACCCGCTCCAGCTCGGCGGGCGCATAGAACTCCATGTGCCCGGTGAAGCCGAAACGGTCGCGCAGCGGCGGCGGCAGCAGTCCGGCCCGGGTGGTGGCGCCGACCAGGGTGAAGGGCGGCAGCTCCAGCGGGATCGCGGTGGCGCCCGGACCCTTGCCGACGATCACGTCGACCCGGAAGTCCTCCATCGCCATGTAGAGCATCTCCTCGGCGGGCCGCGACATCCGGTGGATCTCGTCGAGGAAGAGCACCTCGCCCTCGGTCAGCGAGGAGAGGATCGCGGCCAGGTCGCCGGCGTGCTGGATGGCCGGGCCCGAGGTGATCCGGATCGGCGCGTTCAGCTCGGCCGCGATGATCATCGACAGGGTGGTCTTGCCGAGCCCGGGCGGGCCACTGAGCAGCACGTGGTCGGGCGCCGCACCGCGCTTGCGGGCGGCCCGCAGCACCAGCGAGAGCTGCTCGCGCACTCGCTCCTGGCCGATGAACTCGTCCAGCAGCTTGGGACGCAGCGCCGCCTCGACCGCCTGGTCCGCGTCGTCGGCAGCGGCTGCCACCAGCCGGCCTTCGGGATCGGAGTCGTACGGGCTCATCAGGGCGGGCTCCAAGTCGACAAAGTGACGAGTCGTCAGGGGGATAAGGGGACGGTCAGCGGGTGCGGTTCAGGCTGCGCAGCGCGGCCTTGAGCAGCGCACCGACGTCGGTGCGCTGCTGCGCCTCGGCCTCCGGCGTGACCGCGAGCACCGCCTCGTCCGCCTCGCGCGGCGCGTAGCCGAGGCCGACCAGGGCCGCGTGCAGCTGCTCGCTCCACGGCGCGGGGCCGGCGGCGGCCGGTTGCTGCGCGGGGACCACGGTGCCGTGCGGGTGGCCGAGCTTGTCCTTGTACTCCAGCAGCAGCTTGGCCGCCTTGGCCTTGCCGATGCCGGGCACCTTGATCAGGGCCCGCTCGTCCCCGCCGGCCACCGCGACCCGCAGCGCCTCGGGGCTGTGCACCCCGAGCATCGCCTGCGCCAGCCGCGGTCCGACCCCGGGGGCGGCCTGCAGCACCTCGAAGGTGGCCCGCTCGTCCTCGTCCGCGAAGCCGTAGAGGGTCAGCGAGTCCTCCCGGACCACCAGCGAGGTGGCCAGCCTGGCCGGCTCGCCGAGGCGCAGCGCGGCCAGCGTGTTCGGGGTGCACTGCAGCGCGAGCCCCACGCCGCCCACCTCGACGACGGCACTGCCGGGGGCGAGGGCGGCAACCGGGCCCTGGACGAAGGCGATCACGCGCGGTACTCCTTGGGAACCTGACGGGCGGAAGTGGTTGTGGCGGCCAGCGCGGCGGCGATCCTGCCGCTCGCCGCGCCGCGCCAGATGTGGCAGATCGACAGCGCCAGCGCGTCCGCGGCGTCGGCCGGCTTGGGAGGCGCGTCCAGCCGCAGCAGCCTGGTCACCATCGCGGTGACCTGCGCCTTGTCGGCCCGGCCCGAGCCGGTGACGGCGGCCTTGACCTCACTGGGGGTGTGCAGCACCACCGGCAGGCCGCGCCGGGCGGCGCAGAGCATGGCGACCGCGCTGGCCTGCGCGGTGCCCATCACGGTGCGCACGTTGTGCTGGGCGAAGACCCGCTCGATGGCCACGATGTCGGGCCGGTGGGCGTCGAGCCAGCTCTCCAGCCCCTCCTCGATCGCCAGCAGCCGGCGCGGGACCTCCTCCTCGGCCGGGGTGCGCACCACGCCGACCCCGACCATCCGCAGCGGCCGGCCCGGCGCGCCGTCGACCACGCCGACGCCGCACCTGGTCAGCCCAGGGTCCACGCCCAGCACCCGCACGCTCCCACCCTCCGTCAGTCCTGCCGGCCCAGAGTCGGTCCGACCGGATCAGCATCGGTCCAACCAGGTCAGACCATAGCCGCCCGCTGCGACAGCGCCGCCAAAGACACCGGCCCGGCGGTCCCTGTAGGACCGCCGGGCCGGTGGACGTCACGCTGACGAGCCCTCAGCTCACTCGGCGTCGAGCTGCGCACCCACCTCGTCGGAGATGTCGAAGTTGGCGAAGACGTTCTGCACGTCGTCGCTGTCCTCCAGCGCGTCGATCAGCTTGAAGATCTTGCGGGCGCCGTCCACGTCCAGCTCGACCTGCATGCTGGGCACGAAGTTGGCGTCGGCCGAGTCGTAGTCGAGACCGGCGTCGACGAGCGCGGTGCGCACCGCGACCATGTCGGTCGCCTCGGAGATCACCTCGAAGGTGTCGCCGAGGTCGTTGACCTCCTCGGCGCCGGCCTCGAGGACGATGTCCAGGACCTTGTCCTCGTCCACGCCGTCGCTCTTCGGGACGATCACCACGCCCTTGCGGTTGAACAGGTACGACACCGAGCCCGGGTCGGCCATCGAACCGCCGTTGCGGGTCATCGCCACGCGCACGTCGGAGGCGGCGCGGTTGCGGTTGTCGGTGAGGCACTCGATCAGCACCGCGACGCCGTTGGGGCCGTAGCCCTCGTACATGATCGTCGAGTAGTCGGCCCCGCCGGCCTCGGCACCCGAACCGCGCTTGACCGCGCGGTTGATGTTGTCGATCGGGACCGAGCTCTTCTTGGCCTTCTGGATGGCGTCGTAGAGCGTCGGGTTGCCGGCCGGGTCACCGCCGCCGGTGCGCGCCGCCACCTCGATGTTCTTGATCATCTTGGCGAAGAGCTTGCCGCGCTTGGCGTCGATCACGGCCTTCTTGTGCTTGGTGGTAGCCCACTTAGAGTGGCCGGACATCACCAGCTCCTTTACGTCGCCAAAGGGAAATGAAACAGGGGAGATCTTACCGGTGTCGAACCGGCGCACCGGTCACCGGTCAGACCCGCGCCGCTTCCAGCGCCTGCTCGGCCATCCGCACGAAGAACGCGTGCACCCGGTGGTCCCCCGTCAGCTCGGGGTGGAAGGAGGTGGCCAGCAGGTTGCCCTGGCGCACCGCCACGATCCGGCTCTCGGCGCCGTCGGCCGCCGGCAGCTCGGCCAGCACCTCGACGCCGGCGCCCACCGACTCCACCCACGGGGCCCGGATGAAGACGCCGTGCACCGGCTCGCCCTCCAGGTGCGCGAAGGAGACCGCGGACTCGAAGGACTCGTTCTGCCGGCCGAAGGCGTTGCGGCGCACCGTCATGTCGATGCCGCCCACGCTCTGCTGGTCCTCGCGCCCGTCCAGGATCTTCTCGGCCAGCATGATCATGCCCGCGCAGGAGCCGTAGACCGGCATCCCCGCCGCCACCCGGGCGCGCAGCGGCTCCATCAGGCCGAAGGCCAGCGCCAGGTTGGACATCGTGGTGGACTCGCCGCCGGGTATCACCAGGGCGTCGACCTCGGCCAGCTCCTCGGCCCGGCGGACCGGACGGGCCAGGGCGTCCGCCTCGGCGAGCGCGATCAGGTGCTCACGGACATCGCCCTGCAGGGCCAGGACGCCGATGACGGGAGTGCTGCTCGACACGGTGGAATTCCTCTTCACGTCGGTACTGCGGTTCGGTGCGGCCACATCCGCACGGAGCGGCCCGCCGCGACCCCAGGGTGCGCGGCGGGCCGACAGGCGCGGGCTGACTACCAGCCGCGGTTGGCGTAGCGCTCGGTCTCGGGCAGGGTGTCGCAGTTGATGCCGACCATGGCCTCGCCCAGGCCGCGGGAGACGTCCGCGATCACCTTCGGGTCGTCGTAGAAGGTGGTGGCCTTCACCACGGCGGCGGCGCGCTTGGCCGGGTCGCCGGACTTGAAGATGCCGGAGCCGACGAAGACGCCCTCGGCGCCCAGCTGCATCATCAGCGCGGCGTCGGCCGGGGTGGCCACACCACCGGCGGAGAACAGCACGACGGGGAGCTTGCCGAGCTGCGCGACCTCCTTGACCAGCTCGTACGGGGCCTGCAGGTTCTTGGCCGCGACGTAGAGCTCGTTCTCGTCCAGGGTGGTCAGGCGGCGGATGTCGGCGTTGATCTGGCGCATGTGGCGCACGGCCTCGACGACGTTGCCGGTGCCGGCCTCGCCCTTGGAGCGGATCATGGCCGCGCCCTCGGCGATGCGGCGCAGCGCCTCACCGAGGTTGGTGGCGCCACAGACGAAGGGGGTGGTGAAGGCCCACTTGTCGGAGTGGTTGACCTCGTCGGCCGGGGTGAGGACCTCGGACTCGTCGATGTAGTCGACACCGAGCGCCTGCAGGACCTGGGCCTCGACGAAGTGGCCGATGCGGGACTTGGCCATGACCGGGATGGAGACCGCGTTGATGATGCCGTCGATCATGTCCGGGTCGGACATCCGGGCCACGCCGCCGTCCTTGCGGATGTCGGCCGGGACCCGCTCCAGGGCCATGACGGCGACGGCACCGGCATCCTCGGCGATCTTGGCCTGCTCGGCGTTGACCACGTCCATGATCACACCGCCCTTGAGCTGCTCGGCCATGCCGCGCTTGACCCGGGCGGTACCGATCTGCGGCTGGTCGGCGGAAGCGGGAGTGCTGGTGGACACGTGAGACCTCACTCGAAGACGAACCGGTGTGCTATCGCCCTATGGTAGGCCGTTCGGGTACGTGATCGATGCGCCACCGAGTCCAGGCACACCAAATCGATACGACAATCAGTCCGTTTCCGAGCAGCCCGCGGCCAGGGTACGGTGCCCCGCCGAGCCCCGGTCTAGGCCACCGTCCCCTGCGGTACCAGGGCCGCCGGAGGCTCGTCGTCCATTTCGAAGGCGAGCGGGAACGGCGCGCGGCCGGCCAGCCGGAAGTACCGCACGAGCCGGTGCGTGCGCACCGCGCGCGCCGCGCGCACCGCGTCGTTGTGGAACCGGCGGGCCATCGGTACCCGGCGCACCGCCGAGGTCAGATCGCGCACCGCCTCCTCGCCGCCGGGCGCGGCCCGCAGCTCGGCCAGTTGCTCGGGCTCGGCGAAGACCGCGCGCAGCGCCTGGCTCAGCTCGCTCTCCGCCACCTCCCGGTGCTCCTCGTCGGCCTGCCGCGCGGCGTGCGAGGCCTCGTAGAGCACGATCGAGGTGGCCGGGTCAAGCAGCGAGGAGGTGGCCAGCTCCTGCGCCACCGAGGCGCGGCGCAGCAGTTGGGCGTCCAGCGCCGCGCGGGCGGCGTCGATCCGCGCGTGCAGCCGGTCCAGCCGGCCCGCGGTCCAGCTCAGGTAGGCCGCGAAGAGCACCACGGCCACCGCGGCCCAGATCCAGGTAGTCACGAGGCGTAACGCTACCGGCCCCGGACGGCGCCCCCGGCCCGCCCCCTACCGGTCCCGCTCCCATGCCCTAGTCCCGCGTCAGCCCCAGCCGCTCGCGCCAGCCGCTGCGTTCGTCCTCGCGCACCTTGGGCGCACTGCCCATCCCGTCGGTCACCGTCTCGTACACCGAGAGGATGTCCGCGCCGACCGTCGACCAGTCGAAGCGCCGCACGTGCTCGGTCGCGGCCGCCCGCAGCTCGGCCAGCCGCGCCGGATCGTCCAGCAGCCGCACCGCGGTCGCCGCCAGCGCCTCGGCGTCCTCCACCGGGAACAGCTCGCCGGCCCGACCGCCGTCCAGCACCTGGGCGAACGCGTCCAGGTCGCTGGCCAGCACCGCCGCCCCCGCCGCCATCGCCTCCACCAGGATGATCCCGAAGCTCTCCCCGCCGGTGTTGGGCGCCACGTACAGGTCGACGCTGCGCAGCAGCCGCGCCTTCTCCACGTCGCTGATCATGCCCAGGAACTCCACCCGGGCCCGGACCTCGGGCGCGAGGCCGGCCGCGGCCTCCGCCTCGTCGCCCTTGCCCGCCACCAGCAGGCGCACCTCGGGGTGGGCGGCCAGGATCGCCGGGAGCGCGGCGAGCAGGGTCGGCAGTCCCTTGCGCGGCTCGTTCATCCGCCCGACGAAGCCGATCGTCGCGCCCGTCCAGCGCTCGTCCCGCCCCGCCTCGGCGAAGAAGGAGACGTCCACGCCGTTGGGGATCACCACCGCGTCGCCGCCCAGGTGCTCGACCAGGGTTCGGCGGGCGTACTCGCTCACCGCGATCCGGCCGCTGATCTTCTCCAGCGCCGGCTGCAGGATCGGCGAGGCCGCCACCATCACCCGCGAGCGCGGGTTGGCGGTGTGGAAGGTGGCCACCATCGGCCCGGTGGCCGCCCAGGCGGCCAGTATCGACAGGCTCGGCGCGGTCGGCTCGTGCACGTGCAGGATGTCGAACTCCCCGTCGCGCAGCCAGCGCCGCACCCGGGTGGCCGACAGGATCCCGAAACTGAGCCGCGCCACCGACCCGTTGTAGGGCACGGCCACCGCCCGCCCGGCCGAGACCACGTACGACGGCAGCGCCGACTCGTCCTCGGCCGGGGTCAGCACAGAGACCTTGTGGCCCAGGGCGATCAGCTGCTCGGCCAGGTCCCGGATGTGGAACTGCACCCCGCCCGGGACGTCCCAGTCGTACGGGCAGACGATACCGATCTTCATGGGCGCTCCCCCGCGACTAGGCATGCGTCGTCGGCTCCGCCGACGTCCCCTGCTCCTGCTGCGCGTCCTGTGGCCGCGCAGCCCCCTCGGACGGCAGATCCGCCACCCAGAACCGCTGCAGCATGTGCCAGTCCTGCGGGTGCTCGGCGATCCCCGCCGCCCACAGGTCGGCCATCGCCTGCGTCATCGCCGCCTTGGCCACCTGCCGGTCCGGCCCCTCCGGCGCCTCGATCGGCGGATGGATCCGGGCCCGCATCACCGGCCCGTCGTACCAGAGGGTCACCGGCAGCAGCGCCGCACCGGTCCGCTGGGCCAGCGCCGCCGGCCCCGCGGGCATCCGGGTCGTCTCACCGAAGAACTCCACCGGCAGGCCGGCGGCCGACAGGTCCCGGTCCCCCACCAGGCAGACCAGCTTGCCCGCGCGCAGCCGCCGGGCCAGCGTGCCGATCACCGAGACGTCGCTGCCGGTCAGCGCCAGCACCTCCATGCCCAGGCCCTCGCGGTAGGCCACGAACCGGTCGAAGAGCGACTCCGGCTTGAGCCGCTCGGCCACCGTGGTGAAGTTGAATCCCAGGTGCCGCACCACCCAGGCGCCCGCCAGGTCCCAGTTCGCCATGTGCGGCAGCGCTATGACCGCGCCCCGGCCCGACTCCATCGCCGTCACCAGGTGCTCGATGCCCTCGACCTGCATCCGGTCGGCGATCTTGCGGTCGTCCCAGGTCGGCAGCCGGAACGACTCCATCCAGTACCGCAGGTACGAGCGCATCCCGGCCCGGGAGAGCTCGCGCAACTCGGCCGGCGAGGCGGTGGGCCGTACCCGGGCCAGGTTCGCCTCCAGCCTGCTCACCCCGCGCCCGCGCCGCCGCCAGGTGAAGTCGGCGAGCTGGTCGCCCAGCACCCGCACCACCGGCTCGGGCAGCAGCTTCAGTACCGCCCAGCCTGCGGCGTACCCGGAGTCGACCAGCTTCTCGCGCATTCGCCCGCCTCAGCTCTTCCGTGCGTCGTCGGTGTCCCGCGCGGCCAGGGCCGCGGCCTCGAAGGCCTCCCGGCGCACCGTCAGCATCCGCTGCAGCACCGTGACCAGACTTCCCACGCCCACCACCCAGAGCGCCACCGGCAGCAGCCACTCCACGTACGGCACCCCGAAGGTGTGCAGCCCCGCCACTCCGGCCGCGACCAGCGTGATCACCAGCCGCTCGGCCCGCTCGACGAGCCCGGAGACGTCACAGGGCAGGCCCAGGCTCTCGGCCCGCGCCTTCGTGTACGACACCACCTGGCCGCTCGCCAGGCAGAGCACCGCCATCGCGCAGAGCAGGTCGTTGTTCCCGCTGCCCGCGTACCAGAGCGCCAGGCCGCCGAAGATCGCCGCATCCGCCACCCGGTCCAGCGTGGAGTCCAGGAACGCCCCCCACTTGTTGGAGGTGCCCGCCTGGCGGGCCATGTTCCCGTCCACCAGGTCCGAGAAGATGAACAGGGTGATGGTGATCGTTCCCCAGAAGAACTCGCCCCGCGGGAAGAAGACCAGCGCACCGGCCACCGAACCCGCCGTACCGACCAGCGTCACCGCGTCGGGACTCACCCCCCAGCGCAGCAGCAGGGCGGCGAACGGGGTCAGGACACGTGTGAAGAAGGCACGCGCGTATTTGTTGAGCATGGCCTTCCCGACCGCTCCGATCTCACTTCGGGGAGTTCACCGGCGGCCATCAGCTGCGGCAGCACCGGGCGGCCGAGTGGATCAGCCCACCCGGCGTGACCCATGGTATCCAGGCCGTCGGACCCGCTACGCCCGGCGCGGCAGCGCACAGGCCGCGGTGCCACCCGGCAGCCGGTGCCGATGGCGTGCCACCACCCGGTAGAGGCCCGACGCGAGCGGCCGCACCGGCGCCAGCGTCAACACCGCGCCCAGGTACGCCCAGGCGTTCCCCGACCGCAGCAGCAGCTTCGCCACCGCCTGCGCCCCGCCGAAGACCTCCCCCGGGGGCGTCACCCAGAGCACCTCCCGCTGTGCACGCTCCTTGCTCACCCCCAGCGCCGCGAGGTCGGCGAACTGGAACGGCCGGGCCGTCCAGCCCCCCGAGGCCAGCGTCTGGCGCAGGTACCGCTCGGCCAGCCGGACGCAGGAGGTGCAGAACGCGCAGTCCCCGTCGAAGACCAGTACCGGATCAGGGGCCCGGATCAGAGCTTCCTCAGTAACCATGACACCGATCCTGCACCATCCGGATCGAAGTGCCGCAGACGGGGAAGACTCGTGCCACACCGATCGGGTGACGGCTCTTCAGACGATCATCGACGCGACAGGTCGGCGGCGCGATACCCTGCCGCTGACAGGGGAGGAGGGGAGGCCGCAGCCATGAGCAAGCTCGACATGACCCCGGGTGCGCAGATACCCCGCACGGATGCCGCACCGCAGACCGCGGTCACCCAGGCACTCGCGTCGGTCGCCTACCGCGACGGCGAGGTGGACGGCTTCGTCGAGGCCGTCCAGCCGGGCGTCAACGGAAAGCCTGGCCGGTTCAAGCTGCTGCGCCCCAACCTCGGCGAGGCCTACAGCAAGGCCGTGATCGCCCGCACGCTGGGGGCCGGGCGCAAGCCGATCGTGCCCTCCTTCGGCACCGAGCCCCGGATGGTGGTCGAGCACTGCCTCGCCGCCGAGGAGGTGCGGGCCACCCGCGACCGCAGGCTGATGCTGGTGACGCTGCTCACCGGTGTCCTCTTCCTGCCCGGCACGTTGCTCTGGCTGATCGGCTTCCGGCTGCGGATCTGGCTGCGCGCAGGGCCGTCGCGCCGCGAGGGGGTCTTCGGTCCGATCGTGGTGACCGTGCTGCTGGTGCTGGCCGGTCTCCTCGCCTGGCGGCCACCGGTCGGCGGGCCGCTCGGCCTCTACCTCCGGGTGATCATGCTCGTCCCGGTCCTCGGCTGGTTCCTCGCCAAGCGGATCTGCCTGAGCACCCTCAAGGAGCTGCGGGCCCGGTGGACCGAGGTGATCGACGGCAACGCGGTAGCCGTCGTGCCACAGGCCGTGCCGCGCCACGACCAGGACGAGCGCGCCGCCCAGCTCAAGGTCAAGCTCACCGAGCTCTCCCTGGAGCAGGACACCAACGTCCTGCACTACGCGGGCGTCAACGGGATACTCGGCCTCGGCAAGCGCTGGGGCTCCTGGGAGCTGGTGGAGGACCTGCGGCCGGCCGAGGGCCACGAGGACTTCCGCACCTTCCACACCTGGGACCTGGTCAAGAAGATCACCGACCGGCTTAACGGGCTGGGCCGCAGCGACGTCGGCAACGGCGGCGTGCCGCACTCCTCCGTCGAGCAGTGGGTGATCATGGAGGTCGGCGCCGGGGCCGACGAGATCGGACGCCCCGGCGGCCCCGACATGGACGGCCCGCGGATGCGCGACCACGCCGTGGTCAACATCGCCAACCGCCAGGGCTTCGGCCTCGACGGCCCCCGGCACTACCTCGGCACCCAGTTCGTCCTCAACAAGGGCCGACTGGTCGTCAGCGTGCTGGTCACCGTCACCGTGCTCGGCAACACCCTGCGGGTCTCGGTCAACGGCCACACCCTGGGGCCGGTGGCCGGCGTCTTCCACGACAAGCCCAAGCCCAAGGAGATGACCCAGGCCAAGACGGGCAAGTTCTGGGAGGAACGGACCATCCAACTGCCGCTGATCGACAACGACGAGGTGGTCCGCCAGGCGCTGCGCGCCCCGTTCCTGCGGGCCCCCGGGCTGCTCGCCTGGCTCGGCGGCACGATGAAGCTCCCGGAGCCCTTCGGCCTGCGCACCGCCTGGGCCACCGGGCCCTGGAACAGCCGCTTCATGGCCGACGACTCCATGCGGATCGTCACCCCGGTGGTCAGCGCGGTGCTCGCCGCCACCATCGATTTCCTCGCCGACCACGACATCAACACCGACCGGTTCACCAACCGCGGCCTGATCATGCGCTCCGAGCTGCAGGGCGTCCGGCCCTTCAAGTCGGACGTCTACGACGCCTGGTGACCAGAGGCCAAAACGCTGCGGGGCCCGGTGTTCGCACCGGGCCCCGCGGCTTTACGGCGCCGCCTACGGCTGCGGCCAGGCGTCGGCCAGCATCTTGCGGGTGTCGGCCAGCAGCTGCGGCAGCACCTTGGTGTGCCCCACCACCGGCATGAAGTTGGTGTCCCCGCCCCAGCGCGGCACCACGTGCTGGTGCAGGTGCGCCGCGATCCCGGCTCCGGCGGCCGCACCCTGGTTCATCCCGATGTTGAAGCCGTGCGCCCCCGAGGCCGCCCGCAGCGCGGTCATCGCCTGCTTGGTCAGCAGCGCGACCTCGACGGTCTCCTCCTCGGTCAGCTCCGTGTAGTCGGCCACGTGCCGGTACGGGACCAGCATCAGGTGACCGCCGTTGTAGGGGTACAGGTTGAGCACCGCGAAGGCGTGCAGCCCGCGCTTGATGATCAGCCCGTCCTCGTCGCTGAGCGACGGAATCGAGCAGAACGGGCAACCGTCATCGGGGGCGGGCCCGGTGGGCTTGTTCTCACCCTGGATGTAGGCCATCCGATGGGGCGTCCACAGGCGCCGGAAGCCGTCCGGCTCCCCGACACCCTGCTGCAGTTCCGGCTCACTCGTCATGTCGATCAGCATATTCGGCCGGACCCCCCGCCAAACCAGTGTGGGGCGGACTCCTCGCAAGGAGTCCGCCCCACACCCGTCACTCAGGTCACACCTGGATCCGGCGCTCCACCGCGTCCACGATCTCGGCCACGGCCTCGGCGACCGGGACGGCGTTCTTCTGCTCGCCGCTGCGGTAGCGGAAGCTCACCGCGCCGGCCTCGACGTCGTCATTGCCCGCGATCAGCATGAACGGAATCTTGCTCTTCTGAGCGGTCCTGATCTTCTTCTGCATCCGCTCGTCCGAG
Source organism: Kitasatospora sp. NBC_01302 (assembly GCF_035976515.1). Lineage (NCBI taxonomy): Bacteria > Bacillati > Actinomycetota > Actinomycetes > Kitasatosporales > Streptomycetaceae > Kitasatospora > Kitasatospora sp. NBC_01302. The sequence continues at coordinate 1,998,572 of NZ_CP108404.1, forward strand.
GCGTCCACCTCGACCCGGATCCCGCGCTTCTTCAGCTCGGCCGCCACCTCCTGGAGGTACGGCACGTGCTCCTCGGTGATCGGGATGCCGACCACGGTGACCGGCGCCAGCCACGGCGGCATCGCACCGGCGTAGTGCTCCAGCAGCACCGCGAAGAAGCGCTCGATGCTGCCGAACAGCGCCCGGTGGATCATCACCGGCCGCTGCCGGTTGCCGTCCGCGCCCTGGAACTCCAGCTCGAAACGGTTCGGCAGCTGGAAGTCGACCTGGATGGTCGACATCTGCCAGGTGCGCCCGATCGCGTCCCGCGCCTGGACCGAGATCTTCGGGCCGTAGAAAGCCGCACCCTCGGGGTCGAGGACCAGTTCGAGGTTCTGCTTCTCGGCCGCCGCGCGCAGCGTCTCGGTGGCCTCCTCCCAGTCCTCGTCCGAGCCGATCGACTTCTCCGGGTCCCGGGTGGAGAGCTCCAGGTAGAAGTCGGTCAGGCCGTAGTCGCGCAGCAGGTCCAGCACGAAGGTGAGCAGCGAGTCGAGCTCGCCGGCCATCTGCTCCTTGGTGCAGTAGATGTGCGCGTCGTCCTGGGTGAAGCCGCGGGCGCGGGTCAGGCCGTGCACCACACCCGACTTCTCGTACCGGTACACCGTGCCGAACTCGAAGAGCCGCAGCGGCAGTTCACGGTAGGACCGACCGCGCGAGCGGTAGATCAGGTTGTGCATCGGGCAGTTCATCGGCTTGAGGTAGTAGTCGTTCTCGCCGTCGAGCTGCATGGGGGGGTACATGCCGTCGGCGTACCAGTCCAGGTGGCCGGAGAGCTCGAACAGCGTGCCCTTGGTGGCGTGCGGGGTGTAGACGAACTCGTAGCCCGCCTCCTCGTGCCGCTTGCGCGAGTAGTCCTCCATGGCCCGGCGCATCACGCCGCCCTTGGGGTGGAAGACCGCGAGGCCCGAGCCGATCTCCTCGGGGATGGAGAAGAGGTCCAGCTCGCTGCCGAGCTTGCGGTGGTCGCGCTTGGCCGCCTCGGTCAGGAAGTCCAGGTGGGCCTTCAGCTCGTCCTTGGTCGGCCAGGCGGTCCCGTAGAGGCGCTGCAGCTGCTTGTTCTTCTCGCTGCCCCGCCAGTAGGCGGCGGCCGAGCGCATGATCTTGAAGGCCGGGATCATCCGGGTGCTCGGCAGGTGCGGGCCGCGGCACAGGTCGCCCCAGCACAGCTCGCCGCTCTTCGGGTCCAGGTTGTCGTAGATGGTCAGCTCGCCGCCGCCCACCTCGACGTCCGCGCCCTCACCGGCCGTGGCAGCCGAGCCCTTGAGCCCGATCAGCTCCAGCTTGTACGGCTCGCCGGCCAGCTCCTCGCGGGCCGCCTCGTCGGTGACCACGCGGCGGGAGAACTTCTGGCCCTTCTTGATGATCTCCTGCATCTTCTTCTCGATGGCCTTGAGGTCATCGGGATGGAACGGCTTCTCGACGTCGAAGTCGTAGTAGAAGCCGTCCTTGATCGGCGGACCGATGCCCAGCTTGGCCTCGGGGAAGATCTCCTGCACGGCCTGCGCCATCACGTGGGCGGTGGAGTGGCGCAGGATGTTCAGGCCGTCGGGGCTGGTGAGCTCGACCGGCTCGACCTCGTCGCCGTCCTGCAGCTGGTACGCGAGGTCCTTCAGGGCACCCGCGACCCGGGCCGCGATCACGCCGCGGTCGTCGGCGAACAGCTCGGCGGCGGTAGTGCCCGTGGTCACCACGCGCTCTTCCCGATCGGGTTCGCGGTTGATGATTACCCGGACGTCCGTCACCGGTCTCTCCTGACGTGCTGGCTGTGATGGGGGACGCAGCTGGTACTGCGCTCCCCGATGGTACCGAGCCCACCGTGCTCGCCGTACACCTGCGTCCACCGGCCCGGTCGCCGGTCCGGCAGCGGGTCGGCAGCGGCTCGGCGATCTCCCGTCCGGGGGCCGTGCCATCCGCCCGGGCCGCGCGGGATTGAAGCGGTGGCGCCACGGGGTATCACCTGCTCGGAACCGCACCGTGCGCCGGTGCACCGTCAGTCCTCGACGGTGCACCAGGCCGGGTCCGGGGGCACGTCAGGGGAGTTGAGGGGTGGTCACGATGCGGAACCTCCACTGGTACGAAGGCCCACTCGCCTCCTTCGACACCGAGACCACCGGCGTGGACGTGGAACAGGACCGGGTGGTCTCCGCCGCCCTGGTCCTGCAGGCCGCGCCCGACGCGCCGGTGGAGCGGCTGACTTGGCTGGTCGACCCGGGGGTCCCGATCCCCGAAGGGGCCCGCGCGGTGCACGGCATCACCGACGAGCAGGTCCGCGCCCACGGCCGCTCGCCGGTCGTGGTGACCGCCGAGATCGCCCGGGCGCTGGCCGAGCAGGCCAGGGCCGGCGTCCCGCTGGTGGTGATGAACGCGCCCTACGATCTGACCCTGCTGGACCGGGAGTTGCGCCGTCACCGGCAGAGCTCGCTGGCCGCCGTGCTCGCCGACGCCGAGCTGCTGGTGGTCGATCCGCGGGTGCTGGACAAGCACGTGGACCGCTACCGCAAAGGCCGGCGCACCCTCACCGACCTGTGCGCGCACTACGGCATAGCGCTCGCCGACGCACACGACGCGAGCGCCGACGCCTGGGCCTCCCTGCAGCTGGTCCGCGCGGTGGGCCGGCGCTACAGCACCGCACTGGGCGAGTTCTCCACGGCCGAGCTGCACCTGCGCCAGGCCCGCTGGCACGCGGCCCAAGCGCGGGGCCTGCAGGACTGGTTCGACCGGTCCGGCACCCCGGAGCAGGTGGACCGGTCCTGGCCGCTTCGCCCGGCCCGCTGCGTCTGCGGCGCTCTGCCGGGCGTCGGGCACAGCTGCGAGAGCGCTGCCTGACCCGGAACATGCATCGGGCCCCAACTGCCGTGGCAGTTGGGGCCCGATGTTGTCCGGTGGGCGATACTGGGATCGAACCAGTGACCCCTTCGGTGTGAACGAAGTGCTCTCCCGCTGAGCTAATCGCCCGGGCAACGAGAAGAACAATAGCACCGCCTGGGGGGTGCCGTACAACTCGGTCCGGGCGGCGGCCCACCGGTGGCCACCCGACGCGGCGACAGCAGGCAGCGGGGAAAGGCCTGATGACGAGTCCTCAGTTCCGAACAGCTCCGGCAAGACGGATCCGGGAGAGTCGGCAATCCACCGCGAAACAACAGAAAGGCGTAGGACCCCGGTCAATAAATAACCGGGGTCCTACGCCTTACTTGCAATCCGGTGGGCGATACTGGGATCGAACCAGTGACCCCTTCGGTGTGAACGAAGTGCTCTCCCGCTGAGCTAATCGCCCGGCTGCAGGGAAAACATTACCGCATCCCGAGGGGTGCTCCGCACCACCCCCACCCCGTCACCGTCGATCGCCGCCCGAACCGCCCCGGACCAAGTCCCACCAGCCCGACAGTCGCCCTCCGTCACGATCCGTCACCATTCCTCACGATTCACCCGAGGTCCCGCCGAAGCCCCGCGCGGACTCCCGCCCGACCTCTCACCCCGCCTCTCGCCGCTCGAACCCGATATCCGCATCCGGCCCGGTTCCGCACCGCTTCCGGGCGATTGCGCAATGCGCCGGAAGGGTTACCGCGGGGCCCCGAATCGGGACAGAGGGGTTTACATCGCCGCCGGGGGTGGGATGGTCCGTTCGCCGACGTGCGATTCCCCGAGCGCACACTGAGCGAAAGGCCCTGGCGCTTATGAACACCACGGTCAGCTGCGAGCTGCACCTGCGCCTCATCGTGTCGAGCGAGTCTTCACTGCCCGTCCCCGCGGGCCTGCGCTACGACACCGCCGACCCCTATGCCGTGCACGCGACCTTCCACACCGGTGCGGACGAGACCGTGGAGTGGGTGTTCGCCCGCGACCTGCTCGCGGAGGGGCTGCACCGACCCACCGGGACCGGAGACGTCCGGGTGTGGCCGTCACGCAGTCACGGACAGGGAGTCGTCTGCATCGCGCTGTCTTCCCCCGAGGGGGAAGCCCTGCTGGAAGCACCGGCCCGGGCGCTTGAGTCCTTCCTCAAGCGGACCGACGCCGCCGTGCCGCCCGGCACCGAGCATCGCCACTTCGATCTGGATCGGGAGCTGTCGCACATCCTTGCCGAGAGCTGAAGGGCCGGGGGTGCTCCCCCGGTCGTCCGGTCGACGGTCGTCGACCTCTCAGGTGGCTGTCCTACTCGGGGGCACGGCCACCGATTCAACCGCGCTTCGCGGTCTCGGGGCCGGTCGTCCAAGGGGTTGACGCGTGAGCGGCGCGCCGGCCCCACTGAAGGCGTCCGGTGCCACGGCGCCCGGCTCGCTGCAGCGGGCCGGGCGCCGTGGCACCGGGCGCCTTCGGCACGTTCGCAGGCACGGGCCGGTAGAGTTCGCCGGTGTTGAGAAGCGGGCGGCACCGACCGCCCCCCGGCGCACGCGAGGAGTTCCCACGTGCTGATCACCCATGACACCGAGTGCGCCCTGGGCCTTCTGGTCGAGCTGCTCAACACCGCCCCGGAAGTGGCGGGCACCGAGCAGCTGCCGGATGTGGCCGCCTTGGACGCCTTCGTGGTGCGCGGCGACATCAGCGAGGTGGACTCCGTCACGGCGGTGGACCTGGCTGCCGTGCACCGGCTGCGCGGGCAGCTGCGGGACGTCTTCACCGCACCCTCCACCCGGATCGCCGCCGAGCTGGTGAACGCGCTGGTGGCGGCCGTGAACGCGACGCCCCGGCTGACCGACCACGACGGCCACGGCTGGCACATGCACTACTTCGCCCCGCACGCGGCGCTGGCCGACCACCTGGCGGCCGAGCTGGGGATGGCGCTGGGCCTGATCCTGATGGCCGGCGAGCGCGAGCGGCTGCGGCGCTGCGAGGCGCCGGACTGCGCACGCGTCTTCGTGGACCTGTCGCGCAACCGCTCGCGCCGCTACTGCGACAGCCGCACCTGCGGGAACCGGATGCACGTCGCCGCCTACCGGGCACGCCAGCGCTCGGCCGGGGCGGCGGACGACGTCACGGTCGGCGTGGGCTGACCCGCCCCCGGCGCGGCCACCCGCCGCGCCGCCTCAGATGCCGCGCTTGCGCAGGATCTCCTCGATGTCGGAGAAGTCGCCGAGCTCGTCGGCAGCGCTCTTCTTGCCCTTGGGAGCCGGGTCCACGGCGGGCGGGGCGGCGGCGGCCGGAGCGGCCCGTCCCTCGCGGGAGCGGGACTCGCCGCGGCCGACCGCGTCGGCCGGGGCCTCGGTGCGGCCCGAGCCGCCCGCGGCGCCCAGGCGGCTGAGCACCAGCAGCAGGACGGCGAGGCCGAGCAGGCCGACGCCCGTCCAGACCCGGGGATCGAAGACCAGCCTGGTGGCCCAGTGGCCGACCGCGCGGCCGATCGCGGTACCGACCGGGACCAGGCCGGTCAGGTAGACGCCGGCCGGCAGCAGCGCCAGGCCCGCCCAGCGGGTGGCGGTGCGCCAGCGGCGGCGCAGGCCGTGGGTGGCGGCCAGCGCCAGGCCGGCGACAGTCAGGGCGTAACAGATGGCGCCGGTCAGCATGGCCGGGCCCGGGTCGTGCGGCGGGCCGGAGCGGCGGGGCGCGCCGATGGACGCGCCGGGCCTGATCTCGGGCGCCGGGTCGAGTCGCTGGTGCGCATGGCTCTCCGTCCTGGTCGGTGCAGGTCTCTGCTAGTGGAACACTGGGCGCATGACCGATGGTTCCCTGCCCCAGTTGGAGTTCTGGTGCGAGCTGCAGTGCCCGGACTGCCGCACCGCGCTCGACGACGTCCGCGCGCTGCGTGAGCGGTACGGCGACGCGCTGACCGTCTCGTTGCGGCACTTCCCGCTCGAGAAGCACAAGCACGCGTACGCGGCCGCCGAGGCGGCCGAGGAGGCGTTCTCGCAGGGGCTGGGGTGGCCGTTCGTCGAGGCCGTGCTGGCCCGGGTGGACGAGCTGGAGAAGCGCGGGCAGCAGCTGCTGCTGGAGGTGGCCGCGGCGGTCGGCCTGGACGCCGAGGAGGTCGAGCTGGCGCTGATCGACGGCCGGCACACGCTGGTGGTGGACGCCGACCAGGCCGAGGGCAAGGCGATCGGCGTGACCGGCACGCCGACCTACCTGGTGGCCGGGCAGCGGCTGGACGGCGGACAGAGCCAGGAGGGTCTGCGGGAGCGGATCATCGACCTGCTGGAAGCCTGAGCACGGAATTCACAGCAGCGTTTTCGTCAGCACCCGGCCGGCGGTCCGGTAACCCAGCGAGGCGTAGAGGCCGAGCGCGACGGTGTTGTCGGCGTAGACATTCAGGCCGAGGTCGCGCACCCCGGCCGCGAGGCATTCACGTTCGGCCGCGAGCAGCAGCTCGCGGCCGTAGCCTTTTCCTCGTTCTTCGGGGGCCACCTCGATGGTCATCACCCAGGCCAGCGGGCTGCCGTCGGACAGCCGGCCGTTGTCCAGCGCGAGCCAGAGGCTGCCGAGCGGCCGCTCGTCGAGCAGCAGCCGGCGCAGGGCCACGCCGGGGGTCGCGTGGCCCTGGAGCAGCAGGCGGGTGTGTTCGGCGGCGCAGCGCTGCACGGCCTGGTCAGCGCTGAAGCCGGCGCCCCGCAGCTGGGCCTGGAACTCGGCCTGGGTGGCCGCGAGCCAGTCGGGGTACTCGGCCGGGCCGATCGGACGGATCGTCAGGCCGCTTCGCAGCGGCGCCGGTCGGCCGATCCGCTTGAGCAGGTGCAGGTTGGTCTCGACGTAGCCGAGGGCGAGCGCCAGGGCGTGCGCGGGCCGGGCCTCGACCGGGACGGTGACCTCGGCGCGGTGACACCCCCAGGCCCGCAGCACCTCCTCGGCGGCGAGCACGGCGACCGTGCCGCGACCGCGACGCGGGCCGTCGGTGACCGCCAACTCCTCGATCCGGCCGACCCGGTAGGAGCCGTAGCGGCGGGCTACGGTGCGCACGGTGCCGACCGGGCGGCCGTTGGCGCAGATCAGCCAGCGGCGATCGGCTCCGCCGTCCGGGGTCGCCGTTTCGGGCCCGGCCGGGCGCAGAGTGGTGGTCATGGCTGCTCTCTTCCCTGGGCGGGCGGCCGCGTAACGAGGGATCCGGCCCACCCTGGCGCCGGTCGGCTCACGGGTCCAGGTCGTCGGCCGCGCGGGCGGCGAAGGCGGCCATCGCACGGGCGGTGACCGGGCCCGGGGCGGGCAGCTGGTGGTCGTCGACCCGGGCGACGGCCTGGACGTCGCGCAGGGTGGAGGTCAGGAAGACCTCCTCGGCCTCGCGCAGGACCTGGTACGGCAGGTCCGCCTCCTCGGCCTCGCACCAGTCGACGACCAGCGCGCGGGTCACCCCGGCCAGGCAGCCGGCGGCCACCGGCGGGGTGAGCAGTCTGCCGCCGAGGACCACGAAGACGTTCGATCCGGTGCCCTCGCAGAGCGCTCCCGCGGTGTTGGCGAAGAGGGCCTCGCTGGCGCCCTGGCGGTGCGCGTGGGCGAGCGCGACCACGTTCTCGGCGTAGGAGGTGGTCTTCAGGCCGGCCACCGCGCCGTGCTCGTTGCGGGTCCACGGGACGGTGGCCACGGCGGTGGTGTCGGGGCGGGCGGTTGCCGCGCCGAGCGCGATGGCCAGGGTGGGCGGGGCGTCACCGCGGTCGGAGCCGAGCGGGGCCACTCCCCCGGTGTAGGTGATCCGCAGGCGGCCCAGCGGCATCGGGGTGGCGGCGAGCACGGCCTGGCAGCCCTTGCGGACCTCTTCGAGGTCGGGGGCGGGCAGGCCGAGGCCGGCGGCCGAGCGGGCCAGCCGGTCGAGGTGGCGGGTGAGGGCGAAGGTCTGTCCGTGCACGGCCTTGACCGTCTCGAAGACGCCGTCGCCGACGGTCAGTCCATGGTCGAAGACGGAGACCTCGGCGGCGGACTCCTCGATCAGCGCGCCGTTGAGCCAGATCATCGCACTACCTCCACGGGTGGGAGCCCGGAGTGGAGGGCTCTACTCCGGGTGGTCGCCCGACGCTATCGCGACCAGCCGGGCGGCCTTGAGCTCGGTCTCGGCCCATTCGCCCTCGGGGTCGGAGCCCCAGGTGATGCCGGCGCCGGTGCCGAAGTGCAGCAGCGGGGTGCCGGGATCGCTCCGGTCGATCCAGAACGTCCTTATGCCGACCGCGAGTTCGGCCTCGCCGCGGTCGGCGTCGACCCAGCCGACGGCACCGCAGTAGGGACCGCGGGGGGCGCGTTCCAGGGCGTCGATGATGTGCAGCGCGCTGGACTTGGGTGCGCCGGTGACCGAGCCGGGCGGGAAGGTGGCGGCGAGCAGCTCGGGCCAGCCGGCGTCGGCCCGCAGCGTGCCCTCGACGGTGGAGACGAGGTGGACCAGGCCGGGGTGCTTCTCGACCACGCACAGGTCGGGGACGGTGATGCTGCCGGCCGCGCAGGCCTGGCCGAGGTCGTTGCGGACCAGATCGACGATCATCACGTTCTCGGCGTGGTCCTTCTCCAGCAGGTCGTGCTCGGTGCGCCCGGTGCCCTTGATCGGCCCGGAGGCGACGGTGCGGCCACGGCGGCTCAGGTAGAGCTCCGGAGAGGCGGTGGCGATCTCCACGCCGTGCCGGGGCAGCCGGACGGTGCCGGCGTAGGGCGCGGGGTTGCCGTGGGCCAGCAGACCGGTCAGGGCGTCGATGTCGCTGTGGGCCGGGTCGGGGTCGGGCAGCGGCGCGGTCAGCACCCGGCAGAGGTTGGCCTGGTAGACCTCGCCGGCCGCGATGTGTTCGCGGATCCGCTGCACGCCCGCGAGGTAGGCGGCGCGGTCGAGCGAGCTGTGCCAGTCGCCGGACCGCGGGCCGCGCCACCGGTCGGCGACCGGGGCGGGTGTCGGGTCGGAGTGGACCTCGGCGAACCGGGCGCAGGTCAGGCGGCCTTCGAAGTCGTAGGCGACCGCCCACCAGCCCGTGCTCTCCAGTGCGGCGGGATCGTCGGTGACGTCGAGCAGTCCGGTGGCGAGCCGGCCGCCGAAACGGGCGATCGGCTGGTCGGGACGCGGGGCGGGGCTGGCGCTGGACACGGTTCTCCTGCGGGTGGGGCGCGGTGGGTCGAAGTCTAGGCGGCGGCCCGTGCGGGAGCCCGGTTCACCGGCTGACCTGCGGGGACGCCGGGGCCCCTGGCGGGGCCGTGATCGGCGGGGCGCACAGGGTGCTCGGCGGCGCACTCCGGATACGGAATTTGAGCTGGCCCAGGTTTCCGCTAAAGTTCAACACGTCGCCGGGAAACGGAGCCGCCAAAAGCGGGGAAGTGACCGGAAGACAGGCGGACGTGGCTCAGTTGGTAGAGCATCACCTTGCCAAGGTGAGGGTCGCGAGTTCGAATCTCGTCGTCCGCTCGGTGAAGGACAGCATGATCGTTCTTCCTGATATGGTTCAACCGAAGTTGCCTGGTGGAGTGGCCGAGAGGCGAGGCAACGGCCTGCAAAGCCGTCTACACGGGTTCAAATCCCGTCTCCACCTCCAGAGGTCCCCCGGCCTGCCGGGGGTCTTCCCGCGCGATTAGCTCAGCGGGAGAGCACTACCTTGACACGGTAGGGGTCACTGGTTCGATCCCAGTATCGCGCACACAGGCCCTTCGGGGCCCTGGTCCATCAGGACCGCAGGTCACGGCTCGCACCGTGGCCGCCAGCCGGAACACCGTCGGAGACGTCGGTGGGCAGGCGCGATTAGCTCAGCGGGAGAGCACTACCTTGACACGGTAGGGGTCACTGGTTCGATCCCAGTATCGCGCACGCAGGCCCCTCGGGGCCTCCGATCACGGTCGCACCGTGGTCACCAGCCAGAACGCTGTCGGCAACGTCGGCGGACCGGCGCGATTAGCTCAGCGGGAGAGCACTACCTTGACACGGTAGGGGTCACTGGTTCGATCCCAGTATCGCGCACCGGAGAGTTCAAGGGCCGGATCCTCATCGAGGGTCCGGCCCTTGGGCGTTGGGGCGGCCTCACCCGTACCCGACCGGCTACGCACGGACGAGTGCCGTGGCCCGACGCCCTCACCGACGTCCGGCCACGGCACTCGTTGGTTGGCCGGCGCGCTCCTTCGCTTGTCGCCCGTCCGCGTGTCCCCGCGAAGGCGCACCGCCGGCCGGCGTCCGATCCCTGTCCCCTGGGATCAGCGCCCGATCAGTTGGGCCACCGCCCTGGTCTGGGTGACCATCTGCTCCCACCCGCCGAAGAGCATCATCAGCGCGATCGCACAGGGCAGCGCGATCGCCAGCGCGACGGCCGGGTGGCGCTGCTCGCGGCTGGAGCCGCTCCGCGTGCGCTGCAGCCACTGGATGCGGTCGGCGACCGGTCGCCGGTGCTCGCGGGCGCCGGTGAACTGCGTTGCCATGATCCTGCTCCTGCCCCGGTGCGCGTCGTCTGGATGTCGTGGGTGGGTCGGTCAAAGGAGCGGTGGACGGAAACCTCGGGGGACGAGCACTCCGTCCACCGCTGAGATCAACACTAGGCGGGGGCAAGGGTCGTGGCGTCATGCCCGCGTATCGTTCGCCAGCGGTCCGGGAGGATGACGACGGGTCGTCGGACGTACTACCGCAGAGGGAGGAAGCGGGCTGTCAACCCCCGAGGGAACCCTGAGAGACAGCCCTGAGGGCCCGCTCCGGCAGGGCGCTGCGACCGTGCGGTGACAGCTCGTCACGGACATCGGACAATCCCACCGGCGGTTCGCGTGTTGCGTATCAGCACACCGCAGCCGACAGTCCGTAAGCTGTGCCCCGACAGCAACTGACGATGCCCCAGTCTGCGGGGCCCACCTCACGGGTTGCCCACCTCACGGGCTGACGGGGACGACATGGCGATGATGCGGCTGAGGCGTGAGGACCCCCGCATCGTCGGCCCGTACCGGTTGCACCGGCGACTCGGTGCCGGCGGGATGGGCGTGGTCTACCTGGGCTCCGACCGCAAGGGCCAGCGGGTCGCACTGAAGCTGATCAGGGCCGAGCTGGCCGAGGACGCGGAGTTCCGCACCCGGTTCGCCCGCGAGGTCGCCGCCGCCTCCCGGATCAGGGCGGGCTGCACCGCCCGGGTGGTCGGCTCCGACCTGGAGGCGGACCGTCCCTGGCTGGCCACGGCCTACGTGCCCGGGCCCTCGCTGTACAAGCGGGTCGGGGACGAGGGGCCGCTGCCCTGGCCCGAGGTGGCCCGGATCGGCGCGGCGCTCGCGGACGGGCTGGTGAAGGTCCACGAGGCGGGTGTGGTGCACCGCGACCTCAAGCCCTCGAACATCCTGCTCTCCCCCAAGGGACCGCGGATCATCGACTTCGGCATCGCGTGGTCGCGCGGTGCCAGCACCCTGACGCACGTCGGCACCGCGGTCGGCTCGCCCGGCTTCCTGGCCCCCGAGCAGGTGCGCGGGGTGGCCGTGACGCCGGCCACCGACGTCTTCGCGTTCGGGGCCACCCTGGCGTACGCGCTCACCGGTGACACGCCGTTCGGCTCCGGCGCCTCCTCGGAGGTGATGCTCTACCGCGTGGTGCACGAGGAGCCGGATCTCTCCGAGGTGCCCGCACCGCTCGCGCCGCTGGTCGGGGCCTGCCTGGCCAAGGAGCCGCTGGACCGCCCCGGCGCCGCCCACCTGCACGAGCGGCTCAGCGAGTTGGCCGCCCGGGCGGCGGGCGGCGGGCGGGTGCGAACCGGCGCGAGCGGCACCGCGGCACCGGCTCCCGCGGCGGCCGTCCCGACGCGTGAGCACGAGCACGGCGGACCGGCGCGGGAGGGCGCCGGGCGGGAGGCGGCCGTGCGGGAGGCCGAGCGGGCCGAGCGGGTGGCCCGGGAGGCCGACGAGGCGCGCGCCCAGGGCCGGCCTCGGTTCGCGCGCTCGCAGCCCTACCCGACGCCGCACGGTGCCGGGAGCACCGGCCAGGGAGCGGCCGGCCCCGCCGCGGCCAGAGCCGCCCAGCCGGTGCGCACGCCCGGGCCGGGCGAGCACCAGGGCGGACGCCCCGTGGTGGCCACACCGCCCGGCGGGCGGCCGGTTCGGCCGGCCGGCGGCGGGCGTCCGCAGCCGCGCGACCGCCAGCACACCCCGCCGCCCGGTCGGCCGTTGAACCCGCGGCAGCGGCTGCTGCGGCAGCGCGTGGTGGTCTTCATCACCGTGACGATCGGGGTGGCGCTGGCCATCGCCGCCGCGCAGGGCTGTGAGAACCGGCATTCGCAGGGTCTGCCGCCGCCGGCCGTCGCGCCGAGCACGGCGGCGGCCAGCACGCCGACCGGCGGCGACCCGAGCGGCGCGAACAGCGCCTCGGACCCGGCGGGCGGCGCCGGGGCGAACGCGGCGTCCGGCCCGGGCGGGGTCGAGGCGGCTGCTCCCGGGCCGGCGATCGGGCTGTCGGCGGACGGCGTCCAGCCCTCGCCGCCGGTGGCCCCGGCGGCCCGCACCAGCGGTGGCACCGGCAGCCCGGTGCCCTCGGGCGCGGCCGGGTTCGGGCCGGCCACCGCCGCGGGGCCGGCCGTGGACTGGCCCGACCGCAGCTACGCCGACCCCGCCGGCGGCCCGGCGATCGCGCTGCGCGGCGGCCGTTCGGCCGATCCGGCGCCCGGCGCGCCGGTGGTCACCCTGGCCGGCGTGCTGCCCGCCCGCTACCACGGCACCCCCGCCGCCGTGGTGGTGCTGCGGCGCACCGAGGGCTCGGTCCCCGTGGACCTGGTGGAGCTCTTCGGCTTCAACGGCGACACCCCCGTTCCGCTGACCGCCCGCAGCTCCGCCGCCGACCCGCTCTCCACCGCCAGCTGGCACCTGGAGGAGGGTGCCCTGGTGCGGGAGGAGCGGGTGACCCAGACCGGTGCCACGGCCAGCACCCGCTACACCGTGCGGGCGGACGGCACGCTGGACGAGTCCTGGCCGGGCGCGGGCATCAGCGGCGGCACCGGAACCGGGCCGCGCGCCGCGGCGGCTGCCAGCGCGGGCTGACGGCGCGGGCCTGGGCCGAGGGGCGCGTTGGAGCGCAGGGGGCGTGGTCGGGGTTTGCCACGGGCGCCGGGGTTCTGACTGTCGGTGATGGATGCGAGACTCTGCGGCATGAAACGGATGCCGCCCGATCCCGACCGTCTGGAGCAGTACCAGCAGCGGCTGCGAGAGTTCGCCGCGAGACCGCCGTATCCGGTGCACGGGCTGCGGCGGCCGGTCGTGGTGCCCGCCGTCCTGGCCGGCTGGGAGACCGAGGACGAGGTGACGGTCGCCGCCACCCTGGCCTACGGCGACTGGCGGGAGACCGACGGCCCCTATCTCACCGTGACCACCGAGCCGCCGGGCAGTGCCGGGCAGCCGGCCGATCTGCTCAAGGCCCTGCTGCGCGAGATCCGCAACGGCCGGCTGCCGCGCACCCGGGCGGAGCCGATACGCCGGACGTCACCGCAGGGCGAGCTGTGCCTGCTGGGCGGCAGTTGGGCGCTGCGCACGGCGGTCGGCGACCAGGCGGTGACGGTGCTCGGGCACGGCCCCTCCCCCGAGGACGTCGAACTCGGCCCGGTGGCGGACCTGCTGCCCTACGTGCTGGAGCGCAACGTGCAGATCGCCCGTCTCGCGGCCGAGCAGCGTACGCTGCCCGAGCCGCAGTTGCCGCCGGCCTCGGGGGTGGCGGCGGTGCGGGCCTTCCTGGAGACCTTCGTGCCGGGCGGCCCGGACGCCGGCGCGGCCTACCGGGCGCTGGCCCGCCGTGCGGTGGCGGAGCTGGCCAAGGTGCTGGAGTGCGATTCCGAGCAGGCCGAGGACCAGCTCTACTCGATGGTCAACCAGCTCTCCCAACTGCGCCTGAAGGTGCCCTGGTTCACCGAGCGGGACGGACCGCGGGCAGCGGCCCTGGAGGAGCTGCTGCGGTACGTCGGGCTGCGCCAGCCGGTGGCCAGCGAGACCGCGCAGCTGCGCTGGGAGCGGTACTGGGCGGCCCAGCAGCGGGCGACGGACGAGAACTCGGCGCAGTTGCTGGCCCACTGGGTGCAGGCCTGGGTGGAGTGGGCGGCCGAGCGGGGCAACTGACCAGCCGTCAGCCTGCGTTGACGGCGTAGAAGGCGACGGCCGCCGCCGCGCCGACGTTGAGCGAGTCGATTCCGTGCGCCATCGGGATCCGCACGCGCTGATCGGCGGCGGCCAGCGCCTGGTCCGTCAGCCCGTCGCCCTCGGCGCCGAGCATCAGCGCCGCCTTGGGCAGGCGGTGCGGGGCGGCAGCGGCGAGCTCGACCGAGCCCTCGGCGGGGGTGAGGGCGAGCAGGTGGAAGCCCGCGTCGCGCAGGGTGGCCAGCGAGCCGGGCCACGGGTCGAGCCGGGCGTAGGGGACGGAGAAGACGGCGCCCATCGAGGTCTTGACCGCCCGCCGGTAGAGCGGGTCGGCGCAGTCCGGGGAGAGCAGCACCGCGTCCATGCCGAGGGCAGCGGCGCTGCGGAAGATCGCGCCGAGGTTGGTGTGGTCCACCAGCCCTTCGAGCACGGCGATCCGGCCCGCGCCGGTCAGCACCTCCAGCACGTCGGGCAGCGGCTTGCGGGCCATCGAGGCGAGCGCGCCGCGGTGCACGTGGTAGCCGGTCACCTGCTCGGCGAGCCCGGGTTCGACCAGGTGCACCGGGGCGTCGGCCTCGGCGATCACGTCGGCCATCACCTCCAGCCACTTGGCGGTCAGCAGCATCGAGCGCATCTCGTACCCGGCGGCGAGCGCCCGGCGGATCACCTTCTCGCCCTCGGCGATGAACAGCCCCTCGGCCGGTTCGCGGCGACGGCGCAGTTCGACGTCGGTCAGGTCGGTGTAGTCGGCCAGCCGGGGGTCGGCGGGATCGGTGATGGTCTGCGGCTCGGTCATGCTGCTCTCGGGGGGCTGTGTCGGCGGGGTGTCTGGCGGCGGATCAGGCCGTGCGGGTGGCGGGGTCGAGGACGTGCACCACGTCGCCGACCACGATGACCGCCGGCGGGCGCACGCCCTGGGCGGCGACGGTGTCGGCCACCGTGCCGAGGGTCGCGTCGAGCCGGCGCTGGGTGGCCGTGGTGCCCTCCTGGACCACCGCGACCGGCGTGCTCGCCGCGCGTCCGCCGGCGATCAGCCGGGCGGCGATGGCGCCGATCCGCTCGACCGCCATCAGCAGCACGAGCGTGCCGGTCATCCCCGCCAGCGCCTCCCAGTTGACCAGCGAACGCGGGTCCTCCGGCGCGACGTGGCCGGAGACCACGGTGAACTCGTGGGTCATGCCGCGGTGGGTGACCGGGATGCCGGCGGCGGCCGGCACGCTGATCGAGCTGGAGATGCCGGGCACCACCGTCACTGGTATGCCGGCTTCGGCGCAGGCCAGCAGCTCCTCGCCGCCGCGGCCGTAGACATAGGGGTCGCCGCCCTTGAGCCGGACCACGAACCGGCCGGCCTTGGCGTGCTCGATCAGCGTCCGGTTGATCGCCTCCTGGGCCATCGCGCGGCCGTAGGGGATCTTGGAGGCGTCGACCACCTCGACGTGCGGCGGGAGTTCGGCGAGCAGCTCGCGCGGGGCCAGCCGGTCGGCGACCACCACGTCGGCGTCGGCGAGCAGCCGGCGGCCCCGCACCGTGATCAGGTCCGGGTCACCGGGGCCGCCGCCGACCAGCGCCACACCGGCCGTGCGCTGCCGGTACTGGCGGGCGCTGAGGCTGCCGTCCCGCAGGCCCTCGACGATGGTGGTGCGCAGCGCGGCCGAGTGGCGCGGGTCGCCGGTCAGCACGGCGACGGTGGTGCCCTCGTCGTGGCCGGTGGCGGGGGTCCAGGCGGTGGCCACCGCCGCGTCGTCGCTGCGGGCGCAGAAGACCCGGCGGCGTTCGGCCTCGGCGCTGACCGCCTCGTTGACGGCGTGGTCGTCGGTGGCGACCAGCACGTACCAGGCCTCGGCCAGGTCGCCGTCCGCGTAGCCGCGCTGCTGCCAGTCGATCTCGCCGGCGTCCGCCATCGCCTGGACGGCGGGGGTGGTGGTCGGGGAGATCAGCTCGACCCGGGCCCCGGCTGCGATCAGCGCGGGCAGCCGGCGCTGGGCCACCTGGCCGCCGCCGACCACCACGACCCGTCGGCCGGTCAGCAGCAGCCCCACGGGGTAGGGGGTGCGCCCCTCGGTGCTCGGGTGCGGGTTCGGCGCGGTCATCTGGCTACTCCTGAGCTGGTGAGGGGTCGGTCGCAGGGTGTGTCGCGGCGGGGTGCGGCAACACGGCCCCGTACCGGCACGCCCTCGGGCCGGTACGGGGTCGGGAGGTGGGAACTCAGTGCTTCTCGGTGACGCCGGCGGAGTCGAAGGTGGCTACATCGTGCATCGCCCGCGCCGCGCTCTGCACCAGCGGGAGGGCCAGCAGAGCACCGGTCCCCTCGCCGAGCCGCAGGTCGAGGTCGATCAGCGGGCGCAGGCCGAGCTTGGCCAGCGCGGCCTGGTGACCGGGCTCGGCCGAGCGGTGGCCCGCGATGCAGGCGGCCAGCACCTCGGGGGCGATGGCCTTGGCGGCCAGGGCCGCCGAACCGGCGATCACCCCGTCCAGGATCACCGGCGTGCGCAGGCTGGCCGCGCCGAGCAGGAAGCCGGCGATCGCGGCGTGCTCCAGCCCGCCGACCGCGGCCAGCACGCCGAGCGGGTCGGTCGGGTCCGGGTGGTGCAGCTCCAGGGCGCGGCGGATCACCTCGACCTTGCGGGCGTGCGTCTCGTCGTCGATGCCGGTGCCGCGCCCGGTGACCTCGGCCGGGTCGGTGCCGGTGAAGACCGCGATCAGGGCCGCCGAGGCGGTGGTGTTGGCGATGCCCATGTCGCCGGTGATCAGCACCCGGTTGCCGGCCGCGACCAGGTCGCGGGCGGTCTCGATGCCGATCTCCAGCGCCTTGAGCGCCTCCTCCCGGGTCATCGCCGGGCCCTGGGTCATGTCGTCGGTGCCCGGCTTGACCTTGCGCGGCAGCAGCCCGGTGGTGCGGCCCTGCTGGACGGCGGCCGGCAGCTCGGTGGCCACGCCCACGTCCACCACGCAGACCTCGGCGCCGATCTGGTTCGCGAAGGCGTTCACCACCGCGCCGCCGGCCAGGAAGTTGGCCACCATCTGAGCGGTGACCTCCTGGGGCCAGGGGGTGACGCCCTGGGCGTGCACGCCGTGGTCGGCCGCGAAGACCGCGACGCAGGCGGGCTCGGGGATCGGCGGCGGGCACTTGCGGGACAGGCCGCACAGCTGGGCGGAGATGATCTCCAGCATGCCGAGCGAGCCGGCCGGCTTGGTCATCCGCTTCTGCCGGTCCCAGGCCTCGCCGAGCGCCTTGGCGTCCAGCGGGCGGATGGTGCGCAGGGCCTCGGCGAGCACGCCGCGCGGCTCCTCGCCGGGCAGTGCCCGGTTGCCGTACTGCTCCTCGTGGACCACCCAGGAGAGCGGGCGCTTCTTGGCCCAGCCCTGCTGCTGCAGCTCGGGCTCGTCCGGGAAGGCGTCCACGTAGCCGACGCAGAGGTAGGCGACGACCTCCAGGTGCTCGGGCAGGCCGAGCTCGCGGACCATCTCCTCCTCGTCGAAGAAGCTCACCCAGCCGACGCCCAGGCCCTCGGCGCGGGCGGCCAGCCAGAGGTTCTCCACCGCCAGCGCGGCGGAGTAGGGGGCCATCTGGGGCTGGGTGTGCCGGCCCAGGGTGTGCCGGCCGCCACGGGTGCGGTCGGCGGTGACCACGATGTTCACCGGGGTCTCGAGGATGGCCTCGATCTTGATTTCCTTGAACTGCTTGGCGCGGCCCTTGGGCAGCGAGTCCGCGTAGGCCTCGCGCTGACGGACGGCCAGCTCGTGCATCCGCTGCCGGGTCTCGGAGGAGCGGATCACCACGAAGTCCCAGGGCTGCGAGTAGCCGACGCTGGGGGCGGTGTGGGCCGCCTCCAGGACGCGCAGCAGCACCTCGTGCGGGACGGGGTCGGGGCGGAAGCCGTTGCGGATGTCGCGGCGCTCGCGCATCACCTGGTGGACGGCCTCGCGCATCGGGTCGTCGTAGCCGGGGGCGGCCGGGGCGCGGGGTTCGGCGGGCTCCGTGGGCTCGGCGGACTCGGTGGCCTCGGTGGCCTCCGTCGGCTCCGCGGTCCCGGGAGCGGCGGCGGCCTCGGGGGCCTCGGCTGCTTCCGGGGCCTCGGGGGAAGTTGCGGCCTCGGGAGCGGTTGCTGCCTCGGGGGCCGCGGACGCCTCGGCGGCCGGGGCGCCGGGGGTCTCGGTGGCGGCGGGCGCCTCGCTGGGCTCGGCGGTGGCGGCGGCCTGGGGGGCGGCTTCGGCGGCGGGCTCCGGGGCCGGCTCGGCCGCCGGCTCGGTGGCGGGCTCGGCCGCGGGTGCCACGGCGGGCTCGGCGACCGCCTCGGCAGCGGGCTCCGCGGCGGGCGCTATCCCGGGAGCGGGGTCGGCGACCGGGGCGCCGGCGGCCTGGGCCTGGGGCTGCTCCGCCGGCGCGACCTCGGGCTGCGGCTCGGTGGCGGTCGGCTCCACGACCAGGCCGAGCGGGGCGGGCGCGGCCAGGAAGGCGGCGATCCGACGCGGCGGTGCGGCCTGGGCCGGGACCTCCGGGGCCGGGGCGGCCTCGGGAGCCGCCTCGGCGGCGGGCTCGGTGGGCTGCGGCGGCACGGCCTCGGCGGCGGGCGCGGCGACAGCGGGCTCCGTGACGGGCTCGGCCGCCGGCGCCACGGAGGCGGCCTCGGCCGGGGTCGCGGAGGGGACCGGAGCGGGCGTCGAAGTCAGGGTCGGCTCCTCAGCCTGGTTGGTCTCCGGGGCCGGGGCGGCGACCGGGGCGGCTTCCGCCGACGGTGCGTCAACAGGAGTCTCGGCCGACTCGTCCTGCTGGGCCTGCTGGGCCTGTTCGGTCGGCTGGACCTGCTCGGTCGGCTGGGCGGCCGGCTGCGCTGCGGCGGGCTCCGCGGGCGTGGTCCCGGCGGCCGGCTCGGCCGGTGCGGCGGCCTGCGGCACGGTGGGGTCAGCGGCGTCCGGGGTCACGGCCTCGGGGGTCACCGACTCGGGGGCAGCCTCGGTGGGCGCGGCCTCCGGGGCGATGGCGGGCTCGGCAACCGGCTCGGCCGGGGCCGCGTTCTGGGCCGCCGCGGCCTCGGCGCCCTCGGCGGGGGTCGGCTCGGCCACCGGGGCCGCCACGACGGGCTCCGCCACCGGGGCGGGCTCCGCGAGCGGAGCGGCTTCCGCAGCCGGAGCGGCTTCCCCGACCGGGACGGCGGGCACCGACGGTGACTCGCTCGAGGTGGCCTGAGCCGGGATCACCACCGCATCGGCCGGCGGCTCGGCCGGCTCCGGGGCGGCCACGGCCACCGGGGCCGCGGGCGTGACGACCGGGATGCCGTGCGGCGGCGTGGTGCCCGGCGCGGACGGACCGCGGTCGGCCAGCGAACGGACCGGCACCTGACCGGTCATCAGCGAGGGGTCCGGAATCGGCGGACCGGCGTGCAGCGGGCGGCGGGCGGGCGCGGCGACGGACTCCGCCGGCGCGGCGGCCTGCGGCACGGCGACGGGCACGGCGGGCGCGGTGAGGACGACGGTCTGCAGATCCGGCTCGACCGGGGCGACGGCCTCGGCGACCAGGCCGGGCGGGTCCACCGGCGGCCAGGAGGGCTCGACCGGGGTACCGGCCGGCGGCTGCTCGGCGGGCTGCTCCACCGGCGCGACCGCGGTGGCCGACCCGGCGTCAGGCTGGACCGGCGCGACGGGCGCGACGGGCGCGATCGGCTCCAGGAAGACCGGGGCGACCGAGACGAGCCCGGGGGCCGGCTCCGGAGCGGCCACCGGCTGCGGCGGGACGACCTGCGGGGCCACCGGCTGCGGAGCGACGGGCTGGGAAGCGACGGGCTGGGGTGCCAGGGGCTGCGGGGCGGGCGAAGCCGGCGCGGCCAGCGCGGAGGCGGCGCCGGCCGGGGCGATCGGGGTGGGCACCGGAACGGTGGCGGACGGGAAGGCCACCCCGTCCGCGGTGTACACCGGGTAGCCCGTGCCCGGCAGGCCGCCCTGCGGCGCGAGGGCCTCACCGAGCGAGACCACCGGCGCGGTGGACGCGTCGCTCCAGGAGCCCTGCGGACCCGGCATCAGCAGGACGTCGTCCTCGTCGTCGAGCTGGTCCACCCGGTCGGGCTGGTCGATGAAGGTGTAGCCCGCACCCGACACTGCTGCCGGTACGGCCTGGCCGACGAGGTCGGTGCCCCACCCGCCACCTCCCTGTGCCGGATCAGTCCCGGTCCCGGGGAGCAGGTGCTCCGGCCGTCCCTCGTTGGGGACGTGACCGCCGTCGGTCATGTCAACACTCCTTCCAGGCCGCTTCCGCGTCCTTGGCGGCCCGGTCGCCGACCAAGGCGCACCGCCCGCTTCGGGTCCAAGCCGCGTGCCGGCCCACCCACAGTCCAACCTGCCGGCCGTCGCACGTGGTGCGCGACAGCCGTGGGCCGCCCGGTGGTCCCGGTGTCCGGCGGCGCTGACCGGCCCCGATCGGGGTAGCCGGTCACCGTTCACCGTCACCTGAACTAACGACAGCCCGGGGCAACCGGCACGACCGGCCCGGGCCCCGGGACATTCTCCCGGTCGGGCTGGTGTCAGTCGAATGCCCACACACCGATCCGCGTGTGGGTTGCACCACGTCGGTGCCGACCGCCGTACGAAGATCCCGAGCGGCGGTCGGATCGTCAGACTACCGGCCTCGACTGACCGCTCAGCGGTACGGTGTCCGATTCGTCCTCGATTGTCAGTTCGTCAGGAACCGACTTCCCAGCAGGTGGGACGCGGCTCCCAGGGCTTCGAGGCCTGGGAGGTTCCCGTCAGGCGGTGGCCTCGGCCCACAGGAGCACGCTGCTCTCCCCCGGGCCGATGCTCAGCCCGCCGTCGGCGGTGAGCGGGGCGGACTGCAGGAGCGCGCCCTCGACCTGGTAGCCCGCGGCCGCGACCACCCCCCGGATCGCCTCGGCCTCGCCGAGCGTGCGGGCCAGTGCCACCAGTCGGCCCGGACGGCGGGTCAGCACCGCGGCGACCGCCTCGGCACCGCCGTGCTCCACCACCACCGCGTCCGGCTCCGGCAGCCCGCCGAGCACCTCGGGCGGCTGGCCGGCGGCCGTCTCCACCTCGACCCCGTACCGGCGCGCGTTGACCGCGATCCGCGCGCAGGTGGCCGCGTCCGCCTCCACCGCGACCACGGCCGCGCCGAACCGCGCCGTCTCGACGGCGAGTGCGCCGCTGCCGGCGCCCACGTTCCAGACCAGGTCGCCCGGCCCGGGGCCGAGCCGGGCCAGGATCACCGCGCGCGCCTGCGGGGAGAGGATCTGCGCGCTCTCGCCGTCGTACGCGTCGCCGGGCAGCGCCCAGCCGCGCTCGGCGGCCGGGTAGCCGACCGGGCGCCCGGCCAGCCAGCCGGAGGGCGCGTCCACGGCCTGGGTCTGCGCGTTGCCGCCGATCACCAGCACCACGTTGGGCTCGCGCCAGTCGTGGTCGGGCACCCGGTCGGAGGTGAGCACGGTGACGTCCTCGTCCTCGGTGCCGAGCGCCTCACAGACCACGAAGGTGCGGTGCACCCCACGCAGCATCAGGGCCAGCTCGCTGGGCCCGGCGTCGGGGCTGGTCAGCACCGCGACCTTGGAGTGGGCGCGGCAGACGTTGGCCGCCCGGCGCAGCCGTCCGCCGTGCGTGCTGACCACCTGGGCGTCCTCCCAGGGCATACCGGCGCGGGCGAAGGCGGCGGCGACCGAGGAGACGGCCGGCAGCACCTCCAGCTCCAGGCCGTACTCGGGCCGGCGCAGGGTGCGCACCACGCCGAAGAAGCCGGGATCCCCCTCGGCGACCACCACCACCGCCCCGCGGTGCTCGGCGATCCGACGGGCCGCCAGTTCGACGCTGCCGAGCGCGATCCGTTCGGCAGCGGCCGGCACCGGCAGTGCGTTGAGCTGGTAGGGCGCCCCCGCCACCAGGGTGGCCGCGGCGAGTGCGGCAGCGGCCGCCTCGGTCAGCGGCGTGCCGTCCCACCCGATGACCGTGATCCGGTCCGCCATCGCGGCTGTTCTCCCTCGATTCCCGCCACACGACTGGCCACGGCGCACGGCGGTCGCGCGGCGGGCTCCGGGCTGGTCCGGGACCGCGGGCGCGAGGTGTACCCACCCCCGCCGCAAGGTCATCCGTCCCGCAGAGGAGGTTACCTGGTGGGCGGGTGCGGTGGCCGCGCGGCTCGTGCCCCTTCCGGCCGCCAGGAGGGTTCTACTCCCGGTGGAGTCCGGCGAAGGAGGGGTGGGCGGGCTCCAGCGGTTCGAGGTCCTCCGGCAGCAGGCTCCAGACGATCAGGTCGCTGCGGCTCTCCTCCCCCGCCGAGCCGACCTCGCCGGTGCGCACTATCCAGGCGCTGCGCAGCACGCCCTCGCTGATGCAGCCGATCTTCTGGGCGACCTGCTGGGCGGCGGTGTTGCCGGCCGCGGTGCGCAGTTCGAGACGGAGGAAGCCGCGGTCCTCGAAGAGCCACTGGGCCACCCCGAGCAGCGACTCGACCGCGTAGCCCTCGCCGCGGGCCCAGGGAGCGGTGACGTAGGCGGCCTCGGTGCTCAGCAGGCGCCAGTCGGTGTTGCGCAGCTCGACGGTGCCCACCAGACGCTGGGTCAGGTGCTCGGTGACGGCGAAGGCGATCCCGCGCCCCTCCGCGCGCAGTGCGGGCACCTGCCGGCGCACCCAGTGCAGCGCGTACTCGCGGGTGTAGGGCTGGGGGACGTCGGTCCAGCTGAGCACCAGGTCGTCGGCCATCATGGCGACCAGCTCCGGCACGTCGCCCTCCTCCAGAGGGCGCAGCAGCAGCCGTTCGGTGCTGATCGCGGTCTCGGGGAAACTCGCTGGCATACCGTCTCTCCTCGCCGGGTGGTGCACCCACCGTACGCCCCCGCGCGCGCCGGGTTCCGCCGCGGGTCGACGGGGCGTCAGATCCGACCGCCCGCGACACGCGCGCCGGGCCCCGCCGCGGGGTGCGGCGGGGCCCGGTCCGGTGCGCGGGTGCGGCTCTAGAAGGCCGGGATGACCGAGCCCTGGAAGGTGTCGTCGATGTACTTCTTCACCTCGTCGGAGTGCAGCAGCTGGGCCAGCTTCTGCACGCGCGGGTCGTTCTCGTGGCCCTTCTTGACCGCGAGCACGTTGGCGTAGGGGTTGCCCTGGGCCTTCTCCAGCAGGATCGCGTCGGTGGCCGGCTTGAGGCCGGCGCCCAGCGCGTTGTTGCCGTTGATCACCGAGGCGTCGACGTCGTCCAGGGCGCGCGGCAGCTGGGCGGCGTCCAGCTCCTTGAACTTGAGGTGCTTCGGGTTGCCGGTGATGTCGCGGATGGTGGCGCCGGTGCCGACGCCGTCCTTGAGGGTGATCACCTGGTTGTCGGCCAGCAGCTTGAGCGCGCGGCCCTCGTTGGTGGCGTCGTTGGGGACGGCCACCGAGGCGCCGTCGGCCAGGTCCGCGACCTTCTTGACCTTCTTCGAGTAGACGCCCAGCGGCTCCAGGTGGACGTTCTCCACGGGCACGATGTCGGTGCCGTGGGTCTTGTTGAAGTCGGTCAGGTAGGGGACGTGCTGGAAGAAGTTGGCATCGGCGGAGCCGTCCTGCACGGCGGGGTTCTGCTGGGTGTAGTCCGAGACCTCCTTGACCGTCAGCTTCAGGCCCGCCTTGGCCGCCAGGTTGTCCCGGATGTAGTCCAGGATCTGGGCGTGCGGGGTGGGGCTGGCGACCACGACGAGCGGCTTGTCGGCGCTGTTCGAGGAGCTGGAGGAGCCGGACGAGCAGGCCGCCACGGAGAGCGTGAGGCCGGCGGTGGCGAGGACTGCGGTGTACTTCAGGACGGTACGCACGAAAAGTGCCTTTCTCCGTTGTTACCAGGGGCCGCGCACCCGGGGGTCCGGGGGCGGAGGTCTTGTTGCGCGCCGGTGCGGCCGGGGCGGTCAGGCGGCCGGGCGGCGCAGCTTGGCCAGCAGGCCGGCGGCGGAGCCGCGGTGGGCCAGGCGGCGCCCGGCGAAGTCGCCGAGCAGCTGGACCAGGGTGACCAGGATCACCAGCTCGATCACGATGACGATCATGAAGTTGGTCTCGAAGCGCATGTAGCCGTAGGTGATCGCCAGGTTGCCCAGGCCGCCGCCGCCGACCGTGCCGGCCATCGCCGAGTAGCCGACCAGCGCGATCACCGTGGTGGTGAGGCCGGAGACCAGGGCGGGCAGGGCCTCGGGCAGCAGCGCCTTGCGGACCACGGCCCAGGTGCCGCCGCCCATCGACTGGACGGCCTCGACCAGCCCGCCGTCCACGCCGCGCACCGCGCTCTCCACCAGCCGGGCGAAGAACGGGATGGCGCCCACGGCCAGCGGCACGGTGGCCGCCTGCCAGCCGATCGTGGTGCCCACCACCCAGCGGGTGAAGGGGATCAGTGCGACCAGCAGGATCACGAAGGGCAGCGAGCGGCCGACGTTGACCACCGCGCCGATCACCTTGTTCACCGCGACGTTGCGCAGCAGCCCGCCCTTGTCGGTGAGCACCAGCAGCACACCCAGCGGCAGGCCCACCAGCAGCGTGATCAGGGTGGCGATGCCGACCATCTGCAGGGTCTCGATGGTCGCGTCGTGCAGCAGGGGCTGCATGTCGTCCCAGTTCATGCCAGAGCTCCGATCGCGCTGATGACGTCCACCTGAAGGCCCTGCTCGCGCAGGAAGCCGATCGGCACCACGTTGTCCTGGTGGCTGCCGGGCAGCTCGACCCGCATCCGGCCGACCTGGCGGCCCCCGATGGTCTCCACCGCGGCGCCCAGGATGTTGACATCGACCTGGTAGGTCCGGGCGAGCAGGGAGACGAAGGGCCGGCCGGAGGTGTCGCCCTGGAAGGTGATCTCCAGCACCGTGCCGTCCGGGCGCCCGGTGCCGAACTCGCTGAGCGGGAAGAGCTCGCGGGCGAGCTCGGAGCTGTCGGTGGCGACCAGGTCGGCGAGCGTGCCGGCCTCGGTGATCCGCCCGTCGCGCATCAGCGCGGCGGAGTCGCAGACCGACTTGATGACGTCCATCTCGTGGGTGATCAGCAGCACGGTCAGGCCGAGCTGCTGGTTGAGGTCGCGCAGCAGCTTGAGGATCGAGCGGGTGGTCTCCGGGTCGAGCGCGGAGGTGGCCTCGTCGGAGAGCAGCACCTTGGGGTCGCCGGCCAGCGCCCGGGCGATGCCCACGCGCTGCTTCTGGCCACCGGAGAGCTGGCTCGGGTAGGTGCGCGCCTTGTCGCCGAGGCCGACCAGGTCCAGCAGCTCGGCGGCCTTGCGGCGGCGCGCGGTGCGGTCCAGTCCGGTGAGCTCCAGCGGCAGCTCGACGTTCTGCTGCACGGTGCGCGAGGAGAGCAGGTTGAAGTGCTGGAAGACCATGCCGATCCGGCTGCGGGCGGCGCGCAGCTCACGGCCGGCACGATCCTCGCTGCCGCGCAGGGCGGTCAGCTCGACCCCGTCCACGGTGACCGTGCCGGAGCTGGGGCGCTCCAGCATGTTGACGCAGCGGATCAGCGTGCTCTTGCCCGCGCCGGAGGTGCCGACGACGCCGTACACCTCGCCTTCGCGTACGTGCAGGTCGACGCCGCGCAGGGCGCTGACCTGCCGGCCGCGTGAGGTGTAGACCTTGGTGAGGTCCTTGGTGGTGATCACAGCTGCTTTCCGATGGTCGGGGTCGGTGGGTCGTACACAGCCGGCCCGGACGCGGGCGTGGTGACGCCGTCGCCGGGGGCGGGGGATGTGACTCAGGAGGGTCTGGCTCGATCGGAGACTGCCGGAGTCCCGTGAAGGCTCAGCGGGAGGCGGCAGATCGAGCGGGAGGGCGGGCAGCGGCCCGCGGGGCGAGAGGCCCGATCAGCAGTGACACATTCGACAACACATGCCACGCACACCTGCCGGCATGGTGCCGGTGGCGGTGGTCTTCGTCGTCGCAGTCATGAAACCAGTAAAACAGATGAGAACGCTGCGTCCCAATGAACAGGATGTGACGTCCGCATTGCGGACACGACCCGGGCACGGCACGGCGGAACGCCGAACGGCCCCGCCTCGTGAGGCGGGGCCGTTCGGCGTTGAGTGGTACAGACCAGATGCGGCGACGGGGTCAGACCGCGGCGGCCAGCGGGATCTCGACGGGCTTCTCCAGGTCCACGAAGCTCAGCTCGCTGGTCACCTGGCGGGTGCCGACCTGCCGGTAGCCCTGGCGCGCGTACAGGCGCAGGTTGCCGAGGCTGCGGTGGCCGGTGTTCAGGCGGAAGGCCCGCACCGGGCGCTCGCCGGCCAGCAGCCGCTCCTCGACGGCGCGCAGCAGTCGGCCGCCGAGGCCGTGCCGCTGCATCCGCGGGTGCACGACCAGGCGGCTTATCCGGCCGACGCCGTCCTCCTCGACCCAGCCGCGCACCGAGCCGACCACCTCGCCGCCGAGCCGGGCGACCAGGACGTGACGGTCCGCCAACTCCTCGCGCAGGCTCGTCAGGCTCTGGGTGAGCGGCTCGATCGACCAGTCGCCGTAGAGCTCGGCCTCGCTCTGGTAGCCGAGGTACTGGAGTTTGAGGATCTGTTCGGTGTCCTGCTCGGTCGCCACCGAGATGATCACGCTCATGCCCATGTGCGGGGGCCTCCCATCGTCAATGCCCGGCGCGCAGGGTGAGGGTTTCGCACCGGATGGCCTGCCGGAGGTCGCCCGGCCGGGGATCGGCCCTGACCGGGAACAGCGCATGACCGTATCAGCCGAAATCGGCGATACGTTCGCCAGCGCTCTACCCAGCCTTCAGCTGTTCTCAACCAGCCGGCGGTCTCTGGTGGCGGAAATCACTCGAACGTCACGGCGTGGCGGCCACGGACGGATGAGTGGCCGGTGCCGACCGCCGACGATGGACCGGCGGCCGGTGACCGACGGTGGTCAGTGGCCGCTCCACTCGCGCTGGACGGCCAGGTCCGCCTTGACCTCCGCCAGCTGGACGGCCACCGCGCCGGGCGCCGTGCCGCCGCGCCCGTCCCGGGCACCGATCGCGCCGTGCACGCTGAGCACGTCCCGGACCTCCGGCGTCAGGTGCTCGGAGATCTCGGCGAACTGCCCGTCCGTCAGGTCCCAGAGCTCGATGCCCTGCGCCTCGCAGACCTTGACGCAGGCGCCGGCCACCTCGTGCGCCACCCGGAACGGCACACCGCGCTTGACCAGCCACTCGGCGATGTCGGTGGCCAGCGAGAAGCCGGCCGGGGCCAGCTCCTCCAGCCGCTCGCGGTGGACCGTGAGGGTGGCCATCATGCCGGTGAAGGCCGGCAGCAGGACCTCGAGGGTGTCACAGGAGTCGAAGACCGGCTCCTTGTCCTCCTGCAGGTCCCGGTTGTAGGCCAGCGGCAGCGCCTTGAGGGTGGCCAGCAGCCCGGTCAGGTTGCCGATCAGCCGGCCCGACTTGCCGCGGGCCAGCTCGGCGATGTCCGGGTTCTTCTTCTGCGGCATGATCGAGGAACCGGTGGAGAAGGCGTCGTGCAGCGTGATGAAGCCGAACTCCTTGGTGTTCCAGATGATCACCTCCTCGGCGATCCGGGAGAGGTTGATCCCGATCATCGCGGTGACGAAGGCGAACTCGGCGACGAAGTCGCGCGAGGCCGTGCCGTCGATCGAGTTGCCCACCGAGCCGCGCTCGAAGCCGAGTTCGGCGGCGACCGCCTGCGGGTCGAGCCCCAGCGAGGAACCGGCCAGGGCGCCGGAGCCGTAGGGCGAGACGGCGGTGCGGACGTCCCACTGGCGCAGCCGCTCGGCGTCCCGGCCGAGGGCCTGCACGTGCGCGAGGACGTGGTGGGCGAAGAGCACCGGCTGGGCGTGCTGCAGGTGGGTGCGGCCGGGCATCGCGGTGTCCGGGTGCACCTCGGCCAGGCCCACCAGTGCCTCCTGGAGGTCCAGGACCAGGCCGCCGATGATCCGGGCGTGGTCCCGCAGGTACATCCGGAACAGGGTGGCGATCTGGTCGTTGCGGGACCGCCCGGCCCGCAGCTTGCCGCCAAGGTCCGGGCCGAGCCGCTCCAGCAGACCGCGCTCCAGCGCGGTGTGCACGTCCTCGTCGGCGATGGTGCCGGTGAAGACGCCGGACTCGACGTCGGCCAGCAGCTGGTCCAGGCCCGCGAGCATGGCGGCGAGCTCGTCGTCCGTCAGGAGCCCGGCGGCGTGCAGCACCCGGGCGTGCGCCTTGGAGCCGGCGATGTCGTACGGGGCGAGCCGCCAGTCGAAGTGGACCGAGGCGGAGAGCTTGGCCAGCGCCTCGGAGGGGCCGTCGGCGAAGCGCGCGCCCCAGAGGCGGACGTCGGCGGGATGGTCGGACGGCATCGCGTGGGCTCCTTGCTGGGTGGTCGGACGGTGGGGGTGAGCCCCGACCGCGGGGGGAACGCGGCCGGGGCTCGGGAGGGGGTGGTCCGGGGGGCTCAGGCCAGGTCGCGGCGGGCGGCGATCTTCGACGACATCCCGAAGATCTCGATGAAGCCCTTGGACATCGACTGGTCGAAGGTGTCGCCGGTGTCGTAGGTGGCGAGGTTGAAGTCGTACAGCGACTGGTCGGACTTGCGGCCGTTGACCACCGCCCGCCCGCCGTGCAGCACCATCCGGATCTCGCCGGAGACCGACTGGTTGGCCTCGTCGACGAAGCCGTCCAGCGCGCGCTTGAGCGGGGAGAACCACAGGCCGTCGTAGACCAGCTCGGCCCAGCGCTGCTCGACCTGCCGCTTGTAGCGGGCCAGTTCGCGCTCGACGGTGACGTTCTCCAGCGCCTGGTGGGCGGTGATCAGCGCGATCGCACCGGGGGCCTCGTAGATCTCCCGGGACTTGATGCCGACCAGCCGGTCCTCGACCATGTCGAGCCGGCCGATGCCCTGGGCGCCGGCCCGCTGGTTGAGCTCCTCGATCGCCTGCAGGACGCTCACCTTGCGGCCGTCGATCGCGACCGGGACGCCGGCCTCGAAGGTGACGACGACCTCGTCGGCCTCCCGCGCGGTGGCCGGGTTCTGGGTGTACTCGTAGACGTCCTCGATCGGGGCGTTCCAGATGTCCTCCAGGAAGCCGGTCTCGACGGCCCGGCCGAAGACGTTCTGGTCGATCGAGTACGGGGACTTCTTGGTGGTGGCGATCGGCAGGCCCTTGGCCTCGGCGAAGGCGATCGCCTTGTCCCGGGTCATCGCGTAGTCACGCACCGGGGCGATGCACTTCAGGCCCGGGGCGAGGGAGTTGATGCCGACCTCGAAGCGGACCTGGTCGTTGCCCTTGCCGGTGCAGCCGTGCGCGACGGTGGTGGCGCCGTGCTTCTGGGCAGCCGCGGCCAGGTGCTTGACGATCACCGGGCGGGAGAGCGCCGAGACCAGCGGGTACTGGCCCTGGTAGAGCGCGTTCGCCTTGATCGCCGGCAGGCAGTACTCGTTGGCGAACTCGTCGCGGGCGTCGGCCACCTCGGCCTCGACCGCGCCGCAGTCCAGGGCGCGCTGGCGGATCACGTCGAGGTCCTCGCCGCCCTGGCCGACGTCGACGGCGACGGCGATGACCTCGGCGCCGGTCTCCTCGGCGATCCATCCGATGCAGACGGACGTGTCCAGACCGCCCGAGTAGGCGAGTACGACGCGCTCGGTCACGGCTTTCTCCTTCTTCGGTGTCTCATGCGGTGATGGGCATAAGTATGCACGACCCTGCATGAAACTCAAAGCCCTGGAGGCGGTGGACGAAGCGGCCGGGCCGGGCTACCAGGCGACCGGGAGCGCGCGCAGCCCGTAGATGACCGTCTCGTTGCGGAACGGGACCTCGTCGAACGGCACGGCCAGCCGCAGCGCGGGCAGCCGGCGCAGCAGCGTCGAGAGGGCGATCTGCAGCTCGGCCCGGGCCAGCGGCTGGCCCAGGCACTGGTGCACGCCGAAGCCGAAGGCCAGGTGGCGGCGGGCGTCCCGGGCGACGTCCAGCTCCTCGCCGCCGGGGAAGAGCCCCTCGTCCCGGTTGGCGGTGGAGAGCACGGCCAGCACGCCCTCGCCGGCCCGCACCAGGGTGCCGCCGGGCAGCTCGACGTCCGCCAGGGCCACCCGGGGCAGCCCGGAGCCGATGATGGTCAGGTAGCGCAGGAACTCCTCGACCGCACCCGGAATCAACTCGGGCCGCTCGCGCAGCAGATCGGCCTGGGCCGGGTGCTTCAGCAGCGCCAGGGCGGAGAGCGAGGTCATGTTGGCGGTGGTCTCATGGCCGGCGACCAGCAGGGGCAGGCCGGTGACCGCTACCTCCGGGAGCGTCAGGTCGGTGCGCGCGGCCAGCCTGGCGAGGATGCCGTCCTCGCGGCCCCGCCGGCTCGCCGCCAGCTCGGTGAGGTAGGCGGTCAGCGCCTCGAAGGCGCTGCGGGTGGTCGCGGCGGGCGCGGTGGTGTCCAGCAGCCGGAAGCTCTCGCGCTGGAAGAACGCGTGGTCCCCGTAGGGCACACCGAGCAGTTCGCAGATCACCAACGAGGGCACGGGCAGCGCGAATTCGGCGACCAGGTCGGCCGGCGGGCCGTGCCCGACCATGGCGTCCAGGGCCTCGTCCACGATGCGCTGGATCCCCGGGCGCATCGCCTCCACCCGCTTGATCAGGAACTCGGTGGTGAGCATCCGGCGCAGCCGGGCGTGCTCCGGGTCGTCCAGGCGCAGGAAGCTCGGGGTCTCGTTGCGCAGCTCCTGCTGGCTCCGGGTGAGGATCGGGAAGCCCGGGTTGCGCCCGTCGGCGCTGAAGCGGCGGTCGCTCAGCACGGTGCGGACGTCCTGGTAGTCGGTCAGCAGCCAGCAGGGGTTGCCGTCCCACAGGGTCAGCCGGGTGGCGGGGCGGCGGTAGGCGGGCGGCGGGTCGAAGGGGCAGCCCGACGGGCGCGGGGCCGGGAAGGCGAGCTCGTCGACGATGCTCATGCGCCGCTCTCCCCGCCGGCGGCCGGGACGGTCACGGTGATGGCGCCGCCCGGGCAGAGGGCGGCGGCGGTGCGCAGGGCGGGCAGCAGGGCCAGGGCCGGACGGTCCTGGAGCAGCCGCACCAGCCCGTCCTGCTCGTTCTGGTCGAAGACCTCGGGGGCGGTCAGGACGCACTGGCCTGAGCTGCAGCAGCGATCCTGATCGACAGTCACGTGCATGGCGGACCTCGTTGGGCGCGAAGGGGACCGGCTGCCCGCGGCGACCGGCAGTCCTTGGCCTCAACCTAGCCCGCTGTTGTGGTGTCCGTGCGAGGGCGGCGCCGAGGCGGTCCGAGAATGGCCGGTTTCCACCCCTTCGCCGCCCCACCGGCCGCGCTGGCCGCGCTGGCCGCGCTACGCACGGTCCGTTCGGGCCTGGGCCAGCTGCATCAGGTGGTCGGCGAGGGCCTGGCCGCCGGCCGGGTCCCGGCTGATCAGCAGCACCGTGTCGTCGCCCGCGATGGTGCCGATGATCTCGTGCACCCCGGCCGTGTCGATCGCCGAGGCGAGGAACTGCGCGGCGCCCGGCGGGGTGCGCAGCACCACCAGGTTGCCGGAGGCGGTGGCCGAGACCATCAGCTCGCCGGCCAGCCGGGCCATCCGCCCCTCGCTCGCCGACTCCCCCATCGGGGCGCGCGGCGTGGGGTCGCCACCCTCGGCCGGGACGGCGTAGATCAGCGCGCCGTCCCGGTTGCGGATCTTGACCGCGCCCAGTTCGTCCAGGTCCCGGGAGAGCGTGGCCTGGGTGACCACCAGCCCGTCGTCGGCCAGCAGTTTGGCCAACTGGCTCTGGGAGCGGACCGGTTGACGGGTCAGCAGGTCCACGATCCGCCGGTGGCGCGCGGTGCGGGTCTGCGGGACCTGCGACGTCGGGCCGGCGGGGGTCTGGTCGGATGGGGGCACGCTCATGATGATGATTCTCCCGGACTACCCGCGCGACTGCTCGGCCGGGTCGCCCGGCCGGGCCGCGGTGGCCGCCGGTGCGGTGCCCGGGCGGTCCGCCGCGGCCGCCTCGGCGCGGACGCTGTCCAGGATCGCGGGCAGTGCGGCCAGGAAGGCGCCGGCCTGTGCCTCGGTGAGGATCAGCGGCGGAACCAGCCGCACCGCGTCGGCCACGGCCGCGTTCACCAGGAAGCCGGCCCGCTGGGCCGCCGCCTGGACCGCCGCCGCCACCGGCTCGGTGAGCACGATGCCGAGCAGCAGGCCCGCGCCCCGCACGTGCGAGATCAGCGGGTCGCCGAGCGCCTCGACGCCGTGCCGCAGCTGGTCACCGACGGTGCGCACCTGGGCCAGCAGGCCCTGGCTCTCGATGGTGTCGAGCACCGCGAGCGCGCCGGCGGCGACCACCGGGTTGCCGCCGAAGGTGGTGCCGTGCTGCCCCGGCCGGAGCAGGTCCCCCGCCGCGCCGTAGGCGATCGCCGCGCCGATCGGCAGGCCGCCGCCCAGGCCCTTGGCCAGGGTGACGACGTCCGGCTCGACGCCCTCCTCGGCCTGGTGGGCGAACCAGTGGCCGGTGCGGCCGATGCCGGTCTGCACCTCGTCCAGGATCAGCAGGGTGCCGGTCGCCCGGGTGATCTCGCGGGCCGCCCGCAGGTAGCCGGGCGGCAGCGGGATCGCGCCGTTCTCGCCCTGGATCGGCTCCAGCACCACGGCCGCGGTCGCGGTGGTCACCGCCGCGCGCAGCGCCTCGATGTCACCGAACGGGACGTGCGTCACGTCGCCCGGCAGCGGCCGGAACGGCTCCTGCTTGGCGGGCTGGCCGGTGAGGGCGAGCGAGCCCATGGTGCGGCCGTGGAAGGCGCCCTCCAGGGCCACCAGGTGGGTGCGCCCGGTCAGCCGGCTGATCTTGAAGGCGGCCTCGTTGGCCTCGGCGCCCGAGTTGCAGAAGAAGACCCGGCCCGGACGGTCGTCCAGCGCGAGCAGCCGCTCGGCCAGCGCGATGGTGGGCTCGGCGGTGAAGAGGTTGGAGACGTGGCCGAGCCGCCCGATCTGCCCGGTCACCGCGGCGACCAGCGCCGGGTGCGCGGTGCCGAGCGCGTTGACCGCGATGCCGCCGAGCAGGTCCAGGTACTCGTTGCCGTCGGCGTCCCAGAGGAGCGCGCCCTCGCCGCGGACCAGCGGGAGGCGGGGGGTGCCGTAGTTGTCGGTGAAGGCGTCCTGGTAGCGCTTGGTCAACTCGTCGTTTCCGCTTGCCAGGTGGGTGTTCTCGGTGTCGCTCATGCCAGGCCCCCCAGGACCGCGCTCTCGTCGTCCGGCACCACCATGGTGCCGATCCCCTCGTCGGTGAAGATCTCCAGCAGCAGGCTGTGCTGGACCCGCCCGTCCAGCACGCGGGCGGTGCCCACCCCGGAGCGCACCGCGCGCAGGCAGCCCTCCATCTTGGGCACCATGCCGCTGCTCAGCGTGGGCAGTATGGCCTCCAGCTCGGTCGCGGTGAGCTGGCTGATCACGTCGTCGGAGTTCGGCCAGTCCGCGTAGAGCCCCTCGACGTCGGTGAGCACCACGAGCATCTCGGCACCCAGCGCGGCAGCGAGGGCCGAGGCGGCGGTGTCCGCGTTGATGTTGTAGACGTGGCCGTCGGTGCCGCGCGCGATGCTGGAGATCACCGGGATCCGGCCGTCGGCGATCAGCGCCTTGACCGCGCCGGACTCGATGTTGACGATGTCGCCGACCAGGCCGATGTCCACCTGCTCGCCGTCCACCACCGCGTACCGCTTGACGGCGGTCATGGTGTGCGCGTCCTCGCCGGTCATGCCGACCGCGAACGGCCCGTGCTCGTTGAGCAGCCCGACCAGTTCGCGCTGGACCTGTCCGGCCAGCACCATCCGGACCACGTCCATGGTCTCGGGGGTGGTGACCCGCAGACCGTTGGTGAACGAGGACTCCAGCCCCAGCTTCTCCAGCTGCGCGCTGATCTGCGGACCGCCGCCGTGCACGACGACCGGGTGCAGGCCGGCGTACCGCAGGAAGACCACGTCCTGGGCGAAGGCCGTCTTGAGCGACTCGTCGACCATGGCGTTGCCGCCGAACTTGATCACCACGGTCTTGCCGTGGAACCGCTCCAGCCAGGGCAGCGCCTCGATGAGGGTCAGCGCCTTGGGCAACGCGGTGTTGTTGCGGGCCTGTTCGCCCTTGGGTGCGATCTGCACGGTGTCAGTCCCGGTTGAGGTGTCAGTCGCCGAATGGTGGGGTGGTGCCGGGGATCAGGTGGAGTAGGCGCTGTTCTCGTGCACGTAGTCGGCGGTGAGGTCGTTGGTCCACACCGTGGCCTGGGCCTGGCCGGCGTGCAGGTCGGCGGTGATGACCACCTGACGGCCCGTCATGTCGACCAGCGAGCGGTCCTCACCGACGGCGCCGCCGCGGCAGACCCAGACGCCGTTGATCGCCACGTCCAGCTGGTCGGGGTCGAAGGCGGCCGCGGTGGTGCCGATCGCGGCCAGCACCCGGCCCCAGTTGGGGTCCTCGCCGTGCAGGGCGCACTTGAGCAGGTTGTTGCGGGCGATGGTGCGGGCGACCGTGACGGCCTCGTCCTCGGTGGCGGCACCGGTGACGTCGATCCGGATGTCCTTGCTGGCACCCTCGGCGTCGCCGATCAGCTGCCGGGCGAGGTCGGCGCAGACCTGCTCGACCGCCGCCGCGAACTCCGCCTCGCCGGGTGTGACCCGGGAGGCGCCGGAGGCGAGCAGCAGCACCGTGTCGTTGGTCGACATGCAGCCGTCGGAGTCCACCCGGTCGAAGGTGGTGCGGGTGGCGCCGCGCAGCGCGGCGTCCAACTGGCCGGCCTCAAGGGCAGCGTCGGTGGTGAGCACGACCAGCATGGTGGCCAGGCCCGGGGCGAGCATGCCGGCGCCCTTGGCCATTCCGCCGACCGTCCAGCCCTCGCCGGTCACCTGGGCGGTCTTGTGCACGGTGTCGGTGGTCTTGATGGCGATCGCCGCCGCCTCGCCCCCGTCCGCCGCCAACTCCTTGACGGCGAGCGTGACGCCGGGCAGCAGCAGGTCCATCGGGAGGCGCTCGCCGATCAGTCCGGTCGAGCAGACCGCCACCTCGCCGGCACTGACACCCAGGTCGGTGCCGACCCGCTCGGCGGTGGCGTGCGTGTCCTGGAAGCCCTCGGGACCGGTGCAGGCGTTGGCGCCACCGGAGTTGAGCACCACGGCGGCCAACCGGCCGCCCTTCAGCACCTGCTGGGACCAGAGCACCGGAGCCGCCTTGACCCGGTTGCTGGTGAAGACCCCCGCCGCGGCGTAGGACGGGCCCTCGTTGACCACCAGGGCCAGGTCCGGAGCCCCGGAGGCCTTGAGGCCGGCCGTCACCCCGGCCGCCCGGAAGCCCTTGGCGGCGGTGACGCCGACGGTGTTCTGATGGGTGGTCACGGTGCGACTCCGTTCACAGGAAGGCCGAGCGTCTCGGGCAGGCCGAGCGCGATGTTCATGCTCTGCACCGCGCCGCCGGCGGTGCCCTTGACCAGGTTGTCGATCGCGCTGATCGCGATGATCCGCCCGGCGTGCTCGTCCAGCGTGACCTGGACGAGGGCGGAGTTGGCGCCGTGCACCGACTTGGTCTGCGGCCACTGCAGCTCGGGCAGCAGGTGCACGAACGGCTCGTCGGCGTAGGCGGTGGCGTAGGCGGCGCGCACGTCGCCGCTGGTCACGCCGGGCCTGGCCTTGACCGTGCAGGTGGCCAGGATGCCGCGGGACATCGGCACCAGGGTCGGAGTGAAGGAGATGTTCACCGGCTCCCCCGCCACCGCGCCGAGGTTCTGCGACATCTCCGGCGTGTGCCGGTGCACCCCGCCGACCCCGTACGGGCTGACCGAGCCCATCACCTCGCTGCCCAGCAGGTGCGTCTTGACCGCCTTGCCGGCGCCCGAGGTGCCGCTGGCCGCCACGATCACGGCCTCCGGCTCGGCCAGCCTGGCCGCATAGGCGGGGAAGAGCGCGAGCGAGACGGCCGTCGGGTAGCACCCGGGCACGGCGATCCGCTTCGTCCCCTTCAGCGCCTCGCGGTGCCCCGGCAGCTCGGGCAGCCCGTAGGGCCAGGTCCCGGCGTGCGCGGAGCCGTAGAACCGCTCCCAGTCCGCCGCCGCCTTGAGCCGGAAGTCCGCCCCGCAGTCGATCACCAGCACGTCCTCGCCGAGCGCCTCGGCCACGGCGGCGGACTGCCCGTGCGGCAGCCCGAGGAAGACGATGTCGTGGCCCGCGAGCACCTCGGGCGTGGTCGGCTCCAGCACGCGCTCGGCCAGCGGCAGCAGGTGCGGCTGCAACTCCCCCAGCCGTGTACCGGCGTTGGACCCGCCGGTCAGCGCCCCGATCTCCACCTCCGGATGCGAGAGCAGCAGACGCAGCACCTCGCCGCCCGCATACCCGCTGGCTCCGGCAACGGCGACTCGCAACGTCATGACCACTCCTCCTCGGGACTTGGCATGAATATACGCACTGCGGAACATTCATGCAAGGAGTGGACGTGGGCCTCCCGCCGCGCTGCTGTGACGCAGCTCACAGCAGCGGCAGAACCTGCGCGCCGCAGCCGCCGTCTGGCTGGTGTGAGATCACGCTGGCGACCGGAAGGGACCACCGCATGACGTCCGCAACGAGCGCGGCAGACACCGCGCCGAAGACCTACGCCTGGGAGATCCAGGCCACCGGGCTGAAAGTACGGGTCGGCCGCAAGAAGATGGCCGTCGACGGGCTCGACCTCTCGCTCGGCACCGGCACCCACGGCCTGCTGGGGCCCAACGGAGCGGGCAAGACCACCCTGATCCGGGCGCTGGCCACCGTGCTGCGCCCCACCGAGGGCGAGCTGCGGCTGTGCGGCACCTCCCTGGGCGGGCTGGGCGACCTGCGGGCGCTGCGTCGCCGGATCGGCTACCTGCCCCAGGAGTTCGGCTACTACAAGCGCTTCACCGTGCGCGAGTTCGTCGAGTACATGGCCTGGCTGAAGGAGGTCCCCAAGGCGGAGATCCCCGCCGCCGTCCAGCGCGCGGTGGAGCGGGTGGGCCTGGCCGACCAGGCCGACCAGCGGATGAAGACCCTCTCCGGCGGCATGGTGCGCCGGGCCGGCATCGCGCAGGCCATCGTCAACGAGCCGACCGTGCTGCTGCTGGACGAGCCGACCGTCGGCCTGGACCCGGCGCAGCGGCTGCGCTTTCGCGAGCTGCTGCAGGAACTGGGCCGCGACGCCTGCGTGGTGGTCTCCACCCACCTGGTCGAGGACGTCGCCGCCGCCTGCACCGACGTGGTGCTCTTCGCCGAGGGCCGCCTCGTCTTCCAGGGCCCGCCGGAGGTCCTGGCCGCGGCGGGCAGCGCCGAGTACCCGGGCGACAGCCCGCTGGAGCGCGGCTACTCGGCGCTGCTGCAGAACTCCGAGCCGCAGCGGGGTACCTGGTGAACGGGCGGGTGCTGCGCACCGAGCTGAAGCGCTCGATCGCCCCGTGGAGCGGCGTCGTCGTCCTCGGCGGCAGCCTGGCGGTGTTCTGTCTGTTCAACGGGCTCTGGTGGCAGGGCACCAGCGGGTGGACGGCCCAGTGGACCTCGATGGCCCTGTGGACCCGGTCCCTGCTGACCTTCTGGTGGCCGCTGGTGGTGGGCATGGGGGCGGTGTACGGGCTGCGCGACTCCCGCGCGCGGATGACCGAACTGCTGGCGACCACGCCGCTGCCGGCCTGGCGCCGGGCGGCGCTGCCCGCGGGTGCGACGGCGCTCGCGCTGGCGTCGGGCTTCGGCCTGCTCGTCCTGGTGGGCGGCGTCCAGGTGGCCCTCGGCGCCACCAGCTACCTGCCCCTGGGGTGGCTGCCGATCTCGCTGGTCGCGGTGCTGGCCCTGGTCGCGGGGGCCGTGTTCGGCATGGGCGTCGCACGGGCCGTGCCCTCCGCACTCACCCCGCCGGCCCTGGTGGTGTTCCTCCTCATGACGGGCATGTTCCTGCGGCCGAGCAATGAGGGGACACTGCCGGCGGGCCTCGCGCCGAACCGGCTCGTCCTGCTGTCGCCGGCGACCGCACAGCCGCGGGAGATGCTGCTGACCCTCTCCGGTTCCGTGCACCTGGGCCAGACGCTCTGGCTGCTCGGCCTGCTCGCCACCGGCTTCGCCCTGCTGCTGGCCACGACCCGCCGGGCCCGGCTGCTCGCGGTGGCTCCCGTGCTGGCCGGCGCGGCCCTGGCCCTGCTGATCCTCCCGGCCGCTCCGCGCGGCACCTACGTCGTCGACAAGGCCGCCGCGGCCCTGGTCTGCGACGGCCCGGTGTGCGTGACGCAGGCCAACAGCTCGCACCTGCCCGCACTCGCGCCACGCGGCAAGGAGGCGCTGCGGGTGCTGCACGACGCCCTGGGCGACCAGGCGCCGGCCTCGGTGCGGGAGGAGACCGCGCTGCGCGCGCTCGGCGACCAACGCCAACTCTCCGCCGACGTGGTGCTGGTCGACTTGGACGACCCGCTGATCGCCCGTGCGTCGGGGGCGGACCTGACCCGCTTCCTGGTCGCCCAGGGCCTGGCGCCCAACTGCGAACCGCGCGGCCCGGGGGAGGGCGGGGGGCTGGTCGACGTCCCCGCGCAGAGCATCGCCGCGAGCTGGGCCCTCGGCGACCACCAGCTCGAACCGCTGCAGAAGCCGGACAGCGACGTGTACGCGCAGCGCACCTGGGCGCAGGCCGACGCCGCCTGGCAGAAGCTGACGGCCCTGCCGCCGGCCGAGCAGCGCTCGCGGATCGCCCGGCTGCATGCCGCCGCGCTCTCCTGCACGAACGAACTCGCGGCTCTCACCGGGGAGGCTTCCTCATGAGATGGCTGCTGCTGCACGCGCGTTCACGGCAGGTGCCCACCTCGGCCGCCGCGGTCATGCTCGTCGCCCTGGCGCTGTGGGCCCTCGACCGGGGCAGCGGCAAGCACTCGGCGAGCCTGGGGACCGCGGCCCTGGTTCTCACCGCGAACGTGGCGGCCTCCTCCGTCGGGCTCGGCTGGCAGGATGCCGCGCTGGACCGGACGGCCGCGATCCGGTGGCTGCCCCGGCGGGCGGTGCACGTGCTGCTGATCGGCGCGGTCGCCGCCTTGGCGCTGCTGGCGGTCCAGGCGGCGGGGCCGGAACTGGCCCCGACCGCGCTCGTCGTCCGGGACAGCGCGGGCCTGGTCGGCCTGGCCGCGCTCGGGGCGGTGCTCTGCGGGGCGCCGTTCGCCTGGGCCCTGCCGACCGGCTGGCTCGGGTACACCCTCCTCGCCCCTCCGCTGGGCGGCACCGCGGGACAGGTGGCCAGCTGGATGATCTCTCCCCCCGGCACGTCGGCGTCCAGCTGGACCGCGTGGGCCCTGCTGGCGAGCGGCACCGTGCTGTACGCCACGACGGGGGCCAGACGGTGACGGACCACCGCCGGCGTGGTCAGACGCCGAACCAGTGGAGGGCGGCGGCGTGGAGGGCGGCGAGGGCGGCGCGGTCGGTGGGGGCCGGGTGGAGGGTGGCGGCCCGGGGTGCCGGTTCGGCAGGATTCATTCGGACCGCTTGACCGCGCAGAGGATCACGAACTTCGGATTGCCCGCCACCGTCCGGCAGTTGCCGAAGAGCCGGCGGAGCTTGACGTGGTAGCCGAGGTGCCGGTTGCCCACCACCCAGAGCTCGCCGCCAGGGCGCAGGGCGCGGCGGGCACCGGTGAACATCCGCCAGGCGGTGGCGTCGGTGGTGGCCTGGTGCGAGTGGAAGGGCGGGTTGTTGAGCACCAGGTCGACCGAGCCGGCCGGGACGGCGGCCAGCGCGTCACCGGCCTGGAAGCGGGCGGGCGCACCGGCCGGGGTGTTCGCCCGGAAGGTCGCCTCCGCCGAGGCGACGGCGGCGAACGACTCGTCGATGAAGGTGACTTCGGCCTCGGGGTTGGCCAGCGCCGCCGCCGTCCCCACGATGCCGTTGCCGCAGCCGAGGTCGACGACCTGCTCGTGGCCGCGGCGGGCCGGCAGGTGCTGGAGGAGGAAGCGGGTGCCGATGTCGAGGCGCTCGGCGCAGAAGATGCCGCCGTGGTTGACCACCGTGCGCCCCGAGGCCGGCCCGAGGTCGCCGGGCAGCGCGTAGCTCAGCGGCCAGGGGTTCGCCGGGCGGACCAGGGCCGGATCCGGGGTGCAGAAGATCAGCCGCGCCTTCTTCACCGCGAGGGAGGTGCGGGTGGGGCCGAGGATCCGCTCGAAGAGCTGCAGGGTGGAGGTGTGGATCTCGGTCACCATGCCGGTGCCGACCACCAGCGTCCCCGGGTGCACGGCGGGGGCCAGCCGGTGCAGCTGGTCCTCCAGCAGGGCCAGGCTCTTGGGGACCCGGACCAGCAGCACGTCGATGCGCGCCGGGGGCGTCTCGGTGCCGGCCAGCAGCCGGACGGCGTCGGGGGCGAGGCCCGCGCGGGCGAGGTTGGCGCGGGTGGCCTGCTGCGCGAGGTAGGAGTCGCCGAGCTGGACCAGCTCGGCCTCGGGGCGGCTCGCGGCCAGCACGGTGCTCAGCGCGCCCCAGCGGTCGCCGAGGACCACCACGGTGCCGCGCAGCTCGACGGGGGCGGCTTCGGCCCCCTCGTCCGGCTGCGGCCGGTCGCCGTGCAGGTGGCGCAGCAGGTACTCGTCGGCGGCGTCCCAGGCGCGCAGCTGCTCGCGCGGGTCCTCGGGGAAGCGGGTGAGCTGGAAGTCGCCCGATGACGTGGTGAAACGGTTCATTGTGCGCCCAGGCTAACCGCTCGGCGCCGCCCCTGGCGCAGCGGCACCGGCGGCGGGCGGGCACGGCGGGCGGTGCGCCGGAGAGCGGCTGCTCTCGCGCGCCTCGGTCGAGCTGCTGAGCAGCGACCGGCTGACGCCGGAGCAGAAGGCGGCCTCCGCGTTCCACCCCGGTCTCGCCCTGGTGCCGTCAGCGGTGGAAGACCTGGAGCTCGCGCACCGAGTCGTTGAAGTTCCCGCCCAGCTGGGGAGCCGGCAGGTCCATCGTCTTCTCCACGCTCAGGGTGGACCACAGGTGGACGGCGTTGCAGTCGTGGTACCCCTTCATCGAGGAGACGTTGAGCGCCACGTCGATGTAGTTGACCAGGTGGTAGCCGGTCCCGTCGCAGCCGCCGGCGTCGCCGTAGAAGGAGTAGAGGATGCCGCCGCCGTAGTCGATGTCCTTGTACTCCTCCAGCAGCAGGGTCCGGTCGACCGGCTGGCCCGGCTCGGCGGCGATCCGGCTGAGCGCGTCCGCGGTGGAGCGGTCGGAACAGGCCTGCCCGAGGGTCCGGGTCGGGCTGACCACGGTGGCGCAGTGGCGGACGGCCGGGCCGGTCGCGGCGGCCGGGGCGGGCGCGGCCAGCCCCGCGGCGAGCAGCACCGGCAGGACGGTGGCGGAGAGCCGCAGGGCGCGGAGGAGGGAGGACGATCGTGGCATCGGGCTGACTCCTTGCGAAGGGGTACGAGCGAGCCACATTCGACCGTACGTCGGCGAAGGGCCGCAGCCCGCCACGCCTCACCGGGCATTAGTCGTACCGGAGTTGCCGCAGCGGTTGCGCCTCACCCGGTGTCAGGCGGTGGACTTGACCCATGGACCCACGACGAGAACCCCGCTGCTCCCCCGGCGCCGGACGTCCTCAACCGGCGTCCGGCAGGAGCAGGTTGACGTCGCCGAACTCGTGCCAGAGGTAGCCGGCGGCCAGCGCCTCGCGGTAGCAGTGGGCGAGCAGGGGGCGGCCTGCGACGGCTTCGAGCATCAGCAGGTGCGAGGCGCGCGGTTCGTGCCAGCCGGTCAGCAGGCCGTCCACCGCGCGCACGCCGCGGTCCGGGGTGATCACCAGGTCGGTCCAGCCGTCGGCGGGGCGGGTGCGGCCGTCCGGTGCGGTGGCGGACTCCAGGGCGCGGACGGCGGTGGTGCCGACCGCGACCACCCGGCCGCCGGTGGCCCGGACGTGGGCGACCAGGGCGGCGGTGGCCGCGGGCACCCGGTAGCGCTCCGGGTAGGGCGCCTCGTGCAGCTCGGGCGAGGCGACGCCGGTGTGCAACGTGATCGGCGCGATCAGCACGCCGCGCGCCACCAGCGTGCTGACCAGCTCCGCGGTGAACGGGCGGGCGGCGCTGGGCATCTCGCTGCTGCCGGGCTCGGTGGCGAAGACCGTCTGGTAGGCGCCGAGCGGCCAGTCCCGGTCGACGTAGCCGTAGCGGATCGCCTTGCCGTGGGCCGCGAGGTACTCGGGCAGCGGCGCCGGGAGGGTCAGCCGGGCGTACCAGAGCCGCGCGGTGCAGGCGGCGGTGAGCACGGCCCGGCCACCGCCGGGCAGGGTGAGCCGCAGGCCGGGGTGGGCGGGGTTCTCGGCGGGCGGCAGGTACCGCGCCGCACCGGTCCCCGCGCGGGCGGGGCGGCGCAGCTCGACCAGGTGGCCGCCGCGCGGGTCGGGGTGGGCGGAGGAGAGGTGCAGCGCGAGCGGCTCACCGTCCGGGAGCCGGGCGGGCAGGGCGGCCGGCAGGGTGGCCGAGTTGTTGACCACCAGCAGATCGCCGGGGCGCAGCACCTCGGGGAGGTCGGTGAAGCGGTGGTGCTCGGCGGTGGGGAGGGTGCCGGCGCGCCCACCGCGGCCGACCAGCAGGCGGACGCCGTCGCGGCGCAGGCCGCGGGCCTCGGCGGGGGCGGGGGCGGAGAGGTCGGGCGGGACGGTGAAGTCGAGACTTTCGTCGGAGGTGAGGGTGTCGGCGGCCGGGCGTGGTGAAGGCATCGCGTCAGACTCCTGCGGGAGCGGTCACGAGGTCGGCTCGGGCCGCGAGGTCCGCGGCGCGGTAGCGGCCGGAGGCCGGGCGCTCACGCCACAGGGTGCGGAAGGCGGGCACCACGCTGCTCGGCGGCGGCAGTTCGGACAGGTCGGCGCCGGGGAAGGCCTGCTGGTGCAGCCGGGTCCGCAGGTCGCCCGGGTCGACGGCCCAGACCCGCAGCCCGGGCTCCTCCTCGGCGAGCACCGCCGAGGCGTGGTCGAGCGCGGCCTTGGCGGCGCCGTAGCCGCCCCAGCCCGGGTAGGCCTCGACCGCCGCGTCCGAACTGATGTTGAGCACCGCGCCGGTGCGCCCGCGCAGTTGCGGCAGCAGCAGCTGGGTGAGGGCGATCGGCGCCAGGGCGTTGACCTCGAAGGTCTCCAGCAGGTCGGGCAGCGGGACCACGGCGAGCGGCGGGAGCGGCGGGGCCGACTCGTCGGCGGCGCCGTTGAGGGTGGAGGCGTTGTTGATCAGCAGGCTCGCGCCGCCGAGCCGGTCGGCGGCGGCGGCCAGGTCGGCGCGGTGGTCGTCGTCCACCACGGTGCCGGACAGCGCGATCACGGTGGTGCGGGCGGCGAGTTCGGCCTCGGCGGCGGCCAGGTCGGCGGCGGTGCGGGCGGTGATCACCAGGTGCCAGCCGTCGGCGGCCAGGGCGCGGGCGAGTTCCAGGCCGAGCCCGCGGGAGGCACCGGTGACGACGGCGACCGGGGGCTGCGCGGGGGTGCCGTGGCGGGTGGGGCCGGTGGCGTGCGTGGCGTGGACGGCGTCGGCGGCGTGGGTGGTCTGCGGGAGGGCGGTGTGCTCGGTGGTGTCCATGCCTGAACTGTCCCGCCGCCGACCCCGGGCGCGGATCGGGCCCGGGGCTGGGCGGGGGTCGTTCGATGGCCCTAGGGTCCTGGACCGTCCTAGGACCCCGGATCTTGCTGATCACGGGCCCGGAGATCGTGGGGCTTGGGTCATGGGCCTCAGGTCACGTATCCACGGGCCTTAGGTCACTGGTCCGCAGGAGAGGCGCCTGGCGAGAGGGCCTTGAGGACATGCGCGCGAAACCCCTCGGTACCGCTCCGTTAGCATGATAGAAATCCCGGCACCCCGCCCCCGATCGCC
The DNA here is from genome assembly GCF_035976515.1 of Kitasatospora sp. NBC_01302. NCBI lineage: Bacteria > Bacillati > Actinomycetota > Actinomycetes > Kitasatosporales > Streptomycetaceae > Kitasatospora > Kitasatospora sp. NBC_01302. The sequence continues at coordinate 2,042,247 of NZ_CP108404.1, forward strand.
CCAATCGCCCGTCCCTCGCCGGAAGATCATGCCGCCCGGTATGAATCGTGACCCATCTAAAGACAACCTACCAAATCGGCCAAAATTGATATCTATAGCGTCGCGAGTGTTTTCGCGGATCAACTACAGAGCTCTGTCCGCCGCGTGGCGCCAACCACGGGCGATGTTGTGGACCACGGCGGGTGTGGTGACCCTCGCCTTCCTCGTCGCGCTGGAGATCACCGCGCGCCACTACGGGGTCCCGGGGCCGATCACCAACCAGGCGCGCGAGGTCGTCTTCGCCCCCAAGTCGGGGCCGCTGCTGTACACCAGCCTGGGGCTGATGATGGTGGTGCTCACCTGGCGGCAACGGTTCGTCGCACTCGGTGCCGCGGTCGGCATCGACGTCGTCTTCTGCCTGGTGCGGCTGATGGCCGGCGCCAGGATGAACTTCGGCAACGGCGCGCTGTGGGTGCTGCTGGGTTACGCGGTCATCGCCCTCACGCGCCGCACCGGCCGGGAACGGCTCCTGCTGCTCAAGGGCGTCGGGCTGGGCCTGCTGCTGGTGGCCGGCCGGAAGACCGGCGACACCTGGCTGCTCATCACGGCGAAGACCCGCCCGATGGTGCTCGACCAGTACGTGGCCCTCGCCGACCACGCGCTCGGTTGCCCGTCGTGGCTGATGGGCCGGCTCGTCAACGCCACCGGCCCGATCGGCAGCGACATCCTCAACTACGTCTACATCCAATTGCCGGTGGCCGCCGGGCTGGTCGCGCTCTACCAGTTGCGCAACGTCGCCGTCGAGCGCCGCTTCCCGGGCCACCACCTGGTGCGGACCTTCCTGGTGATAGGCCTGCTCGGACCCGGCATCTACATGCTCTTCCCGGTGGTCGGCCCGATCTTCGTCTACGGCGCCGACGGTGGGCAGTGGGCGCTGGCCAACCTGTGGCCGCACACCCCGCCGCCGATCCAGGCCCCGCACCACATGCTGTTCGACGGGCTCACCCCGCGCAACTGCATGCCCAGCCTGCACATCGCCTGGGCGACCACGATCTTCGTCCACTCCCGCAAGGGCCCGCGCGTCCTGCGGTACGCGGGCGCGTTCTGGCTGCTCGCCACGCTCGCCGCGACGCTGGGATTCGGCTACCACTACGGCACGGACATCGTGGCCGGCGTGGTGTTCGCCCTCACGGTCGAGGGGGCACTGCGGGCGCTCGCCCGGGGCTGGGACCGGTCGGCGACGCGGCTGGTCGCGTACGGTGCAACGGTCTTCGTCGCGCTGCTGCTGGCGTACCGCTACCTGTCGATGACAATGGCCGAAAATCCGTGGGGGTTCGGACCACTCCTCATTCTGGCCATGACCTCGATGATCTACGGCTACATCCGGACCACCAAGGGCTGGGAGCCGAAGGCGACCGTTCCGGCGCAGCGGTCGGAGCGGCAGCTCGAACTGGTCTGAAGTCGTTCTGGTTCGAATTGTGCTGCATCGGGCTGTGGGCCGAGCGCCTCCCAACTGGCCGCCGGGGCCGGCTCGGTGGCGCTCGGCCCGGTCTCGGCGCGAAAGTCGGGCCGCCGGACGCGCCTCCTCGGGGGAACCGCCCTACGGTGGAAGAGGACGGCATGCGTCGACGCCGGGCGCGCTGCGCACCGGCAAGGTGGTGACGAACCCATGTGCCGATGGCTGGCCTACACCGGGACACCCATCCTGCTCGAAGAGCTCCTCTACAAGCCCGCCCACTCGCTGATCGACCAGAGCCAGCACTCCCGCCTGCGGGGCGACGCCGGCACGACCAACGGCGACGGCTTCGGAACCGGCTGGTACACCGAGCCGAGCGACGACCCGCTCGACGCCGACGAGACCCCCGCGCTGTTCCGCGGCGTCGAACCGGCCTGGGGCGACCGGAACCTGCGGGACCTGTCCGCCCACGTCCGCTCCGGCCTCTTCTTCGCCCACATCCGCGCGAGCAGTCCGGGCGCCGCGGTGCAGGAGACCAACTGTCACCCGTTCCGGCACGGCCGGTGGCTGTGGATGCACAACGGCGGGATCAGCCGGTTCCCGGAGCTGCGGCGGGACCTCATGCTCGCGATCGACCCCGCGCTCTTCCCGCTGGTCGAAGGCACCACCGACACCGAGACCATGTTCCACCTCGCCCTCACCTTCGGCCTGGTGCAGGACGTGCCCGGCTCGGTGGAACGCATGGTCGGGCTGGTCGAGGCCACCGCCGAGCGGCACGGGGTGCCCGATCCCGTGCAGATGACGGTGGCCGTCTCGGACGGGGTCCGGATCTGGGCCTTCCGCTACGCGAGCAGGCCGCCCGCGCCTTCGCTCTTCTACAGCACGAGCATGGAGGCGCTGCAGTCGCTGCACCCCGAGAACGCGAACCTGCGCCTGGTCTCCGACCGGACCCGCGTGGTGGTCTCGGAGCCGCTCACCGATCTGCCCGAGGAGTGGCAACCGGTGGACGAGAGCAGCTACAGCATCATCGAGGACGGGAAGGACGAGACCTTCCCGTTCGTGCCCCGGCGCGGGTGAGGCTGTCCACTTTCGATCATTCCGAGTCCCGGCCGCACCTCGTCCGGAGGGCGGTCGCGGGGCATCGTGGAGTCACGGCCGGAGCACAGGCGCCTTGTCGGGGCGCCGGACTGACCGGCCGTCATTCCCGCATTCCCGCATTCCCGTTGATCGCGAGTAAGGACTCCCCCATGCCCACTGTCGTCACCGACCCCGCGAAGCTGCCGGCCCTTTTCCAGGACGCCCTGAATGCCGGCGACGTCGAGGGCGTGCTCGCGCTGTTCGCTCCCGGCGCTGGCATGCGCACGGTCACCGGCGAGCACATCACCGGCGCCGAGGCGCTGCGGGCGGAGATCGGCGGAACCGTCGCCGCGCGCGGCCGGCTGACGAACGTCCCGCGGCATGCGCTGGTCGGCGCGGACACCGCCCTGCTGGTCACCGACTGGACCATGGAGATCGACGGCCCCGACGGCGAGCGGATCGCCCCGACCGGCACCACCGCCAACATCGCCCGCCGGGCCGGCGACGGCGGCTGGCGCTTCACGCTGCTCAATCCGCTCGGCACCGCCTGAGCCGGTGCCGGAGCTTTCCGGTGGCTCGGTATGTCCGCTTTTCACTGGTTATGGAATGCCTACGAACGAGTCCGGAGCGGGGCTGGCGACGAGCCTGCGGGCGAGGTTCTGCCAGGCGCCAAGCTGCGGTAAAGAACAGATCAAGAGTCACTTATCATCGGAGGACGATTTTGGATTGGCAAGGAAGCAGGTTGATCTGATGAAGTTGGCCCGTGTGTCGGCGGTCATCGCCTCCGTCGCGATAGCGCCGGCCGTCCTCCTCCCGTCGTACGCGAGCGCCGCGGACGCCGGCAGCGGCAAGGCACCGGGCGCCTCGGTGCCCGACGCGGACCCTGCGCAGGGTGGCCAGGACAAGGCCGCCAAGGACAAGACCGCCGAGGACGACGACAGGGTCGCGGTCATGCGGATCCTGGCCGACAAGAGCACGGGCGTGAGCCTCCGGGAGGCCGCACAGAAGGCCATGGACGGGACGCCGCAGGACGTGCGGCGCTTCCTGGAGGTCGGCCAGTACGACGCCCGGTACATCGACGACCGCGTGCGCGTGGTTCAGATCCTCGCGGTCGGCGGCCCCGTGGTGAAGGACGCGGCCAAGGAAGCGCTGCGCGGCGGGCCCGAGGCAGTGAAGCGGTTCCTGGAGGTGGGTCAGTTCGAGGCCCGTCGCGAGGACGACCGGGTGCACGTCGCACAGATCATCAGCGTCGGCGGCCCCAGCGTGCAGAAGGCGGGGCGGGCGGCGCTCGACGGCGGGCCCGAGGCAGTGAAGCAGTTCCTCGAGGTCGGCCAGTTCAAGGCCCGCCTGATCGACGACCAGGTCCGCGTGAGCCAGATCTACAGCGCCGGCGGGCCCAACGTGAAGGCGGCTGCCAGGGCCGCGATCGATGGCAGCGCCGAGGACATCAAGCAGTTCCTGGAGGTGGGTCAGTTCGAGGCCCGCGCGAAGGACGTGGCCGAGCAGGATGCCGCGGCCAAGGACGCTGCTGCCAAGGACGCTGCTGCCAAGGACGCGGCGGCGAAGGAGGCTGCTGCCAAGGACGCGGCCAAGAACACGCCGTCCCCGAGCCCGTCCCCGAGCACGGGCGGCGGCCCGGTCGTTCGGCCGACGCCGGCCGACCCGAGCACGATGCCGCCTGCCGGGAACACCGGCGTCAAGCCGGTGGCGGCGACGAGCCCGCAGGCCGTCCAGTCGATGGGCGCCACGCCGACGGCCGCCGCCGGCAGGTCCGGGAACGGCTACGACGCCCCGGTCACGGTCGCCGGTCACGCGCGGCTCGCCTACACCGGCGGCGGCGCCGAACTCCCGTGGCTGGTCGGCGGTGCCGTCGTCACCCTGGGCGCCGGTGCGGCCCTGACCCGCGCCGGACGCCGTCGCTCCTCCTCCGCCGAGAGCTGAGCGCGGTCCGGTCGAGCAGCCTGCGCCGCCACCGCGTCCGCGCGGGGTGGCGCAGGCCCGCCCTTCGCCCGCCGCCGCTCGCGCCCGGCGTCTGGGGGCCCAGCTGCGGAGCCGACTTGAATCTCCAGTGGGTGGAGGCCGCAGAGTGGGGGCCATGGACGCGACGACCCTCTACTCGATCGGGGAGCTGTCCCGGCGGACCGGCCTGTCCGTGCGGACCATCCGGTTCTACTCCGATTCGGGGGTGGTCGCGCCGACCACCCGAAGTCCCGCCGGGCACCGGCGCTACGACCTCGACGCACTGCTTCGCCTGGAACTCCTCCGCACCCTGCGTGAGTTGGGCATCGACCTGGCCACGATCCAGCGGGTCATGGACCGTGAGCTCTCGGTGGCGGAAGTCGCCGCCGCGCACGCCGACGCCATCGACGTCCAGATCCGGGCGCTGCGCCTGCGTCGGAGTGTTCTGCGAGTCGTCGCCGGACGCGGTTCCGATCCCGAGGAGACCAAGCTCATGCACAGGCTCACGCAGTTGTCCGACGAGGAGCGCCGACTTTTGATCGACGACTTCGTGGACGGCACCTTCGGCACGGTGGACGCCGACCCGGCCGCGGTGGCCATGGTTCGTGCTGCCACTCCCCATCTCCCCGACGACCCGTCCAGCGAGCAGGTCGCCGCCTGGGTGGAGCTCGCCGAGCTGGTCGGCGACGACGGGTTCCGGGTCCGGATGCGCCGAGCGGCCCTGCGCCAGGCTGCCGGTCAGCCGCCCGCCATCGAGAGCGAGGTCGGCGAGGAGCTGACTGCCTTCGTCCGTCAGCAGGTGGCCGACGCCGTGGAGTCCGGCATCGACCCGCTCAGCGACCGGGCCGCACCCGTCGTCGACGACCTTGTCCGGCGCTTCGCCACGGTGTTCGCCCGGACGCCCGACAAGGAGTTCCGGGACTGGCTGGCCACGCGGTTCGAGGAGGCGCACGATCCCGCGGTGGACCGGTACTGGCGGCTGGTCTGGGTCGTCAACGGCTGGCAGGTGGTGCCGGGCCTGATCCCGGTGTACTCCTGGCTCGTCCAGGCCCTGCGGGTTTGACGGACGGACCGGCGTCGAGGTCGACGTCGGTCAGTGCCCGGATCCGGTCAACCTACCGACCGGCGCCGGGCCGCTCGCAGGTGCCAAGGCGGACGGTTCCTGCGGTTCCGTCACCTACGACGACACCGTCGTGCGCACCGCTGACGGATGGAGGATCAGCCGTCGCAAGGTGTCGCCACGCCGAACTCCCTTGGGCGGGATGACGAAGCCCGGCGAGTGATCCGACGTTCGCGGCTTGTTGATCAACACGTCCCGGCATCACTAAGATCACCGACGCCCTCGCCTGATGTCGCGTCAGGCCCTCTCCATCGCAAGGACCCCGCCATGCGCGCACGCAGGTTCATATCCGGTCTCTCCGTCCTCGGCCTCACGATGCTGGGCGGTGTCATCGCGGCCCCGAGCGCCTCCGCCGACAGCTACGGCTGCGCGGGCAACCTCGTCTGGTCCCACGAGGTGACCGACATGAGCGGCCACGCGGCGGGCTGGGTCTACGACTACTGGGACGGCAGCAACAACTGCTCGGTCTTCGTGAAGTCCGAGTACGCGGGGGTCAAGACGCTCACCGAGATCTCGATCACCACGCAGGGCGGAGTCCACGGCGGGTTCGACGAGGGGAACTACACCACCTACGCCGGCCCGGTGCGCATCAACGGGACCGGCACCTGCGTCGACGAGCTGGTCATCGAGTTCGACCAGAACAACAATCAGATCGTCAACTGGTGGTCCGGCTACCACTCCGGGCCGACCTGCTAGGGGTCTGCTGCGAAGGAGCTGGTCGGCCGTCTCCGGGCTGGTGCCCCCGATTCGATTGCTCGGGAGGCTGGACAGGATCTCTGCGACTGTCAGCCGGAGCGGGCCAGGCGGCCTTGACCGCCCGAGCGGCCGTGATCACCCTGGCGGTGCGCTCGGTGAGTTCTGCCGCCAGATCCAGCAGTAGCCGGGCGATGACCGCCACCGCCTGGCCTACGTGGAGGAGGCAGTGCCGGAGCTGGACACCGTCCAAGCCGACTCGTCTCTCGGCTCCCACCTCTTCAACTCCCCGGCCCACCTGGCAAGCTGTCGAGCGATCCTGGAGCGAATCGAGTCGGTAGCTCTGCCGGAGCACGACTCACAAGGCTTCATTCACTCCATCATGAACGATAGTTGAGGATGGGCATGAGCCAATTCGCATGGCAGCGGTCCAGCTACGCCGCCGACCTCACCTCCTGACATGGAGCCCCTCTACCTCCAGCAGTCGCCCGGGCCCCGGCACGGTGCCGCGCTGAGCGCCGTCCTCCTGCCCGGCATCGCTCCTGCCGCGGTCCTGGTGGCGGGCCCCGACAGCGTGCTCGTCGCGGTGATCGGCGGCGTCTGCACGCTCGCCGCCGGGGTCACCCTGGCGCTGCGCATGGAACGGGCGCACCTGTTCGCGGACGAGGAGGCCATCCTGCTCCGCAACACCCTCCGTACCCGGCGAATAGCACTCGCCGACGTGGTGGGCGTCGAGCTCGGCACGCTCTACTGGTGCGGCCCACGGGGCAGGCTGCGCGCCTCCCGGGTGACCGCGCTGAACCACCCCATCCGGCGGTTCCCCACCATGGGCCTGGAGTACCAGCTCACCAACCACCAGCAGGACCAGGCCCGCACGTGGTTCGAGCAGGCCGTCGGCGCCCGGATCAAGCGGCGGGCCCGCCAGGTCACCACCCTGGACGATGCCGCGCTCGCCCGCGAGGCCCGGGTGGCCGCCGCGGGCGAGCGCTGGGAGGCCCGGCACCAGGCCCGGCGCCAGGCGCGACCCAAGGCCCGGCGCCCCCGGTGGGCCGTGCTGCGCGCCGCCGCGGAACGGGAGGTGGCCGCACGAGGCTGACACCGCCGACAACTGGGTCTGGCGCACAACCGATCACTCACGCCACAGTTGCGTCATGCAGACCGCACTGTCCGTCATGGACTTCCTCGACCGGGCCGCGCTGGTGTACGGCGACCGGGTCGGCATCGTCGACGAGCCCGACCAGCCCGCCGCCTCCTGGGGCGAGGTGACCTACCGCCGGATGGCCGAGCTGGCCCGGGCCCAGGCGGCCGGCCTGGACCGGCTGGGGATCGGGCCGGGCGAGCGGGTGGCGATCGTCTCGCAGAACTCGGCCCGGCTGCTCACCTCCTTCTTCGGGGTGAGCGGCTACGGCCGGATCCTGGTGCCGGTCAACTTCCGGCTGAAGGCGGAGGAGGTCGACTACATCGTCCAGCAGAGCGGTGCGAGCCTGCTGCTGGTGGACCCGGAGCTGGACGAGGCGCTGGCCGGGGTGAAGTGCGCCCACCGCCGGGTGATCGGTGCCGCCACCGATGCCGAGCTGTACGCCTTCGACCAGGAGCCGGTGCACCACGCCGTCGACGAGAACGACACCGCGACGATCAACTTCACCAGCGGAACCACCGCACGCCCCAAGGGCGTCCGGCTCACGCACCGGAACAACTGGCTGAACGCCACGCTGATGGCCCTACACTTCGGCGTGTCAGATCGTGACGTGTACCTCCATACGTTGCCCATGTTCCACGCGAACGGTTGGGGCATGCCCTACGGCGTCACCGGCCTCGGCGGCCGGCACATCGTGCTGCGCAAGGTGGATGGCGCCGAGATCCTGCGCCGGGTGGCACGGCACGGCGTGACCCTCCTGAGCGGGGCGCCCGCCGTGGTGGCCGCGGTGCTGGATAGCCGCGGCAGCGTGGGACGGGCCGGTGCCGGGCCGGGACCGGGTGCGGATGGTCGTGGCCGGTGCTCCCCCGCCGACCTCGGTGGTGCAGCGCGTGGAGAGCGAGCTGGGCTGGGAGTTCATGCAGATCTACGGCCTGACCGAGACCTCCCCGCTCATCACGGTGAACCGCTCGCGCGCCGAGTGGGACGAGCTGCCGCCCGGTGAACGGGCCGAGAAGCTGGTCCGGGCCGGTGCGCCGGCGCTCGGCACCCGGGTGCGGGTGGACGAGGAGGGCGAGGTGCTGGTGCGTTCCAGCACCGTGCTCGACTCCTACTGGGAGCGCCCGGACGAGACCGCCGCCGCGCTGCGGGACGACTGGTTCCACACCGGCGACGGCGGCACCCTGCGGGACGGCTACCTGACCATCTCCGACCGGAAGAAGGACGTGATCATCACCGGTGGCGAGAACGTCAGCTCGATCGAGGTGGAGGACGTGCTCTACGACCACCCCGCGGTGGCCGAGGTGGCGGTGATCGGGATACCGGACGAGAAGTGGGGCGAGACGATCCTGGCGCTGGTCGTCCTGAAGCCGGGCCGGACCGCCGACCAGGCCACCCTGATCGCGCACTGCAAGGCCCGGGCGGCCGGCTACAAGGCGCCGACCCGGGTGGAGTTCCGCGACACCCTGCCGCGGACCAGCACCGGAAAGCTGCAGAAGTTCGTGCTGCGCGAGCCGTACTGGGCCGGGCGCGAGCATGCGGTCAACTGACACCCCGGTACGGATCGAGAGAGAGGGAGAGAGCAGATGACGGACGTCGCCGCACTGTTGGCGGACCTACGGGACGAGGGCGCGGAGCTGGACGCGCTCGTCGCCCGGCTGCCCGCCGACCGGTGGTCCACCCCGACGCCCGCGCCGGGCTGGACGGTGGCCCATCAGATCGCCCACCTGGCCTGGACCGACGACTGGAGCCTGCGCTCGGTGCGCGACCCGGCCACCTTCCACCCGGCGGCCACCGAACTCCTCTCCGGGGCCTCGGAGTTCGAGGGCATCGTCGACGACGCCGCGGCCGCCGGTGCCGCGCTGCCGCCGGCCGAGCTGCTGGACCGCTGGCGGCAGGGTCGCGGCGAGGTGCTGGCGGCGCTGGCCGGGGTGCCCCCGGAGACCCGCCTGCCCTGGTTCGGCCCGCCGATGAAGGCCCCCTCGATGGCCACCGCGCGGATCATGGAGACCTGGGCGCACGGTGACGACGTGGCCCAGGCGCTGGGTGCCGAGCGCAAGCCCACCGCCCGGCTGCGGCACATCGCGCACCTGGGCGTCCGCACGCTGGGCTTCGCCTTCTCCGCGCACGGGCTGGCGGTGCCGACCGAGCCGGTGCGGGTGGAGCTGACCGGACCGGGCGGCGAGGAGTGGTCCTGGGGCCCGGCCGAGGCGGCGGACCGGATCGCCGGCCCGGCGCTGGACTTCTGCCTGCTGGTGACCCAGCGGAGCCACCCGGACGATCTGGCGCTGCGGGTCTCCGGACCGGTGGCGACCGCGTGGGTCCCGATCGCGCAGGTCTTCGCCGGACCGCCCGGCGCGGGCCGGGAGTCGCACAAACGGAGCTGACTCTCCGTCATATCGACGTCAGGGCAAACACCTTGTGGAGAAGCCGTGCCATGGCCGCCGACCAGCACGCCGGTCGGCCTCCACAAGATCCACACGAGGAGGAGGAAGCCTAGCGTGTCCCGGGAGGAATCTGTGCGGGATTCGGTCACAACCGACCGCCGAGCTGCCCCTTCCGCTATCCATAAGGGCGGAAAGGACGCCATCTGTGATCTTCAGCCGGATACGCACCCGTAAGCCCGACACCGACCCGGTGGCCGCTTTCGCGCCGGGCTGCCCCATGGGCCAGGGCGGACCGGCCGCCGGGCAGGCCGTCCCCGGACGGACCGTCCCGGGGCAGACCGTCCCCGGACAGACCGTCCCCGGGCAGGCCCGGCGGATGCCGCCGAGCCTGTTCACCCCCGCCTTCACCGACCCCGACCAGGCCGCCGCGTTCGTGCGCCAGTTCCACGCCGAGCAGCCGGGCGCGGGCAGCCCGGTGCAGCGGGAGCGCGAGGTGCTGGACGAGATCGCCCGCACCGGCACCTACCGGCACACCCCCGAGGAGCTGGCCTTCGGCGCCAAGGTGGCCTGGCGCAACTCCGCGCGCTGCATCGGCCGGCTCTACTGGCGCAGCCTGGTGGTGCGCGACCTGCGCGAGGTCTCCTCGGCCGACGAGCTGGCCCAGGAGTGCTTCGAGCACCTGCGGGTGGCCACCAACGGCGGCCGGGTCCGCCCGGTGATCAGCGTCTTCGCGCCGGACCGCCCCGGGCGTCCGGCGGCCCGGATCGTCAACTCCCAGCTGGTGCGCTACGCCGGCTACCCGGACGGTGACGGCGGCTGGACCGGGGACCCGGCGGGCGGACAGCTCGCGGCCAGGGCCGCCGACCTGGGCTGGAAGCCGGGCGAGGGCCGGTTCGACATCCTGCCGCTGCTGGTGCAGGAGCGGGCCGGCGAACGGCCGCAGTGGTACGAACTGCCGGACGACAGCACCCTGGAGGTGCCGCTGAGCCACCCCGACCACCCGTGGTTCGCCGAGCTCGGCCTGCGCTGGTACGCCGTCCCCGCGATCAGTGACCAGACCCTGGAGATCGGCGGCATCCGCTACCCCGCCGCGCCCTTCAACGGCTGGTACATGGGTACCGAGATAGGCGCCCGCAACCTCGCCGACGCCGATCGCTACGACATGCTCGCCGAGATCGCCGAGCGGCTGCGCCTGGACACCTCCAGCGCCCGCACGCTCTGGAAGGACCGGGCGCTGATCGAGCTCAACCGGGCGGTGCTGCACTCCTACCAGGAGGCGGGGGTGACGATGACGGACCACCACACCGAGTCGGAGCGGTTCCTGACGCACATCGCGCAGGAGAAGCGGCTGGGGCGCGAGACGCCGACGGACTGGAGCTGGATCGTGCCGCCGGTGTCGGGCGGGCTGACTCCGGTCTACCACCGCTACTACGACGCGGTGGACCCGGCCACCCGGCCCGCGTTCGTGGCCCGCGAGCCCTGGTGAGCCGGGCCTGATCCCTGGTGAGCCGGGCCTGATCCCCGGTGGGCCGACCGGTGAGTGCCGGTCGGCTCACCGCTCCAGCTCGTCGAACCGCAGCGCCAGCCCGTCCAGCAGCGCCGCGAGCCCCGTCTCGAAGGCCCCTTCGTCCACCGCGCGCCGGTGCTCGGCCAGCCGGTGCGCCTCGCCCAGGTGCGGGTAGTCGTCCGCGTAGAGCCGCTCGTCCTCGGGGAACCCGGCCGCGAAGGAGCCGAGTGCCGAGCCAGTGATGAAGTAGCGCATCAGCGCGCCGATCCGGGTGGCCTGGCCGCGCGGCCAGCCCGCCTCCACCAGGCAGCCGAAGACCGCGTCGGCCAGCCGCAGCGCGTTCGGCCGCCGCCCCGGCCCCTGGGCGAGCACCGGGACCACGTGCGGGTGGGCGGCGAGCGCGGCCCGGTAGGAGCGGGCCCAGTCGCGCAGCGCGGTGCGCCAGTCGGCGCCGGTGGCGAACATGCCCAGGTCCACCTCGCCCATCACGCTGTCCACCACAGCGTCGAGCAGCTCGTCCTTGGTGGCGAAGTGGTTGTAGAGCGAGGGACCGCTGACCGACAGCTCGGTGGCCAGCCGGCGGGTGGAGAGCGCCTCCAGGCCGTCGGCGTCCACCACGGCGAGCGCGGCCGCCACGATCCGCCCGCGACTGAGCAGCGGGGTGCGGGGCCGGGCCATGGGCGGATGTCCTCCGAACGGGGCAGGGCGGGCGGCGGGTCGGGCCATTCTCGCAGGGCACCCTTCCCAGACCGGGGCCGGGCGGGCTAGAGTCCGAAAAAACTTGCAGCGCTAGTTTACGAGGACGGGCCACAGTGAACCTGGAACTCTCCGAGGAACAGGCCGCGGTCCGCGCGCTCGCCGCCGAGTTCACCGAGCGCGAGATCGCCCCGTACTGCGCGGACTGGGACCGCGCCGAGTCGGTCGACCGCGCGATCGTCGGCAAGCTGGGCAAGCTCGGCTTCCTCGGCCTGACCATCCCCGAGAGCCACGGCGGCAGCGGCGGCGACCACCTGGCGTACTGCCTGGTGCTGGAGGAACTGGGGCGCGGCGACTCCGCGGTGCGCGGGATCGTCTCGGTCTCGCTCGGCCTGGTCGCCAAGTCGATCAACAGCTACGGCTCCGAGGAGCAGAAGCGCCACTGGCTGCCGCGGCTCTGCTCCGGCGAGGCGCTGGGCTGCTTCGCGCTCACCGAGCCCGGCACCGGCTCGGACGCCGCCAACCTCACCACCAAGGCGGTGCGCGAGGGCGGTGACTGGCTGATCAGCGGCGCCAAGATGTTCATCACCAACGGCAGCTGGGCCGAGGTCGCGCTCGTCTTCGCCCGCACCGGCGGACCGGGCCACCAGGGCATCAGCGCCTTCCTGGTCCCCACCGACACCCCCGGTCTCACCCGCCGGGAGATCCACGGCAAGCTCGGCCTGCGGGGCCAGGCCACCGCCGAGCTCTCCTTCGACGGGGTCCGGGTGCCCGACAGCGCCCGGCTCGGCCCCGAGGGCAAGGGCTTCACGGTCGCGATGGCCGCGCTCGCCAAGGGCCGGATGTCGGTGGCGGCCGGCTGCGTCGGCATCATCCAGGCCGCCCTGGACGCCGCCGTGCGCTACGCGACGGAGCGCGAGCAGTTCGGCAAGCCGATCGCCTCCTACCAGCTGGTCCAAGAGCTGATCTCGGACATCTCGGTCGACCTGGACGCCGCCCGCCTGCTCACCTGGCGGGTCGCCGACCACATCGAACGCGGGCTGCCGTTCGCCACCGAGTCCTCGGTCGCCAAGCTCTTCGCCAGTGAGGCCGCGGTGCGCGCCGCCAACAACGCGCTGCAGGTCTTCGGCGGTTACGGCTTCATCGACGAGTACCCGGTCAGCAAGCTGGTGCGCGACGCGCGCGTGATGACCCTCTACGAGGGCACCAGCCAGATCCACAAGCTGCTCATCGGCCGGTCGCTGACCGGCGTCAACGCGTTCTGATCAGGAGAGGAGCCCACCGAGGTGCGTCCCGTCTACTTCGCCGCCGCCCGCCGCAGCCCGATCGGCCGGCTGCGCGGCGCCCTGTCCACCGTCCGTCCGGACGACCTGTCGGCCGCCGTGCTGCGCGGCCTGCTGGCCGACGTCCCCGCGCTCGGCCCGGCCCGGATCGACGACGTCTACTGGGGCGCCGCCAACCAGGCCGGCGAGGACAACCGCAACGCGGCCCGGATGGCCGTGCTGCTCGCCGGGCTGCCCGACAGCGTGCCCGGCGCCACCGTCAACCGGCTGTGCGCCTCCGGCCTGGAGGCGGTCACCATGGCGGCCCGCACGATCGCCGCGGGCGAGGCGGACGTCGTGGTGGCCGGCGGCTGCGAGTCGATGAGCCGGGCGCCGTTCGTGCTGCCCCGCCCCGACGAGGCGCTGCCGCACAGCATGCAGACCTTCGACACCCGGCTCGGCTGGCGACTGACCAACCCGCTGATGCACGAACTGCACGGGGTGCTCGGCATGGGCGAGACGGCCGAGGAGGTGGCAAGCCGGTACGGCATCGGGCGCGAGCGGCAGGACGCCTTCGCGCTGCGCAGCCACCAGCGCGCCGCGGCCGCCCGCAAGGACGGCCACTTCGACGCCGAGCTGCTGCCGGTGCTGCGCCCGGACGGGGTGACGGTCACCCAGGACGAGGGCATCCGGGAGGACACCAGCCTGGAGCGGCTGGCCAAGCTCAAGCCCGCCTTCCGCCCCGGCGGCACGGTGACCGCCGGCAACGCCTCCCCGATGAACGACGGTGCGGCGGCGCTGCTGCTGGTGAGCGAGCAGGCGCTGGGCGAGCTCGACCTGGAGCCGCTGGGCCGCTACGCCGCCGGGGCCTCGGCCGGGGTGGGCCCGGACGTGATGGGCATCGGCCCGGTGCCGGCCACCCGCAAGGCGCTCGACCGGCTCGGCTGGCGCGTCGGGGACCTGGAGGAGGCCGAGCTGAACGAGGCCTTCGCCGCCCAGGCGCTGGCCTGCGTCGACCAGTTGGGACTGGACCCGGAGCTGGTCAACCCCACCGGCGGCGCGATCGCGCTCGGCCACCCGCTGGGCGGCTCGGGCGCCCGGATCCTGACCACCCTGCTGCACCGGATGCGCCGCACCGGCGCCCGGCGGGGCCTGGCCACCATGTGCGTCGGCGTGGGCCAGGGCACCGCCGTCCTGATCGAGAAGAACTGAAGGAGCCTGCACAGATGTCACGTTTCACCGGCAAGGTCGCCGTGGTCACCGGCGCCGCCCAGGGGATCGGCGCCGCCACCGCCCAGTTGCTGGCCGAGGAGGGCGCCACGGTCGCGGTGGTCGACCTGACCGCCGAGCGCGCCCGGCAGACCGCGGACGCGATCACCGCCAAGGGCGGCACGGCGCACGCGTACGGCTGCGACGTCAGCGACTACGACGCGGTGGAGCACACCTTCGCCCGCGTCGTCGAGGAGCTGGGCGGCCTGCACATCCTGGTCAACAACGCCGGGATCACCCGGGACAACCTCTTCTTCAAGATGCCCAAGGCCGACTGGGACGCGGTGCTGACGGTCAACCTGACCAGCGCCTACAACTGCAGCCACGTCGCGCAGAAGTACCTGGTGGCGCAGAAGTACGGCAAGATCGTCTCGCTCAGCTCCCGCTCCGCGCTCGGCAACCGGGGCCAGGCCAACTACGCCGCCGCCAAGGCCGGCATCCAGGGCCTGACCGCCACGCTGGCCATCGAGCTGGGCCCGTTCAACATCAACGTCAACGCGGTCGCCCCCGGCTACGTCGTGACCGCGATGACGGAGGCGACCGCCGAGCGGGTCGGCGCCAGCCCCGAGGAGCACCAGGCCGAGGTGTCGGCGCGCACCCCGCTGCGCCGGCCGGGGCGGCCGGAGGAGATCGCCGCGGTGGTCGCGTTCCTGGCCAGCGAGGAGGCCTCCTACGTCAGCGGGCAGACGCTGTACGTCAACGGCGGGGCGCGGTAAGGCGGTCGGGGCGCGGTAGGGCTGATCGGAGCCGGGTCCGGCCGCGGGAATGATCACGCGGCCGGACCGCTTGTCACCACCGCGGCCCACCGCGGGCCGGACGAGGGGAGCGCGACATGTCGAGCGGTGCGCGCGCTCTGGAGCTGAGCCGCCGGGCCACCGTCATCGTCTTCTCTTGACCGGCACTTGACGAACCGTCCGAGCGCGGGCCACCGCCCTGGCCTGCGCCGATCGGGCTAATCCCGCGGTTATTCGCGGAACTGTTCGGCATGTTCACGATGAATGTCAAGAGTCCAAAATGACTATAGATTCATCAGCTCTCCACACGATGGGATGTCCGGGCCGAGCCCGCGTCTCGGCAACTCCCCTCCCCATCCCAAGGAGTCCCATGGGCACCTCCCCCGCCACCGCGGGCCCCCGACGCTCCACGACCACCCGCGCCCTCGCGCTGCTCGCCGTCGGGGCCACCGCCCTGACGACCGGCATGGTCACCGTGCAGAGCGGCACGGCCCTCGCAGCCGACGCCCCCGCCAAGGTCGCGTTCAAGCTGCACCCCGCGTCCGAGGGCCACCAGGACTCGAAGGCCCGCACCGCGCCGCTGAGCACCAGTGACTGCGTCACGCAGATCGGCATCCACTGCTACTCGCCGCTGCAGTACCGCGCCGCGTACGACCTCAACCCGCTGTACGCCGACGGCACCACCGGCAAGGGCCGCACGATCGTCATCGTGGACTCCTTCGGCTCGCCGACCATCCAGCACGACCTGGAGACCTTCGACAAGCAGTGGGGCATCCCCGACACCAACGTCGAGGTCGTCAAGTGGGGCAACGTGCCGCCCTTCGACGCGAACAACCCGGACCACACCAGCTGGGCCGGCGAGACCACGCTGGACGTCGAGTACGCCCACGCGATCGCCCCCGGGGCGCACATCGTGCTGGTCGAGACCGGTGTCTCGGAGACCGAGGGCGTCACCGGCCTGCCCGAGATGATGTCCGCCGAGCAGTCGCTGATCAAGCAGGGCAAGGGCGACGTCATCACGCAGAGCTTCGGCGCGACCGAGGACACCTTCCCCGGCTTCGACAAGGGTGACTACAAGTCGCTCACCGACCTGCGCTACGCCTTCAAGGAGGCGGCCGCGCACAACGTCACCGTGCTCGCCTCCTCCGGCGACAACGGGGTCACCGACGACGACCTGAACAACAACCTCTACACCCACAAGGTCAACTCCTGGCCGTCCTCGGACCCGCTGGTGACCTCGGTCGGCGGCACCGAGCTGACCCTGGACAACAACGGCAACCGCACCGCGCCGGACAAGGTCTGGCACGACGCGTACGGTGCGGGCGGCGGCGGCACCTCCGCCGTCTTCGACCGCCCGTGGTACCAGGCGGGCGTGGCCAACGTGGTCGGCGACCACCGCGGCACCCCCGACATCAGCATGAGCGCCGCCGTCGACGGCTCGGCCTGGACCTACGAGTCCTACGACCCGAAGGCGGTCGGCTGGCACCTCACCGGTGGCACCAGCGAGGCCTCGCCGATCTTCTCCGGCATCGTCGCGCTCGCCGACCAGCGCGCCGGCTACCGCCTGGGCCAGATCAACTGGCGCCTGTACGGCATGTCGCTGCTGCCCTCGCAGTGGAGCGGCCTCCAGGACGTCACCACCGGTGACAACGGCTGGAACAACGTGACGGGCTACCAGGCCACCCAGGGCTACGACCTGGCCTCCGGCCTCGGCACGATCGACGCCAACCGCTTCGTGCGCACGCTCGCGGGGCACTGAGCACCGGGCTGACGCCGATCCGCGGCACGCCGCAACGCACCCGGGTGGGGCACTCGTTCGTGAGTGCCCCACCCGGGTGCTTGTGGTCGTGCGTGCGTCAGCTCGGACCCGTCATCGCCCGGGCCGCTGCTTCGAGCTTCGCCAGGTAGCGCTCCGAGGAGCGCAGCTTGCGGCCGTCCTCGCCGGGCAGCTGGGCCCGCAACTCCAGCATGAGCGGGCCGAGTTGCACCGCCCGCCGCGGGTCCTGGACGGCCCGCCAGCAGGCCTCGGCGTTGGTCGCCACGCGCTGGGCCTCCGGATCCTGCGGCCCCTCGGCGGCCAGCAGCACCAGCGCCACCTGCCGGTAGAGCTCCGAGGCCGTCGCCGGGTCGCCCGACAGCCTGGCGACGTGCGCCCTGACCTGACGCACCATCAGCACCGGTGCGGAGATCGCGCCGTGGGCGGTGACCGCCTGCCCCTCCAGGGTCAGGGCGAGGTCGGCGGCCCGCTCGTGCTCGCCGGCGTCGGCGGTGCGGACGATCAGGCCGATCGCCTCGCGGTAGTCGTCCGGCGGCGGCACGGGTTCCGGCGCGGTGGCGGGGGCGGGTTCCGGCGCGGCGGCGGGGGCGGCGGCCGCAGGTTCGGGTACGGCCTCGGTGGGGGCCGGGGCGACGGGGGTCGCCTCGACGGGGGCGGCTGCGGGCGCGGGTACGGGTGCGGCTGCGTCCGGCTGTGCGTCGGGGGCGCCGGCCGCCGACGGGCGCGGCAGTGGCTCGGTCACGGCCTCGGCCGGGTCGGGCGCCACCGGCGCCTGCGCGGGCTCGGCCACCGCCGCCTCGGGGGCCGTCCACGCATCGGCCTTGAGCAGCGTGACCAGGTGGATCGGCCGCACCGTCGGCGGCACGCCCGGCTTGGCCAGCGAGACCGGTCCGCGGTTCGCGGCGGGACGCGGCAGCGGCACCGTCGCGGCGACGGCGGCGACGGCAGGTCCGCCGACCGCCGGGGCGGCCTGCGGCTGGGCCTCGCCGGCGAGTTGACGCGCGGTGTTCCGGAAGACCGGGCGCTCCTGGCCGTACGAGGCGAAGATCAGCACGTCCGGGCGGAGCACCGAGTGCACCTGGGCCCGCAGCTGCTCCGGTGTGAGCAGCGGTCCGGCTCCCGGGCGGCCACCGTGCAGCGCCTCGATCAGCGCGCGGGTGAAGGTGCCGATCTGCTCCGGGTCCGGCCCGACCACCGCCCACAGCGGCAGCCCCTCGGTGAACGGTCCCGTGCTGCCGCCCTGGAGCAGCGGCCAGGCGCTCTGCTCGGCGCTCAGGTCCGCGAGCACCAGCGTGTCCCACTCGGCGGGCCGGGCCCGCAGCTCACTGGCGATCGCCGACCAGGCCAGCCCGTCCTGGCGGATCGTGCCGGTCTTCGAGTCACGCAGCGTCAGGTACAGCCCGGCGCCGCGCTTGTCCGCCACCAGGTGGCCGCCGAGGTGGACCAGCAGCGGTCCCGGGTGCCGGGAGGCGGCGCGCAGGTGGGCGAGGACGGTCTGCGGGTCGCTGGCGGCGGGCAGGTGGACGGCGTCGACCGACTCGGCCGCGAGCAGGGTCTGCGGGGCGACGGCCGCGAGCATCGCGGAGAGCACCTGCGACGCTCCCGCGCCACCGCGCCCCCAGCCGCGCCGGCCCGCGCTGCCGTAACCGCCCTCGACCGCGAGGATGCGGCCCCGCAGGCCGCCGCCGACCCAGGAGCCCGGACCCGCGCCGGGGGCTGCGGCGCCCTGCGGCGGCAGCGTGAAGGTACCGGTCCAGCCGGAGGAGGCCGGCGGCTCGTCAGCGAGGTCCGGCGCGGCGGCGGGGGCGGGCGCGGACTCGGCGGGCGCCTGGGCGTCACCGCTCTGGGCGGCGGGCGGCACCACCGCGCGCAGCACCGCCGTGGCCGGGCTCGGCACCACCGCGCGCAGCACGGCCGTGCCTTCCGACCCGCCCCGGCGGTACGAGGACGCCGCGGCGTCCTCGATCGGCGGCAGGACGGCGGTCGGGGCCAGGTCGACCGGCGCGGGGGCGACGCCGGACCAGATGTCGGCGTGGGCGCTGGCCGGGGCACCGGGCGGGGTCCGGTACGGCGAGGGGACCGCGTCCTCGATCACCGGCGCGGGGATCGGCGCGGTGCGCTCCGGGTCGTACCCGCCGGCGGGCCGCTGGCCGACGGCGCCGGGCCACCCGCCCGCCGGCCGGTCGGGCGGCGGCACCGCAGCTCCGGGGATCGATGCACTGTCCGCCACCGCCGGTCACCACCCGCCCGCCACCCTGGGCGATCTCGGTCCACGGGTCGCGGCTGGCACACCGCTCCCCCTTTCGCGCCACCATACGGGGTCTGCGACCTCGCATTCCAGGCCGGGTGCGTCGCCGGACAGGCCCTGGCACCGGCGGCACCGGGTGCCGCGCCCGGGTGCCGGGCCGACCCGGTGGTACCTACCGGTCGGTACGCGGGCGCGGGCGCGGGGACGGGGGCACGGAACGGCCGCTTCCGGTGGCCTGGTTGACTGTGCGGTGCCAAGCCGCCAGCCAGTCCGCCGGCCGCGCCGCCAGCCATGCCGCCAGCCGAGGAGCGAGCCATGCACACCCTGCAACCCCTGCTCGCCAGCTTCGTGCCGATCTGGACGCTGACCGCCGTCGGCTACCTGGTCAGCCGCACCGGTCTGCTCGGCGAACAGGCCGAGGCGGTGCTCGGCCGGTTCGTCTTCCATGTCGCGATGCCCGCCGCCCTGTTCACCATGCTCGCCAAGGCGCCGCTGCGCACCTTCGCCAACGCCTCGATGCTCGCCTTCGCGGCCGGCACGCTGGTCGCCTCGCTGCTCGGCTGGGCCGGCGCGCGCTTCCTGTTCGGCCGCCGTCCCGCCGAGCAGGCGATCAGCGGCATGGCGGCCGGCTACGTCAACTCGGCCAACCTGGGCATCCCGGTGGCGGTCCAGGTGCTCGGTGACGCGTCGTTCGTCGGCCCGGTGCTGCTCTTCCAGGTCCTGCTGGTGACGCCGATCATCCTGGGCGCGCTGGACGCCGGGACCAGCACCGAGGGCACCCGGGCCGAACGGCTGGGCCGGCTGCTGCGGCTGCCGCTGCGCAACCCGATCATCCTGGCCTCCGCGCTCGGGGTGCTCAGCTCCGCCACCGGCCTGCACCTGCCCGGCGCGCTGGGCCACTCCTGCGACCTGCTCGGCGGCGCGGCGGTACCGACCGCGCTGGTCACGCTCGGCATGTCGCTGCACGCCCGCCCGGCCTCGGCGGACGGCTCGCTGCGCGCCGAGGTGGGCCTCTCGGTGGTCACCAAGAACCTGGTGCAGCCGCTGGTCGCGTTCGCCGTCGGCAGCCTGCTGCTGCACCTGACCCCGCACCAACTGCTCGCCGTGGTGATCTGCTCGGCGCTGCCGACCGCGCAGAACGTCTTCATCTACGCCCGCGAGTACGGCCTGAACACCGCGCTGCCGCGCAACTCGGTGCTCTGGTCGACGCTGCTGTCGATGCTCACCCTCTCCGCGATCGACTGGACCCTCGCCCCGACCATGCACTGAGCCCCGCCCGTGGTCAGGTCGCGATCGTCCAGTGGTTGGTCAGCAGGACGCGGCCGGCGAAGTCGCTGCGCTCCTCGCCGACCAGGTGGAAGCCCAGGGCGCGACAGATGGCGTTCGACGCGGCGTTGCCGCGGGCCGGGAACGCGCTGACCGTCCCCCACCGGCCGTCGGCGCGGGCGCGGGCGAGCAGCTCGCGCACCGCGCGCTTGCCCAGCCCCTGCCGTTGGAACTCCGGCAGGACCATCCACCCGATCTCCGAGCGCGCCGCCGTGTGCGCCGCCACGCCCTCGCGCGCCTCCGCACCACCGTCCGCACCACGGTCCGCACCGCCGGCGTGCGCCCAGAGCGTCACCGTTCCGGCGACCACCGCCGGCCGGGACTCGTCGGGGACGATCATCTTGATCCACTGATGGTCCGCCAGCACCCGTGCCACGTCCCGGCGCACCTTGTCCGGCATCGCCTCGCGCGGTAGCGGGCCCCCGAGTTCGGTCATCATCGCCGGATCGCAGCGCATCCGGACATAGGCGTCCAGATCACCCGGTTCAACGTCGCGGAGCAGCAAGGATCCCACCTCTCCTTCGCCTCAACGGCACAGTCCACACGGGAGGTTCGCAGCCCCCAGCAAACATGAGAACCGATTATCGGCCACCGCCGTCTCCCGTCGTCCCGCTGTTCAATTACTTGTCATGCGCGCACACTTCACGCGCCATCAGGCCTGTGTCTTACTTGAGTGCTACGCGCGTTGCACCCCAAGAGCTACGCGCGTGGAACTCCCCGTCGACTACGTCCGGAGACCCGAATGAGACACACGCGTCGTGCTCTGCTCACCCTCGCGGCCGGTGCGACCGCCGCGGCCAGCGCCCTGCTGCCGGTGGCCGGCGCCCACGCCGCCACCGGCACGTACTCCCTGGTCATCCTCCCGGACCAGGGCGAGAGCGCGATCTACAACTTCGTCAACTCGGCGACCAAGTCGATCGACGTGACGATCTACGAGCTGCGCGACACCACCCTGGTCAACGACCTGGTGGCCAAGGAGAAGGCCGGTATACCGGTGCGCGTCATCCTGGACTCCAAGCAGACCTCGGTGAACAGCGCCGCCTACAGCGCGCTGTCCGCCGCCGGGGTCGGGGTCACCTACTCCTCGTCGAGCTTCGTCTACACCCACCAGAAGACGATCACCGTCGACGGCGCCAAGTCCTACATCAGCACGGGCAACTTCGACACCACGTACTACGCCACCTCTCGCGACTACGGGGTCTTCGACACCGACGCCAAGGACGTCGCGGCGATCGAGCAGGTCTTCAACGCCGACTACGCGAAGACCTCGATCACCCCCTCCGACGGCGACGACCTGGTCTGGTCGCCCACCGACTCGCAGACCCAGCTGCTGGCCCTGGTCAACGGCGCCCAGCACAGCCTGGACGTCCAGGAGGAGGAGTTCGGCGACACCGCGCTGGTCAACGCGATCGTCGCGGACGAGCAGCGCGGCGTCACCGTCCGGGTGGTGGCGGAGAACGAGAACAGCACCTACACCAGCGAGCTCAACCAGGTCACCGCCGCCGGCGGCAAGGTGACCACCTACACCAGCTCGACCGGCTTCTACGTCCACGCCAAGGCGATCGTCGCCGACTACGGCACGTCGAGCGCCAAGGTCTTCGCCGGCTCGGAGAACTTCTCCGACAACTCGCTGAACCACAACCGCGAGCTGGGCCTGATCGTCAGCGACCCGGGCGTGCTCAACGGCATCGAGGCGACCTTCACCGCCGACTTCAACCAGGTCAGCAGCGCCGGCGTGACCGTGGCCAACCCGGGCACCCAGACCAGCACCGTCGGCACCGCCGCCGGCCTGCAGGTCAGCGCCACCGACACGGCGGGCGGCACTCTCTCCTACGCCGCCACCGGGCTGCCCGCGGGCCTGTCGATCAACGCCTCGACCGGCCTGATCTCCGGCACCCCCACCACCGCCGGCACCAGCACCGTCTCGGTCACCGCCACCGACTCCACCGGCCCCTCCGGCTCCACCTCGTTCAGCTGGACGGTCGACCCGGGCGGCGGCGGCAGCAACACCGTGACCGTGGCCAACCCGGGCAACCAGACCGGCACCGTCGGCACCGCCGCCGGCCTGCAGGTCAGCGCGAGCGACTCGGCCTCCGGCCAGACCCTCTCCTACGCCGCCACCGGGCTGCCCGCGGGCCTGTCGATCAACGCCTCGACCGGCCTGATCTCCGGCACCCCGACCACCGCCGGCACCAGCACCGTCTCGGTCACCGCCACGGACGGCACCAACGCCAGCGGCAGCACCACCTTCAGCTGGACCGTCAACCCCGCCGGCGGCGGCAGCTGCACGGCGGCCCAGCTGCTCGGCAACCCCGGCTTCGAGACCGGCAGCGCCTCCCCGTGGAGCACCTCCTCCGGCGTGGTCAGCAACAGCAGCTCCGAGCCGCCGCACAGCGGCAGCTGGGACGCCTGGCTGGACGGCTACGGCAGCACGCACACCGACACGCTCGCCCAGTCCGTCACGCTCCCGACCGGCTGCTCCAGCTACCAGCTGAGCTTCTGGCTGCACGTCGACACGGCCGAGACCAGCACCACCAAGGCCTATGACACGCTCTCCGTCCAGGTGCTGAACAGCGCCGGCACGGTGCTCTCGACGCTGCACAGCTACTCGAACCTGGACCACAACACCGGTTACGCGCAGCACACGTTCGACCTGTCCGCCTACGCCGGGCAGAACGTCACGCTGAAGTTCACCGGCACCGAGGACAACGAGTACCAGACCTCCTTCGTGCTCGACGACACGGCGATCAACGTCCAGTAGTCGGCCGACGAAGCGCAACGACGGCTCCCGCCTCCGGGGTTGAGGCGGGAGCCGTCCGCGTTCGCTAGGGTGCGGCCATGCCGCGCTCCCCCATCCTCTTCCTCGACGTCGACGGCCCCCTGCTGCCCTACGGAGCGG
Organism: Kitasatospora sp. NBC_01302; assembly: GCF_035976515.1. NCBI lineage: Bacteria > Bacillati > Actinomycetota > Actinomycetes > Kitasatosporales > Streptomycetaceae > Kitasatospora > Kitasatospora sp. NBC_01302. The sequence continues at coordinate 2,065,771 of NZ_CP108404.1, forward strand.
CGGCACCGCGGTTTCCCAGCGGCGGCGCGCCGGCCGACCCGCTGCGGGACGACCCGGCCCCCGACCCGTACCTGGACCGGCTCGACCCCGCGCACGGCCCCCGGCTGCTGGCCCTGCCGTGTGACCTGGTCTGGGCAACGGCCTGGACGACCGATGCGAACGAGTACCTCGCCCCGCGACTCGGCCTGCCACAGCTGCCCGTGGTGGACTGGCCGGAGCCCACCGCCGAGGACCTGTGGAGCGGCCTGCACTGGAAAACCCGCGCCCTGGTCGACTGGGCCGCCGGGCGCGCCTTCGCCTGGGTGGACGACGAGATCACCGACAACGACCGCGCCTGGGTGGCCGCCCACCACCCCGGCCCTGCCCTGCTGCACCGGGTCGATCCGAGCTTGGGCCTGACCGACACCGACTTCGCCACCCTCGACGCCTGGCTGCGGGCGCCCGGTGTCCGGATGTGACAGAAGGGCGTCATTGCGCAGGCGCCGGACGGCGGCAACGATGGGGGCATGCCCACCACCCGCCGTATCGTCAGGCTGATCTCCAATCGGCGGGTGCTTGCGCGGACGAGCCGAGTCCGTACGCCTGAATCGAATGCCGCTGGCCGCGACGGCGATCACCGCCGCGACGAGGAGAGCTGTTCCATGGTGTTCTCACTTCTCGGGGGCTGGCCTCAAGCCGGCCGGAAAGGCAGGGGCGCACTCGGCCGGATGACGTGGATCTCGAACCCGCCGACCGTGCCGGCAGGGGTGAAGCCGGACTTCGTGAGGACGCGCCCCGAGGCCGCGTTGTCCGGGTGGTGCTTGGCGCGGACCTCCGGCAGACCGAGGGAGCCGAAGGCCAGGGCGAGGATCTTGCGGACCCCTTCGGTGGCGTAGCCCTGGCCCCAGGCATCCACGCGCAGGATGTAGCTGACCGAGGCTCCAGGGCCGTCCAGGTTGAGCTTGATGACGCCGAGGAGTTCGGCGCGCACGGCGATGCCAAGGATGTACCGCATGCGCGGCCTCTGCGCTGCGGCGGCCATCGCGGCAGCCAGGTAGCGCAGCGCTTCGGCTTCGTCCATCGGTCCGCGCCCGAGGAAGACGGTCGATTCGGAGCTGTAGATCTGCTGGAGCGCTTCGGCATCCTCGGGGGTCAGCTCACGCAGTTCGATCACGTGTCCAGCGTGCCGATCAGGGCGGCGAGTTCGCTGGCGCTGGGTCGGCTATCCGGCTCGGAGAGCAGGACTTCACGCAGGATGGCCTGCAAGTCCGGCCACCGGGTCACCGCAGCCAGCGGGACACGGCGGGCGGCGATGGCGTCGCGCAGCCCTGCGGGGCCGACGATCCGCCGGTCGATCGCGGCGGCCTCGTAGTCGAGATGCCAGTTCCCCGTGGTGCAGGCCCAGAGCGTTCCGGCCAGGGCGTACACGTCGGCGGCCTGCGTGGTCTCCACGGGCTGCGGGCCGGTGGAGACCCGGGCGGCCAGTTCGGGGGCGGTCAGGTGGACCATGGTTCCGTCGAAGGCCGTCCACGGCGGTGGGGTCCCGAGCTTGCGGGACCACGCGAAGTCGATGAGCCGGACGTCGCCGCTCTCGGTGTGGATGCCGTGCGCCGGTTGGATGTCCCCGTGCACCCACCCGTCCGCGTGGAGGTCGGCCACCGCGAGCGCCAGGGCGACGGCCCCGACCTTGGCTTCTGTACGGTCGGCTTCGCGGTCCTTCCGGAGCGGTCGGAAGACTCGCCAGGTGCTCGGTCCGGACAACCACGGGGTGACGTACCAGACGCCCTCGCCGAACCGGCCGGCGGCCACGGTGTAGCCGGTGAGCCGGTCGAGTACGGCGGCTTCGCGGGCCGTGGTCTCGCTGGCCTCCCCGGTGCCGATCTTGATACTGACCGTGGCGAGCGGACCGGTCGCCTTCCAAACAGCCGAGCCGCGCCGGTCGCTGATCTCCTCCAGCTCGACCGGCCCACAGACGGCCTCCGCGGCCTTCAGGGCCTCAGCGGCATCGGGAGTGAACTCGCCCATTCTCGTACTGCCTTCCACTCACAAGGGATGCGCTCGAACACGTCTCGCCCGTCGTCATCCGCCACGGCAAGCGCCGCCGCGAGGTCGGGCGTTGTCTTCAGAAGCACTGGGTCCAGCGGGCGGACGGCCGCCCGTACCGGGAGGAACGAGAAGGGCGGCGGCGGGATGCTCCGACCGGCACGGGAGGTCTCCACTGCCCCCTGCGTGAACTTGCCGAACATCACGCCGACAGGGCCATAGAGGTTCTTCAACGCCCAGTGCGGCCAGGCCAACAGCTCGCGGTGGTCGAGGTCCCCGCAGTGCCTAAGGATCACCACGTTCTCGCACGCCAGAGCACCGCTGGGCCGGCCCATGAGCGGCCGGACCCATTCCGCGGCCTGGACACCGGCGTAGAACAACTCCGCCTCCACTGCGTACCGGTGGGATCCGGGTGTGATCTCGTAGACGGTCCACCCGGTCATCCGGCGCACGGTGGAGGGCCGGAGGAAGGGGCAGTGCTCGTACAGCCCGGTGAGGTAGCTGCCCACGTCGATGCTGGCCGGGTTCTCCGACCGGGCCTCGGTGAGGCGGAGCGCCCCGGCGGTCAGCCGGGACGCCCCTTCGTGAGGTGCGGTGATCACCTGGTGGTCACACCGTCACCATCGCCGCCCTCCACAGGACCGCAGTCCCACTCGGCGACCACGGTTCCGGTCTCCCGGTACTGCGCGAGGGCTTCGGTGTTCACGGTGCCATCGGCGTTCGTGAACCAGATCTCGGGCAGCGGCCCGTACGCCTCCTCGTACGTGCTCACCCAGTCGATGGGCCCGCGACCCGTCATCTCGGCGTGGGTCAGCTCCCGGCCCGCGTGGTGCAGGCTGAAGTCGTGGTGGGCGTCGGGGTCCGCAACGAGGGCGTGCCACACGGAGTCGATGGCGGTGGAGAACATCTGGGGCGCGGCCTGGCCGGCGTCGAACCGGCGCGCGGCGATGGTGAAGAACTTGCCCAGTTCGTCCAGTTCGACGCTGGGCTTGATGGCCGTGTGCATGTGTCTCTCCAATCGGGTTGACTCTGCTCGACCAGACGGCCGAGAGTTGGTGCAAGGTGGTGCAGGCCCCGGCCCGGCGCTGTCCGTTTCCACCGGGCCTTCGCCGCTCGAAGTAGCTGCATCCAGTGAACGGCCGAGGAGTTACCCCGAACCAGAGCGGAAAGTGAGCACCTGTCAGGCATAATCAACGCACCGCCCGGCCTGACCTCGGGCTTCTTGATCTGAGCGGAGGCTCCCGTGGCTCCGAGGAGGAAGCGTCTCGCCGAGCGCCGCAGAGCACTGGGCTACAGTCAGGAGTCGTTCGCCAACGAGCTAGGGGTAGCGGTATCCACGGTTACCCGTTGGGAGGCTGGCGCGACCGATCCCCAGGGGTACGTACACCCCAAGATGGCAAGGGTCCTCAAGGTCACCCCTGAAGGGCTGGCGGACCTCCTCGCACCAGACGTGACAGCCCCTGACCGCTCGGTGGTCTACGCCGCTGCCCCTCCTTCTGGTGATACTGACGACATGAAGCGCCGCGATGTCTTGAGCCTGCTCGCCGTGACCGGTGCGCTCATTGCCCTGCCGGGCTCCGACACACCCTTGTCTCGCCCCGGAGCGGCTGCGTCCCTGGTAGAAACCGGGCCCGAATTGAACACGTACCTCTGGAAACTGTTCGGTCTCTCCGACTCCAAGCAGGCCGTGTACCCGATGGTTCGGCACCAACTGGGTCTCCTGGCCAAGGGGCTGGGCGAGAGCCAGAGCAATGCGTCGCGCCAGCAGCTCTGTGCGCTGGTGGGAGACTTGTATCAGCTCGCTGGCGAGATCTTCTTCGACGCCAACAGGTACCCCGTTGCCACGCACTGCTACATACTGGCCGCCAGCGCCAGCAAAGAGGCGCGAGCTTTCGATATGTGGGCTTGTGCGTTGACGAGGCATGCCTTTGTCGAACTCTACGAGCGCCGCTTTGCCGTCGCAGCTCCGATTCTGTCAGCTGCGTCTCAGGTAGCAGAACGAGGAGACAGTCAGCTCTCGACCCGATACTGGGTGGCAGCGGTCCAAGCGGAGGCGCATGCGGGCCTCGGCGACCTCGATGCGACCAAGCGCGCGCTCGACGGCGCCGAGCAGGTACACAACCTGTCCGGGCAGCTTCACAATGGCGGCTGGCTTCGGTTCGACGGATCACGCCTCGCCGAGGAGCGTGGGACCTGCTATCTCGCGCTCGGCCGCCCGGACTTGGCAGAGCAAGCGCTGACAACCGCGCTCTCGCAGCAGCTCTCACCGCGCCGTCGGGGAGCGGTGCTCGCGGAGTTGGCGGCCCTGGGTGCCGAACGCCGCGATCTCGATCAGGCAGGCCACTACACTCACGCTGCTCTGGAGCTTGCGAGCCAGACCGGCTCGGGCTATATCGGGAGGAAGTTGGAGGACGTCAAGAGCCGCCTCCTCCCGCTCATGGCCGATGGTCGGGCTTCAGCATTGCACCAGCAGATCTCGGCGCTCGACAGCGCCGCCTACGAAGGAGTGACGCATGTCGTCTGACGGCCAGATCTTCCGCGCAGCGTGGATCGCGGGCGTGTCAAAGCACTACCCGGGCGAGCCGAAGGCCGGCTACGTCGCCCCATGGGACGAGACACCGGAATGGGAACGCGAATGCGCCGCTGCCGTGTACGGCCAGGTCCGCGACTTCATCAGCGTGAGCGACGGGAATACGTCAAAGCTCTCCCGGGAGCAGAAGGGGCGCTTCGTCGCGACGTGTTGGATTGCTCAGATCCACAAGCACATCGAGAACCCCAAGCCGGGCTACGTCGCCGACTGGAACGACCTGCCCGCCTGGCAGCAGGAGACTGATGCGGACATCTTCGAGGCGATCGAGCTCACTGGTTCCTGAGCGGTCTGCGTCTGCACCTCCCCGACTCATCCGGGGCGGGGAGGGCAGTTCCAGTGATTCAGGATGGCCGGCTGGGTCGGCGGCTTGGGGGTGAGGTAACCCGAGCGGCCGGTGGCGGCTGTCGCCCAGGGCCCGGATGACCCGGTAGCGGCCCCCTGCTGACTTCGTATTTCATGGTGGACTGGCCGGAGCCCACCGCCGAGGATCTGCGGAGCGGCCTGCACTGGAAAACCCGCGCCCTGGTCGACTGGGCCGCCGGGCGCGCCTTCGCCTGGGTGGACGACGAGATCACCGACAACGACCGCGCCGGGGTGGCCGCCCACCACCCCGGCCCGGCCCTGCTGCACCGGGTCGATCCGGGCCTGGGCCTGACCGACACCGACTTCGCCACCCTAGACGCCTGGCTGCGGGCGCCCCGTGTCCGGATGTGACAGAAGGGCGTCATTGCGCAGGCGCCGGACGGCGGCAACGATGGGGGCATGCCCACCACCCGCCGTATCGTCATCGCGGTCTTCCCGGACGTCGACCTGCTCGACGTGACCGGACCGGCCGAGGTGTTCGCGCTGGCCAACCGGGAGACCGGTGGCCGCGCGGGCTATCGGGTGCAGCTGGCGGGGCCCTCGCGCGGCGAGGTCGTCACGGCGGCCGGGGTGCGGCTGCTGGCCGACCTGTCGTTCGCCGAGGTCACGGAGGTCGCCGAGGCCGGCGGGGTGCTCGACACCCTGTTGGTGCCCGGCGCGGTGGAGCTGCGCCCCCAGGGGCCGGTGGCCCGGATCGACGACTCCGTCGTGGCCTGGCTGAAGGCGGTCGCGCCGGGAGCACGGCGGGTGGCGTCGGTCTGCGTGGGCGCGCACCTGCTGGCCGCGGCCGGGCTGCTGGACGGGAAGCGGGCCACCACCCACTGGTCGACCGCCGCCCAACTGGCGGCCGAGCACCCGGCGGTGACGGTGGACGCGGACCCGATCTTCGTCCGGTCCGGGCGGGTGTGGACCGGCGCGGGGATCAGCGCGTGCATGGACCTGACGCTGGCCCTGGTGGCCGAGGACCTGGGCGAGCAGGTCGCGCTCGCGGTGGCCCGGCAGCTGGTGATGTACCTCAAGCGGCAGGGCGGGCAGAGCCAGTTCTCGGTGCCGCTGAGCCGGCCCGCCGCCTCCCGGCGGGACATCGAGGAGCTGCGCACCCACATCGCCGAGCACCTGGACGACGACCTGTCCGCGGCGGCGCTGGCCCGGCGGATGTCGCTGAGCGAACGGCACTTCGCGCGGGTCTTCCGCCAGGAGACCGGCAGCAGTCCGGCCGGCTACGTCGAGGCCGTCCGGGTGGAGGCGGCCCGCCGCCTGCTGGAGAGCACCGACCAGCCGCTGGACCAGGTCGCCGCCGCCAGCGGGTTCGGCTCCGTGGAGACCCTGCACCGGGCGCTGCGCAAGCAGATCGACACCACACCCGCGGCCTACCGCCGCCGCTTCCGCACCACTGGTTGATCCCTCGTCCGTCCATTTCCGGGCACACGCGCACGCCGTGCCCCTCTGTCGTCATGCCGGTTTGTCGTCATACCCCTCCGTCGTCATGCCTGCCCTCTTCGAAAGGAATCCTGCGATGACTGCTCCCCTGACCCCTGTGACCCCTTCCGCGACGCTGCGCGAGGTGATCGGCCTGGACGGCCGGCTGCCGCGGCTCGCCGACACGACACTCGTCCTGATCGACTTCCAGAACACCTACACCACCGGGGTGATGGCGCTGGAGGGTGCCCGGGAGGCCTTGGCGGCCGGTGCCCGCCTGCTGGCGGCGGCCCGCGCCGCCCGCATCCCCGTGGTCCACGTCGTGAACGACGGCGGCGAGGGCACCCCGTACGACATCCGGGCGGAGATCGGCGCGATCTGCGCCGAGGTCGCGCCCGTCGACGGGGAGCGCGTCGTGGTCAAGCAGTTCCCCAACGCCTTCCACGCCACCGACCTGGAGAAGGTGCTGCGCGAGCTGGGAGCCGGGACGGAGCTGGTGCTGGCCGGCTTCATGACGCACCTGTGCGTCGCCTTCACCGCCCAGGGGGCGTTCACCCTCGGCTACCGCCCCACCGTCGTCGCCGAGGCCACCGCCACCCGCCCGCTGGCCGGCCCCGACGGCACCGTACTGCCCGCGGCAACGCTGCAGGCAGCGGCGCTGACCACGATCGGTGACCTGTTCGGGATGGTCGCCGTCACGGTGGCGGAGCTGACGGCACCGGGGCTCGGGTAGCGGCGCCGGGCGAGGCGGAGGCGGGCTCAGACCGCGGGCGGCGCGGGCGGGGCGTCCGGCGGCGTGCCGTCCGGGGCGGGCGGGGTCGCGGTCGTGCCCGGGTCGACCGGCCGGTCGTCGTCCGTGAGTCCGAGAGCCTTGCGGGCGGCGGCCTCGGCGGTCGAGGGAGCGTTGGTCCGCAGGGCCGCCTGGTAGGCGCCCACGGGGTCGGTGGTGTTGGTGGCGGCGGCGTTCCAGACCGCCTGGTCGGCCCGGAAAGCGCTCACCAGCACGGCCATCTGGTCCTTGACCTCGGCCGGCCACTGCGTCCGGCCGAGCATCGCCGCGCTGTCCGCGAGGGCCTGAGCCGTCCACCCCGACTCCTGGACCGCCATCCCGGGGTCGGTCTCCGGCATCTTCAGGATCCGGTCCTGCGCCTTGATCTCGGCGGTGTCCGTCAGGAAGTCCCGCTGAGCCTGGGTCAGGACAGGGGTCGGCGGGGCAGGGCTGGAGCTGGGCGCGGGCAGCGGCGAGTCCGACACCGACGTGCCGGAGGTGTTGGCGCCGCCCACGGCGAAGTGCCACTGGCCGAGGATCGCGCCGAACACCCCCATGACCAGCCCGAGCACCCCGAGCATCACCCCGGCGACGGCGATCCCCAGGCCGCGCTGGCGACGGTGCCGGAGCTGGATCAGCGCGCCGATTCCGAAGCCCAGTGCCGCCGGCCAGAGGCAGCAGGTGACCCCGGTGACCAGCGCGGTGATGGCCAGCCCGTTGGTCCCCTCGACCACCCGACGCCCGTCGGAGGGGACGGGATACGGCCCGGCCTGCCCGTACGGATACGGATAGGGATACTGGTACGGCCCGCTCCCGGGCGGCGGCCCCGCGTACCCGGCGGGAACGGCATCCTGCGGCGGCGCCCACGGATCACCCGCACCGGCCCCGGGCGACACCGCGTCCTGCGGTCGCACCGCCTCCCCGCCGTCCGGTCCCGCCGCGTCCGTCATCTGCCCGCTCCCCCAAGCCCACTGCCCACACAGCAGTCCGACCGTGGCCGGACTCTAGCGGATCATGCCGACCGCCCGCCCCCAGACCCGTGCCAGCGAAAGCGCGGCTCGGGGGCCGGCAAACAGGTCGAGCCGCGGCCAACGCTGTCGACACCGCGGCAGGTGCCGGACGGCCCCGCTTCCGGGTGCAGGTCGGCAGCGGTCTCAGCGGTACCGGAGCAGATGCATCACGGTGACGCCATCACTCTCCAATGTGGCGGGCTCGCCAGTGCTCGGATCCAGGAGCACCAGCCCACGCTCGGTCAACCCAGCGTTGAGAAGCAGGCCCACTGACTCGCGGCCTCGACCGTCCAGTCGCCGGACCCAGACCAGGGCGCGTACACCTGTCGGCAGGGTGGCCAGCTCGGCCAGCACGGTCGGCCACGCGGTGTGGTCTGTCACGCGGATCAGCCCGCCGAGCGAGCTCATCGTGCGCTCGAACCAGCCCAGCGGCGCCGGGGCGGGCGGCAGTGGCAGATCATCGCGTCCGCTCGACCACTGGGTGTACCAGCTCCAGGGCGAGGAGTTCGGCAGACCGAACGGCGGACGGCCATCCTTGGGGACCACCAGTGCTGCGTCCAGCAACGCATCCTCGCGGCGGCCTCCCGCCAGGAATGCCTGTGTGTTGCAGGCGAACAGCCAACCGCGCGGCCCCTCGTCGCCCGGCCGTGGGTCCACTAGCAGCACCTGCCCGCCGTACTGCTGGTCCAGCCACGCCTGGGCCTTGTGCTTCGCCGCGTGGAAGTCCATCGCCCTTGGACGCGAGGGCTCCTGAGATCCTGCCTCCGGCTGCGCACCCCGACGGAACCGCGCCAGAGTCAGCCGACGGACGTGCTCCAGCTCCAGTTGCGCCAAACCGCCAGCGAGCGGGTCGAGCAGAACGACGTTCCCCTGATTGTTGTGGGCGTAGAGCAGATGACCGGTGGCCTCCTCGCCGCCGACCTCGCGCCGTACCCACACCACGCCTCGTGTGTCCGGGCCACTCGCCTGGACAGCACCGATGAGTTCGTCCCAGCTGTCGCAGACAGCCACCTCCGCTTGGCCGAAGTGGCGGCGAAGCAGTCGACTCCACCAGCCTGGTGCCTCTTGGTACGGCCGCCAGGGCAGCGCACTGCTCCGCACACCGTCGATCATGCCGTCCATGACCACCACGCAGCCACGGGCGTTGAGGCGATGCGCCTGACCGGCCTGGGTCCGCGGCCTCGGGTCCTGGGCCAGCGAGGCGAGATCGGCCCACGGCCGGTCGGTCGCCGGGTGGAACGGTCCGGTGCCGTTGACCGGCACCACCAGGGAGGCGCTGAGCATCGGGGTGGGCTGGAATCCCAGCTGCGGCAGCACCCGGCAGCTGTACAGGAATGCCTCGGGGGATTGAGCGACCGGCTTCGGGACTGCCAGTTCCACTTGGTCACGGTAGGTGACGGCAAGCCACTTTCGGGCCTGGGCGGTTGCTTCGCTGACCGACAGGGGCACAGGACTTCAACTCTCCGTCTGGTGCCCGGGGCGCTGGCCCGTGGCGAGGTAGTGCGCCGTCTGCTCGAGAGTGAAGCTGGTCGGGGGGAAGTGTACTGGCGAGCCATCCTTGGGGACGATCAGCAGCCGGGTGAACGGTGCCTTGAAGATGTCGCCGGTGTCGAGGTGTTCCTGGGAGTCGAACCGTACAGCCCAGGCCCAGTCGTGCTCGGCTGTCAGCTCGGGCTGCAGCACGATGGTCATCGGATCCTTCGCGTAGTGCTGATCGAGGAAATCCATGGCCCGGTCGTGGGCCTCGCTTCGGGAAAGCATGTGCGACTCGCTCCTGTATCGGCTAGCGGTAGGGAAGGTATCTGATGCCGGTCGCTGGTTCCAGATGACCCAGTCTTCCGGTCTGGCCGTCCAGAAAGACGACGCCATTGCCATCGTTGAGCGCGTTGAACACATGCGCCGTGCCGTCCGCACGGCTGATGTAGACCACACCGCGAGAGCCTTCTCCACGCGATTTCAGATCCTGGATGATGTTGTCGTACGTATGCGGATCCTCCCAGCTTGCATCCGGATTGCCCAACCGGGCCGGGTCAGGCCAACGGCCCTCCAGCAACGGATCGGCAGTGGCCTCGATGCCGTCCAGTTGCTTGTTGACCGCGATGACGTTCTCCGAGCAGTTCTGGTTGTAGCCGGGCGTACCGTCTTCGAAGCGGGGCCGATTGACGTCGCGCATCCACGGGTACTGGTCGTCGAGGAACTGCTGCGCGGTCTCCGGATCCACCGAACCAGCGTGAATGGCACTGGACTCGATGCCGTCGGCAGGCTTGGCAAGGTGCCCCCACGGTCCCTTGGGCCGACTAGCGAACTCCCTCATGTGCGCCCATCGGGCGTAGTCATCGGCCTCGGCCGTGGAGTCACCGCCCGCCCCTCCGACCGCAGCGTCCTTTCCTGCGTTCTCGGTGACGCCCTTGCCCGCATTCTCGCCCGTGTCCTTGGCAGCGTTGACTCCGGCAATCTCCGCGGTGCTGGCTGCCTCTCCCCCGCCATCGGTCAGCGCACCGAATGCCACGTTGGTGATGAACTTGCCGCCCGCCTCGAACGGATCCGAGCCCCAGCCCGACCCGACCAGACCCTTTAGCACATCGGTCGGATGGAACTCGGCGTGCACCAAGCCGGCGGCGACACTGTTGAGGTGGTCGAGATAGGTAGCCGGGTGCGTGATGTTGTACAGGTCCATCGGGTTCAGGCTGCGCCCGAAGTCAACGATGTCCGCCGCACCCTTGGCCAGACCGCCATAGAGATGAGTCACGCCGGTCCACCCGCCCTCGGCCAGGTCAACCGAGTCAAGCTTCATCCGCTCGGTGAAGCTCGGCTCAGTCGGCGCCGTAGCGGTAGCCGATTTCACCGCCGCAGCCGCACTGCCGGCCGCCCGGTCCCGAGCGGCCCGCGCACCGCGCAGAAGGTCCTGGGCATGGGCAAGCTGGCCAGTAGTCGGGTCCTGGAACGGGCCCGGGTCGGTGGGCCTCCGTCCCGGATCCTGCTTGGCCTGCGACGCCATGTTGTACGTCTTGACGGCCGTGTTGTAGCTCTCGACACTCACGTTGTACGCGTCCTGCGCCTCCCGGAAGGCCGCCTGTGCCGCGTTGTACGCATCGATCGCCTGCCTGGCTTGGTCCTGTGCCCAAGTGACGGCCTGCGAGAACCGGTCGAACGCCTCCGCCGCATTCACGCAGGCGTCTGCCGCTGTCAGCCACAGTCGGGGGTGCGGTTCGAAGCGGCTCCGGAAGGCGTCTGCCGCAGCCCCCTGCCAGTGCGACGAGTCCAGCGCCTGCAGCCCACCGCCCGTTTCCTGGAAGGCATCGTGGAACTTTCGTAGCTTGGCTGCTACCTCGCCAAGCGCCTTCGCATCGCCATGCACAAGGTCCTTAGGATCGTCCGAATCGCCCAACTGCATCTCGCCGACCTGCGCGCCGAGATCGTCGGCGATGTGGTCGCCGAACTTCTTCACCGACCTTGCCGCATCACGGAACCCGACCGCGTCCAGAACTCCACCCGCGGCGTGGGAGACCGAATCGACGGTCATCCCCAAGCCCTTTTTGCTGTCTTCGTACAGCCCCTCGACACCATCACCGATGTCGTCCAGGAACCCCATCAGCCCTTAGCCCCCGCCTGCTGCTCCATCGACTTCACGACCATCGGCACCCCGGGCAACGGAACACTGTTTTCCATGTCCTTGCCTTCCGCCTTCCACGTCGCGGCCGAGTCGGCAGCGGCCTTGTCGAGGGATGCCTTCGAGTAGTCGGCGTTCGCCACCTGGGTGACTGGATTGTCCGCGAAGGTCTTGCTCCAAGAACGTGCCTCCACCTGGCTCTGCGTCAGGTCTGGATTGCCTATCGCCGCGTTCACCACGTCCTTCAATACGCCCGAGGCGTACTGCTCCTGGTCGTAGTACTTGCCCGCGGAAAGACCCAGCCGGGCAGCGATCTCGGTGCCGTCGTGCACCAACGTGCGTACGCCCCAGCTCCAGCGCTCGCAGAAGTCCGAGAAAGCCGACTGAAGTCCGGGATTGCCGACCTGCATCCCTGTCAACTCCAGACCGGAAAATCCCCGCCCCTGCTCGGCGGCCTCGTCGATGCCCAGCGCCTTCAGCTCCGCGATCGCATCGTTGATTCCCTTCGCCGTACTGTCCAGCGCCCTCGGATCCACCTGATACGAGTCAGCCACGCTCCACCGCCACTGCATCCGGCACGACCCCGACCACCGGCGGCGACAGGAACGGTGCTGTCCCGGCCACGTCCAGCGCGATTCCAGCCGGTACGCCGAGCATCGGCACCGCAACATCGAGGAGCCGCCACCCGTACACCGTCAGGTACTCCACCGGCTCCGCCATGCCCACCGTACCCATGCGTCCCACGCCCCCGGCAAATCCGTCAGCACTTGAACAGATGGAAAAGGCTATACGGTCGCATTGCGAGCCGAGCAGTGAATCAGCTGACTCAGGCCAGGTACTGCTCGGGCTCGGATCCCCAGGTACTGGCGTAGCACCGGAGCACGCAGATCCTCCCATCGGGTGTGGGGCGATCAGCTCCCTTTCCTGACCGGATGAACAGTCTCTCACTCACGATGAGAAGAGTGCGGAGGACCGGCGACCTTCCAGGCCGCGTCGATCATCTCGAAGATCTCGTCCACCGCGGCCGCCGGCTCGGCGGCCTCGCGGGCCAGGGAGTAGGCGTCGATCACGAACCTCGCGAGGGTGCGGGCGGCGGTCGTGGTGAGGGGGAGGTCGGGGGCGGCGGCCAGAGTGGTGGCCAGGGAGTCGGCGTGGCGCAGTCGCATCGACTCCTCGTACGCGCGCAGGGCGGGTGATTCGTCGATCATGCGCCAGACCGGGGCGGCGCTGTCCGCCGTGCAGTGGCGGACCAGGGCGTGGATCTCGCAGCGCAGCGCGGGGATGAGCGGCTCGTGCGGCGGGCGGTCGGTGACCGCTCGGGTGAGGCGCTGCTCGAAGTCGTCGTCGCGCTCGAAGACCAGGGCCTCTTTCGAGGGGAAGTGCGCGAAGAGCGTGGTGACGGCGACGTCAGCCTCGGCGGCCACGTCACGGATGCCCACCGCGTCGTACCCACGGTCCAGGAAGAGCCGCAGGGCGGTGTCCGCGATCTTCTGGCGGGTCGCGGCCTTCTTGCGCTCGCGGCGTCCGGGCGGCTCGGTCATGCCAGGACACTAGCAGATACGAATCAATAACCGTTCCAAAACACTAACCGTTAGTGCTACGGTCCACGGCATGAAGAAAGTGAGCTTCGCCGAGTTCGGCGGTCCGGACGTTCTCCAGCTCGTGGATGCCGAGGAGCCCCACGCGGGCCCGGGGCGGATACGCATCGCGGTGCGGGCAGCAGGCGTGAACCCCGTCGACTGGAGGATCCGCGAAGGCCAGATCCTCGGTGCCCACCCGATCACGTTGCCGGCCGGGGTCGGGCTGGACGCCGCCGGAGTGGTGGACGAGGTGGGCGAGGGCGTCGACGGGGTCGCGGTCGGCGACCACGTGTTCGGCGAAGGCGCGGACACCTACGCCGAGTTCGCCGTGCTGTCGGCCTGGGCCCGGATGCCCGAGGGCCTGACGTTCGAGGAGGCGGCCGGGTACCCCTCCGTGATGGAGACGGCGCTGCGCATCATCGGCCAGGTCGGCGTGCGGTCCGGGCAGACGCTGCTGGTCAGCGGTGCGTCCGGGGGTGTCGGATCGGCGGTGCTGCAGATCGCCCGCGAGCGCGGCATCGCGGTGATCGGCACGGCCGGCGCCGCGAACCAGGACTACCTGCGCGGCCTGGGCGCCCTCGCCACGACGTACGGCGAGGGCTGGGTCGAGCGGGTGCGGCAGCTGGCGCGTCGGGCAACGGGCCGGGTCGACGCCGCCCTCGACCTGGCCGGCTCGGGGGTGATCCGCGAACTCGTCGAGCTGACCGGGGATCCGCGGACGGTCGTCTCCATCGCCGATCTCGCCGCCCCGGAGCTCGGCGTCCGCTTCTCCGGAACGGCCGGGAGCGTGCCGGCGGCGCTCGCCGAGGCCGTCGGCCTCATCGCGCGGGGAAGGCTCCACATCCCGGTCGAGCGGTCGTACCCGCTCGCCGAGGCCGCGGCGGCGCACGTCGACAGCCGGGCCGGCCACACGCGCGGGCGCCGGGTGGTGATCCCCTGACCCGTGCAGGGGGAGCGACTTCGTGAGCAGTGGTTCCTGGGGAAATGCCGAGGTCAGTGGGCCTTGACGGCCGGTCATATATGGCCGGTGCGCTGTCCTGTCGGCCGGGCTGCGGCGACACCACAATCGGTGCCATCAGTGCGCCCTGCCCCCAGGAACCGCGCACGCCACCACAGGAAGTGATCATGAATAGGACCCTGAAGAAGGCCGCGCAACTCCTCACCGCGCCGACCGTTGCCCTGACCCTCCTGGCGCCCGTTCTCGCCGCCGCCCCGGCGAGCGCCACCCCGGCCAGCGCCGCGACGACCGACGCCTACACCTTCACCAGCCCGTACGGCACCCTCAACGCGACCGGCAACAACGACGGAAACCAGATCTCCGTCACCCCCGACGGCACCAACTACACGAACTGGCGACTGATCAAGCTCGGCGACCCCGGCACGTTCGACATCGCCAACACCTCCTCCGGCAAGTGCCTCTACGCCTCACAGCCCGCCATCCAGCAGTCCTGCGGGAAGACCGGCGAGGAGTGGCACTTCCGCCCCGTCGACGGCAAGCCCAACACCTTCGGCATCATCCGCCGCGACGACACCACCGGCACCGAGTACTGCATGGACAACCGGGGCGGCCTCCACCTGTGGGGCATCCTCGCCCAGCCCAACGCCTGCAACGGCAGCACCAGCCAGGAGTGGACGATACCCGCCGCGAACGCGGCCGAGGCCAGGAGCCTGGCGCTCGACTACTACAGCGACCTGTGCTCCAAGAAGACCGCCACCTGCTCGTGGACGGAGAAGTCCGAAGGGCAGCCCGAGGCCCTGCCCCGCCAGCCCGCCTCCTCGGTCTGGTACAACGACACCAGCGCCACGATGAAGCAGATCTTCACCACGATCTACCACTCCGGCTGGGCACAGTCGTACTCCGCGGGCGTGTCCACCTCCGTCGGCGTCTCCACCCCGGTCCAGGCGATGATCAGCAGCCAGCTGACCGCGACGCAGACGTACACCTCGGACGAGTCGACGATCAACGGCATCGCCGTGGACGTCCCTTCCAAGAACTATGCCTGGGTCGACTTCGCGGCCGTAGGCAAGAAGGTCACCGGCACCTGGACGTTCGACACCGACAACCAGCCGTGGACGACCGACGCGACCGTCACGGTCCCGGTCATCAACTCGACGGCCGGCTCGACGATGTATGTCGCCCACACCGGTGAGACCCCTCCCGATAGCGGCACCACCGGCGCTGACGTCAAGCCCACCGCCATCGCGACGACCGCATCGGCCGTCATGGACGTGCCCAAGGGCGGCAAGCTGACCGCCGTCAAGGGCGGCGTCAAGGTCAGCGACGCCGACGGCGCCACGATTGCGACGGTCATGCCCGGCACCGTCACTGACGCCAGCGGTGTCACCCACAAGGCAGATCTCACGGTCAACGGCGCTACCGTCACCCAGACCATCGAGGGCGTCACCGGCGACACCGTCACCGGCACCATCGCGCCCCCGACCTTCTCCCTGGGCGACGGCAACCCCATCGCTTCTGCCGCCACCGAGAAGAGCGTCCGTATGGTGGCAGTGGCGTCCTACAAGGCCGCTCCCGCCTCCCAGAGCAGCGACGCCCACGACAAGTGCATGGCCGCGAAGATCGGCACCAGCATCGTCAGCTCAGGTGTCATGGGCCTCCTGGGCGGTCCCCCCGGAGTGGCCATCGGCATGATGACCGGCGCCTTCAGCGGCATCGTCATGGGCGCCGTAACCTGCCCGAAGTAGTCCGAACCGCACCGTCCGAACCACCGCGCCGCCACCGACGGATCGACGGCGGCGGGCGGCAGGCGGCACCAGGCGGCTCTCGTAGCCGGCCTGGTGCCGCCCGTCGTCGTCGTTCAGGGACTCGAGGTCACGGGCTGGAGAGGAGGTCGCGCAGGAGGGCGACGGTGTCGGGGTCGAGGCTGCGGCCAGTGCGGCGGCTGAGGGCGTCCAATCGGTTGACGGCTTTGAGGAGCTGATCGCGGGCGCCGGCGGAGGCGTAGGCGTAGAACAGGTCGCGGTGCAGCAGTTCGACGTCCGGGGCGACGGCCAGGCCACGGAAGACCGCGGCCTCGGCGCTGCGGTGGTCGCCGTACTGCAGGCGGCGGGCGGCGAGTTCGTGGGCGGTGTCGACCACGGCGGCGAGCATGTCCTGGCGCGCCGTCTCGGCCCAGCCGTAGCCGGCCGTCGGGGCCTCGGCGAACGGGGCGCCGCGGACCAGGGCGAGCGCGTGGGCGAGCGCGGCGTCGGCGGTGGTGCTGGTGCTGCGCATGCCGCGCCGGTAGAGGCTGCGGAACTCGTCCCAGTCGCAGGTCACGGTGGGGGCGAAGGCGTAGCAGGTGCCGGTGGACTGGGCGTCCTGGCGCAGGAAGGCGCGGCCGTCCGGGTCGCTGCCGATCCAGTCGGCCAGGGCGGCGAGGGTGGCCGGCGGGGCCTGGTCCGGGCGGGCGTGGTCGCCCGGGTGCAGGGCGCGGTCGACGGCTGCGGGGTCGGTGCCCGGGTGCAGGGCGAGGTAGGCGGCGAGTTCGGTGAGCGCGGGGACGGCCATGGGTTCGGCCGCGCCCGTGGGGCCGAGCACGTCGACCGGGCCGAGCAGGCGCACCCGGGGGGTGGTGCGGATCGCGTGCGCCTCCGGGGAGCGGAGGATGGCGAGCAGGTCGTCGGCGTCGGTGCGGGCGATCACCGTGCCGGGCACGGGAGTTCCGCCCGCCGGGGTGGCGGGGACCGGCTCGGGCCGGAACGGGACCCGCGGGTCGACGCCGCTCGGCGCGGGGGCGGGCTCGTGCGTGGGGGCGGGCTCGGCGTCGGGCGCGGGCTCGGGGTCGGCGTCGGGAGCGAGGTCCGGGGCGAGGTCCGGGGCCCCGGTGGACGGTTCGACAACGGGGAGCTCGGCGGTGCTCTCGGCCTCGGACGCGGACTCGGGCATCGACTCGGGGATCGACTCGGGGATCGACTCCGCCTCGGCCACCACCTCGGCCTCGACCACTGGCTCGACGGTGGCGTCGACGGGCGACCCGGCTTCACCGGAGGGCAGTCGACCGGCGAACGGCGACAGACCGGGCAGCGCGACCGGAGCGGGCGGCACCGACTGGCCGCTGCTCACCCGCAGGCCCCGCCCGTTGACACCGTGCCGGGGCCCGACCGGACCAACCGGACCGACCGGACCTGCCATCCCGCCGCTCCCGGCGCCGACGGCGGGCAGCGCGCTCGCGGTCGGCGCCGGGAGCGGCACCGGACGCACCACCGAGACCGGCGGCGTGCCACCCCCGGGCGAGGCCGCCGGGTCGACGGTGGCGAACGGGCTGGCGCCGGTGCCGATCACCCGGGCGATCAGCCGCGGCCCGGACTCCGGCGGCCCGTCCGGCAGCGAGCCGCCGATGAACGGGGCGGCGCCCGCCCCCACGCCCGCCAGCACCGGCACGGGCCTGGGGAGATCGGCGGGCTCCAGCTCCGCGCCGTCGACCGTCCAGGCGGGGGCCGGGTGCTGGGCGGTGGAGGCGGCGGTCTCCAGCACCTCGGTCCAGTGCCCGTACTGCTCGTCGGTCAACCGCTGGAGCTGCACGCCGAGGTGCAGACCGGGCAGGACGGCCTGGCCGCTGCTCGGCAGGGTCCAGCGGGCCACCGGACCGGCGCCGCGCTCAGGCGCCCGGGCGATCACCGCCAGGCAGGTACGCGGCCGGCCGTCCAGCAGCCGGCCGAGCTCCGACGGAACGTCACCCATCGGCGCCTGGGCGGAGAGCACGATCTCCGGCACCCAGGCGTCGTCGGCGTGGCCCCGGCTGCGCGCGTCACGCGGATGCGCGGCGCCGACCGCGACCAGCGAGGAGCGGGCCCGGGCGGTGCGGGTCTCCAGCGCGACGAGGGCGGCTTCCAGGGTCGGGTAGCGGTGCACCCGGTCGGCGACGGTGTCGGAGACCGGCAGGTCCTCGGCGAAGCCGACCAGGTGCAGGCTCAGCTTGTCGGCGAGCCGGCTGTGGGCGAGTTCCAGCGCGAGGGCGCGCAGCACGCCGCGTGCGTCGTCCGGGTGGCCGGCCAGGTGCATCAGCCGCACCGTCTCCAGGTCGGCGAGGACCGTCGCACCGTCGGGGGCCGTGCCGAGCGCGACCAGGGCCGGGTAGGGCGCGGGCACCTTGGCGGCCTGCACGGTGGAGAGCAGGTCGGTGGAGTCGGCCGAGCACCACCAGACGTTGGCGGCGTGCGCGGCCCGGAACGGCGCGACCGGGACGGCCGGGGCCGCCAGGTGCAGCTCGACGGTGCCGCCGGTGGTGACCCGGACGGCGGCCAGCGCGGGCAGCCGCTTGCCGGTGCGGCTGACGTTGCGGGCCATGGTGCGCAGCGAGCGGTTGAGCAGGTCGAGGCCGGTGCTGTTCTGGCGGGTCCGCAGCTCGGCCTCGAAGGCGGCGGCGGGCGGGGTGGGCATCGGGATCCGGTGCCGGGGGCGGCGGGCCCGCTGCTGCGCGCCGCGCCGGTGCGCCACGGCGCCGACCAGGACGGCGGCCAGCAGCACGCCGATGCCGGAGGCGGTCAGCGCGGCGGTGTAGTCGCTGAGCGAATCGTCGCCCCCGGAGCCCTGGTGCGCGGTCTCCTTCACGGACGGCTTCACGGACGGCTTGACGGACGGCTTGACGGACGGCTTGACGGACGGTTCGGCCGACGGCTTGGCGGACGGCGCGGTGGAGTGCGGCGCGGCGGGCGCCTGGGCGGCAGGGGGCTGCGGCGCCGGGTCCTGCGGGGCCGGCGACTGCGCAGCGGGTGCCTGGGCGGCGGGCGCCGACCCCGGCGCCGGTGCGGACTGCGGCGCAGGCGCCGACTGCGCCGGGGCCGCCGGTGGCGCGGGGGCGGCGGGCGCGCCCGGGATGTTCAGGACCATGCCCGGGACCACCATGTTCGGATCGTCCAGTGTCTCGCCGTCCGGCGCCCGCACCCCCTTGTTGGCGTCGAACAGCTGCGGCCAGGCGTCCGAACTGCCGAGCTCGCGCTGGGCGATGGCGGAGAGCGTGTCACCCTGCTGGACGGTCGCGGTGGCGTGCCGCTCCCCCGACTGGCCGCCCGGCTGGGCCTGGCCGCCCTGCTGGCCGGTCGACTCCGGCGCCGCGGCCGGCGCGGCCGGCCCGCTCGGGCCGCCGCCCGCGGCACCGGCCGGCTTGGCGTCGGCGGGCATCAGCAGCTGCCAGCCCGGCTGGATCGGCCGGTCGGCGTCGAAGCGCTCGCCGGAACCGTCCATCACCCGGCCGGCGTTGAGCGTGGCGATCTCCTGCCACCGGTCGCCCGAACCCAGTTGGTGCTCGGCGATCGACCACAGGCTGTCGGCCGGGCGGCTGTCCCGCACGGTGTAGGTCGGCTGCTGGGGCTGCGGGTCGGCGGCCGGCAGCGCGAGGTGGTCCGCGGTGGCCGGTGCCGCCGCCAGCGCGGCGTACTGCGGCGCGGCCACCAGCTGGGCGGGTGCCGCCGCGGCGGCCAACTGCCCGGGTACACCGGCCGCGAAGGAGGCACCGGCCACCGGCAGCAGCGCGATCACCGCGCCGACCAGGCCGGCCGCCATCCGCTGGCTCCAGCCGAAGGAGGGGATCCGGCGGGCCACCCGGCCGCGCAGCTGGGCCGGGATCTCCAGCAGGACGGAGCAGGCGAAGCAGGCCCAGCCGAGCCAGCCGATGCCGACCAGCGCCCAGAGGAAGAGCCGCCCGTCGTCCGGCGTGGTCAGCACCTCGCGCAGGCTGGTGTGGCCCTCCCCGCCCATCGCGGCCACCGCCTGGGTGCCGTACAGCAGCAGCGCGGGCACCCCGACCAGCAGCAGCGCGAGCACCAGCAGCGCCCCGAGCGCGGCCGGCACGGCGCGCAGGGCGCTGCGACGGCGCGGCTGCGGACGACGCGCCCCGCCACGGCCGGCGCTCCCCCGGCCGGCAGCGGTCCGGCCGCGGGCCGTAGGGCCGGCCGTGGTCCGGCCGTCGGCAGGGTGGCCCGCGTCCGGGGAACTCCCCGTTCGGGCACGGACCTTGGCTCGTGGTGCGGCCATCAGGCGCCTCCCGTGTTCTCGCGGCCGTCCACCACCGTGGCGGAGCCGGATCCATGGACAGTCAGGGTCGGTGTGTCGAACAACCCCAGCAGGGCGGTCCGGTACGTCGTGTTGATCACGACGGTGATGCTGGTGGCCGTGGCCGGCGGCGGGTTCGCCGGATCCGGCGGCTCGGCCGACAGGCCGTACGGCTTCAGGTAGGCGTTGGCGGCGGCGTAGGCGGCGGCCGTGTCGATCCTCGGTCCCTCGCCGCCCAGCAGCGCGGCCTGGTCGATCTGCTGACCGCCGACCCGGGCCGCCTCCGCCGCCAGTGCGTCGGCCCGCTCGATGGCGCGCAGGCGACCGCCGCAGTCCAGCACGATGCCCAGGAACAGCATCAGTGTGGTGGCACTGAGCGCCACGAAGATCGAGATGGTGCCGCGGTCGCGGCCACCCCGACGGACCCTCACGTCCCCTCCCCAGGGCTTTCGTCCGGCCGTGCTGCCACGGCGCCGTCGTGCTGTCCCGACCTCACTGCCCGTCCCGCTGTCACTGCGAACGGAAGCGGTCGATGACCGATGTGAAGGAGCCGGTCAACGTCACCTCGCCCGGTACCCACACCACGAACAGATCATTCACCTGGACCGGACAACTGACGTCGACCCGCACGCCGTTCAGCGGCACCGGCCCGGCGTCGAGCGGCACCACCGAGGCGTTCACCGTCACCCTGGGGCGGCAGCTGACGCCGTTGTCGGCGAGCGCCTGCCTGACCGCCGCTTCGGCCACCGTCTGCGGGGACTGCCCCGACCGGTCCAGCGAGGCCGTCCGCGCACCGACCCGGGCGGCGTCGTCGACGCTGCCCGACACCGTCTCCAGCCGGCCGATGATGATCGCCAGGCTGAAGAGCAGCGCGATGGCGGGGACCAGGATCGCGGCCTCGATCGCGAGGCTGCCCCGGTCGGCCGCTCCGGCGGGCCGCGCGCCCCCGTCCGCGCCGCTCGTCGCACCCGCCACCGCGCACCCCCTCCCCTCCCGTCGCGCCGTCATGGCCCGACATACCGTTCGATCGGCGCCTGCGCGCGCTGGGAGACCGTCAGACCGTCGAACCCGGGCAGCAGGAAGAGCGGGTGGATGTGCACGGTGACGGTGATGGTGTCCGCGGTGCGGACCGGACGGTCCACGGTGGGGGTGCCGAGCAGGCCGCGGAATCCGTCCAGGAAGGCCGTGGCACGGTCGGTGGCCGCCTGGTCGGTGCCGCCCAGCACCCGTCCCGCATCCGTCCCCTCGCGCGCCGCGGCCAGCGCCACGCTCTGCGAGTACCAGAGCAGCGCGGTCTGCACCACGAGCATCACCAGGAGCAGGATCATCGGGAAGACGAGCGCGAAGCTGAGGGTGAGCGCGCCCCGGTCGCGTTCCCGACGATCCGCCGTCACTGCGTCGGGATCCCGGTGGGGAGCGTGGTGGGCACGGTCTTCTTCACGGTGTTGCCGAAGCTGCTCACGGCCGCCAGCACGGCGCCCGCGATCGCCACCACGACGATCACGATCAGCGCCATCTCGATGCTGAGCGCACCGCGGTCGCCCTCGGCCCGGGCGGCCTTGGCCCGCCCGCCGTGGATCCGCAGCAGCGCCGCGCCGAAGGTCACGGGCAGCAGCAGGGGCAGCAGGAACTGCTGCGCCAGGATGCGCAGGGTCTTCATGGTTCGCTCTCCTCGGGGGACGGGAGTCCGGTGGGCCGGACGGGATGTCAGAACGCATGGAGCATCTGGTAGAGCGCGGGGTAGACGATCAGGACGGTCATCAGCAGGGTGAGGGCCGCGCCCGGCGCGACCATCTGCTCGCTGGCGGCGCCGGCCTCGGCCAGCTCCGCCGCCAGCAGTTCGTTGCGCAGGCCCTTGGCCCGGGCCCGCAGGGTGTCGTAGACCGCGGCGCCGTCGGTGCCGGAGATCCGCATGATGTCGGCGACGTCCTGCAGCGGGGTCAGGCCGAGTTCGGCGGCGAGCGCGTCCAGACCGTCCCACGGGGGCAGGCGGTCGGTGGCGGCCCGTTCCAGGGCGTCCTGGATCCGGCGGAAGACGGTGCCCCGCCCCACCGCCGCCGCGCGGCGCATCGCCTCGGCCGGCCCGTGGTCGGACGCCCGTTCCAGCGCGACGAGTTCGAGGTAGGCGGCGATGCCGTGCAGGTACTCGGTCCGGGCCTCCTTGGCCTCGCCCTGCACGATCGCGTCCGGCACCAGCCAGCCGCCCGCCGCCAGCGCCAGGCTGACCAGCGCGGGCAGCGCGACGGGCGGCGCGAAGCCGGTGAACACCGCCATCGCCGAGAGGTAGCCCGGCAGCACCAGGCCGATCAGCGCGAAGAGCAGCTTGTGCGCCATGAACCGGGCCGGGGTGCGTCCGATCAGCGCCAGGGACTGCAGCGGCACCCGGGAGCCGGCCAGCGCCAGCGAGCGGTCGCCGAGCCGGTCGTACCAGGCGGCCCCGGCCTGTGCCGCACTCTCCCGGTGCTGGGCCGGGGCGCGGTGCAGGCGCTCCAGCGCCTGGCCCAGGTCCGGTGGGGCCGGGCGGAGTTCGGCGATCAGCAGGGCGAGGCCGGCCGCCGCCACGCAGCCGGCGAGCACGGCCCACGGGGAGATCATCGCGACTCCTTGAGCAGCGGCGGCTCGGCACCGTCGGACGCCGCGCGCCGCGGGGCTGCGGCGGACGGCGCCCCGGCGGCCCGCGATTCGTCCTCCGGCGCCGGCAGCGCCCCGACCCGGCTGCGGCGATCGGGCTCCAGCAGCCGGGGCAGCGGCTTGTGGGCGGCCAGCGAGCGCATCCAGGCGATCACCGCGACGAACAGCCCGGCCAGCGCGGCCAGCACCAACTGCCCCTGCACCGTGCCGTAGGGGGCGGTGTAGCGGTCGTTGAAGGAGCCCACCACGATCACCCCGAAGATGATCGTGACCAGCCACCGGATGGTGGTGCGGTGCTTGGACCGGTCGGCCTCGATCGCGCGGCGCTGGCGGACCTCCTCGCGCACCGACTCCGCCAGGTCGGACAGCGCCCGGCTGAGCCCGGGACCGCTGTCGCCGGCCCGCAGCAGCAGGGCGGCGAGCACCTTGTCCGCAGTGGCGTCGGCCAGGCCGTCGGCGAACGCCCGCAACGCGTCCTCGGCGCTCCACCGGGCCTGCAGCCGGGTGGCCAGCTCCTCGATCTCGGTGCGCAGCGCGGCGGGCGCGGTGCGCACGCTGGTGAGCAGCGCCTGGTTGAGGCCGGTGCCGAGCAGCAGCACGTCGGAGAGCCGCTGGGTCCAGTCGGCGAGCGCCTCCAGCCGCACGATGTGGCGGGTGTCCGAACGGGTGGCCGCGTAGAGCCAGGGGAAGCCGAAGACCACCAGCGGGACCAGCAGGACGCTGAGCACGATGCCGCTGAAGAGCCAGACCACCGGCGTGGCGACCAGCGAGATCGCGAGCTGGATCCGGCGGGTGCGCAGGGTGCGCGGATCCGGTACGCCGGGTGCGCCGTACCAGAAGACGTGCGCGCGGGTGGCGAGCGGTCCGGGCGCGGCCCGCTCCGCGCCGCCGATCCCGATCCCGGCGAACCCGGCGGCCAGCACCACCAGCCCGCCGACGAGCAGGACCCCGCAGAGGACGAAGAGCAGCATCAGAAACCCTCTCGGGTGGGGCGGGCGGGACGGCCCGGTCGCGCCGCTCTCATCGCAGGCCCCCGATCCGCAGCGAGAGCGGCGCGCTCCAGCTGCCGTAGGCGGACTGCAGCAGCCCGGCGTCGAAACCCGCGCGGCGCAGGTCGTCCAGGCAGTTCGGCGGCGTGTGCGGCACGGCCCGCGGCTCTCCGAGCTCGGGGCGCGGGCCGAAGACGGTGTTCAGCGCCGGGCGGCCGTGCTCGCCGAGCCCGGTGACCTCCAGCACGTGCGAGACGAACCGGTGGCGCCGGCCGCCCACCGGCGTCTCGTCGACCATCGAGACGTGCACGATCAGGTCGATCGCGTTGGCGGTCAGCCGGTAGGCGAGCGCGTCGGTCATGTGCGAGCCGTACTCCAGGCAGAGTTCGGCGATCCGGTCCACCACCATGTGCGGACCGCGCGCGTGCAGCGTGCACATCGACCCGCCCTCGCCGTTGGTCATCACCCGCAGCATCGGGACCACCTCGCCCGAGCGGACCTCGCCGACGATGATCCGCGACAGCGTCATCCGCAGTGCTGCCGGGATGAGTTCACCGATCGTCAGCTCGCCGGCCGGTTTGCCGTCGATCCGCTCGCCGTTGCCCTCGCGGGCCTCCATCGGCACCACCTGGCGCAGGTGGCCGAGCGTGTGCAGCCACAGCTCGAACTCCGACTCCAGGGTGCCGATCCGCTCGTCCGGCGGTATCTCGGCGGCCATCGCGCGCAGCAGGCTGGTCTTGCCGACGCCCTGGGTGCCGGTGATCATCACGTTCTTCCGGGCCCTGATCGCCGAGGCCAGGAAGGCCGCGATCGTCGAGTCCACGGTGCCCAGCGTCACCATGTCGGCGAGCGTGGCGGAGGCGACCCGGTGGCGGCGGATCGCGACGTAGGGCCGCGGCGTCACCTCCGTCATCGCCTGCAGGCGCATGCCGCCCTCCAGGCGCAGCGCCAGCGTCGGGTTGGCGGTGCTCAGGCTGCGCTCGCCGCCGCCGTGCTGGCGGGCCAGGTCCTGGAGCAGCTCGATCAGTTCGGCGTCGCTGTCGGCCACCGGCGGCACCTTGCGCAGCGGCTGGTGGACGCGCGAGACCCAGACGTCGTCGCACCCGTTGATCAGGATGTTCTCGATCTCCGGGTCGTCCAGGTAGGGCTGCAGCCGGCCGGCCCGGAAGAGCAGGTCGTAGACGGCCTCGGCGAGCACCCGGTCCTGCTCCCGGGTCGGGGGCACGCCGTGGTTCTGGGCGTAGCCGTCGGACCAGCGGGCCACCGCCTCCTCGATCAGCGCGCGGCCGCGCTGGCGGCGGGTGGCGCGGTCCACCTCCTGCCCCTGGCCCGGCGCCAGCCGGGAGAGCTGCTGGTGCAGTTCGGCGGCCACCTGGCGCTTGAGCTCGCGGGCCAGCTTCGGGTCCACCACGGGTGCGGTGCCCGCGCTCCACTTCTCGGGGGCGGGCAGCACGGGCAGCCCCGCGGGCGAGGCGGTCGCGGCAGGGGTGGGCACGGCACTGGGCACGCCGGCGGGCATCGGGGCGGGCATACCAGCGGGGGCGGGCGCGGGCGGCTGGGGGTGGGTGGCGGTGGCCGACCAGTCGCCCGGCCAGGACCGGGCCGGCGGCTGCGGGCCGGGCTGTGCGGCCCACGGCCGGCCGGCGGCCGGCGACCCGGTCGGCACCACCCGGCCTCCCCATCCGGTCGCGTCGGGCTGCGCCGCGTGATCGGCCGGGGCATCCGCGTCCACGGCCGTGGCGCGGTCACGCATGGGGCTACCGCGCACGGAGCACCTCTCCCTGGGTCTCGGTCTCCTCGGTCGGCGCCCGGAACGGCTCGGGGGCCGCCGGGTGCGGCGCTATTCCCGCCAGCGGCGGCGGCGCGGCGGGCTGCTGGCCCGGCGCGGCGGGCCGCACCTGCACCGGCCCGGCCGACGGCACGTACACCTGCCCGGCGGACGAGGTGAACGCCTGCCCGCCCGCCATCGGTGCCGGGTACTCCCGCACCGCCGGAACCCCCGACGGCTGCGGCTGCGGCTGCTGGTACGGCTGCACCGCTGGCGCCGCTGGCGCCGCGGGCTGCGCGGGTGCGGGCTGCGCGGGCGGTGGCGGCTGGTACGTCACCGGCTGCTCCGCGGGCTGCGGCTGCCCCGGCCCGAACGCCGGCTCGGCGACACCGGGCCGGTACGTCGACTGGTACGCCGGCTGAGGGGTCGGCTGGTACGCCTGCTGGTACGCCGGTTCGGCCGCCGGCGGCTCGAAGAGCTGGCCGGACGGCGGCGCGTACGCCTGCTGGTACTGCCGCTCCGACGGCCCGGCCTGCTCCGGCTCGTAGCCCTGGAACCCCTGGTACTGCGAGGCCTCGGGGACCCGCTCCCCCACCGCCGCGGACGGCGGCTGCGGCGCGGCCCCCCAGGCGAGGCCGCCCTCGGCTGCCGCGCCACCCGCCCCGGCCGGGGCGGCACCGGCCGGGGCCGTCAGTCTGGCCCGCCGCTCCGCCACCAGCGCCTGGATCCGGTCCGCCGTGGTCCGGGCGGTGCGCATCAGCTCCGACCGGACGAACCGCCGGTCGGTGCTGTCCCCGCCGTCCGAGAGCACCCGGGCGGTCCGGACCGCGTACGGGAGCGTCCCCAGCACCGGCAGGCCGAGTTCGCGGGTGATGTCCGCCACCGGGTAGGGCCCCTCGGTGATCAGCAGCAGGCCGAGCGCGTCGGTGCCGGTGCCGGCCGTCTCCAGGTCCGCGCGCAGCGCGGCCAGCCGCGGGCGGGCGGCGCTCAGGCCGCGCAACGTGGTGCGGACGGTGGCGACCACCGCGTCCGCCCGCCGGGCCAGCACCGCGCCGGGCCCGAGCGCGCCGGAGCGGCCGAGGTCGAGCAGCACGTCGTAGCCCTCCGGTTCGAGCGCGCGCAGCGCCTCGACCAGCGGCTCCCAGGTGTAGGCGAGCCCGGCGGCCTGCGCCGGATCGGTCAGGCCGGGCAGCAGCAGCCGCTCGCCCGCGCCCTGCGGGGAGATGTCGATCAGCTGCTCCCAGATGGCCTGCGCGAGCAGCCCGCGCCGGTCGGCGACGGCGAGGTTGCGCAGCCCGTAGACCGCCTCGACCCGGCCCTCCAGCGCGCCCGCCAGCGCGGCGCCGCCGTCCGGGTCGCACTCGACGAGCATGACCTTGCGCCCCGGTGCCAGCGGCCAGCAGAGCAGCAGCGCGAGCGCGGTGGTGGTGGCCCCGGGCGCCCCCGGCCCGCCGGTGACCGCGATCACGGCCATCAGGCCGCGCTCCCGCCGGAGGCCGGCGCCGACGGCGAGCCCGGGGCCCCGGACGCCGAACCCGGGGACGCCGCACCGGATCCGGCCGAGGGCGAGGCCCCCGCGGACGGCGCCCCTGCCCCCGCCTTCGGCGCCAGGATCACCTGGAACCTGCCACCGGCCGCCCAGACCGCCAGCGTGGTCGCGTCGCTCGGCGGCACGGCGACGTCGATCACCTGGCTGCCGTCGCTGCCCGCCTTGCCCAGCTCGGCCACCACCGCGTTCATGGTGACCGGACCGTGCCCGCCGCCGCCCGTCGAGCCGGCGTTCGAGTCGGCGAGCTGCACGATCACGATCTGCTGGCCCACCTGGAGCCCGTCGGCGGGCAGTTGGCTGGTGTGCACCGGCAGCCCGACCTCCTGCATCCCGGGCTGCACGACCAGCGCCCGGGTCAGGTCAGCCGCCAGCAGCAGCGCGCCGCGGTGCAGGTCGCCGGTGGCCCGCTGGCCGATCGCCAAATTCCGGTCCGCGGCACTCACCGGGGCGAGCGCGGGGTCGCTGGCGATCCGGGCCACCACCAGGTCGTCGGCCGTCAGCGGCTGCCCGTACGGGACGTCACGGGCCAGCGCCAGCACCGCGATCCGCTGACCGGAGCTGTTGTAGAGCACCGCGCCGCCCAGGCCGCCGGCCGCGATCAGCGCCGCCGCCATGGCGATCACGGCGGGCCGGCGCCGCCGCGCCCGCAGCGAGCGGGACGGCGCGAGGGGGCCGGAGCGGGCCTCGGCGCGCGAGGTCGCGGGCGCGGCGGTCACCTGGTCCTGGCCGTAGCCGACGGCTCCCTGTGCGCCGAGGGTCGGCGACGAGAAGGTGCGGTTCTCCATCGGACTTCGGCCTTCCTGACGAGCGCTGACGTGCGGTGGATGCGACGGGACGCGATGACGGGCGATGACATGCGGTGGCGGCAGGTCAGTTGAGCACCTGGAGCTCGTTGACCTGGAGGGCGAGCGGATCGCTGGAGACCTGGATGTCGACCGGCCCCCACGGGTGCGAGCCGTCGGCGAGGTTCGTGGTGGTGATCGTCCAGTACTGGGTGACCGTCAGGTCGTAGCCGCTGGTCGTCGCCGCCTTGGCCGCCCCCGCGGGCGAGGTGCGGCCGAACTGCCCGATGCACGCGTCGGCCGGCGGGTTCTGCGCCAGCCCGTCCGCGTACGGGTGTCCGGCGCCCTTGCCCTTGCAGTCCAGCGTCGCTTCCTGCCCGGTGGCGGGGTCGACGTGGCCGAGGTCCCAGACCACGTCGACCAGCGTGGCGGTGGCGCTCACCGAGACGCCGTTGAGCGAGACGGTCTGGCTCTGCGGCCCGACCGTTTCGTCGTGGGTGGCGTCCGAGGTCTCGTACCAGAACCAGACCGGCGACCCCACCACGGCCTGACCGGGCGGCGCGGTGTGCGGGACCGGCCGGGCGAACTGCAGCTTCTTGACGGCCATCTGGGCCACCGTGGCGGGGGTCGGCGGGGGCGCGGCGATGTTCGGCGGCTTGTTCAGGAACACCAGGGCGGCGCCTTCGGCATTGTTGTTCGCGTCGTAGCAGGTCTTCAGGTAGACGGCGCCGTCCGCTGAGGTGTTGCCGCCCCAGGACGGGTCGTCGGCCGCCGGCTGCGGATCGGCCTGGGTGAAGTAGCACCCGCTCGCGGTGTCGAAGTACCCCAGGTCCGGGTCCCAGCACGGGTGCTGCACCCCGTGCCACGCGCAGGTCGGCTCGGCGCCGCCCGAACCGCCACCGCCGCTGCCGCCCCCCGAGCCGCCGCCCGTCGCCCCGCCACCGCCGGGGGAGCCGCCGCTGCCGGGGTCCTGGAGCACCACGCAGACCGCGAGCACCACGCAGGGGTTGACGCCGCCGGACGGCCCCGCCGCCCGCGCGGGGATCGCCGAGCCGGCCAGCAGGCCGGTCAGCAGCAGGAGTTGACCGAGGAGAGCAGGGATTCGACGCATGGTCCTCAACATGTCCGGCCCGTCTCGCGATTGAACTCGAACACCGTCCAGATACTGCCCTTCACCAGCAGTACCGCCTGCGCCGGATAGCGGGTCAGCCGCTGCGGCGCGTCCTTGTTGCTGCCGTCGGCGGCGTCCACCTGGTGCCAGCCGCTGACGTCCACGCAGTCCTCGATCACCGCGCGCTGCGGATTGCTGGCGAGATCGACGCTCTGCACCACCGGGGAAAGCACCGGCTTGCCGTTCATCACCATTTTGGCGTCGTGCAGGGATTGCAGGCTCGTCAGGATGTTTCCGAGCGCGGTTCCGCTGGAATAGATCCTTACTTGGGCCCCGTTCGGATCAGCACCGGAGTAGGCCGAGACCTGGGCGGCCCACCAGTCCTGATAGGTCTTCAGTACGACGCGGCCGACCGCCCCTTGCGCCCCACTGGTCGGCGCCGGGCTGCCGGTCGCAGCCCCCCCGTCCGGAGATCCGTCCGATCCGTTCGCGGAACCGTCCGAGGCGCCCGGCGCATTCGACGATCCGGCCGAGGGTTCGGCGCCCGGCCCGCCGGTCGATCCCCCACCGGCCACACCCACCGCACCTGGCACGGCAGTTGACAGCCGCTCCGGCTGCCCCGGCGACCGCCCGGCGCAGCCCGCCGCGAGGAGCGTGAGCAGAACCGTCGCGCCGACCCCGACCGCCCTCAGGCGTAACAAAGCCCTGCACCGGTGCATAGCCCCACCTAGTCGCGACTAACCGACCGTCGGCCGAAGTTGGCAGAAAACACCTGCCTGGTGCCGAAGTGCGGTGTGGAGCACGATTCTTCGCCAACCCCACCGCGTACGGCAACACCTTGGGCCCCTGACCTTACGCGGAAGGCGGATCCGTTGGAGCACTTTCGCGCCACAGAACAGCCAACAGTTCTTCAGAAACCGACAATCCGGCCAGTGCACCTCGCACAGCGGCCCGATTCCGCAGCAACAACCGGCCACCCGAAGGGGGGACGAGCAGCCGTGCCTCGATGCCTGACGCCAGTTCACCCCAGGCGAGCTCGGCGGCCACCGTCGGCTGGAACTCGGCCGGCGCGAGGGCGGGGGGCGCGCCCGGAACTCCGCGCTCCAGGACCCGGCCGAGCGCCCAGCTGAACGACCCCTCCGCGCCCGGGAGCACCGCCGAGCGCCCGCGGCGCCCCCCGGGGTAGGGGCCGATCCGCCCCCAGAGCGGCACCCGGGAGTGGACCAGCAGCTCGGCCACCCCCTGCTCGCCGGCCACCCCGCCGAGGGCCGCCCAGGTCTCGGGGGCGGCGACGGCGTCCACCAGCAGCAGCGCCTCCTCCTGGGCGCCGTGCACCATGGTGCTCACCACCCAGTCCCAGGCCAGCCCGCGCATGTAGGCGTTGTCGGGCGTGCTGCCCGCGGTGACCAGCGCCAGGCGCCGACCGCGCGGGTCGGCGATCAGCTGACCGAGCAGGCAGACCACCAGCCAGCGCCCCTCCTGCCGGGCGGCTGCGCTCAGCGCGGTCAGCATCGTGTTGGCATCCGCGTCGGGCGGCACCACGGTCACCCGGCAGCCCCGGTTGCCGGTGTCGAAGCAGACCGGCGGCAGCGCCTTGGCCAGTACCTCGGCTCCGTGCGCGGCCTGCGCCGAGCCGCCGTAGCTGCGCTCCGGCCCGCCGTTGGCACCGATCACCACCAGCTCGACGCCGCCGGCCGCGCCCGTCCCCAGACCGCCCGCCCCCGCGCCGGCTCCCACACCCAGACCCGTCACTGCCGCACCCCTCTTCGCCGTACCCGTCCCCACCGTGGCCCGCCCCTGTCGTGTCGGACGAGGCCCATCCTGCACCTCGGAGCGAGGCCCGGCCCAGCACTCGGCACGGCTCACGGCTCGGCTCCCGTCCCGATGCCCCTCCCGCGACCCGCCCCGGGCCCGCGCCGGACCCGGGACCATGGGCCCTACTGGCCTCGCCCCCGGCAGGCGCACCATCGGATCATGGACCGTGTCGACCGTATCGAGGACCTGAGCGAGGCCGAGTGCCTGCGGCTGCTCAGCACCGTGCCCATCGGGCGCGTGGTGTACACCGAACACGCGCTGCTGCGGGTGCTCCCGGTCGCCTTCCAGCTCGACACGGACGGCCGGCTGCTGCTCGGACTGCCGCAGGACGGCCAGCTCGCCCGGGCCCTCGACGGCACCGTGGCCGCCTTCCAGGCCGACCGGCTCCACGAGGCGACCCGGACCGGCTGGAGCGTGGTGGTGCACGGCCAGGCCGAGGTGGTCCGCGACCCGGCCCGGCACGCCGCCCTGCTGCACGGCGGCCCGCTGCCCTGGGTGGCCGGACGCGAGCCGCTCTTCGTCACCCTCACCGCCGAGCTGGTCACCGGCCACCGCCTGCTGCACTCCCCCAGGCCCTGTCCGGCCCCAGCCGCCAACTGACCGGTCGGTAGGGCTACGCTCCCGGGACGGGCGGAAGGCCGTCCGCCCGTCCGAGCCCCCGACCGGCCTCAGGAGCGCAGCATGACGACCTTCGCCACCCTTGACGAGCTGACCGAGGCGGTCGGCACCGTGCTGGGCACCAGCGCCTGGCACACGGTGACGCAGGAGCAGGTCGACCTGTTCGCCGAGGCGACCGGCGACCACCAGTGGATCCACGTCGACCCCGAGCGCGCCAAGGCCGGCCCGTTCGGCGGCCCGATCGCGCACGGCTACCTCACCCTCTCGCTGATCCCGCTGCTGGCCAAGGAGTGCTACGGCGTCGGGGGCATCCGGATGGCGGTCAACTACGGCTCGGAGAAGGTGCGTTTCCCGGCTCCGCTGCCGGTCGGCACCCCGGTGCGGGCGACGGCCGAACTGCTCTCGATGACCGAGGTGGCCGACGGCCGGCAGGCGGTGGTCCGGTTCACCATCAGCAGCGAGGCCAGCCCGAAGCCGCACTGCGTCGCCGAGACGATCACCCGGTTCTACGTCTGATCCCGCTCCCCGCCCGGCGGCGACCGCATCCTGACGCCCCGTCGGACCGGTCCCGCCGGGCCTGCCGGAGCGGCCCCGTCGACCGGCAGCGCCACGCCTCGAACGGCGGGTGGATCGCCCGATCCACCGCGCCCGGCAGCGTCGCTTTGGGTAGTCTCCCGATGAGGTGTTGATCGTATCGAGCGGGCGCCGCACCACACCGGTGTCCGCTCGACGTGGTGCCCCTGACGTCCCTTCCTAGGAGGTGCCGTGCCCGGCTCGGTCCCCAGCTCGTCCCGCTTCACCGATCTTCGCGGCCTGTCGGCCGCCGGCTGGCGACGGATGCGGACGGACGCCTTCGGCGCCGTACCCACCGGCGCGCGCCTGGAGCGGATCCAGGGCAGCCCGAACTTCGCGGACGGCGCCTTCCAGAACCCGGTGCCCACCCGCCGGCTGGTCTACGAGCGCTCGCCGCTGGAGATCAGCCGGGCCCAGCTCGCCTCGAACCGGGGCCGGCGGGTGCCGGCCCGGCCGATCCCGGTGCACCGGCTGCGCTCCGCCGAGCTGGCGGTGGCACCGGCCTCGGGGCTGCGGCTGACCTGGCTGGGCCACGCCACCGTGCTGGCCGAGCTGGACGGCCGCCGGGTGCTCTTCGACCCGGTCTGGGGCGTGCGCTGCTCGCCGTTCCCCGGGATCGGGCCCAAGCGGCTGCACCCGATGCCGATCCGGCTGGCCGACCTCGGCCCGGTGGACGTCGTGGTGATCTCCCACGACCACTACGACCACCTGGACATGACGACGATCCGGGCGCTGATCGGCAGCGGTGCCCGGTTCGCCGCCCCGCTGGGGGTCGGCGCGCACCTGGAGCACTGGGGGGTGCCCGCCGAGCGGATCACCGAGCTGGACTGGTGGGAGTCGGCCGAGCTGGCGGGTCTGACGCTGACCGCGACCCCCGCCCGGCACTACTGCAGCCGCGGCCCGCGCACCGACCCGCTGATGCTCTGGGCCTCCTGGGCGGTGGCCGGCCCCGAGCACCGGGTCTTCCACAGCGGGGATACCGGCTACTTCCCCGGCTTCACCCGGATCGGCGAGCTGCTGGGCCCGTTCGACGCGACGATGACCCAGGTCGGCGCCTACAGCCAGTTCTGGCCCGAGGTGCACATGACGCCGGAGGAAGGGGTGCGGGCGCACCAGGACGTGCGCGGCGGGCTGCTGCTGCCGATCCACTGGGCGACCTTCAACCTCGCGCCGCACCCGTGGGAGGAGCCCGCCGAACGCACCATGGCGGCGGCGGCCACGCTCGGCGCCGCGGTGGCGGTGCCGCTGCCGGGCGCGCCGTTCGAGCCGGCCGAGCCGCCCGTGCAGCGCGCCTGGTGGCGCACGGTCGCCGGCCTGCCGGAGAGCACGCCGCTGGTGCCCGCGGCGCCCGCCACGCCCGTCGCCCCCGCCGCTGCGGCCACGCCCGCCCACTCGCACGAGGACGAGGTCCCGGCCTGACGCCCGCTCGGCCGCCGCACCGTCACCGGGCGGTGCGGCGGCGGCTCCTCAGCTGCCGCCAGGCCGACTGCTGCACCAGCAGGGTCAGCACGCCGGCGATCACGATCCCCGACATGTTCAGCAGCAGCTGCACGGTCGACCCCCGGGCCTGCCCGAACTCCCCGTAGGCCAGCGCCACCGCCGCGTTGGCCGCCGCCGGCACGGTGGTGACCGAGATCGCCACCCCCACCAGCGCGCCGGACTTCGCGGAGGTCAGCGAGAGCAGCCCGGCGACGCCGCCGAGGAACGCCACCACCAGGGAGAGCGCGTCCGGCTGGAAGACGAACGAGGTGTTCGGCCGCGAGCCGTGGAAGTCCGCCTCGGTGAAGAGGCCGAAGGCGTTCATCATCCAGCTGAACAGGATGGTCAGCACGATCGCCACCGCGAACCCGCCCAGCAGCGCGGTGAGCGAGCGCAGCGCGGGGTGGGCGCGCCGCTGCACCAGGGCGACGCAGAGCCCGGCCAGCGGCCCGAACTCGGGCCCCACCACCATCGCGCCGACGATCAGCACGGCGCTGTCCAGCACCACGCCGCAGGCCGCCAGCATGGTGGCCGTGACGATGAACGCCAGGTAGGTGTAGGAGAAGGCGGACTCCTCGTGGGTGACCTCGGTGACCGACTCCCAGACCAGGGCGTCCGAGCCCAGGCCCGGGGCCCGGCTCTCGGCCTCCCGGGCGGCCCGCGAGATGGACAGCTCCAGCGCGGAGACGTCGATCGCCCCCTGCTCGGGCACCCCGAGTGCACGCAGTCCCGCCAGCAGCTCGTCCGCCGACTCGCGCGCCACGTCGCACAGCACCACGTCCCCGGGCGGGCGCCGGGCCGCGGCC
Source organism: Kitasatospora sp. NBC_01302 (assembly GCF_035976515.1). Taxonomy (NCBI): domain Bacteria; kingdom Bacillati; phylum Actinomycetota; class Actinomycetes; order Kitasatosporales; family Streptomycetaceae; genus Kitasatospora; species Kitasatospora sp. NBC_01302. Next base: position 2,100,246 of record NZ_CP108404.1, read on the forward strand.
GGCAGCGTGACGACGTGGGTGACGCCGAGGGTGGAGTCCAGCAGGTCGAGCACGGCGGGGAGCAGCGGGCCGGGGACGATCAGGCGCAGGTGCAGCACGAGGGACTCCGGAGGTTGCCGACGGGTAACCCACCTCACAGTGCCGCCCTGTGCGTTCTGCCACTATGACCGGATGGCAGACGCACCGGCACGCGACCACCGGACGGCCCAGGGGCCCGGCGAGGGTCAGGGTCAGGCCGACCACTCGGCTCCCACCCCCGCGAGCGGGGTCCAGGTGGCCTCGTTCCGGGACCTGCTGCGGATCGAGGAGCTGGACGAGAACCTGTTCCGGGGCCACTGCCACGCCGGTGCCCCGCTGCGCGCCTTCGGCGGCCAGGTGGCCGCCCAGGCGCTCACCGCCGGTGGCCGCACCATGCCCGCCGGGCGCGGGGTGCACTCGCTGCACGGCTACTTCCTGAGACCCGGCGACCCCGGCCGCCCGATCATCTACCAGGTGGAGCGGATCCGCGACGGCCACTCCTACGCCACCCGCCGGGTGACGGCCGTCCAGCGCGGCGAGGCGATCTTCACGCTCTCCGCCTCCTTCAAGCAGCCCGAGCAGGCCCCCGAGCGCCAGCGCGTCATGCCGCCGGTGCCGGGGCCCGAGGAGCTGCCCGACCCGTTCCCGGAGTGGGCGCGCGCCGACCCGGCCGACTTCGACCAGGCGGCCGGGTTCCACTCGTTGGACATCCGCTTCATTCCGCCGGACGCGCCGGGCATGCCGCCGGAGGCCGAGGGCGTGCCGCAGCAGTTCGTCTGGCTGCGCAGCGGTTCGCCGCTGCCGGCCGAGGACGGGCTGCTGCACGTGTGCGCGCTGACCTACCTCTCGGACCTGACGCTGGCCGCCACCACCGCGCTGCACCGCCAGCCGCACCGCTTCCAGCGCAGTGAGCCGCCACCGGTCACGCTGGCCTCGCTGGACCACGCGATGTGGTTCCACCGGCCGTTCCGGGCGGACGACTGGCTGCTCTTCGCCCAGCGCAGCCCCTCCGTCTCGGACGGCCGGGGGCTGGCGCTCGGTGAGTTCTACAGCCGGGACGGGCAGCTGGTGGCCTCCGCCGTCCAGGAGACCCTGGTGCGCGAGCGGCGCCCGCTGCCGCGCGGCTGACGCCCGCGGGGCGGGGGCACGGCGCGTCGGGGAACACGGCGCGTCGGGGGCCGGTGCCGAGATTTCGCCGGAGATAGTGCGATATGCGGCGCTTTCCGCCGCACCGTCGCGGCGAGAGGCCACCGATGACCCGTCAGCCCCCCGACAGCCCGGACCTCCTGACGCCGCTGCCGGCGCCGGCCCCGCCCCCGCGGGAGACGCTGCCGACCGACCGGGTGGTCTTCGGGGTCAGCGCCGTGGTGGTGCTCGGCGTGGTCGGCTGGGGCGTCTTCGCCCAGAAGTCGCTGGGCCACGCGTCCAGCACCGCGCTCGGCTGGGTGCTGCACAACTTCGGCTGGCTCTTCGTGGTCGCCGCGGACGTCTTCCTGGTGCTGACCGTGCTGCTGGCGCTCAGCCGGTTCGGCCGGATCAGGCTGGGCCGCGACGAGGAGCGCCCCGAGTTCTCCACGCTGGCCTGGATCGCCATGATGTTCAGCGCCGGCATGGGCATCGGCCTGATGTTCTACGGCGTCGGCGAGCCGCTCCAGCTCTACGCCCAGCCGCAGCCCGGCTCCGGGCTGACCCCGCTGACCCCGGCGGCCGCCCGGTCCGCGCTGGAGTTCTCGCTCTTCCACTGGACCCTGCACCCGTGGGCGATCTACGCGGTCGGCGGCCTGGCGATGGCGTACACGACCTTCCGCAAGGGGCGGGGCAACCGGATCAGCGCGGCCTTCGTGCCGCTGCTCGGCGAGCGCCGGGCGAACGGCTGGGCGGGCAAGGGGATCGACCTGCTGGCGGTCTTCGCCACCGTCTTCGGCTCCGCGACCAGCCTCGGCCTGGGCGCGCTGCAGGTGGCCGACGGCCTGGGCTACATCTCCTCGGCGCAGAACTCCCGGCACCTGCAGCTGATCATCATCGGCTCGCTGACCGCCGCCTTCGTGCTCTCCGCCTTCTCCGGGGTGCACAAGGGGGTCAAGTGGCTGAGCACCGCCAACGTGGTGCTGGCCTCGGTGATCATGCTCTTCGTCTTCGTGGTCGGGCCGACCGTCTACGTGCTGGACGCCATCCCGGCCACCGTCGGCGGCTACCTCGCCGACCTGGTCACGATGGCCAGTCAGACCGGCGCCTTCACGGACGAGAAGTGGCTCGGGTCCTGGACCATCTTCTACTGGGCCTGGTGGCTCTCCTGGGCGCCCTTCGTCGGTACCTTCATCGCGCGCATCTCGCGCGGCCGCACGGTGCGCGAGTTCCTGGTCGGGGTGCTGCTGGTGCCCAGCGGGGCCACCGTGGTCTGGTTCTGCGTGATGGGCGGCACCGCGATCCGGCTGGACGCCACCGGGCGCGCGGACCTGGTGGCCACCATCCCGCAGGGTCCGGAGGCCTCGCTCTTCGCGATGATGAAGTCGCTGCCCTGGGGGTCGGTGAGCAGCGTGGTGTGCGTGCTCCTGGTCATGACCTACTTCATCACCAGCGCGGACTCCGCCTCGCTGGTGCTCGGCTCGCTCTCCAGCGGCGGCTCGCTGCACCCGCGCACCTGGCTGGTGGTGGTCTGGGGCGTGCTGATGGGCGGGGTGGCCGCCGCGCTGCTGCTGGCCGGCGGGCTGACGGCGCTGCAGAACGCCACCATCCTGGTCGCGCTGCCGTTCGTGGTGGTGATGCTCGGGCTCTGCCTGGCGCTGGTCAAGGAGCTGCGCCAGGACCCGTCGGCCGGGCCGCCGCGGTTCCACCCCGGGCACGGGCTGCGCGACGCGGTGCGGGTGGCGGTCGGCGACCCGCCGGACAAGGTGCCGGCCGGCCAGGCTCCCCCGTCCGGGTGAAGTAGCGCCGCCGTCGCGGCCGTTCTCCACCGCCCGCCGAGCGGGACCCGACCGGCCTGCGGTCGGCCGGGAGCCCGCTCCCGGGGCATCTGCCCAGGTGGGGGCGGGCCGTTTCGTGCCAAACCGCCGCATCCCGCCGGTGCGGCGTTCACCCGTGTGTCGTCATCGTTTAACACCCGACTGGAATGCTCGGACCATGGACGACTCGTTGCCGCCGCTCCGCCTCCCGGTGGAGCCCCTCCCCGCGGACTCCCCGGACGCACCGGACGCCGCACGCTTTCCGCTGCCCAAGCGCCACCGCCGCTACCTGGCCTGCGCCGCGGTGGCCGCCTCGGTCGCGCTCGGCACGCTCGGCGTGGGCGCGACCGTGGAGACCGTCCAGCACCACACCGCGGTGACCGCGGCGGCCCAGAGCCGCTGACGGGCCGGCCGGGAGGCGGTCAGCCCCGGGCGGCCAGCCGCTCGTCCAGCTCCGCGAGGTCGGTGACGAACCAGATCTGGCTCCCCCGGTCGCACTCGCGCACGAAGTCGCGCAGCGCCGAACTCTCCTCGGTCCACCGGGAGATGTCGCCGACCACGGCGACGTTGACCCGGTACTGCGCGAACTTCTGCAGCAGCTCGCCGGCCACGCCGGTGCGCAGCCGGAAGAAGTCCTGGTGCCAGCGCGCCACCGGCACCGCCACCCACTGCGCTTCGCCGCCGGCCGCGTCGCCGATCAGCTGCAGCGCGTCCGGGACGCCGGACACGGGATCCCCCTTCGGCTCGCAGACCAGCACGGCAGCACCGCTCATCCGATGGACCGTCATTCCCACTCAACCTCTCTGTCAGGGGCTTGAGATGTCCGCCGCCACCGCGCCGACCAGGCGCAGGATCTCGGCACTGTCCTCCGCGCCGCCCAGCACGATGATCTTCATGGTGCGGCGCGCCTCGTCGCGCACCGTCTCCACCCGCAACGGCACCCGGTCCGGGCGGTGGGCGACGGAGGCGTGCAGCAGGGTGGCGAGCCGGTCCATCGCGACGGCGTCGATGCCGTCGATCCGGACGATGCTCGACACCTCGACCTCCGCCGCCGCGGCGACGCCCGACCCCCCGGTCGCGACCTCGGCCGCACCGCCGGACGCGCCCTCGGTCTCGGCCACCGCCGTGGACCCGCCGGTGAACTCCGCCAGGTCCTGCGCCGCGATCCGGTACTGCTTGCCGATCCGGACGGCCTTGAGCCGCCCGTCCCTGATGTATGCGCGGACCGTGCGTACGTGCAGGCCGAGCAGGACGGCGACCTGGTCGACCGAGTACATCTGCGGCGCCATCTCCTGGGACCATCCTTCCCTAAACATCCCTATGCTGTCCAACCTCACGGCAGCATAGGGAGTGATAGGGAGGGATCGACGCAGGGGGTCAGCGACGGGAGTGGCGCCCGGTGCTCGGCTCGGTGCCCAGTTCGAGCCGCGCGGCGTAGCGGGCCGCGGGGGCGAGCAGCGTCCAGCCGCCGCGGGCGGCGCACGGCTCGCCGCCGGACGGAACGCTCGGCGCGCTCGGGGCGATCAGTCCCATCGCGTGCAGCAGGTCGAGCAGGTCGCGGCGGAAGGCGGCCCGGTCGGCCAGGTGCGCCCGGCGCCAGTGGGCGGCGCGCGGGTCGTGCCCGTGGTCCTCGGAGTCGTACTCGTCGGCCAGGTCCCCGAGGATCCCGTCTATCAGCGCCTCGGCGATCGGCACGCCCGCGGTCGCGGGCGCGGGCGGACGGGCGGCTGGCTCGTCCTCGGCGGGCAGCGGACGGAGCTCCTCCACCAGCCGTTCGACCAGCAGCAGTGCCACGTGCGCCAGCGGCCCCGGACCGGGGAACCGCAGGTCGGTCAGCTCGCCCGCCGGGTCGAGCAGCGCGATCCCCTCGCAGCGGATCTCGGCGGTCAGCCCGAGGAAGTCCGCGAGCATCGCCGCCTCGGCGGTGCGCGACTCCCACAGCCACTCCCGCTCCAGCGGGGTCAGGTCGGCCAGCAGCAGCGCCGGTGTCTCGACCAGCCGGCGGCGGACCGCGACCGGCACGGTGGTGCGCGGCGCCGGCGGGTCCTGCGGGCCCGGCGGGCGGCAGCCGGCCACCACGGCAGCGGCGAGTTCACGGTTGACGGTCAGCCAGGCGGCGGCGGGCGCCGCGGCTGCCGAGGGTATGGAGAGGGCGAGGACCTGCCACTCGGTGAGCAGCGCGATCGCCACGCCGACCGCCTCCGGATCCACGGCGAGGGGCTGCACCCCCGGCTCGGCGACGGCTTCGGCACCGCTCTCCCCCACCGCGGCGGCGCCGGGGTGCGCGACCTGGGCCGCCAGCTGCGCGGCGGGCCAGCGCGCCGGGCCGTCCAGCAGCACGGCGAGGGTCAGCGCCAGCGCGGCGTACTGCTCGGGGGTGCAGGGGCGGCCGTGCACGGTGAGGCGGCGCAGCGTGCCGGTGCCGAGCTCGGCCTTGCGCAACCGGGCGAAGGAGTCGGTGACGGTGAGCGGATAGCCGAGCTGCTCGGCGAAGCGCTCGGTGAGCCAGGCCGCGTGACGGCGGATCAGTCCGAAGGCCTGGGCGTGCGGGCCGGTGGCGGTGACCAGCGGGTGCGCGAGCAGCATCCGTGCGGCGGCCCGGCGTTCGGCCGAGAGCGCGTCGGCGCGGCGGCGGTCGGCGCCCTGCGGGAGTGCCGCGCCGGCCGGCGGCTCGGGCTTGCGGTGCCGGCCGGCGGCGGCGGAGGGGGCCGGTGCGGGGGCGATCGCGAGGCGGCGCCCGCGCCGGGCACGGGCCGGCGAGCCGCCCGACGGCGTCGCTCCGGCATGCTGACGGACCGTCGGGCCGTGCCACCAGCTGGCCTCGGCGAGGTCCGCGCAGGCCGGGGCAGGGGCGGTGCCGACGTGCCGGGCACCGTAGAGGCCGAAGGCGTTGGCGAACAGGTCGTGGGCCTGGTCGGGGGTGGCGGCGGCGAAGCACCGGGCGAGCTCGCGCAGCCCCTCGGTGAGGTCGGCTCCGCCCCCGGCCGCCGGGCGCCGCCGCTCGGGCTCGATCGGCTGCCAGTCCGTCAGGGTCAGTGTCACCTCGCCCCCGTAGGCCGGCTGCGGGCCGGGGCCCGCTTCGGTGCCGCCGCCGGAGGACGGCGGGGGCGTGGCAGCGGTGGGCGGCCTGGTGCCGTCGGAAGGGAGGGTCAGCAGGTCACCAGCGCCGGTGGGTGGATCGGTCCCCTCCAGCCCTCCGCCCCCGCCCACGCGCCCCTCCGCCGTGCTGTCCCGCGGCCGTGTGCCGCGCGGCTCGTCCGTCCCGCTCGATCGTGTCGGGAGACAGCCTAAGACACCGGAGTGAGGTGGCGGCGCAGCCTCGGAGAGTCGGCGGGCAGTTGGGGCAGGGCAAGCCCTGGCGCGATACCGAACAGGCGGGACCGCTAGGATGACCGCGGTTACGCGCGGGTAACCCGGTCTTCCGGTGTCCGCCCCGGTCGCCTATCGTGCCGGGCATGCTGAACCTGACGACGACCGCAACCGCCCGCCGGGCCCCTGCGCTCCGGGCCCCGCGCCGGACCCGCGGTCTGCTGACCGCCTTCGCCGCGACCGCCGCCACGCATCTGGGCTCGCTGCTGACGGAGGCCAAGGTGGTCGAGCAGGTCACCAAGCCCGCCCTGATGCCCCTGCTCGCCACCCACGCCGTCAGCTCGGCGGCGCCGGACCGCGCGCCCCGGCTGCTCACCCCCGCGCTGCTGGCCAGCGCCGCCGGGGACGCACTGCTCCAGGTGGACAGCGAGCCGGCGTTCCTGGCCGGCATGGGCGCCTTCGCCGCGGCACACATCTGCTACGTGACGATGTTCGCCAAGCAGGGTGCGCTGACGGACCGTCGGCGCACCGCGCTGGTGGCGGCCGGGTACGCGCTGGCCTGGGCGGTGATGATCAGCCAGCTCTGGCCCGGGCTCGGGGAACTGAAGGCGCCGGTGGCGGGCTACAGCCTGCTGCTCGCCGCCACCGCCGTGGCCTCGGCGGGCCTGGGCCGGCGCGGCGGGCTCGGCGGCGCGCTCTTCCTGCTCTCCGACACGCTGATCGCCACCCGCCTGGCCGGCTGGCGCGAGCTGCCCGGACACGAGTTCTGGATCATGTCGACCTATCTGCTGGCCCAGTACCTGCTCGCCACCGCCGCCCTGAAGTCCGCCCAGGACTGAGGCCCCGTCCTACAGGTCGAGGTCCACCACCACGGGCGTGTGGTCGGAGGTGCCCTTGCCCTTGCGCGCCTCGCGGTCGACGTAGGCGTCGGTCACCGCCGCCTCGAAGGCCGGGTTGCCGTAGACCAGGTCGATCCGCATGCCGCGGTTCTTCGGGAAGGCCAGCTGGCGGTAGTCCCAGTAGGTGTAGGGCCGGTCGTACTTGAGCGGGCGGGGCATGACGTCCGCCAGGCCCGCCTCGCGCAGCTCGGCCAGCGCGGCGCGCTCCAAGGGCGTGACGTGGGTGGCGCCCTCGAAGTCGGCGAGGTCGTAGACGTCCTCGTCGCTCGGCGCCACGTTGAAGTCGCCGAGCACGGCGAACGGGCGCCCGCCGGCCGCGTCCGCCCGCACCGAGTCGCGCAGCGTGGTGAGCCAGTCGAGCTTGTAGCGGAAGTGGGCGTGGCCGACCTCGCGGCCGTTGGGCACGTAGACCGACCAGACCCGCACCGGGCCGCAGGTGGCGGCGATGGCGCGCGGCTCGATCACCGGGAGCATCGCGTCGTCGGCCAGGTAGCCCGGCTGCTCGGGCAGGTCGCGCACCACGTCCTCGAAGCCGATCCGGGAGACGATGGCCACCCCGTTCCACCGCCCGGTGCCGTGGGCCTCGGTCTCGTAGCCGAGGGCGCGCACCTCCTCGTAGGGGAACGCGTCCGCGGCGCACTTGAGCTCCTGCAGGCAGAGCACGTCGGGCTTCGCGCTCTCCAGCCACTCCAGGAGCTTGGGCAGCCGCGCGGTGACGGAGTTGATGTTCCAGGTGGCGATGCGGACGGTCACGACCAGGCCTTCCAGCAGGTACGGGCGGCGGATGCCGGGCCTGGCACCCGCCCCCGAAGATACCGTCCGGCACCGACAGCACCGCCCACCGTCGAGATCCGGCCCGCACCCGCCGGGCCGAGCGCCCGCGGATAGCGCGACGGGGTGAACCCCGGCGCCGCGCGCGGGCGGGGCAGGGCCGGTCCGCCGCACCCGCGACAAGCTGGTGCGAGGGCCGGTCCACCCGGACGGCCGCCGGAGCGGAGACGAGGTGCGGATCGCATGCGGCTGCGGCGACCGGGGGAGCAGGGCGGGCCCGACCTGGGCCGGGCCGCCGAGCGGAGCGCCGTCGCCCTGGACGGACGGCTGCCGTTCCTGGACGCCGCCAAGGGGCAGCTGCGCAAGGTCTTCCCCGACCACTGGTCCTTCCTGCTCGGCGAACTGGCCCTGTACAGCTTCGTCCTGCTGCTGCTCACCGGCGTCTACCTGACCTTCTTCTTCAAGCCCGCGATGGGCGAGGTGGTCTATGCCGGCAGCTACGCGCCGCTGCGCGGGATCCGGATGACCGAGGCCTACGCCAGCACCCTGGACATCAGCTTCGAGGTGCGCGGCGGGCTGCTGGTGCGGCAGATCCACCACTGGGCCGCGCTGGTCTTCGTGGCCGCGATCGGCGCGCACCTGCTGCGGATCTTCTTCACCGGCGCCTTCCGCCGGCCGCGCGAGGTCAACTGGCTGATCGGCCTGACGCTCTTCCAGCTCGCCCTGGTGGAGGGCTTCGCCGGCTACTCGCTGCCCGACGACCTGCTCTCCGGCACCGGGCTGCGCACCGCGCAGGGCTTCATGCTGGCCGTCCCGCTGGTGGGCAGCTACCTCGCGTTCTTCGCCTTCGGCGGCGAGTGGCCCGGCACCGACATCGTCTCGCGGCTGTACACCACGCACATCCTGCTGCTGCCCGGCCTGCTGGTCGCCCTGGTGACGGCCCATCTGATCCTGGTCTACCACCTCAAGCACACCCAGTGGGCGGGCCCTGGGCGCACCGAACGCAACGTGGTCGGCAAGCCGATGTTCCCGCAGTTCGCCACCCAGACCGCCGGGCTGCTGGCGATGGTCTGCGGGGTGATCGCGGCGCTCGGGGCGCTGGCGCAGATCAACCCGATCTGGAAGTACGGCCCCTACCGGGCCGACCAGGCCTCCACCGACGCCCAGCCGGACTGGTACATGGGCTTCCTGGAGGGTGCGCTGCGGCTGATGCCGGGCACCGAGACCCGGCTGTGGGGCCACACCATCGCGTGGAACCCGCTGCTGCCCGCGGTGGTCCTCCCGCTGGTGCTCTTCGGGGCGCTCTACGCCTACCCCTTCCTGGAGCAGTGGATCACCGGCGACCACGGCGAGCGGCACCTGTGCGACCGCCCCCGCGACCGCCCGGCCCGCACCGCGGTGGGGGTGGCCGCGATGACGGCGTACGTGGTGCTGCTGCTGGCCGGTGGGCAGGACGTGCTGGCGCTGGTCCTGCACCTCTCGGTGGACTCGGTGGACTGGGTGCTGCGGGTGGCGCTCTTCGTCACCCCGGTGTTCGCCTTCTGGCTCACCCGCCGTCTCTGCCTGGCGCTGCAGGCGGGTGACCGCGACCGCTTCACCGGCGGCTCGGCGCCCACCGGGTTCGTCCGCCAGTCGGTCGAGGGCGGCTACGAGGGCGAGCAGCGGGCGCTGACCCCGGTGCAGCGCCATGCGCTGACCTTGTACGACCGCCCGGCGCCCGTGCGCGCCACCGGCCGCGGGCCGGGGCCGCGGCTGCGCGCGGCGCTCAGCCGCTGGTACTACCGCGACCGGATCGAGCTGCCGGGGGCACCGGAGAGCGAGCGGGAGTGAGCCCGCCCCTGCCGGCGGACCCGCTCAGCGCTCGGCGCGGCTGCGCTTGACGGTGCGGAAGCGGCGGGCGACGGCGCGGGCCAGGTCGGCGGCGCCGATCAGGCCGGCCTCGTTGCCGAGGGCGGCACGGGTGAGCTCGGCCTCGGGACGGAAGCCGCGGCCGGTCAGGGTGCGGCGGAAGGCGTCCTGGGCGGGGGCGAGCAGCAGGTCGCCGGCGGCCGAGACACCGCCGCCGATCACGAACCGGCCCGGGTCCAGCGCGGCGGCCAGGTTGGCCAGGCCCACACCCAGCCAGGTGCCGATGTCGTGCAGCAGCTCCACCGCCATCGGGTCGCCGGCCTGGGCGGCCTCGGTGACCAGCGGCCCGGTGATCGCCGTCACCTCGCCGCCGGCCCGGGCCAGCAGCGGCTGGGCCACCGGCGACTCGGCCACCGCCAGTTCGCGGGCCTCGCGCACCAGCGCGTTGCCCGAGGAGTACTGCTCCCAGCAGCCCCGGTTGCCGCACGGGCAGCGGTGCCCGCCGGGGACCACCTGCATGTGGCCGAACTCGCCGGCCAGCCCGTAGCGGCCCCGGTCCACGTAGCCGTGGCGCACCACCGCGCCGCCGATCCCGGTGCCCAGGGTGATCATCACCAGCAGGTCCTCGCCCCGGCCCGCGCCGAAGCGCCACTCGGCCCAGGCGGCGGCGTTCGCGTCGTTCTCGACCACCACGGGGAACTTCAGCCGGTCGCTGAGCGCCTCGCGCAGCGGCTCGTCGCGCCAGTTCAGGTGCGGGGCGAAGAGCACCCGGGAGCGGTCGTGGTCCACCCAGCCGGCCGCGCCGATGCCCACCGCGTGCACGTCGTGCCGGTCGGCCAGCTCCAGCACCAGCTCGACGATGACGTCCTCGACCACCTTGGGGCTCTTGCTCTTGTGCGGGGTCTCGGTGCGCAGCTGCTCGACGATCTTCCCCTCGCCGTTCACCACCCCGGCCACCACCTTGGTGCCGCCGATGTCGATGCCGATGGTCGGCAGCCGCAGCACGCCGGCCGGAAGGGTGCGGCGGCGGTCGGCGCCGTACCGGTCGAACCGGCGCTGACCGAGGCCCCGCTGGCCGAGGCCGAGCAGCGCGGGGAGGACGGGTTGGCCGGTGCGGCCGTTGGGCTGGGTCACGTTGGAACGATACGCCGCGCCGATCATCCGGGCGCGGGGTGAGACGCGGGTCCGGGCCACGCTCAGGCAGATGTCAGACTAGGAGGCCGGAACACGGCGAACGCCCAGCTGCACGTGATCTTCCTCTCAGGTTCCGGTCAGCTACGCACGAAACCGGGCACACGTTCACGCCGTCGTTCTTGTATACGTCCACCCCCGCACGTCGTTAGGCACCGGGCATCCCCAGGTCCGGGTGGCCGCAGTAATTCGGATACGAGAGTCATTGATGCAACTGACAGGCCAGCCCTTCCTGATCCTCACGATCATCCTGGTACCGGTGTCACTCCTGGTGACCCTGGTGCTCTGGGGGCGGGTCGGGGGTCCCAAGCCGGTCCAGTTCCTGGCCCGCTTGGTGATGCTGCTGTTCTGCCAGGTGACGGCGGTGGCCATGATCTTCGTGATGGTCAACAACGCCAACATGATCTACGGCAGCTGGGACGACCTGCTGGGTGACGGCGGCCACATCAGTTCGGTGCCCAACGTGCCGACGGCCGCGGTGGCCGGGGCGAACGGCGCGGGCGCGAACGGGCAGCCCGGCCAGCCCGGCAACGACGCCGCCAAGCCCGCCCGCGCCAAGGTGATCCAGCAGTTCAAGCCGGTGGACGACCCGCTGGTGCCCAAGGACGTGCAGACCACCGACCTGAAGGGCACGGTCTCCGGGGTCGACGGCGAGGTCAACGTCTGGCTGCCGCCGCAGTACAACGACCCGGCGTACAAGAACACCAACTTCCCGGTGGTCGAGCTGTTCCCGGGCTTCCCCGGGTCCTCGAAGACCTGGTTCGGCTCGCTGAAGGTCTCCGAGCAGCTGGCGCCGCTGATGAAGTCCGGCCAGGTCACCCCGTTCATCCTGATCTCGCCGCGCACCCAGCTGATCAGCACCACGGTCGACACCGGCTGCGCCAACGTCCCGGGCAAGGTCAACGCCGACACCTGGCTCTCCACCGACGTGCCGCAGATGATCCTGGACAACTTCCGGGCCGACCCCTCGCCGAACGGCTGGGCGGTGGGCGGCTTCTCCGCCGGGGCGGCCTGCGCCGACCGGATGGCGCTGCTGCACCCCGACCGCTACCGCGCCGCGGTCAGCCTCTCGGGCTACAACGAGCCGAGCAGCCTGTCCTCCTCGCTCACCGCGAAGGACCCGCACCTGAACGAGATCTCCAACCCGCTCTACATCCTCAAGCACGCCGCGACCCCGCCGAACGTCGCGCTCTACCAGAGCGGCGACAAGGGCGACGGCTACGAGGACGGGCAGGCGCTGGCCGCCGCCGCCAAGCCGCCGACGACGGTGAAGGTGCTGCTGACCACCGGTCCGCACACGCCCTCGCTGTGGCGCCCGATGGTGCCGGACGTCTTCAAGTGGCTGACCACGATCATCCCGGCGCCCAAGCCCGCCTCCTGACGAGCTGACGAGCTGACGAGCTGACGGCACCGAACGCTCAGGCCCCGGACCGAATGGTCCGGGGCCTGAGGCGACTGTGCAGCCGACAGCCGGTCAGGCCAGCTCCAGGGCCAGGTAGAAGTCCACCCGGTCCTCCAGCCGGGACAGGTCACGCCCCGTCAGCTCCTCGATCCGCCCGATCCGGTAGCGCAGTGTGTTCACGTGCACGTGCAGCTGGGCGGCGCAGCGGGTCCAGGAGCCGTCCGAGCGCAGGAAGGCCTCCAGGGTGCGCACCAGGTCGGCCTGGTGCTCGATGTCGTAGGCGATCACCTTGTCCAGCAGCCGGCTGCGGAAGGCGCGGCGCACCTCGTCGGGCACCGCGGCCAGCAGCAGCACGTGCGAGGCGAGCTCCTCGGGGCCGGCCACGCAGACCCGGCCGACCCGGGCGGCGGCGATCCGGCGCGCGTGCCGGGCCTCCTCCAGCGCGCCGCGCAGGCCGCCGGCCTCCAGCGCGGGGGCCGAGACGCCGAGGGTGATCCGGCCGGCCGAGCCGAGTCCGGCCTCCAGCGGGCCGAGCAGCTCGCGCAGCGCGTCGGCGGGCACCGCGGCCGCCGGCGCGGGCAGCACCACCACCGCGCCGGTGCCGGCGCCGGCCACCAGCGCGCGGTCCGAGGTGCCGGTCAGCGCCTCCTCCAGGATCGAGCGCACCGCTCCCTCGGGCAGGCCGGTCCCCTCGGCGCTGAGCACCAGCCAGGAGCCCTCCGGCGCCACCGGCTCCGGCTCGGCGCCCTCGTAGCGGGCGGCCATCGCCGAGGAGGCGTACAGGGCGCGGCTGATCTCGCCCGGGTCGGCGTCGCGCTGCAGCAGCGTCAGCACCTCGTCGGCGATCCGGCGGCGCAGCCGGCGGCCCTCGTCGCGGCGGTCGCGCTCGGCGGCGACCAGGCGGGCCAGGTTCTCGGCCAGCTGCTGGCGCTTGGTGGTCCACTCGGTGACGTCGCCGGCGATCGCGAGCACCCAGTCCGACAGGGCCGTGCCCTCCTCGGGGCGGGAGGTGGCGGGCAGCAGCGAGTAGGCGCCGGAGGCCAGCCGGGCCCGGTGCGGGGGGCGGCGGCGCTGGCGCTGGGCGGCCAGGTGGGCGCGGACCAGCTGGTCGCGGTCCTCGGCGCTCAGGTGCTCGACCGGGCCGGCGATCACCCGCCCGGTGGGGGTGAGCACCCAGCAGTCCAGGTCCAGGTCCCCGCCGAGCAGGTCGAGCACCGCGTCCAGCCCGCCGCCGCCGGCCGCCGAGACGAGCATCCGGTGCCGGTCCACCAGGGCGGCCAGGTCGGCGGCGCGGTCGGCGGAGACCTGGCGGCCGATGAACTCGGTCAGGGTGGAGAAGGCGATGTCGTCGGGGACGGCCAGCAGCGGCATCCGGTGCCGGCGGCAGGCCTCGATCAGGTCCTCGGGGACCGGCCCGACCTCGGCCTCGCCGGCCGCCAGCGCCACCGCCCCGCCGGCCGCCAGCGTGCGCACGAAGCGCTCGGAGTCCTCGGGCGCGGTGCGCCAGAGCATGCCGGTGAGCACCAGTTCACCGCCGTGCAGGTAGCGGCCCGGGTCGTGCAGGTCCGTGGTCATGACACCGCTGACCTGACGGTCGAGCTCCTCCTCGGCGGCAAGCAGCCGCAGCCTCGGGGCGCCGGGGGCGAGCAGGTCACGGACACGCATCCGCAGACTCCTTCGTCTGAACTGGGGGCGGGTTACTGGGTGGTAGCCGGTCAGGGGTCGCGATGGCAGGGGGTCGGGCGAACGGCGACGGTGACCGTCCGCGCGGGTCGGGGGGTCACCATATGCCCGAATCCCGGGCCTTCGGCGATATGTCTCAGCACTGTGCGGGGTCACGGGGTGTCGCCGGGCCGTCACGGCCGGATCACGGCCGGACGGGGCGGTTGGCAAACCGCTCAGCAGCGCATTCGTCGTCCTTAGAGGAACGTACAGGATGCCGGGCGGACCCGGCGCGCGGGCTTCATGCCATCGGTGACTGCCTGCGGGCCCCGGGTCGGCGGTTCACTGGCCACACGCCGCCGGACACACCCCGGTGACCAGGACAAGACGCCCCGGCAACGCCGGGGTGACCGCTTCCGCTCTTCGGAGGTTGGGGGGACCGTACGGCCGCGTCGCAGGGCGCGGCCGTACGGTCCCCGGGGCACAGTGCCCAAAGGTTCGATCGGCGACGACTTGAGGAGACACCCGCATGGAGTTCCTGCGGCCCGCAAGCTGGGACGAGGCGCTCGCGGCGAAGGCTGAGCACCCGACCGCGCTGCCCATCTCGGGCGGCACGGATGTGATGGTCGAGATGAACTTCGACGTCCACCGGCCATCCGCGCTGCTCGACCTGAACCGCGTCACCGAGCTGACCGAGTGGTCGATCACCGACGGCGTGGTCAGGCTCGGGGCCGCCGTGACGTACGCCCGGATCATCGCCGAGCTGGCCGGCCCGCTGCCGGGCCTGGCGCTGGCCTCGCACACCGTCGGCTCGCCGCAGATCCGCAACCGCGGCGGCGTCGGCGGGAACCTCGGCGGTGCCTCCCCCGCCGGCGACGCGCACCCCGCGCTGCTGGCCGCCGGCCGCGACGTCTTCGTGGAGGCCGCCTCGGTGCGCGGCACCCGGCTGATCCCGATCGACGAGTTCTACCTCGGGGTCAAGCGCAACAGCCTGGAGAAGGACGAGCTGATCCGCGCCGTGCACATCCCGGTGGCGGACGGCCCGCAGCAGTTCTCGAAGATCGGCACCCGCAACGCGATGGTGATCGCGGTCTGCGCCTTCGGTTTCGCGCTGCACCCCAAGAACCGCACCGTCGGCACCGGCATCGGCTCGGCCGCCCCCACACCGCGCCGCGCGGTGGAGGCGGAGGAGTACCTGCAGGGCGTGCTGACCGAGCGCGGCCTGTGGGAGTCGGGCGAGCTGCTGGGCGCCGAGGTGACCCAGCGGTTCGGCGAGCTGGTCAAGGCCGCCGCCTCCCCGATCGACGACGTCCGCGGCACCGCCGACTACCGCCGGCACTCGCTGGCCGTGATGGCGCGGCGCACCCTCACGTGGACCTGGAACGACTACAGCAAGCAGATCAGGAGCGCGGCATGAGGGTGACTTTCACCGCCAACGGCAAGCCGGTCGAGGCGGACGACGTGTGGGAGGGCGAGAGCCTGCTCTACGTGCTGCGCGAGCGGGTCGGCCTGCCGGGTTCGAAGAACGCCTGCGAGCAGGGCGAGTGCGGCTCGTGCACGGTCTACCTGGACGGCACGCCGGTCTGCTCCTGTCTGGTGGCGGCCGGCCAGGTGCAGGACCGCGAGGTGCGCACGGTCGAGGGCCTGAGCGAGGAGAACGGCGAACTGGGCCTGGTCCAGCAGGCGTTCATCGACGCCGGGGCCGTGCAGTGCGGCTTCTGCACCCCGGGTCTGCTGGTGCAGACCGACGCGCTGCTCGACCGCGCCCCGCAGCCCAGCGACACCGACATCCGCGAGGCGCTGAGCGGCAACCTGTGCCGCTGCACCGGCTACGAGAAGATCATGGACGCGGTGCGGCTCGCCTCCGCCCGCAAGTGCCAGAAGGTGGGGACGGCCGAATGACCACACGGACGATCCGGGGGCAGAAGAACCTCCAGGACATCACCACCGGCTCCCCGCACGGCATCGGCGGCTCCCCGCTGCGGCCGGACGGCACGCTGAAGGTCAAGGGCGAGTTCGCCTACTCCTCGGACATGTGGCACGAGGACATGCTCTGGGGCATGGCGCTGCGCTCGCCGCACCCGCGCGCCACCATCCTCTCGGTGGACATCTCCGAGGCGCTGAAGACCCCGGGCGTCTACGCGGTGCTGACCCACGAGGACATCCCGGGCTCCAAGTACTACGGCCTGGAGATCCAGGACCAGCCGGCGCTGGCGATCGACAAGGTCCGCTACCACGGCGAGGCGATCGCGCTGGTGGCCGCCGACCACCCGGAGACCGCCCGCCGCGCGGTGAAGAAGATCAAGGTCGAGTACGAGGTGCTCACCCCGATCACCACCGAGGAGCAGGCGCTCAACCCCGAGCTCAACGGCTACGTGCACGAGCCGCACGAGTACAAGTCGCACGCCTCCGGCAACATCTGCCACAGCCAGAAGCTGGTCCACGGCCAGGGCGTGACCGAGGAGGTCAAGGCGCTGGCGGACGTGGTGGTGCGCGGCGAGTACGAGGTCGGCATGCAGGACCAGGCCTTCCTCGGCCCGGAGTCCGGCCTCGCGGTGCCCGCCGAGGACGGCGGCATCGACCTCTACGTCGCCACCCAGTGGCTGCACGTGGACCGCCAGCAGATGGCCCCGGTGCTCGGCCTGCCCGAGGAGAAGGTGCGCCTGACGCTGGCCGGCGTCGGCGGCGCCTTCGGCGGCCGCGAGGACCTGTCGATGCAGATCCACGCCTCGCTGCTGGCCCTGCGCACCGGCAAGCCGGTCAAGATCGTCTACTCCCGCGACGAGTCCTTCTTCGGCCACGTGCACCGCCACCCGGCGAGGATGACCTACGAGCACGGCGCCACCCGGGACGGCAAGCTGGTCTACGCGGACGTGCGCCTGGTGCTGGACGGCGGCGCCTACGCCTCCGCCTCGCCCGCCGTGGTCGGCAACGCGGCCTCGCTGGGCAACGGCCCGTACAACATCCCGAACGTGCGGATGGAGGCCATCGCCCTCTACACCAACAACCCGTCCTGCGGGGCGATGCGCGGCTTCGGCGCGGTGCAGGCCTGCTTCGGCTACGAGTCGCAGATGGACAGGCTCGCCGCCGAACTGGGCATGGACCCGGTGGAGCTGCGGCAGTTGAACGCGATGTCGGAGGGCGACTACATGCCCACCGGGCAGCAGATCGACTCCCCCGCGCCGGTGGCCGAACTGCTGCAGCGGGTCAAGGACATGCCGCTGCCGCCGCCGCTGGACCTGGCCAACCTGGACATCCGCGAGCTGCCCGGCGCGCTGTCGAACACCTCGCACGGCGAGGGCATCGTGCGCGGCATCGGCTACTCGGTGGGCATCAAGAACGTCGGCTTCTCCGAGGGCTTCGACGACTACTCCACCGCCCGGGTGCGCCTGGAGGTGATCGGCGGCGAGCCGGTGGCCATGGTGCACACCGCGATGGCCGAGGTCGGCCAGGGCGGGATCACCGTGCATGGCCAGATCGCCCGCACCGAGCTGGGCGTGGAGAAGGTCACCATCCACCCGGCCAACACCGAGGTCGGCTCGGCCGGTTCCACCTCTGCCTCGCGCCAGACCTACATGACCGGCGGCGCGGTCAAGCTCGCCGCCGAGGCGGTCAAGCAGGCGCTGATCGCCAAGGGCCGCAAGCGCTACGGCTGGACGCACCCCGACCTGGACCTGGTCGGCGGCAAGGTGGTCTCCGCCTCGCAGGGCGCGCTGGTCTCGATGGTCGACCTGCTCGGCGACGAGGCGATCGACCTGACCCGCGAGCACCACCACCGCCCCACCGTCCCGTTCGACAAGGAGACCGGGCAGGGCTTCGGCCACGTCCAGTACACCTTCTGCGCCAACCGCGCGGTGGTGGACGTGGACGTGGACCTGGGCCTGGTCAAGGTGGTCGAGCTGACGGCGGCCCAGGACGTCGGCAAGGCGCTCAACCCGCTCTCGGTGATCGGCCAGATCCAGGGCGGCTGCACCCAGGCGCTGGGCCTGGCGGTGATGGAGGAGATCATCGTGAAGGACGGCAAGGTGCGCAACGCCTCCTTCACCGACTACCTGATCCCCACCATCCTCGACGTGCCGCCGATCCCGGTGGACATGCTCGAACTGCCCGACCCCAACGCCCCGTACGGGCTGCGCGGAGTCGGCGAGGCGCCCACGGTCTCGGCCACCCCCTCGATCGTGGCCGCCATCCGGCAGGCCACCGGCATCGCCCTCAACCGGATCCCGGTCCGGCCCGAGCACCTCACCGGGACGCTCTGATCCCGGTGCCCGACCTCCCCGGGGCGGCGGACCGTCTTCCCCCGCCGCTCCGGGGCGCACCACCAGGAAGTACCCCGTGCACCACCATTCCGCTGCCTCTCCCACGCCGGGGCTCTGCAGCGGTGCGCACCACCCCACGCACCGCAGGCACCACAGAGTGCACCTCGTGAGTCGAACAGTCCCCCTCGGCGGTCGCCCCTACTGACCGTCCCAGGTCGGCTCGCCCACCCCAACCCCCTTTGAACCTTGGGAGTGGACATGTCCCGGATCCCCACGGAGCCAGACACCACCGAAAGAATCCCCGCCCAGGCCGGCACCCCCACCTCGGCCTCGGGCGGTTCGAACAACGCTCTGGACAGGTACTTCAAGATCTCCGCGCGCGGCTCGACCTTCGGCAACGAGATCCGCGGCGGCCTGACCACCTTCATGGCGATGGCCTACATCGTCCTGCTCAACCCGCTCATCCTGAGCGGCGCCGACGTCACCGGCGCCAAGCTCGGCCACGCCCAGCTCACCACCGCGACGGCGCTCGCCGCCGCCGTCACCACGATCCTGATGGGCGTGGTGGGCAACGTGCCGCTGGCGGTCGCCGCCGGCCTGTCGGTCTCCGGGGCGGTCTCCGCGCTGGTGGTACCGCACACCACCTGGGCCCAGGCCTTCGGCCTCTGCGTCATCTACGGCCTGCTGATCGTGCTGCTGGTGGTCTCCGGACTCCGCGAGAAGATCATGAACGGCATCCCGCTGCCGCTCAAGCACGCGATCACCATCGGGATCGGCCTGTTCGTCTCGCTGATCGGCCTGCACAAGGCCGGCTTCGTGCAGAGCGGCGGGCCCACCCTGGTCTCGCTCGGCCCCGAGGGCGAGCTGACCGGCTGGCCGGTGGTCTGCTTCGCCGTGACGCTGCTGATCATCTTCGTGCTGCTGGCCCGCAACGTGCGCGGCGCCATCCTGATCGGCATCGCCTCGGGCACCGTCCTCGCCTTCGTGGTCAACGCGGTCGGCCACGTCCCCGCCAAGGCCTGGGGCAGCGCGCCGCCGGTCTGGCCGGGCAGCCCGGTCGCCGCACCCGACTTCGGCCTGGTCGGCCACATCGACCTGTTCGGCGCCTTCGGCTCCAAGGGCATGGGCGCGATCAGCGCCTCGGTCGCGGTCTTCACCCTGGTGCTGGCAGGGTTCTTCGACGCGATGGCCACCATCATCGGGGTCGGCACCGAGGCCGGCCTGGCCGACGAGCAGGGCCGGATGCCCGGCCTGTCCAAGGCGCTGTTCATCGACGGCGCCGGCGGCGCGATCGGCGGCCTGTTCGGCGCCTCGGGCCAGACGGTCTTCGTCGAGTCGGCCACCGGTGTCGGTGAGGGCGCCCGGACCGGGCTGGCCTCCGCGGTCACCGGCGGTGTCTTCGCGCTGATGCTCTTCTTCTCCCCGCTGGCCGGCATCGTGCCGGTCGAGGTCGCCTCCGCCGCGCTGGTCGTGATCGGCTCGATGATGATGAGTCAGGCCCGGCACATCGACTGGGCCGACCGCGACGTGGCCATTCCGGCCTTCCTGACCTGCACGATGATGCCGTTCACCTACAGCATCACTGCGGGTGTCGCCTCCGGTGTGATCTCCTACACGGTGATCAAGGCCGGCAAGGGCAAGTGGCGCGAACCGGGTCCGCTGATGTGGATCCTGACCGCCGTCTTCGTCCTGTACTTCGCGCTCACACCGGTCAAGGAGTGGCTGGGGGTCCGCTAGGCGTGGTGCGGGGGGGGAGCCGACCGGCCGCCCGCACCACGCCGCCGTCACCTCCGCCACCACCCGCCCGCCGGACCACCGCCAGCCCCTCGACACCACCGATAGGAGCCACGGACATGCAGGACATCGCCGAGCAGTTGCAGGCCTGGCACGCCTCCGGGCGCTCCTTCGCGGTGGCCACCGTGGTCGGCGTCTCCGGCAGCGCGCCGCGCGACCCGGGCGCGGCGCTGGCCGTGGACGCGGACGGCGAGGCCCTCGGCAGCGTCTCCGGCGGCTGCGTGGAGGGCGCGGTCTACGAGCTGTGCCGGGAGGCGATCGCATCCGGGCAGCCGGTGCTCGAACGGTTCGGCTACAGCGACGAGGACGCCTTCGCCGTCGGGCTGACCTGCGGCGGGATCCTGGACGTCTTCGTCCAGCCGGTGGTGCCCGGGGCGGACGCCGGGCTGGACGCCGGCATCACCTACATCGCCTCCGGCACCCCGGTCGCACTGGTCCGGCTGATCGAGGGGCCCACCGCGCTGCTCGGCGCCACCGTCGCGGTGACCGCCGACAGCCACCACAGCACCCTCTCCCCCGGCGGGCCCGCGACCACCGCAGCGCTGGAGCGCTCGGTGGTCGCCGAGGCCCGCGCGCTGCTGGACGCCGGCAAGACCGCCAAGGTCACCCTGGCGCTGGACGGCCGCCCCTGTGACCCGACGGCCGCGAGCACCGTCACCTTCTTCGTCGAGTCCTACGTCCCCAAGCCGCGGATGCTGGTCTTCGGCGCGATCGACTTCGCCGCCGCCGTGGTGCGGATCGGCAAGTTCCTCGGCTACCGGGTGACCGTCTGCGACGCCCGCCCGGTCTTCGCCACCGCGCGGCGCTTCCCCGAGGCCGACGAGGTGGTGGTCGACTGGCCGCACCGCTACCTGGACGCCCAGCTCACCGCACCCGGCGGCGCCGGCGGCCTGGACGGCCGCACGGTGCTGTGCGTGCTGACCCATGACGCCAAGTTCGACATCCCGCTGCTGGAGCGCGCGCTGCGGCTGCCGGTCGGCTTCGTCGGCGCGATGGGCTCGCGCCGGACCCACCTGGACCGCAACGCGAAGCTGCGCGAGGCGGGCCTGAGCGAGGCCGAGATCGCCCGGCTCCGCTCGCCGATCGGCCTGGACCTCGGGGCCAGGACGCCCGAGGAGACCGCCGTCGCGGTGGCCGCCGAGATCGTCGCCAGCCGGCGCGGCGGCGGCTGCCTGCCGCTGTCGGCCGGCTCGGGCCCGATCCACCACGACCTGGAGCGCGCCGACCCGGGCAAGCGCCGCCGGGCCGCCTGACACCCCGTCAATCCCCAGCAAGCTCACAGGAACGCCGCCTCCTGCGGCGATGGCGCACACTGATCCCGTCCGGCACCCGCTGCCGGGCGGGATCGTGCGTGTTCCGACCCGCAGAGAGTGGATGATGGCTCGGTGCAAAACGCAGATCAGTTCGGGTACGCCGACGCCGTCGGTCCGCCACCGGCCCCACCGACCGCTCCCGCCGAGGGGCCCGACGGTGCGCAGGACCCCGGGCAGCCGGAGCGGCTCGGGCAGGCGGTGCGGGCCGCGCAGGCCGGTGACGAGGAGGCGTTCCGGGAGGTCTTCCGGACCGTACAGCCGCCGCTGCTGCGCTACCTGCGGGTGCTGGTCGGCGGGGACGGCCCGCTCGCCCCGGACGCCGAGGACATCGCCTCCGAGACCTGGCTGCAGATCGCCCGGGACCTGCACACCTTCCACGGCGACGGCGACGGGTTCCGGGGCTGGGCCGCCACCATCGCGCGCCACCGGGCGCTGGACCACCTGCGGGCCCGGCGCCGGCGACCGACCGCCGAGCTGCCGGAGGAGTACCTGACCGAGCTGCCCGCGCGGGACGACACCGAGGGCAGCGCGCTGGCCACCGTCGGGACCCAGCAGGCGCTGGCGCTGATCGCCCGGCTGCCCAAGGACCAGGCCGAGGCGGTGCTGCTGCGGGTGGTGCTGCAGCTGGACGCGGAGAGCGCGGCCGAGGTCCTCGGCAAGCGGGCCGGCAGTGTGCGGATGGCCGCCCACCGGGGCCTGCGCAGGCTCGCCAAACTGCTGGAATCCCCGGGCGCCGTGCCCGTGCCACGCGGTCCGTCGAAACGGCTCGAAAAAAAATCCGCCGAAGGTGTGACACCAGCCGGAGCCTCGACGCTGAAGGACATGAGATGAGCACCAACCGATCCCGTCGGATCGACCGCGACGCCGCCGAGCACCTGCTGGGCGGCGCGGCGGACGCTTCGCCGGACGGTCCGGGCGCCCTCTTCGGACTGCTCGCCGCCGCGGCCGCTCCTGCGACCGCGGACGAACTGGCCGGGGAGGAAGCGGCGGTCGCCGCGTTCCGGGAGGCCGCTCGGCTCACGTCCCACCCGTCCGCGTCCCAGCTGTCCACGTCCCGCTCGTCCGCATCCCTTCCGTCCACCTCCCGGAGGCGCCCGATGGCCGCTTGCGTACCGCAGGGGTTCCGCGTTCCCACGCGGTTCCTCGGTGCCAAGGCCGTGGTCGCGGCGTTCGCGGTGACGGCGATCGGCGGGGTCGCGGTGGCGGCCGGGACGGGGCACCTGCCCGCGGCGCTGGGCGGTTCCGGCCACTCGGCGCCCGTCGACAGCGTGGCCGCCACCGGATCGGCCTCGCCCGCTCCGGCCGGCCGCCGCGGCGGCCAGGAGCAGTCCGCGCGGCCGGGCTCGGGACCGGGCTCCGCCGGCTCGACCTCCGTCGGGCCGACCTCCAGCGGACCGGTGGCCGAACGGCCGCTGCCCGGCGGCTCGGCCGGGACTCCGGGCGCGGCGTCGGCCGGGCCATCGGGTGGGGCTTCGGCCTCGCCGGGCGCCCCGGGCGGGGCCTCGGCAGGCCAGGGCGACGGCGCGGCGAGCACCAGGCCCGGCAGCTCCGCTCCGCCCGGCAGGGCCGTCCCGGGCGCCCCTGGCGGGTCGGGGCTCTCCGCCCTGTTGCAGCCGCTCTGCCGGCTGTGGCCGGGCGACGGCCAGCCGGGGACCGGCGACTCCCGGTTCGAGCCGCTGACGCGCGCGGCGGGCGGCTCGAACCGGGTACGGGCGTACTGCGCCGCGCTGCCGGGCTCCGGCCAGGGCGGCGGCCAGGCCCCGACCCCGGGCCAGGTCCAGCCGGGCGGCCGGGACACTCCCGGCGCCTCCCCCGTTCCCGTACCGCTGCCCGGCGCTCCCACGCCGGCGCGCACGCCGGACGGCGGGGACAACCGCGGCCCCGTCCCGCCGGGGCAGGACAGCGGTGGCGGCAACGGCCACAGGAGGCAGTGAGCCGCAGCGAAGGATGCGGTACCCCCTCAGACTCCGGGACGGTGGTGGCTTCCCCGGGCACGCCACCTTCCCGGAACTCCGGCGGCCCTGACTGTGCATGAGCTCGGTCGCCGGCCTCGACGGGGTGACGGACTCCCCCGGGTCCGTCACCCCGCGGTACGAGTCTGGGCCCGGCAAGGTTGGGGTCGGCCGGGCCGGGCCCAGGCTCTTCGTCGCAACTCCCCGGCATCTGCCGGTCCGCCGTGGCGCTCACGCCCTGGATGAACGGCGAGGACCTGGCCGCCGGTCCCGGCCGCCTCGCGGCTCACCGATTCTGCACCGCCCCTGCACCGGCCGCCTGCCCCACGCGGCCCGCTGACCGGCGCAGTTCGGAATCCTCCCATGAGTCCGACACAGTCTCGGCACACTTCCGGGTGACCATTGGTCGCCCTACGTGTAGGGTGCGAGGGACGGTCGAACGGCGGTGCGTTTGACCGAAGTTGTGAAGTTCCGGGGGGAATGTTGTCATGCGCTTGACATAGACCGTTCATCCGACTTCCCTTCCTCACGACGCGGAGACCCGATGGCCAACCCCCTCCTCCACCGCCCCGGTTCGACCGGGGAGCACCTGCTGCAGGAGGCCTACGGCTCCACGGAGCGCGCCGATCGCTTCTACCGCGAACAGGTGCTGGACCACCTCAACCCGCGGATGCGGGAGTTCGTCGCCCGCCAGGAGATGGCCTTCGTCGCCACCTCCGACGCGAAGGGCGAGTGCGACACCAGCTTCCGGGCCGGGCCGCCCGGGTTCCTGCACGTGATCGACCCGCACACGCTGGCCTACCCCGAGTACCGGGGCAACGGCGTGATGGCGAGCCTGGGCAACATCAGCGAGAACGGCCATGTCGGCCTGCTGCTGGTGGACTTCGTCCACGACGTGATCGGCCTGCACATCAACGGACGGGCCCGGGTGCTGACGGACGCCCAGTTGCGCCCGTACGTCCCCGGCCTGCCGCTGGAGACGATCCCGGGCCGGCGCGCCGAGCACTGGGTCCTGGTCGACATCGACGAGGCCTATCTGCACTGCGCCAAGCACATCCCGCGGTTCGTCCCCGCACCGCGCACCCGTTCCTGGGGCACCGACGACACCCGACGCAAGGGCGGCGACTTCTTCGGCGCCAAGGAAACCAGCCAACACGTCCTCTGACGGAGCGTCAACCACCACCATGACCGACAATCCGACTCTGATCCGGGACAGCTTCGCGCTGGTGCAGCAGCACTCGGACAAGCTCACCGGCCACTTCTACGCCACGCTCTTCCTGCACAACCCCGAGGTCCGCGAGCTCTTCCCGCCAGCGATGGACGTGCAGCGCGACCGGCTCTTCCGGGCCCTGGCGGGCGCCGTCCGGATGCTCGACCGCCCCGCCGAACTGACCTCGTTCCTGGAGCAGCTGGGCCGCGACCACCGCAAGTACGGGGTGCGCACCGAGCACTACGAGGCGGTCGGCAGCGCGCTGCTGGCCACCCTGCGCCGGTTCGCCGGCGAGGCCTGGACGCCCGCGCACGAGAGCGCCTGGAGCGAGGCCTACCGGCTGATCGCCGGCGCGATGAGCGGCGCCGCCGAGGCGGAGGCCGGGCGCAGCCCCTCCAGCTGGCTGGCCGAGGTGGTCGGGCACGAGCAGCGCACCCCGGACCTCGCGGTGCTGACGCTGCGCCCCGACGCCCCGTTCCCCTACCGGGCCGGCCAGTACACCACGGTGGAGACCGCACGCTGGCCGCGCGTCTGGCGCCCGTACTCGATCGCCAACGCCCCGCGCCGGGACGGCCTGCTGACCCTGCACGTGCGGGCCGTGCAGGCCGGCTGGGTGAGCAACACGCTGGTGCACCACACCCGGGTCGGTGACGTGGTCAGGCTCGGCCCGGGGCGCGGCTCCATGACGCTGCCCGAACGGCCCTCACGCCGGGTGGTCTGCGTGGCCGGCGGCACCGGGCTCGCCCCGGTCAAGGCGCTGGTGGAGGAGATGATCGCGCGCCACCGGCCGCTCACCCTGCACCTGTTCGTCGGTGCCCGCCAGCAGAGCGACCTCTACGATCTGCAGAGCCTGCGCCAACTCGCCAGCGTCTTCCCCCGGTTACTGCTCGTCCCGGTGATCTCCGCGGAGATCGGCTACCCGGGCGTGCAGGGCCGGCTGCCCGAGGTGGTGCCGGACCAGGGCCACTGGCCGGAGCACGAGGTCTTCGTGGCGGGCCCGGACGACATGGTGGTCAGCATGGTCGAGCGGTTCCAGCGCGACGGGGTGCCGGCCGAGCGGCTGCACTACGACCTGAGCACCACGCCCGCCGAACTCGACATCACCTCGGGCCTGCTGGAGGGCAGCGCGGGCTTGCTGGACGGTGGCGGCGGTCTGCTGGGCAGCCGCACGGGCCGGCCGGAGGGCGGCGAGCCCGCCGGCCGCTGACCCCGCGCGCCGATCCGCCGCGGATCGCCGGACGAGCCCTGGCTCAGCCCGCGTTGATCCGGGCCGCCCGCCGGAGCAGTCCGGGCGCCAGCCGGCCGATCCAGCGTGCCGCCTTCGCCTCCACCGTCACCGGCACCACCGGCTTGCCGGTGCGCACCGCGCGGACGATCTCGGCGGCCACCTTCTCCGGCGGGAAGCCGCGCCGGGCGTAGAGCTTGGCCGCCCGGGCCTGCTTGGCGGCCTGCTCGCTGCCGGAGGTGCCGGAGAAGGTCGAGGTCCGGGTGATGTTGGTGTTGACGATGCCGGGGCATATCGCGCTCACCCCGATGCCGCTGTCGGCCAGTTCGGCCCGCAGGCAGTCGGAGAGCATCAGCACCGCGGCCTTGCTGGTGGCGTAGGCGGCCAGCACCTTGGAGGGCAGGTAGGCGGCGGCCGAGGCCAGGTTGACGATGTGCCCGCCCTGGTCCCGCTCGACCATCAGCGCGCCGAAGGCCCGGCAACCGTGGATCACGCCCCACAGGTTGACGTCCAGCACCCGCTGCCACTCCTTCTCGGTGGTCTGCAGGAAGGTGCCCGAGTGGCCGATCCCGGCGTTGTTGACCAGCACGTCCGGCACCCCGTGCGCCGCCGCGACCTGCCGCGCGAAGTCGTCGACCGCCGCACCGTCGCTGACGTCCACCTGGTAGGCGTGGCCCACCCCGCCCACCAGGGCGACCAGTTCGGCGGTCCGCTCGACGGCCTCCCGGTCCAGGTCGCAGACCACGACGGTGGCGCCCTGCTCGCCGAAGGCCAGCGCGGTGGCCCGGCCGATGCCGCTGCCGGCGCCCGTGACGACCACCAACTGCTGCGCCGGCCCTGCCGGTTCACCCCCGCTCTCGATCCGCCCGGTGAACTCGCGCACCATCTGGGCCACCACCGGGCCCTGTTCGAGCAGCGCGGACCAGTGGGTGGCGTTCAGCTCGCGCCGGGTGAGGCTGGGCACCCAGCGCTCCAGGCCCTCGGAGAGGAAGGCGCCGACGTAGCGGTCGCGGCGGAGCGTGATCAGCTGCACCGGCACCTCGGTGGGGCGCTCGCGCGGGTTGCGCAGCGTGGGGCGCATGTTGGCGCGGTACAACTCGATTCCGCGCACCGCGTCCTGACGCAGCGTCCGTTGCGGGTGGCCGGCCCTGGGCTGGACCTCCTCCAGGTCGCGCAGCACCCGGGGCCAGGCCCGGGCCAGGCCGAGCCGCCAGGTCGCGGGCGCCAGGAAGGGCAGGTGGAAGGCGGCGATGTACCAGGAGTGCACGCCCTGGAGCAGGAGTTGGCGCAGGTGGCGGGGGGTGGGGCGGCGCATCCGGTGGCGGATCCAGTGGCCCATGTGGTCCAGGCAGGGCCCGGACATCGTGGTGTAGGAGGCCAGCCGTCGCCCGGCACCCGGCTCGGTGACCGCCTCCCAGGACTGCAGCGAGCCCCAGTCGTGCGCGACCACGTGCACCGGGCGCTCGGGGCTGACCGCGTCCGCGACCGCGAACAGGTCCGCCGCCAGCAGCGGCAGCCGGTACTCCGCACGGCTGCGCGGCACCGAGGACTCGCCGGCCCCGCGCACGTCGTAGCGGACCACGTGGTGGTCGGCGGCGAGCTCGGCGGCCACGTCGTCCCAGACCCGGTGGGTGTCGGGGTAGCCGTGCACCAGCAGCACGGTGGGCGCCGCGGGGTCGCCCTGCTCGAAGACGGCCAGGTCGACACCGGCACTGTGCACGGTGCGACGGCGGACAGCGGGGTTCTCACTCACGCGGCGGTCTCCTCGAGCCTCGTCCAGCGCCGCACGTGCGGCAGGTCGTCATCCAACCAGTAGGCGTCGTCCTCGGTCACCACCAGCAGCTCCTCGAACTTGATGCCGACCGCGCGGAAGGCGATGTGCGGCTCCACCGCCCAGAGCCCGGGAGTGGGCGCGTGGTGGGAGGAGCGGCCGTCGGCCCAGAGCGGGGAGCGGCCGTGCAGGCGCTCGCTGATCAGCTCCCGGCCCAGGGTCTGCAGGGTGCGCACACCGAAGCCGAAGAGGTTCACCCCCATCGGCGCGCGGCTGGTGTTGCGGGTCACCTGGTGGCCGATCACCCGGCCCGGGTAGACCTGGTGGCGGTTGTCGTAGCCGTGCCGGGCGATCTGCGCGTCGACGGCCGCGTACACCTCGTTCAGCGGCTTGCGGGCCCGCACCTCGCGCAGGATCAGCTCGCGGTAGACCCGCAGGTCCAGCGCGAGGCGGTCCCAGACCGGGTTGTCGCCGACCTTGCCGCCGTAGCCGATGTCGGCGGTGTAGCCGTCCACCACCGGGGCGCAGTCCAGCACGTAGGGCATGCCCTCCTGGAGCACCCGGGAGCCGGCGAAGAACTGCAGCGGGGTGTGGAAGTGGCGGAAGGCGGTGCGGTCGCCGAACCAGGCGAACGGGATGTGGAAGAAGTCCCGCACCCCGGCGGCGACCAGGCAGCGGCGCAGCTGGGCGGTGGCCTGGCGTTCGGTGACGCCGGGTTCGATCCAGGCGGCGACCTGCTCGGCGCAGTGGTAGGCCAGCTGCTGGACCTCGCGGAAGCGGTCCAGGTCCTGGGCGGTGTAGGCGAAGCCGGGGGTGCGCGCAACGGTGGGGCTCATGAGTCAGACCTCCAGGACCAGGGTCTCGCCCTCGGCCGCACGCGAGACGCAGGGCAGCAGGGCACCGCTCGCGCGCTCCTCGGCGGTCAGCCGGCGGTCGCGGTGTTCGGGGGTGCCGGCCAGCAGCTGGACCCGGCAGGTGCCGCAGAACCCCTGGTGGCAGGAGTAGGGCAGGTCGGGCCTGGCCTCGCGCAGCACGTCCAGCGCCGAGCGGTCCGCGGGGACGGGCAGCTGCTCGCCGCCCTCGCCGAGCTGGAGCGTGAACGGGCGGCCGCCTTGGATCGGGGCGGCGCCGAAGCGCTCGTAGTGCAGGGCGGTGGCGGGCGAGGCCTCGAAGGCGGCCTGGACGGCGGCCAGCATCGGGGCCGGGCCGCAGCAGTAGACGGCGCTGCCGGGGCCGGCCGCGGCCAGCAGCTCGGCGCCGGTGGGGACCGTGCCGCTGATCAGGGTGACCCGGGCGGGGTCCAGCGCGCGCAGCTCCTCGCTGAAGGGCATCGACGCCTCGCTGCGCCCGGCGTGCACCAGCTGCCAGTCCAGGCCCCGCCGCTGGGCCTCCCGGGCCATCGGCAGCAGCGGGGTGATGCCGATCCCGCCGGCCACCAGCAGCAGCCGCCGCTCGCCGCAGAAGGCGAAGCCGTTGCGCGGGCCGCGCACGGTCAGCCGGGCGCCGAGGTGCAGCTCGTCGTGGATCTCGCGCGAGCCACCGCCGCCGTCGGCGATCCGGCGCACCGCGATCCGGTAGCCGGTGCGGTCGGCCGGGTCGCCGCAGAGCGAGTAGTGGCGCTCGCGGCCCGAGGGCAGGGTCAGGCGCAGGTGGGCGCCGGGCTGCCAGGCGGGCAGCCGGTCGCCGGACGGGTCGGCGAGGCGCAGCTCGACCACGTCCTCGGCGACCGCGCGGTGGGCGGTGACCACCAGCGAGAGCGGGGCCCGTGAGCGGGGGGCGGGCAGGCGCGGGTTGCGGCGCAGCAGCGGGCGGCCCAGCGCGGGGGTGTAGACGTCGCCGAAGACGGTGACGGCGTGCATGAACCGGTCCAGCCGGGGGCGGCCGTAGAGGTCCGGCGGGGGCGTGTCGACGTCGAGCCGCGTGGTGCGGTGGAAGACGGTGGTGGGGGCGGGAGGGGTCTCCATCAGGCGGTCCTTGGGATCAGGCGGGCGGCCGTCGGTGGCGTCGGCGGCGTCAGTGGGCGGCGGCGCGGGCGGCCGGCGAGGTGGCGAGGTAGCCGAGCGCCTGCGCGCTGGAGCCCTCCTGGGTCGGGTGGTAGCCGGGCCTGAGGTAGCGCAGCCCCGAGCGCAGCGAGGCGAGGGGGTCGGGCAGCAGCCCGCGCTGGGAGATCTCCCAGGCCTGGCGCCAGGTCGGCCTGATCCGCCCGGCCAGCGTCGGGTCGGCCGCCAGCAGGTAGCGCACCCCGCGCACCCACAGGTGCACCAGCAGCGGTCCGGAGACCGTCATGCCGCGCACCCGCCGCAGGTAGCCCGGGTCCAGGTGCACCATCAGGTCGTAGGCCACGCTGCGGTGCTCGACCTCCTCGGCGCCGTGCCAGCGCAGCAGGTCCAGCATCGTCGGGTCGGCCTTGGCCCGGTCCAGGCCCGGCGAGTTGAGCGCCCAGTTGCCCAGGAACGCGGTGAAGTGCTCGATCGCCGCGACGAAGGCGACCCGCTCGATGATGTTCTCCCGCCGCTGCCGCGGGCTCAGCCGCGGCTTCTCGCCGAGCACCCGCTGGAAGAGCCAGGCGATCTGCCGCACGTAGGGCCTGGGGTCGATCCCCTGGGTGATCAGGTGGTCGAGCACCTCCTGGTGCGCCTCGGCGTGGATCGACTCCTGGCCGATGAAGCCGAGCACCTCCTCGCGCAGCTGCTCGTCGGTGATCAGCGGCAGGGCGTCCTTGAACACCTTGATGAACCAGCGCTCGCCCTCGGGCAGCAGCAGGTGGAGCACGTTGATGGTGTGCGTGGCGACGGGCTCGTCGGGGATCCAGTGCAGCGGGAGCGCGCTCCAGTCGAACTTCACGTCACGCGGCTCCAGCACGAGGTCCGCGTGCACCTCGGGGGCGTTTCTGGGCATGGGGGAACCCTCCTGGGCGGCGGGGGTGGGCGTCAGCACTTCAAACTACTGGCGGGTATCGCAGGCCACAAGAGGTTCGGCAGGTCTTATCGACAATGAGTCTAATAAGACTTCCGTGCTCCAGGAACGCCCCAGGGGTGGGTGGTGGCCACGGCCACCACCCACCCCTGGGGTCACTCCGGCAGGCTTCAGCCCTGCTCGCTCCCGCGGTGCTTGGCCCGCAGGCGCCACGGCATCCAGGCCGACTCCAGCTGGGTGTTGATCGACATCTTCGACTCGCCCGAAGCGCGCTGCCCGAACCGGATCGGCACCTCGACGATGCGCACCCCGGCCTTGGCGGCCAGGTACTTCATCTCCACCTGGAACGAGTAGCCGTTGGACTCGATCCGCTCCAGGCCGACCGCCGCCAACGCCTCCTTGGACCACAGGTTGTACCCGGCGGTGACGTCGGCCGCCGGCACGCTCAGGATCGTCTTCACGTAGAAGTTGGCCCACTTGGACAGCAGCCGGCGGTGCGCGGCCCAGGCGTCGTCGAGCGAGCCGCCGGCGGTGTACCGGGAGCCGATCACCACGCCGGCGCCGTTCTTGGCCGCCTCGATCATGTCCCGCAGCGCCGTCGGCGGGTGCGAGAAGTCGGCGTCCATCTGCACCACCAGGTCGGCACCGTCGGCGACCGCCTTGCTCATCCCGGCACGGTAGGCGCGGCCCAGGCCGTCCTTGGTCGTCCGGTGCATCACGGAGATCACCCCGGGGTGCGTCTCGGCCAGCTTGTCGGCCACCTCACCGGTGCCGTCGGGGCTCCCGTCGTCCACCACGAGGATGCCGAGGCCGTCGATTTCCAGGTTCAGCACTTCCTGCACGATCCGGGGGAGGTTCTCGACCTCGTTGTAAGTCGGGATCACCACAACGGTGTTGGTGGTCACGGGTGCGCTCCGTTCAGCGGGAGTCAGCTGGTTTCGCTGGCCGCGGACCGGGCGGCCCACCGCGCCATCTAACTCACATGTTCGCAAGGACAGCTGAGAGCTAATCACACCGGCCAAGTCACCGAGAAAACAGCCCTTCAGCAGGCCCCGAGCACACCCTCGATCGTTCCCGAACCAGTCCGCTTCCTCAGACCGCCATCGCCAGCATCAGCGGCGCCGCCCGCTCCGCCAGCAGCTCGGCCGCCGCGCGCAGCCGGTGCGCGTTGGCCACCGGCAACGACATCGCCAGGCAGCCCACCGTGGTGCCGGCCGTCACCGGGACGGCGGCGCAGACGGTGCCGAGGGCGTACTCCTGGAGGTCGAGCACCGGCATGGTGGCGGGCTGGCGCTCCAGGTGCTGCATCAGCTGCTCGGCGTCGGTGATGGTGCGCGAGGTGAGCCGGGCGATCGGGTGGCGGGCCAGGTGGTCCAGGCGGCCGTCGTGGTCGAGCTGGCTGAGCAGGCACTTGCCGATGGCACTGGCGTGGGCGGTGGCCTTGAAGTCGACCCACTCGTGGACCGCCGGCGCGTGCTCACCCGCGGCGACCGCCTCCACGCGCAGTTCGCCGTCGTGGTAGCGGCTGAAGTAGACGGCGGCACCGAGCTCGTCGCGCAGCTCGGTCAGCTTGTGCTGGAGGCGGATCCGGATCAGCTGCTCGCGGTTGTACTGGCCGAGCATCGCGAAGGTGCCGCCCAGCACCCAGCCGACGTCGGTGGACTGGAGGTACCCCTCGGTGCAGAGCAGATTGACCAGGTCACGCACCACCGGTTCGGGCAGGCCGGTCTCCCGGGCCAGGTCGGCCAGGCCCGCTCCGTACGGATGGCGGTCGGCGGCCTCCAGCAGGCGCAGCGCGCGCCGCAGCGAGGTGTGCGGCCCGAACTCGCCCTGGTCCAGCATGATCTGATGACCCTGACCGTGTGCCGGCATGGCCTCCCCTTCCGCTGCCCCGGGTATCCTCCACAGCCTATCCACCGAACGCCCAGCGCACCCCCAGGTCCGGCGAGAATCCCACGGGTGACGGGTAATGGCCGAATGGCATATGCCAGACGGTCGCCGGCCGGTCGATCGGGGCCGCGGGGTTTGACGGCCGGCCGGGGGCGACCGCCAGCACGACGGGCCGCCTCCCCACTGCCCGGGGAGGCGGCCCGTCCGAGGGTCGCGTCAGCAGGTACCGGAGGGGATCAGCCCTCGTCGCCCGCGCGGAGCTTGGCCACGGCGGCCGCCAGGCGGCTGCCGTACTCCTCGTCCGCGGCGTGGAAGTGCGCCAGGTTCTTCTCGATCACGTCGTCGCGGGTGACCTGGGCGAGGAAGCCCGCGAGGTTGTCGATCAGCCGGGACTTCTCGCCCTCGGACATCAGCCGGTACAGCTCACCGGCCTGGAAGAAGTCGTCGTCCTTGGTGTGCGCCGGCGTGCTGTAGGTGCCGGTGTGGCCGCCGAGCGCGAGCGGGGCGGCCAGCGGCCGGTCCGTCTGGGCCGGGCCGTCGTAGGAGTTGGGCTCGTAGTTCTTGCCGCGCCCGGCCTTGTTGACGGCCGAGAAGCCGTCACGGCCGTAGTTGTGCGCCTCGGTGGCCCTGGGCGCGTTGACGGCGAGCAGCGTGTGGTTGACGCCGAGGCGGTAGCGCTGGGCGTCCGCGTAGGCGAACAGCCGGCCCTGGAGCATCTTGTCGGGCGAGGGGCCGATGCCGGGCACGAAGTTGTTGGGCGAGAAGGCGGCCTGCTCGACCTCGGCGAAGACGTTCTCAGGGTTGCGGTTCAGCACCAGGCGGCCGACCTTGACCAGCGGGTAGTCCGCGTGCGGCCAGACCTTGGTGAGGTCGAAGGGGTTGAAGCGGTAATCGGCCGCCTCGGCCACCGGCATCAGCTGGACGTACAGGGTCCAGGACGGGAAGACGCCGCGCTCGATCGCCTGGTGCAGGTCGCGCTGGTGGCTGTCGGCGTCGCCGCCCACCACCTCGGCGGCCTGGCCGCCGTCCAGCGAGCGCACGCCCTGGTTGGTCTTGAAGTGGTACTTGACCCAGAACGCCTCGCCCTCCTCGTTGACCCACTGGTAGGTGTGCGAGCCGTAGCCGTTCATGTGGCGGTAGGAGGCCGGGATGCCGCGGTCGCCGAAGAGCCAGGTGATCTGGTGGGTGGCCTCGGGGGCGTGCGCCCAGAAGTCCCACACGTTGTCGGCCTCGGTGATGCCGGTGAACGGGTCGCGCTTCTGCGAGTGGATGAAGTCGGGGAACTTCAGCGGGTCCTTGATGAAGAAGACCGGGGTGTTGTTGCCGACCAGGTCGTAGTTGCCCTCGGCGGTGTAGAACTTCAGCGCGAAGCCGCGCGGGTCGCGCACCGCGTCGCTGGCGCCCAGGTTGCCGGCCACGGTGGAGAAGCGCAGGAAGACCTCGGTGCGCTTGCCGACCTCGGCGAGGAAGTCCGCGCGGGTGTACTTGGCGACCTCGTCGGTCACCTCGAAGTAGCCGTACGCGCCGGAGCCGCGGGCGTGCACCACCCGCTCCGGGATGCGCTCGCGGTTGAACCGGGCGAGCTTCTCCAGCAGCTGCTGGTCCTGGATGAGCAGCGGGCCGTACTCGCCGGCCGAGGCCGAGTTCTGGTTGTCGGCGATCGGGGCGCCGGACTCGGTGGTCAGGTTCTTGGGCATGGGGGTCCTTCAGTCCTTCAGGTACGGGAGTTGCCGGTGAGCAGGGGCGGGGGCGGGATCAGGTGCGGGAACGGCGGGAGGTCAGACGCCCAGCAGGCGCCAGATCGCGGCGGCCCGGCGCGAGGTCTCGGTCCCGTCCGGCCCGTCGGCCGGGCGCAGCGCGGCGACGGCACCGGTCACCGCGGCGGGCGCGGCCAGCGGACGGGCCGCGGCCAGCTCGGCCGCCTCGGCGGCGGTCAGCCCGGCCTCGGTGAGCGCCTGGGCGGCCTCGCCGGCGGGCAGCGCATTGAACCAGCGCAGCGCGAGCGCGGCACGCCCCGCCTCGGTGAGCCGGCCGGTCAGCCGCAGCCGGGCCACCCCGCCGTCCGGGTAGACGTTCAGCCGCACGTGGGTGGCCGCGCGGCCGACGTTCGGGCCGCCGGCCGGCAGGCGCAGCCGGTGCCGGGTGTCGGGTTCGAGGCGGGTCCGCGGCAGGATCTCGAACCAGCCGGCGGCGTCGCCCTCGGGGTCGCCGCCGCCGCTGGCGTCGTATCCCAGCAGGTCGGCCCAGCCGGGGGCGTTGGCCACGAAGTGGGTGGTGTCCACCTCGACGGCCAGCACCTCGCCGCCCCCGGCCAGGGCGATCCGCACCCAGTCGTTGGCCTTGTCGCGCCGACGCCGGGTCTCCCAGCCCTCGCCCATGACGGAGGCGCGGCCGGGAGCGTTCAGGTTGTGCGGGGAGGAGAAGTAGCGGTCCGAGGCGGCCTCGGCCACGCCGCCGTACTCCTGCGCGGCCAGGTCGAAGGTCAGCCCGTCCAGGTCGCGCGGGTCGGGCAGCACCTCACCGTGCACCCGCAGCCGGGCCACCCCGCCGTCCGGCCAGATGTTGAGCCGCACGTGGGTGTAGCGGGTGCGGTCCTCGACGGCGAACTCGTGCGCTGTGTCGCCGCGCAGCGCGGTGCGCGGTACCAGGTCGGTCCAGGCGGCCCCGGCCAGCTCCGCGGCCGAGGGGATGCCGGGTATCGAGGCGCCCTGCACCGAGGCGCTCTCGGGGTAGTTGCCGGTGAAGTGCGCGGTGTCCACGATCACGCCGTGGATCCGCCCCGCGACGCCCAGTCGGACGATCGTCCAGTCGTGGTCCTGGTCGGTGGGGTGCGGCTGCTCGGCGCTGGCACCGCGCCGGCGCTTGCTCTCCCAGCCGTCCATGATCTGGCCCTTGTGGCCGAAGGTGTGCGGCCGGAACTCGGCGGGCTCGGCCACCAGCAGGTTCTCCGCGTCCGCGAAGGTGTCCTCGTTGGTGGCCACCACGCCGGCGCCCAGCAGCCGGGAGGCGAGGTTGACCAGCTCGGTGAAGGGAGCGGCCGGGGTCTGACTGGTACTCATATCGTCTCGCTCCTCAGCGGTGGTGAAGGGTCAGTGATGACGGAGGATCTGCCGGCCGAACGGGGCCGCGTCCACGTCGACCACCCGTCCGCGCAGCCAGGTGGTGACGACCTGGCCGGTCAGCTTCTTGCCCGCGTAGGGCGTGACCGGGTTGCGGTGGTGCAGCTCGGCGGGGTCGACGGCGAACTCGGCGTCCGGGTCGAAGGCGACCAGGTCGGCGTCGTGCCCGACCGCGATCGCGCCCTTGACGCCGTCCAGCCGGACCAGCGAGGCCGGCCCGGCGGCCATCCAGCGGACCACGTCGCCGAGCGTGTGGCCGCGGCGGCGGGCCTCGGTCCAGATCGCCGGCAGGCCGAGCTGGAGCGAGGCGATGCCGCCCCAGGCGAGCGCGAAGTCGCCACTGCCGCCGTCGTCCTGACGGAGCTTCAGATCTGCGGTGGACGGCGAGTGGTCGGAGACCACGCCGATGAACTCGCCGGCCGCCAGGGCCTCCCAGAGCCGGTCGCGGTTGGATTCGTCGCGGATCGGCGGGCAGCACT
Source organism: Kitasatospora sp. NBC_01302 (assembly GCF_035976515.1). Lineage (NCBI taxonomy): Bacteria > Bacillati > Actinomycetota > Actinomycetes > Kitasatosporales > Streptomycetaceae > Kitasatospora > Kitasatospora sp. NBC_01302. The sequence continues at coordinate 2,136,216 of NZ_CP108404.1, forward strand.
TGAAGGCGGTGTCGCCGTCCGGTATCTCCTCGGCTGCCAGCGTCAGGTAGTGCGGGCAGGTCTCGGCCGTGACCCGTACACCGGCCGCCCGGGCCTGGGCCAGCAGCGGCAGCACCGCCGCCGAGGAGACGTGCAGGATGTGCACCCGGGCGCCGGTGCGCTCGGCGGTCCGCAGCAGCCGGGCGACGGCGGCGGCCTCGGAGTCGTCGGGCCGCGAGGCGAGGTAGTCGCGGTAGTGCACGCCGGGGACCTGCGGGGCGGCGGCGAGCACCGCCGGGTCCTCGGCGTGGATGATCGCCAGCGCCCCGAGCCTGGCCTGCTCGGTGAGCGCCGCCTGAAGCTCGGGCTGTTCGAGGTGCGGGAACTCGTCGACGCCGGACGGCGACAGGAAGCTCTTGAAGCCGAACACCCCGGCCCGGTGCAGCGCTTCGAGGTCCCCGGTGTTGCCGGGGACGGCACCGCCCCAGAATCCGAGGTCCACCCAGGCCTGCCCCTCGGCGATGCCCCGCTTGGCCGCCAGGCCCGCCACCGTGGTGGTCGGCGGTATGGAGTTGAGCGGCATGTCGATGACGGTGGTGACCCCGCCGGCCGCGGCGGCCCGGGTGGCGCTGGCGAAGCCCTCCCACTCGGTGCGGCCCGGCTCGTTGACGTGCACGTGGGTGTCGACCAGGCCGGGCAGCAGCGCGAGGTCGCCGAGGTCGGTGAGCGCGGCACCGGATTCGGCGAGCGAGCCGTGGGCGGCGATCCGCTCGATCCGGCCCTCGCGCACCAGGACGTCGGCCGGGCGCTCGCCGTCGGGGAGCACCACACGCCGGGAGCGGATCACCTCAGTCGATGCGTGAGGGGTGCCGAACTGCTGCATCAGGACCTCCGACTGGGCTTGCGCTGCTGTGGGGGTGGCTCGGAGCCTAGGCCCGCCTTCAACAAAACGTCAATGTAGGAAAATACGATGAATGAATGCCGCAGGAGCGGTCCCGGTGGGCGCTCGGGCGGTCTCAGCGGAGCAGGTCCCGGGCCAGCCGCTCCCCCGCCACCTCGGCGAGTTCGGCGGCCTTGGTGAGGCTGTCCCCCGGCTGTTCGGCCAGGTCGGTCAGCGCGTACGCGGCCACGAACCCGGCCCGGCGCCACTGGCTCTCGGCCAGTTCGAGCCGGCCGGCCACCGCGGCCACCGGAACCCCCGCCCCGGTGGCCGCGGCGGCGACCCCGGCGGGGGCCTTGCCGTGGAGCGTCTGCGCATCCAGGCAGCCCTCGCCGGTCACGACCAGGCGTGCCCCACGCACGGCCTCGTCGAAGCCCAGCAGTTCGAGCAGCAGCTCGATGCCGGGCCGCATGGTGGCGCCGAGCAGCGCCAGGGCGGCGAAGCCGACCCCGCCCGCCGCCCCGGCGCCGGGAGCCTGCCGGAAGTCGGCGCCGATGGTCGCACCGACCACCTCGGCCCACCGGGTCAGGCCCGCCTCCAGCACCACCAGCTCCGCGCCGTCCGCGCCCTTCTGCGGTCCGTAGACGGCGGTGGCGCCGCGCGGGCCGAGCAGCGGATTGTCCACGTCGCAGGCGACCACGACCTCGACCCCGTTCAGGGTGTCCGCCAGCGAGCCGAGGTCGAGGCGGTGCAGCCGGCGCAGGGCCGCACCGCCCGGCGGCAGTTCGCCGCCCTCGGCGTCGTACAGGCCGATGCCGAGCGCCTGGACCATGCCCGCACCGCCGTCGGTGCAGGCACTGCCGCCCAGGCCCAGCACGACCCGCTTGACGCCCAGGCCCACGGCCCGGCCGATCAGCTGGCCGACCCCGAAGGAGCCGGCCGCCAGCGGGGCGGTGCGTCCGCCGGGGAGCCGGGCCAGGCCCGAGGCCTGGGCGAGCTCGACCACGGCGGTGCTGCCCTTGACGGCGATCGCGGCGTCCACCGGCAGGCCGGTGGGGCCGGCCACCTTGACCGGGATCCGGGTGAACCCGGCGGCCAGTGCGGCGGCCAGCGTGCCCTCGCCGCCGTCGGCCACCGGCAGTTCACGGACCTCGACGCCGGGCACCACCCGGCGGATGCCCGCGGCCAGCCGCGCGGCGACCTCGGCACCCTCCAGGGTGCCCTTGAACTTGTCGGGAGCTACGACCACGTGGCCCTGGGTGGGGGTGGCGGGCATGGTGCTGGCCTCACTTCCGAGTCGAGCTGAACTGACGGTCGATCACATGCTCCATGATCGAAGCAGGGTGCGACCCCCTCCCGCCGTTTCCCCCCGTCCCGCTTCCGACGTACGGGGGGCTCCCCTCGGCGGGAGGGGGCCGGGCGGCCGGGCGCACGACCGAAGTGCGCCCGCGCCGCCGGTTGGCACGACCAGCGGGGAGCGGATTCTCGCCCCAGCTCGCCCGCTGGTCGAAAGGGCCCTCCTGGTGACGCGGGCACGACCGGACAGGTACACGCCACCAGGAGGAGTCTGTGATGAGCGGGGTCTGCTTACTTGACCTCGCGGCCCGCCAGGCGCTCCACGCCGCGCAGCAGCGCCGAGTGGTCGAGCGAGCCGTCGCCGTTGGCGCGGGCCGAGGCGACCAGCTGGGCGACGAGCGAGCCCACCGGCAGCGGCGCCTCGACGGCGCGCGCGGCGGCGGTGACGATGCCCATGTCCTTGTGGTGCAGGTCGATCCGGAAGCCCGGGGCGAACTGCCGCTCGGTCATGTTGGCCTTCTTGCGGTTCAGCACCGTGGAGCCGGCCAGGCCGCCCGCGAGCACGTCCAGCGCGGCCGGCAGGTCCACGCCCGCGTTCTCCAGGAAGACCACGGCCTCGGCCACCACCTGGATGTTCACCGCCACGATCAGCTGGTTGGCGGCCTTGACCGTCTGGCCGGCACCGCTGGGGCCGACGTGGATCACGGTGGTGCCGAGCACGTCGAAGAGCGGCTTGGCCTCGGCGAAGTCCTCGGCAGCGCCACCGACCATGATCGAGAGCACCGCCTCGACCGCGCCCGCCTCGCCGCCGGAGACCGGGGCGTCCAGGGTGCGGATGCCCTTCTCCTTGGCGGCGGCCTCGACCTTGATCGAGGTCTGCGGGGTGATCGAGGACATGTCGATCACCAGCGAGCCGGGCCTGGCGTGCTCCAGCACGCCGCCCTCGCCGAGGACGACCTGCTCGACCTGCGGGTCGGCGGGGACCATGGTGATGACCACCTCGGCGTCCTTGACCGCGTCCGCGATGCTGCTCGCACCGTGGCCGCCGGCCGCCACCAGGGCGTCGATCTGCGGCTGCGTGAGGTTGAAGCCGGTCACGTGGTGCCCGGCCTTGACCAGGTTGGCGGCCATCGGGCTGCCCATGATGCCGAGGCCGATGAAGGCGATCTTGCGGGAGGCGCTCATCGCGTTGAATCCTTTTGTACGAGGGGAGATTGAATCAGGGAGGGCGGGTGCGGGTGGGCCGGCGGCAGGTCAGCCGGCGCGCAGCTCGCGCGGCAGCCAGGCGAAGCTGTCGGCACTGACGCCCGTGGACGGCTTGTACTCCAGGCCGATCCGGCCGCGGTAGCCGGCCGCGGTGAGGCGGCCCAGCAGGTCCTCGAAGTCCAGCCCGCCGGTGCCGGGCTCGTTGCGGCCCGGGTTGTCGGCGATCTGCACGTGGCCGATCCGGTCGGCGTGGTCGGCGACGACCGCGGCCAGGTCCTCGCCGTTGACGGCCAGGTGGTAGAAGTCGCAGAGGAACTTGGCGTTGCCGAGCCCGGTGGCCTCGTTGACCCGGTCGACCACCTCGACCGCGGCCTTGGCGGTGTGCAGCGGGTAGTCCGGTGCGTCCACCCTGTTGAGCGCCTCGATCAGCAGGATCGCGCCGATCGAGTGGGCGGCCCGGGCGGCGAGGGTGAGGTTCTCCAGCGCGAGCGCGTCCTGCTCGGCCGCCGGGACGCCGGCGACCCGGTTGCCGTAGAGCGCGTTGAGCGCACCGGCGCCCAGCGACCGGGCGAGCGCGGTGGCCACCGGGATGTTCGACCGGAACCGGTCGCGCTCGGCGGGCAGCGAGACGGTGCCCTTGGCGCCGACCGTGAGGTCGTCCAGGAAGTTCAGGCCGGTCAGCCGGACCCCGGCGTCGTCGAAGGCCTTGCGCAGCGCGTCCAGTTCGCCGTCGGACGGCGCGGCCTCGGTGCCGAACGGCCACCACAGCTCGGCCGCGGTGAAGCCGGCGGCAGCCGCGGCGGCGGGGCGCTCCAGCAACGGGAGCTCGCTGAACAGGATCGACAGGTTGACCGTGTAGCTGTGCTCGGAAGCGGCTGTCACGTCCCTCACCTTTCACTTCTTCTCCCCCGACGGTCGGCCGGCGGGGCCTTCACCTCACGATTTCCATCATGCGGAAGAAGGATTCTGCTTGGTGGAAGCTTGCCATGAGCACCCGAGGGAGTGTCAAGACTCCTGCAACAGTTTGTTGAACCCGCTGGCCGCCGCCGCACCATCGACCCCCGCCGCGCCCCCCTGCGCGACGCGCCGCTCGCTAGAGTGAGCTGGTGCGATTGATGGTGGAGTTCACGACAGAACCGTTCGAATTGGTCACCTTCCCCGACCACGCCGCGGCGGCCCGCCGGGCGGTCGACGAGGCCGGCCTGGCCGTCTCGGTCGGCCCCTTCGGGACCAGCGCCGAGGGCGAGGCCGAGCAGGTGCTCGCCGCGGTCGCCCGACTGCTGCACGACACCCTGGACGCCGGTGCGAACCGGATCTCCGTCCAGGTCAGCGTGCTGCCCGGGACCAAGACCGAGCCCGAGGCGCCCGAAGGAGTGGATACGCAGTGAGCGACGCCCTGGAACACCCGCTCGCCCGAGCGATAAAGCCACTGCTGGACGCGGTGGGCGCCACCCCGCTCGCCGTCGCGCAGGCGAAGCAGGACGACGTGGTCCTGGAGTGGGACGGCCACCCGGCCCTCGCCGTGCGGCTGCCCCACCTGAGCAGCGCGCTCGACCGCCTGCTGGCCGAGATGACCCGCCAGTTCGACGGCCGTCCGCTCAGCGAGCTGGACCGGCTGGAGAAGCAGCGGGTCGTCGCCCTGCTGGAGGAGCGCGGCGCCTTCACCGTGCGGCACGGGGTGGAGACGGTCGCCTCCGCCCTGGGCGTCAGCCGGTTCACGGTGTACAACTACCTGAACCGCCAGGTCGAGGGACCGAAGTCCGGCTGAGACCGGGACTGCCCGGTCGGGCCAGTCTCATCGACGGGCAAGCCGGGCACACTTGGTGGATCGCACACGAAAGCGGTCCCGGACCGCGGGCGGTTCGAAACGTAACCACCAAGGCTTCAACAAACTGTTGACGCCCCGGGGTGGTGGATCTAGTTTTTGCGGGTGGCACCACTCTTCAGGAGGTCCACCCGTGACCAACCACCCCCATGCGACCGCTGACGCGGCCGATGCCCTCGCGGCGCTGGCCAAGACCCCGGACGCCGAGCTGGAGCGGACGCTGCTCGAGGTCTGCTCCAGCCCCCGCTGGGCCGCCGCCGTCGCCGGCAGCCGCCCCTGGCCCGACCGCTCGGCCCTGCTGGCCGCCAACGAGGCGGCGATGCGGGAGCTGTCGGTCGCCGATCTGAACGACGCCATGGCCGGCCACGCCCGGATCGGCAAGCCCAAGGCGGGCGACGCCACCTCCGAGCGCGAGCAGGCCGGCATCCAGGGAGTGGACCAAGCACTCCTTGCCGAACTGGACGAGGCCAATGCCGCCTACGAGGCGAAGTTCGGCCACGTGTTCCTGATCTGCGCCACCGGGCGCACCGCGGCCACCATGCTCGCCGCACTGCGCGAGCGCCACCCCAACTCCGCGGCCGCCGAGGCCGGGATCGTCCGGGACGAGCTGCGCAGGATCAACGACATCCGGCTCAACCGACTGCTGGATGAGCCGCTCAACTGACGTCACGTCGGACAATGATGACCGGTCGACCCCTGTCGCCCACAAGCAGAGATCTGACGGTCCGTCACATCCATTACCAGTAAGGTCACTTCCGCCATGACTGGCATCTCCACCCACGTGCTCGACACCAGCCTCGGCCGACCGGCCGAGGGCGTTCCGGTCGAGCTCGCACTCACCACCGAGGGTGGCTGGCAGGTGCTCGGCACCTGCGCCACGGACTCCGACGGCCGGGCCAAGGACCTGCCGGCCGTGGAGGCGGGCTCGGTCGTCCGGCTCCGCTTCGACACCGCCGCGTACTACCGGCAGAAGTCCAGCGAGACGCCGTTCTTCCCCGAGGTCTCGATCGTCTTCACGGTCGCGCCCGCGCAGCACCACTACCACGTGCCGCTGCTGCTGAACCCCTTCGGATATTCCGTCTACCGCGGAAGCTAGACAGCTAGGAGCCGACGATGGCCCACGTGCTCGGTCAGAACCAGTACGGCAAGGCGGAGAACCGCATCGTCCGGGTCTACCGTGACAGCACTCGTCACGAGATCAAGGACCTCAACGTCTCGGTCGCCCTCCAGGGCGAGTTCGAGGACGTCCACCTCACCGGCTCGAACGCCAACTGCCTGCCCACCGACACCACCAAGAACACCGTCTACGCCTTCGCCAAGGAGTACGGCATCGAGTCGGCCGAGGCCTTCGGCATAACGCTGGCGCGGCACTTCGTCGACGACACCGAGCGCGGCGTGGTGCACGGCGCCCGGATCCGGATCGAGGAGTACTCCTGGAACCGGATCAAGACCCCGGACAACACCTCGCGCTTCATCGGCTCGGAGGAGGTCGGCCACTCCTTCGTCCGGGACGGCGGCGAGGTGCGCACCAGCGAGATCGTCTACGACGGCGAGTCCGTCCAGGTGATCTCCGGCCTCAAGGACCTGATCGTGATGAACACGACCAACTCCGAGTTCTGGGGCTACATCAAGGACAAGTACACCACCCTGCAGGAGGCCTACGACCGGATCCTGGCCACCCAGGTGACCGCCCGCTGGGCCTACAACTACCGCGGCCAGGAGGGCGAGGCCCAGCCGAACTGGAACCGCTCCTACCAGCACGTGCGCCGCCACCTGCTGGAGGCCTTCGCGGAGACCTACTCCTACTCGCTGCAGCAGACCCTGCACGCGATGGGCACCCGGGTGCTGAACAACCGCGCCGAGGTGGACGAGGTCCGCCTGGAGCTGCCGAACAAGCACCACTTCCTGGTCGACCTCTCGCCCTTCGACCTGAAGAACGAGAACGAGGTCTACTACGCCGCCGACCGGATGTACGGCCTCATCGAGGGCACCGTGCACCGCGAGGGCGTCACCCCGGTCATCCCGGTGGCCTGACCGTGAACCGCGCCCTGCGTCCCAACCCCCCGCGCCGGGCGCCCGGTTCCGCCTGCGGCAGCAGCGCCACCAGCAGCTCCACCCGTTCCACCTGTCTCTCCACCCCCACCCACCGGAGATCGTGCTCGCCCCACGGCGGCCGGCCCGGGGAGCTGGAGACGCAGCCCGAGGGATCCTCGACCCGCCGTCCCGCCCTCGGGCCCGGTTCCACCACCACGTCCCCAGCGCCACGGGCGCGCCGAGAGCCGCGAGCACCAGAGGAGCTCGACATGGCACTCCGCTCCACCAGCAGTACCGACGGCGGATCCTCCCAGCTCGTCCACCCCGTGGACGAACTCCTGCCCCCGGTGCGCCTGTTCGGCACCGGTCTGCAGCACGTCGCCGCGATGTACGCGGGCGTGGTCGCACCCCCGCTCATCATCGGCGCCGGCGTCGGGCTCGGGCCCGGCGAGTTGGCCCTGCTCATCTCGGCCAGCCTGTTCACCGCAGGCCTGGCCACCCTGCTCCAGACGCTCGGCCTGGGCGGCCGGACCCGCTCGCGGATCGGCGCCCGGCTGCCGTTCGTCAACGGCGTCTCGTTCGCGGGCGTGGCCCCCGTGCTCGCGATCGCCAAGGAGCACAGCCCGAAGGACGCCCTGCCGGTCGTCTTCGGGGCGGTGATCGTCGCGGGAGCCCTGTGCTTCCTGGCGGCGCCGTACTTCTGCCGGCTGATCCGGTTCTTCCCGCCCGTCGTGCAGGGCACGGTGATCACCCTGATCGGGGTGTCGCTGCTGCCGGTGGCGGTGAACTGGGCGCGCGGCGGGGAGAGTCCGGGAGCACCGGGCTACGGCTCGGTGCACGCCATCGTGCTGGCCGCGCTCACGCTGGCCGTCGTGGTGCTCCTCAACCGGGTGCTGCGCGGCTTCTGGCAGCAACTCTCCTTGCTGCTGGGCCTGCTGGCCGGCACCCTGCTGGCCTTCCCGCTGCACCTGGCCGACTTCGGCGCGGTGCGGGACGCACAGCTCTTCGCGCTGCCCGCCCCCTTCCACTTCGGCGCCCCGGTCCTCGACCCCGCGGCGATCATCTCGATGTGCATCGTGATGGTGGTCTCGATGACGGAGTCCACAGCGGACATGCTGGCGCTCGGCCGGATCGTCGAACGCCCGGCCGACGAGGCCGTGCTGGCCGCGGGGCTGCGCGCGGACGGCCTGGCCACCGCGCTCAGCCCGGTCTTCAACGGCTTCGCCTGCAGCGCCTTCGCCCAGAACATCGGGCTGGTCGCGCTGACGAAGGTCCGCAGCCGCTTCGTGGTGGCCGCAGCCGGCGGGATCCTGGTGGTCCTGGGGCTCTTCCCGCGGCTGGGCGCGGTGGTCTCGCTGGTGCCGCAGCCGGTGCTCGGCGGCGCCGGGATCGTGCTCTTCGGCACGGTGGCGGCCAGCGGCGTGCGGACGCTGGCCGAGGCCGGGCTGGAGTCCGGGTCCAACGTCCTGCTGGTCTCGGTCTCGCTCGGCGTCGGAATCATCCCGATCGCCGTACCGGACTTCTACGACGCCTTCCCGCCGGCGCTGCGCACCCTGCTGCACTCGGGCATCTCGGTCGGCTGCGTCAGCGCGGTCCTGCTCAACCTGCTCTTCCACCATCTGGGCCCGCGCGCCCGAGCGGCCCAACCCTCCCCCACTCCCTAGGAGTCACCATGGCAGTCCAGCCCCCGCCCGCCGATCAGCGGATCGTGATCGAGAACGCCGCGATCGCCACCGTCGACGCCACCGACACCGAGTACGCCCGCGGCCACGTCGTGATCAAGGGCAACCTCATCGAGTCGGTCGGGGACGGTCCCGCGCCGCAGTGGCTGGACAACGTGGTGCGCCGGATCAACGCCGAGGGCCACCTGGTCACCCCGGGCCTGGTCAACACCCACCACCACTTCTACCAGTGGATCACCCGGGGGCTGGCCCAGGACAACATCCTCTTCGACTGGCTGGTCGCGCTCTACCCGACCTGGGCCCGGATCGACGACCAGCTGGTGCACGCCGCCAGCCTCGGTTCGGCCGCCGCCCTGCTCAAGTCCGGCTGCACCACCGCCAGCGACCACCACTACGTCTTCCCCAAGGGCCGCGGCGACATCCTGGGCGCCTCCATCGAGGCCGTCCAGTCGCTGGGCCTGCGCTTCACCGCGCTGCGCGGCTCGATGGACCGCAGCAAGAAGGACGGCGGCCTGCCGCCGGACCACGCGGTGGAGAGCACCGAGGAGATCCTGATCGCCTCCGAGGCGGCGGTGGACCGCTGGCACGACGCCTCCTTCGGCTCGATGCTGCACGTCGCCATCGCGCCCTGCTCGCCCTTCTCGGTCTCCACCGAGCTGCTGCGCGAGACCGCCGTGCTGGCCCGCCGCAAGGGCGTGCGGCTGCACACCCACGGCTCCGAGACGGCCGAGGAGGAGCAGTTCTGCAAGGAGCTGTTCGGCATGGGCCCCACCGACTACTTCGAGTCCACCGGCTGGCTGGGCGAGGACGTCTGGATGGCTCACTGCGTGCACATGAACGACTCCGACATCGCCAAGTTCGCCGAGACCGGCACCGGTGTGGCGCACTGCCCCTCCTCCAACGCACGCCTGGCGGCCGGCATCGCCCGCGTCCCGGCCATGCTGGCGGCCGGGGTACCGGTGGGCCTGGGCGTGGACGGCACCGCCTCCAACGAGTCCGGCGAGCTGGGCACCGAGCTGCGCAACGCGCTGCTGATCAACCGGCTGCACGGCCGCCCCGACGCGCTGACCGCGCGCGGTGCGCTGCGCCTGGGCACCATGGGCGGCGCCCGGGTGCTGGGCCGGCAGGACGAGATCGGCTCGATCGAGGCGGGCAAGCTCGCCGACCTGGCGCTGTGGAAGGTCGACGGCCTCCTGCACTCCTCGATCGCCGACCCGGTGGCGGCGCTGACCATGGGCGCCCTGCCGCCGCTGACCGCGCTCTTCGTCAACGGCAACGCCGTGGTGGAGAAGGACACCCTGACCACCGTCAACGAGGACCAGATCGCGCTCACCTGCGCCCGGGCCGCCCGGGAGCTGGCCGCGCGGGACTGACGCCCGCGCACCACTGGCTGCATCCACGCATCACGCATCACGCATCCACGCATCCACCAGACTCCGGGCCGCCCAGGGACGGTGCGTGACCCGGACTCCGTCCGCCTCCCGGCGGACGGACCGCAGCCCCGGACCCACGGCGAGGGTCCGGGGCTGTGGCGCGTCGTGAGGTGAGGCACCGTAGGTTACTGGTGTTCAGCACCGCTGACCGCACACCGCTCCTCGACGGCCGAAAGAGACCATATGACCACCGTGGGGCCAGCGATCCCCGCTGCCCGCCTGCCCGCCGCGCTGCGCCACCCGGTGTTCGCCGCCACCCTGCTGGCCGGAATGCTGCACCTGGTCTGGGCATTGGCGCTGGCCAACGACGCGGGCGACCTGGCGGCCCAGTACGCGTGGACCGAGTTCACCCGCCAGCACCCGGACTCGGCCTACAACCTGTCCTGGTACGGCGGGATGCACCCCGCCTCCTACAGCGTGCTGTCGCCCTACCTGATGGGCCTGCTCGGGGTGCGCACCACCGGCATGCTGGCCGGCACCGCCTCCGCCGCGCTGGCCGCCACGCTGCTCACCCGCTCCGGCCTGGCCCGCCCGATGGCGCCCGCGCTGTGGACGGCGTTCGCCCTCTGGTGCGACGTCGCCTCGGGGCGGGTGACCTTCGCGATCGGGGTGGCCTTCGGGCTGGCGGCCACGGTGGTCGCCTTCAGCGCCGGCGGGCCGCGGCTGCGGCGCACCACGCTCTTCGCCCTCTCGGCGCTGGCCACCATGGGCAGTCCGGTGGTCGGCCTCTTCCTGGAGGTGGTGGCCGCCGCGCTGTTCCTGACGGCCCGGCGCCGGGACAGCTACCCGCTGGCCGTCGCCCCGGTCGTGGTGGTGGCCGCCACCACGCTGCTCTTCCCCTTCTCCGGGGTGCAGCCCTTCGACTGGTGGGCGGCGGCGCCGGTGGTGGCCGCCGCGGTGGCGGTGGCCTTCGTGGTGCCAGGCGGCTGGACGGCGGTGCGGCGCGGGGCGCTGGTCTACGCACTCGGGGTGGTGCTGGTCTGGCTGATCCCCTCGCCGGTGGGCAGCAACGTGGAGCGGCTCAGCCTGCTCTTCGCCGGCACCGTGCTGCTCGCCGTGCTGCTGAACTCCCGCCAGTCCCGGCGCCGGGCGGTGGCCACCGCGCTCGCCTTCACCGCGGTGGCCTGCTGGCTGGCCGGGCGCACCCTGGGCGACCTGCTGGTGACCGTGCCGGTGTCCAAGGCCGCCACGGACAGCACCGCGCTGATCAACGAGCTGCACCGGGTCGGCGCCGACCGCAGCCGGGTCGAGGTGGTCCCGCTCGCCTCGCACTGGGAGGCCAGCGGGATCGCCCCGTACGTCGACCTGGCGCGCGGCTGGAACCGGCAGGCGGACGTCACCCGCAACCCGCTCTTCTACACCGACAAGCTGGCCCCCACCGACTACCACGCCTGGCTGCAGCGCTGGGGCGTGGGCTTCGTGGCGCTCTCCAGCGACCGGCCGGACGACGCCGCGGTGGACGAGGCCGCCCTGGTGGCGGCCGGCCAGCCCTGGCTGCAGCCCATCTGGCAGCAGGGCGGCTGGCGCCTGTACCGCTTCACCGACGCGACCCCGCTGGCCGCGCCGCCGGCCGTGGTGCAGCAGGCCGGACCGGCCGAGCTGACCGTCTCCGTCCCGGTGCCGGGACGGGTGCACCTGCTGCTGCCCTGGTCCCCCTGGCTGGGCATCGCCGGCGACCGCTCCGGTTCGGCGACGGCCGGCTGCCTGGCCTCGGCCGGCGAGTGGACGACGCTCTACGCCCCCAACCCCGGCACCTACCGGATCACCGCCAGCTACTCCTTCCTGCGCGGCAACCCCTGCCCCGCCGGCCAGCTCGCCAAGGCCCGCTGACCCGGCCCGCCCGGGGTCGGCCCCGGGCAGCCTGATGCCCCTGCCGGCCCCGAGCCGGCAGGGGCATCACGGTATGCGGATCAGACCTTCAGCGGCTTGATCGCGGTGGGGGCGTGGCCGGGCTCGGTGGCCAGCTCCTCGAACTCGCTGACGTCGCTGATGTCGGCCGTCCGGCTCATCGCGATGTTGGTGATCCGCTCCAGGATCGCCTCGACCACGACCGGGACGCGGTGCTCGGCGGCGAGCTTCTTGGCCTGCTCGAAGGCGGCACCCAGCTCGTTCGGGTCGGTGACCCGGATCGCCTTGCAGCCCAGGCCCTCGACGACCTTGACGTGGTCGACGCCGTAGACGCCCAGCTCCGGGGAGTTGAGGTTCTCGAACTCCAGGTTGACCTGGAAGTTGATGTCCAGACCGATCTGCGCCTGCCGGATCAGGCCCAGGTAGGCGTTGTTCACCAGGACGTGGACGTAGGGGATCCGGTGCTGGGCGCCGACCGCCAGTTCCTCCAGCATGAACTGGAAGTCGTAGTCGCCGGAGAGCGCGACGACCGGGGTCTCGGGGTCGGCGGTGGCGACGCCGAGGGCGGCCGGGATGGTCCAGCCGAGCGGGCCGGCCTGGCCGCAGTTGATCCAGTGGCGCGGCTTGTAGACGTGCAGCATCTGCGCGCCGGCGATCTGGGACAGGCCGATGGTGGTGACGTAGCGGGTCTCAGGACCGAAGGCCTTGTTCATCTCCTCGTAGACGCGCTGCGGCTTCATCGGGATGTCGTCGAAGTGGGTGCGGCGCTGCAGGGTGGCCTTGCGCTCCTGGGTGGCGGCGACCCACTCGGTGCGGTCCGGCAGCTGGCCGGCGGCCTTGAGCTCCTTGGCCACCTCGACGAAGAGCTGCAGCGCGGCCCTGGCGTCGGAGGCGATGCCGAAGTCGGGGGCGAAGATCCGGCCGATCTGGGTGGGCTCGATGTCGACGTGGACGAACTTCCGCTCGCCGCGGTAGACGTCCAGCTTGTAGCCGGTGTGGCGGTTGGCCCAGCGGTTGCCGATGCCCAGGACGAAGTCCGAGGCCAGGAAGTTGGCGTTGCCGTAGCGGTGCGCGGTCTGCACGCCGACCATGCCGGCGTTCAGCTCGTGGTCGTCCGCGATGGTGCCCCAGCCCATCAGGGTGGGGATGACCGGGGTGCCGGTCAGCTCGGCGAACTCGACCAGCAGGTCGGCCGCGTCGGCGTTGACGATGCCGCCGCCGGCGACGATCAGCGGTCGCTGCGACTCCAGCAGGAAGCCGATCGCCTTCTCGATCTGGGCCCGGGTCGCGGCCGGCTTGTAGACCGGCAGCGGCTCGTAGGTCTCCGGGTCGAACTCGATCTCGGTCAGCTGGACGTCGATCGGCAGGTCGATCAGGACCGGGCCGGGACGGCCGGAGCGCATCAGGTGGAAGGCCTGCTGGAAGACGCCGGGAACCTGTGCGGCCTCCAGGACGGTCGTCGCGGCCTTGGTGACCGGCTTGGCGATCGAGGCGATGTCGACGGCCTGGAAGTCCTCGGTGTGCAGCTTGGCGACCGGGGCCTGCCCGGTGATGCACAGGATCGGGATCGAGTCGGCGATCGCCGAGTAGAGCCCGGTGATCATGTCGGTGCCGGCCGGCCCCGAAGTGCCGATGCAGACGCCGATGTTGCCGGCCCGGGTCCGGGTGTAGCCCTCGGCCATGTGCGAGGCGCCCTCGACGTGCCGGGCCAGCGTGTGCCGGATCCCGCCACCGGCCTTGAGCGCGGCGTAGAAGGGGTTGATCGCGGCGCCCGGCACGCCGAACGCGACCTCGACGCCTTCGCGCTTGAGGATCTCAACTGCCGCGCGGGCGGCTGTCATTCGAGGCATCGGGGAACTCCTGCGTCGGCTCGTATTCCATGATGCGGAATATTGCTTTTAGGATGCGAAAATGACGGTAGGCGGCAGGCCGAGCGGGCGTCAAGGGTTCGAGGGGGAGAACTTCAACAACTCGTTGAAGCGAGGGTCGACGACCCGAGAGACCTCTTCGTATGCAGACTTTTAGGGCGCACACTGCCGACGGCCGCGGGGGCACCGCGGCCATCGGCGGTCGGGAATCAGAACTCGCGGCCCAGCGTGGCCAGGCAGGCGCGCCAGCCGCCGAACTCGGTGATCTCCTTGTGGACGCCGCGCTCCAGTTCACCGGGGGCGAGCACCATCGAGAAGCAGGCGCTGCCGTCGGCGAGCTTGATCACGCCGAACGCCAGCTCGGGCGGCTCGCCCGGGAGCAGCACGTCGCGCAGGAACTCCAGGGACACCTCGTACAGTTCGCCCTCGATGGCGGTGTCGACCGCCGGGTCGGGCAGCAGGCCGGGGCAGACGTCGCGGATGGAGAAGAAGCGGTGGCCGGGGGCGGTGCGGACCACGCCGAGGAAGGGCGCATCGCCGAGCAGCGGGTGGAACTCGCCGCCGCGCATCGCCTGGCCGTTGAGGAACATGCGGACCATGGGAGGGGCCTTTCGGGAAAGTGCATGGTCCGCCGGGGAGTGTTCGCCCCGGCGGACCGTACGAAACGGCACTACGGACTCAGCCGAGCAGTGCGTAGCCTGGCAGCGTCAGGAAGTCGACGAAGTCCTCGGCGAGCGAGACCTGCTCGAAGAGTTCGCGCGCCTGGGCCCACCGGCCCGCCGCGTAGGCCTCGTCCCCGAGTTCGGCCTTGATCGCGGCCAGTTCCTCGGCGACCAGACGGCGGGTCAGCTCGGCGGTGGCCTTCTCACCGGTGTCGGCGAGCACCACGCCGTTGTGGATCCACTGCCAGATCTGCGAGCGGGAGATCTCGGCGGTGGCCGCGTCCTCCATCATGTTGAAGATCCCGACCGCGCCCAGCCCGCGCAGCCAGGCCTCGCAGTAGCGCAGGCCGACGGCGACCGCGTTCTGCAGGCCGGCCTGGGTGCAGGAGCCGCCGGCGCCGGCGATGTCGAGCAGTTCGGCAGCCGTCACCTGCTCCGGGGAGCCGGGGTTCTCCTTCTGGTGGGGCCGCTCGCCGAGCACCGCGTCGAAGCTGGCGCGGGCCACCGGGACCAGGTCGGGGTGGGCCACCCAGGAGCCGTCGAAGCCGCCCGCGGCCTCCCGGTCCTTGTCCGCCTTGACCTTGGCCAGCGCCGCCGCGTTGACCTCGGGGTCCTTGCGGCTGGGGATGAAGGCGGCCATCCCGCCGATCGCGTGGGCGCCGCGCTTGTGGCAGGTCTGCACCAGCAGGCGGGCGTAGGCGGCCATGAACGGCGAGGTCATGCCGACGCTGTTGCGGTCCGGCAGGATGTAGTGCTCGCCGGCGTCGCGGAAGTTCTTGACGATCGAGAAGAGGTAGTCCCAGCGGCCCGCGTTCAGCCCGGCGGCGTGGTCGCGCAGCTCGTAGAGGATCTCCTCCATCTCGAAGGCGGCGGTGATCGTCTCGATCAGCACGGTGGCCCGGATGGTGCCGTGCTCGATGCCGAGCTGGGCCTGCGCGTGGCTGAAGACCTCGTTCCAGAGCCGCGCCTCCAGGTGGCTCTCGGTCTTCGGGAGGTAGAAGTACGGCCCGGAGTTGGGGTCCTCGGGGCCCTTGGCGAGCAGCCGCGCGGCGTTGTGGAAGAAGTAGAGGCCGAAGTCGAACAGCGCGCCGGACACCGGGGTGCCGTCCACCAGCAGGTGGGCCTCGTCCAGGTGCCAGCCGCGCGGGCGGACCACCACGGTGGCGAGTTCGGCGGCGGGCCGCAGCGTGTACGCCTTGCCCTCGGGCGAGGTGAAGTCGATCCGGCCCTCGTAGGCGTCGATCAGGTTGAGCTGGCCGGTGACCACCGAGTGCCAGGTGGGCGAGGTGGCGTCCTCGAAGTCGGCCAGCCAGACCTTGGCCCCGGAGTTGAGGGCGTTGATCACCATCTTGCGGTCGGTGGGCCCGGTGATCTCGACCCGGCGGTCCTGCAGCGCCCGGGGTGCCGGGGCGACCTGCCAGTCCGCGGCGCGGATCTCGGCGGTCCCGGGCAGGAAGTCGAGCGTGCCGGCCCGGGCGATCTCGGCGCGGCGGGTGCGGCGGCGGGCGAGCAGCTCCTGCCGACGGCCCTCGAAGGTCCGATGGAGGCCGACCACGAAGGCGACCGCCTCGGGGGTGAGCACCTCCTCCGCCCGGGCGACGCGCTCCCCCGCGATGGTGACGAGCGGGGCGGCAGCGGTACCTGAGGACGCCTCCGGCCGGAGGGTGGGGGCGGGTCCCTGGTCTGTAGCCATGGGCAGGACACTCCTTGGACGGTAGAACCTGTGTAGGGAGCTCCGATGGGGCTTCCCTCATCTGATCCGACCCACCTACTGGCGAGTTCGATTCTGTAAGGTGGACACTAGTTTCCGCGATACAGAATTTCAACGGTTTGTTGAGGTAGATCGCAGGGACTCTACTCCTCCCCCGACAGCAAAGGGAACGCCGGTGGCCAGCACCCCCGCCCAAGCCTCGACCGGATCCGAGCGCTCCTCCGCAGGGAGCGTGCAGTCCGTCGAACGCGCCTTCCAGCTCCTGGAAGCGCTCGCCGATGCCAACGGCGTCGCCACCCTCAGCGAGCTGTCCACCACCTCGGGCCTGCCGATGCCCACCATCCACCGGCTGGTTCGTACCCTCGCACAGCAGGGATATGTCCGCCAGGACACCGCGCGGCGCTACACGCTCGGCCCCAGACTGATCCGGCTCGGCGAGACGGCCGGGCGGCTGCTGGGTAGTTGGGCCCGCCCCTACCTCGCGGAGCTGATGGAGGCCACCGGCGAGACCGCCAACCTGGCCGTGCTGGAAGGCGGCGAGGTGGTCTACGTCGGCCAGGTCCAGTCCCGCCGCTCGATGCGGATGTTCACCGAGGTCGGCCGCCGGGTCCAGCCGCACTGCACCGGCGTGGGCAAGGCACTGCTCGCCCAGTTGCCCGAGCCCGAGGCCCGCGCCGTGCTCGGCACCCAGCCGCTGCCCGCGCACACCGAGTTCACCGTCACCGACCCCGAGGCCCTGTTCGCGCAGCTGGCCGCCGCCCGCGAGGCCGGCTACGTGGTGGACGACCAGGAGCAGGAGATCGGCGTGCGCTGCATCGCGGTGGCGGTGCCCGGCGCGCCGACACCCACCGCGCTCTCCGTCTCCGGCCCCGAGGCGCGGATCCGCGCCCTGGAGGAGCAGAGCGGCAGTTCGGCCCTGGTCCCGGTGATGAGCCAGATCGCCCAGCGGCTGGGCGCGGTCCTGGCACCCTGAGGTCGGGGGCGCCCGGCCGGTCCTGCCGTCAATCGCGCTTGCCGGCAGGCTTCTTGCCGCCGAGGCGCCGGTCGGCCAGGGCGCAGCACAGGGCCGCCGCCTCGAAACCGAGCGCGACCAGCAGCCCCAGCTTGAAGGCGCCGGCCCAGTCGTGGCCGGCGCCCAGGCGGCCGAAGAAGACCGCGCCGACCACGGCGATGCCGAGCGAGCTGCCCAGGCGCTGGCCGGTCTGCAGGATGCCGCCCGCCGTCCCGGCGCGCGCCACCGGCACATCGGCCAGCGCCAGGCTCTGGTTGGGCGCGATCACCAGGCCGGAGCCGATCCCGGCCACCAGCAGCGGCGCGGCCGTCGCCCACCCCGCACCGTGGCCGGGCACCAGCTGGACGGCGAGGGCGGCCAGCCCCGTCCCGATCAGCACGGCCACCAGCCCCACCAGGATCACCGTGCGCCCGGCCCTGCTCACCCAGCGCCCGCCGACCATCGCCGAGACGGCCGAGCCGAGCGCGAACGGGGTGATCGCCAGGCCCGCCGCCAGCGCGCTGTAGCCCAGACCGCTCTGCAGGTAGAGCGTGAAGATGAAGAAGACCGTGGTGAAGCCGGCGAAGTAGAGCAGGCCGAGCGTGACGCCGAAGGTGTAGCAGCGGATCGCGAAGAGCGACAGGTCCACCAGCGGGGTGCGCCGGCCGCGGGCCGCCACCCGCCGCTCCCAGCCGGCGAAGCCGGCCAGCACGAGCACACCGGTCGGCAGCAGCAGCCACTTGGCCGCGCCGTGCCACTGCTGCTCCTGCACCAGCGGCAGCAGGATCGCCACCAGCCCCAGCGCGAGCAGCAGCACGCCGACCCAGTCGATCCGGCGGGCGGGGCGGCCTCCCGGGGCGAGGCCCGCCCCCGGACCGGCACCCACCCCGGGGCCCGCGCCGCGCGGGATCAGCCGCAGCGCGAGCACGAAGGCCACCACCCCGATCGGCAGGTTCACGAAGAACACCCAGCGCCACCCCGTCTGCTCCCCCGCCGCGTTGATCAGCAGCCCGCCCGCCAGCGGCCCGACCGCGGTGGCCAGCCCGACCGTGGTACCGAAGTAGCCGAACGCCCGGGCCCGCACGGCGCCGGTGAACATCTGCTGGATCAGCCCGGAGATCTGCGGGCCGAGCAGCCCGCCGCCCGCCCCCTGGACCAGGCGGGCGAGCACCAGCACGGTGGCGGTCGGCGCCAGGCCGCAGGCGGCCGAGGCGGCGGTGAACAGGCAGAGCCCGACCAGGAAGACGGTGCGCCGCCCCCACAGATCGCCCAGCACCCCGGCCGGGATCAGCGTCAGGCCGAAGGTGAGCGCGTAGCCGGAGAGCACCCAGGACAGGTCGGCGGAGCTGGCGTGGAGGCCGCGCTCGATCGAGGGCAGCGCCACGTTGACGATCGAGACGTCCAGCAGGGTCATGAAGCCGACCAGCAGGCAGACGGCCAGCGCCTGCCAGCGGCGCCGCTGCTCGGCGCGATCGCCCGCCAGGGGATGGGAACCGCCGTCGACGGCGCCGACGGACGGCTTGGACTCGCTCATCCTCCTTAGCCTGGCCCATCCCGCGGGGTCGGGGCAGCGGCGTTAACCCGTTCGGCCGCGGCGCGCGGCTAACGCACCGCGAGCGCCCACTGGTCGAGGATGAAGCGCCCGGCCCGGTCCAGGGCCGCGTCCGCCTCGTCGAGCGAGCCGGTGAAGGACTGGAACACGTGCGGCACGTCGGCCGTGACGTCCAGGATCACGTCCACGCCGGCCGCCGCCGCGCGGGTCGCCAGCCGGGTCGAGTCGTCCAGCAGCACCTCGTTGCCGCCGACCTGGAGGAGCAGCGCGGGCAGCCCGCCGAGGTCGGCGCAGATCGCCGGGCTCAGCAGCGGCTGCCGCGGGTCCTGGCCGGCCAGGTAGTGCGGGCTCAGGGCCAGCAGCGACTCGCGGGTGAACAGCGGGTCGATCCCGTGCTTGGTCGTCATGCTCTCGCCGCTGCGCGTGCTGTCCGTCGACGGCGAGAAAGCGACCGCCGCGGCCGGCATGGGCAGACCGGCGTCGCGCGCCGCGAGCAGGGTCGTGACGCAGAGCCCGCCGCCGGCCGAGTCGCCCGCCAGCACGATCTGCTCGGGCGCGACCCCGCTCTCCAGCAGGTCGCGGTAGGCGGCGACGCCGTCCTCGACGGCGGCCGGGAACGGGTGCTCCGGGGCGAGCCGGTAGTCGACCGACAGGGCCCGGGCGCCGGTGCGCCGCACGAGCGCGGCGGTGAGGTGCCGGGCGGTGGCGGGCGAGCCGAAGATCCAGCCGCCGCCGTGGAAGTAGAGGATCGTGCCACCGGTGACGCCGGCCTCGGGTTCGAACTGCAGGGCCGGGCGGCCGCCGAGGGTGCTCGGGGCCGAGGTGACGCCGAGCGGCGGCGGGCCGCCCACCATCATCGCCTCGAAGGCCTCGCGCTGTTCCTGGGGCGAGCGGGCGCCGTCGAACCGGGTCGACCGGTAGAAGGCGTCGACGGCGGTGCGCTGTTCCTTGCTCATGGGGGTTCTCCAGCGTCGGGTGGGATGGGATCGGTCGGGTGGGAGATCATGGATCCGCGAGGGGCTGGCCCTCGACGAATAATATTCCATGGAATGTACTTCCTGGGAAGGTGTGATCCGGATGACCGATCCCGCACAGGTGTTCGCCGACCTCGTCCGGTACGAGACCCGGCTCTACAACGCCCTCGGGGAGCGGCTGCGGGCCGAGCACGGACTGACCACGAGCCAGTTCGAGTTCCTGCGGATCATCGGCGGGCGCGAGGACTGCCGGGTCAACGACCTCGCCCACGAGGTCGCGATCACCGTCGGCGCGACCAGCAAGGGGGTCGACCGGCTCGAAGCCGCGGGCTGGGTGAGCCGCCGCCCGAACCCGAGCAACCGCCGCTCCTCCCTGCTCGGCCTGACCGCGGCCGGCGAGCAGTTGCTGGCCGCCGCCACCGCGACCTTCGAGGACGGGCTGCGCAGCTGGCTGACCGAGCCGCTGGGCGCGCAGTCGCTCGACCAGCTGGCCACCACCGTCGCCCTGCTGCGCCAGACCCTGGAGCAGGCGCGGGTGGGCATGCCGACGGGGTGACCAGGCGCTCGGCGTCCGGCCTCGCCTCCTGTCACCCCTTCGGGCGACGGGCGGCCGGTCACGGGTTCGTGCTCGCGGCCTCGGGGTAGGCGCGCAAGCCTGACGAGGGCGGGGAGCCGACGCCCGCCGGCCTGGAAAGGGAGCCGCCATGCCGCACGAGCCGACCACCGATGCCGGGTCCGGGAGGGGCGCAGGAGCAGTCCCCGCCGGGCCGGCCGCCGCCCCCGAGCGGCTGATCCGCACCCAGGTCCCCGCCCGGCTCGACCGGCTGCCCTGGTCGCGGTGGCACTGGCGGATCGTGATCGGCCTGGGCACGGTCTGGATCCTGGACGGCCTCGAGGTCACCATCGTCGGCAACGTCGCCGGGCGGCTGTCGGAGCACGGCAGCGGGCTGGCGATCAGCACCGGCCAGGTCACCACCTGGGCAGCCGCCATCTACGTGGCGGGCGCCTGCTGCGGGGCGCTCTTCTTCGGCCGGCTCACCGACCGGTTCGGCCGCAAGAAGCTCTTCATGCTCACCCTCGTGGTCTACCTCACCGCGACCGCCGTCACCGCGTTCTCCTGGACGGCGTGGTTCTTCTTCCTCTGCCGCTTCTTCACCGGCTTCGGCATCGGCGGCGAGTACGCGGCGATCAACTCGGCCATCGACGAGCTGATCCCGGCCCGGGTGCGCGGGCGGGTCGACCTGATCATCAACGGCAGCTTCTGGGTCGGCGCGGCGATCGGCGCCTTCGCCTCGATCGCGCTGCTGAACACCGCGCTCTTCGCCACGGACATCGGCTGGCGGCTGGCCTTCGCGATCGGCGTGGCCCTGGGCCTGGTGATCCTGCTGGTGCGCCGGCACGTGCCGGAGAGCCCGCGCTGGCTCTTCACCCACGGGCGCGGCGAGGAGGCCGACCAGCTGGTCGACGAGATCGAGCGGACCGTCACCGAGCAGACCGGCGAGCCGCTGCCGGCCCCCGAGGGCTGGGTGACGGTGCGCGAGCAGGGACCGGTCAGCTTCACCACGGTGGCCCGCACGGTCTTCCGCAGCTACCCCAAGCGCACCGTCCTGGGCCTGGCGCTCTTCGTCGGCCAGGCCTTCCTCTACAACTCGGTCACCTTCGGCTACGCGGTGATCCTGACGACCTTCTTCAACGTCCCGCAGGGCGACACCGGTTACTACTTCGCGGTGATCGCGGTGGGCAACTTCTGCGGCCCGCTGCTGCTCGGCCACCTCTTCGACAGCGTGGGCCGCAAGCCGATGATCGCCGGGACCTACCTGCTGTCGGGGGTGCTGCTCTTCGGCACGGCCGCGCTCTTCCAGCAGGGCCTGCTCAACGCCACCACCATGACGGCCTGTTGGGTGGGCGTGCTGTTCTTCGCCTCGGCCGGCGCGAGCGCCGCCTACCTGACGGTGAGCGAGGTCTTCCCGCTGGAGGTGCGGGCGCTGTGCATCGCGTTCTTCTACGCGGTGGGCACCGCGCTGGGCGGCATCACCGGGCCGCTGCTCTTCAACGGCCTGGTGAACAGCGGCAAGCCCGCCGACACCACGCTCGCCTTCTGCATCGGCGCCTCGCTGATGGCGGCGGCCGGGCTGGTGGAGGCGGCGATCGGCGTCCGGGCGGAGCGGCTCTCCCTGGAGGAGTTGGCCGCTCCGCTCTCCGCCGTCCAGGGGCAGGAGGCCGGCGCCGAGGCCTAGCGGTAGACCCGCACGTAGTCCGCCGCGAAGGTGATCGGGGCGGAGCCGCTCGGGCCGGGGTGGTACTGCCCGGCGCTGATCGACAGGTTGAGGATCAGGTTGGCGGACCAGTTGGCCCCGACGCCGGTGTTGTCCGAGTAGACCTTGACCCCGTTCACGTACCAGTCGACGGAGTTGGCGCCGTAGTAGGTGCCGATGGTGACCCACTGGCCGGGCTTCACGTCGGTGGCGTCGGTCAGGTAGTCGTGCGCCGGGTTGACGTGGTTGGTCAGCTCCAGCAGGTTCGGGTTGTCCGGGTGGTACTCGAAGGAGTCGATCTCGCTGCCGCCGTTCGCCCAGGTCCACAGCGCGGGCCAGGCGCCGGGCGCGGAGGGCATCTGCACCCGGGCCTCGGCGTAGTCGCCGGTCTTCACCTTGAAGCCCTGCTGGGTGCCCTCGGTGGTGAGCAGGCCGGTGGTCCAGGCCTGCTTGCCGTTCTCCAGGGTGTGGCTGGAGGGCTGGGCGGTGAAGGTGGCCACACCGTTCGCCACCGAGACGTCGGACGGGTCGAGCCAGTCGAGCTTGTTGTCGTCCGGGTTGTGGGTGCCGTACTTGTACGCGGTGGTGGTGCTGTCGTTCCACTTGGTGGCGTCCAGCGGGCCGTTGAACTCGTCCGACCAGGTCAGCGTCTTGCCGGCGACCGGCGAGCCGCCGGTGGCGGGCGGCGTGCTCGGCGACGGCGAAGGCGCGGGCGTCGGGGCGGGGGCCGGGGTGGAGGTGGGGGTGCCGGCCGCCGAGACCGTGAGGGTCTGCGTGGTCAGGTTGTGCCAGGCACCCGCCTGGTCCTGGAAGAAGCCGAAGATCTGGTACGCACCGGCCGGGAAGCTGCGCGCGCCGGTGGTCAGCGAGAGGCCGCTCGGGCAGATCTGCTGGTTGCCGAGGTTCCCGGGGAAGTCCAGGTTGTTGCCGGCGGCGTCGCGCACCCCGACCCCCACCGTCTTCGCGGTGAAGCAGGAGGCGGCGTGCAGGGTGAGCGCGGCGGTGGTCGAGGCGCCGGCGGTGGCCGTGGCGGGGGCCAGCCGGTCCTGGGTGACCTGGGGCACGGCGGTGCCGGACGTACGGGCCCAGGCATCGGCCTGGCCGACGACGGGCACCGCGAGCAGGCCGAGCGCTCCGACGACGACGCCGAGGCGCAGCGGGGTGGAGGTGGGTATCACGGGGAGTCCTCTTGCGACGCCTACGAGGTGAGCTGTCGGGTTCGGGCCGCAAGATGGCCCGGCCACCGACGGATTCCGGTGGCGGCTTCACCCCTAGCCGGGCGTGCCTGGTGGGCCTGCGGGCGCAGGCGGGCGGGGCACGGCTGGCACTACCTGGGTCCCCCGCTCCTGCCTGGTGCGGTGCTCCGGGGCCGGCCACCGGCAGGCAGGACTCGGCGGTCCCGGGGGCTGGGCCCGCCGCTGGGTGGCGGGCGCCAGCAGGGTAGGCAGATGACATGATCATCATCAATGTCAGGCGAGTCACACCTGTCACACCAGCACCGAAAGCGACGCCATCGCATCACCTGGACCGCCATCCAGTTACATGGACATGAAAAGTCTCTTGGCGTGCTCCCAGCACCTTCCCAGACTTCCTGACGCTCCCCCAGACTGCTTGCCATGCAGACTCTTCTACGCGCGTTGAAGTCGCGTGCCGCCTCCGTGGTCACCGTGAGCATGCTCACCCTGGCCCCCACCGCCGTCTTCGCCGCCGACGCCCACGCGGACGTCAGCGGCTCGATCTGCCAGTCGGCGCTGCCGAGCCAGGCGGACGACACGCTGAACCTGATCGCCCAGGGCGGCCCGTTCCCGTACTCCGAGGACGGCGAGACCTTCCAGAACCGCGAGGGCGTGCTGCCCAGCGAGCCGAACGGCTACTACCAGGAGTACACGGTCGTCACGCCGGGTGCGCCCACCCGCGGCACGCGCAGAATCATCACCGGCGAGGACGGGTCGGACTACTACACCTCCGACCACTACGAGTCGTTCTCGCTGATCGACTTCAGCTGCTGAAACCGGCGCTGAAGCGGACCCCGAAGCGGGTCTGAGCCCGTCGAGCCCCCGTTGAGCCCCGGTCCCCGCAAGCACGCGGGGACCGGGGCTCAGCCGGTGCCGCGCCAGGCCGCCGCGGCGGCCACCCGGCTGTGCACCCGCAGCTTGGCGTAGGCGTGTTCCAGGTGCTTGTCCACGGTGCGGGTGGAGACCGCGAGACGGCGGCCGATCTGCTGGTCCGTCAGGCCGTCCGCGAGCAGGTCCAGCACGGCGGCCTCGCGCGCGGTGAGGTCGGCGGCCGGCGCCCGCGGCGGGGGTGCCAGCCGCTCCAGGGCGTGGGTGAGCCGGGCCCGCAGCAGGGTGGCCGAGGCCAGGTCGGCGTCCGGGAAGTCGCTGCCGGACCGGTTGACGATCAGCGCCACGGTGCGCCGCCCGGCGCTCGTCCAGCCGGCCGGGAAGGCCATCGCCAGCTGGTACTCCGCACCGGCCGGGCCCAGCGCCTCGCCGTAGGTGCCCAGCCGGTGGTACTCGGTCCGGGACTGCAGGTCGCTGCGGCGCAGCGGGACGCCGCTGCCGCCGTTGGTGTGCACGAAGAGCGGGTCCGCCGGGGCGTACCGGAAGAACGCGGCCAGCGTCTGCGGGCTGAACAGCGCCTGCGGCAGGGTGACCGGATGGCGCCCGGTGGGGGTGCGGGTGGACCAGGTGAGGCTGTCCCCCGGCACGGCGCGGAGCAGCACCGGAAACAGCGCCGGCAGCAGGGTCTCCTCGTCGACGGCGTCGATCAGCAGGTCGATCACGGCGCAGATCCGCCGCAAGCCGGCCTCCCCGGACGGAGTCACGCATCGAGCGTGCGCCCACCGGGGAGGCCGGGTCAAGCCGGGCCCCGACAAGCCCGGCTGCGGACCGCCCGCCCAACGAGGCGATCATGTGGGAGAGGAGCAACGGTGACCGGTCGGCTACCGGCTGGCGGCGTAGACGCGGTTGAGCGGGCTCTCGGCGGCCAGCTTCCAGTGGTGCAGGCCGGCGTCGTCGGCGAGGTGGCGCATCGCGTCCTCACCGGCGTGGTTGCCCATCGCCTGCGGCCCGTGCTGGGCCAGCGCGGAGGGCAGGCAGATGGCGACCGAGGCGGAGACCACGGCGCGGCCGATCGGGTTGGCGTTCGCCCGGACGTCGGCCGAGACGTTCGGTTCGACGATCATGCAGGCGCCGTCGGGGGCCAGCGACTGCTCGGCGTGGTGCAGCGCGCTGCCGGGGTCGCCCATGTCGTGCAGGCAGTCGAAGAAGGTGATCAGGTCGTAGCCGTCCCCGGGGAAGTCCTGGGCACCGGCCACCTCGAAGCTGACCCGGTCGGCCAGCCCCTGCTCCTTGGCCAGCTCGTTGGCCGCCTCGATCGAGGGCCGGTGGAAGTCGAAGCCGTGGAAGTGCGAGGCCGGGTAGGCCTTGGCCATCAGCATGGTGGACCAGCCGTAGCCGCAGCCCACGTCGGCGACCTCGGCGCCGGCGGCCAGCTTGCGCTCGGTGCCGTTCATCGCGGGGATCCACTCGGGGACCAGGGCGCCCGCGTAGCCCGGGCGGAAGAACTTGGCGGTCCCGGCGAAGAGCGCGTCGCCGTGCTCCTCCCAGCCCACCCCTCGCCCGGTCCGAAACGCCTCCATCAGCACGTCCTCGGTGCCGTAGAGCGCCTGCATCATGGTGAAGAAGCCGGCCGCGTAGGTCGGCGCACCGGGGTCGGCCAGCACGGCGGCGTGCTCGTCGGGCAGCAGGTAGCCGTCGGTCGCCGGGTCGTACTCCACGTACTCGCCGGCCACCTGCGCGGCCAGCCACTCGCGCAGGTAGCGCTCGTGCAGGCCGGTGCGCTCGGCCAGCTGGGCCACGGTCATCGGTCCGGCGCCGGCCATCGCGCTGTACAGGCCCAGCCGGTCGCCCAGCGAGGTGCACAGCCCGGCCATCGCGGCGGCGCCGTCGGACACCACTCGGCCCAGGAACTCCATCACCTTGTCCTCGTCGACCGCCATCGCGGCCACCTCCTCGGCACTCCCCCTCACTCCAGCAGAGCGCACCCGTCCCGGGCCATACGGGATTCTCCGTACGGCCCGGGACGGGGTGAGGGTGTTGTTGTCAGGTGTGCTGTCAGCTCTGCTGTCAGGTGTGCTGGAGGACCAGTTCGTCCTTGAGCGTGGCGCGGATCTGGTCGCGCAGCTCCTGGGTGTCCTGGTGGCCGTGGACCGAGACCGCGTGTTCGGCGGCGGCGCGCACGACCTCCTCCTCCTCGCCGGAGATGGCCAGGGTGCAGTTCATCTCGCTCGGGTACTCCCGGCAGTCGACAACCTTGCGCATGATCGACCTCCCGACCAGCCACGGTGCCCCACCCGTCGGCCGGCCACCCGCTGGCCGGAGGACCGGCGGGCGGTGGCACGGGGCGTGTCGCGGAACCATTGTCCCTCCATGCCGCGGGTCGGATAGCTTTGGGAGCGCACCAATGCCCCGGCCAAGCTCCCCGGATCACAGACGAGGACCTCCACCAGCATGACCGAGACCGCTGCCCTGCCCGGCTTCGCCGGCCGGACGTACCTCTTCCAGGTCGACAACGGCGCCGCCTTCCGCAACGCCTACTCGGCCGACGGCACGCGGCTTCGCTGGGAGGGGCTCGGCGAGTCGGCCGGCCAGTGGGAGGACGTGTCACTGCACGTCGCACTGGTCGCCCCCGACGTCTACTTCGTCAGCTGGACCGAGCGCAGCGGCCTGACGGTCAGCCATGTGATGGACCTGGTGACGATGACGGTGCGCGCCTTCTGGACCTACGAGGGCGAGGGCGGCCGGGTCGGCGAGCTGCACACCGGCACGCTGGAGCCGCTGGCCTGACCCCGCGACACCCGCGACACCCGCGACACCCGAGCCGACCTGGCCCCGCCGGACTCCTCCGGCGGGGCCGGTTGCGTCCGGAGCCGTTGCCGGCAGCGCTCGGTGCGCGTTCCGCGGCCCGCCTGACGCGGCCTGCCTGACACCGCCTCGGCGGACGCCGCGTCAGCCCGTCGCCCCACCTCGGCCCGTGGCGCCGTCTCAGCCCGTGGCGCCGTCGAAGAGCCGCAGCCCCGCCGTGAGCTCGCGCAGGCAGCGCGCGGCGAGCGGGCCCGGCGCAGCCGGGCCCTCGGCCGGCTCCGGGGCCGCCGCCCAGCTCTCCAGCGCGACCCGGATCGCGGCGGTGGCGGCCGCCGCCACCAGCCGCACCTCCAGCGGGTCGACACCCGCGCCGCAGCGTTCGGCCAGGATCGGGACCAGCGCGTCCTCGGAGTCCTGGTGCACCGCCTGCCAGATCCGGCGCAGTCCCGGATCGGTGAGCAGCGCGCGCGTCCAGCGCAGCGCCTCGGCGGCCCGCGCGTCGGCCGGCGTGAGCGCCTCCACCGCCGCCCGTTCCAGCACCTCGGGCACCGCGAGCCCCGCCGGCGCGGCGGTGATCGATGCCAGCCAGCGCTGCCCGCCGGCCGCGAGCAGCGGGGCGACGGCCTCCTCCTTGGTCCGGAAGTACCGGTAGAAGGTGCGCAGCGCGACGCCCGAGGCGCGCGCGATCTCCTCGGCGCTGGTGGCCTCGGCGCCGCGCTCGGCGAAGAGGGCGGCGGCCGTGGTGGCGATCTCCAGCTGGGTGGCGGCCCGTCGGCGGTCGGTGAGCGAGGGCCGGTCGGCCGGCGCTGCCTGCTCGGTCGGGGCGGGTCGGTCGGTCATGCCCCCACGCTACGCCACACCCGGCCCATATGGCATGCCATGACGAAGTGGCACAATGTGCCATCTCGGCGTACCGTGACTCGGGTGGCCGCGGGCAGCGGTCGCCGCACCTGAACAGCCCTGAGATCGGAGCACCCCCATGCAGCGCTTCACCGGCCGTCGCGTCCTGATCACCGGCGCCGGCTCCGGCATCGGCCGGGCCACCGCCCACCGCCTGCTCGCCGAGGGCGCCCGCGTCGTCGCGGTGGACGTCAACGAGGCCGGCCTGCGCGAGACCGCCGAGCGGGCCGCCGCCGAGGGCACCGCCGAGCGGCTGACCACCGCCGTCCTGGACATCTCCGAGGAGGAGTCGGTCCGTGCCGGGGTGGCCGCCGCCGTGCGGGCCCTGGGCGGCCTGGACGTGCTGGTCAACGCCGCCGGCATCCTGCGCTCCTCGCACACCCACGAGACCAGCCTGGAGTTCTGGAACACCCTGCTGAAGGTCAACCTGACCGGCACCTTCCTGATGACCCGCGAGGCGCTGCCCGCGCTGCTCGCCTCGGACTCCGGCGTGGTGGTCAACTTCAGCTCCACCTCGGCGAGCTTCGCCCACCCGTACATGGCCGCCTACGCCGCGACCAAGGGCGGCATCCAGTCCTTCACCCACGCGATCGCGCAGGAGTACAGCAAGCAGGGGCTGCGCGCGGTCTGCGTGGCGCCGGGCAGCATCGACAGCGGCATGACCAACAATCCGGGCCTGCCCACGGACGCCGACTTCAGCCTGCTGGCCAAGCTCGCGCCCGCCCTCGGCGCCGGCTTCGCGGGCCCGGAGACGGTGGCCGGGGTGATCGCGATGCTGGCGAGCGAGGACGGCGCGTTCGTCACCGGCACCGAGATCCGGATCGACGGCGGCACCCACATGTAGGTAGCACCCGGTGCCGCCCGGCCGCGGGTCAGCCCCGCCAGTGGGCCGCGAAGGCGCGGGCCGGGTTGTGGCGCAGGATCAGCTCGGTCTGCTCCTCCCCCAGCTCCCGCAGCAGCCGCGGGCGCAGGCCGGTGAGCAGGAACGGCATGCCCGGACCCTCGGCCGTGGAGCGGGCACTGGCCACCACGGTGTCGCCGCCCAGCAGCAGCCGGTCGCCGTGCCCGGCCCCGGCCAGCTCGGCCAGCGTCTCCAGCAGCCGCCAGTCGGTGGCGTGGTTGACCCGGGACGGTCCGTCGAACGCCAGGTAGGCGCCGGTGGCCGCGAGGTCCCGGTGCAGCAGCGGGTCCGGGAACCGGTTGAGGTGGCCGAGCACCACGGCGGCCGGCGGCACGCCGAGGCGGTCGCAGAGCAGCTCCACCACGTCGGCCGCGCCGGTGCCCAGCTCGTGGTGGACCGCGATCGGGGCGCCGGTGGCGTGGTGCGCGTCGGCGGCCGCGGTCATCGTGCGGCGGGCGTGCTCGTCCAGGCCGTGGTAGCCGCCGGCCACCTTGATCAGGCCGGCCCGGGGGCCGGGGCGGTCCGTCGGAGCGTGGGCGGCGATGCCCTCGGTCAGCTCGGCGACGAAGAGGTCGGCGAGGGTGTCCAGCGGCGGGAGCTGCGCGTAGTGCGCCGCCTGGTGCAGGCCGGTGGCCGCGACCAGGTGCACACCGCTCTCGGCGGCCAGCCGCACCAGCTGGTCGGGCCGGCCGCCCAGCCCGTGCGGCGTCCACTGGATCACCGCCTGCCCGCCCGCCGCCCGGAAGGCCGCCAGCTCGGCCGCCGCGGCCACCGGATCGTCCAGCTCCTGCCCCGGCAGCCGGACGCTGCGGAAGAAGAGGTGGTCGTGCGCGTCGCAGACCCCGAGCTCGGCCGGGTCCAGATCGCCGAGGACGGTGCGGACCTTCGCCGCCGTGCCGGCCGGTCGGGTGCTCATGCGGCGGCCGCCTCGTCCAGCGCGGCGAAGGCGGCAGCCGCCACCCGCAGGGCCGCCAGCGCCTTGGGGGTGCCGATGTAGGGGGCGAGGTGGACGAAGACCTCGACCACCTGCTGCCGGGTCAGCCCGACCCGCAGGCTGCTGCGGATGTGCCCGGCGAGCTGCGGGTCCACCCCGCCGAGGGTGGCCAGCGCGGCCAGGTTGAGCAGTTGGCGGTCCCGGTGCTCCAGGCCCGCGCGCTGGTAGGTGCCGCCGAAGAGGCTGGTCACGATCCAGTCCGCGAAGCCGGGTGCGAGCTGCTCCAGCGCAGGGAGCGCCGCCTGCTGGGTCGGGCGGTCCTGCAGCTCGTCCAGCAGGCGGTAGCCGGCCGAGCGGTCGACGACGGCGCGGGCCAACTGGTCGGCCAGGGCGGTGGTTTCGGTGTCGTTCACGGGGACGTCTCCAGGCGTGGTCGGGTCGCGGCAGTCATCTGACGGTTCGTCACCAGTGCTGCCCGCGCGGCAGCTCGGACAGCTCGGGCCGACTGAGGTGCAGAACCTGGTAGCGCTCGCCGTGCCCGGGGCCGGGCGGCTCGCTCCAGAGGGTGAAGGTGACCAGCTCCCAGCGGTCCGGGTCGACGGCCAGTGCGGTGGTGTGCACGCCCGCCAGGCCGGTCGGCAGCGCGGCGCGGGCCCGCTCGATCTCGGCGGCCGGGTCGGCGTCGGGCGCGAGCGGTTCGAGCAGCCGGGTGGCGGCGATCGCCTCGCCGGCTCGCGCCGGACCGTCCTCGACGGCCAGGCCCAGCCAGGAGCGGACCCGCGGCCGGCCGAAGTCCCGGCTCAGGCCCTGAAAACCGGGGCCCCGGAGAAAGCGGTTCATCCCCCGCACGGCCCGCCAAAGGTAGAAGGGCGCGTACTGATTCACCGGCGACTCCGCCCGCCCGCGCTCGCGCACCAGATAGGCCTTCACCGCCAAGTCCGGGAAGTCGTCCAGCAGGTGGCCGCGCTCCGCGACCCGGCGGCGAATGATGTCCATGTCGTAGTCGGCCGGCAACGTGATCTCGTACTGCATCGCATGCATCGTGGCTCCCCTGTCCGTTATGCGGGTACGACCGATATCGGGCGGGCGGACCCGGCGCGACGTGCGGATCCGTCGCTGCATGATCTCCCGCGGGACTTAATGTACATACTAGTAGGTACATTCGCTACTCATTAATGAACAAAAGACTGGACAGGGACATGCAGACACGGGATAGTTGCCCCGGAATAGGTGAATCTTCATGCGTTGTTACGGGTCCGACGGGCGATTGTTCTTCGATTCCAAGGCGCATGCGGACGCGGACTTCTGCTCCGCCTCTCCCCCCACCGGACCGCCGCCCGCCCGCACCCCCACGCGGGCGGGCGGCTCCCTGTCCGGCGGGCCGCGCCGGGCGCACCGCCGTCAGAGCCGCCGCTCCGGTCCGTACAGCCCCTGCAACGCCCCGACCAGGGCGTCGAGGGCCGCCGGGTACGCGTGCGCGGGCGGGGTCGCGTAGCCGACCACCAGCGCGGTCGGCGTGCCGGCCGCCGCCGGACCGCGCAGGTAGTCGCTCAGCGGTCGGAGCAGCACCGAGGCCCGGCGGAGCACGGCGGCGATCTCCCGTTCGTCCCGGTCCGGCTGCGGCGGCAGTTGCAGGAGCGCGTGCAGGCCGGCCTCCATCCCGGTCAGCCGGGCGCGCGGCAGCCGCTCGGCGACGGCCGCGGCCAGCGCGTCGCGCCGGCGGCGGTAGCTCCTGCGCATGGTCCGCAGATGGTGGTCGAAGGCGCCGGAGCCGATCAGGTCGGCCAGGGCCAGCTGCTCCAGCGTGGAGGTCTGCCGGTCCGCCAGCCGCTTGGCCGCCGTCAGCGGCTCCAACAGCGGTGGCGGGCAGGCGATCCAGCCCAGCCGGACCGCCGGGCCCAGCGACTTGCTGAGCGAGCCGGCGTAGACGACACGGTCCGGGCGGCGGCCCTGCAGCGCCCCCACCGGGCGGCGGGCGATCGGGGTCCGGCCGGCCGGGGGCTGCGGGAGGAACTCGCCGTCGTAGTCGTCCTCCACGATCCAGCCCCCGCACTCCTCGGCCCAGGCCAGCAGCGCCGCCCGGCGGCCGGGCGAGAGGCCGACGCCGAGCGGGAACTGGTGCGCCGGTGTGCAGAGCACCGCCCGCACGGCGCTGCCGGACAGCGCGTCGACCCGCAGGCCCTGGTCGTCGACCGGGAGGTCGAGCACCGGCAGCCGGGCCGCGACGGTCGCCAGGTGATCGGGCATCCCGGGGTTCTCCATGCCCACGGCCGGCACACCGGTCTCCGCGAACGCGGCGGTGAGCAGGCCGAGCGCCTGGGCGAAGCCGGAGCAGATCACCAGGTGCTCCGGGGCGACCCGGACCCCGCGCACCCGCCCGAGGTAGCCGGCCAGCGCGGTGCGCAGCTCGATCCGGCCGCGCGGGTCGCCGTAGCCGAACGCCTCGGCGGGCGCCTCGTGGATCGCCCGGCGCAGCGCGCGGGCCCAGGCGACGCGGGGGAAGGCGGAGACGTCGGGGCGCCCCGGGCTCAGGTCGTGGCGGAACCCGGGTGCGGCGGCGGGCGGACCCGCGGGCGGCCGCGGGTCGGGCCCGGCGTCCTCGGCGACCCGGGTGCCGGCCTTGGTACGGGCGGTGAGCCAGCCTTCGGCGATCAGCTGCTCGTAGGCCTGGCTCACCGTGCCGCGGGAGAGGCCGAGTTGCTCGGCCAGGTGCCGGGTGGCGGGCAGCCGGGCGCCGGGCGCGAGGCGGCCCTGGCGGATCGCGGTGCGCAGCGCCTCCTCGACGGACCGGCGGCGGCTGCCCCGGGCGCCGGGCGGGCCGGTGTCGACCAGCTCGATCAGCAGGTCGAGGCCGGGCACGGGCTCATCCGGGGGTGTGGCTGGAGGCACGGGATTGGCTCACTTCGCGGGGGTGTTTTTGGTCCATGATGATGGTCCTTTCTGCTTCTAGTTTGAGCAGGTGACCACACATCGGACCGCCGACCCGGGGGAACTCGGCACCACCGGCGCCCCCGCCGCCTCCAGCGCCGCTGCCACTCCCGGTCTGTCGCGGCCCTTGGTGCTGCTGCTCGCCACGGCCTGCGGGCTGGTGGTGGCGAACAACTACTACGCCCAGCCCCTGCTGCCCGCGCTGGCCGGCAGCCTGCGGGTCTCCAGCGGCGTGGCCGGGCTCTGCATCACGCTGAACCAGCTCGGTTACGCGCTGGGCCTGGTCTTCCTGGTGCCGCTCGGCGACCTGCTGGCCCCGCGCCGACTGGTCGTCACCATGCTCGCCGTGGACACCCTGGCGCTGGCCTCGGCCGCGCTGGCCCCCGGCGCGGGCAGCCTGCTGGCCGCGCTGGCCGTGGTCGGGCTGACCGGCTCGGCCGCCAGCGTGCTGATCCCGCTCGCCACCTCGCTGGCCCGCGAGGACCAGCGCGGCCGGGTGGTCGGCATCCTGATGACCGGCCTGCTGCTGGGGGTGCTGCTGGCCAGGACCGCCTCCGGCGCGCTCGACCAACTGGCCGGCTGGCGCGCGGTCTACGGCCTCGCGGCGGCGGCCACCGGGCTGCTCGCGCTGGCCCTGCGGCTGCGCCTGCCGAAACTGCCGGCCCGCCAGGGGCAGAGCTATCCGCGCCTGCTCGCCTCGGTCGCCACCCTGGTGCGCACCGAGCCGCTGCTGCGCAGCCGGATGGCCAGCGGGGCACTCGCCTTCGGCTGCTTCCAACTCCTCTGGACCGGCCTGCCGTTCCTGCTCAGCGACCGTCCGTACCACTACTCGGCCGCCACCATCGGCCTGTTCGGCCTGCTCGGCGCCGCCGGTGCGCTCGGGGCCCGGCCCATCGGGCGGCTGCAGGACCGCGGGTCGGCGCACCCCGCCACCGGGCTGCTGCTGCTCACCCTCGCGTTCGCCTGGGCCGCGCTGGCCGGCGGCCACCACCTGCTCCCGCTGATCGCCGGGATCCTGCTGCTGGACGTCGGGGCCCAGGGCCTCAACGTGCTCAACCAGGCGCGGATCTACACGTTCCCAGTGGCGCTGCGGTCGCGGGTCACCACCGCCTACATGACCGCCTACTTCCTCGGCGGCGCGGTCGGCGCCACCGCCGCCGCGACGCTGTACGCCGCGGCCGGATGGCTCGGCAGCTGCCTGACCGGGCTGGGGCTCACGGCGGTGGCCGGCGCGCTCTGGCTGGGCGAC
The DNA here is from genome assembly GCF_035976515.1 of Kitasatospora sp. NBC_01302. NCBI lineage: Bacteria > Bacillati > Actinomycetota > Actinomycetes > Kitasatosporales > Streptomycetaceae > Kitasatospora > Kitasatospora sp. NBC_01302. The sequence continues at coordinate 2,170,192 of NZ_CP108404.1, forward strand.
CGGCGGGCCGCGAACTGACCACTCACCCCACCCCGTTCCACCGTCTGCTCATCGGAGATCCACATGCGCGTCTTCCTCGCCGGGGCAACCGGCGCCATCGGCCGGCTCCTGCTGCCGCTGCTGCTGACCGCCGGCCACCAGGTGGTGGCCGGCTCGCGCAGCGAGGAGGGCGCCCGGGCCCTGCGCGCGCAGGGAGCCGAGGCGCTCCGGCTGGACGTCTTCGACCGGGCGGTGGTCGAACGGGCCGTGGCGGCGGCCGCGCCGGACGCCGTGGTGCACCAGCTGACCGCGCTGAGCGGTCTCGACCTCACCGAGAACGCCCGGATCCGGCGGGAGGGGACCCGCAACCTGGTGGACGCCGCGCACCGGGCCGGGGTGCGCCGGATCGTCGCCCAGTCCATCTCCTGGGCCTACCAGGGCGGCGACACCCCGGCGACCGAGGCCACCCCGCTGGACCCCACCACCGAGCAGCCGCGCGCCGCGACGGTCGGTGGCGTGCGCGCGCTGGAGGAGGCTGTGACCGAGCTTCCCGAGCACGTGGTGCTGCGCTACGGCACCCTCTACGGCCCGGGCACCTGGTACGCCGAGGACGGTCTGATGGCCGAGCGGCTGCACCGGGGCGAGCTGGCCGCGAGCGAGGCGGTGAACTCCTTCCTGCACGTCGAGGACGCCGCCCGGGCGGCGCTCGCGGCGCTGGAGTGGCCCAGCGGCACGGTCAACGTGGTGGACGACGACCCGGCCCCCGCCCGGCTCTGGGTCCCGGTGCTGGCCGCCGCCGTCGGGGCGCCGACGCCGCCGGCCGCGGCCGGGCGGGCCGCCTGGGAGCGCGGTGCGGACGGCACGCTGGCCAGGACCGCCCGCGGCTGGCGGCCGACCCGCGCCTCCTGGCGACAGGGCTTCACGGAGCTCGGCCGAGGCTGAGGCCGGGAGCGGGGCCGGGGCCACGGCCGACGCGGGTGGCGCGGGTCGGCCGGCGAGACCGTCAGGCGAAGCGCCGGACGTCGGCCTCGCTCCGGTACGGCGCCCAGCCCCCGTCCGGGGCGCCGGTGGCCGTGAAGGCGGCCAGGGCGCGGGCGAAGGACTCGCCCAGCGCGCGGTCGGCCGCGCTGACCCCGCCCAGCATGGGGGCGGCTGCGAAGGCGTCGAAGGTGCCGAAGAGGAAGGGCAGTTCGGCGCAGTGCGTGACGCCGGTGCCCAGGTCGTCGGGCACCGGGCGGCGGTCGAAGCGGTAGACGTACGCCGGGGTGCCCTGGGCGGCGCGGTGCTCGGCCAGCTCGGTGGCGCCGGCGTGGAACAACCCGCGGGTGACGGCCCCGGCGACCTCGCCGCGCAGGCCGAAGGCCGTCATCTCGTCGGTGGTCGTGCCCAGCAGCAGGTCCTTGCCGCCCAGCGCGCCCGCGGCCACCGCCGGGAGCAGCGGCTGCGGCAGGCCCGCGCCGCCGAGGACGGGGTACATGGGCGGGTTCGGGTCGCCGGACCCGGCGCGGTCGGCGGCCAACCGGCGGTAGGCGTCGAGCAGGCGCTCGGCGGGCAGGGTGCGCAGCTCCTCCCAGCCGGCCCGCCCCGGGGCCGTGCCGAGCAGGCGCAGGAAGTCGGCGGCGGACCCGGCGGCCTCGTCCGGGCCCTGCGGGCGCATGCCCCAGGGGCCGCTCTGCGCGATCACCCGGCGCACCAGGCCGCCGGTGGCGGGGTCGACCGCCAGCGCGAGGGCCGAGTAGGCGCCGGCCGACTGGCCGCCGACCGTGATCGCCCCCGGGTCGCCGCCGAACGCGGCGATGTTCTCGGCGACCCAGCGCAGCGCGGCGCCCTGGTCCTGGCAGCCGGGGTTGTCCGCGCCGAACTCCGGCTGGTAGAGGTAACCCAGCGGACCCAGGCGGTAGTTGGCGGTGACCACGACGATGTCGCCGAGGGCGGCGAGCCGGGCGCCGTCGTACCAGTCCCAGCCGCCGCTGCCGCTGCTGAAGCCGCCGCCGTGGAACCAGAGCAGCACCGGGCGCGGCGCGGCCGTGGCGGCGTCCAGGGCCGGCCGGGGCGTCCAGACGTTGAGGGTGAGGCAGCCCTCCTCGTCCCAGTCCGGCGTGCGCGGACCCATCACGACCTCCAGCCGGGACGGGCCCTGCGGCACCGCCGGGCCCGGGCGCACCGCGTCGCGCACCCCGGACCAGCCCGGCTGCGGGCCCGGTGCGGCGAAACGCAGCGCGCCCACCGGGGAGGCCGCGTACGGGACGCCGCGGAACGCCGCCACCGTCCCCTCCACCGTGCCGCGCAGCAGCCCGTGGGCGGTGGCGAGCACCGGCCCCGTGCCGTCCGCTCCGCTCGTGCTGCCCGTTGCGCTCGTTCCGTCGGTCATGGCCCGTCCCCTCTCGTCGTGCTGACGTCCCAGGTGTACGACCTCCCGGCAGGACCGGGCCATCACAGGGGGCCCGGCTTCCGAAAGTGCGTCACCGAAGCACTCTAGAATGCCGAATGTGCGCCAATCGCTGGACCAGACCGACCGCCGGATCGCCGCCGCGCTGCTGATCGCACCCCGCGCCTCCTGGCGCACCCTCGCGCACTGCCTGGAGCTGTCCGAGCGCACGGTGGTCCGCCGGGCCGGGCCGCTGTACGCCGACGGCACGCTGCGGGCCACCGTGGTGCGCAGCCCCGCCCGGTTCCCCGCGCTGGTCCCGCTGGCGCTGCGGGTGCGCTGCCGCCCGAACCGGGTGCGGGCGGTGGCCGCCACGCTGGCCCGCCGGCCCGACACGGTCTGGGTGGACGTGCTGGGCGGCGGCGACGAGATCAGCACGATCCTCTTCCTGGACGGCCCCGAGGCCCGCAACACCCTGCTGCTGCGCGACCTGCCCGCCACCGCCGCCGTCGCCTCCTGGACCGCGCACACGCTGCTGCGGGTCTTTCCGACCTCGTTCCACTGGAGCGGCGGCCTGCTCTCCGCCCAGGAGACCGCACTGCTCCAGGCGACCGATCCGCTGCCGGCCGACGCGCCCGGGCCGGAGGCACCGGACGTACCAGACGCACCGGACGCACCGGAGGTGCCCGCGGTCACCGAGGCCGGCGAGGCGCCGGGCGACGCCGCGCTGATCGAGGCGCTGACCGCGAACGGCCGGGCCGGCTGGACCGAGCTGGCCGCCCGCACCGGCCTCGGCCCGCTCACCGCCCGGCGCCGGGTGGCGGCGCTGGTGCGCGGCCACGTGGTCCGGCTGGCCACCGAGGTGGACCTGGCCCTGCTCGGCTGCCAGAGCGAGGCGCTGCTCTGGCTGACCGTCAGCCCCGGCGCGCTGGAGGCCACCGGGCGGACACTGGGCCGCCACCCCCGGGTCCGGTTCGTCGCCGCCACCACCGGCCCCGCCAATCTCCTGGTGGCGGTGGCCGTGGCGGACCTCAGCGCCCTGTACGGGTTCCTGACCGGGACCGTCGGCACCCTGACGAAGATCACCGGCATCGAGACCACGCCGATCCTGGCGACCGCCAAGCGCACCGGGCTGACCCGTCCGGCCTGGTGAACCCACGCGCTCGCGCGGCGTCAACCAGGCTGCCGGGCAGTGGAGTTGTCCCACGTCGGCGGCGCGCGCCGGCGGACCCGAACCGGGCCCGTCCGATCTTGCGCAGCCGACGTGGCGTCAGTTAGCGTTCCTCTTGTTCGTGTTCCATCACGTGCACGATTTCATGGGGCGGGTCATGCAACCCAGGATCGGTATCACCGCGCGATTACGCCGGTCAGTGCAGAGCCACTGTGTCCACCAGGCCTACGTCGACCAGGTCGCCCGGGCAGGCGGTGTACCGATCGTCATTCCGTTCGGCGACGAAAAGCTCTGCGAACCGGTGCTGTCCGCACTGGACGGCCTTCTGCTCACCGGCGGCGAGGACATCGATCCCGCCTATGCCGACGGAACCCCGCGCCAGCCCGGATACGACTACCACCCCGACCGGGACGCCTTCGAACTGCGCCTGGCCGCCCTGGCCCTGGCGGCCGGAGTGCCGGTCCTCGGCATCTGCCGCGGCTGCCAGGTGCTGCACGTCGCGACCGGGAACCGGCTGATCCCGGACATCCCCGAGGTCACCGACGGCAGCGTCGCACACCGGCTCTCGCTCACCGAACCGTCCCGGCACCTGGTCACCCTGGCCGCCGAGGGCGTGGTGGCGCGGGCCTACGGGGAGCGGTCCCGCTGGGTCACCTCCTACCACCACCAGGGGCTGACGATGCCCGAGGCCCCGGATGCGCGCTGGCGGGCCACCGCGCATTCCGAGGACTCGCTCGTCGAGGCCATCGAACAGGTCGAGGGCGGCTGGGCCGTCGGCGTGCTCTGGCACCCGGAGCTGCCCGCGACGACGAATGGCGGCGAAATCCCTGTGCCGGCCGACCCGTTACTGCCGGACTCGTTGCCGGCCGACCCGTTACTGCCGGACTCGTTGCCGGCCGACCCGTTGATATCCGCCTTCGTCACGGCAGCGAGGCAGCCCCGTGTTTGAACTCCGCCGCCTCGCCCCCGAGGATCTCGGGCTCATTCTGGAACTCCAGGAACGCATCCGTTCCGGCCTCGCCGACAAGGCGATTTTCCAGACCAGTTCGCCGGAGTTCATCTCCTACTGCCTTGCGGAGGGCGGCCATTGCTACGGCGTCTCGCGCGGCGGCGAAACGGTCGCCTACCGCATGGTGTACTTCCCGCGCGATCGTGAGTTCAATCTGGCCCGGGACACCCCGCTGCCGCCCGCCGAGCACCTCCGGGTGGCGCACTGGGACACCATCGCCGTCCTTCCCCAGTGGCGCGGATTCCAGCTGGCCAGGCTGCTGAACACCCGGGCGCTGGCCGACCTGGAGCAGACCGACATCCGTCACCTCCTCTCCACCAGCTCACCCGCCAATCCGCACGGGGTCCGTTCGCTGATCGAGACGGGTTTCAGGCCGGTGCGGCTGGTGCGGAAGTTCGGCGGCAAGCTCCGCTTCCTCTGCTACCGCCCCAGCCCGGCCGGCTGGCCCGCGGCCGCCGGCCCGCGGCGGACCGTCGCGCTCGGCGCCACCGAGGAGTTGGAGCAGGCCTTCCGGGACGGGTGGACCGGCACCTCCCTCGTGATCGACGACTCCGGGCCCTGCCTCGCCCTGCGGCTGCAGCCCGCTCCGTTCGACGTCAGCGGGGCCGGCGCAGTCAACGGAGGGGACACCTGATGGGCCACGAGACGGCACCGCTCGATCCCGCCGACTGGGAGGAGTTCCGGGCGCTGGGCAAGCAGATCGTCGACGACATGGTCGACTACCTCGCCGGCGTCCGGGACCGGCCGGTCTGGCAGCCGGTACCGGACGCCGTCCGTGCCCGCCTGGCCACCGAACTGCCGCGCACCGGGACGCCGATGGCCGCCGTCTACCAGGACTTCTGCGAGTCGATCCTGCCGTACCCGCGCGGCAACATCCACCCGCGCTTCTGGGGCTGGGCGAACGGATCCGGCGTGCCCATCGCCGCCTACGCCGATCTGCTCGCCTCCGTGATGAACTGCACCCTCGGCTCGGGCGAGAACGCGGCCATGCTGGTCGAGCGGCAGGTGATCGACTGGCTGATGCAGGCCTTCGACTGGCCCGACACCGGCTCCGGGGTGCTCACCAGCGGCTGTTCGATGGGGCAGATCATCGCCCTGGCCGCCGCGCGCGAGGCCCGCACCGGCGGCTGGGACGTGCGCCGCGACGGCAACCTGGCCGGCCCCCAGCTCACCGTCTACGGCTCCACCGAGACGCACCACTCGGTCGAGAAGGCGGTCGAACTGCTGGGGATCGGGCGGACGTTCTTCCGGCAGATCCCGGTCGACGAGGACTTCCGGATCGAGGTGGCCGCGCTGCGCGAGGCGATCCGCGAGGACCGCGCGGCGGGGTTCCACCCGCTCTGCGTGGTCGGGAACGTCGGCACCGTCAACACCGGCGCGATCGATCCGCTGGAGGAGCTGGTGGCCCTCGCCCGCGAGGCGGGCCTGTGGCTGCACCTGGACGGCGCCTTCGGCGCGTTCGCCTACCTGCTGCCGAGCCACCGGCGGCTGCTGGCCTGCCTGAACCAGGCCGACTCGCTCGTCTTCGACCTGCACAAGTGGCTCTACCTGCCGTTCGACGTCAGCTGCGTCCTGGTCAACCGGCCGGACGCCCTCGAAGCCGCCTTCAGCTCCACCGCCGACTACATCAGCCGCACCGACCGCGGGCCGGCCGCCTACGAGGTGGCGTTCTCCGACCGGAGCATCGAGCAGTCCCGCCGGTTCCGGGCGCTGAAGGTGTGGTTCGCGCTCCGCACCCACGGCATCGACGCCTTCGCCGACGCGATCGCGGGCAACATCGAGCAGATCGCCCGGCTGACCGAACTCGCCGACGCGTCCGAGGCGTTGGAGGTCGTCTCGCGCAGCCGGCTGAACATCGCCACGCTGCGCTACGTCTGGCCGCAGGGCGGGGCGCAGGCGCTGGACCAGGTCAACCGGGAGATCCTGTCACAGCTCCAGGTGGGCGGGCTGGCGATGCCCTCGCACACCGTGATCGACGGGAAGTTCGTCATCCGGGTCGCCAACAACAACCACCGGACGACGACGGCCGACATCGAGTTCCTGGTCGACCGGATCCAGGCGATCGGCGACCGGCTCACCCGGCAGCTGCCCGCGGCCCCGAGAGGTGATTCCCGTTAGGTCAGGCACGTACTCGGTCGGGCTGCCGGCGGCGCTGGTCGCCACCGCGCTGTGGGGATTCACCTTCCTCGGGCCCGCCGTCATCGCCCCGCTCAACGTCTACTACCTGGTGGTGGGCAGGTACGCGGTCTTCGGCGTGATGTCGCTGACCGTCCTGGCGCTCAACTCCGACCGGGCGCGGGCCCTCGGGGTGCGCAGCTTCCTGACGGCGATGCACCTGGGCGTGGTCGGGTACATCGGCTTCTACCTGCTGCTGTCGCTCTCCACCAGGATCGGCGGCGGGGTCCTCGCCTCGACCCTGACCGGACTGATCCCCGCGATGGTCGCGCTGGCCTCCAACGTCTTCGAGAAGGCACTGGGCTGGCGCCGGCTGCTGCTGCCGATCGCCGTCATGTCCGGCGGGCTGCTGCTGGTGGACAGCGCCTCCTCCGCCGCCGACCGGGCCGGCCTCTCCGCAGGGCGGACCCTGCTCGGGATCGTGCTGGGCGTCTCGGCCTGCCTGGCCTGGGCGTACTTCGTCATCGCCAACGGCATCGTCCTCAAGCGCGCCAAGACCCCCGTCGACAACGCGGTGTGGACCGCGAGCATCGGCACCGGCGCCTTCGCCGCCTCGCTGCTGCTGGTGCCACTCGCCCGCGCGGGTGGCGGCCCCTCGCCGTTCCACGACACCGGGACCTTCTGGCGCTACCTGGCCTGGTGCGCCGCCCTGGCCCTGCTCGGCTCCTGGTGCGCCACCTGGTTCTGGAACGCGGCGACCCGACGGCTGCCCACCACCGTCATGGGCCCGATCATCGGGATGGAGGCCGTCTTCGGCGTGGTCTTCAACCTCATGCGGGAACGGCGCCTGCCCACCTCCCCCGAGCTGTGGGGCGGCCTGCTGGTCGTCGGCGGCGTCTTCCTCTGCGCCTACCTCTTCAACCGCGCACTGGCGGAGGCGAGGCGCAGCGAACCGGCCGAATAGGGCGCTCAGGACATCGCGACCACGACGGCCGCGCAGACGACGCCCCCCGCGCACGCCAGGCCCCAGAGCACGCTCAACGCCCCGTACAGCGCCTCGCGTCCCCACCGGAGGGAACCGGTGTCGATCAGGCGTCGAGCGGACCTCGACACCCGGGGCATCGGGAGGCTCGCGTCACGGCGCTGCAGCGCCTCCCGCACCAGCCGGTAGCCGTCGCTGCCGCTCAGACCGAGCCGGACGCCCCGGTGGTCCCGCACCATGAGCATGGGCGGCGAGTAACCGCGCGAGGTGTACTTGTACATCCTGATGCGGGTGATCCGAGCGAGGTCCACGGTCCGCCGACCGCTCAAGGTCCGCCCCGTCACCAGGTTCGGGTCGGCAGGGTCCACCCACACCTTCGTCCCGGCTTCGCACCGCATCGGGAAGAAGGCGAGATGGAACCCGGAGATCAGGCCCAGCAGGAGGATGCCCGGCGGATCCGGATCCGGCCGCACCCACAGTGCCGGCGCGAACCCCAGCACGAAGGTCACGGCCATCTCGATCGCCGCCTGCCGCCGCGATCTTCGCAACGCCGCCTCGGCCGGTACCGCCTGCCCACCCCGCACGATCTTCATGGGCGGTGAGCGTACTGACCAGGACGACGAAGAGGAAACGAAGTTGAGCGAAGTCAGAGCGGGTCCACGAGCAGAGCTACCGGGCCTTCGGGTTCGAGCTGATCGACGTCCCGGCCGCGCCGACGGACCGGCGGGTGGCCCTGGTCCGCCGGGCCCTGACCGCGCTCGGCTGCCCGGCGGGATCCGGCGGCCCCGGAGCCTGACGCTCAGCCGGGGCTGCGCAGCAGGACGGCGGAGAGCGGGACGAAGCCGCCGGGGCCGCCCGTCGCCGGGTCCTCGCCGGAGGTGCGGCGCAGCATGGCCAGGGCGATGCGCTCGCCCTGGGCCTTGGCGCGGTCGGCGAGCGGGCCCCGGTGCAGGCCGTCGACGGCGGCGCTCCAGAGCTGCACCCAGCGGCCGAAGTGGGCGGCGGTCAGCGGCTCGCGCTCGTGCAGGGCCGCGTGGGGGGCGAAGGCGTTGCGGCGGTAGGCGGCCGAGCGCAGCAGGGCGCTCTCCCAGAAGTCGGTGATCCGCGGGAGGTGGGCCGCCAGGTCCATCCGGGCCACCTCGGTGAAGTGCGGGCCGATCAGCGGGTCGGCGAAGGCGGCGGCGTAGAAGCGGCGCAGCAGGTGCTCCAGGTCGGACCGGGTGGCGATGTCCGGCTCGGCCGCGCCAGAGCCGGCGGCGTCAGGGTGCGGCATCGGGGGCCTCCTCTGCGGTGGACGCTCGGCAGCAACCGTAACTGTCAACCTTGGTTGACATCCTCCCGCCGTCAACCTATGTTGACAGCATGAGTGAGACCACCCAGCTCGCCGCGGACGCGAGCAGCCGCGACCCCGCCATCGGCCTGCGGGCCGTGCGGGCCCTGCGCGACCTGGCCGACCGCCTGGAGGACCTCCAGGTCGGCAACGCCCGGGCGCACGGCTGGTCCTGGCAGGAGATCGCCGCCTGCCTGGGCGTGAGCCGGCAGGCGGTGCACAAGAAACACGCCCGACGCCCCCACTTCCTGGACGGAGAGTGACCATGTTCGACCGCTTCACCCCGGCCGCCCGCGACGCGGTCTCGGTGGCCCAGTGGGAGGCCACCCGGCTGCACCACCCCTACCTCGGCACCGAGCACCTGCTGCTCGGCCTGCTGCACCACCCCGAGGACAGCTCGGTCGCGGTCCTGGTCGAGCTCGGTCTCGACCTGCCGACGGCCAGGGCCGGCGTCGTCCGGCTGCTCGGCGACGGCACGGCCGGCGGCGACGCCGAGGCGTTGGGCAGCATCGGCATCGATCTGACGGCGGTGCGCGAGGCGGTGGAGGCCGGCTTCGGACGCGGCGCTCTGGACGGCCCCGCGAGCCGGCCGGAGAAGGACAAGGGCCCCGCCGACGGGCGGGTGCGGTTCAGCGATCGCGCGAAGAAGGCCGTGGAGCTGAGCCTGCGGGCCGCGCTGGCCCGCAAGAGCAAGGCGATCACACCGGGCCACCTGCTGCTCGGGGTGCTCCAGGAGGCCGCCCTCGGCCCGACCCGCGAGCAGCGCCAGGGCCTGGCGGCCCGGGTGCTCCAGGACCACGGCCTGGCGGTCACGGCCGTCCACGCCGCCGTCCTCGCCACCGTCGACCGCTGAACCGGCTGGACCGGCCGGACCGGCCGGGCTAGGGCCGTACCGGCGCGGGCAGCTCCCGACGGATCACCGGCGCCACCTCCGAGGCGAACAGGGCGAGCTGGTCGTGCTGCAGTTCCTCGGTCAGCGCGTCCACACCGATCCCGACCACCTCGTTGCCGAAGGCCTCGTGGTACCGGTGGATCTTCTCGATCACCTGCTGCGGGCTGCCGACCAGGGCCGACCCGCGCTCCAGGGCGTCCTCCAGCGAGGCGAACGGCGAGTTGTTGTGCTTGCCCGCGGCCGAGTTGAACAGCGCGTCCCAGTAGGGGCGGAAGCCCGCCACCGCGTCCTGCGAGCGCTTGGCGAGGAAGAGCCCGCCGAAGCCGGTGCCCACCACCGCCTCGCGCGGGTCGTGGCCGTAGTGCGCCCAGCGCTCGCGGTAGTGGTCCACCAGCGCCCGGTACTTCTCCAGCGGGTGGAAACTGTTGGCGGAGAAGAGCGGATCGCCGTAGCGGGCGGCCAGGTCGGTGGACTGCCGGCTGGTCGCGCTGCCGTGCCACACCGGGATCGGCTGCTGGTAGGGCCGTGGGTAGCTGGTCACGTTCGTCAGCGCCGGGCGGGTACTGCCGGCCCAGTCCACCCCCTCCTCGCGCCAGAGCCGGTGCAGCAGGCCGTAGTTCTCCGCGAGGGCGTCCCACTGCCGCTCCTCGCTCAGCCCGAACAGCTCGAAGTGGCGCGGGTCGTTGCCCTTGCCGATGATCAATTCCAGGCGCCCGGCCGACAGTTGGTCGAGCATCGCATAGTCCTCGGCGACCCGGACCGGATCCAGGACGCTCAGCACCGTCACCGTGGTGAAGAGCCGGATGACGCTGGTCCGGGCCGCGACGGTGGCCAGCAGCACCGGCGGCGCCGGCGACAGGAAGGGCGCGCCGTGGCGCTCCCCCACCCCGTAGCCGTCGTAGCCCAACTCCTCGGCGGTGACGGCCTGGTCGATGACGTTCTGGTACTTCTCGTACGCGGTGTACTGGCGTCCGGTGACCGGATCGGGGCCGTTGGAGAGCAGGGACGAGACGATGAACCGCATGGCGGTGACTCCTCGCTGAGCCGAGAGAGGGGAGGGCGGAACGGAAGCGGGGCGCACGGATGCACCGCGAGGTGCGCGGCGGTGCACCGCGAGGTGCGCGGCGGTGCACCGCGAGGTGCGCGGCGGGCGGAGCCGGGAGAGCGGTCCTCAGCAGCCCGGACGCGTCAGCGCGCCGCGACGACAACAGCGGCGCGGGAGGCGGCCGGTGACCGGACGACGCATCGGACCCACCCCTCCCACTGAGCGACAGCAGAGATTGGACAAAATTCAACTGATCTTAGATCGGGCCCGACCCTCCGGGCAAGGGCCCGTGGCGCTGGCGCCGACGCCCCATCCGACCTGGCAGGATGCCCGCATGAGCTACCTCGCGGCCGAGTCCCGCTACACCTCGATGACCTATCGCCGCGCCGGACGCAGCGGCGTGCAGCTGCCCGCCGTCTCGCTCGGGCTGTGGCACAACTTCGGCGACACCCACCCGCTGGAGGTGCAGCGCGCGGTGCTGCGCCGCGCCTTCGACCGGGGCGTCACCCACTTCGACCTGGCCAACAACTACGGCCCGCCGTACGGCTCGGCGGAGAAGAACTTCGGCACGCTCTTCGCCCAGGACTTCCGCCCGTACCGCGACGAGCTGTTCATCGCCTCCAAGGCCGGCTACGACATGTGGCCCGGCCCGTACGGCGACGGCGGCAGCCGCAAGTACCTGCTGGCCAGTCTTGACCAGTCGCTGGGCCGGATGGGCCTGGACTACGTGGACGTCTTCTACTCGCACCGCTACGACCCCGACACGCCCCTGGAGGAGACCATGGGCGCACTCGCCTCGGCCGTCCAGCAGGGCAAGGCGCTCTACGCGTCGATCTCCAACTACCCGGCCGAGCAGCACCGCGAGGCGGTGGCGATCCTGCGCGAGCTGGGCACCCCGGCGCTGCTCAACCAGTCCAGCTACTCGATCCTGGACCGCCACGTCGAGGACGGCGTGCTGGACGCGGTGGGCGACACCCAGACCAGCCTGATCGCCTTCTCGCCGCTCGCCCAGGGCCTGTTGACCAACCGCTACCTGGGTGGCGAGGTGCCGGCCGGCTCGCGGATGTCGGTGGGGCACTTCCTGCGGCAGGAGGCGCTCACCGAGGACAAGCTGGAGCGGCTGCGGGCGCTGGACAAGCTGGCCGGGCAGCGCGGACAGAGCCTGGCCCAGCTGGCGCTGGCCTGGGTGCTGCGCGACCCGCGGGTGGTCTCGGTGATCATCGGGGCCAGCAGCGTGGCGCAACTCGACCAGAACCTCGACGCGTTGGCGGCCGGACCGCTGAGCGCCGAGGAACTGGCCGAGATCGACCGGCTGTCGGCCTAGGACCTCCGGCAGGCGCTGCTCGGCCCGCTGCGCCGTCCGTCAGCGCGCCCGCAGGGCCGGCAGCACCGTCTCGGCCACCCGGTAGGCCTCCTCCAGCAACGGGTTGCCGGAGAGGATGAAGGTGTCCACCCCCAGGTCCTCGAACTCCCGCAGGCGCTCGACGACCTGGGCGGTGCTGCCGACCACCGCGGTGCCCGGCCCCGGACGGAACAGGCCCATCCCCGGCCAGAGGTTCGGCGAGGTCTCCAACTCCCGTGCCCTGGCCGGGACCTGGCCGCCGTGCTGGCGGAACTGGCGCTGCCAGCCGACCCCGTCCTCGGCCTCCCGGCCGCCGAGCTGGCGGGCGTAGGTGGCCTGGCTGGTGACGTCGAGCAGCCGGTCGGCCGCCGCCCAGGCCTGCTCCTCGGTGTCCCGTACGATCAGGTGCAGCCGCAGGCCGATCCGCAGCGTGCGCCCGTGCGCGGCGGCCCGCTCGCGCACCCGGGCCAGCTTCTCCTTGAGCAGGTGCGGCGGTTCGCCCCAGGTGAGGTAGACGTCGACGTGCTCCGCCGCCATCTCGATGCCGGCCGGCGAGGAGCCGCCGAACCAGAGCGGGATGTGCCCCTCGCGCTTGGGCGCCAGCTCCCGCAGGCTCGCGCCGGCGTTCTTCAGGCGGTAGAACTCGCCTTCGTGGTCGAAGACTTCGCCGGAGGTCAGACGCTTGACCAGGCTCCAGTACTCGGCGCTCAGCCGGTAGCGGTCGTCGTGCCCGACGTCCAGTCCGTACTCGCGCAGCTGACCGGTCGAGCCGTTGACCACGTTGAACCGCAGGCGCGGGCCGTGCAGGTGCTCGAAGCTCAGCGCCATCTTGGCCAGCAGGGTGGGCGAGACCAGCCCCGGGTGCACCGCCAGCAGCGGCTGGAAGCCGGGTCCGGTGGCGGCGGCCACGGCGCTGCCCAGGGTCCACACGTCATACAGGTCGGTGGCCAGCAACGCGCCGCTGTAGCCGAGCCGTTCGGTATCGGCGGCCAGGCGCTGCAGGTAGCCGAGGTCGACCGGACGGCGCCCGGCCGGCTCCCACGGGTAGTGGCCCTCGCGCGGGATCAGGTACCAGAGGAATTCACTGGCCATTGCTGCGGCTCCCTTCCAGCGCGGCGGCCACGGTCTCGGCCAGCTGCGGCAGTTGGGCATCCGCCAGCCGGATCGGCCGGTCGATGAAGCCGACCTGGTGGAAGATGTCGGCGGCCTCCTGCTGCTCGGCGACGAACGCGGCGCTCACCGGCTCCAGCAGCCAGGGCAGCCGGGAGAGCGCCTCCCGGTGATCGGCGAGCTCACCGCCCTGGTCGGCGGCGGCGAGTGCGGCGGCCGCGTCCAGGTGCGCGGCCACCCAGCGGTCGGCGCGCTGCAGGGCGGCGGTGACGGCGCCCACCACCTCGGGCCGCTCGGCGGCGAAGGACCGGCGGGTGAAGAAGACCGAGCGGTCGGTGATCACCTCGCTGGTGCGGATCAGCACCCGGACCTGGTCCTCGCGCAGCGCCCGGACCAGTTCGGCGCCCTGCGCGACCCAGCCGGCGATCCCGCCGTCGCGCAGCCGCTCGGCCTCGGTGCCCGTCGGCCGCTGCGCAGTGAGGTCGTCCCGGTAGGACAGGCCCGCCCGGTGCAGCGCCTTGGCCAGCAGGTGGGTCTGCCAGGAGCCGACGCCGAGCACCACGGTGGTGCCCTTGAGGTCGGCGACGGTCCGGATCGGCCCGTCCGCCCGCACCAGCAGCGCGCCGTGGTCCGGGCGCGGCGCCGAGACGGCGGTGTAGACCAGGTCGTGCCCGGCTGCCTGGGCGGTGATCGGCGGGGTCGAGCCGGTGCCGCCCAGGTCGATGGTGCCGTCCGCGAGCAGCGCTCCGGTGCGGGTGCCGTCGCTGTAGTGGTGGAACCGGCCCTGCTCCCCGACCTTGGCCAACTCCTCCTCCAGGTATTCGAGTCGGGAGAGGTAGTAGAGCGAGGGGTTGCTGCGGTGGACGCCCAGGGTGATGGTCATCGGTTTGCTCCGGTGGGGAGTTCGGGATGTGCGGGGTTACGAGGGTTCGGAGACGGGCGCGGAGGCCAAGTGCCTTCTAAGCACGTGGCCCGGGCGAGGACTGCTCGACCCCGAGGTCGGCGAGCAGCCGGCGGCGCAGGGACGCGAACGCGGGGTCGGCCGGGTCGCGCGGGCGGGCCACCTCGACCCGCTCGTCGCGGATCAGCCGGCCCTCGCGCAGCACGGCCACCCGGTCGGCCAGCCGCACCGCCTCGTCCACGTCGTGGGTGACGAGCAGCACCGCGGGCCGGTGCTTGCGGCACAGCTCGCCGACCAGGTCCTGCATGCGCAACCTGGTCAGCGCGTCCAGCGCGGCGAACGGCTCGTCCAGCAGCAGGAGTTCGGGCTCGCGCAGCAGCGCCCGGGCCAGCGCGACCCGCTGCGCCTCGCCGCCGGACAGGGTGCTCGGCCAGGCTTCGGCGTGCTGCTCCAGGCCGACCTCCGCGAGTGCCCGGCGGGCCCTCAGTTCGGTGTCCCGACCGCGCGGCAGGCCCAGTGCGACATTGGCCAGCACCCGCTTGGACGGGACCAGCCGGGGCTCCTGGAAGACCACGGTCCGGGCCTCCGGCACCAGGACCCGGCCCGCGTCGGGGGCGTCGAGTGCGCCGAGGATGCGCAGCAGCGTGGTCTTGCCGGTGCCGCTGGCCCCGAGCAGCGCGGTGAACTCGCCGCGGGGCAGGTCGAGATCGAGATCGTCGAGCACCGCCCGGCCGGCGAAGACCCGCCGCAGACCGCGCAGTCGGACGGCGAGCCGAGCCTCGGCGGTCATCGGCCGGCTCCCGTCGCGCGCCAGGGCATCAGCACCCGCTCCAGCAGCCGCACCAGCAGGTCGGCGAGCAGGCCGAGCAGGCCGTAGATCAGGATGCAGACGGCCAGGATGTCGGTCCGTGCGTAGTTCTGCGCCTGGGTCATCAAGTAGCCGATGCCCGCAGTGGAATTGATCTCCTCGGCGGCGATCAGCGCGATCACGCTCAGCGTCATCGACAGCCGCAGGCCCGCCAGCAGCGCGGGCAGTGCGGCGGGCAGCACCACCTCGCGGACGAGCGCGAGCCGGCCCAGGCCGAAGGCGCGCGCCGCCTCGATCAGCTTGCGGTCGACACCGCGCACGCCCTGCGCGGTGTTGACGTACATCGGGAAGGTGGTGGCGACCGCGATGATCACCACCTTGGCGGTCTCGTTGATGCCGAACCAGACCATGAAGAGCGGGACCAGCGCGAGGAACGGCACGGTGCGCAGCACCTGCATCGGCGAGTCGAGCAACTCCTCGCCCAGCCGGGAGAGTCCGGTGGTGACGCCGAGCAGCAGCCCCGCCGTCAGACCGAAGAGCAGGCCGAGGCCGGAGCGGGTGAGCGAGACCGTGAGGGCGTCGCCGAGCTGGCCGTTGCCCCACAACTCCCCGACCGCGCGGACCACATCGGCCGGCGAGGCGAGCACGTCGGGGGTCAGCAGACCGCCGGCCGAGGCGGCGCTCCAGGCGCCGAGCAGCGCGAGCGGGCCGATCGCGCGCAGGGTGAGCGAGAGGGCCCGGGGTCGCGGACGGGCCTGAGCGACGCGCGGTGTGACCAGCGCGGCCACCTCGGCGGCCCGCTCCTCGAGCGCGGGACCGGCCGTCATCGGGCACCGGCCGAGGCGGCACCGGCGGTCGGCAGCTTGGTGATGTCCAGCAGGTCGGGCCGGATCGCCACCTTGCTCCTGGTGATCTTCTGGTCGGCGTAGAAGGCGGCGACGCGGTCGAAGCGCGCGGCCACCGTGTCGTTGATCGGCCCGAGCACGCCGTTCTGCCGCCCGAAGTCCACGCTGATCTCCTTCGTCCGCCCGTTGACCGCCAGCGGTCCGGCGTCGGTGAAGACGTTGAGGTAGGCCGCCGGATCGGCCTTGGCCTTCACGTCGCCGTCGTGCAGGTACTGGTAGAGCGCCCGGGTCACCTCGGGGTGCTGATCGGCGAAGGCCGTGCGCACCGCCCAGACGCTGTAGTTGTCCGAGCCGAGCGCCTGGCCGTTGGCCAGGAAGTGCGCGCCCGAGCCGGCCAGCGCGGCGACCGCGTAGCTGCTCCAGGTCGCCCAGGCGTCCACCTGGCCGGAGTTGAAGACCGGGGCGGACTGGTCGGGGCGCAGGTAGACGCGCTGCACCTGATCGGCCGGCACACCGTTCCTGGCCAGCGCCTGGAGCAGCAGGTACTCACCGGTGCCGCCCTGGTTGACGGCGACCTTCTTGCCCACCAGGTCCTTGACCGAGCCGATCGGCGAGCCGTCCTTGACCAGGATCCCCTCCCCCACCGGATCGGGGTCGGTGGCGGCGAAGAGCTTGAAGCCCGGCTTGGCGGCGAGCGCGGTCACCGCGGAGGTGATCGAGCCGAGCGCGAAGTCGAGCTGCCCGGCGTTCAACTCCTGGGCGGCGGGGGCGAACGGGCCCGCGCTGCCGGTCCAGGCCACCTTGGCGTGCACGGCGGAGAGCGCGCGCTCCAGCGTGCCGTCCTTCTTGCCGAGGGCCAGCACACCGGAGTTGCCGGGGTCGGGGATGCGCACGGTCACCTCGGCGGCGCCGGCGGCGCCGTGGCCGGTGGCCGGGGAGGAGGAGCAGGCGACGGCGAGCGAGAGGGTGAGCAGCGCGGCAGCCGCGGCGAGCAGGGGGCGGGAGAGGTTCACTTCGGGCTCCGGGTCGGGAATCGGCGCAGGAAGGGCACGGGGTTGCGCCGTCAGCTGCGCGCAGCGAGCAACGCCTGTGCGGCGCGCAGTGGTTCGGGGTCGGCCCAGGCGGCCACGTCCACCGGCTCGGGCAGGAAGCCGTGCTGGCGCAGCAGCCGCTCCTGCTGGGCGAGCAGGTCGAGGCGGTCGGAGGCGAGCGAGAGGTGCAGGGTGCGGTGGCTGTCGGCGGCGTAGGCGCCCGCGACACCGGCCGCACCGGCGCCGGTCTCCGCGCCGAGGATCCGGGCCACCTCGCCGGGCCGCTCGGCCGCCCAGTCCGCGGCCCGCAGCAGCACCGCGAGGAACCTGGCGACCAGGTCGGGCCGGGCGTCCAGCAGGTCCTGGCGGACGGTCACCGGACGCGGTGTCCCGTTGTTGACCCGGGTGCGGCGGTCCGGCTCGGCGTCCAGCTCGACGGCCGCCTCGGCGCCGAACCGCTGCGCCGCCTCCACCGCCAGCGCACCCTTGACGTAGACGGCGTCCACCCGGCCCTCGCGCAGCGCGGTCAGCTCGGCGGTCCACTGGCCGGCGCCCGGCTGGGCGGTCACCTCGGTCAACCGGGCGTCGGCCAGGGTGAGTCCGACGGATCCGAGCGCCCCGGTGAAGCCGGCCAGCGCCATCGCCTGCCAGAAGTCGATGCCGATCGGGTGCCGCGGGACCGCCAGCCGCAGTCCGCGCAGCGCGCCCGCGCCGCGCAGGCCGCTACCGGCCCGCACCAGCACCACCTGGCGCTCCTCGATCCAGGTCAGACCGATCAGCCTGGTGTGCTCGCCGCGCGAACGGGCCCACAGCGCGGGCACGTTGCCGCCCTCGCGGAAGAGGCCGGGCAGCGCGTGGGTGTAGTGGTGGTCCGCGGCCAGCTCGGCGGGGACGTCCTGCAGCGAGCGGACGGCGATCCCCTCGGCGGCGAACTCGGCCGCCAGCCAGCCCTGGTCGGCGGCGATGCCGGTGGCGGTGGGGACCGGGCAGCGGGTGAACCAGAGTGCGTCGGGTGCCTGGGCTGGAGCGGGCGTGGGCATGGTGGCGGAACCTTTGCTGCTGGTTTCGGCTGACGTCCGCCGCTGGCGCGACGGTCACGGCGGCACCCCGGGACAGGCCGCCGACAGCGGCCGGGGGCAACGGGGGTGAGAGGGGCGGCGGCTCGGGGAGAGCGGCGCCGCGATGTGCCGAGCGTTCCACGGCCCGATCGGCCAGGGCAAGCCTTGCCACATGATGGGATGCGATGTTCATCAATGCCATGGTGATGAAACATTGCCGCCACAGTGCGGCAGCCCAAGCTCCCATACTCTGGGAACCACCGCCCTCCCCACCAGCAGAGGACCTGAGCACCTATGGCCGAGGCCGCCGCCACCACGCCCCCGCCGCCGGCCGCCCGCACCCCGCCCAGCGGCGCGCAGGCGGTCGTCCGCGCACTCGGGCTGTTGCACTGCTTCCACGACAACGGACCGGAGTTGAGCGCCTCCGACCTGGCCCGGCGCACCGGGCTCTCGGTCTCCACCGCGCACCGGCTGGCCCGCACCCTGGTCAGCATGGAGTTCCTGGAGCAGAACCAGCTGACCGCCCGCTACCGGCTCGGCCCCGCGGTCGCCGAACTGGGCCAGCTCAGCTTCCACCAGCGGGGCCTGCACCTGGCCGCCCCCGAGCTGGCGGTGCTGGCCCGGCGCACCGGCGCCACCGCCGACCTGGCGATCCGCAGCGGCCAGCACGCGCTGATCCTGGTGGGCGACTCGGTGCGCCCGGACTCCGGGCTGGGCCTGCGCCGACCACTGCACTCCACCGCACTGGGCAAGGTGCTGCTCGCCTGGCCCGACCCGGCGGAGCCGGCGCCCGGCCTGGCCGCCGGCCACCCGCTGCGCGCCTTCACCGCCCGCACCATCGTCGATCCCGCCCAGCTGGCAGCCGAGTTGGACCGGGTCCGGCAGGCCGGCCACGCCCTGAACGACCGCGAGTCGGCCGACGGCGTCCGCACCGTGGCGGTACCGGTGCTGGACGCGGCGGGGCAGGCCAGGTTCGCGCTCGCCGTCCGCTCCACGCCCGAGCGGCTCACCGCCGAGCGGCTGCCCGAGGTGCTGCGCGAGGCGCACGGCTGCGCGGCCGCGCTGCGCGTCCTGCTCCTGCCGCCGGAGCAGCGGCCACGACCCGCGTAGGCCCGAGGCGGAGTGGACGCGAGGCGCAGTGGACGCGAGGCGGAGCAGGCGTGAGGCCCGGCTCCCCCGCGGAGCCGGGCCTCACCGAGCCTGGACCTGCCGTCAGCTGCGGCCGATCGGCGCGTACTTGTAGCCGACCCGCCGCACGGTGACGATGCTGTCCCGGTGCGCGGCGCCCAGCTTGCGGCGCAGTCGCGCGACATGGACGTCCACCGTCCGGCCGTCGCCGACGTGACCGTACCCCCAGACCGCGGAGACCAGGTGGTCGCGGGTGTGTACCCGCTGCGGGTGCTGGGTGAGGTGGGCGAGCAACTCGAACTCCAGGTAGGTGAGATCGAGCAGTTCACCGTCGACGTAGGCGCTGCGCCGGTCCAGGTCGACACGGATGCCGCGGGCGGGCTGCCGCGCCGGTCGCTGCGCCGCGAGATCGGGTGCGGACTCGGACCGGAAGTGTGCCACCGGCTCCTCCGGGGCCGGGTGGTCGAGTGCGCCCTGCGGCACGAACTCCGGCAGCGGGGCGTAGTCGGGCACCGGCGGGTACTCCGGTGCCGGGGCGAGCGGGACGGTGGCCGGCGCCAGCGGCGCCAGGCCCAGCGGGGCGACCGCGCCCGGCGCCGACTCGGCCGGCACCAGCACCAGGTAGCCGACCAGCGGCTGCCCGGCACCCTGGGCGCCCAACTGGGCCCCGTACTGCGCGAGCAGTGCCTGCGGCAGGGCGGAGTGCGGCAGCGCGGCGACGACGGTGGCGCCCTCGGGAAGCGCGCCGAACAGCTCGGGCGCGACGCGGTCCGGCGCGGCGGCCGGAGCCGGGGCGGCGACGGGCGGTGGGCCTGCGGCGGCCGGATGCCAGCGGTCCGCACCGGTGGGCATCGCGGAGACGGAACGGACAGCCCGCAGGTGCGGGGTGGCGGCGGGCGGGGTCAGGATGGCCGAGGAGGAGGACATAAGGCAGCTCTTTCGCACAGGACGCTTCGGGTGGACGTCGTCTGCGCGTCGGACCGGACTCTGCTGTCCGTGCCTGATCCGAGGTGGTGACCTGGAGTCAGTGGCGGGCGAGCCGGGACGCGCGAGGCGAGCCCGGACAGGTCTGGTCGAAGAGGTGCGGCTGCCGGGACGGCCAGAACGGCTCAAGGTCCTGATGACCTCGGCTGCTGTCCACGGTGGTGTGCATGACCCCATTGAAGCAGATCCCCCGGGCGGCGCGTCGCACCGCTCGGCGCGCAAGGTGTCCCCGCTCCGCCGTCATGGTGCCGCCCTCCCCCGGGTGGATCGGCCGGACGCGCTGATCGCGTCGCGGCGTGTTCGGTCCGAGGGTTCCATGCCGACCGGGCCGAGGGCAAGCGTCGGTCCACCGGCCGGACCGGATCGACCGCTCTCAGACCGACCGGCGGCGCGCGGCGTGCTGCACGAGCCGGATCAGCACCTCGCGGCCGTCCTCGCGGCGGCGGGCGTCGCAGAGCAGCACGGGCACGTCCGGATCCAGGTCGAGCGCGGCCCGCACGTCCTCGACGTCGAACACCTCGGTGCCCTCGAAGCAGTTCACCGCGATCAGGAACGGCAGGCCGCGCCGCTCGAAGAAGTCCACCGAGGGGAAGCAGTCGGCCAGCCGCCGGGTGTCGGCCAGCACCACGGCGCCCAGCGCACCCAGCGCCAACTCGTCCCAGACGAACCAGAACCGGTCCTGCCCCGGGGTCCCGAAGAGGTAGAGCGCGAGGCCGGGCCGCAGGTCGATCCGCCCGAAGTCCATCGCCACCGTGGTGGTGTGCTTGGCGGCCACCGCGCTGGTGTCGTCGACCGGGCGGCCCAGCTCGCTGAGCCGCTCCTCGGTGCGCAGCGGCCGGATCTCGCTCACCGCGCCGACCAGCGTGGTCTTGCCCACCCCCAGACCGCCGGCCACCAGGATCTTCAGCGCGGTCGTCGGTGATCCGTCGGGAGCCCGGAACGGTACGGAGACTGACGGACCGTCAGAGCGCACGGAGGCCATTGATCACTTCTCGCAGCAGGCGCTCGTCGGGCAGTTCGGCGAGCGGGACGGGTCTGGTGACGTGGATCAGTTCGGCGTCGTCGAGGTCGCCCAGCAGCACCCGGACGACGCTCACCGGCAGGTCCGTGTAGGAGCCGAGTTCGGCCACCGAGAGCGGGCCGTCGGCGCACAGGTCGAGGATCGCCCGGTGCTCCGGGTCCAGCACCGGCTCGGGCTGGAACGGGTCCCGGGCCCGGGGGTCGGCGAGCGAGATCATCGAGATCAGGTCGAAGAACCCGTCGCCGACCGGCCTGGCCCGGCCCTTGGTCAGTGCGAAGAGGCGCACCATCGGGCCCGCCTCGTCGTCGAACCACTGCTGCTGGGCCTCGTCGAGCTCCTCGGGCTGCACGGGCCCCTCGGGCTGCGCGGGCACCGCGGGTTCGCCCGCGTCCCGCCGCGGTGGCCGGCCGGTCATCCGGCCGGGTGCCGGGGCTCGGCCGCCAGGTGCTCCCCGACCCGCTTGACCAACAGCGCCATCTCGTAGGCGATCTGGCCGATGTCGGAGTCCGCGTCGCTCAGCACCGCCAGGCAACTGCCGTCACCCGCAGCCGTGATGAAGAGGAAGGCCTCGTCCAGCTCGACCATGGTCTGCCGCACCCCGCCGACCTCGAAGTGGCGGCCCGCGCCCTTGGCCAGGCTGTGGAAACCGGCCGCGACCGCGGCCAGGTGCTCGGCGTCCTCCCGGCCGAGCCCCTGCGAAGCCCCGGTGGCCAGACCGTCGCTGGAGAGGATGACCGCGTGGCGCAGTGCCGCGACGCGTCCCACCAGGTCGTCCAGAAGCCAGTTGAGGTCGCCGGCGGGCTGGGTCATTGCGGTCATCGATCGGGTCCTTCCGATGGTGCGGGTACTGCGGGGCGTGGAGCGGCCGGCAGGGCCGCCGGTACGGGCGGGGCCGCCAGTGCGCGGCGGGCCTCCGGGGAGAGCGAACGGACCTCGACGGGCGAGGGCGCGGCGGGCAACGGTACAACGGAAAGCGGGGCCGCGGACGGCGATCCGGGCGCCGGTCCGGGCGGTGTGGCGGACACCGGCGCACCGGAGGGCGCACTCGACGGCGCGCCGCCTCGCGACCGCGTGGGCAGGCCCGACGGCACCGACGGCACCGTGCCGGGCGCGGCGTCCGCCCGCCCCCGGCTGAAGCCTCGCTGGAACGAACTGAAGGCGGCGCGGGCCTCCTCGGGCGACCGCTCCGGCATCGGCGGCTCGGCCGCACGGTGCGCCCCGCGCTCCGCCCGGCGGGCCGCCGCCTCCTTCAACTGCGGTGCGAGGCTGGCCTGCCGGACCCGGCGCGGCAGCAGCCCACCGGCCGGCCGCTCGGCCCCGGCCGCGGGTCCCGTGGCTGACGCCCCGTCAACCACCGTGCTCGGCGCCTGTCGCCGGTGCCGCCCGCCGCTCCTGCCCGGATCACCGCCGCCCCCGCCGTCGGGCGCCGGGACCAGCACCGGCCCACCGGCCGCCCGCCGCCGCGGCAACCCGCCGGGGGTGCGGGCCGGTTCGGCACCGGCCGGCTGCGGCCCGGTGGCCGGCCGGTGGTTCGCCCCGCGGGTGCGCGCCTCGGCGCCCCGCCCCCCGGTGTCCCCGTGCCCCCTGCCCGCCTCGCCCAGGCGCGGCGACTCCGCCCGCGCCCCGCCGGCCACCGCCACCAGATCCCGCTGCCGCGGTGCCCCCTCGACCGCCCCGCCGGAACCGCCGACAGCCCCGGCACCCCCGGCACCGACACCAGCACCCCCGGCAACGCCTCCCGGCACCTCCGCCAACAGCTCCCTGGGTATCAGCACCACCGCCGTGGTCCCCCCGTACGGCGAGGCCCGCAGGCTCACCCGGATCCCGTGCCGCCGCGCCAGCCGGCTGACCACGAAGAGCCCGAGCCGGTCGGTGTCGGTCAGGTCGAAGGCCTGCTCGACCTCCAGGCGCTGGTTGATCTCGGCCAGCGCCGCCTCGCTCAGCCCGAGCCCGCGGTCGTCGATCTCCAGCGCGAAACCGTGCGCCACCACCTCGCCCTGCACCGTCACCTGGGTCTGCGGCGGCGAGAACACCGCGGCGTTCTCGACCAGTTCGGCGATCAGGTGGGTCACGTCGGCGACCGCGCTGCCGAGCAGCCCGGTGCCGGGGAACGGGCGCACGATCACCCGGGCGTAGTCCTCCACCTCGCCGACCGCCGCGCGCACCACATCGACCATCCGCACCGGCTTGCGCCAGGCCCGTCCGGGCGAGCCGCCGGAGAGGATGATCAGGCCCTCCGCGTGCCGCCGCATCCGGGTGGTCAGGTGGTCGAGCCGGAAGAGGTCCTCCAGCTCGGCCGGGTCCTCGGTGCGCCGCTCCATGGTGTCCAGCAGGGTCAGCTGCCGGTGCAGCAGGACCTGGCTGCGCCGGGCCAGGTTGACGAAGACCGCCGAGACCCCGCGCCGCAGTTCGGCCTGTTCGACCGCGGCCCGCACGGCGGTGCGCTGGACCAGGTTGAACGCCCGGCCGACCTGGCCGATCTCGGCCGACCCGAAGTCGAGTTCGGGCGCCTCGGTGGCGACGTCCACCGGCTGTCCCTCGCGCAGCCGTTGCATCACCGAGGGCAGTCGGGCGGCGGCCAGGTCGTTGGCGGCGTTGCGCAGGCCGACCAGTTCGCGCACCATGCCGCGGCCGATCCGCAGCGAGACCAGCACCGTGACGACGATCGCCAACAGGCCGACCGCACCGGCGATCCCGCCGCGCCAGAGCAGCCCCATCGCGTACGAGTCGGCCCGGTCCGCCTGGACGCCGGCCAGCTTGCCGTTCTCCTGCGCGAGGTCACCGAGCACCCGGCCCGAGGTCTGCCGCCAGCTGTCCTCGCTGATGTTGCGCTGCGCGTCGCCGGGCGAGGCCGCGCTCTGGAACTCGCGCTCGTACATGTCCAGCGCGCTCCAGTCCGAGGCGCCGCGCAACGCGGTGTAGTCGCTCTGGTCGGGCTGGTCCAACTCCTCGATGAAGACGGTGTAGAGGGCCTGCTGGTTGTGCATCGGGTCGAGCACGGCCTGGTACGCGGTGGAGTCCGGGGCGGCGGGGCCGAGCAGCCCCTGCATCGCCGAGTCCTCCTGCGCCAGGTACTCCCTGGCGCGGTTCAGCTGGATCAGGACCTCGCCCTGACGGGGCAGTTGGCCGGCCTGCTGGCTGACGAAGGAGGTGAAGAAGGAGAACGAGGGCTTGACCAGCTCGCTGTACTGCCCGATCGCGTACTCCCAGTTGATCGTCTGCTGCCCGACCTGGCCGCGGAGCTGGGTGAGTTGACCGGCCACCTTCAATACGTTCTGCAGCTGGGCCCGCTCGGCGCCGTTCAGTTTGCCCGCGGACGATCCGGACTCTTTCTGCTGCAGCAGTTGCAGGTCCTGATCGGTGGTCTTCTGCGCGGCGAGGTACTCGTTCTGCACGTCCTCGGCCTGCGGTCCGGCCAGCCGGACCACGGCCGCCGTGCGCTCCGCCTGCAGGTCGCGGGTGACCTGGTCGACCGGGGCCGCGAAGGCGCGGATGGCCGAGGCCACGTTCAGCTGGTTCCAGAAGTCGCTGGTGGTGACCAGGGTGGCGTAGGCCCACAGGCCGACCAGCGCCACGATGGGCACGAGGAGCAGCGCGATGATCTTCGCGCGGATCGAGCTGCTTCGCAGACGCATGAGGGCCCTCGGTCGGGTGTGCCCGGGTGGGAGTCTGCGCGAGCTTACTACTCGATCCTGACGTGTTCGACGCCTCTTCAGGATCGATCCTGATCTGTTGTTGGCCCTTGTCTGATCCGCTGCTGAGCACCCCGGAAGCACTGGCACGAAATACCCCTGACGGTGACTTTCCAGTGGGGGAATCGCGCAACCCTGGGCAGCGCGGCGGCGATCCGCTACCGTCGCCAGTGAGCCCCCGGGAAGGTCACCAACGGTCTCCGGACGGGCCACGGAGCGTGGTCGTGGCGGGGCCGGAGAGGGCCAGGACGATGCTGCGCGAGCTGAGCACCCCACCACTGGCGCCACCCGCGCCCGGTGGGCTGGCCGACTCGGTCTACCAGAACGCCGAACTCGTCCCCGCGCTGGTCCAGTTCTCCCGCCGCTCGGGCGCGACCGCCCGCTGGACCCCGGTCACCACCGCCACCTTCCGGGACGAAGTACTGGGCCTGGCCAAGGGCCTGCTCGCCCGCGGCATCCGGTTCGGCGACCGGGTCGCGGTGATGTCCCGGACCCGCTACGAGTGGACCCTGTTCGACTACGCGCTCTGGTCGATCGGCGCGATCCCGGTCCCGGTCTACCCGACGGCCGCCGCCGAGCAGGTGCGCTGGATCCTGGCCGAGACCGACGCGGTGGCCTGCGTGGTGGAGGACGAGGACCACGCGATGACGATCGGCGCGGTCTGCGACGCCCTGCCCAGGCTGTCCGGGATC
Organism: Kitasatospora sp. NBC_01302; assembly: GCF_035976515.1. Taxonomy (NCBI): domain Bacteria; kingdom Bacillati; phylum Actinomycetota; class Actinomycetes; order Kitasatosporales; family Streptomycetaceae; genus Kitasatospora; species Kitasatospora sp. NBC_01302. The sequence continues at coordinate 2,195,695 of NZ_CP108404.1, forward strand.
TGGCAGCTGGACCAGGGCTGCGTGCGCACCCTCACCGCCGACGGCACCGGCGTGCCGGAGTCCCTGGTGCACCGTCAACGGGCCGCCGTCACCGCCGACTCCATCGCCACCGTGATCTACACCTCCGGCACCACCGGCCACCCCAAGGGCTGCCTGCTCACCCACGGCAACTTCAGCGCCGAGGCGGACAACGTGCTGGCGGGCTGGGACCCGGTCTTCAGCGACGGGTCGGATGAGCAGGCCGCCACCCTGCTCATCCTGCCGCTGGCCCACGTCTACGGACGGATGGTGCAGGTGGCGGCCGTGCGCGGCAGGATGCGCCTGGGCCATCTGGCCGAGCTCGGCGCCCGGCCGCTGCTGGAGGCGCTCGCCTCGTTCCGGCCCACCTTCCTGCAGGCCGTCCCCTACGTCTTCGAGAAGCTGTACGCCTCGGCGCGGCTGGCGGCCGAGACGGCCGGGCGCGGCGAGAACTTCGCCCAGGCCGCCGAGACGGCGATCCGCTGGGCGGAGGCGACCGAGCGGCGCGGCCTCGGGCACGGCCCGGGGCCCGGTGCCTCGCTGCGGATGCGGCACCTGGCCTACGACCGGCTGGTCTACCAGAAGCTGCGGGCGGCGCTGGGCGGGCGGGTGCGCAACATGATCTGCGGCGGCTCCACGCTCGGCCGCGACCTGGGCCTCTTCTTCGCCGGCGCCGGCATGACCATCTACGAGGGCTACGGGCTGACCGAGACCACCGCGGCGATCATCGCCAACCCGGTCGGGCGCCCCAAGTTCGGCACCGTGGGCCGGCCGATCCCCGGCGCCGCGGTGGCGATCGCGGCGGACGGCGAGATCTGGGTGCGCGGTCCCGGGGTGTTCGGCGGCTACCTCAACCACCCGCGCTGCACCGCCGAGGCGCTGCACGAGGGCTGGCTGGCCACCGGCGACCTGGGCTCGCTGGACGAGGACGGGTACCTGAGCATCACCGGGCGCAAGAAGGAGCTGATCGTCACCAGCAGCGGCAAGAACCTGGCGCCCGCCGCCCTGGAGGAGCGGGTGCGGGCGCATCCGCTGGTCGCGCAGTGCCTGGTGGTGGGCGACAACCGCCCGTACGTGACGGCGCTGATCACGCTGGACGCCAGGGCCTTCGAGCACTGGCAGCTGTCGCGCCGCCGGGCCCCGGTGGACGGCTGGACGGCGCTGGCGGACGAGGAGCTGCACGCGGAGATCCAGCGCGCGGTGGCGGCCGCCAACACCGCGTTCTCCCGGGCCGAGTCGATCCGGGCCTTCCGCCTGCTGCCGGGCGAGTTCACCGTCGAGCAGGGGCTGCTGACCCCGTCGCTCAAACTGCGCCGCCAGGCCATCGCCCAGCGCTTCGCGGCGGACATCGAGGCGCTCTACCACGGGTGACCGCACGCTGAAGCAAGCCTTAAGCGGCCTTAATCCGGGATCCGGCTCTTGACCTGACAGTTGGTCTAGTCCACTTTATTGGGCACGGGTCTCTGCCGATCCGGTCGGCGACACCCGCGACACCCGCCTGCGCGCTCCCCCACGGCGTGCCGAGGCGGTCCCCCACTGCCCATGTCCTGGAGAGGTTCCGATGGAACGCGCCCAGCTCCCCCCGGCCGCCGCCACCGCGGCGGCCCCGGCACCCCGGCACCGCCGGCGCCGCACCACCGCCCTGACCGGGCTGGCCACGCTCGGCCTGCTGGCCGGCACCTTCACCACCCTGGCCGGCGGCGGTTCGGCCCTCGCCTCCAGCACCGCACCGGCCGACAGCGGCGGCGCCCTGAGCAGCAACTGGTACGCCTCCGCGCCGTACCTGATGCCCGAGGACAACAGCGCGCCGGACGCCGGCACGGTGATGGACGCCACCGGCCAGAAGGCCTTCCAGCTCGCCTTCATCCTCGACTCCGGCGGCTGCACCCCCGCCTGGGGCGGCACCTCCTCGATCGACACCGACACCACCATCCCGGCCGTGATCCAGGAGATCCGGGCCAGGGGCGGCGACGTCTCGGTCTCCTTCGGCGGTTACGGCGGCAACAAGCTCGGCCAGGACTGCGGCACGCCGGAGGCCACCGCCGCCGCCGAGCAGAAGGTGATCACCAAGTACGGGCTGCACGCGATCGACTTCGACCTCGAGGAGCCGGAGTACGAGAACAGCGCGGCGATCCACAACGAGATCGGCGCGGCGAAGATCCTGCAGGCGAACAACCCCGGGCTCTACATCTCGATCACCACCGCCGGGACCACCGCCGGCACCGGCTGGTTCGGCACCCAGATGCTGAACGAGGCCAAGTCGCAGGGCGTGTAGTCAGCCTTGCATCTCCAGGGTGCGGGCGCGCGCTGCTGACTGGAGAGTGGAACCATGGCACGTAAGGCCGACAGCGGGGTCCGCTACCTGGATCTTCTTCTGCGGAAGTCCGAGGTGGTGCGGGGTACCGCCAAGAAGGACATCCTGTCCCTGAAGGCGCAGGAGACTCAGGGCCGGGCCTGGGGCCAGGCGGACGGTTACACGATCCGCCGCATCTTCCGTGAGAACCTGTCTGCCTACAAGGCGGGTGTGGAGCGTCCGGACTTCGACGAGGCCGTACACGCCCTGCTTGAAGGCGAGTCCGATTGCCTGTGGGTCTACGACTCCTCGCGGTACAGCCGCAAGGGAGCGGGAGACGTCCTCAAGGTCCTAGACAACCCCGGCAAACGTCTGTACTTCCACCTCAACCGGCTGGACACCGAGGTCGCCGCCGACCGGATGCGGATCGTCGCGGAGGCCGAGCAGGCCCGCGAGTACAGCCGAATCCTGTCCGAGAAGGTCCGTGACACGAAGGCCCAGCAGCGGGACGAGGGCAAGTGGCTCGCGTTCGCGCCGGTCGGGCTGAAAGCCACGAAGAAGCGCAAGCTCAAGCACGACAAGCTCTGGCCGATGATCGAGCGTATCCACAACGAGGCCGCTGAGGGCGGATCGAACAGGAAGATCGCGCAGGGGCTGTCGATCGACGGGTACCGTGGGCCGCGAGGCGGCCCGGTCCTGCCGTCCCTGGTCGGCAATATCCTGCGAGACCCGGTGTACCTCGGATGGCAGATCATCTTGGTGAAGGGCCGCCCTCAGATCTACCTGAATTCCAAGGGCAAGCCGGTCCGGGTCTTTGCCAAGGGGGTGGAGGGTATTCCCCAGGCGACGTGGGACAAGCACCGGCGGATCGCGGCTCAGATCGAGCGACGCAATCACCTGCCGACGGGGGAACGGTCGAAGCCCGCCGAGCATTCGCCGGGGTCGGGGCTCATGTGGTGCGAAGGAGGGGGCCGCGACCCGAAGACCGGCCATCTGGCCACGGTCCACGGCCACTCTTTCCGATGCAGCAGGGCCAACGCCGGAATGGTGGACTGCCCCGAGCCTGCGAGCGCGATGCGGAAAGTCGTGGTCCAGGCCCTGGCGGAGGCATGGCGCAAGAAGCTTTCGACAGCGGGCCCGCTGGACCCGACCCTGCTGGCCGTCGCGGAGGGCTGGGTCGAGTTGTCCCAGCCGGAGGAGAGCGAGAAGGAGTCCCAGGCCCGGGGGCAGTTGAAGCTGGCTGAGGAGGCGGTGGCGCGCATCGACCGGCTGGAGGCGGCGGGAGCGTACCCAGGTCGGGACGGAGAGGCAACGTACATCCGGATGCGCCGGGCAGCCGTCGCGGATGTGGAAAGCGCACGACGGGAGTGGGAGGCGCTGGCGCAGCCGATGGCCGATATTTCGGTGCTCACCGACCCGGTCCGCTGCGCGAAGCTCTGGGAAGAGTCGGATGACGTCTACCGAGGGAAGCTGCTGCGACTGGCGATCGAGCGGGTGTACGTGAAGAAGGCTCCTTACCGGGGCGCGCACTTCAAGGCGGAACGGCTGGACATCGTGTGGAAGAAGCCGCGTGGGTGGAAACCTCCGAAGGCGAATGAGCAGCCTGGGGTGGACGAGTCCTGAAACGCAGAAAAGGCCCCCGGTCAGCACTGTGCGAACAGTGCCGGCCGGGGGCCTTGGCGTGGGTCAGGTGGGGGTCACCACCCGAAGCTCTCTATGTCGGTGGCGAGGTCGAGCGCGACGTGCTCCGGTAGGGGGACGACCGTTCGGGTGATCTGTCCTGGGGCGGTGTGCTCGGTCTCGATGACGATGACCCGCTCTCCGGCGGGGGTGTGGGCCTCGTAGGCGCGGGCGGAGCGGTGGACGACGGCGTGGATCACGGGCGAAGTCACTTCGTGGTGCCCTGGAGCAGGAAGTTGGCCATGGCGATCTTGCTGGCGACACCGGAGTCCGGCCCGAGGAGTTCGGCGGCGCGCAGGAAGGCGCGCTCTCGTTCTGCGGCGGTGTTGCTCTGCGGGAGCATCGTGTCAGCGAAGGACGGGGCCGGGGCCCCGGCGGTGGCAGTGCTCTGGCGGACCAGTGTGTCCGCGAGGGCGGGCGTCTGCGGATAGGCGGCGGGTGAGGTCGAGCCGCCGGGCACCATGAAGGGCGCCCCGGCCTGGCGGGCTTCCTCGGCCTGGCGGGTGGCTTCCATCTCACCGAGGCGGCGTGCGGCTTCGGCTTCCTGGGCCTGGACGCGGCGGATCTCCTCGGTGATGGCGCGTGAGCGTGCCGCGAGGTTGACCAGGGACTGGCCCAGGGGTTCGGCGACTTCGGGGTTCAGGTAGATGGAGGCGGGGTTGGCGTCCGGGTCGCCGGAGCGGACGAGAAGGCCGATGTCGCCTTCGGCGTCGATGTGCAGGCGGGCGAAGTCGCGCGGGCCGTCGTACTTGCAGGGGAACTGCTGCTCGTCCACGTACACGGTCTGCTGCTCAGGTGCGGTCGTCATCGGGGTTCTCTCCGGTCGCGGTAAGGAAGTTGGCGATGCGCAGGACGGCGCTCACGCGGGCGTCGAAGGGCTGGTCCTGGTAGCCGCGTGTGTTGGTGGACATGGCGGTGACGGTTTTCTGGGCCAGTGCCAGGGCCTCGGTGCGGGTCACCGGCTCTCCCAATGCGAGTCGATGCCGACGAGCGGGGGTGCGGGCCGCCGGTCGTACAGACCCGCCGCCGGTCTCCCCGCGGCCTGACGTCCCGTTGGTTCGGGAGCCTGCTCGTCCGTCTCGTCTCGGACCAGCTCGGCAGCCTGGCGGATGAGGTAGGCGGCCAGCTCGTGGCACTGGTAGGCGTTGAGCTTGGCTGGGCGACCGGTCTGCGCTCCGACGGTCAAGGCCAGCACGGGGCCCATGCGGTCGGTTCGGACGCCGACGACGGAGCCGTGCCGCACGGACAGGGTGGCCTTGTGCTCGGTGGTCTCGATCATGGTTCTCTCTCCTCGTCAGGTGAACAGGGCCACGAAGGCGTGGACTTCGCGGGCGGAGTGCCCGGCGTCGTAGCGGACGGTGTGGCCGTCGCAGGTGATCTCCAGGCCGTAGCCGTCGCTGTCGCCGTGGTCGGCGAAGACGCGCAGCCTCGCGCCGCTGGTCAGCTCGTAGGTTCCGACTGGGGACTTCATCGCGTGTTCCTTCCGGTGGGGTTTGGAAGGCTTGAGCCGGGGCGGTTAACAGCGGTGTTCACGCGGCGGTCCGGAGCTTCTTCAGGGCGCGGGACCAGGTGGCCTTGACGGTGCCGGGGGTCTTGCCGAGCGCTTCGGCTATCGCGGTGGCGTCGAGCTTCCCGGCGTCGGTGAGCATGGGCGGGCCGTCGAAGCCGAACGCGAGGCGGGCGATGGCGGCCTCGGTCGGGGACATGCCGTTGAGCAGTTCGTCAGCCTTGACCTGAGCGGCGACGGTGAAACGGGCGGTGGCCTCCGCGTCAGCGTCGCGGTCGATGATGGCTCCGCTGGCGTGCTTGCCCCGCTTGGTGCCGGTGACCTTGACACCCTTGCAGCGGACGGCGTCGCGGGAGATGGCCAGCGGGTTCGCCGCAAGGGAGGGCTGGAGGTCGGTGCACCAGCCGGCCGTGGTTGCTCCGGCCACCACCTCCCGCCCGTTCGTGACGACGGTGTGAAGGCGTGGCGTGCGGGGCGTCGTGCCCAGCGCGGTGTACTCGACCAGGGTGTCCGGGTCCTGGGCGGGTGAAGCTTCGAGCACGGTCTTGGGCACGCTCTCGATGGGGAGCGGTCGCGCGAAGGCGGCAGCGACGAGGTCGGCTTGCTCGGGTGAGAAGCGGCGCTTGGCGTCCGGGTGGTTGATCAGCTCGTCCTTGGCGGCCTGGAAGTCGCCTGCGGAGCGGGACAGGGCGCCCATGTAGGCGGCTGCGGCTGAGCGCGGTGCGCCGGGGGCGATTTCGCGGGTGGCGGCCGAGCGGCCGTCGAGCTTGGCGCGCTGGAAGGCGTAGCTGGTGAACTCGGCGGTGTTGGGGGCGTCCACGTCCCAGTCGTTGAGGGCGCGCCAGAAGCTCAGGCGCATCTCCTGGGCGATGTCCTGGGCGGCCTGGTGGCTGTCGCCCTCCATCTGCTGGGCCCGCTTGCGGGAGACGGACCGGGCGATGCCCTCAAGTCCGTTCAGGATCTCCTCGGTGGCGACGCGGCCCCGGTCGAGCTTGCCGACGCCGGTCAGGGCGGTCAGCGGCTTGGGGGTCTGGGCCTGGGCGATCAGGGCGGGCGTGATGCAGGAAGAAGGCATGATGGTTCCTTGGCATGTACACAACAGAGAGATGGGCGCGCGGTATCGCGGATCGGCGGGCGCGCCAGGGCATGACGAAGCCCCGGCCGGCGCGGGTGGCCGTGTCGGGGCATGGAAAAGGCCCCTGCCCTTCGGGTCAGCCGAAGGGCAGGGGCCTGGAGCGGCCTGTCGTCAGGTCAGGCCGGTCAGACTTCCCGAACACTCCGGCGGAGTGCCGGAGGAATGGTGAGGGCAAGGCAGCGCGTAAACAGCGCCATGCAGCGAGAAAGGCGAAGGTGCAGTAGGCGGGCAACGCGAGCCCCGAGGCGATCGGTCGCCACGTACCGGTGTACGTGCGAAGGCGCTAATGCCCGCATGTCCGGGCGGACGCACTCAAGCGCGTCGAACTCGCGGGCGCACAGCTCCAGATCGAGCGAGCTGCCGTCGGTCACTCCCATCGCGCGGCGAACAGCCAACGCTGCACGGCGAGTTGTCAGCTTGGCGAACTCCCTGCGGACTCGCGCCTGATAGGCGAGGAGTCTGCGGATGCCGCAGTAGGCCGTCCAGCCGCGACGACGCATCACCACTCCTGTTCGTTAACTGGCTGCGCACTCCTCTGTGCGGCACGTGAGCAGAGCTTAGATTGTGTCCGTTGTGTGCAAAAACGGCAGATCCGTCACTGTTTGTAACGATCAAGCCCGCTACCTGCGGGTTTAATTGCAAAGAGAAGGTAATGTGACTTGGGCCTCACTTGCCGTGGGCGCGCAAGTAGCCAGCGCCCCGGTCGAGTCGGGCGGAGGAGTCGCCGAAGTGCCCGAGCGCGGAGTTCTCGCCCCGGCACAGCAGCCTCCGCACCGCCTGGCCGTGGGGCTTGGCGTGGTCGTGGTCCACCACCAGGCGGTCCCCGGCCACGGCCTTCTGACCGCAGATCGCGCACCGCCAGCGCTGTTGGCGGCCCATCCGCTCGTAGTCGGCCAGGGTGATGCCGTAGACCCGCCGCAGGCGGGCGTCCCGGCGCTTGCGGACGACGGCCGGGTCCTTGCTGGCCCGGTTGTTGGCCGCCTTCACGCAGGCCCGGCAGACGTTCGCCCGGCCGTTCGGCGCTCTCTTGCGCCGGCCGAACTGCCCAAGCGGCTTCTCGTCGTCGCAGACCTCGCAGAACTGCGTGTGCTCGCTCTCCGGCTCACGCCGCATAGGCCCACTCCTTCGGCAGCTTGTAGCCATCGGCCCAACTCGGCCCGTAGACCTCTGCCTTGGTGTCCAGCGGGACGCCCTTCAGGGTCATCTTCATGGCCTCGGCAACTGCCTGGGCCACTTCCGCGGCCTCGTGCTTCGGGGCCGTGCCCACGACCTCGTCGTGAACCCACATGGTGAGGTAGGGGGTCAGGCCCTGGGCGTCCATCGTCAGCAGCGCCTGGCCCATCGTGTCGCGGGCCGTGGACTGGCAGGCGTAGGCGACTGACTTGTACAGCTTGTCGCGGTCCAGGTGGAGCCTGCGGCCCACCGCCGTGGTCATCGTGCAGCGCTCGGCGAGCGCCTGACGCTGCATCTTGCGGGCCCACCGCTTGATCCCGGGGAACGCCCGGCTGTACCGCCGTAGCGTGTCCCGCATGACCTCCACGTCCTGTCCGGTCTGCTTGGCCAGCGTCGCGGCCCCGCCCTGGTAGGCGGTGCCGAGTCCGGCGATCTTCGCCAGTCCTCGCTGCGGCTTCGTGAAGTCGGGGCCGAACATCAGCTCCGCCGCGAAGCCGTGCAGGTCCTTGCCCGCCGCGATGGCCTCGACCATCCGCGACTCACCCGACAGGGCGGCCAGCACCCGAAGCTCCACCGCCTGCTGGTCCACCGAGAAGTAGACGCTGCCCCGCTCTGCGACCACGGCTCGCCGTACCTCCCAGCCGTGGGAGGGAAGTTGGGCCATCGCCGGGTCGGAGTGGGAGGCGCGGCCGGTCTGAGCCCCCAGCGGGTTGATCTTCGGGTGGATGCGGCCGTGCTCGTCGCGGTTGTTCAGCATCGCCTCGGCGTAGCTCGAACTCCACTTCCCCGCGCGCTTGGCCCGCAGCACGGCGTCCGCGAGCGCGTTGGGCTCGCGCATCCCGAGCCGCACCCAGTCCGGGTCGAGATCGGCCAACGGCAGCAGCACGTCCTTCGCCACCGACAGCGCGCCGCTGTCGGTGCGCTCGGTCAGCCGCTCGCCCATGCCCAGCAGCGCGCCGGCCACCTGATCCGACGAGTTCACCGAGGACACCCCGAACCGCGCGGCCACGGCGGAGAAGCGTTCCTTCTCATGTCCGAGCCGACGGACAAGGCCCTCGGTGTATTCGGGGTCGATGAGCATGCCCCGGCGCTGCATCTTCGCGCAGACCAGGGCCACGCTGTGCTCGTAGGGCAGCAGCGCCGAGCGCAGCCCCTCGGCCTTGTACCGGGCCAGCAGCTTGGGCAGCAGCCGGGCCACGAGCAGGGCGTCGAGACCGGCGTACAGCTCGTAGACGTGGTGCGAGAGGTCGATCCCGGCCCAGCCGGTCTGCTTCGTCAGCCCGAGCCCGTTGAACACCTTCGTCAGATCGCCCTGTGTGTCGGGTGCGGCGGGATCGACGTACCAGGCCGACAGCGGTTTGAGGGACAGTCCGACGCCGCCTTCGTAGTCGTGGCGGCTGTCGAGCAGGTGGGCGGCGATGCGGGAGTCCCGGGCCCGGGGGTAGAGGTCTTCGAGCCGAATGCCCAACTCGGTGTCCACCTTCAGCGCGTCGAACGCCAGGTTGTGCGCCACCAGGTTCGGCAGCGTCGCCAGCGCCTCGCGCGCCGCCTCGCGGAAGGGGCCGCCGAGTTCGACGGGGATGACCCACGCGGTGTGCTCGTCGCCGAACTGCGCGAGCCGTATTCGGTCGGTCCAGGCCAGGCCCGTGGTCTCGGTGTCGAAGCCGAGCAGTGTCCCGGCGTTGGCGTGGCCGGTCCACCAGGTGCGGAACTCCCGCAGGTCGTCACCGTTCTCGGCGACCTTGATCTCGACCGGCTCTCCGGCCAGTCGGTACGGGTGTACCCGCATGTGCTCTCTTCCTAGTCGTTGGTGGTGTCGAACACTCCCGGCCCGGCCGGTGACGGCTGGCTGGCGAAGCGGACGCCGAGCAGCACGCGGCCCCGGGTCATGCGGTGCTGGCGGATGCCGCGCTCGTCCAGGGCGGAGATGAACCCGCGACGGGTCCACGCCTTCTCGCCCTGTGCCTCGCACCAGTCGCGGTACGCGGTGTACGCGTCCTGGGCGGGGACGTGCTCCTTGTCGCTGCCGGTCTTCACCAGCACATCCGTCAGGAACTCCGCCAGCGCGTCCGAGTTCTCCTTGAACGAGGACGTGGCGCTCTTGATGCAGGCCGGCTCCTTCAGGCCCTCGGCGTACCACTCGACCGCGCCAGCCACCGCCCACGCGGCGATCCCCTCGGCCTCCTCCCGCAGCGTGGCGAAGATGCCGTGGTCGCGCTCCTCCGGCTTGAAGTACCGGTCGAACTTCACCAGCTTCACGCGTCGCCACAGGCCCTCGTCCTGCGACCGGAAGGCGGGGGTGTGGTTGGAGGCCAGCCACAGCAGGAACGTCGGCTGGTAAGTGAAGAAGTTTTCCCTCATAAAACGCGCCGTCAGCTTGTCGCTGCCGGTGGCGCGCTTCAGCACTGACTCGCTCATCGGCTTCCCGGCCTCGCCCTCGCTGGCCATCACCATCCGGGCCCCGCGCAGCGCGGCCAGGTCGGCGGGGATCGAGCTGCCCCGGTCCTCGAACGTCTCGAAGCGCGTCGTCTCGGACAGGTCGCCGAAGACGTGCGACAGGGTGTCCAAGAAGACGCTCTTCCCGTTCGCGCCGGTCCCGATCAGCACCGCGAACGCCTGCTCGGCCGTCGAGCCGGTGACGCCGTACCCGCACAGGCGGCGGATGTAGTGGGGCATCGACGGCTCGGTGGGGAAGACCTCGGAGAGGAATCCGAGCCACCGCAGGGCCTTCGCCTGCGGGTTGTAGTCCCACGGCAGAGCCTTGGTCAGCATGTCGGCCGGGTCGTGCGCCCGGATGACCCCGGTGCGCAGGTCCACGGTTCCGTTGGCGAAGGTCAGCAGCTCGGGACGGTTGTCGAAGTCGTCCACCTCGCAGTGGACACCCCGCACCGACGCCAGCTCGCGCATCAGGTCGTCGATCCGGCGGGCCATCGTGAAGCCCTTGGCGGCCTTGGCCAGCGGGAGCGCCTGGACCTGCTTCTCGTACTCGGCGTCCAGGGCCTCCCCGGCGAGCTTGAGTTCCAGGGCCGCGCGGATGACCTCCTTCTCGCGGGCCAGCGTCTCGACCATCGCGGCCCCCAGGTCGTGGGCGGCCTGGCGCACCAGCACCTCCGAGCGCACCCACCGCCGGCCGTCCCAGACGTGGAAGCCCACGCCGTCGGCGTACTTGATGCCGCCCTTCTGGAACTGCACCAGGGCATGGGCGTTGACGATGTCGGATGCCCCGTAGCGGGAGGCCGCGTCGCGATAGGCGGCCACCGCCTGCGCAGGGGGCAGGGTCAACGCGGCCCGCTGCGGCTCGTAGGGGGTGGTCAGGCTGTCGATGGCGTAGGTCGTCGTCACCGGGTCTCTCTCCATACTGCGTAGTCCTTGAAGCCCGCAGGCAAAGTCAGTTGGCGGGCGGGCACCTCCCGCTCGTTAAGGGCGGCCAGGATGGTCCGGGCGAACTCCCGCCCCGAGCGGTCGTTGTCGCCGCACACCCGCACGTCCCTGCCCGCCAGCCCGGCGGCCAGGGCGTCCAGCGTCGCGGGGTCGTTGTTGAGCAGCGCGGCCCCACGCACCCCGACCACGTTGAAGCCGTCGGCGACGACCGCCAACGGATCGGACAGGCCCTCGGCGATCACCCACGGCGCACCGGGGTCCGGGCCGGGGAACACCCCGAACCGCTGCCACTCGAAGCCGTCGGGGTTGGCCAGCGAGATCCACCGCACCGGGCAGCGCCCCGAGAGGTCCCGGCCCTGGGCGCCCCTGGCCACTCCCGCGAAGTCGGCCATCGGCACGACGAGGCGGGGATACCGGACGAACGAGGTCGGAACCCACTCGGGGCACGGCTGCGGACCGGGCCACCAGCGCAGGCCCAGCCGGACCTGCTCCGCCGCAGCGAGGCCGAAACGTTTCTGCGCGTAGGCAACGGCAGCCGGGGCGTCGTCCTGCCCGGCCGGCAGGCTGTCCAGCCACACCCGCAGCCCCGCCGTCAGGAACGGCGAGACCGGTTCGGGCCGGGCCTCGGCGACGACCGCCAGGCCCTCGGCGTCCACGTTGAACAGGTGCCGGGGCAGCAAGTCCAGCGCGGCCACGATGTCCTCGAAGCGGCACCCGGCGCGGCAGGCCAGGCCCACCATGCCGTTCGACTTGAGGTTGATCCACAGCGACGGCTTCCCGTCGTCGTGGGCCGGGCAGCGCGCCACCCACTCACCGCCCTGGTAGTCCCGCCACTCCTCCAAGCGGTCCAGGATCTCCGACATCCGCAACGGCCCTCTCCTCTCTAGTAACCGGCCTCCCGAAGGGCCTTGACGATCGCCGCATGCGTGCGGATCGACGTGACGGCGTACCCATCCTCGGTCTTCGCGCGAGGCCGCTTCACGTACGCGACCCCGAACGGCATCCCGGCGTTGACGGCCTCGGCCTCCGCCTGGCGCACATAGGCGGCCAGGTCGTAAGACTTCTCCGCCTTGCACTCCCCAGCGAACGGCCGCACCCCGAGATCGCCGATGTCCGCCGCGCCCTCCTGGACGTTGCGACGCACGTTGTCCCGGTCGGTAGGGTCCTTCCAGCGGACCGCGCGGTCACCGTCCTTCCAGAACTCCCGGTACAGGCCGAGCTGTTCGTTCAGGTAGTCGGCCACCGCGGACTCCCACGCGGTTCCCTTGGCCTTCGATCGGTTGACCACTAGGCCGTCACCACCGTCAGGCCCGCGCCCCGGAAGACGGCCGTCGCGGCGGCCTGCCAATAGCGGGCGAAGTCCGGGCGCTGGCGGGCGTCGTGAAGGAACAGGATCACGTCCCCGGGACCGGCGGCCCGAAGGTCACCGAGCGCCGGGGCTATGCCCAGGCCGATGCGGAAGGTCACGTCTCGCCCTCCCCCGCACGTGGCTCGCGGAAATCGCCGACATGGGCAGCGTCCGACGCCCGCAGCAGACGGCGCGGGTTCGCACCCTCGGCGGCCAGCGCTCGCGCTCGGGCGTGCAGGAACGCCCGCCGCTCCTCGGGAGCGATCTCCCACAACGGGGTTCGGTGGTCGCTCAACGGGCCGCCCTCTCCTCGGGCAGGTGCGCCCAGGAGGTCCGCCGCGCGATGTGGCGGCACGCCCGCTCGGAGATGTCGAACGCCTCGGCCAGAGCGGACAGGCTGGCGCCCAGGTCGGCCGAGCGGCGGATCGCGTAGACCTTGCGCTCGGTCAGCTTCGCCTGGCTGTTGCGGGTGCCGGCCGAAGGCGGACGCGGCGACTCCCGGAACGCCAAGCGCATGATCTCCTGCGCGCGGTCGGTCGCGGGCAGGACGTTGACGAGGCGGGCCGGAATCGGCTCCGCACCAGTCGGAGTTTGCATGGGGTTCTCTCTCATTCAGGGGTTCCGAGCGCGGCAGCCAGCTCGGCCACGGCGTCAAGGCTGTGCAGGAAGGCGCGGTTCGTCTGGTCGGGGTCGGTGAGGTCCGCGAGTGCGTCCACCAGGCGGTTCATGGCGGTGGCAGCCGGGCCGGGGAGGCGGTTCTGAATGTCCGAAGTGGCGTCGAACATGCGCAGAAGGTAGGTGTCCACGTGGCGGCTCCGGGGGGTCGGAAGCAGCCGCGCGGCAGGGTCCTCGGTGATCTCCGCCTCGGCCTGCTCCAGCGTCACGTCACCGGGGTTCTTCGGCTTCGGCGGATTCGCCCGGCGGTAGTACTCCGTCCACGTCTTCGCAGCGGGAAGCTCCACGTCCAGCCCCGGAACCAGCTCGGTGCGCGACGGGACGTGTCCGTCCTCGGCGAGGAGATCCCACGCGGCGAGGTAGCGCTTGACCGTGCTAATCCCCTTGCCCGCCACCTTGGCGAACTCGGAGGCGAACACCTTGCCAATGCCCAAATGGGCATTGGCGCCCCCCTTCTCACCGGGCTCCACACAGCGCGCCGCGAGCAACGCAAGGAACGCCTTGCTACTGGCCTTGCCGAACAGCTCGGCGTCGGCTTCCCAGGCGGTCATCGCTGGGCACCCATCGCGTGAAGGATCACCTGGAACGCGGCGGCCAGGTGATCCGGGACCATGACGCTGACGAAGCCGGGAGCGGGCTGCGGCGAGACGGGAAGAACTACGGTCAGGGCCGGGGCAGTCCGGCGGGCGGCGTCGGGCAGTGCCCGGATCGCGGCGGTGTAGCGCGGGGAGAGCTGGTTCTTGCCGTCGGCGACGACGTACAGGATGCCGGGACCGTTGAAGATTCCGACGCGGGCCGCCATCTGCTCGAAGGTCAGACCCGTGCGGTCCCGCTGCTCCAGCAGCTCGGCCCCGCGCATGCGGGCCGGCGGCATGTCTGGCACGGCCATGCGTGCTGCGGCCGGGACAGACGCTGCGGTGGGCGCGGTCTTCTTCGCCTGGGCCCGCACCGCCGCTTCGGTACGGCCGAGCAGCCGGGCGATCTCATCCCACCGGACGCCCTGGGTGTGAAGCGCCGTGAGCCGACGCGTTTCCGAGGGCTCCCACGACAGGCCGTGGCGTTCGCGGCCGACTCGACCAGCCGAAGACAGGACCGTGAGGTTGGTGCAGGGGTACATGGGTTTCTCTCTCCAGGGAAACGGGAGCGGGACCGGCCCCGAAGGACCGGTCCCGCTGGTGTGATGGGTGGAGCGCCGGTTAGAACGGCGGCTCCTCCTCGACGGCCGCGTTCGGCGCGTCGGTGATGGCCTGCTCGAACGCCTTGACGACCTTCAGCTGAAGCTTCTGGTAATCCACGTCCCGGCCGCTCTTGGCCGTGTACTGCACCCGCTCGTTGATCAGGTGGGCCAGGGCCGGGCCGCCGACCTTGGCCAGTGCGGTCTTGAGCGCGGGCAGTTCGCTGATGAGCGACCAGCCCGAGGACTTGTAGCGGAAGACGCCAAGGCCGGTGTCGTGCGCGAGGCGGAACGTCAGGGTGATGGCGGGCTTGGGGCCGCGCTCGGCCTTTGCCCGGTCCTTCAGCTCCGCCAGCGTGCCGGGGCAGCGGCAGGGCACGCCCACGTCCTCCGGCGGGGAGAGGAATGCGCGGGTGTCGCAGTGGTGGGCGAGCTTGCCGTTCACCCACTGCTTCATGTCGAACTCGATCGCGCCGGGGCCGTCGATGACGACCTCGACCCGGTCGGTGTCGGTGTTGACCGCCATGGCGTCTTCCGCCTCGGTCTCCCGCTCGTAGGGGGTGCCGCCCAGCAGCTCCGCCACCGCGTCGGCGGTGGAGGGCAGCGCGCTGGTCACCTGCCACTGGTGGAGCGTGGTCGGGAACCCACCGTCGGGGGCGGCCTCGTAGTTGCGGAAGGTGCCCGCAACGTCCGGGCGACCGGCGGCCTCGGCACGCTCCGCACGCTCGGCAAGCTCGGGGTCGGAGGCAAAGATGTTGTCGAGTGCGTTGCTCAAGTGTGATCCGTTCTGTCGGGTCGGTGGCCGCCAATGGGTCGGCACCGTGGGAGTAGAGCCGGGGCGGTTAACACCGCCCCGTGGAGGTTGAGACGGGGTCGGTAACACCGCCCCGTGGAGGTTGAGACGGGGTCGGTAACACCGCCCCGTGGGAGTAGAGCCGGGGTGGTTAACACCGCCCCGTGGAGGTTGAGACGGGGTGGTTAACGAGCTCTGGTCAGGCGGCGCGGCGGGCGGTGCCGCTCTGGTGGCCGGCCTCGTTCTTCCAGGCGACGCGGCCGATGATCCCGGCGTCCGAGTCGCGGTCGTCGGCGAAGCGGGCGCGCAGGGTCAGGAAGCGCTCGAAGATCCGGCGGTCGATCGTGACGGGCCGGAACTCGGCGCGGGCCGGGGTGACGTGCAGGACCGCCCCGGCATCGACCTTCGGGAACGGCTGGATGCGCCGGTCCACGGTGATCAGGTCGTCCGCGTGGGCGTAGGCCGCGAGCTGGGCAGCGACCGACAGATAGATGCTCTTGCTGGTCTTGAGGTCACCGAGAACGGTCTTGCCGTTGATCTTCACCAGGAAGTCGAACGACCCGGCGTAGCCGTGCTCCCGCGACCAGGCCACGTCTTCCGCGTGCAGCAGCTCGGGCTGGTAGCGGTCCAGCCACGCTTCGATGTGCCCCACGTACGGCTCGACATCGTGGTGCGGGTAGGGCACCTCCTCGCCGCGCAGCCGCAGCTCGAAGTAGTCGTGCACCAGGCTGCCCACATCGGCGCGGACCTTGGTGTACCTCTTCGCTGCGTACTTCAAGAAGTCCACGGCGGCCTGGCGGTCGCGCGCCGCGATGCGCTGCACCACCTCAAGGTCGGTCACCGCACACTCGGCCGCCATACCGGCCGACCAGTCCTGAAGGAACGGCTTCGCCTCCATGTTCAAGATCGACGTCACCGACGGGGCGAGGTCTCCAGACTCTGGGTGGACGTAGTACCGCGAGCCCTTCTGGTGGATCGTGCGGACGCCTTCGGACATGGGTTCTCTTCTCTACTTGAGGGCATGCAAAAGGCCCGCCCCGGTCGGGACGGGCCACCGCGGAATGACGCGGGATCAGGCAGCGGCGAGCAGGGACGGCAGGGTGTCGGAGTAGCCGGGCACCTCCGCCAGGACGCGGGCGTTCGCGGCCTGCTCGTCGGCCTCGCGCTCCGCCGGGGTCAGCACGTCGGGGACGGGGGTGTAGATGAACACCACGTTCTCGATGGCGCTCGCGGTGCGGTCCAGGGAATCGAAGCGGTCGCGCAAGGTCATACGGTGGCCTCCAAGGCGGCGCGGACGCGGTCGGAGAACTGGGCGATGGTGCCGGTGTTCGGGATCACGAGGTCGGCGTGCTCGGGGCCGAGCCGTTCGCTCGGGTGGTCGCCGTCGGGGGCGCCCCGGTCGATGAACCAGACGACGAATCCGGCGGCGCGCAGGGCGTCCACCTCGTTGTCGAACCGCACATCCGTCACCACCACCGGCCCCGGGATACCAGTCGCGCTGCGGACTGTCCGGCCGATCCAGAAATCCGGGTCCACGTGGCGGCGGACGCCTTCGGTCCCGAGCCGCTGAAGGAACCGGCGCGCTTCCGGGAACCGGTCCTTCACCTTCTCCCAGCCGTAGCGGTCCACCGCGCCCGCCAGGTGGATCTGGGCCGGGGCGTTGATGCCCAGCAGCTCGGTGCCCACCACCGGGTCGATGTCGTATGCCATCTGCTTGAGCGGGTCGGCCAGCGCGAGGCGGACGTACTCCTGCTCGCGCAGCACGCCGGCCGCCGTGTCCTTGCCGGATCTCGCGCGGCCGATCAATGCGATGTTCTTCATGTCGTTGCCCTCCTTCGCCACGGTTGAGGCGACCCGGTTAACAACCGACTCGACGGCCTGCCGGAACGCGAAAAGGCCCCGCCCTCCCGGAATCGGGAAGGCGGGGCCTGGGGGCGGGACGTCAGCTCAGGGACTCCTCCAGCGCGAGCAGAGCCGCACGGGTCTCGGCCAGTTCCTCACGGAGCTGGTCCGCAGTGGTTCGGTCAAGGCAAGCCAGGGCCTCCGGGGAGAGCGTGGCGATTGCCTGGCGGAAGGTGCGGACCACCTGCGGGCTTCGAAGCGGGGGGATGGTCAGATCGCCGTCTTCCACCGCCTGGCCGATCCGGCTGGCGGCCTGGAGAGCCTGAAGCTTCCCAGCCTGGAGTTCGTTCCGCGCCTGTGGCACGATCCGGTAGTACTCGAAGATCGCGTCCGATGATCCGAACGCCGAGAACCTCCGGTCCCGCTCAGCCGGGTCGTTGTCCAACCCTCGGAGGTAATCAACACGGACCTGTGACATGGCTGCCCGGATGCCCTGGGACATGCTGGTCCGGTCCTTCGCCAGTTTCTCCCTCATCTCCTTCGACATTCCCGGCACCGGCTTGTACCCGGCGGCGTCGAGCAGGTCGGACATCCATCGCCGCGCCAGGTAGCTTTCCCTCCGCAGATCTGGAAGGCCATCGGCGTTAGTGAAGAGAAGGGCAGTCTCGAACACCACGGCAGCGAGCTGCCCGTAGGCGCGAGCCGGGCCGGCAGCCGCCAAGGACAGGGCCCTGTCCATCACCTCTTGCGCGCCGGGAACCTCCTGCCAGCGCGGTGCGGACGGCTTCTTCGTGGCCATGGATTCCTCTCGGGTCGCTGCGCGGAGTGATGTGCAACCCCTGGTCGCCCCCCCGCCATTCCCATTCCACCACAGTCACGCTCCGCAACGAGAAAAAGCCCCGACCCGCCCGAAGGCAGGCCGGGGCCCTGTTCATCGCTTCGCCTTCATCCCGTCGTCGCCGAGCCGGACGCGCGGCTCGGTGTCGGTATGCGGGCACGCGCAGCCCTCGGCGAGTGCTGCGGTGCGGGCCTCCTCGGTGCGGGCTGCGTCGGTCTCGTGTGTGACGACGCGCTTACCCGCGGAGTGCCCGCCGGCCATCGCGGCGGCGGCCAGCAGGAGGCCGATGATGGCCTCGTCGGTCTCGATGCCGGCCAGCTTGGGCACGACGGTGCCGAGCACGGTCAGCAGCGCGACGACGGCGGCGCGGGCCTTGACGGGGTTGGCGTTGAGCCAGTCCTTCATCCTTTATCCCTTCAGTCGGGCGACCACGTCGGCGGCCAGGGCGGTGCCTCCGGCGAGGCCGGAGGCCACGACGCCGTAGCGCCAGCGTTCCAGCGCGCGGACGCGGTCTTCGTGGTCCTTGAGCATCTGGTCCACGGTCGCGCTGCTCTGGGCCAGCGAGCGCACGTCCTCACGCACGCCGACCAGCTGGTCGTAGATCTCGCGTGGTCCGATCACCACGCCGCCGAGCTGTTCGTCTCGGGCCATCAGTACCCCCCTGCGTTCCAGGCGATGGACTCGAACGAGCCGTAGGTCGCGTTCGCGTAGCGGACGCCCGCGATGATCGAGTCCACCGGGTTGAGGATGTCGCGGTGGCCGGGCAGCGAGTAGGCGTCGAACGTGGGCCGGATGGTCTGGAGCAGACCGTAAGTGCCGCCGTAAGCCGCTTCGTTGCTGTCCCAGTGGTTCTCGGCCTTCGGGTTGCCGCCGGACTCGATCATCGCGCGGTGCTCGATCGCGGCAGCGCTGGGGACGAGGTCGCCGTTGGCGCGCAGGACGTCCCGGGCCTGTTCGATCCATCCGGCGAGGTCGTTGGAGTAGCCCGTGCTCGGGGTGGCCGGCTTCTCCTCGACCGGCGGGGCCGGTGCGGGTTCCGGGGTCGGGGTGGGCTGCTCGGCGGGGGCCGGGGCGGGCTTGAGCGCGGGGGCCTGCGGCTTGGGCGCGGCAGGGCGCGGGACGGGAGCGGAGCCGTCGGGGATCGCGATGTCCTGCCCGGGGAAGATCAGGTCCGGGTTGGCGACCGTGGCGGTGTTGGCGGCCACCAGCGCTTCCAGGGTGACCCGGTAGCAGGCGGCGATGTCCCACAGGGTGTCACCGGGAACGACGGTGTGGACCGGCGGCGCGGCGGCAGCTCCGGCGGTGGCGGTCGGCAGGCTGATCACCTGCCCGACCTCGATCCGGTCCGGATTGGCGATCTGCGGGTTGGCGTTGACCACGGCGTCCAGGCTCGCGCCGTAGCGGGCGGCGATGGCAGACAGGGTGTCCCCGGCCGCGACGGTGTGGGTGGCTGCTGCGGGGGCCGGGTCCGGGGCGGGAACGGGGTCCGGGGTCGGCACCGGGGTCTCGACCGGGGTGGGCGGGGCCGGGGTCTCGGTCACCGGCGGGGCCGGGGTCTGCGGCGTGCTGCTCGGGGTGGCCGGGGCGGGGACGGTGATCTGCTGCCCCTCGGTGATCCGGTCGGGGTTGCCGATCTGGGGGTTGAGGGAGAGCAGCCCGGCAACCGTGGTGCCGAGCGCCACGGCGATACCGCCAAGGGTCATGCCCTTGCGGATGGTGAACGTGCGGGTGGCCGGCGGGGGCGTGACGGGCGGCAGGGGCTCGGTGACCGGGCCACGGCCGAACTCGGCAAGCAGGCGGGCGAGCTGCTTGGGGCCGGGGATGCCGTCGGCGTCGGCGGTGTCGCCGATCTTGATCTGATAGGCGCGCACGGACTCGGTGTCCGCGCTGCCCCACACCGGGCCGGGGCCCTGAGTGTAGCGGGAGCAGCCCGCGCGGACGAGGGCGCGGCCCATCTCGGTGATGTGCTGGCCGCGCGCGCCGGGGCCGTACATCAGGCCGTTGATGGTGACGGGCCGGCCGGTCGGAGTGCCGGTGCCGGTTTCGGTGCCAGTGCCGCCGGAGGTGTAGGCGGGGCGGCCGACGCCGAGCACGACGGAGCGGGGCCGGGTCTTGCGGGCGACGTAGCCGCCGGAGCCCTGGCCCGCGCCGCTGTCGCGGGCGGTGTTGCCTTCAACGGTCTTGACCTGCTGGCCGGGGGCGGAGTCCTCCAGGACGATGCCCACGTGGTCGGCGACGCCGTTGTTCGACCAGCTGAAGAAGATCACGTCGCCGCGCTTGAACGCGGCGTCGCGCCCGAGCCACTGGCCCTTGTTGCGGAAGGCTTGGACGTGGGAGGGGCAGTAGGCGAACCTGCCGACGGTGGCGGCCTCGCCGCCCTTGTCGGCGCACCAGGAGACGAACATGTCGCAGAAGGGTTCGTGGTTGAAACCGGGGGCGTACCACTTGCCGAAGGGGGTGTCGTAGTACTTGCCGTTCGGGGAGAGGCCGCCTCGGTAACCTTGGTCGGCCCACTTGGTGGCCTCGGCGATCATCGCTTCGCGGGAGATATAGCTGTCCTTTTCAATGACGAAGCCCCGCCCGGGAGTTCGGGCGGGGCCGGTTGGCGGAGGGTCAGGCGTAGCCGGGTGGCAGAGCGACGAGTGTCCAGGTGCCGGCCTCGGTGGCCTGGGGCGCCTGGTTGAGGGGCAGGGTCATGGCGACGCCGGGATCGACGGTGCCGCCTCCGCTCACGTCGGTGCGGGTCTGGAGCAGCAGGCGCTGCCACTCGCCGGGCTGGGTGCCGCCCATGGGCAGCACCCAGTCCAGGCGGACCCAGCCGTTGTTGAGTGCGCCGCCGGTGTACTGCCACTCGGAGGTGACGGCGCGAGCCTTGTCCACGTCGAAGAGCCTGAGCCAGACGCCTGCGCCCTGCTTGGAGGAGACGCGGCAGTCCAGGCGGATGACGGGGTGGGCGATTCCGGCGGTGGGGATGGTGGCGGCGGCGCGCCAGGCGGTCTGGACGTCCAGGCCCTGGCGGTAGGGGGTCATGGGCAGGACCGCGCCGAGTGCGCTGGCGGTGCGTTCCATCGCGGACAGGCGGGTGTCGATGCCCTGGAACTCATCCGCGAGGGTGGGGCGGCCGTAGACGGTCATGCGACGCTCACCAGCTCCCCCTTGACCCAGTCGTCCACGCGCTCGAAGACGGTCGTCGGCACGAGGGACAGGGTGGTCTCCTCGCCGGTCTGGGAGACCTTGGTGCTGATCTCCTGGATGACGTACTCGGCGTTGATACCGGGCCAGTTGGCGGTTCGGGCACGGACCCGGATCTTGTGGCCCACGCGCAGCTCGGCCACCGAGTACTCGCCGCCGGGGTGCAGGCGCACCTCGGGGACGACGATGGGGAACGCGCCGACGGCGGTCATGCGCTCGGCCTGGGCGGTCAGGGTCTCGACGCGGACGACGGAGTTGTTGGTCTCGACGGCGGCCAGGCGCGGGATGCGGCGGCCGTCCTCGGTCTCCAACTGGCCGTTGTACCACCAGCTTTTGAGCTGCGACCAGCCCTCGCCCGCGCCGTTGACGCCGGTCTCGGTGCACATCTTGTCGCCGTCGCTGGTGACGGAGGTGACGTCGCAGTTGGTGCCGTGCTCCAGGACGATGCCGGTGTCCACGCCTCCGGCCGGGGCGAGGAAGCGGAACCGGTTGCGGATGATCCGGGCGTCCACGTCCCAGTCGTGGTCGATGCGGAAGTCGAAGCCCTTGATGACCGCGCCCAGTTGCTCGACCGCCTCACCGACGGACTTCCACTCGAACCAGGGATATGTGCGGTCGCGCTTCATGGTGTCCAGGTCCGGGCCGAAGGTGAGCGCGCCGGGGCCGTTGCTGCCCCAGTACCCGGCCTGCCCTGGGGCGACCGGGGACGGGTTGTCGGCGAAGGTCTGGATCAGCTCACGGGCGATGGTTGTCTGTTCGCGCGGGGTGGTGCCCGTGCTGTATCCGAGGTTGACCATGTTTCGGCGGTAGTACTCCCACAGGCCGGGGCAATCCAGCGTCATGGTCTCGGTGGCCATGTCGACCGACCAGGAGAGCAGGGGGCCGCCCCACAGGACGCGACTGCCGCGCTGGACGTGGGCGATGATCCGCCACGGCGAGACGAGCGACCAGTCCAGGCCCGCCAGGGGTTCGGCGGACAGCGGGACGGTGAAGCTCGCGGAGCCAGGGGCGTTGAGGATGGAGCGGAAGGACAGGCCAGAGACGGGCAGCTCGGCCAGCAGCCGGCCGCCCTTGAACTCGGACAGGATCACGCGGTAGTCAGCGGCCTCGGTCATCAGGCCGCCTGTATGACGATGGCCTCGGCGTAGGACGTCCACGCCGCCTTGAACTTCACGTTGTTGTTCACGGTGTTGTCCGGGCGGCACGAGGTGCTGACGCTCATCGCCGCCCCGGCGGGAACCTTGATGGTGCCGGTTCCCCGGACGTCGCGGTTGTCGCCCGCCCGGATGTACTGCGGCCGACCGGCCCGGCGGCTCTCGCCGTGCCCGAAGACCACGGGGCTGATCCACCCCTCGCCGAAGTCTCCGGCGTAGGTGCATTCGAAGCTGACGGTGACCAGGCGCGGGTACGGGGTCGCGGGGGCGGTGAAGGTGTGCCAGCCTTCGGAGCCCCAGGCGTTTTCGGGAGCCTGGTAGCTGGCGTCAAGGCGGGTCGCGCCGGGCAGGACCGGGGCGGTGGTGCCGGGGCCGGTGACCTTGTGCAGGGCGGTGGTCACCGAGTCGTAGACCAGGGAGCCGGCCGGGGCTCCGGTGGCGGCCTGGGCGATGCCCTGCGGGCCTGCTGTGCGGAGCTGGCGAAGCGGTGTGGTGTCGAGCTGACCGGCGAACACGAAGCGCTGGTCCTCAATGCCGGTGATGCCGGTCTGGGCGATGTTCACCAGTGCCAGGCGGATGCAGTTGGACGGGACCGGCCAGTCCTTCGCGCCGGGGGTGGACTCGGCGAGGACCGCCAGCGACCAGCCGCGCGCGCCTTCCTTGGTCACCTGTGTGCCGGTGCCGGGGGCTGCGGCGTAGGGGGTGCCGTCGGCGGCGTAGGTGACGGACTGCATGTAGCGGTCCGCGGTGGTCTTCATGTCCATCAGCAGCGGGCCGGCCGGGGCGGTGTCGGGGTCGGCGAACGCCACGACGAGGTCTTGCCGGGCGGCCTCGCCGGGCTTCGGGGTGGAGCACTGGAGCTGAATGGAGGCGTCCAGGTTGGCGAAGTGGACGGCCCCCTTGTGGGAGACGGCCACGTCGTCCGGCAGCCACAGCGAGCCTGCGGCGACGCTCACGCGCGGGGTGGGGTTGTCCACCTTCTCGACCAGCAGCGCGGCCGGGCCCGAGACGCCGACGTGGGCGCCCCGGGTTCCGCCGATCATCGTGCGCAGGTCCAATGCGTCGTAACGCCCCTGCTGCACGAAGAGCGGGGCACGGAGTTCTACAGCCAAGAGAAGGGGGTCCTTACATCCAGGCGGAGCGCCACTGCACATCCGCCGTGACCCCGTCGGGGCCTTCCAGTACGTCGAGTTGAACGGCGCTCGGCCCCGGGGGCAGGGCGAACCAGGCCGAGCCCGGATCGACCTGTCCGAAGCGGGAGGCACCGTTGAGGGTGATGCGGCGGCGGCCCATGTCCACCACCAGGGCGTCACCGCGCCCGACCCGCAGGCCCCGGGTGGCGAAGCGTCGGCGGACCCCGTCGTGGACGAGGGTCAGCGCCGGGTCGCGGATCTCGCCGGTTCGCGGGGTCAGCCGCACGATCGGCCAGGAGTCCACCGAGCCCGCGTTGTAGATGTCCGGAGCTGACCGGGCGGCGGGGCCGTTGCCCATGTCGAAGGGGAACGTCAGCGGGAAGATCGGCCGACCGCCCCGGGGCACGTCCACGGCCACGGTCGCGCTCTGGAGCCACGCCCCATAGAGACGTGGGTCGGTGGCGGCCAGCTCGACCGTGAAGCGGCGGCGGCCCGCGTGGTACTCGCGGTCCACAGTGACGGCCCGCTTGCGCACCCGGGCCATGATCCGCGAGCGCCCGCCGGCCACCGGGGGGAACGCGAACTCGAACGGCCGCTCCGGACCGCCGGGGGCGAAGGCCCCGAGCAGCGCGGGCACCTCGCGGTCGTCCAGGGCCAGCATGGTCAGGGTGACGGTGCGCGAGCCCATGTAGTCGGTGCCGGGGGTCAGGCCGTCGCGCTGGAGCAGTTCGGCGTCCGAGGTACGGACCTCGGGGGCGTCCAGCAGGCCGGACACCTCTTCCAGCACGACGGAGGAGTCCTCACCGAGCAGCAGCCCGCCCCACGCTGCTGTCCAGTCGCGGCCCGTGTAGGGGTTGGAGGCCGACAGCGGGGTGCCGGTGGTGATGTCGCTCGGTCCGATGGGCTACCTCCCGGAGGTCTTCAGCTCCCACGCGATGGCCTTGCCGATCTCGTGGGGGTCCGCGCTGGTGCGGGCGTTGACGGTGATGTTTGCGCCGTAGCGCTCGCGGCCGGCGGCCTTGGAAACGGGGTCCGGGTGGCGCAGGCTCGCGGCGGCCCGCTGGCCGTAGCCGTAGCTGTCGAGCGAGCGCAGCCCAGCGGTGACCGGGCGAAGTGCCTGCTCCAGCGGGCTGGCGTACGGAGCGGCGAGGGCGGCCGGCATGGCGGCGAAGGCCATCCTCGGCGCGGCCATCAGGGAGCGCGGGGCTGCGGCCGTCGGGGCGGACGCGGGCGCCGAGCTGAACGGGTTCAGCGACGACATGATGCCGCTCACCACGCCGCCGACAGAGATCGACTTCATGCCGTTGACCAGCCCCTGGATCGCGGACTTGCCCTTGTCGTAGAGCAGCGAGCCCAGGTCGCCGATCGCGCCGAGGATCTTGCCTGGCAGGCTGGCCACGTAGGAGACCACGGTGCCGATCCCGGACGACACGCCGCTTGCGATTTGGGACCAGGCTGAACTCACTGCTGAGACGCAGGAGTTCCACGCGGACAAGGTCCACGACTGGACGTTTCCCCAGGCTGCGGCCACCGCGCTGGCCGTGGACGAGGCCGCTGACGACACGGCGGACGTCACCGACGCCCAGGACGAGGAGGTCCACGAGGTCACTGACGCCCAGGATGACGAGGTCCACGAGGTCACTGACGCCCAGGCTGACGAGACAGCGGAGGCCACGGAGGAGGCCGCCGACGACGTCCAGGAGGTCACGGACGACCACGCTGACGAGACGGCTGAACTCACGGCCTCCCAGCAGGACTTGGTGGCCGAGGTCACCCCGTCCCAGGCTGCCTGGATCATCTGCCAGGCCCACTGGGCTCCGACTGCCAGGCCGTTCCACGCCTGCATCGTCACGCTGAAGGTGATGACCAACGCGCGCAGGCCGAGGTCGACCAGCCGCATCAGGGCGGACGTTGCTTCGGCGTTGTCGGAGAAGACCTGGAAGAACTGGCGCAGGGTGTCTGCGAACCAGCTGATCGACGCGGCGATCTCCGGCGAGAACTGGACCGCGAGCTTGGCGATTCCTTGCAGGAAGGCGTCGAGCAGACCGACCAACGGGCCCAGGATCAGCTGGAGTTGGGCGCCACCGTTGGACAGGGTGAGGAAGAAGTCCCCCAGGGCAGCGCCGAGACCGACGAGCGCTTTCGGCAGCTCGTCGGTGAAAGCCTTCATCCCCGGCGAGGACATCGCCGCCGTGAGCTTCGGGAACAGCGTGTCGGTGAAGTCGGTGATCGACTTCACCATCGGTCGGACGTACTGCGCCCCGGCGTCGAAGAACGCCTTGAACTCGGGCTGGGCCTGCTTGAACCAGGCCGTTACATCCTTGACCGCGCCGCCGAACTCGTCGCGGATGCGGGCTGTTGCGGGCTTCAGCGCCTCGGAGGCACTGGTCATCGCCGCCTCGGCGGCTTTGCCCAGGTCCTTCATGTTGCCCGCCGCCGCGACGGCGGCGAGGCCCAGCGGAAGGACCGGTAGGGCTGCCAGCGCCAGGACGCCGATCAGCCCGGAGGCTATGACCGTCACCCAGGCGGCGATGGCCGTGACCGCGACGAGCAGGGGCAGCGTGGCGGCGGCGGACTGGGCGAACCCGGCCGCCATGCCGAGCGTGCCCTGTGCGGCCGAGCTGATGCCCGACCCGATGCCCTGGAGGGCGGAGGCCGTCTGCTCGATCGAGAGGGTGAAGAGCCGGCCGAAGTTGCGGCCGATGTCCGCGACCCCCGAACCCAGGTTCGCAAGACCGGACTTGACCCGGTCGAACCCGCCTCGGGCGAGGTGGACGTTGATCCCGAGTCGCCAGCGGCGGCCGGTGAAGGCCCGGATCTGGACTTCGGCCGGCGCGGTGTCCGCGTCCGCCCGGACCCGGGTTCGTCGCTCGCGGGTGAGGGCTGCGATCCGGGCGGCGGCCTCGCCGGTGTCGGCGACGACGTTGACCCGGACGTTGCGGTCGTGGGTCAGCTCCCGCAGGCGCGCGTTCACGCCCGTGGTGTCAAGGTCGAGCTTGACCTTGAGCTTGGTGTACTTCTCCAGCATCTCCAGGTACTGCTTCAGGCGCTGGCGGAAGCCGTCAGTGTCGGGCAGGACGCGGATGTGGACGCGCCCGGCCTCTTTGCCGCCGGGACCGGCCATCGGCTCACCTCCTACGTGAGTCGGACCGGTGCGGGCCGCATCGGCGCGGTGGAGCGCGCGAGCACGGCCGCCGGTAGGCGGAACGTTTCTGCAAGAGGGGTAGAAGGCAGGGCCACGGCGGGGCCTCCGCCCTCGCCGACCTCGCGTTGGAGGGCGGCGGCGAACGGGTTGCCGTCGGCGGGCCTGCGGGTGCGCTTGGCGTACGGGCGCGGGTAGGGCGTCGGCTTCTCGACCGCCCGGGGGTTCTTGGCGGCCTTGGCGACCTGGACGTGGGTGAGCGCCTGCACGGCGTCCACCAGGTCCGCCAGGACGTAGGTCCGCGCGTCCCAGCCCAGGGCCTCACGGCCGCCGCGCATCGCGGCCAGCGTCGCGCAGTCGTCGGGGAGCGTCCCGATCAGGGCGAGGATCAAGCGCGCGGAGTGCCGGCCCCGGACCCAGTCCAGGACGTCCACGCCGCAGAAGCGGCGCAGGTCGGCGGTGATCTCCGCGCCGTGCTTGTCCAGCAGCCTGATCAGGCCGATGCTTCCCCCGGCGCGGCCTGCTCCATCCACGCCTCGACCACGGTCATGGTCTGCTCCAGCGGCAGGGCGTCCACGGATTCGCGCATCCGCTTCTTGTCGGAGGCGACCGCGACCAGCAGCGCGCCCATGGCGTCGATGCGGCGCTCGTTGCTGACCTTCTCGGACTGCATGACGTCCATCAGTGCCATGGCGGCCTTGAGGTCGCCGCCCGGCAGGGCTTCGATTCGGCGCAGGCGCAGCTTCTTGCCGCCCTTGGCGACGAACGGCAGGCCCTTGCCCGCGTGCTTGCGGTCGGCCTCGGCCTGAAGGTCGGCGAAGTCCAGGGTGGTCACGGTCTAACTCTCCTTGCTGCGGTACTGGTTGCGGGGAAGCATCGGCCCGCCCCCGGAGTGTTCACGGGGCGGGCCGGCGGGTCAGGCTGCGGGCGGCAGGAGGCCCACGGCCAGGTCGAAGACCGGCGTCACGGTGCCGAGCGGTGCGGCCTGGTTGAGGGCGACGACGGTGGCCTTGACCGGCATCTCGGTGAGCGCGGCCGGGTCAATCTTCACGGCGTCCGCGCCGATGATGCTGGTCTTCGGGTAGTGCCACACGACGGCCTTGCCGCCGTCCACCGCGCAGATCATCAGCGCGCGGTTCTGGGCGGTGGGGCTGGTGGGGATCGAGAAGAACCCCTTGCTGTCCAGGCCCTTGGACGTGCCGTAGTAGAGCTTGTACGACTCCGCGGTGAAGTCCTCCAAATTGACCGTCACCGCGTAGGTCTTGCCCGGGTCGGTGGTCTTCAGGCTCTTGGACTGCCAGCTCCCCAGAACCTCCGGGTCGTCACCGTCCACGGACAGCTCGATGCCGTTGTCCAGCGAGGTGTTTCCCACGGACTTCCACGACGCCGCGCCAGTACCCCACTTGGTGGTGTCCTTCGGGTCGAACCCGGGCTTGCTCAGGTCCGGCGGCGCGGTTCCCGGGTCGGCGACGTAGATGTATCCGGTGCCCGGTACCAGGACCGGGGCGTCGTCAGCAGCCATCGCTGACTCCCTTCCGGCCCGTCAGCGGGGCCTTGTAGCGATCATGTAGTTGGCCGAGAACCGGTAGAAGTCCGGTTGGGCCTCAGTCATCGGGTCGGTGGTCATGAACGGCCCCGTCGCCTCCCGGAAGTGCGAGAGGTAGCCGTCGGTGTTGCCCCACTGGTCGCGGGTGAGGCGCACCAGGGCGGCGCGGGCGCGGCGGGCCAGCAGGGAGGCGTCCGCGCGGGCGGTGGCGTACGTCTGGACGGTGAACATGCCCTCGTCTATGAACCGCTTGTCGCGCATCACCCCGCCGACGCGGCGGGCGATGACCAGGCCGCCGGCCTCGCGCAGCGAGAGCTGCCAGTCGGTGGGCAGGTAGACCGCGCACCGGTAGCCGGGCAGCGCGGTGCGCAGAGCCTCCATGACGATCCGCTCGGAGTCGGGCATCAGGTACGGCTCGCTCACCACAGGGCGGCCTCCATCGCATGGATGCCGTCCACGTGCCGCCCGGCCCGGTGGTTGAAGCCGCCCCAGTTCTTATGAGCGGCCAAGGGGTCCTCATTCACGATGGCGTAGCCCTTGGCGTGGCGCTTGACCTTCAGTCCGGCGATGAACTCGCCGGTGTCGATGTGCAGGGCGGCCTTCGCGGTGATGCGCACCTTGCGCTCCTCGGCCTCCAGCTTGAGCGCGGCCATCACCCCGGGAAGTCCGGCGATCATGGCGTCACAGTCCGGCCGGATCTCGACCACTCTGCCCACCCCCTTCCACGATGACGGTCACGAACCGCATGCGGTCGGAAGCGCCGTGGTGGGCGCGCGGGGCGTCCACCACGGCCCACTTGGTGCCGGGGTCGCCCTCGTCCTCGAAGGCGACGGCTGACCACTTGTCGATCACCGCCTCGGGTGGGAAGACGATCTTTCGGCGGACCGGCGGGGACCAGCCGACCTGAGCGCCGACCGGGGCACGCCAGCCTGCGGCGTCGCCGACCGGCTGGACCCACGCCGAGTAGGTGGTGCCCTGCCCGGTGGCGGGCCGGTGGTCGCCGTAGCCGTCGCTCACCATGCGGACGGTGAAGACGGTGACGCGGGTACGTCCGCGTTCCAGCAGGCTCACGCGAGCCCCCAGGAGTCCTCGGGATCGGGGTACGGGTAGCCGGTCCGCAGGCCGCGCGAGAGCACGGAGCGCTGACCGTTCACCGACTTCAGACCCCCGCGGCCTGACACCCTGTCGATCAGCGCGGCCTCGCCCCGGGTCAGGGCCAGGCCCATCGGTGAACCGTCCGGCATCCGGTAGGAGACCTCGCCGGCCTGCTCCTGCACGTACCCCTCGGGGTTGCGGAAGCGGCGGTCGGCGACGGCCAGGGCCAGGGTGCGGATCACCGGGGGGTGGCGCTGCGGGGTCCACGCAGGGTGGCCTTGGGCGGCGATCACCCAGAAGGCGTCTTCGAGCGCGGCACTCGCCCGCTCCCAGTCCGGCGTGCCGGTGGCGGGAGCGGGCTTGCCCAGGCGCTTGAAGAGGTCGGCGACTTCGAGCGCCACGGCGGCCCCTTACTTGGCGGGGACGGCGGTCGGCTCACCGGTGAACGTCAGGCGGATGCCACGGACCTTGACCAGGTTCTTCGGGTCCTGCCAGTTGGTCTCGTTCTTCTTCAGGTCGGTGACCAGGGTCGCACCCCAGTAGGACGAGAGGAAGGAACGCTCCATCGCGGCACCGGAGTTGTAGTCCTTGATCCAGCGCAGCGCGAAGCCGTCCGCGTTCTGCCGGCCGCCCTTCGCGGACTCCGGGACGGAGGGCGCACCCGAGACGAGCTGGATCGCGGAGCGGTGGAACGCGTACACGCCGAGCGGGGCGAGGACGTCGTTCGTGGACTCCACGATGTCGAAGCCGTACAGGTTGCCGATGGTCGCCTGACGCAGCGCCGCGCCGCCGTTGGCGGACTCGTTGGCCTTGGTGATGTTCGGGTCGTTCAGCAGGTAGTACGCGGCCTCGGAGCCGACCACGGCGGTACGGCCCTCGGCCGGGATGTTCTCCTTGTTGAGCTGGACGCGCAGGCGCGCCAGGCTCTTGCGGATGATCTGGCCGGCCTGCTCGTCCGAGGTCGCCTTGGTCAGGTCAACGGGGATCTTCGCGGCGGTGGCCACGTCGGGGAACTCGTTCATCGCGCTCGCGACCTTGTCCTCAAGGCGCTCGGTGATGGAGTCCACCTGCGGCACCATGACCTGCTCACCGAAGCTGAGCAGGTCAAGGGTCAGCTCGGCGTCGGACAGGTCCACCGCCGAGTAGGCGTGGGTGTCGAGCTTGACGGTCAGCAGGCCCTCGTTCAGGTTCTCCGACTGAATCCACGTGGTCGGGTCGCCGAACTTGCGCTTGGCGTCGATCCGCTCCTCAGCGCCCTTCAGGCGGGCGGGGCGGCGGATGTTGATGACCTGACCGGTGGCGTTCACGAACTCGTCCGCCGAGCGGCGGTCGAACTTGTGGGCCAGGAGGACGCTGTCCTTCAGGTTCGCGATGGCCTGAAGGACCAGCTTGTCCGGGTTCTGGAAGGCATTGGCACGTGCGGGGTTGAGAGAGATGGCGCTGATCCTCGGGAAGACGGAAGGCCACCCCGGGACAGGGCAGCCTCAAGGCGGGTGGGGGTTCTCAGATGCCGAAGCGGCGCTTGCGCAGCTTCTCGGCCAGCCCCTTGTACGGGTCGGGCTCGGAGTGCGGCGTCAGCCCGCCGGCACCCAGCAGGGGCTTCGGCGCGGCGACGGTCGCCAGGGCCTCCGCGTGCTTGCGCACAGCGGCTTCGTCACCGCCCTGGACCAGGGCAGCCAGGACCGGCGGCAGCGCGTACTCGGCCGCGATGCGGTCCCGAAGGGCCTGCTCCTGGAGCTGGGCGACCTGCGCGCGCAGCTCGTCCGCCTCGACCCCGGACTCGTTCGAGCGCTCGCGCGTCGCGGTCAGGTCGGCCTGCATCTTCTCGTACAGGGCCTTGTAGTCCGGTTCCGCTGGCGCAGGGGCCGGACTCTCCTCGCGAGCCTGCGGGGCAGGGGCTTCGGGCTCCGAAGCGGCGGGCGGGGTGGCCGGGTTGGCGACGCCGCCGGGGATCGCCTCGGCCGGGGTTGGGGTCGTGGACTGCTCGGACATGTCTCTCTCCTAGGTCTTGGTGTAGTGGGTACGCCAGTCGGCCAGCGAGCCCCCGCCGAACTCGCGCCACATCCCGGCGAACTTCGCGTTGGCGTCGGGGAGCTGGTAGCGGCGCGAGAAGATCGGGACGGCCTGGCAGTGGCAGTGCGGGTGAGCGCCGAAGGCGGCCGTCCGCTTCGACTTGTAGACCGCGCCTCGGGCGGCCATGAGCGCGCAGAAGTAGCAGGGTGAGCCCTCGGTGACGCGGTAGTAGCCGATGGCCCCCGGGTCGTCCTGCAGCGCGTTGTTGATCATGTCCCGGCCGCCGTCTTGGACGATCTGCCCGCCCGCCCCGGACCCACCGGTCTTCAGCGACTCCAGGAACTCGCGCTCCCAGGCGATCAGCGCGGGGTCGTCCAGCGCGGCCGAGCCCTCCCGGCCGGGGCGCTCGCGCTCATGCTTGGCCACCCGGTCGGCGACCTGCTCGCGGAACGCTTCCTCCGCCCTGCGGGTCTCGCGGGCGATGTCCTCGGCGGGGAAGGGGTTGCGGGTGTCCACCGGCAGCTGCTCGCGCGGTCCGGAGCCGGTCCGCTTGCCCGTGGCGCGGTTGAAGTCGGCCCACAGGGAGGCGAGCGAGGAGGCCGGCCGGTAGCCGGGGCCCCCGATCACGCGGCCGGTCTCCAACGCACGCACCAGCCGGTAGAAGACGACCGACAGGGCGTAGGAGGCCGCCGCGGATTCCCGGACCGCCGCCCCGTACTCGGTTTCGAGCTCGGTCAACGACCCGGCGATCTCGCGGGCCTCGACGGCGGCCAGTGCCTGAGCCCAGCGGGCTGCGAACTCACCGGCCAGTGCTTCCTGTGCGAGCTGGTACGCGGCCACCGCCCGAAGGACCTCGGCGGTTCTGGGAGTCCACGCCACGGGCCGCCTCCTTCTGCTGCTTCAGGGCCTCGGCTTCGGCGGCCTCCGCCTTGCGGGCAGCCTCCTCGGCGGCCTTCACCGCCTCGTCAATGTCGGCCTGAGAGAACCCGGGCACCTTGCGCAGTGCGACCGAGAGTGGGACGCCCTGCTGCATGAGCTTCACCATGGCGTCGGCGGCCTGCGCGAGAGAGCGGGTGGACTTCTCGGCCCACTCGACCTGGCTCTCGTCCTGCTCGCTCTCGCCCCGGCCGGCCACCACCGCGCACAGCCGGAACACCGACTCCCACGACTCGCCCAGCGAGTCCTGAAGGGAGCCCAGCATCCGCTTGAACGAGGTCTCGGCGGCGGCCAGGGCATCCGCCGAGAGGTTCACCAGGCTGGCCCCGGCGAGGTAGTGCGGCGGCACATCGGCCAGTGAGCTGATCTCCTCGATCGTCTGGCGACGCGAGGCCATCAGATCGCCGGTCGGCATGGCCGGGAGCTGCCCGAACTTGGCATCCGAGTTCGGGGCCATCAGCAGCGTGGACGGGTCCAGGCTCGGCACGTCGTAGACCGGCTCACCGCTCTCCGCGTCGCGCACCGGGTCACCCGTCTCCGGGTCCAGGCGCTCGGACGGGGCGAGGCCCGTCGCGTAGCGGATCGCGTGCGCGCCCCAGTGCTGGTTGAGCAGCAGGGACAGGGTCTGCTGGTTGAGGCGGTCCTGTGAGACGACCAGCGGTTCGACCAGGCCCCGGGTTCGGCCCCGCAGGTCCACCGACGGCGAGAACCTGACCACGGGGCAGACGTTCATGCCGTGCGGCTCGGCGGAAAGCACCGCCGTGTCGGGCTCGGAGTCCAGGTCGATGGTGTACTTCGCCACGTCGTCCCACAGGTAGCCGACGGTGGTGTCCTCGTCGGGCTGCTGCTCGGGGACGTGCAGCGCGTACACCGGGTACTCGTCCCACGCCGGGTCGGTGTAGACCGCGACGGTGTTGATCGAGTCGTAGGCCCGGATCAGCGGCTCGCGGCGGCCCTTGCGCGGGTCGGGGGTGACCACGGCGTAGGCCGCTCCGGAGGTCAGCGCGGCGCGGTGGACGGCGGCCTGCCGCTCGTCCATCCGGTTCTTCTGCCAGTACGCCCACTCGTAGGCGTTCTCACCCGAACCCGGGCGGCGAAAGCCCTGCACCCGCAGGGCGTTCAGCGGGGTCTCGACCACCAGGCCGGTCACGTTCAGGATGGACCGCTTGACGAGGTCCTTGAACTCCGAGTTGGACTTGGCCGGCATCCACGGCGCGCGGTGAAGTCCGCGGGCGTAGCGGTCCACCAGGTTCAGCCGGTCGAAGTCGCGGTCGATCAGCTCCTTGGCGTGGCGGGCACGCTGGAGCACGACGGGGAGGGACATCAGAACCCTCCTCGGGTCTGTAGCGTTCCGGGCTGCTTGGGGGGCTTGAGCTTTCCGCTCTCGGTCAGGCGGCGGTGGGCGATCCACGCGAGCACCATCGCCGCGTACAGGTCCACCTTCAGCTTCGACTCGCGCGACTCCTTGCCGAACGAGAAGCCGTACTGATTGGGCCTCTTGCGGGCGTTCATGGTGTGCCGGGTCAGGGAGTAGTCGCGCACGTGCGGCAATGCCACGGTCTCGATCGCCCCGACCAGCGCCATGTGCTCGGTCGTGATCTCGCGCTGGTTCGCGCGCATGTCGAAGCCGACAGTGGACTTGCCGCTGGCCTTGATGAGCAGGTGCTTGCCGTACTTCTCCGACCAGTCGGCAACGTAGGACTCCCACCCGGCGACGTCGGCGAAGAACGCGACGACGGTGTACTTCTGGAAGACGTGGCCGACCATGTCGTTGACCTCCTGGCCGTCCACTTCCCAGTTCTTGCCGGCCGGGCCGTCGGGCTTCTCCCACAGCGCGAGCTTCTGGACGAGCTTGTCCCGAACGCGCATGGCCATCAGGCCGGTTGAGTCGTCCGTCTTGCCGCCGTCGAAGGACAGCACGATCCGCTCACCGGGCCGGATGCCGTCGGCCGGCTCGACCGTGGCCAGGTCCCAGGTATCGCGGTCCACCAGGGCGTCGTCATGGCTGGAGAGCTGGTTGAGGTACTTGCGGCGGGACTCGTCCTCGGAGGTGCTGGCCGACCAGATGTCCCGCATCACGCGGTCCGGGTTGATCCACACCGAGTCGCCCCGGGCGCACAGGATCGCGGCGCGCAGCTGGTCCTCGTCGGCGAGATCGACCCCGGGCGGGGCCTCCACCGAGTCGTAGTAGATACCGGCGTCGCGGTTCACGCCGTCGCGCTGCTTCTCGAAGGCGTACCAGGTGCCTTCGGCGACGCTCTCCTCGCCGATCACCGGGGCGTTGGTGATCTCCATCGTCCGCCCGCCGACCTTCGTGGCGTTCGGGCGGATGGTGGCGGCCAGGCGCGGGCCGTGGTTGCCCTCGACCCAGTGCCACGTCTCGTTCATCAGGGCGAAGCTGGGCCGTCCGCCCTCGGCGGCGCGGAAGCTCGAAGCCTTGGCTTCAAGGCGGCACTGGCGGCCGTCGGTGTCGCTCTGGCTCGCGTAGCAGACCTCTTGGCCGAGCTTGATCGCGTACCGGTCGATGGCGGCCGGGGAGAAGATCGTGGCCAGCGCCGACATGGTGTTGACGTTCTGGCCGGCCGCTGTGGCGAAGATCTGCACCCACGCCTCCTGCGGCGGGCCGCCGATCGGTGAACCGTCGGCGCGAAAGCCCACCAGGCGGCACGGGCCGACGAATTCCATCGCGGCGACGCTGGCCATCTTCGGGTCCTTGCCCCAGCCCTTGAGACGGCGCAGAGTGCCGGACTCGTAGCGAAAGGCCCGGCCCCAGGTCTCGGGGTCGTTCGGGTCCTCCGGGACCGCGTCGTCGCGCAGCTCGTACCAGCGGGCCAGGATTCTGACCTGCTCGGGGGTGTACTTCCAGTCCGGCCGGAACGCGTGGGCGCTCCAGCGCAGAAGCTCACCGGCGAGGGTGCGGTGCGGGTGGGGGACGGTGTCCGCGAGGGTGCGAACCGGCTCGTAGTGAAGCAGCGCGGCCCTCCTCGGTCCGGAAGTCGGCTGGACCAATGCCCATTTGGGCATTGGTCGGGACTCAGGGAGTCTTCGCCTCCTGGTGGGCACGCAGCTCCAGGGCGCGGGCCATCGTGGCGGAGACGTGCTCACCGGCCTCGAACGGGTGGGTCATGTCGTGGGCCCACAGCTCCCGGGCCGTCTCGTGCGGCACGGCGGCGTCCAGGCAAGTCTGGTAGTAGGTGATCGTCCGCGCGATGCGCAGCGACTCGTCCGATGGGCCAGCGGCCCGTGCTGCCTTGCGGCGTGCCACGGCGGGCTCCTCTCAGACGCGGTTTCCCCAGCGAGCGCCGATAGCGTCGCGGGCGTTGTGGCCGCGCTTGGGGCCGTCGCCCTCACCGCGGATCTTGGCGAGGTGGCCGGCGGCCTGCGTGCGGTTCAGCTGGGCCTGCGCGATCCCGGGGTGCAGGACCATCATGTCCTTGCGGTTGCCGCCCTCGATCATCTGGCCTTCGCGCTTCACCACGGCGTCGAGCTGGGCGGCGCGAGCGAGCATCGGCGCGGCGATGTCGATCAGCGTGAGGTCGGTCGGCTCCAAGTCCAACTCGGTCTCGTACAGGGCGACCAGCGCGGCGCGGATCTTCGCCGCGTCCTTCTCACCTGGGTCGATGTTCATCAGACCTCCCCGGGGTGGCGTCGGCGGGTTCGGATGGGCTGCCAGCGGTCCGCGGTGGCCCGCTGGCGGGCTCGGCCGGCGTCGGCCGCGTCCTTGCGCAGGACGTGCCAGTCGCACAGGGCCCGCAGGTTCGTGGGGTCGTCCGGGCCGCCTTCGGAGGCGGGGACGATGTGGTCGCAGTGGCGCGCGGGCTCGCCGCACGGCTCCCCGGTGTCGTACCGGATGTGCTGGCACATCCAGGAGTCGCGGTTCATCACCGCCCGGCGAAGGCGGGCCCAGTGCGGGGGAAGCGGCGTCGTGCGGCGTGAACTCAACGGCACGGCAGCCTCCTTGGCGCAGGGCCCCGCCAGGTGCTCGACCACGACCGGGGAGAGAGGACCGATCGGGGAGCGTTGCCCTGGCGGGACTGCGAGGGGAGGCCGACCGGGGTGCCGCAGCAACAGGTGCGCGCACGCGCGTAAGCCGCCTCCATATGTATTAAGGCAGCCCGGTTAACACGCCGACCAACGCCGCGGCCTCACTCTCAGTGGTCAGTTCGTGGCAATGAGTACATCATTGCTGGTCACGCTGCGTAGATGATCCAGAAGAAGGGATCGGCCGGCGTTCGTATCGGATCTCGGCTGCTATGACGCTCCGGGCAATGAAGGAACGCGCGCGGGAGGCACCCCCCGGGTGCCCTTGGATCGACCGTCGAACCGTCGCCGACGCGTCGCTATAGCCGTTGTGGCACAAGGGATTTGGCTTCGCTTCGCGCAGGCGCGCGTCTTCCGCCTTGGCGAGGCCGAGCGTTTGGGCATGTGTGATGGGCATCACACCTCCAGCGTTTGACCTACACGCTTCCGGCCATGCAGTGTTGCCCTCAGAACGAACGAGCCAAGCGAAACGAGATCACGATGCGTAACCACATCACCCCCGCTGCTCTGGGTCTGGCCATGCTGCTGGCGGGCAACCCGTGGCAGACGCACAACTGGGGCGGGGGGATCGCGGCGGCCCTGCTGACCGGCCTTCTGGCGCACGGGGTGCAGCGGCTGGCCGGTCGCTTCCGGCGGCCCGTGCAGTGCCCGGCAGACGTTCCGGCGGTCGACGCCGACCGCGACGACGCCTGAGCCGTTACCCCACCCCACTCAACACCGGAGAACACCCGTGCGTGCCCGCCTCACCCTGTCCGCACTCGCCCTGTCCGCCGTGTCCGCACTCGGCGGATGGGCGGCCGGAAGCCACCACGCACCGGCCCCAACTCCGCCGAGCATCACGGCGGATGACGTCTACGCCGTACTCGGCGAAGGGCAGACCGTAGCGGCAGCCTGCGGACGGGGGCACGAAGCCTGCCAGGCGGCCCTTGACGGCTCGCAGGGCATGGCGCTGGCCGGGCAGGCCGTGACCTTCTGGGAGGACGGCACGTGGTCACTCACGGGCAGCGGCCCGGCCAGTGAAGACGCCTACGTCCGCGCCTTCAACGACGGATGGGCCGAAGGCATGCACGACGCATGCGAGCAAGGGGCGGCCTACGCCTGCAACTGGCTCTCCGGCACCAACTGACCACCACCCGCACCACGCAAGGACGCACCATGAACGCCACTCTCGCCCCCGAACTTGCTGCCACCGTCGATCAGTTCGCCCACCGGTGGGACACCGCACAGAACCTGATCAACGAGTGCGCCGCGCACGACTGGGCCCGGATAGCCATCGTGATGGACGTCTCGGGGTTCCTTGAGGACGGGGACCACTGGTACTCCACCGAGGCCGAACAGGTCCGCGCGGCGTCCAACTACGCGACCGCCAAAGCCTGGTTCGAAGCCGAGTGCGGGCCGATCGGCGGCACGTGGGACGACACCGGATGGATCATGTACAACGCGGACGACCCGGCAGCCGTCGCGGTGGCGGAGCGCGTGACCGGCTGTCTCCACGGATACCCGCTGTTGGACGAAGACGACCACAGCGAGCGCGAGCACGTCGCCATGGTCGAAGAGATCGAAGGCTCACCCCTCACCCTCCCGGACGGGGTGGACGGCGCGGACGTGCTGCGCGAACTGCCCTGTCCCCAACTCGGCAGCATCACCATGGACATGGTGGAGGACGCCCTGTCCGGCATGGGGTACACGGCCT
Source organism: Kitasatospora sp. NBC_01302 (assembly GCF_035976515.1). Classification (NCBI taxonomy): domain Bacteria; kingdom Bacillati; phylum Actinomycetota; class Actinomycetes; order Kitasatosporales; family Streptomycetaceae; genus Kitasatospora; species Kitasatospora sp. NBC_01302. The sequence goes on from NZ_CP108404.1 coordinate 2,233,497, forward strand.
GCTCGGACTGTGACGAGTGGCTGACCGTGATGTCCGCTCGGAGCGGCGAACCGCTCTGCCGTGAATGCGCGTTGGAGGAGTCGCGTCCCGTCGAGACGTCCAACTTCCTGATGCCCGGGGCTGAGCAGTGGCAGGCCCGCACCGTCTACGGCCACGGCAAGCCCCTGACCGCCGTTCTCCTGCCCTACCTGGACGGCTACGCAGCCCAGCAGGGGGCCGCGTACCGCGAGGACGTCCGCGCCATCGTCCGGGGCTCCCGGCAGGGATACCGCGCCGTGTACGGCCGCGCCGCGTAGGCAACAGGCCCCACCCCCTCCCAACTCCCGCACCACCGAACGGAAGCACCACCATGACCCGCACCGACATGATCCGCCTGTCCGGCTACTGGCCCAACCTGGCCAAGCTCGGCATGGACCACCCCGACGACGTACACGCGATGTTCGACGCCTTCCGCGACATGCGCGACGACTCCGAATTCGGCCCCGGCCTTGACCTACTGCTGAGCGAGCTGTTCGACGCCCCCGACACCGTCTGACGCGCCCCCGCACCTCCCCCGCACCGACCCGAGAGAGACACCACCATGAGCCGCACCGCCGACTACCTGACCGAGCTTGCCGAAGACGCCGGAATCGTCGCAGAGCTGGAAGCCCTGACCGCCTACGCCGCACTCGTCGGCAACGCCGAGTACGCCGTAGCCACCTTCGAAGACGCCTATCAGGGCCAGTGGGACGACCTGGAGGATTTCGCCCATGACCAGCTGATGGAGATGGACGACGAGTACCGCGCGGCGGTCGAGAGCTGCCGGGGGTGGCGTCCCCACCTGGACATGATCGCGTGGCAGTGCGACTACGCCCACACCGAAGGCAACTACGTCTTCCAGTCCATCTGAGCTGTGCCCCCTTGGTGAGGGCTCAGCGCCCCCGCCGGGCCCCCGCCAAGGGTGCACAGACACCAGGTCCCACCCTCTCCCTTCCCCAGCAGACACCCCCGGAGGCACAGCCATGTCCGAGAACACCCCGAACCCCACCCCCTCCGACGTGAACGAGACGTTCACGGCGCTGGTCGCCGACCTCCCCGACCCGGAGATCAGCGCCAGCGAGGACGAGTTCGCCTGTGAGGACTGCGGCGGCCTGATCGAAGCGGCGGCCCCGCTGTGGTTCAACATCACCCGGCGCGCGGACGGAACCCCGGCCCTGGACGTGTACGGCGTCGGGATCGAAGCCGCCACGATCAGCTGTGCCGACTGCGGCCGGGACGCCGGGGACCACCTGAACCGGCTGATCACCGACGCCATGTGCCCGATTGACGCGGCGCTGACCGGCCTGGAGGTCTGAGCCGCTTCGGTGGCGGCCGGACACCCCGGCCCCTGCCGTAGCCGCTCAGGCAACAGGCCCCACCCCCTCACCGTCCCGGAGGTTCCGCCATGTCCGCAGCGCTGCTCCAAAGGCTCGTTGACCGAGTACACCGTAACGAACGCGACTGGGAAGCCTCTTTCGTGGCCCACGTGCCCAGTTACGACCCCACCACCGCCGACCAGCCCGCCACCGACGAAGACATGGGCGAGTGGGACGACTTGGACGACCAGCGGGCCCACGACGCGCGTGCCCTGCTGCTCGACCTCACCCGCGAACTCGAAGCCCTCATCCGCGAGATGGGGGCGGGCAAGTGATCAGCGCCGAGGACTTCGCGGTTCTCTCCCACTGGGCCTACGCCGACCGCATCGGGGCCGACGTCGCCGACCCGGACGGCACGGCTACCGCCCGGCTGGCCGACGCCGGATACCTCGCCCCCGGAGCCGTCCACGGCATGTGGCGCATCACCCGGGAAGGCCGGGCCGCCCGGGGCGCGTACCTCCGAGTCCACCCGATCGGCAAGCGCGTCGGCGGCATCCCGTTCTGATCGGCCCCGCTGGCACCAGGCCCCACCCCCTCCCCGACGAAGAGAGCGAAGCACCGATGAACCCCCGCACCACCTACGCCAGCATCCGGGCCACGGTCCGCGACCACGCCAGCACCCACGGCGCGAAGGCGTACGCCACCAACGACGACTCCCCGAGCAGCAGCCCGGACGTCCTGGCCCAGCGTCTCGCACGGCACGGAGCCCACCACGTCGCGACCGTCACCCCCGGCCCCGGCGGAGCCGTCACCGTCGAGTGGCCCCGGCCCAAGCGCACCGTCCGCGTGGTGTGGCTGCCCGTCGTCCAAGCCGCGTGGGCCAGCGACCCGGCCGACCTGCCCGAGTGGACCCCTGACAGCCGGGCGTACGGCAAGGGAGCCGAGGACGCGGGCAGGATGCGCGGCTGGCGGCTCAGCCGGGCCGGATACCGGGCCTGGGCCGAAGCCGTCGGCCTGACCGGCGACGACGGCGAGTGGTTCGCCTACGAGACCGGCCACACCGACTGGTGGATCTCCTACGAAGGCCGCTGACACCAGGCCCCACCCTCCGGCCGGCCTGGCACCAGGCCCCACCCCGACCCACCCCGCAGGAGACCTCCGTGCCCCGCTTTGCCGTCTACATCAACGACACCAGCACCTACCGCTACGAGGTAGAGGCCGACGACTACGAGGCCGCCGAGGCCGCCGGGTTGGCCATCTTCGAGAGCGACGACCGCGAGAGCGGCTACAGCCACGGCCACGAACCAGAGGTTCCTGAACCGGAGTTGCTGGACGCGCTCCCGCTCCCCGTCGCGGCGTGACCACCCGCCGCTGACACCAGGCCCCACCCCCACCCCATCCCAGGAGATACCAGTGCCCACCCCCGCCACCCTGACCACCACGCTCCGCCTGCCCGGCGAGAAGAAGCCCGTCGTCGTCACCACCCCGGCCCAGCGCGGCGCACAGAACAAGCACACCAAGGCCGTGCAGACCGCGCTGGACCTGCCGACGCTCAGCAGCCCCGGCAAGGCCGTGAAGATCGGGCCCGGTCCCCGCCCCGCCACGAAGCCCAGCAAGGTCCGCAGCAAGGGCGCTGGCTGGCAGCGCTGGACCGAGAAGGACGGCACCGTGCGCTACGGCGTCGCCAGCGACACGCACCCGAGCGTGCTCGGGCTCGACTGCCCGGCGGTGGCCAAGCCCCGTGCCCGGTACCGCGTCGTCGTCCCGGCCGACGGCGGCGAGGCGTTCGCCATCGTCACCGCGCCCGGCCATCCGTGGATGCGCGACCGCGACACCGTCATGGTCCCCGCGCTGCTTCAGGACTGCCTGCCCGGCCTGCTCGTCAGCGGCACCGTACTGGCGGCCTGACCCGCCCCGGTGCGGCCCGGACACCCTCCGGACCGTGCCGAGGCCGGTCAGACACCAGGCCCCACCCCCGATCACCCGCAGGAGAGCAGCAGCATGCCCAAGTACATCGTCGCCGTGGACGAGATCCGCGTGCACTGGGTGCCCGTCCTCGCCCCCACCCCCGAGGCTGCCCAGCGCGAGGCCGAGCGCATCGTGGCGGCCGACCGGAAGGTGTGGTTCGACCACACCGAGCCCCTGGTGGTCGGCGACGCCCAGACCGAGGCCGAGTGGGACGCCGAGCAGGAGGCCGTCGACCGCCGCAGTGGCGGGCACCAGGCCCCACCCCGGGCCCGCCACCAGAAGCCCACCCCCGCCCAGAAGTTCACCGCTCCCCGCACCGACCACCACGGCGACGACACCCCATGTCCGCCCGCCCACAAGCACACCAGCAGCGGCAAGCCGCTCGTCGCCGAGTGCCCCGGCCGCGCGTACTCCAAGGCCGTCTGCACCTGCCGCGAGTGGTCGATCAAGTCCCCCGGCAAGGGCTACGTGGACGACGAACGCCGCCGCCACCTGCGCACCGCCCACGCCTGACACCAGCCCCCCCCCCGGAGGAATCCCTGTGCACGCCCCCGAGCCGTTGCGGGTCATGGACCTGCCCCGGCACCTGACCTTCGGCTACGCCAGCCCCAGCACCGCCCCGCACGTCGCGCTGGTGGACGATCCCGGCCGCCGCGCACTGTGCGCCCCGCATGCTCCGCTCGTCGCGGACTGGGCCACCAACGGCGAACCGCTCTGCCCGGCCTGCGCGACGCTCGTCCAGCTCTGACACCAGCCCCCACCCCGCCCACCCCGGAGACACCAGTGCCCACCGCCACCATCACCACCACCGGCTACACCCTCACCTACCCGCCGATCAGTGACCGGCCCCCGATGGCCGTCCGGTTCACCGTCGCCCCCGACGACAAGGGCACGTGGACCGTCGAGCGCCAGGCGCACGGAGCGGCTGGCCGGATACTCGGTGGCGACCAGCCCCGCCGGTACTACGGGGATGAGGCCCAGGTCCGGGCCGAAGCCGCCTACCGGGGTCTCCTCGTCCGTGAGTGCCTGCACCTCGGGCAGATGCTCGGCATCGAGCTGGAACCCCGGGACGTCCGCTTCCGCAACGGCTGCCCGACCCTGGACGGGATGGACGCCGGCCAGTGGCTCGAAGCCGTCGGGACCGGCTGACCGGCCCGCTGGCACCAGGCCCCATCCCCTCGCCCGGCTGCCGTCACCCCACTGTCGGTATGCCGGGTGTCGGACCCCGAGTTGGGTTGAGTCCCACCGCCAGGGGCTTATGTATAGATATTTTTTAAATGTCAATAAAAAAGACATTATGACATAGACCCTTACGCCGAGTACCCCAACCAATCACCCCAGGTAACCAAGACCGGGGGTCGCCCCACCGACCGCAGGAGACACCAGTGCCCACCCCCCGCGCCCCCTGGATTCCCGGCGGAGGCACCGCCCTGGACTGGGGGCTGCGCATCCCATGCCCCGTCGGGGTGGGGCCAGCCGGCCTCTCCGGCGAAGGCGGCGCGGTCTGGTGCCTGGACTGCGGCGACCGGTACACCGGGCGCCCCGCCCAGGTCGGCGACGACCACAGCCACCGCGACGACGCCCACCACGCCGCCCGCCTCCACGCCGACGCCCACGAAGCCGAGTTCCGCCGCTTCGTCACCGCCGAGCGCACCCGCGAAGCCCGCGAGAACTCCGGGTGGACCACCCGCGTGCACGCCCTCGTCGTGGCCGCCAGTGGGGAGGACCCCGACAGCGGGGTCTGGTGGGACGGCACCGGCTACCGCCTAATCCCCTACGGGGCCCGCATCGACGCCAAGGGCCGCCGGGTGCGCCGCCGCGTGGTCGAGCTGGTCATCGCCGCCGGGTTCCTCCGGCAGGAGGAGAACGGCGACGTGCTCGCCACCGCCGACGGCCGCGCCATGCTCACCATCTGGCGGCACCACCGCGCCGACCTCGCCGAGCCCTGGGCGGTCCGCCACGAACCCCAGGCCCTGCCCCCGCTCCCCGGCGGCCAGGAAGCCGCCCGCCGCCGCGAGGCCGCCCGCCAGCGCGCCGTGGAGCTGGAGCGCTGGCGAGCTGAGACCCGCGCAGCTTTCCTCCGTCGGCAGGAACGCGCCGAGCACGCCGAGGCCGAGGAACGAGCCGCCCGGGAACGGCAGAAGGCCGACGAGTGGGCCGAGCGCGAGCGCGCCCAGCGGGCCCGTGCCGGGCGGGACATCGAACTCACCTGGTCCGCGGTGGCCGCCGGCCGCTGGACCGTGACCGGCTCCGGCCACGACCGCCGACTCGTCGTCACCCTCAACACCACCGACTTCGCCCACGACTCGTACGAGATCCGGGAGAACGACGTCTTCCTCGCCCGCCACCGCTACGAGCACCAGGCCGCCGCCGAGATCCGCCAGCTCCTCGCCGACGGCGTCGAATTCGGAGAGCGGATACCAGAGCCCACCCCCGCCCCTCCCGGCCACCCTTCGGTCGAAGTCCCCGCCGGCCGATGGCACCAGGCCCCACCCCGACCCACCCCCGAGAAGGAGAATGCCCTTGCCCATCCACCCCGACAACGTCCTGCCCGACGGCCGATGGAATCCGCGGTGCTTCGAGTTCGCCTACGAAGGCCGCAAGGGCCGCTACCGGGTCGTCCGGGGCCTGGGCGAACAGATCGGCACCGTGGAGAAGCACGGAGGTGTCTGGATGCCCAAGGACACCACCGGGGCTTGGGTCGGAGCCGCCGCCGGCCGACGGGGCTACCTCACCCGCCGGGTCGCCGCGATCGAGCTGTCCATCGCCGTGCCCTTGCCTCCGCCCGAGGAAGAGGAGAAGTACCGGGTGGCACCAGGCCCCACCCCCTCGTAGGTCCACGCCCGCTATGTCCGTACCCGGGCCAGCAACTCCCTTGGCGTCGGGGTGGACAAGGGTCGCCAGCTCCACCCCGCCGTCGGAATGCCAAGGGCCGGAGCCCGATTTTGTTTGAGCTCCACCGTTAGGGCCCTGTGTCTATGTCTTCTTGGAATGCCACTCCAAAATGACATTCCGACATAGACCTCTACGCCGAGTAGCCTACCCTCAGCAACGCGAACGCCCCGGCCCGTTGGGACCGGGGCGTTCGTCACGAGGTCAGAGGCCGAGTTGCTTGCGGATGGCTGCGATGCCGTCAGCCATCGCAGTGAACTCCTCCGGCGTGAACCGCAGCCCGAGCAGACCAGGGTTCATGCTGTCTCCCACGAAGACACCGGTCGCCACTCCGCTTGCATCACGCCCGGTGGCCGCAAAGTCCACGCAAGAACCGTTCGCCTCGCTCAGCGGCGACTTGAACCGCTCTTCTACGGGCGGGGTGATGTCGTACAGGTTCTGCTTCTTCATGGCTACTGTTCCTTGATTACTGTTCTGATGAGTTCTACCGAAGCGGCGGGGCTCAGCGCCTGCCCCACCAGGTAGTCGAACCGCCTCCGGCGAGCGCGGACTTCCCTTGGGTCCTCAAGGATGGAGACGCCCGTCCCCGTATCCATGGAGGCCACCCCTGGGTCGTTCGGTGCCGGGAAATCCATGATCGTGAGGTTCGTCTGCGATGCCGCAGCGGCGCCAGCCACGAAGGGGATAATGCGAACGCTCACGTTCGCCTGCTCCGCCATTTCGATTACCCTATGGAGCTGCTTTTTCATAGCCAGAGCCCCGCCGACCTGGGCTCGTATCGCCGCCTCGGAGAACACCGCGTTGACGATCACCGGCCTATCTGACCTCGTGACGATGTCCTGCCGCTTCTGGCGAACGGCATGCTGTCCAGACATCTTCTCCGCGCCGTTCTCACGAACGCTCTGGTCATCAAGGGCCGCCATGTAGGCGGCAGTCTGGAACGGCCACGGAATCAGGCCGCCCGTGGCAACCGCGATCTTCGAGGCGGTGTCCTCGATCTCGATCAGCCTGACGAGACTTCGGGGAAGGTGCGACAGGTACTCGGTCCACCACACGTGCTCGGTTGCACGCGCCTCCCGAATCTCCGCGAGGAGGTCGAGCCTCGTCGGCTGGTCAACGCCGTATAGGTCCAGCATCACCCGCAATTGCTGGTCCGTAGGGAGCTGTCCACCCTTCTCCATGAGCGAGATCAGGTCCTGTGACTTGCCGATCTTCGCACCGACAGCACCCTGCGTGAGGCGCGGGCGCACGTCCAGCCGCAGCGTCTTCAGTCGCCGGCCGACGCTGGCCATGGCTCGGGACGTTTGGGGTTTCGTCGCCACGCGCTACCTCCCTGTCCAGCGGCAACCCTCTTGGGAGGAGGGTAGCGCGCAGAACCGTGGACTATGCCCCTGGGGGGTGATTTTTTGACGAGTCATCACGAAGGGCTTGCGTACGAGTGCCTCGTACGAGCAACATCGGTGATGCACCAACCGCAACGGTCCGATGGCGGAGTGTAGTGCGTCCGCCATGGCGCACGGCCCCCTCCGGCTGATCCTGGAGGAGCTGTGCAAGAACTGCTCGATCACGTCCACCTCAGTGGCCTGGTTCGACTGATTCGTTCCGAAGAGTTCCCAGGCATGCCGGAGTCTGTTTCGCTCGCCCGGAAGTTCATCCGCAGCGTCTGCAAGGGCATCGGGGTGGACCTGGACAGCGCCGTGCTGCTGGTCAGCGAAGCGGCAACTAACGCCGTCGTGCATGCCGGATCACCCTTCAGGGTGACCGTCGTCGCACTGGTCGGCAGACCGCCGTGGATCGAGGTGCAAGACCGATCGCCGGAGCGCCCCAAGCGCCGGGTCGCCAGCTCGGAGGACGACAGCGGGCGTGGACTTGAACTGCTCGACGCACTGTCAGTGTCCTGGCACACCGACGTAGATAAGGCTAGCGGCAACAAGATCATCTGCTTCACTCCCAAGGGGGATCAGAATGAGTCTGGCACCGAAGCTGACCCCGCAAGTGGTCTTACGGCCCTTGCCAGTTGAGGACGGTACGGCATGGCGGGGAAGCCGCATCACCGTGGAGGAGATATCTCCTCAGGAGATGCAGCGGCTGTCTGAGCCGGACTTGCCCATGCGCCTCGTGGTCAGCGGCGTCATCCACGACCCGACCGGCGAGGCACCTCCGCCCCTGCTGGAACTTCGTGTCAACTGGGCCCTGCTGGCGGAGCTGAAGTCCCAGATCCACAGCATGCAGATGCGGCGCTTCACCGAAGCAAGACGGAAGCCCCCGGCACCCCCAGAGCCGCCACCCCCCGAAGAGGCCGTCGTCCTGCCCCTGGCGGCCCGCCGCGAGCCCGGGGCCTGGCTGGCCGCCACCCTCACCCCGAGGCAGATCGCCGAGCGGCGAGACACCTGGACCCCGCCGGGCACCCTGAGCTACGTCCACGCCAGCCTTCTGAGATCCGATGAGGTCTCGGCGTGAGCGCGGGCCGAAAGCAGCGACTGGCGTGCATTGCCCGCCCTCTCTTGGTGCCCGACGGCGAAGGCGGCCTGACGCCATCCCGCGAGACCGTGTCCCTGCTGTTGCTGCCCGGCTTCGGCCGGTACAACTTCCCCACGGATGAGCCTGGCCTACAGGTCATCGGATCGGTTCTCCACATGCGGGAGTTGGCCGTCCGAACGCTGCGGATCACCGGCGTCGGCAACGACGGTCACAGGTACGTCCTGGAAGAGATCTTGAGGCTTTCGGGCCTCTCCGATACCCCCCAGCTCACGCTGGGGACGTTCCCGCCGCTGGCTCCGGGGAAGGCGCTGGCGCGCGGATGACGCGGGGGGCCGGCATTCCGAATCCCCCCGGATGAGCCGGTCCCCTGCGGTTGGAACCGTAAGTCCCCTGCCTGGGGACAGAACTGAGGACGAAGAATGACCGAGACCATCACCGGCACGCCCGGAGTGGATCACTTCGCGGACCCGGCCCCGCGCCGAGCCGGAGCGCTCGCCCTGGTCCAGAGCGAAGAGGACGGCCGCTATCTGGTCGTCCGCAGGGGCTACCGGGAGGGCGACGCCGCGTGGGGGCTGCCCGGCGGCTCCGCTGCCCCGAACGAACTGCCCCGAGACGCCCTGGCTCGCACGCTGGCCGAGAAGCTGGATCTGCGGGTGACGGGACCGTCGTCGCGGGGCGCGGTCGGCAGGTGGCTGGCCTCCGATCACGTGCCGGCCGCGCCGGGTCAGTTCGAGGGACGGAACGACGTGTTCCACGTCAGCGTCTGGAACCGCCAGCTCACCCTGTCCGGCGGGTACGTCGACTCCGCGTGGGTGAACGTCCTTGAGGCTCAAGCCCTCCTCGGTGGCCACTCCCTGCGGCGGTTCGAAGAGTCGGTCCACGCCCTCAAGAACGGAACGGTCAGGGAGCTGGTGCACGGCCGCAAGGTCGAGCACGCCCGCTGACGCGCCAGCCTGGCGCCCAAAAACTCCCCGCGTCGCCGTCTCCTTCCGACGGCAGCGCGGGGGCACCACCCCCGCTCCACAGCATGCCCGGTGCGCGTTTGGGCTACCTGAAAGCGGGGTGAACGGCGCTCCGCCCAACCGGGCGGAGTGAAGTGGAAAGAAGGGACAGCACGATGCCCGAGATCGCCCAGAGCACGACGAAGAGCGACGGCCTGATCGTCTCGCGGCGGGCCATCGCCACCGCCCGCTCCCGTGACGCGCAGGCGTCCGACGGCGGCAGCACCGGCAAGACCGACAGCAACGACTGACCGGGAGCTGCACCTTGACCACCATTGACACGGTGGTCCGTCTGCTGGGCGGGGACTTCCCCGCCCAGCAGTTCGGTCGCACCTACCGCCATTGGAAGGGCGTCGGCGACTTCGCCGACTTGCTCACCTGGGATGACCTGAATGCCATCGTCGCCCGGAATCGTCTGGAGCCGCCCCGGCTGCGGCTCTCCGCCGATGGGGACATGATCCCCCAGCACGCGTACACCACCGCGGTCACCACACGCCGCAACACGATCTGGCACCGCATCGAGCCGTCGAGGATGCACGCGCAGCTCGCGGACGGCGCTTCCCTCGTGCTGGACGCGGCCGACGAAATCCACCCCCGCGTGGGCCAGTTCGCCGAGGCGCTGGAGCGCCACTTCCGGGCCGGGGTGCAGGTCAATGCCTACGCGTCGTGGACGCCCCGCGAGGGCTTCGGCATCCATTGGGACGACCACGACACGGTGGTGGTCCAGCTTGAGGGTGCCAAGCGTTGGCGGATCTACGGCCAGACCCGGTCTGACCCGCTGTACCGAGACACCGAGGCGCCCGAGGCCCCGACCGGCGAACCGTTGATTGAGCTGGTCCTTCGCGCCGGAGACATGCTCTACATGCCGCGCGGATGGTGGCATGCCGTTGGCGCGGTCGAGGGCCGGTCGCTCCACCTGACATGCGGGATCAAGTCCACGACGGGCTCCGACCTGATCACCTGGATCGGCGAACGCGTGCGGACCTCGGACGCTGTGCGCGCCACCCTGCCCATCCATGCCAGCCCCAGCGAGCAGGCCGCCTACCTGGACGTGCTCCGCAAGGAGATCACGGCGGCCCTGCACGACGGGGTGATCCCGGAGTACATGGCGGCCGGCGACGCGATCGACGTTGGCAGGCCGGCACCATCGTTGCCGAACGTCGAGACCATCCCTGCTGACCCGGCGCTGAAGGTCCACTTCACCACAGCTCGGGCGCGCGTCCACACCGACGAGGACGGATTGACCGTCCTCACTGCGGGCGGCGAGGAGTGGAGGCTCGCCAGTCGAGCCATCGGCATGATCACTCCGCTGGTCGAGGGGGAGTCGCTGACGATCGGGGAACTCTCCGACCGCTCCGGCCTCCCGGTGGACCAGGTCGCCGAGCTGCTGACGGCCTTGGTTGCGGAGAACTTCGCGGCGGTGGGTCAGCTGTGACTCCATCCCTGGCCCTGGGTACCCACCTGTGCCGGGATGTCCCTGGGGCGGCGGCGTTTGCCGCCGCCCTCGGGGCCACCTGGATCGACACTGCCCCCAACTACCGGGGCGGCTCGGCGCATCATGACCTGGCGCCCGCGCTGCGTACCCATCCCGGCATCTCCGTCTCGACCAAGGTCGGGTTCATCTCCCGGACTGCCGCACTTGAGGCAGTGGCAGCGGGAGCGATCACGCCCGCGCAGGCCGAGGAGGGGCACAGCCTGCGCCCCTCCTATGTCCGCTGGCAGACCGAGCGCAGCACCGTCGAACTCGGACGGCACCCGGAGGTTGTGTTCCTGCACAACCCCGAGCGGATCGGAGAGCGGAACGCGGTTCTGGCCGCCATCTCGCGCGCCTTCGAAACGCTGGAAGAGCTGGTGGCCGCTGGTCTGATCGGTGGGTACGGCGTGGCAACTTGGTCGGGATTCTCGGCCGGGACGTTCACGGTGGCCGACCTGGTTGACGCCGCCTACCGGACGGCCGGCTCACGCCACCACCTACGAGCCATCCAGCTTCCCGTGTCGCTCGTTGCCCTGGATGCCGCCGTGGAAGCGCTGGACAGAGCCGGCCCGATCGGCACAGCAGCAGCCGCTGGTCTGGACGTGTTTGCCTCGTCGCCCCTTCACGGGGGTGATCTGCCCGGCATGATCACCGGTGATCTGGTGGAGCTGATCCACCCAGGGCTCAAGCCTCCCGAGGCCGCCCTTCATGTGGTCGCGTCAACGCCGGGCATCTCGCGGATTCTCCTGGGCACCTCCAACGCGGCACACTGGCAACGGGCTCTCAGAGCCCTAGAGTTGCCCCCGATGCCTGCTGCTGCCCTCCGGGAGATCCACCGTGTTCTATCCCCCTGATGCCGCCACCACACAGCGCATGGTCGTCGCCTGGGAGCACACCCAGGCGGCGACCGGCGGCCTGATCACTCCGGGCCGTGGCTCGCTGTGGGGCTACGAGGGGCGGACCTTGTCCGGCCATGCAACCACCGACAACGGTGAGTCCGTGTGGCTCCGGCTGGTCGGCGAGACGACCGACCGGGCCAACGGCCGACTCTGGGAGGGGCCGGCCGCAGCACAGCGGCAGCTCTCGCCCGGCATTCCCCGGCCCGCCTTGCGCACCATCACTCAGTGGGTCGAGGATGACCACACTTACCGGGCCGAGGTCTACGACCTGCTGACGGAGCAACTGGTCTCGGCGTCCCCGGTCATCGAGACAGACCCCGAACTACCGGCCGAATGGTGGGCGAATCTCCGCAGCGCGATCGACACCCTAGGGTCAGCGGACCCTCTCGACCGGGACGCTTGCCGCGAGGTCTACATCCGACGCCGAGTCCCAGAGTTCACAGGAGTTGTCCCGGGCGAGATCCAATGGACCACTGCACACGGCGACCTGCACTGGTCGAACCTGTGCGGCCCGACCTTGGCCATTCTCGATTGGGAGACATGGGGAAAAGCGCCGGTCGGCTTCGATGCGGCCATGCTGCTAGTGCACTCCCTACTGGAGCCAGCGACAGCTTCGCGGGTAGCCGAGGGGTTCGCTGACGTACTGGACAGCGATGGTGGCCACCTCGCCCAGCTCATCGCCGTGACGCAGATTCTCCAGGCCGCCGACCGGACTCCCTTCTACACCGCCCTGGCCCCTGCCGCTCGTAAGCACCTGGATGTTCTGACGGAGTAGGGGTCCAGTCACCGAATAGGAGACGCCCATGTGGGCGAGTGATGGACCCGAGCGAGGCGCCATGATCAGAAGTCTTGTCTTGGCCGTGCTGCCCGTCGTCATCGGCCGGTACAAGGCAGGGATGGGCATCCGGGCCCTCGCCACCATGTACGCCTGTGACCCCGTTTGGCTCCGCGATCAGCTCGTCAAGGAGGGCCTACGCCTTCGGACCGTCCACGAGGTCGCCGTCGCGCGCGAGCTTGAGCCCGTGCCGTGGACCCCCGTGCGGATGCCTGGGCGGAAGGCGATGCCCTGACCAAGTGGGACCATCGTGGCCTCTTGCATCTCAGGTCGTTTCCGCAGGTCGGGAACAAGATGCAAGGCTAGTGCGTTCTCCCAGGGCTTCACGCCCAACAACTACTCGATCATGCCCTTCGACGGCGGCTTCAACGGCGGCGCCGCCCAGGTCGCCGCGCTGACCGCGTTCAACGGCATCCTGCAGAACACCTTCGGCTGGAGCGCGGCCACCGCCTACGCCCACGAGGGCGTCTCGATGATGAACGGGCGCACCGACGCCGCCGAGTACTTCAGCCAGGCCGACTTCCAGACGGTGCTGAACTTCGCGACCACCAACGGGCTGGCCCGCTACACCTTCTGGTCGGTCAACCGGGACCGCCAGTGCACCCCGGTGGTCGACCCCGGCCTGTCCGGCTCCTGCTCCGGCGTGACCCAGAACCCCTGGGACTTCACCAAGTTCACCACCCAGTTCGCGGGCGCGACCCCGCCGGTGACGCCGCCCACCACCCCGCCGGTCACGCCGCCGGTGACCCCGCCGGTGACGCCCCCGGTCACCCCGCCCAGCTCCCCGGGCACCTGCACCGCGCCGGCCTGGAGCGCCAGTACCACGTACGTGGCCGGCAACAAGGTCTCCTACAACGGGCACAACTACCACGCCAAGTGGTGGACGCTGAACGAGGTCCCCAGCGCCAGCGGCCAGTACGGCGTCTGGGCCGACGACGGCCCCTGCTGATCCCGCGCCGACGCACGGCGAAGCCGCACGGGTGCCTGGTGCACCCGTGCGGCTGCTGCGCTATAGTGCTGACGAGGCGTCAGGAATCAGACTGCGCCGGAGAAGACCGGCAGGTACCCCTGCGACTGACCGTCCGCCGTGGGGTGGTAGCTCTCGTCGATGGGCAGGGTGGTGCTGTGCAGCCACTCGTCGTCGCTGCAGATCTCGTGCCCGGTGAAGGCACTGCGCACGTCGGCGAAGGTGAACCCGGCATTGGCCGCCGCCTTGGCGATCACCCCGTCCAGTGCGTCGGCCGCCCCGTTGATGGCGGTCCGTGAGGTGTCGCTGATCCCGAACCAGCAACTGCCCGGCACTTCGTACAGGTGCGGGTAGCCGACCACGACGACCTCGGCGCCGGGTGCCTTGGCTCTGATCGCCTGGTACAGGTTGCCGAGCTGGCCGGGCAGGGTGTTCTGGGCGTACGACTCGGCGGTGGCCACGGCGCTCTGACAGGCGCTGGTGCCGTCCAGCACGCAGGTCTCCATGGTGTTGGTGAAGCCGGCGTCGTTGCCGCCGATGGTGAGGCTGATCAGGGTGGTGCTGGAGTTGACCGCGGAGAGCTGGGTGTTGAGCACATCACCGGTCTTCGCCCCGGAGCAGGCGACGAAGCTGAAGCTGGCCGGACTGTTGGCGGCGTCCCACAGTTCCGGGTAGGCGTCGTAGCTGCGGCTGCAGCTACCGCTGGAGCTGTCGTAGTTGCCGGCCCCCACGCCGGCCGAGTAGGAGTCGCCCAGGGCGACGTAGTTGACACCTGCGGCACTTGCCGGACCGGCGAAGAAAAGCGTGCCGGCAGCGAACAGCGACGCCACGGCAGCGCCGGAGACAACACGAACGGGGCGCATTGCACCTCCACGGGAGAGTGTTGGGGTTACTCCGTGGTACCAGTGGCGCCGGGTCTCGGGAAGTGCCCATGCCAAAGATGTTGACGGGAATTCTCACTGCACCAGCAGAAGTTGACCCAGATGTCAGCCGGCTGTCGCCTTCCTGGCGAATGGTCGCGAATGCACTGACGGGAGACTGACCGCCGGCTGAGTACCGGCTGGGAGCCCACTGGCGGCAGACGCCACGCCAATCCTCCTCAGTCGCAGACCACTTCCAGCTCGAAACCCTGACCGTCCACCAGGTGCACCGTCTCCCCGGTGTCCACCCGCAGCGTCCAGCCCGCCGCCAGCGCGGCACCGACGGCCGAGCGCGATCCGTACACGGCAAGGTGGTTGAGCCCGGCGCGCAGCCGGTCGTGCCCGCCGGGGCGCAGCGCCGGCGACTGTTCGATCACCAGATAGCTCTCGCCGAGTCGCCAACTGCGGCCGGCGGCCCAGCTCTGGAACGGGGTGCAACCGAGCGCGAGCAGCACCGGAGCCCACTGCTCGGCGGCCAACACCAGGTCGTCCACCCAGAGTTCGACGTGGTGGATGAGACGGCCGCTGGGCCCGGACATGGGCACCTCCCTCGGGTCGCCACCGACCCTAGCCGACCGGCCCGCACGGCTCACCCGAAACGCGCACACCGCCCGCCCGGAACGCCCACAGGTGTGAGTACCGCGCCAGGACCGGCGCTCCCCGGCCGGGCCCCGAGCCCGTCCGGCTCTCAGCCGACCAGCGGGAAGACCTCGCACCCGGTCAGCGGCAGCTCCTCGATCACCTCGTTCGCCGCCGCCGGCACCCCCAGCTGCGCCACCGCCGCGCGCACCGCCGCCCGGGCCTGCCGCAGACCGGGCGGGCCCCAGCCGAGCAGCTCCACCGCCAGGCCCGGCGCCACCAGCAGCCGCCGGTAGTGCCGCCCGGAGGCCGGATCGGGCTCGCTCGCCCCGACCGCGCGCAGCGCGGCGGCCATCCGCACCCGGGCGCACTCGTGGCCGCCGTTGGCCGAGCCGACCCGGTCGTAGAGGTAGCCCAGGTAGTGCGCGGGGCCGATCAGCGCCTGCGCCTCCTCGCCCGCCTCCCGGGCCAGTGCCGCCGCCGGATCGCCGCGGTCCTCGGGCTCCAGCGAACCGCCGGGCAGGCTGACGATCCCGTCCCTGGGGTTCACCAGCGTCAGCACCCGCCCGTCCGGTGCGAACAGCCAGCCCCAGGACTGCTTCACCGGCAGCCCCGGCGGCACCTCCTCGCCCGGCCGCCAGGGCCAGCCCGCCGCCGGGCGGCGCCGGATGCGGCCCAGCAGCTCGGCGATTTCCGCGCTGTACTCGATCCGCTGCATAGCTCTCCCTCCGGGGTCGGGCCCGCCGGGCCGGTGGTCGTGGTGCGCTGGCCGGCACCGGCGCGGGGATCAAGGGGCCGCGCGGGGTCCGACCTGTTGATCTTCCCCGAACAGGAGGTCGATGAACAGCCCTCACGCCCGCTTGGGGCACCTCCGCCCACCGCCTGTCCCAGGTCGCAGGGCGGGAGCGCCGGAACGCTCCCGGGACCAGTGTGCCGAAAGAGTGGCCGTGGTTTGTCGGCGCCGCCCGCTAGGGTCGACGGCATGCGTCTGCTGCATACCTCCGACTGGCACCTGGGCCGCTCCTTCCATCGGGAGAACCTGCACGAGGCCCAACGCGCCTTCCTCGACCACCTGGTGGCGGTGGTCCGGGCGCACGAGGTCGAGGCCGTGCTGGTCGCGGGCGATGTCTACGACCGGGCGCTGCCCGGCCTGGACGCGGTCGCGCTCTTCGACGAGGTGCTGCACCGGCTGGCCGAGCTGGGCGTGCCCACCGTCTTCATCAGCGGCAACCACGACTCGGCCCGCCGCCTGGGCGTGGGCGCCGGCCTGATCCAGCGGGCCGGCATCCACCTGCGCACCGACCCGGACGGCTGCGGCACCCCGGTGCTGCTCGCCGACCGGCACGGCCCGGTGGCGGTCTACGGGCTGCCCTACCTGGAGCCGGCCCTGGTGCGGGAGCGGTTCGGGCTGGCCCGCGGCGGACACGCCACCGTGCTCGGCGCGGCGATGGACCAGGTCAGGGCCGATCTGGCGACCCGCCCCGCGGGCACCAGGGCGGTGGTGCTCGCGCACGCCTTCGTCACCGGCGGCGCGCCCAGCGACAGCGAGCGGGACATCGCGGTGGGCGGCGTGGCGAGCGTGCCGGCGAGCGTCTTCGACGGCGTGCACTACGCCGCGCTAGGCCACCTGCACGGCGCCCAGACCCTCGCCCCGCACCTGCGCTACAGCGGCTCGCCGCTCGCCTACTCCTTCTCCGAGGCCCGCCAGCGCAAGACCATGTGGCTGGTCGACCTGGCCGCCGACGGCGAGGTCAGCGCCGAGCGGATCGACTGCCCGGTGCCGCGCCCGCTGGCCTGCCTGCGCGGCCGGCTCGACGAGCTCCTGGAGCAGCCCGAGTACGCCGAGCACGAGCAGTCCTGGGTCCAGGTCACCCTCACCGACCCGGGCCGCCCCAGCGAGCCGATGGAACGGCTGCGCCGCCGCTTCCCGCACACCCTGCAGTTGCTCTTCGAACCGGAGGAGCAGCCCGCCGAGGCCCCCGTCTCCTACGCCGCGCGGGTGCGCGGACGCGCCGAGCTGGAGGTGGCCGAGAGCTTCGTGCGGCACGTCCGCCCGGGCGTCGAGCTGGCCGCGGCCGAGCGCTCCCTGCTGCGCGCCGGCTTCGAGCAGGTGCGGCTGGACCAGCAGGACCGGGCGGAGCTGCCCCGATGAGACTGCACCGGCTGACCGTCACCGCCTTCGGCCCGTTCGCCGGCCGCCAGCAGGTGGACTTCGACGCGCTCGCCGCCGGCGGGCTGTTCCTGCTGCGCGGCGCCACCGGCGCGGGCAAGAGCAGCGTGCTCGACGCGGTCTGCTACGCGCTCTACGGCGAGCTGCCCGGCAGTCGCCGGGCCAACCGGATGCGCAGCGACCACGCCGATCCGCACGAGCTCACCGCGGTGACGCTGGAGCTGACCCTGGGCGGGCGGCGGCTGGAGATCACCCGGCTGCCCGAGCAGCCGCGCCCCAAGAAGAAGGGCACCGGCTGGACCACCGAGAAGGCCCAGACCCTGCTGCGCGAGTGGGTCGCCGACGCCGGTCAGGGGCAGCCGGGCTGGCAGGCGGCCAGCCGCTCGCACCAGGAGACCGGCGAGGAGCTGCTGCGCCTGATCGGGATGAGCCGCGAGCAGTTCTGCCAGGTGGTGCTGCTGCCGCAGGGCGACTTCGCCCGGTTCCTCAAGGCGGACGCCACCCAGCGCGCCGAGCTGCTCGGCCGGCTCTTCGACACCGAGCGCTACCGCCGGGTGGAGTCCTGGCTGACCGAGCGCCGCCGCGAGCACGAGGCGGCCGTCCAGGCCGACCGGCGCCGGCTGCGCGAGCTGGTCGGACGCACCGAGCAGGCGGCCGGCCGCACCGCCCACCCGGCGGAGCAGTGGCTGCCCGCCGACGCCGAGCCGCACCCCGAGGACGGCACCCGGCGCCGGGCGGCCATCCCCCAGCAGTCGGCCACCGGGCAGGCGGCGGCGCGGGCCGCCGAGCCGGACCTGGCCCAGGCCGCCCTGGGCTGGGCCGCGCTGCTGCGCTGCGAGGCCGCCGAGACGCACACCGCCGCCACCGTCGCGCTCGGCACGGCCGAGGCCCGCCACCGGGACGCCGAGCAGGCGCTCGCCGCCCACCAGGAGCTGGCGGCCCGGCAGCGGCGGCACGCCGAGGCACTGCGCCGCTCCGCCGATCTGGCCCGGACGCTGGACCAGGAGAACACCGAGCAGCAACGGCTGACCCTGGCCCAGGCCGCGCTCACGGTGGAGTCCGCGCTGCGCCGCCGCTCGGCCGCCACGACGGCGCACCACCGCGCCGGGCAGGCCGCGCAGGCCGCCCGGCGCGCGCTGGCGCCGCTGTGGAGTGCGGCGGGCCAGCCGGGCGCCCCCGACACCCCCCCAAGCGCACCCCAGAGCGCGGCCGACGCCGCGGCCCCCGTCGAGCGGCTGGTCGCGGCCGAGGCCGCGACCAGCGCCGCGATCGGGCGGCTGGAGTCGGCGACCGCCGACGAGCGCCGCGCCGCCGCGCTGACCGCCGACGGGCAGCGGGAGGCCGCCGAGCTGCGCCGGGCCGAGGAGGCCGCGCAGGAGGCCGAGCGCTGGCTCGCCACCGAGCAGGCCGAGGCCGAGGAGCGCCGGCAGCGCGAGGAGACCGCCCGTGGTGCCGCCGCCCGCGCCGAGCAGCTGCGCGCCCAGCGCACCGAGGCCGAGCAGCGGCTGGCCGCCGCGCACCGGCGCGACGAGCTGCGCACCGCGACCGCCGAGGCCGAGCGCGCCCTGCTGGACCACCGGCAGCATGCGCTGGACGCCCGCGAGCACGGCCTGGAGCTGCGCCGGCGCCGCTTGGACGGGATCGCCGCGGAACTGGCCGACCGCCTGCGCGGCGGCGAGGCCTGCCTGGTCTGCGGCTCGACCGAGCACCCGGCGCCCGCCGCCCCGGCCGGTGCCCCGGTCCGGGAGGCCGACGAGCAGGCCGCCGCCGCGGCCCAGCAGCGCGCCGAGCGCGCACTCGCCGGCGCCGAGACGGAGCTGACCAGGCTCCGGGTGGCTGCCGCCGCGGCCGACGCCACGGCGGGCGAGCAGCCCGTCGCCGTGCTGGCCGGGCAGCTCGACGAGCTGACCCGGCAGCTGCGCGGCGAGCTGCAGGCCGCCGAGCAGCTGACCGTGCTGCTCCAGCAGCGCGAGCGGCTGGAGCAGCAGGAGCAGCGGTACAGCGCCCAGCTGCACGAGAGCCGCGAGCGGGTGGCGGCCGGCACCGCCCGGCTGGACGCGCTGGCCGCCGAGCGGGCCGAGCTGGCGGAGCGGGTCGCCGAGGCCCGCGGCGACGCCCCCTCGGTGGCCGCCCGCGCCGAGCGGCTGGGCCGCCTGGCGCAGGCGCTGGCCGCCGCCGTCCAGGCCGACCGGGCGGCCGAACAGGCCGCCGAGCAACTGCGCGAGGCCGAGCAGGAGCTGGCCCTGACCGCCCGCACCGCCGGCTTCGCCACGGCGGACGAGGCAGCGGCGGCCGCCCTGCCCGCCGAGCAGCTGGCGGCGCTGCGCCGACGCCTCACCGAGCGCGCGGCCGAGCGCCGCGCCGTCGCCGACGAGCTGGGCCGTCCCGAGCTGGTGGCCGCCGCCGCGCTGCCGCCGGCCGATCCCGCGCGGGCGCAGCAGGTGCTGGCCACGGCCACCGGCGCGCTGCGGACCGCTGCCGCCGCCGAGCACGCCGCCCGCGAGCGCCGCCACGAGCTGGCCGGCCTCGGCCACCGGCTGGCCGAGCTGGCCCGCGACCTGGCGCCCCGGCTGACCGCCTTCGGCGAGATCAGCCGGCTCGCCCAGCTGGCCGGCGGCACCAGCGGCGACAACCGGCTCAAGATGCGCCTGGAGTCCTACGTGCTGGCCGCGCGCCTGGAACAGGTCGCGGCAGCCGCCAGCACCCGCCTGGTCCGGATGTCGGGCGGGCGCTACACCCTGGTGCACAGCGACGAACGCGGCCCGGGCGGCCGGCGCTCCGGCCTGTCCCTGCTGGTGGTCGACGCCTGGACGGGCACCGAGCGGGACACCGCCACCCTCTCCGGCGGCGAGAGCTTCTTCGCCTCCCTCGCGCTGGCCCTGGGCCTGGCCGACGTGGTCACCGACGAGGCGGGCGGCATGCCGCTGGACACCCTCTTCATCGACGAGGGCTTCGGCACCCTGGACGAGCAGGCGCTGGAGGAGGTGATGGACGTCCTGGACGGGCTGCGCGAGCGCGACCGCGCGGTCGGCATCGTCAGCCACGTCGCCGACCTGCGCCAGCGCGTCCCCGCCCAGCTCCTGGTCCGCAAGACCCGGCACGGCTCCACCCTGCACCTCACCGGCCCGGAAGAGGGCTAGCCGACCAGGGGGCTCAGCCCGAGCAGGCCCCGCGCTGGGCCTGCTGCCAGGCGCAGCGGGCGCACAGGGTGCTGCCAGGGGTGCCCGCCGGGTACTCGGTGGCCTCGCCGCACAGCACGCAGTCCGCCCGGGGGCCGGCGCCGGGCTCGGCGGGGGCGAGCGCGCTCAGCGCGGCGTCGGCCGCGGCGGGGGCGGGACAGTAGGCGGCATCGTCGTCGGACATGCGGTCCATCCTCGCTCAGCCCAGGAAGGAGAGCCGCACCGTGCGGCGCGGGTTGTCCCCGTTGGTGTCGATCAGCACCACCGACTGCCAGACCCCGAGCGCCATCCGCCCCCCGATCACCGGCAGCGTGGCGTGCGGGGCCACCAGGCCGGGGAGCACGTGGTCGCGACCGTGGCCCGGGCTGCCGTGGCGGTGGCGCCAGCGGTCGTCGGGCGGCAGCAGGTCGCGCAGCACCGCGAGCAGGTCGTCGTCACTGCCGGCGCCGGTCTCCAGCACGGCGACACCGGCCGTGGCGTGCGGGACGAAGACGTTCAACAGCCCGTCGCGTCCGGCCGCCGCCTCGGCGAGGAAGTCCGCACAGCGCTCGGTGATGTCCAGGGCGACCTCGCGGTCGCCGGTCACAATCTCGAAGGTCCGGGTCTGGAACGTGTCGGCCATGGCGCCATCCTGCGCTGCGACACCGGTGCGGGACAACCTCCGCCTGCCCGACCGGGCACCGGAGGTCGTCCGTCGAGGCCGGACAGGCCCTGGGGCAGCCTTGGGGCAAGCCCTAGTGGCGGCTTCCGAAGAGGCTGCGCTTGAGGCGGCGCAGCGGGGCCAGCAGCAGCACCCGGGTGGTGCGGCGCGGGGCCGCGTGCGGGCTCACGCCGCGGGGCGTCAGCTCCCTTATCAGGCCGAGGGCCTCCGCGGTGTCGACCGCGGGAACGGCGGGCGCGCCGAGTACGGACAGGTGGCGCTCGATCCGCCGCCCGGTCGTGCCCACGCCGCACTGAATGGCCGGCACGCGGGGCCTGTTCCGCACTTGCAACTGTTCCATGACTATTCCCACCCCTACGAGGCGCCAGGGCCGTGAGGCGAAGACTATCCGGGAGGGACGGTCCTCACGCAACCGTCCTGGAGTTCTGCCACCGTATCGTGTGATGACAACTCACGTGGCACCAGGGACCCCTGGCTCGGTCACGACTGGGCATCGATACGGGCAAACCCGACCGAAACCCGCACGCGATCCGAGCCGCTGACGAAGCGTCAAGGCCACGGTACGTCAGCCCCGCCGTCACGAGAACCCCGCCTGCGGGGCGCCCGGGCCGCCAGGCCGCCGACGACGGCCCCCCGATCGTTCGGAAACTGAATACTTGCGGGGGATTGACGGGCTCGATCCGTCCAAGCAGTATCTGTCACAGTGGCTTCAGTCGCCATCCAGCCGACCTGAGCGTTCGACTGATGAACACAAAACATGACACGCACGACCACTGAGCCTCCAGCTCAGCTTCCACCACTTCCTGAGTCCACTGTCAGGCCTCCCCAATGGTGCGGCGGCCAGGCTTCAGGCAGTGGAGGATCGGCGGCCGGCCGTTGAGGGTCGGCCAGGCCGCCAACGGTCGCCGGTGCCGCCCGCTCCCGGCGCGGCACCGGCGCCTCTGTACAGTGGCCGACGTGCCAGTCCTCCTCAGCATCGTCGTACCCGTCCATGGCGTGGAGCGCTTCCTGCCCCGCTGCCTGGACTCGCTGCTCGACGGGCAGGAGGCCACCGACTTCGAGGTGATCGCGGTCGACGACCGCTCCCCCGACGACTGCGGCGCGATCCTCGACGCGTACGCCGCCCGCGACTCCCGCCTGCGGGTGCTGCACCTGGCCGAGAACCAGGGCCTGGGCGGCGCCCGGATCGCCGCGCTGCCCGAGGCGCGCGGCGAGTACCTCTGGTGCGTGGACAGCGACGACTGGCTCCCCGAGGGCGCCCTCACCGCCGTGCTGGCCGAGCTGCGGGCCGAACGCGAGCGCGCGGCGGCCGGCGGCACCCCGCTGGACGTGCTGATCACCGGCTTCAGCCACGTCTACCCCGACGACAGCACCGAGCCCAACCCCTGGCGCCACCTGCTGGCGGGCTCCCCGCTGGAGAGCGCCGAGGGCTGCACGCTGCGCGAGCACCGGACGCTGCTGCGCACCGTGCTCTCGGTCTGGAACAAGGTCTTCCGCCGCGCCTTCCTGGACGGCCTGCAGGTCTCCTTCGGGCGCGGCTTCTACGAGGACATCTCGGTCACCTACCCGGCCCTGCTGACCGCCGGCCGGCTGCGCTACCTCGACCGCTCCTGCTACAACTACCGCCGCGGCCGGCCCGGCGCGATCACCGCCACCTCCTCCGCCAAGCACGCCGACGCCTTCGCCCAGTACGACGCGATCTTCGCCTTCCTGGACCGCCACCCGGAGGCGGACGACCTGCGCACCCTGGTCTTCGAGCGGACCGTCAAGCAGGCGCTGACCATCTACGACACCCCGGGGCTGGTCCCCGCCGAGCTGCGCCGCGACTTCTTCGGCCGGATCGCCGCACACTTCGCCGCCCACCGCCCGGCCGGCTACCGCTACCCCGGCGGGGTGGGCGGCCTGCAGTACCGGCTGGCGGCCCGCGACTCCTGGCGCGGCTACGACGAGCTGCGCCGCGCCGCCCGGCTGCCCCGCACCCTCAAAGCCGGCGTGCGCAAGGGCCTCGGCGCGCGGTAGCGCACGCCCCGGGGCTCCCTGCTCGACTGTGGCCTCCGGTCGTACTGATGGTATGAAAGGTCATTCCAGAACGTTCGCCAGCCGGGAGAATCGAGCTACGCGGGCCCGGCGCCCCGGGGAGGGTCCATGATCAAGATCATCACCAAGCTGGTGCTCAAGCCGCTGGCGAAGGCGCTCTACCGGCCGGTCATCGAGGGTCTTGACCAGGTACCGCGCAAGGGCGGGGTGATCCTGGCGATCAACCACCTGTCGTTCATCGACAGCGTGGTGATCCCGCTGACCGCCCCGCGGCCGATCAGCTTCCTGGCGAAGGCCGAGTACTTCACGGGCACCGGCTTCAAGGGGCGGCTCTCCCGCTCGTTCTTCCACGCCATCGACGCCGTCCCGGTCCAGCGCGGCGAGGCCCACCTGGCGCAGGCCGCGCTCAACGCAGCCCTGGAGATCCTCGAGGAGGGCCGGGCCT
The DNA here is from genome assembly GCF_035976515.1 of Kitasatospora sp. NBC_01302. Lineage (NCBI taxonomy): Bacteria > Bacillati > Actinomycetota > Actinomycetes > Kitasatosporales > Streptomycetaceae > Kitasatospora > Kitasatospora sp. NBC_01302. The sequence goes on from NZ_CP108404.1 coordinate 2,257,339, forward strand.
TCGGCATCTACCCCGAGGGCACCCGCTCGCTGGACGGCCGGCTCTACCGGGGCAAGACCGGCGTGGCCTGGCTGGCGCTGACCGCGGGCGTGCCGGTGGTGCCGGTGGCGCTGGCGGGCACCGAGAAGATCCTGCCGGTGGGCAAGCGCCGGCCCCGGCTGCGCAAGGTGACGGTGAAGTTCGGCGAGCCGCTGGACTTCGCCGCCCTGCACGGCCAGGCCGGCTCGGCCCGGGTCCGCCGCCAGGTGACCGACGAGATCATGCAGGCCATCCAGCAGCTCTCCGGCCAGGAACCCGCCGAGGTCTACAACGAGGTGCCGAAGGCCGCCTGAAGCTCCGGCTCGACCGCCGCCACTCCGGCGGCCCCGGCCGCATCAGTGGGCGCCTCGCGGCGCAGCAGCGCGGCGTAGCGGCCGTCCAGCGCGACCAGCTCCTCGTGGGTGCCGAGCTCGACGACCCGGCCGTGGTCCAGCACCGCGATCTGGTCGGCCCGGCGCACGGTGGAGAGCCGGTGCGCGATGGTGATCGTGGTGCGGCCCGCCGCCAGGGCGTCGATCGCCTGCTGCACGGCCTGCTCGGTCTGGTTGTCCAGCGCGCTGGTGGCCTCGTCCAGGATCAGCACCGGCGGGTTGCGCAGGACGGTCCGGGCGATCGCCAGGCGCTGCTTCTCGCCGCCGGAGAAGCGGTAGCCGCGCTCGCCGACCAGGGTGTCGTAGCCGTCCGGCAGGCCCGCGATGTGGTCGTGGATCTGGGCCGCCCGGGCGGCCTCGACCAGCTCCTCGTCGGTGGCCTCGGGCTTGGCGAAGCGCAGGTTCTCGGCGACCGAGGCGTGGAAGAGGTAGGTCTCCTGGGAGACCACGCCGACCGTCGCCGACAGCGTCTCGAAGGCCAGCTCGCGCACGTCCACGCCGTCGATGGCGACCCGGCCGCCGGTGACGTCGTAGAGCCGGGGCACCAGGTAGCTGAGCGAGGTCTTGCCCGAGCCGGTCTCCCCGACCAGCGCCAGCGAGGTGCCGGCCGGCACCGTCAGGTCGATGTCGGCCAGCGTTCCGGCCGGGCGCTCGGGGTCGTAGCCGAAGTCCACGTGCTCGAAGCGCACCTCGCCGCGCACCTCGGGCAGGCGCACCGGGTCGGCCGGCTCGTCGATCTCCACCGGCAGGTCGAGGTACTCGAAGATCCGCTGGAACAGCGCGAGCGAGGTCTGCACGTCCACGCCGGTGGAGAGCAGCTGGACGGACGGGCGGAAGAGCGCCTGCTGCAGGGTCACGAAGGCGACCAGGGTGCCGATCGAGACGATCGGCGCCCCGCCGCCGGCGGTCAGGCCGGCCGCCCAGTAGATCACCGCGGGCATCGCGGACATCACGATCTGGATCACGTTCATCCGCCAGCGCCCGGCCATGCTGGAGCGCACCTCCAGCTCGGCCAGCTCGTCGCTCTGCCGGGTGAAGTCCCGGGCCAGCGAGTCGGCGCGGCCCATGGTGCGGCCGAGCAGGATGCCGCTGACCGAGAGCGACTCCTGCACGGCGGAGGAGAGCCTGGCGAGCTGCCGCTGGCGCTCGGTGGTGATCCGGCGGCGCTCGTTGCCCACCCGGCGGCTGATCCAGACGAAGAGCGGGAGCAGCAGCAGCGAGACCACGGTCAGCCGCCAGTCGAGCGCGACCATGGCGACCACGGTGGCCACCACGCTGGTCAGGTTGGAGACCAGCGAGGTGGCGGTGGAGGTGACGGTGGACTGCATGCCGCCGATGTCGTTGGCGATCCTGGACTGCACCTCGCCGGTGCGGGTGCGGGTGAAGAAGGCCAGCGACATCCGCTGCAGGTGGCTGTAGACGCCGGTGCGCAGGTCGTGCATGACCCGCTGGCCGACCGTGGTGGAGATCAGCGTCTGCAGCACGTTGAAGACGCTGTTGACCACGGCGGCGGCGATCATGCCGAGCGCCAGCAGGCTCAGCAGCCCGGTGCGGCCCTGCGGGATCGCCACGTCGAGCACGGCGCGCAGCAGGAACGGGGTGGCCACCGAGACCACGGCCGAGGCCGCGACCAGCAGCCCGACCACGGCCAGGCGTCCGCGGTAGGGGCGGAACAGCGCCAGGATCCGGCGCAGCTGCGCCGGCGGGCGCGGCTGGTCCGGATCGCGGGTGGGCGGCGTCCAGTCGATTCTGTCGGGCCTCATGGAACCTCCAAGCGGAAGGCGACATGGCGAGGATAGCTCATTGTTAGGTGAGCTAATAATGAGCTATCCCCGAAAACCAGTGGCGCACCGCCCGCATTCCGTGCGCCCCGGATCAGTCCGTGCCGTAGCTGCGCGCCGCCTTGGTGGAGATCCCGCCGAAGCGGCCGGCCGGCAGGATCCGGGCCAGGGCCACCACGGCCTTGTAGCGCTTGCTCGGCACCGACAGGGTCCGCCCCCGGGCCAGGTCGCGCAACGCCTCGTCCACCACCCGCTCCGCGGACAGCCAGCCCCAGGCCGGCACGTTCTTGGTGCCCATCCCGGCCCGCTGGTGGAACTCGGTGCGGGTGAAGCCGGGGCACAGCGCCAGCAGCCGCACACCGCTGCCGGCCAGGTCGCGCGCCACGCCCTGGGTGAAGTTGACCATCCAGGCCTTGCTCGCCCCGTAGGTGCCGCGGGGCACGAAGGCCGCCACCGAGGCGACGTTCACCACCCCGCCGAAGCCGCGCTCGCGCATCCCGGGCAGCGCCGCGCTGGTCAGCCGCAGCACCGCCTCGATGTGCACCTTGACCATCTCCAGCTCCTGCTCCAGCGGGACGCTCAGGTAGCTGCCGCGGTTGCCGAAGCCGGCGTTGTTGACCAGGATGCCGACCGGCCGCTCGCCGTCCGAGAGGCGCTGCTCGACCGCGCCGATCCCCTCCTCGGTGGCCAGGTCGGCGGTGAGCACCTCGGCGTGCACGCCGAAGCGGGACTCCAGCTCCGCGGCGGCCTCGGTCAGCCGCTTGGTGTCGCGGGCGACCAGCACCAGGTCGTGGCCGTCCTTGGCCAGGCGGCGGGCGAAGGCGGCACCGATTCCGGCGGTCGCGCCGGTGATGAGGGCAGTTGTCATGGCGCGACCGTAGCGGGTCGCGCCGCTGATGGGCAGTCAGGGTCCGTGCCCGACGGTCCAGCGGGGCCCGGGCCGTCCGCCCCGGACGGTCAGGCCCGAGTCTTCAGCCCCGAACCGTCAGCCCCGGGCCGCGGCCGCGCGGGCCTTGAGCCGGGTCACCCGGCGCCGGTAGGCGCGGTGCACCCGCTGCAGCGCGACGAACTCCTCCATCCGGTTCGCCAGCGTCAGCTGGTACTTGACCCGCAGCGGGGCGCGCAGCGCGCGCAGCCGGTCGGTGCCGATCAGCCGCAGCAGCCGGCTGACGTGCTCCTGGTAGACCGCGCGGTAGGCCCGGTCGCCGTCCGGCACCCACCAGAAGAACATCGGGATCTCCTCGACCAGGCAGTTCTGGTCGTAGGAGCGCAGGTACTCGCGGAACTTCGGCTCGGGGCGGGCCAGCAGCCACTCGCGGACCAGCTCCATCGAGCGGACCCGGTCGGCCAGCCCGCGGGGGTTGGTGCGCCCCTGGGTGATCGACGGATCGTCCAGCTCGCGCTCGCGCCAGTGGTAGATGTGGTCGGCGAGCACGTCCACGCTGACCGCGAGGTAGTGGTGCGGCACGCTGACCGGGGCGTCCTCGTAGAGGATGCCCTCGGGGTAGCGGATGCCGGCCGCGTCGAAGAAGCCGCGCCGGTAGACCTTGTTCCACGCGGTGCGGTCGGTGACCAGCGCCGGGAGCTCGGTCACGTGGGTCTTGAGGCGGGTCTGCCGGAACGGCTTGACGTGCGCGTTCGACTGGTAGGAGCCGGTCGAGCGGAACCGCAGCACGTTGCCGGCCACGAAGTCCGAGCCGGTCTGCTCCAGCGTGCTGATCATCAGCTGGTAGGCGCCGGGCGGCAGGCTGTCGTCGCTGTCCACGAAGGCCAGGAACTCGGTGCCCTCGGTCAGGTTGCGCCAGCCGGTGTTGCGGGCCGCGCCGAGGCCCTTGTTCTGCTGGCGGACCAGCCGGAACCGCGCGTCCTCGGCGGCGAACGCCTCGGCGATCGCCGCACTGGAGTCGGTCGAGCCGTCGTCCACCATGACGCACTCGAAGTCGCGGAACGTCTGGGCGGCGATCGAGTCGAGGCACTCCTGGAGGTAGCGCTCGACGTTGTAGATCGGGACGACGACGGACAGGCGGGGGGCCATCGGCTACGCGGGCCTTTCGATCAGGGGTGTGCCCAGATCCTACCGTCCGGCCCGTCGCCTCCTCCCCCGCCCACCGTCGCCGACAGGAGCTACCCCCGCACGCTGCGCGAGGCCTCGTCGGCCGCCCCGCCCGCGCCGACCGGGCGCAGCCGGGCCGCGGCGGTGGCCGCCAGCCGGGGCGCGAGGCGGGCCACCTCGCGGGAGCCGACCGCGGCGACCAGCGGCGGCAGCAGCCAGCGGACCGGCTGCATGCCGCGCAGCCAGGCCTGGGCGTAGACGTGCGCCGAGCGGCGGGCGATGCCGGCCACCAGCCGGTCCACGGCCGGCTCGATCGGGTAGGTGCGGTTGGCCGGCCAGGGCAGCTTGGCCCGCATCTCGCGCAGCACGTCGTCCTGGTCGGCCCCGCGCACCATGTCGGTGTCGGTCCAGCTCAGGTAGCCGACCCCGACCCGCACCTGCTGGTACGCGACCTCGGCGCGCAGCGCATGGGCGAACGCCTCGACGCCCGCCTTGCTCGCGCAGTAGGCGCTCATCAGCGGCGCGGGGGTGATCGCGGCCAGCGAGGCGATCTGCAGCAGGTAGCCCTGGCTCTCGATCAGCGCGGGCAGGAAGGCCCGCGCGGTGGTCACGCTGCCGAGCAGGTTGACCTCGATCACCCGGTTGTAGGCCGCCGGATCGCTGTCCAGCAGCGGGCCGCCGATCGCGATGCCGGCGTTGGCCACCACCGTGTCGATCCGCCCGTACCGCTCCTTGACCTGCTGGGCCACCGCGCTGAGCGCGACCAGGTCGGTGACGTCGGCCTCCCAGGCGGAGGCCTCGGGGCCGCACTGCTCGGCGACCGTCTTAAGTTCGGCCGGCTCCAGGCCGACCAGCGCCACCCGGGCGCCGCGATCGGCCAGCTTGCGGGCCATCAGCGCCCCCAGCCCCCGGGCCGCGCCGGTGACGACGACGACCTGTGCGTGCAACGGCGGAACGGTCATGCGACTTCGGTCCTCTCGCTGGTCAGATGGGTGCGCACGAGGCGGCGGAGCTCCGCGGCGACCTCGTCGGGGCGTTCGATCGGCGCCATGTGGCCGACGCCCGGCAGTTCCTGCAGGCCGTCGGGGCGGCGCAGTGCGGCGTACATGGCGTGCGCGTGCGGCGGCGGGGTGAGCTTGTCACGGCTGCCGACCATGATCGCGGTGGGCGCCTCCAGCATCGTCAGACCGGGGCGCACGTCCAGGTCGCCGAGCATCCGCGCGGCGCCCGAGCGCACCCCGGCGGGGCAGGCGTGCACGATCTCGGCGCAGGCGGCGACCTGTGCGGCGGTCGCGCCCGGGCCCATCGTGCCCTGCTTGAGCAGCGCCTTGGAGAGCGCGCTGACCGGCCCCATCGGCAGGGCGGACTGCAGCACGTGCCGGTGCAGCGCCCGGCGCAGCGCGGGCGGGCGGACGAAGGGCGGCAGCACCCGCAGGTGGTCGGTGAGGTCGCTCGCGCCGGTGCTGCACAGCAGCACCGCCGCCGTCCGCGCGGCCACCGCGCGGCGCCCGCCGGCCGCCATGACGGTCATCCCGCCCATGCTGTGGCCGGCCAGCACGGCCCGCCGGCCCTCGGGGACGAGCCGGGTGACCACGGCCTGCAGGTCCTCGGCGAGCGCTCTGGTGCTGTAGCCGGCTCTGCCGACCGGGATGTCGCTGCGGCCGTGGCCGCGCTGATCGTAGGCGATCACCTGGTGCTCGGCGGCCAGCCGGTGCACCACCGGGGCCCAGAAGGCGGTGTTGCAGGTCCAGCCGTGCACCAGCACCACGATCGGCGCCCCGGACGGGCCGAAGGTCTCGGCGTTCAGCCAGCTGCCGTCGGCGGAGCGCACCCGCAGCCGCTGCACCGGCTCGGGCAGGACGAATTCGGACCGGCTCACGCGCGGACCTCCTCGGCGTCGGCGTCGGCGTCGGCAGCGGCGGTGGCGGGCAGCCGGCGCTTGATCAGCTCGTACTCGGCCAGATCGACGCGGCGGGTGGCGCGGCGGAAGGCGCCGGTGGAGCCGGGCCAGAGCGTGGTGTTCTTGCCGTCCTCGGTCAGGTACCAGCTGCGGCAGCCGCCGGTGGTCCACACCGTGCGCGACATCCGGTGCTGGAGCCGCTGGTTCCAGTGCCGCTGGGCCCGCTCGGTGGGCTGCAGGGCCGTGGCGCCCACCGAGCGCAGTGTGGTCAGCGCGTCGACGAGGTAGTTCAGCTGCGACTCGATCATCAGGATCATCGAGCTGTTGCCCAGGCCCGTGTTGGGGCCGATCACGAAGAAGAGGTTGGGGAAGCCGCGCACGGTGGAGCCGCGCAGCGCCTCCATGCCCTCCTTCCACACCTCGGCCAGGCTGCGCCCGTCGGCGCCGAAGACCCGGGCGCCGATCGGCATGTCGGTGACGTGGAAGCCGGTGCCGAAGATGATCACGTCGGCCTGGTGCTCGCTGCCGTCGGCGGCCACCAGGGTCGAGCCGCGCACCTCGCGCAGCCCCGCGGTCACCTCGCTGTTGGGTGCGGCCAGCGCCGGGTAGTAGGTCTGGCTGAGCAGGATCCGCTTGCAGCCGATCCGGTAGTCGGGGGTGAGCCTGGCCCGCAGCGCGGGGTCGCCGACCTGCTGGGCCAGGTGCCGCAGGGCGAGCTTCTGGACCAGCTTCAGCGTGCCAGGGCGGCGCACGAAGGCGTCCACCTGCAGCTCGCGGACCGCGAACAGCGCCGCCCGGCGCAGCGCGGTGGTGGCCGGCACCGCGCGGTGCAACCGCTTCTCCAGGGCGCTGATCTCCCGGTCCAGCTTCGGCAGCACCCAGCCGGGGGTGCGCTGGAAGAGCGTGAGGCGGGCCGCCTTCGGCTGGATCTCGGGCACGATCTGGACCGCCGAGGCGCCGGTGCCGACCACCGCGACCCGCTTGCCGGCGAGGTCCAGCCCGTGGTCCCACTGCGAGGAGTGGAAGACCTGCCCGGGGAAGGCGTCCAGGCCCGGCAGCTCGGGGATCTGCGGGTCGGAGAGCGGGCCGGTGGCGGAGACCAGCGCGTCGGCGGTCCACTCCCCGCCGGTGGTGGTGATCCGCCAGCGGGTGTGCGCGCTCTCCCAGCGGGCCTCGGTGACCTCGTGGTGGAAGCGCAGGTGCGGGCGCAGGCCGAAGGTGTCGGTGACCTGCTCCAGGTAGGCGCGGATGTCGCCCTGGCCGGAGAAGCTGCGCGGCCAGTCGGGGTTGAGCGCGAAGGAGAAGGAGTAGAGGTGCGAGGGCACGTCGCAGGCGCAGCCGGGGTAGCTGTTGTCCCGCCAGGTGCCGCCGACCGAGCCGGCGCGCTCCAGGATCACGAAGTCGGTGATCCCGGCGCGGCGCAGCCGGACGCCGGCGCCGATGCCGCCGAAGCCCGAGCCGATCACGGCGACGGCGACATGCTGGGTGGCGTCGGGCGCCTTGGGCCGGGTGCGTTGCGCGGACTTGCTGGCAGCCATGCGGCGAGTCCTCTCTGGGGGACGCCTAAGCGTATGAGGATCAATCGCGCCAGTGATTACTGGCATGATTGGCAGGGTAGCTGTTGACAGCGTGTCTAGGAAGACGTCCGACCGCGCCGGTTCCGCCGTCCCCGCGCCCTATGCTGACGGCGTGGCGGAGATCGAGAACGAAGCGGCCGGCCCGCGCGAGTACCGGGTGGCGGAGCTGGCCGCAGCCGCCGGCATCACCACCCGCACGCTGCGCTTCTACCGCGAGCGCAAACTGCTGCCGCCGCCGCGCCGGGAGGGCCGGATCGCCTGGTACGGCGAGGCGCACCTGGCCCGGCTACGGGTGATCGCCGAGCTCCTGGAGCGCGGCCACACCCTGGGCGGCATCGCGGAGCTGATCGGCGCGGGCGAGAGCGGGCGGGACGTCGCGGAGCTGATCGGCCTGGCGGCGGCCATCATCTCCCCCTGGTCGGACGAGACCCCGGTCTCGCTCGACTGGGACGAGCTGCGCACGGCCTTCGGCGACCAGCTCACCGAGGCCAACACCGCCGAGTCGCTGGCCCAGGGCTACATCACCGTCTCCGAGGACGGCATCACCCACGTCAGCCGCCGCCTGATGGACGCCACCACCGCGCTGATCGCCGAGGGCATCCCGCTGGCCGCGGTGCTGGACGCCAGCCGCAAGGCGCAGGAGTACGCGGACGCGGTGGCCGAGGTCTTCGTCGGCCTGATCCGCGATCAGCTGCTCGGCGCGCTCGCCGGCGAGGAGCCGCTGCCGCCCGGCGAGGCCGCCCACCTCACCGAGGCGCTGACCCGGATCCGCCCGCTGGCCCGCACCGTCGCGGACGCCCAGTTCGGCCTGGCCCTGGACCGCCGGGTGCACGCCGAGTACGACGAGGTGCTGCGCCGCCGCCGCTGACCTCAGAGGTCCCAGCTGCGGGCCGCCGCCCAGCGCTCCATGGTGTGCCAGTCCACCACCGGCTGACCGCAGCACCACCGCCGCCCCTCGGACGGCCCGGGTCCACTCCCTGGTCGGCGCAGGTCGGATCGGTGCGGGCGTGCGAGAGTGGTCCCGAGTGAAGGGAGCGCACCGGCGTGCTGATGGAGAAGGTGGCCGAGATCCTCACCGAGGCCGCGGCCCAGGCCGTCGAGCCGCGCTTCCGGGCGCTGGCGGCCGGCGAGGTGATGGAGAAGGCCCCCGGCGACGTGGTGACCATCGCCGACCGGGAGGCCGAGGCGATCATCACCCGTCGGCTGCAGGAGCTGCTGCCGCTGCCGGTGGTCGGCGAGGAGGCGGTGGCCGCCGACCCCGCGCTCGCCCTGGCGCTGCACAACGAGCCCGCCTGCTGGCTGGTCGACCCGGTCGACGGCACCGCCAACTTCGTCGCCGGGCGGCCGGACTTCGCTGTGATGGCCTCGCTGGTGCGCGACGGCCAGGCGGTGGCTGCCTGGATCTGGCAGCCGATGACCCGCACCGCCTACGCCGCCGAGCTGGGCGCCGGCGCCTGGCGCGACGGGCACCGGCTGACCCGGGCCCCGGCACCCGCCGACCCCGCCCGCTGGCGCGGCTCGGTCAAGCCCTACCTGCGCCGCCCGGAGCACTTCCCCGGCCTCGCCCCCGACTCCAGCGCCTTCGGCGAGCTGACCCCGGGGCGGCGCGCGGCGGGCATGGAGTACCCGCTGCTCGCCGACGGCGCGTTGGACTTCCTGCTGTACTGGCGCACCCTCCCCTGGGACCACGCCCCCGGCTCGCTGCTGGTGCGCGAGGCCGGCGGCGTCTCGGCCCGGCTGGACGGCACCCCCTACCGCGCCGACCCGCCGGGCGGCGCGGACGGACTGCTGGTCGCCTGCGACCCGCAGACCTGGGAGCGCACCCGGGCGCTCCTGCTCGGTCTGGAGAGCTGAGCCCGGGGAGCCGGGCCCGGCCCTCGCCGCTCCACCCGCAGACCACGCGGGCCTCCGGGCCGGCCCTACTCCCCCGCCCGGTCCAGCTCGCGGCCGGTCAGGACGACCAGGTCGAGCAGCCGCTCCAGGTCCGCCTCGGTGGCCTGCGGGTTGAGCAGGGTGAGCTTGAGCCGCACCTGTCCGGCCACCGCCCTCCCACCCGCGCACGGCAGTTCGGTCCGCCCCAGGACCGCCCGCCCGGTGGCCAGCAGGCGCCGGCGCAGCGCGGCGTTGAAGGCGTCCACGGCCGCCGGGTCGGCCCGCCGGACCGGGTCGGCGGGCAGCTGGCGGAAGAGCACGGTGGTCAGCAGCGGGTCGCCGTGCAGCTCCAGCTCCGCCCTGGCCCGGATCCCGCCGGCCGCCGCCAGGGCCAGCTCGCGGCAGCGGTCGACCAGGGCGCCCAGGCCGACGTGGCCGAGCGTGCGCAGGGTGACCATGAGCGAGAACGCGTCGGCCCGGCGGGTGGTGCGCAGCGAGCGGCCGAGCAGGCTCGGGTAGCCCGCCTCCTCGTCGTCCGCCGGGTTGAGGTAGGCCGCGCGGCGGGCCAGCGAGTCGTAGCTCTCGGCCCGCCGGACCAGGAACACCCCGGCGGCCACCGGCTGCCAGCCCAGCTTGTGCCAGTCCAGCGAGACCGAGTCGGCGAGTTCCAGGCCCGCCAGCAGCGGGGCCAGCCGCGCGGAGAGCAGCGCGCCGCCGCCGTACGCGGCGTCCACGTGCAGCCAGGCACCGTGGTCGGCGGCCAGCTCGGCGCAGGCGGTCAGCGGGTCGATCGCGCCGGTGTCGGTGGTGCCGGCGGTGGCGACCACGGCGAGCGGGGTCTGCCCCGCGCGCCGGGCCTCGGTCAGCGCCCGGGCCAGCGCCCCCGGGTCCATCCGCTGGTCGCGGTCGACCTCGATGGGGACCACCGCCCGCTCGCCGAGGCCGAGCACCGCCGCCGCGCGCTGGATGGAGAAGTGGGCGGCCCGGGAGGCGAAGACCCGCGGGCGGCGGGCGGGGTCGACCCCGGTCAGCTCCGGCTGTCCGGGCAGCAGCCGGTCGCGGGCCAGCAGCAGACCGAGCAGATTGGACTCGGTGCCGCCGGAGGTGAGCACCCCGGCGGCCCGGTCCGGCCGGTAGCCGACCAGCGCCGCCAGTTCGGCCAGCAGCTCGGTCTCCAGCACGGTGGCGGCCGGCGCCTGGTCCCAGGAGTCCAGCGAGGGGTTGAGCGCGCTGACCGCGAGGTCGGCGGCGACCGCGACGGCCAGCGGCGGGCAGTGCAGATGGGCGGCGCAGGCGGGGTCGGCCGGGTCGGCGGCGCCGTGGGCGAGCAGCTCGGTGAGCGCGCCCAGCGCGCCGGCCCCGCTCGGTGCCCGGGCGGCGCGGGCCACCCGCTCGGCCAGCTCACGCGGATCGCCGCCGGTCACCGGGCCGCCGCGCCGGGCGGCGCCGGCGGCCAGCGCCGCGAGCACCTGCTCCAGCAGCGGGCGCAGCGCCGCCGGCCCGTGCTCGCCGCCGGCCAGCGCCGCCGGGTCGACGGCCACCGCGCGGTGCCGGTGCTCCGTCAGACCGGTCACGACCCGTCCCCGGCCGCCGCCGCGATCGCCTCGGCGAGGCGCTCCAGCACGGCCCCCGCCTGTTCGTCGGTGATGGTCAGCGGCGGCAGCAGGCGCAGCACCGCGTCGTGCCGCCCGCCGAGCTCGACGATCAGTCCGCGGGCCAGGCAGGCCTCCCGGACCCGCACGGCCAGCGCCGGGTCCGGCGGGCAGGAGCCGACGGCGTCCGGCCCGCCCGCCGGGTCGACGAGTTCGACGCCGAGCATCAGCCCGCGTCCGCGGACGTCGCCGATCACCGGCAGCCGCTCCTTGAGCGCCGTCAGCTCGGTCATCAGCCGCCGCCCGACCTGCTCGGCCCGCGCGGCCAGGCCGTTCGCCGCCACGTGGCGCAGGGTGGCGGCGCCGGCCGCCATGGCGAGGGTGTTGCCGCGGAAGGTGCCGGTGTGCGCGCCGGGGCGCCAGCCGTCGTACTCCGCGCGGTAGGCGACCACCGCGAGCGGCAGGCTGCCGCCGATCGCCTTGGAGAGCACCATCGCGTCGGGGACGATGCCGCTGTGCTCGACCGCCCACATCGCGCCGGTCCGCCCGACGCCGGTCTGCACCTCGTCGACGATCAGCGGGATGCCGCGCTCGGCGGTGATCCGGCGCATCTCGCGCAGCCAGCCGTCCGGCGCGGGCACCGCGCCGCCCTCGCCCTGCACCGCCTCCACGATCATCGCGGCGGGCGGCACCACCCCGCCCGCCGGGTCGTCGAGCAGCCGCTCGGCGTAGACCGCGGCCAGCCGCTCGCCCGCCTCGCCGCCGACCCCGAACGGGCAGCGGTAGGAGTACGGGTAGGGCAGCCGGGTGACCTCGCCGCCGCTGGGCAGCGGCTCCTTGACGGCGACGTTGCCGGTCACCGCGAGCGCGCCCGCCGTCATGCCGTGGTAGGCACCGGTGAAGGCGAGCGCGCCGCGCCGCCCGGTGGCGGTCTGCATCAGCTTGAGCGCGGCCTCCACCGCGTCGGTGCCGGCCGGGCCGCAGAAGTGCACCCGGGCGTCGTTCGCGAACGGCGCCGGCAGGCTCTCCAGCAGCGCGGTGGTGAAGTCGTCCTTCTCGGCGGTGGCCAGGTCGAGCAGGTGCAGCGGGGCGCCGCTGTCCAGCGTGCGGCGGATCGCGGCCAGCACCACGGGGTGGTTGTGGCCGAGCGCGAGGGTGCCGGCGCCGGAGAGGCAGTCGAGGTAGCGACGGCCGTCGGCGCCCTCCACCGTCATGCCGCTGGCGCGCACGGGGACGATCGGGAAGGAGCGCGCGTAGGTGCGGGCGGCGGACTCGCGGACCCGCTGACGGCGCAGGATCGCGTCGCCGACGGGGTGGGGGGACTCGGCTGTCAGGGTCACCGTGGACTCCAGGGTGCGGGACGGTAAACTTAGGTTAGCCTAACCTAAGTTTACGTACCGTCAGCCACCGTCCCCGGCACCCTGGGCCACCCCGTTGTCAACGACGCCCGCGCCCGCGGGTCACGGGTCCGCCCCCCGCTTCAGTCGAGCAGGTCGAGCAGCGGGGCCAGCCCGGCCGGCCGGTGTTCCACCGGCAGGTGGTCGACCAGCAGCAGCGAGCAGCCGAGCGCCGCGGCGCCGCCGTCCTGCGTCCGGTGGTCGCCCACCATCAGCACGTCGGCCGGCGCCAGGCCGAGCCGGTCGCAGGCGGCCTTGAAGATCACCGGATCCGGCTTCTTCGCCCCCACCTCGCAGGAGAGCAGGTAGGCGTCGACCAGCTCGTCCAGCCCGTGGCCGCGGAAGACCGGGCGCAGGTCCCAGCCGATGTTGCTCACCACCGCGACCGGCAGGCCGCGCCGGCGCAGCTCGCGCAGCACCGGCTCGGCGTCGGGGTAGGGCTGCCAGGCCTCCGGCGTCATGTGGCGGTCGTACAGCGCGTCGGCCAGCTCCCGCCCCGGCTCCCAGGCCGCCCTGGCCAGCCCGGTGTACGCCGCCCGGTGCTGCTCCGCGCTCAGGTCCCTGGCCTCCCACGCCGCCGCCAGCCCGGCCGGCAGGGTCCGGGGCTCGGCGCCGCCGGGCAGCGCACCGTACTCGGTCAGCCGGGCCGCGCCCGCTGCCAGCTCCTCGGCCGTCAGCTCCAGGCCCGCCGAAGCCGCCACCGCCGCCAGCCACCGCTCGGTCGGCTCGACCCGGAAGAGGGTGCCGGAGAAATCGAACATGATTCCCTTGATCATGCGGCCGATCCTGACCCAGCATCAGCCGCACTGGCAAGGGTGTCAGCTCCGGTCGCGGGGGCCGCAGTTCACCCCGGCGGGCGGCCCCGGCCGGACGGCAGCAGCAGCGCCACCGCCGCCGTGCCGGCCAGCAGCAGCGCGGCGCCGATCAGCAGCACGATGTGCAGCCCCGCCATGAAGCCCCCGGGTGCGGCGATCAGCGCGCCGCAGACCGCCACCCCCACCGCCCCGCCCAACTGCCGGGCGGAGTTGAGGATCCCCGAGGCCAGCCCGGCCCGCCCGGTGTCCACCGCGGCCAGCATCGCGCAGGTCAGCGGCGGCACCGCCAGCCCCACCCCGATCCCGAGCGGCACCAGCAGGAGCAGCAGCGGCCCGGTGCCGGTGTGCGGTCCGACGGACAGCAGCGCGAGCAGCGCGCCCGCCTGGACCAGCTGCCCCAGGATCAGCGGCACCTTGGGCCCGCGCCGGCAGGTCAGCGCACCGGCGGCCAGGTTGACCACCGTGGTCAGCGCGGTCATCGGGATGAACAGCAGGCCCGCGGTCAGCGCCGAGGCGCCGCGCTCCTGCTGGAAGAAGAGGGTCAGCACGAAGACCAGGCCGTAGGAGGCGAAGTTGAGCACGAAGCCGGTGGCGGTGCAGAGCGCCACCACCGGGTCGCGGAAGAACGCGAGCGGGACGGCGGGGTGCGGCTGGCTCCGTTCGACCAGTACGAAGGCCGTCCCGAGCGCGGCGGCGAGCAGCAGTGCCAGCACGGTGCGCGGGGAGCCGTAGCCGTGCGCGCCGCCGTCGATCACCGCGAAGACCAGCACCGCCACCGCCAGCCCGATGGCGGCCTGCCCGCCCAGGTCCAGCGGCGCCCGGCCGTCGGGTCTGCGCCCGCCTGGCGGGGAAACCGCCCCCTCGCCGGCCGCCCGGGCGGCCCGGCCGAGGACGAGCAGCGCCAGCACCCCCAGCGGCAGGCCGGCGCAGCCGCCGAGGAAGACCCAGCGCCAGCCGAGCCCGCTGGTCAGCGCGCCGCCCAGGACCGGGCCCACCGCGATCGCCACCCCGCCGCCGGCCATCCACCGGGTGATCGCCCGGGCCCGCTCGACCGGATCGGGATAGGCCCGGCTGACCAGGGCCAGCGAGGCCGGCAGCATGATCGCCGCGCCGGCCCCCTGCGCCGCCCGGGCGGCGATCAGCACGCCGAGGCCGGGGGCCAGGCCGCACAGCGCCGAGGTGACGCCGAACAGCACCAGGCCGGTGCCGAAGGCCCGCACGGCACCGATCCGGTCGGCCAGCGTGCCGGCCCACAGCAGCAGGGCCGCGAAGACCAGGGTGTAGGCGTCGGAGACCCACTGCGGCCCGGTCACCTCGTCGTGCCAGTGCCGGCCGATGGCGGGCAGGGCGACGTTGACCAGGGTGGTGTCGGAGATGGTGAGGAAGAAACCCAGGCCGAGGACGGCGGCGGCGACCGTGGCGGCACCGGGCCCGGCGGTCCGGGTGGCACCGGCGCCGGGGCGGTGGGTGCGGTGGGCGGAGCGCCGCCCGGGGAAGAGCGCGGGGAGCACGGTGCCACCGCTCCCGGTCAGCCGCCTCCCGCGGGCGCGAGCGCCGCCAGCGCCTCGGTCACCGTGGCGAGCGAGGCCGCCGGATCCGCCTGGTCGCCCACGATCCGCGGGTCGAAGTTGAAGTCCAGGAACACCTCGGTGGCCCCGAGGTCGTGCAACAGGGCCAGGTCGCCGCGGAGTTGGTCGGCGTCGCCGTGCAGCAGCCCGCGCCCGGGACCTTCGCTCGGGCCGTAGAAGACCTTGCCCCGGATCACGATCCGCACCGTCGCCGGGTCCTTGCCCGCCCGCTCGGCGGCGGCCCGCACCTCGCGCGAGGCCCGGGCCACCAGCTCGGTGCTCACCGCGCCCGGACTCAGCCAGCCCTGGGCGAGGCGGCCGGCCCGGTCGAAGGCCTTGTCCACCGCGCCGCCGAGCAGCAGCGGGAAGGCCGGCTGGACCGGGCGCGGACGCACCAGGGTGCGCGGCAGTTCGGTGAACTCGCCCTTGAATTCGGCGACTTCGTTCTCCCACATCAATCGGAGCACCTTCAGGTACTCCAGCGTCCGGCCCAGCCGGCGCTCCGGCGGCACCCCGGCCGCCAGGTACTCGGCCGCCGACCAGCCCTGGGCGATGCCCGCGTCCAGCCGGCCGCCGGAGGCGTTGTCGAGCTGGATCAGCTGCTTGGCCAGCACGGCGGGCGCGAAGAACGGCGCGTTGACCACCGACAGGCCCAGCCGGATCCGCTCGGTGGCACCCGCCAGATAGGCCAGGCTGATCAGCGGCTCGGCCGAGCCGTTGTAGAACGCGCCGCCCCCGCCGCCGCCGTCGGCGACCGGCACCAGCAGCCGGCTGAACGTCCACAGCGAGTGGTAGCCGAGCCGCTCCGCCTGCCGGGCCACCCGCAGCTGCCCCGCGGCGGTGGCCCAGGCGCCGGACTGGGGTACTCCTACGCCGAGCAGCAGGTCGCCGGTCATTCGCCACTCCTTGCTCACGATTGCCTGTGACGGTCCGAGGTAAAACTAGGCCTGACAGTCCGTCAAGCACCGGTCCCTGAGCCCGAACAGCCACACCTGGGGACGTCCCGCCGGGGAGAACGTCAGTTTGTGACTATGCGCACACGTTGTTGTTGACAGGCAATCAGCTGCGGTGTGTATTGGGCCTCCAAGGGACTGACCGCCGACCACTTCGGAGTGACCACGTGAGCACCCGCGATGACGTGATCGAGACCACCGTTCGGATGTGCTGGTACACCGACCTGCGGGCCTGGGACAGACTGGGCGAGGTGATGGCCGAGAAGGTGGCGCTGGACTACTCCAGCTTCGGCGCCGGTGCCCCGGCCGAGGTCTCCCGGGCCGACCTGATCGCCTCCTGGCGCTCCCTGCTGGGCGGCATGAAGGCCACCCAGCACATCCTCACCAACCACCTGGTCACCGTCGAGGGCGACCAGGCCATCTGCACCGCGCACTTCCAGGCCACCCATGTGGTCGACCTCGCGCTCGGCGACAACACCTACACCCTGGGCGGGCGTTACCGGTTCGGGCTGCGGCTGGTGGAGGACGCCTGGCAGATCGAGTCCATCGTGATGACCGCGCTCTGGGCCAGCGGCAACCGGGAGATCTTCGCGATCGCCCAGGCGGCGCAGGCGGAGCAGGACGAGCACCACTGAGCCACGGGGCGCTGCTGGGTCACAGGGCGCCGCTGGGCCGCCGCCGCTGAGCCACCGTCAGGCGGCGCCGCCCGGGATCACCAGCCCGCTCTCGTAGGCGAGCACGACGGCCTGGGCCCGGCTGGACAGGTTCAGCTTGGCCATGGTCCGGTTGAGATGGGTCTTGACCGTGGCCACGCTGACCACCAGCCGCCCGGCGATCTCCGGGTTGGACAGCCCCTGGCCGACCAGTCGCAGCACGTCCAGCTCCCGGTTGGTCAGCGGGTCCAGGCCGGGCGGCGCCATGGCCGCCCGCCCGCCGGCCCGGTGCGCGTAGGCCTCGATCAGCCGGCAGACCACGCTGGGCGCGAAGAGCATGTCACCGGCCGCCACCGTCGAGACCGCCGTCAGCAGGCGCTCCGGCGGGGTGTCCTTGAGCAGGAAGCCGGCAGCGCCGGCCCGCAGTGCGGAGTAGACGTACTCGTCCAGGTCGAAGGTGGTCAGGATGATGATCCGCGGCTTCGGCTCCGCCGCCAGGCCGAGGATCGTCCCGGTCGCGGTGATGCCGTCCATGCCCGGCATCCGGACGTCCATCAGCACGACGTCGGGCCGCTCGGAGGCGGCCAGCGCCACCGCCTGCGCGCCGTCGGCGGCCTCCCCCACCACCTGCATCCCCGGCGCCGCGCGCAGCAGCGCCGCGAGCCCGGCTCTGATCAGCATCTGGTCGTCCACCACCAGCACGCGCGTCACGCCCGTGGCCCCCCGTTCCGACCGCTCCCCATGGCGGGCTCCACCTTAGGGGTTCCGGGCGCGCTGGGTCAGCGGCTCAGTCGTAGTCGCCGCCGCTGACCGCCCAGGCCAGGCCGGTGGCCGGGTCCTCCAGGGCGAGGTGCAGGTGCCACACCTCGTCGGCGGGCTCGCACCAGGTGAAGCAGCGCAGCCTGGCCACCAGGGCGAGCAGTTCGGCGAGCGTGCAGTGCCCGGCCGGATCGGCCATCGCGGCCAGCGCCTGCCACACGGCGAGGCGGCCCCTCGCCGCGCCGCCGGAGCGGCCGTAGGCTCCGGCGCCCGAGCCGGCCCGCACCAGCGCGGGATAGGCGGCGGCGAACGGGAGGTAGCCGGCGGTCGCCTCGGCGCGCAGCGCGGCCGGCGCGAGCAGGGCGGCCGCCTGCGGGGCGGTGCCGCGCAGGCAGCGGGCGTCCAGCCAGCCGCACAGGCCGCGCAGGGCGGCGGTGGCGGGCTGCTCGGGGCCGGGCAGCGGCGGCCCGGGCTCGGGCAGCCGGGTCGGGCCCAGCCCCTCGCGGCTGTCGGGCAGCGGGAAGTGCGGGGTGGCCGCGCCGTCGACGCGGTAGGCGGTCACCCGGTCCGCCGCCTCCCAGCCGGCCTGCTCCCAGGGCTGCAGGACCAGCGGCACGGCGAGCGCCCCGCCCGGATCGGCCCGGCCGCCCGGGGCCCCGAGCGGCCGCGGCACGGCGGGGCGCCCGCCCGTCAGGTCCTCGCCGAGCAGCACCCGGGTGTGCGCCATCAGGGTGCGCACCGGTTCCGGCAGCGGCAGTGCGGCCAGCACCGCCCAGGGCTGCCGGGCGGCCAGCACCTCCCAGAGCGGTCCCACCCAGCCGTCCGACTCCCCCGCCGCACCGAGGCCGGCCGCCGGGTCGAAGAGGGCGGCGGCCACCGGAGCCGGTGCGCCGAGGGCCAGTTCGTGGCCCAGCACGGCGCTGCGCTCGACCGCCGCCCGCGCGCCCCCGCGCACGGCAGCGGCCACCCGGGTGCGCCGGTAGCTGTCGAGCAACTCGGTCCAGCGGCGGTCGGCCCCCGGCGCGCGGCCCTTCGACTCCTCGTGCGTGATCATATTTGTCAGCGTACGGTCCACTCCGGGCCGACCCCTGACTCCTCGTCGGGCCGGTGCGTCGCCCCCCACCGCGCGCCGCTGCTACTCGTACTCGGTGCCGCCCTTGCGGGTCAGGTACGCCCCGCTGACCACCTTGGCGATCGCCCGGCCGCCGAGCAGCGGGCTGTGCCGCTCCTGCTGCGGCCGCACCACCACACCCTCGCGCAGGTGCAGCGCCCGGCCCGAGACGGTCTCGCGGCCCTCGGCGTGGGCCAGCACCACGGCCGGGTCGAACGGTCCGCGCCACACCTCCGGCACCAGCGGCAGCTCGCCGGTCAGCAGCTCGGCGGCCGGCAGCCAGCGCAGCTGACCGTCGATCAGGGCCGAGACGTCGAAGACCGCGTAGCCGGGCAGCTCGGTGCGCCCGGAGGCGCCGTAGGTCAGGTCCTGCACCCCGGCGCCGAAGACCTCGCCGAAGACGCCGACGCTCTCGGCGCCCAGCCGCTCGGCCAGCCGCGCGGCGACCTCCGGCACCCCGTGTGCCCGCACCGCGCGCCAGTACAGGTTGCGCCCGTCCTCCCGCAGCGCCAGGTGCTGGGCGCCGATGCCCTTGGAGGAGACCTGCACCCGGCCGGTGGCGGCGTGGTAGGTGAGCAGGCAGCAACTGCCGTGCAGCTTCTCGGTCAGCACCACCGGCTCGCCCGCCTCGAAGACGTCCGGGAAGCGCTGCAGGTTCTCGATGTCGACCCAGGGCAGCAGGTCGGGAGCCGCCTCGACCTCGCCGTTCATCGCGGTCGGGATCGGGGGCTGCCACTTGGTGATGCCCAACTGCCCGGCGAAGTCGCGCCCCTCGGCGGCGGCCGCGGCCAGGTCGGTGGCGGCCAGCGCGCGCGGGCGGCAGACGATGCCCTGGGAGAGCTCTCCGCGCAGCCGCACCGCGCGCACCCGGTCCGCCGCCGAGCCGGCCAGCTTGCCGGTCAGTCCCAGCTCCTCGATCAACGCGGCGGGCAGCACCGCCTGCTCGGGTATGTAGAGGGCGAACTCGCCGGTGCGGTAGGCGCCCTTGGCGACGACCGCGCGGTAGAGGCCGACCTGGGCCAGCTCCAGCGCGTCGGCGTTCGGGTGTTCGTGGATGGTCAGCCGCTCGACGGTGACCCGCAGTGTGGACATTGGGCAACTGTGCTGGTCGCCGGGGTTCCGCTGCCACCGGTTTTCGGGTTCGCACAGCCGGACGGGGGAACCCGGGGCCAGCACGCTGTGCAAAGGCACAAGGGATTTCAGGCTTGCATCTGCGGCACTATGATCGCCACAACGACCGCAGATACGAGCACCCGCAGACCCACCGCCAGCCCGGCTGGGCCCCCGGCAACCCCCGGGCAGGCCTCCGGCGGAACGCGGCGGAGCCTGCCGCACGTGGCCACCGGTCCAGGGTCGCCCCCTTCCGTCGCGCAGTGCGGCGGACCGGCCCGCACCTGACCGCACCGCCGGGCCCGCGTGGACCGGCAGGAGGGGATTCCCGATGCAGTTCTCAAGCCGGACCCGCACCGCCGCCGTCGCCCTGGCCGCGCTCGCGCTGGCCGGGGGCCTGACCGCCTGCGGCAGCAGCGCGAAGTCGAGCGCGAGCGGCGGCTCGACGGGCTCCTCTGCTCCCGCCGTGAGCGGCACCGTCACCGTCTTCGCCGCGGCCTCGCTGCAGGACACCTTCACCGACCTCGGCAAGAAGTTCGAGGCCGCCCACCCCGGCACCACGGTGAAGTTCAACTTCGGCGGCAGCTCCGCGCTGGCCCAGAGCATCGTCTCCGGCGCCCCGGCCGACGTCTTCGCCGCCGCCTCGCCGGCCACCATGAAGACCGTCACCGACGCCAAGGACAACGCGGGCGACCCCAAGGTCTTCGTCCGCAACACCCTGGAGATCGCGGTCCCCCAGGGCAACCCGAAGCACATCGCCTCGCTCAAGGACCTCGCGGCCCCCGGCGTCAAGGTGGCGCTCTGCGCGCAGCAGGTGCCGTGCGGCGCGGCGGCGATCACCGCGCTCAAGGCCGGCAGCGTCGACCTGAAGCCGGTCTCGCTGGAGCAGGACGTGAAGAGCGCGCTGACCAAGGTCGAGCTGGGCGAGGTGGACGCCTCGATCGTCTACCAGACCGACGTGAAGGCCGCCGGCGGCAAGGTGGCCGGGGTCAACTTCCCCGAGGCCGCCCAGGCGATCAACGACTACCCGATGGCCGACCTGGCCAAGGCGCCCAACGCGGCCGGGGCCAAGGCCTTCGTCCAGTACGTGGAGTCGCCCGAGGGCATCGCGGTGCTGACCGCCGCCGGCTTCCAGCCCCCGGCCGCCGCCTCCTCCCCGGCGCCGTCCGCCTCGTGACGGCCCACCGGTGACGGGCGTGCGCCGCCGCGGTTCGGCCCGCATCCCGTTCGCCCTGCTGCTGCCGGCCCTGCTCGGGCTGCTCTTCCTGGTGCTGCCGCTGCTCGGGCTGGTGATCCGCGCGCCCTGGCGGGCGCTGCCCGGGCAGCTGGCCAGCGCCGAGGTCTGGCAGGCGCTGCGGCTCTCGCTGATCTGCGCCACCGCCGCCACGGCGGTGTCGCTGGTCCTCGGGGTGCCGCTGGCCTGGCTGCTGGCGCGCACCGAGTTCCCCGGGCGGCGGCTGATCCGGGCGCTGGTGACGCTGCCGCTGGTGCTGCCGCCGGTGGTCGGCGGCGTGGCGCTGCTGCTGGTGCTGGGGCGCAACGGGATCGTCGGGCGCTGGCTGGACTCCGCCTTCGGCATCACGCTGCCCTTCACCACGCCCGGTGTGGTGGTCGCCGAGGCCTTCGTGGCGATGCCGTTCCTGGTGATCAGCGTGGAGGGCGCGCTGCGCGCCGCCGACCCGCGCTACGAGGAGGCCGCCGCCACCCTGGGCGCCTCCCGGCTGACCGCGTTCCGCCGGGTCACGCTGCCGCTGATCGCGCCCGGGGTGGGCGCGGGCGCGGTGCTGGCCTGGGCGCGGGCGCTGGGCGAGTTCGGCGCCACCATCACCTTCGCCGGGAACTTCCCCGGCACCACCCAGACCATGCCGCTGGCGGTCTACCTGGCGATGGAGAACGATCCCGAAGCGGCGATCGCGCTCAGTCTGGTGCTGCTCGCGGTCTCGATCGCGGTCCTGGCGGGGCTGCGCGGACGCTGGATGAGCACACCATGACCGGACCGCAGCCCGGCAGCGGGCCAGGACTCGACGCCCACCTGCGGGTCGAGCGCCCCGGCTTCACCCTCGACCTCGCGCTGCGGGCCGCCCCCGGCGAGGTGATCGCGCTGCTCGGCCCGAACGGCGCCGGCAAGTCGACCGCACTGCGCGCGCTGGCCGGTCTGCTGCCGCTGGGCGACGGGCACCTGCGTCTGGACGGCGAGCTGCTGGAGGACCCGGCGGCCGGGCGGCACACGCCCGCCGAGCGCCGCCCGGTCGGCGTGGTCTTCCAGGACTACCTGCTCTTCCCGCACCTGAGCGCGCTCGACAACGTCGGCTTCGGCCCGCGCTGCCAGGGCCGCTCGAAGCGGGAGTCGCGGGCCCTGGCCCGCGAATGGCTGGAGCGGATGGGCCTGGCGGAGCACGCCGAGGCCCGCCCCGGCCGGCTCTCCGGCGGGCAGGCGCAGCGGGTCGCGCTCGCCCGGGCGCTGGCGGTGCGGCCCCGGCTGCTGCTGCTCGACGAGCCGCTGGCCGCGCTGGACGCCCGCACCCGGCTCGACGTGCGGGCCCAACTGCGCCGGCACCTGGCCGAGTTCGAGGCGGTCGCGGTGCTGGTCACCCATGATCCGCTGGACGCGATGGTGCTGGCCGACCGGCTGGTGGTGATCGAGGACGGCGGCGAGGTGCAGTCCGGCAGCCCGGCCGAGGTGGCGCGCCGCCCGCGCACCGACTACATCGCCCGGCTGGTGGGCCTGAACCTCTACCAGGGCACCGGCGAGGGCCACGCGGTGCGGCTGCCGGACGGCGTGGTGGTGGCGGCGGCCGAGGAGGTGTCCGGGCCGGCCTTCGTGGCCTTCGCCCCGGGCGCCGTGACCCTCTACCGGGAGCGGCCCACCAGCAGCGCCCGCAACGTCTGGGAGCTGACGGTGGCCGGGCTCGACCTGCACGGCGACCAGGTGCGCGCCGAGCTGACCGGGACGCTGCCACTGGCCGCCGACCTCACCCCGGCGGCCGCCGCCGAGCTGGACCTCGGCCAGGGCACGCGGGTCTGGGTCTCGGTGAAGGCGGCGCAGACCCACGCCTACCCGGCCTGACCGGGCTCCGGAGGGCTCGGCAGCGGATCGACCTCGTCGCCGAGCACCCCACCCGAACCTGCACGACCCACGAACTGCTCGACTACACCGGAAGCCCCAGCCCGGATAACGGCGGCGAGATCCCGGCAGACATCTTCAGCCTTCGCCACCCGGCTGCTTTGCGGCGTAGGAGCGGAGCAGGACGAGGGCCTGCCGCAGTGCGCGGGCGAGGTGCTGATGGGATCCGGTCGCCTTGTCGATGACCGCGCCGCCCTGGAGTACGGCGAGCATCATGGAGGCGAGTTCGGTGACGGGGGTTCCTTCGCGCAGCAGGCCGCTCGCCTGCATGGCAGTGAGCTGCTCCCGTAGCTCGGCAGCCCACTGTTCGTACATCCGGCCGACCAGGTCCCGGGTGATCCGGTCGGTGTCCAGCGCCCGGCCCGCCAGGGCTGCGACCTCGCAGGCGTCGTCGCGCCCCTGCTGCTCGTGCAGCCGCAGGATCTGCTCGATCCACGACTCCCAGTCCTGCCAGGTGGCCAGCGGCACCGCAGGTGCCTCGGCCTGGGCCAGTCGGGCGAGGTGGCACTGGGCGGCCGCGCGGCGCAGTTCCTCCTTCCCGTCGGGGAAGTAGTGGAACACCTGCCCCTTGCTGGTGCGGGTCAGTCGCATGACCTCGTCGAGGTTGATGTCGTTCGCGGTGATCAGCAGGTCCGCTGCGGCCTCGACGATGCGGGCCTTGGTCGCTTCTCCCTTGGGCGTGGGCATGCGGCAAGCCTAACTTTCTGGACTTGATAGTCCAAATTTTGCGTGCCAGCCTTATGGACGTGAAAGTCCAAAACCCCGTAGCCCGTATACGCGTTGCAGGAGCACTCCTCGTACTCGCCGCCGTGCAGTACGCGGTGCTGGAGTACGTCGCCGCCGCGGCCTGGCACAGCCCTTCGTACAACTACGCCGTCGACTTCATCAGTGACCTGGGCAACCCGGTCCCCGGGGACGTGTTCCAGGGCCGGATGGTCGACTCGCCGCTGCACCTGGTGATGGACACCGCGTTCATCGCCCAGGGAGCACTGTTCATCGCAGCCAGTGTGCTGCTGCTCAGTGCCGTGAACGTGGGACGGTTCAAACGGGTGCTACTCGGGCTGGCGATCGCCCACGGTGTGGGCGTGATCCTCGTCGGCTTCTTCCACGAGTCCTCCGCCGCTCTGCACAACGGCGTGATCGTGGTCCACAGCATCGGCGCGGCCGCCACCATCATCGCCGGCAACGTGCTCCCGATCCTGGTCGGCACAGGCGGCGCAGCCTTGGGCGCCCCCCGGTGGCTGCGCGCGGCCGGCACCGCGCTCGGGGTCCTCGGCCTGGCCGCATTCGTGCTCCTTCAGGCCGACCGGCCGCTCTACGACTCCTACGGAGGAGTGCCCGAACGCATCGCGGTGTACACGATTCTGGCATTCGAGCTGCTGCTCGGGGGGATCCTGCTGATCCGTCCGCCGCGTCAGCGCACCCTTCCTTCTGTGCCCAACTCCCCTGAAAGGCTCGCATCATGACGGCTGTTCCGCACTCCGTGGCGCGTCTGGCCGGCCGTCGCGCCCTGGTCACCGGCTCGACCTCCGGCATCGGCCGGTCGATCGCCACGGCCTTGGCCCGTGAGGGCGCCACCGTGGTGGTCTGCGGCCGTAACAAGGACGCCGGCGACAAGGTGGTGACCGAGATCCGCTCGGTCGGCGGCGCGGCGCACTTCGTGCGCGCCGACCTGGCCGACGGAGCCCGGGCGGCCACGCGTCTGGCCCAGGCCGCGGCCGAGGCGGCGGGCGGACCGATCGACGTGC
Source organism: Kitasatospora sp. NBC_01302 (assembly GCF_035976515.1). Classification (NCBI taxonomy): domain Bacteria; kingdom Bacillati; phylum Actinomycetota; class Actinomycetes; order Kitasatosporales; family Streptomycetaceae; genus Kitasatospora; species Kitasatospora sp. NBC_01302. Next base: position 2,281,762 of record NZ_CP108404.1, read on the forward strand.
TGGTCAACAACGCGGCGCTGCTCATCCCCGCGCAGTCGCTCACCGAGGTCGACGAGCAACTGGCGGACCTGGCCCTGGCGGTGAACATCAAGGCGCCGGCCCTGCTGACCGCGGCCCTGGTCCCGGCCATGATCGAGGCCGGCGGCGGTGCGGTCGTCAACGTCGGGTCGATCAACGGCGCGATCGGCATGTCCGTCGCGGCACTGTACGGAGCGACCAAAGCCGCGCTCCACTCGCTGACCGCGTCGTGGGCAGCGGAACTGGCCTCCAAGGGCATCCGGGTCAACGCGGTGGCGCCCGGACCGACGATGACCGAGGAGAACGCCGCCTTCCACGACGCGCTGCGCGGCTACACGGCCACCACCCCGCACGGACGCCCGGGCACCTCCGACGAGGTCGCCGACGCGGTCGTGTTCCTGACCAGCAGCCGGGCCACGCACATCCACGGCGTGACCCTTCCGGTCGACGGGGGATACCTGGCCGCCCGATAGGGCCACGGACGGGCCGGTCGGCGCGCCCTGCGCATGGCCGATCGAGCCGTCGATCCCCCGGAGCGAGCCGGTGCCGTGGTGCATTCCGAGCCTCTGAGCAGGCTTCGACGATCCATGGCGCGGCGCCTGCGGTCGACGGCGGGCCTCCGCGGCCCGCGGGGGCGAGGAATGTCCGAAAACACAGCGCGGTGCCGCGAGTTCGACTCGCGGCACCGTGGGCGCCGGCCCCGGACGGAGCCGACGTCGCAATCGCACGACCCAACCCCCACCGAAGCGGGAGAGAAACTGCGATGAAACGCAACGCACGGATCGCCGGCCTGGTCGCGGCGGCACTCGCGGCCTCCGGGCTGTCGACGGTCGCGCTCACCTCCAACGCCCAGGCCAGGGCGTCCCAGGCCAACGCGGTACAGGCCCAGGCCCTCTCGGCCCAGACCCGGGCCCTCGCGGACTGGCACGGCGCCAAGCCCACCATCGTGCTGGTGCACGGCGCGTGGGCGGACGCCGCCGGCTGGACCCCGGTCGTCGAACGGCTGGAGGCGGCCGGTTTCCCCGTCAAGGCGCCGCCGAACCCGCTGCGCGGCCTGGACTCCGACGCGCAGTACATCCACAGCGTCCTGGAACAGATCCAGGGCCCGGTCATCCTGGTGGGCCACTCCTACGGCGGCGCCGTGATCACCAACGCCGTCCAGGGCGACCCCGAGGTCAAGGCACTGGTCTACATCGCCGCCTTCGCACCGGCCACGGGCGACTCGCTGGCCGGCCTCAACGGCTCGCAGCCGGGCAGGACCATCCCCGCGCTCCCCGTCACCGCGACGAGCTACCCGGGTCCCGGCGGCACCACCGGGACGGAGCTGACCATCGACCCGACCCGGTACCCCGGCGTCTTCCTGGACAACGAGCTCCCGCTCGACCAGGAGGAGGCGCTGGCCGCCGAGCAGCGGCCGCTGAGCCTCGCCGCGGTGACCGAGACCTCCGGCACACCGGCGTGGCAGACGATCCCGTCGTGGTACATGGTGGCCGAAGGCGACCACGCCATCGCCCCGGCCCTCGAAGAGTTCATGGCCACCCGGGCCCACGCGCACACCGTCGAGGCCAACGGCCCCCACCTGATCATGCTCACCAAGCCCGGCGCAGTCACCGACCTGATCGAACAGGCTGCCCGGGCCACCGCCCGCTGACAGAAGACCGATGCGTTCCCGGCAGGCGGCAAGCCTGCCGGGAACCCTCCGGCGCCGGCGCCACACGTTCGACGGAGTACGGGTCGGTTCCGGGTCCTCGACCCGGTGCGAGGCGCGCAGCGTCAGCATGCCGCAGCCGGTGAACTCGCGGGGCCGCCGCCTTCCAGGTACCGGCGAGTCGTGGCGTACTGCTCACGGGCGCCGAAGGCGCGGGGTGGGGCAGTAGCGCTCGCCCCCCTCTACGGCGACAGTCGGCCCGGGGGCGATCTCGGTGAAGCCGGCGTCGTGCACCACCGGCAGCCGCCCGTCCGTCAGCTCCGCCCAGCGCCCCGGCTCGGCGGTGCGCACGGCGAGCGCGAAGCCGTTCGCGGCCCACTCCTTGCGCTGCGGCTCGTCCAGCTGCCACCAGGCGAGCTGGGCGGCATGGCCGGTCTGCGCCATCGTCTTGCCGGCGCTCATCTCCAGCTCGGGGTTGAGCCAGAGCACCGGCAGCCCGGGGTCGACCGCGGGCGGCTGCCAGTCCTCGGGGTCGCTCAGCTCGGTGCCGGAGACCTGGAGCTTGGCCAGCTCCTTGGGCCAGCCGTCCAGCGGGATCGGCGGGAAGACCCGCACCTCGGCGCTGCCACCGGTGACGGTGATGCCGGGCAGCTCGCCGGCCTTGCGCCACTCGCCGCCGCGGGCCCGCCGCACCACCTTGCGGATCCGGGCGTCCTCCCAGGCCGCCACCGCCTCGGCCCACTCGCCCTCGCCGCTCACCCGCTCGTCGGCGAGGAAGGTGAGCACCGCGCGGGCCGAGGTCTCCAGGGCGTCGGTGCGGGCGGGCGGCTCGCTCTTCTCCAGCCGGACGACCAGCGGCAGCACGTACTGCGGCCGGGCGTCGCGGTCCACGGGGTCGGCGGCGGGGCTCGGGGCGTCGAACGGTGAGGTCACCTGGACAGGCTACCGGCGGTAGCCGCGACCGGGCTCCCGCTCCTCGGCCTCCTCGTACGGCAGGAACCAGCCCTCGGGGTGGGTGGCGGACAGCAGCGCCTCCAGCCGGGCCCCGCTGTCCTCCTCCGCCTCCTGGCCGGCCATGTCGTAGACGCCGAGCAGCTCGTCGGCGCAGCCGTCCCAGTCGTAGTCGTACAGGTCGGCGGGCAGGTCGCCCATCAGGTCGGCCACCGCCTGGGGCTGGGCGCCCAGCAGCGAGCGGGCGTCGGACAGCGCCAGGCGCAGCGCCAGCTCCTCGCCCGGGCAGCGCGGCAGCGGCCACTCGCCCAGGCCGAGGTCCTCGGCGAGGTCGTCGAAGGCCCGGGCCATGGCCCGCCGCCAGGACCGGTGCATCCGCCAACTGCGCTGCGGCAGGCGGGCGAAGACGGCCCAGTCCTGGTCGTCCTCGTCGTTCACCGGCTCGTCGGCGTGCTCGTCCAGGTCGTCGTAGGCGGCGTCGGCCAGGGCGAGCAGCTGGGTGTGCAGCAGGCAGGCGGTGCGCGGGGTGAGGGTCCAGTCGCCCGCCTCGCCGTCCTCGCCGTCCAGCGGGAAGAGCTCGGCGAAGTCCGGCGCGAAGTCCTCGGTGGCGCTGATCTCCAGCGTGCCGCCGAGCGCCTCGATGCCGGGCAGCGAGCCGATCAGCCGGTCCGGGTGGAGCAGGGCGCCGAGGGCGGCGTGCGGGTCCTCGGACACCTCGCGCAGCAGCTCCAGGCGCTGGGCCGCCGGATCGATCCCGGAGAAGTCGAGCTCCTCCACGGCGGCCATCGCGGCAGCGCGCAGCGCCGGCCAGTCGGTCACCCGGATTCCGAGCACCACGGTGGCCTCGACCTCCAGCGCTCCCGGATTGTCCGTCGCGCCCGGCCCCTGCGGATGATCACGTCGCTCGCCCATGCGCCTACGGTACGGCTTTTCGCGGCGCCGCTCACCGGTGCGGCCCCAGGTTTTCGGGCGCGGCTACCGGACACGGCCCAACCCACCGTGCAGTATGACGAGATGAGCAACCTTGACGAATATGGCGGCGGTCCGACGGCGAACGCGGATGTGCTGGTGGTGACGACCAATGACGTGCCCGGCCACCGGGTCGAGCGGGTGATCGGGGAGGTGTTCGGGCTCACGGTGCGCAGCCGGCACCTGGGCACCCAGATCGGGGCCTCGTTCAAGTCGATGCTCGGCGGCGAGCTGAAGGGCCTGACCAAGACCCTGGTGGAGAGCCGCAACCAGGCGATGGAGCGGCTGGTCGAGCAGGTCAGGGCGCGCGGCGGGAACGCGGTGCTGGCGATGCGGTTCGACGTCACGGAGGCGGCTGATCTGGGGACCGAGATCTGCGCCTACGGCACCGCCGTGGTGATCGGTCCGGCCGCCTGACGCAGCACGACGAACGGTCCCGCCCGTGCCGGTGCACGGGCGGGACCGTTCGTGCTCAGGCGTCGTAGTCCACCGTCACCTTGTCGGTGACCGGGCGGGCCTGGCAGGTGAGCACGTAGCCGGCCGCCAGCTCCTTCTCCTCCAGCGCGAAGTTGCGGCGCATCTCGACCTCGCCCTCGGTGACCTGGGCGCGGCAGGTGCCGCAGACCCCGCCCTTGCAGGCGAACGGCAGGTCGGGGCGGGAGCGCTGGGCGCCGTCCAGCACGCTGCGGTCGCGCGGCAGCCGCAGCGTGCTGCGCCGCCCGTCCAGCACCACGGTCACCTCACTGGTCCCCTCGGCACCGGGCTCCTCCTCCGCGCGCTCGGAGACCGGCTCGTCCTCGGCGTGGAACAGCTCCTGGTGCACCGCCTGGGGCGCGACCCCGAGCCCGGCGAGCAGCGCGCGGGCCTCGGCCACCATCTGGAACGGGCCGCAGAGCCACCAGTGGCCGACCGCCGGCACGTCCACCAGCGCGGTCAGCAGCGCCCGCACCCGCTCGGCGTCCAGCCGTCCGCTCAGCAGCTCGGCGTCCCGGGCCTCCCGGGAGAGCACGTGGACCAGCTCGAAGCGCTCCAGGTAGCAGTCCTTCAGGTCGGCCAGCTCGTCGGCGAACATCACGGTGTCACTGCGGCGGTTGCCGTAGAGCAGGGTGACCGTGGACTCGGGGTGGGCGGCCAGCACGGTGCCCGCGATCGAGACCATCGGGGTGATCCCGGACCCGGCGGCCAGCAGCACGTGCCGGGCCGGGCGGGAGAGGTCGGCGGTGAAGGCGCCCGCGGGCGGCAGCACCTCCACGGTGTCGCCGGGTGCGGCCCGCCGCACCAGCTGCTCGGAGAAGAGCCCGCCGGGCACCTCGCGCACCGCGATCCGCAGCGGCCCGCCGACCGGGGAGCAGATCGAGTACGAGCGCCGCTCGTCGCCGGCCTCGGTCAGCTGCCGCAGGGTCAGGGTCTGTCCGGCCTGGAACACGTACTCCTCGCCGAGTCCGGCCGGGACCTCGAAGGTGACGGCCACCGCGTCGTCGCACAGCCGCTCCAGGGCGGCGATCCGCAGGGGGTGGAACTGCGCACGGCGGGGCGCCATCAGATCTCCTTCATGCGTTCGAACGGCTCGCGGCAGGCTCGGCAGCGCCAGAGCGCCTTGCAGGCGGTGGAGCCGAACCGGGACAGCTCCTCGGTGTCGGCCGATCCGCACTGCGGGCAGTCCACCACCAGCCGGGTGGGGCCCAGCTGCAGCAGGCCCGGGGCCGCCGGGGACGGCGGCGCGATCCCGGCGGCGGCGAGCTTGGCCCGGCCGGACTCGGTGATCAGGTCGGTGCTCCACGGCGGGTCCAGCCGCAGCCGCACCCGCACCTCGGCGAAGCCGGCCGCGCGCAGCCGCAGGTCGACGTCGGCGGCCATCTCGGCGACGGCCGGGCAGCCGGAGTAGGTCGGGGTGAGCCAGACCGTCACGGCGTCGCCGTCCCGCTCGACGCCCGCCAGCACGCCCAGCTCGGCCAGGGTGATCATGGGCAGCTCGGGGTCGGGGACGGCGCCCGCGATCCGGGCGGCGTCCGGCGCGGCCAGGGTGCTCACCATGTCGCCCCCGGGTGCTCGCGGGCCACGCACTGCAGCTCGGCCAGCAGCGGGCCCAGCGCCTCGGTGTGCACGCCGTCCCGGCCGGCCCGCCCGCCGATCCGGGCCAGCGGGCCCGCGCTCGGCACGGTCAGCCGGGCCTCGGCGATCACGGCGGCGAGCTCGGCGAGCACCGGCTCGCGCAGCCCGGCCGGGTCCAGCCCGAGCCGCAGCTCGACCTCGTGGGCGGTGAACAGCTCCTCCAGCAGCGGCCAGACCGCGTCCAGGCCGGCCTGCATCCGGGCCGCGGAGTGGGCGGTGCCGTCGCCCAGGCGCACCGTCCAGGCGGCGGCGTACTCCTGGTGGTAGGCCAGCTCCTTGACGCCGCGGGCGGCCACCGCAGCGAGCACCGGGTCAGGCCCGGCGGCCAGCCGCTCGTAGAGGGCGCGGCGGGCGGTGGCGAAGAGCAGCAGGCGGGCGATCGAGAAGCCGAAGTCACCGTTGGCCAGCTCCACCAGGCGCACGTTGCGGAACTCGTGCTCGGCGCGCCAGTAGGCGAAGTCGTCCTCGGTGCGCCCGGTGCCGTCCACCTGCCCGGCCCGGGTGAGCAGCAGGCGGGCCTGGCCGAGCAGGTCGAGGCCGAGGTTGGCCAGCGCCACCTCCTCCTCCAGCTCGGGCGCCCGGGTGCACCACTCGATCAGCCGCTGCGCCAGGATCAGCGCGTCGTCCCCGAGCAGCTGGCAGTAGAGCGAGAGGTCGGCTCCGTCGACCTCCGGCGGCACGGAGGTGTCGACGCCGAGCAGCGGGTCGGCGAAGCCGGTGCCGTAGGCCCAGCGGGCCTCGGCCTCGTGATCGCCTTCGGCGAGCGTCAGGTAGACGTGATCGTCCGTCATGGGGGCCCCCGTCAGATGTGCGGGACATCCTCGGGGATGTCGTAGAAGGTGGGGTGGCGGTAGACCTTGTCCCCGCTGGGCTCGAAGAACGGGTCGCGCTCGTCGGGCGTGGAGGCGGTGATCGCCTGCGAGCGGACCACCCACAGGCTCACCCCCTCGTTGCGGCGGGTGTACAGGTCGCGGGCCGCGAGCAGCGCCATCCGGTCGTCGGCGGCGTGCAGCGAGCCGACGTGGACGTGGTTGAGGCCGCGCCGCGGGCGCACGAAGACCTCGTAGAGCGGCCAGGACTGGTCAGACATGGGACTCCTCACGCTTCTTCGCATAGGCCGCGGCGGCCTCGCGGACCCAGGCGCCCTCCTCGTGGGCGGCCCGGCGGCGGTCGATCCGCTGGGTGTTGCACGGCCCCTGGCCCTTGATCACCCGCTGCAGCTCGGACCAGTCGGGCTCGCCGAAGTCCCAGCCGCCGTGCCCCTCGTTCCAGCTCAGCGCGGGGTCGGGCAGCGTGACGCCGAGGTGCTGGGCCTGCGGAACCGTCATGTCGACGAATCGCTGGCGCAGCTCGTCGTTGGTGTGCCGCTTGATCCGCCAGGCCATCGACTGCGCGGTGTTCGGCGAGTCGTCGTCCGGCGGGCCGAACATCATCAGCGAGGGCCACCACCAGCGGTCCACCGCGTCCTGGACCATCCGCTGCTGGCCCTCGGTGCCGCGCATCAGGGTCATCAGCAGCTCGAAGCCCTGCCGCTGGTGGAACGACTCCTCCTTGCAGATGCGCACCATCGCCCGCGCGTACGGGCCGTAGCTGCAGCGGCAGAGCGGGACCTGGTTGCAGATCGCCGCGCCGTCCACCAGCCAGCCGATCACCCCGACGTCGGCGAAGGTGAGCGTCGGGTAGTTGAAGATCGAGGAGTACTTCTGCCGCCCGCTGATCAGCTTCTCGGTCAGCTCCGCGCGGTCCACGCCCAGCGTCTCGGCGGCGGCGTAGAGGTAGAGGCCGTGGCCCGCCTCGTCCTGGGCCTTGGCCAGCAGGATCGCCTTGCGGCGCAGCGAGGGGGCCCGGGTGAGCCAGTTCCCCTCGGGCTGCATGCCGATGATCTCGGAGTGCGCGTGCTGGGCGATCTGCCGGATCAGGGTCGCCCGGTAGGCGTCGGGCATCCAGTCGCGCGGCTCGATCCGCTGCTCGGCGTCGACCACCGCCTCGAAACGCTCGGCCAACTCAACCATGAGAAATCCTCCCGACTGACCGTTCGGTCGGTTCCATTGTGTAGCCAGTGACCTACGGATGACAAGCACGGACGGATCACCTGCCACAACGCCCGAGGGCGGACCCGGCAGAACCGGGCCCGCCCTCGGGATCGGGGGTGCGGGAGGCTAGCGCGCGCCCAGCCGGGGCAGCGGCATCGCCAGCAGCCCGGTCAGCAGCGCGAGCCGGGGCGCCAGCTGGTCCAGCGCGATGCGCTCGTCGCGGGCGTGCGGCCCGGCACCCACCGCGCCCAGGCCGTCCAGGGTGGGCAGACCCCGGGCGCCGGCCAGGTTGGTGTCCCCCGCGCCGCCCGCCGGGGCGCCGTCGACCTGCTGCCCGAGCGCGGCGGCCAGCGAGCGCACGTGGTGCAGCAGCGCGTTGTCGCCGGCCCGCTCGGGCCAGGCGGGGCGGCTGGAGAGCACCTCGGTGCGCACCAGTGCGCCCGGACGCAGCGCGGTCAGGTGGGCCAGGCTGTCCAGCGTGCTGCGCTGGGCCTCGGGCGTGGAGAAGCGCAGGCCCAGCTCCGCCTCGGCCTGCCCCGCCACCACGTTCGCCCGGGTCCCCCCACGGATCCGGCCGGTGTTGAGTTCGGTGCCCGGCTGGTGGGCCAGGTCGCGCACCGCGACCAGCTGGTCCACCAGCTCGTCCACCGCCGAGGTGCCGTCCTCGGGGTGGTTGCCGGCGTGCGCCTCGTGGCCGGTGACCGTCAGCCGCACCCGGGTCGAGCCCCGGCGCGCGGTCTTCAGCCGGCCGTCCTCGTGCGGCGGCTCCAGGCCCAGGACGGCGGCGGCGCCGGGGAACTGGCGCTCCACCACGCGGCGGCCGTCCGGGCTGCCGACCTCCTCGTCCGCGGTCACCACCACCCGCACCGAGTGGTACGGGCGCAGGCCGAGGTCGGCGAGGAGGGCGAAGGCGCCTTCGAGAAGGGCCAGACCGGCCTTCATGTCGAGCACGCCAGGTCCGCTGAGCACGCCGTCGTGCTCGCTGACCGGCCAGTCCGCCAGCGTGCCGGCAGGCCAGACGGTGTCGTGGTGCCCGACGAAGAGCAGATGCGGAAGGCTCTCGTCCTGGCCCCGCCAGTGCAGTTGGAGGTGGTCGCCGGCCGCGCCCGGCACCCGGCGGACCTCGGCGCCGGTGGCCCGGTAGCCGGCCGACAGCTCCTCGGCCAGGTTGTTCAGGCGGGTCGCGTCGCCGCTCGGCGATTCGATGGCGGCCAGCGCGGCGCACCGGCGGCGGATGCCGGCGGAGCGCGCCTTGGCCTGGGCGGCGAGGGTGCCCGGCAGACCGGGCAGCGCCTCGGTCCTGGAGGCGGGGTCGGCCGGCGGGGTCGTCACGCGTTGGCTCACCGGGCACCTCCGCGGCGGCAGTCCGTACTCAGCGTGTCGAGAGCCGGCCGGGCACGCCACGTGGTTGGTGGACGGAGAACCCCTGGTGCGATTGAGCAGTGTGGTGCGGTGGAACGGCTGGTCGGCATACGTCCTCCTTGCTCGATCCGGCGGCCCCGCAGGCGCGGAACCCCCCGTGGACACCGGCCTCCGGGCAGCGGAGGCCGAAGTGAGCCTAGAAGAACGCCTCGCTCCCCGGCGAGGTGGCCCTTCACAGCGGCCATCTCCCACGATGGACCTGCCGGGGCGCCTCGGCATGATGAACCGCCACAAGTGAACGAATCCTCGGCCCCGCCGTGGAGCCGGCCCGCCCCCGCCGATCCACCGGCCCCGGACACGGCCTGGGGCCTGTCCGGCGGATCCGGACAGGCCCCAGGGCTTCTCTGACGCGCGCTAACCGACCGGGGCGAGTTGCCAGGTCTGGTTGGCGCCGCCGTTGGGCGGCCACTGTATGGCCGGGGCGCCCATGGTCAGCGAGGCGCCGGAGACGTCGACCAGCTCGCCGTCCGAGCGGGACTCCAGGGTGTAGCGACCGCCGCCGGCCGGCACCACCAGCCACTGCTGGTTGGTCCCGCCGTTGGGCGTCCACAGGTCGAGCTGGGTGGCCGGCACCGTCGTGATGTTCGGCACGTCGAGCGCCTTGCCGCTGCCCACGCCGGTGATCGTGTAGTAGCCGTCCCCAGTGCTGGTCAGCCGCCACTGCTGGTTGCTGCCGCCGTTGCCGGTCCACTGGATGATCGGGGTGCCGTCGGCGGTGCCCTGGTTGGAGGCGTCCAGCAGCTGGCCGCTGTTGCCGTTGACCAGGTTGTAGGTGCCGTCCAGCGCGGTGCTGGTGCCCGGGGTGATGGCGAGGTTGCTGAACTGCGCGTTGTAGTAGCCGCCGGTGCCGAGCGCGATCTGGCCGGCGCCGTAGGAGCTGTCGGTGACGGAACCCAGGGTGACGCCGTCCAGCCGGGCGGTGAGGGTGCTGCCCTGGAAGCCCAGCTCGACGTGGTGCCAGGTGTTCAGGCCGAGCGGGGCGACGGTGCCGGAGGCCAGGGTGGTGAAGCTCCAGCCCTGGCCGTCCTTGAGGATCGTCCAGGCGCCGTTGTCGCCGACCCGCAGGTTGTAGGCGTTCAGACCGCCGTTGTTGCGGCCCTGGGTGCCGACCCGGCCCAGCAGTTCGGCGGTGCCCGACTGTTGCAGCAGGACGTCGGCACTGACCGTGTAGTTGGTCCAGCTCAGGTCGCCCATGGTGGTGTAGGGCTGGTCGCCGGTCTCGTCGGTCCACCGGATCGGGGTGGTCCGGGCCTGCTGCTGCAGGCAGTTGCCCGGTCGGCCGCCGGCGCACGGCTCGGTCTCGAAGGCGCCGTTCATGGCACTGAAGTAGCGGGCCTCCTGACCGGTCCCGGTGCCCGCGAGGCTGTCCTGGTAGGGCAGCGCGAGCAGGCCGCGCTGCGGGGAGGTGGCGGTGCCGGCGCCCTGCCCGGTGGTGGTGGTCACGGTGTAGACGTGGCCGGGCTGGAGGGTCAGCTGGTAGCCGCCGGCGCTCGGGGTGAGGTCCGGGCCCGGGACCAGGTGGTCGGTGGAGTAGTTGGAGGAGAAGTCGGTGGACCAGACGTGCAGCGCGCCGGCGGGCAGGCCGCCGGTGACGTTCAGCGTCACGGTCTGCGGGGCGGTGGCGTCCAGCGCCTCGATGACGGTGCTCCAGGCCGAGCGGTCCGGCGCGGCGTAGCTGACGTAGCTGCCGTTCGCGCGGTTGCCGCCCAGGTAGCCGGAGGCGGTGTCCAGGTACTGCCAGCCGGGCGCGGTGAACTGGGTGGTCTGGGCGATCGCCCAGGCGCTGCGGCCCACCGCGTAGGCACCGGACCAGGGCTGGTTCGCCGTCACCAGGCCCATCGTGTTGAAGCCGAGGTTGGGGTAGAGGGCGGCGACCACCGGCCAGTTGATGAAGGCGGTGAGCTTGGCGTCCAGGTAGCCGCGGTTGATCCCGCGCACGATCGGGCCGGCCCCGGTGTCGGCGTCCTCCGATCCGTTCTCACTGGCCCACAGCGGTTTGCCGGTGGCCAGCGCGTCGGCGGTACTGCTGCAGCTGGTCATCGCGGACATGTAGCCGCAGGGGTAGTGGGTGCCGACGATGTCGACGGCGCCGTTCAGCGCGCTGTCGGAGCGCATCGAGGTCGCGATGGCCCAGGTGTCGTCGGCGCCGACCACCTGGGTGCTGCCGTAGCCGTTGGCGGCGAGGGCGGCGTGCAGGTTCTCGTACCAGGTGGCGTTGTAGCCGCGTTCGTTCCAGCCGCCGAGGTAGTCGATGGACAGGCCGTGCTGCTTGGCGCAGCCGAGCCAGCTCATCAGGTAGTCGATCATGTCCTGCGACCAGAAGTTCCCGTTGCCGATCCAGCCGGGGGCGCCCCAGGAGAGGGCGTAGAGCTTGATCGCGGGGTTGCGGGCCTTGGCCTGCTCCATCAGCCACCACTCGTAGCCGTTGTTGCAGTCGATGGTGCCGCGGGTGTGCTCGATGGAGGACTCGGCGCCGTCGGTGGAGTTGGTGTCGCCGCCGACCTCGGCCTTGAGGATCTGCAGCGCGGCGCCGTAGCCGGGCTTGAAGAGGTAGTCCAGGATCTGGCTGCGCTGGGGCTCGGGGTAGTCGAGCAGCAGGCGGGAGTTGCCGCCGCCGCCGCTGATCGCGCCGACGCCGTCGAAGGTGCGGCCGGGTGAGGTGCCGTCGACGGTGATGGCGGTGGGAGCGAGCGCGGCGCGGGCCCCGGGGGCGGCGGGGGTGGCCGGGGCCGGGGCGGCCTGGGCCCGGCCGACCAGCAGCGCGAGGCAGAGCGCGAAGCAGAGGGCGAGGACGGCGGCGGGGGCGCTGCGTCCCAGAGGGCGGGCGGAGCGAAGGGGCGGGGTGCGGGGGTCGGTGCGCATCAGGTGCAGTCCTCCCGTGGTTCGCCGTGGGGGATTGTGAGCGCTGCTCACGGTAAATCGAACGATACCGAGCAAAAGCAAACGGTAGGGATCGACTGACTGGGCGTCAAGAACTGTGCATTGATCGACAGTTCCGCATGTCGGGATGGGTGATGGCAGATAACACTCGACAGATGACCGATGACAGATATTGAAATCTGTCAGCCGTCATGCCAATGTTGTCATCGCAAGCACCCAGCACGACCGCCCCGGAGGCAACCCATGACCGCCATCGCCACCCGCAAGCTCGGCCGCACCGGCCCCGTCACCTCCGCGCTCGGCCTGGGCGCGATGGGCATGTCCGACCTCTACGGCCCGGCCGACGAGGCCGAGAGCATCGCGACCATCCACGCCGCACTGGACGCCGGGGTCACCCTGATCGACACCGGCGACTTCTACGGCATGGGCCACAACGAGCTGCTGATCAGCCAGGCGCTGCGCGGACGCGACCGCGCCTCGGTCGAGCTCAGCGTGAAGTACGGCGCCCAGCGCGGCCCGGACGGCTCCTGGATCGGCGTCGACACCAGTCCGGCCGCCACCAAGACCGCCCTCGCCTACACGCTGCGCCGCCTGGGCACCGACTACGTCGACGTCTACCGCCCGGCCCGGCTCGACCCGAACGTCCCGATCGAGGAGACGGTCGGCGCCATCGCCGAGCTGGTCAAGGCCGGCTACGTGCGCCACATCGGCCTCTCCGAGGTCGGCGCCGCCACCCTGCGCCGGGCCGCCGCGGTCCACCCGATCAGCGACCTGCAGATCGAGTACTCGCTGATCTCCCGCTCGCTGGAGGCCGAGGTACTGCCCGCCGCCCGCGAGCTGGGCATCGCCGTCACCGCCTACGGCGTGCTCTCCCGTGGCCTGCTCAGCGGCCACTGGAGCGCCGACCGGGCGATGGCCGGCGGCGACTTCCGCGGCCACAGCCCCCGCTTCCAGGGCGAGAACCTGACCCACAACCTCACCCTGGTCGAGGCGCTGCGCCGGATCGCCGAGGCCAAGGGCGCCACCGTCGCACAGGTGGCGATCGCCTGGGTGGCCGCGCAGGGCCAGGACATCGTGCCGCTGGTCGGCGCCCGGCGCCGCGAGCGGCTGGCCGAGGCGCTCGGCGCCCTGCGGATCGAGCTGACCGGCGCCGACCTCGCGGCCATCGAGGCGGCCGTCCCGGCCGGAGCCGCGGCCGGCGACCGGTACGCTGCCGAACAGATGGCCTCCCTCGACAGCGAGCGGAGCGCGCCCGGCGCGCACTGAGTCGACCGGTCGGCCCCGGGCAGCCCGCCCCGGGGCCGACCGGCAGGGCCGTCGACCCACCCGCCGGACCAGTAAGGACGTAGCACTCCGTGACCCCCGAGACCACCCTCACCCCCGAGCAGATCCTGAGCGCGGCGGAGGACGTGCTGCGCCGGTTCGGCCCGGCCAAGGCCACCGTGGTCGACATCGCCCGCGCGCTCGGGGTCAGCCACGGCAGCGTCTACCGCCACTTCCCCAGCAAGGCCGCGCTGCGCGAGGCCGTCACCCAGCGCTGGCTGGACCAGGCGCACGAGAGCCTGCACTCGATCAGCATCGAGACCGGCCCGGCCGGCGAGCGGCTGCACCGCTGGCTGAGCACCCTGTTCGCCGCCAAGCGCAAGAAGGCGCTGGACGACCCGGAGCTGTTCGCCACCTATCTGACCCTGGTCGCCGAGCACAGCAACACCGTCGACGCGCACCTGCAGACGCTCACCGAGCAGATCGCGCACATCATCCAGGACGGCATCTGGCAGGGCGAGTTCAGCCCGGTGCCGGTGGCGCCCACGGCCCGCGCGGTGTTCCAGGCGGGCTCGCACTTCCACGACCCCGGCTACGCCGGCGAGTGGGCCGACGAGCGCCGCTCGGCGACCGACTTCGAGGCGCTGTGGGCGCTGCTGCACGCCGGCCTGCGCGGCCCCTGGGGCACCCCGGACGCCCCCGCGTCGAAGCCGCGCACCGCCGGGAAGTGACGGCCCGTCATCAGGTTGATCGCGAACCACTCCAGTTGGTCCGTGAGTTGAGCGTTTCGGGCAGGTAAAGGATGCTGCCCGCACCTTGCCGCTTGACGTGAACGCGCACTAGCGTCTGCCCCACACCAGCCCAGCCCTGACCGGCGGGACAGGTGTGGGGCCTTCTTCTGTCATGACCGTGCCACCCCGCTGACCTCAGCGCGGTGCCGTGCGGCGCCGGACGGTCGGCGGCCCCTTGTTTCGCGCGCTCACTGCCCCACCCACGTGCCCGGTCCGCGGTCGGCGGCCCGGTGCGTCGTCCAGATCAGCGCGTTGCTTCTCCCCTGCGCCGCACACGGCATGCGCCCGTGCGCGGCGTACCCCGGCTCGCGGCCACGAGTCGTGAGCCGTCCGCACGTGCCGAGATCCACCAGCACCGGGCCCGCCCAACCGCCAGTCGCACCCCGGACCGGCCGGGCGACGCCCCGACCCCCACGGAGGGTTCAATCTTGCGCACAAATCCCACGGCCGGTCCACGCCCGCGCAGGCTGCGCGCGCTGACCGCCCTGCTCCCGTCGGCGACCCTGGTCGCCCTGGGCCTGCTCGCGCCCGCCGCCCACGCCGCCGCACCGGCCGGCACGAGCGACAACGTCGCGGTCAAGCGGGCCTGTGCGGCACCGACGCACCCGGGCCAGATGGCCTGTCTCGCCCTGGAACGCACGAACGTCGCCGAGCCGCACGTGATCTCCCCGAACGCGGCCCCCTCCGGCTACGGCCCGACCGACCTGGCCAGCGCCTACAACCTGCCCACCTCGGCCGGCTCCGGCCAGACGGTCGGCATCGTGGACGCCCAGGACGACCCGAACGCCGAGTCGGACCTGGCCACCTACCGCTCCACCTACGGGCTGCCGGCCTGCACCACGGCGAACGGCTGCTTCAAGAAGGTCGACGAGAACGGCGGGACCAGCTACCCGACCGGCGACACCGGTTGGGCCGGTGAGATCTCGCTCGACCTCGACATGGTCAGCGCGGTCTGCCCGAACTGCCACATCGTGCTGGTCGAGGCCACCTCGGCGAACATGAGCGACCTGGGCACCGCGGTCAACCAGGCCGTCGCGCAGGGCGCCAAGTACGTCTCCAACAGCTACGGCGGCTCCGAGGACTCCACCGACACCAGCTCGGACAGCCAGTACTTCAACCACCCGGGCGTGGCCATCACGGTCTCCGCGGGTGACGGCGGCTACGGCGCCGAGTACCCGGCCTCCTCGCAGTACGTGACCGCCGTCGGCGGCACCTCGCTCTCCAAGGCGTCCAACGCCCGCGGCTGGAGCGAGAGCGTGTGGAACACCAGCAGCACCGAGGGCACCGGCTCCGGCTGCTCGGCCTACGACCCGAAGCCCAGCTGGCAGACCGACAGCGGCTGCAGCGAGCGCACCGTCGCCGACGTCTCCGCGGTCGCCGACCCGGCCACCGGCGTCGCGGTCTACCAGACCTACGGCGGCTCGGGCTGGGACGTCTACGGCGGCACCAGCGCCTCCTCGCCGATCATCGCCTCGGTGTACGCGCTGGCCGGCACCCCGGCCGCGAGCACCTACCCGGCGTCGTACCCCTACGCGCACACCAGCGCGCTGAACGACGTGACCAGCGGCAGCAACGGCAGCTGCTCGCCGACCTACCTGTGCACCGCGGGCACCGGCTACGACGGCCCGACCGGCTGGGGCACCCCGAACGGCACCGCCGCCTTCACCTCCGGCGGCAGCACCGGCGGCAACACGGTGAGCGTCACCAACCCGGGCAGCCAGTCCACCGCCACCGGCAGCGCGGCCAGCCTGCAGATCAAGGCCAGTGACAGCGCCTCCGGCCAGACCCTGACCTACTCGGCCAGCGGCCTGCCCACCGGCCTGTCGATCAACTCCAGCACCGGCCTGATCAGCGGCACCGCCAGCACCGCGGGCAGCTACTCGGTGACCGTCACCGTCACCGACTCCACCGGTGCCAGCGGCTCCACCACCTTCGGCTGGACCGTCTCCACCTCCGGTGGCGGCTGCTCGGGCTCCGGCCAGCTGCTCGGCAACCCCGGCTTCGAGACCGGCAGCGCCTCGCCGTGGACCGCCACCGCCGGTGTGATCAACAGCGACACCACCGACGAGCCGGCCCACTCCGGCAACTACGACGCCTGGCTCGACGGCTACGGCGCCTCGCACACCGACACCCTCTCGCAGACGGTGACCGTGCCGACCGGCTGCAAGGCCACCTTCAGCTTCTGGCTGCACATCGACACCGCGAAGACCGGCAAGACCGCGGCCGACAAGCTGACCGTCACGGCGGGCTCCACCACGCTGGCCACCTTCTCCAACCTGAACGCCAACAACGGCTACGTCCAGGAGAGCTACGACCTCTCCGCGTTCGCCGGCAAGAGCGTCACGGTGAAGTTCAGCGGCGTGGAGAACTCCTCCTCCGCGCAGACCAGCTTCGTGATCGACGACACGGCGCTGAACGCCAGCTGATCGAACGCCTCGCCCCGGCGCTGACCGGGTGCTGAACTCCGTGCCGACCCGACCTCGGCACGGCCACCACCACGGCGCAGCGGGGGTGGGCCCACTGGCCCGCCCCCGCTGTCCTTTGCTGTCAACGGTCTGGCTAGCGCCGCGAGTTGCCGAAGAGCAGCCGGTAGATGATCAGCAGCACCAGCGAGCCCGCGATGGCCGAGCCCCAGGTGGCCGGGTCGTAGAAGTGGTGGGCGACCGGCCGGTGCAGGAAGCGCACGGAGAGCCAGCCGCCGACGAACGACCCGGCGATGCCGATCAGCGTGGTGATGATGAGGCCGCCCGGGTCGCGCCCGGGCAGCAGCAGCTTGGCGATGGCCCCGGCCAGCAGGCCCAGCACGATCCAACTGATGACGCCCATGTTCCTCTCCCCCTTTGTCCTCGTACGCGGCAGTCTGCCCACCCAGACGCCGGGACACCCGGCTCCGGTTGCGCCGGGCTTTCCTGAGAGCGCTCTCATGGTGGCCTGCGACCCTGGGCGGTCGCCCGACCCACCGGGCACGGACGACAGCAGGACAGCACGACGCCCGACAGCATGACGCCCGACAGCATGACGCCCGAAGCACGAATGCACGACGCACGAGGAGAGCACCGATGACCGGCGCCCAGCCCCTGGGACGCGTGTTGGTGGTCGACGACGACGACACCATCCGCCGCTCGCTGGAGCGCGGCCTGCGGCTGAGCGGCTTCGCGGTGCGCTCGGCCGAGGGCGGGCTGCCCGCCCTCGCGCTGCTCGCCGCCGAACCGCCGGACGTGCTGGTGCTCGACGTCTCGATGCCGGACCTGAGCGGCACCGAGGTCTGCCGCCGGCTGCGCGAGCACGGCAGCGACATCCCGGTCCTGATGCTCTCGGCCCTGGACGAGCTGGCCGACCGGGTGGCCGGTCTGCAGGCCGGGGCGGACGACTACCTGGTCAAGCCGTTCGCACTGGAGGAGCTGGTGCTGCGGCTGCGCGCGCTGCTGCGCCGCCGCCCGCCGGTGGCCGACGGCGTGCTGCGGGTCGGACCGCTCGCGATCGCCCCGGACACCCGCGAGGTGCACCGCGACGGCGAGCCGGTGCACCTGACCCGCCGCGAGTTCGAACTGCTGGAGCACCTGGCCCGCAACGTCGGCCTGGTCCTCACCCGGGACCAACTGCTGGACCGGGTCTGGGGATACGACTTCGAGGTGCGCACCGACGCGGTCGACACCTTCGTCAGCTATCTGCGCCGCAAGCTGGAGGACGGCGGTCGTCCGCGCCTGATCCACACCGTGCGCGGGGTGGGGTTCGTGCTGCGGGTCCCGGCACCGGGCCACGGGAGCGGCGACGGGACGGGGGCGGTGCGATGAGGCTCGCCACCCGGATCGCGATCTGGGCCGCCGTGCTGCTGCCGCTGCTGGTGCTGGGCACCAGCGCGCTGCTGCTCGGCCTGGTCAGCCACGATCTGCGCAACGAGCAGGACGCGAAGCTGCGCGACCGGGCGCAGCTGGAGCTGCCGTACGTCCGCGCCTACCTCAACGCCGACCACGCGGGCCGCACCAGGGTCGAGCAGAACCAGCACCAGAAGGTCCTGGGGGCCGCGCTGGACGTCGGGATCGAGGTGGCCGACGCGAGCGGCGCCCAGCTGCTCGCCGAGGGCCGGCTGCCCGCCGCCGCGGCCCTGCCGCCCGCCACCACCGACGCGGCGGGTCCGGTGACCGTGCGCGCCGGCGGCCAGGCCTGGCGGGTGCTGGCCCGCCCGGTGACCGGCGCCGACCCGGGCACGCTCTGGGTGGCCGTCCCGGCCTCCGCCACGGCCGCGCAGGTCAGCGCGGTACGGGGCCGGATCGTCCTGGTCACCCTGCTGGCCGCGCCGCTCGCCGGCCTGCTCGCCTACGGGCTGGCCCGGCGCGCCACCGCCCCGCTCAGCCGGCTCGGGCGCCGCGCCGCCGCGCTCGACCCGCAGGCCGGGGCGGCCGGCTTCGACCACCGGCACAGCGGGATCGGCGAGGTGGACGAGCTGGCCGCCGCGCTGGCCGGGGCGCTGGCCCGGTACGACGAGCAGGCGGCCCGCACTGCGGGGGCGCTGGAGACCGCGCGCTCGTTCTCGGCGGCGGCCTCGCACGAGCTGCGGACCCCGCTGATGGGCCTGCAGACCAACCTGGACGTGCTCGCCGCCCACCCCGATCTGCCGCCCGCCGAGCGCGCGGAGATCCTCGCCGACCTGCGCAACGACCACCGCCGGATGCTCGACCTGCTCACCGCGCTGCGCATGCTGGCCCGCGGCGATCTGGTGGAGCAGGAGGCCTTCGGGCCGCTGGACCCGGCCGATCAGATCACCGCAGCAGTGGCCGAACTACGGCGGCGGTGCCCGGAGTTGGAGATCATGACCGACCTGCCGGAGGCGGCCGGTCCGGGCGGCGCCCCGCGGGTGTTCGGCTGGGAGGCCGGACTGCGGATCGTCTGTGACAACCTGCTCGCCAACGCGGCCGTGCACGGGCGGCAGCCCGGCCGCCCCGGGCGGATCGCGGTGGCGCTGCGCCAGGAGGCCGACCAGGTGGTGCTGACCGTGGACGACGCGGGGCCGGGCATCCCGCAGGCCGAGCGCGCCGCCGTCTTCGACCGGTTCCACCGCCGGCGGGACAGCCCGGGCTCCGGCCTCGGGCTGACCCTGGTGGCCCAGCAGGTGGCCCTGCACCGGGGCGCGGTGAGGGTGGCGACGCCGCCGTCCGGGAGCGGCTGCCGCATCGAGGTCCGGCTGCCGCTGCTGGCCTCCCCCGACGCGCCGACGCTGCCGCTGCCGGCCCGCCGGGACTGGATCGGGGCGACCGGCTGACCGGCCGACCAGCTGTCCGGCCGGGAGCCGAGCCGGGGATCCACTCACAAGGAATCCACAAGGAACCCCCCTACCGTCCTGCTCAGCCGGGCCGCCCACGGGCCCGGCGCCACCCGATCCAGGACCTGGAGGACCACGTCATGCTCTCCTACCGCAAGGCCGGAGCCACCCTCGGCGCCCTCGCCCTCGGCGGCACGCTGCTCGCCGCCGCCGTCCCCGCCCAGGCCGCGACCCCGACCCCGAGCACCGCCCCCACCGGCGACGGCGCCAAGGGCATCTGCAAGCGGCTGCCGAAGACCGAGCAGCGGGTGCAGAAGGCCCTGGACCGGCTGAACGGTCCGGCCACCGAGAACGGCTCGGTCGCCCGGCTCCAGCAGCGGGTCGACAACGCCAAGAACGCCGGGCAGACCGCGATCTACACCTACCTCAACGACCGGCTGACCTTCCGCAAGAGCCTGCTGCCGACCCTGACCACCCGGCAGTCCGACCTCCAGTCGGTGGCCACCTGGTGCTCCTCGCAGGGCCTGGCCGCGCCGAGCGGCACCGCCCAGTGATCCGGCCGCCGGCGGCCCGGGCCGGGCGCACCGCCGCGCTCGCGGTGGGCGCGGTGCTCGCCGCACTGACCCTGACCGCCTGCGGCGGCTCCGGCGGCTCCGGCGCGAACGCGGGGCCCGGCACCGGCGCGCAGCCGGCCGCCGCCGCCACACCCGCCGCGACGTCCACCGGCTCCGCCCCGGCCGACCAGCAGCTGAAGGACATGCAGCAGAAGCTCGACGCGGCCGAGAGCGCCGCCTCCGCCGCCGACTCGGATGCCGCACAGAACAACTGACGCCACATCAGCGCCCGGTCCTGACCGACAGGACCGGGCGCTGACGGCTCTGCGCCGCCGTGGGCGGCCGTGCGCTCGGCCGGTCCACCTGTCAGGACCCGCCGCCCGTCGGCTTGACGTCCCGGTGGGCGATCAACCACTATCTCGGGCATGGACCACGGCACCGAGCTCGTCTGCCGCCTGCACGTCGATCTGCGACGCCAGGCGAGCGACATGTGTGCCTGCTGACCTGTTGAGCACGCGCTCCGGCGCGCTCCGCTCCGCCGCACCCCGCCCCGTGACCACCTGCCGGGGTGTGCGGCCCCGCACTCTTCACCGTCATCGGGCCCCTCCCGCTCGTCGGTAGCCGCACGTCACGCGGCTGCGGCTGCGGGTGCCGGCCGCCGCGCGCACCCCGAGCTTCCGTGAGGACTCCCCATGAGTGTCGAACTCGTGAGCACCGATCCGCCGTCCGCCCCGGCGGGCCACCCCACCGACGAGCGCACCCCGCTGAGCCCCGCCGCGCTGAGCCCCGCCGCACTGCGCGCCATCGTCACCGAGCTGGCCGAACGGCCGCAGGAGTGGATCCACAAGGTCCGCCTGTCGGTCGGCGAGCGCTGGTACGAGCGGCTGGCCCTGACCGAGGACCACGAGGTCTGGCTGATCAGCTGGCTGCCCGGCCAGTCCACCGGGTTCCACGACCACGGCGGCTCGCGCGGCGCGTTCACCGTGGCGCTCGGTGAGCTGGAGGAGCTGTCGATCGGCGGTGAGGACGGCGAGTTGCGCACCCGCCGGCTGCCGACCGGCACGGCCCGCGCGTTCGGACCGGAGTTCCTGCACGACGTGCGCAACACCGCGGGCGGCCCGGCTGTCACTCTGCACGCGTACTCTCCACCGTTGAACGAGATGTCGCGTTACGAGTTGCGCGCGAGCGGCCTGCGGCTGACCGCGCGGGAGGGGAAGGAGCAGTGGTGACGACCGTCGACGATCTGGTGGCCAGGGCCCGCGCGGGCGTGCACCGCCCGGGGCCCGAGGAGGCCCACCGCGCCTGGCAGCGCGAGGACGCGCTGCTGGTCGACATCCGCCCGGCCGCGCAGCGGGCCCGCGAGGGACAGGTGCCCGGCGCGCTGGTGATCGAGCGCAATGTGCTGGAGTGGCGGCTCGACCCGGCCGGCAGCCACCGGATCCCGGAGGCGACCGGCTACGACCTGCCGGTGGTGCTGCTCTGCTCCGAGGGCTACGCCTCCTCGCTCGCCGCCGCCTCGCTGCGCGAGCTGGGCCTGCACCGGGCCACCGACCTGGACGGCGGCTTCGTCGCCTGGGCCGCCGCAGGACTACCCACCGTGCCCGGGCCGGACGGAACGTAGCCCATCCGGTCAGAACCTGTGCCACTTCCGTCCCGGATCGGCCGAATCTTGTCGCGATTCTGACATCGCGCCAGGTCCGGTCGGCGTGTCGGATCCGTCACCGATCACCGTTCAGGGTTTCCCTTGGTGCAGTCGGGGGCAGGCAGCCACGGGTGTCCGCCCTGACAACGCCGCACTCGCCCCACCGACGACGGTGCCCCGGCACCCCAGCTAGGAATTCCTTGTGATCAGATTTGACGGCGCCGGCAAGCGCCATCCCGACGGCACCATCGCCGTGGCCGGCCTGGATCTCACCGTGCCCGCCGGGCAGACCACCGTCCTGGTAGGGCCCTCCGGGTGCGGCAAGACGACGATCCTGCGCATGGTCAACCGGATGGTCGAGCCCACCTCGGGCCGGGTCCTGCTGGACGGGACCGACGTCGCCCAGTTGGAGGCCGCCAAACTGCGCCGCGGCATCGGCTACGTGATCCAGCAGGTCGGCCTCTTCCCGCACCGCCGGGTGCTGGACAACATCGCCACCGTGCCGTACCTGCTCGGCTGGGACCGCAAGCGGGCCCGCGCCCGCGCGATGGAGCTGCTCGAACTGGTCGGGCTGGCTCCGGAGACCGCCAAGCGCTATCCGTTCCAGCTCTCCGGCGGCCAGCAGCAGCGGGTCGGGGTGGCCAGGGCACTGGCCGCCGATCCGCCGCTGCTGCTGATGGACGAGCCGTTCAGCGCCGTCGACCCCGTGGTGCGCGCCGGACTGCAGGAGGAACTGCTGCGGCTGCAGGCCGAGCTGAACAAGACCGTGCTCTTCGTCACCCACGACATCGAGGAGGCCGTGCGGCTCGGCGACCAGATCGTGGTGCTGCGCGAACACGGCCTGATCGGGCAGGTCGCCGACCCGGCCACGCTGCTCAGCGCGCCCGCCGACGAGCTGGTGGCCGCCTTCCTCGGCCGCGACCGGGGCCTGCGCTCACTCGGACTGCGCCCGGCGGAGGGCATCACCCTGGTGCCGCACACCCTGCCATTCGAGGGCTGGACGCTGACCGTGGACGCGCATGGCCGGCCCACCGGGTGGCGCCCGGCCGCCCTGGGCGACACCGCCGCCGAAGCGGTGGACGGCCACCGCCAGGTCGCCGTCTACCGGCCGGGCACCGACACCCTGCGCACCGCACTGGACAGCGCCGTGCTCTCCCCCGCCCGCGCGGCCGTGGCGGTGGACCCGGCGGGCCGGGTGCTGGGCCTGGCCCCGCGCGCGGCGGTGCTCGACGCGCTCGACGCGGCGGGCCCGCAGGCGCCCGCGCTCAGCGACCCGGCCCCCACGGCCCTGACCAAGACGCCCGCCACCGGGGCGAGCGGCGCCGAACCGGTGGCGGACGCCACCGGCATAGCCGCCGACCCGGCCAGCAACAGCGGAGCCGGCCATGGACGGTGAGCCCCTGGTCCGCTGGAACTGGATCCGCGACCACCTCGGCTACCTCTGGGACCTGCTGCGCGACCACGCGGTGATCTCGCTGGTCCCCGTGCTGCTCGGCCTGCTGATCGCGCTCCCGCTCGGGCTGCTCTGCACCCGCTTCCCCCGCCTCTACCAGCCACTGGCCGCGGTCTTCAACGTGGTCTACGCGCTGCCCTCACTCGCGGTCTTCGTCGTGCTGATCCCCTACACCGGTCTGGCCACCCAGGCCACCGTGATGATCCCGCTGACCTGCTACGCGCTCGCCGTGCTGCTGCCCACCACGGTGGACGGGCTGCGCGCGGTGCCCGAGCCGGTCCGCCAGGCGGCCACCGCGCTGGGCTACGGCCCCTGGCGACGGCTGGCCGCGGTCGAGCTGCCCGCAGCCGTGCCCTACCTGATGGCGGGCCTGCGGGTCGCGGCGGTCTCCAGCATCTCGCTGGCCAGCGTGGGCGCGCTGGTCGGGCGCGGCGGGCTGGGCTACCTCTTCATCGACGGCTTCCAGCGCACCTTCCCGACCCCGATCGTGGCGGGCATCGTGCTGGTGGCGGCGCTGGCGCTGGCCACCGACGCGGTCCTGCTGCTGGCCCGCCGGCTGCTCGCGCCGTGGGCCGTCCGCGAATCGGCGGTGGGCCGGTGAACTGGGGCGGCTGGCTGTCGACGTTCTTCACCGATCCGGACCGGCTGCACGGCCCGGACTCGATCGTGCACCGGGTCACCGAACACCTGCTGCTGTGCGGCGAGGCGCTCGGTCTCGCCTTCCTGATCGCGGTGCCGCTGGGCCTGCTGCTCGGCTACACCGGCCGGGCGGCGGCGCTGGTGACCGCGCTGACCGGGGCGGCCCGCGCGCTGCCCACCCTGGGCCTGGTCACCCTCTCGGTGCTGGTCGCCGGGGTCGGCGACAGCGCCGTCCTGGTACCGCTGGTGGCACTGGCCGCGCCGGTGCTGCTGGTCGCCGCCTGCGAGGGCGTGCGCGGCACCGACCCCGACCTGCGCGACGCCGCCCGGGGCATCGGCCTCACCCACCCCCAGGTGCTCTGGCAGGTCTGCGTGCCGTGGGCACTGCCCGCACTGCTGGCGGGCCTGCGCACCGCCACCGTCCAGGTGATCGCCACCGCCACGGTGGCCGCCTACGTGGGCCTGGGCGGCCTGGGCCGCTACGTGGTCGACGGACTGGCCACCCAGGACTTCCCGCAGACCCTGGGCGGCGCGCTGCTCGTGGTCCTGCTCGCGGTGGCCGCCCAGCTGTTCTTCGCGGCACTCGGCCGCTGGGCACTGCCCGCCGGGCTGCGACGGCGCTGACCCCGGCTCCGCCCTCTTTCCTGTTCCTGAAAGGACCCTTTCCATGCGTTCGCGTTCGCGTGCCGTCAGCTCCGTCGTCCTGCTCAGCGCCGTCGCGCTGGCTGCCAGCGCCTGCTCCAGCTCCTCGTCCGGCAATCCGCTCGGTGGCGGCTCCAAAGCCGCCGGCGACGGCTCGACCGTCACCGTCGGGTCGGCGAACTACCCGGAGAACGTGCTGCTGGCCTCGATCTACTCGCAGGCGCTGCAGGCCAAGGGCGTCAAGGTGACCGAGAAGTTCAACATCGGCAGCCGCGAGCTGCTCTACGGGCAGATCAAGGACGGCAAGCTGACCGTGCTGCCGGAGTACAACGGCGCGCTGCTCGCCTACCTGGACAGCAAGTCGACCGCCGCCACCGAGGCCGACGTCAATGCCGCGCTGACCAAGGAGCTGCCCGGCAGCCTGGGCATCCTGAACTCCTCGGCCGCCGAGGACAAGGACTCGCTCACGGTCACCCAGGACACCGCCGCCAAGTACAACCTGAAGAGCATCGCGGACCTGACCGCGCAGGCCTCGAACTTCACCGTCGGCGGCATGCCGGAGTTCAAGTCGCGCCGTGAGCAGCAGTTCAAGGACGCCTACGGGCTGACCTTCAAGGACTGGAAGCCGACCGCCGACACCACGGCCAACGCGATCAAGGACGGCACGATCCAGGTCGGCGACGTCTTCACCACCGACCCGAAGCTGCTGCAGCTGGGCCTGGTCTCGCTGACCGACCCGAAGAACGTGTTCGGCGCGCAGAACGTGACCCCGCTGGTCTACAAGGCCGGGGTGAACGACACCGCCGCCGCCGCGCTGAACGCGGTCTCGGCGAAGCTGGACACGGCGACGCTGGTCGCGCTGATGAAGAAGGTCTCCATCGACAAGGACGACCCGGAGGCGGTCGCCAAGGACTGGGTCAAGACCGCCGGGCTGAGCTGAAGCCCATGACGAAGGCGCGGGCCCGGGACGGATCTCTCCGTCCCGGGCCCGCGCCTTCTTCGTCGGACCGGCGGCTCAGTACCAGTGGTGGGACTGCCAGAAGGACCAGGCGGCGTTCGGGCTGCCGTAGCGCTCGTTCATGTAGTTCAGCGTCCACTTGATCTGGGTCACCGGGTTGGTGCGCCAGTCCGAGCCGGCCGAGGCCATCTTGCTCGCGGGCAGCGCCTGGCCCAGGCCGTAGGAGCCGGAGGACGGGTTGGTGGCCTGGAAGTTCCAGCTGCTCTCGTGGCTGACGATGTTGGCGAACGAGGTCCACTGGTTGGCCGGCACCATGCTCTGGGCCAGCGCGCGGATGCCGCTGGGGCTGGTGTCGGTGGCCACCTGGGGCTGCGGGGCGGGAGCCGGGGCGGGCGCGGGCTGCTCGGCGGGCGCGGGGGCCGGGGCGGGCTGCTCGGCCGGGGCCGGCTGCTGCTCGGGCTGCGCGGCGGGCTGCTGCTCGGCCTGCGGCTGCTGCTCCGGCTGCTGCTGCTCCGGCTGGGCGTCGGCGGCCGGGGCGTCGGCCTGCGGCTGCTCGGGGGCGCCGAACGGCTCGGCGGTCAGCAGGGAGCCGCCCTGCGGGGTGTTCGGCTTCAGGTAGGACGCGGCGTCGATCTTGCCGGTGTCGCCACCGGCCGCCAGCGGCGCGACGGCGTCGGGCGCGGCCTTGGTGGAGAGGCTGAGCGAGGCGCCGGCCACCTCGGCGGCCCGGGCGCTCGGCGCCGCGGTGGTGGCGGCGTCGGAGGGGAGCGCGAAGGCCACGGCGGAGGCGGCACAGGTGGCGGCGAGGCCGGCCGAGGCGAGGACCACGGAGGATCGTCGACGCACGGTGGACATCAGGGCGCTGCGCATGCTGGATCTACCTCGTTCGTGTAGCCGGTCCCGGGCGCACGACAGCAGCGCGGCGGCAGGCCGCAGGCTGTTGCGGGCACATCGGAACCGTGGGCACCCCGGTGTCGGTCGGTGCCGTACGGAAGCGCGCCACCGCAGAAGGAACGGCACCGGAACCGATCGGCCCGGTGCGGGCGGCGCGCTTGGCGACTCGTCCAGGTTTAACCCGAGCGCTCCGGGGGGATCAAACCCTGCCACTACGACGGTCGATCGTAGGTCGGTCTGCGAGGTACCGGCGCCGACCAGTGCTGCCAGCGTGCCGGGCCACGATCCCCGGCCGTAGTCCCGATCGGCCTGTGGTTGTTGTCACCAGGCCGGTCACCATGGGTCACCGGTCGGCTGCGCCGCGAAATCGCTTGCCCCGGCGGACGCGGCCCGGCCAGGCTGTCGGCGCATGACACCTTTTCTCGACCCCGAAGTACTCGCCTACTACGAGCGCGGCGCGGAGGCGGGCCGCCTGCACCACGGCCACAACCGCCTGGAGCTGTGGCGCACCCAGGACGTGTTGCGCCGGCTGCTGGCCGGGGCCGCCCCGGGCGGGGAGCCGCTGCGGGTCCTGGACGTGGGCGGGGGCGCCGGCATCCACGCGCAGTGGCTGGCCGCCGACGGGCACCGGGTGACGCTGGTCGACCCGGTCCCGCTCCACGTCGAGCAGGCCGGGCAGCTGCCGGGCGTGGCAGCCGAACTCGGTGACGCCCGGGCGCTGGAGGCCGAGGACGCCTCGGCGGACGCGGTGCTGCTGCTCGGCCCGCTCTACCACCTGCCCGAGCGCGCGGACCGGCTGCGCGCGCTCGCCGAGGCACGCCGGGTGGTGCGCCCCGGTGGCCTGGTGGTGGCCGCGACCATCAACCGCTTCGCCGGCCTGCACGACACCCTGCGCAGCGGCGCGTACTTCGAGCCGGCCAACCGGGCCGTCACCGACGCCTGCGTGGCCGGTGGCGAGTTGCGCCCGGTGGGCGGGCAGAGCCTGTTCACCACCGCCTACTTCCATCAACCGGCGGAGGTTCCGGTGGAGTTCGAGGAGGCCGGGCTGACCGTGCGGGGCCAGTACGGGCTGGAGGGCGCGGCCTGGCTGCTGGGGATCGAGGAGCGGCTCGACGACCCGGAACAGCGCGCGCTGGTACTGGACGCACTGCGGCGGGCCGAATCCGAGCCCTCGCTGCTCGGGATCAGCGGGCATCTGCTGACGGCCGGGACTCGCCGACCGCAGGGATGAGCCGACCGCCGGAACACGCTGACGGCTGGTCAGGCACCGTATGCGCACCGGCCGGATTCCACGGGGGATCCGGCCGCGTGGCGGTCGGCGCTCTTGACAGCACAGTGGTCTAGTCCAACCATAAGGTCTGTCCATCCGACCGGGATGCACTGTGGGGGTGTGACCACCGGCCGGCAGGGACTCGCCCTGCCTTGATCTGCCCACCGCCCCCTACTCGTTCACCGCACCCACTGGCTCGCGGCTGTTGCCCGCAGGCCGGTCGTCGTCATGCGCACCTCGCTCTGTCCCCCACCCTTTCCGTTACGTCTGCTGGAGCACTGATGCGACTTCACAGATCCGTCCAGGCGGTGCTGACCGCCGGAGCCACCCTGGCCGCCTCGGCTGGCCTGATGGCCGGTGTCGGCACCGCCGCCACCGCCGCGCCCGCCGCCACACCGCTGCCGGCGCACGTCTTCGCGCCCTACTTCGAGGCCTACAGCAGCGACAACCCGGCCACCCTGGCCAGCCAGTCGGGCAACAAGTACCTCTCGATGGCGTTCGTCCAGGCCGCCACCAAGGGCTCCTGCACCGCCTACTGGAACGGGGCCACGAGCACCCCGATCGCCGCCTCCACCTACGGCAGCCAGATCAGCTCGATCCAGGCGGCGGGCGGCGACGTGATCCCGTCCTTCGGCGGCTACGCGGCCGACGACGGCGGCACCGAGATCGCCGACAGCTGCACCGACGTCAACCAGATCGCGGCGCAGTACGAGTCGGTCATCACCACCTACAACGTCAACCGGATCGACCTCGACACCGAGGACAACTCGCTGACCAACACCGCCGGCATCGACCGCCGCAACAAGGCGGTCAAGCTGGTCGAGGACTGGGCGGCGGCGAACGGGCGCAACGTCCAGTTCTCCTACACCCTGCCGACCACCACCAGCGGGCTGGCGGACAGCGGGCTGGCCGTGCTGCGCAACGCGGTGAGCAACGGCGCCCGGATCGACGTCGTCAACATCATGACGTTCGACTACTACGACGGCGCCAGCCACGAGATGGGCACCGACGCGGAGAACGCCGCCAGCGGCCTCTACAGCCAGCTGGCGAGCCTGTACCCGAGCAAGACGCCCGCCCAGCTGTGGAGTTCGATCGGCATCACGATGATGCCGGGCATCGACGACTTCGGCGCGGGCGAGACCACCACCGTCGCGGACATGGCCAACGTGCAGAGCTGGGCCACCGCGAAGGGCGTCAACACCCTGTCGTTCTGGGCGCTGGAGCGCGACAACGGCGGCTGCGTGGGCACGGCCGGCTCGGACACCTGCTCCGGCATCGCGCAGAACACCTGGGACTTCAGTCACGCCGGTGAGCCCTTCACCTCCGGCGGCGGCGTGGTGACCAACGACTTCTCGCTCGCCGCCTCCCCGGCGAGCGGCTCGGTGCAGCCGGGCTCCTCGACCAGTGCCACCGTCAGCACGGCGGTCACCTCGGGCAGCGCGCAGAGCGTGGCCCTGACCGTCTCCGGCGCCCCCGCTGGCGTCACCGCCACCCTCAGCCCGGCCAGCGTCACCGCCGGCGGCAGCTCCACGCTGAACATCAGCACCACCGCCGCCACCGCGCCCGGCAGCTACCCGCTGACCATCACCGGCACCGCCGCCTCCGGCAGCCACACCGCCGGCTACACCCTGACCGTCACCGGTGCCACCACCAGCGGCCTGGCCAACGGCGGCTTCGAGAGCGGCAGCCCGAGCCCGTGGACCTGCCAGTCGGGCAGCGCCGTGGTCAGCACCCCGGTCCACTCCGGCAGCCACGCGCTGCAGGTGACCCCGAGCGCGAGCCAGACCGGCGAGTGCGACCAGAGCGTCACCCTGCTGCCCAACCACGCCTACACGCTGACCGGTTGGGTGCAGGGCTCGTACGCCTACATCGGCGTCAGCGGCGGCGCCACCGGCTCCACCTGGACCAACAGCAGCGGCTGGACCCAGCTGAGCGTGCCGTTCACCACCGACGCCACCGGCAAGGTCACCGTGTACGTGCACGGCTGGTACGGCCAGGCCAACGTGTACGCGGACGACTTCGCGGTCAGCTGACCGCTCTCTCCCGCCGACCTTCGTGGCCCCACCCCGCCGTCCTCCGGCGGGGTGGGGCCATCGGCGTCGATACGGCATGATCGGGACCACCCGGCCCCTCTCCCACGGACACCAGGAGTCGCCATGCGCAAGGTCCTGATCACCGGTGCGACCGGCACCGTCGGCCGTCCGCTGGCCCGCCTGCTGGTCGAGCGCGGCGATCAGGTGCGGGCGCTGGTACGGGATCCGGCGCGGGCCGCACCGCTGCTGCCCGAGGGGGTGACGGCGGTGGCGGGTGACCTCACCGACGCGGCCTCGCTGCGGGCGGCCGTCGCCGGGTGCGACACCGTCTTCCACACCGCCGGGCTGGCCGAGCAGTGGCTGCGGGACAAGGGCGGGTTCCACCGGGTCAACGTGACCGGGACCGAGCAACTGGTGGCGGCCGCCCTGGCCGAGGGCGTCGAGTGCTTCGTCCACACCAGCACCATGGACGTCTTCGAGCGCCCGCGCGACCGGGCCGTGGCCTTCGACGAGACGGTGCTCGCCGCCGAGCCGCTGGGCACCGCGTACGAGCGCTCCAAGCAGGAGGCCGACCGGCTGGTGACCGCCGCGGTGACCGAGCGCGGGCTGCCCGCCCGGATCACCCACCCGGCGGCGGTCTTCGGCCCCGGCCCGGCCCGCCCGGCCGCGCTCAACCGGATGCTGGTCGACCTGGCCCGGGGCCGGGTGCCGATGCTGCCGCCGGGCGGCATGGCGGTGGTCTTCAACGAGGACCTGGCCCGCGGGCACCTGCTGGCCGCCGAGGCGCCGATCGGCTCGCGCTACCTGTTCAGCGACCGGTTCCTGGAGCTGCCGGCCATCGCCGAGCTGGTGAAGTCGGTGCGCCCCTCGGCCCGGGTGCCGATGACGATGGGCGCCCCGGTCGCCTGGGCGTACACGGCGATCGGCGAGCTGACCGCGAAGTTCACCGGCACCGCGCCGCAGATCTCCTTCGGCGAGCTGCACTTCCTCACCTCGGAGGTCAACCCGGACGCGCGGCTGGCCCGGCACGCGCTGGGCTGGGAGGTGACCGACCTGGCGGCGGCGGTGGAGCTGACACTGCGGCACTACAAGGCGATGTGACGGCCCGTCAGTCCGCTGTCGACGCTTCGAGCAGCTTGCCCGGGTTCATGATCCCCTGCGGGTCGAGCGCATCCTTCACCGTGCGCAGCAGGGCGAGTTCGACCGGCGAGCGGGTGGCGGCCAGCGCCTCCCGCTTGAGCACGCCGATGCCGTGCTCGGCGCTCACGCTGCCGTCGAACTCGCCGACCAGACGGTGGACGACTGCCGAACTCCCCTCCCCCGACAGCACGTTGAAGTGCACGTTGCCGTCGCCGACATGCCCGAAGGCGTTCACCACCGCCCCCGGGCAGGCTGCCGCCACCGCCCGCTCGGCGGTTTCGATGAACGCGCCGATCGCACCCAGCGGCACGCTCACATCGTGCTTGACCGCGCCACCCGCCCGCTTCTCGGCCTCCGGCAGCGCCTCGCGCAGCGCCCAGAGCGCACGGGCCTGGGCCGCATCCAGCGCCGGGACGGCATCCACGGCCAGGCCGTGCTCGATCGCCTCGGCCAGCAGTCCCTCCAGGGCGGCGGTCAGCGCGGCACCGTCCCGGGTGGCGGTGGCCTCGACCAGCACGTACTGCGGGTGCGGGCGGTCGAACGGGTCCTTGGCACCCGGCACTTGGGCGAGCACCAGGCCGAGTCCGGTGCGGCTGAACAGCTCCAGCGCGCTCAGCCGCTCCTCCAGCAACTCGCGGGCGAGCGCGAGCAGTCCGGGCAGCACGTCGAGTCCGGGCAGCGCGAGCAGGGCCACCGCGCGGTGCCGGGGCCGGGGGAACAGCCGCAGGGTGGCGGCGGTGACCACGCCGAGCGTGCCCTCGGAGCCGATCAGCAGCTGCTTGAGGTCGTAGCCCGTGTTGTCCTTGCGCAGGGTGCGCAGCCCGTGCCAGATCCGGCCGTCCGGCAGCACCGCCTCCAGGCCCAGCACCAGCTCCCGGGTCATCCCGTAGCGCAGCACGTTGCTGCCGCCCGCGTTGGTGGCCACCACGCCGCCGATCCGGCAGCTGCCCTCGGAGGCGAGGCGCAGCGGGAAGAGCAGGCCGGCCTCGGCGGCAGCCCGCTGCACGTCGGCCACCACGCAGCCGGCCTCGGCGGTGAGTGCGAAGTCGGGCACGTCGACGCTGCGGATCCGGTTCAACTCGCGCACGCTCAGCACCACCTGGGTGCCCTCGCCGAGCGGGATCGCGCCGCCGACCAGACCGGTGCCGCCGGCGAACGGCACCACCGGCACGCGGTGGCGGGCGCAGACCGAGACGGCCGCGGCCACCTCGGCCGTACTGCGCGGACGCAGCACGGCGGCGGGGTGGGCGGGCAGCAGGCCGCGCTCGTCGCGCACGAAGCCGGCCGCCGCGTCGCCCGGCGCCAGCACCCGGTCGGCGCCCAGCGCGCGGCGCAGCTCGGCGAGCGCGGGGGCGAGCGCGGCGGGGGCGGGGTCGGGGGTGGCGGGCGGCGTCACAGGGCAACGGTAGCCGGGCACTGCCCTCCCGCACGTGTTTCCGTTAGCGTGGCCGGGCTTGATCGATTTCTCGCCCGAGGAGAACGGGGTTCCGCATGTCCGACAACGTCCACGTGCTCGCACCCGCCGGGGTCGCCCCCGGCAACGGCTACAGCCAGGTGGCCTGGGGCACCGGCCGGCTGATCACCGTCGCCGGACAGATCGCCCTGGACGAGCACGGCGAGCTGGTCGGCGTCGGCGACCCGGCCGCCCAGGCCGAGCAGGTCTTCGAGAACATCCGCCGCTGTCTGGTCGCGGCCGGGGCCGGCTTCGACGACGTGCTCAAGCTGACCTTCTTCCTCACCGACCTCGCCCACCTGCCCGCGATCCGCGCGGCCAGGGACGCCGTGTTCGACGCCGAGCGGCTGCCGACCTGCAGCGCGCTGGTGGTGGCGGCGCTGGTCCGGCCCGAGTTCCTGTTCGAGATCGAGGCACTGGCGGTCGTGCCCGCGACGGCCGGGCAGGGTTGAACACGCTCGGGGAGTGGCGCGGCGCGCCACTCCCCGGCGGCTCACGGGAGGAACTTCACCTCGGGGAAGGCGCGGGAGGGGCCGTCGAGCAGGTGCCCCCGGCGCTCCCGCAGGTACCGGTCGAAGAACGCCCGCGGGTACGCCTGCTGGATCCGCACCGCCCGGGCCGGATCGATGGTGCCGATCGCGTCCTGAACCTGCGCCTCGGTCATCCCGAGCACCTTCGCCAGCTGCGGGATCAGCGCCGCGTCGTCGCCGTACGACGCGTGGATCGCGCCCTCGGCCTGGATGTTGAGCCGCCAGCCCCGCAGGTGCGACCAGAACGCGGCGGCGGCGGGATCCTGGGCGCGGGTGAACACCGCGGTCATCATCAGGAACGGCCGGTCCAGGTCGGTGGTGATGGTCGGCTGCATCGGGCCGTCCAGGCTCAGCCCGGCCCGGACGCGCTGGTCCGCCAGCATGGTGAGGGCGGTCGCCGTCCCGCCCTTCGACCAGCCGAAGACGCCGATGCGGTCCAGGTCGAGAGCGCCGGACAGGCCGGCGGGCAACGGACGGTCCTCGGCATCCGGATTGCGCCCGGCGGCGAGGTCCTCGACGCGGTCCAGGACGAACCGCAGGTCCGTGGCGAAGTCCTTGGGACCGGGCATGTACGCCGGGTCCTGGACCGGGGTGACCACCCGGCCGTCGGGGAACTCGCTGAACGAGTCGTACGAGTGGTCCACCGTGACCACCACGTACCCGTGGCTGGCGAGTTCCTGGACGATGGTGGTGTGGTCGCTGCGGTGGCTGTGCGCGCCGTGCGAGAAGACGACGATCGGCAGCCGCCGGTCGCCACGCCGCACCGGAGCGCCCTCGTGGCCGGCCGTGAGCGGCGCCAGGGCGGGGTCGATGTCGTAGCCACCGGAGACGAGGAACGCGCGCAGGGCGCCCGTGGTCATCCAGGGCGCCGCCGGGTACCCCTCGACGTCCCGGGCGGGGTACCAGACGCTGGCCATCAGCTCGCGGAAGTGCCCCGGGCCGGCCACCTGGTCCGGCCGTGAGCTGTCGACGAGGTGCAGCGCCACCGTGCCCACCGGGTGCGGCCCGGTCGGCGTGGGGAGGGTGAACTGCGCCGGGCCGGGAGCCGCGGCGGCGGTCGCCTGAGCCGCCCACGCGGGTGCGGCGGCGACGAGCGGAACGGCGGCGCCGACGGCGACTGCGGCGCGAAGTATGTGACGGCGCGTCATCGTGATGGGTGCCTGCTGATGGTCCGTCTGGTGCCGGTTCGTATCCATGAGTCGAACGCTGTCACGCGTCGCATGCGAACACATCCGACCACGGGCTGACCCGCGGCCTGCGTAGTGGCCCACAGATGTACGCCCCGGGGTGACGACCCCCTGCCGACCCGGAAGGATGCGAGACTGTCGGATACGTAGAGTCACCACCAGAGACAAGGAGACACCTCGTGAGCGTCGAAGCGAAGGCCGGGTCGGCTGCAGTCGGACTGGATGTCGGATTCATCGGGCTGGGCGGGATGGGACGGGAGATGGCCGCCCACCTGGTCAAGGCCGGCCACCGGGTGCGGGTGTGGAACCGCTCCCCCGCGCCGGTGACGGCACTGGTCGAGCTGGGCGCCGAGGCGGCGGCGACGCCGGCCGAGGCGATGGCGGCCGACGTGGTCGTCTCGATGCTCGCGGACGACGCGGTGGTGACGGAGCTGCTGCTCGACGAACAGCTGCTGGCAGCGGCGGGCGCGAGCGTGCACGTCAACATGGCCACCGTCTCGCCGGAGCTGGCCCGGCGCGCCGCCGAGCTGCACCAACGGCACGGGATCGGCTACGTCGCCGCGCCGGTGCTGGGCCGCACCGACGTGGCCGCCGCGGGAAACCTCAGCATCCTGGCGGCAGGCGAGAGTTCGCTGGTCGACCGGGTGGCACCACTGTTCGAGGCGATGGGGCGTCAGACCTACCGGCTCGGCGAGCGGCCGGAGTTGGCGAACATCGCGAAGATCAGCGTCAACTTCATGCTGATCTCGGCCATCGAGGCACTGTCGGAGGCGACAGCGCTGGCCGAGGCCAACGGCTTGGCGGCGGACCAGTTGGTGGAGCTGCTCTCGGGCACGCTCTTCCCTGGCCCGGTGTACGCGGGCTACGGCTCGATGATCGCCGAACGGCGGTACGACCCGGCGGCGTTCCGGCTCGTGCTCGGCCTCAAGGACGTGGGCCTGGCGCTGAACGCGGGCGCCGCCGCCAAGGTGCCGATGCCGATCGCGAGCGTGCTGCGCGACGCCCTGATCGAGAGCATCGCGCACGGCGACGGCGAGCGGGATCTGGCCGCCCTCGGCGAGACGGCCAGGCGTCGGGGTGGCGCTGGGCAGGGCTGAGAGCGCGGGGCGGGGCCGAGGGGGCGGCGGTCGGGCCTGGGGTGGCGGCCCGAGGCCGAGGTCAGGCCAGGGCGCCGTTGGTGAGGAGGACGGCCGAGGCGGCGTCCGCGAGCCAGGAGGCCGCCTCGGTGATCCGCCGCACGTGGTAGTCCGCGCAGACCGTGGGCAGGTGCTCGACCCTGACCCAGTGGATCGCACGCAGGTCCGGGCCCGCCTCCGCACGGGGGCGGGCCATGGCGGCCTGCGCGGCGGTGAGTTCACGGGCGAAGACGAAGTTGTAGCCCTCGCACACGCCGGACTCGGGCTTGGCGCGCGCGTAGTCGACGGTCGCCAGGTCGGCCCCGCCGAACGGCAGCGCGAGCCCGAGTTGGGCCCTGACCAGGCGTTGCACGGTCGCCCGGGGCTCCTCGTCCGACCGGCTGTGGCCGCCGGGCAGATTGAGGCAGGGACGGTGGGCCAACTCCAGGAGCAGCACGGAGCGGTCGTCGGGATGGAGCAGCACGGCCTGGCCGGCGATCCGGCGGCGGGGCGGGGTGGTGAAGTGAGTCCGGTCCCAGGACAACGGGGCCTCCTTGCGGGTGGTGCGGGTGGTGCGGGCTAACTGCGGAGAACTTCGTTCGGGCTAGGTGCACTTGGTGTGCTGGAGGCCGTGCCGACGGCGAAGCACGCGGGCGTCGACAGCGCCGCTCGGGTCACCGTTGGCCGTGTCGGCGCGCTCCTTGTGGACGAGGCGCGCGCACTCCTGGCAGCCGGGGACGGGAGCGGGGAGGGGAGGGGGTTGGGGTGAGATCGGGGGCGTGGGGAGCATGGACGGCGCGAGGTCGATCATGCCGTCGGCTCCGGGCCGGAGTTGGGCGCGACGGGAAGCGGCGGCACCTCCGGCAGCCGGACATCGGCGGCGCAGCGGGGCGCGTTGCGCTGGACGACGGGCGCCAGATCCGGTGCGTCGAGCACGGGTTCGAGCCGATCGGGGTCGGTGTCCCATTCGCAGCCTCCCCCATTCGGGCGAAGGTAGGCGCGGCCACCCAAGGTGTCCATGTAGATGCCCTGTCTGCCGTGGTTGGCCAAGTCGGCTACCAGTTGGCCGACTTGGGGACGGTAGACAGTGGTGGGGGATGCCGGGTACGCGGGCATGGCCACTCCTTTCCGTAATCGATCCACTACCGAGAGCGCCCACTGTCCCGTACGCTCGGGAACTGTTCAACTTGCCCATGGGCTAAGTGGAGTCCGAGGAGTGCCCGTGAACCGGAAGAAGCTTGATCCCCAGTCATCCCCCCGAGCCGCTTTCGGACACCAGCTCCGCACCTCGCGGGAGGCGCGCGGCTGGTCGCAGACCCAACTGGGCGGGCGCATCGGCTACTCGGACACCTACATCTCCGCGCTGGAAACGGCCCGTAAATCCCCCACCCTGAAGTTCGCAAAGTCGGCGGACTCGGCCCTGGGAACGGGTCAGACCCTTGAGTTGATGGTGCGGGGGATCAAGAACTCCGCACTGCTGGAGGGCTTCCCGGAGCACGCGGCACAGGAGGCGCGGGCGGCGGAGATCAGGATCTTCGAGCCGAACCGGATTCCCGGCCTACTCCAGACCCCGGACTATGCCTCAGCCCTGGAGGCGGCGGCCGTCCAGCGCGGCGGCGCCAGCCAGGACCAGGCCGACGAACGGCGGCGGTTCCTCGCGACACGCCAGCGACTGCTACGCCGAGCCGCACCGCCGCTTGTCCACGCAATCATGGACGAGAGCTGCCTCCACCGCACCATCGGGGGTGCAAAGACGATGGGTGCCCAACTCGATCACCTGATCGACATGGCTGCACGCCCTCAAGTGATCATCCAGATCGCACCCTTCAGCATGGCAGAGCATGTTCCGTTCACCGCGTTCATGACCCTCTTGACCTTTCCGGACCGATCCGTCGTGGGCTACACCGAGTCAGCCGAACAAGGCCAGGTCGTGAGGCAGGATGAAACTATCCGGGCGTGGGAGAGGGCCTACCATCAGTTGCAAGTGGAAGCGCTCACACAGGCCGCCTCTGTAGCTCTGATCCGTAAGGCCCGAAAGGAACTTCATCCATGACCGACTCCGTAGACCTGACCGGTGCCGCCTGGTTCAAGTCGTCCCACAGCGGCAACGGAGGCTCCTGCGTAGAGGTGGCTCCCGACTTCCCCGGACTCGTCCCCGTCCGTGACTCAAAGAACCCCCACGAGCCCGCCCTCCTCTTCCCCGCCACCGCCTTCGCCGCCTTCATCACCGGCGTCAAGGCCGGCCAGTTCACTTCTGTCTGACCGCACATCAGCCGGGCCGGCCTGACCTCCTCAGGTCGGCCCGGAGCCGTTCCGAGGCACCCTTGTCCCGCTCACCAGGGCGCGGGACAATTTGTGCCCATGACCGACCCGGACCTCTCCCAGGCCAACTGGTTCAAGTCAAGCCACAGCAACAACGGCGGCACCTGCATCGAGATCGCCGCCGACATCCCCGGGCTCGTCCCCCTCCGGGACTCCACCAACCCGGACGAGCCCACCCTCCTCTTCACCACCACCGCCTTCGCGGCCTTCATCACCGGCGTCAAGACCGGCCGGTTCGCATTCCTCTGACCACCACCACCAGCTACCGGCTCAGCGCCCCCGTCAACCCGTCGGCGGTGGTCTCCACCCAGATCAGGCGGCGGAGGACCTGGTACCCGATGGCTTCGTTCACCGCGATCATGTGGACGTTGTCCTCGTTGTTGCTCGTCACGATGCGCCGCACCTGCGGTCGCTCCCGCAGGACCTGGCGCGTCATGGCCGCCTTCAGCGCCCGGCCGAGGCCGTGTCCACGGTGCGCCCGCACCACGGAGGTGTCGTTCACGTAGGACTTGTCCGGACGATAGGCGTAGGTGAGGAGCCCCGTGACACCGGCGATCTCACCGCTCGCCTCGTGGACCGCGACCACCACCCGCTCCTCGGCACCCTGGTCGGCCAGCTCCCGCTCCTCCCGACGGATCCGCTCGGCGTCCCACCGAGCGATCTGGATACTCGACTCGCCCATCGGCGCGTCCTGCACCGCCTCCCTGGCGGCCGCGTACGCCTCGATCAGCTCCTCCGGGGTCGTACTGACCCAACCGGCCAGGCGGTACCCGGCCGGGACCGGCACGTCCCACCGCTCCGGCTCGGTCTCGTCGACCATCAGCATCATGATCGCCGTGCGGTTGACCACCCGGAACCCGAGGCGAACGGCCCACAGGTCCCCGGGGGAGCCGGACTTCATCGCCTCGCCGGTCACCGTCGGCCGCCCGGTCTCCCGCACCGCCGGCAGGACGGCCCGCAGCACGGCGGTGCCGATCCCCCGGCGCCGGTACTCGGGATGCACCGTCACGGTCACCTGCGCGATCCCGCTGTTCTCGCCGTCCTGCAACGCGAGCCGGCCCAGACCGACCAACACCCCGTCCACGTAGGCGGCCCAGTACCGGCACCTCCCCTCGTGCGGCCAGGGTGTCCGCAGTCGGCCGACCGTGGCCTCGTAGCCGGCCGATGGCTCCTCGGGGAAGTCGACCCGCCAGGCGGCCGCCGAGGCGAGGTGGTACTCGGAGAGTTCGCGCTCCGAAGCCGTCGCCGCGTCGAACGGCCGTATCTCCATGCTCATGGTTCCCCCGCTGACGATCACTCAGGCCCTCAATCTAACTCTCCCCCCGGAGAGATGTCCGCCGTTCGCACTCCACCGCCACGAAGACGCCGACCATCGAGGAGGCGCCACCACTGGACCTACCCCCGGGTGCGACGCTGGCAGATCGCGCGCGTCGCCGTTGAGGGATGCTGGCAGCACGCGCTCCTCACCCATCTCCCAGGAGTCGGCGGGCTCACCGGACAGGATCGCCCACCTGCTCGAATCACTGACGGGCGCCGTGCAAGTTCGCGCAAGATCGTGGCGACAAGATTGCTCAGCGTGCAAGCCTGCACAGAGATCGTCCGCTTCACAGTTGGAGGTCGCCATGGCACTTCACAAGCTGGGAAAAGATCCGGAGTCGCCGGTCAACAACTCGCCGACCCTCTACTACGACGATGAGACCGATACTTACCTGGTCCAGTCGTGGAAGGTCACGGACCCGAAGCGGCTCGCGCAGATGGAGATCCCCGACCACGAGACCGTCATCGAGTGGCCCAGGCGCATGATGCAGTTCTTTCCGGAGGTGAGCGGTGACGCTGGACCCGAACAGGTTTGACGACTTGTTGCGGCGCTGTGAGCGATCCGCCGTGCATCTGGAGACGCGCGACGGGTACATGCGGACGGATCCTGCTTTCATCGACTGGCAGGGCGGTCACCGTCTGGATCCCGTCGCGCGCTGGCCGGAGTGGGGCGCCATGCTTGCCGAGGCAATCAGCCGAGGCGTCGTGGTTCGCAGGGCCCGCATCATCTCGGAGCCGATCAGCGACTACGTACGCTTCGAGTACGACATCACCGACGGCCTCAACATCACCGCTGGGGAGGACGTCAGGTGGTTGCCGCGACGGCGGGCAACCGCTGTGCCTCTGCCAGGAAACGACTTCTGGCTGTTCGATGACCGCTTGCTGCTCGTCAACCACTTCGATGGGAACGGCGAGCCGACGGCACCCGAGCTGACAGAGGACCAGGAGACCGTACGGCTCTGCTCGGCCGCCTTCGAGACAGTGTGGGACCGGGCCGTTCCGCACTCGGAGTACCGACCTGCGTGATGGGGACCAATCCTTCATGACGTCGCAGTACTCCGCCGTTCAGCAAGCACGGCGAGACCTGGGCCAGCGCCTGCGCGAGATCCGGAAGGACTCCGGACTCACCGCGCGGGCGCTGGCTGTTCGCGCCGGGTGGCACGAGTCCAAGTGCTCGCGGATCGAACACGGTCGTACCCCACCGTCAGATACCGATATCCGGGTATGGGCGCTGCACTGTGGGGCCGAGGAGCAGGTCGCGGATCTGATCGCCACTGCTCGCGGTATCGAGGGAACATATGTCGAGTGGCGCCGGATGGAGCGCGCTGGCCTGAAGCGCGCGCAGGAGTCCGCCAGCCCCCTGTTCGAACGCACGCAGCGGTTCCGTTCCTACTCATCATGGTTGATCCCTGGGCCGTTCCAGACCGCGGCGTACACGAGGGCAGTCCTTCAAGGGACCGCGCGCCGGCGGGGACTGCCGGAGGACGTCGAGGACGCGGTCGCGGTCCGGGTCAAGCGGCAGCGGGTGTTGCACGAGGGTGCCCGCCGTTTCGCCGTCCTGATCGAGGAGTCCGCTCTTCGGAAGCTGGTCGGCGGCACAGACGTGATGGCCGGCCAGCTCAGCCATCTGATCACGGTCAGCTCACTGCCCAGCGTAAGCCTCGGGATCATCCCGGATTCCGCGGATCGGAGTGCCATGCATCCGGTGGAGGATTTCTGGATCTTCGATGACGTGCAAGTCAATGTGGAGCTTGTGTCTGCATGGCTGACGATCACGCAGCCGCACGAACTGTCCCTGTACGTCCAGGCGTTCTCGACCCTCGCCGAGCTTGCTGTCTACGGCGCTGACGCCCGTGCTCTGATCACATCGGCGATTACCTCTCACGGTTGATCGCATGCAAGTTCGCGCACGTTCGTGGAAGCCGTCACCCGCAACTCCGTACGGTCGTCGGCATGGCAGATCTCGCGGCCCCGCTGCAGCCCGCCGCCGGGCTACGGCATGCGGGCGTCGCACCATCACCGCACTCATCGGCATCAACGGGAAGGAGCACCACCATGTCCAGTGCCATCGCCGTCGACGGGTACAACCCCGAGGGCGCGCCCGGCCTCCAGTGGATCAAGTCGAGCAGTCCAACAAGCAGCAACTCGACGACTCGATCGGCCTCGCCGTCACCCCCGAGGGACGGATCCGGATCGGCATCACCACCGACCCGTCGCAGGTCCCGCTGACCGCCACCCGAACCAAGCTGGCGGCGTTCGTCGCCGGGGCGAAGGCCGGCGAGTTCGACCACCTGGTCGCCTGACCCTCCCTCACCACACACAAGGCAGGTCCCCGGGGCATGCAGCGCCCCGGGGACCTGTCCCGCCCCCAGTCCAGCACACCATCCGGAGAGTGCCAGTGAGCATGCTGCTGGGGATGGCTGCCGAAGATCCTGCGCTGCGCGCGGCCCTGCCCCCGGCGCTGTCCTCCCGGCTACCGGAAGCCGTCGCCGCTGACGCCCGGAGTGCCCTGGTGAACTTCTTGGAGCGCCTCGACCTCAGCGCGGCCGGGCAGTGGACCAGTGACAGGCAGCAGTGCGAGGTCCTGGCGATCGCCTAGCCTCACAGCACCACGAGAACCACCGAAGGGGCTGAGCAGGTAGGTGGCCAAGCACCGCAGGTCTTGCCAGTGGGCAGGATGTCAGAGATACGCCAACCTGCGGGACCTCGACACCGGACAGGATTTCTGCACACCGTGCGCCGTGGCCATGCTGTACGCGGCCGACGATCCGATCACCAACTTCCGTGAGTTCGACGAGTCGTCGGAGTACGCGAACGCGCTGCGGGACCGGCCGGTCCTGGGCCTGTTCGGCTGGCCCGGCGGCCGGTGACCGGCAGCCCTCTGATCGCTGGGATGGCCGCTCCGGCCGCGCGGTGGGGAGGTGCGGGAGCGGTGGAGCCGGCGGCCGGTGCGTGGGTGACGCACCGGCCGGCTCGGCTCCGGAGCGGATGTTGTTCGCGTTGCCGGTGTTACACCGTGCTCAGGTTCAGGTGGGCGGACGGCTACGGCTGCAGGCGTCCCGCGAAGCGGCGGGCGAAGGCGTCGGCGGTGTCGGCGGTGACCGTGTAGTCGTAGCGGCCGGCGGCGGTCGGCGCCAGCACCGCCTCGGCACTGCCGCCGGGGGCGACCGTGACCGTGGCCGGGGTCGAACCGGCGGCACCGAAGGCCGAGTTGGCGCCGATGGTGAAGACCACCGGCTTGCCGCCCTGGTTGGTCAGGGTGATCCGCACGCCGTCGGGGGTCTCCACCGAGGCGACCTCGGGGTGGCCCTTGGCCGGGTCGCTCCAGGTGCGCACGTCGCCCTGGTAGCCGCGCAGGAAGCCGTCGGGGCCGTGCGCGTCGATGTCGTAGGGGCCGCCGCTGACGCCGAGGGCGCTGAAGAAGTCGCTGACGGTGCCACCGACCGGCAGCGTGTAGCGCCAGGCGCCGAACTGGCGGAAGTTCACGGTGTACATCGAGATCCCGGCGCCCAAGGTGCCCAGGTTGCCCAGGGTGATCCAGAGCTGACCGGTGGTGGTGTCGGTGCGCGAGGAGGAGCCGAAGCGGTAGCCGGTGGGCAGGGCGGGCCGGTCGCCGGGCTCGACCTGGGGGGCTTTCTGGATGACCGGCGGGAAGAGCGGCGGCAGCAGCTTCTTGTCCTGCTCGGCCAGGTCGGCCAGCAGCTGCTTGGTGTCGGGCAGCGCCGGGAAGGTGCGGTTGCTGGTGGTGAAGTCGAAGGCGGACATCAGGTCGCCGCAGACGGTGCGGCGCCAGGCGGAGATGTTGGTCTCCTTCACGCCGGTCCAGTTCTCCAGGAAGCGCAGCACCGACGTGTGGTCGAAGACCTCGGAGTTGACCCTGCCGCCGCGGCTCCACGGCGAGATGACGATCATCGGCACCCGCGGGCCCAGGCCGATCGGCACGCCCCCGATGAACTCGTCGGGGGTGCCGTCGGGCGCCACCGGTGGCACGACGTGGTCGAAGAAGCCGTCGTTCTCGTCGTAGTTGAGCAGCACCACGGTCTTCGCCCAGACCTCCGGGTGGGCGGCCAGCGCCTGGAGCACGTACGCGGAGGTGAAGTCCGCGCCTTGGGCGGGCGGGTAGTTGGGGTGCTCGGACTGCGCGGTCGGGGCGACCACCCAGCTGACCGCCGGCAGCGTGCCCGCCGCCACGTCGTTCGCGAAGTCGTCGGCGCCGGCCCGGGCCATGCCGCGTTGGTAGAGCGGGGAGTCCTGCGGGGCGGTCTGGAAGCTCTTGAACCAGGCCAGGGCGTTGTCGTCGAAGTTGTCCTGCTGCTGGTAGACCTTCCAGGAGATGCCCGCGGCCTGCAGGCGCTCCGGGTAAGTCGTCCAGGTGAAGCCGGACTTGCTGTTGTCGGTGGCCGGGCCGCCGCCGGTGCCGTTCGGGTCGATCATCCCGGACCACAGGTAGAGCCGGTTCGGGTCGGTGGAGGTCATCGCGGAGCAGAAGTACTGGTCGCAGAGGGTGAAGTTGTCCGCGAGCGCGTACTGGAAGGGGATGTCCTGGCGGGTGTAGTAGCCCATCGTGTACCAGGTCTTGGCCGGGACCCAGTTGCTCCACTGCCCGTTGGCCCAGGCGCTGTGGGTGCCGCCCCAGGAGTGGTCCAGGTCGAAGATCCGCTGGGCGTCGCTGGTGGAGGTGTCCAGGTGCCAGGGCAGCAGGTCGGTGCCGCCGACGGTGCCGAGCAGCTTCTGGCGCAGCACGTCCGAGCCGCCGGGGAACCGGACCCTGGAGGTGTCGCCGTAGCCGCGCACGCCGTTCAGGGTGCCGAAGTAGTGGTCGAAGGACCGGTTCTCCTGCATCAGCACCACGACGTGTTCGACATCGTCCATCGTGCCGGGCGCGGCC
Organism: Kitasatospora sp. NBC_01302; assembly: GCF_035976515.1. Lineage (NCBI taxonomy): Bacteria > Bacillati > Actinomycetota > Actinomycetes > Kitasatosporales > Streptomycetaceae > Kitasatospora > Kitasatospora sp. NBC_01302. Next base: position 2,325,146 of record NZ_CP108404.1, read on the forward strand.
GGCGCGGCCAGCGCCTGCTGGACGGAGCCGGGCAGCGCGCCCAGGCCGAGGGCGGCACCGGAGGCGGCGGCCGAGCCGAGCAGGGCGCGGCGGGAGAGCGGGGACACGGGTCCTCCTGAAGGCGGGGGCGCAGTTGGCTACTTGCGGGTAGGGGGATGATTCCAGCGGAGGGTGAACGGTGGAAGACCCGGGGACAGCCAAAAAGGTGTCCATACATGTCCGTCCCGCATTGCGCGCACTTGCCACACAAACGGCAGCTGATCAATCATCAGGTTCAAGGCAGCACTGACGACTTCGCCCCGCCGGAGACCGCCCATGTCCCTGAACGGCACCGCCCTGCACCTCGCCACCGACCTGCCGCCGCTGGTCCGGCGCGCGCTGGCGGCGGCGCGGGCGCACGGTTTCGAGAACTCCTGCCGCCCCGAACAGGGCCTGCTGATCAGCGCGTTGGCGCACGGCGCGGCCACCCGGATCGGCGAGAGCGGCACCGGGTGCGGGGTGGGCCTGGCCTGGCTGGCCAGCGGGGCCGGGCCCGGGGTGCGGCTGGTCAGCGTCGAACGGGACCCGGCCCGCGCCGCCGTGGCCGCCGCGGTCTTCGCCGACCAGCCGCAGGTGGAGGTGGTCACCGGCGACTGGAGCGAGCTCTACCGGCGCGGGCCGTTCGACCTGCTGGTGCTGGACGGCGGCGGCCAGGGCAAGGGCGTCGAGCCGCCGGCCGACCCGGTGCGGCTGCTGACGCCCGGCGGCACGGTCACGGTGGACGACTTCACCCCCTGCACCACCTGGCCCCCACAGCACGAGGGCCGCCCGGACACCGCCCGCCTGCACTGGCTCGAGCACCCGGCCCTGCGCACCACCGAACTGCGCCTGGCCGCCGACCTGAGCACGCTGGTCGGCACGCTGCGCGGCTGATCAGCGGCCCGGCTCGCCGAGGACTCCCGTGGCCCGGTACCGGACGACTCAGTACCGGACAGCTCGGTACCGAACAGCTCAGTACCAGACGGTGATCCGCCGGGCCGGACCGTCCACCCGGATCCGGCCGCCGCAGGGGAGGATCTGCTGCGGGTCGGTGTGGCCGAAGTCGACGTCGAAGACGGCCATCGTCTGCGGTGCGTACTCGGCCAGCGCGCGGAGGACCGCGGCCCGCTGGGCCTTGCGGTACTCGACCTTGGCGGCCGGCTCCAGCATCTGCTCGAAGCTCCAGCTCTTGGCCCGGGCCATCAGCAGCGCGGGGAACTGGCGCAGCAGCCCGCGCTCGCCGAGGTTGCGCAGGATCCGGTAGACCTCGTCCGCCCGCGGCATCTCCTCGGAGGTCTCCAGGAAGAGCACCTGCCCGGCGTACTGCTCCACCGGGCCGATCTCCCGGTCGGCCATCGCCATCCAGGCGAGGATCTCCAGGTTGCCGCCCCAGCCCGGGGCGTCGACCACCTGGTCCGCGTTGTGCCAGGTCCAGCCCTCCCCCGGCTCCATCACCGGCTCGCCCGCGAGCAGGTCGGGCTCGGTCCAGGGCAGCTCGACGTCGCCGACCTCGGCGCTGGGCCGCAGCTCGTACGCGCCGGAGCCGAGCAGCGCCGCGCGCAGCGACTCGGCGGTGGCCGGGTGCAGCGCGCCGCCGCGTCCCAGCTGCACCATCACCGAGCAGCCGTGGTAGCTGACGATGCCCAGGTTGCGCAGCAGGAGCAGCAGGTTGGTGTTGTCGCTGTAGCCGAAGAACGGCTTGGGGTTGGCCCGGATCAACTCCCGGTCCAGGTACGGCAGCACGGTGATCTGGTCCTCGCCGCCGATGGTGGCGATCACCGCCTTGATGCCCGGGTCGGCGAAGGCCGCGTGCAGGTCGGCCGCGCGCTCCTCGGCGGTGGCGCCGAGCTTGCGGGTGCCCGGGTACTCCACGGGTTCGAGGCCGAACTCCTCGCGCAGCCGGCGCAGCCCCAGCTCGTAGGGGTGCGGGAAGAGACCGGGCAGCGCGGCGGAGGGCGAGAGGACCGCGACGCGGTCGCCAGGCCGGGGCTTGGCCGGGTACGCGGGTACGGGCACGGGCACGGGGGGTGCCGGTACGGACGCGGGTACGGGTTCGGGTGCCGTCATGGCGTCGATCCTATGAACGCCGGGTCCACGGCGACCAGGGAATTACCCCTCGCCCCGCGCAGCTCAGTCCAGCTCCGCCGTGCGGTGTCGACCGTTCGCGGGGGCGACCGCCCTCGGTGCCGACGCAGGAGTCGACCACGGCGCGGCCGCCACCGTCCAGCGCGTTTCCGGGCGCCCGCGACGCGCAAACCGTGACGCCCCGACAGCGACGCCCCGGCGACGACGCGCGGACGACAGCGGGCCGGACCCCCGAAGGGATCCGGCCCACCAGCTGTGCGTACGACGCAGCGTCAGCGCTCCTGCCGCGGAGCCGTCAGTGCGCCATCACCGGGACATCGACGACCTCGCCCTCGGCGCCCGCAGCCACCAGGTTCGCCTTGCCGCCGCCGTTGAGCAGCGCCGTGGCGATCGCGGCGGCCGCCAGCAGGATGCCGAAGGAGAACCAGATCGCGGTGGAGAAGCCGTGCACCGCGGTCTGCGCCTGCACCAGCATCTGCAGCTCGACGGGCGACTTCGGGTTGATCGGGTGCGACGTGGCGAAGGCCTTGGAGGCGCTGGTGGCCACCGTGCTCAGTGCCGCGGTGCCGATCGCGCCGCCGACCTGCTGCGAGGTGTTGACCATCGCGGAGGCGACACCGGCGTCCTGCGGCCGGACCCGGAAGGTGGCCAGGCTCATCGCCGGCATGAACGCGGTACCCATGCCCAGGCCCATCAGGATCAGACCGGGCAGGATCAGCCAGTACGAGGAGTCGACCTTGATCTGGGTCAGGATCAGCATGCCCGCCGAGGCGACCAGGAAGCCGGGGCCCATCAGCGCCCGGGCCGGCAGCCGGTTCATCAGCCGGGCGCCGATCTGGGTGGAGCCGGTGATCATGCCGGCCACCATCGGCAGGAAGGCGACGCCGGTCATGACCGGGGAGTAACCCAGCACGGTCTGCATGTAGTAGGTCAGGAAGAGGAAGAGCCCGAACATCCCGATCACGGCCAGGCCGAGCGAGAGGTAGGCACCGCCGCGGTTGCGGTCGAGCACCACGCGCAGCGGCAGCAGCGGCGCGCTGACCCTGCTCTCGACGAAGACGAACGCACTGAGCAGCACGACGGCGGCGGCGAACAGGGCCAGCGTCACGTGCGAGGTCCAGCCGTCCTCCGAGGCCTTGGTGAAGCCGTAGACCAGCGAGACGAGACCGGTGGAGACCAGCAGCACGCCAGGGATGTCGAGGCGGTTGCGGTTACGGGTACCGGCCGGCTCCCGGATCACCAGGACGGCGCCGGTCACCGCGATGATCGCGAACGGCACGTTGATGAAGAAGGTCCAGCGCCAGTTCAGGTACTCGGTGAGCACGCCGCCCAGGATCAGGCCGATCGCGCCGCCACCACCGGCCACCGCGCCGAAGATGCCGAAGGCCTTGGCCCGCTCCTTCGCCTCGGTGAACGTCACGGTCAGCAGCGAGAGGGCGGCGGGGGCGAGCAGCGCGCCGAAGAGGCCCTGCAGGGCACGGGCACCCATCAGCATCCCGGTGCTCTGCGCGGCGCCACCGAGCGCCGAGGCCAGGGCGAAGCCGATCAGACCGGTCATGAAGGTGCGACGGCGGCCCCACAGGTCGGCGATCCGGCCGCCGAAGAGCAGCAGGCCGCCGAAGGCCAGCGCGTAGGCGGTGATCACCCACTGGCGGTTGGTGTCGGAGAAGCCGAGGCTTCGCTGGGCCGAGGGCAGGGCGATGTTCACGATGGTGGCGTCCAGCACCACCATGAGCTGGGCCAGGGCTATGAAGCCCAGTGCCTTCCAGCGCCTGGGGTCGGCCTGCGGGACGGTTTGAGACATGGTTGTACTCACCTAACGGCAGGAGTTGCTGAGGGTGGGGCGCGGGGTGCCGCGCCCACGGGAAGCTTGAGTGTTCAACGGTCGAGCAGGTCAGTGGTTGATCAGGCGACTCAGTGGTTGATCAGGAGACCGGGGACGACCCGGAGGCGGTCACGCGCGCCGCAGGTCCTCCATGGTGGCGGCGCGCCCGGGCAGGACGGTGGGCGCCGGGGCGCGCATCCCGTCCAGGAAGAGCTGGAGGTGCCGGTGGACGAACATCTCGTCCTCCAGGCACTCCTTGCCGGGCAGTGGACGGGTCAGCCGGGCCAGCGCGACGAACAGGTCGCCGGGGCCGACGTCGGGCCGCAGCCGGCCGGCCCGCCGGGCCCGGTCGAGCAGTTGCTCGACCACGCGCTCCAGCTCGGTCCGGGTGGCGAGCAGGTCCTCGTCCTCGTGGAGTTTCAGGTGGTCGGACAGGAGCGAGCAGAGCGCGCCGATCCGCTCGCCGGCAGCGGCGTGCACATAGCGGCTGATCGCCTCGAAGGGGTCGCCCTGGTCGGCCAGCGCCTCCTTGGCCTGCTCCAGCACGCCCCCCAGCACCGAGAGCACGACCTGGTGGATCAGGGTCACCCGGTCGGGGAAGTTACGGTAGAGGGTCGCGTTGCCGACCCCGGCGCGCTTGGCGATCTCGTCCAGCGGGACGAGGGCGCCCTCGTCGGCGAAGAGCTCGCGGGCCGCGGCCAGGATCCGCTCGCGGTTGCGGGTGGCGTCCGCCCGGAGTCGGGGCGTGGCGGCACGGGCACAGGGCGATGCTTCGGGGATGCACGTCCCCGCCTGCAGGGTGTCCATGGCTGCGCTCCTTTCCGGGGATTCCGTCCCCACTTCCATCGACTGTACGGCAAACGGGGAGAAGGTCCCCGGATATTTCCGCCCAGGCGCCTGTTGCGTGAGATGTGAGGCAGCTCACCTCACCCGGTTGCCCGACCTGACCAGCGGGAATCCATGGGTTACGGCCCGAGCACCGGGCGACGCCGTATGGGCCGCAGCAGACTGGGCAGGAACCTCAGGTTGTCGTGAGCCGGATGACGAGGACGGTGATCAACGTGAACCTCGCACGACCGTCGAGCCTGTCGCTCGACACCGAACCGCAGGCGCCACCGACGGTGACCCCGCTGACCGAATCGTCCGCCGAGGCGTACGTGGCCAGCACCTGTTTCAAGATCGGCCCCCCTGGGCGGGTCGGCGTCGAGCTGGAGTGGTTCGTCCATGACTCCTGTCGACCCCACACCGCCCCCGACCCCGCGCGGGTGCGCGCCGCTCTCGACGCGCTGCACCTGCCCCCCGACCACCCCTTCCTCCCCAACGGCTCGCGAGTGACCCAGGAGCCGGGCGGCCAGGTCGAGCTCAGCTCCCCGGCCGCCGCCGATCTCCCCGGCTGCGTGGAGACCACCCACCAGGACCTGGCCGCCCTGCGCGCCGCCTTCGCCGCCCAGGGCCTGGACCTCGCCGGCTACGGCACCGAACCCCATCCCAAGGAACGCCGGGTGACCCTGCGCCAGCCGCGCTACCTGGCGATGGAGGAGTTCTTCGGCCGCACCGGCCCCTGGGGCAAGATCATGATGTGCGCCACCGCCTCCACCCAGGTCTGCCTGGACGCGGGCACCGACACCGCCGGCCCCGACGGCTTCCGCACCCGCTGGCGCCTGGCCCACCTGCTCGGTCCGGTGCTGGTCGCCGCCTTCGCCAACTCCCCGCTGCTGGACGGACGGCCGACCGGCTACCGGTCCACCCGGCAGGCCGTCTGGGCCCGGATGGACCCCAGTCGCACCCTGGCCCCGGGCGGCGTGCACGGCTGCGGCCCGGACGGCGATCCGTGCGCGGCCTGGGCCCGCTACGTGCTGGACGCCGCGGTGCTCTGCGTGCGCCGGCCCGAAGGACGGCCGTGGAACGCGCCGGTCGGGCTCACCTTCCGCGCCTGGCTGCGGCGGCCCGAGGCCGAGCGCCCGAGCCTGGCCGATCTCGACTACCACCTGAGCACGCTCTTCCCGCCGGTGCGCCCGCGCGGCTACCTGGAACTGCGGATGATCGACGCGCAGCCCGGCGACGGCTGGGTGGTCCCCGCCGCGCTGACCTCCGCCCTCTTCGCCGGCCCCCGCTCCGTCGACGCCGCGCTCGCCGCGCTGGAGCCGCTGGCCGCCGGCGCGTCCGGCACCGCCGAGCCGGGCCCGCGCGGGCCGGCCTGGAGCCGGGCGGCCACCCGCGGCATGGACGATCCGGTGCTGCGCCAGGCCGCGCTCGACTGCTTCGCGGCCGCCGACACGGTGCTCGCCGACCGGCCCGGCGAGGGCCGACTGCGGTCCGCACTGGGCGAGTTCGCCGAGCGCTACACCGCCAGGGGCCGCTGCCCGGCGGACGACCTGCTGGACGGCGCCGCGCCGCCGCGCACCGGCGCGGGCCGGTCCGCGGACTCCCCGCCGTCCGGGAACTCCCCGAAGTCCGAGGAGGACGCACCATGCTGAACGCCGAACCGGGCCCCGCGCAGAACCGCACGCCGGGCCGGGCCGAGCCGGGCGCGGAGCTGACCGACGAGCGGCTGCGCGAGGCCGTCGCCACCGAACTGCTGGCCGCCCGAAACCGCACCAGCGGCCTGACCGAGTGCCTGGACGACGCCGAACTGACCGCCCAGCACTCGCGGTTGATGTCGCCCCTGGTCTGGGACCTGGCCCACATCGGCAACCAGGAGGAGCTCTGGCTGCTGCGCAACGTGGGCGGCCGCGAGCCGATGCACCCCGAGATCGACCCGCTCTACGACGCCTTCGAGCACCCGCGCTCCGAACGCCCCACGCTGCCGCTGCTGCCGCCCGCCGAGGCCCGCGGCTACGCCCACGAGGTGCGCGGCCGGGTGCTCGACCTGCTGGCCGGCGTCGAACTCGCCGGACCGCCGCTGCTCCAGGCCGGCTTCGCCTTCGGGCTGATCGCCCAGCACGAACAGCAGCACGACGAGACGATGCTGATCACCCATCAGCTGCGCAGCGGCGCCGCCGTGCTCTCCGCCCCGACGCCCGAGCCGGCCCCGGTCGACCTGCTGCCGGCCGAAGTGACCATCCCCGCAGGCCCGTTCACCATGGGCACGGACACCGAGCCGTGGGCGCTGGACAACGAGCGCCCCGCGCATCAGGTGGACCTGCCGGGGTTCGCGATCGACACCACCCCGGTCAGCAACGCCGACTACCAGCGCTTCATCGAGGACGGCGGCTACCAGGAGCCGCGCTGGTGGACCGCGCAGGGCTGGGCGCACCGGATGACCGCGAAGCTGACCGCGCCGCTGTTCTGGAGCCGGACGGACGGCCAGTGGCTGCGCCGCCGCTTCGGCCACCTCGAACCGGTGCCGGCCGCCGAGCCGGTGCTGCACGTGACCTGGTACGAGGCGGACGCCTACGCGCGCTGGGCCGGGCGGCGGCTGCCCAGCGAGGCGGAGTGGGAGAAGGCCGCCCGGCACGACCCGGCCACCGGCCGCTCGCGCCGCTTCCCCTGGGGCGACACCCCTCCCGGGCCGCAGCACGCCAACCTCGGCCAGCGCCATCTGCAGCCGGCCCCGGTCGGAAGCTATCCGGACGGCGCATCGCCCTACGGGGTGCGGCAGTTGATCGGTGACGTGTGGGAGTGGACAGCCAGCGACTTCGCCCCCTACCCGGGCTTCCGGGCCTGGCCCTACCGGGAGTACTCGGAGGTCTTCTTCGCCGCCCCCGGCGAGCAGGCCGAGTACAAGGTGCTGCGCGGCGGCAGCTTCGCGGTCGCCCCGGTGGCCTGCCGGGGCACCTTCCGCAACTGGGACTACCCGATCCGCCGCCAGATCTTCGCCGGCTTCCGGACCGCCCGGGATCTGGATGCCGCCTGATGTGCCGTCACCTCGCCTATCTGGGAACCCCGGTGGCCGCCACCGAGGTGCTGGTCGAGCCGCCCTACGGGCTCTACCGGCAGTCCTGGGCGCCGCGCCTGCAGCGGTACGGCACGGTGAACGCGGACGGCTTCGGGCTGGGCTGGTTCGTCGAGGGCGACCCGCAGCCGGTCCGCTACCGCCGGGCGGTGCCGATCTGGGCGGACGAGAACCTCACCGACCTGGCCCGCGCGATCCGCACCACGGCACTGCTGGCCGCCGTCCGCTCGGCCACCGCCGGCACAAGCCCGGACGAGAGCGCCGCCGCGCCCTACCGGGGTGACGGCTGGCTGTTCAGCCACAACGGCGCGCTCGGCGGCTGGCCGGGCACGGCCACCGCCCTGGCCGGGCTGCTGACCCCGGGCGAGTTGCTGGAGCTGGCGGCCCGCTGCGACTCCGCGCTGGTCTGGGCACTGCTGCGGCGCCGGCTGACAGGCGGCCAGGAGGTGGGCGCCGCCCTGGCCGACACCGTCGCCGAGGTCGCCGCGCACACCGAGGCCCGGCTCAACCTGCTGGTCACCGACGGCCGGGTGATAGCCGCGACCACCTGGGGCGACACCCTCTTCCACCGCCTGGAGCTGGGGCGCAGCGTGCTGGTCGCCTCGGAACCGGGCGACGACGGGCCCGGCTGGGTGCCGGTCCCCGACCGGTCCGTGCTGCTGGCCACCCCCGATGCCGTCACCATCCGTCCGCTGGACCCCGCCACCCCCTGAGACCCCCACCTGAGCCCCCACCCGCGCTTCCTGCTGGGCCGCACCACGAGAGGACCACATCCGATGACCGCCTTCGAGCTCACCCGCCTGCTCCCCGCCGACCACTTCGCCCAGGCCCTGCGCGCGGACGTCCGCCAGGGTCTGACCGCCCCCGCCAAGTGGCTGCCGCCGAAGTGGTTCTACGACAAGCGCGGCAGTGAGCTGTTCGAGGACATCACCCGACTGCCGGAGTACTACCCGACCCGCGCCGAGCGGGCCATCCTGACCGAGCGGGCCAAGGAGATCGCGAGCGTGACCCGGGCCCGCACCCTGGTCGAACTGGGCTCGGGCTCCTCGGAGAAGACCCGGCTGCTGCTGGACGCACTGCAGTCGCTGGGCACCCTGGAGAGCTACGTCCCGGTCGACGTCTCGGAGAGCGCGCTGCGCGAGGCCGGCCGCCAACTGGCCACCGAGTACCCGGCGCTGGCCATCCACGGCGTGGTCTCCGACTTCACCGCGCGGCTCGGACTGCCGCGCGCGGTGCAGGCGCCGCGACTGGTGGCCTTCCTCGGCGGGACGCTCGGCAACCTGCTGCCCGAGGAGCGGGCCCGCTTCCTGACCGCGCTGCGGGCCGACCTGGCGCCGGGCGACGCACTGCTGCTCGGCACCGACCTGGTCAAGGACCCGGCCGTGCTGGTGGCCGCCTACGACGACGCGGCCGGCGTGACCGCGGAGTTCAACAAGAACGTGCTCAACGTGCTGGACCGCGAGCTGCAGGCCGGCTTCGACCCGGAGGCCTTCGAGCACGTGGCCCGCTGGGACGCCGAGCAGGAGTGGATCGAGATGCGGCTGCGCTCGCGGCGCGCGCAGCGGGTGTCCGTCGCGGCGCTGGGGCTGGAGGTGGACTTCGCCGAGGGTGAGGAACTGCGCACCGAGATCTCGGCGAAGTTCCGCCGCGACAAGGTGGCCGCCGAGCTCGCCGACGCCTCCTTCGCACTGCGGCACTGGTGGACCGATCCCGAGGGACGCTTCGGACTGTCGCTGGCCGAGCCGGTGTAGCGGGCCGGTCCACCGGGGCGGCCCGTCGAACCGGGGCTCCGGCACTGCGCCGGGGCCCCGGTTCCGCTTGTCCGGCAAAGGTCGCCCAGGGTCTTGCTGAAGAACTGAATCGCTGCTTCACTTCTTGCCGTGGCCTATCGGAAGACCCCCGCCGTCCAAGCCCGGCTCGACGCCCAGCGCGAGGCGGTGCTGACGGCCGCGACCGAACTGCTCGCCGAACGCGGCTATGCCGCCTGCTCGGTGGCGGCCGTCGCGGAGCGGGCGGGGATCGCCACCGGGAGCGTGTACCGCTCGTTCCCGAGCAAGGCCGAGCTGGTGGCCGAGGTGTTCGGCATCGTGGTCGGCCGGGAGGTGGCGGCGGTGCGCGAGGCGGCCGCCTTCGCCGGCGATCTGCACGCCCAGGTCGCCTCGGTGATCGGCACCTTCGCCGGTCGCGCGCTCGGTCACCCGCGGCTGGCCTACGCGCTGCTGGCCGAGCCGGTCGACCCCGAGGTGGAGGCCGAACGCCTGGTCTTCCGCCGGGCGTTCCGCGACGTGATCGCCGCCCGGATCGCCGAGGGCGTGACGGCCGGCCGACTGCCTGCCCAGGACGCCGAGTTGACCGCCGCCCTGCTGGTCGGCGGGGTGGGCGAGGCGCTGGTGGGCCCGCTCGCGGACGGCGGCCGGGCACCCGACGACCTGATCCCCGCACTGATCTCCTTCGCCCTGCGCGCCCTGGGCGGCACGCCCACCCACCCGGGCGCAGCCGGCCACCCCGGCACAGCCGACCCCGCCGGCGCGAGAACCGAGCCCGAGCCCGAACCGGAGCCGTAGCATGCGAGACCTTGCCCCCACCTCCCTGGAAGCCCGCGAGCAGAACGCCGAACGCCTGCTGCGCGTCTCGGCCAAGCACTCCCACGACCCGCTCACCGAGATCGACTGGCAGGAGCCGATCGATCCCGACCAGTTCGCCCTTCCCCCGCACCGGGTCTCGCTCTACGGCACCCACCTGTGGGAGCGGATGACGCTCCGTCAGCAGGCGAAGCTGAGCACCCACCAGCTGGCCAGCGTCACCGCGGCGGGCATCTGGTTCGAGCTGATCCTGATGCACGGCCTGGTCCGGCACGTCTACGACAGCGACCTGACCACCCAGCACGCGCAGTACGCGCTGACCGAAGTGGCCGACGAGTGCCGACACTCCACGATGTTCGCCAAGTACATCACCAGGACCGGCTACCCCACCGCCCGTCCCAGCCGGCGCGCCGAGCGGCGCGGGCGGCTCCATCTGCTGCTCAACGACACCACGTTGACCTTCGCGGGCGCGATCTTCGTGGAGGAGTTCACCGACGCGATGCAGCGCGAGATGATCCGCGACGAGAGCCTGCAGCCGCTGGCCCGCTCGGTGGCGAAGATCCACGTGATCGAGGAGGCCCGGCACATCGGCTACGCCAAGCCGGAGTTGGAGCGGCGCTGGGCCCGGATGAGCCCGGCGCGGCGGGCGGTGTTCCGCCAGGTGATCGGCGTGCTGGTGTACGAGGCGGTGCTGGAGTGCGTCAACCCGCGGATCTACGCGCTGGCCGGGCTCGACGTCCAGCAGGCCAAGGCGGCAGCGGCGGCCAACCCGCACTGGCAGGCCGCCCGGCGGGACTGGGCCCGCAAGGCGGTCGCCTTCTTCACCGAGCTCGGCATCATCGACCGGCGCAGCGAGGGCATGTGGCGCCGGGCGGGGCTGCTGGGCTGACCCGCCTGACGCGGCACTAGGTCGTCTCGGCCACCAGCGGCTCCGGCGCGGCGTTGTTGAGCCGGGCCAGGCCGCTGCGGGTCGCGACCACCACCACCCGGTCGCCCACCGCGAAGCCCCGGCTGCGGTCGGCGTAGCCCCACTGGTAGTTCTGCGGCGAGCGGGCGAGTCGCACCGCGAGCACCCGCAGGCCGCCGATCGCCTCCACCTCGTTGCGGTTCATCCCGACCAGCGCCCCGCCCTCCTCGGCGACCAGTTCGGCGATCAACAGCACGTGCCGGAAGACCGAGAGGGTGCCGAGCACCTCCCGGCCCATCAGCGCGGCGGCGAAGGCGGGCGCGGCCAGGTAGGAGACCGAGCGCGAGGCGACGTTGCCGAGCGTGGCGTAGACGTGCTGCGCGAAGTCGTCGTCGAACAGGCGAACGACTATCCGCACGTCCTCGCGCAGCGCGCGGGCCTCCAGCGCCGCCTCCAGGTTGACCGCGTCGTCGCTGGTCACGGCAACCACCGCGCGCGCGTGCCGGGCCCTGGCCAGGCGCAGCTGCTCGACCAGCGGCCCGTCCCCCACCACCACCGGTATCCCCAGCGCCCGCATCGCGACGATGCCGCGGGCCAGCGGGTCGCGCTCCAGCGCGGCCACCGGCACCCCGAGTTCGTGCATCTGGGTGGCCACCCGGGTGCCGACGTTGCCCAGGCCCACCACGATCACGTGGCCGCGCAGGCCCGCGCTCGGCGCGCGCGGCAGCCCGCGGCGTCCGGAGGCCAGCGAGTCGACCACGATCGCGGTGAGCACCGGCACCAGGGCGATGCCGCTGAAGGTGATGATCACCTGGGCGACCCGCTGCCAGGGGCCGCCGGTGCCGGCGGTCGGGTCGCCCATCTGGTCGGGCTGGGCGGAGCCGGCCATGTCGAGCAGGGTGAGGTAGAGCGTCCAGCCGAAGCTCCGGTTGAAGTACCAGATGATCAGCGCGGCGGTCGCGATCGCCGCGAAGGCGCCGAAGAGCACCATCCGGATCCGCACCCCGGTGAAGAACCGCAGGGTGTCCAGGAAGCGGTAGAGCAGCCGGAAGCGCAGCGGCACCCGTAGCCGCGGCTCGGTGGGCAGGGTCTGCAGCACCGCCATGCCGTCCGGCTGCCCCGGCCCGCCGCTGCCCCTGCTGGCCCCCGCCACCGGGATCGGGGCACCCTCGCCGAAGGCCTGGGCCAGCCGGATGAAGTCGGTGGAGGCCGGTTCGGTCTCCGGCAGCAGCCGCAGCCTGGTCAGGTCCTGCCGGTCGATCCGGTCGGCGGCCACGCACAGGTGGCCGGCCCGCAGGTCCTCGTCGTAGGCGATGTAGAGGTAGCGGTCGCCGACCTGCACCGAGTTGGGGCGGGCCAGCGCGCCGTTGGCGAAGGCCGGCGCGGCGGTGGCCGAGCCGGAGAGCGCGGCGCAGTTCTTCAGCAGGACCTGGATCTGGTCGCCGAGCCGCTGGTTGAAGATCCGCAGCACGATCCGGATCTCCGGGTTGAGGCCCTGCGCGGCGAGCGCCACGTGGATGTTGGCCTGATCGTCACCGTCGACCAGCGCGATCCCGCGCGCGCCGTCGGCACCGGCGGCCAGCAGCGCCTCCTGGGTGACGCTGCTGAACTCCAGGACGGCCGCCACGCCCTCGATCCGTTCGATCCGCGGCGCGTGGTCGCGCATCCGGTCGGGCACCAGGGCCACTACGGGCACCTCGTAGTGCTCGATCAGTTCCAGGATCAGGCGGTGTGCCAAGGCATTGGCCCCGCAGACGATGTAGTGCTCCCGGAAGCAGGGCGCCGACGGCTCCCCCGCTCCCGGATTCACCCCCCGAGCTACCTGTGTCATAGCCCGGATGGTACTTGCGGATGACCCGGATGGGACCGTCCGTCATCAACCGGGCCACCGATCAATTTCAGCCACTGACGTGGTCTTTACTGTTCATCAGATCACTTAGTGAGACAGACTTCTGACATTCAGTCGTCAATCTGGTTAGATGATCCGCGCCTGCCGCTCGCGGGCCCTCCTGCGCTGCCCCCACGAACCGTCTGCTCGTGCAAGGAACTTGATGTCGTCACAGATACCGCAGGCGGTGACCTGGAGCCTGGGTGCGGGCTTGCTGGTGGCCGCCGGCCTGCTGATCCGCCAGTGGCTCACCGCCAGGTCAAGGGCCCGGTCCCTGGCCGAACTGCGGGAGGCCCTCCGGGCCAGGGACGAGGAGGCGCACCGGCTGGCCACCCGCCAGTTGCCCTCGCTCGCGTCCTCCGCGGTCGCCAGCCCGGTCCCCGTCGAGCCGCTCACCGTCGACCCGCTGTTGGCCGGAACCGACTACGAGCGCAGCCTCCTCGCGGTGGCCGAACAGTTCCGCGGCGCGGTGGAGCAGGCCCAGACGCGCGCCGACCAGAACGCCAAGTCCGCGCTCAAGGGCGCGATGCGGTCACTGCAGGGGCTGGCCAACGAGCAGCAGGTGGCGATCTCCGAGATGCAGGAACGGCACGACCAACCCGCCGTGCTGCGCGATCTGCTGGAGATCGACCACGCCAACTCCCAGTTCGGGCGCCGGGCGCAGGCCATCGCGGTGCTCTGCGGCTCCTGGCCCGGACGCCAGCGCGAGGCCTCCTCGCTGAGCGACGTGGTGCGCGGGGCCAAGTCCCGCGTGCGGGACTACAAGCGGGTCGAGGTGCGCACCCAGGTCGACCTGGCGGTGGTCAGCCGGGCCGTCGAGCCGGTGGTGCTCGCGGTGGCCGAGCTGCTGGACAACGCGGCCCGCCACTCCCAGCCCAACACCACCGTCGAGGTCAACCTCCAGCCCGCGCACAACGGCGCCTGCATCGTGATCGACGACGCCGGCGTCGGGATGGACCCGCGCGAGGCCCAGCTCGCCGGGCAGTTGCTGACCGGTCAGCGCGTGGTGGACGTCACCCGGCTCGGCGACCCGCCGCAGTTCGGCTTCGCCGTGATCGGCGTGCTGGCGGCGCGCTACGGGTTCAGCGTCTCGGTGGACACCCGCTCGCCGTACGGCGGCGTGCGCGCGGTGCTCTTCCTGCCGACCGTGCTGCTCAGCTCGCTCGCCCCCGAGCCCGCCGCCGCCCCGGCGTACGGCGCCCCGCAGCACAGCACGCCCCAGCACAGCACACCCCAGCACACCGCGCCGCAGCAGACCGTGACCCAGCACCCCGCGCCCCTGCACCCCGCGACGCCGCACACCGCGACCCCGCACGGCACCCCCCGCTACAGCGCGCCCCACCACACCGTGACCCAGCACCCAGCCCCCCAGCACCACGCCCCGGCGCCCGCAGCCGCGCCGCACCCCGCGCCCCAGGCCGTGGCCTCCCAGCCCCCCGCCGCTACGCCCGCCGCGGCGCACGGTGCGGCGCTCGGCCGGCTGCCCGGGCCCGGCGACGGCGTCGCCCCCGGCCACGACGGCCACGGCCATGACACCCCAGGGCTCGACAACCACGGCTTCAACAACCGCGGCTACGGCCGCCCCGCCCCGCTGCCCCCGCGCACCGCCGCGCCGCCCCCGCAGGCCGCACCGCTCCCGCACGCGGCCTCGGTCACGCCCACCGCACCCGCCCCGCGCACCGCCGGCGGTCTGCCCAAGCGGCGCCGGCGCGAGCCGCTGAGCGAGGCCCAGCTCGCCGAGGTCGAGCAGGCCGCCGAGGCGGCCGAGGGCGCGGCCCCCGCCACCGAGCTGCCCGCGGAGTGGACCAGGGACGCGCAGGCCACCGCCCGCCGGCTCGGCGCCTTCGCCCGCGGCACCCGGGCGGGGCGGGAGTCCGACCCCGACCTGCCGCCCCCGGGCTACGGCCGCCACGCCGCGCGCCCCGACGGCACCGCACCAGACGATCCCTTCACCGGCTGACCCCCTGGCAGCCACCCGCGGCTGGTCCCCCGGCACAGCCGCCGTCCGCCCCCCGCTAGGAGCCCTGCGATGAACAGCCGGCTGAACAGCCACCCGACCAACGATCTCGGCTGGATGCTCGACGACGTCCTGCTCGTTCCCGAGGCCCGGCACGCGATCCTGCTGTCCGCCGACGGCCTGCTGCGCGCGCACTCGGCGGGCATCAGCCGCGACGAGGCGGACCGGCAGGCCGCCGCGCTCTCCGGGGTCCAGTCGATCAGCCGCAGCACCGCCGGGTTCCTCGGCGCCACCCCGACCCCCTGGCGGCAGACCCTGATCGAGTTCGCCGGCGGCTACGTCTTCCTGGTCGCCGCCGGCCCCGGTGCCTACCTGGCGGTCTCCGCGGGGGAACGGGTGGACATGGAGGCGGTGAGCTACCGGATGCAGAAGCTGGTGGACCGCCTCGGCAAGGAACTGAGCACCCCGCCCCGGCACGACCTGGGAGCCCTGCGATGAGCGCGGCGCGGCGCGACCGGGGCTTAGTGCGGCCCTACGTGGTCACCAACGGGCGGTTCGAGCCGACCCGCAACACCTTCGACCTGGTCACCCTGGTCACCGCCATGCCGGACCGCCCGCTCGCCGGGCTCGGCCCCGAGCAGCGGCGGCTGGTGGAGCTGTGCCTGCACGGCTCGCTCTCGCTCGCCGAGGTGGCCGCGCACCTGCACCTGCCGGTCAGCGTCACCAAGGTGCTGCTCGGCGACCTGGTCGACAGCGGCCACCTGATCACCAGGGCGGCCGTGCCGCGCGCCCAACTGCCCACCTACCAACTGCTCCAGGAGGTGCTCGATGGTCTCCGCGCCCGGCTCTGACATGCTGCCCGGCACCCTGGCCGCGCCCGCCCCGGGGCAGGTCAGCTACCTGGGCGAGGGCATCCAGACCGCCGTCAAGCTGCTGATCACCGGGCACTTCGCGGTCGGCAAGACCACCTTCGTCGGCACCCTCTCGGAGATCGAGCCGCTGCGCACCGAGGAGCCGATGACCCAGGCCAGCGTGCTGGTCGACGACCTGACCGGGGTGCCGAACAAGGAGACCACCACGGTCGCGATGGATTTCGGCCGCCTGACGCTCAGTCAGAGCCTGGTCCTCTACCTGTTCGGCGCCCCCGGCCAGCAGCGGTTCACCCCGCTGTGGCGGGACATGACGCTCGGCGCGCTCGGCGCCCTGGTGCTCGCCGACACCCGGCGCCTGGAGCACTCCTTCCCGGTGATGGACCTGCTGGAGGAGCACGGGCTGCCGTACGCGGTGGCGGTCAACCGCTTCGACGGCGCACCGGAGTTCGCCGAGGACGAGCTGCGCGAGGCGCTCGACCTGCTGCCCAGCACGCCGCTGGTGACCTGCGACGCCCGCGACCCGGAGTCGGCCACCCTGGCGCTGATCTCTCTCGTCCAGTACCTGCTTCGCACCACCGACCAGGAGTCCGCGTGAACGCCCCTTCGCCACCGCCCGGTTGCCCGGCCCACCAGCCGCGGCCCACCGGTTTCCCGCTCTACGGCGCGGAGTTCGCCACCGACCCGGCCGCCGTCTACGCCCGGCTGCGGGCGTACGGCCCGCTCGCCCCGGTCGAGCTCTACCCGGGCACCACCGCGACCCTGGTGCTCTCCTACCAGGCGGCGCTGGAGGTCCTGCGCAGCCCGGAGACCTTCTCCAAGGACTCCCGCCGCTGGCGCGGCCTGGCGGACGGCCGGGTCGCCCCGGACAACCCGGCCGTGCCGATGATGGCGCACCGGCCCAACGCGCTGTTCAGCGACGGCGACGCGCACGACCGGCTGCGCGGCGCGGTGACCGACTCGCTGGACCGGGTCGACCCGAACGCGCTGCGCGGCTACGTCGAGCGCAGCGCCGACCGGCTGATCGACGCCTTCGCCGGACGCGGCTCCGCCGACCTGGTGGCCGACTACGCCAGGGCGCTGCCGCTGCTGGTCTTCAACGAGCTGTTCGGCTCCCCCGCGCACCTGGGCGACCGCCTGGTGGCCGGCATGACGGGCATCTTCGACGGCGTCGACGCCGAACGGGCCAACGCCGAACTCACCGGCGCGCTGCTGGAGTTGGTGGCCCTCAAGCGGGCCGAGCCGGGCGCCGACGTGACCAGCTGGCTGATGGCCCATCCGGCCGCGCTGACCGACGAGGAGATGCTGCACCAGCTGGTGCTGCTGATGGGCGCGGGCACCGAGCCGCAGCTCAACCTGATCAGCAACACGCTGCGGCTGCTGCTCGCCGACGACCGCTTCGCCGGCGACCTGGCCGGCGGCACCCTGCCGGTGGACGACGCGCTGGACGAGGTGCTGTGGACCGACCCGCCGATGGCCAACTACGGGGTGCACTTCCCGGTGCGGGACGTCGAGATGGGCGGCGTGCTGCTGCCGGAGGGCGAGCCGGTGGTGGTCAGCTTCGCGGCTGCCAACACGGACCCGGCGCTGGCCGGGCGCGCCCGCGGCGGCAACCGGGCCCACCTGGCCTGGAGCGCGGGCCCGCACACCTGCCCGGCCCAGGGCCCGGCCCGGCTGATCGCCGCGGTGGCCGTCGAGAAGCTGCTGGACCGGCTGCCGGACCTGGAGCTGGCCATCAAGCCCGATGAACTGCGGTGGCGCCCGGGGCCGTTCCACCGCGCGCTGGCCGACCTGCCGGTGTACTTCCCGCCGGCCACCGGCACCGCGCCGCTCGCCCATCCGGCGGCCCCCGGCAGCCTGCTCACGACGGCCTCGGCGATCCCCACCGCGCCCGCCGCCCCGCAGCCGGCACCGACCGCACCCCACCCCACCCCTGGAGGCCCTGCATGGAACCCGACCGCTGCCCCTTCCGGATCGACCCGAGCGGAAGCGACATCTACGGCGAGGCCCGCCGCATCCACCAGGACGGGCCGGTGGCCAAGGTGGAGCTCCCTGGTGGCGTGGTTGCGTGGTCGGTAGGCAACCAGCAGCTGATCAAGCAGCTGCTGGCCGACCCCCGGGTCTCCAAGAGCGCCCGCCAGCACTGGCCCGCCCTCATCAACGGTGAGATCCCCGCCGACTGGCCGCTGATGATCTGGGTGGCGGTCGACAACATGTTCACCGCCTACGGCGCCGAGCACCGCCGGCTGCGCCGCCTGGTGGCCGGCTCCTTCACCAACCGGCGCACCGAGGCGCTGCGCCCGCGCGTCGAGCGGATCACCGAGGACCTGCTGACCGCGCTCGCCACCACCCCCGCCGGCACCGCCGCCGACCTGCGCGAGGGGTACGCCTACCCGCTGCCGATCCAGGTGATCTGCGAGCTGTTCGGCGTCCCCGAGCACCTCCACCCCGGCCTGCGCGGCTGCGTGGACGGCTTCTTCGACACCACCATCACGCCCGAGGCCGCCCAGGCCAACGCCGAGGAGGTCTACCGGATCCTCGGCGAGCTGGTCGCGATCAAGCGCAAGGAACCGGCCGACGACCTGACCAGTGCGCTGATCGCCGCCCGGGACACCGAGGCGGACGGCGAGGACGCCGCCGGCGGCAGCACGCTCACCGAGAAGGAACTGCTCGACACCCTGCTGCTGGTGATCAGCGCCGGCCACGAGACCACGGTCAACCTGCTGGACAACGCGATCCACCTGCTGCTGACCCACCCCGAGCAGCTGGCCCTGGTCCGTTCGGGCCGGGCCTCCTGGAACGACGTGATCGACGAGACGCTGCGGGTGCAGTCACCGGTGGCCAACCTGCCGCTGCGCTACGCCCTGGAGGACATCCAGGCCGGCGACGTGCTGATCCGCAAGGGCGAGGCGATCATGGCGGCCTACGCCACCGCCGGTCGCGACGAGGCGGTGCACGGCGCGGACGCGGACGTCTTCGACCTCACCCGCGAGGTCAAGGACCACGTCGCCTTCGGCCACGGCGCGCACTTCTGCCTGGGCGCCCCGCTGGCCCGCCTGGAGGCCGCCGTCGCCCTGCCGGCGCTCTTCGAGCGGTTCCCCGACCTGGCGCTCGCCGAGGGCGGGTTGACGCCGATGGAGTCGTTCATCTCCAACGGCCACCGGCAGCTGCCGGTGGTGCTGCGCCCGGCCGCGAGCTGACGGTCACCCGGCCGGCCCGGAGTTCCGGGCCGGCCGGGTGCACCAGCTCAGATCCCGTGGTCGCGCAGCGGGCCGACCGCGAGCCCCCGCTGCTCGCACAGCTCCAGCAGCCGGGGCAGCGCGCCCAGCGTGGCGCGCCAGGACTCGGGCGCGGAGGTGCAGTCCGAGTCGTGCAGCAGCACGGTGCCGCCGGCCAGCGGGGTGCGGGTGAGGGTGCGCAGCACCGACTCGGGCGTGGCCGAGGCGGTCCAGTCCCGTCCCCAGTGGGTCCAGAGCACCGGCGTCAGCCCGTTCTCCTTCGCCGCGTAGAGCGCCGAGGCGCTCAGCACCCCGTACGGCGGCCGGTACCAGCGCGGCTGCTGTCCGGTGACGGAGGCCACCAGGTCGCGGGCCCGCGCCACGTCGTCGCGGGTGGCCCGGGGCGAGCGGACCAGCAGCGGGCGGTGCTCCCAGCCGTGCACCGCCACCTCGTGCCCGGCCTCGACCAGTTCCCGGCCGAGCTCGGGAGCCCGCTGCAGCATCCGGCCGAGCAGGAAGAAGGTCGCCCTGGTGCCGGTCTTCGCCAGCTCCGCCAGGAAGCGCGGGGTGGAAGCCGGATCCGGGCCGTCGTCGAAGGTCAGCGCGACGTGGCCCGGGTCGCCGGGGCCGCTCAGCCCCGGGGCGAGCAGCGGGCGCAGCGGGCCGAGCGAGGTGAGCGCAGGCAGGCTGTGGCCCACCGCGAGGGCGCCGGCGGTCAGCGCCAGCGTACGGACCGGCTTCACGAGGCCACCTCCAGGATCGTCGCCGGAGCGGGCAGCCCGCCGGCCAGGTCGGCCACGATCGCGTCGGGCCGGGCGGCGGGCCGCCGGCGCGGCGCGGCGCCCTGGGCGAGCGCATCGGCCAAGGCGGCCCCCAGCCGCTTCTCCTCGCGTATCCAGTCGGCCAGTCCGGCCTCGTCCAGCGCGGCGGCGTTGGTCACCCCGTGCCCCGGCAGGCAGCGGTAGCTGACCACCGGCAGGCCGCTGGCCATCGCCTCCAGCGAGGTGAGGCCGCCGGCGTTCTGTACCACCACGTCGCAGGCCCGCAGCAGGTCCGGCATGTCGTCCACCCAGCCGAGCGCCACGCCGTGGCCGGCGGCGGAGATCCGCTCGCGCATCGCCTCGTTGTGCCCGCAGACGGTGACCGGCACGGCCCGGCCCGAGGCGGCGATCTCGCGGGCCGTCAGCTCGACCTCGCCGACCCCCCAGGAGCCGGCCGTGACCAGCGCGATCGGTCCCTCGGCGGGCAGCCCGAAGCGGGCCCGCGCGCGCCGCCGCTCGGCCGCCGAGCGGGCCGGGCGGAAGGCCGGGCCGACCAGCGGGTCGCAGATCTCCACCCGGCGCGCGCCGTGGCGCTGCGCCTGGTCGGCGGCGACCGGGTGCAGCGCGAGGTGCAGGTCGACGCCCTCGGCCACCCAGAGCGGGTGCACCGACATGTCGGTGAGGAAGGTGGCCACCGGCACCCCCAGCCGGCCGCGCCGGCGCAGCCGGCCCAGCGCCTGGCTGGCCAGCGGGTAGGTGGAGACCACCGCGGCCGTCCCGGCCCCGGCCAGCTTCGCGGTCCGCCGGCCGCCGGCCACCGCGAACAGGGCGCCGACCAGCGCCGCGGAGTGCCGGTTCTTCTCCAGGCCGCGCAGCAGCCAGCCCCAGGCCCAGGGCGCGACCTTGAGCTCCAGCGCGTAGCTGCCGCGCAGCAGCCGCCCGCAGCCGCGCGGCAGCAGGTCGAGGAAGTCGTGGCACTCGGCATCGAACCCGGCCGTCCGCAGGCGGCGGACCAGTTCGCGGGCGGCGCCGTCGTGGCCCGCCCCCACGCTCGCGGACACGACGACGATCCGGCGCGGCTGTGTCGACCGCATCAGGCTCCTTCCAGAGCGGGTGCGGCCGACCGCCGACGGCGGAGACCGCACCCGCGACTCCACTGCGTCTGACGGATGTACCGGGGAGAACGGGGTGTCCGGCGGTGCGCGGGCCGATCCCCGACCCGCGCACCGAGCACCCCGACTCCCTTGGCCGGGCTCGGTCGGGAACCTGAGGAACCGCCCCCGGCACACCGGTCCGATCCGGTCGGGCCGGGCGGCCCCGGTGTCGACGTCCGCCCCACCGCCCCGGTGGGCCGGTCAGGCACGTGACGGTAGGCCGCCCAGCGGGAGTCCATGTGGCGGTTGACCGGACACCAGGTGTCCGGACCCCGACGGGTCGGCCAACTGCGCACCGAATCGCCCGGGATGACCGGGTTGCCGGTGACCGGCGCCCTGCGTGCACCCGCCCTGTGGACTGCTGCGGCACAGCATGGGCGGCGGTTGCTGAAGCCGGGCTGAAGGCAGCTGAAGCCGTCTTCAGCAAACGCCTAGGCGCGCCTGGGATCCTGGTCGGCATGCGGGTACTGGTGGTGGAGGACGAGCGGCGACTGGCCGCGGCGCTGCAGCGCGGGCTGCAGGCCGAGGGCATGACCGTCGACGTGGCCCACGACGGGCCCCAGGGCCTGTGGCTGGCGGGCGAGCACGACTACGACGTGATCGTGCTGGACATCATGCTGCCCGGTGTCAACGGCTACCGGGTCTGCGCCCGGCTGCGGGCGGCGGGCAACGAGGCGGGCATCCTGATGCTCACCGCCAAGGACGGCGAGTACGACGAGGCCGAGGCGCTGGACACCGGCGCCGACGACTTCCTCTCCAAGCCCTTCTCCTACGTGGTCCTGGTGGCCCGGCTGCGCGCGCTGGCCCGGCGCACCGGGCGGCGGCGCCCGCAGTCGCTGGAGTTCGGCGACCTGGTGCTCGACCCGGCGCGGCACAGCTGCACCCGCGGCGGCACCCCGATCAAGCTGACCGCCCGCGAGTTCGCCGTGCTGGAGTGCCTGGCGCAGCGGGCCGGCGAGGTGGTGGCCAAGCGCGAGATCCTGGAGCAGATCTGGGACAGCGCCTTCGAGGGCGACCCCAACGTCGTGGAGGTGCACATCAGCGCGGTGCGGCGCAAGATCGACGCGCCGTTCGGCCGCAGCGCGCTGGAGACCGTGCGCGGGGTCGGCTACCGGCTGGCGGCCGACGGTGGCTGAGGCGGCGGACAGCGCCGCGGACGTGACGGCCGACGGGGCCCGCCCCGCGGTCCGACGGCGGGCCCTCGACCGGCTGCGCCCGATGACGGTGCGGGCCCGCGCCACCCTCGGGGCCAGCGCGGTGGTGGCCGCCGCCCTGGCCCTCGCCTCGCTCGCGCTGCTCGGCCTGCTGGACGCCAACCTGCTGCACAACGCCGAGAGCGACGCCGAGGCACAGGCCACCACCGTGGCCCAGCTCGCCGACGCCGGCCGGCTCGACCCGCTGCTGACGCCCACCCACGGCGCGGACTTCCTGCAGGTGGTGGCCGCCGACGGACGGGTGCTCACCGCCAGCCAGAACCTGCTCGGCCGCCCGCCGGTGGCCGCCCAGCGGCCCACCGTCCCCGGCGTCGTGCGCACCACCTGGGACACCGGACCGCTCGGCCGGGACAACCGCCAGCGGGTGGTGGAGGTCACCACGCGGACCGGCCAGGGTCTGGTCACCGTCTACGCCGGCACCTCGCTGCGGGACGCCGACGCCGCCGACTCGACCACCGCCGCCGCACTCGCCGTGGGCGGGCCGCTGCTGCTGCTCACCGTGGCCTGGGTCACCTGGTGGGTGACCGGGCGGGCGCTGCGCCCGGTGGAGGCGATCCGGGCCGAGGTCGCCGAGATCAGCGACCGGGATCTGCACCGCCGGGTCTCGGTGCCGCGCACCCATGACGAGATCGCCCGGCTGGCCGTCACCATGAACAGCACCCTGGACCGCCTGGAGTCCTCCGGGCAGCGCCAGCGCCAGTTCATCGCGGACGCCTCGCACGAGCTGCGCAGCCCGATCGCGGTGCTGCGCACCCAGCTGGAGGTGGCCCTCGCGGTGCCCGACCCGGCACTGCGGCCCGAGCTGATCAGCGGCGCGCTGGAGGACACCGACCGGCTCCAGCAGCTGGCCGCCGACCTGCTGCTGCTGGCCCGGATCGACGCCGCCGAGCCCGCACCGCGGGCCGAGCTGGACCTGACCGAGCTGGTCGAGGAGGCGATCGGCCAACGGCGCGGCGACCCGCTGCCGATCCGCGCGCAGCTGGCCCCGGGGGTCGCGGTGACCGGCAGCGGCCTGTGGCTGACCCGGGTGGTGACCAACCTGCTGGACAACGCGCAGCGCTTCGCGGTGCGGGAGGTCACAGTGCTGCTGCGGCCCACCGAGGACGGGCGCTGCGCCGTCCTGGAGGTGCGCGACGACGGCCCCGGCATCCCGGCGGCGGACCGCGAGCGCGTCTTCGAGCGCTTCACCCGGCTGGACGACGCCCGCAGCCGCGATCACGGCGGCAGCGGCCTGGGCCTGGCGATCGCCCGCGACCTGGCCGCCCACCACGGCGGCACGCTGACCGCCGAGCCCGCCGACCAGGGCGCCCGCCTGGTGGCGCGCCTGCCGCTGGCCGCCCCACGCCCCCGGGCGGTTCTCGCGCGCTGAGCGTCCCTAGGATTCTCTGCCGTCAGGCCGGATTCGCGAGAAGGTTTTCGTTATCGGCCGGCACCGGACGCGTCTCCCAAGGTGGACAGGCCGTTGGACGGAGAGGGTGGGCACGGTGGACAGGGCAGTGGACGAGGACGTGGTGGACCGGGCACGGACCGGCGACGAGCGTGCCCGCCAGGAGCTGATCTCCGGGCACCTGCCGCTGGTCTACAACATCGTGGGCCGCGCGCTCAACGGGCATCCGGACACCGACGACGTGGTCCAGGAGACCATGCTGCGCGCGGTGGACGGGCTGCCCGAGCTGCGCGAGCCGGGCGCCTTCCGGTCCTGGCTGGTAGCGATCGCGATGAACCAGGTGCGCGACCGGCACCGCGCGCAGCAGGCCGCCCAGGCCGGCGGCGGTCTCGACGAGGCGCGCGAGATCGCCGACCCGGCCAGCGACTTCGTGGCCCTGACGATCGTCCGGCTGGGCCTGTCCGGCCAGCGCCGCGAGGTCGCCGAGGCCACCCGCTGGCTGGAGCCCGCCGAGCGCGAGCTGCTGGCGCTGTGGTGGCAGGAGGCCGCGGGCGAGCTGAACCGGGCCGAGCTGGCGGCGGCGCTGGAGCTGACGCCGCAGCACACGGCGGTGCGGGTGCAGCGGGCCAAGGAGCGGCTGGACACCGCCCGGGTGGTGGTCCGGGCGCTGGCCGCCACCCCCGCCTGCCCCGAGCTGGCCGCGCTCACCGCCGACTGGGACGGGCAGCCGGGGGCGCTGTGGCGCAAGCGGATCGCCCGCCACGCGCGGGACTGCGCCACCTGCCAGGGCCGGGCGGACGACCTCGTCCCGGCCGAGGGGCTGCTGGCCGGGCTCGCCCTGCTGCCGCTGCCCCGCCGGCTGCACGCCCGGCCCACCGCGAGCGCCAACGGCACCGGCACCGGCACCGGACACGGCACCGCTCACGGCGGCCGGGCGGCGGCCCGTTCCGGCGCGGCCCACCGCCCCACCGCAGGCCACGGCTCGCGGCAGCGCCCCGGCGCAGGCCGGCGCCGGTCCACCCGCCCGCGTGGTCGCCGCCGCGTGACGGTGCTGGCCCTCGGGGCGCTGGCCGCGCTGGTGGCGGCCGGGCTGGTCTGGGACGGGCTGCAGCCGACCCCGCGGACCGCCGACGCGGCGGGCGCACCGCCCAGGACCTCGGCCGAGCCGGCCGGCCTGCTGATCCCGGGCGCGGGGGTGGTGCTGGACGCGGTCTCCGGGGTGGCCTCCCCGAGCCCCACCGCCGCGCCGTCGTCCTCCCCGTCCCCGTCGCAGCCGCAGCCGCCGTCCGCCGCGCCCTCGACCCTCCAGGCGGCGCCGCCGACCGCCGCCCCGGCGGCCACGCCCACCACCACCGCCCCGCGCGCGGGCGCCGCCGCCGGCAGCGACGTCCAGCAGGTGCTCAGCCTGGTCAACACCCAGCGCGCGCAGAACGGTTGCGGCCCGCTCAGCGCGAACAGCAAGCTCCAGGCAGCCGCCCAGGGCCAGTCCAACGACATGGCGGCCCGTCAGTTCTTCGACCACACCAACCCGGACGGCGCCGGCCCGCAGCAGCGGATCGACGCGGCCGGCTACCAGTGGAGCAGCTGGGGCGAGAACATCGCCAAGGGACAGGGCAACGCCTCTTCGGTGATGGAGAGTTGGATGAACAGCCCGGGCCACCGCGCGAACATCCTCAACTGCTCCTTCAAGGAGATCGGCATCGGCGTCCACTACGGCAGCGGCGGCCCCTGGTGGACCCAGGACTTCGGCTCCCCCGCCTGACCCGACCCGGCCCGGCCCGCCACCGGTCCGGCCCAGCCGCTCGGTGGCGGCGGACACAGGAAAGGTCCTGCTCCGACCCCGGAGCAGGACCCCGACCGACCCTCAGCTCGCCCGCGTCACCCCGCCCGCCCCGGGCGGCGCCCCGAGATCCGGGACCGCGGCGGGCACGGCGCCCGCCGCGTTCGCCTGGGCGGCCTGGGCCGCCTGCACTTCGGCGCGGCCGAGCGCGAGGTGGGCGGCGCAGGCGACCACCACCCAGGCGAGGCCGCCGCTGTGGGTGTAGGCGTGCCCGGCAGTGTGCAGCTGCTGCTGATCGGTGCCGCAGTAGAGGCAGGCGTCGGCGTGCAGCTGCTCACCACTGACCAGCAACTGCTGGGCGGGGCCGTCGATCGGGTGGTAGTCGATCGCGATCGGCGGCCGGGCGGCGGTGAGCTGGTGCGGTGTCAGGTCCGAGGTCATCGGTTCAGCTCCAGGGTGAGATCTCCAGTGTTCTGGGCGGATCGACCTCGGTCACCCTGTGTGGCCGCTCGACTCCGCCCATGTGCTCAGACTGGCCCCGCTGGGCCGCCCGCGCACCCCGGATGGCCAGATTGGCCGCCCTGTGCGACCCACGGGGCGAACGGGGCCCACCTCACCCGGCACAACCGTTCCGCTGGCGAACGATTTCCTCCCTGATACCGTTCCTGCCATGAATGCCGCTGCCCGGGCGCCACTGACCGCCACCACCACCTACCGGCTCGGCCTTCTCGGCGCGCTCGCCCACGCCCGCTTCACCGAGCGGATCGGCTCGCTCGGCCTCAAGCCCAAGGACGTCGCCCTGCTCGGCCTGCTCCACTCCGAGGGCCCCACGACCCAGCTGGCGGTGGCCCGGCGCCTGGCCGTGGCCCCCAGCCTGGTGGTCACGGTGGCCGACCGGCTGGAGGCGCTGGGCGCCGTGCGCCGCCTGCGCGACCAGAGCGACCGGCGCCGTCAGCAGCTCGTCCTCACCGACACCGGCCTGGAGCTGCTGACCCGCTGCACCGCCATCGCCCGGGAGCTGGACGAGGAGCTGACCGCCGGCCTGGACCCGGCCGCCCGCCAGGCCCTGGACGCGGCTCTCGCCACCCTCACCACCACGCTCGGGCTGATGAACTGACGGCCCGTCGAGTCCCGCGCCACCACCGGGCCCCGGCGGCCGCAGGGCGCGCGGCGGATGCGAGAGTGTCCGGCATGCCGATGATCTCGCTGCCCCACCAGCTGTCCCGGACCCGTGGTTTCACCCTCGGCGCCGTCGATCAGGCCACCGTGACCCCCGACGGCGCCACCGTGCTCTTCCTGCGCAGCCGGGCCGGGGACGACCCGGTCAACTGCCTGTGGGCGTTGGACCTCGACAGCGGGCACGAG
Organism: Kitasatospora sp. NBC_01302; assembly: GCF_035976515.1. Taxonomy (NCBI): domain Bacteria; kingdom Bacillati; phylum Actinomycetota; class Actinomycetes; order Kitasatosporales; family Streptomycetaceae; genus Kitasatospora; species Kitasatospora sp. NBC_01302. The sequence continues at coordinate 2,352,051 of NZ_CP108404.1, forward strand.
CGCCTGCTGGTCGACCCCGCCGAGCTGCTGGGCGGAGCCGCCGAGCAGCTGTCGGACGAGGAGCGGACCCGCCGCGAGCGCAGCCGCCGGCTGACCCGCGGCATCGCCTCCTACACCACCGACGCGGCGGCCGAGCTCGCCGTCTTCGCCCTCTCCGGCAGCCTGTGGACGGTGGACACCGGCACCGGCGCCGCCCGCCGGCTGCCCGCCGAGGGCGCGGTGGTCGACCCCCGTCCCGACCCCACCGGGCGCCGGATCGCCTACCTGAGCGGCGCCACCCTGCGCGTGATCGGCGCCGACGGCACCGGGGACCGGGCGCTGGCCGCCCCCGACGGCCCGCAGGTGACCTTCGGCGCCCCCGAGCACGTCGCCGCCGAGTCGATGCACCGCGACCGCGGCTACTGGTGGGCCCCCGACGGCGAGCGGCTGCTGGTCGCCCGGGTCGACGAGTCCGAGGTGCAGGTCTGGTACATCGCCGACCCGGCCAACCCGGACCGCCCGCCGCGCGCCATGCGCTACCCGGCGGCCGGCAGCCGCAACGCCGAGGTCACCCTCTGGCTCACCGAGCTGGACGGCACCCGGCGCGAGGTCCCCTGGGACCGGACCGCCTTCGAGTACCTGCCGGCCGCCGGCTGGGACCGGCACGGCCCCTTCGCCGCCGTGCAGAGCCGCGACCAGCGCACCGTGCGGGTGCTGGCCATCGACCCCGCCGACGGTTCCACCACCGTGCTGCACGAGCAGCGCGACGACCACTGGGTCCAGCTGGTGGCCGGCCTGCCCGCGCGCACCGCCGGCGGCGCGCTGCTCGGGCACCTCGACGAGGGGGACACCCGGCGCCTGACGGTGGCCGGCACCCCGGTCACCGAGCCCGGCCTCCAGCTGCGCGCGGTGCTCGGCACCGACGGCGAGACGGTGCTCTTCACCGGCGGCAGCGAACCGACCGAGATCCACCTGTGGTCCTACCACCCGGAGCGCGGCACCGAGCGGCTGACCTCCGAGCCGGGCGTGCACACCGGGCGGCTCAGCGGCGGCACCCTGGTGCACACCGCCCGCACCCTCGACCAGGCCGGCCCGCGCACCACCGTGCGGCGCCCGGGTCGGCCCGCCGTGCCGATCGCCGCGTTCGTCGAGACCCCGGTGCTGACGCTGCGCGTCATACCGGCCGCCGTCGGGCCGCGCGAGCTGCGCACCATGCTCTACCTGCCCTCCTGGCACCGGCCCGGCGACCCGGCGCTGCCCGTGCTGCTCGATCCGTACGCGGGACCGGCGGGGCAGAAGGTGCTCGCCCAGCAGGCCGGGCACACCCTGGCCTCGCAGTGGTTCGCCGAGCAGGGCTTCGCGGTGCTGGTCACCGACGGCGCCGGGGTGGGCGGGCGCGGCCCGGCCTGGGAGCGGGAGATCCACGGCGACACCTTCGGTCGGGTCCTGGACGACCAGGTGGACGCGCTGCACGAGGTGGACCGGCAGCACCCCGGGCTGCTGGACCTGGGGCGGGTCGGCATCCGGGGCTGGTCGTTCAGCGGCGGACTGGCCGCCCTGGCCGTGCTGCGCCGCCCCGACGTCTTCCACGCCGCGGTGGCCGGTGCCCCGGTCGGCGACCAGAGCCTGTACGACACGCACTGGCGCGAGCGGTTCCTGGGCGACCCCGCCGAGCACCCCGAGCGCTACGAGGCGTGCTCACCGCTCGCGGAGGCGCCGAAGCTGAGCCGTCCGCTGCTGCTGATCCACGGGCTGGCCGACGACAACGTGTTCGTCGCCAACACCCTGCGGCTGTCCACCGCGCTGCTGGCGGCCGGACGGCCGCACGAGGTGCTGCCGCTCAGCGGGGTGAGCCACTCCGGGCTCGCCTCGCCGCTCTACCCGCAGCTGCTCGGGCACCAGCTGGAGTTCCTCCAGCGGCACCTGGGCCTGGGCTGAGGCCCCGCGCGCTTTGGTCTTGCCCTACGGCTGGACGTCGCTGCGCCCGGAGACCCAGGCGATCGCGTCGTGCACCCCGCGCGCGTACTCGCGCACCTCGGCGTCCAGTCGCAGGTCCAGGTGGCGCACCTGGGCGGCCTGCTGCTCGGCGCCGAGCTGCGCCGGGCAGGGGCCCTCGGGTCCGCTGGCGACACTCGCGGTGACCGGGGCGAGCCGGCCTCGGCCGAGCGCCCAGCGGTAGCCGTCCAGGGCCCCCTCGCGGGCGTGCGAGGGTTCGAAGGGGGTGTCGCCGATGTACTCCAGGCGCGCGAGCGCGCTCTCAACCTGCTCCCGGGAACGCGCCCCGACTCGGGACGTCACATCGTGGCTGGTCATGACCGCAGACTAAGCACGCCGCCGTGGCCGGGGCGCCTTCGAGGGGGCCAAGGGGGCGAACACCCGCGAAGACCCTTCACGAAGTTCGTACCGATTCATCCCCTCTCGGAGGTGCGCGGAGGGCCACTTCGGTTCCACACTCGTGAGAGCAGGGCCATCCGGCCGACCACGCCCCGAACAACGGAGGCATTCATGTCCGAGCCCATCGACAGCGAGTCGCCCACCCCTGACCGCCTGCTGCACACCGGAGCCGAGCGCCCGATCGACCCGGTGGACCTGGTGATGGCCTCCGGCCAGGACCCGACCCCGGCGCTGATCGAGAAGGCGCGCCAGGCCATCGCACGGGACGGCGCGGCCGCCGTCGAGCGCGTGCTCCCCTGACGCCGAACGGGCGCCGTCACCTCGCGACGCCGCCGCTTCCGGGCCTGGCCCGGGAGCGGCGGCGTCGGCGTGCGCGGGCCAGGCTCGATGGCCCGCCCGACAGCGCTGCGAACACGAACGGCCCGGACCGCCCAGCACCCGTGGGTGCACGATTGTCGCAGGCTTGTGACAGATCCCGCTCGCCGATTGGTCCGATTTACTCATTTTTAGTGCTTAGGCTTCAGTGCATGTCTTCGTCGCACTCGGGCTCGTTCGTCCACAAGACCAAGCTCACCGCCACCTTCCTCGGTGTCAGTGTGGTGGCCGGCGCACTCACCGCGGGGCTCGCGCTGCCCGCCGTCGGTGGGCTCGGGCTGGGCGCCAAAAGCGCCGTGGGGGACTTCAACAGCCTGCCCGACGACTTCACCACACCCCCGCTCAGCCAGGCGTCGACGATCTACGACGCCAACGGCGGGGTGATCGCCACCGTCTTCGACCGCGACCGCACCGTGGTCCCCAGCGACCAGATATCCCCGCTGATGAAGTCGGCGCTGGTGGACATCGAGGACAACCGCTTCTACCAGCACGGCGCGATCGACGTGAAGGGTGTGCTGCGCGCACTGAGCAGCAACGCCTCGGGCGGCGGCACCCAGGGCGCCTCCACGCTCACCCAGCAGTACGTGAAGAACGTCTTCGTCGAGGAGGCCGGCAACGACTCGGCGGCCGTCCAGGCGGCGCAGGCGCAGGACGTGGGCCGCAAGGTCAAGGAGATGAAGTACGCGATCAAGGTCGAGCAGACCCTGACCAAGGACCAGATCCTGACCAACTACCTCAACATCACCTTCTTCGGTGAGCAGGCCTACGGGATCCAGGCCGCCTCCCAGCGCTACTTCGGCGTCGACGCCAAGGACCTCAGCCTGCCGCAGGCCGCACTGCTGGCCGGCCTGGTGCAGTCCCCCTCCGGGTACGACCCGATCGTCAACCCGAAGGCCGCCAAGGAGCGCCGGGACACCGTCCTGAAGAAGATGGCGCAGTACGGCACGATCACCCAGGCCCAGGCCGACCAGGCGATCGCCACCCCGGTCACGCTGAACGTCAACAAGCCGAACCAGGGCTGCATCACCGCCCAGCAGGGCGAGGGCTTCTTCTGCGACTACGTGAAGAACCAGGTGCTCAACGACCCGGCGTTCGGTGCCAGCTCGGCCGACCGGGCGGCGCTCTGGAAGCGCGGCGGCCTGCAGATCCACACCACCCTGGATCCCACGGCCCAGACCGCCCTGCAGAAGTCGGTCACCGGCCACGTGTACGCCACCGACAAGGCGGCGACCGCGATGACCATCGTGCAGCCGGGCACCGGGAAGATCATCGCGATGGGCCAGAGCCGCCCGTACGGGGTGAACGCCAACCAGACGCAGATCAACTACAACGTCACCAAGTCGATGGGCGGCGGCATCGGGTTCCCGACCGGCTCGACCTTCAAGCCGATCGTGGCGGCGGCGGCGCTGGAGAACGGGATCAACCCCTCGCAGTCCTACCCCTCGCCGTACAGCATGGCCTGGCCGAAGATGAAGGACTGCCAGGGCCAGGGCTTCCGCCCCGCCCAGGTGCACAACGACGCCACCTCGCTGGTCGGCCCCTTCACCATGGCGCCGGCCATGGCGCAGTCGGTGAACACCTACTTCGCCTCGCTGGAGGCGGACGCCGGGCTGTGCAACGTGGCGCAGATGACCAACAAGCTCGGGATCACCCAGCAGGCCGGCAACGAGCCGCTGCAGGTGGTGCCGGCGATGGCGCTGGGCAGCAACGACCTGACCCCGCTGGAGATGGCGAACGTCTACGCGACCTTCGCCGCGCACGGCACGTACTGCACGCCGACCGCGATCGCCAGCGTCACCGGCCCCGACGGCAAGCCGCTGAACGTGCCGCAGAGCCAGTGCAGCCAGGCGATGTCGGCCACCACCGCGGACGAGATCACCACGATGCTCAAGGGCGTGGTGCAGGACGGCACCGGCAGCCCGGCCGGCCTCACCGACCGGGACAGCGCCGGCAAGACCGGCACCACCAACGACAGCGAGCAGGTCTGGTTCGTCGGCTACACGCCGGAGCTGGCGGGCGCCACGGTGGTCACCGACACCGACAACCCGACCTCGCTGGACGGACAGCGGATCGGCGGCAAGTACGTCGACCAGGCCTTCGGCGGCACGCTGTCCGGGCCGATCTGGCGGGACGCGATGAGCGGCGCACTGCAGAACACCCCGCCGTCCTCGCTCGCCTCGGTGCCGCTGCCGTAGGCGGTACCGCCGCAGGCGATGCCACGGCCCGGGCCCGGCGGTCATTCCGCCGGGCCCGGGCCGTTTCCGTTCAGCCGCTTCCGTTCGGCCGGCTCAGTCCGCAAGCAGCTCGGTCACCGGGCCGGTGGTGCGCACCCCGCCGGCGGCCAGCTGCCGGCGCAGCACGGCGCGCAGCTGGGCCAGTCCGGCCGGGCGCAGGCCGGAGAGCATCAGGTGGCAGCCGTGGCCGTCGCGGTCGGTGATCCTCAGCACCGGGCCACCGCGGGTCCGCGGCAGGGCACGTGCCTCGGCCAGCCGGTCGAGCGCGACGGTCTTCCAGACGACGAAGAGCCGCACTACCAGGCGATCGCCGTCCAGCGCCAGCAGCACCCTGGTCCGCACCAGGACGAGCAGCGCGACCGCCACCCCGAAAGCGAGGCAGATGCCCCGGCCCGCCGACGCCCGGACGAACACGGCCACCAGCCCGGCGACGGCCAAGGGGATCACCGCGGCCCACTGCCACCGGCCGGAGGGCGTCAGAGCGATGGCGCCGGCGCTGATCGGCGGGCGGCGCAGAGAGTAGTACATGAGGTCCTTCCCTATCACGGGGTCGGGGAGACGCAGGGCCGAGCGCCGGGGCGCGGCCCGTTCGGCGGAACGGGCCGCACCCCGACCGGTCAGGGCGCGGACACTACTGCTGGTGGCATCCCTGGTTGATCAGCCCTGGCGGGTCGATGCCGGCGAACATGCCGCCGACCCCGAGGCCGGGGATGTTGGAGATGACGGAGGTCACGGCGGGGCCCCAGGGAGAGGTGGTGCTGATCCGACCGCCGAGACCGCCGGTCACACCACCGATGATCCCGTTGAAGGCGGCTTCGCCACCGGCCAGCCCCCAGTCGACCTTTCCGAGGCCTCCGTTGTCGTGCCATTGGGTGCCGACACTCGTGACGAAGCCGTCGGCTGCCCCGGAGACCGCGCCGGTCACCGCCGAGGCCGCGACGGTCGCACCGCACGGACCGCAGGCGCCGACCGCGGCACCGATGACCGCGCCGGCACCGGCGTCGATCGCGACATCTCCCCAGTTGATGTGACCGCTGGCCGCACCGCTGACGATGCCGCCAATGGCACCGGCCGCACCACCGATCACCGCGCCGATCAGCGCGGTGCACCATGGGAAGCACAGGCCGGTCCGGTCGGTGATGTTGACCGGACTGTCGTCGGTGTAGCCGTAGGCACTGTGGGTCGCGGCGATCGCCGGGTCCACCGTGATGAACTGCGCGGTGGACGGGTCGTAGTAACGGGCTCGCAGGTAGACCAGACCCGACTCGCTGTCGTTGTAGTCACCACCGAAGCGGAGCGGCGTCCCGGCGACGCCTGTGTGGCTGGTCTGGTTGCCGAAGGCGTCGTAGGCGTAGCCGGCGACCGCCACGCCCGTGCCGTCCAGCAGCGCTCTGGTGGATCCGAGGGCGTCATGGAAGTACCAGAGGCTGCCGGTGGAGTTGATCTGCTCGATGGCCAGACCGCCAGGCCCATAGAGGTAATTGGTGGTGCCGTCACTGAGCAGGTCGGCGGCGGCCGCCGCGTCCCAGGTGAAAGCAGTGCTGACACCGCCGACGGTCTTGCTGATGCGCAGGCCCTGACCGTTGTATCCGTACGTGGCGGTGCCCCCCGGGCCGCTGTAACCGGTGAGCTCGTCGGCCTGGTTGTAGGTGTAGCTCGTTGCCGTCCCGGTGATCGGGGTGGCGGCGGTGCGGTCTCCCTGGCTGTTGTAGGTGTAGGTGGTCGCGCCGACCGGCGGCGTGCCGCAGGCGGCGCTGCCGGTGGCGGCGCCCGGCAGGGTCCAGCACAACTGGCCGGCCAGGTCGAAGGCCTGGGCCGTGCCGGCGTTGGAGGTGGGACGTCCGGCCGCGTCGTAGCCGTACGCGGTCGTGGTCGACCCGGTGGTCGCCGAGCTCAACTCCTCACGCGGGCTGTACTGGTAGCTCTGCGCGGCGTCCGGCAGACCGGTCGGCGAGGTGCCCGAGAGCTGACCGGAGTTGTCCCGCGTGTAGCCGAGCGAGGCCAGCTGAGTCGTGCCGTGCGCCGCCGCCGCGCCGGTGATGCTGTCGGTGTCGTCGTAGGTGCTGCTGATGGTGTCACCGTTGGGATAGGTCACCGAAGTCACGTTGCCGTCGGCGTCGTAGCCGAAGCCGGTGGCGGCGTTGTTCCAGTCGGTCACGCCGGTGAGGTGGTTGGCCTTGTCGAAGGCCTGCGCGACCGGGGTCGTCTGCCCCGGGTAGCTGACCGAGGTCTGGTTGCCGTTGCTGTCGTAGCCGTAACCGACACTCGCTCCAGCGCCGTTGACCTCCTTGAGGACCTCGCCGAAGGCGTCGTAGGACCACGTCGTCGAGCCGGTGCCGTCCGTCATGCCGGTACGCCGGCCTCCCGCGTCGTAGCCGAAGGTGACTGCGGGTGTCCTGCCGTCGGAGTAGCTGATCGAGGTGACCTGTCCTGCCGGGTTGTAACCGTAGGTGGTGGTCTGGCCGGCCGGGTTGGTGACGGTCAGTACCTGGCCGAGGGTGTTCAGCGTGTAGGCGGTCTTCTGCTGGTCGGCATTGGTCTGGCTGTTCCGGTGGCCCTGCCCGTCATAGCCGTAGGACAGCTTGGCGCCGGTGGCGTCGACGGTGTCGGCCACCGTGCCGTCGGGGTTGTAGTCGGTGTGCGAGACGGTGTGGTCCGGCTTGGTGACCGAGGTCTCCCGGTCGTCCGCGTCGTAGGCGTAGCCGGTGGTCCGGTTGTTGCCGTCCGTGCTGGTGGTGCGGTTGTTGTCGGCGTCGTACGTCGCCAGGGTGGTGTGCCCGAGCGGGTCGGTGGTACTGGTGCGGTTGCCATGGGCGTCGTACTGGTAGGTCGTGCAGCCCCTGGCGGGCGGGGTGCAGCCCGGGGCGGTGCCCGCTGCGGTGCCGACGGGGCTGACCGTGGAGCTCAGCAGGCCGCGGGCGGTGTCGTAGCCGTTCTTCGTCGTGTTGCCGAGCGGGTCGGTGACGCTGATGACGTCGCCCATCGCGTCATAGCCGGTCGTGGTGGTGTTGCCGCGGGCGTCGGTGGTCCGGGTGGCGTCGCCGGGGTGGGCCGGATCGTCATGGGAGACCGTGCTGGTGCGGGCGGGGGTGACGCCGTCGGTGGGCGTCTGCGTGGTCCCGGTGAGCTGGAGGGTGGTGGGGTCGTAGGTGTAGGTGGTCTGGAGACCGGCGGGGTCGGTGGTGGACATCAGGTTGTCGTTGGCGTCGTAGGCCTTGACCGTGGTGAACCCTCGGGGGTCACTGGCCGAGGTCTGGTTGCCGTGGTCGTCGTAGGTGAAGGTCTGCAGGCCGCCATTGGGGTCGGTGATGCCGATGACACCGAGGCTGACCGGGTCGTAGGAGTAGCTCCAGGTGCCCGCGGCGGAGCTGCCGTAGCCCTTGGTCTCGGTGACCAGCAGGCCGTTCTGGTAAGTGTCCAGGGTCTTGTGGCCGGCCGGGTCGGTGACCAGGGTCTGGCCGGCGACCAGCTGGGTGGTGCTGTCGGGGCCGTAGGTGAACCGGGTGGTGGCGCCGACCTGGTCGGTCTGGGTCAGGACGCGCTCGTTCGCGTCGTAGGTCGTCGAGACGACCGGGGACGGGGTGGCGGTGCTGCCGAACTGGGCCGGCCTGCGGATGGAGTTCATCAGGTGCGCGGCCGTGTAGCCGTACTGCGCGTGGTCGTTGTCCTGGAGCGTCGGGGTGCGGATGGTGCCCACACCGTAGACGTCGGTCAGATTGCCGTTGCCGTCGTAGCCATAGCTGACCTGGCGGCCGGCGGTGTCGGTCAGCGCGGTGATGTGGCCGCCGGACCAGGTGAGAGTGTAGGCGCGGCCGGCCGGGTCGGTGATGGTGGACAGGTTGCCGTTGCTGTCGTAGGACAGCTTGGTGGCGTACGGCGGGGCGGCCTTGCTGCCCGCGACGTCGGTCTCGGCGGTCAGGTGGCCGGTGGCAGTGTCGAAGGTGTAGATCTCCTTCGACTGGCGGGTGAAGGTGTAGGAGGAACCGCTGCTGGTCAGCGTGGCGTCGTAGCGCGGCGCGGACGGCGCGTAGCTGCCGTTCGTGTTCACGAACGTGACCTGGGAGCCGTCCTCCTGGTGGACGGTGACGTTGCCGGTGCTCGGATCGGTCGTGGTGCTGAGGTTGTAGGAGTCCGTCCAGCCCCAGCCGAACGGGCCGTTGACGGCCAGCGAGCCGTTGGGGCCGTTCGGGTCGGCGAGCGCGGAGGCATAGCTGCGGGTGAAGTTCAGCGGAATGCCGCGGCCCGGCGTGCTCAGGTCGGTGAAGTCGTCACCGAAGTAGCCGGTGCTGGTGTCGACCGGGTCACCGGCGGTGCGACGGGCGCAACCGCACTGGATGAAGGCCGGGTTGCTGCCCTTCGGCGCGTCCTGGACGGTCGGCGGGCCGCCGATCGGCTGGCCCGGCGTGCCGCCCTGCGGGATGAACGCGATCGCGTCGTAGGCGACGTCATAGCTGGAGTAGTCGATGTTGCCGGAGCCGTAGGTGTCACTCTTGTTGGTGAGCTGGACGTTGCCGCCGCTCTGCATCGCGAAGGTGCCGATGGTGACCCACTGTTCGGAGCCCCAGTCCTGGTTCACCCGGATCTTCCACGGGGCCACGCCCCCACCGGGGTTGATCGTGTAGACGACGTTGGTGGCCGAGGCGCCGGTGGCCGGCAGGTGCAGCTTGATCTTGTAGTACTGGAGCTTGGGCAGGTTCGGCGTCCAGGTACCGGTGTCGACCTGGCTGGGGTCGGAGCCGTCGACCGTGTGGTTGAACAGGATGTGACCGCCGAAGCCGACGCCGAGTTGGTGGGTGTCGATCGCGCCGAGCGGTGCACCGCCCGCGTTCGTCCCGTAGCTGTAGCTGAAGGTGCCGCCCTGCGTCCAGTTCGGGTTGGCGCAGCCGACCAGGTTCAGGGGTGGATAGCTCTGCGACTCCGCGACGATGATCGGCGCGCCATTGGACGTGGTGGGGACCTTCGACGGGTCCACGTTGCAGGTCGGCGGGTGCGGGTCGGACTGGGCGGGCTCGGTCGAGCCGGCTGCCCAGGTGTAGTCACTGGTGGCGCAGGTGGTGGAGCAGTCGGGGATCCAGGTGGTGGGGGTGTGCCACCAGCACTCGCGGTCCGCCAGCGTGCAGTAGCTGATGTTCGGGTTGGACTGGTTGACGTAGGTCGGGTCGCACTTGCTGTCGGCGGTGCAGAACTGGCTGATCGGCGGGATCTGCGGCCAGGACTTGCCGCCGTGGTAGGTCGGCTTGGCGAAGGCCGGGGAGTAGGCGGTGCCGGTGTAGCGCAGGATCGGGCTGCCCATCCAGCCCATGATCCGCTCCTCGTACGGCCAACTGCCCGGGTGCCGGGCGTCGTCGTACGTCGTCGACAGGTACGGGGCGCGGTTGGGCGGGTAGTCCGGGTTCATCGGGTTGTTGCCCCAGCCCAGCCCCCAGGTGCCGTCGGGCCCCGTGCAGGTCGCGCTCGGCGTGCAGTTGGTGGTGTTGCCGTGCGCGGCATCGGGCTGTATGCCCGAGTTGTACGCCCAGGCGGCCAGGTACCAGTTCTCCAGGTAGCGCGGGTCGCCGCCATTGACCAGGATGCCCATGGAGTAGAGCTTGTTCCAGGTGTTCTCCAGGTTCTGCAGGCCCGCGGCGATGTTCTCCTGGTAGTCGACCGCGATCTTCATCTGACCGTGCGCCGAGAAGATGCCGTCACCGGTGGACATGCCCGCGGTGACCTGGCCCAGACCGTAGCCGCAGTCGGCCTTGGAGTAGTCCAGCTGCGTCACGGTGCCGCCGGCGCCGTAGTAGTCACCGATCAGCGGGTCGCCGGGGATGCCGGGCACCGAGTGCCAGGAGGCCTGGCTGAAGTTGCTCTCCTGCGCCACGATCGCCTGGTAGACCGAGCGCGGCACCGAGTCCCAGCTGTCGCCGGCCGGGTGCTGCAGCGGGATTCTCGGGAAGTCGCCGTTGGGCGCGTAGGCGGCCAGGCCCAGGTTGGCGTAGTTCGCCGGACGGGTGTACTGCGAGCCGGTCAGCAGGCCCTGCTCGGCCATCTGCACCGCCCACTCCACCTGCGCGGCCGAGGGCTGCATCACCTGACGGTTCTCCGCCAGCCGGGGGACGGAACACTTGGGCGTCGTCGTGTTCGGCCCGGTGTCGGCCGGAACGGCGGCGGGGACGGTGGCCGGAGCCGCGGCCAGCAGGCCCTCGGAGAGCGCCTTGCCCTGCGTCGTACCACCGCCCTGCGGTGCCGCCGGCGGGGCGGCTGAGCCGCCGCCGACCGTGGTGTCCGGCAGCACCGTCGAGGGCGCGGGGGTGTTGGTGGGCTTTGCCGGCTGCACCTGGGTGTTGCTCGCGGTCGCCACCACCAGCGGCGTGGCGGCATCCGTCTGCGGACCGGCGCCGAGCACGGCACCGCCGTCCAGTGACGCGGCGGACGCGCCCAGCGGCAGGCTCTTCGCGCTCGCCGCGACCAGACCCGCCTTGGCGTCGAGCTTGTCGGTGCCCACCACCACGGCCTTGCCCGCCCGGCCCGGCAGCAGTTGCACCGAGGTGCGCGGTCCCGAGCCGACCTGGGTCACCGCGCCGCCGTGCTCCTTCAGCACCGTCGCGTTCTGGTCGTCCTGGTGGACCGTCACGAACCCGACGGATCCGTCGGCGAGCGGTCGCAGGTCGAAGGCCGAGCCTGACACCTGGGCCAGCTTCTGCGGCTGCCCCGTCCTGGCGCCGCTCTCCGGGATCTTCACCAGGTTCGCGCCGACCACGCCGAGCGGACCGTCACTCGTCGGCACCACCGAGGTGACCTGGGCGCCGACCGTCGTGATGTGCTGCACCTTCCCGGCGGCCAGGTCGACGGTGAGGACCTGGGTGGTCTGCTCCTCGACTCCCGGGTTGGAGGTGAAGGCCGCGAGGTCACCGGTGCCACAGCCCGGCGAGTAGTACTTCAGCGCCACACCGGCGGCCACCGGCCTGACCGTGCCGCTGCGCAGGTCCACCGAGTACGCGAACGCCCCGTGGTCCCGCGCCTCGGTGGAGTTCGCCGCGGAGGTCGGCAGCACCGTGACCGCCGCGAAGTCCCCGTCACCCGAGGTGCACTGGTAGCCCGTCCAGGAATCGTCGTCGATGCCTGCGGGCTTCAGCAGCGCCACCTCGCGCCAGCTGTATCCGTTACCGCCCTTGGCCACCGCCAGGTGGTACCCGCTCGCGTCACCCCAGCCGTTGAGCAGCACGTCGTCGGAGGGGCCGAGCGGCTTGCCGCCGCCGGTGGGCAAGGAGGAGGACGAGCCGGGCGTGGCCGGCTGCGCCGGCTTGGTGTCCGCGGTGGCCGGCGAGACGACGCCGGCCACCAGAGCGACGGACAGCAGGCCCGCCACTGGTAGGCCGGGCGCCGGCCAGCCGCCGGCCCGGTCGAGAAAACGAGAGAGACGCACTGGGAAAGGGATCCTGACTTCTTCAGGTGCGCACCGGCGCTCCCCGCGCGCGCTCCGGCGTCGCACGGATGCTGTGAAAAATACGGGGACTGTCCTGCCGAGGGCAGCAGCGGGCAGGCGGAGGGAGCCTCACCCCTTGGCGAGGTGGGCCCTCGGGTCGACGCCTCGGCTGTCTTCGGACGAGATGGTAGTTCGTCGCCGATGGCGCACGGTAGTGCACTTGTTGATTCGTTACCGAATCAGTTGAAGAAAAGAGAGCCAACCGGCGATTGCCATGGCAGCCCGGGGCAAAGCGGACAATCCCGCTCATTCATTCTCCTGATAAATCATCAGCCATCTTCCAAAATCCGAGATTTGACAACCCTGATTTCTATGTGATGAAAATCCATCACCCCGGTAGCACCGCGGCGCCGGCCGCGCCCCGCGCCATCTTGATCATTTTCGGAACGAAATAACAGAGCGCCCCAAAGGACCCCCCATGAAGAAAATCACCAAGCGGGTCGGAACTCTCGCAGTGGCGACCGGCGTGGCGTTCGCCACCCTGCTCGCAGGCGCCACCTCGGCGTTCGCCCTCCCTGGCGGCCCGAGCGAGCGCCTGTCCACCAGCACGCCGAACTTTGGCTGCGGCGCGGCCTGGTATGCGGCCCAGACCACCCTGAAGTTCCAGTGCGACGGAAACCTGGTGCTGTACCGAAACAGCGATGGTCACGCCATGTGGGCCACCGGCACCTACGGCACCACCAACAATCCGACCATCCTCGACTTCTCGCACAACGGCGACATCGAGATGCTCAGGACCGAGGACTGGGGCACCGGCGTCTTCTGCGACCTCGGAAGCAACAATCTTGCACCGGGCGGCACCGCGGTGATCCAGGACGACGGGAACTTCGTCATCTACAACACCGCTGGACAGGCGACCTGGGCGACCGGCACCTACAACAACCAGCAGGGCACGGTGCACGCCTGTCAGTAATGGCGCGCATTTCTCGCGATACCCGGGCGCTGGTGAATAGGCGTCAGCATGGGATCCATGGAAATAATGCTGCGTCAGAACTGGATGCATCCCGCCGAAGCCGCCGTGGGCACCGACCAGGGGTCAGTGCCCACGGCGGCTTCGTGGTACTCCGAGGCACGAGGCCGCCCCAAGGGCACCACGCAGCCAGGATCGAGGGGCGCTGTCGGTTGACAGGGCGTCAGCGGTAGCCACGATCCTTAGTGGAAATGGATTTCATTTCGCTCACGTGAACGGAGCCCTCCAGCATGTCTCTCACCGTCTCCCCCGAACTGCTCGCCCAGGCCGAGGCCGGGGAGGTCGCCGAAGCCGACTTCGTCGCCACCGTCCGCGAGTCGCTCCCCTACGCCTACGGGATGGTCGAGCAGCTCAGCATCGAACTGGCCGCCGGCGGTGTCGCGTTCGCGGACAACCAGGTGGAGCCGCCGTCGGACGCCGAGCGCGGGCAGTTGCTGCGCGCGATGGCCAGCGACTCGATCCGGGGCAGCCTGGAGCGGCACTTCGGCGTGCGGCTGGCGTTCATGAACTGCCACCGGGTGGCGGTCTTCCCGGTCGGTGCGGAGCACGGCGCGGAGTACCGGGCGTTCGTCTCGATGCGCGCCCAGCTGCTCAACCAGACACCCGAGCTGCGCAGTTGCTGAGGCGGGGGAAGCGGTAGCGGAAACGGGCCCGGCCCGAGCGAGTGACTCGCTCGGGCCGGGCCCGCTGTTGCGCCTGGTGCTGCGCTCGGTGCCGGTGGTCAGTCGGTGGGGCGGGCCGCGGCGACGGCTGCGCCCAGCGCCTCCTTGATCCGGGGGCCGAGCCGGGCGAACCCGAGCTCCTTCATGGTGGCGCGCAGCAGTTCGTCGTCGGTGCGCTGGACGAAGTCGCCGTCGATCCAGCGGACCAGGGCGAGCAGCTCCTCGGCGGAGTAGGCGGTGATCGGGCGGCCGGGGGCGAGGTCGGGCTTCTTCGGCCGACGCACCCGCTTGGGGGTGGCAGCGGGGGCGGGGGCCGCCTTGAGCTCGGGCTCGGGCTCGGACTCGGAGGCGGGGGCGGGAGCGGGCTCCACGGCAGCGACGGCCTCGGGGGCGGTCTCCAGAGCGGGCTCCGGCTCGGACTCGGGGGCCGCCTCGGGCTCGGGCTCGGACTCTGCGGCGGCCACAGGGGTGGGCTCGGGCTCGGGAGTGAGCTCCGGCTCGGGCTCGGGGGCCGCCTCGGGCTCGGGCTCGGACTCTGCGGCGGCCACAGGGGTGGGCTCGGGCTCGGGAGTGAGCTCCGGCTCCGGCTCGCTGGGGAGCTCCTCGGCGACCGGCTCCTCCGCAGCGGGCTCCTCGACCACCGGCTCTTCGGCGACCGGCTCCTCCGCGGCAGGCTCTTCGGCAGCCGCGTCCGCAGCCTCGGCCTCCTCGGCGTCGACCTCCTCGGCCGCTGCCTCGGTCACCGGCGCCTCGATCGCCGACTCCTCGACCGCCGACTCCTCAACCAGCGACTCCTCGGCCACGGTCACCTCGGTGCGGGCGATGGTCTCGGCGGACGGCTCGGGCGACGGGGACGGGATGGCGATGTGCGGGACAACCGCCTCCGCCACCTCGGCCGCAGCCTCGACCTCGGCATCAACCTCGGCCTCGGCCTCGACATCCGCATCCGCATCCGCATCCAGCGCCGACGCAGCCTCCGCCGCCTCCTCGGCCTCCGCCTCCCCCGTGGTGCGCGCGTACGCGAGCAGCACGGCCGAGCGGTCGGCGCGGGCGGCCGTCAGCTCGGCGAGCAGGTCGTCGAGCCCGCCCTCCTCCAGCCCGGCGCGCAGGGTGCGCAGTTCGGGCAGGCGGTAGAGGGTGCCCTCGTCGGCGGCCAGCGCGTCCACCAGCGCGGCCAGCTCCTCGAACGGGAGGCCGGTCAGCTCGCGGTCGGCCAGCAGCCGGCCCAGCCCGCGCAGCGCGCCGGCCAGGGTCTCGGCGGCCTGTCCGGTGACCTCCAGGAGTTCGGCGTCGACCGGGCGGGCGGTGGTGCCGGGGGCCGGCGCGAGCGTCTGCCACTCGGTGCGCTCGGTGGCGGCGGCGACCAGCGCGGCGTGCAGCGACTCACGGCGCGGACGGTCGGCGACCGCCAGCCGCTTGGCCTCGGCCCGCAGCTTGCGGCGTCGGCCCCAGGAGATCTTCAGCCCGCGCTCCTTGCGCCAGCTGCCGTTCGCGGTGGCTGCGGCGAGCGCGTCCAGGTCCGCCTCGTAGGCGCCCGAGCGCAGGGTGGCGGCGGTCTCCTGGACCCGGCGCAGCAGCGCGAGCAGGGTGAGCACCTCGGCGAGGGTCGTCGGCTCGCGCAGCGCGGCCTCGGCGGCAAGCCGCTCGGCCGCCTCCTGCAGGACGGCCAGGTCGCCGCCGCGCACCTCGGCCAGCACGGTGGAGGCCGCCCTGGCCTCCTCGGGGTTGGTCACGGTGCCTGCTGCGGCGTACCAGGCGTGGGTGTCGGCGGCGAGGGTGAAGCCGCCCAGCTCGGCGTACCGGAGCAGGTCCGTACGGAGGTCCGGCGCCCGGTCGGCCGCGGGACCGGCCGAGCGGTCCTGCGGCGGTACATCGGCGTTCTGCACGGGAAGTACTGTCATTGAGAACCGTCCGGTTCGTGGCGGGGAAGGCGGGTTTTCGGGAAGACTGGGTAAAACGTCGACGGGGCGGGGCGGGACGGCGCCCGGGGCGGGTGGAGCGAGTCCCGCGCACCGGTGTCCGTGCTGGTAGGCCAGGATACGGGTGGGCGTTCGAGGCTTGCACGCACCTGACCCTGTCCGCTGCCACTGTGGCGCGCCCGGGGCCGCGGCGCCCGCCTGACACGCGCCGCACGGCGAGCCGATGGTGCCGCGTCACCCGAGGCGATCAGCTGACACATCGTCAGACCGAGAGGCCGCGGTGCGGCCGAACGGGCCGGGCCGGTCGGGATCGAGCAGCCGGGTGCCGGGCGGCAGTGCGCCCGCCCGGCCGGCCTCGACCAGGTGATCGAGCAGCACCTCGCGCAGCGCCGCAGCCGCGCGGCTGAGCGGCAGTTCGGCACCGCTGGCCAGCGCGATCACCCGGCCGAGGCCGGACCCGGCGAACGGGGTGACGCTCAGGCCGCTGCGGGCGGCCACCATGCCGGGCAGCACGGCGGGCCCGAGGCCGGCCCGGACGAAGCCGAGCACGGCGTCCATCTCCCCGCCGGCCACCGCGAGTTCGGGCTCGAAACCGGCGGCCCGGCAGGCCGCCAGGGTGGCCTCGCGCAGGTCGTAGCCCTCCCGGAACATCACCAGCGGCTGCCCGCGCAGGTCCTCGATCCGGGCCCTGCGCCGCCGCATCGGGGTGGCCGAGACCAGCACCAGGTCCTCGTAGAGCAGTTCGGTGACCGCGAGCCCGGGTGCCTCGCCCGCCTGCGGTGTGATGATCAGCGCCAGGTCCAGTTCGCCGGCCGTCAGGGTACGGACCAGATCGCGCGAACCGTCCTCGCGCACCACGAGCTCGACGCCCGGGTGCCGGGACCGGTAGGCCCGCAGCACGTCGGGGACCAGGCTGGTGCACAGGCTCGGCGGGGCACCGAGGCGGACCCGGCCGCGCCGCAGCTGCACCGTCTCCTGGACGGCGAGCCGGGCGCTCTCGGCGTCGGCCAGGATGCGCCGGGCCAGCGGCAGCAGCGCCGCACCCGCGTCGGTGAGCGCGATGTTGCCGCGCGTCCGGTGGAACAGCTCGGCACCCAACTCCCTCTCCAGTGAACGGATCTGCTGGGAGAGCGAGGGCTGGGCGACCCTGGTCCGCTCGGCGGCGCGGGTGAAGTGCCGCAGTTCGGCGACGGCCACGAAGTAGCGGAGCTGGTGGAACTGCACAGCTGCCATCATAGCCGCTGCCTATCGTGGCGAGCCGGAAGATGTCTTGGACGGATCACCACTGCGGTTCCTACCGTTCTCGGCATGGCAGTGACAACGGGAGCGCGACCCCGCGGGTCGACGCGGGAACGGTCCACCCTGGCGGTGCTCTGGGGTTCGACCATCGGCAAGAAGGCCGCGATGGCGGTCAGCGGTGTGGCGATGCTGACCTATCTGGTCCTCCACATGCTGGGCAATCTGAAGATCTTCTTCGGGGCCGGCGAGCTCAACGGCTACGCGGCCTGGCTGCGCACCATCGGCCAGCCCTTCCTCGGCCACGCGTGGTTCCTGTGGATCGCCCGGGTCGGCCTGGTGCTCGCCGTGGTGGTGCACGGGGTGGCCGCCTACCAGCTGAGCCGGCGCGACCTGGCCGCCCGGCCGACCGGCTACCGGCGCACCCGGGCGCGGGCCAGCTACGCGACGCGCACCATGCGCTGGGGCGGGGTGATCCTGGCGCTCTTCATCGTCTGGCACATCCTGGACCTGACCACCCTGACCGTGAACCCGGTGGCCGACCCCGGGCACCCGTACCAGAACGTGGTGGGTGCCTTCCGCACCTGGTACGACGGCGGGATCTACTGCGTGGCGATGCTGGCGGTCGGGCTGCACGTGCGGCACGGCTTCTGGAGCGCCGCCCAGACGCTGGGCGTCAACAACCCGCGCCGCGACCGGGCGTTGAAGCTGACCGCCAACCTGCTGGCGCTGGTGCTGACCGCCGGCTTCCTCTCCGTGCCGCTCGCCGTGATGACAGGAATCGTCCGATGACCTCCGAAGTGCCCACCGACTACAGCGACTTCACCGTCGGCGCGCCGATCGCCGACGACCGGGCGCCGGACGGCCCGATCGCCGAGCGCTGGGACCGGCGCCGGTTCGAGGCGAAGCTGGTGAACCCGGCCAACCGGCGCGGGCGCACCGTGATCGTGGTGGGCACCGGCCTGGCGGGCGGTTCGGCCGGCGCCACGCTGGCCGAAGCCGGCTACCACGTGGTGCAGTTCTGCTTCCAGGACTCCCCCAGGCGGGCGCACTCGATCGCCGCGCAGGGCGGGATCAACGCGGCGAAGAACTACCGCAACGACGGCGACTCGGTGCGGCGGCTCTTCTACGACACCGTCAAGGGCGGCGACTTCCGGGCCCGGGAGTCCAACGTCCACCGGCTGGCCGAGGTCTCGGTGCAGATCATCGACCAGTGCGTGGCCCAGGGCGTGCCGTTCGCCCGCGAGTACGGCGGCCTGCTGGACACCCGCTCGTTCGGCGGCGTGCAGGTCTCGCGCACCTTCTACGCCCGCGGCCAGACCGGACAGCAGCTGCTGCTCGGCGCCTACCAGGCGCTCTCCCGGCAGGTCGCGGCCGGCAACGTGGAGCTGCACCCGCGCACCGAGATGCTCGACCTGCTGGTGATCGACGGGCGGGCGCGCGGCATCGTGGCCCGCGACCTGGTGACCGGTGCGGTCAGTGCCCACCTGGCCGACGCCGTGGTGCTGGCCACCGGCGGCTACGGCAACGTCTTCCACCTGTCCACCAACGCCAAGAACTCCAACGCCACCGCGATCTGGCGCGCGCACCGGCGCGGCGCGTACTTCGCCAACCCGTGCTTCACCCAGATCCACCCGACCTGCATCCCGCGCTCGGGCGAGCACCAGGCCAAACTCACCCTGATGAGCGAGTCGCTGCGCAACGACGGGCGGATCTGGGTGCCGAGGACCGCCGGCGGCACCCGCTCGCCGGAGCTGATCCCCGAGGACGAGCGGGACTACTACCTGGAGCGGATCTACCCCGCCTTCGGCAACCTGGTGCCGCGCGACATCGCCTCCCGGGCCGCGAAGAACGTCTGCGACGAGGGCCGCGGGGTCGGACCCGGCGGGCAGGGCGTCTACCTGGACTTCGCCGACGCGATCGCCCGGCTGGGCCGGGCGGCCGTCGAGGCCAGGTACGGCAACCTCTTCGAGATGTACCAGCGGATCACCGCCGAGGACCCGTACCGGGTGCCGATGCGGATCTACCCCGCGATCCACTACACGATGGGCGGACTGTGGGTCGACTACGACCTGCAGACCAGCGTGCCGGGCCTGTTCGCGATCGGCGAGGCCAACTTCTCCGACCACGGCGCCAACCGGCTCGGGGCCAGCGCCCTGATGCAGGGACTGGCCGACGGCTACTTCGTGCTGCCGGCCACCCTGGCCGACTACCTGGCCCAGGCGCCGGTCGCCCCGGTGGCCGCCGACCACCCGGAGGTCACCACGGTGATCGCCGAGGTGACGGACCGGCTCAAGCGGCTGCTGGCCGTGGACGGCGACCGCAGCCCCGAGTCCTTCCACCGCGAGCTGGGCCAACTACTCTGGGACGAGTGCGGGATGGCCCGCGACGAGGCCGGGCTGCGCCGGGCGCTGGCCAGGATCCCCGAGCTGCGCGCCGAGTTCTGGCGCCGGCTCGCCGTGCCGGGCACCGGCGAGGAGCTCAACCAGACGCTGGAGAAGGCCAATCGACTGGTCGACTACTTCGAACTGGCCGAACTGATGTGCCTGGACGCGCTGCACCGCACCGAGTCCTGCGGCGGCCACTTCCGCACCGAGAGCCAGACCCCGAGCGGCGAAGCGGCCCGCAAGGACGAGGAGTTCGGCTACGTGGCCGCCTGGGAGTACACCGACGGCGGCGCACCGGTGCTGCACCGCGAAGAGCTCACCTTCACCGAGGTCCACCCCACCCAGCGGAGCTACGCATGAACCTCACCCTGCGGATCTGGCGGCAGGCCGGACCGGACGCGCCCGGCGCGCTGACCACCTACCAGGTCACCGGGATCAGCCCGGAGATGTCGTTCCTGGAGATGCTGGACACCCTCAACGAGGAGCTGATCCCGCGCGGCGAGGAGCCGGTGGCCTTCGACCACGACTGCCGCGAGGGCATCTGCGGCGCCTGCGGCATGGTGATCAACGGCCAGGCGCACGGCCCGGAGCGGACCACCACCTGCCAGCTGCACATGCGGCACTTCCAGGACGGCGACGTGATCGACGTCGAGCCGTGGCGCTCGGCGGCCTTCCCGGTCGTGCGGGACCTGGTGGTGGACCGGTCGGCGTTCGACCGGATCATCGGGGCCGGCGGCTACATCACCGCGCCCACCGGCAGCGCCCCCGAGGCGCACGCCGCCCCGGTGCCCAAGGAGGCCGCCGACCTCGCCTTCGAGCACGCCGAGTGCATCGGCTGCGGGGCCTGCGTGGCGGCCTGCCCCAACGGGTCGGCGATGCTCTTCACCTCGGCCAAGGTGGTGCACCTCAACGTGCTGCCGCAGGGTGCGCCGGAACGGCGCAGCCGGGCGCGGGCCCTGGTGGGGGCGATGGACGCGGAGGGCTTCGGCGGCTGCACCAACACCGGCGAGTGCGCCACCGCCTGCCCCAAGGGGATCGGGCTGAACGCGATCGCGACGCTGAACCGGGAGTTCCTGCTCGGCGGGCGGTGACCCGCTCCGCGCTGCGCCGTACACCCCCTAAGGTATCTGTGCGCGAGACAGCGGCAGGGTGAAGGGGTGGACGTGGCAAGGCGAGCGGGCGGCGGGGTGCTCTCGGTCTGGGCGGAGGCGCAGCGGCAGGAGCAGCGGCGCAGGCAGGCCCAGGAGCGGGCGCAGGTGGCGGCGCAGCGGCAGGCGGCGCAGGCGGCCGGGGCCGCGCAACTGGCTGCGGCGCGCGGGGAGCGGGAGGCGGCCAAGGCGTACCAGCAGAGCCGGGAGGCCGAGGCCGGCGAGCTGAGCGCGCGGCTCGAGGAGCGGGTGGCCGAGCTGGAGGGCCTGCTGCGGGTGGGCCTGGCCCGCCCCGCGTTCAGCCTGGACCCGCTGCTGGCGCCCGCCGCGCTGCCGGCCGCCTTCGACCCCGGACGGCTCGGGGTGCCCGTCCCGATGCCGGATCCGGCGCGCTACCAGGTGCCGGCCCAGGGCGGGATGCTGCAGCGCCGCCGCTACGAGGAGCAGCGCGCGCAGGCCCAGGCCCAGTACGAGCGGGACTGGCACCGGGCGCAGGCCGCCGAGCGCGAGCGGCTGCGGCAGCTGACGGAGTACCAGCGCGGCTTCGACGAGTGGGCGGCCGAGCACCGCCGGCACGACGCCGAGCGGATCGCCCGCACCCGGGAGCTGGCCGAGCGGCTGGGCCGCGGCGAGGACGAGGCGGTGCGCGAGTACTTCAGCGCGGCGCTCTACGGCTCCACCGGCTGGCCCGAGGGATTCCCGCACCGGATCAGCCTGGCCTGGGATGTGACGCATCGTCAGCTTGTCGTGGAGTGGGAGCTGCCCGGGTTCGACGTGGTGCCCGAGCACAGCCGGGTGCGGTACGTGAAGACGGACGACCGGCAGGCCCCGGTGGCCAGGGCGGCGGCCGAGCGCAAGCGGATCTACCGCGAGGTGCTGGCGCGCGGCACGCTGCGGGTGCTGGACGAGCTGTTCCGGGCCGATCAGCGCGGCCTGGTCGACTCGGTGGCGCTGAACGGCCTGGTGCAGGGCGTGGATCCGGCGACCGGGCGGGAGACCGGGCGGGTGCTGGTGGCGGTGACCGCCACCCGTGCCGCGTTCCGGGCGATCGCGCTGGACCGGGTGGCGCCGGTGGAGTGCCTGGAGGGCCTGGGCGGGCGGCTCTCGGCCCGCCCCGAGCGGCTGGCCGAGGTGCGCGAGGAGCGGCGGCCGCACGAGGTGGGCGCCCGGGTGCTGGGCCACGGCGAGGACGAGCCGGATCTCTTCACGATGGACCCGATCGCCTTCGAGGAGCTGATCGCCGAGCTGTTCCGGGCCCGCGGCTACCGGGTGGCGACAACCGCGCGCAGCGGGGACGAAGGCGTGGACGTGGTGGCCGTCGACCCGGATCCGGTGACCGGCGGCAAGATCGTCATCCAGGCCAAGCGCTACCGCTCGACCGTCTCCCCCACCGCGGTGCGGGACCTGGACAGCACCGTGCGCCACCACGGCGCGATCAAAGGCATCCTGGTGACCACGGCGCACTTCGGGCGCGGCTCCTACGACTACATCGAGAACAAGCCGCTGTCGCTGGTGAACGGGCCCGAGCTGGTCGAGCTGCTGGCCGAGCAGGGGCTGCGCGGACGGCTCGGCCCGGCACCGGCCGCGCCGGTGGCCGGGGAGGCGGCAGCCGGAGCGCCGGGAGCCGGGGCGGGCGAGGTCCGGCTGCGGATCGAGTGGCAGTCGCGCACGGTGGGCGGCGATCCGGTCGAGCTGGACGTCTCGGCCTTCCTGTGCGCGGGCGGGCGGGTGCTGAGCGACGAGCACTTCGTCTTCTTCAACAACCCCGCCGATCCGGGCGGGGCGGTCAGGCTCGGCTCCGCGCGCACCGCGGCGGGCGACCGACTGCGCACCGCGACGCTGGCGTTGGCGCTGGACCGGGTGGGCCCCGAGGTGACGGAGGTGGCCGTGGCCGTCTCCACCGAGGAGGACCCGGGGCCGGCGCTGCCGCTGGGCTATCTGCACGGTCTGGCCCTGGTGGTCACCGAGCGCGCCTCGGAGCTGGAGCTGCACCGCTGGGCCGAGGGCACCAGCGGGATCGCCGAGAGCGCGCTGGAGCTGGGCGCCTTCCGGCGCACCGGGCCGGGCGGCGGCTGGCGCTTCGAGGCGGCGGTGCGCCCGGTGCGGGGCGGGCTGGCGGGGCTGGCGACCGGGCGCGGGGTGGCGATCGCCTGAGCTCCGCCGTCCCGGGGAGTCCGGTCATTGACGGGCCGGCGGGGCCGTCCGGTTGCAACCGCGGCGGCATTTCAGGGTCACGTCATACCTGAGGAGGAGACCCGCCCCCGCCGCCCCTCCGGCCGGGGACCGGGCAACCGTTCGACGGAGCGACGGATCGGCCCGTGGGCGCCACCAGGATGGGACCGAACCTGCACGAGTCTGTCCGTCCCCGGGAGCCCCCACATGCCCATGACCCTCGCCCCCGTCAGAGCCGCCGCCACCGCGACCGGGCTGACCAAGGTCTACGGCTCCGGCGCGACCCGGGTGGTGGCGCTCGACCAGGTCAGCGTCTCCTTCCGGCCCGGGGAGTTCACCGCGATCATGGGCCCCTCCGGCTCGGGCAAGTCGACCCTGATGCACTGCATGGCGGGCCTGGACTACGCCACCGCCGGCTCGGCGCGGATCGGGGAGACCGAGCTGGTGGGCCTGCCCGACCGGGCCCTGACCAAGCTGCGCCGCGACCAACTCGGCTTCGTCTTCCAGTCGTTCAACCTGCTGCCGCAGCTGACCGCGCTGGAGAACATCACCCTTCCGATGGACATCGCAGGGCGCAAGGTGGACCAGGCCTGGCTGGCGCGGGTGGTGGCGACGGTGGGCCTGTCCGGACGCCTGTCGCACCGGC
Source organism: Kitasatospora sp. NBC_01302 (assembly GCF_035976515.1). NCBI lineage: Bacteria > Bacillati > Actinomycetota > Actinomycetes > Kitasatosporales > Streptomycetaceae > Kitasatospora > Kitasatospora sp. NBC_01302. Next base: position 2,375,638 of record NZ_CP108404.1, read on the forward strand.
CCGGCCAGCTCTCCGGCGGCCAGCAGCAACGGGTCGCCTGCGCCCGCGCGCTGGCCGGCCGACCGGAGATCGTCTTCGCCGACGAGCCCACCGGCAACCTGGACTCCCGGGCCGGCGCCGAGATCCTCGGCTTCCTGCAGAACTCGGTGCGCGAACTGGGCCAGACCGTGGTGATGGTGACCCACGACCCGATGGCGGCCGGCTACGCGGACCGGGTGGTCTTCCTGGCCGACGGGCGGATCGTGGACGAGCTGTCGCTGCCCACCCCGGCCACCGTGCTGGACCGGATGCGCCGCTTCGAGGGCGCCGGCCGGACCGTCTGACCCGTCCACCCCACCCCGACCGCGGACGACCGAAACCGGCCGCGCCGAGAAGGACCGAGAGCCCGCAGCCCATGTACCGCACCGCCCTGCGCAACGTCCTGGCCCACAAGGCCCGCCTGCTGATGACCACCCTGGCCGTGCTGCTGGGCACCGCGTTCGTCTCCGGCACGCTGGTCTTCACCGACACCCTCGGCAGCGCGCTGAAGTCGCAGAACGCCAGGAGCTTCACCGGCATCGCCGTCTCGGTCAGTGACGACGGCGCGGTCAGCAACGGCTACAGCCGCGGCAGCCGGAAGGGCGTCACCGGCCACCTGACCGAGCAGACCAGGCAGGCGATCGCCGCGCTGTCCGGCGTCGCCGAGGCCCGCGGCGTGGTCAGCGGCTTCGCCGGCATCGCCGACCACAACGGCGCCCTGATCGGTGACGGCTTCTCGACCACCGGCACCAACTACGTGCCGGACACGGGCGGTCAGGACACCCGCTACCCGCTCGCCGCGGGCCGTGGTCCGCAGCACCCCGACGAGCTGGCGCTGGACACCAGGACCGCGCAGAAGGGCGGCTACCGGGTCGGCGACACCGTGCGGGTGGCCGTCAACGGCCCGGTGATGCAGCTCAAGCTCACCGGCCTGCTGCACGTCAACGACCCGCGGATCACCGCGGGCGGCTCGCTGGCCGCCTTCGACACCGCGACCGCGCAGCAGCTCTACCTGGCGCAGGGCCGGTTCAACGAGATCGACGTGCGGGCCAAGGCCGGCACCGACGACCAGCAGCTGCTCGACCAGGTCCGCCGACTGCTGCCCGGAGACGGCGACTTCACCGCACAGACCGGCGCCGCACTGGCCGCCGAGCAGGACCGCCGGATCACCGAGAGCACCAAGGGGCTGAGCGCCTCGCTGCTGGTCTTCGCCGGCATCTCGCTCTTCGTCGGCATCTTCATCATCGCCAACACCTTCAGCATGCTGGTCGCCCAGCGCACCAAGGAGCTGGCGCTGCTGCGCGCGATCGGCGCCAGCCGCAGGCAGATCACCCGCTCGGTGCTGATCGAGGCGCTGCTGGTCGGCCTGCTGGCGGCCACCGGCGGGCTGGCGGCCGGGGTCGGCATCGCGGCCGGACTGCGCGCGATCCTGAACGGCCCCGGGCAGGCCAACCTGCCCGACGGCCCGCTGATCGTCACCGCGAGCACCGTGGCGAGCGTCCTGCTGGTCGGCGTGCTGGTCACCGTGGTGGCCGCCTGGCTGCCGGCCCGCCGCGCCGCCCGGATCGCGCCGGTGGCCGCGATGAGCAACGGCGACCAGCCCGCCACCCAGAAGAGCCTGCTGATCCGCAACACCGTCGGCACCCTGATCGCCGCGGCCGGCGCCGGTCTGCTGCTGCGCGGCGCGGGCAGCCACGACACGAACACCGTGGGCCTGGGCGCCGGCGCCCTGCTGATCGGGGTCTTCGTGCTGACCCCGCTGCTCTCCCGCCCGCTGATCGCGCTGCTCGCCCCGCTGCTCCAGCGCCTCTACGGCAGCCCCGCCAAGCTGGCCCGGGAGAACGCGCTGCGCAACCCGCGCCGCACCGCCGCCACCGCCTCCGCGCTGACCGTCGGAGTCACCCTGATCACCGCGCTGACCGTGGTCGGTGCCTCGGTGAACCGCGCCGTCGACCGGGCGGCCGGCAACGACCTGCGGGCCGACTACGCGGTGGCGATGCAGAACTACGCCCAGCTCGCGCCCGAGGTGGCCCCGCAGATCGCGGCCACCCACGGGGTGAGCGCGAGCAGCGTGCTGCGCCAGGTGCCGGTGTCGGTCGGCGACGACGACGACCGCTGGATCACCGGCGTGAACCCGGCCGCCATCGGCCAGTTGGTGAACTTCACCCAAGTCGGCGGATCTCTCGACGCCTTGACGAAGGGTCAACTGCTGGTCGACCGCAGCACCGCGACGTACGACCGTCTGTCGGTGGGGGATTCGTTCACCGGCAGCTTCCCCGACGGCAGCACCGGGACGTTCACCGTCGGCGGGATCGTGGCCGACAACTCGGTGGTGAACGGACTGCTCGCACCCGACGCGCTGCTCGCCCCGCACAGCGCGGGCCAGGGCCCGGACCGGGTACTGGTCAAGGGCGCGCACGGCGCCGACGCCGCGCTCAAGCAGGCGCTGCAGGACGCGACCGGCGGCAACCCGCTCATCTCGATCAAGGGCCAGGCCGACCTGAAGAAGGAGAACCGGCAGATGCTGAGTGCGGCGTTGAACATCATGTACGGGCTGCTCGGCATGTCGGTGGTGATCGCGGTGCTGGGCGTGGTGAACACGATGGCGATGTCCGTCTTCGAGCGGCGCCGGGAGATCGGCATGCTGCGCGCGGTCGGGCTCGACCGGCGCGGGGTGCGGCGGATGGTGCGCCTGGAGTCGCTGCTGATCGCACTGCTCGGCGGGCTGCTCGGGGTGGGGCTGGGGATCCTGACCGGGTGGGCCGGCAACCGGACCATCGCCGGCAGCTTCAAGGACCTGACCACGGTGGTACCGCCGCTGCCGATGCTCGGCTTCGTCGCGGCTGCCGCGCTGGTCGGCCTGCTGGCCGCGCTCTGGCCGGCCCGGCGGGCCTCCCGGCTGGACGTGCTGGACAGCATCCGGGCCAGCTGAGCCGGGGCCTCGCACCGGGGTGTCCAGGCGGGGTGTCCGGTCGGGGTGTCCAGGCGGGGTGTCCAGGCCCTTTCGGGCAGTTGGGCACCCCCGGCGCGGAGCACGTTCCTGCGGGTGCTGACAATGTCTGGACCACTGTGCCAAGCTGCACTGCTAGCGGGCCGTCACCGGAATGCGGGCGGACCCGTACGGGGGGAGCACGACCATGAGAGCACCGCATGGTTCGGACGACCGGGAACACCCGGAGCGTCCCGGACCGAGCACCGCCCGGCTGTGCCAGACCCTGGCCGTCATCGCAGTGGCGGGCCTGGGCTTCGCCGCCCTGGAGCTGCGCCCGGGCAGCAGCCTGCTGCAGGGCAGCACCCACGCGCCGCTGAGCGACAAGTTCGGCCTGGTGGTGCTGATCGGCTTCGGCTGGGTCTTCCTGATCGAACGCACCTATCGGCACTTCCGCGGCCAGGTCCAGCACCTGGCGGACCTGTCGCCGCGCGCCGAGCGCCTGAAGGACGCGGCGCTGCGGCTGCTCCCGCTGGTGGGCCTGCTGCTGCCGGTCGCCCTGCTGCTGGTCTACCGCGCCGCGAGCGTGCTGCACGAGCTACCGCCGGTGTCGGTGCTCCGCCCGCCGCCCAAGCTCGACGGGCCCCCGCCGGAGCCGCACGGCGACTCCCCCTCGATGGGCCTGCTGGCCTTCATCGGGCTGATCGTCGGCCTGGTGGGGCTGATCGTCCTGCTCTGGTTCGTCTTTCGCCAGCTGCGCCGGCCGACCGGGGCCGCGCCGGCGCCCAAGCGCCGGGTGCGCACCACCGAGCGTGAACTGGCCGAGGCGGTCGGCGAGGCGCGCCGGGCGCTGCTGCACGGCGACGACGCGCGCACCGCCGTGATCGCCTGCTACCTGGCGATGGAGGAGTCGCTGGCGGCCTCGGGCGTCGAACGGGAGGTCTCGGACAGCCCCACCGACCTGCTGGAGCGCGCGGCAGCCGCCGGGACGCTGCGCGGTGCGGACGCCACCGAGCTCACCGCGCTCTTCCGCGAGGCCCGGTTCTCGCGTCACCCGATGGACCAGGGCCACCTGGCCCGGGCCGGCGCCGCACTGGACGCGATCGCCGAGCAGCTCGCGGGGCGGATCGCCGAGCGGGCGGCCGCGGAGGCCGAGGCCGCCGCGGCCCGGGCAGCGGCGGCCGGATCCGCCTCGCAGTCGACGGGGGTGCACTCCTGATGGACCAGCAACAGTCTCCGGAGCGCGAGAGCATCACCCGCGGCCGGGCCGACCGGAAAGCCGACCGCAAGGCCGCTCGCCGGGCCGACCGTGCCCCGGCCGCCGCCGGGAGCCCGAAGCGCGCGGTGGAGCTCGGCTCGACCCGGCACACCCTGGTCGTGCTCGGCCAGCTGGTGCCGATCGCCCTGCTGCTGTTCGGCCTGACCGGCGGCGTCCCCGGGCTGGCCGCCGGGGTCGTCCTGCTGGGCGGCACCGCCCTGGTGCTGGCCCGCCACGTGATCGGCGCCGACACCGAGAACGGGGGCTTCCGGCGGCGCCAGCGGCTGATGTCCAGCCGGGACCCGAGCCTGGCCGACTGGCACTGGACCGTGCGCAACGGCCTGAACGCCAAGGACTTCCCGCACCCGCTGCGGACCCGGCTGCGCCGGCTGTACGCCGCGCGGCTCACCGAGCGGCACAACATCTCGTTCTTCGCCGAGCCGCAGCGGGCCGCGGCCCTGGTCGGCCCCGAGGTCTGGCCGTGGCTCGACCCCGAGGACCCGAGCGCCGAGTCCGAGCTGTCGCCGGCGGTGCTGACCATGCTGATCGACCGGCTGGAAGCGCTGTGACCCGCGCACCGGCCTGACGCACCGACGCTTTTCGACTTCCCCGTGCCGGGCGCCCCGCCGGCCCCGCACCCACCATCGCGAACACTTTCCCTTCTGTGAGGACCCTGTGACCACCGATACCCTGACGCCCCAGCAGGCCGGCAAGCTCGCCCGCGAGGTGCTGGCGGAGATCGAGCGCGCCGTGGTCGGCAAGCCGGAGGCGCTGGAGCTGGTCATGCTCGGCGTGCTGGCGGGCGGCCACATCCTGATCGAGGACCTGCCCGGCCTGGGCAAGACCCTGCTCGCCCGCTCCTTCGCCACCACGCTCGGCCTGGAGTTCCGCCGGATCCAGTTCACCCCCGACCTGCTGCCCTCGGACGTCTCCGGTGCCCCGTTCTACGACCAGCGCAGCGGCGACATGGTGTTCCGTCCCGGGCCGATCTTCACCAACCTGCTGCTGGCCGACGAGATCAACCGCACCCCGCCCAAGACCCAGGCGGCGCTGCTGGAGGCGATGGCCGAGTCGCAGGTGTCGGTCGACGGCACCACGCACAAGCTGGCCGACCCGTTCGTGGTGATCGCCACCGCGAACCCGATCGAGTACGAGGGCACCTACGCGCTGCCCGAGGCGCAGCTCGACCGCTTCCTGCTGCGGGTGCGGATGGGCTACCTGACCACCGAGCTGGAGGCCCGGATGCTGCGGGCCCGGGTCGACCGCGCCGCGCCCGAGGCGGTGCTCAGCGCGGTGACCGACCCCGCCCAACTGCTCGCGATGCGTGCCTCGCTGGAGCAGGTGGAGGTCTCCGACGACCTGGTCGAGTACGTCGTCGCACTGATCGACGCCACCCGCTCGCACCCGCAGATCCAGGTCGGCGCCTCGCCGCGCGGTGGCCTGGCACTGGTCCAACTGGCGCGGGCCCGTGCCGCGTTGGAGGGGCGTGACTTCCTGACCCCGGAGGACGTCAAGGCGGTCGCGGTGCCGGCGCTGGCCCACCGGGTCACCCTGAAGCCGGAGTTGTGGGTGCGCCAGGTCGAGGCGGACGACGTGCTGGCAGCGCTGGTGGCGCAGGTGCCGACCCCGCAGACGGTACCGCGTCCCTCGGCGCCGGCTGCGGTGCCGGCTGCGGCCGAGGGCGGGGCTGCGGCCGAGGCCGCCCGGTCATGACGACGGGTGCGGCCACCACCAACGGGCCGGCGGGAGGCTCGGCGGACGGGCCGGCGGACGGGGCCGGCGCCGGGCCGGCGGCCGTCGGCAGCAGCCGGGCCATCGTCACCGGCCGCCCGCCGCTGACCGAGGAGCGCAAGTGGCAGCTGGCCATGAGCGAGCTGGCGAGCCCGCCGCCGACCGGCTGGCGCGCCACCGCGCGCACCCTGCGGCTGCTCACGGTGGGCACGGTCGCGGTCATCGCCGCGCTGGTCACCGGGCACGCCTGGCTCTTCGCACCGGCCGCCGGGGTGGCCGTGCTGCTGGCACTGGCCGCGCCCGGCCGCACCAGGCCGACCCGGATCGACGCCGAGGCGAGCGTCTCGTCCCGCCGGCTGTTCGAGGGCGAGCGGATCACCGTCACGATCCGGGTCCGCCACGACGGCGAGGCCGGACTGCTCGACCCGCGCAGCGTGCTGGGGCACGGCGTCTGCGTCGACTCCGAGCGGATCACCCTCGACACCGTCACCCTGGAACTCACCGCCACCCGCTGGGGCCGCTGGACGATCGGCCACGTCGACCTGGACGTCTACGACGCCGGCCACCTGACCAGGTGCACCGTGCGGGTCGACCTGGGCGAGGCCGAGGTCTTCCCGCTGCCGACCACCGCAGGGCTGACCCCGATCCCGGTCCGGCTGCCGGAGCGGATCGGCGAGCACACCACCCGCCAGCGCGGCGAGGGCGCCGAGGTCAACGGGGTGCGCCCGCACGTCTGGGGCGAGCGGCAGCGGCGGATCCACTGGCCCTCGACCACCCGGCGCGGCAGCATCCAGCTCAACCAGTTCAGCGCCGAGCGGGCGGCCGACACCGTGATGCTGCTCGATGCGCTGGGCGACTTCCGGGACCCGGCCAGCGGCACCTCCACGCTGGACGAGTCGGTGCGCGCCGCCGCCGGACTGACCCGCGCCTACCTGCGCCTGCACGACCGGATCGGCGTGGTCTCGGTCGGCGGCGCCACCCGCTGGCTGCAGGCGGGCAGCGGCAGCCAGCACTTCTACCGGATCGTGCAGACCGTGCTCGACGTCCGGACCGACCTCGGCTACCGCACGCCCGAGCTGAAACGCCTGCCACCGACCGCGCTGCCCGCCGGCGCGCTGGTCTACGTCTTCACGCCGCTGGCCGACCAGCGGATGCTGAACCTGCTCGTCGACCTCGCCGACCGGGGCAACCCGCTGGTCGTGGTGGAGATCCCGGTCGGCGACCCGGTGGTGGAGGAGGACGACGAGATCGGCCCGCCGGCCCTGCGGCTGTGGCGGGCCGACCGCGAGGCGATGCGGTTCGCGCTGCGCAACCGCGGCATCCCGGTGGTCGCCCACCGTCCCGGCGAGGCGCTCGACCTGGCGCTCGCCCCGCTGTTGCGCAGCCGGATCCAGGGGAGGAACCGATGAGCTCCACCGATCAGGTGATGGCCGATCGAGTGGCGGCCGACCGCGCGATGGCCGATCGGAGGGCAGACGGTCACGTGGCGGACGATCGGGTGCCGGACGATCGGGTGCGCGCCGAGGAGCCCGGGAGCCCGGTCGTCCGCAGGCTCACCGGGCACCTGGCGGCCCGCTGCCTGGGCGTGGCCCTGGTGGTCTCGGGCACCGTGCCGCTGGCCCTGGGCACCAAGGGCGGCCTCGGGATCGCCCTGTGGCTGTCCGTCGTCGGGGCCGGCTTCGCCTGGTGGGCCGCACCGCCGGTGCCCGAGGACGCGGCGCAGCCCCGGCTGCGGCTGTTCCGGCAGCTGTCCCGGCACCGCAACACGGTGCTGGCCGCCGTCGCCCTGCTGCTCGCGGCGATGGCACCCGCCGCGGCCTGGCTCGCCGCGGCGAGCACCGTGCTGGTGCTGACCTACCTGCTGTACGTGGACACCTTCAGCGACGTCCACCGGCCGCCGGGGCGCACCACCCTCGCGGTCGCCTACCTGGCGTCCGGCGTGGTGCTGCTCGCCGCGCTCGTGCCGACCGGGCACTCCTCGGCGGCCCGGCTGCTGGCCGCGCTGGGCGTGGCGGTGGCGGCCGGGGCGGTGGGGCTGACCCTCTACGAGCGGCGCTGAGCCGGCGTACGGCTCCGATGTACGGCTCCGGCGTACGGCTCCGACGTACGACGAAGGGGGTGGCCGCTACTGCTCAGCGGTCACCCCCTCGTCGGTTCGCGGGGTGTTACCTCGCCAGCCGTCCCAGCAGGGCCGAGGCGGCGGTGATGCCGAGCGCCGTGGCCAGCGCCAGCACCGCGAAGTCGGAGACCAGGTGCGCGTGCGTGCCGATCAGCAGGCCGCGCAGCGCGTCCACCTGGTAGCTCAGCGGGTTCGCCTTGCTGATCACCTGGAGCCAGCCCGGCATCAGCGCCACCGGGTAGAGGGCGTTGGAGCCGAAGAAGAGCGGCATGGTGATCGCCTGGCCGATGCCCATCAGCCGGTCGCGGGTCAGCACGATCCCGGCGATGGTCATCGACAGGCAGGAGAAGAACGCCGAGCCGAGCAGGACCACCACCACGACGCCCAGCAGCCGCAGCGGGTTCCAGGTCATCGCGACCCCGAGCGCGGCGGCGATCAGCACCACCACGACGGCCTGGATCACCGCCTTCACCCCGGCGGCGAACGCCTTGCCGGTGACCAGGGCGGCCCGCGGCGTCGGGGTGACCAGCAGCTTGGTGAGCACCCCGGAGTCGCGCTCCCAGATGATCATGATGCCGTAGAAGATCGCGATGAACATCGCGGACTGCGCGATGATCCCCGGCGCCAGGTAGTCGAGGTAGGGAATCCCGCCGGTGGGGATGGCGTGCAGCTTGGTGAAGGTCTCACCGAAGATCAGCAGCCACAGGGCCGGCTGGACGGCACGGGTGTACAGCTCGGTGCGGTCGTGGCGCAGCTTCTGCAGCTCGACCGCGCACATCGCCATCACGCGGGCGGGCACCAGTCGCCAGCCGGTCCGGGCGCGCGGCGGGACCAGCAGCAGCCCGAGCTCGGGCCGGCGGGCCTGCGACTGCCCGGCGCCGGCCTGGTCGGTGGCGGCGGCAGCGGCGGTGGCGGTAGCGCCCGCGGCCTGGTCAGCCGACGCGGGAAGCGGTGCGGCGGGTACGGCGGACATCGCTGAAGTCTCCTTCCGGTGCCTGGCCACGGCCGAGGTCGCGCCCGGCGAAGTGGCGGAACACGTCATCCAGGGTGGGGTGTTCGAGCTCCGGGTCCTGCTCGCTCACCTGGTCCTTCAGCTGCTCGGGGGTGCCCAGCGCGCGGATCTTGCCGCGGTCCATCAGGCCCACCCGGTCGCAGTACTGATCGGCCTCGTCCATGTAGTGGGTGGTGACCAGCACGGTCATGCCGGTGGCCTGGCGCACCGCGTCGATGCACTCCCAGACACTGGTCCGGGCGATCGGGTCCAGCCCGATGGTCGGCTCGTCCAGCACCAGCAGCCGGGGCGCGCTGACCAGGGCCTGCGCCAGCTCCAGACGGCGCACCATGCCGCCCGAGTAGGTCCCGGCCAGCCGGTCGGCCGCCTCGGTCAGGTCGACCGCCGCCAGTGCCTGGGCCACCCGTGGGCCGCGCTCGCCGCGCGGCACGTCGAAGACCCGGGAGAACAGCTCGACGTTCTCCCGGCCGGTCAGCCCGGCGTCGGCGGACAGCTGCTGGGGCACGTAGCCGAGCATCCGCCGCACCTCCATCCGGCGCCGGGCGACGTCCTGGCCGAAGACCTGGACCATGCCGGCGGGCACCGGCAGCAGGGTGGTGATGGCGCGGATCGTGGTGGTCTTGCCGGCGCCGTTCGGGCCGAGCAGGCCGAACACCTCGCCGGTGTGCACGGTGAGGTCCACGCCGTCCACGGCCTTGGTGGGGGCCGAGCCGCGCTTGCCGTGGCCGAAGGAGTACTCCAGGTCGTGGCAGACCACGGCCTCGCCCGGGGCGGGTGGGGCCGCAGCGCCGGTGGTGTCGGTGTCGGTGCGGGTGTCCGTCATCGGTCGTCCCCTCCGTCGTCGCCGCGGTCGTGGTCACCGCGGTCGCTGTCACGGTCACCGCGGTCGCCGTCACCACGGTCGCCGTCACCACGGTCGTCGTCACCGCGGTCACTGTCACCGCGCTGGAGTCCGGCCGCCAGGCGGCGCAGCGCGGGCAGCGCGGCGGCCAGCGCGGCCCGGTCCTCGGCGGGGAGCCCGGCGACCAGGCCGCCGACCAGCGCCTGGTGGTTGGCCCGCCAGACCTCCAGCCGCTCGGCCGCCGCCGGGGTGACGTGCAGCAGCGCCGCCCGCCGGTCGGCCGGATCCACCTCGCGGCGCAGCAGACCGTCCGCGACCAGCTGGTTGACCAGGGTGGACACCGAATTGCCCGCGAGGCACAGCTCCTTGGCGGCGGCCGAGACCCGCAGACCGGGGTTGGCCGCCACCAGGCGCAGCAGCTCCACCTGGGCACCGCGCAGGCGCGGCACCGTGAGCTCCTGGCGCAGGCGGCGGCGCACCAGGCGCGGGATGCCCGCGAGGAGGGCGGGAAACTCGTCGATGGGGTCCGGGTCCGAGCTTCGCGCGGCGGGGATCCCGGGGTCGGTGACAGGCATACGATAATTTTAGCTCTCAATAAGAGCTATCTGTCCAGAGGCAACCTTCCAGGCACCACCTTTCGGACACCACCTTTCGGACGCCGCCCTTCAGACACCGCCCTTCAGGCATCCCTAGGCCAGCGGCGCGCTGTGCCACTGCTCGAACACGCGGCGCGGCCGTCCGGGCAGTTCGACCCGGCCGAGCGCCCAGAGCAGGTTGGTCCACTGGTCCGCCACCGCGCCCTCCCGCGGCACCTCGGGGAAGAGCCGCGCCAGCACCCGCTCGCACAACTCCCCCGGCGGCGCCCAGTCGAGCCCGAGCCCACGCACCACGTCCTCCGTGTGCACCAGGGTCTCCACCACGCCCATCGCGGCGAACCCCTCCGGATCCGCGACCCCGTACGAGTGGTGGCCGCGCACCTGCGGATCGGTCGTCCGCACCGCCGAGGCCAGCAACGCGCCACCGGCTTCGAGGAGTTCGAGCAGTGCGGTGGGCCCTTCCTCGCGCCGGCCCCACACCGCGTTCGCCGGACCGCCCGGCCGCTCCCGGTGCCAGCGCAGCGCCAGGTAGCGGTCCAACGGGACCCGCCGGGTGACCACCTGGGCCGCATAGGCCCACAGGCTGTCCGCGGCGTGCTCCAGCGTCTCCCAGCAGTCCCACTCCAACTCGCCGGCCGGCACCGACCAGTCGGCATCGACGGCCCCCGCCAGGGTCGCCAGGGCGAGCCGGACGGCCTGATCGACGTCGTCCGCGGTGACGGGGGCGGGTCGGCGTACTCCATGATCATTGTTCATGCGGCGAAAGCTACCAGGGGCCGCCCACCGCGCAGCCGGGCCGATCAGGCGCCCTCGGCTCCCGCGAAGCAGTGCACGGCCACCACCGACCCATTGGGCCAGATCTGATCGACCGTCAGCATCAGTTCCCAGCCCAGCCGCTGGTACAGCGCGACGGCGGCGGCGCCGGACGTCACCACGTCCAGCACCGGGTGCAGCCCCCACGCGTGCGCCTGCCCGACCGCCGAGGCCAGCAACCGCTCACCGAGCCCGCGCCCGCGCGCGAGCGGCGCCACGTACAGCCGGCCCACCGCACCCGCCTCCGCCGCCTCCCGCCCGGCCCGCCGCGCCCAGACCTCGCCGGCCGAGGACCCGGTCCCACGACCGAGCGCGACGTGCCCGACAATCCCCCCGGTCGCCGACACCGCCACCCAGGAGGCGAGTTGGTCCGACTCGACCAGCCAGCGGGCCGGGTCGGCGGGCCAGTCCACCGGATAGCCGTCGGCCTCGTGCACACCGGCCAGCGCGGCCACGCAGCCGTCCAGATCCCCGGACCAGCGCCGCCGGACCTCGATCGCACCCGAACTCTCCGGCATCGCCGCCCCTTTCGTCGGAGCCCAGGTTAGGACCTCCGGCGGTGGGTCGGAACTGCCACAGTCGACGGCGCGACCTCAGGGACACTCCACCGGCATGCACCGGTCGTGGGACGGCGGCGGATCCCGGCCGGGACGATCGGGCCATGACGTTTCGGGTCGCGGTGCTCGCCTCGCACACCGGCAGCAACCTGCGGGCGCTGACCGCCGCCGCGGGCCGGCCCGGCGCCGGTTACGCCGTCACACTGGTGATCAGCAACAACAGCGGCGCCGGTGCCCTGGCCCACGCACGGGAGTCGGGCATCCCGGCCCGGCACCTGTCCGGCCGCACCCATCCGCAGTCCGCCGACCTGGACGCCGCCGTGGTGGCCGAACTGCGCGAGCACGCCACCGATCTGGTGGTCACCGCCGGCTATCTGAAACGGCTCGGGCCCCGCACCCTGCGCGAATACGCCGGGCGGATCGTCAACGTCCACCCGTCGCTGCTCCCCCGCCACACCGGGCCCGGGCTGCACGGCCACCACGTGCACCGCGCCGTGCTCGCCGCGGGCGAGTGCCTCACCGGTGTCTCCGTCCACCTGGTGGTGCCGGACGGCCGGCCGCACACCGTGCTCGCCGCCCGGCCGGTCCCGGTGCGCCCGGGGGACACCGTGGAGTCCCTGGCCGGCCGGGTGCTGCCGATCGAGCACGCGCTGCTGCCCGCCACCGTCCAGGCGCTGGCACTGGCCGCCGGAGCCGCCGGTGCCGCCGGTGCCGCCGGTGCCACCAGTGCCGCCGAGGGCTCCTGAAGCGGGCCGCCCCGCCCACGCGGGAGTGCGGGGCGGGGCGGTGGGATCGCCGGCCGGATCAGGCCTGCGGGGTGACCGAGGCCAGGAAGGCGCCGGCCTTCTCCGGGTCGTAGAACCAGTTCTCGAAGTCGGCGGGGTTGTCGAAGCCGTTGGCGAACCGGTGGGCCACGGCCGGGAGCTGACCCGCCGCGCCGATCAGGTTGAGCACGTGCTCCGGCGGCGGGGCCAGCATCGCGTTGGTCCACTTGGTGACGTGCTGGGCGTTCTCCCAGTAGCGGTCGAACGCCGCCTGCATGAAGTCCCGGTCGAACGGCTTGTCGCCGTGGGCCAGGATCGCGTCCAGGTAGACGGCCGCGCACTTGGCCGCGTTGTTCGAACCCTGGCCGGTGATCGGGTCGTTGGCGACCACGACGTCGGCCACGCCCAGCACCAGGCCGCCGCTGGGCAGTTCGCCGATCGGGTTGCGCACCACCGGGGCGTAGCGGCCGGCCAGCGTGCCGCCCGCGTCGGTGAGTTCGACGCCGCCGCGGGCGCGGTCATACTCCCAGGGGGTGTAGGTCTTCATCAGGTCCAGCGTCAGGCGCAGGTGCTCGCCCGGGTCCTTGACGCCCCCGAAGACGTCCAGCGGGCCGCCGGGGATGCCCTCCCAGAACAGGATGTCGCAGGCGCCGGAGATGGTCAGCGCGGGGATCACGAACAACTCGCCGACGCCCGGCACCAGGTTGCAGCGCACCGCCTTGAAGTCGTGCTCCGGGCGCGGGCCGAGGCCGTGCACATAGGAGACCGCGAGGGCGCGCTGCGGCGCGTCGTACGGCGACCGGGCGGCGTCGCGGCCGAACATCGAGACCAACTCGCCCTTGCCGGCGGCGACCAGGACCAGGTCGTAGGTGCGGGAGAAGTAGTCGAGGTCCGAGACGGCGACACCGTGGATGACCACCTGGCCGCCGCGCTGGGCGAAGGTCTCCAGCCAGCCGGACATCTTGATCCGCTGGTCGACCGACTGCCCGTAGCCGTCCAGCTCGCCCACCCAGTCGATCACCCGGGCGGACTCCGGGCCGCTGACCGAGACGCCGAGCCCCTCGACCTTGGGTGCGGCGTCCTCCCAGAAGTTGATGCCCAGCTCGCGCTCGTGGCCCAGCGAGGTGTGGAACATGCACTGGGTGGAGAGCACCCGCCCGTCGCGTACCTCGGCCGCGGTGCGGTTGGTCATCACCGTCACGTCGTAGCCGTGCGACTGGAGGCCCAGCGCCAGCTGGAGTCCGGCCTGCCCGGCCCCGACGATCAGTATCTTGCGCATCGCTGCCTGCCTTCTTGCTTGGTGGATCACTGACGTGCCTGACGGCTCCACGGCACTTGATGAACTGTCAGAATTGGGCGGTCAGAACCGAACCGGCGGACGGCGCCCCGGGGTCGACGGCCAGCGCGCGCGTCACCAGGGCGGTCAGCACCTCGACCGCGGAGGACCGCCGGCGGGCGTCGCAGATCAATACCGGCACCTGCTCCGGCACGGCCAGCGAGTCGCGGACCGCCTCGGGCGTGTAGACCGGCGCGCCGTCGAACTGGTTGACCGCCACCACGAAGGGCAGCCCGCTGCCCTCGAAGTAGTCCAACGCCGGGAACGAGTCGGCCAGTCGACGGGTGTCGGCCAGCACCACGGCACCGACCGCGCCACGCACCAGGTCGTCCCACATGAACCAGAAGCGGCCCTGCCCCGGCGTGCCGAACAGGTAGAGCACCAGGTCGGATTCGAGGGTGATGCGTCCGAAGTCCATCGCCACCGTGGTGGCGGTCTTCGCCGAGACCGCCGCGGTGTCGTCCACCCCGACGCTCGCCTCGGTCATCACCGCCTCGGTGGTGAGCGGGGGTATCTCGGAGACCGAGCGGACGAAGGTGGTCTTGCCGACGCCGAACCCGCCCGCCACCACGATCTTGGTGGAGGTCGCGTTCCCCGCGACCAACGGGACGCCGGGCGGCACCGCCTCAGAGCTTGCGAAGTCCACCCAGCACCCTCTCCAGCAGATCACGCTGCGACGCACCGGGAAGCTCCCCGGCCAGATCCGTACCGTCGGCCACGTCCGCACCGTGCACCCGGATCCTGCCCTGGTCGGCGAGGTCACTGACCAGGACCTTCACCACGCCGAGCGGCATGTGCAGCAACGCGGAGATCTCCGCGATCGAGCGCATCTGCCCCCGGCAGACATCGCAGATCGCGGTCAGCTCGGGCAGCCCGCGGTCGGCCGGGTCGGCCGGCCGGTTGAGCGCCGACACCAGGGTCTCGACCAGCAGCACCCGGCCGAACCTGGTCCGGCCGCGGGTGATCGCGTACGGCCGCACCCGGGACGAACGCCCTTGCCCGGGACGGGCGGTGTCGGTGCGCCGCCCGTGTCCGGGGCCGACACCCCCGGGGCCGCTCGGGCCGAACCCACCGTTCCCCGTACTCCCGCTCCCGACGGTGCCAGGCATGCTCCCGACCTCCTCTGGACTCGTCTCTGCAGTCATCGGACGGCCATCGCCCGGTGGAGTTCGCTGCGCACCTGGGGTGTCAGCGCATGTCCGGCGCGCTCCACGAGCAGCGCCATCTGGTAGGCCAGCACGCCGAGATCGCTCTGCAGCGAGGCGTAGACGCCGAGGCAGGACCCGTCGCTGATGGCCATCACCACCAGGTGCCCCTCGTCCATGGTGACCATGGTCTGCTTGACCCCGCCGAACTCGATGGCCCGCGCCAGACCGCCGGCCAGGCTGGTCAACGCCGAGACGATGGCGGCCAGTTCGTCGGAGCGCGTGCTGTGCCGCGCGTCGGCGAGCAGCAGCCCGTCCGAGGAGACCACGACGGCCTCCTCCACTCCGATGACCGAGCCGCAGAAGTCTCCGAGCAGCCATCGGACGTTGGACGCGCCCTGGCTCACCGGCTGGTGGCTGACGGCGAGTTGACCCTGCCCCGGACCGGCCTGCCCGGTGGCGGGCTGTCCCAGGGCGTAGGGGGTCGCGTACGAGCTGGACAGCGGGGCGGCTGCCGGGGTGTTCCGGTGGTCGGGCTCGGTCATCGGTCCTGTTCCTCGGCGGCGGAGTCGCGGGCCGCCTGACGCAGCCCGCTCTGGAAGCCGCCGAGCCTGCGGCGCAGTTCCTCGGCGGAGGTACGGGGCCGGCGCGGCGGCGTGGCGGCGGTGCCCTGGCCGGTCTCGGGAGCGGTCGGCTCGGCGGCGAGCCGGCGCAGGCCGGAGGTCGGGGTCTCGCCGGTGCCCGGGAGCCCACCGCCTCGGGGAACCCGCCTCGGGAGGCCGAGCGCGGTGACCTCGCCGCCCTCGGGGGCCGCGGTGGCCTCAGGGATCGCGGTGGCCTCGGTGGCCTCAGCGGTACCGGCGCCGGGGGCGGCCTCGGGGAGGACTTCGGCGGCGGACTCGGTGCCTGCCGGGGTCTCGGCGGCGGCCCCGGCCTGGGCGCCGAGCGCCCGGCGGAGATGGCCGACCATCAACTGCTGGGTCGGCGGGTCGATCTCGGCGGCCCGGTCGTCCTCGGCGACCGGCGCCGGCCCGGCGGCAGGGTCCGCCGAAGGCGTGGCTGCGGCGGGCGCGGCAGGGGCGGCGGGCGCCGGCTCGGCGGGGGAGGCGCCCGGCGCCGCATGGGCCGGGCGACGGCGCGGCAACGGCGGCAGCTCCGCGTCGGGAGCCGCCTCGCCGCCCGCACCCGCCTCCGGTCGCGCTGCCGACGGCGCGGGCCACGATGCCGCCGACGGCGCTGCCGACGGCAGCTCGGCCGCGGCGAACTCCGCCGCTGTGCGGACCTGTTGCGCCTGAGCGGCGGCGCTGCGTTCGGCGCGCCGCTGGTCGTCCAGGTCGGCCGTGCCCGTCCCGTCCTGGTGCAGCGCCTCGCGCGGCAGCACCACCATGGCGGTCACGCCGCCGCCCTGCCCGTTCTCGCGCAGCTGCACCCGCACGCCGTGCCGGGCGGCCAGTCGGGCCACCACGAACAGGCCCATGCTGCGGCCGGACAGCGCGCCCGAGAGCAGCACGTCCCGGCGGTCGGCCGCCCCGGCGGCCAACGGCTCGGCGAGCTGCCCGTTGATCGCGTGCAGTCGCTCGGCGGGCAGGCCGATGCCCCGGTCGCTGACCGAGATCATCACCTCGCCGTTGTCGAGCTGCCAGCCGCCGACCTCGACCTGCTCCTGCGGCGGGGAGAAGGCGGTGGCGTTCTCCAGCAGTTCGGCCAGCAGGTGGCTGGTGTCGTCGGCGACCGCACCGGAGAGCCGGACGGCGGCCAGGAAACCGATCCTGACCCGCTCGTAGCGCTCGATCTCGGAGACCGCGGCCCGCACTACGTCCAGGAGGGTGACGGTCTTGCGGCTGCGCGAGCTGTTCTCCAACCCGGCCAGCAGCAGCATGTTCTCGCTGTTGCGGCGCATCCGGGTGGCCAGGTGGTCGAGCCGGAACAGGCTCTCCAACTGGGCCGCGTCGGCCTCACGGCTCTCCAGTGCCTCGATCAGCACCAGTTGGCGCTCGACCAGGGTCAGGGTGCGCATCGCGAGGTTGACGAAGGTCGCGTCGACGCTGCCCTGCAGCTCGTCCCGTTCCTTGGCCAGGCCGTCCCGCTCGGCCAGCAGGAGCTCGCACTCGCGCAGCAGTTCCTCGACCCGCTCGGCCGACTCGCCGCCGGCAGCCACGGCCTCGCTCCACTGGCGGTTCAACTCCTGCTGCTGACGCTGGAGTTCCTCCCGCTCCTGGAGCAGCATCCGGCGCTCTCCGGCGAGCGACTGCACCTGACCGCTCTGCGCGTCGCGTTCGGCGGTCAGCCGGGCGCGCTCCTCCAACAGGCCGCCGCGCTCGTCGAGCAGCGCGGCCAGGTTGCGGGTGGCCAGGTCGCGGGCCTTCTCCAACGGCCGGGCGGTGACCCTGCGGACCACCACCGCGGTCCCGCCGAGCAGCACCACGGCGGCGGCGCCACCGGCGACCCACAGCTCACTGCCGCCCTGCCCGTGCCCGGTGTCGCAGCCCGTCAGCGAGGTCAGGGCGGGCAGGGCGACGAGCGTCCCGAGGAGGCGACGCGGCAGCCGCCGGTCCGTCACCCGAGCCAGGTGGCGGCGCAGCGCGGGTTTCTGACGCGCGGTCCTCTTACGCAAAGGTGCTCTCATCTCGTCAGGCCTCAAGCATCGACGCCGCGCCCGGCCCCGATCGCACTCTCAGACAGGCGGCCGCACCCCGTTCCGCCGCTGACACCCGCACGAGTGAAGCGCAGAACACAGTCGAGAACAAGATCAACTCAGTCGGTGGACTTGGTCGATCCTCCAAGTGCGATGCCCACTGCAGCGCGTTTCCGCAGGTCACAGATGTATCACTGGCCGTCGGACGAAAACCTTCGGGAACGATGATGTGACGGAGATCTCATCGCACACAGGGTCATACCGGCCACTCGGCCGACGGAGCATCAGGCGGCCGGCCGCGCCCCGCCCGACGAAGGTCCGGCGCCGCATGCTCCGACCATCCTCGAACGGACATGAGGGCAGGCCAGAGGCACTTTGACGGGTCCCTGACGCCTCGTCCGCCCGCACCCTGGGAGCACGCGGGCGGACGGCGCGACAGATCGCCGGCCGGAGAATTCGCGGAGCCGCAGACCACCGCCTCGCCGGTTCCGCATCCCTTTCCCGCCGTATTCCCCGGCCGGGGACGGTGCGCGAGCGAGCCGAATCCGGCGAGCCCGGCCGAGGTGGGCGGAAAGCGCTTTTCGGATCGGGCGACGATCGCCGTCCACGGTGGGGCGACGAGTGGAGAGTTCGCCGACGAAGGGAATCCGGATCAGCGCGGCGATTGCGGTCCGTGGCACCTCTTCCGGCAGCAGTCGACGGCACACGGACCGTCAACTACCGCCGGAACAGAACTGGACAGGCCCTAATGACAGGAGCGGAGCCTGTCCAGCGTCAGGTAGCCGTGATCGGAGGCCAACTCGTGGTCGTAGCAGCCGCCGTCGGCCGTGCGGCCCACGTAGTGCTCGTCCGAGCTGCCGTCGGCCTGCACCATGGTCCCGGACTGGCGCTGCAGCACGCCCTGCGACGACATCCGGTCGTCGGTGCTCGCCTGCTCGTGCCAGCGCCCGTTGCCGCGGCGCGTCTCGTCCACCAGATGGCGGGCCACCGTGACCTGACCGCGGGCCAGGTAGCTGTCCGCGTCCGAGCCCGGCACGTAGGTGCTGGTCACGTCGATCGGGTAGGACCAACTGCTGCGCGCCTGCTCCGGGGTTCCGTGGCCGCGGTCGGTGCTGGTCACCGTCCAGCCGCTGTCCTGCTGCGAGGTGACCTGGTTCTGGCCCTGGCCGGAGATGGTGTCGCTGTTGCGGTACTCGGCGTGGTGATCGAGCCGGGTGGTGATCCGGCCGCGCGAGGTGTCGACGTAGCCGGCCACCGTCCAGTCGCGGCCGGTGCTCGCGGTGATCAGCTCGCCGCCGTCGGCCTGCGCGGTCTCGGTGGTGGCCACCTGCGGCGCGGCGGTGATGGTGTCGGTGGTGACCGCGCCGCCGGTCTGTGCGCGCAGCGGGTCGGTATTCAGGAACAGGCTGCCGTCGAGCGTCCAGCCGTCACTGATCCCGGCCGGCGGGACCAGTGTGACGGTGTGCGGCTTGCCGTCGGTGAGGGTGCCCGCGAACGGCGTCAGGTCGACGTCGTAGGGCTGGGTGCGGAACGCGTCGATGCTGGGGATCGGACGCCACATCATCGGGCTGATCCCACCCGTGTAAATGGCCGGGAACGGTTGCACCGTCCCGGCGAGCCGACCGTCGACCAGGACCTGCACCTCGCGGTAGGTGCCGCCGCCGCAGAGCCCCCAGGAGGGGTGGGCGGCGGCGTAGTCGTCCGGCACGTTGGAGTACCAGAACTCCTCGCAGCCGCCCCCGCGGGCGTAGAGCTGGAGGTGGGCGCTGGTGAGGTTGCGCGGGAAGGTCAGCGTCGACGTGGCGGTCTGCCCCTTGGTCAGCGTCCACCAGCCCGCGGCGGTGGTCGACTGCGAGACGGGGAGCACCTGGTCGGCCGTGGTGGCCGCCGGGTGGTGCCGGTCGGCCTGGTAGTAGGTGACCGTGAGCGTCATGTGGTAGACGCCGGTGTAGGTGGAGTTGACCACGTTGCCGAGGTCCACCACGAGCGGCTGCGGGGTGCGCAGCAGCGGGATGAAGCTGGTCAGGTCCTGGTCCACGTGCCAGCTGATGCCGGCGGGGTCGGGCTCGGGGGTGCTGGTGCGCAGGACCTCGGAGCCGCCGATCCAGACCCCGGCCAGCCGGTCGTACTGACGGCCCGCCACGCTGCCGCTCCAGTCCAGCACCACCTTGTTCCACGGTCCCGAGCAGGACGCGGGCGGGGCGAGGGTGCCGGTGAACGGCTGGCCGTAGCTGTTGGCGAAGTCGTGCTGCATGGCGGTGACCGTGCAGTGCGGGGTGTCCGGCCGGCTGATGGGGGGCAGCGCGGTGGCCGGGTTGCCGTAGTTGGTCTCCAGGTGCCCGGTGGGCGCGGGGGCGCTGGTGGAGGGCATGGCCGCGGGGGTGGTCAGGGGTGCGGTCGCAGATGCGGTCGCAGGTGCCGCGAGGGCGCGGGCGGCGGGGGCGGTCGCCGCCGTGGCGGCGGTGGGGAGGCAGAGTGCGGCGGCGAAAGCCAGCACGAGAGCGGGTACGGCGCGGGCGAGCGGGCGCCGCAGGGAGGCTGGGGCGGGAGCGGGTATCGGCACGGTTGGCATGTACTCACGGGCCCGCGATCACTGTCAAGGGTTCCGTGTGCCGTGCCTGGCAGGGGGGTTGATGCTCTGTCGGGGGGGACGGCGGGGCGGTGGGGGCGG
This sequence comes from Kitasatospora sp. NBC_01302, assembly GCF_035976515.1. Lineage (NCBI taxonomy): Bacteria > Bacillati > Actinomycetota > Actinomycetes > Kitasatosporales > Streptomycetaceae > Kitasatospora > Kitasatospora sp. NBC_01302. The sequence goes on from NZ_CP108404.1 coordinate 2,396,063, forward strand.
GCGTTGGGGCGATGTGGTCAAAGCGCTGGCGGACAGCAGATGGCAGAGAGCGGGGACTGGATAGTGGATAGCAGATGACGGATGACAGATTCTGAAATCTGTCATCCGTCATCTGCTATCCACCGATTGACCGCTGACGACCGTCGGCTGTCGGCTGTCAGCTGTCAGCGGTCGGCCCTCAGCGACCAGCTGACCGCAAACCGCCGACCGCGCCGCGGGTTCAGTGCTTCTCGTGCAGGTGGGCCGCCATCCCACGGCACCAGCGGGCGAACTCGTCCCGACTGCGCTCCTGGCCACCGCAGAGGGCGCTGACCTGGGCGTCGGTCAGGCGGTTGGGGCCGCCCATGGCCAGCAGGTGGCCCATCTCATCCAGCAGCACGGCCAGCCGCTCGGCATCCGCGTGCTCGACAGCGGTGACGGCCTCGGTGTGGCCGATCGTGACGGAACCAGGCATCAAGGACTCCAATCACTCCTAGCCCCCTCCCCCAAGGTACGGCCGCCCCGCGCCCCCTGCCCGCCCGCGCCGGCGCAGCCCGCCCACCCATGCCGACACCCTCCGCCCCCCCGGGCTCCGCCGGCCTCACCGACGCCGTTCCGTGCTCACCACCACACAGACCGCCGCCACCACGATCGCGCCGCCCAGCAGCTCCGACCCGGTCAGCCGCTCGGAGAGCACCAGCCAGCCGAGGAAGACCGCGACCACCGGGTTCACGTACGCGTACGTGGCGACCAGGCTGAGCGGGGCGGACTGGAGCAGCCATGCGTAGGCCGTGAAGCCGACCAGCGAGCCGACCACGATCAGGTAGGCCAGCGCGAGCCAGGAGCGGGTGGAGACGGCGCCGAGGTCCAGGCCGCGCTCCTCGCCCCGGGCCAGCGCCACCAGCAGGCAGCCGAGTCCGCCCGCCAGCATCTCGTACGCGCTCGCCACCAGCGGGTTGGCGGGCATCGGCAGTCGGCTCGACGCGAAGGAGCCGACCGCCCAGGAGAACGACGCCACCATGATCAGCACGACGCCGCTCAGCGACACGCTGCCGCTGAACCCGGCTGCCGACAGCACCCCCAGCCCGACCAGGCCGAGCAGTACCCCGACCAGCGCCGCTCCCCCGGGCCGGTCACCGAAGACGGTGCGCAGCAGCACCACCCACAGCGGCACCACCGCCACCAGCAGCGCCGCCAGCCCCGACGGGATCCGGCCCTCCGCCAGCACCAGCAGCCCGTTGCCGCCGACCAGGAGCAGCACGCCGACCAGCACCGTCGAGCCGAGCCGGCGCCGGGTCACCCGTAGCGCGCCCGGCCCCAGCCGCCAGGCAAGCACGCCGAACAGCAACAGCCCGGCGACCAGGAAGCGGACCGCGCCGGAGAGCAGCGCCGGCATGGTCTCCACCGCGATCCGGATGCCGAGGTAGGTGGAGCCCCAGACCACGTAGACCACGGCGAGCGCGGCCCAGACGGTGCTGGAAATCCGCACGCCACCCGGTTCGGGCGGGGCGGTGGGGCCCGGACCCGGGTCCGAGGCGGCGGCGGAGCGTTGGGCCCCCATCGATGTCATGCGTGTCTCCCCATGTCGGTGCTGTCCGGCCAGGGGACATCAGAGCGCATCGGAGCCCTGCGCCGCCAGCAGGTATCACGGGCCGATCGGGCCGGGAGGACCGAGCAGGCCCCTGTTCCCGGCACCCGGCCAGCGGCGAGAATCGACGGTGCACCACACCCGCGCCACGGAGAAGGAAGGCCCACCGTGACCGACCGCTCGCTGCCGTTCTTCGTCTACGGCACGCTGCGCCCCGGGCAGCGCAACCACGCGCACTTCCTGGGCGGCCACTGCGCGCGGATCCAACCGGCGGTGCTGCCGGGCGCGCTGCTGCACGAGGGGCCCGGCTACCCGTACCTGGTCGCCGACCCCGACCCCCGGCGCCGGGTGCACGGCGAGCTGGTCACCGTCCGGCCGGGCGAGTTCGCCCAGGTGCTGGCCGCGCTGGACCTGTTGGAGGAGTGCCGCCCGGACGGGAGCGGGCTCTACGTGCGCCGACCGCTCCCCGTCACGGTCACCACCGCCGACAGCTCCACCGATACCGGCGCCACCGGCACCCCCGGCCCCGGCCCCACTGAGCAGGTGACCGCCTGGGTCTACCTGGCCGGCCCGGACGAAGCCGCCCGGTTGCGGGCGAACCCCGCCCCGATCGCCTCCGGCAGCTGGCCGGACCCCCGCTGACCTCCCGCCGACCTCCCACCGCCCCCACCGGCTCCCCCTGGCGCCCCGCACCCCGCACCCCTGGCGCCCCGCGGCCGTACACGGACCACCCTCTATGCTCGGCTACCGCGCCCGCACGCACCGAAGCGGGCGCGGTAGCCGAGCAGGCACGGGGGAGAAGCAGCATGGCCACGGTCCCGACATGCACGCACCATCATCTGACGAAGCGTCACATGAGCCTGCTGGCAGTGACCTTGCTGGCGGTGGCCGGCTGCTCATCGGGGACGCCGCGGCCGGTGCCGGCCCAGACGATCGCCCTCCCCCTGAGCACGAACGCCGACCAGTCCAGCCAAGTCCGGCTGCACGTCGGCCAACGACTGGGGGTCGCCACCGTCCACAACGCCCAGTCCCACGCCTGGACGACCGGCACCAGCGCCAACTCCCGCATCGTGCACCAGGATCCGGAGGTCACCACGGAGGGCTGCGCACCCGCCAACGCCGGCTGCGAGAGCGAGGTGCAGGAGCTCTACACCGCCACCGCCGTCGGTGACACCGACCTCACCTGGTCCTACCAGAACCTGCCGAGCTGCAGCCCGGCCAAGGACCCTCGCGACCCGACCCCCTGCGTGCTGGGCACCATGACGGTGCACGTGACCGTCGTCAAGTAGCCCCCGCTCAGGTGGCCCCGCCCAGGTGGCCCCCGCTCACGCGCTCCGCAGATCGATGGCGTGCAGCACCAGGTCGTGCCCGGCGTAGCAGTACCGGCCGTCGGTGGTCAGCGACCAGACGTCCACGCCCGGCTCGCCGTCCTGGAAGGTCCAGCGCCTGGCCCCCGTGGCAGCGTCGAGCGCGACCACGCCGCCGTCCGTCGGCCCCGGCACCAGCACCAGGCCGCCCGCCGACAGCGGCCGGCTGCGGTAGTCCAGCCGGAACGGCAGCTGGCAGGTCCACCGCGTGGGGCCGTCGGGCGAGTCCAGCGCGGTGACCAGCCCGTCGTCGTTGAAGAGGACGAGCCGCCCGCCGTCGCCCGGCAGCGGGGACAGGTAGCGCCAGGACTCCCCCGCCCCGGGGCTGATCGTCCGGTGCACGCTGCCGTCCGCCAGGCTGAGCACGCGCAGCCCGGTGCTGCTGTCCGACGCGTAGATCCACTGCTGGTCGGCGGTCAACCAGCCGATCCCGCCGAGCGTCCAGAGCCGGTGCCCGTCCCGGGCGTCCAGCAGGAACGTGCTGAAGGTGCCCTGGACCAGCAGTCGTCCGCCCGGGACCACGGCGAGCCGCAGGGCCAGCTCGTTGTGGTCGAGCGGCACCTGCCAGAGGGGCTGGCGGGTGGCGAGCGAGACGGCGATCAGGGTGCTCCCGGTGAGTCCGGGATCGTTCGGGCCGGGCCCGCCGGAGCTCTCACCGCGGCAGTAGACGGTGGTGCCGTCGCTGTCGAGCGCCCGCAGCTGCCCCGGCCCGCTGCCGGATCCGCTCGCCGGGAGGGTGTACTGCCAGTCCGAGTCGCCACTGTCCAGGTCGTGGGCGGTGATGCGGTCCAGTTCGGCACCGCCGGCGTCGAGCAGCAGCGTTCCGCCCACGATCAGCGGCCCCGCGGTGGAGACCGAGAAGTGCCGCAGTGCGCTGCCCGAGGCCGGATCGAGCTGCGCCAGGTCGGCGCCGGACAGGAAGAGCGGCGGATGGGTGGGCCCGGCCACCCGGTCGTTCTGGAGCCGCCCGGTGCCGCGATAGGTCCAGCGCGGCTTCGGCCCGCTGGGCGCCGGCCGGGGAGAGCCCGGGCCGGGCGCGGCGGACGGCAGCGCGGCGGACCGCGCGGGCGGGCTCGCCGAGCCGCGGCTCACCGCCCAGGCGACGCCGCCCGCCAGCACCACGGCCCCGCCGAACAACAGCTGTCGACGGGTGGGCCCGGGGCGCCGCCCGGGGGACGAGGAGGCGGGGTCGGCCAGCACCTCCATCGGCTCGCCCGCCGCGCCCTCCTCGTCGTCGAAGCGCCAGGAACCCCCGCTCCCGCCCGTGCTCACGCCCGCTCCCCCTCGCCCCCGCCCCCGAGATCCGTTGGCCGCGACTTTACCTCGCGGTGCGCGGCGGGCAGGCGAGGTGTAGAGAGGAAAGGTGCCTCCCCAGCGGCGTTCCGACGACTTCGTCCCCCGGCCCCGGCGATCCGGCAGTGCCCTGGTGCTGCTTCCCCTCACCCTGATCGTCGTGATCACCACGGTGGACATCCTGAGCCCGCCGCAGATCCACCTCGGTCCGCTGCTCGTGGTCGCCCCCGCGATCACCGCCTCCTTCGCGGGCACCCGCCTGACCGCGCTGGTCAGCCTGCTGGCCCTGGCCGCGCTGACGGTGATCGGGGTGATGCGCGACGGCCTGGGCACCTCCAACCACGAGACCCAGCTCGCCGCCCTGGTGGTGGTCTCGGCCACGGTGGTGGCGTTCACGGCGCTGCGCGACCGGCACGCCCGCGAGCTGGTCCAGGTCCGCTCGGTGGCCACGGCCGCCCAGCAGGTGCTGCTGCGTCCGCTGCCGCCCCGGATCGGCTCGCTGCGGATCGCCTCGGTCTACCTGCCCGCCGAGGCCGAGGCCCAGGTGGGCGGCGACCTCTACGCGGCGGCCCGCACCGCCTCGGGCACCCGGCTGCTGGTCGGCGACGTCCGGGGCAAGGGCCTGACCTCGCTGGGCGAGGCCTCGCTGCTGCTCGGCGCGTTCCGGGCCGCCGCGCACCTGCAGGCCTCGCTGCCGGAGCTGGCGGCCTATCTGGACGGCAGCGTCAGCTGGGACCTGGCGGCGGCCCTGGAGCCCAGCCCGCTGGACGACCCGCAGGATGCTCCGCCGCAGGAGGCCGACCTGCTGCTGGGGGTGGACCAGCAGCCGACGGAGTCGTTCATCACCGCGGTGCTGCTGGACATCCCCGACAAGGGCGACCGGATCCAGGTCATCAACTGCGGTCACCCGCCGCCGCTGCTGCTGCACCGGGGCGAGGTGCTGTCGCTGGACGCCGGGTGCCCGGCGCCGCCGCTCGGGCTGGGCAACCTGCTGGAGAGCGCCTACTACGCGGAGGAGTTCCCGTTCACGGCCGAGGACCGGCTGCTGATCTACACCGACGGCGTGATCGAGGCCCGCGACGCCACCCGCGCGTTCTACCCGCTCACCGAGCGCCTGCGCGCCTGGACGGCCGACCGCCCCATGCCCCTGCTCGAACACCTGCGGCACGACCTGCTGGCCCACGCCGGCGGGCGGCTGGGGGACGACGCGGCGATGGTGGCGGTGGAGCGGGTGCCCGAGGACGGCTCCGCCGGGACGCGGTAGCCGGTGCGGGGCGGCTGCCGCCGTGCGGGTGAGCGGCCTAGGGTGGCTGGCAGCGATGGGCGAGCGGAAGGTGGTCGCGGGTGAGCGGGGTGGCGGCGCAGGCCGGGCACGAGGGTGGCAACCCACCGGGGGTCGGGCCCGACTTCACACCCGAGCAGCTGGCCCGCGGGCGCGCGCTGCGGCGGGCGCAGGTGCCCTGGGTGCTCGGCGGGCGGCTGGTGGGCCTGGCAGTGACCCTCGTGCTCGGGCTGACGCCCGCCGGAGCGCACCTGGTGAACGGGGCCGGCGGGCTGTTCGGCGGCTCGTGGACGGCCCAGCTGCTCGCCGGGACGACGGCGCTGGTGCTGATCGGGCAGCTGGTCGAGCTGCCGTTCGCCGCCGGGGTGCGGGTGGTGCGGCGCGGCTACGGGCTGGTCACCCAGGGCTGGGCCGGCTGGGCGGTGGACCAGCTGCGCGCCCTGGCACTGGGCCTGCTCATCGCGCTGCCCACCGTGCTCGGCGTCTACGCGCTCACCGGGTGGTCGACCCGCTGGTGGTGGGCCCCTGCGGCGTTGGCCGCCGCGCTGCTCACGGTCGCGCTCTCGTTCCTCTTCCCGCTGCTGGTGGAGCCCCTCTTCAACCGCTTCACCCCGCTGCCGCCCGGCGAGCTGCGGAGCACGCTGCTGGCCCTCGCCGAGCGGGACGGGGTACGGGTGCGGGACGTCCTGGTCGCCGACGCCTCGCGGCGCACCACCGCCCTCAACGCCTATGTCTCCGGGTTCGGTGCGACCCGCCGGATCGTCGCCTACGACACCCTGCTGCGCACCGCCGAACCGCGTGAGGTGGAGCTGGTGGTCGCGCACGAGCTGGGCCATGTGGTGCACCGCGACGTGCCGCGCGGCACCGCGCTGGGCGCCCTCGGCGCGGCGGTGGCGGTGGCCGTGCTCGGCCTGCTGGCCTCGCTGCACCCGCTGCTGTCCGCCGCCGGCGCCCCCGACGTGGCCGACCCGCGCTCGCTGCCGCTGCTCGCGGCCCTCGCCGCGCTGCTCGGCGCGCTGAGCGGGCCGGTGCAGGCGGCGGTGAGCCGCCGGATCGAGGCCAGGGCGGATCAGCACGCGCTGCGACTGACCGGCGATCCGGAGCAGTTCATCGCGATGCAGCGCCGCCTCGCGCTGACCAACGTCGCGGATGTGGACCCGCCGCGGCTGCTGGAGCTGCTCTTCGCCACGCACCCGAGCACGGCCCGCCGGATCGCGGCGGCACGGGCCTGGGCGACAGCCCAAGCGGCCCAGGCCGCCCAGACAGCCCAGACAGCCCAGGCCGCCCAGACAGCCCAGGCCGCCCAGACAGCCCACGGAGAGGGACAGGGATGACGCAACAGCCCTACCGGACCTGGCAGCTCGCCGACGCGGTGGACGTGCCGGCACCGGACGGCTCCACGGTCACGCCGCTCGGCGCGCTGCCCGGGGTGGCCAGCATGGCCCGCTTCGAGCTGGCCGCGGGCGCGGTGGCGCGGGCGGTGTCGCACGCGACGGTGCAGGAGATCTGGCACGTGGTGGCCGGCTCGGGCCGGCTGTGGCGGCGGCAGGGCGACCGGGAGGAGGTCAACGCGCTCCTGGTCGGCATCACGGTGAGCATTCCGCTCGGGACCGCCTTCCAGTTCCGCGCGGACGAGGGCGCCGACGCGCTGGTGATCCTCGCCGCCACCGTGCCGTCCTGGCCCGGCACCGAAACCGAGGCGCGCCCGGAGGCGGGACCGTGGCAGGCTGAGGGCCATGACGAAGATCATCGGCGTGACGCCCAAGGGCCTGGACCAGCACGGCCTGTTCGTCCGTGAGGGCGCGCTGAGCAAGGTGCCCGCGGCCTTCGCGCCGGTGGTCGCCGCGGCACGGGAGGGGATCACCGCGGCGTTCGGCCCCGAACTGCTGGACAGCGCCTACCTCTACGGCAGCATCCCGCGCGGCACGGCCGTCCCCGGGCAGTCCGACCTCGATCTGCTGCTGTCGCTGCGCCGGCCGCCCACGGCGGCCGACCGCTCGGCCGCCGACGCCCTGCAGGCCGGACTCGACGCGCGGTTCGAGCAGATCAACGGCGCTGGCATCCTGCTCTTCGGCGCCGAGACGCTGCTCAGCGAGCTGGAGCGGCACGACCTGGGGTGGTTCGTCGCCTGCCTGTGCACCCCGCTGCTCGGCCCCGACCTCGCCGAGCGGCTCCCCCGCTACCGCGCCGACAGCCTGCTCGCCCGGGAGACCAACGGCGATCTCGGGCGCCTCCTGCCCCGCTGGCAGGCCCGCGCGACGGCCGCCGGCACCGAGGCGGAGCGCCGCACGCTGAGCCGGGGCGCGGCCCGCACGATCGTGCGGGCCGGCTTCACCCTCGTGATGCCACGCTGGCAGGGCTGGACCAGCGATCTCGCCGAGTCCGCCGAGGTCTTCGCCCGCTACTACCCCGAGCACGGCGACCGGATGCGCGCCGCCGCCGCGATCGCCCGCGCCGGCAGCACGGATCCACGCGCGCTCGCCCTGCTGCTCACGGAGCTGGGCCCGTGGCTGGCCGAGGAGTACGCCGCCGTCCACGGGGTGAAGACGCCGCGGCCGTAGCCGGCGGGCGGACGGACGGCGGCGCGGAGGGCGGCGCGGACCCAGCCGAAGCAGCGGTCTCAGCCGAAGTAGCTGTGGAAGTTGCCGGAGAACTCGTTGCCGTTGTACTGGTCCCAGTTGATCGACCAGGTCATCAGGCCGCGCAGACCGGGCTGCGGTCCGCTGCGCGGCACGTAGCCACCGCAGTTGGTGCCCTTGGTCAGGCAGTCCAGTGCCTGGTCCACCGCGCTGGGCGCCACATAGCCGTTGCCCGCATAGGTGTTGGCCGGCATGCCGATCGCCACCTGGGAGGGTGCGAGCGGCGGGAACATGTTGTTGGTGTTGCCCGCCACCGGGAAGCCGGCCAGCAGCATGTCCGTCATCGCGATGTGGAAGTCCGCGCCGCCCATCGAGTGGTACTGGTTGTCCAGGCCCATGATGGAGCCGGAGTTGTAGTCCTGGACGGTCAGCAGGGTCAGGTCGTTGCGCAGCGCGTAGATCACCGGCAGGAAGGCGCCGGCTCGCGGGTCCTGGCCGCCGTAGGGGCCTGATCCGTAGTACTGGTAGCCGAGTTGGACGAAGAAGGTCTCCGGGGCCATGGTCAGCACGAACTTGGCGCCGTACTTGGCCTTGAGCTGCTGCAGCGCCGCGATGGTGTTGACGATGACCGGCGTGGTCGGATTCTTGAAGTCGGTGTCACCGGCGTTGAGCGACAGGGACTGGTTCTCGAAGTCGACGTCCAGGCCGTCCAGTCCCCACCTGTCAATGATCGCCGAGACCGAGCTGACGAATTCGTCGCGGGCCGCGGTGGTGGTGAGTTGGACCTCGCCGTTGGCGCCGCCGATGGAGAGCAGCACCTTCTTGCCCTGGGCCTGCTTGGCCGCGATGGCCGCCTTGAAGTCGGCGTCGGACTCGGCGGTCGGGCAGTCGGTGACCGAGCAGCGGTTGAACTGGATGTCGCCGGAGGTCACCGAGGTGGGCTCGCCGAAGGCGAGGTCGATGACGTCCCAGGAGCTGGGGACGTCGGACATCTTCAGGTAGCCGGCGCCGTTGGCGAAGCTGGCGTGCAGGTAGCCGACCAGGGCGTGGGTGGGCAGGCCGTTGTCGGGCGGCGGCGTGGGGCTGCCGGTGGGCGAGGAGGTGGGCGTCCCCGTGGGACTTCCCGTGGGACTTCCGGTGGGACTTCCGGTGGGGCTGCCGGTGGGACTTCCGGTGGGCGAGGACGGCGGCGAGACGGTGGAGGTCGGCGAGGAGGTCGGGCCGCCGGGTCCGCTGAGCGAGACGTCGTCGGCGTAGTAGGTGCCCTCGCCGTACCAGCCGTGCAGGTAGACCGTCGCGCTGGTCTGGTTCGACGCCGTGGTGAAGCTGACCGAGAGCTGCTGGTAGCCGCCGCCGGTGCTCGGAGTCCAGGTGCTGGTACCGCCGTTGACGCCGAGGTAGACGTAGGCGCCGTCCACGTAGGCGCTGAGCGTGTACGTGGTGTTCGGCGTGACGGTGACGGTCTGCGTGCACTGGGCGTCGTCCGCCGCGGTGGCCGCACCCGCCAGCGCGTGACTGCCGCCGTGCACCGGGCTGCTGACGACGCTTCCGGAACTGCCGTCGCAGCTCCACGGATTGAGCGCACCGCTCTCGAAGCCGCCGTTGACCAGGTACTCGCCGGCCGAGGCGCTCGGTGCCAGACCGAAGGTGAGGCCCACGGCACCGGCGGCGGCCAGCGCCCAGGCGGTCGTCATGGCGGCCAGACTGCGGACCCGCGGGCGGGGGCGGGCGTGTTCGTACGGGGAACCTGCTCTGGTGAGACTGCGCATGTGGGGGATGCTCCTGCGTCTCTGCTGCCGGACGGATGGGGTGGGAGGGCCCGTCGGGGCAGCACGGGGAGCGACCCCGCAGCGCGCAGCGACCCCGTTGGACTAGACCACTGAAGCGGTCCGGGCCAGTCCGTGTCAATGACCGGCGCGCCACCGGATCCAGCCGGCCGTCAGCAGCAGCGCGACGCCGGCACCGGCCATCGCCCCAGCGGCGGAACCGAGTTGCGCGAGGCCGCCGAAGAGGGCAGGACCGAGCCCCTGCGCGGTCATCGCCCCGGCCGAGAGCAGCCCGAACGCCTGCCCCTGTCGCTGCGCCGGCAGCACGGCCAGGAAGCGGCGCTGCACCCCGAGCCCGTACGAGAACCCGCCGCCGGACGCCGCCAGCAGCAGGACAGCCACCAGCACGCCCGGATGCAGCGCGAAGCCGAGCAGCGGCATCCCGAGCAGGCCGACCAGCGGCGCGACCAGCCGCTCGCGCAGCGCCGGGCGCAGCAGGCGGCCCACCACGAGATCGCCGGCCAGCATCCCCACCGGGAGCGCCCCGAGGAGCAACGCCGCGCAGCCGGGCGGCAGTCCGCGCTCGCCGGTGTACGCCACGATCAGCCCCTCGGCGCCCGCCGCGAAGGCGGGCGGCAGCCACTGGACCAGCAGCAGCCGGCGCACCGCACGGTCGGCGAGCAGCGCGCGGTTGCCCGTCCAGCTGTGCCGCAGCACCGCCGCTCCCCTGCCGTCGCCCGACGACGAGGGCAGCGCCGGCAGCCGCAGCCGGACCAGCAGCGCCGCCGCCAGATACCCCGCCGCACTGACCAGCAGCGCACCGCGTGCCCCGAGCACGGTCACCGCGGCCCCCGCGCCCGCCAGCCCGAGCAACTGCCCGCCCGAGCTGGCGACATTGCTCAACGAGCGGCCCAACACATAGGCGTCGCCCGTCAGTTCAATCGCGATCAGTCGACTGCTCGCCGCGCCGAAGACCGGAGTCAGGCAGGAGACGGCGCCGACCAGTGCGAGGGTGGCCGCCGTCGGCAGCCACACCAGCGCCGGGGCTGCCGCGGCGAGCGCCGGCAGCAGGTGGCCCGCGACGATCAGCGGGCGTGGGCGGCCCCGGTCGGCGAGCGCGCCGAGCAGCAGGGTGCCGAGCAGCTGCGGCGCGAAGCCGACGCCGAAGGCCAGGGCGCCGAGCAGCGGTGACCCGGTGGTGGCGTAGATCAGCACCGAGAGGGTGGTGATCCGCAGGCTGTCCGCCACCACGGCGAGCGTCCGGGTGACGAAGAGCAGGCGGAACAGCGGGCGGGCCAGGACCTCCCGGTAGCCGGCCGGGCCCGCGGGGGTCGTGGTGGTGTCGGTGGCGGCAGCGGTCATGCGCGGCAGCCTCCCGCAGGGTGCCCGGCCCGGCCCACTCATTCGTCGCTGGACGTAAGCTCGGTGCATGCCGCGTTTCGAGGTGGGCACCGAGGACCTGCTGCACAGCCGCTTCGCGCTCTCCCCCTCCTTCGAACTCTGCGCCCTGCTGCGCCTGTTGGAGGGAGTACCGGGCCGCCGGCTGCCCGCCGGCTGGGCGGCCCGGCTGCGCCCGGTCTTCGAAGAGCTGCGCGTCCGCACCGAGTTGGACGCGGTGCTCAGCCTGCAGAACCCGTCCTTCGGCGCGAACTTCATCGCGCCGCCGCCCACCGGCCTCGCCCAGAGCTGGGCCGACGACCTGGCCGCGATCCGGCGCACCGCGCCCGCCACGGCCCGCGCGGACATCGCGCGCTGCCTCACCGCCCGGCCGACCGTGCGCCCCGCCCGCCCCGCCGTGCGGGCGGTGCTGGCCGCGCCGGACGCGGTCGACCGGATCGCCACCGCGCTCGACCAGGCCTGGCACGCGCTGCTCGCCCCGGACTGGCCGCAACTGCGGGCCATCTGCGAGCGCGACGTGGTGCACCGGGCGGGACTGCTGGGGCGGCACGGCTGGGCGGCGGCGCTGGAGGGGCTGCACCCGCGGCTGAGCTGGCGCGACGGCGGGATCGAAGTGGCCGGCCGCACCACCGAGCCGGCCGTCCCGCTGGCGGGTGAGGGGCTGCTGCTGGTCCCCTCCGTCTTCGTCCACCCGGAGATCGCGGCGTACGTGGACGACCCGTGGCCCAAGGCGATCGTCTACCCGGCCCGGGGGATCGCGGCGCTGTGGGAGGAGCGGCCGCAGGCGGCGCCCGAGGCGCTGGCCGCCCTGCTCGGGAGCTCCCGGGCCCGTCTGCTCGCCGCGCTCGACCAGCCGGCCGGGACCACCCAGCTCGCCCGCAGCCTGGCCATGACCACCGGCGCGGTCGGCGACCACCTCGCCGTGCTGCGCCGCGCCGGCCTGCTCCACCGGGCCCGGTCCGGCCGCACGGTGCTCTACTGCCGCACGCCGCTGGCCGAGGCCCTGCTCGGTGGCGCGGCGGCGGCCGACTGACACCGCCCTGACGCCGACACTGCTGTGACGCTCCCGGCCGGCTTGAGCTCCGGTGGAGTGTGAGCAAGGCAGGGGTTGTCCGATCATGGTCCGGCTCAGGACACTTGACCTTGTGGACGAACCGACTTCGACGCCCGCTGTGCCCGCCGCCCTGGTCTTCGCCGGCCAGGTGCTCGACCCGGGCTCGTTCCGTAGCTGGGACGAGCCGCCGAGCCATGCCGAGGAGGGCGTCCGGAACGCCGGCTACGCCGCCGATCTGGCCCGGGCCCGGGCGCGCAGCGGAGCCGACGAGGCCGCGCTCACCGGGGAGGGGCGGATCGGCGGGCGGCGGGTCGCGGTGCTGCTGAGCGAGTTCACCTTCCTCGCCGGCTCGATCGGGGCGGCCACCGCCGCGCGGCTGCTGCACGCGGTGGAGCGGGCGACGGCCGAGCGGCTGCCGCTGCTCGCGTTCCCGGCCTCGGGCGGCACCCGGATGCAGGAGGGCACGCCAGCGTTCGTCCGGATGATCGCCATCGCCAACGCGGTGACCGCGCACAAGGCGGCCGGGCTGCCGTACCTGGTGCACCTGCGCCACCCCACCACCGGCGGGGTGCTCGCCTCCTGGGGTTCGCTCGGCCAGGTGACCACCGCCGAGCCGCAGGCGCTGGTCGGATTCCTGGGCCCGCGGGTGTACCAGGCGCTCTACGGTGCGCCGTTCCCCGAGGGCGTGCAGCGGGCCGAGCACCTGGCGCGGTTCGGGACGGTGGACGCGGTGCTGACGGCCGGCGAGCTGCGGGAGTGGCTGACGACGGCGGTGGGTCTGCTGACCGGCCCTCAGGATTCGGTCACCGAACCAGTGGTGGCCCGGCACCCGGACGAGCCCGCAGCGGCTGCCCCGGGCTCCGTCTGGGACTCCGTGCAGCAGACCCGGCGGGCCGGCCGGCCCGGTCTGGCCGAGCTGCTGGCCGAGGCCGACACCGTGCTGCCGCTGTCCGGCACCGGCGCCGGGGAGCGGGACGACGCGCTGCGGCTGGCGCTCGCCCGGTTCGGCGACCGCAGCTGCGTGGTGGTCGGCCACGACCGGGCCGCCGCGGCCGTGCACGGCCCGGTGGGCCCGGGCGCGCTGCGCACCGCCCGCCGCGGCATGCGGCTGGCGGCGGAGCTGCGGCTGCCGCTGCTCACCGTGATCGACACCCACGGGGCGCTGCTCAGCCAGGAGGCCGAGGAGGGCGCGCTGGCCGGCGAGATCGCCCGCTGCGTGGCCGAGTTGAGCACCCTGCCCACCCCCGTGGTCAGCCTGCTGCTCGGCGAGGGCGCGGGCGGTGCGGCCCTCGCGCTGCTGCCCGCCGACCGGGCGCTCGCCACCGAGCACGCCTGGCTCTCCCCGCTGCCGCCCGAGGGCGCCTCGGTGATCCTCTACCGCACCCCGGAGCACGCGCCGCGCCTCGCCGAGCAGCAGCGGATCGGCGCCGCGGAGCTGCTGCGGGAGGGCGTCATCGACCGCATCCTGCCGGAGCCGGCGACGCCGGAGCTGTTCGTCCGGCACACCGTCGAGGCGATCCGCGAGGAACTGGCCGCCGCCGCGGCCCTCACCCCGCCGGGCCCGCGCCTGGTCCGCTTCAACGGCCTGGCGCAGTAGGGCCGTCCGACCGGCTACCCCGGGCCGGCCAGCGCGGAGCGGGCGGCGGCGACCTCGCGGCGGACGGCGGCCAGCGCGCTGCCGGCGGTGGTGTCGCGCGGCAGGGCGACAGGGCCCGGGTCCGCGCCGCCCGCGCGGATCGCCGTGGCCAGTGCCCGCAGCTCGGCGGCCACGGCGGCGACCTCGGCGGGCCGCGGCGGTTCGGCGCCCTGCTCGGTGCGGACGGCGGTGGCCGTGCTCGCGTCGATCACCCGCTCGACCGCGACCACCAGCGGCCACCAGGCGGCGGCCCGCGCGCCCACCGGCGGCGGCTCGCCCAGCGCCCGCTGGAACTCGGTGCGCACGCCGGCGAGGTCCCGGTAGAGCCGGCGCCGCAGCCGGGCCCGGGACCCGGGCACGGCGGCCGCGGCGGGGACGGCCGGCGCGGGGACGGCCGGCGGGAACACCACCCCGGGCAGCGGCGCCGTGTCAGCACCGCCCACGGACACGGCGCCGCCCCCGCCCCCGCCGTCGCCCTCACCCGCGAAGGCGCACTCCAGGTACCGCGCCACGTCGTCCACCGCGTCCGCGAGCCGGGCGCCGACCCGCGAGTGCCAGCTCTCCGGCCACAGCGCGTACCCCGCGACCAGCACGATCGCGCAGCCGAGCAGGCTGTCCAGCAGCCGGGGCGCGATCAGGTGGACGCCCTGATGGCTCAGCAGGTCGGAGAGGATCAGGATCAGCGGGGTCATCACCACGGTCTGCAGGCCGTAGCTGCGCCGCGACACCATCGGCAGGGCCGCGGCCAGCACGGCCACCACCGGCGCCTCCCAACCGCCGCGCGGGACGGTCTCCAGCACGGCCGCGGCCAGCACCAGGCCGACCACGGTGCCGAGCGCCCGCAGCACGGCGCGCGAGAAGACCGAGCCGAAGTCCGGCTTGAGCACGAAGGTGACGGTCAGCGGCACCCAGTAGGAGCGGGGCACCGTGACGGTGGAGACCAGCGTCTGGGCCAGGCCCAGGCAGAGCGCCAGCCGCAGGCCGTAGTGCCAGGAGTCGGCCGAGAGCAGCACCTCGCGGGTGCGGTCGCGCAGCCGCAGCCGCAGTGGCGCCGGGCGCAGCACCGGTGTGGGCGCGCCGTCCTGGTAGCCGCCGGCCAGCACCTCGCGCGCGTGCAGCAGGGCGGCCGCGGCGGCCCGCTCGACGGGGTCGGCGGCCTCGCCCGGGGCCAGCTCGGCGGGGTGCCCAGGGAGCGCGGGGAGCGGCCTGCGACTGTCCACCGCCACGGCGATCACGCGCACCTCGCCCGCGAGCCCCGCGCTGAGGTGGCCGCCGGCCGCGTGCACGGCGGGGGCCACCTCGACCAGCGGGGTGAGCGCGCCGAGCAGCGCGATCAGGCGCACCATGCCCCGGCTGCGCCCCGGCGCCAGCGCGCGGCGGCTGAGCAGCAGGTCGTAGGCGTGGTCCAGGGCCGCGGTCAGCCGGGTGCGCGCCAGGCTCCAGTCGGCGCCGCCGGCGGCTTCCAGCAGGTTCGCGGTCTCCCGGTACGCCTGGACCACCGCCGTCCGCTCCGGGACGCGCGAGCGGGCCGGCCAGGCGAGCAGGGCCATCACCAGGATCAGTGCGGCGCCGAGCAGGACCAGCACCGGCCCGCGCCACCAGGGCGGCGGGAACGGCAGGCCCGCGCCGATCACCGCCATCAGCAGCACGTTGAGCCCGGCGGCGGAGGAGACCGCGCCGATCGTGCTCATCATCCCCGCGACCAGGGCGAGCCCGGTGAGCGCGCCGACCGCGACCCAGCCGTGCCCGTGCACCTGTTCGCCGAGCGCGAGCCCGGCGGCGGCGAAGAGCTGGGGGACGGCGATGTTGAAGACCCGCAGCCGGTAGGCGTCGGCGGTGTCGCCGAGCACCGCGCCGAGCGCGCCCATCGCGACCAGCGCGCCCTCCGCGCTGCGGCCGACCGCCGCACCGACGGCCACCGGCAGGGCCATCCCGATGGCCGCCCGGACCGCCGCCGCCCTGGGGACGGCGGTCGCTTGCGGGCGCAGCGTGCGGACCAGCCAGGCGGGCGGCACCAGCAGGCCGGTTCCGGTGCCGCCCGGGTCGGCCGGGTCGTCGTCGTGCTCGCTCATCCTCACCGGACGATCCTCGCCCGGCGGTCCGTCACCCTCGCGGAGGCGCGAGGACGATCCGCGCATCCCTGCCTCGTCGCTCTTGCTCAGTTCTGCGCGGAACTGCTATGAAATAAGCACTATCAATCACACCGGAGGGCTCCCCCGTGCCTGCGCCCGACCCGATCCTCACCGTCACGCTGAACACCGCGCTCGACCTCACCTACCAGGTGCCCGCCGTCCGACTGCACCAGAGCAACCGGGTGGCGCAGGTGGCCGCGCGGGCGGGCGGCAAGGGGGTCAACGTCGCCCGGGTGCTCCACCGGCTCGGGCACCCCGCCGTGGTCACCGGGCTGGTCGGCGGCGCCACGGGCGGCGCGGTGCGGGCCGATCTCGCCACCGCCGGGCCGACCGACGCGCTGTTCGCCGTGCGGGGCGAGACCCGGCGCACCATCGCGGTGGTGGATCCGCTCGCGGCGGACGCCACGCTCTTCAACGAACCCGGACCGCGGATCACCGCCGACGAGTGGACCGGGTTCACCGCCCACTTCGCCGCCCTGCTCGACGCGGGCTGCCGGGCGGCGGTGCTCTCCGGCAGCGTGCCGCCCGGCCTGGCGCCGGACGCCTACGCCACGCTGGTCGCCCTCGCCCGTCACCGCGGCGTCCCGGTCCTGCTGGACACCGCCTCCCCCTGGCTGCTGCCCGCCCTCGCCGCCGGCCCCGAGCTGGTCAAGCCCAACGCCGAGGAGCTGCGCGAGGCCACCGGCCTGGCCGACCCGATGGCCGCCGCCCGCGCCCTGCTCGCCCGGGGCGCGGGCGCGGTGGTCGCCTCGCTCGGCGCCGAGGGCGTGCTCGCCGTGACCCCGCAGGGCGCCTGGCGGGCCGAGCCGCCCGAGCACCTGGCCGGCAATCCGACGGGGGCCGGCGACTCGGCGGTAGCGGCACTGAGCGTCGGCCAGGTCGACTTCCTGCCCTGGTCGCAACGGCTGGCCCAGGCGGTCGCCCTCTCCGCCGCGACCGTGCTCAGCCCGCTGGCGGGCGGCTACGACGAGGCCGCCTACCACGCGCTGCTCCCGCGGGTGCGGGTCACCCGGTTGTGACCGGCGGAAACCCGGTTGGCCCGGGACTCGGACGACACTAATCTGCCGCGCATGGATGTCAAGATCACCACGCTCGCCGACCGCCCGGAGCTGCAGGCGGCGCTCTCATTCCCGGACAACTGGCCCGAGTTCATCCTGGCCGATCCGGTCGGCCGCGCCTTCTTCGGTCAACTGAACGACGTCTTCCCCGAGTTCACGATCGTGGCGACGAATCCGGCGGGAGCGGTGGTCGCGGTCGGGCACAGCGTCCCGTTCGCGCTGCGGCAGCCGGAGCGCGCCGGCCTGCCGCCGGGTGGCTGGGACGAGGTGCTGCTCTGGGCGTTCAGGGACCGCCGGCTCGGGACCGGGCCCGACACGGTCAGCGCGATCGACGTCACCGTGCACACCGACTGGCTCGGCCACGGCCTGTCCGCCCTGATGCTCGCCGCGATGCGCGAGAACGCGCGCTCGCGCGGCTTCGCCGAGCTGGTCGCGCCGGTGCGGCCGACCGGCAAGCACCTCGAGCCGGCCACGGCGATGGCGGAGTACGCGTTCCGCACCCGGCCCTCGGACGGCCTGCCCGCCGACCCGTGGCTGCGCACCCATGTGCGCGCCGGCGGGGTGATCGACTCGATCGCGCCCTGTTCGATGACGGTGGCCGGTCCGCTCGCGCAGTGGCGCGCCTGGACCGGGCTGCCCTTCGACACCCCGGGGCCGGTGATCGTGCCCGGCGCCCTGGTGCCGGTGCACTGCATGCCGGACGCCGACGCGGCGGTCTACACCGAACCGAACGTCTGGGTCCGGCACGCGCTGAGCTGAGACCCCCGCCGGGATCAGCGCCGAGGTGGAGGCCAGGCTGCTGAAGGGCTGGTCCGACGGGACGACGGGAGCCGGCCGACTTTCCATGCACCGGGCAGAGCACAATGGTTGAAAGTGTGTCAGTTCCTGGAAAGGTGCACGGTGCTCGACGAGTCTTCCTTCCCGTTGCTCGGCATCCCCGGCTGGCCCGGCCGGCGCGGGCTGACCATCACCGGCGGCACGGGGCCGGCGCCCCGGTCGGCGATCCACTCCTACCTGGCCGGGGACACCCGGCGCTCGCCGGCCGCGGTGGTCTTCGGGCAGTCCAGCGAGCGCGACCAGTCCGAGGCGGTGCGCCGCAACCTGCTCGACCCGACCGGGCGCCCCGAGTACGTCGAGTCGCTGGGCGCCCGGGCCCTGACAGTGCAGGTGGACGGTGTGCCGGTGCGCGCGGTGCTGGAGAGCTGGTCCGAACCGCGCCTGCGGACGGCGCGGTTCGGGTGGCGCGGCTACCTGGTGGCGGTGGGGAGTTGGGAGCTGCCGCTGGACGCGGCGTTCTTCGCCTCGCTCGGCTCACTGGAGCCGCCCCGCTGATCCCACCGTTGAGCCGCGCCGCTGATCCCGCCGTTGAGCCGCGCCGCTGATCCCGCCCGTCAGGCCTCGGGTGCGGCGGTGCGGCGTCGGCTCGCCGCGCGGGCCCAGAGTGCGACGGCCGCACCCAGCAGACAGAGCACGACGGCGACCACGATCGCCCGGTCGGCGCCCGCCATGACGCCGGCGGCGGGCCCGGCGGCCGCATGGCCCGAGTTGATCAGGGCCAGCGCGATGGCCACCCCGAGCGCCGAACCCAGGTAGCGGGCGGTGTTGTTGGCGCCCGAGCCCATCGCGGACTGGTGGGCCGGCACGCTGCTGACGGCCAGCCGGGCCAGCGCCGCGTTCAGCACCCCGCTGCCGACACCCGCCACGGCCAGCCCTGGCACCAGCCGCAGCCAGCCGGAGCCCGGTGCCGGCCCGAACAGCGCCGCCTCGCCGATCGCGCAGGCCAGCAGCGCGGCGGCCAGCTGGGTGGTCGGGGCGAGCCGGGTGGCCAGACGGCGGGCCTGCAGGGCGGCGACCACCGACAGGCCGGACCAGATCGCCAGCACCAGGCCCGCGGCCAGCGGCGTCTGACCGAGGCCGCGCTCCAGGACGGTGGGCAGACAGCTCATCAGACCGACGATGGAGAGCCCGGTGAAGAGCGCGCCGGTGCCGGAGGCGATGAAGCCCGGGTCACGGAAGAGTGCGAGCTCCAGCATCGGCTCGGCCACCTTGGACTCCACCAGCGCGAACGCCGCGAGGCCCAGCACGCCGAGCGCGAGCAGCAGCAGCGGGGTGGTGCGCAGCCAGCCGCTGCGGCCCTCGGCCAGGCCCGCGATCAGCGCGGCGGTGGCCGCGGCCAGGGTCAGCGCGCCGAGCGGGTCGAGCCGGCGCGGATGCTCGCTGCGCGACTCGGTGAGGAAGGCGGCGGCGAGGCCGGCCAGCAGCAGCGCGAGCGCGGCGAGCACGCCGTAGACCGCGCGCCAGTTGGCCCACTGCGCCAGCAGCGCGGCATAGACGGGGCCGACCGCGATCCCGAGGCCCACGGCGGCGCCCCAGCCGCCCAGTGCCCGCACCCGGGCCGCACCGGCCGGGTAGGCATGGCTGACCAGGCCCAGGCTCGGCGCGAGCACGGCGGCCGAGGCGCCGCCCTGGACCACCCGGGCGACCAGGAAGACGGCGGTGTCCGGGGCGAGCGCGCCGAGCGCGGCCGAGGCGGCGAGCAGCACCGCGCCGAGGGTGAAGACGCGCTTGCGGCCGTGGTCGTCGGCGAGGGTGCCGGAGATCAGCAGCAGGGCGGTGAGGCCGAGCAGCGCGCCGGTGAGGATCCAGGTCTGCGCGGCGGCACCGGCGTGCAGCGCGGCGGCGGTGGGCGCCAGCGTGGTGGTCGGCACGGTGTAGGTGATCAGGACCAGCAGCGTCCCGTAGCAGGCGGTCAGCAGCGCCCGGCGCGGTCCGCGCACCGCGGTGGCGCTGACCGGGCCGCTCGCCACCGGGCTTGGGTGGGTGCTGTGCAACGTCATCTCCGCGGCCTCCCCGACCAGTCGGATCCAGTCACTCGCCGGCTTGGACGCCGGGAAGGTCTGGTGAATGAACTCACTCGACCACATGGGTCCGCTGAACGAACTGACCCAGAAGCCACCCTACACCATGAGTCTGTTCAACGAACCGACCACGGGTACACTGCTTCCATGGCGCTCGGAACGGACTACGCCCAGCAGGACTGCTCGCTCGCCCGCGCACTGGAGGTGATCGGCGAGCGGTGGAGCCTGCTCATCGTGCGCGACGCCTTCTACGGGGTGAGCCGCTTCAACGACTTCCTGGTCCACCTGGACATCCCGCGGGCGGTGCTCACGGCCCGGCTGCGCGCGCTGGTCGAGGCCGGAGTGCTCTACAAGGAGCCCTACCAGGACTCGCCCGTGCGGTACGGCTACCTGCTCACCGAGGCGGGCCTGGAGCTCTGGCCGCCCATCCACGCGCTGGCCCGCTGGGGCGAACGGCACGCCGCCGAACAGGAGTCGTACCGCGTCTTCACCCATGACACCTGCGGCAACCGGCTGAGCCCGGCCGGCCTCTGCGTGCCCTGCGGGATCGCCGTCCCCCCTGCCCACGTCATCATCCGCCCCGCCCCCCACGGCCGGCTCAGCCCGCGCACCGACCCGGTCTCCCGCGCCCTGACCCGGCCGCACCGACTGCTCACCCCGCTGTCGACGGAAGGTCAGGCGTAGCGCGGATCAGCGGGAGTGGGCCACCAGTGCGACGTCGCACCCGGCGACGGTGGCGCCCGCGGCGAAGGCTCCAGTGGCGAAGGCTCCGGCGGCGAACGCGAAGCGGACCACCTTTCCGTTCTCGGTGCGCTCCCACTCCCAGCCGCCCGCCAGCGCCTGCACCATCAGCAGGCCGCGCCCCGAGGGCAGTTCGTCGCCCGGGGCGAGCATCACGGGTGCGCGCCTGGACCGGTCGGCCACCTCCACCAGTAGCCGCCGACCGGTCCAGCGCACCGTGACCCGGCACTCCCCGCCCGCGTGTTCCAGCGCATTGGTGACGACCTCACTGGCACACACCCGCAGGTCCCCCAGTGCCTCCGGGGCGAGCGGCACACCCCAGGCGACGGCCACGGCAACGATCCGGTCACGGGCGTGCCGAACGGCGCTGGCTCCCGCGGTGACCTGGAATACATCCGACTGGGGAAGGTACACGCGCTCCATGTAGGACATCTCCTCGACGATCCAGGGAGCGGCCGAGCTACCGTTCCGCCGTCCCCGAGCGGCTGATTGACAGTCAACCGACTTACGCCGGAGAAGAGAACGGTTCATGCTGGGCGAAGCCGTGAACGACGTGAATCAGGCAGGGGGAGCTATGACTCGCACGCCGAACAGACAGCTGGCGGCACTGCTGTCGGAAGCCCGTTGGGGCAATGACCAGCTGGCCCGCGCGGTGAACCGGATCGGCCGGGACGCCGGCCTGGAACTGACATACGATCACTCTGCGGTCTCGCACTGGCTGAAAGGCGTCCGTCCGAAACCGGCCGTCCGCCCGGTGGTCGCCGAGGCGTTCAGCCGCCGGCTCGGCCGACCGGTCACCGTCCAGGAGGCCGGCCTCGGGCCGGCGCCCACCGACGGCAAGCCCGGCGCGGACCTGGTCGACCTGGTGCGCAGCGACATGGACCCGTCGCGCCGCAGCGTGCTGACCGCCGGGCTCTACTCGGCCGCGCTCCTGGTGCCCGGCTACACCGAGCTGGCGCACCGGCTGGACACCTCGAAGCAGGAGGTGCGGGCGGGGCGCACCGTGCGGATAGGAGAGAGCGAGGTGGAGACGGTCCGGGCGATGACGGTCCGGATCGCGGGGATCCTCGACGAGCTGGGCGGCGGCCACGCCCGCCCGATGAGCGCGGCGTTCCTGGCCAACACGGTGATGCCGTGGCTGCAGGCCGACGGCACGCCGAAGGTCAAGCGCTCGATGCTCGCCGCCGCCTCCGACCTGGTCTACCTGACCGGGTGGATGGCCATGTACGAACGCGCCCACGGGCTGGGCCAGCAGTACTTCACCGAGGCCCTGACGCTGGCCCAGGACGGCCAGGACCACGTGACCTACTGCCGGACCCTGCGCGGCATGTCCCTGCAGGCGGCCAACCTCGGCTACGGCCCGCGTGCGCTGGAGTACGCGGACGCCGCCGCCGAGTGCGCGCCGGCCGCCGGGCCCCGGCTGACCGCGTTCCTGCGCGGCCAGCAGGCGCACGGCGCCGCCCTGGTGCAGAACCAGCGGCTGGCCTTCACCCGACTGGGTCAGACCGAGGCGGCGCTCGCCAAGGCCGACGGGCGCAACGACGCGGTGGGCGGCTACGACTGGTCCGCGTACCACTTCCACGTCAGCAGCGTGCTGTACGCGCTCGGCGACCTGCCGGGCTCGATCCAGGCGATGCAGCAGTCCAACCGCCTGCGGCCGGCCACCGAGCGCCAGGGCCGGCTGCACGCCAACGGCCTGCTGGCGGCGCGGCAGTGGGAGCTGGGGCACATCGAGGCGGCCTGCCTGACCTGGGGCGAGTTCCTGGACGACTACACCACGCTGGCCACCGCCCGCGGCGACGAGCACTTCGACCTGCTGCGGCAGAGCGTGGTGAGCCACCCGGGCAGCCGGGCGGTGCGGCGGCTGGGCGAACGCGTCCGGGTGGTGGCCGCGCAGAAGGCCGCCGGGTAGCGACGGCCGGGTGACAACGGCCGGGGTGCCACGGCCGGGTGGCGACGAGGGCGGCGGACGGCTGGGCCGGTCGGCCGGGGGACGCGAGCGGAGGCGGGTTCCCCGAGGGCGGTCGAACCGCCGCCGCCTGCTCGCAACCTGCACGGGTTTATACCCCTCAGGGGTATAGGCTCGGTCCGCTGTCCTGCCCACGTCGAGGAAGGCGGACCATCGGCCATGGACGCGATCCGGCACGCCCTGTCCATCACCGGCTCGATGGCCTGGGAGATCACCTGGGCCCTGATCCTGGGCTTCGCGCTCTCCGCGGTGGTCCAGGCGGTGGTGCGCAAATCCACCATCGTCCGGCTGCTCGGCGACGACCGGCCGCGCACGCTCGCCGTCGCCGCGGCCCTCGGCGCGGCCTCCTCGTCCTGCTCGTACGCGGCCGTGGCGCTGGCCCGCTCGCTCTTCCGCAAGGGCGCGGACTTCACGGCGGCGATGGCCTTCGAGATCGCCTCCACCAACCTGGTGGTCGAACTCGGCGTGATCCTAGCGCTGCTGATGGGCTGGCAGTTCACCGCGGCCGAGTTCATCGGCGGCCCGGTGATGATCCTGGTGCTGGCCCTGCTCTTCCGGCTGCTGCTGCGGGACCGGCTGCTGCGCGCGGCCCGCGAGCAGGCCGACCGCGGAGTGGCGGGGTCGATGGAGGGACACGCCGCGATGGACATGTCGGTGGGCGGCGAGGGCTCCTTCGGGCGCCGGCTGCTCTCCCCCGCCGGGTTCACCGCGACCGCGCACGTCTTCGTGATGGAGTGGGCGGCGATCCTGAAGGACCTGGTGATCGGCCTGTTCATCGCGGGCGCCATCGCCGCCTGGGTGCCGGACAGCTTCTGGCACGGGTTCTTCTTCGCCGGCCATCCGGTGGCGAGCAAGATCTGGGGGCCGCTGATCGGGCCGCTGGTGGCGATGCTCTCGTTCGTCTGCTCGATCGGCAACGTGCCGCTGGCGGTGGTGCTCTGGAAGGGCGGGATCAGCTTCGGCGGGGTGGTCGCGTTCATCTTCGCGGACCTGCTGATCCTGCCGATCCTGAACATCTACCGGAAGTACTACGGCGCCAGGACGGCCGGCTTCCTGCTCGCGACGTTCTACGCGGCCATGGTGGTGGCCGGGTACGTGGTGGAGCTCCTCTTCGGCGGGCTCGGGCTGGTGCCCGACCAGCACGACGCCGAGGTCCCGACGGCGGGGGTGAGCTGGGACTACACCAGCTGGCTGAACATCGTCTTCCTGCTGCTGGCGGCGGTGCTGGTGGTGCGGTTCCTGCGGACCGGCGGGCGGGCGATGCTGCGGATGATGGGCGGCTCGCCGGACGCGGAGCACGAGGGCCACGAGGAGCACGAGGGGCACGACCACGAGCACCACGAACACCACCGCCACACGCACGAGTCCTGAGCCGCCCCCCGGCTACGCTCGGGCCCATGACCCGTCAACCCCCGTTCCTCGACGACGAAGAGCGCCGCGCCCGGCTCGCCCGCCGGCACCTGCTCGCCCCCGCGTACCGGGCGGCCACCGTGGAGCAGGTCACCGAGGCCATGGTCGGCCTGCACGCCACCGACCCCGCGACCGTCTACCTCTCGGTCTGCGCCAGGCTGGCGCGGCCGGCCGCGGCCGAGGTCGAGCGGGCCCTCTACGAGGACGTGTCGCTGGTGAAGCTGCTCTCCATGCGACGCACCATCTTCGCCGTGACCGAGGAGTTCGCGCCCTACGTCAGCTCCTCCACCGCGCGCGCCATCGCGGTGAAGGAGCGGGCCACCCTGGTCAAGCACCTGCGGGAGAGCGCCGAGGGCTGGGACGAGCCGCGGCTGGCCGCCACCGAACAGGCGGTGCTGGCCGCGCTGGCCGCCCGCGGCGAGGCCACCACCGCCGAACTCGCCGCCGACGTGCCCGCGTTGCGCGAGACGATCCTGATGGCGCCGGGCAAGCCGTACGAGGCGCGGCAGAGCGTGGGCAGCCGGCTGCTGCGGCTGCTCGCCTCGGACGGGCACGTCCGGCGGTGCCGCCCGCGCGGCTCGTGGCTGAGCAGCAGCTACCCGTGGGCGCTGGTCCCGCAGTGGCCCGACCTGCCGGTCCGCGAGGCGAAGGCCGAGGTGGTCCGGCGCTGGCTGGCCGCCTTCGGACCGGCCACGGTGGAGGACGTGAAGTGGTGGACGGGGTGGACGCTCGGCGACACCCGCAAGGCGCTGGCCGACGTCGGCGCCGTCGAGGTCGGGCTGTCGAACGGCCCGGGGCTGGCGCTGCCCGGGGACGACCTGCCCGACGAGGAGCGGGCCGGCCAGGGGCGGGCCTTGGAGCCGTGGGCGGCGCTGCTGCCGGGCCTGGATCCGACCGTGCTGGGCTGGCGCGGCCGTGACTGGTACCTCGACCCGGCCCACGTGCCCGCCCTCTTCGACCGGGCCGGCAACCCCGGCCCGACCGTCTGGTGGCGGGGCCGGGTGGTCGGCGGCTGGGCGCAGCGCGCGGACGGTGAACTGGTCTGGCGGCTGCTCGCCGACCTCGGCACCGAGGCCGAGCCCGCCGGCCGGGCGATCGCGGCCGAGGCCGAGCGGCTGGCCGGCTGGCTCGGCGCGGTGCGGGTCACCCCGCGGTTCCGCACGCCGCTGGAGCGCGAACTGACCGGCTGACCGCGCCGGGGGGACGACCCTAGCGGGTTGCCCGGGTCGCGACGGTTTCGGCGAACTCCTGGGCCAGGGTGGGCAGGGCGCCCCACTGGCGGACCGCCCAGCCGACCGCGAGGGGCGGCAGGGTGGGGATCGGGACCAGCCGGAGCGTCGGGTGGTCCGAGCCGCGCCAGCCGGGGAGGGCGGGTACCACGGCGTGGCCCAGGCCGATCCCGGCCAGCAGCACCGCGGTGTCCCAGTCGGCGACGCTCGTGGTGGCATTGGTCCCGGCGGCCGACTCGTCCTCGTGGTGGGCGAGTTGGCCGTCCAGCTGGGCACGGGCCACCGAGTTCTCCGGCAGCCGGATCGGGCGGATCCGGGCGAGGTCGGCGGGGTCGATCGACTCCCGCCGGGCCAGCGGGTCCTCGGCGTGGACGGCGAGCACCCAGGGCAGTTCGACCACCGGCCGCTGCTCGATCCCGCGGACCGGGGCGCCGATGGTGATCCAGGCGAGGTCGGCCTCGCCCGCGGCGAGCGCGTCGAAGCAGCTGCGGCTGGACGTCTCGGTGCGGAACTCCAGGTCCACGTCCGGGTGTTGCCGCCGGAACTGGACGACGGCCGCGGTCATGAAGTGCCGCATGGTGGTGGCCCCCGTGGTGACCCGCACCGTGCCGCGCTCGCCGGTGCGCAGATCGCGCAGTTCACGCAGCGCCAGATCGAGGTGGCCCAGGCCCTGGGCCGCCGCCCGGTGCAGGATCCGCCCGGCCTGGGTCGGCGCCACCCCGCGCGGGCGGCGCTCCAGCAGGGTCAGCCCGAGCTCGGTCTCCAGGCGGCGGACGTGCTGGCTGATCGCCGACTGGGTGCGGGACAACTCGCGCGCGACGGCGCTGAGATTGCCGCTCTCGCAGGCGGCGACGAAGACGCGGAGATCGTCGAGGGTCACGGGGAGGCAAGCTACCAGGCCGACCAGCTGAAGGGGCGTGTCAAGGTATTGCTTGGAGGAATGGAAGAAAACCCGAGGATTGACTTGGGTGTCACCGGTGCAGAACCATCGTCTACGACCGGGGCGGCCACCTGTCCGCCGCAGCAGGGGGGCCGTGGCGGCGAGCCGGAATCCGGACGTCGACCGGGCTGGACAGGTGCCGACCCGGCATCGGAGGAGGACATGGTGACGGGGAATCAACCGGAGGCGGTCGACCCGGCGGTCGCCTGGCTGGGCTCGCTCGGCGCGGCCGGGATCGAGCACCCCGGCGGCACCCTGCTCGCGCACCTGGAGCGGGTACGGGCGATGCTGGCCGCCTGGGGCGCCCGCCCCGAGCTGCAGTCGGCGGGCCTGTGCCACGCCGCTTACGGCACCGACGGTTTCGCGGTCGCGCTGCTCGCGCCGCAGGGACCGGGCCGCGCCGAGCTGGTGCGGCGGATCGGCCCGGCGGCCGAGGAGATCGTGTACCGCTACGCCAGTTGCGACCGCAAGGCCTCCTACGCCGCACTGCCGCGGGCCGACGGCGCCTTCCACGACCGCTTCACCGGCACCGCGTTCGTCCCCTCCCCGGCCCAGCGCCGGGACTTCGCCGAGCTGACGGTGGCCAACGAGCTCGACCTGCTGCTGATCAGCCCGGAGATCCGGGCCCGCTGGGGCGAGGCCCTGGGGCGGCTCTTCACTTCGCTGCGGCCCCTGCTGAGTGCACCGGCCTGGCACGCGGTGACACAGGCGCTGGGTGACCCGCCGGACCGGCCGCAGGAGCGTCGCTAGCCACCGACCGGGCCGCGCGCAGCCGGCGCAGCATCCGGGCGTCCTGGAAACCGACCGCACGGGCGGCGGCCTCGGCGGTGCCGCCCTGGGCGATCAGGTGCTCGGCGTGCTCGATCCGCAGCTCCTGCTGGTAGCGCAGCGGGGTCAGCCCGGTGGCGGCGACGAACCGCCGGGTCAGCGTCCGCTCGCTGACGCCCACCGCGGCGGCGAGGTCGGCCAGCGCCAGCGGGCCGGTGTAGCCGCCGTCGATCAGGTCCTGGGCCCGGTGCACGGCGTCGGACAGGTGCGCGCGGTGCCGGAGCATCGCGCTGGCCTGCTGCTCGTCGCCGTTGCGCCGGGCGTAGACCACCATCGCGCGGGCCACCCGGGCGGCGTCGTAGGGGCCGTGGCGCACCGCGATGAGGTGCAGTGCGAGGTCGATGCCGCTGGCGATGCCGGCCGAGGTGATCAGCCGGTCGTCCACCACGTACAGCACGTCGCGCAGCACGGTGGCGCGCGGGTAGCGGCGGGCCAGGTCCTCCTGGAGGTCGTGGTGGGTGGTGCAGCGGCGGCCGTCGAGCAGGCCGGCCCGGCCGAGCGCGTCGGCGCCCGCGCAGATGCTGGCCACCGTGCCGCCCGCCGCGTGATGGGCCGTCAGGCGGTCCAGGGTGGCCTGCTCCAGTCGGCCGTTGTCCTGCGGCTGCCCGCGCTCGCGCTCGCGCGGGTCCCGCGAACTCCAGCCGGGGACCATCACCAGGTCGTCCACCGCCAGCCGCGGCCAGGCGGTGGCCGCCCGCAGTTCGAGGCCCTGGGCGGTGCGGATCGACTCCTGCTCGCCCACGAAGTGGATCTCGTAGGAGTGACCGAGCTCGGCGGCGGAGGAGAAGACCTGGGCCGGGCCGGCCAGGTCCAGCAGGTGCAGCTGGGGGGCGAGGAGGAAGACGACCTTGCTCATCCCGTCAGTCTACCGCCGGGCCCGGCCGGCGCGGCACGATCCGGTCAGCCGCCGGTCGACCGCGTCCGGCGCCGGCCAGGGCTCAGCCCTGCTCCAGTTCGGCGACCGTGGCGATCCGGGCGAAGCGGCCCGCCAGCGCGTACTCGGTGCGCGCGATGATCTCCGCGGTGCCCAGGGTGCGCGGGTCGGCCAGGATCTCCGCCAGGCTGCGCCCGGCCGGGGCGTCGCGGTGCTCGATCGGGTGGGTGGCGGTGGCGTCGGTGACGAAGACGACCTGGTAGCCGAGGTCGGAGCCGACCCGGGTGGTGGTCTCGCAGCACTGCTCGGTGCGGATGCCGCAGATCACCAGCTCGCCCACGCCGTGCTGGACCAGCAGCTGCTGGAGGTTGGTGGTGGTGAAGGCGTTGTGCGAGGTCTTGGTGACCACGGGCTCGCCGTCGATCGGCGCGAGGCCCTCGATCGGGTGCACGTGGCCGAGCGCCGGGTCGAAGAGGTTGCCCGTCCCCGGCTCGCTGTGCAGCACCCAGACCACCAGGTCGCCCTTGGCGCGGGCGAGCCGGACCAGGCGGTCGACCTGCTCGACGATCTGCGGGTTGGAGACCGCCGGCCAGTTGTCGTAGCGGCGGAAGGACTCCTGGACATCGATGACGATCAGTGCGGTGCGGGTGGTGGCGGCGCTTGCCTGCGTGATTTCCATGGGCACCATCCTGGCCGCCGGGCAGGCCCCGCGCGAAGGCCCGATCAGGCCCGGGTGCGGAACGATCCGGTCAGCGAGACCGGGAAATCGTCATGGCTCCTGGCACCACCTCCGAGGCCTTCACTGTGGGGTCGGCACCCATGGGGGCCGGCCCGCACCGCCCGTAGCGTGTCGGCGCATGGAGAGCACCGAGCTGACGGGACGCACCGCGCTGGTCACCGGCGCGGCGAGCGGGATCGGCCGGGCCTGCGCCCGGACCCTCGCGGCGGCGGGCGCCCGGGTCCACGTGGTGGACCTGGCCGGCGCGGCCGCGCGCGAACTGGCCGCCGAACTCGGTGGCGAGGCGCACGTGGTGGACCTGGCCGACCCCGCGGCCGTGGACCGGCTGCCCGCCGACGCCGACATCGTGGTCAACAACGCGGGCCTGCAGCACGTGGCGCCGGTGGAGGAGTTCCCGCCCGACCGGTTCGCGCTGATCCAACGGGTGATGGTGGAGGCGCCGTTCAGGATCGTCCGGCGCACCCTGCCGCACATGTACCGGCAGGGGTGGGGCCGGGTGGTCAACCTCTCCTCCGTGCACGGCCTGCGCGCCTCCCCGTTCAAGGTCGCCTACGTGACCGCCAAGCACGGCCTGGAGGGCTTCAGCAAGGTGGTCGCGCTGGAGGGCGCACCGCACGGGGTGACCAGCAACTGCGTCAGCCCGGGGTACGTCCGCACCCCGCTGGTGGAGCGTCAGATCGCCGACCAGGCGGCCGCCCACGGGATCCCCGCCGAGCAGGTGATCGAGGAGGTGATGCTGGAGCGCACCGCGATCAAGCGGTTGATCGAGCCGTCCGAGGTCGCCGAGGCGGTGCGCTGGCTCTGCTCACCGGCGGCGGGGTACGTCACCGGGACCTCGCTGACGCTGGACGGCGGCTGGACGGCGCACTGAGCGCTCAGCGGGGATCGGGCCGGTCGAGGTTCCAGTGCCGCACCACCTGGCAGATCCAGCGCTCCTCCAGCTCGGGGCCGACCCGGATGAGCGAGAAGCGGCTGATGGTGCGCTGCCCGCCCTCGGCGTCCCCGTAGAGCAGGTCGATGTTGACCCGCTCCCCGTTCTTGACCGGGTCGACCAGCGCCCGGTGGTACGGGTCCTCGGGGTCGCGCAGCGCCGCGTGCCAGAAGCTGGTGTCGCCGGGCGCGACGTAGAGGTCGCGGGCCTGGCGGCGGAAGTCGGCCGGGTCCGGGTGGACCACGTCCTGGTAGGTCTCCGGCGGCGCGAACCGCCAGCCGTGGATCACGCCGAGCCCGGGGCCGACGTTGCGGATCGAGGCGGCCAGGTACAGGTTGTCCTCGGTCAGCCGCAGGTAGCCCGCGCTGCCCGGCAGGTAGGCCCCGTGGCCGCCCTGCCAGATCAGCTTCTGCTGCGGCGCCTCCAGCCGGGAGGTGATCAGCAGCGGGCGCAGCGAGGCCTGCAGCGCGCGCTCCGCCGAGAGCGCGGCGCGGTCGGCCGAGCGGATCGAGGCGAACGAGGCGCCGGCCAGCACCAGGGTGCCCGCGGCGGTGGCCAGCGCGGAGATGACGTTCCAGTCGGCCACGGTCACCAGCCCGCTTCGCTGGCCAGGCACTGATGTGATGATCCGACCAAAAGCATGGCGCGCAGCCTAGAGCACGCCCACCCCGTGCCGTACAGCGCCCCGGGCGAGCGGGTCGCGGTGGTGCTGTGCGGGGCGAACACGGACCTGTCCTCGCTGCGCGGGGGCCCGGTACGACGATCAGTGTCAGCGGGCGGGGCTACGGTCGCCGGATGGCTGAACCGACTGCTTCCCGAACCGCCGCCCCCGACATCGTGGTCACCGACGCCCCGGCGCCGGCCGACCTCGCGCTGATCTCGGACGAGCTGGACCGCTTCAACACCGAGGCCAGCGGCACCGCCGACCGCCGCCCGCTGGCCGTCCTGGTCAAGGACCCGGACACCGGCGCGGTGCTCGGCGGCCTGACCGGCCGGACCTCGCTCGGGCTGCTCTTCGTGGACCTGTTCCACCTGCCGCCCGCGCTGCGCGGCCACGGCCTCGGCAGCGAGATCCTGCGGCGGGCCGAGGAGGAGGGCCGGCGCCGCGGCTGCCGCAGCGCCGTGCTCTACACCATCACCTTCCAGGCCCCCGGCTTCTACCAGCGGCACGGCTGGCGGGTGTTCGGCGAGATCCCGTGCGACCCGCCGGGCACCAGCCGGGTGTTCATGACGAAGGACCTGGTCCCGGACCTCGGCTAGTGAGTGTCCGGCCCGATCGTCAGAGGGGCGGCCGGTGTTCGCGGTGGCGGTGGGGGTGCGTGGAGCAGGACCGCGCCCACGCAGGTGGCCACGCCCAGCAGGACGGCGGCCGCCCCCGCCAGCCGCCGCCAGGCGGGCGCCCTCACCGGGCCGCGGCCGGCACGGCGGCCGGGGCCGTCCGGGGGCCGCCGCCCGCCAGGGCGGTGGCGATCAGCACGTCCAGCAGCTCCTGGTACGCCAGCCCGGTCGCGGCCCAGATCCGCGGGTACTGGGAGGCGGCGGTGAAGCCGGGGAAGGTGTTCACCTCGTTCACCACCGGCTCCGTGTCGTCCCGCAGCAGGAAGTCGATCCGCAGCAGCCCCGAGCAGCCCAGCGTCCGGAAGACCTCCACCGCCATCTCCCGCAACCGCTCGGCGACCCGGGTGGGCAGCCGGGCGGGGATCTCGAAACGGGTCGCGCTGTCCTGGTACTTGGCCGCGTAGTCGAAGAACGGCTGCCCGCCGCGCACCCGGATCTCCAGCGCCGGGCCCACCTCCAGGCGGCCGTCCGGGTGTTCCAGCACCGCCAGGTCCACCTCGCGGCCCAGCACCGCCTCCTCCACCAGCACCTTGGTGTCGAAAGCGCGGGCGCCGGCCAGCGCCGCGTCCAGCTCCGCCCAGTCGTTCACCCTGGTGACACCGAGGCTGGAGCCGGCCCGGGCCGGCTTCACGAAGGCGGGCAGGCCCAGCCACTGCCGCTCCTGCTCCGGCAGTTCGGCCGCCGGCCCGTGCAGCAGCACCGAGGCCGCCACCGGCAGGCCGACCGAGGCCAGCAGCCGCTTGGTGACGTCCTTGTCCATCCCGGCCGCGCCGGCGAACACGCCGTTGCCCACGTACGGAACGTCCAGCGTCTCCAACAGGCCCTGCACCGTGCCGTCCTCGCCGTACGGACCGTGCAGCACCGGCAGCACGACGTCGGCGGCGGCGAGGACCGGCAGCGCCTGCGCCAGGCCGGCCCAGCAGGGCACGCCGGTGTCGGGCAGCAGGCGCTGGAGGTCGTCCGGTCCGTACGGGCCGGCGGGCAGGTCCTCGGGGCCCGGGACCCACGAGCCGGTGCTGGTGATGCGCACCGGCCGGACCGCGTAGCGGTCGCGGTTCAGGTGGGTGATGATGCCCGCGGCCGAGGCGCAGGAGACGTCGTGCTCACCGCTGCGGCCACCGAAGACCACCGCGACCCGGATCCGGTCCTGCTCAGCCATGCCGGTTCTCCTCGCTGCTGTCCAACTGGTGGGTGGTGCCGGGGTGAACGGCCGGCAGATGGCGCCGGGGCACCCGGGGGCCGATGCCGGTGAGCAGTTCGTGCGCGTTGGTGCCCGCCCAGCGGGCCCAGTCGCCGACCGTGGGCTCGCCGTGGTCCCCCGGTCCGAACACCACCACCGGCTCGCCGATGCCGACCTCGGCCGACCCGGCGTCGAGCACGCACTGGTCCATCGCGATCCGTCCCGCGACCGGGCGGCGGGCCCCGGCGGCCCACATCGCGGCGCGGCCCGAGGCGGCGCGCGGCACGCCGTCCGCGAAGCCGAGCGGCACCAGCAGCAGGCTGCCGTCCTGCGGCGCGCGGTACTCGTGCCCGTAGGACACGCCCTCACCGGCCCGCACCGGGCGGGCCATGACGGCGCGGGCGCGCAGCGTCATGGCCGGGCGCAGGCCGAAGGTGCGCCCCCGCACCGGCTCGACGCCGTACAGCCCGATCCCGGCCCGGACCAGGTCGTAGTGGGTGCTCGAATCGTTCAGCGCGGCGGCCGAGTTGGCCAGGTGCAGCAGCCGGGGGCGGAGTCCGGCCGTGCGGGCGAAGGCGACCGCCTCCTCGAAGTCCCGTACCTGGCGCGCCGTGCAGCTCGGCGCGGACCCCATCGAGCCGTCGGAGTCCACCAGGTGCGACCAGATCCCGCGGACCCGCACGGTGCCGCGCAGCTCGAAGGCCCGGGCGGCCCGCACCAGCGCCGCCCAGTCGCGCGGTGCGGCGCCGTTGCGGCGCAGCCCGGTGTCGACCTTGAGGTGCACCCGCGCGGTGAGCCCGGTGCGCGCGGCCCAGGCCGCGACGCCGGCCAGGTGCAGGTAGGAGGAGACCGAGAGGTCGATCCCGGCCCGCAGCGCCGGGGTGAAGTCCTCGTCGGGCAGCTGCATCCAGCTGAGCACCGGCGCGGTGAGACCGGCCGCGCGCAGTACCAACGCCTCCCGGGTCGAGGTGACGCCCAGCCAGCTCGCGCCGTTGGCCAGCGCGGTACGGGCCACCGGCACCGCGCCGTGCCCGAAGCCGTCCGCCTTGACCACCGCCATCACCGCGCCGCGCGAGCGCGCCGCCAGCAGCCGGGTGTTGTGCGCGATCGCGCCGAGGTCGACCACCGCCTCGGCGTAGGCGTCGCCGCTCCCGGTCGACCGCGTGGTGGTGCAGGTGTCCTGACCCCGTCGGGCCCTGCTGTGCCCGTCGTGGGGCACCGGGCCCCGTTCTCTCGTCGCGCTCCGCATGAGCACCGGCCTCCTGGTGTCGCCGTTTCCGCACGCCACTCCAGCCGAGACCCCGTTAAACCCCGGTGAGGTGATCACTCACACCCAGCTCACACCGGGTCTGCATACTGGGTGGGACGCCGCGTTGAACCGCACGCGGCGGGCCACCACGACGACGAACGGGCAGTATGCGCACACCGGTCCGCGGGCCCGAGCAGCAATCCGACCAGGGCGGCGCTTCCGACCGGGGCGATGCTTCCGAGCGGGGCAGCGCTTCCGACCGGCCTGGTGGGGGCGGCGGCGGGCGCGGTGCCTGGCGCGGCAGCCTGCGGACCCGGCTCTCGCTGGTCTTCGGCCTGATGTTCTTCGTCGCCGCCGCCGCGGTGCTGGCCGTCACCCTGATCCTGGTCGACAACTCGATGCGGTACAGCCTGGACCTGGCCTTCTCCCCCGGCTACGCCCTCGACCCGCACCCCTCCGCCGCCCTCCAGCAGTACCTCGCCCGGCAGCACGGCGGCGAGGCGGCCACCAAGGCCGTCATCCTGTCCTCGATGAAGCGCAACCTGCTGATCAAGGGCGGCCTCACGGTGCTCGCCGTGGGGGTCGTCGCCACCACGGCGGGCTGGCTGGTGGCCGGGCGGCTGACCCGCCCGCTCAGTGTGATCAGCTCGCACGCGGAGCGGATCGCCACCCGCACCCTGCACCGGCGGATCGGCCTCCAGGCACCGCCCGGCGAGGTGAAGTCCCTGGCCGACTCCTTCGACAGCATGCTCGACCGGCTCGACCAGGCCTTCGCCGGCCAGTCGCGCTTCATCTCCAACGCCGCGCACGAGTTGAAGACCCCGATCGCCGTCACCCGCACCCTGGTGGAGGTCGCGATGAACCGGCCCACCGCCCCGCCCGAGGTCAGGACGCTCGGCGAGAACCTGCTGGCCGTCAGCGAGCGCCACGAGCGGCTGATCGACGCGCTGCTCACCCTGGCCCGGGCCGACGACGCGCTGACCGAGCAACTGCCGCTCGACCTGGCCGATCTGGCCGAGGCGGTGGTGGCCGCCGCCGGTGCCGAGGCCGCCCGCCAGGACGTCACGCTGGAGTGCCACCTGGCGCCAGCCCGCGCCACCGGCGACCCGATCCTGATGGAGCAGGTGCTGCGCAACCTGGTCGACAACGCGATCCGCTACAACGTGCCGGGCGGGCGGGTCACGGTGCGCACCCGGGGCGGGCTGTACGGCGCCGAGGCGCTGGTCGGCAACACCGGACCGGTGATCTCCGAGCACGAGATCCCGGTGCTCTTCGCGCCGTTCCGCCGGCTCACCGACCGGGTGGGCTCGGCGCGCGGCAGCGGCCTGGGGCTGTCCATCGTGCGCGCGGTCGCCCAGGCGCACGGCGGGGAGGCGACCGCGCGACCGCTGCCGGGCGGCGGGATCGAGGTGCGGGTGGTGCTGCCGACGGACCGGAGCTGACGGTTCCTCGGGGCAGCCCGCCAGCGGACCTCGGGAGGGCGTCAGGGGATGCGGTACCCGGTGCCGGTCAGCGTCTCGATCAGGTCCGGGTCCCCCAGCTTGCGGCGCAGGCTGCGGATGGTGACCCGGACGATCGTGGTGAACGGGTCGATGTTCTCGTCCCAGGCGCGCTCCAGCAGTTGCTCGGCCGAGACCGGCGCCCCCTGCGCACCGAGCAGCACCTCCAGCACCGCGAACTCCTTGCGGGAGAGCGCCAGCGGCCGCCCGTCCCGGCTGGCCGCGTGGTGGTGCGGGTCCAGCCGCAGCCCCGCGCGCTCCAGCACGGGCGGCGTGGCGGGGCGCGAGCGCCGGCCCAGCGCGCGGATCCGGGCGACCAGTTCGGCGAAGGCGAAGGGCTTGGCCAGGTAGTCGTCCGCGCCCAGGTTCAGGCCCGCGACGCGCTCGGCGACCGTGGTGGAGACGGTCAGCATCAGCACCCGCACCTCCAGCCCCTTCGCCACCACCCACCGGCACACCTCGTCGCCGTGCAACCGCGGCAGGTCGCGATCCAGCACCATCACGTCGTAGCTGTGGACGCCCAGCCGCTCCACCGCCGCCGCCCCGTCGTGCACCACGTCGACGGCGAACGCCTCCTGACGCAGACCCTCGGCGATGGCCATGGCCAGCATCTCCTCGTCCTCGACCACCAGCACGCGCACGTCCGCCGCCCCCCGCTCTCTCCGTCGTCACACCGGTCCCCGGTATCGCATCGGACGCGAATGGCTGGGCGCCGGTTGCGGGCGCGCGGGCCTCTGCCTGAACGGGCACGCCGGGCGGCCCGGCCCCTCCCCGCCTTGTCCGGGGGAGGTGGGGCGCCGAGACTGTGGGGATGCGGATCAACCAGCGGGACACGGAGTGCGGCGATGGGCACCGCCTGTTGTACCAGGGCGAGTTGTACACCGGGGAGGTGGAGGTGACCGGGCCCGATGGGCAGGTGCTCGCGGTGTACGGGTACCGGAGCGGGCACAAGAGCGGGCCGCAGCTGACCTGGTACCCGGACGGGACGAAGGAGTCCGAGGGCGTGGTCGACCAGGGTATGAACCTGGGCGACACACGGCAGTGGCATCCCAACGGGCAGTTGTCCGCCGTCGTGTCGCACGCGCCGAACGGGGTTCCGTACCGGCACCGGCGCTGGGACGAGAGCGGGAACCTCGTCGAGGACCAGCGGTTGGGCCGTCCCGAGGACGATCCGGAGCTGCCGGCCGAGGAGGCGTTCGAGCTGGGGGCGAGCGAACGGGCCGCGGGGAACGTGGACGGTGCGCGCCGGGCGTTCCAGCGGGCCGTCGCCACCGGTGACCCGGAGATCGGCCCCAAGGCGCTGGCGAACCTGGCCGTGCTGGAGGCCTCGGCCGGACGGGTCGCGCAGGCGCGCGCCGCGTTCGAGCAGGCGATCGCGACAGGGCATCCGGACCACGCGCCGCAGTCGATGTTCAACTTCGCGATCTTCCAGCAGCGCAGCGGCGAACTGACGCACGCCCGGCAGCTGTACGAGCAGGCCGTCGCGAGCGGGCATCCCGAGCACGCCCGCAAGGCGCTGTTCAACCTGGCGAACCTGGCCGTCGATCAGGGCCGGGTCGGCGAGGCGTGCGGCCTGTTCCTGCAGGCGATGGAGCCCCCCTTCCTCGGGGACACCGCCCAGCGGGCCCACCGGCGGCTCGTCGCGGTGGACTCCGGCCGTCTCGCCGAGGGCTGTGAGGTCTATGTGCGGGCCATCGCCGAGGCGACCGCGCACGGGGACGAGCAGACGGCGACCCGGGCGCGCAGCCTGCTGCGGGACCTCGATCCCCAGTACGGACAGGCGGAGCGCACCATCACGGTCGGCAACCGCACCTTCAAGGTGGCCGACATCGAGTCCGCCGAGTGGTCGATGGGACGACCGGGGTACGGCAGCGGCCACCTCGACGTCTACACCCGCGACGGCCGGCTGCACACGGTCTTCGTCGACCTGCGCGATCCGTACGACAGCCGGGGAGTCAACGCGCTGCGGGACCTGCTGGGCCCCGGCACTCTGTGAGCGAGGGGCCATCCCCGGAACCGCCCAGCCGCTCCGCCGGGACTCCTCCCAGGTGCGGGTGCCGAACCACGCTCCCCCACGCGCCAGGTTGTCGCCGGCGCAGCGTCGTCCAGGGCAGGCCGGAGTCGGCCACCGCCCGCTCGGCGGCGAACCAGTCGAGCGGGATCCGGCCCGCCCCGATCACCGGGACGGACACCAGGTGCCGCACCTCGGCGGCCCGTGCGGCCCGGACCAGGTGGCGCGTCGCCTCGGCGTCGCCCTCGGGGGCGCCCGCGAGGTGCAGGACGGCCTCGGCCACGGCGGCGGCGACCGCCTTCCCCGTGCGCAGGTCACCGGCGACGTGGGCGATGCCGTCGGCCGGGGGTGTGGCTGCCGGCGGTGACGAGCACGGGTGAAGTCACCCTTGACTGCCCGGGGTTGAGGTCGCCAGCGGCAGCGCGAAGCGCCGGCAGACGTGCACCCGGGTGTACTCGCCGCGCAACCGCTCCTCGTCGGCGAGCTTCGCGTGCAGGAACGCCGCGATCGGGCGCAGGCCGTCGCCGGCCTGCTCGACCGCCCGGACCGGCTCCTCGGGCGCCGTGTAGTGGTTCGCGTAGACGTGCAGGTAGTGGCTGCTCTCGGTGAAGCCCATGTCGCGGTACCAGGCGAGGGTGCCGGGGTGGTCGCGCGTCCAGGCGTCGAGCGTGGTCGCCCCGAGCTGCCGGGCGCGCGAGCAGGCTTCGCGCAGCAGGCGGCGGCCCAGGCCGCGGCGCTGGTGGTCGGGGTGCACGGCGACGGTGTCGACGGTGGCGAGCTCGCCCTCGATGCCGACGTCCATGATCGCGACGACCGCACCGCTCGCGTCGACCGCGACCAGGTCCGGCCCGGGGGTCGCGGAGACGGGCTTGGTCCGCAGGACGTCGTCGAAGTACGGCGTGTCGAGGAAGGAGAGGACCCGGCAGCGCAGCCAGGTGGTCTCGTCAGCGGGCGTGTACGCGCGGATGGTGTAGCTCATGGTGGTGATCCTCTGCAGGCGTGGCGGTGGTCGGGCGGCGGCTGAAGAGGTCGGTCATCACACAAGGGATCCTCGCCGAACGCCCGACACCAGGCAACCGCTTTACCAGCCACCGCCCTTGCCCTGGGGGTGGACGGGGCCGGAGCAGTCCTGATAGAACATCACCCGATGCTTCGAGCCTCCTCGCCGCGGACTCCGGTCCCCGACAGGAGGCTTTTTTCATGCCTGCACACATGTCACCCCACACCACCGCTGCCGCCGCCGGGACTTGGCGGCTCGGCGGCGACCTGCCCGTTCACCGGATCGGCTTCGGCGCGATGCGCCTGACCGGCAGCGCGCCCTTCGACCAGGGCGTGCCGAGCGACCGCGAGCGGTCGCTCGGCGTGCTGCGACGCGCGGTCGAACTCGGCGTGAACCACATCGACACCGCCGCGTTCTACTTCTCCTCGACGCGCTCCGCCAACGAGTTGATCAACCGGGCGCTCGCGCCCTACCCCGACGACCTGGTGATCACCACCAAGGTCTGGCCGGGCCGCGACCCCTCCGGCGCCTGGTGGTGGGCCGCACCCGGCCAACTGCGCGGCCAGGTCGAGGAGAACCTGCGCCAGCTCGGCCGCGACCACCTGGACGTGGTCAACCTGCGGGTGCCGCCCAGCCGTCGGGGCAGCTCGATCGCCGAGCACGTCGGGGCACTGGCCGAGCTGCGGCAGGCCGGGCTGATCCGGCATCTGGGCCTGTCCAACGTGACGGGCGAGCAGTTGGCCGAGGGGCGGGCCGTCGCGCCCGTGGTCTGCGTGCAGAACGCCTACGGCATCGGGGCGCCGCGGGAGGAGCAGGAGCTGGTGCGGCAGTGCGGCGAACTGGGCATCGCCTTCGTGCCGTTCTTCGCGATCGCGGGCAGCGGGCGCGGGTACCAGGAGAACGGTGCCGAGGTGCTCGCCGTGGCCCGCGCGCACGGCGCCTCGCCCGCGCAGGTGCGGCTCGCCTGGACCCTGCAGCAGGGGCCGCACGTGCTGGCGATCCCGGGGACGGGTGATCCGGTGCACCTGGCGGAGAACGTGGCAGCGGGCGCGCTGCGGCTCACGGCGGCGGAGTGCGCCCTGCTTTCGCGCACTGCAGGCTGAGTGCTGAGGGCTACGGACTGAGGGCCGAGCAGCATCGCGGGGTGCTGTGGGCGGTTGCGCACTGACGTCACCGCCGGGCGGAGGGTGGATACTGGCTGCTCGATGCAGGTGCGGAACAGGTACGAACGGGGAGAACGACCGATGACCAGTGACAACCGCGTGGGACCGCCCCACTTCGGCACCGAGCGCGAGATGCTGCGGGCCTTCCTGGAACTCCACCGCGCGACCCTCGCGATGAAGTGCGAGGGGCTCTCCGACGAGGAGCTGCGCCGGCGCTCGATGCCGCCGTCCACCCTCACGCTGCTCGGCCTGGTGCGGCACATGGCGGAGGTGGAACGCACCTGGTTCCGCCGGGTCTTCGAGGACCGGGACCTGCCGCTGGTGTGGTCCGACACGATGGACTTCCAGGCGGCGTACGACGCGAGCGGGTCGACCAGGGAAGAGGCGTTCGCCGCCTGGCAGGCCGAGGTGGAGCACTCGCGCCGGATCGAGCAGGCGGCGCAGTCCCTGGACCTGGCCGGCTACCAGCCGCGCTGGGAGGAGGAGGTCTCCCTGCGGATGGTGATGGTGCACGTGCTGCTGGAGTACGGCCGCCACAACGGCCACGCGGACTTCCTGCGCGAGGGCATCGACGGCACCGTGGGGGCGTGAGCGCGCGCGGACGGCGTCAGGGCCGGTCGAACCGACCGTCCGGGGGCGCCGACTGCGGCTGGCGCCTCCCCGATCCGGGGAGCGAACCGCGCGTGACGGCCACCGACCCGCCCGCGCCACCCCCGGGCGGGTCGGTCACGGGACGCTCGCGGCGCAGCGAGTCACCGGCCTGCGAGGGCAGCCGAAGTGCCGAGAGGGTCGCCCCGAGCGCCACACAGGCGAGCAGCCCGAAGGCCACCGTGTAGGCGGCGGTGCGGCTGGGCGCGCCGGGCAGGAGCCCACCGAAGCGCTCTCCCAGCCGCAGCGCGACCGTGGCCGCCGCGACGGCGAGGCCGCTCGCGAGCTGCTGGGTGGTGGCACCGAGGGTGGTGGCGTCGCGCATCTGGTCCGGCGCGATGTCGCTGAGCGAGACCGTGCCGTACCCGCTGAGGGCGACCGAGCGGGCGACACCGCTGAGCAGGCTCAGCACGGCGATGACCGGCAGCGGGGTACCGGCGGTGGTCAGTCCGAGGCCCGCCATCGTGACGGCGACGCCGAGGGTGGCCGCGATCAACAGGGGCTTGAAGCCGAAGCGGTGGATCAGCGGGGTGGTCGCGGGCTTGATGGCGATGTTCCCGGCGAAGACGCAGAGCACCACGGAGCCCGACTTGACCGGGCTCCAGCCGAACTGGGTCTGGAACAGCAGCGGCAGCAGGAAGGGGGCGGCACCGACCACGAGCCAGAACAGGAAGCCGCCGGTCTCCGTGGCCCGGTAGGTCGGCGTGTGCAGGGGCCTCAGCGAGACCAGCGGGTGCGGGGTGCGCAGCAGGTGCAGCACGGCCGCGACGAGCAGCGCGAGGGAGACGGCGCCGGCTGCGGCGGCCACCGCCCAGGAGGCGGTGGTCTCGGCGACGAGGTGCGCGGTGTAGGTGAGCCCGCCCAGGCCGGTGCAGGTGAGCAGGACGCCGGCCCGGTCCAGCGGCGGCGGCGCGGTGGTGCCGGTGTTCTCGATCAGCCGCCAGGCGACGCCGAACGCCGCGATCCCGAGCGGGATGTTCATCAGGAACAGCCAGTGCCACGAGATGTACGTGGTGATCAGGCCACCCGCCAGCGGGGCGATGACGGGGGCGAGCAGACCGGGCCAGACGATGTAGGAGGTGATCCTGATCAGGTCCCGTTTCTCGGTCCTGGCCACCACGATGAGCCGCCCGACCGGGACCATCATCGCGCCGCCGACGCCCTGCAGGACCCGCAGCGCGAGGAGTTCGCCGAGGTTGCCGCCGGCCGCGCAGCCGAGCGAGGCGAGGGTGAAGATGGTGATCGCGGACAGGAACACCCTGCGGTTGCCGAAGCGTCGGGTGAGCCACCCGCTGAGCGGTATCAGGACGGCGAGGGTCAACAGGTAGACGGTGACGAGCAGGCCCACCGAGGTCGGGGGCGCGCCGAGCGACCTGCCGATCTCCGGGGCCGCGGTGGTGACGATCGTGCCGTCGAGGTTCTCCATGAAGAAGCACCCGGCGACAAGGAGAGCGGTGTTGCGCTGCCGTGCGTCGATCACGTCTGGCCCCCTTGGTTCCGTGCGGTTGGCTGCGGGCGGGCGTCAGGGCCCGCTCGCAGCCAACCGCTCAGACCTCCAAGATCATCCCGAGCCGCCCGCCACCCTCACGAGCCGGTCGACAGCTTCTGGTACCGGTCCCACAACTGCGGCCGGTCGTGGCCGAAGAGCATGTCCAGCAGGAGCTCCAGGAACGCCAGGTCGGCCGCCACACCACCGCGGCGCTCCCGGTGGGTGCCCTCCACCCAGGCGGCGGTGGGGCGTGGGCCGTGCGGGGTGTGGGTGATGGCCAGGTCGTACAGCGGTCGGTCCATGGAGTTGCGGAAGATCAGCAGATGGTCGCCCGCGGCCGCCAGGTAGGCCTCCCAGCGCTCCTCCATCTCACGGGAGATGACGCCGTGTCGGATGCGCTGCCACTGCCCGGGGGTCCAGGCCGGCTGCGGCAGCGGGAGCGGTTCGGGCTGCTGCATCTTCCCGTGGCGCCGGAAGTCGGCCGGCCCGACGTCCGCGCCCAGCCGCTCCTCCCCCGCCCACTGCGGCAGCCGCTCCGTCGCCGCGCGCCACTCCGGCGGGATGCCCTCGGTGCCGACGCAGGCCGCGACGATGCCGCCGACGATCGCGCAGGTGGTGTCGATGTCGCCGCCCTGGCCGGCGGTGGTCCACAGCGCCTGCGGGTAGTCGCGCAGGTGCGTGGCCGCGCACCACAGGGCGAAGGGGACGGTGTCGATCGCGCTGACGTAGCGGCCGTTGCCGAGCACCTGGGCGACGTGGGCGGCGTCCTGGCCCAGCAGGCGGCGGGCCTCGGCGATGCCGTCGCGGACCCGGCTGGGCGGGGTCGACTCCAGGACGGCGGCCAGCAGGTCCGCGTCGGTGAGCCACTGGACGCGGGCGCG
Organism: Kitasatospora sp. NBC_01302; assembly: GCF_035976515.1. NCBI lineage: Bacteria > Bacillati > Actinomycetota > Actinomycetes > Kitasatosporales > Streptomycetaceae > Kitasatospora > Kitasatospora sp. NBC_01302. Next base: position 2,438,172 of record NZ_CP108404.1, read on the forward strand.
GGTCGCCCAGGCGGCGGCCAGCGCCACCGCGACCGCACCGGCCACCGCCTCGGGGTGGGTGTGCGTCACCTCGGCCGAGCGGACGGCCTGCCAGGCGGCCTCGGCCGGGTCGACGGCGTACCAGGCGCCGAGCGGGGCCACCCGCATGGCGGCGCCGTTGCCCCAGGAGCCCTGGCCGTCGAAGAGTTCGGCGGCCAGCTTGCGGAAGTTGCCGCCCTTGCGGACCAGGCGCAGCAGGCGGTTGGTGGCGGCGCCGTAGCCGCGGTCGAAGTCGTGGCGCTCGGCGAAGGAGTGCGCCAGTTCGTAGGAGTTCACGGTGCCGCGGTCGCGCAGCGCGGCGAAGACGGAGCAGGCCATCTCGGTGTCGTCGGTCCAGGGCCAGGGGCCGGGCGGCAGGCGCCGCTCGTGCAGCGCGGGGAGGTTGGCCGGGACGAAGAACTGGGCGCCGAAGGCGTCGCCGGTGGCGAGGCCGCGCAGGCAGTCGCGGGCGGCGGCGCGGTGGTCGAAGGGGAGAGCAGTACCGGTCGGGTTGATCGGACCGGTCGAGCCGGTCGGGTTCGCAGGGTTGGCGGTCATTGCGAACCATCCTGCCAGCCCGCGCGGACACTCGGCCAGGCGAATTCCGGAGCCCGCACGCCAGCGCGCCCCGCCGGGGAGGGCGGGGCGCAGTGGCGAGCGGGGGATGTTCCTCGGACCGGCGAGGGGGATGCTCGACCGGGCCGGGCAACCGTCAGCCGGTGAAGGCCGCCAGGCCGTTCGGGGTGCCGAGGCCGGTCGGGCCGTCGTAGCCCGCGCCCGCCTTGCAGAGGTAGGACGGCGAGCAGCTCGCGGTCGAGCCGGTGGTCACGTCGTTCAGCGCGCTCGGGTGGGCGTAGGCGTCGGCCGCCGGGACGGCCGCCTTCGGGGTGCCCGCGTCGGCGTAGACGCCGGCGATCAGCGGGGCCGCGACGCTGGTGCCGCCGTAGACGTTCCAGCCCGAGCCGCCGTAGGTCTGGTAGACCGCGACACCGGTGGCCGGGTCGGCGACCGCCGAGACGTCGGCGACGGTGCGCTTGCTGCAGCCGGTGTCCTTCTGCCAGGTGGGCTTGGCGTCGTAGGCCGAGCAACCGGAGCCGGTGCCCTCGGTGCTGCTGGTGTTCCAGACGCTCTCGGTCCAGCCACGGGCGTTGGACGCCTTGGACAGCGCGGTGCCGCCGACCGAGGTCACGTACTTCGAGGCCGCCGGGTACTCGACGCCGTAGCCGGAGTCACCCGCGGAGACGGTGATCGCCACGCCCGGGTGGTTGAAGTACTGGCTGTCGTAGGTCGTGTCCGAGGAGGACTCGCTGCCGCCGTAGCTGTTGGAGACGAACTTGGCGCCCAGCTTGACGGCCTCGTTGACCGCCGTGCCGAGGTTGGCGGTGGTCGCGGTCTTCGCCTCGACCAGGATGATGTGCGCGTTGGGGGCGATCGCCGAGACCATGTCCAGGTCGAGCGAGATCTCCCCGGCCCAGCCCGAGTCGTTGGTCGGCAGGCTGGTGGTGCTGCCGGTCTGGCTGACCTTCTTGAAGCAGCCGTTGGCCGTGGTGCAGGCCGGCAGGCCGAACTGCGAGCGGTAGACGGCCAGGTCGGACTCGGCGTTCGGGTCGTTGTAGGCGTCCACGATGGCCACCGTCTGGCCAGCGCCGCCGTTGGCGGGCAGGTTGTAGGCGCTGCGCAGGTCGCTCGGGCCGTAGCCGGAGGGCGCCGCGTTCGGGGTGACGCCCAGCGGCGCGATGTGCTGGGCGACGCTGGTCACCCGGAGCGCGTTGCACGCCATGTTGTCGCCTGCCGCGAGGGTCGCGCAGGACTGCACCCAGGAGACACCGTTCTTGGTGTGGACGGTGGCCGCGGTGGCGGCGCCGGCCGGACCGGCGGTGGCGAACGCGGAGAGCGCGAGCGCGGCGGTCCCGGTGAGGGCGAGCGCGATGCGGCGGGCGCGAGCGGCGGTGGGGGTGCCGGTCGCCGTGAGGGTGCTGAGCACGAACTGCCTCCAATGGCTGGTGGATCGGGGGCATTGCAAAATGTGGGGGTGAGCGGCCCGAATCAACGTTCGGCCGGGCAACTGGCGTTGAGATTAGCCAGGCATGGTCAGGTCAAACAAGAGTCCGCGCAGGATTCAACCTTGGATTTACCTGGGAGCAGCACGAGTGACCGATCGTTACCTGCGGGCGCCATCGACGGAAACAACTACCCGATGAGCATCGCAGGTTGGCTGACCTGAGGCGTTAACCGACCGGGCCCGCATACACTGAATTACCGTCAGGATTGTTGATGTAGCGCAATGCTGATGTCACGTCACATGCAGATACTCTCCCGCTTGCGCAACCGGGGCTCTTTTTTGGCGCCCCGGATCATCGGACACGAACTCGGCAATTCCGCCGCACTGCGCAGCAGCGCACAGACACCAACAGAGTCGAACAGGCCGTGGTGGTGGCTTAGAGTCGGAGGCATGGGCGTAGACGAAGGCACCGCGCGGGTCGACAGCTGGATCTGGTCGGTGCGCCTGGCCAAGACCCGTGCGGTCGCGGCCGCGGCGTGCCGGGCCGGGCAGGTGCGGGTGAACGGCGAGCGGGTCAAGCCGGCGCACCCGGTGCGGGTCGGTGACGAGGTGCGGGTGCGGCAGGGCGACTGGGGCCGGGTGGTCGTGGTCTCCCGGGTGATCAACAAGCGGGTGGGCGCCTCGGTCGCCGTCGACTGCTTCGTCGACAACAGCCCGCCCGCCCCCGCCTCGCAGGGCCCCGCCCCGGTGGCCGTGCGCGACCACGGCGCCGGGCGGCCGACCAAGCGCGACCGCCGGGCGCTGGAGCAGCTCTTCGGGCGGGGCGGGCAGGGCTCCTGAGGGAACCCCCCGGCACGACGGGGGGATAACCCCACCCCCAGGACACAGGTGATCACCATGGTTCGTGCGGCCGCGAGTTCCTAGCGTTGGCAGGGTCAGAAAGACCCGCGCTGGAAGGAACTCCCATGGCACCGCGCGAAGGCCGCCGCCCTCGTCACGACTCCGCCGCCGCCTCACCGCAGCGCCCCGCCGATTCGCCGTTCGCGGTGGAGCTGCGCGGGGTGCGGCGGGTCTACGGCCGCGGCGACCAGGCGGTGCAGGCACTGCGCGGCGTCGACCTGGCGCTGCCGCACGGCACCTTCACCGCCGTCATGGGCCCCTCCGGCTCGGGCAAGAGCACCTTCCTGCAGTGCGCGGCCGGCCTGGACCGGGCGGACGAGGGGCAGGTGCTGCTGGGCGGCACCGAGCTGACCGGGCTGAGCGAGAACCGGCTGACCACGCTGCGCCGCAGCCGGATCGGCTTCGTCTTCCAGTCCTTCAACCTGCTCCCCTCGCTCACCGTGCAGCAGAACGTGCTGCTGCCGCAGCGGCTCGCCGGGAAGCGGCAGGACAGGCGGCGGGCGCAGGAGCTGCTGGCCCGGGTGGGCCTGGGCGAGCACGGCAGGCGGCGCCCCGGGGAGCTGTCCGGCGGGCAGCAGCAGCGGGTGGCGATCGCCCGGGCGCTGATCACCGACCCCGAGGTGGTCTTCGCCGACGAGCCGACCGGCGCACTGGACAGCCGCACCGCGCTGGAGGTGCTCGGCCTGCTGCGCCAGGCGGTGGACCAGTTCGGCGCGACCGTGGTCATGGTCACCCATGACGCGGTGGCCGCCTCCCAGGCCGACCAGGTGCTCTTCCTGGCGAACGGGCAGCTGGTGGACTGCCTCGCCCAGCCCGACCCGGGCACGGTCGCCGCCCGGATGCTCAGCCTGACCGCCGCCGTCACCGGCACGGGCACGGGCACGGGCACCGCCGCCGGTTACAGCGCGGCGGTGGCGGCATGATGAACGGCCTGGCCCGCGCGGCCGTGCGCTTTCGACCCGCCTCCTTCGTCGGCAGCTTCGTCGCCCTGCTGCTCGCCAGCACGGTGATCACCGCCTGCGGCCTGCTGCTGCAGACCGGGGTGACCGCCCACCTCGCCCCGGTCCGCTACGCGAACGCGCCGGTGGTGGTGGCCGCCGACCCGTCCGCGAAGATCTCCGTGCGGCACGGCGAGAGCCGTGAGACCGAGAGCACCCCGCTGCCCGAACGGGCCCGGGTGGAAGCGGCGTTGGCCGACAGGCTGGCCGCACTGCCCGGCGTCGCGGCGGCCCTGCCCGACCTGGCCTTCCCGGTCCAGGCCGCCGTGCCCGGCGCGCCGGTGCTCACCGCGCACGGCTTCGCGAGCATCGGGCTGACCGCCCCGGGCCCGCAGCCCGGAGCGGGCGGCGGCCTGCTCGCCGAGGGCCGGGCCCCCGGGGTCGGCGAGGTGGTGCTGGACGCCGCGACGGCGCGCACCGCGCACCTGGCCGTCGGTGACCGCGTCACCCTCACCGCGCCGACCGGCAGCGGCAGTTACCGCGTCGCCGGGCTGGCCGACCCCCGGGTGGGGACGACCGGCGCCTGGTTCACCGACGCCGTCGCCGGGCAGCTCTCCGGCCACCCGGGGCGCATCGACGCGATCGCCGTCCAGGTGCGTCCCGGAGCCTCGGTCAAGGAGGTGGCCGCCCAGGTGCGGCAGGCGGTCGGCGGCCAGGCCCAGGTGTTCACCGGCGACGGCCGGGCGACCGTGGAGCAGCCGCTGCTGCTCCAGGCCAAGGTGATGCTGACCGCGCTCGGCGGCAGCTTCGGCGGCATCGCGACGATGACGGCGGTCTTCGTGGTGATGGGCACCATCGCGCTGGCCACCAACCAGCGGGCCCGCGAGTTCGCGCTGCTGCGGGCGATCGGCGCGACCCCGCGGCAGATCCGGCGCACCATCGCCACCGAGGCGATGCTGATCGCGCCGCTGGCCGGCCTGCTCGGCATCCTGCCCGGTCTGGGCCTGGCGCACTGGTGGTTCGGACAGATGGTCTCGCGCGGCGCCGTTCCGGCGGGCCTGTCGCTCTCGGTGGGCCCGATCCCGATGCTCGCGGCCACGGGCTCCGGTCTGCTCGCCGCCCTGCTGGCCGGCTACCTCGGCGCGCGCCGCCCGGCGAAGCTGCGGCCGAGCCAGGCGCTGGGCGAGAGCGCCGTCGAGCGCGCCCGGCCGGGCTGGATCCGCACCACGGTCGGCCTGCTGGCGCTGGTCGGCGGCTGCGTGCTGGCCGGGGTGACGACCGGGCAGAGCGGGGCGGACGCCGCCAACACCGCGCTCGGCGTGGTGATGTGCTTCCTGCTGGCGATGGCGCTGCTCGGCCCGCTGGTCGCCTGGCTCGCCACCACCGTGCTCGGCCTGCCGCTGCGCACCCGCCCGGCGGGTGCCGCCGGTTCGCTGGCCGCCGACACCTCCCGGGCCAACGCCCGCCGCCTGGCCTCGGCGATCACCCCGATCGTGATGGTCACCGCGTTCTGCGGCACCCTGCTGGTGATGGGCAGCAGCATCGCGCACGTCTCGGCCGAGCAGGTGCGCGGCGGGATGGTGGCCGACCAGATCGTCGCTTCGGCCGGGCCCGGGCTGCCGGTCGACGCCGCCGCGCGGGCCGCGAAGGTGCCCGGGGTGGCGGACGCCGTCGGGGTGCTGCACACGGGGGCGGTGCTGCGCTCGGGCGACACGCTGAACACCGCGACGGTGCTGGGTGTTTCCGGCGATCCGTCCAAGGTGCTGGACCTCGGGGTCCGGGACGGCTCGCTGAGCGGGCTGGCCGGCGGCACCGACACGGTCGCCGTCGACGCCTCCGTGGCCGACACGATGAAGGTCAAGGTCGGCGACCGCCTGCCGCTGCAGCTCGGCGACGGCACGCCGGTCCGGCCGACGGTGGTGGCCGTCTACCAGCGCGGCCTGGGACTGGGCGCATTGGTGCTGCCGCGGGCCGCGCTGGCCGGCCACGTCGGCACCGGCTACGACAGCCAGGTGCTGGTGCACGACGCCCCCGGGGCCGACCGGGCGGCGGTGGCCGCCGCGCTGGCCCGGCTCGGCGACGGCGCGCCCCTCACCGTGACGGACGCGGCCGGGTACGCCGCCGCCTCCGACCGCGACCAGGAGCTCAACACCTGGGCGAACACCGTGATGGCCGGCGTGCTGGGCGGCTTCGCGGCGGTCGCGGCGGCGAACACCCTGGTGATGACGGTGCTGGACCGCCGCCGCGAGGTCGGCCTGCTCCGGCTCTCGGGCACCACCCGGCGCCAGGTGCGGGGCATGTTCCGCTGGGAGGCGCTGCTGGTGGCGACCACCGGCCTGCTGCTCGGCGGCGCGATCGCCTGGGTCACCCTGGTCCCGGTCGCCCGGGGCCTGACCGACTCCGCTCCGTACGTCTCGCCGGCGCTGGTGCTGCCGGTGGCGGCCGGTGTGGTGCTGCTGGCTCTGGCCGCGACCGCCCTGCCGGGGCGGGCCCTGCTGCGCGAAAAGCCGTTGACGGCGAGCGCGGGGCGGCGGTAGCTGTATCCGGCGGTACCTGATCACGGCGGTACCTGATCACGAGGGGGAACGATGAGCACCGAGAAACACGTCCAGGACCCGCGGGCGCTGGTGTTCGGTCAGGCGGCCGAGGAGTACGACGCCGGGCGGTCCGGGTACGCGGCCGAGCTGGTCGACGAGGTGCTCGGCTATGCCGCGCTGGACGGTCTGACGGCGCTCGAAGCGGGCGCGGGGACGGGAAAGGCCTCGGTGCTGTTCGCCGAGCGGGACGTCCCGCTGGTCTGCGTCGAGCCCGACCCGCAGATGGCCGAGGTGCTGCGCCGCAACACCGCGGGCCACCCCCGGGTGTCGGTGGAGGTGAGCGGCTTCGAGCAGTGGCAGCCCGGCGACCGGCGCTTCGGGCTCTTCCTCGCCGCCACCTGCTGGCACTGGTTCGACCCCGCCCGCCGCTGGGACCTCGTGCACGCGGCCCTCGCCCCCGGCGGCGCGGTGGCCCTGCTCTGGAACCCGCACGGTGTGCTCGACCCCGACCTGCACGCCGAGCTCGGCGAGATCGACCGCCGGTACGAGGTGGCCAGCTCGCCGCACGCCGCCCTCGCGGCCGACTACGGTGACCAGGCCGGCTACTGGGCCGACGGGGACGAGGACCCGAGCGGCTGGCCGGAGGCGGAGTGCCGGCAGGACGGGCGCTTCACCGACCTGCGCTCGCTGCGCCACGGGGTCCAGGTGCAGTACGACACCGAGCGCTACCTGAGCATGCTCGCCTCCATCTCCTCCTACCGCGTCCTGCCCGCCGAGCAGCGCGAGCGGGCGCTGGCCGAGACCGGCCGCCTGCTCGACGCGCGCGGCGGCGGGATCGGCATGCTCCACCTCACCGACCTCTTCCTCGCCCGCAGGCGCTGAGCCGGGGCACGTCCGGTTCGGGGCGCGTCCGGTTCGGGGCCCCTCGTATTCGGGGCCCCTCGTATTCGGGGCCTCTCGTATTCGGGTGGAACGGGCGGAGCTTCGCGGGCTAGGGTCGCGCGCATGACCGAGCGCACCTTCCGAGTGACCGTCCGCGGCAGCTTCGCCACCCTCAGCGCCGAGCAGCGCGCCGAGCTGGCGGCGCAGGCGGACCGGCACAGCATGCTCTTCGCCACCTTCACCACCGAGGGCAACCTCAGCTACGAGCTCGCGCCCCGGGACGTGTTCTCCTTCCGCTACCTGGAGACCGGCGAGGCGGACGAGGACATCGTCGCGGCCGGCGCGCGGGCCGAGGCCGCGGCGGCGACCTGGCTGGAGGAGCGCGGCTACGGCTACAAGAACCTGCGCTCGCAGGCCGAGGACATGTCGAAGGCGGCGCTGAGCAAGCGCCAGCGCAAGGCCCAGGCCCGGGGGTAGGGGCAGGGGCAGGGGCAACGGGCCCGCGCCGCCTCGCACGGCGAGCGGCCCGCCTGCCTGCCCGACCGACCGCACCGGTGCCCCACCCAACCAGCAAGCCCGCGCCAGGTCCCGCGGCCCCAGCCCCGGCCTTCCGGCCGGGAGGCCCGGAGGCCCGGAGGCCCGGTGGCGCGTGGGCCCGGTGGCGCGTAGGTGCTGGGGAGTGTCAGGCGGAGGCCAGCGCCTGCCGGGCTGCCGTCAGGGCGGCGGCGCGGTCGGCGGCGGCCAGGCCGATGCGGGTGCGGCGGTCGAGCAGGTCGGCCTCGTCGAGGGCGCCCTCGTGGCGGACGGCGAAGCGCAGTTCGGCGGCGGTGGTCTCGGTGCCGGGTGCGATCGGGGTGAGCTGCGCGGGGTCGTCCCCGGCCTCGGCCAGCACCGCGGCGGCCTCGGTGCCGTAGCGGCGGACCAGCCGCAGCGGGGCGTCCAGCCGGTCGAGGCGGGCCCGCGGCGCGGCGCCGACCAGCGGCAGCGAGCGGGTGCGGCAGGGGCGGGCGGGCAGACCGGTGCGGGCCAGGGCCGCGTCCAGCGCGTCCTCGGCCATCCGCCGGTAGGTGGTGAGCTTGCCGCCGACCACCGTGACCAGCCCGTCCGCGTCGGTCAGTACCGCGTGCTTGCGCGAGACGTCGGCGGTCCGCCCGGTGCCGTCGTCCAGCAGCGGGCGCAGTCCGGCGAAGGTGCCGAGCAGGTCGGCGCGGGTGAGCGGGGTGCGCAGCGCCGTGTTGATGGTGCGCAGCAGGAAGTCGATCTCGCCCTCGGCGGCCTGCGGCACGTCGGGGATCGGCCCGGGGGCGTCCTCGTCGGTGAGGCCGACGTAGACCCGCCCGTCGGGGGCCGGCAGCGCGAAGACGAAGCGGTTGCTCTCGCCGGGCACCGGCACGGTGAGCCCGGCGTTCAGGCCGCCGGTCGGGCCGGTGAAGGCGGCGGCCGGCAGCACCAGGTGGGTGCCCCGGCTGGGCCGCAGGGTGATGCCGGGGGCCAGTTCGCCGGCCCAGACGCCGGTCGCGTTGATCACCGCGCGAGCGCGCAACTCGAAGCTCTCGCCCGTCAGTTCGTCTCGCAGTCGGGCGCCGGACCCGCTCGCGCCACCGGCCGAGCAGCGGGTCAGGATCCGGGCGCCGTGCGCCGCCGCGGTGCGCGCGAGGGCGATCACCAGGCGTGCGTCGTCCACGAGTTGGCCGTCCCAGAAGACCAACCCGCCGCGCAGCCCGGCGGCTTGCACGGTGGGCGCGTAGCGCAGCACCTCGGCGGCGGTCAGCCGCCGGGAGCGGGGCAGGGTGGTGGCGGGGGTGCCGGCGGTGACCCGCAGCAGGTCCCCGGCCAGGAAGCCGGTGCGCACCAGCGCGGCGCCCGCCCGGGTGGTGCCGGGCAGCAGCGGGACGATCTGCGGCAGCGCGTGCACCAGGTGCGGGGCGGTGCGCTCCAGCAGGATGCCGCGCTCGACGGCGCTCTCGCGGGCGATGCCGACGCTGCCGGAGGCGAGGTAGCGCAGACCGCCGTGGACCAGCTTGGAGCTCCACCGGCTGGTGCCGAAGCCGAGGTCGTGCTTCTCGGCGAGGGCGACGGACAGGCCGCGGCCGGCCGCGTCCAGCGCGATGCCGGCGCCGGTGACCCCGCCGCCGATCACCAGCAGGTCGACCACGGCGCCGGGTTCGGCCAGTTGCGCCAGCTCGCGGGCCCGGCGGGCGGCGTTCAGCGAGGCGGTGGGCCGGTCGGCGGCGGGGGTGCTGGTCATTGCTCGGTACCGCCTTCGGTCAAGGGTACGGACGGGGCCTGGGGCGCGGACGGGGCACAGGATGCGGACGGCGCCTCGGGCGCGAGGTAGCGGTCGAGCAGCAGGCGCAGCTCGTCGTCCAGCCGGCCGACGGCCTCGCCGGTGCCCTCGGGGGCGTCCACGAAGACCGGGCCGGTGAGGGTGAACGACCAGGCGGTGAGCAGCACGGCCCGGGCCAGCAGGGCGGGGTCGCCCGGCCGGATCGAGCCGTCCGCGATGCCCGCCTGCAGGCCGGCTTCGAGCATCGCGAGCTGGTGGTTGGTGTTGGTGCCGCGCCGCTTGAGCAGGTACGGGGTGAGGAAGTCCGGGTCCAGCTCGATGATCTTGCGCAGCAGCGGGTGGACCCGGATGGCGGCCACCAGGCGCGCCACCCCGTCGACCACGTGGGCCCGGCCGTGCGCGGCCTGCGGGGCAGGCGCGGCCCCGGCGGCGTCCGCCGAGGGGAAGGCGCTCTCCGCGAGCTCCGTCCAGACCCGGGTGGTCAGGGCGCCGAGCACCTCGCGCACCCCGCCCCAGCGGCGGTAGAGCGTAGCGCGCGAGACCCCGGCCCGGCGGGCGATGTCGGCCATGGTGATCCGCTGCATGCCGATGGTGAGCAGCAGCTGGTAGGCCGCGTCCAGGATCCGCTCCTCGGGGATCGCGTTCGCGGCCCGTAGTGCGACTCGGCCGGCCTCCGGCTCGCTGCTGTCTGCCCTGCTGTTGATTCGCTGCGACACCACATGTACAAGTGTATCAGCGCCCACCTCTCCAGCCCCGAGGACCTCGATGACCGAGTCAGACCTGCCCGTCGCGGACTTCCACCCCTACCGCTGGGGTGACCCCGCCCACCACACCGACCTGCCGGCCGCCGCCCGCGAGACGCTGGCCGCCTTCGGGGTGCGCACACCCGCGCAGCCGCCGGTCGACCTGGCCGACCTGACGCTGCCCGACCCGGCGGTGGACGCCAAGGTGCTGGCCGAGCTGGCCCAGCTGGTCGGCGCCGAGCACCTGGAGACCGGCACCGCGGCCCGGCTCGCGCACACCCGCGGCTGGTCCACCCCCGACCTGCTGCGGCTGCGGGCCGGCGACGTCACGGACGCGCCCGACGCCGTCGTGCTGCCCGGCTCGCACCAGGAGGTGGTGGCCCTGCTGGAGGTGTGCGAGCGCGAGCGGATCGCGGTCGTCCCCTACTCCGGCGGCACCTCGGTGGTCGGCGGCCTCGCACCCGAGCGGGCCGGCTTCACCGGCGTCATCGCCTTCGACCTCAAGCGGCTGGACGCCCTGCTCGCGGTGGACGAGATCTCCCGCACCGCCACCCTGCAGGCGGGCGTGCGCGGTCCCGAGGCCGAACAGCTGCTGCGCGGGCACGGTCTGACGCTGGGTCACTTCCCGCAGTCCTACGAGGGCGCGAGCATCGGCGGGTACGCGGCGGCCCGGTCGGCCGGGCAGGCCTCCGCCGGCTACGGGCGGTTCGACGAGATGGTGGTCGGCCTGGTGCTGGCCACCCCGCGCGGCACCCTCACGCTGGGCACCGCGCCGAAGTCGGCGGCCGGCCCCGACCTGCGCCAGCTGGTGCTCGGCTCGGAGGGCAGCCTCGGCGTGATCACCTCGGTGACCGTCCGGGTGCGCCCGGTGCCGGCCGAACGCCTCTACGAGGCCTGGCGGTTCGACTCCTTCGCGGCCGGCGCGGACGCGCTGCGCCGGCTCGTCCAGGACGGCCCGGTGCCGACCGTGCTGCGGCTGTCCGACGAGGCGGAGACCTCGATCAACCTGGCGGACCCGGCGGCGATGTTCGGCGGCGGCCCCGGCTGCTGCCTGGCCGTCACCGGCTACGAGGGCAGCGCCGCCGAGGTGGCCGCCCGCCGGGCCGGCGCGAGCGCGGTGCTCGCCGCGGCGGGCGGGCAGTCGCTGGGCACCGAGCCCGGCGAGTCCTGGCGCAGCGGCCGCTACCGCGCGCCCTACCTGCGGGATCCGCTGCTGGACGCGGGCGTGCTGATCGAGACACTGGAGACGGTGACCTTCTGGTCCAACCTGCACGCGCTGCGCACCGCCGTCACCGAGGCGCTGAGCAACTCGCTGACCGCGCAGGGCACTCCGCCGCTGGTGCTGTGCCATCTCTCGCACGTCTACGAGACCGGCGCCTCGCTCTACTTCACCGTCGCCTGCGCGCAGACCGAGGACCCGGTGGCGCAGTGGCGGCTGGCCAAGGAGGCCGCCAACGAGGCGATCCGCGCGGCCGGCGCCGCGATCACCCACCACCATGGCGTCGGTACCGACCACCGCGAGGTCTACGCCCGCGAGGTGGGCCCGCTGGCGGTGGCCTCGCTGCGGGCGGTCAAGCAGGTGCTGGACCCGGCGGGCATCCTCAACCCGGGTGTGCTGATCGCCACTTCGGACGCGGCGATGCAGGACGCGGCGGCGCAGGACGGTCGGGCCGAGGGCGGTCAGGCCGGGAGCGGTCGGGCCGAGGGCGGGAACTGAGGTGGCCCCCGCCACCTTCACGGCGATCGTCAACCCCGTCTCGGGCGGCGGCCACGCCGCCGCCCGGTGGGAGCCGGTCGCCGTCCTGCTGCGCTCGGCCGGCGCCGCCGTCCGCACGGTGCCGACCCACGACCGCGCCCACGCCATCAGCTGCGCCACCCAGGCCGCCGAGCGCGGTGACGTGGTGGTCGCGGTCGGCGGCGACGGCATGGTGCGCGACGTGGCGGAGGGCGCCGTGCGCGGCGGCGGCACCATGGCCATCGTCCCGGCGGGCCGCGGCAACGACCTGGCCCGCACCCTGCGCCTGCCGGGCACCGGCGACCCGACCGCGATCGCCGAGCTGCTGCTGGCCGCGCCCACCCGCACGCTCGACGTGCTGGAGGTCAACGGGGTGATCGCACCCGGCAACGTGTACATCGGCATCGACTCGCTGGCCACCCGGATCATCAACGCGGGCCGCGGCCTGCCGGCCCTGCTGCTCTACCGGCTGGCCCCGCTGCAGGCGATCCTCCGCTGGCGCGCGGCCGGCTACACGCTGACCGTCGACGGCGAGCGCCGCGAGGTGCGCGCGCACACCGTGGTCGTCGCCAACTCCGGTGCCTACGGCCACGGTCTGCGCATCGTGCCGTCGGCCGTGCTGGACGACGGGCTGCTCGACGTCATGGTGGTCGGCGACGGACCGCGCGCCAAGATCGTCGCCTTCATGCGCGAGGCCAAGCGGGGCACCCACTCGAGCCGCCCCGAGGTCACCGTGCGGACCGCGCGGCGGGTGACGGTGGACGCCGACCGCCCGATACCGGTCTGCGCGGACGGCGACGAGATCGCGCAGCTGCCCGCCGACATCCGGGTGCGACCGGGGGCGCTGACCGTCATCGCTCCCTGACGGACCGTCAACTCCCCTGGCCGAGCGCGGTGACCAGCATCGCGCGGGTCTCGCGCATGGTCGCCATCGAGCGGTCGATCGCCTCGATCTGGGCGCGCAGCCGCGTCTGCGCGCTCTCGCAGGGGCTGAGCCTGCCGTCCTCGGCGAAGCAGGGCAGCAGGCGGGCGACCGCGTCCAGGTCGAGCCCGATGTCCAGCAGCAGGCGGATCCGCCGCACCTGCTCGACCGCCGGCTCGGGAAAGTCGCGGTAGCCGTTGGTGCGGCGGGTGGAGGGGAGCAACTCCCGCTGGTCGTAGTGGCGCAGCGCCCGGGTGCTGATCCCGGTGCGCCGCGCCAGCTCGTTGATCAGCACCGCCGCCCCCGTCGCGTTTGACCTTGTCACCGGTGTCAAAGTTTAGCGTGAGGATCACCGCCCCCCAGGAAACGGATGTGATCCGCCATGGCCTTCGACGTGCACGCCCATGTCACCACCGACCTCCCCGCCCAGCTCGCCCGGGCCCGCCGGGCCGGGGTGACCCGCACCGTGCTGCTCTCCACCCACGTGCACCCCGAGGCGTCGGCCGATCTGACGGACCTGCGGGCCGAGTTCGCCCGGCTCGGCAGCGTCCTCGGGGGCGAGCGCTCCTCGTTCGACGGCTACCGCACGGCGACGGCCGAGCTGACCGCCGCGCTGGCCGCCCACCCCACCGAGCTGGCCGGTTTCGTCAACGTCCCGCTGGGCCTGACCGAACAGGCCACCGGTGCCTGGCTCGCCGACCACCTCGCCCTGCCCGGGATCGTCGGCATCGGCGAGCTCAGCCCCACCCCCGGGCAGGCGGAGGCGATCGAACCGGTGCTGGCGGTCAGCGCCGACCACGGTGGACTGCCCGTCCTGGTCCACGGGTTCGCCCCGCACACCGCGGCCGACCTGCGGACCTACGCGACGATGGCGGCGCGCTTCCCGCAGGTGCCGGTGATCGTCGGCGCGCTCGGCGGCCTGAACTGGATGGACCTGGTCGACCTCGCGCTCGAACACCGCAACCTCTTCGTCGACCTGTCCAGCGCGCTCCAGGTGTTCGCCGTCCGGATGGCCGTCCAGGCGCTGCCCGCGCAGTGCCTCTTCGGCTCCAACACCCCGTACGGCGACGTGCTCGCCGCGCGCTGCACCGTGGAGGCGGCCGTCCCCGACCCCGGGCTGCTCGACCAGGTCCTCACGGGCAACCTCACCCGGCTGCTCGCCCGGTAGTCCGCCCACCAGTACGCTCGGTAGTCCGCCCGCCGGTTCGCGGTTCGGCCCGCGAGCGGCGGCCCGCGGTGGCAGGATGGCCGGCATGACCTCGCACTTCGGTGACTACCAGAACGAGATCTACCTCAACGCCCTGGGCGGCGTCCTCCCCGAGTTCCCGATGGCCTTCGCGGAGTTGGCCGAACGGGCGCAGGCCGCGCTGCCACCGGGCATCTGGTCCTACGTGGCGGGTGGCGCGGGTGACGAGTTCACCCAGCGGGCCAACGTCAGCGCCTTCGAGCAGTGGGCGCTGGTCCCGCGGATGCTGGTCGGCGCGGCGCAGCGCGACCTGACGGTCGAACTGTTCGGGCGCACGCTGCCCTCGCCGCTCTTCCTGGCCCCGATCGGCGTGCTCGGGCTCTGCGCCCAGGACGGCCACGGCGACCTGGCCGCCGCCAGGGCCGCCGCCCGCACCGGTGTGCCGATGACCGCGAGCACCCTGAGCGTGGACCCGATGGAGCAGGTGGCGGCCGAACTCGGCGACACCCCCGGCTTCTTCCAGCTCTACACCCCCACCGACCGGGACCTCGCGGCGAGCCTGGTGCAGCGGGCGGAGGCGGCCGGATTCCAGGGCATCGTGGTCACCCTGGACACCTGGGTCACCGGCTGGCGCCCGCGCGACCTGCGCACCGGCAACTTCCCCCAGCTGCGCGGGCACTGCCTGGCCAACTACACCTCGGACCCGGTCTTCCGGGCCCGGCTGAAGGAGCCGCCGGAGCAGAACCCGGCAGCCGCCGTCCTGGAGTGGACCAACATCTTCGCCACCCCGCTGACCTGGGCCGACCTGCCCTGGCTGCGCTCGCTGACCACCCTGCCGCTGATCCTCAAGGGCATCCTGCACCCCGACGACGTCCGCCGCGCCAAGGACGCCGGAGCGGACGCCGTCTACTGCTCCAACCACGGCGGCCGCCAGGCCAACGGCGGCCTGCCCGCCCTCACCGCCCTCCCCGGCGTGGTCGCCGCGGCCGACGGCCTCCCGGTGCTCTTCGACTCCGGCGTGCGCAGCGGCGCCGACCTGGCCAAGGCCCTCGCCCTCGGCGCCACCGCCGTGGGCATCGGCCGCCCCTACGCCTACGGCCTGGCCCTCGGCGGCACCGACGGCATCGTCCACGTCCTGCGCACCCTGCTCGCCGAGGCCGACCTGATCATGGCAGTCGACGGCTACCCGACCCTGGCCGACCTCCGCCGCGAGGGCCTGGTGCGCCTCCCTGGCGGGGTGTGACCAGGTCGTCCGTCACTCCTCGATCGCGCCGCCCACCGCGCGCAGGTGGTCGCGGAAGGTGAGGTCGGGTCGGGTCCGGCGGGCGGCGAGGTAGCGGTCGAAGTGGACCTGGGTGCGCAGGGTGTCGCCGGTGCGGATCCGCTCGGCCTGGCGGCGTTCGGTGTCGCGGATCTGCTCGGCGAGTGCGAAGAGTTCCGCGGCGCGGGCGGCGGGGAGGAAGAGCACGCCGTCCTCGTCGCCCAGGGCCAGGTCCTCCTGGGTCACCGTCCACTCGCCCACCCGGGCGGAGTCGAGCACCTCGGCGGGGCGCGGGTCCAGGCGCTGCGGGCCGGTGGGCAGGGCGCCCAGGCTGAAGACCGGCAGCCCGATGGCCAGGATGTCGGCCGTGTCGCGGTGCAGGCCCCAGACGACCAGGCCCGAGAGCCCGGCCGCGCGGGCCTCCAGGACCACGAGGTCGCCGATGCAGGCCTCTTCGAGCCGGGCGGCGTTGTCGACCACCAGCACGTCGCCGGGCGCGGACCGTTCGAAGGCTTCCAGGAAGATGTCCACGCTGCCGACGTGCCGGGCCGGGCGGACCCGCCCGGCCACCCGGCCGCCCGGCACCACGGGCCGCAGCTGCGCAGGCGCGCAGCGCACCGGGACCCGCGCGCGGAGGCAGGCGTCCGCCAGGTGGGCGGTGGTCAGGGTTTCGAAGCGCTTCTGAAGCTCCTGGTGATCCATCCGGCCCGCCTCTCAGTTTGATTGCCGCACTGACGCAGTATCAGGGGCCGGACGCCTCCGGCGCAACGCAGGACAGGCACTCGCGCTAGGCGGCGGCCAGCGAGATCTCGGTCGACTTGATCAGGGCCACCACCGGGGTGCCGGTGCGCAGGCCGAGGTCGTCGACGGCGTCCTTGGTGATCGCCGCGGTCAGCTCGCCGCCCTCGATGGCGACCTTGACGGTGGCCATGGCGCCACCGGCGGCCACCTCGGTGACGGTGCCCGGCAGCTGGTTGCGGATGCTCAGGCCCGCGACCGGGGCGTCGGCGGCGGCGAGGGCGATCTCGGTGGACTTGGCCAGTGCCTCGACCCGGGACCCCTCGGCGAGGCCCAGCTCCCGCACGGCCTCCAGGGTGATCGCCGCGGTGATGTCCTGGCCGCCCACCAGGCGGGCGCGCACGGTCGCCATCACGGCGCCGCCGGTGATCGCGGTGACGGTGCCGGGGATCCGGTTGCGGATGCTCAGGCTCATGCGCTGCTCCTCGCTCGAACGGTCAGGCAGGGGACGAAGGGGGCGGATCGGACTCCTCCGCCACCGCTCACCCTGCCACGCCCGCCGCACCCGCGCGGGGTGCCGCTCTGAGCCGGCGCACATCGGCTGCGGGCCGCATCGAGCGCCGCCACGGGAAGGCCACCGCGCCCGGCGAGATCCACACGAGCGGCGCGGACACCGGCAAGGGCCTCGCCCCGGGCCGGACGGGCCGCGGGGCGAGACCTCGCTCGCACTGGAAACGGGGGAATCCGGCGAGCTCGGGGACGAGTCTGCCCCCGGCCCCTTGCGAATCGCTTGAGCCGCTGCTCAACCGAGCGGCACGGACTGCGCGTAGTGGAAGAAGTCGTGCGGGTCGTAGGCCCGCTTGACCCGGCTCAGCCGCGACAGGTTGGGGCCCCAGTAGGCGTCGGCGTAGTCGGTGAGCCTGGTGTCGGGGAAGTTCAGGTAGGAGCGGCCGTTGGAGTAGGGGTCGAAGGCGTCGAAGACCCCGTCGATCCAGTCCTGCGCGGCTTCCCGCTCCTCGGCGGGCGGGTTCCAGTTCGCCAGGCTCACCGTGGCGATGGCGCTGTAGAGCGAGTCGCGGTGCGGCCAGGCGCCGTAGTCCAGCGAGCGGTTGTTGGCGTTCTTGCCCAGGCCCAGCAGGCTGACCACCCGGGTCTGGCCGGCCCGGCGGTCGGCGTCGAAGGCGGTGAGCAGCCGGTCGATCCCGTCGGCGGGCAGCACCCGGGTGAACATCCGGCCACGGTTCTTGACGTAGGCCTGGCGCGGCAGCGAGGCGTGCGGGTTGGCGCCGGTGGTGTGGCAGGCGTCCACGGTCAGGCTGCCGCAGCCGAAGACCTGCATCAACGCGTCCGGGTAGCTGAGGTCCTGGACCACCTGGGTGGCCGGCGGCACCCCGATCAGCGCGGTCAGATGGGCCAACTCCTGCTTCAGCGCGTCGATTCCGGCCAGGTCCACGCCGGTGACCAGGAAGCTGGGCGCGGTGCCCGGGCTCGCGTCGGGCAGCAGCAGCACGCCGTCCGAGGACAGGTCGGGCGAGGCCTCGGTGGTCCACTGGAGGTAGCCGGCCACCGCCTGCTGGGCGTGCGCCCAGTCCCAGGTCAGGGTGTAGTGGCCGACCCGGCCGACCTGGGTGGGGGCCATCCTGAACTCGGTGACCACGCCGAAGTTGCCGCCACCGCCGCCGCGCAGCGCCCAGAGCAGGTCGGGGTGGCAGTCCTTGGAGACGTTGACGATCCGGCCGTCGGCCAGCACCACCTCGGCGCCGACCAGGCGGTCGCAGGCCGGTCCGTACTTGCGGTACTGCCAGCCGGTGCCGCCGCCGCTGACGAAGCCGCCGGGGCTGACGGTGGCGCAGAAGCCGGCCGGCACGCTCAGCCCGCGCGGGGCCAGCTGCCCCGGCACGTCCACGGCCTGCACGGCGGGCTGCAGGCTGACGGTGCCGCCCTTGACGGCGACCTTGTTCAGCCGGGTCAGGTTGATCACCAGGCCCTCGCTGGTGGACCAGCCCGCGTAGCTGTGGCCGCCGCTGCGCACCGCGGTGGGCAGGCCCTCGTCCTGGGCGAACCGGATCGCGGTGCGCACGTCGGCGGCGTTCTCCGCGTAGACGACGGCCTGCGGGAAGACGGTGTCGAACTGGGCGTTCTCCAGCTGGCGGGCCTGGTCGTAGCCCGGGTCGCCGGGCAGCACCAGGTCGCCGGCGAGCGCGTTGTCCAGCCGGTCCCAGGTGCTGGACGGACGGCGCCGGCCGGCGGCCACGGCGGGGCCGGCCAGTACCAGGCCGGCGGTGGCGGCCGTGGCGGCGGTGGCCCCGAGCAGGGTCCTGCGGCTGATCATGGGTGGCCTCCATCGGTTGGAGCGGATACCTGACGAGTGGTGGGAAGTGCTTGCGTCAGTCCGCTGAGCAGCCGCCGCCACCGCAGGGCGCGCTCGGCCTGCCCGGCCTGGTACTCGGTGCCCACCCAGTGCGTCACCGGGCGGATACCGTGCAGCGCGTTGACCAACCAGGCTTCGCAGTCCGCCAGTTCGGCCAGCTTGGCCGGACGGCGGTGCACCGCGATGCCCAGGCTCTCGGCCTGACGGGCAATCAGTCTTGCTGTGACACTCGACAGTTGTCCATGGGCCGCCGGCCGGCACAGCGCCCCCTGCGACCACCACAGCAGGCTCGCGGTGGCGGACTCGATCAGCTCCCCCGACTCGGTGCTCAGCAGCGCGTCGTCGGCTCCCCGGGCCTGCGCGCCGGCCCGCAGGTCGGCCAGAAGCGCCAGGTCAGGGCCCTTGCGATGGGGAACGGTGCGCGGGTCGCCGCGCGTCCAGGGGAAGACCTTCACGCTGTGCGTGCGCGGCGGGGCCGGGCGCAGCCGCAGCCCCAGCCGGCCCCCGACGCGGAGCTCAACTCGTGGAAACCACACGCCTACTCTGGGAAGTTCGGCGGTGACCGCCGCCCAGAACCGGTCCACCGCCCGCCGCTGCAGGCCGAGTTCCAGGCAAGCCGCGGTAAAGCGTTCCTGATGGAGCTCCAGCGCGCGCACCCGGCCGTCCTCGACGAGCCAGGAGTCGGCGGCCAGCAGGCCGGGTGCCCCGAGGTCGGGTCGGGTGACCAGGCCTCGCTCGGGCTCCCAGGCCAGCCAGCGCTCGGCGGCGGGGGCGGTGGGACCGGTGGGGGTGGTCGGGCCGGTCATCGCTCAGTACCGCCCGGCCCTGTTGGTCGGCGCACCGGTGCGCGGCCCGTACGGTGCGCGCTCCAGCCACTCGCCGCAGGAGCCGACCAGCGGGGAGAGCGCGGCCCCGGCCGCCTGCCGCAGCCTGGTGATCCGCCGGCGCGGGCGCAGGTGGGCCAGCGCGGTGCGGGCGGCCTCGCTGTTGAACCGCGCGGCGGCCTTGCGGGAGTCGGCGAACGCGTCGATGGCGGCGAGGTGTCGGCCGGGATCGGCGAGCGCCTGTGCCACCGCCTCGGCGGCGGCCACCGAGTCGGCGATGCCGCTGTTCATGCCGCGCGCACCGAACGGCGGGAACAGGTGGGAGGCCTCGCCCACCAGCAGCACCCGGCGGTTGGCATCGGTGAAGTTTTCGGCCACCACGTGCAGGAAGTGGTAGCGCGAGACCCAGAGCAGTCGGTCAGCGTACTTGGCGCCGACCACCTTGGCCACCCAGCTGCGGGCCGCCTCCTCGTCGGCCCAGTCCTCGGGCCGGTCGCCGTCCTTGCACTGCAGGTCGAGCTGGAAGCCTCCGGCGAACGGGACCCGCATCACGCTGCGGTGGCCCAGCTCGGGGTGCTCGTAGATGAACACCCGCTCCAGCGGCAGCGGGTCCGCCTGGTCCTCCTCGATGTCGACCACCACGTGGAAGGCTTCGGAGCGCTCGCCCTCCATGGTGATGTCCTGCGAGCGGCGCACCTGGGAGCGGGCCCCGTCGGCGCCGATCACGTAGCGGGCGCGCAGCCCGGTGCCGTCGGCGCAGGTCAGCTCGGCGCCGTCCGGGTGGCTGCGCAGGTCGAGCAGCTCGGCGCCCCAGAGGAACTCCACGCCCGCCGCCCGGCAGGCGGCCAGCAGGTGCCGCTCGGTCTCGATCTGCCGCAGGCTGGTGAACGGCGGGGTGACGCCGGGGCGGGCCGGCTGGGCGGGGTAGCTGCGCGCGAAGACCGTGCGGCTGCGGTAGACGGTGCGCCGGGTCGGCCAGATCACGCCGTTGTCGATGAGCGTGCGGTCCAGGCCGGGGCTGATCCGGCCGAGCAGGTCGAGCGACTCGCGGTGCACGAAGAGCGCGCGGCTGCCGGGGCGCACGCGGTCCTCGGGCTCGGCCTCCAGGACGGTGACCGGCAGGCCGTGGCTGCGCAGGGCCAGGGCCGCGGTCAGTCCGACCGGCCCCGCGCCGACCACCACCACGGGCAGCGTCCCGTGCTCGGCGGCGGTGGGCTCTGATGTGTGGGACATCTCGGGTTCTCCTCGAAGAGCGGGACGAGCGGAGGGCCGGCTACCGGCTGAGGTTGGCGGGCGCGGTGTGCTCGCGGAGCATCCGGGTGATCTCCACCCGGCGCACCTTCCAGGTGGAGGTGCGCGGCACCTCGGTGAAGGCCCAGTGCAGCGGGGCGGCCAGGGTGGGCAGGTCGGCGGTGGCCTTCGCCCAGCGCTCGGGGTCCAGCGGCGCGTCCCGCCGGGTGCAGACCACCGGCACCGGCTCGCCCTCGGGGCCCACCACGATGACGGCCTCCAGCAGCTCCTCGAGGCGGGACATCAGGACGTCCTCGACCTCCAGGTTGCTGTCGATGTCCTCGATCTGGTCGATCTCCCGGTCGATCAGGTGCAGCTTGCCGAACCGGCCGAGGTAGCCCATGTCGCCCAGCCGCCACCAGCCCTCGGTCTTGTTGCGCAGGTAGCGCTCGTGCTCGCCGAGGTAGGTCATGATCGTGCTGCGGCCCCGCAGTTCGAGGTGGCCGGGCTGCCCCTTGGGCACCTCGCGCCCGTTCTCGTCCACCGCCCGGACCCGGATGAAGCCCGGCAGCACGTAGCCGACGTCGCGCCCGTCGTTCTTCTCGGCGCTCTTCTGGGTGTACCAGGCGCCCGAGATCGGGCCGGTCTCGCTCTGCCCGTAGAGCTGGACCAGCAGCGGGCGGTGGCGGCGGGAGGCGGCCAGCAGCCGCTGGATGGTGCGCGGGTGGATCGCGTCGAAGGTGCTGCTGTAGTAGCGGATGCTGGACAGCGGGGCGTCCGGCGCCTGGGCCAGGTCCTCCCACTGGACGAAGTTGTTCGGGTGGGTCTCCACCAGGCCCGGACGGTGGGTGACGAAGAGCGGGCCGATCTTGTCCGGGTTCGGGTCGTTGAGGATGAGCAGCGGGTTGCCGAAGTTCAGGAAGACGCCGAGCGAGTGGAAGAAGCGCGAGTGGACGAAGGACATGCACAGCGCCACCGTCTCCTTGCGGCGCACCGGCCAGGCGATGATCTGCTGCGGCAGCAGGCGGTGGAAGAGCCCGCGGGCGTTGTGCACCATCAGCTTGGAGACGCCGGTGGTGCCGGAGCTGTGGGTGATCAGGGCCGGCTGGCCGGGGTGCAGTTCGACGGAGGGCCGGCGCGGGGCGCCGGTCACCTCGGCGATCAGCCGCAGCCCACCGAAGGCGGCGGTGCCGGCCAGCACGGTCTCGCGGGTCAGCTCGCCGACCGCCACGCCGTCCAGCGGGCCGGCCAGCTTGGCGGCGTCGGTGATCAGCCAGGGCTGCTCCAGGCGGCCGAGCAGCTGGGCGACGATCTCGCCGGAGAGCGCGGAGGAGACCATCACCGGCACGGCGCCGATCCGGGAGATCGCCGCGGCCAGCAGCGAGATGTCGAAGTTGTCGCTCTTGTGCACCGCGACCCGCTCGGCCGGGCGCACGCCCAACTGCCAGAGCCGGGCCGCCAGGTCGTCCACCACGTCGGCCAGCGAGGCGTAGCTGAACTCGGTGCCGAGGCCGGGCAGGGTGGCCAGCGGCTGGTCCAGGGTGACCGGCGCGGTCGGGAACTTGGCCGCCGCCCGCTCCCAGAGCAGACCGAGGTAGAAGGCCTGCTCGGGCAGCTTGCGGACCAGCTTCGAGACGTTTGCGAACATGGTTCCTACCACTTTCTGCGAGTCGGGCGAGTCGGGAGTCGGGGCGGAGGTGCGGGCGCTGTCACCAGCGGCCCTGGCGGACCAGGAACCGCTGGAGCTTGCCGGAGGCGGTGCGCGGCAGCCGCTCGACCACCGCCACCTGGCGCGGGACCTTGTAGGGCTCCAGCTCGGTGCGGGCCAGCGCGATCAGCTCGCGTTCCAGGGCCGCGGCGTCCAGCGCGTGCACGGTGCCGGGCTCGGGGACCACGAAGGCGCGCAGCTTGGTGGCGCCGCGTTCGTTGCTGACGCCGGCCACCGCGACGTCGCGCACCGCCGGGTGACGGGCCAGCACCTGCTCGATCTCGGCCGGGGCGAGGGTGATGCCCCCGACCATCTCCAGGTCGTCGACCCGGCCGAGGTGGACCAGGCTGCCGTCCGGGTTGCGCAGCGCCCGGTCCTTGGTGGCGAGCCAGCCGTCGACCAGGGTGCGGGCGTTCTCCTCGGGCAGGCCGAGGTAGCCGGTCGTCACGGTCGTGCCGCGCACCCACAGTTCGCCCTCGGTGCCGTCGGGCAGCACCCGTCCCTCGCGGTCGCGGATCTGCGCCTCGAAGCCGGGGGCCGGACGCCCGACGGTGCCGGGCGCGTGGAAGGCGGCGCCGTTGGTGGCGATGGCGTGGCCCGCCTCGGTGGAGCCGAGCTGGTCGTAGAGCGGGGCACCGAGGAAGTCGGCCACCTTGGCCGCCAGGTCCGCGGTCAGCCGCTCCCCCGCCGAGACCGCCGCCCGCACGCCGGCGAAGGCGGCGGGGTCGGTCTCGGCGAGCAGGTTGGCGAAAGCGGAGGGGACGGCGAACAGGTAGCTCACCCGGTGCCGGGCGGCCAGCTCGGCGATCCGCGCCGGCCGCGGCAGCCCGGGCTCCAGCACCGCCGAGCCGCCCGAACAGAGCGGGAAGGCGAGGGAGTTGCCCAGACCGTAGGCGAAGTACAGCTTGGAGACCGAGAAGCCGACGTCCTGCGGGCCGAAGCCGAGCACCTGGGCACCGGCCCCGCTCCAGTAGCGCGGCAGGTCCCCGTGTCGGTGCACAACACCCTTGGGGCGCCCGGTTGTTCCCGAGGTGTACTGCAGGTAGAGCTCGTGTCCGTCGGCCAGTTCGGGCGCCGGGGCCGGCGCCTGCCCGGCTGCCAGGTCGAGCAGGCGCCGGCCGGTCAGCCGCGGCAGGCCGGCGAAGCGCTCGGCCAACTCGTCGTCGGCGATCACCAGGTGGGCGGCGCTGTCGTCGATCAGGAACCGGTGCCGCTCGGCGGTCAGGTGCGGGTTGGCCAGCACGGCGGTGGCCCCGAGCCGGGCGGTGGCGAGGAACGCCACCACCCAGGCGATCGAGTCCGGCAGCGCGATCAGCACCCGGCTGCCGACGCCGACGCCGTGCCCGGCGAGCACGCCGGCCGCGCGGGCGGCCAGCGGGTGGAGCGCACCGTGGGTGATGGTGCGCTCCCCTTCGTGGAAGGCGGGGCGGTCCTGCCACCCGCCCTCGGTGGCGGCGTCCGCCAGGAAAGCGGCCAGGTTCATCGCGTGGGCTCCTGTCCCTCGGCGGCGGCTCAGGCGGCCAGCGGGTCGGCGACCCGGTAGGCACGCAGCGGGGCGGACGCCTTGAGCACCATCTCGTCGAACTCCTCGTCCGCGTCGGAGTCCAGGATGATCGCGCCGCCGGCCCCCACCCGCCACTGGTCGCCGACCTTGACGGCGGTGCGGATCACGATGTTCAGGTCCGCGGTGCCGTTGGTGGAGAGCAGGCCGATCGACCCGGAGTAGACCCCGCGGGCCTCGTTCTCCAGCTCGTCGATGATCTCCATGGTGCGCAGCTTGGGCGCCCCGGTCATCGAGCCGCCGGGGAAGCAGGCCCGCACCACGTCGATCGCGTCGCTGCCCGGGCGCAGCCGGCCGCGGATGGTGGAGACCAGCTGGTGGACGGTGGTGTAGCTCTCGGTGGCCATCAGGCGCGGCACGTGGACGCTGCCCACCTCGCAGACCCGGCCCAGGTCGTTGCGGAGCAGGTCCACGATCATCAGGTTCTCGGCCCGGGTCTTGGGGCTGGCGGCCAGCGAGGCGCGCAGCTCCTCGTCCCGCGCGGGGTCGGCGTCGCGCGGCACCGTCCCCTTGATCGGCTTGGTCTCCACCACGCCGGAGCGGTCGATGGTCAGGAACCGCTCGGGCGAGGAGCTGGCGATCTCCAGCTCGTCCAGGCGCAGATAGGCCGCGTAGGGCGCCGGGTTGGAGCGGCGCAGCGAGCGGTAGAAGGAGTAGCCGTCCTCCACGGCCGGCAGCCAGGCGGAGGTGGTCAGGCAGACCTCGTAGCTCTCGCCGGCCCGCAGCTGCTGCTGGATCTCGGCGATCCGGGCCCGGTACTGCTCCCGGTCGTGGGTCAGCCAGCCCTCGGTCTGCTCGAAGTCGGCCGCCGCCCGCGCGGCGGGCTCGGTGGCCGGCAGCGAGAGCAGCCGCGCGGCGGTGCGGTCCAGCCAGCCGAGCGCGCCCGACTCGGTCCCGGGGTCGGCGTCGCTGAGCGCCAGCAGGTAGGTGCTGTCCTCCTGGTGGTCGACCACGATCACCCGGTCGGCGAAGAGCCACATCGCGTCCGGGGTGGGCGAGACGTGCTTGTTGTCCGCGCCGAGGTCGCCCTTGAGCTCGTAGCCGAAGTAGCCGACGTAGCCGCCGGTGAAGTCGAACGGCAGGTCGGGCACGTCGGTGCGGCGGCGGCGCAGCTGGGTCTGCAGGTAGTCGAAGACCGTGCCGGGGAAGTGCCGGGGCAGCTGTCCGGTGCGGCGCACCTCCACCGAGCCGTCGCCGGTGCGGTAGCGCACCGTCTCGGCCAGCGGCCCGGTGGCGTCGCCCAGGAAGGAGAACCGGGAGCGCCCCGGCTCCACGTGGGCGCTGTCCAGCCAGAAGGCGGGCGCGGAGGAGTCCGCGTAGAGGTGGGTGAAGGCGGCCTCGGTGTCCACGGCCGTCTCGATGGTGCGCACGTGCACCCGCAGGCCCGCGGCCGGCTCGGACGGGTAGAGCTGGGCCGGGGCGGCCCCGGCCCGCGCGGCGGGCAGCGGCGCCGGGGCGGCCGGAGCCGGGCCGCGGTCCTGCTGCGGGCTGCGGCCCTGGTGGGCCAGGGTCAGCTCGCGGAAGTTGGCGAAGAGCTGGCGGCCGTACTCGGTGCAGATCGACTCGGGGTGGAACTGCACGCCCCAGAGCGGCCGGTCGGTGTGCCGCAGGGCCATGATCACGCCGTCCTCGGACCAGGCGGTGGCCTCCAGGGTGGGCGGCAGCGGCTCGGCCACGCTCAGCGAGTGGTACCGGACCACGGTGAAGTCCTGCGGCAGGCCGGCGAACAGCTCGCGGCCGTCGTGCCGCACGGCGCTGAGGAAGCCGTGCCGCGGCTCGGGCGCGGGCACCACCTCGGCGCCCTCGCCGTGGCCGATGCCCTGGTGGCCCAGGCAGACGCCGAGCACCGGGATCGCGGCCTCCCGCACGATCCGGGCGGAGATGCCGAAGTCGCGCGGCCGGGCCGGGTGTCCGGGTCCGGGCGAGATCACCACGTTGTCGAAGCCGGCCAGGTCGAGCTCGGCGGCCCGCGGGTCGTCGTTGGTGACCACGGTCGGTTCGACGCCGTTGACCTCGGCGATCAGCTGGAAGAGGTTGTAGGTGTAGGAGTCGTGGTTGTCGATCAGCAGAGTGCGCATCACGCGGCTTTCTGACGGGTCACGGGTGGGGGTGGCCAGGGGAGCGGGGTGGACCGAGGGCGCCGGGGTCAGCCCCGGGCGAGCAGCTCGGCGATGGTGCGGGCCGCAACCATGGCCTGGTTGTTGTTCAGCCGGGGGTCGCAGAGCGTGCGGTAGGCGCGTCGCAGCCCTTCCTCGGTGCTGGGGCCGCCATGCCCGAGGCACTCGGTCACCTGGTCGCCGGCGATCTCCAGGTGCACCCCGCCCGGCCACCGGCCGGCCCGGAAGAGCACCTCGAAGAAGCCGGTGATCTCGGCCAGGATGTCGCTCATCAGCCGGGTCTTGAGCCCGCCGGCGGCGGTGACGGTGTTGCCGTGCATCGGGTCGCAGGACCACACCACCCCGTGCCCCGCGTCGGCCACCGCGCGCACCAGCGCGGGCAGCCGGTCGCGGACCTGTCCGGCGCCGAACCGGGTGATCAGGGTCAGCCGGCCGGGACGGCGGTGCGGGTCGAGCCGGCGGCACAGCTCCAGCAGGTCCTCCGGCGTGGTGCCGGGACCGATCTTGCAGGCCACCGGGTTGGCGACCTGGGCGAGGAAGGCCAGGTGGGCGCCGTCCAGTCGACGGGTCCGCTCGCCGATCCAGGGCAGGTGGGTGGAGAGCAGGTAGTGCTCGCCGGTGCGCGAGTCGCGCCGCACCATCGCCTGCTCGTAGTCCAGCACCAGCGCCTCGTGGCTGGTCCACAGACCGGTGCGGCGCCAGCTGCCGTCCAGCTCGACGGTCTGGCCGTAGCCCTTGAGCACCGAACGCAGCGTGCCGTCCCAGGTGGTGGTGGGCACCGCCAGGGTGCTGAGCGTGCCGGCCGGCTCGTGCCAGGTGCGCGGCAGCAGGGCGGAGGCCGTCTCGTGGGCGATCAGGTGCAGCTCGTTCAGCACCGCGCGGGCGGTGTGATAGGCCGTCAGCATCCGGCGCGGGTCGGCGGTCCGGGCCTCGGGGTCGGCGGCGAAGCCGTTCACCAGGTCGCCCCGGTAGACCGGCAGGACGCCGCCGGGGTAGCTCTCCTGCGGCTTGGAGCGGGGCTTGGCGTACTGGCCCGCGATCCGGCCGACCGTGAGGGTGGGCAGTCCGGCGTGCCCGCTGAGCAGTTCGCCCATCTCGCCGATGATCCGGTGCTTGCCGCGGACGGCCGCCAGGCCCGGGGCGCCGATCGGCTCGGCGCAGTCGCCCGCCTGGAGCAGGAAGGAGCGACCGGCGGCGACGTGGGCCAGCGCGGAGCCGAGCCGGCGCACATCGGCCGGGGCGGTCAGCGCGGGCTGCAGGGCGAGCTGGTCCTGGACCTGGGCGGCGGCCGAGGGGTCCGGCCAGGACGGCTGCTGGTCGGCGGGCAGGTTGCGCCAGTCGGTGGTCTGCGGCGGGCTGACGACCGGCTGGGCGATGGTCAGCTGCGGGGTGCTCACTGGGTCACCTCGGCGGTATCCGGGTCGGCGGCGGGGGCAACTGCCGCGAGCAGGCCCTTGGGTTCGAGCAGGAACTGGGCGAGACTGCCGTCGTGCGGGGTCTCCGGCGGGCCGGCCCAGGGCTTGGCGCGGCCGGTCACCACCTTGCGCACCGAGGGTTCGCGCAGCACGGCTTCGGCGAGTGCCGCGTGCTCGCCCTGCAGGCTCACCACCAGGGACTCGCGCAGCGGTCGCACCCCGTCCACCGCACGCCATGGCGCCACCACGACGAAGGGGAAGCCGAGTTCGGTGCCGGCCGGGGCGGCTGCGGGGCCGTCCACCGAGAGGACCAGTGGGCGCAGCACGGTGCTGCCGTCGCCCGCCTCGGCGAGCGGGGAGCCGCCGTAGCGGTGGGTGCTGTGGTCACGGGCGCCATGGGCGGTGATCACCTCCGTCAGGTAGTCGGCCAGCGCCTTGGCGTCGGCCGCGCCGACGGCGGGCAGCGCGGCCCGCTCGTCCAGCACCGGCAGCACCGCCAGTGCGGCGAGCCGTTCGGCCAGCGCCTCGGCCAGCGGGGCGGCCTCGCCGCTGGTCAGGACGAGCGAGATGTTGTTGCAGCGCACCCCGCCGTCGTCGGCGATCCACTCCACCAGGTCGGCGAGCAGCCCGTGGTCCAGCTCGGCGCCCGCCGGGACCAGCACCTTGCTGCGGCCCGGGCCGCGTACCAGCACGTCGTTGCGGGTGGCGAACCGGGCGGCGGCGGCCGGGCCGCCGTAGACCAGGCCCAGGTCGGCCTGCTCCAGCAGGTGTTCGCCGACCTCGTGGCCGCCGGGCAGGAAGGCGAGGGTCTGCGGGTCCAGGCCCGCCGTCAGCAGCGCGGCGGTCAGCCGGCGCGGGGTGAACGGGTCCCGGCTGCCCGGACGGACCAGCACCCGGGCGCCCATGGCCAGCGCGCGCACCCAGCTCACGTTCGGCTCGGGGTGGTTGTTGGGCACCACCGCGGCCAGCACCGCACCGCGCGGCACCCAGTGCGTGCGGTAGCCGGGCCGCACGACGGGCTCCGGCAGCTCGGCGCGGGTCAGCCGCTCGACCATGCCGAGCGAGCCGCGGATGGTGTCGATCGCGCGGGTGATCGCCGGGCCCGGGGTGCCGGTGGCCAGCGCCACCCGGCGCCGGTACTCGGCCGGCGACTCGCCGTCCAGCTCCGCGGTGGCGAACAACTCACCGGCGGCGGCGAACAGTTCCGGGCTCGGCGGCGCGGTGTCGGCCGCCGCCCTGATCCGGTTCAGGGCCGCCTGGGCGAGCAGGCGCGGGGCGAGCCCGACCGAGGCGAGCGGCGAACCGTCGACCGCGGTCAGCTCGGTGCGGTCCCGGCTCGCCACCTCGCGGCCGGCGATCACGGGGTTGACGACGGGAGGGGAGGCGGTGGCGGGAGTCGGCGGGGAGGCCGAGGGGGAAGGCGTGGTCATCAGTAGACCCCTTCGATCGCGGCGGGGGCGTTCTCGGTCTTCAGCGGGGCGATGTCGGCCAGACCGTCCACGTCGTCACCGGCCGCCGGGCGGACCCGGATCGCGGTGTCGCGCTCCAGCACGTTGGGCAGGAACAGGTCCTGGCTCAACTGGTGCACCAGCACCCGGCCGCGCTCGCCGTAGGCCACCTCGCCGCCGCTCTGCGGGTCGACCAGCTCGACGATCGACTGCGGAACGTAGGGGCGGAAGACGCACGGGTACGGGTCGCCGTCCTGGCGCGGGCGCTGCGGGGCGATGCCCATCAGGGTGTTGCCGTAGATGGCCGCCACCTTGGCGTTCGGGAAGAAGGTCTCCTCGATCTGGTGCAGCGACTCCGGGCTGATGCTGGTGCCCGCCCAGAGGATGCCCTCCAGCGAGCCGGCCAGCTTGTCGTAGAGCGCCGGGCGGGCGCAGAGGGCCTCCAGCACCGGCGGGGTGATGAAGAGCACCTTGATGTTCTGCGAGGCGACCACGAGTTCGACCTGGTCCAGCAGGTACTCCCGGTACTCGGCGGCCAGTTCGGTGCGCCCCGAGCCGATCAGGTGCTTGACCCAGCGCGGGTCGAAGTCCAGCGTGAAGGTCATCGCCCCGCGCAGCTCGGCCAGCCGCCGCACGGTGCGGCCCACCACGTGCGGGCCGGTGGGGCCGACGTGCAGCCAGTGGCCGCGCTCGGGGAAGCCGTGGGCCGCGAGCACCTCGCTCGTCCAGTCCACGTTGCGGGTACGGGCGGTGGCGTCCACCACGCGCTTGGGCGCGCCGGTGGTGCCGCCGGACTCGAAGACCTCGAAGGTGCGGTCCACCAGGCCCTCGGGGATCAGGTCCTCCACCGGGACGTGGCGCAACTCCTCGCTGACGTCGGGGAACCGGCGCAGGTCGGCGACGGTGGTGATGTCGGTGAGCGGGTCGAAGCCGAGGCCCGCCGCCTTGCGCAGCCAGAACGGCGAGCCGGTGGCCGGGCTGAAGTGCCAGGCCAGGATGGAGCGCAGGTGCTCGTCGGTGGTGGCGGCGGGGTGCTGCCGGTCGGTCTTCGGATGCTCGACGCTTGCCAGCTCAGTCATGTACGTCCAACCGTTTCGTCAATCGGTCCCGGTGGCCCGGCGGGCGGCGGGACGACGGCATTCCGGGGCGTTCAGGCGTTTCCGTGGCGTTCAGGCGTTCCGTGGCGCTCAGGCGTTTCCGTGCCCTGCAGACGCCAGGTGGCACGGCGCCGGTCGGGTGCGGCACTCGGCGGGCCCGAAGAGCGGGCAGGGGGTGCCGGCGACGGGACCGGGGTACGGCCGGGCCGCGCCGCGGCAGCGGAGACCGGCCCTGGGGATCGCTCCCTCGGACCGCTCCGGCCTGTCGGTGAATTTATCTTTTCCGCGAGACACCTTGGCTGTCAAGCAGGTTCCGGGCGATCGACCGCCTACCGGGCGGCACCGTTCAACTGCCCACGAAGCCGGCTGGGCCGGGCCGCCGGGCCGTGCCTAGCATCGGCGGCATGACCACCTCCCCCGGCGCCACCGAGCGCCTGAATCTCCGTCAACTCTCCTCCCGCACCTACGCGGCGATGAACCGCCTGGCCGGCACCGCCGCCGAGGCCGCCGAGCAGGCCGGCCTGGAGAAGCCGCTGCTCGAACTGGTGCGGATCCGCGCCTCGCAGATCAACGGCTGCGCCTACTGCCTGGACATGCACGCCAAGGACGCCCGCCACGCCGGCGAGACCGAGCAGCGCGTCTACTCGGTCAGCGCCTGGAGCGAGACCCCGTTCTACACCGAGCGCGAGCGCGCCGCGCTGGAGCTGACCGAGGCGATCACCCTGATCCACGACGGCCACGTGCCGGACGCGGTCTACGACAAGGCCGCCAAGGTCTTCGGCGAGGAGCAACTGGCCCAGCTGATCTGGGTGATCATCGTGATCAACAGCTACAACCGGGCCGCGATCACCCCGCGCCTGGTGCCGGGCGGCTACACCCCCGGTGCCTGACGATCCGTCAGCACCGCTGCTGCGCCCACCATCACGAGGGCCGCCACTGTCCGCCTCCGGCGCGGTGGCGGCCCGTCCTGTCCGCCGTCCTGTGCGCCGACCTGTCCGCCGATCGGAGAGACCCCGCCATGCCCTCCACCACCACCGCGACCGGGATACCGGCGCACGCCTTCGCCGACCCGTTCACCCGCCGCCTGCTGGGCCGGACGGCCTCCACCACCGCGCAGTTGGAGGAGCGGCTGGGCACCCGGCTGCGGCTGCGGCTGATCGACCAGCGGCTGGTCGTGCCGGACCCGCCCGCCCAGGAGGCCCATCTGGTCCGGCGCACCGAACTGCGGACCCCCGAAGGGCTGGTCGTCTCGCGCAACCTGGTGCTCGGACGGCTCCCCGAGCAGCAGGAGCTCACCGAGATCGTCACCGGGCTCACCGAACCGCTGGGCCGGGCGCTGGCCGCCCACGGCATCACCGAGCACCGCACCCCGCTGGGCGTCTCGCTGAGCCGCTGGCCGGACGGCACGACGGCGGTGCGGCGGCGCTACCTGCTGCGGATCGGGCAGGAAGCCCCGCTGTACGTCCTGGAGTTGTTCAACCCGGCGGTGGTCCCGGCGACGCCCGCCGACAGCACACCCGACGACACCACGCCTGCCGACACCACGCCCGCCGACACCTCGCGGTGGGCCGCATGAGCGCCGTCGCCGCCCCCGGACCCCTCGCCGTGGTCGGGGCCGGGCCGGTCGGCCTGAGCGCGGCCCTCGCCGCCCACGCGCTCGGCCTGCCGGCCGTCCTGCTGGAGGCGCAGCCCCGCGCGGCCGCCGCCGCCCGCCCCGGCAGCCGGGCCATCTTCGTGCACCGGGCCACCCTGGAGCTGCTGGAGCGGATCAGCCCGGGGCTCGGGGAGCAGATCGCCGCGCGCGGGCTGGTCTGGCGCACCAAGCGGACCCTGTGGGCCGGGCGCGAGGTGCACGCCCGCAGCTACCGCCCCTCGTCCGCCGCACCGCCGTTCACCAGCCTGCCGCAGACCGTGGTGGAGGACCTGCTGCGGGCCGCCTGCGACCGCGCGGGCATCGCCCAGCACTGGGGCGACCCGGTCGCCCGGGTGGCGTCCGAGAAGGGCGGCGTGCGGCTGCGCACGGCCGGCGGCGTGGCGCACGAGGCCTCCCACGTCATCGCGGCCGACGGGCCGCGCTCCACCGTCCGCGCCGAGGCCGGGCTCGCGCTGCGCGGCAGCACCTCGGCCACCGGGTTCGTGGTCATCGACGTCGCCGACGCGGCGGGGCTCGCCGAGCCGGAGCGGATCTTCCACTACCGCCACCCGGCCGTCGGCGGGCGCAACGTGCTGCTGGTCCCGTTCCGCGGCGGCTGGCGGGTGGACGTCCAGTGCCGCCCCGGCGAGGACGGCGGCCGGCTGATCGACGAGGCGCCCGACTGGCTGCCCGGCGTGCTGCCCCAGCTGCCCGCGCACGAGGTCACCTGGTCCTCCGTCTACCGCTTCCAGCAGCGCCTGGCGAGCGCCTTCACCGACCGCCACCAGCGGATCCTGCTCGCGGGCGAGGCCGCCCACCTGCTGCCGCCGTTCGGCGCACGCGGCATGAACTCCGGCATCGCCGACGCCGTCGCCGCCGCCCGGGCCGTCCACACCGCCACCGTCCCCGCCTACGCCCTGGCCCGCCGCGCCGCCGCCCAGCAGAACATCCACGCCGCGGCCGGCGCCCTCGACCACCTCCTCGCCGCCCGCCCCCGCCGGCGCGCCGCCCAGTGGGCCGCCGCGGCGGCAGCCCCCTGGTGGCCCCGGGCCGGCCGCTGGCTGGACGCGGCGCCCTACGGACCCCAGCTGCGCGCAGTGACGTACTGAGCCGCCACGCCTGCAGCAACCTCGGCGCGGCTGATCACCGAGGCGGACCGG
Source organism: Kitasatospora sp. NBC_01302 (assembly GCF_035976515.1). Classification (NCBI taxonomy): domain Bacteria; kingdom Bacillati; phylum Actinomycetota; class Actinomycetes; order Kitasatosporales; family Streptomycetaceae; genus Kitasatospora; species Kitasatospora sp. NBC_01302. The sequence goes on from NZ_CP108404.1 coordinate 2,470,885, forward strand.
GGCCGCACAGAATGGTCGGATGCGACTGACCCCCCGTCCGCTGACCCGCCGTCACTTCCTCGCCACGGGCGCCACCGCGCTGCTCGGCCTCGGGGCCGTGGCCCGCCCCGCCGCCGCGCAGGCGCGCTCGGCCCTGGAGCCGGAGACCGAGGTCGATGCCGGACCCATGGTGATGGCCCTGACCTTCGACGACGGCCCGAGCCCGCAGTACACGCCGCAGGTGCTGGACCTGCTGTCCGACTACGACGTCAAGGCGACGTTCTTCGTCTGCGGCGACAACCTCGGGCTGTACCCGGACGTACTGCGCCGGATCGTCGCTGAGGGCCACACGGTGGGCAACCACACCTGGTCCCACCCCTACCTCGAGGACCTCTCCGAGGACGAGATCCGCGACGAGATCCAGAGCACCCAGGACGCCGTCGCGCACGTCATCGGGAAGGCGCCGGTGCTGTTCCGCGCCCCCTACGGCGTGTTCACCGACGACACGCTGGCGATCTGCGGCGACCTCGGCCTGCGCCCGATCTCCTGGTCGGTGGATCCGGAGGACTGGGCCAACCCCGGCACCGACACCATCGTCCAGCGGGTCCTCGACGGCGCCGCCACCGGGGCCATCGTGCTCGACCACGACGGCACCGACGGCGGCGACGACGACCCCGAGCCCGGCAGCGGCGGCGACCGCTCGCAGACGGTGGAGGCGCTGAGCCGCTACCTGCCGCAGCTGCTCGACGACGGCTACACCTTCACCACCCCGGACGCCCACCCGCCGCGCTAGCCGCCGCGGACTCCGCCTGCGCGAAGGACTCCCAGCCGCGCGCGCACGCGCGGGCCAGCTCCGCCACCGCCCGGGTGCGGTGCGCCGGGACGGTGGCGGCCAGGGCGGACCAGTCGGCGCCGGGCAGCAGGGCGACACCGAGCAGGCGCAGCAGCTGGCGGCCCCGCTCGGTGTGGCGCAGGGCCGGGTCGCGGCAGAGGTTGCGGTGCAGCGCGGCGAGTTCCTCGGCCGGCGGGGCGGGCGGCGGTGCGGGCGGCGCCGGAGCGGGTTGCGGCGCCGCGGTGCCGGCCTGTTGGGGCGGGACCGGGTCCTCGCCGCGCTGCAGGCGGTCGCGGACGTCGCGGACGGTGGCGGGGGCCAGGCCGGTGCGGCGGGCGACCTCGCGCAGCGAGACGGTCGGCGAGCCGGTCAGCAGCCGGCCCGCCTCGCGGCGGCTCTGGGCGGTGTTCAGCGGGCGGACCTTGCCGTCACGGCCGATCCGGGCCGCGGGCTGCGCCTCGGGCGCGGTGCGGCGCAGGCTCGCGACGGTGTGCGCGGACAGGCCGGTGGACGAGGCGATGGCGCGGTCCGACCAGTGCGGGTGGGAGGCGAGGATCCGCTCGGCGGCGGCGGAGCGCTCGGCGAGCGTGAGGGCCAGCCCGTGGCTGACGTTGGACTCCACGGCCAGCACGAAGGCGTCGTCCGCGGTGCCGTCGAAGAACCGCGCCTCGATGTGGCTGCGGCCCCGCAGGTGGGCCGCGCGGACCCGGTGGGTGCCGTCGATGATCCGCATCGAGGGCCGGTGCACCGTGATCGGCGGCAGCGCGCCCTCGGTGGTGCTCAGCGCGCGCAGGTGCCCGGCGTCCTCGGCGACGGCACGCGGCGAGTCGGCCGGGCGCAGCGCGGCGATCGGGAGCAGCTGGACCGCGCCGACGGGTGCGGCGGGCGGCAGCGCGTGAACGGGCAGGGCGGTCATCTCCGGTTCCCTCCAACGGGGGTGGGCAACTGCATGGAACGCGCAGTTGCCCACCGAAATTGCCTCAGCGCTCCAGCTGGTTCAGCGCTCCGGCTGGTTCAGTGCTCCAGCTGCCGCAGCAGGTCGAGCACCGCCGCCACCGCCGGGTCGAGCCCGTCGGCCTCGACGACCGGCAGGACCGCGGCGAGCAGGCCCGCCAGCCGGCCGCCGTTCTCCCGCGGGAAGGCCTCGGAGCCCTCCCAGAAGACGGCGCGCAGGGCGGCCACCGTCAGCAGGCCGGTGCCGGCCGAGGCGGTGACCAGGCGTCGGGCCAGGGTGCGCTCCAGCTCGTTGGGCGCCCAGCTGCCGCCGGCCAGGTCCTCGGCCAGCCGGCCGGCCGCGGCCAGCAGGGCGGCGGAGTCCGGGCTCGCCGCCCGGGTGCCGACCAGCAGGCCCGGCACCGGGTTGGCCCGGTAGTTGTCCCAGAAGGCGTCGCCGAAGCGGGCCACGGCCTCGGCGGGCACCTCGGGCCGGTGCCAGTCGAAGGACTCGAACCCGGCGGCGGCCAGGCAGCGGGCGAAGGCCGCCCGGGTCCAGCGCGAGGTGGTGATGGTGGAGGTCTCGGTGCCGATCAGGTCGGTGACCAGGACGCCGCGCTCGCCGTCCCGCTGCTCGCCGACCACCCGCAGGCCGTACTCGTCCCAGCGCGGGCCGGCCGGGTCGAACTCCGGCCACACGGCGACGGCGACGAACCGTCCGCCGGGGGCCAGGTTGCGGTGGATGCCGGCCAGCATCCGGGTCAGCTCCTCCTCGGTGGTGGCGTAGTTGAGCAGCCACACCGCGCTGACCAGGTCGAAGCTGCCCAGCCGGGGCAGCTCGACGGCGTCGGCCGCCTGGTAGGAGATGCCGAGCGGCCGTTCCCGCTCCAGGTCGCGGGCCAGGTCGACCATGACCGGCGAGAGGTCGACGCCGAGCACCTCGGCCGCGCCCGCCGCCTTGATCAGCCGGGTGTAGTGGCCGTGCCCGCAGGCGAGGTCCAGCACCCGGGCGCCGTGCAGCTCGCCGAGGTGCTTGAGCACGTTGTGCTGCTCGGGGCCGGCCAGGGGGGCGGTGTCCTTGAAGTCGGAGTACCGCTCGCCGATCGCCGCATACTGGTCGGTCTGCTCACTCATGGTGGGTGGGGCCCTTCTGTACGAGGTCGTGCCGGGCGAGGTCGGTGTAGCCGGTGGCGCCACCGTCGTGGAAGGTGTCCGGGTCCGGGGCGGCCGGCGCCACGCCCCACCGGATCCGCTCCGCCAGGTCGGGGTTGGCGGCGAACAGGCGGGCGAAGCTCACCGCGTCCGCCTCGCCCGCGTCGAGCCGGGCGAGCGCGGTGGCCGGGTCGGTGGGGTCGTCGCCGGTGAACGGGTTGACGATCAGTGCGCCGCTCCAGCGCTCGCGCAGCAGGCGGGTGAGCTTGGGGTCGGGGCCCTCGATCACGTGGAGGTAGGCGTACGGCTCCCCGCCCTGCCCGGCGCCGAGCCGCTCGGCCAGCAGGCCGTAGCTGTCGGCCGGGTCCAGCTCCAGGATGTCGTTGTAGCCGGACCCGGGCGACAGCCGCAGCGCCGTGCGCCCGGCGCCGACGACGCCGGCCACCGCCCGCACGGCCTCCACCGCGAACCTGATCCGGTTCTCGGCGGAGCCGCCGTAGGCGTCGGTGCGCTGGTTGGCGTTGTCGGAGAGGAACTGGTGGATCAGGTAGCCGTTGGCGCCCTGCAGCTCGACGCCGTCGAAGCCGGCCCGCAGCGCCGCCTCGGCGGCTGCCGCGTAGTCGTCCAGGGTCTCGGAGATGTCCACCCGGGACATCGCGCCCGGCTCGACGGTCGGCACCAGGGTGTCCGGGGTGATCCGCGCGTCGCTGGCCGCCGTCACCGCCGAGGGCCCCAACGGCTGGACGCCGTGCGGCAGCAGGCTGGGGTGGGCGATCCGCCCGTGGTGCGCGAGCTGCACCACGATCCGTCCGCCGGCCTGGTGGACTGCCTCGGTGACCGCGGCCCAGCCGGCGATCTGCGCGGCGGTGTGCAGACCGGGCTGACCCACCGGGCCGTGGCCGGTGGGGCTGATCCGGGCGCCTTCGGTGATGATCAGGCCGGCCGAGGCGCGTTGGGCGTAGTACCGCGCCATCAGGGCGGTCGGGACACCCGCCGCGTCGGCCCGGTTGCGGGTCATGGGTGCCATGACGACGCGGTTGGCCAGCGCCAGCGCTCCGGCGGTCAGCGGGGTGTGCAGGGTGGGCGAGGAACTCATGGGGTCTCCGTGCTGGGCGAGGTCGAAGGGATGAGGGAGTGAACCGTGGTGGTGGCCGGGCGAGTCGGCCGGGCTTCATGTCGGCTCCCCGGTCAGGTCCGCGTGCTGGTCACGCCCGCGCCTCGGCGAGCGGTGCGGCGACCGAGGCCCGGACCAGCGAGGCCAGCGCGCTCGCGATCGCGTCGGAGTCGCCCAGCGTCACGGAGTTGACGCCCGGCCGGATCCCGGCGGCGGTCGCCCAGTGCACCGACTCGGTCGGCACCCCGTAGGCGAAGCGGCGCGGATGCGCCCGCCCGCGCGCGTCGAGGACGTGGTACGGGCGCGGGGTGACCGCGACCCCGCCGGTCTGGTGGCCGGGGACGCCGTCCAGCCCGGGGATCCGGTAGGGGGCGATCTGGCCGGTGGCGAGCAGCTGGGCGAGCAGCGGGTCGGCGGTGCGGCGCAGGTCCGGCTCGGGCAGCCGGGCCTCGATCAGCACCCGGGCCGCGACCGTCCCACCACCGGCGCCGAGTGCACTGGCCAGGAAGGTTCCTGACGCACCGTCTGCTTCGACGGCCAGGTCCGGGCCGAGCACCTCCAGCACCCCGGCCTCGATCAGCGCGATCATCTCGGCGATCCGCGAGGCGGGCGGGCCGATCGAGAGGAAGGCGTTGAGCGGGGTGTACCAGCGGTCCAGGTCGCCGCGGTGCGAGGCGCCGTGCAGGCCCGCGTGGTCGACCGCCAGCCGGATCTCGTTGCGCAGGTCGCGCAGCACGTCCAGGGCGGCCTTGACCGGACCGCTGACGTTGCCCTGGGCGGCGTTCGCCAGGTCACGGCCGAGGTAGTCGAGCAGCCAGCTGCGGTACTCGGCGGCGGAGGCGAACTCCCGTCCCTGGTACGGGCGGGCGATCAGCTGCCAGTCCCAGCGCTCGGCGGCGGGCACCGCGAAGGCGTCCAGCACCGCCTGCTGCTCGGCCGCGGTCCCGGCCGTCAGGTAGCGCTCGGCCAGCGGCCCGGCCTCGGCGGCGCGGCCCGCCCGGCGCAGCAGCGCCTCGTAGTAGACGCTCTCCACCTCCCGGGCCACCAGCGGCCAGATCTCGGCGCGGAAGTCCACCGGATCGCCCGCCGCCGCGCGCTTGCGCAAGGCGGTGACGTGCTCGACGGTGAGCAGCCGCGGGTAGTAACGCCCGTGCGGTCCCTTCTCGTTGGCGCCGCGCGAGTGGTAGGGCACGCCGCGCCGGGAGCCGGCCACCAGCCTCGGCTCGCGGCCCGAGGGCAGGTAGACCAGCCGGCCGTCCCGGTGCTCGAAGCGGCCGCCGCGGCCCTGGGTGAGCAGCGTCAGGTGGTCGAAGAAGTTGAGCCCGAGGCCGCGCAGCAGCACCGTCTCGCCGGGCACGATGAAGGACAGGTCCAGGTCGGCAGGGTTGGCGGGGGTCAGGTACGCCAGGCCGTGGGTGTCGGCGAAGGCGGTCAGCCGCCGCTCGGTCTCCCCCGGGCGGGCGGCGGTGTGGCCGAGGGCCAGCACCACGGCGGACAGGTCCGACAGCACGGTGCCGTCGGCCAGCCGCAGCCGCTGGGTCTCCCCCGTGTCGTCCAGCGCCACCGCGCGCGAGGCGTGCACCTGCACGGTGACCCCGGCCGGGGCGGTGCCGCAGACCCGGTCGAAGGCCCAGCGCAGGTAGCGCCCGTAGAGCGCGCGGGTCGGGTAGTCGTCGGGGCCCAGCCGCTTGGCCTCGGCCAGCACCTCCTCGGTGCTGCTGGCGAAGGACTCGTCCACCGGCCCCATCAGGGTCAGGAACCGGGCCCACTCGTAGAGGCTCGGTCCGGGCAGCACCGGGCCGGCCAGCTCCACCGAGTCGTCGGTGAAGACGGTCACCTGCGAGGCCACGGTGTTCATCAGCAGGTGCGGGCTCTGGTCGGTGCGCCAGACCGCGCCGGCGCCCGGCGGGTGGGGGTCCACGATGTGCACGGTGACGTCGGCCCCGCCCTCGCCGGAGGAGAGCTGAGCGCAGAGCCGCTCCAGCACGGAGAGCCCGCGCGGCCCGGCGCCGACGATGCACAGCTGTGCGTGCTGCCCGCTCATCCCGCGTCCCCCGTCCAGGTGGTGAGCTCGACGCCGTCGCCGAGCGGCAGTTCGACCGAGACGTAGCCGCGGGCCGGGTCGCGGATCCAGGCCAGGAACTCCTGCGGCAGCATCGGCAGGTTGTCGGAGACGATCACCGTGCCGGGGCGCAGCAGCGGCTCCAGCACGGTGAGCACCGGCAGGTAGAGCTCCTTCCAGCCGTCCAGCAGGACCAGGTCGACCGGTCCGGCCACGGTGGCCAGCGTGTCGCGGGCGTCGCCCGCCAGCACGGTCACCCAGTCGGCCAGGCCCGCCTCGGCCAGGTTGGCGCGGGCCTTGGCGACCTTGCTCCCGTCGAGTTCGGTGCCGGTGAGGTGGCCGGCGCCGTTGTCGCGCAGCGCGGCGGCCAGCTGGATCGCGGAGGTGCCGAAGGAGGTGCCGAACTCGACCACGGTGCGCGGGCGCAGCATCCGCGCCAGGGTGTAGAGGAACTGGCCGGTGCTCGGGTGCACGGGCAGCGAGGCGTCGGCGCACAGCGCGCTGGTCTCGGCGGGGGTGGGCGGGGCGGCGAGCTTGGCGGCCTCGGCGAAGGCGTTCGCCATCGCGCGCTGGTCGCCCTGGCGGGCGTCGGCGTAGAGCCGGGCGAGCACGGAGCTCACGGTCGGGTCGTCGAGGCCGAGGGCGCCCGGTCGTGCGGGCAGGACGGACATCTGGTCTCCCGGTTCCGGGTTCGGGGCCCGCCGCCCGCGGTGGGGCGGGCGGCGGGCCGGGCAAGAGGACGATCGAGGGGGCGGGCGGGCAGGAGCGCGGAGCGGTGGGGCGAGCGGTCAGGCCTCGTCGGTCGCCAGCAGCTCGCGGCGCAGGTAGCTCTGTGCGTTGTAGATGGTGCGGGCCGGGTCGGTGATGGCGCGCCGGCCGTGCATCACCCGGGTGTTGTCGACCAGCACGACGTCACCGTCCTGCCAGTCCAGCTCCTCGGTCAGCTCGTCGGTGAGCTCCTTGAGCCGCTCGACCAGCCCGGCGGGCAGCTCGCTGCCGTCGGCGAAGGTGATGGTCGGCTTCTCGTAGTTGAAGGACGGGCCGAAGATGCTGTTCGCCCAGGAGAGCCGGGCGCCGAACAGGGTGGGGCGGGCGGCGGGGGTGCGGAAGGCGTAGTGCACGGCGCCGTCCGGCAGTTCGGTGACCGTGGTGCCCTCGCCGCCGACCGCGGCCAGCTGCTGGAAGTCGGCGAAGGTGACCTCCTCGACGGTCTTGACCCCGCCGAGCTGGTGCACCACGAACTGCCGCCACTTGGCCTCCTCGACCCGGCGGGCGTAGACGATGTCCTGGGCGAAGGCGGCCCGGTCGGCCTCGGTGGCGGCGTCCCAGACCCGGTAGCCGTCGCAGACAGTGGTCTGCGAGCCGGAGGCGGCGGCCTTCTCGCAGAGGAACCAGGTCAGGTCGGGGATGAAGGGGCTGTTGCCGTTCTCGATGTGCAGGCCGAGCTCGTCGGTGCCGGCGTCGACCTTCTGCGCGACGTCGCCGCCGTGGAAGGAGCGGGCCGGGTCCAGGGTCACCCGGTCGGAGTGCTGCTTGACGAAGAGCGAGAAGTCCTCGATCGAGGGGTCGAAGCCGCGCAGCACCAGGAAGCCGGACTCGGCGAGCAGGTCGATGGTCTGCCGCGGGTCGAGGTCGGCCAGGGTGGTGCGGCCCGGGGCGGGCTGGACGAGCTTGCCGGTGCCGGTCCCGTAGGGCCGCACGTCCGGTCGGGTGGTGGCCATGGCTGTCCCCTTGTCGGTGTCGGGTGTGGTGGTGCCCCGGGTGCTGGGCCGGGTGGTCGCCAGCAGCGCGAGGTCGGCGGTGATCGCGGCCCGCACCGGTCGCCCGGTGACGGTGAAGTAGCGGCGGTAGCCGTCCTGGTCGGCGCGGAGCAGGTGGACTTCCGCGACGCGTTCGACCGCGGACAGGTGCTCGGCCCCGAAGGCGGTGATCGCGTCCGCGGCCTCGGCCGGGTCGGTGGCGGGGTCGATGACGAACAGGCCGTGCAGCGCGGGCAGGTCGTTGCCGACTACGCCGACGGCGCGCACGAACGGGAGCCGGGCGAACTGCGCCTCGACCCATTCGGGGGCGATGTTGCGCCCGGCGGCCGTGATGATGATGTTCTTCTTGCGTCCGGTGATGGTCAGGTAGCCGTCCTCGTCGATCGCGGCGAGGTCGCCGGTGTGCAGCCAGCCGTCGACGACGGCGCAGCTGGAGGGGTCGGGCCTGGTGTAGCCGGCGAACAGCGAGCTGCTGGCGACCAGCAGTTCGCCGTCCTCGGCGAGCCGGACCCGCACGTGCGCCAGCGGGCGGCCCACCGTGCCGATCCGGCGCGCCGCCGGGGTGTTCCAGCTGACCACCGAGCTGTTCTCGGAGAGCCCGTAGCCCTCGTGGACGGCGATCCCGTGGCCGTCCAGCTCGTGCAGCGTGTCGGGGTGCACGGGCGCACCGCCGCAGCAGATCAGCGGGGGCTGCTCGGTGCCGAACAGGGTCCGACTGACCGGCAGTCCGGCCCGCCGGGCGCGCCCGGCGGCGTCCGCCAGCGCGGCGGCCAGCGCCGGGGTGGCGACCACGGCGGTGGGCCGGGCGGCGGCCAGCTGCGGCAGCGCGCTCTCCACCGCGCCCGCGCTGGTGCCGACCAGTGCGGAGGCGGGCGGCAGCAGGGTGACGCAGCCGCCGTCCAGCAGCACCAGGTAGAGGCCGGTGACCTGTTCGATCAGCAGGCTGAACGGGACGAGCGAGAGGTAGGCGCTGAACGCCCTGGCGGGCATCGCGGTGTGCAGCGAGTCGATCAGCGCGCCGATGCCGGCGGCCCGGATCCGCACGCCCTTGGGCCGCGAGGTGGTACCGGAGGTGTGGATGATCTTGCAGATCCACTCCTCGTCCGGCTCCTCTTCCGTCCGGCCGTTCGGCGCGGTCGGCTCGTTCGGGTACCACGGGGTGGACCCGCCGTCGAGCGTGGCCAGCACCACCCGGCAGCCCGAGGGCAGCACCGCGCCCAGGCCCCACTCGGCGAGCCGGGCCGCACCCTGCGCGTCCACCAGGCAGAGGTCCGCGGATTCGAGCAGCCCGGCGGCCTGCTCGCGGCTGAAGGCCAGCGGCACCGGGATCTCGGTGGCCCGTAACGCGAGCAAGGCCAGGTCGGCGACCACGAATTCGGGGGTGTTGCCGCAGATCACCCCGACCCGCAGGCCCGGTGCGAGTGCGAGGCGGTCGGCCAGTGCGCGGGCCGCCCGGGTGATCTCGCGGTAGCTGTGCCGGGCCACGGTCGCCCCGTGCTCGTCCAGCACCCGCACCAACGGCCGCTCGCTCTCCCCGAATTCACTCAGCGCCTGGTCAACGGCCCGCACCGCCGACCACCTCCCTGGGTGCGCTCGCCTCGGCGAGCAGTCCGACCTCCGGGTCCAGGAACGCGTAGCGTCCGGTGGCCTCGGCGAACAGCGGTGCCAGGGCGCGCAGTTCGATGAAGCCGGTCTGCGGCCGGCCGGCGTAGTAGCTGCCCCAGGCGTCGCGCTGACCGGGCTGCAGCCGCTCGGGGTCGGCCACGCCCAGCGGGGTGAAGGTGATCCCGACCCGCTGCAGCGCGGTGCGCAGGTAGTCGGTGACGGTGCACAGGATGTACTCCATGCCGATCGACCAGGCGATGATGGGGGTGAGCCGGATCATCTCCCGGCCGGCCCCGCCGTGCCCCGCCAGCGGGCCGATCTCGATCACCCGGGAGCGGTCCACCGGGACGCCCAGGCGCTCGGCGATGGCGGTCTCGACCGGGACGTCCAGATAGCGCTCCGAGAAGAACGGTGTCCCCGAGGCGTAACTGCACCCGGCGCAGCCGGCGATCCGGCGCACGCCGTCCGCGGCTTGGGTGGTGGCGACGATGAAGGCGTCGGGATCGGGGCTGACGATCGCCCCGTAGGTGTTGGCGTAGGTGGTGCGGACCAGCTCGCCGGCTTCCAGCCAGTGAGCGGAGTTCCGGGGCACCACGGTGATTTTCAGCAAGGCTAGCTCTCCGATCGCAGGTGGGCGAGCGCCGGCAGGCGGTCGGCCCAGGGCTGGGCGGTTTCGAGCTCGGCCGCCAGGGCGAACAGGGTGGCCTCGTCGCCGAAGCGGCCGGTGGCGTGCACCCCGATCGGCAGCCCGGCCTCGGTCCAGTGCAGTGGGACCGACATGGCGGGCTGGCCGGTCAGGTTGGCCAGCGGGGTCTCGTGGCAGAACTCGATGGCCCGCATGAGCTGTTGATCGGGACTCCCGATCGCGAAGGTGCCGAGCTCCGGCGCCGGCCAGGCGGTCACCGGCGACAGCAGGACGTCGTAGGACTGGTAGAAGCCGGCGATCGAGCGGGCGGCGCGTTGCAGGGTGCCGACCGCCAGCAGGTACTGGGAGGCGCTGAGGGTGCGGCCCTGCTGGTAGAGCTGCCAGGTCAGCTCCTCGAACCGGTCCGCGCTCGGGATCCGGCCGCTGAGCTGGGCGTAGGAGGTGATCGCCGAGGAGACCCCGGCGGCCCACAACACCAGGAACGGGTCGACCAGTTCGGCGAAGGCGACCTCCGGCGCGGCCTCGCCGACCTGGTGGCCCAGGTCCGCGCAGAGCTTGGCCGCGTCCAGCACGGCGGTGGCGCAGGCCGGGTCGAGCGGGCCGGTGCCGGGGCGGGTGGTGTAGGCGATCCGCAGCGGACGGTCCGGCCCCTGGCGGACCGCCTGGGCGAACCGTCCGGCGATCGGCGGCGCCCAGTACGGGTCGCCGGGGGCGGGCCCGGCGATAGCGTCGAGCACCGCCGCGCTGTCCCGCACCGAGCGGCTGACCACGTGCTCGGCGGCCAGGCCGTTCATCAGGTCGCCGACGGCCGGCCCCAGCGGGGTGCGCGCCCGGGTGGGCTTGAGGCCGAAGACTCCGCAGTTGGACGCCGGGATCCGGATCGAGCCGCCCGCGTCGTTGGCGTGCGCGACGGGCACCAGGCCCGCCGCCACGGCCGCCGCCGCGCCGCCGCTGGAGCCGCCCGCGCTGCGGGTCGGGTCCCAGGGGTTGCGGGTCGGGCCCTGGGCGACCGGTTCGGTGGTGGGCAGCACCCCGAACTCGGCGGTCCTGCTCTTGCCGAGCACCCGCAGCCCGGCGGACCGGAAGCGGTCGGTCAGCTCGCTGCCCTGGCGCGGCGTGAAGCCGGCCAGGAACCGCGATCCCATGGTGGCCTCCAGGCCGGCCACGGTGGGCCCGAGGTCCTTGAGCAGGAACGGCACGCCGTGCAGCGGGCCGGTGCGCTCCTTGGTGCCTTCCTTGGCGCGCTGCCCGGCGGCCCGTTCGGCTCGGGCCGCCTCGGCGAGCGCCTGGTCGAAGGCGGTCACCGCGAGCGCACCGAGCCGTCCGTCGTACCGCTCGATGCGTTCGACGGCGTACCGCAGCAACTCGCTCTCGGTCAGCTCGCCGCGGCGGACCAGGTCCGCCTGGGCGTGACCGTCCAGCTCGCGCAGACTCTCCGGGGAGGACATGCCGTCACCCTTCAGCTCGACTGATAGCTTTCAATAAAGCTTTCGAAGAAGATGCTAGCTCGCCGATCCCGGGGCGGCAACCGGCCGCCGACCGCCTGATACGGGTGGTGTTGTGGGGGTAGATGAGGATTTGCACCCTCAGCAGAAAGGTTCTTCGAAACCTTTTTTGATGGGAAGATCGGGGGAATACTCCCCGCAGCCGTCCGGCGACGGCATGATGAGGGGTGCGCCGCACCGCAGCAGAAGGAGAGAGATGCCCGACACCGAACGAGCCGGCGGCCCCGCGGCCCTGGACCGGCTGGCCCGCCAGGCCGCCCGGCTGGCGCAGCTGGTGAACGCCGCCACCCAGGCGGCCGCCGTCGAGGCCGGCCTCACCCACGCCGACGCGGACGTGCTGCTGGCGCTCTACCGGGCACACGAACACCGGCTGCGGCCCACCACGCTGGCGGCCGGCTGCGGACTCTCCTCGGGCGGGACGAGCAACATCATCAACCGCCTCGCGCAGGCGGGATACGTCAACCGCGAGGCCAACGCCGAGGACGGGCGCAGCTCCTGGGTGCAGCTGACCGAGGAGGGGCGCGGGCTGGCCGGGCTGGTCACCGACACGGCGGCGGCCGAGCACGCCCGGCTGCTGGAGCGGCTGCCCGAGGGCATCGCGGAGGCGCTGGCGGCGCTGCTGGACACGGCGGTCGGGCAGTTGGAGGCGGCGGCCGGGCAGCCCGCAGGGCGGGCGCTCAGCGGCAGCCGGGCGCGCTGAGCGGCCGCACGCCTCACCGCCGGCGCGGCGCCGCTCAGCCCAGCAGGACGGCCTCGGACGTGGCCACCGGGGCGGCCGGGGCGGTGAGTTGCGCGCGGGTGAGCAGCCGGTCGAGCTGCGCCAGGTCGGGCACCCCCTCGATCCGGCGGTCGCCGATCACCGTGGTCGGCGTCAACCGGACCGGGCCGTGGCCGCAGCCCGCGACCAGTGCCGCGCGGTGCCGGTCGGCGTAGTGCTCGGAGCGCACGGCCGCACGGAACTCCGGCCCGGCGAGCCCGGCGCGCTGCGCCGCCGCGGTCAGCACCTGCGGGTCGCCGAGGTCCAGCCCGGCCACGAAGCGGGCCGCGAACACCTCGTCGCCGTAGGCCTCCGCGCGCCCCTGGTCCAGGGCGAACTGGTAGCCGTGGAAGGCGAGTCGGTAGTCGCTGGCCGGCGCGGGCTGGCGCTCGGAGACGGTCACCCCGAGGCGCTCGGCCAGCGGTCGCACCCCGTGCCGCCACACCCGGGCCGACGGCACCGGGTCCCAGGACTGGCCACCCTGCTTCTCGTGCGGGTGCCAGCGCAACGTGGCGCCGTGCGAGGCGGCCACCGGGGTCAGCAACCGGCGGGTCAGCATACTCAGCGGGCATCGGTAGTCGAACCAGGCTTCGATCGTGATGGCCATTCGAGGGCACGCCTTCCCAGCTCAAGAAGTCACGGTATGCGGGTGGTGGCCGCGGCCCGGCCGCTGTGCCCCGTGTCCGGCCGCCCGTTCGGCCACCACCGGCGAGACATGGAAACATACCTCTCCAGCGGCTTTCAAGGATCCTCCGGGGCTTTCCCCGCATCCTCGAAATCCTTCCGTGACAGGCGAGGTGAGAGGGCGTCAGGCATGGAAGATGTACAACTGCGGACCACCTGCTGACTGGCCGTCAGACTCGCTGTCGGCCACCGATCGGGCCCGAGAGGGGGCGGTGGTACCGTACGGACGCGTCGGTTTTGTTTTCAAGCGTCACCACTCGGACGAGGCCTGGCCCCCGCTGCTCCCCACTTGAACGCCGCCGACCAGCACCGCCGACACCGCGCCGGCACAGCCCGGGAAAGGGGCGACTGTGGCCAAGCAGGACCGAGCGATCCGCACCCGCCGGAAGATCCTCGAAGCGGCCGCCACCGTCTTCGAGCAGCAGGGCTACCAGGCCGCCACCATCGCCGAGATCCTCAAGGTGGCCGACGTGACCAAGGGCGCCCTCTACTTCCACTTCCAGTCCAAGGAAGACCTCGCCCGGTGCGTGCTCGGTGAGCAGCACTCCGCCGCGCTCCATCCGCAGAGCGTCAAGCTGCAGGAACTGGTCGACTCCACCGTGGTGCTGGCCCACCGGCTGCGCACCGACCCACTGGTGCGGGCCGGCGTCCGGCTCACCCTCGACCGGCAGACCGACGGCCTGGACCAGCGCGGCCCGTTCGAGGAGTGGAGCCGGCGCAACCGGGAGATCCTCGAAGCCGCCGCCCGCCAGGGCGAGTTGCTGCCCCAGGTGGACCCGGCCGAGACCGCCGAGCTGCTGGTCGCCACCTTCGCGGGCATCCAGCTGATGTCCTTCGCGATGAGCCGCTACGAGGACCTGCCGCACCGCCTCTGCGTGCTGCTCCGGCACCTGTTCCCCAGCATCACCGTCCCCGCCGTGCTGACCTCGATGGACTTCACCCCCGAGCGCGCCGCCCGGCTGCTCGCCGAACACGCCGCCGAACACGCCGCCGGAGCGCCTTGAGCCCGGCGGCGCGGCCACGCCAAAACAGCACGGCCGCCCGGGACCGAAGTCCCGGGCGGCCGTGCCGCGTCGGCTACCGCACCGACTCAGCGGCTCACAGCGTCGCGTAGAGCGTGAAGGGCTGGCTCACGGTGCCCGCCGCGCTCTTGGCCGTGATGGTGAGGTGGAAGGCTCCGAGCGCCAGCTCGGAACCCGAGATGGTCGCCGTGCCGTTGGCCCCGGGGGTGAACCGCAGCCCGGCCGGCAGGGTGCCGCTCTCGCTCAGCACCGCGTTCGGGAAACCGGTCGTGGTGATGGTGCAGCTGAACGGGATCAGCAGGAAGGCGGTCGCGCTCGCCTTGCTGGTGATCGCCGGCGGCTGGTCGACCGTCACCGCCAGCGCCTGGGTCGCCGCGCCCACCGGGTTGGTGGCCGTGAGCGTCAGCGGGTAGACGCCGCCGCTGGTCGCCGCCGGGGTGCCCGTCAGGCTCCCGGTGCCGTTCCCGTTGTCCTTGAAGGACAGGCCGTTCGGCAGTGCCCCGGCCACCTTCAGGGCCGGGGCCGGGTAGCCGGTGGCGGTCACCGCGAAGCTGACCGGCGCGCCGGTGGTGAGGGTGGTCGAGCTCGCGCTGGTCACCGAGGGACCGGTGGCCTGCGTGACGGTGACGGTGACCTGGGCGGAGCTGCTGCCCGAGGCGTTGGTCGCGGTGACGGTCACCGGGTAGCTGCCGGCGGTGCCCGAGGCGGCGGTCCCTACGATCGAGCCGGTGCCGTCGCCGTTGTCCTTGAAGCTCAGCCCGCTCGGCAGGGTGCCGCTCGCACTGAGCGCGGGGGCCGGGTAGCCGGAGGTGGTCACCGCGAAGGTGCCCGCGGTACCGGTGGTGAAGGCCGCGGTGCCCGCGCTGGTGACGGCCGGGCCCTGGGCGACGGTCAGCGACAGGTTCTGGGTGACCGAGCCCGCGCCGTTGGTCGCGGTGACGACCAGCGGGTAGCTGCCGCCACTGCCGGCCGCCGGGGTGCCGGCCAGGGTCGCGGTGCCGTCGCCGTTGTCGGTGAAGGTGACACCGCCGGGCAGGGCGCCGCTCTCCTTGAGCGCGGGCAGCGGGGAGCCGGTGGCGGTGACGGTGGTGCTGAACGCGGCGCCGACGGTGGCGGCGGCGGTGGCCGCGCTGGTGATCAGCGGGGCGACGTTGATGGTCAGCGTGGTGGAGCCGCCGGCCGCGATCGGGGTCCAGGCGGAGAGCGTGCCGCCGTAGGACTGGCCGAAGGCCGCGCCGTTGACGGTGGTCCCGGCCGGGACGGTCACCGGGACGTCGACCGAGCCGCTGCCGGAGTCGGCGATCACCACGTTGCCGTTCTGCACCGAGGCGGTGACGGTGCCGGCCTGCTCGGCCGCGGCCCAGGCGGCCGACTGGCCCAGTGTCTGCGCGGTGCTCGCGTCGGTCATCTGGGTCAGCGGCGCGGTGTACCAGCTGTTGTACTGCGCCAGCATGTCGTTGATCAGGCTCAGGATCGTGTAGCCGTAGTCGGAGGTGACCCCGTTGACGGTCTGGGTGGCCGGGCCGATCAGGTTGGTCTGGTGCGCGTAGTTCATCCGCGGGTCGTCGGCCAGCACGTGGCCGAGCAGGATCCGGGACTCACTGGCGAGCACCGAGCTCTCGCCGGCCGGGGTGGTGGTGCAGGTGGTCGACGGGGTGTCCTCGCACTTGCCGGTCTCGGCCGGGTACAGCGAGTCGCCCATCGAGGAGCCGGTCGCCACGTAGGCGGTGTTGTACTCGCTCAGCTCGTCCGGCCAGTTGGACGCGTTGTAGTAGATGTTGCTCGGGTAACGCGGCGCGGAGGACGCGGTGTTGCTCGCCCCGGAGGCCGAGGTCCCCGAGATGGTGTAGCTCTGCGGCTGGCGCGAGGCGTCGCTGCCGAAGACCTTGATCCCCATGTCCGCCATGGACTGCGGCATGGTGGGGCTCTCCAGGCCGGAGTGCTCACCGGTGACCAGGCCGCTGGGGCTGAAGTTGGTCAGACCGTTGTTGGCGGCGAAGGCGTCGTCCAGGCCGATCTCCTGCTCGATGCTGGAGTCCGGGTTGGCGCTGGTGGCCGGCAGCCAGGCAGCGGCCGAGGAGCAGCCGATGCCGGGGTCGGTGGCGGTGGGGAAGGTGCTGGTGCTGCCCGGGCCGCCGCCCGGAGCGGTGGCCCCGGTGTCGGTGAAGGAGTAGCTGCCGGTGGCGCCGGTCGGGTCCTCCTTGACCTGGCCGACCAGGCCGAAGCTGGTCGAGCCGGCCGGGGCGCGGTAGATGTCGTAGCCCCAGAAGCCGGTGCCGCCGAAGTACTCGGACTCCAGCTTGGCCAGCGAGGGGCCGCCGCCGTTCGGGGCGTCCGGCCAGCTCAGCGAGACCGAGCCGTTCGCGCCGACGGTGACCTGCTGCGGGGTGGAGGGCTCCGACTCACCGTAGGCGGTGGCCGCGGTGACCTCGTAGCTGTAGCCGCCCGCCGCCAGCGATCCGCCGGTGCCCGCGGTCGGCGCGTTCGCCGGCTGCGGCCCGCCGACCTGGCAACCCAGGTACATGTGCGACCAGGTGTGCGTGATCCAGTTGAACGAGGCCTGCTGCTTGAGGAGTTCGTTGACGAAGGCCGCGTCGTTGGGGTAGCCGCTGTCCACCGTCTGCCCCGGGTCGGTGAAGGTGTTGCCGTTCACCGTGGTGCTGCCCGAGCAGTTGGCGCCGGACGTCGTGGTGCTGCTGGGCGCGGTGCAGGCGCCGATCGCGTTGAACGCGAACTCCAGCTTGATGCCGGTCTGCTGCTCCCAGTTGGCCACGTAGTCGACGTCCGCCGCGCTCATCTGGACGTCCGGCGGACCGTCGGCCGCGTTGCCGCCGACCCCCTGCGGGCAGAGCACGTCGTTCGGGTCGGTGGCACCCGGCGTGCACTGGTACTGCCGGCTCCACTCGTTGTCCGAGATGAACATGTCGTCGATGTCCTGACCGAAGTAGTTCCGGTACAGGCCGAGGTGGGTGTTCTGGGTGACCCAGTCGATCAGCCCGGGCGAGAGCAGCAGCCAGGGCAGCATGGTCGAGTTGTAGTCGAAGGTCAGCGACAGCTCGGACACGCCCGCCTGCGCGTCGGTGCTGGGGTGCTGGTAGACGGCGGCCAGCGTCTGGCCCGCCGGGTTCTCCAGCCACGGGGTCACCGGGGCGCCGGCCACCGGCGTGGCCGGGTAGCCGTAGGAGCCGGACTCGAAGGGCACCGGGCCCTTCAGCTCGGGGAGTTGGGCGAGCGCCGGGGCCGTCAGCTGTGCGGTCCCGGTCACCGTACCGGAGCCGGCGGCGGTCAGGCCGAGCGAGGCCGAAGGGTACATGTAGCCGTCCAGCTGGCGCACGCCGAAGCTGGACTCGTAGCTGTCCAGGCCGCCCAGCTGGCCGGCGGCGAAGAAGGTGGGCGAGTCGGCGATCACCACGCCGTTGTAGTAGCCGTGGGTCCCGCTGGAGAGCGCGGGCAGCGTCACGGTCTCGCTGCCGATCGCCCCGGCGGCCGTCACCAGCGTGTACGGCACACCCTCGGTGTCGAGCGCCTTCTGCCAGGCGGTCGTGGTGGGGTCGTCCGATCCCCCACCGACCAGCAGCACCTTCAGATCAAGCTGCGGCGGCGTGGCCGCGAGGGCCGGCACCACGGCCTGCGTGGTCGCTGCCAGGGTGAGCGCGGCCACCCCTGCAGCGAACCATCGCGCTCCTCGTTTCAGCAAAGTTCCCACCCCACGTGAGTACGGTCTTTCGCCGACCTGACGGTCGGCCACCACAGCATCGTGGGGCGAGACTTCGACGAGGGGAGATATGACAAATTTAAGGGTGAATATTCATTTAGAGGGTCCGCCGGTAGGGGGCCGGAGAAAGGAGCGCCCGCCGCGTCAGCGGCTGATGTCCGCAGTGGGCCGAGTCTGGGCGGCGCCGACGAGGGAGTCCATGCGGAGCATCGGCGACTGAGGAGAAGCCGTCCAGGCGAGAGCCCGGGCGTCGCGACGCCGGCCCCCTACCGGCGGACCCTCTTAAGCAGTGGACGTGGAGCCCACAGGGTGTAGGCAGGTCCATGCCGCCTGGTAAGTATGGGTACGTGCGCTTCGATCTCGTACCCATGCCGCCGACCGTCCGGGACCGACCGCGGGACAACCGCGGCTACCCTGTGCCCGCCATCACTCCGTGGGAGGAGGGGCAGCCGCAGTTCGCGCTGACCGACTACGGACGCAGTGCCGACTGCGCGCGCGAGCGGCTCTGCTCGGTCTGCAACACGCTGATGCCGCGCGGACCGGTGTGGCGGGTGGTCGGGGCGGGCGAGAGCGCCGCGATCGGCGAGGCACTGGCGGCCGGGCGGCTGTACCGCAACATGGCCCCGACCCTGGAGGGGCCGGGGCACCGCGCGTGCATGCTGTACGCCTCGATGGTCTGCCCGTACCTGGCCAGGCCCAACGCGCGCCGGAGCCTGACGGCGGAGCAGCCGGACGAGCTGACCGGGCACGTCGTGCGCGGGGCGGTGCGCGGGGTGCTCGGTGCGGTGGTGGGGTTCGGCGACTACGAGTTCGCGGTGACCGGGACCAACGTGATGTTCCGCTTCCTCGACGTGGTCGAGTACCTGCCGCACGACCATGCGGATGCCCACCTGGCTGAACTGCGCGCCGAGTTGGCCGCGAACGGCGGTGGGCCCGTCCGGCCGGCCGACTGAACGGGCCCACGAGGCACGGGGGCTCGGCTCTCAGCCGTGGGACCCCGAATCGCGAGGGAATCGCAAGGGGATGGTGAAGGAGTGTTGAACGTGCGAAGCGTGCGCAGCGCACGCTACTCTGGAGCCATGGAGAACGACGTGGGCCGGGAGATCGCCGATGCGCTGGGGCTGCTGCTGCGGCGCACCACCCGTGAACGCCTCTACCGCGGCCTGACCGAGGGCCTGGGCGAGGGCGTGGACGAGCTGACCTACCCGGTGCTCAGCGGTCTGGCCCGGACCGGCCCGTGCAGCGCCGCCGAGCTGGCGCCCGAGGTGGGGCTGGACCGGTCCGGCGTCACCCGGCGCGCCTCCCGCCTGGAGGACGCGGGCCTGGTGCGCCGCGAGCCCGACCCGGCCGACCGGCGGGCGGCCCTGCTGATCCTCACCGAGCAGGGCGAGGCGGTGGTGGCCGAGAGCCGCCGGCGCCTGGCCTCCCGCATCGAGGCCGCCCTCGGCTCCTGGCCCGCCGCCGAGGCCAGGACCTTCGCCCACCAGCTGCACCGCTTCGTCACCGACGGGCCGTTCGCAGCCGACTAGGCACCGGGGGCGGCGGCCGGATCGGGGCGCCGGGGCGGACCGCCGGGCAGGATCTCGGGCTCGGGGCTGCCGGTCAGGAGACCGGGTCGAGCAGGCCCTCGAAGGCGTCGGCGAGTGCCTTCCAGCCCGCCTCGCCGCCCACCAGCTCGGCGTCCGTGAGCAGGCAGGAGTCGAGCAGCCGGACGATCCCCTCGGCATCCAGGCCCGCGGCGGTGAAGGCGAGTTGCTGCACCCGGTCACCGTGCAGGGGATGCCAGTCCAGGGCCGCGGCGGCGCGGCGGCTGGGCGGGTAGAGCTCCCAGGCGGCGTCCGGCAGGCAGGTGAGCCACGGGCCGCACTCCTCCACCGCCAGGCTGGCCCCGGCCGCGTCCCAGGCCAGCAGCTGGTCGGGCCGGTTGGCCAGCCAGAACCGGCCCCGGCTGCGCTGGGCGGCCGGGACGAGCCGGTTCAGCGCCTCGTACAGCCGGGCCGGGTGCAGCGGGCGGCGGCGTTCCCAGACCACCGTGGCCACACCCGCCTCGTCGCGCTCCTGCGGCAGCAGGGCCAGCGCCGGATTGACCCGGTCCCGGGCGGCGGGCACGTCGAAACCGGCGAGCGCGGCCCGGATCAGCTCGCCGGTGGCGAGCCGGACGATGCGCGCGGTGGGGTGCAGTTGCCGCAGCATCGCCAGTGCGGTCCGCCGCCGGGGCGCGTCACCGCCCTCGGCTCCCGCCCGTGGCACGGCGAGCGCACCGGCGTACTCGATCTGGTGGGCCAGCGCCTCGGCCCGGGTGCGGGTGTCCTGGGCACAGCCCTGCAGACCGTGGGCGCCGAGTTCGTCCGGCACGGAGAGGTCGGCGACCAGGTGCAACGGGTCCACCACCGTGATGACACCGGCGAGTTCGATCACCTCGTGCAGCGGGCGTCCGTCCACCTCGCCCTCGGCGATCAGCTCCACCGCCGGATGGGGATCACTGGCGCCCCACAACTCCACGATCGCGAGCCCGTGTTGACCCCGCTCGGCGATCCGCAGCAGCTCGGGCAGCAGGTCCTCGCGCAGCGCGCAGCAGGGGCAGTCATTGGTCAGCGGAACCGCCGTCGGGGCGAACTCGCCCCCGCCGTCCCGGATCCGCCGGTACACGATGCCGTCGGTGGCGTCCCGCAGGTCGTGGTGGAGGACGACGGCCTCGACGCAGCCGTCGAGCAGTTCGAGCACGGCCTGGCGGCGCCGGGCCGCGTGCAGGCCCGCGACCACCACGACCGGCAGTCGAACGGCGTCCATGGCGTCAGCGGTCGGTTCACTTTCGGACATGGCAGGACTCCGGATGCTGGGTGTGGATGTGCATGCCGCCAGGGCGCGACGGGGCGCGACGACCCCGGCAGCACGCACTTTACCCTAGATGAAAACGACTTTCATTATGCTTTCGCGCCAGGACTCCCGGGCTGCTCTAGCGGACCTCACCCGTCAGCACGTCCGCCGCCCAGGCCGCCAGCCGTTCCGCCACCGGACCGGCGCCGTCCAGCACCCGCCGCACGAACGCCTCCCGCTCGTGCGCCAGTACCGCCGCCTCCCACACGCACGGCGCCAACCCGGCGCGCCCGGGCCGCAGTTGATCCGGCTGCCCGGCGGGCCCGGTGAAGATCGCGAGGTCCGACATGTACCCCTCGATCCAGCTGTGCACCAGCACGTAGTCACCATCCCCACCGGCGTGCACGATCAGCACCCCCAGCCCGAGCGACCCCCGGGCGGCGGCGCCGGCCAGCTGCCCGCCGGCGATCGCCACGATCGGCTCCAGCTCGCGCTCGGCCAGCGTGCGCTCGGGCGCCTCGATCACATAGAGCTTCACCAGGTGCCCGGCGACCTCCCGAACGCCGACGAACCGTACGGCGCGGGCATGGTGGCCCGCCGCGAGGGCGAGGAGGGCGGATCCGTCCACGGCGGCGGGGAGCGGGTGAAGGTACTCCCCCGGTGCCTTCTCTGCCGCCTTCTCTACTGCCTGCTCCACTGACTGATTCTCGATCATGCCGCCATCATCGTCCGCGAGTCACGGGCGCTGCTAGGGGGTTTGGGCCTCGCTGGCGGCGGCGACGGCGAGCAGTTCCTCGGCGCTCCAGGCGAGGGCGCCCGAGCGGAGGTCCGCGATGACCGACTCCAGCCAGCCGACCTCGGCCCTGGCGACCGTGAGGCTGTACTCGGTCTCCAGCAGAGCGACCCGGGGGACACCGGACTCCGCGGTCTCGGCCAGCGCGCGCTCCAGCGCGGCCCGGGTGCCGCACACCGAGGCGAGGCGGGCGGCCAGGGCCTCGACGATCTCGTCCGGGGTGAGCAGCATCAGATTGGAGAGGGCCACGGGAAACTCGGGGAACTCCTGCTTGGGCGAGCGGAGCATGTCCAGCAGCCAGGTGCGGGTGGCCCGCCGACCCGCCTCGGTGAGCTCGTAGACGGTCCGCTCCGGATACTGCTGGTCGCGCCCGGTCTCGCGGACCGCGATCAGGCCCGCCGTGAGCAGCCGGTCGATGGTGCGGTACAGGCCGGTCCGCTGGCCGACGTTCACCACCTGGTCCTTGCCCCACTGCTTGAGCAGCCGCTGCATGCCGTACGGGTGCAGCGGCTTGAAGTGCAGCAACGACAGGACGGTCAGGCCCATGGGCGAGCTCTTCACGGCGGTACTCATGCCCTGATGTTACCCACTGCGGAACTAGTTGCACTGAAACTAGATTCAGTGCAACTATGGAGAGGTCGGCGGACAGCCGACCCCGAGAGGAGAGGGACGAGACCATGGCAACGGAGATCAAGAAGGCGCTGGTCATCGGCGGCGGAGTCGCCGGCCCCGTCACCGCGATGGCCCTCCAGCAGGCCGGCATCGAGGCCACCGTCCACGAGGCGTACACGGAGACCGCCACCGGCGTCGGCGCCGCCCTCGGGCTCGCACCGAACGGGCTGGCCGCGCTGGACGTGATCGGCACCGGCGACCTGGTGCGCCGGCTCGGCGACCCGATGGACGCCATCGTGCTGCAGAGCTGGAACGGCAAGCAGCTCGCCTCGTTCGGCAGCCCCGGCCGGCTGGAGCCGACCCGGCTGGTGATGCGCAGCGACCTGTACCAGGCGCTGTACGCGGAAGCCCTCCGGCGGGGCATCCGGATCGAGCACGGCAAGCGGCTGATCGGCGTCACGCAGACCGCGGACAGCGTGACGGCGGAGTTCGCCGACGGCTCCACCGCCACCGGCGACCTGCTGATCGGCGCCGACGGGATCCGGTCCACCGTGCGCGGCCTGATCGACCCGGCCGCCCCGCAGCCACGGTACGCCGGGCTGCAGGGCTTCGGCTCGATGAACGCGCAGGCCGGCCTGGTGCCGGACACCGGTGGCAAGATGTACATGACCTTCGGCAAGCGGGCCTTCTTCGGCCTCCAGGTGATCAACGGGAGCGCCGTCTGGTTCGTCAACCTGCCGTGGGCCGAGCCGCTCACCCAGGCCGAGGCGGTGGCACGCGGCGCCGAGCGGTGGCTGAAGGAGTTGGCAACCGCGTGCGCGGGCGACCGCACCCCGGCCGCCGAGCTGATCCGCCGCACCGATCCGGCCCAGCTGCTGATCACCGGCCCGATGGAGAACATGCCGGCGGTCCCGCAGTGGAGCCGGGACCGGATGGTGCTGGTCGGCGACTCCGCGCACGCGCCCTCGTCCAGCTCCGGCCAGGGGGCGTCGCTGGCCATCGAGAGCTCGGTGGAACTGGCGCGCTGCCTCAGGGATCTGCCGCTGCGTCAGGCCCTCGCGCGGTACGAGGAGCTGCGCCGCCCGCGGGTCGAGCGGATCATCAAGGCGGCCGAGCGGACCAACAGCAACAAGGCGGCCGGCCCGGTGGCCCGGGTGCTGCGGGACGCGCTGATGCCCCTCGGGATGAAGCTCATCAGCCCGGAGAAGATGGCCTGGCAGTTCGAGCACCGGATCGACTGGTCGGCCCCGGCCGCGGCCACGGCCTGACGATCGGTGCGGCCTACTCCGGTGCCCGGAAGCCGCCGATCTCCTGCTCCAGCAGTTCGGCCAGCCGCAGCGGGGTGCGGTCCTCGAACATCGGGCCGATGAGCTGCACGCCCACCGGCAACCCCTCGGGAGACCGGCCCGCGGGCACCGCGGTGGCGGGCAGGCCGGGCATGGTGGCCGCACCGGCCCAGACGAGCTGGTCGAAGTACGGGTACTCGACGCTGTCGATGTCGAGCCGGCGTCCCAGCGGATCGGGGTTGTGGTCGTGCGGGAACGCGGGAGTCGGCGTGATCGGACACACCACCACGTCGAACTCGGCGAAGAGCTGCCGCCAGCCGTGGCGGTGGAGCTCACGGCGGCCGTTCGCCTCCATCCAGTCGCGGTGGCTGAACAGCATGCCGCGCAGCCGGGTCGCGTCGAGACTCCGGTCGTCCGTGCTCAACGCGGCGGCCCGGGAGCGCAGTTGCTCGTACGCCTCGACGGGGAAGCGGGCCACGGAGCCCGAGAACAGCAACTGCGTGTAGAGCGTGGCGGCTTCGGCCAGATCGGGCAGCAGCGGGCTGTGCCGCTCGACGCGGGCACCGGCGCCGGTGAGCGCGTCGGCCACCCGGTTCACCCCGGCCCGCACCGCGGCCCCGGTGGGGATGAACGGATGCTCCTCCAGCACCAGCACCCGGAAGTCGCCGAGCCGCTCGTGGCGCGCGGGCGGCAGCGTCACGTCGTAGGCCACACCGTGCGTCAGCGGATCCGGTCCGGCCATGACGTCGAGCAGGAGGGTGAGGTCGCGGGCCGTGCGCGCCATCGGACCGACGACGGCGAGGTCGAGGTCGACGGGCAACACCGGTGCGTCCGGCGGGACCATGCCGCGGCTCGCCGCCAGCCCGAGGCTCGGCTTGTGCGCATAGACACCGCAGAAGTGTGCGGGCGTGCGCAGCGAACCGGCGAGGTCGGAGCCGATGGACAGCGCACCGAACCCGGCCGCCAGCGCCGCCGCCGACCCGCCGGAGGAGCCGCCCGACGTACGCGTGTGATCCCACGGGTTGTTGGTGGTGCCGTAGATCGCGTTGAAGCTCTGAATATCCTGCAGCCCCAACGGCACATTGGTCTTGCCCAGCACCACCGCGCCCGCGGACCTGAGCCGCGACACCTGCACCGCATCCTCGGCCGGCACGTGGTCCCGGTGCTCCGGCATGCCCCAAGTCGTGGTCAGCCCAGCCACGTTGTAGGACTCCTTGACCGTCACCGGAACCCCGAGCAGCGGGTGCTCCTCGCCACGGGCACGTGCCTGGTCGGCCGCGTGGGCGGCAGCGCGTGCACGGTCGAAGTCGGGGACGCAGATGGCGTTGATCGCCTTGTCGTCGCGCTCGATGCGGGCGATCGCCTGGTCGGTGAGTTCCACCGAGGTCACGTCGCCGGCGCGGAGGGCGGTGATGAGGTCTTCGGCCGAATGAAGGTTCCAGTCCATGCGGTCGACCGTAGCGAGGGGTGAAACAGGCCACGAAATACCAATTCGCGCAACGGGCTATCCGTACTGGTCGGTCCCCCGCGCTGTTGTTCGGCGTGCAACTGGTCGGCCATCAACTCCGCTGTGGTGACAGGGCGGCGCTAGGACGCGGGCGGGGTCGGCTCGATCTCCGGCGCCGTGCTGCCAGCCGATGGGAACACTCGGTTCGTGACCTCGTCCGGTGTCGGGGCCAGTCCGAGGGACTGCATCGCGCTGAATGACCGAAGCCGGTCCCGCGCGACCGGATCGTCAATCCGGTCGATCAGCGCGAGCACCTGTTCACGGGTGAGATCAGCACGCAGTTCTTCGCTGACGCGCTCGGCTTGGGCAGTCAGGTGCTTCCGTGATCGATTCGCGTGGACGGCGAAGGCTCCGCCACAAGTACCGATCAGAACGCCGCCCAGGCTGGTCATCAGCGCAGCAGCAGTTCCAGCCGACGCCCCGTGACGCATCAGAGCCAGTACACCCCCACACAGCAGGACGATCGCCCCGGCTGACATGAAGATCACGCTCAGCCTGAAGGTAGTCTCGCCTTGGCTGAGCGCCTGGCGAAGGAAGTCGGAGAGGAACTTCTGTCGCGGGTCCTCAGCCGGAGCCGGAGCCGGAGCCGGCACCAGGGCGTGACTGTTGATGAAGACGTTCTGCACTCCACCGCTCTGGGAGATGGCACCCGTATGTGAAATGCCGACTTGTCCTGGTGGGGCAGTAGTCCACTCCACAGCAGGCGGTCCCTCAACTGTGCGGTCCTGGTCATCTGGCATGAGTCCCCCTCATGGAACAGGCCGAGCACTGCGGCGAGCCTGACTACAACTACCGTAGCGACCGGCCTGAGCGGGCGTGGCGGAAACTACGCGACCAAATCCATCCGGGGCCGGAATGGACGGACGCGGCCCTGCTGGTACCCGGCCTGATCGCTGCGGGTCACACTCCCGGCCAGGCCGACTGCGTGGCCCGACAGGTACCGGCCTACCGCGACGCGAACCCCGCGCGGCTGGCAGTCTTCGCCCGGACCATCCACGGTTCTGGGCGAGCCGTACCGCTGACGACCCGCTGCCACAGCGGGCGCGGCTCACAGAAGCGGCCGAGCAGTGGACGCGTCTGCACGGCTGACGGAATGGGCGGCTTGAGGCGACCGGTCGTGGCGCCAGGAGTTTGCGCATTTTTGCGCGTTCCGGGGGCAGGCGGCGAACCAGTCGGCTGACCGCGCGTCAGTCGCGCGCCGGTCCCCCACGGCGCACTAGCGTCGCCGTCAGCACGGCGAAACGATGACGGGAAAGGACGGTGGTGGCGATGCCCGTGGGCGGCAAAGAGCGCGATCGGCTGACGGTACCTCAGGGGTTGGCCGCGCTCTCGCTGGATGCGCTGGCGTCCGTCGCGTACGGGCCCGAGGCGATCGTGGTGGTGCTGGCGGTGGCCGGGAGCGAGGGGCTGCGGTACACGTTGCCGGTGACGGTGGCGATCGTGGTGCTGCTGGCGGCGCTGACGTTCTCCTACCGGCAGGTCATCGCCGCCTTTCCCAATGGCGGCGGCGCCTACGCGGTGGCGGGGCGGCACCTGGGGCGGCGGGTCAGTCTGGTGGCCGCGGCCTCGCTGATCATCGACTACGTGCTGAACGTCGCGGTCTCGGTCTCGGCGGGTGTGGCGGCGCTGACGTCGGCGTTCCCCTCGCTCTACGGCGACCGGGTGTGGTTCTGCGTGCTGGTGCTGGCGCTGATCACCGGGGTGAACCTGTACGGCATCGCGGAGTCGGCCAAGGCGCTGATCCTGCCGACGGTCGTCTTCGTCGTCGCGGTCTTCGCCGTGATCGTCGTCGGCCTGCTGCGCGCACACCCGGTGACCGAGCCGACGCACCCGGGCCCTGCCACCCAGACCGTCGGGCTGCTGCTCCTGCTCAAGGCCTTCGCCTCCGGCTGCGCGGCGCTGACCGGGGTGGAGGCGATCGCCAATGCCGTACCGACCTTCCGCACCCCGCGGGTGCAGCGCGCGCAGCGCACCGAGATCGCGCTCTGCGGGCTGCTCGGGGCGATGCTGATCGGGCTGTCGGTGCTGATCGGCCGCTTCCATGTGGCGCCGAACAGCACCAGGACGGTGCTCGCCCAGCTCACCGAGGCCTCGCTCGGCCACAACATCGGCTTCTACGTCGTGCAGTTCAGCACCGTGGCGCTGCTCGCGCTGGCGGCCAACACCTCGTTCGGCGGCATGCCGGTGCTGACCTCGCTACTGGCCCGTGACCACCACGTGCCGCACATCTTCGCACTCCGCGCCGACCGGCAGGTCTACCGGCACGGGGTGCTGGTGCTGGCCGGTGCGGCGCTGGTGCTGCTGGTCGCCGCGCAGGGCGACACGCAGGCGCTGGTACCGGTCTTCGCGATCGGTGTCTTCATCGGCTTCACCATCTCCCAGGTGGGCATGGTGCGGCACTGGCAGCTGGAGCGCGGTCCCGGCTGGCGCGGCCGGGCGCTGCTCAACGGTGTGGGCGCGGTGCTGACGGCGGCGGCGACGGTGATCGAGCTGATCGCCAAGTTCGGCAAGGGCGGGTGGCTGGTCTTCCTGGCGGTCGCCGTGCTGGTGCTGCTCTTCGAGTCGGTGCACCGGGCCTACCAGCGGATCGGGCAGGCGCTGCACATCGGCGAGCTGCCCGGGCCACCGCACGAGCAGCGTTCGCTGGTGATCGTGCCGGTGAGTTCGGCCAACCGGCTGACCCAGGAGGCGCTGTCGACCGCGCTCTCGCTGGGCGACGAGGTGCGCGCCGTCACGGTGTCGTATCCGGACGACGAGGGCATGCCGGGCGGGGAGCAGCTGCGCCAGCTCTGGGACCGGTGGCACCCGCAGGTGCCGCTGACCGTGCTGACCAGCCCCTCGCGCTCGCTGTCCCGGCCGATCGTGGACTACCTGCGGCGGTTGGAGGAGTCGCTGGAACACGACCAGCTGGTGGTGCTGATCCCCGAGCTGCACCTGCCGCACCCCTGGCAGCGGCTGCTGCAGAACCAGCGCGGGGTGCTGCTGGACCGCGCGATCCGGCGGCACACCGACGCGCTGATCTGCCGCCTGCGGTACCGCTTGCAGGTGCCGCCGCACTGACGGCGCACTGACGGCGTCTCTGTCGTGGGTTGCACGGTACGGGTGTTCGTGCTGATCCACCTACCCGTCAGTTCAGCACTGACAGCGAGGGCCCCGCCCATGCGCCCTGATCGACACACGGACGGGACTGGTCACCCCAACAGCGCGCGGTACCGGGCGTTCTCCTCCTCTGCATGTGTGCCGAAACGGATCGTTGCGTCGTCGGTGACCACACGTACGAATGTGCCCTTGGTGGCTTGGCCGGCGCGCTCCCACTCGGGGAACCTGCTGAGCCACGTACGGGCATCCTGGGGCTTCCAGCCGTAACCCATGAGTCGGACGGCCATCTGTGCAGCGTCCGCCCAAGCGGGCCCGATAGCCGGCATGGCCCAGTCGACCAGGTAGCCGCGCTGAGACACGATCAAGAGATTGTGCGGGTTGGTGTCAGTATGCAGCAGCGATGAGCCGTCAAGCGCTCTATAGTCCCCGGGCCCGAGAGTCTGACGGTACCGCTCAACCAGCAACGGGACGATGCCGCCCTTGGGTGGGCGACATGAACCAACACGCTTGAGCGTGTCAGCCACTACCACAGCGTCGCGAGTTTGGGGCGTGAGGTCCGCGTGCCGGCCACTCACATAGTTAAAGGCGATCAGGTGCCACCCATCGGCAACAGCTTCCCAGCGAAGCGCCGGACCCACCCGCGCGACTGCTGCGTTGACGTCAGCTTCCATGCGCTGTGCTTCCACGCCGCTGCGATCAGAGACCGGCGTACCCTTCAGAAACAGCGTCTCCGTTGCCGTTGAGAGGATGAGTGCCGTTCGGCAGGTGATCCCATCTTCCACGGTTTTTGCAGAGATCACCTCTCCTTCTCGCTCCCTGACCAATCTCCTTACTGACTGTGGGAGTTCACCCCAGGTGACATGAGGCTCCATGGCGCAATCCCTCCTGCAAGGGGGAGGGAACCCAATTGGGCGCCCTCCCCCGGATTCACGTGCTCAGCCCAGCGTGGCACCGCACTTGACGCACCTCATCTTGGCGCTCCACATCTGGTACTGGTGGTCTCCGCCCGCCGGGCAGGAGCCGCTCTCGAGGATGTGCGCCGTGATCTTGGGTCGCATGACCGTACGTCCTTTCGTGAGGTTGATGAACCTTTCGGACCCGCCCCGGCGTCCGGTCCTCGCGAGCACTGTGCGAGCCCCGTCCCGGGTGCTGAGGCGCGAGATTCAGCCGGTGCAGATCCGCACCTTGCCGGGCTCCGACCCGAGTCGTACTCCGGTCCCCCGGCAGAACGGGCAGTTGGGGTTGCCGGCGCTCTGCAGGAGAACCTTCCAGATAGCGTTCTTGTACGGCATGTGTCCATCCATTCTTGGGAGTTGGACGGGTTGCCCGTCGGCATGTCCCCGAGGGATGAGCCCACGGGCAAACCGGTGCCGGGTCAGTAGAGGATCCGTCGGCAGATGCCCGGGCAGTCGGACCCGCAGACGGGGCACCGCGGGGGCGGCGTGGCCAAGGGCACTCCTTTCATGGTGTCGAAGGGTTCGGGATCCGCCCGGCGTCGGGGAAGCAGCTGAGGGCGCCAGGAGGCTTGTTCCTGTCAGGGAGACGGAAAGGTCTGCACGATGGCACGGGCCCGTTCACACCGCGCGAGGCGCGCGTGCTCGCGTCTCAGTACGCGTTCGTCCACCAGGGCGGATCTGTCGTGCGCCGCCTTGGCCGTCTTCTGCCGCGCATCCAGCTCGTCGCAGCGCGGGCAGGGCGACGTGGGCGGTGCACAGGCATCACGAGGGTCGGCCGGCTCAGCCATGCACGCCGTCGCCGACGGCCCGGCCGTGGTCCAGCAGCGGGAGGCGGAGGCCGACTTGGGCAGCGGCGTAGGCCTGACGGATGCGCCGTTCCTGGTAGGGCACCGTGTACCCGCCGAGCTGCTCCAGGGGCACCCAGGTGATGCCGGACAGTTCGTCGGACGCGCTCGCGGGGATCGCGATGGACCCCGCTTCGGCGGGGGTGAGCGTGCCGCCGTCCACGACGATGTTGAAGCCCTCGGCGGAGCTGCCGTCGTCGCCGGCCGGGACCTGGTCGAGGGCGAGGTAGTGCGTGATCTCGCGGATCAGGCCCGTCTCCTCCTTCAACTCCCGGGCCGCCGCGTCGGAGACCTTCTCGCCCTGGTGGGCGGCGCCGCCGGGGAGGGTCCAGCCTTCCTTGTAGGTCGGCTTGACCAGCAGTACGGCTCCGGTGAGCGTGCGCACCAGGACCACGGCGCCGATACGACGGCGGGGCGGGCTCGCGGAGTCAACATCACAGTGGGCCATGGTGGTGCCTTCCTCGGGGGAAGTGCCCTGGCGGTGTTCACCAGGGCACCCCGTGTTGGTGGCCGCGCTACTGGCGGCGCGACACGGGAGTCTGTTTGGGTTCTCAATTACTTCTGGATGTACGGAAGTTGAGTCGACATCCGGATGCGGTGGAGGTAGCGCGCTGCCCGCTCGAATCCGACCAAGCAGAAGGGCAGCGTCACCAACTGGTTCTCTGGGGTCGGAATTTGCGGCCCTGGAGCAACCAATGCGCGACGGTCGCAGCAGATGCAGCGACCCGGGCGCCACTGGTGCGAGGGCGGCAGGGCAATCGGTTCGGGATCGTCAGCCATCGTGATCGGCTTGCGCGCCGGGGTCACCGCCGCGCGGATTCGGGCAGGTGGGGGCATGGGCGTCGCGCAGTCGGACGATGGCCGCGACCTGATGGGTGTTACCGGCGTACGTGCAGGCCATCGCGTCCAGGTACTGGCAACTGTCGCAGTCACCGGCGGTCCCGGCCGGGCGGTCGGGAGTGGTCACTACGCCGCGCCCTTGTCCGGGCAGTTGCTGCTGCCGCACTCGCAGAACGGCCAGTCGACCGGGGCGCGCCTGCGACCAACGGCGTCCGCCATGGTGGGGCTGTACTCGGCCAGGATCGCCGCCGATTCCTCGGGGCTGACCCGCCGGCGCGGTCTCGTCGGCGGGGCGGTGTCGGGGACGTCGACCACCAGGGCGACGGGCTGGGCGGCCGTGGCACTGTCGCTGGTACAAGTGGCCTTGATCGCACGCCCGTTCGCCTCGGGATCGCACTGCGCTTGTGGGGGCGTTCTGCGCGCACTCACCATCGCTCCTCTCCGTAGTGGTTCCACTACCAAGGATCGGCACGACCCCGTACGCTCGCTAGTGTTTTGACCTTGACAGCTCTGTCGCGTTAAGGAGTTCGACGATCTTGAGCGATAACGACGCTGCCCCTCAGTCATCTCCACACGTGCGCTTCGGCCTGGAACTGCGCAGGTCACGGCGGGCTAGGCAGTGGTCACAGGTGGAGCTTGGGAAGCGCTTGGGCTACACCGGCGCGTTCGTCTCGTACCTCGAACGAGCTAAGCGAGCTCCAACACGCGAGGTTGCTGTTAAGGCCGATGAGGTCTTCGAAACCGGGCAGAAGTTCTATGAGTTGTGGCGCAAGTACACACGCGCGGCGCTACTGGAAGGGTTCCCCGAGTTCGCGGATGCGGAGGCCAAGTGTCGCCGCCTGCGAACAGTTGGCTTGATCATCGTTCCTGGTCTGTTCCAGACACCGGCTTATGCCGCAGCTCTCGCGCACGCGGCGGTCCGACGGGGGGCCATCACCCAGACCGAGGCAGACGAACGAATCGAGTACCTGGCTGTCCGTCAAGAGCTGCTTAACCAGAAGGCGCCACCGGTTCTCCATGCAGTGCTTGAGGAGGGGTGTCTGCACCGGGCTACTGAACTTGAATGCGTGATGTCGCTCGGTTGGGTGAAGCAGTAGCGTTCGCCTGCCGGCGGAGGGACGGTCCCGGTAGTCGTGTGCTGTGAGGTATGCACAGGGCGGTGGTTTGACCGACGCGCAGAGGGCCGCGCGGGAGCGGATCCGGCAGCAGGCCGTGGAACGCTTCGAGGGCGGCGAGAAGAACAGGGACATCGCGGCCGTACTGCGGGTGAGCGTGCGTTCGGTGGAGCGCTGGCGCCGGCAGTGGCGCGAGGGCGGTGCGGCAGGTGTGGCTTCGAAGGGATCGCCCGGTCGTCCGAAGCTTTCCGACGCCCAGATCGTGCGACTGGAAAGGGAGTTGGAGCGCGGGCCGCTGGCCCACGGCTGGGAGGACCAGCGGTGGACCCTGGCACGGGTGAAGACGTTGATCGGCCGGCTGTTCCACGTGTCCTACACCGTGGAGGGCACCTGGGTCCTGCTCAAGCGGCACGGCTGGTCCTGGCAGCAGCCGGCCCGCCGGGCGATCGAACGCGACGATTCGGCGGTTGAGTTGTGGAAGAAGGACACGTGGCCGCGGGTAAAAGCGCCGCGGCGGCCCGCGGTGCCTGGCTGGTCTTCGAGTTGCGCCGTGAGGCGCTGTGATTCGTGTGGAGGTGAGAGACCTTCACCGCCGACCTGTCGTAGCAGGGAGGTGGAGCTGAGGGCAGCCTGATCCGGGTGATGCCGGGGAGGGCGGGAGCGGCCCTGACAAAGCCGGGACGTGCCAGTACTGCCAGATGGTGCGGGTCCGGCGAGCGGGATGGAGAGGAGTACGCGAGGAACCGGCGTCTTTACGTCTCTTAACCAATACACCGGCTCGAACCTGACGGATCTGGGCCGGAGGCGGTGCGCACTCGCTGTCCTGTGGCAGTGAGGAACTCCTTGACCGGTATTTCGAAGCCGTTCGGGAGGCCACGAGGAAGGTCTACGGCGTACTCGTGGCGATGCCGCAGGGACACAGTCGGGCTCCTACTCCAACGAGCGAATCGCAGTGAACACGGGAACCACCCGTTCTCAACTCCCCGGTCGTGCACGGCCAGTGCCCGGTTGGGGATAGGCACATCGACTGCCGAATGGTCCGGGTGGGGCGGAGCCGCCGTAGTACTCCGAGCCGGGGAGAGCCCGCGCACATGGGGAAGGGCGGCAGCGGTATCGAGAAGGGAAGGAGACTGCAATGCCGAAAGACGCACCGCTGAACAGCGGCGCTCCGCTGGAGGCGGACCCGGTGGGTCCACGCCAGCGGGTATCGGAGATGCAGGCCAAGCTTCACCGTTGGGCGGCGGCCGATCCCGGCCGCCGGTTCGATGATCTGTTCAACCTCGTGCACGACCCGGCGACGCTGATCGCGGCGTTCGACCGGGTCGCCGGCAATCGGGGAGCCCGCACTCCCGGCGTGGACGGCCTGACGGCCGCCGACGTCGAGGAGCGATTCGGGGTCCCCGGGTTCCTGGACGACCTTCGGGCCCAGCTCAGGCAGGGCTCGTTCCGGCCGCTACCGGTACGGGAACGCAAGATCCCCAAGCCGGGCGGGGCGGGGAAGGTGCGGCGGTTGGGGATTCCCGTGATCGCCGACCGGGTCGTCCAGGCCGCGCTGAAGCTGGTGCTGGAGCCGATCTTCGAGGCCGACTTCAAGCCGGTCTCTTACGGGTTCCGACCCAAGCGGCGGGCCCAGGACGCGATTGCCGAGATCCACTTCTACGGCACCCACGGCTATCGGTGGGTGCTGGACGCGGACATCGCGGCGTGCTTCGACGAGATCGACCACGTCGCGCTGATGGACCGGGTCCGGAGCCGGGTCAAGGACAAACGGGTACTGGCGTTGGTGAAGGCGTTCCTGAAGTCCGGTCTCCTTACAGAGCTCGGGGAACAGCAGGAGACCTTCACCGGCACACCGCAAGGGGGCATCATCTCCCCGCTCCTGGCGAACATCGCCCTGTCGATGCTCGATGAGCACCTGCACCGGGCATGGGAACCGGACGGGGAACTGTCCACCAGCTCTCGGCGCGAGAAGCGGAGCGCCAAGGGCCTGCCCTCGTGGCGGCTGGTCCGCTACGCGGACGACTTCGTCGTCCTGGTCAAAGGGGCCAGGCAGGACACCGAGGCACTGCGCGGGGAGATCGCCCAGGTTCTCGCACCCATGGGGTTGCGGCTCTCGGAAGCCAAGACCCAACTGGTGCACCTGAGCGAGGGGTTCGACTTCCTGGGGTTCCACATCCAGTGGCGCCGCAAGCGCGGAACGGACAAGTGGTACGTCTACACCTTCATCGCCGACCGGCCTCTGCGGTCGGTGAAGGCGAAGATCCGTGCCCTCACCCACAGAACGTCGCAGCAGGACCTGGCCGTGGTGCTGATCAATCTGAACAGGGTCACCCACGGATGGGCCAACTACTTCAGGCATGCCGTTGCGAAGCACACCTTCAGCAACCTGGACAACCTCGTCTGGTGGCGGGTCATCCGGCTGCTGCAAGAGCGGCATCACTGGAACTGGTCGGACGTCCGCAGACGGCTCACCACCCCCACCGGGCGGTGGCTGCCGATTAGCGCGGGCGAGATCGAGTTGCGGAAGATCAGCGCGATCCCGGTCACCCGGTATCGCTACCGCGGCAACACGATCCCCAACCCCTGGGTCACTGGGACCACCTGACGGCAGAGACCGTGGAGAGCCCGTTGCGTCGAGAGACGCACGGCGGGTTCGGCGAGAGGTCCGGGGAAACGGACCGGGAGCAATCCCGGCACCGCGCCCCGGGCCTACTCAGCGACGAAGCCGGGCAGTCGATGAGGCCGCCGCGCGCCAGGACCTGGGGCAGGCTCGGGTGCACCCCCGTCGTGCGGGTGCGGGGCAGGGGTGCCGGCCGGGTCTCCATGGCGGGGCTGAGCTGCTACAAGCCCGGCCAGCGCTCGCGGATGTTCTACAGCTTCCACGTCTACCACGGTCGCAAGGGCGAGAGGAAGGGCCTGACCTGGCAGGACTACCGGGACCTGCTGATCCGAGCACACATCCAGCTCGGCGGCCCGATCGTGCTCGTGCGGGACAACCTCCGTGCTCACCTGATGCCGCCGATGCAGGAGTTCATCCAGGCCAGCAAGGACTGGCTGACCGTCTTCCAACACCCCTCCTACGCACCGGACCTCAACCCACAGGAGGGCATCTGGTCGCTGGTCAAGCGCACCATCGGCAACCTCGCCGCCGCCGACCTCGACCAGCTCGCCCGAGCCGTCAGACGCAGCTTGAAGAAGATCCAGTACCGGCCTCACCTCATCGACGCCTGCCTCGCCACCACTGGCCTGATCATGGACGGCTGATCATCCTCAGACCGACATCACGAATTCAAGTTCAGTATCGGGGGGCACCAGGTAATGGCGGAGCAGCTGCGTCATCTTGAGGAACTGGCACAACGCCCGAACATCACAATTCAGATTGCCCCCTTCAGCCTCGGGGAGAACCTGACGTTCACCTTGCCGGTTGTGCTGCTTGACCTCCCGGACCACTCTGTAGTTGGGTACGCCGAATCAATCGCCAAGGGCCACCTTGAGCGGTCGCGCGCAGCCGTGACGGCTTGGTCCAGGGAGTACGATCACCTGCTAGTGGAAGCGCTGCCCCGGGCGCCATCCCTCGCACTGATCCGTAAGGCGCGAAAGGAAATTCAGCCATGAACGACCGCGTAGACCTGTCCGGCGCCTCCTGGTTCAAGTCGTCCTACAGTAACAACGGCGGCGACTGCATCGAGGTAGCCCCGAACTTCCCGGGCCTCGCTCCCGTCCGTGACTCGAAGAATCCCGAGGGGGGCGCCCTGATCTTCGGCGCCGACGCGTTCGCTTCGTTCGTCACCGAGGTCAAGGCGGGCACCTTCGGCACCGTCTGACCCACTCCACCACTGATCCCCTGCGTAGCCGATCGCCGCGCAGGGGCTCAGTGCTTGGAGCGGTCAGGCGATCACTGCGGGAGCACTGACGACGCACCAGCTGCGCCTTCCCGCTCCTCCCCGCTCCTACCTGGGCCGATAAGCTGTCCGAACGCACAGGGGCGGGGCCACAGGGACGGGGGCACGGGGCAGTGGAGACGACCGAGCAGCGGCGTGAGCTGGCGGCCTTCCTGCGCAGCCGGCGCGCCCGGATCAGCCCCCAGGCCGCCGGGGTGCCGTACAGCAGCGGGACGCGGCGCACCCCGGGGCTGCGCCGCGAGGAGGTGGCCTCGCTCGCCGGGGTGAGCGTGAGTTGGTACACCTGGTTGGAGCAGGCGCGCCGGATCAAGGTCTCCCGGCAGGTGCTGAACAGCCTGGCCCGGGTGTTGCAGCTGGACGCCATCGAGACCGGGCACCTGTTCCGGCTGGCCGGCGAGGTCCTGCCCAGCGACTCACCGCTCTGCACCAGGGAGCAGGTCCCCGCCCTCTACCTCTCCTTCCTCGCGCAGTTGGGCCCGCTGCCGGCCTGCATCACCAACCACCGCTTCGACGTGCTGGCGTGGAACGACGGCTACGCCACGCTGTTCCCGGGGTTCGCCGCGCTTCCGCCCGAGCGCCGCAACAACCTGGTCGTCGCCTTCGACCCGCTCTTCCGCGACCTCTTCGAGGACTGGGCGCACTCCGCGGAGCAGGCTGTCGCGCTCTTCCGGGCCCAGGCGGCGGACCAGCTGGTCCGGCCCGAGTACGCCGAGCTGGTCGGGCAGCTGTCCCAGGAGAGCGCCGAGTTCCGCGAGCTGTGGCAGCGGATGGACCTGCGGATCGGCAGTCCGGCCGCGCAGGTCTTCCGGCACCCGGCCCTCGGCCGGATCGAACTGGGGGCCGTCAAGCTCCGGTTGGCGGGCGCCGAGGCCACCCTGGTCGCCTACCAGCCGCTGGACGGCTCCGGACTGATGCCCCGGCTGGCCGAGTTGGTCGAGCGGGTCGGCGAGCCGACCCGCTGACCATCCGGCCGCCAACCGGGCGGCCATCCGAGCCGCCGCCCCGGTCAGAGCACGGCGCCGCCGTCCACGTGGCTCAGGACGCCGGTGGTGAAGCTGCTCCGCAGCAGGTGCAGCACGGTCTGCGCGACGTCCTCGGGCTGTCCGATCCGGCGCAGCGGCGTGGCGGCGGCCGTCTGTTCGAAGATGGCGGCCCTGGCCTCGGCCGGGACGAAGTCCCAGAGCGGGGTGTCGATCAGGCCGGCCACCACCACGTTGACCCGCACCGGCGCCAGCTCCAGGGCCAGCGAGCGCCCCAGACCGCCGATCCCGACGTTGGCGGCGGCGGTGGCGCTCAGGTCCGAGTAGGGCTTGTAGCCGGCGGCGCCGGCCAGCAGCACGATCGAGCCGGTCTCCGCGATCTTGCGCCCGGCGTGCCGGACACAGAGCAGCGGGCCGACGATCTTCGTCTCCAACGAGCGCCGGACCGCCTCCAGCGAAACGTCGTAGACCGACCCGGTCGCCATGTCCCCCGGGCAGACCACCAGGTGGTCGATGGTGTCGATACCGGCGAAGAAGGCGCTCACGCTCTGCTCGTCGGTGACATCGACGACGCCGGTGGTGATGCCCTCGATCTCCCGGGCGGTGTCGGCGAGCTTCGCCGCGGAGCGTGAGCCCACGACGACCTGCGCACCGGCCGCGGCGGCCTCCCGCGCCACCGCCCGCCCGATGCCGGAACTGCCACCGACCACCACGACGCGGCTGCCGGAGAGGGTGGTCAGGGATGACGAACTCATGGTGTTTCTCCTGGATGGATCTGGATGGTCGACGATCACGGCGCGAGCGGGAACGGCTCGCCGCCCGTCGGTACGGCACCGCTCGGCGGTGCCGGCCACGGCCCGCACCGGGCTCTGACGTCGACTTTCGCAGCCCTGCCAGGAGACAGGCAGGGGGACTTTTATCCTGTGCAGTTCACTCCCTGTCAGGGCCCACGGCGGTGGGCCGCAGCCACTGCCGCTCGGTCCGGAGCGGGGCGATGGGGGCCGCGGCGTCCGGGGGCGCGGGCGGGGCGACCAGCTTCGGGTCGAGGACCAGGCGGTGGACGCCCAGCGGCTCGGTCAGCGCCCGCAGGGCCGCCTCGGTGAGTTCGGCGCTCGGCTGGGCGGCGCCGAGCAGGGCGTGCAGGGCTCCGGGCGAGCTGAAGGCGACGGCGCAGCGGCTGCCGTCACGCTGCCGGAAGAGGCGGAGCACCTGGGTGACCCCGGCGTGGCCGAGCGGCGCCTCGCGGACGGGGACGTAGTAGCGGATCGGGCCCGCGTGGATCGGGCCGGGTCGGACGACGGCGGTATCCGGGGGTTCCTCGGGCGCCTCGGGCGCCTCGGGCGGCTGCGAGGCGTGCGCTGCGGTGGTCACGGTGCTCCTCCGATGACGAGCGGTCGGGACGGGAGACCGGGCGACGAGCCCCGGTCAGTCCAGATACTGCATCGCGTACCGGCAGTGCGCAGGTGCGGCCGGCTCGGGGTCCGCGGGCTGGAGGGCCTCCTCGTCCCGCGCCGACCGCAGCCACGCCCGGCCGGCGGCGTCGGCCTCGGCCTCGGCCTCGGCGTCGGCGTCGACCAGGGAGAAGGCCGTCGGGATCGGAACGGTGATGACCTGGGTATCGGTCATGGTGCGTCGCTTCCTTCCAGGAGCCGTGACGCCGGGGACCTCGGTGATCCCCACGCGCAGCTCCAGTGGAGCCCCATCCCAGCGCAAGCGCACCCGGCCTTGACGCGTGGACTACGCGCAGCCGCCCCTCCTTTACGGCACCTTGACGTTGACTCCCCCGTCCGGCGCAATCGCGCGCCGCGGGCGGACCAGGAAGGTCAGCGCGTAGACGGCACTCGCCGCGGCCATGATGGTGAAGCTCGGCGGCAGCTTGGGCAGCGCCGCGCTGAGCAGCAGCCCGCCCCACATCTCGCCGACCGCGAGCCCGGCGGACAGCGCGAGCGCGCGGAACGGACGGTCCGTCAAGCGGATCGCCGCACCGGCGGGGGCCGCCAGCAGGCCGAGCAGCAGCAGCGAGCCGACCGCCTGGGTCGCCTCGGCCGCGCACGCCCCGACCAGCACCAGGAAGCCGAGGCCCAGCACCCGGACCGGCACCCCGCGCGCCGCCGCCACCGCCTCGTCCAGGGTGGCGAACAGCAGCGGCCGGCCGATCAGCAGGATCAGCACGCAGATCGCGCCCGCGATGGCGACGGCCAGCGTGGTCTGGTTGCCGTGCAGGCCGAAGATCGAGCCGAAGAGCACGGAGGTCCCGGCCCCGCCCTGGCCCGAGCCGCTGCGCGAGGTGGTGTAGACGGTGAGGAAGAACGCGCCCAGGCCCAGGATCCAGGCGAAGACGCTGCCGATCACCACGTCGTCCGGCTTGCCCCGGCGCCCGAGGCCGCCGAGCAGCAGGCCGACCCCGATGGTCGCGGCGAACAGGCCGAGCCGCAGGTCGTAGCCGCCCGCCAGGGCCGCCATCGCACCGGTGAACGCCACATGGCTGAGCGCGTCACCGGTGAACATCTGGGCGCGCAGCACCAGGAAGTAGCCGACCAGCCCGCAGGCCAGGGCGATGAACGTGCCGGCCAGCAGCGCGTTCTGGAAGAAGTCCTGGGACAGTACCGACATCATGCCGCGCCTCCCGGGCCGACGCTCAGGGGACCG
Source organism: Kitasatospora sp. NBC_01302 (assembly GCF_035976515.1). Classification (NCBI taxonomy): domain Bacteria; kingdom Bacillati; phylum Actinomycetota; class Actinomycetes; order Kitasatosporales; family Streptomycetaceae; genus Kitasatospora; species Kitasatospora sp. NBC_01302. The sequence continues at coordinate 2,510,052 of NZ_CP108404.1, forward strand.
ACGTGCAGCGGGCCGCGCTCGCGCGACCGTTCCAGTGCCTCGCGGCCACGGCGCACCAGGTGCGCCAGGACGTAGCCGGCGAAGGCGAAGCCCGTCACGAAGAAGCCGAGCGGGTAGGGCTGGTAGTACGCGGCGACCAGGCCCGCCCAGCAGGCGCCGAGGCCGAGCGCGACCGAGAGCAGCAGGCTCAGGCCCGGCCGGGCGGTGAGCTGGTTGGCGGTGGCGGCCGGAATCACCATCAGCGCGAAGACGAGCAGCGTGCCGGTGATCTGGCTGGCCTCGGCGGTGGCCGCGCCGAGCAGCACCAGGAAGAGCATGTTGAGCGCCTGCACGGGCACCCCGCGCCCGGCCGCCACCTGCGGGTCGACGGAGGCGAACAGCAGCGGGCGGCCGATCACCGCGAGCACCGCGAGGACGGCGGCGCCGACGACCGCCAGCACCGTCACCTGGCTGGTGGTGATCCCGAGGAAGCTGCCGAACAGCAGCGCGGTCGGTCCCTCCAGCAGGCCCTTGTAGAGGCTGATGAAGAGGTAGCCGCAGGCGAGCGCGAAGGCCTGCACGGTGCCGGTCACCGCGGACTCCTCCGCGCCGTCGGTGCGGCCCTTGCGGCCCAGCAGCCCGATCACCAGGGCGGCGGCCACGCAGAAGCCGAAGTAGCCGAGCGAGGTGCTGAAGCCCACCAGGACGGCGAGCGAGGCGCCGGGGAAGGCGGCCACCGAGAGGGTGTGCCCGGCGAAGGTCTGCCGGCGCAGCACCATGAACCAGCCCACCAGCGCGCAGACCACGGAGACCACCAGGCCGGCCCGGAAGGCGTTGACCATGAAGGCGTAGGACCACATGTCCTGGAAGTCGGCGACGAGGTTCCAGGAGAAGGTCGGTGACGTCACATCGGCTGCCAGCATCATGCGGCCGCACCCCCGCTCCGTGCGGCGGGCACGTCGGCAGCCACGTCGGAGCCCACGTCGGCGTGCCGGTCGGTGTGCCGGGCCGGTGCCTCCGGCTGGCCGACCACCACGAGGCGCCCGCCGCTGGTGCGCAGCACCTCGACCGGGGTGCGGTACAGCCGGGTCAGCGTCTCGGAGGTGATCACCTCGGTCGGCGTGCCGGAGACCGCGCCGCCCTCGGCGAGGTACACCACCCGGTCCAGGTGGTGCAGGATCGGGTTCACGTCGTGCGCGACCATCACCACCGCCACCCCCTCCTGGTGGCAGATCCGGCCGAGCAGCGCGGCGATCGCGCTCTGGTTGGGCAGGTCCAGGCTGTCCAGCGGCTCGTCGAGCAGCAGCAGCGCGGGGCGGCGCACCAGCGCCTGGGCGATCAGCAGCCGCTGCTGCTCGCCGCCGGAGCACTGCCCGATCGGACGGTGCGCGTAGGCGGTGGCGCCGACCAGCTCGATGACCTCCGCGACGCGCGCGGCCTCGTCGGCCCCGGATATCCCGAGGCGGGCCGCGCGCCGCCGCTTGAGCGCCGCCAGGCCCGGGACGGGGATCCCCCACCGGTCCCCGTCCAGGCCCAGCCGCACCACGTCGACGCCGCGGATCCGCACGCTCGCGTCGAAGTGGCGGCGCTGCGGCAGGTAGCCGACCGCCGCGCCGGCGGCCTGCGCCCCGCGGGAGCCCCAGCGGGCGCCGGGCGCGGCGCCGAGCACCGCGACCTCGCCGGCCGCCGGCGCCAGCACGCCGAGCAGCACCTTCACCATGGTGGACTTGCCGACCCCGTTGGGGCCGAGGACGGCCGTGAACTCCCCCGGGCCGACGGTCAGATCGACGCCCGACCAGAGCGTACGTCCGCCCACCCGCACCGCGGCGCCGCGCAGCGACACCACCGGCACCGGCGCACCGCCGGTGCCGGTCCCGCTCGGCGTCCCGCCCGTCGCCGTCCCGCTCTTCGTCGTTCCGCTCTTCGTCACATCGGTCACGCTCATGCCGGCACCGGCCTCCTCGATCGTCTGTCCGCTCATTTGCCGGTCGCCTGCTCCAGTGCGTGCTCGATGCCCTGCAGCTGCTGGACCTGCCAGTCCTGGAAGCTGTCGTTCGCGGGCGCGAGGGTCTCGGTGACCTGGGCGACCGGGATGCCCTGCGCCTTGGCGGCGCTCACCTGGGCCATCACGTCCGGGTCGGAGTTCTGGGTGTTGAAGACGTACACCTTGATCTGCCTGGCGGCGATCTGGTGGTCGATGGCGGCCTTGTCGGCGGCGGTCGGGTCGCTGCCCTCGCTCTCCGCGTCCAGGAAGGACGCGGGGGTGAGCAGCTTGAGCCCGAGGCTCTCGGCCAGCGGGGTCACGATCGACTCCGAGGCGCCGATCGGGGTGCCCGCGTACGTCGTCCTGATCGCGGTCTCCAGCTGGTCGTACGGGGCCAGCGTCCGGTTCAGGAAGGTCTGCCGCTGGGCGTCGAAGTAGGCCGCGTCGGCCGGGTCCATCTTCTGGTAGTCGGCGGTGATCCGGTCGACCACCTGGTGCACGCTGTCCGCCGAGTACCACTGGTGCGGGTTGTCGCCGGCCTTCCTGCCCAGCAGGGTGCCGACGGTCAGGGCGGTGCGGTGCGGCATCGGGTTGGCGCTCAGCAGCTTGCCGGCCCAGGTGTCGTAGCCGATCCCGTTGCTGATGACGTAGTCGGCGACCGACACGGCGCGGCCGTCGGCCGTGGTGGGCTCGTAGGCGTGCGGGTCGGTGTCCGGGTTGCTGATGAGGCTGGCCACCTTGACGTGGGTGCCGCCGAGTTGGCTCGCGATGCTGCCCCAGAAGTTCTCCGCGGCCACCACCTGGATCACCCGCGCACCGCCGGGCCCCGGAGCGGCGGCCCTGGAGGCCGTCGAGCACCCGCCGGTCGCGACGAGCACCGCGGCCGTGATCGCGCCGAGGGCGACCGCGGTGACGGCTCGCCGCAGACCGGCGCCGGGTATGGCGGTGCTCATGGCTCGGTCACTCCTCAGGCCTGCGGTTCCCGACCTGGGGATCCGTCTCTCGTGGACACCACACAGAGTAATTAGAAATGGTTTTCACATCCAGGCCAGCTGCCACTGATCTGATAATCATTGCCAACTTTTGACCCGCCGAGCTGCGACGGGTACCGGCCGCCACCGGCCGGCCACGGAGCGTCTCGGCGGCCCTGGCGGCGCTCGGTACAGGCATGACAAAACTTTCCTCATGGATCGGACAAGCCGGGGACAGGCCCTCCCGGACAGGAGTGCGATGGCGCGCAGCCGTTGTCGATCTCCATCCCCACAAGGACTTCCATGCGACGCACCACCCTCAGCCGGGCCACCACCTCCGCGCTCGGGACCCTCGCCCTGCTCGCCACCACCGCATTGACCGGCGCCGCTCCGGCGAGCGCCGCCTTCAGCGCGGCCCTCGGCAGCCCGGCCAGGCCCCTGCCGGCGGCCGTCGGACACCGGCTGGTGGCCGGGGAGTACGCCTCCCCGCTGACGCCGAGCCAGTGCCAGGCTCAGCTCCAGTCCCTCTGCTACGGCGCCACCCAGCTCGAACAGGCCTACAACGAGCACCCGTTGTTCGACCGGGGCATCAACGGCGCCGGGCGCACCATCGTGATCGTCGACTCCTACGGCTCGCCCACGATCCAGCACGACCTGGACGTCTACAGCAAGCAGTTCGGCATACCCAGCACCAACGTGCAGGTGGTCAAGTGGGGTTCGGTGCCGACCTTCGACCCGACCGACTCGGACATGACCGGCTGGGCCGAGGAGACCACCATCGACGTCGACATGGCGCACGCGATGGCGCCCGGCGCGAAGATCGTGCTGGTCGAGACGGGCGTGTCGGAGAACGAGGGCACCACCGGCCTGCCCGAGATGATGGACGCCGAGCAGTCGCTGATCGACAAGGGCGTCGGCGACGTCGTCTCGCAGAGCTTCGGCGCCACCGAGAACACCTTCCCCGGCTTCGACAAGGGCGACTACTCCAGCCTGCTGAACCTCCGCTACGCCTTCAAGGACGCGGCGGCGCACGGGGTGACCGTGCTGGCCTCCTCCGGCGACAACGGCGTGACCGACTCCGAGTCGGACGGCAGCACCCTCTACCCCTACCCGGTGACCTCCTGGCCGCCCTCCGACCCGCTGGTCACCGCGGTCGGCGGCACCTCGGTCCACCTGGACGACCAGGGCGACCGGCAGAGCCCGGACACCGTCTGGGACTCCCCCGCCACCAACGACGGGGCCTCGGGCGGCGGCAGGTCCAAGGTCTTCAACCGGCCCTCGTTCCAGCTCGGGGTGGCGGGCGTGGTGGGCGGCTCGCGCGGCGTGCCGGACATCAGCATGGTCGGCGACCCGAAGACCGGGGTCTGGACGTACAACAGCTTCGGGCCGCAGGACAACGGCTGGGAGCTGTGGGGCGGCACCAGCGTGGCCTGCCCGGTCTTCTCTGGCGTGGTGGCGCTGGCCGACCAGTACGCCGGACACCGGCTGGGCAACCTGAACAGCGGCCTGTACGCGCTGGGCGGGCTGCAGCAGCTGGGCGCCCCCGGGACCGGGATCACCGACGTGACGGGCGGCTCCAACACCTACAACGGCGTGCCCGGCTTCCCCGCCACCAAGGGCTACGACCTGGCGACCGGTTGGGGCACGGTGAACGCGGCGCAGTTCGTGCCGGCGATCGCGGCACTGGGCTGAGCACCCTTCGACGACGGGGCCGTCCGGTTCCGGACGGCCTCCCGCTCAGTCGAAGAGGTCCGGGTCGGAGGCGGTGATCTGGTCCCACAGCGGGCGGGCCTGGAACCAGCCGGCCAGCGACGAGCCCAGCTGCCCCCGGGTGATCAGCGCCGTCTCCCGGTCGATCAGCTTCGGGGTGCCCGCGGCCATCGCCAGCAGCTGCGCCTGGCAGGAGCGCTCCATGGTGACGAACCACCACACCGCCTCGGCCACCGACTGCCCCACCGTCAGCAGCCCGTGGTTCTGCAGGATGACCGCCTTGCAGTCGCCGAGGGCGGCGGCGATCCGCTGCCCCTCGTCGACCTCGTCGACCACGCCCCGGTAGTCCCGGTACACCGCGTGGTCCTCGAAGAACGCGCAGGCGTCCTGGGTGATCGGGTCCAGCGGGATGCCGAGGCTGGAGAACGCCTTGCCGTGCAGCGAGTGCGAGTGCGCGGCGGCCACCGCGTCCGGGCGGGCCGCGTGCACCTGGGAGTGGATGACGAACGCCGCCCGGTTCACCGGCCGGTTGCCGTGCAGCAGTCGGCCCTCGTGGTCGACCAGGATCAGGTCCGAGGCCTTGATCATCGTGAAGGCCATGCCGAACGGGTTGACCCAGAACCACTGCGGGTTCTCCGGATCGCGCACCGTGATGTGCCCGGCCACCCCCTCGGAGAAGCCGAACCTGCCGAACAGCCGGAATCCCGCGGCCAGTTGCTCCTTGCGGTACTGGCGTTCGGCCTCGACCGAGTCGAAGCTCGGCGGCATCGGCAGCGTGCCCCCGTCCGGGGCCGGCCCCAGCAGGGCGGCGAGCGCGGTGGGGGCACTGACGGCGGGGTTGCTCACGGCGGACTCCAACGGGTCGGCGGCGATGCGGACCCTCCAGAAGATACGTCGGCGCCTGCGATCGGCCAATGCCCGGATCACGGCCCGCCCGGGCCGCCCGCTCAGCGCTCGCGCTCCTCCAGCGCCAGGAAGGCCCGGTGCACGAAGTCCAGCAGGTCGAGGGTGGCGCGCCGGGACTCGGGCAGCCGCGAGTAGCTGATCCGGATCGCGCGCAGCACGGAGACGCCCGCGCGCGAGAGCACGGCGGCGCGCAGCACCCGTCCGTCCTCCGGGTCCCGCTCCGGGTCCACGTCCGCACCCGGCGCCAGGCGCGCGAGGAAGGCGGCGGCCACCGCCTCCTCCAGGTCGAAGAGCAGGAACCGGTCGCCGCGGCTGGTCGGGTCCGGGTTCAGCGGGCGCGGGCCGAGCAGGAGCAGCGGCGGGGACTCCGCGTGGCGGGCCAGCTCCAGGGTCGCCTCGCGCAGCGCGGCCAGCGGCGGCTCGGCCGCCGGGCGGGACCGGATGCCCTCCGCCAGCAGCGGGACGAGGTCCTTGACCTGCTGCAGGATCAGGCTCTCCTTCGTGGGGAAGTACCGGAAGAAGGTGCGCTCGCCCACGCCTGCGGCCAGCGCGATGTCCCGCACGGTGGTGACCTCGTAGCCCTGCTCGCGGAAGAGCCGGGTGGCCGCCTCCACCAAGGCGTCGTGGGTGCGGCGCTTGTTCTGTTCCCTGCGGCCCGGTCCTTCGTCGTTCACTCCTGGATCATCTCAGCTCGCGTCGCGCGGTCGTGCGGGGGGCGAATCTGGCAGTTCTGCCATGTTTGCTAACGTGGCAGAACTGCCACTTTTTTTACCCGCGCAGATCCTCAGCCATGGAGCCCCCATGCCTTCCCTTCTCTACCGTCTGGGCCGGTGCGCGTTCCGGCACCGACGACGTGTGCTGGCCCTCTGGCTGGCGGCGATCGCCGCGGTCGTCGGCTGCATGGTGGCCTTCGGCGGCCCCGGCAAGCTGGACGACACCTTCGCCATCCCGGGCTCGCAGTCGCAGCAGGCGCTGGACCGGATGAAGAGCGACTTCCCCGCCTCCTCCGGCACCAGCGCCCAGGTGGTCTTCACCGCGCCCGCCGGGCAGAAGGTGACCGACCCCGCCGACCTGGCGGCGATCCGCACCGCGCTCGCGGCCGCCAAGTCCGCGCCGCAGGTCGCCAAGGTGATCGACCCGGTCGCCGCGCAGACGGTCTCCGCGGACGGCAGCACCGCCGTCGCCCAGGTGCAGTACGAGGTGACCCCGAGCCAGCTGGCGTCCGGTTCGCTGAACGCGCTCAAGGGCTCCGTGGCGGTGGCCGCACAGCACCAGCCGGGGATGGACGTGCAGGTCGGCGGCGCCGCGTTCGGCTCCGGGCCCTCGAAGTCCGGCGGCAGCGACCTGATCGGCGTGGGGATCGCGGTGATCATCCTCGCGCTGACCTTCGGCTCGCTGCTGACGGCCGGTCTGCCGCTGCTGAGCGCGATAGCCGGCGTGGTCACCGCGATCGCCGGGGTGCTGTCGCTGACCGGCGTGACGGCGATCTCCTCCACCGCGCAGAGCCTGGCGCTGATGATCGGCCTGGCGGTCGGCATCGACTACGCACTCTTCATCGTCAGCCGCCACCGGGCCGCGCTGGCCCGCGGCACCTCGCCGCAGGAGTCGGCCGCGCTGGCCGTCGGCACGGCCGGCAGCGCGGTGGTCTTCGCCGGGCTGACCGTGGTGATCGCGATGGCGGGCCTGTCGGTCGTCGGCATCCCCTATCTGACGGTGATGGGCCTGAGCGCGGCAGCAGCCGTGCTGATCGCCGTCCTGGTCGCGACCACGCTGCTGCCCGCGCTGCTCGGCTTCGCCGGGTCGCGGCTGGCGCCCCGGCCCGGATCCCGGGCGATGCGGCGCGAGCAGGCGGTGGCCGAGGCGCCGAGCGGCGCTGCCGCTGCTGCGGGCAGGCCCGCGAACGGCGGCGAGCGGTGGTTCAGGCTGGTCACCCGGCGCCCGCTGCTGACCCTGCTCGCCGTGCTGATCGGCGTCGGCGCGCTCGCCTGGCCCGCGCACAGCCTGCGGCTGGCGCTGCCGGACAACGGCACCGCCCCCGCCGGTTCCTCGCAGCGGCTGGCCTACGACCAGGTGAGCAAGGAGTTCGGGCCCGGCTTCAACGGGCCGCTGCTGGTGCTGGCCGACACCGGCCACAGCACCGACCCCACCGCCGCGGCCGACCACATCGCCACCGCGATCCGCGCGCTGCCCGACGTCAGCGCCGTCGCGCACCCGGTGCTGAACGCCGGCACGCACACCGCGCTGATCCAGGTGGTCCCCGCCAGCGCGCCCAGCGACCAGGCGACCAAGACGCTGGTCAGCACGATCCGGGCGAACGCCCCCGCGCTCCAGCAGCAGACCGGGGCGACGATCGGCGTGACCGGCAGCACCGCGGTCGGCATCGACGTCTCGGCCAAGCTGGACGCCGCGATGATCCCGTTCGCGGCCGTGGTGGTCGGGCTCTCGCTGCTCCTGCTGCTCCTGGTCTTCCGCTCGCTGGTCGTCCCGGTCAAGGCCGCGGTGGGCTTCCTGCTCTCGGTGGCCGCGACGCTGGGCGCCGTGGTCGCGGTCTTCCAGCTGGGCCACTTCGGCACGCTGATCGGCGTGGACCGCGCGGGGCCGGTCAGCAGCTTCCTGCCGATCATCCTGCTGGCCGTGCTGTTCGGGCTCGCGATGGACTACGAGGTCTTCCTGGTGTCCCGCCAGCGCGAGGCCTACGTCCACACCGGGCAGCCGCTCGCCGCGGTGCACAGCGGCGGCCGGCACAGCGCCCGGGTGGTCACCGCCGCGGCGCTGATCATGATCGCGGTCTTCGCCGCCTTCCTGACCACCGACAGCCAGATGCTCAAGCAGATCGCCTTCGCACTCGCCGCCGGCGTGCTGCTGGACGCCTTCGTGATCCGGATGACCTTCGTGCCGGCCGTCCTCGCGCTCACCGGCCACGCGGCCTGGTGGCTCCCGGGCCCGCTCGCCCAGCTGCTGCCGAACCTCGACATCGAGGGCGAAGGGCTCCCGCAGCCGCACCAGGAGTCGCCGCCGGAGCTCACCCTGGTCAAGTCCGGCACGCAGTGACGGGGTTGGCGGCCGCTCCGGGCAGGCCGTCCGGCCGGCCGGCCGCTGTCCAGTGCCGCGTCAGGCAACCGTCGCGACGGGGCGAAGGATGCCTGACGCGGGACTAGCGACCCACCTCGCGGGAGCGGAAGTCCTCGACCGTCTCGCGGCGGATCAGCAGCCGGGCCCGGCCGTCGCGGACGGCCACCACCGCCGGGCGGCCGACCAGGTTGTAGCCGGAGGCCATGGAGAACTGGTAGGCGCCGGCCGCGGGGACGGCCAGCACGTCGCCGGGGCGCAGGTCGGCGGGCAAGCGGGCGTCGTGGACCAGGACGTCGCCGGCCTCGCAGTGCCGGCCGACCACGTCGATCACGGCGGTCGGGGCGGTGGAGGAGCGGCCGACCAGGCGCACGTCGTAGGCGGAGCCGTACAGCGCCGGGCGCGGGTTGTCGCTCATGCCGCCGTCGACGGCGGCGAAGGTCCGGCCGTCGGCGGTGTGCTTGACCGACAGCACCCGGTAGAGCGCCACGCCCGCCGGGGCGGCGATCGCGCGGCCCGGCTCCACGACCAGGCGCGGCGCCTTCAGGCCGTGCACCGCGCAGCGGGCCGCCAGGTGCTCGCCGACGGCGGCGGCGAACCGGGCCGGGTCGAGCTCGCGGTCCTGCGGCAGGTAGCGCACGCCGTGGCCGCCGCCGAGGTCCAGCTCGGGCAGCTGGACGCCGTGCCGCTCGCGCACCTCGGCGAGCAGCTCGACCAGGCGGTCCAACGCGTCGAGGTAGGGCTCGACTTCGGTGATCTGGGAGCCCAGGTGGCAGTGCAGGCCGACGAGTTCGAGGCTGGGCTGGGCCAGCGTGCGGCTGATCGCCTCGGCCGCGTCGCCGCCGTCGATCCGGAAGCCGAACTTCTGCCCGTCCACGCCGGTCTGCACCGCGCTGTGGTGACCGGCGGCGACGCCCGGCAGCACCCGGATCAGCACCCGCTGCGGGACGTCCGCGATGGCCAGCGCGGCCAGCCGGGGGATCTCGGCCATGCCGTCGACGACGATCCGGCCGACCCGCAGCCGGCGGGCCAGCCGGAGCTCCTCGGGGGTCTTCGCGTTGCCGTGCAGCAGGATCCGGTGGGCCGGGAAGCCGGCGGCCGTGGCCAGCCGCAGCTCGCCCGCCGAGCAGACGTCCAGGCCGAGCCCCTCCTCGGCCACCCAGTCCGCCATCGCGCTGCACAGGAAGGCCTTGGCCGCGTAGAGCACCTCGGCGTGTGGCAGGGCGCGGCGGTAGGCCTGGGCACGGGCCCGCACCTCGGCCTCGTCCAGCACGTAGAGCGGCGTGCCGAAGCGGTCGGCCGCCTCGTCCAGCCCGACGCCGCCGACCAGCACCTCGCCGCCGGGGGCGGTGCGGGCCGAGGCGGGCCACGGGCTGCCGAGCGGCTGGTCGCACGGCTGTCCGCCGGCGGCTGCGGGGCTGGGGGCGACCTGGGTCTCAGGCATGGCGGATCGGTTCCTTCCACTCACGGCACAGGCGCACAAGGGATCTTGGCCCGTCTCCAGTGGAGTCCCTGCACCGGCCGTTCGCACCCGGTCTTGACGCGTGGCCTACGCGGAACACGCGTTCTTTCACAACACCTTGACGGGGTCCGGGTCCGGGTCCGGGGCCGCTGCGGGGTCCGGGTCCGGCGTCCGGGGCGGGTCGCGGACCGCGTGCGCCGCCACCGAGCGCAGCGGCCGGGCGGTGGTGGGGCAGGACGTCGATCGGGCTGACGATGCACATGGTGTCAGCCGTGGTGTCAACGGCGTGTCAGGAGATCGCGGATCGGGGTCAAGGAGGCGTCAGGGCCGCGCGCGGCACGCCGGTGGGCGGGCTTAGCGTCGATCCTGCACGCACGTTCCGCGCCACCAGTCGCCGGAGGACCACGATGAACCAGCGTCAGAACACCGAGGACCCGGAGCCTTCGGAACCCGTCCCGGCCGGACAGCTCCTCGTTCCCGTCCGGTCGGGTCCGCTGGGCCACACGGCCCGGCTCTTCCGCACTCCGCTCGGCGACCGCACGGCCGTCGCGTTCAGCAGCCGGGAACGGCTCACCGCTGTGCTCGGCGAAGCGCAGCCCTGGATCGCGCTGGCCGAGCCCGCGCTGCGCGCGCTCACCGAGCCGCTCGGGGTCACCACGCTCACCGTGGACCCGCAGCTGGCGGCGCCCGCCCCGAGGCCGCTGCCGGCCCGGGCCACCGTCACCACCCCGGCCGCCACTGCCCCGGCCGCCGTTTCCCCGCTCGCGCCCGCTGCCGCCTGAGCAGCCCCGGCGAGCCACTCACGGCCGACCTCCATGAGAGGAGAGACGACCTGGCGATACGTCAGTAAAAGTATTGTGTGGACGATGTGTCAGCCCCGTAGTACTGTACGCGGCGTCCCACTCAGTGCTTATCTTATTTTTACTTGGGAATTCTGGTGAACCTCGACTTCAGCGCCGAGCCCCTCTTCTCCTGGTACGTCGTGCTGCTGCTGGTCAGCGGTCTCGCGATGCTGGGCATCGGTGCCGTCAATTCCGCCTGCCTCAGTGCGGGTTGGCGCGTTTTCAACATCATCGCCGGCGTCGGTTTCATCGGCTACGGCGTGTACCTCGGCTTCATCTTCCAGGGCAGCGAGTACATCATCTTCTTCAAGGCGTTCATCCTGCCGGTGGTGATGATCGTCAACTTCGTCCGCTCGTTCGCAGCCCGACGCCAGGCGGCAAAGGCGTCCCAGGCGCCGGTGCCGTTCGCGGTGTACCAGGCCGGGCTGTCCACCGGCGCCGGCCCGGCGGCCCCCGCCGGCGCCACGGAGCAGGCGCCGGCGCAGCCGCAGCCGCAGCCGCAGCCGCAGCCGCAGCCGCAGCCGCAGCCGCAGGCATAGCAGTCGCCGTTCGCCGTCGCGGTATCTGACGGCAGGGCACTCGTCGGTGTTCCACCGGCGGGTGCCCTTCTTCGTGCGCCGAGGTCGGGGCGAGCCCTCCGTCCGCCCATGTTTCGGGCGCGGACGAAGGATCGGCGGGTGAGGATCGTCGTCCGGCTGAACCGGCTGAACCGGCCGTACCGCCTGCCCGCCTGCCCGCCTGCCGCCCGAGGAGCCTGCCGTGCCGTATGTCCAGACCGTCCTCGGCCCGGTGGCGCCCTCGCTGCTGGGCCGGGTGCTCAGTCACGAGCACCTGCTGGCGCTCACCCCGGGCCCGGGGCTCGCCCAGGATCCGGTGGAGCAGGCGGTGGCCGCGCTCGGCGGGCTGGCCGCGTACGGGGTCGACACCGTGGTCGACCTGAGCCCGTACGGCGATGCCGGGCGCGACCCGTACGGAGCGAACGTCCTGCTGCTGCGGGAGATCTCGCGGCGCAGCGGGGTGCACGTCGTCGCCGGGACCGCCACCTACCGGGCCGAGTTCAGCCCGCCGTGGGTGCGCGCGGCCGGCGGCGAGGAACTGACCGCCCGGTTCGTCGCCGACGCGCGCAGCGGGATCGGCCCGACCGACGTGCGGGCGGGCGTCCTCGGCGAGCAGCCGACCGGGCTGGGCGAGGTGAGCGCGCACGAGGAGACCGGTCTGCGCGCCGCCGCCCGCGCGCACCACGCCACCGGCCTCGCGCTCACCACCCACACCACGCACGGGACGATGGCCCTGGAGCAGCTCGCGATCCTCGACCAGGAGCAGGTGCCGCGCGACCGGGTGGTGATCGGGCACCTGGACAACCATCCCGAACTCGACTACGTGCGCCGGGTACTGGACACCGGGGCGAGCATCGCGTTCGACTCGGTCGGCAAACAGGACTGGGACCAACGCACCCCGCCGCCGGCCGCCGAGCGCCCGGACGGCGAGCACGCCAAGCGCGCCCTGCACCGGAGCGACCGCACCCGGGCCCGCCGGCTGGCCCGGCTGGTCGCCGAGGGCTACGCCGAACAGATCGTCCTCTCCCAGGATCTGACGGGAGGTCAGGCCTATCTGAACCCGACCACGCACGGGCGGTGGGGATACCGCTACCTGCCCGCCGTCTTCCTCCCGTTGCTCGCCGAACTCGGCGTCGGCGAGCGGCAGATCGAGACCATGATGCGCACCAACCCGGTCCGCCTGCTCACCGTCGGCTGAGCCGGCTCCGCCCGGACCGGCCTCAGTCCTGGCAGCTCGCGTGGACGGCCAGCACGGTCAGGTAGCGGCGGTGCACGTCGGCCCGGTCGGCCGGCTCGGCGACCGACTCCCCGCTCAGCCGGTCGATCATCTCGGCCTGGGCGAGCAGCACCCGCCGCTGCTCCTCGGTGCGGGTCTCGGCCATGATCTCGGCGAGCGCGTCCAGCAGCCGGATCAGCACGGCCGGCATGCCGTGCCCCGCCTGGCGGATCTTCTCGAAGGCGCGCTGGACCAGCCGCTCGTAGCTCACCGGCACGGCCAGCACCCGGACGTAACCGCCCCCGTCGCGGTGGACCGGATTGGGCCGCCAGCCCGCGGCGATCCGGCACAGCCCCTCGCCGAGCCAGTCGATGCAGGTCAGCGCGGTGAAGGTGTCGTTCACGGCGGTGGACAGCGCGCGGATGGCGATCTCCACCAGCTGGTCGACGGCGAACGAGATGTCCTGCGCCAGGGTCCGGGAGGGGCCGGTGATGTGCGCCCGGGCGAAGCTGGCCGCCACACCCGGCGCCGCCGCGGGCGGCCAGACCGTGGCCAGCTGGTGCCCCTGCACCAGGAAGTGCCCGGGGCGGTGGTCGAGCCGGATCACCGCGCCGAGCTCGGTGGCGATGGCCACCAGCGTGCGGTGCCGGACGAACTGGAGGTAGCCGCTGGCCGGGGCGGGCACGGTGGCGCCCTCCGCGTCCAGCCGGTCCTCCAGCTCGGCCGCCGAGGGCCCGTGCTCCACGCCGCCCGCCCACTCCGGCTCCCCCGCGCCCGCCTCGATCGCCGTCGACAGATCGGCCGCGATGGTCGCGATGACGTGCGGCAGCTGGATCGAGGTGGCGATGTGGTGGATGAAGTGGATCAGCACCGCCAGGTCGACCAGGACCAGCACCATGCACACCGTGATCGACAGGTGCGGCACGAAGTCGCCGTGCGAGGCGGGCCCGATGGAGATCAACGCGAGCATCGCGAAGACGAAGGTCCCGACGAAGGTGCCCAGGGTCAGCTGGGTGGCGCGGTCGCGGATGAAGTTGCGCAGCATCCGGGGCCCGAACTGGGTGGAGGCCAGCGTCAGGGTCACGATCATGATCGAGAAGACCACGCCGACCACGGTGATCAGCGCCGCCGCGATGGCGGCGAGGATCTGACGGGCCGCGTCGGCGGTGCCGCTGATCACCCAGGAGGGAAGGGTGATCGACCCGCGGTAGGCGGCCCGGTCCAGGCTCCAGGTGACCAGGAAGAGGCCGACGGCGAGGATCACCTCCAGGGTGGGGACCAGCCACAGGTTGGTGCGCAGCGCCTCGGTGCGCCACTGCGACTCCAGGTGAACCCTGCGGATCACCTCGCCCACCACCGTCCCTGACTCCCTGACCAGGCAGGTCGACCATTTCCACGGTAACCGCAGCGGGCGGGCCCCGCCCGCCCGTCCTCGCCGCGGCCCGCCAGGGCCCCGCCACGGCCCCGGCGAACGCGCGTGCGGGCACGTCAGGGGCTCATCAAGGACGGGCGGGCCGGTGCCAAGGTCACGTCAAGGGCGCGCGGGTGCCGCACCTGCGAGTGATTGGCTGACCGCTGTCCGCGAGGACGGCTCACGTCCACCGTTCCTGGAGGTCCGCGCCCTGATGCGCCGTTCGGTCCACACCCCGGGCACCGCCAGCCGGCTGATCGACCGCGAGCAGCTGCGCGCCGCGCTCCCCGTGGCCCTGCGCAAGCTGCATCCGCGCACCATGGCCAGGAACCCGGTCATGCTCGTCGTCGAAACCGGCGCCACCCTCACCTCGCTCACCGCCGTGCTGCACCCCGGCGTCTTCGCCTGGACCATCAGCGTCTGGCTCTGGCTGACCGTGCTCTTCGCCAGCCTCGCCGAGGCGGTGGCCGAGAGCCGGGGCAGGGCGCAGGCCGACTCGCTGCGCCAGACCCAGTCCGGCACCACCGCGCGGCGCCTGCTGCACTGGCGGCTGGGCATCGCCGACAGTCCGCAGGAGGTCGTCCCCGCCGAGGAGCTGCTGCTGCACGACATCGTGCTCGTGCAGGCCGGGGAGGTGATCCCCGGTGACGGCGAGGCGATCGAGGGCGTCGCCTCGGTGGACGAGTCGGCGATCACCGGCGAGTCGGCGCCGGTGATCCGCGAGGCGGGCGGCGACCGGACCTCGGTGACCGGCGGCACCCGGCTGCTCTCCGACTGGCTGGTGGTGCGGATCACCGCCCGCCCCGGGCAGAGCTTCATCGACCGCATGATCCGCCTGGTCGAGGGCGCCAACCGGCAGAAGACGCCCAATGAGATCGCCCTCAACATCCTGCTCGCCTCGCTGACCATCATCTTCGTGCTCGCCGTGGTCTCCCTGCAGCCGATGGCGATCTACGCGCACGCCCCGCAGACCACCGTCGTGCTGGTCGCCCTGATGGTCGCGCTCATCCCCACCACGATCGGCGCCCTGCTCTCCGCGATCGGCATCGCCGGCATGGACCGGCTGGTGCGCCGCAACGTGGTCGCCGTCTCCGGTCGGGCGGTGGAGGCGGCGGGAGACGTGGACGTGCTGCTGCTCGACAAGACCGGGACGATCACCTACGGCAACCGGCGGGCGGTGGACCTGCACGCCTTCCCCGGCGTGCCGGTCGACCAGCTGGCGGAGGCCGCCCAGCTCTCCTCGGCCGCCGACGAGACCCCCGAGGGGCGCTCGATCGTCTCACTGACGGAGCGTCAGTTCTTCGTCCTGCCACGGGAGGAGGACGAGCTCGGCAAGCAAGAGTTCGTCCCGTTCAGCGCGCAGAGTCGGATGAGCGGGGTCGACCTGCACTGGCCGGACGGCTCGCTCTGCCGGGTACGCAAGGGCGCGGCGGCCTCGGTCGCCCGCTGGGTGGTCTCCTGCGGCGGGCGGCTGCCGATCGAGGCCAAGGCGCTGGTCGACCGGATCGCCGCCGAGGGCGGCACTCCCCTGCTGGTCGCCGTCCACGACTGGCACGGCGCCCGGGCCCTTGGCGTGGTCCACCTCAAGGACGTGGTCAAGGAGGGCATCGCCGAACGCTTCGCCGAGCTGCGGCGGATGGGCATCCGCACCGTCATGGTGACCGGCGACAACCCGCTCACCGCCAAGGCGATCGCCGAGGAGGCCGGCGTCGACGACTACCTCGCCGAGGCCACCCCCGAGGACAAACTCGCCTACCTGAAACGGGAACAGGCCAACGGCAACCTGGTCGCGATGACCGGCGACGGCACCAACGACGCCCCCGCCCTCGCCCAGGCCGACGTCGGCGTCGCGATGAACACCGGCACCCCGGCCGCCAAGGAGGCCGGCAACATGGTCGACCTCGACTCCAACCCCACCAAGCTGATCGAGATCATCCGGGTCGGCAAACAACTCCTCATCACCCGCGGTGCGTTGACCACCTTCTCGATCACCAACGACGTGGCGAAGTTCTTCGCGATCATCCCCGCCATGTTCGGCCACTCCTACCCCGGCCTCGACCGCCTCAACATCATGGGCCTGCACAGCCCGACCTCCGCCATCGCCTCGGCCATCATCTTCAACGCCCTGATCATCGTCGCCCTGATCCCGCTCGCCCTGCGCGGCGTCCGCTACCAGCCCGCCAGCGCAACAGACTTGCTGCGCAGAAACCTGCGGGTCTACGGGCTGGGCGGACTGGTGGTGCCGTTCCTCGGGATCAAGGCCATCGACCTGCTGATCGAGTTCGTGCCCGGCCTGCGGTAGGCGAGGCCGCCGGTCGAGGTGCGCAAGTTTGCGCAAACTCCTGGCAGAGCTGTTGCCCAGCGTGAAACCCTGATCACAAGGAAGAAGCCTCGAAGCGGAGGTCATGATGGCACTTCGGAAACTCGGCCAGGACCCCGACAGCCCGGACGGGAAGTCGCCGACGCTCTACTACGACGACCAGACCGACAACTACATCATCCAGGGCTGAAAGGTGACGGATCCGGAACGGCTGGCTCAACTCGACCTGCCCGACCACGAGACCGTGATCGAGTACCCGAAGCGGATGATCCAGTTCTTCCCGGAGGTGAACAGTGCCCGAGGCCCCCTCGATTGACGATCTCCTCACGACCTGCAAGCAGTCGGCCGTTCACTTGGAGATGCGGGACGGCTACATGCGGGACGACCCGATGTTCATCGCCTGGCAGGAAGGCCGACTCGACCAGAGCCGGGGCGAGGCCGATCGCCCCTGGCTGGCTCTGATGGCCGCCACCACGTCCCGCGGGATCGCCGTGCGTCGGGCCCGGATCGTCTCGGAGCCGATCAGCGACTACATCCGATTCGAATACGATGTGACAACCGCAAACGTGCTGTCGGGCGAGCTTGTCCGCTGGTTGCCGCGCCGCCGGGCCACGAGCCTGGCGCTCCCGGGCAATGACGTCTGGCTCTTCGACAGCCAGGTGCTCCTGCTCAACCACTTCGATGGTGAAGGCAACTTCATCGACCACGAGTTGATCACTGATCCCGAGGTCGTGAAGTTGTGCGCAGACGCGTTCGAAGCCGTCTGGGATCGTTCCGTTCCGCATGAGGAGTACCAGCCGGCCTGACCGGTCAGTTCGATGTCCAGAAGCTCACCATCCTCCAGAGTCCAGGAGGCCAGGCTTGCCCTGGGCCAGCGCCTGCGCGAGATCCGGAAGGATTCCGGTCTCACCGCTCGGGCGCTGGCCGCGCGTGCGTCGTGGCACGAGTCGAAGTGCTCTCGGCTGGAGCACGGGCACACCATGCCCTCCGACGCCGACCTCCGCACCTGGACCCTGTACTGCGGGGTGCCGGAGCTGGCTGGGGACCTCATCGCCACGGCCCGGGGTATAGACGGAGCCTACGTCGAATGGCGCCGCATCGAACGCCCCGGGCTGAAGCGTGCCCAGGAGGCGGTGAGACCGCTCTTCGAGCGCACCCGGCGGTTCCGCATGTACCAGTCCTGTGTCATCCCCGGCATCCTTCAGACAGCGGAATACACGAGAGCGGTCCTTGACACGATCGTCGCCTTACGCGACGTGCATAACGATGTCGAGGAGGCCGTGGCCGTGCGCATGGAGCGTCAGAGCATGCTGCACACAGGGCACCACCGCTTCGCGATCGTCATCGAGGAGTGGGTCCTCCGGAGCTTGATCGGCGATGTGGACGTGATGGCGACCCAGCTCCGTCGGCTGATCGCCCTAGCCTCGATCCCGTCGGTCAGCCTCGGAGTCGTACCTCTCGGCAGGCTCCGCGGCGGCGGCTGGCCGGTCGAGTCCTTCACGGTCTATGACGACGCCCAGGTCAACGTCGAGCTGGTCTCCGCGCACCTGACGGTCACCAGCCCCGGCGAGATCGACGCATACGTCCGCGCCTTCACCGAGCTTGAGGAACTTGCCGTCCACGGCGCCGCAGCCCGGGCCCTGATCACCTCGGCGATCGACGCTTTGGAGTGACGTTCCGCAAGTTCACGCACACCTGTGGTGGCCGTCGCTCGCTCCTTCCTACCGTCGTCGGCATGGCCGAACTCCCCCTCCCCCACGACCACCGGCACACCGATCTCTACGTCAGTGCCGCCACCTTCCTCACTCAATACGGTCTCCACCCCGACCCCGCCGTCTACCTCGCCCACGGGTACGTCGATCTCTGTCTCGCCGCTTGGCCAGGCGCCTGTGGCGCCGAGCTGGACCTCGCCACCCGATGGGCGGTGTGGACGTGGATCGTGGACGACACCTTCGATGCGGAGCTGCTGGGTGAATCGCGGCAGGTGGTGGGTGAGTTCGCCCTGTCACTCCTGCTCGTCGCGGGTGGCAGTACGCGGCCAGGGCCCGGCGATCATCCCGCCGTGCATGCGCTCGCCGCTCTCGCGGCGGATACGCGGGCGATGGTGCCGGAGTTCTGGTGGCAGCGGTATCTGACGCACCTGGAGGAGTGGGTGCACGCCGCCTGCGCCAAGCTGGTCGACTTCGTGCAGCCGCGGCGCACGCCCACCCTGCGCGAGTACCTGCTGCTCCGGCCGACCGACGGCGGCATGGTGCTCGCCGCGATGTGGTGCGAACTGGCCGGGCGGTGCGTCACGCCCGACTGGCACGACGCACTGGTGCAGTCCCTGCTGCGCAGCTTCTCCACGCTCGGGTGCCTGACCAACGACCTGGCCGCCACCGACTCCGACACCTTCACCGCGGCGGACGCCCTGAGCGTTGGCCAAGGCTTGCCAACGACTCAGGCCCGGGAGCAGGTGCAGCTGGTGCTGGAGGCCGAGGAGCGCCGCTTCTGGTGGCTGTGCACCGCCGTCCGCGACGATGCCGAGCTCGACGCCGCCACCCGCCGCCTCGCACGCTCGCTCGACGACTTCCGCCGTGCCCTGGCCGACTGGACGCGGGTCAGCTCCCGCTACCTTCCCAGGGCGGACTGGCGGTGCCGTTCCTCGGGATCAAGGCCATCGACCTGCTGATCGAGTTCGTGCCCGGCCTGCGGTGAGGCGGGATCCATGACAGAGGCGTCTCCCCCCGCTACGCGCCCCCATGGGGTCATTGGCTCGCCCGTGCGCGGGGCTCGGGCCGGCGCTCCGGCTCCGCCAGGAGCTCGCCGTGCTCCTTGGGCAGCAGGAGGAGGACCAGGGCAGCGCCGACCACGAGCAGGACGGCGGTGGTGATGGCGGCCTGACTCATGCCATGGAGGTAGGCGTGGTCGGCAGCCCGAGTCAGCGGGCGGGCGACCGGGGGCGGCAGGTGGGACGCCACGGCGTGGGCGCCTGCCACACCGGAGCGCGCGGTGGTCCGGGCCTCGCCCGGCAACCCGGTCAGGGCCGGGCCGACGCTGCTGCGGTAGGTGCTGTCGACCACGCTGCCCAGGATCGCCGAGCCGAGCGAGATACCCACGCTCTGCAGGGTCCGGGAGAGCGCGTTACCCATGCCGGCCTGGCCTGAGGTCAGCGCGTCCAGCACGGTGTCCGCGGCCAGCGGCAGGCCCAGGCCCAGGCCGAAACCGAAGACCAGCAGTGCCGGCGCCACCGCGCCGTATCCGCTGTCGGGGCTGATCATGACGAACATCGCCAGCCCGCCGGCGCTGACCGCCATGCCGACCGGGATCACGAGCCGCGCACCGAACCGCGCGGCCCTGGCGTCGCTGATCCCGGCCCCGCCGAGCAGCGCGGCGATCATCGGCAACAGCCGTATCCCGGTGCCCTGCGCGTCGTTGCCCTGGACCACCTGGAGGAAGGGCTGACCACGAAGAGGATGCCGGCCTGGGCGAAGCTGATCACCGCGAAGGCGACGGTGCCCCAGGTGAAGGTGCGGTTGCCGAACAGTCGCAGGTCCACCAAGGGCGTGCTGGAGCGCCGTTGGTGGAGCAGGAAGGCGACGACAAGGAGCAGGCCACCGGTCAGCGGTACCAGGGTCCGCCCGCCCCACCCCTCGGTGGGCTGTTCGATGATCCCGTAGACCACGCCCATCACGCCGGTCGCGGAAAGCAGCGCGCCGGGCCAGTCCTGCCTGGAGACGGCCGGATCCCGGCTCTCCGGCACCAGGACCGCGACGCCGATCAGGCTCAGCAGCACCACGGGGCCGTTGATGAGGAAGACCGCGCCCCAGCTGAAGGCAGTCAGCAGCCAGCCGGCCAGCAACGGCCCGAGCGGCAGTCCGAGGACCGCGCCGACGGTCACGGCCGAGACGGCCTTGCGGCGGGCGGCCGGCTCGGGGAAGAGCGAGGGGAGCATCGCCATCACCATCGGCATGATGACGGCGGCGCCCGCGCCCATGACCGCGCGCATGGCGATCAGCGCACCGGCGGTGGTCACCTGACTGGCGGTCACCGAGGAAACGCCGAAGACCAGCAGCCCGCCGAGCAGGATCCTGCGGCGCCCGACCCGATCGCCCAGCTTGCCGATCGGCAGCAGAAGTCCGGCCCAGGCCAACGTGTACGCGCTCTGGATCCACTGGAGTTGGGAGGTGGAGGCATGCAGGGCACTGGAGAGGGTGGGCAGTGCGGTGTACAGGACGAAGCTGTCCAGGCCGACCACCAGCACGCTCAGCGCAAGGGCGGCCAGCGCCCACCACCTGGCGTGGGTTCGTGGGGCGGGAGTCCCGCCCGTCCGTGGGTCAGGCGCCTTCTGGGGCATCAGTTGTCTCCGATTCGGAACACGCACGACGGCTGAATCGCGGTTGGCCCGCTCATCACGGTGAGCGTATGACCAGGTTTCAAATCTGGTCAATCATGCAACCGAGCCTCGGAGAGTGTTGACCAGGTTTGAAAGTTGGTTCTACAGTGACGTCATGAGCACCCCGAGTCGTCTGCCGGCCGGCTCCAGTGCACGTCAGCTACGTGCGGAGCGGATCCTGGACACCACCGCCGACCTGCTGACGGCCTACGGCTACCGGAAGGTGACGATCGACGACGTCGCCGGGCGGGCCGGTGTCGGCAAGGGCACGGTGTACCTGCACTGGAAGACACGCGAGGCACTCTTCTGGGCGACCCTGCAGCGCGAGGCGCTCCGGCTCTTCGAGCACCTGCTGGCCGAACTTGCCAGGGAGCCGGAGTCGGCACTGCCGCACCGCCTGATGCGCACGATCTACCTGGAGATCACCGGGCGTCCACTGGTCAAGGCGCTGTTGCTGAACGACCCGGCCGTCCTGGGCAACCTGGCCGGCGACGAGACGGTCCGCTCGGCCCAGCAGGAGCTGGCGGAGAACGCCGACTACCTTCAACTGCTGAGCGATCAGGGTGCGTTGCGCGCGGGCCTGACCCCCGGGGCAGCCGGATACGTCCTGGTCAACGTCACCCGCGGCTTCCTCGGCGCGGCCGAGCTCGGCGAGGACGACGGGCTGAGCGTCGAGCAGCGCGCGGACCTGCTCTCGGACGTGCTGCGCCGCGCGTTGGAGAGGGACCTGCCGCTGACCGAGCAGGCACTGGCCGCCCTCAACGGCCAGGTGATCGCGATGTTCGCCAAGATGGCGCAGGGCCATCGCGAGCAACTGCAGCGCTCCTACTGACGCCTGACACCTGACGCCCTGGGGCTCGCCCGACGAGCCCCAGGCGCCCGCGTCCTCGCGCGCTCCCCCGACCCGCTCCCTGCCGCCGCTACCGCGCCCCCACCCGGCCACCGGCCGACCGCCGGGTGTACTCGTCGGCCGTCGCGCGCAGGGCCTGGAGCAGCGCGGCCACCGGGGTGACCTTGGCCATGTCCGGCCAGAGCAGCGCGAAGACCCGCCGGGCCGGCCAGTCCCGCAGCGGGCGGGCCACCACGCGGGGGTCGGTGTGTGCGCCGACGCCCAGCTCGTTCATGATCGCCACCCCGATCCGGTTGGCCACCAGGCAGTGGATGGTCAGCTGGTCGTCGGAGGTCGCGGCCACCCGCGGGGTGAAGCCCGCCTGGCGGCAGGCGGCCAGGAACCGGGCACGCCCGCTCTCCAGCACCCAGCGCTCCTCCGCCAGGTCGGCCAGCTCGACGGTCGGCGCGGCGGCCAGCGGGTGGTCCGCGGGCAGCAGCACGCAGCGCCGGTCGCTGAGCAGCGGCACGCGCAGCAGTCGCGGGTCCGGCAGCAGGCCCTGCCCCTCGCGCGGGCCCGCCCCCTCGCCGTCGACCTGGCCGATCTCCAGGTCGCACATCATCGCCAGATCGACCTCGCCGCCCAGCACCAGTTGGTGCGAGACGGGGCACTCCGTCTGGGTGACGACCACCTCCAGCTCGGGGTGGGTGCGCCGCAGGCTGCCCAGCGCGGCGGGGACCAGCGCCACGCAACCGCTCTGCATCGCGGCCAGCCGGACCTGGCCGCCGCCGGTGGAGGTGAGCGTGGAGACCTCGTCGGCGGCGGTGCGCAGTGCGGCGAGCACCGTCTCGGCGTGCCGGGCCAGGGTCTGCCCGACCTCGGTGAGCCGCACGCCACGGCCGCTGCGGGTGACCAGCGCCGCGCCGACGGTCCGTTCCAGGGTCCGCATCTGGTAGCTGATGGCGGGCTGGCTGTAGCCGAGGGCCTCGGCGGCGGCGGTGTAGGTGCCGGTGCGGGCCACCTCGGAGAGGACCTGGAGTTGGCGGAGATCAAACACCGGAAAAGAATAAATGATGTTTATCAATCTGCATGAAAAGCCCTACTGGACATATGAGTTTCCCGCCCGCCATGCTGTGCGGACGCGATGCGAGGAAGCGAAAGGGTAGGTATCCGAGATGCGTCCCGACCATCCCACCCAGCCCCCCGCCGACTCGACCGCCGCCCCCGGCCAGGACCCGGCCGTCCTGGTGCGCCTGACGAAGGTCAACAAGTCCTTCGGCGACCACCAGGTGCTCCACGACATCGACCTCGACGTCCACTCCGGCGAGGTCGTGGTCCTGCTCGGTGCCTCCGGCTCGGGCAAGTCCACGCTCTGCCGCTGCGTCAACCGGCTGGAGACGATCGACTCCGGCAGCATCACCCTGGACGGCGTCCCGCTGCCGGCCGAGGGGCGCGAGCTGGCCCGGCTGCGGGCCCAGGTGGGCATGGTCTTCCAGTCGTTCAACCTGTTCGGCCACAAGAGCGTGCTGGACAACATCACCCTGGCCCCGGTCCGGGTCAACGGCGTCCCGCGCGAGCAGGCCGTCGAGCGGGCGCGCGAGCTGCTCGCCCGGGTCGGGCTCGCCGAGAAGGCGGACGCCTACCCGGCCGAGCTCTCCGGCGGGCAGCAGCAGCGGGTGGCGATCGCCCGCGCGCTGGCCATGGGCCCGCGGCTGCTGCTCTTCGACGAGCCGACCTCGGCGCTCGACC
This sequence comes from Kitasatospora sp. NBC_01302, assembly GCF_035976515.1. NCBI lineage: Bacteria > Bacillati > Actinomycetota > Actinomycetes > Kitasatosporales > Streptomycetaceae > Kitasatospora > Kitasatospora sp. NBC_01302. Next base: position 2,533,432 of record NZ_CP108404.1, read on the forward strand.
CGGAGATGATCAAAGAGGTGCTCGACGTCATGGTCGAGCTGGCCGCCGAGGGCATGACCATGCTCGTGGTCACCCACGAGATGGGCTTCGCCCGCCGCGCCGCCGACCGGATCGTCTTCCTGGACCAGGGCCGGATCCTGGAGACCGGCACGCCGCAGGAGTTCTTCAGCGCCCCGCGGACCGAGCGGGCCAGGGACTTCCTCTCCAAGATCCTCAGCCACTAACGCATCTGACGCACCGTCACCATCTCGCACAGCGACGGAGGACACCACGCCCATGAAGGCGAGAATACGTACGTCGGCGCGCACCCTGGCCGCCACCGCGCTGACCGCCGCCCTGGCCACCGCCCTGGCCGCGTGCGGTTCGTCCGGCAGCCTGCCCGCGCCGAGCGGCTCCGGCTCGCACCCCGCCGGCGCGCCGACCTTCCAACAGGTCATCGACGGCGCCCCGGTGGCGCCCGACTCGGCCATCCCGGCCGGCAGCCTGATGGCGAAGATCAAGGCGCGCGGCACGCTGAACGTCGGCGGGACCGACGCCTCGGCGCTCTTCTCGCTCAAGGACCCGGTCACCGGCAAGCTCACCGGCTTCGACGCCGGACTCGCCCAGATGCTCGCCAAGTACATCACCGGCAAGCCCAGCGTGAACCTGGTGCTGGTCACCGCGGACACCCGCGAGACGCTGCTGCAGAACGCCACCGTCGACAGCGTCTTCGCCACCTACACGATCACCCCCGCGCGGGCCCAGAAGGTCGCCTTCGCCGGTCCGTACTACTCCTCGGGTGACGCGATCCTGGTGGCCAAGGGGAACACCTCCATCACCAAGGTGGCCGACCTGGCCAACAAGACGGTCTGCACGGAGTCGAGTTCGACGGCCGCCAACGACCTCAAGCAGTACGCGCCCAGCGCCCACGTGATCCTCTTCCAGACCAACGCCGAGTGCGAGCAGGCCGTCGAACAGGGCCGCGCCGACGCCTACGTGCTGGACCAGGCGCTGCTGCTCGGTGACCAGGTCCGCGACCCGAAGGTCAAGGTGGTCGGGCAGCCGTTCACCACCGAGCCCTACGGGATCGGCCTGCCGCTGGCCTCGCCCGAGATGAAGACCTTCGTCAACGACTGGCTCAAGACCCTCGAGTCCGACGGCGAATGGACCAAGCTCTGGCAGTCCACCATCGGCACCGTGCTCAGCGGTGACGCGCCGACGCCGCCGGCGATCGGCTCCGCACAGGGCAGTTGACGGTCTTGCCCGCCGGACTCCACGAGACGCTCGGGCCGCTCGGCCACGGCCTGCAGCTCACCCTCGCCATGACGGCGATCGCCTTCACCGGCGCGCTGGGCCTGGGTGTGCTGCTGGCCGTGTGCCGGATCAGCCCCGTGCCGCCGCTGCGCGCGCTGGGCACCGCGTACGTCACGGTCTTCCGCAACGTGCCGCTGCTGGTGCTGCTGGTGCTCTTCGTCTTCGGCCTGCCGGACGTCGGCCTGCTCTTCTCGCTCTTCGCCACCGTGACGCTGACCATGGCGCTGTACTGGGCGGCGTTCATCTGCGAGGTGCTGCGGGCCGGCATCCGCACCGTGCCCCTCGGTCAGGCCGAGGCCGCCCGCGCGCTGGGGCTGACCGCCACGCAGAGCATCCGGCACATCATCCTGCCGCAGGCGCTGCGCTCGATGGTGCAGCCGCTGGCCAACGTCTTCATCGCGGTCGCGCTGAGCACCTCGCTGGCCGCGGCCGTCGGGGTGGCCGAGATGACCGGCCAGGCCCAGTTCGTGACCCTCAAGTACGACCAGCCGCTGACCAGTTTCGCCGCGACCACGGTGGTGTACGTGCTGATCACGCTGACCTCCGGCCTGATCGCCGGACGGATCGAACGAAAGGTGGCGATCCGGCGATGAGCGACGAGAGCCGCCTGCTCTTCGACGAGCCGGGCCCTCGGGCCCGGCGCCGGATCAGGATCGCCACCGGTGCCTCGCTGGTGGTGATCGCCGGCCTGCTCGCCCTGGTGCTGCGCCAGTTCGCCGACCACGGGCAACTGGCCGCCGACCAGTGGTCGATGTACGGCAAGTGGCCGATCATCCGCTTCCTGCTCGACGGCATCGAGAAGACCCTGCTGGTCACGGTGGTCGGCGCGGCCATCGCCTTCCCGCTGGGGGCGCTGGTCGCGCTGGTGCGCCTGAGCCGCAGCCGGGTGGCCCGCGCGCTCGCCCGCGGCTACGTGGAGCTGTTCCGCGCCGTGCCGCTGCTGCTGCTCCTCTACGTCTTCCTGTTCGCGCTGCCGCGGGCCGGGCTGACCTTCCCGATCTTCTGGCAGCTGCTGATCCCGATCGCACTGAGCAACGTGCCGGTGGTCGCGGAGGTCTTCCGGGCCGGCGTGCTCGCCCAGCCGCGCGGCCAGGCGGAGGCGGCCCAGAGCCTGGGGATGACCTACTGGCAGGCGATGCGCTGGGTGGTGCTGCCGCAGGCCGTCCGCAAACTGCTGCCCGCCCTGGTCAGCCAGTTGGTGCGGCTGCTCAAGGACTCCTCGCTCGGCTATGTGGTCAGCTACCTGGAACTGCTGCACCAGACCCAGGTGTTGGGCGAGTACTACCACACCGTGCTCTCCAGCTACCTGGTCGGCGCCGCCTGCTACGTCCTGATCAACGCGAGCCTGTCCTGGCTCGCCGGGCGCCTGGAACGCCGCCAGCGCGGCTGATGCACCGTCACCTCTTCCTGCAAGCTGAAAGGATCCGGCATGTGCCGCCTGCTCGGCGTGGTCACGCACGTCCCGACGCGGTTGGCCGACGCGCTGACCGACCTGATCGAGCCGTTCGCCGGGCTCTCCCGCGAACACCGTGACGGCTGGGGCATCGCGGCCTGGCAGGCCAACGGCGAACTCGCGGTCGGCCGGGACCTGTTGCCCGCCCATGCGAGCCCCGCCTTCACCCGGACGCTGGCCGGCTCGGTCACCGACGCCGCCCTGCTGCACATCCGGATGGCCAGCCCCGGCCTGGCGACCGAGCCGGGCAACACCCACCCGTTCACCGCCGGCGCGCTAGCCTTCGCGCACAACGGGTACTTCGCGCCGCGCGATGCGCTCGACGAGCTGATCGACCCCGACCTGCTGGCGGGCGCCGGCGGGAGCACCGACTCCGAGCGCTACTTCCTGCGGGTGCTCACCCGGCTGCACGACCAGGACCCGGTCGACGCGCTCGCCCTGGCCGCCGCCGACATCCGCGCCCGCGCCGACTTCGCCAGCCTCAACTGCCTGCTGCTCACCCCCGACGCGCTCTACGCCTACGCGGAGGAGAACCCGGACTCGGAGGTCAGCCGGCGCCGCGGCCCGGACTTCTTCCGGCTGCGCTACCAGGCCCGGGCCGACCGCGTGGTGGTCGCCTCCAGCGGGATCGGAGCGCAGGACGACGGCAGTTGGTCACTGCTGCCCTACCGGCAGGTGCTGGAGATCCGCCGCGGCGACCTGCGGATCTCCACCCACCTGGTGCGGGCGGGCCTGGCCGCCGCCACCTTTTGAGCCAAATCCCCTCGTCCGGCGGTTTCTCCGGCTTCCACCCGGCAGGATGACACGCGGCCCGGGTTCACCACCCCGCCGGGCCGTCCCCCGAACGGAAGGGAACAGCTATGCGTGGGAAGGGCTCACGGCAGGCGCTGGTGGTGGCCGCCGCCTGCGCCGCCGCGATCGTCCTCGCACCGGCCGCACACGCACAACAACCGGCACGGGCGCAGGCACAGGCACAGGCACGGGCGCAGGCACAGGCACAGGCAGAGGCAGCAGCGCGGACAGCCAAGGCCGACCCCGGCCCCCTGGAGGAGTCCGTCTCGGTGACCCGGGCGGACGGCCGGGTGGCCGAGTTCGCGATCTTCTCGCTGCCCGGGAACACTCCCAACGAGCGGCTCTTCTACCGCACCCAGTCCATCCCGGGCGGCTCCTGGGGCGACTGGAGCCAAGTCCTCGACACCCCGGTGAACTTCCAGAACCCGGTGCTGTCGGCCGGGGTCGACGCGGACGGCCGCCTGGAGGTGTTCACCGTCGAGTACGAGACCTCCACCGTGGTGCGGATCGCGCAACTCGCCCCGGACGGCGCCTGGTCGGCGCCGACCGCCTTCGGCCCGGGATCCGCGGGCATCCCGAGGTTCTTCGGCTACCCGACGGTGTTCCAGCGCGCCGACGGCTCGCTCGCCTTCTTCGAGGTCTACGACATCGGCAGCGTGCCCGAGCTCTACGTCGACGAGCAGGACGCCAGCGGCAGCTGGGGCAGCTGGACCGACCTGGGCGCCGGTCCCGAACCCGAGTCGGTCGGCACCCCGACCAAGGTCACCCAGGCCGCCGACGGCACCCTCACCGCCGTCGCCCACCTGTGGGACGCCTCCTCCGGGTACTACTGCGAGATCTCCGAGCTCACCCCGGGCGGCCCCTGGGGCGCCTGGCACAGCTGCACGACGGACGGCTGCACCAGCGGCTGACCACGCGGGCCGCTGCGCGGGCGGTTCACGCACCGCCCGCGCAGCACACCGTGACGCTCCGTCAGGCAAACAGCCCCGCGGCCAGCGTGTCCGCCGGTCCGGGCACCCCCGGCAGCGCGAAGAAGTAGCCGCCGCCGGTGGGCGAGATGTAGTCGACCAGCGGCTCCCCGGCCAGCCGCTGCTGCACGGTCTGGAACTGCCGGGCCACGTCCTGCTGGTAGCAGCAGAAGACCAGCCCCACGTCCAGGTTGCCGTTCAGGTCGATCCCCCGCTCGTAGTTGTAGCCCCGGCGCAGGATCTGCTGGTCGAACGTGTCGGGCGTGCGCGGATTGGCCAGCCGGATGTGCGCGTTCATCGGGATCAGCAGGTTCTGCGGATCGGCCGGGTAGTTGGGGATGTCGCTCTCCTTGGTGCCGTCCAGCGGCGCGCCGGAGTCGCGGCGACGGCCGATCATCCGCTCCTGCTCGTTCAGCGAGACCCGGTCCCAGAACTCGACCAGCATCCGGATGATCCGCACCACCTGGTACGACCCGCCCTCCACCCAGGCCGGTTCGCCGTTCGCCCCGCCGTGCGTCCACAGCACCTGGTCCGCCAGCGTGCGGTTGCCCGGGTCGGGGTTGGCGATGCCGTCCTTGAAGCCGAGCTGGTTGCGCGGGGTGCCGCTGGGACGCGGCGCGGCGTGGAACCCGTCGACCTTCCAACTCGCCTGCATGGCACCGCGGGTGTGCTTGGCGATGTCGCGCAGTGCGTGCATCACGGTGTCCCGCGAGTCGGCGCAGATCTGCAGCATCAGGTCGCCGTGCAGCTCCTTGGAGCCGACCAGGTCGTCGTCCGGGAAGGCGGGCATCGCCACCAGCTGGGCGGGTTTGCGCGCGGCCAGCCCGTAGCGGCCGTCGAAGAGCGAGGCGCCGACGCTCACCGTGACGGTCAGACCGTCGTTGGGCAGCACCGGCCCCAGGGTGGCGCTGTCGGTGGGCGGCGAGGCGAGGTCGGTGGCCGGCACCGGGCCGCCCACGGTCAGCGCGCGGATCCGCTCGGTCAGCGTCCGGAACAGCTCCTGGAGCCCCGGCCGGTCGGTGGCCAGCACGGTGAACGAGACGAACGAGGCGGCCGCCTGCTGCGGCGTGCTGATGCCCGCCTGGTGCTGCCCGTGGAACGGGATCGCCCGCCCGGACGGACCGGGTGCCGGATCCGCCGCGGCACTGCCCGCGAACGCCCCGGCCAGCGCCCCGGCCCCGACCGCCCCACCGATCGTGGCCCCCCGCAGGAACGCCCGCCGCCGCAGCGTCGGCCCCGCCATCGGACAGGCCGCGGGCAGCTGCTGCCCGGCCGAACCAGGCTGCTCCTCGGGCGAGTCGGTCTCGGTCATGCGTGGTTCCTCGGGGTGAGCAGGTTGGGCAGGGCGGCGAGTTGCTCCAGGAGCCCGCCGAGGTCGGCGTTCAGCCGCTGGCGCTGGGCGGTACCGAGCCTGCTCAGGGCGGGCCAGGAGCCGTCGGCGGCGCGGTAGCCGGCCACCTCGCTCTGGTAGGCGGCCAGTTGGCCGTTGAGCCGGCCGAGCAGGTCGGCGTCCAGCTCCTGGACGACCGGGGCGATGGTGCCGAGCACCTCCTGGGTGCCCTGGATGTTGGCGTCCAGGGTGGCCAGGGTGCTGTCGCTGCCGTAGTCGGCGATGCCGCCGAGCTGGAACTGCAGCGCGTTCTCCAGGATCTCGTGGGCGCGCAGCGGCAGGTTGCCCGGGTCGGTGTCCTCGCTGGGGAAGTCGTCGATCAGGCCGCTCGCGTCGGTCACCAGCTGCTGGCTGAGCGGACGCACCTGCTCGGCGGTCCAGCCGTGCCACAGGGCGTGCTCCAGCGCGAAGAAGCCGGTCCAGCCCGGGGTGTCGACGCCCTGCGGCAGGCCGTTGGCCATGCCGTTCAGCGCGTCGTCGTAGTCGCCGAAGGAGTTGTAGGCGGCGCCCAGGCGCTCGTAGTCCAGGTGGGCGGGCAGCCAGTCGGCGCGGGCCGCGTTCAGGTCGCCCCGGGCCACGTCGGCGTCCAGGGTCCGGGCGGCGGCGAGCAGCTTCGGCAGCGCCGCGGTGACGTAGGCGCGGTAGGCGTTGACCGGTCCGGTCAGCTCCTTGTCCGACATCGGGCGGTAGCCGGCCACGGCGTCCGCGGCGGTGCCGTCGAGGCGGATCGCGCTGCTGGTGGCCACCGGGCCGCTGGAGAAGACGCAGCGGACGGCGTACTGGCCGCCGTTCAGGGTGGTGTCCAGCGGCAGCGTCCTGCCCGGGCCGAGCCAGGGGATCTCCGCGTAGGCGAGGGTGCCGTCCGGGGAGATGACGTAGACCGTGACGAAGACCTTGGAGTTGTTGGTGACGTCGAAGGAGAGCCGGCCCGCGGGCAGGGTGGCGGGCGGTGCGCCGCAACCGGTGGTGTCCACTGCCAGCTTGCCGCCCGGCGGGTGCGCCTGGCCGTCGGCGAGGGCGGAGCCGAGCAGGGTGGCGGTGCCCAGCACGAGGACGCCGAGCAGCGCGGCGCGCAGCCGGCGCCCGGACCGGGGGCTGGCGGTGGGTGGGGAAGGCGTTCGCTCCGGCATGGCTGGCGGGGTCCTTCGGTCGGGCGGGGGTACCGGGCCCCGCACGCGGGGCCCGGTACCGGACGGATGACCTGGTGGTCGCTGTGCTCAGCGGCGCACGGGCCTGTCGGACAAGCCCTGGGCGGCCGGTGTCAGTCCCAGATGTCGGTGATCGGCGCGGCGCTGCTGCTCTGGCCCGCCAGCGGCAGCCCGTACGCCTGCTCCAGGGTGGCGAGCACGTTGTAGTGGTTGATCTGCTCGCTGTACTGGCCCGGCTGGACGTGGGCGCCGACGAAGATGGTGGGGATCTGGTTGCTCTCGGTGTAGTCGTCCTCGTCCCAGGTGACCACCAGCAGGCTGTTGTTCTGCTGGGCCCAGGTGGCGTACGCCGAGAGGTTGTTCTGCAGCCAGGAGTCGCCGTCGGCGATGGTGCCGTCGTGCATGTCGTCGTCCAGGTTCGGGATCACGAACGACACGGTGGGCAGCGTGTTGTAGTCCGTGGGGAACGCGGTGAACGGCTGCTGGTCGGCGGTCGGGACGTTGCTGAAGTTGGCCCACGGCGCGTGCTTGCGGGCGTACGCGCCCGAGGTGCACTTGGTGGAGCCGACCGAGGGCAGGCCCTCCGAGTAGCCCTTGAACGTCTTTCCGGCGGCCAGCAGTTCGGAGCCGAGGTTGGCGGTCTTGCCCTCGCTCACCGGGCAGGAGTCGGCGCTCAGACCGAAGGTGCTGCCGCCGAAGATCGCCATGTAGTTGGGCTCGCTGGGGTGCGAGACACCGAACGAGGAGGTCATCAGCGCGCCCTGGCCGGCCAGCGAGTTGATGTAGGGGGCGTCACTGGTGTCGCCGATGATGTCGTCGTAGGAGTGGTTCTCCTCCATCACGACCACGATGTGCGAGAACGCCGGAACGGCGGCGGCGCTGACGCTCGCGCCGGCGGCGACGGCGGAACCGCTGGTGGACAGGGCGGCGGTGAGCGCCACGGCACTCGTCATGGCGACGGCGCACAGCCCGGCAAGACGCGACCTCGAACGCATGAAGACTCCAGGGAGGAACGAGCCAGGCCCGGTTGCCGGCTCGGGGAGAAGAGGGTGCGGAGCCCGCCGCACCGCTGGGGCGGCTGCGGATGCGACGGCGGTGCGGGGGCGTTGGCCGGGCGGCGCGATCCGCCCGGCTTCGGTGCGGATAAAGCGTAGAGGCGAGCGGCGGCGCCGTAGTTGTCGGTGGACTGGCGAAATAGTGAACTTCATGGGGCGGTGTGGCGGCGGTGAACTTCTCCTTCCTTAAGGTTTACCCACGGGTCCGAGGCGTAGTGGGAGGCATGGTGGAGCTGCGGTACCTGAAGTACTTCCTGGCCGTCGCCGAGACCGGCAGCTTCACCCGGGCGGCCGCCGACTGCTTCGTCGCCCAGTCCGCGCTGAGCCAGCAGGTCGCCCGGCTGGAGGGCGAGGTCGGCGCCCGGCTCTTCCACCGCACCAGCCGCTCGGTGCGGCTGACGGCGGCCGGCGAGCTGCTGGTCCCGCTGGCCCGCCGGATCCTGGCCGAGGTCGACGACGCCCGCGCCGAACTGGACGCCCTCACCGGCCTGCGCCGCGGGCGGCTGCGCCTGGGGCTGATCCAGACCGCGGGCGGCGCGACGGACGTGGCCGCGGTGCTCGGCGAGTACCGCCGCCGGTATCCGGGGATCGAACTGCACGTGCGCACCGCGCCCAGCGCCGAGATGGTCGCCGCGGTCGCCGAGGGCACCCTGGACCTCGCCGTGGTCGGCCTGGTCGCGGACCGGGCGACCACGGCCGGCCTGGTGCGGCAGGTGCTGGCCCGCGACCCCCTGGTGGCCGTCGTCCCCGGCGCCCACCCGCTGGCCGGGCGGGCGCGGATCGCGCTGACCGAGCTGGCCGGGGCCGCCGGGGAGTACCCGACGCTGATCCAGGGCGCCCGGGGCACCGGCCTGCGGCACCAGGTGGAGGCGGCCTTCGCCCGGGCCGGGCTGGCGGCGGACCAGTCCTTCGAGATCGGCCAGATCCACGACATGGTCCGCCTCGCCGCCGCCGGGGTCGGCATCACCGTGGTGCCGCGCTCGGCGGTCCGCGGCCCGGGTTCGTGCGAGTCGCTGACCACGGGCGCGGCCGTCCTGGCGCTGACCGACAGGCAGGCGGTGAACGAGGTCTCGGTGGTCCACGACGCCGCCCGGCTGTCCCCGGCGGGGGCGGCCTTCCTGGCGGTCCTCGGCACCGGCCGCGTCGACTGATCTGCCTGAACCATTGATCTGTCCGACCGATCGCTGAGAGCTGTTTCATCTGTTGGACGGATGGACGGCTCCGGCGGCAGGCTGGAGCCACCCACCCAGTCCGCCGCCGGATCCCGGAGTCCCGCCATGCCCGCCGCCACCACGAGCCCCGCCACCCGCTCCACCGCGCTGCACGAGGCGTACCGCACGCTGCGCCCCGGCCCGGGTGCGCCGCACGGGCCGCTGCCGCCGCTGCTGCTGGCGCTGACCGTGGTCACCGGGCTGGTGGACGCCTTCAGCTACCTGGCGCTCGGCCATGTCTTCGTGGCCAACATGACCGGGAACGTGGTCTTCCTCGCACTCACCCTCGGCGGCGCCCCCGGCTTCTCGCTGAGCGCCTCGCTGCTCGCCCTGGCCGCCTTCGCCGTCGGGGCCTTCGCCGGCGGCCTGCTCGTGCACCGGCTGCGGCGCCATCAGGGGCGGGTGCTGCTCGCGGCCCTGCTGCTGCAGAGCGTCCTGGTACTCGGCGCACTGGTCACCGCCTGGCTGTCCGCCGCGCCCTTCCCGGCCCCCGCCCGGCAGCTGCTGATCGTCCTGCTCGGCCTGGCCATGGGTCTGCAGAACGCCGCCGCCCGCGCACTGGCGGTGCCCGACCTGACCACCACCGTGCTGACCCTCACCATCACCGGCATCGCCGCCGACAGCCGGGCCGCGGGCGGGGCGGGCAGCCGGATCGGGCGCCGCCTGCTCTCCGCCGCCGCGATGTTCCTCGGCGTCCTGGCCGGCGCCCTCTTCCTGCACCACCACGCCCCCGTCCTTCCCCTCCTCTCGGCCGCTCTGCTGCTCCTGGCCACCGCGGCCGCCACGGCAACGGCAGTCCGCCGCGCCGAGCGCACCAACGCCCCCTGGGCCCAGCTCCGCTGACCGACGGTCGGCCGCCGACCACCCCGCCCCTGCTTGCCCGAGCAAGTTCTTGCTCGGGCAAGCAAACTGCTCTACAGTCTTGCTCGGGCAAGCAAGAACTTGCTCGGGCAAGCAGGAGGGTGTGGGGAATGGGCCGGACGTTCACCGAGTCGGGGCGCCGAGCACAGATCGTGCAGGCCGCGATCGAGGTGGCCGCCGAAGTCGGCTACGCGAAGGCCTCGTTCAGCCGGATCGCGAAGCAGGCCGGACTGAGCAGCACCGGGATGATCTCGTACCACTTCGCCGGCAAGGACGACCTGATGCACGAGGTCGTCGCCGAGGTGACCCGGGTGACCACCGAGTACATGGCGCCCAGGGTCGACGCGGCCGAGGGTGCGCGCGAACGGTTGCGGACGTTCATCGAGTCCAACATCGAGCTGCTCTCGGTCTGCCCCCAGCACCTGAAGGCGCTGATCGAGGTCCTGCCCAACCTGGGCGGGGACGATCCGACCCGGGCGGGCTACAACGCCGCCGTCCAGCTGGTGATCGACAGCCAGGAGCAGGCGGTCCACGCGGCACAACGGGCCGGCGAGTTCCGGGAGTTCGATGCCCGGGTGATGCTCACCGCCCTGCGCGGGGCCATCGACGCCGTGGTGCTGCGCTGGGTGGGGGATCCGGAGTTCGACGTGGCCCGGGCGGGCCGGGAGCTGGCCGACATCTTCGACCGGGCGACCCGCGCCGAACCGTAGCGGGACAGTCCGCACGGACACGCAGGACAGGGGAGGAAGCACGTCATGGGAGGGACGAACGTGATGGGGGAGAACGTGAACACGTCGACCGAGCAGGAAGCCGCTGCGCCGGCCGCCGCGGCCGAGGCCGAGGCCGCACCGAGCGCCGGGCCGAGCACTGGGCCGAGCGCCGCGGAGAAGGCCCGCGCCGCCAAGCGGCAGCTGACCAAGTCGCTGGTCTTCGAGCTGGCCGTGCCGCTCGGCGGCTACTACCTGCTGCACGGGGTGGGGCTCAGCCAGTGGGCCTCGCTGCTGATCAGCAGCCTGCTGCTGGTGCCGTGGCTGGTGCTCGGGATGGTCCGCAGCCGCCGGGTCGAGGTGATGCCGGTCTTCACGCTGGTGCTGATCGTGGTCGGCGCGCTGATGTCGATGGTCAGCGGCAGCCCCCGGGTGCTGCTGGTGCGCGACAGCTGGGTGTTCGGCGTGATCGGGATCTGGGTGCTGGGCACCCTGGCGACCCAGCGCCCGTTCATGCTGACCGCGGCGCGGTCGATCGTCGCCACCAAGATCGGTGAGGCGGGCGCCGAGGAGTGGGTGGGCCGCTGGGCCTACGACGCGACCTTCCGCCACCACATCCGCACGCTCACCACCGTCTGGGGCCTCGGGTTCACCGTCGACGCCGTCGTCCGGGTGGTGCTGGCCTACACGCTGCCGGTCGACCTCGTGCCGCTGGTGAGCTCGCTGCAGTGGCTGGTGGTGCTGGGCGGTCTGTTCGGCTTCCACTTCTGGTACGTCAACCGCAACGGTCTGAAGGTCTGATCCGCGATGAGCACCGACACCACGATCGTCTCCACCCCCGGCACCGCCGCCCGGCACGACGACCGCGACAACCGCGCCGACCGGCTGGACGCCGACGTGCTGATCGCCGGCGCCGGCCCCACCGGCCTGCTGCTGGCCAACGAGCTGCGGCTGGCCGGGATCAGCACCCTGGTGGTCGAGCGGCTGACCGAACGCTCCGGCCAGTCCAAGGCGTTGAGCCTGCAGCCGCGCTCGGCCGAGATGCTCCAGCTGCGCGGCTGGCTGGAGCCGCTGCTCAGCCGGGCGGTGGACACCGTCCCCGGCGGCCACTTCGCCGGACTCCCGCTGGACTACGGGGTGTTCGACTCCCCCTTCCCCTACCAGGTGGGCATCCCGCAGGCCCGGGTCGAGGGCTTCCTGGAGGAGCTGCTCGGCGAGCACCGGGTGCCGGTGCGGCGCGGGTGCGAGCTGCTCGACCTCGTCCAGGACGAGACCGGCGTGACCGTCACGGTCACCGGCCCGGACGGCCAGGGCGGCCCGGACGGCCAAGGCAGCCCGGGCGCCCCGGACCGCACCGACGGCTCGGCCGTCCCGCAGCAGCTGCGGGCCCGCTACCTGGTGGGCACCGACGGCGGGCGCAGCACGGTGCGCCGCCTGCTGAAGGTGGGCTTCCCCGGCCGGGACGGCCGCGTCTCCATGGTCGTCGCGGACGTCGTCCTGGAGACCCGCTCCGAGGAGTCCACCGACTGGCGGCTGCCGGAGCTGGCCCCGGACGCCGGCGGCCTCTGCGTGGTCCTGCCGCTCGACCAGGGTCTGCACCGGGTGCTGTTCACCGGCCCCGAGCAGCAGCAGCTGGAGCGCACCGCACCGGTCACCGGGGCCGAGGTCGCCACCGCGCTGCACCGCCACCACGGCGAGCGCTACCGGCTGCGCGAGCTGCGCATCGCCTCGCGGTTCACCGACGCCTCGCGGCAGGTGGAGCAGTACCGCACGGGGCGGGTGCTGCTGGCCGGGGACGCCGCGCACATCCACACCCCCGCGGGCGGGCAGGGGCTGAACCTCGGCCTCCAGGACGCCTTCAACCTCGGTTGGAAGCTCGCCGCCACCCTGAACGGCTGGGCCCCCGCCGGCCTGCTGGACAGCTACCACACCGAGCGCCACCCGGTGGGGGCGCAGGTGCTGGAGAACACCAGGGCGCAGGGCGTCCTGCTGGTCCCGGACATCGACGTGCAGGGGCTGCGCGCCATCGTGGCCGGGCTGCTGACGGAGGAGCAGGCCAACCGGCGGATCGCCGGGATGATCTCGGGCCTGGGCATCCGCTACGAGCTGCCCGGCTCCCCCGCGCACCCGCTGCTGGGCGCCCGGCTGCCGAGGCTCGAACTGCCCGCCGGCCGTGGGCTGCTGCTGACCCGCGGCGAGCGCCCGGACCTGGCGGCCGTGCTGGCGCCGTGGGCCGACCGCGTCGACCGGGCGGTCGCCCCGGAAGCCTTCACCGGTGCCCGGGCCGATGACCGGGCCGATGCCCAGGGCGGTGCCCAGGCCCTGCTGGTCCGCCCCGACGGCTACGTCTGCTGGGTCGGGCAGGACGCCGCCGACCAGCCGCAGGCAGCGCTGCGCACCTGGTTCGGCGACCCCTGCGAGCTCCCGCTCCCCAGCAGCAGGCGCTAAGGAGGACAGGCGCTAGATCAGCCCCCGGCGCAGCGCGTAGGCGACGGCGTGCGAGCGGTTGCGCAGGCTCAGCCGGGTGGTGAGGCCGTGCAGCACGTTCTTCACCCAGCGCTCGGAGTAGCCGAGGGTGTCGGCGATCTCCGCGGTGTCCAGGCCGTCGGCGACCAGCCGCAGGATCCCGGTCTCCCGCTCGCTCAGCGCGCCCGCGGCATCGTCCACCGCCTGGGCCGTCGCCCGCGCCGCACCGGCCCCGGCCCCCGCGGCCGCGCCCGCACCGCCCGACGCGCCCGCGCCCGCGCCCGGCCGCCCGGTGCGGCCGACCTGGTCGAGCAACCGGGAGAGCAGGTCGGTCGGCAGCGAGTTGCGGCCGGTCTGCGCGCTGTGGACCGCCTTCAGCAGGCGGGCCTGGGTCACCTCGTGCCGCCACAGGATGGAGGTCACCCCGCAGCTCACCACGTCGAGCAGCTCGGACTCCTGGAGCCGGCCGAGGATCAGCACCAGGCGCAGCCGCGGATCGGCGGCCAGCAGCCGCGCCTCGCGCAGCAGCTCGGGGCTGACCGAGTCGGCGAGCTGGACCACCGTGCAGCGCAGGCCCGGCGGCCGGTCGTCGACCAGGGTCACCCCCGGGACGGCGCGCAGGTAGCTCTGCAGACCGGCCCGGGCGATCGGATCGGCGGCTCTGGTCAGCACCATGACGTCCGGCACCGGCCCCCCGCCCTTCTTGACCATCCGTCCCGGGGGCACCGTGCGAACGTCGGAACACGCCTGGCGCTGCCCGCGCAGCAGCTGTCCGGCCGTCACCTGAGCACTCATCTCACGCCCCTCTTTCCTCCCCCGCCGCATAGCGGCCGGATGACCGCGCTATCAGGGGTAACGGATGACGGTGGGGGAAACGCTCAGTACACATGCGGATCCGTGGCCGTCAGCCGGCCGATATCCGGCCTGAATACGACGCAACGGCGCCCGGCCCAGGAGCTCTCCCCAGGACCGGACACCGTTGCGGCACCCGCGCGCACCCTCGTGGTGATTGGCTCAATCGTTGCGGGCCACCTCCGGTCCGGTGATCCGCCGCAGCAGCGGCAGGGTGGCGGCGATCACCCCGAGCCCGGCGGCCAGCCCCAGGACGACCATCAGGTAGTAGTCGCCGCCGGGGGCCCGGAGCGTGTAGTCGAGCTGCGCCTTCAGGAAGAGCGCGGCGGCCAGGAATCCGGTCCCGATCGCCACCGCGGCGACCACGAAGAGCGGCACCGCACTCTCCAGCAGCACGATCCGGCGCAGCACCGCCAGCCGCACCCCGGTCAGCCGCAGCAGGCTGAACGGGCGCTTGCGGTCGGCCAGACCGCCGGCCACGCTCACCGCCAGGCTGCAGCCGGCGATCGGGAAACTGACGCCGATCACCACATCGGCCAGCCGCTGGAAGCCGGCGAGTTCCTGCGCCCTGCGCGCGCGGTCCTCGCCGATGGTCACGGGCGGGCTCTCGCCCGGGTAGGCGCGCACCAACAGGGTCCGGGCCCGCTCGATCGCCGCTGTCGAACCGTCGGTGGCCACGTCGATCTCCTGGACCCGGGTGTCCTGCTGGAGCTGCGCGGCGGAGTCCGTGGCGGCCGGCCAGACCGTCGGCCAGGGCGGTGCGTCGGGGCCCTGCAGGCCGATGATGTCGAAGGCCGAGTTGACCGCCGCCGTCTGCGCGCCGGCCGGGCAGGCGCCGAAGGCCGACGGCAGGGTGGCCAGCTGCGCGCAGGTCACCAGGCCGCCGCCGTAGCCGGGCCCGCGGACGTAGCTCGGGTCCTCGTGGTTGACCAGCACACCCTGCACGCCCGGGATCGCCCGCAGTTCGGTCAGCACCGCGTCCGGCGGCGGGGTCACCGTGTTGATCTGCCGGCCCTGGTTGTCGAAGTCGATGTAGTCGGCGATCAGGGTGTTGCGGATCGCCGCGCTGCCGCCCGGAATGCCGCGCTCGGCGACCATCGAGGTGATCACCCCGACCGCGCCGCTGGTGACGCAGAGCGCCAGCACCAGCCCGCTGACCGCCCGGAAGCCGCCCTTCGGATCGTCCGCCAGGCGCCGCCCGGCGACCAGACGGTCCGGCCGGCTGGTCCCTCTGGCCATCAGCCGGCCGCCGGCCATGGTCAGCCACGGCCCGGCGACCACGATCCCGGCCAGCACCAGCAGGATCCCCGTCAGGAACGCGTAGGTCTGGCCGTCGATGGTCGCGGGACGCCGGCCGATGAAGTAGCCGAGTTCCAGCAGGCCGCCGACCAGCGGGATCACCCGGTAGGCCCGCGGCGGGCGCGGCGTGACCCGCCGGCTGACGCCCAGTGGGGAGATCTGCACCCGGCGCAGCGCGATCCGGGCCGAGACCGCGGCCGCGACCGGCACGCCGAGGGCGACCACCAGCACGTCGGCCGGGCTGAGCGCCAGGTCGGCGCGGAAGAAGAGCGTGCCGGTGAAGTTCACCGACGCCAGCTCCGGCCGCACCAGGAGGTACAGGGCGAAGCCGACCAGAACACCGGCCACCGTGGCCACCGTGGACTCGACGGCCGAGACCACCGAGATCTGCCGGGGCGTCGCCCCCACCAACCGCATCGCGGCGAACCGCTGCTCGCGCCGGGTGGCTGCGAGCCGGGTGGCCGTGCCGATCAGGATCAGCACCGGGAAGATCAGCGCGGCGGCCACCACCGAGAGGATCAGGTTCATGCCGCTGTGGTCGGTGCCCACCACACAGCCGCTGGAGCAGTCGGCCGGCGAGAGGCCCGAGATCGCGGTCAGCTTGCGGGCCTGGTGCCCGGCGGCGAGCTCGTCGGGCCGGTGGCCGACCACGATGATCAGCGAGTCCGGGCCGGGCAGCGCCTTGTCGCCGATGGTGCCGATCAGGCGGCCGGGGTAGCGGTCGGCGAGCTGCGCGGCCGGGACGGTGCGCAGCAGCTCGGCGAGCGCCGGCGAGGCGTAGTACTCGCCGGGGCCCGGCAGGCGCGGGATGCCCGGCGGGACGGGCGAGTTCGGCCCGGTGGCGGCCACATCGACCCGGCCCAGGATGGTGCCCTTGTAGCTGTCCGCGCCGATCTGCCACCACAGCGGGTCCACCCGCGCGCCGGTGGTGCCGGTGGCCGCCTGCGGGCTCGCCGTCGAGCCGACGGACCCGGCAGCGGCACCCGCTTCGGCGGAGGCGTCGCCCGAACCGGCGAAGACTCCCCCGCTGTTGAGCCAGGCGTTGCGGTCGTTCTGGGTGGTGACGGCGTTGGTCGCGGCGAGCGTGCTGAGCAGCAGGCCCACCCCCAGGGCGGTGGCCGCCGCGATGACGGCCAGCCGCGCCGCCGCCTCCCGTCCGCCGCCCACCGTCAGCCGCAGACCGAGCCTGATCATCGCCAGGCGTATCACGAGGCCACCCGCCCCAGCGAGAACCCCGAGACCTTGCCGTCCCGCACCACGACCTCGCGGTCCGCGCAGGCCGCCACCCGGGGCTCGTGGGTCACGATGACCACGGTGGTGCCCTGCTCCCGGGCGGAGGTGACCAGCAGCTCCATCACCTGCTCGCCGGTGAGCGAGTCCAGCGACCCGGTCGGCTCGTCGGCGAAGAGCACGTCCGGCTTGGCCACCAGGCCCCGGGCCAGCGCGACGCGCTGGGCCTGACCGCCCGACAGCTCCCCCGACCTGCGCCCCTGAAGACCCTCCAGCCCGAGTCGCTCGAACCAGCCGCGCGCCTCGGCCAGCGCCGCGGACCGACGCACGCCACCGAGCAGCAGCGGCAGCGCCACGTTCTCCTCGGCGGTCAACTCCGGCACTAACTGGCCGAACTGGAAGACGAACCCGAACCGGTCGCGCCGCAGCTCGCTGCGCTCGGTCTCGCGCAGCTGGTCCACCCGCCGGCCGTCGAAGACGATCTCCCCGCTGTCGGGGGTCAGGATGCCCGCCAGGCAGTGCAGCAGCGTCGACTTGCCCGACCCGCTCGGCCCCATGATGGCCAGGATCTCCCCCCGCGCCACCCCCAGGTTCGCCCCGCGCAGCGCGGGCGTCCGACCGAACGAGAGCACCGCCTCGCGCGCCTCGACCAAGAACTCGCTCATCCGAGCACCTCCGCCTTGAGCGCGCCGAGCCGGGCCGAGGTGATCTCGATCCAGCGCAGGTCGGCCTCCAGGTGGAACATCCCGTGGTCGGCGAGGAGCTTGTCGACCAGCGGACCGGTGCGCTTGATCTCCATCAGCTCCCGCATCCGCTGCACGTGTGCCGCCCGCTGCACGTCGAGGTACGCCTCCGCGTCGCGCCCCAGCATCAGCGCCAGCACCACCTTGGTGAACAGCACCGTCTGCAGGTGCGGTTCGGCCTCGATCGGCTCGGCGAGCCAGCTCTGCAGCTCGGTGGCCCCCTTGTCGGTGATCACGTACCGCTTGCGGTCCGGCCCCGCCCCCGGCTCCGCCGGCCCCACCACCACCTTCCCGTCCCGGGCCAACCGCCCGAGCGTGGAGTACACCTGACCGATCAGCAGCGGCTTGCCCCGCCCGAAGTACGTGTCGTAGTCGCGCTTGAGGTCATACCCATGGCTCGGCTCCCGTTCCAGCAGCCCGAGCAGTGCGAGAGGAACTGTCATAACCGAGTGTCTACACTGAGTGTGTACACCGCGTCAATCGACTCCGCCGCTGCCTGCCGGCCCTCCTGATCGTGTGTCATGTCGTGACGCGGCCTGGAAAGGCGATCGGACACCTGGAATGAATCGGCACAGGGCCGGGTTCTCCTGGCGCGCCGGTGATCACGGCCGGCGGCTACGGACGACCTTTGGGGGATTTCATGGCGCAGGGAGCAGGAGAGGTCCACGGGACGGTGGCCGAGGGGTTCGAGGCGGTGCGGGCGGAGTTCGCGGCGTTCGTGGGCGCCGAGCCCGTCGATCCGGGCGCGCAGCTGGCCGCCTATCAGGACGGTCGCCTGGTGGTCGACTTGTGGGCGGGCGAGGTCACCGGCGATTCGCTCAGCGGTGTCTTCTCGGTGACCAAGGGCGCCGCGTACCTGGTCACGGCCCTGCTGGTGGAGGAGGGCCTGCTCGAACTCGACCGCACGGTAGCGGACTACTGGCCGGAGTTCGCGGCCCACGGCAAGGGCGCGGTGACGCTGCGCCAGCTGCTCTCGCACCGCTCCGGGGTGATCGGCGCGGACGACGGCTTCGCCGCCGAGGAGCTGGCCGACGACCGGATCATCGCCGAGCGACTGGCCGGGCAGCGCCCGTTCTGGCAGCCGGGCACGGCCCACGGCTACCACGCGCTGGCGATCGGCGCGCTGGTCGGCGAGGTGGTACGGCGGGTGACGGGCAGCAGCGTCCAGGAGCTCTACGAGGAGCGGGTCCGGGCCCCGTACGGTCTCGACTTCTACCTCGGCCTGCCGGAGTCGGAGCGGCACCGCCACCGCGACGTGCTGCCCATGCTGCCGACCGCCGAGCAGCAGGCCACCATGGCCGCCAGTGCCCACCCCGGGCGCTACAACCGCCTGGCGATCGCCTTCAACACCAGCGCCGACCCCGCCTTCGACCTGGTCGCCTTCGTCAACTCGCCCACCGCGCTGGCCAAGAGCCCGGCCTCGGTCGGCGGCGTCGGCAACGCGCGCGGCATCGCCGGGATGTACGCGGCGATGCTCGGCGGCTTCAACGGCCGCGGCCCGCTGCTCAAGGCGGACACGGTGCGCGACTTCGCCCGGCCCCAGTCGGTCGGGGAGGACCTGGTGGCGGGCGGTTCGGCGAGCTACGCCCTCGGCTTCCAGGCGCTGGGCCTCGAGTACCCGGCGCTGGGCGCGGACACCTTCGGCCACGCCGGCGCGGCCGGCGCCCTCGCCTTCGGCGACCCGCGCACCGGCCTGGCCTACGGCTACACCCGCCGCCGCTTCGCCTTCCCCGGCGGCGCCGCGCCGGAGAACGAGCGGCTGGCCCGCGCCGTCTACCAGGCGGTGATCGCCTGACGGTCGGCGTGACGGCCGCTCAGTGCTGCTGCCAGCCCGGGTCCGTGGCGAGGGCCGTGAGCTGGTCGATGGTCAGCACCGGCGGCCCTGGCTGGATGTCGTAGCCGTTGCTGCCGTCGGTCTCGTCGATGGTGACCCCGGTGCCGTCCGGCAGCATGGCCTCGACCATCCACAGGCTGGCGGGCGCGCCGCTGCTCGTGGTGACGGGGGTCGTCGAGGTGATCACGCTGCTGCCGCCGTTCACCGCGCGGGTCAGCTGCTGGCCCGCGCGGACGCTGCCTTCGAAGGCGCCCCGGGGATCGCCGGCGCCCCGGTCCAGCTGCGGATCGACCGTGATCACCAGCACGCTGCTGCGCCCGGCGGCGGTCACCGTCAGATGCCCCTCGCCGGCGGTGGTCTGCGGTGTGGTGCCGTTGTCGTGC
Organism: Kitasatospora sp. NBC_01302; assembly: GCF_035976515.1. Classification (NCBI taxonomy): domain Bacteria; kingdom Bacillati; phylum Actinomycetota; class Actinomycetes; order Kitasatosporales; family Streptomycetaceae; genus Kitasatospora; species Kitasatospora sp. NBC_01302. The sequence continues at coordinate 2,553,117 of NZ_CP108404.1, forward strand.
TGCACACCGGCGGGCAGCAGCCGGTCGGCGGTCGCCAGGACGTCGGCGGGCCGCGGAGCCTTCGGCGCGGGCGTTCCGGTCGTCGGGGCGGTGACCGGACGGGCCGCGCCGATCAGCCCGTCCCAGGAGCTGCTGGTCACCACGGCGGTCAACTGCTCGGCGGACAGCGCGGGATCGGCCCGGGTCGCCGGGCCGGCCGGCGTACGGGAGTTGTACTCGTCGAGCCGCACCTGCCGCCCGTCGACGCGGGTGTACACCGCGCTCCACTCCTTGGCCGGGTCGGTGGAGAACGGGGCCGCCCTGTCGACGACCAGGATCGCGCCGTCCGGCCGGACGGTCCGCGTGCAGTCCTCGGTGGGCATCATGAACGGATCCGGGCACTGGGTTCCGTCGGTGTCGTCGCCGAGCGGCAGGCCGACCGTGGCGGTGGACAGTTGCAGCAGCGTGGCGCCGTGGCCGTCGTCGAAGACGAGCCTCGCCGCCGGCCCCTGGCCGGTCACCGGGTCCGGGCCGCTCCGCTCACTGGTCCGCCCCGGCGGGAGCAGGGGCACGAGGGTGGCGAGCGCCGAGCTCGGCCCTGGAGAGGCGGTGGTCTGCCGGCTCGACGGCGCCACCCGGTCGTCACCGGGGCGCAGTTGGACGGCGACCAGACCGGCCACGGCCAGCACGGCCACACCGCCGGCCACGATGCCCGCCCGGCGGCGGGCGACCCGGCGCCGGCCGCGCCGCTCGCCGCCGTCGGCCAGCAGCTCGCCGGGCGTGTCGGGGGCGAGGTCCGCGGCCTCGCGCAGGAGTTCGGTGATGGAGTCCTCAAGGGGCATGGTGGAGCGGGCCTTTCTGGATGGGGTGGTGACGGTCAGGTGAGGTCAGGTCAGGTCAGGGGTGGGGCAACTCGTCCAACTGGTCGCCGAGCACCGCCCGCAGCCGCTCCAGCGCCCGGCTGCTGCGGGAACGCACCCCGCTGGCACTGAGCCGCAGGACCGCCGCGGTCTCCTCGACGCTGCGGTCCTCCCAGAACCGCAGCACCAGCACGGCGCGGTCCTGGACGGGCAGTTCGCCGAGCGCGCGGAGCATGGTGAGCCGCAGCGCCGGGTCCGGGTCGCTGACGGCCGTCTCGGCCGTCTCCGCGAACCGGTCGGTGACGTGCTCGGTGCTCGCCCGCCGCCGGCGGTGCGACAGGAAGGTGTGGAACAGCACCGTCTGCGCATAGCCCGCCGGGTTCTCCAGCCGGGATATCCGGCGCCACTTCCCGTAGATCCGCCCCAGCGCCTCCTGCGCGAGATCCTCGGCGAGATGCGCGTCACCACCGGTCAGCAGATACGCCGTGCGCACCAGCCGTCGCCCCATCGCGGCGGCGAACGCCCGGAATTCCAGCGGCTCCGGCGATCCGGAACCCGTCGTTGTGCGGTCCATACCCGTTCAACGCGCTGCCCCCGCCCCCGCGTCCCAGGACCTCAGCCGAGCTGCGAGGCAGCCATCGGCCGGGCGCGTTCGAGGAGGTCCCGGGCGCGTGGATTCCGGGCGTGCGGTCTGATGGCGGCCAGCATCGCTCGGAAGCGGTCGTCGGCCCGGCCGGACTGGACATGCGGGTAGTCGTCGAGTGCGAGGTGCCAGGTCTGGACGGCCTCTTCCAGCAGTCCGGCCTCCAGCTTCCATTCGGCGAGCATGGAGCGGTGCCGGACCCGGGCTCGGCGGTAGACGTGCGGCCTGACCTTCTCGGACTGCTCCAGCGCGCGGATCGCGCCTTCGCGGTCGCCGAGTTCGTAGTTCACCTGGGCCACGTGGTAGGCGAGTGAGGCGGGGTCGTAGGAGCCGTGGGCCTTCGCCTTGGACTCGGCCTGTTCCATCGCTGCCTCCGCCGCGTGAAGCATCGCCAGCGCTCCTCGCCGGTCGCCGATCCGGGCGAGCGCGTGTGCCTGTTGTCCGGCGAGGAACGCACGCATCCTCGGGCCCGCCTCTGGCGAAGCGGCTGACGCGGCGTCCGCGTACCGCAGGGCGGCCTGGCCGTGGCCGAGTTCGACGGCCTGCACACTCATCCCCCGAAGGACGGTGCAGTAGGTCAGGTGGTCGCCGGCGGCGCCGGCCAGTTCCAGCGCCTTCGTGTAGTAGTTCTGGCCGAGCATGTCCAGGCGCTCGTCGACGGCCATGTAGCCGGTCAGGTAGAGGTGGTCCGCGGCGGCGGACAGCATGGCCTTGCGGACGCCCTCCGAGGCAGTGGCCTGCAAGTGCGGGGCAACGTTGTTGACCATGAACGCGGCGGCCATCGGCCGGGCGGTCCGCCCGCCGAACTGGTCGTCCATCTCGCTGATGCGCTCGGTCATGGCCATCACCGCCTCGACCTCGGCCATGCCGATGCGGGTGTGCGGGTCGGTCCTGAGCTTGCCGAACCGTCCGACGACGTCCTGCCAGCCGGGGATGGTCAGGGCGACCGAGTACAGGCCCGCCCCGAGCACGCCCCTTCGCGATGGGTCCATGTCCATGCTCCCGAGGTCTCAGCGGGCCGCGGATCCTCCTGCTCACTCTGGCGGTCGTTGCTGCCCCCAGTCCAGCGCGCCCGCAGGACGAGTCGTCCGAGATGGCCTGGTTCACCCCGGACGAGGTGGACTGCCTGCCGATGGTGGCGAGCATCCGCAAGCGGGTGAACGACTGGCGGTGCGACCGGTTCCCCGTCATCCGCTGAGTCGACGCAGCTCGCGCGCCGCCAAAGTTGAGGTAGCCGACTTTGGCAGCGCGTCAGCGGTCACTCGTCGCCGCGCCAGCAGGCCAGCACCTGGGCGGCCTGCTCGCGAGGCGCGGGGAAGTACTCATCCACCGCGCGGGGCGGCCTCCGACCATTGCGGCTTACCGGGAGTAGGGGGTGGCCCCGGTGACGGTGCGAGTGGTGCCGTCGGTGAAGGTGAGGGTGGCCGAGTCGATGATGCGGCTTGGGCGAGTTGCCGGGCCGCCGGGCGGCGACAGCGGCGGCCGGGAGCTGTGCCGCATCGCGTGTCGCGGTGCGGCGCGCCCTCGCCGTCGTGGCCCCGGTTCGCCTGTTCAGCTGGCGGTGAGTTCGCGTCCGATGGGAAGTCCGATCACCCGCAGGGCCAGGTGGCCACCGCGTCCCGGAAGCCCCAGAGGCTGTCCAGGACGCGCAGGTGGATTCCGGTGGGTTCTACCCCGGCACGGCCGTCCTGTTTTTCCGCAGGATGGCGCGGACTTCGGTGGCCCGGCGGTGGACGTCGGCGGCCGGACGGGGTGGCGCCTCCCGGCGGTGGGGGCCGACGTGCTCCGGCTCTGGCGGGATTCGGTCCACCAACCGTCTGCGGGTGAAGGCACCGGCGCATTGCACGGCGGCGGGAAGGCCGTTCGTCATCGCATACCGGAACTGTTCGACCGTCACGTTGCGGGCGAACCAGCCCGCCGCCAGGGGTTCCAGCTCCTCGCACTCGCGAGCCGAGAGCATCATCCGCTTGTCCGCCGCGCCGAGGGAGGCGAGGGCGCGGTAGGCGATGGAGCGTGCGGGGGGCGTGGGGGCGGGGTCCGCGCTACCGCCGCCGGCGGTGGTGCGGCGGTCGGCGAGGAAGCGTTGCCACCACACCACCGGGCGGGCGGTGCGGGAGAAGTAGGTGCGCGAGACCCAGCGGGTGAGGCCCTCGCCGACCCGTTCGCGGATGCGCAGCAGGTGGCCGAGGTCGGCGAGTTTGCGCAGGGCGGAGCGGACGGCCTGTTGGCCGTAGCGGGGTTGTTCGCGGGCGAGGGTCTTGGTGTCGATCGCCGCGCCGTCGGGCAGACGGTCGATGTAGGCGGCGAGGTAGGCCTCGCGTTCGGGCAGGTGGGAGAAGTCCTGCTGGGTGCGGGGGCTTTGGGACGGCGCGGAACGCTTGCCGTAGCCGGGCGCGGCGGTAGGGTGGCAGACAGCCACTGGATCGACCTCGATCTCGATCAAGTTCGGTCAGACCCCCGTTCGGTGTTGGTAGCACCGGCGGGGGTCGTTTCTTTGCGCGAACCGTACACCGCGATCGCCAGACGTAGTCAAGTCGTGACGAGAAGTCATATTCATTGACCAGCAAAGGCATTGGGCGGGTGGGCGGGAGATGACCACCCACCGTTCCTCGGAGAGAGCGCTCGGATCCCGAACCCCGAAGCTCGGGTCACGTCACCCAGCGCGCGAACGTGTCCTGGGCCCGCAGCCGCCCTCGAAGCTCTACGGCCCGCCCTCGGTGCCTGATCGCCGCGCACGCCGCCGACATCGGTGCGACCTACGTCGACACCTACGGTCCCAGCGTCGGCCACGGGGTGTGCGCGCCCGAAGCGCAGAAGTGGATGTACGGGGTCAAGGACGACCTCACCGGCCAGGGCGACCAGACGGACCCCCCGGCCGGCCTGTGTACCGAGATCCCCGGCACCGGTGAGGCGTGCACCTTCGTGCACCCCAACGCGTCCGGGGCAGACAGCGAGGCCCGCCAGGTCCGGGCCGCCTTCGAGTAGCAGAGCGGCCCCGCCCGGCGCCCTGGGGGCCGGGCGGGGCCGTCGCAGTACGTCAGGCGCTGGTGGCCGCCGTGAAGCGGGCGGCGACGTCCTGCCAGTTGACGACGTCCCACAGGCGGGTCACGTAGTCGGGGCGGACGTTCTTGTACTGCAGGTAGTACGCGTGCTCCCAGGCGTCGAAGGCGAGCAGCGGGGTGGTGCCCTGGCCGACGTTGCCGTGGTGGTCGTAGACCTGCTCGACGATCAGGCGCTTGCCGAGCGGCTCCCAGGAGAGGATGCCCCAGCCGCTGCCCTGGACGCCGACGGTGGCGGCGGTGAGCTGCTTCTTGAACGCCTCGAAGCTGCCGAAGTGCTCGGTGATGCCGTCGGCGAGGGCGCCCTCGGGGCGGTCGCCGCCCTCCGGGGAGAGGTTCTGCCAGAAGAGCGAGTGCAGGACGTGGCCGGAGAGGTGGAAGGCCAGCGTCTTCTGCAGCCCGACCAGGCCGCCGAGCTGCTCCTTGTCGCGGGCCTCGGCGAGCTGCTCGATGGTGTCGTTGGCGCCCTTGACGTAGGCGGCGTGGTGCTTGGAGTGGTGCAGCTCCAGGATCTCGGCGGACATCGCCCGCTCCAGGGCGGAGTAGTCGTACGGCAGGTCGGGAAGCGAGTAGGTGCCCATCAGGACACGGCCCCTTTCATACGTGGATCACGCGGATGATCGTGCCGGCGAACACACTATTGCGCATCACTTGCAATAGCCACCACAGTGCATCAGCATGTCAGCTGTGGGGTCGGCCCGTCAGCCGACCTGGGCGCACTCCCCGCGGGCGTGTCCTTCCGACCGACGATCGTCTTCCCAACCGGCGCCCGCCGGGACGTCCGGCCGACCCCGCACCAATCCACGGCCCACCACCCGCCGTCCACCACCCGCCGTCCGCTGTCACGAGCCCCCCGCGCGCCCCCGGCACCCCCGTTCTAATTGCCACCGTATTGCAACTAGGATCAGGGTGCATCTAGGTTGTGCCGCTGTCACCACAAGCAGCAGGAGCACACCCATGACCACAGCCTCCAGTCCCGCCAAGACCGGCCCCGGCAGAACCAGCGGCGGCTGGCGGCAGGCCGCCGCCTCGATGAGCCGCCAGGAGTGGACCCGCCTGGCGGGCATGGCCGGCTTCATCCTGGCCCTGCACGTCGTCGGCTGGTTCACCCTGGTCGCGATCGTCGCCCCGCAGCACCTGAGCCTGGGCAGCAAGAGCTTCGGCATCGGCATCGGTGTCACCGCCTACACGCTCGGCATGCGGCACGCCTTCGACGCCGACCACATCGCCGCCATCGACAACACCACCCGCAAGCTGATGCACGAGGGCAAGCGACCGCTCTCGGTGGGCTTCTGGTTCTCGCTCGGCCACTCCTCGATCGTCTTCGGGCTGGCCTTCCTGCTCTCGCTCGGCGTCAAGGCGCTCGCCGGGCCGGTGGAGGACGACGGCTCCAAGCTGCACCAGGTCACCGGGCTGATCGGCACCACTGTCTCCGGCACGTTCCTCTACATCATCGCGGCGATCAACCTCGTCGTGCTGGCCGGCATCTGGAAGGTGTTCCGGAAGATGCGTTCGGGCCACTTCGACGAGGCGGCCCTGGAGGAGCAGCTGAACAACCGCGGCTTCATGAACCGGCTGCTCGGCCGGGTGATGAAGTCGATCACCAAGCCGTGGCAGATGTACCCGGTGGGACTGCTGTTCGGGCTCGGCTTCGACACCGCCACCGAGGTGGCACTGCTGGTGCTGGCAGGCTCCGGCGCCGCCTCCGGCCTGCCCTGGTACGCGATCCTGTGCCTGCCCGTGCTGTTCGCGGCCGGTATGTCGCTGCTGGACACCATCGACGGCTCGTTCATGAACTTCGCCTACGGCTGGGCGTTCTCCAAGCCGGTGCGCAAGGTCTACTACAACCTGACCATCACCGGCCTGTCGGTGGCCGTCGCGCTGATCATCGGCACCGTGGAGCTGCTCGGCCTGCTCGCCGACCAGCTCGACCTGCACGGGGCGTTCTGGGACTGGGTCAGCGGGATCGACATCAATCTGCTCGGCTTCCTGATCGTCGGGCTCTTCTTCGTCGTCTGGATCGCCGCGCTGGTGATCTGGAAGGTCGGGCGGATCGAGGAGAAGTGGTCGGCCAACGTGCCCGCCGCCGGGCCGGCCGCCGTGGAGGAGGTCTGATGCCCGCAGCGCCGACGCCCTCAGCGCCGGTGTCCGCAGCGCCAAGGCCGTCGGCGCCGGTGTCCACAGCGCCGGTATCCGCCTCCCCCGTGGTGCTGGGCATCGAGTCCTCCTGCGACGAGACCGGCGCCGGCCTGGTGCGCGACGGCGTGCTGCTCGGCCAGGCGGTGGCCTCCAGCATGGACGAGCACGCCCGGTTCGGCGGTGTGGTGCCGGAGATCGCCGCCCGCGCCCACGTCCAGGCGATGGCACCGGTGGTGCGCGAGGCGCTCGACCGCGCCGGCCTCACCCTGGCCGACGTCGGCGCGGTCGCCGTCACCACCGGCCCCGGCCTGTCCGGGGCGCTGCAGGTCGGGGTGGCCGCCGCCAAGGGCTACGCCTTCTCGCTGGGCGTGCCGCTGTACGGGGTGCACCACCTGGCGGGGCACGTGGCCGCCGCGACGCTGGACGGCGGGCCGCTGCCCGACCCGTGCGTGGTGCTGATCGTCTCCGGCGGCCACACCTCGCTGCTGCTGGTGCGCGACCTGGCCAAGGACCCGATCGTGCACCTCGGCGACACCCTGGACGACGCGGCCGGCGAGTGCTTCGACAAGGTGGCCCGGATCCTGGGCCTGCCCTACCCGGGCGGCCCGGCGATCGACCGCGCGGCCAAGGCGGGCGACCGGTCCGCCGTCCGCTTCCCGCGCCCGCTCAGCGGCCGGGCGGACCCGCCCTACGCCTTCTCCTTCTCCGGTCTCAAGACCGCCGCCGCCCGCTGGGTGGAGGCGCAGCGCGCGGGCGGGGCCGAGCCGCGGGTCGCCGACGCCGCCGCCGCGCTGCAGGAGGCGATCGCCGACACGCTGACCCGCAAGGCGGTGCGCGCCTGCCGCGACCACGCGATCGGCACCCTGGTGCTGGTCGGCGGGGTGGCCGCCAACTCGCGGGTCCGTGCGCTGGCCGAACGGCGCTGCGCGGCGGCGGGCATCGCGCTGCGGGTGCCGCCGGTGGGCCTGTGCACCGACAACGGCGCGATGGTCGCCGCCGTCGGCGACCTGCTGGTGCGGGCCGGGGCCGAACCCGCCCCCGCGGAGCTCTCGATCGACCCCTCGGCCCCGCTGGAGTTCGCGCGGCTGACCCCGACGGCACGGGAGCCGCAGCTCACCGGGTGAGGTGCGTCGCAGTCGGCCGGGCTTGTCGACATGACGACCCAGCACCTACGGTGTTGATCGCCGTGGTGTTCGGGAAGACCGGTGACGGACCCTCAACAGGGGTTCCAGACCGGAGCGGCCCTCGCCACTGTGATCGGGAAGTGTCCGCGTCGCGCCCGTCCACGACGGGCCGCCACCGGGCGCCGCAAGGCGCCCGGGAAGGCGAGCCGCGGACACGTTCGACCCGTCAGCCAGGAGACCGGCCACGGCACCTTACGAGAACTGTCCACGAGGTGCTGGAGAGGCGTTCCCTGCCATGAGTCTGCCCGAAAACCCCGTCATACCCGCCCCGGCCACGACAGCCCCGGCGACCACCACTCCCCCGCGCTGGCAGCGCGCCGACACGATCCGCACCTCCGGGCTGCTGGCGGTCATCGTGGCCATGCACGTGGTGGGCTTCGCCGTCCTGCTGGGCATGGTCGCCCCGCACCACTACCAGGTCGGCGGCCAGGTCTTCGGCCTCGGTCTGGGCGTCACCGCCTACACCCTCGGCATGCGGCACGCCTTCGACGCCGACCACATCGCCGCCATCGACAACACCACCCGCAAGCTGATGGCCGACGGCCAGCGCCCGGTCTCGGTCGGCTTCTGGTTCGCCATCGGCCACTCCTCCATCGTGATGGCGATGGCGGCGCTGATCGCGATGGGCGCCAAGATCGCGGGCACCCTGGTGGACGACAAGTCGGACGCCCATGTGACGCTCGGCGTGATCGGCACCAGCGTCTCCGGCAGCTTCCTCTACCTGATCGCCGCGCTCAACCTGGTCGCCCTCGTCGGCATCTACCGGGTCTTCAGGGCGATGCGGGCGGGCCAGTTCGACGAGCACGAGCTGGAGAAGCACCTGGCCAACCGCGGCTTCATGAACCGGATCCTGGGCCGGCTGACCAAGTCCATCAGCCGCCCCTGGCAGATGTACCCGGTCGGTGTGCTCTTCGGACTCGGCTTCGACACCGCCACCGAGGTGGCGCTGATGGTGATGGCGGGCTCCGGCGCCGCCGCTGGGCTGCCCTGGTACGCGATCCTGCTGCTGCCGCTGCTCTTCGCCTCGGGCATGAGCCTGTTCGACACCCTCGACGGCACCTTCATGAACTTCGCCTACCACTGGGCGTTCTCCAACCCGGTCCGCAAGGTGTACTACAACCTCACCATCACCGGGCTCTCGATCGCGGTGGCCTTCTTCATCGGCACCATCGAACTGGTCGGCGTGCTGCACGACCAGCTGGACCTCACCGACCCGGTCAGCGGCTGGATCTCCGGGATCGACCTCAACAACGTCGGCTTCGTGATCGTCGGCCTGTTCGTGGTGGTCTGGGCCTGCGCGCTGGGGTACTGGAAGTTCGCGGGGGTGGAGAAGCGCTGGGGCGGGGCCCCGGCCGCTGACTGAGCCTCACGGCCCTCCCGCCGCCGCCGTCCACCGACTCGGGTGTACGGTCGACCGGACGGCCCCGGGTGACCTCGGGGGACCGAGGAGCCAGGCGGGGGCCGGGCGGGAGGAACGATGCGGCGGCGCCATCTCCAGCGGCCGGAGCGTCAACGGCCGTGCCCGCGGTGGACGGTGGCGGCCGTCCTGTCGCTCGCGCTGCTGCTGACACCGCTGCTGGCCGGCTGCGGCGGCGGCTCGCACCCGCGGCCGACGCCGCCCACCCCGCCCGCGCCGACCCGCCCGGTCACCGGAATCGCCTACGGTGACCGGCTGGTCTGGATGTCGGACGCCGACCTGGCCGCCGCGCTCGACACCGCCGTGCAGGTCGGCGCCACCCTGGTGCGCGCCGACCTGTCCTGGGACGACATCCAGCACAACGGTCCGGGCGACTACGCCTGGCACCTGTTCGACCGGGTGGTCGCGGCGGCCGACGCACGCGGCCTGAGCGTGCTGCCGGTACTCACCGCCACCCCGCCGTGGGCCCGGTCGCCCGGCTGCACGGAACCGGCCTGCGGGCCGCACGACGCCGCCCGGTTCGCCGCCTTCGCCGCGGCCGCCGCCCAGCGCTACGCGCCGCGCGGAGTGCACGACTGGGAGCTGTGGAACGAACCCAACCTGACCACCTTCTGGGCGCCGGCGGCCGACCCGGCCGGCTACGCCGCCACCGTGAAGGCGGGCGCCGCCGCGCTGCACCACGCCGACCCGCACGCCTTCGTGGTGCTCGGCGGCCTGGCCCCCACCGACAGCGGGCACGGCGACCTGGCGCCGACCGCCTTCCTGGCCGAGGTGGCCCAACAGGGCGCCACCCGGGTGGTGGACGCGGTCGGCTACCACCCGTACTGCTACCCCTACCTGCCCAGCGCGAGCACCTCGTTCGGCACCGCCTGGGAGCAGATCGACCGGACCAAGGAGAGCCTGCGCAGCGTGCTCACCCAGGCCGGTACTCCTCGACTGCCGATCTGGCTCACCGAGTTCGGCGCGCCCACCGGCGGACCGGGCGCGGCCTCGGACGGCTCGCCGGGCGACATCGGCCCCGGCACCACCCATGTCACCGAGGCCCGGCAGGCCGAGATCGCCGCCGACGGCGTGCGCACCGCGGCCGCCGACCCGGGCATCGGCGCGCTGATCTGGTACACCGACCGGGACAATCCCGCGGCGACCGGCGCCGGCGCGGGCGGCAGCACCGAGGACTGGTACGGGCTGCGCCGCGCCGACGGCAGCGCCAAGCCCGCGCTCGCCGCGCTGCGCTCGGCCATCACCCAGCTGCGCGCCTCGACCGACGCCTCGGCCGCCCCCACCTCGACCGCGTCGGCCACCACCGCCGCCACCCGCGGACCCGGCAGCCTGCCGCGCCCCTCGCTCAGGCCGGCGACAGCGCTCGGAACAGTGCCAGGTAGCGCCGCGTCAGGCCGGGCCAGGCGTAGTGCTCGACGACGTGCCGTCGGCCCGCGGTGCCGAAGCGCTCAGCGGTGCCGGCGTCCGTGAGCAGGCGCCGGCAGGCGGCGGCCAGCGCCTGCGGATCGCCGGGCTCCACCAGCAGGCCGGTCACCTCGTCGTCCACCACGTGCGGGATGCCGCCCACCCGGGAGCCGACCACGGGGGTGGCGCAGGCCATCGCCTCGATCAGGGTCATCCCGAAGGACTCCGCCGGGCTCAGCGAGGGCAGTACGAGCAGCGCGGCGTGCTGGAGTTCGGCGACCAGCGGCGCCCCGGTGAGCGCCCCGGTGAACTCCACCCGCCCGGCCACCCCCAGCCGCTCGGCCTCGGCGCGCAGCTCAGGAACGGCGTCGCCGTCGCCGACCAGGCGCAGCCGGGCCCGCGACTGGTCGGCCAGCTGCGCGAAGGCGTTCAGCAGCACCGGCACGCCCTTCCAGGCCGAGGTGCGGTCCATCCGTCCGACGTAGAGCACCGTGGGCGGGCGCTCGGCGGCCGGCGGGCCCGGGGTGAAGCGCTCGGTGTCCACGCCCGGCGGGATCCGCACCGCACCGCGCCGGTTCGCCGCCAGCGAGACCGGGGAGACCGCGACCAGCGCCCCGGCCCGCGCGAAGAGCCGTGGCAGCACCAGGCGTTCGTAGCCGCCGATCAGCTGGTCCACCCCGCGCTGCCCCTTGGCCATCGAGCCGGCGTGGTAGGTCAGCACGGTCGGCCGCGGGCCGCTGAGCGCCACCGCCAGGTCGCCCAGGCCCGGCACCGGGGCGTGTGCGCTGACCACGTCGATGCCCAGCCGGCGCAGCCAGTAGGGCAGTTGGAGCGGCCAGAGCGGGCTGAGCGGAGTGTTGGAGAGCCGGGCCCAGGTGCCGAGCCGGACCACCGGCAGGCCGTCCTCGACCGTGACGGTGGTGCGCCGGCCCGCGGTGTTGGTGGTGATCACGGCGGCCCGCAGCCCGGGGTCGGCGGCCACCGCCCCGGCGACCCGGGCCGCGTAGCCCTCCACCCCGCCGATCTTCGGCGGGTAGTACGGCGCCACCACCGCCACCCCGCGCCGGCGCCGGCGGCTCAGCGCCCGGGCGAAGACCTCCGCCGTCCGGTCGGCCTGCCGCTCCCAGGAGAGCTCGGCCGCCGCGAGCCGCCGGCCCGCCGCACCGAGCCGCCCGGCGAGCGGGTCGTCGGTCAGCACGGCGGCCAGCGCGGTGGTCAGGGCCGGCAGGTCACCGGGGTCGGCGAGCAGGCCCGACTCGCCCTCGGCCACCAGCGAGGGGATGCCGCCGACCCGAGTGCTGACCACCGGGCGCCCGCAGGCCATCGCCTCCACCAGCACGCTGGGGAAGCTGTCGTAGTGGGTGGGCAGCGCCAGCACCCGGGAGCGGCGGTAGGCGGCGACCAGCTCGTCCCCGGTCAGCCGGCCGCTGAACCGCACCAGGTGGGCGACGCCCAGCCGGTAGGCCAGGCGCCGGTGCGCGGCGGCGGCCGATCCGTCGCCGACCACCTCCAGTCGCACCCCGGGCACCCGCCGCGCCAACTCGCCCAGCACGCGCAGCAGATCGGGCAGGCCCTTGTAGGCGGTGGCGCGCTCCAGCGAGCCGACGAAGAGGATCAGCGGCTCGCCCGACAGCGGGCTCGGGGCGAACCGCGCCAGGTCCACCCCGGGCGAGACGGTGACGGCCCGGCCGGCGAAGAGGCGGGCCAGGTCGGCCCGGACGTAGTCGGAGGAGCAGATCAGCTCGCCGGCCCGGCGCACCGTGCCGGCCAGCAGGGTGCGCTCGTAGAGCGAGCAGACGGCGGTGCCCAGCGGATCGCCCTTGCGCATCCGCCCGGTGTGGTAGGTCAGCACGAACGGCAGCGGACCGCAGGCCCGGGCGGCGGCGTCGGCGAAGAGCGGCACGGGGGCGTGCGCGTTGACCAGGTCCACCTGCTCCTCGCGGATCAGCGCGCCCAGCGCGGCGCGCCAGCCGGCGCCGATCCGGGTGCGGGAGATCCGCAGCGGGGCGGGTAGCCGGTGCACCACGAGCCCGTCCGCTTCGTGGCGCCCGACGGCGCCGCCGTCCCCCACCGTGGCGGCGACCACCACGCGGTAGCCGTGCCGCTCCCGCAGCTGCCGGGCCAGCTGCCAGGTGTACTGCTCGACCCCGCCGGTGTCGGGCGGGAAGTAGGGGGTGGCCAGCAGCACGGTGCGCCCGGCGCCTGCCCGACGACCGGTCATGCGCCCGCCCCCACCGGCCGGCGGGCGGTGGCCGCGCGCAGCAGCTCGGGCAGCTCCTCGGCCCGGGCGACGTAGCCGGGCAGCTTCTCGGCCAGGGTCCGCAGGTACTCCTCACGCCCGGTCCGCAGCCGCTCCACCAGCGTGCCGAGACTGGCCGCCGAGACGTCGGCGATCGGCAGCACCCAGGATTCGAGCCCCAGGTCCCGCATGATGCCGCGGGTCTTGTGCTCGTACTCGATCGCGATGCACGGCACCCCGCTGGTCAGCGCGAAGATCACCGAGTGGAACCGGGTGCCCAGCACGTAGGCGCACTCGGCGTACAGGCCCTTGAGGTCGCGGTAGTCGACCGTCTCGTCCACCCGCAGCGGCGGCGTGGCGCAGTAACCGGCGATCCGGCGCTCCACGATCCGGTCGTCGTCGCCCAGGTAGTCGGTGGTGACCTGGGGGATCAGCACCACCTGGGCGCCGGTGGCCCGCACCGCGTCGATGGTGGCCGCCAGCGCCCGCTCGTACTGCTCCTGTCGGCCCGGGGCCAGCCACTGCCGGGCGGTCACCCCGACCAGCGTGGCGTGCGGGTCCACGCCGATCCTGGCCCGCCAGTCGCCCTGCGGCGGCGGCGCGAAGGCGAAGCCGGAGTCCACCGCGCGGCGCACCGGGGTGCCGCGCACCCCGCACTCGGCCAGGATGTCCACGCTGACGTCCTCCCTGGCCAGCACGAGCGCGGCCCGGCGCACCACGTAGGCGGCCAGCCGGCGCTGGGCCGGGGCCGGGAACGGGCCGAAGGACTGCGGGGCCAGCACCACCGGCACGCCCCGGCGCAGCGCCAGCAGCAGCGGCAGCACCACGTAGAAGACGTTCTGGTAGCCGTCCAGCCCGGGGCGGGCGTTGAAGTAGCCGCCGCCCATCGAGACCACCAGGTCGGCGGAGGCCACCGCGTCCACCTCGCGGCGCACCTCGGCCGGCAGCAGCGGGCGCAGCAGCCCGGCCAGTGGCCCGGCCAGCACCCGCGGCGGCAGCAGCAGGCCGAGCGAGACCAGGAACCCCACCGCCTTGCGCAGGATCCGGCGCGGGGTGCCGATCGCGGCGTCCGCCACGTAGCGGCGGATCGAGCCGAGGTTGGCGGCGCCGTCGAAGGCCGGGTGGACCGCCCGGTCCTCCATCCCGGCGACGGTGACGCGGGCCTGCGGGAAGGCGGCGCGCACCTGGCGCAGACAGACCGCCAGCAGGGCGGCGTCGCCCGCGTTCTCGCGGACGTAGGCGTTGACGACGAGGACCTTCATGGCGGTGGCTTCCGTTCGTGGGGCGGAGGGACGGGCGGTCCGCGCGGGGGCGGCATGACGGGGGCCGCGCCGGCCCGGCAGCCGGGTGCGGTACAGCGCGAGGACGGCGTACAGACCGGAGGCGAGGTTGCCCAGGCCCCAGGCGCAGCCGAACCAGACCAGGCCGCGCCCGGCCCACAGCGCGGCCAGACCGATGGTCACCACGGCGTAGACGACGTTGCTCCAGATCAGCGGCGCCATCCGGCGCACCAGCTTGAGCACGAAACTGCCCACGGTGTTCAGTGCCACCGCGGTGGTGCCCACGGCCAGCACCACCAGCAGGCTCTGCGCCCGGGCCGGGTAGGCGCCGCCGAACAGCCGCAGCAGCAGCCCGCTGCCCGCGGCCAGCAGCACCGCGCCCGGCAGCTGGACCAGCGCGATCAGCCGGACCGAGCGGCGCAGCACCGGCCCGAAGCGCGACTCGTCGGCGGAGATCTCGGCGAACATCGACTCGCAGACCGCGAACGAGACGGCGTTGGCCAGGTTCGCGACCTGGAAGGCGACGAAGTAGTACGCGGCAGCCGCCGTGCCGAGCCGCTGGAGCACCAGCAGCGGCAGCACCAGCAGCGGCAGCAGGTTCAGCAGGCTGGACAGGTAGCTGCCCGCCGAGAAGCCCAGTTGCTCGCGCAGCCGGGTGCCGCCGCCGCGCAGGGCCGGGCGCAGGCCGATCCGGCGGCGCAGGAACCAGAGCGAGGCCAGCACCGCCACTGCGTAGCCGCCGCCGACCGCCGTGACCAGCCCGAACGCGCCCAGACCGGTCAGCAGGAACGGCAGCCCCAGCTTGCTCAGGCCCTGCAGCACACCGTCGACCAGGGTGTTGTACTGCGGGAGCCGCTCGCCGATGAAGACCGCGTCGGTGAGCAGGTTGACCGCCGACAGCGCGCAGAACAGCACCACCAGCACGGCCTGCACCGGGTCCTGGCGCACCGCCAGCAGCCGGGCGCCGTACAGCGGCAGGCCCAGCAGGTAGCCGGTGCCGAGCACGCAGCCGGCCGCGAAGACCAGCAGCAGCGCCCGGTTGATCTGCGCGTGCCGCCGCTCGGGCGGGGCGGGGAACCGCACCAGGGTGCTGTTCAGGCCGCAGAGGCTGAAGTAGGCGATCAGCGTGATCGCGTTGGTGAGCGAGGTGGCCGTGCCGACCTGGGCCGGGGTGAACAGGCGGGCGGCGGCCACCCAGAAGAGGAAGCCCAGGCCGGCGGAGCCGACGGTGGCGGCCAGCAGGTAGGCGGAGCCGCGGGCCACCTGGTCACGCTGGGCGTTCATGCGTCGCCTCCCGCGGCTGTCGCCGGGTCGCCCGCGCGCAGCCGCAGGGCCAGCAGGGCGACGGCGGACGCCGCGAAGCAGCCGACGGCCGCGGTGCCCTCGGTGGGGACGGTGGCGAAGTGGGTCAGCTGCCGGTCGATGGTCTGCGGGTGGGTCAGCGAGTTGACGCACAGATAGGCCCAGAGCAGCAGCGGATAGCCCACCAGGGTGCGCAGCACGGCCGTGAGCCGGTCCCGCGGCCGCCCCGGCCGGCCGTCCGGCCCGCGCGGGGCGCGCCAGGGCGGCCCCTGCGGGCGCAGCCCGCGGGTCAGGTGGGCGAGGGCGGAGAGCGCGAAGCACACGGCGCCGAAGGTGTCGCGGCGCAGCGGCAGCCAGGAGGTGAGCGGGCCGGAGAGGGTGTCGGGACGGGTCGCGGCCCAGGCAGCCACGTAGAGCCAGCCGAGCAGGCCGTGCACCAGCGCGACGTCCAGCAGCGGGCCGGACGGTCGGCGCAGCCGGCCGCGCGGGGCGAGGGGCTTCATCCGGTCCCCGCCGCCGCATCCGCATCCGCATCCGTCGCCGCATCCGCCGCAGCAGCGGTCGGGCCGCCCGGCCGCCCCGCACCGGCCACCGCGTAGTGGCCCAGCAGCGCCCGCACGTGCCCGGCCCAGCCGAAGCTGCGCTCCGCGTACGCCCGCGCGTAGCGCCCCATCCGCTCGCGGCGGGGCGCGTCGGCGGCCAGCGCCACCAGTTCGGCCCGCAGCCGCGTCGCATCGCGCGGCAGCAGGCTGACCCCGGCACGGTCCAGCGCGTAGGGCGCGTAGCCCGGGTCGTCGGTGGTGACCACCGCGAGGCCGGCGGCCATCGCCTCCTGCACGGTGAGCGGGAAGCCCTCGGCGGTGGAGGGCAGCGCGAACACGTCGCAGGCCCGGTAGACCTCGGCGACCTGCTCGGGCGCCAGCGCCCCGAGGTGGTGCACCCCGGCTTCCGCTCCCCTGCTCCTCTCCCCCTTCCCGCCCCCGGCGCCCGTGCCGACGAAGACCAGCTCGTAGGCCGGGTCGGCCGCCGCCCGCAGCAGGTCGTAGCCCTTCTTGGGGACCAGCCGCCCGACGAAGACCACCAGCACCCGGTCCACCGGCAGCCCGTACCGCTCGCGCACCTGCCGCACCTCCGCGGCCGAGCCGGCCGGGTGGAACAGCGCGGTGTCCACGCCATTGGCCAACTGCCGTACGGTGTGGGGCCGGGCGCCGTGGGCCCGGGTGAACGCGCGGACCGTGTCGTTGAGCACCAGCACCCGCCGGGCCCGGCGCAGCAGCAGCCGCCCGAACACCCCGTACACCGCCCGCTGCGCGCCGCGCACCAGCGCCGAGGGGTGCGCCACCAGGCCGACGTGCTGGGTCAGCACCAGCGGGGTGCGGGTGAGCACGGAGGCGGCCCAGGCGGCCCAGGAGGTCGGGTAGAGGCAGTCGTGCAGATGGATCACCTCGGCCCGGCGGGCCTCGCGCACCGTCTGCGCCAGCAGCCCGGGCGAGGGCACCGGGAACGGCACGCCGGTGCGCCGCTCGATCCCGTTCCAGGCGGCGTGGCGCAGCACCCGCACCCCCGCCTCCAGCTCCGCCGTGCTGCGCCGGCCCCCGGTGGTCAGCACGCTCACCACCGAGCCGCGGCGGGCGAGTTGTTCGGCCTCCTGGCGCACCACGTTCTCGATCCCGCCCACGTGCGGCGGGTAGTAGTGGCTGACCAGCAGGACCCGGCCGGTCCTGGCGCTGTCAGGTCCTGTGCTCCGCTCGGTCACCGGAAGATCTCCGCTCCGTCGCTGCTGTAGATCTCGTTCTTGGTGGTGTCGAGCAGGGCCGTCGGATAGCGGTAGGTCACCAGATCGCCCCGGTAGAAGGTGGTCGCCTCGTCCTTGGTCACCGTGGTGGAGCCCAGGAAGACATAGGAGTTGCTGCCGACCAGGGTCGGGTAGATGTCGTCCAGCGCCCGGCCGCGGATCAGCGTCTGGAGCCGGCTGAAGGTGTAGCGGTCGGTCTGCACCTCGGACTGCACGTTCTGCTTCTGGTCGTCCGTGGTGAGCTGCTCCAGCCAGCCGATCGCCGAACGCTCCTGCGGCTGCACGTAGTAGATGTCGTAGTACTGGCCCGCGTTGTTGAGGTTGAGCTGTGGCGGGTAGCCGCCGATCACCTGCGGGACCGCCCCGGTCAGATCGAGGAAGAACGCCACCGCGAGGGTGCCGGCCAGCGGCAGCGCCCACCGCCTGGCCCAGCGGAAGGCCCAGAGCGAGCCGGCCGCGATGAACGGCGCGAAGAAGAACAGCCCCTGCTGGAAGGCCCGCAGCACGCCGTAGTCCACCGACAGCTGCGGCAGCACGGTCAGCAGGCCGATCACCACGATCATCGCGACACTCAGGGTGACCTGGTCGCGGGCCGGGCGGAAGGCCCGGCGGACCCGGCCCCCGCGGGTCCAGAGGCAGACCGCGAGCCCGACCAGCAGCAGGAGTTGCAGCAGGTCGGCGGCCCACTGGCGGACCAGCTTGTTGGCCCCCGACACGTCCAGGCCGGTGCGGCCCAGCGCACGGCCGACCGCGGTGAGCGGCAGGTCTGGCTCGGCCACCGCCTGCACCTGGTACTGCGCGACCTCCTGGGCCGGCAGGTAGTCGCCGTTCGCCCGGTCCTTGGCGGTCAGTTGCAGGGTGTCCGCCTGGTACTGGGCCAGCCGCTGCTGCGGGGTGACCGCCTGGCCGCCGAGCAGGCTGTAGGAGGTGTCGGAGGAGCCGGACTGGGCCTGCGCCGGGTCGACCGCGTCCTGCACGGTGGCGGTGACCGTGCTGCGCAGCTGGCCGCCGGTGCCGGTCAGCGGCCCGGTCCAGAGCACCGCGGCCACCGCGGTGGCCACCACGATCCACCAGGTCACGAAGGCGGTGACCGGCTGGCGCGGGCCGCCGCGGCGGCGGGCGCGCAGTCGGGCCGCCAGGCGCCAGGCGTGGTCGGTGAGCAGCGCGATGGCCAGCACCATGACGACCACGAAGGTGGTCGAGTAGTGCGACAGCACCACCCCGCCCATCAGGCCGGTGAAGGCCAGGCGGCGCGCGCGGATCGGGCGGCTCCGGTCGGTGAGCACCACCAGGGCGGCGCCCAGCAGCAGGAAGGCGATCTCCTGGCGGGCCAGGAAGGTCATGTCGGTGAAGAAGGTGGGGAACGCCACGAAGTACAGCGCCGAGAGCAGCGCCACCACGCGCTGCGTCACGTTGCGCACCGAGCGGTGGACCAGGGGCGCGCTGAGCGCGAAGAGCAGCGGGAAGACGGCCTTGAAGACGTACAGTCCGCCGATCCCGGTCAGCCGGGCGAACGCGGTGGGCAGCAGCGTGATGCTCAGGCAGGCGTTGTACGGGTCGCGGAACGCGGCGATCTGCCAGCGGTCCGCGCTGAACGCCAACTCGAAGACCTCGTACTCGCGTTGGATGTCATGACCGGTGATGAACCAGCCGCGCAGCGAGGTGAGCAGCAACAGGGCGGCGGCCAGCAAGAACAGGCCCAGACCGAGCACCGCCTCGGGGTAGCGGCGGCGCCCGCGCAGCAGTTGGACGAAGAGCACGGCCATCGCCACCAGGGCGAGGACGGCCATGGTCGACCCCAGGCCGTTGTTCAGCCGGATCGCCCCGCCCACGCTGAGCAGCAGGCAGCCGGCGCCGAGCAGCAGCACCGGGCGCAGGCCCGGCGTGCGGCGCGGGTTGCGGCGCTGGTTGCGCCGCGCCGCCCTGGCCGCGGCCCGGGAGCGGGGGCGGGTGGGCCCCGGGCCCGCCGGGCCGGGCGGCAGGGCCCAGGCGAGCAGCAGCACGGCCAGGGCCGCGGCGAGCGCCAACGGCGCCTGGCGCAGCGGCCGGTCGTCGCCGAGCGGCGGCAGCACGGTGTTCAGCAGCAGCTCGGTGACCAGGTCGCTGCCGATCGCCAGCGCGACGGCCACCAGCGCCCGCCCGTCCCTGGTCGACACGAAGGCGTCCGCGCACCCGTACCAGAGCAGCCAGGGCGCGCCGAGCAGCAGCCAGAAACCGGCCGGCGCCAGCAGCGGGACCGGCACGCCGGGCAGCAGCTCCACGCCGGCGGCCAGTGCGGTGCCGGCCAGCAGGGTCCAACGGGCGCCGCTGCGACGGACGACGGCCGCGGCGGTGCGGCGCAGCTGTGCCGCCGGGCGCCTCATCGGCCCGTCCCCGTCAGCACCTCGGCGTACACCCGCTCCACGCGTCGCACCACCGCGTCCCAGGCGAAGGCCGGTGCGGTCGCGGCGCTGCGCTCGGCGAGCGTGCGGCGCAGTCGCGCATCGCCTGCCACCTGGTCGATGGCGGCGGCCAGCGCGGCCGGTTCCGGCGCGGCCAGCAGGCCCACCCCGCCGATGAGTTCGGCGTTGCCGGGGACGTCGGTGGCGATCACCGGGAGCCCGGCGGCCATCGCCTCCAGGACCACCAGCGGCATCCCCTCCTTGTCGGAGGGCAGCACGAAGGCGTCCGCCTCGGCGTAGGCGCTCACCAGTTCGTCGCCCAGCCGGGCACCGGCGAACTCCACCCGGGTGAGGCCAAGTTCGCGGGCCTGCGCCTCCAGCCGGCCGCGCAGCTCGCCGTCGCCGACGATCCGCAGCCGGACCGGCTCTCGCACCAGGCGCATCGCCTCCAGCAGCCGGGCGACGTTCTTCTGCGGGCTCAACCGGCCCACGTAGAGCAGCTCGAGCGGCCGTTCCTCCGTCGCGCCCGCCTCGGCCGATTCGCGCACCGGCATGAAGTAGCCGCCGTCCACCCCGTTGGGCACCACATGGATCCGCTCGCCGGGCACCCGGTAGGTCGACTCGACGAACTCGGCCTGGCCGGGGGTCAGCACGATCACGGCCGCCGCCGCGCGCAGCACCGGCCCGAAGACGTGCTTCTTGTAGGCGGGCAGCAGCCGGCCGAACCGGCCCGAGGCGTCCACGTCCAGGTGGAAGTGGAGCACGACCGGCTGACGGCGCAACCATGCCGTGAGCGCGACGAGTTCGGGCAGCAGCGCGTGCGCGGAGTGCAGGTGCAGCACGGTGTCGCCCGGGCGGCCTGGCGAGCGCCCCGGTGGCCGGCGCAGCAGCGCCAGCGGCAGGCCGGGCACCAGCGGGGTGTGCGCGAACTCCACCGAGCGGTGCCGGTGCACCGTCACGGCGCCCTGCCGGCTGCGGCGCGGCGCGCCCGCGGCGCCGATCGTGGTGGTCAGCACCTCGACCTCGTGGCGGTCCCCCAGACCGGCCGCCAGGTTCTCCACCACCCGTTCCAGGCCGCCCAGATGGGGCGGGTAGTACGGCGTGATCTGCACGATGGTACTCATCAGGCCGCCAGCCGGAGCAGTTCGCGGTTGGTGCGGTAGGCCACCTGCGGGCGGTCCGCGATATGGGCCAGCACCCGCTCCAGGCGCGCCCAGTCGCCCCGGGCGTCCACCTCCCAGCTGTGTCCCCACAGGTGGAAGACACCGCCCTCGCGCAGGCACCGGTCGAACCAGTGGACGGCCAGTTCGTCCCAGGCCAGGAAGAGCCGGGCCGCCCGCCACGGCCGGCCCCCGGCCAGCCGCAGCGCCAGCGGCGCGTCCACCCGGTGCGCGTAGGCGTTCACCGTGGTGTCCAGCTCCAGTGCCGGGCCCGGGCGCAGGCTGCTGCGCCGCACCGTGCGGGCCAGCGTGAAGCCGGCCTGTTCGACCAGCTTGACCTGGCCCGGGGTGTACTCGCCGCGCGGGTAGCAGAAGCTGGTCACCGGCTCGCCGATGATGTCCTCCAACTCGGCCCGCCCGCCCCGGATCTCCTCGGCCGCGGCGGCGTCGGTCAGCTGCGGCAGCCGCTGGTGGGTCAGCGTGTGGCCGCCGATCTCGAAGCGTTCGGCCAACTCGCCGATGCCGGCGGCGGACAGCCGCTGGGCCGGGGTGAACTCCCGGTTTCGCGGGGCGATGTAGAAGGTGCCGGGCAGCCGGTAGCGCTCCAGCAGTGCCGCGAGGCGGGGGTCGAGGGTGTGCCCGTCGTCCCAGCTGGTGGTGACGGTGACGTGCGGCGGATCGGCTGGACTCGCCGTGCCGGTAAGGGCGTTCATGGTGTCGTTGCCTTGGGGTCGGGGGAGGCGGCGGCCTGGAAGCGGTAGTGCAGGGCCTGGTCATGGCCCACCAGCGCGACCTGGACCTCCGCGTCCGGCTCGGTCAGCGGCAGGCGGACGGTGGTGCCGACCGCCGTGTCCGGCTTGGGAACGAGGGTGACGGTGCTGCTCCCGGTGACCGTGCCGCCGGGGGTGGTGAGCGAGACCCGCAGCTGCAGGGTCGCGGTGGGCGTGCCGTGCTGCACCACCGAGAGCGGGATCACCGCCTGGCCGCCGGCCGTGGTCGGCAGCTGGGTGAAGTACAACTCGTCGTAGTCGGCCGGGATCCGGGTGAAGGTCTGGCGCAGCGCGAGGCGGACCGCCGGCTGCGCCCACAGCAGCGGCGCGGCGACCAGCACCGCCAGCACTGCGGCCAGCACCGCGGCACCGCGCCGCCGGGCCGACCGACGGCCGGCACCGTCCGGTCCCCGGCGCCGGCGGGCCCGGTGGGGCGGCCGGGGCGTCGGGGACTGGACCGGGTCCGGGACCTTCCCGAGGAGCGAGGTCATACGGAGTCGAACTCCTGGGCGGAGTACCCCTGGCCGGCATATCCCTGGCCGGCGGCGTATCCCGGCCCGACCGTGGCCACCACCGGGCGCAGCACCGGGCGGGTGCGGCGGAAGTTGTGCTCGAAGAGCTGGCGCAGGTTCTCGGTGCCGTCCCGGAAGGCGTTCAGCTTCACCTGGCCGCCACGCTTGCGGTATTCGATCGGAATCTCCACATATCGGTAACCGGCCCTGGTGGCCGCGTTCTTGATCTCCTGGGAGAAGGACATGCCGCCGGAGCGGACGTCCAGCCGCTGCCACACGTAGCGGCGGAAGACCCACATGCCGGACTGCGAGTCGCGCAGTTCGTTGCGGAACAGGACCCGGCTGATCGCGCTGAGCACGTGATTGCCCAGCGAGTGCGAGGGCTTCATCGCCTCGCTGTTGCCACCGACCAGCCGGTTGGTCGTCATGAATTCGACATCGTGGTCGACCAGGGTCCGCAACAGGCGGGGCAGGGCGTCGAAGGGGTAGGTACGGTCGGCGTCGCCGGTGGCGATCACGTCACCGGTGGCGGCGCTGAAGCCGGCCCGGTAGGCGTTGCCGTAGCCGCGCACGGGCTGGCTGACCACCCGGGCGCCGAGCGTGCGGGCGATGTCGCCGGTGCCGTCGGTGGAGCCGTTGTCCACGACTAACACCTCGGTGTCCCAGCCCTCGTCCTTGAGTTCGGCGAACGGGATGGAGGCCATCACGGCGGGCAGGTTTTCGGCCTCGTTGAGCGCGGGTATGACGATGGACAGAGTGTTCATGTGAGCTCCCTCTGGCAGGCGGAGATCAACGCTGGATGGTCCGGATTCCACGAGAGCGCGTGGAGCCGGGTGAGACCGCGCCTGGCAGCGCGGTTGGGCAACCCTTCGGCACCGTAGGGCAGTTGTGCCGCTACGGTCGTGATCCGCATGGGTGGAGTGTGAACACCACAGTGGGTGGCCGGGCTCGCCGGCGGGCGGCTGCCCGTCGGGGTGCACGGGGTCGGCAAACCCCGGCGCGGAGTGGGCCCGGCTGCCCACCGGTTCAGGAAGTCGTCTTGAAATGAGTCGGCTTGAACGTGCTGGCGGTCGATGTGGCGCCCGGCCACGAACCACCCGCCGCACCCGTCGGCGGCGCCGAAGCGCCTACCGGCTCCCCCGAACTACGCGGGCGCGGCTGGTTTCCCGGTCCGTGGCAGCGACACCAGAGACGGCTGTGATCCCCCTCAGGCATGGATGGCTGTACCTAGCGCGTCGCTGTACGTGACGACCACACTAGCCAGAGGCGCGACTAGTTGTGAAGCATCTTCCGGTTTCCGCGTCCGATTTTAAGCGTTACAACGCTCGGACTTGGGGTTTTTTGCGAAACTGACGGAACGGATGAGAAGGCTTAAAGTCACCTGACAGCCGAGTCGCAATGATCTTGGAGTGCGGCCAATGGAGCTGCTCAGAAGTACCCCTGACGGCACGCCAGCAGCGGGTTCGACTTCCGTCGACCCGGCCGCGCACAGCCGGGACCGCCCCGCATGGGAGGGGCGCGAAGCACCAAAGCCGCGCGCCCCCTTCGGTGACGGCCGCCCCCACGACTGTGAAGAGCATCACAGGACTGATGCCAGGTCAGAACCCTTGTACCGCTTACGCTGTGCACTCGCCAGGTACCGGCCAACCGCGCCCGGGGCCATCGGGGACGGCACATCCGCACCCGCCCGTCCACCCGCCCAGCGGCGCTCATGGCCACCGGCAGTCGCCATCGGCACATGCCGGCGGACGACCTCCGAAACCTCTCGGCCAAATGGCGGCCGTCAGTCGGCGGGGGAAAGCTGAACGTTTCTCTGGTAATCCTTAGGGCAACCGGCCGCGCCGGGCGCCCATATCCATGTTCGGCCGCACGGCGGTGTTGCGTGGATTCAGTGAACTCTCAGTATTCAGAGCATCCCTGACGGCGCAGTGGGTACTTGGTCACGAACGAGTCGGACGGTTCTTTCAGACAACTCGGCGACCGGTGCCCGACCAACTCGCCGGCCCGCGCCACGGCCGGCTCGTGCACGCACGCGCGCAGCCTTGCGGGCCCGTACCACGATCTCCAGGTCGGCCGGTGCCAGCACCGTCAACGGCTGCCACCGGGCCGCGAGCACGGACTGCCCCGGTACACCGCGACCGCGAACCTGGTCCGCTCCCCCGAGCTCGGCCGGGCACTGGCCCGCGACCTGGGGCCGGCCGCCGCCTGCCTGATGCCGCAGCACGGGCTGCTCGCGGTGGGCCGCGACGTGGCGCACGCGGTGATGTCCGCGATCCTGCTCGAACGGGCCTGCGCCGTCCAGCCCGCCGCCCGGGCCGCCGGGGAGCTGAAGCACTGGACCGGAGAGCGGGAGAGCCTGGAGAAGGCCGCCCTGGTCTGGTCCGACGGGCAGATCGAGGCCGGTTGGCAGTACTGGACGCGACGCGCAGGCGACGGCGCTGGTGGCGGAACCCGCCGAGGAGTATGACGGAGGCATGCGGAGTATGACGCGATGACAGCGATGACGGCCGGCGCGAGTGCGCTGCTCGGCGCCCCCGGGGTGAACGAGCCGTTCGGGCAGGGGTGGACGCAGTTCGCCGAACTCGGCATCGCCCTGCTGCTCTCCTGCGCGATCGGCCTGGAGCGGGAGATCCGGCAGAAGGCCGCGGGCCTGCGCACCTACACGGTGGTGGGGCTCGGCGCCGCGCTCTTCACCCTGATCAGCAAGTACGGCTTCACCGACGTGCTGCACTCCGGCCAGGTCGAGCTCGACCCCTCCCGGATGGCCGCGCAGATCGTCTCCGGTCTCGGCTTCATCGGCGCCGGGGTGATCTTCGTCCAGCGCGGCTCGGTGCGCGGGCTGACCACCGCGGCCACCATCTGGCTGACGGCGGCGGTGGGCAGTGCCGCCGCGGCCGGGCTGCCGGTGCTCGCGGTCGCCACCACCGCTGCCTACTTCGCGGTCTGCTACGGGCTGCGCCCGGTGACCCACCGGCTGGTGCGGCTGCGCACCCTGCCGACCGTCTTCCGGATCACCTACACCGGCGGCCAAGGCCTGCTGCGCTCGGTGCTCGACGAGTTCACCGGCTCGGGCTTCGCCGTCCTGGAGTTCGCCACCCTCGCCTCCGGCAGCGGGGACACCTCGTCCGCCGGGCTGCCCGGCAGCGAGCGTGCGGAGGACGAGGGCCCGGCCATCGGCCCGGTCGTGGAGGTCTCGGTGGCCGTCCAAGGGCGCGGCGATCTGGACGAGCTGACCGCGAACCTGGCCCGGATCCCGGGCGTGCTGTCCTGCAACCGCAGCAGCCCGGGGGACGAGTAGCCAGCCTCCTGGCGATCCGTCAGGAGGGCTGCTGGTCGCGCCGGCCCGCCATCCAGACGTAGATCAGGATCCCGGCGAAGAGGAAGAGCACGCCCTGGTAGACGGCCGCGTACCCGGCGCCGGCCAGCAGCCAGAGCGAGAAGGCGAACGCGCCCAGCCCCAGCGCCGCGTCCCGCAGCAGCCGGCCCGGCGCCACCTTGCCGTGCTCGCCGCGCACCAGCCAGTACAGCTGCGCCGCGGTGGAGAGCAGGTAGGGCACGGTGGCGGTGAAGGAGGTCACCAGCACCAGGATCTCGAAGGCGCCCTTGGCGCCCGAGGCGAAGTTGAGGACGGTCAGCAGCGAGGCCAGCCCGACGCTGATCAGCACGCCGAAGACCGGCACCCCGCGCCGCTCGACCGCGAAGACGGCCGGGAAGAGCCCGTCCCGCGCGGCGGCGTACGGCGCCTGCGCGGCCAGCAGGGTCCAGCCGTTGAGCGCGCCGGTCATCGACACCAGCGCGGCCACCGCGATCGCCACACCGCCCCAGGAGCCGCCGAACATCGCGTTGACGGCGTCCGAGAACGGCGCGGTGGAGTGGACCAACCGGCTGTGCGCGACGGTGCCGAAGACCGCGAGCGTGCCGAGCAGGTAGACCAGGGCCGCCCCGGCGGTGCCGAGCACGCTGGCCCGCCCGACGTTGCGCTCCGGGTCGCGGACCTGACCCGCACTCATCGCGGCCGACTCCACCCCCAGGTAGCTGAAGAGCAGGATCGCGGCAGCCGCCGTCATCCCGCCCAGCCAACCGCTGCCGGAGGCGTCGAACGGCCCCATCCTGGCCGGGTCGAAGAAGCCCAGGCCGCCGATCGCCACCAGCAGCAGCGGGATGAACTTCAGTACGGTGGAGACGACTTGGACCACGCCGACGTACTTGGTGCCGGCCAGGTTGGCCAGCGCGGGCAGCCACTGCAGGGTGAGCGCGGCACCGATGGTCAGCAGCGTGGAGTGCTGGATCGGCAGCAGCACGTCGAGGTAGCCGACCGCGGCCACCGCGAGCGCGGCGTTGCTCACCCAGGTGGTGATCCAGTACGACCAGGCGGACAGGAAGCCGGCGAAGTCGCCGAAGGCCTCGCGCGCGTAGACGTAGGGGCCGCCGGTGCGCGGGTTGCGCCGGGCCAGCTTGCCGAAGACCAGCGCGAGCGCGATGGCGCCCACCGTCAGCACGGCGAACGAGAGCAGACTCACCGTCCCGTACGGCGCGACCGCGGCCGGCAGCATGAAGATGCCGCCGCCGATGATGTTGCCCATCACCAGCGCGGTGGCGGTCGGCAGTCCGAACCGGCCACCCTTCGCCTGCTTCGGCCCCGACCCCGGCCCTGATCCTGGCCCCGACCCTGAGGTGTCGGGCGGGCCGTCGGACGGGCCGGGGAGCGTTGCCTGGCGGGGGACGGCCGGGCTGGTCTGCATGAGGGTGGTGCGCCTTTCCTGGTCCTGCTCGCGCTCGGTGGAGCGAACGCCAATCGTCGCTTAGCGGACACCTGCCACCAAATCAGTCGCTTTTGTTCTCCGTGCCTGGTCAGCGGCCGTAAGACTTGCGGCGAGCCGGGCCGCCGACCGGCACTCGTCCGGCGGACCCGGGGCGGCATCCGGTGCGCTGCCACAACGGCGCGTGAACGGCAGCCCAATGGCGAGAAATGGCCGAAACTTGTTCAACCATTGTGGCCCCCGGCCTTGTTACCGCCGAGTTCGGCGCCCATCCTGAAACCCGCTTGGCATGGCCCGCGAAACCCCCACCGACCGGGCCGGCCAAGCCCTCTGCTCCCCCACCCTTCGCCTGGGCAGGAGACCCCCACATGCGAATGCCGCCCCGCCTCTCGCGCGCCTCGGTCGTGCTCGCCGGTTCGCTGGCCGCCTTCGGACTGTTCGCCCCCATCGCCTCGGCCGCCGACACCCCGGTGAGCTTCGCCTGTCAGGCGACGCCGCCGATCGGCTCCGCGCAGACCTTCAACCTCGCCGCCGGCGTCAACGCCACCGCGCCCGCCTCGGTGGCCGCCGGCAGCCAGTTCACCGTCACACTGGCCCCCGACGCGCTGACCGTCCCCACCACCGTCAGCGGCTACAGCGTCCGGTCGATCAGCAACATCAAGCTCACCATCCCGGTTCCGGCCGGCGCCACGCTGGACGGCGAGTCGCTCTCGGGCGGCGCCGGGATCAACACGAGCACCGCGAGCGTGGCCGTCAACGGCGGAAACCTGGTGATCACGGTCACCGGCTCGGTCGCCGGCGGCAGCACCTTCACGCTGCCCGCGCTGACCCTGACCCTGACGGCCGGCGCCTCCGGCAGCACCGTCCGGACCGCCCTGGGCGGCACCAGCTACTCCGACGCCGGGCTGACCTTCTCGGCGACCATCCCGGTCGCCTTCTTCACGGTGAACGTGCCGACCGCCTGCTACCCCGCGACGGCCTCGGTGCTCAGCTCGACCACCGTGAGCTGACGCTCCCGGCACCCCTCGGCGGGCGGCGCCACGGCCTCACGGCGCCGTCCGCTCCCGTGTGCACGACCTCACGACCTCACGGCGCCGTCCGCTCCGGTGCGCGCTGCAGGCGGAACGCGTCCGCGAGGACGGCCCGCGCCAGCACCCGGGCGGGCCCGCGCGCCGTGGTGCGTCCCGTGGTGAGCGCGAACTCGGTGCTGCCGAGGTCCGGCAGGCCCACCTGGTCGGACAGCACCCGCAGGCCCGGCGGCACCAGGCTCCGGGCGTGCGGCACCACCCCGAGCCCCGCCAGCGCGGCGGCCCGCACCCCGGAGAGGCTGGTGCTGGTGCAGGCGATCCGCCAGGGCCGCCCCTCGCGCTCGCAGACCTCCAGCGCGCGGGCCCGGGTGAAGCTGGGCGGCGGGTAGACGATCAGCGGCAGCGGCTCGCCCGGGTCCGTCCGGACGTCCTCGGCCCCGATCCACACCAGCTTGTCCTGCCAGACCAGCTGCCCCTGCGCACCGCCACCCGGCGGGCGCTTGCCGAGCACCAAGTCCAGCCGTCCGTCCGCCAGTTGCTCGTAGAGCACGGCGCTGAGACCGACGGTGAGCTCCAGGTCGACCTGGGGGTTGCTGCGCCGGAACCCGCGCAGGATCTGCGGCAGCTCGGTGTAGACGAAATCCTCCGACGCCCCGAACCGCACCCGCCCGCGCACCTGCGTCTGCGCGAAGTAGCCGAGTGCCTGCTCGTGCGCCTCCAGGATCGTGCGGGCGAAGCCGAGCATGGCCTCGCCCTCGCTGGTCAGCTGCACGGAGTGGGTGTCGCGCAGGAAGAGCCGCCGGTTGGCGGCCTCCTCCAGCCGCCGCACGTGCTGGCTGACGGTCGACTGCCGCAGCCCCAGCCGCTGGGCGGCCCGGGTGAAGCCGCCGCTCTGGGCCACGGCGAGGAAGGACCTCAGCTGGACGGGATCGAACACACAACCCATCCTATCTGCTGATATCACGATTCATGATGACAGTGAGCGCGGCCAGCGGGATTCACAATCACCCGGCCGGACGGCAGGCTGGGATCATCCCTGCCCGAACCGTTCCCGCGGAGAACCATGCCTCGCGCCGACCGCCCCTTCCGCTCCCGCATACCCGGGCGCCTGCCGCGGGTCGACCCCTTCATCGCCTCCCTGCTGGCCACCGTCGCGCTGGCCGCCCTGCTCCCCGCCCGCGGCGCCGCCGCACCCCTCGCCTCCGGCGCCGCCACCGGCGCGGTCGCCGTGCTCTTCTTCCTCTACGGCGCCCGGCTCTCCGCCAAGGAGGCCTGGGACGGTCTCAAGCAGTGGCGGCTGCACGGCACCGTGCTCACCGTGACTTTCGGCCTCTTCCCGCTGCTCGGGGTCGCCGCCCACCTGCTGGTACCGGGGCTGCTCTCCCCCCAGCTCTACCAGGGCCTGCTCTTCCTGACCCTGCTGCCCTCCACCGTGCAGTCCTCGATCGCCTTCACCTCCATCGCCCGCGGCAACACGGCCGCAGCCGTGTGCAGCGCCACCTTCTCCAGCCTCTTCGGCATCGTCCTCACCCCGCTGCTCGCCGCCTTCCTGCTGCACACCAAGGGCGGCATCTCCCCCGGCAGCGTCCTGCAGATCGCCGAACAGCTCCTGCTCCCC
This sequence comes from Kitasatospora sp. NBC_01302, assembly GCF_035976515.1. NCBI lineage: Bacteria > Bacillati > Actinomycetota > Actinomycetes > Kitasatosporales > Streptomycetaceae > Kitasatospora > Kitasatospora sp. NBC_01302. The sequence goes on from NZ_CP108404.1 coordinate 2,582,647, forward strand.
TTCGCCGCCGGCCAGCTCCTGCGCCGCCGGCTCACCGCCTGGATGGCCCGCCACCGCGCCGTCCTCGGCCTGGTCGACCGCGGCTCGATCCTGCTCGTCGTCTACAGCGCCTTCAGCGCCGCCGTGGTCGGCGGCATCTGGGGCACCCTCTCGCTGCCCCGGCTGGCGGCCCTGCTCCTGGTAGAGGCCGCCCTGCTGGCGCTCGTCCTGACCACCACCCTGCTGGCCGGCCGCCGCCTCGGCTTCGACCGGGCCGACCTGATCGCGATCGTCTTCTGCGGCTCCAAGAAGAGCCTGGCCAGCGGCGTACCGATGGCCACCGTCCTCTTCCCGGGCCCCGCAGCGGGGTTGATGGTGCTGCCCCTGATGCTCTTCCACCAGCTCCAACTGATGGTCTGCGCCGTCCTCGCCCGCCGCTGGGGCGCGCAGTCGCAGGCGGTCGAGGCAGCGGCGACGGCACCGGGCCGCGGCACCGCACCGGACCGGCGCCGGACGAGCCCGAGCTCGGTCCGCTGACGCCGTCGCGAGGTCGATCCCGGCGAAGGACCCGTCGGCGACGGCCCGCGTCCGCGGCAGGCCGCCTCCACCCAGTGACACTACGGGTCAGCTACACCGGCACGCCACGCCCCCACAACTCCTGCGCGTGCTCGGCGAAGCGGTCGAAGAGTCCGCCCTCCTCGCAGCGCCGCAGGTGCATCATCGGCGAGTCGTGCCCGACGACGCGCGCGAGGTGCGGCGTCACCAACGCGTGCTGGTCGAAACGGAACACGGACAGGCCCACATGGTTCGGCCCGTCCTCGGGCGCACTGAACCGGGCCTCGACTCCGTCGACCTCGGCGAGCTTGGCGAGGTTCTCCAGGGTGATCCGGATCCGGGTGGAGACGGTGAGGGCGACGTCTTCGAGCTGCTCACGCTGCCGGGTCGTCCCGGACGCGGGATCGCCGAGCAGGAACCGGACCCGGCAGCCGCCCTCCGCCTTGCGCCGCAGCGTCTGGTGCAGCGCCGGCTGCTCCAGCCAGACGAAGTAGTTGGTGTATCCGGCCAGGAGGATCTCGGACGTGGCATCGGAGATGAGCTGAGCCCAGACCGAAGTCGGGCAGGCCGAGCGGTAGGGGTAGACGGCGAACACCTCCCGGTCATGCCCGGTCTTGACGTTCGCCCGGACGGAGTCCGGCCAGATCATCCGTTCATCAACTCCTAGCGCGGTACAGACATCGGTGCGATTCCGCTGGTGCGGCACGAGAGCCGCGTCGGACAACCAGCGTTCCACGGTCTTGGGCGTCACGCCGACCCGGGTGGCGAGCTGCCGAACGCTGAACTCGGCGCCTGACATAGCGTCCCGCAGCGCTTTGTTCAAGGTGCATCCCTTGGACGTTCGGGCTTTCTCGGACGGTACCGCCGGAGCAGCCGCGCTGTCTCGGATATGGGGATGAGGTCGTCCACAAGGAAGCGCGTCAAGCGCGCCGCGTTGCTTCGGGCGGTCCGGGAGGTGAACGAAGCGGGGCGGCAGATCGGGCATGCCCCATGACCCGACGGTGCGTCAGACCCGGTTGATCGCACGACCATCGCTCCTCCTAAGGTGGATCACCGGAGGGCCACCGTCCTCTCACCACTCGGCGGAAGTGACACCCATGACTGACGCTCGGCCCAGCGACCCCGCGGACCTCATAGCCTTCGCCCGCGCGCACTCGCCCTTCTACCGCGACCTCTATGCGCACCTGCCCGCGGACGTCGCCGATCTCCGCTCCCTCCCGCTCATCGACCACACCGCGTTCTGGGAGGCCCACACGGTCGCGGACAGCAAGCTGCTGACCGGGCCGCACACCGACGGGATCGTGTTCAAGACCGGTGGCACCACCGGGATGCCGCGGATCTCGTTCTACACGCGGCCCGAGTGGCGGGCGATGGCCGGGCGGTTCAGTGCCGGGCTGACGGCCGCCGGGGTGGAGCCCGGGGACCGGGTGGCGAATCTGTTCTACGCCGGGGAGCTGTACTCCAGCTTCGTCTTCACCCTCAACCTGTTCCAGGAGGCGCCGGTCGCAACCGTGCAGCTGCCGATCGGCGGGGCGGCCACGCCCGAGCAGGTGGTGGCGACGATGCGGGACTTCTCCGCCACCGTGATCGCCGCGCTGCCGACCTCGCTCTCCCGGCTGGCGCGCGAGGTGGTGGACACGGTGGGCAGCATGCCGCTGATCCGGCTCGCGCTGTTCAGCGGCGAGGCGTTCCATGACGACCAACTCCCGCTGATCAAGCAGGCGTTCCCCCATATCACGGTCCGTTCCATCGGCTATGCGAGCGTGGACGCCGGGGTGCTGGCGGCACCCGTCGCCGGGGAGTTCGACAACCGGGTGCACCAAGTGCTCACCCCCGAGAAGGTGGTGGAGCTGCTGGATCCGGTGACCGGTGAGCCGATCGAGGAGCCGGGGCGGGCGGGCCGGGTGGTGGCCACCGACCTGGTGCGGCGGCTGACGCCGATGATCCGCTACCCGGTGGGCGACCTGGCCGAGTGGGTGGACTTTCCCAGCCGCACCCTCCGCCTGCTGGGGCGGGCCGAGGAGGGAGCCCGGGTCGGGCCGGTGAGCATCTTCCTGGAGGACCTGCGGGCGCTGGTGACCGACACCGATGCCGAGGGCCGGATCGGCGGCCTCCAGGTGGTGGTGCGCCACTTCGACGGGCGCGACCAGATGACCCTGCGCCTGGCCGACAGCACCCCGCAGGCCACCGGACGGGACACGCTGGAGGCCGCCATCATCGAGCAACTGGACGTGCGCAGGCCGCTCTTCACCGACCAGGTGGCGCGCGGGGCGATCCACCCGGTGGCCGTGGAGTGGGTCGGCCCGACCGGCCTGACCGTCAACCCGCGCAGCGGCAAGGCGATCCGGCTGCTGGACGAGCGGCTGGACGAGCGGCTGAACAAGCGGCTGGGCTGAGCGCGGGCAAGGGCGTCGGGGGTGACGGCAACCGCCGTCACCCCCGACGCGCGAGGAGGTCAGCCGACCCGCAGGTCGACCACCTCACGGAGCTTTCCGCTCGACTCGGTGCGGGCCAAGGCGGCCGCCGGCGCCGCCTTGACGTGCAGCTCGACCACGCGGTCGTGGACGACGTCGACCGCGAGTTGCGGGTACTCCGCCAGGAAGGCCTCGGCCAGCCGCGCGGCGTCGCGGCCACCGGCGTCGAAGTCGCCCAGCAGGACGGTCAGCGCGGTGCCGGCCGACCCGGCGCCCTCCTCCACCACCACCTGGACCGCGCCCACGTGGTCCAGGGCCTCCTCCGCGATCGCCACGAAGCGGCGGTAGTTGAGGAAGTGCCCGCCGGCCCGGAAGGTGTCGCCGAAGCGGCCGAGCAGTTCGAAGCGCGGGGTGCGCCGCCCGCAGGGGCAGTCGCCCTCGATCCAGCGGCCGAGGTCGCCGACCTCGTAGCGGTCCAGCCGCTGGCCGCGCCGGGTGTGCGCGGTGAAGACCAGGCGCCCGGCCTCACCGGGGGCCGCCGGGCGGTCCTCGGTGCGGTCCAGGATCTCCAGCGTCTGCACGCCGCTGAACAGGTGGTGCACCCGGTCGCCGGCCTGCGCGCACTGGTAGCCGAGCGGTCCGGCGTCCACGCTGCCGTAGGCCGCCGAGCGGATCAGCTCGACACCGAACTCCTCGCGCAGCCAGTCCTGTTGGCCCTTCGAGAAGTGCTCGCCGCCGAAGAAGACCTTCCGCACACCCCGATAGGCGCGCAGCGCGTCCGCCCCTTCGGTGAAGACCCGCAGCAGGTAGTTCGGCATGCCGAACAGGGTGTCCACCCGGTGCTCGACGATCGCATCGGCCACCATCGCATGGTCCGGCTGGGCGACCATCGGGAACTGCACGGCCTGCAGGGTCTCCAGCACCGAGTAGAAGCTGAGGAACCCGCCCGCCAGCTGCCCGTTGAAGAAGAGGTTCATCGAGCGGTCGGTGCGCGGGTCGAAGCCCGCCGCCAGCAGGCCCTCGGCGCCCGAGCGCATGTGCTCGTGGTAGTCGTCCCAGGCGAAGGCGGAGAGCTTGGGAGCCCCCGAGCTGCCGCCGCTGCGGAAGAAGACCTCGGCCCGCCGGCCGTCGCCCTGCAGCCGCTCGAACTCGCTCTTCACCGTCACCGGCACCTGCGGCAACGGCAGTTCACGCACGCCCACCAGGTCGTCCAGGCAGGCGTCCGAGCCGAAGCGCCCGTCCAGCTGGACGTCCACCCGGCGGCTGTAGCGCTGCAGCGCGTAGACGCCGTCGTGCGGCTCGCCGTTGTAGCTGTCGAGCATGCCGCCGGGGACGGTGACCCGCTGGGCGCCGGCGGTCAGCACCAGGCCGGCCAGCACGGCGGTGTCGGCCCGGCCGGCACCGAGTCCCACCGTCTGCAGGTAGCGGCGCATCGGGCGCAGCACCTCCACGATCCGGGTGCGCGGCAGCGGCTTGACCCAGACGGTGCGGTGCAGCGGGGAGGCGCGCAGCGCGCTGCGCAGGTCGGCCAGCACGTGCCAGTTGCCGTCGGGGTCGGCGTGCACCCGGGTCAGGCCCAGGTGCTCCTCCAGGCCGGTCACCAGCACGGTGTTGCTGATCTCGGCGCTCTCCAGCGGATCGCGCTCGCGCACGGTCAACTCGCCCACCGCCTCGGCCAGGACGGCGGCGAAGCGCTCGGCGAAGGCGAGCACCTGCGCCTCGTCCTCGGTGTCCAGGTAGACCAACTGCGGGCTGGAGCAGGCCTGCTGGTCGAGCCGGCAGATGTCGGCGGCGATGCCGCGCAGCGTGGCCGGGTCCGCCCAGCGCTCCTCGGTAAGGTAGGCGAAGGAGAGCTTCGGGCCCCAGTCGACCAGTCGGCAGCCGGCCGGCACCAGCTTGCCCACCCCGGCCAGCGCCTCCTCGCCGCCCCAGGCGGCCACCGCGTCGGCGCAGGCGCAGAGCCGGGCCAGCCAGTCGGTGCGGCTGGAGGGGAAGGCCAGCACGATCACCCGGCGGGCGATCGCGCCGCTCGGGTCGAGCGCCGCGAGCTGTGCCAGCAGCTGCTGGGTGAAGCGTGAATCGCCGCTGGTCTTGGCCGCGTTGATGTTCCCGGCGAGCAGGCCCTCGATCACGCTGAGCGCGCCGGCGGCGGGCGCGTTGCCCGGCGTGACGTGCACCAGCAGGCCGACCGGCAGCCAGCCCTCGAAGATCTCCCGGCGGAAGTCGAAGCGGGCCAGCCGGCCCGGGTCGGTGCCGCCGAGCTCGCGCATCAGCTTGGTCTCCAGCGCCTCCCGGTCGAGTGCGCCGGCGACGTCGCCCAGGGTGCGGACCACCTCGGCCGCGTCGACCCCGGCGCCGGCCAACTCCTCGGCCAGCAACTTGGTCTGTGCGCTCGCGGGGTCGCGCAGCGCGGTGGCGAGCAGGTCGCAGGCGGCCAGCACGGTCAGCGGGCTGAGCCGGGGCTCGGCGAGCACCGAGCGGACGTGGGCCTCCAGCTCCTCCAGCCGTCGCCCGGCCTCGGCGTCGTCGAGGAACTCGCCCTGCCAGTAGTGCGGTCGGTCCTCGCAAGAGGTGTGCGGTGCGGTGGTCACGAGTTCCCCTTGAGCAGTTCGGCGGCGGCGATGGCGCAGCTGCGGTTCCGGCTGAGCGCGGCCCGCCCGTGCACGGTGAACCAGGGTGTGGGCAGGCCACAGCCGCACTCCTCGGGGGCGTGCTGCGAGACCATGTCGGCCATCAGGACCGACTGTGCGGGCACCGAGGTGATGTAGGGCGAGATGAACTGGGCGTAGCCGCGCTGCCCGTGGCCCAGCGGCTGCAGGGTGCGCACGTCGCGCACCAGCATCCGCGACCAGGTGGGCACGTGCAGGTGGTGGTTGGCGCACTCCATGTAGAGCACCGAGTGCTCGACCGCGCCGAAGCCGTCCCTGATCCGCTCGTCCGGGATGCCCAACTGCTCGTGGATGCGCCGGTACAGCTCCGGCTTGGTGACCTGCTTGTCGGCGTTGCCCTTCCAGCCGCCGCCGAAGACCACCAGCGAGCGCGGGTCCAAGGTGATCGGCGGCAGGCCGAGTTCGCGCATCCGGTCCAGGGTGAAGGAGAGGAAGGCAGGGAACCCGAGGATGCGCACCGGGGCGCCCTCCTCGGCGAACCGCAGCAGCGCCCGCACGCAGCCGAACGGGTCGAACTCGTGGCCGCTGCCGGTGTGCTTGAGCGCGTACTCGGCCGAGCGGACCGGCGCGAAGTGGGCCAGGTACTCGTCGGTGAACGAGGTTCCCAGGTTCAGCCCGGGGCGCGGCTGGTAGTTGGAGAGCAGGTAGTTGACCGGCTCGTCCGATCCCAGCCAGCCGTAGGAGTCGAAGATCCGGGCGACGATCCGCTGCCCGTTGCGCAGCGTCCAGTCGTCGAAGAACATCTGCGACTTCTGCCCGGTGGTGCCCGAGGAGGTCAGGTGGATCCTGACGTCGTCCTCGGGTATCGACACCACCTCGTGCGCCTTGAAGAAGTTGGCGTGCACGAAGGGCGGTCGGGCCAGGTCGGCGGCCGACTTCAGCGGCTGGTCGGCAGCCGCGCTGGACGCCCACAGTCTGCCGAAGAACGGCGAGCGGGCGGCGTGCCAGGCGTTCGACTCGTTCATCGCCTGGGCGAACAGCTCGTCGAGCTCGGGGCCGGCCAGGTAGGGCTCGGCGACGTCGAAGAGCTGCTGGACGTGCCCGAGCGCGGACGGGTCCGGGACCTGGACCGGTTCGAGGTAGCGGCTCGCCAGGTCCACCGGGATGGTCGTACTCACTGGAACACCTCGTGCGTGTTGAGGTACTGCTGCTTCCACAGCTCGATGTACTGCTCGGTGAACGGCTGGAAGGCCGCGTCGATGGACAGGCCGCGGAAGTCGAGCGGCTGCAGGCTGCGGGTCATCACCACGTAGTCGCGGAACCCCTCGCCCTGGCGGCGCATCGCCGGATAGGCGGCGGCCGGCAGGAAGCCGTACGCGAGCAGCAGCCGCAGGTCCTGGTAACGGTCCAGCGGCAGCAGCGCCTCGATGTGCGAGGCGCCGCCCTCGGCCAGCCGGGCGATCAGGGTCTCGAAGACCGGGGCGAGCGTGGCCAGGTCGCCGCCGGCGGTGCCGATCAGCGCGCAGTAGCCGTCCGAGCGGTTCAGCTGGGCGTAGACCTCGTGGGCGCCGTCCGCGGAGGAGAGCATGACGTTCGGGGTGTGGAAGGGGTAGAAGCGCTGTTCCGGGTCGGGCATCACCTCGGTGGTGCGCCGGGCCACGAACTGCGGCGCGTCGACGAACTCCATCTCGACGCCGACGGAACGGCGTTGGCGCCGCGGCAGCGGCTCGTCGTCGATCGCGGGCAGCGGCTGCTCGGACAGGCCGACCGCCTGGTGCAGCGCCCGGACCAGGTCGGCCAGCCCTGCCGGCACCCGTTCCACCGGCAGGCGCCGCTCCAGCACGCCCGGACGGTGCTTGGCGAGCAGCACCATGGTCTCGTGCTCGTCCGCCTTGCGCAGGTTGGGGAAGATGCCCAGCGCGCGGAACCCGGCGCCCAGGCAGACGCGTTGCGGCGCGGTGGAGTTGGTGCGCGCGGTGGCGTAGACCGAGTCGGCGGGCTGCCGGGTGCCGTCGCCGGTCAGCAGGGCGTCGGCGAGCTGGCGCACTGCCTGGTGCGCCAGTCCGGTGCCGCGGGCGTCGGGGTGGATCACCAGGCCCTGGAGCTTGCCGAGCCGCTCACCGGGGTCGAGGGTGCCGATGATGGTCCCGACGATCCGGCCGGTGTCCGGCTCCCGGGCGGCCAGCCAGGTGGTGTTCGGGGCCGCGATCTCCCGTGCCATCACGGCGGGATCGGTGCCGATCGGCAGCGCGTACCCGCTGCCGTAGACGTGTCGATAGAGCGCCAACAGTCCGTTGATATCGCTCTGCCGAACGGCAGAGAACTGCTGCGTCAAAATACCTCCCCAGTCTTGCCCGCGCACCGGCGGATCGCGTCGGCGCGTCAGGATGGGCAGTCCTCGCGTTCGAATGCGCAGCCCTGGTGGGGTGGGTCGCATGCGGAAGTCCGCATAGGGCGGCTTACCGTGCCGCAATTCCGCCGGAGTGGGGTGCCCGGCGGCCTGCCGGCCGAAAGGAGGAGACGGCCGCGGTGTCACGCGACCGACCTCCTCACTCTAGCTCGCAGCAACCGAAGTTGACCATGCGTCAGTTGGCTGACCTGGCCGGATGGACATCGAGTGCGACTGAGATCACAGGATGTCCACGGTCCACCGGGCCGGCCGGTGACATTCCGGCCGGAGTTGCGCCACTTTTCGGACAACGAGCTGCTGATCCACCGTAGTTGAGCGGTGGTCGCACTTTTTGCCACTGTGGCAAGGGACGGCACACGACGTTCCCGTGAACTCCGCGGAAAGCGGGCGGGGGCCAACGGGAAAGCGGTGGACCCCCGGGAAATATGTGCCCGGGGGTCCGTCGGTGGATTGGCTGCCAATTGGCATGTCCAGAGGGGGAATACGCGTCCCGCGATGGTCAGGCTCCGGTGCGCCGGCCGAAGTGGACGGTCTTCGCGAGCAGCAGGTAGGCGTCGGCCCGCTGGTCGATGCCGGCCGGGTCGGCGGGGTCGAGCAGGCGGTCCAGGGTCGCCAGGTCCTCGGCGTCCAGCTGGTCGCCGAGGGTCTGCCGGCTGCGCTCCAGGTTGCCGCGCAGCCACTGCCGCGGCCCTTCGGCGAGCGGGGCGGGGTGTTCGACCAGGAAGGTACGGTTGCGCACCTCGGTGAGGCCCGCGGCACGCAGCATCCCGGGCCAGTCCTCCACCACGGCGACCGAGCCCGGCAGTTCGGCACGCATCCGGGCGAACCGCTCGACCATCGCCGCATCCAGCCGGGCGAACAGGTCGGGGCGCCCGAAGCCGAGGTCACGGGGCAGGCCGCGGGTCGGCAGGCCGCCCTCGACGACGGCCAGCACGCCACCGGGCGCCAGCAGCCCGGCCAGCGCCTCCAGGGCGCCCTGCTGATCGCCGACGTGGTGCACCACCTGGCCGGACCAGATGAGGTCCGCCGCGCCCGGCTCGGCCAGGTCGGCCAGCCCTGCGGGGAACTCGGCCCGGCGGGTGCGCAGCTTCACCCCGAGCCGCGCGGCCCGCTGCTCGGCGCGGGCCAGCAGCTGCTCGCTGCCGTCCACGGCGGTGACCTCGGCCGCCGGGAAGGCCGCCGCCAGTCGGCAGGCGGCGACGCCGGGGCCGCTGCCGATGTCCAGGATCCGGCCCGGCCGCCGGTCGCCACGCACCGTCAGCCGCTGCAACTCGGCGATGGCCTGCTGCACGTACGGGCCGTGTGCCTCGCCCTCCAGCACCAGCAGGTCGGCCATCGCGTCCCAGTCGAAGTCGTCGTCGTGCGGGTGACCGTGGCCGTGGCCACCGCCCTGGCTGTGGCCCTGGTCGTGGCCGTGCTTGTGGTCGCGGTTCATCGTGCTACCTCCGTCGGCATGCGGATCTGCCTCGACAGTGCACCCGGCCCGGACCTGGCCGCAAACGTTGTTGCTGATTCGGCAATCGTGTCCAATGGAGGGCATGGAAGACATCCTCGCCGCCGTCGGGCCACGGCTCAAGCGCATCCGCCTCCAGCGGGACTGCACACTGGCCGCGCTCTCGCAGACCACCGGGATCTCGGTCAGCACCCTGTCCCGGCTGGAGACCGGGCAGCGCAAACCCACCCTGGAGCTGCTGCTGCCGATCGCCCAGGCCCACCAGGTCCCGCTGGACGAGCTGGTCGGCGCTCCGCCGGTGGGCGACCCCCGGGTGCGGCTCAAGCCGGTCAAGCACGGGGACACCACCGTGCTGCCGCTGAGCCAGCACCCGGGCGGGCTGCAGGCCTTCAAGATGATCATCAACACCGACCGCAACGCCCCCGAGCTGCGGACCCACGAGGGCTACGAGTGGCTCTACGTGCTCGGCGGCACGCTGCGCCTGGTGCTGGCGGAGCACGATCTGCTGCTCAGGACCGGCGAGGCGGCCGAGTTCGACACCCGGGTCCCGCACTGGTTCGGCAGCACGGGCGACGGGCCGGTGGAGGTGCTCAGCCTGTTCGGCCCGCAGGGCGAGCGGATGCACGTCCGTGCCCGGCCGCGCGGCAAGTGAGCGGCCACCGGGGTGCGCGGGGCAGGGCCGCTACGCCCCCACGCCCACCCGTCGCCGCACCGCGCGCTGGATCTCGGACGGCCCGCAGACCCACACCAGCGTCCGGCTGATCCCCCGCGCGATCGGCCGGTCCACCCCCAGCCGCACCACCGCCGGCCGGCGCACCCCGAGCTCCGCCCTGGCCCACCCGGGCAGCAGGCCGACCGCCCCGTTCATCACCAGCCTGGTGGCGGCCCGCTCGCGCGGACTGCGCCCGAACCCGCGCAGGAACCGCAGGCAGTCCAGCGCCGCGGGAGTGGCCCGCAACTGCGGACGGACGGCGGCGAAGTACCGCGCCACCTCGGCCCGCGAACCCGGCACCCCGACCGCGCCCAGCCGCTCGGCCACCAGCGCGGCGTCCGCGTAGTAGGCGTCGCACTCGGCGGGCGTCAGGGGGGTGGCGGCGAGCGCCTGGTAGCCGGCCAGGAAGCAGCGCACCTCGGCGGTGTGCACCCAGGTGAGCAGCTCGGGATCGTCCGCGCGGTAGGGCCGGCCGTCCGGCGCGGTGCCGCGGATCCGGGGGTGGATCCGGCGCACCGCCGCGATCGCCTGCTCGGCGGCGGCCGTCGAGCCGAAGGTCGTGGTGGTGACGAACCGCGCCGTCCGGTTGAGCCGGCCGGCCGGGTCCGCCCGGAAATCGGAGTGCGCGTCCACGGCGGCCATCGCCAGCGGGTGCAGCGACTGGAGCAGCAGCGCGGCGAACCCGCCGGTGAGCATCCCCGCCGGGTGCCCGTGCACCCGCCAGGTCATGCTCGCGGGGCCGAACAGACCCGGGTCGCCGGGCGGCCCCTCGTACCGCTCCAGGTGCAGGTCCTGGCCGTGCACCGTCGCGTTCACCTCGGCCAGCAGCCGCGCCCGCAGCGCCTCGAACGGCGCCGCGAGCGCGGCCGGTTGGAACGGCGGCACGGTCGTCATGCCACCCATCATGCTCCCCCGCCCCACCCTCCGGACAGGCCGGGGCCGGGGCCGGGGCGGGCCGGGGCCGGGCCGGGGCTTGGGCGCTCCCTAGTCGAGCACGGTCAGCACCGCCCCCGCGGCCACCGTCCGCCCGCCCTCGCGGACCGCGAAGCCGAGGCCGGGCTCGACCGGGACCGGCTGGCCGAGGGTCACCGTCAGCTCGACGGTCTCCCCCGGCTGCACCGGGCCGTGGCCCTCGGGCAGCTCGACGTCGCCGACCACGTCACCGGTGCGCAGGTAGAACTGCGGCCGGTAGCCGCTGCTGATCGGGGTGCGGCGACCGCCCTCGGCGGTGGAGAGCAGGTGCACGCGGGCGGTGAACCGGGTGTGCACCGAGGCTCCGCCCACCGCCACCACCACTTGGCCGCGGCGGACCTGCCCGCGCTGCACCCCGCGCAGCAGCAGCGCGACGTTGTCGCCCGCCTCGGCGGACTCCATCGTGCGCCCGAAGGTCTCCACGCCGGTGACGGTGGAGACCAGCTCCGAGCCGTAGCCGAGCACCTCCACCCGGTCGCCCAGCCGGACCCGGCCGCGCTCGACGGCGCCGGTGACCACGGTGCCGCGCCCGGTGATGGTGAGCACGTTCTCCACCGGCAGCAGGAACGGCGCCTCGGTGTAGCGCACCGGGGTGGGGACGTAGGTGTCCACCGCGTCCAGCAGCTCCAGCAGCGCCACCGACCAGAACGGGTCGCCCTCCAGCGCGCGCAGTCCGGAGACCCGCACCACCGGCAGCCCGGCGCCGTCGTAGCCGTGGGCGCTCAGCAGCTCGCGGACCTCCAGCTCGACCAGTTCGAGCAGCTCGGGGTCGCCGGCGTCGGCCTTGTTCAGCGCGACGACGACGTGCTCCACGCCGACCTGACGGGCCAGCAGCACGTGCTCGGCGGTCTGCGGCATCACGCCGTCCTGCGCCGAGACGACCAGGATCGCGCCGTCCAGCTGGGCGGCGCCGGTGATCATGTTCTTCACGAAGTCGGCGTGTCCGGGCATGTCCACGTGGGCGTAGTGCCGGGTCGCCGTCTCGTACTCCACGTGCGAGATGTTGATGGTGATGCCGCGGGCGGCCTCCTCCGGGGCGCGGTCGATCCGGTCGAACGGCACGAAGGTGCTGCCGCCGCGCTCGGCGAGGACCTTGGTGATGGCGGCGGTGAGGGTGGTCTTGCCGTGGTCGACGTGACCCATGGTGCCGATGTTGAGGTGCGGCTTGGTGCGCACGAAGGCCTGCTTGGCCATGGCGGGGATCTTCTCCTGGAGTCGTCCTGAAACATGGGACGGGACCTCTGCGACGGGCCGACCTTCCCCGTCCGAGGTCCCGGGACGTCCCGGGGAAGGTCAGCTTCGGGCGCCGCCGAATGCGGTCGCGCCGTCGACTGCTGCTGCGCCGGCGAGAGCGGCGTCAGCGGCGGTTGCGACTGCCAGGGCCAGGGCAGCGGCCATCGCGCCCGCGGCTGCGGGGAACTCGGCGATGGCGTGCTGGAACATGCGAACCATCCTGCTCCTGCGACGGATCGGCACGCCACTGAATTTCCGCGCGCCCGGCGGGATCCGTCAGCGCAGCCCCAGCTCCCGCCGGGCGCGGGCGACCAGGGCGCGCCCCGCCGGGCTGTCGGGCCCGCCCGAGCGCCAGGCGAAGACCAGGCGCCCGCGCAACGCCGGGCGGTCGATGGCGATCACCCGCAGCTGCTCCGCGCGTGCCTCGGCGAAGGCACCGGGCAGGATCGCCGCGCCCAGGCCGCGGGCGGCGAGCTGGGCGAGCACCTCGGGGTAGCTGGCCTCGAAGGCGATCTTCGGGGCGAAGCCGGCGGCGGCACAGGCCTCGTCCAGCCGGGTGCGCAGCCCGGTGCCGCGCGGCAGGCTGATCAGCGGGCGGCCGCGCAGGGTGTCCAGCGAGATGACGGGGTGCACGGCGAGTTCGTGGTCGTGGCTCACGGCGGCCACCAGGGACTGGTCGTCCACCACCAGGCACTCCAGGTCCGGCGGCGTCTCGCTGCCCAGGCTGACGATCGCCGCGTCCAGCCGCCCGGTCCGCAGGCCCGCGAGCAGCTGGTCGGTGTTGGCCTCCATCAGGGTGATCTCGACCTCCGGGTGCGCCTGGTGGAAGCTCGCCAGCAGGCCGGGCAGGTCGACGTTGTGCGAGGTCACGGTGCCGACCGAGAGGTGGCCGCGGACCAGCCCGGCCAGCTCGTCGACGGCCGAGCGGGCACCGGCCACGGCCGCGAGCGCCGCCCGGGCGTAGGGCAGCACGGCCTCGCCCACCGCGGTCGGCCGCACCTCGCGCCCGGAGCGGTCCAGCAGCTCCTCGCCCAACTCGCGCTCCAGCTTGCGGATCTGCGCGCTGACCCCGGGCTGCGCCACGTGCAGCCGCTCGGCGGCCCTGGTGAAGTTCCGCTCTTCGGCCACCGTGACGAGGTACTCCAGCTGGCGCAGTTCCATAACCGTTGATTCTAGCAAGGAGAAGATCCAGATCTTGGACTTCTGGTGGACGACGCAGCAGGCTGGACACCGGCAAACGAGACCAACCCGAACAAGGAGCCTGGTCATGACCGAGACCCGCGAACGCGCCCACACCCCCGAGGACTTGGCCCGCCTCTTCGTCGTCCGGGCGAACGCCGGCGACGCCGCCGGGCTCGCCGAGCTCTACGCGCCGGACGCCGTGCTCGCCTACCCGCCGGGCTCGGTGACGGTCGGCCGGGAGGCGATCCGCGCCGTCTGCGAGCGGATGCTCGAACACGCGCCGCGGCCCTTCGCGGTGGAGGAGCCGCTGCCCACCGTCCGGTACGGCGACCTGGCCCTCACCAGCACCCGCGCCGCCGACGGCACCGGTGGCCGGGTCCAGGTCAACCGGCAGCAGCTGGACGGCAGTTGGCTGCGGATCATGGACCGCCCGGAGACCCGGCCCGCCGACCCGACGACGTCGAAGGCGGTGGACTGACCGATGACGGTACTGATCGCGGGAGCCGGGATCGGCGGCCTGACCGCCGCGTTGAGCCTGCACGCCGCGGGCATCGAGGCGGCCGTGGTGGAGAGTTCGCGGGAGATCCGGCCGCTCGGGCCTGCCCGGGGCGTCGGCCTCAACCTGCAGCCGCACGCCGTGCGCGAGCTCACCGAGCTCGGGCTCGGCGAGGAGTTGGCCGCCATCGGCGTGGACTCGGTCGAGCTGGTGTACTGCGACCCGTCAGGGCGCCGGCTCTTCACCGAGCCGCGCGGCACGGCGCAGGGCTACCGCTGGCCCCAGTACGCCGTGCACCGAGGCGAGTTGCAGCTGATGCTGCTGGCGGCCGTGCGCGAGCGACTGGGCGCGGACGCGGTGCGCACCGGGGTCCGGCTGACCGGCTTCACCCAGGACGACGCCCAAGGCGTCGTCCGGACAGAGCTGTTGGACCGGGCGAGCGGTCGCACCGAGCAGACCGGGGCCGCGGCGCTGATCGGGGCGGACGGGCTGCACTCCGTGGTGCGAGCCCAACTCCACCCGCAGGGCGGAGCGTTGCTCTGGTCGGGGATCCGGATGTGGCGCGGGGTGACCTTGGCCGAGCCGTTCCTCACCGGCCGCTCGGCGGTGATCGTGCGCGACGGTGACGTGGAGATGATCGCCTACCCGATCGGCCAGGGCCGGATCAACTGGGTCTGCCAGGTGCGCACGGGCGAGCCCGGGCCGCTGGCGGGCGATGCGGCCCGGAGCCGGCCGGGAGCGCTGGCGGAGGTGCTGCCGTACTACCGCGACTGGGCGCTCGGCTGGCTCGACGTCCCCGGGCTGCTGGCCGGCGCCGAGGAGATCCTGGAGTACCCGATGGTCGACCGCGAGCCGCTGCCGTCCTGGGGCCGCGGCCGGGTGACGCTGCTCGGCGACGCCGCACACCCGATGTACCCGGTCGGGGCCAACGGTGCCTCGCAGGCCGTCGTCGACGCCCGGGTGCTCGCCCACGAGCTGGCGGGCGCCGCCGACCTGCCCACCGGCCTGGCGCGCTACGAGAGCGCGCGGCGCGAGGCCACCGCGGCCATCGTCCGGGCCAACCGCGCCATGCACCGGGACGGCGGACGCACCCCGCAGGAGCTGGCCCGGATCACCGCCGCCTACCGCAGCGCCACCGGCGGCGACGTCGCGGCGCTCAACAGTCGCGCCTCGCTCGACCCGCCCGCTCCCGCACCCGCAGATATGCCCACAAACCCCACAACCCCCTGGTCCTGACCCCGGCGACCTTGCATGATGGTCCCCGCACGGAGCGGACGGGGGGCGTCGCCGGCTCCTCTGCGCTCTCCCGTCACGGCGCCCCGCCCCTCGCCCCGCCGATCGCCGGAGAGCCCGTTGACCCCCTCGCCCGACCAACCGACCCCCGACCGATCGAGCCCCGACCACCCGACCCACGACGCCGCCCCGGCACTGGAGTTCGCCGGCCTGGTCAAGCGCTTCGGCGAGCACCTCGCGGTGGACCACATCGATCTGGTGGTGCCGAGGGGTTCGTTCTTCGGCCTGGTCGGCCCCAACGGCGCCGGCAAGACCACCAGCCTGTCGATGGCGGTGGGCCTGCTGCGTCCCGACGGCGGCTCGGCGCGGATCTTCGGCCGGGACGTCTGGCGCGACCCGGTGGCCGCCAAGTCGCTGATCGGCGTGCTGCCCGACGGCATGGCGCTGCCCGACCGGCTGACCGGCCGCGAGGTGCTCACCTACCTCGGCCTGCTGCGCGGCCTGCCCCGCCCGGTGGTCGAGGAGCGCGCCGACGAACTGCTGCGGGTGCTCGAACTCGACTCCGCCGAGAGCACGGTGGTGGTGGACTACTCCACCGGCATGCGCAAGAAGATCACGCTGGCCACCGCCCTGCTGCACGGCCCGAAGCTGCTGGTGCTGGACGAGCCGTTC
This sequence comes from Kitasatospora sp. NBC_01302, assembly GCF_035976515.1. Lineage (NCBI taxonomy): Bacteria > Bacillati > Actinomycetota > Actinomycetes > Kitasatosporales > Streptomycetaceae > Kitasatospora > Kitasatospora sp. NBC_01302. The sequence continues at coordinate 2,598,567 of NZ_CP108404.1, forward strand.
GAGGCCGTCGACCCGGTCTCCGCGGCCACCATCCGCACCATCCTGCAGCGCTTCGTGGCCTCCGGCGGCTCGGTGGTCTTCTCCAGCCATGTGATGGCGGTGGTCGAGCGGCTCTGCGACCACGTCGCGGTGATCGCGGGCGGCCGGGTGGAGGCCTGCGGCACGCTGGACGAGGTGCGCGGCGGGCAGTCCCTGGAGGACGCCTTCGTACACCTGGTCGGCGCCCGCACCGGCGGAGCGGAGGGGCTGGCATGGTTGGCGTCCTGATCGAGATGCGCACGGCGATCCAGCGGCGCTCCGCCCAGGGCAGGCGCGGCTACGGCACGCTCGCCCTGCTGCTGGTGGTCACCCTGCTGGCCGTCAGCTCGCTGCTGGCCGGCTTCACCCACTACCGGCACCCCGGCGCCGGCACCGACGTGCTGGCCGTGCTCTGCTTCGGCTGGCTGCTCGGCTGGATCACCGGCCCGGTGCTCACCGGCGACGACGCCACCCTGCGGCTCGACTACTTCAAGCTGCTGCCGATCCCGCCCCGCAAGCTCGCCTTCGCCATGCTGGGAGCCGCCTTCACCAACGTCTCGCTCCTCTTCAGCCTGATCGCCTTCGGCGCGCTGGTGGCCTTCGGCGCCCAGTCGGGCGCCGGTCCGGCGCTGGTGGGCCTGGTCGCGGTGCTGCTGGAACTGGCGCTGGCCGTGGTCGCCTCCACGGTGGCGGTCGCGGTGCTCGGGCCGGCCGTCAGCTCGCGGCGCGGCCGTGACTTCGGCACCATGCTGATCGCGCTGGCGATCACCGGCCTGTCGCTGGCCTCCGGCTCGGTGCCGTTCCTGGCGGGCAAGCTGACGAGTGGTCGGTCGCCGGTGCTCTCCGCCGTGGTCCGGGCACTGCCCTCGGGCTGGGGTGCGCTGGCGGTGGACGCGGCCGGGCGCGGTGCCTGGGCCGAGAGCGCGCTGGCGCTGGCCGGGCTGGCCCTGCTGACCGGCGCCCTGGTGCTGGCCTGGCCGCCGCTGCTCGGCCGCCGCCTGGCGATGGCCCCCGGCGGACGCTCCCGCGCCACCGCCCGCGGCCGCACCCGCGCCACCCGCCGCCGCCCGCTGCTGCCCGCCACCGCGCTGGGCGCGGTGATCGGCAAGGAGCTGCGGCTGTACTCGCGTTCGATGCTGCGCAGCGTGCAGCTGATGATCGCCTTCCTGGTGGGCGTGCTGGTCTGCGTGGTCCCCGCGCTCAGCGGCGTGCGCCTGCTGCTGCCGTTCGCCGGCGTGCTCTTCACCGCGATCGCCGCCGCCTGCGCCACCAACCTCTACGGCGACGACGGCTCGGCGCTCTGGCTCATTCTGGTGATGCCGAACGTCGAACGGGCCGACGTCCGGGGCCGGCAGTGGGCCTGGCTGCTGGTCGTCGGACCAGCCGCGCTGCTGCTCACCATCGTGCTGACGGCGGTCAGCGGCCAGCGCTGGGCCTGGCCCTGGGCGCTGGCGGCCGAGCCCGCGCTGCTGCTCGGCGGGGCCGGCGTGCTGGTGCTGGTCTCGATCCTGACGGTCTTCCCGCTCACCGCGACCGGCGGCCCGACCCCGCCGCGCCAGCTCAAGGTGAACCTGATGCTCTTCGCCACCCTGCTGGTCACCCTCGCCCCGCCGCTGGTCCCGCTGATCGCCGGCGCGGCCACCGGCAGCGGGGCGTTGTCCTGGCTGGCGGTGCCCGTCGGCCTCGGCTGGGGCGCGCTGCTCTGCTGGGGTCTGGGCCGGCTCGCCCTGCGCCGGCTCGAACGGCGCGGGCCCGAGGTCTTCGCCCTGGTCCGCACGCCGGCCGGCTGAGCCCCGCTGGTCCATCGGTGGCGGCCCGGCGTTGCACCCCGACCGGCCTGCGGGCACTCGCAAGACTGGGCGGATGTCCCCTTCGAGCAACGTCTCCCGGCGCACCCTGACCACGGCGGCCGGCGCGGCGGCGCTGGCCGCGGCCGCCGGGCTCGCCGCCCGCCCGGCCCACGCGGCGGACGGCGACCCGGCAGCCACCGGACCGGCCGGCGAACCCGCCACCGGACCCGCCGACGAACCCGCGGCATCCGAGGCCACCGAGTTCCGCGGCATGTGGCTGACCACCGTCTCCAACCGCGACTGGCCCAGCCGGCCCGGCCTGTCGCCCGGGGCCCAGCAGCAGGAGCTGCTCGCCCTGCTCGACACCGCGGTCGACCACCGCCTCAACGCCGTCGTCCTGCAGGTCCGCGCCACGGCCGACGCACTCTGGCCCTCGCCGTACGAGCCGTGGGCGGCCGTGCTGACCGGTGACCAGGGCCGCGACCCCGGCTGGGACCCGCTGGACTTCGCCGTCCGCGAGGCGCACGCCCGGGACCTGGAGCTGCACGCCTGGTTCAACCCCTACCGGATCGCCACCCGGCCCGACCCCTCGCTGCTGGCGCCCGACCACCCGGCCCGGCAGCACCCCGACTGGGTCGTGCCGTACGCCGGCTCGCTGCTCTACAACCCGGGCCTGCCCGAGGTGCGCCGCTTCGTGCAGGACGCCATGCTCGACGCCGTCGCCCGCTACGACGTCGACGGCGTCCACTTCGACGACTACTTCTACCCCTACCCCGTGGCCGGTCACGACTTCGACGACGACGACGCCTACCGGCGCTACGGCGACGGGTTCACCGACCGGGCCGCCTGGCGGCGCGACAACGTCGACCGGCTGGTGCGGGAGACCGCGGGGCGGATCGCCGAGCTGAACCGCTCGCAGACCACCGGCTCGGGCCGGCCCCGGCGCCCGGTGCGGTTCGGGATCTCCCCGTTCGGCGTCTGGCGCGACCGCTCCGTCGACCCGCTGGGCTCCGACACCCACGGCGGCCTGTCCTCGTTCGACGACCTGTGCGCCGACACCCGCGGCTGGGTGCTGAGCGGCTGGCTCGACTACATCGCCCCGCAGCTCTACTGGTCGATCGGCTTCGCCACCTGCGACTACGCCGAGCTGGCCCCCTGGTGGGCCGAGCTGGTGCGCGGCACCGACACCCTGCTCTTCCTCGGCGAGGCGCTGTACAAGGCCGGCGATCCGGACCAGTCGGCGCCGTGGCAGGACCCGGCCGAGCTCTCCCGGCACCTGACCCTCACCCAGGACCTCCCCGAGGTGCGCGGCAACCTCTTCTTCACCGCCGGCGACGTGGCCGCGGACCGGATCGGGGCGATGCGACAGGTCGTCACCGACCACTACCGGACCCGGGTGCGACCGCCCCGCTGACGGGTGCGGGTGGCCGCGGTGGGCACCGCCGCTCCACCCGAGCGCCACAGCAGCCACACCCGCCCCTCCGCTACAGTCATGGGCCGACGCACCGCAGTCCTTGCGGTCCGTCAGTGCGCGCGGGGGCGCCGAACCGAGCTTCACGCTGCCCCCGCGACTGGATCATCCTTTTCATGGGGGAATTCGTTCTTATGCGTACCACGACGCTCCTGCGCGCCGCCGTTCCGACCGCGGCCGCGCTCACGCTGCTGCTGACCGGGTGCGGCCCGGACGAGACCACCGCCACCGGCAGCACCACCAGCGCCCCGGCCACCGCCACCAGCGCCCCGGCCTCGCACCCCGCCGTTGCCACGCCCAAGTCCCCGACCGGCGCGCCGTCCTCGCTGACCACCGCGAGCGCCTCGAAGTCCGCCGCCGCCCCGGCCGGCGACGCCTTCCCCGGTGCCCTGGCGGCCGGCGCGCAGGCCAACGGTGTCTTCACCGACCACCAGCAGGGCGACATCTCGCTCGCCATCGGCCCGGTGAAGGTCGTCAAGGGCGACATCGCCGACCTGGCCAAGTTCGACCTCAAGCCGGACCAGACCGCGGGCAAGACGCCGTACTACGTCTCGGTCAGCTACACCCACACCGGCGGCAACGGGATCTTCGAGCCGTACTTCAACCTCCAGCTGCGCGCGATGCTCGACGCCCAGAACCAGGCGCCCAAGCTCGACCTGCTGAGCTCGTTCCCCAAGTGCTCCAGCGACGTCCCGGTCGGCGGCGCCAACTTCGTCAAGGGCCAGACCGAGCACGAGTGCGCGGTCTACCTCGCCCCGAGCGACAAGCCGATCACGTACATCCTGTGGATGAACAAGGACAACACCCCGCTGGCCTGGAAGGCCGGCTGACACCGTGACGGCCTCGCCACCCACCACCGTGGGTCGCGAGGCCGTCCGCCGTCCCTCTGTGGGGTCAGGCCCCGTTGCGCGCCTCGGCCTGCTCCTGGAGCAGGCCGGCGATCCGGGCCAGGTCGTTGCCGATGTCGATGATGCCGTTGATGTCCGTACTGGGCGCGGAGGCGCCGTTCACGGCCAGGTAGAAGGTGTGCAGGCACCCGTGGCCCGCGTCGAGGTAGCCGCCGATGGTCATCGCGCCGGCCGCCAGGCGGTTGTTGAGCGCGTCGAGCCCGGCCACGGCGCCGGTCTTGGCCCACACCTTGCCCTTGCCCGGACAGGTCGCGGACCCCGCGCACACGTCGGCCAGCAGGCCGTCCACCCCGAGGATCGGCTGCGCCAGCCGGAACCGGGTCGCGTCCGGCGTGCCCTGCCAGTAGTGCAGCAACTGGTCGATCACCCGCGGGGTGACCCGGTCGACCGGGTTCCCGCCGCGCCCGTCCAGCAGTTGGGCCTGGGCCGGATCGATGCCGGCCAGCTTCAGGAAGTCGTTCAGCACCGGGAAGCCGTCGATGCACTAATGGCTGCCGGCCGTGACGGCCATCAGGCAGACGGCCACGTTCGCCCCCAGGTTGTGGCTGACCTTGAAGATCAGCCGCGCGTACTGCGCGTACTCCGGCGAGACGTAGGCGGCCACCCGCTGCGTGCCGTCGTAGGAGTCGGGCAGCAGGCCGGTGGGGTTCGGTCCGGTCGGCGGGGCCGTCACCGTGACGCCCGAGCGAGCCGCTAGGTGTACTGACCACGGAGGTTGGTGACAGAGCTCACGGCTGGGTGATCTTGAAATGAGTGAGGGCCTTCTGGCTCGGTGTGGATTGCGACATCTGCACCGACTTCAGAAAGGCCCTCATGCCACACCGTAACGCACCGCTGACCGAGACCGGACGCCTGCGCCTGGCCCGCTGCGTGGTCGAGGACGGCTGGCCCCTGCGTCGGGCCGCCGAACGCTTCCAGGTCTCGCCGACCACGGCCAAGCGCTGGGCCGACCGCTACCGCGCACTGGGCGAGGCCGGCATGACCGACAGGTCCAGCCGACCCCACCACAGCCCCCGCCGGACCCCGACCCGCACCGAGCGGCGGATCATCAAGGTCCGCGTCCTGCGGCGCTGGGGCCCGGCCCGCATCGCCTACCTGCTGCGGCTCAACCCGGCCACCGTGCACCGGGTCCTGACCCGCTACCGCCTCGCCCGCCTGGCCCACCTCGACCGCGCCACAAGTCGGCCGATCCGACGCTACGAACACAGCGCACCTGGCGAGTTGGTCCACGTCGACATCAAGAAGCTCGGCAACATCCCCGACGGCGGCGGCCACAAAACCCTGGGCCGCCAGGCCGGCCGCAAGACCCGCTCCGGTGCCGGATACAGCTACCTGCACAACGCCGTGGACGACCACTCCCGCCTGGCCTACAGCGAGATCCTGGCCGACGAACGCAAGGAGACCGCCGCAGCGTTCTGGACCCGGGCGAACGAGTTCCTCGCCCGGGCCGGGATCACCGTGAAGCGCGTGCTGACCGACAACGGCTCCTGCTACAAGTCCCACCCCTGGCGCGACGTCCTCGCGGCGGCCGGGATCACCCACAAGCGCACCCGGCCCTACCGCCCGCAGACCAACGGCAAGGTCGAACGCTTCAACCGCACCCTGCTCGACGAATGGGCCTACGCAAGGCCCTACCGCACCGAGCAGGAACGACGCGACGCCTACCCCACCTGGCTCCACACCTACAATCACCACCGCGGACACACCGCACTCGCAGGCAAGCCACCCGCCAGCCGCGTCCCCAACCTCACGGGTCAGTACACCTAGCCGTCCAGCAGGTCGAGCTGCACGAACGGGTCGTGGTGCAGCTGCTCGAAGGGCACGCCCGTGCGGTGCAGCACCCGGGCGGCGGCCCTGATCATCGGCGCCGGGCCGCTGAGGTAGGCGTCCGGCTGCTGCCACGGGCCGGACTCCGCCAGCGCCTCCACCAGCGAGCGCCTGGTCAGCCGGGCGTCCTCGTCCGAGATCGCCGCCCGCACGGTGAGCCAGCGGTGGCGCTGGGAAAGCCGCAGCAGGTCCTCCAGCCCGTACAGCTCCTGCGCCGTGCGAGCGCCCACGAACAGGTCCACCCGCCGCTGCGCGCCGTCCAGCAGGGCCTGCTCGACCAGCGCGCGGATCACCGCGAGCCCGGTGCCGCCCGCCACGCACACCACGTCCCGGTGCGAGGCCGGGTCGATGGCCAGCTCGCCCAGCGGCATGCCCAGCCGCAGCACGTCGCCGACCACGGCCTGTCCCACCAGCGCGCTGCTGATCCGGCCGCCGGGCACCGCGCGGACGTAGAAGGTGATGGTCCCGTCCGGCCGCGGGGCGTTGGCGGGCGAGAAGTAGCGCCAGACCTTCGGCCGCCAGGGCGTCTCCACGCTGACGAACTGCCCGCCGGTGAACGTGTACGGCTGCTCGGGCCGCACCGTGATCTCCGCGAGGTCGGGTCCGCGCCGCACGTGCTGCACGATCGGCGCGTGCCACACCGCGGGCCGCCGGGCCGCGTCGGCCACCGCCGCCTGGTCCATCGCCTGGGCGGCCATGCCGTAGGCGCGGGTCCAGGCGCTCGCCACCTGCGGCGTCCAGGCCGGGCCCGCGAAGTGCTCCAGGGTGTCCAGCAGGCACTCGCCGACCGCCGCGTAATGTCCGCTCAGCGTGCCGAACTTGCGGTGGTCGCGCCCCAGGTCACCACAGAAGCGCGCCAGGTTCGCCGGGTCGTCCACCAGGTCGACGATCAGCAGCAGCGCCCGCACCAGCCGGTCGTGCTGGACGTCCATGTCCGGCGGGAACAGCTCGCGCACCTGCGGATACCGGCTGAACAGCGTCCCGTAGAAGCGCACCGGCAGCGCCGCCGCGTGCGGCTCCACCGCCGCCCGGCTCGCCCGGATCAGCCCGATGTCGTGCCCCGACAGCCCCGCCCCGGCCGCTCCCGGCTCAGGCGCCGCCGCCACGGCCGACGGAGCAGCCTGCGGCATCGCCACCGGATTCGTGGGCGCGACGACATCACCGGTGGAACGCCTGGCGCGAAACCTCACTGGACGACTCTCCCATCGAACTCTTCGCGCCTGGAACCATTTGCCGCAGGGCAGGAAACGACGACATTCTGCCCATAGGGCCGATCGGGTCGACAACCATCACTTGGTGAAGTGTTTGTGAATGGCCAACCCCATTGCTACGCCTACCAGTACGGCCACCAGCCGGTCCGGGGTTCACCTGATGTCAATCCACGCGCGTAGCACGGCAGCACTATTGGCGAATTTGACGGTGGGTCACAATATCCAGAACGACGCATTCCGCTTACCGTCCCATTCCGACGGAATCCGCCCGGCCGTGGGCGCCCGTGCACGCCTTGCCGGCCTCGCCCGACCTGCCCGACCTGCCTGACCTGCCTGACCTGCCCGCCGATACCCCGGGCTCGCGCGGTGGTAGCAGAATGCACCCCATGCTGATCTCGATGTTGGGGCCGCTGGAGGTCCGGGCCGACGCCGGTGGTGGCGGGGGCGCTCGGATCGAGGTGGGGGGCGCGCGGCTGCGGGCGTTGCTGATCGTGCTCGCACTGGAGCCGGGGCGGGTGGTGTCGGCGGAGTCGCTGATCGACGGGATCTGGGACCAGGACCCGCCGATGGGTGCGGCCAACGCGCTGCAGGCGCTGGTGTCGCGGCTGCGGCGGGCGCTGCCGGTGGCGGTCGAGTCGCACCCGGCCGGCTACCGACTGGTGGTGGAGCCGGACGCGGTGGACGTGATCCGCTTCGAGCGGCTGGCCGCCGACGGCCGGGCCGCCCTGGAGCGGGACACCGGCGCGGCGGCGCGGCTGCTGCGCGAGGCGCTGGAGCTGTGGCGCGGGCCGGCGCTGCTGGAGGTCGCGGGCGCCGACTTCTTCCGCGGTCCGGTGGCCCGGCTCTCCGAGCTGCGGGTGGCGGCGCTGGAGGACCGCGTCGAGGCGGACCTGCGGCTGGGCCACGGCCGCGAGCTGACCGGCGAGCTGGCCGCGCTGGTGGCCGAATACCCCCTGCGGGAGCGGCTGGTGGGCGCGCTGATGCGGGCGCTGGTCGCGTCCGGGCGCCCGGCCGAGGCACTGACCGCCTACGAGCGGGCCCGGGAGGTGCTCGCCGACGAACTCGGCGCCGACCCCTCGCCGGAACTGTCCGCACTGCACACCGCCTTGCTGCGCGGCGAGCTCGCGACCAGTGCCCAGCCGGCACCGGCGCCGGCACCGGCGCCCCCGCCCGCGCCGCGCGGGCCGCTGACCAACCTGCGGGCCGGGCTGGCCAGTTTCGTCGGCCGCGAGGAGGACCTCGCCCAGGTGAGCCGGCTGGTCGGCGAGCACCGGCTCACCACGCTCACCGGGCCGGGCGGCGCCGGAAAGACCCGGCTGTCGATCGAGGCTGCCCGCCCGCTGCTCGACCGGTTTCCGGACGGCGTCTGGCTGGTGGAGCTGGCGCCGCTCACCGACGGCGCCGACCTGCCGCAGGCCGTGCTCGCCGCACTGGGCCCGCGCGAGCAGGCGCAGGCGGGCGGGACGCCGCTGGACCGCCTGCGCGCCGTGCTGCGCTCCCGCGAGACGCTGCTGCTGCTGGACAACTGCGAGCACCTGATCGAGGCCGCCGCGGAGTTGGTCGACCAGGTGCTCGGCGAGTGCCCGGGGCTGCGGATCCTGGCCACCAGCCGCGAGCCGCTGGGCCTGACCGGCGAGGCGCTCTGGCCGGTGCGGCAGCTCGCGCTGCCCGCGCCGGACGCGGGGGTGGCCGAGGCGCTGGGCTCCCCCGCCGTGCGACTGCTGGAGGACCGGGCGGCCACCGCCGGCTCCGGCTTCACCGTGAGCGAGCAGACCGTGGCGGCCGTCGGCCGGATCTGCCGCGCGGTGGACGGCATGCCGCTGGCGATCGAGCTGGCCGCGGCCCGGCTGCGCACGATGAGCGCCGAGCAGGTGGCCGCCCGCCTGGACGACCGGTTCCGGCTGCTGACCGGCGGCGCCCGCACCGCACCGCGCCAGCACCGCACGCTGCGCGCGGTGGTCGACTGGAGCTGGGAGCTGCTCAGCGAGGCGGAGCGGATCCTGCTGCGCCGACTGGCCGTCTTCGCCGGCGGCGCCACCCTGGAGGCGGCCGAGCAGGTCTGCGCGGACCGCGCCGGCAGCGGTCTGAAGCAGGAAGTCGACCAGGCCGACGTCCTGGACCTGATCAGCTCGCTCACCGACAAGTCGCTCCTGGTCGCCACCGGCGACGGCCGCTACCGGATGCTGGAGACGATCAAGGCGTACGGCCTGGAGAAGCTGACCGAGGCCGGCGAACGGGAGACCGTGCGCCGCGCCCACGCCGACTGGTTCGCCGAACTGGCCGAACGGGCGGACCCGTACCTGCACCGGGCCGAGCAGCTGGAGTGGCTGGCCCTGCTCGCCGCCGACCACGACAACCTCACCGCCGCCCTGCGCGGTGCGCTCGCGGCGGGCGAGGCCCGGTCGGCGGTGCGGCTGGTGGCGGGCTGCGGCTGGTACTGGTGGCTCAGCGGCCATAAGGCCGAGGGCGCCGAACTGGCCGCCCGGGCGCTGGCACTGCCGGACGGTGAGCAGGACGAGGCGCGGGCCGTCGCCTGCGCGGTCACCGTGATGCTGGCCATGGCCGGGCTCGGCGACGAGCGCCAGATCGTCGAGCTCCTGCACGAGGCCCAGCTGCTCGCCGAACTGACCGGCAGCCGCAACCCGATCGTGCGCTTCGCCCGGCCGCTCAACCAGCTGCTGGTGCGCGACGAGGAGCCCGGCGCGGTGGTCCGGGTCTGGGACGAACTGGCCGACGAGGCCGCCGACGAGGATCCCTGGGTCCTTGCCTCCGCCCGGTTGGAGGGCGCCCGCGCACTCCTCAACATCGGCGGCCCACCGGCCGAGGCGGAGCACCGGATCCGCGCCTCGCTGGCCGGGTTCCGCGCCATCGGCGAACGCTGGGGCATCTCCTTCGCGCTGAGCGTGCTGGCCGACCTCATCGCCCGGCGCGGCGACCACGCCGCCGCGGTCGACCTGTACGAGCAGGCCATCGCCGTCACCACCGAACTCGGCGGCATCGAGGACCGCCTGCACACCCAGGGCCGGCAGGCCGAGTTGCGCTGGCTGCTCGGCGACCGGGTGGGCAGTGCCTCCGTCCTGGCGCAGGCCGAGCGCGAGGCCCGCACGCTGCCCTGGACCGACGCGCTCGCCGGACTGGCCCACTCCACGGCCGAGATCGCCCGCTGGTCCGGCCGCACCGCCGACGCCCGCGCCGAGCTGGCCCGGGCCGACGAGATCACCCGGAGCATCGTCGTGCACCCGGTGTTCCGCGCGATGCTGCTCGACTCACTGGCCCATCTCGACGCCACGGACGGCGACTTGACGGCCGCCCGCACCCACCGCCGCACGGCCCTCGACCTCGCCCTGACGGCCGGCCACGCCCCCACCATCGCCCAGACCCTGGTCGGCCTCGCGGACCAGGCGCTGCGCCAGGGCAGTCCCTCCCAGGCCGCCCGACTCCTCGCCGCCGCCCACGCGGTCCGCGGCGGCCCCGACCTCTCCCGCCCCGACGCCCCCAGAGTTGAAGCCGCCACCCGCACCGCCCTCGGCGACCACTACGCCGAGGCAGCCCGCGCAGGCGCCGCGGTGACCTCGGGAACGGCGGGCCTGACCCCGGCGACGCCGGCGGCGGTGCGGGAGCTGGCGGCCGTCACCCTCGCCGGTTCTGCTGCCCCGGGTGGCGCCGGGGACTGAGGCCCGGTCAGCGGGAGGTCCGGCCGGAACCTCCGGTGCCTGACCGCCCACACCCTCGTCGGCTTCCCGACCGACATCGAGTGCCTGATCGGCACGGCGCCGGCCGTGGGACGCTGGGCGCGGAAGGGAAGCTCACCGGAGACGCCCGTCACCCCGCACGCTCGCCACGAACGCCTGCCACTCCTCCCCCGCGAAGGCCAGCGCGGGGCCGTGCGGGTCCTTGGAATCGCGGACCGCCATGCCTCCCGTGCCCATGCGGCCCGTCTCCACACAGTCGCTCTGAGCCCCTGAGAACGAGGACTTGCGCCACTCGATCCGATCCTCAGCGGCAGTCAGGGGAAGATTGCTCGTCATGATCTAGACCATTCCTTTTTGCGATGCGCTCGATCAGCGCGACTGATTCGGTGCGTGACAACGATTCCGCGAGAGCACGGCGGAACAGCGTGGCGTACTTGAGCACCTCGTCCGGCTCTTCGATGTAGAGCGTGCTGAGCAGGCTGTCCACATACGCGACATCCGTCTCGGTCGTCTCCGGGAAGCTCAGCACGACGACCGGGCCGAACAGGGCAGCGTGGATCTCCGAGGCTTCTGGCAGGACCTGGATGCTGATGTTCGGCTGTCCGGAGGCGACCACGAGAGAACCGAGCTGATCACGCATCACCGACGGCCCGCCGATCTGATGCTTGAGCACGGACTCCGAGAGCACCACCCACAGGCGCAACGGCACCTCACGGGTGAGTACCGAACGGCGCTCCTGACGAACCTTGGTCAGGGTTTCGACCTGCTCCGGGGTCGCATCCTCTATCTGCGCACGGACCACGGCACGGGTGTAGTCCTCGGTCTGCAAGAGACCGGGTACGAGGAGGGTCTGAATGCTGTAGGCATCCGAGGCGTCGGCTTCCAGCGCGATGTAGTCGGCGTAGAGCGGAGACAGCGTCTCCGAGTAGCGGTCCCACCAGCCACGCAGCCGCCCCTCGCGTGACAGCGCCTCCAAGCCACCCCGCACACTTGGATCATGGACTCCGTACAGATCGAGCAGAAGCCGTAGATCGACGATCCTGATCCCGGACTGCGCCGCCTCGATCCGGCTGATCTTGCTTTCGGCGCAAGCGAGTTGCTGTGCGGCCTGAGCGAGAGTCAACCGCTTGGCAGTTCGAAGCTCCTTGAGCGTTCGGGCGAGCCGCCGCTGACGGACAGTCGGATTCCTGTTCACGGGCACGATGGACCTCCCCTCGGGTGTGGCTCGTAAGTCTGCCCTCCCGCGACCAGGACAACAATCTTTAACAGGTTCCCAAAGTAGGGACTTGCACCATAGTGACTTCCAAGAGGATGCTACTCGGAGTGGATAACACCACGACAGACCGTGATCATGACGGTTCGTCACCGGGCATCCCCGTGCCCGCGTCCGGCCGTCCCCGGGGCGCCTTTCGCTCGCGCCCGCTTCATTCAACAGCCGTGCCGCACAGGGAGTTTCGCCATGCCGGAAACGCTCGACCACCTCCCCCTCGCCCGCACCATGGAGCCGACCTGGCTCGCGAAGTCCGACCACTCCCCGGCCGTAGCCAGACGGCTGCTGCACAGCTTCCTGTCAGGCGTGCGCGGCGGCGAACGCTTCAGCGACAAGGGGCAGCTGCTGGTCAGCGAGCTGGTCACCAACGCAGTCGTCCACGCGACGAGGAGCGACCAGCGGATCCGACTGCGCCTGGAGGTGGACCAGGAGCAGCTGTGGATCACCGTGGAGGACGCCTCCGACCAGGTACCGCAACCACGCAAGAGCACCGACGGCGAGTCGGGCCGAGGCCTGCTCCTGGTAGAGGCACTCGCCGACGCCTGGGGCTGGGGTCCGCGCGAGGGCGTCGGCAAACAGGTCTGGTGCGTCTGCTCCCCCGACCCGGCGGCGGGACAGCCCTGCCGCCGGCGGTGATCACCCTGGCACCGCCGGATGCGCCCAGATGGGGCACAGGCACATCGTTTGCGCAGACCTCCTCGTTTGCCCGGATATGGGCGCATTAACGAATCTGCACGACGAACGTCCGGACACGGGCGAGGATGGCACCCCCATCACATTGGCCGAGCGCTGTCATGCCGCGGGCGGCCTGTTCAGGACCACCCTCGGAGAGTTGCGCGAGGAACTCGGCTACGGACGGCTCGGCAGGCATGTCCTGGCGGAGGCGGCGGAGAGCCTGACCCTGGAGGGGCTCGGCTGGTTCCCCTCCTGGCGCCTGTCGCCGAGGAACGACAAGCCGCACAAGGACCAGGAACTCTGGGTGTTCGCGCGGGACGGCGGCCTCCGCTGTCAAATCATCTGCGCCATCCAGGAACCTGATGACTGCGATGTTCCCGCAGTCCTGAACGGGCTGCTCACCGGTCGGCCGCAGGATCTCTCCCCGGAGGACAAGCTCGACCTGATTCGCGAGATCCTCGGCCTCTGACCTCCCCGGATGCTCCTCCCAGCCGCACGGCCATGCGCACGGATCCGACTTCTGACGCATCTTCAGATCAGCTATGAACCCGTTTGGATTTTTAACACACCATCAAACTCATGAGGCCTTTAGTGTACGTACGAGTGAGCGATGGAACGTCACTGCCCCGGCAGGCAAAGGCCGAGCGATCTCCCGTCCGGTGAGTCCGCGAACAGGCTCGACGCGCCGACTGGCACCTGCGGCTTGACCAGAGCTCACCACGTCAGCTCGGAGCCTCCCCACCTGGGAGTCCGAGTTCAACGGCGGCAAGAAAGGTCTTGCTCATATGACAGTGGATGTCATCGTGTCCGCCCCCAGCCGAAGGCGTAGACGCACCCGGCTCAAGGAGGCCCTGGTTCTGCTTCCCGGCCTGGCGCTGCTGGCAACGGGCGTGCTTCAACCCGGCATCGCGCACGCCGCGGACGCACCCGTGGAGCTGGGGACCGACACCAGCTACGCGGTTCTGGGCGGTTCAACGGTCACCAACACGGGGCCCAGTGTGATCAACGGCGACCTGGGCCTCAGCCCGGGCTCCTCGGTCACGGGCTTTCCGCCGGGCATCGTCAACGGCGCGCAGCACGTCGCTGACGCGCCCGCCCTGCAGGCACAGTCGGACCTGGTCATCGCGTACAACGACGCGGCCGGCCGAGCACCCACGGCCAACGTCGCGGGTGACCTGGTCGGGCTGACACTGACGCCCGGCGTCTACAAGTCCACCGGGCCGCTGGGACTGACCGGGACGGTGACGCTCGACGCCCAGGGCGATCCCAGTGCGGTGTTCATCTTCCAGATCGCCTCGACCCTGATCACCGGCTCGGCGAGCAACGTCAGTCTCGTCAACGGGGCGCAGGCCTGCAACGTGTTCTGGCAGGTGGGGAGCTCCGCCACGATCGGGACCAATTCCTTCTTCAAGGGCAACATCCTGGCCCTGACATCCATCGCGGCACAGACCGGCACCGTGATCGAGGGCCGGGCCCTGGCGCGCAACGGCGCGGTCACGCTGGACACCAACACCATCACGAGAGCGGCCTGCACCGTCGGCCCGCCTGGACCGGCCGGACCCAGCGGCCCCGCCGGACCCTCCGGACCGGCCGGACCCAGCGGGCCCGCCGGCCCGACCGGCTCACCCGGCCCGACCGGTGCTCCCGGTGCCAACGGTTCTCCCGGTGCTCCCGGTGCTCCCGGTGCCCCCGGCGCCAACGGTTCTCCCGGCGCTCCTGGCGCGCCCGGCCCCAACGGTGCGCCTGGCGCGCCCGGCTCGCCGGGAGCTCCCGGTGCGCCCGGTCCTAACGGTGCGCCCGGTCCTAACGGTGCGCCCGGCTCCCCCGGCACGAACGGTGCGCCTGGAGCTCCCGGTGCTCCCGGTGCTCCCGGTGCTCCCGGTGCCAACGGTTCTCCCGGCGCTCCTGGCGCGCCCGGCCCGAACGGCGCTCCAGGTGCCCCCGGCGCCAACGGATCCCCCGGCCCCAACGGTGCCCCAGGTGCCAACGGATCCCCCGGCCCCAACGGTGCCCCAGGTGCCAACGGATCCCCCGGCGCTCCTGGCCCCAACGGCGCTCCAGGCGCCCCCGGTGCTCCCGGCGCCAACGGATCCCCCGGCCCCAACGGCCTGCCGGGCGCCAACGGATCCCCCGGCGCTCCTGGTGCTCCCGGCCCCAACGGAGCCCCCGGCGCCCCCGGTGCTCCAGGTGCCCCCGGTCCGGCCGGACCCGCCGGACCCGCCGGACCTGCTGGCCCCGCCGGACCTCCCGAGACTCCGGGGAATCACGGCGATCACGGCGATCACGGCGATCACGGCGATCACGGCGATCACGGCCAAGTAGGCCCTGGACAGGGTGATCACGAGAAGGGCTCCGGCGGTCACGATCAGGGCAACCACGCGACGGTCCCCAGCGGTCACGACCAGGGTGGCAACGGGCAGCACCCGAAGAAGCCGGGCGCGCTCGCTGCAACCGGTGCAGGCATGGCCGCCGACATTGCAGCCGGCTCGCTGACCATGCTGGCTCTGGGATGCCTGGCCCTCGTCCTCGTGAGGAGAAGCCAAGGGCGGAGAGCCGGTCGACGGCATTGACCCATCGGGGTGGACCATCGGACAGGTTCCGACCGGCGGTCCGCCCCCACCCACCGCCGGCGGACTGGCGCGTCGGCCGGCGGGCTCTTCTCCGCGGGCCCGCGGTGCCCGGTCCGTCCTGATCGGCACGTGCTCCCCCGAACTGGCCAGCCGGTCTCAGGACTTGGCGGATCTGCTCTCCCCCTGCCCCACGCCGAGAGAGCCCGCCCTCAGCCGGCGAAGCCCGGGACCACCAGGCCGGACTCGTAGGCGATCACCACGGCGTGGGTGCGGTTCTGGGCGCCGAGCTTGGTCAGGACGTTGCCGACGTGCGTCTTGACCGTCTCCAGGCTCACCGTGAGCGAGTCGGCGATCTCCGGATTGGACCGGCCGGTGGCCATCAGGCGCAGCACCTCCTCCTCACGGCCGGTCAGTGCCGCGTTCGGCAGGGCGGAGGCGGAGCCGAGGGGGCGGGCGGCGACCATGCGGCGCAGGGCGGCGGGGAAGAGGATCGCCTCGCCCGCGGCGACCACCCGGACCGCCTCCGCGATCTCCCGGACCGGGCGCCGCTTGAGCACGAAGCCGCTGGCACCGGCGCTGAGCGCAGCGGTGACGTAGCCGTCGTTCTCGAAGGTGGTGATCACCACGATCTTCGGCGGGTCGGGCAGGTCGTCGGAGGTCAGCAGCTGCCGGGTGGCTTCCAGGCCGTTGAGCCGCGGCATCCGCACGTCCATCAGCACCACGTCCGGCCGCAGCCGCCGCGCCTGCTCGACCGCCTCGACGCCGTCGGCGGCCTCGCCGACCACCGCGATCCCCGGCTGAGCGGCGAGCAGCATGCGCAGACCGCTGCGGGTCACCTCGTCGTCGTCCGCGATCAGGAGGGTGACAGGAGGAAGGGCAGCGCCGGTCATGCCGACAACCGCACGGGCAGCCGGACCGCCAGCCGCCAGTGCGCCGCCCCGTCCGGACCGGCCTCCGGGCCGGCCGCGAACTCCCCGTGCAGCAGCCGCACCCGCTCGGCCAGCCCGGGCAGACCGTGCCCGGAGGTCGGGAACGCCCGCGAGCCGGCACCAGCGGACCCCACCCGGTTGACCACGCCGATCTCCAGCCCGTCCCGCGACGCCGCCACCCGGACCTCGATCGGGCCGCCCGTCCCGTGCCGCAGCGCGTTGGTCAGCCCCTCCTGGACGATCCGGTACGCCGCCCGCGAGAGGGTGCCCTGCACCTGCGTCAACTCGCCCGACAGCTGCGGCTCGACCACCGCGCCCGCGTGCCGCAGCCGGTCGAGCAGTTCGGGCAGGTCGGCCAGGGTCCGGGTCGGCGCGGTGCCCGGCTCCTCCTCGCGCAGCACGCCCAGCACGTAGTCCAGGTCCTCCAGGGCGGCCCGGGTCGACTCCTCGATGCTGCGCAGGGCGGCCCGCGCTGCCGCCGGGTCGGCGGCCAGCACCTCGCCCGCCACGGCGGCCTGGATCGTGGCCGCCGTCAGCGTGTGCCCGATCGAGTCGTGCAACTCGTGGGCCAGCCGGTTGCGTTCGGCCAGCTGCTGTTCCCGCTCGGCGGCCAGTGCGAGCCGCTCGGCCGAGGACGGCCCGAGCAGCGGTGCTGCCAGCCGGCGCAGCGCGCCCGCAACCACCGCGCAGACCACGGGTACGAGCAGCAGGAAGACGATCCCCACCACCCAGCTCCAGGCGCCTGTCAGCCGGAACGACCCACCGCTCCAGCTCAGCCGAGCCTCACCCGAGAGCCAGTTCCCCGGCAGGCTCACGCCCAGCCCGAGCAGCACCATGCTCGCCAGGCCCCCCGCCCACCCCAGCGCGACGTGCAGCACCAGCCACAGGGGGGTCCGCCAGCGGTCGGCGGCCGACGGCACCGAACCGGCCACCGGCGGACGGCGGACGGTCACCACCTCCGGCAGCGGCACCCGCAACAGCCGACGGGCACCGGCGACCAGCAGCCGCCGGGGGCCGCGGAACAGCCCGATCACGGCGATCAGCAGCGCCCAGACCACCAGGGTCAGCACGGCCCGGACCCCGTACGGACCCGACCGCCAGGCCAGCGCCGGCGCCATCGCCAAGGGCAGCAGCGGCACAGCAGCCAGCGCGCCGGCAGCGGCGAACAGCACGCCCGTGTAGGTGGAGCCGCGCAGCAGCGGCCGGATTCCCCTGATCATGATCGCCAGTATGACGGGGCGGCACACCGGCGCCCTCCCCCGATCGGGGGAGGACCGGCTCCCGCCTTCCCGCGATGCGCACCAGCGCCCCAGGACGCCAAGATCGTCTCCAGGTCAGGTGACGAGAGGACAGCCGATGTACACGCAGGAGATCGACATGCCGACGGTGGTACCGAGCCCGGTCCGTGCGAGCGAACGGAACGGTCCGGCCGTGGCCGCCCTGGTGGTGGGCATCGTCAGCATGATCAGCTCGATCGTCTTCGTCGGCGGCGTGTTCGGGCTCGTCGGCCTGGTCCTGGGCACCGTCGCCCTGGCCAGGGCCCGGCGCAGCGGCGTCGGCCGGGGCCTGGCCGTCACCGGTCTGGTGACCTCGTTCCTCGCGATCCTGGTGTCCGTGCTGCTCGCGTTCTTCGCGGTCTGGTACGCCGACAGGACGCAGAAGTGCTACCAGCCCGACAGCTTCCGGCAGTACACCCAGTGCGTGCACCAGCAGCTCTCCGGTCACTGACCGGCAGCCCGGGGGGGCTTGGCCGGGGCCGGACCGCTGTGCGGTAGGGTCCGCTCCGAGTACAAACGGGGGGCTTTTGTGGGTATTGCGGACGAATGGCTCTCGCCTGGGCTGCCGGAGCTGACGAAGGCTCAGCGCGGGCAGCTGGCCCAGGTCGGGTTCGACCTGAAGCGCCTCTACGGGCTGAGCCGCAGCACGTACGGCGTCTCGCAGGTGCGCAGCGTGCTGCGCTGCTTCACCGACGCGTGCCCGGGCGAGCGGCCCACCGTCGCGGACGTGGCCCGGGTCGGCGAGGTGTGGCGGCTGGCGAGCGACAAGCCCGCGACGATCCTGCGCAGGGAGCTGACCCGGCACGGACTCGACCACCTGGACGCCCGGACCGAGGCCAAGGCCAAGGCCGAGGAGCAGCAGTACCGGCCGCGCACCCCGGTGCGGGCCGCGGTGGGCTGGGCGGTGGTGCTGCTGCTGGTCGTCCTGCAGGCGGTGCTGGGCATCCTGGACCTGGGCATCGGGATGGTGATCGGCGGCCTCGCACTGGTCGTCGGCTGGTTCCTGGCGGTGCGCCGGCTGGTCTACGGCCGGCGCAGCGCGCCGCGCGCGGTGAAGGTGACCTACGTGCTGGGCGCGCTCGCGCTCTGCTACGCGACCGCCTCCACCGGGGCCGTGGCGGTGATGGTGCTCGGCTCCCACGGGGTCGCGCACATCGCCTACGAGGAGACCGACACCGGCAGCCACAACACCTCGTACAAGCAGTGCTACGTGGAGCTGCCCGACAACTACACCGAGGCGCTGCGCACCACCGGCTCCTGCCCGGCGCCCGACGGCGCCCCGGTCGGCGTCTACTACAGGCCTGGCGGCGACTCCCCGCTGCGGCCGGTGCTGGCGGACTCGGCCTCGCTGGAGCAGGCCGGCCTGGTGTGGGGCCTGCCCGCGGCGCTGGGCCTCGGCCTGCTCGGCTGTGCGGCGGTGGCGAGCACCCGCGGCGTGGAGCGCCGCCCGCGCGACTGAGCGGGGAAGCAACCGTTCCCCGCCCCGCCCCCGATCCGCTGTCACTCCGTGCGCAGCGCCGTCACCGTCCGGGTCCGGGCCGCCCAGCCCGCCGGGAGGAGCGCGCCGAGGACCGCGATCAGCAGGCCGCCCAGGCCGAGCAGCGCGAGCTGCCCGTCCGAGTAGACGTCGATCAGCGCGGGCGGGAAGTCGAGACCGGCGCTGCGCCCCATCGCGGGCATCGTCACCGCGTGCAGGGCCAGGCCCAGCGGCAGACCGACGGCGCCGCCGACCAGGCCGACCAGGGTGACCGAGGCGAGGACCATGGCGACGGTCTGACCGGGGGTCATGCCCAGTGCCTTGGCCACGCCGATCTCGCGGACCCGTTCGCGGGTCTGCAGGACGACGGTGTTGAGCACGCCCAGACCCGCGACGGCGACCAGCATCAGCGTGAGCAGGCCGGTCAGCGCGTCCATCGCGACGATGGTGCCGCTCTCGCTGCGGCCCTGCGCGCTGTCGGCGGTCAGGCCCAGCGGGGTCAGCGCGGTGTTCAGGGCGGTGGCGTAACCGACCGCGCCGGTACCGGGCTTCAGCTTGATCGAGTAGCTCATCGGCTGGGGCCGGGGCTCGGCGGGGGCCAGGGTGGCGGCGTCGGTGAGGACCTCGTTGGTCTGGGTGTGCGGGTCGAAGACCTCGCCGACGATCCGTACCGGGATCGCCCTGCCGTGGTCCTCCAGCGTGACGGTGTCGCCGAGCCGGCCGGCGGTGGCGGTCAGGAAGGTGGACGGCACCACGGCCTCGCCGGGAGCGGTGAACCAGCGTCCGGCGACCATCCGGTACCCGGCCCAGGAGGCGTCGCCGCTGAAGGTGAAGACGCTGGTGGTGCCGGCCACCCCGGCCACCGTCACGTCGGTCTCGGCGGTGCCGTAGTACTTCAGCGTGCCGGGCTGGGCGTTGACGGCGGCTCGGACGGCGGCGGCCACCGCGGCGGGGTCCGCCGCGGGGTGCGCCCCGGCGGCGCCCGGCGTGGAGACCCCAGCAGCCCCTCCAGCCCCAGCAGTTCCAGTGGACCCCGCAGCCCCCGCACCCCCCGGCGGCGGCGGCCGGTAAGCGTCGACGGTGACGTCGGCGTTGTCGTGGTTCTTCGCCGCCTGCACCCAGCTCAGCGAGGCGCCGGTGCCCACCGCGAAGGTGGCGGCGGCGGTGCCGAAGACGATCGCCGCGACCATCCCGGCGGTGCGGGCGGGCCGGGCGAAGGGCTGGGCCAGGCCGAGGCCGACCGGCCGCGGCAGCGGGAGCCGGGCCGCCACGCGGGCGGCCCGGGCGGCGGCCCGGCCCTCCGTGCGACGGCCTGCCCGCGCGGTGCGCCCGACGGCGAGCGCGTCCACGGTGCGCAGCCGGCCGGCCCGCAGGGCGGCGGCCCAGGCGGTGAGGGTGACCAGGCCGAGCGCACCGGCGATCACCGCGAGGTCGACCCAGGGGGCGACGCCCGCGCTGGTGCCGCCGTAGGCGTCGGCGGTGGCGGAGAGCACCGGCACGGCCGCCAGGTTGCCCGCGACCACGCCGACCGCGGTGCCGATCGCGGCCGGGACCAGCGCCTGGGCCATGTAGGCGCGCACCACTTCGGCAGGGGTGAAGCCCAGCGCCTTGAGGATGCCGATCCGCCGGGTGCCGCTGCCGACCGCGCCGGACACCACGATGCCCACGATGAGCACCGACATCAGCACGCCGAGCAGACCGAAGGCGATCAGGAACGGCACGAAGAGCGCGGTGTTGCGGCTGCTGCCCTGCGCCGTGTTGAGCCAGGACTGCACCCCGGTCAGCGCACCGGCGGGCGTCGCCGCGGTCACCGCGGCGCGGTCGGCGGCGATCTGAGCGGTGCTGCCGGCCGCGGCGAAGCGGTAGAGCATCTGGTAGCCGCCGGGCGCGGCGGGGGTGGTGAGCGCGGGGAGCTGGGCCGGAGCCACCCAGGCGTCGGCGCTCTGGCTCACCGAGCGGGCGACGCCGACCACCGTCAGCCGCGGATCGCCGGGCAGCGCGGGGAAGTCCAGGGTGGTGCCCAGGTCGCGGATCGGGCTCGCGTAGTCGTCGGCGAGCACGATCTGGCCGGGGGCCGAGGCCCAGCTGCCGCGCAGCAGCGTCACGTCGTCCACGGGGCCGCCGGGGTCGGGCCGGCCGACCACCGCCATCGGCGACAGGCTCATGCCCGCGGGCAGCTGGAGCTCCGGGCCGCCGTGCGGATCGAGGGTCGCGGTCGCGAACGGCCCGGCGGCGGCGGTGACACCCGCGGCGTGCGCGGAGGCGGCGAGTCCCCCGCCGCCGGAGCCCGCGCGCCCCGCGTCGAACTGCGCGACCAGGTGCGCGCCGTGCTGGCCCGCGAAGGCCCGGTCGAACGGGCCGTCGGAGGCGACCAGCAGCGATCCGCCGAGCACCGAGACGGTCACCGCCATCATGGTCGCCAGCCCCGTCACCGCGCTCTGGACCCGGCGCCGCCGCACCCCGGAGCGCACCACCCTGCCGAGGCCGCTCATCGGGCCACCGCCCCGGTGGCGTCGCCGGCGCCCCGACCGTCGGCCGTGGTCACGTCGCCCGCGACCCGGCCGTCGGCGAGCGTGACGGTGCGGGTCGCGCAGGCCTGCGCCAGGGTCAGGTCATGGGTGACCGTGACGATCGTCTGGCCGTCCGCGTGCAACTCGTTGAGCAGCGCCTTGACCTCCTCGCCGGCGGCGGAGTCCAGCGCGCCGGTCGGCTCGTCGGCCAGCAGCAGCGCCGGCCGGTTCATCAACGCCCTCGCCACGGCGACCCGTTGGCGCTCGCCGCCGGACAGCCGGGCCGGCCGGGCCGCGGCGTGCCGGGCGATGCCGAGCGCGTCGAGCAGTTCGGCCGCCCGCCGCCGCGCCTCGCCCCGCGCCAGGCCGGCCAACTCGGCCGGCAGCACCACGTTGTCGGCGACCGTCAGATCGTCCAGCAGGTTGAAGAACTGGAAGACCATGCCGATCCTGGCCCGCCGGTAGCGCGCCGAGGCGGCCTCGCCCAGCTGGTCCACCCGCACGCCGTCCACCGTGACGGTGCCCGAACTGGGCCGGTCGAGACCGGCGATCAGGTTGAGCAGCGTGGACTTGCCGCTGCCGGAGGGTCCGAGGATCGCCACCGACTCCCCGGCCCGCACGGTCAGCGACACCTCGTCCAGCGCCGCGCGCCCCTGGTCGTAACAGCGACTGACACCGCTCAGTTCGATCACCGGTGTGGTGGTCATCGTCGTCTCCCTCGACACGTCCGTCCGCCGGCCTGGCGGCCACCACGAAGGTAGGAGCGGGGACGGCTGCGGCACGTCGCCCGGCCGGGGCATCTGCGCTACCGCGCCAGGCGCATGCGGCGCGGTGTCATCCTTGCGATGTAGTCGAGCGGTGCAGCGGGAAACCACACCCGGGCGGATGTACCGGGACGGCGCTCTCCCCCACAATGCTCAGGTGACGGATGATCATCTGACGAGCCCACCGGCGGCCGCACGACTGCGCGAACTGCGCGAGCTGGCCGAGCGGACCCTGGGGCCCGTCCGGCGGATCCTGCCGGGCCCGGGCGCCGCACCACCGCCCGCGCCCACCCGGCGCGCCCGGGTCTTCGACGCCGTGCTCGCGCTGGCCCTCGCCCTGGCCGGTGTCCACTACCTGATGAACCCGATGAGCAGCGGCCTCTCCGCCTGGAGCGGCTCGGCCCTGCTGGTGCCGCTCGCCGCCGTGCCGCTGGCGCTGCGCCGCCGCTACCCGCTGGCGGTGCTCTGGGCGGTGCTGGTGCTGACGCCGCCGATCCGGCACGACTCGGGCGACATCGCCTACTGCGCGGGGGTCCTCTGCATCGTCGCCGCCTACAGCGCCGCGGCCCACGGCCCGCACCGCACGGCCACGCTGGCCAGCCTGCCGGTCGCCGCCGGGGTGCTGGTGTACCTGTTCGACGGCGCCCAACTGCCGCAGTTCCCCCACGCGGTGATCGCGCTGCTGGTGCTGGTGCCGGTCTTCGCGGTGGCCTACGAGATCCGGATGTGGCGGCGCCGGGTCGACGAGGGGCACCGGCGGCTGTCCGCCCTGGAGGCCGAGCAGGTGGCGGCGCTGCAGCGCGCGGTGGAGCACGAACGCGCCCGGATCGCCCGCGAGTTGCACGACGTGGTGACGCACAACGTGAGCGTGATGGTGATCCAGACCGGCGCCGCCCGCAAGATCATGGACACCTCCCCCGAGCGGGCCCGCGAGGCGCTGCTCGCGGTGGAGACCGGGGGACGGGCGGCGATGGCCGAACTGCGCCAGGTGATGGGGCTGCTGACGATGGACAGCGACGGCGCCGCCGATCCGGCCGCGCACGCCGAGCTGGCCCCGCAGCCGGGCCTGGGCCGGCTGGAGGCCCTGGTCACCGGGGTGCGGCAGGCCGGGATGCCGGTCGAGCTGACCGTGCTGGGGCCGCGCCGCGCGGTGCCGCCGGGCGTCGAACTGGCCGCCTACCGCGTGGTGCAGGAGGCGCTGACCAACACGGTCAAGCACGCGAGCGGCGCCGCCGCCGAGGTCGTCGTCGAGTACGGCGCGGACCGGCTGCGGGTGGAGGTCTGCGACACCGGCGGACGCCCGGGCCCGTCCGCGGCCGGCGGCAACGGACGCGGACTGCTCGGCCTGCGCGAACGCCTCGCCGTCTACGGCGGTACCCTCACCAGCGGTCCCCGGGTCTCCGGCGGCTACCGCGTGCGCGCACTGATACCCCTGGAGGCGTTGTGACCGAGCCGCTGCGCGTGGTCGTCGCGGACGACCAGGCGCTGGTGCGCACCGGGTTCCGGATGATCCTGGAGTCCGAGGGCATCGAGGTGGTGGCCGAGGCGGCCACCGGCGTCGAGGCCGTCGAGGCGGTCCGCCGCACCCGGCCCGACGTGGTCCTGCTGGACATCCGGATGCCGGAGATGGACGGCCTGGAGGCGACGCGGCGGATCGTCGGCGCCGGCGCACCGGGCGGCCCGGACGGTCCCCGAGTGATCATCCTGACCACCTTCGACCTGGACCAGTACGTCTACGCGGCGCTCTCGGCGGGCGCCAGCGGCTTCCTGCTCAAGGACGTCAGCCCCGAGCACCTGGCCGGCGCCGTGCGGATGGTGCGCGGCGGCGACGCGCTGCTCGCCCCCGCCATCACCCGCCGCCTGGTCGAGCGCTTCGCCCGCAAGGACCCGGCGGCCGCGGCGGTCCACCGCGATCTGGCCGCGCTGACCCCGCGCGAGCTGGAGGTGATGGGCCTGCTGGCCCGCGGCCTGAGCAACGCCGAACTCGCCGCCCACCTCACGCTCTCCGAGGCCACCGTGAAGACGCACGTGGCCCGCATCCTGGCCAAGCTCAACCTGCGCGACCGGGCCCAGGCGGTGGTGGTCGCCTACGAGACGGGCCTGGTCAGCGTGGGCGGCGGCGCGGCGGCGGGTTAGGCCGTGTCTCACAATTCCCGCCAGGCGCGCGACGCCGGGCGCCCAACGCCGCGCGCTGATCCGACGCGAATTGTGAGACACGGCCCAGGGCCTGGGAGCGCCCCGGCCGGCCGCCGCACCGACGCTCCGTCAGCCCTTGGGCGCCGCTGCCCCGCCCGTCCCGGTGCCCGCCTGCCGGGTCACGATCGGCCACTCGTGCTGGTAGAGCTGGAACGGCAGGTCCTTCTCCAGCAGCGGGGTGCCGAGGATGGCGATCCGCGCCAGCACGTCCCCGGTGACGTTCAGCCCGCCGTACAGGCCCGCCTTGCCGTCCACGGTCGGCGTCGTCCCGCTGCCGTCCAGGGTGACCCGGCCGTTCACCGTGGCGCGCAGGTACGGCTCGATGGTGGCCTTCACGCCCAGGGCGTCGTAGAGGGCGACCGAGCCGTCGGCGACCAGGCCGGTGCGCACCGCGGCGTTGCCGGTGTAGGTGGCCCGCACCGGGGAGACGGTGGTGCTGCCCGGGTCGGTGACGCCCGTCCAGCCGCCCGCCCTGGTGTAGTCGGC
Organism: Kitasatospora sp. NBC_01302; assembly: GCF_035976515.1. Classification (NCBI taxonomy): domain Bacteria; kingdom Bacillati; phylum Actinomycetota; class Actinomycetes; order Kitasatosporales; family Streptomycetaceae; genus Kitasatospora; species Kitasatospora sp. NBC_01302. Next base: position 2,623,638 of record NZ_CP108404.1, read on the forward strand.
GTGGACGCCCCAGGTGCCGTCCACGCTCTGCTGGGCGTCGACGGTCACGGTGCCGTCCGCGCTGATCTCGGCGTAGACGGTGAGGTTGAGGGTGATCACCACGGGCAGCGCGCCGACCATCACGGTCGGGGTGGCGGCGAGCGTGGCGATCGGGATCTTCACCGGCCCGGTGGCCGCGGTCAGGCCCGCGGTGACGTGCCAGTCGGCGTGCGCGCCGAGGTCGAAGCCGACCTTGGCCTGCTGCAGGCTGAGGACGCCGCCCTGGTAGCTGAAGTCCACGCTCGGGTCGAGTTCGATCGAGCCGGTGAGCGTGGCCTTGGCGCCGCCGGGCAGCGGGACGTTGTCGTTCGCGTCCAGCTTCAGCGCGGCCGAGGCGCCGCCGCTGCCGCCGCCGGAGGTGGCGGTGTAGGACACCTTGAGGTCCTTGACCTGCGGGGTGACCTGGATGTTGTGCGGGTCGAGCGCGGTGCGGATGTCGGCCTGGGCCTGGCCGAGGAGTTCGGAGATGGCCGCCGGGCGGGTGCTCGCCTCGACCTTCCCGCCGGCCACCGGCTTGACGTCGGTGATCGCGAGCAGCGCGCCCTGCGGCGCGGCGGCCGAGGGCGGGCTGTCGATCAGCTGGCCGGGGCGGACGGCGGCGACGGCCGAGGCCGAGGCGGTGGCCGACGGCACGGCCGAGGCGGCCCCCGAGGCAGGCGCCGAGGCCGGGGCGGACGCCGGGGCCGAGGCAGCACTGGCCGAGGCACTGGCCGGCGCCGAGGCGGTGGCCGAGGCGCTCGGGCCGGTGCTGCCCTGCCCGGTACTGCCCTGGGCCGCGTTGTCGGCGGCGGCCAGCACGACCTTGCCGGTCTGCTTGTCGTAGGAGTCCAGCGTGAGGTTGGCCTGGCCGACCGTGGCGGGCCGACCCGACGGAGCGGAGCCGGCCGCGGTCGCCGCCGGGGTGCCGGGCGCACTGGTCCGGGCGGCGGGGGAGGCTCCGGCGGGAGCCTTGGGCGTAGCGGCGGCGGTGGGCGCGGCCGGTGACTGGGCGCCGGCCGGCACCACCAGGGTCACCGGCGCGGTGCCGCCGGGGGCCGGGGTCACCGGCAGGGTGCCGCCGGCCGGGACGGTCGCGGCCAGGGCGGCCGCGGCGGTGGGGTCGGCTGACGGGGCTGCGGGCGTCGTCGGGTCGCAGGCGCTGAGCGAGAGCACGACGGACGCGGCGAGCGCGGACAGCGCGAGGGTGCGCATGGACAAGCGGAGGGTCACCTTCGGCGAGAACGGTCGGGGAGAACGGGAGCGGGGCCCTGACAGCCCGTCACTGACGGCGCCGGGAAGCCGTGCCGTCCCGTGTCAGTGCGGCTCGACTACCGGAGCGGACCGGTGGCCTGCCCCGCGCCGGACCGTCCCGCCGCCGTCGGGACCACCGCCGCGCAAGCCCCTGGCGCCCCCCCCTAAAACTAGAGCCAGTAGTTTTGCCAGTGCGACCGTACACTAATCGGCACTTGGCCCTACAACTCGCGGCCACCACCACTTCTGACGGCCCGACGGGCCGCCGGCGAAGGGACCCGACGATGGGCAGACCCCCGCGCTCGCTGCTGACCCGGGAGGGCATCCTGCGCGCCGCCCTCGCACTGGTCGACGAGGAGGGACCCGGCGCCCTCTCCACCCCGCGGCTCGCGGCCCGGCTGGGCGTCAAAGGCCCCTCGCTCTACAACCACGTCTCCGGACGCGACGAGATCGTCGACGGGATCCGCGAGCTGATCCTCGCCGAGATGGAGCTCGACATGGGCATCCGTCCGTGGACGGCCGCCCTCGACAGCTGGGCCCGCACCTACCGCGCCGCGATCGCCGCGCACCCGCACACCATCCCGCTGCTCACCGGCCGCCCGGTCCGCTCGCTGCCCGCACTGCACAGCTACGCCGAGGCGTTCGAGGTGCTGCGCGAGGCCGGCTGGCCCGAGGAGCACCTGGTGCCGCTCGTGCAGTCCTTCGAGTACTTCCTCAGCGGCTCCGCGCTCGCCCTGGTCGACACCGCCTGCGAGCTCCCGCTGCCCACCGAACAGCTCCCGCCGGGCCTCGAACCGATGCTGCAGGCCCCGCCGAACTACCGCGAACTCGCCTTCGAGGCCGGCCTGTCCGCCCTCATCCGCGGCTACCAGGAGACCCTGGCCGCGCTGCGGCAGCCGCCCCGACCCCGCTGAGCGGGCCACTGCCCCGGGCGGGTATCCGGCGCAGCGCCGTCACCGCCGCGCCCACGCAGCAGCCCGCGGCGAGCGCCATCGCGACCGGCGTCCTCGCCGCCACGTCCGGCGCGACGAAGGCGCCCAGCAGCGCGACGCCGAGCACGCCGCCGGTCTGCCGGGCGGCGTTCAGCGTGCTGGAGGCCATGTTCCGGTGCTCCTCGGGGGCGTGGGCCAGGACCGCCAGCGTCTGGGCGGGCGCCGACAGGCCCAGGCCCAGCGCGAAGAGGACGAAGCCGGCGGCGGTCACCGGGTAGGGCGTGTGCCGCACCCCGAGGGCCAGCACCAGCAGCCCGGCGGCGGACAGGCCCATCCCGGTGGCGAGGGCGGTGCGTGGACCGCGCCGCTCGGTGAACCGTCCGCCGAGCAGGCCCGCGCCGGCGGTGACCGCCAGGGTCAGCGGCAGGAAGGCCAGCCCGGTGCGCAGCGCGGAGTAGTGCCGCAGCTGCTGGAAAGCGAAGGTGTGGACCAGCAGCATGCCGTACAGGGTGAAGTTGTAGACCGCGCCGCCCAGCAGTCCGGCCTGCACGGGCCGGGCGGTCAGGACGGCCGGCGGCAGCAGGACGTCGTGGCCGCGGCGCCCGCGGCGCAGCTGCGCGACGACCAGGCCGAGCAGTGCGAGCAGGCCGCCGGCCAGCACCGGCAGCACGGTCGGCGAGCCCCAGCCGGCCCGCGCGGAGGTGACCAGGCTCCAGACCACCGCGGTCAGCCCGAGCACCGCGAGCAGCTGGCCGGCCGGGTCGAACGCCACCGGCCGCCTCGGCAGCTCCTCGACGTACCGCCGCACCAGCCACCACGTCACCGCCACCACCGGGACGTTGAGGACGAAGATGCTGCGCCAGCCCAGCGTGTCCACCAGCAGGCCGCCGAGCAGCGGCCCGACCACCATGCCGACACCACCGACGCCCACCCAGACCGCCACCGCCCTGGCCCGCTCGGCGGGCCCCGGACAGGCGTGGGCGATCAGGGTGAGCGGCGCGGGCGCGAGCAGCGCGGCACCGGCGCCCTGCAGGGCGCGGGCGGGCACGAGCAGGGCGGCGCCGGGCGCGAGCGCGCAGAGCACCGAGGCCGCGCCGAAGACGCCCAGGCCGATCAGGTAGCCGCGGCGCGGACCGATCCGGTCCCCCAGCCGCCCCGCGGAGAGCAGCAGGGCGGCGAGGACGAGCGTGTAGGCGTCCACCACCCACAGGCCCGCCGCGGCTCCGGCACGCAGCTGCGCCCGGATCGCCGGGACGGCCACGTTCACCACGTTGGCCTCCATCACGATCAGCGCCGTGCCCAGGCAGAGGCCGGCCAGGCCGAGTCCCCGCCTGCGCGCGGCGGAGTCGACGACCCGTCGTGACCTGGTGACGTCCGTACGTGTGGTGACCATGCGCCGAACATACCTACTAGTACGTATGTCGGCAAGGGACCGGGCGGGGCCCGCCGGTGGCCCCCGTCGTCAGTCCTTCGCCGGCACGTAGTACGGCCGGTTGTGCGCGGCCACCGGCGGCGACTGGTAGCTCCAGACGCCCGCGGCGGGCGCCTGGCCGATCAGCTCGGCGAGGTGGTGGCCCACGCCGCTGTCGGGGTCGGCGACCGTCAGGCGCACCCGGTCGGCGGCGCCCGCGTCCAGCGCATGGTGCTGGTACGGCTGGTAGACGTTCATCGGGCCGGCCAGCAGGCCCTCGCGCGGATCGGTGCCGTAGCCGGTGATCGGCGTGTTGTTGACCGGCTCCGCGGTGAGCCCGGCCAGGTCGGCCTCGAAGGAGAAGAGCGGGTGCTCCTCGCGCACGATGCCGCCGCCGTCCGCGGTGAAGCCCGCCCGCTTGCAGCTGACCGACCAGCTCCGCTGCCGCGCCGGGCCGTTGAGCGAGGGCATGGTGGTCTCGAACCAGCCCGGGTACTTGGGCTCGGCGTAGAGCCGGGACCCCGCGTCGATCGCGAGCGGGTTGTCGCACAGCACGTGGATCCGGGCGATGCCCAGCAGCTTGGTCTGGTCGAAGCCGTGCGCGTACTGCTGGTAACCGAGCGCGGGCAGCCGGCCGAGCGCGGCGGCCGGGTGGGCGATGATGTTCACCTCGATCTCCTGGGTGATCCCGCCGCCGTTCGGGTACTGGGCGAAGTAGAGCTGGTAGTTGACCGAGACGCAGGCCCGGCCGTCGAACTCGGCGGCGACCAGCCCGGGGTGGTGCTCGGCCAGCACGTCCCGCACGGGAGCCGGGTCGACCAGCCAGTCGATCCCGATGTTGTGCAGAGCGCCGTAATGGAACGGGAGTTGATAGGGCTCCGGGACCGGCGGCAGTTCCGGGCCCGGGTACGGGGCGGGGTTGTGGCTCGGGCTCTGGTTCACGGGGACAGGGCTCCTTCGCGGGCGAGGCCTTGCAGGTCGTGGTGGATCCGTTCGGCGCTGCGCAGAGCCAGGGCCGCCATGGTGAGCGAGGGGTTGGAGGTGGCGACGGTGGGCATGCTGCCGCAGCCGACGGCGTACAGGTTGGGGTGGTCCCAGCAGCGCTGCCACGCGTCGACCACCGAGTCGGCGGGCGAGTCGCCCATGATGTGGGTGCCCGCGCCGTGCCCGGCGGCCCGGTAGGCGTACGGCCGGCCCTGGTACTCGAAGTAGCCCGGCCAGGCCGGTCCGGGCTCGAAGCGGGTGTGGTCCTGCGCGCCCAGCAGCGCGAAGAGCTGGTCGGAGACGGCCTTCGCGGCGACGATGCCGCGCTTGACGTACTCCGAGAGGTCGTAGTGGAGCACCGGGCGCGGGTTGCCCAGCGCGTCGCGGTGGCGCGGGTCGATGGTGACCCGGTTCGCGGGGTCGGCCTCCTGCTCCATCTCGAACTGGAACGCGATCTCGCGCCCGATCCGGTCGCCGAGGGTGCGCCGCAGCTCCGGGCCGAACAGCCCGCGGCCCGCCGCTCCCCCGCTGCGCAGCAGTTCGGCCACCCGCAGGTCCGGCGGGCCCAGCGCCCAGGTCCAGCCCCAGTTGCCGATCTCGACCCGGAACGGGGCGCGGCGGGCGCGGGCCGCGCCGAACCGGAAGCCCTCCAGGCCTGAGGTCGAGCCGGGGCCGCGGTAGGCGCCGACCTGTTGGGGCATCAACCCCCAGGTCAGCAGGACCGGGTGGTCCATCAGGTTCCGGCCCACCTGGTCGCTGCTGTTGGCCGCCCCGGAGGCAAGCAGCAGCTTGGCGTTCTCGATCGCGTGCGCGGCCAGCACCACGAGAGCGGCGTCGGCGCGGCGCTCGGCGATCCCGGTGGGATGGTCGTCGCCCTCGTAGGTCCGGTACTCCACGCCGGTGGCCCGGCCGTTGCCGTCGATCCGGACCCGGGAGACCACGGCCCGGGTCACCAGGGTCACCGAAGCGCTCCACCGGGCCTGGGTCCGCAACGGGGTGTACTTCGCCTGGGCGGGGCAGATCGGCACGCAACTGGCGTGCCCGGAGCAGAGGTTGCCCTCCAGCTGGTAGCCCGGGTTGGGCAGGCCGTTGCGGGCGTGCGGGGTGCCGACCACCCGCAGCGGGGTCGGCACCTCCTCGGCCGGGTCCTGCACGCACTTGCCGTCCAGCGCGTCGGCCAGCACCTGGTCCAGGTGGCTGCGCGGGATCGCCCGCATCGGGAACGCGTAACCGTCCGGGAACGGCAGGCCGACCGCCTCGCGCTGCTCCGCGACATCGGCCGCCACCCCGATCTCGCGCTCGGCGGCCCGGTAGTACGGCTCCAACTCGGCATAGTCGATCGGCCAGTTGCGGCCGTGCCCGAAGTCACCGGCGCGGAAGTCCTCGGGGTGCATGCGCGGCGCGAGCCCCGTCCAGGCCAGCCCGGTACCGCCGTTGGCGCGCAGGTAGCCGCTCGCGTAGGGCAGCGGACCGCGCTGCACGACGTACCCGTCCGAGCGGTAGCCGCCCTCGGCCCGGCCGGACAGGTCCAGCACACTCGGCGACGGCGCCGCCGCGGTCGTCCGGTAGGGCGCGTTCGGCACCTTCACCGCCGCCGAGCGGTACGCCTCGACCGCGGCCCGGTGCCCCGCCGCCCCCTCCGGTTCCCCTTGGCCGGCTTCCAGCACCAGGACCCGCCAGCCCTGGTCGCCCAGCCGCTGGGCGACCAGCGACCCGGCGAACCCGGCGCCGACCACGATCACGTCCCACCGCCCGGCCTCCGGCGCGCTCACCGCGACCGCTCCGGCTCGACGGTCCAACTGCCGTGACCCCGCGGGCCGGTCCCGGGCGCCTGCCCACCGAACGCCCGCCAGACCAGGCCCCGTTCATAGGCCGCCGACGAGACCACGACCGGCACCCCGCCCGCCACCGACCAGCTCCCGAGGTACCACAGCCCGGCCACCGCCCGCGCCAACTCGCGCTCCCCCTGCCCCAACGGCTCCACCACCAGCCGCCCGACCGCCGCCGCCCCCGCCTCCTCCAGCACCACCGCCCAGTACACCTCGGCCATCCCGGTGGCCCACAGCTCCGCACCACCGAACCCGGTCAACTCCGCCGACGCGGCTATGAACTCATCGATCGACGCCACCACTCAGCCCCCTCCGGCCCGCACTCCCCCTGGCGGCCCGAAGCTACCCACCCACCCGATCACCCCATGCACTCCGCACCCGATCGAGTGAATTGAATGCCATAACTCCAAATAGCACCCACACTCGTGCTATCGCGGCAACCAATCCCTCTCTCGACAGCGCCTGCCCCAGCGAGCCCTCCGGGCAATCCTCGATATCTTGATCACCAGTTCATTGATCACGACCCTCCTGGCTACCAGCGGAGTGACCATGACCCGCACCGTCATCGACCTCGACGACGACCTCCTCGCCGAGGCCCAGCAGCTCTTCGGCACCGCGACCAAGGTCGCCACTGTGAACGCCGCCCTGCTCGAGGCCGTGAAGCTCGCACGGCGGACAGCACTCGCCGACGGCATCGCAAGCGGCGAGTTCAACCTCCTCGACGAACCGGGCGAGCGGTCGGTCGCGTGAGCAGGGAGCGCTACCTGATCGACAAATCGGCCCTCGCCCGCTGGGGCGAGGGCCGGCACCAGGTCACCGTCCTGCACTATGACGGCGACTACGACATGATCGCGGCGATCACCGGGCAGCCCACCCGCCGGGTCGCTCCCTCGGGCAGCGCGGACTGAGCCCGCCCCGCAGCCGCACCGTGCCCACCCCCCACCTGCCCACCCCCTACCTGCCCGGCCCCCACGCCGGGCAGGTGCGGGTGCTCGGCCGCCCGTCGACGGCGGCGGGGCGCCCTCAGCCCTTGGTCACGCACTTGTTGGCGCTGTTCGACCAGAGGCCCTGCAGGTCGAAGGTGCCGGTGGTGAGGGTCACGTAGGCGTCCATGTTCTCGCACTCGTCACCGATCTCGCCGTTGCCACCGTTCCAGCCGATGCTGGGCCAGAAGTCGGTGACGGTCTCGGCGTACTCGTGGGTCTCGGTGGACTCCAGGCCCGACAGGAGGCGGCCGTCGGTGAAGGTGGTGCAGCCGCCGGCGCCGGTGTCGGGGACGTAGGGCAGGTTGGTGTAGGCGAGCTTGCCGTAGGACGAGGTGGTGAAGTCGTGCCAGGCGCAGAAGCCGCTGTTCGGGAAGCCGTCCGGGTGGGTGCCGGTCGCCGAGACCACCACGTACTGGGCGTTCAGGTTGGGCGCCTGGGTGGTGTTGCCGAAGTGCGCCGCCGCCTTGGCGGCCTCGGCGGCGATCTGTGCGGCAGTGGAACTGGCAGGCGCGGCGGCCGAGTTGTCGAACCACGTGCCGGCCAGCGGGGTGCTGCTCGGGTGGCTGACGTGGGTGCCCGAACTCCCGCAGGTGGTGGTGCCCTTGGCCACGCCTTCGCAGTACTGGTCGAGGATGGTGCCCCAGGTGTCCTTGCTCCCGTACAGGCCCTTGAACAGGTTCTGCAGGTCGGGGGCGACCCCGGCCGGGTCCTTGGACCACTGCGAGCCCCAGAAGACCAGGTACACCTTGGGCTTGGGCGACACCACGCCCTGCGTCCCCGCCGAACCGACGCTGAGCGTGTTGCTCACCGCCTGTGCCTGCGCCGCCGGTTCGGCCTGCCGGTGGATCGGCTTGGCCCCGTGGTGCCCCGCGACCGGGGCCGCGGCGGCCGAGCCGGCCTCGGCGAACGAACCGGCGCACAGCGCCGCGAGCGAGAGCAGGCCCAGGGCCCGGGCCTTGCTGCTGAAGGGGCGAACGCGCATGTGGGGGTGGCCTCCTGGAACGGGGTCGGCGTGGCCCTGCCAATAGTGGCGTGGCATCCGACGCCCCGACAGATCTCCCTTCCTCTGAGAATGCTCTGAACCTGCGCCGCCACCAGCCCCCGACGGCCCCCGGGCGGGCCCAACTTCTCAGAAGCCTCTGAATGTCGGCCATCGCCGCCGCCGTACCGCTCGATCCGTTGACCGGTGTCCGCCAACTCTGTTTTGCTACACGCCAGCAACGGCGCACCACCCTGTCAGGCCGCGGTCAGGCCGACCCTTCGTGGCGATCGCTCCCCCATCCCTGACGCGCGACGCCCGCCGTCGTGCGCCGCTTTCGGCGTCAACTCCGCCCGGAGCTAGGGCTCCTGACAGGAAGCACCGCGCGCCCAGCTGCCCTGTTCCCACGAGCCGACCGCCCCAGCCGACCGGCGACGGGCGATCTGCAGCAGAGAGGACTCCCCCACACATGGGCACCCCCCGCATGCGCGGCACGGCCCGAGCAGCCCTCACCGGCCTCGCGTCGCTGTCCCTGTTCACCGGCGTCATCCTCGCCGCCGCCACACCCCAGGCGGTGGCCGCACCGGCCGCATCACCGGCCAGCAGCGCCGCGAACCCGTACAACCCGTCGTACCAGCACGCCTATCGCCACGGTGTCATCCCGACCATCCAGCAGAGCGCCAAGATGAAGTCGTGGGCGGCCAACCAGGCCACCCCGAACGTGGCGACCGGCCCGGAGACGCTCTCCTACGGTGGCGGGGTCGACGGCGTCGGGGTCAACGACGGCCACGCGCAGGTCTACCTGGTGTTCTACGGCTCCCAGTGGGGCACCCAGGGCACCGACTCCAACGGCAACGCCACCTTCTCGGGTGACGCGGACGGCGCCGCCCAGGCCGCCCAGCAGATGTTCAAGGGCATCGGCACCGGCAACGAGCTCTGGTCGGCCGACCTGACCCAGTGGTGCGACGGCCCCAACGTGGCCACCGGTGCGACCAGTTGTCCCTCGAACGCCAGCTTCGTGCCCTACCAGGCCGGCGGCGTGCTCTCCGGCGTCTGGTACGACAAATCGGCCGCCTCGCCGAGTGCCGCCTCGGGCAACCAGCTCGGCCAGGAGGCCGTCAACGCGGCCGCCCACTTCGGCAACACCACGGCCGCCTCGAACCGGCACACGTACTACGTGATCATGTCGCCGACCGGCACCAACCCGGACAACTACCAGGGGCAGTACTGCGCCTGGCACGACTACACCGGTGACAGCTCGCTGACCGGCGGCGCGGTCAACTCGCCCTACGGCGACATCGCGTTCAGCAACCAGCCGTACAACATGGACTCCGGCCAGGGCTGCGGCGTCGGCTTCGTCAACTCCCCCGGCACCCTTGACGGCTGGACCATGACGCTCGGCCACGAGTGGCACGAGATGATGTCGGACATGTATCCGGCCGGCGGCTGGACCAACCAGCAGAGCGGCAGCTCCTACAACGGCCAGGAGAACTCCGACGAGTGCGCCTGGCTCGCGCCCGGCACCGCGGGCGGCGCCGCCATGGTCTCCATGAGCACCGGCACCTTCGCCGAGCAGGCCAGCTGGTCCAACGACACCAACGCGTGCGCCATTTCGCACCCGATCGTGGGCGGCGGCTCGACCGGCAACACCGTGACGGTCGGCAACCCGGGCAGTCAGAGCAGCACCGTCGGCACGGCGGCCAGCCTGCAGATCAGCGCCACCGACTCGGGCTCCGGCCGGACCCTGACCTACTCGGCCACCGGCCTGCCGGCCGGCCTGTCGATCAACTCCTCGACCGGCCTGATCTCCGGCACCCCGACCGCCGCGGGCACCTCCAGCGTGACGGTCAGCGCCAAGGACTCGACCGGCGCCGCCGGCAGCGCCTCGTTCTCCTGGACCGTGTCCACCTCGGGCGGCGGCGGCTGCACCGCGAGCCAGCTGCTCGGCAACCCCGGCTTCGAGACCGGCAGCGCCTCGCCCTGGACCGCCACCGCCGGTGTCATCAACAACGACACCAGCTCCGAGCCCGCCCACTCCGGCTCCTGGGACGCCTGGCTGGACGGCTACGGCGCCTCGCACACCGACACCCTGTCGCAGACCGTGAAGGTCCCGACCGGCTGCCACGCCACACTCACCTTCTGGCTGCACATCGACACCGCCAAGACCGGCACCACCGCCGCCGACAAGCTGACGGTCGCGGCGGGCTCCACCACCCTGGCCACGTACTCGAACCTGAACGCCAACTCGGGCTACGTGCAGAAGACCTTCGACCTCTCCAGCTTCGCGGGTCAGTCCGTGACGCTGAAGTTCACCGGCGTGGAGAACTCCTCCTCGCAGCAGACCAGCTTCGTCCTGGACGACACGGCGATCACCACCAGCTGATCCAGCGGACCAGGTGAGTCGAACCCAAAAACCTGCGGGGGCGGGGGCCGTGGCCCGCCCCCGCAGCACAGCCCGACAAGCAGGCGGTGCCCCCGGGATCTCCCGGGGGCACTTCCTCCTTGCCGCCCTGCTGGCCACGGCCGGCTGCGCCGGCTCCCCCGCTCCCACCCAGCCGGCCCCCACCCTCCCGACTCCGAGCCGCTCGCTCGTCGTGCTGAGCGAGCAGGCCGACGGCGGCTCGGTCACCGTGACCGCCGGCGCCACCGTCCGCCTGGTGCTGCACAGCACCTTCTGGGCCGCGCCGCGCAGTTCGGCCCCCGACCGGCTGGCGCCGGTCGCCGCCGCAAGCTCCGCCCCCTCGACCGGCCCGGGCTGCCGTCCGGGCTCCGGCTGCGGCACCGTCACCGCCGACTTCCTCGCCCGGGGAGCCGCCACCGCCGCCACCGTGCGGCTGACCAGCACCCGCACCAGCTGCGGCGAGGCCGTGCGGTGCCGCCCCGGACAGGCCGACTTCACGGTCACCGTCGTCATCTCCCCCGCCACCCCTGCGGCGCACGACATGCGCTGACGCCCTGCCCGATCGGGCAGGGCGTCGCTTGAGGTGCCGCTGCATACCGGGTATACATACCAGGTATGCAGCGGGACCGAGCGCTGCCCGCCGCAGGGAAATCCCGGAAAGAGGGGGAACGTTGTTGCACATCGAACCGACCAGGAGCGCCACCGAGCCGGTGCTGCACCTGGCGCAGGTGAGCCGGGTCCACGGCCAGGGCGCCGCCGAGGTGCACGCCCTGCGCGGTGTGGACCTGCGGGTCCATCCGGGTGAGTTCGTCGCCGTGATGGGTCCCTCGGGTTCCGGCAAGTCCACCCTGCTCACGCTGGCCGGCGGGCTGGACAGCCCGACCAGCGGGCGGATCCTGGTGGAGGGGCAGCCGCTCGGCGTGCTGAGCCGGGGCCAACTGGCCGCGATCCGCCGCCGCTCCGTCGGCTACGTCTTCCAGGACTACAACCTGATCCCCGCGCTGACCGCGGCGGAGAACATCATGCTGCCCCGCGAGCTCGACCGGGTAGCCACCCGCAACGCCCGTCACGAGGCGCTGGCCGCCCTGGAGGAGCTGGGCATCGGCGAGTTGGCCGACCGCTTCCCCGACGACATGTCGGGCGGCCAGCAGCAGCGGGTGGCGATCGCCCGCGCACTGATCGGCGAGCGCCGCCTGGTGCTGGCCGACGAGCCCACCGGCGCACTGGACTCCACCACCGGCGAAGCCGTACTGGCCGTGCTGCGCGCCCGCTGCGACGCGGGGGCGGCCGCCATGATGGTCACCCACGAGGCCCGGCACGCCGCCTGGGCGGACCGGGTGGTCTTCCTGCGCGACGGCCTGCTGGTCGACGAGGTCGGGCAGCAGGACGCCGCGACGCTGCTGGCCCTGGCCAACGAGCTGGCCGGCGGATTCGGGGCGGCACAGTGAACCTCACCTCGCTGAAGCTCGCCCTGCGGATCGCCCGCCGCGACGCACTGCGCGCCAAGGGCCGCAGCGCCCTGGTGCTCGCCATGATCGCGCTGCCGGTGATCGGCGTCGCGGGGGCCGACGTGGTCTACCGCAGCGCCCAACTCGACCCCGGCGAGCGGGTGGCCCGCGTCATGGGCACCGCCGACGCACTGATCAGCTACCCCGCACCGGGCAGCGCGGTGCAGCAGGCTCCGTTCGCCGACGACGGGACCCGGTACGTGCCGAGCGGGGCCGACCAGGCCTCCACGCCCGAGGTGGCGAAGAGCCTGCGCACCGACCCGGCCGCGCTGATCACCAGCCTGCTGCCCGCCGGCAGCCGGCTGGTCCCCGCCGCCCCCGGCCCCGAGGCCACCGCCAGTTCGCGCGACGGGCTGTTCGCCACCGCCACCGGCGAGGCCGACCTGACCGGCTCGCTCTGGTCAGGTCGGCTCAACGTGGTCCGCGGCCACGCCCCGAACGCCCCGTTCCAGGCGGCGGTCACCCAGGACTTCCTCAACCAGTCGGGTCTCTCCCTCGGGTCCACCACCACGCTCAAGGGCCTGGAGAAGCAGCCGTACACGCTGACGGCCGTGGTGGAGTACCCGGGCGACCTGTCGAAGGTGGCGCTGATCGGCCGTCCCGGCGAGGTGATCACACCGCTGAAGGACGCCCAGCCCGCCCCCAAGGACTTCGCGGCCGCCGTCGCCGACCCGGGCGACACGATCGACGTACCGGCCTGGCTGGTGCAGCTGCCCGCCGGGGACAGCCTGGACTGGAACAAGGTCCAGGAGTTCAACCGCTACGGCTACACCGTCACCTCGCGCAGCGTCGCGCTCAACCCGCCGCCCCGCTCGGCCGTCCCCTACTACCGCTTCCAGTTCACCCTGCCCGGCAGCGGCTTCACCGCCGTCGTGGTGGCCACCGTCGCCGGCATGGCGCTGCTGGAGACCGCCCTGCTGGCGGGCCCGGCCTTCGCCGTCGGCGCCCGCCGCTCCCGCCGCCAACTCGCCCTGGTGGCCGCCGCCGGCGGCGACCGGAGCCAGGTGGGCGCGGTGGTGCTGGGCGCGGGCGTGGTGCTGGGCACGGTCGGCGCCGCCGCCGGTGTGCTGCTCGGTACCGGCCTGGTGGCGGTGCTGCGCCCGTGGTTCGAGCAGACCGCCGGCAGCCGCTTCGGCCACCTCGACCTGCACCCGCTGGACCTGCTCGGCATCGCCGTGGTCGGGCTGGTCACCGCGCTGCTCGCCGCCGTGCTGCCGGCCGTCCAGGCCGCCCGCCAGGACGTCGTCCAGTCGCTCCGCGGCACCACCAGGGTCAAGCCCGCCGGCCGCCGGATCACCCTGCTGGGCGCGCTGATGGTGCTCGCCGGCGCCGCGACGGCCCTGCTGGGCGCCAGTGTCGCCCAGGCGAACCGGCTGGTCCTCGGCTCCTACGACGCACGGACCCTGGCCGTCTTCGGCGGCTCGGTCACCGCCGAGCTGGGCCTGCTCCTCTGCACCCCGATGCTGGTCAGCCTGCTGGGCAGGCTCGCCCACCACCTGCCGCTCGGCCCCCGGCTGGCGCTGCGCGACTCGGCCCGCCACCGCGGCCGCACCGCCCCCGCCGTCGCGGCGATGATGGCGGCCGTGGCCGGCGCCGTGGCCGTCGGCGTCTACACGACCAGCAGCGATGCCCAGGCCAAGGCCGAGTACCGGGCCGCTGCGCCCAGTGGTGCGGTCACCCTCAGCCTCACGAACGACGACCCGACCGTGCCGCGGATGCGCACCACCGTCGAGGAACAGCTGCCCGGTCTGGGCCGGCGCGCCGACATCGCGCAGGTCACCTACACCTTCTGCGACCAGTGCAGCAGCGACGTCACCTTCAAGCCCGACACCCCCGGCCAGCAGAACCGCGGCCTCCCCCGGGTACTGGCCGGCGACGCCACCGCGCTGCACAACCTCTTCGGCCTGAACGACCCCGCCGCCGAGGCCGCGCTGGCCGGCGGCAAGGCCGTGGTCTTCGACCCCGGATACATCAAGGACGGCAAGGTGACCCTCGTGCTGCAGGGCGCGATCGGCGCGCCGGTGCAGCCCGGCCAGTCGGTCCAGCCCAGCCAGCACGAGGTCAGCCTGGACGCGCTGCTCGTCGACAACCCCGTCGAAGCCGCCTACGGCACCGGACTGGTGAGCCCCGCGACGGTCGAACAGCTGCACCTGCAGCTGCGTTCCGCGAAGTCCGTGTGGCTGCCGGCCGCCGCGCCCACCGAGCAGGACCAGCAGCGGGCGACGGCCGCCGTCAACGGCATCAACGCGTCGGCCGAGCTGGACGTCGAGCGCGGCTTCCAGTCCAAGAGCGACCTGGTCACCCTCGCGCTGACCGGCTTCGCGGTCCTGGTGGTGCTCGGCGCGGCCGGCATCGCCACCGGGCTGGCCGCCGCCGACTCCCGCCCCGACCAGGCCACCCTGGCCGCCGTCGGCGCTCCGCCGCGGATCCGGCGCACCCTGGCCGGCCTGCAGTGCGGCCTGATCGCCGTGGTCGGCGCGGTGCTGGGCACGCTGAGCGGGTACGTCCCCGCCGTCGCCCTGCGCCGGGCCCGCGATCTGGCGTACTCCGGATCGCAGGGCGTGCACACGCCGATCCTCACGCCGTGGAGCCTGATCCTGCTCGTCGTGCTGGTGCTCCCGCTGGTCGCCGGCCTGGTGGCCGCGGCCACCACCAGCTCCCGCATCCCGCTGGGCCGCCGGGCCAGTTGACCGACAGCACTGCCGAGGGCCGCGCACCGACCTGGTGCGCGGCCCTCGGGGCGTTGCGCCGGTCAGCCCAGCTCGCGCAGCGCCGCGAGCACCTCCAGGCCGAGACTCTGGTCGGCCTCCTCGGGCAGGCTGGCGGAGATCCGGGTGGCCCGCCCGGCGTACCGGCGGTGGATCTCGGCCGCGACCTCGGGCACCGGTCCGGCGACCGCGAAGGTCTCGAAGACCTCCTCGTCGATCGCCTCGGCCATCTGCTGCCAGCGCCCGCGCGTCGACAGGCGGTGCAGTTCCTCGTGCAGGTCGAGCCAGCCGTGCTGCTCCAGTACCGGACGGTAGGCGGGGGTGGAGGCGTAGAACGCGAGGCGCTCGCGCACCAGGGCCCGGTTCGCCCGCAGCTCCTCCTCGGTGCGCCCGGTCGCGGTGAGCACGTTGCCGACGATCTCGAACGGGCGCCCGGTCCAGGCGGCGCCCGCCCGCTCGGCCTCGGCGCGGGCTGCCCGCACCCCGGGCAGCACCCGCTCGGTCAGGTAGTCGACCGAGGTGAAGGGATGGCTGATGAAGCCGTCGGCGACCGCGCCCGCGGTCCGGGTCATCAGCGGGCCGACCCCGGCCAGCAGGATCCGCGGCACACCGGCGGCGACCGGTTCGGGGGCGAAGGCGGGCGTCATCACCGTGTGGGTGTAGAAGTCGCCGCGGAACCTCAGCCGCTCGCCCGTCTGCCAGCTGTGCCAGATCGCCCGCACCGCGTGGACGTACTCCCGCATCCGCGCCGCGGGCCGGTCCCACGGCATGCCGAAGCGGCGCTCGATGTGCGGCTTGATCTGCGAGCCCAGCCCGATGACGGCCCGCCCGCCGGACGCCTCGTGCAGTCCCCAGGCCTGGTAGGCCAGCGTCATCGGGGTCCGGGCGAAGGCGATCGCGACCCCGGTGGCCAGCTCGATGGTGCTGGTTCGGTCCGCGGCGCGGGCGAGTTGGAGGAACGGGTCGTGGGCGGTCTCGGCGACCACCAGCCGGTCCATGCCCCACTGCTCGGCCTGCTCGGCGGCGGCCAGGATCCCGGCGGGGCGCCCGGCGGCGGTCGCGTCGAGCCGGAAGGCGGGGGTCGGACGGTCGTCCATCGGGTCGGATCCTCCTGGGAGAGCGGCACGGATGCCCTCGTACCCTCGCACGTCCGCTCCGCCGGCCCCGGCGGCGGGCCCGCCGCCGGATCCCGGCGAGCAGCCGAAGCCGACGGCCGCCGGACCGGGAGGCGTCCCGGGCCGGCGGCCGTTCGTCGTGCTACCGCAGGGCGGCTACCTCGGTGCGGCTCAGACCAGCGGAGCCGGGTAGGTCGGGTACTCGACCCCGGAGACGTACTGGACGACCCGGATCACCTGGCAGGAGTAGCCGAACTCGTTGTCGTACCACAGGTAGAGGATCGCGTTGTCGCCCTCGACCTTGGTGGCACCGGCGTCGACGATCGAGGCGTGCCGCGAGCCGATGAAGTCGCTCGACACCGCGTCGGGCGCGCTGATGAAGTCGATCTGGCGCTTGAGCGGCGAGGTCAGCGACACGTTGCGGAGGTAGTCGAGGACCTCCTCGCGGTTGGTCTCCTGCGCGAGCTGCAGGTTCAGGATCGCGATCGAGACGTCCGGCACCGGGACACGGATCGAGCTGCCGGTGATCGTCGCCTTGAGGTCCGGCAGCGCCTTCGCGACGGCGGAGGCGGCGCCGGTCTCGGTGATGACCATGTTGAGCGCCGCCGAACGGCCACGGCGGTCGGCGCTGTGGTAGTTGTCCAGCAGGTTCTGGTCGTTGGTGTACGAGTGGACGGTCTCCACGTGGCCGCGCAGCACACCGTACTTGTCCGCCATCGCCTTCAGCGGCGGGACGATCGCGTTGGTGGTGCAGGAGGCACAGGACAGGATCTGCTCGTCCGGCTTGATCGTGTCGTGGTTGACGCCGTGCACGATGTTGGGCACGTCGCCCTTGCCGGGCGCGGTCAGCACGACCTTGGCGATGCCGGGCTGCAGGTGCTTCGACAGGCCCTCGCGGTCGCGCCAGCGGCCGGTGTTGTCGATCAGGATGGCGTCCTTGATCCCGTAGGCCGTGTAGTCCACGGTCGTCGGGTCGTTGGAGTAGATCACCTTGATCTCGTGGCCGTTCACGACGATCTTGTCGTCGGCCTCGTCGACGGTGATCGTGCCGTTGAACTGACCGTGAATCGAGTCGCGCCGCAGCAGCGAGGCGCGCTTGACCAGGTCCTCGCCGCCGCTGTTGCGCACCACGATGGCGCGCAGCCGCAGGCCGTTGCCCGAACCCGCCTTCTCGATGAGCAGACGGGCCAGCAGGCGGCCGATCCGGCCGAAACCGTAGAGCACGACGTCGCGCGGCTCACTGCGGTCCAGCTTGTTGGCGCCGGTCGCCCCGGCGACCGCCTCCGCGGTGAACTCTTCCACCGAGAGACCGCGGTCGTCGCTCTTGTAGGTGGCGGCGAGCATGCCGATGTCGATCTGGGAGGGGCCGAGGTCGAGCACGGTGAGGGCCTGCAGGAACGGCAGGGTCTCGGTGACCGAGAGCTCCTCGCCGGCGATCTGGCGGGCGAACCGGTGCGTCTTGAGGATGCTGACCACAGACTTGTTCACCAGCGAACGGCTGTGGAGCAGGACGGTGACGTCCCTCTCCCGATGCAGTCTCCCGATCATCGGGATCATCGACTCCGCGATCTCCTCGCGGTTCTTCCAGTTAGTGAACACGTCTTCATTGACAGTCACAGGGGGTCCATCTCTCGAGCTGGGAGGGTGCCACCATGCTAGCCAGCGGCCCGCGCGCCCGTTCGAGCGGACCCACCCTGAGCTGCGCATCTCCCCCTTCCGAGAGCCGTTGCGAGCCCCTGTGCCGCAGGCCAGCGGCACCCAGGAACAGCACAACAACCGCCCAGGGAAGGCGAGTTGGCTATTCGAGCCGGCCGCCGCGGAGATCCGCGGACCGTGGCGAGGAACACATTGCCGATTCCGTATCGCCGGCCGACAAGAGCGGGGGGGCGAACGCGAAAAAGCCCCGCACCCGGTCTCCCGGGGCGGGGCTTTCTCTGAATGATTGTTCGGCGGCGTCCTACTCTCCCACAGGGTCCCCCCTGCAGTACCATCGGCGCTGTGAGGCTTAGCTTCCGGGTTCGGAATGTAACCGGGCGTTTCCCTCACGCTATGACCACCGAAACACTATGAAACTGTCGACCGCAACCCGCCCATCTTTCCCTGGCAGGGGTCGTTGTTTCAGAACAACACAGTGGACGCGAGCAACTGAGGACAAGCCCTCGGCCTATTAGTACCGGTCAGCTCCACCCCTTACAGGGCTTCCACATCCGGCCTATCAACCCAGTCGTCTACTGGGAGCCTTACCCTCTCAAGGAGGTGGGAGTGCTCATCTCGAAGCAGGCTTCCCGCTTAGATGCTTTCAGCGGTTATCCCTCCCGAACGTAGCCAACCAGCCATGCCCTTGGCAGGACAACTGGCACACCAGAGGTTCGTCCGTCCCGGTCCTCTCGTACTAGGGACAGCCCTTCTCAACACTCCTACGCGCACAGCGGATAGGGACCGAACTGTCTCACGACGTTCTAAACCCAGCTCGCGTACCGCTTTAATGGGCGAACAGCCCAACCCTTGGGACCTACTCCAGCCCCAGGATGCGACGAGCCGACATCGAGGTGCCAAACCATCCCGTCGATATGGACTCTTGGGGAAGATCAGCCTGTTATCCCCGGGGTACCTTTTATCCGTTGAGCGACGGCGCTTCCACAAGCCACCGCCGGATCACTAGTCCCTGCTTTCGCACCTGCTCGACCCGTCGGTCTCACAGTCAAGCTCCCTTGTGCACTTACACTCAACACCTGATTGCCAACCAGGCTGAGGGAACCTTTGGGCGCCTCCGTTACTCTTTAGGAGGCAACCGCCCCAGTTAAACTACCCACCAGACACTGTCCCTGATCCGGATCACGGACCCAGGTTAGACATCCAGCACGACCAGAGTGGTATTTCAACGTCGACTCCACAACAACTGGCGTTGCCGCTTCAAAGTCTCCCACCTATCCTACACAAGCCGAACCGAACACCAATATCAAGCTATAGTAAAGGTCCCGGGGTCTTTCCGTCCTGCTGCGCGAAACGAGCATCTTTACTCGTAATGCAATTTCACCGGGCCTATGGTTGAGACAGTCGAGAAGTCGTTACGCCATTCGTGCAGGTCGGAACTTACCCGACAAGGAATTTCGCTACCTTAGGATGGTTATAGTTACCACCGCCGTTTACTGGCGCTTAAGTTCTCAGCTTCGCCCCGACGAATCAGAGCTAACCGGTCCCCTTAACGTTCCAGCACCGGGCAGGCGTCAGTCCGTATACATCGCCTTACGGCTTCGCACGGACCTGTGTTTTTAGTAAACAGTCGCTTCTCGCTGGTCTCTGCGGCCGGCCCCAGCTCGGGCAGCAAGTGCCTCCACCAGTTCCGGCCCCCCTTCTCCCGAAGTTACGGGGGCATTTTGCCGAGTTCCTTAACCATAGTTCACCCGAACGCCTCGGTATTCTCTACCTGACCACCTGAGTCGGTTTGGGGTACGGGCCGCCATGAAACTCGCTAGAGGCTTTTCTCGACAGCATAGGATCATCCACTTCACCACAATCGGCTCGGCATCAGGTCTCAGACTATGTGCAAGGCGGATTTGCCTACCTTGCGTCCTACACCCTTACCCCGGGACAACCACCGCCCGGGCTGGACTACCTTCCTGCGTCACCCCATCGCTCACCTAATACCCTGTTGGATCAGCGGCTCCACCACGTCCCATTGTCCGAAGACTCCGGGCCGGCTTCACGGCTTTAGCATTCAGAGGTTCAGCGTTGGCGCTTCAAAGCGGGTACGGGAATATCAACCCGTTGTCCATCGACTACGCCTGTCGGCCTCGCCTTAGGTCCCGACTTACCCTGGGCAGATCAGCTTGACCCAGGAACCCTTGGTCAATCGGCGCAAGAGTTTCCCACTCTTGTATCGCTACTCATGCCTGCATTCTCACTCGTATACCGTCCACGACTGGATTCCTCCGCCGCTTCACCCGGCACACGACGCTCCCCTACCCATCCACAGCGCCGTTGGGCGTATTCTGTGAATGACACGACTTCGGTGGTGTGCTTGAGCCCCGCTACATTGTCGGCGCGGAATCACTTGACCAGTGAGCTATTACGCACTCTTTCAAGGGTGGCTGCTTCTAAGCCAACCTCCTGGTTGTCTCT
The DNA here is from genome assembly GCF_035976515.1 of Kitasatospora sp. NBC_01302. Classification (NCBI taxonomy): domain Bacteria; kingdom Bacillati; phylum Actinomycetota; class Actinomycetes; order Kitasatosporales; family Streptomycetaceae; genus Kitasatospora; species Kitasatospora sp. NBC_01302. The sequence goes on from NZ_CP108404.1 coordinate 2,643,882, forward strand.
GCGACTCCACATCCTTTCCCACTTAGCACACGCTTAGGGACCTTAGTCGGTGTTCTGGGCTGTTTCCCTCTCGACCATGGAGCTTATCCCCCACAGTCTCACTGCCACGCTCTCACTTACCGGCATTCGGAGTTTGGCTAAGGTCAGTAACCCGGTAAGGCCCATCGCCTATCCAGTGCTCTACCTCCGGCAAGAAACACGTGACGCTGCACCTAAATGCATTTCGGGGAGAACCAGCTATCACGGAGTTTGATTGGCCTTTCACCCCTAACCACAGGTCATCCCCCAGGTTTTCAACCCTGGTGGGTTCGGTCCTCCACGCGGTCTTACCCGCGCTTCAACCTGCCCATGGCTAGATCACTCCGCTTCGGGTCTTGGGCATGCAACTCAACCGCCCTATTCGGACTCGCTTTCGCTACGGCTACCCCACACGGGTTAACCTCGCTACACACCGCAAACTCGCAGGCTCATTCTTCAAAAGGCACGCAGTCACGGCTGATCAGCAAGCTGACCAACGACGCTCCCACGGCTTGTAGGCACACGGTTTCAGGTACTATTTCACTCCGCTCCCGCGGTACTTTTCACCATTCCCTCACGGTACTATCCGCTATCGGTCACTAGGGAATATTTAGGCTTAGCGGGTGGTCCCGCCAGATTCACACGGAATTTCTCGGGCTCCGTGCTACTTGGGAGAAGCTCAAGTGAGCCGTACAAGTTTCGTCTACGGGGGTCTTACCCTCTACGCCGGACCTTTCGCATGTCCTTCGACTACCCATACGGTTTCTGACTCACCCGATCGCCGGCAGACGACCGAAGAACTTTCCCACGACCCCGAAGTGGCAACCCCTGCCGGGTCTCACACCACAACGGTTTAGCCTCATCCGGTTTCGCTCGCCACTACTCCCGGAATCACGGTTGTTTTCTCTTCCTGCGGGTACTGAGATGTTTCACTTCCCCGCGTTCCCTCCACATACCCTATGTGTTCAGGTATGGGTGACAGCCCATGACGACTGCCGGGTTTCCCCATTCGGACACCCCCGGATCAAAGCTCGGTTGACAGCTCCCCGGGGCCTATCGCGGCCTCCCACGTCCTTCATCGGTTCCTAGTGCCAAGGCATCCACCGTGCGCCCTTAAAAACTTGGCCACAGATGCTCGCGTCCACTGTGCAGTTCTCAAACAACGACCAGACACCCACCTACACGACCCGGCAAACACCAGGTCGGTCCGTGGGACCGGCACTGAGACAACGATTACTCGTTCCCTCAGGACCCAACAACGTGCCCGACACACCAGATCACCCGTAACCGTTCCACGCCGAAGCAGTACTAGGAAACAACCAACCCTGTGTGCCGAATAGTCAACGTTCCACCCATGAGCAACCGTGCGAGACATTCGCTCGCATCCGGCCATGTGCTCCTTAGAAAGGAGGTGATCCAGCCGCACCTTCCGGTACGGCTACCTTGTTACGACTTCGTCCCAATCGCTGGTCCCACCTTCGACGGCTCCCTCCCAAGGGTTAGGCCACCGGCTTCGGGTGTTACCGACTTTCGTGACGTGACGGGCGGTGTGTACAAGGCCCGGGAACGTATTCACCGCAGCATGCTGATCTGCGATTACTAGCAACTCCAACTTCATGGGGTCGAGTTGCAGACCCCAATCCGAACTGAGGCCGGCTTTTTGGGATTCGCTCCACCTCACGGTATCGCAGCCCTTTGTACCGACCATTGTAGCACGTGTGCAGCCCAAGACATAAGGGGCATGATGATTTGACGTCGTCCCCACCTTCCTCCGAGTTGACCCCGGCAGTCTCCTGTGAGTCCCCATCACCCCGAAAGGCATGCTGGCAACACAGAACAAGGGTTGCGCTCGTTGCGGGACTTAACCCAACATCTCACGACACGAGCTGACGACAACCATGCACCACCTGTATACCGACCACAAGGGGGCGACTATCTCTAGCCGTTTCCGGTATATGTCAAGCCTTGGTAAGGTTCTTCGCGTTGCGTCGAATTAAGCCACATGCTCCGCTGCTTGTGCGGGCCCCCGTCAATTCCTTTGAGTTTTAGCCTTGCGGCCGTACTCCCCAGGCGGGGAACTTAATGCGTTAGCTGCGGCACCGACGACGTGGAATGTCGCCAACACCTAGTTCCCAACGTTTACGGCGTGGACTACCAGGGTATCTAATCCTGTTCGCTCCCCACGCTTTCGCTCCTCAGCGTCAGTAATGGCCCAGAGATCCGCCTTCGCCACCGGTGTTCCTCCTGATATCTGCGCATTTCACCGCTACACCAGGAATTCCGATCTCCCCTACCACACTCTAGCCTGCCCGTATCGAATGCAGACCCGGGGTTAAGCCCCGGGCTTTCACATCCGACGCGACAGGCCGCCTACGAGCTCTTTACGCCCAATAATTCCGGACAACGCTCGCACCCTACGTATTACCGCGGCTGCTGGCACGTAGTTAGCCGGTGCTTCTTCTGCAGGTACCGTCACTTGCGCTTCTTCCCTGCTGAAAGAGGTTTACAACCCGAAGGCCGTCATCCCTCACGCGGCGTCGCTGCATCAGGCTTTCGCCCATTGTGCAATATTCCCCACTGCTGCCTCCCGTAGGAGTCTGGGCCGTGTCTCAGTCCCAGTGTGGCCGGTCGCCCTCTCAGGCCGGCTACCCGTCGTCGCCTTGGTAGGCCATTACCCCACCAACAAGCTGATAGGCCGCGGGCTCATCCTGCACCGCCGGAGCTTTCCACCAACCCCCATGCAGAGGAAGGTCGTATCCGGTATTAGACCCCGTTTCCAGGGCTTGTCCCAGAGTGCAGGGCAGATTGCCCACGTGTTACTCACCCGTTCGCCACTGATCCACCCCGAAGGGCTTCACCGTTCGACTTGCATGTGTTAAGCACGCCGCCAGCGTTCGTCCTGAGCCAGGATCAAACTCTCCGTGAATGTTTACCCGTCATCGGGTCGACACCCGCGTCGAGCGGCACGACAACCACCGGAATAGGGTGGCCTCGCGCACTGCGTCCTCGCTAGTGTTTTACTTCAAAAGGAATCTCCAACCCCAGTCCGAAGACCAAGGCCGGGGATGTCAACATATCTGGCGTTGACTTTTGGCACGCTGTTGAGTTCTCAAGGAACGGACGCTTCCTTTGCAGCCACTTCCGTGGCCCCTCCGGGCGCTTCGTTCTTTCTTCTCTTCGAGCTTATCAGACCCGCCTCTCGGCGTTTCCCGACTCGCTCTCGGTGTTTCCAACCTTACCAGGTCTTCCGCACCGCTCGGCCTCAAGAGGCCTTCGCCGTAACCGACCTGACGGCCTGTCCGACGTGTTGAACTTTAGCCCAGCCCCGCTCCGAAAAGCGAATCCGGCCCACTCGCCGAAATACCGGCACGACAAAGAAAGCCAGCCGCATAAGCGTGCGAATAGCGGCACGCCAACAGCCGACGACCCTGCCGGGATGGTGTTTCAGGAGAGTGGCCGCCCCGGGACCGTCCGCGCCGATGCGTGTCCGGTGCTCCCTGCCGAGCGACTTGGAAACACTAGACCTCCCCAGCCCCAGAAGCAAGTCCCCCACCTGACGCAGCACCCCGCCAGCGACAGGCGCCGCAGCGATGCGGTCGAAGTCGCGGCCTCCGTGCAGCAGAGGCCTGGAGCTCGGCGGTCACCGCACTCACTGTGCAGTCGCACTCATCCGCGGTAGTTCCCCTTGTTCTCCAGCAGCTCCAGGTCAAAGGCTCCGTCCGCCGCAGTGGTGCAAAGGCGATGAAGAGCGAGCGCCCGCCGCCGAGTCTCCAGCGCCTCGCGAGGGGCGGACCTCACCGTCTCCGTCTCCGTCTTCGTCGCCGCGCCGAGCGCCCGAGCCGCGTCCGCGAGGAGGGCTCCGTCCACGTCGATCACAGTCCTGGCCACCGGACATCTCCTTACTGTCAAGCTGTGCATCAAGGATGTCAGGCTGGTTGCACGGTCGGTAGATCACCGTGCGGCTGCGCGCGCAGCCGCACCGCTGGGCACGTCGACTGCCCTGCTCCACTGGCCGCGGGCCCACAGCAGGAGGCCGAGCAGCGGGAGCGCGGTGCCGAGGGTGCAGACGCCCGTCCAGCCGTAGGCGGCGTGCAGGGCGCCGGTTGCGGCGGAGGAGGCGGCGCCGCCGGCGAAGACGGTGGTCATGTAGACGGTGTTGATCCGGGCCCGGGCATCGCCGCGCAGGGCGTAGATCTCGTGCTGGCTCATCACCTGGTGGCCCTGGACCGCGAAGTCGAGCAGCACTGCGGCCAGGGCGAGCAGCAGCACGCTGTGGCGGCCGGCGGCGGCGAGGGCGAAGGAGCAGGCGGCGAGCAGCAGGGCCGCGCCGCTGGCGCTGCGGCCGTGGCCGCGGTCGGCGAGCCGCCCTGCGACCGGTGCCGCGGCTGCGCCGCCGGCGCCGACCAGGGCGAAGAGGGCGATCTGGACCTGGCCGAAGTGGTGTTCGTCGACGAGCTCGTAGGCGATCGCGGTCCAGAAGGCGGTGAAGGAGCCGAACATCGTCGCCTGGCAGAGCGCTCGCCGACGGAGCACGGGCTCCTGACGGGCCAGCGTGACCAGGCTGGCCAGCAGTGCGCGGTAGCCGGCCCGGTGCTCCGGGGTGCGGGTCGGCAGCAGCCGGCGCAGCACCAGGCTGAGCCCGATCATCAGCACGGCGGACAGCAGGTAGATCGCCCGCCAGCCCAGCAGGTCGGCGACCAGGCTGGAGACGGTGCGGGCGAGCAGGATGCCCAGCAGCAGGCCGCTCATGACCCGGCCGACGATGCTGCCGCGCAGCTCGGCCGGGGCCAGGTGGGCGGCGAGCGGGACGAGCACCTGCGCGACGACCGAGGTCGTGCCGACCAGCACCGAGGCGGCCAGGAAGAGCCCGAAGACCGGGCTCACCGCCGCGAGCAGCAGGGCCGTCGCCGTCACCAGGAGTGTGCGGGTGGCCAGTCGGCGGTTCTCCACCAGGTCGCCGAGCGGCAGGACGAAGAGCAGGCCCAGGGCGTATCCGGCCTGGGTCAGCGTCACGACCGTGGTGGCCGCGCCCTGACCGACGCCGAAGGAGTGGGCGACGAGTTCGAGCAGGGGCTGCGCGTAGTAGAGGTTGGCCACGGTCATGCCGCAGGCCACCGCCAGGACCAGGGTCGTGGCGGGGTTCATCTGCTGCGCTGCGGTCGGCGCGGGCCCTGGTGCGGGCTGGGGCATCTCTCTTCGACCTTCCTTGCGTGCGAGCGCTCTTCGAACAGGCGCTTCCGGAAGCAGACGCTAGGCAGGGCCGCCCGGATGGGGAAGGGTGCGCCGCACCCCCCGTCAGCCTGGGTGCGCCACACCCAGGTCCGGTGCCGGGCGGCCCGCTACGGTGGGCGCATGACGAAGGGAACCGAGCTCGGTGACTTCCTGCGCGCCCGCCGCGACCTGGTGCCGCCGGAGCGCGCGGGCCTGCCGTCGCACACCTCGCGCCGGGTGAAGGGCCTGCGCCGCGAGGAGGTCGCGCTGCTCGCCGGGGTGAGCACCGACTACTACACCCGCCTCGAACAGGGCCGCGAGCGGAACCCCTCGGAGCAGGTGCTGGGCGCCGTCGCCCGCGCGCTGCAGCTGGACCCGGACAGCGCCGCGCACCTGTTCCGGCTCGCCCAGCCGGCGCCGCCGGCCGTCGCCGCGCCCGTGACCACGGTCAGCCCCGAACTGCTGCGCCTGATGGACCACTTCCTGGGCCTGCCGGCCTGCATCGTCAGCCCGGCCCTGGACATCCTGGCCACCAACCACGGCACCCGGCAGCTCTACAGCGACTTCGCCCGGGTCGACAACCAGCTGCGGATGCTCTTCCTCGATCCTGCCGGGCGCCGGTTCTACCGTGACTGGGACCGCGCCGCCCGCAGCATGGTCAGCAACCTGCGGGCGCAGTCCGCGCCGTTCCCGGACGACCCGCGGATCGCCCAGGTGATCGGTGAACTGTCGCTGCGCAGCCCCGCGTTCGCGAGTCTGTGGGCCAGGTACGACGTCCGGCCGTGCACCAGTGACGACAAGCCGCTGTGGCATCCTCAGGTCGGCGAGATGTACCTGCACTTCGAGTCGTTCACCGTCTCCAGCGCCCCCGGCCAGCGACTGCTGGTCTACTCGGCCGAGCCCGGCAGCCCCGGTGCCGACGCCCTGGCGCTGCTCCGCACGCTCACCGAGCAGGACACCGGCGCGCGCCCGCCCCGCGGGGAACGGGCACGCGGGGAACGGGCACGCCGAGCGGACGGGCGGGCCACCGGGACAGGCCGCTGACCGGCTCCGTCAGGAGAGGACCCGCCGCAGGCAGGCGTTGCGCGTCGCGATGGCCGGCTGCGAGAGGTGCACCCCTGACCGGGATGCACTGACATGTGCGCACCTGCGCAATCCCGGGCACCTCTACGATGGCCGGATGGACGAGCGCACACCGGCAGCAGATGCACACGGCTCGCAGCAGCATCGCAGAGGCGATCACCTGGAGGTCGCCGCCTCGATCCTCGCGCTGCTCGCCGACCGCACCCGGCTCGCCCTGCTGGAGCGGCTCGGCCGCGGGGAGGCCGACGTGACCACGCTCACCGAGGCCACCGGGGCCGCACGCCCCTCCGTCTCCCAGCACTTGGCCAAGCTCCGCCTCGCCGGGCTCGTCTCGACCCGCAAGGACGGGCGCCGCGTCGTCTACTCGCTGCGCCACGGCCACCTGCGCCGCCTGGTCGACGAGGCGCTGAACGTCGCCGACCACCAGATCGGCTCGCTGCCGCCGCACGACTGACCCCTGTGCCGACCTCTTCGCCGACCGCTCCGCTCGCCCGCGCTGCGGCACGGGCGAGGGTCCGCGAGCTCCGCCCCACACGTGCGCAGGTACGCACACGTTGGCTATGCTGACCAGGTCACCATCGCCGACCCGAGGGCGCGACCGATGCTGTCCGTGCTGCGCAACCGCACCTACCGCCACCTGTTCACCGCACAGGTCGTCGCCCTGGTCGGCACCGGCCTGGCGACGGTGGCCCTGTCGCTGCTGGCCTACCGGATCGCGGGGAACGACGCCTCGGCGGTACTGGGCACCGCGCTGGCGATCAAGATGGTCGCCTACGTGGCGATCGCACCGCTCGCCGGCGCGCTCGCCGGCCGCGTCCCGCAGCGGGCGCTGATGGTCACGACGGACCTCACCCGCGCCGGCGTCGCCCTCGCCCTGCCGTTCGTCACCCAGGTCTGGCAGGTCTACCTGACGGTCTTCCTGCTCCAGGCCGCCTCCGCCGCCTTCACCCCGACCTTCCAGGCCACCATCCCCGAGGTGCTGCCGGCCGAACGCGACTACACCCAGGCGCTGTCGATGTCCCGGCTCGCCTACGACCTGGAGTCGCTCTTCTCCCCGGCGCTGGCCGCGCTGCTGCTGACCGCCGTCTCCTACGCCTGGCTCTTCACCGGCACGGTGATCGGCTTCCTCGCCTCGGCCGCCCTGGTGGCCTCCGCCGTGCTGCCGAAGGCTCCCCCGGTCGAGCGCACCGGCGGCGTCTACACCAAGGCGGTGTTCGGCTCACGGCTGTACCGGGCCACTCCGCGGCTGCGCGCCCTGCTCGCGCTCGACCTCGCGGTCGCCGCGGCCGGCGCGATCGTCTTCGTCAACACGGTCGTCCTGGTCCGCGAGCACTTCCACCGCCCCGCCGGCGACGTCTCCCTCGCGCTCGGTGCCTACGGCGCCGGGTCGATGGCCACCGCCCTGCTGATGCCCCGTCTGCTGCACCGGGTGAGCGACCGGGCCGTGATGCTGCCCGCCGCGTTCGCGCTGCCCGCCGTCCTGGCCGGCGTCGCCGCGCTCACCGCCGCCGCCCCCGGCAGCTGGTCCTGGGCGGCGCTGCTGGCCGCGTGGGCGCTGATCGGCGCGGGCAGCTCGGCCGTGCTCACCCCGGGCGGGCGGGTGGTCCGCCGCTCGGCCGCCGACGCCGACCTGCCCGCCGCCTTCGCCGCCCAGTTCTCCCTCTCGCACTCCTGCTGGCTGCTGACCTACCCGCTGGCCGGCTGGGTCGCCGCCGCGGCGGGCCTGCGCGCCACCGCCCTCGTGCTCGGCGCCCTCGCGCTCGCCGCGGCCGGCGGGGCCGTGCTGCTCTGGCCGCGCCACGATCCCGGGGCGCTGCCCCACCTCCACACCGACCTGCCCGCCGGCCACCCGCACCTCGCCGGCGCCCGCCGCACGCCGACCGGGAGTTGGAGCCACGGCCACCACTACGTCATCGACCGGCACCACCACAGCTGGCCGCACCCGGTGGCGCGGCGGGCGGCGGCCGGCTGAACCGGGGCCAGGGCCTGTCCGGCGGTCCTTCCGCCGCGCTGGAACGCCTGTGCGGACCCGATCCGCTGACGACAGGTCGACAGGACGACGCCGGGGTGCCATCGGGCACCCCGGCGTCGTCCTGCGGTCAGCGGCGAGGAAAGCGGAGGGACTAGCTGCAAGTGAGGTGTGAGAAGGAAGTCCCCCCATGGCCTCGCCGGGGGCAACGCTAGCAGTCAGCCGGGGATCAGGTCGCGCAGGTTTTCCGGCGTGACGACCACCGAGTCCGGGTGCAGCCCCTGCGGGCGGCCCAGGCCGACGTAGGTGACCGGGCCCTTCGGGACCGTGGTGCCGTCCCACAGCGTGGTCGCCGTGGCGCGCTCGGCCAGCAGGTCGGTGAGGTGGCGGACGGTGAGGTGCTCGCGCTCGACGATGCCGCGCACCAGCGTCGCCACCGACATCTGGTTGCCCTCGACCTGGTTGGCCTGCGGGTCGCCCTGCAGATGGAGGTGCAGCCACTTCGCGCGCCAGCTGCCGTCGGCCCCGCGCAGGAACACCAGCGGCAGCGCGACCCGGCCCGGACCGCGCAGCTCCGACTTCATCCGCACGGTGCGCGCCTCGAACGGGCGGCCCTGCTGCTCGGCCTCGCGCAGCATGAAGCCGAAGAACGACTCCTCGACCTCATCGAAGCCCTCGCCCGCGTACACGTTGACCTGCGGGACGATGAAGTCGCCGCGCACGGAACCCAGGCGCAGGTCGATGAACTCCGAGGCGCCGTCGGGCGCGTCGGTGATGTCCCCGGAGTGCTCGCCCTCGACCTGGGTGAGCTCGGTCCAGGAGAGCCAGCCGACCGTCCCGTACTCGGCGTCGAGCAGCAGCGCCGACAGGTCGAAGTCGGTGGTGCGGCTGGTCTGCTTCCAGTACACGAAGAACCGGAGCAGGTCGCCGTCGACCGGGGAGAGCGAGCCCCGGGGCAGCACGCCGAGGCCGGCGGCCGTGGCGTTGCCGCTGAGCGGGAGCGCGACGTCGAGGATGTCGGGGTCGATCAGCAGGTGCCCGGGCGCCGGCAGACGGCGGCGCAGCTCGGCGTCCAGCGCGGCGATCAGGCGCTCGCACTCGGGCGGCAGCACCGGTGGGCGGGTGTCGGCGGTGACCCAGCCACGGCCACGGCGGTTGACGAAGACGCGGCGCTCGCCCGGCTGCCGCGGCCGGTTGTGGAAGTACTCACGGACCGACAGCAGCACCCGGCCGGCCACCTGCGGGGCGACCTGCTCGGCGGCGGCCACCACGGCATCGCGTTCGTCCTGGGTGCGGCAGGCCCGCAGCAGCCGGTCCAGGGCGCGGAACAGCCTGCCCGGAGCGGCCGTCAGCAGCCGTGCCGCCCCGGTCACGTCCTGCGCGGCGAAGAGCTCCTCGACACGGCTGTCGAAGGAGCGGACCTGCTGCTCGCCCCGGGCCACCGCGAACACCTCGGCGGCGTGCGGCCAGCGCGGGTACTCGTGCGGGTGCAGTCGCTCACCGAGGCGCTTGAACGCCTCCCGGTGCGCGCTGACGTCGGCGAGCTTGGCGGGAGCCGCGGCGACCACCGCGTCGAGCCCGGCGAGCAGGGCGCGGCGGACCGGGCGGGACAGCGAGCGGAACCGGGTCGGCTCCAGCAGGGTCACGTCACCGTCCGACAGCGCGCAGGCCAGCCGCAGCACATCGGTGACGGTGTCCAGCAGCAGCGGCGCACCGGCGTCGAGCCGGGCGAGGTTGACCACGGCCCGGTTCTCCCGGACCGGTATCGCCGCGGGCTGGGGACCGTCGACGCAGTGCCCGGCCAGCGCACCGAGGTCGCGCAGCGCCTCCTCCCCCAGCGGCGTCGTGCTGCCCGCCAGGGCCAGGTACAGCGCGGTGACCTCGTCCTCCAGCGTGCCGCCCGGGTGCAGGACCGTCAGGCGGTCGCCCGCGGCGGCGATCAACTCGCCGTGGGCGGCGAGCATTTCGGCGTACGTGTGGGCGTAGCTGCCGTACGACGGGAGGGTCAGCAGGTCGACCGCACCGGTGCCGAGCTGCGCCGGCGTGCCCGCGCGCGAGACGTCCTCCGCCAGCGCCTCGGCGATGCATCGCATCCAGAAGTCGAAGGTGTCCGGCACGTTGGCCGGGAAGTCGACGAAGTAGACGTTGTGCTCGACATGGTCACCGACCATCTCCCGCACGGTGGCCAGGGTGCGCGCGGCGACGGCGACGACCGCTTCCTCGCTCAGCCCCGACAGCCGCTCCAGCAGCGCCGCCGAGAGCTTGAAGCCCACGGACAGCAGCGTGGCGTCGAACTGCCGTGCTGCGACGGCGCCTTGACCGGCGGGCGCAGTGGGCGCGGGGAGGCGGTGGGTGTGCCGGACGACCAGCGGTTCGAGACGGAGGGCCATCCGGGCATGATCCCAGAGCCGCCTGAGGCCTCGCACCCGGGTTTTCGGACCACCGGGCGCGCCGGGCGCCGCGAGCCGTTGCTCGCGGCGCCCGGCGCCCTGCTCACGTCACGGTCGCCCTGCTCACTTCGCGGACGCGGAGGGCGACGGGCTCGGGGAGCTCGTCGGCGCGGCGGCGGTGGGAGCCGGCGAGGGGGACCCGCAGCTCGGCGAGGGGCTGCCGGACGGCGCCGGGGAGCCCGGGGTGGCGGACGCGGAGGGCGTCGGCGTCCCGGAGGGCTTCGGCGACGGGGTCGGCGCCGGCGAGGGGGTCCCGGTCGGCGACGGGCTCGGCGAGGCGGACGCGCCGGCCGTCGGCGTCGGGCAGCCGGTCGGCGCCGGGCTCGGGGTGCCGGTCGGCGAGGCGGTGGGCGACGGCGAGGGCGACCCGGTCGGCGACGGCGAGGCGGGGGTCGTGGGCGACGGCTTCGCGGACGGCGTCGGCGAGGCCGACGGCGCGGGGGTCGGCGAGGCCGAAGCCGACGCCGAGGCCGCCGGGTTGGGCGACGCGGAGGCCGACGGCGACGCCGGGGTGGGCGAGGCGGTGGGCGCCGCGGGCGACGGCTGCGCGTTCGGCGTCGGCGAGGCCGACGGTGTGCCCGCCGGGGTACCGGCCGGGATCGGGGTCGCGGGGGCCGAGGGGGCCGAGGAGGCCGAAGGCCGGCTCGCGGGCACGACCGTGAACAATCCGCCGCCGACGGGCAGCGGCACCGTGACCGGGCCCGGTCCGGCCGGCAGGTCCGGCACGGTCAGGGCGCCGGTCTGGAAGTAGCCCATCCAACTCTTCACCGTGTTCAGGTAGTCGGTGGAGTTGTTGTAGCTGAGGATCGCCCGGTCGAGCTGGGCCGGCACCGACACGTCGCGGCCGCCCGCGCACAGGTAGCGGCCGGCGCCCAGCGCCGCGTCCCAGATGTTGTTGGGGTCGGCCTTGCCGTCCCCGTTGCCGTCGGCACCCCAGGTCGCCCAGGTGGAGGGGAGGAACTGCATCGGACCGACGGCCCGGGCCCAGGAACCGCTGCCGTCGTAGGCGCCGCTGGTGCTGTTGGGGATCGCGGCGAAGCCGCTGGTCCCGTCCAGCGCCGGACCGAGGATCGGCGTGTACGTCGTACCGGAGGCGTCGACCGCGCCACCGTCCGCCTGACCCGACTCCACCTGGCCGATGCCGGCCAGCAGCTGCCACGGCAGGTGGCAGCCGGGGTCGCTGCCGGCGAGCGACGTCTCGGCGCTGCGGTAGGCGGCGAACACCGTGGCCGGCAGCCGCGCCCCGCCCACCGACAGCGACGTCGCGGGCGTCACCGGAACGGTGCTCGACGTCCCCGCGCCGTTCCCGGCCCCGCTCCCGCCCGGCAGCACGGTGCCCGGCGCCGCGAACGGCGATCCGGCCACCACCCCCGGCGGCTGCGGCAGCACCCGCGGGCCGCCGCCGTCCGCCGGCGGCTGCCCGCCCGGCGTCGCCCCACCCGCCGCGGCGGACGCCGGCACACCGAACGCCACTGGTGAGGCGAGGGTCAGGGGCGCCGACGGCGCCGCCGCGGCAGCGAGGGCGACGAGCGTCCCGGCCGTCCGCGTCAGCACGCGTTTACGTATCCACCTGGCCACGTGAACTCCTTCCGATGATCCTGCGGTCAGTCCATGGACGAACCGACCGCCCATCAGGTTCCACAACAGTCAGTCGGCATACGCATCAGACCACGCTGGGGTGACGCCCTCGCACAGCGGGGGCACCCCTTCCTAAAGCAGCCCTCGCGCTCATGGCAGCCCTGGCCACCCCAGCTCCACAACCGGCCATAGCCATGTCTCCTGCTCCAAATGACTTGCCATCGACCTTGCCGCTGCCTGGGAACTTCGCCAAAGCAGTTGACTGCGAAGGGAGCGTGTTGGTCGAATCACTCTCAGCACATGCTGGCTTCAAGGTGGGGAACAGACCGGGTGGCGCTTGACAGTCCAAGGCTCAAGGACGTCCTCGCGGACGTCGCGTCAGGCACGCTGCAGCTGCCCGACTTCCAACGCGAATGGAAGTGGGACGACGACCGGATCCGAGCGATCATCGCGACGGTGACGCTCGACTACCCGCTCGGCGTGGTGATGACGCTGGAGACGGGCGGAGCTTCGCCGTTCCGCGCCCGTGCGCTCACGGGCGCCGGGCTCGGCCAGGACGGGGAGCCCAGCCTTCTCCTCCTGGACGGCCAGCAACGGCTCACCTCCCTGTTCCAGGCCCTGTATCTCGACGCTCCGGTGGAGACGGTCGATGCCCGCGGCAAGGCCATCAAGCGCTGGTACTACGTCGATATCGCCAAAGCCGTACGTGCCTCGGCGGACCGGGACGAGGCGATCGTGTCCGTCCCGGAGAACAAGGTGCTCCGGACGGACTTCTCCCGCACGGTCGTCCTCGACCTGAGCAGCGTCGAGAACGAGTGCGCGGCCAGCCTCTTCCCGCTCCACTTCGTGTTCGACACCCAGCGTGTCAACTCCTGGAAGCGGGCGTTCGTCAAGGCGGACGAGGCCCGGAACTGGGACCTGTGGGGCGAGTTCGAGGAGCGGGTGCTGGATCAGATCCGCACATTCCAGGTCCCCATGATCCGGCTCGCCGCCTCGACCTCGATGGACGCCGTCTGCGCGGTGTTCGAGCGGGTCAACACCGGCGGCGTGCCGCTGAACGTCTTCGAGCTGCTCACGGCCACCTACGCGGGTGACCGCGTCTTCACCGAGAAGACCGGGGACTACTACCAGCTCCCGACGGTCTGGCAGACGATCAAGCAGGACCTCACCACCCGCTTCCCGGTGTTCGGCCGGCTGGACCAGGGCGTCGAGGACGGCCTGAGCAGCAGCGACTTCCTGCAGGCCGTCGCACTCGTGCGCACCTGGGAGCGCAAGCAGGCGCGCCCCGGTACCGCGGTGTCCTGCAAACGACGTGATCTCCTGGAGCTTCCCCTCGTCGACTTCGACCGGCTGGCCCCGCGCTTGGCGGAGGCTTTCAGCTGGGTCGGGGACTTCCTTCAGCAGCAGTGCATCGTGCGCGCCGCCGACCTGCCCTACCGTACCCAGCTCGTCCCGCTCGCGGCGGTTCGGGCCATCCTCGGTGACGAGACCGACAGCCTCGCCGCGGAGGAGATGATCACCCGCTGGTACTGGTGCGGAGTGCTCGGCGAGATGTACGGCGGATCGACCGAGACCCGTTTCACCCGTGACGTGGAACAGCTCATCGCCTGGATCCGTCGCACCGGCGAGATGCCGGACACGGTCGGCGACGCGTATTTCTTCCCCGACCGCCTGGACACCCTGACCACCCGCAACAGTGCCGCGTACAAGGGGATCTACGCCCTGCTCATCAAGCAGGGGGCAGTGGACTGGCACTTCACCGGCGCGCCGCTCAGCCCCGCCCGGCTGGACGAACACGCGGTGGGGGTCCGGCAGATCTTCCCCAAGGCATGGATCGCCAAGCAGTACGGCCAGGAGCTTCCAGCCAACTCCATCGTGAACAAGACGCCGCTCTCGTTGCGGGCCGCCCAGGACATGGCAGGGCCGCCGGCCTCGTACCTGACCTCGCTGGTGGCCGCCTCGGACATGCGGCCCGAGTGGTTCGACGACGTGATCGCGACGCACCTCATCGACCCGGACGCCCTGCACAGCAACGACTACGAGCGCTTCTACCATGACCGGTCCAGGCAATTGGTGGAGCTGGTCCAAGGGGCCATGGGCAAGCGGACCGCGCTGCGCGGCCTCGCGGATGGAGACGGCGACCGGTGACCGCGAAGCCGTCCCAGCAGGATCTCCTCGCGCTCAAGGGCACCCGGATCCCGGTCCAGCGCGTGCTGGACCTCTTCGGCGTGCGGGTTCGCAACCACGGGACCGTGCACCTGATCTCGCAGGCGCTGGCGGACGTCGGGTTGGCCACCCTCCCCGACTTCGCGGTCTGCGGCCAGCGTGATGACGTCGACATCGTCGCGCTGACCACCCTCGTGGCGGCAGCGTCCCCGGAGGACGAGAGCGAGCAGGAGGCACTGCCCTCGCACGCTCTGCCTCAGCGACTCCACATCGGCGACCTGGCGCCCGCCCGGAACGGCGTGGTGGGTGTCGGCCTCGGGTCGACCCTGACCCAGGCGACCTACCTGATGCGCACCACGGGTCATCCGCAGCTTCCGGTCACCACGGGCATGGCCACGGTGCACGGAGTGATCACCTGGCGCTCGGTCGCGAAGATGTACGAGACCGGCAAGGCGCCCACGCTCGAGAACGCCATGCAGAAGGACTCCCTGCCCATCGCCGATGCACGGCAGGAGTTCTTCAGCTGCCTGCCCATGATCAAGGAGCACGGCTACCTCCTGGTCCGCGGGGACGACGGCTGCCTGTCCGGGATCGTGACGGCGGCAGACGTCACGGAGCGCTTCGAAGGAGCCGCTCGCCCCTTCTTCCTGGTCGGCGAGATCGAGTCGCTGCTCCGACGATGCCTCGGCGCAGCGCTCGACGAGGAGGCGATCAGGGCGGTGCAGACCAACCGGAAGGTCGCGGACCGGACCGGGTTGATCTCCGACCTGATGTTCGGCGACTACATCAAGCTGCTGGACGGCACGCAGACCAAGCAGGAGATGGCCGCGAACGCCGACACCAACTGGGGCACGCTCGGTTGGCCGGCCATGGACCGGGCCCAGTTCGTCCGCCATCTGGAACGGGTGAAGGACATCCGCAACCGGATTGCCCACTTCGACGAGAAGCCACTGCCGGACGAGTTGCTCGCGGAACTGACCACCTTCACCAAGCTGCTCCGCGACTTCGTCTCCTGACCTGTTTCGTCGTATCGACCCGGATTTCACGCGAGCCCGACACAGACAACTACCACCCGCTACGATCGTCCGGGTGGTCCGGCTGCTGACCAGTGGCGAGAGCACGACGCAGCCAAGTAGACGAAGAAGCGGTGGTGGCGCATGCGGGACGGCCGGTGGGTGACGGTCACCGACTCCGAGTTCCCGCACGAACGCCGCGGCTTGGAGGCGATCCGGGAGAAGTTGCCCAACGCCGACCCGTGGCGCGCCTGGTCCAATTTCACCTTCACCGCCAACACCGGGCACGTCCGTGAGGTCGACCTGTTGGTCGTCGCGCCCGGTGGGGTCTATCTGATCGAGCTGAAGGACTGGCACGGCTCAGTCGAGTCCCGCAACGGCACCTGGCTGCAGACCCAGCCCAACGGGCGCCCGGTCGCCCACGGCAACCCGCTCCACCTCGCGAACAGGAAGGCCAAGGAGCTGGCCGGGCTGCTCACCCAGAACGGCCGCCGGATCTGGGTGTCGGAGGCGGTCTGCTTCACCGATGCCTCGCTGCGGCAACGGCTCGCCCCGTCCGACCAGCACGGTGTCCACACCGTCGACGAGTTGGTCGCGATGCTCCAGCAGCCGCCGCGGGACGAGCGCCGACGCGTCGACGCCGTCGCATCGCGGGAGATCAAGGCGGCCCTGGAGCGGGTCGGGATCGCGCGCAGCGACGCGGAGTACAAGGTCGGCCCGTACCTGCTGAACCGCAAGTCCTTCGACTCCGGCCCGACCTGGGCCGACTACCTGGCCCGGCACAGCGAACTCCCGGAGGCCGCACGGGTCCGGATCTACCTGCGCGAGCGCGGCTCGGACGCCGGTCTGCGGGCCTCGGTGGAGCGTGCCGCGCTGCGCGAGGCCGCGGTGCTGCGCCGGTTCAAGCACCCCGGTGTGGTACAGCTGCGCCAGTACGACTCCTCCGGGCACTCGGCGGGCCCCGCGCTGATCTTCGACTACGATCCGCGCACTCTGCGGCTGGACGAGTACCTGGTCCAGTACGGGCCCAAGTTGGACATTCTCACCAGGATGTCGCTGGTGCGCCAGCTCGCCGAGACGATGCGCTCCGGGCACAGCAACCGGATCTTCCACCGCACCCTGGCCGCCCGCGCCATCCACGTCATCCCGCGCCGGCGCGGTCGCTCGTTGGGCGCCGACGGCGAGGAGTCGGGCTGGCTCAACCCGCACCTGCAGATCTCCGACTGGCAGATCGCCGTGCAGCGCTCCACGGGCGACACCTCCGAAGGCGCCGCCCGGCTGGCACCGACCGCGCTCTCCCAGGCAGGCGCGCACCTGGCCGAGGCCGCCGACCCCTATCTCGCCCCCGAACTCACCGCCCTCAACCCCGACCCGATCATGCTCGACGTCTACGGACTCGGGGTGCTCACCTATCTGCTCGCGACCCTCCAGCCGCCGGCCGCCAGCCAGGCCGAGCTGGTCGCCCGGCTGGAGGCCGGCGAGGGGCTGCGCCCCAGCGCGGTGGTCGACGGGCTCTCCGAGGACATCGACGAGCTGGTCCAGGCCGCGACCGCTTATAAGCCCGAGCAGCGGCTCGCCTCGGTCGACGAGTTCCTGGAGATGCTGGAGTTCGTCGAGGACTCCCTGACGGCACCGGCAGCCGAGACAGCGGTTGCAGCCGGTCCGGCCGAACAGTCCGGGCAAGCCGACCAGCCCGAGCGTGCCGAGCAGCCCGAGAAGGATCCGCTGGAGGCGGTTGCGGGCGACGTGCTGGCCGGCCGCTGGGAGGTGCGCCGGCGACTGGGAACCGGCTCCACCAGCCGGGCCTTCCTGGTCCGCGATCTGGCCGCCGACCCGCGGGCCCCGCGCTCCAAGGCGCTGTGCGTGCTCAAGGTGGCGCTGAGCGACAGCCGCGGCGAGGTACTGGCGCACGAGGCCGAGATCATGGGACGACTGCGCCCCGACTCCCGGATCATCCGGCTGGTGGAGCCGGAGCCGCTGTCCATCGGCGGCCGGACCGTGCTCGTCCTGGAGTACGTCGGCGACGAGCGCGAGGACGAGGGAACGACCCCGGAGCCCCGGACCCGCCGGCGCGAGGAGACCGTCGCCCGCCAACTGCGAGAGAACGGGCGCCTGTTGGTCGACCAGCTGGAGCGGTACGGCGACTACCTGTTCGGTGCCGTGGACTTCCTCGAGGGCGAGGGCGTCTGGCACCGGGACATCAAGCCGGACAACATCGCGATCCGGGTCCGCCCCAACCGGACCCGCGAGCTGGTGCTGATCGACTTCTCGCTGGCCGGTTACCGCGTGCAGGACACCAGCGCCGGCACCGACGGCTACCTCGACCCGTTCATCGGGACGCTGACCCGCTCGGTGTACGACGCGCATGCCGAGCGGTACGCCGTGGCCGCGACCCTGCACGAGATGGCCTCGGGCGAGCTCCCGGTCTGGGGCGGCGGCCGGGTCTCCGCGCGCCAGACCGACGCAGAGAAGGAGCCGTACCCGACGATCGCCGTCGAGGCGTTCGACCCTGCTGTGCGGGAGGGCCTTACCGCCTTCTTCCGCAAGGCACTCCACCGGGATGCCGCCCAGCGGTTCCCCGATCTCAAGCCGATGCAGGACGCCTGGAAGAAGATCTTCCTTCAGCTGGACCAGGCGAAGCCGAGTCCGACGCGCAGCCGGCATCCGGTCACCGACGGCGGGGGCACTGCCGAGCAGTCTCCCGAAGACCGCACGACGGACGGCTCCGGGTCGGGGATCGCGGACGCCGAGCCGGAGAACGCTGAGCGGGACCGCGACCGGAAGGCCGCGGAGGCCAACCGGGAGACCGCGATCTCGGCAGCCGGGCTGAGCCCCGCCGCCGAGTCCTTCGTGTTCGGCCTCGGCGTCAACACCGTCGGTGAGTTGCTGGACCTGAGCAAGCAGCGGCTGGTCAACGCCAAGGGGCTCGGTCCCAAGACGCGTGGCGAGGTGCTCTCCCGGATCAAGGAGTGGCGCCGCCTTCTGGCCGAGCAGCCGCCCGGTCCGCTCACTCCGGAGGGCCGCAAGGCCGCGAAGGAGGAGATGGCCGAGCTGTCGGTGGTCGAGAAGGCCGCCGTCGATGCGCTGTCCACGACCAGCACGGTGGCCGAGCTGTCCGCTCGGACCCTGCGCACCGTCAGCCTGGACACCTTGGCCACGATCTTCGTACCGGCACTCAAGAAGGACGGCTCGAACCACAACGAGGTCGAGACGGTCCGCCTGCTGCTGCGCCTGCCCGACGAGAGCGGCGCCCTCCCGGAGATCGGGGTCTGGCCCAAGCAGAAGGACGTCGCGAACGCCCTCGGCCTCACCGCCGGGCGCATCCCGCAGATCCTCAAGGCCCAGCGCACCCGCTGGAGCAAGAACGCGGCGGTCCGGGTGCTGCGCGGCGAGATACTCGAGCTGCTGCACACGCTGGGCCGGGTCGCCTCGGCAGCCGAGATCGCGGACGCGCTCGCCGTCCGGCGCGGCACTCAGCTCCCGGAGCGCGGCGACCGCCGGGCCCTGGCGCTCGCCGCGGTGCGGGCCATCCTCGAGGTCGAACAACTCGAGCCTGCTGCCGCCCAGTTCCGGCACGTCGCCAACCGCGACGCGGCCGACGAAGGCATGGGCGCCGGCCTGCTGGCCCTGGAGGTCGGCGAGGACGACTCCCCCGACACCCCGTCGGCCCCCGGACTGCTGGACTACGCCCAGCGGCTGGGCCGGGTCGCCGACCGGCTGGCCAAGCTCGACACCCTGCCGACGGCGGCGACCGTGCTGGCCGAACTGGGTGCCGTCACACCGCCGAACGGCGTGGTGGAGTGGGACGAGCGGCGGACCGTGGTGCTCGCCGCGGCGGCCTCCCGCAACGCGGCGGCCACACCCCGCCTGGAGATCTACCCGCGCGATCTGTCATTGGTCCGCGCCCTTAGGCTCACCCAGGCCGGCCTGGTCCGGATCACACCGGGCATTCCGGAGGCCCAGCAGCCCGGCCTGACCGCGGAGGACGTGCACGAGCGCGTCAGCGCCCGATTCCCCGAACTGCTGGACGGCCGGGGCGGGCACTCCCTGCCCACCGGCGGGCCGTTGACGAAGGCGCTGCGGGACGCCGGCTTCGACCTGGTCTCCGCCCTGCGCGAGGGCACTCGGATCATGCGCTACCTGCCGCGCCGGGTCGACGGTGGTTCCAGCTACCTGACCTCCGGTGCGGGCCGGCGGACGACACAGATCTCGCAGATCACCCGGTACGACGACGACCCACTGCTCGCCGGCGCCATGCAGGCGGAGGAGCGGCTGCTCTCCTCCGCCCGGCGCGACGGTTTCCGGGCGCTGACCGTCCGCACCGGGCTCGCCCGGGAAGCGGCGCGGGCGCTGACCGGGAGCGGCGGGGAAAGCGGCAGGTTCGGGGCCGAGGCGGTGTCGGTGGCCGAGCTGCTCATCGCAGCGCTGCACGAGCTCGTGGACCCCCGACCGAAGCCGACCTGGGAGACCATCCTGCGCGCCGACGCGGCCGAGCCGGGCACGCCGGCGGCGATGCGGTTCGCCGAGTACGTGCGGACGGCGTGGGGCGCGGTCGAGCCGAGGATCGGCGAGCTGGTGACGACGGGCGGCCCCGGGCGGCCGGTGCTGCTGGTCGACAGCGGGGTGTTCGCCCGGTACGACGCGATGGGCGTCCTCGACCGGCTGGCCGGGCGCTCGCGCGAAGGTGGTCGCGGCCTGTGGCTGCTCTGCCCGCAGAGCGACCCGGCGCGTGACCCCCGACTGGGGACGACGGCCGTGCCGTACCAGTCGGGGCTCGGCGAATGGATCGAACTTCCGGACTCGTGGGTCAACAACGCCCACCGAGCCGGCGCAAGCGGAGAGGCAACGAAGTGATCGACCGCAAGGCCCTGTTGGCGGATCTGATCAAGCAGGTCAAGGCGGTCGAGGTCGACCTCGGCAGCCAGGTCAAGGCCGTGGAGGACGTGCGGGTCAAGCTGCGCGGCGAGTACGACCTGGCGCGGAAGCTGGGGCGCACGGCGGCGACCTGGAACTCGTGGCTCGACGAGCGCATCACGCAGGTCGCGGTGGCGTGGGTACTGGGCACCGTCTTCGTGCGGTTCTGCGAGGACAATGAGCTGATCCCGGAGCCGTACCTGGCGGGTGCCTCGGACGAGCGGCGGGATCTGGCGGCGGAGCGGTACGCGGCGTACGTGGACGAGGACGCCGACCCGACGTACCGCGGGTGGCTGGAGAAGGCGTTCGCGGAGCTGGGTGCGGGACAGGCGGGGAAGCTGCTGTTCGACCGGCGGCACAACCCGCTGTTCCAGATCCCGTTGTCTCACGATGGTGCGCGGGCGCTGGTGGAGTTCTGGCGGGAGCGTGACGAGGCAGGTGTGCTCGTCCACGACTTCACGGACAAGCTGAACGAGGACGGGACCGAGGGGTGGGACACCCGGTTCCTGGGTGACCTGTACCAGGACCTGTCGGAGGCGGCGCGGAAGACGTATGCGCTGTTGCAGACGCCGGAGTTCGTGGAGGAGTTCATCCTCGACCGCGCGATGGACCCGGCGGTGCGGGAATTCGGGTACGAGGGCCTGAAGATGATCGACCCCACGTGCGGGTCGGGGCACTTCGTGCTGGGGGCGTTCCGGCGGCTGGTGCGGCTGTGGGGCGAGGGTCGGCCGGGGACGGACCGGTACGAGCGAGTGCGGGCGGCACTGGACTCGGTGCACGGGGTGGACATCAACCCGTTCGCGGTGGCTATCGCGCGGTTCCGGTTGCTGGTCGCGGCGATGGCGGCGGCGCAGGTGCGGACGCTGGCGGATGCGGGGAAGTACGACTGGCCGATCCAGTTGGCGGTGGGCGACTCGCTCATTAAGGCGCGGCAGCTCGAGCTGACACTGCTGGGCGAGGAGTCGGGGGACGAGCTGGCGGAGTTCGCGTACGCAACGGAGGACGTGCACGAGTACCCGGGGATTCTGGAGGAGGGGCGGTACCACGTTGTGGTGGGGAATCCTCCGTATATCACAGTGAAGGATAAGAAGCTCAACGCGCTGTATCGGGATCTGTACGACGCCTGCGGAGGAAAATACGCGTTTACAGTGCCGTTTGCCCAGCGCTTCTTTAACCTTGCCAAAAAGGGCAGCATCGACGGCCGCGGATTCGGAATGGTCGGCCAGATCACCGCGAACTCGTTCATGAAACGAGAGTTCGGGACAAAACTGATTGAGGAATACTTCGCGCACCAAGTGGAACTCACGGAGGTCGTGGATACCTCCGGAGCGTACATTCCTGGACACGGCACACCGACCGTCATTCTCATCGGACGGCATCGGTCCATCAGCCGAGCGGAGACGATCCGCACCATCCGAAGCGTTCAGGGCGAACCTGCCACACCAGAGGACGGCGCCGAAGGGCTGGTCTGGCGAGCGATCATCGAGCAAATCGATAAGCCTGGGTCAATCAGCCAGTGGGTGTCAGTAGATGACCTCAACCGCGAGCGGTACTTCTGCAAGCAGCCATGGATCTTGGCAGACGGTGGCCTCGAGATGGTGCAGCGCCTTGAGCATTACTCAGTGGCCAGACTGTCAAGCCGGACGGAAAGCACCGGATTTGCAGCAATCACTGGCGATGACGAATACTTCGTAGTCCCACGCCCTTCCGCCTCCTGGGGCCGCCAGCGCGACATCCCAATGCGCGCCTTCGTGACTGGAGATCAGGTCCGCGACTGGGATTGCCATCTAGCTGCCGATGCCGTCTTCCCCTCAGCCGCTACCACCGATCAGCGCCTCAGGCTGGAGAAATACACGCTGTGGCACGGGCGTCAGATCCTGCGCAATGGACTGATGTTTGGCACTACAAAGGAACAGCGAAAGCTACCTTGGTCAAATTATGCATTTCACAACGATGCGCGACTCAACAGCTCTTTCGTTCTCACGTTTCCATTTGTTGCAACCCACAACCACTTCGCACTTGGCCGAGGCGAGAAGGTATTCAATCGGCATGCACCAGTAATCAAGCTTCCCGAAGGGGCATGCGAGGAACAGTATCTGGAGCTTCTTGGGCTACTTAACAGTTCTACCGCATGCTTCTGGCTCAAGCAAGTCAGCCACGACAAGGGCAGTCAAGGCGTTAACGAAGGCTTCAAGTCGCAGGACTGGGAACGCTTTTTCGAGTTCACTGGAACCAAGCTTCAGGAATTTCCCCTGCCTAGCTCCTATCCAAGCGCTCTCGCCTCGAAGCTCGATGCCCTTGCCCAAGCGCTCTCATCCGTGACGCCTTCCGCTCTGACCTCCAGTGATTCGCCCACACCCACTGTGACTTCCCTCCGCAAAGCGCACACCATCTGGGACTCCACACGCGCTGAAATGATCGCGATCCAAGAGGAGTTGGACTGGCAGGTGTATACGCTCTACAGCCTTCACCCCGATGACCTTCGCGCCTCCGAAGCTGATGCACCTGGACTCATCCTTGGGCAGCGGGCCTTCGAAATTGTGCTCGCGCGCCGGATCGAAGCAGGTGAGGCATCAAGCGAATGGTTCAAGCGACACGGTTCCACCCCAATCACCGAGTTCCCCTCCGACTGGCCCAACGCCTACAAGGCCATCGTCCAGAAGCGAATCGAGGCAATCGAGTCCTCACGCGCCATCGGTATGATCGAGCGCCCGGAGTACAAGCGCCGCTGGGCGACCGAAGGTTGGGACTCACTCCAGGAGAAGGCTCTCCGTTCCTGGCTGCTCGACCGCCTCGAGGCCCGCGAGCACTGGTTCCAGGACGACCAGCCCAGGCTCCTTACCCCCGCCCACCTCACCGACGCACTCTCCCGCGACGCCGACTTCGTCTCCGTCGCCGAGATCTACGCCCCCCGCAAGGAACTTGCCAGCATCGTCGCCGATCTCCTCGCCGACGAGCACGTCCCCTTCCTTCCCGCCCTCCGCTACAAGCCCACCGGTCTGAAGAAGAGGTCCGACTGGGAGCACGTCTGGGACCTCCAGCGCCAAGAGGACGCCGCCCCGGACGAGCCGGCCAAGCGGAAGATCCGAGACTCGATCCCGGTCCCCCCGAAGTACACATCGGCTGACTTCCTCAAGCCCTCCTACTGGAAGGCCCGCGGCAAGCTCGACGTCCCCAAGGAGCGGTTCATCTCCTACGCGACGACCACCTCCGGCACTCCCGATCTATTCGGGTGGGCCGGCTGGGACCACCGCGAGCAGGCGCAGGCTCTCACCACGTACTTCACCAACAACGACCTCAGCACTGGGGAGTTGACCCCCTACCTCGCGGGTCTGCTGGAACTGCAGCCCTGGCTGAGCCAGTGGCACGGTGAGTTCGACGCGATGTATGGCAGCTCGCCCGCAGACTTCTTCGCCGGCTACCGCGCGCAGATCCAGGGCGAGCACGGCCTCACCGACGAGGACCTGCGAGCCTGGCGCCCGGCGGCAGCGACGCGACGCGGGGGCCGCACAGCCAAGAAGTAGCACAACGCGATACGTCGCGGCCCGGAGCGCACTCCAGCTCCGGGCCGCGACGTACCTGCGATTCAAGCGATCGGGAACTCCCCCGCCTTGACCCTGGCGACGAACGCCGCCCAGGCGTCGGCCGGAAAGACGAGCGCGCCACCACTCGGGTCCTTGCTGTCCCGCACTGGGATGACCTCGACGAAGCCGTTCGCAACCTCAACGCAATTCGTTTCGGTCCCACTGAAGGTGCTCTTGAACCAGCGGGCTCGGGACAGGTCAGGGGCGGCCATCGCGTACCTCAATCTCGTCACGTCGAGTAATCATGGAGCATTCGTTCCAGGACTTCCTGGGACTGTTGGGGTGCGAGAGCAGCCGCGCGGATGTGGTTGAACGCGAACTTGTAGCGGCTGACCTGCTGTTCAGTCTCCAGGTAGAGCGTACTCGTCATCGCTTCGATGAGGATCACATCCTGTTCGTCCTGCTCCGGGAAGGACAGAGCGGTGAATGCTCCTTCAACCCCGGGATGTGCTCCCACCTCGAACGGAAGCACCTGTAGCGTCACGTTGGGCTGGTCGCAGGCCGACAGCAGACGCTGAAGCTGGCCCCGCATGACTTCGGTTCCGCCGATCTTCTTGCGGAGCGCACCTTCACCGATGACAGCCCAGAGCTGCTGGGGATCCTCGGCCACGAAACGAGCCTGGCGCTCCATCCGAAGCCGCACGCGCTTCTCGATCTCGTCGGGCGGCGATCCGACACGTCCTCCGGTCATGAGGCCGCGAACGTAGTCTTCGGTCTGCAAAAGTCCTGGCACCAGGAGCGGTTCGTAGCTCCTGATATGGCTTGCCGACGCCTCAAGGCTGAGGAACTCGGCCGTAGTCGGCGACAACACATCGTTGTAGACATGCCACCAGCCGCGCTTCCGGCTCTCCTTGGCGAGCCCGGTCAACTGATCACGCGTCTTCTGATCCGTCACGCGGTAAAGGCTGAACATCTCCCGCAGATCGAGCGCTCGAACGCCGCTGCGACCATTCTCAATCCTGCCGATCTTCGAGGCATGGCAGGAGAGTTCGGCACCCACCTGCTCCGCGGTGAGCCCGGCTTCCTCGCGCAGTCGACGTAGCTCCGCTCCGAGCCGACGGCGGCGAACGGTTGGACTCTGGTCTGCGGGCATGTCCGCACCTCCCTGACGATCAGGAACAGTCTGCCCCCGCTTGGCATGCGAGATCCACGTCAGTCACTCCTCCGGGGTGACTTCTGAAGTACGGGTTGCACTTTAGGCATCCACAGGAGCAGGCTACCGACAGTCGATCAACTCGTCACTTCTAGTGATCATGACGGCTCGTCACCGGGCATCCCCATGCCCTGAGTCGACCGTCTCGGCACCACAGCCGTCGCACCTCATCCAGCCGACCTCGGGAGCTGCGCCATGCCCGAAACACCCGACGAACCCCCCTCCCCCTCCCCCGCCACCGCCCACTGCTGGCTCCCCAACTCCCGCCGCTCTCCCGGCCTCGCGCGTCGCAAGTTGCGCGAGCTGCTGGGCCGCGTCGAGGGTGGCGACCGCTTCGCCGACGTCGGCGAACTGCTCGTCAGCGAACTCGTCACCAACGCCTGGCAGCACGGCACCGCGCCCGGCCAGCGCATCTGGGCCGGCTTCGAGGTCGACCACGACCAGCTCTACATCGCCGTCGAAGATGCCGGCAGTACCAAGCCCATGATCCGTCCGCTGACGCTGGGCCAGGAGTCCGGCCGTGGCCTCCTGATGGTCGAGCAGCTCGCCCGCGAATGGGGCTGCGGGCCGCGCAACGGCATCGGCAAGCGCGTCTGGGCCGTCGTCGGCCCGATGCCCGAGAATGCGGAAGTCTCCCCGTGACCACCAGCCCGCCTCCTCCCTCACCCCCGCCCACACCCGAGCCCGAACCCATGCCTGTCATCGTGGAGTTGACCGGCATCACGGCCCCGGCCACCTTCCCCCGCGTCCCCGAGGCCCTGGCCGCGCTCTGGCGGTCGATGCGGGTGCTGCCCCTCAGCGACCTCCAGCATGACTGGTTCGGCTACTACCTCACGCGCCCCGAAGCAGCGGCCCAGGTCACCCGCACCCTCCAGCGCGACGGCGACCTGACCCTCGCCTTCTCCCTCACCGACTCCCGCCGGCAGCACCTGCTCCGCGTGCGCCCCGTCCCGCTCCCGCACGCCGCCCCTGCCCCTCCGAACTAGCCGACACCCCGAGGGAGGAAGTGCAGCCGCCCCGTACCGGGCCGACGTCACCCGTCCCAGGCAGCCGAGCCACCTCCCTCTTCTCCCGCACCAACCCAACTCCCCGCCCCTTCACCCAGCGCCGACTTCTTAACCAGCCTCCACCCCCCACGCCGTATGTCGCAGACAGCACACCACCCAGCTCCTCCGCCCGCAGCCACCGCGGCGACGACACCACCCGCGTCCGTCTCCATCCCGCCGGCGGCCCTCCCCACGAGCCGAGCGCTCAGCGACATGGCCACCACAGCGCCCTCCTGGTGAAGCGATTCGGAGACGGTCGGACGACCAAGGCAGGAATCCCAGCGTTTCAGCGCCGGAAGGATGTCAGTGGTTCAACCAGCTCAAGCCCGCCGCCCCTGGGAGTCCTGCGACACCTGGCACTGGACCTGCACTCTCGCGCCGAACGCCGACCAGCCCGAGACGCCGCACCACCGTCCCCGCCGACTACGGCGCTTCCGAGTGGCAGGATGTGCCGGTCCGCTGGACGTGACGCGCAAAGCCGGCCAGCCCCCACTGTCGAAAACCACTCAGTGCTACCTGGTAGCACTGAGTGCCACACCGCCCTACCATGGATGCCATGACGGCGCAGCCCGAGATCACCCAGCGCGACCTGCGGAACAAGTCCAAAGAGATCATGGACGCGGTCCAGGCCGGCCAGTCGTTCACGGTCACCCGGGACGGCCACCAGATCGGCGAGCTCGTGCCGCTGCGGCGGCGCAGGCGGTTCGTCTCCCGCCGGGAGTTCGCGGCGATGTCCCGGAGCGCTCCGGACATCGCGCTCGACGCCTTCCGCGCCGACCAGGACGCAACCGCCGACCAGTACCTGGACTCGCCGTATGACCGCTGAGCCGAAGCGGCACGAGCAGGGCCTGCTCGACACCAACATCATGATCCTCCGCAGGTGGCTGGACCCGGAGGAGCTGCCCGACGAGATGGCGATCACCACCGTCACCCTCGCCGAGCTCTCCGCCGGCCCGCACGAGGTGCGCGGCAACGCCGAGCAGGACGACTACGACGAGCACGCCGAACGCGCCCGGCGCATGGACGTGCTCCAGCGCGCCGAGAGCGAGTTCGACCCGATCCCGTTCGACGCCGAAGCCGCCCGCATCTACGGACGGGTCTGCGCAGCGGTCATCGGCGCGGGCCGCAAGCCGCGACGCAGGGTGGCCGATCTGATGATCGCCGCCATCGCCGTCGCCGAGGGCCTTCCGCTGTTCACCACCAACCCCGACGACTTCAAGGGGCTGGAGGACCTGCTCACCATCGTGCCGGTGACCCGGCCTCGGGTGCTCCACGACCGCTGAGCAGCGACGACAGCCGGCCGAGGGCCTCGCCCAGCGCACACGGCACCTCACCGCAGGACCAACGACGAAGATGGAACGGACGAAAGCAGACCATGGCCCCGACGCCGGCCCAGCCGCCCCTCCTCCGCGATGTCATCGACATCAAGCAGTCCATCTCCACCTCCGACTACGTCCTGAAGCTCGCCGAGGCGGTCACCGACGAGGGCGCCGCTGCCGCGCTCAAGGACTACGTCCTCACCGAGCGCCTGCTGGAGAACTTCGACGAGGCGCTCGGCCTGATCAAGGCGGCGCTCGACGGGCACACCTCCAAGGCCGCCTACCTGCACGGCTCGTTCGGTTCCGGTAAGTCGCACTTCATGGCCGTCCTGCACGCGCTGCTCCGCGGCAACCCGGCCGCGCTGGAGCGCGGCGAGTTCGACAAGACGCTGGCCAAGCACGCCTGGTTGGGCGCCGAGCGCAAGAAGTTCCTGCTGGTCCCGTACCACATGCTCGGCGCCAAGTCGCTGGAGCAGCGCGTCCTCGGCGGTTACGTCTCGCACGTCAAGGCGCTGCACCCGGACGCACCGACGCCGCAGGTGTACCGCACGGACGCACTCTTCGAGGACGTGCAGCGGCTGCGCGCCAAGGTCGGTGACGCGCAGTTCATCGCGGGCCTCGCGGGCGACAGCGGCGACGGGACCGGTGCCGACGAGGACGACGAGTGGGGCGAGGGCTTCGCCTGGACGCCGGCGCTGCTCGACTCGGCGCTCGCGGCCGAGCAGCAGGACGCCGCCGAGACGAACCTGAACATCGTCAGCCCCACCACCCCCGCCGAGTTGCGCGCCAAGCTCGTGCACGACGCCATCGCGGGCTGGTTCCCCGGGTTCGCGCAGAACGCGAAGGAGGACGAGTTCGGCTTCATCTCCCTCGACGCCGGCCTCTCCGTGATCGCCGCGCACGCCAAGTCGCTCGGCTACGACGGCCTGATCCTCTTCATGGACGAGCTGATCCTCTGGCTCGCCAACCGGATCCACGACCAGAAGTTCGTCTCCCGCGAGGCCGACAAGATCACCAACTTCGTGGAGGGCGCCGACTCCCGGCGTGCCGTGCCGGTGGTCTCGTTCATCGCCCGCCAGCGCGACCTGCGCGAGCTGGTCGGCGAGGAGGTCTCCGGCGCGGGCGAGACCGCGATCCAGGACAGCCTCAACCTCGCCTCCGGCCGGTTCGACAAGATCACCCTGGAGGACCGCAACCTCCCGCAGATCGCCCACGCCCGACTGCTCAAGCCCAAGGACGACGAGGCCGCCGAAAAGCTGAACGCCGCGTTCGCGAAGGCCAAGCGGGTGGGCCCGCAGGTCTGGGACGTGCTGCTTGGCTCGGAGGAGGGAACCACCACCGGGGCGGACGAGGCTTCGTTCCGCCTCACCTACCCGTTCTCCCCCGCCTTCATGGACACCCTCGTCCACATCTCCTCCGCGCTCCAGCGCTCCCGGACCGGTCTGAAGCTGATGGGCCAGCTGCTCGCCGATCACCGCGACGACGCCCGGCTGGAGCAGCTGATCCCGCTCGGCGACCTCTACCCGGTGATCGCGGACGGCGGTGACAAGCCGTTCGTCGACAGCCTGAAGGTGGAGTTCCAGGCGGCCGACAAGCTCTACCGCACCAAGCTGCGCCCCTACCTGTTGGGTGAGAGTGAGATCACCGAGGAGGACATCGAGCGCTTCCGGACCCAGCCGGAGACCATCACCGATCAGCAACTCGCTCAGCGCTGCCGCAACTTCATCGGCGACAACCGGCTGATGTGCACCCTGCTGCTGTCCGCGCTGGCTCCGAGCGTGCCTGCCCTGCGCGATCTGACGATCCGCCGCCTGGGCGCGCTCAACCACGGCTCCGTCGTCTCCCCGATCCCGGGCGCCGAGATCGGCGTCATCCGGAACAAGGTCGCCACCTGGGCCGCCAGGTTCGCCGAGATCAAGGAGACCGGTACCCAGGCCAACGCGGGTGTGCGCCTCGAACTTGCCGGCGTGGACGTGGACTCCGTGATCGCCAACGCCAACGTCAACGACAACCCGGGCAACCGGCGCGTGCTGGCCCGCCGGCTGCTGGCCGAGGAGCTGGGCATCGAGACGCACGACGGCCGGCTCGACGCCGACGAGCTGAAGTTCGTCTGGCGCGGTTCGAACCGCTCCGTGGAGGTCGTCTTCGGCAACATCGCCAACTCGGACGCCATGCCTGACCACGAGTTCACCCCCAGCTTCGCGAACAGCTGGCGTTTCGT
Organism: Kitasatospora sp. NBC_01302; assembly: GCF_035976515.1. Taxonomy (NCBI): domain Bacteria; kingdom Bacillati; phylum Actinomycetota; class Actinomycetes; order Kitasatosporales; family Streptomycetaceae; genus Kitasatospora; species Kitasatospora sp. NBC_01302. The sequence goes on from NZ_CP108404.1 coordinate 2,673,607, forward strand.
CATCGATCTGCCCTTCAACGAGACCGAGTTCGGCCCGGTCGACGACGCCAATCGGATCCGCGACCTGCGCGCCCGCTCCGGCGAGCAGCGCGCCAGGACGGTCGCCTGGATTCCCACCCACCTGTCGACCGCGCGGTTCCAGGACTTCCGCCGCCTGGTCACCATCGACTACGCGCTCAGCGACCAGCGGCGCTTCGACACCCAGTACGCGGGACACCTGAACGCCGACAACCGCAGTCGGGCCAAGGCCCTGCTGGAGGGCCAGCGCGAGTCGCTGACCAAGACGGTGAAGGCGGCCCTCAAGCAGGCATACGGGCTGGCCGAGAAGAAGAGCTCCGACGTCGAGCTCGGCTTCGACGACCACTTCGAGCCGCTGCCGGACGTCCCGGATCTGCGGCCGTCCATCGGGCAGTCGCTGCACGACGCCGCCCGGCACGTGGCAGGCAAGCTGCTCGCCCACCAGTACCCGGCCCACCCTTTCTTCGATCGGGATGCCCCAGGCACTGTGGTCAGGCCGGCCGATGCCAAGATCGTCTTCGCCCACATCCGGGACGCCGGTGAGCGCAGCGATCGGCGGGTCGAGATCCCGGCGAAGGACCGCCCGGTGATGAAGCGGATCGCCGGTGAACTCGGCCTGGGGCAGCAGAAGGAGGCGTACTTCGAGCTCTCCACCCGCTGGCCCGACCACTTCCGCCGCGAGGCCAGCACCGAGGGGATCACCGGCGACCTGACCGTCGTGCGCCTCACCGACTGGCTGGACCGGCCCGAGCCGATGGGCCTGGATCCGTTCCTCGCCAATCTGGTCATCGCCTCCTTCGCCGAGCTCGACGACCGGGTCTGGGTGCGCGGCGGGGGCCTGCTCGACCCCGCGCCCGAGCCCGCCGCGATCAAGCCGGGCGACGCCCTGCGCACCCAGCCGCTGCCCGACGAGGCGGTCTGGGAGGAGGCCGGCTACCGCTACGAGCGCATCTTCGGCGCCAAGCCGAAGACCCTGCGCCGCAGCCGGATCGTGAGCCATTTCGCCACCGAGCTCGTGGCTGCCGCCCGCACGTACCAGCCGCACGCCACCAGCCTCGTCGAGCAGTTGGGCAAGCATGCCGACCTGCTCGGTCTCGACGAGACGGACGGCACCGGCCGGCTCGCCCTGGCCAGGCGCTCGCTCGATCTGCTCGACGCGCTCATCGCCGCGGCCAAGGGCCCCGCGGCCGGATCGGGATCGGCCAAGCAGGTCATCGGTGTCCTCGCCACCTTCGACCTCGGCACGGTGTCCCCCGAGCGGTACGCCGCCTCGATCAAGCAGGCCGAAGCCGTGGCCGCCGCGCTGGCCGGAGCCGCCTGGGACATGCTCAAGCTCGCGCCCAACTACGGTCCGGCCGGCCAGGCCGTCCTGGAGGAGCTGCGCGGCGCCGCCCAGGCGGACCAGAAGACCAAGGACCTGCCGCAGGCCCTGAAGGACGCGCGGCGCGACATCGTCGAGGTCATCGACCGCAGCCGGGCGGCCACCACTCCCCAGCCGGCGCCCGTCGCTCCCGTGGCGTCACCTGCGCCCGCTCCTCGGGCCGACGACGAGGATCTGAACACCCGTACCAGTGACCCCCGAGTGCCGACGGAGCCTGGCGAGCCGACCTCCCGCAGCCGCGGGCGCCGCTCCGGCGGTGGCCGGACCACCGCGTCCCGGGCCATCGCCGAACTCCGTGCCGAGCTGGACGAGCTGGCGGCCCAGGAACCCGACGCCACCGTCGAGATCACCTGGCGAGTAGTGGAATGAGCATCCCGAACACCACCAGCGCGGTCCGGTTGAACACCGGCACCGTCTCCCAGTACCTGGCCTCGCAGAAGGGGCTGGCCGGCGGGCGGCGCAGGGCCGTCCTGCTGCGTGCCGCCCCCGAGTGGGAGGGCGCGCCCGAACTCGGTTGGGGTGATCGGCGACGGGCCGAGGTGGCGGTGGCACCGTCCCCGCTCGCCGTGTACGAGCTGGTGCTGGCCCACCTGGCCGCCGACGCAAGGGGCCCGGAGGTCCTGGTCGTGCTGACGGACCGGGAGGAGTCGGAGCTGGGCCCCGACCTGCTGGCCCGGGTGTACCGGCAGCGAGTCAACGCCGTCGACACCTGGGACGTGGTCCGTCAGGCATTCGGCGCTGTCGACACCGACAACCGCCTGCTCAAGGACAACTGGGCCGCGGAGTCACTGCTCGATGCGACCCCGCCGGCCGGCTGGCCGCGAGTGGGCGGCGGCGTGCTGGCCCGCAGTGGCGCGCTCGGTGCGCTCGCCATGCGGCGACTCGGCATCGGCCGCTTCGACCCGGACCAGCCGGCGCAGGCGGCCACCGACACCGGCCTGGACACGGCCGCCCTGCTGCGCTGGTCGCTGACGCCCGGTGGGCCGGACCGCTTCCTCGCGCTGCGCGCGCCAGAGCGGGCCGGGCTGGCCGAGTTCCTCGGCGAGGAGGACCAAGCCGGTCTCGCCGGTCGGGCCTTGGTAGCACTGGTCCAGGCGGAGCACGGCCCGGACGCGGTCGCGTTCGGCCTGGTCTGCGCTGCCCTGTGGGTGCACGCGGACGCGGTGTCGGCACAGGCCGCCGACTACCGCGCACGTGGACGTGCCGAGCGGTGGTTCGGCGAGGAACCGCCGGCCCAGGGCGAGGCACTGGACGCCTTGGCAGCCGCCTTCGGGCGCAGCTGTGAGGAGTTCGTCTCCGTCCTGCTGCTGACGGGCCGCGCCGGGTTCGACGACGAGGCGGCTGCCGCCCGGCGGTTGACCGGTGCTGTCCTGGACCGGGCGGAGGCGCTGATCGAGCAGTTCGGCGCGCAGACGGCCGCCGAGGCCAGCCCCGTGCTGGCGGCCGGCCTCGAGGCCCGCTTCGCCGCGGTCGGCCGGCTTCTCGGGACGGGCGATCTGCCACGCCTCGCGCAGGCGGTGGTGCTGGTGGGCGACCACCGCCTGGCCTCGGCCGACGCGGCCCGGACCAGGGTCGAGCGGGCCCGGATGGCCCAGCGGCTCGCCCAATGGCTCGCCGGCGACCCGTCGACGGAGATCGCGAACGTGGCGGATGGCATCAGCCGGCACGTCATCGAGACCGGCTGGGTCGACCTGGCGCTCGAGCACATCGAGGCGGGTGGCGACCGCGAGGACGTGCTGAAGTCCGCCTACGACCGGCTCTGTTCCTCGGTCCGCGCCAAGCGGCGGGAGATCGATCACCACTTCGCGACCGCCCTGGCCACCTGGACGGCGGCGGGGACGGACCCGAGGAGCATGCTCACGGTCGAGACGTTCCTGCCGCGGGTGGTCGGTCCGGTGGTGAAGTCCGGCGAGCGCCGGGTGCTGCTCGTGGTGATCGACGGAATGAGCGCCGCCATAGCGGCCGAGTTGGGCACGGAGCTTCGCGAACACTGGGCCGAGTACGACCCGACGCCCCGGCCCGCCGGTAGTGCAGCCATTGCCGACCCGACAGGGCCGCCGCAGCGCCGGGCCGTCGCCGCGGCCCTGCCGACCGTGACCGCCGTCTCCCGGACCTCGCTCTTCGCTGCGCGCCTGATGACGGGCACTCAGGCCGACGAGAAGCGGATCGTCCCCACGCATCGATTCTGGGGCGGTGAGAAGGCGGCGGTCTTCCACAAGGACGACCTGCGCAGTGAGACCGGCGGCGCGGTCTTCGGCTCCGCGCTCTCCGAGGCGCTGGCCGGCGACACCCACGTCGCAGTGGTGCTCAACACTGTCGACGACCGCCTCGCCAAGGAGCAGAAGCACGGCGACGGTTCGTGGCGACTGTCCCACATCGGAGGGCTGCAGGACCTGTTGCGTTTCGCCGCCGCCCAGGGGCGTGCGGTCATCCTCACCAGCGACCACGGGCACGTGGTCGACCGGCGCGGGATCAAGGTGGAGCGCGACGGCGCGGTCTCCGCCCGGCATCGTGCACCGGGCGGGGAGACCGGTGAGGCCGAGATCGTCCTTGCCGGACCGCGGGTGGTCTCTCCGCAGACCGGCGGCGAGATCGTGGCGCTCTGGGATGCCGACTCCCGCTACACCGCCCTCAAGGCCGGCTATCACGGTGGGGCTTCGCTCGCCGAGGTCGCCATCCCGGTGCTCGCTCTCCTCCCCTTCGGAGCCACCCCGCCGAAGGGCTGGCGTGAGCTCGGCAACCCCGAGCCTTCCTGGTGGGCCTTGGTGCCGGAGGCATCCCAGCCTCGTCCGGTCCAGACTGCCCCGCCGAAGAAGCCCGCGAAGGCGACTCGGCCTTCCAAGCCCGCCGCACCTGGCCCTGAGACTCTCTTCGAGGTTGCGCTCGAGCCAGCGGTGGAAGCCGGCGACGCACTATTGGCTCCTTCCCTGGTCACTCCCCAGGACGCCATGGTCAAGAGCCTGCTGGTCTCCCAGATCTTCCAGGACCAGGTGAACCTGCTCGCCCGCAAGCCCGACCTGGCCAAGGTCGAGAAAGCCCTGCGGGCGCTGCTGGACGCGGGCGGCACCCTGCCCGTGACCGCTCTGGCCCAGCGGATCGGGCTGCTCGCCGTCCGCGCGGACGGTTTCGCCGCTGTGCTACGACAGTTGCTCAACTACGACAGCGTCCAGGTCCTGGAGACCCTTCCGGACGGCCGGACCCTGCGACTCGACACGGGGCTGCTCCAGACCCAGTTCAACCTGCGTTGAGCCGGGCGCCGGGGAGGCCCTGCCCCGGTGCCCGGTCGGTGAACAGGCTGGATCGGCCCCTGACGGGCCATGACCCGACCGCGGAGGCGGGCGCGGCCGTGATCACCCTGTCCTGCTGATGGGAGACTTGCCGGGTGAGTGCCGAAGGAACCTCCCGATCCCTTGTCGTCAGCGCGGCCCGCCGCCGGGACGTGATCGACGCGCTGCGCCGCGGTGCGGTGCCCGAGAACGGGCTCGACCTGCTCGCCACCGGTCTTGGCCGGTTCGAATCCGCCCTCGACGCGGAGCTGGACGCCGTGGTCTCCGGTTCCTCGGTGTTCAAGGCGGTGCGTGGTGAGTACGGGTCGGGCAAGACGTTCTTCACCCGGTGGCTCGGCGAACGCGCCAAACGCCGGAACTTCGCCGTCGCCGAGATTCAGATCTCGGAGACCGAGACGCCGCTGCACAAGCTGGAGACCGTCTACCGGCGGCTGACGGAGCGGCTCGGCACCTCGAGCTTCCCTCCGAGTGCACTGCGGCCTGTGGTGGACGCCTGGTTCTACGCGCTGGAGGAGGACGCCCTGGCCGCCGGGTCCTCCGAGGAGCAGCTCACCGAAGAGGTGGAGCTGCTGCTCGCCGCCCGGCTCAGCGAGGTGTCCCGGCACGCTCCGTCATTCGCAGCAGCGCTGCGCGGCTACCGGGCCGCCCTCGCCTCGGGGGACGAAGGGACCGCTGCCGCGGTGCTCGCCTGGCTCGGCGGGCAACCGAACGTGGCCGCAGCCGCGCGGCGGTCCGCCGGGGTGCGCGGCGACCTCGACCACTTCGGGGCGCTCGGGTTCCTGCAGGGCCTGCTCACCGTGCTCCGGGACTCCGGGCACGCCGGGCTGTTCCTCGTCCTGGACGAGGTCGAGACGCTCCAGCGGGTCCGCTCCGATGCCCGCGACAAGGCGCTCAACGCGTTGCGCCAGCTGATCGACGAGGTCCACTCCGGCCGCTTTCCCGGCCTCTACCTGGTGATCACCGGCACGCCCGCCTTCTACGACGGCCAGCAGGGCGTCCAGCGCCTCGCCCCACTCGCCCAGCGCCTCGCGACCGACTTCACCACCGACCCACGCTTCGACAATCCGCGCGCCGTCCAGCTGCGGCTGCCCGGCTTCACCCGTGACTCGCTCATCGGCCTCGGGGTGACGATCCGTGATCTCTACGCGGCGGGTGCCGCATCCGCCGACCGGATCGAGGCACTCGCGGATGACGCCTACATCGCCGACCTGGCCGATGCCGTGGGTGGCGCGCTGGGCGGCAAGGTGGGTGTGGCACCGAGGCTGTTCCTGAAGAAGCTGGTCGGTGACGTGCTGGACCGGATCGACCAGTTCGACGACTTCGACCCGCGGCAGCATTACCGGCTGACCGTCTCCGCCCATGAACTCACCGCCACGGAGCGGAACCTGGCCGCCGCCGGATCGGCCGACGACATCGACCTGGACCTCTGATGTCCGGCCCCGAGGACCGAGCAGCAGGCACCGCCGACTCACCGAGCCCGCTCGACCGGCTCGATCCGGTGGTCCTCCACCACATCGTCAACACGCTGGGCTGGCCCGATCTGCGTCCCCTGCAGCGCGCCGCCATCGGTCCACTCATGGACGGAGAGGACGCGGTACTGCTGGCACCGACCGCCGGCGGCAAGACCGAGGCCGCGTGCTTCCCGGTGCTCTCCGCGATGGCCCAGCACCGCTGGACCGGCGTCTCGGTGCTCTACCTGTGCCCGCTCAAGGCCTTGCTCAACAACCTCGTCACACGCGTCGACTCGTACGCGCAGTGGCTCGGTCGACGGGCCGCGCTCTGGCACGGCGACACCACGCAGTCGCAGCGCCGGCAGATCCGCATTGACCCGCCCGATGTCCTCCTCACCACCCCCGAGTCGCTCGAGGCCATGCTGATCGGTATCAAGACCGACCATGCGCGGCTCCTCTCATCCATCCGTGCAGTCGTCGTGGACGAGGTCCACGCCTTCGCGGGGGACGACCGCGGCTGGCACCTCCTGGCTGTCCTGGAGCGGCTCGAACGCATCACCGGCCGTCCCATCCAACGCATCGGTCTCTCGGCGACGGTCGGGAACCCGCAGCAGTTGCTCACCTGGTTGCAGGGCTCGGGTGCGAACAGCCGCTCCGGCCGGGTCGTCGCACCCGATCTCGCGGTCACCCCCACCAGCACCGCAGGCACCCGACCGGCCGGCGAGGTCGAGCTCGACTACGTCGGCTCGCTGGACAACGCCGCGAAGCTCATCGCCTCCCTGCACCGCGGCGAGAAGCGACTGGTCTTCTGCGACTCCCGCAGGCAGGTCGAGCTCCTCGGTGCCGCTCTGAGGGCCCGTGAGGTCACCACGTTCCTTTCCCATGCCTCGCTCTCGGTCGATGAGCGGGCACGCTCGGAGCAGGCCTTCGCCGAGGCTCGCGACTGCGTCATCGTCTCCACCTCCACCTTGGAACTCGGCATCGACGTCGGGGACCTGGACCGCGTCATCCAGGTCGACGCTCCGCGCACGGTCGCCTCGTTCCTCCAACGCATCGGTCGCACCGGCCGGCGCGCCGGAAGCCTGCGCAACTGCCTCTTCCTGACCACCGAGGAGGAGACCCTGCTCCAGGCCGCGGGCCTCCTACTGCTGTGGGGCCGGGGTTGGGTGGAGGCTGTCACCCCACCGCCCGAGCCCCGGCATCTCGTGGCCCAGCAGCTCCTCGCGGTGACCCTCCAGGAACACACGCTCGGCAACCATCTGTGGAGCCAGGAATGGAACGGACTGGCTCCCTTCGACCGCTCCGGTGAGCCGATCCTGCGTCACTTGGTGGGTGCGGGCTTCCTGGACGACGACAACGGCCTGCTCTTCATCGGCCCGGAGGCGGAGCAACGATTCGGCCGGCGCCACTTCATCGAGCTCACCGCCTCCTTCACGGCCCCTCCCCAGTTCACCGTCCTGTCGGGGCGCACGGAGATCGGGCAGACCGATCCCTCGGTCCTCACCGAGGAACGACCCGGACCTCGCAGGCTCCTGCTCGGCGGGCGGAGCTGGCAGGTCACGTTCATCGACTGGTCCAGGCGCCGGGCATTCGTGGAGCCTGCCGATGGCGGCGGCGTCGCCAAGTGGTCGGGCAACGGGATCGCCGGTCTCTCGTACGAACTGACCCGGTCCATGCGCGACGTGCTGCTCGGGGCCGATCCGCCGGTCTCGCTCACCCGCCGGGCGCAGGCCCGGCTCCAGCAACTGCGCGAGGAGGAAGCCCCCGACAGCGTGCATCCCGCCGGGACGCTCATCACGCGTTTCGGAACCGACGTTCGGTGGTGGACCTGGGCGGGCTTCCGCGCCAACGCGACACTCGCCGCCACCTTGTCGTCTATCGCGGACCCGGTGCAACGACCTACGGACTGCTACCTGCGACTGCGCGAGGACCTGACGGCTCCGATGTGGCAGAGCGCCCGCGCGAGCGCCGGCGACGGCCTGGTCTTCCCTGACATCGACCGGCGGGCCGTCAAGGGGCTCAAGTTCTCGACCGCCCTGCCGGAACGACTCGCAATGGCCACGGTCGCCGCGCGTTTGGCCGATTTTCGTGGGGCGTCTGCCGCGCTCGCGGAGCCGGTGCGGCTGCACACCGTACAGCCCTGAACAGCGCTCCATGGGTTACTTGACACCTGTCCAGCAGCTACACCATCCATCAGTAATACTTGTCAGATCTTCCTACTACCCTCTCCCTCATGGGCCTCGAAGATCTGACGCGTGCAGGAATACAGGCTGCGATTGGGGAGCACGACCTTCTCGGTTCCTCCGCCTTCCGTAGCCAGCACGGCTGTGTACAAGCTTCCGCTTACGAGTTGTGCGTGGACGGCCGTCGCTACGACGCGTTCGCCATCGCCGCTGTAGGACACCTGTACTCCGCAGGCACGCTGCTCACGCCCGAGGGCGCCGACGGCGGCGAGCAGGCAGAGGTCCGCCGCCTGCACGAGCTGGGCTTCACTGTCGAGGAGCACCACGGCACGGCCGAGGATGCCCCGCAACTGGTCCTCCAGCCGCGCGGAACTGCCAGAGAGCGCGGCCCGCAGCACTTCGCCAGGTCGATGCGGCAAGGCATCCCGGTCGCGGAGCTTCAAAACGCGGTCGGTTCAGCGGCTGAGGTGCTCGCCGACCTCTACCCGGACGGCATCGCCCGGTTGTGGGGCTCCACGCCGACAGAGCAGGCCAACAATGACAAGGCTCGGGCCCTGCGCGGTCGCCGTGTCGGCGATACCGTCCTCTTCTACGCCGAGCACCGCTTCCTCGCCCGTGCGAGGATCCTCCGGCTCTTCACCAGTGCCACGGTGGCCCGAGCGGTCTGGGGAACTGGCAAGGACGGCACAACCTGGGAACACATCATGGCCCTGGGCGACTTCGAGGAATTCTCCCAGCCGGTCTCGGCGCCCGAGATTCTGACGGCCCTCGGGCTCACTCCCCCGCTGCGCGGACTCACCCTGCGATCAGCCGAGGACTACGCACGCGTCGCCCCCCTGCTCCCGCCCGATGGCCGTTCCCGATTCGCCTCCGGAGCAGCATTGCCCCGCTCCCGCTCCACTCCCCTGTCCAGTGGCGAGTTGCTTGCCCGGCTGGAAACTCTCAAGGTCCACCGGAACTCTGGGGTTAGGGAAGCAAGCCGCCATCAGCCACTCGCGCTCCTCTGGATGGTCGCCCGAATCGCAACTGGCAAGCCGCGCCTGGCACCATGGTCGCTTTTCCGCGCGGAAGTCGGAGCGCTCCTGTCCGAGTTCGGCTTGCCAGGTTCCCAGGTCACCCCCGAGTACCCCTTCTGGCATCTCCGGGGAAGCGGCCTGTGGGAGGTCCACGGAGTGTCCGAGAACGCTGATGCCATGCCAAGGGTCAGCGAGTTCAACTCTGCCCAGCCGGTCGCAGGCATCGGTCACGACGCTGCCGTGCTCTTGCAGGACCCGGTCACCCGTCTCGATGCCTTGGCCCGACTCCGTCGTCGCTATCTCCAGGACATCGACCAGCACGCTCTGCTCAGCAGGTTGGGGCTGGCCGGATACACCACGGCGGACGGTCTCGTCGACGACTCCACAGTCGACGACGCCACGGACGAAGGGGACCAGAAGAGCGCCATCGTAAAGCGGGCGACCGGTTCCGCCTCCCGACGGGAATCCACTTCCTCCCGCATCGTGCGAAACACCACGCTCGCGACATCGGTGAAGGAGATACACGACTACAGATGCCAGGTCTGCGACACCAGGCTGCGGTACAGGCTGAAGCCCTACATCGAGGCCGCCCACATCCGTGGCCTCGGGTCGCCGCACGACGGCCCCGACGAACTCCACAACCTGTTGTGCCTGTGTCCCAACCATCACGTCCTCTTCGACGGCCTGGAGATATACGTCGACGCCGATGACGTGGTGCGGGAAACCCATGGCGGCGAGCCGCTGGGCCGACTCCGCCGGCGCCCCGAACACCCCATCGGCGAGGAGCACCTCAGCTACCACCGGACACTGTGCACGCTCAACGCCTGAACCAGAACCGCACGGACCCCGCCTGGCTCCGTTCCACCTAGCGTTCCAGGTGTACCTGCGCAGTCAGCGCAGGTACACCTGCCAGCGCCGCCGCAGCGATCCCCCCTCGCGCAGCTCCCGTCAGGACGCGGGAACCGTCCGCTCCGGCGCGAGCGAGTTGCCCGCCGGGATGTCTCCGCAGTCGGACGGGGCCGGCTTGCCCGCGAAGCGGTCGTTGAGCCAGGACGCCGCCTTGAGGGCCCAGGCCGGCGCGGTTCCGAGGTGGCTGAGCAGGTCGTACTGGTCGTAGCTGATCGCGTTGTTGCCGGTGGCGCAGTACTGGTCGGCCAGGGCCCGCACGTCTCCGGCGACCATGACGCCGTCACCGGTTCCGATGCCGGACGGGCTGGCGAAGGTGCCCTCCAGCACGCCGCCGTCGCCCTGCGCGATGTAGCCGGGAACGGTCGGGGTGGGGGCCGACCCCAGGTTGATCCTGTTCACCGCATCGACGAACGCGGGCACCGAGTCCGGGTCGGCGTACTCGGGCTTGGCGATCTGCTGCCAGGTCAGACCGGGGAAGTGGCCGAGCGCGTCGAGGAGCGAGCCGTTCTGCAGCCGGTCGTAGATCTGGCGGCCGTAGCTGTTCATGTACGGCGTCAGGTCGATCCCGAACGAGCGGGAGACCCCGATGACCGACATGGGAATGACGCCGGACCAGACCAGCGACCCGCTGACGTACTTCAGGTTGTGCGCCGGGTCGACGAGCACCCCGCCCTCGGCGAAGCCGGTGAGCTTCTTGTTGACGTCGGGCGCGTAGCTCGGGGCGAGCGCCGCTGCCCAGTCGGTGGCGATGGAGCCGCCGGAGTAGCCCATCAGGCCGAACCTGGTCGCGCCGCTCAGGCCGGTCGACGGGGAGTTGACCGCGGCCCGGATCGAGTCCAGCGTGTTGAAGCCGTACTCCGGTCCGGCCGCGAAGTCCGCCGACTGGCCCTCGGTGTCCGGGATGACGAGGTTGTCGCCCTGCAGCAGCAGCGCCGAGAGGGCCGCGGACTCGAAGTTGGCGATCGTGCCGCCCAGGGTCACGTTCCCGGCGATGGCGCGGGACGGCCCGTCCTGCGGGTTCAGGGAGTCGTAGAACGACTGGTAGGACACGGCCTTCGTGCTGTTGCCCGTGATGCTGCGCACCACCGAGGTCACGTTGGCGGCCGGCCGCCCCTGGGCGTCGGTGGTGCGGTAGAGCAGCTGGATCGCGCTGACCGGCGTGGGGATGCCCTCGATGTGGTACTGCAGCGTCCGGGTCTTGAGCACGGTGCCCGGCGCGAAGGAGGCCAGCGGCGCACTGCCGTCGTAGGCGTAGAAGGAGTCGCCGGCGGCGCTGCTCCTCGCCGCGGCCGAGGCGCACGGGACGGCGGCCGAGGCCATGGCCGCGACGGCGGCGGCGACGACGGCCAGGCGTCGGACAGGTCTTCTGTACATGGCTGCTCCCCGGAATCGTGTGACGGATACCACTCCTGACTGCCCAGTAAGTTACCTGCGGGTAAAAGATCCGTACAGAGAGATGACACGGCAACGTGTGGGCACTTGGTGAAGGGACCGCGTTTCGCCTTGCCCGCGGCCCCTCCCGTCCGTCGCACCTGCCCGGTCCAGCCGCGCGCGGGCAGCCCCGCGAGCAGCGTCGGGCCCGGTGCCTCGGCGGGCTTCGCAGAACGGCCACGGGCCCGTAACGCTGGTCCATTGACCGGTCCGGCGGTGCTTGCGAGCATTCGGCACATGACGTCGTCGAAGTGTCCCCGCAGCCGGTAGCCCTGGGTCCCCGGGCTACCACGCCGCCTCGTGGCCGACTCCGGACGAAGGATCACCGATGCTGCCAGCGCTCATCGCGACGCCGGGCCCGCACCAGCCCGGCACCGACCGGCCGGACGGGGCGACCGCCGTGCTGCGGGCCGTCCTGGACCAAGGGCCGCTGGCCCGCACGGCGATCGGCAGGGAGACCGGCCTGAGCTCGGCCGCCGTGTCGCGGTACGCGGCCGACCTGCTCGCGATGGGACTGGTCTGGCAGCCGCCGGAGCCCGCGCAGCGCCCCCGGCCGGGCCGCCCCCGGATCCCGCTCGACATCGACACCTCGCACCACGTCGCGGCGGGCGTGCACATCGCCATTCCGCGGCTCACCTTCTCGCTCACCGATCTGCGCGGGCGGGTCCTCGCCGCCGAGCACGTGCCGCGGGGGCCGCATCCGGGCGCGGTGCTCCAGGAGGTCGCCGCGCGGCTGCCGGGGTTCCTGGGGCGGCACGTGCACGGGCGCTCCGTCCTCGGGCTCGGCGTGGTCACCGGCGGCCGGGTGGATCCGGACGCGGGGGTGCTGGTCGAGAACGCCGCGCTGGGCTGGCGCGACGTCCCGCTGCGACGGGCGCTGCAGCGGGCGGTCCGGCTGCCCGTCCATGTGGAGGGCCACGCCCGGGCGCTGGCCCGGGCGGAGATGCTCTTCGGCCGGGCCGGCGAGGGCGTCCTGGTGCACCTGTTCGTGGGCAACGCCGTGGACGCGGCGATCGCCACCGGCGGGATCCTGCTGCGAGGGCGCGGGTACGGCGCCGGCGGCATCGCCCACCTGCCCGTTCCCGGGTCGGCGGCGGCGTGCCCGTGCGGGCGCACCGGCTGCCTCCAGGTCACCGTGGCCGACCGCACCATCGCCGAGCGTGCCGCCGCGGACGGCATCACCCCGTACCCCGACCTGCCCCTGCTGCTGGGGGCGGCGGCCGCGGGCGAGGCGCGCGCCGTGGAGCTGTGCCGCAGCCGACTCCGGATGATCGCCCGCGCCGTCCGCCCGATGCTCGACGTGATCAGCCCGGACACCGTGGTGCTGACCGAGGCCGTCACGCTCCAACTGCCGCGGCTGCTGGCCGAGGTGGGCCGCGAGCTGGGCGGCGCCGGCGATCTGGTGCGGGCCGGCTCCTTCGGCGCGGACACGCTCGCGGTGGCGGCGGCCGTGCCGGTGCTCGCCGCCGTCTACCAGGACCCACTGGCCCTGCGCACGGTCGGCGGCGTCAGGTGAGGGGCCGTCCGGTGGGGTTTCTTCCGCGCCGCTGGAAACCATTGTCCGGGTGGTCGTCCGGGCAGCAGACTGCAGCCATGGACGCGCAGCACAGGGCCACGATCCGGGCAGCCGCACAGCGGCTCCCCGTGAACGCCTTCCGCGCGCACCACTTCGCCGGGCTGGGCTGTCGGGGCTGCTGACCGGAGTTCCGCCGAGGCGCTCCGGCGCGGGTGCCGCGCGGCGTTGACGGCCGCGCGCAGCCCGTTCCTGTTCCCGCTGCCGTTGCCGGGTGACCCCGCCGTACCCCGGTGCCGCCGTGCCACCGTGCCACCGCCCGGCCGTGCCCTGCCCTGCCCTGCCCTGCCCTGCGCTGCGCTGCCGCGGGGTCGTGGCACCCGCCCGGCCGACCAGCCACCACCGAAAGGACCCGCCAGCATGAGCACGCCCTCCGTCCGTCCCGTCGCCGGTCACATCGGCGCCGACATCGACGGCGTCGACCTCGCCCGGCCGCTGCCCGCCGAGGCCGTCGACACCATCAAGCAGGCGCTCCACCGCCACAAGGTCGTCTTCTTCCGGGGACAGCACCTCGACCACGCCGCCCAGATCGCCTTCGCGCGCCAGTTCGGCGAGCTCACCTACGCCCACCCGCACGACGACGCCCCGCCGCAGGCGCACCCGGAGATCTTCACCGTCGACCCGCGCCGCTTCGAGGAGCGCTACGGCAAGAACTTCCGCGACGAGTACCGCAAGCGCCAGTACAGCTACGTCGACGGCTGGCACACCGACGTCACCGCCGCCGTGAACCCGCCCGCCGGGTCGATCCTGCGGGCCGAGACCGTCCCGGAGGTCGGCGGCGACACCCACTGGACCAACCTCGTCGCCGCGTACGAGGGGCTGTCCGCCCCCGTCAGGGCCTTCGTGGACACCCTGCGCGCCGAGCACCGCTACGGCGGCGGCCGGCCGGTGGAGGGCGAGGGCGAGTACGCCCGCCGGATCAACGACAACCTGCTGGTGGCCGTCCACCCGGTGGTGCGGGTGCACCCGGAGACCGGGGAGCGCGCGCTGTTCGTCAACCCCGTCTTCACCAGCCACATCGTCGACGTCACCGCGGTCGAGAGCCGGCGCATCCTCGACCTGCTCCACGCCGAGATCACCCGGCCCGAGTACACGGTGCGCCTGCGCTGGGAGGCGGGCCACGTCGCCTTCTGGGACAACCGCGTCACCGCCCACCTGGCCCCGCGCGACCTGGAACACCTGGACGTCGAACGGCGCCTGCACCGCGTCACGCTGATCGGCGACACCCCGGTCGGACCGGACGGACGCGAGTCCGAGCTCGTCGCCGGACGCCCCTTCACCGCCGACCACCGCGTCGCCGTGGCCTCCTGACGCTGCGCCGCACGGCCGCCGGCCCCGCGCCCGGTGCCCCGCACCACGCGGCGTCCGGCGGCCCGCCCCACCCCCTTCGCATCCGTCCGGAAGGAACCGCACCTCCGTGTCCCCGCTCCAGGGCGTCCCCGCCCCGAACCGAAGGCTCTTCCTGCGGACCCTGCTCGGCGCAGGCGCCGCGCTCGGCCTCAGCGCCTGCGCCACCGCCCGGGCCAGCGGCCCGGCGCTGTCGAGCAGCGCGCCGCTGCCCACCCAGGTGCCCGCCGGCACCGGCCTGCGCATCGCCTCCGCGCTCGGCGCCGAGCAGCTCCAGCTCCAGCTCTCCGGCCTGATCAAGCAGATTCCCTTCACCGTCCCGTCCTGGCCGAACATCGCGGCGGGGCCGGACGTCATCAACGCCTTCCGGGCGGACTCCCTCGACCTGGCCAACAACGCCGGCATCCCGCCGATCCAGGCGCAGTTCCAGGGCTACGACGCCCGCATCGTGGCCGTCGACCTGACCCGCAAGCCGTCCTACCTGTTCGCCACCAAGCCGCACAGCGACATCCAGTCGGTGGCCCAGTTCGCGGGCCGGAAGCTGGCCTTCTCCCAGGGCCAGGCGCAGGGCGTGGTGCTGCTGCGCGCCCTGCGCGGGGCGGGGCTGAAGGACTCCGACGTCCACCTGGTGCCGCTGACCAGCGACCAGTTCCTCACCGCCCTGGAGGCCGGCCAGGTGGACATCGCCCCGCTGGCCGTCTCCCAGGCCCCCGCCTACCTCAACCGCTACGCCGCCGACGGCGCGCACACCATCCCCACCGACGTGGTGGACCTGCTCAACCTGCTCTGGGCCCCGGCCGACGTGCTCGCCGACTCCGCCAGGGCGGCGGCGGTCGCGGCCTTCGTCCCCATCTGGGCCAAAGGCCTGGTCTGGGTCTACGAGAACCCGTCCGTCTGGGAGCAGGAGTACTACGTCAAGACCCAGAACATCAGCCTCAGCCAGGCCCAGCAGGTGACCACACTGACGAACAAGCCGCTGCTGCCGCCGAGTTGGGACGAGGCGATCGCCTGGGAGCAGCAGACCGTCGACCTGCTCGCCCAGGGCGGCTATGTGAAGTCCTTCCAGGCCGAGGCGCTCTTCGACCGCCGTTTCGAGCACCTCGCGTCCGCCGCCGTGCCCGCCGAGTACCGGAGCTGACCATGGCCGAACACCTGTCGACCGCCGTGGTGGCGGCGCCCGAGCGGCCCCGCACCGCGCCCGGCCCGACCACCGGGCCCGCCCCGGGCCCGGGGGCGACCACCGGGCACCACCGGACCCGCAGGCTCGCGCCGGGCCGGCGCCG
Organism: Kitasatospora sp. NBC_01302; assembly: GCF_035976515.1. Taxonomy (NCBI): domain Bacteria; kingdom Bacillati; phylum Actinomycetota; class Actinomycetes; order Kitasatosporales; family Streptomycetaceae; genus Kitasatospora; species Kitasatospora sp. NBC_01302. The sequence goes on from NZ_CP108404.1 coordinate 2,689,486, forward strand.
CCGCTGCGCCCGGCTGCTGGGGCCGCTGCTCCTGCTGGCCCTGTGGGCCGGGGCCAGCGCGGCCGGGCTGCTGGACCCGCGGAGCCTGCCCGCGCCCTGGACCGTGCTGCACACGGGGGCGCACCTGTGGGCCACGGGGACGCTGCGCACCGATCTGGCCACCTCGCTCCGGCGTGCCGTGCAGGGATTCACGATCGGCCTGCTGGCCGGTGTGCTGCTGGCGCTGGCCGCCGGGCTGAGCCGGATCGGCGAGGCCCTGATCGACGGCACGGTGCAGGTCGGCCGCGCCGTGCCCACGCTGGGCCTGATCCCGCTGTTCATCCTCTGGCTGGGCATCGGCGAGACGTTCAAGATCGTCATCATCGCGATCGTCGTCTCCGTCCCGGTCTACCTCAACCTGCACGCCGCCCTGGCCGGCATCGACGCCCGCTACGTCGAGCTCGCCGAGGTCCTGCGACTGAGCCGCTGGCAGTTCGTCCGGCAGGTCGTCCTCCCCGGCGCACTGCCCGGCTTCTTCGTCGGTCTGCGACTCGCCGTCACCGGCTCCTGGCTCTCCCTGGTGGTCCTGGAGCAGATCAACGCCACCAACGGCCTCGGCTACCTGATGTTCCAGGCGCAGAACTACGGCCGGACCGACGTCATCGTCCTCGGGCTGCTCATCTACGCGGTCTTCGGCTTCGCCTCCGACTCCGCCGTCCGTCTCCTGGAAAGGAGGGTCCTGGCATGGCGCCGATCGCTGAGCAGCTGACCTCTCCCGCCGTCCACCTCACCGGCCTGACCCGCTCCTTCGGCCGACGCACCGTGCTCGACGGCATCGACCTGCAGATCCCGCCCGGCCAGTTCGTCGCCCTCCTGGGCCACTCCGGCTCCGGCAAGAGCACCCTGCTGCGCGCCGTCGCCGGCCTGGACCACGACACCGCCGGCAGCGGGCGGCTCGTCACCCCGCAACGGGTGTCGGTGGTCTTCCAGGACTCCCGCCTGCTGCCCTGGCGCCGCGTGCTGGACAACGTGCTGCTGGGCACCCCCGGACGGGACGCCGAGGGCCGCGACGCAGCCGCCCGCGGCCGAGCCGCGCTCGCCGAGGTCGGCCTGGCCGGCCGGGAGCGCGCCTGGCCCGGCCAGCTCTCCGGCGGCGAACAGCAACGGGCCGCCCTCGCCCGCTCCCTGGTCCGGGAGCCCGAACTGCTGCTCGCGGACGAGCCCTTCGGCGCCCTCGACGCGCTCACCCGGATCCGCATGCACGCCCTGCTGCGCGAGCTGTGGCAACGCCACCACCCGTCCGTGCTCCTGGTCACCCACGACGTCGACGAGGCCGCCGCGCTCGCCGACCGGGTCCTCGTCCTGGAGGACGGCCGGATCGCCGTCGACCTGGCCGTCGAGCTGCCCCACCCCCGCTCCTACCGCGACCCGCGCCTGGGCGAGTACCGCGAGCGGCTGCTCGCCGCCCTCGGCGTACGACCCGACGGCGAACCCGCCACCGCACGGGCCGGATCCACCGACCACGGAGCGGAGAACTGAGATGGGCGAACACCTCTGGTACATCCCGAACACGGTCGAACCCGGGCACCGCGGCGACAACACGCGCGAGGGCTGGGGCACGCTCGACCACTCGACCGGACTCGCGCACGCAGCCGAGCGGCACGGCTGGGGCGGGGCGCTGCTGGGCACCGGCTGGGGGCGACCGGACACCTTCACCGTCGCGGCCTCCCTCGCGGCCCGCACGACGGCCTTCAAGCCGCTGATCGCGATCAGGCCCGGGTACTGGCACCCCGCGAACTTCGCCGCGGCCTCGGCCACCCTCGATCAGCTCAGCCACGGCCGGGTCCTGGTCAACGTCGTCAGCGGCCTGGACGACGCCGCCGCCTACGGCGACGGCGAGTTCGACCCGGCCCGCCGCTACCAGCGCACGCTCGAATTCCTTCACCTGGTGCGCCGCCTGTGGCAGGAGGACGAGGTGACCTTCCACGGGGAGCACTACCGGGTGGACGGCTCCGCCCTGCGACCGCGGCCGTGGGGCGCCGAGCAGGGGCGCCATCCGCGGCTGTACTTCGGCGGCGCGAGCGGCGCCGCCGAGCAGGTCGCCGCACGGGAGGCCGACGTCCAGCTGTTCTGGGGCGAGCCCCTGGACGGCGTCGCCGAACGGATCGACCGGCTCCGGGCGCTCAGCGCGGCGGTCGAGCGCCGGCACCGGCCGCTGGAGTTCGGGCTGCGCGTGACGACCCTCGTCCGGGACACGGCCGAGCAGGCGTGGCGCGAGGCGGAGCAGCGGGTGGCCCGCATGGCGCGGCAGGGAGGGCAGGAAGCCGCGGCGTTCCTGCGCCGGCCGGCGGTGGGCCAGCGACGGCTGCTCGACCTGGCGGACCGGGGCGAGGTCCTGGACGACTGCCTCTACACCGCGCCGGGCCGGTACGGCGGCGGCGGTGCCGGGACCACGTGGCTGGTCGGCTCGGCGCGGCAGGTCGCCGACGCCCTGCGCAAGTACCGCGAGCTGGGGGTGACGCACTTCGTGCTCTCCGACACGCCGTACAAGGAGGAGATCGCCCGGATCGGCGACGAACTCCTCCCGCTGCTGCGGCCGGCCACGACCCCCGCGCAGGTCCCGAAACGACCGCACTCCGACCGCACGAAGGATCACGTGTGAGCAAGCAGCTGCACTTCAACCTGTTCATCCACGACACCGGGCACCACGAGGCGTCCTGGCGGCTGCCGCAGTCCGACCCGGCCGCCGACCTGGACCTCGGCTTCCACCAGCGGCTGGCCCGCCTCGCCGAGGACGCGAAGTTCGACTCGGTGTTCCTCGCCGACAGCCCGGTGCTCTGGGGCGACCCCGGCCGCCGGCCGTCCGGGAAGCTGGAGCCGACCGTGCTGCTCGCCGCCCTGGCCGCGGGCACCACGCACATCGGGCTGATCGCGACCGCCTCGACCAGCTACAACGAGCCGTACAACCTGGCCCGGCGGTTCGCCTCGCTGGACCACCTGTCGAACGGCCGCGCGGGCTGGAACATCGTCACCACCGCGGGTGACGCGGCGGCCCGCAACTTCGGCCTGGACGGGCAGCCGCTGCACCGGACCCGCTACGAGCGGGCCGCGGAGTTCCTGGAGGTGTCCACCAAGCTCTGGGACAGCTGGGCCGACGGGGCGCTGGTGGCGGACAAGGCCGCCGGCGTGCACGCGCTGGCCGACCGGGTCCGCCCGGCCGGCCATCGCGGCCGGTTCTTCCGGGTCGAGGGGGCGTTGAACGTGCGCCGCTCGCCGCAGGGGTACCCGCTGCTCGTGCAGGCCGGCTCCTCGGAGAGCGGCAAGGAGTTCGCCGCCCGGTGGGCCGAGGCGGTCTTCACCGCGCAGCCGACGCTCCACGAGGGGCAGGCGTTCTACGCTGACGTCAAGCGCCGCGCGGTCGCCGCCGGACGCGACCCCGGGCACCTCAAGATCCTGCCCGGCATCGTCCCGGTGATCGGCGACACCGAGGCCGAGGCCCGCGAGCTGGAGGCCGAACTGGACCGGCTGATCAGTGCGCACTACGCGCGCGAGCAGCTCGCCACGCTGCTCAAGGTGGAGCCGGAGCGGCTGCGCTTCGACGAACCGCTGCCCGACGACCTCCCCACCGAGGACGAGGTCGAGGGGGCCAAGAGCCGCTACACGCTGATCGTGGAACTGGCCCAGCGCGAGAACCTGACCGTGCGCCGACTCATCGCACGGCTCGGCGGTGGCCGCGGCCACCGCACCTTCACCGGCACGCCCGTCCAGGTGGCCGACACGATCCAGCACTGGTTCGAGCACGGTGCGGCCGACGGGTTCAACGTGATGCCCGCGGTCCTGCCCTCCGGACTGGAGGTGTTCGTGGCGAAGGTGCTGCCGATCCTGCGCGAGCGCGGGCTCTTCCGCACCGAGTACCGAGGAGGCACCCTGCGCGAGCACTACGGCCTGCCCCGCCCGGCGAACCAGTTCAGAGTTTGAACAACTTGGCGTACGGCTGGGTGATGCGCACCTGGCGCGATCCGAAGTCGACGAGCACCGCGCTGTCGCCTTCGACACCGATGGCCCGCCCGAGGCCGTAGCTGTCGTGGGTGACGCGGTCGCCCACGGCGAACTGCTTGGGCGGTGCCTCGACCCGGGCCTTGAAGGGGCTGGTGGGGAGGACTCTCCGGACTGCTGCTGATTTCGTCATCACTGCCAGTATGCGCCGTAAATCCCGGGACCGGGTCGTTCCGAAGGTCACGAATTCGGCTGGGGCCCCGGAGAACCGCCGATGCCGGCCGCAGCGGGCGCTGCATGCCCTCAACCTCCCTGTCCGCACGGCGCGTTGACGCCCCCGACGCCCAGGGGGCGACGGCCGGGGAGAACGGCGGCCGCGAAACCCGGGGCCGGATAATCCACCGCTGCGGGCCTGGGCCTGCTAGAGTCGTCGTAGTTGCAGTAGTGGTTCCCATGAACTTTGTGTGCGCCTGCTGATGTTTCGCAGGTGCATTTTTGTTTCCCGGCTCTTCCCCGGGTGGGTGCTCATCGCGGCGACTCGAAGCAAGCACTGTGCGTGTTTCGAACAGCCCCTTGAAGGAGATTTTTCCATGGCAAATGGCACCGTGAAGTGGTTCAACGCGGAAAAGGGCTTCGGCTTCATCGAGCAGGAGGGTGGCGGTCCTGACGTGTTCGCCCACTACTCGAACATCAACGCCAACGGCTTCCGTGAGCTGCTCGAGGGCCAGAAGGTCGAGTTCGACGTCACCCAGGGCCAGAAGGGCCCGCAGGCCGAGAACATTCGCCCGCTGTAGTTCTACTGCCACGGCACCCGCCTAGCAGCGAGGGGCCCGCACCGCGTACATGCCCGGTGCGGGCCCCTCGGCATTGCGTCACCACGCAGCCCCGGCCGTTCAGGCCCCCTGCCTCCGCCACCGGCGGCCATCCCCACGCGAGACGCCCAGCGCCGCGTCCGGATCGGCGCCGCCCTGCCGTGACATCCCACGGTTCGAGGTCTTCGCTCCCGCCCAGGTCGGTGAGCGCCGACCGCAGGTGACGTGGCGCACGGTTCTGCCGTCCACGCTTCACCCGTTGTACTTCCGGCCCGTTCCCTTGCGGCCTCCGCCGGCGCCCCGCGCCGCGGAGCCTTCCTCGTGACGTGCCGCCCCGAGGAAGGTTTTCGCATGAATCGTTCCAGTCGATCCTCCTACCAGAACGCCAACTCCCGCTCCGGCAGCGCCTTCCAGGGCTCCCGTTCGGCGGGCGCCGAACGGCCGTCCGGCCGGGGCGGGCGCCAGGGGCGTCCAGGGCGCCAGAACTCGTCGCCGCGCGGCGAGTTCGCGATGCCGGTCAGTACCACCCCGGCGCTGCCGGCCGTCGAGTCGTTCGACGAACTGGACATGCCCAAGGCGCTGCTGTCGGTGCTGACCCGCCAGGGCGTCACCTCGCCGTTCCCGATCCAGGCCGCGACGCTGCCGAACTCGCTGGCCGGACGCGACGTGCTGGGACGCGGCCGCACCGGCTCCGGCAAGACCATCGCGTTCGGTCTCGCGGTGCTCGCCCGCACCGCCGGCCAGCGGGCCGAGCCGCGCCGGCCGCTGGCCCTGGTGCTGGTGCCCACCCGCGAGCTGGCGCAGCAGGTCACCGAGGCGCTGACCCCCTTCGCCCACGCGGTGCGGCTGCGGATGGCGACCGTGGTGGGCGGGATGTCGATCGGCCGCCAGGCCCAGGTGCTGAACCGCGGGGCGGAGGTCGTGGTGGCCACCCCCGGCCGCCTCAAGGACCTGATCCAGCGCGGCGACTGCCAGCTCGACGGCGTCGGCATCACCGTGCTGGACGAGGCCGACCAGATGGCCGACATGGGCTTCCTGCCCCAGGTCACCGAGCTCCTCGACCAGGTCGCCGAGGGCTGCCAGACGATGCTCTTCTCCGCCACCCTGGACCGCAACGTCGACCGGCTGGTGCGGCGCTTCCTCACCGACCCGGTCACCCACTCGGTGGACCCCTCGGCCGCGACGGTCAGCACCATGGAGCACCACGTCCTGCACGTCCAGAGCCGGGACAAGGACGCCACGATCGCGCACATCGCCTCGCGCGAGGGCGGCGTGATCATGTTCACCGACACCAAGCACGGCGCCGACCGCCTGGTGGACCACCTGCTCTCCACCGGGGTGAAGGCGGCGGCACTGCACGGGGGCAAGTCCCAGCCGCAGCGCACCCGCACCCTGGAGCAGTTCCGCACCGGCGCGGTGACCGCGCTGATCGCCACCAACGTCGCCGCCCGCGGCATCCACATCGACGGGCTCGACCTGGTCGTCAACCTGGACCCGCCGAGCGACCACAAGGACTACCTGCACCGCGGCGGACGCACCGCCCGGGCCGGCGAGTCCGGCACCGTCGTCACCCTGGTCCTGCCCAACCAACGCCGTGAGATGGCCCGCATGATGACCACCGCCGGCATCACCCCCGAATCCACCCGGGTCACCGCCGGCGACGAGGAACTGGCTCGGATCACCGGCGCCCGCGTGCCCACCGGCATCCCCGTGGTGATCCCCGACCCCGTCCTCGAGCGGCCCCGCCGCAGCGCGTCCACGGGACGCAACCGCCGCAGCCGCCCCGCGCACGCCGGGCGCAACCCGGCGACCGCCGGCAGCTCCCGCAGCGGCTCCCGCGGCGCGTCGTCCAGGCGCGTCACCCTCGCGGCGTAGAGCGGGTGCGCGGGCCGGCCCCGCGCACCCGTCACGGCTGTCCGCACCTGTCCCACCCGTCCGTGCGCCTGATCGCCGCCACCACTGGCGGGAGAGACACGAAGGAGCCCGTTCATGAGCATCACCCTCGAACGCCCCGCGACGGTCGGCGACCTCATGGAACACCCGGAACTGCAGATCAGTGACGACGTCATGGTCGACACGGCGATGGACATCCTGCAGAGCTCCGGTGCGGACCACGTCCTGGTCCGCGACGACGAGGGCCGCTGTGCCGGGTTGCTGACCCGTATTCACCTCGCGCCGTTCCAGAACCGGTCCTGGTACACCGAGCGCACCGCGGTGCGCAACATCGTGCTGGACCGCGCCCCGTTCGCCACCGCCGACATGCCCGCCACCGACGCGGTCGCCGCCATGCGCTCCCGCGGTCTGGCCAGCTGGCCGGTGGTGGACCACGACGGCCACGTCGTCGGCCTGCTCAGCGTGTAGCGACCACGCGGCCCACACCAGAGCAGCGGCACACACCAGAGGCCGTCTCCGCAGCTCTGCGGAAACGGCCTGCGACCAGCGTGAACGCCGGTCGGGGCGGAGGGTTGACCCCGCACCGCGCGGACCACGTGAGGATTCTGTCTACTTCCCGCTGTCACAGCCGGGCACGAAGTTCGTGGTCACGAGGTGCAGAATCAGCGATCCTGTCCTACCGAATCCCATATGCACCTCCAAGAATCGCTCTGCCGGTAAGTCTTCCGGCACTGTCCAGGGTACTCCGCGCGACCCGCATTCCTGGCAGCCGGTCAACTAATTGCGCTGTCCCACAGGGCCGTTCGCGATGCGGTCCAGCCACCGGTCCAGCTGGTGCCCGGCCCGGCTACCGCGGGCCGGGCCACGCGGCCGCCCGTGCCCGGGCGACGCGCGCGCGGTCGGTGGCCCCGCCGGGGCCACCGACCGCCTCGGCGGTCGACGGCAGGAAGCCCGAGCGGGCTTCGCGCCCTGCGGCGCCGTCGTTCCCGGCGGCGATCAGGGCGTGTGCGGTGCGGGTACTGGCCGGGTCGGCCGCTTCGGACATCAGCCGAGCCGCCTCGACGGCGTCCGTGGACGGCGGGACGACCAGCAGGTCGAGTCGGAGCGGGTCGTAGGAACGAACCATGACCATGTCCTGGTTCTGCTCCTCGTCGAACCAGCCCACGTGCACGGTGTGCCCCACCACCGGGATCTGCCGCGGGAAGGCCAGCCACTGCGCCGGGTTCACGGTGATCCGGGTGAGCCGACTCCACCGCTTGTCCAACTCCGCTGCAAGAGAGGGGAGTTCGAGAAGAAGGTCACGCGATCGGGGCCACCAGGCACCGTCCAGGCGGCCGGGCCGTACGCCGTCAGGCGCAAGCGACAACCGGGCGGCGGAGTCGGCGGACCGCATCGCAGTCGCACGATCGAGAGTCACGGTCATGATGAAGGACCTGTCCCCGGCCCGCGGACGCGAGCCGGCAGAGCCGTTCGCCGGAGACGACGCCAGTGTCCGGTGCCGGCATACGAGGTGCCTTCGGTGATCTCCAGGTTACTCCGCGCAAGGCCCGCGCGGAGCACCTGTCGGCCCGGCGTTCGCCTCGGTTCACCGAGGGGCGCCACCCGTCACACTGTGTCCGCCGACGAGAGCGTGGTCGGCGTCGCCGCCGCAGGCGGCATGGGCCAGGGCGGCCACGCGTTCCACGGTGGGCTCGGCGAGGATCCGGGGCAACTCGGCCATGAAGGCGGCCTCCTGGTCCGGCCTCAGCACCTCGCGGCAGACGGCCGCGAGCATGCCGAGCAGGGACACGGAGTCCCCGCCGAGGTGGTGGAAGTCGGACTGGGTCTCCAGCCGGGAGCGGTCCGCCTGCAGGGTGCGGGCCCAGATGTCGGCCACCGCCTGCTCGGTCGGGTCCATCGGGGTGAGCGGTGCCGTGCCGGCGGGGGCGGTGCCGGGCGACTCGTCGGCGAACGGGTCGGGCAGGGCCTTGACGTCGACCTTGCCGCTCACCGTGTAGGGCAGTTCCGACACGAGCGTGATCGCGGCGGGGACCATGTACGAGGGCAGTACCGCGGCCAGCTGCCCGGCCAACTCCTCCGCCGTGACGGGCGAGTTGGTCAGCGCGTAGCCGTACAGGGCGTTGCCCGACCGCCCGGCCCGGCTGCGGGCGACCACCACGGCGCGGTCCACGGCCGGGTGGTCCTCCAGGGCCTGGGCCACCTCGGCCGGCTCCACCCGGTGACCGCGCACCTTGACCTGGTCGTCGATCCGTCCCACGCACTCGATCTCGCCCGACGGCAGGACCCGCGCCAGGTCGCCGGTGCGGTAGACGCGGCTGCCGTCGGCCAGGTGGACGAAGCGCTCGCGGTTGAGCTCGGGGCGGCCGAGGTAGCCGCGGGCGAGCTGGACACCGCCCAGGTACATCTCGCCGGTCTCGCCGGGGGCGACGAAGCGGCCGTCCGCGTCGAGCAGGTGCACCGTGGTGTTGTCCGCGGGCCGCCCGATCGGCACCACGGCGGTGCCGCCGTCCAGTTCGGCGTCGAAGGTGTGCGCGGTGCAGCCGATGGTGGCCTCGGTGGGCCCGTACTCGTTGATGATCCGGCAGTCGGGGCCGAACATCTGCTGGGCCCGGGCGGCGACCTCGACCCGCAGCTGCTCGCCGATCACGATCACCGTGCGGTACCCGGTGGGTGACAGGTCGAGCTGGCCGATCAGGTCGAGGTGGGAGGGGGTCAGGTTGAGCGCGTTGGCACCCGACTCCGTCAGGAGCCGGCGCAGCGAGAGGTGGTTGGGGTCCTCCGGCATCAGGATCACCTGGCCGCCCGCCAGCAGCGGCAGGTAGACGGAGGTGCCCGTGACGTCGAAGGAGGGCGAGGTCAGCAGCGGCAGCCGGGTGTCGGCGTCCACGTCGAAGGCGCGGATCCCCCAGTGGACGTAGTTGACCAGGTTCCGGTGCTCGATCTGCACGCCCTTCGGCCGACCGGTCGAGCCCGAGGTGTAGATGATGTAGGCCAGGTCCTCGGGGTCGGTGACGACGTCCTGCCAGTCCTCGGGTGCGGCGCCGTCCACGGCGAGGTCGTCCAGCAGCAGCGGCTTGCAGCCCGACTGCACGCACCCGCGGGTGTCGTAGGGCTTCTCCACCAGGCAGTAGGTGCAGCCGGCGTCGGTCAGCAGGTCGGACAGGCGCGCGTCCGGGTGCCGGGTGTCCAGCGGGAGGTAGCAGGCGCCGGCCCGCAGCACGCCCCACACCGCGGCGACCGCGGCGACCGTGCGGCCCGCGAGGAGCCCGACCACGTCACCGGGGCCGACGCCCCGCTCGCGCAGCGCCGCGGCGACCGCGTCCGCGCGGCGGCTCAGCTGCGCGTAGCTGACCTCGCCCTCGGGGCCGCTGAGCGCGATCCGCTCCGGTGTGCGCTCGACCTGCTCCCGGAAGAGTTCGACCACCGAGCGCTGGGAGGGCAGCGGGCGCTCGGTGCGGTTCCCCTCCCACTGCCGGTGCTCGCGCGGGGAGAGCGCCTCCTCGATGGTGTCCAGCACGGCTTCGGCCCGCTCCGCCAGGCCGGGGCCGTCGTGCCAGGCCACGGTGATCTCGGTGCGGGCCGCGCTCTCCAGCAGGTTGACCTCCAGCGGACCGCCGGGGCCGGTGGTGCCCAGCGGATAGACCGCCGCCGCCTGGAAGTCCCCGGCGCTGAAGTCGGCCAGTGCGACGTTGCCCAGGTGGGCGAGGTAGGCCAGGCTGTTGTACTGGTTCTTCTTGGCCGCGAAGCGGTCGATCCCGGCGTTGACCAGGCGCATCACCGGCAGCGGCGTGCGCAGGACCGAGTCGGCGAACTGCGGGGCCAGCTCGGCGTCCGCGGCGAGCAGGGTGAGCAGCCGCTGCTGCACCTGCGGCCAGCCGTCGCCCGCCTCGACCTGCAACTGCACCGCACGGGCCAGCGAGGCCGTGGAACGCAGCTCCGGACGGTGCCGGCGCAGGTCGACGGGGACGAAGAAGCGCCCGCCCCCGGAGCCGTAGGTCTGCGCCAGGGCCGCGGCCACCTTGGCCGTCGCCGCCGGGTGGCGGCCGTCGACGGTGCGGCGGCGCCAGAGCACGCCGGAGGAGCCCGGCGAGCGGCGGCCGAGCAGCGGCGGCCACTCCAGCTTCGGGTTGGGCTGGGCCGGCGGCAGTCCGCCCTGCCGGTCGAGCCCCTGGATCAGCTCGCTGTCGTTGAGCCGGGAGTCCGCGCCCAGCGGCTCCTCGCCGCGCAGCACCCGGAACACGTCCGCCGCCCACTGCAGCAGTCCGCGCCCGTCGGTGATGCCGTGGAAGGCGCGGAACACCACCGTGGAGCGGCTTCCGGGGGCCAGCAGCACCTCGCAGGTCCGGCTGCCCGCGTCGAGCGGGCGCTGCAGGGCGGGCGCGTCGAGCAGGCCGGCGGCGGCGTCGAGCCGCACGACGGGCGGCGCCGTCCCCCGGTCCACCCAGCACTTGCCCTCGCGCACCAGCCGCATCCCGGGCGACGCCTGCGCGGCGATCTCGACCGCCCAGGTCAGCTGATCGAGCGTCAGGCTGCCCTCGCCCTCGACCACGTGGGCCACGCAGTGACCCGGCCCCATGCCCAGGAACACCCACTCCATGGGCGAGACGGCACGCGTGTAGGGCCGGCCCCCGGACGGGGTGAGAGCTTGCGATGATCTCGATCTCGAGCTGCTACCGGTCTGAATTCTCAAAACTGATCACACTCTTTTTTTGTCCATGGCCCGACCGACGTCGCGCCGCGCTCCGCTCCCTTCGGACGCTATGACTTCGCCCCCGCCGCGAGGTACCCCTGGTCCCCCCTACCGACCGCCGGTGATCGGGTCAGGCGTTGAGGTAGGCGAGGACCGCCAGGACGCGTCGGTTGCTGTCGCTGTCCGGCGGCAGCATGAGCTTGACGAAGATGTTCGAGATGTGTTTGGCCGCCGCGCCCTCGGTGATGAACAGGCGTTGTGCGATGGCCGTGTTGGAGCAGCCCTCGGCCATCAGTTCCAGGACGCCGCGCTCGCGTGCGGTGAGTGCGCCGAGCGGTTCGTCGCGTGCGTGGCTCACCATCAGCTGGGAGACCACGGCGGGGTCCATGGCGGTACCGCCGGCGGCGACCCGGCGGATCGCGTCGATGAACTGCTCGTTGTCGAAGACACTGTCCTTGAGCAGGTAGCCGATGCCGCCGGTGCCGTCGGCCAGCAGCTCCCGGGCGTACATCTGCTCGACGTGCTGGGAGAGCACCAGGATCGGGAGCTTGGGGATCTCGCGCCTGGCCTGCAGGGCGGCCTTGAGGCCTTCGGTGGTGAAGGTCGGCGGCAGCCGGACGTCGACGATCAGGATGTCGGGGCGATGGGTGGCGGCGGCTTCGAGCAGGTCGGGGCCGTTGTCGACGGCCGCCACCGTCTCGAAGCCGTAGGCGCCCAGGAGTTGGATCAGCCCCTGCCTCAGGAGGAAGAGGTCTTCGGCGAGGACAACACGCACGGTATCTCCATCTTGATCGCGGTCGGACCGCCCAGCGGGCTGCTGATGTCGAGGGTTCCGTCGAAGGTCGCCAGCCGCCGGCGGATGCCGTGCAGACCGGTTCCCCTGGTGGCGTCGGCACCGCCGCGGCCGTCGTCGACGACCCAGGCGTGCAGCACGGCGCCGTCGTGCCAGGCGCTGACCTCGACGTGCTCGGCGTCGGAGTACTTCAGGGCGTTGGTGAGCAGCTCGGACACCGCGAAGTACAGCGCGGACTCGAGCGGTGGCGGCACCTCGCCCGGGATGCTCACCGTCACCTCGACCTGGAGCGGGCTGGCCAGGCCGAGGGCGCGCAGCGCGTCGGCCAGGCCGCGTTCGGCGAGGATCGGGGGGTGGATGCCGCGCACCAGGTCGCGCAGCTCGCGCAGGGCCGAGACGGAGGAGGTGCGGGCGTCGAGCAGCAGTCTGCGGACCTCCTCCGAGTCGGTGTCCAGGTGGCGCTCCAGCGCCCCGAGGGTCATGCCGAGGCCGACCAGCCTGGCCTGGGCGCCGTCGTGCAGGTCGCGTTCGATCCGGCGCAGTTCGGCGGCGGCCGCGTCCAGGGCGCCGGAGCGGGTCTCGGCCAGGTGCTGGACCCGGACGGCGAGCCGGGAGCTCTCGGTGGGGCCGAGCAGCAGGCGGGTGAAGTACGCGTGCGCGGTGAGGAAGACCGGGCTGTACCACGCCCAGACGACGAAGAGCGCCGCTGCCGCCAGCGCGGCCAGCAGGGCGGTGGGCTGGCTCTGGACCGGGACGAAGAAGTACTCGCGCCCGGTGCCCTGCGCCCGCAGGATGGGCCGCCACAGGCCGCAGGCCAGCGCGAGCCCTTCGAGGACGTAGTAGAGCACCGCGGCGGGCAGGAACCCGATCATGCCGACGACCGAGTTGAGCAGCAGCCAGAGCAGGTCCCGCCAGGTGGCCGGATCGGTCAGGATCCACTTGCAGCGGCGGATCCAGCCGACGATGTCCTTCTCGAACTCCTTGGGCTCCGGCCGGTAGGGAACGGCGATCTCGACGCCCGACCGGGCGGCCGCGCGCCGGTTGGCGTTGCACAGCCAGCGGACCCACTTGGTGACGATCGGCAGCATCACCGCGCCGATGCCGATGACGAACAGGCCCACGAAGTAGGTGGTGACCAGGAACAGGCAGACGGAGAGCATGGCGCCCAGCGCGATCAGCACCCCGACCACCAGGTCGGCGCCGGCCCGGCGGAGTCGGGCGGGGAACTCGCGCAGGCCGTTCCTGATACTCACCGGGACTCGCACGGGTCCGCCCAAGGGAATATGGAGCAGGGGGATGTGACGCAGCGGGCTGTGACACGGCGGGAGGCGGCCCGGCGGAACCCGGGCCGGGTCACCGGATCCGCGGCTCGGTCGGTGGACGGGTCCGAGGAAGGGCGGTAAGCGAAGCACACCTGAGCGATCGTCCATCCGTGACAGCGGGTTTCTGATGAGCACCACGTTACTCAAACGCAACGGGCCGTGACGAGTTGACCGACCGACAGGTCCCGGAACACGGCTGCGGGGCCGCTCCTCCGTCCGGGGGTGAACGGAGGAACGGCCCCGGCGTGCCGGTCAGGCGGGGGACCTGGCCGTTTCGATCGGCGGAGTCCGCATCCCCCGCCAGGAGGGGAGCAGAGTCGCACCGAAGATCAGGACGAGCGCGCCGCCGACGATCGCGAGGTAGATGCCGATCGAGCCCTGCGGCAGGACCGAGTGGGCCTTCACCAGGCTGTACGGGACGATCGTGGTCGCCGAGGCGATGGTGCCCAGGACGGTCGCGATGACGGCGACCAGGACGCCTTCCACGCTCAGCATGCCCAGCACCTGGGCCTTGGTGGCGCCGGTCAGGCGCTGGAGGCCGAACTCGCCCTGGCGCTTGCGGGTCACCGCCACCAGGGTGTTGATCACGGTGATCGCCGCGTAGCCGACGATCATGGCGACGATGGTGTAGTTCGAGGCGACCAGGATCTGCTGGATCTGGTTGTTGGAGCTGGTCAGCGTGGAGCGGTCGGCGATCGCGGTGCCGGGCACCGCGGCGGCCACACTGTCGAGGTGGGACTGGATCCGGCCGAGGTCGGCGTTGGCGTCCGCCCGGACCAGGATCTTGGTCGGCAGCCCGGCGGTGGTGTGCGGGGCCAGCACGTCGGAGGGCAGCAGCAGGTACTCCTCCTGGGGGTTGTCGGCGTAGGTGGCCACGACCCTCGGGTCGGCGGCGGTGCCGTCACCGAAGTGGATCTTCAGGTTGTCCCCGATGTGGACGCCGAAGTTCTTCGCCTGCTTGTCCGACAGGGCCACCGTGTTGCCCCGCAGGTCGCCGATCGACCCGGTCAGCGAGTCGAGCGCGATGGTCTGCTGGACGCCGTCGGCCGAGACGCCGCGCAGGTCCATGGTGTTGCCGCTGCCGGCGGCGTCCACGAAGCCGACGGAGCTGACCAGTTCGGAGGCGCCGGCCACGCCCGGGATGGAGCGGACCGAGCCGACCACACCCGGCGCGAAGCCGCCGGTCGAGGAGTCGAGCACGTAGTCGGCCAGCACGTTGCTCGAGTAGCTCTTGGCGGAGACGTGGTCCTCGGTGGACTGCATGTACAGGGTGCCGGTGGCGACACCGATCAGCAGCACGATCGGCGCCACCGCGCCCGCCATCCGGACGTTGTTGGTGGTGGCGTTGCGCAGCGCCATGTACCCGGACAGCCCGGACAGCGCGCGCACCGGCCAGCTGACCGCCACCACGATCGCCTTGGTGATCCCCGGGGCGAGCAGGGCCAACCCGATCGCGAACAGGACCGAGGCCGGTCCCGCGGTGCTCGCCAGGGTCGGCCCGTCGGTCATCACCGTGACCGTGATGACCGACAGCATGACGCCGTTGACCATGAAGAACAGCGCCAGCAGCAAGCGGGTGGTGGTGAGCCACTTGGTCTGCAGGGTGCTCTCGGCCAGCGCCGCGACCGGCTTGGTCCTGGCGGCCTTGCGCCCCGCGAACAGCGCCGCGCCGACGGCCGCCGCGATCGCCGCGAACGCGCCGGCCGTGATCGGGATCCAGCCCTGGTGGAAGGCGATCTGCTTGGAGACCACGCCGTTGCCGGTCAGCTGCCCGTACAGCAGCTTGCCGATGACGAACCCGGGGGCGATCGCCAGGGCGGTGGCGAGCACCGACAGCACGGCGGTCTCGCCGAGGATCATCCGGCGCACCTGCCGGGAGGTGGTGCCGATCGCCCGCAGCAGGGCCATCTCGTGCGCCCGCTGCTGGAGCGAGAGTCCGAGCGTGGAGGCGACGCCGAACATCACGATCAGCACCGCCCAGCTGCCGAAGACCGCCGCCAGGATGGTCACGGTCTGCTGGCTGGAGAGCGTGCCCGGCAGGTCGGCCAGGCCGCGCCGCTCGCCGGTGAGCACCATCGCCTTGCCGCCGACCGCCGAACTCACGGCCTGCTTGAGCGTCGCGACGGGGACGCCGGGCGCCGGCAGCACTCCGATGGAGTCGAACTTCCCGTCCGATCCGGCCAGTTGCTGCGCCTGGGAGTCGGAGAAGAAGAGGCTCGGCTGGATCGTCCCGCCGGTGTTCTGCTGGGCGACGCCGGAGACCGTGAAGGTCCGCGGGGCGCCGTGCACGGTCAGCTGCACGCTGGAGCCGACCGCGGCGCCCGAGTCGGCCGCCAGCTTCGAGTCGAGGACCACCTGGCCGCTGCCCGGGGCCGCGCCCTGGGCGAGCGTGTAGGGGGTCAGCCCGGCGCTGGTCCAGGTGTGCCCCTGCGAGCCGGCGTCGACCGCCTTGCCGCCCACCACCACGGTCGCGGGGAAGGACAGGTCGGGGATCGCGCTGCCGACGCCGGGAACGGCCTTGACCGTGTCGAGCACCCCCGGGTCGATCCGGTTGCGCTCGGTCAGCGCGGTGGAGTCGTAGGTCTGCTGACCGGTCACCACGATCGGCACCCCGGCCAGCCGCTGCGGCGGGGCCGCCATCCGGACGCCGGTCTCCATCAGGCCGCCGCAGGCCATCACGATCGCGGCGCCCAGGAACATCGCGACGAAGGTGGCGATGAACCCGGTCTTACGGAACTTCAGTGTGCGCAGCGCCAGCAGCCACATCAGCGGCCACCCCCCGACAGGGTCGAGGAGGGCGCGATGTTCTCGTCGTCCCAGGCGCCGAGCCGGGTCATCCGCGCGGCGACCGCCTCGGCGGTCGGCTGGTACATCTCGCCGACGAACCGGCCGTCCGCGAGGAAGACCACGCGGTCGGCGTAGGAGGCGGCCACCGGGTCGTGGGTGACCATGACCAGGGTCTGCCCGCCGGCGGTCACCGATTCGCGCAGCAGGCCGAGCACGGCCGCGGCGGTGCGGGTGTCCAGCGCGCCGGTCGGTTCGTCGGCGAAGACCACGGCGGGCCGGGTCACCAGGGCGCGGGCGATCGCCACGCGCT
This sequence comes from Kitasatospora sp. NBC_01302, assembly GCF_035976515.1. NCBI lineage: Bacteria > Bacillati > Actinomycetota > Actinomycetes > Kitasatosporales > Streptomycetaceae > Kitasatospora > Kitasatospora sp. NBC_01302. The sequence goes on from NZ_CP108404.1 coordinate 2,706,068, forward strand.
GCTGCTGGCCGCCGGAGAGCTGGCCGGGCAGGTGGTCGAGCCGGTCGGCCAGACCGACCCGGTTGACCACCATCAGGATCTGGTTCTTGTTCGGCCGCTTACCGGCCAACTGCAGTGGCAGCACGATGTTCTGCATGACCGTCAGGGCCGGAAGCAGGTTGAACGACTGGAAGATGAAGCCGATGCGGTCGCGGCGCAGCTTGGTCAGCCGCACCTCGTCCAGGTCCGCGAGGTTGGTGTCACCGACCAGCACCCTGCCCGACGTGGGCTGGACCAGACCGGCGGCGCAGTGCAGGAAGGTGCTCTTGCCCGATCCCGAGGGGCCCATCACGGCCGTGAAACTGCCGGTGTCAAAGGTCATGCTCAGTCTTTTGAGCGCGGCCACCTCGTTGTCGCCCTTGCCGTAGATCTTCTCGACCGCTTCCAGCCGGACGGCCACCGTCTGCTGACCGTTCTCCTGAGTCTGCACTGGAACTCCCACCCGGTTAGTCACACCTCACGCGAACTGATATCAACGGTAGAAGCGGCGGCGGCCCGGCACATTGGCATTGCTTGGCGTATCCGAGGTAGAGGTTTCTCTACCTCGGTGCGGAGGTTCCACCACCACCGCAGGCCGCTTCCGGGAACAGCAACGGGAACAGCAAGAGGCGCGGAACCGGTGGCTCCGCGCCCCCTGGTCACCGGCCCCCTGACGGTGGGGGCCGGTGCGTCGTGGTCAGCTGCCGAGGGTCGACAGCCAGGCGTCGACCGCCTCGGCCGCCGCCGGCGCCGACTCCTCCAGGATGGTGAAGTGGGTGCCGGGCACCTCCTTCAGCAGGTGCTCGCCGCTCCACGAGGCACGCCACTCCTCGGTGCCGGGCGCGTCGGTGAAGGACTGCGCCGGGCGGACGAAGAGCACCGGGGCCGACAGCGCACCCGGCAGGCAGTCCACGATCAGGTCGCTGTAGCGGCTCATCGCGGCGAGCCGGGCGGCGCTGAACCGGCCGAAGGAGGACTCCCGGTCCAGCATGCCCCGGAACATCTGCGGCCAGAGCTCGTCCTGGCCCTCGCCGTCCGGCAGATAGGTGTCCAGCAGGACGACCCCGGCCGCCGGGGTGCCCGCCTTCTCCAGCACCTCGGCGGTGGCGTGCGCGAACTGGCCGCCGGAGGAGTAGCCGAGCAGGACGAAGGGCTCCCCCGCCGCCGCGGCCAGCACGCCTTCGACGAAGACCTCGACCGCGGCGTCCACCGAGCGCGGCAGCGCCTCCCCGGGGCCGAACCCCGGCACCGGCGGCACCACCACCTCGCGGCGGCCACGGAAGTGCGAGGCGAACCGGGCGTACTGGTGGGCGCCGCCGAGCGCCATCGGGGAGGGGAAGCAGATCAGCTTGGGGCCCTGCTCCCCCTGGGCCAGGCGGACCGGCTCGGCCAGGCGCTCCAGTTCGGCCGCCGAGGAGAAGGCGGGCAGGATCTCGGCGACCGCGTCGAGCAGCGCCATGCCCTTCATCATCCGGCCCTCGGTGGCGGCCCGGCGCAGCAGTCCGCTGATCGACTCCAGGTCCGCGGCGGCGTCCCCGGCGTCCTCGGCGTCCGCGGTGTTCTCGGCAGCACCGGGCCCGGCGTGGGCCAGCTCGGTCCGCAGGTGGGCGGCCAGGTCGGCCGGGGTGCGGTGGTCGAAGACCACACCGGCGGACAGGGCCAGCCCGGTGGCCGCGGAGAGCGCGATGCGCAGCTCCGTGCCGGAGACCGAGTCCATCCCGGCCTCCAGGAAGCCGACCTCCGGCTCGATCGCCTCGCCGGAGGAGTGGCCGAGGATGGCGGCGCTCTGCGCGCGGACCAACTCGACCAGCAGCTCCTGCTGTTCGGACTCGCCGATGCCGGCGAGGCGGGCGCGCAACGGTACCGCCTGCGCCTGCGCCTGCGCCTCCGAGGCCTGCTGGTCGGGGGTGTCGAGCGCGCCGACGGTCAACGGGACGTCCGCCGCCAGCCAGTACCGCTGGTGCTGGAAGGCGTACGTCGGCAGCGCCGCCCGCCCGCTGCCGGGGAAGACCGCCTGCCAGTCGGGAGACAGGCCGTCCACGTAGAGCTTGGCCAACCCCGTCAGCAGGGTGGCGCTCTCCGAGCCGAGCCGGCGGCCGAGCGGGACGAACACCGTGCCCGGCGCCCGGGCACTCTTCCCGGCGAGCCCGGTCAGCACGGCGTCGGGGCCCAGCTCCACGAAGCGGGTGACGCCGGCCCCGGCCAGCGTGCGGATGCCGTCCTCGAAGCGGACGGTTTCACGCACGTGGCGCACCCAGTACTCCGGGTCCGCCAGCTCCTCGGTGGCGAGCGCACCCGTGAGGTTGGAAACCACCGGCACACGCGCCCGGCCGTAGGACAGCCCGGACACCACCTCACGGAACTCCGCCAGCATCGGCTCCATCAGCGGCGAGTGGAACGCGTGCGAGACCTTCAGCCGCCTGGACTTCCCGAACGACTCCGCGACCCTCAGCACCTCGGCCTCGACCCCCGAGACCACCACCGAACGCGGCCCGTTCACCGCCGCGATACCGACCCCCTCGGTCAGCAACGGCAGCACCTCGGCCTCACCCGCCTGCACCGCCACCATCGCCCCACCGGCCGGCAACGCCTGCATCAACCGACCCCGCGCCGCCACCAGACGGCACGCATCCGCCAACGACAGCACCCCCGCCAGATGCGCGGCCACCACCTCACCGATCGAATGCCCCGCCAGGAAGTCCGGCACCACACCCCAGGACTCCACCAACCGGAACAACGCCACCTCGAACGCGAAGAGACCGGTCTGCGCATAGAGCGTCCGATCGACCCGGTCGGGGTCGGTGCCGAAGAGGACCTCGGCGGTACCGACCCCGAGCTGCTCGTTCAGCTCGTCGAAGACCTCGTCGAAGACCGGGTAGTGGGCCCGCAGTTCGGCGCCCATCCCGAGCCGCTGGGCGCCCTGCCCGGTGAACAGGAAGGCGGTTTTGACCCCCGTGCGGGCCCGGCCGCGCAGCACCGACGGCGAGCTCTCCGAGGCGGCCAGCACCCCCAGCCCGTCGAGGAGTCCGTCGCGGTCCGGGCCGAGGACGGCGGCCCGGTGCTCGAAGACGGCGCGTTCGGTGCCGAGCGACCTGGCCACCGCGCCCGCCTCCAGCTCGGGGCGGTCGGCGGCGAAGGCGCGCAGCCGCTCGCCCTGGGCCGACAGCGCCTGCGGGGTGCGGGCGGAGAGCGGCCACAGGGCCATCGGCGGCGCCGCGTCGGGGTCGGCCTGCTGCTCGGCCTGCTCCTGGGCCGGAGCCGGGGCCTGTTCGAGGATGACGTGGGCGTTGGTGCCGCTGATCCCGAAGGAGGAGATCCCGGCCCGGCGCGGACGCTCGACCTCCGGCCACGGCTGAGCATCCGTCAGCAGCTTGACCTCGCCCGCCGACCAGTCCACCTTGCTGGAGGGCTCGTCCACGTGCAGGGTCCTGGGCAGCACGCCGTGGCGCATCGCCTGGACCATCTTGATGACACCCGCGACACCTGCCGCGGCCTGGGTGTGACCGATGTTCGACTTGACCGAGCCCAGCCAGAGCGGCCGGTCCTCGCTGCGGTCCTGGCCGTAGGTGGCCAGCAGCGCCTGCGCCTCGATCGGGTCGCCCAGCGTGGTGCCGGTGCCGTGCGCCTCCACCACGTCGACGTCGGCGGCCGACAGCCGGGCACTGGCCAGCGCCTGGCGGATCACCCGCTGCTGGGCCGGACCGTTGGGGGCGGTGATGCCGTTGGAGGCACCGTCCTGGTTCACCGCGGAACCACGGACCACGGCCAGCACCTGGTGCCCGTTGCGCCGGGCGTCGGAGAGGCGCTCCAGCACCAGGACACCGACGCCCTCGGCGAAGCCGGTACCGTCCGCGCCCTCCGCGAACGCCTTGCAGCGGCCGTCCGGGGAGAGCCCGCGCTGGCGGCTGAACTCCACGAAGGTGCCGGGCGAGGCCATCACCGTCACCCCGCCGGCCAGCGCGAGGGTGGACTCGCCGCCGCGCAGCGACTGCGCCGCCAGGTGCAGCGCCACCAGCGAGGAGGAGCACGCCGTGTCGATCGACAGCGTCGGCCCCTCCAGCCCGAGCGTGTAGGCCACCCGACCCGAGACGATGCTGCCACTGCCGAACGCACCGAAGTAGTCGTGGTACATCACCCCGGCGAACACACCGGTACGACTGCCCCTCAACGACAGCGGATCGATCCCCGCACCCTCCAGCGCCTCCCACGAACCCTCCAACAGCAACCGCTGCTGCGGATCCATCAACAGCGCCTCACGCGGCGAGATCCCGAAGAACCCCGCATCGAAGGCCCCCGCCTCGTGCAGGAACCCGCCCTCGGCGGTGTAGGACCTCCCTGTAAGGCCCGGCTGCGGATCGTAGAGGTCGGCGTCCCACCCCCGGTCGGTGGGGAACGGCGTGATGCCGTCCCCGCCCTCGGTCACCAGCTCCCAGAGCTGCTGCGGCGAGGCCACCCCGCCCGGGTACCGGCAGGACATGCCCACGATCGCGATCGGCTCGCGCAGGGTCGCGGTCAGCTTGCGGTTCTGCTCCCGCAGCCGCTCGGTCTCCTTCAGCGACGCCCGCAGGGCGTCGACCATCCTGGTGTCCGGGTTCTGGGTCACAGTTCCTCCTCCTGTCCGCCGAGGTCGTCGAGGGCCAGGTTCATCAGGCTCTCGATGTCCATCGCGTCGATCGACGTGCCGCTCGTGCCGTCGTCGTCCGTGGACCCGGCGGCGGACTCGGCCGCCAGTCCGGCCAGTTCGAGCAGGCTGTCCAGCAGGCCGGCGTCCCGCAGTCGGGCCAGCGGGATCGCGCCCAGCGCCTGGCGCACCGCGGCCTCCTGGGCTTCGCCGCCGGGTCCTGCCTCCGGGCCGGTCGCCGGGGCCAGTTCGGCCTCCAGGTGCTGGGCCAGCACCACCGGGTTCGGGTAGTCGAAGATCAACGTGGCCGAGAGCCGCAGCCCGGTGGCCTCGTTGAGCTGGTTGCGGAACTCCACCGCCGTCAGCGAGTCGAAGCCGAGCTCGTTGAACGCCCGGTCCAGGGCCACCTCGGCGACCCCGAGCACCGCGGCCGCCTGGGTGCCGACCAGGTCGAGCAGGAGCGCGGTCCGCTCCTCGCCGACCCGCTCGGCCAGGCTGCGCCGCAGCGCGGCCGAGGCCGTGGAGGCGGCCTGCGCCACCCGCCGCGAGGACGAGGAGCGCACCAGCCGGCTCAGCAGCGGCGGGACCCGGTTGCCCTGGGCCAGTGCCGCCAGGTCGAGCTGCGCGGGCATCAGGACGGCTTCCGCCCGGCCGACCGCGGCGTCGAACAGCGCCAGACCGGCCTCCTCGCCGAGGCTGCCCACCCCGGACTGGGCCATCCGGCGGCTGTCGGCCTCGCTGAGCCGGTCGGCCATGCCGCCGCTGCCCGACCAGGCGCCCCAGGCCAGTGAGGTGGCCGGCAGGCCGACCGCCCTGCGGTGCAGGGCCAGGGCGTCGAGGTAGGCGTTGGCGGCGGCGTAGCTCGCCTGCCCGGGGCTGCCGAGCAGGCCGGCGGCCGAGGAGAACAGCACGAACGCCGACAGCTGCCGGTCCTTGGTCAGCTCGTGCAGGTGCCAGGCCGCGTCGACCTTGGGCCGCAGCACGGCGGACAGCCGCTCGGGCGTCAGCGAGGCGAGCATCCCGTCGTCCAGCACGCCCGCGGAGTGCACCACCGCGGAGACCGGGTAGCGCGCCAGCACGGTGGCCAGCTCCTCCCGGTCGGCCAGGTCGCAGGCCAGGATGGCCACCTCGGCGCCCAGGCCGGTGAGTTCGGCGTGCAGCTCGGCGGCGCCGGGTGCCGCCTCGCCGCGCCGGCTGAGCAGCAGCAGGCTCGACACCCGGTGCTCGGTGACCAGGTGACGGGCGACCAGGCGGCCCAGGGCCCCGGTGCCGCCGGTGAGCAGCACCCGGCCGCTCCACTCGACGGGGGCGTCCAGCACGGCCTTCGCCGCCCTGGTGAGCCGCGGTGCGTGGAGCACGCCCGAGCGCACCGCGAGCTGCGCCTCGCCGCAGGCGACGGCGGCCGGCAGCAGGTGCCAGCCCGGGTCGGCCTCGTCGTCGGCGTCGTGGTCGTCCAGGTCGATCAGCACGATCCGGTCGGGGTTCTCCGACTGCGCCGTGCGGATCAGCCCCCAGGCCGCCGCGGCGGCCAGGTCGGTGACGTCCTCACCGGCCCGGGAGACCGCGCCGCTGGTCGCCACCGCCACGGTCGCCTGCGCGAACCGCTCGTCGGCCAGCCAGGACTGCAGGCGGCCGAGGAGCGCGGCCAGGCCCTCGTGGACCGCCCGCGGATCGTCACCGCCCGCGAAGGGCAGCACCAGGACGTCCACCGGGTCGGCCAGCGCCGCGAGCTCGTCCAGGTCGGCGACCGTGCTGACCGTGGCGACCTGGGCCGCCAAGGCGTCCAGCAGCCGCCGCCGGTGCGTACCGAGCACCGCCCAGTGTCCGCCCGAGGGCGCTGCACCGCCGGTGAGCCGGGTCCACTCCAGGGCGAAGAGCGAGTCGTTGCCGCCGGCCGTTGCCAGCCGGTCGACCGCGACCTCGCGCAGCACCAGCGACTCCACCCGGGCCACCGGGGCACCGGCGCCGTCGGCGAGCTCGATCCGCACCGCGTCCGGGCCGGCCGGGCCGATCCGCACCCGCAGCGCCCGCGCGCCCACCGCGTACAGCTCGACCCCGCTCCAGGCGAACGGCAGGCTCATCCGCTGCGCCGCCCCCGCCCGCAGCCCGATCGCGTGCAGCGAGGCGTCGAAGAGCGCCGGGTGGATGCCGAACCGGTCGGCCTCCAGCGGGAGTTCGACCTCGGCGAAGACCTCCTCGCCCAGCCGCCAGGCGGCCTGCAGCCCCTGGAACAGCGGGCCGTACTCGGCGCCGAGCTCGGCCAGGCGCTCATAGGTGCCCGTCAGGTCGAGCGCCTCGGCGCCGGCCGGCGGCCAGGCCTGCGGCGTGCCGGGCGCCGGGGCCGAAGCGGCCCGCAGCAGCCCGGTGGCGTGCGAGGTCCACGGCTCGCCGTCCGCCGTGCGGGAGTACACCTGGAACGTCCAGGTCCCCTCGTCGGCCGGACGCACGGTGCACTGCAGCCGGACCGTGCCCTGCTCGGGCAGCAGCAGGGGTTCGGCGATGGTCAGCTCCTCGACCGCGCCGGCCCCGAGGTCCGCGCCGGCCGCCAGCGCCATCTCGACGAAGGCCGCGCCGGGCAGCAGCACCACTCCGCCGACCGCGTGATCGGCCAGCCAGGGGTGGCTCTGCAGCGAGAGCCGTCCGGTGAACAGCGTGCCCTCGCCTCCCGCGAGGTCCACGGCGCTGCCCAGCAGCGGGTGGTCGGCCGTCGCCCGATAGCCCACCGGCTCGCTCGCCATCCAGTACCGGCGGCGCTGGAAGGCGTACGTCGGCAGCTCGACCGTGCCGGCGGTGGGCAGCAGCCGGGCCCAGTCCACCGTGCCGCCGTGGACGTGGAAGGCGCCCAGGGCGGTGAGCAGCGCGGCCGGCTCCGGCCGGTCCTTGCGCAGCAGCGGGATCAGCGCGGCCTCGCCGCTCAGGCTCTCGGCGGCCAGCGCCGTGAGCACCCCGCCCGGACCGATCTCGACGAACCGGCGCGCGCCGGCCTCCGCCAGTGCCCGCACGCCGTCGGCGAAGCGCACCGCCTCGCGCACGTGGCGCACCCAGTACTCGGGCGAGCACAGCTCCTCGGCCGAGGCCTGTGCACCGGTCAGGGTGGAGACGACGGCGATCCGCGGCGGGTGGTACTCCAGCCCGGCCGCGACCTCGCGGAACTGCGCCAGCATCGGCTCCATCAGCGGCGAGTGGAAGGCGTGGCTGACCGTCAGCTCCCTGGTCCGCTCGAACCGCTCGGCGATCGCCCGCACCGCCGCCGCCTCGCCCGAGATCACCACGGAGCTCGGCCCGTTGACCGCCGCGATGCTCACCCGCTCGGTCAGCAGCGGCTCGATCTCGGCCTCGGTGGCCTTGACCGCCACCATCGCACCGCCGGCGGGCAGCGCCTGCATCAGCCGGCCGCGCGCGGCGACCAGTCGGGCGGCGTCGGCCAGCGACCAGACCCCGGCCACCTGGGCGGCGGCGAACTCGCCGATGGAGTGCCCGGCCAGCAGGTCGGGGCGGATGCGGAAGGACTCCAGCAGCCTGAAGAGCGCGACTTCGAGCGCGAACAGGGCGGGCTGGGTGTACTCGGTGCGGTCCAGCAGCTCGGCCGAGGACAGCGCCTCGCGCAGCGGCCGCTCCAGCAGCGGGTCCAGCTGCTCGCACACCTCCTCGAAGGCGGCCGCGAAGGCGGGATATGTCTCGATCAACTCCTCGCCCATGCCGACCAGTTGCGAGCCCTGACCGGAGAACAGGAACGCGGTGCGACCGGCTGCCGGGGTGCCGAGCGCCACACTCGGCACGCTCTGCCCCTCGGCCAGCGCCCGCAGGCCGCGCAGGAGTTCGTCCCGGTCGGCGCCGCTGACCGCCGCCCGGTGGGCGTGGTGGCCGCGGGTGTTCGCCAGCGCCGCCGCGACCTGGCGCGGATCGAGCTCGGCCCGCTCGCCCAGGTGACCCGCCAGCCGCTCGGCCTGCTCGCGCAGCGCCTGCGGGCTGTGGCCCGAGAGCAGCAGCGGGGCCTGCAGGTCCGGTTGCTGCGGCGCGGTTGCTGCGGCGGGCTCCTGCTCGGGGGCGGCCTCGATCACCACGTGCGCGTTGGTGCCGCTGATCCCGAAGGAGGAGATCCCGGCCCGGCGCGGGTGGTCGTACGCGGGCCACGCCAACGACTCGGTGAGCAGCCGGACGTGGCTGTCCGTCCAGTCGACGTGCCGGGACGGCTCGTCCACGTGCAGGGACTTGGGCAGCACCCCGTGGCGGATCGCCTGCACCATCTTGATCACACCGGCCACCCCGGCCGCGGCCTGGGTGTGTCCGATGTTCGACTTGATGGAGCCGAGCCAGAGCGGGCGCTCCTCGGTGTGCTCGCTGCCGTAGGTCGCGATCAGGGCCTGCGCCTCGATCGGGTCGCCCAGCGTGGTGCCGGTGCCGTGCGCCTCGACCAGGTCGACCTCGCCGCCGGGCACGCCCGCCGCCGCCAGCGCGCGGCGGATCACCCGCTGCTGGGCGGGACCGTTGGGGGCGGTGATGCCGTTGGAGGCACCGTCCTGGTTCATCGCGGTGCCGCGCACCACGGCCAGCACCTGGTGGCCGTTGCGGCGGGCCTCGGAGAGCCGCTCCAGCAGCAGGACGCCCGCGCCCTCGCCGAAGCCGGTGCCGTTGGCGGCGTCCGCGAACGGGCGGCAGCGCCCGTCGCGGGACAGGCCGCGCTGCCGGCTGAACTCGACGAAGGTCCCCGGGGTGGCCATCACCGTCACCCCGCCGGCCAGGGCCAGGGTGCAGTCGCCCTGGCGCAGCGACTGCACCGCGAGGTGCAGCGCCACCAGCGAGGAGGAGCAGGCGGTGTCCACCGTCAGCGTCGGCCCCTCCAGGCCGAGCGTGTAGGCGACCCGGCCCGAGACCACGCTGCCGGAGCCGTAGCTCTCGAAGTAGTCGTGGTACATCACGCCGGCGAACACCCCGGTCGCGCTGCCGCGCAGCGAGGCCGGGTCGATGGCGGCCCGCTCCAGCGCCTCCCAGGCGGTCTCCAGCAGCACCCGCTGCTGCGGGTCGGTGACCAGCGCCTCCTCCGGGTCCATGCCGAAGAAGTCGGCGTCGAAGTCGCCGGCGTCGTACAGGAACGCGCCGTGCTTGGCGTAGCTGGTGCCGGGGCGGTCCAGGGTCGGGTCGTAGAGCGACTCCAGGTCCCAGCCCCGGTCGGTGGGGAACTCGCCGATGGCGTCCACCTCGCCGACGACCAGCTGCCACAGGTCCTCGGGCGAGTTGACGCCGCCGGGGTAGCGGCAGCTCATCCCGATGATCGCGATCGGCTCGTCGTCCGCGCCGCTGGGCGCGGTCTGCACCGCCACGGCGGCCAGGTTGCCGACCAGCTGGTCGAGCAGGTAGCCGGCCAGCTCGACGGGGTTGGGGTAGTCGAACACCAGGGTGGCCGGCAGCCGCAGCCCGGTGGCCGCCGCCAGGCCGTTGCGCAGTTCGACCGCGGCCAGCGAGTCGAAGCCCAGCTCGCGGAAGGCCTTGTGCGGCTCCACCGCCTCCGCCGAGCGGTGCCCGAGCACCGAGGCGGCCTGGGTGCGCACCAACTCCACCAGGAACGGCCTCCGTTCGGCCTCGCCGAGGGCGGCAAGGCGGCCGCGCAGCGAGTCCGCGCCGGCGGTCGGCTGGCCGGAGACGGCCTGGCGCCGGGAGCGCACCAGGGCGCGGAAGAGCGGTGACAGGGCATCGCCCTGGGCCCGCAGTCCGGCCGGTTCCAGCTTCATCGGCAGCACGGCGGGGTGCCGGGAGTGCAGCGCCTCGTCGAAGAGCGCCAGGCCCTCCTCGGTGGCCAGCGCCGCCACGCCGCCCCGGGAGATCCGGGACAGGTCGGTGTCGTCCAGCGTGCCGGTCATCCCGCTGGCCTGCGCCCACAGGCCCCAGGCCAGCGACTGGCCCGGCAGGCCGAGCCGGCGGCGGTGGCCGGCCAGCGCGTCCAGGAAAGCGTTGGCCGCGGCGTAGTTGGCCTGCCCCGGCGAGCCGAGGGTGGCGGCGGCCGAGGAGAAGAGCACGAACGCCTTGAGGTCCAGACCGGCGGTCAGCTCGTGCAGGTGCCAGGCCGCGTCCACCTTGGGGCGCAGCACCGCGTCCAGCCGCTCGGCGGTGAGCGAGGAGAGCACGCCGTCGGCGAGCACCCCGGCCGCGTGCACCACGGCGGTCAGCGGCCGGCCGGCCGGGACCTGCGCCAGCACCTCGGCCAGCGCCGCGCGGTCCGCCACGTCGCAGGCGGCGGTGGTGACCTCGGCGCCGAGCTCGGTGAGTTCGGTGACGAGCTCGGGGGCCGCGCCGCGGCGGCTGAGCAGCAGCAGGTGCCGCACGCCCCACTCGGTGACCAGCCGGCGGGCGATCAGGGTGCCCAGTGCACCGCTCGCGCCGGTCAGCAGCACGGTGCCCGCGGGGTCGAGCTCCAACGGCGCGTCGTCCGCGGCCGCCTCGGCCCGCACGAGGCGGGGCAGTTGGACGGCACCGCCGCGGATCGCCAGGTGCGGCTCGCCCACGGCCGGGGCGGCGGGCAGCAGCGCCTCGGAGGCCGGGTCCTGGTCGAGCTCGACCAGGACGATCCGCTCCGGGTTCTCCGACTGCGCCGAACGGACCAGTCCGGCAACCGCCGCACCGGCCAGGTCGGCGCCGGTGGCCACCAGCACGGTGGCCTCGCCCGCCAGGTGCTCGCGCAACTGCTCGAGGACGGTGTGCACGGCCGCCCGTACCTCGTCCGCACTCGTGCCCGCCGGGCTGCGCAGCACCACCGCCTCGTGGGCGGGGCCGGCGGCCGGGGTCGGCGCGGTGATCCACTCCACCTGGTAGAGCGCGCCCGCCCGCGCCGACCTGGCGGCGGCGGCGAGCTGTTCGGCCGGGATCGGGCGCAGGACGAGCGAGCCGACGCTCGCCACCGGCGCGCCGCCGGCGTCGGCGAGGGTCAGCTCCACCGCGCCGCTCTGCCCCAGCGGCCTGACCCGCACCCGCAGCTCCTTGGCGCCGGTCGCGTGCAGCTGCACCTCGGACCAGGCGAACGGCAGCAGCGCCTCGTCCGCGGCGACACCGGTCAGGCCGACCGCGTGCAGGGCGGCGTCCGCCAGCGCCGGGTGCAGGCCGTAGCCGTCCACCTGCTGGGCGAAGGCCACCTCGGCGTAGACCTCCTGGCCCAGGCGCCAGGCGGCGCGCAGGCCCTGGAAGGCGGGCCCGTAGGCGAGCCCGGCCTCGGCGAGCTGCTCGTACACCCCGTCGAGATCGATCGGCTCGGCGCCGGTGGGCGGCCAGAGGGTGAGCTCCGGCTCGGCGGGTGCGCCGCCCTGGGCGAGCACGCCGTCGGCGTGCCGGGTCCACGGCTGGTCGTCGGCCTCGCTCTCGGCGCGCGAGTAGATGCCGACCGGGCGGCCGGACTGCGCCGCCGCGCCGACCACCACCTGCAGCTGCACCGCGCCGTGCTCGGGGAAGACCAGCGGGGCGTGCAGGGTGAGGTCGGCGACCCGGCCCAGGCCCACCTGGTCGGCGGCCTGGAGGGCCAGTTCGAGGTAGCCGGTGCCGGGGAACAGCAGCTCCCCGCCGACCACGTGGTCGGCCAGCCACGGGTGGGTGCCCAGCGAGAGGCGGCCGGTGAGGACGGTGCCGTCGGTGTCGGCGCGGGTCATCGCCGCGCTCAGGACCGGGTGGTCGGTCGGGGTGAGACCGGCCGAGGTGACGTCGGCGTTGCCGGAGACGCTGTCCAGCCAGAACTGCTCGTGCTGGAAGGCGTAGGTCGGCAGCTCGACCCGGCGCGGGCGCAGGCCCTCGAAGACCTGTCGCCAGTCGACCGCGACGCCGTGCACGAAGGCCTCGCCGAGCGCGGCGGCGAACCGGTCCGGGCCGCCCTCCTCGCGGCGCAGCGAGCCCAGCGCCCGCACGCCCTCGAAGGTCTCCTGGAGGCCGACGGTGAGCACCGGGTGCGGGCTGCACTCGATGAACACGCCGTGGCCCTTGCCGACCACCGCCCCGGCGGCCTGCTCGAAGAGCACGGTCTGGCGCAGGTTGGTGTACCAGTACTCGGCGTTCAGCTCGGTGGTGTCGATGAGCTCGCCGGTGACGGTCGAGTGGAAGGGCACCTCGGCGGGGCGCGGCGAGACGTCCGCCAGGGTCCGGAGCAGCCTGGTCCGGATCGACTCGACCTGCGCGGAGTGGGAGGCGTAGTCCACCGGCAGCCGCTTGACCCGCACGCCCTCGTCCTTGAGCTGGGCCTGCAGGCGGTCCAGGGCGTCCACGAAGCCGGAGACCACGACCGAGCCCGACCCGTTGTGCGCGGCGACGGAGAGCTGCCCGTCGAAGGCGGCCAGCCGCTCCTCCACCTGCTCGACCGGCAGCGCGACCGACATCATGCCGCCCCCGCCGGACAGGTCCTGGGCGATGGCCTGGCTGCGCAGGGTGACGATCCGGGCGCCGTCCTCCAGCGACAGCGCGCCGGCCACCACGGCCGCCGCGATCTCGCCCTGGGAGTGCCCGATCACCGCGGCGGGGCGCACCCCGTGCGAGATCCAGGTCTGCGCGAGCGAGACCATGACGGCCCAGAGCAGCGGCTGGACGACGTCCACCCGGTCCAGCGGGCCGTTCAGCTCGGCCAGCAGGTCCCAGTCGGTGAACGGCGCGCAGGCGGCGGCGCACTCGGCCATCCTGGCCGCGAACACCGGTGAGGAGGCCAGCAGTTCGGTGGCCATGCCCTGCCACTGGGAGCCCTGGCCCGGGAAGACGAAGACCGGGCGGGAGCCGGTGGCGGTGCCCTCGACGAGCCCGGGGGCGGTCCGCCCGGCGGCCAACGCGGCCAGCGAGTCGCGCAGTTCGGCGCGGTCCGCGCCGACGATGGCCGCGCGGTGCTCGAAGTGGGCGCGGGTGGTGGCCAGGGCGTGGGCCAGGTCCGCGGGCGCGAGCTCGGGGTTGGCGTCCACGAAGGCCAGCAGCCGTGCGGCCTGGGCGGGCAGCGCCGCCCGGGACTTCGCGGAGAGCAGCCACGGGGCCGTGGCCGGCGCCGCACTCGTCCCTCCTTCGGGCTGCCCGGTGGTGGCCGGGGCCTGTTCGATGATGGTGTGCGCGTTGGTGCCGCTGATCCCGAAGGAGGAGATCCCGGCCCGGCGCGGGCGCTCGGTCTCGGGCCAGGCCCGGGCCTCGGTCAGCAGCCGGACCTCGCCGGCCGCCCAGTCCACGTGGTTGGAGGGCTCGTCGACGTGCAGGGTCCTGGGCAGCACGCCGTGGCGCATCGCCTGGACCATCTTGATGACGCCCGCCACGCCGGCGGCGGCCTGGGTGTGGCCGATGTTGGACTTGATCGAGCCCAGCCAGAGCGGCCGGTCCTCGCTGCGGTCCTGGCCGTAGGTGGCCAGCAGCGCCTGCGCCTCGATCGGGTCGCCCAGCGTGGTGCCGGTGCCGTGCGCCTCGACCACGTCGACCTCGGTCGCCGAGAGCCCGGCGTTGGCCAGGGCCTGCTCGATCACCCGCTGCTGGGACGGGCCGTTGGGCGCGGTCAGGCCGTTGGAGGCGCCGTCCTGGTTGACGGCGGTGCCGCGGACCACGGCCAGCACCTGGTGCCCGTTGCGCCGGGCGTCGGAGAGGCGCTCCAGGACCAGGACGCCGACGCCCTCGCCCCAGACCGTGCCGCCGGCGCCGGTGGCGAACGGGCGGCACTGCGCGTCGGGGGCGAGCGCGCCCTGGCGGCTGAACTCCACGAACGGGTCCGGGGTCGACATCACCGCGACGCCGCCCACCAGGGCGAGGGTGGACTCGCCACCGCGCAGCGACTGCGCCGCCAGGTGCAGCGCCACCAGCGAGGAGGAGCACGCCGTGTCGATCGACAGCGTCGGCCCCTCCAGCCCGAGCGTGTAGGCCACCCGACCCGAGACGATGCTGCCACTGCCGAACGCACCGAAGTAGTCGTGGTACATCACCCCGGCGAACACACCGGTACGACTGCCCTTCAACGACAGCGGATCGATCCCCGCACCCTCCAGCGCCTCCCAGGAACCCTCCAACAGCAACCGCTGCTGCGGATCCATCAACAGCGCCTCACGAGGCGAGATCCCGAAGAACCCCGCATCGAAGGCCCCCGCCTCGTGCAGGAACCCGCCCTCGTGGACGTAGCTGGTGTCGGGGCGCTCGCGGGTCGGGTCGTAGATCCGGTCGATGTCCCAGCCCCGGTTGTCCGGGAAGGCGCTGATCGCGTCGCTCTCGCCGATCACCAGGTCCCACAGCTCCTGCGGCGAGGTCACCCCGCCCGGGTAGCGGCAGGACATGCCCACGATCGCGATCGGCTCGTCGGTGCGGGCCGTGCTCGCCCGAACGGCCTTGCGCGGACCGGACGTGACGCCGCTGAACTTCGTGGCGAGGTGGCCGGCCAGGGCCTCGGGCGACGGGTAGTCGAAGACGAGGGTGGCGGGCAGCCGCTGGCCGGTCCCGGCGGTGAGCGCGTTGCGCAGCTCGACGGCGGCCAGCGAGTCGAAGCCGAGGTCCTGGAAGGCCCGGCCCGGGTCGATCGCCTCCGCGGAGGCGTGCCCGAGCACGGCCGCGACCTGGGCCCGGACCAGCTGGAGCAGCGCGTCCGCCCGCTCCTGCTCGCCGAGTTCGGCCATCGTGTCGGCGAAGGAGAACTCCGGGCCCTCGACCGCCACCGCCTCGCGGCGCACGGTGCGGCCCACCAGGGAGCGGAACACCGGGGCGAGCGCGGCACCCTGGCCGCGCAACGCCGCAAGGTTCAGCCGCACCGGGGCCAGCGCCGCCAGCCCGGTGGCCCGGGCCAGATCGAAGAGCGCCACGCCGTCCTCGGCGGACAGCTCGGTCATGCCGCCGCGCGAGATCCTCGCCCGGTCGGCGGCGTCCAGGCCGCTGGTCATCCCGCCGACCGGTGCCCACGGCCCCCAGGCCAGCGAGAGGGCGGGCAGGCCGAGCGCGTGGCGCTGGGCGGCCAGCGCGTCCAGGAAGGCGTTGGCCGCCGCGTAGTTGCCCTGGCCCGGTGCGCCCACCAGCCCGGCGACCGAGGAGAAGAGCACGAAGGCGCGCAGCGGCGCTGCGGCGGTGAGCTCGTGCAGGTTGAGCGCGCCGTCCACCTTGGGCCGCAGCACGGCGTCGATCCGCTCGGGGGTCAGCGAGGCGACCACGCCGTCGTCGAGCAGCCCGGCGGCGTGCACCACGGCGGTGAGCGGGTGCTCGGCCGGGACCTGCGCCAGCACCTCGGCGAGCGCGGCGCGGTCGGCCACGTCGCAGGCGCGGACGGTGACCTGCGCGCCGAGCCCGGTGAGTTCGGCGGTCAGCTCGTCCGCGCCGCCGCGCCGGCTGAGCAGCAGCAGGCGGCGCGCGCCGAGGGCGGTGACCAGGTGCCGGGCGAGCACCGGGCCCAGGCCGCCGGTCGCGCCGGTCAGCAGCACGGTGCCCTCGGGGTCGAGCTCCGCCGCGGCCTCGGCGCTGAGCTCGGCGGCGGTCAGCCGGGCCGCGTGGGCCGCGCCGGCGCGGATCGCCAGCTGCGGCTCGCCGCTGGCGAGCACGGACGCGGCGAGCGCCTCGGCGTCGGCGTCCGCGTCGAGGTCCAGCAGCACGAAGCGGTCGGGGTTCTCCGACTGCGCCGAGCGCAGCAGGCCCCACACCGCGGCGCCCGCCAGGTCGGCCACCGCCTCCCCGGCGAGCGAGAGCGCGCCGCGGGTGACCACGATCAGCGGGCGCGGGTCCTCGTCCTGCGCGGCGGCCAGCGCCGTGTGGACGGCCGCACGGACGGCCTCGGCGTCGTTGCCCGCCACGCTGTGCAGCAGGCGGTGGTCGGTCTCGGCTGCCGTCTCGGCCAGCTGGACCGGGTGCCAGCCGAGCCGGAACAGCGCGTCGCTCGAAGGGCCTTGCTGCTGGCGCAGGTTGGTCAGCGGGCGGGAGGCCAGCGAGGCCACCGAGGCGACCGGCGCGCCGGTGGCGTCGGCCAGGTCGACGGCGAAGGAGTGCGCGCCGGTGGCGAGCAGCCGCACCCGCAGCACCGAGGCGCCGACCGCGTGCAGCGAGACGCCGGAGAACATGAAGGGCAGCCGGGCGGTCTCGTCGTCGGAGCCGTCGCCGAGCAGGGCGAGCGCGTGCAGCGCGGCGTCGAAGGCGGCCGGGTGCAGGCCGAACCGGGCCGCGTCGGCGGCCGGGCGCTCGGCCAGGCGGACCTCGGCGAACAGTTCGTCACCGCGCTGCCAGGCGGCGTGCAGCGCCTGGAAGGTCGGACCGTAGTGCAGGCCCGAGGCGGCGTGCCGCTCGTAGAGGCCGGCCGTCTCCAGCGCCTCGGCACCGGCCGGCGGCCACTCGGTGAGGCGTTCGCCCGCACGTGCGGGCGCCCGGCCGAGCAGACCGGAGGCGTGCAGGGTCCACGGCACGTCGGCGGCCACGCTCTCGGCGCGCGAGTAGACGCTCACCGTGCGGCTGCCGGCGGCGTCGGGGGCGCCGACGGTGACCTGCACCCGGATGCCGTCCTGCTCGGGCAGGACCAGCGGCACCTCCAGGGTGAGCTCCTCCAGGTGGCCGCAGCCGACCTGGTCGCCGGCCCTGATGGCCAGTTCGACCATGGCGGTGCCGGGCACCACGACCCGGTCGCCGACCACGTGGTCGGCCAGCCACGGGTGGGTGCGCACCGAGAGCCGCCCGGTGAGCACCGCGCCGTCCGAGTCCGCCAGCATGGTGGCCGCGCCGAGCAGCGGGTGCTCGGTGGAGTCCAGGCCGACGGAGGCGACGTCGCCGACCGAGGCCGGGACCTCGACCCAGAAGCGGCTGCGCTGGAAGGCGGTGGTGGGCAGGTCGACCCGGGCGGCCCCCTGGAACAGGCTGCCCCAGTCGGGCGAGCAGCCACCGATGTGCAGCTGGGCCAGCGCGGTGAGCAGGGTCTCCGGCTCGGGGCGCTCGCGCCGGGTGGCGGCGGCGAGCACGGCCTCCTCGGAGTCCAGGCACTCGCGGGCCATCGCGGTCAGCACGGCGTCGGGGCCCAGCTCCACGAAACGGGTGACGCCCGCGGCCTCAAGGGCCCGGATGCCGTCGTGGAAACGGACGGCCTCGCGCACGTGGCGCACCCAGTACTCTGGGTCCGCCAGCTCCTCGGTGGCGAGCGCACCCGTGAGGTTGGAGACCACCGGCACACGCGCCCGGCCGTAGGACAGCCCGGACACCACCTCACGGAACTCCGCCAGCATCGGCTCCATCAGCGGCGAGTGGAACGCGTGCGAGACCTTCAGCCGCTTGGACTTCCCGAACGACTCCGCGACCCTCAGCACCGCCGCTTCCTCGCCCGAGACCACCACCGAACGCGGCCCGTTCACCGCCGCGATACCGACCCCCTCGGTCAGCAGCGGCAGCACCTCGGCCTCACCCGCCTGCACCGCCACCATCGCCCCACCGGCCGGCAACGCCTGCATCAGCCGACCCCGCGCCGCCACCAGACGGCACGCATCCGCCAACGACAGCACCCCCGCCAGATGCGCGGCCACCACCTCACCGATCGAATGCCCCGCCAGGAAGTCCGGCACCACACCCCAGGACTCCACCAACCGGAACAACGCCACCTCGAACGCGAAGAGGGCGGCCTGGGTGGTGGCGGTCCGGTTCAGCGGCTCGGCGTCGTCGCCGAAGACCAGGCCCTTGAGGCCGCCCTCGACATTGCCGCTGTCGCCACTGTCGAAGTGCGTGCAGACCTCGTCGAAGGCCTGCCGGAAGGTCTCGAACTCCTGGTACAACTCCCGGCCCATACCCGGGCGTTGCGAGCCCTGGCCGGTGAACAGGAAGGCCGTCAGCCCCTTGGTGGTACGGCCCTGGAGCACCCCGGGCGCGCCCTCGGCCAGCGCGTTCAGGCCGGTCACCAGCGCTTCGCGGTCCTGGCCGAGCAGCACGGCCCGGTACTGCTGGGCGGTCCTGGTGGTGGCCAGCGAGAAGCCGGCGTCCACCGGGTCCAGCGTGTCCGCCACGGCGGCCAGCCGTCGCGCCTGCTCGCGCAGGGCCTCGGGGGTGCGCCCGGAGAGCAGCCATGGGATGGTCGAGGGCGCGCTGCCCGGCTCACGCTCGGCGGCCTCCTCCACAGGGGCCTGCTCGATGATGGTGTGCGCGTTGGTGCCGCTCGCCCCGAAGGAGGAGATCGCGGCCCGGCGCGGACGCTCGACCTCCGGCCAGGCGCGGGCCTCGGTCAGCAGCCTGACCTCGCCCGCCGACCAGTCCACCTTGCTGGAGGGCTGCTCCGCGAACAGGGTCCTGGGCAGCACGCCGTGGCGCATCGCCTGGACCATCTTGATGACACCCGCGACACCGGCCGCCGCCTGGGTGTGACCGATGTTCGACTTGATCGAGCCCAGCCAGAGCGGCCGGTCCGCCGAGCGGCCCTGACCGTAGGTGGCCAGCAGCGCCTGCGCCTCGATCGGGTCACCCAGCGTGGTGCCGGTGCCGTGCGCCTCCACCACGTCGACCTCGGTCGCCGACAGCCCCGCGCTCGCCAGCGCCTGACGGATCACCCGCTGCTGCGACGGACCGTTGGGCGCGGTCAGCCCGTTCGAGGCACCGTCCTGGTTCACGGCCGAGCCGCGAACCACCGCCAGCACCTCGTGCCCGTTGCGCCGCGCGTCCGAGAGCCGCTCCAACAGCAGCATCCCGGCGCCCTCGCCCCAGCCGGTGCCGTCCGCCTCGTCGGCGAAGGACTTGCACCGGCCGTCCAGCGAGAGCCCGCGCTGACGGCTGAAGGCGACGAACGCGCCCGGGGTGGACATCACCGAGACACCGCCGGCCATCGCCAGCGTGCACTCGCGCTGGCGCAGCGCCTGCACCGCCAGGTGCAGCGCGACCAGGGCCGAGGAGCACGCGGTGTCGATGGTGACCGCGGGCCCCTCGATGCCGAGGGTGTAGGAGATCCGCCCGGCCATCACCGCCGCCAGCACACCGGTGCCGAGCGCCGCCTCGGGGTCCTCCGGCAGCTTCGCCAGCACGTCGCGGTAGTCCTGGCCGTTGGTGCCCGCGAACACCCCGATCCGGGCGCCGCGCACCGAGTCCGGCGCGATGCCGCCGCGCTCCAGCGCCTCCCAGGCCACCTCCAGGAGCAGGCGCTGCTGGGGATCCATCAGCAGCGCCTCACGCGGCGAGATGCCGAAGAAGTCCGGCTCGAAGTCGGCGGCCTCGTGCAGGAACCCGCCCCGCAGCACATAGCTCTTGCCGGCGGCGTCCGGGTCGGGGTCGTAGAGCGCCTCGCCGTCCCAGCCCCGGTTGTCCGGGAAGTCCGTGATGGCATCGGTGCCCTCGTCGACCAGCCGCCAGAGCTCCTCGGGGGTGCTGACGCCGCCGGGGAACCGGCAGCTCATCGCCACGATGGCGATGGGTTCCTTCTCCTCGGTCTCCACGTCGCGCAGCCGCTGCCGGGTCTGGGCCAGATCGGCGGTGACCCTCTTGAGATAGTCGAGCAGCTTGTCATCGTTGGTCATCGATTGTGGCCACTTCTGTGCGAAAGATTCAGCCTGGCGTGCGGGGCGTGCTTGCTCTCAGTCACGTCGTCACGCCGTGCCGAGCTCGTTGTCGATGAAGGCGAAGATGTCGTCGGCGGAGGCGTTCTCCAGCCGGCCCGCGACCGACTCGCCGCCGGCGGCGGACAGCGTCTCGGTCAGCCCGTTGAGCATCGCCTGCAGGCGGGCGGTGAACCGGCCCTGCTCGATCTCCTCGACCTTCAGGTCGCCGAACGCGGCCTCCAGCCGGTCGAGTTCGGCCAGCAGTGCGTCGGCCGAGGAGCCGCCTGTGCCCTCGCCCAGCTCGCTGCCGAGGTGCTCGGCCAGCGCGGCGGGCGTTGCGTAGTCGAAGATCAGCGTGGCCGGCAGGGCCACCCCGGCGGCGGTGCTGAGCCGGTTGCGCAGGTCCACCGAGGTCAGCGAGTCGAAGCCGAGGTCGCGGAAGGCGGTGCTGGGCTCGATCCCGCCGGCCGCGCCGTAGCCGAGCACGGTGGCGGCCTGGGTGCAGACCAGGTCCACCAGGGCGCGCTTGCGCTCGCCGCCGGTCAGGCCGGCCAGCTTCTGGGCGAAGCCGTCGGGGACCGCGTTGTCACCGCCGCCGCCGGCCGCCAGGCCCTGGACCTCGGGCAGGTCGGCCAGCAGGGGGCTGGGCCGGGCGGCGCCGAAGGCGGGCGCGAACCGGGTCCAGTCCACGTCGGCCACGGTCAGCGTGGTCTCGCCGCCCTCCAGCGCCCGGCGCAGCGCGGTCAGCGCCCGGTCGGGGTCCATGGCGGAGATGCCGAGGCTGCGGCCCGCGTCCCGCACGGCGCCGTGGTCGGCCATGCCGCCGCCGCCCCACAGGCCCCAGGCGATCGAGGAGGCCGCCAGGCCCTCGCCGCGCCGGTACTCGGCCAGCGCGTCCAGGAAGGCGTTGGCCGCCGCGTAGTTGGCCTGCCCGGCGCCGCCGACGGTGGCGGTGAGCGAGGAGAAGAGGACGAACGCCGACAGGTCCAGCTCCGCGGTGAGCTCGTGCAGGTTCAGGGCGGCCTGTGCCTTGGGCCGCAGCACCGTGGCGAAGCGCTCGGGGGTGAGCGCGTCCAGCACGCCGTCGTCGAGCACGCCCGCCAGGTGGATCACGGCGGTCAGCGGGTGCTCGGCCGGGACGGTGGCCAGCAGCGCGGCCAGGCTCTCGCGGTCGGCCGCGTCGCAGGCGGCGAAGGTGGCCTTGGTGCCGGTCGCGGCCAGCTCCTGCTGCAGTTCGGCGGCGCCGGGCGCCGCCTCGCCGCGGCGGCTGGTGAGCAGCAGGTGCTCGGCGCCCTGCTCGGCCAGCCAGTTCGCCACCCGGGCGCCGACCGCGCCGGTGGCGCCGGTGACCAGCACCGTGCCGGTGGGCTGCCACGGGGTTCCGGGCCGCACCGGCGCGTGCTCCAGGCGGCGGGCGAACAGGCCGGACTCGCGCAGCACCAGCTGGTCCTCGTCGCCGTAGGCGGTGAGCGCGGTGGCGAGTCGGGCCAGGGTGAGCGGGCCGGGCTCGGCGGGCAGGTCGAGCAGACCGCCCCAGCGCTCGGGGTGCTCCAGCGCGGCCACCCGGCCCAGGCCCCAGACCTCGGCCTGGGCGAAGCCGCTCGGGCGGGCCGAGGACTCGTGGGCCATCGCGTCCCGGGTGACGGCCCACAGCTTCGCCGCGATCCCGGTGTCGCCGAGCGCCTGGACCAGCGCGGCGGTCACGGCCGCCCGGGTGTCGAGCGCCAGCAGGGAGAGCACGCCGTCCACCGCACCGCGGCCGTCGAGCAGTGCGGCCAGGGCGGTGCGCTGCTGCGCGGCCGCGGGCACGGCCAGCAGCTCGACCTGGTGGCCGCGCTCGCGCAGCGCGGCCAGCGCGGCCTCGACCCACGGGTCCTGGGCCAGCGCCTCGGAGACCACGGCCAGCCAGCGGAACGCGGCGGTGCGGTCCTCGGAGCCAGGCAGCATCCGCCAGCCGACGCGGTAGCGCCAGCCGTCCACGGTGGCGTTGGCCTGCCGCTGGTCGTACCAGGAGGCCAGTGCCGGGACGAGCGCGGCCACCGGGGCCTGGTCGTCCACGCCGAGGGTGGCGGCGACCGCGGCCACGTCCTGCTCCCGGACCAGCTCCCAGAACTCGGCGCCCTCGTCGCCGGCCCGGCCCGGGGCACTGGCCGCCGTGATGGAGGGGGCGTTCTCCCAGTGCCGGTCGCGCCGGAAGGGGTAGGTCGGCAGGTCCACCACGCGGGCGCCGGTGAACAGCGCCGACCAGTCGGGGCTCAGGCCGCTGACGTGCAGCCGGCCGAGCGCCGTCAGCAGCGCCCCGGCCTCGCCCCGGTCGCGGCGCTGGGTGGCGACCACCTCGGCCACGATGTCCTGGGACATCCCGGTGAGCACCGAGTCGGGGCCCACCTCCAGCAGCCGGGTGACGCCCTCGGCGGCCAGCGTGCGCACGCCGTCGTGGAACCGGACGGCCTCGCGCACGTGGCGCACCCAGTAGTCGGGCGAGGTCAGCTCGTCGGCGAGCGATCCGGTCAGGTTGGACACGACCGGCAGCCGCGGCTGGTGGAACTCCAGCGTGTCGAGCACGGCCCGGAAGGACTCCAGCATGCCGTCCATCCGGTGCGAGTGGAACGCGTGCGAGACCTTCAGCCTGGTGGTCTTCTCGAACCGGGCGGCCACCGCGAGCACCGCCTCCTCGTCGCCCGAGACGACCACCGCGCGCTCGCCGTTGACCGCGGCGAGGTCGGCGCCCTCGGTGAGCAGCGAGGCGACCTCGGCCTCGCTCGCCCGGATCGCGACCATCGCGCCGCCGGTGGGCAGCGCCTGCATCAGCCGGCCGCGCGCGGCCACCAGGGTGACGGCGTCGCTCAGCGAGAGCACACCGGCGACGTGGGCGGCGACCACCTCGCCGATCGAGTGCCCGCCGAGCAGGTCGGGGCGGATGCCCCAGGACTCCAGCAGGCGGTAGAGCGCGACCTCGAAGGCGAACAGCCCGGCCTGGGTGAAGACGGTCTGGTTCAGCAGCTCGGACTCGGTGTCCAGCACCACCTCGCGCAGCGGGCGCTCCAGGTGCTGGTCGAACTCGGCGCAGATCTCGTCGAAGGCGCGGGCGAACTCGGGGAAGCCCTCCAGCAGTTCGCGTCCCATCCCGGGGCGCTGGGAGCCCTGGCCGGAGAAGACCACGGCGAGCTTGCCGGGGCCGGCGGCGACCTGCGGCAGCTCCCGGCCCTCGGCCAGCGCGCGCAGCCCCTCGAGCAGTTCGGCGCGGTCGCGGCCGACCACCGCGGCGCGGTGGGTGAGCAGGGCGCGGGTGGTGGCCAGCGAGAAGCCGACGTCGAGCGGATCGAGGTCCTCGGTCGCGGCGATCAGCCGGTTCGCCTGGTCCTTGACCGCCTCCGCGGTCTTCGCGGAGAGCACCCAGGGCACGGCCGGCAGGGCGGCGCGCGGCGCCTGCTCTGCCGCATCCTGGGCCGACGCCTCCTCGATGGGGGCCTCTTCGAGGATGGTGTGCGCGTTGGTGCCGCTGATCCCGAAGCCCGAGACGGCGGCGCGGCGCGGCTGGCCGTGGGTCTGCCAGGTCCGGGCCTCGGTCAGCAGCTCGACGTCGCCCGCCGACCAGTCCACCGCGGAGGTGCGGCGCTCGGAGTGCAGCGACTTGGGCAGCACGCCGTGGCGCATCGCCATGACCATCTTGATCACGCCCGCCACGCCGGCGGCGGCCTGCGGGTGGCCCATGTTGGACTTGATCGAGCCCAGCCACATCGGCCGGCCCTCGGGCCGGTTCTGCCCGTAGGCGGCGATGACCGCCTGGGCCTCGATCGGGTCGCCGAGCTTGGTGCCGGTGCCGTGCGCCTCCACCACGTCGATCTGGTTCGGCGACAACTGGGCGTCGGCCAGCGCCGCCTGGATCACCCGGATCTGGGCCGGCCCGCTGGGCGCGGTCATGCCGTTGGAGGCGCCGTCCTGGTTGATCGCGCTGCCCCGGACCACCGCGAGCACCCGGTGCCCCTTGCGCCGGGCGTCCGACAGGCGCTCCACCAGCAGCACGCCCGCGCCCTCGGACCAGGCGGCGCCGTCCGCGTCCTCGGAGAAGGACTTGCAGCGCCCGTCGGCCGCCAGCGCCCGCCGCTCGCTGAACTCGATGAACATCTCGGGGCTGGCCATCACCGCGGCGCCGCCCACCAGGGCGAACTCGCACTCGCCGCGGCGCAGCGACTGGGTCGCCTGGTGCAGGGCCACCAGAGAGGCGGAGCACGCGGTGTCCATGGTGACCGCGGGCCCCTCCAGGCCCAGCGTGTAGGCGATCCGGCCCGAGACGATGCTGCCGGAGATGGTGCCGCCCACGTAGTCGTGGTGCATCAGGCCGACGAAGACGCCGGTCCTGGTGCCCTTCATCGACTGCGGGTCGATGCCGGCCCGCTCGAACGCCTCCCAGGAGGTCTCCAGCAGCATCCGCTGCTGCGGGTCGGTGCCCGGCGCGTCCTTGGGGCTGATGCCGAAGAACGCGGGGTCGCACTCGGCGGCGTCGTGCAGGAAGCCGCCGTGGCGCACGTAGCTCTTGCCGGGCGCGCCGACCTCGGGGTCGTAGAGGTTCTCCACGTCCCACCCGCGGTCCACCGGGAAGCCGGAGACCACGTCGGTGCCCTCGCTGACGATCCGCCAGAGGTCCTCGGGCGAGCGGATGCCGCCGGGGTAGCGGCAGGCCATCCCGATGATCGCGATCGGCTCGCGGTGGAGCTCCTCCAGCTCGCGCACCCGGCGGCGGGTGCGCTCCAGCTCGGTGGTGGCCCGCTTCAGGTAGTCGCGGAGCCTGTCGACGTTGGCCGGGTCTACCATCACTGGACTCCAGATTCGTTGTCGATCGTCGCAAAGAGTTCTTCGTCGGTGGCGGTGTCGAAGTCGTCCAGCGCCTCGCCGCCCGTGCTGTGGGTGTCCCGCCAGGTCCGCAACAGCGCTTCGAGGCGCGCGGTGATCCGGGCGTGTGAGCCGTCCTGGTCCGGCAGCGCGGTCAGCGCGGCTTCGAGCCGGTCGACCTCGGCGACCATCAGCCGGGCCTGGTCGGCCGGGCCGGGGACGAGTTCGGCCTTGAGGTAGGCGGTCAGGACGACCGGTGCCGGCTGGTCGAAGACCAGGGTGGCGGGCAGCGAGAGGCCGGTGGCCGCGCCGAGCAGGTTGCGCAGTTCGACCGCCGCCAGCGAGTCGAAGCCCATCTCCTGGAACGCCTTGTCGGGGTCGAGCGCCTGGGCCGAGGCGTGGCCGAGGACGGCGGCCACCCCGGTGAGCACCAGCTCCAGCAGCAGCTGGTCGCGGTCGGCGTCCGGCAGCGGGGCCAGGCGCTCCCGCCAGCCGCTCTGCGCGTCGGCGCGGGAGGTGGCCGCGGACCCGGCGGCGCGGCGCGCGGCGCCGCGGACCAGCCCGCGCAGCAGCGTCGGGACGCCGTCGGTCCTGGCGCGCACCGCGGCGACGTCCAGGCGCATCGGCACCACGAGGGCGTCCTCGGCGGCCAGGGCGGCGTCGAACAGCTCCAGGCCCTGGGCGGCGGGCAGCGGAGGCAGGCCCATCCGGTGCATCCGCTCCAGGTCGGCGGCGTCCACCTGGTCGGCCAGGCCGCCGACCTCGGACCACAGGCCCCAGGCCATCGAGACGGCGGGCAGCCCGGCGGCCCGGCGGTGGGCCGCGAGGCCGTCCAGGAAGGCGTTGGCGGCGGCGTAGTTGGACTGGCCGCCGCCGACCAGCAGACCGGCGGTGGAGGAGAACAGCACGAAGGCGCTGAGCTCGCGGTCCTTCGTGAGTTCGTGCAGGTTCCAGGCGGCGTCCACCTTGGGCCGCAGCACCCGCTCGACCTGCTCGGGGCCGAGCGCGGCGAGCATCCCGTTGTCGACCACGCCGGCCGAGTGCACCACGGCGCCGACCGGGTAGCGGGCCAGCAGCTCGGTGAGTTGACCGCGGTCGGCCGCGTCACAGCTCGCCAGCGCGACCTCGGCGCCGAGCTCTTCGAGCTCGGCCGCCAGCTCGGCCGCGCCGGGGGTGTCCGCGCCCCGCCGACCCGTCAGCAGCAGCCGCCGCACGCCGTGGGCGCCCGCGAGGTGACGGGCGATCAGCTGCCCGAGGCCGCCGAGACCGCCGGTGATCAGCACATACGACTCGGGGTCGAAGTGCGGCGGCTGCGCCGGCTTCGCCCTGGCGAGCCTGGGCACCGACAGCTCGCCCCCGCGCACCGCGACCTCGGGCTCGCCGCAGGCCAGCGCGGCGGCCAGGCCCGCGCCGCCGTCGGTGTCCACCAGCAGGAAGCGGCCGGGGTTCTCCGCCTCGGCGGCCCGCACCAGTCCGGCCAGCGGCGCGTGGGCGAGCTCATCGGCCCGGATCACCACCGCCAGCCGGGAGTGGTCGAAGCGCCGGTCGGCCAGGAAGGCCCCCAGGACGGAGAAGGTTTCGCCGACACTCCGGTGCACCGCCGCGGGCACCTCACCGGCGATGGTGGCCGCCGGCAGCACGACCAGGCCCGGCGCTGCCTCGATCGAGGCCAGGTCCGGGTGGACCGGCACGCCGAGGCCGAGGTCGTCGGGGCCGCAGACCACGGCGTCCGCGGGCAGGGCCTCGGCCGGGGCGGGGTCGAGCGGGACCAGCTCCAGACGGAAGAGCGACTCCCCCGGTCCGGCGGCCAGCTGCCCCGCCGAGACCGGGCGGGCCACCAGGGTGCGGACGGTGGCCACCGGCGCGCCGGTGCCGTCCGCGACCGCCAGCGAGACCGCATCCGAGCCGGCCTTGGCGACCTGCAGCCGCACCTCACCGGCCCCGCCGGCGTGCAGGGTGACCCCGCCCCAGCTGAACGGCAGCACCGCCTGCCCGTCACCCAGGTCGAGCAGGTTGACGTGCAGGGCCGCGTCCAGCAGCGCCGGGTGCAGGCCGAAGGCGGCGGCCGTGCTCCGGGCGCGGTCGGGCAGGGCGGCCTCGGCGAACAGGTCCTCGCCGCGCCGCCACGCGGCGCGCAGTCCCTGGAACACCTCGCCGTAGCCGTAGCCGACCCCGGTGAGCCTGGGGTAGAGCTCGCCCAGCTCGATGGGTTCGGCGCCCTCGGGCGGCCAGACCCGCAGGTCGAACTGCGGCTCCTCGGCGGCGGCGGCGAGCAGGCCGCCGGCGTTCCGGCTCCACGGCGTGTCCGGCGCGTCGGCGGGCCGGGAGTACACCGCGACCGTGCGCCGCCCGGCGTCCTCGGCGCCGACGGCGACCTGCACCGCCACCGCGCCGTGCTCCGGCAGGGTCAGCGGGGCCTGGAGCGTCAACTCCTCCAGCAGGGCGCAGCCGACCCGGTCGCCGGCCTGGACCGCCAGCTCCACCAGGGCCGTACCGGGCAGCAGCACCGTGCCGTGCACGGCGTGGTCGGCCAGCCAGGGCTGGGCGGAGCGGGAGAGCCGCCCGGTCAGCACCAGCCCGCCCGAGTCGGGCAGTTCGCTCGCCGCGGCCAGCAGCGGGTGCTCGACGGGGAGCTGGCCGAGGCCGCTCGGGTCGCCGCCGGCGGCGGTGGCCTCCAGCCAGAGCCGGGTGCGCTGGAACGGGTAGAGCGGCAGGTCGACCCGGTTCGGGCGACGGCCTTCGAAGAGCGCGGCCCAGTCGACCGGCACGCCGTCGGCGTGCAGGCGGGCCAGGCCTCCCAGCAGCTCGCGCGTCTCGGCCGAGTCGCGGCGCATGGTCGCGGCGGCCACCGGGTCACCGTCGAGGCAGTCCTGCGCCATCGCGGTCAGCACCGCGTCCGGTCCCAGCTCCAGCAGCCTGCGCACGCCCAGGGCCGCCAGTGCGCGCACGGCCGGTTCGAACCGCACGGGCCGGCGGACGTGGTCCACCCAGTAGTCCGGCGAGCCGAGCTCCTCGGCGCCGGCCAGGGCGCCGGTCACGGTGGAGACGATCGGGATGGCCGGCGCGCCGTACGACTGCGCCTTGGCGACGAGGGCGAACTCCTCCCGCATCGGCTCCATCAGCGGGGAGTGGAAGGCGTGCGAGACGGTCAGCCGGGTGCTCTTCCCGAACCGGGCGGCGAGCGCCAGCACCGCCTCGTGCTCGCCCGAGACCACCACCGAGCGCGGCCCGTTGACCGCGGCCAGGCCCACCTGCTCGCCGAGCAGCGGCAGCACCTCGGCCTCGGTGGCCCGGATCGCCACCATCGCGCCGCCCGCGGGCAGCCGGCTCATCAGGCCGCCGCGCGCCAGCACCAGGGCGGCTGCGCCCTCCAGCGACAGCACGCCGGAGACGTGCGCGGCGGCCAGCTCGCCGACCGAGTGGCCGACCAGGTAGTCGGGCCGCACGCCCAGCGACTCCACCAGCCTGAAGAGCGCCACCTCGACGGCGAAGATCGCCGCCTGGGCGTAGTCGGTGCGGTTCAGCAGCTGCGGCTGCGCCTCGATCACCCGGGCAAGCGGAATCTCCAACTCCGGGTCCAGCAGGGCGGATACCTCGTCGAAGGCGGCCGCGAAGACCGGGAACGCCCGGTACAGCTCCCGCCCCATGCCGAGGCGCTGCGAGCCCTGCCCGGTGAAGAGGAACGCCAGCTTCCCGTGACCGGCCACGGTGCCCGCGGCCGAGGCCAGGGCGTCCAGCAGTTCTCCGGTGGAGCCGCCGACGGCCACCGCGCGGTGCTCCCAGGAGGAGCGGGCGCAGGCCAGCGACCAGGCCACCTCCGCCGGGTCCAGCCCGGGGCGGGCCTCGACCCAGGCGCGCAGGCGGCGCTTCTGCTCGGCGAGCGCCTCGGGGGTGCGCGCCGACAGGAGCCACGGGACGGCCTCCAGCCGCGGCGCGGGGGCCACCGCGGGGGTGTCGGCGGCCTGCGTCTCGGCCTGCGTCTCGGCGGCCTGCGGTTCGCCGTCCGCCTCAGGGGCCTGCGCTTCGAGCGCCGGGGCCTGTTCGAGGACCACGTGCGCATTGGTGCCGCTGATCCCGAACGAGGAGACCGCCGCCCGCCGCGGCCGCCCGCTCTCGGGCCACTCCTGGGCCTCGGTCAGCAGCCGCACCTCACCCGCCGTCCAGTCCACCTGGGTGGAGGGGCGGTCCACGTGCAGCGTCCTGGGCAGTTCGCCGTGCCGCATCGCCTGCACCATCTTGATCACCCCCGCCACGCCCGCGGCGGCCTGGGTGTGCCCGAGGTTGGACTTGATCGAGCCGAGCCACAGCGGCCGGCCCTCGGGCCGGTCCTGGCCGTACACCGCGAGCAGGGCCTGGGCCTCGATCGGGTCGCCCAGCGAGGTCCCGGTGCCGTGCGCCTCGACCACGTCGACATCGGCCGGGGAGACGCCGGCGCTCGCCAGCGCCTGCTTGATCACCCGCTGCTGGGAGGGGCCGTTGGGCGCGGTGAGCCTGCTGCTGGCGCCGTCGGAGTTGATCGCGCTGCCCTTGACCACGGCCAGCACCCGGTGGCCGAGCCGCTGGGCGTCGGAGAGCCGCTCGACCAGCAGCATGCCCGCGCCCTCGCCCCAGCCGGTGCCGTCGGCACCCTCGGCGAAGGCCTTGCAGCGGCCGTCGGGGGCCAGCCCGCGCTGCCGGCTGAAGTCGATGAAGGTCTCGGGGGTGGACATCACGGTCACCCCGCCCGCCAGCGCCAGCGTGCACTCGCCCGACTGCAGCGCCTTCACCGCCCAGTGCAGTGCCACCAGCGAGGACGAGCAGGCCGTGTCGATGGTGACGGCGGGCCCTTCCAGGCCGAAGGTGTAGGCCACCCGGCCCGAGGCGACGCTGGCGGCACTGCCGTTGGCGAGATAGCCGTCGAGGTCGTCCGGCACCGAGAGCAGCCGGGTCGCGTAGTCGTTGTACATGACGCCGACGAAGACGCCGGTGCGGGAGCCGCGCAGCGCCGCGGGGACGATGCCCGCGTCCTCGAAGGCCTCGTAGGAGGTCTCCAGGAGCAGCCGCTGCTGCGGATCCATCGCCAGCGCCTCGCGCGGCGAGATGCCGAAGAAGTCCGAGTCGAAGTCGGCGGCCTCGTGCAGGAAGGCCCCGGTCCGGGCGTAGGTCTTGCCCGCCCGCGCGGGGTCGGGGTCGTACAGCGACTCGACGTCCCAGCCCCGGTCGGCCGGGAAGTCCGACACCGCGTCGGCGCCGGCGGCCACCAGGTCCCACAGGTGCTCCGGTGTGGCGACCCCTCCGGGGTACCGGCAGGCCATCCCCACGATCGCGATCGGCTCGTGCGCGCGGTACTCCGACTCGCGCAGCCTGCGCCGCGTCTCGCGCAGATCCGAAGTGGTTCGCCTGAGATAGTCGAGCAGTCGGTCCTCGTTGTTCACCAACGCAGCCATCCGATCGGGATCGAAGCCTTCGGAAACGCGGGATCCCGGCTCGTCGGTCCATGCCCCCGCCTTTGTGAGGCTAGGGAGCAGGGGGTCTCGGGGTCATCCCCCTACTGCCCCCTGGAGTGGACCCGCCGCCGCTTTCCGAAGCACGCCGAATGACCCGCCGATTGGCCCGCCGACGTGGCGGCCACGATCGACGGACCTGCAGGGACCGCCGCCGAGGACCGTCCAGCGAGACCGATGTTGACAACGTTGGCAGCCCCAACATAACGTCAAGTTGGCTCTGGGGAACGGGAAGAGCCCCTCTGAGCAGCCACAAGTCCACGATCGCCCCGGGGACTCCGGGCAAGCCCGCCCGGCCCCTGGGAGGTCTGGACCAGTTCCGAGAATTCAACAGCGCCAGCACTGCCGCCCGCGCCACGCGAAATGCCCGAAAGGGCAAGGCGATGTCCATTGTGACATGGGCATGAATTTTTGATGTAGAGCGGATTTCGCTGCCACGTTACCACCGGTCGTCGTCGCGCAGCGGAGATAGTGTTCCAGGGGACCCGTGGGGGCGGGGCTGCCCCGATAAAGTCATTTGCGGATTCATTTCAGGAATCCTGGCCACGGGGGGAGGTCATGGTGCGCCTATTCGAGCGCCACCGAGAACTTGAGACCCTGCGCGACGCATTCGCGGAGTGCGTCGCCGGAGCAGGACAGCTTGTCATCATCACCGGCGGCCCGGGGATCGGCAAGACCGAGCTGCTCCACGAGTTCGCGAACGCCGCAGGCAAGGCCGGTGCCCGGCTGCTGACCGCCAGCGGCTGCGCGCGCGGGCGGCGCCGGCCGATGAGCGCCGTCCGGGAACTCCTGCACAGCGGCGAGCTCTCGGCAGAAGTCCTGGAGGGCTCGTTATCGCCTGATGCCGGAGTCAACCCTGCATCAAGCACCCGTTACCGGGCGGCATCGGTTGGACTGGACCACGGCGCCGCACAATACGCCCCGGAAACCCTCCTCCAGGCGGTGACCGGACCGGTCCTGGAGTTGGCACACGAGCGTCCTGTGGCCATCGTGATCGACGACGCCCATCTTCTGGACACCCAGTCCCTGCAGACCCTGCTGTACCTCCTGCGGCGGATCAGGAACAAGCGGATCATCGTGGTCTGCGCCGGCTGGGAGCAGTCCGCGCTGGCGGACCCGCTCATCCACGACGGGCTCAGCCGCCAGCCGCACCACCGGGTCCGGCTGGCGCCGCTGTCCGAGCAGGGCGTGACCCGGATGCTCGCCGCCCAGGCCACCGGGGCGCTGCCCGCCGAACTCAGCGCCACCTACCACCAGGTGACCGGCGGGAACCCCATGCTGGTGCACGCCCTGCTGGACGACGGCACCCAGTTCGGCACCGAACTCGGTGAGCCCGTCCCGGGCATCGCCTACCGGCAGGCGGTGCTGGCCTGCCTCTACCGGGGCGAGCCGAGACATCTCTCCGTCGCCAGGGCGCTGGCCGCGCTCGGCGACCACGCCGGCGCCCGGACCGCCGCGCTGCTGCTGTCGATCAGCCCCGACGCCGTGCAGGTCGTGGCCGACCTGCTGGGCTCCATCGGTCTGCTCGACGGCTACCGGTTCCGCCTGCCCGCCGGCGCCAGCGCGGTGTTGAGCGACCTCGCCCCCGGTGAGCGCTCGCGGCTGCACGGCGAGATCGCCCGGCTGCTCTACCTGGACGGGGCGCCCGCACCCGTGGTGACCAACCACCTCATGGCCGCGGGCCAGGTCGAGGAGCCCTGGGGCCTGTCGGTGCTGCGGCTGGCCTCCGAACAGGCGCTGGCCGCGGACGAGGTCGAACAGTCCACCGGCTACCTGCGCCTGGCCCTGCGCGAGTCCACCGACGAGCAGGAGCGGCACACCCTCTCCACCGCGCTGGCGCGGGCGGAGTGGCGGGTGAACCCGGCCGCGGTGACCCCGCACCTGCAACCGCTCCACCGGAGCGTGGTGGGCGGGGAACTGGACGCGCGGGACGCGGCCACCGTGGTGCGGCACATGCTCTGGCACGGCGAGACCGGCCTCGCCGACGAGGCGGTGACCGCGCTGGCCGCCTCGCTCGACCCGGGCGACGCCCATGTGCTGGCCGAGGTGGAGTTCGTCCGGCACTGCTTCTACGGCGTGCCCCGGGTCAGCCACCGCGGTGACCTCGCCAAGATGGCCGCCCTGGAACGGGCCACCACGGGCAAGGTGAACACCCTGTGGGCCACGGTGGCGCTGCTGGTCAGCGGAGACGTCAGCGCCGAGTCGGTGTCGCAGGTGACCGAGGCCCTGCAGAGCGGCCAGGTCAGTGACCTGAAACTGGAACTGACGGTCGTCTCGCTGCTGGTCATCGCCGTCACCGGCCAGGCCCAGACCGCGATCGAGGTCTGCGAGGCGCTGCTGAACGACTCCGTGCGGCGCGGCTGGACGACCTGGCAGGCGCTGCTGCTCAGCGTCCGGGCCCGGATCGCCCTGCTGCAGGGTGATCCGGGCACCGCGGCGGCCAAGGCCGCCGAGGCGCTCGAACTGCTGAACTCCCAGGCCTGGGGGGTTCTGATCGGCCTGCCGCTGGCGACGGCGATCTTCGCCAACGCGGCCCTGGGCCGGCACGAGGCCACGACACAGCTGCTGCGGCGCAAGGTGCCGGACGGCATGTTCAACACCGTCTTCGGCGTGCAGTACCTGCGTGCCCGGGGACACCACTACCTCTCCACCGACCGGCCGTTCGCCGCGCTGAACGACTTCGAGACCTGCGGGCACCTGATGCGCGAGCGCAACCCCGACCTGCAGCCGCTGGTCCCCTGGCGCACCGACCTCGCCCAGGCCAACCTGCAGATCGGCAAGACCCGGATCGCCAAGGAGCTGGCGGAGGAGCAGGCCGGGCAGCGCCACCCGCTGGGCACCCGCTCGCGGGCGATCGCCCTGCGGGTGCTGGCCGGCACCAGCCAGCCGCGGCACCGCACCACGCTGCTGCGCGAGTCGATCGACCTGCTGCAGACCTGCGGCGACCGGCTGGAACTCGCGCTGGCCTTCGCCGACCTGTCCGCCACCTACTACGAGCTGGGCGACTACGCCAGAGCCCGCCTGGTGGCGCGTCAGGCCGCCGAGGAGACCGGCGACGGCGAGCCGCAGCCGGCGGACGAGGAGCTGCCGCAGAGCGAGCCGGTGCCCACCGACGCGCCTGTCGCCCCCTCGCCCGCCGCCCCGGCCAGCCCCTCCCCCGGCCCCGCGGCCCCCGCGGTCGCCGACTCCGCCTCGCTGCTCAGCGACGCGGAGAGCCGGGTCGCCGTGCTGGCCGCGCTCGGATACACCAACCGTGAGATCAGCGGCCGCATCCATGTGACGGTCAGCACGGTCGAGCAGCACCTCACCCGCGTGTACCGGAAGTTGAACGTCGCCAGCCGCACCGAGCTGCCGTCCAAGCTGCTGGACCGCCAGATCCCCGCACTGCCCAAGCACCGGCCGGCCGGCGATCGCCGGCCCCGCCAGCACCCCGTGGTCACCAAGGAACTCCCCCCGCTCTGGCGCCGGTTGGCGCTCTAGGCCGTGCCCGAAGCCGCCGCGTCCGAACTGCCCTGCGGGCAGTCGGCGGCGGCTTCGGCGTTGGCGCATCGGGAGGGCTCCCTTCGGGGTCGGGACGAGCTGGGGGCGGGACGGGCTTGGCCGGGGGTCGGGACAGCTGGGGGTCGATCGGGGCACGGGGCCTGGCCGGCGGGTTGCGCCGGGCAGGCCCCGGGGCCGGCTAGTCGAACTTGCCGAGCTCGTCGTCCAGGAGGTCGAAGAGCTCGTCGGCGGTGGCCGTGTCCAGCTCCGGGCCGCCCTGGTCGGCAGGCTCCGGGTGCAGGTCGCCGGTCCACCTGGCGGTCAGCGCCCGCAGGCGCAGGGCCACCCGGGAGCGCTGCTCCTCGTTGACCGAGCTGACCGAGACGGCCGCCTCCAGCAGGGACTCCAGGCGGATCACCTCGGCCTCCACATCCGGCGCACCGTCCAGGTCCTCGACCAGTTCGTCGAAGAGGTGGTCGGCGATGGCCACCGGGGTCGGGTAGTCGAAGGTGAGGGTGGAGGACAGCCGCAGGCCGGTGTCGGCGCTGATCCGGTTGCGCAGCTCCAGCGCCGAGAGCGAGTCCACCCCCAGCTCACCGAACCCGCGCTCCGGGTCCACCGCCTCGGCACCCGGGTGTCCGAGCACCTCGGCGACATGGCCGCGCACGGTCTCCAGCAGCAACTGCCGGCTCTCCGCCGGGGAGAGCGCCGCGAGCCGCTCGGGCAGCGGGGTGAGCTGCGGCCGGTCGGTCGCGGCCGGCCCGGCCTGGGCGGTGCGGCGGGCCGGGGTCCGGGCAGCCAGCGCGCGGACCATCGGGGGCGCCTGCTCGGTCGGCTGCACCCGCATCGGCAGCAGCAGCGACTGCTCCGAGGTCAGCGCCCGGTCGAAGAGCGCGAGCGCCCGGTCGACCGGCAGCGGCTGGATGCCGTCCCGGGAGAGCCGGCGCAGCTCCGCCTCGCCGAGCGAGCCGGCCATCCCGGATCCGGTGTCCCACAGGCCCCAGCCGAGCGAGAGCGCGGGGAGCCCGGCCGCGTGCCGCTGGGCGGCCAGGGCGTCCAGGAAGGCGTTGGCCGCCGCGTAGTTGCCCTGCCCGGCGGCCCCGAGGGTGGCGGCGGCCGAGGAGAACAGGACGAAGGCGGCCAGGTCCAGGCCCGCGGTCAGCTCGTGCAGGTGCCAGGCCGCGTCGGCCTTGGGCCGCAGCACCGCGTCCAGGCGCTCGTCGGTGAGCGCCGAGACCAGCGCGTCGTCCAGGACCCCGGCGGCGTGCACCACCGCCGTCAGCGGGTGCTCGGCGGGGACGGCGTCGAGCAGCGCGGCCATCGCCTCGCGGTCGGCGGCGTCGCAGGCGGCCACCGTCACGGTCGCGCCCAGCTCGGCCAGGTCCGCCAGCTCGGTCGGCAGGACGCCGGTGCGGCTGGTCAGCAGCAGGTGCCTGACGCCGTGCTCGCCCACCAGGTGCCGGGCGAGCAGGCGGCCGAGGCTGCCGGTGCCGCCCGTGATGAGCACGGTGCCCTGCGGGTCGAGCGGGCGGACGCTTCCGGCGGCGGCGGCCTCGGCCAGCCTCGGGACGTACGCCTGACCGGCCCGCAGCGCCAGCTCCGGCTCCCCGGTGGCCACCGCCGCCGCGAGCGCGGCCTCGGAGGCGGGGTCCTCGTCGAGGTCGACCAGGACCAGGCGGTCGGGGTGTTCGACGGCCGCCGCCCGCACCAGGCCCCAGATCCCGGCCTGCGCGAGGTCCGGCGCGCCGTCCACGCCCACCGCTCCCCGGGTGAGGACCACCAGCGGCGCGCCCTCGGCGCGCTCCTCGGCGAGGCGCTGCTGCAGGACGGCCAGCGCGCGGTGCCCGGTCCTGCTCGCCCGGGCCGGGGCGTACGCCTCGTCCGGGCCGTCGACGGTGATGGTCACGGTGTCCGGTTCGAGCCGCGCGTCCTGCGGGAGAGGCGCCAACGGCACCGGCTCCCAGTGCAGTTCGAACAGGTCGCCGGAGCCGGTGGCCCCGGCGGTGGCAGCCGCGGCCGCGTTCAGCTGCTCGGCGGACACCTGACGGATCCGCAGCGCGCTGACCACGGCCACCGGTGCGCCGGCGCCGTCGAAGAGCTGCAGGCTCAGCTGCTCGGTGCTCTGCGGGGTGAGCCGCAGCCGCAGGGCCGAGGCGCCCGCCGCGTACAGCGTCACGCCCTCCCAGGAGAACGGCAGGGTCATCACCGTGGGGTCCTGGCCGTCCAGCAGGTCGATGGCGTGCAGCGCGGAGTCCAGCAGCGCGGGGTGCAGGCCGAAGCCGGCCTGCTCGGCCTGCTCGGGCAGGGCGAGCTCGGCGTAGATCTCCTCGCCGAGCCGCCAGGCGGCCCGCAGGCAGCGGAACAGCGGGCCGTAGCCGTACCCCTGGTCGGCCAGGCGGTCGTAGCTGCCGCCGAGGTCGACGGGCACGGCACCGGCCGGCGGCCAGACCGGGAGCGCGGCGGGTTCCGGCGCGGCCGGCTCGGCCAGGACGCCGGTGGCGTGCCTGGTCCAGGCGGCACCGCTCTCCTCGGTGCGGGCATGCACGGTGACCGGGCGGCGCCCGGCGTCGTCGCGGGCGCCGGTGACCACCTGGAGCTGGATCCCGCCCTGCGCGGGCAGCACCAGCGGCCGTTCGATGGCCAGCTCCTCGATCAGCGCGCTGCCCACCCGGTCACCCGCCTGGACCGCCAGTTCCACGAAGGCGCTGCCGGGCAGCAGCACCACGTCGGCGACCGCGTGGTCGGCCAGCCACGGGTGGGTGCTCAGCGAGAGGCGTCCGGTCAGCGCGACGGTGTCGCTCTGCGCCAGCCTGAGCTCGGCGCCGAGCAGCGGGTGCCCGGCCGTCGCCTGGCCGAAGCCGGCCGCCTCGCCCGGTCCTGACGGTCCGTCCTCCAGCCAGAGCCGCCGGCGCTGGAAGGCGTACGTCGGCAGGTCGATCCGGCGCACCGCCGTACCGCCGTAGAGCCCCTGCCGGTCGATCGGGACGCCGCGCACCTGGAGCGCGCCCAGCGCGGTCGCCAGCGCGACGGGCTCCTCCTTGTCCCGGCGCAGCACGGAGACCAGGGCCGAGCGCTCGGGGTCGGCCAGGCAGTGCGCGCCCATGGTGGAGAGCACCGCGTCGGGGCCCAGCTCCACGAAGGTGCGGACCTGCTCCGCCTCCAGGGTGCGGATCCCGTCGGCGAAGCGGACGGCCTCGCGCACGTGGCGCACCCAGTACTCGGGGGAGGTCAGCTCCTCGGTGGTGGCGCGCAGGCCGGTCAGGTTGGAGACGATCGGCACGCTCGGCGGGGCGTACGCGAGGGTGCGCGCGACCTCGGCGAACTCGGCCAGCATCGGGTCCATCAGCGGCGAGTGGAACGCGTGGCTGACCCGCAGGCGCTTGGTCCTGCGGTGGGTGAAGGCCGCCTCCAGGGCGGCCACCGCCTCCTCGGTCCCGGACACCACGACGGCGTTCGGCCCGTTGACGGCGGCGATGCCCACGGACGCGCCGAGGTGCGGCAGCACCTCCTCCTCGGTGGCGTCCACGGCCAGCATCGCGCCACCGGCGGGCAGCGCCTGCATCAGGCGGCCCCGGGCCGCGACCAGGCGGGCGGCGTCCGGCAGGCTCAGCACGCCCGCGACGTGGGCGGCGGTCAGCTCGCCGATGGAGTGCCCGGCCAGGAAGTCCGGCCTGATGCCCCAGGACTCCAGCAGCCGGAAGAGCGCGACCTCCAGGGCGAACAGGGCGCACTGGGTGTAGCGGGTCCGGTCGAGCAGCTCGGCGTCCTGATCGAAGAGCAGCTCCCGCAGCGGCCGGTCGAGGTGCGGGTCCAGCTGCCCGCAGACCTCGTCCAGGGCGCGCCGGAAGACCGGCTGCTGCTGGTACAACTCCGCTCCCATGCCGGGGCGTTGCGCGCCCTGGCCGGTGAACAGGAAGGCCAGCCTGCCGGCCGCCGGCTTGCCGCGCAGCACCCCGGGTGCCGCCTCACCGGCTGCCAACGCGGCAAGTCCTGCGGCGAGTTCGTCCCGGTCGCGGGCGATCAGCGCGGCCCGGTGGCCGAGTTCGGAGCGGCCGGTGGCCAGCGAGAAGGCGAGGTCGGCGATCGGCGCGTCCACCAGGGCGGTCAGCTTCGCCGCCTGGGCCGCGAGCGCCTCCGGGGTGGCCCCGGAGATCAGCACGGGCAGCAGCGGCGCCTCGGTGCCCGCCGGCTCGGCGGGCTGCTCGGTGACGGCCTCGATGATGGTGTGCGCATTGGTGCCGCTGATCCCGAAGGAGGAGATCCCCGCCCGGCGCGGGCGCTCGGCCTCGGGCCAGTCCTGGGCCTCGGTCAGCAGCCTGACCTCGCCGGCCGACCAGTCCACCTTGCTGGAGGGCTCGTCCACGTGCAGGGTCCTGGGCAGCACGCCGTGGCGCATCGCCTGGACCATCTTGATGACACCCGCGACACCGGCCGCGGCCTGGGTGTGACCGATGTTCGACTTGATCGAGCCCAGCCAGAGCGGCCGGTCCGCCGAGCGGCCCTGGCCGTAGGTGGCCAGCAGCGCCTGCGCCTCGATCGGGTCACCCAGCGTGGTGCCGGTGCCGTGCGCCTCCACCACGTCGACCTCGGTCGCCGACAGCCCCGCACTCGCCAGCGCCTGACGGATCACCCGCTGCTGCGACGGACCGTTGGGCGCGGTCAGCCCGTTCGAGGCACCGTCCTGGTTCACGGCCGAGCCGCGAACCACCGCCAGCACCTCGTGCCCGTTGCGCCGCGCGTCCGAGAGCCGCTCCAGCAGCAGCATCCCGGCGCCCTCGGAGAGCGTGGTGCCGTCCGCGCCGTCCGCGAAGGACTTCGCCCGGCCGTCGGCGGCGAGATTGCGCTGCCTGCTGAAGTCCACGAACGTGTCCACGGTGGACATCACCGAGACGCCGCCGGCCAGGGCGAGCGTGCACTCGCCGCCGCGCAGCGCCTGCGCCGCCAGGTGCAGGGCCACCAGCGAGGAGGAGCAGGCGGTGTCCACCGAGAGGGTGGGACCCTCCAGGCCGAGGGTGTAGGCGACCCGGCCCGAGGCCACGCTGCCGAGGCTGCCGTTGCCCAGGTAGTCCCGCACGTCCTCCGGCGCGTTGCTGAGCCTGCTGCCGTAGTCGTGGTACATCACCCCGGCGAACACACCGGTGGCGCTGCCCCGCACCGAGTACGGGTCGATGCCGGCGCGCTCCAGCGCCTCCCAGGAGGTCTCCAGGAGCAGGCGCTGCTGCGGGTCCATCGCGATCGCCTCGCGCGGCGAGATGCCGAAGAAGTCCGGCTCGAAGTCGGCGGCGTCGTGCAGGAATCCGCCCTCGCGGGCGTACGTCCGACCGGCCTTGCCCGGCTCCGGGTCGTAGAGCCCCTCGATGTCCCAGCCGCGGTCGGCCGGGAACGGCGAGATCCCGTCACCGCCCTCCGCCAGCAGCTGCCACAGCTCCTCGGGGGTGCTGACGCCGCCGGGGAAGCGGCAGGCCATCGCCACGATCGCGATCGGCTCGTCGACGGCCTGCTGCGCGCCGGCGGCGGATGCGGGGACCGGCTCGGCAGCGCCGAAGAGTTCGGTCCTGAGGTGGCCGACGAGGGCGGTGGGGTCCGGGTAGTCGAAGACCAGGGTGGCCGGCAGCCGCAGCCCGACCGCCTGGCCCAGCCGGTTGCGCAGTTCCACCGCGGTCAGCGAGTCGAAGCCCCAGTCCCGGAAGGCCCGTCGCGGGTCGAGCACCATGTCCGGGTCGTGGCCGAGCACCGCGGCGACATGGGTGCGGACCAGCTCGAACAGGGCCGCGTCGCGCTCGGCCTGCCCGAGGGCGGCCAGCTTGTCCAGCGCGCCGCCCGGTGCCGCGGGTGCCGCTGCCGCCGTGCGCCGGGCAGCCGGCCGGAGCAGGCCGCGCAGCACCGGGGAGGGCGTGCCCGCCGAGCGCAGCGCGGGCAGATCCAGGCCGATCGGCACCAGCAGCGCCCGGTCCCCGGCCAGCGCGAGGTCGAGCAGCGCCAGGCCCTCGGCGGTGGTGATCGGACGCACCCCGGACCTGGCCATCCGCACCACGTCCGCCTCGCTCAGGTGGGCGGTCATCCCGGTGCGCTGCTCCCAGAAGCCCCAGGCCAGCGAGAGGCCGGGCAGGCCGAGCGCCCGGCGGTGCTGGGCCAGACCGTCGAGGAAGGCGTTGGCCGCCGCGTAGCCGGACTGGCCCGCGCCGTCCACGGTGCCGGCGGCCGAGGAGAAGAGCACGAACGCCTTGAGGTCCAGACCGGCGGTCAGCTCGTGCAGGTGCCAGGCCGCGTCCACCTTGGGGCGCAGCACCGCGTCCAGCCGCTCGGCGGTGAGCGAGGTGACCAGGCCGTCGTCCAGCGCGCCGGCCAGGTGCAGCACGGCGGTCAGCGGGCGGTCGGCGGGGACGGTGGCGAGCAGCTCGGCGAGCTGCTCGCGGTCGGCCGCGTCGCACGCGGCCACGGTGATCTCCGCGTCCAGGTCGGCGAAGTCCTCGCTCGCGACGCCGCTGCGCCCGGCCAGCAGCAGGTGGCGCGCCCCGTGCTCGGCCACCAGGTGGCGGGCCACCAGTGCGCCGAGCACGCCGGTGCCGCCGGTGATCAGCACGGTGCCCTCGGCGCCGAAGGGGGCTGCGGTGCCCTGCGGCGCGCTCCTGGCCAGCCGGGGGACGTGCACCTTGCCGTCGCGCACGGCGAGTTGGGGCTCGCCCGAGGCGGCGACCGCCGCCAGGGCCTGCTCGACGGTGGTGTCCCGGTCGGCGTCCACCAGGACGAACTGCTCGGGGTTCTCGCCCTGGGCGGCGCGGACCAGGCCCCAGACGGCGGCCGCGGCGAGGTCCTGGACGCCCTCGGCGCCCACCGCCACCGCTCCCCTGGTGAGCACCACCAGGCGGGAGGCGGCGACCTTCTCGCTGGCCAGCCACTGCCGCAGGGTGTCGAGCACCCGGGCGGCGGCGGTCCTGGTGCCGGTGACCGGATCCCCGTCCTGCCGCACCGGCAGGACCACGAACTCCGGTACGGTCGCCAGCTCCGCCAGCTGCGCCGGACCGCCCTCGCCGAGCACCGCGTGCTCGGGTGCCGGACCCTGGACCGCGAGCAGCGGCCAGTCGAGCCGGAACAGGGCGTCGGCGCGGCCGGCCGCGCCGAGCGCGGCGGGGTCGACCGCGCGGGTGGTCAGCGCGTCCACCGAGGCCACCGGGGAACCGGTGGTGTCGGCGAGCTGGATGGTCAGCGCGTCGGTGCCGGTGATCCGCAGGCGCAGGGCCCTGGCACCCGAGGCGTACAGCGAGACGCCGTTCCAGACGAAGGGCAGCCGGGCCTGCTCCGGTTCCTGGCCGCCGCCCAGGCCCGCGGCGTGCAGGGCGGCGTCGAAGAGCGCCGGGTGCAGGGCGAACCGCTGGTCCTCCACCGGGAGTTCGACCTCGGCGAAGACCTCCTCGGCGCGCCGCCAGGCCGCCTTGAGCCCCTGGAAGGCGGGGCCGTAGTGGTAGCCCTGCTCGGCCAGCGCCTGGTACACGCCGTCCACCGGGACGGGCTGCGCACCGGCCGGCGGCCAGGCCGCCAGGTCGAAGCCGGCCTCCGCGGTGTCGGGCTCCAGCAGGCCACTGGCGTGCCGGGTCCACTCGCCCTCGCCGCCCTCGGGGCGCGAGTGCACGGTCAGCGGGCGCCGGCCCGCCTCGTCCGGCTCGCCGAGGTGGAGCTGGAGCTGGACCGCGCCGCGCTCGGGCAGCAGCAGCGGCACCTCCATGGTCAGTTCCGCCACCCGGCCGCAGCCGACCTCGTCACCGGCCTTGACGGCCAGCTCCACGAACGCGGTACCGGGCAGCAGCACCGCGGTGCCCACCGCGTGGTCGGCCAGCCAGGGCGCGGTGGCGGTGGCGAGCCGCCCGGTGAAGAGCATGCCGCCGCCGTCGGCGACCGTGACCGAGGCGCCGAGCAGCGGGTGTCCGGCGGCGACCAGGCCGGCCGCGGTCACATCGCCCACCGCCTGGGAGCTGCCGAGCCAGAACCGCTCGCGCTGGAAGGCGTAGGTGGGCAGGTCCACCGTGCGCACCGGTGTCCCGGCGAAGACCGCCGCCCAGTCGAGGGCGACGCCGTGCACGTGCGCCTCGGCCAGCGAGGTCAGGAAGCGCTCCGCACCGCCCTCGTCGCGGCGCAGCGAGCCGATCCCCACGGCCTCGGCGTTCAGCGCCTCCGCCGTCTCCGCCACGCTGTGCAGCAGCACCGGGTGCGGGCTGCACTCGACGAAGACGCCGTAGCCGCTGTCGAGCAGCACCTGAGTGGTGCCCTCGAAGAGCACGCTCTGGCGCAGGTTGGTGTACCAGTAGTCGGCGTCCAGGCCCGCGGTGTCGAAGAGTTCGCCGGTCACCGTGGAGTAGAACGGCACCTCGGCGGAGCGCGGGGCGAGCCCGGAGAGTTCCTTCAGCAGCCGCTCGCGGATCGACTCGACCTGGGCCGAGTGCGAGGCGTAGTCCACCGGCAGCCGCTTGGCCCGCACGCCGTCCTGCTTCAGCCCGGCGTGCAGCTGGTCCAGGGCGTCGGCGTCGCCGGAGACCACCACGGAGGCCGCGCCGTTGACGGCGGCCACCGAGAGCCGCCCCTGGTACGCGGCGAGCCGCGCACGGACCTGCTCGGCCGCCAGCGCCACCGACATCATGCCGCCGCGCGCGGACAGGTCGTCCGCGATGGCCAGGCTGCGCAGGGCCACCACCTTGGCGCCGTCGGCCAGCGAGAGCGCCCCGGCCACGCAGGCGGCGGCGATCTCGCCCTGCGAGTGCCCGATCACGGCGGCCGGGCGCACCCCGTAGGAGCGCCACAGCTCGGCGAGCGAGACCATGACCGCCCAGAGCACGGGCTGCACCACGTCCACCCGCTCCAGCGAGCCCGCGCCGCGGATGACCTCCAGCAGGTCCCAGTCCGCGTGCGGGGCCAGCGCCTGGGCGCACTCGGCCATCCTGGCGGCGAACACCGGTGCGGAGTCCAGCAGTTCGGCCGCCATGCCGATCCACTGCGAGCCCTGCCCGGGGAAGACGAAGGCGATCCGGGACTCGCTCTGGCGGCTGCCCTGCACCACGTTCGCCGCGGCGCGTCCGGCGGCCAGCTCGGTCAGCCCGGCGGCCAGCGCGGCGCGGTCCGCGCCGATCACCACCGCGCGGTCGCCGAGGGCGGCCCGGGAGGTGGCCAGCGTCCAGGCGAGGTCGGGCAGCGGCGCGCTGTCCAGGTGGTCGAGCAGCCGCTGCGCCTGGCCGGCCAGGCCCTGCTCGCCCTTGCCGGAGAGCACCAGCGGCAGCGGTCCGGCCGGTTCGGTGGCGCGCGGCGGCAGCTCGGGCTCCGGCACGCTCTCCAGGATCACGTGGGCGTTGGTGCCGCTGATGCCGAAGGAGGAGACCGCGGCCCGCCGGGCCTCGCCGCGCTCGGGCCAGTCCCTGGCCTCGGTGAGCAGTTCGACCGCGCCCTCGGTCCAGTCCACCTGCGGGGTGGGCTCCTCGACGTGCAGCGTCTTCGGCATCCGGCCGTGGCGCATCGCCATCACCAGCTTGATCACCCCGGCGACGCCCGCCGCCGCCTGGGTGTGGCCGATGTTGGACTTGATCGAGCCGAGCCACAGCGGCTCACCGCCGGCGCGCTCCTGCCCGTAGGTCGCGAGCAGCGCCTGCGCCTCGATCGGGTCGCCCAGCGGGGTGCCGGTGCCGTGCGCCTCCACCAGGTGCACCTGGTCGGCGCTGAGCCGGGCGTTGGCCAGCGCCTGGCGGATCACCCGCTGCTGGGACGGCCCGTTGGGGGCGGTCAGGCCGTTGGAGGCGCCGTCCTGGTTGATCGCGCTGCCGCGGACCACGGCCAGCACCCGGTGCCCGTTGCGCTCGGCGTCCGACAGGCGCTCCAGCAGCACCATGCCGACGCCCTCGCCCCAGCCGGTGCCGTCCGCCGTGGCGGCGAAGGACTTGCACCGGCCGTCCAGCGAGAGCCCGCGCTGGCGGCTGAAGTCCACGAAGGTGTCCGGGGTGGACATCACGGTGACACCGCCGGCCAGCGCGTAGGCGCACTCGCCGGTGCG
Source organism: Kitasatospora sp. NBC_01302 (assembly GCF_035976515.1). Taxonomy (NCBI): domain Bacteria; kingdom Bacillati; phylum Actinomycetota; class Actinomycetes; order Kitasatosporales; family Streptomycetaceae; genus Kitasatospora; species Kitasatospora sp. NBC_01302. The sequence continues at coordinate 2,749,973 of NZ_CP108404.1, forward strand.
CAGCGCCTGGACCGCCAGGTGCAGCGCGACCAGCGAGGAGGAGCAGGCGGTGTCCACCGTGACGGCGGGCCCCTCCAGGCCCAGCGTGTAGGAGACCCGGCCGGAGGCGACACTGCCCAGGTTGCCGTTGCCGAGGTAGCCCTCGACGCCCTCGGGCACCTCGGCCAGCCAGCTGCCGTAGTCGTGGTACATCACCCCGGCGAAGATGCCGGTCCGGCTGCCGCGCAGGGTGTGCGGGTCGATGTTGGCCCGCTCGAACGCCTCCCAGGAGACCTCGAGCAGCAGGCGCTGCTGCGGGTCCATCGCGATCGCCTCGCGCGGCGAGATGCCGAAGAACGCGGCGTCGAAGCGCGGTGCGTCGTAGAGGAAGCCGCCCTCACGCACGTGGGTCTTGCCCGGCGCGTCCGGGTCCGGGTCGTAGAGCCCCTCGACGTCCCAGTCGCGGTCGGCGGGGAAGTCCCCCACCGCGTCCACGCCCTGGTCGACCAGCTGCCACAACTGCTCGGGCGAGCTGACGCCGCCGGGGTAGCGGCAGCTCATCGCCACGATCGCGATCGGCTCCTGCGCCGCCGCCTCGATCCGCGTGTTCTGCTGGCGCAGGCGTTCGTTCTCCAGCAACGACTCGCGCAGCGCCTCGACGATCTGCTCGACAGATGTATCCACGGTCGGTGTCGCTCCCTGATTACTTGGCGTCGCTACGGTCGAGCGCAGTGCGGATGAGGTCGTTGATGTCCATGTTCTTGATGGCCGAGCTCCGGTCGGCCTCCGCCTGCGCTTCGGCAGGCGCGCCGGGCGCGGCCGGCTTCGCGTCGGCGGGGGCGGTCCCGGAGAGCTCCAGCAGGCGCTCCAGCAGCCCGGACTCGCGGAGCCTGGCCACCGGGATGCCGGCCAGCAGTTCGGCCACCCGGGCGTCGTCGGGCTCCTCGGCCGCCGCCCGGCTCTTCTCCGGCCGCAACCTGTCCAGCAGGTAGCCGGCCAGCGCCGCCGGGGTGGCGTAGTCGAAGATCAGCGTGGACGGCAGGCGCAGCCCGCTGACCGCGTTCAGCTTGTTGCGCAGCTCCACCGCGGCGAGCGAGTCGAAGCCCAACTCGGTGAAGGCGCGCCGGGGTTGGACGGAGGACGGACCGTCGTGCCCGAGCACGGCGGCCACCTGCGAGCGGACCGCCTCCAGCACCGCGTGCTCGTGGTCGGCGGCCGGCAGCGTGCTCAGGCGCTGGGCCAGCGAGGCCGCACCGCCGGAGCCGCCCGAGCCGCCGGCCCCGGTGGCCGCGTCCCGGCGCACGGTGGGCCGCACCAGGGCGCGCAGCACGGCGGGGATCTCCTCGCCGCGCCCGCGCAGCGCCGCCAGGTCCAGGCGGGCCGGCACCAGGGTGGCACGCTCGGCGCGCAGCGCCGCGTCGAACAGGGCCAGCCCCTCGGCCGGGTCCAGCGCGCCGATGCCGGAGCGCTCGATCCGCTCCAGGTCGGCCTCGCCGAGCCCGCCGCCCATCCCGCCGGCGCCCGCCCACAGCCCCCAGGCCAGCGCGGTGGCCGGCAGGCCGGCCGCGACCCGCTGCTCGGCCAGCGCGTCCAGGAAGACGTTGGCCGCCGCGTAGTTGCCCTGCCCGGTGGCGTCCAGCGTGCCGGCCGCCGAGGAGAACAGCACGAACCTGCTGATCTCCCGCTCCAGGGTCAACTCGTGCAGGTGCCAAGCCCCGTCGACCTTGGGCCGCAGCACCGGGTCGATCCGCTCGGGGGTCAGCGAGCCGATCAGCGCGTCGTCCAGGACGCCCGCGGTGTGCACGATGCTGCGCACCGGGTGCTCGGCGAGCAGCGCGGCCAGCGCCGCCCGGTCGGCGACGTCGCAGGCCACCACCGCCACCTGGGCGCCCAGTTCGGCCAGCTCGGCCTGCAACTCCCGTGCCTCGGGGGCCTGCAGGCCCCGGCGCCCGGCCAGCACCAGGCTGGTGACCGCGTGCTGGCGCACCAGGTGCCTGGCCACCAGCGCGCCCAGGCCGCCGGTGCCGCCGGTGATCAGCACGGTGCCCCAGTCGGGGCCCTCCTGATCGGCCTGCGGCAGCTGGACCCTGGCCAGCCGCGGCACCTGGATCCCGCCCTCGCGCAGCGCCAGTTCGGGCTCGCCCGAGTCGAGCGCGGCGGCCAGCAGCGGCAGCGTGAGCGGCTCCTCGCCCAGGCCCGCGACGTCCACCAGGACGATCCGGCCCGGGTCCTCGGCCTGCGCCGCACGGACCAGGCCGCGCACGGCGGCGTCCGCCAGTCCCTGGGCGGTCAGCACCACCAGCGTCGCCTTGGCGTACCGGTCCTCGCGCAGCCACTCCTGGACGGGGCCGAGCACGGCGTGCAGCGCGGCGCGCACGGCCGTGGGCACCGGGCCCTCGGCCGCCGTCGGCACCGGCAGCAGCACCACGTCGGGGACGGCGTCGCCGAGCGCGGTCAGCTCCGGGTGGACGGGCACGTCGAGGCCGAGGCCGTCGGTGCCGAGCACCGCGAACTGCCGGTTGCCCACGCCCTGGGCGGTGAGATCGGGGCGTGGCGTCAGCTCCACGGTGTACAGCGAGTCCTGCTGGGGGCCGAGTTGGCCGGCCGCCACTGGCCGGGTCACGAAGGAGGAGACGGTGGCGACCGGGGTCCCGGCGCCGTCGGAAAGCTCGATCCGGATGCCCTCGCCGCCTTCGCGGGTCAGCCGCACCCGGGCCGCCGAGGCGCCGCCGGCGTGCAGTTCGACCCCGTTCCAGGCGAACGGGAGCAGCACCTTGCCGTCCGCAGGACGCTCCTCGTCCAGCAGCGCGGTGGCGTGCAGGGCGGCGTCCAGCAGCGCCGGGTGCAGGCCGAAGCGAGCGGCGTCGGGCCGTTCGGCGGCGGGGAGTTCGAGCTCGGTGAAGACCTCCTCGCCGCGCCGCCAGGCCGCCTTGACGCCCTGGAAGACCGGGCCGTACTCGTAGCCCTCGGTGCGCATCCGCTCGTACAGGCCGGTGACGTCGACCTCGGTCGCGCCGGCCGGCGGCCACGGGGCGGACGGCTCGGGGCGGGCGGTGCCGCGCTCGGCGAGCAGGCCGGTGGCGTTGGTGGTCCAGCCGGTCTCCTCGTCGCCCGCCGGGCGGGAGAAGATCTGCACGGCTCCGCGGCGCGCGGCCACCACCTGGAGCTGCACGGCCCTCGACTCCGGCAGCAGCAGCGGCGCCTGGAGGGTGAGTTCCTCCAGGACCGGCAGGCCGAGCAGGTCGCCGGCCCGGATCGCGAGGTCGACCAGCGCGGTCCCCGGCAGCAGGACCGTGCCGAGGACGGCGTGCTCGGCGAGCATCGGGTGGGTGGCCCGTGACACCCGCCCGGTCAGCACCACCTCGTCGGAGGCGGCCAGCCGGATCTCGGCGCCGACCAGCGGGTGGTCCACCGGCGCCTGGCCCAGGCTGCCCGCGTCGCCCTTGGCGGCCGGGGCGTCCAGCCAGAACCGCCGGTGCTGGAAGGCGTAGGTGGGCAGCTCGACCGCCCGGGCGGTGTAGTCGCCGTAGAGCGCGGGCCAGTCCAGTGCGGCGCCGCGGGTGTGGGTCAGCGCGAGGGCGCCCAGCAGCTCCGCCACCTCGGGCTTGTCCTTGCGGGCGACCGGGACGAAGACGGCGTCCGCGTCCTCGGCCACGCAGTCCGGGCCCAGCGCGCTCAGCACGGCGTCCGGGCCCAGCTCCAGGAAGGTGGTGACCCCCTGGCCGGCCAGCGCGGCGATGCCGTCGGCGAAGCGCACGCCCTCCCGCACGTGCCGGACCCAGTACTCGGGCGTGCCCAGCTCGGCCGCCGTGGCCGGTCGGCCGGTCAGGGTGGAGACGATCGGGATGACCGGCTCGGCGTAGTCGAGTTCGGCCAGCACCGCGCCGAACTCGGCCAGCATGCCGTCCATCCGGGGCGAGTGGAAGGCGTGCGAGACGGTCAGCCGCTTGGAGCGCTCGAAGCGGGCCGCCAGTTCCAGCACCGCCTCGGTGTCGCCGGAGACCACCACGGAGCGCGGTCCGTTGACCGCCGCGATGCCGACCCGCTCGTCCAGCAGCGGCAGCACCTCGGCCTCGCCCGCCCGCACCGCGACCATCGCGCCGCCCTCGGGCAGCGCCTGCATCAGCCGGCCCCGGGCGGCGACCGCCTTCGCCGCGTCCGCCAGCGACCAGACGCCGCTGACGTGCGCCGCGGCCAGCTCGCCGATCGAGTGGCCCGCCAGGAAGTCCGGGCGCAGGCCGAACGACTCCAGCAGCCGGAAGAGCGCCACCTCGATGGCGAAGAGCGCGGCCTGGGTGTAGGCCGTCCGGCTCAGCAGCTCGGCGTCCGTGCCGAAGACCACCTCGGCCAGCGGCCGCTCCAGCGCCGGGTCCAGGTGGGCGGCGGCGCGGTCGAAGTGCTCGGCGAAGACCGGGAAGGCCTCGTACCACTGGCGTCCCATGCCCGGGCGCTGCGAGCCCTGGCCGGAGAAGAGGAACGCCAGGCCGCCCTCGCCGACCGTGCCGGTGACCAGCCCGGGCGCCTCCTGCCCTGCGCTCAGCGCGGCGAGCGCGGCGTCGAGTTCGGCGCGCTCGGTGGCCAGCACCACCGCGCGGTAGGGGTGCGCGCTGCGGGTGGTGGCCAGCGCGAGGCCCAGGTCGGCGAGGGCCGGCTCGCCGGTGGCGGCCAGCCGCTCGGCCTGGGCGCCCAGTGCCTCGGGGCTGCGGGCCGAGAGCGGCAGCGCCACCAGGGTGGGCGGGGTGCCGGTGGCCGGGGTGTCCTCGACGGGCTGCGCCTCTTCGAGGATCACGTGCGCGTTGGTGCCGCTGATGCCGAAGGAGGAGACGGCGGCGCGGCGCGGGCCGCCCTCGGTCGGCCAGGGCCGGGACTCGGTGAGCAGTTCGACGGCGCCCGCCGTCCAGTCCACCTGGTCCGAGGGGGCGTCCACGTGCAGGGTCCTGGGCAGCACGCCGTGGCGCATCGCCTGGACCATCTTGATCACCCCGGCCACGCCCGCGGCGGCCTGGGTGTGACCGATGTTCGACTTGATCGAGCCCAGCCAGAGCGGCCGGTCCGCCGCGTGCTCCTGCCCGTACGTCGCGAGCAGGGCCTGCGCCTCGATCGGGTCGCCCAGCGTGGTGCCGGTGCCGTGCGCCTCCACCACGTCGACCTCGGCCGCCGACAGCCCGGCACTGGCCAGCGCCTGGCGGATCACCCGCTGCTGGGAGGGGCCGTTGGGGGCGGTCAGGCCGTTGGAGGCGCCGTCCTGGTTGATCGCGCTGCCCCGCAGCACGGCGAGCACCCGGTGCCCGTTGCGCTCGGCGTCGGAGCGCCGCTCCAGCACCAGCATGCCGACGCCCTCGCCCCAGCCGGTGCCGTCCGCCGCGGCCGCGAAGGACTTGCAGCGCCCGTCGGCGGCCTGGCCGCGCTGGCGGCTGAAGTCGATGAAGGTGTCGGGGGTGGACATCACGGTGACACCGCCGGCCAGCGCCAGCGTGCACTCGCCGCCGCGCAGCGCCTGCGCGGCCAGGTGCAGGGTGACCAGCGAGGAGGAGCAGGCGGTGTCGACGGTGACCGCCGGTCCTTCGAGCCCGAGCGCGTAGGCGACGCGTCCGGAGACCACGCTGCCGAGGGTGCCGTTGCCGAAGTAGGCGGCCACCTCCTCGGGGGCCTCGGTGAGCCAGCTGCCGTAGTCGTGGTACATCACCCCGGCGAACACCCCGGTCGCGGTCCCGCGGACCGTTGCCGGATCGATGCCCGCGCGTTCGAACGCCTCCCAGGAGACCTCCAGCAGCAGGCGCTGCTGCGGGTCCATCGCGACCGCTTCGCGCGGCGAGATGCCGAAGAAGTCGGCGTCGAACTCCGCGGCCCGGTAGAGGAACCCGCCCTCACGGGAGTAGGTCTTGCCGGGCGTGCCCGGCTCCGGGTCGAAGATCGCCTCGGTGTCCCAGCCGCGGTCGGTGGGGAAGTCCGCGATGGTGTCGACGCCGTCGGCGACCAGGCGCCAGAGGTCCTCCGGCGACTCGACGCCGCCAGGGTAGCGGCAGCTCATCCCAACGATCACGATCGGGTCCTCGGCCAGGCCGGCGGACGTCACCGCCGGGGCGGCCTGCTCCGCGGACGCGCTGCCGAACAGGGTGTCGCGGATGTGCTCGGCCAGCAGCTTCGGTGACGGGTAGTCGAAGACCAGGGTGGCCGGCAGCCGCAGCCCGGTCGCCGAGTTGAGGCGGTTGCGCAGCTCCACGGCGGCCAGCGAGTCGAAGCCGAGCTCGGTGAACGCCCGGGTCGGGCTGATCGCCGCCGCGCCCTCGTGCCGCAGCACGGCAGCCACCTCGGTGCGGACCAGCTCCAGCAGCGCGCGCTCCCGCTCGGCGGCGGGCAGCGCGGCGAGCGCGCTGTCGGCGGCCAGGTCGCGGGTGCCCCGGGCCGCCGCCGCCCGGCGGTTGGCCGGCCGCACCAGGCCGCTGAGCAGCGCGGGGATGCCGTCCGCGCGGCCGCGCACGGCGGCGGCGTCCACCTCGACGGGGACCACCCTGGCCTCGCCGGTGCGCACCGCGGCGTCGAACAGGCGCAGCGAGTGCGCGGCGTCCAGTCCGGGCAGTCCGTAGCGGGCGATCCGGGCCAGCGTCGCACCGTCGAGCGCAGCGCCCATGCCCGCCTCACCCGTCCACAGGCCCCAGGCCAGGGCGGTGGCTGGCAGGCCCAGCGAGGCGCGGTGCTCGGCCAGCGCGTCCAGGAAGGCGTTGGCCGCCGCGTAGTTGCCCTGTCCGGCGCCGTCGAGGACGGCGGCGAGCGAGGAGAAGAGCACGAAGGCCTTCAGGTCGAGCCCGGCGGTGAGCTCGTGCAGGTGGCAGGCGCCGTCCACCTTGGCCCGGAACACCTCCTCCAGCGCCTCCTCGGTGAGCGAGCCGATCACCCCGTCGCGCACCGTGCCGGCGGCGTGGACCACCGAGTCGACCGGGTGGGCGGCCAGCAGCGCGGCCACCGAGGCGCGGTCGCCCACGTCGCAGCCGACCACGGCCACCTCGGCGCCCAACTCGGTCAGATCGGCCGCGAGTTCGGGAGCCGAGCCGCGGCGCCCGGCCAGCACCAGGCGGCGCACACCGTGCTCGGTGACCAGGTGCCGGGCCAGCAGTCCGCCCAGGCCGCCGGTGCCGCCGGTGATCAGGACCCTCCCCCACTCGGGCGCCTCGTTCGCCGCCGACGGCAGCACGGTCAGCCGGGGGGCGGTGAACTCGCTGCCAAGCAGCGACAGTTCGGGCTCGCCGGTGGCCAGCGCAGCGGTCAGCTCGGCGTCGGTGGGCAGGTCGGCGTGCTCGATCAGGACGAAGCGCCCGGGGTTCTCCGCCTGCGCGGAGCGCACCAGGCCGCGGATCGGCGCCTGGGCGAGCGCGGGCGAGGCGACCACCACCAGCGTGACGTCGGCGAAGCGGTCCTCGGCCAGCCAGGCCTGGAGGACCCGCAGCACCCGGGCGGTGGCGTTCCTGGTCGCGAGCGGCAGGGCTCCGGCGTCGGCGGCCGCGTGGAGCACGACCGCCTGCGGCAGCGGGTCGGCGAGGCCCGCGAGGCCGGTCTCGGCAGGCTCGCCGGCCAGCACCGCGATCCGCAGCGGCTCCGGCGCGCTCGGCACGCCCAGCGGCGACTGCCGTACGGCGTAGAGGACTTCGTCGTCCGAGACCGGGCGGGAGACCAGGCCCCGCACGGTGGCCAGCGGCGCGCCGGTGGCGTCCGCGAAGTCGAGCGCGAGGGCGTCCTGGCCCGAGTGGGAGATCCGCACCCGCACCGCGGCGGCACCGGCGGCGTACAGCGACACCCCGGTCCAGGCGAACGGCACCAGCACCTCGGCGCGGGGCTCGGCGCCCCGGACGGGCTCTAGGTCGGCGGCGTGCAGGGCGGCGTCCAGCAGCGCCGGGTGCAGGCCGAACTCTCCTGCCTCGGCGGCGAGTTCGGCGGTCAGCGCGACCTCGGCGAAGATCTCGCCGCCGTGCCGCCAGGCTGCCCGCAGCCCCTGGAACGCCGGGCCGTAGCCGTAGCCCTGGGCCGCCAGGGTCTCGTAGACGCCGGTGAGGTCGATCGCCTCGGCGCCCTGCGGCGGCCAGCTGTCCAGCGGCTGCGGCAGCGGTTCGGCGGCGGGTGCCAGCACACCGCTGGCGTGCTGGGTCCACTGCCCCGCGTCCGCGCCGTCCGCCCTGGAGTGGATGGTCAGCTGCCGGCGCCCGCTCTCGTCCGGCTCGCCGACGGCGACCTGGATGCCCGTGCCGCCCTCGGCCGGCAGCACCAGCGGGGCGCCCAGGGTGAGTTCCTCGATCGCACCCGCGCCCACGTGGTCGCCCGCGCGCACGGCCAGCTCCACGAAGGCGGTGCCGGGGAAGAGCACCCGCCCGGCGATGACGTGATCGCCCAGCCAGGGCCGGGACCGCAGCGAGAGGTGTCCGGTCAGCACCACACCGTCCGCGCCGACGGCCACCACCGCACTCAACAGCGGGTGACTGGCGGGCAGCTGGCCGAGGTCGGCGAGGTCCGCACGGGCCGAGCCAGGTTCCAGCCAGAACCGCCTGCGCTGGAAGGGGTAGTTCGGCAGGTCGATCCGCTGCCCGTCGCGACCGGCGTGGAAGCGGGCCCAGTCCACCGGCACACCGGCGCGGTAGGCCGCCGCCAGGGCCAGCACGGCCTGCCGCGGCTCGGGGTGCTCGCGGCGCAGCAGCGGGGCGAAGACGGCCGCGGGGTCCTCCAGGCACTCCTGGCCCATGGCGCAGAGCACGCCGTCCGGACCGATCTCCAGGAAGGTGCCGACCCCGGCGCCGGCCAGCTCCGTCATGGCGTCGGCGAACCGCACCTGCGCGGCCACGTGCTCGACCCAGTACTCGGGCGTCGCCAGCTGCTCGGAGCACAGCTCGCCGGTGACCGTGGAGACGATCGGGATCTTCGGCGCGGCGTACGCCAGGACCCTGGCGATCCGGCGGAACTCGGTGAGCATCGGCTCCATCAGCGGTGAGTGGAACGCGTGGCTCACCCGCAGCCGCTTGGTCCGGTGCCCGGCCGCGGCCAGCTCCTCGGCGATCCGCAGCACCTCCTGCTCGGCGCCGGAGAGCACCACCGCACGCGGGCCGTTCACCGCAGCGAGGCCGACCTGCCCGGTGAGCAGCGGCGCCACCTCGGCCTCGGTGGCCTGCACCGCGACCATCGCGCCGCCCGCCGGCAGCGCCTGCATCAGCCGGCCGCGCGCGGCCACCAGGATGGCGGCGTCCTCCAGCGTGAGGACCCCGGCCACGTGCGCGGCGGCCAGCTCGCCGATGGAGTGTCCGGCCAGGTAGTCGGGGCGCAGGCCCCAGCTCTCGGCCAGCCGGAACAGGGCGACCTCGATCGCGAACAGGGCCGGCTGGGCGTACTCGGTGCGGTGCAGCAGCTCGGCCCCGGCCGAGCCCTCGGCCGCGAACAGCACCTCGGTGAGCGGCAGCTCCAGGTGGAGGTCCAGGTAGCCGCAGGCCTGCTCCAGGGCGCCGGCGAACACCGGGAAGGCGTCGATCAGTTCACGCCCCATCGCCAGGCGCTGGCTGCCCTGCCCGGTGAACAGGAAGGCGAGCTTGCCGGGGCCGGCGACACCGGAGAGGGCCGCGCCGGAGGAGGCCGCGCCGGAGGCGATCGCGCTCAGCGCGGCGCGCAGCTCCTCGCGGTCCTCGGCAACGATCGCGGCCCGGTTCGCCAGGCCGGCCCGGGTGGTGGCCAGCGAGTAGGACAGGTCGGCGAGTCGCATCTCGTCGCGGTCCAGTAGCGGGAGCAGGTCCGCGGCCCGTTGGCGCAGCGCCTGCTCGCCGCGCGCCGACAGCACGTACGGCAGCACGCCGGAGGGGGTGGGGCCGGCCGGGTCGGCGGCGGCCTCCTCGGCGGCGGGCTGCTCGGCCTCGGCCTCGTGCTCCAGCAGGAGGTGGGCGTTGGTGCCGCTGACGCCGAAGGAGGAGACACCGGCACGGCGCGGCGCCCCGGTCCGCGGCCACGGCCGGCCCTCGGTGAGCAGTTCGACCGCGCCGGCCGACCAGTTGACGTGCGGGCTCGGGGCGTCGATGTGCAGGCTCTTCGGCAGGAAGCCGTTGCGCATGCTCAGCACCATCTTGATCACACCGGCCACACCGGCGGCGCCCTGGGTGTGGCCCAGGTTCGACTTGGCCGAGCCGAGCAGCAGCGGTGCGCCCTCGGGCCGGTCCTGCCCGTAGGTGGCGATCAGCGCGCTCGCCTCGATCGGGTCGCCCAGCGTGGTGCCGGTGCCGTGCGCGTCGACGGCGTCCACCTCGGCGGCGCGCAGACCGGCGTTCGCCAGGGCCTGGCGGATCAGCCGCTGCTGCGAGGTGCCGCTGGGCGCGGTGAGCCCGTTGCTGGCACCGTCCTGGTTGACCGCCGAGCCGCGCACCACGGCCAGCACCTGGTGGTTGTTGCGCCGCGCCTCGGAGAGCCGCTCCAGGACCAGCACGCCGACGCCCTCGGCGAAGCCCGTACCGTCCGCCGCCGCCGCGAAGGCCTTGCAGCGGCCGTCGGGGGCCAGGCCGCGCTGCCGGCTGAAGGCGGTGAAGACGCCCGGGCCGCCCATCACCGCGACGCCGCCGGCCAGCGCCAGCGAGGACTCGCCCGCACGCAGCGACTGGCAGGCCAGGTGGATGGCGACCAGCGAGGCCGAGCAGGCGGTGTCGACGGTGACCGCGGGGCCCACCGCGCCGAGCACATAGGCCACCCGCCCGGAGATGACGCTGGGCGCGTTGCCGGTCATCAGGTAGGCGTCCAGGCCGTCGGGGGCCTCGTGCAGCCGCGGGCCGTACTCCTGCACCTCGGCGCCGAAGAACATCCCGGCCTCGGTGCCGCGCAGCGCCAGCGGGTCGACACCGGCGTGCTCCAGCGCCTGCCAGGCGGTCTCCAGGACCAGCCGCTGCTGCGGGTCCATGGCCAGCGCCTCGCGCGGGCTGATGCCGAAGAAGTCGGCGTCGAACTCGGTTGCCGTGTCGAGGAATCCGCCGCTGCGGACATAGCTGCTGCCGGGGGTGTCCGGGTCCTCGTCGAACATCCGATCGAGGTCCCAGCCGCGGTCCTCGGGGAAGTCGGAGAGCACCTCGCCGCCGTCGAGCAGCAGCTGCCACAGCGCGTCCGGCGAGTCCACCCCGCCCGCGAACCGGCAGCCGATGCCCACGATCGCGATCGGCTCGTCCGCCGCACCGAGGTTGGCGGTCGGGGCCGGTTCGGGGGTGACGACGCCGAGCGCCGCGGCGAGCAGCCGGTCGACCAGCGCGGCCGGGGTCGGGCACTCGTAGACCACGGTGACCGGCAGGTCGAGACCGGTGGCCGCGACCAGGCGGGCCTGCAGGTCGACCGAGGCCAGCGAGTCGAAGCCGAGCTCGGTGAAGGCGAGCGCGGTGTCCAGGGTCTCGGCCGCCTCCGGGCGTGCGGCCTTCAGCGCCGCCACCGCCGTGCTGCTCACGAGGTCGAGAACCAACCTCCGGTGCTCCGACGGCGCGGCAGCGGCCAGCAGCCGGGCCAGTACTGAATCGGAACTGGACTCATTCATCCGCGCATCTCCCACATTCGGCCAAGACCGTTTACCAGACGAACAGTTACGCGGGGGCATCGGCGCCCGGCCGCGCATCGCCCCCATCACGCCGCGCCGCTCTCAGCGCCCGGCTCCCGAGCCCGGCCGGCTCAGGCGGCACCGCCGGCGAGCGCATGGCTCTGCCCGGCGGCAATCGCTTCGTTGTCGAACTTCCAGCGGATGTAGGACAGTGACCCCAGCAGCTCGCCGGAGGTGACGGTGTGGGACTCGCCGGCCTCCACCACCCCGGCCAGCGGCAGCCTGCCGATGTCCGCCCAGCGCAGCCGCCCCTCCCCGTCCAGGTAGCTGCGGGTGCGCCCCTGGTTGTCGGGGTGCAGGCAGTAGGGGATGTCCAGGTACCCGCGCTGGAACGCCAGCAGCATCGCCCGCCCGACGTCCGGGTCCAGGTTCAGCACCGCGGAGACCAGCGCCGCGGCCTCCGCGTAGGTCTGCGAGTCGCCGCCGTCGTCGGCGACCCGCTCGGTGCGGGCCGCGCGCGCCGCCGCGTGCTCCAGCGCGCTGACGTTCTCCGCCACCGTCGGGATCCGCACGGACTCGGCGACGGTCTTCACGATCAGCCGCTCCGAGCCGGTCGCGGCGGCCAGCTCGGCCGCACCGCCGAGCAGCGCCAGCGATCCGCGCGCCGTGGTGGGGTAGACGCCCATGTAGGCGTAGATGACGACGTGCCAGTCCGTGTCGGGCAGCAGCTCGGCGCAGAGCCGGCGCAGCGCGAACACGGCCTCCACGTCCTGACCGGGGTGCGTCTGCTGGGCGTAGCTGGCCGAGATCGAGCGCAGCCCGTGCTGGTGGAAGAAGAGCGCTTCGAGCGCGCTGATCGCCACCAGCTGGCTGGGCGGGCAGAGTTGGCCGAGCATGCAGCCGCCGAAGGTCTCCAGGTGCGGCTCCCGCCCCAGTTCGCGCAGGCGGCTGAACAGGTCGCAGGAACGCTCCCAGTTCGCCAGCGACTCGTGCAGCGGGATCCGCCCGTACGGCAGGCAGTAGGAGACCGGGCCGCCCTCCGAGGCGTCCAGTCCCACCGTCATCAGCGCCCGGAAGATGGCCAGCGGCGCGGCCGAGCCGTGCCGGACCTGCACCGGGAAGTCCGCGCCGTGGATCCCGTCCAGCACCCGCCTGGTGGTCTCCAGGTCGTGGCTGACGATCGGGTAGCCGTTGAGCGAAACACCTTCCAGCAGGGCGAGTTCGGCCGACTCCAGGTCGTTCACCCGGGTGTAGCTGTCCAGCGTGACGGTGCCGACCGTGCGCCCGGCGGCGCCCTTGGTGGCCAGCAGTCCGGCCCGCATCAGCTCCGGGTCGCTCATCCCCATCCGGGGCTGCACCACGAGCTCACCCGCCTGGTGCGCCCGGCGGACGAACGCACCGAACCCGCCCCCGCTCACGTCAGCACCCGCTGCGGGAGCGAGTCGAGCAGCCGCTGGAAGGAGGCGATTCCCTCCGCCCCGTCGTCGAAGACCGCGTCGTAGCCGGCGGCGATCAACTCGGCCAGCTGCTCGGCGCTCTGGGCACCGGCGATGCCCAACTTGCCGCCGATCACCGCCGGCAGGGCGCTCAGCTCGGCGCACTCGCGCACCTTGCCGATCATCCGGATGCCGTCCTGGTAGCCGTGCCCGTTGACGCTGCTGACCACCAGCAGGGCCGGGCGCCGCGCCAGGCTCTCGGCGACCAGCAGGTCGGTGGGCACGCACGGACCGAGGTTCACCACGTCGAACCCCAGCTCCTCCAGCAGCAGTTGCAGGAAGACCAGGTTCCAGGTGTGCGAGTCGGAGGTGCCGCCCGCGACGATCACCGTCGCGTCCCGCTTGACCACCGCGGGCTTGTCCGACCCGGTGGCGGCGGGCTCGCGCCGCTCGGCCGGCACGGTGCCGTCCTGCTCGGCGGGCAGCGGCATCACAGCTCCTGGCCGAGCTCGTAGGCGCGGGTGTGCTCGATCCGCGACACCGAGACCAACTCCTCGCCGCGGACCAGGATCTCGGTCGGTGCGGGGCGGCCGAGGAACATCAGCAGGCTGGCGGTCGGGCCGTAGGCACCGGCGTTGGGGATGTTCACCACGTCCCCGGGCGCCAGCGCGGGCAGCTCGATGTCGCGGCCGAGCACATCGCCCGGGGTGCAGAGCGGGCCGACCAGGCTGGCGATCTGCTCGAGCGGGATCCCCTCGTCGTCCAGGCGCACCGAGACCGGCATGATCCGGCCCAGGCCCGACATGCCGCCGAAGGTGTTGATCCCGCCGTCCAGGATCACGAAGCGCCGGCCGCGGCTCTCCTTGAGGTTGACCACGCCGACCATCAGGGTGCCGCTGTCGCCCACCAGGTAGCGCCCGGACTCGACCGCGAACCTCACCTCGCCGCTGCGCCAGCCGGGGAACCACTCGTCCAGCGAACCCGCCATCGCCTCGCGCAGGTTGCCGTACACCGGCCGCTCACCGCTGACCGCGTAGGGCACCGAGAAGCCGCCGCCGATGTCGACGAAGCGGAAGCGGGTGCCGAGCTCGTCCTGCAGCCGGGCGGCCACCGAGATGGTGTGCTGGAACTCCCCGATCAGGCTCGCCTCGTCCTTGGCGTTGCTGAGCGGGAAGAAGTGCGCACCCGCCACGTCCGTCCCGGGCACGTCGAAGAGCTGCTCGCGCAGCTCCGGCAGCGTCTCGCTGTCGAAGCCGAACTGGGAGGGCACGCCGGTCATCCGGATGCTCGACGTGGCGCTGGCGTTGGCGCTGTTGACCCGCAGCAGGCAGGTGGCGACGGTGCCGAGCCGGCTGGCGACCGCGCCGATGTTGCGCAGATCGCCCAGCGACTCGACCGAGAAGAGCCGCACCCCGGCGCCCAGCGCCTCGGTCAGCTCCTCGTCGGTCTTGCCGGGGCCGGTGTAGAGGATCTCGTCGGCGCCGAAGCCGGCCTTCAGCACCGCGGCCAGCTCACCGGTGGAGCTGATCTCCGCCCGGCAGCGCCGGCCCTCGCCGGCGCGCATCTCGCGCAGCAGCTCGGGGTGCGGGTTCGCCTTCGCCGCGTAGAAGAGTTCGACCTCCTCGGGCAGCGCGGCGAACAGGTCGCGTCGGGCAGCCGCGATGCGGTCCAGGTCGTAGACGTACGACGGAGTACCGAAGCGCTTGGCGAGCTCGGCGTAGCCGGTCACGGGGTGGTCCCTTCGAAGAGGAGAGCGAGCTTCCTGCGATCGTGCTTGCCGTGCAGGGTGAGCGGCAGCTCGTCGACCCCCTGGCACAGGCCCGGCACCTTGGCCGGCTCCAGGCGCAGCGACAGCTCCCGCAGCACGGTGTGCGGCGCCAGCTCGCCCACCACGCAGATCGCGAGGTCGCGGCCCTCGGTCGGCGGCAGCACCGCGGCGGCCTGGACACCGGGGATGTCCGTCGCGGCCGCCTCGATCTCGATCGTGCTCATCCGCACGCCCTTGCGCTTGAACATGTCGTCCCGGCGGCCCTCGTAGTAGAGGAACCCGTCCTCGTCCACGCTGCCGAAGTCGCCGGTGTGCAGCCGCCGTTGGCCGGTGACCGGGTCGGTGCGGAAGGCCTTGGCGGTGAGCTCGGGCGCCCGCCAGTAGCCGGGCATCACGTGCGGGCCCTCGACCACGATCTCGCCGGCCGCGCCGGTGGGCACCTCGTTGCCGTCCTCGTCGAGGATCAGCACCCTGGTCCCCGGCAGCGGACGGCCCACCGAGGTGGGCTTGCTGTCCTCGAACTCGGGCGGCAGCACCGAGATGCGCTTGCACTCGGTCTGGCCGAACTGGCGGATCACCTCGGCGCCGGGGAACGCCGTGCGCAGCGCGTCCACCGTGGTCTTCGGCAGCGCGGCACCGGTGTTGGTGAACATCCGCACCTTCGAGGAGCCGCCCGGGTCGCGCTCGGCGAGGGAGCAGATCATCGCCGCCAGCGAGGGCACGATCGGCACCACGGTCGCGCCGCTCTCGCGGATCCGCCGCAGCAGCACCAGGTCCGAGTCGGTGTCGGCCAGCACCAGTTCGGAGCGGCCGAGCGCGGCGAGCAGGATCTTGTAGAGCCCGTAGTCCCAGGAGATCGGGAAGCGGCAGAACACCACGTCGTCGGGGCGGTAGCCGAGCTCCTCGTTGATCGCCCGGGAGGCGAAGACCATCTGGCGGTGCGGGCAGATCACGCCCTTGGGCGCGGCGGTGCTGCCGGAGGTGTAGACCAGGACGGCGACCTCGTCGGCGTCGACCTGCTGGACGGCCGCCCGCGCGCCGGCGCCCTGCAGCGCGGTCACCTCGGGCCAGACCGCGCCGAAGCCCAGCACCGGGGCCGGCGAGAACCCGGCGATCCGGTCCACCGCTTCGTCGGCGACGATCACCAGCCGGGGTTCGGCGTTGGCGAGCACCGAGCGCAGGTGGTACTCCTTCATGCCCGGGTTCAGCGGCACCAGCACCGCGCCGCGCCGGGCCGTGCCGTAGAACAGCGCCACCAGCGCGCGGTTGCTCGGCAGTTGGACCAGCACCCGGTCACCGGCGCGCACGCCGCGCGCCTCCAGCCACGCGTCGACCGCGTGGCTGTGCTCGCTGAGCTCGCGGTAGGTCCAGCGCCCGTCCCGGTCGCCGACCGCGACGGCACCGGGCGCGGCGTCCGCCGTCGCCTCGTCGAGCACCCCGTGCACCAGCACGGCGGGCTCGGCCTGCGGTATCGCGTTACGACTCACGGCGTGTGTACGTCCTCTCCATCTTTGGGCCTCACTCGGATGTGGTCGCGGCCTGGCGTGCGAGCTGCTTGCGGTCGATCTTCCGGTTCGAGTTGAGCGGGAACTCGGACAGGTGCTGGTAGCGCTTGGGGACGATCGCCACCGGCAGCACCTTCCTCAGGTCGCCGGCGAGTCGGGCGGGCGGCACGACCTCGCCGGTGTAGAAGACCGCCAGCTCCACCGAGCCCTGGGCCGCCACCGCCACGGTGACCGCGTCCTGGACGCCGGGGCAGTTGCGAACCGCGGCGTCCACCTCGGCCAGCTCCACCCGCACCCCCAGCACCTGCACCTGCGCGTCGTCCCGCCCCAGGTAGAGCAGCTCGCCGCCGTCCGCCCGGCGCACCCGGTCCCCGGTGCGGTAGTAGCGCCGACCGCCGCGGTCGAAGAACCGCCCCGCGTCGTCGCCCGGGTCCAGGTACCCGGCGGTCAACTGCGGCCCGGCGATGCACAGTTCCCCCTCGACGGCGCTGTCCTCGCCGCTCGGGTCGAGCAGCAGGACCTGGTGTCCGCCGTGCACCGAGCCGATCGGCACCATGTCGTTGAGCGCGTCCTCGCCCGCCCAGCGGTGGGCGGCGACGGTGATGGTCAGCTCGGTCGGCCCGTAGAGGTTCTCCAGCGTCGACTCCGGTGCCGCCGCCAGCCAGTCGCCCGCGTCCTGGCAGCTCAGCGCCTCGCCGGCGAAGAAGCTCCAGCGCAGCGAGGGCATGCTGGCGGGCCCCAGGCCCCCCATCCGCCGCACCAGCGCGATCGCGCTGGGGGTGGAGAACCAGACGGTCAGGCCCTGGTCGGCGATGAACCCCGGCATGTCCCGGTAGGCCTGCGGCGGCGGAACGACCAGCGTGCCACCGGCGCCCCAGGCGCAGAACAGGTCGAACATCGCGCAGTCGAAGTTGAGGTCGAAGTTCTGCGAGAAGACGTCCTCGGGACCGAAGTCGTACCGCTCGTCGAGCAGGCCGAAGTAGTGGTGGGTGTTGGCGTGGGTGACCGGGACGCCCTTGGGCCGGCCGGTCGAGCCCGAGGTGAACAGGACGTACGCGGTGTCCTCGCCGCGCACCGGCACCGGCGCGGACAGCGCGCTGCCCGCCGCCAGCGGCACGGCCGGCTGCGGCTGGCCGCCCGGGGCGAAGAGCACCGGGAGGTCGACGCCCTCCTCCCGCAGCCCGACCAGCGCCGGCAGCGAGCCGTCGTCGGCGATGAGCGCACCGACCCCGCTCGCCTCGATCATCTGCCGGGTGCGGGCGGCGGGGAAGGCCGGCTGCAGCGGGACCATGGTGATCCCTGTGTACAGGCCGGCCAGCACCGACGCGTAGGCCGAGGGGCCCTTGCCCGCCAGCACGCCGATCGCCGCGGGCCGCGACGGCAGGTGCGCCAGCAGCGAACCGGCCAGCAGCAGCGCGCGCTCGTGCAGCTCCTGGTAGGTCAGGCTGACCCCGCCGGCCAGCAGCGCAGGGCGGTCCGCCGACTTGGCGAGTCCGCGCAGGAAGCGCCCGGACAGCGCGAGGTCCACGGTGTCATCCATCGTGGTGGGCCTTTCGCTCGAATGTCCCGTCGTCCCTCAGGCCGCGGTGCCGGGCAGCAGGCCCGACACGGTCTTCCAGAGCACGGCGGGGGTCTCGAAGGTCTCCAGGGTCAGCGCGTCGTCCAGGAAGCGGATGTCGTAGGCGTTCTCCAGGTTGCCCAGCAGCTCGACCGTGCCGAGCGAGTCCAGGCCCAGCTCACGCAGCGGGGTGTCGCTCGCCAACTGCTCGCCCGGGGGCAGGAAGGGCAGGAAGCGGCGCAGCGTCTCTTCGAACTTCTCGTCCCACATGGCGACTCCATCACTGTTGGTGTTCTTGCGTTCCAGTAGGTGCGTTCAGCGGGCGGACCCGCGCTTCGGCGCTCAGGCGACGACTGACCGGCGCCTGGGGGTCATCGCCAGCCGGGGGTTGGCCGGCAGGACCTCGAAGTTCGCGGTGGTGCACGGGACTCGGCCGAACAGGCTGTCCGGGCCCGCGACACAGACCCGCTCGATGCCGAACCGCTTGAGCCCGGCCACCGCGTCCGGCCAGCGCAGCGGCCGCACGATGCTGTCCAGCAGCATCGTGCGCACCTGCTCGGCCGTGGTGAGCAGCGCGCCGTCCTGGTCGGCCACCACCGGCAGCTTCGGGTCGGTGAAGTGCAGGGTGGACAGCACCTCGCGCTCGGCCTTGTCCCGCAGCCCGGCGAAGGCGCCCGAGTGCAGCGGCGGACGCATGGTGTAGAGCGGCATCCCGCCGACCGCGCGCAGCCGCTGCTGCATCCACTCCACCCGGGACTCGCGCAGCGAGAGCATGTGGAAGCCCTCGTCGATGTAGCAGGAGATGTCGTGCCACTCGCCCTGCTCGTCCAGCTCGGCGAGGATCTCGCCCAGCTTCTCCGCGGGGGTGCGGACGAAGGAGAGCACCACGACGTCGGTGTGCTCCTGGCTGAAGTACTCCTCCATGCAGCGCGCGAGTTCGGCGGTCATCCGCACGGCCTCGGGCAGCGGGAGCGCCCGGGCGAAGGCGACTGCCGCCTTCTCGCCGAAGCTGGGGCCGAGGACGGCCTCGGCCTCGACCCCGAGGGCGTCCTGCGCCCAGTCGGCGCTGGCCAGGCAGTTGACCAGGAAGGCCACCTGGGCCGCCTCGGAGTAGTCGCCCTCGGCCTCGCGGAAGGCGTCCACCAATGAGTAGCCGAGGACCTCGTCGGCGACCGCGACCAGTTCCCTGGCGAAGCGGTTGGCCACCATGAACCGGCCGACGTCGTTGAAGGCGGCCGGGCCCATGCCGGGGAAGACCATCGCTGTCCGCTTCGTCATGACCGGCGCTCCCCCGCCTGCAGCGCCCGGTCGGCCGGCTGCGCCAGCTCCGCCAGCTCGGCCAGGAAGCCCGCCATGACCTCGGTGAAGCGCTCGGGCTCCTCCAGGTGCGGGCAGTGGCTGGAGTTCTCGAAGATCTCCCAGCGCACGGTGGGGATGCGGTCGAAGTAGGGCTGCATCGTCACCGGGGTGGCCTCGTCGTACTTGCCGCTGACCAGCAGCGTCGGCGTCCGGATCGCGTCCAGTTCGTCGATGATCGACCAGTCTTTCAGGGTGCCGATCACGTGGAACTCGTTGGGCCCGTTCATCGTGTAGTACACGGTCGGGTCGTTGTAGATCTCCATGAAGGAGGAGAGGAAGTCCCTCGGCCAGGGCAGGATCCGGCACACGTGGCGGTCGTAGAAGACCCGCATGGCGGCCAGGTACTCGGGCGACTCGAAGGTCTCGGCCGCCTCGTGCCGCAGCAGGCTCTCCTGCACGTCCGGCGGCAGCTGCGCGCGCAGCACGGCCATCTCGCTGAGCCACAGCGGGTAGGAGGCGGGCGAGTTGGCGACCACCAGGCCGCGCAGTCCGGCCGGCCGGCCCATCGCGTGCTTCGCGGCGAGCAGGCCGCCCCAGGACTGGCCGAACAGCACGTAGTTGTCGGCGATGCCCAACTCGTTCAGTAGGTTGGTCAGTTCGGCAGCGAAGAGGTCGACCTTCCAGAAGTCGGCCCCCTTGTCGGGCAGATGGGTCGAGCCGCCGTTGCCGAGCTGGTCGTAGTGCACCACCGGCCAGCCCTGCTCGGCGAGTTCGGTCAGCTGCAGCAGGTAGTCGTGGGTGCTGCCGGGACCGCCGTGCACCACCACCACGGCCGGCCTGTCCGCGTGGAGATCACCGGTGACCCGGTACCAGGTTCGGTACTCCCCGAACGGGACGGTTCCCTTGGCGCTGGGTTCCAGGGGCACGGTAACCACCTCAGTCGACAGACGTGTTCGGGGTGCACGGGATCGTGATCCGGTCCCGACGCTAACGCGCTGCGACGGCCCCACTGGACCCCTAGCGGCCCCTAGGCCGGCAGGGGCCCGGTCCGGGCGACCGCGCAGGCCGCACGGTAGGGGTCGGCAGGGGGGTGTGGTGCGGCGACCGGGGCGCCTAACGTGCGAACAGCGGTCGAATGCGCCAATCAGCGTGCTCGCGCATACGACACACGCGGGTTCCGACGTATGCGAGTTCGTCGCCGTATGCGAGTTCGTTCGAGTGAGTTCGAGAGGGCACCATGACCCAGACTGCCGACCAGGACCGCGCGGCCACCGAGCCGCCGGCCTTCCCGATGCCGCGCTCCTGCCCCTTCAGCCCCCCGGCGCAGTACGCCAAGCTCCGTGAGAGCGAGCCGGTCTCCCGGGCGGTCCTCAAGGTCAACGGCAAGCCCACCTGGCTGGTCAGCACCTACGAGAGCCTGAAGAAGATCCTCGGCGACTCCCGGGTGAGCGCCAACCTCAAGCTGCCCGGCTACCCGCTGCAGGTGCCGGTGCCCGAGGAGATGCTGCAGGCCGTTCCGCTCACCTTCCTCTCCATGGACCAGCCCGAACACACCGTCCAGCGCCGGCTGCTGGCACCCGAGTTCAGCCTGCGCCAGATGCGCGCGCTGCGGCCGGGGATCCAGCAGATCGTGGACGACCGGATCGACGCGATGCTCGCCAAGGGCGGCCCGCTGGACCTGGTGGCCGCGCTCGCGCTGCCGGTGCCCTCGCTGGTGATCTGCGAGCTGCTCGGCGTCCCCTACGAGGACCACCCGCGCTTCGAGCACTGGGCCGGCCAGATCATGAACCAGGACATCAGCGACGCGGAGCGCGGCCTGGCGCACTACGAACTCGATCAGTACGTCGACCAGTTGGTCACCATCAAGGAGACCACGCCGGGCGACGACATGATCAGCCGGCTGATCGCGGCCAACCGCGCCGAGCCCTCCGTCGAGCACGCCGACATCGTGAGCATGGCCCGGCTGATGCTGGTCACCGGCCACGAGACCACCGCCAACATGATCGCGCTGGGCACCCTGGCCCTGCTGGAGCACCCCGACCAGCTCGCCGCCGTCCAGGCCGACCCCGCCCTGCTGCCCAAGGCCGTCGAGGAACTGCTGCGCTTCTTCAGCATCTCCGACTCCGGCACCGCCCGGGTCGCGCTGGAGGACATCGAGATCGACGGCGTCGTCATCAAGGCGGGCGAGGGCATCCTGCCGCTCAACAACTCCGCCAACCACGACGAGAGCGTCTTCCCCGACGCCGACACCCTCGACATCCGGCGCGAGGCCCGCAGCCACCTCGCCTTCGGCTACGGCATCCACCAGTGCATCGGCCAGAACCTGGCCCGGATCGAACTCGAAATCGTCTACGAGACCCTGTTCCGGCGCATCCCCGGCCTCAAGCTCGACGCCCCGCTGTCCGAGCTCAAGTTCAAGGACGACGCCATCGTCTACGGCATGTACGAGCTGCCCGTCACCTGGTGACCCAGACGGACTGATCCGACCAGTCGAACCCGACTCCGAGAGGGCACCATGACCCAGGACCACCTGGCCACCGAACTGCCGAACTTCCCGATGACCCGCACCTGTCCGTTCAGCCCGCCGGCGCAGTACGCCAAGCTCCGGGAGAGCGAGCCGCTCTCCCAGGCGGTCCTCAAGGTCACCGGCAAGCCCGCCTGGCTGGTCACCACGCACGAGCACGTCAAGGCGGTGCTCGGCGACTCCCGCGTGAGCTCCAACCTCAAACTGCCGGGCTACCCGCACCAGTTCCACATCCCCGAGGAGATGCTGCGCGAGGTCCGCCTCATGCTGCTCTCCATGGACCCGCCGGACCACACCGCCCAGCGCCGCTACCTGATCCCCGAGTTCACCGCCCGGCGGATGCGTGCGCTGCGCCCGCGGATCCAGGAGATCGTGGACGCCCGGATCGACGCGATCCTCGCGGCCGGCGGACCGGTGGACCTGGTGTCCGCCCTCGCGCTGCCGGTGCCCTCGCTGGTGATCTGCGAGCTGCTCGGCGTCCCCTACGAGGACCACCCGCAGTTCGAGGAGTGGTCGGCGCTGATGATGAACCACGACATCAGTCCGGAGGAGTACGGCGCCGCGGTCGTCGGCCTGGACATGTACCTGGACAAGCTGATCACCGCCAAGGAGGCCGAGCCCGGCGACGACCTGATCAGCCGGTTCATCGAGAAGAACCGCGAAGAGCCGATCGCCGACCACACCGACATCGTCACCATGGCCCGGCTGATGCTGGTCGGCGGGCACGAGACCACCGCCAACATGATCTCGCTCGGCGTGCTCGGCCTGCTGGAGCACCCCGAGCAGCTGGACGCCGTCAAGGCCGACCCCGAGCTGCTGCCCGGCGCGGTGGAGGAGCTGCTGCGCTTCTTCAGCATCTCCGACTCCGGCACCGCCCGGGTCGCGCTGGAGGACATCGAGCTCGACGGCGTCGTCATCAAGGCGGGCGAGGGCATCCTGTCGCTCAACAACTCCGCCAACCACGACGAGAGCGTCTTCCCCGACGCCGACACCCTGGACATCCGGCGCGAGGAGGCCCGCAGCCACCTCGCCTTCGGCTACGGCATCCACCAGTGCATCGGGCAGAACCTGGCCCGGATCGAACTCGAAATCGTCTACGGCACCCTGTTCCGGCGCATCCCCGGCCTCAGGCTGGCCGTCCCGATGTCCGAGCTCAGGTTCAAGGACGAGGCGCTGGTCTACGGCGTCCACGAACTCCCCGTCACCTGGTGACCGTTCACCCGACAGAGCGAGGTACACCCACTATGCGTGTCAGCGTCGACCCCGACCGCTGCGTGTCGGCCGGCCAGTGCGTCATGCTCGCCCCCGACGTCTTCGACCAGGACGACGACGGCATCGTGACCCTGCTCCAGGCGGAGCCGCCCGCAGAGCTGCACACGGTGGTCAGGCAGACCGCCTCGCTCTGCCCGGTCCGGCTCATCCAGATCACCGAGTAGCCCGCTGCCGTCACCGCCCTCACCGACCGCCCCGCCGAACGCCCCACACGTTCGGCGGGGCGCGGCGCGTGCGCGCCGACGGCTGCGGCTGCGGCGATGGCCGTGACAGCGGCTGCCGTGACGTCCGCGACAGCGGCCGCGAAGACGGTGACCAGCCGTCAAGCCCGCTGCTCCGGTGCGTGACTGGTGTCCCTGACACCCGGTACCACTAAGGTGCCGGTCATGGCGGATGACATACGGAACGGCGCAACCCTTCTCCAGGGTTCACCGGCGTGGGGGGTGCCCGCCGGGGGGCGGCAGCTGTCCGGGCGGGCGGGGGAGGTCGAGGCCCTGCTGCAGGTGCTGGGCGGCCTCAAGACGGCGGGCGGACGGGCGATCGCCCTGGTCGGGGAGCCGGGCATCGGCAAGAGCGCGCTGATGTTCACGGCCGTCGCGCACGCCAGGGCCGCCGGAGTGCGGGTGGAGGCGGCGCAGGGGCAGCACGCGATCGCACCCGCGCTCCCGGGCCTGCGGCCACTGCTGGGCGGGCACTGCGACGTGCGCGCGCAGGTGGCGCAGGGCGGCGCCGCGGTGGTGGCCGTGGACGACCTGCACCACCTCGCGGCCGATCAGATCCCGGGCCTGGAGCAGCTGCTCCGGGCGACCGCCACCGGTCCGCTGCTCTGCCTGCTGGCCTACCGGCAGCGCCAGCTCTCGCCCGCGCTCGCCGCCGTGCTGTCCCGCGCGATGTCCGCCGGCCTGCTGGAGGTGTGGGAGGTCGGGCCGCTCTCCCGGGCGGCGACCCGGGAGCTGCTCGGCGAACGCCCCGACCTCGACGAGCTCCACCGCGAGGGCCAGGGCAATCCGCAGTACCTGAGGATCATGGCCGCCGACGACCGGGCGATCGCCGCGGCCGGCACGGCGATCCTCGGTGAGCTGGCCGGCCTCGACGACACCGCGCTCACGGTGCTCCAGGCCGCGGCGGTCTTCGATCACGCGTTCCACCCGGAGCTGCTCGCCGCGGCCCTGGAGCTGGAGCTGACCGAGACCATGCGGGCGCTGGACCTGCTCACCGGCCTCGACCTGGTGCGGCCCGCCGAGGTCGGGGCGAAGATGATCCTGCGCCACCCGGCGGTGGGTGCGGTCGTCTACCAGCAGCTCGGCCCCAGTCGGCGCCAGGACCTGCACCGCCGCTCGGCGGATGCGCTCGCCAAGCTGGCCGTGCCGATCGCCCGGCGGGCCCACCACGTGGCGCGGTCCCTCGACCCGAACGAGCCGGAGCACCTCACCACCCTGATCGCCGCCGCGCGGGACGCGCTGCACACCTCTCCGGCGGTGTCGGCCGGGTATCTGGAGGTCGCCCTGCCGCTGCTCCGGGAGGGCGGCGAGCACTGGCACGAAGCGCGGGTGCTGCTCGCCCAGACCCGGCTGCTGACCGGCGACGCCGCCGAGAGCCGGGCCCTGCTCGACGCGCTGCGCCGGCCCGTCGGCGGCCGGCCGCCGCACGAGGGTCACGACCTGACCGCGCTCGCCGATGCGAGCCGGGTCGAACGCCAGCTCGGCCGCTACACCGAGGCCGGTGCCGTCGCCCGCGCCGGGCTCGCGGCCCTGGCCGACCGCGACGGCGCCACCGCAGCCGCACTGCACGCCGAACTCGCCGACTGCGCCTACGACCTGCAGGACTACGCGGGCTGCCGGCAGCACGCCGAGACGGCCGCCGCGATCGCGCGCCGGAACCACGACCGGGTCAACGAGGCCAAGTCGCTGGCCCAGGTCTCGCTCGCCCACCTGTTCACCGGGGACCTGGCGGCGGCCGACCGCACGGCGGACAGCGCGGTCGAACTCGTCGACGCCACCTCCGACGCCACCCTGCTGACCAATCTGGAGGCCCTGTACCAGGTGGGCATGGCCGAAGGGATCCTCGGCCGCCTGGCCGCCTCCGAGCGCCACCTCACCCGGGGCGCGGCGCTGTCCCGGCGCACCGGCCAGACGTACATCCGACCCGCGCTCCTGATGGCGCTGGCCAACACCCAACTGCGCAGCGGGAACCTGCGCCACACGCTGGCCACGCTCGACGAGGCCGACCGGCACGCCGAGCTCGACGGCAACCCGGCGATCCAGGCGGTGCTGGCGATGGTCCGCGCCGAGGTCCTGCTGTGGCAGGGCGGTTCCACCGGGTGGCGCGAGGTGCTCGCGTCGGCCGATCGCGCCGCGGCGCTCGCCGACGGCCGGTCCACCGCCTGGGCCGTCAACGTCCGCTGCTTCTACGCCGAACTCCTGCTGCTCACCGGTGATCCGGCCCGGGCGGGCGGGCTGCTGCTGGAGGCGGCGGGCGGCGTCGAGCTGCCCCGGATCACCACCTGGCGCCAACCGCGCTGCTACGAGACCCTGGTGCGGGCCGCGGTCGCCGAGGGCGACCGGGCGGCGGCCGAGCAGTGGGCTCGGCTCGCCGAGGCCCGGGTCGACGAGCTGCCTTCCGCGAGTCGGCGCGGGTACGCCGCACGCGCCCGGATGTGGGCCCACAGCATGCTCGGGGACTTCGAGCGGGCCCGGCACAGTGGGCTGGCGGCGGTCGCGGACTTCACCGTCGGCGGTGAGCGCATCGAGGTGGGCCGCACGCTGGTCGCGGTGGCCGCGCTCGCGCTGGACGCCGGGCGGACCATGCAGGTGGACGGGTGGCTGGACCGCGCCGCGGCGCTGGCCCAGCAGTGCGACTCGGCCCGGCTGGCCGACGAAGTCGCCCACCAGCGTGCCCGGTTGAGCTCCGTGCCGACCGCTCCCGCCGCAACCACCGCTCCCGTCCCGCCCGTCGCCTCCGACGCCCGGGGCGGTGCGGACCCGGCTGTGCTGAGCCCGCTCACCGGACGGGAACGGGAGATCGCCCGCCTCGCCAGCACCGGCCTGACCAGCGCGGAGATCGCCGGCACGCTCTTCCTCAGCGTGCGCACGGTCGACAGCCACCTCGGCCGGATCTACCGCAAACTCGGCGTCTCCAACCGGGCGAGCCTGACCCGCGCGCTGCTGGGGTCGGGGTGACCCCGGCCCGGTCGTCCGTCGCAGCCATCGCCGACCTCGCCGACCTCGCCGACCTCGCAGCCATTGCCGCCATTGCCGCCATCGCCGGGTCGTCGCCTCTCGGTCCGGAATCGGGTGCCCACGACGACTGTGGCCGATGCCGCGGCACCGACCATCCGTAGAACTACGCGTTCCGGCTACCCAACCCAACGCGCCCACCGGGCGCCGTGATTAGGTAATCGCCCGGTTCCGGCCATCCCGTCGGCCCTGCGCCACGCCGCGGACCGGACCCGGAGCACCGCCGCAGGCGGACGCCGGGGCGGCTCGGCGGCCCGGTCCGCGGATCGGCAGGCGCCGTCGGACAGGCCTCCGGTGCGGGGCCGTTCACCGATCCGGCGGCGGTGGGTGGCCGAAACTCGTGCTGGCCCGCCGCCGCCCGGGTCTGGCAGTGTTGCCGCCGCACCGCCCCCGACCAGCACGGCACCGCGTCCGACACGCTCGGGGTCCGGCCCGCACAGGGCCGGGCGCAGCACACGTGAACCACCCGTGAACCGCACCGCGGAGCCCACCGCGGCCCGCGCCACGGCTCGTACCGCAGCTCGTACCGCGGCTCGTCCCACGGATCCCAGCACGGATCCCAGCACGGACGATCCCCGCACTGAGCGCCCGCTTCCTGATCCCCGAGGAACCCACACCATGACCGCCGCAGTCCTGGCATTCGAAGAAGAAGGCAGCGGGGAACGACTGGTCTGCATGCCCGGCGGACCCGGCTTCCCTCCCGACTACCTGCGGAGCCTGCGCGAGCTCTCGGGCAGCCGCACCGTCACGCTGCTCCACCCCCGCGGCACCGGCCGCTCGCCGGCCCCCGCGGATCGCGCCGCCTACCGGATCGACGACTACGTCGCCGACCTCGAACTGACTCGCCGTCACCTCGGGCTCGAGCGGCTGGACCTGCTCGGGCACGCGCATGGCGGCATCGTCGCCGCACGGTACGCGGCTGCCCATCCCGAGCGGGTGAACGCGCTGGTCCTGCTGAACACCCCCGCCTACGGCGGCGGCCGGGCCGAGCAGCGGGCTGCCGAGTTCTTCGCCTCCCGCGAGGGCGAGCCGGGTGTCGCGGCAGCGCTGGCCGCACTCGACGAGCCGGACGGCGACGCGTACTCCTCACCCCGGGAACTGGGCCGGCGGATCGCCGAGATCCTGCCGCTCTGGCTGGCTCGCCCCGAGACCGCCGGAGCCGACTGGGCGGCCCTGAGCCGCACGCTGACCGTCAACCCGGACGCCGCGCTCTTCTTCGACCAGCAGGTCTTCCCGCGGCTCGACGTCACCTGGGCCGCCGCGGCGATCGCCTGCCCCACCCTCGTGCTCACCGGCGACCGCGACCCGTACGCCGGGCCCGAGCACGCGGACGAGCTCGCCGCGGTGATCCCGGGTGCGCGGGTGCGGGTGCTCCCCGGCGCGGGTCACATGTCGCAGGTGGACGCGCCCGGGCCGGTACGCCGCGCCGTACTGGACTTCCTTGAAAACCTTGATGGCACCGCCGAAAGGACGCAGCCGTGAGCACCGGGGCCGAGTGGCAGGAGCAGGACTCCGACGACTTCGTCGCGTACGGGGAGTACTCCGCCCCCGAGCGGCAGACCCGGACGGACGTGGTCGCCTCGGTCATCCGGGCGCCCGAGGGCCCCGCCGTGGTGCTCGATCTCTGCTGCGGGGAGGGGCGGTTGAGCGGCACCCTGCTCAAGGCCTTCCCCTCGGTCACGGTGACCGGCCTCGACCTCAGCCCCGCGATGCTCTCCACCGCGGCCGGCGAACTGGCCGAGTACGGCGGGCGCTTCCGCACCGAGCGGTTCGACCTGGGCGCGACCGACTGGCGGGAGCGGGACGAAGCCCCGTACGCGGTGGTGTCCTCGCTCGCCATCCACCACCTGGACGGGCCGGGGAAGCAAGCGCTCTTCCGCGACGTGTACGCGATGCTCCGTCCGGGCGGGGCCTTCGTGGTCGTCGACCTGGTCGAGCCCGCCGGCGACCTCGGTCTCGACCTGGCCCGGCGGATGTGGGACGAGGCCGTGGAGGCGCAGTCCCGCCAGGCCACCGGGGACACCGGGCTCCACCGCACGTTCCGTGAACTGGAGTGGAACGGCTGTCAGTTCCCCGACCCGCTGGACCAGCCGTCCACCCTGGTGGACCAGCTGGACTGGCTGCGGGCGGCCGGTTTCGCCCAGGTCGACGCGTACTGGCTGGAGGCCGGTCACGCGATCTTCGGCGGCGTCAAGCGTGGGACGTGAGGAGCGGATCCCCGCCGTCACGGCAGTCGAGCGATGATCCGGCCGCACCACGCACGACGTGCGGGTCCGCGCTTGTGGCGAGGTCCAGTTCCAGCAGCCGGGAGCGCCGCTCCGGCACCAGCCGCCGGCTCACCTCAGGCTCGGCCGACCTGGGCTCCGGGAGCCGGAACCCGCGCTGCTCGAACCAGCGGTCGCGCCGGTTCGTCGCCGTGTAGAGGACGGTGACACCGCGTTCGGCCAGCCGGTCGACCGCGTGCCCCAGGAGCCGGCTGCCGAGCCCCCGACCGTGCCATGATTCGTCCACGCACAGGTTGTACAGGAATGCGCAGCGCCGCTCGGATCCGTCGATCAGTTCCAAGGCGTAGCAACCGCGGACCGCGCCGTCGGCTTCGGCCACCTGGTAGTCGCCCAGCTGCCGGACGAAATCATCGGGCGAGCGCCGTCGCAGCGCACCGGTGCGTGCATGCGGTTCGGACAGCCGGATGACGGCCTCGATGTCGCCGACGCGCGCCCCGCGCACGGAGGTCCTGGCGGAGGCTGTCGGTTCCGGGTTCATCGGCATCGAATGGCAGGGGCGGCGGCCGGCATCAGCGCTCCGGACCCCGAGGCTCATTTCCGGACTTTCTCCGGGACGGCAGCACCACTGAAACCGAGACCGAACAGCTGCTGGGTCGGCATGAGTTCGATGAGGTTGACATTGACGTGAACAGGCTGGGCCAGACACCACACGACGGCGTTCGCGACATCCTCCGCACTCAGGGGCGTGAGGTTTTCGTAGAGCGCACGCGCGCGGTCCTGGTCACCGTCGTACCGCACCAGCGCGAACTCCGTCTCGGCCATGCCCGGCTCGACGCAGGTGACCCGCAGGCCCGTGCCGTCGAGGTCGGTACGCAGATTGAGACTGAGCTGCCGCACGAAGGCCTTGGTGGCCCCGTACACATTGCCGCCGAGGTAGGGATAACTCGCCGCGATCGAGCCCAGGTTCACGATGTGGCCGTATCCCGCCGCGAGCATGCGCGGCAGCACTGCCCTGGTGCAGTTGAGGACACCGTTGATGTTGGTCTCGACCATTTCCTGCCAGTCCGCGGAGGCCGCGTGCTGGACCGGGCCGAATCCCTTGGACAGACCGGCATTGTTGACGAGTATGCCGATGTCGGCGAATCGTTCCGGCAGGCCGTCGAGCGCCGCCGCCACCGCATCGGCGTCACGTACGTCGACCGCGACCGGGTGGAACAGGTCCACGCCGATCTCCTCGCGCAGCTGTTCAAGCCGTGCGGAGCGCCGGGCCAGCCCGATGACCGGCCGGCTCTCTTTGGCGAGGGATCGGGCGATCGCTGCTCCGAATCCGGACGAGGCTCCGGTGACAAGAGCGGCAGACGCTTGCGGAATACTCTTCACCCACAGGCCTCCTGATCGGAATGAATGACGGATCCGGGCCCGCGAAAAGGGCGACCGAAGCACGGCCATTCCGCGCAGTTTGCCATCCTCGGGTACTGCAGAGCCTCAGGAGATGCACCGTATCCCCTGAAGAATGATCTGTCCAACCATCTGCGTAAGCGAGTTGATGCAGCGACAGCTACGGTCCGCGGAACTGACGCCCGCCGAAGGAGAAGCCGAAGACATTAAGGGAGGATTTCGTGCAGGGCGGCGCCATTCAGTGGATCTGCCCGGTTTGATCACGTGATGCCGAGGGCGGCCACGGCCAGGAGTGCGGCACCGGTGCGCAGGCGGGAGCCGAGCGCGGCGGGTTCGCCCTTGCAGCCCGGACAAGCCGGCTTGTAGCATCGCGAAGCTGATCATGAACACTGCCGAACGCGTGCAGAATTCCGGGACTCTCCGCACAGCACCCGGGAAGAACGTGCACGACGATGAATGGCCCGGTAGTGAATCAGGCGGCAACAGGGGCTGAACGAACCTTTGATTCGCACCGGTCGAGGAGAGTGGGCATGCGCAGTACCGAAAACGGGTCGGCCGATCGATGGTTTCGGACCGTGCAGCGCTGTCCCACTCCACGTGTCCGGATCATCTGCTTTCCCCACGCGGGAGGCGCGGCGAGCTTCTTCCGCTCGTGGGCCGAGTTCGTGCCGGACGACGTGGAGCTCATCGCTGTCCGCTATCCCGGACGCGAGGACCGGCTCCTCGACCCGCTGGCCGGGACCATGGCGGAGCTGGCCGACCCGATAGCCGACGGGTGCTCCCGATTCCTCGACGCCCCCTTGGCGTTGTTCGGTCACAGCATGGGCGCGTCGGTCGCCTACGAGGTGGCCCTGCGGCTCCGGGCGGCGCACGGTGCCGTCCTGGCCGGGCTCTTCGTCTCCAGCCGCCCGGCGCCCGGACGGGAGAAGCACCGGAGCCTCTCCCTGGCCAGCGACGACGAACTGATCGAAGACATCGCCCTGCAGGGCGGCACCGATGCGCGGACCTTCGCGAACCCGGAGCTGCGAGGGCTGGTGCTCCCCGCCATCCGCGCCGACTACCGTCTGGTCGACGGCTACCGGGCGCTGACGAGCCACGCCCCCCTCGACACCCCGGTCGTCGCCTACTACGGCGACGACGAGGCGGGCCTGGACCGCGATTCCGTTGCGGCGTGGTCGTCGGTGACCGCTGCCACCTTCACTGTGCGTTCGTTCGACGGCGGTCATTTCTACCTCGCAGACCACCGCCAGGAGCTGCTGGCGCACCTCTTCGCAAGCCTCGGCAGCGGACCGGCCACCGCGACGGGTCCTGCCCGACCGCGGTAGGGGGCCACCGCGAGCGCGACGTCCAGCGCTGCCTTGCTCGCGGGTCGCGAACCCGCGCACGTGCGCCCGCCGCTGCCGTCCGGCGGCCCGAGGCCCAGGGGAGTGCCCGGCCGTTCTCGCCGGGCACTCCCCTGGCCTGCCTCACCAGCAGTCCGTCCTCCGGGACTCCCCCTCCCCTTCGCTAGGCCTCCCGGGGCGCCCGGTCCAGCGCAGCCGTGAGGATCGGGGCGATGTGCGTCAGGGCATGCGGCTCCATCATCTCGGTGTGGCTGCAGGGAACATCGCTGCTGACGACCTTTCCGCGGACATGGGCGTGCCAGCTGTCGGCCGTGGGTGCCTGCGGCGGCCGGCCCTCGGTGGCGACGAAGAACAGGGCATCGCCGTCGAAGGCTCCGGGCCGGTGACCGCGCACGAGCTTCATGTTGTGGACCCGCGAGGAGGCGGCGGCCGCCGCCATGACATCGGTGGTGCTCAACTCCGCCGGTCCGTCGCCGCGCTCCCGCAGGACGCGGGTGATCTCAGCGGCCGTCCACGGCTGCCCGGATCCGGGGTCCGCATCGAGATCCAGCGCCCGGGCGATGCCCGCGAGTGCGGCTGACTCGTCGAAGTCCGGCGCATCGCCCTGCGACTCCTCCACCCGCGGATAGCTGTCGAGGATGGCCAGCAGGCTCACCTGCTCACCCTGCTGTCGCAGCTGAACGGCCATCTCGTGGGCGACGAGCCCACCGAAGGACCATCCGAGGAGCTGGTAAGGGCCGTTGGGCTGCACGGCGCGGATGTGCTCCAGATAGCCCGCGGCCATCGCTGCGACACTGTCCGGCAGGCCGTCGGCTTCGCGCAGGCTGCGCGCCTGGAGAGCGTAGAGCGGCTGGTCGGCCGGCAGGTGCGGCAGCAGTTCCCGGTAGTTCCAACCGAACCCGAACCCGTGGTGGACGCAGAACAGCGGCGGCCGGCTGCCGGTCGTGCGGAACGGCAGCAGCACCTCCAGGTCGTCCCGCCTGGTCCCCTGCTGCACCTGCTGTGCGAGCCCGGCCACCGTCGGCGCCGAGAACAGCGCCCGGATGTCGACCGACACACCACGCGCACGCAACCGCTCGACCAGCGACACCGCCAGCAGCGAATGCCCGC
Source organism: Kitasatospora sp. NBC_01302 (assembly GCF_035976515.1). NCBI lineage: Bacteria > Bacillati > Actinomycetota > Actinomycetes > Kitasatosporales > Streptomycetaceae > Kitasatospora > Kitasatospora sp. NBC_01302. The sequence goes on from NZ_CP108404.1 coordinate 2,782,153, forward strand.
CCAGGTCGAAGAAGTTGTCGTCCACGCCGACCTCGGGAACACCGAGCACCTCGGCGAACACCTGGCACATCGCCTCTTCACGCGCATCCGCCGGGCCGCGGCCGCCTCCGGAGCCCGTCCCGTACTCGGGTGCGGGCAACGCGCGGCGGTCCAGCTTCCCGTTCACCGTCACCGGCAACGCATCCAGCACCACCACCGCCGCCGGAACCATGTAATCCGGCAGCAGATCCGCCATGTGGCCCCGCAGCCCCGCCGGATCAACCGAAGCGCCGACAGCCGGGACCGCGTACCCGACCAGGCGCTTGTCCCCCGGCCGGTCCTCCCGCACCACCACGACACCGTGAGCGACCTGCGGGTGCGAGGCCAGCACCGACTCGACCTCACCCAACTCGATCCGGTACCCACGGATCTTCACCTGGTCGTCCGCACGCCCCAGGAACTCCAGTTGGCCGTCACCGTTCCACCGCGCCAGGTCACCCGTGCGATACATCCGCTCACCCGGCCCACCGAACGGACACGCCACAAAACGCTCCGACGTCAGACCCGCACGCCCCAGATACCCCCGCGCCAACTGAACACCGGCAATGTACAACTCACCCACCACACCCACCGGCACCGGACCCAACGCATCATCCAGCACATACACCCGCGTATTGGCCATCGGCCGACCGATCGGCACAACACCCTCAGGAATCCGATCACCCACCCCCATCGCAAAGTCGATACACCCCACCGTCGCCTCGGTCGGCCCATAGTGATTGACCAACCCCACCGACGGATGATCACGCCGCCACTCCCGCAACTGCGCACCACTAACGGCCTCACCACCCACCATCATCAGACCACTGGGCACACACCCCTCCCCCAACGCCCCCAGCAACGCCAACCCACTCGGCGTCGCCTTCAAGAACGTGAACCCGCCCACCCCAGCAGCCGCCCGCGGCAACCCCTCGTCCAGCCCGGCCAGCAACACCCGCCCACCACACGTCAACGCACCATAGAGCCCCGTCACACCCGCATCGAACGACGCCGACGCATGCAACAACGTGCTACCCGACAACTCCGGATACGCCCCCCAACACCACACCACATAATTGACCACCCCCCGATGCGCAACCACCACACCCTTCGGACGCCCCGTCGAACCCGACGTATAGATCACATACGCCGGATGCGCCGGCAGAAGCGACACAATCCGCTCGGCATCGGACACATCCACCGAACCAAACCCGGCCAGCACCCCCGACACCGCCGGATCATCCACCACCACCACCGGCAACGCCCCGACCAGACCAGCCACCACCCGCCCAGCAGCGGCATCACACAACGCCAGTACCGGAGCAGCGTCCTGGAGCATGTAGCCGATCCGGTCCACCGGATACGCCGGATCGATCGGCACATACGCACCACCGGCCTTCACCACCGCCAGCAACGCCACCACCAACTCGACCGACCGCTCCATCACCACCGCAACCAGCGACTCCGGCCCCACACCCCGACCAACCAACAACCGCGCAAGCCGATTCGCCCGCGCATTCAACTCCCCGTACGACACCTCCCGCCCCTCGAACACCACCGCAACCGCACCCGGAGACCTCACCACCTGCGCCTCGAACAGACCCGGCAACGTCCCGGCCAACGCCGGCACCTCGACAGCAGTGTCGTTCCACGCCACCAACACCCGCTCACGCTCGACCGCGTCCAACACCTCGACACCCGAGACCCGAACGCCCGGATCCGCCGCCACCAGCGTTTCGAGCAGCCGGGCAAAGCGCTCGGTGTGCGCGGCCACGTCGTCGGCCCCGTAGATCGCCGGGTTCGCGTTGATCGTCAAGCGGATCCCGTGCCGCCCGCGGTCGTAGACCACGAAGTCCAGGTTCTTGACCGCCCCGTTGGACAGGTTGTGCACCGTGGCGTGGTGGCCGGCGAAGCGAAGCGCGTCCTCGTCGAGCGCCATCACGTTGACGCTCGACCCGAAGAGGTCTCCACCCATTCCGACGCGGCCGAGGTCTCGGCGCATGTCCTCGAGCCGGTAGTTCTGGTGGCGCAGCGCGCCGCGCATGACGGCGCTGACCTGTCGCATCAGGTCGGCCAGCGTGGCACCGGGGTCCACCGGTATGCGCAGGGGAAGCGCGTTCGCAAGGTCTCCGGGGATGGTGCGCTGCAGTTCGCTGGTGCGGGCGCTCACCGGCAGGCCGAGCACCGCCTCGGCGCTCCCGGTCAGCCGGGCTGTGTACAGGGCCGCCGCGGCCATCACCAGGACCGGCAGCGCGGTGCGGTAGCTCCTGGCCGCCGCACGCAGCCGCTCCGCCGTGTCCGGTGCCATGTCGACGGTGTGGCGCAGGAAGCTCCTCGAGGCCGGGGCCATGCGTCCGGCCAGGCTGACCGGCTCCGGCGCATCCGCCAGCGCCTGCGTCCAGTACTCCCGGTCGGCCGCGAACCGTTCGGACGCGCGGTAGGCCGCATCCTGCTCCAGCAGGTGGCGCAGCGGTGGCAGCGCGGCCCCGAAGTCGTCCAGCCCCTCGGTCATGGCCGTGTAGATCTCGGCGACCCGTCGGGCCAACAGGGATCCGGTGTAGCCGTCGCCCACCAGGTGATGTCCGCGCTGGTACCACAGGAGCCGGTCCGGGCCGGCCACGAACAGCACCACGGTGTAGAGCGGTCCGTGCTCCAGGTCCATCGGACGGGCGGTCTCGGCACGCATCCGGGCGAGCGCATCGGCCAACGGATCGTCCGCGCCACTGACGTCCACCACGTCGAGCGGCCAGTCCGGCCGCGGATCGAGGACCTGGCTCACCCGGTCCCCGACCTGGCGGAAGCGCAGCGACAGCGTCTCGGCCTCCGCCACCGTCTTCCGCAGCGCCGCCTCGAACAGGGCCAGGTCCACCGCGCCATGGATCTCCACGTACTCGGCGATCTGGTACGTCATGCCGGCAGGAGCGAACTGCTGGGCGAACCACACGCCCTCCTGGCTCGCCATCAGGTTGAGTTCACCGTTTACAGAACCGGACATGCGTGCGCCTTCCAACGAAAACGGACAGACTTCTGACCAGTGAGCAGCGTCGTGTCGCACATCGTCGGACCTTCCCCCCAGAAGTGGACACGTGTTCAAGTGATCATGCGGCCAGCGGGAGCCTATCGGACTCCTGTTCGCATCGGCTTTCGCAAGTCGTGAAGCGGATGTGTACGTTGACGGAGTATCAGCGGCGGGTGTTGTCGAGCCGACCGGGCGCCGCGATCGGGGGAAAGACCGCGGTCCCGTATATTCGTCGTATTTCAGACACAGGAATGGACGACGCAGCGCGAAGAACTCGCGGCGTCATTTCCGGACGGGTTCACCGCCCAGCCCCTTGACGCCCGTCACTCATCGCTCACGGCCGTCAGGGTCGTTCCGACGGCGGTATCGGTGGTGGCGGCGAGAAGGACGGCGTCCTCCTGGCGGGCGCCGACGATCCGCACCTGGCGCACACCGGAGCGCAGCGCGTCGAGCGCGGCAGTGAGCTTGGGAAGCATGCCGCCCTCGGGCGGCTGCCTGCGCAGCAGTTCGTCGAGCTCCGGACTGCTCAGCCGGACGATCCGGGACTCCGGGTCGGCCGGGTCCCGCAGCAGTCCGTCCACGTCGGTCACGTAGACGAGGCGCTCGGCGCGCAGGGCCGCGGCGAGGGCGGCGGCGGCGGAGTCCGCGTTGATGTTGTGCGGGACTCCCGCCTCGTCGGCGGCCACGCTCGCGACCACTGGCACCATGCCGGCCCGCCACACCATGTGCAGGACGTCCGTGCGCACCTCGGCCGGCTCGCCGACGTAGCCGAGGTCCACGGTTCCGCCCAGGCGGACCGTGCGGGCCCGGATCATCCCCGCGTCCTCGCCGGACAGGCCGACCGCGCGCACGCCGCTGCGGCCGAGCTGCCCGACCAGGTCCTTGTTCAGGCGGCCGACCATGACCGTCCGGACCACGTCGAGCATCTCCCGGTCGGTCGCCCGCAGTCCGTCCACGAAGCGGGTGGAGAGGCCGCGCCGGGCCGCCTCCTCCGTCACCGCGCGGCCGCCGCCGTGCACCAGCAGCACACGACGGCCGCCGCGCACGAGGGTGGCGAGGTTCCGCGCGGCCGAGGGCGACAGGAGGCTGCTGTCGAATGCGGCACCGCCGTACTTGACGACGATCACCGGAGTGTCGTGCGCTGCGTCCACCGGGCTCACCGGGGCGGCGCCCGGCACGGCGAGCGGTTCGGTGACGGCTCCGGCACTGCCGGCCTGCTGTTGAGCTATCGGCGTGTTGACGGCGATTCCCTTCCCTCGACTCGACCAGCAGTTCCGCGTCTTCCACCGGCGGACCGTTGCCCGCCGCGAGCGCCCGCTGTGACAACCGGAGCACTGACAGTGGTGGCATGTCAGGGTACTGACAACCAAGATCAGCTTTTCGACCCTACAAGTCGCCCCGCCGGGCTGCAATCCTTTTGATCTTCGCTCCGGGGTGCCTCGGAGGATGCCGAAAACACACCCGACCTGGTGGTATTCGTGCAGGAGGCCTCGGGTGCGGTCGTGCCGGTGGCCGCGGAAGGCGTCGGGACCGACGACGGGGCCGGGTCGCGTTCCCCCAGGAAGGCGTTGCGTCGAGGCGCGCGACGGACCCGGGCCGAGGAGGCGGCCGGATTGATCGGGGCTAGCATTTCAGATCATGACGACGACGCAACCGCTTGACAAACAAACAGAGTCCACAAGGAGCGGCACCGGCGCCGGGAACGAGAACGGGACGAACGGCGCAGGGACGGGCACGAAGCGCCGTTTCCCGAAGATCGGCCCGATCCTGCCGGCCCGGCTGCGCCCGGTGAACCGCCCCACCATGTGGATCGAGATCGCGCTCATCGGCATCGCCTACTACTGCTACCGGGTGACGCAGAACGCGGCGAGCACCAGTGGCCAGTCCCCCTTCCGCCGGGGCCGGGACATCCTGAGCCTGGAGCGCGTGCTCCACATCGACATCGAGCACTGGCTCAACCACACGGTCGCCAAGATCGACTGGCTGATCGTGGGGATGAACTACTACTACGCGACGCTCCACTTCATCGTGACGATAGCGGTCTTCGTCTGGGTCTACCTCAAGTTCCCCGACCGCTACCGCGCGGTCCGCACCGTGATGTTCGCGATGAACGGCGTGGCGCTGATCGGCTTCTACCTCTATGCCGTCGCCCCGCCTCGCCTGCTCGACCCGACCCGGTTCATCGACACGTTCTGCGTCCACCACACCTGGGGCGAGCAGACCTGCAGCGGTGTCGCGGGCCTGTCCGGCTCGATGACGAACGAGTTCGCCGCGATGCCGTCCCTCCACATCGGCTGGTCGGTCTGGTGCGCCCTGGCGATCGCCCACCTGGCCAAGCGCAAGTGGGTGAAGGTCCTGGGCATCCTCTACCCGGTGGCGACCTTCACCGTCATCATCTCTACGGCCAACCACTACGTCCTGGACGCGGTCGGCGGCCTGGTCACCCTGGCTGCCGCCTTCCTGGTCCAGCGCATCCTGCAAGGACGGCCGGTCTACCGTGCGGCACCGTCGGCGGAACCGGTCCGGATACCGCAGCAGGACGCGGCGGAGGACGACGCCGCCGGGGCCTTCACCTCCGCTCGGACCGTGCGGCTGAAGGATTGACCTCCCATACTGACGAGTAGGCGCGCCCATCCCGGAGGACCCCATGATCCTGTCAGAGCGCTGACACCATCAAGGGCTTGTGAGGTCCTCTCACGACCTGTCCCTGTCAGCGGCGTATCCCGTCACCACCTGGTCCGACGGAATACGCGGCGACCGTCGCGAAATCCCCCGTTCGTCCGCCGCCGGCGTGGAATTCCGTTCCGGTCCGGCGAGCTATGCCAAGCGTTCGGAAGAACCCCGGTGAGCACACCCGGGGAATCCTGGCACCGGAGCGGCCGACGACGGACCGCGCCGGCCGCCCCGCTTCTCCGCACCACCGCTGAAAAGGTTGCGCGCCTCAGGGGCGCCGCCATAGGTGACGACGGATCAGCAGCCGGACGCCGGCTCACGAAAGCCGGACGCCGGTCCACCGAGCCGTTCCCGCCCCGACGTCAGTCCCGTCCGGCGGACTCCGCCAGGACGGCCACCACCACCTCGCGCGTGTGCGCGTCGGCGAGCAGGGTCGGCCGATCGGTTGCGACGCGCTCCACCCGGGTGTTCCGGGCACCCGGCCACTCCCCCTGGAACGGGCTGTCGGCGGACACGACGTTGACGACGTCGCCGCCCCAGGCCGGTGCCGAGCCGTGGTACGCGGCCACCTGGTGGGTGAGCAGATCGAGGTACACCCTTAAGGAGGGAGCCGGCGATCTCGCCGGAGCGGACCGCGGTGTTGGACAGGAGACCGGCCCACAGGCCGTGCGAGTGCTCGGTGCTCGGTGCTCGCACCCTGCAGGTAGATCCCGCAGCACACCGAGTCCGAGGTGACGATCCGGTAGTCGCGCGCCACGTTCGGCCGGCCCTCCTCGTCGCGCTTGCACTCGGAGATCAGCCCCTCCAGGAGCCAGAGCGGGTCGCTCGGCCGGTAGCCGGTGGCGTAGACGACGGCGTCCGCCTCGATCGTCCGGACCGAGCCCGCCAGCAGGGACTCCACCGTGACCCGCACGCCCTGCGCGTGTGCCGCACGGGAATTCCTGAGGGCCGACGAGGACTGCTAGACAGCCCGATCGGCGAAGTAGGTGTAGCGGCGCCAGATCTTCTCGCCCTTGAAGAGGTGGAAGTCGGCCCACCGGACGGTGACCAGTTCGGCGTTCTTGAGGCGGCCGGAGAAGACGCCCCGGGCCGCCACCCAGTCCCCGTTGTCGACGACCGCCTCGACCTCGTGGCGACCGGACTCGATGATCCGGTCGGCGAGGTAGAACCGCTTGAATTCCTCCATGCCGACGATCGGTTCGGTGCCACCACGCTCGTACACCACGTCGTCGCAGAACATCTCGAACACGGCCTCGTAGTCGGCGGCGTCGACCCGCTCGTAGTACTCGCGCACCTTCTCCGCGCGGTTCAGTGCCATATGTCTGCTCCTTGGGATGGGGCCCGCCCCCGGTCCGGTCGGCGGGGCGCTCAATTCTCGGCTACTTCTCGGCGGCGGCCATGGCCTCGATCAGTGAAAGGGGCCGCAGGTCGGTCCGGTGCATGGTGACGTACTCCAGGCAGGCCGCCCGGTCGGCGTCGCCGTAGACGGCCGACCAGCCGGCCGGGATCTCGGCGAAGACCGGCCAGAGGGAGTGCTGCCCCTCCGAGTTGGTGAGCACGAAGTAGCTGCCGTCTTCCTTCTCGAACGGGTTGCCCATGATGTCCTTGCCTTTCGGTGAATCCGGAGGCCGTAGACCGGCCGGTCCTTCTCCACCTTCGAGACCAGGCCAGAACAGCACCGGCCGAGACCTCGGTCCGGGTGCAGGCAGAAGAGCGGCGGCAGGGATCCGCCCTGACGCAGGGGCAGTACGGATTCGAAGGCACCGTGATTCGACACCTCGTCCAGCCGGGCGGCCAGCGCGGCGACCGTCGGGCTTGCGGATACGGTCCGGAGGGACAGGTCGGCCCCCAGCGCCGCCCGGATCCCGGCGACCAGGCGGGTGGCGGCGAACGCGCGCCCGCCCAGGTCGAAGAAGTCGTCCTCCAGCCCCACCTCGGGCACCCGGCCGCGGTCCCCGGACACAGCGGCGCAGACCCCCGCGGTGGGCTGATGAGCATGCGGGGCTTCCCGGAGGAGGTCCACAGGTATCTGCTCGGCACCATGCTCAATGCCGACGGCGAGGACCACCTGCGGTTGCGCCGGCTCGTCTCCAGGGCCTTCACCGCTCGGCGCATCAGTGAACTCCGGCCACGCGTCGAGCAGATCACCGACGAACTGCTCTCCGAACTCCCCGGTCGTGCCGAGGACGGCGTCGTCGATCTCATCGAGCACCTTGCCTCCCCCTTGTCGATCACCGTCATCTGCGAGCTCGTGGGCATCCCCGAAGCCGACCGGGGGAAGTGGCTGGAGTGGGGACCGACATGGTGTCGGGCCAACCACGAACACCTGCTCCGCGAGCAGCTCACCCTGACGCAGCGGCTCCGCCGCGACGCGCTGCAGGGATTCCTCACCCCGGAAACCTGACGCCCCGCCCCGCTCCCGGCGCGGTGCGCCGGACTCCGCTACCGGCCGATGTCCACCACGTGCTTCCCGATCGGATCCACGCCCGCCCTGACCGCCTCGTTGAGCAGCGCGGCCAGAGCGGGCAGGGGCACCCGGTTCACGATGAGCTCCTCGATGTGGCCGGCCGTCCAGGGAAGCGGCGCCGCCAGCACCGCGCCGGCCGCGGCGAAGTCGGCGCCGGTGGCGCCGTGCGTCCCCACCACCAGCGCGCGGCGCCCGCCCAGCTCCAGCTCGCGCACCTCTTCGCCGCGCCGGATGCCGTCCAACAGCACGCGCGTGCCCGGTACCGGCCAGTCCGGCCTGATGCCGCCGAACAGGACGAGACGTCCGCCGTCGCGCGGCAACAGGCCCCAGGCGCTGTCGAAGGTGCTGTCGTCGAGCAGCGCCGTGGTCACGACCACGGTGCCGAAGGTGCGCGTTCCCACCTCGCTGGTGAGAAGCTTCGGCACCTCTCGCAGCAACGCCGTGGCGGAGAGGGCGGTCAGCCGTTCGGGGCTCCTGTTGACCAGGGTGACCTGGCACCCCTTCAGCCTCAGCAGGACCGCCAGCAGCACCCCGGCGGTCCCCGCACCGACGATCGCCACGTCGGAACCGGCCAGGACGTTGCCGGCGCAGTGCACGGCGCACGCGAGGGGCTCGGTGAAGACCGCCCGGTCGTCCGGAGTGCCGTCGAGCACGGCGGGCAGGGCAGCGCGCAGCTGGTCGGGCGGTCCTTCCAGCAGTGTCGTCTCACCGAAGGCGGTCGTCCGGGTCACCGGGATGTGCGGGTCCAAGCACACCCTCAGACCGGGTGGAAGGTCGTCCGTGCTGCTGCTGTGGACGAGCCCGACCATTTCGTGGCCGAAGTCGGACCGCACGTCCCGGCTCCGGCGGACCTCCTTGAGGTCCGAGCTGCACAGCCCCACGGTCCGTGGCAGGACCAGCACCCATGACGGGGAGGTCGGGCACGGCCACGGACCGGTGGTGAGCCGAACCCCGCCGGGCACCAACTCCAAGCCGCTGCTTGAGGATTCACCCATGGCGACCGCTGTCGGGGAAGCGGACGACGACCTTGACGATCTCAGCGCCGTCGTCGGTCCGGAACCGCCCGTCGAGCCGACGGTTGATCACATCCACCGCGTCCTCGGGAGTCAGTTCATGGGTGATGAGGGCGCTGTACCCGTCGGGATCCGCGCGCAGGAGCGAATCCGCCGTGTGCAACTGGGCCCGAGAGGTCCCCCGGTGGCCGGTGAGCACCAGCGGTTTGCCCTCGTGCGTGACCGCCGTGACCGTGCCCAGCCCGGGATCGACGCTGCCGCAGACGTTGTGCCGGCGCACCCGGCCGACGGTGGCGTCGACAAAGGTGGCGGCTGCGGCGGCCGCGTCGAGCGCGGTGACGAGCACCATCGTCCCGCCGGGTCGCAGGGCGTCCGCCGCCTGCCGGACCGCACTCGCCATCGCCGGCCGCGGGGAGCAGACGATCGCCACGTCGACCGGCCGCGGCGTACGGTGCCCGGCCGTGGAGAGGTGGGTGGGCGCGAGGCGGGAATGGTTCTCCACCCAGGCCAGACGCTCCGGCCGCGCCTCGACCAGCTCGACCTCGTGTCCCAGATCGATCGCCCTGCGGACGTGGAGCAACCCGATCGGTCCCCCGCCCCAGACCCCGACCGACAGGGGGCCGGCCGGGGCCGAGCGCCCGATCAGCTCCCACGAGTAGAGGACGGTGCCGAGCGGCTCGCACAGCGCGAGGACCGCCACCGGGTCCAGCGGTTCGACCTCCTGCAACGCGCCGAGCGGCAGCTCCGGCCCCAGCGGGACCCAGCTGCGGAACAGCCCGTCGAAGCTGTGGCCGAGAATCGAGTCCTGGTCGCGCACGTCCACGGGGTTGAACACGACCGTCCGATCGCCACCGGGAGCGCCGTGCAGAATCCCGATGCCTTCGTGGCCGAGCACTGCGGCCACGTCCCCCCGGTGGCCCGCGCCGATCTGGACATCAGTGCCGCACAGCCCTACGGCGAGCATCGACACGTACGGCTGATCACCCCGCGGCCTCTCCATCGGCACGATCCGGACCTGACGGCCGGAGCGGACCAGCTGCCACCCGGTCACGACATCACCTGCAGCTGTCGGGTCTGGAGCGCTGCCAGCGCCTCGCCCAGTTCCGCCTCGGTCACATCGTTGACGAACACCGCGCGGCCGACGTCCTCCAGCAGGGGCAGGCGCTGCTGGCCGTCACGGTGCAGGCTGGTGTGGGCCAAGGCCTCGACCAGCAGGTCGAGGGTCATCTCCCGGTGGAACGTCGGCAGGCCCAGGTCGGTCAGCACGCGGATGACGCGGTCGGCGACGGCCGACGGCAGAAGACCCCGGTTCCGCGAGAGCATGACGGTCACGGCGAGGTCGATGGCGACGGCTTCACCGTGCAGGAGCGTGGGCTCCAGGGACATTTCCAGCGCGCCGGAGAACGCGTGCCCGATGTCCGCGAGCCGCTCCAGTCGGTCCTCGCCGAGATTTCCGACGAGTTCGCCGAGCATGGCCGCGATGCTGCGCTCGATGACCTCGGACTCCACGCGGGGGTCCGGTGTGCCCGCGGCCAGCGGACGGCTGTGCGCGTCGAGCAGGTCGAACAGCACCGCATCGGCCACGACCGCTATCTTGATCGCCTCGCCGAGACCGCAGCGGTACTCACGGGGATCCAGGGTGGGCAGGAATCCCGGGTCGATGACGACCTGGCCCGGACGGCTGTAGGTGCCCAGCCGGCTCTTCTGCCCGCCGTAGTTGATCGCCGTCTTGACGCCGATGCCGGCATCGATCATCCCGAGCAGGGTGGTCGGCACCTTGATGAGCGGAACACCGCGCCGGTAGATGCTGGCGGTGAAGCCCACGAGATCGAGCAGCACGCCGCCGCCCACCGCGATGACCGGTTCGGAGCGGCGCAGCAGACCGAACCGGTCGAAGGCGTCCACCAGATCGGACACCGTGGCCAGGTTCTTGCCCGACTCGTCCGGTTCGAGAAGCAGCGTTTCGAGGGCGACGGCCTGCGATCCGCCCGTCAGCGCGTTCGTCAGCGCGTCCCCGTAGAGCTTCCACACCCGCTTGTCGGCCACGACGAGTCGCCGGGCGGCACCGTCCCGGCCCGGCCTTGCCGTGACCTGCGCCGTGCCCCGGCCGGAAGCGAGCGTGTCCGGAGCCATGACCACGCTGTAGGACTTCGGGTTGTCACCCGGCACGATCCAGCTTCGCGCCCCGGCGGCGCCGGAGCGGGCCAGCATCCCGGCTCCGTGCAGCGCGAGCTCGGCATCGGGTGCGGCCACCTGAATCGTGTCGGCCAGCGAGCCCGACCGTCCGTAGAGCCCCACCGCATCCATCTGGGCCGTCAGGGACTCCAGGTACGCACGACCGAGCCCCGCCGGCACTCCACCGGTGAGAACCACCCGGTCGATCTCGGCGTCGGTGCTGAGCACCGAGAGCAGTGCGTGCGCGAGCGGCCGGGTCACGGCTTCGAGCACCGTGAGCGCCTCTCCGTCACCAGCGGCCACGGCCTGGGCGAACTGGCTGTTCAGTGGAGCGTCGCCGGCCAGCCAGGAGGTGCCCTCGGCGGCGAGCAGCCTCAGGATCCGGTCGATGCCACGACCCGATGCGTACGCGCTGAGGTGCCCGGTCGCTCCGCAGTCGCAGTGCGACACGATCTCCCGCGCGCCGATGCGGAACCCGGCCGGCAGATGCCCGATCTCCCCCTGCAGGCCGGTGTCCGCGGATACCGGGACCCTGCCGGTGCCGACCTCGACGGTGCGCAGCCCGATACCGCTGCCGACGACGACGGCAGCCAGTCGGCGCAGGTGCTGGGCGTCCGGCCGGGCGGCCAGTGCCACCGCGCTCGCCGTGACGTCGTTGACGACCGTCCAGCGGAACTCGGGCGCCGCATCCCGCAGTGCCCCGGCGGTGTCGAACCGCTGCCCGTCTCCGTCGCCCCAGAGCGGGCCGGACCCCACCGTCATGCCGGTCCGTGCATCGATCGCCGCGCCCAGCGACACCCCGACCGCGGTCGCCCGGTGGCGGCGGGCCAGCCGACGCGCATCGGCGACGACCAGGTCCACGAGACGCTGGTGCAGCGCGGCCGCCCCCTCACCCGGGCAGCTGGCCCAGGACGGCGTCGCCCGCACGGCGAGATCGTGCAGCCGGCCCTCGCCGTCCAGCACCGCCGAGCGCGCATGGGTCCCGCCGACGTCGAAGACCACCACGGCATCGTTGGTCGTCATGAGTGCACCCGTACCGATGCCGGTGCCGACAGCTGGTGCCGGAGTGCTTCGGCAGGAGTAACAGAGTCCGAGCAAGGACGGCTCAGAGTCATGGAACACATGAAATGCGGGTCTCCCTATGACGAACAGGATGTATGCCGTCGGCGATGCGATCCTCAGGATAATAGCAACCGTCAAGTCAGGGCCGTAAGAAATGCCCGAAAGGGCAGGAAGCGAGGCTCTTGACGCCGCCCGAACCCCCATGATTGGATCTGCAAACAAGTTGCTGATCATGGTTCGAAATCATAGAACAACGATGGCCGGTGATTATTCGGCGCCTTTCTCCGCGAGCCCGGCTCAATACGCAGGAAAAGCGCTGCAAGCAAAAGTGCTGTAACCAAGAGGCGGCAAGGAGGGGCGATGCGACGCGGCACGGGTGTGCAATCGATATCAGAGAGACTGTCCGAGCTGGCGGCCGAAACTCCGGACCGCCCTGCGATCACCGAACTGGCCGCCGGCGGCACGTACCGCGAAATCACGTACCGGCGCCTCTTCGAAGACGTCTCTGCGCTCGCCGGGCTCTTCGACTCCTGGAACCGCGACATGGACGGTGACGCCGTCATCTGTCATCCGGCGTCGGTCTCCATCGAGTCGGCGAAGACCATCCTGGCCGCGCTGTGTGCGGGCGTCACCGTACTGCCGCACGCACCGCTGATCGATGCCGAGGTGCTTTCCAGTGCGCTGAGCCGGGCCGGGCTGAGCGGTCACCTCCGAAGCGTCCGGATGCCCGGGGCACCCGAGACCGACCAGGGACCGGGTGCGACGGTCCGTATGACGCGCTGGGAACACCCCGCCGAAGGGCGCCGTCCACACTATCTCCTGGCGACGAGCGGATCGACGGGAATCCCGAAGCTCGTTCCGTTCCGGAATTTCGGCGGCTACGACCCCAGGGCCGTGCCCGATGTCGTCTTCCGGACCTGCAAGTGGCAGAGCGGGCAGAAGCAGCTCATCGTGCTTCCGATCTACCACATCGGGACGGTGGCCGCTCTCATCCAGGGTGTGCTGGACCGGAACCAGCTCTTCCTGGCCAATCAGCTGGACCCGGAGGAGATGCTCGACGCGATCGCGGACCGCCGGATCGAGTGGCTCATGCTGACCCCGAACTACCTGAGGCACCTGCTGCCGGCCGCCGCGCGTCGCCCCGAACGCCTGAACAGCCTGAACGGACTTCTCCACACCGCGCTGCCGTGTCCTGCGCCGCTGAAGCAGGCCTGGCTGGACCTCCTGGGCGGCGAACGTGTCTTCGAGATGTACGGGGGCACCGAAGGCGTCGGCGTCACGGTGATCAGCGGCTCCGAGTGGCTGGCGAAGCCCGGATCGGTCGGGCGTGGACTGCTGACGGACATACGGATCGGTGATGCGCAGGGCCTGGAGCGCGGTGAGGACGGCATCGGCCAGATCTACCTTCGCCGGTTCGGCGCCTCCGCGCGCACCCACGCGGCGACCCCCTGGCTCCGGAGCACTTCTGACGGCTTCGTGAGCCTGGGCGACATGGGGTGGGTCGACGAGGACGGGTACCTCTACGTCTTCGACCGTGCGGCCAACCAGACCGCCACCGCCAGCGGGGTCGCCTGGCTCGGACGTCTGTCGCTGGTCCTGCGGACCCACCCGGACATCCTGGACGCCGAGTGCATCGCGCTCACGGACGACGGCCAGGTCGACGTGGGGATGCTGCTCGTCACCCGCGACCCCCAGGCTGTCCCCGATCTCGCGGAGCTCGAGCGGTTCTGCGCCACCCAGGCGGGCGGTCACGGGTTCCCCCGGATCCACTTGCAGGTGGCCGAGATACCCCGGTCGGAGATCGGCAAGCCCGACGCCACGGCGATAAGGGCGATTTTCAGCTCCGCCGGTTCTCGGGAAGCCCGCACTCCGGTGACGTCCCCCTTCGAAGAGGAGGTGCCTCGTGGCTCGACAGCTTGACGTCTCCCTGTTCCGCAAGGTCTGCCCCGACGCCCTCGGTGCCTCCTACCAGGAGAGCCCCGAACCCACCGTCCACCTGTCCACCAGTGGCAACCGGTCCGGCGTCGACATCCGCGCGGCGTTCCGCCGGTGCTACGGCGTGGACGTCCGGCGGGTCCTGTTCGTCCGCGGGCTCGAATGGCCGGCGGACGGCTGGTGCGACCAAGGGGCCGCCCTGGCCGACGGGTCACCGGAAGCGCCATTCGAATACGTCTACACCCAGCCGTCGGGCCCGCTGGAGCAGGCTCTCGCGAAGTTCTGGGAGGAGCTTCTCGAAGTGCCGGAGGTCGGTGCTTCCGATGATTTCTGGGAGCACGGCGGAGACTCCCTCGGGGCGGTTGAGACCATCGAATTCCTGGCTCAGGAGTACGGCGCCCGGATCGGCTTCTTCGACATCGGCGACAACTTCACCGTCGCCCGGCTGGCAGCGCTCGTCCACGAGCGGTCCCGGCCCTAGAGACTCATCCTTGCTCGGGCCCGCCACCCCGGTGTGCGGCCCGTGCGGAGGATGGAACCATAAAAATCCGATTCCTTTGTGGAGGTGAAAACCATGGAGTACTTCAACACGGAGATCGTGGACATCGAGTCCCTGTCCGACGAGGCCCTCGACGACATCGTCGGCGGTGCCAAGGTCAACGGGCACTGTGTCGCGTAGTAGGCAGTAACTGAATCTTGGCTGGCATCCGGGATCCCGGATGCCAGCCAAGATTTTCAGCGATATGGAGACGACGGAATGCACCACCAGGGCCAGGAAGCGGTACCGCTGACGCTCCCGCAGCTTTTGATCCACCGGACTCTGCGCGACAGCACGGATCCCGGACCGACCCTGGAACTGTCGTACCGTATCGAAGGACCGCTGGACGTCCCGGCATTCATCGCGAGCGTGGGCGAGGTCGTCGCCGGCCACGACGCGTTGCGGTTGGCCGTCTGCGGGTGCGGGGCCCTCGGGCCGCACCAGTGGGCGAGGCCGACACCCCCGCCGGCCGAGCTGGTCACCTGCCAGAAGGTCACGGCCGGGTCCGAGGAGCGGTTCTCCCGGTATGTCTGCGGCCTGGCGACGAAGGACGTCTCCGAGAGCTGGGATCTGCGCACGGAGTTCCCGTTCCGGCTGCGGCTGCTCCAGTACTCACCCGGTCTTCACGCGTTCATCGCGACCTTCTCCCAGCTCGCGGTCGACGGCAGTGTTCGGGCGATCTTCGGCGGGGACCTGTGGCGGGCGTACCGCCGGCGTCTGGGCGATCACGAGGCCGTCGCCGAACCGGGTCCGCAGTTCCTGGACACGGCCGCGGAACGCGAGGCCCCGGGCGCCGAGAGTCGTGACATCGCCGACTTCTGGCGCCACCGGTACGCCCGGATACCCGAGGACCGGGCATTCCTCGCCTCCTCCGCTCCCAGCACCCCTGACCGTGCTGCGACCGGCACCCTGAAGACGGGCTTCGTCCTCGAGGGCGAGCGGCTGCGCACGATGCGGCAGGCGGCGCGGTCGAACGGCGCCACCGAGTTCATCTGGATCCAGCACGCCCTGGCGTCAGCGGTGTTCGAGCACACCGACGCGGACTCCATCGCGCTCTGGCTGCCCGTCGACACCCGCGGCACGCGGCAGCGCCGGCTGCTGGGCATGCTCACCCTGGGCCTGCCGACGGTCGTCGACCGCGCTGCCACGCCGCCCGATCTCGTGCGGGCCCTCACCGGTGACTGGTTCGACACGCTCAAGCACCGCCGGGTCACCCGCCAGACCGTCGACGCCAGCCAGGTCGCCGCGCTGGGAGACCTGGTGGGCGGCCCGGAGCGCGGCGTGCGCTTCGCCTACGTCAGCCATCCCCGCAACCGGCTCAGGGACACGGTGGGCGGTCTCGCCGTGCACTACGGCGCCTACCCGCCCTCGATCGAGCGCGTGGTCAGCGGAGTGCAGCTCAAGGCCGGCAGCTGGGACGACAGCGTCCACTTCCGTCTGCTGTTCAACCGCTCCCGCCTCACCGAGAGTGCGGCGCGCCGGCTGACGGCCGACGTCGAGCGGATCCTGCTGGGCTGAGCCAGCCGCCCTGTCGTCCGACCAGACCACCACGCCCGAAGGGAGGCGCCGTCCGTGATCGAATCCAATGAGGCGACCGAAGCCGAGCAGTCCCAGCCCCAGCCCCCGGCTCCGGTTCCGGGGCCGGTGGGCCGGGCCAGGTTCAGCCGCCAGGCGGCCGAGAAGCGCGCCGCCGGCCGGCGCCTGGGAGACGCCCTCGCCCTGCCCGGGCTGCTCACGGAGCGCCCGCAGGGCCGCCTGCACAAGCTCATGGCGGCGGGCTCGGCGGCGCTGCCGCGGCGACGCCGCCAGCGGGTTCCGGTCTACTACCAGACCGAGAGCGCCGACTGCGGACCCACGAGCCTGGCGATGGTCCTGGCCTACCTGGGCATCGACGCCGACATCACCGCCGTACGGCGCCAGCTCAACAGCAGCCAGGCAGGGGTCTCGGCGCGCGCACTCCTCCAGGCGGCCAGGCACTTCGGGGCCCTGGGACGCGGCGTGCGGGTCGGCACCGGCGGACTCGACCGCCTGAAGACCGGCAGCATCCTGTTCTGGAACTTCAACCACTTCGTCGTCCTCGAACAGGTGACCGCAACGCACGCCTTCATCGTCGACCCGGCGCTGGGACGCCGGCGCCTGACCCTGGGCGAGGTCGCCGACGTCTTCACCGGCGTGGCACTGGAATTCGAGGCACCGCTCACCGACACCGGCACACCGGCACGCCGCCGCACACCGGGCGTCGCCCACAGCTCCTGGCAGTACCTCAAACTGTTCGTCACCCGCGACCGCCGCTGGATCGGCCTGGCCGTCGCCTCGTTCCTGCTGCTCGTCTTCAACTTCGCCACCCCCTACGCCTCCTCCTACCTGGTCGCCCACGTCGGCAGCGGAGGGCAGTCCGGCCAGGCCCTGGTCATCCTGTGCCTCGCACTCGTGGGCGGCGCCACCTTCGCGCTGCTGCAGATCGTGCGCGGACTGGCACTCATCGCGCTCCAGTCGATCGCGGACCGGCGCGTCACACTCGGCGTCTTCGGCCACCTGCTCTCCCTGCCCTACGACTACTTCACCCGCCGCAACCCCGGCGACCTCGCACTGCGGGTGCGCACCAGCTCGGCCGTCCGCCAGGTCCTGACCGGCGCGGCCCTGTCCGCGGTGTTCGACGGCACCCTGGTGCTGGTCTACCTGACCCTGCTCCTGGTGATCGACCTGCAGTTCGCCCTGATCAGCATGGCCCTGGCCGCCGTGATGGTGACCGTCCTCGTCGTGTTCTGGAAGAAGCAGCGCTACCTCTCCGCGGAGGAACTGGAACGCCAGTCCATCGCGGAGGGCGCGCTCCTCGAACTCCTCGACGGACTGCAGACGATCAAGGCCTGCGGCCTGGAGGACACCGCGCACGACCGCTGGAGCCACACCGTCATCGACGAGATCAACCAGCGCGGCCGCAGCCGCAGGAACCAGGTCATCGGCTCGGCGCTCAGCGCCACGATCCAGTTCCTCGCCCCGCTCGCGGTCCTCGACCTGGGCTACTACAGGATCTCCAACGGCACCGCGTCGCTGAGCTCCGTGGTGGGCTTCACCTCCCTCGCCGTGGGCATGTTCGTCCCCCTGGCCGGCGTCGTCCAGAGCGCACTCCAGGTCGCCGGCCTCGGCGCCACCCTGGCCAGGCTCACCGACGTGCTCGGCACCGAACCCGAGCAGCGCCCGGCCGATGCCCTCGTGCTGGAGGACGTGAGCGGCCCCGTCGAGCTCCGCGACGTCTCCTTCGCCTACCCCGGGAGCACCACACCGGTCCTCAGCCAGGTCGATGTCCGCTTCGGCGGCGGGAAGTTCACCGCGATCCTGGGACGCTCGGGCTCCGGCAAGTCCACGATGGCCTCCGTCATCGCCGGCCTCCAGACCCCCACCAGCGGATCCGTCCACATCGACGGCCACCCCATGGACCGACTCGACCGCGTGTCCCTGCGGCGCTCGATCTCCTACGTCTCACAGGACTCCAGGATCTTCGCCGGCACCATCTGGGAGAACATCACCTACGCCCAGCCCGGCTCCACGTTCGAGGACATCAAACAGGCCGCGACACTGGCGTGCATCCACGAGGACATCATGGCGCTGCCCATGCGCTACGACACCCTGCTCGGCCCGGGCGGCCTGGGCCTGTCGGGCGGCCAGCGCCAGCGCATCGCCCTGGCCCGCGGGTTGATCCGCAAGCCCCAACTGCTGGTCCTCGACGAGGCGACGAGCGCACTGGACAGCGCGACCGAGCAGGCCGTCTTCAACGGACTGGCCGCCCTCGACCACACCCTGATCGTCATCGCCCACCGCCTGACCGTGCTCGAAGCCACCGACCAGGTGATCGTCGTCGAGGCCGGCCGGGTGGTCGCCCAGGGTGACTACGCGGATCTCATGGCCAATTCCCCGGCCATGCGCACACTCGTGGGCCAAGGGGAATCCCCGGCCTGAGCCGGCCGTCCGTTCTGCAGCTGTAGGCGTTACTCCTAGGCATGTGCCCTGGACCGAAGGGAAAGTGGCGAGTTGCTCTCCGAAGCGAAGAATCAGATGTTGACCCAGGTCGGCCCGGGGACTCCCATGGGTGAACTGTTGCGCCGGTACTGGCACCCGATCGCCGCGGTCTCGGAGCTCGCCGAGAAGAGCGTGAAGACGCTTCGGTTGCTGGGCGAGGACCTGGTCCTCTACCGGACCGACACCGACGAGTACGGCCTGGTGCAGCGAGGCTGTCCCCACCGTGGCGCGGACCTCGGCCAAGGCTGGGTCGAAGGCCGGCGCCTGCGCTGCTCGTACCACGGCTGGCTGTTCGATCAAGCCGGAACGTGCGTCGAGCAGCCCTACGAAGACCTCGCCGAGTCGTCCGCGCCGTTCCGGGACAAGGTGAAGGTCACCTCGTACCAGGCCGTCGGGTTCGCCGGCATGGTCTGGGCCTACCTGGGCCCGGCGCCGGCCCCGCTCATCCCCATGTTCGAACCGTTCACCTGGGACCGCGGCTTCGTCCAGGTCATCCTGTCCGAACTCCCGTGCAACTGGCTGCAGTGCCATGAGAACGGCGTGGACCCGGTGCACTTCGAGTGGCGGCACACCAACTACGTCGCGCGCGCGGGGAACCCCGAGAACCCCGAGGTCGGCCCCCGCCACACGGACATCGAGTTCCAGGAATTCGAGTTCGGCATCGCCGTGGCCCGGCAGGCCGAGCTGACGACCCCCGTCCTGCCCATTCCGCTCGCCCCGACGAACCAGTTGGACAGCAGCGGCATCGCGTGCCTGTGGCCGAACGTGCTCTACGCCGGAAGCAGCCTGGAGTGGCGCGTTCCGGTGGACGACACCCGCACGCTCAACATCGTCTGGCACTACGCTCCGCTTCCGAAGGACATGCCCGCGGTCGATCAGGATCCGGTCCCCCACTGGTACGGGCCCGTGACGGACGACAACGGCGAGCTGATCACCAGTCACATCCTGAACCAGGACTTCGCGGCCTGGGTGGGCCAGGGCGTGATAGCCGACCGCACCAGCGAGCACCTGGGTCGCAGTGACGAGGGGATCATCCTGCTCCGCAAGCGGCTCTTCGCGGACATCGAGCGCGTCTCCCAGGGCGAGGACCCGCGCGGAATCGTCCGCGATCCCGAGCTGAACACCTGCATCGCGCTGCCCTTGGACCGGCCCCAGCTGTACCGCGAAGGAGTCGATCGCGAGTTCTTCGAGTGGCGCCTCAAGAGGGTGTTCGACTGGCGGCTCAGCGACGATCCGTCCTATGCCATGCAGGCCGGGCAGCCGGCACACGTGCGGCACGCATTCGAGAAGGCCATGGGGATCAGTCAGGACTTCCTGACCGCCCAAGCCCCCAAGTCAGTGCCGTAGTCAGTGTCGTACAGCCGTACAGCCGTACGAGCCTTGAGCACGGTCAGCGTCGTGAGTGCCACGAAGGAGAGAGTATGTCGGTGAACAGGAAGTCGGCCGCCCAACTGGTCACAGAGGCTGCGGACATGCGGAAGTTGATCATCGAAAAGATGTCCGTCGACGGCGGCCACGTCGGCTCGCCGCTGGCGGTCATCGAGCTGATCCAGGCACTGGTCGAGGTCTTCGACTTCCCCAAGGACAAGATCGTCTTCGACGGCGCCCACCAGATGCACGCCTACAAGCTGCTGACCGACCGCGCCGAGGCCTTCGCCACCATGGACCACCGCGGCGGCATCGGCGAGTACGCCGACATCCACGAGAGCCCGTACGACTTCTACATCGGCGGCCGCATCGGGATCTCCATCTCGGCCGCGCTCGGCTACGCCGTCAACCACCCCGAGTACAAGTCGATCGCACTGCTCGGCGATGGCTCCATGACCGCCGGACAGCCCTATGAGGCGCTCAACCACGCCGGTGCTCTCGCGTCGAACCTGCTGGTCATCTACAACGACAACGACTTCGCCGTCACGGAGACCGTCGGGTACCTCCACACCCACAACACCGTGCGCGAGTTCAGCGAGAGCCTGGGCTTCGACTACGTGGGCGCCGTGGACGGCCACGACACGCAGCAGCTGATCGAGCTGCTCGACGACATCAAGCAGCGGAAGCACCCGGTGTTCCTCCATGTGAAGACCGTCAAGGGCAAGGGCTACGAGCCCGCCCTCCGGGACCCCGTCACGTTCCACTGGCTCGATCCGTTCGACCTCGAAACGGGCGCGCTCAAGAAGAAGCCCGTCAACAAGTTCCGGGACCTGATCCTCAAGAAGGCACCCGAACTGGCGGAGAAGCACGGGGAGGTGTACTGGGTCTCGCCCGCCGCCGCCCGGAGCACGGGCCTCAAGGAGCTCAAGAAGATCTACCCCGACCATGTCTTCGACACGGGGATCAACGAGCAGCACTGCGTGACGTTCTCCGCCGGCCTGGCCCTGAACGGCAACAAGGTGATCTGCTTTGTTCCCGCGACCTTCTTCCCCCGGGCGCTGGACCAGATCACCGACGCGTGCATGCTGCGGGTCCCCATGGTGTTCGTTCTGCCGGGATCGGGCATCTCAGCCCAGGGGCAGACCCTGCAGGGGATCTACACCCTGCCGATCCTCAATGCGATTCCTCACGCCACGCTGTACCACCCGTCAAGCCTGGCCGATTTCGACCGGCTCCTCGACCGGGCGCTCGAACACGAACACAACGGTCCGGTCTTCCTCCACAAGCCCGGCGAGGACATCGAGGCCGGCGTCACGGAGAGCGGTGTCGTCGAAGTACGGGACGGCGGCAAGCTCAGTGTCATCTCCATCGGGAACACCCTGGGCAAGGCAGTCCGCCTGGCCGACGCGCTGGGCGACGTCCAGGTCCTGCACATCCAGAAGGTCGCGCCCGTCGACCTCGACGCACTCCAGCGCGCCATGGGCGACAGCAGCAGGATGCTGATCCTGGAGGACGGCTTTGTGCGGTCGGGCATCGGGCAGCACATTGTCGCCAGCCTCCTGCACAAGCCGATGCGCTACGAGATCCTCGGGGTCCGGGACCGCTTCCCGGGCATCGGCACGCTGGACGAGGTGTTCGAGGACATCGGTTTCGACGATGCGGCGGTGCTGGCGGCAGCGCAGCAGCTCATGAACGCGTAGGACACGATGCCAGAGACAGCACGACTACTCCACAAGGGGGAATTCACCGAACTGTGGTACGGCCTCGACGCGAGTAGCGAACCGTTCGTCAGGAAGTTCTCCGCATATCCGGGGGACGATAAGCTGGAGAACGAAGCGGCCTTTATTCGCGAAACCCTGCCGGGGCCGGCCAGAGAATACTTCTGCCAGGTCACCAGGGCCGAGCGGGATGTGCCCGGTCGAAGTTTTTCGTACGACATGCCCTATTACGAGGGAAGGCTGCTCCGGCACATCGCTGTCGATGGGAACATCGGGGTCGTCGAGTCGGTCAGCCATATCAGGGCGAGCATCACGGCCCTCAAGACGACGCTGTACGCGCATCCCTCCACCGAGCAGCCCGGCGCGTTCGCCCGCACGTACTACATCGATCGGGTGGCGAAGCGGGTCGACCGGTACACCGGCCGGACCGACCGGGTCCTCGACATCACCGGTGCCAACGCCGGCGAGCTGACCAGCATGCAGCTGGATCCGCTCTTCAGGGACATCATCAGCCGACCGTCCATCTCCCTCAACGGGCGCAGGCTGCTCACGCCGCTCGCCATTGTGGACAGGATCAGGGCCACCCCGTCCCTGATGCGGACCATGGTGCCCCGGCAGGGTTCGATGCGGCTCATACACGGTGATCCCCATCTGGGGAACATCATGATCAGGGAGGGGACGGACAAGCCGCTGTTCTTCGACCCGAACGGCTTTCACGCCGGGGGCGACATGGCCTACGACATCGGCAAGCTCATCCTCTCGCTGGACTATCTCGAGCCTTCTTACGAGAAGAAGCTCGTCCTGCCGACCGTGTCGTCACGTGGCGGCGACATCACGGTCGGAGCCCTGAAGAGCTTCATCGACCCCGATCTCGGCCTCCGCTCCAGGGAGATCGTGCGAGCCGTGATCGAGGACGTGCTGCCCGAGATATTCGCGGCCGATCTGGTCGCCGACCCGGGACTCCTCGACCGGGCCGTCCTCGCCGCCGACCTCCACGCCCTCGCCGCCGCGCACACCTTCATCCCCACGGCACGGCCGGAGATGGCCCTGCCGTTGCTGCTCTACCACCTGGAGGCGGCCAACGACCACCTGGATCTGCTCGAAGAAGCCGATCCCGACGCATCGGCCCGAAGCGTCCTCCTCCCCTCGATCGTGCGGGCACCATGATGCTGGAATTTGCCGACCATCATTTTGAACAGGTCATCGACTTCGTGAAGTCGGCCGGCGACTCGGCCCTCGACCGGTGGCGGAGCTTCGATGTCGTCGAGGTCAAGGACATCGGCGGCGACCTGGCCACCAACCTTGACCGTGAGATCGAACGAGCGTTCCACGGACTGTGCCGCGACCTCTTTCCCGGATGCGGTTTCAGGGGGGAGGAGCTGCCCGAGCTGAGCACGGGCAGCAGCAACGGCTACACCTGGAACATAGACCCGATCGACGGGACGAAGAACTTCGCCCACGAAGTGCCGATATGGAGCGTGACGGTAAGTCTCGAAAAAGACGGCACCCCGATATTCGGGGTGATATACAACCCGGTCAGCAGGCAGCTCTACACGGCCATGGAAGGCCGCGGCGCCCACCTCAACGGCCGCCGGCTCTCGTACAGCGCTCCCGCGGATCCGGCCCGGATGCAGCTGGCCATCGACTTCTTCATGCGCCAGGACGATCCGGCGAGAAAAGTACGGCAGGACGATCTGCTGGCCGAGCTGTTCCACTCGTTCTACCGGGTGCGAAGCATCGGGTCCGGTTCGCTGGCTCTCGCCTGGCTCGCCCAGGGGCACTTCGGCGGATACCTCAGCTGGGGACTCACCGAGGACAAGTACATCGACATCGCCGCCGGCCTCGTCATCGCGAAGGAGGCCGGAGCCGTGGTCGCCATCGAGAGCCTCGACAGCGGCTCGTCCGTCCTCGTGGTCGGGGCCGAACGCACCTGTGACATCCTGCTGGCGCTGGCCCACGGCCGGGGAGACCGCTGAGCCCGGCAGCTACCGTGACGACCGGATCCCGGCGACCTGGGTACTCACATAGCGCTGCCAGTTCTCCCGGCCGTGGCGGATGTTCGCGGGAGTGCCCAGGTCGAGCAACTCGCCCCGGAGGTCGTGGGCGTACATGTTGAAGCCGCCGCTCTCGATGGCCCAGGGGAACACGTTGTCACGGAGTCCCAGCGGGCCGTTCTCGCCCGCGTGGGCCTCGGCGTACCCCTCGCACACCTCGACGAAGTGATCCGTCGACAGCACGATCGCGCCGGCACTGGTGAGTGCCAGTTCGCCGGGCGCCGTCGGCGACACCGGCTGGCTGCGGTCGTAGACATGCCGAAGGCGCCAGGTGGCGGCATCGACGATGAACCGCCCGACATCGGTGGTGCGAGGGGTTATGTGGCTCGTGACAGCAGCCGTCATCGACGGCTCACGACGGGCATGGGCCAAGGTCATCTCGGCGACCTCGTCCCAGGGAAGCAGCAGGTCGCCCGGCATCATCAGGACCTGGCCCTGCAACTGCCAGCGCTTGACCGCCGCGAGCACCGCGCCATCGGGCCCGAGCGGGGTCCGTTCCTCGGAGAAGACATAGGAAACACCCTCTTTCCATATCCACTCCTCGCCCCGCAGGTGCTCGACGATCTGATCGCACAGATGTCCCACGCAGAACACGAACCGTCGAAAGCCGATCCGCTGCAATTCGCGGCAGATGGTCGACAGGATCGTTTCACCGCTGTCGAGGCGCAGCAGGTGCTTGGGGACGGCGTCGTTGGTCATCTCCCTGGCCCGGGTGGCCATGCCGCCGATCGGCATGGCCACCCACACGTCGCTCAGCTGATCAACCACGCGATCGGCGGACATGACTCCCCTTATGAACGATCTGGCCCGGGCTGTTCACCAGGCGGATCCGAGTGCTGGCCCCGACACGCCGAGACCTCCAGAGGACCGGAGCACTTGCCTGGTGAACCCTACATTGCCCCGTCCGAGGCTGTCCCGGACCACCTGTGACAACGGGCGTACGGGCCCGCCTTCGTGACGCCCGGTCGATTCGTCCGGCAGGCCGCTTCCGGGGTCCGGTGAACGGCCGCACGAGGCACATCGTGGTGGACACCCGCGTCGGGACCGTCGACCTGGCGATCCCGAGAGTCCGTTCCGGCTCGTACGTGCCGATGCAGCGCCGCTGGTCGGCCCGGACGGTTGCGGAACTCGGCGACCCACTCGGCCAAGTGCGCTGCCATCTCCGACACTTGGGACTTCGACAGTTGCTTCGGCCTCAGGACAGTTGCGCTTCGGGGGCGAAGGCGGGCAGCTTCTCGAGACTGCTGCGCACGGCCTCCGCGCCGTACTCGAACATCTGCCGCTCGTAGTCGTCGACCGCGCCGAGCAGATCCCGGCGGCCTTCGCCTGCCTCGATCAGGCAGCGGCGCAGCAGGTCGGCGTCGCGCAGTGCGGTGTTCGCGCCGTTGCCGCCGGTCGGGGAGGTGGCGTGGATCGCGTCGCCGAGCAGGGTGACCGGGCCGGCCGCCCAGCGCTCGCCGGGCCTGACCACCCGGATGGACAGCAGGGTGCTGTTGTCCGGGTCGGCCTGCTCGATCAGCGCGCGCAGCTCCGAGTGCCAGCCTTCCATCCTGGACAGCACGGCGTCCTGCGCGGTCAGGTTCTCCAGCGAGCCGTTCGGCGGCAGGATCATGGCCCAGCGCACGTAGTCGCCGATGTCGGGCAGTGTGACTTCGGGGGCCAGTTGCTCGGCGGCCTGCTTCGGCGGGGTACGGAAGCGCATCGCGCCGAGCAGCAGGCTGACGCCGTCGCCCGCGATCTTCGAGCCGTATGCCTTGGACAGGCCGGCGAACTCGTCGGTCAGCGGGGTGCGGCCGATGACGAATCGGACGCCGGTGTCGGTCGGGGTGGTCTGCGGCGACAACACCCCGCGGACCGCGGAGGCGACGCCGTCGGCGCCGACGAGCAGGTCGGCGGTGGCCGGGCCGCGGCGGGCGAACCGGGCCCGGACATTGCCGTCGGCCAGCACGTCGTAGCCGGTCAGCGCGGCACCGGTGTGCACGGTGAGGCCGGTCAGCAACAGGTGCCGCAGCACCTGCCGGTCGACCACGATGCCGGTCCGGCCCGCGCCGAGCCTGCCGATCTCGTTCAGCCGCGGGTCCAGGATCAGCTGCTCGGCGGAGGCCTCCATGACGATCTCGTCCAGCAGCGGGTGCCAGCGCGTCGGCAGGCAGTCGCGCACCGCCTGGAGACCGACCGGATCCAGCACGAGGCGGTAGCCCTGGAACCGCGCGACGATCCCCGGGTCGCGTTCGAACACGTCGGCCTCGATCCCGGCACCACGCAGACCCTGCGCGAGAGCCAGACCTCCCAGACCGGCTCCGACAACGGAAACTCGCATCACACACCTCCGCGCCACTGGCACGAACTTAGTTCGTCCTGACGATCTAAGTTCTACTCAGCGAACTTAGATCGTGTCAAGGTAGAGTGGTCGGCGTGTCCGCCGATCCCCGCCAACGCCGCGCAGCTCGCCACGCCCAACCCGCGGCGGAGGTCGCCGCGTCGGCGCCGCGCAAGAAGCCGATCACCGTCGAACGGATCACCGACGCCGCCCTGGAAGTCGTCGCCACCGAGGGGTACGACGCGCTGACCATCCGCCGGGTCGCCGCCGTGCTCGGCACCGGCCCGTCCTCGCTGTACGCGCACATCGTCAACAAGGACGACATCGACGACCTGCTGATCGGCAGGCTCTACGCCGAGGTCGTGCTCCCCGAACCGGACCCGGCCGCCTGGCGCGAGCAGCTGCTCGGGGTGTACACGCAGATCCGCGACCTGTACCTGAAATACCCCGGAGTCTCGCGCGCCGCACTGGCCATGGTGCCGACCAACCTGGAAACGCTGCGGGTCGGCGAAGGGATCCTGGCGATCCTGCTCGCGGGCGGCGTCGAACCGAGGACGGCCGGCTGGGCCCGCGACGCGCTGTCCCTCCACGTCAGCGCCTACGCACTGGAGCAGTCGCTGGTCCGGCAACGGCGCCGGCAGCCGAATCAGGAATGGGTGCTCGGCGACGAGGAGCTGCTGGACCGCTTCACCGCACTGCCCGCCGAGCAGTTTCCGCACACTCGACGCCACGCCGCCGAGCTGATCTCCGGCACCGGACACGACCGCTTCGAGTTCGCCCTCGGCCAGCTCATGAACGATCTGCGGCCCGCATCCGGTCACTCCGGCACCGGCCGGCCGCGGCCGGAATGATCACCAACTGCGTGATCGAAGGTGAACCGCCGCCAAGTCCGGCACCGCCGGCCTGCTGGCGAAGACCAAGGAGGCCACTGTGTGGGGAAGGGGCGCCCGTGCGCACCACTGAGGCCGGGGCATAGTCTGCGGCCATGATCGATGCCCTCAATGCGACGCCCCAGGAAGCCTTCGAGACGCTGTTGGCCGGCAACCGGCGGTTCGTCACCGGTTACCCGGAGCACCCGAACCAGGACGCTGCCCGCCGTACCGAGATCGCACCGGCTCAGAGCCCGTTCGCAGTGCTGTTCGGGTGCTCGGATTCCCGGCTGGCCGCCGAAATCATCTTCGACCGGGGGCTGGGTGACCTGTTCGTGGTCCGCACCGCCGGACACGTCGCCGGGCCGGAGGTGCTCGGCAGCATCGAGTACGGGGTGGGCGTGCTCGGTACGCCGCTGGTCGTGGTGCTCGGCCACGACGCGTGCGGGGCCGTGGCGGCCACCCGTGCCGCTGTCGCCGACGGCACCACCGCCGGCGGCTACGTGCGGGACGTGGTCGAGAAGGTGACCCCGAGCGTGCTGGCCGCCCGCGCGGCCGGGCACACCGAGGACGCGGAGTTCGTCGCCGAGCACATACGGCACACCGTCGATCTGCTGCTGGACCGCTCCCGCGCGCTCGCCGAAGCGGTCGAGGAGGGCCGGGTCGCCGTCGTCGGGCTGTCCTACCGGCTGGCCGACGGTACAGCCCACCTGGTCACCACCCGCGGCCTGGACCTGTCCGCCGGTGCGGCGGCCTGACCGGGTTGCTCAGCGTTCCTCCAGCTCCGGAAGGACACAGCGGAAGGACACACGCGGGGCGGGACAGCCGCGAGAGCTGTCCCGCCCAAAGGATCGTTGCGCAGGTCCGCAGGCCCGCACCCGGGAGGCTCGTCCCGCGTGCGGGCCTGCGGCGTCGCGCCGTTCCTACCTGCGTGCTTCGCGCCTGCGGCCCAGGCGCATGCCGCCCAGGACCAGGGCGGCGACGAACAGCACGGCGCCGATGACGAGCAACCACAGCAGGCCCTTCACCAAGGCGCCGACGAAGCCGAACACCACGGCGATGAGCAGGATGAACAGGAACAGGGCCATGTCGGCCACCTCCTTTGGTCAGTCGTTGCGCTTGAGTGCGCCCTTCACCCGGTCGGCGGCACCCTGCACGGCATCCTTGACGCCGTCGGCGGCCTGCTTGACCTTCGACTCGACCTGGTCGGCCTGGCCCTCGCCCTTGAGTTCCTCGTCCCCGGTCAGGTCGCCGGCCTTCTCCTTCGCCTTGCCGGCCAGGCCCTGCGCCTTGTTCGACAGGTCGCTCATCGATTCCTCCAGTCTCCGCCGGCGGCGCAGTCGCACCACCTTTCATCCCCTTTTTACCGATATCGGCGCTTTCATGCGCGCGGGATGGATCACAGCCGCCATGGCCGACAGGAGTCAGGCGGCGGGGTGAGATCGGCGCGGCCGAACAGGAGCGCGTAGCCGCGCGGCAGGCAGGCCGGCAGATGGTCGGTGAGCCGATCGCCGACGAGGTCGGCGATGGCGGTCAGGACGCAGGCTGCGTCCCAACGGGCGCCTGCGAGCGTGGTGTTGAGGTTGGGGGCGATGGCCTCGACGAAGGCGGAAGCGGCGACCGCCCGGTCCACGGGAATCGGGGCGCGCAAGCACCAAGGCCCCCAGGCCCCCAGGGCGTGCTGCTGGCCCGACGCCGCCGCCTTGAAGTCCCCGGGCGCACCGATCCCGGCTGGTCTACGGCACGCGTCGGTTCAGCAGGCCGATGACGTGGCCGTCGTCGTCGACCACCGGCCACACGTCCAAGCCCCGGAAGTACATCGCGACAAACGCCACCGTTGCGGGCATGTCGGCGGTGGCGAACGGTGCGCGGTCGTGGGCGATGTCGCGGACCGCGCTGCGTTCGGTGTACCAGGACCGGGAGCTGAAGGGCGCGAGCTGAGCGCGGGTCACCATACCGGCGCACCGTCCGTCCTCGCCCCGCACCAGGACCTGGTCCGTCCCGGCGCTGTGCAGGATGTCCATGGCCGTGTCGACCGTGACATCGTCGCTGATCTGCAGCTGTGGAGCCCCCATGAGGTCGCCCACGGTGGCGGCCAGGTTCGCGCCGGCGCTCACGCGCGCCATCGGGGGTTCGAGGGTGAAGGTCATCGGCGAAGCTCCTTCGCGTCGCACTCGCCGCGGCCGACAGTGATCAGGGCGGCTGCCGTGACGGTGTGGGTCTCGCCCGGGCCGAGCGCCACGAGCGCGGGCGTCTGGGCGCTGTGACCTGCGGCTGGGGCCCGTCGTGGGAGGTGTGGCCACGGCTCGGGGTTCATGGTGGTGCCGGGCACCCGATCCCGCTGCCGGTTCAACTCCACTGTCAGTGTGGACAAGTCAGGAAGCCGGCCGCGGAAGCCGTGCCGTCGGGCACCGTCCAACCTGTCTGCGGGAGCTCCGCCAGGTGTCGGCGAGACCGCAGGGCCAGCCTCGGGGTCGGTGGCGCGGTCATCGCACCCACAGCGGCTTGGATGCCGGCGTGGGGCGCCTGCTGTCGACCTCAGAAGGTGAGCAGGCCGATGGCGTGGCCGTCGTGGTCCACCACCGGCCACGTGTCCATTCGGCGGGAGCGCATGGCGGCGACCGCGTCGGTGGCGGGCATGTCGGCGGTGGCGAACGGGGCACGGTCGAGGACGATGTCGCGCACCGCGGTGCGCTCGGTGTACCAGGAGCGGGCCTGGAACGGCGCGAGGTGCACGCGGGTCAGCAGTCCGGCGCAGCGGCCGTCGTCGTCGCGGACCAGGAGGTGGTCCGCGCCGGAGCTCTGCAGGATGTCCATCGCCGTGTCGACCATGACGTCGTCACTGATCTGCAGTTCCGGGTCCTTCATGAGGTCGCCGACCGTCGCGGGGCGTTCGAGGGTGATGGTCATGGAGGGACTCCTTCGTGTCGCTCGCGCCGGTGGCGGTGGCGATCAGGGCACTGGTGGTGGGAGGGCCTGCGTGATCGGCCGGATGGGGTTGCGGCGCTCCCGACGGATTCCGTGAGCGGCTGTCGCAGGAAGCCGGTGTCGCCCACTCGGCGAGCTGCGCGGGCCCGGTCCGCACTGCGAGCCGGGCCCGCTGGGCTGGGTGCTACGCGGCGAGGGCGACGCGCCTGGGCGCCCGGCGACGGCCGGAGGAGCCCTGGTTGTCGCGACCGGCAGCGGCCCGGGCGTCGCCGCCGGCGTAGGCGGGGCGGCTGCGGCGGTTGCGTCCCGTGGACGCGCTGCGGCGGGGCCGCTCGAGGACGGGGTCGGCGATCACCACGGGGATGCCGGTGGGCACGCGGGCGCCGGTGATCCGAGCCAGTTCCTCGTCGCCGGCGGTGACCCGGGTGGATTCGGGGGTGATGCCGGCGGTGGTCATCATGCGGGCCGTCTCACGGCGTTGGTTGGGCAGGACGAGGGTGACGACGGTGCCGGACTCGCCGGCCCGGGCGGTGCGTCCGCCGCGGTGCAGGTAGTCCTTGTGGTCGCTCGGCGGGTCCAGGTTGACGACCAGGTCGAGCCCGTCGATGTGGATGCCGCGGGCGGCGACGTTGGTGGCGATCAGCGCGGTGACCGCGCCGGTGCGGAACTGCTCCAGGGTGCGGGTGCGCTGCGGCTGGGACTTGCCCCCGTGCAGCGCCGCCGCCTTCACCCCGCTGGCGAGCAGGTCCTGCACCAGGTGGTCGGCGCCGTGCTTGGTGTCGGTGAACATGATCACGCCGCCCTCGCGCGAGGCGATGTGGGCGATCGTGGCGTCCTTGTCCCGGCTCTGGACGTGCAGGACGTGGTGCTCCATGGTGCTGACCGCTCCTGCGGAGGGGTCCACCGAGTGGGTGACCGGGTCGGTGAGGAAGCGCCGCACCAGGCGGTCGACGTTGCGGTCCAGGGTGGCGGAGAAGAGCATCGTCTGGCAGCCCTCGGCGACCTGGTCGAGGAGCTCGGTCACCTGGGGCAGGAAGCCCATGTCGGCCATCTGGTCGGCCTCGTCCAGCACGGTGATGCCGACGCCGTCGAGCTGGCAGTCGCCGCGCTGGATCAGGTCCTTGAGGCGGCCGGGGGTGGCCACCACGACCTCCGCCCCGCGGTTCAGCACCTGGGCCTGGCGGCCGATCGACATCCCGCCCACCACGGCCGCCATCCGCAGCCGCACCGCGTGGGCGAAAGGGGTGAGGGCGTCGGTGACCTGCTGCGCGAGCTCGCGGGTGGGCACCAGCACCAGGGCCAGCGGCCGGCGCGGCTCGGCCCGCTGGCCGGCGGTGCGGGCCAGCACCGCGAGACCGAACGCGATGGTCTTGCCGGAGCCGGTGCGGCCGCGTCCCAGCACGTCGCGTCCGGCCAGCGAGTTCGGCAGCGTCGCGGCCTGGATCGGGAATGGCGAGGTGACGCCCTGGCGGGTCAGCACCGACAGCAGTGCCTTCGGCATGTCCAGTTCGTCGAACGACTCGACGGCCGGCAGCGCCGGGGTGGTACTGACCGGCATCGCGAACTCGCCCTGCGGGGAGGAGTTCTGACGGGCACTGCGGCCGGAGGAGTTCCGGCCGCCGGTGGGCCTGTCGCCGTAGAAGGAGCTGCCGCCGGAGCGGGATCCGGAGCGGGATCCGTAGCCGCCGCCGGAGCGCGAGCCTGCGCCGGAGCGGGAGTTGGCGTTCTGGTACGAGGAGCGACTGGAACGATTCATGCGGGAGACCTTCCTCAGGGCGGCACGTCGCAAGGAAGGCTCCGCGGCGCGGGGCGCCGACGGGAGACCGCAAGGGAACGGGCCGAGAGATGTGACAGGCGGGGCGTGGACGGTAGAACCGTGCGGCACGTCACCTACGGTCGGCGCTCACCGCGAAGGGGCGGGAGCGAGGACCTCGAACCGTGGGATGTCACGGCAGGGCGCCGATCCGG
Source organism: Kitasatospora sp. NBC_01302 (assembly GCF_035976515.1). Classification (NCBI taxonomy): domain Bacteria; kingdom Bacillati; phylum Actinomycetota; class Actinomycetes; order Kitasatosporales; family Streptomycetaceae; genus Kitasatospora; species Kitasatospora sp. NBC_01302. Next base: position 2,814,295 of record NZ_CP108404.1, read on the forward strand.
ACGCGGCGCTGGGCGTCTCGCGTGGGGATGGCCGCCGGTGGCGGAGCCAGGGGGGCCTGAACGGCCGGGTAAAAGCATGGTGGCGCAAGGCCGAGGGGCCCGCACCGGGCATCATGTACGCGGTGCGGGCCCCTCGCTGCTAGGCGGGTGCCATGGCAGAAAAACTACAGCGGACGAATGTTCTCGGCCTGCGGGCCCTTCTGGCCCTGCGTGACGTCGAACTCGACCTTCTGGCCCTCGAGCAGCTCACGGAAGCCGTTGGCGTTGATGTTCGAGTAGTGGGCGAAGACGTCAGCGCCGCCACCGTCCTGCTCGATGAAGCCGAAGCCCTTTTCCGCGTTGAACCACTTCACAGTGCCATTAGCCATAAAAAATTCTCCTTCAAGGGGCTGTCCGGAGCACGCACAGCGCGGGCTCCGAGTCGCCGCGATGAGCACCCACCCGGGGAAGAGCCGGGAAACAGAAATGCGCCTGCGAAACATCAGCAGGCGCACACAAAGTTCATGGGAACCACTACTGCAACTAAGAAGACTCTAGCAGCCCCGGGCCCGCCACGGCGGAATATGTCACCCCCAGTTTCGCAGGACCCTCCCCCGCCGGGCCGCCGACCCGAGCAGCCAGGAGCATCAACACACCGTGTGAACAGGCTTGTTGATCGCCTGGTGACCTCTCCGGGGCGGTGGCTCCGCCGGCGGTGCGACGCGGACAAGCCCCCGACACGCCGACCCCGGACACGGGTCGGCCACCGTGCCAGCCGTCATCGGCAGCAGCGGAGACAGCGGAGACAGCGCGAACCGATCCGAAACTCCACCTCATTCGCAGTCGAGTCCCGGCGAACGGGCCCGCCCCGCGATTTCCGGCGCATACTGCAAGGAATGACGAAATCAGTAGCAGTCCGCCGGCCCCTGCCCACCAGTCCCTTCAAGGCCCGGGTCGAGGCGCCCCTGAAGCGGTTCGCCGTGGGCGACCGCGTCACCCACGACCGCTACGGCCTCGGCCGGGCCATCGGCGTCGAAGGCGACAGCGACATCGCCGTACTCGTCGACTTCGGATCGCGGCAAGAACGCATCACCCAGCCGTACACCGCCATGTTCAAACTCTGACCCAGGGCGCCGCCGGGCGTACCGAGTTCGGCGGTATCCGTGGCGCGCTCGTGCCGGCCCTGTCGGAGGTCCTCGACGCCGCGGGCTTCACCGTCAGCGCCGAGGCTTGTGGAGGAGTTTCACCATCGCGATCTCCGCCGTGGCTGTGACTGCCCTGGCCGGCCGGCTCTCGTGCGGCTGCCCGGCCAGGGAACGGCCGACCCTGAGTCCGCTGCCAACCCGTCCAGGTCAGCCGGCGAGCAGGTCGGTGAGGTCGTCGGCGTGTTCTTCCTCTTCTTCGAGGATGGACTCGATGAGACGCCGGGTGGTGGGGTCGTGGTCGCCGAGCCAGCGGGCGATCTCCTGGTAGGTGGAGATGACGATCCGCTCGGCCAGCAGGTTGTGCTCCAGCATGGCCCTGAGGTCCTTCTCGGCCGGCGTGGTGTAGTCGGTGTGGGCGCGCCGGGCGAGGGTGGCGGGGTCGAAGTCGGGTTCGCCACCGAGCTGGGCGATCCGCCCGGCGGCCCGCAGGGCGTGCTGCATCTCCTCGGCGGCATGCTCGGTGAACTCCGCGGCCACCTGGGCGCGGTCGATGCCGGCGGCGGAGATCGCGTGCCGCGTGTAGCGCAGCCAGCAGACCACCTCGGTGGCGACCACGTCGTTCAGTACGGCGATCACTTTCTCGGCGTCCAAGCCGTAGGTGCTGGTCACGGCTCCTTCGGCCATTTTCTGCCGGGCCTCGTCCCGGATCCGGGTCACGTCGATGACGAAGTCGTCGCCTGCCATGCGGTACTCCCAAGTGGTGGAGGGGGAGGGTCCGCAGACGCCTTCCCGATGCCGGGCGACGTGACACCGGGACGGGCACGACACCACCGATTCGCACCACACCGATGCCGTTTCCGCTCACGGTTGGGCTGCTCGGGGGTGTCAGCCGGTCAGGGGGTCGAGGTCGCGCAGGAAGTCACCGAATCCGCCGCGGGCGCGGGGATTGCGTCGCGCGGAGGTGGTGACGGGGCTGCGGGCAGTGCGTTGGACGCGGTGGCCGGCGGCTTCCAGGGCGGTGACCAGGGCGCTGTCCTCGCCGGCGGGCAGCGGCCTGAAGCCGCCGGCTGCGCGGTAGGCGTCGGCCCGCACAGCGAGGTTCGCCCCGTGGACGTGGCGATGCCCGTCAGCGGTCCACTTGCGCTGGTAGTGCCGTCGGAAGGCGGCGGCGGCGCCTTCCGGGTGGCCGGTCCAGTCCGCGACGCGGACGGTGCCCACGACCGCATGCCAGCCGCGGGCCGCGTGGGCGAGCTGGTGGGCGAGCCAGTCGGCCGGGACTCGGGAGTCGGCGTCGGTGTGGGCCAGCCACACACTGTCCAGGGTGAGGCCCGGCCAGGAGGCGAGGGTGCTGTCCAGGGCGCGGTCGCTGCCGGCCGCGCGAGCCGCCCCGACGTTGCCCGCGGTCAGTTCCAGCAGTTCCGCACCGTGCCCGCGGGCGATGGCCGCGGTGCCGTCCGTGCAGGCGTCGGCCACCACGATCACCCGGCTGGGCAGGTCGCGTACGCGCGGGTGGCGGATGGCCCGGTGCAGCGCGTCCAGGCAGTCGCCGAGCAGCTCCTCCTCGTCGCGGGCGGGGACGACGGCGGCCAGCGCACGGATCACGTCAGCCCCTCCAAGGCGGCGACCGAGAGGCGGGCCGCCGGGGTGCCGGGCTGTTCGGGCCGGGAGAAGACGTCGAGGAGGAAGTCCGGCTCGGTGTGCGCGGCGATCCGCACCAGGGCGGGATGGCTGCGGGCCTGGTCGTGAACGGCTTCGGCGCTGCGGGCGTGGTCGGCGACCGGGTGGCGCCAGTGGACGAGCAGCACGGTCCCTCCCGGCTCCAGGGAGTGCACCGCACGGTCCAGGATGTCGGCGGTGGCGGCGGCGGTGAAGTAGTACAGCAGCTCGGACAGCACGATGAGGTCGAAGCTCTTCGCGGGCCAATCGTCGGGCAGCAGACGGTGCTCCACCTGCACGTGCGGTAGCTGGGCGAGGCGGACCCGTGCCTGCGCGAGGGCGCGCTCCTCCCGGTCGCAGGACAGGAGGGCCTGGCAGCGATCGGCGAGCATGGCGGACAGGACTCCGACCGAGCAGCCCGGCTCGAACGCGCTGCGGTAGACCGGCTCGGGGAGGGCCGCGAGCGTCAGGGCGTACTTGCGCTGCTCGTACCAGCGTTCCGCGAGCTGCCAGGGATCGTCGTGATCGGCATACATGCGGGTGAAGTAGGTCCCCGGCGTTCCGGTGTCCTGCGGCTGTGCTCCCGTGGTCGCGTGGGGCGTGGTCATCGCCAGATCACCTCGAAGTCGCGTCTGAAATGGGCGAGTTCGGCGGGAGGCAGGATCGCCTCGTCCTGCGGCCCGTCGCCGAGCGGCTCGATCTGGCTGCGGAAGCACTGCAGTGCCGCGCGCTTGCGGGCTCGGGCGGCCGGGGGCAGCGCGATGCGGGCCGCGCGGTGCCAGGGCAGCCGTCGATCGCCGGGCACCGCCCAGTGCCACGCCCACACCGGGTACTCCCACACGGGCACGCCCCGTGCCGTGCCGGCCGCCAGTGCTGCGCGGCCCGCGGCCTCGTGGTCCGGGTGCAGGTCCCGGCTGAACGGCGCCACGCACAGGTCGCAGTCCGCCAGCAGTCCGGCCAGCTCACTGGTCAGTCCCTGTTCGTGCCGGGCGAGCCCGCTGTCGGGCAGGCCCAGTGCCACGCTCTGCACGTCGGCACCCAACTGGCCCAGCGCTTGGCGCAGTTCCCGTGTGCGGACGGCCGCGAGGTTGCGGGCCGCGGGGGCGGTGCTGTGCGGGTGGGAGGCCTCGCCGTCGGTGACGGACACCAGGCGCACCCGGGCGCCGGCTGCCGCGAGGACGGCGATCGTGCCGCCGAAGCCGAGGACCTCGTCGTCGGGGTGGGCGGCCACCACCAGGACCCTCGGGGGACGGTCCCGCGGGGCCGGCAGGCAGGCGAGCGGGTCGATGACGGGAAGGCTGCGAAGTGCGGGCCAGGTCTGCCAGTCCTCTTCGGGCGTCCCGGTCTCCTGGATGGGGTCGGCTGCAGTCCGCTTCGGGGCGAGAGCGGTCGGTGGCGGGGCCGGGTGGCTCGTCACATCTCCTCCCATTCCAGTCGGGTGCCGCTGGCGGCCTTGCCGAGGGCGGCCAGGTCACGCTCGCCATGGTGCTGGCGCAGGTAGACCGTCAGGTCCGCGACGGCGCGGGCATGAACGGCGTCATGGCCCAGCGGGGCGGCGCCCAGCGCCCGGCCGACCCGGGCCAGGACGTCAGCGGCGGCGTTCTCGACGGCGGCACGCACGCGCATCGTGCGAAGCTGCGCGGTGCCGTCCGTGTCGAGGGGATCGGCGTCCACGGCCGCGGCGGCACTGGCAAGCAGCGTGTCGACGGTGGCCAGACGGGCGTCGACGGCGCCGAGGTGCGCCAGGGCGTGCGGGTCCAGGTCCCACGTGCGCGAGGCGGTCAGCAGCGTGCGGGCGACCGCGCGGGCACCGCCGTGCCAGCAAGCCGCGACACCGATCCCTCCGTGGTGGAATCCGGGACGCTCCAGGTAGGCGCCCGGCTCTCCGACCGGGCTGGCCCGGACGCCGTCGAGGTTCACGTCCAGGGTGTCGCTGCCCGCCATGCCCGGGCCGGGCCAGCTGTCCGGCAGCGGGCCGACACCAGGCTGCTCGACCTCGACGGCGAACAGACGGCGCCGCTCCCCTTCGCGGGCGGTCACGAGCGCGTGCGTGCACACCCGGGCGCCCGAGCAGAAGGGTTTCACGCCGAAGAGCCGCCATCCGCCCGGCAGCCGGCGTGCCTCCAGGGTGTAGCCGGGCGGTTCGGCCGCCCACACCCCCCAGCGGGCGCCGTCCGCAGCCGTCGGCAGGTCTTCCGTTGCCGGTATGCCGAGTTCGGCGAGGATCGCGACGGCGTCCGTGTGGCCCTCGGCAAGCCGGGCCAGCGACAGGTCCCACTGGGCCCAGCGGGTGAGCGCCTCCCAACGGGCACGGGTCCGCCCCCCGCCGGGCAGCGGCAGATCCAGCTCGCCGCAGGCCGCCATCCGTGTGAACGCCTCGGCGACGCACCGGCGGTGGTCCTCCGCACCGGCACCGGTCCTGGCGGCCTCGTTCCAGCTGCCCCGCACGCCGACTCCCGTTTCGGTGGCGCTCATGGGCTACCGGCCCTGTCGGTCCTGCGGGGATCAGGCTGCCGCGGGGACCGCGCAGGCCATGGCGGCAGGACGGAGGGCCGCAAGGACGATCCAGCGATCACGTCGTACTCCTCACCATTGCGCCGGGCGGAGCGGCGCAGACACTCGGCATTGCTCCGACTCTGCACCGCACGCCGGGCGCCCGCACGCCCGGAGCGGCCCCGCCCCGAGCGGCGACCCGACCGATCGGCCTCGCTTCAGGAGCTTCACATCGGCGCAGCGGTGCGCCGTGTCGCCGATCCGCCCGAAGGCGTAGGCATGGCTCCGCGCGGTCGGGGCAGACGAGGGCGACCCCGCCAGACGCTCAGGAGGCTTGACCGATGTCCACCCCGATCTCCGACGGCACCACCGGGCTGACCGTGAGCTGTGTGATCCGGGATCAGGTAGCCGTGCTGTCGGTGACCGGTGAACTCGACATCGACACCGGGCCGTTGCTCTACGTCCACCTCGCCAACCAGCTGTCCCACGGCCGCAAGCACGTGATCGTGGATCTGAGCGGAGTGCCGTTCATGGACTCGTCGGGCCTGAACGTCATCATCCGCTCGATGCGCGAGACAAGGCTGGCCGGCGGGAGTCTGACGCTTACGGCTCTGACTCCCACCGTCGACAAGCTCTTCCGCCTCACCGGAATCGGTCTCACCCACCCGGTCCAGCCTGATGTCGAGTCGGCACTGGCCACCCTCGATCCGGTGTCCACGAGTTCCCAGGGCGCTCCGTGACATCGCCGATGGACATCCTCCGCAGGGCTGCTGGCTGCCAGCGTTGACCGCACCGCCCGAAGGGCCGCCCTGCGCGGCTCCGGCCCGAAGGCTCACCTAGCGACCCTTCGGGCCCGAGCCCCCCTACCGTCCTACCGTGGCCCGGGACCGGGCAGAGCTCGCTGGTCCCGCACCGCGGGCCCGGCGTGGACGTGGACGCGCTGCCGCCGGACCACCAGCGGATCCTCGCGGTCGTTCGGGGCGCTCCGACCCAGCGGGCGCTGTGGCGCCAGGCCGACTACCGGGGTGCCGGCGGCCGACTGCTGTGCTGCCGGGTGGCGTCGAGGGCGTCGCGCAGAGCGGGCAGGTCGGCGATGGCGGCCTGCTCGGCGAAGCGGGCCAGCAGCCTGCGCAGGACCCGCTCGTCCTGGTCGCGCACGGCTTCGGCGATGGCCGCCGCCAGCGACGCCTGGGTATGGGGGTCGGGGATGCGCACGTGCGGCGCGGCCTGCGGCCCTTCCACCGCTCGCCTCCCTTTCATTCGTAGTCCTGGGCCGCTGCACGCGGCGTCCTGCGGCAGGGGCGCGGCTGCGGGACCGGCCCGCCCCCGCGCGGGACGGAGAATACCTCCCCGACCGTCATGGAAAAATCTGTGCTCGCTGGAGTAGACATTGCCCCGATCCGTGGCTAGGGTTTCTCTCGTAGACGCGGTCGAGCGGTACCCGCCAGACACGAACTGGCGGGCAGCAGTACGGAAGTTCGCAGGTCGGCACGGTTGCAGGGTTCTGAAGCCAGGAATGGTGCAGTGAGGCGACAGGACCGGCGGCCGGGCCGGGCGGCCCGCGGGTATCAGGGGCCGCCATCAGCGGTACCGCAGTTCAGCAAGTGCACTACCAGCAGGTGAAGTTGGGTTGAGCGATACCGGCAGTCGCAGGACGAGGTACCCCAGCAAAGGCGCCAGGACTGCCGGCGCGCGTGCTGGGGGTCCGGCCAGTGGGGTTCCAAGCCGAGCAGGACGGGCGACGGGGCCGACTGCCGGACCCGGCGGACCGTCAGGACCGCCATGGCATTACTGGCCAGTCAGTACAGAGGATGAATGGAGGGGACAGAGCGCCATCAGGATCGCCCGGCCCGTGAGGCATTCACCCGGGCGGAATCCGAAGACCCCAAGGCAAGGACGGTGGTTTCCGGTCACGCATACGCGATCCCCGCACGCCCCCTCCCCCGGGGCCGTGCGGACATAACGAACCCGGCCTCAAGGCCGGTAGATGGTGTAAATACCCTTCGGGGCCCCGGGAGCCGCAATGGCCCCGGGGCCCCTCAGCGCGTCCCCGACACGATCAAGAAGAGGTGCAGTGACCACGGCAACCATCCGACCCCACACCCCCGACTCCCTCGACGACGACGACTACCCCGCCTACACCATGGGCCGCGCCGCCGAGATGACCGGAACCACCCCCGGCTTCCTGCGCTCCCTCGGCGAACAAGGCCTCATCACCCCACTTCGCTCCGACGGAGGCCACCGCCGCTACTCCCGTTACCAGTTGCGCATCGCCATGCGTGCCCGCGATCTCGTCGACCAGGGCACCGCCGTCGACGCCGCCTGCCGCATCGTCATCCTCGAAGACCAACTCGAAGAAGCCCTGCGCATCAACGAACAACTCCGCCGCTCCCAGCCCGGTCAGGAACCCGCCGCCGACACCTGACCCGTCCACCAGGCCGATGAGACCGGTCCGCGGTGAGCGACAGGCGCTCACCGCAGGCCACCCCGCGGAAAACGACGCCGCCGGGCCGGCGGACCTTGCGCAGCGCAAGGTCCGAAGCGGTACCGGTGATACCCGGCGAGCTGCGTGACGATCCGTCACCAGCGGTTATTGGCTGGCCATACAGGCGCTAGAATCTTCGCGTGGATGACAAACATCTGTTTGTGTCTGTCTGCGAAGTTCTCTCTCTCCACGGGTTCGAGCTGGCACCGCCGCGGGCGGCCGGGCTCTCCGTCCGGCTGCGCCCAGGGGCCGGCCTGGTGCTGGGATGGAGGCCGGGCGAGGATCTGATCGGACCGACACTCCACGCCTGCCCGCATCCCGCCGACGCCGCCGGGCGCACCGAGTTCCGCGGTATCCGCGGCGCGCTCATGCTGGCCCTCTCGGAGGTCCTCGACGCCGCGGGCTTCACCGTCACCACCCTCGGAGCCGACCTGCTCGTCACCGCGAACCCACTCGATCCGGGCGCCACACCAGCCATCGCGGCCACTCCCACCTGCCCTGCACCACGGCGCAGTCGACCGGCGCGCCCGGCGGTCGGCGTCGCCGAGCTAGCTAGCTAGCTCGGCCGGGGCGCTCGGCCTCAGAATGTCAAAGGGCATCGACGACGTGGGTCATCTGCGCGACGACACGGTCGGCGAGGCGCTCGAAGGGCAGGCGTAGAAGGGGACTGAGCATGCGCAGTGCGCCGGCGAACGTGATCTCGGCACGGTAGGTGATCTCGGTGCCGCGCGGAACCTCGGCGAAGCGGAGGTCGTCGCGGCTGGTAGCCGACTCATTCGTGCCCTGGAACGCCAGGTGCCGCGGCTCGAGCGTCTCGAGGCGGTACGTCAGCACCGTTCTGCGGCCCATGAACGCGGAGGTGTTGACCCATTGTGAGCCGACGCGCAGCGGCCCGGTGTCTTCGCGCACACAGCTGAGCGTCCCGGGATCCCAGTCGCGCGCGTTCGCGAAGTCCGCCAGATAGTCCACGACCTTCTCCACGGGCTGGTGGACTGTGAAAGTGCGGGAAACCGCAACCACGTCGTACTCCTTCCGACAGCTCCGTCCGTCCCCCTCATTCGTCGCCGAGCGCCGGATGGATTGGACCTTGATACGGTCAAGACTCCCCGGAACGCTCGCAGCCGCCGGTTCGACGGTTGGCGCGATCGATCTCGCCCATGTGCTCCTCGGCCCATGCGCGAAGCGCGGAGAGCGGCTCCTCCAAGGAGAGTCCGAGCTCGGTCAGCCGGTAATGGACCCGAGGCGGGACGGTCGGCTCGACGCGCCGGGCGACGAGACCGTCCCCGACCAGGCTCTGCAGAGTCACCGAAAGCATCTTCTGCGACACACCGGGCATGCGGCGCCGCAGTTCGGCGAACCGCACCTCTCCCGGCGCCGCCGCAGCGAGCACCTTGACCGCCATGGAGGTCCACTTCGAGCCGATCCGGTCCAGCAACTGCCTGGTCGGGCACGCCGGATCGAACAGATCACCTCGCGCGCCTGTCGAAGAGTCGGTCACCTTCACCTCACCGCCTGACGAAAAAGTCGGGCACATCATCCCCCTCGACAGGCCCGACGCACTGGTCGAACTCCTCACCGGGTTCCTCGGCCGAGTCGCTCCGGGCACGAGTGACAGGACGGGAGAGCGGTCGGCGCCACGGTCTGGGTCGAAGTTCAGGCCTCAGCGCGCTTCGATGCCGCCGTAGAGCAGGTCGACGATCCGGCGGCTGGTCGCGGCCGGGTCGAGGGTTTCGACGGTACCGGTGCCGAGGCGGGCCAACACGGGCGCGACGAGAACCTCACCGGCGAACTCGACATCCAGGTCGGGCCTGAGTTCGCCCGAGTCGACACCCCGCCGCAGAATGCCGTAGACGGCTCGGCGGCGGGGGGCGACGATCTCGTCGAAGTAGCGGCGGTGCAACTCCGGGAAGGCCGCGGCCTCGGCCTGCAAGGCACGCAGGACCGCCGCGGCGCGCGGGTCGAGCGTGCGTCGTATCAGTTCCGCGAGATACGCGGCGAGGTCTTCGCGGACCGAGGGCCCGGTGAACTCGGGAAGTGCCCGGTTGATCGCGTCGAGGACGTCGAGGTAGAGGGCGTCCTTGGTCTTCCATCGCCGGTAGAGGGAGTTGCGCGAGACCCCGGCGTGCTCGGCGATGGTGACCAGCGAAAGGCCGGACAAGGTCGCGCCCGCGGCGACGAGGTCGAGCACCGCGTCGAGGGCGGCGGTGTCGGTGCGGGGGTCGCGCCGTCGTCCGGCCGCGCGCTGCATGGAATCCACCCTCCGACTCTATAACGGAACAGGGCTGTTGCGTTCCGCCTGGCGCGCGGCGTACATTTCGAAACGGAGCAGATCTGTTCCGAATCAACGGGAAGGCCACGACCATGGCTACGTTCAGCACGCAGGACATCGACCAGTACTACGAGACCCACGGCGACCCCGCCCATCCGCCGGTGCTCCTGATCTCGGGCCTCGGCGGCGTCGGGCGCAGCTGGGGACCGCAGATCGACCGCTTCGCCGAGCGGTACTTCGTGATCCTGCCCGACCAGCGTGGCACCGGGCGCAGCACGCGCGCCGAGACCGGATACACCACCAGCCGTCTGGCCCTGGACATGCTTGCGCTCATCGAGCGCCTCGGCCTGGACTCGGTGCACATCGTGGGTGCCTCCACCGGCGGGGCCATCGCGCAGCACCTCGCGCTCAAGCGCCCCGACCTCGTCCGCTCGCTCACGCTCTCCTCCTCGTTCGCGCGGTTCGACGCGTTCATGCACCGCGAGTTCGAGATCCGGCGCAAGATCGCCGCGGAGTGGGACCGCTTCGACGTCATCTCCGCATACGCCCTGTTCCTCTTCTCGCCGCGGTTCACCTTCGAGCACCCCGACCGCGTGGCCGACTGGATCGAGATCGCGAGCAGCATGCACCCGGGGCCCGGCGACCGCGAGATCGACCTCGAGCGGATCGACATGATCGCGGCCCACGACACCTCGGCCCGCCTCGGCGAGATCACCCGGCCGACGCTGGTGCTGTGCGGTGACAACAATCACTGCACCCCGATGCCGCTGTCCGAAGAACTCGCACGCGAAATACCGGCATCGGAGCTGGTCGTCTTCCAAGACGCCGGCGAGTTGATCGAGATCGAGCAGTCGGAGCGCTACTTCGAGGTCGTCAGCTCCTTCATCGACCGCCACAGCGAGGGCAACTGACCGTGGCCGCCACTCATCTGAGCACCGACGCGAGCATCGTGTACTGGGATGAGGGCGCCGGCGAACCGGTGTTGCTGGTGCACGCGTCCTTCGGCGCCGATTGGTTCGCGCCGCTCGCCGCGCTGCTGCCGGGCCACCGCGTGGTGCGCACGCACCGCGCGGGTTACGGCGCCAGCCGCGACCTGAGCGGGCATCTGACCGTCGCCGATCACGCCAGGCACCTCGCCGAAGTCCTGCACGGCGCCGGGATCGACCGCGCGCACGTGGTGGGCCACTCCAGCGGCGCAAGCATCGCGCTGCACCTGGCCGTCGCGTACCCGGACCTGGTGCACTCGCTGATCGCACTGGAACCCGCCGCGCCCCCCGCCGCCGGTGAAACGCGGAATCCGGCGATCGGCCAGGCGATCTCCGCCGCCCACGAGGGGGACTTGGAGCGCGCTTTCGACCTGTTCCTGGGCGACGTGATGAGCCCGGGCTACCGGGACGTGCTCGCCCGCGCCCTCGGCGCCCGAGGCCTGGCCGAATCCGTCGCAAGTGGCCGGTACTTCTTCGACCGTGAAATCGCGGCACTGGTCGGGTGGGACAGCGGTACCGCGGGCGTCGAGACTCTCGAACAACCGGTGCTGCTGGTCGACGGCGGCGAGGGCGAGCGCCTGGGCAGCCCGTACCGCGCACGCAACCGCGCGCTCGCCCGCCGCCTCCGCAACGCCTCCTGCCTCACGATGGCCGGGCTCAGCCATGCGATGCCGTTGGAGGACCCGGCGGCCGTCGCGAAGACCGTCCTCGACTTCATCCGGCTCCAACCGATTGATACTCGTTGAGCACATGAACCGCAGCCGGCTCCAGACTTTCAGCCGTCTCGGAGGGCGGCGACCAGACAGGACCGGAGCCAGTCGTGCTTGTGGTCGTCACCGGGGTTCCCGGCCGGGGCCAGCATGCGGGTGTCGGAGGCGATTTGGGTGAGTGCACCGACGGAGAACAGGTAGGCCCACTGGTGGAAACCTTCGGGTTTCCCGGGCAGCGCCACCTGGAGCGCCTTGATGAACTCACGGGCCAGCGGGTCGGAGTGCTCCCGGATGACGGGACGCTCCTGGCTTGAGGAATCGGAGCTCTCCCGCAGCACGAGGTGGGCGAACCAGATGTCGTCCGGGTCCTCGTCAGGGCGAGGACCGGGCCTGTGAAGGCGTCGACGATCTTCTCGACGGCGTCGTCGGCGTGCAGGTCGGAGATCGTCTTCAATCGCACCAGCCGTTCGTCGTTGACATACCGCCGCTCCTCGAAGATCGCAGTGCACAGGCCGATCTTCGAGGTGAAGTGGTAGACGACGAGCGAGAGTTGGATGCCTGCGACCTCGGCGGTTTGCCGCATCGTTGTGCCGTCGTAGCCCTTCAGGGCGAAGGGGCGCTCAGCGACGTGCAGGATCGCCTCCCGCTTGCCGACGGCCCTGGCTCCGCGCGCCGCGACCGTGGCGTCCGGTGTGTCAGACATGTGGTTTCGTCCGCCTCGTGCTGTGAGGGTCCGGGGAGCGTCGTCAGTGCTCCAGGCCATGCTGTGCTTCGTTCCACGATCGGGCCGTCAGCCAGTGCCTTGCGGACATTGCCGACGAGTGCCTCCTCCAACGAGCGCACGGTGGTGAACCCGCCCTCGCGGAACGCATCCCATTCGGCGCGCAGCAGGCCCGGCTTCGGTTGCACGGACCGGCCGGGGTCGAAGTACGTACGTACAGTCAGGGGGTCAATCCGTGCGCGCCGTGTGCGCTTCGGCTCGGGCGCCCGCGATGAGGTCGTGGATCGTGGCTGCCGGACAGCCGGTGTGGAGGCCGAGAAGTCGGGCCAGGAGTTCGTCGAGTGCCGGCCAGGGCATGGTGCCGTGACTGTTGTAGAGCGACACCAGTCCGTGCATCCCGGTCCAGAGGACGAGTCCGGCCCGCCACTGCATCTCCGGCGTGGCCGGCTCGTCATCTCGCTCGTCGGCGCGGTCGAGCGCGACGACGAGAGCTTGGAGCAGCTCCTCGCCGGCGCCGTGCGCGTTGAGCGGGCCGAGCTGTTCGGGCATCGCGCCGCCGATGATCGTGCGGTACTCGCCGGGGTGCTCGACGCCCCAGTGGACGTACGCCGCGCACCTGGCCACGAGCTCGGCGAGCGGCGTCGTGGCGGCGGCAGCGGCGTCGTTCATCAGGCGTCCGAGTTCGTCGTAGCGCAGCTTCAGGACGTGCTCGACGAGTGCCGTCAGGTCGGGGAAGTGACTGTAGATGCTCGCGGGTGCGACGCCGACCTCGCGGGCGACCTGGCGCAGCGTGAGCGTCTCCGGACGGTCCATGGTCGCGAGCAGACGTGCCGTCGCCTCGATCAACTGGTCGCGGAGCAGTCCGCCCTGCCCGCGCGGGTTGCGCCGCCGCCTGCCGTCTTCCAAGGCCCCGCTCCTTCCGCCTGTTCGCCAACGACTGTTCAGTCTAGTGGGGGGCCGCACTTGACACCCGTAACCAACACTTGTTCACTTACATCACCAACAGCTGTTCGGCCAGAGGAGCGGTTCATGCGTGTCGCAGTACTCGGCGCCACCGGCAAAGTCGGGCGCCTGATCGTCGAGCAGGCCGTCGAACGCGGCCACGAAGTCGTCGCGCTGGTGCGCAGCCCGCAGGCCTACGCACCGCCCGGGCAGGGCGCCGTCGAGGTCCGGCAGGCCGACGTCACCAAGCCCGAATCGTTCCCCGGCCTCGGCGACGTGGACGTCGTGATCTCCGCCCTCGGGATCAGCACGGGCGACGAACCCGGGACACTCCTCTCCGGCGCGAAGATGCTCGCCGGCCTGCCGGTCCGCACGCTCGCGCTCGGCGCGCTCGGCTCCGGAACCTCGGCCGGCGCCGGCGGCGGGATGTACCAGGCGATCATGAAGATGGTCATCGGCAGACAGCTCCCGGAGAAGGCGGCCGCCGACACGATCGCCCTCAACGGCGGGGCGACCGTCTTCCACGCCCCCGACCTGCAGGTCGGCGGCATCAGCCCCGGCCGCCGCAACATACCGCTGGAGAAGTACCCGAAGCCGTTCTGGCCGCCCCGCGTCTCGCGCGCGACCGCCGCCGCGCTCATGCTCGACGAAGCCGAACGCCCCACCCACGGCGCCACGATCCTCGTCCCCGTGGGGAACGCGCGATGACCGGCAACGGCTACATCGCCGTCGAAGAGGCCGTCGCCGTCCCGGGCCTCGCCGAACGTCGGCCGCCGATCACGCTGCCCGGCACCATCGACCCGGCGTTCGTCGAACACGTGATGGCGCGGCTTCCCGACGTCGCAGACCTGCGTCTGCCGGACATGGACGCGAACGGCGTCGCGATGCAGGTGCTCTCCCTCACCGTCCCCGGGATCGAAGCCGACCCCGACGCGCAACGCGCAGTGGACAACGCCCGCTACGTCAACGACTCGCTCGCAGAGATCGTCCACGCCCACCCCGACAGGTTCGCGGCGTTCGCCGCGCTCCCCCTTCAGGACCCCGGCGCCGCCGTGACCGAACTGCGCCGCGCCGTCGAGCACCTCGGGTTCAAGGGCGCCCTGGTCAACGACCACGTTCAGGGCAGATACCTCGACGACCCCGCCTTCGACCGGCTGTGGGCGACGCTGGCCGAGCTCGACGTGCCCTTGTATCTGCATCCGGGCATGCCTCCCGCGGACAGCTGGCACGTCCTCGACGGGCATCCCGAACTCGACGGCGCCCTCTGGAGCTGGCAGGCCACCACCGGTGGACACGCGATGCGCGTGATCATGGCAGGGGTCTTCGACCGCCACCCGGACGCGAGGATGATCCTCGGCCACGCGGGCGAGTTCCTGCCCTTCCAGCTCTCCAGGTTCGACTCCCGCTACGCGACCCTCGCCGTCCCGAACCCGCTGCAACGGCCGCCGTCCGAGTACTTCGGGACGAATGTGGTCGTCACCACGAGCGGGGTGTCCTGTCCCCCGCCGCGGTCGAGGCGCTCGTCCACGTGATCGGCGCCGACGCAGTCCTGTTCGCGATCGACTACCCCTACGAGACATCCGCTTCGGCCATCGCCGCCCTCGAACGAACCGCTCTCTCGGATGCCGACAGGCAGAAGATCGGTTCCGGCAACGCGCGGCGCCTGCTGCGTCTGTGAGGTCCCAGGCGGGAGCCGGCTGCGGCCCACCCGTGCGTGAGCGTCGGAGAACTGACGGGTAGGCGCCCGGCCGCTCAGCCGGTGGCAGGCCTGTGGCCCGCTGGGGTCTCCCGGCCCCAACGCGGGCAGGGGCCCGGAGACCGTGACTTATCCTGGGGATCATGTCGAACCCTGACGGGCTGCTCGTCGACATCGCCGCGATGGTCGAGTCCGAGCACAGCAATCAGATGTCCTTGACCGTAGTGGTCCCCGGCGCGGTGATCACCGGCAGGCTCGCCCCGGTGTCCCTGTGGTGGGAGCGGGTGGCGGAGGTCCTCCAGGCCTCGGATCACCTGAAGCCGTTCGCCGCCCTCTTCGCCCCACCCGGAGAGAGCCCGCCCGCGCGGCCCACCCACCTCCACCTCCACCGGGCGCAAATCCTGCAGGGCGACTTCGGGCTGCCCCACACGGGCGGCATGTACCGCATCGCCATCGAAGACGTCAGCAGCTGGACAGTCGGAGACCTCAGCTACTCCGACACCTGATGGTCGCGGCAGGCCAAGTGGCTGCCCAGGCTTCGCATCCCACGTCCCGGAGTCACGCGTCCGCCGTCCCGGCCATGTGCCGGGGCGGCCGACGACCCTCCCTTGACCGGCCGCCCCGCCCCTGGGTCAGTGGCCGAACGCGTCCTTGACGTGCTCACCCACCTGCTTCAGATCGCCCTTGATCTGGTCGGCCTTGCCCTGGGCCTGCAGGCGCTCGTTGCCGGTCGCCTTGCCGACGCCTTCCTTGATCGCGCCCATGGCCTTGTCCGCGGTGTTTTCGATCGTGTCGCCGGCACTCATGTCAGCCTCCTGTGCGTCGCGGTTGTGGTGACGCCATGCCTGCCCCGGCGGGCCTGCAGGATTCCTGCGAATATCCGGCCCGGGGCAGGGCACACGGTCCCCGACGCTGGCTGACTGTGGAGGTCGAAGTGGTTCCCCTTCTTCTCGTTCTTCTTCTGGCCCTGATCCTGTTCGGTGCCGGTTTCGCACTCAAGGCACTGTGGTGGGTGGCGATCGTCGTCCTGGTGTTCTGGCTGCTGGGATTCGTCGCGCGGGGCGCCGGTGCCTCCGGCACCCGCGGACGCTGGTACCGCTGGTAGGACCTCGCCAGGTGATGACGGAGCGGGGCGCGCCCATCTGCGCGCCCCGCTCCGTCATGACCGGATACAGGAAGGTGTGGTCGGAGACCCTGCCCTGCCACCGCCTGTGGTCGGCGGGGGACGTCCGTCATCGACCCGTTGCGGTGTGGCCTGCCGGTGTGGCCTCTGCTGGTGCCGCGCCAGGCAGCCTTCGCCCCGCCGCGCAAAGGCTGCCCGACGCGTCACTAGGCGGCGGCGGTGAGATCGGCGCGGCCGAAGAGGAGTGCGTAGCCGTTGGGGAGTTGGGTCAGGAGGCGGCCGTTCAGGGGTTCGCCCGCCAGGTCGGCGAGTGCGGCGAGGACGGCGCCGGTGTGCCAGCGGGCGGCGTGGGTGGTGGTGCCCAGGGTGGCGGCGACGGTGTCGACGAAGGTGTGGGCGTCCAGTGGTTGGGTGAGGGGCAGCTGCGAGGCGAAGGTGGTGCGGGCCGGTTCGGGCAGGGCGGCGGCCAGGTCGCAGCGTTCCTCGCCGACGAGCTGGCCGCCGAGGACGGTCAGGACGGTGTGCAGGACGCGTTCGGCCTCCTGGTCGGTCTCATAGCGGCCGAGGTCGCGCACCTGTTGGACGAGGTGGTGCCATGTCATGGCGGTTGGCCTTCCGGGCGTGCCGTGCCCCGCCGGAGGCGGGGCTGCGTGGGTGGTCAGGGGCGTTGGCCGGGGGCGGGCCGGCCGAAGAGGAGGTCGTAGCCGGGGGGCAGTTGGAGCAGGATGCGTTCGGTGAGGTCGTCGCCTGCGGCGTCGGCCGCGGTGGACAGGACGGCGCCGATGTCCCACAGGGCGGTGGTCTCGGTGGCGCCTTCGATCCAGGCGGCGGTGGCGCGCACGAACCGGTCGGGCGTGAGCGGTTCGGCGGCCTGCAGGGGGTTGAGCAGGATCAGGGCGAGGGTCTCGGGCAGGCGGGCCGCGAGATGGGCGCGCACCTCGCCGACCAGGTGGGCGCCGAGCAGGGCCAGGACCACGCGGGTGGCCCGCTCGGCTTCCTGGGGTGTGTCGTATTCGCCGCGTTCCTGGACCGCGTCCAGGAACGCCTCCCATCGAAGAGTCACCGCGGTTCTCCCTCCGTTTCCGGGGTGGGCGCGAACGCCCTCGGCACTTCGGTCAGGACCCGACGGTCAGGTGGCGGTGCAGGCCGGTGAGTTTCAGCAGCCGGACCACGCGGTGGCCGACGCCGCTCAGGACCAGCCGCCGACCGTGCCGGTCTGCCTGGTTGCGGGCCGCGACGATCACGTTCAGGCCCGCGCAGTCCATGAACGTCACCTCCGACAGGTCGAGCACGACCTCGCGGTGCGAGCGCAGTGCGTCGGCCAGGGCGCGCTCCAGCGCGGGGGCGGTGTCGAAATCGATGTCGCCGCTCGGCCTCACCACGGTGGGAGTGGAGCTCCGGTCACGCATGATGTCTCCCGCTGCCGATCGGCCCGGTCCGCGCCTGGCCAGGGTGCGAGGTCGGCGGGGTGTTCCGCGCCGCCCCGGGGGGACGGGCGGCGCGGAACGGCTTCGGCTGCTCGGTCAGGCCCGGATCTGCTTGCGGTCGCCGCTGCGGCTGATCTCGATCTTCCGGGGCTTGGCCTTCTCCGCGACCGGGATCTTCAGGGTCAGCACGCCGGCGTCGTAGTCGGCGCTGATCCCCTCGGGGTCGAGGGTGTCGGAAAGCATGACCTGGCGGGAGAAGATCCCGAGGGGGCGCTCCGCGAGTTCCCACTTCACGCCCTCGCCCTGATGGCGCGGGCGGCGCTCGGCCTTGACGGTCAGCATGTTCCGCTCGACGTCGATGTCGATCGCATCCGGGTCCACCCCGGGCAGGTCGAAGCAGATCACGTACTCGTCGCCGGCGCGGTAGGCGTCCAAGGGCATCGGGGCCGGACGCGACCAGGTACCAGTGCTGCCGAGGAACTGCTGGGTCAGACGGTCCAGCTCGCGAAACGGGTCAGTGCGCATCAGCATCGCGAAACACCTCCAGTCGGTTCAAAGGGGTGCCAGTGCGCTTGGTCTGAAACTGTTCTAACATGTCATCCATCCGATGACAACCTCCACCGTCGCCCAGAGAGTGACACAGATGCGAGAGACACCCACCCCGCCCACCGAGCCGGTCTCCTTCCTCGCTGCCGCCGCAGCACTGGCAGCCATAGACGACGCCGTCCGCACCACCCGAACCCCGGCACCCACCCACCCGACGGGCCTCGAGACAGCGGACGGACCCGAACCCGCCCTGGCCGCCCTGGTGCTGCTGCGCGAACTGCGCACCGAACTCGCCGGCTGGGAGGCAGGGCTGGTGGAGTTCGCCCGCGCCACCGGTGCCACCTGGGCCGACCTCGCCCAGCCCATGGGCGTCGCCAGCCGCCAGGCCGCCGAGAACCGCTACCTGCGCCTGCGCCCCGCCCCCACTGCGCCCCAGACGACTGCGACCGGCGCCGAGCGCGTCAAGGCCGTACGCGACCGCCGGGCCGCCGAGCGCACCGTCACCGCCTGGGCCCGCGACAACGCCGCCGACCTACGCGTCCTCGCCGCCCAGATCTCCGCCCTCACCGACCTGCCACCCGAAGCCCGACCGGACCAGAACGCCGTGCGCACCGCCCTCGGAGCCCCCGATGCCGCCGACCTCATCGCGCCCCTTGCCTCCATGCGCCCCCACCTCCGCGCCGGCCACCCCGACCTCACCACCCGCCTCGACGACCTCACCAACCACACCGCCGAGCTCCGACACGACAGCAACCGCCGACGCGCCTGACCCCACCCACGACACCCACCACAAGATCCGCTGGCACCACATCGAGGACCAGCTGGCCCAGGCCCGAGCCCGCGCGCGAGCCGAGACCAGCGACGCCATCGCCTCGATCGACGCCTGCCTGACCAAGCTCGACACCCTGCGCCGCCACCTCGCCGACCACCCCTGGAGCCACCTCACGGATCCGCCGGACACCGAAGGAGACAGCGCAACCCCGGATGCCGTCCCTCACGCGAGAACCTCGTCATCCGAAGACCGCCGATCCACGATCGAAAAGGCCCGGAGGCGGTTCACCCCCAGGGTGGTTCAACCACCCCGGACCGCCGCTCTCCGCCAGAAGTCCGCCCGTGAGCAAGCCACTTGACCCCAACCCTCTCCACCTCCCGGTCGCTGTGACGGGTCGCCGGTGAACGGCGCGGGCGAACACCGCCGGCCCTCGCCCCCCTGGACGACATTCATCGCCGGCCACCCCTCCCTGGTCCTGCCGCACTGACCGACCGACCGGGCCACCCTGGTGATCAGTCCATTCCTGGTGACCGCTGTCAGCGCTGCCCCCCGACACGTCCCCACCCGCTGGTCGAGGGAGATCCTGTCGGGCTCGGAAAGTCATCGCCACAGGTGGGATGAGTAGGGAGACCTCGGCTGGCACCATGTCCACGCGCTCGCTTCGATGCTGTACAAGGTGGCGCGCAAGTTGCTGTCCTTCCCCGAGGTGCTGCAGCGGTGGTCAAGAACCTCGTGCTACGCCTGGCTCGGGAAAACGCCGGGTGGGGCCACAAGCGGATCCAGGGCGAGCCGGCCCGCCTCGGGCACCCGACCGCCGCATCCACGCTTTCCGAACCCCACAGGGTGGGCGAAAGTCAACGCCCAGCGTTGCGCGGTTCGAGGTGGTAGTCGAACGCAACGGTCCCCGGGTCGAGCGCCGTGACACCACCGTCGACGGTCAGTACCGCTCCGTTGACGAAGGAGGCGGCGGGCGACAGCAGCCAGGAAACGGTCTCGGCCACCTCACGCGGATCTCCGGGGCGGCCCATGGGCACGAGCCGGGTCGCCTCCTGGTAGGCCGCCTCGACGCCATCACCCGGCCCTCCGGTCTCCTCGGCGAACCGACTCATCCGCCGGTCTGCCATCTCGGTGCGCACCCAGCTGGGACACACGATGTTCGCCCGAACACCCTGCCCCCCGTAGTCCACCGCCACGGATCGCGTCAGCTGGAGCAGCGCGGCCTTGGAGGTCGCGTACGCGGCGTTGGCCGTCCCGTTGCGCAACGCCGACACCGAAGCGACCGCCACCACCGAGCCCCGGGCCTGCAACAAGTGCCCGAGCGCTGCGCGCAGGAGCAGGAAGGGGCCGGTCACGTTGGTGCGCATCACCGCCTCCCAGTCCTCGTCCGAAAGCTCACCCACTCCCCCACTGCGCCCGATCCCCGCGTTGAGCACCACCCCGTCCAGTCGACCGAAAGTGGCCACCGTCGTCTCGACCAGTCCCCGCACCGCGGCCGGTTCCGCCGCATCGGCGGGGTAGGCCAGAGCTCCCGTCTCCGCCGCGACCCGCTCCAGGGGCTCGGCCCGACGCCCGGAAACGACCACCTGATGACCAGCCTCACGCAAGAGCCGAGCCGTAGCGGCGCCGATTCCTGTGCCACCACCGGTAACGACGACAACTCGCTGATCCGCCATGGAACTCAGCCTCCACAAGAAGATGTCACATACGCAGGGTAATCATACGTAAGCACCCCGGTCGCATGTCGAGGCGAGCGCTCTGTTCCGGGTTGTCGATTGGTTCGCGTCTCGAACACGCGCAGCGCATGGAGAAGATGGCGCTGGTCCTGTGCCGTTCGGAAGCTCGCCACGACGTCCTCGGCGGACTCGTCCACGCGTACCGCAACACCGCCTGACGAAGATCAGAACAGCTGACGCAAAGCCAGGTCAGAGCGAGTGCGGAAGTGTTGGAACCCCACACGGTCAACCGCGACCTGTCCCGGGTCCGCAACGCCTCCGACTGGGTGGAGTCCGCGGTCACGACCGGCAACTCGAGCCTGGACGAGGGCCCGGCCGCACTGCTGCGGGGCGAGTAGCGGCACCCGTGGCCAGGAGTACGGTCCTGGCCGGGGACGGCTCCCGGAGTCTGCTCCCGGGCGCGGTTTCGTCCTGGGTACGGACGAACTCCCCTGTCCCCGAATGGTCCTCTTGATCAAGGCCGGGAATCACCGGCACCATTCATCGGAGGGGTCCTTTCGTGTACGAGCATGCACCGCACAGCCGCTTCCCGCTCTCCCGTCGGGGCAGCCGGCACCGCGCGGCGGCGGTCGTGACCGCTGTGGCCGCCGTGGGCATCACGGTCGCGGCGCTGGCGCCGACCGCGGCGTTCGCGGGCGGCCGGCCGGACAGCGTCCAGTCGAGCCTGAACGCGCTGGTGAAGGACGACGGCGTGCCCGCCGCGCTGGCCACCGTCAAGGGCCGCGACGGCCGCACCCACAACTACACCGCCGGCGTCGGCAACCTCACCACCAAGGCCAAGGTCCCGGTGGACGGGCAGATCCGGATCGGCAGCAACACCAAGACCTTCACCGCCGTCGTCGCCCTCCAGCTCGTCGCCGAAGGAAAGATCGGCCTCGACGCCTCCGTCGACACCTACCTCCCCGGCCTGCTGCGCGGCGACGGCATCGACGGACGCAACATCACCGTCCGCCAACTGCTCCAGCACACCAGCGGACTGCCCGACTACGTGGACAAGGGCGCGATCCTCGCCGATCCGAAGCGGTACTTCGAACCGCGTGACCTGCTCGACGCGGCGCTCGCCCAGAAGGCCCACTTCGCCCCGGGCGCCCGCTGGGAGTACAGCAACACCAACTACCTGGTGGCGGGCCTGATCATCCAGAAGGTCACCGGGCGGCCGCTCGGCGAGGAGGTCGACCAGCGCATCGTCGACCGCATCGGCCTGCGGCACACCTACTTCCCCACCCCGGGGGACATGACCATCCACGAGGCCCACCCCGAGGGGTACAACCAGGACGCCGACGGCTCGTTCCACGACTACACCGAGCTCGACCCGTCCTGGGGCTGGGCGGCGGGCGCCGTCGTCTCCACCAACAGCGACATCGTCCGCTTCTACACGGCGCTGCTCGGCGGCCGGCTCCTCCCGGCGGCCCAGCTCGCCGAGATGCGCACCACCGTCCCCGCGGACGAGGCGGGTCCGGGCGTCCGCTACGGGCTGGGCCTGATGAGCAGGCCGCTGTCGTGCGGAGGCGTGTTCTGGGGCCACGGCGGGACCATTCCGGGCTACTTCACCGCCGGGGGCGCCACCGACGACGGCCGCGCCGTCAACCTCGCGGTGACCATGATCCCGGGTGACGCGGCCGGGAAGGGCGTGGAGGCCGCAGTGGACTCCGCCCTGTGCCACTGACCCCACCCGATCCGGCCTGAGCGTCGGCACCGGTACGACCAGCGGGTTCTGCGCGCGCCTGCGCGCAGAACCCGCCCCCACCAACTTCCCCCTCCAGCAGAGGAGTTCCCCCGTGAACGAGCACGTACAGCACAACCGGGCCAAGCTGCGCCATCGGGGCCGGCGCGGCTTGGCGGTGGCCGTGGCCACCGTGGCCGCCGGCGTCGTGGCGGCCTCGCCCCTGGCGCCGACCGCGGCGTTCGCGGGCGGCCGGCCGGACAGCGTCCAGTCGAGCCTGAACGCGCTGGTGAAGGACGACGGCGTGCCCGCCGCGCTGGCCACCGTCAAGGGCCGCGACGGCCGCACCCACAACTACACCGCCGGCGTCGGCAACCTCACCACCAAGGCCAAGGTCCCGGTGGACGGGCAGATCCGGATCGGCAGCAACACCAAGACCTTCACCGCCGTCGTCGCCCTCCAGCTCGTCGCCGAAGGAAAGATCGGCCTCGACGCCTCCGTCGACACCTACCTCCCCGGCCTGCTGCGCGGCGACGGCATCGACGGACGC
This sequence comes from Kitasatospora sp. NBC_01302, assembly GCF_035976515.1. Taxonomy (NCBI): domain Bacteria; kingdom Bacillati; phylum Actinomycetota; class Actinomycetes; order Kitasatosporales; family Streptomycetaceae; genus Kitasatospora; species Kitasatospora sp. NBC_01302. The sequence continues at coordinate 2,837,191 of NZ_CP108404.1, forward strand.
AACATCACCGTCCGCCAACTGCTCCAGCACACCAGCGGACTGCCCGACTACACGGACGCCCCCGCGCTCTCGGATTTCAGCACGATCCAGCACCGCTACTTCGAGCCCCGCGAGCTCCTCGACGGCGCCCTCGCCCAGAAGGCCCGCTTCGCCCCGGGCGCGCGCTGGGAGTACAGCAACACCAACTACATTGTCGCCGGACTCCTGATCCAGAAGGTCACCGGGCGGCCCGTCGGCGAGGAGATCACCAAGCGCGTCATCGACCGCATCGGCCTGCGCCACACCTACTTCCCCACCCCGGGGGACATGACCATCCACGAGGCCCACCCCGAGGGGTACAACCAGGACGCCGACGGCTCGCTCCACGACTACACCGAGATGGACCCCTCGATGGCCTGGGCGGCGGGGGCGATCGTCTCCACCAACAGCGACCTCAACTCGTTCTTCACCGCGCTCCTCGGCGGCCGGCTCCTGCCCGCGGCGCAGCTCGCCGAGATGCGCACCACCGTCCCCGCCGAGCTCCTGGGCCCGGGCGTCCGCTACGGGCTGGGCCTGCAGAGCAAGCCGCTCTCCTGCGGCGGCCTCCTCTGGGGCCATGGCGGGACCATTCCGGGCTACCGCTCCCGCGGCGGGGTCACCGACGACGGCCGTGCCGCCAGCATCACGGTCACCACCATCCCCGGCGACGCCGGCGCGCAGCGCATGGCGGACGCCCTGGACGCGGCCCTCTGCCGCTGACCCGCCCCGGCGCGTTCGGGGTGCCGGGCACCGGGCGGACGGCCCCGCGGCTTCCGTGATCGGGGGCCGCGGTGCCGTCCGCGAAGTACTGCTGCGCTTCAGCCCGCCGGGTTCGCGCTCCGGGGCTCCACCAGGCCGGTCTCGTAGGCCGCGATCACCGCCTGGGCGCGGTCGCGGACGCTCAGCTTGGCGAAGATGCTGGTGATGTAGTTCTTGACCGTGGAGACGCTGATGCCCATCGCCGCAGCGATCTCGGCGTTGTCGAGGCCGGTGGCCAGCAGGCGCCACACCTCGACCTCACGGGGCGTCAGTTCACCCAGGTCGGACACCAGCACCGGCGACGGCGACTGCGGCAGGCGGGGTGTGGTGACGTAAGCGGAGATCAACCGGGTGAGCAGGCGCGGCGCCACCGCCGCCTCCCCGGTGTGCACGGTCCGCACGGCCGCCGAGAGCTCCTCCGGGGAGACGTCCTTGGGCAGGAACCCGGAGGCGCCGGCGCGCAGGGCGGCCACCACGTACTCGTCCATGTCGAAGGTGCTCAGCGCCAGGACCCGGCACGCGGGCAGCTCCCGCACGATCCGCTCGGTCGCCTGGACCCCGTCGAGAACCGGCATCCGGATGTCCATCACCACGACGTCCGGCCGGTGCCGGTGCGCGAGGTCGACCGCCCGCTGCCCGTCGTCCGCCTCGGCCACCACCTCGAACGCCGGGTCCGGTGCCAGGATCAGGGCCAGGCCCCGCCGCACCAGCGGCTGGTCGTCCGCGATCAGCACCCTGATCCGCTCCTGGGCACCCGTCATCCGAGCCGTTCCTCTCCGTCGCCCGGCGCCACCGGCAGGTCGGCCACAACCCGGAAGCCACCCCCGTCGACGGCGCCGGCCACCATGCTGCCGCCCTGCAGCGCGACGCGTTCGCGCATGCCGATCAGACCGTACCCGGCGCGGCCCGCCCTCGGTCCGGCCGCACCGCCCGCCCCCGCCACGGCTCCCACCAGGGTGTCGGCCGGCGCGGCGGCGCCGTTGTCGGACACCTCGACGGTGACCCGGTCCGGGTGGTACGTCAGCCGGACCCGCGCCTCGGCCCGGCCGGCATGCTTGCGGGTGTTGGTGAGGGACTCCTGAACGATCCGGAACACCGCCAGGCCGGTGCTCGGCGGCAGCGGACGCTCCTCCCCCAGGACGGCGAACTCCGTGGGCAGACCGGCCCTGCGGGACTCCTCGACGAGCTCTCCGAGGTGCCCGACACCGGGCTGCGGCGCGGACGGCGCCCGGTCCGCCTCCCCCGGCGCGTCGCCCTCCCGCAGCACGTCGAGCAGTTGGCGCATCTCGCGCAGCGCCATCCGCCCGGAGCCCTCCAGCGTGACCAGGGCGTCGCGCACCACCTCGGTGTCACGCCCGAGGTTCGCCCTGGCGCCGCCGGCCATCAGCTGCATGGTGGTGATGTGGTGGGCCACGATGTCGTGCAACTCCCGTGCGATGCGGCGCCGTTCCTGCGCCACCGCACGGTCGGCCAGCAGCCTGCGCCTGACCTCCACCTCCTGCTGCCAACGCTTCAGCACCACGGCCGCGACGATGACCAGCGCCGCGGCGAGCACGTTGGCCGCCACCTCCACCACCGGCGGGGGCAGCGGATGCCCCCGACCCAGCAGTGGCACGGCGGCCGCCACCAGGGCGGCCGGCGCCGCCACCGCGATGCCGCGGGAGCGGGCCACGGCGAACAGCGCGACGCACAGCGTGCAGTTGAAGTGGTGCGGCACCGGCCCGCTCAGGTTCAGTGCCACGCCGAGGACCAGCACGACCGCCAGTGACGCCAGCGGATAGCGGCGCCTGGTGAGCAGCGGCATGGCCGCCAGCACGAGCAGGACCAGGGCGGTCAGGGCGATCGGCTGGCTTCCGTCGGGACCGCCGAGCGTGTAGCCGATGAGGTCCAGGGCGGCCGCCCCGACGGCCAGCAGCGCGTCACTGGCCGTCCAGGGCAGGCCGTCGGCTCTCGGCGACGGCGGCAGCGGCAGCGGCCGGTGGTGCGTCGACATGCTGGTGGTGGTCCTTTCTGCGGCCGGTCGGCACCGGCCTTCGCCCGCGATCCTCGGGGGGGGAATGTTCTCGCGGTCCATTCTCGCAGCGGCTCCCAGCCCCGGGCAGGCGCCCCGGACCGATCCCCGACCAGGCCCCTGGTCCTGGTCAGGGCCGTGCACCGGGCTCAGGTCCTGACGGCGTTCTCCTCCCGCGCACGGACGAGAGCGCCCGGTACGCCGTGATGGTCTGAAGACGTGCCGGAACTCGCCGGCTGACGCACCACAGCCGGAGGACATCGTGATCCGCGCCCTGACCGGATTCTCCACCAGGAATCCGTGGAAGGTGATCGCCGTCTGGGCGGTCCTGGGAATGCTCCTGACCGTCCTGGGCCAGACCCTGATCTACCGGGTGACCCAGACCCAGACGGCCGACTTCCTGCCGAAGAGCTACGACTCGGCCGCTGCCATGCAGATCGCCCACGACCGCTTCGGAACGAAGCCGGACGCCAACCCGGTGACCATCCTGGTCGCGCGGACCGAGGGCCGGGCCCTGACTCCCGCGGACAAGGCGCAGATCGACGCCGGGGCGCAGCGGCTGAGCCGCCTCAAGGTCACCATGCCCAGGACCAAGGACGCGGCGCCCCTCCAGCAGGACTACTCGCAGATCCCCCAGGTCGGTCCGGCCATGACGGCACCTGACGGAACCTTCGAGCTGCTCTCCGCCAACCTCACCGGAAACTCCGCTGACCCTGGCCTGGCGAGCACCTTCCGGGCGTTCCGGGACAACGCCCGGGCGGAGTTCGCCGCCCAGGGCCTGCGAACCGGCTTCACCGGCGCACTCGCCGACCAGGTCGACTCCACCGACGACGGGAAGACCCTCAAGACCGTCGCCGGCGCCTGCGCCTTCGCCCTGATCGTGCTGCTCCACATCCTCGTGTTCCGCAGCGTGCTGGCCGCCCTGCTGCCGCTGATCTCGGTGACCCTGATCAGCGGCGCGGCCAGCGGCGCGGTCGTGGGCACCGCACTGCTCACCGGCATCAAGATCGACCCCTCCGTACCGGACCTGATCGCCGTGGTGCTCCTGGGCATCGGCATCGACTACTTCCTCTTCCTGATGTTCCGCTTCCGCGAGCAGCTGCGGGCCCACCCCGATCGCCACCACCGCGCCACCGCCGCCGCGGTCAGCCAGAAGGTCGGCACCGCGATCACCTCGGCCGCGCTGACCATCGTCGCCGCCTTCGCCACCCTCGGGGTCGCCAGCTTCGGCCAGTTCCGGGTGCTCGGCCCGGCCATCGCGGTCTCCGTCCTGGTCATGCTGCTGGCCAGCCTCACCCTGATGCCTGCCGTGCTCGCAGCCTGCGGACGCAAGCTCTTCTGGCCCTCCCGCGCCCTCGAGGCCGAACCCCGCGAGGGCGCCGCGGCCCGGTTCGGCGACCTGGTGACCCGCCGACCGCTGACCATGGTCCTCGCCTCGCTCGCCCTCCTGGCCGCCCTGGCCGGCGGGCTGGCCGGGATCAAGATGGACTACGGCCTGGACGGCGGCCCCCGCACCGCGTCCCAGAGCACCGCCCTCGAGATCTCCCGCGCCCTGCCCGCCGGCGTGGCCGACCCGACCAGCGTCTACGTCGAAACCAAGAACGCCGGCCCGCTCTCCCCCGGCACGCTCGACGGCCTGACCCAGCACCTCACCCGGGTCGCCGGCGTCGGCCAGGTGGCCGAGCCGGTCCTGAGCGAGGACCGGCAGGCCGCGCGGATCGACCTGTTCCTCACCGCGGACCCGCAGTCGAAGCAGGCCCGTGACCTGGTCTCCGGCCCGATCCGCGCAACCGTCGCCCAGAGCACACCCGCCGACCTGACCGCGCACGTCGGCGGCACCCCGGCGGTCTTCGCCGACGTCTCCACCGCCGTCGACCACGACCTCCGGCTGGTCTTCCCGGTCGCGGCGGTACTGATCGGCGTGATCCTGCTCCTGCTGCTGCGCAGCCTGCTGGCACCGGTGATCCTGATGCTCTCCGTCGGCCTCGGCTTCGCGGCCACCCTCGGCGCGGCCGCCCTGCTGTTCCAGCACGCGATGGACAAGCCGGGCGTCAACTTCACGCTGCCGCTGGTCCTGTTCCTGTTCGTGGTCGCGCTCGGCACCGACTACAACATCCTGATCAGCGACCGCATCCGGGAGGAGATGGAACACCCCGGGCCGCCCCGGGCCGCGGTCGCACGCGCCCTGCGGCACACCGCCCCGGCCATCGCGACGGCGGGCCTCGTCCTGGCCGGCTCCTTCGGCAGCCTCGCGGTGACCCCGCAACCCTCCACCCAGCAGATCGGCTTCGCCACCGCGCTCGGCATCCTGCTCTCCGCGTTCCTGCTGTCCATCGTGCTGGTGCCCGCCCTGGCCGCGATCCTCGGCCGCCGCCTGTGGTGGCCCCTGCGCCCCGGACGCACGACCGCCCGACCCGCCAGCCGGCACCGCACGGACGCACCGCACTCGCCGCAGTCGGCGCCCCTGTCCCAGTGGCCCGCGCCGCAGCACCAGGACACCTACTACCCCTAGAAGACAGATGCAGGTCCTGGTGTGGTCCGGGCTGCCGCCGTCAGGCGGTGGCTCGGACTTGCCACGTGGTGCCGCCGTGATGGAGTCCGAGGTTTGTCGCTGATCAAAGGGAGATCAGCAGGTCAGCGCGCATAGTGGTCGTCCCGCGAGCGCAGACCGGGAGTGGAGGGTCCCGCGCGCGACCCACCGAGGCGATCACCATGCGCTGCTCACCCAACCCCTCAGGCAACCGAGACCGAGGACGCGTCTACCGGCGCTGCGGCTGCCGCGACGACCACCACCGCCAGCTCGGCACCCGATGCCCCCACCTCGCCACCGACCCCCGTGGCCCTCCCGGTCATCTCCAAGACCCCGCGCCACCGCACCCTGTCCACCACCGCGAACATCTACGCCGAACTCACCCACCTCGCCGAGCGGGCAGCCGTCGACGCCATCGCCTGGACCCTCACCACCGCCGACCGCACAGTCCTCGGCGAACCCACCTGCCGCGCCCGGCGCCCCTGGCACCAGCACCCGCGCCCCCACCACCGCCTGGCCACCCATCAGACGCCCCAGGAAATCGAACCCACCACCGCCCGGCCGAATGGCCCGGCAACCACACCGCGACCACCAGCCGACAGAACATCAAAAAGGCCGCTCCCGCCAGAAGCGGAAACGGCCTACGACCTGCAGTTAAGCAATCCGACGGCCACTCAGCTGTCGTCGGCGGCAGCGCCCGGCGATCGCGTCGTGGATGGTGTCCGCCCACAGCGGCAGACCAGGACCAGGTCGTGGCGCAGAGCCTGGGCTGGTTCGGGAACGTGGATGGAGGCGTCGAGGAGGCCGGCTTCGGCGGGAGAACTCCCGGCAGGTGGGGCCTGGTTCATCGTCCTCCTCGTCGCTCTCGTCCCAGAGTTCGTTCTCCATCCAGCCGGCGTGCCAGAGGGGCGCGGTGAGCCTGGCGAGCAGCCGCGGGGCCGGTGGCGTGGGGTGACAGGGCGTCGGACGGTGTGCTGGTCATCGATGTCTGTTCAGTGCGGTCGTGTGTGGGGTGCTGTGCGGTTGGCTGTCACGGGGTGTCGCGGCCGGCTGCTTCGGCCTTCGCCTGAAGCTCGTGGACGATGCGCCGCCAGCGCCGCGCTCCGCCGGTGTACCAGTGCTCTTCGCCGACCGGTCGCCAGTCGGCGAGTTCGCGGAGCTGTCGGGTGATCGTATCGGTGTCGAGGCGGCCGTGGCCGGCTCGGCCGGGGTCGAGGCTCTGGGCGATGTCGTGGAGCCGGTGGGCTGCGCGGTAGTAGGACAGCTGGGTGTCAGTCAGGCGGCGAATCGCGTAGCCCTGGCACTTGCTGCACCAGTCGTAGTCGTCGTTGTCGAGCAGGTCGGCGGCGGTCAGCAGGTCGTCGTCGGCGACGACGCCGCGTTCCCTGGAGTGTGGGCAGAACGGCGAGTGGCCCTTGCCCTGGATCCGGAGGTCGGCGTTGGTCGTGTAGACCTGTACGTCGGCGAGGACGCCGAGTGGGATGCCGCTGCCACCGCCGCGCCAGCGGTCTGCGTCCGGGGCCTCGAACGGCTCGAGGTCCAGGTCCTGGGCGTGGGCCAGCAGCCCCAGCCACACCGGGTGGGGAAGGGTGCGGGATCGGCCGTGGTCGTCGTATCCGCCGTCCAGTGTCCGCAGGTCCCGCACACCGCGGGCCATAGCGAGCAGACGCAGGTTGCGTTCCGCGTCCTGGTGCTCGTACGCGAGCCAGGCTGCCCGTGTGGCTCCCTGCGCCAGGCCGAGGTCCTCGCCGAAGAGCGGGTCGTGCGCGCTGCGCGGGTACCGCGGCCAGAGGCTTTCCCGGTCTTCGGGCCTGGGGCCGACCTCGCGGGTCCATGGTTCGATCACGTCGGCGGGAAGGTCCGAGGCACCGGCGAGGAGGAAGCACTGCCATCCGCCGGCCAGGCGCTTCTCGATCACCGGCAGGGGCAGGACCTCGGTACCGCCGTCCGTCGAGAAGACGATGGACAGCTCGTCTGCGGCGGCGGTGCGCGTCGAACGCAGCAGGCGCAGATGATCCGCGGTGAGCGGCTGGCGCCCTCGGACCGGGGTGTCGTCGAAGATCCCGGGCCGGATCGGGCTCTCCGAGGGTGCGGGTGTGGTGGGGGTCGGCCTGTCCTGGTGGGCTTGGCAGTCGAGGTGGTGGGAGGGGGACAGGAGCCGGTCGGCGATGAGCCGGGGCACGCGCAGGGAGAGGGTACGGCCCGCCCAGTCGGCGTCGGTGAGGTAGGTGATCACGACGCCGGTCGTCCAGTCGTCGAGGTCGGCGAGGAAGCCGTGCTCGCGCCAGGGCGGCGCGGTGTCCTCCTTGACTTCGGGCAGCCGCACGGTCACCCACCCCAGCGCGGCGGGCTCCGCGGACGCGGCCACGTCCCGGGCCAGGTTCTCCCAGGAGGCGACGAGTTCGTCGACCGCGGCGCGGGCCTGGGCGTAGCCCTTCCGATTGGGGCGGATGCCGTGGGTGGGGCCGTAGGCGAGGTAGGTCCGCGCGCTGGGCCCCTCCCAGCCGCGTCCGGCCTCGTCCTGCCACTCACTCCAGAGCGCCTTCAGCTGTGAGCCGACTTCCCTACTGGTGCCGATCGCGCTGAACGCCTCGTCCTCACCGGGAAGTTCGGGCTCCTCCATGGCTGCCGCGGCGGCCGCCGCCATGAGCCCTTCGCGGTCGACGAACAGCGCAGCCTGGGCACACAGGGCCTCCAGGTACTGCTGCTTCACGGCGAGCTTCGGCTCCGCCCACTGCGCCAGCCAGGGGAACACGGCGACCGCGGCCTGGGCCAGGTGGAGGCTCGTGGCCGCTGCGCGCCAGGTGGACAGCACACTGTCCCGTAGACGCTTCGCCTCGTCTCGCGCCTCCCAGTCCTCCTCGTCCGGCTCCTCGTCGTCGTCCTCGCCTTCGCCACCTGCGGCGGCGGCCGGCTCGACGGGCTCAATGCGCAGCAGGTCGGCGGCGGCCTGGACCTCGTCCTGCTCCCAGCAGTCGTCGGGGTCCGGCCCCGCGTAGCTCTGCAGCTGGTACAGCAGCCCGACACCGCCGAGCGCCCGCAGGAAGATGCCAAGCCCCGTCTCCGGCCGCGCCCACGCACCCCACTGCGCGCAGCGCGAGCACATCCGGCCGATCGTGTCCGCGTTCAGCGGCACCTGGGTCGTCGTGATGTCGCGGCTGCGAAGCTGGGTGCACGTCGCCGTGGCGTGGAGCTTGGCATTCTTGCCCCTGGTCGAGTGGACGGTGACGGGCGCGCCCTCGAAGAGGCCGAGCGGGACATCGGCGGTCAGTGAGCTGTCGAGCACGTAACTCCCCTATCGGTCTCGGCTTGCGAGCCTAACCGGGGACACCGACAGGTGACTCGGAAACCATCGCGGTGGAGCACGGCGGTTGACATCTGCCCGGTGCTCACGCGAGGAAGCCTGCGCTCGACGATGGAGATCAGAGCCGCCGGTCAGGGTTCTGCTGGCAAAGGCTCTGGTCCGTCGCCGTCCGCTCCAGCAGGTGGCGCAGCCTCGGAGAGCGGACGGGCGAGGCTGGGGAACTGCAGCGTGTGGCACAGGATGGTGAACCAACCTTCGGCGGAGCCGTGGGAGACGACACCCTGACGGCCAGCCGGTCACCACCCGCTGGTACGCCGCATCAAGGCGAGTTGACCAAGCCATCGCCGCTGTTGGGCGCTGCCTGGATCAAGCGGACCCTTGTAAGCGTCGCCTCGCCGGCGCTCGTCGGCGAACTGGGACTGACACCTGGCTCGCCTGTCCGGTGGCCGCAACAGCCGTCGACGTCTCCGATACGGTCAGCCTCATGACACAGACCTTTGCCGCACCCGCAGAGGCCGCTGCGGCCATCATCGGGGACGTCCTGCAGATCCGCGAAGAAGCGCACCAGAAGGCTCATGATGCAAGCCGATTCGGAGGTGGAGTCAACTTCCAGGACATGGAGCACACGCTCAGTGCCATGCGCGAGGATGCGATTCTGCGGTGTCTGGGCCACATGCTGGGTGTCACGGACGATGCCTCCGTCGACAGCTACGTCTTGAACTGGGCCGCAGCACGCGGGATAGAGCTTGGTGAGACGTCGGTGCGCGTTCGGGAGTCACCGAATGCCAGCGAGCTCTACAAGCGGCGCGCACAAGCGCAACTGCTCGACGTGCTTCGCGGGACAGGCGAGATCGGCATGTTCAAGACCAAATTCCTGCCACTGATCGGGGAGGCGGACAAGAGCTCGTGGCGCGGAAGCAGTCCGTGGCTCGAGGAGTGGCTCCGCGACGGATCCGTGATCGCTCGGCAGCACGGTCGCAGCACCATCTACGTACACCGTGACTTCGCCGCCCCGAACGTCGCTCACGGCCTTCACCCGGTCGGGGATGCGGCGACCGACTCCAGCTGACTGCTCGTTAGGATTCCCGCCATGTCTGGTCGCCCCTCCGCCGATAGCACCCAACGCGCTCGCGCCCACCGCCTGGGCCGCCAGCTACGGGCGCTGCGAGAGTCGTACGGCTTGACCCGCCCCGAGTTGGCCTCCACAGCCGGTGTACCCCTGCGCACACTGTCCCGTTTGGAGACCGAGTGCGTGGCGCAGCCCGGACTGTTCACCGTCGCGGCCTGGCGCGAGCCCTGGAGGTGACGGTGGACGAGCTGGTGGCGGCTGCGGGTCCGGTGCCGGGCCTGTGGTCCACGGGTTACGAGGGCCGAACGATCGACTCGTTCGTTGCGGCGCTGGTCGATGCAGGTGTGGACGCGGTGGCGGATGTCCGGCTGACGCCGATCAGCCGCAAGCCCGGGTTCAGTAAGACCCGGCTGAGTGCAGCCCTGGCCGAGGCGGACATCTCCTATCTGCACCTGCGCTCCCTGGGCAATCCGAAGAACAATCGGGCGCCGTTCTGGGACGGCCGCGTCGACGAGGGCCTGGCGGCGGAACCGGCCCGCCGGGAGCTGGAGGAACTGGCCGAGCTGGCCGAGCTGGCCGAGCTGGCCGTCGAGCGTTCGGTGGCGGTGCTGTGCTTCGAGCAGGACGAGAGCCGCTGCCACCGCCAGGCCGTCCTGGCCGAACTGCACCAGCGAACCGCGCTGCCCGTCGCCGCCCTGACCTGATCCACTTCAACTCCCCTTCGAACAGGCACCCTTGCGCATTCGGCACCGCGCCCGCCCAATGGTGACAGGAGGCGGACCAGGGGGCTGCCATGTCGGCATCGGGCTGGGAACGAGCGCGCATCCTGATCACCGTCAAGACGTATCCCGACGTCTCGCACAAGTACCTGGAAACCTGCTGCGTCGCCGGCATCCGCCTGGACACCGACCAGTTGCGGCTTGTTCGGCTGTTCCCCGTCCCGCACCGGTTGCTCGACGAGGAGAAGCGATTCGGGAAGTACTCCGTCGTCGAGGGTGATCGATCGTGTCGTGGATAGTGGCGGGCAGATCAGCTTCAACCTGGCCGGAATGTCAGACCTCGTAGATGTCCTCGCAGGAAAGAACTTCGGAAGCGGCTGGACCTCGCATGAGCTGAGGTATGTCTGCGGAACACCCGAGGCACGAGCGATCACCACATTCGTCAACGGCACGGCCCCGTGCTAGACCTGGAGGAACCCGATGAACCTGGAGATCTCACCGGCACACGAGGAATCCGACAGCTGCATGGTCCTGGTGAGCCTTCCGCACGGTAACGGTCGGGTCCTGGCTAAGCTCATCGCTCGCGAGGAGCGGCCGGGTGGATTCGAATGGCTGCAGGTCTCAATGACGATCTGGTACAGGCACGTGCTTTCCGACGAGCCCTACACCGAATCGATCGAACCAGGCTCCGTCCCGACCTGGGTCCCCATCGACTCGGTGGTATTCCTGGACGGGTGCGACTACTCCAAGGTCAAGCGACTGAGTGCTGGAGAGGGACGCCCGCCAGGCGCGCCGCGGTACCCGATGCCGGGAGAGGAGTCGACGGCCTGACGATCAGCCTGTACAGGTGGCGGCGGGGTGGCGGCATCACCGGTCACCCCGCCGCTAGGCTGGTCAACGGCAGCTCGGCTGGTTCGTCTTCCTGGTCGGTTACACCATGAGCAAGGAATCGTCGCCTGCGGACGAGGCACTAGAGATCCCGCGCGCTCGACCCTCCGAGGCGATCACCATGCGCTACTCACCGACCCCCGACCGAGACCGAGGACGCGTCTACCGGCGCTGCGGCTGCCGCGACGACCACCACCGCCAGCTCGGCACCCACTGCCCCCTGTGCCATTCGGAAACTCATCGCTGCTACTCGGAGGGTCTGGCGAGCCGTCACGACCTCCTGAAACCCTGTTCGGGTGATCGTCTTACTGGTCTACAAGGTGGCGTGGAAGCTGCTCGCGCTCCCGGCAGTACTGCTGCGTCGGGACACGGCCAAGGGCGCCGAACTCCTGGTGCTGCGGCATGAGAACGCGGTGCTGCGCAGGCAACTCACCGCACCAGTGCGGTACGAGCAGGCAGACCGGCTGTGGTTCGCGGCACTGTCGTCGTTGATCCCCCGGCGCCGGTGGGCGCAGGTGTTTCCGGTGACGCCCGGGACACTGCTCGCGTGGCACCGAAGGCTGATCGCCCGGAAGTGGGACTGCAGCAAGCAGCAAGGCAGGCCCGGTAGGCCGCCGACCGCGAGCGCGGTGAAGGCGCTGGCGTTGCAGCTGGCCAACGAGAATCCGCGCTGGGGCAACCGTCGGATCCAGGGCGAACTGGTCCGCCTCGGGCATCCGATCGGCGCGACGACGGTCTGGGAGATCCTGACGGCGGCGGGCATCGATCCGGCCCCGCGCCGCGGTGGGCCGACGTGGCGCGAGTTCCTGACCGCGCAAGCCGAGGGCCTCATCGCTGCGACTTCGTGGACATCGACTTGGTCGACCTGCGCAGCGGGTACGCGCTGGTGTTCCTCGAGCACGGCACACGGCGGTTGCACGTCACCGGAGTGACCGCCCACCCGACAGCTCCCTGGGCGGTGCAACAGGCGAGAAACCCTCGCAGTCGAGCTGGACGTCCGGCTCGACTCACTGCGTTTCCTGATCCGCGACCGGGACGCGAAGTACACCGCGTCCTTCGATGCGGTCTTCGAGGCTGAGGACGTGGAGGTCATCAAGACGCCGCCTCGTGCGCCGCGAGCGAACGCCCACTGCGAACGAGCCATCGGAACGCTGCGGCGCGAGGCCCCCGACCACCTGCTGATATGGAACGAGACCCACGCGCGGCAGGTCCTCAACACCTACGCCCGGCACTACAACCGCCATCGCCCACACCAGGCTCGGGGACAGCTCCCTCCCCTCGCCCAGGAGCACCCGGTGCCAAGAGCCGGCCTGGCCGCTCACCGGCTCCTCCGCCCGCGCGTGCTCGGCGGCGTCATCAATGGGTACCGATACGCGGCCTGACCAGCAGCGACGAGTTCCCGAACGGCACAGGCTGCCGTTCCAGCGTCCGGACAACTGGGCCGTCGAGCAGGATCCCGAGGCGGTGCGTGGCTGGCTGAAGGAGACCTGGCCGGCGATCCGGGCGACGGCGAAGGCCGAGGGCGCCGAGGTGCTCGTGACACATATTGACCAGAAACTCAATTGGCTCTTGTCGAGGGTGTAGCGGACCTGGGGCCCGCCTTTCTGCGCCTGCTGTTCGGGGTCGGCCGCTCCACGATCATCGGGGCGTTCGCCAACCACGTCGGCATCCGATAGCCGAATCGGCTTTCCGGACGATCGAACTGATTGACTGTCAACTACTGATTTCGGCGCTTCACGGTGATTGGCTTGTTTGTGTAGCTGACCGACGGTCATGTGCGCGCCATGCCATTGGTATGCGCTATTCGGATGGGGGCGGTCTGACGTCGAAGGCACGCCAGCGCCGCGAGTCGGTGCGGCCGCGTTGATCGAAGAAGGCGTTCCGCCGAGGGAGGTCGCCCACAGGCTGCAGGTGACCGCGAAATCGGCCTACCAGCGGCATGCGGCCTGGCGGGAGAACGGATCGGGTGCGCTGACGTCACGGGGACCGGGTGGGCAGCGGTGCAAGCTGTCGGTGCGGTGCCAGGAGAAGCTGGCCGAGTACCTTGAGCAGGGGCCGGCCGTGCACGGCTGGGACCAGGACCAGGTGTGGACCGGAGCGCGAGTGGCAACGCTGATCGGCCGCAAGTTCCACGTGTCGTACAGCGCGGGATTGCACCACCTGGTCAGGGCGCCGATCGTGCTGGTGCGGACCGGCTGAACACCCACGTCTCCCATGTCATGCGCGACCTGATCGGCGCACGGGACTGGCTGACGGTGTTCGTGCTGCCCGCATACGCACCCGACCTGAACGCTGTCGAGTACCTGTGGGCCCACGACAAACGAAGCCTGGCGAACCTCACAAGCGTCGCCCTCGACCGACTCGAAGCCCTTGTCCGAAACCGCCTCAAGCGACTGCAGTACCGCTCCGAGATCCTTGACGGCTTCCTCGCCGGGACCGGACTCTCGCTCGACCTCCCACCCTCATCACCCTGAAGCGCCGAAGTCAGTAACTGACGAGACCACACCAACTTGGCGAGGGACCTATGGGGACATGGACGGCAATCCGTCCACTTCGAATACCCTCTGATGGCGCAGGGCCAGGATCTCCACGTCCTTCTCGCGGTCGCTCATCGGCAGCAGCCGCAGTAACGCGAACGCGTTCGTCACACCCGGGTACGCCAGTCGTAGCAGCACAGCCGATCATCATGTCGCGGAGCTCGTCGGCTCCGCCAGGGCGCCTATCCGACTGACGAGGACGGCACTTGTGCACCCTGCCTCTCATCCGGCCGGACGAGGTTCTCGGCAAGGGCAGCGTTCGCGGCGAGAGTCGACCTGCAGACCAGAGCCGTCACCGAACTGCCCGACCAGGTGTCCCTGGCCTGCTTCGACCCAGGCTGCGGCGCGGGAGAGGACGTGGTCTTCAGGCACGCGAAGGACCCGCTACGGGCTGCGGTTCCTCGCCTACGGGCCGGGGGCACCGAACCGCACGCCCGCACAGGAGTGCAGGGGCCCCATCTACTGAACCATCGGACGCATGGCGGGACATGTCACTGCATCAAGCGTCGACCAAGGATAGTAAAAGTTTTGGTAAAGTTCCCGGTCGTGCCTCTGCCGCGGCCTGGGGCGCGGCCGGCACAGGGGGTTCTCGCTGCCATGCCCTTTCAGTGCGCCGCACCGCCCGGACCTTCCGGCCCGCAACACCCAGAACGCAGGAGGCAGTCCATGGCTGACGAGATGGTTCGTCTGGCTCAGAGGTTCGTCAACACCGCCTACAACAACGGTGCCACCCTCGGCATCCCGAAGCTGGACGAGGACGGCCGCACCGGCTGGACGGTGATGTACGCACTGACCCGCGCGCTGCAGTACGAGATGGGCATCACCGCGCTCTCGAACTCCTTCGGCCCGACCACGCTGTCGACGCTCCAGGCCAAGTACCCGAAGCTGGACGAGACGACCGTACCGTCCGCGAACTTCTGCCGGATCCTCCAGGCCGCGCTGTACTGCAAGGGCTACGACGGCGGCGAGATCGACGGAACGTACAACGGCCGGGTCAAGGCCGCAGTCGCCAAGCTGAAGCTCCACATGGGGCTGGACGGGGTGCTCCCGGGCAGCGCGCTCGAACCGAAGATCGTCAAGAGCCTGCTCACCATGGATGCGTACGTCACCGTCAGCGGCGGGACCGAAGGCATCCGGGCGATTCAGCGGTGGCTGAACGGACGCTACGTCAACCGCAAGGACTTCTCCGTCGTCCCGTGCGACGGGATCCACTCCCGGGACGTCGCGCGATCCATGCTGTTCGCGGTCCAGTACGAGCTGGGTATGGCCGACGGCACCGCGAACGGGCTCTTCGGGCCCGGCACGCAGGCGGGGCTGAAGTCGCGCACCGTCACGGTCGGCGCC
Organism: Kitasatospora sp. NBC_01302; assembly: GCF_035976515.1. Taxonomy (NCBI): domain Bacteria; kingdom Bacillati; phylum Actinomycetota; class Actinomycetes; order Kitasatosporales; family Streptomycetaceae; genus Kitasatospora; species Kitasatospora sp. NBC_01302. The sequence continues at coordinate 2,852,370 of NZ_CP108404.1, forward strand.
ACCGGCGCCTGGGCGATGCTGTTCACAGCCGCGATGGTGCTCAATCGGCGGAACGTCCCGTTCGGTGACTTCACGCCCACCGTGAAGAACGCGGTCGAGGCATACCAGTCGTTCGTGAAGCTGCCGGTCACCGGCGCGGGCGACTTCCAGACCTGGGCCTCGCTGCTCGTCTCGTACGGCGACCAGAGCCGCCGCGGCACAGCCTGCGACGGCGTCACCAAGATCACCCCGGCCCGTGCTCAGGCGCTCAGGGACGCCGGCTACCAGTACATCGGGCGCTACCTGTTCAACCCATCGACCACCGACACACCGGAGAAGCAGATCCAGCCAGGCGAGCTGGCCACCATCAAGCAGTACGGGCTGCGCTGCTTCCCGATCTTCCAGACGTGGAGCCGGTCGGCCGACTACTTCAGCTACGACCAGGGCACCGGGGACGCATTCCGGGCGATCGAGTGGGCGCGCTTCCACGGCTTCAAGCCGGGCACGACCATCTACTTCGCAGTGGACTACGACGCCATGGACGGTGAGGTCAGCAAGTACGTGATCCCGCACTTCCGGGGCGTGCACCACACCGTCAGCGAGAGTTCGTCCTACCAGGTGGGCGTCTACGGACCGCGCAACGTCTGCCAGCGGGTCGCGGACGCCGGCTTCGCGCAGACCAGCTTCGTGTCGGACATGTCGAGCGGCTTCTCCGGGAACCTCGGCTACCCGCTGCCGAGCAACTGGGCGTTCGACCAGATCGTCACGACCAATGTCGGCAGCGGCGCCTCGGCGATCGAGATCGACAGCGACATCGCCTCCGGCCGCGACATCGGCCAGGGCGACTTCGACGCCGGGGGCACCGTCGCCGGGCTCGACCGCGACCTCGACAAGACCGCGTACCGCGACGCGGCACTCCGTGACGTGCAGGCATACCTCAGCTCGATCGGCGTACCCGAAACCGGTGGCGACGGCTGGACGGACAAGGACTGGGCCACTCTCGGAGGCGTGTCCACCACGAAGGCGTTCGACCTGGTGCTCAGCGCGGACTGGCTGTTCACCGCGCTCGCCCGCGAGTTCAAGCTGCGGAAGGCCCTGATCCAAGCCCCGGTGCTGTGGGAGCTGCGCAAGCTGAACCCGCTCGACTGGGTTGCCGACACCGCTGTCCGCAACGGACTCAAGGACGACTGCAGCACCGGATGGGGCCAGACCTTCGCCCGGATCGCGATCGAGGCGCGCAACCACTGCCTCCAGGAGGGCCTCATCAACGGAGCTCGGCTGACCGAGGCCAACCTGCGCGAGGTGTGGGACAACCTCCAGGATCCGACCTACAACATCCGCGCGGTCACCCACCTGACGATCTACAACTCCCGCCAGCTCGGTATCGCCCGCCCCGGCCTGGCCACGAGCCAAGCGGACACCCAGGCGCTGCTCGCCCGGTACAACGGTCTCGGCGACGCGGCGCAGCAGTACGGTCGGGAGCTGATCGGACTGTACAACGTGCTGGAGAACTACAACCTGCTGTCGCGCACCAAGTGACAGCGCCGATGCGCAGTTACTCGCCGACCGCTGCGGTCCTGAACCTGTTGCTGGGAGTGCCGGCTGTGGTACCGGTCTGGCTGCTCTGGTACTTCGCCGTCAACTGGCCGCTCTCCGCGCTGGGGTGGACCTCCCGCGAGCCGACCGAGAACGACGGTGTCCTGCCGATGCTGGTGGTGCTCGTCCCGGTCGTGGGGGTGTTCACAGTGCTGTGGTGGCTGGCCAACCGGGCGGTACGACGGCGTACGGCCCCGGGCCCGGCCCGGGTGTACTGGCCGCTGAGCGTGCTGCTGCTGCTCGTACCCACGTCCGTGCTGATCGTCGCTCTGTAGGCGTTGCAGGGCTCGAAGAATTCAAAAACTCCAGGGGCTTGGAGAACTCCAGGGACCTGCAGGGCTCGAGGGAGCTGCAGGGCTTGGAAGCCGGGGGTTGAAGGGATGAAGGTCTTGGAGAGGATGGAAGACGTGCGGAGCGCAATCACTCGCCGGTCCGCGGTCAAGGGAGCCGCCGTGCTCGGTGCGGCCACGGCCGTGGGGCCGCTACTTCCCCGTGCCGCTTGGGCGGCACCGGCCGAGCACAGCACCGAGCCCGAGAACCCGGGACGGAACCTGCCGACCAGTGCCAACGGCTGGACGATCGAGAAGGAGGCGAACCACGTCTCGACCGTCTGGACCCGCACGGTGGCCGGCACCGGGCTCACCGTGGACGTCCGGATCGGTGACGTCGAGGAGATCCTCGTCCACGTGATCCGGCGCTTCCACTACGAGGTCGAGGAATTGCCGGGCGGCGACCTGCTCGGCTGGCGGCCGATCGACGGCCTGCGCGCTGCCCTGCCGGAGTCGAACCTCGCTTCCGGCACGGCGGTGCGCATCCGCCCCGGCGCTTCGGCGAAAGGCGGGTTCTTCGCCTACCAGGAGCTGGTGCTGCGGGACATCCTCGCCCAGTGCGAGGGCGTCGTGCGCTGGGGCGGGGACGACGGCGAGGTGGACGAGTCGCTGTTCTACCTCGCGTCCGGCCCGCAGGACCGGCGAGTCCGACAGCTCGCCGACCGCCTGCGCGGCTGGCGCGCCCGCCCCGGCGAGGGCGCGGGCGCGCCGGTCGACGTGCTCTCCCCGGCCCGCCGCAGCGAAGCGGACCGCCTGGCCCACGCCCAGCGCACGTCCTGAACCGGTCGGGACCAGCGAAATTCCTACGGCCCAGGCGCGGGCCGGATGCCGTACGGGGCCGGCTCCAGCCGATCGGGTACGGCGGCGTAGCCGGGCGGGTGCTGTCGGTCATCGCGCCGTGCCTCCGGAACCCGGGGCCGGCACGGACGCCCGTCCCGGCCTGGTTGAGCGGCACGTCGGAGCGTACGGACGGGGGTCAGCCGGTGACGGTCTCGGTGTGCCGGTGAAGGGCCTCCAAGAGCGAGGTCTGGTGGTCGGGCAGCTTTCCCTCCGTGCGGACCCTGGCCTGCGTGCGCAGCCACGTGCCGGGGCGGAACGCTGGATCGTCGCCGAGTCCGGTGCGGTTGACGGGGCCGTCCAGGGTGCCGCCGGCCTCCAGGTGGGCGAGCAGGCGGCGGTAGGAGCGGTTCATTCGTCCAGCTTCGCCGTCGCGGGGACCGCGAGGTGGCCGTGGTGGTGGTGGAACGCGACAGCATGCGCGTAGCCGCGTTCCCAGACGCCTGCGTTCTTCGACCAGATCATGCCGAGCGCGTCCGCTTCGCCCAACTCGTCCGCCAAGCCGCCACAGACAACCGTGACCGCCTGATCTGAACCGCCGAACCAAGCAGACACCGCCAACACCAGCAACTACGCGCGGGGCTCACGCAGCAACCCACCATCCAGCTCTGACCGAGGACAGCTCGGAGGACCGGCACGACGATCAGATCGAACAGCACCAGCACGTAGCCGCGAGCACTGACCCGACTCGCCGTGAAGCTACCGCCCACCGCGACCCCGCTTGACGCAATTTGGTGACCCTAGGTCACCAAATGGTGGCCAAGGAGGCATTCGCGGCCGTGCCGAACATCTGCCAAATCAGCCACGCTCCGTACCACAAACCTGATGATCCGTCATGGTGGACGCCCGGACCGTTCGCCACGCGATCCCCGAGATCGAGATCCCCATTTTGGTCATGCACCGTAGCCAAATCGGATGTCGGCGCCGTCTTCGCAGGCACCCGAGCGGCCGGAGAACGTGTAGCGAGCCCGATGGCGGCCACCCAGCACTCAGGTGCGGGCCCCACCGCGAACCCGCAGGCCAGAGCCCCAAATCCGTGGAGCACGGCACGTGGACCTTCGCCGTCGACTTCGCCTCCCTCAACGGCCGCCGGCGCACCGTGCGCCGCGGCGGCTTCGAGGACGACTTCGCCGCCGAGAGCGCGCTGCGGCGCTTCCTCGAAGGGCGCCGGCTGGGCTTCGACGCCAACCCCCACGAGACGGTCGCTGCCTACCTCACCAGGTGGCCCAAGATGATGGAGTTCCTGCTCAAGCCCACCACCTTTGCCCGCTACCGCACCTACGTACACGGCGAACTCATCCCCGTCTTCGGCGAGATACGCCTCGAGGAACTCGCCCACGACCACATCACCACCTGCACCCACCAGCAACTCGAAGCCGGACGCGGACGCCAGGTCCTCTACCACTGCCTCGCCACCCTCTCCAGCGCCCTGGGCACCGCCGTACGCACCCACCGCCTCCCCTACAACGCCGCCCAGCCCCTGCCCCTGCGCAGGCCCCGACCCGACGAACGCATCCCCTGGAGCGCCGAGCAGGCCGTCGCCTTCCTCGCCCACTGCCGCGACGTCGACCCCGCCTTCGCCGACCTCTTCGAGACCATCATCGGCACCGGCCTGCGCAAGGGAGAGGCACTCGGCCTCCAACGCCCGAACGTGCGGATCGAGGACCGCGTCATGTACATCCGCCACACCTCTCCGCGATCGACAACCACGAACTCGTCCTGACCGCGCCCAAGACCAGGAAGAGCCGCAACTGGGTACCCCTGTCCGACCGCGTCGCCGCCGCCCTCCAACGCGCCATGGCCAGGAGCACCTACGCCGGCAACGACCACGTCTTCCAAGGCCCCGACGGCAAGCCCCTCCACCCGGCTACGGTCCGCCGGCGCTTCCACGAACTGCGCAAGCAAGCCGGCCTTCCCCACGTGACCATCCACGACCTGCGCCACCTCGCCGCCACCCTCGCCCTGGAGGGCAACGTCCCCATGGCGATCATCTCCAAGACCCTGCGGCACTCCACGCTCTCGACCACCGCGAACATCTACAGCCACCTGACCTGGGACGTCGCCATGGCCGCGGTACACACCATCGAAACCAGGCTCTGCCTCGTCGAGGCCCGCGCCGGCCGTACCGCCGATGCCCTCGTCCACAACACCAACAGGCCGAACCCGCTCTTCAGCCACGCGGCCTGACAGCCGCACCCCCCGACCCGCCGAGCCGCGGCAAGAGCCAACACCGCCAGCCCAGAGCTGGCGATCACTCAGGCTCACCGCCCACCCCAGCAACTGCGGTGGGTCCCCCAGGCATGCCCACGTTCGGCCAGCCGGACCCACGGCGAGCCTGGATACCAGCCTGATCGGTCGCCGACTACACTCAGTCACCTCGATCAAACGAGCAAAATCCGCACAAGGGTTGCACAAAGAGAGCCCAGCTCCCCCGACGCGGCGCGCAGGAACCGCTTGCGACCACACTGCGACCACTACAGCAAAAAGGCCGTTCCAGCTGTTCAGCGGAAACGGCCTCCGACCTGCGTAAACGCCGGTCGGGACGACAGGATTTGAACCTGCGACCCCTTGACCCCCAGTCAGGAAGGGCTCCCCTATTCCTGCCTGAAATGCGCTCGCGCACACGTCGTGCGTGTGCAGATGAGCATGTTTCGCGCACCTCGTGCGGCAGCGCGCATGACGTGTGGTCCCCAGCTGGTCCCCAGGCCAGGGGCTTGGCGGAGGGTCCGAGTGCCGTTCATGGCTCTAGGGTAGCGCCACCTCGAGCAAGGAGCCAGCAATTCTCGCGAATCCGACAGAGGGTCATCAAACAGGATCCTGAAATGCTCGGGGAAATCAATCAGATCCGGGCTGAACGCCAGCCAGAAAACCAGGCACATAAATCTCTGCCTCACCCATTCCCCTGCAGGCTCGCGGAATTCTCGGCGCTCGCCGTCGCGCACTCCGAAGGCCAGTCCGAGGCTCGGCGCCATCGCACCGCGCGTAGCTACGGGTTGTACGAGCCCAACAACCCACGGCCGACCGGCAGGCTGCCTTCTCCCGGCCCCGCAGCCGCTCTTCCGAGCAGCTACCCGTGCGGGCCGATACTGCGCGGTCACGGTGCCATACCCACCGAAGGCGCTCCGTGACCACCCGCGCGGCGTGTCGCCAGCACATGTCCCGGCCAGTCGATCTCGCCGTGCTCCACCCTCCTGCCTCGCGCGCTCTGCCGCCGCACTCACCACTTCGGCAATTCTGGACACGCCATCACCACTTGATCGGGTCTTGCAGCTCCGTGTCTGGCGACAGCAGGCCGTTCATCGGGTAGCTCGAGCGCGACGCGGTAGCGGTCCGGCGCTTCATGGTGTCGAGCTGGAAGGGCACGGTAGGTTTGGTGACGGACAGTCAAGTACAGCTAAGGGGTGTGGGATGACGGGCATCGAAGTCGCGGTGGGCTACCTGTTTGCATGGGCTCTCCGCAAGGCGAGCCGGGTCAGCGGCCAGCTAGACGCTGAGGTCAACCACGTCCTCGATAAAGGGATCGACCGCCTGCACAATCTGGTGAGCGGGAAGCTCGGAGAGAATTCGGCACTGCGCAAGCTGGCCGAGGAGGCCGACGCGGGGCAGGACCAGCTCAGTGAACGCACGGGCGATCAAGTCCGGCTCGCCCTGGAGGAGGCTGCTGAGCAAGACCCTCAGTTCGCCGAAGCGTTGGGGGGGCTCATCGAGGAGCTGCACGGGCTGGCCCGCCCCGCTGAAGCGACAGCCGGCTCGGTCAGCAGCACCATCAGCGGTGGTACTCAGTACGGGCCGGTGCTGCAGGGGCGGGACTTCTCCAACCTGTCCTTCACGCAGCCACCGATCGCCAGGCCGGCAGTCGGTGCCGGCGACGATGTGGCATCTGGGCAGGGCTGAGCCATGACGTGGGGGACGACGAGCACCCCTGGAGGCGTGACGCACGACCGGCTCGCCAGTCGACTCACCGATGGCGTCAACGTCCAAGTCTCATCCACGGCTGGAAGCCTTCCGCTCCAACTGCGCTTCTGAATCCGGTGCTCTATACACGCCCCTGCACATCGGTCAACGACACACGTCAACCATCGATCAGATGATCCGAAGGAAAAGGTTTAGCCACGCGTCGCCGCGTCGTGGCTCTCTCCACCAGGTGGGTCAGGCGGACGACGCCCGTATCATGCTTTCCGGGGACGACCGGGCACGGAGCCAACAACCGGCACCGTCCAGCATGAGGGGGCCGACAGTGAACCTGATCGAGAACGGGATCTTCTTCAGCGCCGTCGTCCAGGGCCGCGACATCACCGTCCAGTTGCCGTCGCGGATCACCCCAGCCCTGTCCGGACTCCCCTCACCAACATCGACCTTCACCGGGCGCGACGACGCGGTGAACGGCCTCCTGCGGGACCTCGCGCCGGAGCAACCGCACTCCCCCGTCCTAGTCACCGCGATCGCCGGCCTCGCCGGTGTCGGCAAGACGGAACTCGTCCTCCAGACCGCCACCCGGGCGCTCCGGCAGCCGGACTGGTTCCGCGGCGGCGCCCTGTTCATCGACCTGTTCGGCTATGACGACAACCGCCGGGTCGCTCCTGCACAAGCCCTCGAAGGCTTCCTCCGCGCCCTCGGGATCCCGACCGAACACATCCCGCCCAACCTCCAGGACCGGTCACGCCTCTACCGTTCAGTGGTGAGCTGCTACGCAGAGCACGGGCAGCGGCTGCTCATCGTGCTCGACAACGCCTGCGCCCCGTGGCAGGTGACCCCGCTACTCCCGGCGGAGGGGACCGCCGACACGCTGGTGACTTCCCGCCATACGCTCGCCATCGACGCACGGCTGCACGACCTGGACGTACTCGACGCCGACACGTCAGCCGAACTGATCCGCCGCTGCCTCCGACGGACGCGGGGCGAGGGTGACACCCGAGTGGACGACGACCCCGGGGCCGCCACGCGAATCGCCGAGTTATGCGGACGGCTCCCGCTGGCCCTGCAGATCTGCGCCGCCATCCTCGCCGACACACCCCGACAGCCACTGCGCGACTTCGCCGACTCCCTCGAAGCAACCCGCAACCGGCTCGACCGGATCAGCCGCGAGAACCTCGCCGTTCGCGCGGCCTTCGACCTGTCCTACCGCCAACTGTCGTCGCAGCAGGCCACTCTGTTCCGGCTGCTGTCCACCAACCCCGGCCCCGACCTCTCCACCGAGGCCGCCGAGTACCTCCTTTCCGTCGACACGGACGAGGCCGAGACACTCCTCCGGGACCTCGCCCGCGCCCACCTGGTGGAACCCGGCCAAACCTGGGGCCGCTGGCGTCTACACGACCTGGTTCGGCTCTACTCCGACCAGTTGGGACAGAAGAACGCTGACGCGGACGGCCGCGCGGAGGCCCAGGACCGCCTGTTCTGGCACTACGTGCACTGCGTGTCGGCCGCGGCAACCCACCTCCGGCCCGAGCCTGACACCAAGCTCTCACCACACTTCGAGCACCAGAACGAGGCCACCACCTGGCTGGAGAACGAGCGCCGGAACCTGATCGCCATGGTCGAGGCCAGCGAGGACTCGGGGATCGCCTTCCGCGTGTCCTTCACGATCCCAGACTACTTCGAGAAGAACCGACTCTTCGAAGAGTGGCTGATGCTCTGCGAGGCGGGCGTGCGCAACTTCCGCAGGTCCGGCGACCGACACAGCGAAGCGATGGCCGTGGACAACTCCGGCAACGCGCTGGGCAGGCTGAGACGTCACAGGGAGGCCCTCGCCCGGCACCGCCAAGCGGCGGCCATCTTCGCGGAACTCGACGACCGTCGCTGCGGCGGGCTCGCGCACACCAACGTCAGCAGCTCGCTCAACGACAACGGGCAGTTCGACGACGCCGTCACCGTCGGCAGGCAAGCGCTGGCTACAGCACGGGAGTTCTCGGACCGCGCCCTCGAATCCAAGGCACTGCTGAACATCGGCCACGGTCTACAGGGTGCAGGCCACCACGAGGAGGCGGTGCGGCTCCTCGCCCAGGCCGAAACCGTCGCCGGCGCGGCCGGAGAGCGCCACAGCGAGGCCTGCGCGCTCGCCGGTAAGGCGCTCTCCCTTGAGGAGCTCGGGCGCGCCAAGGAGGCCCTGAGGGCGCTCACTCGAGCCACGCAGCTGTTCGCCGAAATCGGTAACCGCTATGACAAGGCCTGCGTACTGGTCAATCGGAGCGCCGTGATGGTGCGGTCTGGCATCACGGCCAAGAAGGCCGTCGGCCTGCTCGCACAAGCAGTGGAGATCCTCGCGGCCGAGGATGCCTTCCACGACCTCGCCATCGCCCGCGCGAACCTCTCGCTGGCCCTGGCCTCTACCGGCCGCCTCGAGAGCGCGACGACCGAGGCGGCGAGGGCCGTTGAGGCGTTCCGGGCCGCCGGCGACGACGCCGCCGCCACCGACATGGAGGCCAACCTCCAGTCCCGGCTCCTGGAGGCGAAGACGTCCCGCCCGCCCGCGCCGCGCCGATCGTCGCCGGCTCGCCGCTGAACCCGGACAGCCGACGACGGACCGGAGCACTCGCCGTTGGCGCTGAGCGGGGCGGGGATGGTGGACGGTAGCCCCTGTCTGCGCATTCGGACGATCCATCACAAGTGTTGCCCTAACTGGAACCTGTCGGGGATCTTGGAGCCTTCCCGGTGTGGCGGTCCGATCGGCCGGCATGCTCGGGGCTGATCGAAGACCGTGTAGTTGCCGAGGTGTGGAAAAGTTCGGGCACCTGGCCGGCGGTGGCGGAGCCCAACCGCCGGTCAGACGCAGGCCTGGCCTGCCCGTCATGAGTTCTGCGCGCGCTTGGCTCGAGCGATGGCGCTTTCGATCTCCATCTTTAGGAGTTCGATCTCACGATTGACGCGGCGAGGGTACGACATGGAATCCGGGTCTTCCCGATGCGGTCGACCGCTAGCTGTGCTCAGGCGCCGATCTGACGCGGGTGGATGGGCTGGTACGACGAGTTGGATGTAGCCGTGGAACATGGCTGTGGCGGGCTTGACGATGACGTGGTCGATCTCCCCGACGGGAAGTGACTGGATGCCTTTCATGCGTGGGCCGTAGCCGTCTTTGCGGATGGTGACGGTCTCGCCGTCGAAGTTGATGCTCCCGAGCACGCCTTTGACGGTGATCAGGCCCTGCTGGGGGCGAGGGAGGTCTGGTGGTGTCACGACCGCTGCGGACATCGCCTGGCCCCTTGCCGGTGCGGCGGGCTCGATAACAGCGCCTCCGTTCTGCTGCTCTTCCAACGCCTGGCTGCGCGGCCGGCTGACGCTTCTCGCCCCGCTCCCTCCATCAAGTCCGCTGGACAACCGAGCTCCCTGTTGCAAACCGCCTTCCCGATCACTCCGACCGGTACTGGCAGGTTGCGTTTGCGACTGCGGGGCCTTGCCAAACGCCTCGAAGCTGGCGATGAAATGGCAGATCGTCTTATGACTCAGCTCGTTTTCACGAGGGATCTGGATCCAGCTGGCCGCGCTGCCATCGCGGAGCTCCTTGGTGAGGTTGATCCAGAACAGCCGTCCCTCGTCGAGGTCGTAGACCACCCCGATGACGGGGATCTGGCTCTGCGTCCAGTCTTCGCGATGGTCCTCTACCGGAATGGCGTAGCCGCTGGCCCTCCGATACTTCTTGCCGCTCTTGACCTGTACAGCGACGACATGCCCTGTGCGCCTGCCGTCTCGGACGATGGCAACGTAGAGGTCTTCTCCGTGATCAGCGCCGCCGTCGATCTCCTGGACCAGGTGATCGTGGTCTTCCAGCAGGGAACGCAGCGCGTTGACGCCCGCCCGCTCGATTCGCCGACGCGGGCTGATCCTCGTCACGTTCGGCGCCTCCTCATCGGCTCATGCGTTCGGGGAGCGGAGGCGCTTGTCCAGCGCTGCCCGGTGGTCCCACGAAGTGTCTCCGAGCCCGTTTCGCGAGTGAGCTCTGGGGGCTACCTGTCCGTGCGGCTGATTCCCAGGACGTCGTAGAGGTGGTGGCCGGCGCCCCAGCCGGCGAGGCGCTCGCGGTCGATGAGGTCGAGCTGGTGCTTCTCCGCGAAGGCGACGGCCGGTGCCGTGAAGCCGTTTAAGCTCACCATGATCGGAACAGCGGCTTGATGCTCTGGCCGGGCGGTGCCGTTGAACGTCTGAACGTCCCCGGAGCCGATCGGCTTCGCGTACCGCTTGCACTGCACCACGACCCGTCGGCCCACCATGTCGCGGGCGATGACGTCGGCCCCCAGGTCGCCGGTTCCGCCCACTTTCACCGCATCAGTGAAGCCGTCCCGTTCGAGAAGCTCGCGGCACATCTCCTCAAACCGGTCAGGTGATGATCCGTCGAACTGCTCGAGGGTGTAGCCGATGGGACGGGACTCGTAGGAGGCGGCCGGCTCAGGCGGCGTCGCCGGGCGCAGCGGCCGCTGTGCCCACTGGTCGAGGCGGTCGGTGATGGCGTCGGCCGCAGAGGTGCGGGCGAGCACGACGCAGGTGGTGATGCCTGTGCGGACCAGGGCCCACAGTGGGGTGAGGAATCGACGTAGTGGGCGGTCCAGGCCCGTACGGATGAGCGTCCAGCGCAGCCCGACGATCACCACCGCAGCGCAGACCAGTACGACCACTGCGGCGAGCGGGTTGGCCCAGGCCCAGATCGCCCCCTGCCACAGAGCTGCGGCCACAACGAGTACGGCGACGAGCAAGGCGAGTCCCGTCCGATCACTCTCGCCCTGCGTGGTGCCGCCGCCCTGCGACGTCATTCCAGTCTCCAGTCCTTGGTCGCCGTTCCCGAGCGCGATCGTGACGCGGCCGGGAAGCGTAGTCGCGCGCTGTCGCTCTTCTCGGGAGGAAGCCGGGGTCTCGTCTTGCCCAGCGTCCGTCGCGCTGCGGCTGTCAGGTTCCACCGAGTGCGGTCTCGATAAGGTCGCGTGCGGCCGCGCCGTAGACCGCGGACGGCTGGAGGCGGTCGAAGGCCTTGCGAAACACCGCGAGGCGCTCCGGGGCGGTGATGGTCTCGCCACCGCGGAAGCCCTCCACCTCCACCCGGCGGTCGTCGAAGATGGAGAACCCGTCCCCCGGGTAGACCAGCAGCCGGGCCCTGGCGGGCACGATCCCGAGCGTGAGCCCGGGCAGGGAGAGCGCGTCGGTCAGCCTGCGCAGCTGACCGTGCATCACCTCGGGGCCTCCGATGTTGGTCAGCAGGGCCTGTTCCCCGAGGAGGACGTGGTACGTCCGGCCTTCCTGTCCGATGAACTGAGCGCGGGCGGTCCGGGCTGCAACGCCGGCCTCGATGTCGTCAGGGATGCCGTGGAAGTCGACGACCAGGTGCAGCATGGCTTCGGCGTACTGGGGTGTTTGGAGATTGCCCCACACTACGTTCGGCGAGTAGCCGAGGTAGTGGCGGGTCGTCCTGACGAGGTCCAGAAAGGACTCCTGTACTGGGCCGGTTCCCTGTTGGAGAAGGTCATCCCAGGTGCCGTCGGCCGAGCCCGATGCAGTCGCCATACGCGAGATTGTTCCAGTGGATGGTGACGCCTGTCCCGAAGTTGCTCGCTCTCGCGGCCAGTACAGCCTCTGCGGGCATCGGGGCCGAGGGCTCATGGCCATCGCCATCGCCATCGCCATCGCCATCGCCATCGCTCGAACGTACGGGGCCTCGCGCAATCACGCGAGGCCCCGCGACAGGTGTCGGCGCCTACGCTCAGGGCACCAGGATGCGGATGGCCAGGACGGAGCCGTCCGGGTGGACGGACACCGGGCCGCCCCACTCGGAATCCCAGGTGTCGGCGGGCCAGTCGGCTCGGCGGTCGTGGGCTTCCTCGCGGTACTGGGCGAGGCGACCGCCTGCGAGGTGACCGAAGAGGTCGGCCTCGACACCCGAGAAGGCCTCGACGCGTGTCCCGTTCAGCCGGAGCACGTGGTCGGTGCCGACGAACGGGATGCCGTGGAGGGTCGCCTTGGCATCCTGGACGCTGCCCAGCGCCGCGTGCGCCACGCCGGTGAACCGCTCCCTGCCCTGGCGCTGGGTCAGGTATCGGGCGATGGTTCCCGCATCCCCCGCGAACGCGGCCAGAGCGGCCGCAGAAGTGCGGGCGATGGAGTGCTGGAACCAGGCGAAGTGCTCGGCCCTGACGTGGATACCCGGCTCCGGTTCGAGTGTCTCGTCGCCTTCCGCCGACGGCTGGATGCCGGGGAAGAAGTTGTCCTGCTCCAGCACCGCGTCCAGATCGCGCAGGATCACCCCCGGTCCGGCGAGCTTGCCGCCGTTGCCGGGAGCATGGAGTGCGTGCACGGTCATCGGACCTTCCACCGGGAGTTCGGTACTGAACACCAGGGCGGGCGTGTCGGCCCATCCGCCGATGTGTACGCCCTCGGTGTGGACGGCGGCGGAAAGGAGTTGCGTGTGGGACACGGACGTCCCGCTGTGGTTGCCCTTGCACACGATCGGATACACGCGCGAAGGACGGCCGGGCTTCCACACCTCGGCGAAGAACTGCGGCCGGTACCGGTAGCCGATCGTCTGCCGGGGATCATTCTTGGTCACGTCCCGCGCGGCCAGCGCCCACCCCGCCCGCAGCACCGTGTCCGAGGGAACGATGGAGACGCTGTGGTCCGGGTGGCGCCGGGTCAGCACGTGCCGGGCCAGTGCGAGGCCGAAACCCATGGCGAGCTCGTCGGACTGGGTCTTCTTGTAGTACTCCGCGGTATCGCGTCCCTCGGCCGACAGGGCCATGAACGTGCCAGGGGCGCCGGTCAGGGCCTGGGTGTACTTCAGACACCCCCAGTGTTCCGCCAGCCCGCGCCCCGCACCGCGGCGCGACAGTGCGATCGCCCGGGCGAGGCTGTGCAGGACCTGCCACGGCGCCAACTGGACTGCGGCGCCCAATTCTCGTGCCGGTACAGGTTGGAGGTCGGGCTTGCGGCGGAGGGGTTCGAGGTCGTTCTCCTCGCGCTCCTTGTCGTCCTTCGCCGCGGCCGCTTCCACCTGCCCGAGGAGTCTGGGCGTGGAATGCGCTGCGGCGTTGGATGGTTGGGCCAGTTCTCGAAGTATCTCGGCTGCGTGGGCCAACGTGTGTTCTTCCCCTCCGGCTCGCCGTTCCCGCAGGACTGACAACGCACCATAGGCATTTGTCTCGGGGCGCGCGCCAGGGCGTGTACGGGCGGAAGAACGCATCCTCCGTTCGGATCGTGCGCCTTCACACCACCCACTGTCAGATCAACCACGGCGACGATGCGGTACTGCCAGTCGGTGCCGGGCCTCAGCCGGGAGGGCCTGCGCGAGGCACTCGTCACCACACGACTTTCCCTCCAGTGCGCGAAAGGTGCTGTCTAGCCCGTCATCCGTCATCGGGACCGTCGGTGTACCACGGGCGGGCGTTCAGCGGGCCCGTGTCAACGCCGCCTCGGCCGCCCAGCCCCTTCGCATCCACGCACCGGGCGTTGTCCTACCGCCTCATGAGGGCCAGGTTTCAGGTAGGGCCGCTGCTGCCTCATCTTCGCCGACCGATGCGCCTGGCAGCCGCATGTCGCCGCTCTGTGCAACGGTCCTAGCCTTCTTCGTGTTCGCCGTCCCGAGCCCTTCGTCCTCCCGGTCGGGTGCGGGTCAGGTCGCGGAAGGCTCTCCCGCTCCAAGATCTCCTTCCATGTGGATCTCTCTCAGCAGTAGGAGAGCGGCCTGGAGGACTAGGGCGATTCGGTGGCGGGGAGGACACACGGTAAGGCCGTGGAGAACGTCGTTGCGCAGGTTCATGCCCTGTTCTCCGTCGGTGAGGAGCAGCCGGATCGAGCGTATCCAGTCCTCGGTGAAGCCAGCCTCGCGCATGTCTGTGATGAGTCTTCCGAGCTGGCTCACCCCGCCGGGTGTTTCTCCCTTCGGGACCTGGATAACGGTCACACCGCGACTTCGCAAGATCTCACGTAGCAGGCCTTCGACCTGTGGCAGGGCCAGATGGATTGCCGCGTCGTCTTCGTGGAGCCAGAAGTGTTGGAAGGCGTGGGCTAGCATCCGCAGGCGCCAATCCGGGGCCAGTTGGTTGGGTGTGAAGACGTCGATCAGTTCTTCTTCGTCCGGGTTGAATCGTTCGCGGATCCGGTCAAGTTGCGCTTCGATCCGGAGACCTTCCATTTCCATGGCCAGGAGGTGGTACCTGGCCTGGATCGCAGTACGACCATCTACCCCCTCTGCCGAGACCGGCACCGGACCGTTGGGGTTAAGCCGGCCGCTCGCGATGGTGGCTACGAAGGGGGCCGACTCGGCGAGCACCGAAGCGGCGCGTTTGGCCGTGGCACCGCTGCCTGCCGGTGGTGAATCCGGGAGGACGACCGCCCAGAGGGCCTCCTTGAGCGTCGGGGCTCCCTCGATGCGAGCCAAGTAGAGGTCGGTCAGCTCCTTGAGCTGCTCGACACGCCCGCCGAGTCGGACGAGGCCGAGGTCCTGTGTGTTGATCGACTGCATCTTCAAAACCGCTTCGTCATGGAGGTCGCCCAACCCGAAGTTCCGGGCTGCGGTGGCGGCGTCGCTGAGCAGCATGGGCTTGAGGGCACCGGAGGCCGCCTCGGCATGCTGCAGCATGATCTCGACGATCTGTTGTTCGATCGCCTTTGCGCTCTCAGCGTCCCTGGCCCGTGACCGCTTCACCCTGAGGAAGGTGACCTTCAGATGGGGGTTGCTGACGTGTCCGATCGCGCGGTCCAGCAGTTCGGAGACCTTTGCCTCGACCGAGCCCTCCTGCTGAAGCGGCTCCAGGAGCGCACGGAGCAGACCATCGCGCTGTTCTGGACCGTCCAAGATCTCCTCCACCATGGCCACCATGTCCCGGACCACACGGTCTCGGAGATCGGTCTGCCCCCAAGTGAGTGCCAGGTCCAAGGCGTCGGTGACGGCGTGAACAGCCCTCACCTGCCCGGCGGGCTGCTCGTCAGCGGCCCAGAAAATCGCGGCTCCCTCTCGGTAGCCGGCGATCGCCCCTTGCGCGTGGAGATGCCGGCGGCCGTGGCCGCATGCGCGCAGGAGGTCGTGAAGATGACCACGGATGCCCGGATGCGCTGCGTGTTCGGCGTAGAGGGCCCATAGTTCTTGGGTCTCGCTGGGAACCATCTTCGGGTCGGTCGGCCAGGGGTCCTCTGGATCGCCGTGGTACATGCCCGTCAGCGATCCGTCCTGGCGCTCGAAGAGCAGGGCCGCCCGCAAGGCCTCGAAGTGATCGGCAGCTTTCGGCGAGCCTGCGGCTTCGGAGTCGAGCGAGACTGCAACCTGCCGGTTTGATATGAAGCCGCTCGAGGCATTGTCGAGCGCGGTCAAGACCGCGGGATCAACGTCTGGCATCGGGTCGCCTTCCTCGTGCATAGAGCATGTACTGGGCGCAAGGCCGCCGCCCGGGCTTACCCCGGATTGTGGACACTCCTGCGAAGCGGCTCTTGGGACCCGTGGAGAGGATGTCCTCGTGGGTACTGCGAGGTAACTCGGGGAAGCTCAAGCGGGACGCAATGGCGCTGGTGGACCCGGTGTCCCCCGGGGCGTGCGCCTCACACATATCTGCCTGGTGTCCCACACCACCAAGCCAGCTACTCGTCGCTGCTGCAGTTGCCGGCATAGGGGTGGACTGGTCGCTCAGCGTTGAACGGCGTGAACCAGGCATCCACACTCATCGGAGCGACGCCCAGCGCCTCGGCCCCAGGACTCTGGTCGAACCCGTCCATGGCTAGCTCGTAGAGCCATTCGTGGTCCAGGTCCTCGTACACGTTCTCGCGAAAGGAGCCGAGCGCTTCCTTGGCGCCGTCGTCCAGCAAGCCGTGAAGGTCGAGGGTCACCTCGGTGGTCTCCAGCAACAGCCGCAGCAGCAGTTCCTCGGCAACGCTGCTCAGCTGAGCGAACCCCGGCCGGCTCAGGCGGCCGGTCAGGTCAACGGCTGTGACCAGCAGCTGGCGCGCGAACAGCGGCGTGTACAAGTGCGCGAACTGGGGCGGAAGTTCTTCCAGTTGGAGCAGTCCACCGTCGCAGTGCGCAACGCTGGGGCTGTCGCCGAGGGTGTCGAGATCCTCGAAGAGCTCGTCCAGCAGGATGTCGATGGAGTAGAAGAGGGCACCGGCCGCGAGTTCGGCGTCCTCGCGTGCGACGTTGAACTCCTCGTCGAACTCCTCCCCATCCTCATCCTCCAGATCCTCAGCAGTCAGGTACCCGAAAGTCGCGGGGCCGGCACCGGCGAGCTGCGGCGCGAGCGCCTGCAGCCTCGCTCGCATCTCCTCCCGCTCCTCCTCAGTCGTCCCGGTCTGCGACACAGGCTCCTGGCGGGACTTGCGGTGGGCAGCAGCGCGGGCGGCCAGGTCGGGCGCGGGCGCGTCAGGACCTCCGGCTGCCTCCAGGCTCTCCTTTGCTGAGTCGACGTGCAGTTGGACCTCGCACGAGTTGATCGACCACTCCGCCAACGGATCACAGCCCTCCAGCAATTCGGCGACCAGGGCTCCGACAGCCGCTTCGGCGTTCTCCAGGGACACCGCGTCGACGAATACCTTCAGCAGCGCGCCCTCAGCGTGGACTCCGATGAACGTATCGGTGATTTCGACAACCTCCCCGTCCTCTCCCTCGATGGCCTCGACCGCGTCGAACGCCTCGCGCAGGAGATGGATGACGCCTGCGCGCTGCAACTCGTCGAGTTCGGGAGTTCCGTCGGGCCGGCTGGTGTCCACAATGACCGCGTAGCTCATGACACCAGCCTGCCCTATGCGACCGACACCCCGGGGCCGAACGTGACGACGGCGAGCGCGCTTGGGGGCAAAGGAAAGGGGTCATCCCAGGTCAGCCACTGAGAGCGGGACTGGCTGGTCGGATTGTGGTCATCGAATTTTGCCCACTTCCGTCCCAGCCGGATCAGAGTGGTGAGCCTCGCTGAGTACGCGCCTGTCGGCCGAGGCACCCTCCCGCTCAGCCGCGCTTGTCGACGCATCAAGGGCGTTGACTGAGGCCAGCCCAGCACCGAACCGACTGGCGAGTGCAAGATAACCAGCTCACCACGACTACGCGTATGGGTCGCGCAGCGGCCTGGGCTCGCGGACTCCGCGGGTGATTTCCTCCGGCAGGTCAGGACCAGCGGTGTAGTAGCGTCCTTGGGCCTCGCCCTTGGCCAGCAGCCAACCAGCGCGCACGAGTTCGCGGATGTCACGCTGGGCCTGCTGTTCGCTGAGGCCGGCATCCGTCTGATAGGTGGCGCGGCGGACTCGGTTGCCCATTGCGGCGGGGTAGAGACCGTAGAGCATGCGGTCGGGCCAACCGCGCTGCTCGAGCGCCTCATCGAGAGCCGACCAGACCTCACGGGTGGTCTGAACCTGCCGCTCGACGGTCTGGGCCTGCTGGTGGTGGGCACGCAGGCAGAACCGCACCCACGGGAGGGTGTCGCGCTCGGGGGTCCAGACGGGGCCGCCGACCTCGGCCAGGACGTCGTAGTAGCGGTAGGTGTTGCGGGCTCGCCCGAGCCACTCCTCGATGCTGGAGAACTCGGGAGCCATGATCCCTTCTCGGGCCAGCACCAGGGTGTGCAAGGCGCGGGACATGCGCCCGTTGCCGTCGGACCACGGGTGGATCGCCACGAGGTTCAGGTGCGCCATCGATGCTCGAACCAGCCCCGGCGCTTCCAAGTCGCCCTCGTTGAGCCAGCCCACCAGCTCCCCGGTCAAGGCCGGCACTTGCTCGGCACCCGGAGCGGTGTACGCGGCGATGGTCGGATCCTCCGCCGAAGTCACGTAGACCGGGCCGCTGCGCCACCAACCGGGCCGCTTCAGCAGGTGGTGACCCTGCATCATGAAGTGCAGCGCGTTCAACAAGCCCTTGCTGTAGGCGAAGTCGTCACCGGCCTCGGCGAGGCGCTGGATGTAGGTCATCGCCTGACGGTAGCCGTCGATCTCGGCAGTCACGGTCTCGTTCGCGTCGATCGGCGCCTCACCGACCATGATGTCCTCGACATCGGAGACGCTCGCAGCGTAACCCTCGATGGTGTTCGACCCTGCGATCGCGCGCGCGGTCAGATTGCGCCGCAGCTGCCCCTCCCACCGTCGTGAGGTGCGCAGATGCAACCGCAGACGGTCCCGCATCTCCTCAATCTCGGCGAGGATCCGAAGATCCGCTTCTCCCAGCAAAGGCGACGAGTACAACATGCAGCAATAACACCATCATGGCATCACCACGTCAAGCGCAGCCTCGGCGATTGCGCCGCACACGACCAGCCGGCCTCGACCCTGGACCGTGCCACCGCCCTGTCGGGTTTCGACAACAAGCACCTGCATCACCGAGATCGAATTGCACATACCCGAAGTGAGGCATCAGTCGGATGCCCGACCAGCAGCGGCACGCACAGGATTGCCGCCTTGCCCCCTTCTGAAGTGCTCGACATAGGAGCACCCCCCGGCACATCGTCATATCCGGGCTCGTCATGAGGCGACAGGACAGAAACCGATTCCAGACGCCCATCACCCACCTGCGGAATTCGGCGCTACTTTCGACACAGCGGATCGTCTGACCATCCTGTGGCGATGCACAGCCTCGCCGCCCCTGATCCGCACGGTCGGAAACTTTGACCGGTTTGCGCCGATTTGCCACCCGCTACCGCACTTGACTGGAGAGCCTGGCGGGTCAAGGTGCGTCACCATCAGACTCTCCACCGCACCCAAGACACGACAGTGCATCAGCAGCAATCTGGGCAATACGGGCACAAACCCCGAACGCGGGGACCATGCCGATGCGACTCAGGGGTGAATCGTGACCGCGACTCCTTGGCTCTGGTCCCCAGCTGGTCCCCAGCAAGATCGCCAGAGGGTCCTTGGCTCGGGCCCGATCCGCTAACATGCCATCAGCAAAAAGGCCGCCAGCCTGGGCGTTAACCCGGCCAACGGCCTTTCCGACTCACGTCGGGACGACAGGATTTGAACCTGCGACCCCTTGACCCCCAGTCAAGTGCGCTACCAAGCTGCGCCACGTCCCGTGGTCTCGCTGCCGGGATTGACTCCCGGCTTCTCGACCTTGTCCCCGGTGTCCCGGCGACGTGGAAAACAATACAGCACGGCGGGGGGTGCTCGCTGCCAGGTTCCGGTGCAGGTCACGAAGTGGGTGGCGGGGGAGCTGGGGGTGGGGGTCAGGGGGTGGGGTGGCGGGCGTCGTAGCGGAGGAAGGCGGGGCGGCGGGCGGCGAGGAGGGCGATGACGGCGACGCAGGCGAGGCCGCCGGAGATCACCGAGACGGTGGGCGTGGTGAGGGTGGCGACGGTGCCGGATTCGAAGTCGCCGAGGCGGGGGCCGCCGACCACCACGACCATGAAGACGCCCTGGAGCCGGCCGCGCATCTCGTCGGGGGCGGCGACCTGCATCATCGTGTTCCGGAAGATCATGCTGACGGTGTCCGCGCAGCCGGCCACGGCAAGCAGGGCCAGGCCCAGCCAGAGGTGGCCGGCGGTGAGGCCGAAGGCGGCGATGGACAGGCCCCAGGCGGTGACGGCGGCGAGGACGGCGACGCCGTGCCGTTGGACCCGGGAGATCCAGCCGGAGAAGAGGGCACCGGTCAGGGCGCCGACGGCGGGGGCGGCGACCAGCAGGCCGACGGTGCCCGCGTGGCCGCCGTAGTAGGCGGCGGCGAGGGCGGGGAAGAGCGAGCGCGGCAGGCCGAAGATCATCGCGGCCAGGTCGGCCAGGAAGCTGGTCCGCAGGTTGGGCTGCGCGCGCAGGAAGCGCAGGCCGTCCAGCACCGAGGCGCGCCCGGCGGCGCCGCCCGCGCGCTCGGGGCGCATCGCCGGCAGGCGCCACATCGCGTACAGGGTGGCAGTGAACGCCACGGTGTCGACCAGGTACGCGGCCTGTCCGCCGTATGTTCCGATCAGCAGACCGCCGAGCATCGGACCCATCGTCATGCCCAGGTTCATGCTGATCGTGTTGAGGGCGTTGGCGGCGGGCAGCTGCTCGGCGGGGAGCAGGCGCGGGATCATCGAGGAGCGGGCGGGCGAGGAGATCGCGTAGAAGCCGCCCTGCAGCGCCACGGCCAGGTACAGCAGGGCGACCTGGCGCAGGTCGAGCAGGGCCTGGGTGGCCAGCAGTGCGGAGACCACGGCGAGGCCGGCGGCGCCGGTCAGGCCCAGCTTGCGGCGGTCCACGGTGTCGGCGATCGCCCCGCCGTACAGGCCGAAGGCGAGCAGCGGGAGGAGCGAGCAGAGCCCGACCGCGCCGGTGGCGAGGGTGGAGCCGGTGAGTGCGTACACCTGGACCGAGACCGCGACGGCGGTCATCTGCTGCCCGATCGAGGAGACGGCCTGGCCGAACCAGATCCGCCGGTAGTCCGCGCTCGCGCGCAGCGGGGTGAGGTCGGCGACCGCGCCCCGCAGCAGCCGCCGTATGCGGGTCGGGCTCTGCGGACTGTCAGCGGCGGCACCAGGGGCGGCACCAGCAGCTGGAGCGACGACAGCAGCGGCGTCAGCGGCAGCAGCAGAGTCCGGCGCGTCCGGGCCGGGCGCGGAAGAGGTGGGATGATTGGTCGACACAACGACCTATCGTCACCCCCGCTCCCCCGCGCCCCGTCACCGGGTCCCGTTCCCGGCCGCGCAGCCGCTCAGCCGCTCAGCCGCTCAGCCGCTCAGCACCGCCTTCTCCCCCGCCCGCACGGCGACCGGCAGCCGGTTGCCCGGGGGCGGGAACGGGCAGATGAAGTGGTCCGCGAAGGCGCACGGCGGCAGGTAGGCGCGGTTCAGGTCCAGCACGGTGTGGCCCTCGGCGTCCGGGCCGGGCAGGGTGATGAAACGGAAGCGGTAGCTCTCCCGTCCGCTGCCGGCGTCGGCGAACACGGCGCTCAGCTGGTCGCCCGAGTGGCTCACCGTGAGCGAGTACGACTCGCCGGCCAGCCGGAAGGCGACCTGACCGGCGACGGCCAGCGGCCGTTCCCGGCCGTCGGCGTTCGGGACGGTCACCGTGCGCGCGCCGGTCTCGTACGGGGTGAAGACGGCCGGCACGCTCCACTCCGGCGCGTACGGGAAGGTGGAGATGCCCGCGAAGTGCACCCGGCCCTCGGCGTCGGGGTCGAAGACCCGCAGCGCGAGCTCCCCCTCCCGCTCGATCGGGATCAGCAGCACCTCCCCGTAGCGGACCACGGCGGCCTCGGGGTGGGTGTCGGGACGCAACAGCGGCTCGCCCGCCACCACCTCGTCACCGGCGCCGCCCCGCAGGCCGTCGGCGGCCGAGGCCGAGACCCGCACGCCGTCCGGCTCCGCGGACCAGCGGCCGGGGACGCCGGGTATCGCGGCCGGGTCCGCGCTCAGCCAGTGCGTGCCGGTGAGCGCCAGCACGCCGTGCGGCGCGCTCACGGACGCCACCCGGGCCTCGGTCCAGCGCTGCCATTCCTCGGCGTCGGTCGTCATGGAAAGCTCTCCTGATACCTGGGTGCTTGCATACCTGGGTGCTTGCATACCTGGGTGCTTGCATACCTGGGTGCTTGCATGCCTGGGTGCTTGCGTACTCGAGTACGTGGACGGTTGCCAGCCCTCCCGAACGTCAGCCCTCCCGAGCGTCAGCTCTCCCGCAGCGGCCGGAACAGCCCCTCCTGCACCACCGAGACCACCAACCGGCCGTCACGGTCGAAGATCTGGCCACGGGCGAGGCCCCGCGCACCCTGCGCGATCGGGGACTCCTGCTGGTAGAGCAGCCACTCGTCGGCGCGGAACGGCTGGTGGAACCACATCGCGTGGTCGAGCGAGGCCATGTCGAAGTTCCGTCGGCCCCAGAGCGGTTCGACGGGGGCGCGGACCGAGTCCAGCAGGGTCATGTCGCTGGCGTAGGTCAGCGCGCAGACGTGGATCAGCGGGTTGTCCGGGAGGGCGCCGTTGGTCCGCAGCCAGACCCCGCTGCGCGGTTCGACGCCGGCCAGCTCCTCCTGCGTCCAGCGCAGCCGCTCGACGTAGCGGATGTCGAACGGCTGGCGGCGGCTGATGAACGGCGGGAGTTCGCCGAGCCGCTGGCCGACCTCCTCCAGCGCGCTGGGCAGCTCCTCGGGGGCGGGGACGACGGGCATCGCCTCCTGGTGCTCGATGCCGCCGGGCTCGGGGACGTGGAAGTCGGCGGTGAGCGCGAAGATGCTGCGGCCCTGCTGGATGCCGAGGACCCGGCGGGTGGTGAACGAACGGCCGTCCCGGATCCGGTCGACCTGGTAGACGATCGGGACCCCGGGGACCCCGGGGCGCAGGAAGTAGGCGTGCAGCGAGTGGACGGGACGGTCGTCCGCCACCGTACGACCGGCTGCCACCAGCGCCTGGCCGGCCACCTGCCCGCCGAAGGTTCGCTGCAGCGACTCCTCGGGGCTGCGGCCGCGGAAGATGTTGAGCTCGATCTGCTCCAGATCGAGCAGGTCGACGAGTTGATCGACAGGCGTTCCCATGGTGTGCGTCCTCTCCCAACGGGCACGCCGGAGGAGCCGGCGGCATACCGCTGCTGTCCAGTGGAAGTCTGCGCACCACCGGGGAATTCCCGCAGGTCGGCGCGCCAGCCGAAGAACGGCGATGATCCCACCCACAGCCACCGACCGGTGACGGACCGCTGACCACGACCGTCCCTGACGGCCACCTGTGACCGCCCCTGACCGCCCCCCGTGGTCACACGACGGCTACCCGGCCGACGGCGCCGCCAGCCCGGACTGCCGCACCGTGATGTTGAGCCGCCCGCTGAGCGCGGGGCCGGGTTCGCCGAGCCGCAGCTCGGGATCGGCCGTGCCGGGCAGGGTGCGCAGGACGCCGTGGTAGGCGTAGCGCGCCGGGCCGCCGAAGACCAGCAGGTCACCGCTGCGCAGCTCGACGTCGGTCCACGGGCCGGTCCGGTCCTGGCTGCCGCCGAGCCGGAAGACGCAGGAGTCGCCGAGGGAGAACGAGACGACGGGGGCGTCGGTCCGCTCCTCGCGGTCCTGGTGCAGGCCCATCCGGGAGCCGGCGGCGTAGTGGTTCACCAGCGCCACGTCGGGCGCGTACCCGACGGCACCGGCAACCCCTTCGCCACCGGCTCCCACCCGCCCGTCCCCGTCCCCCGCCGCCCCGTACGCGGCCACGACGGCGCGCCGGGCCAGGGTGTCGAGCAGCGCCGGGAACGGCTTGACCGGCGCCCCGTCGCCGTCGTGCACCCGGCGCGTGTACGCGTACGGGAACCAGTGCTGCGGGCAGTCGGCCACCACCTTGCGCGCGACCCCGCAGGTCGGACAGCGGGGGACCACGCCCCAGTGCCAGCCGAGGCAGAGCTGGCGGACCGACATCTCCGCGCCACCGGGCAGCCGCACGGTCCGCAGTCCGGCGGGCGGCCAGGCCCATTCGCGGCACGCGCGGACCAGTTCGCGCTGCTCGGCGGCGTCCAGCCAGTCGGGCAGCAGCACGGCACCGGGCGCGAGCCACCTCCTCGACCGCCCGAACAGCTCACCCGTCACCGCTTCACCACCCACCAGAGCACGAGACCACGAGACGTCCCATCAACCCATCACCTCGCCATACCGCTCACCCCGCCAGCCGCGCCCGGGTCGGCATCGCGGTGCGGGCACCGGTCCGCTCGACGCTCAGCGCGGCGGCCCGGACCGCGAAGCGCGCGGCGTCGGCCAGGCCCCGGCCCTCCGCCAGCGCGACGGCCAGCGCGCCGCAGAAGGTGTCGCCGGCGCCGGTGGTGTCGACGGCGCGCACGGTCGGCGCGGCGATCAGCTCGGTCCGGGCGCCGTCGCGGACCAGTGCGCCCTCTGCGCCCAGCGTGACCACCACCCGCTCGCACGGCAGTCCGGCGGCCAGCCGGGCCACCTCACCGGGCGCCCGCAGCGCGCTGTCGGGGACGCCGCACAGCCGGGCCAGCTCCGTGCGGTTGGGCACCAGGACGTCGATCAGCGGCCAGAGTTCGTCGGGCAGCCCGGCAGGCGCCGGCGCGGGGTTGAGGACGAAGGTGGCGCCGCCCGCCAGCCGGGCGGCGGCCAGCACGGCGGGCAGCTGGATCTCCAGCTGTGCGACCACCACCGAAGCGCCGTCGAGCAGTTCACCGGCGGCCTCGACAGCGGCGGCATCGAGCCGGGCGTTGGCCCCGGGCGAGACCACGACGACGTTCTCCGCCTGCCGGTCGACCAGGACGACGGCGTGGCCGGGCGGGCCGTCCACGGCCGCGAGCCGGGTGAGGTCCACGCCCTCGGCGACGAGTTCGGCGCGCAACTGCGCGCTGTCGGCATCCGTACCGACGGCACCGACGAAGGCCACCGAGCAGCCCAGCCGGGCGGCGGCCACCGCCTGGTTGGCCCCCTTGCCGCCGCCGAGTCGGATGATCGGACCGCCCTGGACGGTCTCCCCGGGAACGGGCAGGGACTCGACCTCGATCACCTGGTCGAGGTTGACGCTGCCCACCACCACGACATCCACCGCCACCGGATCCCACCTCCACGCCACCAGCCGCCGGCCACCACGCCGGTCCCGTCGCCGGCCCTGTCGCCAGCCTCAGCACCAGCTTCGCACCCCGCACCCACACCACCCGGGGGCAGGCAGCCCTCAGCGCTCGTCGCCATGCCTCGGATCCGTCCCCGCACCCGCACCCGCGCCACTCCCCCCGCCGGTCCCCGTCGGCGGCCGGGCGGGCAGCAGCCCCAGCTCGCGGGCACAGGCGGACCAGGCCTGCCAGCCCTGCTCGTTCAGGATCTCCTGGGCCACCGTGATTTGCTGGCGCCGGCTCGCCAGGTCCGGACGGGTGGCGTAGCGCAGACCACCGGCCTCCCGCCAGGTCGGCGGCCAGATCTGCAGACCGCCGTAGTAGCCGTTGCCGGTGTCGGCGGCCCAGTCGCCGTCGCTCTCGCAGTCGGCGACCTGGTCCCAGGTGGCGTCCGCGACCGGGACCGGCCCGCCTGCGGAGACGGACCTGGCGGGGGTCGCGAGGACGAACGCGGCGCCGCAGAGCATCGCGAGCAGTCGAGGCCTGACGCGGCTTCGCACTCTGACGGCTCTTCGAACGCTGACGGGTATTCGGGCCTTGGCCGCTGTTCGGCGCCTGCCCGACCGACCGGATCGCATCCTCCGACTGTCCCCGAGCCACCCGCCCACCCGCGAGCGGGCCCGCCCCCGGCTACGCCATCAGAGCCGCGCGCCTACCCGGCCCGCCTACCCCGCCACCACCCCCGCACCCGCACCGATCCCGCACCGCACCACCGCACCCGCACCCGCACCAACGCGTTCGACCGTCGCCCCGATCGGGACGACGGTCGAACCACGTACGACTTCAGCGCGCTTGACCCCGCTTCCGCCCGCCGCGGCAGCGACGGGGCGTCAGCGGTCGAGGGCTCAGACGGAGAGCACCTGGCCAGGCATGATCAGGTCGGCGTCAGCGCCGATGACCTGGGCGTTCTTCTGGTACAGCGACTGCCAGTCGGTGCCGTGCGCGGCGGCGATCCGGCTCAGCGTGTCGCCGGCCTTGACGGTGTAACCACCCGCGGACTTCGCGGAGTTGCCGCCGTTGTCCGCCGGCTTGGCGGGCTTGGCCGGCTTGGTGGGCTTCGCGGCCGGCTTCGAGTCCTGGGCCGGGGCCGACTGGGCCGGAGCCTGCTTGGGCGCCTGCTTGGCCGGGGCCTGCGGCGCCGGGGTCTGCTTGGCGGGAGCCTGCGGCGCGGCGGCGGCCTTCGCAGCCGGGGCCGGGGCCGAGGTGTCGACGGCGGCGGGGGCGCCACCGGCGGTCAGGCCGGCCTTCACCGAGCAGACGGGCCAGGCGCCGGGGCCCTGGCTGGCCAGGACCTTCTCGGCCACGGCGATCTGCTGGGCCTTGGTGGCCTGGTTGGCCTGCGCGGCGTACTGGGTACCGCCGTAGGCGGCCCAGGTGCTGGACGTGAACTGCAGGCCTCCGTAGAAGCCGTTACCACTGTTGATGCTCCAGTTGCCGGTGCTCTCGCACTGGGCGACGGCGTCCCAGGTCGAGGTCGAGGCGGCGGAGGCCGTGGTGGCCGTGACGAGGCCCGCCACCGGAAGGACGGCAACCGCGCCGCCCAGAACGGCCAGCCGAACGCGGTTGCGCTTGGTGGCAGCGGTGGTGGCAGCGGCGTTCTCGTTACGGAAAGTCATGGAATCCCTCTCGGCAGCCCCGGGCGGGCAGGCGGAACCAGGCCCGGTGAGGGGCCGGTTGCGCATGCGGCGTCCTGTGGGCGGCCGAGTACGTGTCCGACGTACCGCGCCGCCCCGGCCACTCCGCCATCACCGCCGGCACAGACGTGTCGCCGACGCGGTGGGCACCAGGTGCGGTGCCTCGGGGAGTGAGCCCGGGTGGTGCTCGTTGCACCGGGGATGAAGCTAGGCCGCGAGGCTGCCCCGAATCAACAAATTCATGGTCCGGTCAAGGTTCAGCCAGGTCAGCGCAATGTTACCCGCGGTAACGATCAGACGGTTCCAAGGTCCAATGTCCGTTTTGTAACCTTTTCCATGACTCAAACCTCTGGCCGACGTGACGCCGACCACTCTTTGTGGAGTGTGAGCCTGGCCACATTGTCGACAGAATGTGATCGGACGGGTACCACCCGCAGTCGTCGATACGGAAAAAAGCGACACTCGACCCCCCAACCCGTGACTCCGACCACAGCCCGCCGTTGGTAATGGCGGCCGGGCCTGCCCGGGCCGCCCAGCCAACGAATCTAGGAGTCCTGTTGCCGCGCATGCTCGATGTCAGCGACGAGGTCCGAGCCGAGATCGGCGACGACGAGGCCGACCAACTTCTCGGCGGCGCCCACACCCCAGACACCTACGACTGCACCTCCTGTCGGACCCCCGGCGACTCCCAGAGCGAGCCGACCAGCACCGTGCTCTTCGTCGGTGACGAGACGGCGGTGCTGGCGTTCGCCCACGCACGGTGCATCCCCTCGCAGGTCGTGCCGGTCTCCGAGGAGCAGCTGCTCGGGGCGGTGCGCAGCATCAGCCAGGCGCAGGGCAGCGGACAGCCGACCCAGGCGGGCTACCCGGCGGACCCCTACGCCCAGCCCGGCGTCCCGGGGGCCGCGGTCGACCCGGCCGGCGCGGTCCCAGCCGCCGCCGTGGACGCCCTGGGCCTGCCGGTCACCCCGTCCCACGCCGTGCCCGCGCCCCAGGCCCCCAGCCCCGCCGCAGCCGCCCCGGCCCCCACCGCCCCCGCTCCGGCCCCGTCGACCGCCCCGGCCGCTCCCGCCGCCGACCAGGGCGCCAGGGTCCCGGCTCCGGGCGAGCCGGCCGTCCTCGGCGTCACCTGCGGACTGGTGCTCTGCGGCGACACCGGCCACGCCGCGCTGGTCGTGGAGCCGACCGGGCCTGTCGGCCGGCCGGGCACGGTGACCGGCGCGGACGAGTTCCTCCCGCTGCTCTGCGACCACGGCTTCCTGCCGATCAACGACGTCGACAAGCCGCCGGCCCGGCTGGCGGGTTGGTCGGTGCTGGTCGCGATGGGACGGCTGCACGCGATCCTGCAGCCGTCCGCGGTCGGCAACAGCGCCTGGTGGCAGGCGCACCAGCCGCTGGTGGTCACCGACGCCTGGCGCGCGGCGGCGGCCCGGCAGTCCGAGGTGATCATGTACGCCGCGCCCGCCGGGACGATCGGCCGCCAGCCCCGGGAGGACCTGCTGCGCAACGCACTGGACCGCGCGGCGGCCCAGGGCCTGCTGGTGGCCGCCAGCCTCCCGCTGGCCGGTACCTGAGCGACCACGAGCCCCGGGGGCACCGGCGCGCGACGGACCGCAAGCGCCCATCACGCCCCGGTGCCCCGGGCGCCCGCCGCCCCGGCCGCATCCCCGTCAGGCTTCGCTCGTTGGGCTCTGCGTGTACAGCTACGACGTGACCTCAGCCTTCCGCCAGACCACCGCAACCCGAGGGATCCCGGCGATGAGGCCGTCGTACGACGGGGATCATCCGGTCGCCCCCACCCCGACGCCGATCTACGACGAGCTGTACTCCGAGTACCGCCGCCTCTTCCGCGCGCTGCCGGGCGACCGCAGCGGCGAGGAGGACCTCCGGTTCACCGGCTTCGCGGTGCGCGAGCGCCCCTTCCCCGGCTCGCACGCCAGCGCACACCTGGGCCCGCACTCCGGACCGCACGCCGGCTCGCTCCATGCCCCGCACCTCGGCCAGCTGGACGGCTACCGGGACCCGTACGGCAGCCGTACCTCCCTCGCCGCGGACCACCAGTTCGCCGCGTTCCCGCACCACCAGGCGTTCCCCACCCACGCGGGGCAGCCGGCGGGCGCCCCGCAGTTCGTGCCGCAGCAGCAGGCGGTCCACCACCAGACCGGTCACCAGCAGTTCCAGAACACCGGTTACCAGCCCCACCCCGCACACCATCAGCCGCACCAACAGCACCAGAACCCCCAGCAGCACCAGCCCAACCAGCAGCAGCAGCAGCACCAGCACCCGCAGGGCCAGGCCAGCACCGGCCAGGGCTGGGTCGCCGCCGGCTACCTCTCCCCGGTCGCCGCCCCGGCACCGGCCGCCCCCGCCCCGGCGACCCCGGGCCGCCACCGCGGCGCGCTGCTCTCGCTCCCCCCGGGCCGCAGCTGACCCGCGCACAGACAGAACGGTCCGGTGGCTGCTCCAGCCACCGGACCGTTCACGTTCCGCGTTGCCCGTCCTCCCCTCCCCTATTAAAGGAAGAGGAAGAGACGGACGAGCGACCACTACTTGCGCTTGCGCTTCTCCCGCACCCGCACCGAGATCGAGATCGGCGTCCCGACGAACCCGAACTCCTCGCGCAGCCGGCGCTCCACGAACCGCCGGTAGCCCGCCTCCAGGAAGCCCGAGGCGAAGAGCACGAACCGCGGCGGCCGGGTGCCGGCCTGGGTCCCGAACAGGATGCGCGGCTGCTTGCCGCCCCGGATCGGGTGCGGGTGGGCGGCGACCAGCTCACCGAGGAAGGCGTTCAGCTTGGCGGTGGAGATCCGGGTCTCCCAGCCGGCCAGCGCCGTCTCGATCGCCGGGACCAGCTTCTCCATGTGCCGGCCGGTCAGCGCCGAGACGTTGACCCGGGGCGCCCACTGCACCTGGACGAGATCCTGCTCGATCTCGCGCTCCAGGTAGTAGCGGCGCTCCTCGTCCATCTGGTCCCACTTGTTGTAGGCGACCACGACGGCACGCCCGGCCTCGACAGCCATCGAGATGATCCGGGTGTCCTGCTCCGCGAGCGGCTCGCTGGAGTCGATCAGGATGACCGCGACCTCGGCCTTGTCCAGCGCGGCGGAGGTGCGCAGCGAGGCGTAGAAGTCGGCGCCGGAGGTCAGGTGGACCCGGCGGCGGATACCGGCGGTGTCGATGAACTTCCAGGTCTTGCCGCCCAGCTGGATCAGCTCGTCGACCGGGTCGCGGGTGGTGCCGGCCAGCTCGTTGACGACGACCCGCTCCTCGCCGGCCACCTTGTTCAGCAGGCTGGACTTGCCGACGTTCGGGCGGCCGATCAGCGCGACCCGGCGCGGGCCGCCGACGGCCACGCCGAAGGTCTGCGGCGGAGCCTCGGGCAGCGCCTCCATCACGGCGTCCAGCAGGTCGCCGGAGCCGCGGCCGTGCAGCGCGGAGACGGGGTACGGCTCGCCCAGGCCCAGCGACCACAGGTAGGAGGCCTCGGCCTCGCTCGACGGGCCGTCGACCTTGTTGGCGCAGAGCACGGTCGGCTTGCCGGCCCGGCGGACCACCTTGATCAGGGCCTCGTCGGTGTCGGTGGCGCCGACGTTGGCGTCCACCACGAAGAGCACGGCGTCGGCGGTCTCGATGCCCAGCTCGGCCTGCGCGGCCACCATGGCGTCGATGCCGAGGACGTCGATCTCCCAGCCGCCGGTGTCGACCACCTTGAAGCGGCGCCCGTTCCAGGTCGCCTCGTAGCTCACCCGGTCGCGGGTGACGCCGGGCTTGTCCTCGACGACCGCCTCGCGGCGGCCGATGATCCGGTTGACCAGGGTCGACTTGCCGACATTGGGGCGGCCGACGACGGCCAGCACCGGCAGCGGGACGTGCTCGTGCTCGGCCAGGTCGAGGTCCTCGCCGTCGAAGCCCTCCTCCGCGGCCAGGCTCATGAACTCGGCGTACTCGGCCGGATCCAGCTCACCGTGGTCGGCACCGTCGGCGACGTGCTCGTTGCTCATCTTCGTCTGTTCCATTTCCCGGTCCGCCCGTCGACCGGACGGACCGTGCGTACCTGCCCGGACGCGAACGTCGGGCAGCGCGTAAAAAAACTCGTCAGGCAGGGGCTCTAGGCGGCCGAACGCTGGCCGGCCCGCTGCTCCACCAACTCGGCGATGGTGTCGATGACCTGCTGCAGTGTCAGGTCGCTGGTGTCCACCAGGACGGCGTCCGCGGCCTGGGTCAGTGGTGCGGTGGCCCGCGAGGAGTCGGCGGCGTCGCGGCGGCCCAGGTCGGCCGCCATCGCGGCGATGGTCGCCTCGTCCACGCCCTTGGCCCGCAGCTCGGCCGCGCGCCGCTCGGCCCGGGCGGCCTCGGAGGCGGTCAGGAAGATCTTCGCCGTGGCGTCGGGGAAGACCACCGTGCCCATGTCCCGGCCCTCGGCGACGATGCCCCGCTCGGCGTGCCCGGCACAACCGCGCTGCAGCTCGACCAGCCGGGTCCGCACCTGCGGGACGGCGGCGACCGCGCTGACCTTGGCGGTCACCTCGGGGCCGCGGATCGGGCCGGAGACGTCCTGGCCGTCGACCGTGATGGTCGGGCCGTCGGCGTCCGTGCCGGAGACGATCACCGGCTTGCCGCAGGCGATGGCCACCGCCTCCGGGTCCTCCACGTCGACCTCGTTGGCCAGCATCCACCAGGTCATCGCCCGGTACATGGCACCGGTGTCGAGGAAGCTGAGGCCGAGCCGGGTCGCCACCGCGCGGGAGACGGTCGACTTGCCGGAGCCGGAGGGTCCGTCGATGGCGACGACGACCGCGGCGTGCGCTCGGTCGGCAGTGTCCACAGGGAACCTCTCTTCTCAACACCCGGGGAGTTACCTCAAGGTTAGACGACCGCGGACACCCCTCCCGCTGCCGCTGCCGCCGGACCTGCCCCGGCCTAGTCCCGCACGTCCCAGCCGCGCTCCCCCAGCGCCTCCACCAGCCGCCGCACGGCCGTGGGCTCCACCTGGAGCTGGACCAGGCCGACCCGCTGGCCGGCCGAGTGGTCGATCGCCACGTCCTCGATGTTGACCCCGGCCCGGGCGGCCTCCCGGAAGAGCCGGCTCAGCTCGCCCGGCTGGTCGCCGATCGCCACCACCACCGTCTCGTAGCGGGTGGGCGGGGCGCCGTGCTTGCCGGGGATCCGCGCCTGGCCGTGGTTGCCACGGCGCATCACCGCCTCGATGTCCGCGCTGCCCGCCTGCCGGACCGTCTCGTCGCCGGTTTCCAGCGCGCGCAGCGCGGCGACCGTGGTGCCCAGGTCGGCAGCCAGCTCCTCCAGGATGTCGGCCACCACCCCGGCGTTGGCGGACAGGATGTCCAGCCACATCCGCGGGTTGGAGGCGGCGATCCTGGTGACGTCCCGCACCCCCTGCCCGGCCAGGCGCACGGCCGTCTCGTCGGCGTGCTCCAGG
This sequence comes from Kitasatospora sp. NBC_01302, assembly GCF_035976515.1. NCBI lineage: Bacteria > Bacillati > Actinomycetota > Actinomycetes > Kitasatosporales > Streptomycetaceae > Kitasatospora > Kitasatospora sp. NBC_01302. The sequence goes on from NZ_CP108404.1 coordinate 2,884,610, forward strand.
CGGGCGGCGACCAGCGAGGAGAGCAGCTGCGGGGTGTGCGAGACCAGCGCGACGGCGCGGTCGTGCGCGGCGGCGTCCATCACCACCGGCATCGCGCCGCAGAGCGCGACCAGCTCCAGCGCGGCGTTGAGCGTCCCGGTGTCGGTGTCGGCGGTGGGGGTGAGCACCCAGGGCCGGCCCTCGAACAGGTCGGCGCGCGCGGCCAGCGGCCCGGACTGCTCACGGCCGGCCATCGGGTGGCCGCCGATGTAGTGCACGGTGTCGCAGCCCAGCGCGGCGACCTCGGCGCGCGGTCCGGACTTCACGCTCGCCACGTCGGTGTAGGAGCGGGCCAGGCCGCTGCGCTGGCAGTCCGCCAGCACCTTGCCGACCAGCGCGGGCGGGACGGCGATGATCGCCAGGTCCACCGGCTCGGTGGGCTCCTCGACGGTGCCCGCGCCCAGCGAGGCGGCGGTGCGGGCCGCGTCGGGGTCGGCGTCGGACAGGTGGACCGCTATGCCCCGCCCGGTCAGCGCGAGTGCGGCGGAGGTGCCGATCAGACCGGTGCCGACGACGGCGACAGTACGCATGGCGCTGCTGTTCTCCTGCGTTCCTGGAGGGGACGATGGACGATCTCCACATCCTCCCGCACCCGTCCCGGCTCTGCTCCCCCGCCCCCTGGGACAGGCCCCGGCCCGTATGCGTGCCGCGTGCCTGTGACAGCTGTCACCTACGACGGGCAGACTGGGCCATCGCAGCGGTCCGGAAACAGCGGTGCACCAGGGGAGACGGCATGACCGACGAGCGAACAGACACCACCGCGCCACCGGCCTGGCCCACCGTGCTGGACAGCGTGGTGGTCCACGCCTCGGGCGCCGTCTGCCGGCGCCTGGCGCACGGCACCCTCCCGGTCCAGAGCGCGCCCGAGGGCAGCCCGCCCGCCCCGCGCCGGCTGCGGCTGACCGGCCTGCCCTCCTCGCTGCGCCCCGACTCGCTGCGCGCCGCGCTGCCCGAGGGCCCGGCCGGCTGGCGGATCACCGAGGTCCGCCAGGAGGCCGAGGCCCGGCTGACCGAGCCCGAGCAGCTGCCCGAGCTGCGCACCCGGCTGACGCAGGCCGAGCAGGCCGAGGCCGCCCTGTCGTCGCGCAGCGGGCGGCTGGCCACCCGGATCGCCCAGACCGCCGAGCTGCGCGCCGTGCCCCCACCACAGCACCCGACCGACCCCGGGCGCCCCGCCGCCCCGGGCCAGGGCGCCCAGCCGCTGCGCCGCGCGCCCGCCGAGGCGCTGCTCACCCTCGCCGACTTCGTCGACGAGCGGCTGACCGTGCTGCACGCCGAGGCCGAGGCGCTCGGCGAGCAGCTGCGGCAGGCCACCCGCGAGCGCGAACTGCTCGCCGACCGGCTGGCCCGCGCCTCCACCGCCGAGCCCACCACCCCGGTCGGGACCAGCGCGGTGGTGCTGCTCACCCTCACCCCGGACGAGGACGCCCGGCCGCTGCCCGCCGAGCCGATCGCCGTCGCGCTGGAGTACCGGGTCCCGGACGCCCGCTGGGTGCCGACCTATCAACTGGACCACCGGCAGGACGGCGCGAGCGGCACCCTGCTGCTGCGCGCCGCCGTCGCCCAGCGCACCGGCGAGGACTGGAGCGGGGTCCGGATCGCCTTCTCCAGCGCCGACCTGCACCGCCCGGCCGGGCTGCCCGAGCTCCGCTCGATCCGGATCGGCCGGCGCCAGCCCGCCCCCGCGCCCTCCGGCTGGCGCGAACCGCCGAGCGGCCTCGGCGACCTCTTCGCGGACTACGACAGCGTCCCGCGGCCGACCGCGCCCGCCCCGCGCCCGCAGCCCGTCGCGCTGGGCGCCGCACCGGCCGGGCCGCCCCGGCCCGAGCAGCTCAGGCATCGCGCCGCCGGCCCCAGGTCCTACGGCGCGGTCCCGAGCGGACCGCCGCCCGCCGCGCCGAGCGCGCCCCAGTCCGCGCCCACGCCCTCCGGTCCCCCTCCCGGCGCCGGGGCGCCCCGCCTCATGCACGCCCAGCTGGCCTCGTTCGACGGCGCTCCGCCGGCCCCGCCCGCGCCCGGCGCACCCGTGCCGCCGGAGCCGCAGCCCCCGCACCCGGCCCCCGACCTGCTCGACTACGCCGGCCTCACCCTGGCCGGGCCCACCGCCCCGGCCGGCCGGCGCGGGCGGCTGCACCCCGACGCCCGGCACCGCACCGCCGCGGACCACGCCCTCGCGCCCGCGCTGCCCCCGCACGCCGTCCCGCCCCGGGTCTCGGCCGGCTCCTTCGACCAGCGCCACGACGCCGAGGCCCGCACCGACGTGCCCTCCGACGGCGTCTGGCACACCGTCGGCCTCGGCCGGCTCCCGGTGGCGCTGCGCCCCGAGTACGTCTGCGTGCCGGCCGTCGACCCGACCGTCTACGCCACCCTGCTGCTGGCCAACACCGGTGACCGCGCGCTGCTGGCCGGCCCGTTGGAGGTCACCGTGGACGACGCGTTCCTGCTGACCACCGCGCTGCCCACGCTCGCCCCGGGCGCCACCCGCCGGATCGGCCTGGGCGTGGCGGAGAGCGTGCGGGTGACCCGGCGGACCGAGTCGCAGGAGTCCACGGCCGGCCTGCGCGGCTCCACCACGGTGCTCACCGAGCAGATCCACCTGGAGCTGGCCAACCGGCTGACCCGCCCGGTGACGGTCGAGGTCCGCGAGCGGATCCCGGTGACCGGCGAGAAGGAGATCAGGATCGAGGAGCGCCCCGGCACCCCGCCCTGGTCCGCCCCGGCCACCCCCTTGGAGATCCATCCGCCGGGCAGCCGGCTCTGGCAGGTCGACCTGCCGCCCGGCGGCCGGGTCGCGCTCAGCGCCGGCTACGAGATCCGCATTCCGGCCGGCAAGGCCCTGACCGGCGGAAACCGAAGGAGCTGACCAGATGCCCACGCCCGAGGTCCACCCGACCACCCCGCTCCCCGTCACCGCCGTCACCTGCCTGGAGGACCGCGCCCACGTCGAGCGCACCGCCACCCTCACCCTCGCCGCGGGCCAGCAGCGGCTGCGCCTGGGCCCGGTCAGCCCGCTGGCCGTCGACCACAGCCTGCGCACCGAGCTGGCCGCCGCCGACGCCACCGCCCGGGTGCTGGACGCCCGGCTGACCCGCAGCTGGACCCCGCGCGAGGTGGGCCCGCCCGGCGCCGGGGACTCCACGCTGCGCCACCGCCTGCACGAGCTGGAGACGGCGCTGCGCACCGGCGCCCAGCGCCGGGACCGGCTGACCGCCCGCCTGGCACTGCTCGACCAGCTGGACGCCGACCTGCTGCGCGAGATCGGCGAGGGCACCGGCCTGGGCGAGGCCGAACCGGCGCGCTGGTCGCGGGAGCTGGACCGGGTGGCCGAGGAGCAGGACACCCACGGCGAGCGGCTGCGCGCGCTGGAGGCGGAGCTGGCCGAGCTCGCGGAGCAGGAGCAGGCCGCGCGGCAGGCCCTGGCCGACGCCGAGTCGCAGCCCCGGGAGCTGACCGCCTACCTGGACCTCACCGTGCTGGCCGACCGCCCCGCCACCGCCGCCCTGACGGTGCGCCACCTGACGCCCTGCGCGCTCTGGCGCCCGGCCTACCGGGCGGTGCTGACCGGCAAGGAGCTGCGGCTGGAGTCGGACGCGGTGCTCTGGCAGGCCACCGGCGAGGACTGGTCCGGGGTGCGGCTGACCCTCTCCACCGCCCGCTCCGCGCTCGCCGCCGAGCCGCCGCTGCTGGTCGAGGACCGGCTGACGCTGCGGGAGTTGAGCAGCGCCGAGCGCCGCACCGTGGAGGTCGAACTGCGCGAGGAGGAGATCGGCACGCTCGGCCCGGACGGCACCGCCCCGGGCACCGCAGCGACGGCTGCCGCGGGCGACCTGCCCGGGGTGGACGACGGCGGCGAGGTGCGGGTGCTGACCGCCCCGGCCCCGGCGAACCTGCCCGGCGACGGTCGCGCGCACCGGATCCCGCTGGCCGGTTTCAGCGCACCGGCCGGCGCCGAGCTGACCGCGGCCCCCGAGCTCTCCGCGCTGGTCAGCGAGGTGGTGCGGTTCGGCAACCGGGCCGGCCACCCGCTGCTGGCCGGCCCGGTCGAGCTGGTCCGCGACAGCGGCTACGTCGGCCGCGGCGAGCTGCGCTTCACCGCCACCGGGGCGACGGCCGAGCTGGCCTTCCCCGGAGCGGACGACTACCGGCTGTTCCGCGAGGTCGCGGAGAGCCGCAGCAGCTCGGGCCTGCCGGGCCTGGGCCAGCGCAGCGTGCTGACCCGCACGGTGCGGGTGCACGTCTCGCGGCTCTCCGCACCGGGCGAGCAGGGCGAGCGGTCCCTGACGCTGCGCGAGCGGATCCCGGTCTCCGAGGTCTCGGCGGTCGAGGTGCGGCTGCGCGCGCAGGAGTGCGACCCGGCCCCGGCGGAGGTGGACGCCGAGGGCGTGGTCCGCTGGGAGCTGCCGCTGCCGCCCGGGGGCCGACGGACCGTCACCCTGGTCTACGAGGTGCTCGCTTCGGCCAAGGTCGCGGGGCTGACCGCGTAGCCGTCAGGTACAAAAGACCTATGATCCTGCACCTCGCACCCCTGGACGACTGGCTCCGCGATCCCGGCCGGCCGTACAGCGCCGGCTCACTGCTGACGGACGGCTTCATCCACTGCTCGCCGGACGAGCCGACCGCCCTGGCCGTGGCGAACCTGTTCTTCGCCACGGCGCCGGATCCGCTGATGGCCCTGCTGATCGACCCGGAGGAGGTGGAGCCGATGCTCCGCTGGGAGGCGCCCAGCGGCGAGCGCCCGCTGGGGGTGGCACCCGACGTGCTCTTCCCGCACATCTACGGGCGGCTCAACCGCAGCGCCGTCAAGGGCCTGGCCAAGCTGGAACGCGGTTCGGACGGACGCTGGGCCCGCTTCGAGCCCTGGAGCTGACCGGCGCGGCCGGCCTGGGCCCCGGCCCCCGACCGGCCGGCTACAGCCAGCCGCGCTCGCGGGCCGCCATGCCGGCCTGGAACCGGGTGGTCGCACCCAACTCGCGCATCAGCGCCTGCAGCCGGCGCTGGGTGGTGCGCGCGCTCCAGCCCAGCGAGCGGGCGATCGACTCGTCGGTCAGGCCCGCCGCGAGCAGGCCGAGCAGCTTGCGCTGGTCCGACTCCGGCTCGTTCGGCCCCGGCTCGGTGCCGAGCGCGGCCTGCAGCGGCACCGCCCGGTCCCACTCCGCCTCGAAGAGCCCATCCAGGGCCTGCAGCAGCGCGGAGGGGTGGATCACGTAGGCGGCGTCCAGCACGCTGTCCCCGATGCTGATCGGGATGATCGCCATCCGGAGGTCGGAGAGGATCATCTTCATCGGCAGGGTGCTGCGCACCCGGGCCTCCTCCCCGTCCTGGACCCCGATCAGGATCTCGTTCTCCAGCCGCCCGGGCCAGGCCACCGCCTCCCGGTCGTAGACGGTGCGGTACCGCACGCCCGCCTTGAGCCGGGTGCGCTGGCGGGTCAGGTTGGCCACCGGGTCCTGCACGTAGGGCGGGCAGTCGAAGCCGCGCACCTGCTGGATGCTGGTGTCCTGCAGGTGCGCCAGGCGCTGCGCGATCGCCTCGCCGCCGGTGAGCACCTCGACCGAACGGGCCGGGTCGGTGAACCGCGACGCCTCGCGGAAGGCGTCCATCAACCGGTGCATCTCGGCCCGCGCGCTGCGCAGTTCGGCCTCGCGGTGGCCGATCAGGGTGCCGATGGCGACGTCGGGTGCCACGGCCAGGTAGCGGTCCCGCTCGACCGGCGCCCGGGTGGCCATGCCGTGCTGGGCGAGCCGGCTGAGCGCCTTGCCGCTCTGCTGGGCGGTCAGGCCGCAGCGGGCGGCGAGTTCGGCGGCGGTGGACTGCGGGGCGGCCACCAGTGCGGCGTAGACCTGACCGTCGGGCTCGGAGAGCCCGAGCGCGCTGAAAGCGTCAAGCATGACGTCCCCTCCCCACACATGGCGGCTTCACGCCAATTGTCGAGTGATGTTTTCGTGGCCATCTTCTGCCACGGACGTTCCCCGTGACAACCCGCCCCGGCCGACCCGCGCAATCCGGCACGGAATCCCGGCGGACACGGCAGGGGCCGCGCACCCGACGGATGCGCGGCCCCTGGACGGCTGGCGGGGCGGGGTCAGAGACCGACCTCGCGCATCAGCTGGCCGACCTCGGGGTTGGTCAGCCGGCGCAGCCAGCCCGACTTCTGGTCCCCGAGCGCGATCGGGCCGAAGTGGGTGCGGACCAGCTTCTCCACCGGGAAGCCGGCCTCGGCGAGCATCCGGCGCACGATGTGCTTGCGGCCCTCGTGCAGGGTGACCTCGACCAGGTAGTTCTTGCCGACGTTGGAGACGACCTTGAAGCTGTCGGCGCGGGCGAAGCCGTCCTCCAGCTCGATGCCCTGGGCCAGCTGCTTGCCCAGGTCGCGCGGGATCGGGCCCTGGATCGCGGCCAGGTAGGTCTTGGTCACGCCGTAGCGCGGGTGGGTCAGCCGGTGGGCCAGCTCGCCGTGGTTGGTGAGCAGGATGATGCCCTCGGTCTCGGTGTCCAGCCGGCCCACGTGGAACAGCCGGGTCTCCCGGTTGGTCACGTAGTCGCCCAGGCACTGGCGGCCGTCCGGGTCCTCCATGGTGGAGACCACGCCGGCCGGCTTGTTCAGCGCGAAGAACAGGTACGACTGGGTGGCGACGGTCAGGCCGTCCACCTTGATCTCGTCGTTCTCGGGGTCGACCCGCTTGCCCTGCTCGGTGACCAGCGAGCCGTTGACCTCGACCCGGCCCTGCTCGATCAGCTCCTCGCACGCGCGGCGGCTGCCGACGCCGGCCCGGGCCAGCACCTTCTGCAGGCGCTCGCCCTCCTCGCTGCTCGCCTTGGCACCGGGGCCGTCGTGGCGGCGCAGCACCGCGTCCTCGATCTTGGCCTGCAGCTCGCGCGAGCGCTGCGGCGGCTGGCGGCGCGGGTCGCCAGGGGCGCCCTGGCCCTCGCGGCGCGGGCGCGGCGCGGGGCCGGGACGCCGGCCGGCGAAGCCGCCGCGGGCGGGGGTGGCGTTGGGGCCGCCGCCGTACTCGGGACGGTCGTAGCGGCGCTCCTCGGGGCGCAGCGGACGGTCGGGGTACTGCCGGCGGTCGTCGCGGCGGTCGTCCCGACCGCCGCCCGTGCTCCCGCCACCGCTGCGCCCGCGGCCGGCACCGCTGCCGCCGCCGTAACCACCGCCGCCGCCGCTGCCACCACGACCGCCGTAGCCGCCGCTGCTGCTGCCACCACCGCTGCCGCCCCGGCCGCCGTAGCCGCCGCCGCTGCCGCCCCGGCCGCCGCCGCTGCTGCTGCCACCACCGCTACGACCGCCGTAACCGCCGCCGCTGCTGCTGCCGCCACCACTGCCGCCCCGGCCGCCGTAACCGCCGCCGCCGCTGCTGCTGCCGCCACCACTGCCGCCCCGGCCGCCGTAGCCGCCGCCGCTGCTGCTGCCGCCCCGCCCACTGCCGCCGCCGAAGCCTCCCCGGCTACCGCCGCCGCTGTTCCTGCCGTTACCGCTGCCACTGCTACGCATCAAATGTCCGTACGTCGATTCCATCGGAAAGTGCGGGTCGTGCCGGCCGACCTCACTGCACTTCCCGTGCGCCCGCAGCGGCCACCGCGTCCGCGAGCACCGTGCCTTCGAGGGACTCCGCTTCCACGTCGTCGACCTCGGGCAGGAAGGGCGCGAGCTCCGGCAGCTCGTCCAAGCCGCGCAGCCCCATCCGTTCCAGGAAGTAGTTCGTCGTCCGATACAGGATCGCACCTGTTTCGGGCTCGGATCCGGTCTCTTCCACCAGTCCTCGCTGTACCAGGGTACGCATCACGCCGTCACAGTTCACACCGCGTACCGCGGAGACCCGGGATCTGGACACCGGTTGCCGGTAGGCGACCACCGCCAGCGTCTCCAGGGCGGCCTGGGTCAGCCGTGCCTGCTGACCGTCCAACACGTAGCGCTCGACCACCGGCGCGCAGGCCGCCGCGCTGTAGTAGCGCCACCCGCCGGCCACCAGCCGCAGCTCGAATCCCCGCCCCTGCGCGGTGTACTCCGCCGCCAGCTCGCGCAGCACGGCGGCCACCTCGGCGCGCGGGCGCTCCATCACCTGCGCCAGGCGCGCCTCGGTGACCGGCTCGTCGGCGAGCATCAGCACCGCCTCCAGCGCGGGCCGCAGCGCGACCGCCGGCCCGGTCGGCGCCTCCGCGAAAGCCTCGGGGTCCGCCAGGCCCTCGGAGCCCCCAGGGCCCTCAGGGAGGCCGGGAAGGTCGGGGAGGTCGAGCGCTGCCACCGCCTCGGGGACGGCCTGCGGCGGCACCGGCAGCGGCTCGGCCGCGGCCGGCTCCACCCACTGCGCGGCCTCGCCCGCCGGGCCGTCCTCCACCGCGCCGGGATAGGCCGACTCCTGCCACTCGCCCTCGCGCGCCTGGCCCGGCAGGCCGAGCGCGCGGCGCGCGGGCCGGCCGCCCTGCCCGGCGGCCCCGTGGTCCTCAGCGGTCCCGCTCATCCCCGGCTCCCTCTCCTCGCCCGGGCGCCTCGCCGGCGCCGCCGTCGAACTCGTCCGTCACCTCGATCACCGTCCGCTGCGGGTCGGCCACCCAATGGACCGTCAGCTCCCCCAGCGCCTCGGGCTGCTCGAAGGCCAGCGCCCGCTCGCGGTAGAGCTCCAGCAGGGCCAGGAACCGGGCCACCACCACCAGGGTGTCCCCGGCGTCGGCCACCAGGGCCGCGAAGCCGGCCGAGCCGTGCGCGGTGAGGTACGCCGTGACCAGCGCGGCCTGCTCGCGGACGCTGACCGCCGGGGTGTGGATGTGGTCCACGTAGACGGCCGGCTTGGGCCTGGGCGTCATCGCCTTGGCGGCCAGCTGCGCGAAGCGCTCCGGGCCGACGTGGATCACCACCTCCGGCAGCAGCTCGGCGTGCTGCGGCTCCAGGCCCACGGTGCGCGGGCGCAGCCGCTGCTCCTCGGCCCAGCGCTGCTCCAGGACGTCGGCCACCCGCTTGTACGCGCGGTACTGCAGCAGGCGGGCGAAGAGCAGGTCACGGGCTTCGAGCAGCGCGAGGTCCGCCTCGTCCTCGACCTCGGCGACGGGCAGCAGCCGGGCCGCCTTGAGGTCGAGCAGGGTGGCTGCGACCACCAGGAACTCGGTGGTCGCGTCCAGGTCCCAGTCCGGCCCCATGGCGCGCAGGTGGGCCATGAACTCGTCGGTGACCTGGGCGAGGGCGACCTCGGTGACGTCCATCTTGTGCTTGGCGATCAGACCGAGCAGCAGGTCGAAGGGCCCTTCGAAGTTGGCCAGCCGCACCTGGAACGCACCGCGCGCCGCATCGGCGCCGCCACCGACGGCGGCGTCAGGGACGCCGGACGGGGCTTCGGCCGGGGCTGCTGCGGGATCCGTGCGGGTGCTGGACATCGCGGCCCATCCTCACACGCCGACCGCGCTCAACGGCCGCGCAACCGCCGGACCAGGATGCTGGCCTCACCCCGTTGCTCCAGGTCGGCCAGGACGACCGCGATGGCCTCCCGCACGACCCGGCCGCGGTCCACCGCGAGGCCGTGCTCGCCGCGCAGCACCAGGCGCGCGTGCTCCAGGTCCATCAGTTCCTCGGCGGAGACGTACACGGTGATCTTCTCGTCGTGCCGCTCGCGCCCGCTGGGGCGCCGGGGCGCGCGCCCGCGCGGACGGCGCCTGGCCGCGCCGTCGCCGCTCTGCTGCTCCTCGGACCCGGCCGGTGCCGGCACGCCGCCCTGCGGGGCCCTGAGCGGGGCGCTGCCGGCCGTGCCGGCGGGGACGCCGGGGACACCCGGCACCCGCTCGATGCGGGGGCGCTGCACGGTCGCGCCGACGGCGCCCGTCCCGGTGTCCGCCGAGGGAGCGTCCACCGAAGTGGCGTCGGGCTGCTGCGCACCGCTGCCGCCGTCCACCGGGTCGGCGGCCGAGCGACTGGCCAGGGAGGGCGAGAGCGCCATCCCCCCGGTGGTGCGGAACAGCTCGTCGGCCCCCGGGAGGCTCACTCGACGGGGCGGCACCGGTCGAGCACCTCCCTGGCGAGCTGCCGGTAGGCGGCAGCGCCCACCGAGTTGGTCGCGTACGTGGTGATCGGCTCGCCGGCCACCGTGGTCTCGGGGAACCGGACGGTGCGCCCGATCACCGTGTGGAAGACGTGGTCGCCGAAGGCCTCGACCACGCGTGCCAGCACCTCGCGGCTGTGCACGGTGCGCGAGTCGTACATGGTGGCCAGGATGCCGTCCAGGCGCAGCTCGGGGTTGAGCCGCTCGCAGACCTTCTCGATCGTCTCGGTCAGCAGCGCGACCCCGCGCAGCGCGAAGAACTCGCACTCCAGCGGCACGATGACGCTGTGCGCCGCGGTGAGCGCGTTGACCGTCAGCAGGCCCAGCGAGGGCTGGCAGTCGATGATCACGTAGTCGTAGTCGGGCAGCAGCGGCTTGAGCGCGCGCGCCAGCGCCGACTCCCGGGCCACCTCGCTGACCAGCTGCACCTCGGCGGCCGACAGGTCGATGTTGGAGGGCAGCAGGTCCATGCCCGGCACGGCGGTCTTCAGCAGCACCTCGTCGGCGGTCAGGCCCCGCTCCATGAGCAGGTTGTAGACCGTGACGTCCAGCTCCATCGGGTTGACCCCGAGCCCCACCGAGAGCGCGCCCTGCGGGTCGAAGTCGACCAGCAGCACCCGGCGGCCGTACTCGGCCAGCGCGGCGCCCAGGTTGATGGTGGAGGTGGTCTTGCCGACGCCGCCCTTCTGGTTGCACATCGCGATGATCTGCGCGGGGCCGTGCTCGGCCAGCGGCGCGGGGATCGGGAAGTACGGCAGCGGGCGGCCGGTGGGACCGATCCGCTCACGGCGCTGGCGGGCCGCGTCGGGGGCCAGCGTGGCGGCGTACTCCGGGTCCGGCTCGTACTCGGCGTCCGGGTCGTCGTAGGAACCGTAGGCGAATTCGCTGTAGCCCAGATGCTGTGCGGAGCTCAGATCGGCCTCGTAGACATCGGGGCCGGCGCTGTGCGCGGCGGCCTGCCGGGCCTCGAAGGTCCGCACGGCGACCGTGCCGATCTCGCTGGCTCCGACGGTGGAATATGCGGCCCCGGTGTCGTCGGTCGGCTGTCCGGAGACGCGCTCCGCCAGTCCTGGCTGACCACCCCCGGGAGCAAATGTCGACTCATTCACAAGTCGTCTTACCTCCTTGGGCATCCAGGGCATTATGTCGATTCGTCAGCCTGACACCATGCCGACGGTTTGCGACTCTAGGCCGTTTCGGGCGTTCGCAGCAACACAATCCACGGTAGTGGGCCCGATGTGTCGGCCGCCCGACCGGGTTCTGTCAAGGGGCGGGTGAGCCGACCCTCGGCGCGTTGACGCATGCCGAAGCCCCCGGTCGGCTGCTGCCGACCAGGGGCCTTCGGGGGTCCGACGGACGACCGCGCGGCGGTCGCCGGGCGTCCTGCCGGGGTGTCAGGCCACCCTGGCGGTGTGTCAGGCGAGCACGCTGTCCAGGGAGATGGAGGGCAGGCCGAACGCCTCGGCGACGGCGCCGTAGGTGATCTGGCCCTCGTGCACGTTCAGGCCCTTGGCCAGCGCGGCGTCGCGGCGCAGCGCCTCCTTCCAGCCCCGGTTGGCCAGCTCCACGATGTAGGGCAGGGTGGCGTTGGTCAGCGCGTAGGTGGAGGTGTTCGGGACGGCGCCCGGCATGTTGGCCACGCAGTAGAAGACCGAGTTGTGGACCTCGAAGGTCGGCTCGGCGTGCGTGGTGGCACGGGAGTCCTCGAAGCAGCCGCCCTGGTCGATCGCGATGTCGACGAGCACGGAGCCCGGCTTCATCCGGGAGACCAGCTCGTTGGTGACCAGCTTGGGGGCCTTGGCGCCCGGGATCAGCACCGCGCCGATCACCAGGTCGGCCTCGATGACGGCCTTCTCCAGCTCGAAGGAGTTGGAGGCGATCGCCTTGATCTTGTTGCCGAAGATCCGGTCGGCCTCGCGCAGCTTGTTGATGTCGCGGTCCAGCAGGGTCACGTCGTAGCCCATGCCGATCGCGATGGTCGCCGCGTGCCAGCCGGAGACGCCGCCGCCGATGACGACGCACTTGGCCGGGTGGGTGCCGGGCACGCCACCGGGCAGCACGCCGCGGCCGCCGGCCGGGCGCATCAGGTGGTAGGAGCCGACCTGCGGGGCCAGCCGGCCCGCGACCTCGGACATCGGGGCGAGCAGCGGCAGCGCGCCGTTGGCCAGCTGCACGGTCTCGTAGGCGATCGCGGTGGTGCCGGAGGCGACCAGCGCGTCGGTGCCGGCCCGGTCGGCCGCCAGGTGCAGGTAGGTGAAGAGCGTCTGGCCCTTGCGCAGGCGGTGGTACTCCTGAGCGATCGGCTCCTTGACCTTCAGCAGCAGGTCGGCGGTGGCCCACACCTCGTCGGCGGTGGCGAGGATGGTGGCACCGGCGGCCACGTACTCCTCGTTGGGGATGGAGGAGCCGACGCCGGCGCCGTCCTCGATGAAGACCTCGTGGCCGTTGCGGACCAGCTCATGCACGCCGGCCGGCGTGATGGCCACGCGGTACTCGTGGTTCTTGACCTCGCGGGGGATGCCGACCTTGGTCACGGTTAAACACGTCCCTCTTGCCATGGGAGTCCCAACCGGGGGAAGACCGGCGGGTGCCGCACGCGGGCAGGCCTCCGGCATGGCCGGGACACGCTGCACTGCGCGACAATGTCGAGTGTAATGAAGCCCAGCAGATCCGCCAGCCTTCCAAAGTGACTAAATCCGCTGGACACGTTGGCAGATTCGTAGGCATGCCTCTGGGTTTTCCTGGCAAACCCGCCCAGAACCGGCAAACCTTCCCATCCCGCCCGGGACCGGCCGCAAGACCGGCGGCCGGCGACCGCGAAAACCGCTGGCCGGAGCCCCGTGGAGCACCGGCCGACGCCCTGGGCAGCCCCGGACGGGCCCGCCGGGCCCTAGCGGGCCCGGTCCGTCGCGGAGCGCGGCGCCAGGGCCGCCAGCGCCGCCGCGACCGCCTGCGTGCCGCGCTCGTCACCGAGCCGGCGCAGCAGCCCCAGCGCCGCCCGGTACTCCCGGGCCGCCTCCTCGAAACGGCGCTGGGCGGCGTGCGCCTCGCCGATCCGGGCCAGCAGCCGGGCCTGGGCCGCCGGCTCGTCCAGGCCGCGCCGCAGCGCCAGCGCCCGGCCGTAGCTGTCGGCCGCCCGCACCGCGTCGCCCAGCGCCCGGTGGCACTCGCCCACCCCCTCCAGCGCGCGGGCCGCGACCGAATCGTCCAGCGGATCCCTGCTGTGCGCGAGGGCCGCCCGGTAGTCCTCGCAGGCCCGGGCCCACTGCCCGGCCGCGGCCCGCAGCTCGGCCAGGTTGAGCAGTGCCGCCGCCGCCCGGCGCGCCGCGCCCTGCCGCTCGGCCCAGGTCAGCACCAGCTGGTGCAGCCGCACCGCGTCGGTGGGCGCGAGCGGGCCGGCCAGCGGCAGCGCCCGCAGCAGCGCGCTGGTCAGCCGGGCCGCCGAGCCGTCCAGATCACCCTGCCCGATCGCCAGCTCGGCCGTCACCAGCAGCGACTCGCGCTCCCCCAGCAGCCAGTGGCGGGCGTGGGCCGCGGTCCGCAGCCGCAGCGGCCCGGGCAGCGGATCGGGTGACTGCCGGCCGGGGTCGAGCAGTGCGCGGGCCGAGTCCACCAGCCGCACCAGCCGCTCCAGCAGCCGGGCGCGGGCCAGCTGCACCTCACCGGGGCGGTCCAGCTCGCTCCGCATCGCGGTCAGCTGGGCGAAGAACCGGCCCGGCACCCGGTACCGCGCGGTGCCGTCGGCCGCCGCCTCCAGCTGCTCCAGCAGCTCGCCCTCGGCCAGCGCGTGCAGCGCGGCGGCGGCCTCCGGGGCCGGGCAGCCCCCCAGCGCGGAGGCGGTGCGCAGGTCCGCCACGCCGTCGGGGGCCAGCGTGAGGGTCCGCAGCAGCCGGGCCTGCGCCACCGGCAGCGCCCGGTAGCGCAGCATGAACGCGGCGGCCAGCACCTCGCCGCCGCCCTCCCCGCCCAGTTCCTCGCCCGCCTCGCGCAGCGCCGCGGCCGCCTCGGGCACGGCCGCCTTGGGGTGGGCCCGCAACCAGTACGCCATCAGCCGCAGGGGGGCGGGCCGCCCGGCGCAGGCCTCGGCCAGCTCGGCCGCGCCCACCGGGTCGCAGCTGATCCGGGTGCCGCCGACCAGCGTGGTGAGCAGCTCGATCGCGGCCGGCTCGTCCAGGCCGCGCAGGATCACCGGGTCGACCCGGAAGCGGTCGGCCAACGCGCTGAGCGGCCCGCTGGTGACCGCCAGCACCAGGCAGCGCGGCTCGGCGGGCAGCAGCGGGCGCAGCTGCTCGGCGCTCGCCACGTCGTCCAGCAGCAGCAGGGTCTCCCGCCCGGTCAGCGCCTCCCGCAGGCCCGCGCAGGCCGGATCCTCGGCCTCGCCGGGTGCGCCGTCCGGCGGCGGGGCGGCGGCCGGAGAGTGGTCGAGCGCGGCCAGCAGGCGCCGGGCCACGGCCCCGGGCGCCACGGCGCTGCCGTCGGGCGCGCTGAGCGAGGCGACCAGCACCCGGCGCCCGCCGGCCACCGAACGGGCGAAGCGGCGGGCCAGCGCGGTGCGCCCGGAGCCGGCGCGACCGCTGACCACCAGCACCCGGCAGGCGGCCCCGGCCGGGCGGCCGGCCTCGGTGCGCAGCGCGGCCAGCTCGGCCGCCCGCCCGGCGAACGGCTCGGGGCCCGGCGGCAGGCCGGCCACCGGCCCGTCGGGGGCCGGACGTGCGTCCATCGTCGCCGTCTTTCTCGCCACCTGCGCCACTCCCGACCCGGTCGCCCAGCTTCCCGTCAGCGAAGCGTAGTTCGCTGGGAGCGCCGGGCCGAGCGGACATCGGTATGACCAAGTGGCAAATCACCCAACCGCACTAGACGATGCGTCAACTCCCTCCTGAAGATGACCCTCACGAGGGAGTCCGCGCACGACCTAAGCAGCGGTGAAGGGCCTGGCCGGCCAGGGGGCGTCGGCCGGGCGCAGTGCCGCCGGGCCGGCGCCGGTCAGCGCCGCGTGCAGCGCGAGGGTGCCGGTGATCAGGGTCGGGTTGTGCAGCTCGCCGGCCAGGATCAGCTCCACCAGCCGCGCGAGCGGCACCTGGGCGGTCTGGATCTCCAGTTCCTCGCCCTGCGCCTCGTACCTCTCCTGCGCGGACTCGGCCAGGTCGGTGGCCAGGAAGAGCCGCAGCGCCTCGTCCGTGCCGCCGGGCGAGGAGTAGAAGTCGACCAGCACCCGCCAGGTCTCCGCCTTGCAGTGCGCCTCCTCGTACAGCTCGCGCTGGGCGGCGTGCAGCGGGTTCTCCCCCGGCACGTCGAGCAGCCCGGCCGGCAGCTCCCACAGGCGCTGGCGCACCGGGTGGCGGTACTGGCGCACCAGGAGCACCTGCTGCTGGTCGTCCAGCGCGAGCACCGCGACCGAGCCCGGGTGGGTCTGGTAGTCCCGGCGGGCGTAGCTGCCGTCGGGCATCAGCACCTCGTCGCTGCGCACCCCGGTGACCCGGCCCTGGAACGGGAGCTCGGTGGCCCGCACCTCCCACTGCTCCGCCACGTCCCGAATCCCGTGCTCCCCGATCCCGTCAGGCATTGCGATCTCCCCACTTCTCGTCAGTACGACACAATCTAACGCCGAACGGCGGCCCCGCGTGGTCCGCGAGGCCGCCGTTCGGTACGAGCCGAGGTTCAGAGAGGCGCCGCCGTGTTACTCGGCGCCGGTCTTGATCTTGATCGCCGCGGCCACCAGACCCGCGAAGAGCGGGTGCGGGCGGGTCGGACGGGACTTCAGCTCCGGGTGCGCCTGGGTGGCGACCAGGTAGGGGTGCACCTCGCGCGGGTACTCGACGTACTCCACCAGGTCACCCTTGGGCGACAGGCCCGAGAAGACCAGGCCGGTCTTCTCCAGGTCGGCGCGGTAGGCGTTGTTGACCTCGTAGCGGTGGCGGTGGCGCTCGTCCACGTACTGCTCGCCGCCGTAGACCTCGCGCACGATCGAGCCCTCGGCGAGCTTGGCCGGGTAGAGGCCCAGGCGCATGGTGCCGCCCAGGTCGCCCTTGCCGTCCACGATCGCCAGCTGCTCGGCCATGGTGGAGATGACCGGGTGCTTGGCGGCCGGCTCGAACTCGGTGGAGTTGGCCTCGGGCAGGCCGGCCAGGTTGCGGGCGGCCTCGATGACCACGCACTGCAGACCCAGGCAGAGTCCGAGCAGCGGGATCCTGTTCTCCCGGGCGTAGGTGATCGCGGCGACCTTGCCGGTCACACCGCGGTCGCCGAAGCCACCGGGGATGCAGATCGCGTCCACGTCGCCCAGCTGCTCGGCCGCGCCCTCGGGCGTCTCGCAGTCGTCGGAGGTGACCCACTTGATCTCGACCCGGGCGTTGTTGGCGAAGCCGCCGGCCCGCAGCGCCTCGGTGACCGACAGGTAGGCGTCGGGCAGGTCGATGTACTTGCCGACCAGCGCCACCTTGACGATGTGCTGCGGCTCGTGGACCCGGCGCAGCAGGTCGTCCCAGGTGGTCCAGTCCACGTCGCGGAACGGCAGGTCGAGCCGGCGCACCACGTAGGCGTCCAGGCCCTCGCCGTGCAACACCTTGGGGATGTCGTAGATGGACTTGGCGTCGATGGCCGCGACCACGGCCTCCTCGTCCACGTCGCACATCAGCGAGATCTTGCGCTTGATGGCCTGCGGCACCTCGCGGTCGGCGCGCAGCACGATGGCGTCCGGCTGGATGCCGATGTTGCGCAGCGCGGCCACCGAGTGCTGGGTGGGCTTGGTCTTCAGCTCGCCGGAGGGGCCGATGTAGGGCAGCAGCGAGACGTGCACGAAGAAGACGTTGTCCCGG
This sequence comes from Kitasatospora sp. NBC_01302, assembly GCF_035976515.1. NCBI lineage: Bacteria > Bacillati > Actinomycetota > Actinomycetes > Kitasatosporales > Streptomycetaceae > Kitasatospora > Kitasatospora sp. NBC_01302. Next base: position 2,901,492 of record NZ_CP108404.1, read on the forward strand.
CCGACCTCGTGGCGCACCTGGCGCACGGCCTCCAGGAACGGCAGCGACTCGATGTCGCCGACGGTGCCGCCGACCTCGGTGATCACCACGTCGACGTCCTCGGTCGCCATCCGGCGGATCCGGGACTTGATCTCGTTGGTGATGTGCGGGATGACCTGGACGGTGTCGCCCAGGTACTCGCCGCGCCGCTCCTTGGCGATCACCGTCGAGTACACCTGACCGGTGGTCACGTTGGCCGAGCCGTGCAGGTTGGTGTCGAGGAAGCGCTCGTAGTGACCGATGTCCAGGTCGGTCTCGGCACCGTCGTCGGTGACGAACACCTCACCGTGCTGGAAGGGGTTCATCGTGCCCGGGTCCACGTTCAGGTACGGGTCGAGCTTCTGCATCGTCACTCGAAGGCCGCGGGCCTTGAGCAGGGCACCGAGGCTGGAGGCCGTGAGGCCCTTGCCCAGCGATGAGGCAACACCCCCGGTGACGAAGAGGTGCTTGGTCGTCACGGCGCGGCCGTTCGCCGCCTTGCCGGAATGGGGCTGTGCCAAGAGGGGGCTCCCGTGGGTCGCTGTCGAGGATGACGCCGGTGGATGTGCGGTCCGCAGAGCCGACGAGAGGCCGAAAAACCGGGGTCGTCAGTCAGCGGGTCCGGGGCGGTTTATCCACCAGTCCACGGGATACCAGGGTATCAGCGAGCAGGACAGCGCGCGGTCCCACGCCCGTCCGATGGCCCGGAAGGGTGCCGGTCCGCCCGCAGGCGCAGGGCGCCGTCCGCCGAGCTGACCAGGGCGGGATGGCCCGCAGTGATCACTGCCGGATGCCCCGTCCGGCGGCTCCTCTCACCCATGCGGGCTACTTTCACCCCTTGCGCCTGAGCAGACGGCGGTACCTGATCGTTTCCGGGTGCTGAGCCCAGCCCTGGCGTCGTATCCTGCACGGACGCATCGCCGACAGCAGAGCAAAAGCCGAGGACGAGGGGTCCGGACGACACCTCTCCGTCCCCGATGCGCGACCGGACTCCCCGCACCACCAGTTCATTGCCAGGCAAGTCCAGAAACCCACCGTGCGCTGTTCACCGACACCCTCGCGCGGCCCCTCCTCGGCCACCGTCACCAGCGGTTCCGAGCGGCCCTGGCCCTGGTATCCGCATCACCCCCGGCCCCGCAGTGACGCTCTCGCCTCCGTCGGCGACCGCCGAGCACTACCGCGAACTGGAGATGCACGTGGCCGGCCGTATCGAGGACTACGCACTTATCGGAGACATGCAGACCGCCGCGCTGGTCAGCAGAGACGGCGCCGTGGACTGGCTCTGCCTGCCCCGTTTCGACTCCCCCGCCGTCTTCGCCGGCCTGCTGGGCACCGATGAACACGGCTTCTGGCGGATCGGCCCCGCCGAGGCCGCCCCCGTTGCTCCCCAGAGCCAGGCCGGCGCGGTGCCGACCGCACCCGCGCCGCGTGCGCCGTTCACCGATACGAGTGATCTCAAGGCCGTGCCGAGCAGCGCGGCGGCTCCCGCCGTGCCGGCCGACCGGCGCCGTTACCGGGGCGATTCGCTGATCCTGGAGCAGGAGTGGGACACCCCGCGCGGCAGCGTGCGGGTGATCGACTTCATGCCGCCGCGGCACCTGAGCGGGCAGGAACCGGTGCCGCAGATGATCCGGATCGTGGAGGGCGTCTCGGGCCAGGTGCGGATGCGCTCGGCCGTTCGGATGCGCTTCAGCTACGGAAAGATCGTTCCCTGGGTGCACCGGGTCGAGCAGGGCGACGTGCACCGCACCGCCGCGGTGGCCGGGCCCGACTCGGTCTGGCTGGACGGCGAGGCCGAGACCTACGGGCGCAACCTCACCACCTATGCCGACTTCACCATCACGGCCGGCGAGCGGGTGGCCTTCGCGCTCACCTGGCAGGCCTCCCACCTGCCGCCCCCGGAGATCCCCGACCCCGAGGGCTCGCTGACGCTGACCGAGGAGTTCTGGCTCGACTGGGTCGCCCAGTGCACCTACCAGGGCCCCTACCGCGACGCCGTGGTCCGCTCGCTGATCACCCTCAAGGCGCTCACCTACGCCCCCACCGGCGGTATCGTCGCCGCGCCCACCACCTCGCTGCCCGAGGACATCGGCGGCGAGCGCAACTGGGACTACCGCTACACCTGGCTGCGGGACGCCGCGATCACCCTCTCCTCGCTGCTGCGCACCGGCTACCGGGAGGAGGCGCGGGCCTGGCGCGAGTGGCTGCTGCGCGCGGTGGCCGGCGACCCGGAGAACCTGCAGATCATGTACAGCATCACCGGCCAGCGCGAGTTGAACGAGTCGGTGCTCGACTGGCTGCCCGGCTACGAGGGCTCCCAGCCAGTGCGGGTCGGCAACGGCGCCGCCGACCAGCTCCAACTGGACGTCTACGGCGAGGTGGTCGAGGCGCTCTACCTGGCGCAGATGACCGGACTGTCCCGCAGCGACCACGCCCACCTGCTCCAACTGCGCCTGATCGGCTACCTGGAGGAGCACTGGAAGGCCCCCGACGAGGGGATCTGGGAGGTGCGCGGGCCGCGCCGGCACTTCGTCCACTCCAAGGTGATGGCCTGGGTCGCGGTGGACCGCACCATCAAGCTGATCGAACAGACCGAGGCCGAGGGCCCGCTGGAGCGCTGGCGGGCGCTGCGCGACGAGATCCACGCGGACGTCTGCGAGAAGGGCTACGACCCCGAGCGCAACACCTTCACCCAGTACTACGGCGGCACCGAGCTGGACGCCTCGCTGCTGCTGATCCCGCAGGTGGGCTTCCTGCCGCCGGACGACAAGCGGGTGATCGGCACCATCGAGGCGATCCAGCGCGAACTGTCCACCGAGGACGGCTTCGTGCTGCGCTACCCCACCCACGACGAGTCGGGCGAGAACGTCGACGGGCTCTCCGGCCACGAGGGCGCGTTCCTGGCCTGCTCGTTCTGGCTCGCCGACGACCTGGCGATGATCGGACGGGTGGCCGAGGCCCGCGAGCTGTTCGACCGGCTGCTCGCGCTGCGCAACGACCTGGGCCTGCTGGCCGAGGAGTGGGACCCGCGGCTCAAGCGGCAGGTCGGCAACTTCCCGCAGGCCTTCAGCCACGTGCCGCTGATCGACACCGCGCTGCGGCTGACCGCCTGCGGCGCCGCCTTCCTGGCACCGCAGCCGCTGGCCGCCGAAGCCGCCGCCCGGCAGGGCACGCAGCACAGCGCGCAGCAGCCGGCCTGACCCCGGGCCGGTCCGCCCCGTGCCGTCAGGGCTTGTCTGACAATTTCCTCGGACAAGCCCTGGGGGGCGGACCGGCTCAGCCGCGCTGGACCAGCTCGTCGTAGGTGCTGAGCACCTGCGCGACGGTGGCGGCCTCGTCCGGCCAGGTCTCGGCCTGGGCCGGGCCCGCCTTGGCCAGCGCGGCCCGGCGCGCGGGGTCGGCCAGCAGCTCGCGCACCGCGCCGCCCAGCGCCGCCGGGTCACCGCCGGGCACCAGCACCGCCGCGTCGCCCACCAGCTCGGGAATCCCGCCGACGGCGGTGGCCACCAGCGGCACGCCCGCCCGCAGCGCCTCCTGGGCGACCAGCGAGCGGGCCTCCCAGCGGCTGCTGATCACCACCAGATCGGCGGCGGCCAGCAGTCCGGGCACGTCGGTGCGGTGCCCGAGCAGCCGCACCGGCAGCCGCTCGGCGGCCGCCCGCTCCGCCAGCTCCAGGGCCAGCGGACCGTCCCCGGCCAGCAGCACCAGCGGGCGCGGCTCGCCGGTCAGTTCCCGGGTGGCCTCCAGCAGCTGGCCGAACCCCTTGTGCGGGACGAGCCGGCCGACGGCCAGCACCAGCGGGCGGTCCAGCTCGCCGGGGCCCAGCAGCGCGGCCCGGGCCGCCGCCCGGTCCAGGTGACCGACGGCCGGCGGCGGGGCGGCCACCGGGCCGAGCCGGGCGTCGGTGGCGCCCAGCTCGCGGGCCCGGGCCACCAGGTCGGAGGAGGCACCGAGCACCAGGTCGGCGGCCCTGGCCACCCGGCGCTCCATCAGCCGCTGCAGCCGCCGCTCCAGGCCGGTGGCCAGCAGGGCGTGGTGGAACGTCACCACCAGCGGCGTCTCGGGCCGCAGCCCGGGCAGCCGCCCGGCGGTGCGCAGCGCGAGGTCGGCCAGCAGCCCGGCCCGCAGGCCGTGCGCGTGCACCAGGTCGGCACTGGTGAAGGCGCGGCGCAGCTCCCCGATCGCGTTGGCGTCGCTGCGGGCGCCCGAGGTCGCGGTGATCTCCACCGGATGGAAGACGGCGCCGGTGCGGGAGAAGCCGAAGAGCGCGTCGGACTCGGCCGGCGCGCACACCGTGACTTTCACGCCGTGCGCGGTCAGGCCCTGGGCCAGCGAGCGCACATGGGCGCCGATCCCGCCGCTGCCGGCGGACAGCACCAGCACCACGTGCAACTGGCCCGGGCCCGGGCCGTTCGCACTCTCCCGGGCGGAGGAATGGTCCACGTCGTTTCGCTCCGACATCAGTTCTGGGATCCCGCTCACATCTGATTCCGTCGCCACCATGCCAGGTCCCGAGGGCTCTTGGACAGTCGGCGCCACGGGAGGGCCTCAGACCTCCTGAGGACCGCGGGCGGCGGCGAGCAGTTCCTCGGCGTGCGCACGGCCCAGCTCGGAGTCCTCCAGTCCGGCCAGCATGCGGGAGAGTTCGCGCACCCGCTGCTCGTCGCTGAGGGTCTTGACCCCGCTTCGGGTGACGGTGCCGTCGACGGTCTTCTCCACCACCAGGTGGCGGTCCGCGAAAGCCGCGACCTGTGGCAGATGGGTGACCACCACGACCTGCGCGCTGCGGGCCAGCTTGGCCAGCCGGCGGCCGATCTCGACGGCCGCCTTGCCGCCGACGCCCGCGTCCACCTCGTCGAAGAGGTAGGTCGGCACCGGGTCCGCACCGGCGAAGACCACCTCGACGGCGAGCATCACCCGGGAGAGCTCGCCGCCGGAGGCACCCTTGGCGATCGGGCGCGGTGGCGCGCCCGGGTGCGGGGCGAGCAGCACCTCCACCTCGTCCACGCCGTGCGATCCGTAGGCGACGGTGCGCCCGTCCAGCTCCAGGCCCGCCGGGTCGTCGATCCGGCTCAGGTCGAAGGTGACCCTGGCGTGCGGCATGGCCAGTTCGGTCAGCTCGTCCGAGACCGCCTCGGCGAACCGGGCCGCGGCGGCCTGCCGGGCCGCGGAGACCTCGGCGGCCAGCACCGCCAGCGCGGCGCGCAGCTCGGCCTCCTCGGCGGCCAGCTCCTCGATCCGCTCGTCGTCGCCGTCCAGCTCGGCCAGCCGCAGCGCGCCCCGCTCGGCCCAGGCGACCACCTCGGCGGTGGTCCCCTCGGTGTCGCCGTACTTGCGGATCAGCTGGGCCAGCACCGCCCGGCGCTCCTCCACGGTGGCCAGCCGCATCGGGTCGGCGTCCAGGCCGTCGGCGTAGAGCGCGAGGTCGCCGGCCACGTCGGCGAAGAGGTAGCCGAGTTCGGCCAGCCGGTCGGCCAGCGCCGCCAGGCGCTCGTCATGGCCGCGCACGCCGTCCAGCGCCCGGCGCGCCTGGCCGAGCAGGGTGCCGGCGTCCAGCAGGTCGGGATCGGCCGGGTCGCCGGCCAGCGCGGCGTGCGCCAGCACGGCGGCCGAGGAGAGCGCGTCGGCGTGGCCCAGCCGCTCGGCCTCGGCGGCGAGCTCCAGCTCCTCGCCGGCCACCGGCTCGGCGGCGGCGATCTCCTCCAGGCCGAAGCGCAGCAGGTCGGCCTCCTGGGCCCGCTCGCGGGCCTGGGTGGTCAGCTCCGCGAGCAGCGTGCTGACCTCGCGCAGCCGCCGGTAGCCGCTCCGGTAGCGGGCCAGCGGCTCGGCCAGCGCGGCGCCGGCGTAGCGGTCCAGCGCACCGCGCTGGCGGGCCGGGCGCAGCAGGCGCTGCTGGTCGCTCTGGCCGTGCACCGCGATCAGGTCCTCACCCAGCTCGGTGAGCAGCCCCACCGGGACCGAGCGGCCGCCGAGGTGCGCGCGCGAGCGGCCCTCGGCCGACACGGTCCGGCTGATCAGCAGCGCGCCGTCGTCCAGCTCGGCGCCGGCCTCCAGCGCGCGGGCGGCCACCGGCGAGTCGGCGGCCAGCGTCAGGCGGCCCTCCACCACGGCCCGGTCGGCACCGTTGCGCACCAGCGCGGGGTCGGCGCGGCCGCCCAGCAGCAGACCGAGGCTGGTGACGACCATGGTCTTGCCCGCGCCGGTCTCACCGGTCACGACCGTGAAGCCGGGAGCCAGCTCCACCACCGCGTCGTCGATGACACCAAGATCCCGTATCCGCATCTCGTCCAACACGGAGACGACCTTACGAGACCGCGGCCCCGGCGCGCGACGAGCGGCGGTCTTGGGAGGCGAAGTTCATTCCTTCCGGGGCCGTGGCCGCGCACCTGTGCACCAGCGCAGGAAGAACTGCGCCAGCGGGCCGATCGACACCGCGTAGGCGACCGTACCCACCCCCGCGTTGCCGCCCATCAGCACTCCGACCAGCAGCACCGTCAGCTCCAGGCTGGTGCGCAGCAGCCGCAGCGAGCGCCCGGTGCGCCGGTGCAGCCCGGTCATCAGCCCGTCGCGCGGGCCCGGGCCGAGTTCGGCGCCGATGTAGAGGCCGGTGGCCAGCCCGTTGAGCACGATCCCGGCGGCCAGCAGTGCGATCCGCGGCGCCAGCGCGTGCTGGGCGGGCAGCAGCGCCAGCGTGCGGTCCATCGCCACGCCCAGCACCAGCACGTTGGCCACGGTGCCGATGCCGGGGCGCTGGCGCAGCGGGATCCACAGCAGCAGCACGGCCGCGCCGGTGAGGACCACCACCGTGCCGATGCTCAGCCCCACCAGGCGGGCCACGCCCTGGTGGAACACGTCCCACGGGTCGAGCCCGAGGCTCGCGCGGTACATCAGGCCCATGCTGACGCCGTACAGGACCAGGCCGGCGAAGAGTTGCGGCAGACGGCGGCCGAGTGCTGCGGTGTCGCTCGGCAGGGCGAGGATCGCCATGAGGGCTCCTTGTCGTGGTGCTGTGCATCGGCCGCACACCGGCCGGGCGCTCTGCCATCATGGGAAGTCCACTTACCTGCTCGACAGGTCCAATTCGACTCAGGTGGACTGATCCGCGTGGCCGACTGGCAGAGCACCATCACCCCGCCCGCGCTCGCCCGGCTGCTGCGCGCCACCGGCCCGGCGCCCACCGCGGCGGACGCCCCGGCCCGCCGCCCCGCCTACCGGTCGCTGGCCGACCAGGTCCGGCGGCTGATCGGCGAGGGCCGGCTGCCGGTCGGCACCCGGATGCCCGCCGAACGCGAACTGGCCGCCGCCCTGGCACTGAGCCGCACCACCATCGCCACCGCCTACGAGACGCTGCGCAGCGAGGGCTACCTGCACAGCCGGCGCGGCGCGGGCAGTTGGACGGCCCTGCCGGCCGGCAGCACCCCGCCCACCGACGCACTCTTCCCGCTGCCGCCCGACGACTCCCACGGGCAGCTGATCGACCTGGGCGCCGCCTCCCCCGCGGCCCCGCAGCCCATGCTCGCCGAGGCCGCCGCCGGTGCCGTCGAGCTGCTGCCCGCCTATGCGCTGGGCCACGGCACCTACCCCACCGGCGTCCCGGTGCTGCGCGAGGTGGTGGCCCGGCGGTTCACCCAGCGCGGGCTGCCCACCACCCCCGACCAGATCCTGATCACCACCGGCGCGATGAGCGCGCTCCACCTGGTGCGGCGCTCCCTGCTGCGGCGCGGCGACCGGGTGGCCGTCGAGTCGCCCAGCTACGCGCACGTGCTGCGGGCGCTGCGGCAGGCCGAGGCCCGCCTGGTGCCGGTCCCGCAGCACCGGCCCGAGGGGCCCGAGCAGCTGCCGTGCTGGGACCTGACCGACTGGCACCGGGTGCTGCAAGGGGCGAGCCCGAAGCTGGTCTACCTGATCCCGGACTTCCACAACCCGACCGGTGCGCTGATCGGTGAGGACCAGCGCCGCCGACTGCTGGCCGCCGCGCGGACGGTGGGGAGCGTGGTGCTGGTGGACGAGACCATGGCCGAGCTGGGGTGGGGCACCGAGCAGCTGCCCCGGCCGATGGCCGCGCTGGACCGGGCCGCCCAGGTGGTGACCGTGGGTTCGGCCAGCAAGCTGCTCTGGGGCGGCCTGCGGGTCGGCTGGATCAGGGCCGCGCCGGCGCTGGTCCGCCGGCTGGCCGCCGACCGGATCCACACCGACGTCGGCACCCCCGTGCTGGACCAGCTGATCTGCGCGGACCTGCTGGGCGAGCGCTTCACCGAGGTCCGCGAACACCGGCTGGCGCAGCTGCGCGCGGACTCCGCGGCGCTGCTGCCGGCGCTGCGCGAGTGGCTGCCGCAGTGGCGCTTCGCCGAGCCGGTCGGCGGCATGACGCTCTGGATCGACACCGCGGGCCTGTCCGGCGCGGCGCTCTCGCACGCCGGCGACCAGGCCGGGCTGCGGATCGCGGCAGGCTCGCAGTTCGGGGCGGACGGCGCCTTCGAGGGCTTCATCCGCGTCCCGCTGACCGTGCCCGCCCACAGCGCCGCCCAGGCCGCCGCACGGCTGGCGGCGGCGGCCCGGACGGCCGAGCGGGACTGGCGCGGCGCCCCACCGGTCACCACGCTGGCCGTCTGACGGCCGACCGGCCTCAGCAGCGCGAGCGGCCCCGCCAACCGGTCACCGGAAGCGCGAACTTGGCCACCAGGCGGTCGGTGAACGGCGCCTGGTGCAACCGGGCCAGCCGCACCGGCACCCGGCCGCGGCGCACCTCCACCCGGGCGCCGGCCGGCAGCTCGAAGGAGCGCCGCCCGTCGCACCAGAGCACACCGTGCGGCGTCTTCGGCTGCACCTCCACGGCCAGCACCGAGTTCGGCGAGGTGACCAGCGGCCGGGCGAACAGCGCGTGCGCGCTGATCGGCACCATCAGCAGCGCCTCGACCTCCGGCCAGACCACCGGGCCGCCACCGGAGAACGCGTAGGCGGTGGAGCCGGTGGGCGTGGAGAGCACCACGCCGTCGCAGCCGAAGGTGGACACCGGGCGGCCGTCCACCTCGGTGACCACCTCCAGCATCCGCTCCCGGGAGATCTTCTCCACCGAGGCCTCGTTCAGCGCCCAGTCCTCGTGCACCACGTCACCGTTGGTGCGGACCAGCACGTCGAGCGTCATCCGCTCCTCGACCTCGTAGGCCCCGTCCACCACCCGGTCGACCACCACCGCCAGATCGTCGCGCTCGGCCTCGGCCAGGAAGCCGACCCGGCCCAGGTTGATGCCGAGCATCGGCAGGCCGGTGTCGCGGGCCAGCTCGGCGCCGCGCAGCAGCGTGCCGTCGCCGCCCGCCACCAGGATCAGCTCACAGCCGTCGGCCGCACCGTGGCCGGACTGCACGGTCTCCACCCCGTCGGGAAGGTCGAGGTCGACCGCCTCTGCGGCGAGCAGTCTGATCCTGATTCCGGCCTTCAGCAGCCCCTCCACCAACTGCTCGACGCTGCGCAGCGCGGCCTCACGACCGGTGTGCGCGATCAGGAAGACCGTACGTCCCTCGCTCAATGCCCTCTCCCAACGTCCACCGGGTCATCTTTGGCCCTGGACCGGTCCCCCCGCTGTTGCGGCGCCGGCCTCGACGCACCTGTCCCGGCAGCCTAGCGGGGCCCCTCGGCCACGGCCCGGTCCGCCTCGGCCGGATCGAGCTGCGCAGCGTCACGGCGCAGCCACAGGAAGTACTCGACGTTACCGGACGGGCCCGGCAGCGGGCTGGCCGTCACGGCCCGCACACCCAGCCCCAACTCCCAGGCCTGGCCCGCGACCTGACGGACCATCTCGGCCCGCAGCTGCGGGCTGCGGACCACCCCGCCGCTGCCGAGGCGCTCCTTGCCGATCTCGAACTGCGGCTTGACCATCAGGACCAGGTCGGCGTCGGGCGCCGCACAGGCCGCCAGTGCCGGGAGCACCAGGCCCAGCGAGATGAACGAGAGGTCGCCGACCACCAGGTCCACCGGCTCGCCGCCGATCAGCTCCAGGGTCAGCTCGCGCACATTGGTGCGGTCCATCACGGTCACCCGGTCGTCGCTCTGCAGCGACCAGGCGAGCTGGCCGTAGCCGACGTCCACCGCGAGCACCCCGGCCGCCCCCGCGCGCAGCAGCACGTCGGTGAAGCCGCCGGTGGAGGCGCCCGCGTCCAGCGCCCGGCGGCCCTCGACCACCAGGCCCTGCGGGACGAAGGCCGCGAACGCGCCGGCGAGCTTGTGGCCGCCGCGCGAGACGTAGTCGGGGTCGTTCTCGTCCTTCGCCACCACGACGGCCGCCGCGGTCTCCACCTGGGTGGCGGGCTTGGTCGCCGTCGCGCCGCCCACGCTCACCCGGCCGGCGGCGATCAGCTCACTGGCGTGCTCGCGCGAGCGGGCCAGATTGCGGCGGACGAGCTCTGCGTCGAGTCGGCGTCGTGCCACTGCCACGGGTGGTTCAGCTCCTAGCTGCTGTTGCGCTCGCCGTTGCTGTCGTCCAGCGAGGTGAGGATGGTACTGAGGCTCTGCTGGACATTTTCGTACACAGCGGCGTGCTCCGTGGTGGGGGCCCCGTCGAGAGCGGCCAGCGGCTCCAGCGCGGCGTCCACCTCAGGGTGGCCGGTGGGCTCGATCTCCACACCGAGCGGGGCGGGTTCGGGGGCCCACAGGGTGGGGAGCGGCGGGAGGTCGTCAGGGGCGGGCTGGGGCTCCGCGACGGCAGGCTGGGGGGCGGCGGGCTCAGTCATCGCTGTCGCCTGCCGGCTTCCTGGGGGTGGCCTTCTTCGTGGCGGTCTTCTTGGCAGTGGTCTTCTTCGTGGCCGTGTGCTTCGCGGCGGTCTTCTGCGCGGCGGTCTTCTCCGCCACGGTCTTTTTGGCCGCGCTCTTCTTCGCGACCGTCGGCTTCGCGGCCGTCTTCTTCGCCGCCGGGGTCTTCGCCGCCGGGGTCTTCGCCACGGCCTTCGGCACCGTCCGCTTCCGGGGCGCCGCCGGCTCGGCCGCCGGCTCGGCCGCCGGCTCCGGCGGGATGTACCAGCCGGCCGCCCCGGTCTGCGCGTCGTCCCAGTCCGGCTCGGCGTCCAGGCCGGGCTCCGGCTCCGGCTCCAGGTCCGCCTCCGGCTGCCAGTCCGCCGCGAACAGCGACTCCGCCCGGCCCGGCCTCGGCGCCCCGGACGTCGACCCCGCCGACTCCTGCTGCGCCTGCTCGGTCGGCGCCGTGCCGCCGCCCGCACCGCTGCCCTGGCCGTCGCCGGCCAGATCGCGCAGCTTGCCCTCCAGGTAGGCCAGCACCACGCCCGCCTTCACCACCTGGTCGCCCAGCTTGCCGACCCGTTCGACCGCCTTCTCCGCCTCGGCCCGCGCCAGCCCGACGGCCAGGTCCAGCCCGCCCCGGCCGACCGTGACGACCTCCTGGGCGAGGGTCTCCAGCTTCTGCACGGCCGGCGGCAGCTGGGTGGTGACGGCCCGCTCGGCCCCCTCCACGTCCACCCCGGCCCGCTCCAGCAGCTCGACCGCCGTGCCCACCACGCGCTTGCCGGCCGCCTCCGCGAGCCCGGCGGCCAACTCCACATACCCCCGAAGCATCTGCCGCATCTCCCGGTGCCTCCTCGAGCCGTCCTGATCCCCGGAAGTGACGCTACCGTGTCCACCCGGCCGGGCGCGGCAGCAACCGGCGTCAGGAGCAACGCCCGCAGCGGGTACCGTGGCTCGAATACCCCTCAGCCGGAGCCGGGAGAATCCGATCATGGCCGACACCGACGCATGCCGCGCGGCGCTGGAGCAGCTCAGCCGGAACATGGCGCAGGCCGAAGGCAACGTCCGCAAGGCCGCCGCGCTGGACCGCTCGCTCAGCTGCTGGCTCACCGACCTCGATCTGACCTTCACCGGCATGCTGCGCGAGGGCCGGATCCAGGACCTCGTCCACGCACCCGGCGCACCGACCGAGAAGGCCGCGATCCGGCTGGCCATGACCAGCGACGACCTGGTGGCCCTGGTCGGCGGCCGGCTGAACTTCGCCGGCGCCTGGGCCGCAGGGCGGGTCAGGCTGGAGGCCGGCTTCCGCGACCTGCTGCGCCTGCGCGCCCTGCTCTGACCCGGCCCGGCGGCAGGGCGGCTCAGAACCCGAGCTCGGCCAGCACCTTGCGCCCGTCCAGCGGCTCCCCGCCACGGTCCAGCTCCGCCCACGCCGCCGCGCACAGCGCCCGCAGCCCGTCGTACCGCCCGTCCTGGGACCCCTGCGCCGCGCCGGCACCGCCCAGGCGCAGCTCGCCGTCCACCACGCGGGCGGACCGGCCACGGCACTCGAAGCCGCCGTCCGCCGCCGCCGTCACCGCCGGGTGCGGCTCCAGCAGCCCGCGCAGGTCGGCGGCCAGGTAGGTGGGCCGGTGCTGCCGCGGCGCGGCGAGCAGCTGGGCGGGGGTGCTGACCCCGGTGAAGACCAGCAGGCTGTCCACCCCGCCGTTGTAGGCACCCTCGATGTCGGTGTCCAGCCGGTCGCCGACCACCAGCGGGCGCTCGGCCCCCGTGCGCAGCACCGTCTCGCGGTGCATCGGCGGCAGCGGCTTGCCCGCCACCTCCGGCTCGGCCCCGGTCGCGGCCCGGACGGCGGCCACCAGCGTCCCGTTGCCCGGCGCCACCCCGCGCGCGGTGGGGATCGACATGTCGGTGTTGGACGCCACCCAGGGCAGGCCCGCAGCCACCGCGTAGGCGGCCTCGGCGAGGCGCTCCCAGCCCACCGAGGGGTCGAAGCCCTGCACCACGGCCGCCGGACCGTCGGCCAGCGACTCGACCGCCACCAGCCCCCGCTCGGCGAGCGCCTCCACCAGCCCCGGGCCGCCGACGACCAGCACCTTCGAGCCCGCCGGCACCTTCTCGGCGACGAGCCGGGCGGCGGCCTGGGCGGAGTTGATCACGTCGCTCGCCGCCGCCGGCACGCCCAGCTCGGTGAGGTGCTCGGCGACCACCCGGGGCGGACGCGAGGCGTTGTTGGTGACGTAGGCCAGCCGCATGCCGGCCGCCCGGGCCGCGTCCAGCGAGTCCACCGCGTGCTCGATCGCCGACGGGCCGGCGTAGACCACGCCGTCCAGGTCGAGCAGCGCCGTGTCGTAGGCCGCCATCAGCGGCTTGTCACTGTGGCCGGGAGCCTGCGGGTTCGTCATGCCTGATCTTCCCCATCGTCGGAATCGGTGGACCGGCCGCCCGACTGCGGCGGCAGGTAGCCCGGGGCGCCGGGCAGCAGCGGGCCGAAGGCGCCCGCCCGGGCCGCCAGGGTGGCCCTGCTCTGGCGCAGCGCCGCCTGGTAGTGCGCGACCTGCGGCTGCATCGCCACGGCCAGCGCCAGGTGTTCGACCGAGGTCTCGAAGTCGCCGAGTCTGGCGGCTGCGATCCCCCAGCCGAACTGAGCGTAGTCGTCGGACGGATCGGCCAGCGCCACCACCCGGAAGCTCTCCAGCGCCGCCCGGTAGGAGCCCACGTCGAACTGGGCCCTGGCCAGCGCCTCCCGGATGCTCCTGGAGGACGGCTCGGCCGCCGCTGCCCGCGCCAGCAGCTGCTCGGCCGCCGCCGGATGGCCCTCGGCCAGCAGTTGCTCGCCCCGGCGGAACCAGTCGTACACGTCACCCAGCGGGGTCCCGTCCGCGCTGCCGGTCACCGGCGGCTCGCCCGCTCCGCCCGCGGCCTGCTCCTGCCCACCACTCATGCTCGGCCTCACTTCTCTCGTCCTGCCACCGGCTCCCGCTCGTACGAACGATCGTGGGAGCCCGCACCATCTCGGAAACAACGCCGTTCTCGGATACCCTTCCCAGGTTTGATCACCGGTCACCTCACAGTGACGAGGCCACTGCGGATCCGGGAGGGGGCTTTCCGTTCCCGGCCACCACCGGGCCATCCGGCGGACCCGCGACGGAAACTAAGCTGTCAAGTCCGCAGGCGCCGACCACGGCGTGCACCACCCCTCGTACGACCCGTAGTCCGGCGTCCTGCTCCTCCGGTCCAACGGTCCGACCGAGACCCCACCCTCCCCGGCCCATCAGGCCGGAGCCCGACGGGAGAGATCTGATGAGTGCACCCAGTGCAGGAAGCGGCGCGACACCCCCGCACGGCGGCCCCGGCAACCCGGGACACGTCGCGGCCGCGGGCCTGTCCCTGTCGCCCTTCCGCGGGTTGCGGTACGTCCCCGAACGGGTCGGCACGCTGGCCGCCGTCACCTCCCCGCCCTACGACGTGGTCGACCCGCACCGGCGGCTCAGCCTGGAGACCGCCGACCCGCACAACGTGGTCCGCCTGATCCTCCCGCGCCCCGAACCCGACGACACCGGCGAGCGCCCCGACCGGGACACCCGCTACCGGCACGCCGCCCGGCTGCTGAAGCGCTGGCTCGGCGAGGGCGTGCTGGCGCCCGATCCGAAGCCGGCCCTCTACGTCTACGAGCAGCGCACCGCCGCCGACAGCCCCAGCGGGGAGCTGCTGCAGCGCGGGCTGATCGGCGCCCTGGCCGTCAGCGGCCGGGAGAGCGGGGTGGTGCTGCCGCACGAGGACGTGATGCCCCGGCCGGTCGCCGACCGGGTCGGCCTGATGCGCACCACCCGGGCCAACCTGGAGCCGCTGCTGCTCACCTACCGGGGCAAGGGCGGCGCGGCGGCCGTGATCGAGCGGACCGTGGAACGGGAACCGCTGCTCACCACCACCACCTCGGACGGCACCCGCCACCGCCTGTGGGCCGTAACCGACCGTGCCCAGCTGGCCGAGGTCACCCGTGATCTGGCCACCTGCCGTGCCCTGATCGCCGACGGGCACCACCGCTGGGAGATGTACCTGCGGCTCCAGCGCGAGCACCGCCACCTGCCGTTCAGCCCCTGGGACCGCGGCATGGTGCTGCTGGTGGACACCGCCCGCTACCCGCTGCGGGTGCGGGCGATCCACCGGGTGCTCTTCCGGCTGCCGCTCGAACGCGCGCTGGCGGCGCTGAACACGGCCGAGGACGGCTGGCAGCTGGAGAAGCTGTCCGGGGACCTGAACGAAGCACTGGACGCCCTGGCGGCGGCCAAGCTGGCGGGCGGCAACGCCTTCGTGCTCACCGCCGGCGACTCGGTCTACCACCTGCTCACCGGCCCCGACGAGGCACTGCTCAACGCCACCGTGCCCAAGGAGAAGCCCGAGGAGTGGCGGCACCTGGACGCCACCGTGCTGCACGCCACCCTGCTGGAGCACGTCTGGCAGGTCCCCGACGGCCCGGACGACATCGGCTACCTGCACGCGGCCGTGGCCGCCGAGCGGGAGGCGGCGAGAACCGGTGGCACCGCCGTCCTGCTGCACCCGGTGGACGAGGGCGTGGTGCGCCGGCTCGCCGAGCAGGGGGTCACCATGCCGCGCAAGTCCACCTCCTTCGGCCCCAAGCCCGCCACCGGGCTGGTGCTGCGGAGCCTCGAACTGGGCTGACCCGTCCGGGGAACAGCGAAAGGGAGGAGGCTCCCGCCCGGCCGGGCGGGAGCCTCCTCCCCTGTCACGCACTACTCACCGGCAACTGGTGCTCAGCGGTTGTCCTCGCGGTCACGCAGGGCGCGGGCGACCTCGGCCTCGTCGGCCTCTTCCATCTCCAGGTCGTCCTCGTCGTAGTACTCCTCGACGTCCTCGTCGTCCTCGAAGATGACCTCGTCCGTGCCCTCCTCGCGGTCGGTACGACGGCCGCGCGGCTCGGGGCGCTCGGCGGCCTCGGCCACCTCGTCCTCCTCGCCCTCGGCGGCCTCGTCCTCGAGCTCCGGGTCGAGGGTGTCGACGAACTCCAGGCCGTCGATCTCGGCCAGCCGCTCGGAGGCGTTGGTGGTGCCGTCCGGGTCGGCGTCGGCGGCCTTGGCGAACCAGTCGCGCGCCTCGTCCGCACGGTCGGCGGCGATCAGCGCCTCGGCGTAGGCGTAGCGCAGGCGGGCGGTCCACGGGTGCAGCGCGCTGGAGGCGAGCTCCGGGCTCTGCAGGGTGACCACGGCAGCCTCGAACTGGCCCAGGTCGGCGCGGGCACCGGCCGCGACCAGGCGCATCTCGACCTGGCCGGCCTTGTCCAGCTGCTTCACCTCGGGCTCGCCGGCCATCGCCAGCGCCCGCTCCGGACGGCCCAGACCGCGCTCGCAGTCGGCCATCACCGGCCAGAGGTCCGAGCGACCAGTCATCCGGCGCGCGGCGCGGAACTCGGTCAGCGCCTCGGAGTAGCGCTGCGTCATGTAGGCCGCGAAGCCCGCCGCCTCGCGCACCGACGGCACGCGGGAGGCCAGGCGGAGCGCCACGCGGGCGTACTTGTAGGCCTCCTCCGGCTCGCTGTCGAGCAGGCGGGCGACCATCACCAGGTTGCGCGCCACGTCGTCGGCGAGCGTCTTGGGCAGGCTCAGCAGCTCCTGGCGCACGTCCCCGTCGATCTCCGTCCCGGTGACGTCCTCGGGGATGGCGAGGCGCTGCACCGGCTCCTGGTGGCCGCGACGGTCGTCGTAGCCACCACGGTCGCCGCCACGGTCGTCACGGCGCCCCTCGAACCGGCCACCACGGTCGCCGTAGGAACGGCCGCCGCGGTCCCCGCCACGGTCGCGGTCACCGGAGGGGCGGCCACCCTCGCGGCGGAAGCCGCCACGGTCGCCACCGCGGTCGCGGTCGCCGTGGGAGGGGCGGTCGTCGCGACGGAAGCCGCCACGGTCACCCGTGGACGGACGGTCATCACGACGGAACCCGCCACGGTCACCGGTCGAGGGGCGGTCGTCACGACGGAAGCCGCCACGGTCACCCGTGGACGGACGGTCGTCACGACGGAAGCCACCACGGTCGCCGGTCGAGGGGCGGTCGTCACGACGGAACCCGCCACGGTCACCACCGCGGTCACGGTCACCGTAGGACGGACGGTCATCGCGACGGAAGCCGCCACGGTCACCCGTGGACGGACGGTCGTCACGACGGAAGCCACCACGGTCGCCGGTCGAGGGGCGGTCGTCACGACGGAACCCGCCACGGTCGCCACCGCGGTCACGGTCACCGAACGAGGGGCGGTCGTCGCGACGGAAGCCGCCACGGTCACCCGTGGACGGACGGTCGTCACGACGGAAGCCACCACGGTCGCCACCGCGGTCACGGTCACCGTAGGACGGACGGTCATCGCGACGGAAGCCGCCACGGTCACCCGTGGACGGACGGTCGTCACGACGGAAGCCACCACGGTCGCCGCCCGAGGGACGGTCGTCACGACGGAACCCGCCACGGTCACCACCGCGGTCACGGTCACCGTAGGACGGACGGTCATCGCGACGGAACCCACCACGGTCACCACCGCGGTCACGGTCACCGTAGGACGGACGGTCATCGCGACGGAAGCCGCCACGGTCACCCGTGGACGGACGGTCGTCACGACGGAAGCCACCACGGTCGCCGCCCGAGGGACGGTCGTCACGACGGAACCCGCCACGGTCGCCACCGCGGTCACGGTCACCGAACGAGGGGCGGTCGTCGCGACGGAAGCCGCCACGGTCGCCGCCCGAGGGACGGTCGTCACGACGGAAGCCACCACGGTCGCCACCGCGGTCACGGTCACCGTAGGACGGACGGTCATCGCGACGGAACCCACCACGGTCACCACCGCGGTCCCCGCCATGGTCGCCACTGCGGTCGCGGTCACCGTAGGACGGACGGTCGTCGCGACGGAAGCCGCCACGGTCACCGGTGGAGGGACGGTCGTCGCGGCGCGGGCCACGGTCGTTCGACCAGCCACCGCGCGAGCGGGACTCGTGGCCTCGGCCATCGTCCGATCGACGGTCGGGGCGGTCCTGGGGCGGGTTCGACATCGCGGTGACTCCTTCTACATCATCAGCTTCGCCGCAGGTCGGGCAGGGGGATGCCCGACGCGGCACGATGCCGGCCGCTGGGCCAGGCACCTTCTTCATTGTCAAGCATCAGCAGCAGGCTCGCGCTGGGGGACAGCGGGCGGGCTGCGCGGGATCAAGTGGTTCGTGAAAAACAAAAAGGCCGTGGCCCCAGCTCATCGCTGGGGCCACGGCCTTTGAATAATTGTTCGGCGGCGTCCTACTCTCCCACAGGGTCCCCCCTGCAGTACCATCGGCGCTATGAGGCTTAGCTTCCGGGTTCGGAATGTAACCGGGCGTTTCCCTCATGCTATGACCACCGAAACCCTATTGGGTATTCAGCGAACACACTTTTCAGTTGATAAGTGTTTCTTTGTTTGCCGGAGTCGAAATAAATCGACCCAGTGGCAGAGCCGATAAATCGGCTCAGTGTTCGCCGGCGATAGCTGTTCGCTACCCGGGAACCACACAGTGAACGCGAGCGTCTGAGGACAAGCCCTCGGCCTATTAGTACCGGTCAGCTCCACCCCTTACAGGGCTTCCACATCCGGCCTATCAACCCAGTCGTCTACTGGGAGCCTTACCCTCTCAAGGAGGTGGGAGTGCTCATCTCGAAGCAGGCTTCCCGCTTAGATGCTTTCAGCGGTTATCCCTCCCGAACGTAGCCAACCAGCCATGCCCTTGGCAGGACAACTGGCACACCAGAGGTTCGTCCGTCCCGGTCCTCTCGTACTAGGGACAGCCCTTCTCAACACTCCTACGCGCACAGCGGATAGGGACCGAACTGTCTCACGACGTTCTAAACCCAGCTCGCGTACCGCTTTAATGGGCGAACAGCCCAACCCTTGGGACCTACTCCAGCCCCAGGATGCGACGAGCCGACATCGAGGTGCCAAACCATCCCGTCGATATGGACTCTTGGGGAAGATCAGCCTGTTATCCCCGGGGTACCTTTTATCCGTTGAGCGACGGCGCTTCCACAAGCCACCGCCGGATCACTAGTCCCTGCTTTCGCACCTGCTCGACCCGTCGGTCTCACAGTCAAGCTCCCTTGTGCACTTACACTCAACACCTGATTGCCAACCAGGCTGAGGGAACCTTTGGGCGCCTCCGTTACTCTTTAGGAGGCAACCGCCCCAGTTAAACTACCCACCAGACACTGTCCCTGATCCGGATCACGGACCCAGGTTAGACATCCAGCACGACCAGAGTGGTATTTCAACGTCGACTCCACAACAACTGGCGTTGCCGCTTCAAAGTCTCCCACCTATCCTACACAAGCCGAACCGAACACCAATATCAAGCTATAGTAAAGGTCCCGGGGTCTTTCCGTCCTGCTGCGCGAAACGAGCATCTTTACTCGTAATGCAATTTCACCGGGCCTATGGTTGAGACAGTCGAGAAGTCGTTACGCCATTCGTGCAGGTCGGAACTTACCCGACAAGGAATTTCGCTACCTTAGGATGGTTATAGTTACCACCGCCGTTTACTGGCGCTTAAGTTCTCAGCTTCGCCCCGACGAATCAGAGCTAACCGGTCCCCT
Organism: Kitasatospora sp. NBC_01302; assembly: GCF_035976515.1. Lineage (NCBI taxonomy): Bacteria > Bacillati > Actinomycetota > Actinomycetes > Kitasatosporales > Streptomycetaceae > Kitasatospora > Kitasatospora sp. NBC_01302. The sequence goes on from NZ_CP108404.1 coordinate 2,920,860, forward strand.
TAACGTTCCAGCACCGGGCAGGCGTCAGTCCGTATACATCGCCTTACGGCTTCGCACGGACCTGTGTTTTTAGTAAACAGTCGCTTCTCGCTGGTCTCTGCGGCCGGCCCCAGCTCGGGCAGCAAGTGCCTCCACCAGTTCCGGCCCCCCTTCTCCCGAAGTTACGGGGGCATTTTGCCGAGTTCCTTAACCATAGTTCACCCGAACGCCTCGGTATTCTCTACCTGACCACCTGAGTCGGTTTGGGGTACGGGCCGCCATGAAACTCGCTAGAGGCTTTTCTCGACAGCATAGGATCATCCACTTCACCACAATCGGCTCGGCATCAGGTCTCAGCCTTAATGAGTGACGGATTTGCCTATCACTCGGCCTACACCCTTACCCCGGGACAACCACCGCCCGGGCTGGACTACCTTCCTGCGTCACCCCATCGCTCACCTAATACCCTGTTGGATCAGCGGCTCCACCACGTCCCATTGTCCGAAGACTCCGGGCCGGCTTCACGGCTTTAGCATTCAGAGGTTCAGCGTTGGCGCTTCAAAGCGGGTACGGGAATATCAACCCGTTGTCCATCGACTACGCCTGTCGGCCTCGCCTTAGGTCCCGACTTACCCTGGGCAGATCAGCTTGACCCAGGAACCCTTGGTCAATCGGCGCAAGAGTTTCCCACTCTTGTATCGCTACTCATGCCTGCATTCTCACTCGTATACCGTCCACGACTGGATTCCTCCGCCGCTTCACCCGGCACACGACGCTCCCCTACCCATCCACAGCGCCGTTGGGCGTATTCTGTGAATGACACGACTTCGGTGGTGTGCTTGAGCCCCGCTACATTGTCGGCGCGGAATCACTTGACCAGTGAGCTATTACGCACTCTTTCAAGGGTGGCTGCTTCTAAGCCAACCTCCTGGTTGTCTCTGCGACTCCACATCCTTTCCCACTTAGCACACGCTTAGGGACCTTAGTCGGTGTTCTGGGCTGTTTCCCTCTCGACCATGGAGCTTATCCCCCACAGTCTCACTGCCACGCTCTCACTTACCGGCATTCGGAGTTTGGCTAAGGTCAGTAACCCGGTAAGGCCCATCGCCTATCCAGTGCTCTACCTCCGGCAAGAAACACGTGACGCTGCACCTAAATGCATTTCGGGGAGAACCAGCTATCACGGAGTTTGATTGGCCTTTCACCCCTAACCACAGGTCATCCCCCAGGTTTTCAACCCTGGTGGGTTCGGTCCTCCACGCGGTCTTACCCGCGCTTCAACCTGCCCATGGCTAGATCACTCCGCTTCGGGTCTTGGGCATGCAACTCAACCGCCCTATTCGGACTCGCTTTCGCTACGGCTACCCCACACGGGTTAACCTCGCTACACACCGCAAACTCGCAGGCTCATTCTTCAAAAGGCACGCAGTCACGGCTGATCAGCAAGCTGACCAACGACGCTCCCACGGCTTGTAGGCACACGGTTTCAGGTACTATTTCACTCCGCTCCCGCGGTACTTTTCACCATTCCCTCACGGTACTATCCGCTATCGGTCACTAGGGAATATTTAGGCTTAGCGGGTGGTCCCGCCAGATTCACACGGAATTTCTCGGGCTCCGTGCTACTTGGGAGAAGCTCAAGTGAGCCGTACAAGTTTCGTCTACGGGGGTCTTACCCTCTACGCCGGACCTTTCGCATGTCCTTCGACTACCCATACGGTTTCTGACTCACCCGATCGCCGGCAGACGACCGAAGAACTTTCCCACGACCCCGAAGTGGCAACCCCTGCCGGGTCTCACACCACAACGGTTTAGCCTCATCCGGTTTCGCTCGCCACTACTCCCGGAATCACGGTTGTTTTCTCTTCCTGCGGGTACTGAGATGTTTCACTTCCCCGCGTTCCCTCCACATACCCTATGTGTTCAGGTATGGGTGACAGCCCATGACGACTGCCGGGTTTCCCCATTCGGACACCCCCGGATCAAAGCTCGGTTGACAGCTCCCCGGGGCCTATCGCGGCCTCCCACGTCCTTCATCGGTTCCTAGTGCCAAGGCATCCACCGTGCGCCCTTAAAAACTTGGCCACAGATGCTCGCGTCCACTGTGCAGTTCTCAAACAACGACCAGACACCCACCTACACAACCCGGCAAACACCAGGTCGGTCCGTGGGACCGGCACTGAGACAACGATTACTCGTTCCCTCAGGACCCAACAACGTGCCCAACACACCAGACTCAAGAAACGCTTTCCACGCCGAAGCAGTACTCACGAACCATCACCCAGTGTGCCGAATAGTCAACGTTCCACCCATGAGCAACCGTGCGAGACATTCGCTCGCATCCGGCCATGTGCTCCTTAGAAAGGAGGTGATCCAGCCGCACCTTCCGGTACGGCTACCTTGTTACGACTTCGTCCCAATCGCTGGTCCCACCTTCGACGGCTCCCTCCCAAGGGTTAGGCCACCGGCTTCGGGTGTTACCGACTTTCGTGACGTGACGGGCGGTGTGTACAAGGCCCGGGAACGTATTCACCGCAGCATGCTGATCTGCGATTACTAGCAACTCCAACTTCATGGGGTCGAGTTGCAGACCCCAATCCGAACTGAGGCCGGCTTTTTGGGATTCGCTCCACCTCACGGTATCGCAGCCCTTTGTACCGACCATTGTAGCACGTGTGCAGCCCAAGACATAAGGGGCATGATGATTTGACGTCGTCCCCACCTTCCTCCGAGTTGACCCCGGCAGTCTCCTGTGAGTCCCCATCACCCCGAAAGGCATGCTGGCAACACAGAACAAGGGTTGCGCTCGTTGCGGGACTTAACCCAACATCTCACGACACGAGCTGACGACAACCATGCACCACCTGTATACCGACCACAAGGGGGCGACTATCTCTAGCCGTTTCCGGTATATGTCAAGCCTTGGTAAGGTTCTTCGCGTTGCGTCGAATTAAGCCACATGCTCCGCTGCTTGTGCGGGCCCCCGTCAATTCCTTTGAGTTTTAGCCTTGCGGCCGTACTCCCCAGGCGGGGAACTTAATGCGTTAGCTGCGGCACCGACGACGTGGAATGTCGCCAACACCTAGTTCCCAACGTTTACGGCGTGGACTACCAGGGTATCTAATCCTGTTCGCTCCCCACGCTTTCGCTCCTCAGCGTCAGTAATGGCCCAGAGATCCGCCTTCGCCACCGGTGTTCCTCCTGATATCTGCGCATTTCACCGCTACACCAGGAATTCCGATCTCCCCTACCACACTCTAGCCTGCCCGTATCGAATGCAGACCCGGGGTTAAGCCCCGGGCTTTCACATCCGACGCGACAGGCCGCCTACGAGCTCTTTACGCCCAATAATTCCGGACAACGCTCGCACCCTACGTATTACCGCGGCTGCTGGCACGTAGTTAGCCGGTGCTTCTTCTGCAGGTACCGTCACTTGCGCTTCTTCCCTGCTGAAAGAGGTTTACAACCCGAAGGCCGTCATCCCTCACGCGGCGTCGCTGCATCAGGCTTTCGCCCATTGTGCAATATTCCCCACTGCTGCCTCCCGTAGGAGTCTGGGCCGTGTCTCAGTCCCAGTGTGGCCGGTCGCCCTCTCAGGCCGGCTACCCGTCGTCGCCTTGGTAGGCCATTACCCCACCAACAAGCTGATAGGCCGCGGGCTCATCCTGCACCGCCGGAGCTTTCCACCAACCCCCATGCAGAGGAAGGTCGTATCCGGTATTAGACCCCGTTTCCAGGGCTTGTCCCAGAGTGCAGGGCAGATTGCCCACGTGTTACTCACCCGTTCGCCACTGATCCACCCCGAAGGGCTTCACCGTTCGACTTGCATGTGTTAAGCACGCCGCCAGCGTTCGTCCTGAGCCAGGATCAAACTCTCCGTGAATGTCTGCTCGTAATCGAGCAACACCCGCGTCGAGCGGCACGACAACCACCGGAATAGGGTGGCCTCGCGCACTGCGTCCTCGCTAGTGTTTTACTTCAAAAGGAATCTCCAACCCCAGTCCGAAGACCAAGGCCGGGGATGTCAACATATCTGGCGTTGACTTTTGGCACGCTGTTGAGTTCTCAAGGAACGGACGCTTCCTTTGCAGCCACTTCCGTGGCCCCTCCGGGCGCTTCGTTCTTTCGTGTTTCTAGCTTATCAGATCCGGCTCAGTGCCTTTTCCGACTTCCTGGCTGGCCAGGTCCGCCTTTTCCGCGGCGACCGCCACTTTACCGTATTTCCGGACCAGGTCCGGACCATGCTGAATCCCGGAGGAATAAGCGAGGTTTTAAATCGGCAAATCTGATGGTCGCTCCGGGTGGGTTCGGGCCGGCCTCTCGGCTGCCCCTTCCGTCCGTCCGGATCAGGCGACTCGGACAACACTAGGCCAGCTGGGCGGTCGCGTCAAACACTGAGGGGCCAGATCTGACCAGATCTGGCCCCTCGGGCAAGCAGTCGCAGCTCAGTGGCGATGCATTTCAAGCCACCTGACGCATACTCATGCTTCGTCGGCGTGAGCTGGCGTCAGTTTTCGGTTGACTCATGCACCCGTCAGCTCGACCGCGGCGAGGTTCCGCTTTCCGCGACGCAGCACCAGCCAGCGGCCGTGCAGCAGGTCGTCGGTGGTCGGCACCGCGTCCTCGTCCGCGACCTTCGCGTTGTTGAGGTAGGCGCCGCCCTCCTTCAGCGTCCGGCGGGCGGCCGAGCGGCTGGGAGCCAGGCCGACGGCCACCAGCAGATCGGCCATCGGGGCCAGCTCGGTGACGGTGGCCTTGGGCACCTCGGCGAGCGCGGAGGTCAGCGTCGCGGGCTCCAGCTCGGCGAGGTCGCCCTGGCCGAACAGCGCCTTGGAGGCCGCCACCACGCGCTGGTACTGCTCGGCGCCGTGGAGCATGGTGGTCAGCTCCTCGGCCAGGGCGCGCTGGGCAAGCCGGGCGGCCGGGCGCTCGGCGGTCTCCCGCTCCAGCTCCTCGATCTCCTCCTTCGAGCGGAAGCTGAAGATCCGCAGGAAGTTGGAGACGTCGCGGTCGTCCGTGTTGAGCCAGAACTGGTAGAAGGCGTACGGCGTGGTCAGCTCGGGGTCGAGCCAGATCGTGCCGGTCTCCGTCTTGCCGAACTTGGTGCCGTCCGCCTTGACGATCAGCGGGGTGGCCAGCGCGTGCGCGGACTTGCCGTCGGCCTTGCGGATCAGGTCCGTGCCGGCCGTCAGGTTGCCCCACTGGTCGCTGCCGCCGGTCTGCAGGGTGCAGTCGTAGCGGCGGTTCAGCTCCAGGTAGTCCATGCCCTGCAGGATCTGGTAGCTGAACTCGGTGTAGCTGATGCCCGCGTCGGAGTTGAGCCGCCGGGCGACGGCCTCCTTGGCGATCATGTTGTTGACCCGGAAGTACTTGCCGATGTCGCGCAGCAGGTTGATCGCGGACAGGCCCGAGGTCCAGTCCAGGTTGTTGACCATGCGGGCGGCGAACGGACCCTCGAAGTCGAGGAACTTCTCGATCTGGCCGCGCAGCCGGTCCACCCAGGCGGCCACCGTCTCGGGGGCGTTGAGCACCCGCTCGGCCGTCGGCTTGGGATCACCGATCAGGCCCGTCGCACCGCCGACCAGGCCCAGCGGCAGGTTTCCGGCCTGCTGGATCCGGCGCATCGTGAGGATCTGCACCAGGTTGCCGAGGTGCAGGCTCGGCGCGGTCGGGTCGAATCCGCAATAGAAGGTGACCGGGCCGTCCGCGAACGCCTTGCGCAATGCGTCCTCGTCGGTGGACAGGGCGATCAGCCCTCGCCACCGCAGCTCGTCGACGATGTCCGTCACGGTCACGCTTCTCCTTGGTCGGTCCGGGCCGCGGCTGGGGGGCGGTCCGGGAAGGGAATTCCGTCGGGTTCCAGCCTGTCCGAGACTACGCGGTCCGCGCTACGCGGTTTTACCCAGCGGCCTGCGCCGCGGGGTGTGGGCCCGGTAGGGGCTGACGGACGGCTCGCCCTCGATCCAGAAGCGCCAGGGCGTGTCGGCGGCGGTGGAGACCCCGGTGCGCGGGCCGGAGCGGATCAGCGCGGCGGGCGGCGGGGTGCCGGGCAGCAGGCGGAAGACCGGGCCCTCGATCGCGTCCTCGCCGTTCTGGGCCCGGTCGACGCCGAGCGCCTGGGCCAACCGGGCCGGGCCCTGGGCGAGGTCGTGGTCGCGGCGGCTGGTGGGCCGGCGGGTGCGGGCCAGCTCCGCTCCCGCCGTCACCTCGCCGGCTCGCAGCAGGACCCCGCCGGGGTGCAGGGCGGGGCCGCAGACCAGGTTGAGGCAGTAGTGCATGCCGTAGGTGAAGTAGACGTAGGCGTGGCCGGGTGGGCCGAACATCACGGCGTTGCGCGCGGTGGGCCCGCGGAACGCGTGCGAGGCGGGGTCGTCCGGACCCTGGTAGGCCTCGACCTCGGTCAGCCGCAGCTCGACGGTGCCCGTGGGCAGCGTGCAGCGCAGCCGGCGGCCGAGCAGCTCGGGGGCGACCTCGGTGGAGGGGCGGTCGAAGAAGGCGCGCGGCAGGGCGGCGGGCCCGTCGTCGGGGTGCTCGGCGGAGCTGTCGGTGGCCACGGGTCCGAGCCTAACGGCGGGCGCCGACAGTCGGCCGGGCGGCGGCAGGGGGGGCGGCCCGCCCGCCGTCACCCGGCGGCTGAGCGGGGGAAATTCCGTTGTCGGACAAGGTGCTTGGCGGTCACAGTGGTCGGGTCCGCCGGGGTGGCGGACGGGCCTGGGAGGTGTCCGGAATGCGCAACACGTTGGTGCTGAACGCGAGCTACGAGCCGCTGTCGACGGTGTCCCTGCAGCGTGCAGTGGTGCTGGTGCTCCAGGACAAGGCCGTGGTCGAGCAGGTTCATCCCCTGCGTGCGATGCGTGCCGCCGGGCTCTCGGTACCGGTGCCCCGGGTGATCAGACTGCGGCGGTACGTCAGAGTGCCGTTCCGACAACGGGCCCCGTGGTCGCGCCGGGGCGTGCTGGTGCGGGACCAGCACCTGTGCGCCTACTGCGGGCGCCGGGCGACCACGGTGGACCACGTCCTGCCCAAGTCGCGCGGGGGCGCCGACAGCTGGCTGAACACCGTGGCGGCGTGCGCCACCGACAACCAGCGCAAGGCCGACCGGACTCCGGAGCAGGCCGGGATGGCGCTGCTGCGGCGCCCGTTCGAGCCGACCCCGGAGGCCACCCTGCTGCTGGCGCTGGGCCTGCGGGCCGGTGAGGCCGGCGAGTTGGCTCCCTGGCTGCCGCGCGCCGCCCAGCCGGGCGGGGCCCAGCCGGTCGCGGTCGCCATGGGCTGAGGCGACGACCGCGCGGGCCCACCGGACCGGGGGGCACAGACGTCCGGTGGGCCGGCCTGCTCAGGGGACAGGCCGGCCCACCGGATCACCACCGGGCTCGCGCGCGATCAGCCCTTGGCCTGGAAGGCCGTGGCCACACCGAAGTTGGCCGAGTGGCCGGGGACGGCGACGACCCGGTCGGCGCCCATCAGCACCCGGCCCGAGGTGAGCAGCGAGCCGGTGGCGGGCGGGAAGCCGCCGCCGACGCTCTCCTGACCGGTGCTCAGGGTGATGCGGCTCAGGTGGGCCGGCTGGTCGGTGCGCTCGTCGGCGGCCAGCACCAGGGTGCCGTTGTCCAGGCCGACGGCCCGGACGGTGCCCTTCTCGCTGGCCGGGGTGCGCCATAGCTGCTTGCCGTTGGTGACGTCGAAGGCGACCGCCGAGGTCGGGCCGCCGGCGGCGCCGACCAGCGTGGTGACCATGCTGTGGTCCTGGAAGAAGACGCCGGGCAGCGCGTCGAAGGTGCCGCGGGTGACGTCCAGCCGGCCGCCGCCGGGGTCGCTGACCGGGATGGTGGCGGCCTGGTCGCCGTTGGCGTTCCAGGTGAGCACCTTGTCGTCGGTCGGCTGGTCCCCGGTGGTCAGCATCACGGCCGGCTCGGCGGAGAGCACGGTGGCGGTCCTGGGCTGGGTGGGCAGGCCCTTGGCCCAGAGCGTCTTGCCGTCGGCGGTGCCCAGCGCGACCACCTGGTCGCCCGGGTTGCTGTCGACGCAGCTGCTGTGCAGCAGGACGGTGGCACCGGAGGCGCTGCCGGACAGCGTGCAGAACTTGCCCTGGCCGCCGTACTGCCAGGCGTCCTTGCCGTCGGCGGAGCCCCAGGCGATGGCCTTGTCGTCGCCGACCGCGACCACCTTGTCGTCGGTGACCGCGACCTGGGCCGCGTAGGGGTTGTGGTCGGAGAGCTGCTTGGTCCAGGCGGTCTTGCCGGCCTTGGTGTCCACGGCGGCGAGCTGGGTGCAGGGGCTCTTCGGATCGGCCTGGGCGTGGAAGAGCACGGCGCCGATCCCGGAGGGGTTGACGGTGGGCGACATGCCGCAGGGGGTGGCACCGGCCGCGGGGGCGTCCAGGTTCCAGGTGGGCTTGCCGGTGGCCGGATCGTAGGCGTGCACGCCGCTGCCGTCCGCGCGGACCAGCGCGTCGGCCAGCAGCCAGCTGCCGATCAGGGTGTCGTAGGCGCCTGCCTGCGGTGCGCCGGCGGGCTGGGCGGACCAGATCTTGTTGTGCGCGACGGCGAAGCCGGGGTCGCTGGAGGGGGCTGCGGTGTTGTCGTGGTGCGTGCTGCCGCCGCTGGTGGCGACCACGCCGGCGGTCACCAGGACGCCGAGGGCGGCGACGCCGGCGGCGACCCGGATCAGCAGCGTCCGGTGGCCGGGGGCGCCCTCGGTGTTGAGCACGGAACCGAGCGCGCCCTGCGCGGCGCCGCGCACGCGGCCGATCAGCGAGCCGTCGGTGGCGGCCGCAGCACTGCCGCCGCCACGGCGGGAGCGGGACGGCTTCGCGGAGGGCGCCTCGGGATCGACGGGCGCCTCGGGGTCGGCGGCGGATCCGGGGGTGTCGGGCGACTCGACGGCGGAGAACTCCGCGGTGGTGGTCACCGCGCTCTCCTCCGTGCCGGGCCCGGCGGCGAACTGGTCGGCGTAGAGCGGCGGCTCGCTCGGCCGGCCGAACTCCTCGCCCGCCTGATAGTGCTGCTGCTCGGGGATGCCCTGGTAGGCCTCGGGCCACTCCCAGGGCTGCCCGTCGCCGGCGTACTGCTCTCCGGCGTACTGCTCGCCGGGGTGCTGGGCGTTGGGGTGCTGGGCGTTGGGGTACTCGCCGGGGGCGTACGGGTCGGCGGCGTACTGCTCGCCCGCGTACTGCTCCCCCGGGTAGGGCTGCGCCGTCCCGTAGGGCTGCTGCTCGTTCGGGTACCAGCCCTGCTGCTGCCCGTAGGCGGCGGGATCAGGCCCGCTGCTGTCCTGGGGGTACCCCCGGTCGGCGGCTGGGGGGAAGTCCTGAGCCATGCGTTCCGTCCGTCCCGACTGCGTACAACGACGGACAGCATCTCACGCCGCCCACCCGTACCGACCGTTCGGCTGGCAACAGGGCCCGCTGCAACGGTCGGTACGGTCGGCGAACGTGTCGGTACGGTGAATGAACCCGTCAGCTCTGCTGGTTGAACGCCGCATCGATCCTGGCCGCCAGTCGGAGGTCCAGGTCGGTCACGCCGCCCGCACTGTGGGTGCTGAGGGCGAAGGTGAGGGTGCGCCAGCGGATGTCGATGTCCGGGTGGTGGTTCATCTCCTCGGCCGCCTCGGCCACCGCCACCACCACGCGGATCGCGGACGGGAAGTCGGCAGCGTCGGCGGTGCGGGTGATCGCCGCGCCCTGTCGCTGCCAGCCCGGCAGTGCGGCCAGGCCCGCGGTGATCTCGTCCTCGGTCAGCAGGGGGCTGTTGGTCATCGCGTCACTCCGGTCCGTCGCTCCAGGTCAGGCGGGCCTCAGTGATGCTAGTGGCTGACCCCGCGTCGGTCCGGGAGCCGGCGCCCGGGCGCGAGCGGCGTCATGCCAGCAGGAGCTTGGTGACCGCGGCCAGGCCCACCACCACGATCAGCGTGCGCAGCGCGACCGGCGGCAGCCGGCGGCCGACCTTGGCGCCCACCAGGCCGCCGAGCGCGGAGCCGACCGCGATCAGCAGCGCCGCCAGCCAGTCCATGGAGGCGGTGAACATGAAGAAGACCGCCGCGACCGCGTTGACGATCAGCGCCAGCACGTTCTTGACCGCGTTCATCCGCTGCAGGTCGTCGCGGAGCAGCATGCCCATCAGCGCGAGCATCAGCACGCCCTGCGCGGCGCCGAAGTAGCCGCCGTAGATGCCGGTCAGGAAGATGCCGGTGACCAGCAGCGGGCTGCCGTCCGGGTCGGCGACCTTGCCGCCGCGGGCCGCCACCGCACGGGCCACCCGCGGCTGGATCACCACCAGCACCAGGGCCAGCAGGATCAGCCCCGGGACGATGGCGTTGAAGGCGCCCTGGGGCAGCCGGGTCAGCAGCACGGCGCCGACCAGTCCGCCGAGCAGTGCGGCCGTGCCCAGCCGCACCAGGCGGCCGCGCTGGTCGGCCAGTTCGCGGCGGTAGCCGATCGCTCCGCTGACCGAACCGGGCACCAGGCCGAGGGTGTTGGAGACGTTGGCGGTGACCGGGGGCAGCCCGACCGCCAGCAGGACCGGGAACGTGATCAGCGTTCCCGATCCCACGATGACGTTGATGGTGCCCGCGCCGGCTCCGGCCGCGAAGACCGCCAGCCCTTCCCAAGGAGTCATGGACTCGTCCTTACTTCTCGCGTGTCCGCCCCCGGTGGGGTGGCGGCGGTCGCGATCATGCCGGACAGCGGGCCGGGTGCCCAGTGGGTTCCAGGATCAGAGACCGGGTTTCCCGGCTCCGGGGAGTCCCGGCCGGTCCTGCCGGGGACTGCCCGGGGCCACGGGCGCTACTCCGGGTCGATCTTCGGGTACTCCCGGGGCGGGGTGACCCGGGGCCGGGCCGCACCGCTCTGGTCGGTGTCCACCGGGCGCGGCCCGCCGCCGCCGGCGACGCCGGGGCGGCTGCCGTTGCCCTCGGGCGCCGCCACCGGCGGCTTGGTCAGGTCCGGGCCCGCGCCCGGTCCGGCGCCCTGGCCGGTGAGGCCGCCGAACGCGCCGCCCAGGCCCTTGAGCGCGTCGCCGACCTCGCTCGGGATGATCCAGAGCTTGTTGGCGTCGCCCTTGGCCAACTCGGGCAGGGTCTGCAGGTACTGGTAGGCGAGCAGCTTCTGGTCGGCGTCGCCGTCGTGGATGGCCTCGAAGACGGTGCGGATCGCGGCGGCCTCACCGTCGGCGCGCAGCACGGCGGCCTGCGCCTCGCCCTCGGCGCTCAGCACCGCGGCCTGCTTCTCACCCTCGGCCCGCAGGATCGCGGCCTGCCGGGCGCCCTCGGCGGTGAGCACCGCCGCGCGCTTGTCCCGCTCGGCGCGCATCTGCTTCTCCATCGAGTCCTGGATGGAGGTCGGCGGCTCGATCGCCTTCAGCTCGACCCGGTTGACCCGGATGCCCCACTTGCCGGTGGCCTCGTCCAGCACCCCGCGCAGCCCGGCGTTGATCACCTCACGGGACGTCAGGGTGGACTCCAGGTCCATCGAGCCGATGATGTTGCGCAGCGTGGTGACGGTGAGCTGCTCGATGGCCTGGATGAAGCTGGCCACCTCGTAGGTCGCCGCCCGGGCGTCGGTCACCTGGTAGTAGATGACGGTGTCGATGTTGACCACCAGGTTGTCCTGGGTGATCACCGGCTGCGGCGGGAACGGCACGACCTGCTCGCGCAGGTCGATCCGGTTGCGGATGGTGTCGATGAACGGCACCACGATGTTGAGGCCGGCGTTGAGGGTGCGGGTGTAGCGGCCGAAGCGCTCCACGATCGCCGCGCTCGCCTGCGGGATCACCTGAATCGTCCGGATCAGTGCGATGAACGCCACCACCACCAGAACGATCAGCACGATCAGGACGGGTTCCACAGTGTCTCCCCTGGACATCTACGACGGGCAACTCGGACGACTGGCAGGCCGGGAGGGCCGCTAGTCGACCAGGGCGGTCGCGCCCTGGATTTCCACGACATCCACCTGCTGGCCCGGCTCGTACACGTGGTCGGGGTGCAGCGCCCGTGCCGACCAGATCTCGCCGTTGAGCTTGATCCGGCCGCCGTGCTCGTCCACCCGCTCCTGCACCACGGCCCGTGCGCCGGCCAGCGCCTCGATCCCCATCCGGACCCGCGGGCTCCGGTCGAGCTTGCGATAGGCGATCGGCCGCACCACGGTCAGCATCGCGACCGAGACGACGATGAAGGTCAGGAACTGCCAGACCACCCCGGCCCCCACCCCGGCGGCGATCGCGGCGCCGGCGGCGCCGACCGCGAACAGGCCGAATTCCGGCAGCGCGGTGATCGCCAGCGGTATGCCAAGACCGACGGCGAGCACGAGCCACCACACCCAGCTGTCCACAGGGCCATCCTAGGGAGGAAACGATGTCCGGTGGGTGGGTTCCCGCAGGTGGACGGAGGGAAACCGATCAGCCGGGGCCGCCGGGCCCGCGCCTGGTCAACGGAGCGGGCCGGCACGGTGGTTCGGCCCGGCGGCGGGCAGGCCGGTTCGGCCCGGCGCCGGTTCGGCGACGGGCTGGCCCGGGGCGGGGTCCGCGGGCTGTGTCCGCGGGCGGGGTCAGCCGAGCGGCAGGCCCTGCGCGGACCAGCGGTCGCCGTGACGCTCCAGGGTGAGCGGCAGCCCGAAGCAGAGCGAGAGGTTGCGGGCCGTCAGCTCGGTGTCGATCGGGCCCGCGGTCAGCACCTTGCCCTGACGGATCATCAGGACGTGGGTGAAGCCGGGCGCGATCTCCTCGACGTGGTGGGTGACCACGGCCATGGCCGGCGCGTAGGGGTCCTGGGCGAGCGCGCCCAGGCGGCGGACCAGGTCCTCGCGACCGCCCAGGTCCAGGCCGGCGGCCGGCTCGTCGAGCAGCAGCAGCTCGGGGTCGGTCATCAGGCCGCGGGCGATCAGGGTGCGCTTGCGCTCGCCCTCGGAGAGGGTGCCGAAGCTGCGCTGCTCGTAGCCGCCCATGCCGAGCCGGTCGAGCAGCAGCAGCGCGCGCGACTCGTCCACCTTGTCGTAGGTCTCCTGCCAGGTGGCGGTCATGCCGTAGGCGGCGGTGAGCACCGTCTGCAGCACGGTCTGCTCGCGCGGGATGCGGTCCAGCAGCGAGGCGCCGGCCAGGCCGATCCGCTGGCGCAGCTCGAAGACGTCGACCGAGCCGAGCTTCTCCCCCAGCACCGCGACGGTGCCGCTGGTGGGGTGCAGGTAACTGGACGCGACCTGGAGCAGGGTGGTCTTGCCGGCGCCGTTGGGGCCCAGGATCACCCAGCGCTCCCCCTCGGCGACCGACCAGGAGACCTGGCTGATCAGCGCACGTCCATCCCGGACCACGGAAACGTCCACCAGCTCCAGCACGTCGCTCATGCCTAACGCCTTCCCCAATACAGATTTTCGGCCGTCCGGGGTCCTACGCGGCGGGGTGCGGCGCGGCGGGGTCCTCGGGGTGCGGTCCACTCGTGTCGACAAGTCGGTGCGGGCGGGCAGCCTACTCCGCCGACCGGGTAGGCGGGAGGGAGCGCCGCCACTCGCACGGCAGCGCGGTTACTCGCACAGCACAGGGCCAACCTACGCCACGCGGGTGGCCGGGTTGTCCGTAGGCTGGCGGGATGCCGCTGACTCCTGCCGAAAACCCGTTCGCCGACCCGTCCGCCGGCCTGTTCGCCGAGGCGCGCTCCGCGCGGCTGACCGCGTGGGGCAACTCGCTGCTGGCCGGCTTCGCCCCGCCCGACCACGTGGTGGAGGAGGTCGTCGGCAAGGACGAGAGACACCGCGTGATCGGCCTGCCCGGCGACGTCGAGGGCGAGCAGCACGCGCTCAGCTGGGCGCTGGGCCGGCTGCGGGTGCTCGGGGTGACCGGATTGCGCCTGGCGCTGCCCGCCGAGGGGCATCCGCTCGGGCTGACCGGGCCGGCCCCCTTCAACGCCGCGGCGCTCGCGGTGGGCGAGGCGGTGCTGGCGGTCGGCGTGCCGCTGGGGCTGGTCCCGGAGATCGAGGTGTACGGGCCGCCCGGCGACCAGGCGGTGACCGTGCTGTGGCGCTGCCACGAGGTGCGCCCGGCGCCGCCCGCCGACGTCCCCTCGCTGCACGAGGCCGAGCGGGAGCTGGTGGAGGGGCTGCGCGAGGCGACCGTGCTGCTCTCCCGGCTGGACGTGGCCGGGGCCGGGCCGGAGGCGCTGCGCGCGCTGGAGCAGTACCGGCGCCGCGGGCACAGCAAGCTGCTGGCCCCCGGCTACCCGCCGCGCGCGGTGCGGGTGCTGGAGTCGGCGCGGCAGGTCTCGGCGCTGCTGTCGATCGCGGCCGGCGGCCACGGCGCGGCGGTCAGCGCCGCCGAGATGACGGCGCGGGCGGCGGTGCTGGCGCCGCTGCGGCGGATCGCGCGGCGGGCACAGGTGGCGGCGTACAACGCGCTGGTGGACGAGCGGGAGGACTGAGGGGCTCCGGTCGGGGGCGTGTTCGGGGGCGTTCAGCCCTCGCCGTGGCGGACCGCCCAGAGGGCGGCCTGGGTGCGGTCGGCCAGGTCCAGCTTCATCAGGATGTTGGAGACGTGCGTCTTGACCGTCTTCTCCGACAGGCTGAGGCTGCGGGCGATCTCCCGGTTGGAGCGGCCGTCCGCGAGGTGGCCGAGCACCTCGCGCTCACGCTCCGTCAGGGTCCCGCCCCGGCCCTGCGGAGCGCGCGGGGCGTCGTCGGCCAGCAGCGCGCCGGCCAACTCGGGCTGGAGCAGCACGTGTCCGGCGTGCACCGAGCGGATCGCCCCGGCCAGCGCCTCCGGGTCGACGTCCTTGTACACGTACCCGGCCGCGCCCGCGCGCAGCGCCGGGACCACGGTGCGGTGCTCGGTGAAGCTGGTGACGATCAGCACCCGGGCCGGATTGCCCTCCGCCTTCAGGCGCTTGAGCGCCTCCAGCCCGTCCACCCCCGGCATCTTGAGGTCCATCAGGACCACGTTCGGGGCCAGCTCCTGGGCCTTCGTCACGCCTTCGGCGCCGTCGGCCGCCTCGCCGACCACCTCGATGTCGTCCTGCACCTCCAGGAAGGTGCGCAGCCCGCGGCGGACCACCTGGTGGTCGTCGACCAGCAGGACGCGGATCGGCGCGTGGGTCTCAGGCACCGGGAACCTCCAGTTCGATGACCGTGCCCCGGCCGGCGGCCGAGGTGAGGGTGAGCCGGCCGCCGACGCTCTGCGCGCGGTCGCGCATCGAGACCAGCCCGAGGTGCCGGCCGGCCCGGTGGACCGCGTCCGGGTCGAAGCCGCGTCCGTCGTCGGTGATCCGCAGGACGGCGCCGCGGCCGGCGGTGCCGCGCAGCGTGACCGTGACCTTGGTCGCGTCGGCGTGCCGCAGCGCGTTGTGCAGCGCCTCCTGGGCGATCCGCAGCACCGCCGCCTCCTGGGCCGGCGGCAGCGTGCGCACCCCGCCGTCGTCGGTGAACTCGACGCCGGCGGTGTGCGCGCGGTCCAGCACCTGCACCTGGGAGGCGAGGGTGGCCACCAGACCGTCCTCGTCGAGCGCGGCCGGGCGCAGCTCGACCACCACGGCCCGCAGCTCGTCCGCGGCCTCGGCGGCCAGCCGGGCCACCTCGGTCAGCTCGGCCCTGGCCCGCTCGGGGTCGCGGTCCAGCAGCTTGGCGGCGGCCTTGGCAGTCAGCCGCAGGCTGAACAGCTTCTGCGAGACCGCGTCGTGCAGGTCGTGCGCGATCCGGGCCCGCTCGCCGGCCAGCGTCAGCTCGCGGCTGCGTTCGTAGAGCCGGGCGTTGGCCAGCGCTATCGAGGCGTGCGCGGCCAGGATCCGCAGCAGCCGCTCGTCGTGGACGGTGAAGCCGCCCTCCTTGTTGGCCAGGAAGATCGCGCCGAGGATCTCCTCGCCGTCCAGGATCGGCATCCCGAGGAAGTCCGTCAGCTCCGGGTGCGCACTGGGCCAGCCGCCGAACGCCGGTGCCTTGCGGACATCGGCCAGCCGGGTGGGCCCCCTCTCGTGCAGCATCGTGGCGAGCACCCCGTGCTGGCGCGGCAGCGGCCCGATCGCCTTCCACTGCTCGTCGGTCACCCCGTCCACCACGAACTGGGCGAAGCCGCCGTGGTCGTCCGGCACCCCGAGCGCGGCGTACCGGGCGCCGAGCAGCGAGCGCGCGGAAGCGGTGATGCGGCGCAGCACCTCGCGCACTTCGAGGTGCGCGCTCATCGCGAGCACCGCGTCGCTCACCGCTTCGAGGCCGTCCAGGCACGCGTCGTCCAGGCACGGGTCGTCGAGCGGGTGCTCGCACGGTGGCTGGTGCTTGATCCCCATGCGGCCACCGTACCGCCGGGGTGCGGGAGCGGGCGTGGGGCGGTGGGCGGGGCGCGGGTGGGACGGGGGGCGTAGGGCGTGCGGCGGAGGTGGTGCCGCAGCCGGGGGCGCGGGCTCAGCCGGCGTCGGGGGGCAGGGTGTCGGCCAGGCGCTCCTCGGCGAGGGCTTCGGCGGTGCGGCTGAGGGCGTGCAGGAGGGTGGCGAGCAGGGCGTGGGCCTGGGACTCGATGCGCAGGTTGCCCTGGGCGCGGCCGAGGGCGAGGGCGTGGCGGGCGGCGGCGAGGGCTGCGTTGTGGCGGCCGAGGGCGTGCAGCACCTCGGCGCGGGTGTGGGCGGCGAGCGGGAGCTTGGGGTCCTCGGGGCGGGCGGTGAGGATGCGGACGGCCTCGTCGGCGTGCGGCAGGGCGAGCTCGGGGGTGCCGGCGATCACCAGGGCGTTGGCGAGGTTGTTGAGGGCCTGGGCGAGCAGCCGGTCGTCGGTCAGCTCGCGGGCGCGGTCCACGATGTCGGTCATCAGCGGGATCGCGCTGGCCTGCCGGCCGGCCCGGACCAGGCCGTTGGCCAGCCGGGTGCGGCACTGGTGGCGCAGCACCGGGTCGCCCAGTTCGTCGGCGAGGGCGATGGCCTGGTCGAGGTGGTCGGAGGCGGCGCGGAACTCGCGCTGGTCGATGAGGACCACGGCGAGGTCGGCGTGCATCCGCACCAGGGCGGCGGGGTCGGCGCAGGCGCGGGCCGCGCGCAGGCCGGCCTCGGCGGTGCTGCGCCACTCGGGGCGGCCGTGGTTGGCGTTGTAGTACAGCACCCCGGCCTGGTGGGCGAGTTGCCAGGCGGCGGCGGAGCGCTCGTAGTGCTCGGCGCAGAGCACCACGCCGCGCACCGCGCGCTCCTCGCGGCGGAACCAGTCGACGGCCTGGCCCGGGGTGGCCAGCGGCGGCAGGCTGGCGGTGGACGGCGAGGTGATGGTGGATGGCGAGGCGACGGCGGACGCGGCGGTGCCGGCGGACGCGGCGGTGCCGGCGGACATGGCGGTGCCGGCGGCTGCGGGGGTGCCGGTGGGCAGCACGCTGTGGGTGTTCAGGCCCGCGCAGGCGGCGGCGGTCGCGGCGAGGTAGTGGTCGATCATCCGGTCCATCGCCGCCAGCCGCTCGTCACAGGTGAGTTCGGCGGCCAGCTGGGCACCGTAGAGGCGCACCAGGTCGTGCCGGGCGAACAGGCCGGGCGCGGTCTCCTCGATCAGGTGGGCGGCGTCGAGCTGGGCGAGCACGCCGCGGACCTCGACCGGCGGCACGTCGGCGAGCACGGCGGCGGTGTGCGCGTCTATCACCGCGCCCGGGTGCAGGCCGAGCAGGGTGAACAGCTGCACCGCCGCGGCCGGCAGCGCCCGGCAGGTGAGGTTGAGGGTGGCCGCCACGCCCAGCGAGCCGCGGCCCGCGCAGGAGAGCGAGGCGAGTCTGGCCTGCTCGTCGGAGATCTCCGTCACCAGGTCGCGCAGCGCCCAGCCCGGGCGGGTGGCCAGCCGGGCGGCGGCCAGGCGCAGCGCCAGCGGCAGCCGGTCGCAGCGCTCGGCCAGTTCGGCGGCGGCCTGCGGTTCGGCGGCGACCCGGGCCGGGTCCAGCACCCGGGCCAGCAGTTCCAGGGCCTCGGCCGGGGTCAGCACGTCCAGCGAGAGCGGGGCGGCGCCCTCCTGGACGAGCAGGTCGCCGAGCCGGCTGCGGCTGGTGATGACGGTGACCGGACCGCCGTCGGGCGCGGCGTCGTCGGCGGGCGGGTCGGGCAGCAGCGGGGAGAGCTGCTCGTAGGAGCGCGCGTTGTCGAGCACGACCAGCAGCCGCCGGCCAGAGAGGAGTTCGCGGTACCGCCGGGAGCGGTCCTCCAGCGTGCTGGGCATCGCGCTCTCGGCGACCCCGAGCGCGGCCAGGAAGCAGGCCAGCACCTCGGCCGCCTCGCGCGGTTCGGTCTCGTCGAAGCCGCGCAGGTCGGCGTAGAGCTGGCCGTCGGGGAAGCGGTGGGCGACCCGGTGCGCCCAGTGCTGGACCAGGCTGGTCTTGCCGACCCCGGCCGGCCCGGTGACCAGGATCGGACGGTTCTCGCGCCCGGCGGCGATCGCACCGTCGAGGTGGTCGAGCTCGCCGGTCCGGCCGACGAAGCGCCGGTTGGCGCGCGGCAGTTGGGCGGGCGTCAGGTGCCGGGGCGGGGCGACCGCGGCCCTCGCCCCGGACGGCGTCGCGGTGCGCGGGGAGCTGGCGTCGTCGGCGTAGGCGACGGCCCCGCCGGGGACCGGCGACGGCGTGCGGGCGAGGCGGTCGCGGGCGGCGCGCAGCGCCGGGCCCGGGGCGGCCGGCAGCTGGGCCGCCACCCGGTCGTACCACTCCAGCGCCTCCGCGCCGCGCCCGGCCTGATCGAGGCAGGCCAGCAGGTGCACGGCCAGCTGCTCATGGGTGGGGTGGGCCGGCACGGCCTCGGTGAGCTCGGCGATGAGCTCGGCGCCGCGGCCGCGCCGGCGCAGCCCGTCGGCCAGCCGGTCCAGGGCGCGCAGGCGCAGATCGGTCAGCCGGGGCGCGGTCCGCTCGCGCAGCAGGGCGGAGCCGCAGTCGGTCAGGGCCGGGCCGCGCCACAGGTCGAGGGCCGCGCGCAGCAGGGGCAGCGCGGGGTCGGGCTCGCTCCCGGCGGGCGGGGCGGCGGCGACCGGGTCGGCGGCGGCTCGGGTGGCAGCGCGGGCGGCAGCGGGCGCGGCCGGGTCGGGCAGCAACAGGCCGGCCTCGCGGCACAGGCGCTCGAAGCGCAGCGCGTCCACCTGGTCCGGGTCACCGGCCAGCAGGTAGCCGGCGCCCCGGGTGGCCAGCTCCAGGCGGCCGTCCAGCAGCCGCCGCAGCTCGGCGATGTGGCCCTGCAGCGCGGCCCGGGCGGTCGGCGGCGGGCTGCCGTCCCAGACCAGCTCGATCAGCTGCTCGGTGGGCGTCAGGCGGCCGAGCCGGACGGCGAGGGCGGCGAGCAGCGCGCGGCGTTTGGGCGCCGAGGGCGTGGCCGCGGCCCCGTCGTCGTACCGGACGGCGACCGCGCCGAGCAGATCGATCCGCATCCACGCCCCTAGTTCACGCCTGACAGCTCATACCTGGCAGTTCACGTCCGACTTGTCGCCCCGCCCCCGTGGTCGGGCCGGTGGGGCCCGATTCCGTCAGAGGATAAGACGTGTCGGGCCGCTGATCCGGTCGCCGGGGGCGGCAATCTTATCCACGCTTCCCCGGGCCCGGGCAGGCGTCCTGGTCAGTCGAACGGCGTGGCTAGACTGCAGTCCAAGATTCGAGCCCGACGGCTTCGGGGTGGGCGACTGTGGGGGACGCATGGGCATCCGGCTCCTCGGTCCGGTAGAGCTGCGGAAGACCCGCGGCGGCGTGCTCGTACCGCTCTCCGGCTCCCAGCGGCGCGCGGTGCTCGCCCTGCTGGCGCTGCGCCTGGGGCGGGTCGTGGCGGTGGACCACTTCTTCGAGCTGCTCTGGGGCGAGGAGCCGCCGGCCCGCGCCCGGGCCGCGCTGCAGGGGCACATCGCCGCGCTGCGCAAGGTGCTCGCCGACACCACGTTCACGCTGCACACCCGGGCGCCGGGCTATCTGCTCATCGGGCCGGCCGAGCTGGTGGACGTGCTGCGCTTCGAGGCGCTCGCGGCAGCGGCCCGGGAGCGCGCGGCGGGCGGCGGTGGGCAGGCGGTGGCGGCCGGAGGGTCAGGGCTCGGGCAGGCAGGGCTCGGGCAGTCAGGGCTCGGCCAGGCGGCGGACCGGCCGGGAGACGACGGCCGGGCCGCGGACGCCGAGGCGATCGGGCTGCTGGAACAGGCGCTGGGCCTGTGGACCGGGGCCGCGCTGGCCGACCTGCCCGACACCGAGCTGCGCCGGGCCATGGTCGGACAGCTGGACGAGGCGCGGACCAGGGTGCTGATCAACTGGGCCGAGCTGCGGCTGCGCCGGGGCACCGGGGCGGCCGCGGTGCCGGCCCTGGAGCAGAGCGTGCGGGCCGACGGGCTGCGGGAGTCGGTGGTGGCCCTGCTGATCCGCTGCCTGCACCAGGCCGGGCGACCCTCCGACGCGCTGACGGCCTACCAGCACGCCCGCGAGCTGCTCGACAGCGAGCTCGGCATGCTGCCGGGCGCGGAGCTGCAGGCGGCGTTCGCGCAGGTGCTCGCCGAGGAGAACGCGGGGCTCGGGGAGGTCCGCTACCCGGGCGCCGGGTACGGGGGCGTCGCGTACGGCGCCGTCGAGCACCCGGGCGGCGAGTACCCGGGCGGCAGACCGGAGGACGCCGGGGACGGCGAGGGGGACGCGGCCGAGCACGGGCTGCTGGTTCCGATGCTGCCGGGGAGCGCGCTGACCCCGGTGCTCCCGGCAGTGGAGGCCCTCACCGCGGAGGCCGACCCGGAGCCCGACTCCGTCGAGCCGCCGGCGCCCCGCCAGCTCCCCCGCCAGCCGGCCGGTTTCGTCGGCCGCACGCTGGAGTCGCGCTGGCTGGACCGGGAGTGCGGGCCCGAGCGCACCGGCGACGGCCTGGCGCTGGTGGTCGGCCCCGCCGGGGCGGGCAAGAGCGCCACCGTGATCCGTTGGGCGCACCAGGTCGCCGCGGGCTTCCCGGACGGCCAGCTCTTCGTCGACCTGGGCGGCTTCGATCCGGCCGGACCGGCGGAACCGGCCGAGGTGCTCGGCCGGTTCCTGCTCGCCCTGGGCGTCGCGGAGTCCGCCGTGCCCGAGGACCTGCCCGGCCGCGTCGCGCTCTACCGCGCCCGCACCGGCACCCGCGCGCTGCTGGTCGTGCTGGACAACGCGCGCAGCGCCGAACACGTCACCGACCTGCTGCCCAGCGGGCCCGACTGCGCCGCCGTGGTCACCAGCCGCAACACGCTGGAGGACCTGGTGGTCACCGAAGGCGCCGCGCTGCTGCGGCTGGAGGCGCTGCCCGGGGGCGACGCGCTGCGGCTGCTCGAACGCGGGCTGACCCCCGGGCGGGTGCACACCGAGGTGGCCGCGGCCGAGCAGCTGATCGAGCTCTGCGACCACCTGCCGCTGGCGCTGCGGATCGCGGCCTCCCGGCTGGCCGCCCGGCCGGACTGGACGATTGCCGACCTGGTGGCCGAACTGGCCGACGAGCGCACCCGGTTGCTCACCCTGGACACCCAGGGGGCGGTGAGCATCCGCACCGCCCTGACGTTGACCTACCGCCACCTCTCCGCCGAGGCGGCCCGGTTGCTCACCGTGCTGGCCGCGCACCCGGGCTGCGAGGTGGACACCTTCGCCGGGGCCGCGCTGCTCGGCACCGACCCGGCCACCGCCCGCGGCGCGCTCGGCGAGCTGGCCGCCTACCACCTGCTCACCGAGAGCACCCCGGGCCGCTACAGCCGGCACGACCTGATCCGGCTGTTCGGCGTGGAGCTGTTCGCCGAGCAGCCCGCCGAGGTGCGACGGCTCAGCTCCGAGCGGCTGCTGGACTACTACGTGGCGGCGTCCCTGCGCTGCGGCGACCACCTGGAGCCGAGCCTCGGCCCCTTCGGGGAGCGGTCCCACCCGCCCGCGGCGCTGCCGCGGCCGGCGGACGCCCGCACCGCGCTGGACTGGTTCCGGGCCGAGGAGCCGACGATCCGCGCCCTGGTCACCGCGGGCGTCGCGGGCGACCCGGAGCGGGCCTGGCGGCTGAGCCTGGCGGCGAGCCCGCTGTACTACGGCGCCAGCCGGCTGACCGACTGGCTGAGCTGCCTGCGCGCCGGGCAGCGGGCCGCCGAGCAGTGCGGCTCCACGGCGGCTGCCGCGCTGCTCTGCAGCACCATGGCCAACGCCCTGATCGGCGTCGAACGTCCGCAGGAGGCCCTCGAGCTGGCGCAGCGGGCGGTGGCCGGGACGACGCCGGCGGACGGCTTCGCGCACACCCGCTCGCAGGTCACCCTGGCGCTGATCAGCGCGGCCCTCGGCGACCCGGCCGAGGCCGTGCGGCTGTCGGCCGCGGCCGTCGAGCTGACCAAGGCGAGCTGCTCGCCCACCCAGCTCTCCTTCGTGCTGGGCTACGCCGCCGCGATCAACCTGATGACCGGCGAGGCCGAGGCGGCGCTGCGCGAGTCCCGCGAGTCGCAGCGGCTGCTGGCCGGCCACCCGGGCGCCACCATCCACGCCTGGGCGATGCTGACCGAGGCACAGGCACTGCAGGCGCTGGGCGCCACCGAGGATTCCGAGCGGGTCTGGTCGCGACTGCTGACCACCTGCCAGGAGGCGGGCTTCCTGCACCTGCACGCCATCTCCGAACAGTCGTACGCCACCTTCCTGTTGGCCCTGGGCCGGGAGCGGGAGGCGGCCGAGCACCTGCGTGCGGCCGTCCGGCTCTACCGGCTGCACGGCCATCTGGCGGGGGCCGTCACCGACCTGCTCGCGGTGGTCGAGCAGTCGCTGATCTGCCGGCCGGGCAGCCGGTCGCTGCCCCAGCCAGGGCCTGTCGCCGAACAGAAGGGGGTTTGACGACAGGGCCTGGCAGCGACTGGAGCCCTGCTGAGCGAGCCGGTCGGGCGCCGGCGCGTCAGGCCGCGGCGCCCGCCTTGCCGGTGGCCTTGGCGGCAGACTTGCTCCGGCCGGTCGGCAGCACGGACGGGGCGTACTCGCTCTGCGCCGCCAGCACCGGGCGCAGCGCCCGGATCGCGTAGAAGTTGCGGGACTTGACCGTGCCCGGCGGCACGCCGAGCCGTTCGGCCGCCTCCAGCACCGAGCGGTCCTTGAGGTGCAGCTCGACCAGCACGTCGCGGTGGTGCGGCTGCAGCCGCTCCAGCACCTGCGCGATGTCCCGGGAGGCGAGCACCTGTTCGTAGGGGTCCTCCGCGAGCGGCCGGTCCTCCAGCATCTCGCCGGCCACCTCCTGGGCGCGGGCGGCGGCCATCCGGAAGTGGTCGATGGCGATCCGGCGGGCCACCGTGAACAGCCAGGGCCGGCTGTGCTCGGGGCCGCGGGAGATCGCCTCCGGGTGCTGCCAGGCACGCAGCAGGGTCTCCTGCAGGATGTCCTCGGCCTTGCCGCGGTCACCGTTGGTCACCCGCAGCAGGGCGCGCAGCAGGTAACCGCCGTGCAGGCGGTACAGCTCGGCGAGCGTCTCCTGGTCGAGGGTGGGGCGCACGGCGGCCGGGGCGGCCGGCGAGTCGGCGGGCGGCAGGGCGGCGGGCACGACGGGCGGGGCGACGGGCTTAGTGGACACGCACTACCTCTTGGGTCCGGCGGGGTCTCGAAGCAGGCCGGGCGGGGCCTGGGCGAGGCCGGGCGGGGGTCCCCCGGCCTCGCCAGAAGTACGTTGCCGGGGAGCGCCAAGGATGCACCAACGAGCCACCAACGTCGGCGCCAATGCGGGGGCGCGGCGACCTTGGCCGTTACATTGGCGCACCTTGGCGGCCACCTGGGCGGCCACGTCGGCGGGGTGTCTGCGGGGGCGCCGGCAGGGCGTACGTGCAGGTGGACGACGGTTCAGGCCCGGTTGAGCGCCCTGATCAGGTGCTGCACGCCGTCCTCCCCGCGCCGTTCGATCAGTACCGCGACCCAGCGGCTCAGCGCGCCCCGGTCCGCCGCCGACCAGCCCGGCGCGGACGGGTGCTCGTCCACCACCAGCACCGTCGCCAGGCGCAGCAGGTCGGGCCGCGGGGTCGGGCAGGCCCGCTCACCGGGCCGGCCGAGCTGGGTGATCCGCTGCGCGGTGGCGATCACCTCGGCCGCCGGGGCCTCGGGCACCGGCAGCGCGGGCTGCCCCGGCAGGCTCTCCTGCGGCCGGGAGACCAAGGACGCGATGAGCTGACGCGGTCTCGATGACGACCCGTCTCCGGACATCAGCACCTCCCCCTGTCCCGCGGCGGGACGTCCGCCCGCTGCCGGGCCCGACCTGTCGACCTGTCATGGCACCCGGGCTCGCGTGCCATCCAAGAGGGACGGTACCGGGTGGTAGCCCGGTTCAGCAGGCGTATATCGGCGGGCAGGATGAACCGGGGCGGACCGAAAAGCCGTTCTCCCTGACTGGACGGGGGTCATGGGGGCGAGCCGGAAAGCGGGAGGACACATGACGGTTCTTTCGGGCGGTGCCCCGGGTGTGACGGGTGGGTCGGGCTGGGCCGGCTGGGCTGCTGGGACCGTCGGGGGCGGCGGGACGGTGGCCGGAGCGGGCCCGGTGGCGGCGATCCTGCGGCTGGGGCCGGAGGCCGGCGCGGCGGACGCACCCGACTACACCCCGGCGCGCTGGCCCGAGGCCGTGGTGGTGGTCGCCCGGACCCCGCTCGACCCGCTCGGCACGGTGCTGATCCCGCCGAACGTCCGGGCGGTGCTGACCCGCGGGCCGGGGGCGGAGCCGGCGGCTTCTCCGCTGCCGATGGCGATGCAGCCGGTGCCGGTGCAGCCGATGCCTGCGCCGGTGCAGCTGCCGGTGCAGCCGGTGCCGGTGCAGCTGCCGGTGGCTGGTCCGCTGCCGGTGGTCGGGCCGCCACCGGTCCAGGCGTCCGCGCCGCCGCCGTTCGGTGCGGCCGTGCCCGCGGTGGGCGGGCCTGCCGAGCCCCCGAACCGGCTCATTCCGCGCCCGGACCTCTCGCTCGGGCGCGCCGCCGCCCACGAGTTGAGCCCCGAGCGGCTGCTGCGGCGCGCGGCGGCCCGCGGCCCGCGCGCCCTGCGGCGGCCGTTCGCGGGCGGCGGACAGGAGGAGCAGCGGCGCCTGCTGGAGGGCATCCGCACCCCGCTGCACGGCTGCCACCGGATCGCGGTGCTCGGCCACCCGGCCGGCACCGGGCAGACCGCCGTCACCCTGACCCTCGGCACGCTGCTGGCCGCCAACCGCCCGGACCGGGTGATCGCCCTCGATCTCGCCGGAGCAGGTCCGGGCGGGCCGGCGAAGACCCTGGGCGCCCGGGTGCGCCGGGAGACCACGCGGAGCCTGGGCGACCTGCTCGCGGTGCTCCCCTCGCTCAACAGCTACCAGCAGCTGCGCGCCTTCACCTCGCGCGCGGCCAGCGGCCTGGAGGTGCTGGCCGAACTGCCGGGCGCACCGGGGGCCGGCTTCGACGAGTACGGCTACCGGCAGGTGCTGTCGGTGCTGAGCAGCCAGTACCCGGTGATCCTCAGCGACACGGGCACCGCGCCGGAGGGCGTGCGGCGGGCCGCGGTCGAACTCGCCGACCAGCTGGTGATCTGCGCGAGCGCGTCGGTGGCGGGCGCC
This sequence comes from Kitasatospora sp. NBC_01302, assembly GCF_035976515.1. NCBI lineage: Bacteria > Bacillati > Actinomycetota > Actinomycetes > Kitasatosporales > Streptomycetaceae > Kitasatospora > Kitasatospora sp. NBC_01302. The sequence continues at coordinate 2,946,291 of NZ_CP108404.1, forward strand.
GACGGCGCGACCGCCACCCTGGACCAGCTGGTCGCCCAGGGCCACGGGGAGCTGGTCCGCACCAGCGTCACGGTGATCTCCACCGTCCCGGCCACCGAGGCCGGCCAGGGCCGACCGCTGCCGGCCCAGGAGCTGGCCGCACACTTCCGCACCCGCTGCGGCGGCGTGGCGGTGATCGCCGCGGACGCCCACCTCGCGGCGGGCGGCGAGGTGGACCCGGCCAGGCTCAAGCCCAGGACCCGCCAGGCCTGCCTGGAGCTGGCCGCCCTGGTGGGCAAGGCGATGGCCCGGCAGCAGCCGCCGGCCGCCGGGCCCTGGTAGCAGGGCCAGAAGCCGGATCAGCGGATGAGGGCGAGAACTTCGTCCCGCAGGGCCGCCATGGACCGCTCGTCAGGCGCTTCGACGTTGAGCCGCAGCAGGGGTTCGGTGTTGGAGGGGCGGAGGTTGAACCACCGGCCGTCGCCGAAGTCGACGGTGAGGCCGTCCAGGCGGTCGCTCGTGACCTGGTCGGCCTTCCGGTAGGCGGCCTCGACCTCGTCGAGCGCCCCGGGCACATCGGCGACCTCGGAGTTGATCTCCCCGGAGGCGACGTAGCGGGAGTAGTCCGCGACCAGCTCCGACAGGGGTCGCCCCTGCTCGCCGAGCGCCGCCAGGACGTGCAGGGCGGTGAGCATGCCGGTGTCGGCGCGCCAGAAGTCGCGGAAGTAGTAGTGCCCGGAGTGCTCGCCGCCGAAGACCGCGTCGTGCTCGGCCATCAGGGCCTTCATGAAGGAGTGGCCGACGCGGGAACGGACCGGGGTGCCACCGTGCTCACGGATGATCTCCACGGCCGCGGCGCTGGTGATGACGTTGTGGATGATGGCCGACCCGGGGTCCTTGGCAAGCTCGCGGACGGCGACCAGGCCGACGATCGCCGAGGGCGGGACGGCTTCGCCCTTCTCGTCGATGAAGAAGCACCGGTCGGCATCGCCGTCGAAGGCCAGACCGATGTCCGCGCCGACCTCCGTGACCTTGGCCTGGAGGTCGAGGAGGTTCTTCGGCTCCAGCGGATTGGCCTCGTGGTGGGGGAAGCTGCCGTCGAGTTCGAAGTAGAGCGGCACCAGGTCGATCGGCAGGCCGGCGAACACCGCGGGGACGGTGTGCCCGGCCATGCCGTTCCCGGCGTCGGCTACGACCTTCAGGCGGCGACTGCCGGACAGGTCCACCAGCGAGTTCAGGTGGGCCGCGTACTCGGTGAGCAGCTCGCGCCGGGTGGTGGTGCCGGGCGTCGGTGCAGGGGCGGGGAGGTCGTCGGTCTCCAGCCAGGTGCGGATCTGGGCCAGGCCGGTGTCCTCGCCGATCGGGGCGGCCCCCTTGCGGCAGAGCTTGATGCCGTTGTCGCGGGCCGGATTGTGGCTCGCGGTGATCATCACACCGGGGAGGTCAAGACTGCCGGAGCAGTAGTACAGATAGTCGGTCGAACCGAGTCCGGCGTCGATGACGTCGGCTCCCGCACTGTTGGCCCCGGCCGCGAACGCCTCGGCCAGCGCCGGGGAGGTGGTGCGCATGTCCTGGGCGACCACGATCCGGTCCGCCCCGGTGAGACGGACGAACAACGCACCGACCTTGGTGGCGATCTCGGTGTTCAGCTGCTCGGGAACCTGGCCACGGATGTCGTACGCCTTCACGAGGCGGGAGTAGTCGGGCATGAGGTGCCTTCCTGGGTTGCTGGACCTTGGGAGGAGATTACCGACCGTGGCCGGATCGCCACAGTTCGGAAGGGAAGAGGGTCTACCCGGCCGACCGCCCGTTGACGATCAGCCCGTCAGGCTCGCCATCGGGCAGCACGATGGTGTGGACGGGCAGGTCCGCCAGGGACCGCAGGACCGACGTCACGGCGTCGCCGGGGACCAAGGCGAACAGGCAGCCGCCATGTCCGGATCCGCTGAGTTTGGCGCCGAATGCGCCCGCCGCGACAACCAGTCGAGCGCATGTGTCGATCAGTCCGGTGGAACAACGCACCTTGTCCCGCAGGAGGCCGTGGTAGGCGCTGACGAGGCGCCCGGCCTCCCGGAAGTCGACCACCGAGGCGGTGAGCACGCCGGTCAGCACGTCGACCAGAAGCGGAGCCTCCCGGGAGTACGCGATCATGTCCGGCTCGCGCGCCTGGAATCGGTCGCGCTTGGAGGCGAGGACCGTCCTGGTGGCGCGGCGCTGCCGGGTGTCGATGAGGATCACGGGGACACCGAGGGTGGCCGCCAGGCGCCGGACGCCTGGCACTTCACCGGCATCCACCTGGTTGACGCCACCATGCGCGCAGGCCAGGAAGTCCATCCAGCCCGCCCCCGAACCGAGTTCGCCCGCCTCGGCCCGGCGAGCCAGGCAGCAGACGGCGTCCACGTCGAGTGCGGCGCCGCTCAGGCCGGCCAGCGCGGCGACCGCCGAGAGGGTCAGAGCGGCGCTGGAGGACAGCCCCGCGGAGACGGGGAGGTCGGTGGTCGCGGTGAGGACGGTTCCGGCGATGCGGCCGACTTCGCGCAGGGCGACCCGAGCCGCTGCCTGGAGGTGGTCCAGCTCGTCGCCGTCGTAACGGCGTTCGGCCGCGCGCTGGGCGGGCAGCAGTCGAGTACGGTGCAACGGTGCGCCCGAGGAGAGGGCCAAGGCGTCGCCACCTGGAGCTCGCCAGGCGCTCACCCGGGTTCGCAGCGGCACCGCGGCGACCACCGAGGAGCCGCCCGTCATCCAGTCCAACGACTCCCCCGCGAGGCAGAGCCGCCCTGGTGCGGAGGCCGTCACCACCCGGAGTTCCACGTCGGTCATCGCCGGGTGTCCGGCAGTGGCTGAACACAGGTGCGGCAGGCGGCGGAAGCGGACCAGTCCGCCTGAGCCTGCCGCTCACGCCAGAGAGCCATCAGAGGGCCGCCGAACAACTCGCCGAGGCTGGCGTCGCGCACATTGCCCACGACATACTGCCGGTGCTGCTCCTCAAGCGGCTCGACATTGCAGCACATCTTGACGTCACCGAGGTAGTTGACGCTGATCGAGGTTGCCGTCATCAGGCACGGGAACCTGCGGGGCTCACCACTCTTCGGCACCACCGCCGTGCCGCCGCGGTCGTTGTAGGTGTCGATCGCCGGCCGGATGACCTCGGTCCTGATCCCGGTGACCGTGTCCGTCCAGGTAGCGGCCAGCCCCTGCCGGACCTCGGAGAACCGCCAGTCGAATTCCGGGCCGTCGAGCCCGGCCAGCTTCAGCCAGCGTCGCAGCGCCTCGTACGTCGGGACCGTGGTTGCACGGTGCGGGTAGCGGGTGACTCTGATGTACTTCACGCCCTCGTCGCGCAGTTGCATCAGCAGGTCGCGCTTGAGCAGGTCGCCGTTCGTGTAGACCGAAGGCTTCGCCCGGGGCACCTCGGTCCGGACCCGGACGACTTCGCGCAGCAGCCTCGGATTGGCCAAAGGCTCGTTGTAGTTGTGGAACGCGAAGTATCCGTCGAAGCCGACGGCTCCGAGTTCGGCGGTGACCTTCGCGAACAGGCTCCAGTCCATCAGCTCTTGGTGCTTGCGCCAGACGGTCTGCCCCGTCGGGCACCAGGAGCACGAGCGGTTGCACAGCCGCGAAGTCTCGATCTCCGCATACCGCACACCCGCCAGCGGTCGGTCCGGCGGTGGGACCAACGGAAGGTGCGGTCGCGCCGTCGGGATGACGGCACCGGCCAGGAAGAGCGGCTCAGCCATGGCGAATCCTCAGTCGAAATCACTTGACGTGGTTGGCGGTTGACCCAGTGTGGTCCGGTGGTTCAGGCCGCGACCCCCGGCTCTCCATCTGTCGGGCGGCTCAGCAGGATCCGGGACCACACCGTCTTCCGGCCCTGCCGCAGCTGCCGCACCACGCCGAAGTCCTCCGAGAGCAAGCGCACCAGCAGCAGGCCCCGACCCCTCTCCCCCAGCGCCGCCGAACGCTCCCTGGGCCACAGATCGGCACGCCCGTCGACCACCTCGAGACGGCAGTCGCCACGGATCTCCTGCAGCCGGACCACCACCACGGCGCCGGGCGGGCTCGCGTGTTCCACCGCGTTCGCCACCAGCTCCGAACAGACCGTCAGCACGTCGTCCACCCGCTCACCGGTCCAGCCCCACTCCGCGAGGACTTCCCGCACCTGACGGCGGGCCAGGCTGGCCGAACGCGGATCTGCCGCCAGCTCCAGCTGCCACCGCCGCAGCACCGCTCTACTGATGATGTCCACAGTCCAGTCCCTTCGCCGATGGCCAAGGCGTAGCCCGGGCGCGGCGGTCATGTGGTGAACCAGATCCCCGGTCGCCGACTTGGGCACAGCACGGCCGGGGCACCGGGCAATGTCACTGACAGCTAGTCAGTGACTGCTCTGTGTCGTCACGTTGAGTGTGGCGGGCATGCACAGAAAATTGCAACTCAAACGGTGAACCAAATTGGAAAAAGTTTGAGGGTTGAGCTGGCGCAGCCGTCCGGAGAGACTGGCAGCTGCATCGGAAGGAGGGGCTGAGTGGGCAAAGACCTGTCCGCCTACAAGAAGATCCGTCTCGGGGACGACCTGCGCAGCTGGCGGCTGGAGAACAGCAAGACGCTCGCCGAGGCGACAGCCGGCCTGAAGGGCTGGGATGCGGCCCGGCTCAGCAAGGTCGAACGCGCCCTACTACCGATCACGGCAGCCGACCTCGCCGAACTCCTGGACCACTGCGGGATCACGGGCCAGGAGCGCGAGGAGATGGAGGGCCTGCTGGAGGACGGCCCGTCCAGGCGCTGGTGGCGCGACTTCAACGACACGATCACCGCTGCGTACGCCGAGTATCTCGGCCTCGAAGCCGAAGCGGCGCACATGATGGAGTACTTCCCTACCGGGTTTCCCGGCATGGTTCAGACCGAGGGCTACGCCAACGAGATGATCGCGGCGGGGCTCGACAGCCCGGGCGAGGAGCAGATCGAGGCTGCGACCGAAGTTCGAATGCTCCGTCAACGCAGGCTGACCGAGGAACCGATCCTCACTGTCGAGGCGTACTTCGGAGAAGTCACGCTCTTGATCGCAGGCGACCAGGAGGTCCTGGCCGAACAGATCAGGCACGCCATCAAGGTGGCCCGGTACCCGAACGTGACACTGCGGATGATCCCGTTGAGTGCCGGTCGGCCGGCGGTCCTGGCCTCGGGCGTCACGCTGCTGCGGTTCCCGCAAGGGGCAGATGCGGAGTTCGTCTTCATCGAGGCGGTGGGCGGTATGCTCCCGCGTAGGTCGGGACGCGATGTGCGGCGAGCCGAGCGGGCCTTCAACCGTGTGAAGCGGTACGCGTTGTCGCCGGAGGACACCATCACAGCTCTTGAGCGCAAGTTGGAAGAGATCACATGAGCGAGCAGCACGACCCCTACGACCACGACCCCTCCGAGGCCGACTGGGGCAAGTCCCGGTTCTCCGGGGACGGCAGCGGCAACTGCGTTCTCAGTGCTCGGTTTCCGAACGGGGACATCTGGCTCGGCGACGACAAGGACCTGACCAGGCCGCACCTCGCCTTCCGCCGTGACGAGTGGGCCGCCGTGGTGGCCGCCATCGAGGCCGGCGATCCGCGGTTCACACCGTAGCGACCAGAGTGCGAAGGCCCCGGCCCCCTGGAAAAAACCCAGGGGCCGGGGCCTTCCCACTTGTCTCGGCCGCTCAGCTGTCGCTCTGCGGGCCGGTGAGGTTCTTGGTGAGCCACTGGAGGGACATCGGGATCAGCTTCTCGAAGTCCGTGGTGAGGTGCTTGCCACCCGGCTCCTCGTAGTACTCGACGGTGGTCGGGGCGGCGGCGCTGGCGACCCACTTCTTGACCACGCCGACCTCGTAGGCGCTGCCGCCGCCGGCGGTGGCGAGCATCTTGACGTCGGCCTTGCTGGTGGAGATCAGCTTGTCGGGGCTGTTGGCGGCCTGCTCGGCCTCGTGGCCCTTCCAGAGGGTGGAGTCCGCCTTGAAGTCGCCGTCGATCGGCACGGCGGCCTTGTAGAGGTCGGGGTGCTGCATGGCCAGCTTGGCGCTGCAGTCGGCACCGCTGGAGGCGCCCATCAGGCCCCAGCTGTCGCGGCCCTTGAGGGTGCGGAAGTTGGCGTGCACGAAGTCCGGGATGTCCTGGGACAGCCAGGTGCCCATCTTGGGCTGGCCGGGGATGTCCGAGCAGTCGAAGGACTTGTGCTCGTCGCTGGTCAGGTTCTGCACCGGCATGATCATGATGAAGGGGTGCGCCTGCTGCTGCTGGGAGAGCTGGGCGTCGATGTCCTCGATCGGCAGCTGCTTCTCGTCCGTCCAGGTGTTGTAGCCGTTGCTCTGACCGCCCGCGAAGAGGGTGAGCACGGGGAAGCCGAACTTGGCGTACTTCGGGTCGTTGTACTGCGGCGGCAGCCAGACCCAGACACGGCCGGAGACGCCGGACTTCTGGCCCGCCAGGGTGGTCACCATGATCGGGCCGGCCTTGGTGTCATGGTCCTTCTTCAGGTCGGCGGCCGGACCGGTCGGCATCACGACCTTGCCGTCCGCCGGCGGCGCGCTGCTCGCCGGGGCGCCCGGGGTGGCGGCCGGGCTGCCGGCGGGCGGGGTGGCCACCGCTGCCGCGTTGCCGCCCGGCTTGGGCGCGGCGGCCGGTTTGCTGCTGCCACTGCTGCAGGCGGCCAGCGCGGCGGACAGTGCGAGCGCAGTGATACCGGCCAGGACGGCGCGGGTGCGGGTGGGCTGCGACTGCGGCTGCGACTGCTGCGGCTGCACGGTGGAACTCTCCGATCGATAGCACGCCCGGCCGGACGGATCCGGGCGGTGGCCCCCGAGTGGGGCGGGAGGTCGCGAGCAGTGAGCCGGTGGACCGGCGGCGGGCTGCCGGGTTGCACTCCTCCCGACCTCGGGACGGCGCACCTGCTCCGGCTGGAGCGGGACGTCGTCCTGGAGGTAGGACGCTGGATCAACCCTGACAGTTTCCTGAATGACTAACCGAACTCGCGTTGCGTCCCGCGCTGCGGCGGCTGCCAGCCGCGGGCGCGGCCCCGGGGGACGACGACGGCGGCCAGGGCGGCCAGGGCGATCACCGCGAGGGCGGCCAGGGCCACGGTGACCGCGGTGCTCGGGGCGCTGGAGGCCGGGCGGGCCGGGGGCATGGCGAGCTTGGCGGCCCGGACGGTCGGGGCGGCGCCGGAGGGGGTGGGGAGGACGGTGGTGACGGCGGCCACCGGGTCCACCGAGCCGTAGCCGAACTGCGGGTCCGGCAAGGCGCCGCCCAGGCGGTAGGCGGTGGCCTCCAGGCGGTGGGCGAGCTGGGCCTCGGTCTGGTCGGGCCGGTAGGAGAGCGCCAGCGCGGCGGAGCCCGCCACGAAGGCCGTCGCGAAGCTGGCGCCCGCGCCCGTGTAGTAGCCGCTGCCGGCCGGGCCGACGCTCATCACGGCGTCGCCCGGGGCGGCGAGGTCGACCCGGCCGCCGACCGGGGTGCTGCCCTGGGTGAGGGTGCCTCCCGGGCCGAGGTCGCGGACGGCGAGGACCTCCGGGTAGGCGGCCGGGTAGACGGGCGCGGGGGGCGGCGGCGAGGAGCCGTCCTGGGTCTGGGGCACCGTGTCGGCCGCCGCCGGGGCCACGATCAGCGCGCCCTTGCCCACCGCGTCGTGCACGGCCGCCGCGAGCGCGTCGCTGCCGCCCGGCAGGGTGACGCCCACGTCGATCACCCGGGCGCCCTTGTCGCTGGCGGCCCTGATGCCCTTGGCGAGCAGGTCGGGGCTGCTGGCGCCGGTGTTGTCGGTGACGCCGACCGCGAGGATCCGGGCCCCGGGCGCCAGGCCCGCGAAGCCCGTGTCACCGCGGGGAGCGGCGGCGATCAGGCCGGCCAGGAAGCTGCCGTGGCCCACGCAGTCGTGCGCCGGGTCGCCGCCGCCGGGCAGCTTCGGGGCGTCGTCGAGCCGGCCGGAGAGCAGCCCGGCGCCGTCGCTCACCCCGGAGCCGAGCACCGCGACCGTGACGCCCGCGCCCTGGCTCAGCTGCCAGGCCTGGTCGGGCCGCAGGAAGGTCTGCGGCCACGGCGTGGCCTGGGTGTTCTTGGTCGACGGGGTCAGGCAGGAGGGGGCCTGTCCGTTCTGGGAGGTGAGCAGCTGGGTGACGCCGGGCAGGGTGTCGTCCGAGGAGGAGGCGGAGGAGCCGGAACCGGAGCCGGAGCCGGAGGAGGAGCCGGAACCGGACGGCGAGGGCGAGGCCCCCGGTCCGCTGGCCAGCGCCGCGCCGGTGGGCAGCAGCAGGGCGCCGGCCAGCACGGCGACGGTCGCCACCCGGCGTCCCCGCCTCACGCGAGGCTGCCGATCCGCTGGGCCGGGATGTCCTGCGGCAGCAGCAGGCTCAGCTCGGCCAGGTCCGAGACGTCCAGCTTGGCCAGGCGCCCGGCCTGGCGGGTGATCATCGCCTCCAGGGTCTGCCGGGCGAACCGGCCGTTGCCGAAGGTGCGGTCGCGCGCGACGGACTGGAACATCGCGAGGAGCGCGGCGATGGTCTCCGGTGCGCAGTGGTAGCCGGCCTTCTCGGCCTGCAGGCGCACGATGGTGACCAGTTCCTCGTCCGAGTAGTGCGCGAAGGTGATCTCCCGGGAGAACCGGGAGGCCAGGCCCGGGTTGGAGGCCAGGAAGCCCTGCATCTCCTCCTGGTAGCCGGCCACGATCACCACCACCTCGTCGCGGTGGTCCTCCATCAGCTTCATCAGGGTGTCGACGGCCTCCTGGCCGAAGTCGCCGCCGCCGCCCGAGCGCGGGGTCAGGGTGTAGGCCTCGTCGATGAAGAGCACGCCGCCGCGGGCCTTGTCGAAGACCTCCTTGGTCAGCTGGGCGGTGTGGCCGATGTAACGGCCGACCAGGTCGGCGCGGGCCGTCTCGATCAGCTGGCCGGTCGGCAGCACGCCCAGCTCGGCCAGCAGCTGGCCGTAGAGGCGGGCCACCGTGGTCTTGCCGGTGCCGGGCGGGCCGGAGAAGACCACGTGGTGGCTGATCTGCGGGGCGGGCAGCCCGGCCTCCACCCGGCGGCGGGTCTGCTGGGTGAGGTTGACCAGGTCCTCGACCTGCTCCTTGGCCTCGCTGAGCCCGACCATGTCGCGCAACTGGTCGAGCAGGCCCGGACCTTCGGGCTCCTGCTCCGCGCCGTTGGCCTTCGCCAGTGCGGCGGCGGCCAGCTCGCCGACGTCCTCGGGGAGCAGCAGCGCCATGGCGGCGTTGTCGAAGCTCTCCAGCGTGGCGAGCCGGGAGGCCTGGCGGTCCACCATCTCCTCGAAGACCTTGCGGGCCGCGCGCCCGTTGCCGAAGTCGGCGCCGCGCGGCACCGCCTCGAAGTGCAGGACGAGCGCTTCGCGGGTGCCCTCGGCGAGTTCGTAGCCGTGGCCGGTGGCCGCCATCTCCACGATGGTGGCCAGCTCCTCGACGCTGTAGTTCTCGAACTCGATGGTGCGGCTGAACCGGGAGGCCAGGCCCGGGTTGGAGGCCAGGAACTCCTGGATCTCCTCCTGGTAGCCGGCCACGATCACCACCAGGTCGTCCCGGTGGTCCTCCATCAGCTTGACCAGGGTGTCGATCGCCTCCCGGCCGAAGTCGGGGCCGGTGCCGCCGTTGGAGCCGGCCGACAGGGTGTAGGCCTCGTCGATGAAGAGCACCCCGCCGAACGCCTCCTTGACCACCTCGGTGGTCTTCAGCGCGGTGCCGCCGATGATCGAGGCGACCAGGTCGGCGCGGGCCACCTCGACCAGGTGGCCGCTGCGCAGCACGCCCAGCTCGGCCAGGATCGCGCCGTAGAGGCGGGCCACGGTGGTCTTGCCGGTGCCGGGCGGGCCCGCGAAGACCAGGTGGCGGCTCATCGGCAGCGCCGGCATGCCGGCCTGCTCGCGGCGCTTGGCCAGCTTGTTGAGGTTGACCAGGGTCGCGACCTGCTCCTTGACGCCCTCCAGGCCGACCAGGGTCTGCAGCACGGCCTGCGGTCCGCGTACCTCGGCGGGGGCGGCGGCCTGCTGGTGCTGCTCCCCGGACGGGTCGTCGCTCCCGCCCGGGCCGCCGGCGGTCGGGGCGGCGGTGGCGGTGCCGTGCGCGTCCGGCGAGCGGTTGTCGCGGCTGTCCAGGTTCTCCACCGCGAGGCGGTCGCTCGGCTCGCTCTGGCGCAGCCCGGCGCCCTGGTTCTCGGCGACCAGGCAGTCGGTGAGCCGGACCGCCTCGGTGGTCTCCACCCGGGCGCCGTCCACCGTGTTGTCGGTCAGCCGGCAGTCCGTCAGGGTGGCCCGGGAGCCGGCCTGCAGGTGCAGGCCGTGCCGACGGTTGGCGCGCAGCCGGCACCTGGTCGCCGTCAGCTCGCCGCCCCGCTCGACGCTGACGCCGTCGTAGGAGTTGTCGGCGCTCTCGCAGTCGCGCAGGGTGGCGATCCCGTCGTCGCCGATCACGATCCCGCCGGCGCCGCTGCCGCGCACGGTGCAGCTGCCGAGGTAGCTGTTGCCGCCCTCGGCGATCCACACGCCCGCCTGGCCCGCGTCGACCACGGTGGCGTCCTCCAGCCGGCCGCGCCCGTCGCGCAGCACGGCCACGCCGTGGCCGGTCGCACCGTTCACCGTGATCCGGCGCAGCAGCGGGTTGGCGCCCTCGCGCACCACGACCCCGTTGCCCGAGGCGTCGTACACCTCCAGGCGGTCGAACTCGGCGCTGCTCTCCCCGGTCAGCTCGACGCCGTCGGACCCGCTGTCGCGCACCACCGCGCGCACCAGCGAGGGGCCGGCCGACTCCCCGACGTGGATGCCGACCTGGGCGGCGCCGATCACCTCGCAGTCCTCGAAGGTGCCCCGGGCGCGGCCGGCGATGTGCAGGCCGTGGCCCTGGGTGCGCACCGCGCGGCAGCGGCGCAGCAGCGGGTCGGTGCCGTTGGCGAGGGCGATGCCGTGGCCGCGCACCCCGGTGACGGTGACCTCCTCCAGCACCACCTGGGCGGTGGAGCTGAGGTAGACGCCCAGCGCGCTGTCCCGGATCTCGGTGCGCAGCAGGCGCGTGGTGCTGTTCTCCTCCAGCGCGACGGCCGGCTTGTCGGTGGCCGAGATCTCGCAGTCCTCGATCACCCCGCGGGACTCGCCGTTGGCGCAGATGCCGTTGCCGCGCGCGTCGCGCATCACGCAGCGCCGCACGGTGGGGTTGGCCCGCTCGCCGATCACCAGGGCGGAGGTGCCCAGGTGCTCGATCACGCTGTCCTCGATCACGCTGGTGCCGCTGGAGGTCTCCACCAGGCCCGCGCCGGCCGAGTTGACCACCCGGCAGCCGCGCATCGCCAGCGAGCCCTGCTGGCGGGTGAGCACCGCGGTCCACGAGTTGCCGATCACCTCGCAGTCCTGCAGTGCGAGCTGGCCGCGCGGCACGTCCACGGTGGGCAGGTCGTCGTCCTGCCCGTGCAGCACCAGGCCGGTCAGCTGCACCGCCTCGGCGACCACCTGGAGCACCGCGCCGCGCTTGGGGCTGATCCGCACGCTGCCGCGCACGTCCTCGGCGGTGATGGTCACCATCTTGGTGATCACCAGGTTCTCCTCGTAGCGGCCGGGACGCACCGAGATCACCGCACCGCTGCGGGCGGCCTGCAAGGCTTCACCGATCGTGCGGTAGGAGCCGGACTCCCGCTGTTCCGCGCAGACCGTCAGCACCGGGCGCGACATTGCCAGGGGTTCCCTTCGTTGGTGGTGAGCGCTGCCCTGGGGCGGGCAGCCGCTCGTGACGTGCTGGGGCCGGAGCGGGTCAGGCCGTGCAGGTGGCCCGCACCGCGTCGGCGGCGTGGTGGGCGTTGGTCTTGCCGCTGTTGTTCCAGTCCTGGCCCCGGCTGTGCATGGTCACCGAGAGCGAGCCGCTGTAGGGGAACCTGCCCTCGTCCACCCACTGGCCCGTGCTGTTGACCTGGCTGATCGAGAACGAGCCGATGCCGCCGTTGCCGTTGTTGACCGTGTAGTAGGTCGGGTTGCCGCCGACCTGCTGGACGTTGCCGTTGTCCGGGACGTAGACGGCGATGTCGCAGCTGCCGACCGAGCTGACGTTGAAGGTCCAGCGGACCCAGTTGGAGCCGTCGTCCTTGTTGGCGTCGCCCGACATGGGCACCGACCAGTACTTGCCGTTGCAGCCGCTGCCGGTGAACCCGCCGGCGCTGTTGGTGCCCCAGCCGGAGCCGGAGCCGGAGCCGGCCGAGGTGATGGAGCCGCCGCCGGAGGTGCAGAACGGGGCGGCCACGGCGACCACCGGGGCGGGCGGCGGCGGGGCGACCGGCGGAGCGGGCTGCTGGGCGGCGGCGGTGGTGGGCGCGGGCTGCTGCGGGGCGGGCTGCTGGGGGGCGCTGCTGCTGCCGCTGCCGCCACCGGTACCGCCGCCACCGCTGGTCCCGCCGGAGCCGCCGCTGGAGCTGCCGCCGCCGGAGCCACCGGCACCGCCGCCGCTGGAGCCGCCCGAACCGCCCGAGCCACCACCGGAGTTGGAGCCACCGGAGGTCGAACCGCCGGAGCTCGCCCCGCCGGCGGGGTGGTTGGCCTGGTTGGCCGTGCCCGTCGGACTGTTCGAACTGCCCTGACTGCTCTGGCCGTTCGGGCTGCTCTGGCCCGGCGCGGGCGAGCCGGAGGCGCCGGCGGCGGGCGAGCCGGCGGATGCCGACGGGGAGGGGGAGGACGAGCCGGACGCGGCGGCGCCGCCCGTGTCACCGTGCGAGTCGAAGCCGGGGACGAAGCCGTTGCCGCCCCCGTTGCCGCCCTGCTGGCTGTACCCCATCGGGGCACTGCCCTGGTTCGGCCCGTGCGGCGGCTTGTCGCCGCCGAGCTGGGTGAGCCCCAGCGGCACGCCGACCAGCACCAGGCCCACCGCGACGGCGGCGGCGATCATCGGCTTGGAGATCCGGCCCGGCTTGGGCCCGTTCTCGGGATCGGCGGGTTCGGCTCCCGTGGCGAGGTCGGCGGCGGCCTCGACCTGGGGCAGCGCCCGGCCGGCGGCGGAGGCCGCGACCGTCCCGGCCGCACCGGCGGCGGGGGCCGCCTTGGCAGCGGCGGCGGAGGTGGCGGCAGAGGTGCTGGCGGCAGCGGCCGGGGCGGCGGTCCCCAGGGACTTCTTCGGGTCGGCGTCCGCCTTGGCGTCGCTGCCCGCCTTGGTATCGGCGCCTGCCTTGGCATCGGCGCCCGGCGCGGCCGGGGCCGCGATCTCGGGCGCAGCGCCGATCACAGCCGAGGCCGCAGGCGGCTTCGCGGCCTGGCCGGGCACCGCCGGAGCCTTCTGCTCCTGCGGCACCGGGGCAGCAGCAGGAGAAGGCGCCGGCTCGGCCTCCTCCTCGAATGCCCAGCTCACCGCCGGAAGCTGGTACCCACGCGCCGGCTGCTCCCCAGAGCCGCGCTTTTCCTCGCCCACCGTCGTCCCCTGCCTTCGACAACACTCCTGCCGGTGTGACGGACGGGGAGGTGGGCAGGGTTCAGCACCGCTGCTGCCCGGTGTTCGCCGGCCCGCTCTACTGCCCCACGTTCCAGACCGGCTCGTCCTCCTCGGCGGGCGGGGTGAGGATGAACGCGACGGCCTGCTCCAGCACCTCGGGCGCCGGCTCGGCACGCTGCACGTCGGCCTGCGCCCGGATGTGCGCGAGCAGTCCGGGCTCGGGGGCCAGGCCGTACTCGTCGAGGTAGTAGGCGATGGTGTCGGTCCAGATCCACTCGCCGTCGGTGCGGAAGCTCATCGGCACCACGCCGCGCCGCTCGGGGTCCAGCACGTCGTCCATCAGCATCGGGGTCATCAGCACGTGCGGCCCCGACCGCAGGTAGTCGGCGACCACCGCGCGCTCGGGCCCGTCCGCGAGCCGCGGGTGGTCCTCGGCGAAGGCCGGCCCGGTCACCGGGTCCACCTTGTCGAACACCGCCGCGAGCTGGAACGGGGTGGACAAGGTCGCGTGCTCGGGCCGCTCCGTCATCGTGTACTGCTCCGTCCTGTGGATCATCCTGCTGCTACGTCTCTGTCTACGGCAGGGTAAGCGGCCTGCGTTCAGCCGGGGTCTTCGTGAGCTGGTCGTCGTACCACTTCACCAGGGCCGGGACGAGCCCGGTGGGCAGTCGCACGCCGAGGAGGTTGTTGAGCTTGCTGGTGAGCTGCCTCCTGAACTCCTTCGAGGTGAGGCCGAAACTGCTGGTGAGTTCGGTGATGACCGCCCGCCGTGCGGCGGTCAGCGTGTGCCCGTTCAGAGCGGCCGCGACACCCGCCGCTCCGGTCGGTGCGGCGGCGGTCGACTGCTGCCGGGCATCGGTGCGCCAGTACACCTTGCGCCCGCCGATCTGCAGCTCGGCCCGCTCGTCGGCCGGCAGACCGTAGGTGAGGGGTATGGTGCTGCCCAACCTCTCACCCTCGCGCGTCTTCTTGGTGTAGGCGGCTTCCGAGGTGTCGGGGTAGGCGATGTAGCTGCGGATGTTCGGGTAGAGCCTGCGGAAGGTCGTGACCTGTGCCCGGCAGCTGGTGCAGGTTCCCTTGGTCGAGATGATGGCGACGCTGCCCGTGGGCGTGGGATTGGGTGTCCACACCTCCTGTGCGGCGTTCCAGGTCAGCGGAAAGCCCGCGTCCGCCAAGCGGTTGTACAGCTCCGCCAGCACCTTGACCTCGGCATCGTTCTTCTGTGTCTTGAGTCCGCTCTTCTCTCCCCACGCCTCGACCTCCTGCCAGGCGACGTTGTCGGTGTCGAGCCCACTCCAACTGGCCCCGTCCGAGCCGCTCTTCCGGGTCGTCGACAACCAGGCCTCCTGCTGTCCGAGCCGGAGGACCGCCGCCGCCCGGGTCTCCGTGTGGTCGGTGAACTGCTGCAGGACCTGAGGCGCCACCAGTGTCAGCAGTTCGCCCGCCTCGCGCACGTGGTCGCCCGTCGGCTCGAACGCTCCGAAGAGGGGCGCGCCCTCCTCGAAGAGGCTCAGGTCGGCGTGGCCCGGCAGCGGCCAGTCGTCGGCGTCCGTGGCGGACGAGCGGACCTGGGTGTCGGAGGTGAACCCGGACGGCAGCGGGTCCGGGTGCTCCTCCCCCACCACGCGCACCTTGCGCTGGCTCGGGTCGACCCAGCGCAGCTTGCCGTCCTCGCCGTGGACCAGGGCCAGGGCGTGGCCCTCCTGCTGGTCCGGGCGGACCAGCAGGACGGTCGCGAACGTGCCGGGGCCGGCCTCCTCGACCTTGTGCACCAGGTCGGCGAGGGCGTCGTCGCCGAGCCCGTGGTCCTGGGTCAGGCCGTGGAGCTTCTGCAGGGTCCAGGCCGGCCTGGGCTCCGGCACACCCTCCTTCGGGAGCGCGGCCGGGCGCCGGTTCCCGTAGTGCGTGTCGCGCAGGGCGCTGACCGTCTCCAGGCAGTGGTGCAGCGTGGCGCCGTCCTCGGCGAGGTCGTGCGGGTTGATCAGTTCGAGCAGCTTCTCGGTCGGCGGGTGGTAGCCCTCGCCGAGGTCGTCGAGGTACGTGTGCAGCTGCGCCTCCTGCTCCTCGGTCCAGCGCTTGAGGCCGCGGGCGTCGAGCGGGCCGTCGGTCAGCTCGTAGGCGCGGGTGTGCGGCCGCTTGGCGGGCGGCTCGTCGCTGTCGGGCTCCGGGTGCCGGCGGCCGGAGAGGATCTGCTCGATCAGGTCGACCGGGTCGACGGCGGCAACGGGGGCGACCGGCTCGGGCTCCGGCTCGGGTTCGGGCTCCGGCTCCGGCTCCGGCTCCGGACGGCCGGTGGTGGCCGGTGGGCCGGCCGAGAACTTCTGGCTGCCCCACAGCTCGCGGAGCTTCTCGCCCTCCTTGGCCGCGAGGTAGCCCTGCGGCTGCTTCTGGGGCTCCTCGGTCGGCTCGCCGCCCTCCTTGTCGAAGACCAGCCACGAGCCGTCCAGGGTCACCGCGGGCTTGCCGGCCGCGTTGATCCCCAGGGCGGCGGCGACCACGACGACGCCGTCGCCGGCCTCCTCCTCGCCCTTCGTGTTCAGCTTCGGCGCCCACCAGGCAGCCTGCTTGGCGACCCGGATGGTGGCGTGGATCCCGTACGTGTCGCTCAGCTGCTTCATCACCGCCCGCAGGTACTCGTGGTCCGGGGCGGCGCCCAGCCCGCACGAGACGAACTGCAGCTCGTCCTTGCCGTTCCAGTGATCGGCCTTCTTCAGCTGGACGATCAGGTCCACCAGATCGCCCTCGGTCATCGGCTTCCCGTCCTGGACCGGGCGGTGGGTCTCGGGGTCACCGTGGGCGGCCAGCAGGAAGCGGCCGGGACGGGACGGGAACCGACGGAGGATCGCCTCCAGGTCCGACCGGGTGGCGGCGGGCAGGTTCTTGTCGCCGATCCACCAGCCGTGCTGCTCGCCGGCGCTGTTGGACAGGTGGCTGCCGGAGTCGAGGAGGGGGTACTCGACGACCTCGCTCGGTGCGGGAGGGAGCTCGGGGCCCTCCGGGCTCTCGGGGTGCGCGGCGTCCTCGGCGTGCTCGTCGTCCTCGTCGTCCTCGAAGTGCTCGGCGAAGGTCAGCCCCTCGTCGTCCGACGGGTCGGGCTCGTCGAAGCCCAGGCCGCCGTAGTCCACCTCCTCCTCCACCACCGGCTCCGTCGGCTGGGGCTTGACGCGCTCCGCCCTCGTGGTGCTCAGCTCGCGCCGCTCCCGCTCCGACCGTGCCTGGACGAGCGTCCGGAACTTCTCCTGGATGCTGCGGGTGTCGTCGAACAGGCCCGTCAGCCCGGCGATCCTCTGCTCGTAGTCCTCGTTGTAGACGAAGCGGCGCCCGGCCGGCGTCGCCATGGTGCGCAGCTCGTTCCCCGTTGCGTCGACGAAGGAGAACGACCTGTCGAAGGTCGACTTGCCGGTCCGCCTGTTGCCCTCGGCGTCCAGGTAGCTGCTGGACCTGGTGTAGGAGGAGAAGTCGGCCTGGTAGTACTGGTGGAACTCGTGGAAGAAGCGCTGGATGTCCTGTGCCTGCTCCTCGGTCAGCTCCGCGGCCCGCGGGTCCTCGCCCCTGATCCGCAGGGTGCTCTGGGCGATGTAGCCGAAGGCCGTGTCCGCCGAGTGGTCGTTGCGCAGGAAAAACCCGATCGGGTCGGAGTCCACCAGCAGGGCGGCGGCCAGCAGTTGACGCTCGTCGGTCGACCGCAGGTGCTCGTCGGAACCCCAGTACTCCTCGTTCGGGTCCGACGGGCGCTCCTCGGCCCTCGGCTCGAACTCGGCGGTCCACAGGTGGCGCAGGTTCCTGATCATCTCGACCGAGCCGATGTGCTCGGGCTCCCGGTCGTGCGGAATCCTGGCGCCCTTCGGGGAGGGGAACATGTCCTTGGAGTTCTGCTTCTGGATGTCGTGGAAGAGGATCGCCTTGGCCATCACCTCCTGCGGGACGAAGCGCTTCGCAGCCGAGCCCTCGACGAGCTTGCGGTACTGGCCGAGCACCATCTGGGCGTGCGCGTGGAAGGTGTACTTCTCGCTGGCGGCGGCGATCTCGTCGTACTTGCGGACCAGGTGGGGGAAGTTCTCCGTGATCGTCCTGATCATCTCGGACGGATCCGCGCCCGCGTGCCAGCTCCGGGTCAGCTTCTCGCCCACCCACCACTGGAGGCTCCTCTCCTCCGGGAGGCGTTCCAACAGGGCGAGGTAGTCGGTCGGGCTGGACTCCCGGAGCACGTCGAAGCTCGCCTGCAGCTCGTCGAAGCCACGGGAGAGCAGTTCGCCGATGGCCGCCTGGTTCGCCCAGGGCTCCACCCGCTTCGTCATGAACTCGCTGATGCGGCCCCCTGGGTCCTCCGGGGTCATGTCCGGCAGATCGTTCTCCTCGAGGAACTTGTTGAGCTGCACCAGCCGGTTCGCGAACTGGTCGACGAATTTGGCCCCGTCCAGCAGCGCCTCGGGACGGCGATCCTCCGGCTCCTGATGGAACTGGCGCCAGGTCACCAGATGCAGACGCAGCGTCAGGGCGATCCTGTTCAGTTCGCCGGCCTTGATCTGGAACCCGGTGCCACTCAGCCACGGGTCCATGCCCTTCGGCGGAGGGAAGTCGAGCGTCGGCGCACCGACCGACTCGCGCAGCACGTTGATGTGCTGAACCCTGCCGTCCCTCGCGAACCTGTCGCCCTCGCCGGGCGGCGGCGGCGTCGTGTCGTCGTAGTGGTAGGTGACCAGGGACTTCGCCAGGGCGTTGGCGCTCAGCGCCCTCAGCGCCTCCCCACGGACTCCGAACTGGTTCTCCTCGCCACGGTGGTCCACATTGAACGGCCTCTCGAAGAGAGGTGAGCGGGTCTGCTCCTTGAGGCGCTTGGGCTCCTTGAGCAATTCGTCCGGTGTGTTCCAGCGCACGAACGCCAGCTGGTCCGCATTGGCTCCCGCATCGCGTGCCTGCCCGATCTTCCGCTCGTATTCGGCCTTCAGATCACCCAGGTTCGCGATCTGCTCGTCGCTCATCGGCCAGTTCCGGCGGTCGTCCTCGTGGATCGCGTGACCGAACACCTCGTGGTACGTCTGCAACGGCACGAGGTAGGAGCGGACCAGCGGCCGGGCGACCTCCTCCTCCGGCTGCCGCACCCCGTTCTTCGTCTCCGGCGCCTGGGCGCGGTACTTCTCGGCCCACTTCATCGCCCGCAACGGACTGCCGGCACCGATCCAGAAGACCCCGTCGCCGTCCCCCGGCGAGATCAGGATCCGTCCGGACGCGGGGTCCTGATGGACGTCCTTGTGATCGGAGGTCGCCAGACCGGTCTCAGGGTCGACGTCCGCGAGCGCTCCCTCGCGCTTGAAGATCGTGGTGTACAGCCGGACGTACGGGGCACCGTCCGGGCCGGGCTCCGTTTCGACCACACCCCGGTACACGACCGAGGCAAGCTCCGCCTCACGCCGCAGGGTCTCGGGAGGGAGCGTCCCCGGAACGCGCTGGAACGCGAATCCGCCGGGCTTCCCCTCGATGGACGGCTTGAACAGGACCTGGTCGGCCAGCGGGCGGTTGGGCCCGAGGTGCCGTCCCCCGGGAACGGCGAGCTGCCTCTCCTCCTCGGCGGTCGGGGGACGGCCGTGCTCGGGATCCTCGTCATCGGACCCCAGCGTGAACCTCGCCCGGCCCGGGAGCTTGGCCAGCTCCTCCGCCGTCGCGTGTCCGTACCCCTCGGGCAGCTGCTGGCCGACCACGCGCGGCGCCTGCCCCGGGCCGTCGAACTCCAACCACTGACCACCCTCGGTGATCGCCGGACGCCCGTCCGGACCGAACCCGACCGCCTTCGCCGAGACCAGATGCCCCGGCGCATCCGGCAGCACCCTGCCCGACCCGTCCACCTTCGGCACGAACCAGACCGTCTCCGTCGCCGCCCGCGCCGACGCGTGGATCCCGTACTCGGCGAGCTTCTCCAACACCTTCGGCACATAACTGCGCGCACCGGTCAGACCCAGACCGCAGGAGACGAACTCGATCCGGTCGGTGCCGTTCCACACCTTGTCGTCGAACCACTTCTTCAGCAGCCCGGCGAACTCCTCCGCACTGATCGGCCGCCCGTCGCGCACCGGCAACCCCGTACGCGGATCGGTGTGCACCGCGACCGTGAACACACCCTCCCGCACCGGCAGATGCGCCAACGCCGCACGCACCGCCGCATCCGCCTCCGGCGAACCCGTGGAGCTGCGGATCCACCGACCGTGCGCCGCACCACCGAGATCCGACAACGGCACGTCCTCGTGCGCGATGTGCGCGATCTGCGCGATCTGCGCGACAGGCTCGACGTGCTCGACGACGGGCGCGAGCAGCGAGACCGGCTCCGACTTCTCGGAGAGCCGCCAGCCGTCCCGGTCGCCGACCGGGGCCGGCACGTCGTGCTGCGGCTGGAGCAAGTGCGCGACGCTCGACGGGAGTTCGACCACGGTGGTGGTCCCGTCGTTCGCCACCTTGGTCCGGGTCACGCCCTTGACCAGCGCGCGCAGGTCCTCGCGCCCGGCCAGGTAGTGCAGCGCGGCGTGCCAGATCTGCTCGGGGTGCGGGTGCTGCGCGATCGCCTCGTGGACCTGGGTCAGGTGCAGATCGCCGTTGCGGTCGAACAGGTCGCGGACCAGGGTGTGCACCACCCGCTGGGTGAACTCCAGCGTCTCCTGGGCCGACCACTCGCGCGGCAGCTCGGTGTGCTCGGGGTGCGGCCGGCTGCTGTCGGACTCCACGGTGATCTTCGTCCGGTCCAGCGCGGGCAGGTCGGCGGCGCTCCTGTAGCCGAGCTTCCTGGCCACCGGCGCGAGCCCGGGCGCCTCGTGGTCCAACTCGGTCTGCGTCTTGCGGTAGTTCGCCCGGATCTCGTCCCGCAGCCCCAGGAGGTACGGGTGCCCCTTGGGCGCGACGAAGGCGGAGTCGCCGAAGGTGGCCGCCTCGCCGTTCTCACCGGCCCCGGCGTGCACGGCGAAGCCGGCCTCGGTGCCCCCGACCTCGTAGAGGTCGTCCAACGAGAGGATCTGGTTCTCGCCGTCGCTGTAGAGACCGCCGAACTCCTCGCCGATCACCACCCGGAACGCGCCGCTGGCCGCCGCCCTGCCCGCCCCGGTCTGCTTGGCCAGCTCGGTCAGCACCTCGTCGTGCAGGCTCATCGGCCGCTCGCTGTGGAACACCTCGAACGGGTTGACCAAACGGATGTCGCCCTCGTCGGCCCACTGGAGCATCCTCCAGGCGTCGGCCAGCTGCGGGTCCTGCGGCGCCTCGGTCAGGTCGCGGACGGCCGCGAAGTGCTCGCGCGGCACGTCGGTCCACAGGACGAACGCGGCCTCGTCCTTGAAGTACTTCGCCGACTCCCCGTACCCGTGCCAGAAGGTGGCCGAGGCCCCCTGCTCGCGGAACGGGCCGAACCAGACCGCGTGCACCATCAGCGGGATCTGCACCCGCGCGGAGGCCGGCTCGGGCGCGTCGGCACTCGGCGCCCACCGGGTGTCCTCGCGGTCGTGGACGCTGCTGAAGGTGCCGGGCTGCTTCTGCCAGGCCGGCGAGGCCGGATCCATCCGCGTGGGGTCGACGTCATGGCGCATGTCCATCGCGTCCATCAAGGGCGTGAGCTGATCTGCCGTCAGATCGCGGTAGTCGTACGCCTTTCCGGTCGCCGGGTCGGTCATGAACTCCGGTGCCGGACGCGGCTGCAGGATCCCGAACAGGTCGACGCCGATCGGCCCCGGCTGCTGCGGGAGCTCCCGGAGGTCCGGCACCGTGCTGGTGTCGCCGAGGTCCGCCAGCAGCTCGTGGCCGCCCTGGTAGGGCACCGACAGGTCGCGCTGCGGCAGGCCGAAGTGGGCGGCCCCCGGCAGCCCGCCGTTGCCCGGACCGCCGTTGCCCGGACCGCCGAACGGGCCCGGGTCGAACGGGGGGTTGCCGTCGCCGAGGTTCAGGTCGCCGAAGAGCAGGTTCTCCAGGTGCTGGACCTCGGGCTGCGGGTTGGCGTTGCCCAGGCCCAGGTCCCCGAAGAGCAGGTTCGCGAGGTCGTCGAATCCGGGCTGGGCAACGGCGTTGACGTCACCGGCCTGCGCCGGCTCGTGCGGCTGCCAGTTCTGGAGGGCGGCTTGCGCATGCTGCTCCCAGAGGGCATCGAGCTGCGCCCGCTCCTGCCGCCTGCGCTCGGCCTCCGCCGCGTGCTCCTCGGCCGTCTGCACGCCCGAGGTCCGGAAGAAAGCGTTGGCGGCCCGCAGGTCCGCCTCCGGTTGTGCGTGCTGACCGAGCGCCGGCCTGGTGTACGTGTGCCGCTCGGCCGTGAAGACGATCGGCACGTCGTAGGGGTACCCGGCATGAGGATCGATGTGCATCCCCAGGCCGGCAGCGGCCTGGAGGAAGCCGAGCGCCTCGTGGTAGCTCTCCCCGACCCGCTGCACCGCCTCGTCCGGCCGGATGCCCATGAGGGAGAGCCACTCGTGCGTGGTCAGCGGGCGGTCGGCGACCGACGGGTCGATCACCATCTCCACCAGCTGCCCGGCCTCCTCCACGTGGATCACCACGGCGACGTGGTACCGCCAGACGACCGGCAGGGGGACGCCCTGGAAAGCGTCGCGGGCGTTCTCGGACTGCACCTGCAGCGCGGACCCGTCGGAGCGCATGTGGTTGGCGAAGATCTTCTTGTTGGCGATGCCCAGCTTGGTGAGGTGCATGGCCATCAGGTGGGCCCGGTCGGCGCAGCCGGTCTCCGGGTGGTCGTACGGAACCTGGATGGAGTCACCGGTCCGGCTGGTGAACTGCAGCTGCGCCAACTGCCGGAACAGGTCCTCGGCCTGCGCCCGGGTCTGGGTCTGCCGCTCCAGCGCCTCGCTGCCCAGCAGGTACGAGTGCAGGAACGGCGCCTCGGGCAGGTTGGCCCGGGCGTGCTCGGAGAGCGAGGTGTGGTGCAGGCCCTGGTAGGTGTCGGCGAGCCGCCACAGCACCGGCAGGTCGCGCCGCAACGGGCGGATCAGCCCGAGCAGTTCGCGCTGGTTGCGGTTGCCGATCGCGGTCCGCACCCGCTGGGCCAGCGCCACGAACTCCTCGTGCGTGGACGGCACTTCCCGCAGCCCGCCGAGGGCGAAGGTCTGCGTCATCCCGAGCAGGTCGGAGACGGCCTGCCGCGCCGCGTCGGGGCCCGCTCCCAACCGGCCGCTCTGCGCCGCCTCGAAGAGCGTCGCCGTGAGCGAGGACCCGAACTCCTGCCGGTAGCGCCGCTCCAGCGCGGCGACGTTCCTCGGGTCACCGTCCAGGCTGTCCAACAGCACGTGGACGGCGGTCGGGTTGAGCTGCGCGGCCGTCAACTGCCGGTGCAGCTCGGCCGCGAGGTCCCGTACGGCGCCGGGCAGCATGCCCCGCACCTCGGCCACCGGATGCTGCTGCACGGGGGCGGCGGGCCCATTGGCGGCCGGCGGCTCCACCCGGAACACCGAGGTGCCGGGGATCGGCGCCGGCGGCATCTGCGCCGCCTCGTGGGTGAGTTCGTGGTCACCGGGCGCCGGCGTGTCACCGACGGTCGCCGACGGCCGGCTCGTGGACGTCAGCGGGTGGTCGCGCAGCGGGGCGCCGTCCTCGCTGAGTGTCTCGATCTCGCTCAGGTAGCGGTGCGGAACGGCCTTGGTGAGCGGGGTGAGGACGTCCGCCATCAATCCGGTCCGCTCGGACTTCGCCGCGGTGTTGCGGAACAGCGAGGTGCTGCTGCGGTACTCGTCCCGCAGACCCGCGTAGTGCAGCAGCTCGTGCAGCACCACCGCATTGCTGTGCTTGAGGTCCAGGTGACGCTGATCGGCCCGAGCCGGGCGGCCCGTGACGGGCGACACCGGCGCATCGGTCAGCTCGATCGCCTCCCGGTGCGCCGGGACGTGGCTGAAAGCCACCTCGAAGTGCACCTGATCACCCGAACGCGGCAGCGCATGACCGACGTTGAGGTGCCGGTCGAGCAGGTCACGGGCCCGCTGCTGGAAGCCCTCCAGCTGGTCGTGCGACATGCCCGTGCCGTACTTCACCGGCAGGTGGAACGAGACCACCCGCACCCAGCGCCCGTCGTCCGCCTGGATCCGGCGCACCGTGTTACGGACGTACACCATCCGGCCGTCGAGCAGACCCGGCCGACGGTTCTCGAACGGCTTGTCCGACGGAGCGAACCGCTCGGTGTGCCGCACCACAGCCGGCGCCGAACCACGCCGGTGCTGCCACTGGTCGACGGTGACCGGGTGCTCGACCGGCTGCGCCCACCGCGAAGGCTCGTGCGCGGCCACCAGATCGTGCAGCGTGCCCGACAGGTTCTCCGGAACGTACAGGCCCTCGGACCGCTCCGGCTGCTCGGGCTGCTGCGCGGAATCGTGCATGGACTCGTCCATGGACGAGTCCATGGAGCCGCCCCCACCCATGAAGAAGTCCAGCGGATCGGTGCCCGAGGGCCCTGCGGTGTTCCCCGCGCCGAGAAGCTGATCCCCCGGCAGCGAGCCGGTGACACCGAGGAACGCCGCCATCTCGGCTTCCGACATCAGAGCGTTGGTGCCCACGTCGGAGAACTCCCCCCCGGGCAGGAAGGCACCATTGGTGAGAAGCGCATCGAACTCGGCATCCGACATCTGAGTGCTGGTGCCCGCGCCGAGGAGCTCGCCCCCGGACAACAGGCCAGTGCTGTCGAAGAGCGCCGCAAGCTCGGCATCCGACATCACCACGTTGAAGTCGACGCCCCCCTGTTCGATCCCTTCCATCGACTCGCCGGCCACCGGCTGAGGAGCGTCGTGGTTGGTGAGCGTGATGTGCGGTGGCTCGAACGTGGCACTGGTGGTGATGGTCGGCCGCACGCCTGCAGCAAGATCCGACTCCGAGCTGAGCTTCCGCACAAAGATGCCGTCGGCGTTGTACAGCGCCGAGACGATCGGCTTCACAGGGGCGGTGTTGTGGAAGACATCCACGGTGGCATGCGACGGCGGATCGTCGGCGGTCCTGCCTTGGAGGTTGGTGACGACGCGGGCCGGCCGCATGCGCGCGCCGAGGCTGTCGTAGACCGTGACGGCCGTGGT
Organism: Kitasatospora sp. NBC_01302; assembly: GCF_035976515.1. Classification (NCBI taxonomy): domain Bacteria; kingdom Bacillati; phylum Actinomycetota; class Actinomycetes; order Kitasatosporales; family Streptomycetaceae; genus Kitasatospora; species Kitasatospora sp. NBC_01302. Next base: position 2,970,713 of record NZ_CP108404.1, read on the forward strand.
GAACGATCGCAGGTGCTCACCGGCGGGGCCGAAGAACGTGACGGTGGTGGGCGTCGTCGGGTGGAGGGGCTCGCCGAGGGGGCCGAAGAGCGTGGCCCTGGCAGCGGGCGGCAGGAGGTCCCCAGAGCCGGCGACCGGCTGCAGGGCCCTGCTGTTGCTGTCGTGGAGCACCGGGGCCAGCCCCTGTTGCTGGGCCGGCACCTCCAGCGGCTGGCCCGGCTGCTGAGTCGGCTGCGGCTGCGGCTGCGGCTGCTCATCGTGACTGTAGAGCTCGACCGTGCTGGCGACCGGCTCTCCGGCACCGCCGCCGCGCTCGTACAGCGTGATGGCTGTGGCTTCCAGCCGCAGCGGGTTGCCGAAGCGGTCGAGGAGCTTGGAGGTGCTGTTGTTCGGCGGGATGACGGCGTCTCGCACCGCCCTTCTGACCTTCGTCTCCTGTGCGTGCTCCAGCGTGGTCGCGCGGTACTTCGTCCGGCTGTCGTCGTTGGTGGCCAGCTCGATCTTGTCGAACAGACGGGGGATGTTGTCTCCGTCGAAGACCCAGACCCCCGGCCGGTTGTAGATCTGGCTCTCGGTGGTGCAGACGACCGCCCGGTTGAGGGGGTACCCCTGGTGGGTCCCATCCGGATGGTTCGTATAGAGATCCATCAGGGCGCGGCCCGTGTCGTCGAAGGACTCGCCGATCCGGTCGTACATCGTCTCCGTCAGGCCCATGGACGTCAGCCAGGTAGCCGTGGGCACCGGGCCTTCGGGATGGATCGACGGATCGAACACCATCTCCGTGGTGGCTTCCTGGCCCTCGCTGCCGGCCGGCCGGCCCTCCTCCCGCACCCGGACGGCCACGGCGACGTGGTAGCCCCAGTTGAGCTCCGCGCGCATGCCCGGAAGCGCGCTCCGGGCGTTCGCGGACTCCACCCTGAGCGACTGCTTCGGCGCTGCGGGCGTACCGGTCCAGTAGGTGACGAAGATCTTCTTGTTGAAGACACCCAGACTGTTGAGGTGCGTGGCCATCTGGTGCGCCCGGTTGAAGCAGCCGTCCTCGGGGTGGTCGAACGGGACCGTCAGTCCCAGCTCGGGTACGCCCGCGATGGTCTCCGGTCGCAGCTCGGTGAACCGGCGGGCGAAGATCTCCTGGAACAGCTCATTGGCTCGTTCGTGGGTCACGACCCGCTGTGGAACCGGCCGCTGCTCGCCGGCGGCCGGGGGGTTGCTCTGGTCGGCGGACTGCTGCTGCTCGTGCTGCCCGGCCGGGGGCTGGACGTGCTGAGCGTCCGGCGGTTGTTCGTTGTGGGGCGCGGCAGGCTCGTTCACGGAGCTGCCGGGGGTCGAATCCGGCGGCATCTGCGCCGCCTCGTGGGTGAGTTCGTGGTCGCCGGGCGCCGGCGTGTCACCGACGGTCGCCGACGGCCGGCCCGTGGACGTCAGCGGATGGTCGCGCAGCGGGGCGCCGTCCTCGCTGAGCGTCTCGATCTCGCTCAGGTAGCGGTGCGGGATCCCCTGGCCGAGCGGGCTGAGGACGTCCGCCATCAACCCGGTCCGCTGCGACTTCGCCGCCGTATTGCGGAACAGCGAGGTGCTGCTGCGGTACTCGTCCCGCAGACCCGCGTAGTGCAGCAGCTCGTGCAGCACCACCGCATTGCTGTGCTTGAGGTCCAGGTGACGCTGATCGGCCCGAGCCGGGCGGCCCGTGACGGGCGACACCGGCGCATCGGTCAGCTCGATCGCCTCCCGGTGCGCCGGGACGTGGCTGAAAGCCACCTCGAAGTACACCTGATCACCCGAACGCGGCAGCACATGACCGACGTTGAGGTGCCGGTCGAGCAGGTCACGGGCCCGCTGCTGGAAGCCCTCCAGCTGGTCGTGCGACATGCCCGTGCCGTACTTCACCGGCAGGTGGAACGAGACCACCCGCACCCAGCGCCCGTCGTCCGCCTGGATCCGCCGCACCGTGTTACGGACGTACACCATCCGGCCGTTCAGATAACCCGCCGGGTGCTTCTCGAACGGCTTGTCCGAGGGAGCGAACCGCTCGGTGTGCCGCACCACAGCCGGCGCCGAACCACGCCGGTGCTGCCACTGATCCACCGTGACCGGCTTCTCCACCGGCTGCGCCCACCGCGAAGGCTCGTGCGCGGCCACCAGATCGTGCAACGTGCCCGACACGTTCCCGGGCAGGTACAGGCCCTCGGACCGCTCCGGCTGCTCGGGCTGCTGCGCGGAATCGTGCGAGAACTCGTGCGTGGACCCGTGCGTGGACTGGTCGGTGGACTGGTCGGTGGGCTGGTTCGTGGACTCGTGCGTGGAACCGCCCCCGCTGGTGAAGAAGTCCAGCGGATCGGTGCCCGCGATCCCCACGTTGTTCCCCGTGCCGAGGAGCTGGTCCCCGGGCAGCGGGCCGGTGGCAGCGAAGAACGCCGCCATCTCGGCTTCCGACATCAGAGCGTTGGTGCCCACGCCGTAGAACTCGCCCCCGGGCAGGAAAGTACTGTTGTCGAAGAGCGCATCGATCTCGTCGGCCGACATCACCACGTTGGTGTCGAAGAGCGCGACGGGCGGCGCCGCCATGGTCGTGTCCTCACCGGGCAGCTGAGCCGGAGGCTGCGGGACGCCCCCCTGTTCGATCCCTTCCATCGACTCGCCGGCCATCGGCTGGGGAGCGTTGGGGTCGAAGGCCGAGATCATCGGTGGCTCGAACACGACGTTGGTGGAGAGGGTCGTCGGCAGGTTCTCGGCGGTGTTCGATCCCGCGGGATCCGACCCCGTGGGGAGCCTGCGCAGGAACTTGTCGTCGGCGCCGTACAGCGCCGAGGCGATCGGCTTCACCGTGATGCCGTTGCGGAAGACATCGACGGTGGCGTACGACGGCGGACCGTCGGCGGACTCGCCGTGCAGGCTGGTGATGGCGCCGGTCGGCAGCAGGGGCTCGCCGGAGCGGCCGTAGAACGTGACGACCGTGGTGACCGACCGCAGGGGCCGGCCGTTGCCGTCGAGGATCGTGACGGTGGTCGGGGTCGTCGGCTTGAGCGGCTCGCCGTGGGGGCCGTGCAGCGTGGCCCTGACCGTGGCCGGCAGCAGGTCCTCGCTGACGGCGGTCGGCGGCAGGATCCTCCGGTTGCTGACGTCGATCACCTGGGCCGTTGCCGCGTGCTCGACCGGCTCGCCGTGGACGTAGAGCGCGACCGTGCTGGCGACCGGCTCCTCGTGGGCCGACGACGCATCGGGAACACCGCGCTCGTACAGCGTGGTGGCGGTCGCGACCAGCCTCAGCGGGTTGCCGTAGTGGTCGACGAGCCTGGGGGTGCTCGTCTCCGGCACTCCCACCGGTCGTGCGGTGCGGCCCTCCGGCGCCGTGACGGCCTGGCGCACCGCCCTTCGGACGCTCGCCTCCTGCGCGTGCTGCAGCGTGGTGTCGCGGTACTCCGTCCGCTTCTGGTCGTTGGTGGACAGGTCGATCGGGTCGAACGGCAGGTTGGCCCCGTTGTAGGGCCACATCCCCGGCCGGTTGTAGATGTGGCTCTCGCTGGTGAGGAGGATCCCCCGGTTGAGGGGGTATCCCTGGTGGAGTTCACCCGGGGGGCTCGTCTGATCGAGACCGACCAGGTACTGGCTCGCCTCGCTGAACGACTCGCCGATCCGGTCGTACATCCCGGGGGCGAGGCCCATGGACTGCAGCCAGCTCTCGGTGGGCACCGGGCCTTCGGGGTGGATCGACGGGTCGAAGACCATCTCCTTCCCGGTGTCCTCGCCCCCGGCGCTCTGACCCTCGGTACTCTGGCCCTCGGTGCTCTGACCCTCGGGAGTCTGGCCCTCCTCCCGCACCCGGACGGCCACCGCGACGTGGTAGCCCCAGTTGACCTCCGCGGGCATGCCCGGGAGCGCGGTCCGGGCGTTCCCGGAACGCACCATGAGGGACTGCTTCGGCGCTGCGGGCGTACCGGTCCAGTACGTGATGAAGATCTTCTTGTTGGCGATGCCCAGGCTGTTGAGGTGCATGGCCATCTGGTGCGCCCGGTTGAAGCAGCCGTCCTCGGGGTGGTCGAACGGGACCGTCAGTCCCGACTCGGGCACCCCGGCGATGCTCTCCGGTCGCAGCTCGATGAACCGGCGGGCGAAGATCTCCTGGAACGCGTCGCGGGCGCGCTGCTCCGTCACGACCTGCTCCAGCACCGGCTGCTGCGGCTCGGCGGGCGGCTGCGCGGCAGGCTGCTGCTCGGCGGGCGGCTGCTGCTCGTGCTGCTGCTCGTGCTGCCCGGCCGGGGGCTGCTCGTGGTGGGGAGCGGCAGGCGGGTTCGCCGAGGAGCCGGAGGGCGACTCCTCGGGCATCGGCGCCGCGGGGTGGGTGGGCTCGTGCTCGCCGGGCGCCGGCGTGTCGCCGACCGTCGGGAGTGACTGCTCCTCGCGGGTGGTCAGGGGGTGGTCGCGCAACGGCGCGCCGTCCTCGCTGAGCGTCTCGATCTCGCTCAGGTAGCGGTGCGGGAGAGCCTTGGTGAGCGGGGTGAGGACGTCCGCCATCAACCCGGTCCGCTCGGACTTCGCCGCCGTGTTGCGGAACAGCGAGGTGCTGCTGCGGTACTCGTCCCGCAGGCCCGCGTAGTGCAGCAGCTCGTGCAGCACCACCGCATTGCTGTGCTTGAGGTCCAGGTGGAGCTGGTCGGCCCGGCCCGGGCGGCCGGTGACGGGCGACACCGGCGCGTCGGTCAGCTCGATCGCCTCGCCGTGCCCGGGGGCGTGGCTGAAGCTCACCTCGAAGTGCACCTGGTCGCCCGAACGCGGCAGCACGTGGCCGATGTTGAGGTGCCGGTCGAGCAGGTCACGGGCCCGCTGCTGGAAGCCCTCCAACTGCTCGTGCGTCATGCCGGTGCCGTACTTCACCGGCAGGTGGAAGGAGACCACCCGCACCCAGCGCCCGTCGTCCGCCTGGATCCGGCGCACCGTGTTACGGACGTACACCATCCGGCCGTCGAGCAGACCCGGCCGACGGTTCTCGAACGGCTTGTCCGACGGAGCGAACCGCTCGGTGTGCCGCACCACCGCCGGCGCCGAACCACGCCGATGCTGCCACTGGTCGACGGTGACCGGATGCTCCACCGGCTGCGCCCACCGCGAATCCTGCTCCGCGGCGACCAGGTCGTGCAGGGTGCCCGACAGGTTCTCCGGAACGTACAGGCTCTCGGTGTGGTCGGGTGCGGGCGCGCCGGGGTGCGTGACCTGGGTCAGCTGGTGCTGGTCGGTCGTGTCGGTCCTGACGACCGGCTCCAAGGGCTGGCCGGTGCTGTCGAGGCCAACGGTGGGGCCGATCGCGAGCCCACCGGTCCCGTCGTACACGACCGTGGCCGCGACCGGGAGCGGGTTGCCGTTGTGCTGCAACTGGATCACGGCGTCCGTCGGGTCGCCGGTGTCGAGCGCGAAGTTGACGGTGGTGCTGGTGGTGCCGGCCGGCTGGATGACCTGGCTGTTCCGGTCGAGGACCGTCACGGCCGTGGTGACCGTGAGGATCGGGTTGCCCTGGTCGTCCAGCAGCGTGCGGCTGGTGTGCGTCACCGGGGGCTGGCCCTGCGCTCCCCAGAGGACGGCGCTGGCCCTCATCGGCAGTAGGCCGGCGAAGGGGTCCTGAGCGGTGTGGACCGGGATCAGTGGCTGACCGTTGCTGCTGAGCAGCGTCTGCGTCGGCCCCAAGTCGTGGCTGTAGAGCGCGACCGTGCTGGCGGCCGGCTGCGTGTGGTCTGTGGTGTGCGGGTAGAGCGTGGACCTGACCGTGACCAACCGCAGCGGATTGCCGTGCTGATCGAGGAGCTGACGGGTGGTGTGCGGTCCTGGCACGGTGACGGCCTGCCGCAGCTGGGCGAGGCGCGGGACCTCCAGTGCGTGGTCCGTCACCTCCGTGCGGTAGTCCATGAAGCGGGTGAAGAACGCCGGCTCGTGCAGCCTGATCGCCGGGTACGGCTGGCCGTTGTTGTCGTACTCCGGCGCGAGGTAGACGTCGCTCTCGGTGGTGCAGACGACCGCCCTGTTGAGGGGGTAGCTCCGTACGGTCGGCTGGCCCGCGTAGCGCGTGCCCAGGTTCTGGAGCGCCTCGTTGAAGGACTCGCCGATCCGGTCGTACGTCCCCGGGGTGACACCCATCGACTGCAGCCACTCGTCCGTGGTCACCAGGTGGGTGGAGTTGATCGACGGATCGACGACCATCTCCCTGGGGACGGTCGAGCCGTGCTCCAGCACCTGGACGACCACCGCGACGTGGTAGCCCCAGTTGATCGGGCCCGGCCAGCCCGGGAGCGCGGTGCGGCTGAGGTCGGACGACACCGCGAGGGCCTCGGAGTAGTTCGTCGGCGTACCGGTCCGGTAGGTGACGAAGATCTTCTTGCACTGGACGCCCTGGGCATCGAGGTGCAGGGCCATCTGGTGCGCCCGGTTGTAGCACCCGTCGTCGGGGTGGTCGAAGGAGATCGGCAAGTCGGCTTCGTTGACGGCGAAGGGGTCCGGGGGTGGCGCGGTGGCGGCCCGGGCCACGAGGTCGTGGAACAGCGTGTCGGCCTGCTGACGGCTGATCGCGAACCGGACGGCGCCCGGCATCGGGGCGGTGATCCGGTGCTCGGGGACCTCCGGGTAGCGCGCGGCGCCGGTGTCCTCCGGCAGGCGCGGGCCGAGCTTCTCCGGCGTCGCGGCACCGTGGCTGATCCTGAGCCAGTTGCCGCCCTCCGTGATCACCGGACGACCGGCGGCGGTGAGCCCGACCTTGGCGGTCACCAGCAGGTGGCCGTTGACCCCGCGGTCGGCCGCGCCCTGCTCGGTGAGCGCGTCGCTGAACCAGACCGGACCGTCGGCCGCGTACGCCACGGCCTTGGTCAGGCCCGCGTCCCACAGGTGCTGCATGACCTCCTGGGCGTACCCGCCGTTCAGCTCCGAGTTGAGGTCGCAGGCGACGAAGCGCAGCGGCTTGTCCTCGTCCCAGAGGCCTTCGTCGCGGAGCCTGAGCAACTCGCGGGCGATGTCCATGGGTGCCAGTGCGGCGTGGTCCAGCACGGGCAGGCCGTCGACCGTGTGCATGGCGAGGGTGAGGTACTTGTCGGCGTCCGGGAACCGGCCGAACACCTCGCGGGTCAGGTGGTTCCAGTCGCCGTGCCGGGTGCCGATCCAGTAGGTGTGCGGCTGCTGGGGGATCGCGCCCAGGTCGGTCGCCCGGGGAGCCTCGTGGTTCCAGGCCTGCCGCACCTCCTGCCGGGTCACGGCGTGGCCCGGGCGCTTGAGGGTGTCGACCAGCCCGACCAGCCGGTCGAGGTCGCGGGGCGCGACCGGGTGCGTCTCCGCCGAGCCGTTCAGCCGGCGGACGTAGCGCTCCAGGTCGGCCTTGGTGAGCTGGTGGTCGGCGTCGAGCCCCAGCTCCTCACGGGCCAGGTCGGCAGTACGGCGCACCTTGGTGAGCTCGTCCAGGGTCACCCGCTCGGGCGTTCCGGTCAGCTCCAGGGTGAGCTTGGCGGTGCGCCAGGCGTGCTCGGTCGCCGCGCGGCGGGCCTCGGGCCCGGCGATCAGGTCGGTGACCTGACCGGCGAGCCCGCGCCGGTGGTCGGCACCGATGTGCTCGGCCAGCGGCCACAGGTCCTCGTGGGTCTTCAGCTCGGGCACGTTGGCGAGCTTGGTCAGCACCTCGTGCAACGCCTGGTTCTCGTCACCGTCGTGCGGGAACGGCGGCGGCGGGGGCGTCGACTCGGTGGCGACGACCACCTCGAACGGATCCGTCCGCTGCTGCCCGTGCGGCGCGGACAGCTCGAAGGAGGCGCCCGGCTTGATCAGGACCTCCTTCTCGCCCGCGCTGACCGAGAACGGCTCGATGTCGTAGGCGCTGCCGCCGCCCTTCAGCTCGAACTGGATCAGCACCTTGTGGGTGGTGGGGAGTTGCTTGCGGCCGTTCGCGAAGCTCTCGGCCACCGAGCGGTCGGTGCTGGTGCTGAGGAAGTCGCGGTTGACCAGCCTGCTGCTCAGCAGCCGGCCGCTGAACGCCGAGTCCCGCCGCAGCCAGCCGCGGTCGCCGCGCCACAGCGGCTGCGACACCGGCGGCAGCTTCTCCAGCGACTCCTTGATCAGCTCGGTGTGGACCAGCAGCTCCCGCTCGATCTCGGGGACCAGCTTCGGTATCGCCAGCGCAAGTTGAGTCTTCTGCTCGAGCGTCCGGTTCCTCGGCTGGGTGTTGTTCAGCAGTGCCTTGAGGGTCGGGTTCTCCTTGAGGATGGAGGGCACCTGATTCAGCAGCTTGTCGTCCAGCAGGCTCTTGGCCTGGAACGCCAGCGCGGCCTGCCGGGTGGCCGGGCCGTGCCGCAGCAGCACGTTGATCAGCGGGAAGGTCGGCCCGGTGTAGACGGCCAGCGCCTCGAAGTGCGCCACCGTCAGCTTGTCCAGGAGTTCGGCGGCCGTCAGGTTGTTGTGGGCCAGCCAGTCGGTGACGCCCTGCTTCACGTCGGGATCGCCGTCGCGCGCGGCCTCGAACTGCTGCCGGTTCTGCCGGGCCTTGACCATCTTGTCGTCGAAGTAACCGCCCTGCTCACGAGGGGTGTTGACCAGGGCGTCGTAGCCGTGCTCGTGCGGCAGCATGCCCTCCACCGCCACCTGCTCCCGCACCTCCTGCTGCGAGACGCCCGGGATGTGCTGGTACATCGTCGCCGCGTCCGCCAGCGCGTGCGGCGGCAGCGGCGGCAGCTCGTCCAGCAGTTCGGCGCCCTTGAGGATCTCGTACAGCGAGTGGTCACCGACCGGCAGCATCCATCCGATCAGCGCGAGCAGCATCTCCTGCGAGCTGGTGTTCTCGACCTTGAGCAGCTTGAAGGCGTTCAGCATCTTCGCCGTGGTGGCCGAGATGCCGGTGCTCAGCGCCATGCCCTTGTCGTCGTGGGCCCCGGCGTACCAGCCGGTCTTGTCGTTGAGCCGGTAGAGGTCCGCGCCGGCCTGCCACTGCAGCCCGACCCGGCCGTCGGGCCCGGTCTGGAACGCCGCTTCGCGCGAACTCAGCGGCATACCGCGCCGGTTGAGCTCGTCGACGGTCAGGGTGTTGAGCGCGTCCTCCCGCCGGACCCGGGCCTTCAGGCTGCTCAGGTACTCCGCGGCGTTCTTCAGCGGCGCATCGCCCTGCTTGATGACGCCCGCGGTGGCGAAGAAGTCCTTCTGCGCCATCGTGCCGACGCCGGGCAGCTTCTCCAGGGTGGCGCGCAGCCCGCCGTTGAGGAAGTCCGACTGCGCACGCACCTCGTGCAGGTCCAGCCCCATGGCGCTGGCGCGCGCCTCGTCGTTCTTCGCCAGGACGTCCAGCAGGACGGCCTTGAGGCCGAGCGGCGAGTCCTTGGCGTAGGCCGCGTTGAAGAACGCGGTCATCAGCTCCCTGGGGTTGCCGTTCCGCAGCATCTCGTGGAACTGCTCCAGGGACAGGTTCTCACCGACCTGTCCGGCCGAGCCCTTGTCGTCCTTGAGGAAGACCTGGGCGACCTGCGCCTCGTCCAGCTCCGGATGGGCGGCCTTCAGCGCCTCGAAGAGCCGGCGCACGCTGTTGCCGGCCGCCTGCCGGGCCTTCGGGTGCCGGAACGCGAATGCGCCGAGGCTCTCCTCGAACTCCTTGGCGTGCGCCGCATAGTGGTCGTTCGCGTAGAGCGGCTGCTTGGGCAGGCCGAACACCGTCGCCCCGCCCTCCGGGATGGGGCGCACGATCTGCTGGGCACCGGTGGCCTGCTCGTGCGGCTCGACCGGCAGGTCGGTCGCCGTCAGCCTGGCGTCCCGGCCCGCGGGCAGCGTGATCCGCCGGAAGTGCCCGTCCGGGGTGACCACCGGGTGGCCGGCCGCGTCGAAGCCGACCGCCGAGCCCACCAGCATCCGGCTCCGGCCGTCCGGTGTGTGCTCCGGCCTGATCACCCAGAGCTGTCCGGCGGGCGCCAGCGACTCCAGCGCCATGTCGGGGCGCCGCTTGTGGATCTCCTTCAGCACCGAGGCGGCGAAGGAGGCCTCGGCATGCGGCTCGGTGCGCGGGGTGTCCGGTGCACCGGCCGGGCGCCGGGTGTCGCTGGTGCCCGCGTCACAGCCCAGCAGCCGCAGCGGGCGGCCGTCCCAGACGCCCCGGTCGTGGAGGTCGAGCAGCACGTCGGCCAGCTCCGCCGCCGACACCGGGCGGCCTTCCCAGGTCGGGCCGCCGTGGCCGCTCGTGCTGTGGTACGCGAGGGTGAACGAGTCGGGGTCCGGCGTGATGTGGGCGAGCGCCTCCTCGATCTCCCGCCGGCTGCGCAGGGTGCTCTCGCTCTCGTCCCCCTTCAGCGGCTCGATCGGCCAGTGCACGTCGGCCGGCCCGTGGCCGGTCGCCAGGGCGCGGGCCATGTCCGCGACCCGGGCGACGCCGCTGTGGTTCTCCGGGGTGAAGAAGACCTGCCGGTCGCTCGCCACCACGGTCGGCGTGGTGTCCGCCTTCGGGATCTCCAGCTCGACCGGGACCAGGCCGCGCTCGACCCACTCCTTGTCGCCCTTCTTGAAGGTCAGCTCGACCTGCGCGCTGCCCTCGTAGCGGATCATCTCGGTCGGGATCTTCGCGCCGGCCACCACCTTGCCGCCGGTGCCCTCGCTCGCCCCCTCGCGCCCGCGGTGGCTCAGACCGGCACTGGCCGTCGCGGTGACGTCGTAGCCGCCCCGCAGTTCGCTCTGCGCCCCGAACTGCAGCTGGCCGCTCTCCTGCTGCCAGTCCAGGCGGATGTGCCGCGCACCGCCCGAGCTCTCGTTCGCCGGGCTCAGGGCGGCCTTCTTGTTCTCGCCCTGGTAGTCCAGGTGGACGACCTTGAAGGTCGCCTTGACGCTCAGGTCGTCGACGAGCCGGCGGTGACCCGAGGAGGGCGTCGAGAAGGTCGTGCCGAACCGGGCCGAGAGCTGGGCGTGGCTGTGCGAGTTCCGGGTCAGCGCCTCGATCGACTTCCAGTCCCGGCGGCCGAAGGCGCGCGGGCCGTAGTTCCTCATCAGGTCCCGCACGCCGGAGGAGTCCTGGATCCAGCGCAGCACGTCCACGTCCCGCAGGCCGTGGGTGAAGACCCCCGACGGCGGCGCGTACACGGTCTTCTGCGGCACCGGCTGCTGCTCGGTGAGCGCGGTGTGCTCGGTCGCGGGAGCGTGCTCGGTGGTCGGGGCGTGCTCGGTGGTCGGGGTGTGCTCGACCGGCAGCCGGTACCGGCCGGACTCGGCCAGCACCTTGACGCCGACCTCGACCCTGGCGTGGTACTGCTGGTAGAAGCCGATCCGCGCGACGACGCCCTTGCCGGCGTCGAGCACCCTCTTGAACGGGCTCGCCTGCTCGGACTCGCCCCGGGAGCGCTCGGCCTGCCACCTGCGCGCCCAGCCCGGCAGCACCTTGTCGGGGCTCGCCACCTTCACCAGCGGGCTGCGCTCGATGCGGACCTTCAGCCGGACCGTGCCGTCCAGGGCATCGGCCGCCAGCTTGGCCTTGACGGCCGTGCCGGTGCTGGACGACCCGCTCTGCTGGTCCAGGTGGTCGACGCCCCGGGCACCGGTCACGCTGACGCCGCCGGTCAGCGCCGTGCCGGTGCCCAGCGGGTCGCTGGTGCCCAGCAGGGCCACGGTGATCGCGTTCGCGTGGCCGCCGCCGGTGTTGGTCGCGCCGTCCGAGCTGGTGAGCGAAGTCTGGGCGCTGGTCCCGGTGTTGAACTCGACCTCGGGGGCGTCGCCCTCGTGGGTCAGGGTGGCCAGCTCGGCCGAGACCCACGCCTTGGCGCCGTTGTGCGTCACCAGGATCTCGTGGCCCGACATCATCGGCTTGAGCAGCGCGTGCAGCCGCTCGAAGTCCAGCTCCGCCGCCAGCTTCGTCTTCATCCCCGGCCAGTCGAAGCCGAGGACCTTCTTCCCCCAGGTGTCCATCCGGTCGATGACCGCGTCCACCTGGCGCTGCCCGGGGCGCACCTCGGTGAGCGGGACGACGCTGGTCACGATGTCGGAGGAGCCGAGCCGGCCGCCCCGCGCGTCGATCAGGTTCGGCGCTGCCGGCGGTTCGGGCTGCCCCGCGGCGACCGCCGCCTGCGCCGCCCGCTCCGCCTCCCGCTGCGCCTCGTCCCGGACCACGTCGCGGTGCGGCACCGCGACCACGGCCGGCACATCGACGTCCGGCGGCTTGGGCAGGGCCCGGCTCAGCCGCTTGGGCCGGAAGGTGATGTCGAACTTCGCGTTCCCGTCGAAGAGATCGGCCGCTTCGACGCTCTTGCCACGGCTCCCGGTGCCGCCGGTCCGGTCGACGCTCAGCCCCCGCACCGAGTCCGTCGTGCGGGCGTACTCGCCGCTGGCCGTCAGGTGCCAGCCGTTGCCCTTGACCGCGATCTTCATCTTGGTGCGGGTGAGCTTGTCCCAGGTGAATCCGGCCGAGGTGCGCTGCTGGCCGCCCAGCTCGAACTCGAAGCCCGTCACGGACTCCTGGTGCGCGAAGCGGTCCAGCCTGGCCTTCACCACCACGTCGCCGTGCCAGCCGCCGTAGTCGACGGGGACGCGGATGTCCCCGCCCCGGCTCAGCCGGGACAGCGCCGACTTGAGCGCGAACGGGTCGAGCCGCTGGGCGAGGTCCCCGGCCAGCTCCGCCGGCACCCTCCCGAGCTGGTCGGTCAGGGTGTTCTTCACCGCGGCGAGCACCTTGTGGCCGCCGTTGCCCAGGCTGACCAGCACGTCGGAGTGGTCCAGCCGGCCGCCCGCCAGCCGCTTCGGAGCGTTCGGCGCCTGCACCGACGACGTGTCGGACTGCTGGTCGGACTGCTGCTCAGCATGCTCCCCGACGTGCTGGTCGGACTGCTCCTCCGCCTGCTCCTCGGTCCGCCGGGCCGGGCCGGTGAAGACGCCGCCCGCGCCCTGGTCGTTCGCACCCTCCGGGTGGTTGTGGGTGAGCTTCTGCTCCAGGCCGAGCTCGGCCCGGAGCTCGATCGGGTCCACCGGCGCGGTGCGGTCGCCGTGGCTGAACGTCAGCTCCAGCTCGACCTTGGAGTCGAAGAGCTCCTGCGGACTGCGGAACTTGCCGCTCGCGTAGCTCTTGGTGGACTCGCCGTCCCGCCAGCCGTCGCGGTCGCGGACCTCGCGGCTGACCGTGGGGCTGATCTGCAGGCTGTCCTTCAGCGCCTTCCCGTGGATGTCCCTGAGCTCCTCCTCCTGCTTCAGCGGGATCTTGCCGCCGCCCTGCACCTGGACGCTCTTGGTGTCGGAGAGCAGGCGACGGGAGGACTGGAAGATGCTGCTCTCGCGCACCGTGTTCAGGTCGGCCAGCTCCTGGGGCCGCTTGTGCGCCATCTCCGTCACCTTGGCGACCAGCGAGATGTGCACGTTCCTCAGCGGTCCGGCCGTCACCTCGGGGGTGTGCAGCGAGACCTTGCGGGTCATCGCGGTCAGGTGGGCGGAGACGGAGGAGTGCGAGAAGGTCTGCAGGACCTCACCGCGGATCTCCCGCCAGCGCTTCTCGCCGAGCAGCTCCCGCCCGGCCCGGTCCAACTGGGTGTGCAGCGGGGAGATGTCGCGCAGGTCGCGGACGGTGGTGGTGTCGGGCAGACCCGTGGTGTCCGGGTCCTCGCTCCAGACCTCGTCCGGCGGGCTCGGGTACTCGACGGTGGTCTCGGACTCGGAGATCGACTCGGAGACCGACTCGGAGACCGACTCGGAGACGGAGCTGGAGTCGGACTCGGTGGTGGCCGCGGGCCCGGACGGGTGGAGGGGGGTCAGCTCGATCTCGTCGGGCGCCGTCTCGTGCTGGGTCGCCTCGGGAACCTCGGGGACCATGGGCGCCTCTGGCGCCTCGGGAACCTCGAAGACGGGCGGCCGCGAGCGCTCCCGGGTCAGCGGGTCGGTGGTGATCGCCACCTCCTGCGCCTCTGCCCGGTCGACCACGGCCCGGAAGCCCAGGCCGGCCAGCGCCGTCTCCTCCTTGACGGAGCCGACGCGCGTGGTCTGCCGGAACTCGATCTGCAGCCTCGCCTCGCCCTGGTAGACGACGGCGGGCGACTTGAGCTTGGTGGTGAGCGCCAGGTCGTCGCCGGTGCCCTTCAGGTCGACCTTGTCCCGGCCGAACCGCAGGCCGCCGCTGCCGCCGCCGTAGCCCGCCTTCGCGGCGCCGTTGCCGGTGCCGGGGAACGGCAGCTGCAGGCTGTCGCTGTCGGTGGCCTGCTTCGCCTGCGAACGGGAGGTCGCGGTACCGATGGTGAACTCGGTGGTCGGCAGGTTGTCCACCTGCTGCATCTTCGCGACGGTGGCCCGCTTGAAGGTGATCACGGAGCTGGGACGGTTGAGCCCGCCCGACTCGGCGGACCGCTCCTGCCCCGGCAGCAGGTTCTTGACGTCCCGGGCCAACTGGCTCACGCCGCTCCTGCTGACCAGCGCGGGGCCGACCAGTTCGACGGAGTGCTCCTGGCCCGACATCAGGCCCTTGAGCTCCTGGTGCAGCGTGACCAGGTCGACCTCGTCAACCAGCTTGGCCCTGAGGTCGGGCCACTCGCTGCCGAAGAACTCCCGGGCCTGCTCGTCGAACTGCGCGACGAAGTCGTCGAACTGATGCTGCGGCGCCCCCTCGCCAGGGGCCGCGGTCACGGGCGTCTCGGCCGGGTCCTTGAGGACCCAGACGTCACTGACGATGTGCGAACCGGCCAGCCGGTGCTGCTCGACGACCTGCGTGGGGACCGTGAAGTGCTGGTCGAGGACCTTCGGCTCGCTGCCGGTCTCCCGGACCGGAACGGCCACCTGACCGGTGAGCTCCAGCGGATCCTGGTGGGTCACCGCCACGGGACGGTCGACCCCGAAGTGCTTGGCGTCGCGGAACTCCACCGCGAGGTTGAACCTGGTCCGGAAGAGCGCGGCCGGCTCGACGGTCTTGCCCCGGGCGATGGTCCGGCTGGCGTCGACGCTGCTCTTGCCGCGCATCCAGCCGTGCTGGTAGGCGAGCGCCTCGGTGAGGTCACCGTTGCTGCCGAACTTGAACTTCGCCTGCCCGCCCAGGCTCAACTGCCAGAGCGTGTCACCGGTGATGCCCACCGAGGACTGGTGCTCCGTGCCGTACTCGAACTCGAACTTGTCGACCGTCTCCAGGTACTCGCCGCCCTCGACCGAGGCCCGGACCCGGACGGTGCCCGACCAGTTGCCGGCCGAGAACGGCACCTCCCAGGCATCGCCGCGGGAGAGCGCGGACAACTTCGGCTGCAGGGTGTCGCTGCCGAACAGGTACTCGGCCAGGGTCCGCGCGGCCGGCTCGTCGCCGTGCAGCGCCTGGGAGAACCGCTGGGTGAGCTGGTCGATGACGGCCTCGTCGTGGTCCAGACCGCGCAGCACGTCATAGGCGGCCAGGTGGTGGTCCGCGAACCGCTGAGGAGCCTCGGGGCCGGTCGGCCGCTCCGGGGCCGGGGCGTGCGGGGGGACGAGGGTGGGGGCGGGGGCGACGACCAGCTCGGTGATCTCGTCGTGCTGGGGCTGGTGGGTGACCTGCTGCTGGGCGACCTGGTCGTGCTGGGGCTGCTGGGCGACCTGCTCCTGGGTGACCTGCTCCTGCTGGGTGACCGGCTCGTCCTGCTGCTGCGTGACGTGCTGGTCCGGCTCCTGCTCCTGCTGCTGCTCGGTGACCTGCTGCTGGGCCTCCTCGACGACCTCCCGGTGCTCCTGCTCGGCCTCCTCGTGCTGCTGGACGGCCTGCTGCTGCTCGGCGACCAGCTCCTGCTCGTGCTCCGGCTCGTGCTGCTGCTCCGACTCGTGCGCGGACGCGAGCCACGGCTCCACGTCCGGCCGGGTCAGCGGGTCCTCCACCGACGAGTCCGTGAGCGGACGCGCCGGCTCCGGCCCGAAGTCCGGCTCGGCCTGCGGCTCCGCCTCGAACCCGTCCTGCGACTCCGACTCGTGCCCGGGTTCGAGCCACGGCTCCACGTCCGGCCGGGTCAGCGGATCCTCCACCGACGGATCGGTCAGCGGCCGGGCCGGCTCCGGCTCCGGCCCCCTCTTCGCGGCGCCGGCCCCGAACTTGACCGCGCCGGGTATGTCCCCGGTGATCCTGTCCTCGGCCGCGGGCAGGTAGTTGTCCGGGCGCGGACGCGAGCCGCCCTCCATCGGCAGGGTGGCGCCCAGCCGCTCGGTGACCGGTTCGAGCGAACCGTCCTTGGGCCGGCTGAACTTGATCCAGTGACCGCCCGGCACCAGCACCTGGCGGCCGTTGGCGTCGAAGCCGAGCTTCGCCGTGACCACCAGGTCGCCCGCCCCGGGGCCGTCGTGCGTGCCGGGGGTCGGCACCTTCGGGGCGAACCAGACCGGCGCGTCAGCCGCGTAGGCGTCCGCGGTGGCTCCGTGCTTCCACAGCTCGGTCATCACCTCGGCCAGATAGGCCGAGTCGATCCTGCCCAGGTCGCAGGCGACGAACTGCAGCGGCGTGGCACGGTCCCAATCGGCCATCCCCAGCAGCTCGTTCGCCAGCTCGACGGCCGGGATCGGCTCGCCGTTGCGCGTCGGCACACCGTCCCTGGTGTGCATCGCCACCGGCTGGAACCGGTCGTCCGCCGGGAAGTCGGCGAACACCTCGCCGGTCAGCCGCAGTTGCTCCGGGTGCGCGTCCCCGATCCACGCCACCCGCGGCCGCGGCCCCGGCCCTGCGGCGGCGTCGTGCGCCGAGTGGACCGTGCTCCCGCCACCCCAGGCGGCCGCCACCTCCTGGCCGGTGACCCGGCGACCCGGCTGCTTGAGCCCGGCCACCGTCTCCACCAGCCGCTGCCGGTCCGCGGGACTGACCCGGGCATCGTCCGGCGAGCCGTTCAACTTCCGGATGTAGCTGTCCAGTTCATCCTTGCCGACCTGGGCGTCGTGCTTGAGGCCCAGGTCCGCACGGACCACGTCCGCCGCTCGCCGCACGGCCGTCAGCTGCTCGACGGTCAGGCTGTCCACGCCGCCGTGCAGATCGGCCGCCAGCCGGCCCGTCCACCAGGTCCGCAGGCCCGCGGCACGGATCGCCGCGCCCGGCAGCAGCAGGTGGGTGACCTGCGCGGAGCCCGACGCCCCGTGCCCGGCCCCGATCTTCTCCGCCAGCGGCCACAGGTCCTCGCGGCGCTCCACCCGCGTCACGCCCGCCAGGTCGGCCAGCGCGGAGGACAGCTCCTGCGCGTCCGCCCGGTTCACCGCCGGGTTCGGGCCGTTCTCGGCCGGGAACTCGGGATCGCGCTCCTTGGCGCTGACCACTTCGTAGGGCTTGGGGTTGTACGCCTCGTCCGTCTCACCGGCCCGGCGCCCGGTCACCTTGAACGAGCTCCCGGGCTCGACCAGCACCTCCTTCTCGGGAGGCATCACCGAGAACGCCGAGACGTCCCGCCCGGCCCCGGCGCCGCTCAGCTCGATCTCCATCAGGATCCGGTGCGCGGCCGGGTGGGGCTTCGCGGACTGCGTGAAGTTCTTGCCGACGCTCTGCTCGCGGCTGGTGCTCATCAGGTCGTTGTTCTCCAGCGACCTCGCCCTCGAGCCCACGGCCGTGCCGCCGCGGTAGACCGTGCCCTTGACCGGCGGCAGCTGCTTCAGCGCCTCCTTGACCAGCTCGATGTGCTCCCGCATCTCCTTCTCGATGGCGGGCATCAGCCGGTCGGCGATCTCGTCCATCTTCGCCAGGCGTTCGGCCTTCTGCTGGCCCGTCAGCCGGTGCAGCGGCTGCCGCACCAGGTCCCGCAGGTCCGGGTGGTCCTTCAGCACGGCCGGGACGTCCTTGGGGAGCATCCGGAGCACCTTGTGGGCCTCGCTGCGCAGCACCAGCTGGCTCATCCGGCCGGGGGCCCTCATCAGCGGGTTGATCAGCTTGAAGGCCGGACCGGTGTACACCGCCAGCGCCTCGAAGTGCGCCGGAGTCATCGTCCGCAGCACCTCGGCCGCGGTCATCCCGTTGTCCGCCAGCCAGCGGTCCAGCTGATCGATCAGCTCCTGCGTGTCCCGGTCGTGACCAGCCCGGTTGCCGTCCGCGATCGCCTGGAAGGCCGCCCGACGGGCACGCACCTTCGCCAGCGATCCCGAACCCGGCTCACCGAAGCCGGAGTCCGCCGGCGGCAGCGCCGCCAGCTCCTCCTTCAGCTGACGCAGCGACTCCTGCCGACCCTCGTCGTGACCCAGGGCCTCGGCCGCCTCGACGGCCCCGATCCGCGTCTCCAGATCCGCCCTGCGCTCCCGCAGGTTGACCTTGTCGTGGTAGACCACCTCGTGCGGGAGCATGCCGTTCTCGCCCACCTGGGCCCGCAGCTGGTCCGGCGTGATGCCGGGCAGGTGCTGGAGCATGGTGGCCGCGTCGTCCAGCGCGCCCGACGGCAGGTCCAGCTTCTCGCCCGACAGCTCGATGCCCTTGAGGATCTCGTAGACCGAGTGGTCGCCCGGGGTGAGCATCCACCCGAAGAGCGCCAGCGTCATGTCCTTCGGCGAGACCCCCTCGACGTCCAGCACCTTGTAGCCGCCCATCATCTTGGCGGCGGTCGCGGAGAGGCCGGCGATGGTCGACAGGCCCTTGTCGGCGGTCTGCTTGGTCCAGGAGTTCTCCTTGAGCGCCAGCGCGTCGCGGCCCGCGTGCCAGGTGAGCGAGCGCTGCGGCCCCTGCGGGCTCTGCGGGTCCTGCTGCCGGTTCTGGAACTCGGTCTCGCGCGGGCTGAGCGACGCGCCGAGCAGGTCGTAGTCGGACGGCAGGTGGTTGAGGGTCCGCTGGTCGGCGGGGATCACCTTCCGCGCCGAGTTGCTCTTGAGGTACTCCAGGGCCTTGCCCGAGCGGGCCATCGAGGCACCGGTGGCGAACGGGTCCTTCGCGAAGGTGTACTCCCGCTTGCTGGTGAACGTGTTGACGGAAGCGTCCAGCAGCGAGCGGACGTTGCTGTTCAGGAAGTCGCCGTGGGCCTTCAACTCCTGGAGGTTGAGGCCGAGTTGCTCACCCCTCTGCAGGTCGCGGGAGCCGGCCACCTCGACGAGCAGGTTCTTGAGGTTGAACCTGGAGTCGTTGACGTAGGCCGCGTTGTAGAACGCCGTCATCAGCTCGCGCGGGTTGCCGTGGGCGAGCATCTCGGTGAACTCGTCCAGCGTCAGGTGCGTGCCGACCTGGCCGGCCGAGCTCACCGCGTCGTTGAGGAAGACCTTGTAGACCGTCTCCCCGGTCGGGTCCTCGTGGGCCGCCTTCAGCACCTCGAAGAGCCGGGTGACGACCCCGCGCGCCGCCTTCACCGCTTCGGGACGGCCGTAGGCGTAGCCGCCCAGCCGGGTCTCGAACTCCTTGGACTTGGTGACGTACGCCGGGTCCTTGTAGAGCTCGCGGTTGGCGCCGAACGCGACGACACCCTTGAACAGCGTGTCGATCTCGTCCTTGGTGGCCACCTCCCGGTAGCCCTCCGGCACCCCGGACTCCACCACCGGGGCCTTGGCCAGGCCGGAGCTGTACTCCTGCCAGTGGCCGGCGCCGAAGACCACCGGGCGCCCGTCGGCGTCGTAGCCGACGTGCTGCGCCACCACCAGCTCGCCCGCGCCGCCGGTGCGGCTGGGCGCGAACAGGACCGGACCGTTCGCCGCCTTCGCGTCCATGCCCAGCCCGTGCTCGGCGCGCATGGTGTCGACCACGGCATGCACGTACGCCTCGTGGTCGTGGGCCAGCCCACAGGCCACGAAGCGCACCGGGACGGTGTTGTCCCAGCGGTCGTCGAGGTACGCCTGGTGGAGGTCCTCGACCACCTGGGCGACGGAGGCCAGCGGGCCGTCCTTGCCGACCTCCAGGGCGATGACGAAGTGCTCCTTGTCGACCGGGAAGTCGTAGAGCGCCTCCTCCATGCGCGGATTGGCGAGGTCGACGTACGCGAGGTCGGGGAGCCGGCTCTGCGGCTCCTGCCGCTCGTCCGGCCGCTGGGGGGCCTCCTGCCGCGCCGGCGCGGTGCCGTTGAGGATGTCCTCGATCGTGGCGACGCGCCGCTCGCTCTCCGAGGCCTCGACGTGCTCCTCGGCGTGCTGCTGCTCGGTGTGCGGCTCCTCGGCGTGCTGCTGCTCGTTGTGCTGCTCCTCGGTCGGCTCCGCGGATTCGGTGCGCCGCTCGACCGGCCGTTCCTGGTGCGCGAAGACGTCCCCGTCCGCGCGCTCGTGCTCGCGCCAGCGGGCCGTGTCCAGGTCTCCCGGGCCCCACAGCTCGTGGTACTTGTCGAAGAAGTCCGCGCCGTACGTGCGCTTGAGGTCGGCGATCGCCGCCTCGGTGGCGCTGTGGCCCGCGGCCTTCGCCGCCTCGCTCCCGCTGTGCTCCGCGGCGAGGTCCTCGAAGCCCTCGGCCGCGTCCTTGAGCGCGGGCATGACCTCGGTCTCGAAGAGGACATGCGACGTCAACAGGGCGTCGAGGTCCGCCTGGAGGGCCTTCCAGCCCCCCGCGGACTCGGGAGCCCCGAGGTCCCCCGACTGCCGGGACAGCTTCTCGTAGGCCTCGACGGCCTGGCGGACACGGCCCTGGCTGAGGTCACCCGGCCGCCGGAACATCTTCTCGAAGGCTTCGCCGACCCGGCGGACGTGGGCCTGCCGGACCCGCTCACGGCTCCCCGGGGGGAGCCCGCCGCGCGTCGCGGCGTCGCCGGCGGCTGCCTCGGCGTTCCTCGTCATGGCCTGACGGGCGGCCTCGAGGTTCAGCCGGTCGTACAGGCGCTTGGGGTCGGTGAGTTCGGCGATCTTCTTGGCGAGATCAGCCTGGGCGGCAGCGGGGGCCTTGCCTTCGGTACCGGGCTCGGCGGCGGCCCCGTCGGACTCGCCGGGGGCAGTGCTCTTGTCGCGGACGTCGAGTTCGACGACCTCCTCACCGGGCTCGACGGAGACCGTCCTCCGGTCGCCCCTGAGCAGGCTCAGGTGGACGGTGACCTGCTCGTCCAGCTCCTTCGCCAGCTCGCGGCCGACCACGCCGCGCGCCTGGTGGATCTGCAGGTCGGTCAGTCCGAGGGTCTTGGCCAGCTCCGGGACGAGCCGGTCCTGGCCGCCGTCCTTGCCCCAGGTCGAGACGGCCTTCTCGGTGGCCTCGACGGCCCGGCGGATCGCCGCCTCCCGCGTCGCCTGGACGGCGAACTCGTGCGGCAGCCCGTCGGCGTGGGCGGCCAGCGCCCGCGCGAAGTGGCCGGCGGCCGAGCGGGTCGAGCCGGCGATCTCCTCGAAGTCGGCGGAGAGCTTGTCGCGCAGCGACTCCTTGATCAGCTCCAGGCTCTCCTCGGAGAGCTCGGCCTTCTCCGGGAGCTTGACGGAGGCCAGCAGTTCGCTGTCCGTCTCGTCGACGCGCGAACGCCAGGACCGTGCGGTCTCCGTCGTCAGGCGCTCGACCTGGTCCAGCGCCGTCTCGTAGTCGGCCCGCAGGTCGAGGTCGTGATTCAGCCGGGTGAGCATCCCCGCCAGCTCCCGCTGGGCGGCCCTGGCGTTGCCCTCCTGGGCGGCGTCCTCCGGCTTGGCGTACAGCTCGGTGACGGCCTTCTCGGCGTCGTTGCGGAACCGGCCGGACATCTCACGACGGATCTTGGCCAGGGTGGTCGGCGGGATGTCCCTGCGGGCCCCGCCGGTCGGCGCCTCGCCCTCGCCGCCGTCGCCCAGGCGACGGGACGGGGTGCCCCACAGCGTCACCGCGCGGTCGAAGCGCTCCATCGCGACCTGCAGCGCCGCCTCGCGGACACCGGCGAGCCGGGCCAGCCCGTCCAGTTCGGCGAGCACCTGCTCGCGCTCCTCCGGACGAGCCTTCAGCTGCTCGTACATCAGGTTCTTGGCCCGCTGCCGGACCGCCTCGGCGACCCGCTGGTCGACGCCCCCGGGCAGGGTGCGGCCGACGGACTCGCTCAGCTTCGCCTCGGCCTCCGCGTCCGCCGGGGCGGCCGGCTGCTCGCCGTCCTCGGGGCTCGGCGACGGGTTCTTGAGCGCTTCGCGGAGCTTGGCGTCGTACGCGTCCTGCAGGTCGCGCTGCGCCTGCTGCCACTGCTCGGCGCGCTCGTCGACCTCCTTGCGCCGAGCCTCCGGCACGCTCTTGGTGAACTCGGGCGCGGGCGTGTAGTGGTACGAGCGGGTGGGCTCGGGCTGCGGCTGCTGCGGGTCGGGCTGCTCGTTGGTCTCGTGGCCCGGCGGTACCGGGCCCTGGTGCTGCTGCGACGGGTCCGTGTGCCCGGACTGGTTGGGCTGGTCGGACTCGTGGGTCTGCTCGGGCTGCCGAGGCTGGTCGGGCTGGTCGGGCTGGTCGGGCTGGTGGATTCGATACGTCTGCTGCGGCTGGCCGGGCCGGCCGATCTGCTCGGTCACCACCCTCTCGCGGGGCCCGGACGGCACGATGGGCGGGTCGCTGTGGTGGGGTGCGCGGGGCGCAGTGGGCAGCTCGGCCGAGTTCGGCTGCTGCTCGTGGTCCACCGAGGTCTGCGGCCGCTCGGACGCCTTGGGCGGCGCCGGGACCTCGGGCAGCTCCGACGCCTTCGGCTGCTCGGACGGCTTGGGCTCCGACAGCCTGGGCTCCGGCGCCGGTTCGCGATGCGCGGGCGTGGGCGCGGGCGCGGGCGAGTCGGAGGAGGTCATCCGCGGCCGCGCCGGAGCGGGGATCTCGCTCCCGGCGGTGGCCGTCTTCGGCTCGGTGGCCGGCGGCTGCTCGGTCTGCTCGTGCTGCTGCTCCTGCCCGCCCCCGGGCGAGACCGTCGACCGCCGCTGCGGCGCCCCCACCGGCTCCTCGCCGGACGAGTGCGTCGAGCCGGACGAGTGCGTCGGGCCGGCGGAGTAGGTCGGCGGCGCCTCGGCGGGGGTGTACGCCGGCGGCCGCTCGGGGGAGTACGCCGGCAGCTCCTCCTCGGAGCCCGCGGACACCGTCCTCGGCCGGTCGGGCGTGGATGCCGACCCCTTCGCCGCCGTCTCGTCCCCGCCCTCCTGCGTCCTCCTGGGCCGCGGCACAGGGAACGGCGCCGAGTGCCCGGTCAGGTTGCCCAGCAGCGAGATCAGGGTGAGCGGGTGCAGCGGACCGTAGAACTTGCCCGTGGAGCCCTCGTTCTCCTTCTCCAGATAAGCCTTCGCCCAGCTCACGTACTTCTTGCCGAACGTGTGATCGGCCACCACGTGCGCCCCGTGCCCGAGGGCGCCCATGCCGATGCCCGACACGAAGGTCTGCCAGGTGAGCGAGAAGGTGTGGTCGTCGCCGAAGGTGAGGTTGTAGAAGCCCTCGGTCAGGCTGTTGTGCACCCCGCTCTTCAGGTAGTCGCCGAGTGCGGCGCCCAGCTTGAACAGCGGGGTGTTGCCGCCGACCTTGTCGAGCAGGCCGGGCACCTGCTTGGCCAGCGTGTCGATCGCACCGCCGTGCATCCCCGCGTTCTTGAGGACGTCGCGCATCCCGCCGTCCAGGGTGCCGAGCCCCTTGGCCTCGGCGGCCCTGGCCGTGGCCAGCACCTTGCCGAAGTCCTTGCCGAGCTGCTGCGACTCCTCCTTGCCGAGCAGACCGCTGAGGTGCTCCTGGAACACCTTGCCCATCTCGCCCTCGAACTTGGCGAGCGCCTTCTCGTCCAACTTCTCGGCGGCGGACATGAAGTGGGTGCCGAACTCGTGGGAGAAGCGGCCGATCGTCTGGCCCAGCTCACGGCCGAACTTCTGGGCGGCCTCCTTCTCCAGCCAGGCCTCGCCGTCCTTGGTCGCCCGCGACAGGCCTTCGGACATTACGTGGGACACCGACTCGGCGGTCTTCTCCGCCTGGGCGATGGCCGCCTTCTGAGCCGCGGTGGTCTTCTCCGCCGCGGCCTCCGCGGTTTTCTCCGCGGACTGCTCGGCCTTCCGCGCCGCCGTCTGCTGGATCTCCCTGGCCGCGCTGCTCTCGGCCGCATTGGCGGCGTCCTTCTCGACGGTCTTGGCGGCATCGTTGGAGACGGTCTTGAGGCCGTCCTTCTCGACGGTCTTGAGCAGGTCGTTCTCGATGGTCTTGAGCGCGTCCGAGGAGAGCGTCTTGAGCCCGTCCTTGGCGAGTCCGTTCGACAGGTCCTTGAACGCGGTTTCGAGCGCGTCCTTGCCCAGGCTCTTGCCGATCGTGTTCTTGAAGAGCTTGCCCAGCGCGCCGCCGAGCAGGTCGAGCGGTCCGCCGATGAGGCCGTTGAGCGCACCGAACTCCAGTGCCTGGAGGGTGGACTTGGTGTCCCAGTCGCTCCAACTCTTGTGCCCCTCGGCGATCTGCACCATCTGGATGATCGCGTCCAGGCCCACGCCGCCCACGATGCTCAGGAAGGTGTGCATGGCGATCTTGTCGAGCAGCCAGGCGAAGATCTTGCGGATGATCCCTTCCGCGATCAGCTTCTCGGCCACGATCTCGCCCAGAGAGGCGCCGCCGGTGAACGGCGCCCAGGCGATCGCCCAGGCGATCTCGGCCAGCAGCTGGACCAGCTGGGCGATCGTCATCCACTTCGCGTACTCGACCTGGTTGGCGGTGTCGTGCGCGGTCTTCGCCAGGTCGGCGGCCTGCTTGCCGGCCGCGCTGAGGTAGTCGTCGCCACCGCCGTTGCCGATCAGCTGGCCCATGGTCGAGACGAACGCGTCGGCCGCCTGGCCCTCGATCTGGGTGGTGCAGTAGTACACCAACTGGGCTATGTCGTCCCTCAGTTGGGGCATGTCCTGAGAGACGTCGTTGTAGTCGTCGCCCACGGCGCGCAGCTTGTCCTCGTCCGCCTGCGGCCACTGCATGCCGGTCAGGCCCGAAAAGAGCTTGGCGAGCCCGTCCGAGATCTCAATCGACATGCGGGTGGCACTCCTGGTGTGGCGGCAGTGGCGGCAGTGGCGTCGGCGGCGTCGGATCAGGACCCGTTGACGTTGTCCGCCAGGTCCTGATCGGAGCTGTTGAAGAGGTCGGAGGTCGACTTGCCGCTCTGGCGGACCTTCTCGAGCGCGTCACTGACCTGGCCGAGCAGGTCGGTGAGGTCCGAGGTCGGCTGGTCGACCGTCTGGTGGTACTGCTTGCCGATGTCGTCGTTGCCGGCCGAGTCCTTGTTGTACTTGTTGATCTCGTCGACCTTCTTCTGCATCCGCTTGAGGATGTCCGAGGCGTCGCCGAACTTGCTGAATCCCTGCAGGTCCGAGAGGGCGGAGAGCCGGTTAGCCACGGAACTCCTCCTGCCGTCCGTGCTGACGCTCCGCCTGGCCCCTCGCCACGCTGGGGCGCATCGCCTGGAGCGGGGCGAGCAGCTCGTCCAGCTCGGTCCCGCCGGTCATCGAGTTCCGCAGCATCTCGCCGAGGCCCTGGAAGGAACGCATCGACTCGGTGACCTTCGCGCCCATGTCGGCGCGGGCCTCGTTGAGCACGTCGGTGAGGACCTTCGACAGCTCGGCCGGGGCCATAGAGCGGTAGGCGGTGGTGTGGAAGGTGAGCGAGACGACCTGGCCCTGCGCGCCCACCACGGCGGTGACCATCCGGTCCTTGGAGGTGATCGAGGCAGTGCTCGCCTGCAACTCCTTGGTGGCCTCGGCGATCTTGATCTGCTGCTCGCGCAGGTTGGCCATGGTCTGCTCGATCTGCTCCGCGAACGGGGAAACCGCCATCTCGCACCTCTCGATTCGGCGACGCGCATCGGCCCCCGGATTTCCCCGGGGGCCGATGCGCGTCGGCGCACAGCTCGTCATCTGGTACCTACGGCTGTGGCACCGGATGCCGTTCAGCGCCCGATCACACCGCCGATCGTCCCGCTGTCGGTGCCCCAGACCTCTTCCTCCTCGGACAGCCAGGTGGTGCGCTGCCGCTCCTTGTCGTTCTGTCCGGCTCCTGCCCCCGCGCCCGCCCCGCCCGGCGGCATCATCGGCGGCATTCCGGCGCCGCCGGTGGTGGCGACGGAGCGGCCCATCATTTGGGCCTCCTCGGCCTGCTCGCTGGCCGCGGCCCGCTCGGCCTGCGCCTGCTGGGCGGCCTCCTGTGCCGCGATTTCCTTGGGCGAGAGCGTGGCGCCGGAGGCCACCGCCCTGGGACTCAGGGCCATGACGCCCTCGCCGTTGCTGATGCTGCCGGCCGGGAGCGGCCGCGACGAAGTACCGGCGAGTCCGGCACCGAACTCGCCGCCGAGTCCACCACCGAGCCCACTGATGCTCGGCGCGTACGAGTCCCCCGAGAATCCGCCGAGGCCCGAGCTGAGCGGCGAGCTGCCGAAGATCTCGTGCGGGGGCGGCAGGTAACCGATGCCGCCGCCACCACCGAGGTTCGGGTTCAGCGGCGAGATCGAGTCACCCATCGCGTGTTCCTCGTCGGCCAGCAGCTGGCTCTGATCGTCGACCGGGTTGCCGTTGGGGTCGAGGACCTTGCCGTCCTTGTCGATCTTGGCGCCCTTGCCGGCGTACACGCGGTTGCCGTTGCGGTCCAGCACCGGCTTGCCGTCCGGGCCGATCACCATCCCGTTGTCGTCGACGTGCGACCCGGCCGGCACCATGTACGGGCCGCCGCCGAAGGACGAGGCGATCGGCGGACCGATCGTGCTGCCCTTCGGCACGATCTCCGGCTTGCCGTCCGGACCCAGCACCGGCTTGCCGTCCGGGCCGATCACATGACCGTTGGCGTCGATGTGCGAGCCGGGCGGCGCCGTCATACCCGGCAGCGGCTGGCCGTCCGGGCCGAGCAACTGCTGCCGCTGCTGACCGCCGCCGGGGCCGAGGTCGGTGACCGTGGGCGGTGGCGGCGGCATGTGCAGGTTCGGGTTGTTCCCACCGCCACCGCCCGCACCGGGCCCGAGGTCCTTGACGTTGGGGGGCGGCGGCGCGCCGCCGCCGCCGTCACCACCACCGGCTCCACCGCCACCACCTCCGCCGTCGCCACCACCGCCGTCGCCACCACCGGGCGGCGTTATCGCGGTGCCCTTCGGGCTCTGCACCGTGAGCGTCTTGTCGACCGCGCTCTTGACGGCGGTGAAGGCAGGGGCGGCGACCTTCGCGTACGTCGTCACGCCGGCGTCCAGGTTGGTCACGATCGAGTTGATCCAGTAGTTCTTGCCGCTCGTCTCGACCGCGTTGAAGAAGTCCTGGCTGTTGACGGCCTTGCCGTCGAACGTGGTGATCGAGTAGTCGGTCAGGCTGTTCAGCTTGACCGTCGGCTTACCGCCCGTCGTTCCACAGATGGCATCCCGCAGCGCGAGCTTCAGTTGGTAGACGGGGCTGGCGACGGGGTACCACGCGTTGTACGCGTTCTGCAGAGCCAGGAAGCCATTGGGGCCCCGGAGCGCCGTACTGGCAGCGTTGATCGCCGCAACCGGATCGTTGGGCCAGTTGATCTGGTGCTGGAGGTCCCCGAGGGCCGTGCCGAGGCTGTCGAGGTAGGACCTGAGCTCCCCGGCCGCGCTGCCCTGGAAGTCGCTGTCCTCGCTGTCGACCTCCTTGGCCCAGTCACTGATGTACTTCTGCTGGTTCGTAATGAAGGTGCTCACCTTGCCGAAGATCGCGGCGGCCGCGTCGAAGCTCGGCAGACTCGTGCTGCCCAGGGTCTCGTGCGGGCTGTTGACCAGCAGGGGCAGAATGGATCTCGGAAAGCTGACGAATTTGGACCACTTGCTGTTGTCACTCATACCGCTGTCGGACCAGTTGGTGTTGCAGTGGGCCACCACGTAGTAGACCCCGGTGGAGGAACCGGCCGGGACGTAGTCGTCCCGGTGCGGATTGCCGCTCGCCGTGGTGTGGGTCGTGACCTGGAAGGCGTCGGAGAGCCAGTTGACGTCCCACGGGGGCTTGTCCCAGTTCCATGTGGAGGCGTCGACGATGGAGACTCCGTAACCCGTCACCCAGTCGCCGTTGCCGGGCTTGGCCACGTCCCCCCGGTCGACGGAGCCGCCGGCCACGTCGGTACCGGCCAGGCTCTTCATGGTGTCTTCCCAGGCTCCCACGTGTGTTCGACTCCCAGCGCGTTGGATGGTTGATCAGGGATACGGGCCCGTCGCGCGGGTCCGGCTCCGGACCTGCCGTCAGGAGCCGGACCCACGCGACGGGGAGAGTGCCTCAGGGCTTCGGGGGCGGCGTCAGGGGCGAGCCGCCGAGGATCTCGAACATCTGGGCAGCGGTGAGGGCGTCTTCCTCAGCGTTGTTAAGGGTCGTCTTCGCATTGCTGATGGCGGTCGAGAGCGTGGTCATGTCGTTCTTCAGCGCGGTGAACTGCGCGACGATGTTTCCGGCGTAGGCCTTGAACTTGTCCTGCATGGCTTTCGCCTCGACGGAGGTTCCGCCCATCAGCATGGTGTAGTTGCCCAGGCTGTCCTTCCCGGGCGTCGAGCCGTTGGCGTACTCGTTGAGGAGCTGGATCAGCGCCGCTCCGTCCGTGTCGACGGTGCTGTCCCCGTTGAACCGGTGGTACAGCTCCGCGACCGGGCCGTTCGCGTACCCCGTCAGGATGTCGTCTGTGACCTTGAGCGTGTCGCCCATGCCGGCCTACTCAGAAGCCCTGTGCGGCGGCTTGGTCCGCGTACTTCATGGTGTGGTTCATCTGGTCCAGGATCTGGGCGCCCTGGTGGATGTCCTCGTGCATCTGGCCCTCGTTCCCCTGCACCACCTTGAAGAACTCCTCGAACGCGGTACCGGCGGCACCCTGGAACTCCTCGCGGAGCGGGGTGAGCCGCTGGACCAGCTCGTTGAGGTTGCTCTCCATGGTGTGGGCCGCCTGGAGCAGATCTGTGTAGGCCTGGTCGATCGACTCGTGCTGGAGTTGGATGTCAGCCATGGGAATGGGTCCTCGCTGTCACTGGAAGGGAGAGGGGGTGGTCGGCTACCGGAGCAGCGGTCAGCCGTTCAGCGCGCTGTAGACGCCGTCCGAGGCGCCCCAGTTGCCGCCGATCACATGGGCGTCCTCCTCGGCCTTGGTGAGCGTCTTGCTCGCGCCCTGGGTGCTCTCGGAGAGCTGCTGGAAGGCCTGCATGATCTTCTTGTAGCGCGTGACCCAGTCGTTGATCTTGCCCTGGAAGGCGGTGCTCGCGCCGGAGACGTAGTGGGCGGCGATCTCCTCGTTGATCCGCTCGACCGTCTGGCCGGAGCTGATCATCGCGGAGATCTGACCCTCCAGACTCATCAGCGCGTTCTGGATGGACTGGTCGCTCGTCTTCAACATGTTGCCACCGGGCGTGGTCATCGCGGATCTCCTCTGTCGGGGAATCTGTCAGTGATGAGAACGGCCTTGCCGCGCAGGGCGGTTCAGCCGGAACAGCCGTTACCACCGGCCGCCGGGGAGACGATCTGGGCCCCCGACAGCACGCTCGGGTCCAGGCTCGGCCCGCTGGGCAGCAGCGCCAGCAACGCCTGCGGCACCGCCTGGGTCGCCACGGCCGCGTACCCCAGCTGCTTGGCCGCGGCGGCCGAGGGCAGCGGGTACTTCACGCCGTTGTCCGCCACCAGGTACTGGCTCGTCCCGGCCCCCGACCCCGACAGCGCGCGGACCAGCGCGCCCGCGCCGGGCCGCACCGCGATCCTGTCGGCGGCGGCGCAGCCGGGCGCCACGCCGGGCTCGCTGTCCGGCGCCTGGCCGCCGAGCGCGCCGGCGTCCAGCACGGCGACGGAGGTGACGGGGTTGCCGTCGGTGCTCGGGTGCAGGTCGGCGCAGAGCGCCTGGTTCTGGCCGGGGTCGACCAGCGCGGGCGGCTCGGCGGGCAGTCCGCCGGGCAGGCCGGGGCCGGCCGCGGTGTGCGCCGCCAGGTCCGCGGGCCCGATCGGCGCGGGGGTGCCGGCCGAGCCGCCGTAGGCCTTGTCCTGGGTGCGCGGGTCGCCGAGCAGCAGGTCGTACTGGAGCACGGTGAGCGGCACCAGGCCCGCCGAGCTCAGCACGTAGTGGCTGCCGGTCGGGTCGGTGAAGAGCTGGCCGACCTTGGTGGGACGGCCCGCCAGCGTGGGGCCCGCACCGCCGCGCCCGGGGATGTCGGGCGAGGCCAGGTCGGGGCCGGCCGGCAGCGTGCCGAGCATCGCGGCGGTGACCGGGAACGGCGTCGCGGTCGGGTAGCCGAGCGCCTGCAGCGCGCTGTTCTGCTTGTCGACCCGCAGCCGGCGGCCCTGCCAGAGCAGGTAGGTGTTGCCGTCCGGGGCGCTGACCAGCGCGCCCTGACCGGGGGTCAGTGCGGTGCCCTGCTGCGCCGCGGCGATGCTGAGGGCCAGCTGCGGCTTGCTGCTGCCACCGGGGGTGGTGGCGGGCTGCTGGAGGCCGCAGGCCAGCCAGGCGGCCGGCTTCAGCTCGGCCGCCGTCGGCAGCGCGTCCGGCGCGCCGACCAGGCCGACGGGGGCGCCGCGCTGCACGCCGCTCAGCGAGCCCTCGCTCACCTGCTGGAGCGTCATCTGGTCACCCGCCAGCAGCTTGGCGCTGGCCTGGTTGAGCACCGGGTGCAGTACCCCGCCCAGGTAGAGGTAGCGCGCGCCGCTCTCCTCGACCATCACCAGCGCACCGGGCTTCTGCCAGCTGGTGCTGCCGCCGGGCTTCATCACCCCGTAGACGGTCACCACCAGCGCGATCACGATGCCCAGCGCGAGGCCGGTGAGGGCGCCGCGGGTGGTGCGTCCGGTGGGGGTGTCCGGCGCGTCGGGCTCGGCCCGCAGCATGCCGGAGGCGAGCCTGCTCATCACGAACAGGTGAGCCTGCACCTGGTCGCGTCGGGACTGCATCCTGCTTCTCCTCGGGTTCGGCCCTGACTCAACGCACACCCGGCCGGTACGACCAGCCGCTCCAACCAGCCGGTACGACTCAGCCGTTCATCGCCCGCAGCGTGTGGTAGACCCCGCAGGCCAGCAGCGCCAGCGGCAGCAGCGCCACCGCGCTCAGCGTGTGCAGCACGTCCGCGAGCCGCCCCCAGTACGGCAGCAGCCTGCGCCCCGGCACCGTCCACGCCACCACCAACAGCGCCGCGGCCACCGCCAGCAGACCGCCCAGCAGCATCAGCCGCCCGCTCGCCGGCTGGCTCATCGCCAGCTTGACGCCCAGCACCACCACACCGTAGACGCCCGGCAGCAGCACGCTCAGCCGCTGCCGGATGCTGCCGATCGCCCGACCGTGCAGCAGGAGCAGCAGGCTCAGCGCGCCGGCCTGGGCCGGGCCCGCCCAGCCGCGGGTGAAGGCGAGCAGCGTCAGGCTGACCGCGCAGACCGCGCCGATCGCCGTGTACAGCGCCATCAGGTAGTCGTCGGCGATCAGGCTGCGGCTCAGCACCGCGGGGGCCGGGAACGGCTCGATGTTCTCCTGCAGCTCCTCGGCGTTGCGCGGCAGCATCGGCAGCCGCAGGCCGGAGAGCCGGAAGGAGATCGACGGGACGAACGAGCCGACCAGCACGGCCACCACCGCGATGACCGCCATCAGCTGGTCCAGCGACATCCCGGCCAGCACCAGCCCGCCGCCCACCATCCCGAGCAGCGCCACCAGCACCAGGCCCAGGAAGAGCGGCGCGGAGCCGCCGACCGCCGCCAGCGCGAGCACCGAGGCACCGGCCGCGCCCGAGGCCGCCGCCAGCACCCGGGCGCCGAGCAGCACCTCGCCGGTGGGCCCGCTGGGCAGCAGCAGAGCGGCCAGGGTCAGGAACGGGACGGCGGCGGCGCCCAGCGCGGTGCCCGCGGCCGGGTCGGCCATCGCCCGCGCGGCACTGGTCGCGCCGAGCAGGAGCAGCACCGCCGTGGCGGCGGCCACCGCCTCGCGCGGCCCGCTGGCGCCCGGCAGGGCGAGCAGCAGCCAGCCCCCGGCCAGCGCCAGCATGGTCACCGCGAGCGCCAGCCGGTGGGTCAGCGCCGGCCGCCAGCTGTCGCCGCGCTCGTTCATGCCGGTGGCCACGCCGTCCACCAGGTCGTCGAAGTGCACCGGCGGCAGGGCCTCGCGACGCGGGCGCAGGTAGAGCGCGTCGCCGTCGTGCAGCAGATGCGCCTCGGCGCTCTGCTCCTCGTCCAGCGGCTCCTCGCCGAGCCGCTGGAGCACCCAGCCGCCGTGGTCCAGGCCGGCCTCGGCCAGCTCCGGTCCGGCGTGGCCGAGCACGGCCG
Organism: Kitasatospora sp. NBC_01302; assembly: GCF_035976515.1. Taxonomy (NCBI): domain Bacteria; kingdom Bacillati; phylum Actinomycetota; class Actinomycetes; order Kitasatosporales; family Streptomycetaceae; genus Kitasatospora; species Kitasatospora sp. NBC_01302. The sequence continues at coordinate 3,002,633 of NZ_CP108404.1, forward strand.
GCAGCAGGTCGGCCAACGGCACGTCGGCGGGGACGGCGAGTTCGAAGGCCGTCCCCGGTGCGTGGAACCTCAACCGGCACAGCCCGGCGACGGCACTGCTGTTCACGCCACTCCCCACAAGCTCCACGGGGGCCCACTCCACGAAAGGCCCACTCCTCCCAGCTGTACGGGCCGGATGCCGCGACGCGTTCAGCCGGGTTCAAACCTGGTGAACCCGCCTCGCCCCACCACCCGTCACCTCCTGAGGACGGTTGCGCGAGCAAGGGAGCTGTTAGGTGAGCGTGGTCCTGGTCAACCGAACGCCTCGGCGTCCGGGGCCCGAGATGCCCGACGGCGAGATCCAGTTGCAGGAGCCGCCGGTCCTGCCGGAGAAGCAGAGCGGCATGTCCAGCATCATCAGCATGGCGCCGATGGCGCTCGGCTCGCTCTCCATGGTCTTCATGTTCCTGCGCCCGGGCGGTGAGGGCGGCGGCGCCATGAGCTACCTGGGGATGGGCATGATGGCGCTCTCCGCCATCGGCATGCTGGTCACCCAGCTGATCCGCGGCTCCAGCGACCGCAAGCAGCAGTTGCGCGGCGAGCGCCGCGACTACCTGCGCTACCTCTCGCAGATCCGTCGCCAGGTGCGCAAGTCGATCGCCGCGCAGCAGCAGGCACTGGCCTGGCGGCACCCGGAGCCGCGCGAGCTCTCCTCGCTGGTGGACACCTCCCGGCTGTGGGAGCGGCGCGCCGCCCACCCGGACTTCAGTGACGTGCGGATCGGTACCGGGCCGCAGCGCCTGGCCACCCCGCTCGCCCCGCTCTCCACCAAGCCGGTGGAGGACCTGGAGCCGCTCTGCGCGCACGCGCTGCGCCGCTTCATCCACGCCTACGGCACGCTGGACGACCAGCCGATCGCGATCCACCTGCGCGGCTTCGCGCAGGTGCTGCTGCGCGCCGACGATCCCTCCGCCGCCCGGGCGATGGTGCGCGCGATCCTGGCCCAGCTCACCGTGGTGCACGGCCCGGACGAGCTGCGGGTCGCCATCGTGGCGGCCCCGGAGCACCGCGCGCAGTGGGAGTGGGCCAAGTGGCTGCCGCACGCGCTGCACCCGAGCGAGAGCGACGGCGCCGGGCCGCTGCGCCTGGTGGCGGCCAGTCTGGGCGAGGCCGAGCAGCTGCTCGGTGAGGAGTTCACCGGCCGCCCGGGCTACGAGCCGGACGCCACGCCGAACCGCGACGAGCCGTTCACCGTCCTGGTGCTGGACGGCCCCGGGGCGCACGCGAGCAGCCGGGCCGTACTGACCGGCTACCGCAACACCGTGCTGATCGACCTGACCGAGAGCCTGGAGTGGCGCCCGGCCCGCACCACGCTGCGGCTGCGGATCACCGAGGGACGCCTCACGATGATCGGCGCGGACCGCAACCGCAAGGACACCGTCACCGACCTCGGCCGCCCCGACCTGCTGACCACCCGTCAGGCCACCCACCTGGCGACCCGGCTGGCCCGCTACCGGATCGGCGACACGGTGGAGGCCGCCGAGCCGCTGGCCACCGACTTCGACCTGACCGCGCTGCTCGGCATCGCGGACCTGCACAAGCTGGACGTCGAGGCGCTCTGGGCCCAGCGCGGCATCCCGCAGCGGCTGCGGGTGCCGCTGGGCCTGGGCCCGGACGGCCGCCCGGTGGACCTGGACCTCAAGGAGTCCGCGCAGGGCGGCATGGGCCCGCACGGCATGCTGATCGGCGCCACCGGCTCCGGCAAGTCCGAGCTGCTGCGCACCCTGGTGCTGGCGCTGGCCGTGACGCACTCCTCCGAGGTGCTCAACTTCGTCCTGGTCGACTTCAAGGGTGGCGCGACCTTCCTCGGCCTGGACGCACTGCCGCACACCTCGGCCGTGATCACCAACCTGGCCGACGAGGCCTCCCTGGTGGACCGGATGCGCGACGCGCTGCACGGCGAGATGGTCCGCCGCCAGGAGTGGCTGCGGGCAGCCGGCAACTACGCCTCGCTGCTCGAGTACGAGACCGCGCGAGCCAACGGCACCCCGCTGCAGCCGATGCCCGTGCTCTTCGTGGTGGTCGACGAGTTCAGCGAACTGCTCGCCGCGCACCGCGACTTCATGGAGCTGTTCATCATGATCGGCCGGCTCGGCCGCTCGCTGGGCGTGCACCTGCTGCTGGCCTCGCAGCGCCTGGACGAGGGCCGGATGAACGCGCTGGAGTCCCACCTCTCCTACCGGATCGGTCTGCGCACCTTCTCCGCGATGGAGAGCCGTGGCGTGCTCGGCGTCCCGGACGCCTACCAGCTGCCCTCGGCCCCCGGCAACGGCTTCCTGCGCAGCGACATCTCCACCCTGACCCGCTTCAAGGCGGCCTACGTCTCGGGCCCGTACAAGCCCAAGCGCCGGGCGGCCCAACAGGCGGTGCTCGAAGGCCAGGTGGTCGCGTACGGCACGAACTACGTGGCGCCCCAACAGCTTCCCGTCGTCGCCGAGGAGCCGGTGGAGGAGGAGGCGGCCGGCACGCTGCTGGAGATCGCGGCCGCCAAGCTCTACGACGTCGGCCCGCCCGCCTACCGGGTCTGGCTGCCGCCGCTGGACGTGCCGCCCACCCTGGACGAGCTGCTGCCGCCGCTCACCGCGCACCCCGAGCGCGGCCTGACCACCGAGGCGGCCCAGACGCACGGCGCGCTCAACGTCCCGGTCGGCGTGATCGACCGCCCGTTCCACCAGCTGCGCGACCTGATGACCGCCGACCTGTCGGGCGCCGGCGGCCACGTCGGCATCGCCGGCGCCCCGCAGAGCGGCAAGAGCACGCTGCTGCGGACCCTGATCACCGGTCTCGCGCTCACCCACACCCCGCGCGAGGTCCAGTTCTACTGCCTGGACTTCGGCGGCGGCACGCTCTCCACCCTGCGCGGCCTGCCGCACCTGGGCGGGGTGACCGGGCGGCACGACGGCGAGCGGGTGCTGCGCACCATCGCCGAGGTGAACGGGGTCATCACCCGGCGCGAGAAGTACTTCGCCGAGCTGGGCATCGACTCGATCGCCAACTTCCGCCGCCGCAAGGCGGCCGGCCAGCTGACCGAGGACCCGCACGGTGACGTCTTCCTGGTGATCGACGGCTGGAACACGCTGCGCCAGGAGTTCAACGACCTGGCCCAGGTGCTCACCCTGATCGCCCAGCGCGGCATCAACTACGGCGTCCACCTGATGGTCGCCACCACGCGCTGGGGCGAGGTCACCGCCGGACTGCGCGACCTGCTGCAGACCCGGTTCGAGCTGCGGCTGGGCGACCCGGTCGACTCGGTGATCAACATGCGCGCGGCGGGCAAGGTGCCCAAAAGTCCGGGCCGCGGCCTGACCGACGAGCAGCTGCACTTCCTCACCGCGCTGCCCCGGATCGACGGCACCGGCACCACCGAGGACCTCGGCGAGGGCATCGCCGACCTGGTCGACGCCATCGCCGCGCACTGGACCGGGCCGCGCGCCCCCGAGGTGCGGATGCTGCCGCTCACCCTGGACGCCGCCGACCTGCCGGCGCCCGAGGGACGCCTGCGGGTGCCGATCGGCCTGGAGGACACCGAGGTCGCGCCGCTCTGGCACGACTTCGAGGAGAACCCGCACCTGCTGGTCATCGGCGACACCGAGTCCGGCAAGACCAACCTGCTGAAGCTGATGGCCCAGTCCATCACCCGGGCCTACACGCCCGCCGAGGCCCGGATCATGGTGGTCGACTACCGCCGCGGGCTCTACGACGTGGTGCCCAAGGAGTACCAGCTCGGCTACGCGGTGGCCGTCGACATGCTGCGCCAGATCGTCGACGGCGCGGCGCGCGCGATGAAGAACCGGATCCCCGCCGACGACATCAGCCCCGCCCGGCTCAAGCTGCGCGACTGGTGGGAGGGTCCGGAGCTGTTCATCCTGGTCGACGACTACGACCTGGTCGGCGCGGGCTCCGGCAGCCACCCCTTCGCCGCGGTGCTCGACAACCTGGCCCAGGGCGCCGAGATCGGCCTGCACCTGATCGTGGCGCGCGGCGCCAACGGCATCGGGCGGGCGATGAGCGACCCGCTGCTGCGCAAGCTGCAGGAGGTCAACTCGCCGGCCCTGCTGATGTCCTGCCCGCCCTCCGAGGGCTACCTGTTCGGCAACATCAAGCCCAGGCAGCTCACCACCGGCCGCGGCCTCTACATCACCCGCCGGCGCACCGTGCAGGTGCAGACCGGGCACCTGGGCAAGGACGGGTGAACCGGCGGGGGTGACGGGCCCGTAGTCCCGGCTGGGGCTCACTCAGCAGAACGGAGGCCAGGCCATGGACTCGGCAAAATCCCAGGTCACCGAGCGGTCCACGTTGCGCGCGGTGGGTCCGCACTTCCTCATCGCGCCGCCGGGCGCCGAGCAGGAGGGCCTGGCCGCGGCCATGGGCCCGGTGCGCGCCGACCCCCGGGCCCTGGTGCTGCTCGCCGCCGCGCCGGACGCCGCCCCGGTGCTGCGCGAATCGCTGGGCGAGCTGACCCGCAACGCGGGTGCCCGGGGGGCCGACACCCTGGTGCTGGCCGCCTCCGGGCTCGGCGCGAGCGGCCCCGACGGCCGGCGTCCGGCCGAACTCCTGTCCCAGCGCACCGGGTTGACGGTGGTGGCACCCGACGCACTGGTCTCCATCGAGCCGGACGGGACCCTGCTGGTGACGGGCGGCTCCTGGTGGCGCTGCCGGCCGGCGGGCGAGCCCGAGGCGCTCGGCGAGCGCTGGCCGGGCGACGCGGCGATCAACCCGCTGCGCAGCGGCGGCGTCTGGATCACCGCCACCGCCCCCGCCTTCGCGCCCGCCATCCTCGACTTCGCCTCGGCGCCGACCGGGACCCTGCTCCTGGTGCTCGGCGAGCCCGGCGCGCCGCTGCCCACCGGCGTGCAACTCGCCTCGGTGGCAGCATCGCTGCTCGCCACCGCCGCCCCCACCGCCGGAGACCTGCGGCTGCTGCTCAGCGCCCCCTGGGCCGACCCCGTCGCCCTGGTCGAACTCTCCGCGATCCTGGCCGCCTCGCTCGACCGCGAGGTGCACGCCGCCATGGGCCTGCCGCTGCTCACCGCGAGCGGCTACTCCAGCGTGCACCTCGCCCCCGACGGCACGCCCGGCTGGGAGCCCTACCTGACCGAGCTGACCGCCTGCCCGGTCAGGCGCAGCGTGACCGCCGTCGCCTGGCGCGGCCACCCCTCCTGGGCACCGGCCGGACCGGCGCGCTACCACGCCTTCCCCGGCTGGGAGTTGGAGGCCATCTCGGCCGGCCTCTGGCTGCGCCCGGCGATCGGCACCGCCGACCGCGCCCCCCGGTTGCGCCGACCCGACCCGGCGCAGCCGGTGCTGGTGGTCGGCGCGGCCGGGTTCCCGGTGACCCAGGAGGTCTGGGAGCACCTGGGCACGCTGCTCCCGGGCTTCCCCCCGCTCGGCGCCGGGCCGAGCGGGCCGCTGGGGCTGGCGGTCGCGGTGGCGGGGTCGATGGACGCCGAGTCGGAGACGGTGGGGCGGTTCAGCGCACGGATCCACAAGCTCACCTGGCTGGGCACGGAGGGGGCGGTGCGGCGGGCGGCGCCTGCGGCTGTTCCGGCGCCGGTAGCGGAGCCGGTACCGGTAGCGGAGCCGGTGGTTGTTCCGGCCCCGGCGCCCGTCGCACCCCTCGCGCCGGAGCCGGAGCTCCCCATCCCGATCCCCACCGCGTCGGAGATGGCAGGCCTGGCCATTCCCATCCCCACCTCGGCCGACCGGCCCACCACGATGCTGAGCACGGCCAACCCGGACGACGTCCCCACCCTCTCCATGTCCCCGGTCCGCACCCCGACCCCCGAGCCCGAGCCGACGCCTGCCCCCGAGCCCGCCCGCGAGCCCGAGCCGACGCCCGAACCCGAGCCGACCCCTGAGCCTGCCCCCACCCCCGAGCCCGAGCCGGCACCCGAGCCCGCCCGCGAACCCGAGCCGGCACCCGAACCCGAGCCCACCCCCGTCCCGGAGCCGGAGCCCACGCCCGAGCCGACGCCTGCCCCCGAGGCGACCTCCGTCCCGGAGCCCGTCCGCGAGCCCGAGCCCGAGCCCGAGCCCGTCCCGGAGCCGGAGCCCACGCCCGAACCTGAACCCACCCCCGAGCCGACCCCTGCCCCGGAGCCCACCCCCGAGCCCGAGCCGACCCCTGCCCCTGAACCCCTCCCCGAGCCCGCCCCGGCCCCGGAACCCGCTCCCACCCCACCCACTCCCACACCCGCTCCCGCCCCCTCCACCACCCCCTACGAGGACCGCGAGGCCCTGGTCGCCCTCCTCGGCCAGCCCTACATCCGCTGGGCCAGCCGCGCCGACCAGGTGGCCACCCGCCTCCCCGGCCTGCGCCCGGCCGCCGGCGAGGACCTCCGCCCCGAGCTCGTCGCCGTGCTGCTCCACCACGTCGACGCCCCCGTCCCCGCCTCCCGCACCGCGCTGGCCGCCGCCGCCCGCTCCGGCAACCCGGGCACCCTGCTCCCCTACCTGCGCTGCCTCGCCGCCGGCCTGCGCCGACTGCCCAGCCACCACGGCGCGGTGCTGGTCGGCGCCCCGCCGGGCCCCTTCGAGCTGGACCGCTACACCCCGGGCGCGCTGCTCACCGAGTCCGCCCCGATCAGCGGGATCAGCGCCGTGGCAGCCGACCTGGGCGAGGACGTCGAGGTCGAGTTCGCCCTCTGGTCCGCCACCGGCCGCCGCACCTCGGCCTTCGGCGAGCCCGGTGAGCAGCCCACCGTGGTCTTCGCCCCGGGCAGCACCTTCGAGGTCCTGGAAGTCGAGCCCGCCGACCTCTCGGTCAACCGCCCGACCCGCGTCCTGCTCCACGAGATCGCCGGCCCCCGCCCGTCCCCCGAGCGCCTGCGCGCCTGGCTCGCCCGCCGCGACGCCACCACCCCCGACGCCCGCGTCCGCCCGGCCCACCCGGACCACTTCCACCTCGACCTCGGCGCCGCCTGACCAGGCCCTACCCCCGCTCCCCCACCCTCACCAGCCCCAGCTCGTACGCCGTGATCACCAGCTGCACCCGATCGCGCGCCGCCAACTTGCTGAACAGCCGCGCCACATGGGCCTTGGCCGTGGCCACGCTGATGAACAGCTCGGCCGCGATCTCGCTGTTGGAGAGCCCCCGCCCCACCAGCGTCAGCACCTCGCGCTCGCGCTCGGTGATCCCCTCGACCGCCGGTGGCACGTGCAGGGCTCCCGGCCGCTCGGGCCGGCTGACGAACTCCTCGATCAGCCGCCGCGTGACAGCCGGCGCGATCAGCGCGTCCCCGGCGGCGACCACCCGGATGCCGCCGAGGATGTCCTCCAGCGCCATGTCCTTGACCAAAAACCCGCTCGCCCCGGCGCGCAGCGCGGCGTAGACGTAGTCGTCCTCGTCGAAGGTGGTCAGCATCAGCACCCGCACCGGACCGCCCCCGGCGGTGATCGCCCGGGTGGCCTCGATCCCGTCCATGCCGGGCATCCGGATGTCCATCACCACCACGTCCGGCTGCTCCTCCAGGGCCAGCCGCACCGCCTCGGTCCCGGTCCCCGCCTCGCCGACGACCACCAGGTCCTCGGTGTCCGCCGCCAGCACCCGCAGCCCGGCCCGCACCAGCGGCTGGTCATCGGCCAGCACCACCCGTACCGTCATCGGCTCCCCGCCCCCGCTCCTGCTCCCGCACGCGCACCCGCCACCAGCGGCAGCCGCGCCGCCACCCGGTACCCGCCCCCGTCCCGCGGCCCGGCCGCGAACTCACCGTGCAACAGCGCCACCCGCTCACGCATCCCGATCAGCCCGTACCCGGCCCCACTCATACCCACGTTGCCACCACCGCTCCCGCGATCCGTGATCTCGATGACCAACTCCTCCTCCCGGCAGTCGACCAGCACCTGACAGGACATCACTCCGGCATGCCGCACCACGTTGGTGAGCCCCTCCTGGATGATCCGGAAGGCGGCCAGGTCGACTTCCGGCGCCAGCGCACGCCGCTCCCCGGTCCACCGCACCGCGACCCGCACCCCCGCCTGCCCGGTCGCCTCCGCCAGCCGCCCGACGTCCCCGAGACCGGGCGCCGGCTCCCGCGGCGAGGCTCCCGCGGTCTGGCCCGCGACCGGCTGGCGCAGCGCGCCGAGGGTGCGCCGCAGCCCCGCCAGGGTCTCCCGGCTGGTCGCCTCGATCGCCCGCAGCGCATTGCGGGCCTCCTCCGGCTGGGTGTCCATCACCCGGCTGCCCACCCCGGCCTGGATCGCGATGATGCCGATGCTGTGCGCGACCATGTCGTGCAACTCGCGGGCGATCTGCAGTCGTTCGGCCGTGGCCGCCTGAGCGGCGCGTTGGCTGCGCAGCGACTCGGTGTAGGCGCGGTGCTGGTGCAGGTAGCGGCCGACCAGCCAGGCGAGGCAGGTCGCCAGCAGGTAGACGAGCGCCAACGGAACCCCCAGCGAGTAGTCGAACCCGCGGTACCCGAGGCCGTGCGCCCCGAGCCAGTTGGGCACCGCGCCCGCCATCGCGACGCAGATCAGCGCCGCGCTCCAGAGCGACTCCCGGCGCGGCCTGCTGCGGGCGATGTACACCAGCGCCAGGTCCGCGGCCAGGCACTCGATCGCCCCGAACCACCACCACCAGAACGTCACGACCCCGAAGTACGCGGCGCCCAGCATCAACGCCAGCCCGAGCAGCGGCTGTCGGCGCAGCAGCACCAGCGGCAGCAGCGTGGCGAGCACGGGAAGGACCGCCTGCGTACCCGCCTGCACCCCGGGGCGCACGGTCAGCAACAGCGCGACGGGCGAGGCCAGCACCACTCCCCACACCAGGCCGGTCCATACCCTGGCAGGTATCCGCTTGAGCAAGGGTGTTTTCACCCCGCGATGGTAGCCGTCAGCCCGCTGACCAGGCATGGGCCCACGGGCTTACACCCCGGGGCTACCCTGCCCCCACCGGTGCAGCCCACGGCCCCATGCGCGGCGGCACCGCCGGGGGGCACGGTGGATCCCGTGATCGAAGTCAACGAACTGACGAAGCGTTACGGCCGCACCACCGCCGTCAACCAGCTGAGCTTCACCGTCCGCCCGGGCCACGTCACCGGGTTCCTCGGCCCCAACGGCGCGGGCAAGAGCACCACGCTGCGCCTGCTGCTCGGCCTCAACTCGCCCACCAGCGGCACCGCCACCATCGACGGACGCCCCTTCCAGCACCACCCGCGCGGCCTGCGCCACGTCGGCGCCCTGCTCGACGCGAGCGACGTGCACGGCGGACGCAGCGCCCGGGCCCACCTGACGGCGCTGGCCCAGAGCAACCGGATCCCGCGCACCCGGGTCGAGGAGGTGCTGCGCGAGGTCGGCCTGGCCGGCGCGGCGGGGCGCCGGATCGGCGGCTTCTCGCTCGGCATGCGCCAACGCCTGGGCATCGCCACCGCGTTGCTCGGCGACCCGCCGGTGCTGCTCTTCGACGAGCCGTTCAACGGCCTCGACCCCGAGGGCGTGCTCTGGGTGCGCGGCCTCTTCCAGCGGCTGGCCGCCGAGGGGCGCACCGTCTTCGTCTCCAGCCACCTGATGAGCGAGATGGAGAGCACCGCCGAGCAGTTGATCGTGATCGGCCGCGGCGAACTCCTCGCGGACGCCACCATCGCGGAGTTCGCGGCCCGCGCCACGGGGGCGAGCGTGGCCGTCCGCACCCCGCAGGCCGCCGCACTGACCGCCCTGCTGCTCGGCCACGGCGCCGGCGTCCACCAGGACGGGCCCGACCAGCTCACGGTGACCGGCCTGGACGCCGACCGGGTCGGCGAACTCGCCTTCCAGCACCAGCTGCGACTGAACGAACTGACCACCCGCCACGCCTCGTTGGAGCAGGCGTTCATGGAACTGACCGCCGACAGCGTCGAATACCTCGCCGGAGACCCCCGATGACCGCCCTTCACGCCTCGATCTCCACCCCGGCCTCCCCGCAGATCGTCGACGATCCCCGCGCCCGGTTCCGCGACCTGCTCGCCTCCGAGTGGACCAAGCTCTGGTCCCTGCGCTCGATCCGCTGGGCCCTGCTGACCACCGTGCTGGCGGTGCTCGCCATCAGCGCCAACGCGGCCCGCTCCGACCTCAGCAACTGGCCCGACTATCCGCCGTCGACCAAGGCCGACTTCGTCCCGCTCTGGTCGATGGGCGACGCGTTCCCCAACAACTCCTCGTTCATCCTGGCCCTGGCCACCGGCAGCATCGGCGCCATCGCGATCGTCGGCGAGTACAGCAGCGGCATGATCCGCACCACCTTCGCGGCCGTCCCGGCCCGCCGGGCGGTACTGGCCGCCAAGGTGGTCGTGCTGACCGCGCTGATGCTGGTCGCGGGCCTGGTGATGGCCTTCGGCTCGTTCTGGATCTCCCAGGCCATCCTGTCCACCCAGCACATCGGCATCTCGATCAGCCAGCCGCACGCCCTGCGCTGCATCCTCGCGGACGCGGTGTTCCCGGTGGTCTGCGCGCTGGTCGGGCTCGGCCTCGGTGCCCTCATCCGGCACAGCGCGACCACCATGGTGATGGTATCCGTGGCGCTCCTCCTGCTGCCGACCCTCCTCAACAGCAGCCTCCACCAGTGGGTCATCGACCTCCACAACGCCACACCCATCGCCGCCTGGCAGCGCCTGGTCTTCGTCCTCGATGCCGACATGCTGGGCGACCCGGGCTTCCACCCGACGCTGACGGGGTCAGCCGTGGTCTTCCTGCTCTGGCCGCTGGTCGCGGTGCTGCTCCCCCTCCTGATCGTCCGCCACCGGGACCACTGACTACCGACTACTCCAAACGAGTTCAGTTCCGCTGTTCCCCGTCCGCCGCGCACGGCCGCGCGTACGCTCGCCAGCAAACGAACGCACGCGGGCGAGGCGGTGGTCACGGTGACCGTTCCGGAGGGGCAGATCCCGGAGCAGCCAATCGAGTTGGATGATGACGAAGCTGCGGACGAGTCCCAGGCGCTCTCCACCATCCTGGGCAAACAACTGAAGATCCTGCGCGAACGTAAGGGCCTGACCCAGCGCGAACTGGCCGTCCGGCTCGGCTACAGCGAAGACTTGATCTCCTCCATCGAACGCGGTCGCCGCAATGCGCAGGAGGACCTGCTCATCGCTGCTGACGACTTCCTGGACGCCGGAGGCCTACTGAAGGCCGGCGTCGAGGACACGAAGAAGGCCAAGAAACCACGTGTGCGGCATCCGGTCTTCTTCCGGGACTACGCCCGCCTGGAGCCGGAGGCAGTGGAGCTGAACTACTACAGCACCATGGCCGTCCCTGGACTGCTACAGACCCCCGAGTATGCCCGCCACCTCTTCAATGTCCGGCGCCCACTCTGGGATGAGCAGACAATCGAGTGGCGCCTGGCAGCGCGCTTGGCCCGGCAGGAAATCATGAACCGAAAGTGGCCACCACCCATGGTGAGCTGTCTCATCGAAGAGTCGGTCCTGCAACGCCCGATCGGCGGCAGGCAGATTCAGAAAGGACAGTTGGAAAGCCTCCTGACGTTCAGTACGTTGAGAAACGGCGAACTCCAGGTCATGCCGACAAGCTGTCAGGATCACACCGCCCTTGACGGATCCTTCACCTTGCTGACTCCCAAGGGCGGACCGCAGGTTGGCTACGTCGAAGTCCAGCAGGTCAGCCGCCTGATCACCGATTTCGAGGAGGTCCGGCTGCTCGCTGCGAAGTATGGGACCATGCGAGCGCAAGCACTCACGCCTCGGGAGTCACAGACCCTGATCGAGAAGATGCTGGGAGAACTATGAACATCGAAGCGCCCCAACTCGCCTGGTTCAAGAGCAGCTACAGCGGCAATGAGGGCGGCGAGTGCATCGAAATCGCCGCCACCCCCAGCACCATCCACATCCGCGACTCCAAAGACCAGGCCGGACCCCAGCTCACCATCACCCCCACCAGCTGGACCGCCTTCCTCACCCTCGCCACCACCCTCTAACCCCCCGAGGAGCGACAGTGGCCAGCACCCAACTCACCTGGTTCAAGAGCAGCTACAGCGGCGGCGAAGGCGGCGAGTGCATCGAAATCGCCGCCACCCCCAACACCATCCACATCCGCGACTCCAAAGACCAGGCCGGACCCCAGCTCACCATCACCCCCACCAGCTGGACCGCCTTCCTCACCCTCGCCACCACCACCCTCTAACCCCGCACCCGCACCTGCACCTGCACCTGCACCACGGCCCGGCCGATCCCCGCCGATCGTCCGGGCCGCTGCTGTCGCGGGCTGCTCAGCGATCGCCGCCCCGCCTGGCACGGGAGCCGAAACGCGTCGGCGGCCCGCTGACCACCAGCAGCACGAGCCCGAGCAGCAGCAGGCCCCCGATGCCCCACGCCCACCAGCGCAGGGCGCCGTCGGAGACTCCGAGCATGACCAGGAGCGTGCCCATCACGATCCCCAGGCCGCTCAGGAGGCCCGCCCACCCGGCAGCACGGGGCCGCTTGTAGCCGGCCGCCTGCCACCCCCGCAGGGTCGCCACTCCCGTGGTCATGACCGCACCGCCCATGACCAGCCCACTCCACAACGGCATACTCATGGCGCTCCCTCCCCCCCCTGGGGCCCCGGACGCGTGAGGCCGCTCGCCCTCACTCTGCCACCGCCCTCGGACCGCTGAACCACTCAACCACTCAACCGCCGGGCGGCTGCGCCCGGACACACAACGGCCCGGACGATCCCCCACAGATCGTCCGGGCCATCGCCCTGCCCGCCCGGTCAGTCCCGGCCGGACAGGTGCTCCAGGAGCCGCGGGATCACCAGCTCGGGGACCTCCTCGGGCAGCCAGTGACTGGCACCCACCAACTCCTCGAACCGGTACGGGCCGTCCACCCAAGCTCCCGTGGCCTCGGCCGCACCACGCCCCAGCGCCAAGTCCCCGCTCCCCCACAGGAACAGGGTCGGCACGGTGATCCGACCGGCCTCGACGGCCAGCGGACCAGACGGTGCCCGGTACCAGTTCAGCGTGGCGGTGAGCGCCCCGGGCTCGGAGAGCCGCCGGACGTTCTCCTCCACCAACTCCGCCGCCACCCGACCACCGTAGACGCCCCGCAGCCGCGCCGCGCCCTCGGCGAGCAGGCGCTCCTCCGCGACACCGCCCTCCCTGCGGAACACGCGCACGTAGTCGAGCCGGCGGTCCTGCTCCTCGTCCTCGGCGGCGGCTTGGGCGAGCGCGTTCGGGTGCGGAGTGGCCAGCACGGTCAGCGACTTGAGCCGCTCCGGATGCTCGGCGGCGAGCACCCAGGCCACCAGGCCGCCCCAGTCGTGGGCGACCAGGTGGAACCGCTCGGCGCCCTGCGCGTCGGCGAAGGCCAAGGCATCCGCGACCAACTCGGTCACCGCGTAGTCGGCGACCTCGCCGGGCCGGGCACCGGGGGCGTATCCCCGCTGGTCGACAGCGACGGCCCGCAGGCCGGCCGAGCCCAGCGCGTGCAGCACCGGCGTCCAGCAGTCCGCGAACTCGGGCCAGCCGTGCAGCAACAGCACGAGCTCGCCCTCGACCGGGCCAGCCGCCAACGCACCATGCGCATGCGGGCCCACTTGAATGGTGACCCGCTCAAGAACGGGCTTCTCACGACCCATCAGCACGCAACTCCCGCTCGATCAGGCTACCGAGATCCTCCCCGGCACTCACCGTACTCGGCCACCACCCATCGCTCCCACCCGCCTCACGCGTCACCTCGCGCGCCACCTCAGGCCTCGCACCGGGCCGCACGGCGGGCTGCGCCGGAACCCCGGGTGCGACCGACCGCGCCTTCCGCACCCCTGGCACCAGATTCCCCTGCACCTCATCCGCCCCAGCAGGCCGCACCGCACGCTCCGCCGGAGTCCCCGGCATCCCCGGAACCGGCAGCACCCCGCGCTCGGCCCTGACGACCCCCTGCCCCGCTCCGAGCTGCCCCGGAACTCCCGGGGAGGTCTGCTGCCCCCTACCCATCGGCCCACGCTCCCCTGCGGCGGCACCAGTGGCCGGCGCCTCCCCGCCCGCCGGAGCCACCGGGCCGGAACGCCGCCAAGCGGGCACCAGCCTGGGCTGCACAGCCTGCTGCGCACCGGACCACTCCGCCTCCGAGGTCCCCGTCCGCCACCCCTGCTCAGACCCCGCCCCCGACCCCGACCCCGCCCCCGCGACCGGCACCCCCGGCACTCCCGGCACCGCCCCGAACCCCGCCCCCGACCCCGTCGAGGTCCGCACATGCTGCGTCGCGGCCGTCACCGGCGCAACCCCGGGCGCCGCGCGCCGCTCGACCTTCTCCGCCACCACCTGGTCCAGCCGCACCACGAAGTTGGGGTAGTCCATCGCCTTCCCGGGCCAGTGGCAGTCGTTGCTGGTCAGCACCTGACTGCGCACCCCACCCTGCTCGGTGACCGGCCCGGGAATGGTCCGCAGGTTCTGCTCCCAGTTGCGCCCCCACAACAGGTGCTCCAGCGCGAGGCCCCAGCTCTCCATGTCGACCTCGATGCTGGCCCCGGCCACCCCGGGCAGCACCTTGGCGCCGTACTTCCCCCGCACCACCGCGCGCTGCTCGAAGTCGGCGTTCTTGCTCAGCACGGTGATCCGCCACGCACCTTCGAACCTGAGCACCGCTGTCCTCCCGAGGTTGCCGCACACACGATGGGCAGCACACGCGCCCACCCCGAACAACGCCCCGGACCACTCCTCGGTTCACCGCCCCGCGCCGCGCGGCGAACGGGCCGGCCACGGCCGCCAACACCCGGCCACGACCGGCCCGTTCCGGACCTCTGCCCGTTCCGGACCTCTACTCGCCCGCTACTCGCCGATCTTGATGGCCTGCACCGGACACCCCCGCACGGCCTCCTTCACCATCGGGTCGCCCGCGCCGTCCTGCGCCCCGGCGATGATCTCGGCGTATCCGTCGTCGTTCAGGGTGAACACCTTCGGTGCGGTCACCTCGCACATCCCGGAGCCAATGCAGTGGTCATGGTCCACGGAGATTCTCATCGTGCCTCCACAGCTAGGACGTCAGCTCGATCGTCAACAGCGGTCGAAGCATAGGGACCGGCATGACCAGCCGTCAGGCGATTGCCCGGACCCGCGATCTCAACCCCCAACCCAACCCCTGCTCCCCCTCCAACCCTCCCCGCCCCTCACCGCCCCAGCACCGCCATCGCCGCGTTGTGGCCGGGGATGCCGCTGACCCCGCCGCCCCGCGCCGCACCCGACCCGCACAGCAGCACGTTGGCGTGGGCGGTCCCGACCCCCCACCGGGCCGCCGCCCCTTCCCCCTCGCTCTCCCCTTCCCCCTCCCCGCTGCCCTCCGCGTAGGGGAAGTCGAGCGCGGTGTGGAAGATGTTGCCGCCGGGCAGCCCGATCTCCCGCTCCACGTCCAGCGGGCTCTTGGCCTCCAAGCACGGACGGCCGTCGCTGTCGAGGGCCAGGCAGTCGGCGATCGGCTCGGCGAGGTGGGAGTCGAGCTGGTCCAGCGTGGCCCGGAGCAGCTGCTCGCGCGTGGTCCCGTGGTCGGCGGTGAACAGCCGGGCGGGAGCGTGCAGGCCGAAGAGGGTGAGGGTGTGATACCCCTCGCGGGCCGGCTCGGGGCCGAGGATGGAGGGGTCCGTCAGCGAGTGGCAGTAGATCTCCGACGGCGGGGCCGACGGGATCCGGCCCGCGTCCGCCTGCCGGTAGGCGGTCTCCAACTCCTCGTACCCCTCGCTGATGTGGAAGGTCCCCGCAAAGGCGGCGCGCGGTTCGACGGCGCTGTCGCGCAGCCTCGGCAGCCGCCGCAGCAGCATGTTGACCTTGAGCTGGGACCCCTCGGACGGCGGCGGAGCCTGCTCCCCCAGCAGCCGGGCCAGCTCGTGCGGAGCGGCGTTGACCAGGACGTACCGCGCCGCGAACGTGCCGCCCGTGGAGGCCACTTCGGCCGTCCTGCCGTCCGTGGCGATGCCCGTCACCTCACACGCGGTGCGGATGTCCGCACCAGCCGCACGGGCCGCGTCGGCGAGGGCGTCGGTCAGGGCTCCCATCCCGCCCACGGGGACGTCCCAGTCGCCGGTGCCACCGCCGATCACGTGGTAGAGGAAGCAGCGGTTCTGCCGCAGGGAGGGGTCGTGGGCGTGGGTGAAGGTGCCCACGAGCGCGTCGGTGAGCACCGTGCCGCGCACCAGGTCGTCCTCGAAGGCCGCCTCGATCGCCTCGCCGATGGGGCGCTCGAAGAGCGCCTCCCAGGCCGCCGGATCATCAACGCGGGCACGGAGTTCGCCGCGCGTGGGCAGCGGCTCCGTCAGGGTCGGAAAGACCCGCTCGGCCACCTGCCCGAGCATGCCCTGGAACCGCTGCCAGGAGTCGAACTCCTTGTCCGAGCCGGTGAACCGGGCGAACGACTCGCGGGTGCGCACCGGATCGCGCTCCACCAGCAGCCCGGTCGGCCGCCCGGCCCGCACGGCGGGTGAGTAGGAGGCGACCGCACGCTTGCGCACGGCGAAGCGCAGACCGAGGTCCGTCACGATCTTCGACGGCAGCAGGCTGACCAGATAGGAGTAGGCCGAGACCCGGGCGTCGACCCCGGGGAACAGCCGCGTGGAGACCGCCGCACCCCCGGTCCGCCCGAGCCGCTCCAGCACGACCACCCGCCGCCCGGCCCGGGCCAGATAGGCCGCCGCGACCAGCCCGTTGTGGCCACCACCGACGATCACCGCGTCATACGTCGCCATACCCCTTGGTAACACGCAGCCATCCCGACCGGCTAGGTGCGTGTCCGACCCGACCCGGTCCTGCCGGGCTCCTGGCTCCGCACTCCGAGCGCGAGCGTTGGCGACCGCCGCGCCGTCCTCGTTACGATCGACGGGTAGGCCCCCAGTCCCGTCGGGTGAGCCCCTCCCCGGTTCCCGCCCGTACGGCGGTGCGGCCGCAGGAGGTGGGACGATGCAGATCGGACTGCACGCGCTGGGCATCGGAGACGGCGCCCGCCCCGAGGTGATCCGGGCGGTGGCGAGCACCGCCGAGGCCCGCGGTTTCGCGCGGCTCTGGGTGGGCGAGCACGTGGTGCTGGTGGACGAACCACGGTCCCGCTACCCCTATGCCGCCGACGGCAGCATTCCCGTCCCCGCCGATGCCGACTGGCTGGACCCGCTGCTCACCCTCGCCTTCGCCGCGGCGGCGACCAGCCGGATCGAGCTGGCCACCGGTGTCCTGCTGCTGCCCGAGCACAACCCGGTGCTGGTCGCCAAGCAGGCCGCGACGCTGGACGTGCTCTCCGCGGGGCGGTTCACCCTCGGCGTCGGCGTCGGCTGGTCCGCCGAGGAGTTCGCCGCGCTCGGCGTGCCCTTCGCCCGTCGCGGCCGGCGCACGGCGGAGTACCTCGCCGCGATGCGGGTGCTCTGGTCCGACGATGTCGCCTCCTTCGAGGGGGAGTTCGTCCGCTTCGAAGGGATCAGGGTCAACCCCCGGCCGGTGCGGGACCGGCAGCTGCCGGTCGTGCTGGGCGGCAACAGCGAGGCGGCCCTGCGCCGGGCGGCCACCCTCGCAGACGGCTGGTACGGCTTCAACCTCCCGGCCGCCGAGGTCGCCGCCCACGTCAACACCCTTGCCGCACACGGCGCGCGGCTCGACCAGGGCCCTGCGGGCTTCTCGGTCGCGGTCGCCCTGACCGACGGCACCCCGGACCTGCTCCCCGCGCTGGCCTCGGCAGGAGTGACCGAACTGGTCGTGGTCGGCGCCCCACCAGCCGCCCCGCGCGAAGCCGCCGCCTGGGTCGACGCCCTCGCCGCCCACTGGCTCCACCCCGCCCACTGAGCAGCCCTCCGGGCGGCAGCTACCCCTGGACCACGACGTTCCGGTGGACTGCCCGACGGGACCGCCCGCAGCTCACCGGACCCACTCCTTGAGCGGCTCCGTCTCCAGCGTGATCCCCACCGGGTCCGGCAGCGTCACCGACTTCCCGAACGGCACGATCTGGAGGTTCTCGTACCGGACCCCGTCGGGCTCGCTGTAGACCTTCACCTCACACGAATCCCGGTCGATCAGCAGATAGACCGGGATCCCGGCCACCGCATAGACACGCGGCTTCTCAACCCTCGCCGAGCGATCGGCGTCAGCCTCGCCCGCCGTGGCCTCCACCGCCATCAGCACGTCCCCGGCGCTCGCCCACTCCCCCAGCCCCGCGAAGGCATCACTCACAGCGAACACCCGATCCGGGCAGGCGTACCCGGCTGGAATCCGCAGGCCCTGCTTGTGCAGGAACGCCTCCGGCCGCTCCATCAGCAGGACCCGTGTCAGCCACCCGACCATCGTCGCGTGGCTGCCGTCCGCTCCTGGCTTTGCCCGCAGCTTCCCGTCCAGATACTCAAGCCGCAGCCCCTCCGCCACCCGGTGGGCAGCACGGGCGAGTTCCTCGAACGCCTCGGGCCACAGCTGCGCCCGATCACCGCTCCCGATCACGGGCAGAACCTCCCTCTACCAAGCTGTTCCGCCCACGACCCTAGCCACCCGCCTCCTCAGATGTCCCGGACCGTCGCGTTCTGCACCCCGATCGAGTTCATCCGGCCCCGCCCACTGAGCCCGTCGCTCTTGGCGCCCCACCACCCCGTTGCCGTACGGTGGCCGCACAGCCCTTGGAGTCCACCGTGACCAGCGCAGCGCACCACTCCGACGAGCCTCGTATCCCGATGCCGCCCCTGGAGTACCCGGCTCTCCGGAAGGCGGTGGCGGTGCTCGTTCCGTCCCGCCTGCCCGAACTGTTCGAGGACATGCAGCAGGCTTTCACCTGGGCCTCCGAGCGTGACAGCCTGGCGCCGGTCCACCTCTTCCACCGCAAGTGGGGCGTCATCGTCGCGATCGAGCGCGTGCCCGCTCGGGCGGAGCGCTTCCACAGCTGCGAACGGCTGGTGGCCCAGTCCGAAGATCCCGCCGAGCGGCGTGCCGCGGCTCTCGAGCTCGCCGCCCTGCTGGCCGAGGCCGACCAGGAGATCTCCGCGTGAGCCAGTGGACCTGGGAGTTCCTCCCGGACGCCGACGCGGTGGTCGCGGGCCTGCCTCCCGAGGTGGTCAAGGAGGTGGAGGAGATCGCCACGGAGCTGTCCGTCGTCAACTCCATGGTCTGCCTGGACGGCCCGGACTTCCAGGATGCCGGCCCGGCCTGCGCAGTGTCTCCAGGCCGGACCTGATGGTCTTCTGCATCACGGACGTCAGAGGCGAAGCGATCTACATCGTCAGGGTTCACCACTACGGCTGACGCCGTGAGCGCAGACCCCGCTCGTCGATGTGCTCCGCCCCCATGCCTCCCGTCCCCTCAGATGTCCCGGAACGTCTCGATCTGCGCCCCGATCGAGTTCAGCCGGTCCGCCAGGTCCTCGTACCCCCGGTTGATCACGTACACGTTGCGCAGCACCGAGGTTCCCTCGGTCGCCAGCATCGCCAGCAGCACCACCACCGCGGGGCGCAGCGCCGGCGGGCACATCATCTCGGCGGCGCGCCACCGCGTCGGCCCCTCCACCAGCACCCGGTGCGGGTCCATCAGCTGGACGTTGGCGCCGAGGCGGGTCAGCTCGGTGAGGTAGATGGCGCGGTTGTCGTAGACCCAGTCGTGGATCAGCGTGGAGCCCTGTGCGGTGGCGGCGATCGCCGCGAAGAACGGGACGTTGTCGATGTTGATGCCGGGGAACGGCATCGGGTGGATCTTGTCGATCGGCGCGTGCAGCTTGGACGGGCGGACCGTCAGGTCGACCAGCCGGGTGCGGCCGTTGTCGGCGAAGTACTCGGGGCCGCGGTCGTAGTCCAGGCCCATCTCCTCCAGCACCGCCAGCTCGATCTCCAGGAACTCCACGGGCGCCCGGCAGACCGTCAGCTCGGACTCGGTGACCACGGCGGCGGCCAGCAGGCTCATCGCCTCCACCGGGTCCTCGGAGGGTGCGTAGTCCACGTCGCAGTCGATGACGGCCCGGCCGTGCACGGTGAGCGTGGTGGTGCCGATGCCCTCGATCTTGACGCCCAGGCGCTCCAGGAAGAAGCACAGGTCCTGGACCATGTAGTTGGGGCTGGCGTTGCGGATCACCGAGATGCCGTCGTGCCGGGCGGCGGCGAGCAGCGCGTTCTCGGTCACGGTGTCGCCGCGCTCGGTCAGCACGATCGGGCGCTCGGGGCTGACGGTGCGGTCGACCTCGGCGTGGTAGAGGCCGGTGGTGGCGGTGACCTCCAGGCCGAAGCGGCGCAGCGCGGCCATGTGCGGCTCCACGGTGCGGGTGCCGAGGTCGCAGCCGCCCGCGTAGGGGAGCTTGAAGCGGTCCACCCGGTGCATCAGCGGGCCGAGGAACATGATGATCGACCGGGTGCGGCGGGCCGCGTCCTGGTCCATCGCGTCCAGGTCCAGTTCGGCCGGCGGGGTGATCTCCAGGTCGGCGCCGTCGTTGATCCAACGGGTCTTCACGCCGATGCTGTGCAGCACCTCCAGCAGGCGGTAGACCTCCTCGATCCGGGCGACGCGGCGCAGCGTGGTGCGCCCGGTGGTGAGCAGCGAGGCGCAGAGCAGCGCGACGCACGCGTTCTTGCTCGTCTTGACGTCGATGCTGCCCGACAGGCGGCGCCCGCCGACCACCCGCAGGTGCATCGGACCGGCGTAGCCGAGCGAGACGATCTCGCTGTCCAGGGCCTCACTGATGCGGGCGATCATCTCAAGGCTGATGTTCTGTCCGCCGTTCTCGATCCGGTTGACCGCGCTCTGGCTGGTGCCGAGAGCGGTCCCCAGCTCCGCCTGCGTCCAGCCACGGTGCTTGCGAGCGTCACGGATGAGCTTGCCGATGCGCGAGAGGTAGTCATCTGCCATAGCCGAGACGATATCTCACGTATGAGATACGGGCGCGGGCGGTACCCCCCGTTCGGAGTACCGCCCGCCCTGACCTGCGATGAAGACGCGTCAGGCGCCTCAGCCCTTCTGCATGACCTCCGGCTCGTGCCGTCGCAGCAGCCGCAGCACCAGGAAGGCCAGCGCGGTGGAGAGCACCACGAGCATCGCCGAGTCGATCGACCACTGCAGCACCGAGTGCTTCCACAGGCCGTCATGCTCGTTCATGTGCGCCGGATCGAGGATCATCATGTGGCCCAGGTCCAGCGTGGTGCCGACCACCGCGACGCCCCAGCGGGCCGGCATCAGCCAGGCGAACTGCGCCAGCCCGGCCTTGTCGAAGAGTTGGAAGAGGCAGCCGGTGAAGACGACCTGGATGATCGCGAACATCACCAGCAGCGGCATGGTCTTCTCGGCGGTCTTCACCAGGGCCGAGATGACCAGGCCGAACATCATCGAGGCGAAGCTCAGCAGGATGATGCCGATCGCCATCTCGATGGCGGGCGCGTTCTTGAAGATCAGGCCCTGGGTGGGCAGCGCCCGGGTGGAGAAGCCCACCGCCGCGATGATCGCGCCCTGCAGCACGCTGAAGATGCCGAGCACGATGATCTTCGACATCAGGTACGCGGACCGGGACAGGCCGGTGGCGCGTTCTCGTTCGTAGATCGCCCGTTCCTTGATCAGCTCACGGACCGAGTTGGCCGCCCCGGAGAAGCAGGCGCCGATCGCGAGCACCAGCATGATGGTGCCGGCCGCGTTGTTGGAGCCGCCCTGGGGATTGGGCGCCAGGCCGTGGGTGGCCGGGACGACCGTGGAGACCACGCCGAGCACCGCGGGCAGCAGCACCGACAGCGCCAGGAAGCCCCGGTCGGAGGCGATCACCGACAGGTAGCGGCGGATCAGCGTCCACAGCTGGGAGCCCCAGCTCTGCGGCTTGGAGAGCTGCACCGGCTGGTGGTTGACCGGCGCGTGCTGCACGGCGACGGCGTCCACGTCCGCCGAGTACTGCTGGAAGTGCACCGAACCGCGGTAGCGGCCCGCCCAGTCGTGGTCGGGGTAGTTCTCGAAGGCCTGGAACACGTCCGCCCAGGTCTCGTAGCCGAAGAAGTGCAGCGCCTCGTCCGGCGGGCCGAAGTAGGCCACCGAACCGCCCGGCGCCATCACCAACAGGCGGTCGCAGAGCGCGAGTTCGGCCACCGAGTGGGTGACCACCAGGATCGTGCGGCCGTCGTCGGCCAGGCCCCGCAGCATCTGCATGACCTCGCGGTCCATGCCCGGGTCCAGGCCCGAGGTGGGCTCGTCCAGGAAGATCAGCGAAGGCTTGGTGAGCAGTTCGAGGGCGACCGAGACGCGCTTCTGCTGGCCGCCCGAGAGCGCGGTGATCCGGTTGTCGGCGCGCTTGTCCAGGCGCAGCTCGTAGAGCACCTCGTCGATCCGGCGCTGCCGCTCGGCGGGCTCGGTGTCACCGGGGAACCGCAGCCGGGCCGCGTACTTCAGGCCGGTGCGGACGGTCAGCTCCTTGTGCAGGATCTCCGACTGCGGCACCAGGCCGATGCGCTGGCGCAGCTCGGCGAACTGCTTGTAGAGGTTGCGGCCGTCGTAGAGCACCTCGCCGCGGTCGGCGGGGCGGTAGCCGGTCAGCGCGCGCAGCAGGGTGGACTTGCCGGAGCCGGACGGGCCGATCACGGCGACCAGCGACTTCTCCGGCACGCCGAAGCTGACGTCGTTGAGCAGGATCTTCTTGGCACCCTTGTGCTCCACCTCCACCGTCAGGTGGTGGGCGGAGAAGGAGACCGGGCCGTTGTCGATGAACTCCTGCAGCTGGTCGCCGACCAGCTGGAACGAGGAGTGGCCGACCGTCAGGCGGTCCTGCGGGCCGAGCAGCTGGCGCTGCGCGGGCATGCCGTTGACGAAGATCCCGTTGTGCGAGCCGAGGTCGACGATCTCGTACCGGCCGTCCGGCAGCTGGCGCAGCTCGGCGTGGTGGCGGGAGACCTGGAGGTCGGAGACGACGACGTCGTTGTCGAGGGCGCGGCCGATCCGGACGATCCGCATGCCCGCGGTGAGGTTGCGGACCATCGTGGGGTTGCGCTCGCCCAGGCCGGTGCCCGGAGCATCGGCGAACTGCGGCTGCGCCGCCCCCTGCTGATAGGCCGGCGGGCCCGGCTGCGCGTACGCGGGCGACGGCGCGGACGCCTGCGCGTACCCGGCCTGCGGCTGCCCCTGCTGCGGGTAGCCCTGCTGGGGCGGCTGCCCCTGCTGCTGCGGGAAGGCCGGCGGCTGCTGGTATCCCTGCGGGTACCCCTGCTGCTGGTACCCGTGCTGCGGCTGGGCCGGCGGCCCGCCCTGCCACTGCGGCGGCGCCCCCTGCACCCCCGCCTGCGCCGGAGCTGCCTGCACCGGTGCGGCCTGCGCCGGAGCCGTCTGCGCGGGCGCGGCCTGGTAGCCGGGCGCGCCCTGCTGGGCGGGCACCGCGGCGGCCGGCGCCGAGAAGACCAGCCGCGGCCCGTTCTCGCCGTTGCCCAGGTTCAGCACCGTGCCGGGCACCAGCTGCGCGTGCAGGGTGCGTCCGCCGGCGACCCAGGTCCCGTTGGTGCTGCCGTGGTCCTCCAACTGCCAAGCGGCACCGGTGAACGAAATGGTGGCATGCCGCCAGGAGACCCTGGCGTCCTCGAACGGGAAGTCCGCCTGCGGGTCCCGTCCGATGGTGTAGGCACGCCCCGGTTCGAGGGTCCGTTGCTGCCCGTTGATCTCTAGTACGAGTTGCGGCACTGTCCGCCTGCCCCGCTCTCTCGGTCCCCCGATGGTTTCCCCGTGAGCGGGGAGGGTGAGGAATATCGCGTCTGACGGGGGGTAATCATTCCAGCTTGGCCCGGAGGGCGAAAAGTCGCCCCCGACGACTGTGACCAGGCGGCAACGTTCCCAGGTTCCCCCGGTGACAGCCCGCCCGGCCCGGTGCCCGCCGGGTCCACCGGACCGGTTCACGGTGCACACCGGGCGTCCACGGGACGGACGCGCACCGGCTCCCGCGCCCGGTCCGGGTAGCGTGGTCCGTACCATGGACACCACACCCCCGCAGCCCCGGTCCGCCGACGACAAGCGCACTCTGCTGGTCAAGGTGTTCGGCAAGGACCGCCCGGGCCTCACCACTGGACTCTTCGCCACGCTGGCCGCTTTCGAGGTCGATGTGATCGACCTCGAACAGGTGGTCACCCGGGGCCGGATAACGCTCTGTGCCCTGGTCACCCCGCCGACCGGCGGCGGCCCCGGCGCCGAGGGCGCACTGCGCGTCACCGTGCACCGCTGGGCCGAGGAGCAGCACCTCCAGGCCGAGATCATCTCCGGCACCGGCGACAACCGGCCGCGCGCCGAGGGGCGTTCGCACGTCACCGTGCTCGGCCACCCGCTGACCGCCGCGGCCGTCTGCGCGCTGGCCCACCAGATCACCGCCGAGGGCGGCAACATCGACCGCATGTTCCGCCTGGCCAAGTACCCGGTGACCGCCGTCGAGCTGGCGGTCTCGGGCGTGGCCACCGACCGGCTGCGGGCGGTGCTCGCCCTGGAGGCCGCCGCCCAGCGGGTGGACATCGCGGTGGTCGCGGCCGGCCTGGAGCGGCGGGCCAAGCGCCTGGTCGTGATGGACGTGGACTCCACGCTGATCCAGGACGAGGTGATCGAGCTGTTCGCCGCCCACGCGGGCTGCGAGGCCGAGGTCGCCGAGGTGACGGCGGCGGCGATGCGCGGCGAGCTGGACTTCGGCGAGTCGCTGCGGGCCCGGGTCGAGCTGCTGGCCGGGCTGGACGCGGGGGTGGTGGAGAAGGTCCGCTCGGAGGTCCGGCTCACGCCGGGGGCGCGCACACTGATCCGCACCCTGCAGCGGCTGGGCTACCAGGTCGGGATCGTCTCCGGCGGGTTCACCCAGGTCACCGACTACCTGGTGGAGCTGCTCGGACTGGACTTCGCCGCGGCCAACACCCTGGAGGTGGCCGACGGCCGCTTCACCGGGCGGGTCACCGGCGAGATCGTGGACCGGGCCGGCAAGGCGCGCTGGCTGACCAGGTTCGCCGAGCGGGCCCGGGTGCCGCTGGAGCAGACGGTGGCGATCGGCGACGGCGCCAACGACCTGGACATGCTCAACGCCGCCGGGCTCGGGGTCGCCTTCAACGCCAAGCCGGTGGTCCGGGAGGCGGCGGACACGGCGGTCAACGTGCCGTTCCTGGACACCGTGCTCTACCTGCTGGGGATCACCCGCGAGGAGGTCGAGGCCGCCGACGAGCTGCACGGCACCCCGCCGGAGTACGAGCCGCAGGACCTCCCGGGGTCCTGAGCCCCGACCACCCGGACGGGCCCGGTGCGCGAGGCGTACCGGGCCCGTCCGAGGTGGCGAGGGGGCAGCTCGCCGCTCAGTCCTGCGCCGGCGCGAAGTACGAGACCAGCGTGGCCACGCCCGGCTCGACGTCCTTCCAGGACCCTTCGAAGGTCAGCACCACGATGCCGGCGGTCGGGAAGCCGCCCCGGCGCAGCTGGACCAGCTC
This sequence comes from Kitasatospora sp. NBC_01302, assembly GCF_035976515.1. Classification (NCBI taxonomy): domain Bacteria; kingdom Bacillati; phylum Actinomycetota; class Actinomycetes; order Kitasatosporales; family Streptomycetaceae; genus Kitasatospora; species Kitasatospora sp. NBC_01302. The sequence continues at coordinate 3,027,962 of NZ_CP108404.1, forward strand.
GTCGCCCAGGCTCGCGTCCCCGGCCAGCACCTCGGTCAGGTTCTGCACCCCGGGGTTGTGGCCGACCAGCAGCACGTCCGCGTACGCGTCCGGGGTCTCCTGCAGGACCTCGATGATCTCGCCCGCGGTCGCGTCGTAGATCCGGTCCTCGAAGACCGTCTTCCGGGCCCGCTTGGGCAGCTCGTGTGCCGCCAGCTTCCAGGTCTCCCGGGTGCGCAGGGAGGTGGAGCAGAGCACGTAGTCGGGGTCGATCCCCGAGTCGGCCAGCCACCGGCCGGCCGCCGGTGCCTGGTGCCGGCCGCGGTCGGCCAGTGGCCGCTCGTGGTCGGTCACCTCCGGCCAGTCGGCCTTGGCGTGTCGGAGCACGATGATCCTGCGGGACGCGTTGACGCTCATTGGAAAAGCTTCGCAGAAAACCCCGCCCGGCCGCGGGTCGGCGGACCTCTCAGCCCATCGACTGGGCGATGGTCGCGATGATCGAGATCAGGACCACGATGCCGATGATCGCCGCGAAGACCAGCAGCAGCTTCTTGCGGCCGTCGGTGGGGTTGGGTTCGAGAACTGGCATGGCCAGAGTCTCGCACCCGTTCCCGACCGGACGGCACCCGGGGTGGACGGACACCCGCGGCAGCGGCCCTCAGCCGACCTCGTCCTCGATGTGCCGGGCCCGGGCCGCGCGCAGCCCGATCAGCACCTGCGGCACCAGCAGCACCGCCAGGAACCCGAGCGGCACCGTCCAGCCGTTGGTGCTCTGGTACAGCGCGCCGACCAGGATCGGGCCGGGGATGGAGATCAGGTAGCCGACCCCCTGGGAGAACGCGGACAGCTGCGAGACGCCACCGCTGGTCCGCGCCCGCAGGCCGATCATGGTCAGGGTCAGCGGGAAGGCGCAGTTCGACAGGCCCAGCAGCACCGCCCACAGCCACGCCCCGCCGACCGGCGCGATCATCAGGCCCAGGTAGGCGGCGACCCCGCAGGCGGCCAGCGCCACCACGAAGATCCGCTGGTCGCCGCGCCGGGCGGCCCAGTTGGGCAGCACGAAGGAGACCGGCACCCCGACCGCCATGGTGAGCGCCAGCAGCAGGCCCGAGGTGCCGGCGCTCACCCCGGCGTCCTGGAAGATCTTCGAGAGCCAGCCCATCACCGCGTAGGCGCCGGTGGCCTGGATGCCGAAGAAGCAGGCCAGCGCCCAGGCGGTCCGGCTGCGGGTGATCGCCAGCCGGTCACCCGCCGCAGCCTCCGCGGCTGCCGACTGCCCGCCCGGCCCCCCGCCCGCCTGGACGTCCGGCCGACCGCCCGCCTCAACGCCCGCCCGAACGCCCGCCGGACCGCCCCGCCGTCCGTCGCGCCGCAGCAGCAGGACCAGCAGCCAGCTCAGCAGCCCGAGCCCGCCCAGCACCGCCCAGATGCCCAGGCCCACCCGCCAGCTGCCGCCGAGCGCGCTGGTCAGCGGCACGGTGACGGCGGCGGCGAGCGCGGTGCCGGCCGACAGCGCCATCGAGTACAGGCCGATCATCGGACCGACCCGCTCGGGGAAGTACCGCTTGATCACCACCGGGATCAGCACGTTGGACACCGCCACCCCGGCCAGCGCGAGCGCGGTGAGCAGCAGGAAGGCGGCCGTCCCGCCCGCGAACGAACGCGCGGCGACGCCGGCCGTGATCGCGCCCATCCCGGCGGCGACCACCACGATCGGCCCGAACCGGCGGGCCAGCACGGGGGCCGCGAAGCCGAGCACCGCGAAGCAGAACGAGGGCACCGCGGTGAGCAGCCCGGCCACCGCGGCGCTCATGTGCAGGTCGTCCCGGACCCGCTGGAGCAGCGGACCGAGGCTGCTGACGACGGGGCGCAGATTGACGGCGGCCAGCGCCACCGCGACGGCCAGCAGCACGCCGAGCAGGCGGGCGCGGGGGTGGTCGGCCACGGCCGCCGGGCCGTCGGTGGCAGGGCCGGCGGCCGGCGCGGTCGGATCGGTCGTGGTGTCTGCTGCGGAGGACATGAGCGCCATCATAGAATGATGGGATGATTTAGCCACCCGTTTTGATCCACTCCCTGACATCCACTCCCCGGAATCCACTCCCGCACCCATCACCCGGACCCGGGCCGGAGGAGGGAAGATGGTCCCCACCCGAGCCATCCAAGGAGCACCATGACGCTGTCCTCGCCCCGGCGGACCCCGCTGGCCGATCAGGTCATCGCCCAGCTGCGGGCCCAGATCACCTCGGGCGAGTGGCCGGTCGGCTCCCGCATCCCCACCGAGACGGCGCTGGTCGAACAGCTGGGCGTGGCCCGCAACACCGTGCGCGAGGCGGTCCGGGCGCTGGCGCACAACGGGCTGCTGGACATCCGCCAGGGCTCGGGGACGTACGTGCTGGCCACCAGCGAGCTGGCCGGGGTGATGCACCGCCGGTTCGCCGACGCCGAGCCGGACCAGGTCGCCGAGCTGCGCTCGCTGCTGGAGGCCTCGGCGGCGGCACTGGCCGCCGAGCGGCGCACCGAGCGGGACCTGGCGCTGCTGGAGACCACCCTCGCCCGGCGCGAGGAGGCCTGGTTCGGCGGCGACACCGAGCTCTTCGTCCAGGCCGACGCCGCCTTCCACCAGGCCGTGGTGGCCGCTTCCCACAACGACGTGCTGGCCGCGCTCTACGCCGACCTCGGCGAGGTGACCCGCGCGCACCTGCGCCAGGACATCGGCCCGGTGCTCTCGCCCGAGCGCTACGTCGGCCACGACGGCATCCTGACCGCCATCCGGGCCGGCGACGCGGCGGCGGCGGCCACCCACTCCTCCACCGTGATCGGCGCCTGCGAGCGGATGGAGCGGGCCGGCCACTGACCGGCCCGCACCGGAACCCGGAAACGGTGAACGCCCCCTGGTCGAGACCAGGGGGCGTTCACCGTTGCTCGGCGCTGGGCCGTGTCTCACAACGCGCGCCTGGCGGGAATTGTGAGACACGGCCTAAAGCCTCAGGCGCCGATCGCGTGCAGCCCGCCGTCCACGTGGATGATCTCGCCCGTGGTCTTCGGGAACCAGTCCGACAGCAGCGCCACCACACCGCGCCCGGCCGGCTCGGGGTCCGAGACGTCCCAGGGCAGCGGCGAGCGGGCGTTCCAGGTGTCGGCCAGCTGACCGAAGCCCGGGATCGACTTGGCGGCCATCGAGCCGATCGGGCCGGCCGAGATCAGGTTGCAGCGCACGTTCTGCTTGCCGAGGTCACGGGCCAGGTAGCGGGAGGTCGCCTCCAGCGCGGCCTTGGCGGGGCCCATCCAGTCGTACTGCGGCCAGGCGACCTGCGCGTCGAAGGTCAGGCCGACCACCGAGCCGCCCTCGGGCATCAGCGGCAGGCAGGCCATGGTCAGCGCCTTGAGCGAGTACGCCGAGACGTGCATCGCGGTGGCCACCGACTCCCACGGCGTGTTCAGGAAGTTGCCGCCGAGCGCGTCCTGCGGCGCGAAGCCGATCGAGTGGACCACGCCGTCCAGGCTGCCGAGGTGCTCGCGCACCTGGTCGGCCAGGCCGTCCAGCTGCTCGGTGTTGCTGACGTCCAGCTCCAGCACCTTGACGTTCTCCGGGCGCGGCAGCTTCCTGGCGATCCGCTCGGTCAGGCTGGGCCGGGGGAAGGCGGTCAGGATGATCTCGGCACCCTGCTCCTGAGCCAGCTTCGCGGTGTGGAAGGCGATGGAGGACTCCATCAGCACTCCGGTGATCAGGATCCGCTTGCCGTCGAGAATTCCGCTCATGTCCTCAGTGACCCATGCCCAATCCGCCGTCCACGGGAATGACGGCTCCGGTGATGTACGCGGCCTCGTCGGAGGCGAGGAACCGCACGGTGGAGGCGACCTCGGCAGGCGCGGCGTACCGGCCCAGCGGCACTCCCGAGACGATCTCCGCGCGGCGCTCCTCGCTGAGCACCGCGGTCATGTCGGTGTCCACGAAGCCGGGGGCGACCACGTTGACGGTGATGCTGCGCGGGCCGAACTCACGGGCCAGCGAGCGGGCGAAGCCGACCAGGCCGGCCTTGGAGGCCGCGTAGTTCGCCTGGCCCGGCGAGCCGGTCAGGCCGACCACCGAGGAGACCAGCACGATGCGCCCCTTGCGCGCCCGCAGCATCTTCGCCGAAGCACGCTTGACCACCCGGAAGGTACCGGTGAGGTTGGTGTCCACCACCGAGGTGAAGTCCTCCTCGGTCATCCGCAGCATCAGGATGTCCTTGGTGATGCCGGCGTTCGCGACCAGCACCTCGACCGGGCCGTTGGCGGCCTCCACCTCGGTGAAGGCGGCGTTCACCTGCTCGGCGTCGTTGATGTCGCAGCGCACCGCGAGGACGCCGAACTTGGCCAGCTCCTCGGGGACCTCGCCGGAACGGCTGGTGATGGCGACCTTGTCGCCCGCCTCGGCGAAGGCCTGGGCGATGGCGAGGCCAATGCCCCGGTTACCTCCGGTGACGAGAACCGAGCGGCTCAACGATCCACCTCTCCCTGTCGTGTCCTGTGGCGCGCAGGTGAACGTACGCACTGTGACGCTATCGGTCGCATCAGTACCGCGGCGAATCGGGCCTCCACAGGTGATCCGGTCCGGTTCTGTCACATTCCGACAATTCGCCCGTCCGGCCGACCCCCGGGTACTGTCGGGAACGCCGAACGCCGAGTACCCGTTGCCCTGTCGGTGCGGGCCGGTGCAGTCGTAGCCTGTGCCCCGACCGACTGCCGAGAACTCTCCAGAAAAGGGCGGCATCCCGATGAGCGAGGCAAACCCCCGGACCTCTTGGCACCGGGGCCGGCTGCTCACCCTGGCCACCGTGGCCGCCGGCCTCGGCGCCGCGGCCTGGGCCCTGCGCGAGGTCCCCGCCGCTTTCGGCCGGACCCCGGACGCCGAGCACGACGACCGCATCCGTAACTCCCCGCAGTTCGCCGACGGCAGTTTCCACAACTCCCCGTCCGAGCTCGCCCGCACCCCCCTGGGGTTCTCCCCCCTCAACACCAGCACCCTGCGCCGGTTCCTCACCGAGCGCGCCGGGCGCGCACCGAGGCGCCCGATCCCGCTGGCCGACCAGTTGTCGGCGCAGCCCGCCGCCTCCGGCGTGGCGATCACCTGGTACGGCCACGCCTCCGCGCTGGTCGAGATCGAGGGCACCCGGGTGCTGCTCGACCCGATCTGGAGCGAGCGCTGCTCGCCCTCGGGCCTGGTCGGCCCCAAGCGGCTGCACCCGGTGCCGGTCGAGCTGGAGGACCTGCCGGCCGTGGACGTCGTGCTGATCTCGCACGACCACTACGACCACCTGGACATGCCGACGGTCAAGCGCCTGCTGCGCAGCCAGTCCGCGCCCTTCGCGGTACCGCTGGGCATCGGCGGCCACCTGCGGCGCTGGGGCGTGCCGGAGCACCGGATCATCGAACTGGACTGGGATGAGAAGTGCACGCTGGGCGAGCTGACCGTCACGCTCACCGCCGCACACCACTTCTCCGGCCGCTCGCTGACCCGCAACACCACCCTCTGGGGCTCCTGGGTGATCGCCGGGCCCACCCGCAAGGTCTTCTACACCGGCGACTCCGGGTACTTCGAGGGCTACACCGCGATCGGCGCCGCGCACGGCCCCTTCGACGCCGCCCTGGTGCAGATCGGCGCCTACGACCAGTACTGGGCGGACATCCACCTGAGCCCCGAGGACGCCGTCCTGGCCCACCGGGAGCTGGGCGGCGGGCTGCTGGTCCCGGTGCACTGGTGCACCTTCAACCTGGGCCTGCACCCGTGGGCCGAGCCGGTCGAGCGGCTGCTGGCGGAGGCCAAGGCCCAGGGCGTGCCGGTCGCCGTGCCGCGTCCGGGTGAGCGGGTCGACGTGGCCGACCCGCCGGAGCTCGACCCCTGGTGGGCCGACCTGGCCTGAGACGGCCGGAATCTGACGTTCCGTCAGGCAGACGGCGCGATATTTCCTGGCCGAGAACCCCGGTGACAGGACATGATTCGATGCGGGAGCCCCTGTTGTGCTCAAGGGGCCCCGCATCGCCGTGTCACACCCAGGGAGTCCGATGCCGCCGACCACCAGCAGCGCACCGTCCGGCCGCCCGGTCGATCCGCTCTTCCTCGCCCTGCCGCTGCATCGGCTGGCCGCCGCCGCCCTCGAGCGGGCCGGGCAACTCGGCGCCTCCCATGCCGACTTCCGCCTGGAGCGGGTGCGCAACGGCACCCTGCGACTGCGCGACGCCAAGCCGGCCGGCAGCGCCGACACGCTGAGCCTCGGCTACGCGGTGCGGGTGGTGCTGGACGGCGCCTGGGGCTTCGCCGCCGGGGTCGACCTCACCGAGCAGGCCGCCGCCAAGGTGGCCGAACAGGCCGTCGCGGTGGCCCGGTTGTCGGCCCGGATCAGCCGGGCGGCCGGCTCCGACGACCTGGTGGAGCTGGCCGACGAGCCGGTGCACGCCGACGCCACCTGGGTCTCCTCCTACGAGATCAACCCCTTCGACGTGCCGGACGCCGAGAAGACCGGCCTGCTGGCCGACTGGAGCGCCCGCCTGCTGGCCGCCGAGGGCGTCTCGCACGTGGACGCCCAGCTGATGACCGTGCAGGAGAACAAGTTCTACGCCGACAGCGCCGGCACCGTCACCACCCAGCAGCGGATCCGGCTGAATCCCACGCTGGAGGCGGTCTCGGTGGACGAGCGCACCGGCGCCTTCGAGTCGATGCGCACCCTGGCCCCGCCGGTGGGGCGCGGCTGGGAGTACCTCGCCGGGGCCCCGGGCGCCGGACCCGGCCGCCACGCCACCGGCTGGGACTGGCAGGGCGAACTGGCCCAGCTGCCCGAGCACCTGGCCGAGAAGGTCAAGGCCCCCAGCGTCCGGGCGGGCCGCTACGACCTGGTGATCGACCCCACCAACCTCTGGCTGACCATCCACGAGTCGATCGGCCACGCCACCGAGCTGGACCGCGCGCTCGGCTACGAGGCCGCCTACGCCGGCACCTCCTTCGCCACCTTCGACCAGCTCGGCACGCTGCGCTACGGCTCGGAGCTGATGCACGTCACCGGCGACCGGACCGCCGAACACGGCCTGGCCACCATCGGCTACGACGACGAGGGGGTGGCCACCCAGTCCTGGGACCTGGTCACCGACGGCGTCCTGACCGGGTACCAGCTCGACCGCCGGATGGCGAAGGCGAAGGGCCTGGGCCGGTCCAACGGGTGCGCCTTCGCCGACTCCCCCGCGCACGTCCCGGTGCAGCGGATGGCCAACGTCTCGCTCCAGCCGGCCGCCGACGGGCCGGACACCGCCGAGCTGTTCGCCGGGGTCGAGAACGGGCTCTACCTGGTCGGCGACCGCTCCTGGTCGATCGACATGCAGCGGTACAACTTCCAGTTCACCGCGCAGCGGGCCTACACCATCAAGAACGGCCGGCTCGGCGGCCAGGTCAAGGACTTCGCCTACCAGGCGACCACCACCGACTTCTGGCGCTCGATGCGCGCGGTGGGCGGGCCGCAGACCTACCTGCTGGCCGGCGCCTTCAACTGCGGCAAGGCGCAGCCGGGTCAGATCGCCGCGGTCAGCCACGGCTGCCCGTCCGCCCTCTTCGAGCAGGTCAGCATCCTCAACACGCAGCAGGAGGCGGCGCACTGATGGCCACCCAGCACACCCCCCACGAGCTGGTCGAACGCGCCCTGGAGCTGTCCCGGGCCGACGGCTGCGTGGTCCTGGTCGACGAGAAGTCCACCGCCAACCTGCGCTGGGCCGCGGTGGACTCGCGCCCCGGCAGCGCGCTGACCACCAACGGCGTGACCCGTGGCCGCTGGGTGACCGTGGTGGCCACCGTGGACGGCACCGAGGGCACCGCCGCCGGCGTGGTCTCCCGGGAGGCGGTCACCGGAGACGAGCTGGCGGAGCTGGTCCGCGCCGCCGAGGACGCGGCGCGGGCGGCCGGCCCGGCCGAGGACGCCCAGCCGCTGCTGCCCGCGGCTCCGGTCTCCGCCGACTTCACCGCGCCGCCCGCCGAGACCTCGATCGACGTCTTCGCCGCCCTCGCCCCCGAGCTCGGCGCGGCCTTCGCCCGGGCCAGGTCCGCCGGCCAGGCGCTCTACGGCTTCGCCCACCACGAGCTGACCAGCACCTACCTGGGCAGCTCCACCGGCCTGCGGCTGCGCCACGACCAGCCCACCGGCACCGTGGAGCTGAACGCCAAGGCGCACGGCTCCTCCGCCTGGGCCGGGGCCGCCACCCGCGACTTCACCGACGTGGACGTGGCCGCCCTGCAGGCCTCGCTCACCGAGCGCCTGGAGTGGGGCAAGCGCCGGATCGAGCTGCCGGCCGGCCGCTACGAGACCCTGCTGCCGCCCTCCGCGCTGGCCGACCTGATGATCTCGCTGTGCTGGGCGATGGATGCCCGCGAGGCCGCCGAGGGCCGCACCGTCTTCAGCCGCCCCGGCGGCGGCACCCGGCTGGGCGAGCGGCTCACCGACCTGCCGCTGACGCTGCGCTCCGACCCGGCCGAACCCGGCCTGCAGAGCGCGCCGTTCGTCCTCGCGCACGCCTCGCACGACGACCGCTCGGTCTTCGACAACGGCCTGCCGGTGGGCGCCACCGAGTGGATCTCCAAGGGCGAGGTGGCCGGCCTGCAGACCACCCGGCACACCGCCGCCGTCACCGGCCTGCCGCTGCGCCCGGCGGCCGACAACCTGATCCTCGAACTGGCCGACCAGCGCGCCGCCCCGACCATGGCCGAGCTGGTCGCGAGCACCGAGCGCGGGCTGCTGCTCACCTGCCTCTGGTACATCCGCGAGGTGGACCCGGCCACCCTGCTGCTCACCGGCCTGACCCGGGACGGCGTCTACCTGGTCGAGGACGGCCGGGTGGTCGGCGAGGTCAACAACTTCCGCTTCAACGAGTCCCCGGTCGACCTGCTCGGCCGGATCACCGAGGCCGGCCGCACCGAGCACTGCCTGCCCCGCGAGTGGAGCGACTGGTTCAGCCGCGCCGCGATGCCCCCGGTGCGGGTCAAGGACTTCAACATGAGCTCGGTCAGCCAGGCCTCCTAGGCCGTGAGCAAGGAACCCTCTTTGGACGACAAGCACACGGTCAAGGCCTCCAAGCGGCTCTCCCGGATACTCCGGCACGACCCGGGATCCGTCGGCCTGACCCTGGACGAGGGCGGCTGGGTGGCGATCGACGCGCTGCTCGCCGCCCTCGCCCGGCACGGCAACCGGCTCGGCCGCGCCGACCTGGACCACATCGTGGCCACCAGCGACAAGCAGCGCTTCGGCTTCTCCGAGGACGGGCGGCGGATCCGCGCCAACCAGGGCCACTCGGTGGCCGTCGACCTCGGCCTGGCCGCGGCCGAGCCGCCCGCGGTGCTCTACCACGGCACCGCCGGCCGCTCGCTGCCGGCCATCTTCGCCGAGGGCCTGCGCCCGATGAGCCGTCAGGACGTCCACCTCTCGGCCGACGTGGCGACCGCGCTCAAGGTCGGTGCCCGGCACGGGAGCCCGGTGGTGCTGCGGGTCGACGCCGCCGCGCTGGCCGCCGCCGGGCACCGGTTCCGGCGCAGCGACAACGGCGTCTGGCTCACCGACCACGTCCCGCCCACCCACCTCACCGTTCACACCCCGACCGGCGCGCCGTAACGGCCGGCTCCCCCGCTCTCCTTCCCGGGCGCGGCCCGGCGTACCGTGGACCAAACCGGGCGGAATCGGTGTCGCGCGGGTGGGAGCGGCGGGAGCTGAGGCGGCGATGCAGGTGGGCAGGAGCACGGACGACAAGCAGGTCTTCCGGATCACCGGGGCCCGGACCAGCCTCACCGAGGACGTCCGCGGGCGCCAGCGCCGCTATGTGATCTCGATGCTGGTCCGCACCCTCTGCGTGCTGCTGGCGGTGGCCCTGTGGAACGTCGAGCGCTACGTGGCGATCGGCGCACTGGTCGGTGGGGTGCTGCTGCCGTACTTCGCGGTGATCATCGCCAACGCCGGGCGCGAGCGCGCACCGGGTCTGCCGAGCACCTTCGACGTGCCGGCCGCCACCCCCCTGATGCTCGGCCCGGGCGGCACCGGCCCGCTCGGCACCGGCCCGCTGGGCGCCGAGACCGCCACCGGCCCCGCGGACGGCGAGCCGGACACAAGCACCGCATGCTGACTCTCCGTACACAGGCACGTCGACGGCACAGCTGAGGTTTCATATCAGCTGTGCCCGGATTGCCCAATTTTGCTGCCCTATGGGGCCACTGAACCTCAGGAGAAGCTCAAATAAGTCATGCGGGCTCTAGCCAAACCCCCTCCTTTCCGTGACATACTGCGTACGCGCTCCGCATCCCCCGTCGGGGCGATGGACCGACGCCGGGCGGCTCCCCCCGTGGCTGCCCGGCGTCGCCATGTCCACGCGACGCCATGTCCACTTCAAGAGCATGGTGCAATCCTGCTCAGCCCCGCCGGGTGAGAAACTTCGATCATGAGCATCGACTTCTTCGGCAACGCGGCCGGCGGCCCCTCCGGTCCCCCCGTCTGCTCGGCCAAGGGCTGCCAGGCGGACGCCGTCTGGGTGCTGGTGTGGAACAACCCCAAGCTGCACACCCCCGAGCGCCGCAAGACCTGGCTCGCCTGCGCCGAGCACCGCGAGCACCTGTCCCAGTTCCTGGGCGTGCGCGGCTTCCTGCGCGAGGTGGTGGCCCTGGCCGACTGGGCGGCGCAGTCGGACACTCCCCCGGAGCACTGACCGCCGGTCAGCCGCCGATCGCCGACATCGGCCGGTCCGGCTGGTGGAACTGCGGGTCGTCTATCCCCGCGCCCGCCTTCTTGCCCCACATAGCCGCCCGCCACAGGTCGCCCAGCTCGGCGTCCGAGGCGCCCGCCCGCAGCGCGGTGCGCAGGTCGGTCTCGCCGGTGGCGAAGAGGCAGTTGCGCACCTGGCCGTCGGCGGTCAGCCGGGTCCGGTCGCAGGCCCGGCAGAACGGGCGGGTGACGGAGGCGATCACCCCGACCGTCCCGGGCCCGCCGTCGACCACCCAGCGCTCGGCCGGCGCGGCCCCGCGCACCGTGCTGGGCTCGGGGGTGAGGGTGAAGCGGGCGGCGAGCAGGTCGAGGATCTCCTCGGCGGTGACCATCCGGGAGCGGTCCCAGCCGTGCTGCGCGTCCAGCGGCATCTGCTCGATGAACCGCAGCTGGTAGCCGCGCTCCAGGCACCAGGCGAGCAGCTCGGGCGCCTCGTGGTCGTTGACCCCGCGCATCAGCACCGCGTTGAGCTTGACCGGCGTCAGCCCCGCGGCCTCGGCCGCGGCCAGGCCGTCGAGCACGTCCTGGTGGCGACGGCGGCGGGTCAGGGTGTGGAAGGTCTGCGGATCCAGCGTGTCCAGCGAGACGTTGACCCGGTCCAGACCCGCCTCCCGCAGCGCCCGCGCGGTGCGCGCCAGGCCGATGCCGTTGCTGGTGAGCGAGAGCTCGGGACGCGGCGCCAGCTGTGCGCAGGCCGCGACGATACCGACCAGCCCGGGCCGCAGCAGCGGCTCACCCCCGGTGAACCGCACCTCGCGCACCCCGAGCGCGGTCACCGCGAGCGAGACCAGGCGGACGATCTCCTCGTCGGTCAGCAGCTCCGGCTTGCCGAGCCACTGCAGGCCCTCCTCGGGCATGCAGTACGTGCACCGCAGGTTGCACCGGTCGGTGAGCGAGACCCGCAGATCGACGGCCTGCCGTCCATGGCTGTCCAGCAGCACGGTGCCCACCAGTCCCTTCTCGTCCGGCGCTCCCCAGCGCCGAACCGGCGCCCGGCCCGCCGACGGCGGACCGGGCGCAAGCATAGACCGGCGGGATCTCGGGCCTCAGTGCGCGCCGATCCCGGTGAGGGAACGAACCTCCAGTTCAGCGTACTTCGCCGGATCGGCCGGGCGGCGGGAGAACAGGGTGCCGAGCCAGCCGGCCAGGAAGCCGACCGGGATCGAGACCAGCCCGGGGTTCTCCAACGGGAACCAGTGGAAGTCCGCGTGCGGGAAGAGCGCGGCCGGGCTGCCCGAGACCACCGGCGAGAAGACCACCAGCAGCACCGAGCTGACCAGCCCCGCATAGATCGAGCAGACCGCGCCGCTGGTGGTGAAGCGCCGCCAGAACAGCGAGTAGAGCAGCGTCGGCAGGTTGGCCGAGGCCGCCACCGCGAAGGCCAGCGCGACCAGGGCGGCAGTGTTCAGCTTGTCCGCGTAGATGCTCAGCGCGATCGCCACCGCCCCGATCACCACCGCCGCCAGCTTGGCCGAGCGCACCTCCTCGCCCTCGCTGACCCGGCCCCGGCGCAGCACTCCGGCATAGAGGTCATGGGCGAAGGAGGCGGAGGAGGCCAGGGTGAGCCCGGCGACCACGGCGAGGATGGTGGCGAAGGCCACCGCCGAGATCACCGCGAGCAGCAGCGCGCCGCCGGTGGAGCCCGCGCCGCCGCCCAGTTGCTGGGCCAGCAGCGGGGCCGCGGTGTTGCCCGCCGTATTGGAGGCCTTGATCGCCTTCGGCCCGACCAGGGCCGCCGCGCCGAAGCCGAGCACCAGCGTCATCAGGTAGAAGACGCCGATGATCCCGATCGCCCAGAGCACCGAGGTCCGGGCCGTGCGCGCGGTGGGCACGGTGTAGAAGCGGACCAGCACGTGCGGCAGTCCGGCGGTGCCGAGCACCAGGGCCAGGGCCAGGCTGACGAAGTCCAGCCGACTGGTGCCGCTCACCCCGTACTTGAGCCCGGGGGACAGGAACGCCGAGCCCTTGCCGCTGGCGTGCGCGGCGGCGCCCAGCAGGGTGGAGGGGTTGAAGTCGTACCTGGCCAGCACTAGGACCGTCATCAGGGCGGCGCCCAGGATCAGCAGCACCGCCTTGACGATCTGCACCCAGGTGGTGCCCTTCATCCCGCCGACGGTGACGTACAGCACCATCAGCGCGCCGACCGCCACCACCGTCCAGCGCTGGGCGGCCTCGCCGTGGACGCCGAGCAGCAGGGCGACCAGCGAGCCGGCCCCGACCATCTGGGCCAGCAGGTAGAAGACCGAGACCACGATGGTGGAGATGCCCGCCGCGGTGCGCACCGGGCGCTGGCGCATCCGGAAGGCCAGCACGTCCGCCATCGTGTAGCGGCCGGAGTTGCGCAGCGGTTCGGCGATCAGCAGCAGCGCGACCAGCCAGGCCACCAGGAAGCCGATCGAGTAGAGGAAGCCGTCGTAGCCGGCCAGCGCGATGGCGCCGGCGATGCCGAGGAACGAGGCGGCGGACATGTAGTCGCCGGAGATCGCGAGCCCGTTCTGCAGGCCGCTGAAGCCGCGCCCGCCGGCGTAGAAGTCGGTCGCGGTCCTGGTCTGCCGCCCGGCCCGGAGCGTGATGGCCAGGGTGGCCAGCACGAACAGGGCGAACAGCGAGATGGTCAGGGCTCGGTGGTCGGCGGGGCCGGCCAGCGCGAGGCTGCTCGGGTGGGTCATTCGACTGCCTCCCGGGAGGGGGCGGGCATGGCGGAACTATGGCGTTCTCGCAGCTCCGCGGCGCGCGGGTCGAGCCGGCGGGCGGCGAAGCCGGCGTACCGGGCGGCGATCGCGAAGGTGCTCGCGAACTGCAGCAGCCCGAGCAGCAGGGCCGTGTTGACATGCCCGAACAGGGTGGTGGCCATGAAGTCGTGCGCGTAGCAGGACAGCAGCACGTACAGCAGGTACCAGAACAGGAAGGCCACGGTCACCGGGAAGGCGAAGCCGTGGAAGGCGCTGCGCAGGGCGCGGAACTCGGGACTCCGCTCGATCTGTGCCACCGCACCGGTGGTGGGAGCGGGACCGGCGGCGGGGCCGTCGGGTCGGATTCCGGGCTGCGGGGGATGGTCCACTCCGTCTCTCCTGACGTCTTGGGGGGACAGGCCGCGCGGCCAAGGGGGGACGGGGAACGACCGCGCGGAGCTGCGCCGGTGGGGCACCTGGGACGTGATGGGCATCACGCGTCCTGTGCGTGCCGATGCATGCTAAGAGCGAGTGGTTCCCTGCGAAACGCGAATTGGACACGTTCGGCGCACTCTTCACACCGGCGCCGTAGGAAACTGGCCGAAAGGCGCCGTCCAGCGCCGATCTTCGGACACGACTTGAGGGGCTTCACCAATAACTGGTAAAGCCCCTCAAGAAGTTGACGTCTTATCAGATTATCCGGATGACCTCAGCCGGCCCCGCGCCGCGCGGGCCCTAGAACGCGATCCGCACCTTGAGCGCCGAGCGGTCGTCCATCGCCTGGTACCCCTGCGGCACCTCGGCCAGCCCGACCGTGCGGTCGAAGACCAGGCCCGGCTCGATGTCCCCGGCCAGCACATCGGCGAGCAGCTCGGGGATGTACGCACGGGCCGGCGCCACGCCGCCGCCCAGCGTCACGTTGCGGCCGAACATCTGGCCGATGTCCACGCCCGCGCTGCCGCCGTGCGGCACCCCGACGTAGCCGACGGCGCCGCCGTCCCGGGCGATCGAGATCGCGGTGCGCATCGACTCCTCGGTGCCCACCGCCTCCAGCACCGCGTGCGCGCCCTGACCGCCGGTCAGCTCGCGCACCTTCTCGACCGCCGCCTCACCGCGGTCCGGCACCACGTCGGTGGCGCCGAACCTGCGCGCGATCCCGGTGCGCATCTCGTGGCGGCCCAGCGCGATGATCCGGCCGGCGCCGAGCCGGTGTGCGGCCAGCACCCCGCACAGGCCCACCGCGCCGTCGCCCACCACCGCCACCGTCGACCCCGGGCGGACCCTGGCCGAGACCGCCGCGTGGTGCCCGGTGGCCATCACGTCGGAGAGCGCGAGCAGGCTGGGCAGCAGCGCCTGGTCGGTGGCCGCGTCCCTGGGCAGCTTGACCAGGGTGCCGTCGGCGAACGGAACCCGCACCGCCTCGCCCTGCCCGCCGTCCGAGCCGACACTGCCCCAGAAGCCGCCGTGCGGACAGGACGTCTGCAGCCCGTCGCGACAGAAGTCACAGGTGCCGTCCGACCAGACGAACGGTGCGACCACGAAGTCCCCGGCCTCGAACCGGCCGACCTCGGAGCCCACCTCCTCGACGATGCCGAGGAACTCGTGCCCGATCCGCTGCCCCGGCTCACGGGCGGCCACCCCGCGGTAGGCCCACAGGTCACTGCCGCAGATGCAGGCGTTGACCACCCGCACCACGGCATCGGTCGGCCGCTGGACCACCGGGTCGGGGACCTCCTCGATCCGGATGTCACGGGGGCCGTGGATCACGGTGGCACGCATGTCGATGTCCTTCGAACAGAGAAACGGAATACCTTGCTCCGCAAGTACGACCGCCCCCTCGGCCACTCTATTCCCGCCCCGCCCGACCAGCGTGCCGGACGATCACGTCGTGCGCCGACGGTGACGCCCCTTAAAGTGGTGCACCATGCATCCGCTCCAGCCCACGGCTCGCCCGTTCCCGACCCAGCGCACCGGCGCGCCCGCGGCCCTGCCGCAGGAGAGCCCCGCGGGCTACGCGGTGGTCGACGTCGAGACCACGGGCCTGGGCCGGACCGACCGGGTGATCTCCGCGGGCGTCTACCGGCTGGACGCCGAGGGCGAGGTGGTCGACCACTGGTACACCCTGGTCAACCCCGAGCGCGACCCGGGCCCGGTCTGGATCCACGGCCTGACCACCGCGATGCTGGCCGACGCGCCGACCTTCCCGCAGATCGCCGAGGAGCTGGCCGAGCGGCTGCGCGACCGGGTCATGGTCGCCCACAACGCGCTCTTCGACTGGAACATGATCTCCCGTGAGTACTCCCGCGCCGGGCTGCGCGCCCCGGTGGAGCAGCGGCTGTGCACCATGGTCCTCTCCCGCGACCTCGGCCTGCCGCTGGCCAACGGCAAGCTCGCCACCCTCGCGGAGTACTTCGGCGTCCAGCAGCGCAACGCGCACAACGCGCTCGACGACGCCCGGGTGCTCGCCGAGGCCTTCCGGCCCAGCCTGCAGCTGGCCCTCAGCGGCGGGGTGCCGCTGCCGCTGACCACCTGCGTGGCCGTGACCGACCTGGGCGAGGACGCCACCGCACCCGCCCCCTCCGCCGCCCGCGGCTCGTGGTCCTCCTCCTACCGCCCCAGCCGCAAGCGCCCGCCGTGCCCGTACCCGAACCCGGGGCGCTGGCAGCAGGACGGCCCGCTGGTCCAGGGCATGCGGGTGGCGATCACCGGCGACACCGCCACCGACCGCGAGCTGCTGGAGGACCGCGCGATCGCGGCCGGCCTGCACATCGCGAGCTCGGTCAGCCGGCTCACCAGCGTGCTGGTCACCAACGAGCCGGGCAGCTGGAGCGGCAAGGCCCGCAAGGCCCGCGAGCTGGGCACCCCGGTGATCGGCGAGGACGCCTTCCTCCAGCTGCTGGCCGACGTCTCGCCGCACCCGGACGCCTGACCTGCGGCTCCGCACGCCGATCCGACGGGATCGAGCGGGCACTCCCCAGCGCCCCGCGAACCGACGTCCGGTGCCCGCCCCAGCACCCCCGGACCGCCCTGCGGCAGGATGAGGCCATGGATCTCGGACTGCAGGACAAGGTGTACGTGGTCACCGGCGCCAGCCGCGGACTCGGCTTCGCCGCCGCCCGCGCGCTGACCGCCGACGGCGCCAAGGTGCTTCTGACGGGCCGTCGGCAGGAGTCCCTGGACGCCGCCGTGACCGCCCTGGGCGGCGGCGCGCCCGACGGCCCGGCCGCCGCGCTGGTCGCCGACAACAACGACCCGGCCGCCGCCGAGCAGGTGGTGGCCGCCGCGTTGCGCCGCTTCGGCCGGCTGGACGGCATCCTGATCAGCGTCGGCGGCCCGCCCGCCGGCCCGGTGCTCAGCGCCACCGACGAGACCTGGCGCGACTCCTTCGAGACGGTCTTCCTCGGCGCCCTGCGGCTGGCCCGTGCGGCCGCCGCCGTGCTGACCGAGGGCGGCGTGATCGCCTTCGTGCTCTCCAGCTCGGTGCGCGAGCCGATCCCCGGTCTCGGGATCTCCAACGGCCTGCGCCCGGGTCTGGCGATGGCCGCCAAGGCGCTGGCCGGCGAGCTGGGCCCGCGTGGCATCCGGGTGCTGGGCCTGCTGCCGGCCCGGATCGACACCGACCGGGTCCGCGAGCTGGACTCCCTCGCCCCGGACCCCGCCGCCGCCCGCACCGCCGCCAGTGCCCGGATCCCGCTGGGCCGCTACGGCACCCCCGAGGAGTTCGGCAACGTCGCCGCCTTCGCGCTCTCCCCCGCCGCCTCCTACCTCACCGGCCTGATGATCCCGGTCGACGGCGGTGCCCTGCACGCTCTCTGACCGCCCGCCCGGTGAGCGATCCGGTGACCAACCCGGTCACCGAGCCCGCTCGGCTCACCGCACCCGGGCGGCCCGCCCGGCCCGGCCGCGCGGCTGCCGCGGGGGCCGCGGGGGGCGGGGCGGCTCGGTCGGGGCCACCTGGATCCGCAGGTCCTGCGGTAGCTCGCCCTGGTGGGCGAGCGCCGCCGCCGCGTGGTCGAGCGGTCCGGACCGGAACTCCCGCACCGCCCGCGTCACCCGGGCCCCGGGTTCCAGCAGCAGCAGCGCGCGCAGCCGCAGCCCCTTGCCGCCTCCCACCAGGCTCACCCGCGCCGCCGTCACCTGCGGCACGTCCAGCGCCGCGTACTGGACCGCCGCCGCCAAGGCCGCACCGCGCAGCCGCAGCCGCAGGCCCGGCACCCCGGGGGTGGGCAGCTCCAGCTCGGCCGGCGCGGGGCGGCGCAGCTGCGCCACCAGCCAGGCCAGCGAGAGCAGCGCCACCGCGGCGAGGCCCGCCACCACCGCGGGCCACCACCAGCCCCGGTCCCGCCAGCGGGTGCGCGAGGCGGTGCTCAGCACCGGTCGGCCCGGCGAGGTCAGCGGCCACCATCGCGGCGGCGTCACCCCCAGGTGCCGGTACACGTGCAGGCCGCCGGCCAGCACCAGCAGCGTGCCCAGCACCAGCACCAGTCCGACCAGCCCGAGCAGCAACCGGTTGACGGTGGCTCGGCTCATCACCACACCTCCTCGATGAAACGCGCCCCGGACAAGCCCTAGTGCATCGGCGGCCGGTGCTTGGCCGGTCGGCCCCGCACCTGCAGACCCGGCTCCCGGAGCAGCCCGACCGCCGCCAGCTCGGCCGCGAGCGCCGACCGGGCGGCGGCCAGGTCGGCGCTGCCGTGCACCGTCACCCGCACCCGCCGCCGTCCCACCCGCACCCGGGCCGCCGCCACCATGGGCAGGTCCAGCGCCCGGGTCTCCAGCAGCGCCGCCACCCCCATCCGGTCGATCACCACCCAGGGGGCCTGGCGCAGCACCAGCCAGCGCCGCGAGCCGGAGGCCACGGCCAGCCACAGCAGCCAGCCGCCGAGCAGCAGCACCACGACCGCACCGCCGCGCACCCATCCGGAGTCCACCGGCCGGGTGGCGAGCTGCCCGGCCAGCCAGCTGCGCCAGCTGCCGGGCCGGTGCCCGGCCCAGGAGGAGGCCGCGTCGTAGAGCAGCACCCCGCTGCCGGCCAGCAGCAGCACCGCCACCAGGGCGGCCGCCCTGGTGCGGGGCGAGCGCGGCGCCCGGTAGCCGGGCCCGCTCGGGCGCTCCCCGGGAGCCGGCGGCGGCTCCTGCGGGCCCGCGGGCTGCGGCGCGAGGTCAGTCACCGGATCCGCCCACCGGATGCAGGCGCTCCACCACCACGACCACCTCGCGCACCGGGATCCCGGTCAGCGCGCCGACCCGGTCGGCGACCGCCGCCTGCACGGCCGCGGCCTGCGCGGTCAGGTCGCTGGGGAACGGCAGGTCCACCCCCACCCGCACCCGTGCCACGCCGTCCGCCACGGCCACCGCCACCCGGGGCTCCTCCCCCGCACCGCCGTGCCCGAGCGCACCGCGCGCCGCGACCAGGGCGATCCGGGTCAGCACCCGGTCGGCGATCCGCAGGCGTCCGCGCCGGGCCGCCGGTGTGGCCCGGCCGGTGTCCCGCCCCCAGCCCCGCTCGATCGCGGAGCCGGCCGAGCCGCCCGCCCCGGCCGTCATCAGTGGCGCCGGTCGCGGCTGCGCAGCAGGTCGCCGAGGTCGCCGAGGTCGAGGTCGCCCTCCAGCACCCGCCCGACCACGAATCCCACCGCGCCGAGCACGGCGACCAGCAGGAAGGCCGCGAAGCCGCCGAAGTAGCCGGCGAAGCCCAGGGCCATGCCGGCGACCAGGCCGATGAAGGCGAGATTCAAGATGAGCTCCCGAGCGGTGCGGTCTTCGGTCGGACGGGCTGATTACTGGACCCGGGCGCGCCGCTCCGAGGAGGGCGGCTCGCCCTCCTCCTCGTCCGGCTCGTCGGGCAGGTGGACGTCGTTGACGGCGATGTTCACCTCGACCACCTCCAGGCCGGTCATCCGCTCCACCGCCTGGATGATGTTGCGCCGCACGGTCGCCGCCAGTTCCGGGATCACCACCCCGTACTCCACGACCAGCGCGATGTCGATCGCCGTCTGCCGCTCGCCCACCTCGGCCTTGATGCCGCGCGAGATGCTGGAGCGCCCGCCGGGCACCCGGTCGCGCACCGCCCCGAAGGTCCTGGCCAGTCCCGAGCCGAGCGCGTGGATCCCCGGGACCTCCCGGGCCGCCATGCCGGCGATCTTCTCCACCACTCCGTCGGCCAGCGCGGTGCGCCCGCGCTCCTCGGCAGGGGTGCCGTGCTGCGCGGTCCCGGGCTTGGTCAGATCGGACGGTTTGGGGGTCTCGGGCATGGGGGTGCCTCCTGAAGGATGTCCCTAGCTATACCGCAATCTGTCCCAACTCTGACATTCCGCCACGAAACCCGCGCCCGGAGCCTGCCCTCCGGAGCATGACAGTGGGGCCCGGCTCTCCCCCTCCAAGAGCCGGGCCCCACAGCATCGCGGCCGCCCCGAGGGGCGGCCGACGGTCCAGGTCGGCGTCAGTCGCCGATCCCCGCCAGGTCGCGCAGCCGACGGGCCTGCGCCGCGCGCTCGGCGGCCCGCTGCTCCTCGTAGCAGCGGTCGCCCGCGCCGAGCAGCAGGGCCTTGGTCTCGATCACGGCGTTGCGCGGCGCCGCGAGCAGCGCGGCGGCGAGCGTGCGCGCCGCGCCGGAAAGCTCGGTGCCCGGCACCACCTGGTTGGCCAGTCCGATCGCGACCGCCTCGGCGGCGGGCACCCAGCGGCCGGTGGCACAGATCTCCAGCGCCCTGGCGTAGCCGACCAGGTCGGTGAGCGGCTTGGTGCCGGTCAGGTCGGGGACCAGGCCGAGCGAGGTCTCACGCATCGCGAACTGCGCGTCCTCGGCGCAGATCCGCAGGTCACAGGCGAGTGCGAGCTGGAACCCGGCGCCCACCGCATGCCCCTGCACGGCGGCGATCGTGATCACGTCGGGACGGCGCCACCAGCTGAACGCCTCCTGGAACCCGGCGATCGCGGCGTCCAGCTCCTGGTCCGGGCTCGCGGCCAGGGCCAGGAAGTTCGGCTCGCCGGGCAGGCCCTCGGGGGTGAACATGGCCCGGTCCAGGCCGGCCGAGAAGGACAGGCCCTCGGCCTGGAGCAGCACTACCCGCACGGTCGCGGGCAGCTCGCGGCCGATCGCGGCCAGCGCGCGCCACATCGCGGGAGTCTGGGCGTTGCGCCGCTGGGGGTGGCAGAGCGTCACCGTCGCGAGTTCGCCCTCGACCTCCAGGCCGACACCGGCCTGCCGCCACGCGTCCGGCGTGGCAGGGGTGGAGACGGGCGCGGTCATGGGCACCTCCGGCACGGGTCGGGACAGGCTCCAGCGCGCTGCCCACTCATCTACCGGAGAGTAACTTAATTGCCCGCGCCTTGGATACCGCCATCCGCGGCAGCTCGCGGGCATGACGATCGGCGGCCATGGGGGTCCCCCCGGCCAGAGGCTGGGGGAGGGCACCTGTCACGGTCGCCGATGCGTCGGGGTGTGCTGACGAACTGTCGGAACCTGCTGCCTGTGTCGACCGGCCGACCGGGAGGAAGGGCCACCATCCCGGTCTGACGATACGTCAGGAACCGGCTGCCGCAGCAGCCTTGGCCTTTCCACGCGTGGCGCCACCACGACCCCGGAGATTGACTCCGGACTCGCTCAGCATCCGGTGCACGAAGCCGTACGAGCGGCCGGTCTCCTCCGCGAGTGCGCGAATGCTCGCGCCGGAGTCGTACTTTTTCTTCAGCTCGGCCGCGAGCTTCTCACGCGCGGCACCTGTCACCCGGCTGCCCTTTTTCAGAGTCTCGGCCACCCGTGCCTCCTCGTAGCTGTGCTCGGTCAGATTCCCATGATCACCCATCCCCAGCGTCCTGGCCACCCATTCGACAAGGTCTGTCCTGCGAAAAGGGCTCCGCCCGGGGGCGCCTTGCGCGCGTCGTGGCGCTCACCCTGGGTGTACACGACCCCGGCCGAATCCGCGTCGGCGGACGAAAGAGCTGATCAGCAGGGTCGGACCGGCGGTGAAAGCAGCGGGTCCGAATAAAACGGAATCCGAGGCCCCGGGATTCCCGATTGGGGATCTCTGATGAGAAAGGCTCGGCCGGATGCAGGAGCGTGTGTCTACGAAAGCCGAGCGCCCGCGACCGGCGGACCGGTCACGGGCGAGGTCAGAGCGGTGATCCGCGACAGCGCGGATCCGACGCGGAAATCAGCGCCGGCGGTCACCGGTCGGGGCCGGTGATCCGCCGGTCAGGCCAGCGAGACGAGATCGTGGTACGCCGGGGTCCACAGGTCCTCGACGCCGTCCGGCAGCAGGATGATCCGCTCCGGCTCCAGCGCGTCCACGGCGCCCTCGTCGTGGGTGACCAGCACCACCGCACCGGTGAAGGTGCGCAGCGCGCCGAGGATCTCCTCACGGCTGGCCGGGTCCAGGTTGTTGGTCGGCTCGTCGAGCAGCAGCACGTTGGCCGAGGAGACCACCAGCGCGGCCAGCGCCAGGCGGGTCTTCTCGCCGCCCGAGAGCACGCCGGCCGGCTTGTCGACGTCGTCGCCGGAGAACAGGAAGGAGCCGAGGATCTTGCGGATCTGCACCAGGTCGGTGTCCGGCGCGGACGAACGCATGTTCTCCAGCACGGTGCGCTCGGGGTCGAGCGTCTCGTGCTCCTGGGCGTAGTAGCCGATCTTCAGGCCGTGGCCGGGGATCACCTCGCCGGTGTCCGGCGCCTCCACCCCGGCCAGCATCCGCAGCAGGGTGGTCTTGCCCGCGCCGTTGAGGCCCAGCACCACGACCCGCGAGCCGCGGTCGATGGCCAGGTCGACGCCGGTGAAGATCTCCAGCGAGCCGTAGGACTTGGACAGGTCCCTGGCCGTCAGCGGGGTCTTGCCGCACGGGGCCGGGTCGGGGAAGCGCAGCTTGGCCACCTTGTCGGAGGCCCGCACCTCCTCCAGGCCGGAGAGCAGCTTCTCGGCACGGCGGGCCATGTTCTGCGCGGCGACCGTCTTGGTGGCCTTGGCGCGCATCTTGTCGGCCTGCGCGTTGAGGGTGGCCGCCTTCTTCTCGGCGTTGGCCCGCTCGCGCTTGCGGCGCTTCTCGTCGTCCTCGCGCTGCTGCTGGTACTGCTTCCAGCCCATGTTGTAGACGTCGATGCAGGAGCGGTTCGCGTCCAGGTAGAAGACCTTGTTGACGACCGTCTCGACCAGCTCGACATCGTGCGAGATCACGATGAAGCCGCCCTTGTAGGTCTTCAGGAAGTCGCGCAGCCAGGCGATCGAGTCGGCGTCGAGGTGGTTGGTCGGCTCGTCCAGCAGCAGCACGTCGGAGTCCGAGAAGAGGATCCGGGCCAGCTCGACCCGGCGGCGCTGGCCACCGGAGAGCGTGTGCAGCTCCTGGCCGAGGATCCGGTCGGGCAGCCCGAGCGCGGCGGCGATGGTGGCGGCCTCGGCCTCGGCGGCGTACCCGCCCTTGGTGAGGAACTCGGTCTCCAGGCGCGAGTACTTCTTCATCGCGTTGTCGCGGGTGGCGCCCTTGCCGGTGGCCATCCGCTCCTCGTTCTCGCGCATCTTCTTGAGCACGGTGTCGAGGCCGCGGGCCGACAGGATCCGGTCGCGGGCCAGCACGTCGAGGTCGCCGGTGCGCGGGTCCTGCGGCAGGTAGCCCACCTCGCCGGAGCGGGTGACGGTGCCGGAGGCCGGCAGGCCCTCGCCGGCCAGCACCTTGGTCAGCGTGGTCTTGCCGGCGCCGTTGCGCCCGACCAGACCGATCCGGTCACCGGGGGTGACCCGGAAGCTGGCGGACTCGATCAGGATGCGGGCACCGGCGCGCAGTTCGAGGGCGTTGGCGGCAATCATGGCTGGGAAGACTCCTGAAACTGGGCGGACCGGCGCACGCGGGCGGCAGCGCGGTCGGACACGGGGACGCGGCGGGGGTATGGGCGGTGCTGGGCGGTCCGGCACGGCAGCGGCCCGCGACTACCGACGCGGACCGATTTGCCTACCGACTGCCGCCGCTAATGCCCGAGGAGAACAGCCATGCCGGCCAGTCTACCGGGCGCGCCGGACGTCCCTCGATGAATTTCCGGTCAGTGGGCGCCGCTGTCGCCGCCCGCCACCGGGCAGCCGGCCGGCGGCTTGACCGCGGCGAACGGCTCCTCGGGGCTGCCGCACGGGATCGCGGAGGCGCCCTGATCGGTGTCGAAGACCCGGCTGCCGAGCACCGGGCCGTCGTCGATCAGCACCCGGGTGCCGTCCAGCTTGGTGAGCTTGACGGTGGGGCCCGCGTTGAGCACGTAGCCGGGCTGGTCCATCCGGAACCCGGTGATCGAGCCGGGCAGCGGGTGACCGGAACCGGTGGTGCCGGTGCAGGTGCGCGGCACCAGCACGGCGCCGTCGGTGCTGACCGCGCCCAGCACGTCGAAGACGCAGCCGGCCTGCGGGCGGGCGTTGAACCGCAGGTCCCCGTCGCTGTCGCGGAAGCCCATGGTCAGACCGGGGCTGAGCACCTGCACCCAGGGCTGGGTCTGCGAGGCGACCTGCACCGCGGCGGCGGCCCGGGTCAGCTCCAGCTGCTTGCGCTGGGCCGCGGTGCGCTGGTCGGCGCCCGGCTCCCCGTCCCCGTGCAGCCACTCGGCCAGGCCCGGCATCGCGCGGTGCCAGCGGACCTCGTGGTCGCTGATCTCCACCGAGGTGACCATGCCGTCGTCCCAGACCACTATGGCGCTCTGGCCGACCAGGGTCACGTGCAGCGCGGTGGCGCCGTCGCGCCGGTAGGACCAGAGCAGCGTGCCGCTCGAAGGGTCGTACGCCTCCAGGCCGGGGCCCACCCGGAAGTCCGGGACGACCGGATCCGCCGACTGGGCGCCCACCGGGCTGGCCTGCGCGTTACCGGGTTCCGAGACCTGGTCGCCGAACGGGACCGGGCGGTTGGCGTGCGCCGCGGCGCCCACGCCGAGCACCAGCAGCACCGCCACGGCAGGCAGGGCGGAGCGGGGGGTCAGGGTACGAAGCGGCTTCCAGGACACCTCGGGAGGGTACCTGGTGGGCGCTCGACCGTCAGCATGGCGGGGCCACCCCGCGGGCCTACCGACGGATAACCGGACATTCGGCGGGGGTCGGTGGACGGGGATCGAGCGCCTCGCGCACGGCCGTCGGGCCGTCCGTGGCGACCGGAAAGTGCTGACGATCGATCAAGGCGCTCCGGATCACCAGTCGAGGTCGACCAGGCTCGCGACAATTGTCCACTTTAGGGTGACATTCGGCTTTTCTGAATGCGCCTCAGCTTACTGTCGGTAGGCGGATGCCTACGACTGGCGTCCGGGTCGGCGTCCCTCCCGCGGCTGGGCTGCGACGCAGCGAAGGGTGGGGGTCGCCGAGGAACGAGGCGGCACCCGCCCGCAGCGAAGGAACAGTCCATGAAGCGGAACTCAATCCGTGGTGGAGGAGAGACCATGCGAATCGGCCGGCTGGCCTTGGCCGCCTCCGCCCTGCTCCTGCTCACCACGGCCGGGCTCGGCGCCGGCGGCGCTCCGCTCACCGCCGCCGACCGCTGGCCGGGCGGCGACCAGGCGGCGGGCCCCGGCGCCCGGCCGCGCTCGGCCGCACCCCGGCCGAGCACCCGGCGGGCCAGCCACGAGGTCGCGTTCGGCGCCTTCGTCGGTTCCTGGGACAACTACATCCCGCAGATCGCCCGGCTCTCCAGCTGGCTGGACGGCGCCAACCTCCAGGTCGGCCACACCTATCTGGCCGGAAACAGCTGGGCCGACGTCGAGGGCGACGCCAAGGTGCTGGCGCTCTGGTCGCAGTGGCGGATGAGCGACCAGGGCCGGACGCTGGTGCTCAACGTGCCGATGCTGGTGCCCAACGAGGGCGACCTGCCCGACGACCAGGTCGCCGAGCTGCTGAACCAGGGCGCGCACGGCGCCTTCGACCAGCACTTCCTGCGGCTGGCCCGCAGGCTGGTCGCGCTCGGCGGCAACGACACCGTGATCGTGCTCGGCTGGGAGATGAACGGCATCACCTACACCAGCCGCTGCGGGCCCGACCCGGCTGCCTGGAAGGCGTACTGGCGGCGGATCATCGGTGTGATGCGCTCGGTGCCCGGGCAGAAGTTCCGCTTCGACTTCACCCCCAACCGCGGCCTGGACGCGATCGCCTGGACCAAGTGCTACCCCGGCGACGACGTGGTGGACGTGATCGGCACCGACAGCTACGACCAGCCGGCCGGCGCGACCTTCGACGACTACGTGCACGAGCCCTACGGCCTGGAGGACCAGGTCGAGTTCGCGGCCCGGCGCGGCAAGCCGGTCTCCTACCCGGAGTGGGGGCTGTTCCGCAACGGCGACAACCCCGAGTTCGTGCGGCGGATGGTCGACTGGATGCGCACCCACGACACCCTCTACCAGACCGTCACCGACTACTGTCCGCACGGCTTCTGGCAGTGCCGCAGCAATCCGCGCTCGAGCGCCGTCTACCGGGAGCTGCTCAGCGGCTCCAAGGGCGCGCCGGTGCCGACCGAGCCGCCGTGCCGGCTGCCGGGCCTCGGGGCGCTGCCGAACCGGCCCGGACTGCGCCCGCCGCTCTTCTCCCGGGGCTGCTCCGGCCAGGGGCAGCCCGCAGGCGCGGGCAGCCCGGCCACCTCGGCCGCACCGTCGGCGAGCACCTCACCGACCGCACTGCCGACCGGGCTGCCGACCGCACTGCCGACCGGGCCGAGCGGCTCGGCGACGCCGACCGACGCGGCGACCTCCGCCTCGCCCTCGCCCAGCCCGTCCGCCACGGCCGCCCCGGCGCCCTCCGCGGCACCCTCGCCGTCCGCCGGCACCGCGGCCACGCCCTCGGCCAAACCCTCCACGACGCCGTCGCGACCGGCGGCCCCGTCCTCGACCCCGCCGGCGATCAGTGGCTGGCGGTCGTTGGACGGCTGAGCAGCCCGCGCAGCCGGCGGACCGGTCCGCGCAGCCTGGGCACGGCCGCCGCGCGGACCCGGGCCAGCGACAGCCGCAGGCTCAGCGCGCCGGCGAAGTGGCGCGGCCCGAGCAGCAGCCGGTGGTTGTGCTCGCGTTCGGGGCGCCAGCGCTCCTTGTACGGCTCCTCGCCGCGCATCAGGCTTATCTCCGGGATGCCCGCGCGCACCGTCTCCTCCAGCGAGGTGCCGAAGAGCAGGCCCGCGATGTCGATCCGCTCGCGCAGCTGCGGGTGCGCGCCGTAGAGGTAGAGGCCGGCGAAGGAGCGGCAGCAGAGCAGCAGGTCCACCGCCATCAGCTCCTCGTCCAGGTAGTAGCGGTAGACCACCGCCTGGCCGGCCAGCGCCAGCGCGGCGGTGGACTCGCGCAAGTGGGTGGCGAACCGCTCGCTGGTGTGCTCGGCGGTGACCGTCCGGCCCTGCCACTGCAGCGCGTGCAGCCGCAGCAGGTCGTCCATCGCCGGGCCGACCTCCTCGGCCGGCACCCGGCGGGCCACCACCCCGCTCTCCAGCAGCTTGCGCTGCTTGGCCCGGCTGCGCTGCGCGGTGCGCCCCGGCAGCCGGGACAGCAACTGCTCCATCGGGACGGCCGGCAGTTGCTGGCAGACCGAGTCGAGCAGCTGGTGGCGCCGCCCGTGCCAGTGCGCGTACACCTGGTGCGCCGCCGAGCCGGGCCGCACCTCGCGCAGGTCCAGGGCCTGCCAGGGCCGGCGCAGCGGCAGCGCGCGGGCCAGCGCGGCGGCGGCCTCGGCGGCGCAGGATTCGTCGAGCAGCACGTCGGTGAAGTCGATCAGCCCGCCGCCCAGGCCGGTCAGCGTGCCGGTCCTGGTCCGCATCAGGGCGGCGGCCCCGACCAGCACGCCGTCCCGGCGCACCAGCACCACCCGCAGCGCGCCGGGGCGGCCGTAGCCGCGCCACCAGGAGGCCTGCCAGGCGGCCGACTGGAACGGTGTGGCGGTGCGGCAGCGGGCGGCCAGCGCGTCCCACTCGGGGGCGAGCCGGGTCAGCGCCTGGTCGTCCCGGTGCGTCTCGGTGGTCCACCCGGTGGGCGCGGCAGGTCCTCCGGGCTCCGCCGGTGCCGCGGGGCCCGGGTGCAGGGCCGTCATGTCGCGCTCCCCGCTTTCGCCGTCTTCTCGGCCTTCTCCGGCCTCTCGCTCGGCTCCCGGCTCGGGGTGGGCACGGCGGCGACGGGTTCGCCGGCCACGGGTTCGGCGGCCACCGGTCCGGCCGCCCCGGCCTCGCCCGTCGCCCGGCGCCGGGCCATCATCGCCAGCGACCCGACCAGCACCCCGGCCGCGCCGCCCACCGCGACGTCGAGCTGCCGGCTCGGCGTGGTCGGCTTGTCCGGGTCGGCCGCGGCGGCCAGCGGCACCAGCTTGACGCCGGTCTCCTTGCTGCTCGTGTTGGCGAACGAGACCAGCGCCTTGGCCACCGCGTCGGCGGCCTTCACCGCCTGGTCCGGGTGCCGGCCGCTGCCGGCGATCTCGATCACCGGGGCGTCCGGCGAGGTGGTCCCGGTCACCTGGCTGGCCAGCTCGGCCCCGGTGCGTCCGGCGTCCGGGGCCGCCATCGCCAGCACCTGCGGCTGGGCCGCGAGCCGGCCGTACGCCTGGGCGAAGTTGACCGCGAGGCCCGCCTCTCCGCTGCTGTCCGGGACCACCACCACGTAGGAGTTGGCCGTGTAGACCGGCGGCGCGAGCACCGCGTAGCCGGCCCCCGCCACCGCGCCCAGCGGGACGGCGGCGGCCAGCGGCCACCAGCGCTTGGCCGCCGTCAGGACCCGGTCGCGCTTCGTCGGCCCGGCCATCCCTTGCTCGGTCATCTTCCAGACTCCCTCCCGGCCGGTACAGGCCGCTCGGCCTGCCCCAGCCGCTCGTACAACTCGCCCAGTCGGGCCGCTGTGCGGACAATGTCGTAGTGCGCCACCGCCGGTGGCCGGGGCAGCGGGACGGCCAGCGGCGCCGGGCCGAGCGCCAGCAGCGCCTCCTGGTAGGCCGCCACCGTCGACGGCAGCTTGCGGGCGCCGGGTGCGTCCGCGGCGGGCAGTTCCTCCAGCGCCGGGCAGCCGCTGTGCAGCACGGGCAGGCCGGCGGCCAGCCCTTCGAGCACCGCCAGGCCGAAGGTCTCCTCCACCGAGGGCGCGGCCAGCACGTCCATCGCGCTCAACAGGTCGGGCACGTCGGCGCGTTCGCCGATCAGCAGGACCCGGGCTCCGATCCCGAGCTCGCGGGCCAGTTCGGTGAGCGCAGCACGCTCGGGCCCCTCCCCCACCACCAGCAGCACCGCCTCGGGCAGCACGGTGAGCGCCTGCACCAGCACGTCGAACCGCTTGCCGGGCACCAGCCGCCCCACCGCGCCGATCACCACGGCATCGGCCGCGATGCCGAGCCTGCGCCGCACCGCCGTCCGCCGGTCCCAGGGCACCGCGAAGCTCGCCGCCTCGATGCCGTTCGGCAGCACCGCCACCCGCTGCGCCGGCACGCCCCACGCGGTCAGCGTGCCCGCCACCCGCCCGGAGACCGCCACGGTGGTGACGCCGAGGCGCTCGGCCGCCAGGTAGAGGGACTTGACCCCGGTGCCGACCGGCCGGCCCTCGATCGTCCCGGCGTGCAGCGAGTGCTCGGTGGCCAGCACCGTGCGCACCCCGGCCAGCCGGGCGGCCAGCCGGCCGTAGAGGCCGGCCCGGTACAGGTGGGTGTGCACCACGTCGTAGCGGCCCCGGCGGATCAGCCGGACCAGGCGGGGCAGCACCGCGAGGTCGCGGTTGCCGCGCATCGCGAGCTCGTGCACGGTGACGCCCTCGGCGCGCAGCGCCGCGGCCACGCTGCCGGGGTTGGTCAGCGTGGCCACCTCGCACTCGACCGACGGCGGCAGGTGCCGGACCGTCAGCAGCAGCTGCTGCTCGGCGCCGCCCGCCGCCAGGCCGGTGATCACGTGCAGCACCCTCATCGCTGCTCCCCTCGCCGCCGCAGCTCGGTGACCACGTCCCGCAGCCCGCACCGGCCGCGTTTGGCCCGCAGCCGCCACGCGCCGTCGCGGTCGCCCACGTAGCAGCGGGGCAGCGCGAAGCGGCCGGCCAGCGTGCTGTGGCCGATCGCCACCGCGTAGTCGTAGCCGGCCTCCTCGACCGCGCGGGCGGCGGGCTCGTCCACCGCGCCGTACGGGTAGCAGAAGCCGCCGACCGGGCCGCCGAGCAGCTCGCTCAGCGCCCGCCGGCTCTCCCGCACCTCCGAGCGCAGCAGGCCGGCCGGGAGGCCGGGCAGGGCCAGGTGGCTCATCCCGTGCGAACCGATCTCCCAGCCGCTGCGGGCCAGTTCGCGCACCTGATCGACGCTGAGCAGCGGCTTGCGCGGGCCCTTGGCGTCCCAGAAGTTGTCGCCGCCGAGCCGGTCGGCCACCACGAAGACGGTGGCGGTGAATCCGTAGCCGCGCAGCACCGGGACCACGTGCCCGGCGAAGTCGGCGTAGCCGTCGTCGAAGGTCAGCCCGACCAGGCGCTCGCGGCGGCCCTCGGCGCGGGCACGCAGCAGCTCACGGATGCTGACACCGCGCCAGCCGCGGGCGGCCAGCCAGCGCAGCTGGGCGGCGAACCGGTCGGGGCTGACCGTGAGCAGGTAGGGATCCTCCTCCTCGACGGCCACCGAGTGGTACATCAGGATCCACGGCGCCCTGGGCCATCGGGCGGTGGCACCGCCCTGGCGCGGCAGCTGCGGCCGGTGGACGAGTTCAGCAACCATCGGGGACCGTTCCTTCCTCCAGGAGTTCTTCTCCTGCCGAACGCCGTCCCCCCGGCCCTGCGTGGGCCTGCGGCCCGGTCCGGGCCCGCCGGCCGCGGGCCATCGCGAGTGCCCTGGTGAGCGGTGCGGTGAGCTCGTGGGCGCCGAGCAGCCCGCCGAGCGCCAGGTAGACGGCGAGCACCACGGCCCCGCCGGCCGCGATGGACGGCGCCTCGGCGTGGACCAGCCGGGTCGTCAGCGTGCCGGCCGCCGCCGCACCGCCGGCCGCCGCGAGCAGCCGGGCCTGGCCGGCCAGCACCGTGGGCATCCGCAGCGCGATGCCGCGCAGTGCGAGCCCGCGCAGCAGCAGCACGGCGGTGGTGGTGATGCCCGCCGCGTTGCCCGCGGCCAGCCCGAGTGCGCCGAACCGGTGGGTGCTGAGCACCCCGACCGAGGTGGTGACGGCCAGGCCGATCACCATCGCGGCCACCGGGTACCAGTCGAGCAGCGGGTGGCCCGCCTGGATCGGGCGCGGGTCGTCCGCCCGGCGCACGGCCGGGCGCATCGAGAAGAACGGCCGGACCATCACGCCGATCAGCGCCTGGGCCAGCAGCCCGCAGCTGTAGACCTGGATCACCTGGGCGGTGGCGGTGGTGTCGGCCGGGCCGAACGCGCCGCGCTGGAAGAGCAGGGCGACCACGGGGTGCGCGCAGGCGATCAGGAAGGCGGTGCCGGCCAGCACCACGGCCGCGGCCTGCCCGAGGTCCTTCTCCACCCGGTCCCGGGCCGCCGCCAGGTCGCCGGCGGCCAGCGCCCGCGCGACCAGCGGGAAGGTCACCGTGCAGATCAGCAGGGCGGTGGTCATCGCCAGCTGGGAGACCTTGGCCGCGTAGTTGAGGTGCGAGATGGTGCCGACCGGCAGGTCGGAGCCGAGCGAGCGCTCGATGAAGACCTGGGACTGCCGGGTGATCGTGAAGGCCGCCACCGGCAGCAGCGCCAGCGGG
Source organism: Kitasatospora sp. NBC_01302 (assembly GCF_035976515.1). Lineage (NCBI taxonomy): Bacteria > Bacillati > Actinomycetota > Actinomycetes > Kitasatosporales > Streptomycetaceae > Kitasatospora > Kitasatospora sp. NBC_01302. Next base: position 3,058,998 of record NZ_CP108404.1, read on the forward strand.
CTGAGCAGCAGTCCGCGCCCGCCGCGGGCGGCGCGCCCGCGCGCAGGGCCCGCGCGCAGGGCCCGCAGGAACGGCGCGATCAGCAGCCCGGCCATCAGCAGGCTGCCGAAGGCCACGCCGAGCGCGGCGGCCCGCACCCCGAGGGCCAGGTGGAGCAGGGTCAGCACCGCGAGGATGCCGAGGTTGTACGCCACGTAGATGGCGGCCGGCGCGGTGAACCGGTGGTGGGCGCGGAGCGCGGCGCCCAGGTAGCCGGCCAGGCCGAACGGCAGCACCGTGAGGGCGGTGATCCGGGTGCAGGTCACCGCGAGCCCGGGGTCGGCCAGGCCGGGGGCCAGCAGCCGCACCACCTCGGGCGCCCAGAGGACGGTGGCACCGGACAGCGCGCACAGACCGCCCAGCAGCCAGGGCAGCGTGTCGGCGGTCAGCTGCCGCACCGGGTCGGCGCCCTCGGGCCGCTCCTCGCGCAGCACCAGGGCCAGGCTGAAGGCCGGGACCATGAGGAACGTCATCGCGTCCTCGATCAGCAGCGGCGCGGCGGTCTCCGGCACGGTCCAGGAGACCAGGAACGCGTCCGTCCCCTCGTCCGCGCCGAAGAACCGGGCCAGCAGCAGGTCGCGCAGCAGACCGAGCCCGGAGCCGGCCGCGCTGAGCACGGCGGTGATCCCGAAGGCCTTGGCGAGGAAGGACGGGCCGCGGCGGACCGGGTCCGGTGCCACCGGCGCCACGGTGGGCAGTTCCTGACTGATCGTCATGCCATCTGCTCCCGCTCGGCGGGCAGCGCCCAGCTGGCGGCCACCCCCAGGATCACCGAGGTCAGCACCGTGGTGGTGCCGCCGATGTCGGCGTAGAGGAAGTCGACCAGCACCCAGCAGAGCAGCCCGAGCGCCGCGGGGCCCGCGGCCCCGGCGCGGCGCAGGCAGCCGAGCAGCAGGGACAGGAAGAGCCCGCCGTACGCGACGATGCCGACCAGGCCCTGCTCGCAGAGCACCAGGAAGTACATGTTGTGCGGCGAGAGCAGCGGCTCGCGCTCGAAGCCGATCGTGGCGTCGGCCGCGTCGCTGCCCGAGGAGAGCCGCAACGGGGCGTGGGAGTCGCGCAGTTGGGGGAAGCTCTTGGGTCCGGCGCCGGTGGCGGGGTGATCGGCCCAGATCGACCGGGCGGTGGCCCACAGGTCGTACCGGTCACTGACCGAGTGGTCCTCGTTGCCGCCGGAGACCGAGCCGATGCTGCTCAGCCGCTCGGCCACGCCACCGCCGCCCGCGCCGAGCCCGCCGACCAGCACGATCGCCGCCGCCAGCCCCAGGCCCGCCCAGCGCAGCGCGAGCCGGGCGTCCGCCTTGAGCAGCAGCACGGCGGCGGCCACCGCGGTGGCGATCCAGCTGCCCCGGCTGAAGGAGACCGCGAGCGGGAACACCAGGAAGGCCGCCGCGGCCAGCAACCCGCGCCGCCACCACGTTCTCTGACGCTCCATCAGTCCGAGGGCCAGGGCGGCCAGCAGGCCGAAGCTGACCACGCCGGACATCGCCATGATGTCGAGCGCGCCGAAGGTGCCCACCGCCCGGATCGGCTCACCGGTGTAGGAGGCGCCGGTGCCGGTGAGGTACTGCTCGGCGCCCAGGCCGCCCTCGATCAGCGCGGCGAGCACGAAGGCGCCCAGCACCAGCCGCAGGTCCGTGCGGTCGCGCAGCGCGGTCAGCACCGCGGCCGGGACCAGCACGAAGATCTGCACCAGGCGGATGAAGCCGGTCAGGCTGGCGGCGGGGTCGACCGAGGTGATCGTGGCGGCGGCGGCAGCGGCGACCACGCCGCTGAGGACCAGGCAGGCGGACCGGCTCAGCGCCGGGGGGCGCCCGCGCAGCAGGTCCAGGCCGAGCAGGCCCACCAGCGCGAGCGAGGCGAGGTCGGCGGGGGTGATGTGGACGGCGGCGGTGACGTTCTCCTCGCCGGTGGGGACGCAGACGAGCAGGACGGTCAGCGCGACCAGCAGGCTCGGGCGGCGCAGCACGGCGGCGACCGCCGCACGCGGCAGGGCGGTCGGCGGCCGATCGGCCGGGCGCCGATCGGCCGGCGGGCGGTCGGCTGGCGGGCGGTCGGCGGCTAAAGCGGGATGCGGCGCAAGGGTCAGGGCCACGGTGGGGTCAGCTCCCGTCCGGGCGGAGCATCAGCACGGCGGTGCGCAGCAGGACCTTGACGTCCTGCCAGAGGCTCCAGCTCTCGATGTAGCGGTTGTCGAAGCGGGCCCGGTCCTCGATCGAGGTGTCCCCGCGCAGCCCGTTGACCTGGGCCAGGCCGGTCAGTCCGACCGGGACCCGGTGCCGGTCGGCGTACTCCGGGTAGGCCTGGCTGAACCGCATGACGAAGTACGGGCGCTCGGGGCGCGGGCCCACCAGGGTCATGTCGCCGCGCAGCACGTTCCACAGCTGCGGCAGCTCGTCCAGCGAGCTGCGGCGCAGCAGCCGGCCGACCGCGCTCATCCGGTGGTCCTGGGAGATGTTCCAGTGGGTGGCGGACTCGTGCTCGTTGGCGGGGCGCAGGGTGCGGAACTTGAGCAAGGTGAAGACCTGGCCGTCCAGCCCGGTGCGCTGCTGGCGGAAGAGCACGCCGGGGCCGGTGTCGAGGCGGACGGCCAGCGCGCAGAGGGCCAGCACCGGGGAGATGGCGATCAGGCCCAGGGCGGCGGCGGCGATGTCGACGGCCCGCTTGACCAGCCAGCCGGGCCGGCGGCGCGGCGGTCGCGGCAGCCGCAGGCAGGGGTAGCCCCACAGGTGGTCGGGCAGCTGCCGGGCTCCGGCGCCCAGCGCGGCGTGCTCGCGCAGGGCCGGGACCAGCCAGACCTGGCAGCCGAGCCGGACCGCCTCGCGCATCGCCACGGCCGTCTCCGCCTCGTCCGCGGCGCCGGCCGTGGCGATCAGCCGCACCACGCCGTGCCGGCGCACCTCGCGCTCCAGCGCCTCGCGGCCCCCGAGCACCGGCACCGGGGAGTCGCCGGGCAGCAGCACCGGATCCGGGTCCAGGTAGCCGATCGGGCGCATCCCGTACTCGGGGTGCTCGCGCAGCGCCGCCGTCACCCGCTGGCCGAGCGCTCCCGCGCCGAGCACCAGCACGGGCACCGGACGCCGCCGGTGCAGGCGGCGCAGCAGGGCGTAGACCATCCCGCGGCCGAGCGCGGCGAGCGCGGTCAGCGCGGTGAGCAGGGCGAGCAGCCGGGCCCAGCCCAGCGGACCGCAGGCCGGCCAGGCGCCGGGCAGGCAGCCGGAGAGGGTGACGGCGAAGGCGAGCGCGACGGCCGCGCGGCCGATCAGCGCGGGCAGTTCGTCCAGCACGGACGGGGTCATCCGGGTGCGGTAGAGGCCGCCGGCCAGGTTGAGCGGCAGCAGGACCGGCAGTACGGCGGCCGCGGTGCCCACCGGGTAGCCGGACTCGGCGGTGCAGCCGACCGCGCTCGCGCAGGTGGCCAGCACGTCGACCACGAACAGCGCCGCGGGCAGCGCCACCGCGGAGCGCAGGCCCCGGCGGTGGCGGCCCAGCTGGGTCGCCGTTTGGGACTGCGCGGGCCGGCTCGGCCGCTCCAGCAACTCGGTCGCCAGCCGCCGGCTGTCGGCCGCGACTCGCCCAGGCCGCGGCACGCTCTCGTGGTCAATGGTCATCAGCGCACGAACTCCCCTGCTGTGTGCCCTTGGTGGCGGATCCCGGCACCGGGTGCCCGGCACCGCGGAGCCCGGTTCCGTGGGCGCGGTCCGGGTAGCACCTGCTGCCGTGTGAGCGGTGAGGGTTCTCGACCACCGGGGCGGTCAAGGTTCTCGCACTTGGAGAACGAAGCAGGCAAAATCAGACATTACCGAATGTCTGCTACATTTCCGGAAGCTGACTTGCCATTTCATTCCACCCGCCCATTAATAGGAATTTCCGATTTGGTCGCTGGGCGCGACCGAAAAGGGTGAGCGGCGAGAGCGATCCGGGGCAACGAGCACGCCCGTACGGGTCGTTGGGCACGCCTGTCCGAAAAGGGCGACAAGCGCCGCCAAACGGAAAGAACGCGTCCGCACCCGATCGGAACGGCCTGCTTTTCACTGCCTGAGAAACGATCAGATCCGCGCGGGGACACGGGGAGTCGACTGGCCTCCACTGATCGACTTCTGATAGAGATCCGACACTCGCGCGACCACCGTGCGCACGTCGTGCCGGGCCGCCACCCACTCCCGGGCGACCGCCCCCCGGCGGGCGCACTCCAGCGGGTCGGACAGCGCCTCGGCCAGCGCATTGGTCAGCGCCGCCGGATCCTGCACCGGGATCAGCCCGGTCTCCCGCTGCTCCGGCGGCAGTTGCTCACGCGCACCGGGCACCTCCGCCACCAGCACCGGGCGGGCCATCGCCATCGCCTCCAGCGGTGCCAGCGCCATCCCCTCCCAGCGCGAGGGCAGCACCACCAGATCGGCCGCCGCCAGCCAGGGCCGCGGGTCGAGCACCTCGCCCGCCAGCCGCACCCGGTAGGGCTCGGGCAGCGCCCGGGCCTGCGCGGCCAGCGCCTGCGCGTCCGGACCGCCGCCGACCAGCGCCAGCCGGGCGCCCGGCACCCGGCGCAGCACCGCGGGCCAGCAGGCGAGCAGCAGGTCCTGGCCCTTCTGCCGGCACAGCCGCCCCACGCAGACCGCCAGCGGATCGGACAGGTCCAGGCCCAACGAGAGCCGTGCGGACCGGCGTTCGGCCGGCGTGTGGTGGCCGAGGTCCACCCCGTTGGGCACCACGGCGAACGGGGCGCTGATCCCGGCCGCCTCACCGTCCAGCCGCTCCTGCTCGCTGACGCAGAGCACACTGGTGGCCCAGCGGGTCGCGTACCGCTCCCAGCGCGTGCTGGCGGTGGCCAGCGCACCGGTGGCGGCGGCGAAGGACCAGGCGTGCGGCTGGAACACGGTGGGCAGCCGGCCGCGCAGCGCCAGCCGCCCGGCCAGACCCGCCTTGGCACTGTGCAGGTGGACCAGATCGGGCGCGGAGTTGCGCACCAGCCGGCGCAGCCGGGCGGTCTCGGCCGGCACGCTCGCACCCGGCGACCGGCGGGCCGGCCACTCCAGCAGCTCGGCGCCCGCCGCCGTGGCCCCGGCGGCCAGCCGGCCGCCGGGCGGGCAGGCCAGCAGCACCCGGTGGCCGGCCGCCCGCTGCCCGCGCACCAGGTCGGTGACCACCTGGGCCACGCCGCCGTCGACGGGCTGGGACACGTGAAGGATCGTCAGATGCACGGCCGCGAGCCTAGGGTGGCGCGGCGCGGCGGACCGCCTGCCGTCACCCGCCCGGGGGCGCGGTCCACTCGTACGGGCGGGCAGGTCGTACGGGTGTCCGCGTTGTTCGGATCTCCGGCCGCTCGGGCCGGTCCGGGCTCCCCGCTCCAGATCTCCTGCGTCTGGGTTCCTGCTTCAGACTTCCTGCTTCAGACTTCCTGCGGCAGGAAGCCTGTGGCAGGCGACCGGCCTACTTCAGGTGGTCGGCGAGCTTGGCGAGCACCTCGTCGTGGATCCGGTTCAGGCCCTTGGGCGCGAAGGTGCGCTCGAAGAAGCCGCCGATGCCGCCGGCGCCCTGCCAGGTGGTCTCGATCGCCACGGTGGTCCGGTCGGCACCGGCGCCGGAGACGGTCCAGGTGATCACCATCGAGGAGTTGGCGTCCTTCTCCACCAGGGTGCCGGGCGCGGGGGCGCTGACGGTGAAGAGGCAGTCCCGGACCCGCTTCTCGGTGGCCTGCAGCTTCCAGTGCACCTGGGTGCCGGCGCCGATGCCGCCGGCCCGCACCTCGTACTCGCTGTACTGCGCGGGCAGCAGGGTCGGCCGGACGGTGCTGTAGTCGGCGATCGCCTCGTACACCTGCTCGGGGGTGGCGGAGTAGGTCCGCTCGGTGCGGGCCTGGACCTGGGCCATGGGTGGAGCTCCTTCGGTGCCGAAATACGTGGTGGTGTGCGTCGGGGCACAGCTTAGGCTGGCCGGGTGTCTTCACAGCTGACCCGGGTGACCGCCCTGCACTACCTCGCCCCGCTGCGCGCCGGCGGCTCGGTGCCAGGCATCGTCGAGACCGATGACCTGGGCACCTACGTGGTCAAGTTCACCGGCGCCGCCCAGGGCCACAAGGCCCTGGTGGCCGAGGTGATCGTCGGCGAACTGGCCAGGCGGCTGGGCCTGCGGGTGCCAGAGCTGGTGCTGGTCGACTTCGACCCGGCGGTCGCCGAGCACGAGCCGGACACCGAGATCCAGGACCTGCTGCGGGCCTCCACCGGGCTCAACCTCGGCATGGACTACCTGCCGGGAGCCCGCGACTTCAGGGCCGCCGAGCCCGCGCTGCCCACGGTGGACCCGCTGGAGGCCGGACGGGTGGTCTGGCTGGACGCGCTGACCGCCAACGTCGACCGCACCCGCGCCAACCCCAACCTCATGGTCTGGCACCGGCGGCTCTGGCTGATCGACAACGGCGCCGCGCTGGTCTTCCACCACCGCTGGTCCGCCGCCGGCGCCGTCGTCGAGCGGGCCTACGACCTCAGCGGCCACGCGCTCGGCGGCTACTCCCCCGACCTGCCCGCCGCCGACGCCGAACTCGCGCCGCAGGTGACCGAGGAACTGCTGCGCGAGGTCGTCGCCCTGGTCCCCGCGGAGTGGCTGGCCCCCGCGGAGGACGGCTTCGCGGATGCGGCCGAGCTGCGCGAGGCGTACGTCCGGCACCTGGCGGCCCGGGCGGCGGCCTCCGCGCACTGGCTGCCGCGTGAGTTCGCCACCGAGGAGCAGCTGCGCGCCGCCGAGGCCGCCCGCGTCCGGCGCGCCCAGGCGGGGCGGCCGGCCTGGCTGCAGCAGGTGCCCGATCTGCACGGGGAGCGCTGAGCGCCGTCGGCTTCCGCTCAGCCGGGCCTGTCGCGCTCCGGCTCGGGCGGCTCAGCCGGGCCGCGCGGTCGTAGGCGCGCAGCGTGAGCAGTGCCGCGGGGGTCACCCCCGGGCGGGCCTCCAGGTGGGTGGCGGCGGCCCTCTGCGCGTCGCGCGCCCGGCACGAATCGGCCTGCCGGCATCGCAGTAGGCTCTGCCTACTCAGCTCCGAGGGGGGAGATGGCATGGCGTCACAGATCGTGTCCTACGCGCTCGACGAGGAGACGGTGGTCCGTTTCGAGGTCGAGCCCACGGACGACTGGCACCCGGTCGGCACGGACGAGATCGTCGGCCGCGTACGGGACGCCGTCAGCCCGGCCGTGGCCGCCGCCCGCACCGTGCTGGACAAGGTGGCTGAGCTCCAGCCGGCCGCGGTGGAGGTCAAGTTCGGCATCAAGGTCAACGGGACGGCCAACTGGCTGGTCGCCAAGGCCGCCACCGAGGCCAACTTCGAGATCACTCTGACCTGGAAGCCCTCGGCCCCGACCGCGCCCGGCGAGGCGGCCGGCGAGTCGGGCGGCGGGGAGTCGGGCGGCGGGGAGTCCGGCACCGCATGACCCGATCGCCCGGGGCCGGGCCGCGTCCCGGCTCGGACACCTGGGTGGTGGCCGTCCACCGCACAGAGCACGACCGGGCGCCGATCGGTTCGGGCTTCCTGATCGACGGCCGCAGGGTGCTCACCTGCGCCCACGTGGCGTGGCCGGAGTGGTCCAGGGGCGGGGAGTTGTGGATCGCCTTCCCGAAGGCGGAGGAGCTGATGCACCGTCGCGTCCGGGTGCGGGAGGTCCTCGCTCCGCCGGAGCAGGACCACGAGCTGCAGGACGCGGCGGCCCTGCTCCTCGATCTCGACGCGGACCTGCCGGGCCACCTCGCCGCCCCGCTGCGGCAACCGGCGCCGGAAGATCTGGTGGGCACCGCCTGGTGGGCGTTCGGCTTCCCCAACGGCTCGATCGGAAATTCGGCGAGCGGCCTGGTCGGCGAGGCGCTGGCCTACCTCTGGGCCCGGCTGGACACCGGAGGCAGCGGCTCACCGGTGAAGGCCGGCTACAGCGGTGCGGCGGTGTGGTCGCACGACTACCAGGCGGTGGTCGGCATGGTGGGGCAGGCCCAGGGCAGCACGGGGGACGCCCTCGCCCTCAGCCTGCGGGCCGTCGCTGCGGCTCTGCCGGAGCAGCGCCTCCAGTTGCTGACCGACTGGTCGCTCAGGACCGCTGACGAGACGGCCCGGACGGCCTGGGGCTGGGCGCTGGGGACGGACCCCGAGGCGCGACAGCACTGGCACCCGCGTGCCCGGGGCGTGAGCACCGGTGCCGAGCGCGGCCACCGGTTCAGCGGCCGGACGGCGGTGCTCAGGGCCATCGCCGCGTGGCTCACCGACACGAACCCGCCGCGCCAGGCCCAGGTGCTCACCGGGCGCCCGGGATCCGGGAAGTCGGCGGTCCTCGGACGCGTGGTGACCACCGCCGACCCCGAGGCCGCGGCGGAGCTCCCCGCCACCGACACGGCCGTCCGCATGCCGCCGGGCTCGGTCTCCTGCGCCGTGCACGCTAAGGGCAAGACGGCCGTGGAGGTCGCCCACGAGATAGCCCGGGCCGCCTCCGCCGCGCTGCCGGCCCGTCCCGATGATCTCGCGACGGCCCTGCGGGAGGCCCTGGAGAGCCTGGAGCCGCCGGCCGACGGGGCGCGTCGACCGTTCACGCTGGTGATCGACGCACTGGACGAGGCGGTCACACCGGCGGAGGCCCGCACGATCGTGCGCGGCATCGTGCTGCCCCTGGTGGAGACCTGCGCGGGCGACCTGGGCGTGCGCGTGATCGTCGGCACCCGACGCAGGGACGACGCCGGGGATCTGCTCACCGTCTTCGGACCGGCATCGCACGTCCTGGACCTTGACGACCCGGAGTTCTTCGCGCAGGCCGATCTCGAGGCCTACGCGATGGCCACGCTGCGGCTGACGGGCGACGAGCGCAGTGACAACCCCTACGCCGAGGCGGCGGTGGCCGCGCCGGTCGCACGGCGGATCGCGGCGCTGGCGGCGGGCAACTTCCTGGTGGCGGGCCTCGTCGCGCGCGGGCACGGGCTGCACGACAAGGAGGCGGTCCGGCCGGGTCTCATTTCCTTCCCTGCCACGCTGGACGCCGCGCTGAGCGGCTATCTCGGCCGCCTGCCCGACGTAGGAACGCTCTCCGCGACGGAGGTGCTCACCGCGCTGGCGCTCGCGGAGGGGTCGGGCCTGTCCCTGGGCCTGTGGCGGACGGCCATCGCGGCCCTGTACTCGCAGGCTCCCGATCCTGCGGAGCTGCTTCGCTTCGTGCGGTCCTCGGCAGCGAACTTCGTTCTGGTGAGCGGGGTTTCCAGCGACGACGAGGAGGTCTTCCGACCCTTCCACTACGCGCTGAACGAGTCGCTGGGGCGGGCCCGTGCCGAGACCGCCTCCCGGGCCGACGACGAAGCGGCCCTCGCCCGTGCGTTCATGGCGCAGCGGCGGCGGTGCGGCTGGGAGAACGCGCCGTCGTACCTGCTGGGTTCGCTCGGTTTCCACGCCGTGCGAGGCGGCATCATCGACGAGCTGCTGACCGACGAGCGGTACCTGCTCCACGCTGACCTGCGGCGGCTGGTCCCGCTGGCGATGCGGGCGCAGACTCCCCGAGGGCGCGAACTCGCCAGGCTGCTGCGGAAGACGCCGCGCGCGATCGGGGCCTCGGCGGCGGAGCGGGTCGCGCAGTTCAGCGTGACGGAGGCCCAGGAGGAGCTGGGGAGCGCGTTCCGGGAGAGCGCGGTGCGGGCGCCGTACCGTGCGGTGTGGGCGGCGGTGGACCGGGTGCCGGCTCAACTGGCGATCCTCGAAGGCCACAACGGGCATGTTGCCGACCTCTGCGCGGCCGGTGTCGGTGGCCGCCAGCTGATCGTCAGCGCCGGCAACGACCGCACCGTTCGGACCTGGGACGCCGCCACCGGTGAGCCGGTGCATGTGTTCGACCACGAAGGCTGGATCCAGTCGGTCTGCGCAGTGCCGGTCGACGGCACCGTCGCCATCGCCAGTGCTGGTAGAGATGGACTGATCCGGCTCTGGGACCTCGATACCGGTGCGCTGCTCCGTACCTTGCAGGGCCACGATCAGCTGGTCTCTGCGCTCTGCTCCTTCCAGATTGACGGCCGGAGCCTGATTGCCAGCGCAGGCCGCGACCGGCGCCTGCGGGTCTGGGACCCGGCCACCGGAGAATTGCTCCAGACGTTCCGCGGACGGGTGCACGCCGTAAAGGCCCTCTGCCCGATTCGATTCGACGGCCGCACGCATCTCGCCCTCTTGAGTGGCGGCATCGACAGGTGGTTCGTGCGGCTCTGGGACCCCGTTCTCGGGAAGACCAGCCGCACCATCAGGACGCGAGGCGGCTGGTTCCGGCAGATCTGCCGGGTTGAACTCGCGGGCCGTGATCTCCTTGCGCTCAGTTCGGGCGCCACGGATGAGGACGGTGTGGAGCTGATCGATCCGACGTCAGGCCGGGCCATTGATTGGTTCGACGGCGGTGTCGGGTCGGTTCATTCCCTGCGCAGCTTCACCTTCCGCGGCCACCGCGTGCTGGCCGCAGGCTACGGCGAGGACGAATGCGGCAGCGCGATCATCTGGGATATCGCGACGGGGAGCGCCATCGGCACCCTGGAGGGCCATGGCGGCTGGGTCTGGGCTCTGTGCAATGTCGAGGCTGACGGTCGCGAGCTGATCGTCACAGGTGGACAGGACGGCATGGTGCGTCTCTGGGACCTGGACTCACAGTCCGATCCGGCGGACGGCGCCGACCCCATCGGTCGGGTCGGAGACCTCTGCACCGTGGACGCCGTCGGCCGTACTCTGGTCGCCGGCATCGCCGATTCGGCGGTCGTGCTCTGGGATCCGACCACGGGACACCGGGTTCGCACGCATGCTTTTCCCGGCTACATCCGCGACATCTGCGCACTGAAGTGCGGAGACCGCTCCTACGTGGCTGCCATTTGCCGCACCGGCGATACGGACGCGGTACACGTCATTGTTCCCGGCGAGAACAGTCCGGTCAGCATCGTCGTGGAAGACCTGCACTGGGTCCCGGCCATGTGCACGATCGAGGTCGGTGGGCAGTTACTCCTCGCACTTGGCGTTTCGCGCTCCGACAGGCACTCCCAGGTGCAGCTCTGGGACCCATTCGAAGGCACGCTCATCAGGGAAATCGGCATTACCACATCCGGAATTCACCACCTCCGCACCATCATGGTCGCTGGACGGGCGCTCCTCGCCGCCAACTGCGAGGTCGGCTCCTACGGGAACACGCGGGTATGTCTCTGGGACCCTTCGACCGGCGATTCCGTCCGGACCATGAAGGTGACCGGCACCTCGTACTCGACAATGCACGCACTGGATATCGACGGAACCACACTGCTGGCAACCGTCTCCCATGTCCACGACGATTCGGACGACGAGCTCAGAATCGGTTGGCTCTCCCTCTCCGACCCGCTCACGGGAGAGGTGGTCCGCAGCCGGGAGGTCCATCGTGGCTGGGTCAATTCCGTACGCGTCGTCGAGGTCGACGGTGCCCACCTACTGGCAACGGTCGGCCAGGACGACCGAACGATCAGGCTCTGGGAGCCGAACTCCCTGCACCAGGTCCTGGAAATCCCGGTCCGGCAGGCTCCGCAGGACCTGGTCCAGGTCGGCGACACCCTCGTCATCGGCCTCGAAACCGGCGTGATGGCCATCGCCCTCCCGCCGGACGCCGATACCTGACAGTCACGCTCGCCGCGGCTCGACCTCGGCGGCGCTCCCGGCATCCAAGCGGGCGGACCGCGCGCCCGCCGCCCCCGTCTCTGCCATCTGCCGCATCGCGGCATTGACAAAGCGCCGAAGTGGATCGCGCCCAGCAGGCCAGGAAGGCATGCGAGGCTGAACGGCACACCGCACACGATGAGTTCAGCCGGGCGATGACGAAGGGAGAAGCACGATGAACCACACGCGATGGAAGCTCACCCGCGAGCGCGCGGTCGCCGAGGGGCAGCAGGATCCGCCCGAGGTTGAGGCGATGCGCACGGAGATCCGCTTGGCCTTCGACCTCGGCCAGGCTGTTTACGACCGCCGGACTGCTCTGGGACTGTCCCAAGCGGAACTGGCCAAGCGGGCGAACATGACGCAGCCCCAGGTGTCGAAGCTCGAACTGGGCGGAACGGTGCCGACGCTGCCGCTACTGGCACGCCTCGCCAAGGCACTGGATGCCTCCCTCAACATCGCGCTCGATGACGGCACGTCCAGCGTCGTCTTCACGCCGCACGCTGCCTGAGACCGCCGGCTCGGCATCCCGTAGGCTGCTGACCTGCTGTGAAACCGGTGAGCATGGGGGATGTATGGCGAAGTTCCGGGTGACCGTCACGTTGCCGGCTGCCGCGCAGGCTGATCCGCTGGCGGCGATCGCCGAGGCGATGCGTCCCTTCGACATGAACGTCGATCCGGCCACCGGTGGGGACGGGTTCAATCCCCAGGGCGAGTGGGACTGGTGGCAGATATCGAGCTACGACAACCTGGTGGTGCTGCCGGCGCACGACGGGGACCCGCGGCTGATCCACCAGGCGGTGCGGCCGAACGGGGAGCCGCGGCCGCGCGGTTCGCTGCGGTGCGACGGAGGGCCGCGCGGGTTGCTCGACCTGGACGGGATGCGGGCGATCAGTGCGGCGGATGCGGCGGCCACCTGGGCGGTGTGGGCGCGCTTTGCCGCTCAGCATCCGCCGGCCGAGCCGCGGTCGGCGTTCCTCGCGCGCTACGGGGTGGACGCCGAGGCCGCCTCGCCCGATCTGGAGCGGGCCAAGCGGGAGCACCTGGCGCAGCCGCTGGTGCAGGCGCTGGCGCAGTACGCGGTCACCGGTGGGGACGAGCACTATCCGAACAGCTTCGTGATGCACGATCCCGTCGCGCTCTTCTCGGGGACCGAGCAGGAGTACGTCGAGCGGGCGGCGGCGGTCGCGGTGCCCACCACCGCGCTGCTGACCCTGGACGGCCAGTGGGCCGACCAGTGGAACGCGCGTCCGCTGGGCGAGGTGCGCCCGGAGGAGTCCGAGGGCGGCGCGTACTGGCGGCTGGCCGACGCCTACCTGCGCGGGCTGCCCGAGGACGCGCTGCTCGTGCAGCTCCTCTGCCACTGCTGAGCTCCGCGCGCGGGGCGCCATGACACCGGAAGTCGAAGGCAGGGCAGCCCAGTTCGAGCCGCGCGGTACCGTGGTGACATGACCCTGCACCATCCAGAGCGCGAGCAGATCCGGATCGACAGCGTCCTGTCGGCCCTGGGCAGTCCCCTGCGGCTCGCCGTGATCCGCTTGCTCGACGGCACCGGTGAGCACAACTGCAGCAGCGTGCTGCGCACCCTGAGCGTGCCGTCGAAGTCGACCATGACGCACCACTGGCGGGTGCTGCGCGAGAGCGGGGTCATCCGGCAGCGGCCGGCCGGGCGGGAGCACCTGCTCTCGCTGCGCCGCGAGGACCTGGACGCCCGCTACCCCGGGCTGCTGGACGCGGTGCTGAGCGGCGTGATCTCCGACCGTGCTCTGTCCGCCGCCTGATCGCGGTACTCAGTACCGCCAGCGGGTGGCCGCGGCCAACTGCTCGGGGCTGTGGCCCGCGAAGAGTTCGATCTCGCCCAGCCGCACCGCCAGCACCGCCTCGTAGAGCGGATCGCCCATCGCCTCCCGCAGCACGCCCGAGGTGCGGTATGCGGCCACCGACTCGGCCAGGGTGCCGGGCAGCCGCGGGACTTCGCCCTCCGGCAGCAGCGCCGGGTCGTCGCAGGTCTCGGCGGGCAGTGCGCGGCGGGCGTCGACTCCGGTCAGGCCCGCGGCGAGCACGGCGCCGAGCAGCAGGTACGGGTTGGCGGCGGCGTCGAAGCACTTGAACTCGGCGTTGGCGCTGCCGGCGCCCTCGCCGGGCGGGCCGGGGATCAGGCGGAGCGCGGCCTCGCGGTTCTCCATGCCCCAGCACTGGAAGGCGCCGGCCCAGCGCTGCGGGAGCAGCCGCAGGTAGCTCGCGGGGCTGGGCGCGCCGAGGGCCAGGAGTGCGGGCAGTTCGGCCAGCACCCCGGCCAGGAAGGACTCGGCCTCGCCGTTGAGGCCGTAGGGCCCGGGGCCGCCCTGGGCGAGGTTGCGCCCCTCACGCCAGAGCGAGAGGTGCAGGTGGCCGCCGTTGCCGACGCCGCCGGGCTCGACGGCGGGGGCGTAGGAGGTGCGCAGGCCGTGCCGGCGGCCCACCGCGCGGATGGTCTGGCGGGCCAGCACAGTGGTGTCGGCGGCGCCGAGCGGGCCCTGGGCGGCCAGCGAGAGCTCGAACTGGCCGGGGGCGTACTCGGGGTGGAGCTGGAGCACGGACAGGCCCTGCTCGTCGAAGGTGTGCAGCAGGTCGCGCAGGTAGTCGGAGAGGTCGACCAGGCGGTGCAGGCCGTAGGCGGGGCCGTGGGTGGGGTAGACCGGCGGCTGCTCGGGGGCGTCGGCCAGCGCCACCACCCACTCGATCTCGATCCCGGCCCGCAGGTCGAGGCCGCGCAACCGGGCCGCGTGGATCATCCGCTGGGCGAAGCGGCGCTGGCAGCCGGGGTGCACGGTGCCGTCCTGGGCGTACCGGTCGGCGGGGGCCCAGGCCCAGCCGGGCTGGGCGGCCAGCCTGGTCAGCCGGCCGAGGTCGGGGATCAGCCGCAGGTCGCCGGCCGGACCGCCGATGTGGCGGCTGGTGGTGATCGAGTCGTCCACCAGGAAGACGTCGAAGGAGGGGGCGGCGCCGACGCCCCAGGCGGCCGCCTGTTCGAGACGGCGGACCGGGACGGTCTTGACCCGGGCCAGGCCGGCGTTGTCCACCCAGCCGAGGATCACGCCCTCGACGCCCTCGGCGGCCAGCCGGGCGGCGGCCACCCGCGCCCGGGCGGCCCGCTCGGCCCGCAGCTCGGCGGTGAGCGGCTCGTCGCCGAACGGCGGCTCGCCGACCTGCTCGCTGCTCCAGGATTCCGCCTGCTCGGCCGTGGTGGTGCTCATACGACCCATGCTGTCGCGCGGTCCGGTGCCCGGCCATTACCCGCAGGAGTGGTTCTGCTCTCCGGAAGCTGACGGTCCGTCGGATGCGACGGCGATCACCCGCACCGGGCTCGGATGCCCTCTTCCGGCGTCCCGGCAACTTCGCTACAGTGACCGCACGCACCACCGCCGGGCTTCGGGAGCCGCACCGGCGAGTCACCGCGGGTCACGCCTGCGGCGGGTGCCACTTCTGCGTCATTCACCAGCCGGGCCGCCTGATCCCAGGGGCCGTGCTGGCCTGCGGAGATCTCGTGGTACGGCCGGAGCGGACCGGACCGGCCCGGGAGCCGCGCCTCACACCCGTTGACGCCCAGGCGCGCCGGACCGCGCGCCGCCCCTTCGGTGCGCCGAACCGTGCGCCACCACCCCCGCAGCCGTCGCGGCAGCAGCCGCCAGCGCGCCACCGCCGCACGCCTGCGCCCGTCCAGCCACCGCCCCGGTGCGGCGCCACGCGCCCACGGGCTGCCCCGCCCGCCCCCGGCCACCGCCTCGGCAGTCCGGTCGGGCCTCCCGAAAGGACCAGCAAAGATGCAGGCTCCCGACTCTGCCAGCAGCAGCACCACCGCGCAGCCCTTCCCCACCGTCGCGGTGGTGGGCCTGGGCACCATGGGCGCCGGGGTCGCCGTGGCGATCGCCCGCAGTGGCCGCCGCGTGATCGGCATCGAGGCCAACGCCGCCGGCGCCGCCCGGGCGCTGGCCCGGATCGAGGCCGCCACCGCCCATGCGGTGGAGCGCGAGCGGCTCACCGCCGAGGAGCGCACCGCGCTGCTCGCGCTGATCGGCGTCGGCGCGCAGCTCGACGCCGCCGCCGCGGCGGACCTGGTGATCGAGGAGATCCCCGAGCAACTGGAGCTCAAGCGCGACCTGTTCGCCGAGCTGGACAAGATCTGCCCGCCGCACACCGTGCTGGCCACCGGCACCACCTCGCTCTCGGTGACCCGGATCGCCGCCGCCACCGGGCGCCCGGACCGGGTGCTCGGGCTGCACTTCTTCAACCCGGTGCACGCGATGAAGCTGGTCGAGGTGGTCCGCACCGTGCTGACCGCCGGCCAGGTCGCCGAGGAGGCGGCCGGGTTCGCCCGCTCGCTGGGCAAGGAGCCGGTGGCCGCCGGCGACCGGGCCGGCTTCGTGGTGAACGGGCTGCTCTTCGCCTACCTCAACCAGGCGGCGGCCATGTACGAGTCCAAGTACGCCACCCGGGAGGACATCGACGCGGCGATGCGGCTGGGCTGCGGCCTGCCGATGGGCCCGCTCGCGCTGCTCGACCTGATCGGCGTGGACACCGCCCGCACCGTGCTGGAGGCGATGTACGAGCAGTCCAGGGACCGGCTGCACGCCCCGGCGCCGATCCTCGGCCAGCTGGTCGCGGCCGGCCTGCTCGGCCGCAAGACCGGGCGCGGCTTCTACACCTACGAGGCGCCGGGCTCCTCCAAGGTGGTGGCCGAACCGGGCGCGGGCACCGTCGCGAGGACCGCCGGGCGCGCGGTCGAGCGGGTCGGCGTCTGCGGCTCGGGGACGATGGCCACCGGCATCGCCGAGGTCTTCGCCAAGGCCGGCTACCAGGTCACCCTGGTCGCCCGCAGCCAGGAGAAGGCCGACCGGGCCAAGTCCCAGCTGGCCCGCTCGCTGGCCCGCTCGGTGGAGAAGGGCCGGCTCACCGAGGAGCAGCGCGAGGCGGCGCTCGCCCTGGTGACGCCGGCCGCCCAGCTGACCGACCTGGCCGAGGCCGACCTGGTGCTGGAGGCGGTGGCCGAGGACCTGGCCGTCAAGCGCGAGCTGTTCGCCACCCTGGACAAGATCTGCCGGCCCGGCGCCGTGCTGGCCACCACCACCTCCAGCCTGCCGGTGATCAGCTGTGCCACCGCCACCGGGCGACCGCGCGACGTGGTCGGGATGCACTTCTTCAACCCGGCGCCCGCGATGAAGCTGGTCGAGGTGGTCTCCACGGTGCTGACCGCCCCGGACGTCACCGCGACCGTGCTGGAGGTCTGCGCCAGGGTCCGCAAGCATCCGGTGGAGTGCGGCGACCGGGCCGGCTTCATCGTCAACGCCCTGCTCTTCCCCTACCTGAACGACGCGGTGCGGATGCTGGAGGAGCACTACGCGACGGTCGACGACATCGACACCGCGATGAAGCTGGGCTGCGGCTACCCGATGGGCCCCTTCGAGCTCCTCGACGTGGTCGGCCTGGACGTCTCGCTGACCATCGAGCGGGTGCTGCACCAGGAGTTCCGCGAACCGGGGCTGGCCGCGGCGCCGCTGCTGGAGCACCTGGTGGCGGCCGGCTGCCTGGGCCGCAAGACGGGCCGCGGCTTCCGCGACCACGCGCGCCGATGACCGGCACCCAGGGCGCCGGCCAGGAGCCCACCCGGCCCGGCCCCCCGCGCCCGCTGCGCCCGGTCTGGGACGAGGCGGCCGTCGCGAGCCGCTGGCCCCGCCCCGCGGTGAGCCCGGCCGCCGCCGCGGTGCGGCGACCGGTCCGGGCAACGGCGCCGGGAGCGCTCGCCCAGGCGTGTAGCGTTCCAGCCATGGATGCGGAACAGTCAGCCACCGAGCGGGGCGGGCGCACCACCGCGGTCGCCGAACACGCCCCTGGCCATCGCCGGGCCGCCGCGCAGCGCCAGCAGATGCGTCAGGACCTCGCGCAGGCCGCGATGGAGCTGTTCGCCACCCAGGGGTACGAGGAGACCACGGTCGATCAGATCGCGGCCGCCGCGGGGGTGGCCCGGCGCACCTTCTTCCGCTACTTCCGTTCCAAGGAGGAGGCGATCTTCCCGGACCACGACGACACCCTGGTCCGGGTGGCCGACCTGCTGGCCAGCGCGGAACCCGAGGAGCACCCGCTGGACGTGGTCTGCCGCGGCATCAAGGAGGTGCTGCACATGTACGCGGCCACCCCTGCCGTCTCGGTGGCGCGCTACCAGCTGATCCGTCAGGTGCCGGCGCTGCGCGAGCGGGAGATCGCGGTGGTGGCCCGCTACGAGCGGCTGTTCACGCGATACCTGCTCGGGCGGTTCGACGCGGCGGTGGGGACGGGCACGGAGGGGACGGCGATCCCGCCGGGCTGGCAGCACGGCGGGGACGACGACTCGATGCTCGCCGAGGTCTCGGCGGCGGCCGTGGTCGCGGCCCACAACCACGTGCTGCGCCGCTGGCTGCGGGCCGGCGGCCACGGGGACGTGGAGGCGCAGCTGGAGCACTCCTTCGAGGTGATCCGGGGGACCTTCTGGGCCACCGCGCCGCGCGGGGTGCGGCGCCGCGGCACGCTTGTGGCACCCGGTGCCACCGAGGGTGCCGAGGGCGCGCTGGAACCGCTGGCCACGAGTGCCCTCAGTGCCACCCCGGGCGGTGAGGTGGTCATCACAGTGGCCAGAACCGACGCGCCGCTGGAGCAGGTGCTGGACAGCATCAAGGCCGCGCTCAGTCGCTGAGCGCCGGATAACCGCAGGTCAGAAGGCCCATTCCGAGATTCGGGGTGGGCCTTTCGGCTGCCTCGGGGCTGGCCGGAAAGCCCTCGCAGCGGGCTCAAAAATCATGGCACCCAGTGTCTTTACGAGTGGCACAGGGTGCCAGTAGCTTGTTACTCACCAGTCGCGGCGCCGCGGCTCCCCACCTCGGCGCGCCGCCGTCCGGCGTCCCCACACCCCGGGGGCCAGCAGTCCACCCAGCGAAGCCGGTGTCCGCTCCCGGCTCCCCCAGACGCCCTGTGCGCCCTCACAGGTACGCCTTCGGAGGCAGCCATGAAGGAAATCCTCGACGCGATCCTCAGCGCCGACAGCGTGGCGGCGGACTTCGCCGCGCTGAAACTGCCCGAGTCCTACCGGGCGGTGACGCTCCACAAGGACGAGGAGCAGATGTTCGCCGGGCTGGAGAGCCGGGACAAGGACCCGCGCCGCTCGCTCCACCTGGACGAGGTCGCGGTGCCCGAACTGGGCCCGGGCGAGGCCCTGGTGGCCGTGATGGCCAGCGCCGTCAACTACAACACCGTGTGGTCCTCGATCTACGAGCCGGTCTCCACCTTCGGCTTCCTGGAGCGCTACGGGCGGCTGTCCCCGCTGACCAAGCGCCACGACCTGCCGTACCACGTGCTCGGCTCGGACCTGGCCGGCGTGGTGCTGCGCACCGGCGCGGGCGTCAACGCCTGGAAGCCGGGCGACGAGGTGGTCGCGCACTGCCTCTCGGTCGAGCTGGAGAGCCCGGACGGCCACGACGACACGATGATGGACCCGGAGCAGCGGATCTGGGGCTTCGAGACGAACTTCGGCGGCCTGGCCCAGCTGGCCCTGGTGAAGACCAACCAGCTGATGCCCAAGCCCGCGCACCTCACCTGGGAGGAGGCCGCCTCCCCCGGCCTGGTCAACTCCACCGCCTACCGCCAGCTGGTCAGCCGCAACGGCGCCGGCATGAAGCAGGGCGACAACGTGCTGATCTGGGGCGCCAGCGGCGGCCTCGGCTCCTACGCGACCCAGTACGCGCTGGCCGGCGGCGCCACCCCGATCTGCGTGGTCTCCAGCCCCCAGAAGGCCGAGATCTGCCGGGCGATGGGCGCCGAGGCGATCATCGACCGCAGCGCCGAGGCCTACAAGTTCTGGAAGGACGAGAACACCCAGGACCCGCGCGAGTGGAAGCGCCTGGGCGGCCGGATCCGCGAGCTGACCGGCGGCGAGGACGTGGACATCGTCTTCGAGCACCCGGGCCGCGAGACCTTCGGCGCCAGCGTCTACGTCACCCGCAAGGGCGGCACCATCGTCACCTGCGCCTCCACCTCCGGCTTCATGCACCAGTACGACAACCGCTACCTGTGGATGTCGCTCAAGAAGATCGTCGGCTCGCACTTCGCCAACTACCGCGAGGCGTGGGAGGCCAACCGCCTGATCGCCAAGGGAAAGATCCACCCCACCGTCTCCAAGGTCTACTCCCTGGAGGAGACCGGCCAGGCCGCCCTCGACGTCCACCACAACAAGCACCAGGGCAAGGTGGGCGTGCTCTGCCTGGCCCCCGAGGAGGGCCTGGGCGTGCGCGACGCCGAGCTGCGCGCCAAGCACCTGCCGGCGATCAACATCTTCCGCGAGCTCGACGAGCGGAAGCACCAGGGCAGCCGGGACATCTGATGACCGATCGTCAGAACCGCGACCGGCCCTGGCTGATGCGCACCTACGCCGGCCACTCCACCGCCGCGGACTCCAACGCGCTCTACCGGCGCAACCTGGCCAAGGGCCAGACCGGCCTCTCGGTCGCCTTCGACCTGCCCACCCAGACCGGCTACGACTCGGACCACGTGCTGGCCCGCGGCGAGGTCGGCCGGGTCGGCGTCCCGGTGGGCCACATCGGCGACATGCGCGCGCTCTTCGACGGGATCCCGCTGGAGCGCACCAACACCTCGATGACCATCAACGCCACCGCGATGTGGCTGCTGGCGCTCTACCAGGTGGTCGCCGAGGAGCAGGGCGCGGACATCACCAGGCTCACCGGCACCACCCAGAACGACATCGTCAAGGAGTACCTGTCGCGCGGGACGCACGTCTTCCCGCCCGGGCCCTCCATCCGGCTGATCACCGACATGATCGCCTACACGGTGGCCGGGATCCCCAAGTGGAACCCGATCAACATCTGCAGCTACCACCTGCAGGAGGCCGGCGCCACCCCGGTGCAGGAGATCGCCTTCGCGATGTGCACCGCGATCACCGTCCTGGACGCGGTCCGCGACAGCGGCCAGGTGCCCCAGGAGCGGATGGGCGAGGTGGTCGGCCGGATCTCCTTCTTCGTCAACGCGGGCGTCCGCTTCGTCGAGGAGATGTGCAAGCTGCGGGCCTTCGGCCGGCTCTGGGAGAAGGTCGCCCTGGAGCGCTACGGCATCCAGGACCCCAAGCAGCGCCGGTTCCGCTACGGCGTGCAGGTCAACTCGCTGGGTCTGACCGAGGCGCAGCCGGAGAACAACGTCCAGCGGATCGTGCTGGAGATGCTGGGCGTCACGCTCTCCAAGGACGCGCGCGCCCGCGCCGTCCAGCTGCCCGCCTGGAACGAGGCGCTGGGCCTGCCCCGGCCCTGGGACCAGCAGTGGTCGCTGCGGATCCAGCAGGTGCTGGCCTACGAGTCGGACCTGCTGGAGTACGAGGACCTGTTCGCCGGCTCGCACGTGGTCGAGGCGAAGACCGCCGAGCTGCTGGCCGGCGCCGAGGCGGAGATCGCCAAGGTGCTGGGCATGGGCAGCGGTGACGGGCGGGAGGGCATCATCCCCGCCGTCGAGTCCGGCTACCTGAAGTCCGCGCTGGTCGCCTCGCACGCCGAGCGCCGGGCCCGGATCGAGAGCGGCGAGGACAAGATCGTCGGGGTGAACTGCTTCGACACCACCGAGGAGAACCCGCTCACCGCCGACCTGGACGCCGCGATCATGGTGGTCGACCCGGCCGCCGAGCAGGGCGTGCTGGACAGCCTGGCGGCCTGGAAGGCGACCCGCGACGACGCGGCGGCCCAGCGCGCGCTGGCCGAGCTCAAGGCGGTCGCCGGCACCGGGGTCAACCTGATGGCGGCCACCCTGGACTGCGTGCGGGCCGGGGTGACCACCGGCGAGTGGGCCTTCGCGCTGCGCGAGGTCTTCGGCGAGTACCGGGCTCCCACCGGGGTCGGCGGCGCGCCGGTCGCGGTGCCGGCCGAGCCCGGCGGCGAGCTGGCGGCGGTGCGCGCGGCGGTCGCCGCCACGGCGGCCGAGCTGGGCTGCGGCAAGCTGCGCCTGCTGGTCGGCAAGCCCGGCCTGGACGGGCACTCCAACGGCGCCGAGCAGATCGCGGTGCGCGCCCGGGATGCCGGCTTCGAGGTGGTCTACCAGGGCATCCGGCTGACCCCCGAGCAGATCGTGGCGGCGGCGGTGGCCGAGGACGTGCACTGCGTGGGCCTGTCGATCCTCTCCGGCGCGCACGCCGAGTTGGTCCCCGATGTGCTGCGGCGGCTGCGCCGGGCCGGGGTGGAGGATGTGCCAGTGATCGTGGGTGGCATCATCCCGGCAGCGGACGGCGAGGCTCTCAAGGCCGCCGGCGTCGCTGCCGTGTTCACCCCGAAGGACTTCGGCATCACCACCATCATCGGCCGGATCGTCGACGAGATCCGCCTGGCCAACCACCTGGCCCCGACCAAGGAAGAGACCCTCGCCTCATGACCAACGCCCACCCGTCGCCCGCCGCCACCCTCCTTTCGAGCGGCTCCGCCGCCGCCCCCAACCGCCTGCGCCCGCGCCGCTCCTGTCTCGCCGTCCCCGGCAGCAACCCGCGCTTCCTGGAGAAGGCCCAAGGCCTGCCCGCCGACCAGGTCTTCCTCGACCTGGAGGACGCCTGCGCCCCCCTGGTCAAGGAGAGCGCCCGGCACAGCATCGTGGACGCGCTGAACAACGGCGACTGGGGCAAGAAGACCAAGGTCGTCCGGGTCAACGACTGGACCACGCACTGGACCTACCGCGACGTGATCACGGTGGTCGAGGGCGCCGGCCCGAACCTGGACTGCATCATGCTGCCCAAGGTGCAGGACGCCGAGCAGGTCAAGGCGCTGGACCTGCTGCTCACCCAGATCGAGAAGACGATGGGCTTCGAGGTCGGCAGGATCGGCATCGAGGCCCAGATCGAGAACGCCAAGGGCCTGATCAACGTCGACGCGATCGCCACCGCCTCGCCGCGGCTGGAGACCATCATCTTCGGCCCGGCCGACTTCATGGCCTCGATCAACATGAAGTCCCTGGTGGTCGGCGAGCAGCCGCCCGGCTACAACGCCGACGCCTACCACTACATCCTGATGCGCATCCTGATGGCCGCCCGGGCCAACGACCTGCAGGCGATCGACGGCCCCTACCTGCAGATCCGCAACGCCGAGGGCTACCGCGAGGTGGCCGGGCGGTCCGCCGCGCTGGGCTTCGACGGCAAGTGGGTGCTGCACCCGGACCAGGTCGCCGCGGCGAACGAGATCTACTCGCCCTCCCAGGAGGACTACGACCACGCCGAGCTGATCCTGGACGCCTACGACTGGTGCACCTCGGAGGCCGGCGGCTTCAAGGGCTCGGCGATGCTCGGCGACGAGATGATCGACGAGGCCAGCCGCAAGATGGCGCTGGTGATCTCCGGCAAGGGCCGTGCCGCGGGCATGGAGCGCACCTCCAAGTTCGAGCCCCCGCAGGCATAGGGAAGAGGGATCTGAGATGCAGTTCGGACGCACCTACGAGGAGTTCGAGGTCGGCGCGGTCTACAAGCACTGGCCCGGGAAGACCGTCACCGAGTACGACGATCACCTCTTCTGCCTGCTGACCATGAACCACCACCCCCTCCACATGGACACCAACTATGCGGAGAAGACGACGGACTTCGGCAAGAACGTCGTGGTCGGCAACTACATCTACTCGCTGCTGCTCGGCATGTCCGTCCCGGACGTCTCGGGCAAGGCGATCGCCAACCTGGAGATCGAGTCGCTGCGGCACATCGCGCCGACCTTCCACGGCGACACCCTGTACGGCGAGACCACGGTGCTGGACAAGTGGCCGTCCAAGTCCAAGGACGACCGCGGCATCGTCTACGTCGAGACCAAGGGCTACAAGCAGGACGGCACCGTCGTCTGCCTCTTCCGCCGCAAGGTGATGGTGCCGACCGCCACCTACACCCAGGCGCGCGGCGGCGAGCAGCCCGGCCGCCCGACCCCGCTGGCCTGACCGGCCGCACCCGCCATGCCCCCGGTCAGGGGCCGCCGTCATCGGCCCCTGGCCGGTCCAGGGGGCTCCGCGAAAGTCACGCTTCGCGGGGCCCCCGACCCCCTCCCGAGCCTTTTCCTGAACACCCAGAGCATTCGGAGCCGCACGATGGGACGCCTCGCACAGACCGACGGCCTCACCGAGATCCAGCGGGACATCCTCGCCACCGTGCGGGATTTTGTCGACAAGGAGATCATCCCGGTCGCCACCGAGCTGGAGCACAAGGACGAGTACCCCGCCGCGATCGTGGAGGGGATGAAGCAGCTGGGCCTGTTCGGCCTGACCATCCCCGAGGAGTTCGGCGGCCTCGGTGAGTCGCTGCTCACCTACGCCCTGGTGGTCGAGGAGATCGCCCGTGGCTGGATGTCGGTGTCCGGCATCGTCAACACCCACTTCATCGTGGCCCACATGATCAACGCCCACGGCACCCAGGAGCAGAAGGAGTACTTCCTGCCCAGGATGGCCGCCGGCGAGATCCGCGGCGCCTTCTCGATGTCCGAGCCGGGCCTGGGCTCGGACGTCTCGGCGATCAGCACCAAGGGCGTCAAGGACGGCGAGTTCTACGTCCTCAACGGCCAGAAGATGTGGCTGACCAACGGCGGCACCTCCACCCTGGTCGCGGTGCTCTGCAAGACGGACGAGGGCGCCGACACCCCCTACCGCAACATGACCACCTTCCTGATCGAGAAGACGCCCGGCTTCGGCCCGAACCCGACCGTCCCCGGTCTGACCGTGCCCGGCAAGATCGAGAAGATGGGCTACAAGGGCGTCGACACCACCGAGCTGGTGCTCCAGGACGTACGAATTCCGGCCAACCGGATCCTCGGCGGCGTCCCCGGCAAGGGCTTCTACCAGATGATGGACGGCGTCGAGGTCGGCCGGGTCAACGTGGCCGCGCGCGGCTGCGGAGTGGCCCGGCGCGCCTTCGAGCTCGGCATCTCCTACGCCCAGCAGCGCTCCACCTTCGGCAAGAAGATCGCCGAGCACCAGGCGATCCAGTTCAAGCTGGCCGAAATGGCCACCAAGGTCGAGGCCGCGCACCAGATGATGGTGATGGCCGCCCGCAAGAAGGACAGCGGCGAGCGCAACGACCTCGAGGCCGGCATGGCCAAGTACCTCGCCTCCGAGTACTGCAAGGAGGTCGTCGAGGACTCCTTCCGGATCCACGGCGGCTACGGCTTCTCCAAGGAGTACGAGATCGAGCGCCTGTACCGCGAGGCGCCGATGCTGCTGATCGGCGAGGGCACCGCGGAGATCCAGAAGATGATCGTCGGCCGCCGCCTGCTGGAGGAGTACCGGCTCGCCGAGTAGCGACCACCCGTGGGTGGGCCGCCGCCGCGCGCGAGGCCCACCCACGGGGCTGAGAGATGTTTCACGGATCTTGACGGTCCCTTGGGAACCGACCACCGGCCCGCTACGGTCGTATACATAGCGCGTGTGCTCCGGCACGGTAGGAGACAGTTGAACGAGCAGGCGGGTTGCCCACCCACCACCTGCTCCCGATAGCATCCACCGGGACAGCAGCTGTCCCCTTATCACCCGATCCCCGCGGTTGGCCCCCGTGCAGGCCAAGATCCCCCGCGATAAAGGTCTTCGATGCCCATCAGCCCGTCCCCACGCTCCTCCGTCACGGAACGCGATGCCCTCGCTCCCGAGACGGCCGGCCGGCGACCCCGCGTCACCATCGCGCGCGGAGCCACCCCCTGGTTCGTCCCGACCCTGGCCACCGCGGCCCTGACCACCGCTCTCACCAAGCGGAACGGCAAGTGGGCTCTCGCGGCGGTACCGACCTGCGCGCTCAGCGCGGGCATGCTGTGGTTCTTCCGCGACCCCGAGCGCGAGATCGGCGCCGGCAGAGTGATCTCGCCGGCCGATGGCGTGGTGCAGAGCATCGACGCCTGGCCCGACGGCCGCACCCGGGTGGCGATCTTCATGAGCCCGCTCAACGTGCACGTCAACCGGGCTCCGCTGCCGGGCACCGTGACCTCCGTCGAGCACATCGCCGGCGGCTTCGTCCCCGCGTTCAACAAGGACAGCGACCGCAACGAGCGGGTCGTCTGGCACTTCGACACCGAGCTCGGCGACATCGAGATGGTGCAGATCGCCGGCGCCGTGGCGCGCCGCATCGTGCCGTACGTGCCCGCCGGCACCAAGGTCGAGCAGGGCGAGCGGATCGGCCTGATCCGCTTCGGCTCCCGCGTCGACACCTACCTGCCGCCCGGCGTCGAGGTCGGCGTCGAGGTCGGCCAGAAGACGACCGCGGGGGTGACACGCCTTGACCGTGACTGATCCCGAGACCCTGGTGGGCATCGGCGACTCGGAGGAGACCGAGCTGCGCCGGCGCCGCTGGGCACGCGACCGCGAGCTACGCGCGCCGCGTTCACCGCAGACCCTGTCCACGGCGGACTTCCTGACCCTGGGCAACGCCGTCTGCGGTTTCCTGGCGATCTACTCGATCACCACCAACATGCTCATCCCGCACATCAGCGGCACCGGTGACGGCACCGGCGGCATGATCCGCCACGGTGCGGCCACCGCCGTGACCCTGCTGCTGCTCGGCTCGATGTGCGACCTCTTCGACGGCCTGGTGGCCCGCAAGCTGCGCTCCTCGGCGCTGGGCGCGGAGCTGGACAACCTGGCCGACCTGATCAGCTTCGGCATCGCCCCCGCCTACTTCGTCGCCGTCTGGGGCATCGTCGGCGGCTCGGGCGGCAACGGCCAGGGCCTGTCCGCCTTCATCGCGCTGACCGTGCTGCTCTCGGTGGTGCTGCGACTGGCCCGGTTCTCCGCGGTCAAGATGCGCCCCGGCGTCTTCCAGGGCATGCCCTGCCCGATGGGCGCGATGACGGTGATCGCCATCGTGCTGCTCGACCCGCCGTTCCTGGCCGGCCTGCTGGCCATCTTCGGCGTGGCCTACCTGATGGTCAGCAAGGTCGAGTACCCCAAGCCGCAGGGCCTGCTGGCCACCGCCACGCTGGCCTGGATCGTGGTCTCGATCGGCTGCCTGGCCGCCTGGGCCGCCGGTCTGCCCGGCGGTGACGTGCTGATGCACATCGGCGCCGTCGCCCAGATCGCGCTGGCCGCCATGGCCCCGCTGCTGGTGATCCGCCGCAAGGTCGGCCAGAAGGTCGGCGACGTGCGGGCCCGCCGCGCGGAGTCCCGCGGCTGCTGATCCGCCACCCGGCAACGACCGCGGCCCCCTGATCCACACCGGATCAGGGGGCCGCGGTCGTTGCTGCGGGCGCGGGCTCCGTCGTCGTGGCCGCGGGCCCCGTCGTGGCTGTCGTGGCCGTGGGCGGCCGGTCAGGCGCCGCCGTGGTGGACGCTGAACGCCGAGCGCCGGGCCGCCCGGGCGACTGCGGCGTCGGGGTGCACGCCGGCCACCGCCGTGAGCACCGAGGCCGCGCGCGCGTGGCCGGACTGGCGGGCCCGGGCGAACAGCCGCACCGGGTCGCCGGCGCTGGCCCCTTCCACGTGGCCCACCAGCAGCTCGACCTCGCCGTGGTCCAGCACGGCGGCGGCGGTGTCCACCCAGAGCCAGGCGGCGTCCTCGGCGCTCAGCACGTCGGACGGCACCACGCCGTCCTCGTCCAGTTGCTCGGCCAGCCAGAGCAGCGCGTACGGGCGCAGCACCGGCTCGTCGACCGCGGCCCGCACGGCCTGCTCGGCGGTGCCGCCGGCCACCCGCAGCGCCTCGAAGGCGAGCCCGCGCAGCAGCGCGTCCTCGCCGCGGGCGGCCTCCAGGAGCTCGTGGACGGCGCGGTCCACCGGGCGGGCGGCGACCCAGGCCCGGTACTCGGCCCGGGC
Organism: Kitasatospora sp. NBC_01302; assembly: GCF_035976515.1. Classification (NCBI taxonomy): domain Bacteria; kingdom Bacillati; phylum Actinomycetota; class Actinomycetes; order Kitasatosporales; family Streptomycetaceae; genus Kitasatospora; species Kitasatospora sp. NBC_01302. Next base: position 3,086,488 of record NZ_CP108404.1, read on the forward strand.
CGGGCCCGGGGAGTAGTGGGCGCAGGCGTCCAGCAGTTCCAGCGCGCTCTGCTCGATGTGGCCGGCGGCGGTCTGGGCGACCGTGCAGATCTCCTCCAGCTTGGCGCGCACCGCCCAGTGGCCCAGCGAGGAGAGCTCGGCGGCGGCGTCGGCCCGCACCACGGCGCCGACGGCGGTCAGGCCGTCCAGCATCCAGTCCAGTACGGCGGCGATGTCGGAGGGCGCGGGCGGGGTGTCGATCTGCGGCTCGCGGCAGGTGCCGCGCACGGCCGAGACGGCGGAGGCCGCGTGCGGCACCGGCGACAGGCTCACGAAGCCCGCACCGGCGCCGTGGGCCTGGTGGCCGGGCGGCGCCCCGAGGCCGCGCCGCAGCAGCTCCATCAGCTCGCTCTCGGCCACCGGGCCGTCCACCAGGTGGAGGAAGGAGAGCAGCTGGGGCGCCTGGTCCACGGCCTGTCCGGCGAGCACCGCGAAGACGCCGCGCAGCGCGGCGGGCGGCACCGGGGCGAGCAGGGTCCAGGCGTCGAAGAGCGCGGACCAGCCGCGCAGCACGGCCTCGTCGTCGTGCTCCCAGGCGTGCAGCCGCCAGCCGGGGGCGGCGCCGCCGTCCCGCGGCTCGACCAGGCCGACCAGCAGGGCCTGGCCCCAGGCCTTGGCCGCGGCGCCGACCGTCATGGCCAGCGCGCGGCCGGCCGCGCGGGCGTCGTCGGGGAGCAGTTCGCCGCGCTTGTCGACGGCCTCCAGCTCGCCGGCCCAGCGCGCGATGCGCACCGCGTCGGTGAGCATCCGGCGGGCCAGCGGGGCGAGCTCGGCGGGGCCGGGGAAGCCCTCGGGCACCGGGAGCCGGCCGCGGCCGGGGGCCGGCTTGGGCGGGCGCCGGCGCGGTGCGGCGGGGCGGCCCGGCTGGGTGCCGTCGACGCGCCGGGTCGTACCGGGTAGACGGGTCACCGTCGCGCCGGTACCCGTGGTCGGCGGGAGCGGGGCATCACGGTCGCGCGGATTCCGAGACGTCACGCCGTGCAGTCTTCCCCGTGTACGGGGCTTCTGTCACATCGAGTTCGGCGCGTCTTCGACGGACTGGGGTGGCCGGCCGGGCGGACTCGGGGCAAGAGCGGCCAAACCGGGCCCAGGGACGGCCGCGTGACTTGTGCACGACACTAGTGGGGGGCACGGACCGTGGTCAAGGGGTGACCCAGTGCGCGCATCCGGCACGGGCGGCTGCCCCCGGATCGGAGCGGCGCCGGATCAGCGCGGCGGCCGGATCAGAGCAGCGGCGTCAGGAAGCGCCGCAGCCGCTCCTCGTACCCGTGCGGGTCGGCGTTCCACAGCGCGGCGTGCCCGGCGTCCGGCACCGGGTACAGGCTTACCAGGTCCGGGCGGCGGTCGGCCAGGCGCTGGGCGGCGGCGAACGGCACCACGGTGTCCTGCGGGCTGTGCAGCAGCAGGGTGGGCGCGGCCAGCTCGGCGCCGTCGGCGATCCGGGCGAAGGCGTCCTGGTCCACGCCGGTGCGGGCCTCGGCCGACCAGGCCCCCAGCTTCCCCGCCAGCGCGCCCTGCACGCCGGACCGGGCGGCCACCCCGCGCACCGAGGCCGACCAGTCGAGCACCGGCGAGTCCAGCACCAGACCGGCCACCGACTCGCGGTAGTCGGAGCGGGCGGCGGTCTGCAGCACCGTCGACGCGCCCACCGACCAGCCGTAGAGCACGATCCGCCCGGCGCCCGCCTCCTTGGCGAACCGGATCGCCGCCTCCACGTCGTGCCACTCGGTCTCGCCGAAGTGCCCGATCCCGTCCGGCGAGGCCGGGGCGCCCTGGTCGCCGCGGTAGCTGACCACCAGCGCGGGCAGGTTGAGCCGCTTGAGCACCGGCAGCACGGGCAGCGCCTGGCGGCGGTCGGCGAGCCGGCCGTGCACCGCGATCACCCAGGTGCCGCGGACCGCCGGCACGTACCAGGCGGGCAGCGCGCCGAGCTCGCCGTCGACGATCACGTCCATGTAGTCCAGGCCGCAGGCCGAGCCCGGGTCGCCGCGCAGCACCCGGGGGCTCAGCTCCACCTCGGTGCCCGCCGTCAGCGGGGCGCCGGCCGTCAGCTCCAGGCGGCGGGTGACGCTGCGCGGGCCGGTGCGCAGCACCTGGCCGACGACCGCGTGGCCGCCCGGCCAGTCCAGCGCGTAGCGACCGCGGCGCAGGCCGGCCTGAGTGCGGGTCAGGCTCACCTCCTGGGCGCCGACCTCCAGCACCCGCAGGGCGGGCTCGCCCTTGAGGCCGCCGTCCTCGGCGAGCTCGGGGCGCAGGCTCAGATCGGCGACCCGGCGCCCGATCAGCAGGGCCGCCGCCCCCGCGGCGGCGACGGCGGTGGCTGCGACGACGGCGGTTCCCCAACGCATGGCTCTCCCGGGACTGGTGACGGCGGTGTACACGGCGACGGCGGGTCGGACACGACCTTCCCAGTCCACCGCGCGTCATGCCGTCCGGCCACCGCAGCACCGCCGTCCGGGCACCTCGGGCGCACCGCATCGGCACCATTGGTCGGACCCCGCGGCGGTCTTGCGCAAGCTCTGCGCGGGTGTCGGGGACCCGGCCGTCCGCGGCTGGAGGGACGCTCTAACATGATGCGCGCGACTGCGGCCACGGGGGCCTGAACGCCGGAGCAACGGGAGAACAGCGATGAACGCGGGCACAGACGGCGGCGGGGGCGGCCAGTTCGAGGTCCACCCGGCCTCACTCACCTCGCTGGCCGGCAGGTTCGACACCGAGGCCGGGCAGTTCAACGGGCAGGTGTCCTCCTTCACCTCGGCCGCGGACACCGCCGGCCAGGCGTTCGGCCTGCTCGGGGCCTGCGACGGCGCGCTGAGCCAGTACCAGAGCCTGCTCGGCAGCACCACCAAGGCGCTCGGGCAGCTGCACCAGGTGCTGGGCGGCAACGCCGACCGGCTGCGGGCGACCGCGTCCGCCTACGCGGCGGCGGAGGCCGCCGCGCACCAGAAGATGTCCTCCGTCGGACAGACGGCCTGAGAGGCTGACGGCATGTCGTTCAACGGTGCGATAGACCACAAGGTCCTTGAGGTCCTGCAGGCCTGCGGCGTGGAGCTGCCGGGCGGCGACGGCGACCAGCTGCGCAAGATGGCGGCTGCCTGGGACGCGATGGGCGATGAGCTCACCGGCCTGGCCACCGGCATCGACCTCGCCATCGAGGGCCTGGACCAGAAGGACTGGTCGGGCGCGGCCCGCACGGCCTTCGGACAGGCATGGGCCGCCCAGAAGAAGGTCATCCAGGATGTCGCCGGCAACTTCCACCAGGTCGCCGCCGGTCTGCGCGAGTACGCCGACACGATCGACTCGATCAACGAGCAGATCATCGACATCGGGGTGCAGATCGCCGAGATGGAGGTGGCGGGGGCCGCGCTCTCGCTCTTCACCGGATTCCTGTCCGACCTGCTGGCCAACGCGGCGGTGGTCTCCAAGGTCGCCAAGATCACGGACCTGGTGAAGGCCTTTACCACGGCGGCCGAGAAGGTCGCCGCGCTGATCGCGAAGTTCACCGGAATGGCCGAGAAGTACGCGCAGCTGTTGGAGAAGATGCTGGTCTTCGTGGCGAAGTTCGGGGCCGCCTTCCTCAAGAAGGGCGGCGAAGCCTTCGTCACCAACTTCGTGGCCGACACCGGCGCGATGGCGCTCAACCAGGCTGCCACCGGGCAGAAGGTCGACCTCACCGGGGACATGACCACCGGGTCGCGCGAAGCGCTCGGCACCGCGGTCGTCACCGGCCTCGGCGCGGGCCTGGCGCCGAGCGCGTCCGGGAAGCTGGCCGACATCCTCAGCGGGGACGGCCGGCTGGGCACCACCGTCAACGGCGCGCTGGGCAACGTCTCCGGCGGACTCACCGCCGACCTGTGGGGCGGCGCCACCGGCAGCCAGGACTGGCAGGACGCGCTCACCAACGCCGCCACCGGCGGCCTCGGCAACGCGACCAACCACGAGGTCTTCAACGCCCTGGAGGAGAAGGGCCTGCTGGGCGGTGAGAACCTCAGCTACCGCGCCACCCTGCGCGAGACCGGCGCCAAGGACGGCTTCAGCACCGGTCTCAACACGGCCATCTATGCTGCTGGCGGCGGTATCGAGTCGGACGTGCAGACACTGTCCAAGATCGAGGCTGGCCTCAAGGACATGCCGAAGATCAACCTCCCGCCGGCCGAACAGCCGACGGGTTAGTCCGCGGCCCGGCCGCGGTGGGAACAGATGAGAACAGATAGGACGGCGCTGTGGAACTTGCCGCGATAGCGCACCCCAATCCCGCGGACCACTCCGGCACGCTGGGGCCCGTCCTCGGCGGGGCCGTGATGGTGGTGGCCGTGCTGCTGGCGGGGTTCGGCCTGGTCTTCCTCTTCCTGCTGGCCCGCCACTCGGACAAGCGGGGGCGGGCCTACGGGCTCGGCACGGTGCTGCTGGCGGCGGGCCTGCTGGCGGGGTGGCTGGGCTACGCGCTCTTCTGAGCCGCGGAGCACCCCGGCGGCAGGTCAGACCGGGATCCCACCGGTGTCCTGGCGGGCCAGCAGCGCCCAGAAGCGGTCGAGCCGCGGCACCGCCGGCTCCGCGGACCGCGGGCCCTTTGCGGCGGGCGCCGGGGTGCCCCAGGAGCCGGCGCCCCAGTGCGAGGCCACCTGGTACTCGCCCGGGAGCGCGGCCAGCACCGCGGCCAGGCTCGGCCGCGGCACCGGCACCAGCGCCGCCACCGCCGGCAGCTGGGCCTGCCAGCGCCCCTCGACGCAACTCCGCAGCCGCTGGTCGAGCGCCTCGCCCGCGCCGCACACCCGCAGCACCAGGTCCCGCAGGGTCAGGCCGAGCACCTCGACCAGCGCGGCGCTCTGCTCCGGGGTTCCGCTCCAGCGCCCGGTGCGCTCGGCGCCGAGGTAGGCGTCCGGGCCCATCCCGATCCGGGCCGCGGCCTGCTCCACGGTCAGCTCCCGGGCCACCCGGAAGTCGCGCAGCGAGGCGGGCGGTGCGCCCATCAGCTCGGCCGCCGGGCACCACAGGGCCCGGGCCAGCGCGATGAACTCCCGCTCGGTGGGGCGCAGCTCGCCGCTCTCCCAGGCGGTCAGGTGGGGCGCGAGCAGGCGCACGCCGTGCGCGGACATCGCGCGCACCACCTGTTCGGGTGTCAGGCCGAGGCTCTCGCGGTGGGCGCGGGCGGCCCGCGGGGAGAACGGGACCGGGGTGGGGGCCGGTGGCCTGCTTCTTCGCATGGGCCGACGCTAGAGTCGGGGTCGCGGCGCCCCCACCCGCGGAACGCACGAAGCCGGTCGGCGGCCCGCCGACCGCCGTTGGACGATCGGCCAGCGGCGGGGGCGCCGGCCGGCGCCCCCGCCGCTGGTCCGGCACCGGCCCGGGCGCCCCGGTGGTGTGACCGACTCGGCCGGTGACCTGGTTGACTCCCGCTTCGCGCGCGTGATGGGATCCTTGGGCCAATCGGAGGCATGGAGAGGAAGCCGGTGCGAATCCGGCGCGGTCCCGCCACTGTCACCGGGGAGCACGCCCGACGAACGGTCACGGCGGTCCGCCACAGGGCCGTTGGAAGGCCCGGGGGTGCGTCACCACCCGGGAGCCAGGAGACTCTCGCCCCCGTTTCGTCGATCCAGGGCGCGGACCCTGAGTGAGGACACGCAACAGATGGCGGGGGTTTCCCACCGCGCGCTGCCGTACGCCCTCGGCGCCCTGGCCGGCTACGCCGCCGACGCCCGGTTCGGCGACCCGCGCCGCGGCCACCCGGTGGCCGCCTTCGGCCGGGCGGCCGGACGGCTGGAACGCGCGCTCTGGCGCGACCACCGCGGGGCGGGGGCGCTGCACACCGCGCTCTGCGTCACCGCGGTGGCGGCGGGCGCGGCGGGCGTGCAGCAGCTGGCCGGCCGGCACCGGGCGGGCGCCGCCGCGCTGACCGCCGCCGCCACCTGGACCGTGCTCGGCGGCAGTTCGCTCGCCCGCGAGGCCCGTACCGTCGGCGCCGCGCTGACCGCCGGTGATCTGGCAGCCGCCCGCCGGCGCCTGCCGCACCTGTGCGGGCGCGACCCGAGCGCGCTGGACGAGCAGCAGCTGGCCCGCGCCGTGGTCGAGTCGGTGGCCGAGAACACCGCCGACGCCGTGGTCAACGCCCTGGTCTGGGGCGCGGTCGCGGGCGCCCCCGGGCTGCTCGCGTTCCGGGCCGTCAACACGCTGGACGCGATGGTGGGTCACAAGTCGGCGCGCTACCGCCGGTTCGGCTGGGCCGCGGCCCGGCTGGACGACGTGGCCGGCTGGCCCGGCGCCCGGCTGACCGCGCTGCTCACGGTGGCCGCGGCGGAGCGCCGGGACACCGCCTGGCGCGTCTGGCGGCGCGACGGCGGCGCGCACCCGAGCCCGAACGCCGGGCAGGCCGAATCGGCCTTCGCGGGCGCGCTGGGCGTACGCCTGGGCGGCACGCTGCACTACGGCGCCAAGGTGGAGCACCGGCCGGTGCTCGGCGCCGAACTGCGCCCGGTCGCGGTGGCGGACATCGAGCGGGCCTGCCGGCTCTCGCGCCGGGTCGGGCTGCTGGCGCTGGGGACCACGGTGGCGCTGCGCCTGGCCGTGCGGACGCTGACCCACAAGGAGCGGATATGAGCAACGCACTGCTGGTGGCCGGCACCACCTCGGATGCCGGCAAGAGCGTGGTGACCGCCGGGATCTGCCGCTGGCTGGTGCGCCGGGGCGTCAAGGTGGCCCCGTTCAAGGCGCAGAACATGTCGCTCAACTCGATGGTCACCCTGGACGGCGCCGAGATCGGGCGCGCCCAGGTGATGCAGGCCCAGGCGGCCCGGGTCGAGCCGGAGGCGGCGATGAACCCGGTGCTGCTCAAGCCGGGCGCCGACGGGCGCAGCCAGGTGGTGCTGCTCGGCCGCCCGGTCGGCGAGGTCGGCGCGCTCGACTACCGGGACCGCAAGCCCTATCTGCTGGAGCGCTCGCTGGAGTGCCTGGCGGACCTGCGCCGCCGCTTCGACGTGGTGATCTGCGAGGGCGCGGGCTCACCCGCCGAGATCAACCTGCGCGCCGGCGACATCGCCAACATGGGCCTGGCCAGGGCCGCCGAGCTGCCGGTGGTGGTGGTCGGCGACATCGACCGCGGCGGGGTGTTCGCCGCGATGTTCGGCACCCTGGCGCTGCTCTCGGCCGAGGACCAGCGCCTGGTGGCGGGCTGGCTGGTGAACAAGTTCCGCGGCGACGCCCGGCTGCTGAAGCCCGGCCTGGACATGCTGCACGAGCTGACCGGCCGTCCGGTGCTCGGCACCCTGCCGATGCTGGCGGGCCTGTGGCTGGACGCCGAGGACTCGCTGGACCTGTCCACCGCGGTGGCGCACACGGAGGCGGTCGGCCCGTACGGCGCGGACGTGCTGCGGGTGGCCGTGCCGCGCTTCCCCCGGCTGTCCAACTTCACCGACCTGGACGCGCTGGCCCAGGAACCCGGGGTGCTGGTGCGCTGGGCCACCCGCCCCGAGGAGCTGGCCGACGCCGACCTCGTGGTGCTGCCCGGCACCCGGGCCACCGTCGCCGACCTCGCCTGGCTGCGCGAGCGCGGCCTGGAGCGGACGCTGCGCGAGCGGGCCGCCGCCGGACGCCCGGTGCTCGGGATCTGCGGCGGCTACCAGATGCTGGGGCGGCGGATCACCGACGTCGTGGAGTCGGGCGCGGGGCAGGTGGACGGTCTGGGGCTGCTGCCGACCGCGGTCGAGTTCGGCCCGGAGAAGGTGCTCGCCCGACCGGTCGGCGAGGCCTTCGGCGAGCGGGTCGAGGGCTACGAGATCCACCACGGGGTGGTGACCGTGGAGGGCGGAGAGGCCTTCCTGGACGGCTGCCGCGAGGGCGCGGTCTGGGGCACCACCTGGCACGGGGCGCTGGAGAACGACGGCTTCCGCCGCGCGTTCCTGCGCGAGGTGGCCGCGCTCGCCGGACGGGACTTCACCCCGGCCCCCGACACCGCGTTCGCCGCCGCCCGCGAGGCCCGGCTGGACCGGCTGGGCGACCTGATCGAGGAGCACGCCGACACCGACGCGCTGTGGCGGCTGATCGAGGGCGGCGTCGTCGGCGACGCACCGTTCGTACCCCCGGGCGCGCCGGCTGCGCGCACTATGGAAGGTGACCGCCCGTGAGCGACGTCCGATACCCCTTCACCGCGATCGTCGGCATGGCGGACCTGCGGCTCGGCCTGCTGCTGAACGCCGTCTCGCCGGCCGTCGGCGGGGTGCTGGTGCGCGGCGAGAAGGGCACCGCCAAGTCGACCATGGTGCGCGCGCTGGCCGGGCTGCTGCCCTCGATCACGGTGGTCGACGGCTGCCGCTTCGCCTGCGACCCGGCGGCGCCGGACCCGCAGTGCCCGGACGGCCCGCACCCCGCGCCGGGTGAACTGGCGCGCCCCGCAAGCCTGGTGGAGCTGCCGGTCGGGGTGACCGAGGACCGGATCGTCGGCTCGCTGGACCTGGAGCGGGCCCTCGCCCAGGGCGTGAAGGCCTACGAGCCCGGCCTGCTGGCCCAGGCGCACCGCGGCGTGCTCTACATCGACGAGGTCAACCTGCTCCAGGACCACGTGGTGGACCTGCTGCTGGACGCCGCGGCGATGGGGCGCTCGTACGTGGAGCGCGAGGGCGTCTCGGTGCGGCACGCGGCGCGGTTCCTGCTGGTGGGCACGATGAACCCGGAGGAGGGCGAGCTGCGTCCGCAGCTGCTCGACCGGTTCGGGCTGACCGTGGAGATCGCGGCCACCCGGGACCCGGTGGAGCGGGCCGAGGTGGTGCGCCGCCGGCTCGCCTACGACGCGGACCCGGCCGGCTTCGCGGCCCGCTACCAGGACGAGGAGCGGGCGCTGGCCGAGCGGATCACCACCGCGCGCGGGCTGCTGCCCTCGGTGGTGCTCGGCGACGCGGCGCTGCGGCAGATCACCGCCGTCTGCGCGGCCTTCGAGGTGGACGGGCTGCGCGCCGACATCGTGATGGCCCGCACGGCGGTCGCGCTGGCGGCCTGGGACGGGCGCACGGCGGTGGCCGAGGACGACGTCCGCATGGCGGCGCGGCTCGCGCTGCCGCACCGGCGCCGGCGCAATCCGTTCGACGCGCCCGGGCTGGACGAGGAGCAGCTGGAGCGGACGCTGGACGAGCACGGCCAGCAGGGCGGCGAGGAGCCGGAGCCGCCGGAGGGCGACGGGCCGCAGGGCAGCGGTCCGGACGACGGTGGCCCGCAGGACGGCGGCGACGGGCCGGAAGGCGGTCCGGACCACGACGGACCGGACGGCGGGCCCGAGGGCGGGCCGGACGGCGGTGGTGCGCCCGACCCCGCCGCGTCGCAGCCCGCCGAGCCCTCGGCACCGGCCGAACCCGCCACCGACACCCCGCCGCGGCTGCCCAACCCGGCCGCGCCGTCCCGCGAGTCCGCCCCCGTGGCAGCCGAACACCCGTACCGGACAAGGCTGTTCAAGGTCCCCGGCACCGGCCACGGCACCCAGGGCCGGCGCTCGCCCGCCGAGACCGACGGCGGCCACACGGTGCGCGCCCGGCGCCCGCAGGGCACGCTGACCCGGCTGCACCTGTCCGCCACCCTGCGGGCCGCCGCTCCGCACCAGCTGGCCCGGGGCCGGGCGGGGCGGGCGCTGGAGCTGCGCAGCGACGACTTCCGCGAACAGGTGCGCCACGGACGGGAGTCCAACCTGGTGCTCTTCGTGGTCGACGCCTCCGGCTCGATGGCGGCCCGGCAGCGGATGACCGCGGTCAAGGGCGCGGTGCTCTCGCTGCTGATGGACGCCTACCAGCGCCGGGACAAGATCGGCCTGATCACCTTCCGCGGCGCCGGGGCCGAACTGGCGCTGCCGCCCACCTCCTCGGTGGAGGTCGGCGCGGCCCGCCTGGAGCAGTTGCCCACCGGCGGCCGCACCCCGCTGGCCGCCGGGCTGCTGCGGGCCCACGAGGTGCTGCGGCTGGAGCGGCTGCGCGATCCGCTGCGCCGCCCGCTGCTCGTCGTGGTCACCGACGGACGGGCCACCGGCGGGCGCGCGGCGCTCGGCGAGGCGGGCCGGGCCGCCGGCCTGCTGGCCGCCCAGGGCACCGCCGCCGTGGTGCTGGACTGCGAGTCGGGGCCGGTGCGACTCGGCCTCGCCGGCACCCTGGCGGCCCAACTGCGCGCCACCACCGTCACCTTGGACGAGCTGCGCGCCGAGGGCGTGGCCGCCCTGGTGCACGCCCACCGTTCCCCCTCCCTCCCCTCCGCCCGTCCCTCCGCCCTCCCCTCCGCGCGAAAGGCAGCGTGACCCGATGCCCCAGGGCAAGCCCGAGACCGTCCCCGACGACGGCCTGACGACCCGTCAGCGCCGTACCCAGCCGATCACCGCCGTGCACACCGGTCCTGGCAAGGGCAAGTCGACCGCCGCCTTCGGGCTCGCGCTGCGCACCTGGAACCAGGGCTGGCCGATCGGGGTGTTCCAGTTCGTCAAGTCCGCCAAGTGGAAGGTGGGCGAGGAGAACGCGCTGAAGGTGCTGGGCGCCTCCGGCGAGGGCGGCAGCGTCACCTGGCACAAGATGGGCGAGGGCTGGTCCTGGGTGCAGCGGGATCTGGAGTCCAGCGAGGAGGCGGCGAAGGAGGGTTGGCAGCAGGTCAAGCGCGACCTCGCCGCCGAGACCTACCGGCTGTACGTGCTGGACGAGTTCACCTACCCCATGCACTGGGGCTGGGTGGACGTCGCCGAGGTGGTGGAGGTGCTGCGGGAGCGTCCCGGCTCCCAACACGTCGTGATCACCGGCCGCTACGCACCCGAGCCGCTGCTCGAACTGGCCGACCTGGTCACCGAGATGACCAAGGTGAAGCATCCGATGGACGCCGGCCGCAAGGGCCAGCGCGGGATCGAGTGGTAGGAACAGCTGTGCCGCACCTCCCCCGGGTCGTGATCGCCGCCCCCTCCTCGGGCGCGGGCAAGACCACCGTCGCCACCGGCCTGATGGCCGCGCTCACCGCGCGCGGCCTGAAGGTCTCCCCCCACAAGGTCGGCCCCGACTACATCGACCCGGGCTACCACGGCCTGGCCACCGGCCGGCCGGGGCGCAACCTGGACGCCTTCCTGTGCGGCCCCGAGCGGATCGAGCCGCTGCTGCGGCACGGCGCCGCCGGGGCCGACCTGGCGGTGGTCGAGGGCGTCATGGGGATGTTCGACGGCGCCTCCGGGCGCGGCGAGCTGGCCTCCACCGCGCAGGTCGCCAAGCTGCTGCGGGCGCCGGTGGTCCTGGTGGTGGACGGCTCCTCGCAGTCCCGCTCGGTGGCCGCGCTGGTGCACGGCTTCGCCTCCTGGGACCCCGAAGTGCGCCTGGCCGGGGTGATCCTCAACCGGGTCGCCTCCGACCGGCACGAGCACCTGCTGCGCGAGGCCCTGGAGGAGGGCGCTGGCGTGCCGGTGCTCGGCGCGGTGCGCCGCACCGCGGCCGTCGCCACGCCCTCCCGCCACCTGGGCCTGGTGCCGGTGGTGGAGCGCTCCGCCGAGGCGCTGCGCGCCGTCGCCGAGATGGGCGAACTCATCGCCGCCTCGGTGGACCTGGACGCCGTGCTGGCGCTGGCCCGCTCCGCCCCGCCGCTGCGCGCCGAGGCCTGGGACCCGGCCGCCGAGGTCACCCCGGTCGCCGGCCGCCCCCGGATCGCGCTGGCCACCGGCCCCGCCTTCTCGTTCTCCTACGCGGAGAACGCCGAACTCCTCACCGCCGCCGGGGCGGAGCTGCTCCCCTTCGACCCGCTGCACGACACCCGCCTGCCCGACGGCACGTCCGCCCTGGTGATCGGCGGCGGGTTCCCCGAGGTCTACGCGGCCCAGCTGAGCGACAACGCCCCGCTGCGCGCGGCGATCGCCGACCTCGCCGCCGGCGGCGCCCCGATCGCCGCCGAGTGCGCCGGACTGCTCTACCTGGGACGCGAGTTGGACGGGCGCCCGATGTGCGGCGTGCTCGACACCACCGCCCGGATGACCGAGCGCCTCACCCTCGGCTACCGCGAGGCCGTCGCCCTGCACGACAGCCCACTCGCCGCCGCCGGCACCCGCATCCGCGGCCACGAGTTCCACCGCACCACCTGCACCCCGGGCAACGGCCCCACCCCCGCCTGGGCCTGGCGCACCCCGACCGGCACCCCCCACACCGAGGGCTTCACAGCGGACAACGTCCACGCGAGCTACCTCCACCTGCACTGGGCAGGAGCACCGAGCGTGGCACAGCGGCTCACCGAGGCTGCGGCTGGGCGCTGAGGGGCCTCAGCAGCCGAGTGCCCCGGTGGTCGCGTCAGGGTGCGCCGGAACGATCGCCACATCGCGCGCGAACGGACGGGTGGTCTCACCCGTCCGTGGATCCCAGAGCGGTGCGCGGTCGGTGACCGTGCCGAACCAGAGCAGCGGCCGTGCCGTCGGCAGGCTCTCACCGTCGATCGGGATGTTCGCAGACAGCGCCCTGACGCAGACCAGACGTGGCTGGACACCGAAGTACGCGGTTGGCGGCCGCCCGGCGACAGCCTGCGAGCGGAGCTTGTCCGCGGCGCGCGCCGGATGATTCATGGCGCCCTGGATGGTCAGGAGCACCCATGTCATGAGGAAGAGGGCCACCACGGGGTAAGCCGTCATGGCTGGCCGGAACCTGACATGGAAGTAGCGCAGCCATCCCAGTGCGCCCAGCGGTACCAGCAGCACCTTGAGGACGAGGAAGACGACACTCAGTCCCGCAAGGGTGCGCCAGAGGGTGGAGACGGGCAGCTCGGCCGCCCTCAGGCCGAAGTCCTCCAGGTACACCTCATAGAGCGTGCTCGCGCCGACGGGCAGCACCGGCCGCAGCAGTGTGAGCGCCACGGGCACGGCAACCAGGCCGGCCCGCACGAGCCAGGAGCGACGGGCCAGCAACGCCGTTCCGACGGCCCCGAACAGCACCAGGACGATCTGGACCGGCACCTTCGGCCCCAGGTGGGGAACTCTGCTGCTCAGGACGGCGCCCAAGGTGGCGGGGATGACCGTGATGGCCGCGCTTGCGAAGCACGTCAGGGCGATGAGCCGAAGCATGGGCAGCCCGTCGCGGCGGCGCCCGCTGCAGTGGACGAAGGCCATGGCCCCCAGGAGTGTCAGCAGGAGTGCCGCCGCCAGCAGAGCGCGCACGTTCGCGGTACGGGCCGGCGGCAGTTCGGCACCGAGGAGAAGGGACATCGTGAACAGGGCGAGAAACAGGACGGACCCCGCCTCATCACTGATCCTCGGTGCCTCGCTCGCCGCCTCGCGGCTCGCAGCGGCCGGGTCGCGCGGCTTGGGCGGTTGATCCATCCAGGTCTCTCGGAGCATGTGATCGCCGACCCGATGGCCCCGCAGCCGTTCGAGCCGGTCGGCCTCCGCTCTGATGTTGTCTCCCGGCCGCAGTCTGGCGACGTCACCGGTGTCCAGGAGGCCAAGCGCACAGGCGCACCTCCCGATCATCCGCTGCGGCGCGGAGTGCGTGTGCCGCCAAACACGGTGCAGGCGGTAGAGATAATTGTCGTCGGTGCGTTCGGGAAAGTCGGCATCTCTGACTTCCGCACCACGCAGCCCAGCGACACGAATGAGCTCGGCTACCTCACAGACGGCAGCGGCTCGGGCCCGCCACCGACCACCGTCGCGGCCGACCGTGACGACATGGGCTCGATAGCCGGCCCGGAACGGGCTGTCGCGTCCCTCGCTGGTGGCAGGTGCCATCGTCCAACCGCGAGCTGTGAACGCCTTGATCGCCCGTTCGCAGGAGACCCCGTCATCGCGGAGCAGGACAGTGACGTCGATCCATCGATCGTAGTGCCATGTGTTGTGCATAGGACTCCCCCGAATCGCTAGCCGACCACCCCGCAATTGTCCGCCGCCACTCCGTCGGCCACCGGACTGCGCAGGTGGACATCAGTCGTTCGAGCGATGCTCCGGCGGGGCTTTTCGTACCGGCATCGCATCGGCGAACTGCTGTGCCGTCATCCTCGGTCAGCTCACGCACCCCCGAAGTACGGGCACAGGAGAGAGCGGCGGTGTGAGAAATCGCGGCTGGGGGGCGCTCGGATGGAAGGAATCCACCAAGCGGACCCCGTTGCTGGTCGCAGCCCGGGCCGGTGACCGTCCATGGGAACCACCGGCCCGGGCTGTGACCAGCAGCGCCAGGGCAGCGTCCCCTTCCACGCCGAGGAGCTCCCATGCCCACCGCCCTCCCCACGACGCACCGTGAAGTCCGCCTCGCCGCCGTGCCGCACGGGCTTCCGCGGCCTGAGGACTTCGCCGTGGTCGAGGCTCTGCTGCCGCTGCCGGGGCCCGGCGAGGTGCTGGTCCGCAACCGGCTCTTCCACGTCGCCGGCACCTTGCGGATGCTGATCGCCGGGGCCACCGAGGGCACCCCTTTCCCGGTCCTGCGCCCCGGTGACACGCTGGTCGGTGCGGCGGTCGGCGAGGTGGTGACGGCGCCCGGGGGCACCGGCCTGCAGTCCGGCGACCTGGTCACCCACTGGTCGGGCTGGCGCGAGTACGCGGTGGTGCCCGCCGCCGAGTGCACCCCGCTGGACGCGGACCTGCCGGACCCGGTCGCGAGCCTCTCGATGGGCTGGACCGCCTATGCCGCCCTGACCCGGGGCGTCGAACTCCGGCCCGGTGACACGGTGTTCGTCTCCAGCGGGGCCGGCGCCATCGGCTCGATGGCCGGCCGGATCGCCCGACTGCTCGGCGCCGGACGGGTGATCGGCAGCACCGGCTCCCCGGCGAAGGCCGAGCGGCTGGTCGCCGAACTCGGCTACGACGCCGCCGTGGTGCGCAGTGCGCAGGCACCGCTGGCGGAGCAGCTGGCGCTGGCCGCGCCGGACGGCATCGACGTCCTCCTCGACAGCGTCGGCGGCGACCAGCTCCAGGCGGCCGTGCGGGTGGCGCGGCCCGGGGCCCGGTACGTCCTGGTCGGCGCGCTCTCCGGGCAGCTCGACCCCGCACGGCCCGGTACCGGCTCCCCGGTGGAGCTCGACTCCTTCCAGCTCATCCTCAAGCGGATCACCCTGCGCGGCTTCAGTGCCGACGACGTCGCCACCACCACCGCCCGAGCCGAGTGGACGGCCCGGTTGGCCGGGTGGCTGCGGAGCGGCGAGATCGCCGTCCCGCACGTGCGGATCGACGGCATCGAACGGGCTCCGCAGGCTGCCTGCGAGGTCGTCCGCGGTGGGCATCTTGGCCTGGTCGTCGTGGAGTTGTAGCCCGGCCACGCCGCCACCGGGCGCCGGCCACCAGGCACCGACCCTGCCATACTGAACCATGCTCGACGACCTCGACCGCGCTCTGATCCACGCGCTGCGCATCGACGGGCGCGCGCCGTTCAGCAGGATCGCCGCCGTGCTCGACGTCTCACCGCAGACGGTCGGCCGCCGGTACCGGCAGCTGCGCGCCGAGGCCTCGCTGCGCGTGGTCGGTCTGGCCGATCCGGAGCGGGCGGGGCGGGCCCAGTGGCTGGTACGGCTCAGCGCGAGTCCGCACTCGGCCCAGGACGTGGCGCAGGCGCTGGTCCGCCGGCCCGACACCAGTTGGGTGAAGCTCACCTCCGGCGGCACCGAGATCACCGCGATCGTGAACACCACGCTCTCCTCCGCCAGCCACACCCTGCTGCTCCGGGACATCCCCCGGACGGCGAGCATCACCGCCGTCTCCGCGCACTGTCTGCTGCACACCTACCTCGGCGGCCCCACCGGCTGGCAGGCCACCGGCACCGCGCTCACCGCGGAGCAGCAGCTGCGGCTGGCGCCGAGCGAGGGCGGCGCCGCCGGGCCCGGGCCGGCCGCCGGACCGGGCGGACTCGGTGACGCGGACCACCACCTGCTCGCCGCCCTGCAGCGGGACGGCCGGGCCGGCCTCGCCGAGTTGGCCGCCGCCACCGGCTGGTCGCCCGCCACCATCGCCCGCCGGCTGGCGGAGCTGCGGGCCGGCGGCACACTCTTCTTCGACGTGGAGGTCGACAGCACCCTGTTCGGCGCTGCCACCCAGGCGCTGCTCTGGCTGTCGGTCGCCCCGGGCCGTCTGCACGAGGTGGCCACCGCCCTGGCCCGGCACCCGGAGCTGGCCTACGTCGCCGCCACCACCGGCCCGACCAACCTGGTCGCCAACGCCCTCTGCAGCGGCCCCGCCGACCTGCACGCCTACCTGGCCCACCGGCTCGGCGCGCTCCGGGGCATCCACTGCCTGGAGTCCTCACCCGTACTGCGGACCCTCAAGGCCGCCGGCCCCGTCCTCCCCGCCCCACCCCGCCGCCGGGGGTGACCTCGTGCCCGACCACCCGCCACGCCCCGGCTGCCGTACGGTGGTCGGGGCAACCCCTGGGAGGACACCGTGGGCTTCTACGAGAAGCACCGCCACTTCGTGGAGGACCTGCAGCGAACCGCCCCCGAAGGTGTCCGGATCGAGTGGTCCGGCGACACCCTGATCATTCAGGCCGCGCCGTCCAGCATCCACCAGCTGAACGTCGGCCTCGTGCAGCGCCAGTTCGAGCAGCATGCACCCGCGGGCTATCTGTTCGGCAACGACAGCGCGGTCGCGAGCTCGGACATGGCTATGGCGCGGGTCCCGGACCTGAGCTGCCTCGCGGCCGACGAAGCGGTCATCGCCGTGGAGGTCGTGTCGAAGTCCAACCCGGGGAACGACTGGATGGACAAGCTGCGGGACTACGCGGTGATGCGGATCCCCCTCTACCTGATCATCGACCCGCGCCAGCAGACGGTGACGCTCTTCTCGGAGCCGAACCACGACGAGTACCACACGCGCAGCGACCGGAAGTTCGGCGACCGGATCCGGATCCCCGAGCCGTTCGGGTTCGAGCTGGAGCTGGACACGCTCGTGCCCTACGGCGACTGACGGCGGCCTTCCCAGGCCGGGGCCCAGGGCGGAGAATCGCACGGCCGACCGACCGTCGGTCGGGCGACCGACCTCTCCCCCACCCCAGGAGGACCCCCGTGCGCTTCCCCCCGTTACTGCCGCCGCGTGCCATGAGAGCCGCCGTCGCCGTCGCCGCCACGCTCGCCGCCGCGAGCGGGGCGCTGCTGGCGGCGCCCGATGTGGCCGTCGCCCAGCCGAGTTCGTCCTCGGACGCGTTCAACAGCCTGACCGGGCAGAGCCATCCGGACTGGATGGCGCAGGTGCCGGACGGTACGAGTCTGGCCGCGATGTCGATTCCCGGCACGCACGACACGCTCGCCATCCACGGCGGGCTGGCGCCCTGGGCGTACGAGGCGCAGGAGGATCACGGGGACAGTGCCGCCACGCTCACCGCGCAGTTGGACGCCGGGATCCGTGCCGTCGACATCCGGGTGCGGGTGATCGGCGGGGCGTTCGCCATCCATCACACCGATGTGTACCAGGATGCCAACTTCGACGACGTGCTCACGCACGCGCAGGCCTTCCTGAGTGCGCATCCCAGCGAGACCGTCGTGATGAACCTGCACGGCGAGTGCGACGCGGACACCACGGAGGGCGGCAGCGGGACGGGTTCGATCGGGCACTGTGCCGACGATCCGTCGAACACCACCGAGGCCGACCGGATCCGCATCTTCGACGGCTATCTGGCCCGCTACCCGGGCCTGTTCTACGCGCCGACCGTGACCGGCGGCAGCACCGCCGCCACCCCCACGCTCGGCCAGGCGCGCGGCCACATCGTGCTGGCCGACTTCACCGGCCCGAGCGGCGAGGTGTACGCGGGCTTCGGGCTGTCCCAGCTGCCCGGCGGCGACTCGGGCAGCACGGTGGAGAACGACTGGGGCCAGTGCGACCTGGCGAAGAAGTGGGGCGAGGCGCAGAGCAACCTGACGAACGCCGCGAACGACACCTCCGGCGCCCTCTACGTCACCTACACCTCGTCCAACTGCGCCCCGTTCGGCGCGGATCCGGCCGACATGGCGGGCGGCTACCTGGGTGGCGAGGGCGAGAACCAGCGCCTGCTCGACTACCTGGACGCGGCCGGCCCGGGGAAGACCGGCGTGCTGCGGATGGACTTCCCCGGGTGGGCGGTGATCGCCGGGCTGATCGACCGCAATCCGGGCATCTGGCGGACCGGGCAGGTGACTTCGGGCATCGCGGGCAAGTGCCTGGACGACTACGGCGACGCGACCGCCAACGGTGCCGCCGTCGACCTGTACACCTGCAACGGCACCCCGGCCCAGCAATGGCGCCCGGCCACCGACGGCACGCTGCGGATCAACGGCCGGTGCCTGGACGTCACCGGCGCGGCCACCGCCCCGGGAACGCCGGTCGAGCTGTGGCCGTGCAACGGCGGGGCGAACCAGCAGTGGAGCGTGACTGCGGGCGGCGCACTGGTGAGTGCCCAGTCCGGTACGTGCCTTGACGATCCGTCATCCAGCACGACCGACGGCACCCGGCTGCGGATCTGGTCCTGCAACGGGACGGCCGCCCAGCGCTGGGCGCTGCCGTAGCGCTCAACGCCCGCTGAAGGTACCCCCGTTGACGTGCAGCGTCTGGCCGGTCAGGTGGCTCGCGGCCGGTGAGGCCAGGTAGAGCGCGGTGCCGGCGATGTCGGCGGGGGTGCCGGCGCGCTGGTTGAGGGCGTTCGCGATGTTCCAGGCGCGGCGCTCGGGCGCGATGCCGGCGCCGAAGAACTCGGTCTCCTCGATGTAGCCGGGGGCGATCACGTTGGCGGTGATCCCCTCGGGGCCGAGCTGCTGGGCCAGGGTCAGGTTCCAGGCCTCCACCGCGGCCTTGGCCGCGCCGTAGGAGCCGGAGCCGCCGCGGTGGGCGGCGATCGAGCCGAGGTTGATCACCGCGCCGCCCGGGCGCAGCCGTTCGCGCAGCGCGGTGGTGACCAGGACGGCGGAGAGCAGGTTGGCGTTGAGGTTGGCCAGCCAGGCGGCGGCCAGGGCCTGAAGGGCGGGCAGCTCCTCGGCCGGCTCGGCGCCGATGTCCGTGTTGCCGCCCGCGTTGTTGACCAGCACGTCGACCTGGTCCGGGAGTTCGGCCATCGCGGCCGCCACCTGGGCCGGGTCGGCGGCGTCGAAGGCGACGGCGCTCACGGTGGGGCCGAGTTCGGCGGCGGCCTCGGCCAGCACGCCCTTGCGGCGGCCGGTGATCACCACCCGGTCGCCCTGTTCGGCGAAGGCGGCGGCGACCGCCCGTCCGATGCCGGTGCCTCCCCCGGTGACGACGATCTGACGTGCGGTCCGGCTCATGGCGCATCCCCTCGTTTAGACCTAAACGTGAATGGCACACTAGCAGCATGAGTGAACCCGAGGACGACCTCGCCGCAGCGATCGCGCGGGCCTGGCAGCGCGAGCAGCCACAGCTGCCGGTCGGCTCGATCCCGATCCTGACCCGGATCCGGCAGGCCGCCAAGCTGCTGACCGACGACCGGCGCCGCACCCTGACCCGGGTCGCGATGGACGACGCCACCCTCGACCTGCTCAGCACCCTGCGCCGGGCCGGGCCGCCCTACCGGCTGCCCACCCGCGAACTGGCCGCCCGCTCACTGATCACCGCAGGTGCGGTCACCCAGCGGGTGGACCGGGCCGAACGGGCCGGACTGGTCCGGCGGTTGCCCGCCGAGCCGGGCAGCCGCGCGGTGCCGGTGGAGCTGACGGCGGCCGGGCACGCGGCCGTCGAGGCGGCGGTGGGCGATCTGCTGCGGCACGAGCAGCAGTTGGTGGACACCGCACTGGACGGCCCGGAGCAGCGCGAACTGGCGCGCCTGCTGGCCAGGCTGCTGGCAGCCCTGCCCCGGGAGTGAGCGGGGAGTCGGCAGGGGTCGGCACCGGATATTGACGGCAGGCCTTGCACGAAGCCTTGCCACTGCAATGTCACATCGCTAGCTTGTGTCGCATCGCGTTGGAATCTGATCCCCCACCCATCGGATTCCACTCTCAATCAAACAGGAGCGCCCATGACGCCCCACCGTCACCTGCGGTCGCTGACCCCTCGCACGCTGCTCGGCCGCACCCTGCTCGCCCTCGCCCTCGCGCTGCCCGGCCTGGGCGCGGGCGCCCTGCTCGCCCCGACCCCCGCGCACGCGCTGGACAACGGCGTCGCCCTGACCCCGCCGATGGGCTGGGACGACTGGAACACCTTCGGCTGCAACACCAGCGAGGCCCTGGTCAAGGAGACCGCCGACTTCATGGCCTCCTCCGGGCTGCGCGACGCCGGCTACCAGTACGTCAACGTCGACGACTGCTGGCTCTCCCGCAGCCGCGACGCCAACGGCAACCTGGTCGCCGACCCGGCGAAGTTCCCCGACGGCATGGCCGCCACCGCCGCCTACGTGCACAGCAAGGGGCTGAAGTTCGGCCTCTACGAGAGCCCCACCCTGCACACCTGCCAGGGCTTCCCCGGCAGCCTGGACCACGAGCAGCAGGACGCGCGGACCTTCGCCTCCTGGGGCGTGGACTACCTCAAGTACGACAACTGCCTCGCCAGCGACCCCGACCAGCGGGTCGGCGACGAGAAGCTGCCGCTGGAGACCCGCGACGGCTGGATGCGCGACGCGCTGGCCGCCACCGGCCGCCCGATCGTGCTGAGCCTCTCGCTGCAGCCGGCCGCGCAGGGCGAGACCCCCTGGGTCTGGGGCAGGAGCGTGGCCAACCTGTGGCGGATCGACGGCGACCGCGACTCCTCCTTCGCCGGGCTCACCCGGCTGGTGCACGCCGATCTCGACAAGTCCCAGGACGCCGGCCCGGGCGCCTGGAACGACATCGACATGCTCGCCACCGGCAACTACGCCGACCCGTCCGCCCAGCTGACCTATGACGAGTCCAAGTCCGAGCTGTCGCTGGCGGCCGTGCTGGCGGCCCCGCTGATCTCCGGCGCCGACCTGCGGGCCGCGGCCACCCCCGCCGACCCGGGCTACCCGATCACCCAGCAGATGCTCGGGCTCTACCTGGACAAGGACGTCATCGCGGTCGACCAGGACGCGCTCGGCGTCCAGGGCACCGAGGTGAGCGGCACCGGCGGCCTCGACGTGCTGCGCCGGCCGCTGGCCGACGGCGACGTGGCGACCGTGCTCTTCAACGAGACCGGTGCCCCGGCCACCATCTCCACCACCGCCTCGGCGCTCGGCCTGCCGTCGGCGGTCGGCGGCTACCGGCTCGACGACCTGTGGGCGCACACCAGCACCGTCAGCCAGGACGGGACCATTTCCGCGAGCGTGCCGCCCGGCGGCTCGGTGATGTACCGGGTCACGCCGTTGAACGTCACCGTCGGCGCCTCGCACCTGCTGGTCTCGCAGTCCTCGGGCCGCTGCCTGGACGCCTACGACAACCAGACCGCTCCGGGCACCAAGCTGGAGATCTGGGACTGCAACGGCGGCGCCAACCAGCGCTGGGCGGCCGGCTCCGACGGCGACCTGCGCACCTACGGCGGCACCCAGTGCCTGGGCACGGCCGGCGGCGGCCTCGCCTCGGGCACCCCGGTGACGGTCGAGCCCTGTGACGGCAGCGCCGCGCAGAAGTGGACGGTGAACGGCGACGGCTCGATCACCACGCCGAGCGCCTACGGGCTCTGCCTGGACGTCACCGGCGGCAATCTGCCGTCCGGCAACGTGAACGGCGTCCCGGTCGAGGTCTACTCCTGCAACGGTGGCGCCAACCAGCGCTGGACCCAGCAGTGACCCGCGCCGCCCGACCTGTGCCACTGACCAGCGGCCCTGACCGGCGCCCCTGACCGGCACGGCCGTGATTGACCTCCCTCCGCGCCACGTGGTGGTATTCCGGGGCGCGGAGGGAGAACCAACAGGTGAGCGATGCTACGGACGGCGTGGTGGTCGGGGTCGGTGCGAGCGCCGGAGTGGCCGAGGACGAGGTGCTCACGCTGATCACCGAGGCACTGGCCGCCGCCGGTCTGCCGGCCGCGGCGGTGCGGCGGCTCGCCACCGTCGACGGGCGCCGTGCCGAGCCCGGACTGCTGGGTGCGGCAAGGGCGTTGGGGGTCCCACTGGTCGGTCATCCGGCAGCGGAGCTGGGCGCGGTCGCGGTGCCCAACCCCTCGGCCCGGGTGCTGGCCGCCACCGGGACGGCGAGCGTGGCGGAGGCGGCGGCACTGCTCGGCGGCGGGGAGCTCCTCGTCGGGAAGCGGAAGTCGGGCCGGTCGACGGTGGCCGTCGCGACGCTGCCCAGCGGTCCGCGCGAGCCCGCCGACCTGCAGCCCACCGACCCGCAGCCCACCGGACCGCAGCCCGCCGACCCGCAGCCCGCCACCGAGCCGGACCTGCGCCACCACGGCGACGCCGAGGTCCGCGCCCCGGGCCTGGTCGACCTCGCGGTCAACGTCCGCACCGGCACGCCGCCCAGCTGGCTGCGCACCGCGCTCGCCGAGGCGCTCGGCGACCTCGCCGCCTACCCCGAGCAGACCACCGCCCGCGCCGCCGTCGCCGCCCGGCACGGCCGCCCGGTCGAGGAGGTGCTGCTCACCGCGGGCGCCGCCGAGGCCTTCGTGCTACTGGCCCGCACCCTGCGCCCGCGTCACGCGGTGGTCGTGCACCCGCAGTTCACCGAGCCCGAGGCCGCGCTGCGCGACGCGGGGATCACCGTGCACCGGGCGCTGCTGCGGCCCGAGGACGGCTTCCGGCTCACCGCGGGCGCGGTGCCCGAGGAGGCCGACCTGGTGGTGATCGGCAACCCGACCAACCCGACCTCGGTGCTGCACCCCGCCGCCGGCCTGATCGCCCTGGCCCGGCCCGGGCGCACCCTGGTGGTGGACGAGGCCTTCATGGACACCGTGCCCGGCGAGCCGGCCTCGCTCGCCTCCTTGCGGGAACTGCCCGGCCAGGTCGTGGTGTTGCGCAGCCTCACGAAGACCTGGGGGCTGGCCGGGCTGCGGATCGGCTATCTGCTGGCGCCGCCCGCCCTGGTCGCGGAGCTGGCCCGCAGCCAGCCGCTGTGGCCGGTCTCCAGCCTGGGCCTGCTGGCCGCCGAACTCTGCAGCGCCCCGGCCGCGTTGGCCGAGGCCGAGGCGGCGGCCGGCCGACTCGCCGAGGACCGCGGGTACTTGCTGAAGCGGCTGGCCGAGCTGCCGGGCATCCGGGTGCACGGCGAACCGGCCGCCTCCTTCGTGCTGATCCGGCTGCCCGGCGCCGACGGGGTGCGCGAGCGGCTGCGGGCGGCGGGCTTCGCCGTCCGGCGCGGGGACACCTTCCCGGGGCTGGGCCGGGACTGGCTGCGACTGGCCGTGCGGGACCGGGCCACCGTGGACGCGTTCCGCGCGGCGCTCGCCCAAGCTGTCTGACGGACCGTCAGCCGGACGCGCCGAGCAGCGAGTCGGCGAGCTGGGTGCGCTGGTAGAAGACCGAGCGGCCGGAGCGCTGCGAGGAGACGATGCCGGCCGCCCGCAGCGCGGTGAGGTGCTGGGAGACCCCGGCGGCGGACATCCCGGTGCGGTGCGAGAGTTCGGTGGTGGAGGCCGGGGCGGCCAGCTCGGTGAGCAGCAGGGCGCGCGAGCGGCCGAGCACGGCGGCCACCGCGTCCGGCACCTCGGCACTGGGCTGCTCCCAGAGCATGCCGACGCCCCGGCTCGGGTAGCAGAGCTGGACCACCTCCGTCGGCCGGTTGATCAGCAGCACCGAGGGCCCCACGAAGGCCGAGGGGACCAGCAGCAGCCCGCGCCCGGACAGCGTGCCCTTGTGGTCGCAGGTGTTCTGCGGCAGCCGCAGCACCTCCGAGCACCACTCCACCCGCGCGTCCAGCTCGCCCAGCACGGCCGCCGCGCCCCCGGCGGCGAAGCGCCGCGACTGGTGCAGCACGTCCGCCTCCAGCACGGTGCGCAGCCGCGGCCAGGAGGGGGCGAGCGCGACCTCCCAGTACCGGCGCAGCTCGTCGATCAGCTGCGGCAGGACGGCCGCCGGGTCCTCGTCGAAGGCCCGCACGGCGGGGGTCCAGGGCGCCAGCCGGCCGAGGTCGGCGCGGATCTGCTCGGGGGTGGCGGCGGCCAGCACGGCCAGCTCGCCCTCCAGCGCGAGGTCGGCGCGCGGGCTGGGGGTGAGCGAGGGCGGCGGCGGGTTGAGGAAGTCGGGGATGTAGCCCTGGGCCGGGACCAGGTCGGCCAGCAGAGCGCCGGTCAGGCCGGCGGCGGCCAGCCGCGGCAGCGTCCGGTCGGCCCAGCGCCGGTGCAGCGGGCGGGCGGTGGGCGAGGCGAGCACCCGAAGGCTGGTCACCACCTCCCAGAGCGGCGAGAGCGCCAGTCTGGTGTGGGCCAGGTCGCGGGCCGAAAAGGCCAGTTCGAGCACGGTCTCCCCCTTGGATTCGGCCCTGCCTGAATGAATGGTGCAACTTCGGTGACCCGCGCAGGATTCCCGCCATGACCCCGCACACCACGGCCGTCGAGGCCCCCCTCGACGCTGCCCCCGCCTGGATCCTCCCCTCCGAATCCCTCCCTGTCGAGTCCGTCGCCGTCGCGGCCCTCCCCGACGCGTCCGCCCTGGTCGACGCCGTCTCCACGCCCACCTCCCCTGCCGCGCTGCCGGCCGGGCCCCGCCGAACCGACCGGCTCCGCGCCCGGTTCGGCGGCTTCGGCGGCCCGTTCTGGGTGGTGATCGGCGGCACGGCGGTGAACCGGGTGGGCAACATGGTGCTGCCATTCCTGGTCTTCTTCCTCGGCTCCCGGCACATCGCCACCGACCGGATCCCCTTCGTGCTGGGCGCGCTCGGGCTCGGCGGGCTGCTCGGCCCGGTGCTCGGCGGGCTGCTGACCGACCGCCTCGGCAGCCGCGCCGCGATGGTCACCGGGATGATCGGCACGGCCGCCTCGCAGGGCCTGCTCTTCGCCGCTCCGAACCTGGCCACCCTCACGCTGGCGGCGGTGGCCCTGGGCGCGGCGGGCAGCCTGCACCTGCCCGGCGCCGCCACGCTGGTGGCCGGCGCGACCGGGCCCGAGCGGCGGCGGGTCGCGTTCGGGCTGTTCCACTGGTCGATCAACGTCGGTACGGCGGTGGCGGGTGCGATCGGCGGGTTCCTGGCCGAGCACGGCTACGGGTTGCTCTTCGCGCTCGACGCGGCCACCTGCCTGGGCTACGCCCTGTTGGCGGCCACCCTGCTGCCGCGCTCGGCGGGGCGGGCCGCGGACCGGCGGGCGGCCGCGGACGGCGGCGGCTACCGGGTCGTGCTGCGCGACCGGCTGCTGCTCTCCCTGCTGCTGCCCATCGTGCTGGCCGAAGGCATCTACGCGCAGACCGAGTTCACGCTGCCGCTGGCGATCCGCGACCACGCCCTGCCGGCCACCGTCTTCGGTCTGGCGGCCGTGGTCAACGCGCTGCTGGTGGTGACGCTGCAGCCGATCGCCTCGGTCTGGCTGGTCCGCTTCGACCGGCTCCGGCTCTGGTCGGTGGCCATCGTGCTGGTGAGTGCCGGCGTCGCGCTGACCGGGATCGCGGACAGCGCCTGGGGGTTCGCGCTGACGGTGGTGGTGTGGAGCCTGGGCGAGGTCTTCGCCAGCGGG
Organism: Kitasatospora sp. NBC_01302; assembly: GCF_035976515.1. NCBI lineage: Bacteria > Bacillati > Actinomycetota > Actinomycetes > Kitasatosporales > Streptomycetaceae > Kitasatospora > Kitasatospora sp. NBC_01302. The sequence goes on from NZ_CP108404.1 coordinate 3,111,938, forward strand.
CTCTACACCTCGATCGTCGCCGACCTGGCACCGGCCGACGCCCAGGGCCGCTACCAGGGCGCCTCGGGGTGGGCCCGCGGTCTGGCCCGGCTCGTCGCCCTGGTGCTGGGCTCGGCGGTCTACGCGGGCCTGGGTCCGGCGGCGCTCTGGTGGAGCTGCGCGGTGCTCGGCCTGGTGGGGGCGGGGCTGCCGCTCCTGCTCTCCCGGGCGGTGCGCGGCCGCACCGCGGCGGCCGCCGGATGAGGGCGCCCGACACCGCTGCCCGGCCACCCACGGGGGGTGGCCGGGCAGCGGTGCGTCAGCAGCTCGGCGGCTGGTCGGGTGCTCAGACCTGGCCGGCCTTCTCCAGCGCGGAGCAGCAGGTGTTGACCAGCAGGCGGGTCACCACGTACGGGTCGACATTGGCGTTCGGGCGACGGTCCTCGATGTAGCCCTTCTTCTCCACCTCGACCTGCCACGGGATGCGGACCGAGGCACCGCGGTCCGAGACGCCGTAGGAGTAGACGTTCCACGGGGCGGTCTCGTGCTTGCCGGTCAGGCGGGCCTGGATGTCGTCGCCGTACTGGCTGACGTGCTCCAGCACGATGTCCTGGGAGGCGCCGAGCGACTCGCAGGCGGTGATGATCGCGTCGTAGCCCTCGCGCATCGCCTTGGTGGAGAAGTTGGTGTGCGCGCCCGCGCCGTTCCAGTCGCCGCGCACCGGCTTGGCGTCCAGGGTGGCGTCGATGCCGAACTCCTCGGCGGTGCGGTACAGCAGGTAGCGGGCGACCCACAGGTGGTCGGAGGCGGTCAGCGCGTCGACCGGGCCGATCTGGAACTCCCACTGGCCGGGCATGACCTCGGCGTTGATGCCGCAGATCGCCAGGCCCGCGCCCAGGCAGCGGTCCAGGTGCAGCTCGACGATCTCGCGGCCGAAGACCTCCTCGGCGCCGATCCCGCAGTAGTAGCCGCCCTGCGGGGCCGGGAAGCCGCCCTCGGGGAAGCCGAGCGGGCGCGAGCCCTTGAAGAAGGTGTACTCCTGCTCGATACCGAAGATCGACTCCTGCGCGGCGAACCGCTCGGCGATCGGGCGCAGCAGGGCGCGGGTGTTGGAGACGTGCGGGGTGCCGTCCGTCTCGTTGACCTCGCAGAGCACCAGGATGTGGTCGCCGCCGCGGATCGGGTCCGGGAAGGAGGCGACCGGCTCGAGCACCCGGTCCGAGGCGTGGCCCTCGGCCTGGTTGGTGGAGGAACCGTCGAAGCCCCAGGTCGGCAGCTTGTCGGCGTTGGCCAGGATCCGAGTCTTGGAGCGGAGCTTGGCGGTCGGCTGCGTGCCGTCGATCCAGATGTACTCGGCCTTGATTGCCACGGCGGTCTACCTCGCATGTCTCGGTGGGTGCCCGCGTAGCGTCGCAAGCCGCCGTTTCCCCGTTGTTCCTCTTGTGTAACCAGCATGTGAACCGACTGTCCGAAGTGACACCCTCACAGTGCGAAGGTGTCACCAACCGGACGGACGGCCGCGCTGACCGGCGCTCGTCCGGATCGTCGCAGCTCAGCGGCGGTGCGCGGCCCGACGACGGCGGGCCAGCAGGACGGTGGCCACCCCGACCACCACCAGCGCACTGCCGCCGGCGAGCGCCGGGATGGTGCCGGCCGCGCCGGTGAAGGCAAGGCCGGAGGCCTTCGAGGTCCCGCCGGACGCCACGCTCGGGGCCGGGTTGCCGGAGGCGGCCGCGCTCGGGGCACCCGAGCCGCCGACGCCGAGCTGGGCAACGGGCTCACCGCTCACCGGCACCCCGGCGCCACCGGAGCCGCCGGAGCTGCCGGCGCCGCCGGAGGTGCCGGTGCCGCCGGTGCTCGCCGGGCCACCCGCCGACGGCGCGCCCGTGGAGGCGCCCACCGACGGACCGCCCGAGGACCCGGCCCCCGCCGGCCCGGACCCGGACGGCGCGGCGGACGGGGTGGACGGGGTGGACGGGTTGGACGAGTCCGAGGGGCCCGCGGACGGCGCGCTCACCGAGGCGGGCGCGGACGGCGCGGCCGAGCCGGACGGCGCCCCGCCCGCCCCGGTCGGCTTCTGGCAGCTCACCGACGCCACCGTGACCGTCCCCGTCACCTTGGCGACGTTGAGGTTCAGCGGGTTCAGCGCCACCCGCACGGTGAGCGCGGCAGCCGCCGCAGAGGTGGAGGTGGTGCTGCGTGGCGAGAAGTCGATGTCGACCTCGCCGACCCCGGGCACACTCACCTGGGTCGTCCCGTCCAGCTTCAAGGTGACCGAGTGGCCCAGCACGGTGAGCTTGGCGGGCGAGGTCACCGTGGCGGTCGGCTGGCCGTCCACCGGGCAGCTCACCGAGCTGCCGAGCGCCTGCAGTCCGAGCAGCGCGCTGCCGGGCAGACCGGGGACGTTCACGTTGGCGTTGACCAACTGGACAGCGGCGCTGGCGCCTTGGGCGTCGACATGGGTGACCGACTTGCCGACCTCGGCCCGCACCAGGTCGATCGGCCCGGACTGCCCGACCCCGGCGACGTCCGCGGTGAGCATCGCGCCGTTCGCCTCGGCCGGGGACTGCACCTTGTTCAGCGCGACGTCCACCGGCACGTCCACCGCATTGTTCAACAGGCTGACGTCGAGGCTGAGTTCGGCGGTCACCGCACTGGCCCGACCAGTGTCGGGGGTGGCGGCGAAGGCCGGGACCGGCAGCGCCGCGAGGGCGGTGGCGGCCAGCACGACGGCGGCGCGGCGGTGGACGGGACGGGCAGCGGACAGCACGGTGGAACCCCCACGGAGTACGGAACTTGAGCCGGGCACGGAGACGGCACCGGCTGCGGAATCCCGTCATCCTCGGGGCGGTTCAACCGTCCCGAGGGCAACTACCGCCCCTGGTTCACTCATTGGAGTGAACCAGGCCCACTTCACCCACTGGCGTGGGTGATCTTGCTGGTGTTGACGAAGAGACCGGCGAACGCGGCCACCGACGCGGTCAGCGCCGGCACGGCGTCCGGATGCCGCGGGTCGACCAGGACGGCCAGGCCGGCCGAGCCGGCCGCGAGCAGCGCACAGGTCGCCAGGCCGCTCCAGACCGGCTGCCGCACCGTGTGGCCGGGGTTGATCACCGCGCCGAGCAGCGCGGCCACCAGGCCGGGGGCGGTCTGTGCCATGCTGGGCAGCTGGGAGTTGCCGTCCCAGCCGAGCACGCCCAGGAAGACCATCAGCAGGCCGAACCCGACCGCCGCCAGCACGGCCGCCGGCCCGGACGGCACCGGCTGCGCGGGCTGACCGGCCGCGGGCTGAGCAGCCCCGGCGGGCTCCTTGGTCAGCTGCGCAGCCTGCGTGGGCTCAGCAGACGTCGCCATCAGGAGAGCCGCCAATCCACCGGCTGAGCCCCCTGCTGCACCAGCAGCTCGTTGGCCCGGCTGAACGGCCGCGAGCCGAAGAAGCCGCGGTCCGCCGACATCGGGCTCGGGTGCGCCGACTCGATGGCCGGCAGCGAGCCCAGCAGCGGACGCAGGTTGCGCGCGTCCCGCCCCCACAGGATCGCCACCAGCGGCGTGCCGCGGGCCACCAGCGCCCGGATCGCCTGCTCGGTGACCTGCTCCCAGCCCTTGCCCCGGTGCGCGGCCGGCTTGCCGGGCGCGGTGGTCAGCGCCCGGTTGAGCAGCAGCACGCCCTGCCGGGTCCACGGCGTCAGATCGCCGTTGGCGGGCGGCGGGAAGCCGAGGTCCTGGCCGTACTCGCGGTAGATGTTGATCAGGCTGCCCGGGATCGGCCGCACCTGCGGCGCCACCGAGAAGCTCAGCCCCACCGCGTGGCCCGGCGTCGGGTACGGGTCCTGACCCATGATCAGGACTCTCACCTGGTCGAACGGCTGCTGGAAGGCGCGCAGCACGTCGGGCCCGGCCGGCAGGTAGGTGCGCCCGGCGGCCAGCTCGCCGCGCAGGAACTCACCCATGGCGGTGACCTGCCCGGCCACCGGTTGCAGGGCCTGGGCCCAGCCTGGTTCGACGATCTCATGCAGAGGACGCGGTGCCATGGCATCACCCTATCGGCCCAAGGCAGCCCGCCACGAGGGCGCCTGGCGGCCCGGCCCAGGTCAGCGCCCCGGCGAGGCAACCCGGTGCGGCGCCCCGGCACGGCAACCCGGAGGGCAGCCCGGTGCGGCGGCTCAGCCCAACGGCCGGCCGCGCAGCACCACCAGCTGCGGGTCGGCCAGCACCCGCACGTCCGCGCGCGGGTCCTCGGCGTAGACCACCAGGTCGGCCGGTGCCCCCTCGCTCAGCGCGTCCCGGCCGAGCCAGGCCCGCGCTCCCCAACTGGCCGCCGAGAGCGCCTCGGTGGCGCTCAGCCCGGCCTTGACCAGCTCGGCCACCTCGGCCGCGACCAGGCCGTGGGCCAGCGAGCCGCCCGCGTCGGTGCCGACGTAGATCGGCACGCCCGCGTCGTGCGCGGCGCCCACCGTGTCGTAGCGGCGCTCGTGCAGGCGGCGCAGGTGGGCCGCCCAGGCGGGGAACTTGGCCTCGCCGCCGGCCGCCAGGCTCGGGAAGGTCGCGATGTTGACCAGCGTCGGCACGATCGCCACCGAGCGCTCGGCGAACACCGGGATCAACTCCTCGGTCAGGCCGGTGGCGTGCTCGACGCAGTCGATGCCGGCCGCCAGCAGGTCGGGCAGCGACTCGGCCGCGAAGCAGTGCGCGGTGACCCGCGCGCCCTCGGCGTGCGCCGCCGCGATCGCCTCGCGCAGCGCGTCGCCGGGCCAGCAGGCGGCCAGGTCGCCGCGCTCGCGGTCGATCCAGTCGCCGACCAGCTTGACCCAGCCGTCACCGCGGCGGGCCTCCTGGACCACGTAGGCGGTCAGATCGCCGGGCTCGATCTCGTGCGCGTAATTGCGCAGATAGCGGCGGGTGCGGGCGATGTGCCGGCCGGCCCGGATGATTTTCGGCAGGTCCTCGCGCTCGTCGATCCAGCGGGTGTCGGCGGCCGAGCCGGCGTCGCGGATCAGCAGGGTGCCCGCGCCGAGATCGGTCAGTGCCTGCTTCTCGCTGGTCGCCTCGTCCACCGCGCCGTGCGCGTCCAGGCCGACGTGGCAGTGCGCGTCCACCAGGCCGGGCAGCACCCAGCCGTGCACCGTGCGGACGTCGCGGGCGCCCGCGGGCCGCTGGTAGGTCACCCGGCCGTCGAGCACCCAGAGTTCGTCCCGGACCTCGTCGGGGCCGACCAGCACCCGGCCCGTGATGTGCAGCACCGCGCCATCCGTCATGGCGGCACTCTATCGCAGCCACTTTATGACTTCGATGGTCAATTGCCGTCATCTTTATTACCCCTATTCTCCCCCACCTATTTTGGAAATCGCGGACACATCAGCAGAAATAGCGGGAAGCCTTGGGAATCGATCTCGACAGATCGATTGACTCAGCATGACTGACGTGATTGACTCCCTTCACCGCAAGGCCTCGCACCTCCCGAGCACCTTCCGAGCACCTCCCCGAGCATCGCCCGCGCACCACCCGAGCAAGCTCCCGCGCACCGCCCCAGCGCCACACCCCAGACCCGGTCCGGGGCCGCCATCCGCCCGGCCGCCCCCGACCGCCGGCTCACCGCCCGCCGACGTGCGCGATGCCGTCACCGCCGGTGAGCCCCCGCAACCCGGGGCCGAGCGACCACATCCCCCGGTCGCCCGGCCCCGGGCGCGGCCACCGAGGCTGCCTCCCACGGTCCGACCCCTCACCACGAGCCGCGCCCCGGCCACCTTGACCACCCCGACCGCGCGAGAGCAACCACGACGACCGAGTGAGGACCCGCGATGACCAGCTCCCCCGCCCTGTCCGGCGCCGACCTGTCGAGAGCGGCCACCGGGGCCGCCGCCGCCCTGCGAGCCGCGCTCGCCGGAGAGGTCCTGGTGGCCGCCGACCCCGGTTACCGGGAGGCCCGGCAGCTCTGGAACGCCGCGGTGGACCACCGGCCCGCGGTGCTCGCCCGCTGCACCGGCGAGCCGGACGTGGTGGCCGCGGTGCGGATCGCCCGCGAGCATGGTCTGCCGCTCTCGGTGCGCGGCGGCGGCCACGACTGGGCCGGGCGCGCGCTGCGCGAGGGCGGGGTGGTGCTCGACCTGTCCGGGCTGCGCGAGGTGACGGTGGATCCGGCGAGCGGCACCGCCGAGGTGCAGGGCGGGGTACGGGCCGGGGACGTGATCGGCGCGGCACAGGCGCACGGCTTCGCGCCGGTGACCGGCACGGTCAAGGCGGTCGGCGTGACGGGGCTGACCCTGGGCGGCGGTTACGGGCTGCTCGCCGGTGCGCACGGGCTGGCCTGCGACAACCTGCTGAGCGCCCGGGTGGTGCTGGCCGACGGCCGCGCGGTGACCGCGAGCCCTGAGGAGAACCCGGACCTGTTCTGGGCGCTGCGCGGCGGCGGCGGCAACTTCGGCGTGCTGACCTCGCTGCGCCTCCGGGTGCACCCGCTCACCACGGTGACCAGCGGCCTGCTGCTCTACCCGCTGGAGCGGGCGGCGGCCGTGCTGCGCCACCACGCCGAGATCGTCGCCGAGGCGCCGGACGAACTCACCGTGATGGCGGGCTTCTTCGCGGTGCCGGACGCCGAGCCGCTGGCCTTCCTGCTGCCGCTCTGGGCCGGCGAGCCGGCCGCCGCCGCGCCCTGGGCCTCACTGCTGGGGAAGCTGGGCGGCGCGGTGGCCGGGGAGTTCACCCAGGTGCCCTACCTCCAGGTGGCCGGCCTCTTCGACGACAGCGTCGCGAACGGCCGGCACACCGAGATGCGCACCCGCTGGCTGCCCGCGCTGGGCGAGGAGTCCATCGCCGTGCTGACCGAGGCCGCCGCCCGGATGGCGGCGCCGTACTCCGGGATCTTCCTGCACCACTTCCACGGCGCGGCGAGCCGGGTGCCGCCGGCCGACACCGCCTTCGGACTGCGCCAGGACCACCTGCTGGTGGAGATCGCGGCCTCCTGGGCGCCGGGCGACATCGCGGGCGAGGCGCACCGGCAGTGGGCCCGCCGGCTCTCCGCGGACCTGGCCGGGCACGCGCTGCCGGGCGGCTACCCCAACCTGATGGGCGCGGACGAGAGCGAGCGCGCGCTGCTCGGCTTCGGGGCCAACGCCGAGCGGCTGCTGGCCGTCAAGCGCCGCTTCGACCCGGCGGCCGTCTTCTCCGGCGTGCCCGCCCTGCCGGCCGGCAACGGCTGACGCCACCTCCGCACCGGCCGAACCGGAGCACCTCCGCGGCGGCCGGGCCGTGCACCCCCGCTCCGGCCGGGCCGGTGCGCCCCTGGACCGGCCCGGCCGCCGCACCTCCTCCCCGGCGGCCGGGCCCCGCCATGCCCCGACCACCACGCTGTGGTGCTTTGTTCGGCTGCGCGCCAACTGCGCGCCACTCCGTGCTCACCATCGCCCGAAAGGGTCCTTCCGAGGCCAAGTTGGCTATACAACTTGGCGGCCATCTCACCTGCCGAAGGGCCCGTTCCATGTCTGACGCCATCGCGTCGCGCTCCCTGTACTGGCTGCGCGACAACTGCCCGTGCGCCGAGTGCCGCGACCCGCGCAACGGCCAGAAGCTCTTCCAGATCACCGATCTCCCGGCGGAGTTGGGCATCTCCGCGGAGATCGAGCAGGACGGCCGGCGGGAGGTGCTCTGGTCCGACGGCCACCGCTCGCGCTACCCGCTCGACTGGTTCGCCGCGCCCGACCGGATCACGCCCGAGCAGCCCGCCACCGGCGACCGCCGCAGCGAGGCGGGCAAGCGGCTCTGGCGGGCCGCCGACTTCGCCGCCGGGATCCCCGAGGCACGCTGGAGCGACTACCTGGCCGACCCCGCCGAGCGGGCCGCGGTGCTGCGCGCCGTGCAGCGGCTCGGCTTCGCGGTGCTGCGCGAAGTACCCACCGTGGAGCGGCAGGTGCTTGAGGTCGCGGCGAGCTTCGGCTACGTCCGGCAGACCAACTACGGCGAGATCTTCGACGTCCGGGTCGAGCCCGACCCCAACAACCTCGCCTTCACCAGCGTGGCGATCAGCCCGCACACCGACAACCCCTACCGCGACCCGGTGCCCACCCTGCAGCTGCTGCACTGCCTGGAGAACGCCGCGGCCGGCGGCGACTCGGGCCTGGTCGACGGCTTTCAGGCCGCCGCACTGCTGCGCGCCGAGGCCCCGGCCGACTTCGAGGTGCTGACCCGCACCCTGGTGCCGTTCGTCTTCCGCGACCGCGACACCGAGCTGCGCGCGGACCGGCCGCTGATCGGGACCGACCCGCTGGGGCGGATCCGCGAGGTGCGGTTCAACAACCGCTCGATCGGCCGACTCCAGCTGCCCGACGCCGAGTTGGACGCCTTCTACACCGCCTACCGGAAGTTCGCCGCGATCACCCTGCGCCCCGAGCTGCAGCTGGACTTCCGGCTCGACCCCGGCGACTGCCTGATCTTCGACAACGTCCGTCTGCTGCACGCCCGTACGGCCTTCGAACAGGACGGTCGGCGCCACCTGCAGGGCTGCTACGCCGACCTGGACGGCCTCGCCTCCACCCTCGCCGTGCTGGACCGGCGCGCCGCCGCGCTGGACCGGATCCAGGAGCTGTTCGAGGGCGCGGGCGCGGCCGAGTACCTGGGCGAGGCGGTCACCCAGGCCGAGCACATGCTCCAGGCCGCCGCCCTGGCCCAGCGCGAGGGCGCCCCGGACCACCTGGTGGCGGCGGCCCTGCTGCACGATGTCGGCCACTTCTTCGACAAGGACAGCCAGGGCGTGATGACGGGCCGTCAGCTGATGGAGGGCCAGGACAACCGCCACAGCCACACCGGCGCCGACTGGCTGGCCCAGTGGTTCGCCCCCGGGGTCACCGAGCCGGTGCGGCTGCACGTGTCCGCCAAGCGCTACCTGTGCGCGGTCGAGCCCGCCTACCGGGCGGGGCTCTCCGCGGCCTCCGAGTACACCCTGCAGGTGCAGGGCGGCCCGATGACCCCGGAGCAGGCCGCCGCCTTCGCCGAACTGCCGGGCGCAGCAGAGGCGGTGGCGGTGCGGCGGTGGGACGACGCGGCCAAGGTGGCCGACGCGGACACCCCCGGCTTCGAGCACTTCCGGCCGCTGCTCGCCCGGCTGCTGGGCTGAGCACCGACCGGTCGGGCCGTCAGTCGCCCGCCCGCGCGTGCCGCGAGAGCGCCGAGGTGACCATCGAGTTGTGCACGCTGAAGGCGACCGTGCCCGGCAGGTAGCGGTCCTGCGACCACTCCACCGGGCACCCGGTGGGGTCGGTCGTGCGGCGGCGCTCGCGCAGCAGCGGGGCGCCGCGCCGGCAGCCGAGCAGCTTGGCGTCCTCGGCGTTGGCGGCCACCACGTCGATGGTGTGGTCGGCGTCGGTGAACAGGATGCCGTGCTCCCGCAGGTGCTCGGTGTGCGAGACCACGTCCGGCGGCAGCTGGGCCACCAGCACTCCGACGTGCGGCGGGTAGACGGTGCGCTCGACCATCACCGCGCTGCCCGACAGGGTGCGCAGCCGCAGCGTCACGTAGACCTCGGCGCCCGGGGCGAGGCGCAGTTGCTCGCGCTCGGCGGCGTCGGCCGGGCGGCGCACCAGCGACTCCAGCCGGCCGCCGGGCTCCTCGCCCATCGCGCGGGCCCAGTGGGTGAAGCTCAGCAGCTCGGAGAAGCTCTGCACCCGGGCGTTGCCGAGCACCACCCGCCGGGTGCCGCGCCGCGAGGTCACCAGGCCGTCGGCGCGCAGCACCGCCAGCGCCTGGCGCACCGTGCCGCGCGAGACGCCGTACCGCTCGGCCAGCGCGCCTTCGGCGGGCAGCCGGCCCGCCTCGCCGTAGGCGCCGGTGGTGATCGCCTCCCGCAGGTCGGCCGCGACCTGGCGGTACAGGGCGCCGCCGGCGGCACCACCGTCCGGCGTCTCCTGCACCTCCTGCCCGTCGAGCTGCATAGCGCTCCCGGTCACCGTGCCTCCCACCACCAGATCCCCCCTCGACTTCGGTCTCCTTGCGACTTCAGTGTCCCGCGCGCCCGGCCCTCAGGCCTCAGGGTCTCGTGCAGCTCAGGACGTTCCGACCATATCCGCTTCGCGCGGGCCCCCGGCGCGGCGGATGGGCGGATATCGGCCGACCGGCCTTGACCGTTCCCACAGCCGACCCCTGTTCTGGGGCGCCCGTTCACCTTCTGGTCACCAAGCTCCGGCGTACTGTCCGGTGTCGGACGAAGTTGGCTGACCAACTTGATCCCGGCTCCCTTTCCTCGCAGTCGCAGCCCCGCATCCTGCCCCTTGCGACCCCTGCGCACCTCGATCCAGGAGATCCTCCCGTGACCGTGCACCGTGCCCGTGCCGCCGCCTTCGCGGCGGTGCTGACCGCCGCCGCGCTCTCCCTCACCGCCTGCGGTTCCGCCAGCAGCTCCTCGACCGCGAGCAGCGGCGGCAAGGACGCGAAGACCGCCACCTCGGCCGCCGACTTCGGCGGCATGGACGCGCTGGTCGCCGCCGCCAAGAAGGAGGGGAACCTGCACGTCATCACCCTCCCGCGGGACTGGGCCAACTACGGCACCCTGATGGACGGCTTCACCAAGAAGTACGGCATCAAGATCGAGGACGAGAACCCGGACGGCTCCAGCCAGGACGAGATCAACGCGATCACCTCCCGCAAGGGCCAGAACCGCGCGCCCGACGTGGTCGACCTGGGCAGCGCCTTCGCGATCTCCGGCACCCAGCAGGGCCTGTTCGCGCCGTACAAGGTCGCGGGCTTCGACCAGATCCCGGCCTCCATGAAGGACGCCAACGGCAACACCTACAACGACTACGGCGGCTACATCTCGATCGGCTGCGACGCCAAGAAGGTCAACCCCTGCCCGCAGACCTTCGCGGACCTGCTGAACCCGGCCTACAAGGGCATGGTCGCCCTCAACGGCAACCCGACCAAGGCCAACGCCGCGCTCAGCGCCGTCTGGGCGGCCTCGCTGGCCAACGGCGGTTCGCTGGACAACATCCAGCCCGGCATCGACTTCTTCGGCAAGCTGAAGCAGATCGGCAACTTCAACCCGGTCGAGGCCACCTCCGCCACCGTGCAGAACGGCGAGACCCCGATCACCATCGACTGGTCGTACCTGAACACCGGCTACACCAGCCAGTACGCCAGCAAGGGCATCGACTGGAAGGTCTCGATCCCCTCGGACGGCAGCTTCGCCCAGTACTACAACCAGGCGATCAACAAGGACGCGCCGCACCCGGCCGCCGCCCGCCTGTGGGAGGAGTACCTCTACAGCGCCGAGGGCCAGAACGGCTTCCTGGGCGGCTACGCCACCCCGGCCCTGTTCGACTCGATGAAGACCGCCGGCACCCTGGACGCGACCGCCGTCGCCAAGCTGCCGAACATCGCCAAGCCGTTCACCACCTTCCCGTCCCAGTCGCAGCAGGACGCCGCCAAGACGGCCATCACGTCCAACTGGGCCAAGGCCATCGGGGGCTGACCCACACCATGACTACGGCTCCCACCCCGGTGCCGGCCCCCGCCGCCGTTGACAGCAACGGCGGCGCGGGGACCCCCGGTACCGCTCCCGCTTCCGAGGCCGCCCCCACGGCCGACCGCCCCAAGGGCGGCAAGCGCCGCTCGGGCAACCGTGCCTGGCTCGGCGCGCTGCCCCTGATGGTCTTCTTCGCCATCGGGTTCGGCCTGCCCGCCGTCGCGATCGCCATCGGCGCGTTCACCACCTCCTCCGACGCCCCGGGCGGCGGCGGTACCTTCACCCTCTCCAACCTCACCGCCTCGCTCCAGGGCGCCTACTTCACCGCGCTGCTCGGCAGTGTCAAGCTCTCCGCGCTGACCGCCCTGATCGGCACCGTGATCGGCCTGCCGCTGGCCCAGGCGGTGGCCACCTCCCGGTTCCGCATCGTGCGCGAGGCGGTGCTGTCCGGCTCCGGCGTGCTGGCCAACTTCGGCGGCGTGCCGCTGGCGTTCATGTTCGTGGCCACCCTCGGCAACGCGGGCGAGGTCACCACCGGCCTGGGTCTGAAGAAGTACGGCTGGAGCCTGTACACCTTCGACGGTCTCGCGATCGTCTACCTGTACTTCCTGATCCCGCTGATGATCCTCACCATCACCCCGGCCCTGGAGGGCCTGCGGGTGCAGTGGCGCGAGGCCGCCGCCAACAACGGCGCGACCACCTTCCAGTACTGGCGGTACGTGGCGCTGCCGGTGCTGCTGCCCTCGCTGCTGGGCGGCTACGTGCTGCTCTTCGGCGCCTCGTTCGCCGCGTACGCCACCGCCGAGGCCATGGTCGGCAGCTCGATCCCGCTGATCTCGATGCAGATCGGCGATGCGCTCTCCGGCAACGTGCTGGTCGGCCAGGGCAACCTGGCCCTCGCGCTCGGCCTCGACATGATCGTGGTGGCCGGCCTGGTGATGGCCGTCTACCTGCCCCTCCAGCGCCGGAGTGCCAAGTGGCTCAGCTGAAGATTCCCGCTCCCCTGAGCCGCCTGCGCGTCGGCCGCGGTCTGGTGCTGCTGATCTGCGGCGTCTACTTCGCGGTGCCGATGGCCGCCTCGCTGTTCTTCAGCATCGACGACTACCACGGCGGCTTCACCTTCCACGCCTACACCGAGCTGCTCTCCGCGCCCGGCTTCCTGGACAGCCTCTACCTGAGCCTGGAGCTGGCCGGCGCCACCGTCGTGGTGCTGCTGCTGGTGCTGGTGCCCGCGCTGCTCGCCGCCCGGCTCGGTGCGCCCAGGCTGCGCCCGGTGGTGGAGGTGATGTGCTCGCTGCCGCTGGTCGTCCCGGTGGTCGCGCTCACCACCGGCATCGTCGGGGTGCTGCGCTGGGGCCCGGACTACTTCGCGAACTCGCCGTTCTTCCAGACCTTCGTGGCGATCCAGAACCCGGACTTCCCGGTGGTCCTGCTGATCGCCTACGTGCTGATGGCGCTGCCCTTCGCCTACCGGGCGCTGGACGGCGGACTGCGCGGCGTGGACGTCGTGACGCTGGTGGAGGCGGCCCGCAACTGCGGCGCCAGCTACCCGCGCGCGGTCCTCTCGGTGGTCCTGCCCAACCTGCGCAGCGCGCTGCTGAGCGCCTCGGTGCTCACCGTGGCCCTGGTGCTCGGCGAGTTCACCACCGCCTCCATCCTCGGCTTCCAGCCCTTCTCGGTGTGGATCAACACCTACGGCAAGACCGACGGCCAGATGTCCGTCGCGGTCTCGATGATCAGCCTGATGGTCGTCTGGATCGTGCTGCTGCTGATGTCCGCGCTCGGCAGCGGCCGCCGCAAGTCCGCGCGTTCCTGATCCCCCACGCACTTCTCCAGGAGTTCTTCCCATGACCACGGCCACCGCCATCGCCGGCGTCCCCCTCGCACCAGGTAGTGCCACCGTCGAATTCCGCTCGCTGCGGCGGGCGTTCGGCTCGACCGTCGCACTGGACGGGCTCGACCTGACCGTCCACCCGGGCGAGCTGCTCGCCCTGCTGGGCCCCTCCGGCTGCGGCAAGACCACCGCGCTGCGGATCCTGGCGGGCTTCGAGACCCACGACTCGGGCGAGGTGCTGGTCGACGGCACGGACGTCACCCGGATCCCGGCGCACAAGCGCGACGCGGGCATGGTGTTCCAGTCCTACAGCCTCTTCCCGCACCTGACCGCCGTGGACAACGTCTCGTTCGGGCTCAAGATGCGGGGCGTGGGCAAGGAGGAGCGCCGCAAGCGGGCGCTGGAGCTGCTGGAGCTGGTCGGCCTGCCGCAGCGCGCCGGGCACTACCCGCACCAGATGTCCGGCGGCCAGCAGCAGCGCATCGCGCTGGCCCGGGCGCTGGCCCTGCAGCCGCGGGTGCTGCTGCTGGACGAGCCGCTCTCGGCGCTGGACGCCAAGGTCCGGCTCAACCTGCGCGAGGAGATCCGCCGGCTGCAGCAGGAGCTCGGCATCACCACCCTGTTCGTGACCCACGACCAGGAGGAGGCGCTGTCGATGGCCGACCGGGTCGCGGTGCTGCGCGCCGGGCGCCTGGAGCAGTGCGACACCCCCAGCCAGCTCTACGCCCGCCCCACCACCGCCTTCGTCGCCCAGTTCGTCGGCACCATGAGCCGCATCCCCGCCGCCCGCTCCGGCGACGGCGTCGAGGTGCTCGGCCGCCGCCACGCGGTGGACGGCGCGGTGCCCGCCGCCGGCGAGCTGGACGTCCTGGTCCGGCCCGAGAACGTCGGCCTGACCCCGGACGGGACGGGCAACGCGGTGGTCGTCGGCGCCAGCTTCCTGGGCGCGGTCACCCGGCTGACCGTCCGGCTCACCGACGGCACCGAGGTCAAGTCGGACCTGCCCACCGAGGAGGCCGCCGCGCTGCCGATCGGCGGCGGCGCCACTGTGAGCCTGCCCGAGCGCCCCGTCCTGGTGGACGTCCGCGCCGGCGCCGGGCAGTGATCGCCGCGATGACCACTGCGCTGCAGCCCCAGGCCGGACTGCCCCAAGCCGTCCTGTTCGACATGGACGGCACCCTGGTCGACACCGAGCACCTCTGGTGGTCGGCCACCGCCGAGATCGCCGCCGAACTGGGCCACCGGCTCGGCGATTCGGACCAGTCCGAGGTGCTCGGCCACGCCGTCGAGCACACCGCGGCCCACCTGGACCGGGTGGTGGCCCACTCCCCGGGCGCGACCGTGCTGGCCGCCCGGCTCAACGAGGCGTTCATCACCAGGGTCGCCGCCCAGGTGGTGCCGCGCCCCGGGGCGCTGGCCCTGCTGAGCCGGCTGCGCGAGGCCGCGGTGCCCACCGCGCTGGTCTCCGCCTCGCCCCGGCAGGTGGTCGACCTGGTCCTCACCCACCTGGGGGCCGACTGGTTCGCCGTCACGCTGGCCGCCGAGGACACCCCGCGCACCAAGCCGGACCCCGCGCCCTACCTGGCCGCCGCCGCCCACCTGGGCCTGGACCCGGCGGCCTGCGTGGCGGTCGAGGACACCCCGACCGGCGTCGCCTCCGCGCACGCGGCGGGCTGCGCGGTGCTGGCGGTGCCCTCCTCCGCGGTCACGATGCCGTCCGGCCCCGGGATCACCCTGCTGGGCAGCCTCACCGAGGCGGACCTGCCGTTGCTGGCCGGGCTGACCGGTCCGCGAGAATAGCGCTCATGCCCTATCTGCTCCTCACCTTCGCCATCCTGAGCGAGGTCTGCGCCACCAGCTGCCTGAAACTCACCGACGGCTTCAGCAGGCTGTGGCCCAGCGTGGGCGTGGGGATCGGCTATGTGCTCTCCTTCGTGCTGCTGGGCCGGGCACTGAAGCACATACCGGTCTCGGTCGCCTACGCCGTCTGGTCCGGCGCCGGGACGGCGGCGGTGGCCGCGATCGGCGTGGCCGCCTTCGGCGAGCAACTGGGCAAACCGCAGCTGGCGGGGATCGCGCTCATCATCCTGGGCGTGGTGCTGCTCAACCTGCGCGCCTCGCACTGACGCACCTCCGCACACCCTTCGAGCCCTGGGACCCCGTCCCGGGGCTCGAGCCTTTCCCCGGCCGCGAGCGGCGAGTTCGACGGATTCCCGACTGTCCGTCATACGGCGTTCATGCACCGTCCGTCACGGATCGCCTGAATGTGGGCAGTGTTCTGCGGCCCGAGTTGTTCAGCCAACTCGGGCCGTGTCGAAGCCCCTGACCGACAGGATTCCCGTGGCCACAGGCAGCTCCCTCGCGCTCAGCAGCCCGCCCAGCCCCACCGAGGGTGACAAGCTCACCTTCCACTGGAGCACCGACGTGCCCGACGCCACCAACTGGGTCGGGATCTACGACGGCACCCGCCAGCCGGGCAACGGCTCCTCCCTCGTCTGGAAGTACACCCCCGGCACCTCGGGCGACCTCACGCTCGACACCTCCGCGCTGACCGGCGGCCCGTACACGGCCTACCTGCTGGCCAAGGACGGCTACGCGGTCCTCGCGCAGAGCGCGCCGTTCGGCTTCGCGCCCAAGCCCGCCGTCGTCCCGCCGCACAGCGCGGTGGACGCGCTGACCGCCACGCCGGCGGCGCCGGGCGCCCCGGTGCGCATCGCGCTGGGCGGGCTGTGGGCGCGGCCGGCCGGGAACCCGGCGGGGAGCGCGACGTTCCGGCGGGCCGGCGGCGACTCCTGGCTCTCGGTCGCCGCGGACGGCACGGTCACCGGCACCGCGCCGGGCAAGGCGCTCGCGCGCCCCGCGGTCGTCACGGTCGGGGTGCGCGACAGCGCGGGGGCGCAGGACACCGTCACCGTGCAGCTGCCGGTCGTCGAGCCGAAGGGCAAGCAGGCGCTCAAGGTGGCCAGTTGGAACCTCTGGGACGCCGGCACGCACAGCACCGACGGCTTCGAGAAGCAGCTGCGGGTGATCCTCACCCAGGGCTGGGACGTGGTGGGCCTGCAGGAGACCGCCGGTGCGGGCGCGCAGCGACTGGCCGACGCGCTCGGCTGGTACGCCTACCAGAGCGCGGGCAGCGTCGGCGTGCTGAGCCGCTACCCGCTGGCCGACGTCACCCCGGCGACCGCCACGCTGCCCGCCGCCGGGGTCACCGTGCAGCTGCCGAACGGCACCGGCATCCGGCTGTGGACGGTGCACCTGGACGAGAACTCCTACGGCCCGTACGCGATCCAGGACGGCCGCACGCCGGCCGAGGTGATCGCCACCGAGACCGCCTCGGTGCGCTACCAGCAGGCCCAGGCGCTGGTGGCCGCGATCAAGGCGGAGAACAAGGGCCCGGTGATCCTGGCCGGCGAGCTCTCCTCGCCCTCGCACCTGGACTGGACCGCGGCCACCCGCGGCACCGCGCTCGCCTGGCCGGTCAGCGAGGCGCTCCAGGCCGCCGGGCTGACCGACAGCTTCCGCGAGGACCACCCGGACCCGGCCAGGACCCCCGGCGCCACCTGGTCGCCCACCCGCAAGGCACGCGGCGGCAGGCCCGAGCCACAGGACCGGATCGACTACGTCCTCTACGCCGACACCGGGCGGATCGAGCTGCGCGAGGCGCACGTGATCGCCACCGGCTGGCCGGCCGCGGACCCGGACACCGCCGCCAACGGCTGGCCTTCGGACACCGCCGCCGCCGTCGCGACCTTCGCGCTCTGAAAGGGCCACACCGATGACCGAGTTGAACCGCCGTACCGTCATGGGCGCCGCCGCCGCGACGGCCGCCGCCGCCGTGGTCGGGCTCCCCGGCACCGCGCAGGCCAAGGAGACCGACGGCAAGGGCGCCAGTGGCAGGGGCAGCCACGCCGGTGACGTCACCGACGTCAAGCACGTGGTCGTCCTGATGCAGGAGAACCGCAGCTTCGACCACTACTTCGGCTCACTGAACGGCGTGCGCGGCTTCGCCGACAAGCAGGCGCTGACCTTCCCGAACGGCGACCCGGTCTTCCGGCAGCCGGACCCGGGCCGCAGCGACGGCGGCGTGATGCTGCCGTACCGGATGGACACCACCCGGTACAACGCGCAGAACGCCGCCGGCCTCGCGCACGACTGGGCCACCGGCCACCAGGCGATCAACAACGGCGCGATGAACAAGTGGGTGGCCGCCAAGGGCGAGCGCACCATGGGCTACTTCACCCGCGAGGACATCCCCTACCAGTACGCGCTGGCCGACGCGTTCACCCTCTGCGACGCGTACTTCTGCTCGCTGGCCGGCCCCACCGACCCGAACCGCCTCTACCTGTGGACCGGCACCTCGGGCCCGGGGCGGGACGGCACCACCGGCCCGTGGATCGACAACACCCCGGTCACCCAGAACCCGGTGGCCGACTGGACCACCTACGCCGAGCGGCTCGAAGCGGCCGGCATCAGCTGGCGGGTCTACCACAACCCGAGCGAGGACGACCGCACCGGCGACTACGACGACAACGCGCTGAGCTACTTCAAGCAGTTCCACAACTTCCCCACCACCGACCCGCGTTACATCAACGCGATGACGAAGTTCGACCCCACCGACTTCGACCGGCACTGCAAGGACGGCTCGCTGCCCACCGTCTCCTGGCTGGTCGCGCCCTACCTGTTCTGCGAACACCCCAACGCCAGCCCGGACTACGGCGCCCACTGGGTGAACACCGCCCTGCAGTCGCTGATGTCCAACCCCGAGGTCTGGCAGCACACCGTCTTCCTGGTCATGTACGACGAGAACGACGGCTACTTCGACCACCACGTCCCGCCCACCCCCGAGCCCGGCACCCCCGAGGAGTTCACCCAGGGACGGGCGATCGGGCTCGGCAACCGGGTGCCGCTCTGGGTCGCCTCGCCCTGGTCGCGCGGCGGCTGGGTCAACTCCCAGGTCTTCGACCACACCTCGGTGCTGCGGTTCCTGGAGCAGGTCACCGGGGTGCAGGAGCCGAACATCTCGCAGTGGCGGCGCACCGTCTGCGGCGACCTGACCAGCTGCTTCGACTTCACCAAGCCGGACTTCTCGATCCCGCAACTGCCCGACACCACCGCGCTGATGGCCAAGGCGGACGCGAACGCCTCGCTCCCGCCGGTCGCGCTGCCCAAGAGCGGAACCCAGTCGATGCCGCCCCAGGAGCGCGGCGACCGCCCGCACCGCACCCTGCCGTACCGCCCGTGGGCCGACATCGACGTGGACCGGGCCAGTGGCAGGGTCACCTGCACGATGACCAACTTCGGCACGGTCGGCTACTCCTTCATGGTCTACCCGAACATCCAACTGCCTTTCGCCGCGACCCCGTTCACCGTGGAGCCGGGCGCGAGCAAGACCTACGTCTGGGACGCCTCGACCACCGACGGCCGCTACGACTTCACGGTGCACGGCGCCGACGGCTTCGTCACCCGGTTCGCCGGCACGGTGACCCGCCTGGAGCAGGAGGACGTGGCGGTGCCGATCGTCTCGGCGGACCTGCGCGACCCGAAGTCGATCCGCTTCGAGCTGGCCAACGACGGCGCGGGGCAGGTGAGCTTCACCGCCACCGGCAACGACTTCGCGGGCACGCCGCAGACCGTCTGGGTCGGCGCCGGGCGCACCACCCGGATCGACTGGCCGCTCGACCCGCAGGGCCGCTACGACGTCACGGTCACGGCCGGCACCGGCACCCGCTTCGCCCAGCGCTACGCGGGCTGGGCGCACCCGCAGCGCTGACCGGAGCCGAATGGCCGTGCTGCAGTCTGTCGGACCGCAGCACGGCAGCCCGTATTCTCGTCGACCACACACGGCCGCAATACTCCCGGGCCGACCCGACCTGGAATCCGCCGTTCCTCTCGAATCAGGTTCGGACCCCGAAGATTCGATCAATGTGCGATCCACTCGGCGAAAGATCCCGGGCGTTCCGGCAACCGGAATTCCGCCTTTCCGCGGGCCCGCGCCGGGCGCGACCCGCTACCCCGCGGTCTCCGCCAGATGGCTGCGGCCCGAACGCACGCCCCAGAAGAAGGCCGCCAGGCCGCAGCCGCCGACCGCGAGCGAGTCGTAGGGCTTGGGCACCAGGTTGCTGCCGCCGAAGCCGCCGACCGCGGAGAACGCCAGCAGCGCGAGCAGCCAGGCGATCAGCCAGGCGCCCTTGCGCAGTTCGCGCAGCAGCTGGGCGGCCGGCTCCCCGCGCCGGGTGACCCAGAACAGCGGCAGCCCCAGCAGGGTCAGCGGCACGGTCACCCGCAGCCGGTGCCAGGCCGACCAGTAGACGAACAGGGTGGCCACCACGAAGGCGAGCGGCGCCACCCAGCGCAGTGCGGGCGAGCGCCCGGCCGCCCGCGCCGGGTCGCCCACGCGCAGCGTGCGGGCGGCGACGGCGGAGGTCGCGTACACCATCAGCAGCAGGTCCCCGAGGGTGCTGACGATGTCCTGCCAGCCGCCGAGCGGCACCAGGAACATCGCGGTGATCGCCGTGTTGAGCACCAGCGCCCGCCGGGGGATGCCGGAGCCGGCGTGCACCCGCCGGAACCAGCGCGGCAGCGTGCCGTTCTTCGCCAGTGCGTAGGTGCGCCGGGCGGTGGCCGCCAGCCCCACCAGCGCGGAGCCGCCGGGCGACAGCACGGCGTCCGCGTACATCACCATGGAGAGCCAGTGCAGGTTGAGCAGCAGGGCCAGCTCCGCGAAGGGCGAGTCGAACGCCACCCCCTGCCAGCCGCCCGCCAGGTCGCGCTCCGGCACGGCGACCAGGAAGGCCAGCTGCAGCCCCAGGTACAGCACCACCGCCAGGGCCAGGCCGGTGAGCACCGAGCGCGGCACGTCCCGGCGCGGGTCGCGGACCTCGCCGGAGAACTCCACCGGCGACTGGAAGCCGTTGAAGGCGTAGACGATGCCGCCCACCGAGAGCGCGGTCAGCCCGGCCGACCAGCCGTAGGGGGCGAAGCCGCCGTGCCCGTGCCCGCTCAGCCGCCCCGGCTCGAAGCGCGCGCTGACCAGCAGCAGCACCACCGTGAGCACCGGGACCACCAGCTTGACCGCGGTCACCAGCAGGTTGACCCGGGCGAACAGCCGCACGCCGAAGGCGTTGAGCACGCCGAGCAGCACGGTGATGGCCAGCGCCAGCAGCACCCCGCTCCAGGTCAGCCGCGAGCCGTCGTACAGCTGGGGCCGCCAGTGCGCGAGGTACTGCACGATCGCCGCGACCTCGGCGGCGTTGGCCCCCACCGCCAGCAGCACGGCCCAGCCGAGCATGGCGGCCACCAGCGGTCCGTTGGCGTACAGCGGCCAGCGCACCGTGCCGCCGGCCTCGGGGCGCGAGGCGCCCAGGTCCACCATGACCAGGGCGACCAGCGCGGCCAGCGCGCCGCCGGCCAGCCAGCAGAGCAGGGAGAGCGGCCCGGCGATCCGCGCCGCGTACATCGCGGCGAACAGCCAGCCGGAGCCGATGATGTCCCCGAGCCCGATCCCCGCCAGCCGCCAGTACCCCAGCTGGCGATGGAGCCTGCGCTCCTGGCCGTGCGCCGCACCCCCTTCCTGCGTTCCGCACCGGGCCGTATCGGCGGACGGCGGCGAATCCCGCGGGACGGGCTGCGAAGAGGAGGACATCCCCCATCTCTACCGCGACGATGAAATGACCATGCGTATAGAGAGCACTCTGTCACTGGGACGCAGTAGTCGGTCCACCGGCGCCAGGAAACGTCCTCATCTGGGTACCGTAAATATGGCAACTGTAGCTGAAAAGAGTGACCGGGCACTCACCCCCCGGGAGTCTCCCTAATCTGCCGATATGGGAACACTCAACTCCTTTCGCAGCTTTCCCATGTCGGTACGCCTGCTCCTGGTCAACCAGTTCGGTGTTGATCTGGGCTTCTACGTACTGATCCCCTATCTCGCAACCCACCTCGACCGGGATCTCGGAATGTCGGCGGCCTTGATCGGATTGATCCTCGGGGTGCGCAACCTCTGCTCGCAGTGCCTGTTCGTCCTGGGCGGCAGCGCCACCGACCGGCTCGGCGCACACCTGGTCATCCCGGCCGGCTGCCTGCTGCGCACGGTCGGATTCGGGCTCTTCGCCTGCGGCGACGGCATCCACCTGGTGCTCGCCGCCTCCGCCCTCACCGGGCTCTCGGCCGCACTCTTCTATCCGTCCGTCCGCGCCTATCTGACGGTGGAATCCGGCGATCGCGCGGCCGAGGCATTCGGGCTGCTGAACATTGTCTCCACCGCGGGCAGCCTGGCGGGTCTGGCCCTGGGCAGCATGCTGATCCTGCTCGACTTCCGCCTGTGCGCACTGGCCGCCACGGTGATGTTCGCCGTATTGACCGTCGCGCAGATCTTCGCATTGCCCCGCCAGCAGACCGTCAGCGCCCGTCCGGGCGTGCTGGAGGAATTGCGCGAGGCTCTCGGCAATCGCGGCTTTCTCGCCTTCTCGGCCACCATGGTGGGAATGGCCACGATGGAGAACCAGATGTTCCTGCTGATGCCGGACGGCGCCCGGGCGGCCTCCGGCTGGGACGGCGCGGGTGCCATCCCGCCGACCCTGGGCACCCTCGCCAACCTCGCCCTCCAACTGCGGATCACCCGCCGCGTGCGGGCGGGCGGCGACATCGGGCGGTGGGTCGGTCCCGGCCTGGCGCTGATGGGCCTGGGGTTCCTGCCGCCCGCCCTGGTGGCCGGGCTGCACCACCCGCCCGGTCTCGCCGCGATCGCGGTGCGCCTGGTGCCGGTCTGCGCGGGCGCCTGCGTGCTGTACTTCGGCGTCATGGTGGCGCAGCCGGCGGTGATGGAGCTGATCCCCAAGTTCGGCCGCACCGACCTGACCGGCACCTACTTCGGGCTCTTCTACCTCTTCTCCGGCTTCGCCTCGGCCGGCGGCAACTTCCTGGTCGGCTGGACCATGGACCTGGCCCGGCACACCGGCCGGGCCTGGCTGCCCTGGGCCTGCTGCACGGCCTTCGGCCTGTTCTCCGCGGCCGGCGCGGCCTGGCTGCACCACCTGCGGGCGCTCCCGGCCGATCGCCACGCCGCACTCGCGGCCTGAGCCTTCCAGAGCCTGTCCGGTGGATCCTGCCCGGCGTCCCGCGCCCGGCAGGACCCACCGGACAGGCCCGGACGCACCGTCAGCTCGCGGCCCGGTGCTGCGCCCAGCGCAGCGCCTCGCGCACCCGCTGGGTGTCCGGGTCCCGCGGCCCGAGCGCCTGCTCGGCGTCCTGCAGGATCGCCGTGAACAGCTGGACGGCCTGGGCCGCGCGGCCCGGCCGGTCGGCCTCGGCCACCTGGACCGCGAACCGGCTGCGCGCCAGCAGTCCTTCGCGGCTGCGCGCGGTGCCGTGGGCGGCGTTGCGGGTCAGCGCCAGGTCGGCGCTGGTGTGGGTGATCCGGTGGCACGGGTTGGGCGCCAGGATCCGGCGCCGGTTCGGCATGTCGTCCGGCACCCGGCCCAGCGCCACCTCGATCCGGCGGTGGATCAGCGGCAGGTCCAGGTGGGGCGGCCCGTCCGGCACGCCGTCCCGCAGCAGCTCGACCAGGTGGGCGGCGAAGCTGGTGGTGCGCGCGGCGGGCGGGGCCAGCGCCTTGCGCGTACGGTCGGCGGCGGTGAGCAGGTTGACGTCACCGGCGGCGGGCAGGTCCAGCGCCCGCCCGGCGAAGCAGCAGTCCAGCCAGGCCAGCCGGTGGCGCGCGCGGCTCTCCGGGCCCGCCAGCAGCTCCAGCACGGCCGCGGCGGGCAGCGCCGTGCTCGGCGCCCGCTGCTCCTCGGTGCCCGGCAGCGCGAAGTGCAGCCGCCCGCCCGCGTCCAGCACGCCGTGGCCCGCGTAGTAGAAGAGCAGCAGGTCCTCGCTGCCCGCGGCGACGGCCGCGAGCGGGCCGAGTACCTCGCCCGGGCTCTGCGGGTCGCTGATCCTGATCACCCGGTCCCAGTCGAGCGGCCCGTGGGCCCCGGCCAGCGCGTCCGCCAACTCGTCGACGGCGGCGTGGGCCTGGGGCAGCGGGTCCAGCCCCTCGGCGTGGAAAGTGCCGACCGAGACCAGCACCGCCGAGGAGCGCGTGGGATCGGGCAGCAGCGGCGGCCAGTCCACCGCCCCGCTCACTCGTCCTCGGGATCGAGGAATCCCTCGACCCGGTCGAGCACCGCCTGGACGTCCGCGAGGCCGTCCGCGCTGATCTTCAGCTCGGTGCCGTCGGGCCGGTGCAGGGTGATCTTCACCTGGCCCTTGCCGCGGCGCAGCCGGGAGGCGAGCCAGAGGGTGAACGGCTGCAGCACCAGCGGCCCGAGTTCGGTGGCGTACTGCACGGCGTCGGCCACCCCGCCCTGCTCCCCCGGCCCGGGCGGGACCAGCCGGTTGGTCACCCGGCCGCGCAACGCGCCGTCCTGGCTGAGGAATTCGCGCAGGTCGCGGGCGTCGGTGTCGACCTCGTCGGGGTCGCCGTCGAAGCTGATCAGAAACTCGGTCATCGGGAGGGCTCCTGGTGGTCGAAGAAGGCTCGGAACCGCGGCTCGGCTGCGGCTCAGAACTGCGGACGGGCGGGCGCGGGGCCCGGCGGCCGAGGCGGCGCGGCGGGCGCCGACCCGTTCGCCACCGGGCCGGCGCCGGCGGCGAGGAAGCGGTCGTCGAAGAGCGGGCGGTGGCTGAGCACCTGGTACGGCAGCCGCAGCGCCCCGGCCGCCTCGCCGAGGTCGCCGAACGCGCTCAGCGTCTGCTCCACCCAGCCGTAGTGGCCCGGGGGCAGCCCCTGCGCATAGGTGTGCGGCAGCGGTTCCAGGTTGACCGCGGCGAGGTTGGCCAGCGCCGCCGCCCGCTCCGCCCCGAGCACCGGCAGCACCGCGGCCGGAGCCGCCGGGCCGCCCAGCAGCCCGGCCAGCAGGTGCGCCAACTCGGCTGTCGAGCCCGCCCGTTGCTGCTCGGCGCCGACCAGGGTGAGCCGCATCCGGTAGCCCGGGTGCACCGCGCGCTGCACCGCCTGCGCCAGGCACCCGGCGGCCTCGTGCGCCGCCGGGTCGCCCGGCCGGCTCAGCTGCCAGGTCGAGGCCGTCCGCGCGGGCGCGGCCAGCCGCTGGTACTCCTGGGCGTAGCGGGCCAGTTCGTCGATCTCGGGCCGGGCCAGCTGCTGCGCCGCCAGCGCAACCGAGAGCACGGTGCGCTCCGGCCGGTCGGCCAGCGCCGCCCAGAACGGCTCCCAACCGACGCCCGCCCCGGCGAGGTTGTGGGCCACCACGGCATGACTGCGGTCGGTGTCGGTCCGGCTCAGCGGCCGGGCCGTCAACCGCTTGCGCAGCTCGACCACCACCGCCGCCCGCCGCTCGCCACCGGCGCTGTCACCGGCGCCGCTACCAGCACTGGCACCGGCGCCGGTGCTGCCACCGAACGGATCGAGTTCGGCCAGCAACTCGCCTTCCTCGGTGATCTCCTGGCCCACCACGTGCGGCGGCAGCTGCGCCAGCCGTCCCCGCAGCGCACCGGCGAGCGCCTGCGCCGCCTCGGGCGTGGCGCCCGCCGCCTGGCCGAGCAGCACGCAGCGCAGCAGGCCGCGCCCCGGCTCGCTGATGTGGCGCAGCTCGAAGCGGACCGCCTCGCCGGGGCGGCACAGCCCGGCCAGCCAGGCGAGTTCGGCCGCCGAGGCCTGTCGCCGGCGCTCCTCCTCGGGCACGTCGGCATAGCCGCGGTGCGCATGCAGCGAGCGGGCCGGCGCCAGGCGCAGCCCGACCCAGGCCCAGCTGCCGGCCTCCGTGGTGTGCGACAGCACGCCCGGGGTCACCGGCCGCGTCACGGCCGGGCCGGCTCGCCGGTGCTCCAGCCGTCCCCGATGGTCGGCGGCCCCTGCGGCTGCTCCGGTGCGGGCGCGGGCACGACCGGCCCCGGCACGACAGGACCAGGGACGACCGGGCCAGGAACGACCGGGCCGGGCACCGGTGCCGGTGCGGCGGCCGTCGCACGCTCCAGGTACGGCGCCGGCGCGGGCGCCGCGGCGGCGACCGGGCCGGACGTCCGCGGGTGCTCCACCTGCGGCGCGCGGCCACCGCCGAAGCCGAACTGCTCCGGCACCTCTTCGCGTTCGATCGCGGTCACCAGCCCCTCCCGGCAGACCGCGTGCACCGCCTCCCGCATCGCCCGCACGTTCTCGGTGCGCAGCATCGCCCAGGCCAGGTCGGCCTGCCCGAAGACGCTGCCGAGCGAGTCCCCGACGAAGCGCGCGATCAGCCGCCAGCCACGCCGGGTGCGCCACATCTGCCACCCCAGGTACAGGCTGTCGCCGTACCGGAAGACCGAGATGACCGCCTCGCAGTCGCCGTTGCTCAGCGCGAGCCGGCCGTTGGACTGCTGGGCACCGTAACCGGTCTTCAGGCGGCGGTAGTTGACGCCGAGCGGGAAGGACCGCCGGGCCACCACGCCGCAGATCTTGTGGTAGGTCGACTGCACGTCCTGCTCGCTGCGGTTCTCCAGCAGCACCCGCCACTCGCCGATCGGCTCGGTGAGCTTGCCGCAGAAGAGCACCAGCAGGAATATCACCGGCACGTCGAAGACCACGAACAGCGCGAAGCCCCCGATCGAGGAGCCGCTGCTCTCCCCGTACTGGCCCGAATCGGTGCTTCCGGCCAACGACATGATGAGGAAGGGAAGTTGGACGAGCAGCGCGATCCAGGAGATCAGCGCCGCGCGCAGCCAGAGCTGGAGCACCGTCCGCCCGGAGACCCGGTCGTCCAGCGCTGTCTCGACCTGCTCGTGCCTCAGTGTCTTGTCCAGATACGCGGCGTTGCCGTCACCCCCGACCCAGCCGGGTACCGGCAGCGCGTTTCCGAATGGCATGTGTGTCCCCCGATCCAACAGGCCGTCAACTGCGCTGTGCATCGTGGCACATGGCCGCCGATGCTGTCACCTGCGGTGACCGCCCCGACGGACAGGGTGACCAAGGTGTTGCAGAACCCTGGCCACCCCGTTGTCCGACGTTGTCCGACGGAGTTGTCCGACGGAGTTGTCAGGCGGAGTTGTCCGACGGACCGTCAACGCCCTTCGACGCCCGTCAGCGCCCGTCAGCGCCCGCCAGCAGCGCCGGCAGCTCGGCGATCGAGCCCAGCACGTGCGTCGCGCCGTCCGCCCGCAGCCGCTCGGCCTGGTGCGCGCCGGTCAGCACGCCCGCCACCACGCTCGCCCCCGCCCGGGTGCCGGTGAGCATGTCGTAGCCGGTGTCGCCGACCACCGCGACCTGGCGCACCGAGTCGGTCCCGGTGCGCAGCAGCGCGGTGAGCGCCAGGTCCGGGAACGGGCGGCCGCGGCCCGCGTCGGCCGGGCAGAGCGTCAGGTCGGCGATCTCCTGCCAGCCGAGCGCCGACAGGATCCGGTCCTGGGTGGCCCGGGAGAAGCCGGTGGTGAGCACCACCTTGCGGCCCTGGGCGCGCAGTTCGGCGATCGCCTCGGCCGCGCCCGGCAGTGCGGCGCAGTGCCCGGCGTCGACCAGGTCGTGGTAGGCCTGCTCGAAGGCGGCGTTGGCCCGCTGGGCCTTCTCCTCCTCGCCGAACAGGTGGCGGAAGACCGAGATCTTGGACTCGCCCATGGTGGTGCGGACGTACGCCAGCATCTCCTGGTGCTCGTCGCTGCCGGCCACCACGCCCAGCGCGCCGGCCGCGGCCTGGAAGGCCTGCTCGACCAGGCCGTCGTCGGCCACGGTGGTACCGGCCATGTCGAGCACGACCAGGCGGATGGACTCGGCGGTGTTGTCAGTCGTCATCAGTGCTGTTCCTCACAGGTTGATCTGGTCGGCGGTGGTCTCGGCGATCGCCGGGGAGCAGGTCATGCCGCGCCCGCCGGGCCCGGTGACCAGCCAGACGCCGTCGCGCACCTGCTGGCGGTGGACCACCCGGGTGGTGTCGGTGCACTGCGCGTACACCCCGGCCCAGCGGCGGCGGATCCGCGGCAGCGGGCGGCCCAGCAGCTCCTCGGCCACGGTGGTCAGGTGCTCGTACGGCTCCTCGACCACGTCGAAGTTGAACGGGTGCTCGTACTCGTGGGTGTCGCCGATGGTCAGGCCGCCGTCCTTGCGCTGCACCACCAGCAGCTGCATCTTGTGCTCGGCGGCCACCGGCGGCTGCGGCTGCGCCTGCTGCAGGCCACTGAGCGCGCTGCCCGTGTAGGCGGGGTAGTAGCGGAAGCTGTCCGCGTCGGCGACGGCCGTGGTCAGCTCCTCGCCCAGCGGGTCGGTCTGCATCATCTGCAGCCGGACCCGGCGCACCGGCAGGTCGGGGACCAGCTCGCGGACCAGGCCGCCGAGCCAGGCGCCGGTGCACAGCACCACGACGTCGCCGGTGTGCACCTGACCGTGGTCGTCGCGGACCGCGTTCTCGCCGATCACCTCGCGCACCTCGCGCCCGGGCAAGAAGGTGTAGCGGCCGCTGGCCAGCAGCGCCTCGCGCAGCGCGGGCTGCGCGGTGCGCGGCTCCACGGCGCCGTCGCGCTCGCAGTGCAGCGCGCCCAGCAGCTTGCCGCGCAGCGCGGGGTTGAGCGCCCGCGTCCGGGCCTCGTCGAGCAGCCGGTAGCCGCGCTGCTCGGCATCGGGCAGGGTCAGCGCCTGCTCGGCGACGGCCAGCTCGGCCTCGGTGCGGACCACGGTGAGCGAGCCGGCCGGACGGAAGCCGAGCGCCGGCACCCGCTCGCCGATCCGCTCCCACAGCTCGCGGGCGCGCAGCGCGGTCGCCAGCTCCTCGCCACCGGCGCGGCCACCGACCCACACCAGGCCGAAGTTGCGTACCGAGGCGCCACGGGCCTCGGCTTCACGCTCGATGTGGACCACCTCATGGCCGCGCTCGACGGCCTGCCAGGCGTGCATGGTGCCGAGTACGCCTGCTCCAACGACTATGACTCTCATGGCGTCCAGCCTGCGTGGCCCAGGTGGCCGCGAGGTGGCCGACTCGCCACGAGAGAGCGAATAGTTATCAAGTTGTACAGCCAACCCAGGCCCAAACCGGGAGAAGTTGTACAGCCAACTTCACATCGCCGGGCCGCACCCCCTCAGTCGGCGGTCACCCGGCCGCCCTCCCGCACCACTCTCGCCCGCAGGTAGTTGCGCCGCCCGAAGTGCGGCTCGTCCACCGCCGTCAGCTCCTCCACCTGGAACCGGTAGAGCGCCGCCGCCCCGCCCCCGGCCAGGAACTGCGCCCGCACCTGCGGATCCTGCGCGAAGCTCGGGTACCGCCCCTGGTACGCCGCCAGCGCCGCCTCGGCCTGGTGCCCCCAGGCCTCGCCCGCCCGCCCGGCCAGCTGCACCCCGCGCAGCTGCTCGCCGAAGACCGGCGGCGGCAGGAAGACCGTGGCCGCCGCCCGCGCCTGCTCCGACAGGTGCAGGCTGTGCCGAGTCGAGCGCTCGCTGACGAAGTAGAGCACCAGGTCGTCGTCGAACGCGTAGAAGGCGAGGTTGGCGTGCGGGCCGTGCTCGGGCCCCGCGGTGGCCAGGGTCAGCACCATGGATTCGGCCAGCAGGCCTTCCACGCCCTTGCGGAGTTCCTCGGCGGGCCAGTCGCCCTGGATGTTGTCGAGCCGGTACGGCATGCGCGTCCCCTTCGACCGACCAGTGGGGCCGGCACAGGGGGCGTCGGCCCGGGGTCTCATGCTGCTCCCGCGGCCCCGGCCGCACAAGGGTGCGGATCACCGCCGCGGGCCGGGCGGCACCGCACCCGTACGAAGGAGCCGGGCCCGGGCGCCCGTGCGCCCGAACCCGGCTCCTGTCATCAAGGGGAACGCCCTACGCGCCGGCCCCCAGCACCGGCCCCAGCGCCCCGCCCCGCAGCTTGTCCACCAGTGGCGCCGCCCGCCGGGCGACCGGTGCCAGCGCGAGCGCGGCCACCGTGCCGACCAGCGCGCCCACCACCACGTCGTGCGGGTAGTGCACGCCCACCCAGACCCGGGAGGCCGCCATCAGCGCGGCGAAGACCAGCGCGATCCAGCCCAGCCGGCGGAACGCGAACCAGAGCGCGACGGCCGCGGCGAACGCGATCACCGAGTGGTTGCTCGGGAACGACCAGTCGCCGGGCGCCGGGCAGGTCTCCAGCGTCACGGTGCTGGGCAGCTGCTGGCACGGCCGGACCTCGTCCACCATGCTCTTGAGCACCGAGTTGACCAGGTAGGCCACGATCACGATGAGCGGCGAGGCGAGCACCCGGGCCATCACCACCGAGTCCGCCCGCCGGGCCTGCCACCAGCCCCAGACCATGAAGACCGCGAAGAGGCCGAGCCCCAGCGCCGACCAGGTCTTGATCACCTGGTCGAGCCAGTGCGGCGCGTGCGCCGCCCAGCCGGTCACGGTGCTGTAGAAACCGCCGTCGATGGTGCTGCCGTCGTAGGCGAGCAGGGTCGCCGCCATCAGACGTCACCCCGCTCACGGGGGCTGGCGGCCCTGCGGGCCTCGCGGCGGGCACGGAGCAATTCGAGCGCAATCGGGATCACAGAGACAACTACTACCAGACCGATGATCGGCAGGAGGTACGTGTCGATACTGGGCACCGAGGACCCGAGACCGTAGCCGGCCAGCACCACGCCCACGCTCCACACCGTGCCGCCGACCACCTGCCACAGCGTGAAGGTCCGCACCGGCACCTCCAGCACGCCCGCCAGCGGGTTGAGCACGGTGCGCACCACGGGGATGAACCGGGCCAGCACGATCGCCTTGCCGTGGCCGTAGCTGTTCAGCAGCTCCTCGGCCCGCGCGACCCCCTTGTGCAGCGCCTTGGCCCGGGAGCGGGCGAGCAGCGTCCGGCCGCCGCGGCGGCCGATCAGGTAGCCCACCTGGGCGCCGGCCAGCGCGCCGACGAGTGCGGCCACCACCACCTGCCAGAGCACCAGGTGCGGCCCGCTGTGGCTGCCGGAGACGCAGAGCAGCCCGGCGGTGAAGAGCAGCGAGTCGCCGGGCAGGAAGAACCCGACCAGCAGGCCGGTCTCCGCGAAGAGCACCACGGCGATGCCGAGCGCACCGAAGGCGGCGAGCAGCGATGAGGCGTCGAGCACATTCACCGCTTGCAGGGTGGAGGCAGAAAGCACGTTCGGCGGACCTCTCATACTGGTCGAGGCGGTCCTGCGGAACGCGCCCCGACCGTCTACAGTGACGTAGACGGTCTACACGACTGTAGACGATGACTGGAGGTCACGTCGATATGCCCGAAGTGCCCGCCGCCCGCCGCTCCTCCGGGGAACTCGAAGCCCAGGTCCTCGCGGCCCTCTGGGCCGCCGACCGGCCCCTGACCCCGCACGACGTGCAGGCTGCCCTCGGCGGTGAGCTCGCCCGCACCACGATCGCCACGATCCTGGCCCGGCTGCACGAGAAGGGCACCGTCGGCCGCACCCGGGCCGGGCGCGCCTACGCCTACACGCCGACCGTCCAGGACCCGGCCGGCCTGGCCGCCCGCCGGATGCGCACCGAGCTCGACCGCGAGCAGGACCGCTCCACGGTGCTGGCCCGCTTCGTCTCCGACCTCTCCGCCGACGACGAGCGGCTGCTGCGCGAGCTCCTCGGCGACGGGCACGGCGACGCCGTGCCGGGCGACGGCGGCGGGCAGGCCCTGGGTGGTGTCCGGTGATCCTGGCGATCTGGCTCCCCTTCCTGCTCCCCTTCGTCGTCCCCTTCCTCGCTGCCCCGGCCGCCCGCCGCCTGGCCGACGCGCTGGCGCCGCGCGCCGCCTCCTGGGTGCTGAGCGCCACCGGGGCCGTGCTGGCCGTCGCCAGCGCCGCCTCGCTCGGCCTGCTCGCGCTCGCGGGGCTGCTGCGGCTGCCGCCGGTCGCGGCCCTCGGCCACCTCTCGCTGCCCTGGCTCGACCGGGCCTCGCCCGCCGCCCTCTTCCTGGCCGCACCGGCGGCCCTCGCGCTGCTGGTGGCCGGCGGACTGACCCTGCGCACCGCGCACCGCCAGTACACCGACCTGCACCGGGCCCGCACCGCCCTCGGCGAGCACCCCGACGCCGCGGCCTCCGCCGACCCGCACGCACCCGCCCCCTCGCACGCACCCGCCGGCCCGCTCTCCCTGGCCGCGCTGCGCGCGCTGCTCAGCCCCGCCGCGCACCACCCCCTCACCGTCCTCACCGACGACCGCGCCGACGCCTACGCGCTGCCCGGCCGGCTCGGCCGACCGGGCCGGATCGTGGTCACCACCGGCATGCTGCGCGCGCTGACCGGCCCCGAGCGGGCCGCGCTGCTCGCCCACGAGCGAGCGCACCTGCACGGCCGCCACCACCTGCTGCTGGCCGCCGCCGAGTACGCCGCCGTGCTCCACCCGGCGCTCGGCCAGCTGCGCGCGCCGCTCGGCTTCCACCTGGAGCGCTGGGCCGACGAGTCCGCCGCCGCGGCGGTCGGCGACCGCGCGGTGACCGCCCGGGCGGTGGGCCGCGCCGCCCTGGCCGCCGCCCGCAGCCCGCGCCCGGCACGCCCCCTGCTGGCCCCGGCCGCCGCCGCGGGGCCGGTCCCCCGCCGGGTCGCCGCCCTGCTCGCCCCGCCCGCACCCGCGCGCCCGCGCCGCCGCGCGCGCACCGGCACCCGCCGCCTGGCGACCGCCGGCCTGCTGCTCGGCTGCTGCCTCGCGGTCAGCACGGCCGCCACCATGACGGCCACCCACGACCTGCACCGCACCGTCGAGCGCGCCCAGCAGCAGGACGCCCAGACCCCGGACACCGAAGCCGGCAGCGGATCCCGCTAGCCCTCACCCGGACCTCACCCGGACCTCACCCGGCCCCCGCCCGGACCTCCCGCTGGTCCGGGCCGGGCGCGCCAGCGTCCTTCGCTCCCCCGCGCCACCCTGTCCGCTCCCCCGCGCCACCCCACCCCCACCCGGACCGCGCCCGAGGGGGCGTCAACCCGGCCTGCTCGTGCGAGGATCGCTCGACCGACCGGCTCCCGGCACCCGTACGCTGTGGGCGACAGGGCTTGCCCGGCCCTGCTCCGGCCGAGTTGGGACCGGACATGCGGCGAGGGGAGCCACCATGCGGGACACGGCACACCGGGACACGTCGCACGCCGACGCGGCCCACCTGGGCCGATCCGACGAGTTCGCCCTCCGCTCCCCGGCCGAGCAGGCCAGAACGCACGAGCAGGCCGTGCTGGGCGAGATCCCCCGCCAGGCCCCGCGCCCCGAGATCGGCGACTCCTGGGAGCGCCTGCGCCGCCTCGGCCTGGACCCCGATCGCGGCCGGGACCCGGAGCACCTGGGCACCGCCGAGATCGAGCACCGCCGCCGGGCCAGCGGCCTGGACGCCGTGATGCCCACGCTGCGCGGCACGCTCCTCGACCCGGTCACCGACCTGCCGCTGATCCTCGCCGTCGCCGACGCCCAGGGCACCCTGCTCTGGCACGAGGGACCACGTCAACTGCGCCGCAGCGGTGACCTGATCGGCTTCATGACCGGTGGCCGCTGGGACGAGGAGGCGGTCGGCACCAACGGGATCGGCACGGTGGCGCGCACCGGGCGCCCGCTGCGCGTGCACTCCACCGAGCACTACGTGCGCAACCAGCACGCCTGGACCTGCGTCGGCGCCCCCGTCCGCGACCCGCGCACCGGCCGGGTGGCCGGCGTGGTCGACCTCAGCGGACCGGCCCGCGGTGTCCACCCGCAGCTGCTCGCGCTCGCCGTGACCGCCGCCCGGCTGGCCGAGACCGAGCTGCGCGCCGCCCAGTTGGAGTCGCTGCACCGGCTGCGCACGGTGGCGGCACCGGTGCTGGCCCAGGCCGCCGGGCCGGCCCTGGTGGTCGACCGGGACGGCTGGACGGCCGCCGCCGCCGGCCTGCCGCCGGTCAACCGGCTGCGGCTGCCCGCCGAGGGCTGGGCCTCCGCGCCGATCCACTGGCTGCCCTCGCTCGGCGAGTGCGCGGTCGAACCGCTGGCCGACGGCTGGTTGGTCCGCCCGCTCACCAGCTCACCGCAGGCCGTCTCCGAACAGGCCGTGGGGGCCCGGCTGGTGCTCGACCTGAGCAACACCGCCCGCCCGGAGGTCTCGGTGCGCGGCGGCGTCGGCAGCTGGTCGCACGCGCTCAGCCCGCGGCACGCCGAGCTGCTCCTGCTGCTGGCCACCCACCAGAGCGGCCGCACGGCGGCCCAGTTGGCCGAAGGGCTGTTCGGCGACCCGTCCCGGGTGGTCACCGTCCGGGCCGAACTCTCCCGGCTGCGCCGCTACCTGGGCGGCCTGCTGGAGCACCGGCCGTACCGGTTCGCCGAGTCGGTGCAGGTGGAGGTGGTCCACCCGGCCGACTCCTACCAGCTGCTGCCCGCCTCCTCGGCGCCCGGCATCCGCCGCCTGCGCGCGGTGCTGGACAGCGGTTCGGCGCTACTGCCCGGCTGCCGGATCGCCAGCCAGGGCGGACCGGAGGGCGGCATGACGGGCAGTCAGGTGCCGAGCCCCAGACGGCCGGCCGGCGCCCTCGAACGCAGCGCACTCGAATCCGGCGCACTCGAAGAGGCCGGCGCCCTGAAACCCGGCACCCGACCGGGCCGATGAGGCCGACCGGGCAGCGGACCGGGCCGATCGGCGGCGCGAGCCGTCAGCAGTCCCCGAACAGGAACGCCGTCAACTGCTCGTCCGTCGGGGCGCAGTCCGGCTCGGCGCCCTCGGGCACCTCGGCGTACGTGCGCTCCAGCCAGTCCCGCACCCGGGGTGCGGAGGCCTCCAGCAGCGCGCTGCCGTAGGGGGATTCCAGCGCCAGGTGCAGGGTCGCGCCGTGGCAGGGGCAGTGCGCGGGCCACAGCCGCACGTCGCCCTGACCGGTCAGGCCGATCAGGCCGTCGCGCAGCAGCTCGCGGGAGAAGACCCAGTCGACCTCGTCGGGGCGGCCCAGATGGAAGGTGACCAGCACCTCGTAGGGCCGCGCGGGCTCGTAGCGGAACCGGGTGGGGACGGTGCCCACCTTGTCCCGGCCCAGCGCGATGCGCAGGGTGAGGATCTCCTCCACCGGCGAGGCCGGACGGAACGGCAGCTGCTGCCGGGCTGCTTGGGTGGCGGGGTAGGTGGCTTGGTACGGGGCTCCGCCGCTGGCGGACAGTGGATCGCGCGGCATGGCTGTTTCTCCGGGGCGAGGCGGGACCGGCCCAGCCTGCTCCGCCGCCGTCGCGCGCCGCAAAGGTTGCAGGGGGTTGCAACGCACCGCCGTTCGGGCCGGCTCCGGCGCCCCGCCCGCCGTGCGTCCACCGACCGTCCGACGGTACGTCAACTTCCTGTGCATCAGGTCCCACCACACGCCGTGAGCCCGTTAACGAGCAGCTGACACCGGGTACCCGAACTGGTGGGACCGGTCCCGTCACTCACCGCCGCCGCGCTGGTACTCTCGTCACTCCGCCGATCCGGGTGGCCTGCACGGGGGGTGGCGGCCACCGACGGCGGACGAGTGCCCTGACAGTCCCTACGGACGGCCGGGGCCGGTCGGTTCAGCACGGCGTACCGATGGCGGTTCGGCAGGGCCGTACCGACGGACAGCGAGACCTGGAGCGGGGCAGCGTCAGTCGGCCGGGGAGGCCGGCTGGGGAGGAGAGGAGTCCGGTGACGCACCGGGAAGGCACCCCCGCGGCGGCGCGGCACACCGACGAGCACCCGCCGCTGCCACACGGTCGGCACAGCCGGCCCAAGCCGCTGGGCGGGCAGTTGCGACTGCCCGCGATCAGGGTCTCCGGCGCCGCGATGGCGATGTCCACCGTGGTCGGCATCAGCATCGCGACCACCTGGCTGGTCAGCAGTCAGCAGCGGATCGGCTACGGCGTGCGGATGTCCACCGTCGGCGCCACCCCCACCGGTACCGGCACGCCCGAGCCGGCGGCCGTGCCGCTCGCGGGCGGCGGAGCCGCCCCGGCCACCACCGGCCCGACCGGTACCGGCCCGACCGGCGCCCGGCTGACCGGTACCGGCACCGTGGTCGGCGGACCGGGCAGCCGCCCCGTCGCCGGGCCCACGACCGGCGCCACCGGCCCGACGGCCGGCCCGACCACCGCGCTGCCGCTGAGCGGAGTCAACGCGGGAGCCACCACCGGGAGCAGCACCGGAAGTACCGGATCCACCACCGGAGCCGCTCCGGGCGCCGGGCCGACCGGCCCCGCGCCGGTCGCGGGCGCCCCGATCGCTCCGGCGTACTCGCCCTCGCCCACGCCCTCCGCGGCGAGCGCCAGCCCCTTGAACGCTCCCGTCAGCCCGGGCGCCACCCCCGCCGCCGGGGCACTCGGCCAGCAGACTCAGCAGCCCCAGCAGCCTCAGGCCCAGGCCCAGGCCCAGCAGGCCCAGGCCTCGCCCAGCCCGACGCCGTCCGCCGGCGCGCCGCACGCCACCCGCCCGAACGTCACCACCACCGGCGGCGACGCGGCCGACCAGCCCCTGCCCCCGGTCACCGTGCCGCCCGCGCGCACGCCTCCCGCGCCGCTGACGCCGACCTCCCCCGCGCGCCCGCTGATCCCGGCGCCGCGCCCCGCCCCGGACCCGACGGCCACCGACGGCGCGTCCGCTCCCGGCACGGACGCCCCCGACAGCAGCACCCCCGCCGAGGACGCCCCCGCCCTCACCGGCCAGGGCAGCACCACCACCCTCCCCGGCGGCGGCCGGGCCCGCACCGTGACCCTCACCGTCGCCGAGGAGCTCACCGCCACCGAGGTCGAACTGCGCCTGGACCGCGCCGACGCGGGCCCCGGCGCGCTGGCCTGGAGCACCCTCCCCGGCGCCCGGGTGACGCTGCTGACGCGCGGCTCCGCCGTGATCTACCGCTTCGCCCCGCCGCCCGGCGCGGACGTGGCCCCGGGCACCTACACCTTCACCGTCCAGGGCGCCCCCGCCACCGCTGCCACCACCGCCGCCGGCCGTCTGGTCGCCGGCGGCTGGACGGCCTCCGGTTTCGCCCTGGACGACCCCCGCGCGGTGGCCGCCCTCGGCGCCTTCGGCCCGAGCACCCCGAGCGCCCCGGCCACCCCGAGCGCCAAGCCCACCCCGAGCGCCAGGCCCACCCCGGCCACCGCCCCGGGCGCCCCGTCGGCCACCCTCGCCGGCACCCCAGCGCCCCTGCCCCGCACCCTCGTCGGCGCCTCTCCCGGCCGCTGACCCCACCCCGACCTCCCCTTGGCTAGGCTGGCCCTGCACCGGCGCACCGGGGCGCATCGAGCGCTCGCAGCACGCACCCCTCGCGCCGGGCAGCGGGACGTTCCGTCCGTCCCGTCGCGTTCGCCCAGTTGAGGAGGATCACGTGGCCACGGCCCTGTCCCAAGGCGCGAACGCGCCGCTGACCGCCGTCCGGGTACGCATCGAGGTGACCGCCCGTCAGCGCCTGGACGTGTCGGGCCTGCTGATCACCAAGACCGGCAAGGTCCGTTCGGACGCGGACCTGGTCTTCTACAACGCCCCGCGCGGTCCGGGCGTCACCCACAACCCGGCCGGCGGCTCGCAGGCCGACGCGATCACCGTGGACACCTGGGCGGTGCCCTCGGACGTCGCCACTGTCGTGATCACCGCCAGCCTGGACGGGCAGGGCGCCACCTTCGCGGGCATCGAGCCGACCGCCACCGTGCTGGACGCCGACACCGGCCGCGTCCTGGCCACCTTCACCCCGCCCCGCCTGGGCCGCGAGACCGCCCTGGTGCTGGTCGAGGTCTACCGGCGCGGCGCGGAGTGGAAGATCCGCGCGGTCGGCCAGGGCTACGCCAACGGACTGGCCGGGATCGCCTCCGACTTCGGCGTCTCGATCGACGAGGTGGCCGGCCCCGCGACGGCCGCCGCTCCCCCGGTGCCCGAGTACGCCCCGCCGACCCCGCCGCCGCCCTCCTCCCCCGCGCACGTCCCGCCGATGCCCGCCTACACGCCCGCCCCCGCCGCCGCCCCGCGCGTCACCCTGGACAAGGGCCGGGTCTCGCTGGTCAAGGGCGGCTCCGTCTCCCTGGTCAAGGGCGGCCACGCGCTGCTCAGTTCGGTCCGGATGGCGCTCGGCTGGCAGCCCGCCCGCCGCGGCCGCAACATCGACCTGGACGCCTCCTGCATCGCCTTCGACGCCCGGCGCGAGCGGCTGGAGACGGTCTGGTTCATGAAGCTCAACGTCTTCAACGGCGCGATCCAGCACACCGGCGACAACCTCACCGGCGGCGGCACCGGCGACGACGAGGCCATCGACGTCCACCTCGACGGCCTGCCGCCCGAGGTCGTCGGCCTGGCCTTCGTGGTCAACTCCTTCTCCGGCCAGCGCTTCACCGACGTCCGCGACGCCTACTGCCGCCTGCTCGACGCCACCACCGGCGAGGAGCTGGTCCGCTTCGACCTGACCAACGCCGAACCCCACACCGGCGTCGTCATGTGCAAACTGGTCCGCCAGCTCTCCGGCGAGTGGGTGATGACCGCCCTCGGCGAGTACGTGGACGCCAAGACCGCCCGCGGCATGGTCAAACCCGCCGCCGCCCTGCTCTGACGGCCCGCTCCGCCGCCCCGCTCCGGTCGCGCGCTCAGTCGAAGTGGACCAGGCCCGGCCAGAGTTGGGCCCAGCTGCCGTGCGGGTAACGGCAGACGTAGATCGCGGCGTGCTTTTCCGTCTCCTCGTCGTGCACCCCGTTCATCCGGATCGGGGCGACCTCGGTGACCTCGTCCCACGACCGGTGCAGCTGGGCGGGCCCGAACTCGCCCACGCACAGGGCGACATCCGGGCGCCCGGCCGGCGGGCCCCACAGGGCGTAGGTGTTCTGCGCGGTGACCACCGGCTGCCGCAGGCCCTGCGCCGGGCCGAGGATCGTCAGGGCGCCCGCCTCGCCGTAGTTGCTGGTGAAGATCGGGGTGCCGGGCGGCAGCGCGGCGGCGGCCTGCCGCACCTGCGCGACGAACCCCGGCCACCCGTACGTCTCGACCAGCGTCGGGTTCACCACCCGGATGGCATTGGCCGCGCTCACCGGCAGCACCGGCAGCCCGATCAGCAGCGCGACCAGGGCGCACGCCCCGATCGGCCACGCCCAGCCGCCTCTCCCCCAGGCCCGCGGCTGCAGCTGCCCCGCCGACTCCATCCGCACCGCCCCCGCCGCGAACAGCCCGGCCAGGACGGGGGCCGGGTAGTACGCCTTCCCGCCGCTCGCGGTGAACACCACCACGGCCACCGCCGCGACCACCAGCACCCACCGGTGCGCACGGCCGGCCGGCGAGGCCAGCCAGCGCACCCCGAACGCCCACAGCATGATCATCGGCGGACCGGCCAACAGCAGGGCGAGCACCGGAAGATGGGCCAGCGAGCCGAGCGGACCGCCCTGCCCGGCGGCGAGCGACCGGGCCATCCGCAGGTTCGGCCAGCCGTGCCCGGCGTCCCAGAGCACGTTCGGCGCAGCCAGCGCGAGCGTCACGACCCCGGCGAGCCACGGCCCTGCGGTGCACAGCGCCTGGCGCCGCAGCAGCGCCAGGCCGACCAGGACGCCGAGCAGCAGCACGGCCACGGTGTCCTTGTTCTCCAGCCCGATGCCCGCCACCGCACCGGCCGCCAGCCAGGCCCCGGCCGTCCGCAGCCGCAGGGCGCGCGCGACCAGCACCAGCACGGCCACCCACACCACCTGGTCCAGCACGGTCGTGCCGAACAGCAGCGAGGAGGCCACGTACGCCGGGCAGGCCGCGATCGCCGCCGCGGTGAGGGTCTGCGCACGCCGCCCGCCACCGAACTCGGCCGCCAGCACGGGCGCGAGCAGCACGCAGCCGACCTGCGCGGCGATCGCCAGCACCCGCAGTGGCAGCACGCCGCCGGGCAGGGCGGCGGCGCCTGCGGCGAGCAGCGGGGCCAGCGGCGGCTGGTCGGCGTAACCCCAGTCCGGGTGCCGGCCGCAGATCACGTAGGAGAACTCGTCGCGGTGCCAGCCGTAGCGGGCGGCGACCGCCAGGTGCACCAGCGCGACGGCCAGCGCGATCAGCCCCACAGGGCGCCACGCCAGCCGCTCGCGGCCGGGTATCGCAGGGTCGGTGGGGTCTAAAGCACGTTCAACGGTCTCGGTCATGACTCTCCCCCGGTGGTCGGAAACGCGGCGACAAGCAGGTGGCGCACGGTGCGGCGGCAGTCGTCGTCGGCCAGCATCCGCGAGTCCGGGTCGCCGTGGCGGTGCATGGCGAACCAGGCGACGGTCTCGACGATGAACCGGGCGGCGACCGGCACATCGGGCACCGGCCGCAGCAGACCGGCCTCGATCCGGGTGGCCAGGAACGCACCGATCAGCTCGATCGTCGAGCGCCGCCGCTGCACGAAGTACCACTGCGCCAGCTCGGGCAGCTCCTCGGCACAGCGCTCGACCAACTGCAGCGCCACCCGGTTCCGCTCGACGAACGTGTACAACTCGTCGACCAGTGCCTCGACTTCCGCCGCCGACGACCGCTGCCCGGACGACTCGGACGGTCCGGACGCGGCCTCGGTCAGCAGCGCCAGCCCGCTCTGGTCGCCCGCCCAGCTCTCGACCAGCGCGATGATCTCCCCGGCGCTCGGACTGGGCACCGGCACCGCCATCCCGCCCACCGCACCCGGCTGCAGCACCCGCGTCAGCGCCAGGTGGAACAGCGCCTGCTTGCTCTTCGCATACGTGTAGACGGCGCCATGGCTGAGCCCGAGCGCAGCAGCCACGTCCGAGATCCCCGCAGGCCGGAACCCCCGCTCCAGGAACACGGCGACCGCCGCATCGGCGATCTCCTCCAACGGCCGCATCGGCATCCGTCCACGCATGGGGACACCATAAGACTGACTCAGTCAGTCAATCAACGGGTCGGAGCCAGCTACGCAACGGCCCTGCCCTACCACTTCTGCCGCCAAGGGGTGGTCTCCGCAACCGGCCCGCCCTCATGGACCGTCAGGCCCGCTCCAGCTCCTGCTGCGCCCAGGAAAGCATGGAGGCGAGTTCGATGGCCGCCGCGCGCCGAGCGCGGACGTCCTCGGAGGTGCCGACGATGCGCTCCAGCTCATGCTGGCGGTCGGCCTTGCCCGGGTGCCTCTCGATGCACACCCACACGGCCCAGCGGTGCAGGAAGACGTGCATGGGCACGACGCTCTCGGTCTGGATCGCCTCTTCCCACGCGGCCCGAAACTCCTGCTCGAACAGGGCTCCGGACGGCGCGTGCAGACGGTTCACCGCCGCTCGGAGTGCCGCCTCGGTGGTCAGAACGGACATCATTCCTCCTGGCCTCTCACTTGCCCTTCTCCAACAACTCCGGCCGCCCCATGCCCGCCCCCTTCAACGCCCATCGGACTCGCTCCGGCCCGCCCCGCCGCTCTGCTAGCCTGGGCCCTCCGCAGGACCCGGACCGACCCAGGAGGTGAGACCCATTACCGCTGTCGCAGGCTGGGTGCTCTCCCCGCACGGTCCGTCGGCCTGATCGAGGCCCTCCAGACGGTCGCGAGAGCCCCTTCGGTTTGTCCCGAAAGGCGTCTCACCGCTCTCATGTCGCTCTCCCGTTCCACTGCCGCCTCCGCCCCGCTGCCCTACGCCGTCATCGTCACCACGCTGCGCGCCGCCGGCTGCGTCTTCGCCGAGGACGAGGCCGAGCTGATCCTCCAAACCGCCACCACCGCCGAACAGCTCGCCGCCATGGTCGAGCAGCGCGTCCAGGGCCTCCCGCTGGAGCACGTGCTCGGCTGGGCCTCCTTCCACGGGCTGCGGATCAGCGTCGGGCCCGGCGTCTTCGTGCCCCGTCGCCGCACCGAGTTCCTGGTCGACGTCGCCACCACCCTCACCTCGCCCGGCGCCCTGGTGGTCGACCTGTGCTGCGGCGCGGGCGCCCTCGGCGCGGCGCTCGCGGCGGCGGTCGCGGCGGCGGTCGCGGCGGCGGACCCGGCGGCGGTCGGAGGCACCGACCTGCACGCCGTCGACCTGCACGCCACCGACATCGACCCCGCCGCCGTGGCCAGCGCCCGCCGCAACATCCCGCCTGCGGTCGGCGCCGTCTACCAGGGCGACCTCTTCGACCCGCTGCCCACCGCGCTGCGCGGCCGGATCGACACCCTGCTCGCCAACGTCCCCTACGTACCGACCGACGCGATCGAGCTGCTCCCCGCCGAGGCCCGGGTGCACGAGGCCCGCGTCGCGCTGGACGGCGGCGCGGACGGCCTGGACGTGCTGCGCCGGGTCGCGGCGGCAGCGCCGCAGTGGCTGGCGCCGGGCGGCCACCTGCTCTTCGAGACCAGTGAACGCCAAGTCCCGCACGCCGTCGACGTCGTGACCCGTGCCGGGCTGCGCGCCGACGTCCGGACGGACGACGAGCTGGACGCCACCGTGGTGGTCGCCGCCCACTGAGCCACCGTCAGCCACCCTCGGTGGCAGCGTTGAGCATGGCCAGCCGCTCCCGCCAACCCACCTGACCGACACCCCGGCCCCCGGGCCTCTCCGCGGCCACCTCACTGCGACAGGCCCCGCACCGCTCCTCGCCACTCACCGGGCGGAACACCCGCTCGCAGCCGGAACAGCCCACCAGCTCCAGCACGGTGGGCTGTTCCGGCATCTTCTCGATCAGCCGGTACCGCAGCACCGCATACGGACTCTTCAGCTCCGGCGGCAGTCCGTCGCTGATCCCGTGCCGCAACGACGCCGAACTCACGCCCCTGAGCAGCCACTCCACGGCCAGCGGCAGCAGCCGCCGCACCTCGCGCCCGCCCAGCACGAGGCGCGGATCGGACTGCCGCAACGAGAGCAGCACCCGCTCGGCCTCCGCCTCGATCGCGGGGACCGGGAGGGGGGAAGTGTCCTCCTCCGTCAGTGTTACTCCCGAAGGGAGGGCGGTGCCGTCCGACGACGCTGCGGGCGGGCCGCCCCCTCGCCCTCCGGCACCCGGTCCGCCTCGCCGGTCGTCGTCCCGCCGCTCCTCCTCCCGTCGCTCGCCGTCCCGCCGATCATCCTCCCGCCGCGTGTCCTCCCGGTCGAAGTGCGCGGCGAACATCCGTTCCGCATCACCGTCATCCACGGGGACGTTGGAGATCATCGACTCCGTCCGCACCTGCCCGCCCCGGCAGCGCCAGCGCGTGGAGTTCAGCAGACCGGCGCGCGCGAGCTGCTTGCGCGCCCGATCAGCGGTGATCCGTCCACCGCTCAGGCCGGCGGCCAGCTCGGTGACGGTGGTGGCGCGGGCCTTGGCGGGCGACAGGGCGAGAGCCCTTACCAGCAACCGGAAGGCTGCGTCTGACAGATCGTCATTCCAGATGTGGTCGTTCGAGATCTGGGTGAAGTCGCGCGTGGGCGCGATAACATGCGTGAGCATCGTGGTGGCCTCTATCTCAGTCCACTGGCGGTGAAGAGCCCGGCCTGGTGCTGCTAACACCTACCGGGCTCGCCCTTTTCTTTCCAGGGCAACCGCGCTTTTGCGGCCACGGTATCCACACACTCCGTGCCCGTCCAGCCACGTTCCGCAACTGATCACTCTTGCTGACTTGTCGTCAGATCCAGCTCGCACCAGAGCGTTTTCCCTGACGGCGGCCGTGCCACCGCCCCCCACCGGTCCACCAGCGCATCCACCAGCAGCAGCCCGCGCCCGGCCTCCGCACCGTACTCGGGAGCCGTCGGAAGCTGGGGCATCCGCTCGCCGCGCGAATCGGAGACCTCGATCCGCAGCACCGTCGCCAGGCCGGGGCAGGGCCCGAGCAGCATGTGCAGCTGGAAGTCCCGGCCGCGAACGTGACCGTGCGTCACGGCATTCGACGCCAGCTCGGACACGATCAGCGCGACGTCGTGATACAGCTCCTCGGCCTGACTCCACCCCCAGGAAGTCAACTGTCGCCCGGCCGCGAGCCGGGCCTGCCAGGCCCCTCGTCTCGACGAGACGAACTGCCAACCGGCGCAGAGCGAGGTCAAGGACGATTGGGCAAGGGTGATTTCGGTCGTCATGTCACCGAGCGTGGCAACTGAAGCGTACGCTGACCAGAGTGAGATCCGGTACGGAGCGTACGGGTACCAGAGCAGAGTGTTGCCAGTCCGACCCTTCGACCGTTACCAGATGCGGGCACACAGCACACGGGTGGTGGTCGTGATGACGACAGCGGACCAGACAGCAACCCCAGAGCTACCGGAGCAGCGACCGGACGCGCCGGACGACTCGGACGACAGCTCCGAGTTCTTCCGCGCGATCGGCAAACAGCTCAAACTCCTGCGCGAGCGCCAGGGATTGACGCAGCGGGAGGTCGCGCACATCTTGGGCTACAGCGAGGACCTGGTGTCGTCGCTGGAGCGCGGGCGGCGGGTGCCGCAGAAGGACTACATGCTCGCGGTCGACAAGCTCCTCAAGGCCGAGGGCATCATGGTGGTCACCCAAGAGGAGATCGACAAGGCCCAGCAGAAGGCGAAGATCCGGCATCCGGCCTGGTTCCGCGACTACGCACTGCTGGAGGCCCAGGCCATCGAGCGGCACCAGTACAGCACTCACGACATCCCGGGCCTACTCCAAACCGAGGAGCACGCGCGGGCCCTGTTCTCTGCGCGCAGACCGCTCCTCGCTGAAGCAACCATCGAGGAGCGGGTGTTGGCGCGCATGGCGCGCCAACAGATTCTGGAGGTCTGGCCGTTCTGTGACACAAGCTGGATCATCGAGGAGGCAGTGCTGCGCCGCCCCGTTGGCGGTCGAGAGGTACACCGCCACCAGCTCGAAAAGCTGCTCCACGTCAGCCGCAAGCGCAACGTGGAAATCCAGGTGATGCCGACCGAACGTCCCGAACATGCAGGCATGAGCGGCCCATTCGTCCTCCTCACCCCCAAGGGCAAGCCGCAGCTCGGCTACATCGAGGTCCAGAGCTTCAGCCATCTGACCAAAGATCCAGAGGAGGTCCGTATCCTGGCTGCACAGTACGGCAGCCTCAGGGCCCAGGCACTCACGCCGCTGGAGACCCAGGCTCTGATCGAGAAGATGCTGGGAGAACTATGAGCACCGCGGAACTCGCCTGGTTCAAGAGCAGCTACAGCAACGCCGAGGGTGGCGACTGCATCGAGATCGCCTGGACCAAGAGCACCCACAGCAGCGCCGAAGGTGGCAACTGCATCGAGGTCGCCGCCACCCCCACCTGCCCCCACGTCCACGTCCGCGACTCCAAGGACAAGGCCGGCCCCCACCTCACCTTCTCCCCGGCCACCTGGTCCGCCTTCCTCACCCTCGCCACCACCCTCTGACACCCCCACCCTCGAAGTGCCCGCCATCCCGACCCGGCGGGCACTTCGCGCCCTCTGGCAGCCACCACCCGGATCACCGTCACCCTGCCGACCGAACAGGTCGCCGAGCTGAAGAGGCTCATGGCCGACATCCCCAGCTACGTCGCCGAGGCGGTCGCCCGGGAGATCGGACACCAGCGACTCGGCAACGAACGCGCCGCTACAAAGAGCAGCACGGCGCGTTCACCGAGGAGGAACCGGCTGCCGCACACGCACATACGAACTGACGGGACAGCA
Organism: Kitasatospora sp. NBC_01302; assembly: GCF_035976515.1. NCBI lineage: Bacteria > Bacillati > Actinomycetota > Actinomycetes > Kitasatosporales > Streptomycetaceae > Kitasatospora > Kitasatospora sp. NBC_01302. The sequence continues at coordinate 3,156,572 of NZ_CP108404.1, forward strand.
GCCCCAGCTGCTGTCCCGTCAGTCCTAGGGAGCCTGTCAGCGGTCGGCGCAGACCACGAAGACGCTGATGCCCACGGTGTCCGCGCCGGGCTGGTGGCCGATGCCGATCCAGCCCCGGCCGTTGTCGGTCGGGAAGCTGCCGTTCAGCACCGAGTCGTCGCCCCGGGCCTCGGCGCCGCCGCCGATGGCCACCTTCTCACCGGGGCAGTTGACGACCCGCCGCTGGAAGTTGCCCACGTTCGCGTTGTCCAGCTTGACGATCTCGTAGCCCGCGATAGCCCGGGTCGAGGCCGGCTCACTCTTCTGCTGCGCCCCGGCCGCATCGGCGTTCGCCTGCACCGCCCAGCCCACACCCCCGGCCAGCGTCAGCGCCATCGCACACGCGCCCAGCACGAGCTTGCTCCGCATCATCAGCGTCTTCTCCTTCGCGAAACACGGCAGGCCCACGATCAGGACCGGCCCTCCACCTCCAGAATCGGCGCTCCACACCAACGACTTGAGCCAAACCCCCCATTAGATTGAACACGAAGCACCCCCGGCGCACCACCCAGCCACCAACCCCCGACCTTCGCCCCCAGCGCGAGCAGCCGCCCTGAAGCCGTCACATCCGACTCCCAGAGGCTGTCCCTCAGCACGCTCACACTGCACTGCCCCGCTCCTTCCTGGGTCGACCTGAGCGCTTCAGCCATGCGCAGCACAACCGACAGCCCGTTCGGCGCCGATCCGACCGCCGCGGAACTGATCACCGACCCGATACCGGTGGCCGCACCTGCCAGATGCGGGACGCTGCCCGCCGCTTCGCCACCCCGCAAAACGAGTTCAGCACGGAGGTACCGCCCTGCACATGAGCACCGCGCTCCTCCGACCCAAAAGTCGGCCAGCCCGACGTTGAGGCCACCACCGCACTCCGCGAGCCTGGAAGCACTGCGGCCTCGCACATCTCCACGGCGTCCCTACACGCTCTCCCTCCCTTGAAGGGCCCCAAGTGCCCTTTCCTGTAATGGAAAGCCGCTGCCCTTGACCCTGTATACGGTGAATCGGGAGTATCGGACGGAACAGCCGACTCGAATGAGGAGGGGGAGCCTTGGCGCTCACCAAACTGATCAGCGACTGCCGCGAAGGACCGTGCCCGACCCTGTGGCGCACCGAGGACGGCCGGTACATTGTCCAGGGCTACAAGGTGCTCGACGCCGAGCGCCTGTCACAACTCGGCCTGCCGGAGAACGAGACGGCCGTCGAGGTGACGGCCGAGCTGCTGGAGGGATACTTCGGTGCTTCTCACGGGTGACGACTTCAACGACCTGTTCCGGACCTTCGCCTCCTCCGCTTTCAAGATGGAGACCCGGGACCGCTACGACGTCGCCGGAGAACGTGCCGAGTACCAGGCCTTCCTCGATGGCGCCGACATGCCCAAGGAGTGGGAGGACAGCCCCTGGGTGCGGTCGATGACCGGCGCGGGCAAGAGCCTGCGCCGAGTCCACATCCTCCGCTCGCCGCTGACCGACTACCTGCGCTTCGAGCTCGGCTGGGGCTACGTCGGGAACGCCCGGGCCGGCGAGGACATCAGGATCATCGACCTCGCCGAACTCAACGTCACCGGCCTCCCCGACCACGACTTCTGGCTCTTCGACGACTCCCGCGCCTACCGCATGCACTACAGCACCGACGACGAGTTCCTCGGCGCCGAACCCCTCCACCAGGACCTGCTCCCGCAATACCTCGCCTACCGCGACACCGCCTGGCGCCACGCGATCCCGTACGCCGACTACTGGCGGCAACCGGCTTGACCGCCCCCGACGGCCAGGAGCTGGGCAAAGCCCTGCGGGCACTTCGAACAGCATCGGGCGTTACCGGTGACTTCGTCGCCCGCAGGGCTTCCATGTCTCCGGGGAAGCTCAGCAAGATCGAGAACGGTCGGATCTTGCCGACCGTGACCGACGTCGAGCTCATCCTGACAGCGCTCGGTGTCTCCGAGTCCGCAAAGGCCGCGTTCCTGACCCAGGCGCGAGCCGCCGTCACGGAGGCAACCGTGTGGCGTGTCCTGCGCCGTCTGGGGCCGCCCAAGCACCAGCAGTCCATCATGGCGATCGAGGCTCGTACCACCGCACTCAAGGTGTTCCAGGGGCAGTTGATCCCCGGCCTGCTCCAGACCCCCGAATACATGTCAGCGGTCTTCTCCCTCATCCCAGGGCAGTCACCGGACTCCAGGGCGAGGACGGTGGCGGCCCGGACAGAGCGGCAGGCAGTCCTCTACGACCCCACCAAGTCGTTTCACTTTCTCATCTGTGAACACGTCCTGCGATGGCTCATCTGCGACCAGCTGGTCATGGCAACCCAACTGGATCGGCTGGTCTCATTCTCTCGCCTGCCCAACGTCCGCATCGGCATCCTCCCGCTCAGCCGCCGCATGCCCGACTTCCCGATGACCTGCTTCAGCTCATACGACGATCACATTGTGATCGTGGAGACGTTCCACTCCGAGGTCACCACAAGAGACCCCAAGGACCTTGATATATACGTCGAAACGTTCGACCGATTCTCCTCGGCAGCCGCCTACGGCGAAGAAATGCTGAGCCTGATCGAGCCCATCCGAGACGGATTCTTGCGGTAACAGGAAAGGGCCTCGAACCCCCTCGCCTCCGGCCCTACCGTGGTGACCCCGACGACCCGTCAGAATCCCCTGCCGGGCCCAACCGCACCACCGGAGGTACGACATGCCCGAGCCTGAAGGCGGCGGCCACGGGGGCAGCCCCGCGCCCACCCCGCCCATGCCCTGGCCGCCCACCCCCTCGCCCGACAGCGGCCCGCCGCCCGGCAACGGAGGCCACCGCAAGTGACTCTCCCCCTCTCCGAGGGAACGGACCGCCCCGGCCAGGAGCTGGGGCGGCTCCTCCTCAACACCGGTGCCATGTCACCCGATTGGGCGCCCGCCTTCGCCGCCGTCCCCCGCTCGCGCTTCGTCCCCGACCTGGCCTGGGCCTGGAACGAGGAGCAGGGCCGCAGCGTCGCCGTCGACCGGGCCAACGACCCGGACGGCTGGCTCGCCGCCGTGCATACCGACATCCCGCTCGTCACCCAGTGGGACGACGGCCACCACACCGGCCCCGAGCCCGGCCGACTCTCCACCAGCAGCACCAGCCAGCCCAGCCTGGTCATGTCGATGCTGCGCGATCTCGACGTACGCCCCGGCCTGAAAGTCCTGGAGGCCGGTGCCGGGACGGGCTGGAACGTCGGCCTGCTCGCCCAGCGCCTCGGCTCCCGACAGGTCGTCAGCATCGAGGTCGACCCCGCCATCGCCGCCCAGGCTCGAGCCAACCTCGCCACAGTCGGCCTCAGCCCGCACATCGTCACCGGCGACGGCGAGTCTGGCTGGCCCGCCGGTGCGCCGTACGACCGGGTCATCGCCACCTACGGCCTGCGCCGCATCCCTGGCAGCTGGCTTCAACAGACCAGGCCCGGCGGCATCATCCTCGCGCCCTGGGGCACCCACTACAGCCAGCGCGACGCCGTCGTGAGACTGACCGTCGCCGAGGACCACCACTCCGCCTCGGGCCGCTTCACCCAACTCGTCGGCTTCATGAAGGCCCGCGACCAACGCACCCCCTACCCCGAACACGCCACCCACGTACCCGAGTTCCCCGGCAACGCCGACACCACCCACCGGACCACTCGCACCGCCGCCGACCTCGGCGACTCCTGGGACGTGCAGTCCTTCGCCATCGGCCTCGCCGTCTCCGACATCACCCATGTCCTCGCCCAGGACGACGCCGGACGCTCCACCACCGCCTGGTTCTACTCGCTGACCGACAGCTCCTGGGCCGCCGTGACCTGGCCCACCGACGGGCCGCCGACCGCGAGCACCGTCTACCAGGCCGGTCCCCGCCGCCTCTGGCAGGCCGTCGAACGCACCCTCGACTGGTGGGACGAGCACGACCGCCCTGCCATCCACCGCTTCGGCCTGACCGTCAGCGACGGCCACCACACCCCCTGGCTCGACACCCCCGACCACCCCGTGCCCCGCCACGGCCACGTGGACGAGCAGCCGTGACACAGCTCCACACCCACGGCCCCGACGAGCCCTGAAGCTACGCCTCCGACGCCCCAGAAGTCCGCCGGCCCGACGTTGAGACCACCACCGGAAGCGGAAGCCGCTCCGAATGACCCACACGCGCGCAGCCACGCTCTGGGACGATTCCACGACAGCGAGGGGAGCGGCTGTGAGCCGACGACTGCGGTACATCAGCTTCGATGAGTTCGACGGCATGTTCGAGAGCTTCCAGCACGCGGCCTTCCGCTTGGAGACCCGCCGCCGGTACCGCTCCGACGAACACACGGAGACCTACCACCGGTTCGCCGCCGGGCGGGAAGCCGACTGGGACTTGGACGACCCCTGGTGCCGTTCGCGCCGCGAGCAGGTGGCCATGGGCAAGCGCTTCGAACGGGTCCGGATCACGGACAACCCGCCCACCCCCGGGCAGCGCTATCTGCTCGACAACGCCAAGCGCAACAGTGCCGTCGGCGAGGACATCCGGTACCTCTGGCGCGCTGATGCCGACCGCCTGAGCCTTCCGGGCGAGGACACCTGGCTGTTCGACTCACGCGTGATCGCCCTGCTGCACTTCGACGCCGACGACGATCTGACCGGTGTGGAGCTGCTCACCGACCCGGTGCCGGTGGCCCGCGCCTGCCAGGTACGCGACGCTGCCTGGCACTTCGCCACCCCGCACCACGCGTTCAGCGCTCAGGTACCGTCCGGCACCTGAGCGCCGATGTCCGATGCCCCAGAAGTCCGCCGATCCGACGTCCCATCCAGCCAGATCTGGAGATGCCGATGCACATCTCGCGTGACGACTTCGAAAAGCTGTTCTCCGACTTCCAGCGCGAAGCATTCCGCCTGGAGACCCTGGACGACTACACCGGCTCCTCGAACCCCGAGAGCCTCCGCGCCTTCTTCGCTGCCGAACCCCAACCGGCCGACTACAACCAAGCCTGGGCCGACGAGGTCCGCGCCAACACCCGCGCCGGCAAACGCATGTACCGCGTCCACATCCTCCGCCGCCCGCTGACGCCCTACCTCCGGTTCGAACTCGGCTGGGGCTACGTCAAGAACAGCACGGCCGGTGAGGAGTTCTTCATCCTCGACACGACCGAGCAGCCCAACCCACTCGAAGGCGTACCGGACTTCTGGGCCTTCGACGAGACCGCTGTGGTCACCATGTCCTACACCCCCTCCGGCTCGTTCAAGGGCGCCGACCTGCAACCATCCGCCCATGATTGGCTGACGCATCGCGACACCGCCCTCCAGCACGCGGTGCCCTTCGCCGAGTGGTGGGAGCGGTACGGAGAGGAGACCCCCTGTGTTCCTGGACGGTGACCAGTGGCAAGCCAGGTGTCGCGATTTCCGCTCGGAGGCCTGGCGGCTCGAAACCCTGCCCGTCTACCGGGTTCCGCAGGAAGAAGCGGAGATCCGGGACTTCCTCGCCGGCCACCGCATCGACCCGCACACCTACTCCTCCGACTACACCGAACACCTGAAGCAAGTCCGCCGCGACGGCAGGGCCAAGGGCCGGGTGCACATCGTCACCCGACCGCTCTCCGACTACCTCCGTTACGAGTTCATGTACTACCTCCCCCACCTGTGGGCCGGGGACGACATCCGCATCCTGGACGTGACCGACCGCGAGAACCCGCTGGCCGGAGTCCAGGACTTCTGGATGTTCGACCGGGCGGAGATCGTCCTCATGCACTACGCCGCCGACGGCACCCAGCTCAGCCGCGAGCTGCACAACGGTGACCCCGAGCAGTACCGGGAGTACCAGCGCATCGCGATCACCGCCTCCGTCCCCTTCGAGGAGTACGTGCCTGCTGCTCACGGGTGACGACTTCAACGACCTGTTCCGGACCTTCGCCTCCTCCGCCTTCAAGATGGAGACCCGGGACCGCTACGACGTCGCCGGCGAACGTGCCGAGTCCGATCCCACCACCGGAAGGTACGACATGCCCGAGACCGAAGGCGGCGGCCACGGGGGCAACCCCGCGCCCATCACCCCCCTCCTGACCTGCCCGGATGCTCCCGTCCACGGCGATCGAAACGAGTGGGCAGGACGCGCCGCACTCTGCGGAGTTCGCCGCAGGGAGCCCGGTGGCAGGTGTCCGACCCCGACGGTGTAAGAAGTGGATCAGTAACTTCCGGAGGGGATGTTCATGCGAACTACACGCGACAGAAGGCCCGCAGCGCTCAGACGCGCCGCCGCCGCCGTCCTGCTCGGGGCGACCGCACTCGCGACCGCCGCACCCGCGGCCGTGGCTGCGCCGGCGGCGGCCACCACGATGCTCGCGACCGGCTCCACCTCGGCAGGCCAGTCGCTTCTGCAGTCGGGTCAGTCCCTGCAGCCGGGCCAGAGCCTGGTGAACGGTGAGATGACCCTCATCATGCAGGACGACGGCAACCTCGTGCTCTACCTGGTCGGCCCGTCCGGCAACCACGGCCCGGCGCTCTGGAATTCCGGCACCTACGGCAATCCCGGGGCCTACGCGGTGATGCAGGCCGACGGCAACTTCGTCGTCTACCGCCAGGGCCGCAGCGACCCGGCCGGCGCCCTCTGGTCCTCCTCGACCTGGGGCAACCCGGGCAGCAACGTCGGGATCCTCAACGACACGCTCTCCGTCGAGGGCATGAGCGGTGTCCACTGGCAGGGCTACTCGAACACCCTCTACGGCGACACAGTGACCGGCATGATGTCGTCCAAGACCTACGCCGAGTCGGCGTCGGTCTGGCTGGTCATGCAGGCCGACGGCAACCTGGTGCTCTACCGCAAGCGCGACGGCGCGGTGCTGTGGGCCAGCGGCACCTGGAACCACCCCGGCGCCTACGCCGTGATCAGCGGCGGCCGACTGACCGTCAGCACCTCGGGCGGGCAGCTCTGGTCCAGCCAGAGCGGGGACCTGCGCGAGTCCTCCTACCTCAAGGTACAGGACGACGCCAACGTCGTCGTCTACCTCCAGGGCCGCAGCGACCCGGGCGGCGCCATCTGGTCCACCGGGACCTGGGGCCGCGGCTGATCCGGGCCGCCCGCCCACCCGGCGGACGGGCGCGGCCCTGCGACACCTCCCGTGTCCGCAGCCGCGCCCGGTTCGCGGTCCACGCGAATCCCGTACGCCGACTACTGGCAGCTCCCAGCCTGCCCCACGTCGAACAGGTGGTGCGGGATCGCTCGCTCCCAGACCGCCTCGAAGGCAGTGGCGCACAGCTCCACAATCTCCGGCTCCTCGGTGATCTCGTCCTCCACCACCGCGCCGTCACCGGAGAAGTGGTGCAGGCGGAGCAGCGCGCCGTCGAACAGCCAGAAGTCGTTGCCCGGCAGCGGAATGCTCGTGGCCCGTCGGCGCGGCAGCCAGCGGACCTCCTCGCCCGCCGTGACGTTGGCGTGGGTGACGTAGTGCTCCCACCAGATGTACGCGGACACGGGCTCCGAGACCACCCGCGCCCGACGGATCACCACACCCCGCGCCACCGTGTCCGCGATCAGCTGGTCGTAGGGGTGCCACCAGGACGCGCGGTCCTCCCAGTTGATCCGCTCACCGCGCTGCCACGCCGCGAACCGCTCGGTCGGGGCGTACGAGTCCCGCAGCTCCAGGTGCACGGCGGACCGCTCGCACCCGCCCAGCAGCTCGGCGAAGCTGGGCACGCTCGACCGCATGGCACGCCTCCCTCCCGTCAACCGGTACTCTCCACAGCCTAGTTGGGCCCCCGCATGTTTGCCGCCCCCGATCGCGGCTACACGCCACTCATGGATGGCAGATACCGAGGGGCGGGCGCGGCCCGCACGGTCATGGTCGTCACCGACGTCGTCGCGGGGATCTTGGGACTGTGGATCGTCCTGTACCTGCTGAGCGCGAATCCCTCCAACGACCTGGCGCACTGGGTCCACGAGGCGGCCGACTGGCTGGGTGCCTGGGCGCACGACCTGTTCACCCCGGCCCAGGGCTGGCTGCGGACCCTGCTCAACTACGGCATCCCCGCGCTCGTCTACCTGGCCCTGGGCCACACCCTGGCCCGCTGGCTGCGCCGCGCCCCATAGCACCCCACTCGCCCGCCCACCTCCCGAAAACGCCCGCCGGCCCACACCGGCGGGCACGTCACGCCCGGACCCACCCCACCCCGACGCGGCCGGCCACTGGTGGGACCCGATGACCGATACACGGATGCAACGCTCGTTACCGCACCCTGCCGCAACCGCCGAACGACTGAGACCCTCCCCAGACAGGTATCTGACACCTCGTCACTACCGTGCCGCACATGCCAACCACGCACGGCCGGACCGACGGCCACCCCGCCACCACCCGCACCCGCACCCGCACCCGCACCCGCACCCGCACCCAAACCGCCCTGGCAGCAGCCCTGTTAACCGCAGGCCTCGCCCTCGCCACCCCCGCAGAAGCCGCCACCCCCGCCGGAGCCGCCCCCGCCCCCGCCCCCAGCCAGGTCGCCGTCCACCCCGAGGCCATCACCCCCGCGCAGCAGCAGGCCGTGCTGGACTACTGGACCCCCGAGCGGATCGCCGCCCTGACCACGCCGTCGTCCGGCAACCCGGCCAAGAGCGGCCCCGACGGCGCTCCGTGGACCGGGGCCGACGCCCTGAGCAGGACGGTGGGCCGGCTCTTCTTCACCAACCACGGTGAGGACGAGAGCTGCACCGCGACCGTCGTGAACAGCGCCAACCGCAGCACCGTCGTGACGGCGGGGCACTGCGTCAACAGCCCCGACCTCCTCGGTGACAACGACGAGTGGCTGACGAACGAGATGTTCGTCCCGGGCTACCACGACGGTCTCGCGCCGTACGGCAGGTTCGTCGCCCGCGCCGGGGTCGCCGACGCCACCTGGCTGCTCAACGACGAGCAGAGCCCCCTGAAGTTCGACGCGTACGACCAGGCCTTCCTGGTCCTGAACGGCAACGCCGCGGGCAAGCGCGTGCAGGACGCGGTCGGCGCCGCACAGCGCATCGGCTTCGACCGGCCGGGCGCCGCGTCGGTCCACGAGTTCGGCTATCCGCGGGCGGCGGCGGGCGATCCGGCGCGCGCGGGCCTGCCCGAGTACACCGGGGCCCGGCTCGCGTACTGCGCGGGGCAGACCCGCGAGAACCCCGGTACCAAGGAGTACCCGGAGCCCCGCGGCCAGTGGGGCGCCCCCTGCGTGATGGGCGGCGGCTCCAGCGGCGGCCCCCGCATCGCCGGCCTCGACCCGTCCTCGGGGATCGGCACGGTGGTGGGCGACGACACCCTGGGCCCGTACCTCGACGCCTCGGGCCAGGTCTGCACCGCCGGCACCACCGACTGCACCCGGCACCTGGTCGGCCCGCAGTTCACCTCCGCGATCACCAAGCCGCTGTACCAGGCCGCCGAACGCGCTTGAGCAGCAAGCGCGTTGAAACAAACCGCACCCCACCCAGGATTGGCGACGATGTCCACGCACCCCACCCTCCCCGGTAGGCTCGCCGCCGCGGGAGCCCTCCTGCTGAGCGCGACCACGACGGCGGTCCTGCTGCCCACCGCGGCGCTCGCCGCGGAGCCGGAGCCCATCACCACGCACGCCGGCGCCACCACCGACCAGGAGCGCAGCCGGATCGACGGCTACTGGACCCCGACCCGGATGAAGCTGGCCGGCGCCCTGGTCCCCGAGGTCACCCCGGTGCCCGCGGACGACGACACGCCCGACGATCCGACCCCGCTCCCCCCGAACACGCCCGATCCCGGGGCGGTTTGGGCGCACGGCGGGGCGGCGGACCGGAGCATCGGCCGTCTCTTCTTCACCTTCTCCGACGGCTACGACGGCAGTTGCACCGCGACCGTCGTCACCAGCGCCAACCGCAGCACCCTCGTCACGGCAGCGCACTGTCTGCGGGGCGTCGGGGCTCCCGCCACCGACACCACGTGGAACCACAACCTGTACTTCGTGCCCGGCTACCGCAACGGGACGAAGCCGCTCGGCGGCTTCAGCATCAAGTCCGTTGCCACCTCCTCCCGTTGGGACGCCGATCCGAGCAGTACCAGCTCCGAGCAGGTGGCCGTCGCCGGCTACGACACCGGAGTCCTGGTGGCGAACCCCGCCGCCGACGGACGGCGGATCGCGGACGTCACCGGCAGCCAGCGGATCGCGTTCACCAAGCCCGTCAAGGGCGAGTTCATCCACACCTTCGGGTATCCGAAGGACCGGCTCAACAACCCCAGCAGCAAGTACGCCGGTTCCCGCATGATCCATTGCGCCGGACCGGCCGAGCCCGGCCCCAAGGCCCCGCTCCTGTGGGGTGAGCGCTGCGACATGTCCCACGGCGCGAGCGGCGGCCCGCACCTCGCGCAGTTCGACACCAGGACCGGCGTCGGCACCGTCGTCGGCGTCACCACCACCACCGACGACCTCGCGGGCGGACCGGCCGACACGCTCTACGCCACCCGGCTCGGCGACAGCGCCCACCGCCTCTACGCCTGGGCGCAGACCCGCCCGGCCTGACCACCCCGAGCAGTCCGTCCACCCACCACGGGCCGAGTCCACCCGGCCTCGGCCCGGACAAGGACGGCGCCGACCGAGATGTCGCCGGACTCGGTGCGCAGCACCGGCTCGCCGCACAGGGCCTCGGTGATCCGGATGTCGCCCCGCGTGGTGTTGATCTCCGTGGGGCCGCCCGGTCGGCCGGCCTCGGCATCGCCGTCGACCGCGATCGGCCGCAAGCTCCCCACCTCGTCGATCCTTATTTCTGACAACGGAAACGCTACGTTGCTTTCCACATCTCGGCAACGGACTCGTTGCGCCAAAACCGCATAACTGCAGGCAGGTAGCGGGAAACTGTTGCAACGATCTAGCCAGTAACGCAACGGCGCCCACCCCACTCATTGCAATGAGATGGAAGTGAACGCTACTCTGGGGGAGTCAGGAACCAGCACGAAGGACCACCAGGGAGATCCCGATGCCGGGAGGCAGGCTCACTCAGCAGGAACGCCAGCAGATCGCGCTGGGGCTGGCCGACGGCCTCCCCTACGCCGAGATCGCCCGGCGCCTCGAACGCCCGACCTCGACGGTCACGCGCGAGGTGATGCGCAACGGCGGCCCTACCGCCTACCGCGCGGACCTCGCCCACCGCGCCACCGAGCGCCGCGCCCACCGGCGCAGCCCCGCCACCGCCCGAGGGCCGGAGTCGGCCCCCCAGCCGGCCGGGCGCAACGCGGACGCCGTTCGCGCGTACGAGGAGGAACTCACCCTCGTGCTCGTCCAGTCGGGCCTGCCCAGGATGATGTCCCGGGTGCTGGCCTGCCTCTACACCACCGACTCGGGCAGCCTCACCGCAGCCGAACTCGCCCAGCGCCTCCAGGTCAGCCCGGCGTCCGTCTCCAAGGCGATCAGCTTCCTGGACAGCATGGAGCTCGTCCGCCGGGAACGCGACGAACGCCGCCGCGAGCGCTACATCGTCGACGACGACCTCTGGTACCAGTCGATGATCCGCAGCGCCCGCTCCAACACCCGGTTCATCGAGACCGCACAGCAGGGCGCCGACCTCCTCGGGCGCGGCACGCCGGCCGCCACCCGCCTCGAAAACGTCGCCCGCTTCCTCGACTTCGTCTCCGAGGGCCTCACCCGCACCGCGGAGCAGGCCCGCGAGATCCTCTACACCCGACCCGCCGCGGCCTCGGGCGATGCTGCCGCGCCGAGCTCCGACCCCACGTAGAGACCCACGCAGAGACCCACCTGGAGACCCACGCAGAGACCCGCGTAGAGCGCCGGGTGCCGGGCAGGGTCCCGGCACCCGGCATACAGCGGGGGCTGCACTTGTTCTGACGTACCGTCACCTCGCCCCGGTTCACCGCTCGCGGAACCGGGGCGCGCCAGTCCACGACCACCGGTGGATTCGTTCATCAGAGGGCCGCTTCCTGGCATGATCCTGCGAATCTCCGGAGACTCCGGCCGAAAGACTCAGAATCGCCGAACAAGATCGCATCGCACGAGATCGCATCGACCAAGATCCCGGAGACAACCGTGTCCCTCTACGACGACGCTCTCGCGCTGGCCCCGGACCTGGTCCGGCTCCGGCACGACCTGCACCGCTTCCCCGAGCTGGGCCTGGCCCTGCCGCGCACCCAGGAGCGGGTGCTGCAGGCCCTCGACGGCCTGCCGCTGGAGGTGAGCCTGGGCGCGTCGCTGAGCTCGGTCACCGCGGTGCTGCGCGGCGGCAGGCCGGGCCCGGCGGTGCTGCTGCGCGGCGACATGGACGGCCTGCCGGTCGCCGAGAAGGCCCCGGTGCCGTTCGCCGCCGCCAACGGCGCCATGCACGCCTGCGGACACGACCTGCACACCGCCATGCTCGCGGGCGCCGCGCACCTGCTGGCCGCACGGCGCGAGCAACTGCACGGCGACGTCGTGTTCATGTTCCAGCCCGGCGAGGAGGGTTGGGACGGCGCCGGCGCCATGCTGGCCGAGGGCGTGCTGGACGCGGCCGGCCGACACCCCGTCGCCGCCTACGCCCTGCACGTGGCGACGGCCATGCCGCACGGCGAGTTCAGCTCCCGGCGCGGACCCATCATGGCCGCCTCCGGTTCGCTGAACGTCACGGTCCACGGTGCGGGCGGCCACGGCTCGGTGCCGCACCGGGCCAAGGACCCCATCCCCGCGGCCTGCGAGATGGTCACCGCGCTGCAGACCATGGTGACCCGCCGGTTCGACGTGTTCGACCCGGTGGTGGTGACCGTCGGGCTGATCCAGGCCGGCACCCAGCGCAACATCATCCCCGAGACCGCCTACTTCGAGGCGACCGTGCGCGCCTTCTCCGCCGAGGCGGAGTCCAAGGTCGCCGACACCACGGTGGAGCTGATCCGGGCCATCGCGGCCGCCCACGGCCTGCGGGCCGAGGTCGAGTACCTCCCCCAGTACCCGGTGACCGTGAACGACGGGGCCGAGACCGACTTCCTGGCGGACACCGTCCGGGAGGTCTTCGGCGAGGAGCGCTACCAGGCGATGCCGAACCCGATGACCGGGTCGGAGGACTTCTCCCGGGTCCTGGACGCCGTGCCGGGCTCGTACGCCTGGCTCGGCGCCGCCCCGAAGGGGGTCGACCCGGAGGACCTGCCGCTCAACCACTCGCCCTACGCGGAGTTCGACGACGCGGTGCTCCCGGACGGCGCCGCGCTCTACGCCGAACTCGCCACCCGCCGCCTCGCGGCCTGAACAGGAAGGACCACAGCCATGACCGACCCCCGCGAGGTCGTCGAGCAGCAGCTCGCCGCCTACAACAGCCACGACATCGACGCCTTCGTCGCCACCTACGCCGAGGACGTCGTGATCAACCGGCGCACCGGCAGCCCGCTGCAGGGGCATCAGGCGCTGCGCGACACGTACACCGGACAGTTCGCCGAAGGCCGCTGCCGGGCGGAGATCGTGGGACGGCTCACCGAGGGCGACTGGGTGGTCGACCACGAGGTCGCCCACGGCCTGGCCGACGAGCCGCTCCGCGTGCTGGTGGCCTACCGGGTGCGCGAAGGCCTCATCGACCGCGTCGACTTCCTCGGCTGAACACGGCGGCCGGCCGGGCCCCGAGGAGCCCGACCGGCCGCCGTCGGCAACAGCCGTCCGCAGCAGCCGCCCCCGCCGGCCGCTGCCACGTCATCCGTTCCTTCCCCGGCCGCTACTTCTTCAGCCGCGACGAGGAGAGGATCGACACCACGTGCGCGGGCACCAGCACCCACACGATCGCCGTGACCACGATCACGGCGACCTTGGTGGCCCGCAGGTCACCGCGCGCCTGGTCGACCACCGCCGCGACCAGCAGCAGCAGGGTGCACTCGATCCCGTTGCAGAGCCGGTGCAGCTGGACGCCCGAGGCCAGCCGCCGCAGCCGGGCGATCCCGGAGGAACGCGGCACCACCGACTGGTCGGTGGCCTTCGCCAGTCCGCTGTCCGAGCGCGCCACGTGCACCAGGTCGGAGGAGGCCTTGAGCAGCAGCACGCCGACGGCGGCCGACATCCCGGCCACCAGGTACGGCGAGAGCCCGAGCGAGGAGGCCCGGAAACCCATGCCGATCATCACCGCGGCGTCCGCCAGATAGGCGCCGAGCCGGTCCAGGTAGACCCCGAGCGGGCTGAACTGCTGGCGCCAGCGGGCGACTTCACCATCGACGCAGTCGAGCAGCAGGTAGAGCTGCATGAACAGGACGCAGAGCACCGCCCCGGTCAGCCCCGGGATCAGCAGCGCGGCGCCGGAGAGCACGCCTGCGACCACCATCACACCGGTGATCTGGTTCGGCGACCAGCGCGTGTCCAGCATCAGCCGGGTGACCCGCAGCGAGACGGAGCGCATGTAGAGCCGCCCGGCCCAGTGTTCCGCCCTGCTGTCGAGCTTGCCCGGCGGGTGGATCACACCACGCAGTTCTTCGAGTTGGACCCTGCTCATGCTGTCTCCGTGTCTGGCCGAAGATCCGCCCGGCCGCTGCGGCCGCGAACGTGATCAGCGCAAGCCTAGGGAACAACGCGAGCGCAAACGACCCGGCCCCCGCTCCTGGCCCGCTCCTCCCCCGAACCTGCACCGGCGCAGCTCCCCGCCCCGGCCGCGCCCGCACCGAACACGACTGCGGCGGAGCCGAATCCGACTCCGCCGCAGCTCGACCACCGGCTGATCAGCCCCGCGTCGCCATCGCGCGCAGGAAGAAGGTCAGGTTGGCCGGACGCTCGGCCAGGCGGCGCATGAAGTAGCCGTACCACTCCTGCCCGTACGGCAGGTACACCCGCATGGTGTTGCCGGCCTGGGCCAGGCGCAGCTGCTCCTCGGGGCGGATGCCGTAGAGCATCTGGTACTCGAAGCTGTCGCGGGCGCGGCCGTTCCACTCGGCCAGCTGGCCGGCGATCTTGATCATGTTGGGGTCGTGCGAGGCGATCATCGGGTAGCCCTCGCCCGCCATCAGCACCTTGAGGGCGCGGACGTAGGCCAGGTCGACGTCGTGCTTGCCCTGGAAGGCGACCGACTCGGGCTCCTTGTAGGCGCCCTTGCACAGCCGGACCCGGGAGCCGGCCGCGGCGAACTCCTTGCAGTCCTCCTCGGTACGGCGCAGGTAGGCCTGCAGCACCACGCCGAGCCACGGGAAGTCGGCGCGCAGCTCGCGCGCGATCGACAGGGTGGAGTCGGTGGTGGTGTGGTCCTCCATGTCCAGGGTGACCGTGGTGCCCGCGTCGGCCGCGGCCTCGCAGATCCGCCGGGCGTTCTCCAGCGCGATCTTCTCGCCGTCCACCGGGAGGAACTGGCCCACCGCCGAGAGCTTGACCGAGACCTCGGCGCCCGCCGCCAGGCCGGTCTCCTTCAGCGCGGCGAGCAGGTGCTCGTACGCCTCGGCCGTGCCGGCCGCCTGCGCGGCGTCCTTGGTGTCCTCGCCGAGGTGGTCGAGGGTGACCTTGCGGCCGGTGGCGACCAGGTCGTCGCAGGCGGTCACGGCGTCGTCGAGCAGCTCGCCGGCGACGAAGCGCTCGACTATCGCGTGGGTCGGCGGGAACTTCTCCACGACGGTGCGCACCTGCGGCGAGCGCGACGCGGCAAGGAGGGCGGAACGGAGCATCGGTACTCCTGGATCACAGGGTGTGGGGGAGGAAGAGAGGGGTGGGGCGGCGGCCGAGGGTCGGGCCGCCGCCCCGGGAGGTGAGGTCGGCAGGAGGAGAGGACCTCGGGGTGTGACTGACGGACCGTCAGCCCATGTGCGGGTAGCGGTAGTCCGTCGGCGGGACGAAGGTCTCCTTGATGGAGCGGGTCGAGGTCCAGCGGGCCAGGTTCTGCTTGGCGCCGGCCTTGTCGTTGGTCCCCGAGGCCCGGCCGCCGCCGAACGGCTGCTGGCCGACGACCGCACCGGTGGGCTTGTCGTTGATGTAGAAGTTGCCCGCCGCGAAGCGCAGCTTGTGCATCGCGTCCTGGGCCGCCGCGCGGTCCTGGGAGATGATCGAGCCGGTCAGGCCGTAGGGGGAGACCGACTCCATCTGGGCCAGCATCTCCTCGTACTTCTCGTCCTCGTACACGTACACCGCGAGGATCGGGCCGAAGTACTCGTCACGGAAGTACTCGGCCGCCGGGTCGGTGCAGACCAGCACGGTCGGACGGACGAAGTAGCCCACCGAGTCGTCGTAGGTGCCGCCGGCCAGCACCTCGACGGCCGGGTCGGCCTGGGCGCGGTCGATGGCGGCCTTGTTCTTGGCGAACGAGCGGTCGTCGATCACGGCGCTCATGAAGTTCGCCAGGTCGGTGACGTCGCCCATGGTCAGGCCCTCGACCTCGGCCTTGAACTCGTCCTTGAGACCGGCCCAGATCGAGGCGGGGACGTAGGCGCGGGAGAGCGCCGAGCACTTCTGGCCCTGGAACTCGAAGGCGCCGCGGGTCATCGCGGTCTTCAGCACCTTCGGGTCGGCCGACGGGTGCGCGACCAGGAAGTCCTTGCCACCGGTCTCGCCGACGATCCGCGGGTAGGTGCGGTAGCCGGCGATGTTGTTGCCGACCTCGCGCCACAGGTGCTGGAAGGTCGGGGTGGAGCCGGTGAAGTGGATGGCGGCCAGCGCCGGGTGCTTGAGGGCCACCTCGGAGACGGCCAGGCCGTCGCCGGTCACCATGTTGATGACGCCCTTGGGCAGGCCCGCCTCCTCCAGCAGCTGCATCAGCAGGTGCGCGGAGAACTGCTGGGTGGGCGACGGCTTCCAGAGCACCACGTTGCCCATCAGCGCCGGGGCGGTGGGCAGGTTGCCCGCGATGGCGGTGAAGTTGAACGGGGTGATCGCGTAGACGAAGCCCTCCAGCGGGCGGTGGTCGCTGCGGTTCCACACGCCGTCCGAGGAGAGCGGCTGCTCGGCGATGATCTGCCGGGCGAAGTGCACGTTGAAGCGCAGGAAGTCGATCAGCTCGCAGGAGGAGTCGATCTCGGCCTGCTGCGCGGTCTTGGACTGGCCGAGCATGGTGGCCGCGGCCAGCGTCTCGCGCCACGGGCCGGCCAGCAGGTCGGCGGCCTTGAGGAAGATCGCGGCGCGCGAGTCGAAGGAGAGCGCCTGCCAGGCGGGGGCCGCCGCCAGGGCAGTGTCGATGGCCTCCTGCGCGTCGTCCTGGGTGGCGTTGCGCAGGGTGCCGAGCCGAGCCGCGTGGTTGTGCGGCTGGACGACGTGGATCTCGGTGCCGCCACCCATCCGGCGCTCACCGTTGATCGTCATGGTCAGCTGGACGGGCTCCTGGCCCCCCAGCTCCTTCAGCTTCGCCTCCAGGCGGGCCCGTTCGGGGGTGCCGGGGGCGTAGCTGTGGACCGGCTCGTTCACCGGCGCGGGGACCTGGGTCACAGCATCCATGAGCGCGCGCTCTCCTTCGAGTCGTGGGGGACGGCCAGTGCGGGGGTCACACGCGGGCCTTGGAGGAACGTTAAGCCGCGGGCCGGACCACGATGGTTGGCCAGGCGGCTAAAGTCATCCGTACGGCATTGTCCGAGTGGATGAACATCACGCAGCCCGCGCGGCAACACCCCGAAGGAGGCCCCGGATGCCCGCTCCCGGCCTCCCCGTCCCCGGCCTCCCGCTCCGCGGCATCCCGCTGCGCCAACTGCTGATGTCGCTCGGCGAGCCGCTGGTCGAGCTGCAGGCCGCGCCGGCCGGACTCGACGTGCTCGTCCAGGACGTGGCGATCCTCGACCCCGAGGACCCGGCCACCGCCAACCCCGGCGAGCTCATCCTCGCCATCGGCGCCCGCGGCCGGGCCGCGCTGCCCGCGCTGCGCGCCGCCGGACGCGCCAGGGCCGCCGCCGTCGCCGTCAAGCTGGACGCCCCGGGGCAGGCCGACGCGCTGCGCGAGGCGGCCACCGAGGCGGGCGTGGCGCTGCTCTCGGTGCGCCGCGAGACCCGCTGGGAGCACCTGGACGCGCTGGCCAGGGCGGTCATCGGCGGCCCGGACGCACCGGAGAGCGCCGAGAATCCGTCCTCGGGCTCCGGCACCGGCGACCTCTTCTCGCTGGCCCAGACCACCGCCGTGCTGACCGGCGGCATCGTCTCCATCGAGGACACCTCCAGCCGGGTGCTCGCCTACTCCCGCTCGGCCGACTCCGACGAGGTGGACGACCTGCGGCGGCTGTCCATCCTGGGCTGGCAGGGGCCCGAGCCCTACCTGTCCAAGCTCCGCGAGTGGGGCATCTTCCAGCACCTGCGCACCTCGGACACCGTGATCGCGGTCGAGCCGCACCCGGAGCTGGGCCTGCGCCGGCGCCTGGCGATCGGCATCCGGGCCGGTGCCCAGCCGCTCGGCACCATCTGGGTCCAGGAGGGCTCGCAGCCGCTCACTGGACAGGCCGAGCAGGCGCTGGTCGGCGCGGCCCGGGTGGCCGCCGCTCAGCTGATGCGCCGCCGGCGCGAGGTCTCCGCGGACGTCCGGCTGACCCAGACCCTGCTCACCGGACTGCTGGAGGGCAGCACCGGACCGCAGTCGCTGGCCACCCACCTCGGCCTGCACCAGCACCGCCCGGCCACCGTGCTGGGGTACGCGGCCGTCGGCGCGGACCTCAACCGCAGCGAGGTGACCGGGCTGATCTCGGTGCACGCCGCCGCCCGCCACCGCGGTGCGCTGCTGGCGCCCATCGACACCCGGATCTACGTGCTGCTGCCCGAACTGCCCGCCGGCCTGCCGATGGCCACCGTGCGGGCCTGGGCCCAGGAGGTGGTGGACGCCGCCCGCGACCACCTGGGCGTCGAGCTGCGGGCCGCGATCGGCAGCACCGTCAACGGGCTGGGCGCGGTGCCCGCCTCCCGCGCCCAGGCGGACCGGATCCTGGACGCGATGGGGCGCGGCGGCGTGGTGCCCGAGGTCGCCGCGCTGATCGACGTGCAGGCCGAGGTGCTGGTCAGCGAGGTGCTGGCACTGCTCCAGGAGCGCCCGGCGCTGCGCGACCCGCGGCTGTCCGCGCTCACCGAGTACGACGCGCGGCACGGCACCCGGCTCGCCGAGTCGGTGCTGGCCTGGCTGGACGCGCTGGGCGAAGTACGGGTGGCCGCACAGGCGTTGCACATCCACCCCAACACCCTGCGCTACCGGGTGCGCCGGGCCGAGCAGTTGACCGGCATCGACCTCGCCCAGCCGCAGCAGCGGCTGCTGGCGATGCTCCAACTGCGGCTCCCCGCCGACGAGGAGCAGTAGCGCCGCTCCAGCCGCTCCGACCCCGGAGCGGCCCGGCACCTCAGTGCGCGCCGCCTCAGTGCGCGCGCTCCCGGCGCCACCGCTCCCAGGCCGCCAGCCAGAGCCGCTCGGCCTGCTCGACCGCCTCCGGCCCCAGCCCCCGGCTGGCGACCAGCTCCGCCCACGCCGCCTGGGCCGGCAGGCTCGGCACCTGACTGGCGAAGACGGTGTAGCGGATCAGCTCCTCCAGCGCGTCCCGGCCCGCCTGGCCGCCGACCAGCCACTCCACCCGCTCGGCCAGCGCCAGCAGGTGGGCGACCATCAGCCCGACCGCCTCGCCCGCCTCGGCCCGGTCCTCCCCGGCGTAGCGCATCTGCTGGCGGATCGCCGCCTCCCACTGCTCGGGCGGCTCGGCCACCCGCAACCGGCGCGGCAGCTTGGTGCGGCCGCAGGAGAGCCGGTGCGCCCGGTGCGCCATCGCCCGCTCCACGCTGAACTCCAGCAGCGCCCGGTGCGCGTCCATCCCGGTCAGCGCCAGCCGGCTGCGCTGGGCCTGGGCCACCCGCGCCAGCCGGCGGTCCCGCACCTGGCGCAGCAGCGCGGTGCGGCCCACCGTGAAGCGCTCGTAGTCGTCGTGCCGCAGGTGGCTCAGCTCGATGTCGGCGGGTCCGATGCCGCGGCCGCAGATCAGCACCACCGAGCCGTAGACCAGCAGCCGCCCGGCCCACACCGTCCTGGCCTGCGCCGACGGGCCGTTGCCCGCGCCGCGTTCCTCGTGGATCTGCACGGCGACCGGCTCGCCCTCCACGCTGATCCACTCGCGCATCGCCCGCACCTGGCCCGGGCTGTCGCCCTCGTCGATGCCGAGCTGCTCGTAGACCCGGTCGCGCTCGCGCTCCACCAGCTCCTCCAGCTCGGGCAGCGGGGTGTAGCGCTGCACGCCGGGCTGGTAGGTGCGCACGGTGACGTACGGGCCCTCCAGCGAGGTCCAGTCGCCGGAGCGCAGCTCGACCCAGCAGAGCTCGCCGCCCGCACTCTCGCAGCCGGTCATCGCATCGCTGTCCACGGCCGGCGCCGCACCGCCCGCCACCGGCTCGGCGGCCTCCTGCGGCAGCGGCGCCCGAACCTGCGCGACCCCGCGCGCACCGCGCCCGGCCCGGTTCACGCTGTACACCAGGAAGTCGAGCTCCTCGAAGACCGCGACCGGGTCGAGGCCCTGCTCCTGGTCCCGCTCGGTCAGCGCCCGCAGGGCGTCGTCGTCCGGCTCCGCGGCCCAGCTCCCGCTGCTGATCGTCACCTTCGCCGCACCCCCGCGGTTTCGCCCTCGTCCGGTCCCGCGGCCGACCGCGGGCCGGGGGGTATCCGGCAGGTCGGACCGCGTCCGCCCACGATACGTGCGCGTGACCTGCGGGGCCATCAGCTTCCCTCGTACGGTTGGCAGATCGCCCGCTCCCTCCCGCCGCGCGGCGATCCGGCCTAAGGTGTCGCGCCACCATCCCGTACCCGGTGCCGCACCCCTGGACGCGGCCTAGGCTGGACACCATGACGAGCAGCGACGAGGGCGCCCCGCGGGTGCCCGCCCGGATCAGCATCATCACCCTGGGCGTGGCCGACCTGGCCGCCAGCACCGCCTTCTACCGGGCGCTGGGCTGGCAGCTCTCCACCGCCTCCACCCCCGAGATCGCCTGGTTCCGCACCGCCGACTCGGCGCTCGGCCTCGTCCCCTCCGAGCAGCTGGCCGCCGACGCCGGCATCCCGGCGGGCGGCGAGCCGGCCTTCCGCGGCGTGACGCTGGCGGTCAACCTGGAGTCGCCCCGGGCGGTGGACGAGGCGTTCGCGGTCGCCGTGGCGGCGGGCGCCGGCGTGGTCAAGCCGCCGGCCGCCACCGACTGGGGCGGCTACGGCGGCTACTTCGAGGACCCGGACGGCCACCTCTGGGAGCTGGCCCACAACCCGTCCTTCGCGTTCACCGCCGACGGCCGGCTGGACCTGCCCTGAAGACCGACTTCAACCACTACCGGCTGACCAGCGCCTGGCAGCTGCCCGCACCCGCCGCGCAGGTCTACCGGGTGCTGCGCGAGGTGGAGCACTATCCGCGCTGGTGGCCGCAGGTCCGCGAGGTCCAGCAGCTGGACGCCGACTCGGGGCGGCTGCGGATCCGCTCGGTGCTGCCCTACGAGCTGCTCCTCACCGCCACCGCGCGCCGCGAGGAGGCGGCCCCGGGCGGCCGGGGCGGGGTCCTGGAGGCCGCGCTGGCCGGCGATCTGGCCGGCTGGTCCCGCTGGACGGTGCGCCCGGACGGGCCCGGCGCCGCGCTGGCCGTCTTCGAGGAGGACGTGCGCGGCGGCCGGCCGCTGATGCGGCTGCTCGCGCTGCCCGCCCGGCCGCTCTTCCTCGCCAACCACGCGCTGATGATGCGCGCCGGCCACCGCGGCCTGCGCCGCTACCTGCTCGACGGCGGGTAGCGGCGCACGCCGTCCTGCGGCAGCCCTACTGCCGCGACCTCGCCTTGAACGCCGCCTTGCGGGCCTCCTTGGCCACCTGCCGGTCCAGGTGCAGCTCCCCGACCGCCTCCAGCACCCGCGCGGTGTAGGGGTGCTCGACCCGCCACAGCTCGCCGAAGAAGCTCGCCGGGTTGTCGGTCACCGGCATCCCGGAGATCAGCTCGCGCAGCAGCTCGGCGTCGCCCTCGCTGTCCAGCAGCTGGGCGGCGAAGGTGTCCACCGTGGTCCACAGCACCATCGTGCGGTCCGGGGCGGGCACGTCCTCGGCCCCGCGGGAGACCAGCCAGGCCCGCACCCCGCCGCCCAGCTCCGGGTCGCCGAGCACCTCCCGGGCGGCCGGCTCGGCCGCCTCGCCCAGCTCGCCCAGCGCCAGCTGGGCCAGCATCCGGCGCAGCGGCGCGGTGCGGTCCTCGCCGCGCGCGGCGGCCAGCAGCTCCCGGGCGGCGGTCAGCGGCTCGCGGTCCGCCAGCCAGACCCGGATCTCCTGCTCGGGCAGCACGTTGCCGGCCTCCGCGATGCCCTGCAGCAGCGCGGCGGCGTCACCGGTGGCCAGCTCGCCGATCAGCGGCGCCTCGTAGCCCTCGTCCAGCAGCCACTGGCGCACCCCGTACTGGCCCAGCGGAGTCAGCTTGACCAGGCCGAACCGGGCCGCCTCCGCCTCGTCCAGGGCCTGCTCGGCCGCCGCGCCCTGCGCCGCCTCCTCGCCCTCCTCCTCGTCGAAGAGCTCCGGATCGATCGGCTGGTACTCCAGCAGCCCGATCTCGGCGAGGTCGGCCAGCATCGGGTCCAGGGCGACCATCACATCGGTGATGTCGCCGAGCATCTCCTCGTCCGGCTCCTCGCCCTCGGGCACCACCAGCAGCGCGGCCAGTACGCCCAGCGGCACCGTCTCCTGGCCCGGCTCGGCGAAGGCGGTGGCCTCGTAGAGCACCTGCAGGGCCTCGTCCAGCAGCTCCGCGGCCTGCTCCTGGACCTCCTCGTACTGCGCGAGCAGCTCCTCGGCCCGCTCGTCGTCGGCGCGCTCACCGGCGTCCGGCTCGGCGTCCAGCGGCTCGATCTCGACGGCCAGCTCGGCGATCACGTCGGCGGCGGCCAGCCACAGCTCCAGCACCGACTCCGGATCGCCCTGCTCCACCGGGGCCAGCTCCTGGCTGGGGCCCGCCGAGCGCTGACCGGCCTCGTCGTGGGCGACCAGCACCAGCTCCAGGTCACTGGCCAGCGACCAGACCCGCATCGCCTCCAGCACCGCCTCCTCGGAAACCTCGCCCTCGGCCGGGGCCAGGCCCAGGAACCGGGCGGCGGCCTCGCGGTCGGCGTCCAGCAGGTCGCCCAGCTCGTCCACCGGACGGGTCGGGGCGCTCCACCGGGCCAGCTTGACCGCGTGGGCGATCAGCGGGACGGCCAGCGCGGCGGCGGCCAGCTCGGCCTCGGGCAGCAGCCGCACCGGCGGCACCAGCACGGCGAGGTCGTCGAGGTCCTCCTCCTCGTCCGAACCGTGCGCGCCGTAGAGGTCGGCGAGCTCGAAGTCGGCAGGCAGCAGGCTCTCGCCGGGCTGTGCGTCAGGCCCGGTCGCCGACGGGTGGTCAGGGTTCTTGCGGCGTCGAGCGGCCATCGGGCGCGTTCTCCTCATGAGGGCGGGTCTGCACTGCACTACGTCAAGGCGGGTCTGCACGGTGTCACAGCAGGGTGTCACGGCGGGGTGTCACGGCGGGGCGCACTGCGATCAGCGTATCGGCCGGACCGGCGGCGGCGCCCGTCCTGCGGGGGGCGCGCGCCACTCATGCGCGCCCCTGTCGCGCCACCCCGTATCCTTCGACTGGACCCCGTGCACACCCCGCGCGCGGTCCTGCCTGGGCAAAGCCGCCCAGCTCTCGTCAGCACAGCTCGCACCACCACGGATCTCCCGCACCATGGCCACCACCACAGCGCCACCGGACGGGCGCGTCGGCCTCCCACGCCGGCCCGCGGTGGTGCCCGGCCACAGGAGACCCCTGCCATGGCGGACCTCTCCCCTGCCGGTCCCGGCCTGCCCAACGCGCAGTTGTCCGGTACCCGGCTCTCGGAGGCCCTGCTCCCCCTGGAGCTCGCACCACGCACCCAGCTCCAACTCGCCGCGGTCAGCCGCTGGAACGCACTGCGCGGCGTGCGCGTCGGCCTCTGTGCCGCCGCCCTCCTCCTGCTCCTGATCGGAGCCAACCTCGCCACCCCGGTCTACCCCCTGCTCCAGCAGCGGCTCGGTCTGACCGCCTTCGACACCACGCTGCTCTTCACGGTCTACGTCTTCGCGCTGGTGCCGGTGCTCGCCGCGGTGGGCCACTGGTCCGACCTGGTCGGCCGCCGCGCGCTGATCCTGCCGGCCGTCTGCCTGGCCGCCAGCGGCGACGCGATCTTCGCCACCGCCAACAGCTTCGGCCAGCTGGCCGCGGGCCGGGCCGTCCAGGGCATCGCGGTCGCGCTGGCCACCGGCGCCGCCGGCGCGGCGCTCGGCGACCTGCTGCCCGACCACCCGACGCTGGCCGCCAAGCTCACCCTGGCCTGCTCGGCCGGCGGCGTGGCGCTGGGCCCCGTGGTCGGCGCCTCGCTCGCGGGCGGCTCCCACCCCCTGCTGACGCCCTTCCTGGCCCATGCGGTCGCGCTGCTGGTGCTCTGCGTCCCGCTGGCCCTGGTGCACCCCCGGATGCCCGGCGCCCGCCGCCCGCACAACGCGCCCCCGCGCGTCACCGCCCCGCTCCACCTGCGCCCGCGCCGCCTGGCGCTGCCCGCCCAGGGCCGCCGCACCTTCCTGCTCGCGGCCGGCGCCGGCTTCGTCTCCTACGCCGTCTTCGGCGTCTACCTGAGCCTGGCCCCGGCCTTCTCGGCCGGCCTGCTGCACACCCACTCACGCATGGTCGGCGCCGTGGTCGCCGCCCTGCTGCTCGGCTCCTCGGCCCTCGCCCAGCTCCTCATACCGCCCACCACCGACCGCCGCCTGATCGCCCTGGGCATGACCGGCCTCGCCCTCGGCCTGGCCCTGGTGGTCACCGCCCAGTACGCCCACCAGCCGGCCCTGCTCTTCCTCGGCAGCGTCCTCGGCGGCGCCTGCCAGGGCATCGCCTTCCGCTCCCTGTTCACCACCGCCGTCGCCGCCATGGACCCGGCCCGCCGCGCCAGCGAGATGAGCACCCTCTGGGTCATCGTCTACCTCGGCAGCTCGCTCCCCATCGTCGCCGTCGGCGCCCTCTCCCAGCACTACGGCCTCCTCCCGGCCGTCAGCGGCTTCGCCGTCATCGCCGCCACCGCCTGCCTCGCCCTGGCGGGCGCCGTGCTGCGCCGACGCTAGTGCCGCGTCAGGCAACCTTCGCCCCGTCGCGACGCCCGGCACGCACTCTCGCCGCACCGGCCGAAAGCCCAAGTACGTCCAGTACGAGGACTTCCGGCCGGCACGCCGACAGCACGCACCGGACGCCGCTCCTTGACGGGCAAAAGTTGCCTGACGCGGCACTAGTCGTCCCAGGGGCGCCAGAGCTCGGTGCGGAACTCGACGTCGAACGGCTCGGGCAACCGCACCGGCTCGCCGAACTTCCAGCTCTGAAGCTCCTCGTAACGGCCTGCGAAGCGGTCGGGGTTGCCGTACAGGGTGATCCCCGACCGCTTCGGGTCCCGATCGATCAGCAGGTAATACGGCACGCCGGTTCGGGCGTATCCGCTCCACTTGGTCGCGCGACAGCCCTGAACAGGCTCCCGGTCATCGTGGGCGCTGGCTCTCGCCGTCACTTCCATGACCAGCTCAACCTGATCCGCTCGCGGAAACTCAAAGGCCCCGGCCCAACCTTCGGCCTCCGTCTGCTGGTGGAGAACCAGCAGATCGGGGATGTAACCATCGCCGATCCCGGCCAAGTCAAGCCCGAGCAGCTGAATGGCCCGCCAGGGAAACCGGGAATCGGCGATCCCCCGGCCACAGATCTCCTGCTGGATATCCCCAACGATGATGGCATGTGCGAGAGTCCGGCCAGGTGACACAACGACGTCCCCCGCGATCACTTCCACCGGAACGTTCTTCGGCACCCGCAACCAGTCGGCCAACTCACCCCGCAGCCACATCACATACGGGAAGTCAGGCAACGGGAAGTGCGCGATCGCGGCTTCGGACACAGCACCCAGGGTAGGCAGACATACCGCTGCCGCGTGACTCATTCCCCCGAAGGAGCGAGTCACGCGGCAGTGGATTGACCGTACGGCGAGCCTCAGACGTTGAACCCCAGCGCCCGCAGCTGCTCGCGACCGTCGTCGGTGATCTTGTCCGGGCCCCACGGCGGCATCCAGACCCAGTTGATCCGCAGGTCCTGGACGAGGCCGTCGGTGGCCGTCCTGGCCTGGTCCTCGATGACGTCGGTCAGCGGGCAGGCCGCGGAGGTCAGCGTCATGTCGATGGTGGCCACGTCGGACTCGTCGATGTGGATGCCGTAGATCAGGCCCAGGTTGACCACGTCGATGCCCAGCTCGGGGTCGACGACGTCCATCAGGGCCTCGGTCAGGTCCTCGACGGAGACGGTGCCGGCCGTGGTGCCGACGATGACCGTCGGGCCCTCGGTCGGGGCCTCGGCCTCAGCGGCGGCCGGGGTGCCGGCCTCGGTGTCGCTCATACGCAATCGGTCCTCAGAAAGTCGACAGATGGTCGGCAGGAAGCCGGCCGGTCGGTCAGTCGGTGATGGCGGGCTGCTCGGCCAGCGCCTTCGCGGTGGCGTCCTTCCAGGCCATCCAGCTCAGCAGGGCGCACTTGACCCGGGCGGGGTACTTGGAGACGCCGGCGAACGCGACCGCGTCCTCCAGCACCTCCTCGTCGCCCTCGCCCTGGCCCTTGCTCTGCATCAGTTCCAGGAACGCCTCCTGGATGGCCTGCGCGTCGCCGACCGTCTTGCCGACCACCAGGTCGTTCAGCACCGAGGCGCTGGCCTGGCTGATCGAGCAGCCCTGCGACTCGTAGGAGATGTCCGCGACCACCGGACCGTCCAGCCGCACCCGCAGGGTGATCTCGTCACCGCAGGTCGGGTTGACGTGGTGCACCTCGGCGTCGCCGTCCCGCAGCCCCTTGCCGTGGGGGTTGCGGTAGTGGTCCAGGATGATCTCCTGGTACATGGAGTCGAGCTTCATGGCGGCGTCACCCTCCTCAGCCGAAGAAGTTGCGGACGTGGTGCAGGCCGTCGATCAGCTGGTCGACCTCGCCCGGCGTCGAGTACAGGTAGAACGACGCCCGGGTGGTCGCCGGAATTCCGTACCGCAGGCAGACCGGCCGCGCGCAGTGGTGACCGACGCGCACGGCGATGCCCTGCTCGTCCAGCACCTGGCCCACGTCGTGCGGGTGCACGTCGCCGAGCACGAAGGAGATCGCGGCACCGCGGTCCACGGCCGTGCGCGGGCCGATGATGCGCAGGTCCGGGACCTCCTGCAGGCGGTTGACCGCGTACTCGGTGATCGCGTGCTCGTGCGCGGCGATCCGCTCCATGCCGATGTTCGACAGGTAGTCGATGGCCGCGCCGAGCCCGACCGCCTGGGCGATCGGCGGGGTGCCGGCCTCGAACTTGTGCGGCGCGGGGGCGTAGGTGGACGAGCCCATGGTGACGGTCTCGATCATCTCGCCGCCGCCGAGGAACGGCGGCAGGTCCTCCAGCAGCTCCTGGCGCCCCCAGAGCACGCCGATGCCGGTGGGCCCGAGCATCTTGTGACCGGTGAAGGCGACGAAGTCGGCCTCCAGCGCCTGCACGTCCAGCACCATGTGCGGGGCGGCCTGGGAGGCGTCGATCAGCACCAGCGCGCCGACGTCCTGGGCGCGGCGGACGATCGCCTCGACCGGGTTGACGGTGCCGAGCAGGTTGGAGACCAGCGTGAAGGAGACGATCTTCGTCTTCTCGGTGATCAGCTGCTCGATGTTGGACAGGTCGAGCCGGCCCTCGTCGGTCAGCCCGAACCACTTCAGCTTCGCGCCGGTGCGCTGCGAGAGCAGCTGCCACGGCACGATGTTGGAGTGGTGCTCCATCTCGGTGATGACGATCTCCGCGTCCGCGTCGACGCGGTACGGCTCGTCGGCCCAACCGAGCATGTTGGCAACCAGGTTGAGCGACTCCGAGGCGTTCTTGGTGAAGATCACCTCGTCCCGGCTCGGCGCGTTGATGAACGCCGCGACCTTGTCCCGGGCACCCTCGTACAGCGCGGTGGCCTCTTCGGCCAGCACGTGCACGCCGCGGTGCACGTTGGCGTTGTGCTGCTCGTAGTACGCGTTGAGCGCCTCCAGCACCTGCCGGGGCTTCTGCGAGGTGGCCGCGTTGTCCAGGTAGACCAGGGGCTTGCCGTCGTGCAGCACGCGCTGCAGGACCGGGAAGTCCTTGCGGATCGCGTCGGTGTCGAGCAGACCGCTCAGCGCCGAGCCGGAGAGGATTGTCACTCGGAAGCGCCGCCCTTCACGTAAGCCTCGTAGCCCTCGTTCTCCAGCTTGTCGGCCAGCTCCGCGCCACCGGACTCGACGATCCGGCCGGCCGAGAAGACGTGAACGTAGTCGGGCTTGATGTACCGCAGGATGCGGGTGTAGTGGGTGACCAGCAGGGTGCCGACCTCGCCGGTCGCGCGCACCCGGTTGATGCCCTCGGAGACCTGGCGCAGCGCGTCGACGTCCAGGCCCGAGTCGGTCTCGTCCAGGATCGCGATCTTCGGCTTGAGCAGCTCCAGCTGGAGGATCTCGTGGCGCTTCTTCTCACCGCCGGAGAAGCCCTCGTTGACGTTGCGCTCGGCGAAGGCCGGGTCCATCTGCAGCGTCGCCATGGCCTCCTTGACCTCCTTCACCCAGGTGCGCAGCTTGGGGGCCTCGCCGCGGATCGCGGTGGCCGCGGTGCGCAGGAAGTTGGAGACCGAGACGCCGGGAACCTCGACCGGGTACTGCATGGCCAGGAAGACACCGGCCCGGGCGCGCTCGTCGACGGACATCGCGAGCACGTCCTCGCCGTCCAGCAGCACCTCGCCGCTGGTGACGGTGTACTTCGGGTGACCGGCCAGGGTGTAGGCCAGGGTGGACTTGCCGGAGCCGTTGGGGCCCATGATGGCGTGGGTCTCGCCCTGCTTGACCGTCAGGTCGACGCCGCGCAGGATCTCGCGCGGGCCCGACTCGGTCTCGACGGAGACGTGCAGGTCACGGATTTCAAGGGTTGCCATGCTCAGGACTCCTGGGTGACGGAGACGAGCACATCGTCCCCTTCGATCTTTACGGGGTAAACGGGGACCGGCCGGGTGGCGGGCAGTCCCGAGGGCTTGCCGGTGCGCAGGTCGAACGTGGAGCCGTGCAGCCAGCACTCGATCCGGCAGTCCTCGACCTCGCCCTCGGAGAGCGAGACGTTCGCGTGCGAGCAGATGTCGTTGATCGCGAACACCTCCCCCTCGGTGCGCACGACGGAGATCGCCAGACCGCCGCCCAGCTCCACCCGCTTGGGGGTGTCCTCGCCCAGCTCGCTCAGCGAGCAGACACGCTGGTAGCTCATGCCACGCCCGCCAGTTCGGCCTCGATCTTGGCCATCAGCTGGTCGTGGAGCTCGGCCACGCCGATCTGCTGCACCAGTTCGGCGAAGAAGCCGCGCACCACCAGTCGGCGCGCCTCCTCCTGCGGGATGCCGCGCGACTGCAGGTAGAAGAGCTGCTCGTCGTCGAAGCGGCCGGTCGCCGAGGCGTGGCCCGCGCCGACGATCTCGCCGGTCTCGATCTCCAGGTTCGGGATCGAGTCGACCCGGGCGCCGTCGGTGAGCACCAGGTTGCGGTTGTGCTCGTAGGTGTCGGTGCCGGTCGCGGCGGCGCGGATCAGCACGTCGCCGACCCAGACCGCGTGCGCGTCCTGGCCCTGCAGGGCGCCCTTGTAGACCACGTTGGACCGGCAGTGCGGGGTGTCGTGGTCGATCTGCAGGCGGTGCTCCAGGTGCTGGCCGGCGTCCGCGAAGTAGAGGCCGAACAGCTCGGCCTCGCCGCCGGGGGCCGCGTAGGTGACCCGGGGGTGGATGCGCACCAGGTCGCCGCCGAAGGTCACCACGACCGACTTGAGCGCGGCGTCCCGGCCGATCAGCGCGGTCTGCTGGGAGGCGTGCACCGCGTCGCGGTCCCAGTCCTGGATCGAGACGAAGGTCAGCTTGGCGCCGTCGCCGACCAGCAGCTCGACGTTGGCGGCCCGGGTGCCGGTACCGGTGTGGTTCAGCACCACGACGGCCTCGGCGAACGGCTTGACGTCGATCACCACGTGGGCGAACTTGACGCCGCCCTCGCCGTGCACGTCGATCCGGACCGGCTCGGTGAGCACCGCGTCCTTGGGGACGGTGACCACCAGCGCCTGCTCGAAGGCGCTGAACGCCTGCGCGGCGACCCGGTCGACGGGCTTGCCGGCCTTGCCGATCCGCTCGTCGTCGCGGCCGACCAGGTCGGCGGTGACGCCCTCCGGCAGGCCGAACTCGACCTTGTCCTCACCAGCGGCGTTACCGGCCGCGGTGCCGTCGTGCAGGCCGGCCAGGCGGTGCAGCGGGGTGAACCGCCAGTCCTCCTCGCGGCCGGTGGGCACCGGGAAGTCGTTCACGTCGTAGGAGGGCTGGACCGCGACGCGGGCGTCGATCGGCTGCCGCACGCTGTCCCGGCCGGTGCCGGGCCCGGCGAGCTGCGCGCCGGCACCGGCGGTGCCGACCTCGATCGAGCCGGCGGTGGTGGAGCCGGGGGTGTTCGCTGCGACATTCAAAGGCGTGTCAGCCATGGCTGTTCGTGTTGCTCTCTTCCTGAAAGTGTGGGCGGTGTCGGACTGCTGACTGGACGTCAGCCGACCGAACCCTCCATCTGCAGCTCGATCAGCCGGTTGAGCTCGAGCGCGTACTCCATCGGCAGCTCGCGCGCGATCGGCTCGACGAAGCCGCGCACGATCATCGCCATCGCCTCGAACTCGGTCATGCCCCGGCTCATCAGGTAGAAGAGCTGGTCCTCGCTGACCTTGGAGACGGTCGCCTCGTGGCCCATCGACACGTCGTCCTCGCGGACGTCCACGTACGGGTAGGTGTCCGAGCGGGAGACGGTGTCCACCAGCAGCGCGTCACAGAGCACGTTGGACTTGGCGCCCTTGGAGCCCTCGCCGATCTCGATCAGACCGCGGTAGGAGGTGCGGCCACCGCCGCGCGCCACCGACTTGGAGACGATGTTGGAGGAGGTGTTCGGCGCCATGTGCACCATCTTGGCGCCGGCGTCCTGGTGCTGGCCCTCGCCCGCGAAGGCGATCGACAGGGTCTCGCCCTTGGCGTGCTCGCCCATCAGGTAGACGGCCGGGTACTTCATGGTGACCTTGGAGCCGATGTTGCCGTCGACCCACTCCATGGTCGCGCCCTCGTAGGCCACGGCCCGCTTGGTCACCAGGTTGTAGACGTTGTTCGACCAGTTCTGGATGGTCGTGTAGCGGCAGCGGCCGCCCTTCTTGACGATGATCTCCACCACGGCGCTGTGCAGCGAGTCCGAGGAGTAGATCGGCGCGGTGCAGCCCTCGACGTAGTGGACGTAGGCATCCTCGTCGACGATGATCAGCGTCCGCTCGAACTGGCCCATGTTCTCGGTGTTGATCCGGAAGTAGGCCTGCAGCGGGATGTCCACGTGCACGCCCTTCGGCACGTAGATGAACGATCCGCCGGACCACACGGCCGTGTTCAGCGAGGCGAACTTGTTGTCGCCGACCGGGATCACCGTGCCGAAGTACTCCTTGAAGAGCTCCGGGTGCTCCTTGAGCGCGGTGTCCGTGTCGAGGAAGATCACGCCCTGCTGCTCCAGGTCCTCGCGGATCTGGTGGTAGACGACCTCGGACTCGTACTGGGCGGCGACGCCCGCGACCAGGCGCTGCTTCTCCGCCTCCGGGATGCCGAGCTTGTCGTAGGTCGCCTTGATGTCGGCGGGCAGGTCCTCCCAGGACTCCGCCTGCTTCTCGGTCGAGCGCACGAAGTACTTGATGTTGTCGAAGTCGATGCCGGACAGGTCCGAGCCCCAGGTCGGCATGGGCTTCTTCCCGAACAGCTTCAGACCCTTGAGGCGCAGGTTGAGCATCCACTCCGCCTCGGACTTCTTCGCCGAGATGTCGCGGACGACCTCCTCGCTCAGGCCGCGCTTGGCCACCGAGCCGGCCGCGTCGGGGTCCGACCAGCCGTACTCGTAGGTGCCCAGACCCTCGAGCTCCGGGTGGGAAACGGTGTCAGTCATGCGGGGTTCCTCCGCGCGGACGTAGCGGGTGGTTCGGTGGTCGTACCGGCAGTCGGCGCTGCACCGGTGCCCGGAGCGGGCGACGGTGCGGCACCGGGTGCCGGCACATAGGTGGTGCAGACCCCGTCGCCGTGGGCGATGGTGGCCAGCCGTTGTACGTGGGTGCCCAGCAGCTGGGAGAAGACCTCGGTCTCCGCCTCGCAGAGCTGGGGGAACTGCTCGGCGATGTGCGCCACCGGGCAGTGGTGCTGACAGAGCTGGGCGCCGGCCGGAGCCTTGGCGGCCTGACCGGCAGAGGGCACTCTGCGCACCGTGGCAGCGTACCCGTCGGCACTCAAAGCCTGAGCGAGTGCCTCGGTCCGCTCGCCGGCCGAGGCCCGCTCCAGGGCGCTCAGGTACTTCTGCCCCTGCTTGCCGAACCGGGCCCGGGCGAAGGCGGCGACCGCCTCCTCGCCCGCCTTGCCGCCGCCGACCGCCTCGGCGATCCAGCGCAGCGCGTCGGCGGCCAGCTGGTCGTAGGCCTGGTAGAAGGCGTCCCGGCCGCACTCGGTGAGCGCGAAGACCTTGGCCGGACGGCCGCGGCCACGGCTGCCGTAGACCCGCTGCTCGCGGGACTCGACCAGACCCGCGGCGAGCAGGCCATCCAGGTGACGGCGGACCGCCGCGGCGGTCAGGCCCAGCCGGCTGGCAAGATCGGCGGCGGAGGAGGGGCCGTGGTCCAGGATCGAGCGGGCGACCCGGTCACGGGTGGCCCGGTGGCCCTCCAGCAGCACCTCCGCCGAGGTCGCGGGCACCGGGAACCCGGGGGCCGACTCGGCCTCCAGGTCCTGCGTGTGCTCGCGCATGTTTTTCACAACACCATTGTTGCGTAATTACTTCCGACCGAACAAGCCGTGATCCACGCCTCAGCGGTGGGATCGGTCACGCAGGTAAGCCTTACCTGACCTGCGTAAACGATCAAGTCGGGTCGCCGTGCCGGCCCCTCGGCCGGGCCTCCTACACTCGCGGGTATGCAGAACTCACCCGCCGTCGAGATCGCCGGGCTGGTCAAGCGGTACGGCGACAAGACCGCGGTGGACGGCCTGGACCTGCGCATCGAGCGCGGCACCGTCACCGCCGTGCTCGGCCCCAACGGCGCCGGCAAGACCACCACCATCGAGACCTGCGAGGGCTACCGCCGCCCCGACGCCGGCACCGTGCGGGTGCTCGGCCTCGACCCGGTCCGGCAGGCCGCCGAGCTGCGACCCCGGATCGGCGTGATGCTCCAGTCGGGTGGCGTCTACGCCGGCGCCCGGGCCGTCGAGATGCTCCGGCACACCGCCCGGCTGCACGCCCACCCGCTCGACGTGGACGCCCTGGTCGAGCGCCTGGGCCTGGCGGCGACCGGCCGCACCACCTACCGCCGGCTCTCCGGCGGCCAGCAGCAGCGGCTCGCCCTCGCGATGGCCGTGGTCGGCCGCCCCGAGCTGGTCTTCCTCGACGAGCCGACCGCGGGCCTGGACCCGCAGGCCCGCCACGCCACCTGGGAGCTGGTCCGCGACCTGCGCCGGGACGGCGTCACCGTGGTGGTCACCACCCACTACATGGACGAGGCCGAGCAGCTCGCCGACGCCGTCGCCATCGTCGACCACGGCCGGGTGATCGCCGCCGGCACCCCCGAGGAGCTCTGCCGCGGCGGCGCGGAGAGCAGCCTGCACTTCCAGGGGCCGGCCGGCCTCGACCTGGGCGCGCTGACCAAGGTGCTCCCTGACGGCGCGTCAGCCGTCGAACTGGCGCCCGGGAACTACCGGGTCGAGGCTCCGATGGACCCCAAGCTGGTCGCCACCGTGACCGCCTGGTGCGCCGACGTCGGCGTACTGCCCGAGAAGCTGACCGTGCAGCGGCGCAGCCTCGAAGACGTCTTCCTCGAACTGACCGGACGGGATCTGCGCTCGTGAGTACCTACGCACCGCGGCCCGGCGCCGCCCCCGTCCACAGGATGCTGCTCGCGCAGACCGCCTTCGAGACGAAGATGCTGCTGCGCAACGGCGAGCAGCTGCTGCTCACCGTGGTGATCCCGACCGTGCTGCTGGTGCTCTTCAGCGCCGTGGACGTGGTCTCGGTGACCGGCCCCGGCAAGCGGGTCGACTTCCTGGCCCCGGGCCTGCTGGCGCTCGCGGTGATGTCCACCGCCTTCACCGGGCAGGCCATCGCCACCGGCTTCGAGCGCCGCTACGGCGTGCTCAAGCGGCTCGGCGCCAGCCCGCTGCCGCGCTGGACGCTGCTGGCCGCCAAGACCGGCTGCGTGCTGGTCACCGAGGTGCTCCAGGTCGCACTGCTCTCGGTGATCGCGCTGGCGCTGGGCTGGTCGCCGCACGGCGACCCGTTCTCGGTGGTCGCGCTGCTGGTGCTCGGCACCGCCGCCTTCTCCGGGCTCGGGCTGCTGATGGCCGGCACCCTGAAGGCCGAGGCCACGCTGGCCGCCGCCAACCTGGTCTTCATCCTGCTGCTGCTGGCCGGCGGGGTGATCGTGCCGCTGTCGAAGTTCCCCGCCGCGGTGCGCGGGGTGCTCGACCTGCTGCCGATCAGCGCCCTCTCGGACGGGCTGCGCTCGGTGCTGCAGAACGGCGCCGGGGTGCCCTGGTCGGACCTCGGGATCCTGGCCGGCTGGGCGGTGCTCGCGCTGGCCGCCGCCGCGCGGTTCTTCCGCTGGGAGTAGGCGGCCCCAAGCGCTGAGGGGGTGGGGACCGGATCCGGTCCCCACCCCCTCAGCGCTTACTCAGGCCTGTGCGTCAGTGACGCGCGGCCTTCTTGCGACGGGCCAGGAAGAGCAGACCGCCACCGAGCGCGATCACTGCCGCACCCGCGGCCGCGATCGGGCCGGCCGAGCTGCCACCGCCGGTGAAGGCCAGCGAGGGCGAGGTGCTGCTCGGCTTGGGCGCCGCCGGGGTGGTCGCCGAGACGGGCGCCACGGTGGTGGGGCTCGCCGCCGGGGCGGTCGGCGTGGGGCTCGCCGCCGGGGTGGTGGGAGCCGCAGTGGTCGGCGCCGGGGTGGTCGGAGCCGGCTTGGTCGGGCTCGGGCTCGGGCTGCTCGGCACGGAGGTGCTCGGGCTCGGGCTCGGGCTGCTCGGCACCGAGGTGCTCGGGCTGGGGCTGGGGCTGGCCGGCGGGCAGACCGGGATCTGCACCTGCTTGGTGAAGGTCCAGCCCTCCTTCGTCGTCGGGTCGTCACCCGCGACGACCGCGACCGTCGCATCGACCGTGGCGGCGTGCTTGGGGTCCACCGGGAACGTCTGCGCGAAGGTGCTCTTGAACGCCTGGTGGTCCACGACGGTCTTGCCGTCGACGGTCACCGTGATCGTGTTCTTCACGTTCGCGTTGTAGTTGGCCAGATTGACCGTCAGCGACGAGCAGGTCTCGGTGACCGAGTTCGTGTGCGCCGAAGCGCTGCCGGCCAGCAGGCCGGTGGCAGCCACCGCGAGCACAGCGGCCCCCGCAAAGGTGCGGCCGGTTATCCGCGCTTGTCGCGCCATAACGTGATGATCCTTCCGAATGAGGCTGTGCAGCGCGGTCGTTGATGGACCGTTGGATGATCTGTGAGCGACCGGCTACACCTGGTGCGGGGGACTCTACCGGCCCACAGCCGGCACACCACCCCCACCGAACGGCTGAATTCCGCCTGTCCGCGGTGGCATTGGCGTGCTGGCGGAGCTGACCTCGTGATTCACCGGGAACAACGTTCCTGCACCCGGGCGAACCTTTCTCCTGGCCTCTCCCTCGCGTTCGAAGAAATGAGCCGGCCCCCCGGTGATACACGTCGATCACAGGGGGGCCGGTTCAGGACAGCCGACAACGATCAGCGGAAGGTCAGGCCTTTCTGGCCGTGCGGCGACGGGTCGCGACCACGATCCCCGCGCCGGCCCCGAGCACCAGGACGCCCCCCACGGTCAGCGGGATCACACCGGAGGCTCCCGTGAAGGCGAGTCCGCCGTGCGCGGGCGCCGTGGGCGCCGGGCTCGGGCTGCCGCCGGTCGCACCCACCGGCAGCACCCCGCCGGCGCTGCCGCTCGGGGCGGGGGTCGCCGTGGCCGGGGCGCTGCCGCCGGCCGAGGGGCGGCTGCTCGGAGCACCGGACGGCCCGGCCGACCCCGTCGGCCCGGCCCCTGGCGCGGTGACCGGCGCACCCGGCGTGGCGCCACCGGCGGGCGCCGTGCTCGTCGCAGCGTTCACCGGCCCGGTGGCCGGAGCGGTCGCGGAGGGCGCCGCCGGCCCGGTGGCCGGGGCGCTCGGCGCCACCGTGGGCCCGCCGGGGGTCGGCAGGCAGGCGGTGAACGGGTAGTGGTGGGTCTCCGCTCCCCCGCTGCCGGTCAGCGAGTGCGCGATCACCGAGCCGTTGACCGGGCCGCCGCTGCCCAGGTCGACGGCCGCGTTCGGGGCCAGGATGCTGCCCGCCCAGGCGAGCGCGCTGTTCTTGACCACCTTGGTGGCGGTCGGGAAGTTCCACAGCAGCGAAGCGCGCACCGCGCCGCCGTCCGCGCTCTGCAGCTTGTCGTCCTCGACCCAGCTCTGCTTGCCGTGGTCCCAGAGCCAGACCGAGGTGGTGCCGGCCGCCCGCGAGTCGTAGCCGTCACCGGTCACGTTGACCACCGCGGTGGCCCCGGCCGGCACCTGCACCCGCAGGGCCTTGGCGCCCTGCAGTTGGCCCGCGCTCACCACGAAGCTGTTGTCCGCGGCGTTCGTCCCGGTCAGCGTCAGGGTGGCAGCGCCGCCCTGCCCCTCGGCGGTCACCGTGGTGCCAGCGGTGGCGCCCTGCGCGGCGAGCCCGGCGGAGAGCGCGCGCAGCTTGGCGAACTCGGCGGCGAAGTCGATCGGCGAGGGACCGCGGGTCACCGTGCCGGCGTGGCCCTCCAGCCGGCCGCCGCCGATCTTCTGGCCGGCGTAGACGCCGTTGCCCTTCATCACCTCGGTGTTGCCGCCGCCCACCGTGATGTTGCCGCCCACCACCAGCGCGTTGCCGCCCGGCAGCGCCTTCACCTGGGCGTCCGTGAGCTCCTGGCCGATGCTGAAGCCGCCGCTGAAGTCGGCGTTGCCGCCGACCGCGACGGCACCCTCGGCATCCGGCGCGTGGGTGTCGTCGCCCTCGACGAACTCGCCGTACAGGTTGGCGGTCCCCAGGCTCTGGCAGGGCTGCGGGGCGGGCGCGGCAAGAGCGGCCGGCGCGACGGCAAGGCCCAGCGCGAGCGAACCGCCGAGCGCGAGGGCCGAGATGGGAGCGGATATGCGCATGTCGCGCACTCTGTCGACGATCTCCGGCATTGGTCAAGACCAATGTCCGATCCGCCCCAACAGTCGTCTTTGCCCCCCGCGCGGCGCGCCGGACCGGCAGGCCGCCCCCGCCGCAAGATCGGCAACAGCGCAACCTAGGATGAATCCGTGTTCAATCCCTTCTCCCAGCTCGCCGAGCGCTGGCACCCGTCCGCCACCATGGTGCGGCGCGCCGCACTCGCCGCGCTGGTGATGAGCGTCGTCATCGTGGTCACCGGCGGCGCGGTCCGCCTGACCGGCTCCGGACTCGGCTGCAAGACCTGGCCGACCTGCACCGGGGACAGCGTCACCCCCACCCCCGCGATGGGCGTGCACGGGATCATCGAGTTCACCAACCGGATGCTCACCTACGTGCTCTGCGCGGCGATCGGCTGGGCCATCCTGGCGGCCCGCTGCGCCGAGCCGTGGCGGCGGTCGCTGACCCGGCTGGGCTGGTGGCAGTTCTGGGTGGTGATGAGCAACGCCGTGCTCGGCGGGATCACCGTGCTGGTCCATCTCAACCCGTACGTGGTCGCCTGCCACATGCTCTCGGCGCTGGCCCTGGTCTGGGTGGCGGTGGTGACCTGGGAGCGGGCCAAGGAGGGCGACGGGCCGCCCCGGCCGCTGGTCACCGGACCGGTCCGGCAGCTGAGCCACCTGCTGGTGGCCGCCACCGGCGCGCTGGTGGTGGCCGGCACCCTGGTGACCGGCGCGGGCCACCACCCGGGCGACTCCAGCGACGTTCCGCGGGTGCCGATCAGCTACGACCGGCTGGCCCAGCTGCACACCGACTTCGCCTGCGTGACGGTCGGACTGTCGCTCGCGGTGATCTTCGTGCTGGCCGCCGTCAAGGCCCCCCCGGCCGCCCGGGCCCGGGCCCGGGAGCTGTTCGCGGTGCTGATGGCACAGGGCCTGGTGGGCTTCGTGCAGTACTTCACCGACGCGCCGGAGCTGCTGGTCGGCGTGCACATGCTGGGCGCCGCACTGACCTGGATCGCCGTGCTGCGGGTCCCGCTGGCGCTGCGCACCCGCGCCGAGGAGCCCGTAGACGCGCCGCCCGCCCGGACCGCGCCGCAGACCGCGGCGGTCTGAGCACCGTCACGGCCGACAGACCGCGAAGGCCCCGACCCCCACCGCACCGGGGGGCCGGGGCCTTCGCCTTCGGACCGGGAGCCGTACCGAACGGCGGTCAGCCGCCGAGCTGGATGCCCGCCATCCGCTTCCACTCGTACGGTCCGGTCCGTACCTTCAGGGCGAGCTCGCCCTCGAAGGAGTCGTGCAGCGTGATCCCGGCCAGCTCGGCGGCCCGGCGGCCGACGGCGTAGCTGGGCGCCACCTGGTCGCCCCAGGCGCCGTCCTGACCCACCAGCACGATCCGGGTCGCCACCGCGCCCACGTACTCCACCACGCCGTCGGCGTTGCCGCCGTGCTGCTTGCTGAAGGCGGTCAGGTGCTTGGCGACGCGCTTGGCCCGACGCTCGGTACGGGCGTCGGCGGCGGGTGCGGAGGTCTCTGCGCTGCTCATGTCCGGCATGCTACCCACGGGTAGCCCAGCTGGCGACGGCTTCGCGATGTGCCGCGGGCCACAAACGCCCGTCCGCCCCGCAGAACGCCGACGGCCCCGGCGTGTCGCAGGGACACCCCGGGGCCGTCGGCCGAGTACCGGCGTACGGACGCCTACCGCAGGAACGGGTCGATCGCGATCGCGACCATCAGCAGCGTCAGGTAGGTGATCGACCAGTGGAACAGCCGCATCTCCTTGAGCTTGGCCCCCACCACCCCGGCCTTGGCGCGGGAGTACAGGCCGTGCGCCTCCTTGAGCCAGAGGGCGCCCAGCACCACGGCGGAGACGGGGTAGAGCCAGCTGGTGTGCGCCAGCGGCCAGAGCGCCAGCGAGACCGCCACCATGACCCAGGAGTAGATGACGATCTGCCGGGCAACCGCCAGGTTGCCGGCGGTGACCGGGAGCATCGGGATGCCGGCCTTCTCGTAGTCCTCCCGGACCTTCATCGACAGGGGCCAGTAATGCGGCGGCGTCCAGAAGAAGATCACCAGGAACAGCACGAACGGCGCCCAGCTCAGCGAGCCGGTCACCGCCGCCCAGCCGACCAGCACCGGCATGCAGCCGGCGATGCCGCCCCACACGATGTTCTGCGCGGTGCGGCGCTTGAGCCCCAGGGTGTAGACGAAGACGTAGAAGAGCAGTCCCGCCAGCGCCAGCCCGGAGGCCAGCCAGTTGACGAAGTAGCCCAGCCACAGCGTGGAGATCACGCCCAGGCTGATGCCGAAGACCATCGCCTCGCGCGGCGAGACCATCCCCGTCACCAGCGGGCGGCGCTCGGTGCGGCTCATCACCGCGTCGATGTCGCGGTCGATGTACATGTTGAGCGCGTTGGCACCACCCGCGGAGAGGTAGCCCCCGATGACGACCGCCAGCACCAGCCAGAGGTTGGGCACCCCGCGCTTCGCCAGGAACATCACCGGAACCGTGCTCATCAGCAGCAGCTCGATGATCCGAGGCTTGGTCAGTGCGACAAATGCCCCGACACGGGCCCCGAGCGGCCGACGCGCGGGGGTCGTCCCGAGGACCCCGGCGGGGCGGGATTCGACGGCGGTCACGAACACCCCAACTGAAGATGAAACTTCGCAGGCGTCCACGGGTCGATTGCTCGTGAATCCGTTCACCTGCGCGTACCACGCCACCTTAGACGGTGCATAGATCCCGATCCGCCGCGGGGTCCGCTGACGGGGCCGCGCCGCACCCCCGTGGGTGAACTGCCCAGTTCACCGAAGGGCGGCACCGGACAAACCGGGTCAAGGTGGTTCCGGTGGCAGCGGCGCACTGCACTCAGTACACATGGGAATCGGGTCACGAAACTCCGGGTTCTCCCCGTACGGAAGGCGTGCCCCGGGCTGGGCGGTAGGCTCGCCCGGAGAAGCGGGAAACCCTCCGTGACCGGCACTACCGAACATGCGTCAGGCCCACAGTGTCGTGGCCGACCCGGTCCCTTCACGGGGTCACACCTCAATACGGAAGGAGCCCTGAGAAGGGTGAGCACGACGCCGACGAACGTAATCGAGTGGTCCGAGCTGGACGAGCGGACGGTCGACACCGCCCGGGTCCTGGCCATGGACGCGGTGCAGAAGGTCGGGAACGGGCACCCGGGGACGGCGATGGCCCTCGCCCCCGCGGCCTACCTCATTTTCCAGCGCTTCCTGCGACACGACCCCACCGACCCGAACTGGGCGGGGCGCGACCGCTTCGTCCTGTCCCCGGGCCACACCAGCATGACGCTGTACACCCAGCTCTTCCTCTCCGGCTACGGCCTGGAGCTGGACGACCTGAAGTCCTTCCGGGTCGCGGGCAGCCGCACCCCCGGTCACCCCGAGCACGGCCACACGGCCGGCGTGGAGACCACCACCGGGCCGCTCGGCCAGGGCATCGCCAACGCGGTGGGCATGGCGATGGCCGCCCGCTACGAGCGCGGCCTGTTCGACCCGGAGGCCGCCGAGGGCGCCTCCCCGTTCGACCACACCATCTGGGCCATCGTCTCGGACGGCGACCTGGAGGAGGGCATCTCCGCCGAGGCCTCCTCGCTGGCCGGCCACCAGAAGCTCGGCAACCTGGTCGCGCTCTACGACGACAACCACATCTCGATCGAGGGCGACACCCACACCGCCTTCTCCGAGGACGTCCTCGCCCGCTACGAGGCCTACGGCTGGCACGTGCAGCGCGTGGCCCCCAAGGCGAACGGCGACATCGACGTGCAGGCGCTGGCCGCCGCGCTGGACGCCGCCAAGGCCGAGACCTCGCGCCCGTCCATGATCGCGATGCGCACCATCATCGCCTGGCCGGCCCCGGACGCGCAGAACACCGCCAAGGCGCACGGCTCCGCCCTGGGCGACGCCGAGATCGCGGCCACCAAGAAGGTCCTCGGCTTCGACCCCGAGCGCACCTTCGAGGTCTCCGACGCGGTGCTCAGCCACGCCCGCGCGGTGATCCAGCGCGGCAAGGCCACCCGCGCCGAGTGGGAGAAGTCCTTCACCGCCTGGCGCACCGCCAACCCCGCCCGCTCCGCCGAGTTCGACCGGATCCAGGCCGGCGAGCTGCCGAACGGCTGGCGCAAGGAGCTCCCCTCCTTCCCGGCCGGCAAGGACGTCGCCACCCGCAAGGCCAGCGGTGACGCCCTCAAGGCGCTCGGCGCGGTGATCCCGGAGCTGTGGGGCGGCTCGGCCGACCTCGCGGAGTCCAACCTCACCACGATCGACGAGGGCAGCTCGTTCCTGCCGGTGGGCAACCCGCTCAAGGGCGCGAGCCCCTACGGCCGGACGATCCACTTCGGCATCCGCGAGCACGCCATGGGCTCGACCATGAACGGCATCGCGCTGCACGGCAAGACCCGTGTCTACGGCGGCACCTTCCTGGTCTTCTCCGACTACATGCGCCCGGCGGTGCGACTGGCCGCGCTGATGAAGCTGCCGGTCACCTACGTCTGGACGCACGACTCGATCGGCCTGGGCGAGGACGGTCCGACCCACCAGCCGGTCGAGCACCTGGCCGCGCTGCGCGCCATCCCGGGCCTGTCGGTGGTCCGCCCCGGCGACGCCAACGAGACGGCGGTCGCCTGGCGCACCATCCTGGAGCGCCACACCAGCCACCCCGGCCCGGTGGGACTGGCGCTGACCCGCCAGGGCGTGCCGACCTACGACCGCGAGGTCTTCGGCTCCGCCGAGGGCACCGCCCGCGGCGGCTACGTGCTGGCCGAGGCCTCGGACAACGCCCCGAAGGTCATCCTCATCGGCACCGGCTCCGAGGTGCAGCTGGCCGTCCAGGCCCGCGAGACCCTGGAGGCGGAGGGCATCCCGACCCGGGTCGTCTCGATGCCGTCCGTCGAGTGGTTCAACGAGCAGGACCAGGCCTACCGCGACCAGGTGCTGCCGCCCACCGTCAAGGCCCGCGTCTCGGTCGAGGCCGGCATCGCCCAGGGCTGGCGCGAGCTGGTCGGCGACCACGGCCAGATCATCAGCCTGGAGCACTTCGGCGCCTCGGCCGACTACAAGGTGCTCTACCAGGAGTTCGGCATCACGGCCGAGGCCGTGGCGCACGCGGCGCACAAGTCGCTGCGCTCGCTGGAAGCCGTCAACCGCTGAGTGCGGCGGCCCGGCCGCTCCCCGGTTCCTGACTGATTTTCCGATAGACCTTAAGGACTGAACAGCATGACTGACGCATTGAAGCGCCTCAGCGACGAAGGCGTGGCGATCTGGCTGGACGACCTCAGCCGCACCCGCCTGAACTCCGGCAACCTGGCCGAGCTCGTGCAGAACATGCACGTCGTCGGTGTCACCACCAACCCGACCATCTTCCAGAAGGCCATCGCCGGCAGCGGCGACACCTCCTACGACGCGCAGCTGCGCGACCTGGCGGTGCGCAAGGTCACCACCGACGAGGCGATCCGCATGATCACCACCTCGGACGTGCGGGACGCCGCCGACGTGCTGCGCCCGGTCTACGACGCCAGCAACGGCCGCGACGGCCGGGTCTCCATCGAGGTCGACCCGCGCCTGGCCCACCAGACCGCGCCCACCGTGGCCGAGGCCAAGCAGCTGTGGTGGCTGGTGGACCGTCCCAACGTGTTCATCAAGATCCCCGCGACCAAGGCCGGCCTGCCGGCCATCACCGAGGTCATCGCGAAGGGCATCAGCGTCAACGTCACGCTGATCTTCTCGCTGGAGCGCTACCAGGCCGTGGTCGACGCCTACCTGACCGGCCTGGAGCAGGCCAAGGCCAAGGGCATCGACCTGTCCTCGATCGAGTCGGTCGCCTCGTTCTTCGTCTCCCGGGTGGACACCGAGATCGACAAGCGCCTGGAGGCGATCGGCGGCGACGCCGTCAAGCTGCGCTCCAAGGCCGCGCTGGCCAACGCCCGCCTGGCCTACCAGGCGTACGAGGAGGTCTTCGGCTCGGTGGACGGCAAGAAG
This sequence comes from Kitasatospora sp. NBC_01302, assembly GCF_035976515.1. NCBI lineage: Bacteria > Bacillati > Actinomycetota > Actinomycetes > Kitasatosporales > Streptomycetaceae > Kitasatospora > Kitasatospora sp. NBC_01302. The sequence continues at coordinate 3,199,707 of NZ_CP108404.1, forward strand.
CCGGCCAGCGCCCGCTGGACCGCCCTGGAGGCGGCCGGCGCCAAGCCGCAGCGCCCGCTGTGGGCCTCCACCGGTGTCAAGGACCCGGCCCTGCCGGACACCCTGTACGTGACCGAGCTGGTCGCGCCGGGCACCGTCAACACCATGCCCGAGGCCACCCTGGACGCCACCGGCGACCACGGCCAGGTCACCGGCGACACCATCACCGGCGCCTACGCCGACGCCCAGGGGGTGCTGGACGCGCTGGCCGCGGCCGGCGTGGACTACGACGACGTCGTCCAGGTCCTGGAGGACGAGGGCGTCTCCAAGTTCGAGGTCTCCTGGCAGGAGCTGCTGGACACCGTGACGGCGTCGCTGGCCTCCTTCTCCGACGGCAAGTGACACCCGCTCGCACGACGCATTGAAGCGGAGCCCAGCAGTGAGCAATGCACAGGCATTTCCCGACCTGGAGGGGGCCGAGGTGACGCAAGGAGATCTTCCGCAGCAACCTGCCAACCCGCTGCGCGATCCGGCCGACCGCCGGCTGCCGCGGATCGCGGGGCCGTCCGGCCTGGTCATCTTCGGCGTCACGGGGGACCTCTCCCGCAAGAAGCTGATGCCGGCGATCTACGACCTGGCCAACCGCGGCCTGCTGCCGCCGGGTTTCTCCCTGGTGGGCTTCGCTCGCCGTGAGTGGGAGGACGAGGACTTCGCGAAGGAGGTGCACGACGCCGTCAAGGACCACGCGCGCACCCCCTTCCGCGAGGAGGTGTGGCAGCAGCTGGCCAAGGGCATGCGGTTCGTCCAGGGCACCTTCGACGACGACACCGCCTTCGACACCCTGCGCGAGACCATCGAGGACCTCGACAAGGCGCAGGGCACCGGCGGCAACTTCGCGTTCTACCTCTCGGTGCCGCCGAAGTTCTTCCCCAACGTGGTCCAGCAGCTGAAGAAGCACGGCCTGGCCGACCCGCCGCCCGGCTCCTGGCGCCGCGCGGTGATCGAGAAGCCGTTCGGCCACGACCTGGCCAGCGCCCAGGAGTTGAACAAGGTCGTCCACGAGGTCTTCCCCCGGGACGAGGTCTTCCGGATCGACCACTACCTCGGCAAGGAGACGGTCCAGAACATCCTGGCGCTGCGGTTCGCCAACACGATGTTCGAGCCGATCTGGAACCGGTCCTACGTGGACCACGTGCAGATCACCATGGCCGAGGACATCGGCATCGGCGGACGTGCCGGGTACTACGACGGCATCGGCTCGGCCCGTGACGTCATCCAGAACCACCTGCTCCAGCTGATGGCGCTCACCGCCATCGAGGAGCCGGCCTCCTTCCACCCCAAGGCCCTGGTCGCCGAGAAGCTCAAGGTGCTCAGCGCCGTGCAGCTCCCCAAGGACCTGGGCAAGCACACCGTGCGCGGCCAGTACTCGGCCGGCTGGCAGGGCGGCGAGGAGGTGGTCGGGTACCTGGACGAGGAGGGCATCAACCCCGAGTCCAAGACCGACACCTACGCGGCGATCAAGCTGGAGATCAACAACCGGCGCTGGGCCGGGGTCCCGTTCTACCTGCGCACGGGCAAGCGCCTGGGCCGCCGGGTGACCGAGATCGCGGTGGTCTTCCAGCGCGCCCCGTACCTGCCGTTCGACTCCTACGCCACCGAGGAGCTGGGGCAGAACGCCCTGGTGATCCGGGTGCAGCCGGACGAGGGCGTCACGGTGCGGTTCGGTTCCAAGGTGCCGGGCACCTCGATGGAGGTGCGCGACGTCACGATGGACTTCGCCTACGGCGAGTCCTTCACCGAGTCGAGCCCGGAGGCGTACGAGCGGCTCATCCTCGATGTGCTGCTCGGCGACGCCAACCTCTTCCCCAGGCACCAGGAGGTCGAGCTCTCCTGGGAGATCCTCGACCCGATCGAGAAGTACTGGGACCAGCACGGCAAGCCCGCGCAGTACCCGGCCGGCACCTGGGGTCCGGCCGAGGCGGACGAGATGCTCGCACGAGACGGCAGGAGCTGGCGCCGGCCATGAAGATCGACCTGACGGACACCACGTCCAGCAAGATCAACAGCGCGTTGATGGACGCGCGCCGGGCCGGCGGCTCGACCGCGGCCGGCATGGTCCTGACGCTGGTCATCGTGACCGACGAGGGCAGCGCCTACGACGCCCTGCGGGCCGCGAACGACGCCTCGCACGAGCACCCCTCGCGGATCCTCGCGGTGATCAAGCGCGAGGGCCGCTCCCCCCGGGCCCGGGCCGGCGCCCGGCTGGACGCGGAGATCCTGGTCGGCAGCGATGCCGGCTCGGGCGAGACCGCGATCCTGCGGATGCACGGCGAACTGACCTCGCACGCCCAGTCGGTGGTGCTGCCGCTGCTGCTGCCCGACGCCCCCGTGGTGGTCTGGTGGCCGGAGAACGCGCCGCTGCACCCGGCCCAGGACCCGCTCGGTGCGATCGCCCAGCGCCGGATCACCGACGCGGTGACCGCCGAGTCCCCGGTCGACCAGCTGGCGGTGCGCGCCGAGAACTACACCCCCGGCGACACCGACCTCGCCTGGACCAGGATCACCAGCTGGCGCTCGATGCTGGCGGCGGCCCTGGACCAGCGGCCCACCAAGGTCACCTCGGCCGTGGTCGAGGGCGAGTCGTACAACCCCAGCGTCGAGCTGCTCGGCCTGTGGCTGACCGACCGGCTGCACGTGCCGGTCGAGCGGGTGGTCACCGACGGCCCCGGCATCACCGCCGTGCGGCTGCGCAGCGAGGACGGCGAGATCGTGCTCGACCGGCCGGACGGGCTGATGGGCACGCTGTCCATCCCCGGCTCGCCGGACCGCCTGGTGGCGCTCAAGCGCCGCGAGACGGCCGAGCTGATCGCCGAGGAGCTGCGCCGCCTGGACGAGGACGCCATCTACGCGGCGGCCGTGCGCACCGGCGTGGAGCGCCTGCAGGAGCCGACCCAGGCCAGCTACGGCATCACGCCGGCCCAGGTCGACGATGCCGCCGAGGCGAGTGCCGAGGCGACTGCCGAGGCGGCCTCCGCCCCCGTGGTCGAGGCCTCGGTGATCACCCCCCGGGTGACCGCCAAGGTCCCGGCCAAGAAGGCGCCGGCGGCCAAGAAGGCCACCACCAAGAAGGCCTCGGCGGACAAGGGCGGCACCGGCAAGAAGGCGGCGCCCCGCAAGCGGAGCGGCGCATGACCCCGGTACCGCAGCTGGTCGTGCACCGGGACAAGGAGCTGATGGCCCAGGCGGCCGCCGCCCGACTGATCACCAAGATCGTCGACGCGCAGGCCGCCCGGGGCACCGCCTCCGTGGTGCTCACCGGCGGGCGCAACGGCAACGCGCTGCTCGCCGCGATCGCCGCCTCCCCGGCGCGCGACGCGGTGGACTGGTCGCGCCTGGAACTCTGGTGGGGCGACGAGCGGTTCGTGCCGTCCGCCGACCCGGAGCGGAACGCGGTGCAGGCGGCCGACGAGCTGCTCGCCCGGGTTCCGCTCGACCCGGCCAAGGTGCACTACATGCCCGCCTCGGACGGCGTGGACGGTGCCGACGTGGAGGCCGCCGCCGAGCGGTACGCCGAGGAGCTGGCCAAGGCCGCGGGTCCCGAGGACCGCGCCCTGGTGCCCGCCTTCGACGTGCTGCTGCTGGGCGTCGGCCCGGACACCCACGTGGCCTCGCTCTTCCCCGAGCACCCGGGCGTGCGGGAGACCGCGCGCACGGTGGTCGGGGTGCGCGGGGCGCCCAAGCCGCCGCCCACCCGGATCTCGCTGACCCTGCCGGCCATCCGGGCGGCGCGCGAGGTCTGGCTGCTGGCGGCCGGCGAGGACAAGGCGGACGCGGTCGCGCTGGCCCTGTCCAGCCCGGGCGAGCTGCAGGCCCCGGCCTCCGGCGCGTACGGCACCAGCCGCACGCTCTGGCTGCTGGACCGCGCGGCGGCCGCCAAGCTGCCCGCGCAGCTCTACCCGCCGGCCTCGGCCTGACGGATCAACGCCCAAGGGGCGGTGCGCTCGATCGAGCGCACCGCCCCTTCCGCGTGTCCGTGCGCCTCAGGCGAGCCGCTTGCGCACCCACAGCACGGTCACCGCGGTCAGAGCCGCGGCCAGCGCCAGGCAGATCCCCGACTCGACCAGCTGCAGCGGCCAGTAGTCCGCCGCCCGGTGCACCTCGCTGTACTCCTGGGCCCCGGGGTACTTGCCCATGCAGGCCGCGTAGTCGAGCGCCTGGTCGCAGACGCCCGCCGACAGCTTCCGGCCGTCCGGCAGGATGATCCCCTGGGCGAACCCCCAGACGCTGTTGGGCAGTTCGGACGGCGACGCGACCAGCGTCTGCCAGCTCCACAGGTGCGGGCGCAGCGCGGCCAGCCCGTACTGGAGCAGGCCGACCAGCACGATGGTCAGGCCCATCGCGGGCAGCACCTGACGCAGCGCGACCCCCGCCAGCACCCCGACGGAGAGCGCCAGCAGCGTGGTCGCCACCAGCACCGGACCGCCGGAGGTGTAGAAGAACAGGCTGTTCCAGGCGACCCCGGAGACGTCGTTGGCACTGGGCAGCCAGACCCAGTGCATCAGCGCGGCCGGCACCGCCGTGGCGACCAGGGCGATCAGGGCGGCGGTGACCAGCTTGGCGGCCACCCAGCGGTCCCGGCTCACCGACTGCGACAGCACCAGCTTCCAGGTGCCGTTCTCCAGCTCCCTGGCCAGCAGCGTGGCCCCAAGGCCGGCCCCCGCCCCGGCCGGGAGCAGGAGCAGCAGCAGACCGATCCCCCGCAGCATGTCCCCGTAGCCGGCGCGGAAGTCCATCACCGCCTGCTGGAGGTTCGGCTGCTGACAGGCCGGGTCGGCGCTGATCATGGCGCAGCCCTTGATGTGGTGGCTGTCGATGAAGGAGACCATCTCGGCCCGCAGGACCGGGGCCGCGATCGCCAGCACGACCAGCGCCAGCAGCAGTCCACAGATCAGCAGCCGGTTCTGGCGCCACATCAGCCAGGTGATCCCGCGCGGCCGCAGCCCGCGGCGGACGGCGGGCCCGGTGGCGCCGACGGGGCGGGGGGCCAGGGTGCTGGTCATGCGGTCACCTCGGTCGTACGGGCGGTCCGGTCGGGCAGGTCGTTCGGCTGCACCCGCGCCTCGGCGGTCAGCAGGGCCGGGATGTCGGGCGCGCGCAGGTGCGCGAGCAGCAGTTCCTCCAGCGTCGGCTCGCCGCCCTCCCACTGGTCGTCCAGCTCACCGCTCGGGCGCAGCAGCACGGTGACCCCGCGGCCGTTCTCCCGGCTCTCCACCAGCTGGTGGCCGGCCAGGGTGGCAGCGGCGCGCTGCGGGCCGACCACCAACCGGTGGGCGGCCAGCAGTTCCTCGATGTCACCGGCCAGCCGCACCCGCCCGCCCGCCAGCAGCACCAGGTAGTCGCACGACTCCTGGAGCTCGGCCACCACGTGCGAGGACATCAGCACGGTCAGGCCGCGCTCGGCCGCCTCGGCCATCAGCCGGCCCATCAGCTCGTGGCGGGCCAGCGGGTCCAGGTCGGCCATCGGCTCGTCCAGGATCAGCAGGTCGGGCCGCTTGCCGATGGCCAGCGCCATCGCGACCCGGGTGCGCTGGCCGCCGGAGAGCGAGCCGACCTTGGCGGTCAGCGGGAAGGCCCCGGCCAGCACCTCCTCCGCCGCGCCCTGCTCCCAGCGCGGGTTGAGCTCCCGGCCCATCCGCAGCGTCTCGGCCACCGTGAAGCGCGGGTAGAGCGGCTTGTCCTGGGCGACGAAGGCCACCTCGGGGCTGCCGCCGGGGCGGGGCACCCGCCCGTCCACCTCGATCCGCCCCTCGCTGGGGCTCAGCAGCCCGGCGGCCAGCCCCATCAGCGTGCTCTTGCCCGCTCCGTTCGGGCCGACCAGGGCGCAGATCCGCCCGGCCGGCAGCCTGAACGAGCAGTTCCGCAGCGCCCAGCCGCGCCGGTAGTGCCTGCCGAGGCCGTGGGCGGCCAAGGCGGGGTGTTGCTCGGTCATCGGTTCCCCTTGCTCGTGTCCTTGCGGCCGTCGGCCCGCGGGCCGCCGAACTCCTGCTCGACCACGGACGCCATCAGCGCCTCGACGTCCTCCCGGTCCAGCCCCGCCGTGCGGGACCGGGCGGCCCAGTCGGCCAACTCGGCCCGCAGCGGCGAGTCGCTGCCCGCCTCCTCGCGGGCCAGCGAGCGCAGCACGAAGGTGCCGAGCCCCGGCCGCGGTTCGACCAGTCCCTCGCGCTCCAGCTCGCGGTAGGCCTTGAGCACGGTGTTCGGGTTGATCGCGGTGGCCGCCACCACCTCCTTGGCGGTCGGCAGCCGGTCGCCCGGCTCCAGCAGCCCCAGCCGCAGGGCGTGCTTGGTCTGCTGGACGATCTGGAGATAGGTGGCCACGCCGCTGTGCCGGTCGATGCGGTAGTCCATCGTCAGCATCACCATTTCACTAAGGCATTAGTGAAATGGTGATGGAAAAGAGCCCCGCCGTCAAGCTGCGTCGACGACGGGGCGTGTCACACCCTCCCGGATGTCAACACCCTCCCGGACCGGGTCAGCCGGAGCCCGTCCCGGACTGCAGCAGCAGCTCCCAGCACCGCTCGCCGTCCTGGAACCGCTCGGTCGCCGTGAGCCCCGCGGCGGCGGCCACCGCCGCGGAGGCGTGGTGCTCCGGGTGCACATGGGCGACCACCCGCCGCACGCCCGCCCCCGCCAGCCACCCGACCAGCGCCCGGGCCGCCTCGCGGGCGTAGCCGCGGCCCTGCCAGCCGGTCCCGACCACCCAGGCCACCTCGGCCCCGGTGCCGTCCACGGTGGCCTGCAGGGTGCCGATCAGCCGGTCCTCGGCGACCACGCGGATCACCCAGTTGAGCCAGCGTTGTGCCGGATCGGGTGAACCCGCCGACCACCGGCGGTAGCGCTCGGTCAGTGCCCGCAGGCTCTCCGGCTCTCCCCCGATGAAGCCGTGCAGCCCCGGATCGTCCAGCACCCCGTGCAGCACCGCAGCGTGCTCGACGCCCAGCGGCAGCAGCTCCAACCGCTCGGTGGCGATCGGTTCGATGTCTCTCATCCGTCCCCCGGAACATGAAGAACGCGGGCGGCGGACCCGTGGTCCACCACCCGCGTCACCGCGCTGAAAGCAGCGCGCCACCAGCTCAGATCTCGCCCCGCAGCTTGGCGAGCGCCTCGGCCAGGATCGCCTCGCCGTCGGCGTCCGTGCGCCGCTCACGGACGTAGGCGAGGTGCGTCTTGTACGGCTCGTTGCGCGAGGGAGCCGGCGGGTTGTCCTCGTCCTGACCGGCCGGGAACCCGCAGCGCGGGCAGTCCCAGGTGTCCGGGATGACCGCCTCGGCGGCGAAGCTGGGGCGCGTCTCGTGCTTGTTGGCGCACCAGAAGGAGATCCGATTGCGCGGGGCGGACTCGCCGCGCTCCGCCTCACCCATCGGGCCGGCCCCGACCCTGCTGCCACGGATGGCGTTGCCACTTGCCACGGTCTGACTCCCTGCGTGCCCTTATCCGCCTGGTTAACCCAAGCGCTGCCGACCGGCCGCCCGCTGCGGACAGTGGCAAGTTGTCCTAGTGTACGGAGCGAATAAGGATCTGTCCGCACCGCCTTCAGAACTGAGGCCTGATCAGCTCTTGACCTTGATCAGCAGACCCAGTACGACGATGCAGGCGAACCAGCAGAGGCCCACGATGACGGTGATGCGGTCCAGGTTGCGCTCGGCCACCGCGGAACCGCCGCCGGCCGACATCGCGCCGCCACCGAACATGTCGGACAGACCGCCGCCCTTGCCCTTGTGCAGCAGCACCAGCAGGACCATGATCAGGCTGAAGATGATCAGGGCAATCGAGAACCCGAGAACCACGGCGGGACCAACTCTCTCGTTCTATTGGGTCATGGGCTAAGGGCCGGACCCCCCTCGGAGGCCCGGCCCAAAGACTACGTTGCTGCGGGGGCGTTAGCCTACCGCCTGCTCACGGTACCGCACGATCTTGACGAACTCGTCGGCGTCCAGCGAGGCCCCACCGACCAGGGCGCCGTCCACGTCCGGCTTGGCCATCAGGCCGGCCGCACTGGAGGACTTCACCGAACCGCCGTACAGGATACGGACCTTTCCGGCCAGCTCGGCGTCGTACAGCTCGGCCAGCCGGGCCCGGATCGCGGCGCAGACCTCCTGCGCGTCCTCGGGGGTGGCCACCTCGCCGGTGCCGATCGCCCAGACCGGCTCGTAGGCGACGACGATGCTCTCGGCGTGCGCGGCCGGGACGCCGTCCAGCGCGCCGTCCAGCTGGGCCAGCGTGTGCTCGACGTGGGTGCCGGCCTTGCGCACCTCCAGCGGCTCGCCCACGCACAGGATCGGGGTGATCCCGCTGCGGTAGGCGGCCTTGACCTTGGCGTTGACGATCTCCTCGGTCTCGCCGTGGTACTGGCGGCGCTCCGAGTGGCCGATCACCGCGAAGGTGCACTTCAGCTTCGCGAGCATCGGGCCCGAGACCTCGCCGGTGTAGGCACCGGAGTCGTGCGCCGAGATGTCCTGCGAGCCGTACTTGATCTTCAGCTTGTCGCCGTCGACCAGGGTCTGCACCGAGCGCAGGTCGGTGAACGGCGTGAGCACCGCCACCTCGACCGCGTCGTAGTCCTTGTCGGCCAGCGCGAACGCCAGCTTCTGGGTGTGCTGGATGGCCTCGAGGTGGTTGAGGTTCATCTTCCAGTTGCCCGCCATCAGCGGGAGGCGCTCACTCATTGATCAGCCTTCCAGGGCGGCGATACCGGGGAGCGTCTTGCCCTCCAGGTACTCGAGGCTCGCGCCACCGCCGGTCGAGATGTGTCCGAACGCGTTCTCGTCGAAGCCGAGGATGCGCACGGCTGCTGCCGAGTCGCCGCCACCGACCACGGTGAACCCCGGGCTGCCGAGCAGCCCCTGGGCAACGGCCTTGGTGCCGTTGGCGTAGTCCGGGTGCTCGAAGACACCCATCGGGCCGTTCCAGAAGACGGTGCCCGCGTCCGCCAGCTTCTCGGCGAACAGCTCCCGCGTCTTCGGGCCGATGTCCAGGCCCTCCTTGTCGGCCGGAATCGCGTCGCTCGCGACCAGCTCCGGATTGGCCGGAGCCTTGGTCTTGAGGTCGGGGAAGTCCGAGGAGACCAGGACGTCCACCGGCAGGACGAACTCCACGCCCCGCTTCTCGGCCCGGGCCAGGTACTCCAGGCAGACCGGGATCTGGTCCTTCTGCAGCAGCGAGATGCCCACCTCGTGGCCCTTGGCCGCGAGGAAGGTGTACGCCATGCCGCCGCCGATCAGGATCCGGTCGGCCTTCTCCAGCAGGTTGTCGATCACCCCGAGCTTGTCGGAGACCTTGGCGCCGCCGAGCACCACCACGTACGGGCGGGCCACCTCGTCGGTGAGCTTCTTCAGCACGGCGAGCTCGGTGGCGATCAGGTCGCCGACCGCGTGCGGCAGCCGGGCCGGCAGGTCGAAGACCGAGGCGTGCTTGCGGTGCACCGCGCCGAAGCCGTCGCCGACGTAGAGGTCGGACAGAGCAGCGAGTTGGTCGGCGAAGGCGCCGCGCTCGGCGTCGTCCTTGCTCGTCTCACCGGCGTTGAAGCGCAGGTTCTCCAGCAGCGTGACCTCGCCGTTGGCCAGAGCGGCAACGGTGGCCTTCGCGCTGTCCCCCACGGTGTCGCTCGCGAAGGAGACGTTCCTGTCGAGGATCTCGCCCAGGCGCACGGCAACCGGCGCGAGCGAGAACTGCGGGTCCGGCGCGCCCTTGGGACGGCCGAGGTGGGAGGCGACGATCACCTTGGCGCCGGCCTCGGCCAGCTTGGCGATGGTCGGGGCGACGGCGCGGATCCGGCCGTCGTCGGTGATGGTGGTGCCCTCCAGCGGCACGTTCAGGTCGGCGCGGACGAAAACCCGCTTGCCTTCCACACCGTCTTGAATGAGTTCGTCGATGGTCTTCACGGTCTTCGTTCTCCAGGGGGGAGAGAGGGGGCCCAGGAACAGTGGCGCTGGGAGTGGCGCAGCGCCCGGCAACTCGGGAACACCCGCAGGGAAGAGGGTGCGTGGGCAGGGGCAGGGCCCGGACGCGGTGTCCGCGCTCCGGGCCCTGCTCCTCACATCACGTCAGCTTCCGCTGCGTCAGAGCTGGCCACCGACGAGGGTGGTCAGGTTGACGAGGCGGTTCGAGTAGCCCCACTCGTTGTCGTACCAGCCGAAGACCTTGACCTGGTTGCCCTGGACCATGGTCATCAGCGAGTCGAAGATCGTGGAGAACGGCGAGTTGACGATGTCGGAGGAGACGATCGGGTCCTCCGTGTACTGCAGGATGCCCTTGAGGGAGCCCTCGGAGGCCTTCTGGAAGGCCGCGTTGACCTCCTCGACGGTGACCTCGCGCTCCAGGGTGACGACCAGGTCGGTGATCGAACCGGTCGGGACCGGGACGCGCAGCGAGGTGCCGTCCAGCTTGCCCTTGAGCTCCGGCAGCACCAGCGCGGTGGCCTTGGCGGCACCGGTGGAGGTCGGGATGATGTTCAGCGCGGCGGCACGGGCACGGCGCAGGTCCTTGTGCGGGAAGTCAAGGGTGACCTGGTCGTTGGTGTAGGCGTGGACGGTGGTCATCAGACCCTTGACGATGCCGAAGTTCTCGTTCAGCACCTTGGCCAGCGGCGCCACGCAGTTGGTGGTGCAGGAGGCGTTGGAGATGACGGTGTGCTTGGCGGCGTCGTACTTCTCGTCGTTGACGCCCATGACGATGGTGACGTCCTCGTCGGTGGCCGGGGCCGAGATGATGACCTTCTTCGCACCGGCGGCGACGTGCTTCTTTGCCTGGTCGGCCTTGGTGAAGATACCGGTGGACTCGATCACGATGTCGACGCCCAGCTCACCCCAGGGGAGGTTGGCCGGGTCGCGCTCGGCGATCACCTTGAACGTGTGGCCGTCCACCGTGATGCTGTCGGCGGTGTGGCTCACCTCGGCCTGGAGGGTGCCCAGGATCGAGTCGTACTTGAGCAGGTGAGCGAGGGTCTTGGTGTCGGTGAGGTCGTTGACGCCGACGATCTCGATGTCCGCGCCCTGGGACTTGACCGCGCGGAAGAAGTTGCGGCCGATGCGGCCGAATCCGTTGATGCCTACCCGGATCGTCACGAACCGATCTCCTCTAAGGTACGCCGGGCTATGCCGACGGGGGTGGAAATTGGGATGTCCCCGACCACCACTGACCCTACCCCGCACGCGGTCGCCTAGGCACATCCGCCCTTCGTCAAGACCCTGGCGTGGCGTATTTCGGAATACGCCACGCCATGTTCGCCGATGTGCACCGATATCCGCGCCGGGAGCCGCCCCACGGGCTAGTTGAGCGCCATCTCCTCCGTCAGGTTGGCCTCGGTGCTGGGCAGTCCCAGCTCCATCGCCCGCTTGTCGGCCATCGCCAGCAGCCGCCGGATCCGGCCCGCCACCGCGTCCTTGGTCAGCGGCGGATCGGCGAGCGCGCCGAGCTCCTCCAGCGAGGCCTGCTTGTGCTGCATCCGCAACTGGCCGGCCGCCGCGAGGTGCTCGGGCACCTCGTCGCCGAGGATCTCCAGCGCCCGCTGCACCCGAGCCCCGGCGGCCACCGCCGCGCGGGCCGAGCGGCGCAGGTTGGCGTCGTCGAAGTTGGCCAGCCGGTTCGCGGTGGCCCGCACCTCGCGGCGCAGCCGGCGCTCCTCCCAGGCCAGCACCGACTCGTGCGCGCCGAGCCGGGTGAGCAGCGCGCCGATCGCGTCGCCGTCGCGGATCACCACCCGGTCCGCGCCGCGCACCTCGCGGGCCTTGGCCGGGATGCCGAGCCGGCGGGCGGCGCCGACCAGCGCGAGCGCCGCCTCGGAGCCGGGGCAGGTGATCTCCAGCGAGGAGGAGCGGCCCGGCTCGGTCAGCGAGCCGTGCGCCAGGAAGGCGCCGCGCCAGGCCGCCTCGGCGTCACAGGTCGCGCCGGAGACCACCGCCGGGGGCAGGCCCCGGATCGGTCGACCCCGGCCGTCCACCAGCCCGGTCTGCCGGGCCAGCAACTCACCGTCCTTGATCACCCGGACCACGTACCGGCTGCCGCGCCGCAGGCCGCTGGGGGCCATCACCACCAGTTCGGAGGCGTGGCCGAAGATCTCCAGCAGGTCCTTGCGCAGCCGCCGGGCCGCAATGCCGGTGTCGAGCTCCGCCTCGATCACGATCCGACCGCTCACAATGTGCAGTCCGCCCGCGAATCGCAGGATCGCCGACACCTCAGCCTTGCGACAGCAGGCCCGGGTGACGGGGAGCCGGCTGATTTCGTCCTTCACCGCTGCCGTCATCGCCATGGGCCGATCCTTCCATGTGTCCGGAAAATCCGGTCGTACGCGGCGGCCAGAAGCTCCGGGTCGTGTCGCGGGGTCCCGTCGGCGCCGGCCACCTTGTCCAGCACCAGCGCGGCCCCCATCCGCTCGGCCGCCTTCTCCAGGCCGGCCAGGTCGGCCACCCCGAAGGCGCCGCCGGTCACCGCGCGCTCGTCCACCAGGATCGCATCCACACCCAGTTCCGGAGCGTGGTCGGCGATGACCTCCAGGTGGCGCTGCGGGGTGAAGCCCTCGGTCTCGCCGGGCTGCGGGGCCAGGTTCAGGGTCAGCAGGCGGCGGGCCTTGGTCTCGATCAGCGCCTTGGCCAGCTCGGGGACCAGCAGGTGCGGCAGCACGCTGGTGAACCAGGAGCCGGGTCCGAGCACCACCCAGTCCGCCTCCAGGACCGCCGCCACCGCCTCCGGCACCGCCGGCGGCTCCTCGGGCAGCAGCCGGACCGACTGCACGGTGCCCGGGGTGATGGCCACGTCGGCCTGGCCGCGCACGGCGGTCACCCGCGCGGGGTGGGCCGGGTCGTGGCCGCGCACCTGGGCCTCGATGTCCAGCGGGACGGCGGACATCGGCAGCACCCGGCCCTGCACGTTGAGCAGCCGGCCCACCCACTCCAGGGCGGCGACCGGATCGCCGAGCTTCTCCCAGAGCGCCACGATCAGCAGGTTGCCCACCGCGTGGCCGCCCAGCTCGCCGGAGCCGGTGAAGCGCTGCTGGATCACCTCGGACCAGGTGCGGCCCCAGTCGTCGTCACCGCACAGCGCGGCCAGCGCCTTGCGCAGGTCGCCGGGGGGCAGCACGCCGAGCTCGGCGCGCAGCCGCCCGCTGGAGCCGCCGTCGTCGGCCACCGTGACCACGGCGGTCAGGTCGGAGGTGAGGCGGCGCAGCGCGGAGAGCGAGGCGGACAGGCCCTGGCCGCCGCCGAGCGCGGTGATCCGCGGCGCCGCCCCCTTCGTCGCGGAGACCGACCTCTTCTGTGCGCCCGGGGAACCCCGCTCGGCGGCCTTGTGCTGGTATTGCCGCCCTGGCGAGTATCCCGTCACACCTACCCCACGTTCCTGTGCTGTCGGCGGTGCTGGGGGACCGCCGCTACTCCCGTCCCATGTCGCGGTGCACCAGCACCGTTTCCACGCCGTCGGCGATCAGACGCTTCGTCAGCCGCTCCGACATGGCCACGCTGCGATGCTTGCCACCGGTGCAGCCTACGGCAAGCGTCATGTAGCGCTTACCCTCTCGGCGATAACCCTCGGTGACAATGCGCAGAAGCTCGGCGTAACCGTCCAGGAACTCCTTGGCACCGGGCTGCTGGAACACGTAGTCCGCGACGTCCGTATCCGTACCGGTTCGTGCCCGTAGTTCCGGCACCCAGTGCGGATTGGGCAGGAACCGGCAGTCCACCACGAGGTCCGCGTCGACCGGCAGGCCGTACTTGAAACCGAAGGACATCACGGTGCAGCGCAGCTCGGGCTCGTCGTGGTCGGCAAACTGGGCGTCCAGCTTGGCCCGCAGCTGGTGGACGTTGAGGTCCGAGGTGTCGATCACCAGGTCGGCCTCGCCGCGCAACTCGCGCAGCAGGTCGCGCTCCTGCGCGATGCCGTCGACGATCCGGCCCTCACCCTGCAGCGGGTGCGGGCGGCGCACGCTCTCGAAGCGGCGCACCAGGGCGTCGTCACCGGACTCCAGGTAGACCACGCGCATCCGGATGCCGCGCTTGTCCAGCTCCTCCAGCGAGGCCCGCAGGTCGTCGAAGAACTGCCGCCCCCGGACGTCGACCACCACGCCGATCCGGGCCACCGCGCCCTGCGAGCGGGCGCCGAGGTCGACCATGGTGGGGATGAGGGCCGGCGGCAGGTTGTCGACCACGAACCAGCCGAGGTCCTCCAGGCACTTGGCGGCCGTGCTGCGGCCGGCTCCGGACATGCCGGAGATGATCACCAGCTCCGGTGGGGTCTCGCCCACATCAGACACTGTCACTTCGGTTCCCCGCTCTCGCGTGCATCTGCTGTAAAAACGTGTGCGCCGCGCTCGACGTCACGCCTGGCCCGGTCGCACGGTCGGCTGGACCGGGTCGGCAGGGCCATCCTCCATGATCTCGCCTGTGGCGGTGTTCACCGCGAATGCCGCGGGTTGCCGGGACGCCAACGCCTGGACAACAGTCTCCGCCGTGCGGCGCCCGATGCCGGGGACGGCGCAGATCTCCTCCACGCTGGCGGCGCGCAGCTTCTTCACCGAGCCGAAGTGCTTGAGCAGCGCGGTGCGTCGGGTCTCCCCCAGGCCGGGCACGGCGTCCAGGCCGCCGGATCCGGTCAGCCGCTTGGCGCGCTTGCTGCGCTGGTAGGAGATGGCGAACCGGTGCGCCTCGTCGCGCACCCGCTGCAGCAGGTAGAGGCCCTCGCTGCTGCGCGGCAGCACCACCGGGTCGTCCTGGTCGGGCAGCCAGACCTCCTCCAGGCGCTTGGCCAGCCCGCACAGCGCGACGTCGTCGATGCCGAGTTCGTCCAGCGCGCGCCTGGCGGCGGCCACCTGGGGCTGGCCGCCGTCGACCACCAGCAGCTGCGGCGGGTAGGCGAAGCGGCGCGGGCGCCCGGTCTCCGGATCGACCGGGCCGCCGGGCAGCGCGTCGTCGTCCACACCGCCGTCGCCGTCGCCGGGCAGGCTCTGCTCGGGCACCGCCCACTCGCCGGTCCGCTCGCGCTCCTGGAGGTAGCGGCGGAACCGGCGGCTGATCACCTCGTGCATCGAGCGGACGTCGTCCTGGCCCTCGAAGCCCTTGATCTGGAAGCGCCGGTACTCGCTCTTGCGGGCCAGGCCGTCCTCGAAGACCACCATCGAGGCGACCACGTCCTCGCCCTGCAGGTGCGAGATGTCGAAGCACTCGATCCGCAGCGGCACCGAGTCCAGCTCCAGCGCGTCGGCGATCTCCTGCAGCGCCCGGCTGCGGGTGGTCAGGTCCGAGGCCCGCTTGGTCTTGTGCAGCGCCAGCGCCTGCTGGGCGTTGCGCCCGACGGTGGCCATCAGGTCCTTCTTGTCGCCGCGTTGCGGCACCCGCAGGTCGACCTGGCTGCCGCGCAGGCCGGTCAGCCACTCGCGCACCGGCTCGGCCGGCTCGGGCAGCGCGGGCACCAGCACCTCGCGCGGCACCGCCTCGCTGCCGCCGCCGTAGAGCTGCTGCAGGGCGTGCTCGACCAGCGCGGCGGTGTCCACGTCCTCGACCTTGTCGGTGACCCAGCCGCGCTGGCCGCGCACCCGGCCGCCGCGGACGTGGAAGATCTGTACCGCGGCCTCGAGTTCGTCCTCGGCCAGCGCGAGCAGGTCGGCGTCGGTGCCGTCCGCGAGCACCACGGCGTTCTTCTCCATGGCCCGCTTGAGCGCCCCGATGTCGTCGCGCAGCCGGGCCGCCTTCTCGTACTCCATCTCGGCGGCGGCCTCGGCCATCTGCTCCTCCAGGCGGCGCAGGTGGTTGCCGGTGCGCCCGGCCATGAAGTCGCAGAACTCCTCGGCCAGCTCCCGGTGTTCGTCGGCGCTGACCTTGCCGACGCAGGGCGCGGCGCACTTGCCGATGTAGCCCAGCAGGCAGGGGCGGCCGACCTGCTTGGCGCGCTTGAAGACCCCGGTGGAGCAGGTGCGCACCGGGAAGACGCGCAGCAGCAGGTCGACGGTCTCGCGGATCGCCCAGGCGTGCCCGTACGGGCCGAAGTAGCGCACGCCCTTCTTGTGTGCCCCGCGCATCACCTGCACCCGGGGGAACTCCTCGTTCAGCGTCACCGCGAGCTCGGGATAGCTCTTGTCGTCGCGGTACTTGACGTTGAACCGGGGGTCGAACTCCTTGATCCAGGAGTACTCCAGCTGGAGCGCCTCGACCTCGGTGCCGACCACGGTCCACTCCACCGAGGCGGCGGTGGTGACCATGGTGGCGGTGCGCGGGTGCAGGTTCGCCAGGTCCTGGAAGTACGAGGACAGGCGCGGGCGCAGGCTCTTGGCCTTGCCCACGTAGATCACCCGGCCGTGCTCGTCCCGGAACCGGTAGACCCCGGGCGAGGGTGGGATCGCTCCCGGCGCCGGGCGGTAGGTGGACGGGTCGGCCATCGTGGTCCCCCTCGTGCTGCGCTGTGACTGCTAAAACCCTAGCTCCCGGGGCCGACGGCCGGGGCCGGCCGGCCGAGATCAGCTCGGCGTCACGGTGAGCTTGCCGCCGGCCACCGCGACCTGGTAGCTGGGCAGCGGGCTCGGCGCCGGGCCGTCGGCGACCGAGCCGTCGGCGATGTTGAAACGGCTGCCGTGGCACGGGCACTGGATCTGGTTGTTCTTGACCTGGTCGACCAGGCAGCCGGCGTGCGTGCAGCGGGCGCTGAACGCCTTGTACTCGCCGGCGCTGGGCTGGGTGACCACGATCCGCTGGTCGGCGTAGACCTTGCCGCCGCCCACCGGCACGGCCGAGGCGTCGCCCAGGTCCACCGGCGTGGGCGCGGCCTTCGCCTGGCTCTTGCTGCCGCCCGAGCTCTCGCAGCCGCTCAGGACGAGGGCGGAGCCGCCGGCCAGCGCTGCCGCGCCGCAGCAGAGCAGGGTGCGGCGGGTGGTGGTGGGCGTCTGGTCGGCCTCGGACATGGTGCTGGCTCCCTGCGGGGGTGGGGCGGGTGGACGGGCGGCAGTCTAGGCCCTCTCCCATGGGCCGGACCCCGCCCCCGGGGCCGCCCGCCGAGGGACGGCCCCGGGAGGGTGGCCGTTACTTCTTGGCCGCCGCGCGCTTGCGGGCGGCCCGCGGGGCCGGGACCGGCGCGTCGCTCACCCGGTCGCCCAGGATGTCGCGCAGGAACTTGCCGGTGTGGCTGTCCGTGGTGGCGGCGATCTCCTCGGGGGTGCCCTCGGCGATCACCGTGCCACCGCCGTTGCCGCCCTCGGGACCCATGTCCACGATCCAGTCGGCGGTCTTGATCACATCGAGGTTGTGCTCGATGACGATCACCGTGTTGCCCTTTTCGACCAGACCGGAGAGCACCTTGATCAGCTTGCTGATGTCCTCGAAGTGCAGGCCGGTGGTCGGCTCGTCCAGCACGTAGACGGTCCGCCCGGTGGAGCGCTTCTGCAGCTCGGCGGCGAGCTTGACGCGCTGCGCCTCACCGCCGGAGAGGGTCGGCGCGCTCTGGCCGAGCCGGACGTAGCCGAGGCCGACGTCGTTGAGGGTGCGCAGGTGGCGGGCGATCGCCGGGACCGCCTCGAAGAAGTGCAGCGCCTCCTCGATCGGCATGTCCAGCACCTCGGCGATGGACTTGCCCTTGTAGTGCACCTCCAGCGTCTCGCGGTTGTAGCGGGCGCCGTGGCAGACCTCGCACGGGACGTAGACGTCCGGCAGGAAGTTCATCTCGATCTTGATGGTGCCGTCGCCCGAGCAGTTCTCGCAGCGGCCGCCCTTGACGTTGAAGGAGAACCGGCCCTGCAGGTAACCGCGCACCTTCGCCTCGGCGGTCTCCGCGAAGAGCTTGCGGACGTGGTCGAAGACGCCGGTGTAGGTGGCCGGGTTGGACCGCGGGGTGCGGCCGATCGGCGACTGGTCGACGTGCACCACCTTGTCCACCAGATCGGTGCCGGTGACCCGGGTGTGCCGGCCCGGCACGCTGCGCGCGCCGTTCAGCTCGCGCGCCAGGTGGGTGTAGAGGATGTCGTTGACCAGGGTGGACTTGCCCGAGCCCGAGACGCCGGTGATCGCGGTGAACATCCCCAGCGGGAAGCCGA
This sequence comes from Kitasatospora sp. NBC_01302, assembly GCF_035976515.1. Lineage (NCBI taxonomy): Bacteria > Bacillati > Actinomycetota > Actinomycetes > Kitasatosporales > Streptomycetaceae > Kitasatospora > Kitasatospora sp. NBC_01302. The sequence goes on from NZ_CP108404.1 coordinate 3,217,750, forward strand.
CCGTGACGTCCTTGAGGTTGTGCTCGCGGGCGCCGTGCACCACGATCTGGCGCTTCTTGTCGCGCGGGCGGCGCACGGTGGGGATCGGGATCGAGCGCTTGCCGGAGAGGTACTGGCCGGTCAGCGACTGCTCGTTGGCCAGCAGCTCCTTCAGCCCGCCGGAGTGCACCACCTTGCCGCCGTGCTCGCCGGCGCCGGGGCCGATGTCGACCACCCAGTCGGCGGTCTTGATGGTGTCCTCGTCGTGCTCGACCACGATCAGCGTGTTGCCGATGTCGCGCAGCCGGACCAGGGTCTCGATCAGCCGGTGGTTGTCGCGCTGGTGCAGGCCGATGGACGGCTCGTCCAGCACGTAGAGCACGCCGACCAGGCCGGAGCCGATCTGGGTGGCGAGCCGGATCCGCTGCGCCTCACCGCCGGACAGGGTGCCGGCCGCGCGGTTGAGCGAGAGGTAGTCGAGGCCGACGTCGACCAGGAACCGCAGCCGCTCGTTGACCTCCTTCAGCACCCGCTCGGCGATCTTCTTGTCCCGGGCGGTGAGCTTCATCGCGCTCAGGAAGTCGGCGCAGTCGCTGATCGACATCGCCGAGACCTCGGCGATCGACTTGCCCTGCACGGTGACCGCGAGCACCACCGGCTTGAGCCGGGTGCCCTCGCAGGTGGGGCACGGCACCTCGCGCATGTAGCCCTCGAAGCGCTCGCGACCGCTGTCGGTCTCCGCCTCGTTGTGCTTGCGCTGGACGAACGGGATCACGCCCTCGAACCCGGTGACCCAGGACCGGGCCTTGCCGTAGCGGTTGTTGTAGCGGACCTCGACCTTGGCCTTGTGGCCGTAGAGCAGCGCCTTCTTGGCCCGGGCCGGCAGCCCGGCCCACGGGATGTCGGTCCGGAAGCCGACCTCGGTGGCGAGCGCGTCGATCAGGTGGCCGAAGTACTCGCGCAGGTGGCCGCCGGTCCACGGGTGGATGGCGCCCTCGTCCAGCGACTTCTGGTCGTCGGGGACCACCAGCTCGGGGTCCACCTCCATCCGGCTGCCGAGGCCGGTGCACTCGGGGCAGGCGCCGAACGGGGAGTTGAAGGAGAACGAGCGCGGCTCCAGCTCCTCGAAGGAGACGTCGTCGTACGGGCAGTAGAGGTGCTCGGAGTACATCCGCTCACGCTCGGGGTCGTCCGCGTCGAGGTCGACGAAGTCCAGCACCACCATGCCGCCGGAGAGCTTGAGCGCCGTCTCCACCGAGTCGGTCAGGCGGCGCTTGGCGCTCTCCTTGACGGTGAGGCGGTCGATGACCACCTCGATGGTGTGCTTCTCCTGCTTCTTGAGCTTGGGCGGCTCGGCCAGCTGGACCGTCTCGCCGTCCACCCGGGCCCGGGCGTAGCCCTTGGACTGCAGGTCGGCGAAGAGGTCGACGAACTCGCCCTTGCGCTCGCGCACCACCGGGCTGAGCACCTGGAACCTGGTGCCCTCGGCGAGCTCCAGCACCTTGTCCACGATCGCCTGCGGGGACTGCTTGGCGATCGGGCGCCCGCAGTGCGGGCAGTGCGGCTTGCCCACCCGGGCGAAGAGCAGCCGCAGGTAGTCGTAGACCTCGGTGATGGTGCCGACCGTGGACCGGGGGTTGCGGTTGGTGGACTTCTGGTCGATCGAGACGGCCGGCGAGAGGCCCTCGATGAAGTCGACGTCCGGCTTGTCCATCTGGCCGAGGAACTGCCGGGCGTAGGAGGACAGCGACTCGACGTAACGCCGCTGCCCCTCGGCGAAGATCGTGTCGAAGGCCAATGACGACTTGCCCGACCCGGAGAGACCCGTGAAGACGATCAGGGAGTCCCGGGGCAGGTCGAGCGAGACGTTCTTGAGGTTGTGCTCGCGAGCACCGCGGACGATGAGGCGGTCGGCCACTGCTTCTGGCGCCTTTCTCCGGGAACGGGCATTGCTTCCAGTGTCACCGATCAGCGTATCGCTCATGCGTTCGAACAACGATCGCGTCCAGTCGGGTCCACCCGTACGAGTGAAGCGCACCCCACTGACAACCGTCCGGATCCCGGGAAACCCCCCTGCTCGGCGCCCGGCCCAGCGATAGCCTTCGCCCTGCACGGCCCAACGAGCCCGGGCCTGCCACGTCACGCACGCCAAGAGGGGGCCCTCGATGACCACCACCCAGCCCGACCCGCACGCCGACCTGGCCAAGGTCGCGGAGAGCACCGAGCGCCTGCTGCACACCGTCGCCGCCCTCGATCCGGCCGCGCTCGCCGAGCCGTCCGCGCTGCCCGGCTGGACCCGCGGCCACGTGCTCACCCACCTCGCCCGCAACGCCGACTCGCTGGTCAACCTGGTCGAGTCGGCCCGCACCGGCCGGGACATCCCGCAGTACGCCAGCAGCCAGGCCCGCGACGAGGACATCGAGAAGGGCGCCGGGCGTCCGCTCGTCGAGCAGCTGGCCGACCTGCGGGCCAGCGCCGTGCGGCTGGCCGAGGCCGTCGCCACACTGCCCGAGGCGGCCTGGGGCGCCCAGCTCAAGCACCGGCTCGGCTACGTCTTCCCCGCGCGCGACCTGCCCTGGAAGCGGCTGGCCGAACTGGAGTACCACCACGTCGACCTGGCCGTCGGCTACAGCCCCGCGCACTGGCCCGAGGAGTTCGCCGCGGTCGAGTTCGGCAAGCTGGCGGCCCGGTTCGCCCAGCTGGACGGCCTGCCGCCGCTCGAACTGCTCGCCGAGGACACCGGTGCCAAGGCCAGTCTCGGCACCCGCGAGGGCGCGGTGCCCGAGCAGCGGGCCGAGGGCCCGGTGCGCGCCCTGACCGCCTGGCTCTCCGGCCGCTCGGACGGCGACGGCCTGCAGGTGCACCGCGACGGCGGCGCGCTGGCCGACCCGCGCTCGGCCCTGCCCGCGCTCCCCCCGATGGGCTGACGCGCGATCATAGGCCCCGTACCCATTGGCCGGAACAGCCAGAAGGAGCACCCCTTGAGCTACCACGGAGCCGTCAAGGTCGGCGGTCCGCCGGACGTCCGCGAACTCGCCCATCTGATCATCACCAAGGTGGCGGTCGGCCCGTTCGACAACAACGCCTACCTGCTGCGCTGCCGGGCCACCGACGAGCAGCTGCTGATCGACGCGGCCGCCGACGCCCCGACGCTGCTGGAGACCGTCGGCGACCAGCTGGCCACCGTGGTCACCACCCACCGCCACCAGGACCACTGGGCCGCGCTGGCCGAGGTGGTCGCGGCCACCGGCGCCCGCACGGCGGCGGGCCGCCACGACGCCGAGGGCATCCCCGTCCCCACCGACCTGCTGCTGGACGACGGCGACACCCTGCGGGTCGGCGAGGCGACCCTCACCGTGCGCCACCTGGTCGGCCACACCCCCGGCGCCATCGTGCTGGTCTACGACGACCCCGAGGGCCACCCCCACGTCTTCACCGGCGACTGCCTCTTCCCCGGCGGCATCGGCAACACCCACCAGGACAAGGCCGCCTTCGAGAGCCTCTACCGGGACGTCACCACCAAGCTCTTCGACGCCCTGCCCGACGAGTCCTGGGTCTACCCCGGCCACGGCAAGGACACCACCCTCGGCACCGAGCGCCCCCACCTCACCGAGTGGCGCGACCGCGGCTGGTGACACCGCCGCCGATCCTCGCCGTCACACCACCGGGATGCCCCGCCGGAATCGGTTCCGGCGGGGCATCCCGCGCGAAGCGGCCGCGTCCCCGGCGCCCTGAGGGCACCCCAGGTTGAAAGGCCGTCATGACCGGGCGACGGCGGCCTCGTCGTCCACGCGAAGGAAGCCGGCGGAGCCGGCGGCGGCACCGCCCCGGGCCCAACCTCCGCGCCCGGCAGCCTGGTTGGCGGCGATCGCCGCTGCGCGAAAGGGACGGGTGCACACCCTCGTCCAATCCCGACCGGTTCCGACCGCATAGTATCTTCTTCTGCCCACCACGGGCCCCTCACAACAGCGCCCGACTGGAAGCGAAGCCATGCCTCCCCGTACCAGGCCCTCTGCCGGCCGTCTCCTGCCCGCCGTCCTGCTGGCGACGACTGTCCTCGCCGGCTGCGCGACCACTGGCACGCACACCTCGGCGGCACTCGCCAACGCGGCGCCCGCGCAGGCCTCTGCGGTGTCCACCCCGACCAGCGCGTCCGCCACCGCCCCCTCCTCGGACACCGTCGTCGTCATCGGGGCCTCGGTCTCGGGCGGCTACCGCGCCTACCCGACTCCGGCCTGGCCCACCGCACTTGCCGCCCGCCTGGAGAAGGCCAACGATCCGGTCACCGTCGTCAACGCCAGCATCGGATCCACCCGGCTGCTCGCCGACAACGGCCCGAGCGTGCCCAACTCGCTGGGCCGCGAGGACAAGGACGCGCTCGACGTGCCGGGCGTGAGCACGATCGTGCTCACCGACCTCATCAACGACATCCAGCAGACCCCGCACCAGTACAACGCCGATGCGATCACCACGGGGATAAAGGAGTTCGCGGCCCGGGCCCACGCCCGCCACGTCAGGGTCGTCGTCACCACCATCTCGCCCTACGGCGGGTACATGCGGTACGAGGACGCCGGCGAACAGACCCGCGAGAAGGTCAACCAGTTCATCCGGCACAGCCACGCCATCGACGGCTACATAGACTTCGACGCCGCCCTCAAGGACCCGGCCGACCCCACCCGCCTGCGCCCCGCCTACGACTCCGACGACCACCTCCACCCCAACGGCGCCGGGCACAGCGCGATGACCCAGAGCATCGACCTCGCCCTCTTCAACCCCTCGCACGGGAACGGCCACGGCCACCCCTACCGCTGGGCCGCAGCCGGCGTGCTCGCCCTGGGCCTGGCTCTCGGCGCCCTGGGCCTCCTCCACCGCCGCAGGCGCCACCGCCACTGACGCGCGGCACGAGGACGGTGCCGCCGGACCCGGCGGCACCGTCCCGCCTCAGCCGATCGCCTGGCGCCTGGAGGCGCGCAGGCTGGTGACCGTGGTGACGCCCAGGACCAGCACGATGAAGCCGAGGGAGACCGGGATCCCGATCTGCGGCACGTGCAGCCCGCTCTCGTGCAGCGCGTGCAGCACCAGCTTCACGCCGATGAAGCCGAGGATCAGCGAGAGCCCGTAGGACAAGTGGACCAGGCGCTTCAGCAGGCCGCCGATCAGGAAGTACAGCTGGCGCAGGCCCATCAGCGCGAAGGCGTTGGCGGTGAAGACGATGTACGGGTCCTGGGTCAGACCGAAGATGGCCGGGATCGAGTCCAGCGCGAAGAGCACGTCGGTGGTGCCGATGGCCAGTATCACCACGGTCATCGCGGAGATCGCCGGGAAGCGCCGGCGGACCGCCGTCAGCAGCTTGCTCTCCTCGAACTCGTCGTCCTGATGGCCACCCCGGGCCTCCTTGATCAGCTTCCAGGCCGTCCAGATCAGGAACGCGCCGAAGAAGTAGAAGACCCAGGAGAAGCTCGCGATCAGCGCCGCGCCGCCGGCGATGAAGACCGCCCGCAGCACCAGCGCTATCAGCACCCCGACCATCAGCACCCGCTGCTGGTGGATCCTGGGCACCGCGAACTTGGCCATGATCAGCACGAAGACGAAGAGGTTGTCGACGCTCAGCGACTTCTCGGTGACGTAGCCGGCGAAGAACTCACCGGCCGGCTGCCCGCCGCCGTACCACCACAGGAAGCCGCCGAAGAGCAGCGCCAGCACCACCCAGACCACGGTCCAGATGCCGGCCTCCTTGATGGAGACCTCGTGCGGCTTGCGGCCACCGATGAAGAAGTCGGCGGCGATCAGGGCGATCAGCACCCCGATGGTGGTCGCCCACAGGGCGAGGGAAACGTCCATGAAGCTGGTCCTCCGGCATCCATCGTCTGCCGGAGGTCTCTTCCGTCCTGCGGGCCGCGCAAGGGCCGCAAGGGCCGGCGCCGCCGAGGACCGGTGCCCCGGGCCGACCGATACGCGGTCGCCGTGATGACGGGAACACCGTAGGGGGAATACTCCCCTCCGTTCCAAGAAGAGTAACAGCTAGTACCAAGAGAAGGTAAAGACGGCCCCGGCACCGGCTACAGGAACGGCTCGATGGCCGGCAGCAGGTCCTGGAAGGTCCGTGCCTTCGCCGGGGCACCGATCGCCTGCATCCCCCAGCCGCCGGCCGGGTCGCGGTACACCTTGGCCATGATCTGGCCGGTGTGCCCGCCACCGCCGCTCAGCTCGTAGCGGGCCAGCTCCTGGCCGCTGGTCTCGTCGATCAGCCGGCAGTGCGCGTGCCGCACCTCGGCGAAGGTCTGGCCGGTGTAGGAGCTGACGGTGAAGACCACCTGGGTGATCTGGGCCGGGATGCGGGCCAGGTCCACCACGATCGACTCGTCGTCGCCACCGGCGCCCGCGCCGCCCACCAGGTTGTCCCCGGTGTGCCGCACCGAGCCGTCCTTGCTCACCAGCTGCTGGAAGAAGACCACGTCGGCGGGGGTGTGCTCGGCGTACAGCAGGGCCGAGGCGTCCAGGTCGATCTGTCGGCTCCGGCTGCCGAACAGGCCCCGCTTGGGCGCCGCGCGCCATCCCAGGCCCATCCGGACCACGCTCAGCGACTCGCCGCTGACCTTCCGCAGGCTCACCTGCTGACCCTTGGTCAGATTCACCGACACGGTGTTCTCCCCTTCATCTCGGCCCGTACGCGATTCGCGCACGGACCAGCGTCGGATCACCCCGCTGCCGTCCCCCGGCTGAGGCCCCCCGGGCTGCTGTCCGCCTGGATACGTCGCCTGCCAACCCTAGGGCCTGGGGGTCGCCCCCACCAGGGGCGCCCCCCGCGCGTCAAGAGGCGTGTTGGAAGAGGATCACGCCTGGTCTCAGGCGATGCCCGTCTCCTTCAACCGGCGCAACTCCTTCTTCAGGTCCTTGACCTCGTCCCGCAACCTGGCGGCCACCTCGAACTGGAGCGAGGCGGCGGCGGCGTGCATCCGCTCGGTCATCTCCTGGATCGTGTCGGCCAGCTCGGTGGCCGGCCGGCTGCCGCCCTTGGCCCGGGCCGCACCGAGCGCGGGGACCGGGGCCTTGGCCTTCGCGCCGTCCCGGTAGCCGGTGTTCAGCAGCTCCTCGGTGTCCACCTCCTCACGGGCCAGGGTGTCCAGGATGTCGCCGATCTTCTTGCGCAGCGGCTGCGGGTCGATGCCGTGCTTCTCGTTGTAGGCCTGCTGGACGACCCGGCGGCGGTTGGTCTCCTCGATCGCCCTCTCCATCGCCGCGGTGATCTTGTCCGCGTACATGTGGACCTGGCCGGAGACGTTGCGGGCGGCACGGCCGATGGTCTGGATCAGCGAGGTGCCCGAGCGCAGGAAGCCCTCCTTGTCGGCGTCCAGGATCGCCACCAGCGAGACCTCGGGCAGGTCCAGGCCCTCGCGCAGCAGGTTGATGCCGACCAGCACGTCGTACTTGCCGGCCCGCAGCTCGCGCAGCAGCTCCACCCGGCGCAGCGTGTCGATGTCGCTGTGCAGGTAGCGGACCCGGATGTCCAGGCCGACCAGGTAGTCGGTGAGGTCCTCGGACATCTTCTTGGTGAGCGTGGTGACCAGCACCCGCTCGTCCCGCTCGACCCGCAGCCGGATCTCGTGCACCAGGTCGTCGATCTGGCCCTCGGTCGGCTTGACGATCACCTCCGGGTCGATCAGGCCGGTGGGGCGGATGATCTGCTCGACCTGGCCGTCGCCGCGGGACAGCTCGTAGGGGCCGGGGGTGGCCGACAGGTAGACGGTCTGGCCGACCCGCTCCAGGAACTCCTCCCACTTGAGCGGGCGGTTGTCGAGCGCCGAGGGCAGCCGGAAGCCGTGCTCCACCAGGGTGCGCTTGCGCGAGGCGTCGCCCTCGTACATCGCGCCGATCTGCGGGACGGTCACGTGCGACTCGTCGATCACCAGGAGGAAGTCCTCCGGGAAGTAGTCCAGCAGCGTGTTGGGCGCGGTGCCCGGCTCGCGGCCGTCGAAGTGCATCGAGTAGTTCTCCACGCCCGAGCAGCTGCCGATCTGACGGAGCATCTCGATGTCGTAGGTGGTGCGCATCCGCAGCCGCTGGGCCTCCAGCAGCTTGCCCTGCTTCTCCAGCACGGCCAGCCGCTGCGCCAGCTCCTGCTCGATGCCGGCGACCGCGCGCTCCATCCGCTCCGGGCCCGCGACGTAGTGGGTGGCGGGGAAGACGTGGATCGCCTCGTGCTGGCTGATGATCTCACCGGTGAGCGGGTGCAGCGTGTAGAGCGACTCGATCTCGTCGCCGAACATCTCGATCCGCAGCGCCAGTTCCTCGTAGACCGGGAAGATCTCCACGGTGTCGCCGCGCACCCGGAAGGTACCGCGGGTGAAGGCCAGGTCGTTGCGGGTGTACTGGATGTCGACGAAGCGCCGCAGCAGGGCGTCCCGGTCGATCTCCTCGCCGACGTTCAGCCGCACCATCCGGTCCACGTACTCCTGCGGGGTGCCGAGGCCGTAGATGCAGGAGACCGAGGCGACCACGACCACGTCGCGCCGGGTGAGCAGCGAGTTGGTGGCCGAGTGGCGCAACCGTTCGACCTCCTCGTTGATCGAGGAGTCCTTCTCGATGTAGGTGTCCGTCTGCGGGACGTACGCCTCGGGCTGGTAGTAGTCGTAGTACGAGACGAAGTACTCGACGGCGTTGTTGGGCAGCAGCTCGCGGAACTCGTTGGCGAGCTGGGCGGCCAGCGTCTTGTTCGGCGCCATCACCAGCGTGGGCCGCTGGAGCTTCTCGATCATCCACGCGGTGGTGGCCGACTTGCCGGTGCCGGTGGCGCCGAGCAGGACGACGTCCTTCTCGCCCGCGCGGATGCGGCGCTCCAGCTCGGCGATGGCCGCCGGCTGGTCGCCGTTGGGCTGGTAGGGGCTGACGACCTCGAAGGGCGCCGTGGTCCGCTCAATGTTCGTGATGGGTCGCACGAGACCACCGTACGACCCGGCACCGACAAGCGGAGACGCCCGGCAGGATCCGCAGAAGGCGCTAGCGGGCGGAGTCCCGGGCCAGCGCCACCAGGCGGGAGATCGCCCGCAGGTACTTCTTGCGGTAGCCGCCGGCCAGCATCTCCTCGGAGAAGACCTGGTCGAAGGGGATGCCGGAGGCCGTGATCGGCAGTTCCCGGTCGTACATCCGGTCGGCCAGCACCACCAGGCGCAGCGCCGTGGACTGGTCGGTCACCGGGCAGACCCCGCGCAGGAAGACGGCGTGCACGTCGTCGAGCAGCGCGCCGTACCGGCTGGGGTGCACCACCGAGAGGTGGCCGAGCAGCGCGCCGAAGTCGTCCAGCGCCGCGCCCGGGGTGCCGGCGGCGCGCTCGGCCACCTGCTCGTCGGTGTACGGCGGCGGGGCGGCCGGCAGCCCGCGGTGGCGGTAGTCCTGCCCGTCGATCCGCACCGGGCGGAAGTGCGCGGAGAGCCCCTGGATCTCGCGCAGGAAGTCGGCAGCCGCGAACCGGCCCTCGCCGAGCTTCTCGGGCAGCGTGTTGGAGGTGGCGGCCAGCTTGACCCCGGCCTCCACCAGGCGCGAGAGCAGGGTGGAGACCAGCACGGTGTCGCCCGGGTCGTCCAGCTCGAACTCGTCGATGCAGAGCAGCTTGTGCTCGGAGAGCGTCTGCACCGCCTGCTGGAAGCCGAGCGCGCCCACCAGGTTGGTCAGCTCCACGAAGGTGCCGAACGCCTTGGGACCGGGCACCGCGTGCCAGAGCGAGGCCAGCAGATGGGTCTTGCCCACGCCGTAGCCGCCGTCCAGGTAGACCCCGGCCGGGCCGGTGGGCGCCGCCGCCTTGCGGAACCAGCCGCGCTTGGGGGCCGCCGTCGCGTTCAGACCGGCCGCGAACTCCTCCAGCACCCGCACCGCCTCCAGCTGGCTGGGCTGGGTGGCGTCCGGCAGGTAGGAGCCGAAGCTGACCCCGGCGAACCGCGGCGGCGGGACCATCTCCGCGACCAGCCGCTGCGCCGGGACCACCGGGCGGCGCTCGGTCAGCGCGATGGGGGCACCGGTGACCGTAGCGGTCGCTCCGGTCGCTATGGCTTCGGGGTGGGAGGCTGCGGACACGGTAATAAAGCCTACTGGCCGTGGAAGACTGCCTGGCATGCGCCAGCTGATCCGTCCGTCACACTCCCCGGTCGAACACGCCGACCCCGCCGACACCGAAGGGGCGGCGCTCAGCTCGCTCGCCGAGCTGGCCGAGGTCTACGCCTACCCCGAGTCGGTGCGGTCGGGACGGCCCTGGCTGCGCGCCAACATGGTCGGCTCGCTGGACGGGGCGGCCCGGCTGGCCGGCCTCTCCGAGGGGCTGTCCAGCGAGGCCGACAAACGGATCTTCGGCGTGCTGCGGGCCCTGTGCGACGTGGTGATCGTGGGCGCCGAAACGGTCCGCGCCGAGGGCTACCGCCCGGCCCGCGCGCGGGCCGACTTCGCCGCCGCCCGGGCGGCGGCGGGGCAGACCCCGGCCCCGGTCATCGCGGTGGTCAGCCGGAGCCTCTCGCTCGACCTGGGCGCCCCGCTGTTCACCGAGCCGCTGGTGCGCACCGTGGTGATCGCGCCGGCGGACGCGCCGGCCGAGGCCCGCGCCGCCGTCGCCGAGGTGGCCGACCTGATCACGGTGGGCCGCGGCGCGGTCGACCTGGTGGCGGCCCAGGCCGCGCTGACCGCTCGCGGCTGGACCCGCCAGCTCACCGAGGGCGGCCCGCGCCTGCTGGGTCAGCTGGCCGCCGCGGGCCTGCTCGACGAGCTCTGCCTGTCGCTGGCACCGCTGCTGACCGCGGGCGCGGCGCCACGGATCATGCACGGTGCGGAAATGGCAGACGCGCAACGGATGCGGCTGGTCTCATTGATCGAGCAGAAAGGTTTCCTCTTCACCCGCTACTGCCGTACCCCCGGGTAACCGTCCCTTGAATCGCCGCTGAACCACCCCTGAACGCACCGGCGTCAGCGGCCCGGTCGGCGATCACTCCCCCGTGGCCCGAGTGCCGCGTGTGCCGCGTGAGGAAAGCTTCCTCCGGGCACTATGGGAGGGGACACCGGACCCCGGGGGCCTGCAACACGGAAGGGACTCTTGTGTTCAAGACCGTACTGATGATCGAAAAGGCGCTCTCCGACGCGGACGTGGAGCTGGTCACCACCCTCCACGGCGAGGAGAAGGTCTCCTTCGTCGTCCTGATGCAACCCCGCGGCAAGCAGGACGAGCTGCTGCGCGCCCTTGACGACGTCGCCCTCGGACACCTGGACAAGGTGGTGCACGAGCACGAGGAGCCGAACGGTGCGGCCGTGGCGGCCGAGTCGCTGGAGCACAGCCTGCGGCACCTGCGCCGGGCCGGTGCCGAGGCGGTGGGCCGGGTGGTGGAGACGGATCCGCTGGACAGCCTGCGCTCGGTGGTCGAGGAGACCTCGGCGGACGAGGTGCTGGTGCTCACCGCGCCGCACTTCGTGGAGGAGTTCTTCCACCGCGACTGGGCCTCCAAGGCCCGGCACAAGGTCGGCGTCCCGGTGCTGAAGCTCTTCGCCAGCGAGGCCTGAGCCGCACCGCCCCCGCGCCCGCGTGGTGCAGAATCGTCCTTGCGGTCCCGGGCAACCACCCGGGCACACCCGGGTCGGCCCCGGGCTCCGCGAGGACGATTCGCCTTCCCAGCTACGGAGAACTCCCTTGAACGACGCCGCCCACGACCTGCACGCCCCGCACTTCATCGGCATCGGCGGGGCCGGCATGTCCGGTCTGGCGAAGATCCTCGCGGTCCGCGGTGCCAAGGTCTCCGGCAGTGACGCCAAGGAGTCCGAGACCGTGCTGGCGCTGCGCGAGCTGGGCGCGGCCGTCCGGGTCGGCCACGCCGCCGAGAACGTGCCGTCCGGCGCCAGCAGCATCGTGGTCTCCAGCGCGATCCGCGCCGACAACCCGGAGCTGGTCGCCGCCCGCGAGCGCGGCATCCCGGTGGTGCACCGCTCCGACGCGCTCGCCGCGCTGATGGGCGGCCGGCGCGCGCTGGCGGTGGCCGGCACGCACGGCAAGACCACCACCACCAGCATGCTGGCCGTCGCCCTGGACACCCTGGGCCTGGACCCCTCCTACGCGATCGGCGGCGACCTGGACGCGCCGGGCAGCAACGCGCACCACGGTGCGGGCGAGATCTTCGTGGCCGAGGCGGACGAGAGCGACCGCAGCTTCCACAAGTACGCCCCCGAGGTGGCGATCATCCTCAACGTGGAGCTCGACCACCACGCCAACTACGCGTCGATGGACGAGATCTACGACTCCTTCGAGACCTTCGTGCACCGCGTCCAGCCCGGCGGCACCCTGGTCGTCTCCGCCGACCACGCCGGTGCCCGCGAGCTGACCGCGCGGCTGGCGGGGCGCGAGGGCCTGCACGTGGTCACCGTCGGCGCCGCCGAGGACGCCACCGTCCGGGTGCTCTCGGTGGTGCCGCGCGGCATGACCAGCGAGGTCACCGTCGAGCTGGACGGCGCCCCGCTGACCTTCACGGTCTCGGTGCCCGGGCGGCACTACGCGCACAACGCGGTCGCCGCGCTGGCGGCCGGCGTCGCGCTCGGCGTCCCGGCGGAGCAGCTGGCCAAGGCGCTCGGCTCGTACACCGGCGTGCGCCGGCGGCTGCAGCTCAAGGGCGAGGCCCGCGGCGTGCAGGTGATCGACTCCTACGCGCACCACCCCACCGAGATGACCGCCGACCTGGAGGCGATCCGGGAGGCGACCGCAGGGCGGGTCCTGGTGGTCTTCCAGCCGCACCTGTTCAGCCGCACCCAGCAGCTGGCCGAGGAGATGGGCCAGGCGCTGGCGCTGGCCGACGCCTCGGTGGTGCTGGACATCTACCCGGCCCGCGAGGACCCGATCCCGGGCGTGACCAGCGGGCTGATCATCGACGCGGCCCTGCGCGCGGGCGCCGAGGTCACCGCCGAGCACGAGTTCGCCGCCGCCCCCGCGGCGGTGGCCGCCCTGGCCCGGCCCGGCGACCTGGTGCTCACCATGGGCGCGGGCGACGTCACCAACCTGGGCCCGGAAATTCTTTCCCGGCTCGCCGCTGTTGCTGTCTGAGCAGCACGGTGCTTGCGGTCCCAAGGCGGTCCAGGACCCGGGAGGAATGACATGAGCTACGAGATCGAGAAGTCCGAGGCCGACTGGCGCGCCCAGCTCAGCCCCGCGGAGTACCACGTGCTGCGCGAGGCCGGCACCGAGCGCCCGTTCGTCGGCGAGTACACCGACACCAAGACGGTGGGCGTCTACAGCTGCCGGGCGTGCGGCAGCGAGCTGTTCAGCTCCGAGACCAAGTTCGAGAGCCACTGCGGCTGGCCCTCCTACTACGCGCCGCTGGCCGAGGACCGGGTCGAGTACATCGAGGACACCACCCTCGGCATGCGCCGGGTCGAGGTCCGCTGCGCGCGCTGTGGCGGCCACCTGGGCCACGTCTTCGAGGGCGAGGGCTACGCGACGCCGACCGATCAGCGGTACTGCATCAACAGCATCTCGCTGACCCTGCGGCCGGCCGAGGGCTGAGCCGGTGGTGGACCGGTTCGGCAGCACAGTGCGACCGAACCGGTACTCCGACACGTCTAGCTGAGCAGAGCCCCGCGCAAGAGCGGGTCCGCATGGCCGGCGTGCGGGTGATCACCAGAGGAACCATCCGAGATGAACGACGAGTTCGAAGAACTCCCCGACGACGAGTTCCGCTTCACCCTCAGTACCGAGCTGGCCGCGCTCACCCCGCCGCCGCTGGGCGACCTGGTCGCCCAGGCCACCCATCTCGGCCGCCGGCAGCGGCGACGACGCACCTTCACCGCGGTCGCCGGTTCGGTGACCGCGGTGGCCGCCATCGCCTCGCTGCTGGCCTTCTGGCCACTGGCGGGCGGTGGCCCGGGCCGGACGGTCCAGCAGCCGGCGGCCGCGGCACCGAGCTCACCGGAGCCCAGCACCTCCGGGCTGGTGCCGGCCGACGGCCCCGCACTGCTGGCCGCCGCGCTGAACGCGCTGCCAATCGGCGGGCAGAGCGGCAACTACACCACCTACAGCGGACCCAACGCCCTGATGACCCGGCTCGACCTGACCACCACGCAGGGCACCGGCCTGGTCCAGGTGACACTCAGTTCGGGTTCGCTCACGTGCGGGAGCACCGCTGACACCGCCTGCGGGACCTCGCCCGACGGCGATCGCTACCAGGTCGTCAAGACGACCGGCAACTGCATCGAGTCGACCCTCGTCACGGTGCAGCGCCCGAACAACCTCCTGGTCTCCATCCAGCTCGGCACCTGCCTGTCCTGGGACCCGCAGAAGCAGGTCAATCCGCCCGGCATCGAGGTCCTGACCGTGGAGCAGGCAATCGCCATGGCCCAGGCACCAGGGTTCGCAACCGAGATGCCCGTCGGCTTCGTCCAAGCCGCCGACGCCAAGTATCCGAACCTGCCCGCCCTTTCCTGACCCGCCGTCAGTCGCCGCGCCCCCGCCAGCCAGGTGGGGCCGCGGCTTCCACGCTCCCGCCCCAGCCCTCATCCCGACCAGGAGCCCGACGGTGCGCAACGAAGCCGAATTCACCGCCTTCGCCGAGGCCAACGCGATCCGCCTGCGGCAGATCGCCTTTCTGATGTGCCGGGACTGGCACCTGGCCCAGGACCTGACCCAGACCACCCTGACCAAGATGTACCTCGCCTGGAACCGGCTGGCCCGCCAGAGCAACGACCCCTTCGGGTACGCGCGCAAGGTGCTGCTCAACTCGCTGCTCGACCACAAGCGGCTGCGCAGCAGCAGCGAGCTGACCGTGGACCAGCTGCCGGACCGCGCGGAGTACGGCGGCGAGCCCACGGCCGAGCGGCTGACCCTGCTCGACGCCCTGGAGCTGCTCCCCCGCCGGGACCGCGCGATCGTGCTGCTGCGCTACTGGGAGGACCAGAGCGTGGAGTCGACCGCCGAGATCCTCGGCCTGAGCACCTCGGTGGTGAAGTCGCAGAGCATGCGCGCGCTGGCCGTGCTCCGCCGCCACCTCGGCGACCGGACCCTGCTGGGCTCCTGAACCGGCCGGATCCGGTCACGATTCGATATCGTGCCCACAGTCTGTTCCCAGCTCGTGCCCAGGGGGTCTAGAACAAGGCCCATGTGGTTGCTCTTCCTGGTCCCGTGCTGCGTCGTCGCGGTGCTCGCCTGTCTGCGCCTGATCCGCGCCGCCGCGGTCGCCGACACCCTGGCGGAGCTGTCGGAGGACGAGATGGACCGGACGGCGATCGGGCTGTACGAGACGGCCTACCTGGCCGGCGGCCCGGACCGGGTGGTGGACCTCGCGCTGGTGCTGATGAGCGGACGCGGCCGGCTGCACCTGGCGCACACCGGCTGGACCACGGTGGTCGACCCGCAGGGCCGCAACCGCCTGGAGCGCGCGCTGATCGAGGAGATCGGGCCCGAGGGGCAGTGCCGCACCGCCGAGCTGCGCGAGGCGCTGACCGAGCATCCGACGGTCGCCGAGATAGGGTCGCGGCTCTCGCTGGCCGGCCTGGCCACGCCGGTGGCGGTCCGGGAGAGCACCCAGCTGGCGGTGCGCCAGGTCCGCCAGGCGCTGCTGCTCTCGCTGGTGCTGCTGCTGGCGGCGCTGACCCTGACCGGGCCGGGCGCCCAGGACACCGGCGCCACCCTGGCCTGGTTCTCGCTGCCGCTGATCCTCACCACCGGGACCCTGCTGATGGCCCGGGTGGACGTGCACCCCTACACCCGCTGGGCGGCGCCGGCCGGCGCCGAGGTGCTGGCACAGCTGCGCCGCCCGCGCCGCTCGGGCGGCGGGGGCGGCGAAGGCGACGCCGAGCGCCGGTTGCTGACCGCCGTGGCGATCGACGGCACCGACGCGGTGCCGGACGCCCGGCTACGGGCGGCGCTGCGCGGCTGAGCTCAGGCGAGGCCGCCCAGCAGCTCGCTGATCGGCTTGCGGCGCCCGGTGTAGAACGGGACCTCCTCGCGCACGTGCAGCCGCGCGCGGGACGGGCGCAGGTCGCGCATCAGGTCCACGATCCGGTGCAGCTCGTCCGCCTCGAAGGCGAGCAGCCACTCGTAGTCGCCCAGCGCGAACGAGGCGACCGTGTTGGCCCGCACGTCGGGGTAGCCGCGGGCCATCTGGCCGTGCTCGGCCAGCATCGCCCGGCGCTCCTCGTCGGGGAGCAGGTACCACTCGTAGGAGCGGACGAACGGGTAGACGCAGACGTACTCGCGGGCGTGCTCGTCGGCCAGGAAGGCCGGGATGTGCGACTTGTTGAACTCCGCGGGGCGGTGCAGCGCCATGTTCGACCAGACCGGCGCCAGCAGGCGGCCAAGGCCCGTGCGGCGGAAGCGGTTGTACGCCTCCTGCAGGTCGTCGGAGGAGGCGGCGTGCCACCAGATCATCAGATCGGCGTCGGCCCGCAGGCCCGAGACGTCGTAACTGCCGCGCACGGTGACGTCCTTGGCGGCGAGCTGCTCGAACAGCTCCTCGACCTCGGCGGCCAGCGCGGCGCGGTCCTCGGGGAGCGCGTCCTTGAGGCGGAACACCGACCACATGGTGTAGCGGATGACCTGGTTGAGGTCCCGGGCCTTCTTCTTCTGCGGCGTCTGCTCTGCGGTATCGGTCATGCCCTCATTGTCCCTTCCATGCCTGGAACTCCTGATTGCGGGGTCGTCAGCTCGTCGGCGGCCCGCCGGGCACTGGCCACGCAGGCCGGGATGCCCACCCCGTCGTAGGCCGCGCCGGCCAGTGCCAGGCCGCCCAGGCGGCGGGCGGCGGCCCGGATCCGGGCGACCCGGTCCTGATGGCCCACCGGGTACTGCGGCAGCCCGGCGCGCCAGCGGGTCACGGCGCTCGCGTACGGGCGGGCGGTCAGGCCCACGGCCGCGCGCAGGTCGGTGAGCGAGCGCTCGACGAGTTCGGCGTCGTCGAGGTCCAGCGCGGCCTCGTCCCGGTAGCGGCCCAGTGAGGTGCGCAGCACGAAGGCCTCCGGCGCCGAGCGCTCCAGCCAGCCCCACTTCTGGCTGGAGAAGGTGGCGGCCTTGATCGAGCGGCCGTCCACCGGGGGGACCAGGAAGCCGCTGCCGGGCGGCGGGCCGGGCAGCTCGGCGCGCCGGAAGGCGAGGGTGACCAGCGCCATCCCGGCGTACTCCACCCCGGCCAGCTCGGCCGCGGCGGCCGGGGCCTCGGCGGCCAGCAGCGCGGCGGCCGCGGGGGCGGGCACGGCCAGCAGCACCGCGTCGGCCTCGATGACGCCGTCGGCGGTGACCACCTGCCAGCCGGTGGCGGTGCGCCGCAGCGCGCTGACGGGCGTGCGCAGCCGCAGCTCCACCCCGGCCCGCTCGCAGGCGGCGGCGACCGCGGTGGGCAGCGTGCCGATCCCGCCGCGCAGGCCCTGGAAGACCGGGCCGCCGGCCTGCGGGCGGTCCAGCAGCGCGTGCACGCCGGCCACCAGCGAACCGCCGCCCTGGGCGATGGCGAGCAGTTGCGGCACCGCGGCGCGCAGCGAGATCTCCTCGGCCCGGCCCGCGTAGACGCCGCCGAGCAGCGGCTCGACCAGCCGGTCCACCACCTCCTGGCCGAGCCGCTCGGCCACGTACGCGCCGATCGCCACGTCCTCGCCGACACCGTGCGCCGTCGCGGGTTCGGCCGCGGCCCGGGCCAGGCCCTCGGGGGTGAGCACCCCGGAGGCGGCCAGCGCCGCGAGGTCACCGGGGACGCCCATCAGCTGGCCGCCGGGCAGCGGGTGCAGTGCACCGCGGGTCCAGACGGCGGCCTTGGCGGTGCTGGGCGGTTCCAGGAAGTCGGCCAGGCCGACTTCCCGCGCGAGTTCGAC
Organism: Kitasatospora sp. NBC_01302; assembly: GCF_035976515.1. NCBI lineage: Bacteria > Bacillati > Actinomycetota > Actinomycetes > Kitasatosporales > Streptomycetaceae > Kitasatospora > Kitasatospora sp. NBC_01302. The sequence continues at coordinate 3,235,537 of NZ_CP108404.1, forward strand.
GGCCTCGGGGCGGCGGGCCAGCACCGACTCGGCGCCGAGGTCCACCTGGACCCCGCCGACCTCACCGGTGAGCAGCTTGCCGCCGACCCGCTCGCCGGCCTCCAGCAGCGTGACCGCCGCCCGGGCCGGCCCGCCGGCCGCGCCGCCGAGGTGGGCGGCCGCGGCCAGGCCCGCGATGCCGCCGCCGATCACAACGACCTTCGGTAGTGCTTCTGCCATGTCCCGCAGTCTCGCAGAGGGCGGGCGGCCGCCGACCGGCCGCCCCACCACAGGTCAGCGCGCGCTGGCCTCGTGCACGAAGGCGACCAGCCGGGTCAGCGCGTCCGGGTCCATGCTCGGCAGCACGCCGTGGCCGAGGTTGAAGATGTGGCCGCTGGTGCCGAGCGCGTTGGCCGCGTGCAGCACCTCGCGGGCCTTGGTCTCCACCACCTTGGTCGGCGCGAAGAGCACCGCCGGGTCGAGGTTGCCCTGCAGCGCCTTGCCCGGGCCCACCCGCTCGGAGGCCACGTTCAGCGGGACCCGCCAGTCCACCCCGACCACGTCGGCGCCCGCCTCGCCCATCAGGCCGAGCAGCTCGCCGGTGCCGACCCCGAAGTGGATCCGCGGCACACCGAGGTCGGCGACCGCGTCGAAGACCTTGGTGCTGGCCGGCATGACCGAGCGCCGGTAGTCGTCCGGGGCGAGCGAGCCGACCCAGGAGTCGAAGAGCTGGACCGCCGAGACGCCCGCCGCGATCTGCACCTTGAGGAAGCCCGCGGTGATCACGGCGAGCCGGTCCACCAGCTCGGCCCACAGCTCGGGGGCGCCGTACATCATCGCCTTGGTGCGCTCGTGGTTCTTCGAGGGGCCGCCCTCGACCAGGTAGCTGGCCAGCGTGTACGGCGCACCGGCGAAGCCGATCAGCGGGGTGGCGCCCAGCTCGGCGACGAGCAGGCCGACCGCCTCGGTGACGTAGGGGACGTCGTCCGGCTCCAGCGGGCGCAGCCGCTGCAGGTCGGCCGCGGTGCGGATCGGGTCGGCGATGACCGGGCCGACGCCGGGCTTGATGTCCACATCGATGCCGACCGCCTTGAGCGGCACCACGATGTCGCTGAAGAAGATCGCCGCGTCCACCTTGTGCCGGCGCACCGGCTGCAGGGTGATCTCCTTGACCAGCTCGGGCCGCATGCAGGAGTCGAGCATCGCGATACCCTCGCGGACCTTCAGGTACTCGGGCAGCGAGCGGCCCGCCTGGCGCATGAACCAGACCGGGGTGTGCTCCACCGGCTCGTGCCGGCAGGCTCGCAGGAAGACGGAGTCGTGGGCCGGGCCGTGCTCGGCGGACGGGGCTGCGGGGGTCGGCACGGCAGGCTGGGCTGCGGTCTTCTCAGTCACGCCGCCATACTCCCACGCGCACCTTTGATCACCGCCGCGGCCCACTGGTGCGATCCTCCAGGGGCTTCGGCCCGGCAGGGCACGGCCACCGGTGCCGGGTCTGCGTGCCGCTCCGCCGGGAACTGTCGGACAGGGCCTAGTCTTCAGCTCATGGCAGCGGTCGGCGGGAACCACGCACAGCAGGGCGGAACGAGCAAGGAGTCGGCGCCGGTCGGGTTCCGCAGCGCCGTCGAGGCGCTGACGGCCGTTCGGCCGCGCCCCGAGGTGCGCCTGTCCGCCACCCCGGCGCCGCGGCGGCTGGCCCCGTTCAGCTGGGCGGTCACGGCCGAGGTGGAGGTGGAGGGCGAGGAGCTGGCGGACGGCCGGTTCGTCCTGCTGCACGACCCGGCCGGGCAGGAGGCCTGGCAGGGCGAGTTCCGGGTGGTCACCATGACCAGGGCCGAGCTGGAGCCGGAGATCGCCGGCGACCCGATGGTCGGCGAGGTGGGCTGGGCCTGGCTGATGGACGCGCTGCAGACGCACGGCGCGGGCTTCACCGCCCCCGGCGGCACGGTGACCAGGTGCGCTTCGCAGTACTTCGGCGCGCTGGCCGAGCGGCCCTCCTCCACCGAGATCGAGCTGCGTGCCTCCTGGACGCCCACCGGCGGCCGGTTCGAACGGCACCTGACGGCCTGGGCCGATCTGCTCTGCGTCTGCGCGGGGCTGCCGCCGAGCCCGCCCGCGCCCCTGTCGACGTCCGACGCGCCGTCACTCGGCGGAGTGGTCCCGATGCCGGCCCGACGGCGGCCCCGCTCACACTGAAGGCTGACGGGGCCTCACCGCCCCGTCGCCGACCCGCCGATCCCCACGGCGGGCCATTGGCCTGCTCAGAGCCTCGCGGGCGGCACCACGCCGCCGCACAGGCCGTCAACCGATCACCGTCGAGTGACCTTTTCCTCCGGTTTGCGATCGATTTATACCGTCCTGATGGCATGTCGGATCATTCGCCCGAGCGATTTGTCCGTATTGTGACTCACTAGATCGTGATCATTCGCTAAAGCCGGGCACGGATGATGCCGAAGCAGTCTGTGACCCTTTCCACACGCGGAACACTCCGACTCCTTCGCCCATCGGGGTTCCGTCCGCCACTCCCCTCAGGAGGCACGGTGTCGGTCCTGCTAGAGCACCCCGCTAACGTGGTCGCCTACCGCCCGACCAAGCCCACGGCGATGGTGGTGATCGCCGACCCCCGGGTCCGCAACACCGTCACCCGCCATCTGTGGGCGCTCGGCGTGCGTGACGTCATCGAGGTCTCCTCGATCGCCGAGGCCCGCCCCCGGGTCTCCACACCCCGCGACATCTGCGTGGCCGATGTCCACCTGCCGGACGGCTCGGGGCTCACCATCCTGGCCGAGACCCGCGCCGCGGGCTGGCCCAACGGCCTGGCCCTGTCGGCCGCCGACGACATCGGCGCGGTGCGCAGCGCGCTGGCCGGCGGCGTCAAGGGCTACGTGGTCACCGGGACCAGGACCAACGTCGCGATGCCGGGCCGCCCCGGTCTGCCGCTGGGCGCGGCGGGCCTGGCCGGCCGGATGCGCCGCCCCGGCATGCCGGGCACCCCCGGCCACCTGGGCGCTCCCGGGGCCGGCGGTGCGCCCGGTGCCCCCGGCACCCAGCCCGCCGCCTACCGCGAGCTGTCGGGGCGCGAGGTCGAGGTGCTGCGGCTGGTGGCCGAGGGCCAGTCGAACAAGGCGATCGGCGTGGCCATGGGCCTGTCCGCGCTCACCGTGAAGAGCCACCTGGCCCGGATCGCCCGGAAGCTGGGCACCGGCGACCGGGCCGGCATGGTCGCCGTCGCGTTGCGGACCGGCATCATCCACTGAGTGACCGCGTGGCGGTCCGGAGGAACGTTTCATCCGGGCCGCCACTGGCATTCGGCCAGGTCCCAACCACCGCCGACCAGGGTCCCGCCGGCGGGGCTCGTCGTACCCTTGGTGGGTGACCGACGCCGCAGAAGCCATCGCCCTAGAGACCACCCCGGTGCCGCTGCTCGAACCGCGGGAGGGCCTGCCACCAGTGGTGGCGGACGAGACGGCGCTGGCCGCGGTGGTCGAGGCCTTCGCGGCGGGCACCGGCCCCGTCGCCGTCGACGCCGAGCGGGCCTCCGGCTACCGCTACGGCCAGCGCGCCTACCTGATCCAGCTGCGCCGGGCCGGCGCCGGCACCGCCCTGATCGACCCGATCGCCTGCCCCGACCTGAGCGCCCTCGGCGCGGCCCTGGCGGACGCGGAGTGGGTGGTGCACGCCGCCACCCAGGACCTGCCCTGTCTGGCCGAGGTCGGCATGCGCCCGGCCCGGCTCTTCGACACCGAACTCGCGGGCCGGATCGCCGGTTTCGCCCGGGTCGGCCTCGGGCCGATGACCGAGAGCGTGCTCGGCTACACGCTGGCCAAGGAGCACTCGGCGGTGGACTGGTCCACCCGCCCGCTGCCCGAGCCCTGGCTGCGCTACGCGGCACTGGACGTCGAGGTGCTGGTCGAGCTGCGTGACGCGCTGGAGCAGGAGCTGACCGGCCAGGACAAGCTCGACTGGGCGCTGGAGGAGTTCGCCGCGATCGCCGCCGCCCCGCGTCCCACCCCCCGGGTCGACCCCTGGCGGCGGACCTCCGGGCTGCACAAGGTGCGCCGGCGCCGCCAGCTCGCGGCCGTGCGGGAGCTGTGGCAGGCCCGGGACAAGCAGGCCCAGGAGCGCGACGTCTCGCCGGGCCGGGTGCTCTCGGACGCCGCGATCGTGGCCGCCGCGCTGGCCATGCCGACCAGCGTGCCGGTGCTGCAGAGCGTCCAGGGCTTCGGCCCCCGGGTGCACCGCCGCCAGCTGGAGCTGTGGCTGGCCGCACTCGACCGGGCCCGGGCGATCCCCGAGGCCCAGCTGCCGCCCGCCGCCGCGCCGCACGAGGGCCCGCCGCCGCCGCGTGCCTGGGCCGACAAGGACCCGGTGGCCGCCGCCCGGCTCGCCGGGGCCAAGGCCGCCGTCGCCGAGCTGGCCGAGCAGCGCAACCTGCCCACCGAGAACCTGATCACCCCCGACCTGGTCCGCCGGGTCTCCTGGGAGCCGCCCGCCGAGGCCGGCGCCCCGGCCGTGGCCCGGGCGCTGACCGCGCTGGGCGCCCGGCACTGGCAGGTCGAACTCGTCGCACCGGTGATGGCCGAGGCCTTCCGGGCGGCGACCGAGGGCGCGCAGTAGGCAGCCGCCCGGGCCGGCCGCGCAAGGTGCGCGGAGAGACATCCGCCCACGTGGCGCGGGACACACCCGCCCCACCGGACCCGGCCCTGGGCAAGTTGGTTACCGACCAGTAGCATGGCGGTGAAGCAGCGCTGCCTCGTGAGAGCGCGCGTCTGCGCACCATGCCATGTCCCCTGGGAGGAGAGCCCCCGTGCCTCGTACCGCGAGGGACGTCGTCTTTGTCGACGGCGTCCGCACCCCGTTCGGCAAGGCCGGCCCGAAGGGCATCTACCACGAGACCCGTGCCGACGACATGGTCGTCAAGTGCATCCGGGAGCTCGTGCGCCGCAACCCGAACCTGCCCGTCGAGCGCATCGACGAGGTGGCCGTGGCCGCCACCACGCAGATCGGCGACCAGGGGCTGACCATCGGCCGCACCGCCGCCCTCCTCGCCGGCCTGCCGAAGTCGGTCCCCGGCTACGCGATCGACCGGATGTGTGCCGGCGCGCTGACCGCCGTCACCACCACCGCCGGCGGCATCGCCTTCGGCGCCTACGACGTCGTGGTGGCCGGCGGTGTCGAGCACATGGGCCGCCACCCGATGGGCGAGGGCGTGGACCCGAACCCGCGCTTCGTCTCCGAGAAGCTGGTCGACGAGTCCGCCCTGTTCATGGGCATGACCGCGGAGAACCTGCACGACCGCTTCCCGCACCTGACCAAGGAGCGGTGCGACGCCTACGCCGTGCGCTCCCAGGAGAAGGCGGCCAAGGCCTACGCCAACGGCGACATCCAGCCCGACCTGGTGCCGATCACCGTCCGCAACACCAACCCCGAGGTCGGCGAGACCGGCTGGGGCCTGGCCACCGTGGACGAGCCGCTGCGCCCGGGCACCACGATGGAGTCGCTGGCGAACCTCAAGACCCCCTTCCGCCCGCACGGCAACATCACCGCGGGCAACTCGGCCGGTCTCAACGACGGCGCGACCGCCTCGCTGCTGGCCGCCGAGGACGTGGCCGAGGAGCTCGGCCTGCCGATCAAGATGCGCCTGGTCTCGTTCGCCTTCGCCGGCGTCGAGCCCGAGGTGATGGGCATCGGTCCGGTGCCGGCCACCGAGAAGGCGCTGGCCAAGGCCGGTCTGACGATCGATGACATCGGCGCGTTCGAGGTCAACGAGGCGTTCGCCGTGCAGGTCCTCTCCTTCCTGGACCACTACGGCATCGCGGACGACGACGAGCGGGTCAACCCGTTCGGCGGCGCGATCGCCTTCGGCCACCCGCTGGCCTCCTCCGGCGTGCGCCTGATGAACCAGCTGGCCCGCCGCTTCGAGCAGCGCCCGGACGTCCGCTACGGCCTGACCACGATGTGCATCGGGTTCGGCATGGGCGGGACCATCATCTGGGAGAACCCGCACTTCGAGGGTGGTAAGTGATCATGAGCAACACCACTGAGCTCCTCAAGCGCGGCGCCGAGCTGTTCCCGGGCGAGGTCGTCACCACTGCGCACGTCCGCCACCTGGACCTGCCGCTGCAGGCCGGCAAGCTGGCGCTGATCACCCTGGACAACGGCTTCGACCACACCAAGCCGACCACCTTCGGCCCGGGCTCGCTGCTCAAGCTCGAAGAGGCGCTGGACCAGGTCGAGGCGGAGGCCGCGGACGGCAAGGTGGTCGCGGTCGCGATCACCGGCAAGCCGTTCATCTTCGCGGTGGGCGCCGACCTCAAGGGCGTCGAGCTGCTCAAGGAGCACGGCGACGCGCTGGCCATCGGCAAGGGCGGCCACGAGGTCTTCAAGCGGATCGCCGCGCTGCCGGTGCCGACCTTCACCTTCTACAACGGCGCCGCGATGGGCGGCGGCGTGGAGATCGGTCTGCACTGCAGCTACCGCACCGTCAGCTCCGGTGTGCCGGCCTTCTCGCTGCCCGAGGTCTTCCTCGGCCTGGTCCCCGGCTGGGGCGGCTGCACCATCCTGCCGAACCTGGTCGGCCCGGCCAACGCGGTCAAGGTCATCATCGAGAACTCGATGAGCCAGAACAAGCAGCTCAAGGGCAAGGAGGTGTTCGAGCTCGGCATCGCGGACGCGATCTTCGAGCCGGCCGACTTCCTGGAGCAGTCGATCCTGTGGGCCGCCAAGGTCCTCAAGGGCGAGATCACGGTCGAGCGTCCCGAGATCGACCGCGGCGACAACTGGGACCAGTGCATCGCCTGGGGCCGCGCGGTCGCCGACGCCAAGGTGCACGGCGCGGCTCCGGCCGCCTACCGGGCGCTGGACATCATGGCGGCCGCCAAGAACGCCAGCCTCGGGGATGCAGCCGGTCTGCAGCAGGGCTTCGACGCCGAGGACGCCGCGCTGGCCGACCTGATCATGGGCGGCGAGCTGCGGGCCGGCATCTACTCCTTCAACCTGGTGCAGCGTCGGGCCAAGAAGCCCTTCGGTGCCCCGGACAAGTCGCTGGCCCGCCCGGTCAGCAAGGTCGGCGTGGTCGGCGCCGGTCTGATGGCCTCCCAGCTGGCGCTGCTCTTCGCGCGCCGCCTGGAGGTGCCGGTGGTCCTCACCGACATCGACCAGGCGCGGATCGACAAGGGCGTCGGCTACGTGCACGCCGAGGTCGACAAGCTGCTCGCCAAGGGCCGGATCGGCAACGACAAGGCCAACAAGCTCAAGGGCCTGGTCAGCGGCCACCTGGACAAGGCGGCGGCGTTCGGCGACGCGGACTTCGTGATCGAGGCCGTCTTCGAGGAGATGGGCGTCAAGCAGAACGTCCTCGCCGAGCTGGAGGCGGTGGTCTCGCCGACCACCATCCTGGCGACCAACACCTCCTCGCTGTCGGTCACCGAGATGGCCTCCAAGCTCCAGCACCCGGAGCGCGTGGTCGGCTTCCACTTCTTCAACCCGGTCGCGATCCTGCCGCTGCTGGAGATCGTCCGGGCCGAGAAGACCGACGACGCCTCGCTGGCGACCGCCTTCGGTGTGGCCAAGAAGCTGAAGAAGACGGCCGTCCTCACCAAGGACGCCCCGGCGTTCGTGGTGAACCGGATCCTGACCCGCTTCATGGGCGAGATCCAGAACATCATCGACGAGGGCACCTCGTTCGAGACCGTCGAGAAGGCCGTGCAGCCGCTCGGCCTGCCGATGTCCCCGATCGCGCTGCTCGAGCTGGTCGGTCCGGCCATCGCGCTGCACGTCTCGGAGACGCTGCACGGCGCCTTCCCGGAGCGGTTCACCGTCTCCGAGAACCTCGCCGAGGTGGTCAAGGCCGGCAAGCGCGGCTTCTACATCTGGCAGGACGGCCAGCAGGTCCTGGACCCCGAGGTGCTGGCGCTCCTCACCTTCGGCGACAGCGCGCTGACCGAGGAGCAGGTCCGCGAGCGGGCGCTGAACGCGGTCGCGCAGGAGATCGGCCTGATGCTCGACGAGGGCGTGGTCGGCGAGGCGCAGGACATCGACCTGTGCATGATCACCGGCGCGGGCTGGCCCTTCCACCTGGGCGGGATCACCCCGTACCTGGACCGCGAGGGCGTCTCCGAGCGGGTGAACGGGAAGAAGTTCCTGGCCCCCGGCCTGGCCAGCGTCCCGGCCTGATAGACGGCTGAGCCCACGAGGGCGGCCCGCTCCCCCAGGGAGCGGGCCGCCCTTCGGCATGTCCGGCTCCGCCCTGCGCCGGCCGCAGGTTCAGCAGCCGCTGCGGTATACACCAAATCAGGACAAAGCGCATAATACCGTTAGGCCAAGCAGACGAACTTGCAGACCTGAGGAGGCGAGTCGTATGGCCGACGTCTCACATCGAACCGGTGACATCTCCACCCATCCGGACATCTCGGAGATGCGGACCCGGTACGCGCGCATGATGGACGGACCCCAGGGAGTCGCCGTGGACGGGCTGGTCGTGCTGACCGGCCTCTACCTGGCCATCTCGCCCTACGTGGTGCACTTCAGTGCGGCCAGCCACGAGTTGGTGATCTGCAACCTGATCCTCGGGATCGGAATCGCCGCCCTCGGGCTGGGCCTGACCATCGCTCCGGCCCGGATGTTCGGGCTGACCTGGGCCATGGCGGCCACCGGCGTGTTCCTGATCATCTCCCCCTGGGTGGTGACCGTGGGCCACACCGCGACCCGGGGCATGATCTGGAACCAGGTGATCGTGGGCGGACTGACCTGCCTGCTCGCCTTCACCGCGGCAGGGATGGTGCTGGGCGCGAGCCGACGCCGGATCTGACGCCTCGCCCGGTGGTCTACCGGCTCACTTCTTGAGCCGGTAGACCACCGTGTCGCCGTAGGCGCCGACCACCTCGTAGTGGTCGTCCAGCAGGTTCTCGATCTTGGGCACCAGCAGCGGCTGGTAGGGCGCGCGCCCGGAGTCGTCCACCACGATCTCCGGCAGGCCGTTGGTGGCCAACTCCTTGTCGAAGGTCTGCCAGGCGTCCGGCACGCTGTACTGCTCGCCGACGTCCTGGGTGCCCTTGCCGCCACTGAAGTTCGTCAGGAAGCCGGCCGTCAGGTAGCGGGTGGCGGGCTTGCGGTCGGAGAGCCAGTAGAGCTCGGGGTGCATGCCCCAGACCAGCACGGTGTCCTGCGCCGTGCTGCGCTCGGCGACCGCGGTGGCCACCTGGGTGGTCTGGTTGAGCTGCTCGCCCGGCCAGGCCATGGCGAGCACCCAGAAGGCGCTGGCGGCCACCGTGCTGTAGACCAGCACCGGCTTCCAGCGCACCGCCGAGACCGAGACGGCGCCGACGCCGAGCAGCACCAGTGGCGGCATCAGCTGCAGGTAGTAGTGGCCGAAGAAGTGGAAGCCGGTGGCGACCCCGACCACCGAGGAGACCAGCCAGACCCACAGGTCGCTGGGCGCGCCGTGCGACTCGCCGCGGGTCGGCAGCGAGCGGCCGGTGCGCAGCCGTACCCAGAGCCGGTGGCCGAGCGGGAAGAGGAAGCCGAGGCCGGCCGCCAGCAGGATCGCCGAGTTGCCCAGCGCCCGGCCGATCATCTGCAGCCAGTCCCCGCCCAGCGAGGCGTAGTCGCCGCTGCCGGTCACCACCCAGAACAGGAAGCCCTTGGGCTTGGTGAGGATCACCGCGACCACGGCTATCGGCAGCGCGAAGCCGAAGCCCACCTTGAGCAGCGCGCTGCGCCACCGCACGCCGCGCAGGCGGGCGTCCTGGAAGAGCATCCAGAGCACCGGCAGCAGCACCGCGCCGCCGGTCTGCTTGGTCAGCGAGCTGACCGCCACCGCGATCCCGGCGGCCAGCCAGCGGCGGCGCTCGGCGTAGCGGAAGGCGGCCACCATCGCGGGCAGCATGAAGACCTCGAAGGTCGCCGCCTGGGTGTCCTCCGGGGAGAGGCCGATCGAGAGCAGCAGGTAGAGCACCCCGGCCGCGCCGCCCGCCCGGTTGCCCCAGCGACCGCGCGCGATGGAGACCAGCAGCACGGCGGTGACCACGTGCGCCACGATCGCCAGGGTGCGCAGCGGCCAGAGCGAGAGGGAGCCGAAGACCGAGAAGCAGGCCTCGTAGAGCCACGGCAGCAGCGGCGGCTTGCGGTCCACGACGGTGTCGTAGAGCACCCCGCCGCTGGCCAGCATCCGGGCCTGGGTCGCCAGGTAACCCTCGTCCGGGCTCCACACCGGGCGCATGAACGAGGGGATGTGGGTCAGCGTGGCCACCACGGCCAGCACCGGGACCAGCCGGGTCCAGTACCCCGAGCGGAGCCGGGCAGCGAGCATGGCAAGGCGCTTGGGGGTCGAGGTCGAGGTGGGCACGAGGGACAACCTACCGGGCGGGACCGGCAGAAGAGGTGCCGGCCCCGGATTCAGATATGAATGTCATATTGACTCGAACGTCGGAAAGTCCCGCCTGGTTGCATCACGCGGATGCTCAGGCCTGGACCACCGCTGCGCCGTCCAGCCGGGAGACCAGTGCGGTCACCTGGCGGGCGATGTCCGGGGCGGTCAGGCCGATCTCGGCCATGATCTCCTCGCGCTTGGCGTGGTCCAGGAACTCCTGCGGGATCCCGAAGTCGCGCAGCGGCAGGTCGACCTCCGCGTCGCGCAGCGCCTGGGCGATCGCCGAGCCGACGCCGCCGGCCCGTCCGTTGTCCTCGACCGTGACCACCACGCGGTGCTCGGCGGCCAGACCCGGCAGCGCGGCGTCCACCGGCTTGACCCAGCGCGGGTCGACCACGGTGGCGCTGATCCCCTGGGCGTCCAGCAGCGCGGCCGTCTCCAGGCAGATCGGGGCCAGCGCGCCGACCGAGACGATCAGCACGTCCGCCCGGCGCTCGCCCGCGGCGACCTGAGCCCGGTCCAGCGGCTCGGCGCTGCCGTGCAGCACGTCCATGCCGCCGATCCGGCCGACGGCGGCGACCGCCGGGCCCACCGAGCCCTTGGAGTAGCGCAGTACCGTCGGCGCGTCCTTGACCTCCAGCGCCTCGCGCAGCTGGGCCTTGACCTGCTCGGCGTCGCGCGGGGCGGCCAGCCGCAGCCCGGGCACCACCTGGAGGATCGACATGTCCCACATGCCGTTGTGCGAGGCGCCGTCGGTACCGGTGACCCCGGCCCGGTCCAGCACGAAGGTGACACCCAGCTTGTGCAGCGCGACGTCCATCAGGACCTGGTCGAAGGCCCGGTTGAGGAAGGTCGCGTAGACCGCGACCACCGGGTGCAGGCCCGCGGTGGCCAGGCCCGCCGCCGAGACGGCCGCGTGCTGCTCGGCGATGCCGACGTCGAAGGTGCGCTCCGGGAAGGCCTTGGCGAAGTCGGCCAGGCCCACCGGGTGCAGCATCGCGGCGGTGATCGCCACCAGGTCCTCGCGCTCGCGGCCGAGCTGGACCATCTCCTCGCTGAAGACCGAGGTCCAGTCCTTGCCGGAGGTCTTCACCGGCAGGCCGGTGTCGGGGTGGATGACGCCGACCGCGTGGAAGCGGTCCTCCTCGTTCTGCAGCGCCGCGTGGTAGCCGCGGCCCTTCTCGGTGATGACGTGCACGATCACCGGGCCGCCGAAGCCGCGCGCCTTGCGCAGCGCGGACTCCACCGCGGCGATGTCGTGGCCGTCGATCGGGCCGAGGTACTTCAGGCCCAGGTCCTCGAACATGCCCTGCGGGGCGATGAAGTCCTTCAGGCCCTTCTTCGCGCCGTGCAGCGCGTCGGCCAGCGGCTGGCCGACCACCGGGGTGCGCTGCAGGGTGTCGCGGCCCCAGCTGAGGAAGCGCTCGTAGCCCTGGGTGGTGCGCAGCGTGGAGAGGTGGTTGGCCAGGCCGCCGATGGTCGGCGAGTAGGAGCGCTCGTTGTCGTTGACCACGATCACCACCGGGCGGTCCTTGCCGTCGGCGATGTTGTTCAGCGCCTCCCAGGCCATGCCGCCGGTGAGCGCGCCGTCACCGGTGACCGCGACCACCGGGCGGTCGGTGTGACCGAGCAGCTGGTTGGCCTTGGCGATGCCGTCGGCGTAGCCGAGCACGGTGGAGGCGTGCGAGTTCTCGATCACGTCGTGCTCGGACTCGGCGCGCGAGGGGTAGCCGGACAGGCCGCCCTTCATCTTGAGCCGGCTGAAGTCCTGACGCCCCGTCAGCATCTTGTGCACGTAGGACTGGTGCCCGGTGTCGAAGAGGATCCGCTCGCGAGGCGAGTCGAAGACCCGGTGCAGCGCGATGGTCAGCTCCACCACACCGAGGTTCGGGCCCAGGTGTCCGCCGGTCTTGGCGACCTCTTCGATCAGGAAGCCGCGGATCTCCTCGGCCAGGGCAGTCAGCTGCCCCGGGGTGAGCCGGTCGAGATCGCGCGGTCCCCGAATGCGGGTCAGCAACGGCACCCGGTCCTCCTCAGTCAGTTACGTGTCCGGCTCGTCGGGACGTTCGCGGGCGCATCTGTGCCCGTACCCGGCGGTCGAGTCTAATCTCCGCCCGTGCGACGGTTCGCGGCGCGGGGCATTCGGTGGGCTTTGACCAGGCGTGCGAAGGCCCGGGACGCGCCCCTTGGGTCGGGCGCGTCCCGGGCTCGGCTCACCACAGCGGCCGACGTCCCCGCCGGTTCAGCCGCGGCCGGCGGACTTCTGGGTCCGGCGGGAGACCGAGTCCAGCACCACCGCGCCCAGCAGCACCGCGCCGGTGATCATGTACTGGATCGACTGGCTGATGCCCTGCAGGTCGAGACCGGTGACGATGGACTGGATCACCAGCATGCCCAGCAGCGCCGACCAGGTCTTGCCACGGCCGCCGAACAGGCTGGTGCCGCCGATCACGGCCGCCGCGATCGAGTTCATCAGCACGTTGCCGCCGCCCAGCGACTTGTCCGCGAAGCCGGACTGCGAGGCGATGAACAGACCGCCGACCGCGGCCAGCCCGGCCGAGATCATGAAGACCGAGATCCGCACCCAGGCCACGTTGATGCCGGCCCGGCGGGCCGCCTCCACGCCGCCGCCGACCGCGAACACCTTGCGGCCGTAGGAGGTGCGGCGCAGCACGAAGTCCGTGACGATGACCACACCGAGGAAGACCACCAGCGCCAGCGGCAGGCCGCGGTCCTGGTTGAGGGTGTAGGCGGCACCGAAGGCGAGGACCGCGAGCAGCACGGTGCGCAGCGCGATCTCGCTCACCGGGCGGGCCGGCAGCCCGGCCTCGCGGCGGCTGCGGGCGCCGAGCAGCGCGGCCACCAGGTAGCCGGCCACGCCGACGGCGGCCAGGCCGTAGGCGGCGGCGACATCGTCGAAGAAGTAGTTGTCCAGGTTGGCGATGAAGCCGTTGGGGAGGTTGTTGAGCGTGCCGGTGTTGCCCATCACGTAGCCCTGCAGGCCGCTCCAGCCGAGCAGGCCGGCCAGCGTCACGACGAAGGCGGGCACGCCGATCTTGGCGAAGAAGAAGCCGTGCAGCGCGCCGATCGCCAGCGCGCAGAGCACCGCGATGCCCGCGGCCAGGTACTCGTTGAGGCCGTGCTGGATCGAGAGCACCGCGGAGACGGCGGCCGAGACACCGGCCACCGAGCCGAGCGAGAGGTCGATCTCACCGAGCAGCAGCACGAAGACGATGCCGACCGAGATCAGGCCGGGCCCCGCGATGTAGAGGGTGATGTTGGACAGGTTGCCGGCGGTGAGGAACTTGCCGGTGATCCCCTGGAAGACGGCCGCGATCAGGATCAGTCCGAGCACCACCGGCACCGAGCCGAGGTCGCCGGAGCGCAGCTTGCGCTTGAACTCCTCCAGGTAGCCGGCCAGGCCCTGCTCGCGCACCAGCAGCCGGGGGTCGACGGCGGGGATGGGCGCCGCACTGTCGGATATCTCGGTCACCGTCTCAGCCTTCGGGGTCGTGGCGTTCTTGCTCACTTGGTCGCCTCCGCGCTCGCCTGGGCGGGTGCGTCCGCGCTCGCCTGATGGGTCGCGTCCGCGCTCGCCTGATTGGTCGCGTCCGCGACGCGGGCCTGGCGCCGGGTCACCGCGTTGTCGGTGGCGCCGGTGATGGCCGAGATGATCGTCTCGTGGCTGGTGTCGGCCACCGGGAAGACGCCGTTGTTGCGGCCCAGCCGCAGCACGGCGACCTGGTCGGCCACCGCGCGCACGTCCGCCATGTTGTGGCTGATCAGGATCACGCCCAGGCCCCGGTCACGGAGCCGCTCGACCAGGTCGAGCACCTGGGCGGTCTGCTCGACGCCCAGCGCCGCGGTCGGCTCGTCCAGGATCACGATCTTCGGCTCGCCGATCAGCGCGCGGGCGATGGCCACCACCTGGCGCTGGCCGCCGGAGAGCGCGGCCACCGGGATCCGCACGCTGGGGATCCGGATGGAGAGGGTGTCGAGCAGCTCCTTGGCGCGCTTCTCCATCGCCACCTCGTCCAGCCGGCCGCCGCGGATCAGCTCCCGGCCCAGGAAGAGGTTGGCGACCACGTCGAGGTTGTCGCAGAGCGCGAGGTCCTGGTAGACCGTCGCGACGCCGAGCGCCTGGGCGTCCTGCGGGCGCGTCAGGTGGACCTGCTTGCCGGCCCACTCGATGGTGCCCTCGTCGATCGGGTGCACCCCGGCGATCGTCTTGACCAGGGTGGACTTGCCGGCGCCGTTGTCGCCGACCAGCGCGACCACCTGACCCGCGTGCACCTCCAGGTCCACCCCGGTGAGCACCTGGACCGCACCGAAGCGCTTGGAGACGCCCCGCAGGGCGAGGACGGGTATGTCTGACTGAACCATCGATGGCTCCTTCGGGAGTCAAGGGGCGCACGTGGCTCTAGCCCGCACGCCGAGATGCCGGCGGGGCGGCCGGGCCAACTGGCCCGGCCGGCCCGCCTCTTGCTGAAGGCGCGTCTGTTACTGGATACCCGCGGCCTTGCAGGCGTCGGCGTACTGGGCGGTGCAGATGTCCGAGACCTTGTACAGGCCGTCGGCGATCACGGTGTCCTTGATGTTGTTCTTGGTCACCACGACCGGGGTCAGCAGCAGCGAGGGGACGCTGGTGCCGCCGCTGTTGGTGGTGGCGGTCGCGGTGCCGGTGACGCTCACGTTGTTGATCAGGTCGACCGCGATGGTGGCGGCGCCCTCGGCCTCCGGCTTGTAGGCCTTGTAGATGGTGTAGGCCTGGTCGCCCGTCAGGATCCGCTGGATCGCGTCGGGGGCGGCGTCCTGGCCGCCGACCGGGATGTTGTTGATGCCGTTCGCCTTGAGGGCGGTGATGATGGCGGCGGCCATGCCGTCGTTGGCGGAGTAGACGGCCTGGAAGCCGTTCTTGCCCAGCGCGGTGATCGCGGCACCGATCTTCTGGCTGGCCACGGTGGGCTGCCACTCACCGGACTGCTCGTAGACGATCTTGCCCACGCCGGTGTCCAGCACCTTGTGCGCACCGGCCTTGAACTGACCCGCGTTCGGGTCGGTCTCGGAGCCGTTGATCATGACGACGTTGGCGGACTTGGCGTTCGCGCCCAGCGCGTCCACCAGCGCCTGGCCCTGCAGCTCGCCGACCTTCTCGTTGTCGAACGAGACGTAGGCGGAGACCGGGCCGGTGGCCAGCCGGTCGTACGCGATGACCTTGACGCCCTTCTTCGCCGCGTCGGTGATCCAGGAGGCGGTGCCGGGGGCGTTCACCGCGTCCAGCAGGATCACCTTGATGCCCTGCGAGACCATCGTGTCGAACTGCTGCTTCTGCGTCGACGCGTCGTTGTTGGCGTTGTTGTACTGAACGGAGCACTCGCTGCACAGGGCCTTGACCTTGGCCTCGATGAGCGGCTTGTCGAAGGACTCGTAGCGGATGGACGAGGAGTTCTCCGGCAGGAGCAGGCCGATGGTCTTGTTGCCACCCGAGCTCGCGGAGTTCGAGCTGCTGCCACCGGCCTTGCCACAGGCGGCCATGGTGAGGGCCATCGAGACCGCGGCAGTGCCGATGACGACGCGACGCATCATTGCGTTCATGGTGGGGGTGCCTCCCTGACAGAGCCGCAACGTCGCGGCGAGGTGGAGGGAGTCAAACCCGCCACCCCGCTTGCCGTCAACAAGTAAACCCAGCCCTCTGCGGATTCAGACCCTTTCGTTATCTTCGTGAATCCTAAGCCGAGACCAAATACTCGGCCCCCACTCAGCGAATGTCCTTTTCGCCCCTTTGTGTCATGGGACTTCGCGACTCAGCCGCGCGCGCCGACCGCCTGCGAGTTGTGCCCGATTGCACCGGTTTCGCCCATCTCGCTCATCACCAGCGCGAGCGAGCCGAGCACCTCGGCCCGGCCACCCAGCGTGCCCGGGACGATCGACAACTGCCGTGCCGCGGACGGGATCGCATACCGCGCCACGGAGTCCCGGATCGGGGAAAGCACCAGCTCACCGGCCTCGGCCAGGTCCCCGCCCAGGATCACCCGACGCGGGTTCAGCAGGTTGCACAGCGTCGCGACACCGGTGCCGATCTGCCGGCCCGCGTCCGCGATCACCCGTCGGCAGCCCAGATCGCCCTGCTGCGCCAGCTGCACCATCGAGGAGAGCGTCAACTCGCGCTCATGGCTCGCGTTCAAGAGGTTGAGCAGGTAGCGCGAGCCGACGAAGGTCTCCAGGCAGCCGCGATTGCCGCAGCGGCAGACCGGGCCCGACTCGTCCAGCGTGATGTGCCCGATCTCGCCGGCCGTGCCGCCCTGGCCCCGGTAGATCTGGCCGTTGATCACCAGGCCGGAGCCGACGCCGCTGGCCACCTTGATGTAGGCCAGGTCGCTCACCCCCCGGCCCGCGCCCCAGACCAGCTCGCCGAGCGCGCCGAGGTTGGCGTCGTTGTCGACGTAGACCTCCATGCCCAGGCGCTTGGACAGCTCCCGGCCCGGCGCGATGCCCGTCCAGCCGGGCAGGATCGCCGTCGAGCCCAGCGCCCCGGTCTCCACGTCGATCGGGCCCGGCACGCCCAGGCCCACCCCGATCACCTTGTCCGGGCGGAAACCGGCCTGCGCCAGCAACCGCTCCACCAGCGCCTCGGCCCGGGCGAAGCCCTGCTCGGCGGAGACGTCCACGTTCATCGGCTCGCTCTCCTCGGCGAGCACCCGGTGCGCCAGGTTGCCCACCGCCACCCGCAGGTGCGAGTGGCCGAAGTCGACCCCGACCACGATCCCGGCATCCCCGCTGAGCGAGACGCTGCGGGCCCGGCGGCCGCCGGAGGAGGTGTCGGCCACCACCACCGTGCCGCCCTCCTTGAGCTCGCGGACGATGTTGGAGACCGTCGCCGCCGAGAGTCCGGTGGCCCGGGCGATCTCGGCCTGGGTCAGCGAACCCGCCATCCGCACCGCGCGCAGCACCCGTTCGAGGTTGGCGCGGTGCAGCGAGGACTGCGAACCCGGCGTGTCCATGGACATGAAATACCCTCCTTCGGGCGCGGGAACCCGACGGTTCCCGCCCCTCACCGCGCCGTTGCGGTCGGTTCCGCGCCGCCGTCGGCCGCCGCTGCCGTCGGCACCGGTGCCCGACAAGGTCACCTTCAACTTCTGAACTCTATGCCGAGTGACCCGCGCACGGCTTCGTCAAGGCTGCCACCCGGTGGGCGGGAAAGCTCAGCGGCGGCTCAACCGCGCGGTCAGTGCCGACGGCGGCGCGGCCCGCCGGGCCGGGAGGCGGGACGGGCCCGCGGGACGCACCGGCCCGGGAAGCGGGCGTGCCGGGCAGGACCTGGGAGTGTCCGAAAACCCCGCGCCCTTACGATGTCCTGTAATTCTCGACCGTCCATCCAGCCCCCCGAGCCACAGCGGGCGGGGCGGACGGCCTTCCAGACGCATAATGACGGGGCATCACATGGCAGGGGATCAGCGCGGCGCGGGAGTCGACCCGGCGGCGGTCGCGGACCAGATGACGCAGCTCGGCGGAGCGCCGGTACCGGCCCAGGCGCCACCGGGCGCGCCTGCCGTACCGCCGCAGCCGGCGGGCGCTCCGGGTGGTGCGCCGGGGGCGGCGCCCGGCGGTGCTCCGGGCGGTGCGCCTGGTGCGGCGGCCAACCTCAGCTACCAGCCGACCGCCGCCGCCTTCCCCGCGCAGCCGGGCGCCACGCCGCCCCCGGGTGCGCCGGTGGGCCCGTACGACCCGCGGGGCGGTTCGTCCTACGGCTACCCGCAGACCGCTCCGCAGCAGCCGCCCGCGCCGCCCGTCTTCGGTGCGCAGCAGGGCGGTTACGCCCAGCCCGCGCCGCCCGTCCAGCCCGTCTTCGGCGCGCAGCAGGGCGGCTACGGCCAGCAGGGCGCCACGGGCTACGGCTTCCCCGGGCCCGCCGTCCAGGTCGGCCCCGCGCCGACCAAGCAGCGCAACCCCGTGATGGTCTTCGGCGCGATCGCCGGCACCGTGCTGTCGATCGCCATCGTGATCGGCCTGGTGGTGCTGTTCGGCGGCAACAAGCCGACGCACAACACCAGCGGCGGGACCACCGGCGGCGGGGGCGGTGGGGGTGACGCCGGCAAGCTCGCCGTCTCCTGGACCGTCCCCAAGGTCGACGGCAGCGCCAGCGACCAGCGCACCATCGGCCTGTGGACCACCGACAAGCTGCTGGTCCGCGGCGACGCCACCGGCCTGACCGGCTACAACCTGAGCGACGGCAAGGTCGCCTGGACGCTGAAGGTGCCGGACGGCACCAAGTCGTTCTGCAGCATGTCCAAGAGCGTCAACAAGAACAACATCGGCGGCGTCAGCTTCAACCTCGGCGACGACGACTGCGCGGCGGTCGGCGCCATCGACGCCACCACCGGGCGGCTGATCTACAAGGTCGGCTCGCCGCTCAGCAGCAAGAGCTTCCAGACCCAGGTCACCGTCACCGACACCACGCTCGCCGCCGCCAGCGGCTCGCTGCTGGCCGGCTTCAACCTGACCGACGGCAGCTCCGTCTGGCACTACAACGACCGCGCCAAGTACTGCTCGGACAACGCCGACGCGGCCGGCGCCGTGATCGCGGTCAGCGACGACTGCGCCGAGGCCTCCCCGGAGCAGCAGCTGACGCTCCTGGACGCCAACACCGGCAAGACCACCGAAACCTTCAACCTCGGCAGCGGCGAGCGGCTCACCAACATCGTCTCGGCCTCGCCGCTGGTGGTGCAGATCTCCTCGGGCTACGACAACGACTACTTCGTCGGCGTGGACTCCTCGGGCAACCCGGAGGCCAAGATCCCGCTGAAGGTCACCGGGCAGGACCGGCTGCAGCTCTCCGCCGCCTCGGACCCGATGACCAAGAGCCTGGTGATCGGCAACAACCTCTACGTCGAGGTCGACCAGAGCGGCAAGACCGCGATCCGGGCCATCGACCTGGTCGGCGGCAAGACCCTGTGGACCGTCGACGGCGGCGCCGAGAACGGCCTGCGCCTGGTGGACAACCCGTCCACGCCGACCGCGGTCACCATGGACGGCTTCGGCAAGAGCGGCCGGGTGGTCTCGCTGAGCCCGGTCGACGGCAGCGTGACCCAGCTCGCCGCCTTCAGCAGCAAGGCGAACGCCAGCAGCTTCATGCCGTTCCAGGGCGCGGAGGTCTTCTACCTCAGCGACGGCCGGGTGCTCAACATCCCGCAGCTGCCGATGGAGAACACCGCCACCATGTACAGCAAGGGCTGAGCACGAAGAGCTGACCGGACATCACGGTCGGTCCGTTCCGGGAGGGCAACCGGATTGCCCTCCCGGACAAAGCACTCGGGCTCCGCTCGGGCGGCGTGGGAGGATGCGCCCAAGAAGCCTGACGAAGGAGTCCTGCGAGTGCCTGGCACCAACTTGACCCGTGAGGAGGCCCGCACCCGAGCGGCTCTCCTCCATGTGGATGCGTACGACATCGAGCTCGACCTGAGCTCGGCCCGTGACAGTGCTACGTTCCGGTCCACCACCGTGGTCCGGTTCACGGCCGAGGAGCCCGGCGCCACCACCTTCATCGACCTGGTCGCCCCCGAGGTGCGCGAGATCGTGCTGAACGGCGAGCAGGTGGCACTGTCCGCCTTCGCCGACAGCCGGATCGCGCTGACCGGCCTGGCCGCCGAGAACGAGCTGCGGGTGGTCGCCGACTGCGCGTACACCAACACCGGTGAGGGCCTGCACCGGTTCGTCGACCCGGTGGACGGCGAGACCTACCTGTACAGCCAGTTCGAGGTGCCGGACGCCCGGCGGGTGTTCGCCTCCTTCGAGCAGCCCGACCTCAAGGCGAGCTTCACCTTCACCGTGACCGCTCCGCGCGGCTGGGTGGTCGTCTCCAACTCGCCCACCCCCCGGCCGAGTGGCGACGGCGACACCCAGGTCTGGTCGTTCTCCCCGACCGGCCGGATCTCCAGCTACATCACCGCCATCATCGCGGGCCCCTACGTCGGCGTCTTCGACTCGTTCACCGACGGCGACCAGGTCGTCCCGCTGGGCATCTACTGCCGCCCCTCGCTGCGGGAGTTCCTGGACGCCGAGGCGATCTTCGACGTCACCCGGCAGGGCTTCACGTACTTCCAGGAGAAGTTCGACTTCGCCTACCCGTTCGAGAAGTACGACCAGCTCTTCGTCCCGGAGTTCAACGCCGGCGCGATGGAGAACGCGGGCGCGGTCACCTTCCGCGACCAGTACGTCTTCCGCTCGAAGGTCACGGACGCCTCCTACGAGGCCCGTGCCACCACGATCCTGCACGAGCTGGCCCACATGTGGTTCGGCAACCTGGTCACCATGGAGTGGTGGAACGACCTCTGGCTCAACGAGTCGTTCGCCACCTACGCGGAGATGGTCTCGCTGGTCGAGCCGACCGGCACCAAGTGGCCCAACGGCTGGACCACCTTCGCCAACCAGATGAAGACCTGGGC
This sequence comes from Kitasatospora sp. NBC_01302, assembly GCF_035976515.1. Taxonomy (NCBI): domain Bacteria; kingdom Bacillati; phylum Actinomycetota; class Actinomycetes; order Kitasatosporales; family Streptomycetaceae; genus Kitasatospora; species Kitasatospora sp. NBC_01302. The sequence goes on from NZ_CP108404.1 coordinate 3,256,327, forward strand.
CTACCGGCAGGACCAGCTGCCCTCCACCCATCCGATCATGGCCGAGATCAACGACCTGGAGGACGTCCAGGTCAACTTCGACGGCATCACCTACGCCAAGGGCGCCTCCGTCCTCAAGCAGCTGGTGGCCTACGTCGGCCAGGACGCCTTCTTCGAGGGCGTGCGCGCCTACTTCAAGCAGCACGCCTGGGGCAACACCACCCTCGCCGACCTGCTCGGCGCACTGGAGAAGGCCAGCGGGCGCGACCTGCGGGCCTGGTCCAAGGCCTGGCTGGAGACCGCCGGGATCAACATCCTGCGCCCCGAGATCGAGACCGACGCCGACGGCGTCATCACCTCCTTCGCGGTCCGCCAGGAGGCGCCCGCGCTGCCGGCCGGCGCCAAGGGCTCGGCCGCCCTGCGCCCGCACCGGATCGCCATCGGCTGCTACGAGCTCACCGAGGGCAAGCTGGTCCGCACCGACCGCGTCGAACTCGACGTGGACGGCGAGCTGACCGCGGTGCCGCAGCTGACCGGGCGCGCGCGTCCGTCCGTCGTCCTGCTCAACGACGACGACCTGTCCTACGCCAAGCTGCGCCTGGACGCCGACTCGCTCGCCGTGGTCACCGAGCACCTGGGTGCCTTCGCCGAGCCGCTGCCGCGCGCGCTGGTCTGGGCCGCCGCCTGGGACATGACCCGGGACGGCGAACTGCCCACCCGCGACTACCTCGCGCTCGCCGTCGCCGGCCTGCCGGAGGAGTCCGACATCGGCGTGGTCCAGTCGGTGCACCGCCAGGCCAAGCTCGCCCTCGAGCTCTACGCCGACCCCGCCTGGCGCGAGGAGGGCCTGCTCGTCTGGGCCGCCGCCACCGAGGAGCAGCTGCGTGCCGCCGCCCCCGGCAGCGACCACCAGCTCGCCTGGGCCAGGGCGCTGGCCGCCGTCGCCCGCACCGACGGTCAACTCGACCTGCTGGCGGGCCTGCTGGACGGTTCGGTCGAGCTGCAGGGCCTGGCCGTCGACACCGACCTGCGCTGGGAGCTGCTCATCCGCCTGGTCGCGGTCGGCCGCGCCGACGAGGCCGCCATCGAGGCGGAACTCGCCCGCGACAACACCGCCGCGGGCCAGGAGAAGGCCGCCACCTGCCGCGCCGCCCGCCCCACCGCGGACGCCAAGGCAGCCGCCTGGGCCTCGGTCGTCGACTCCGACACCCTGACCAACTACGTCCAGGACGCGGTCATCACCGGCTTCAACATCGCCGACCACCGCGAGCTGCTGGCGCCGTACACGGCACGGTACTTCGACGCGCTCATCGGCGTCTGGGAGACCCGCAGCCACGAGATCGCGCAGCAGATCATCGTGGGCCTCTACCCCAGCTACCAGGTCTCTCCCGCCACCCTGGAAGCCACCGACACCTGGCTCGCCACCGCCGACCCGGCCCCGGCCCTGGCCCGCCTGGTCATCGAGTCCCGCGCCGGCGTGGAGCGCGCCCTCAAGGCCCGCGAGGCGGACCGCGCGGCGGGCTGACGCCTGACGCCCGGCCTTGCCACAGCCGAGGGGCTGCCCTTCCTTCCGGAAGGGCAGCCCCTCGGTCTTTCCCGGGCCGCTACGGCAGCTCCAGCACGAACACCGCTCCCGGACCGTCGATCTGACGTAGCGTCAGCGAGCCGCCGTGGGCGGCGGCGATGGCGTGGGCGATGGCGAGGCCGAGGCCGGTGGTGCCGGTGGTGCGGGAGCGGGTGTGGTCGCCGCGGACGAAGCGGTCGAAGACGTGGGGGGCCAGGTCCGGGGGGATGCCGGGGCCGTCGTCGGTGACGGTGAGGCGGTGGCCGGCGAGTTGGAGGGTGACGGTGGTGCCGGGCGGGGTGTGGCGGTGGGCGTTGGCGAGGAGGTTGGCGAGGACCTGGCGCAGGCGGTCCTCGTCGCCGGTGACCAGGACGGGTTCGGCGGGCAGGTCCAGGCGCCAGTGGTGGGTGGTGGCGGCGGCGCGGGCGTCGTCGGTGCAGTCCAGGGCGAGGCGGGTGAGGTCGACCTCGGCGGCGGCGAGCGGGCGGCCGGCGTCCAGGCGGGCGAGCAGGAGCAGGTCGTCGACGATGGCGCCCATCCGGCGGGCCTCGGCCTCGACGCGTTCGAGGGCGTGCCGCACGGGCGGGGCGATCGGCTCGGGGTGGCGCAGGGCCAGTTCGGCGTGGCCGCGCACGGTGGCGACGGGGGTGCGCAGTTCGTGGCCGGCGTCGGCGGCGAAGGAGCGCAGGCGGTCCTCGACGGCGTGGCGCTGGGCGAGGGCGTCCTCGACGTGGCCGAGCATCCGGTTGAGGGCCAGGCCCACCCGGCCGGTCTCGGTGGCCGGATCGGCGGCGGTGCCCGGCACGCGTTCGGAGAGCACCACCTCGCCGCGGGCCAGCGGGAGCGCGCTCACCCGCTCGGCGGTCACCGCGATCCGGTCCAGCGGGCGCAGCGCCAGGCGCAGCCAGAGCACGCCGGCCAGGCCGGCGACGCCGAGCGCGGCGGCGAAGACGGTGGCCTCGACCAGGATCGCCTGGTGCACGGTGTCGGTCAGCGGGCGCAGCGGCAGGCCGGTGACGAGCACGTCGCCGTCCTGGCCGGCCACCGCGCGGACCCGGTAGGAACCGAGGTTGGCCAGCTCGACGGTGCGGGCGGGCCCGGCGACCGGCAGGGCGGCCAGGGTGCGCTGGCCGGCGGGGCCGAGCTTGACCAGGTCGTCGGTGTCGGCGGGGATGGTGCCGGCCTCCACACCCGCGTCGTCCGCGTCGCCGTCCACCACGCCGGCGGCGGTGACGCTGCCGTGCAGCAGCCGGGCGCCGAAGGTGCCGGGGGCCTGGGCGCGGGTGTCGCGCGGGTCCATGAGCTGGCCGGGGACGACGGCGCCGTGTTCGAGGCTGGCTGCGTAGCGGCCGCCGGTGTCGGAGAGCTGCTGGTCGAGGCGGACCAGCAGGTAGTGCTGGAGCGCGGTGGTGACCGCCAGGCCGACCCCGGCGAAGATCACCAGCAGCAGCGCGACCAGGCCCGTGATCAGCCGCGCCCGCAGGGTGCGCGGGCGCAGCGCGGACGGGCGCAGCCGCTGGGCGGGGCGGCTCACGGCGCGGCGGTGGCGGCGGTGGCGGCGGGCTTGAGCAGGTAACCGACCCCGCGGACGGTGTGGATCATCGGCGGCCGCCCGGCGTCGATCTTCTTGCGCAGGTAGCTGATGTACAGCTCCACCACGTGCGCCCGGCCGCCGAAGTCGTAGGACCAGACGGCCTCCAGCAGCTGGGCCTTGCTCAGCACCTGGCGCGGGTGGCTCATCAGGTAGCGCAGCAGCGCGTACTCGGTGGGGCTGAGCTCGACCGGGTCGCCGGCCCGGGTCACCTCGCGGGCCGACTCGACCAGCACCAGGTCCCCCACCACCAGCGCGTCCGGCGGCGGCGCGACGGGGGCGGGCTCGGCCCGGCGCAGCAGGCCGCGCAGCCGGACCACCACCTCGGCCAGGCTGAACGGCTTGGTCACGTAGTCGTCGCCGCCGGCCGTGATGCCGGCGATCCGGTCCTCGACGGCATCCCGGGCGGTGAGGAAGAGCACCCGGACCTCGGGGCGCTCGGCGTGGATCCGGGCGAGCACCGCCAGGCCGTCCAGGTCGGGCAGCATCATGTCGAGCACGACCGCGTCGGGGGCCCAGTCGAGCGCGGCGGCGACGGCCTGCTCGCCGGTCGCGGCGCCGCGTGCCTGCCAGCCCTCGTAACGCAGCGCGCCGCACAGGACCTCGATCAGATCGGGTTCGTCGTCGACAACCAGGATGCGGCGTGGGGTCATGAGGTCGTGGGGTCCGTTCGGGGGCGACGGGGGGACGGGCCTCCCCATTGTCGGGGAACGGGTCCAGTCTGCGGGGTCCCGATGAGAAGACGGTGAGATGTCTCAGTCAGGTGAACCGCCCTGACCTGCACAAATGCCCTGGAGCCCGGGTGTGGACGGTTCGGGATCAGAGGGAATTGAGAGCTTTTCCTGGCACTGTGGCCAAGCCCGTAGCACGAGGAGAACAGCTTGTGAGCACCGCCACCCACCGCCGCACCCGGCAGGCCGCGCCCACGGAGGACCAGCCCCGCGAGCTGCCGGGAGTGGGCCTGATCCTGGCAGCCCTGGTGCCGGCCCTGATCGCGGCGGGCGCGCTGGGCATCCTGGCGCTCTGGTGGCGGGACACCTACGCCGTGACCGGGGCCGACCAGTGGCTGACCGGCGCGGCACGGATCACCGGACTGCTGGCGGGGTACGCGGCGCCGGTGCTGCTCCTGCTGATGGCCCGGATCCCGGTGCTGGAGCGCGAGGTGGGCGCCGACCGGCTGGCCCGCTGGCACGCGCTGGGCGGCCGCTACCTGGTGGGCCTGGTCACCGCGCACGTGCTGACGGTGACCTGGGGCTACGCGCTGACGGCGCACCGCGGGGTGCTCCCGGAGGGCGTCCAACTGGTCTTCCACTACCCGGAGATGCTCAAGGCGACCATCGGCACCCTGCTGATGCTGGGCACCGGCGCCGTCTCGGCGCGGGCGGCGCGCCGCCGGCTGAGTTACGAGGCCTGGTACTACCTGCACCTGGCGACCTACCTGGCGATCGCGCTGGCCTTCGCCCACCAGTTGGCCAACGGCGCCGACCTGGCCGAGGGCGTGGGGCTGCTCGGCTGGTGGGGGCTCTACCTGGGGTCCTTCGCCCTGCTCGGCTGGTACCGGCTGGCGGTGCCGTTCCTGCGCGACCGGCGGCACCGGCTGCGGGTCGCCGAGGTGCGGCCGGAGGCGCCCGGCGTGGTGTCGGTCTTCCTGACCGGCGAGCGGCTGGACGAACTGCGGTGCCGCCCCGGCCAGTTCTTCCGGCTCCAGTTCCTGGCGCCGGGCCTGCGCTGGGCGGCCAACCCGTACTCGCTCTCCGCGCCGCCGCACCCGCGCTTCCTGCGGTTCACGGTGAAGGACCTCGGCGGGCACAGTGCGGCGGTGGCCGCGCTGCAACCGGGCGTACGGGTGCGCACCGAGGGCCCGTACGGCGCGTTCACGGCGCGCCGGGGCGGCGCGCGGCCGGTGCTGCTGATCGCGGCGGGCGTCGGGATCACCCCGATCCGGGCGCTCTTCGAGACGGTCCCGGCCCGCCCCGGCGAGCTGACCCTGCTCTACCGGGCCCGACGGGCCGAGGACCTGATCTTCCGCGAGGAGCTGGAGGAGGTGGCGGCGCGGCGACGGGCCCGGCTGGCCTTCCTGGTCGGCAGCCGGGCGGAGCTGGACGATCCGTTCACGGCGGCCCGGCTGACCCGGACGGTACCGCGGCTGACCGGGCACGAGGTCTACGTGTGCGGGCCGGACGGGTTCACCGCGGCGACGATCCGGGAGCTGCGGGCGGCGGGGGTGCCGCGCCACCGGATCCACCACGAGTCCTTCGTCTTCTGAGTCTGCTGAACCCATTGAGCCTGCTGAACCTGCTGAACCTGCTGAACCTGAGTCTGCTGAAGGAGCACCGGCTGATGCGCCGAACCATCGTCACCACCGCGGCCACGGCGGCCGGGGTCGTGCTGCTGCTCTCCCTCAAGCCGCACGGGAGTACGTCGGCGCAGAGCACGCCGGTGATCTCCTCCGACACCGGAGCGACGGTCGCCCCCGACCAGCCGTCGAACGGAACGTCGACCGGACCGACTTCCAGTGCAAGCGCGGCCCCCAACGCGAGCGCGGGCGCCGCCACCAGGACCGTCACCGGCAGCGCCATCGACACCCGCTACGGCCCGGTCCAGGTCAGGATCACCCTCACCGGCGGCAAGCTCAGCAAGGTCGACGTCCTGCAGTACCCCTCGGACACCAACCGCGACGAGGAGATCAACAGCTACGCGCTGCCCCAGCTGAACCAGGAGGCGATCGCCGCCGGCAGCGCCCGGATCGACGCGGTCTCCGGCGCCACCTACACCAGCCAGGGCTACACCCGCTCCCTGCAGAGCGCACTCGACCAGGCCGGCACGCACTGATGCTGCGGCACGCCGAGGCGGCGATGGGCACGGTCTTCTCCTTCGCGGTGCGCGACGCGGAACCGGGGCGGCCCGGCATCCTGGGCCCCGCGCTCGCCGAGCTGCACCGCCTGGACGCGCTCTTCTCCCCCTACCTGCCGCACAGCCAGCTCAGCCGGCTGGCCCGCGGCGAGCTGACCCTCGCCCAGTGCGACCCGCTGGTCGGCGAGGCGCTGGAGCACTGCGCGGCGGTCGCGGCCGAGACCGGCGGCTGGTTCACCGCACGACCCGGCGGGCGGCTCGACCCCTCCGGCTGGGTGAAGGGCTGGGCCGTCGAACGGGCCTCCGACCTGCTGCTCGAGGCCGGCTACCGGCACCACAGCGTGACCGGCGGCGGCGACGTGCAGGCCAGCGGCGAGGCGGCGCCCGGGCAGCCGTGGCGGGTGGGCGTGGCGGACCCGGACCGTACGGGGTTCCTGGCGGCCGTCATCGCACAGCGGTCCGACCAGGGCGAGCACGCGGCAGGCTTCGCCGTCGCCACCTCGGGCACCGCCGAGCGCGGCGGGCACATCGTGGACCCCAAGCACGGCGGCCCGGCCCGCGGGCTGCGCTCGCTGACCCTGATCGGCCGGCGCCTGGCCCGCACCGACGCCTACGCCACGGCGGCCTTCGCGATGGGCCCGCTGCGGGCGCTGGACTGGGTGACGGCCCAGGACGGCTACGAGGCGCTGGCAGTGCTGCCCGACGGCCGCCGGCTCGGCACCCCCGGCCTGGGCGGCTACCTGGTCGACGCCGAGGGCTGATCCGACACGCCGCCGACCGCCGGGTCGGTGCGCCGCCGCACCCCGGCTGGCGACACTGGAGCGTGGACGAGAGCCGAAACGGCGCCCTGGGGACCAGGCTGAACTGGCTGCGCGCCGCGGTGCTCGGCGCCAACGACGGCATCGTGTCGACCGCCGGCCTGGTGGTCGGCGTCGCGGGGGCGACCTCGTCCTCCGACGCCCTGCTGACCGCGGGCCTGGCCGGCCTGCTGGCGGGGTCGCTCTCGATGGCCTCCGGCGAGTACGTCTCGGTGAGCGCCCAACGCGACTCCGAGCAGGCCGCGCTCGCCTACGAGGAGCGCGAGCTGGCCGAGCAGCCGGAGGAGGAACTCGACGAGCTGACCGGGCTGTTGGTGGACCGCGGGCTGACCCGCGAGGTGGCCAGGGAGGTCGCCGAGCAACTCACCGCGCGGGACGCGCTGACCGCGCACGCCCGGGTCGAGCTGGGCATCGACCCCGAGCAGATCGTCAATCCCTGGCACGCGGCCTGGGCCAGCTTCCTGTCCTTCACGGTGGGCGCGCTGCTGCCGCTGCTGGCGATCGTGCTGCCGCCGGTGGCGCTGCGGGTGCCGGTGACGGTCCTGGCGGTGCTCTGCGCGCTGCTGCTCACCGGCTGGACGAGCGCCCGGCTCGGCGAGGCGCCGCTGCGGCCCTCGGTGCTGCGCAACGTGCTGGGCGGCGGCCTGGCGATGGCGGTGGCCTACGCGGCCGGCGCACTGCTGGGCGCGGCGGGGGTCTGACCGGGCCGTTCACCGGCGGCACGGGAACCGGGCGGCAGCCACACGTCCGCCCCGCCGACCGGCGACGGTCGGCGGGGCGGACGGGACGGTACGGGTTACTTCTTCTTGGCCTTGGCCTTGTTGCCGCTGGAGGTGCCCAGCACGACCAGGCCGGCGATGATCGCGAACAGCACGATCGGCGTCGCGACGAACAGGCCGAGGGACTGGGCGACGCTCAGGCTCGCCTGCTCCTCGGTCCCGGTCCCGGTCGCGGCGAAGGCCGGCGACGACAGCAGCATCATCAGCGTGGCCGCCGCGGAGACCGCACCGGCGCGCATAGCGTTCCTCTTGTCCACGTTCCTCAAGGTACCGGCCCTTTACTGGGGGTCGCTCGGCGGGGTCGGCCTTCCGAGTTCACCCGTCGCCGCACGCCCGGGCAGCCCCGCCCGCCGCTGGGCCCGCCAGGCCGCCAGCCCCTCGCGCAGCAGTCCGCCCAGCTCGGCGGCACCGGCTCCGGCGGCCAGCCGCTCCAGGGTGACGGGGGTTCCGGTGCCGTCCGCCACGGGCAGTCGCCAGTTCGGGTACTGGTCCCAGGTACCGGGCAGGTTCTGCGGCCGCGGATCGCCGACCGTGTCGGGCAGCCAGAGGCCGACCAGCTCGGCCGGTGTGGCCAGCAGGAACCGGTAGAGCGCGGCCGCATCGAGCTCGGCACCCTCGGCCAGCAGGCCGAGCCGGGTCAGCTCGGCCCGCCAGTCGGCCAGCTCGCCCGCCGCGGCCTGCTCCTCCTCGACCAATGGCCTTGCGAGCAGGCCGAGTTGGTGACGCAGTCGGACGTGATCGCCGGACAGCCGGGCGGCGGTGCTCGGCAGGTCGTGGGTGGTCAGGGTGGCCAGGCAGCCGGGTCGCCAGTGCTCGGGCACCAGCGGCGCGCCCTTGGCGCCCTCCTTGCCGGTCCAGTCCCGTTCGAACCAGAGCACCGAGGTGCCCAGCACGCCGCGCGCCGTCAGCTCCTCGCGCACCCCGGGCTCGACCGTGCCGAGGTCCTCGCCGATCACCGCGGTGCCGGCCCGGTGCGCCTCCAGGGCGAGCACGCCGAGCATCGCCGCGGCGTCGTAGCGCACGTAGGCGCCCTCGGTGGGCGGGCGGCCCTCGGGCACCCACCAGAGCCGGAACAGACCCATCACGTGGTCGATCCGGATCGCCCCCGCATGCCGGGCGGCGGCGCGCAGCAGCTCGGCGTACGGGGCGTAGCCGGCGGCGGCCAGCGCGTCGGGGCGCCAGGGCGGCAGGCCCCAGTCCTGGCCGTGCGCGTTGAAGGCGTCCGGCGGGGCGCCGACCGCGATGCCGGCGGCCAGGTGGTCCTGCAGCACCCAGGCGTCGGCGCCGTCGGGATGGGCGCCGATCGCCAGGTCGTGGATCAGGCCGAGCGCCATGCCGGCCGCTTCGGCGGCCCGCTGGGCGGCGCCGAGCTGCTCGTCCAGCTGCCAGCAGAGCCAGCGGTGGAACGCGACGGCCCCGGCCAGCTCGGCGCGGGCGGCGGCTACCTGGGGCGAGTCGGGGTGGCGCAGGCCGTGCGGCCAGTGCCGCCAGTCGCTGCCGTGCACCTCGGCCAGCGCGTTCCAGGTGGCATAGCGCTCCAGCCAGCGGCCCTCGCGCCGGACGTAGGCCTGGTAGGCGGCCTCCCGGCCCGGGCCGCGCGGGACGGCGTGCAGCAGTTCGAGCGCCGCGCGCTTGACCGTCCACACCGCGTCCCGGTCGATCAGTCCGTCGTGCGCCAGCACCTCGGCGCGCAGCCGGGCGCCGCGCTGCGCCAGCTCGTCCAGCGCGGCCCGGTCGGCCGCCTCGACGTACGCGTACTCGGGCACCGCCTCGATGCGCAGGTGGACCGGGTCGGCGAAGCGCCGCGAGGAGGGGCGGTAGGGCGAGGGGTCGGAGGGGACGGTGGGCAGCGCCGCGTGCAGCGGGTTGATCTGGACGAAGTCCGCGCCGAGCGTGCCGCCCGACCACTGGACGAGTTCGGTCAGGTCGCCGAGGTCGCCCATGCCCCAGGAGCGTTCGGAGAGCACCGAGTAGAGCTGGGCCAGCAGCCCCCAGCCGCGCCCGGGCAGCGCGGCCAGCCGCTCGGGGGCCACGATCAGGGTGGCGGACTCGGCGCGCCCGGCCAGGTCGAGGTGCAGGGTGTGCCGGCCGAGCGGCAGGTCGGCCGGCAGCCAGTGCGCCCGGGCCGAGGGCAGCTGCCACTCGCCGCCGTCCTCCAGCGCGATCCGCAGCCGGGTGGCGGCGGGCACGTCCAGCGCGGTGCGGCGGCCGGCCCGCACCACCAGGCAGGGCGGCAGCAGCCGGGCTGCGGCGGCGGCCCGGTGCGCGGCCAGCTCCCGCTCGACGGCCTGCGGGCTGCTCGCGTCCACGCCCAGCGCGCCGAGCACGGCGATCAGGGTGGCGGCGCCGACCTGGACCGGCTCGCCCTCGCCGGGGTCGTAGCTGCTGTCCACGCCGTGCGCGTGGGCCAGCGCGATCAGCGCGGGACCGGGGGTCTCCTCGCCCGCCTCCGCGCTGTCCGTATGGTCCGGTACCGGCCCTGAGGAGGCGTCACTGTTCTCGTCATGGTGGTCGAGATAGGCGGCCAACACGGTCTCCCTGAGGTTCGAGGACAACTGCGCGGTGCGGTACGGCTGCTGCGGCCGGGTGAGCGTCAGTCAGGCTCCACTCCTACCCGGCCCGCCCGGCCACCATCCGCAACGGCGCGCCGGAGGCGGGGGCGCGGCGGCGCGGCGAGCGCCGCCGCCCGAGCATGCGACACGCGCGACAAAATGGGATGGAACGGTCATCGGACCGGCTCGCGTTGACAGTGCACATGCGCACCTGGTGGGCTGTGGCAGCGAGGGCTGGCGTGTCGGTCGGGGGGCCGTGGGGCAGTCGTCGCACGCCCGTCGATCACCCCGTTCGGCCGATTGCCCCGGTCGCGAGGAGGCCCCCGTGCAGACCCGTGTGTCCGCAGCCGCCGGGCGGCGATTGCGGCAGCAGCTCGAAGCCAGCCCGGTTCTGCGCGAGGTCCTGCAGCATCCCGCCGTCCATGTCACCCGTCGAGCCACCGCTCGCACCGCCCGCCTGGTCGCGCCGCGCACGGCGGACCGGCTGATCTCCGACCTGAAGGGCACCGAGCCGCTGCTCGCCGCCGTCCGGGCCGAGCGCGAGGCGCAGCCCACCGGACGCACCGTCAGCGGCACCGGCACGGCGCACCCCGAGGCGCTCTCGCACCGCAGGGCCGCGCTGCGGATCGCCGCCACCCTCTCGGCCGCCGCCGTGATCGGCGCGCTGGCCACCGCCGTCCCGGCCGGGGCGGCCACCGCACAGCCGGCGTCCTACGCGGTCAGCAGCACTCCGGTGCCCACCCCGCTCGGCAGCCTGACCGACCCTCAGGTCTTCCCGCGCCCGCAGCAGCTCCAGCAGTCCGGCAAGCCGGTGACGGTCCCCGCGGACGTGACCCTGGTGGCGGGCGCCCAGGCGGATCCGGGCGCGCTGGCGGCCGTGCGCGAGGTGCTGATCGAGGCGGGCGCCACCAGCCTGGTCACCCCGCTGGCCGCCGCCCCCACCCCCGCGCCCGGCTCGCTGGTGGTCTACGTCGGCGGCGCCGAGGAGCAGCCCGACCCGGCCGCCGCCCAGGTGCTGCAGACGCTCGGCGGCGGCGCCCCGGACGGGCTGCCGGACGGCGGCTACGCGCTGGCGACCGGTCAGCTGCCCACCCCGGGCGGCAGCTACGGCGCGGTGGTGCTCGCCGGCGTGGACGCCACCGGCACCTTCTACGCCGCGCAGAGCCTGCGCCAGCTGCTCACCGCCGTCCCGGCCGGCCAGGGCCAGGGGCCCGGCAGTTACGGCTTCCCCGGCCTGACGCTGCGCGACTGGCCCACCGGGTCACCGGTGCGCGGCACCGCCGAGAGCTTCTACGGCACCCCGTGGACCACCGCCCAGCGCCTCGACCTGCTCGACTTCCTGGGCCGGACCAAGCAGAACTTCTACCTCTACTCCCCCGGTGACGACCCGTACCGCCAGGACCTGTGGCGCGACCCCTACCCCGCCGCGCAGCAGCACGACCTGCGCACGCTGGCCGAGCGGGCCAAGACCGACCACGTCACCCTCGGCTACGCGATCTCCCCCAGCCAGAACTTCTGCTACAGCTCGGGCAAGGACGTGGACGCGCTGGTGGCCAAGCTGTCGGCCATGCGCGACCTGGGCTTCGGCGCCTTCCAGCTGCAGTTCGACGACGTCAGCTACGACGAGTGGCACTGCTCGGCCGACGAGGACGAATTCGGCACCGGCCCGGCCGCCGCCGCCAAGGCGCAGGCCAAGCTGGCCGCGGCCGTGCAGCAGCGGCTGATCGACCAGCACCAGGACCTGGCCGCGCTCTCGATCGTCCCGACCGAGTTCCACCAGCAGGGCAGCAGCCCCTACCGCACCGCGCTGGCCGCCGCGCTGCCGAAGGCCGTCCAGGTGGCCTGGAGCGGGGTGGGGGTGATCCCGGGCAAGATCACGGCCGGTCAGACCACCGACACCGCGGCGCTCTTCGGCCACCCGCTGGTCACCATGGACAACTACCCGGTCAACGACTCGACCCCCGACCGGCTCTTCCTCGGCCCCTACACCGGGCGCGACCCCGAGGTGGCCGCCCGCTCGGCGATGCTGCTGACGGCGGGCATGCAGCAGGCCGCCGCCTCGCAGCTGCCGCTGGCCACCGCCGCGGACTACGCCTGGAACCCCACCGGCTACCGGTCCGACGCCTCCTGGCAGTACGCGCTGCGCACCCTGGCCGCCGAGACGGTGCCCGGCAGCGCGGCGGACGCGGGCACCGGACCGGCGCTGGCCGCGCTCACCGCGCTGGCGGGCAACAGCTCCTCCTCCCCGCTGTCCGCCCAGGAGTCCGGCTACCTGACCCCGCTGATCGACGCGTTCTGGGCGGCCCTGCAGCCCACCGGCGGCGGCAGCACCGACCTGGCCAGGCTCCAGCAGGCCGCCGACCCGCTGCGGGCCGCCTTCACCACCATGGCCGGCGCCCTGGACGCGCTGCGCGGCACCGACAACCAGGCGGGCCCCGGCATGGCCGGCAACACCCTGACCCAGGAGACCGGTCCGTGGCTGTCCCGGCTGGGCCTGTACGGACGGGCCGGCCAGGCGGCGCTGGACATGCTGCTGGCCCAGCACCGCGGCGACGGCGCGGCGGCCTGGCAGGCCAGGGTCAAGCTGCGCGCGCTGCGCACCCAGCTCGGCCAGGGTGCGGTCACCGTGGGCGCCGGGGTGCTCGACCCCTTCCTGGACCGGGCCACCCGGGCCGCCGACACCTGGTCGGGGGTGAGCGCGGGCAGCCTGACGCCGACCAGCACCATGGGCACCGCCGGCGACCACCCGCCGGCCCTGATGACCGACTCCTCGCCGGACACCTTCTACTGGAGCGCGGCCCCGCCGCAGCCCGGCGACGCCATCGGCGTGAACCTGGGCGACGGGCGTCCGGTGGGCAGCGTGACCGTCACCATGGGGTCGGCCGACAGCGCCGCCGCCGGGAGCGCCAGCGCCGACAGCGACACCGCCGCGGCGGTCGACGACTACCTGCACGACGGGGTGCTCGAGTACACCACCGGCGACGGCGTCTGGCACCAGCTGATGGCGGTGCACCAGCAGAAGACCGTCACCGCCCAGCTGCCCGGCGGCGCGGTGGTCAAGGCGATCCGGCTGCGCGCCACCAAGACGCAGCAGACGGCCGTCGCGGTGCGCGACTTCAGCGTGACCGCACCGGGCAGCGCCCAGATCACCGTGGTCGGCGGGCCGCCCGCGGCGGCCGGCTCCTCGGCCTCCGCCGTGCTGGACGGCGACCCGGACACCGCCTACCGGGCGGCGTCCGCACCGACCGCCGCCGACGCCCCGCTCACCGTCGAGCTCGGCACGCTGCGCCCGCTGGACCGGCTCACCGTGCTGACCGACCCGACCGTGAACGCCACCGCCACCGTCGCGGTGCGCAAGGAGGACGGCAGCTGGAGCGACATCGGCACCCTGCACCCCGGTTACAACGAGCTGCCGGCCGGCGGCCAGCAGGCCGACGCGGTGCGGCTGACCTGGCAGCCGGGCGGCGACGCGCCGGTGGTCAACCAGATCGTGCCCTGGTACGCGGACACCCCGGTGGCCCGCCTCTCGCTGGCCGACCAGTCGCTCGACGTGATCGCCGGAGCGACGGCGCCCGCGCAGACCCAGGCCGTGGTGGACGCGCTGCGCCCCGACGGCGCCACCGGGGAGATCCGGGCCGCGGCGCCCTCCGGGGTGGCCGGTATCACCGTCTCCCCCGCGCCCGCGCCCGGCCAGCCCGGCTCGCCGGTCGGCGTGCCGCGCGGCGGGCGGGCCAGCACCCCGGTGCAGATCACCGCGGCGGCCACCACCCCGCCGGGGACCTACCAGGTGCCGGTGGACTTCGTGGCCGGCTCGGCGACGATCGAGCAGACCCTGCGGGTGCACGTGGTGCCGCCGACCGGCGGCCCGGACCTGGCGCCGACCGCGACGGCGAGCTCCTCGGGCGACGAGGCGGCGAAGTTCCCGGCCTCGGCCGTCAACGACGGCAACCCGGCCACCCGCTGGTCCTCCCCCGCGGTGGACGACGCCTGGGTGCAGCTGAAGCTGCCGCAGGCCACCCACCTGGGCGAGGCGGTGCTGCACTGGCAGGACGCCTACGCCAGCGCCTACCAGCTGCAGAGCTCCCAGGACGGCGTCACCTGGACCACGGTGGCCACCGTCACCAGTGGCCACGGCGGCACCGAGACCATCCGATTCGACGCACCCGACGCGGTGTACCTGCGGATGCAGGGGGTCGGCCGGGCCACCAAGTACGGCTACTCGCTGTACGGGATCGAGCTGTACGCGGTCGCCGACCAGTCGGGCGGCACCGGCCCGGCGCCGACGGCGCCCCCGGTGGGCGTGCCGGTGCCGACCCCGACGCCCAGCGGGGTGCCGAGCGCGCCGCCGAGCCCGGGCGGCGGGCTGCCGACGCCCCCGGTGGCGGTGCCGAGCCCGTCCACCGCTGCGCCCACGCCGTCCACCGCCCCCACGCCGACGCCCAGTGCGCAGCCCAGCGGCTCCCCGGCCCCGCAGCCCAGCGGTTCCCCGGGCGCGGGCCCCTCGCCGAGCCCGAGCGGGACGGCTGCTCAGCCGCACTGAGCCGGCGGCGCCGAGCCCCGGTCAGGGGCCCGCCGCTGCCCCGGGACAGCGGCGGGCCGGTGGCGCGCTCGTCGATGCGCGCCACCGGCCCATGAGGCACCGTTCGGCCCTCGCTGGTCAGGCGGTGAGTGCCTCCGGGTGCTCACCGCGGTGGACGGGACGGGACCGGCCCAGCGGAACCGGTGCTCCCGCGTGATCGGTATGGTCGTGGTGTTCGAAGTCACGGAACTGGTCCGTGCCGCCGTACGGCTCCAGGTAGGGCCGCCAGCGCGGGTCCTTGATCCCGGTTCCGATGATGCGCCAGGCGAGCCCGCTGGGCGGGGCCGGTGGTCGCTTCATCCGCCACCCGAGCTCGGTCAGGTGGCGATCGGCCTTCATGTGGTTGCAGCGGCGGCAGGCCGCCACCACGTTCTCCCAGCGGTGCTGCCCGCCGCGGCTGCGCGGGATCACGTGGTCGACGCTGGTAGCGGCGGCCCCGCAGTAGACGCAGCGCCCGTGGTCTCGGGCGAACAGAGCGCGGCGGGTGAGAGGGACGGGCCCGCAGAACGGCACCCGGACGAACCGGGTGAGCCGGACCACGGAGGGCGCCGTAACGGCGCTGGTGGCGCTGTGCAGAGTGACACCCGAGTCCTCCAGGCTGACCGCCTTGTGGTTGAGGACGAGGATGAGGGCGCGGCGCGTCGATACGACGCCGAGTGGCTCGTAGGACGCGTTGAGGACCAGGACATGCGGCACGGATGCCTCCTTGGACGCCTGCGGCGCGTGGCTCGCGCCGGGACGAGCGGATGACCGCGCATCGCTGCGCGATCACCCCCAGTGTCGCCTTACGACTTTGTACGGCGCCACCACTACCGGGTAACGGCCCGAAGAGGCTTCGGTCATCGCCGGTCGTACTGATCTCTATGCCCAAGCGTGCGGCGCGCCGCACTCGAACGGTCCACCCGGCGCCGCTGAGCGGCCTACGAAGATCACCCGCCGGGACCCGCCGGTGGGGCGGGCGGCCGGCGGCGGGGGAAATCGGGGGCCCGCCCGGGCGCTAGGCTGAGTCGCACGGTCCGCGCGGGCGGCGTGTCCCGCGGGGCCGGCCGTGTGCCCGTCTGCAGGAAGGTTCCACCGTGAGCTGGTCCGGTCTCCCGGCCCTTCTCTCCGCGGCCCCCAGTCCGCCCGCCGAGACACCCGTCCTGCGGCTGCCCACCAGCGCCAGCGACGTGTCGGACAGCACCCGGCAGGCGGCCTCCTGGCTCGACACCAACTGGCAGAGCTGGGTCGAGGGCGCGGTCCGGATCGTCATCATCGTGGTGCTCGCGCTGCTGCTCAGAGCCGCGGTGCGCAAGCTGATCTCGCAGTTCATACACCGTATGACCCGCGAACCGCAGGGTGACGAGGACGGGCCCAGCCGGCTGGGCGGACTGCTCGTCAACACCGAGCGGCGCCAGCAGCGCTCGGCCGCGATCGGCTCGGTGCTGCGCAGCGTGGCCTCGTTCACCATCATGGGCACCGCCGCGCTGATGGTGCTCTCGGCGCTCGGCATGGACCTCGCACCGCTGCTGGCCAGTGCCGGTGTGGCCGGTGTGGCGATCGGTTTCGGCGCCCGCAACCTGGTGACGGACTTCCTCTCCGGGGTCTTCATGATCATGGAGGACCAGTACGGCGTCGGGGACGAGATCGACACCGGCGTGGCCACCGGCACCGTGCTGGAGGTGGGCCTGCGGGTGACCAAGCTGCGCGGCGCGAACGGCGAGATCTGGTACATCCGCAACGGCGAGGTGAAGCGGATCGCCAACATGAGCCAGGGCTGGTCGACCGCCACCGTGGACGTCCAGGTGGGCTACCGGGAGCCGCTCGACCGGGTGACCGAGCTGATCCTGCAGACCGCCGAGCAGTTCGCCAAGGAAGCGCCCTGGGACGAGGTGCTCTGGGACCCGGTGGAGGTGCTGGGCGTGGAGTCCGTCGCCTCCGACACCGTGGTGCTGCGGGTGCAGGCCAGGACCATGCCGGGCAAGGCGGTCCTGGTCACCCGGGGTCTGCGCCAGCGGCTCAAGACCGCCTTCGACGACGCCGGCATCAAGCTGAAGGAGGAGGTCGCCGCGCCGATCCCCGCGCCGGCCGCCCCGGCGGACGCGTTGCCGCCCTCCGCGCTGGCCGACCCGGCCTCGGCCCGTTCGCTGGCCGCCCGGCCGATACCGGCGCCCACGCCGGAGGAGCAGCAGGCCTTCGGCAAGCTGCCCTAGCTGGCGCCCGCTCCGCCCAGCAGCCCCACGACCCACCCGGGTCGCGGGGCTGCCGCGTTTTCCGCGGCCCAGGGTCGCGAGAGTCGCCGAAGTCATTGACAGCCGGGGAGGAACTGTTAGTAAAGTTTCCAATCATCGGGAGCGCCACCACCCCCGCACCGACCACGGCCGATGGAGGAGGATCAAGCTCGTGACCGACACCACCAGCACCCCCCGCCCCGGCACTCCCAGCCGACTGCGAGCCATCAACGACCGGGCGGCGCTCGACCTCCTGCTTGAACACGGCCCCCTGTCCCGGACCAGGATCGGGGCGCTGACCGGGCTCTCCAAGCCCACCGCCTCCCAGCTGCTGGCCCGCCTGGAGGCGGCCCACCTGGTCGTCCCGGTGGGCACCAGCGCGGGCGGCCCCGGGCCCAACGCGCAGCTGTACCAGCTCAATCCGGCGGCCGGCTACGTGGCGGGGCTGGACGTGACCACCACCCACGTCCGCTTCGCGGTGGCCGACATCACCGGCACCACCCTGGCCGAACACCTGCTGCCCACCCCCGGACGGCAGGCCGCCGGCACCGTCGACCGGGTCGCCGAGGGGCTCGCCGAGACGGTGCGCCAGGCCGGTCTGCGGCCCGGCTGCCTGAGCGAGATCGCGATCGGCACCCCCGGCGCGCTCGACCCGGCCACCGGCAAGCTGCGCTACGCCGCCCACCTGCCCGGCTGGCACTCCCCCAGGCTGGCCGAGGAGCTGCGCGCGGCGCTCGGCGCGCCGGTGGCGATCGAGAACGACGTCAACCTCGCCGCGGTGGCCGAGCGGGCGCTCGGCTCGGCCCGCGGCTGCGCGGACTTCGTGCTGCTCTGGGCCGAGGAGGGCATCGGCGCCGCGATCACCATCGGCGGCCGGCTGCACCGCGGCTTCACCGGCGGCGCCGGCGAGGTCGGCTACATGCCGGTGCCCGGCGCACCGGTGGTCCGCAACGTCCGCCGGGAGAACTCCGGCGGCTTCCAGGAACTGGCCGGAGCCAACGCGGTCCTGGCCCTGGCCAAGCGGTACAAGCTGCCCGGCCGCACGGCCGAGGCGGCGGTCACCCGCGCCCTCGCCACCCCCGGCGCGGGCGAGGAGTTCCTGGCCGAGCTGGCCAACCGGCTGGCCACCGGTCTGGCGGCGATCGTCGCGGTGGTCGACCCCGAACTCGTCGTGCTCTGCGGCGGGATCCCGACCGCGGGCGGCGAGACGCTGCGCGAGCTCGTCCAGGAGGAGCTCACCGGCCTCGCGGTGCCGCGTCCCCGGCTGCTCAGCAGCACGGTGCCCGGCTCGCCGGTGCTGCACGGCGCGCTGCAGCTCGCCCTGACCGCCGCACGGGAGAGGGCCTTCACCACCGCCTGATCCGCCTCGTGACCCGCAACCGATCCACCGTCATGCCCGATGTCCGCGCACCCGCACTGCCTCCCCCCTTCCCCCGCCGGGGCGACGGGCGATGCCGCCCGCCCCCGTACTCCCAGGAGGACGCGTGTCCCAGATCCGCACCCACCGGCTCGCCGCCGCGGTGGCCCTCGGCGCGAGCGTCGCGCTGCTGGCCACCGGCTGCACCGGCACCGACTCCACCGGCACCGACCAGTCCGCCAACGGCAAGGACGTCACCATCACCTTCTGGCACGGCTGGAGCCAGGACAACGAGACCAAGGCGATCAACGCCAACATCGCCGCCTTCGAGCAGCTGCACCCGAACATCCACGTCAAGGTGGTCGCCAACGTCTCCGACGACAAGAGCGAGCAGGCGCTGCGGGCCGGCGGCTCCGACGCCCCCGACGTGGTCTCCTCCTTCACCACCGACAACGTCGGCGCGTTCTGCAACTCCAAGATCTGGATCGACCTCAACCCCCTGCTCAAGCAGGACAACATCGACCCGGCCGCCACCTTCCCCGCCCAGATGCTCAAGTACAGCCAGTTCGAAGGCGACCAGTGCTCGCTGCCGCTGCTCGGCGACGCCTACGGGCTCTACTACAACAAGAAGGCGTTCGCCGCCGCCGGGATCACCGCCCCGCCGAAGACCCTGAGCGAGTTCGACGCCGACGCGGTGAAGCTGACCGTCCCCAGCGGCGACGGCTACCAGCAGCTCGGCTTCATGCCCGACTACCACGGCTACGAGTCCTCTCCCGCACACTACTTGGGCCAGTGGGGCACCAGCTACTTCGGCCCGGACGGCAAGGCGGACCTGGCCACCGACCCGACGGTTGCCGACATGCTCGGCTGGCAGCGGAGCCTGGTGAACCAACTGGGCGGCTACGACAAGCTGGAGAAGTTCCGCACCACCTTCGGCGACGAGTTCAGCGCCAAGAACCCGTTCGAGACCGGCCAGGTGGCGATGGCGATCGACGGCGAGTGGCGGACCCAGTCGATCGCCGACGACAACGCCTCCGTCGACTGGGCCACCGCGCCCTTCCCGGTGCCCGACGCGCAGGCCGCCAGTTACGGCCGCGGCTACCTGACCGGCACCATCATCGGCATCGCCCGCAGCTCCCAGAAGCAGGCCGCCGCCTGGCAGTTGGTGAAGTACCTGACCACCGACACGGACGCGGTGGTGAGCTTCGCCAACGCGATCCACAACGTGCCCAGCACCATAGCCGCGCTCAACTCGCCCAAGCTGACGGCCGATCCGAACTTCAAGACCTTCCTGGACGTGGCTCGCAACCCCAACTCCTCGACCACGCCCGCCAGTATCAACGGCGGCGCCTACCAGGTGAGCCTGCAGAACTTCGCCTACGACGTGGAGAGCGGCAAGAAGACCGATCTGGCGGCCGGCCTCGCGGCCACCGACAAGGAGATCGACGACGCCGTGGCCCAGGCGAAGTGATCCCCCGATGGCCCTGACCAGCACACCCCGGCCCGCCGCACTGCGCCGCAAGCACCGCCGCGAAGCCTGGCGCACGCTCGCCTTCCTCTCCCCCTGGCTGCTCGGCTTCGGCTTCTTCTTCGCCTATCCGCTGCTCTCCACCGTGTACTTCTCCTTCATGAAGTACGACGGCTTCACCGCCCCCGTCTTCACCGGCCTGCGGAACTGGAACTACGTCCTGGGCCACTACCCCTTCTTCTGGCAGGGCCTGGGCAACACGCTCTGGCTGGTGGTGGTGATGGTCTCGCTGCGGGTCGTCTTCGGTCTGGGCGTCGGCCTGCTGATCACCAAGGTGAAGAGCGGCGCCGGCTTCTTCCGCACCGCGTTCTACCTGCCCTACCTGGCCCCGCCGGTGGCCGCCACGATCGCCTTCGCGTTCCTGCTCAACCCGGGCACCGGGCCGGTGAACCACGCGCTGGGCCGGCTCGGCCTGCCGCAGCCCGGCTGGTTCAACGACCCCGGCTGGTCCAAGCCGGCCCTGACCCTGCTCGCGCTGTGGGGCATCGGCGACCTGATGGTGATCTTCCTGGCCGCCCTGCTGGACGTCCCCCAGGAGCAGTACGAGGCGGCCGAGTTGGACGGCGCCGGGGCCTGGCAGAAGTTCCGCTTCGTCACCGTCCCGCACATCTCGCCGATCGTGGTCTTCGCGGTGGTGACCGGCGTGATCCAGACGATGCAGTACTACACCCAGGCGATCGTGGCCGGGAAGGTGGCCAGCGGTGTGATCGGCGGCTCCGGCGAGCAGTTCGAGCCCGGCTACCCGCGCGGCTCCACCTGGACGCTGCCGCAGATGGTCTACAACCTCGGCTTCCAGCGCTTCGACACCGGCTCGGCCTGCGTGGTGGCCCTGATCCTCTTCGCCATCTCGATGGCCTTCACCAGTCTGTTGCTGCGCCGTCGGGCCGGCTTCGTGACCAGCGAGGACTGACCCATGGCCGTGACCTCCTCCCCCAGCCTGGGCCGGCCGCTCGACGCGCCCGCCCGCACCACCGCGCACCGCACCGCCCGCCGCCGCGCCGCCCTGCACTGGGTGGCCGTGCACACCACCGCGATCGCCGCCGCGCTCTTCTTCCTGCTGCCCTTCCTCTTCGTCTTCCTCACCTCGGTGATGTCGGACCGCCAGGCCCTGACCACCGACTACTGGCCGCAGCACTGGGACTGGGGCAACTACGTCAAGGTGTGGCGGACCCCGGGCTTCCTGACCTGGTGGCGCAACACCCTGGTGTACGCGGTCGCCGGGACGGTACTGACCGTGGTCTCCAGCCTGCCGGTCGCCTACGCGCTGGCCCGGTTCCGGTTCCGCGGCCGCAACCTGGCCCTGATGGCGGTCATCTCGATGATGATGCTGCCGCCCCAGGTGACGGTCATCCCGATGTACCTGTTCTGGGCCAAGCAGATGCACCTGACCGGCACGCTCTGGCCGCTGATCATCCCGATGGCCTTCGGCGACGCCTTCACCATCTTCCTGCTGCGGCAGTTCCTGCTGACCATCCCCAGGGAGTACACCGAGGCGGCCCGGGTGGACGGCTGCGGGGAGCTGCGGACGCTGCTGCGGGTGATCCTGCCGATGGCCCGCCCGGCCATCGCCGCCGTCGCCCTGTTCCAGTTCTTCTACTGCTGGAACGACTACTTCGGGCCGCAGATCTACGCGAGCGAGAACCCCGGTGCCTGGACGCTCTCCTACGGCCTGGAGTCCTTCAAGGGCGCGCACCACACCAACTGGAACCTGACCATGGCGGCCACCCTGCTGATCATGGCGCCCGTCATCGTTCTCTTCTTCTTCGCTCAGAAGGCCTTCATCGAAGGCGTCACACTCACAGGGGTCAAGGGCTGATATGTCTCTCAAACTCGCCATCGTCGGCGGCGGTTCCACCTACACGCCCGAACTCATCGACGGCTTCGCCCGGTTGCGCGACCGGCTGCCGATCGGCGAGCTGGTGCTGATCGACCCGGCCGCCGAGCGGCTGGAGCTGATCGGCGGCCTGGCCCGGCGGATCTTCGCCAAGCAGGGTCACCCGGGCACCATCACCACGACCCAGGACCTGGACGCCGGCGTGGCCGACGCGGACGCCGTCCTGCTGCAGCTGCGGATCGGCGGGCAGGCGGCCCGCGGCGAGGACGAGACCTGGCCGCTGGAGTGCGGCTGCGTGGGCCAGGAGACCACCGGCGCGGGCGGGTTGGCCAAGGCGCTGCGCACCGTGCCGGTGGTGCTGGACATCGCCGAGAAGGTCCGCCGGGCCAACCCGGCGGCCTGGATCGTGGACTTCACCAACCCGGTGGGCATCGTCACCCGGGCCCTGCTGGAGGCCGGCCACAAGGCCGTGGGCCTGTGCAACGTGGCGATCGGGTTCCAGCGCAAGTTCGCCGCCCACCTGGGCGTGGCACCGGAGTTGATCCGCCTGGACCACGTCGGGCTGAACCACCTGACCTGGGAGCGCGGCGTCACGCTGCTGGACGCTCCCGGCGCGGCCGGCGGGCGCGAGGTGCTGCCGGAGCTGCTCGGCGGCTTCGGCCCGCAGATCGCCGAGGACCTGCTGCTGCCGCTGCCGGTGATCCAGCGGCTCGGCGTGGTGCCCTCGTACTACCTGCGCTACTTCTACCAGCACGACCAGGTGGTCCAGGAGCTGCGCGAGAAGGGCTCGCGGGCCGGCCAGGTGGCCGCGATCGAGCGCGAGCTGCTGACCATGTACGCGGACCCGGCGCTGGACACCAAGCCCGAGCTGCTCGCCGAGCGCGGCGGCGCCTTCTACTCGGAGGCTGCGGTGCAGCTGCTCGCGGCGCTGCTCGGCACCGGCGGGGTGGCGCACGACGTGCAGGTGGTCAACACCCGCAACGACGGGATCCTGCCCTTCCTGCCGGACGAGGCGGTGATCGAGGTGCCCGCCGAGGTCGGTGCGGGCGGCGTGACCGCGCTGCCGCAGCGCCCGGTGGAGCCGCTCTACCGGGGCCTGATCGCGGCCGTCACCGCCTACGAGGAGCTGGCCCTGGCCGCGGCCCTGAAGGGCGGCCGGGACCGGGTCTTCGACGCCCTCCTCGCGCACCCGCTGGTGGGCCAGCTCGACCTGGCCGAGCAGCTGACGGACCGCCTGCTGGCGCACAATCGCCAGCACCTGGACTGGGCCTGACCGGCCGAAGGCCCGAGCGCCACCTGACACCCAGCCCCGGCCGGACCGGCCGGGGCCCCACGTACGAGCCCGGGGGCCCGATGGAGCACCACCAGCTGGAACCAGACCCGACCCTTGCCGAGGGAGCCGGGGGAGCCGGCCCCGCCGCCGTGCTCGCGATCGACGCCGGCAACAGCAAGACCGACGTCGCCTTCGTGGCCGCGGACGGCCGGCTGCTCGGCACCGCCCGGGGCGGCGGCTTCGCCCCGCAGCTGACCGGGCCCGAGGCGGCCGTCGCCGCGCTCGCCCCGCTGGTCGCGGCGGCGGCCGAACAGGCCGGCCCCGCCCTCGCCCCCGGCGCGCCGGTCCAGCACCTCCACGCCTGCCTGGCCAACGCCGATCTCCCTATCGAGGAGGAGCGGCTGGAGCGGGCGCTGGCCGCGCACGGCTGGGGCCGCACGGTCGCGGTCGCCAACGACACCTTCGGCCTGCTGCGGGCCGGCACCGACAGCCCGCGCGGGGTGGCCGTGGTCTGCGGCGCCGGGATCAACTGCGTGGGCCTGCTGCCGGACGGCCGCACCGCGCGCTTCCCGGCGCTCGGCCAGCTGACCGGCGACTGGGGCGGCGGCGGCGGGCTCGCCGCCGAGGCGATGTGGCACGCGGCCAGGGCCGAGGACGGCCGCGGGCCCGCCACCACGCTGACCGGTGCGATCGCCGCGCACTTCGCGCTGCCCGGCGCCAATGCGGTGGCAGCCGCGATGCACCTGGGCGAGCTGGCCCGGGAGCGGCTGCACGAGGTCGCCCCGCTGATCTTCGACTGCGCGGCCGAGGGGGACGCCACCGCGCTGGAGCTGATCGACCGCCAGGCCGAGGAGATCAGCCGGCTGGCCTTCGTCGCACTCGGCCGCCTGGAGCTGCTCGGCGAGCCCACCCCGCTGGTGCTCGGCGGCGGGGTGCTGGCGGCCGGGCACCCGCTGCTGCTGGACAACCTGACCGAGCGGCTGCACACCCTCACCCCGTGGGCACAGCCGCGGATCGTCACCGCGCCGCCGGTGCTGGGCGCGGCACTGCTCGGCCTGGACCGGCTGGCGGCCGAGGGCCTGGGCGGCGGCCCCGGCGCCCAGCAGCGGCTGCGCGAGGCGTACGGCAGCCCGGCGGCGATGGCCGCCTGAGGCCGGGCCCGACGTCAACCGGCGGCGCCGGCCGGGGTGGTGGGAGTCGGCGCCGCCGGTGCACCCAGGGCCGGCGCCCTGCCGCTCGGGGTGGCCATCCGGGAGGCACCGTTCTTGCACCTGTACCTACTGGTAGGTACGATATCGGGCGTGAGTACCTCGGAGCGCCTCATCGAAAGCACCCGCGAACTGCTCTGGGAGCGCGGCTACGTCGGCACCAGCCCCAAGGCCATCCAGCAGCACTCGGGCGTGGGCCAGGGCAGCATGTACCACCACTTCGACGGCAAGCCCGACCTGGCGCTCGCCGCGATCACCCGCACCGCCGAGGAGATGCGCGCCAAGGCGGCGCTGGAGCTCGACGCCCCCGGCAGCGCCCTGGACCGCCTGGCGGTCTACCTGCGCCGGGAGCGGGACGTGCTGCGGGGCTGCCCGGTCGGGCGGCTCACCCAGGACCCCGAGGTGATGGCCGATGCCACGCTGCGCGGGCCGGTCCGGGAGACCTTCGGCTGGTTGCGCGGCCGGCTCGCCGGGCTGCTGGCCGAGGGCCGCGAGCGCGGCGAGTTCGACCCGTCGCTCGACCCGGTCGCCACCGCCTCCACCATCGTCGCGGTGCTCCAGGGCGGCTACGTGCTGGCCCGCGCCGCCGACTCCACCGAGCCGTTCACCGAGGCCGTCGACGGCGTGCTCGGTCTGCTCGCCGCCCAGGCCCGGCCGGGTGCCCAGGCCTCCTGAGCCCGCCCGCGGCCCGCTCGCCCGCCGGCTACTCCGATCGCTCGCCGGCCCGCGCGGCCGGCTCGTCCGCCTCGCGCCGGTGCCGGCGCCAGAGCCAGATGCCCAGCGCCAGCACCACCAGCGCCCCGACCACCACCGCCGCCACCGTGCCGACCAGGTGCTCGACCCGGGCGTACGCGCTGCCCGCCGCGAAGCCGAGCAGGGTGAAGCCGACGCCCCAGAGCGTGCCGCCGGCCACGTTGAAGACGGCGAACCGCTTGTAGGGCATGTGCGAGGCGCCGGACAGGGTCGGCACCAGGGCGCGGAAGAGCGCGACGAAGCGGCCGAAGAAGACCGCCGCGGGGCCCTTCTCCCGGATGAAGCCGCGAGCCCGGTCGAGCTTGCCCTTGTGCCGCAGCGCCGGCCCGGTCTCCAGCAGCCGGGGCCCGAAGTACCGCCCGACCGCGTAGCCGACGGTGTCGCCCAGGATCGCCGCCAGCACCACGACCAGCATCATCAGCGGCAGGTCCACCCCGCGGTGGGCGGCCGCGATGGTGCCGCCGAGGACCGCCGCGGTCTCGCCCGGCAGCACGAAGCCGACGAAGAGCGCGTCCTCGGCGAAGACCAGCGCCGCCACCACCGCGTACACCAGGGGCCCGGAGAGCCCGCCGAGCCAGTGGGTGATCGAGCCCATGGCCGCCGCTCCTTCCGCGTCGTGTCCCTCCCCACCGTACGCGGTGCCCCGCGCGGCGCAGCCGGGCTCAGCAGAGCCGCAGTTCCCGGGCGGTCGACTCGGCGGGCCGCGGGTAGGGCGCCTCGGCGGGCAGCAGCGCGGCGGCGCCCGCCCGGTCGCCGGAGCGCACCAGCCGGTGCACCTCGTGGGCGAGCGGCGTCACGTCGCGCACCGAGCGCAGCCAGTGGTCCGCGTAGTCGCGGGTGGCCCGCCCGGCCAGGCCCAGCTGGAGCGAGCGGAAGGGCAGCGCGGTGAAGTCCAGGTCGCGCTCCGGGTCCCACTGCACCCGCACGGTGGTCTCGCGCAGCCGGGCCGCCCAGGCCACGCGGTCGGGGTGCACGTCGCGGTCGTAGTGCGACAGGCAGGCCTGCGCGAGGGCCGACTCGAAGCCCGCCCGGCTGATCTCCAGCGCCAGCACCACCTCCTGGCCCGGCTTGGTCCCCCAGCCGCAGCGGTACATCATCCAGCGGAAGCTCGGCTTGATCCAGGTCATCCTGCTCCGGCTCCAGGCGGCCGGGAACCGTCCGTCGCGCACCGCGGGCCCGCCGATCTCCGGCGGGTAGGCCTGGTAGACCGTCACCGTCCCTTCGGTGTACGCGGCCCTGATCTGCCGCTGCGGCGGCGCCGTCACCTGATCACTCGTCTGCACGGGGCCAGTCTGCCCCGCCCGGCCGGGCGGTCGCCGCCGGTTTTTGCGGACCCTCCGCCCGGTGGCCCCGTCCGTCAGAGGTGCTCGCCGACCCACTGCGCGAGCCGCCGGGCGCAGCCGTCGACCGCCTCGCGCCAGACCTGGTCGGCACCCTCGCCGGCCTGGTCGCTGACGTACTTGACCAGCCGCACCGGCACATCCGCGCGCCGGGCCGCCTCCACCAGCGCGTAGCCCTCCATGTCGACCAGGTCGGCCTCGGCGGCCAGCCGCTCGCGGGCCGCGGAGTCGGAGACGAAGAGGTCACCGGTGGCCAGGGTGAGGCCCTCGGCGGCCAGCGTGAGGGGGCCGCCGTAGCTGCGGCCGGTGAGCGTGTGCAGCACCTCGGTGTCCAGGTCGTGCTGGAGCACCGTGCCGATCTCGTGGAACCGCCCGTCCAGGCCGGGCCGCAGCGCGCCCGCGGTGCCCAGATTGATCACCTGGCTCGGGTGCGGGCCGCCCGCCAGCACGGCGGTCAGCGCGGCGGCGGCGTTCACCTTGCCGATGCCGGTGAGCAGCACCGGCAGCTCCTGGTCCAGGTGCGCGGCCTCCTCGGGCACGGCCAGGACGAGGAGCGGGCGGTCAGGGGCGACGGTTCCGATCAGCTGCATGCTGCCGATCGTAGTCAGCCGCCGCGGGCCGCCCGCCCCGGCGTCCGGGCGGCGTCCGCCCCGCGGCGCTCAGCTCTCCGCGCCGTAGCGGTGCTTCAGGTTGGGGTCGTCGAGCCACCACGGGCGCAGGCCCACCTCGCCGTCCCCCACCGCGGCCGTCGCCTCGGCGCCCTGGGTCGCCGCGGCGGCGAGGGCCGCCTCGTACTGCGCGTCCAGCTCCGCGTCCACCGCCGCGGTCTCCTCGCGCCCCAGCACGATCATGCGCCGGACCAGCGCGCAGATGAACGGCAGGCCCACCAGGTCGCCCAGCACCCAGAGGCTGTTGCCGCCCCAGGTCTGGTCCTGGGCGATGCTCGGGCCCCACGGGCGGGCCAGCGTCACGTAGTAGTGCTCGGCGACGATGTGGCCGCCGTAGATGAGCACGATGCCCAGGGCCGCGTCGAAGATCACCTCGGCGAAGGTGATGAAGAGTCCGACCAGGTGCGGGTACTCGTGCCCGACCGGGTCGATCTGCAGGCGCGGCCAGAAGTACGCCAGCCCGAGCAGCACCAGCGACACGTGCAGTCCGATGTTCCAGGCCCCGCTGCTGAGCGACTTCTCGTACCAGGGCGTGAAGTAGAGCAGCCAGGGCGGCGCCATCAGCAGCGCGGTCGAGACGGCCGGGAACATCAGCACCTTGGACGGCCGGCTGCGCAGTGCCCGCAGGATCCGCTCCCGCCACACCGGCGAGGCGCTCTCGGCGAGCAGCGAGACCGGCGCGCCGAGCGCGAGGAAGAGCGGGACCAGCATCAGCAGCAGGACCACCTGCACGGCCCGGTCGGTGAACAGGATCCGCTCGTAGACGCCCAGGCCCGAGCAGGTGGCCCAGACCCAGAGCAGCAGTCCGCCGAGGAAGGCCAGCGTGCGGGTGGGCTGCCAGCGGGTGCCGGACCGGGCCAGCTTCCGCACGCCCAGCAGGTACCCGCCGCCGAGCAGCACGGCCAGCGTCAGCACCACCGGCTCGGCGGTCCACGAGGTGGCCAGGTCGGCCCACTGCCAGGGCGGCGGCCCGTGGTAGCCGGCCGCCGTGGTCAGGACTGCTGTGCTCTGCATCGTTCGCGCTCCATGCTCCGCCGGGGTGCGGCGGTTCCCGAGCCATCATGGCCGACCGGAAGACGATCACGGTCGGCGGGGCACCGTGTCGCGGGCCCGGCAAGATCCGTAAGGGAGGGTCCGAACCCCTCCCCCGCCGGGGCCGGAACCGCATAAGGTGCCCCTCGCGTCTTGGACCTGCCGGGGCCGCCCGGGAAGCCACAGATGCGTCACAACTGCAGCACACGTCACGTGTGGCCGTCGGACCTGATGGCCATACTGCTGGCAACGGGCCGCTCCCCGATCGTCGGGGCGGCCCACCGGGGAGGGTGGGGCAGGTGGCGACACCAGCGCAGACGGCGGCTCGGCCGCCGGGGCAGGGCGGCGGCGCGCCGCCGTCACGGCCCGGGCAGGCTCCGGGGCAGCAGCCGGCCACACCCGGCCGGCCCGCGGCCGCACCGCGCCCGCGGCGGCGCGACCGGTGGCGGGCGGCGGCCGACAGCGCCCCGGGCCGGCTGCGGCTGGCCTCGGTCGGCCTGGTCGTCCTGGTGCTCGGCTTCGGCGCGCTGACCGGCTGGCAGCTGACCGGTCGCAGCCAGGCCGCCGACCGGCTGGTCACCCGCAGCCAGCCGCTGAGCCAGCAGGCGGCCGAGATCCACCGTTCGCTCGCGGACGCCGACACCACCGCTGCCGCCGGCTTCCTGCTGGCCGGCAGCGAGCCGCCACAGGTGCGCCAGCGCTACCAGGACGACCTCGCGAGCGCCGCCCGGCTGCTCAGCCAGGCCGCCGCGCAGAGCGGCGGATCCGCCCAGGCGCAGGCCTCGATCAGCCTGCTCAACCAGCAACTGCCCGTCTACTCCGGCCTGGTGGAGACGGCGCGGACCGACGACCGGCAGGGCCTGCCGCTCGGCGCGGCCTACCTGAGCTACGCCTCCACCTCGATGCAGACCCAGCTGCTGCCGGTCGCCCAGCAGCTCGCGGACGCCGAAGCGGCCCGGCTGGGCCAGGACTACGCCGATGCGCGGGCCACCCCCTGGGCGGCCTACGCGCTCGGGGTCCTGGTGCTGGCCGCGCTGTTCTGGTGCCAGCTGCGGCTCTTCCGGCGCACCAACCGGATCTTCAACCCCGGGCTGCTGACCGCCACGGCGGCGGTGCTGGTCACCCTTCTCTGGCTGACCGGCGGGATGCGGGCGGCCGACTCGGCGCTGGCCGACAGCCTCGAGCACGGCGCGACCCCGCTCCAGGCGCTCGACCTGGCCCGGAGCGATGCGCTGCGGGCCCGCACCGCGGAGAACCTCAACCTGGTCGCCCGCGGCTCCACCACCCAGTACGCGACCCAGTGGACCGGCGCGGTGAAGGACGACAGCACGGCGCTGGCCGCCGCCCAACTGCTGGCTCCGCAGAGCGCGGCGAGCGCCATCGGGGCCGCCCGCGACCAGTTCGCGCTCTGGACGCAGCGGCACGACGCGGCCGACGCCAAGAACAACGCCGGCGACTACCAGGGCGCGCTGGACGCCACCGTGGGCACCGGCGCGGACAGCACCCAGCCGGTCTACCAGGAGCTGGACCAGCACCTCGCGGACGCCGTCAAGGTCGAGCAGGCCGACTTCCTGAGCGCGGCACAGCGAGGACGGGACGCCACCACGACCGTCGTCCCCGCCGCGAGCCTGCTCACCCTGCTCGCCGCGGCCGGCGTGCTGCGCGGCCTCGGCCGGCGTCTGGCGGAGTACCGATGAGCACCGGACCCACGAGCCGACCCACGAGCCTACCCATGAGCGGAGCACCGATGACCAGGGGACACCTGCCGCGGCGGGCCCGCACCCTGCTGCTCGCCACCGCCCTGCTCGCCCCGCTCACCCTCGCGGGCGCGGCCTCGGGCGCCCCCGAGCGGCCCGCGGCGCTGGCGGCAGCGGCCGGACCCGGCGTGCGGGCCGATGCCGCGGCCGGCGCCCCGGACTGCGACCCGACCAAGAGCCTGCCGCCGAGCAGCAGCGACAGCGGCCCGGCCGTGAGCGCGATCCGCAAGCGCGGCGTGCTGATCGCCGGCGTCGACCAGAACAACTACCACTGGGGCTTCCGCGATCCGGCCACCGGGCAGTTGGAGGGCTTCGACATCGACCTCGTGCGCGCGATCGCGCAGGCGATCCTGGGCGATCCGGACAAGGTCCAGTTCAAGACGGTGCCGACCGCCGACCGGGTGCAGGCCGTCCAGAGCGGTGAGGTCGACCTGGTGGCGCGCACCATGACGATCACCTGCGACCGGCTCGCCGACGTCGCCTTCTCCACGGTGTACTTCCAGGCCGGCCAGCAGGTGGTGGTGCCGAAGGCGGCCGGGGCGAAGAGCATCGACGACGCCCTGAAGGGGAAGAGGGTGTGCGTGTCGAGCTCCTCCACCGCACAGGACGAGCTCCACCGGAACCCGCGCGGTGCGGCGGCGGTCAAGGTGGTCGGCAACGACCTCGACTGCCTGGTGCTGATGCAGCTCGGGCAGGTGGACGCCACCTTGACGGACAACGCGATCGCGGTCGGCCAGGCCGCCCAGGACCCGACGGTGCAGGTGATCGGACCCGCCATCACCAATGAGCCCTACGGGATCGCGATCGCGAAGAACGCCCCCGACCTGGTGGCCCGGGTCAACCAGGTGCTGGCCGACTACCGCAGCGGCGGCGGCTGGCAGGCGAGCTACGACCGGTGGCTCGCCGCCTACCTCGGCCCCTCCGCGGGCCCGCCGCCGGCCCACTACCTGCCCTGATGGCGACCTGCCTGACGGCTCACCAGGCGCCGGGTGGAGACTGATCCGGACAGGAACGCCGAACCAGAACACGACTGCTGACCTGAGGAGAGAAGGGCGTGGCGTTGACAGGATCCGCTGGCCCGGTGCTGAGCCGGGAGGAGGTGGACCGCGAGCTGGCCCGGCTGAGCGCCGAGCGCGAGGCCGTCGAGGCCGCGCTGCTCGCGCTCCAGGACCACCCTGGCCGGCGCCTGCTGGAGGGCGCGGCCCTGTCCGGGCGCACCGAGGAGCGGTGGGCGGTGGCCGCACCGGGGCTCGCCCTGCTGTGGGCCTTCTTCGACCGCTACTCCGAGGCGCTGGCCGCCGCCCGTGCGGTGCGCTCGCGCCGGGTGCGCCCGAGTTCGCCCGAGCTGGCCGAGCTGACCGAGCTGCTGCGCGGCCGGGCGGTCACCGTCTCGGGCGGCCAACTGCCCGACGTGGCCCGGCAACTGGCGGGCCCGGCCCGGCTGGTGGAGCAGATCAGCCTCACCGAGCTGATGGACCGGATGAACAGCTGGTACGCCACCGTGCTGGAGGTGGTCAACGCCGCCGACGCGGTCTGGTCCGCGCTGCCGGCCCGGATCGATCTGCTGCTGGCCGAGCTGCGCCGGGTGTCCTCGCTGGCCGGCTCGGTCGGCGTGCGGCCCGGCGCGCACCCGCTCGGTGACGAGCTGACCCGGCTGGAGCAGGGGTTGAGCGCACTGCGGGCCGAGGTGCTGGCCGATCCGCTGGCGCTGTGGCGCCCGGCCCGGGTGCCCGCGCAGCGCGGCCGGGAGACCAGCACCGAGCTGAGCCTCGCGCAGGCCGGCGCGGCCGGCGTGGTGGACACCGAGCGGTTCGACCGGGCGGGCCGGGCGCTGGACAGCGTCCGGGTCGAGCTGGAGCAACTGCTGCGGCTGCGCGACGAGGCCACCGAGCGGCTGCACCAGGTCGGCGACCTGCTGCGGCGCGCGGACGCCACGCTGGGCGAGGCCCGGCAGGCCCGCGGCGAGGTGCTGGCCAAGATCGCGGCCACCGAGGTGCCGGCCGTGCCGGGGCCGCTGGCGGCGCTGCGCGACGGCGTGCACCAGGCGGCGGAGCTGCGCCAGAGCGGGCAGTGGCACCGGCTGGCGCCGCTGCTGGACGCCCTGGAGGAGCAGGCCGCCCAGGAGCTGACCCGGGCCCGGCAGTCGCTGACCGAGGTGACCGCGCCGCTGGCGGTGCGCGCCGAGCTGCGCGGGCGGCTGGACGCCTACAAGGCGATGGCGGCCAGGCTCGGGGTGGCCGAGGACCCCGAGGTGATCGAGCGGTACGAGAAGGCCCGGTGGCTGCTGTGGAGCGCGCCGTGCGATCTGCGCGCGGCAGCCGCCGCGGTGGCCAGGTTCCAGCAGGCGCTGCGTCCGGCGGCGGCGCCGCAGGACGCCCGGCGGTACGACGGACAGGGGGATTGAGAGCCATGGGCGAAGCATGTGTGCGGCCGGACTGCTCCGGCGGGGTGATCGACGAGGACGGCTACTGCACCGAGTGCGGCCTGGCGCCGCAGGCGGTACCGGCCGCCAGGGCCGGTACCGGTGCGGCCAAGACCGCCGGCGCGGTGGCCGCCGGGCCCGGCTCGCCCTGCGGGCGTCCCGGCTGCTCGGGCACCATCGACGCGGACGGGTTCTGCGACGAGTGCGGCCTGGCCCCCGTGACGGGCGGATCGGCCCCGGTCCCGGCGCCCGCCGCCGGCTCGGGCGGCGCCGACTCCTCCTCGGTGCGCTCGATACCCTCCAGCCGCACCGGCTCGCGTTCGATGTCGGGCCGCTCCCGCTCGCACCGCTCCACCCGCACCGGCACCCGCGGCTCGGTCTCGGTGCGCAGCAGCAAGTCCACCGGCACCTCGGGCAGCCGCAGCCGGCTGGGCGCCGGCCTGGTGACGGTGCCTCCGGTGCCGCGCGCCGACCCGGCCCAGGCCGTGCTGGAGAACCCGGAGGTCCCCGAGCGCAAGCGGTACTGCAGCAGTTGCGAGCGTCCGGTGGGCCGGGAGAAGAACGGCCGCCCGGGCCGCCCGGACGGCTTCTGCACCAACTGCGGCACGGCGTACTCGTTCACCCCCAAGCTGCGCCACGGCGACCTGGTGGGCGGCCAGTACGAGGTGCTCGGCTGCCTGGCGCACGGCGGCCTGGGCTGGATCTACCTGGCGGTGGACCGCCGGGTCTCCGACCGCTGGGTGGTGCTCAAGGGCCTGCTGGACACCGGTGACGAGGACGCGCTGGCGGTGGCGATCGCCGAGCGGCGCTTCCTCGCCGAGGTGGACCACCCGAACATCGTGCGCATCATCAACTTCGTCGAGCACCCGGACCTGGGCTCCGGCTCGGTCGACGGCTACATCGTGATGGAGTACGTCGGCGGCAAGTCGCTCAAGGACATCGCCAACGAGCGGCGCACGCCCGACGGGCGGCGCGAGCCGCTGCCGGTCGAGCAGGCCATCGCGTACGCGCTGGAGGCGCTGCCGGCGCTGGGCTACCTGCACGGCCGTGGTCTGGTCTACTGCGACTTCAAGATCGACAACGTGATCCAGAGCGAGGACTCGCTCAAGATCATCGACATGGGCGCGGTGCGCCGCTTCGACGACGACGGCCCGATCTACGGCACGGTCGGCTACCAGGCCCCCGAGATCGCCACCGACGGCCCCTCGCCCGCCTCCGACCTCTACACGGTGGCCCGCACCCTGGCCGTGCTCAGCTTCGACTTCCAGGGCTACAGCACCACCTGGGTGGACGAGCTGCCCGGCCCCGAAGAGGTGCCGGTCTTCGCCGAGTACGAGTCCTTCTACCGCCTGCTGGTGCGCGCCACCGACCCGGACCCCGGCCGCCGGTTCTCCTCCGCCGAGGAGATGGCCGATCAGCTCACCGGCGTGCTGCGGGAGATCCTGGCGCTCAAGGACGGCGGCCAGCGGCCCGCCCCGTCCACCCTGTTCGGCCCCGAACTGCGGGTGGTCGACACCGAGTTGGTGACCGACGGCGAGCCGACGGCGCCGGGCCGGCCAAGGCTGGCCGCACTCGACGCCGCAGCCGCCGCGCTCGCCCTGCCGGTGCCCCGGGTGGACCCGAACGACCCCAACTCCGGCTTCCTGGCCGCCCTGATGGCCACCCGGCCCGCCGACGTGCTCAGCGCGCTGCAGAGCGCGCCGGTCAACTCGGTGGAGCGCCGGCTGCGCGAGCTGCGGGCGCTGACCGAGCTGGGCCGGCACACCGACGCCGCCCAGGCGCTGGCCGAGCTGCAGTCCGACCACGCGGACGACTGGCGGGTGGTCTGGTACCGCGGCCTCTCCCAGCTGACGGCGGCAGGTCGAGCAGCGGGAGACACCGAGGGCACCGCGCAGTCCCGGGCGCTGGCCGAGGCCGCCGCCGAGGCCTTCGACGCGATCTACGACGCCTTCCCCGGTGAGGCAGCGCCCAAGCTGGCGCTGGCCGTCTGCGCCGAGCTGCTGGGCCGCGGCGAGGACGCGGCCGAGTTCTACCGCCTGGTGTGGACCTGCGACCACTCCTACGTCAGCGCCGCCTTCGGCCTGGCCCGGGTGAGCCTGGCGGCCGGCGACCGGGCCGGCGCGGTGCGCGTCCTGGAGTCGGTGCCGGAGACCTCCAGCCACTACACCGCCGCCCGGGTCGCGGGCATCCGCGCCCGGCTGCGGGAGCGCTCCGGCACCGAGCCGCTCGGCGCCGACCTGGCCGCCAGCTCGACCCAGCTGACCGCGCTCGGCCTGGACGACCGGCGGCGCGAGGAGCTCTCGGTGGAGGTACTGCACGCCGCGCTCGGCTGGACGCTGTCCGGCAGGCCCGGCGGCCCGGAGGTGACCGTGCTCGGGCACGGCGCCGTCGAGCGCGACCTGCGGTTCGCCCTGGAGCGGTCCTACCGCGTGCTGGCCCGGCTGGCCGAGCAGCCTGCCACCAGGATCGAGCTGGTCGAACAGGCCAACCGGACCCGACCGCGAACGTGGGTGTGAGCTGATGGATGATCAGAGGGTCTGCCCGTTCTGTGCCGAGCCGCTCGACGCCGAGGACGCCTTCTGCGGCGCCTGCGGACGCGCGCTGGCCGCACCCCCCGACCGTGCCCAGGCGCCGGGCTCCGCCGCGGCGGGCCCGGCGGCCGGGGAGCTCGACGACGTCGAGCTGCCGGCCCCGGACGGCTGCGTGCACTGCGGCTCGCCGCGGATCTCCGACGGCTACTGCGAGACCTGCGGGGGTGTCCAGCCGCGCCCGCGCGACCACCAGGAGCGCGAGCTGTCCGGAGTCGCCGGGGTGAGCGACCGGGGCGTGCGCCACCACCGCAACGAGGACGCCTTCGCGGTCGCGGCCACCTCGCTGCCGGGCGGCGAGAGCGCCCAGGTCGCGGTGGTCTGCGACGGGGTCTCCTCGGCCTCCCGGCCCGACGAGGCGTCCCAGGCCGCCGCCGACAGCGCCAGCGAGGCACTGCTGACCGCGCTGGAACACGGCCGGGTGCCGGAGCAGGCGATGCGCCAGGCGATCATGACGGCCGCCGAGGCCGTGGCCGAGCTGGGCCGCGACGGCTCCCGGCAGGTCGGGCGCAACGCCCCGGCCTGCACCTTCGTGGGCGCGGTCGCGGCGGCCGGGGTGGTCACGGTGGGCTGGGTCGGCGACAGCCGGGCCTACTGGATCCCGGACGACCGCACCGGCGCCGAGCCCTACCGGCTGACCGAGGACGACTCCTGGGCGGCCGGCATGGTGGCGGCGGGCCTGATGACCGAGGCCGAGGCCTACGCGGACGCCCGCGCGCACGCGATCACCGGGTGGCTGGGGGCGGACGCCGAAGAGGTCGAGCCGCACACCGTCGCCTTCACCCCGCACGTCCCCGGGGTGCTGCTGATCTGCACCGACGGGCTGTGGAACTACGCCGAGGCAGCCACCGAGCTGGCCGACCTGGTGCGCTTCGACGCCCGGCAGGACCCGCTGCGCGCGGCCCGGGCGCTGGTCGCCTTCGCGGTCGCGGCCGGCGGCCACGACAACATCACGGTGGCGCTGCTGCCGATCGTGCCCGACCCGGCCGGCGGCTACACCGACACCCTGCTCGACCTCCCGGTGATCACCGCGCCGGCCCCGTCCGAGCCACCGGCCGCCGTGCCCGCGCCCGCGCCGCCGGCCGCACCGCCGCTGCCGCCGCACCCCCCGCTCCCGCCGCGCTGACCACGCTCCCCGGCCATCCCCATCCCTTTTCCCCTCCTCAGGAGTCCACGGCCATGGCCAGTCTCGCCAAGTCCAACCTGCCCCGGTTCAGCACCGACATCTTCCAGAACGAGTACCTCGCCGAGGGTGCCCGCGAGGTCAACGCGATCGTCACCGTCACCGCCACCGGCGGCGGTACCACCGGCGGCCGGCCGCTGGGCGCCACCGACGGCGCGGCCGGCGCGGGCCAGAACGCGGCCGTGGTGCTGATGGTGGACTGCTCCGGCTCGATGGACTACCCGCCGACCAAGATGCGCAACGCCCGCGACGCCACCGCCGTGGCGATCGACACCGTGCGCGACGGCGTGGCCTTCGCGGTGGTGGCCGGCACCCACGAGGCCAAGGAGGTCTACCCGGGCGACGGCGGCCTGGCGATAGCGTCGAAGGCCACCCGGGAGGCGGCCAAGCAGTCGCTGCGCAAGCTCACCGCGGGCGGCGGCACCGCCATCGGCACCTGGCTGACGCTGGCCGACAGGCTCTTCCTGACCCGCCGTGACTTCGCCATCCGGCACGGCATCCTGCTCACCGACGGGCGCAACGAGCACGAGAAGCCGGAGGACCTGCAGCGCGTCCTGGAGCGGGTGAGCGGCCACTTCACCGCCGACTGCCGCGGGGTGGGGACGGACTGGGAGATCGCCGAGCTGCGCCGGATCTCCTCCGCGCTGCTGGGCACCGTCGACATCGTGGCCGAGCCCTCGGGGCTGGCGGACGACTTCCGCTCGATGATGGAGGCCGCCATGGGCAAGCAGGTCGCCGACGTGGCGCTGCGGGTCTGGACGCCGGCCAACGCGAGCGTCCGGTTCGTCAAGCAGGTCGCCCCGAACCTGGAGGACCTCACCGAGCGCCGGATCGAGGCCGGGCCGCGGGCCGGCGACTACCCCACCGGGTCCTGGGGCGACGAGAGCCGCGACTACCACGTCTGCGTGGAGGTCCCCGCGGCCGCGGTGGGCAACGAGATGCTCGCCGCCCGGATCTCGCTGGTGCTGCCGCAGCCCGACGGCAGCACCGAGGTGCTCTCCCAAGGGCTGGTCAAGGCGGTCTGGACCGACGACCTGTCCTCCTCCACCAGGATCAGCCCGCAGGTCGCGCACTACACCGGCCAGGCCGAGCTCGCCGAATCGATCCAGGAAGGCCTGGAGGCCCACCGGGCCGGGGATCTGGACCGGGCCACCGCCAAGCTGGGCGCCGCCGTCAAGCTGGCCCACCAGACCGGAAACGAGGGCACCTTCAAGCTTCTGCAGAAGGTGGTGGATGTGGTGGACCCGAAGGAGGGTACGGTTCGGTTCCGTAAGGATGTGAGCGAGGCCGACTCCATGACGCTGGAGACCCGCTCCACCAAAACCGTTCGTGTGAAGAAGTGACCTTTCGTGACCTGGTACCGCTC
Organism: Kitasatospora sp. NBC_01302; assembly: GCF_035976515.1. Classification (NCBI taxonomy): domain Bacteria; kingdom Bacillati; phylum Actinomycetota; class Actinomycetes; order Kitasatosporales; family Streptomycetaceae; genus Kitasatospora; species Kitasatospora sp. NBC_01302. The sequence continues at coordinate 3,293,561 of NZ_CP108404.1, forward strand.
CGGGCCGGACCTGCTCAGATGTGGGGGACTTGATGCCGATCTGCCCTAGGGGCCATGAGTCGCAGGCCGAGGACTGGTGCGACTTCTGCGGCTTCCCGATGCACCCGGCCTCCGGCCAGGTGCCGGGGTCGGTCGGCATGGACCCCTACCAGGCGCCGCCACCACCGCCGATGCCGCCCGGCCCGCCGCCCGGCATGCACCCCGGCGCCCCCGGGATGCCCGGCGGCTACGCCGGTGCGACCGAGGGCCTGGTCACCTGCCCGATCTGCCGGACCCCGCAGACCGGGCGGTACTGCGAGGAGTGCGGCTACGACTACGAGCTCGCCGCCACCGCGCCGCCGCAGCACCAGGGGTTCGGCTACCAGCAGCCCGCTGCGGCCCCGCAGGGCGGCTACGGCTACCCGCAGCAGGGTGCCCCGGGGTACCACCCCGTGCCCGAGCAGCCGGGTGGCTACCCGCCGCCGCCCGAGCAGCCGGGCCCGCCCGGCTACCACCCCGCGCCCGAGCACCAGGGCGGGTACCCGCCGGCGCCCGAGCAGCCGCACGGCCTGCCCGGCTACCCGCCGCCGCCCGAGCAGCCCGGCCCGCCCGGCTACCCGCCCGCGCCCGAGCAGCCGTCCCGCGACCCGTACGGCACCTCGTTCCACCTGGCACCGCCCTCGGCCCAGGTGCAGCCGGAGCCGGTGCGTTCCACCTGGGTGGCCGTGGTCAGCGCCGACCGGCAGTACTTCACCGACATGATGGCGCGCAGCGGTCCCGAGGCCTCGGGTCTCTTCTTCCCGCCGTACTGCCCCGAGCGGCGGATCCCGATCACCGGCCGCGGCCAGCTGCGGATCGGCCGGCGCAGCCAGCACCGGGGCACCGTCCCGGAGATCGACCTGTCGGTGCCGCCGGAGGACCCGGGCGCCTCGCACCAGCACGCGCTGCTGGCCGAGCAGCCGGACGGCAGCTGGGTGCTGGTCGACCAGGACTCCACCAACGGCACCACGCTCAACGGCGGCGCCGATCCGCTGGCCCCGCACACCGCGATCCCGCTGAACGAGGGCGACCGGATCCACATCGGCGCCTGGACCACCATCACCCTGCTGCGCGCCTGACCGCGCGGAACCGGCCTTCGGTCGTACGACCGAAGGCCGGTTCCGGCTTTCCGCAGCGGTCTGCGACCATGGTCGGATGACTGAGATCGGGCGTGCGGAGAGTCACGAGGAGAGCTTCTTCGAGGCGGTGGGCGGCGAGGCCACCTTCCGTCGGCTGGTGCACCGCTTCTACCAGGGCGTGGCCGAGGACGAGTTGCTGCGCCCGATGTACCCCGAGCAGGACCTGGCCGGCGCCGAGGAGCGGCTGGCCCTGTTCCTGATCCAGTACTGGGGCGGTCCGCGCACCTACAGCGAGCAGCGCGGGCACCCGCGGCTGCGGATGCGCCACGTCCCGTTCAAGGTCGACCAGGCCGCGCACGACGCCTGGCTGCGGCACATGCGGGTGGCGGTGGACGAGCTCGCCCTGGCCCCGGATGCCGAGCGGCAGCTGTGGGACTACCTGAGCTACGCGGCGGCCTCGATGGTGAACTCGCACTGAGACGGTCAACTCGCACTGAGCATCGGGCGATTACGTCTTTGACATGCCCTGTGCGTATTTAGTTTCGTTACTGACCGCTTTTTTACAAAACCCTTCCCCGGCTGAACCTTCTCTGACAGCATCGCCCGTTATTCGGTGCAGGGGTCCCGTACGCCGGTACATGGCCGCTGCCATGTCCGGTGGACCCGGACATGGCACCGCACGGGGGCAGACCGAGGCTTCGGGGAGGGGCATCGACCATGGGCGGCTTCGTCCTGCGCAGACTGCGCAGCAGGCTGGCACTGGCCGCTTCGGCGGTGCTGACCATCGTCTTGACGGCGACCGTGCTCTGCACGCTGAACGCCTTCGAATCCGGGGTCGGCGATGCCGGGGTGCGCCGCGCGCTGGCCGTCCAGGACCGGGCCAGGTCCACCGTCCAGGTCTCCGACGACGTCGCGAGCTCCGGCCGGGCGGCGGCCGAACAGCAGGTCCGGGGGCTGGCGAGCCGGATCTTCGGCTCGCTGCCCGCCCAGCTGCACGAGCTCGGCCGCAGCCACGCCTACGGCCTGCCGGCCACCGGCGCCACCGGCGCGGACGGCCAGCCCGTCGACCCGGACCTGACGCTGCTCGCCTCGCTCGACCCGGCCGAGGTCACGCTCAGCGCGGGCCGGCTGCCGCAGGCCGCCGCCCCCGGCGGCCCGGTCCAGGTGGCCGTGCCCGACGCCGTGACCCACCGCCTCGGCCTGCGGCCCGAGGCACTTCCCACCGCACTGCACCTGGTCGACCGCTACGACGGCTCGGCGCTGGACGTGCTGATCACCGGCGTCTACCACCCCACCGACACCACCGACCCGTACTGGCAGCTCGACCCGCTGGCCGGGCGCGGCGTCTCCGTCAGCGGCTTCACCACCTACGGCCCGCTGCTGGTCCAGGACTCCGTCTTCACCGGCGGCACGGTCCAGCAGCAGACCCTCGGCCTGCTGCTGACCGGCGACTTCTCGCACGCCAAGGCCGCCGACCTGGACGCGCTGCGCGACCGGGTGGCCAAGCAGATCAACGCCTTCCAGGCCGGCACCGGAATGACCGCGACCACGTCGCTGAGCGCCGCCCTGGACGACCTGCACAACGACCTGCTGGTGGCCCGCTCCACCCTGGTGATCGGCGCGCTCCAGCTGGCCGTCCTCGCGATCGCCGCCCTGGTCCTGGTGACCCGGCTGCTGGGCGAGCGCCAGGCCTCCGAGAACGCGCTGCTCACCGGTCGCGGCGCCACCTGGCGCCGGATCGCCGGGCTGACCGCGCTGGAGGCCGGTCTGCTGGCGCTGCCCGCGGTGCTGCTCGCCCCCCTGCTCACCCCCGCGCTGCTGTCGTTGCTGAGCCACATCGGTCCGCTGGCCCACGCGAAGATGCGGCTGAGCGGCGGGCTCTCGCCCGTCTCCTGGCTGCTATCGCTCGGGGTCGGCATCGGCGCGGTGCTGGTGGTGCTGGTGCCCGCGGTCGCGCGGGTGCTGGGCGGCGCGGTCTTCCAGCGCCGGGCCGGGCGACGCCAGGCACTGGCCTCCGCGCTCGGCCGCTCCGGCAGCGACCTCGCGCTGTTCGCCCTGGCCGCACTCGCCTACTTCCAGCTCGCGCACTACGGCTCCGGGCCGAGCAGCAGCGTCTCCGCCACGGCGGCGGGCAGCGCCGCGGCCGGTGGCGGTGCCCTGTCCGCGGACGCCTCCGGGCGGCTCGGCCTGGACCCGGTGCTGGTCACCGCGCCCACCCTGGCGCTGTGCGCCGGCACCGTGCTGGCCCTGCGGCTGCTGCCGCTGGCCGCCCGGCTCGGCGAGCGGTGGGCCGGGCGCCGGCGCGGGCTGCCCGGCGCGCTGGCCGGCTGGCAGTTCGCCCGCCGGCCCCGGCGCAACGCCGGCCCGGTGCTGCTGATGGTCTTCGCCGTCTCGATGGGCATGCTGGCGCTCGGCCAGGGCGCCTCGCTGAGCGCCTCGCAGCGCGACCAGTCCGCCTTCGCCAGCCTCGGCGGGCTGCGGGTGGCCAACCTTGCGGTGCCCGCCCTCGGCCAGGGCGGGGTGCTGGACCAACTGCCCGGCGGCTCCCGGTTCCTGCCCGTCTCCCGGCAGGACCTGCCGCTGCAGGCCGGCCGGATCGGCCAGTTGCTGGCGATCGACACCAAGGCCGCCGCCACCTCGGTGCGGATGCGCCCGGACCTGACCGGCGGGCGCACCCCGGCCCAGTTCTTCGCCCCGCTGACCGGCACCGGCGCTGACTCCAGCTCCGGCTCCGGCTCCGGGGGCACCGACGGCGGCGGGCTCGTGCTGCCGGGCAAGCCGATCCGGCTGAACCTGGACCTGTCGGTGCGGACCAGCACGTCCGCCGGACCACCGTCGGCCGACGGCGAGTTCTACGTCGACCCGTCGATCCACGCCCCCTCCGTCAAGCTCGAACTGCGGGACCGGCACGGGCTCCCCTTCGAGGCCGTGCTCCCCGGCGTCCCGGCCGACGGCGACGTCGCCGTCTCCGCCGATCTGGCCCCGCTGATCGGCTCCCCGGCCGGCCGGGCCGCCTACCCGCTCACCCTGGCCGGCGTGAAACTCACCTACGACGGCCCCGCGTTCGCCGCCATGCAACAGCAGCTGACGGTCCACCGGATGACCGGGACCGACGTGGACAGCGGCGCGACCACGGCGATCGGCACGGCGGGACAGGGCTGGTCGGTCCTGGACGGCTCCACCCTCGCCCCGGCGAACGGACAGGACCTGTTCGGCGTGACCTACAAGGCCGGGAAGGGCCAGCTGGACAACACCACCCAGCTGACCGTGGGCGCACCGGGCAGTGCCCCGCCGACCGTGCTCGACGCGCTCGCCACCAAGGACTACCTGACCGCCACCGGCGCCGCCGTCGGCCAGGAGGTGCCGCTGTCGCTCGGCACCGCCAGCCTGAAGGTCAGGATCGCCGCCGTGGTGCCCACGCTGCCCGGCGTCGGCGGCGGGACCGGCGGCCCGACCACCGCGCTGATGGTCGACCTGACCACCGTGAACCGGATGCTGGGCGCCGCCCAGAACCCCCCGCTGCCCCCCACCGAGTGGTGGCTGCCCGGCACCGGACCGGCCGACCCCGTGCCGGCCCAGGCCGCCACCGCGCTGCGGGCGGGCACCGTCCCCGCGCAGTTGCAGGTGTACCAGGAGCTCGTGACCGGCCTGCAGGACGATCCGCTGGGCGCCGCCCCGCAGAGCGGGCTGCTGGCCCTGACCGTCGCGGCCGCGGTGCTGGCGGCGATCGGCTTCGCCGCCGCCGCGGTGGGCGCCGCCGGCGAACGGGCCGCCGAGTTCGCCGTGCTGCGCGCGCTCGGCACCCCGCACCGGCAGCTGGCCAGGACCGCCGCCGCCGAGCAGGGCATCCTGATCGCCCTCGGCCTTGGCGTCGGCCTCGCGCTCGGAACGGCGCTGGTCCACCTGGTGGTACCGCTGACCGTCCTCACCACGGACGCCCACCGGCCGATGCCCTCGGTGCTGGTGGTGCTGCCCATGGGGCAGGTCCTGGTGCTGCTCGCAGCGGTGGCCGCACTGCCCGTCCTGCTCACCGTCCACCGGGTGCTGCGCCCTGCCCGGCCCGGCGAGACCATCGCCCGTCTGCGTTACTCGGAGGAGATGTGAGCCCCGATCGCGAACCGCTCGATCGCGAGCCCGCCGCCGAGCGGACCGCCCGCGGCGCCACGGCCGGGCGCACCCCCGCGCCCTGGGTCAGGACCAGGCTGCACACCAGCCGGTCCGCCGCCCTGCTGCTGGCCCTGCTGGTACTCGGCACCGCCTTCCTGGCCGCCGCGCTCCCGCGGACCCTGGACCGGGACGGCGACCGGGCGCTGACCAAGGTGCTCAGCAGCACCACGCCCCAGGCCCGCAGCCTGACGGCCGCCCTGAGCTCCGACACCACCGATCCCAGCACCGGAACCTCGGCGTACAACCAGCAGACCCTGGACCAGGTCGCCGAGAAGCTGCGCGGCGACCTGACCGCACCACTGGCGCCCCTGCCCGCGGACGACTCCTACGGCGCGAGCAGCGGCACCCGTTACCTGACCGACCCCGCGCTGCCCCGGCCCGGCGTCGGCCAGGACCCGGTGCTCAGCCTCTACACCCTGCACGACCAGGACTCCCACCTGCGGCTGGTGGCCGGGAAGCTGCCCGAGGGCCACACCCTCGACGTCGACGGCAACCTCGAGTTCGACGTCGCGCTCACCAAAGCGGTGGCCGACCGCCTCGGGGTCGGCGTCGGCTCCGCCCTGAACACCAGCATGCTCTCGGCCCTCGGCCGGTCCAGGCCGCACCAGCCGGAGCACTCGGTCCAGGCCGTGGTGGTCGGCCTCTTCGAGCCGACCGACGCGAAGCAGGCGATCTGGTCCACCGCCGGCTGCCTCCTGACTCCCTGTCTGGAGGCCGTCGGCGCGCCGCCGGAGCCCTACTGGGACGTCGATGCCCTGGTCGCCCCCACTGATCTGACCGCGCTGCCCCAGTGGAACGGGGCCAAGCTGTTCTGGCAGATCCCGATCGACCCGCACCACCTGCACAGCTACCAGGTCGGCCAGGCACAGCAGCTGATCGGCTCCATGCTGGACGGCCCGCTGGCCGCTTCCCTGGGCAGCAGCATCAAGGTCCCCAGCCTGCGCCCCAGCTCGATGCTGCCGGACGCGTTCACCAAGGCACTGAACCAGCAGTCCGCCGCCGCCCCGCTGCACGCGATCGGACCGATCGGCGCCGGCACGGTGGCGCTGGTGGTCCTGCTGCTGGCCGCCGGGCTCGCGGTGGACCGCCGCCGCGCCGAACTGATCCTGCTGCGGGCCCGCGGCGGCTCGCTGCCCGCGATCGGCGGGCGACTGCTCGCCGAGATCGCCGTTCTGACCGTGCCCGCCGCAGGGCTCGGCACGGCGCTCGCCCTGCTCCTGCTGCCCGCCCCGCGCTGGACGGCGGCGGTGCTGACCGGCGTGCTGGTCGGTCTGCTCGCGCTGCTGCCGTTCCCGCTGCGGGCGGTCCTGCTGCTGCGCGCCAGCGGTCCGCGCGGCAAGGGTCGCGCCGCCGGTGCGACCCGGCCCACCCGGCGCCGGCGGTTCACCCGGCTGCTGGGCAGCCCGCGCCGGCTGGTGGCCGAGCTGGCCGCGCTGGCGCTGGCCGCAGCCGCCGTCCTCGCGGTGCGGCGGCGCGGGATGGCGCCGCCGGGCAGCTCGCTCGACCTGCTGCTGACCGCCGCGCCGCTGCTGCTGGCGGTGGCCGGGGCGGTGCTGCTGGCCAGGCTCTTCCCGCTGCTGCTCGCCCCCGGCGTGCGCTGGGCGGCCCGGCGGCCCGGTGCGGTCGGCTTCCTGGGCCTGGCCCGGGCCACCCGGACCGGGGCGGCGAGCGGCGCCGGCGGCGGGTCCACCGGTGCCGGCGACGGCACGGCGGCCCGGCCTGGACCGACCATGCTGCCGCTGCTGGCGCTGCTGCTCGCGGTCACCACCGCCGGCTTCGGGGTCACCATGCTCAGCTCCGCCGACGCGGCGCGCCAGGTGGCGGTCCGTCAGGCGGTGGGCGGCGATGCCCGGGTGCTGGCGAACGACTCCGGCACGCTGCCGAACGGGTTCGTCCCGGCCGCCGCCAAGCTGCCCGGAGTGCGCTCCGGCACCGCGGCGGTGATCGACGACGGGGCCACGACCGGGACCGCGGACGGCAGCGCGCTGCCCGACATGATCCTCGTCATGGTCGATCCGGAGAGCTATGCGGCGCTGGCCCGGGACGTGGGCTACGGGCAGTTCGACCCGGCGCTGCTGAAGGCCCCGGCCGACCCCGATGCCATGGTGCCCGCCCTGGTCAACACCACCTACGCGAGCCGGCTCGGTACCCAGGGCAACTACGTCCAGCTGCCGAACGCCTACGGCAGGCTGAAGATCCAGGTGGTCGGCACCATCCAGGCCACCCCCGCGGTGCCGGTCCTCGGCGAGCGGCCGGTGCTCCTGGTGTCGAGCGACGCGGTGGCCCGCCAGCGGCCGGCGGCGGCGGCGCTGGCGAACGCACCGACCGCGTGGTTCGGCACCGGCGACGGGATCACCGGTGCGGCGCTGCGCGGGCTGCTGAACCAGGAGCTGGGTGCGGGCAAGGACGCAACCGCCCAGGTGAACGCCGGCTTCAACATCGCCACCCGGGACGACTACGCCCGGGAGATGGCCGACAACCCGCTGCAGCGCTCGGCGGAGCAGCTGTTCTGGGCCTCGGTCGTCGCCGCTGCCGGGTACTGCGTGCTCTCGCTGCTGCTGACCCTGCTGCGCGCGGCGCCCGAACGCTCGGCGCTGCTGGCCCGGCTGCGCACCATGGGCCTGCGTCCGCGCCAGGGCCTGGTCCTCATCCTGGTCGAGGCGCTGCCGCAGACCCTGGTGGCCGCGGTCGCCGGAGCCGGCATCGCCTGCCTGTCCGCGCCGCTGCTGGGCACGGCGGTCAATCTGTCGGCCATGGTCGGGGCGAGTGTGCCCGGCGGGCTGCGGGCGGCCCCCGGGCAGGTGGCCTGGCAGGCACTGATCCTGGCCGGGCTGTCCACGGGGGTCGTGGTCGCGGAGACGCTGTTCGCCGGGCGGCGGCAGATCAATACCGAGTTGAGAGCGGGTGACCAGCGGTGAGCACACCGACGAGCGGCAAGCGGCGTGGGACGGACGGGGCTGACGGCTTGGCGGGTGACACCTCGGCGGCCGGCGGCGCGGCGGGGGTGGCGGATCCCGCCGCGCCGGACGTCACGCTCGACGAGCTGCGGCAGCGGGCCCTGAGCGCCCGCGACGCCCCGGCCTACGGGCAGGACTCGGTGATCGCCTGCGACCGGGTGGTGCGGATCTTCAGCGCCGACCGGGTCGAGGTGCAGGCCCTCCAGGGCCTGGACCTGCTGGTCGGCAAGGGGGACCTGATCGCCCTGGTCGGCGCCTCCGGAAGCGGCAAGTCCACCCTGCTCAACATCCTGGCCGGCCTCGACGTCCCGTCCGCCGGCTCGGCCACCGTGGCCGGCTGCGACCTGCTGACCATGACGTCCAAGGAGCGCCTGCGCTACCGCCGGGAGGTGGTCGGCTTCGTCTGGCAGCAGACCGCCAGGAACCTGATGCCGTTCCTGACGGCGGCCCAGAACGTGGCGCTGCCGATGCAGCTGAACGGCGAGCGCTGGTCGGCGGGACGGGCCAAGCGCCGCGCCGCCCGGGCCGGTGAGCTGCTGGCCGCGCTCGGCATCGACCACCTGGCCGACCGGCGGCCCGCCCAGCTCTCCGGCGGCGAGCAGCAGCGGGTGGCGATCGCGGTGGCGATGGCCAACAACCCCTCGGTGGTGCTGGCCGACGAGCCGACCGGTGAACTGGACTCCGAGACCGCCGCCGGGATCTTCGAGGCGTTCCGCACCGTCAACCGCGAGCTGGGCGCCACCGTGGTGATCGTGACGCACGACCCCATGGTGGCCGGGGAGGTCCGCCGCACGGTGGCGATCCGTGACGGGCGCACCGCCTCCGAGGTGCTGCGCCGGACCGTGACCGAGGCGGACGGCACGGAACGCGTCAACGAGCGGGAGTACGTGATGCTGGACCGCACCGGGCGGGTGCAGCTGCCGCGCGAGTTCCTCACGGCGCTCGGGATGGAGCACCGGGTCGCGGTCGACCTGGTCGCCGATCACATCGCGGTGCGGCCGGACGACCAGCAGGAGGCGTGAGGCGGGTTTCTCGGGCGGCTCGGGCTGCTCGGGCGGCCCCGCCCCGGACGTGAGCGGCTCGGAGCCGTCCGCTGCGGAGCTCTCCGGCTCAGCGCAGCGGGGTCAGCCCCAGGCCCGCGCCCGGGGCGGCCGTGGCCCGCAGCGCGACCGTCCCGTGCGGTGCGGTCAGCCGCAGCCAGCTGCCCGCGCGGTGCGCCGTCAGCCGGGCGTCCGGGTGCAGGAAGCCGATCCGGTAGGCGGCGTGGGCCGCGCGCAGCGGCAGCGCCGGGAGCGCGCCGAGCGGGCGCGACCAGATCTCGTCGGCGAGCCGGTCCAGCACCTCGCGGGTCCGGTGGTGCTCCGGCACCTGGGCGGTGCGCTCCTTGAACTCGGCGACGGCCGCCATCACCTGCGGGACCACCAGCCCGGCGCCGACCTCGCCCAGCTGCTGCCAGCCGCGGCGCGGCGGCAGCAGTCCCGCCCAGGCGGGTCCGGTGACCGGCGGCGGCACGGCGAGCGCGGCCCCCGCCTCGTCGACCCCCTCCAGCAGCTGGCCCGCCGAGACGGTCAGGTCGGTGGTACCCGGCAGAGCCCCGGTCTCCGTGGCGCCCGGCAGCGGCTCGGTCTCTGGGGCGCCCGGCAGCGGCTCGGCGGCGGCGAGCCGGGTGGTGCGCAGCGCGAGCACCCCGGCGGCGCCCAGCGGCAACCGCCCGTAGACGGCCAGCACACCGGGGCCGCCCGCCTCGTCGGCGACCAACTGCAGCCGCACCGCGGCCGCCCGGTCGAACCGCAGCAGGCGGCTCAGGAACGCACCGAGATCGGCCGCCTCGCGGGAGTCGGCAAGGACGAACCGGGCCGTACTGATCACGGGAACACTCACTTCGTTCTGTTCGCGCTGCGTCTCGGGCTGGGTCTCGGTCTCGGTCTCGGGCTGGGTCTCGGGCTGGGTCTCGGACTCGACCACACGCCTGCTGCCACGGTTCGCGACCGGCTCAGGCCGCGGCCACCGCGACCTGGTCCGCCCTGCTCTTCGCTTCGGCGGGCTCGTCCATGAAGCGGCTGAGGAACTCCCGCTCCACCGGGCTGATCCGGCGCGGCCGGGCGGCCTTCAGGTCGTACGGGACCACGATGGTCGACGCCCGGACGTACACCGTCTCGGTGCCGTCCTCGGCCCGGTCCTTCACCTCGTAGCTGACCGTGAGCGAGGCGCCACCGATCCTGGTCACCCAGGTCTCGATGGTCACCGGCTCCGGGCGGTGCACCAGCGGCACCTTGTAGTCGATCTCGTGCCGCGCGACCACCGAGCCGCCCGCGAACTCCCCCGCACCGGCGGCGGTGGCCTGGGTGAACATGAAGTCGATCCGGGCCTCCTCCAGGTAGCGCAGGAAGACCACGTTGTTCACGTGGCCGAAGGCGTCCATGTCGGACCACCGCAACGGGCAGGCGTAGATGTGGCGCGCCACGAACGTCTCTCCTTCTCTTCCGGTCACTTCGAGCGGCCCGCTCTTCCAGTCACTTCGAGCGGCCCGGCCATTCGAGCGGCCCGGCCGGGTACCCAACGGGCACCCGACCGGGCCGCTGCCGCACAGGCCGGGGCGAGGTCAGCCTCGGGTCAGCTTCTTGTAGGTCGCGCGGTGCGGACGGGCCGCGTCGGCGCCCAGGCGCTCGATCTTGTTCTTCTCGTACGACTCGAAGTTGCCCTCGAACCAGAACCACTTGCTCTCGCCCTCGTAGGCGAGGATGTGGGTGGCCACTCGGTCCAGGAACCAGCGGTCGTGGGAGATGACCACGGCGCAGCCCGGGAACTCCAGCAGCGCGTTCTCCAGCGAGGAGAGCGTCTCGACGTCGAGGTCGTTGGTCGGCTCGTCGAGGAGCAGCAGGTTGCCGCCCTGCTTGAGGGTGAGTGCCAGGTTGAGGCGGTTGCGCTCACCACCGGAGAGCACACCGGCCGGCTTCTGCTGGTCCGGACCCTTGAAGCCGAACGCCGAGACGTAGGCGCGCGAGGGCATCTCGACCTGGCCGACGTTGATCCAGTCGAGGCCGTCGGAGACGACCTCCCACAGGGTCTTCTTCGGGTCGATGTTGGAACGGCCCTGGTCGACGTAGCTGATCTTGACGGTCTCGCCGACCTTGACGTCGCCGGAGTCCGGGGTCTCCAGGCCCTGCAGCATCTTGAAGAGCGTGGTCTTGCCGGCGCCGTTGGGGCCGATCACGCCGACGATGCCGTTGCGCGGCAGGGTGAAGCTGAGGTCGTCGATCAGGACCTTCTCGCCGAAGGCCTTGTTGAGCTTGTCGACCTCGACCACGACACTGCCCAGACGCGGGCCCGGCGGGATCTGGATCTCCTCGAAGTCCAGCTTCCGCATCTTGTCGGCCTCGGCCGCCATCTCCTCGTAACGGGCGAGGCGGGCCTTGGACTTGGCCTGGCGGCCCTTGGCGTTGGAGCGGACCCACTCCAGCTCTTCCTTGAGCCGCTTGGCGCGCTTGGCGTCCTTCTGGCCCTCGACCTTGAGGCGCGACTGCTTGGACTCCAGGTAGGTGGAGTAGTTGCCCTCGTAGGACAGGGCCCGGCCGCGGTCCAGCTCCAGGATCCACTGCGCGACGTGGTCCAGGAAGTACCGGTCGTGGGTGACCGCGACGACGGTACCGGCGTACTTGGCCAGGTGCTGCTCCAGCCAGTTCACCGACTCGGCGTCGAGGTGGTTGGTGGGCTCGTCGAGCAGCAGCAGGTCGGGCGCCTCGAGCAGCAGCTTGCAGAGCGCGACGCGGCGGCGCTCACCACCGGAGAGGCTGGTGACCGGCCAGTCGCCGGGCGGGCAGCCCAGCGCGTCCATGGCCTGCTCCAGCTGGGCCTCGAGGTCCCAGGCGTTGGAGTGGTCCAGCTCCTCCTGGAGCTTGCCCATCTCGTCCAGCAGCGCGTCCGAGTAGTCGGTCGCCATCAGCTCGGCGATCTCGTTGAACCGGTCGAGCTTGCCCTTGACCTCCTTGACGCCGTCCTGGACGTTCTCCAGGACCGTCTTGGACTCGTCCAGCGGCGGCTCCTGCAGGAGCATGCCGACGGTGAATCCGGGCGAAAGGAAGGCGTCACCGTTGGAGGGCTGCTCCAGGCCGGCCATCATCTTGAGGACGGTGGACTTACCGGCGCCGTTGGGGCCGACAACGCCGATCTTCGCTCCGGGGAGGAAACTGAGCGTCACGTCGTCAAGGATGACCTTGTCGCCGTGCGCCTTGCGCAACTTGCGCATGGTGTAGATGTATTCCGCCACGTGAGATCGCTCCGGCGTCGTCGAGGAGTGTTTCAGGCTGTCAGCGTTCCATTGTGCCGCACCCGGGCTCCCATCCCGAACCCGCTCCCCGGAGCTCAGGCGCTCGGAGGTTCCGGTGTGCGGCGTTCCGGCGCCGTAGCGCTGCGGTATCGCAGCGCTACGACCCCCGCCCCCGATCCGCGCCCCGGCCCGGGTCCGGGCCCTGACCTGACCCCTGTCCCGGACCTGGCCTGCCCCTGCCCCGGACCTGCCCTGCCCGGCCCCCCTGCCCCTGCCCCTGCCCCTGGCCCGGCGGCGACGTCTGAGCGCCGGAACGCCAGTGGCCTGATCCCCTGGTGCAGGGGATCAGGCCACTGGGCTGCGTTCGCCGCCGCTCGGGCGGCTACGCGGACCGCTTCGGCTTCAGCTACTTATGGGCAGCTGTCGCTGTCGGGCGATCGGTGCGGGCGATCGGCGTCAGGCCGTGGTGCGGCTGTGACGGCCCCGACGACGCATCGTGTAGACCGCGCCACCGCCGAGTAGGACCAGCGCACCGGCGACACCGGCGATCAGGCCGGAGTTGCTGCCGCCACCGGTGAAGGCGAGGGTCTTGCCGTTCGTGCTGGTCGGGCTGGCCGAGGCGCTCGGGGCCACGACGGCCGGGCTGCTGGCGCTGGCCGAGCTGCTCGGGGTCGCGGTGGCCGGGCTGCTGCTGGAGCTGCTCGGGGTCGCCGAGGTCACCGGAGTGGCCGAGGTGCTCGGGCTCGGGGAGTGGCTCGGGGCGACCTGGCAGTTGCGGATGCCCTGGAACTCCTGCTGGCCCTTGGGGCCGGTGACCTTGATGTCGTAGGCCGCACCCTCGCCGACCGGGACGACCTCGCTCTGGGTCTGGCCCGGGGCGACCGTGAGGGACGGCATGCCGCTGCCCTCGTCGGTCACACCGACGGTGAAGGGCTGGTCACCATTGTTGGTGGCGGTGACGACGACGCCGCTCTTGGTGCAGTCGACCATCGCCGAGAAGGCGAGGACCGGACCGGTCGGCGCCCAGGTGGCGGTGGCACTGGCGGTCACGGTGTCGGTCTGGGTGCCCGCGAGGATCAGCGTCTGGCTGTGGTTCGAGGGCGTGTAGCCGAGGCTGGTGAACGCACGACCGACCTGGACGTCGGCCGACGCCTTGGCGCTGACCGTCGCCGTACCCGCGTTCGCGCCGGCCGGGGCCTTCACGAAGAGCTGGTCACCGTTCTGGACGGGCTTGGTCAGGGCGCCGCTCTGGTCGGACAGAACGTTGCCGCTCTTGTCGGTGAGGACCACGCCGGCCGCACTGGAGGTGCTGTCGAGCGAGGCGCTGACGGAGTTGCCCGTGCTGGCGACGGTGATCGGGCCGAGCAGCGAGCCGCTCTTGCCGGAGACCGACGACGGGGACAGGGTCAGCGAGGGAGCCGGCTCCTTGACGTCCTGCACGTGGCTGATCAGGTAGCTGGCGAGGGTCGCGGCGCCGGCGTCCAGCGGGACGGCCTTGACGTGGTCCGAGAAGTGCCAGATCGCAGCCTGGGTACCGGCGGCGGCCTCGTTGGCGTCGAGCGAGGGGACACCGACCTCGCTGCCCAGCTTGTGGAGGTCGGAGACCTGCGGGTACGAGTTCTGCAGGATCCAGTTGATCTTGCCGGCGTCGGGGTTGGTCGCCAGCGAGGTGCCGGACCAGGCGGTCTCCTGGTACTTGGCGTGCGGCTTCGTCTCCATGTTGAGATCGATGCAGTACGTGTCGAACTCGGTGCCGTCCGCGTTCTTGAGGACGATCAGACCGCCGCCGGCGTTCCAGTCACCGTCATTGATCTTGATCTGGCCGCCGAACTTCAGGCCGTCCTGAAGTGTCGCGGTCGCTCCGGCACCGGTGCCGCCATCCGCGACGGCCGCACCCGCCAGAACGAACCCGCCGCCGACCATCATGCTCGACGTGAGCATGACAGCAGCTATGCGGGAGATACCCCGCCGTTGCATGTGGTACATGAAGGACCCCTCCGGGCAGGGCCGCGCCCATGACGGCCCGCCGCGCAATGCCGCGCCCATTGTGGCGCCGCCGCACTTGTCTGAACCAGACGCATCATATGGAGAACCCAGGGCGCGCAAACCGAAATTCCAGGGGTTGCGACTTCCGTATCGGAATTGTTATCAAGCCGGTTGCTCGGGCGGCAGACTGACGGGTCGCCAGATATTCGTCACTTTATCGACTCTCTGACCCGCCAATGCACGATGCCCGACGACTAGTGTCGATGAAAGCTCAACTAACGCTCAAGAGCTAGAGCCAGTCTGATCGATACCGTCGTGCAGTGGTTGCTACGCGCACTAGCCGCCCGGCACTTCGCCCACCTGCGCTTCGAGGCTCCGGAGTTTGGGTCGGCACTTGCTCCGCAGCCCCGGCACGAGGGTGGGGGAGACAGCAGAGGCGGAGCACCCCACGGCGGACTCGCACCACCCCGCCGGCCTGACGCCCCGCCGGCCACCGCCCCGCCCGACACTCCCTCAAGCCCCACCCCTCGCCAACCTCTCACCCCTCTCGTCCTTCTCGCCGCTCCTGCCCCTGCCCCCTCCTCACCATCACTTCCTCACATCGGCACCACCTCTCCCGCCCAACCCGCCTCGTCCGGCCCCCCGGGCGACCCGGTTCCGACCTGCGAGCCCACCTCCGCCGGCCCGACCAGCCCACCAGCAGCGCGACTTGCCCTGGCCGCCGCGGCCGAGCGGGGCGGTCGCTCCACGGCGGGGCCACGCACGCTCCGGGCCGGCCGAGTGGCACGCGACACCCCCACCGCTCCAGTTGCCGCCGGAGCCACCGGCACCCCGCCCTCCGCTGCCCCGCCCACCCCTCCAACTGCACCCGCTCCAGCCGCTGCTCCGCCCGCGCCTCCTCCCGCCATGCCGGCCGGCTCGATCGCCACCCGCCGCGCCGGCGACGCCAGCGCCGCCGCACCACCCCCGGGGCTTCGACCCGCAGCCCCGACCCCCTCCAACTCCCCTGCAGCGACGGAACCTCCCGCCACCACCGACTCCGCCCGGCCGGCACCCGCCGTGGCCGTCGCATCGGCCGCCCGGTGCGCCCGGACCGCCTCCACGATCCACTCCGGCACCGCCTCGCCGACCGGCTGCGCCGGCGTCAACTCCGCCCTGCCGCGGACCGCCCAGCGGAAGGCCGAGGTGCCCCGGCCGAGGTCGTGGCCCACCACCCGTGCATCGATCTCCACCACCGATCTCCGCTTACCGCCGTCCTCCCACTCCCGCACTCGCAGCCGCCCACTGACCACCACCGGATCGCCCTTGCCGAGCGAACTCACCACATTCGCCGCCAGCCAGCGCCACGCGTTCACCGTGACCCAGTTGGTGTCCCCGTCGACCCACTCACCGCGCGCCCGGTCGTAGCGCCGCTCCGTCGCCGCCAGCCGGAAGTTCGCCATCGGCACCCCGGCGGCGGTCTGCCCGTAGCTCACCGTCGAGGCGACATTTCCGATCATCGTCACCAGAGTCTCGTTCACGGCATGCCCTCGCATTTCTCGTGTTTCTCCTGCACCGGGAGAATTGACCTGCTGTCGACGATGTTGCCCCGTCCCGCCACAACTGCGGTGAATGGATTTGATTTCTGTGGATAACCAAGCCCCTGTGGATAAATTTGCCATCCCTTGGTGATATTATTTCCATAATTACCTAGGATGGCGTTCTGCGTCCATGACAAAAGCCCCCGCCCCCTCCCCCGCCCACCCCTGAACGAGTGGCCGCAAGGACGCTCTGTCCACGTCATCCGACCGGAGGAACCGAAATCTCACCCCACGCCGCCGCTGCTCAACCGTCACGTTCCCAGCACACCCCGCTACCAGCACGGCAGGTCCATAACGGGTGAGGAGACATCACCGTAACGACTGCACAACGTCCGGCGGCAACACCCCCCACAATGCTGCACCATGCCTCTCCACCTGCGATTATCAGACCGCTCTCGCGAGGCCGACACACCCATCCCGGCGGTGGAAAGCCGAGCAAGGCAGCGCCACCCCCTTATCCTGTCCCCGGCAGG
Organism: Kitasatospora sp. NBC_01302; assembly: GCF_035976515.1. NCBI lineage: Bacteria > Bacillati > Actinomycetota > Actinomycetes > Kitasatosporales > Streptomycetaceae > Kitasatospora > Kitasatospora sp. NBC_01302. The sequence continues at coordinate 3,310,088 of NZ_CP108404.1, forward strand.
GCAAGGGACTCCTCAACCCCACCCCAGGGGATTAGGCACCGGACGCTCACAAGGCCCCACCCGCCCCGCCCCGGGCCCAACGCCCGCCCCGCCCCCGTAGCTCAGCGGATAGAGCAGGTGCCTTCTAAGCACTTGGCCGCAGGTTCGAGTCCTGCCGGGGGCACAAACAGGCCCTGACCAGCAGGAATGCCGGTCAGGGCCTTTGTCGTAGAGCACGCACAGCGCAATCGCGCCAAGTGCCTAGACGATCTCTCATCGCAGCCCTAGCGTGGATCCATGGCACAGACCTCCCCCGCCGCCCAGCCGTCCGAGCCTGCCGCCGACATCCTCACCCCCCTCATCGAGTCCTGGCTGCGCTCGCTTCGAGCCGCCAACAAGGCCGCCGGAACCGTCAAGGTGTACGAGCGATCCGCGCGCGGCTTCGCCCGCTACCTCCCCAGCTACGTCCCCGAGCAGGGCGCCCAGCCCACCCCCAAGGACGTGGGGGACATCGACCGCGACCACATCGAGCCCTACATCACTGCCATGCTCACCGCCGGCCTCAAAGCGTCCGCGAACCAGCAGTTCCGCAGCCTCAAGACCTTCTTCAACTGGCTGGTCGAGGAGGAGGAGATCAACCGATCCCCGATGCGCAACATGAAGCCGCCGGAGGTTGGCGAGACTGAAGTGCCGGTCATCCCGGACGACGCCCTGAGGAAGCTGCTGAAGTCCTGCTCGGGGCGCGACTTCGAGTCCCGTCGCGACATGGCGATCCTGATGCTGTTCATCGACACCGGGGTGCGCCTGTCCGAGCTGACCGAACGACAGGTCAAGCACATCGACCTGGACCTGATGGTCTTCCACGTCCTCGGCAAGGGCGACAGGCAGCGCGCCGTTCCCTTCGGCCGCCAGGCTGCCCAAGCCATCGACCGCTACCTGCGGGCCTACGCCAAGCACATCAAGCGGCCCCTGGACCCGGAGGGCAGCGATCCTCTGTGGATCGGCATCAAGTCGAGGCGGCCCTTCACGATCTCGGGCGTGGGCGCAATGGTCGAGCGCAGGGCCGCAGCGTGCGGGGTCCCGCACATCCATCCTCACCAGTTTCGGCACACTTTTGCCCACCAGTGGAAGCTGAACGGGGGCAACGAGGATGCGCTGATGCGGATCACTGGGTGGAGGTCCCGGGAGATGCTGGGGCGTTACGGGGCGTCGGCGGCGGTGGAGCGCGCCCGCCAAGAGCACCGCGATCTCAGTCCGGGCGACCGACTGAACGGGTAGTCGGCCGCCCTGCGCCGGCCCCCTACGATTCTGTGGAGGGCCGGCGCATCCATGCGCCCGAGCTGAAGCGTTCCTGCAGGAGTGCCTGGAGTGCTTGGACCGCCGCGGCCGGGTCGTCGCTGTCGAGGGCCACGTCGATGGTTTCGGGGGTCTCGACGAGGGCGGCGTGGGTTTGTTCGTCGAGCGGGATGTAGTGGAGATGAACGTCGGTCGTGTCCTGCACGTGACCCCCTTGTCCCCGCGCGTGGCGCCAGGCAGGAGGCATCGAACGCGCGTGCGATATGCACGAGGCGCTGATCAGCGTACGCGCGTCCACCCGCCATGTGGAGGGGTTTGAGCGCCTGCGCACTGATACCGGAGTGATCGTTTCCGCATCGTGATGCAGATCACGTCAGGTATCAGAACCTTCGCCCCTACCCAGCACCGAGTCAATAAACTCCTGCGTTCGGGGCGCAGTTTGGGGGCGCGCGGAGCCCTCGTGCGCAACCCTGACTGACACACCGTCGGTGTCGTAGCCAGAGATCGTGATCCCGATGAACTGCTCGGCGGCAGCCTGGGCAACGAGTTCGCGCGGCTTCCCCAGGCCGACCGCCAAGGCGCTGACGAGTTCCGGGCTCACGGTGTACGAAAGCCTTTTGATGATCTTGCCGATCAGCGACTTGCCTGGCGAGTAGCCGGTGGCCGGATCCACCGCCCGCTCAGCGAAGGTTCTGACGCTGTACGTACGACCCGGGCCAACCTGTTCGCATACCAGCTCAGTGAGCGCATCGCGTCGCCCTGTCATCAGATACACCTCTCGCGCGTCCACATCGTGGCAGTCACGTATCTAGCTAACGCCAAGGTCAGCGGACAACCTACAGGCACGCCCAGCTCTCATTGTCCACGGACATGGACGGCCGGCGACAGACCTGCGGTGGACATGACCGAAACTTAAGGTGTCCGCAAACGTGGACAGAGGTCGAGCGCTGTGCTCTACTTGTCCTTGTCCACGGACGCGGACAAAGATTCGGAGACACTCGTGCCACCTCCCCGCTGGCGCATAGCCGACTGCGAGCTCATGAGACGCCTCATGGCCCGCGCCCCCGGCGGCAGATCACTGCACGTCAGAGATCTTGCACGCGAGGTAGGGCTCAGCAGGAGCAAGGTCTCCGCGCTACTCACCGGCGAACGCCCGCTACTGGACGAAACCAAAGCGCACCTCATCAGCGAGGCCCTCGGCGTCCACGCCGGCGCCATATTCGACCAGCCGCAGTCCCCGTCCACGGACGAGGACTTCTAGCCAAAGGGCATATGCCAAATGGACCCCACTGAGCGCACCCTCCGCGCCAAGCTCGCCGCCCACGTCAGCTGGGCCAACACCCCCGACCCTGCCAGCCGCACCGCCAAGGCCCGCGCCGCGCAGCTGACCCGCTTCGAGCGCGAGGTCGACCCCGACAACCAGCTGTCGGACGAGGAACGAACCCGCCGCGCCGAACACGCGAAGAAGGCCTACTACACGCGCCTCGCGCTCCGATCCGCACAGGCCCGACGTATCAACAGGGGTCTGCAGGGCGGCAAGAGCGCCGCCTGAGAAACAAAGCGGGCCGCCCGGTTGCGACCCGGACGACCCAGGCCCACCCCACCAACCATCACGAAGAGGAGCAGGCCATGAGCCAGCTTACCGATCACCGGCCGACGGTGACCGTCGGCACCTTGTACGACCTGAACGAGCAGTACCTGGCGAGCCGTACGCACCGCGGCCTGTCGGTTGGCAGCCGCAGCGAGGTCCGGGAGGACGGCCAGCGGTTCGGCCTTGGCGGGCTGGACTGGATGCTCGTCACCCCCACCGCCGTGTACAAGGTCGTCACCGCCGAGGACGAGGTTCTGCCGGACCTGCCGGTGGTCCGCGACGGCTGGCCGTACGGGCTCACTTCTGGCACGTCGGAGGTGGCGGCATGACCGCGGCCCAGATCCACAAGGCTGCCCAGCGCTACGGCTGCTCGGACGCCGAGATGGCGCTCATGTCCGACTGGATGGACGACCACGGCGCCCCCTGCGAGTGGGACGAGGACATCGAGGCCGGCTACAAGAAGGCCTTGGATGAGCTTCACGCGGCGGAGGCTACGTCATGACGCTCCATCTGCTGCACCGTCGGCCTCGCCGCCGGTTCGCTGCGCTGGCCCCGGATCCGACGGCGTGTCACTGCGTGATCCGCCACCCGAGGACCGTGGACGAGTTCGAGCAGCTGCGCGACGAGGCCCTGCTCGCCCTGATCGGCGGCAACGAGGACCTCTTTCGCCACCTGCAGGCGCGGCTCGTCACCCCGTGCTGCACGACCCGGCTCCTGTGCCCGTGTGGCTGTGGCCGGACCCCGGGCCAGCACAACCCTAATGTCACCGGCGAGTTGAGGAGCGCGGCCTGATGCGCACACCTGAGTGGGTCAAGCGGCGTGCCGAGATGCTCCTCGGCAGTGCCGCCGGTACGTCGGCCGAGATGGTCGAGCTGCTCGACGAGGCCGGTCTGCTCCTGCCCGCAGCGAGTGTGGTCCCTGCTCCGTATCCGATCACGGTCCGTCGAACGGGCTTGGGCGTCGAGGTGAGCACCTTGGCTCTCTTCTCCGCGCTGATCGCCGCGCTGGCCGCCGAGAGCGCCGAGGACTCCGAGGGTCTGGCCGGTGAGCTCGCGGAGATCGACGCCGCGTCCGGCCCGGAGCGCGACGAGCTGCTCCGCACGCTGGTCGACCGTCTCGGCGGCGCCACCCAGTCTCTCGGCGCGACTGCGGCGCGGGGCCTGGCGGAGCGGCTGCTGACCGCTGTCGGGCCCGTCCTTCCGAACCAGCAGGATCGGAGCGCGGCGTGACCGTGACCACCGAGGCCGGAGCGAAGGCCCCGGCCGGCCGCCGGCGCCCCGCGAAGGCCGCCCCTGCCGGTGAGGAGCGGATCCCCCGGCCCTCGCAGGGCTGGTACCGCGACCCGATCACCGGAACCAAGCTCCGCCGCGTCACCACCATCCTCAGCCAAGGCTGCTCCAAGGAGCCGCTCGTGTTCTGGTCGGCGAACTTCACCGCCCAGACCGCCATCGACAACCTGCCGCAGCTCGTCGCCAGTTCACGCACCCGAGCTGATCGCGAGGAGTCGTACGACTGGCTCCGGAAGGCGCACATCCGGCGCAAGGACGAGCGCGCGGATGTCGGCACGGCCGTTCACCGGCTCATCGAGGCTCACATCCTCGGTACGCCCATCCCCGCGGACCTGCTGAACGATCAGGAACTCGCCCCGTACGTCGACAACTTCTCGGCGTTCATCCGCGAATGGGAGATCGAGTTCGAGGCGTCCGAGATGGTCGTCGGGAACTACGAGGACGGCTACGCCGGGACGCTCGACTATCTCTACCGGTCCCGGATCGTTGCCAGTCTCCTCGGTGTTCGGCCGGACACCCTGTTCGAGGGCGACACGAAGACCGGCGGCGAGTTGGACGTCAAGGGCGTCTATGCGGAGGCCGGCCTGCAGATGGCCGCGTACCGCCGGGCAACGGTCTGCTGGCTGCGGGACGGGACCCAGATCCCCATGCCGGCGGTCCACTCCACGGGGATCGTGCTGCACCTGCGGCCCGAGGGCTACCGCGTCGTCCCCGTCCTGTGCGGTGACGACGTGTTTGAGGCGTTCCTCGTCATGAAGCAGGCGGCCGAGTGGGCCACCGGGCTGTCGAAGACCGTCGTCGGCACTCCCCTGACCATTCCTGTCGCATCCGAAAAGAGGGCCGCCTGATGGCTGGACGCATCCTCACCATGCAGCGCCAGGCCCGCGAGCTGGGCCGGCTCCGTTCCGGTGAGTACAACGGCAAGTACCCGACGACGTCGGAGACGTGGATCGTCACCTCGCACGCCCCGCACTATCTTGAGGCCGCCGCCTCACTGTGGGGCGGGAGGGTCGAGAGGTGGCAGCCGCTCGGTTCTGGCTCCCAGCAGTGGCGGGTCGTCACGAAGGCCAAGTCGATCGACGCGATCCTGCCGCCAGGGGACCCGCTGTCGCAGGCCAACGAGATGTGGTCCAAGGGCGGCTGCGCCAGGCGGTGTGATGGGGTCACCGAGCAGTTGTCGGACCGGCCGTGCCTGTGCCTGGCTCAGCACGGTGAGGGCTGGTTCGAGCGGAAGAAGGGCACGGTCTGCTCGCCCACCACGCGGTTGAACGTCATGCTCCCGGATTTGCCTGACCTTGGGGTGTGGCGCATGGAGACGCACGGCTACTACGCGGCGAATGAGATCGCCGGGCAGATCGACATGCTGCTATCCGCGACGGGCGGCAAGGCGCTGGTGCCGGTGTCGCTGCGGATCGAGCCTCGTCAGCGGGTGGCGAACGGTGAGACGAAGAAGTTCCCGGTGATCGTGGTTGAGGTGCGGGGAATGACAGCCCGGCAGGCGTTGGCCGGCCAGGTTCCGCAGATCGCGATCGAGGGCGGCAAGGCTGCTGTCCCGGAGCGGGCTGCGATCGAGGCTCCGGCTGCTCCGGTGGGTCCGCCGAAGGACTTCCTGGTGCTGGCGAGGGCTGCTCAGTCGCCGCAGGAGTTCGAGGCGATCGTCACGGAGGCCAAGGATGCTGGCGCTCCTGCTGACTACCTGGCCAGGCTGGCCGCGGTCGGCGATGAGAAGCGTACAGCGGCGGTCAGCTCACAGAGGCGGGCGCCTCAGGCCGAGCCGGCCGAGGAGATCATCGAGCCTGAAATCGTCTACGACCCGACCGATGTGTGGTTCCAGATCGTCGCGGCGGCCGGAGCGCGGGGCTGGTCGACCGACCAGATCGAGGAGCAGTTCGCCGAGTTCTCCGGCGGCACGATGCCGGGCTCGGCGGAGACGTCGCAGCTGCGGGCGTTCCTCAACCGACTGAAGGCGGGTGCGCGATGAGCTGGCACCTGGGTCCTCGCAGCGCCTTCGACCTGGAGACGACGGGGGTGAACGTCGAAGAGGACAGGATCGTCACCGCCGCCGCGATCCGCATCAACGGAGCGGTGGTCACGCCCCGCACTTGGCTGCTCAATCCGGGCGTCGAGATTCCCGCCGGTGCGACTGCCGTACATGGCATCAGCACCGAGCAGGCACGCGCCGAGGGTATGGATGCGGCGAAGGGCGTCGAGGAGATCGCCACCGAGGTTGCCGAGATCGTCACGGCTGGGGTGCCGCTCGTCGGCCACAACGTGTCGTACGACCTTACGCTCCTCGACCGTGAGTGCCGGCGCTACGGTCTGGGCGGCTTGGAGGGCTTCTGTGGCCGCCCGATCCGGCCGGTGATCGACACCCGGGTACTCGATCAGCAGGTCCTGACGCGACGCAAGCGGGTCTCGGCGGAGCAGGGTGCCCGGGTCCTGAAGACGGTGGCGCAGGTCTTCAGGGTCGCTTGGAACGACGACGAGGCGCACGGCTGCGAGTTCGACGCGATGGTGTCGGCGCGGGTCGCGTGGTGGATCGGTGAGATCGCGCACCGCGGGCCGTCCGGCTATCCAGCGTGGGTGCTGTCTGACCGGTACGCCCAGTTCGGCAGCGTCGCGGGCTTGTCGCTGGACGAGCTGCACGACCGGCAGGTGGTGTGGGCCAGGGAGCAGGCCGCGTCGCTGCAGGAGTGGTTCCGGTCGGCTCCTGCGGAGCGTGGCGGTGACCCGAAGGCTGTGGTCGACGGCTCGTGGCCCATGCGTCCTTTCCGCCCGGCGGTGGCGACGGGCGGGGTCGCCCTCCCGCCGTAACTCCCGAGCTCGCGGGCGAGCAGGTGCAGGTTCTGTCCCTGCTCGCCCGCGGCGCGGATTTCCCGCAGATCGCCAAGCGGCACGGCCTCCCCGTCGCAACGGCCCGCGCCCATCTCCGCGACGCGATGACCACCCTCGGCGCCGCCAACGCCACCCACGCAGTCACCCTCGCGATCGCCGCCGGACACCTGCCCGCTGACGTCGCCAACCCCCAGGAGCAGGAACCATGTTCAGATCGAAGATCCGCATAGCCGAGCTTGAAGCCCTCGCCAGCTACCTGCGCCAGGAGCTGGACGCCGAACGCGCCAAGAACGAGCAGAGCACCGTCGGCCCCAGCGACCCGGACTGGGAGGCGATCGGCAAGCAGCTCGCACGGGACCGCGTCCAGGCCGACCGTGCCGCGAAGTGGGAGATCGCCAAGCTGGAGCAGCTCATCCAGGACTGGGTAGAGCTGGCGGCCTCCGGCCAGCGTCGTCTCCTTCGCGTTCTGCGGGCGTGCGCCCGTTACCGGCGCGAGATCAGCGAACTCCGAACCGTCAACAGAGAACTCCAGGACGCCAACACCGGCCTGACTGAGCGGCTCGACAGGGTTGAGGGCCCCGACCGGGCACTCGGACTCGCCCGGCCCATCGGTGACGACGCCGCTTCACAGATCGCCGACCTGCAGAAGCGACTGGCGGCGAGGACCGCGCAGCTCCTGGCGCTCGAGGACGAGCGGGCCCTGCTGCAGCGGGCCAACGAGGCCGCGGACTGGGCCGCCGGACCCGCCACACGCTTGCAGGCCGCGTCATGAGAGCCGCGCTTGGTCTGACCGGCCAGGTGGCTGCCGCGCTCAGTGCCGCCGCGATGCTCCTGGGCCGCCGCGGTCAACGCCCGCTGGCCGGCGCTCCGTTCGGCGTCCTGCAGGCCTTCCACCCGTGCCCGCACTGCGACCGCCAGACCGCGCACGTCATCCACTCCAGCGTCTGCCGCACCTGCACAGACTGCGGCCACCACACCAACCCGGGAGACCTGCTGTGAGCATCACCGCCTGGTGGCGTGGCCCTGGCCGGCGCCGCGCCGTCGACCGCATCCCCGTCCTCACCAACGAGCGGGACCTGTGGATCCTCCTCGCCCTGCTCCTCGCCGCCGAGAACGCCAAGATCAGCCGGGAGCGGGACACCACCGCCGCGGTCGCCAATCTCCTGGCGGCCGACATCAAGCAGCTTCAGGCCGACCTTCAAGAGCTCCTCGGCGAACAGGCTGAACTCGCGGCCTGGCGCACCGAAGCGGCCGACCCGAAGGCCATCCGCGAGATGACCCTCTCCCCGGTCTGGGGCATGGACGGCTTGCGCCCGCTCATCCCCAGGCAGCCCGGCCGAGCCGCGTGACCCACCTCCTGCTCCACCACCCCGCCGTAGACGCCGTGATCCTCCTCGGCGTCGTCGGCGCCACCCTCACCACACTCGCCATCATCTGGAGCCCCCCGTGACCAGCCTCCTCGAACCGCCCATCAGCACCCGGCCCCACCTGCTGATCACCGTCCACGGCACCCCCGCCGGCCAAGGTCAGATCTCCTTCCTCGGCAAGGGACGGCCCGCCATCCACACCAACCACGCCACGCTCAAGCCCTGGCGGCGCACCATCGTCGAAGCCGCCACCGCGGCTGCCGAAACCCACGTCTACCTGCCGCCACCCAACGCCAAGAACTGCGTCACCTGCGGCATCGCCAAGCCCCGGCACGGCGCCAGCAGCCACAAGTTCACTGCGGGCAAGGACGCCGCCAAGTGCCACGCCTGCGGCCGGGAACGGAAGCGCCACGGCCTCCTCGGCGGTCCCCTCGGGCTCTCCCTCACCGTCACCGTCGAGCAGTCCATGGCCTCGGCGAAGCGCGGCGACGTGTGGCCCGACAACAACACCACGACGGATATCGACCACCACGCCCGCGCCGAGCTCGACGCACTCACCGAGGCGGCCGTCTGGCACGACGACGGCCAGGTCGCATTCCTTACCGTGGCCAAGGTCTTCCCCACCACCCCGCACCCGGACGCCCTGCCCAAGCCCGGCGCCGTCATCCGCATCTGGAAGCTCGACGGAACGGGGGCAGGGCGATGAGCAAGCCGGTCCGGTTCCTCTACGACGCCTCCGCCCCCGCCTGGCACAAGCGCGCCTACTGCCGCTACTACGACCCCGAACTGTGGTTCGCCGACGGCACCGGCAAGACCGACGGCTACAAGACCCTCGCCAAGGCCAAAGCCATCTGCGCCGCCTGCCCCGTCCGGCAGTTCTGCCTGGACGACGCCATGCGGCAGGAAGGCGGCATCGCCGCCGAAGGACGCCACGGCATCCGAGCCGGCCTCACCCCCGCCGAGCGGCACAACCTCCACCGTCAGACCACCAGAAAGAAGGCCGCAGCATGACCGCCCCGAACCGGCCGCCCCTGTGCGACCCCGTCGACCGGCCCGAAAGCTACCCCCTCGGCGTCACCGCCAACACCCCGGACGAGCAGTTCAGAGCCCGGGCCACCCTCAGGCGCTGCATCACCGACGACACCGAACGCCTCCAGTTCCTCCAGATGCTCGGCCTCGCAGCCGACGACACCCCCGCCCGCAGCCCGCGCCAACACCGAAGGACAGCAGCCTGATGGCCAACGAGACCATGATCACCGTGTGCGGCAATGCAGTCGAGGACGCGCAGTTGAGGTTCACGCCCTCTGGCGCTGCGGTAGCCAACTTCCGCATCGCCTCCACCCCGCGCACCTTCAACAAGCAGACGAACGCCTGGGAAGACGGCGAGACCCTCTTCCTCCGCGTCAACGCCTGGCGGGAGCTGGCAGAGAACATCGCCGCCTCGATCGCGAAAGGAACCGCCCTGATAGTCCAGGGCCGGCTCAGGATGCGCGAGTACGAGAAGGACGGCCAGAAGCGGCAGTCGTTCGAAATCGAGGCCGACGATGTCGCCGTCTCCCTGCGCCGGGCCACCGCGGTCATCACGAAGGCCCAACGCGGCCAGTCCGGCGGACAGCAGGGGCAGCAGCGCCAGGCGCCGCAGCAGGACCCGTGGAGCCAGGGCGGCGCACCGCAGGGCGGCTGGGGTGGCAGCGGGCAGCCGGCCGCCCAGGGGTGGGGCGCGTCGGGTGCGGCCCCAGGCGAGCCCCCTTTCTGATCTGCGCATGCCAATAGTGCTCGGCCGGCGGAGTAGTCCGGCCGGGCCCACCCCGGCGCCCTCACGCCCCCGCCCGCACTGTCCGAAAGAAGCACCGATGCCCTGGTTCAAGATCGACGACGGGTTCCACTGCCACCCCAAAGTGTTCGCGGCCGGCACCCCCGCGATCGGCCTCTACGTCCGCTGCGGGTCCTGGGCCGCACAGCAGACGAGCGACGGCATCGTGCCCAAAGCAGTGGCCCGCATGTACGGAACACCCCGCATGATCCGCGCTCTTATAGACGCCGGCATGTGGCACGAGAAGGGCCACGGATGCGAGTCGTGCCCCCAACTCGATGCCAACTCGTATCTGATTCACCAGTACTTGGCTTTCAATCCCTCGCGTAATTCCGTCGATGCCGAGCGTGCAGCCAAGACCGAAAGACAGCGGCGCTGGCGAGAGGGACGACGGGTAAACGGCCAGTTCACAGACGGTGCAGGCCGCGAACCGGACGACGATGGAGACGCCCATGTAGACGCGTCTACACCACCGTCTGTAGACGCGTCTGTAGACCCCCCTGTAGATGCCACCCCGACCCGACCCGACCCGTCCCCAACTACCTCTTCTAACGAAGAGGTAGGAGAACGTCCGCAGCCAGAGGCTGCCGACACTCAGCCAACCCGAGTCGACGTCGAGCGGGCATGCCAAACCCTCGCCGACCGCATCGAAGCCAACGGCAGTCGCAGGCCCGTCATCAACAAGCGCTGGCGCGACGCAGCCCGCCTCATGCTCGACCGCGACGGACGAACCCTCGACCAACTCCTCGCCGCCATCGACTGGTGCCAGAAGGACGAGTTCTGGCGCACCAACATCCTGTCGATGCCCTCCCTCCGCAAGCAGTACGAGCGGCTACGCCTCCAAGCCCAGCGCCAGCAGGAAGGCCCCCTCGGCCGCACCGGCACCGGTGGCTACCAGCCCTACAGCAACCCCGTCGACCAGTCCGCCTACGACGAGTGGAACTGACATGAACAAACCGCCCGACCTGACCGCGAACCGGCTCCCCGAGATCCTCGCCAACCACGGCCACACCCCGCAGCAGCTCCTCGCCGACGCCACCCACGACCCGTACGGCGAAGCCGGCGAAACCCTCGAAGCGATCACCGACACCGAGAACCGCATGCCGCACCACTACCGGACCGCCGTCGCCACCGACCCGACGATCGTCGCCTGGGCCGACCAGCTCATCGCCGGCGCCCGCGCCAACCAGAGCAAGACCCATGCCCTGCGCCCGTACGTCCAGCACGGCCCGTCGCTGCTCCTCCTCGGCATAACCGGCGTCGGCAAGACCCACGAGGCCTACGGCACCCTGCGGCACATCGCCTGCGCCGGAATCCGCTCCGCATGGCGCGCCACCCCCGCCGCCGACCTGTACGCCCTCCTGCGCCCGCGGCACAACGTCGACTCCGAGGCCGAGTTCCGCAAATTCGCCGATGCCCGCCTGCTGCTCATCGACGATCTCGGCGCAGCGAAAACGACCGAGTGGACCGAAGAGATCAACTACCGGCTCGTCAACCACCGGTACGAACACGAGCTGCCCACCGTGATCACCTCGAACCTCGCCCCCAAGGAACTGGCCGCGGCCCTCGGCGAGCGCGTCTTCAGCCGGCTCTCCGAGATGTGCCAGCGGATCGTCCTCAAGGGCGTCGACCGGCGGCGGGAAGCGGCATGAACCCCGCCAGAGGCCAGGGTCGTGACGGGACGCAGGCCGCGGAAACGGTCATGACCCGCAAGGCCAGCACCGTCCCGGACGCGGTGGCGGCTCTGATCCAGGGCGTGCTCGACGATCACCCGGCTGCGGAGCGGGCCGCGTACGGGCGGCTGATCGTCAGGGCTCTGCGGGAGGACGGGTGGCTGGTGGTGGCGCCGACGGGCCGTGGCACAACGCGGGCCGTCGGCGGGCCGTCCAATAGCGCTCCGGGCGCGCGGTCCGCCCCGAACGGCTCACAGGGCCGCTGACGGCTCGAACGTCGCTCGCTCTGCTCTCGGCCTGTGAGGCCGTCCAGCAATTTTGAACTCAGCGAAATGAGGCATCTATGCGTTACACCCAGTCTGGGCTCCCGGCGAACGCCATCGTGCACGGCGCGTGCGGGGGCTGGTGGTCGGGCCTCGGGCGGTCACACTGCCCGTCGTGCCACGAGACGTTCAGCGGCGAGTCCGCGGCCGACCGGCACCGTGTCGGCGCGCACGGCGTCGACAGACGCTGCGCAGACCCTGCGACCGTTGGCCTGGTGGCCCGGCCGATGCCGTTCGGGACGCTGTGGTCCTGGCCGGCGCCGGAGGTCGCGGTGTCGGTGCTGCGCGGCGGGGCGGTGGCGTCGTGACGGCCCGCGAGGAGGTGATCTGCCAGGTGCTGGCCCGGTGGGCGGACGAGCTGGACCTGCCGGTGACGGTGCGCCAGTTGGCTGGCCTGGCGGTGGAGGTGGATCGGGAGTTGCGCTGGCAGGAGCCGCATTTGCGGCCCCGGGTGGCGGGCTCGAAGCTGCGGTCGACTCCGGACGACGCGAGGTTGATCGCGGCCCGGCTGGAGGCCAGCTTTCGCGGCGGTGCGCGGTGAGCGGGCCCGAGGGGCTGCCGACCAGGGAGCAGCTCGTGGCTCTCGTGGATCGCACGGAGCGGCACGTGCTGACGCCGCGGGAGGCCTATCTGCTGCGCCTGGGGCTGGCTGACCTGGCTGCTCGTGCGGCTGCGGCTGATGCTCCGGTGGAGGATCTCGGGGCGCAGTGGTGAGCGGCTGCGGCGTGGACGTTCGTAGGTGTTCCTGCGCGGGCGATGGCGGGCAGCACGATGTGCCCCACGGCGGTGGCCGTGTGGCTGGGCGGGGGCGGGGCGGGTCAGTCCTCGGCGGCTTTGGTGCGGCGGGGGTTGGCGACGGGTTCGGCGGGGAGTGCTTCGGTCTTGGCTGCTCGGAGTGCTGCGGCTTCGGGGCCGACGGTGGGTGCGCGACGACGATTGTCGGCGCCAATGGCGATGGCGATCTTGCGGAAGTACTCGGCGGTGAGGCCGGTGAATGCGGCGAGTTCTTGGTTGCTGGCGCCGGCGCGGATGGCGGTCTCGGCTGCGTCGCGAACTTGGGGTTTGAGGTCGCGTTCGGTTTCGACGGCGCGCTTGTAGCGGGTGAAGAGCTGGGCGGTTTTGGTGTCGGGTTCGTAGGTGGTCATGGGGCGATGGTCTCACGTAGTGGTGGCCAACGGGTAGGCCATGGCGTTGGGCTCAGAAAGAATCATGAAGCCCAACATGTTGGCCTATTGCTTGGCCAACGCGTTGGGCTCATACTGGAGACATCAGGGCGGCAGCAAGCAGCCCAACTCCCCAAGGAGTCAACGATGCTCGCCACCACCCGCACCGCCCGACAGATCGTCAAGGCCCGCACCCACAACCAGCGCCAGACCACCAAGGCCCTGCGCAACGGCGCCCCGCTCACCGCCAAGGCCTCGCTGATCCAGCGCGGCCTCGACACCGCGACCGCCGCCCGCTTCGCCTCCGCGTTCTCCAAGACCGCCGGGGCCGGCGTCGGCACCGTGAACGAGCTGAAGCTCCGCCACTCGAAGTCCACCGGCCGGCTCGTCGTCCTCACCGTCCCCGCGAAGACCTTCACCGCCGAGCAGATCACCGCCGCGCTGCTCACCTACCGGCCGAAGACCAACAAGGCCGCAGCCGAGCTGTTCGCCCGCCTCGCCCTCGCCGCGTAGTTCGCCGCCACCCAGCCCGCCAGCCCGCGCGCCACCCTCACATCGGAGACCGCCGTGATCACCAGCAGCGTCATCGCCCGGAGCAGCACCCATAAGGTCGAACTGGCCATCACCGGCGCCGCGCCCGTCACCGCCGAGGCCCCATACGGCGGCGAAGAGTCCTTCGCCGTCACCGGCGTGCGCATCACCTACGTCGACGGCAAGGTCACCGCGATCCGCTACTGCACCACCACCGAGGACCTGTTCGTAGCCCCCGAGTACTTGGGACAGCCGGAGCTCTGGCCGTCATGGCTCCCCGATCTGGTCGAGCAGTACCGGCCAGCTGATGCCGCCCTGCCCGGCTGCCCGCAGTGCGATGCGCCCGCAGTCGGCGACCGAATCCCCACGCACACGCCGCGCTGCCCGTGGAACAACCCGAACTTCTGACCGCCACCCAGACCACCCGCCCAAGAGGAGCCCACAATGATCGCCCCCGCCAACACCAACTGCGTCGAGCTCCTCACTGCCGACCTGGCCCTGATCGGCCGCACCCCGACCGCCATCGAGATCGCGGCCACCATGAGCAGCGGCTACCGGCCGCCCCGCTACCTCGTTCTCGTCAACGGCGCCCCGCAGCAGCTCGCCATCAACCGACTGCTTGCCCGTGTCCGGGCCCGTTCGGCGTCTCGCCGCAACCCCGACGCGACCATCGAGGTCGAGTACCGGCCCACCGGCGAGCGGGCCACCGCCCGCATGGACGGCTCGTTCGTCCACGTCGGTGGCTACCGCCCGCGCCACCCGCGGTACTGCGACTGCGGCGAGCCGGGCTGTCACTCCGCCGCCTGACGGCCGCCCGGGTGCCCGTGCGGGACGGGCACCCCACGAGACGCCCAGCCGACCACCGTCCCGCACCATCCGCGAGGAGACCACGATGCACGATCCCGTACAGCTTCCCGTCCCGCTCAAGACCGGTGTCACCGAGGTCTGGGAGTCCTACCCCACCAGCACGCCGGGCCTGCTCGCCCACGAGATCCCCGAGCATCACCGCAAGCCCGGCGAGGAAGCGCACTGGCGGATCAGCCACCACACCGGGCTGACGTTCGGCGCCTTCTACACCAAGCAGGCCGTGTTCACGTGCGCCGAGTATGTCGCCGACATGGCGGATTGGACGCGCCCGGCGGAGGAGCTGGCGGCGGACGCTTCGCTGGACCTGGACGAGCTGTTCACGCGGGTCTTGCAGGCCGACGGCATCCCGCTGTACCGCCGGCCCGCCTGATCCCGTACCCGCCCGCACACCACCCCGGAGACCCCCGCTCGACGGTTGTCTCCGCCGGGCCTGCCCTCCCAAGGAGCCCCGAATGCCCATCGATCCGTCCGCGTGCAGGGACTGCTGGGTGCCCGCACGGCCGCCGTACCGGAGGCCGCCCGTGGACTGGCAGCCGTGGGACGAGCCGGCCCCGCAGTACTCCGAGACCGGCGTGACGGCCCGTCGTGCCGCCCGCACCAACCCGACCACGAAGGAGACGCCGTGACCGACCAGCCTGTTGAGGCCCGCTGTGACCACTGCAAGCAGACCCGTCCGCTGTTCCTGTACGAGCCCGACCACGACTTCCACGTCATCCCGGTGCCGTGTGAGTGGTGCGCGAGGGAGAAGCAGCCGCTTCTGTGCGCCCGCTGCTACAGCGTCGAGAAGCGGCGCGAGGAGAGCGCGCCGGTGAGCCCGGTTGAGGAGCAGGCCGTGATCGGGTTTCACCTGCTCATCGCGAACAACGCCCGTCTGATCGCCCGGGCCGAGGCCGACCGCGCCACCTGCGAGGGGATCGCCGCCGCAACCGCCAAGTCCGAGAGCGCGGCATGACCGCCGACGACTGTGACGGCTGCGCCGGAACCGGCGAGTGCGCCAACTGCGTCGACGCGGACTCGTACGCCTGCAGCGAGTGCCTGTGCACCGGCGAATGCCCCGACTGCGACGGCACCGGCGAGCAGGACGCTGACGCCAACTGACCCGCCTGGTGGCCGCTGTTCCGGCGGCCACCCCACCCCTGCTGACACGTGAGGAGCCCGTGATGACCACCGCACCCGCCGAGACCGTTCGGGCCCTTCCGGACGAGCTGATCGCCGCGTTCCATGCCCGCACCACCGCCCTGCCTGGCGGGCATCTCGCCTGGATCGGTGCCCGCGACTCACGCGGCGTTGCGGTCCTGACCCACCGCCAGGCCCGGTTCACGGCGCAGCGTCTCGCCTTCGTGATCGCCAACGGTGTTGAGCCGGTCGGTCGCGTTCAGGCCGGCTGCGACCACCGTGGTTGCGTCGAACCAACGCACATCGACGACTTCGCCCGCAGGGAGCGTGATCGTGCGGCGCTGCGCCTTGTACTCGGCGCCCGACCTCGTCGCCCTACGTGCCGCCGCGGCCACGATCAGGCCTTGCATGGCGGGCTCACGCCGGACGGGCGAGCCCGCTGTAACGCCTGCAACCACCCCACCACCTGAGGAGCCCGCCGTGCCCGACACCCGTACCGCCTGCGCGACCTGCCAGCAGCCCATTGCCTTCATCGACTGCCCGACCGGCGGTTGGTGGCAGCACGACGAGCACCCCGCCGACGAGCACGACGCGTTTCCGCCGAACGGCGGCCACACCGAGTCGTGTGCCTACGTCGGCGGAATCAGTAGCCGCTGCACGTGTTCGTGCCCGACGTGTGGGCCCGTCTGCCTGAACCGGACCCACGACCGTGTCTACCGAGAGCTGGGGTACTGACCGTGCCAGCCATCCCTCCCCCGTTGTCCGACGAGCAGTACGCCGCCATCCGCGCCCGCCGTAGCGCCTACCTGACCAGCCACAGTCACATGAACGGCTTCGCCTGCTGCCCCGCCCACGCCTCTGCCGACGACGTGCCCGCGCTGCTCGCGGAGGTGGACCGGCTGCGCGCCGAACGCGACCAGGCCCGCGCCGAGTTGGACGCCGCCCGGTCCTGCGACTGCTTCGCCGCGACTTTCCACGCGAACACCTGCCAGTACGCCGTCATCACGTGGAACGGAACCACCTACAACACCGGACACTGGCTGATCGACTGCGAGGGCGTGCCGTGGATGCCGCACTCGCTCGCCAACGGCATGACCGGCGAACTACTGCTGCTCTGCAACGGCGACTACTCGAACGACCCTTCGCTGATCAGCGAGGTGCTGGGCGAATGGGGGCCGCTGACCGCCGGTGATCCGGTCGACCACAGCAAGATCCTCAACACCGCCCGGGAGTCCTGATGCCGAAGCAGCCCACCCCACTGGAGCAGTACATCCGCGCGATCTACAGCCCCACGACGGCCACCACCCTGCTCGACGCCTACCGCGACCAGGTCCTCACCGAGGCCGCCGAGTCGACCCGGCAAGCGGCCGAGGCGCTCCCCGACGGCCACAAGGCGATCCCCGGCTTGCTGGTTGCCACGAGCGGCCTGCTCGCCACCCCAACTGACGCCCGCTGGCCGGCGGCCCCACCACACTCCGAGGAGCACACCACCGTGGCCGACCTACCCCACGACCCGTACATCACCGTCATCGACAAGGCCCTCACCGCCGCCGGCATCGGCTGCGACGACGGCTGGACCAGCGAAGCCGACGAGTACGACGACGAAGGCGTCGGCACCCTATCCGCCGTTCTCGCCTGGGGCGGCACCAACGAGGCCGTGAACGCGGCGCTGCTGCCGTACGGCCTCGGCGTGTACTGGGCGCTGACGACCGGCTGGCAGTGGGCCGAGCGGCACGTCGACGGCAGCAACGACATCCCGCAGTACCTGCCGCTATCGCTGTGGGCCGAGCCGGCCGACGTGGTCGCTGCGGTGCGCGCGGTCCTCGCCTGCGAGGAGCCGCCCGCACAGCCGGACCGCGAATGGCAGAACCCTGACGTTGCCGCGGCGGTTGCTGCCTGGGCCGCCGAGTGACCGGCGAGCCGCCGCCCAGGCCCGACGCCGACGACACCATCCCCTGCTGAGGAGCAGCCATGGCCACGTACACCCACCAAGAGCGCACCGTCCGCCACATCGAGTACCTCGTCCCCGTGCCCGTCGCCTACGCCGAGGTGTGCAAAGCCATCGTCGCGGCGGAGCGCAGCCTGAAGCGGGCGCGTGGTCTGGCCGTCGATGCGGCGCTGTCGGACGACGCGCTGACGGTCACCGTGACCGACGACGCCGTGGTGATCGCCTACACGGTCGACGTCGACCTGCCCACCACCAGCTGACCCACCACCCTTGCCGGGCCGCTGCTTCTGGCGGCGGCCCTCCTCCGAAGGAGCCACCGTGCCCAGTCCTCTCACCCCCTTCGAGACCCAGATCCTGGGCCTCGCCGCCCGCGGCCACAGCCCCCGTGACATCGCCCATCAGCTCGGCGTCGAGGAGCGTGTCGTGCGGAACGCTATCGCCCGGATCCGCCGCCTGCTGAGTGCCCGTGACCTGCACCACGCCGTCCAGATCCACCAGACCAGCCAGGAGCAGTCGTGACCGACCAGACCCCCGCCGAGACCCTGCGCACCGCAGCCGAACGCCTGCAGTGGTTGCTCCACCCCGACGGCATGCCCGAACGGATCCGGCGACCGTGGCTCGCGCCGGCCGACGGGATGCAGGGCCGCATCACGGTTCCCGATGAGGACGTTCCTGTCGCCGTGGCGATGTGGGGCGGCGCGGCCGAGTACATTGCGGCGATGCACCCGGGTGTCGGGCTCGCGCTCGTTGATTGGCTGAAGCGTGAGGCAAAGAGCCATGAGGCGGCTGTTGTTGCCGCCGCCGAGGTCTTCCGGGACGATCCGGCTGCGGGGGCGGCGTGGGTGGCACGTCAGGACAACATGGCCGCCCTCGCGGTGGCCCACGCGCTCTTGGGCGGCGTGTCATGACGCCGATGAGCGGCCCGATGCTGGCCCTGCTGACCTTGATCAGTGTCGGCGTGGTGTGCCTGTTCCTGTGGGCTGTGGAGCGCGATGCCGTCCGCGCTGAGGTGGCGGAGCGGCAGGGGCCGCCGTTGACCGCTGACGAGGAACACGAGTGGGCGGCCATCACCGCCCGCCTGAACGAAGATCAGCAGCGCCGTGACTGACGACTGGTGCGAGGACGAGCGGTGGCTGGAGCTGCCGCTCGACTGCGACTTCGACGCTGATGACGCGGCAGCGGCGGGCCCTCAACTGCCGCCGGGCGTGCACGTGGTGGTCGTCAAGAAGGTCATCGGCAGGAAGCGCGTCGCGGTGGCCCGCTTGGCCGTGGACCTGCCAGATATCGCTGAGTGGAATGGCTAACGCCGCTTTCACGGCGGCTTGGTGCACAATGAGCGCAATGCGAAAGCGCCAACCCCCGGCAGGGCTGGCGCTTCACGAGGTACCGCTGGTGTGGATGCTCCTAGCGTACCCCTCGCACCGCCCGGAGACCCTCATGCCGTTCTCTGATGACGAGCTTGCCGAACTCCTCGGCCTCACACCTGACCAGGCCGCCCGCCGGACCCCTGAATTCTGGGACGCGGTCCGCGAGTTCCTGGCCGCCTGACACGACGAAGCGGGACGCCCCCGTCAGGGCGCCCCGCTCGACCCGCCAACCCGCTGACCAGCTCACCACGGCTCGTCGACACCGACGGTACTCCGATCACAGGAGTTGCGCATGTTCGACGCCGACGACGACCTTCCGATCGACATACCCCGCTGTTCCTGTTGCCCGCGCGAGCTGCACGGCGCCGACTACGGCCGCCTCGCCTGCGCCATCTGCGAGCGCCGCATCTTCGAGCACCTCAACGTGGTCGGCCAACTCTGGGTCAAGCTCCCGGACTCCGCCCATCGACCCGTCGGCGACCGCGCCATCGGACGCAGTACGAGCGTGCACGCTGGCATTCCCGGGAACGCGCAGGTGATCACCCTGACCGGGCCCGGTGACGACACCCCGCTCGGCAAGCTGATCGAGGTGGAGGACGACTGGCGGCGCGCGGCCGGCTACCGCCTGATCAAGAACTATGGGCGGCCGGTCGTGGCCATGCCGAGAGTCCTCAAGTTTCTGCGGGACCACCTGTGGTGGGCGTGCGCCGCGCACAAGAACCCCCGCTACCTCGACGGCGAACCGCTGCTCCCTGACGTGGCGCGGCTGAACGAGGACCTCGGCCCGATGGTCAGCGCGTTGAAGCGGGCCGTGAATGCGGATCCGCCGCCACGGCTGATCGCCTCGCGCTGCGTGGCACCGTACGTAGCCGGATTCGACTGCCCGGGGCTGGTTCGGGTCGGCGTCGACCTCGAACCGAGGCGGTGCCCGCTGTGCGGAACGCTCTGGGAACGCGAGGCCTTCATTCGGGCCGGACAGGCCGACCAGATCGGAGCGGCAGCATGAGCCAATCGAGCTTTCCGATGCCGCCGGCCGAGGAACTGGACCGGATGCGGCACGAACTTGCCAACTCGCTGCTGGCGATGCAGCAGCAGCTCGCCCCGGTCTTCGATGCTGCGGACGGGATTCGCGCGGACATGGAGCAGCGGGGCTGGTCACCGACCGCGGCGGAGTCGGTGGCGTTGACCTGGTTGCAGGGGACGATCGCGCTGATCACCACCGGGGGCGGGCGATGAACGGCGACTGCTGCCAGGCCCGCGGCGGTGACGACGAGTTGCGGCTGCAGTGCATCCGCGAACCGCACCCGGGCGACGACTGGCACCTCGACGGGCCAGAACGCTGGTGGAAGGCCGTGCCAAACGATGAGGAGAGCTGAAGTGCACTGGTTCTGTTGGGTGCTGGCCGGGATCATGGCCTACGGGTCGCTGGGGTCGGTTGCGAACGTCGGGAAGAGTCGGAAGCCGTTGACGGGTGGCGCGGCGGCGGTCGTGGTCCTGGTCAACGGGGTGATCGTGGGCTGCTTGGTAGCGATCGCGTCGGGGGTGTGGAGATGATTGAGTCTTCACCGCTGCCTGGCTCGATAGGCCTGACGAGCATCGCTGGCGCGGTCGGCCTGGGGATCCGGGTCGGCCAGGCCCTTCTCCTCGACGGTGATTGCCCATACGAGCACGCGTTCATCGTCCTCAGCGACGAGACACTGATCGAGGCCGAGCCGGGCGGCGCGCGGGTCACCGGCCTGGACGAGTACGCGGGCCGCGAGGTCCTGTACGTGGCGCCGGCCGGGCTGACGGACGAGCAGCGGACGGCGATCTGCGCCGCGGCCACGAACTACGTGCGCGTCCCCTACAGCTTCCTCGATTACGCAGCGATCGCCGCACACCGCTTCCGGCTGCCGATTCCCTGGCTCCGCAGGTACGTCGCCAGCACGAAGCACGAGATCTGCTCAGCCCTCGTTGACCAGATCTACCAAGACGCTGGGGTTCACCTGTTCCAGGACAGGAGGTGGCCGGGTTACGTCTGCCCAGCCGACCTCTGGCGACTCCTCGGCCGGGGTGAGCAACGGTGAGCGCGATCGACTGGGCGCGCTACGAGCTGGATTCTGACACCGAGTACGGCCTGCCAGTCCTGACGTTGGAGTGTGCGGCATGTCGGTCTGTTGCTGCAGCACTTCGTCGGGAGTGGTTCGCGGGCCGGTGCCGGGGCGAGGAGCCTTCCGGTCCGGTGTACGGGCTGGGGCGCCCGACTGATCTTGCGGAGGCGACGGGGCTGGCACTGAAGCATGAGCAGGGCGTTCACGGGGGCGGCGCGACCGAGCAGCCAGTGCGGTTCGAGGTTGGCGGGAAGTATCGGCCGATCGGCGACTCGTATCTGAATCAGTACGTCACGGTCGTAGCGGTCAACGGCGAGTGGGCAATCGGCTGGTGGCCCAACGGGGACCCGTGGGTCATGCGGCACGGGCTCCGCGCCGGATGGCTGGAGTGCGGGGAGGACGAGGATGAGTGAGGACCACGGACTGCCGCAGTTCGACGGCCTGCTCGGCATGCTGGACGGATGGGATTCGGCGTCGGGTGACGGCTTGCCGCCGACGCTCGACTACCAGCCGGATCCCGCGCCGGAGTTGGAGTGGGTGGCGCCTCCGCCGGAGTCGGCCGACTGGTCGTGGGGGCAGTGGCAGCGCTTCGCCAGCGTGGGCATGGTGCGCGCCCATCAGCATGCGATGGACGTGGCGTTTCTGGGCACGGCCGCCGTGCCGATGTCGTGGTCGGAGGCGGAGGTCTTTTACGACCGGGTGCAGGCGGAGGCTGATCGCTTGGCGCGGGTGGAGCGGGAGGAGTTGGCGCGCTTGTACTGGTCGGGGCCGGATCGGATCGCGCGGCGGGTGCTGCGGGAGTGCGGCGCCACGGCGGCCGAGCTGGGTCTGGTCCAGCGGTCGGCGTTCTCGTCGGAGTACAGGCGTCGTCAGCGGGCCCGGGTGAAGCGGAGGCGGCGGTGAGTGGCTGGTGGTTGTGGTTCCCGTTCGACCTCGATCTGTTGTGCCTGGTGGTCGTGTTGATCTTTGCGTTTCGGAGCGGGAGGCGACAGTGAAAGCGGTGAACGGGCATCCGGCGGTGGTGTTCCTGCGGCAGGCGCACGCGCGCGCCGAGGAGTTGGCGCGGGCGGCTTTGGACCAGCTCGGCGCTCTGCTCAACGGCGCTGACCGCGAGGAGATCGGGGAGTGGTACGTTGCAACGCGTCCTGCTACGGGGACATACGTCCGGGCCCAAGACCAGCATGGCCGAGAGACTGATGTCTGCCCAACGTATGGCGGGTCCTTCGCCGACCACATCGCCCTACACGACCCGGTGTCGGTGCTGCGCCGTGTCGCCGCCGAGCGGGAGCTGCTGGCTGATCTGCAGGCTGACGAACATCTGATGGTCGATGACGGCTGGTACTCGTGTGCAGCGGCGACAGACGACCGGTTCGGCAACGTCTGTGCCGATGAGGGGCGGGCTGGCGGGCCGTGCGATTGCGGCCGGGACGCACGGGTGGAGCGCCGCGTCCGGCTGCTCGCCCAGGGATGGGGCTGGGAAGAGGAGCAGCGTGGCTGATGAGATTCAAGCACCGTGGACGCCCGAGCAGATCCGGGCGATCAACTCCTACCAGACCGCCGCCGAGCACCCTCTCATCTGCAGCCGGACTCGTGATATCCACCAGGGCTGGCACGTGGTACTGATCGCTCGCAGGGACGGCATGCGCTGCTCTGATCCGTCCTGCAACTACCGGCAGAACTGGGCGCTCGGCCACATGGCCGCACCGAGGGAGGGGTAGCACGAGGCCCCCGGTGTTGGCCGGGGGCCTCGCTCACTGCTGCGCCTTGGCGGTATTAGCGGCGAACGTGGTGGTGCCCCACCAGCGGCAGCCTGTGGCGTCCTGGTGGACCGGCCCGTCGTGGTTGTACCGCAGCGTGCACGGGCCGACCGGGTCGCCGATGCCCGTGGCCATGCTGGCGCCGCACGCGAGGATCAGCCGGCGTTCCAGTTCGGCGGTGAGCCGGTCGCGTTCGGTCTTGAGGCGCCCGACGGCCTGCACCCACTCGATCAGTTCGTGTGTCTCCAGGTGCGCCTTCACGATGGCATCAACGGCCTGCAGTTCGCCCGCTGCGGCCCCGAACGCGATCAGGTCGACGCCCTCGGGGCACGGAAGGTCCGCGATCGGGTACAGCCTGTCCCGGTCGGTGAAGTCCAAGGCGGCCTGGTCGTGGTGCCAGCCACAGTCGAGCGGGCAGAAGTAGCGGGCCACGGCGGTCACCTGTTGGTCTCCTTCGCGGGCTGGGCCCACCGGTCCGAGGATCGCCGGTCGGGTATAGCAACGAACTCTGCGTTCCGCCAGCCCTGTTCCTCACCGGGCCGGCCGAGAGGGGCGGTGACGTGGCGGCAGAGGCCCATGTCGTGGGCGTTCTCGATTCGGACGAGGCGGCCAACGCTGTCGGGGTCGAAGGTCTGGTTGAAGCTGCTGATCTCGATGACGAGGTCGCCGGGCCGGGGCTGCTTCATGCGGTTCCGAAGTTGGAGCGTGGCGGGTGCGGGGTCGCCGACGAGGACACTCAGCCACAGGGCGCGGCCTGCGTAGTAGAGCAGCTCGATCGGATCGTCGGTCATGGCTGTTCCTGGGTGATGGTGCGGATGGCTTCGACGACTGCGGCGGTGCGGATCGTGTCGGGGAACCGCTGCTGCCAGGCGGCGGCCATCTGCTCGATCCGGGCGAGCTTCCGTCGGGCCTGGTCGCGTTCGCGGGTTGCCTGGTAGGCGGCGTGCCGCCACTCGTGCAGGCCATCAGGGTCGGTCATCAGAACCTCCACCAGCCGTCGTGCCCGTCGGGGATCTCGGGGTAGTTGGCGAGCATGGGCCGGAGCACTGCTAGGTGCTGCTCCATCACCGCCGGTTCCTGCGCGCCCCAGTACCGTTCGCCATCCCACCGGCCGTGGCACTTGCCGCCGTAGCGGCCGTCCAGGTCGGCGGTGAGGATGTCGTGCGGGTCTTCAAGGTTGAGGGGGCGGGGCAGGTAGTGGTCCCACAGCCCGAGGGTTCCGATGCAGGCGCGGGTGACGCCGTCCTTGCGCCGGTACCAGACGGCGTTGGCGGTGCCACTGAACGCGTGGAGGTCGCCGCGCGGCTGCTGCTCGCCCGTGACCGTGCTCAGGTCGATGGCGAACGGCTTGCGGGAGATCAGGAAGCGGTTGTCGCGGATCACGGCTGCCCCTCACTCCCATCCGTATTCGTCGCTGACCGTCTCCATCAACTCCGTCAGCGTGGCCTCGGAGAAGGACGCCACCGGCTGACCGTAGCGCCACACCTCCTCGTGGAACTCGCCGTCTGCGAACCAGACGCGGCCGTTGAAGTTCCATGCGGCGTGGCGACCCCAGACGGACTCGTTGCGCAGCCGGTCCTCGAAGCCGGGGTCGATGGAGTGGTCGAAGTTGCTCATGCCGAGGTCGATCTCGTTGAGGCCGTCGGGGACCGGCTTGATGGTGTCGTTCACGGCTGCTGCTCCTCGACGGTGTAGGTGACGGTTTCGCGGACGATCCGCATGGTGAGGCCGGGGACGCGTCGTGCGACGCCGGCCTGCTTGCGCTCGGCCTCGGGGATGCTGTCGCTGGGTGAGGCGACCATGCCCCATTCGCCGCTCTCCCAGCCTTCGACGTACCAGCGGTGCCGAGCGCGGCCTGTCAGGTCGTCACCCGGCTGTGTGCGATCCCAGGTGGCGGTCATCGCTTGCTCTCCTGGTGGCAGCCGTGGCAGTCGTCGACGTTGCCGTTCTCACAGCAGTGCTGGTCGAGTGGGGTGCCGGTGTCGGCGTGGAGCCGGTAGGTGTCGAGCACTTCGTTCAGGGCCTTCCACTGCTCGGATGATTCCACTTCGTACTCGTCGCGTTGGGCTTTGAGCCACTGCTCGAACTGGTCGCCGCGGCGGGGCAGCGGCTGCTGGCCGGCGGCGAGGAGGTTGTCGATCTCGTTGAGGATGTCGCGGCGCAGACGGTCGATAGCGGTCACTGCTGCTCCTGGAACTGGGACGGGTGGGTGCCGTTCTTGAGGTGCTGGACGGCGTCGCGGGCGCTCTCCCAGCCAAGGCCGTGAGCACGCCAGCCGGGGTCGGTGATGATCTGCAGCGCCTCGTCGAGGATGCCGTCGCGGACAGTCTGGTGCTCGCCGCAGCGGACGCCGGCGTCGGGCAGGAGCCGGGCGAGCCAAGGCCGGCGCGTGAAGCGGGTGGCGCACCGGCAGCAGGTGTAGACGCGCCAACTGCTGGATTTGTGGCCGCTGATGGCGATGGCGTGGCAGTTCGGGCAGCGGTGGGGCTTGTCGGGGTTCCAGCGGTTGGTCACGACTCCCCCTCCGTGCATCCGATTTGGTGGTCGCCGCCGGTCCCGGTACACGTCGGGCAGGCGTGGGGGCCGGCTCGCTGGGTCAGGAACTGGTGGAGCTGCCGGTTGTACTTGGCGTCAGCCAGGGCGTGGTGCTCCCCGCCGTCCTGCTGCGGCAGTTGCGGGTCTCCGGCCAGGTAGGCGAGGGACTGGATCTCGTGGAACCAGCGCGGAATGTCCTCCGGCATCGCCGACCAGTCGTTGTCCCACAGGGAGTGAAGCCGGTTGATGTCCTGGCCGCCGTACCAGGCGTACAGGTGGGCGGGGCCGTGGTCGCCGAAGTAACGGGTCAGGTCCGCCTTGATCTGCTTGGGCGTCTTCACGTCGGGGTGCCTGATGTCCAGCCAGCCCGGGAGGCCGAAGTCGGCGGCGCAGTTCGGCAGGTAGGGCCAGACGTTCCTGGACAGCCACGGGTGCGAGGTGACTGTGCTGGCGTCCAGGTAGGAGTTGACGGCGTAGTAGTCCCGGCCTTGGCCGTCGGTGAGGCCGATGGAGATCAGGCCCGCGATCGAAGGGTCGGACGGGATGAACTCGCAGTCCAGATAGACGTTGCGGATGGTCACTTGGTCTCCAGTGCGTATCCGGTGCGGCGGGGCTTGCCGGTCTTGGTGACCGCGCTGTCGTGGAGGGCGTTGAGGAGGATGCGGCCGGCCCTCCCGGTGTGCATGTAGAACACCTCGGCGCGGTTCGGGCCGACGGTCATGATTCGCAGGCGGATGTGCGGGGCGTGCGGGTCGCACTGCTGGTAGATCTGGCCGGGCTTCGCGGGCATGTGCTGCTCCTTGTCAGAGGGGTTGGCCGCCACTGTCGATCACCGCTGCGGGTCGGCTTCGTCGAGTCGGGCGGCCCGAAGTGCGATGCGGAGGGCCTGCTCGGCTAGCGTCTGGGTGCCGAAGGCGAGTTCGTCGGTGGATGCCGTGGTCGCGAGACGCTGGGCTTCTTGGGCGAGACGCTGGATGTCTCGGGTGAGACGGCTTCGGTGGTCGGTCAAGGCTTCTCCTGGACGAGTTCGGCGCAGTACGGGGCGTACTTGCTGCTGTAGTCGGAGTGCCCGACGGCCTGCTGCTCGACAGCCTCGACCGCGCTGATCGGAAGGGGCTGCTTGCCGAGCTCGGCGCGGGCCTTGTTGACGGCGCGGTGCATGGTGGTGCGCTCATGGGCGACCCATTCGAGTTCACCGTCGATGACGTCCTCACGCAGGTGCCGTTCCGCCTGCGCGGTGGCGAGGATGTCGCGGAACCGGTCGCGGAGGGCGAGGCGCTGGTCGAGCCGGCGGGGTGTGGTGGTCACTGGTGTTCGCCTTCCTGGCAGTAGTGGGTGCCGCCGGGGTGCGCGGTCCAGCCGGCGACACGGGCGGCGGTGTCGGCTTCCTGCTGGGTGTCGTAGGTTTCGCGGTGGCCGTAGCCCTGGCCGAGTTCACGGCCGCAGCCGTCGCAGGTGGTGACGTACACGGTGACCGATCGGACTGTCACGGCTTGGCCCGGTGCTGCTCGCGCCAGTGCTGGTTGGCGGCCTCGACAGCCACGCCGAGGCTGGTGGTGTCGCAGGTGATGCGCTTGGCTGGCGTGCAGTGGCGACACCAGATGCCGCCTACGTCCACCGCGAAGTCGTGCAGGCGGGGTGCGTACGCCTTGTGGCGGATGATCACGGCTTCGGGCTCGCCGTCGCGGGTGACGAGCAGCGGCCCGCGGGTGGTGTGGTCGTCGAGGCCGCCGATGAGACTGTCGAGGTTCAGTGCGAGGTCTCGGATGTCGATGGGGTTCACTGCTGCTCCTTCGGGGGCTGGCCGGCGCCTTTGCAGATGCCGTGGGTCCAGAGGGTTCCGTCCTTCCGCAGGGTGCGGGCCTTGCCGCAGACGGTGCAGGTGCCGGTCGGCTTGGCGGTGGTCACCGCTGCTGCTCCTTGATGTGGTCGATGATCTCGTCGACGGCGTAGGGCAGCCCGTTGTAGACGCGGTCCTCGTCGAGCTGGGCGTGCTCCAACTCGTCCAGGAACTCGGGGTTGTAGTCGGCGAGCCAGGCGCGGAACGCGGCGTGGAGCTGACGCTTGTTGGCGATGATCGACCATTCGTCGGAGTCGATGGTGTCACCGGGGCGGACGATCGGGGCGGGGGTGCGCATGGTGCTTCTCCTTGTCAGAGGGAGTTTTCATCTCGATTCGGGTGGATCAGCCAGAGTGCCGGGGCGAATCGGCCCATCTGGCGTCGCTGCCTGTCCTTGTCCCACTGCGGTAGGACCTCGTCGGGGTCGACGCCGGCGTGATTGGCGATCTCGCGGCGGAGCGGCCATGTGTCGTGCAGGGCGCGTGGGTGGGTTTCGATGCGAAGGGTGAAGGCTTTGGTGTGGCCGCGGCGGACTTCGTAGATCACCGTGTTCTCGCCGTGCGGCTTGTGCTCGGTGATGTTGTAGCGGATCGGCTTGGGCGGCTCGTCGCCGGTCCATGCCGCTTGACGGTCGGCTTCGAGGTCGTCGGGGTCGCGGGACTGCATGCGGGCAATGAACTCGGCGGCAACGGAGTCGCGTTCGGCGCTGCTCACGGCTGGGCCTCTCGTTCGCTTCGTGCCTGCTGGCGGCGGCTGCACTGGTGGTCGGGGAGGGTTTCGAGGGTGCGGGTGGTGACGCGAGCGCCGCAGTCGTGGCAGCGGATCCGGCCGGTGCGCATCCACTCGGATTCCTCGGCGGCGATCTCGTCGGGGGTCGGGGTCGGGTTCATCACCACTCCTTGGGGTCGATGAGGTCGAACAGCTGCCAGTGGTCAGTGGCCCACTTCTCGACGCGGATGCGGGTGACGCGGGAGCGGCCCTGCTGGACGAGGTCGGCCTCGGCGCGGACCTTCTCGAACGCCTTCTTCTCGCTGGTGTGCTCGGTGCGGATCGGCTGGCCAGGGGTGGCGCAGATGACCGCCCAGGGCTTCGACTTGCGGGCCATCAGGACTCCAGGTAGACGTGCGGGGTCCGGCCTGCGTGCGTCAGGAGCAGGCAGTGGTCGCCGGCGTCGTTGGGCGCGCCGCAGTGAACGGAAGGCACGGGGTCGCAGTCGAGGTTCTGGCAGTCGTCGTGCTTGCACGGGTCGACGTTGAACCAGTAGTTGCCGTTGGCGGCGTGGTGCCGGTAGTGGTCGGGCTCGGTGCTGACACAGGTGTGGCCGCTGACCTGGGCGCCGCACGGCGGGAGGGGGATCTCCTCCCAGCCGACGAAGTCCGGTGTCAGGTAGGCACCCCGGCCCTCCCAGCCGTTCGGGCCGGGCCCCCAAAGCCAGCCGAACGCAACGCCCAGTGTCTCGGAGTGGTGCTCGAACGGGCCGGGGGCGCGGCCGACGTACTTGACGAGGAAGATGCCTTCGGAACCGTTCTCGCTGCTGTGGCGGTACGCCGTTTCGGGCTTGAAGAAGTCGGTCATGGGGTCCTCAGATCTTGTTGGGCTGGATGTCGAAGGCGATGACGGTGGCCCCCGCAAGTTCGGGCCAGGTCGCCTCGACCCACCCGTGCAGCTCGGTGAACATGTCGAGGCGGGTGTTGCCTGTCCGAGGGCTGCAGGTGCCGGAACGGTCGTGTGTGCTGAACCCGCCTCCTCCGGGGATGGCCTTCATGAGGCTCATGAACCAGAAGTGGGTGCCCTGCTCGGCGGGCGGGGTGGTGTCGGTCATCGTGCTGCTCCTCAGCGCTTGGGGTGGGCGATGGTGTCGAGGCGTCGCGAGCAGGTGCCGTCCTCGCGGAGCATGGTGCTGCCGCAGACCCGGCAGTGCGGCTCGTCGACCAGCGGCCCGAACGCCGCCTCCACGCTCGCGCGGGTAGCGGGGCGCATGTCCCCAGCGAACGGCCAAAGGATTGCCTCGCCGCGCCAGGTCCACGGGACGGCAGCCCACAGTTCGGAGTCGCGGTCGTAGAGCCATGGGCAGGCGTTCAAGTCCCACTCGTCGCACAGCTCGTCATGCAGGGTCCAGCCCGGGCCCGAGCCGTTCTCGACTGGGTCGTCGGCGGGGATCTCGGTGAGCAGGGCCATGGGTCCGTCGGTCATCGGTACTCCTCAGCGGGCCAGGTAGACGGGCTGGCCGTTGACGGCAGCGCCAAAATGCCGGCCGAGTCGGTGGTGTCGGTCATGGCGTGATCTCCTTTGCGGGTGCGTCGAGTTCGGGGATGTAGCTGCTGAGCGGGCCGACGTAGCGGACGCACGGGCATTCGACGCGCTCCCACTTGATCGGCACCCCGTCCCGGTACTGCAAGCCCTGGCCCTTGACGATGTGGTGGCAGCCGGTCGCGTCGTGGAACGCGGAGCCGTGCGCGCACTGGCAGATCTCGGCGGGGGTGCGGTTGCGACGCTGGTGGCGGCCGGTAAGAACGCCGGCGCCGTAGGTGGAGGCGGCGAGGGCGGCGCCGACAAGCAACTCGAACACGAAAGGCTCCTCAGTCGTTGACGTGGTTGTCGCTGCGCGTGCACGGCCCGTCATGCACCAGACCGTGGCAGGTGCCGTACACGGACCGGACGCCACAGAACTGCAACTGCTCGTCGCCGTACGGGCGCAGCGCCAGGGCGAGCGCCTCAGCGGCGGTGACGACGTCGGCCCACGCCTGCTGCTGGTCGCGGCCCTGGTTGGCGAGGGTGGGCTTCTGCCGGTAGCGGGCCTGGGAGAACGCGTTCTGCGGGGCGCTGAGTACGGGGTGGCGGAGCGTCCAGCGGAGGGTGGCCTCGTCGAGCATGGACAGGGCGCCGGTGTACTGCGGGTCGTAGTGCTGGACCTGGTTGAGCTCGGCGGCGATCTGGTTGGCGCTGTGGTCCTCGAACATTGTGCTGCTCCTCAGTTGTCGGTGCGGGTGACGTGCATCAGGGCGGTGCGTGGCTTCCAGGTGACGGTGTAGCCGTACTGCGGGGCGGCGTTGACGGCCCGCTGGAAGTCGGCGCGGAGCTGGGGTGAGGCGGCCAGGTCTGCGGCTTCCATCGTCTGGTAGAAGCCGAACTGGTAGCGGACCTCGACGGTGTCGCGGCCAGCCTGGGTGCGGGCGTGGAAGCCCTCGTCGCCGCTTTCGGTGTCGGTGAGGACGGGCAGGGTGAGCTTGGCGAAGAGGGCGTGGACCTGGTCGACGGTGGTGTTCACAGTGCTGCTCCTTCGGGTTGGGCCGGCCGCCGGGAAGACGGGCGGGGTCGGGTCAGGACTCGTCGTCGGGCCAGACGATGCGCGGCTCGACACGGACTGCCTTGCCGTCGCGGATGACGACCCGCCACAGGTCGGTGTTCTCCTCGCCCGCGCACTCCAGCCGGCCCGACCAGGCGTGGCCGGGGAAGTCGTCGACGGCCTTCTGGACCTGGGCCATGAGGTTCCGGCAGTTGTACTCGTCGATTTCCCGCATCGCCAGTGTCGAGGCGGTCTTGCGGACGAGTTGGCCGTCGTCGGTGTCGACGGCGACCTCCTCGACGCGCAGGACCAGGTCGCTGGCGTCCCAGTGGGGTGAGATGAACGGGCTGTCCTTGATCTCGCGCCAGGACAGGGGCGGGGTGATGCGGAAGGCGCCAGTGACGTGCGTTGTGTAGCTCATCGCGAGTTCCTTCGGGTGGGTGGGCCCGGCCGCCGGGGCAGCCGGGCGGGGGTGGTCAGTCGAGGCTGCTGAGGGCGTCGGAGTAGCCGTCCCAGTTGTCGACCCCGGCGGCTTCGAGGGCGCGGAGCACAGCGGAGTTCTCCTCCAGCTTGGCGATCTGCTCGCGAAGCTGGGTGATCTCCTCCTGCGGGCGTCCCAGTCGGGGGTCCTCCAGGACGGGTTCGAGCTTGTTCGCGATGGCGGTGGCGTCTGCGCCTTCCTGCATCATGCGGGCGATCGTGCGGGCGGCGAGTTCGATGTTCGGGTTCCGGGACAACGGGGTCTCCTCAGGGTGATGGCGTCGGGCGGTCGAGTCAGAACGGGCTGAGGGCGCTGTTCGACAGTGCGTAGGCGTAGCCATACGCCTCATCGAGGAGCGGGCCGGCGGTTCCGTGGTGGTATTCGGCGACGGCACGGAGCAGCGTCTGCTGGGCGGCGAACAGGGCGCGGGCCTCGTGCTTGAGGTACTGCTGCGCCTCGGCCGGGATGCTTCCCTCGACGACGTCGCCACGGATCTCGGAGTCGAGCTGGTCGAGGTGGTCGTGCCAGGTGGAGAGCATGTCGAAGTGGGTGCGAATGGCCCTGTCGGCCGCGGCGGCCAACTGGCTGTTCGAGTTATCGGCGATGACCTCGGCTTCGTGGCGGATCGCATCGGCGGTAAAGGAGTCGAAACTGTCTGGGATGCCGGCGATGGCGGTCTCGTACTTGGCGATGGCGCGCTGGTTGGGCACTGAGCTTCTCCTCTGCGATTTCGTGTATATACACAGGCTAGCGCTCGTGCATATACACCGCAACCCCATTGCTGGACGCCGTGCATATACACCCCTACTCTGTGACCATGGCCAAACAGAACACCGAAGGACACACCCCCCTGCGCCAGCTCCGCATCCCCGAAGACGAGTGGACAGCCCTCGGAAGACTCGTCGGCGACCGGAACCGCACGGCCACCATCCGAGAGTTCATCCGCTGGTACGCCCGCATGCCCGGCGCGAAAGCCCTCCACCGGCCCGACCGCCCGCCTGGCCCCGCCGAGCCCGACGGCCCCTGACCCCCAGGCCCCGCGCTAACCTGACCACCCGACCCGCCCCAGGAGACCGGAATGCTCGACAGCAACGACATCACCCCCGAGGACACCGCCACCGTCCAGCGCATCACCCGCCTCCGCCTGGACGGCCTGACCACGGAGGAAATCGCGGAAGCCCTGAACAACGAGGGCATCCCCAACGACGCCTTCTACAAGCTCACCCCCATGCGGCTGCCCCAGGCCTGACGTCGGCCCCGCCGTCCCGCCCCGAAGCCCCCGCTTGCCGGGGGCTTTCCGCTGCCCGGGCCCCGCAGCCCCGTCCCGGCCCGTGGCGGCCCCTCAGGCGGCCGAACCCGGGCCGGAGGCAGTCCGGGAGCTTCCGGGGCGAGAACGGGCCGCTACGGGCGCCGGCCTCGGCGCGGCCCATCGAGGCCGAGCACGTCCCCATCCAGCCCGACACAGGACGCATCCCAGCCGTCCCGCTCGATCGCGTGAGCGTCCGTCACCATCCGGTCGACGAACGCGTTGATCACCTCGCGCGGGGCCTCGGGCGGGAAATAGACGGCCACCGTGTAGCCGTCGGCCACGGCCTGATC
The DNA here is from genome assembly GCF_035976515.1 of Kitasatospora sp. NBC_01302. Lineage (NCBI taxonomy): Bacteria > Bacillati > Actinomycetota > Actinomycetes > Kitasatosporales > Streptomycetaceae > Kitasatospora > Kitasatospora sp. NBC_01302. The sequence goes on from NZ_CP108404.1 coordinate 3,342,834, forward strand.
GGTCACGTGTTGCTCCTTCGTGGTTGGTGGGGTGCGCCGCGGCCGGCGGCGCTTCACGAGCGTCACCACTCCCCCTTGTGCGCGGCCGTCAGGTGCGCGGCCCAAGCGAGCACCGCATCGTTGACCGAGTCCCCGACACAGCGCGCGTCACAGTGGCAGGTCGCGACGGGGTCACAGTCGTTCCAGCCGAGCTCCATGCGCGGCGCGAACGGCTCCTGGTGGACCACCTCGACTCCATGCTGTTCGAGCGCGGCGGCGAACTCGGCACTGGTGACGTCGATCCGGCCGAGGGGCGCGCCGATCCAGGGGCCGCCGGGCCCGTGTCCGAATGAGAAGTCGGCCATGTCGTCCTCCTTCGTGGGGGGGGGGTGGGTGGTGGGGTGCGCCGCGGCCGGACACACCCCGAGATGGTCAGGCGGACCCTCCCACCACCAGCAGCCGCAGCCGCGGCCGGACCGGCACCGCATCAACTCCCGGCACTGGCCAGTCATCAGCGCACACCCCGTACACCGGCGCCACCCAGTGATCGCAGTGCTTGCCGTACAAGGTCGCGAAATCCGCCTTGAAGTACGAGCCGAGCAAACCACCCCGGTTCGGGATCGGCTCCGGCGCCAACTCGTTCTGCTCCCGAACCTGCTCGGCGACCCGGGCCGCCTGGTCGAGGTGCCGACGGCAGAACCAGTGCGCGGTCTGCCAGCCCGTCGCCGGATCCTTCTCCACGATCAGGGTGTGCCCGGTCGCGCCGCACGGGTCCTGCTTGGTCGGCTCGGGCGGCGGCACGTAGCCGGGCAGCACGTGGACGATCGTCGGCGGACGCGGGTGCAGCGGCGTCGGCTGGATCAGGTCGGGATCCGGCTTGGTACGCGGCACGTACCCGCGCGGCTTGTAGGCCCGCATCCGCGGCGCCTCGCAGAATGCCTGCGAGGCGGCCTGCTCGACCTGGCGGGGCGGCTCATACCTCGGGGCATCGGCCTCGATCAGCTCCGACATGCGGGATCGGCGGCCGTCCGGGCGCCACCTGCTCGCCGGCCCGAGGAGCTTCTTCACGCGAGGGAACACTTCGCCAGGCGCGGGCTGGTCGGGGTCACGTTGCATGACCCACGCCATGGCGAGGATCAGTTCGCGGGTTCCGGCGAGGAGTCGGGTATCGGTGTAGGCCCGGGCACAGAACTCGTCGTACTTCGTGAGGCGTTCGTCGTCGCTCACCGCTCGCTCCTCAGTCCGGTCTCGTCGCGGTTCCAGCCGCAGGTGAACAGGGCGCCTTCCTCGAACCAGCCCCGCAGGCGCATCGCCTGCCCGACCTCGGCCGGGTCGTGCTGCGCCAGGTCTGCCCAGGCGTTCCCACTCATCCGCTGCCCGGTCGGGTCGTGCGGGTCTCCGCACGGGCACGGGCAGTTGGGTCGCTGTTCGTCGAGGGGGTTGGCGCCCCAGCACTTGTGATGCCAGTGCTGGGCGCACGCTTGGCAGGCGTCGCGGGGGACGATCAGGAACGGGCCGTCACCGCCATCGTCCCCGCCGCCGTCCTTGCGCTTCCGCTTCGGGTCACGACGGTCCTGCACGTGGGCGAGGTGTAGTGCGGCACCCATCTCAGGCCTCCACGGTGGTCGTTACAGCGGGCGCGTCTTCCGCGGTCCAGGGGGTGCGGGTGACGTGGCGGGACACGAAGACGAGCCGCATCTCGTCGGTGCCCTCGGGCATGTCCGCTTCGAGCATGCGGAACTGGGCGAGCGCGCGATCCCGGTCGGTGCCGAGGGGAGTCAACCAACCGCGGGTCCCGTCGCCGTACTCGACGTACCAGCCGTACTCGGTGAACGCTTCAACGTCGGACATGAATCAGGCCTCCTCGGCGGGCGCGGCATCCGGGCCCTGGGCGTCAATCGGGCGCCAGGGGGTGATGCTGAGCCGCCTCAACAGGTACCGGGCGGCCTTACGCACCTCGTCCTGGCCAAGGCCGGGAGTGGTACTCAGCTGCTCCCAGGCGGGGTAGTCGCCGCCGTTGACGAAGACATCAGCGTCGTGCAGCAGTCGGGCGAGGTCGTCGACGGCGATCTGCTCGGGCATGGGCTCGGTGGCCATGAGGGTGCCTCACTTTGCGGTGGTATGTGGTCAAGTGTCCCGTGTTTTCGGGCGCAGGGGTACCCCCTGGGCGTGGCGGTCCACGACCAATTCGGCTGGTGGGATGGGGAGATGGGGCCGGCCGGTTCAGGTCACGGCCGGCCCCGGGTCAGGCTGCGGCCCTCTGCGCTGACGGTCGAGCCCGAGATGACTCGTCCCAGTCGACGTCCCAGTCGATCCCAAGGGCCTCCAGCAACGCTGCGCTCGCACCCGTGAGTGTGCCGTCCGCTCGCCGCTGTCGTTGGACCTGCAACCAGCAGCCCAGGTAGCACGGGTAGCGCTGTGGAACGTCCGCTCTGAAGTGGAGCGGGACGCGTAGATCGCCGTGGTCCTTGAAGTACTTCACTGCGAGCTCCGCCGTCTCCATCCAATCCGCAGCCGCCTCGGAACGGCTGGGTCCGGCCACTACCCAGCCGACCCCGAGTTCGTTGAGAGCGGCGGCTTGTTCAGGCGCCAGGTCACCTCGATTCGCGTCCCGTCGCTGGTCATTGAGCCAGCTAGACAGAGACTGATCAAAGACACCCTCCCTGACCGGGTTCTCAAACTCACGCGGGATGTCGACATGCCCGAACGTCGCATGGAATGCCGCTACTCGTTCAAGGTATTGACGCCACCAGGGCGGAAGCCAGTCGAACCCCATGGCAGCGATGGCCGTTCCTTCCTCGGGGCCGAGTTCTCCCCAGTGGCGTCGGCGGCAGACGTCCTCCAGCCACTTGACGATGTCCACCTCGTTGCCATGGATGTCTGTTGCGATCACGCGGCCAGGCAGGTTGGCACATCCGTGCTCTGCCAGCCACGCCGCAACCGCTTCTCTGGCCGCCCGCTGCTTGACTTCCCGGGCGGCCTCCATCTCGGCCTGCCGAACGGCCAGAGGCACCCAGTCGAAGCCACAGCCGTTGAGGGCAGCAATCCGTTCCTGGCTCAACGTGGCATCGGCGTAAGCGTCTTGCTGCTCCTCCACCCACTTCCAGTAACGCCTGCCCATCATGGCGAAGCCCTCAGTGCCCCTCTCGGACCCAGCGAAGAACTCATACATCCGCCACCAGGCGGCGGTCTCCGCATCCCACTCGAAGCCCAAGGCATCAAGAGCAGCCACTCGCTCGAACGGCAGGATCCCCTTCAGGCGATCCGAACGCTGGCGGGCGATCCACCTCTTCAAGAAGGAGCCGTCGGCAAGCTTGGCCCCGGCGGGGACGTTGAGGTGACCGGCCTCGTCGTGGAACGCTTTCAGCGCGGCGTAGCCGTCCAGCCAGGGTGCCGTTGTGTGGTCGATGAGCGCGACAGCAATCTGCCGAAGGATCTCAGGGTCGGCGCACGGACCCGCGATGGCGATCCTGTCGGGCAGTCCATCCTGCTGCGAATCGTCGGCCTCCTGGGCTTCAGGTTCGCGCACCGCGGAAGTGCGCAGCTGGTCGAGTTCGGCGCCAAGGTCGTTGTCGAGGTCTCGCAACGCCCGGATGACCGTCCACGCCGGCTCGTAGTCGGTGCCGTCCAGGACGTTCGAAGGAAGGTCGCCGTCGGGCGCTTCGGGGAGCATCATCGGCAGGATGAACTTGGCGACGCCGCGGCCGCCAGGACTTCGTCGCAGAGCCCGGCCGGCCGACTGGATGATGTCGACCTCGGACCGCTTGGGGCAGGCGAAGAGAACCGCATCCACCGACGGCACGTCCACGCCTTCACCCAGGCAGCGAGCGTTCGACACCACGACCAGCCGACCGTCCGACGGTGCCGCCAACTCGGCCAGGATCGGGGCGCGCTGCTCGCTGCTCATCGAGCCGTCCACATGGAGCGCCGTGACCATGTCGGGGTCGTAGCCCAACATCGCCGCCACCTGACGGAGCTGCGCGGTGAACACTTTGGACCCGCGGATCGAGTCGCAGAACGCGATCGCCCTGCCCACGCCCTGCTCCTGCCAGGAGCGAAGGAGGGCAACCTGCGCCACCACCGTGTTGCGGGCCTCGCCGGGCTCACTGTCGCGTGCCTCGTCCAGCAGTTCCAGGATCCTGCGGACCTTCTCGTTCTCGACGACCGTCACCAGGGCCCGGTAGTCGTCGAGGTGGCCGTCGGCTATCGCCTTCGGGAAGGCGTACTCGTAGGCGACTTTTCCGAACAGCGGGTCGTCCATGCTCAGTGCGCCGCGGCCAGCGAGGCGGCTGGTGTACAGGCGCGGCGTGGCGGTCATGTAGATCCGCCGTGCGGCGGGGAGCCAGTCGGGGTCCGAGACGAGGTTCCGCAGGGATGTTGCCGGGTTGCCGGCCAGATGGTGTGCCTCGTCGCAGATCAGTACGTCCAGCGCGCGCCCCGCAGCTTGGACGCCCCGCGCCAGCACTGCCACGGAGACGTAGGTGCTGACGATGAGGAGCAGCCCGTCAGAGGGAAGCTCGTGCAGGCGGCGCTTGATCACGTCAACGTCCGTGGTGACCTGCGCGTCGAGGTCCGCGACGCTGGCCATCTCGTCGTGCTGGCCGATGGTGCGATCGGAGCAGACGGCGAGGCACTGGACGGGGCCGATGTCGGCGTTGTGGCGCCAGCCGTCGACGAACTGCTTCACGAGCGCCAGGGACGGCGTCACAACGGCTACGACGCCGACGTTCCGGCCTTGCCCCAACTCGGCTGCCAGGAGTGCCTCTGCGGCCCTCTGGGCGGTCAGCGACTTGCCGGTGCCGCACGCCATGCGCAACTGTCGGACGCCGCCACCGGCAAGGGCTTCGGTGATAGCGGCGACGGCTTCCTGCTGGTATCCGCGAAGCTGCGGCCCTGCCTGGACGGTGGTGCTCATGAGGACTCCTCATGGAAGTGGGTGAAGCCATGATGCCTGCTCATGGCAGACAGTGCGCGGACGTAAGTGCCGCATAGGACAGGCCAGTCAGCGAGGCGGGGTCTGGTTGGTGAGACTGCGCAGCGAAGCGAACTTGCCCTGGAAGGACAGCCAGATCTCGCGGCCCCGGAGACCGTTGCGGTTCTTACCCACGATGAGCTTCACCTGTCCGGCGTTCGGGCCGGTGTCCTGGCCTTCCTCGTCCAGCTCGCGGTGGAGCAGGAGAACAGTTGACGCGTCCTGTTCAATTTGGGAAGAGTCTTTGAAGTCCGTCGCCAGCGGCTGCCGGCCCACCGCGCCGCGGTTGAACTGCGCCAGCACCATCACCGGCACGTCGAACTCGTCCGCGATGTGCTTAAGGCCGAGCGAGATGCTCGCGACGTCCTGGACCCGATTCTTCCCCGCGTTCGGACCGACCGGTGTGACGAGCTGCGCATAGTCGACCATCACGAACGCGGGCTTCATCCCGCGCGACTCCATCCACCGGATCCGCGACTCGATCTTCGGGATCGTCATCGTCGGCGAGTCGTCGATGATGAAGTTCGACGCAGCCTCCGACGTCATCAGCTCAGTGATCCGAGCAACCTGGAACCACTCCCGGTCGCCAAGCTTGCGGCGCGTCAACGAACCCAAGTCGATGTTGCCCGCAGACGAGGCCAGCCGGGACAACACCTCGGATCCGCCCATCTCCATCGACACGACCAGCACCGGCTGCTTGCGGGTGAACGCCACGTGCGCGGCCTGGTTGAGACCCAGCAGAGTCTTGCCACCCCCGGTGGCCGCCCCGACAGCGGTGACCTCCTTCGGCTTGAACAGCACGACCTCGTTCAGGTCCGGCCACGGAGAGTCGATCGCCCGCGGGTCGTCCTCGTCCTCCAACTCGTCCATGTAGCCAGGCCAACGCTCGGCGACCGACAGGGCTTCGGTCTGACCACCGGCCGCCTTCCCGAACAAGGACTGCAGCTCGGACAGCGCCAGAGAGGCGATCTCACCGGCGGGAGCATCGCGGAGCCTGGCACGCTGGACGAGCCGGGTGCCGAGCTGCTCGATCTGCCGCAGCTCGTACAGGTTGACGATGATCTCGGCGTAGTCGGGGCCGTTCACCGCGGCCGGCACGGCGCTGATGCACCGTTCGAGGTAGATCGGGCCGCCGCAGCGCTGCAGATCGCCGCTGGCGCGCAGCGCCTCGGTGACCTTGATGGTGTCGACAGTGCGCCCGGGGGTGTCGTGGATCGACAGGATCGCCAGGTAGATCGTCTGGTGGGCGGGGCGGTAGAACGCTTCGCCCTGGCCGAGGGTCTGGGCGATCTCGTCGACGGCCCGGCGGGACAGGAGCATCGCGCCGAGTACGGCTTGCTCGGTCTGCTCGTCCCACAGGCCCGGCTCGTCGATCAGGGCGGGTTCGGTGTCGTAGTCGTCGAAGACGGTCATGCGGCTTCCTGGGCTTGGGTGTTGGGGTGGCAGTCGGGGCACGGGCCGGTACGGCGGAACCCGCGGTCGTCGGTGATGCAGCGGAGCCGGGTTTCCTCGTCGCAGTCGAGGTCCTCGCACCAGATGGGCAGGGCAGTCGGCGGGGCAGCGGTCGTCAGTGCGGCCGGCGTGCGGTGAACTGCGGCGTACAGGGGCAGGTCATCGATCCGGGTGGCGAGGACGGCGGCGTACCGGTGCACGCCGTCGGGCTTCTCGGTCAGCTGGGTGGCGAGGGCGTCGTCGAGGTCCCAGCCCTGCGCGTCGGCGGCGTCGAGGAGCTTCGGGGCGAGGCGCTGTGCGGTCTTGCGGCCGGCGGCCCACGGCCCGGGGAGCAGTTGCAGGAACCGCTCGGCGTCAGCGATCTGCTCGGGCGTGAAGCGCTCCCCCGCCTCCTCCGTCGGCGCAGCCGACTGCTTGAGGGGGTAGGGGGAGGAGGTTTCCACCTCCTCCGGGGGGTGTGGGGGGTGAGCCCCGATTCGTTGAGAGCCAACGTATCGGCCCTGACCTGCAACGTTTGACAGATCCCGATTCGTTGAATCCCAACGAATCGCTCCCGACTCGTTGGGATTCAACGAATCGGCCTGACCTGCTGATTCGTTGGGAGCCGACGAATCGGGCTGGCCGATCTGCTGGGAGCCAACGAATCGGCCTGAGCTGGGCATCTCCTCGGTGACCGAGTTGACGTACGCCCGGTTGTTCGCGGGGTTCCGGTAGACCGTGAACACCCAGTCGAGCCGTCCAGTCGCCTTGTTGTAGACCCTGTCCTGGTGGACGTGGCCGGCCTGCTTCAGGCGCTTCACGATGGCGCGCATCGCGTACTCGCTGATCTTCCAGCCACGCTGCTGGCACTCGGTGGCGAGCGCCGCCACGCTGGACGGCCGATCCGTGTCGCGGAGCAGCAGGTGTGCGAGTACGCCGATGTCCTCGGCCTGCAGCCCGGGCGAGTCGATAAGGTAGCGCGGGAAGACGACTTCCTCGGGCGCTTCCCAGGCGCGCTGAATGAGGCTCCTGGCGAACTCGGGCCCTGAGGGCATCCCTGTGGTGGGCGTGTTGACGGTCACGTGCTGGTCTCCAGCTTGTGCGCGGCACCGCCGCGGGGTGGGTGCAGGGGGTGCCGCCCGGCTGGAGTGTCGGGCGGCCGGGGGCCTATCGGCCGCAGGGAATGCCGGCGTGCTCGCGGGCCTGGGCGTAGTCGAGGCGGCCGTGACGGTCGAGCGCCTCGCCGAGGCGCAGCACCTGGGGCCACAGCGAGTCGAGGAACGCGTCGACCTCGGCGTGCAGGAGGCTCAGGTCGTCCAGCCGCGGGCCGTCCACGGGCGGGGCCAGCAGGTCGTCATCGTTGACGACGAGCGCCATGAGGCCGTTCGCCGGCAGGTGCCCGGCGAGCTGGCGCCGGTCGCTCGCGGAGAGGGCCTCGTTGGCCCAGGCCCGATCCGGGGTCCACAGCTGGTGGTCTCGCAGCCACCGGTCGGAGGCCCGCTCACCGGCCACGCAGCAGCGCACGTGGTCGGCGGCAGCCAGGTTGATGCCCGAGATGCCCGAGATGCAGTGTTCGCCGCCGGGCCCGGCGCTGAACGCCAGGTAGTCGAACGGGACTCCGGCGGTGAGGAAGACCGCGGCGTGCCCCGCTTCGTGGACGGTGCTCATGTGGCGGACCTGGCGGGGGGTCAGGTCGAGGGCTTGGCTGATGGGGAACGGGCGCCGGATGTTGGGGGCGGGGTTGCAGGTGTGGATGTCGAGGTCGGGTTCGTAGGACCAGCTCATCGCGGGCTCCTGGTGGGCTGCTGGCCGGGCTGGTCGCCGGTGACGGTGTACGTCTGGTGCGCGGGGTCGTAGCCGGTCTGGACGTGCTCGTAGCCGGCGGCCTGCGCCTGGTGTGCGGCGTGGACGGTGCGGTCGACGGCGTCGTGCGCGGTGTCCGACAAGCGGAAGATCGTGGTCACGCGACACCGACCTTTCCGCCGGCGAGTGCCCGGGCGACGGCGTGGCGCAGGAGGTTCGCACCGACGTGGTCGTGGCAGCGGACGGCGTGGGCGAGGAGGGCTTGCAGGCGTCCGATCGGGCCGAGGGGGCGGGGGCGGATGCGGCCGATCGCGGCGTTCTCGGTGGGGCGCGAGACGAGGGCGCTCATCGGGTCGCCTCCCCGTCCAGCTGGTCGGCCATGTTCAGCAAGCCGGCGGCGAACTGCAACAGCTGGGCCGCGACCTGACGGGCCGTGCCGCCGTCAGGGATCTCGACGGGGCTGCCGCCGAACGTGGCGTCGATCTCGTGCGTGGGGGCGGGGTAGCCGGGTTCGGGGTCGTAGCGGACGAGGGCGGCGGTGAGGCCCCACAGGTCGGAGCCGCCGAGGTCCGCGAGGCGCACGGCCCGGTGTTCGGTGGCGTGGTGGACGTCGTGGCCGAGGGGGCTAGTGGCGTGGTCATCGGTGCACCAGGCGGGGCAGGCCGCGGCGGTGCCGACGCGCGGCAGATTCGGGGCGGGGGCGGTGGTGCCTTGGGCAGCCAGAGCTGTCATGATGTCCTCATCTCTGCTGTGAGCGCTTCCGGTTACCAGGCCACTTGGCGCTCATGACGAGTCATCGGCCCCGCCTGTGAGCGGGGCCGTTCCCGTTTCTAGGGACAGCTCGACCATATAAGGTTTCTTGATAAGTTGCAATGCTATGACGCGCTGCGCAAACGGCCCCCGGGGTAGCCCGGGATCGCTAACGTTGAAGCTGACCAACACTCAGGAGGACGCGGTGCGCCGCAGGGACCTACTCGCCGGCGCGGCCGGTATCGGCTTCACGCTCGCCATGGGCCTGCCGACGCCGGCTGTCGCTGCGGGCCGCCCAGTACCCGTCGACCCGGCAGCCGGGCTGGGAGCGGCCCTGTTCGCGCCGTCCGCCGCGCAGCCGGTCACCGCGGCTCGGCTCGACAAGGGCCTCGCCGCCGCCAAGGCCGATTTCATGGCGGCCCGCTACGGCGCCCTGGGCGAGCACTTGCCGGCTCTCCTGGCCGCTGCCGAGGCCACTCGTGACGCCGCGTCGGGGCAGGCCCGGGAGCAGGCGCAGGCGGCCGTCGCCCGCGGCTACGTCCTGGCGACCGAGTTGGCGTTCAAGCAGCACTCGGACATCGCATGGGCAACCTCCGACCGGGCCCTGACCGCAGCCCGCGCCTCCGGAGACCCCGTCGTCATCGGGGAGGCCGCCCGGGTTCTCGGGATCACGATGCGCCGGGCAGGGCGGCCCGGCGCCGCCGTCGAACTGCTGCGCCGCACCGCCGCCGAGGTCGACACCGGCGACCCGGCCGAGCAGGCCGTCGCCGCGACCATGCTCCTCACCGCGGCGTACACGGCCGCCAACGACGGGCAGCGCAGCGATGCACTCGACCTGATGGGCCACGCCAGCAGCATGATCGAGCGGGCGACGGCCGCCCCAGGACGGGCCCTGTTCACGGTCGACGCGACCGTGGCACAGGTCGATTCGTACTGGGTGAGCACGTTCAACGCGCTGGGGACCCCGGACGAGGGCGTGCCGTACGCGGCCCGGCTCGCGGCGGTGCGGTGGACGTCGGCCGAGCGTGCGGCCCGCGCGGCGACGGACGTGGCCCGTATGTGGCACCGCCTTGGGGACGCGAAGCAGACCTTCGTCGCTCTGCGCCAGGTCGAGGCCGCGGCGCCGGAGGAGGTGCGGCGTCCGGCATTGCGGGCGCTGACAGCGAGTGCCCTGTACGGGCCGGCGACGGTCCCGGGGCTGCGGGAGTTCGCCCAGCGCACCGGCGCGATCTGAGAAGACATGGAGGGAGCCCACCGCAACATGCGGTGGGCTCCCTCGGCCTACTCGGGCCAGCTCTACTTCGTGACTGGCTCACTCCCGACTGGCCGGGCCACGGCGACAGTCTCGGCGTACTTCGGGTTCACCCATCCCTGCACGGGTCACCTTGCCCTTACCGGATTGTCGGGGTGGTCGAGCCATGACCGTTCACCATCCTGGTCGACGGTCAGCCCGAACCGGTCGAAGCCCGGCCGGCCCTGGTCCTGCCACCAGTCGTGTGCGGCCTCGACCTCGTCCCACAAGCGCCGGGCCCCGTACTGCTGAACGCGGTGGACATCACCGCCTCGGAATTCGGTAGCAGACCAGGCCGGTTCGGTTTCGGCGAGGCTATACAGCCACAGGGTCTCCCCGTCGTCGTGCGGTTGGACAGCGTGCGTGACGTCGGGCAGTCGCAGGCCGAGCGCAAACGGGAACGGCGCGAACCGGTGATGCGCGGGTAGCACCAGCCGGGTGGTTCCCTCTGACACCGTTCCACCTGCCGTGGGCGGCTGGGGCCAGACGAGCCGCTGGGAGCGCATCTTCATGAACTCCACTGGCCGCAGGAACGGGCCGGACGCGGTGCCGTCCCGCCCGACTGTGAGGCGGACCAAGGCGTCGCCGTTGCCGAAGTGTGTGCCCCACGGCGCCAGGATGATCCCGCTGGGCCGGGTCTGCTCGACCCAGCTGTAGGGGATGCTGCGCATTCCGCATGTGGCGATGACCCGGTCGTACGGCGCGCCTGGCGAGTATCCGTCGGCCCCGTCGCCAACGATGACCTTCGGGTGAAGGCCGGCGGCGCTGAGGTGGTGGCTGGCATCCGTTGCGACAGCGGGGTCGACCTCGATGGTCGTCACGGCTTGGTCGCCGAGATGCCTGGCGAGCAGTGCGGCGTTCCAACCGGTGCCGGTGCCGATCTCCAGCACCCTCATGCCGGGCTGCACATCCAGGTCGTCGAGCATGCCGGCGACAACCGATGGCATTGACGCGGAGCTTGTTGGAACGACCCCGGGTTCGCGGCCCGCGTGCTGACCGTCGTCCCACTGGGTGATGATCGGGATGTCGGCTTGCGCAGCGGTGGCCCAGGCGTCCAGGTTCGCTGTTCGGTCCACGGGGACGCTGGTGCCGGCGGCCATGTCGTGCGCCCACATCAGGTCGGGAAGGAACAGTGCGCGGGGGACAGCCTCGAAGGTGGCGGCCCATGGGGTTGGGACGGGGAAGGACCGCCCCGGCGCGCGGCCGAGGCGGTCCTGATTGGTGGTGGTCACTTGCGGTGGCCCCCGTCGCCGGGCGGGGAACCGCCATCGGGTGACGGGGGTGTGGGCGGGGGTGTCCACGGCTGGCCCGGCAGTTTGTCGCCGTTGCCGCCGCCTCCCGACGCGGTGTGCTCAAGGACCATTTACGGCTCCTGGTTGCGAGTTGGTGCGTCCACACAATCGCAGCCGGGCGGCTGGCGCCAGAGCGCACGGGGGCATCGAGGGGCGCGGGGTATCGGGGCGGTTGGCCAAGGTGCGAGCGGCCTTGGTCGGGGTGACGCTCGATGTATGGCGACGATCGTGATCCTGTTCGAGCTGGAGCAGGACCAGGCGCTCGGGCCCGACGGAGTTGAGCCGGTCGTGCTCGCTGTGCACGCTGCGCCGGCCGACCCCGAGGTGCCCGAGGATCCACTCCCACAGACCCTGTGCGGCCTGGACACCGGGCCCATGGAGCACGCCCACTACCGGCCCGCACGGCCCGGCGAGCCCTGGTACCCGCCAGGCATGGACGAGCAGCGCTGCAGGGACTGCGAGCGGGCACTGCGGGCGCTCTGACCCGGCGGGGCGGGTCCGTCCAGGACGTTCAGGCGTACATAATCGAACGACCCCGAACGCTGAAGGACCCCCATGCGCCCTGACCGTTTCCAGCGGCTGCTCCTCGACGCCGCCGCGACCATCCCCGGTGTCACCGCGAAGGCCCTCGCCGACACCGGCTACAGCCGCCACCCCTACGGCATCGCCGTTGAGGCTGCCGGCAAGACGACCCGCTGGCAGGCCGTCTCGGTCGCCCCCGGGGACAACTACACGCAGCCGGAACGCGACCCGATCCTCGGCGAGCGGCTCCCGGGGCGGGAGGTCCCGGCCGTCACGGACGACCCCGCCACCGTCGAGCAGGCCTTGGTCGCCGCGCTGATCAACGCCGACCCCGGGGAGTTCTCGGCCGTCGACCTGTACTCGGAGCGGCCCGAGCCGCCCGCGGTCCGCTACGGTGCGGCGTTCGAGCTGCACTCCAGCGCGAAGGTATACCTGCAGGCCATCCGCTGACCCCTGGCAGGACGACGCCCCGCGGCCCGGAACGGGCGGCGGGGCGTTTTCTGTGTTCTCACGGGCCGGCGAGGATATGCACGACCCGGATCTCCTCGGCCCTGATCCGGTAGATCAGCGTCATGCCAGGCACGGCCTCGTCACCCGGCACCACCACGACCCGGCCGGACATGTCCCCGCCCAGGGGATGCGGGAGCCCAATCTCCGGGTCCCGCTGCAAGGACCTCAGCGTGTGAACCAGCTTGCGCCGCTGCTCCGCGGGCATCCCGATCACCGCCACGCGGGCCGCGTCGGAGAGGAACACACTGGGAAGGTCAGCCACTGATCTCCTCCCACTCGGGGAAGACCTCGCCGACCGGGATCCCGGGCCGGTCGAACGCCGTGCGCAGGGCCTCGCCGATCTCGGGGATGGTGCGGAGGTACAGGACGTGCTGCCAGCCCTTGAGGTACTGGTCGATCTCGTGCAGGGGCACGTCGTCGATCTCCCGGTTGAAGCGAGCCAGGTCGTCGCCGCTCAGGACTCCGCGGAACTCGCGGATCGTCGCGGGCGGCCTCTCAACGGTCCGCGGGTGGTGATGTTCGATCGGCTGTGCGGTCATGGCGGCGTCCGTTCGCTGGGGCGATGGCGGCTACTCCCTGTCGGGATGTGCCTACGCTACCCGGTAGCAAAGCGCGTGGGGTCGCCGTTGGTCATCCCAGGAGTCGAGCCTTCGCCTGTTCGAACTCCTCGCGGGTGATCGCGCCGAGTCGGAGCAGTTCCGCCAGCTTGGCGATCTCTTCCGCGATCGACCCGCCGACCGCCGCGGGCTGGCCGCCGCGCTGAAGTTGGGCGATGGCCTGCTCGATCGCGGCGCGCAGGGCCTCGTACTGCGGCTGGGTCTTGTGGCTGAACGGGACGGTGTTCTCGTCTTTGAGCGGGCCTGTCTTGAGGACTGCGGTCTGGCTGTACTGCCGCTCGATCGTCCCGGCGATCACGAACCGGATGTAGCCGCCGCCCGTCCACCGGCCGGCGTTGGACCAGCGGATCGCGGAGATCTGGCTGATGGGGATGCTGCGGGAGCCGTCCGGCAAGTAGGGCGACCCATGACGGGTGATCGTCACGGTGTGACCGTCGAAAGTGACACTGGCGGTCCGGCTCTGGGCTCTGATCACGTGCTGCTCCTGATCGTCTCGGACGGGCAGGAGCAGCTTCGCAGCGGCGGTTGGGGGTGCGTCGGGGAGTTGCCGAGCCGTTATCAGCTCGCGTCAGAACTCGTACTCGACCGCGTAGAGGTGGCTGGCCTTCACCATCTCCGTGACCTCGATGATCCGATCGTCATTGCTGTAGACCACACGCAGGGTACGCAGCGCGGGCAGCTTGCCCGGCATCCTGAGGGCCTTGACCTGCTCCGGCGTTGGCAGGATGGCCATCAGCTTGTCGACGCAGCGGACCGGGGGGTAGCCCATGTCGGCCAGAAGGCGCGGGGTGCCGCCCTTGATCTTCTTCATCTCCGTGATCTGTGTCCCGCGGGCGATCGCGACTGGGTAGTACGACCTCACGAGCTCGGCAGGCTCGCCGTTGATCGAGAGGACCTGGGCCCGAAGGACCGCCACCTCCTCCTTTGCCAGGCCCAGCGCCTCGGCCACGTCCGCCGGCGGCTCCACCTCTTCGACATCCAGAAGCGTGCTCGCCGCCTGGGCTCCCTGCTTCCCGGCCTCGTCGAGCCAGCGGTACGTCTCACCTGGCTCGGCTGGCTGCTTGTACTTGGCGGGCACGAGCGTTTGCTGTCGGTGTGGTTGAACGAAGATGCCGCTGCCGCGCTGGCTGCGAACGAGCCCTTCGTCGGCGAGCATGTCGTTGGCGTTTTTGATCGTTTGCGGCGCAACTCCGTAGAGCTCAACGAGCTTCGGCGTCGAGGGAAGCTTGCTGCCGGGCGGGTAGTCGCCCGTCAGGATGCCGTAGCGCAAGTAGTTGGCGACGAGCTCATGCTGGGCCCAGCTGCTCTCGTTTGCCCCCAAGCGCTCCAGCGCTTCCGCCTTCGCCTGTGCCTTGGCGTCGTCCTGGTCAGTCATGTGTCAGCCGATCTTGGCGGTGTAGTGGAGGGTACGCCCGCGGGCGGGCATGGTCATCGTGGTGACCTCGATCGGCTCGTTGTCCTCGTCGACTACGAGTCGGCAGATGTCCAAGACCCATTCGGTCGAGTCCACTTGAAAGGCGGCCTGCTCTTCTTCGCTGGGCTTTCGTGCGGCCACGCTCTCATGTCGGGTGTGGCCGACGTGGCCGAGCTCGGCCAGCAGGGTCACGGCGCCGCCGCGGATCTTCTTGTGTTCGGCCAGGGCGGTGCCGTGCGCGATGTGTAGCGGGTAGTAGGAGTCGGTCAGCTCCGTTGTCGCGCCGTCCAGGGAGACGATCCGGCGGCGGACTACGACGAGGGAGTCGCCGGCCACCCCGAGGAGTCGGGCCACACGCTCTGGCGCAGCGACCTCTTCCACCGCGGTGAGCTGTTGCCCTCCGTGATGCCCACGCTGACGCGCTTCCGCTTGCCAGGCGTCGGGTTCTCCCGCCGCGACCGGGCGCAGGTATGGCTCCGCGTCCTCCGCCCAGTGTTCCCTGCTCAAGAGCCACTCTCCTGTGCGAATCATGATCGAACGACCTTGTCGCCTTTCACGGTAAGGCACAAGGTTCTCCCACGGACAGCGAGAGAACCTTGCAACCTTTCAAGAGAAGCTATACAGTCGAGTCGTTCCCACCCGAGACGACTCGATTGGAGAGCTCAAAGATGCTCCCGGAGAGCCCCCCTGTACTGACCGTGAGAGAGGTGGCAAAAGCCCTCCGGGTCAGCGTTCCGACCATCTACCGCTGGGTGAAGGGCGGCGAGCTCGAAGCCATCCGCCACGGCAAGCAGTGGTCCCGTGGCCAGGCTGGCCGAGGCGGCGCGATCCGCATTCCGGCCGCCGTGGTCGCCGCGAAACTGCAGGCCATCCACGACCTGTGTGGCACCCACGACCTGGACGAGGTGGCCTGATGTCCGCCGCGCCCTCTGACCCTCCGGTCTCGTCCGCCGATGCGCTCAACGCGGCCCAGGCCGACCTGAACGCCCTCGCCGCCGGCATCAACAACCCCAGCCTCAACGGCGACCAGCGCGCCGACCTCCTGCAGAACCTGCAGGCCGCCAGTACCCAGCTCGGCGGCCCCTACCGCGGCCAACAGGCAGGTGACCCACGGTGAGCCTCCCCACCTGGATGGCCAGCCACCAGCCCACCCCCGCCGCCAGCCACATGCCGACCCCGGCCTGGTCTGTCGCGCACTGGACCCCGGACGGGATCGTCCTCGACGGCGGCGCCCACGACCGGAGCATCGCCCAGCAGTTCCGCAACGAGCAGGTCACGGCCGGCCGACTGCCCGCCTCCGCGTTCGTGGTCGCCTCCCGGGACGTCCGATGACCGCCATGTCCGCCGAGTCCTGCTCGGCGTACCGCTGCGACACCTGCGGCCAGCCGGCCACCTCCGGGACGGTCGAGTTCGAGGACCGCGGCCCGTTCCAGACCATCGCGATCCGCAAGCTCGCCTGCCCGGCCGGCCACCGCTGGGCCGAGCAGACCGACGGAAGCTGAAGGAGCCACCAAATGCCCAAGCACATGGTTCAGTTCCACACCATGGGCGACCGGGGTGGCGAGTACAACATCGCCGTCACGACCGACCCGGACGCCACGGACGAGCAGATCATCAACACGGCGATCGCCAAGGCCAACGGGCCGCTCCGCAAGCTGAACCGCGGCGGCTACGACATCGGCGTGGCCGACGACCCGACGGTCCACCGGGGCCCGCGATGAGCGTCGACACCGGCCACACGATGGGCCTGGACCGCGCCGAGATCACCGCGGCCCTGAACGACACCCCGCTCGACGACCCCGTCGAGTACCCGCACCCGTCCGAGCCGCAATTCGGCTGGGGAGCGCCCGACATCCGCGAAGCCCCCGAGGAGCAGCAGTGACCACCGCCGAGGACCAGTCGACCACCTACCACTGGATCATCACCGGCCAATCCGGCGACGGCCGCATCGCCACCTACAACGGCCGCATCGAGGTCCACTCCAGCCACACCCGCATGCACGTCTACACCTACCTGCGGGAGCACCTGCAGGAGCAGATGGGCGGCCGCGCCGTCGTCGTCCTCTACTTCGACCTTGCGCCGATGCAGTTCCCGACCACCGGATCCGGGAGCCAGACGTGAGCGACCCCAACATCTGCGGCGGCTACGGCCACGACCTGACCATCCCCGCCGGCGGCCAAGCCCGACAGTGCGCCACCAGCAAGCCCACCCCTCCCCCCGCACCGCCCGCACTCACCGCCCCGGCCGAGCGCCCGGCCATCGAAGCCCCGAAGGAGCAGCCGAAGTGACCACAACCGTCACGCGGATCGTCAACCAGCACAGCCCCATGCTCGCCCGCTTCAACGAACAGGACCCCCTCACCCTCGACGCCACCCCCGACGAGTTCATCAACCTCCTGCACGAGACCGCCAACCTCCTCGGCTCCAGCACCAGCAGCGACCTCCAGGACGCGGCCGAGGAACTCGCATCCGCCGCCACCTACCTGACCGACGCCCTCGCCCTCCCCGACGACGACCCGCAGCAGCAGACCCTCCTCGACCACGCCAACCGGCACCTCAACTCCGTCGACCCGTACCCGTAAGGAGCCTCATGGACGCCACCTTCCACCCCACCGACGAACCGAACGGCCGCCCCGCCACCGACCAGGAGATCACCGACCTCCTCGGCGGCATGACCGCCCTCGACGGCACCAACTACCTCGACATCTACGAGCAGTGCGTTCGGGAGGGATGGGAATGAGCGGCACCCCCTGGCCCGAGGGCGTCACCGGCAGGTATCTGACCGTCGCCGGAGCAGCGCTCGCCGACCCGTCCATTGCCGTCGACGTGATCAGCCTCAAGACGGGCGGCTATGACGCCCAGTGCAACGGCTGCACCCGCATATGGGGTGGCGCTTACACCCTCCACGTACACCAGTGGGCTCAGGAGCACGCCGAGAAGTGCCGGGCCATCCCGAGGCCGGAGGCGCAGGAGTGAACGAGACCGTCGAGCACGAGGACCAGGTCGATGACGACACCGACTACCTGATCGAGGTCATGGCCTACGAGGCCCTCGCCAAGCTCGCGACGCCCGCCAAGTGACCATCACCCCGGACGGCGCCGGCTACCAGAACCTTGCCGGCGCCCCCGTCACCACCACCGTCCACCTCGTCGGCCAGTACGCCTGCGCAGGCTGCGACACCACCACCGTCGCGATCACCAAACAGCTCACCGGTGATCACAGCTACGACCCCAGCTACGCCGAAGCCTGCACCAACTGGACCGCACTCGCACACGCCAAAACCTGCACCACCCCAATCGACCACTGAAGGAGCACCGCATGTTCGGACGCAAGAAGGCCGCCGAGCGCCGCCAGGCCGCCGCCGACTTCATCGCCGAGTACGACGCCGAGAGCCGCGCGAACGACCTCGCCGAGGACGTCCTCGACCTCACCCGCGACCCGGCGATCCGCCGAGTTCGCCACCGCGACGGGCACGTCGAGTACCGCCAGATCGACGCCGACTGACCACGACCCCACCAGCTCGCACCCCACCAAGCCCGAAAGGCCAACTCCCGTGACCGAGCCCGACCTGACCGCCGGCTGGCGGCCCATCGGCGACATGCTCGCCGAACCGCGGCCCGTCGACCCGCAGCCCGAGCCGGCCGCGGACAAGAAGATCCAGCGACTCCAAGCCCGCGCCGCCGAAAAGCGCACCGACCGCCACGACGCCATCGACACCTGGGCCGAGAAGCGCCAAGCCATCCGCGACGAGCGCCGCGCCGCCCGCGCCGAACGACGCGAGCAACGCGCCGAGAAGATCGCCGACCGCAGCGACCGCGCCAACCGAATCAAGCGGGCCTCAGCCCGGCTCGCCGAGCAGTTCCTCGTCACCGCCCCGATCCTCGCCCCCATGGCCGTCGCATGGACCGGCCAATCCCAGTTCGCCATGCGAGTCCTCGGGTGGCTCTTCGTCGCCAGCGTCCTCTACGCCGCCGCCTACGAGCTCACCACCGTGTACTGCGCCTGGCTGTACCACCAGGCCCGCTCGGACGGCGACAGCGGCTGGGAGTACCGCCTCGGCACATGGATCTTCGCAACAGGAGCCGCGGTCCAGCAGTGGTGGCACTACTCGAACCACTGGCACCCGACCCCGCGGGCCGTCACCTACTCGGTGATGTCCATCGTCGGGGTCCTCCTCTGGGAGGGCCGGGCCCGACTGATCCACCGCCGCAAGCTGCGGGCCGAGGGCAAGCTGCCGCCGGCTCGGCCCAGGATCGGGATGGCTCGTTGGACCCGTTACCCGCGGCACTCGTGGACCGCCTGGTCGCTGATCACGCTCGAAGGCCATCGGACACTCGACGCCGCATGGAACTCCGCGAACCTCGTGCTGGCCGCAAGGAGGGAACTGCGAACCGAACGGAACTCGGTCCGGCGAACCCGCCGGAAGGTTCAGGGCGTCATCGCGGAACCGCCCCGTCATCTGGAACCAGGCGAACCCGCGAACCCCTCAACCCCGAACCGGCCCGAACTCGAACCGGCGCCCCCGGAACCGGCGAACCAGCAGGTTCCGGAACCCCACCAGCGCGAGGTTCGCGAACCAGCCCACACCGACAAACCGGTTCCGAACCCCGACAGCACCGCCCCGGAACCAGCGAACCCTGAACCGCGAACCACCCGAACCGCGAACCTGACCGACCGGGCCAGCAAGCGAACCGAGCAGGTCGACCAGGTTCTGAACCTCATCGCGGAACTCGGCTACGACCGCGTCACCCTCCCCGTGGTTCTGAAGCGAACCAGCATGAGCAAGACCACCGCCCATCACCGTCTGAAGGAAGCCCGCGCGAAGTGGAACCAGGACGCGGCATGACGAACCACCTGAACCAGATCCCGGTTCGCTGCTCCGCGAACCGGCGAACTTGCCCGGAGCCTGTCGAGGTTCGCGAACCGGTTCCACTCTGCCGAAGTCACGGGGTCGAGGTTGCGCTCGCGATCGTGCCGGCCATTCTCGGAACCGCCCTCGCGAATCGGAACCCGCGAACCAGGACGGTTCGCGAACCACTGCGAACCGTCCGGCTCCGGCGGGGCGAGCAGGGCGCCCTGGCCGAACTAGCAGCGAACCAGCAGCCGATCACTCGGCGAACCGTGGCCGCCGCGATCCGTTCCGCTGGCGGAACCTGCTCGAACCAGCGGGCCGCCGATATCGCCCGCCACTTCCGGACCCTGCGGGCCGCCGCCTGACGGTCCATCCATCCGGATCGCCTCTACGACGCCTTCCGGTCCATCACCGGCCCAACTGCACCAAAGGAGCCTCCCCGGCCATGTCCAGCAACGACATCTACAACGACGCCGCGTTCGACATCACCTCGGTGCCGTCGTGGAAGACGCCGCCGCTGCACGGCGCCTACGCCCCCAACGCGAAGCTCTCCCCCCGAGCGAAGGCCGGCATCGCCGCGGGCGGCGTCATCCTTGCCGCCACCGGCATGGTCGCCTACTCGGACTACGCATCGTCCCAGGCCACCGCCCACGTGAAGGCCGCTCAGATCGCCCTGCAGCAAGCCCAGCTCGACCTGCAGCGCCAGCAGCAGGAGGCCGCGCAGGCTGCCGCTGCCGGCCAGGAGACCCAGGCCGAGCAGGCCCGGCGTCAGGCCGTGCAGGACTGCGTTGCGAAGGCCTCCGGGGACAGCATGAACGCGGTGTCCCAGTGCTCCGCTGCGTTCCCGGCGATCACGTCGCCCGGCATGTCGACGACCTCGGACACGGTCTCCGGCGGCAAGTCCTCGGCGGCCGGGTCCGATGTCGGGCTGATCGTTCTGGGCTCTGTCGGGGCGGTCACGGCAGTGGGCTGGGCGAAGAAGCGCTTCGGTCACCGGGCTTCTTCCCTGTAACACGATGTGACCTCCCCCCCACCCACCTCCTACCCGTAAACAAGCCCTCAGCGCCATCCCCTGGCTGCTCAACAGTCATATTCAGGGATTCTCAGGCCGGGTGGGGGGTGGGTGGGTGACTACCAACAGTGAGGTATTCGAGATGACTACGACCATCGAACCGCCCCCACAGACCGACCCCGAGGGCGATCGCAGGCCCTCCGAGAGCAGCGCCCCAGAAACCCGGACGGGCACCCTCGCGAGCATCCTCACCCCGGTGCAGCCGGCTCGGCCGACCACCCACTTGGGCACCACCGCCGCCCTCGCGCAGGACACCCCCGCCCCCGAGCCTGCCAGCACCAGCCGAGCCGCCGGCGGCGGGAAGACCGGCGCCAGCGACAGGCGGGACGGCCCGATCGGCGCCCTCGTACGCGCCCTCGCCGGGCGCCTGGGCCGCACCGGCACCGCAACCACCGTCAAGCAGAGCCACGACATCAAAGAGACCCGGGTCTCCGGGAACTCGACCGCCGCCACCCACGCCAACAAGTCCGACCGCACCGCCAAGCACGAGAGCGGATCCCAGCGACGCTCCAACCACGACGCCAAGATCGCCGACCTCAACAACAAGGTCAACCAGCACCACGGCCGGAATCAGCAGGACCACAAGCGGGCCAGCACCTCCGACGCCAAGACCTCCAACGCGAGGCAGGCCAAGGACGACAA
Organism: Kitasatospora sp. NBC_01302; assembly: GCF_035976515.1. NCBI lineage: Bacteria > Bacillati > Actinomycetota > Actinomycetes > Kitasatosporales > Streptomycetaceae > Kitasatospora > Kitasatospora sp. NBC_01302. Next base: position 3,363,980 of record NZ_CP108404.1, read on the forward strand.
CTCGTCCAGGAACAACCGGGACCACAAGGACAATCGGGACGTCAAAGCGTCCGACGCCAAGGCCTCCAAGAACGACAACGCGTCGAAGTCCGCGCAGGACGACAAGAACCACCGCGACGCCAGCACCGACGGGAAGACCTCGAAGACCGACAGCAGCGACACCAAGTCCTCGGACACGAAGGCCGCGAGCGCGAAGAAAGACGACGCGGCGAGGAACGACAACGCCCAGCGCAGCAACCGGGACGAGCGGACGACCGGCAGCACGGACACGAAGCGCACCCGCACCGACGTGCCGACGCACAGCGGCCGGGACGCCGGGCCGTTCGGGGGCGCCCCCACCAAAAAGCCCAAGGACAGTGCGCCAGGCGAACAGGGACCGGCCAAGGAGCCCGTCCGCAAGGTCGACCTGGGCAAGGTCGGTGGCAACCCGCCAGGCCCGGCCAACGGAACCGGCCCCGACCGATCGGCGAAGGTTGACGGCGCGGCGCCGAAACGCGACCCGAAAGGCCTGAACACCAAGGTCGACCTGGCGAAGAAGAACACCGATCCGACCGCCCGAAGCGCCCCGGCCGACCGCGACGAGCAGGACCAGACGCCGAAGGGACCGCGGCCCCGCACCCAGTCCTCCCGCGAGGCCGGCTACCGCGACGGCACGCGCGCCGCCGCGGCCGTCGGGCACGTCCGGGCATGGCGGGACGGCACCCGCGACGGCTGGGACGACCGCACCACCGCCGATCTGGCCGAGAGGAAAAAGATGGACACCGCCAAGGCCCGCAACGAGGACCACAAACTGCTGAAGCCCGACAAGACCCCCGCCGGGCCGAAGACGGCTCCGGCTACCGGGTCGACCGCCAACATGGCGAAGGCGACCGCGCCCCCGAAGCCGACGACCCCTCCCGGCTCAACGGCCCCGCCGAGGCCGACCGCCCCACCCACGATTCCGGCGGCGGCAGGCGCACGGACGACGGCAGCACCCCCGCAGGAGCGACCCTCCGGGCCAGCGCCGGCCAGCCCCAAGCCGACAGCAGCGCCCGAGCCGACCGCAGTGAAAGCAGTGAAAGTCGGCCCCGACGCCGTGAAGTTCACCGCACCCGACCGGCACGGCGCCGCAGCGCAGCACAACCTCAGCCGCGGCGAGGTCCGCAGCCTCAAGCAGTTCGAGCAACGCCTGGCACACAAGGGCCGGACCCTGACGAAGATCGGCGACGACAACAAGACCGCCCGGGAGCACGCCCTCGCCCACGCAATGCGCGCCCAGAAACTGGCCGAGGAAGCCAAGGAGATGAAGGGCGGTATGGCCCTCGTCGGCGCTCTCCAGCGGCTCGCCGAACAGGCCACCGCCCTGCGCCACAAGGCCGATGAGGTCGCCAAGCGCACCACACGCAGCGCCGAAGCGGTCCGCGTGGTCGCCGCCAACGCCCAGACCCGGCACGGCGCCATCTACAAGGCCGTCGTCGATTCGCCGCTCACCACCCCGGCCGAGCGCACCTTCTACCAGGACAAGCAGGGCAGCTGACATGGCAAGTGGACTGACATACCGCGACCTGGTGCGCCAGGTGAAGCAGTTGTCGAAGGAGATCGCCCGGGACACCTCCGCACACCAGGCCCTGGCCGAGCTGCTCACACAGGAGGCCCAGGACACCGGCCGGGTCGCCGAACAGATCTCCACATTCAAGGTCGACTCCGCGACCGTCGCGGAGACCTACGAGCTGGCGCGGCTCATGGACGGTCTTTGCGAAGCGGCGCGCGCCTACGCCACGACAGCAACAGAGACAGGCCGCCACGCACAGGCCGCGGGCGACCGGGCCCGCACCGACCACGACGGCATCCAGCAGGCCGCCGACTCCTCCCCCGTCGAAATGGCCCACCGCGGCTGGTACACCCAGGAGTAGAACCATGACCACCGACAGCACCCCCGCGGAGACGATCCGCAACCCGACCGTCGAGAAGCGCCTCGCGATCGCCGAGATCGCCGCCCCACTGGTGTGCGCCGGCATCATGCCCCTGCTCGACCCCCAGGCCGCGACCACCATGTCGACGTTCCTGGCAGCACCAGCACTCGTCGCCGCCGCCAACGCCAGCGGACTGCTGAACGACCGGCTCCTGAACGACATCCCCGGCGGCGACCTCCTGCGTGCCCACCGGCGCCCCATGTTCATCTCAGCCGTCGCCACGGCGACCGCCGCAGCCACCGCCACCCTCGACGGCCAGACCGGCATCGACCAGCTCGTTGCAGGCTGGATGACCATGCCCTCCCTCGCGGGGCTCGTCTCGGTCGCCTGGTTCGGTGCCGTCGGGTTCGTCGGCTACTCCCTGCGGCGCGTCCTCGCCGGCCACCGCCGCCCCCACAAGGCGACCCACAACGCGGCCCCCGCCACCGGCCCCGTCGATGCCGCCGTGCGCGACATCCTGCACAGCTGGCACGCCCACGTGTCCGGCGAGAACGGCGCCCACCCCGGCCAGCACCTGACCTTGACGGCCCACGGACCCGAGATGTGGGAGGGCATCATCGAAGCGTCCCCCGGCCGGCCGGTCACCGTCAGCAGTGAGACCGTCTCCGGCGTCTACCGGCTCCCCGCCGACTGGATCTCGATCACTGAAGGACCGCACACCAGCTCCCGCAACATCCGGGTCCGTACCGTCGCGCCGTCCGTCGAGGAAGCGCAGTACAGCACCCTGGAAGCGCGCTGGCTGCGCCGCGTCGCCCACAAGGCCGGCTGCATGCCCGGGACCCACCTCGAAGGCGCCATCCCCGACCCCGCCACCGGCGGCGTCGCAGCCTGGGTTGTCGCCGACGAGGACACCGACGCAATCACGATCCCCGACCAGTACCGACTCGCCGGGGCCCTGCACACCACCACCCTGCTCGTCGCGGTGGAACCCACCAGTAACCCGCGCAAGGCCAAGTTCCGCCTCATGGAGCGCTCTCCCCTGCAGAACGGCACGCCACTGCCCGGCGCCGAGGCCCTGCTCGCCAATAGGAACGGCTTCGTGCAGTTGGGCACCGGTATCTCCGGGCGCCCCGCGCGCGTGCAGCTGTTCGACCCCAAGGTCGGCGCCCAGCACGTCGTTGTGGCCGGCGTTACCGGCTCCGGCAAGGGCGGCGTCCTGCAACTCATCTGCCTCAGCTACCACGTCAACAAGGTTGCCATCCTCTACGGCGACCCCAAGGGCTCCAGCAACCCTGCCGTGGCGCGTATGGCCGCCTATGCCGGCTGCGGCAAGGACGGGGCGATGGGAACCCTGCGCCTGGCGTACGCGATCCTGCTGCATCGCATCGCCGAGTCCGCTGCCACGGACGCGAAGAACTTCGTGGCCAGCGCCAAGCGACCGTACGTCGCCGTCCCGCTAGACGAGTTCGCGCAGGTCCTCGGCGAGAAGTCCGAGCACATGAAGGAGGCTTCGTTCATCGTCGCGGCCATCGCCGAGCAGGGCCGGTCCCTGGGCATGGCCATGGTCCTGTGCGGCCAGATCATGAACCTCGACAAAATGGGCAGCGACACGTCGATCAGGGACAACATCTTCTACGGCGGCGCGCTGGTGCTGCTCCGCTCTGACAGCGGGCAGAAGCAGCGCGTGGACCTCCCCCACGCCTTCGCCGGCATCGACCCGTCCAAGATCCCGGCATTCTGGAAGAGCGACGCGGAGGAGAGCCTGATCTACGACCCGAACATCCCCGAGGACGACCCGTCCAGGACGTTCGGCGTCGGCTATGTCATCGGCCCGGACGAGCGCGCCGAGATGATGCGCGCCTGGATCCAGGAATCCGCAGACGGCCTGTTCGACCCGGCCAACATCGTCTACCCCGCCGACTTCCCCGATTGGGATGACCGCGAGCTGATCGCCGCCACTCCTGTCGGTCCGGCAGCCGTCGACGACGAGGATGACGGCACCTCAACATGGGCGCCCAGCGCCCCCGTCCAGTTCACGAAGGAACCCACCGCCCAGGAGAAGATCCTCACCGCGCTGGAGGAGCGCCGGGATCCGATCAGCGTGGAGGTCGGCTACCTGCATCTCGACCAGATCACCCAGATGACCAGCGTCGCACGCAAGACCGTCGAGAACACCCTCAGCCGCCTGGCCAAGGACGGCATCGTTGTCCGCAACCCGGGGGCGGCTGGCGAGTATGGGCTGCCACTCATTGCTGACGAGGAAAGCTGAACTGCCACCGGACCTGGCGCAGTGCACCACAATCGACATAGACACAAGGGGGAACCGCTGTGCCACCGCGCCGTCTTGCCCGCCGCGCCGGATACCGGCCCGCACGCCGCCGAACCACCCGACGACCCCGCCGGCCCAAGCGCGGCCTCACTTCGCCGCCCGTGCTTCTGACCGCGGGTGTGCTCGTCTCGATCGGGTCTCCGGCCATCGGCATCCCGATCCTGGTCTTGATCGTTGCTGGGTTGTGGTTCCTGAGGCCGGGCCGTACCCGGTACAAGGTCCGTGCACCGCGCCGCCCGACCCGGATCCCGCTGCCCCGCGCCGCCAGCATCAGCGGCTACCAGGCCATGACCCCAACCCAGTTCGAACACGCACTCGCCGACCTGTGCAGGCGCGACGGCTGCGCCAACGTGCTCGTCGTCGGAGGGGCCGGCGACCTCGGGGCCGACGTCATCTGCACCCTGCCGGACGGGCGGCGCCTCGTCATCCAAGCCAAGCGGTACGCGGCCACCACCAAAGTCGGCTCCCCCGACGTACAGAAAGTCGGCGGCACCGCCCGGCAGATCCACGGCGCCGACATCGCCGCCGTCGTCACCACCTCAACGTTCACACCCGCCGCGGCCAACTACGCCCGGCAGGTAGGGATCCGCATGTTCAACGGCGACGCCCTCGCCCGCTGGGCGAGCCGCACCGGACCCGCACCCTGGCAGTGAGAGAAAATCGACCATGCCCCGCACCCGCCGCGGTCACCGCACCCAAATCCGGCGCCACCTCACCAACGGCAACCGAGCCGCGGCCCTCACCGCGCTCGACGCCTACCGAATCGCCTCCATGACCTCGGCCGAGCGCATCGCCTGCGCAGCTGCGCCGCTCTGGCGACTGCCCGCCATCCGCCACGCCATTGCGTTCGCCGAATGGGGCGGCCGGCACGCCCGCTACACCATCCCCGTCGCCACCGCCGCAGTCGCGGCCGAGATCACGGCCACCTGGCCCTGGCACTGAGAGGATCATCAACATGAACCCGATCGCCATCATCCGCTCCTGGTTCTCCGACCCCGACTACATCGAGACCGTCGCCTACAGCACGACCGCCTCGCTGCTGCTCGCCGGTCTGATCCTCACCCTGCAGGCGCTCTCGTGATCAGCGCGGGAGCCGACTGCCCCGCCACCGGCACCATCACCCTCGACAGCGAGCCCATCGTCGTCATCTGCAACCTGCCGCCCCACGACAGCGACTGGCACCACGACCTTGTTCACGGCGACTGGACCAGCCCAGGCCCGTGACTTGCGCAAACCGCGATCTGAACTTATCGTCTGATCAACTGGAACTTCTGTCGAAAGGGCCGCCCACCACCGGGCGGCCCTTTCGCGTTGCACGGGGGTGAACTGATGCCTCGTCTCGTCCCCGAAGACCTCGCCGTCGCATACACCGGCCGACCTGCGACCACGATCCGCCGCTGGGCCCACGAGGGCCGGATCAGCCGCTACGGGCACGGCCGCGGCCGGGTCCGCTACGACCTGCTGGAGCTCCACTCCAAGACGCTGGACGATGACGGCATCGAACGGTCAGGCGCCACACCCGAGATGCCCGCCGAACGCCGCGGTCGCCTCGCTGCCTGATACTCCCGCCGGCCCGCACTCCCCCGCGGGCGTCTGGCGGGACGGCCCGCGTCCCGAGGGTGGCGCAGGGCCTGGGGGTCCCGCAGTCGTTCCGGCCCGAAGCTGACGCCGACCGCGGGACCCCACAACCCTCAACGAAAACCGGTCGTCTGGCCGACGCCGGTTTCGTACGATCGAAGCACCGTGGTCCGTAGCTCAGTTGGCAGAGCAGCCGTCTCCAAAGCGGCGCGTCGCAGGTTCGAGTCCTGCCGGGTCAGCGCAGGGGAAGGTTGCGGGTTCAAACCCCGTCCGGCCACACCAAGGGCAGCGCGTTGCCTGGCCGGTAGCTCAAGCGGCAGAGCGTCCTCGGGCGGCCGCCGGTGAGTCGCGGAGATCGCACCGCGCACCGACGGCAGCTTGGAGAGTTGCCAGAGTGGCAATGGAGCGGCTTGCTAAGCCGTCGTCGGGGTCACCCGCGCAGGTTCGATCCCTGCACTCTCCGCGGACCGGCAATCCGGACGGGTAACACCCGTCACGGCGCCGGACAAGGCGAGCCCGGCTCTGGTGGTAGCTCCACCATCCACTCGCCCCTGGAAGGTCTGGCATGTGGCGTGCCAAGCGCTCTCGAAAAGCGTGGCGGGTAACACCGTGGACGGGTTCGACTCCCTCACCTTCCGCTTACTGAGAGGCGATGACGATGGCCACCTGTCTCTGGTGCGAGCGCCGCCTGCCGCCTGACTGGGACGGCGAGTACTGCTCGACGAGGTGCGCACTCCTCCACGCACGAGCAGCAGGAGACGAGTGACCCGCGACGATCCGGCCCGCGCGCTGGATGCCCCGTTCACCGTGCCCGACGACTGGGAGCCGATCCCCGGCACCTGCTCACGCTGCGGCGCCGACGCGTGGCTCGGCGAAACCCGCTGGTGGCACGACAAGGAACCGTGCCGCTCGCGCGGGCGAACCGCCGACTTCCTGCCCGACTGACCCACACCCTCAAGGAGTTCACCATGTCCGCCGTCACCGACGAGATCCACAAGCTCATCGCCCAGCTCGAGTCCGAGGGCCACGCCCTGGCCGACAAGTTCCGGGCCCTGTTCGGCAAGCTGAAGGGCGACGAGGCTCAGCTCGCCACCGAGGCCCACGCCGACGAGATGCAGGTCGCGCAGGACGCCGCCCCGGTCGTCGCCGAGGCGAGGGGCGACGCCGAGAAGCTCGCCACCGAGGCCGTCGCCGACGTCAAGGACGCCACCTCGGCCGCCGAGCCGCCGGCTTCTCCCGCAGCCTGACCCCAGCGGCACCCAGGAGGCGGTGACCCGTGCCAGCACTGCCCAACCAGCTGAACACCACCAGTGCGTCCGGCTCCCAATGGGTGACCAGCTACCAGCTGCAGAACGACGACGGCACCCTGATGAACATCACGGGCAAGACATTCGAGTTCGTGATCAGGCCCACGACGAGCGACGCCACGGAACCCGCGCTGGTCTCCGTCAACAGCACGGCGGCCAACGCCCAGGGCTACATCACGGTCACGCCGGCCACGTCAACGCTCCTCGTGGTGCTCTCCCCTACCGCAACCGCGCTGATCGGGCAGAGCGCCTACCCCTACAGCCTGTGGATGGACCCCGGGCTCAGCGACGCCACCGACCTCGTGACCGGCACCTTCTACAACGCCCTCGTCGCCGCAGCCTGAGGAGGTAGCCGTGGTCACCGTCATCGTCTCCTCCGCAGGCACGTCCGGTCCGGCCGGGCCGGGCTGGATCTCCGGCACCGGGGCGCCAAGCAACTCGGTCGGCATCGACGGGGACTTCTACCTCGACACCACCAACACCGCGGTCTACTACGGGCCCAAGACCGCCGGGGTATGGGGCTCCTCCCACCCGTTCGGCGGTGGCGGCAGCGGCGCCGTCTCGTCCGTCAACGGGCAGACCGGCACCGTCGTCCTGACCGCCGCCGAGGTCGGAGCGCTCACCGCGGCCGACAACCTGTCCGACGTGGCGTCCGCGTCCTCGGCCCGCACGAACCTGGGCCTGGGCGGCGCGGCCGTCCTCAACGTTGGCACTGGCAGCGGCACGGTTGCGGCTGGCAACGACAGCCGCATCACCGGGGCCGCCCAGACCGCCAACAACCTGTCGGACCTGGCGAACGAGGCCACCGCCCGCACCAACCTCGGACTCGGCACCGCCGCCACCCAGGCCAGCAGCGCCTTCGACGCGGCGGGGGCCGCGAGCACCGCGCAGACCAACGCCGAGGCGTACACCGACGGGCAGATCAGCACTGAGGTCGCCCGCGCCAACGCCGCCTACCTCGCCAAGGCCAACAACCTGAGCGACGTGGCAAACGCCGGAACCGCCCGCGCCAACCTGGCGGTACCTCCGACCAGCCGACAGATCCTTGCCGGCACCGGGCTGACCGGCGGCGGGGACCTCACCGCCGACCGCACCCTCACCGTCTCCTACGGGACGACCACGGGGACCGCGGCGCAGGGCAACGACGCCAGGATCACCGGCGCTGCTCAGACCGCGAACAACCTCAGCGATCTGACGTCGGCGAGCACGGCCCGCACGAACCTGGGCCTCGGAACGGCGGCCGTCGCCGGCGCGGCCACCACCGGCTCCGAGGGCATCGTTCAGCTCGCCGGGGACCTGGCCGGCACCGCAACCAACCCGACCGTCACCGGGACCCACCTCGCGGCCCCGCTTGCGGTCACGCAGGGCGGCACCGCCTCGGCGTCCCGGGTCTGGGCGGGCCTGTTGACCCCGACCGGCGTAAAGACCGGCGCCTACACGGCGGCGCCCGGGGACTTCGTTCCGGTTGACAGCACCACGGCCAGTGTCGTGATCACGCTGCCGACCGCGCCGACCGACCTGACAGTGATCGCCGCGAAGCAGATCAACACGGCGAGCAGCCACACCGTGACGATCAACTGCGGTGGTAGCGACGTCTTCAACCGGACCGGCGGCGGCGCCAGCCTGACCCTGACGCTCCTCTCCCAGGGCTGCGTCCTGCAGTACTCCGCCGCGTCGGCGATCTGGTACGTGTACTCCGACGACCTGCCGCTTCCGCAGCTCGACGCCCGCTATGCGCAGCTCACCAACAACCTGTCCGACCTGCCGAGCGCGGCGACGGCCCGCACGAACCTCGGGCTCGGGACGGCTGCGACAGCGGGCGCGGCAACGTCCGGCGCCGAGGGGATCATCCAGCTGGCGGGAGACCTCGGCGGCGGAACGGCGGCCAGCCCACAGGTCACCTCGACGCACCTGACCGCAGCGCTACCGCCAGCCCAGGGCGGCACGGGACAGACCTCGGCGTCCGCGGCCTACAACGCGCTCGCCCCGACGACCACGCTCGGGGACATCGCCTACGCCAACGGCGCGGGCACCAACACGCGTCTGCCGGGCACGACTTCGGCAACGAAGCAGTACCTGCAGCAGACCGGCACGGGCTCCGCTTCGGCTGCCCCCGCCTGGGGCACGATCCAGGCCGGCGACGTGCCGACCCTCAATCAGAGCACCACGGGGACCGCGGCGAACGTGACCGGGACCGTCGCCATCGCGAACGGCGGCACCGGGCAGACCGGCGCCGGCGCGGCGTTCAATGCCCTGTCGCCCGTGACGTCGCTCGGCGATCTGATCTACGGGTCCGGGAGCAATGCGAACAGTCGGCTGGCTGGATCAACGTCCGCCACCAAGCAGTTCCTCACCCAGACCGGCACCGGCTCCGTCTCCGCCGCGCCGGGCTGGGGCACGATCGCCGCAGGGGACCTGCCGACCGCGACCACCAGCACGCAGGGCGCTGTTCAACTCGACGGGACCGCGACCGACATCAAGGCCCTCGGCGCGCAGGCCGCCGGGTCGACCGGCAAGAGCGCCGACGCCGGGCATGTACACCCCACGACCGGCGTTCTCCTGGTCGCCAACAACCTGTCGGACGTCAACAGCGCCTCCACTGCCCGCGCCAACTTGGGCATGGTCGACATGGTGCCCGGCGACGCCGGACTGGTCAGCTGGAACTTCCCGCCGTGGGCGTCCAGCAGCAACGGGGCCGGTGCCTCCGGCACGATCTACTACATGCGGGTGAAAGTCCCCGTCGCGACAACGATCACCAACATAGAGATGTGGCAGACCGCGGCCGGTTCGACCCTCACCAGCGGCCAGTGTTTCGCCGGGCTGTACAACGCCTCCGGGACACAAGTCGCTATTACGGCCGACCAGTCCACGTCCTGGGCGTCCGGGACACAGGTCGAGAAGGTCATCCCTCTGACCAGCACCTACAGTGCCGCCGCCGGCTACTACTGGATCGCGGCACTGTTCAACGGGACGACCGGTCCGACGTGGCCCAAGGGCCCGATCGGTTCCGCGATGAACGCCGGATGGCACGCCTACCCGTACCCGGCGATGGTGAGCGGCGCCGGCAACACCTCGCTGCCCTCCTCTGTGACGTTCAGCGGCCTGTCGATCAACACGAGCGCGTTCTGGTTCGCCCTGTCCTGAGGAGTCTGCATGGCCCCGGCGGAGTGGCTGGACGTCACCCAGTTCAACGCGCTCGGCGACGGTGCCACGGATGACAGCTCGGCGATCCAGGCGGTCATCAACTCGGCCAGCGCGCAGGGCGGTGCGGTCGTCTACCTGCCCGCCGCGACGTACGCGCTGGGCAGGGCACTGACGCCGATGACGGGCGTGACGCTGCTGGGGGATCCGGGGACGACGCTGATCGCTCTGGTGGACACGGCCATCATCTACGGGTCGACCGTGGCCTGCGCGGACTTCAGCATCGTGGGGATCACGTTCCTGGGTCCAGTCAACGAAACGCCGGCGGTGCCTCAGCGCTCGCGTACCACGAGCGGGTCGGGCGCGCAGACTGCGGTGTTCCTGTCCGGCGACCTGGACTTGTCCGGCTCCGGGCAGGCGCAGATCACGAACTTCGTGATGCGGGACTGCCGGGTGCGGAACATGACGGCGCTGCCGATCCGTATTGGTGGCGTGCGTGGCCGAGTCTCTGTCACGAACTGCGAGTTCACGAACAACCAGGACGTGGGCTTCCTCTACGACGAGGAAGTGATCTTCGCCAACATCCACATCCAGGACTCCGCCGACAACGGCGTCTCCGTCTCCCGCGGCTGCGCAAAGGTCACCGTCACCGGGAACACGATCCAGAACTCCTGCTACAACGGGATCTGGGTCTCCGGCTACGACACCAGCACCGGCCCCACCCAGTTCAGCGTCACCGGCAACACCGTCGTAGGCGTCGGCAACAACGGGATCTATGCAGATGCTGCCCCAACAGTGGGCTCGATCACCGGCAACACGGTCGACTGTGGCTACTACCGCGGCCCCGCCGGACAGGCCTCCACCGCCACCGGCGCCGGTATCTGGATCGGCGGCTACCCCGTCACCAACCGCACGACCCCCACCGCCTACGCGACCGGCATCAGCGTCACCGGCAACACGATCCGGTCCGCGCCCTTGGCCGGGATCTACCTGACCGGCGCCGAGCACGTCACCATCACCGGCAACACGCTCCTCGACATCGGCACCCAGTACGCCGCCGACGGGATCACTCCGATCGCGGCGACCGACACCACGCAGAACATCGGCATCCTGATCGACCAGCCGACAACGGTCACCGACGTGACGGTCGCCCTCAACACGATCGCGGACACGCGGCCCACCCCGTACTGCAACTACGCGCTCGTGCCGTCCAGCACGGCCGGGGTGGCGGCCTACCTCAACACCGGCACCGGTCTCCGCCAGACCCAAGTACTGCCCGACACCGGTCCGGCCCGCACCTGGCAGGCCGCGCAGACCTACCTCGGTCACCAGGTCGCCGCCGGCACACCGGTCACCGTCACCGCCGGGGCGCAGTCCGCCACGGCGACCGCGGGCAGCAACGGGGCCTTCGACGGCGCCGGAGTCATCAACACCGTGGCGGTCTCCGCTCCGGCCGCCGGGACGATCGCCACCGTCACCTACGCCACCCCCTACGCGACGACCCCCAAGGTCGGGCTCACCGCACGGAGCGCGGCCACCGTCACCGCCGGGACCTACACCACCGCCGAGAGCGTCAACGGGTTCTCCATCGCCACCGCCGCGGCCCCGGCGGCCGGGGCGGCCCTGTCCGTCAGCTACCAGGTGAAGGGGTGAATTGTGGCCGAGAAGTGCAGCGCCAAGACACGCCAAGAAGAGAGCGCCGAGCGCTGCGGACTCCCTGCCGGCTGGGGTACTGATCATCCCGGGATCGGTAGGTGCAAGCTGCACGGAGGGAAAACCTCAGGCCAGCGTGTCAAGGCGGACCGTACCCGCGTCGATCGGGAGATACGTTCTGTGCTGGCCGAACTCGACGTCGCCCCGGTTGACGACCCGCTGACCGCGCTGATGCAGTTGGCTGGGCAGGTACTCGCCTGGCAGGAGGCGACCGCCGACCTGGTCAACCGGCTCGGCGACCAAGTGCGGTACGAGGGCATGGCGGGCGGCGAACAGCTCCGCGCCGAAGTCCAGCTCTACGAGCGCTCGATGGACCGCGCCGAGAAGGTCCTGTCGTCGATCGCCAGACTCAACATCGAAGAACGCCTCGCCCAGATCTCCGAGGCGCAAGCCGACCGGGTCCTGGCCGCGATCGATGCCGCCCTTGCCGCGGCCGGCCTGGCCGGAGCCGAGGCGACCAGAGCCCGGCAAGTCGCCGCCCGCCATCTCCGCGCCGTGTAGCAAGGAGGAGGCCATGCGGGCCGACCCGCTCCTGCTGGCCGCCGAGCGGATAGACACGCCGCCGGTGAACCCGTTTGACGGCTTGAACTTCACGCCGAACCCGGGCCCGCAGTCGACGTTCCTGTCCTTGCCGGACGAGAACCTCGACGTGCTGTACGGCGGCGCCGCAGGTGGGTCGAAGAGCACCTCGCTCCTCATGTACGGGCTTCGGGCCTGCTACCGCTGGCCGGGGCTGCAGGCGTTCTGGTTCCGCCGCTCGTTCCCCGAGCTGGAGCAGTCCGTGCTGCGGATGCTTGCTCGCTACAACTTCGCCCGCGCGCTCGGGGGCCGCTACAACGGGTCCACGCATGAACTGCGGTTCAGCAACGGGTCGGTGTTCACCTTCGGGCATGCCAAGAACATCAGCGAGGTGTCGGCTCTTCAGTCCGCCGAGATCAACCTGCTGCTGATCGACGAGCGCACCACCATCCCGCCGGACGTCGTGGACCAGTTGTACGTCCGCGTCCGCTCCGGCGTCGCCGGCGTCCCCTGCCTGGGTATCCGCTCCGCCACCAACCCCGGCGGGATCGGGCACTCCCGGGTCCGCGCCGAGTACGTGGACGCCACCGGGCACGGCGAACGGGAGATCGAGGACGGCAACGGTCGTCGGAGGATCTTCATCCAGGCCCGCGTGTCCGACACCCCGCAGCTCGGCGACGAGTACAAGCGGAACCTGCAGGGCCTCGACGAGAAGATCCGCAAGGCGTATCTCGAAGGCGACTGGGGTGTTTTCGCCGGCCAGGCGTTCTCCGAGTGGCGCTACGACCGGCACGTCGTCCAGCCCGTCACCGTGCCGACGTCGTGGCGGCGCTTCGCTGGCGTCGACTGGGGCTACACCGCCCCGTGGGCGGTGCTGTGGGGCGCGGTCGACGAGGACGACCGCGTCTGGATCTACCGGGAGTTGTACGCCACGCAAGTGGCCGAGTCGGAGCAGGCAAAACGGATCGTCGCCGCCGAGGAGGGCGAAGCGGTCGCCGCACGGTACGCAGACGATGCGATGTGGGCCAGCCGCGGCGAGGCGAAGCCGATCGCGACGGTCTACTCGGAAAACGGCGCCCACCTCACCGCCGCCGGCAAGGGGCCCGGAAGTCGGATCTCCGGCTGGCAGCGCGTCCACTCCTACCTCGCCGAAGCACCGGCTTGCCCGCACCATCGGGCGCTGGGCTGGGAGACCTGCCCAAGGCTCCACGTGTTCCCACAGGCCGAGAACCTGATCCGCACGCTGCCGTCCCTGCCTCACGCGACGGTCGGCAACCCGGAGGACATCGACACCAAGGCGGAGGACCACGCGCCCGACGCTTTGCGCTACCTGCTGATCAACCTGGGTGGCGGCCCCTCATTTCCGCTCTTCGACGCCCCTGAGGGCAACGAGGAACTCGACCAGCTCCTGCAGGCACTCGGCCCGACCGTCGCCTACCGACCGCGTGAGGACCCGGGCACTGACCCGTGGGACGAGCAGGACGAGCCGCAGCGCGGCACTACCAGACCGTCGCCCTTCGTCTGACCACCAATTCGAGGGGAGGCCGCCATGGCCTGGGGTTCCTCCCTGATCAGCCGCCTGCGCCGCGACCGTGAGCAGCCGATCCACGAAGCCGCACTGCCGGGCCCGGCGAAACTGCCCGAGCGGGCCGGCTACGAGTACGGCATTCCGGTCGGCGGCCTGAACGAGTACCGGCAGGGCATGGGCACTGCGACCCAGACCGACCGGTCCTCGATCATGCAGGAGCTGTACGAGGCGTACCTGTCGTGCCCGTGGGCGTGGGCGTCCATCAACGCTGTTGCGCGCACCATCACCGCGGGTGGCCTCGTCACGGACTGGGACCAGGACGACGGTGAGGGCGACCAGGAGACCCCGCAGAAGCCGCCGGAGGTCCTGGCGCTGGAGCGCCTGCTGGCGTACTGCAACCCCAGTGAGGACATTCGGCAGCTGACCCGCATGGTCATCACGGACCTGCTGGTGTTCGGCGATGCGTTCATCGAGGTGTCCTGGGTCGGCAACCAGCCGGTGGCGCTGTACAACCTGGACTGCCCGACGATGTTCCCGATCGCGGACGAGCACGGGCAGATCACGAAGTACGTGCAGGTCACGGAGTTCGGGCAGCGCGCCGAGTTCGAGCCGCGTGAGGTCATCCACATCGCACTGGATGCTCCCCGAAGCGGCGTGTTCGGGGTGTCGCCGACGCAGGCCGCCCTCCTGCCGATCACGGCGTGGCTGTTCGCCGCATCGAACGGCAAGGAGATTTTCCGCAAGGGCCAGCCGCCCACGGTGCACGTGGATTTTCCGGCGGGCATGCAGCAGGCCGAGATGAACCGTTGGCTGCAGCAGTACGCGGCGCGGAACATCGGGCCGCGGAACCTGGGGACGCCGATCGCCACCAAGGGCGGGGCGACCCTGGTTGAGCTGGCCCAGGGCAAGACCGCTGACCTTGAGAGCTTCCTTGACCAGAAGCGGGACGAGATCCTGGCGTGCTACGGGGTCCCGCCGTCGAAGGCCACGGTGATCGAGTCCGGGAATTTGGGCGGGGGAACGGGAGAGGCGCAGGATAAGACGTTCCGGGTGAACACGTGTGACCCGATCGCCCAACTGGTCCTGGAGAAGATCAATTTCCATGTGGTCCGCCAGGGATTCGGCATCCAGGGCTGGCACTTGAAGTTCCGCGACATCGACATGCGGGACAGTCAGACGATCGAGACGATCCGCGACACGCGGCTCCGCAACGGCTCCTGGACGCAGAACAGGTACCGGGCCGAGATCGGCGAGCCCCCGATCGCGGGCGGCGACGACGCGGTGCTGGTCGACAGGCAGAACCTCGTGAAGTGGTCCGACATGGACGCCATGTCGAAGGCGGGCATCGCGATGAAACTCAAGGGCACCGCACTGGAGCCCTCGGCCCCCGCCGACGGCGAACCCGTCACGTTGGAGAAGCCCGCCCCAGCGCCGCCAGCGCCCTTCGCCGGCCAGCCACCGCCGCAAGTGCCACCCGACGTCGACCCCACATCCACCGAGGCCCTGCACAGCGCCTACCGGGCCCGGCTTCGCGAAGCGCTCGCCGTCCTACCAGGAGGTGTTGATGAGTACGCCGCCTGACGAACAGCCCGATCCGCCGGCCTGGCCTCCGCCCGGCGACACGGCCGCGCTGGAGCCGGACACGCTGCCGGAGCATCCGCTACGGGCCCAGGACGTCGCCGCGCTACTGCCCAAGGAGATCGGTTAGCCGATTCCCCTGCCCTGCTCGTATCCCGTGCGGCACACTGCCAGCCATGACGAGATCGATCCCTCCCGCCCCTCGCCCGCCAGTTGGCACGCCCATCACCTTCAACCTGAAGGGCACTCAACTGGTCGTCGACACCGGGGCGCTCTTCTCCTGGAAGGCGCCGATAGCAGGCGCGTCGATCCACACCCTCGACAACACCGGGAAACGCACGACGATCACCCGGGTTGCCCTGATGGGGCCACTGGCTCTCCTCGCGAAGAAGAAGACCGGCGACGTGAACGTCGTGGTCGTAGGCGCCGACGGCAGCACGGCCACCGCGAAAGTGAAACCGCGGCACGCCCAGGCCATCATCACCTGGGCTGTGGCCTTCAACGCCTGGAGTGAGGCGACCAGGGGCTGACCCACGGGCCGGGACAGGGGGTGGGCGTGCCTCACCCCCTGGAGCCCTACGCCCGGCTGGCCTTTGCCGCCGGGTTCGCCACGGCCGACGCCCCGATCACCGAACGCTTCCAGATGGCCTGCGCCACCGCCGTACAACTCGCGGTCGAGCGCCGCAACGACCCCCTTGTCCTCGAAGCCACCGTCGAACTGGGCCGACTGGAGGGCATGTGGGCGCAGCTCTTCGCCCGCCGCGACCATCTGATCACCCGCTACACGGGCAGTGTCTCCGACGCGTGGCGCCGCCTCATCCGGCCCCGCGCACTGCGTGACCCGCTGCACAACTTCCACGCAGACCTCGGACCGCGCGACCAAGAACCGGACCGGACGACGGTAGAAGCCGCCGCCTCGGCCGCCGCCCGCGCAATCCTCCAAGCCCTCCCGCTCACCGCCGGCTGGGCCGCGATGCGCGCCGCCATCCGCGACGCGCTCGCCGCCGGCCGCGCCGAGGGAATCGTCGACGCGGTGGCCATCGCAGCGGCGCGAGCACGCCGGGACGGCCTCAACTGGGATGCAGCGTTCGACCGGGCCTACCAGCAGTTGGAGCGCCTCGGTGACCTATGGGGTGAGGCCGACGAGTGGGCCGGGCGGATCGCCGCCCGCGCCGAAGCCGATCTCCGGCGCCTACTCGTCGCCAAGGCCGCCGAGGGAGGCGGCTTCGAGGACACGCTCGATGCGGTGACCGACCATCTCACCGGCGAGAAGATCGCCGCGGTCGGATTCGGCATCGACTGGGCCATGACCGCCTCCGCCGTGCAGGCCGCCCTCGGCCTCTACCAGGCACAAGGCGCCCAGACCATCGACTGGATCACCGTCGGGGACGGTCGGGTCTGTCCGACCTGTGAGAGCAACGAGGACGCCAGCCCCTGGCCGATCGACCAGGTCCCTGAGGCTCCCGCACACCCAATGTGCCGTTGCGTGCTGTCCGCCGACATCGACCCGGACCGGCTCGACCGCTGGTTCACCACCTGACGTCCCGAGGAGGACCCAGTGGCCCCCTACAATCCGGTGCCCCGCACCCTGTGGGACCTGGCGTCCTCGGGCCTGGGCACGACGCTGACCGCATCGGGGAACAGCGGCACCACGCTGATCGACCTGCTGGACGTCACCGACGTGTGGCTCTCGCTCTACGTTGCAGGCACCTCGACCGGCACCAGCCCCACGTTGCTGGCGCAGCTGGACGTGCAGGACCCGGATGGCAATTGGTTCCCGCAGGTCGCCAAGACTGCCCAGCTGACGTCCGCCCCCAACTACTCCTCCGTCAGCGCCGGCCTGCACATTGCGTCGACCGGCTCGATGGTGCTGCCCCGCTGGTGCCGGGTCGCATGGACAGTGGGCGGCACCAGCCCAGTGTTCCCGCAGGCCTCGATCTGCCTCACCGGCCGCTGACCATCATGTACCTGCGCCCCACCCGCCCGGCTGGGCGGCACCACGACGACGCCGCAGACGAGGCCACGCTCCGTGACGCCCTCATCGTGGCGATCGAGCAGGACCCCCGAGTGCGCGCCGCGATTCTGCGGCTCTTCGCCGAGCAGAGAAGGAGCGCTGATGGCGCCGATCGCCACCGTGACCGGGACCGCGATCCGGCCCGGCATCAGCAAGAACAACCGCCTGTACACCGCCGAGGCCATCGGCAAGGCCGTCGCCCGGGCGCAGCAGCGGATCGCCGACGGCGGCATGCCGTTGACAACCCTGACGCACCATGAGGCCGGCGACGATTCCACCCGAATCGTGGGCCGGATCACGTCGATGACCCACGAGGCCGACGGGTCCGCCCGCTACACCGCGATCCTCGCGGACACCACCCACGGCCGCGACATCCACGGGCTGATCTCCGGCCCCGACCCCGTCCTGCGGGGCGTCAGCATCCGCGGAGCGTGGCTGGGCCCGGTCCGCCGCGTCCAGCAGGACGGCCGCACCGTCGAGACCGCCGACGACCTGGAGCTGGACGGCCTGGACTACACCCGCAAGCCGGGCGTAGAGGGCGCGGGCATCGACAGCGTCAATCCGGTCCCCGCGCAGCCACGCGAGTCCGACGGCACCGCACGCATGCCGATCGCCGAGTCCGCGCCGGAGGCGACCGTGACGATCAGCGAGGCCGCGACCCCGCCCATGTCGAAGCGCGACTCGGGCCTGAAAGGTGAGGGCGGCCCGTACGCGGACCCCGGCTACCTGAAGGACAAGAAGCAGCGCTACCAACTCGACACCAAGGCCCACGCCAAGGCTGCCTGGGGCTACATCAACCAGGCCGACAACGCCCGCCAGTACACGTCCGCGCAGCTGAAGCGGGTCAAGGCGCGGATCGTCAAAGCGTTGAAGGCCTTCGGTGTCACGGTCGCCACGCAGGAGCGCTGGCTGATCGACCCCGCCGTGCAGGTGACCGAGGCGCTCGCCGAGTGCTGGGACATGCCCGCCTCGCCCAGCAACCTGTACATCAGCCTCACGAACGGCCCGACGACCGTCACCGTGTCCAGCCAGCTCCTGGACGCCCACGACCTCGACGCGGTCGGCCGCGCCGCTATGGCAGGTGCCTGCGACGCCCTCGCCAACCTCGATCCGGACATGGACGCCGACATCGACGTGCCCGGCGCCGAACCCGAAGACACCGACCACGACATGGACAGCGAGGACGACGACATGGCTGACGCCCCCGGATCCGCCTGCTCGTGCGGCTGCGGCTGCGCCGTTCCGCACCCGATGGCGGTCGCCGACGGCTGCCCGTGCGCCTGTGGCTGTGACGTCTGCAAGTCGGCCGACGCCGGCACTGGCGAGTCCACCCCCGAGACCCCGGCGCCGGAACCCGCCGCCGAGACCCCCACCCAGGAGAAGGAGCCCGCCATGGCGGAGTCCACCACCCCGGCGGCCGAGACCCCGGGCAGCACCACCGACAGTGGCCTCGATGCCCTGTCGGCGAAGTTCGACAAGCTCACAGACGCGATCGCCGGCATGGTGACCGCGATGGCCGCCAAGCCGGTCGAGGCCGCACCTGCCCCAGCGGCACCCGCGGTCGAGTCTGCTCCGGAGCCGGTCGCTGAGACCCAGGAGCAGATGATCGCCCGGCTCGTCGCCGAGGGCGTCAAGGCCGCGCTGCCGAAGGCCGTCCAGGAACACGTCGAGCAGTCCGGGCCGCCGACCCGAAAGGGCCTGGTCGCGTCGGTCGCCGAGAACGGCCCGGCCGGCGCCGGAACCGAGCCGGGCTTCAACGAGCACGGCGTCCCCTCGGACTGGCCCAACAAGCCGCTGCACACGTACACCGCCGACGAGCGCATGCGCTACTTCGGTCCGGCGGTGCGTCAGCACGTCCTCAAGGACCGCTTCGTCGGCTGACCCGCCGCGCCGCTCCAGCACGCAGTATCTGACCGCCGGCCACGTGGCCGGTGCCCTCAAGGCAGTGATGGTCCCCGGCTCCGCCGCGCACGCGACGGGGCCTTTCCCATGCCCGCATGCGGGCCATCACTCGCCGAAAGGGTGAGAATCCATGCCGTCCGAGCTCCGTGAAGCGCTCAACGTCGCAGGTGCATCCGCACTCGTCCCCAAGATCATCGACCCGGTTCTGCTGGAGTACCAGCGCCGCTACAGCCCCCTGGTCCGGTCCATCCCCACCCAGGCCTGGAACGCCGACCAGTACTACTTCAACCAGCGCACCCAGGTCGCCGCCGGCGGCTTCGTGCCCGACGGCGGAGCCCGACCGGTCTCCAACAGCACTTACGTCCAGAACAGCTTCACCATGAAGCACGTCCAGGTCGTCGGCGCCGTCACCGGCTACGCCCAGGAGGTCACCCGGCAGGTCATCGGAGACCTGCGGGAGACGGAAATCGAGGGCTCCATGCGGGGCCTGTACTGGGACATCGAGACCGGCATCTGCTGGGGCAACGCGGCCTCGACCCTCACCGGCGCGCAGCCGCAGTTCGACGGCCTTGACAGCCAGGTCGCCACCTTCTCCGGCGGCTACCAGAACGCCATCGACAAGGCCGGCGGCACCATCTCCCTGGCCTACCTGGACGAGCTCATCGACATGGTCGAGTCGAACGCGGCCATGCCCGTCTTCGACGACACGTGGATGATCGTCCTGTCGAACACCGCCGCGTCGAAGATCGCCCAGCTGCAGACCTCGCAGCAGAGGTTCGTCGACACCGTCGAGGTCGCCACCGGCCTGATCGTGCCGACCTACCGCAACATCCCGCTCGTCAAGACGAGCTTCCTGCAGGCCCGCGGCTACGGCATGGGCACCGTCACCGCGGCGACCGCCACCACCGGCGGCAGCATCCCGCTGTCCACCACCTACTACTACAAGATCTCGGCCGTGGTCGCGAGGCAGGGCGAGATCGGCGTCAGCGGCGAGGTCTCGCAGGCCACCGGCTCCGGCACCTCCACCAACACCATCACCCTGTCCTTCTCGACCCCCTCGGGCCTGGACGGACTGCAGCCGCAGCTCTACAAGGTGTACCGCTCCACCACCACTGGCACCGAGACGCTGCTCGGCTACGTCGATGGCACCGTCGGACTTGCCTCGGACGGCGTCACCCCGATCCTCACCACGTCGATCGTCGACACGGGCACCGCGCTCATCCCGCAGAACGGCTCCACCGTCCCGGGCACCCTGCCGACGTCGTACTACGGCACCAACACGGCGATGCTGCCGCCCGCGACGGGCCAGGAGAACATCTACCTGATCTCCCGGGACCGCAACAACGTCGTGCGCCCGTACGTGCGTGAGGCGACCCCGCTCGACGTGTACCCGACGACTGCGGCGCCCGACACGATGCCGTACGCCGTCGTGACCGACACCACGCTGGCTATCCGTGCGGCCCGCTACACCGGGCGTCTCGCCCGCGTCGCCACCGCGGTCTGACCCATCAGCCGGGCGGCGGCACCGACATCGCGCCGCCCGGCTTCCCATCCCCTACTGCGACCAGGAGCCGCCATGCCCACCGTCCCCCTGCGCAAGCGCCTCGCCGGGTCCGACTCCTACGGTCATGCGTGGCCCGAGGACGGCTCGGTCATCGACGTCGACTACGAGCAGGCCATGGACCTGCTGGCGATCCCCGACGCCGGCTTCACCGTCGCCGACCAGCCCACCACCCAGGGCGAACCCGCCCCCGAGCAGGGCGAGTTCAGCGAGGTCGAGCAAGCCGGCCAAGACGCCACCGACATCCCGGCCAAGCGGCCCTACCGGCGCCGCACCCCGTCCTGACAGCACCCGCACAACGAGGGGAGGTGACCCGTGGCCGACTCCCCCGTTCCGCTGGCGTCCGTCGCATCCCTGGTCGAGGGCCCGTTCGCCGACCTGGTCCGCTCCTACTCCACACAGGCCCAACAGGACCTGATGATCGAGGCGACCCGCGCCTGCGAAGGACACGTCGGCCGCCGGCTCGCCCCGTTCACTCAACTCCCCGAGTCCCACCGGGCCGAGGGCATCGACCCGGACGAGTACGCGGACTCGGCGAACCTGCCGATGGACATCCAGGGAACCCTGGGCCGCTCGTACGCGATGGCTCTCGGGGCGAGTTCACTGGTGCGGCACGTCTGGCTGAACGAGTACGCGCCGCGGCACGCCGAGTACTGGCAGTACGCCAACCTCAACATCTCCCTGATCCGGTCGTACGGCGGCACTCAGAGCGTGACGGGCGCCCAACTGCTCACCACGTCGGCGGACACCGGGCACGTCTTCTTCCAGCTCGGCCTGTTCCTGCCGATCGGCACCACCATCCAGATCTCCTATGACGGCGGCTATCAGACGATCCCCGCCGACCTGGCACGAGCCTGCAAGTACATGGCGGGCTCGATCGCCGTCACCGAGCTCGACCCCACCATGTCGCGCGGGCACGACCCGGACATTCTGCGCGGCAAGGCCGAGGACCTCCTCGACGCGTTCATGCGGGCTTAGCCGTGGCCTGGGGATTCCACCACCCTGGCCACAAGATGTCGGCGACCGCGAAGGCGAAGATCTCGCAGCGGCTGAAGGGGCGCCCGCATCCGCATCGCGGCCATCCCCTGTCCGCTGCGGCCCGCGCGAAGATCTCCGCGAAGCTGAAAGGACGCCACCACCCCGGCCACACAATGTCGGCGGCGGCCCGCGCAAAGCTCTCGGCCAAGCTCAAGGGCCGCCATCACCCGGGCCATGCCATGTCCGCCGCGGCTCGCGCCAAGTTGTCGGCGAAGCTGAAGGGCAAGGCCCACAAGGGCTCGCACCACAAGATGTCGGCCGCTGCCAGGGCCAAGCTCAGTGCCCGGCTGAAGGGGCGCAAACGCAAGCCGATGTCGGCCGCTGCCAAGGCGAAGCTCAAGGCCCGGCTGAAGGGCCGCAAGGGTAAGCCCCTGTCCGCTGCCGCGAAGGCCAAGCTGAGCGCCCGCCTCAAGGGTAAGCACCACAAGGGCTCGTCGAAGAAACGCGGCCCGATGTCGCCGGCCGCGAAAGCGAAGCTGGCGGCCCGGATGCGGGGCAAGCGGCACAAGGGCAGCCACCGCAAGCGCGGGCCGCTGTCCGCCGCCACAAAGGCGAAGATGGCCGCCGCCCGCAAACGCCGCCCCCGCAAACAGGCCCCCCGGAAGACCACACCCCGCAGGAGGCGCCGGTGACCACCGCTGACGCGTGCGCCCGCGAGGCGGCATGGCTCTCCACCACAGGCGACACGCTCCCGTCGCTCCTGTCGGCCACCGGCGGCCCCTGGGACGTCATCCAGGCCTACCTGCCCAGAACCCCGACGCAGCAGAGGACGCAGATCTACGTGCTGCGCCGGCGCCTGGTGACCGCCCGCTTCGCACAGCAGCGCCGCATGGCGACCCACCACTTCCAGTTGTCGCTGGTGTGGCCGGTCGGTGCGACCGCCAGCGGCCCACAGATCGCCGAGCTGGAGCAGACAGCCCTGGACTCGGCGGTGGCACTGCTGGTGACCAGGATTGAAGGCCTCGTCAACGACAAGAGCCACGGAAACCGGTTCCTGTCCGTGGCAGAGGCACCCAACGGCTCGACCATCGACGTCGAATACGACGACCCGGCCCAAGGCGTCGCCAACGGCTTCTTCGCTGCGACCGTCACCTACACCGCGGACGACGCGGACTACACCAACTGACCATCTGCGGGCCCACGCTGAGCGTCCGGGCCTGCTCACCCATGCCCGGAGGACCGCGTGCTGCAGCGCAATCCCCACCCGTACGCGCTGGTCGTGCCGGACATCCCGGCAGAGGTCCAGCCCGGCGAGACCACTGACTGGCCACGCCCGATCGTCGGCTTCGAACCGGTCGCCGATGACGCCGCGCCACTCCCGCCGGAGCCCGCCCCCAGTAAGAGGAAGGCCGCCGCGCCGGCCCCCACCGGTGAGGAGCCGACCCCGTGACCCAGCTCTCCAAGCTCGCAACACTCGGCCTGGCCAAGGAGGTCACGCCGAACACCTACCTGGTGCCGACGATCGCGGTCCCGTTCACGAAGGCGGATTTCGAGGACGTCATCGCGAAGCTGGACGACCAGTCGTGGCGCGGCAACGACACCGTCATGCAGGGCGCCTACCCGGGTCCCGAGCACGCCACCTGGGACATAGACGTCATGGCCTACCCGGACCTGGCCGGGCACCTCTTGTGCGCGGTGATCGGACCGGACACGGTGACCGCGGGCATCTCGACGACGCTGTCCTCGACGACGACCGCGGGCGCGACGAGCATCCAGACCGCCGCGACGATCCCGAGCGGCTCGACCGTGAGCATCGGCACCGGCGCGACGCTGGAGTACTTCGTGTCCGGTTCGCCGACCGGTACGGGCCCGTACACGATCCCGGTGGCGACGCCGTCGGGCGGTCTGACGTACGCGCACACATCGAGCGTGCAGGTCAGTACGCCGACGACGCACACGTTCAAGCAGTCGCCGGGTACGGCCATCCCGACGTACTCGCTGACGGTGTACGACACGACGCAGTATCTGGGCTACTCGGGGCTGAAGTTCACCGACCTGCAGATCAAGATCGACCCGAAGGCCGCGCTGTCGTTCAGCGTGAAGGCGCTCGCGTTCCCCGGCACCGTGCAGAGCTCGGTGTCCGAGTCGTACACCCAGCTGACCCCGTTCCTCGGCTGGGAATGGACGTCCACGCAGAACGCCGTCGCCTCCACCCGCGGCCTCACCCTCGATCTGACGGTCAAGCGGGCCGGCGAGGCCATCAACTCCAGTGATGGGACGCAGGCGCCGCGTGAGATCTTCGTCGGCGCTCTCGAAGCGGACGGCACCTACAAGGCGATCTTCGAGAACCAGACCGACATCAACCTGTTCCTCAACTACACGCAGCAGGCGATGACCGCGACCATCACCGGCCGCCTCCTCGACGGCTCCCCCTCGCTGGCGGTCACCATGAACAAGACCGTGTGGTCCAAGGGCAAACGCGACATCGGCAGCGCCTACGTGCAGGCCGACTTCGACATCAGCGGCCTGTACAACGCCACCGACGGGGGCGCCGTCTCCGCCGTCCTCAAGAACTGGACCACCGCGTCCTACTGACCCCAACTCCCCGGCCGCGCCCCGTTGGAGGACGTCGGGCGCGGCCGGGGCCTGACGTCCTCCAACGTCCTCAGCGAAGGAGCCCCACCCATGGCCGGCTACGGCAACCGCACCATCCTGCTCGACTTCCCGGAGTTCTCCGAGGAGGGCGACCGCGTCCACGTGATCATCCGCAATCCCAGGCTCGTCCCCGTGCAGGACCTCATTCCCGATGAGGTCCCGGACGGCCCAGACGGCAAGCCGGATCAGAAGGCTCAGCTCGCCTCAGGCATGGCGATCATCGCGAGGCTGGTCGTCGCCTGGCACGTGTACGACGCCACCTCCATGGCCGAGGACCAGCCCCTGCTGGGGCTGCCCGCCAGCGCCGAACTCGTCGCCAAACTGCCGATGGAGATCCAGAACCGGATCAGCGACGAGATCGCGAAGGTCCGCAACCCGGGAGCCTAGGGCCGGACGACCCGTACCTCACAGATGTCCTCTGGGTAGCAGAGAGCATCTACGAGGGGACATGGTCGTCCGGCCCTCCACCGGACGAACTCGTCGATTTCGAGATCATGCGGGAGATGGGCTGGACCTGGCAGGAACTGCAGGACACCCCCTGGTACGTACGACGGTTCACCTGGGACCTCATGTCGACGCGCCGCGAAGCCGAGCACCGCATCAACACGCGGGCCGCCCGCGGCTGACCGGGAGGGGGCAGCCGTGCCGGAACTCAACGCCGCATCCCTGCAGGCCGCCCTCTCCCGTATCAGGAGCCAAGGCATCAAAGCCTGCCGCACGGGACTCATCGGGGCCGCCGATGCCGTGGTCAAACAGGCGAGGACCAACGCCACGAACGGCAGCCACGCCTGGGGCACCCCGACTCCGGCCCGCCCGGGCGCCGGTCCGGCGGTCATCTCCGGAACGCTCAAGAACTCGATCACCCGCGAAGCGGTCGTCCGGAACCCGGTCGGCTGGACCACGAAGGTCGGCCTCCAGCCAGGGCGTACACCGCCCTACGGCAACCACCCGACCGAGTCCAGCAAGTACGGCCTCTACCTCGAAACCGGCCTGCGCAACGGCGCCACCTATCCGTTCCTCGGGCCGGCAGCCAAGATGGCCGGCATTCAAGCGAACGTGACGTTCTCGCAGGCGTTCGCCGTCACGAGCTGGACCACCGACACCACCGACTGAATCTCCCAGGGGGTGTCGTGGCCGAGGTTGCAGACCTGTGGATCACCCTGAGTGCGATCACGGAGCCGTTCACCGTCGGCCTGGCCGAGGCCGGCGGGATGGTCGACGACTTCATCGCCCAGTTGGAAGCGCTGACTGCTGCCGCGACGGAGGCAGGCACAAGCCTGGGCGAGATCGGGGCCGCAGGCGCGGCGGAAGGCACCGAAGCAGCGGCCGGGTTGGAGCGCCTGGCCGCTGCTGCGGACACGGCCGCGGCATCGATGGAACGCCTGGCGGTTGCTTCGCGGGAATCCAGCGCGGCCTCGACGGAGTCCGCGGCATCATCTGACCTGCTGGGTAACAAGGTCCTCGGGCTGGGCGGTGCGCTGGACACTGTCACCACTTTCGGGGCGCTGGGCGTCGCGGGGATCAGCGTCGAGGCCGTGAAGATGGCCAGCACGTTTCAGAGCTCCACGACTCGGCTGGTGACCTCGGCCGGCGAGTCGTCCTCGGCCATCGACATGGTCCGCCAGGGCATGCTGAACATGGCCGGGCAGGTCGGCGTCTCTGCCGACGACCTGTCGCAGGCCATGTACTACGTGGAGGCCGCCGGCTATCACGCAGCGGACGGTCTGACGGTTTTGAAGGCGTCCGCGGAGGGTGCCGCGGCTGAGGGCGCCGACACCACAACGGTCGCCAAAGCCCTGACCGACGTCCTGGTGGACTACCACCTGAAGGCGTCGGCGGCGGCGAACGTAACCTCCCAGATGATCGCGGCGGTTGCGCACGGCAAGACGAACCTTCAAGATTTTTCTTCCGCATTCGCATCGATCGTGCCCGCAGCGAGTGCAGCCGGCATCTCCTTCCAGGACGTCATGGCGGCCCTGTCGAACATGACGAACCACGGGTTCACCGCGCAGAGGGCCAGCCAGAATCTGGCGCAGGCACTGCGGTCGCTGCTGAATCCGACGAGCACGATGGCAACCGCATTCCAGGAGTACGGCCTCTCCAGTGACGTCCTGAAGCAGAAGCTGAACGGGCCCAACGGGTTGACCGATGCGATGGAGTACGTGTCGCAGGCGGCAACCAAGGCCGGCAAGGAAGGCACCCCGGCCTTTGCCGCGGCGCTGAAGGCGATGATGGGCACCGCCCCGGGCGCCAACGCTGCCCTGGCCACGGTTGGTGCCAACTTCCAGGCGACGTCCGACACGATCAAAGCAGTCGGTTCCGCGACTGCGGACGCGTCCGGCAAGGTGCAAGGCTTCGCCCTGGTCCAGCAGACGCTCGGCCAGCAGCTGAAGCAGCTGCGCGCCGGCTTCGACTCGGTGATGATCCGCCTCGGCGACTTCCTGATTCCGCAGATCAGCAAGTTCATCGACCTGCTGGAGAAGCGGGGCGCCCCGGTCGTCCACGACTTCACCTCGGCGATCTCGGGGATCGCTTCGGGCTTCACCGGGAAGACTGCGAAGCCGGGCGAGGGCGCGGTGGAGACGACCGCGGGCGGCGAGCAGCACGGCGGTGCGCTGGCGGCGCCGGTGCCGCTGACGCCGATGCAGGAGCTCGGCAAGGTGTTGCGGGAAGTCTCGGACGACATCGGCACATTCATCGATGCGGGGCGCCGCCTGGCGGACGTCCTGATGAAGGAGGTCGTCCCGCAGGCGGAGAAGATCGGTGGCGCCGCGATCCTCGGCGGTCTGCTGGCCGTCGGCGGGGTCCTCAAGGACGTGGTCGCGCCGGCCATGTCCGACTTCGCGAGCTTCGCGGAGAAGCACAAGACGATCATGACGTGGATCATCGACGGCTTCCTGATCCCGCTGACCCTCCGACTCACCCTGCTCGCAACAGTGAAAACCGTCAGCGCAGTCGCCGGGCTGGCCAAGGACATCGTCAACTTCCCCTTTTCTCAAAGCAAGCAGATCCTCGACCAGCTGACGAGCATCAAGAGCAACCTCTTCGGCACTGCCGCCACCACGGACGCCGAGGGCAACACAATCTCCGCGATCCAGGGCTTCTTCCCGAAGATCGGCAGTGCCATCTCGGCCGGCTGGGCCTCCTTGAAGTCCGGCGGATCCGCGGCCGGCGACCTCCTCTCCGGGGCCTTCAGTGCCACCAAGTTCCAGCTCCAGTCGTACATCGGCGCGTTCAAGCAGGCCGGATCGACCATCGCTTCCACCGTCTCCGACTGGGGCTCCTCCATCGGCGACGCCGTGAAGAACGTGATGCCGACCAAGGTCGACGCCAGCCTGTTCCTGCAGTCCGTCAAGGACAAGGGGTCGGACGTCGCGGGTGCGATCTCCGGATGGAGCAGCTCGGCCATGCAGTCCGTCCGATCCCTGGGCGGCGGCATCGCCGGGACGGTCCGCGGCTGGGGCACCTCGCTCGGCACCGCGATATCCGGGTGGGCGAGCAGTGCGACGACCGCGGCACAGGCCATCGGCAGCCGGATCACCACCGGCCTGTCCGCTGGGCTGTCCGCTCTCGGCTCCAAGACGGCAGCGATCTGGCAGGGCCTGTCGGCTGCGGTGTCCGCTGCGGGCACTGCGGCCAAGGGTGCGCTGGAGTGGATCGTCGCCTCGGGGAAGGCCGCGTTCGATGCCGGTGTGGAGGCGGCCACGGCCGCGGCGTCCTGGATCGCGCAGAAGGTCGCGACCCTGGCGTCGGCGGTGGCGGACGGTGTGATGACGGCCGCCCAGTGGCTGCTGGATGCGGCATTGGATGCCACCCCCATCAGCTTGGTGATCATTGCGATAACGGCGCTCGTCGCAGCGATCGTGTATGCGTGGAATCACTGCACGGAGTTCCGCGTCGTGGTCGAGGCGACCTTCCAGGCTGTCGCGGACATCGCCCTGTGGCTGTGGCACGACGTCTTCGAGCCGGCGTTCCGCGGGATCGCCGCAGTCGCAGTCTGGCTCTGGCAGAACGTCCTGTCGCCTGCCTTTCACGGCATCGCCGATGTCGCCCTGTGGCTGTGGCACAACGTCATCGACCCTGCCTGGCAGGGGATCACCTCGGCGATATCGACCGCGGTCGGGTGGATCGCCGGGCTGCCGGGGCAGATCGCCAGCATCTTCGCTGACGCCGGCCGCTGGCTCTGGGACGCCGGCTCCAAGATCATCAGCGGTCTCGTCAACGGCATCAAGTCGGCCATCGGCTCCGTCAAGAGCACCCTGACGTCCCTCACCAGCGACCTGACCTCCTGGAAAGGCCCGCCGGAGAAGGACGCCAAACTCCTCACCCCCGCCGGCGAATCCCTGATCACCGGCCTGATCCAAGGCATCACCAACAAGATCCCCGCGCTCAAGTCCCAGCTGACCGGGATCACAGACCACATCGGCAGCCTGTCCCCCACCATGACCGCCAACCTCGCCCTCACCGGCACGGGCAGCGGGTCACTGACGGGCGCCGCCGCCCCCTACGGATCGCTCGCCGCAGGCCCCACTCCCGGCGGCAGCACGCCCACCTACGTCCTCAACGTCACCGTCCAGGGATCCGTGCTCTCCGAGCAGGAGCTGCGGACAGTCATGGAACGCCAGATGTACCAGCTCGGAATGCGCAACTCCCAGACCTGGCAGCAATACGCCCGACGCTAGGAGGCCAGCGTGGCAATCAACACCAACTGGCCCCTCATGCTCCACGAATGGGGCCCCCACTGGACATGCAACGGTGGCGCCCAGCCCCTGGACCGCTACCTGGAGGTCACCAGCCGCACCCGGGGCCGCATCGCCGTCCAGCGCGGACGCCAATACGAGCTGGACCAGATCCGCAGCGGCACCCTGAACACCCAATGGCGGAACCAGGACGGATCCCTGGACCCCCTCAACACGGGCGGCCCCTGGTACGGGCACATCATGCCGTACCAGCCCGCTCGCATCCGTGCCCAATGGCCGCCGACCGTCAATCTGTTGACACAGGTCCAGGCGACCGGCGGTGACCTCGGCGGCTACTCGCCCGGCCTGATCCCCGGCGGTCAGCAGGGCATCTCGGTGTTCTCTCAGACGGACAGCACCGGCGGCAGTATCGTCGCCTCCGGAACCGCGTGGCAGGGGAGCAACGTATTTCAGTTCGCCGTGCCGGCATCAAGCGCCTCAGGGTTGTGGCCGTGCTGGACACCCCAGGTGCCCTGCGAGCCCGGCACGACGTACAGCATCCAGATGCAGGTCCGCAACGTCACCGGCAGCACCAGCCTGCCAGTGCAGGCGTTCCTGCGCTGGGTTGATCCGACCGGCACGACCATCTCCACGGTCGTCGGCAGCCCGACCACGCTCGTCGGGTCGTCTACCGCTACGTGGACCCAGGTCACCGCAACAGGCACAGCCCCCTCGAACTCCGCTTACTGCATCAGCGGTGTGGCCCTGTCCTCGGCGAGCCCGTCATCGGCGACGGTACTGCAGGCCGACGGCTGGCAGGTCGAGAAGGCGGCGGCCCCAAGTACATGGGTCGCTCCGGGTGTCACCTACCCGGTCTGGGCCGGCTTCACCGAGCGTTTCCCGTCCTCCTGGACCATGTCGGGCACCTACGGGATCGTGTCCCCGACCGGCGTCGACACGCTGTCCCTCTTCAGTCAGCGGACCCTGAGGGACCCGCTCACCGAGGAGTTCTACTCCATCGGCCCGCGGTTCCTGTACACGCTCGGCGACCCCCAGGGCGCGCAGACGTTCACCGACGCAACCGGCGCCTACCCGCCGGCTCCGCTGGGGATCTCCAAGTACGGTGCGGGAACGCTGACGTCCGGCAATCAGATCACTGCAACGACCAGCAGCGGTACGTTCACAGGGTCCACCGGAACGGTCGTCACCGTGTCCAATCCCAGTCCCGGCACCAACATCACGGCGCCGGCCACCTACATCAGCCTCGGCTCCGCCGGGATCAAGGGCCCCGCCGCCCCGTCCGGGTCCTGGACCCGCGCCATCGCCTTCCGCTACACGGCCGGAACACCCAGCACGGTCGCCTACATCTGGTCATGCTTCGGACCGCAGTCAGGGGGATCACAGTTCGTCATCTTCATCACCTCCAGCGGCCAGGTCGAAGCATTCATGTCCGGGCCCACTGGCTTCGCCTACAGTTTCCCCGTCAGCCCCAGCCCCAACGTCGCCGACGGGAACTGGCACCTCTTCCTGTTCGCCTACTCCCACGCCACAGCCTCCGCATCCGTCAGCCTCGACGGCTCAGCCACCAACTACGTGTCGGTGGACCCCCGGTGTGAACCGACCGGGCTGATCAGCGACAACCTGGGCGGATACGTCGACCCGACAGTCGGCAACGGCACCGCATTCAACTACCAGGGCGACCTCGCCTTCGCCGCCGAGTGGCCGACAGCCTTCGGAGCCACCCAGTTCACCCCCATGTACCAGGCATGGAAGTCCGCGTGCACAGGGGACTCCTCGGACACCAGGTACAGCCGCATCCTCGGCTGGGCAGGCTTCAGCGGCCCCACCAGCATCCAGACCGGCCTGACCACGAGCATGGGGCCCGCGGCCACCGACGGACAGGACGTTCTGACCGCGCTACAGGCCGTCGTCGACACCGAGAACGGCGCGCACTACGTCGACAGAGCCGGGGTCGTCACCTTCAGAGCGCGCTCCGACCGCTACAACTCGCTGACCCCAGTATGGACTTTCGGGGAGAACGCGGCCGGCGGTGAGATCCCCTACGAGGACGCCGCAACCGAACTCGACCCCACTCGGCTCGCGAACCAGATTGCTGTCACCCAGGAATCGACCAACCAGGCCTTCTCGGCGCAGGACTCCACCTCGATCGCCGACTACTTCACGCGCCAACTGACCCGAACGATCAACACCACGAGTACCCAAGAGTGCCAGGACGCCGCGAACTACCTCCTCAGCAGGTACAAGCAGCCAACTGTCCGCGTCAGCAGCATCAAACTGCACCCCTCCGCCAACCCCGCCCTGCTATG
Organism: Kitasatospora sp. NBC_01302; assembly: GCF_035976515.1. NCBI lineage: Bacteria > Bacillati > Actinomycetota > Actinomycetes > Kitasatosporales > Streptomycetaceae > Kitasatospora > Kitasatospora sp. NBC_01302. The sequence goes on from NZ_CP108404.1 coordinate 3,395,681, forward strand.
GCCGGTCTGCCTGTCGCTGGAGCTGGGGATGCGGGTGCGCGTCATGCGGCGCCCCCCGGCGCCAGCCCCCACCGATCAGATCGACTGTTTCGTCGAAAACATCGCCTGGGAATTCGGCGACGACGGCGAAGCCTGGGTCACCCTCCAGTGCAGCCCGGTCGACCCCACCCCCTACGGCCTGTTCGCCAGCTTCCACACCACTCTCGCCAACTCCCCGGGGGCGGGCTCGACCACCATCAGCATCAACGCGGGCGCCGACAACATCAATCCGGCCGCAGCCCAGATCGGCCCCGGTCAGCAACTGATCCTCGGACTGGGAACAGCCAACCAGGAAACCGTCACCGTCTACTCCGTCGGCTACGCCACCGGCACCTGGACAACCGCCAGCGTCGCCCTCCAGGCCGTCACCACCAAATCGCACTCAGCAGGCGACACGGTGTGCGAGCCGCTGCCGGCCGGTGTCTCGGCAGCCAACACCTGGGACAGCACCAGCCAATTCGGATCAATCGCCTTCGCATACTGAGGGAGCTGCTTTGGGCCTCGCAATCCCCATCCTCGCATCAGAAGTCCCGGGCAACTATGTGACGTCGGCCCTGTGGAACGCCAACGTCTACAACGGTCTGACGTACGCGCAGCAGCCGCCGGACTTCGTCGGCTACCAGTCCACGGCCCAGTCCATCCCCACGAGTTCGTGGACAACGCTCAACTTCGACACCAGTCCCACCGACACGTACGGCGGCCATTCCGCCGTCACGAATCCTTCCCGGTACACCTGCCAGGTGGGGGTGCCGGGCTGGTACACCTGCTGTGGCGTGTACGCCCCGACCGGGAACGCGACCGGGTTCCGGGCCGTCAAAATGCAGGTCAACGGCGTGGCGGTCCTCGGCGGGGCCGCCTACATCAATGCGGGCGCGGCTGTTGAGCTGGGTGTCGTCACCCCCACGAAGGACGTCTTCCTCAACGTCGGCGACTACGTGGAGATTTGCGGCTACCAGAACACCGGCAGTGCCCTGAACACAATCCTGGACGGGGACTTGAGGACCGGACTATGGGTGAGGTGGTCTCATGCCTGACATCGCGCCGACGGCCGCCCCGCTGGCAACCCTGACGCCAAGCGTGCAGTGCACCCTGTGCGGCGCAGCACCGGTCGCGCACTGGTGCCGGCGCCCCACCGCCGCAGAGCTGAATGCCCTCGTGGCGGCGACGCAGCAGAAGTTCGGAGATGCAGCGGCGGTCCCGACCGCGACCGACACGGCCGTCACCGTGTACGCCTGTGCGGTGCACGCCATCCAGCTGGAAGCCGCGGCACAGGTACATGAGGCCACCTGTACGGCCCCGTGCGTCGCCCATCTACCGGGGTGCGACTGCACGCCGGAGCCCCCGCCGCCTGCCGCTCCGCCCGGCATCACGACGACTGCCCTGACCACCGGCTGGGTGGTCCCGGCCCCACCTGCAAGCTGACTCCAAACTCTCAAGCCCCGCCGCCGTGCGGGGCTTTCGCATGCCCGGAGGCATCGCATGACCCTCACGTTCCGCGGCGGCCGGCTCCCGGCCCAGCCCACGCGCGCCGCCCTGCAGGCCGGCCCAGCCCTCGCGGCGCTGCCCGCTCCCCCGGCATCCTCCGACTGGCTCACCCCCGTCCCCGCGGCGGACTGGGGGATGCTGGGCAACGACGAGTGGGGCGATTGCACCTGCGCTGGCGTCGGGCACAAGCGGATCGGTGACGTGTACGTCAACCAGCAGCACCAGGTGCTGGCCGTCACCACCGCCGACGCGCTCGCCCTGTACTCCGCCGTCACCGGGTTCGACCCGAACGCGGGCCCGTCGGGCGACAACCCGACCGATCAGGGCGCTGTCTGCCAGGACGTGCTGCAGTACTGGCAGAAGAGCGGGTTCCTCGGCGAGAAGATCGTGGCGTTCGCCAAGGTCGACCTGTCGAACCTGACCGCCGTGAAGCAGGCCATCGCCACCTTCGGGCAGGTCTACACGGGCTTCAACTTCCCGTCCAGCGCCATGGACCAGTTCAACAACCACCAGGCCTGGGACGTCGTCAAGGGTGCCAGCATCGAGGGTGGCCACTGCGTCACCATCGGCGCCTACGACGCCACCGGCCTGGAGTGCGTCACCTGGGGCGCGGTCCAGAAGATGACCTGGGCGTTCTTCCAGAAGTACTTCGACGAGGCATGGGTGATCGTCACCCCCGACTTCGTCAGCGCCGCGACGGGCAACGACGTGCTCGGCGCGTCGCTGTACCAGCTCGGCCAGGACTACGCCGCACTGACCGGCAAGCCCAACCCGATCCCCGCCCCGGCCCCGCAGCCCCAGCCGACCCCGAGCCCCACTCCGACGCCCACGCCTGCCCCGGCCTCGGCCGACGCCACGTTCGCTGCGGCGGCGCACACCTGGCTCACCGCGAAGGGGCTGTGATGGCCACACCCGACCCCCACGAGGTCGCCGCCCACGACCAGAGCGAATCGCACCGCTACGTCGTGCACTACCCCGAGCACGGCTCCCGGCCCGGAGACCCCCACTACAAGGACTTCGACCACTACCACCGCGCTACCAAGGACGACCCCGAGTTGTACCAGTGCGCGGTCGGGAGGCGCCGCGGCGACTTCTCGGACTGCACCCTGGATAAGCCGCTGGAGCTGCATCACACGCACATCGAGTGGGCGCTCCAGAACGAGGTTGACCTGGCGCTGCTGGCCCGCCAGTACCCGGGCGTGGACACGCCCGACGAGGTGGGGGCCTGGGTGGAGACCGCCGAGAACCTTGAGTGGCTGTGCCAGTTCCACCATCGCGGGCATGGCGGTGCGCATGTTGCATCGGCCAGCGACTTCGAGGGGCAGCACTTTGTGAGGGGGCTGATCAGCTGATGGCCATCAACCCCCACCCGGCAGTGGAGCACCCTCACCAGGCATTGAACGACCGCCTCGGCGACAAGATCAGCGCGGTGTTCGGCTCCATGACGACGTTCTGGCTGCTGGTCGGCTGGCAGCTCGGCTGGATGGCGCTGGCCGAGGCCAGCATCTGGCTGTTCAAGGGCGACAAGTACCCGTTCAGCTTCCTGCTGTTCCTCTCGAACTTGATCCAGCTGTGGGCGCTGCCAGTACTCGGCAACACGGCGAACCGGGCGGACGCCAAACGGAACCTGAAGGCCGACTCGGATCACCAGGCGCTGACATACCTGGCGCAGCGGTCCGACCAGATCGCCGAGCACCTCGGCCTGTCGCCCATGCAGGGCGGTGACTGAGGTGGGGATCTATGGCCAGGACTGGGCGAGTTACCAGTCGGCGACGCCGGACACGACCGGCTTGTCCTTCGCGTTCATCAAGGTCACCCAGGGCATGACCTACACCAACCCCGAGTGGACCGCGCAGCGCGACCACGCGCGCGGGGCGGGGCTCGTGGTCGGGTACTACCACTACCCGAACATGGCGAACTCGCCGCAGACCGAGGCGGATCGGTTCCTCGCCCTGGCGCTGCCGGCCGCAAGTGAGCTGCTGTGCCTGGACTGGGAGGGCTACGACACGGCCAACTCGGCTGTGCCGCACGCGACCCAGCTCGCCTACAAGGAGGCGTGGCTCCGGTACGTGAAGTCCAAGGCACCCCATCTGCCGGTTGGGCTGTACTGCAGCCTCGACTACTGGGACAACATCGACACGACCGGATACGTGCAGGATTTCCTGTGGATCGCGACTGCGGGCCTGCCTGCCGGGCAGCCGGGGATCCGGGCGCACTGGATGTTCCACCAGTTCAGTGACAGCGGTAGCGCCGACCAGGACTACTGCCCGCTCGGCTCCACGGCTGCCCTCCGCCAGTGGGCACTCTCGTTCCAGCCCCCTCCCCCGCCTGCACCCGCACCCCAGCCGCAGCCGGCGACCCCGGCGCACCCTCAGACAGGAGACGACGTGGCTATCGGACAGATCCCGGCAGGGTTCGCCTGCAACCCCAGCGGCCTGATCACCGACCGGAGCAAGGCCGGTGTGATCCCGCTGCCGACGTTGGGCGACTCTCGCTGGCCCTACAGCATGGTCGACTTGTCGTTCGCCTGCGATTTCACGGACGCGCTGACGACGCCGATCCGGCTGCGCGTCGCGGTCCACAACACCGCTGGCGGCTGGCGCATCCAGATGGTCGACATCAAGTCCACGGACGCGCGGGCCCACGTGTGGCTGCAGTCCGGCGACGACAAGGCCAGCGTCTGCCGGGTCCCGCTGACGGCGACGGACACGGCGTCTGACGTGCCGTGCTCCTGGCTCGTCGAAACGCGCCTGCAGGCCTGACCTTGGTTCCGTCGAGCGATAGGAGCCCGTGATCTGGGCCAACGCGGTAGAGGGGGCTCCGGGTGTGATGGGCATCAGCCTGCTGCAGGGCGGCGCGGCTGGGCTGGTGATGCTGATCGTGGTGCTGGTGCTACGAGGCGCGCTGGTCCCGCGGTCGACGGTGCGGGATGTCAGGGCGGACCGGGACGCGCGGCTGGCGGACCGGGACGCACGGATCAAGGAACTGACGGCGGAGCGGGACACGTGGCGAGCCGCCTACGAGACGTCGGAGGCCGGCCGTCACCTTTCCCAAAGTCAAACCGGGGAGCTGCTGGAGCTGTCCCGCACCGCCGCGCACCTGTTGGCGTCGTTGCCACGGCCTGACCGGGAGGTGACAGCCGGTGCCACGGTGGATTCGGAGGCTGTGGCGTCGCCGCCCTGACCCGGTGTCGCTGGTGCGGCTGGCGCCGCGCACGACGCAGGGCCAGAGGGAGGCGGAAGCGGCCCTGCGCCGGTCCGAGGCTGACCGGATGGCCAGCGAGGGGCAGGCCGGCGAGGTGGCTTGGGCCGCAGATCAACTGAGGGGGCTCAGAGAGCTCAACCATTTCGCTGATGCGATCCGGTTGACGCTAGAAGGAGGCGCCCGATGATGTTGGCCATTGCCGATCTTTCTCGCCTGAACTGGTCCCAATTGGCGAACGCCGGGGCGTCGGCACTGATCGCCCTGTCGTGCGTCCGGACGGTGCTGGTGTATCGGCGGGCTCCGTGGAGAAGCAGCCGGGTCGGGCGGCACATGATGACGGCGACCCTCAGCATCGGTCTGCTCGGCGCGTACACCGTCGCGGCGACGCTGTGGCCGACGGGGTGCATTGCGGACGTCCTGCGGGTTGTGCGCGTCGCCGTGCTGATCATCCTCGCGGTGCTCATGCACCAACGGGCGCGGATGGTTGCGGACGGACGCCGCGGCAGAGTCGAACCGATGAAGGAACCCCAGCAGTAGCAGCGCCCCTGTCTGGCCTTCGGGTCAGGCGGGGGCGCTTTTTGCGTTTCCGGGTGCGGTCAGATGAGGCCGACGGCGTCGAGGGCCTCCCGCGCCAGAGGCATCAGCCGCTCGCGATCATGCTGGACCCAGGCCCAGCCGCCGACCGGATCCTGCGGCGCCCGGGACCACCGGATGTGCGCCACCCGGCTGCCGCTCGGGAGCCGCCGCCACCGCGTGAGCGTCGCCAGCCGCCACGCCCCGTCGACCGCCACGACCACGACCTGCTGGGCGTCGACATCCGTGATCGGCCCGGGGCCGGTCATGTCCGCACGGTCGGCCCTGGCAATGTCACCGGGGTATCGACGCAGGTGAGGGGCGATTTCGTGGTCCACACGACCCAGGATATCGCTCGCATGTTCGATTCACTCGATCGCGGCTCCCCCCTCACCCTCCGCTGCGCTCCCGCACGAGGCCCACGACCCGCGCCGTGTCCCCCAGGCCAGGCAGCACCACGTCGGCACCAGCTTCGGCAAGCTCCTCCGCACTCGTCCGCCCCGTCGCCACTCCGACGACGAACACCCCGGTCGCACGGCCAGCCTCGACATCCGTCACCGTGTCGCCAAAGATGATCGCGTCGGCCGGCTTGACGCCACCGCGCCTCAGTGCGACCCGGATCATGTCCGCGCGCACCTCGGCATCCTCCCCGTAGCCCCCCACCTCGAAGTCCATGTGCGCGTCGAGCCCGAACGTCTCCAGCTTGATCTCCGCAACCGGCCGCACGTTGCCCGTCGCCGCCGTCTGCACCACCCCCGGCACACCGGCCAGCGCGTCCAGGGCAGCCGCGGCCCCCGGCAGAGCATGTCCTCGCTCGCGCAGGCCAGCGGCTCGCCGCATGTACTCGTCCGCCAGCAGCTCGGTGTACGTCGCGAAGCCGACTGCGTCCCGGGGGAGCCCGTGCAGCGCCAGCGTCTCCCGGAAGATGATCAGCTCGCTGCGGCCGGTGATCTCCGCCTGGCGTTCCAGCCGGCGCCCAGTAGCCCGCTCGAACGCGGCAGCGAACGCCTCTCGCCCGACCCCACGCGTAGCGATCAACGTGTGGTCAACATCCCATAGCACCAGCGTCATACCTGCTCCTTAACCCTGCCCGCACGGAAGTTGATGACCGCCACAAAGCCCCGCCAACTCCCCCTACCCTAAAGACCCCCGCCCACGACAGGAGCCGCCCATGGTCGCCCCAGACCTCCCCATCGGCGACCGCATCCGGCACTACCGCAACAAGACCGGGCGCCGGCAAGACGTCCTCGCCGGACTTGTCGGCATCACCCCCGACTACTTGGGCCAGATCGAACGCGGCCTCAAAACCCCCACCATCCCCGTCCTGCACGCCATCGCCCAGGAGCTCGGAGTGCCCACCTCCGCCCTGCTCACCCAAACCCCCGCGCCGACGGCCGCACCAGCCGACAGCACCGAGCCGGCCATCACCCAGGCCCTCATGGGCTACGGGCCAGCCCGCAGCGCCGAACCCACCCCACTGCCCACCCTCCGAGAGCGAATCGAGCAGGCCTGGCGCAGCTGGCAGACCTCCCCCACCCGGTTCACCGACGCCGCCACGGTCCTCCCCACCCTCATCGCTGACACTGAGCACGCCGTACGCGCCCACCGCAGCGACCCGAGCCGACACCGCGAGGCCCTCCGCTGCTCCGCCGATCTCTATTTCCTCCTCCGCTCCTACCTGCGGCGCACCGGCCGCGTCGACCTATCCCTCATGGCCGCTGACCGGGCCGTCCGCGCCGCCGAGGACGCCGACGACCCGCTGCGAATTGCCGCCGCCCAATGGAACCTCGGCCACGTCCTGCTCGCCGCCGACGAGCCCGACGGTGCCGAGCAGGTCACGATGCGGGCCGCCGAGGAGCTCCAGCCGCGCGTCGCCGTCGGCGAGGAGAAGTGCAGGGCGATGGCCGGCGCCCTCCAGTTGGTCACTGTGGTCGCTGCATCCCGGCGCCGAGACTGGTGGACCGCCCGCGCACGGCTCGACGAGGCTCGGGCCATCGCGCTGCGGGTAGGCGAGGGCAACATCGGCTGGACCGTGTACGGGCCCACCAACGTCGAACTGCACCGCATCTCGATCGAGATGGAGGCCGGCGAGGCAGGCGAAGCCCTGCGCATGGCGGACACGGTCGACACCAGTGGCCTGCCGTCGATGGAACGCGAGTTCACGTTCACGCTGGAAGTAGCCCGCTGCTACGACCTACGGCGCGAAGACGCCGCTGTGCTCCTCCACCTGCTGGAGCTGGAACGCATGGCACCCGAGGACCTCGCCAGGCAGCCAATGGCCCGCGACATGATGCTCGGTCTGGTGCGCCGGGCCCGGACGATGCACGCCCGGCAGGCCGAGGCTCTGGCCGAGCGCATGGGCGCTCTGTGAGACTGGGACGAGCTGACGGCTCACCCGAGCTGACAGCTCGTCCCGTGCACCCGGCGCCCCTTTACCGTCCTGTCCATGGCAGAGATCACGACGGCACCGGGCCGGTGCATTGGCTGCGGCACCCAGAAAGCCCCGCACCTCGGGGAGCTCCAGACGACGCGGGTCGCGGACGGCGTGGTGCGGGACGAGCGGGTCCGACGCTGCACCGACTGTCAGATCGCGTCGACCAGCCGTTACCAGCCCGAGCAGCTCAGCTCCGGTTATTGGGCGCTGCGGGATCGCCAGCATGGTGTGCTCGTCGTCGACCACGTCGACAGCGCGCCGCGGCTCTACCCCTCCCGTGCCGCCGCCCAGGCCGACCTCGCCGAGCTGGTGGCCCGTGGCGCGCTCTGAGCCCCACACCGAGCGGGACTGGCGGAACGCCGTCACGCACCGGGCCGGACGCACCGTCATCGGACGGAACCTCACCCAAGCCCCCGCGCCGGCCCCCAGCCGCTCAGCCGACGCGGGCACCGGACGGCTCAGCCCCCACCGCTGAGCCGCCGGCAGGCCGCCCGGCCCGGTCACCCCCCGCCGGGACCGGGCGGCTCTTCTCTGAAAAGTTGCCAGATCGGCGCCCCGAGGGCGTGGGCCATGAGCGCCAAGGCGTCGATGCTGACGGAGTGTGTAGCGAGCTCGGTGCGGTAGACGGTATGCCTATGGACGCCAGCTTCCTCAGCGAGACGCTCTTGCGACAGGCCCCGTTCAACCCGGAGAGTTCGAATACGTCGGCCGACGGTCTGGCGTTGCTGGAGCACCCAATGTGGTGGATCGGTCGGCACCTAGCCACGCTGACCGTTGCATGATCAAATGTCAGCCGCAAATATGCGGCAACCTGCGGTGCCGACCGGCGCCCCATGAGCGGACTGCGGCAGGGCCCTTGCACGGGGCGCCCGTTCCACCCGGATGGTGGAGTCGCAGTCCAGGTCCGCCCCCGGCGCCCTACGATGGGCCCGGGGGCGGTTCCTTCGTCGGAGCCGTCTTGATCAAGCCAAAGTGAGATCGTTTAGACAGCAAGTGCCTGGGCTTAACTTGGTCAGCTGCGACCAGGCAAAACGCCAGGTGAGCACAGCGCTAACGGCTCGATACCTTCTAAGCACTTGGCCGCAGGTTCGAGTCCTGCCGGGGGCACCCCTGCGCCCCGTCGGTCCACACCGGACCAACGGGGCGTTTTCGCAGGTCGGAGCACGACCGTGCGGCCACCTTGCCGGAGGCGGCTGGAGCCCTGTATCGAACACCCATCCGAGCGTTCGCGGCTGACGGCGTCGGTTCCGGGGCGGTCCGCGGCACACTCGCGGTACGGTCAGCGACCGCACGATCGGTCAGATAGAAGCGACCTCGGGTTGATCTTTGAACCGGAGTACAAGCAGGAGTGCGGGCGACGACCGCAGGCGTGCCGCTCGCCGGCCCGCGGTCGTCGGCCGGTGGCGGGGCCGAGAGCCCGGAAGGTTGGAATCCCGGCGGTGGCGATGGTGGAAGACGCCCGAAGACGGCCATCGGATCGTTGCGCCCGCTCGGACCCGCGCCTCGTCAACTCCCGTCCGCGAGATCCTCCACGGGCACCGGGCGGTAGGCGGTGTCGACGCGCCAACCGTCGTCGCGGGCAGCCGCCTCGAAGAGCTCGATCTTGTAGGCGAGCCCCTCCGGCTCGCCGATATCGGACCACCGCCACGCCTGCGCCCAGCTCTCGGAGCTCCGCACCAGCGGCCAACCCCGTACCGCGAGCTGCAGTGCGAACGTGGACCGGGCATAGCCGTGGACCCAACTGCCCGCGTCGCCCGCCTCCATTCGCCGGGACGCCTCGGTCTCCCGCAATCGCAGCCACTGCCGCTCGCGCCGGGCGACCAGCAGCGGCGTGAACCCGGAGCGCTCCTCCTCGACCAGGAAGACCAGGCGGTCGCTCTCGTCCCGGACCTCGTAGCGGGGGAGCTGGGGCGTCCGCGCGAACCCGAGGTCGTGCTTCCAGAGGACCACCCACAGGCCGCGCCTGAGGTAGTAGTGGACGGCGCGTTGCCAGGTCCAGTGCGCATCCAGTCGGAATCCGCGCAGACCCTCGGCCAGAGTGACCCGGTACACCGTGTCCAGCGCCGCACCGCCGAACCCCCGGCCGCGAGCGGACGGACGGAGGTACAGCGATGACAGGCCCAACTGTCCGGCTCCCTTGGGCCAGTTGTCCACGGCGATGGTGCCGACCGGCGACCCGCTCGCCCCGAGGATCCAGTACCGCCGGCGATAGCGGCCACAGCCGGGAGCCTCCCGGCCCGCGGCCCCGGACCGAGCGCGCAGCTCTCGCTCGGCTGACGGTGTCAACGCGTCAGGCTCGACCTGCTCGCCCAGCGCGCCCTCCGCGAGCGAGGCGAGCTCCCACAGGGCGAATCGCCGCCCCTCCCCGAGAACGACCGGGCGCATCCCGGCAGCCGACCCCAGACGCTCGTGCACTCGACCTGCCGCGATACTCCATGGCGTGACCATGCGACTACGCTAAGGAGTGCCACTGACAACGCACCCAGCAGCGCCGGCCGCAGTCGGGAACACGGCCCCGGAACGGATTGTCAGCCTCCCGTGACAGATTGTTCATCAGGTGGGGCCGCGTTCGGCCCCGGCTGCCGAGGAGGCTGCGATGAGCACGTCCGGGGAGTCCTCTCGCATCACGACCACCTGCTCGAACGACGGTTGCGACAAGGCGCAGACACCCGGTGGCTTCCGAGGCCGGCCCGACGTCCAGACGGACGGTGAGGCGCGGGGCGGCACCGAGCGAGCGCGGCGGCTGGGCCTGATCGCACTGGCGCAGACGCTGCCGAGGCAGCGGGTGGAGGAGTTGGTCCGTGCCCTCGTCGAACCGTGCGGACCTGGCAGCACCAGCATCCTGACAGTCAACGAGATGACCGCCGGGGTCCGGATCGACGAGACCGGCGCCCCCGAAGTCGAGCTGCCGAACGTGGCCGCCTCGCTCCGCCTCATGCTCGACCACGGCCACGCCGCCGGCGTACTGCTGCGTGCCTTCACCGACCGCACCGCCATCACCACCGAAGCGGGGCTCCGGATCCCCGTCAAGGAACTCCGGGGCTGGGCCGTGCGCGGAGGTCGCCTGCTCCCGCTCAGCGCCGCCGAGGTCTTCAACGCGTCCTGCACGGACAGTGGTACGGGCGAGCCCCTGCCGCCCGAGCGTGGCGTCGCCTACCTGGACGCCTGGGACCCAAGGCGTCCAGGACGGCGAGTTCGACCACCACGCCGACTCCACCGCCTGCCCCGGCAACCGGCCCCTCGCCACCCAACCCGAGACCCGACCCGAGCGAGGGGCCGCCTCGCTACCCGCACGACCCGCGCAGGTCGGCCAGGAGTTCACCGAGCACAAGCTCCTCCTCCACCCTGACCCCGTGCGCCTCGATGGCCTCGCGCAACGCGGGGTCCCAGAGTGTGGGCGCCGGGGTCCCGGTGGTGAGCGGCGCGCCGAGGCCGCGTTCGACCGCCGCGAGGTAGGCGGCGTGGTCGTAGCGCCACGGGACAGCACCGGGCAGGCGCAGCAGACCTGCGGCGATCCGGACGCCGCCCCAGTCGAAGTCGCCGTGGTAGGCGAGCCGGCTGCCGCGCTCGGCGAGCCGGCCGAGCAGCGTGCGCGCCGCCAGCGAGACGTTGCCCTCGACGCAGACCAGCGGCGGGCAGTCCGCGCCGAGCGAGGCGGCCGCCGCCGCGACCACCGCCGGGTTCTCGCAGACCCGGACCGACTCGGGCACCGCTCCAACCCCAGCTGCGAGTTGGCGCAGCGTCAGCACGCAGGGTTCGCCGCCCTCCCGCGCGGCGGCGAGGATCCGGCCGGTGGTGCCGTGGGTCGATCCGGGCAGGCCCAGGGTCAGCACCCGCGAGGAGAGCTCGTCGGTCGCCACGCCGACCGCGGCCCAGCCCGCGCGGCGGCCCTCGGCGCCACCGGCCTCCTCGTCCGACAGCCCGGCCAGCGCCTTGACGGCGGACCAGACGAGCGAGGCGAGCGGCCGCCCCTCGTCGAGTGCGTGCGCGTCGCCGAGGCAGCGGGCGGCGAGGACGGGCAGGGTCAGCGCGGCCCCGGGGCCGGCGGACAGCTCGTCAGCGGTCAGCTCGGCCAGCACGCGCGCAGCCTGGTCGGCCAACCGACCTGCCACCGAAGGATCTCCCGCAGCGATCCGCTTGAGCAGGCCGGTGGACTCCACCCGCGCGCGCCAGGGCGCTAGGTCGGGCCGGTCGCAGGCGGCGTCCAGGGGCACGAACGCGGCCCGCCACGCCTCGGCCGAGGCCAGCGCCTCGGCCCGGCGGTCGGCGACCGGCCCGGTGAGCAGGACTACGGCGGCCGCGAGCCCGTCCGGGCAGGCCAGGGACTCGCGGAGCACCCGGTCCACATCGGCCAGCGGCACCGAGAGCGAGCGGCCGGCCCGCAGCCGGCGGCCGAGCAGCAGCTCGACGGCGCGCCGCTGCTCGACGGAGGCGGCGGCCAGGACGACCGCGGTGTCCAGCGGGCGTCCCGCCGCCAGCCGCTCGCGCACCCGCTCGACCAGCCAGGCGGTCTCGGGACCACCGAGCATGCGGCGCAGCCGGGGCAGGTCGGGCACCGGCCTACGCCTCCTCGAACTCGAACAGGTCGGACTGCGGTACCGCCTTCACCGCCACTGCCGGCACGTGCGCCGCAGCCGGCACGTGCGGCACCGGCCGCTGCTCCCGCGAGCGCTCGCGCCCGTCCCAGCGCCACGGGGTGACGAGCACCGCGTCGAAGCCCTCACGCCGGGTCAGCTGGGCGATCCCGATCCCGGGCACGGTGGGGTAGCAGGCCCACTCGCGCTCGCTGGTCATCACCACGTCGAGGTCGAAGGAGGCGAGCAGGCCCAGGCACTTGGCGCGGGAGTCGTCGTCCACCCCGGCGAACGCCTCGTCGAGGGCGATCAGCCGCGGTGCGTGCGGGCTGCCGGAGGAGTAGTGCGAGGAGGCGGCGGCGAACAGCGGTACCGAGGCGGCCAGCACCCGCTCGCCACCGGAGGCCGGACCGGTGGCGGGCTTCCACTGGCCGTCCTGCCGGCGCTGGATGGTGAACATGTGCCACGCCCGGTAGTCCAGCGCGCGGGTGAGCTGGTCGGCCCAGGAGTCGCCGGGGTGCTCCTCGCGATCCTGCGCGATCCTGGCCTGCAGGAACTCACCGACCAGCGCCCGGTCGGCCGGACGCCAGGCGTCCGAGGACTGGCGCAGCAGGCGGGTGCGGACGGCTTCGAGGCCCTGCGGCGCGTCCTTGGCGGGCTGCCAGAGCAGGCGCAGCGCCATACCGGTGGAGGTGGGGCGCTCCGCCAGGTCCCGGTTCATCGCCTGGACCTGTTCCTCGGCACCGGCGATCAGCTCCTGCAGGGCACCGGCGACCTCCCCCACCAGGTGGTTCTCCAGGAGTTCGCGCTCCTTCGCGGAGAGCAGGCGGCCCCGCTGTTCGACCTCCTCGCCCAGCGAGGCGGCGAGCGCGGGAACGTCGTGGCTGCGGCCCTGGAAGAGCACGTCGACGACCATGACGCCCTCGTGGAGCGTCATGCCCACCGAGTGGCCGTGCCGGGCGAGCGCGTCGGTGAGGATCTTGTGTTCGGCGGTGATCCGCTGCTGGATCAGCTCCCAGCGCCGGTCGGCATCGTCGACGGCCTCCAGTTCCTGGTGGACGGACCGGGCCAGCGCGACGGCCGGGGTCGGGACCCAGGGCTCGTCCGAGGGCGGGACGGTGAGCCCGGGGACGGCGGTGGCGAGCAGGCCGGTGGCGGCAAAGGCCCGCAGTGCGGTGACCGCGCGCTCCCGCTCCCCGGTGGCCTCGCCGATCCGGGCGCGGATCTCGGTGTACCGGCCCTCCGCCCTCGCCCGCGCGGCCAGGGCCGTGTCGCGCGCGGCCCGGGCGGCCTTCTCGGCGCCGTCGCGGCGCTCAAGGGCGGCGTCCGTCTCGGCCAGGCGCCGGAAGAGCTCCTCCACGCTCGCCCCGACGGTCTCGCCCAGTACCCGGTGCCGTTCGGCGGCAGCCTCGGCCGTGCGGCGCGCGCCCTCGGCGGCTTCGACGGCATCGGCCAGGGTCTGCGCGGCGGACTCCGCCTCCGCGGCGGCCTCGGCGGCGTCGGCAGCGGAGCGGGCCCGGGCCACAGCCGCGGGCAGCAGCGCGGCGAGGGCGGCGCGGTAACCGGACAGGGCCTCGCGCACGGCGTCGAGCGCCTCCCGATCGGCCGTCAGGCCGGTGTCGGCGGCGTACTCCTCGGCCCGAGCGGCGGCCTCCTCGGCCTCCTCGCGCCGAGTCACCGCCTCGCCCTCCGCCTCGATCTGACGTTCCGACAGGCGTCGCACCGCCTCCGCCTCGTGGCCACGGCGGGCGTGCGCCTCCCGAAGCGCCTGGTCGGTGGGGGCGGCGCGCAACTCGGCGGCAAGGACCACCGCGCGTTCCCGGACCACCGCCCGCTGCTCGTCCAAGATGCCCAGAGCGGCGGCGAGTTCGACGCGACGTTCGGTCAGCTCGGCAAGCCGGGCGCGGCGGGCCGCCTCGCGGGAGCCCTCACCGATGTAGCCGGCGGCGGGCTTGCTCCAGGAGCCGGCGAGCACACCGAGCCGGTAGCCACCGTCAGCGGCCACCCAGCTCGCACACGGCGAGTCCGCTCCCAGTCCGACCGCCGCGAGCACGGCGAGCACCGCTTCGTCGCCGAGGGCGGCGGCCTGCGGGTCGTCCCGGTCGACGGCCGGGCGCAGGACGGCCGCCAACGATGCGCCCCCGGCGGGTGGGCCGGGCAGCAGCACGGCATCGTGGGTCCGCGGGTCCAGCAGGGCGCCGTCGGGCGTGAGCCAGGCGTCGAGAAGGCCGGCTGCCTCCAGGGCCGCCTCGATCCCGGCCCGTTCCGCCGGCGGAACGGTGTCGGCGAAGTCCACCGCCCGCCACAGCGGTGCGCCGGGGCGGTCGGAGCGGCCGTGGTGGTCGCGCGTGTGCACGGCGGGCGGGGCGTCGTGACCACCTGACTCCAGACGGGCGATCTCCTCCGCCACCGCGCCCTGCTCGCGCCGGACGGCGGCGCGCTCGGCGTCGAGCTCGGTCTCCCTGCGGGTCAGGACGGCCGCGTGATCCCGGTGCGCGAGAGCCGCGGCCTCGGCCGCCGGGTTCGGTCCGTCCAGGCTCTCGGTCCACGCCTCCAGGGCGGCCAACGCCTGGTCCGGGTCGGCGAGCCGGAGTTCGGTGGTGCCCAGGGTCCAGGCCCGGTACAAGGTCACCAGTTCGCCGCCCTGGCCGAGGACGGCCTGATCGGCGAGCGCGACGCGTTCCCGCCCGGCCTCCAGGTCCGAGGCCCGGCGGCCCGCCTCCACCTGGGCGTCACGGGCCCGGCCGCGAGCCCGTTCGGTGGCGGCGAGCAGCTCGGTCAGGCCGGTGACGGCCTGGCGGCGGCGTTCGAGCGCCCGCTCGCCGGTGCGGCGGGTGTCCTGGTAGGGCGCATGATCGCGTTCCAGCGCCTCGGCGACCGCCCGGTGGTCGAGTCCCGCCTCCTCGGCGCACTGGCGGGCGGCGAGCTGGGCCTGGTCGAGAACGTGCTGGTCGGTCGTGGTCTGGGCGAGCGCGGCGGCGCCGCGACGGCTCCAGTCGGCCGCGGTGCGCCGGGCGGCCTCCCGGGCGGCCTCCCGGTCGAGCGCGGCCCGGCCGAACGTCTCGGCCGTGCGGGCGGCCTGCTCCAGCTCGCGGGCCGCGTCCATCTCGGGGCTGCGGTTCAGCGCGTCACGGGCGGCCGTCAGGCGGACCCGGCTGTCCTCCAGCTCCGCGAGGCTCTGCTCGGCGTGCGCCAGCTCCTGCTCGGCGGTGCCGTGTTCGGCCTCCGCCTCGCCGAGGTCGCGACCCAGGTGCTCGTAGCGGCTGTGTGCGACGCGCAGCACGCCGGCCTGGCGCTTGGCGGCGATCTGTGCGTAGCGGCGGTAGTGGGTGAGGAAGCTCGCGGCGGCACCGGACGCCTCGGACAGCGCCGCCAGCGCATGCCGCTCCTCGTCCAGGCCCCGGAACGCCTCGGCGACCTCGCCGACCAGAGCCGCGTCCAGCGGCGGGAGCGACTCGGTCAGCGCCTTCGACAGCAGCTTCTCGTCCGGCTTCTTGGACAGCTGCGGCTGGCGCAGCTGGATCAGCAGCCCGACCAGTGCCTCGTAGCGCTCCTGGCCCAGGCCGAAGAGCTGTTCGTCGACCGCGCGGCGGT
This sequence comes from Kitasatospora sp. NBC_01302, assembly GCF_035976515.1. Taxonomy (NCBI): domain Bacteria; kingdom Bacillati; phylum Actinomycetota; class Actinomycetes; order Kitasatosporales; family Streptomycetaceae; genus Kitasatospora; species Kitasatospora sp. NBC_01302. The sequence goes on from NZ_CP108404.1 coordinate 3,411,584, forward strand.
ACTCGGTGGCGGTGTCGTGCACCAGTCCGCGGCCGCCCAGGGCGTCGCGCAGCCGCTCCCGGGTGAACGGGACCCGGGTCGCGGAGAGCAGCGGCAGCTCGGGGCCGATCCGCAGCGGGGTGGTGAAGAACCAGTGCTTGGCGATGCCGCGTCCCTTGACGGCCTTCAGCCCGCAGCCGATGGTCCGGTACTGCGGCAGGCCGTCCTCGCCGATCCGACCGAACTCCAGCCAGGTGTAGCCGGTGCGCTCGTCGTGGGGGTGCTTGCCGCCGAGCAGCAGGTTCCACTCCATCCGCTTGGCCCGGTCGCCGTCCGGCTCGACCCGGTTCGGCGCCAGTTCGCCGTCGAGGAGGAACGGCAGGGTGAGGGCGAGCACCTTGGACTTCCCGGTGCCGTTGTTGCCGCGCAGCAGCAGTCGGCCGTCGTGGAAGCGGAACTCCTCGGCGTCGTAGTAGAAGATGTCGACCAGCCCGGCGCGCAACGGCTGCCAGCGGGTCTTGGTCGGCTGCGGCAGCGTCATGAGCGGGTGCGGGCCTTCCGGATGGTCGGGGCGGCGAGGGCGTAGCGGACGAGGGCGGGCTTGGCGCCGACCCGGTCGGCGTCCCGGGTGACGAGGTCCAGGGCGCTCAGGCGGTCCAGGGCCTGCGTCAGCAGGTCGGCAGCGGCGGCCGGTTCGGCGGCGGACTTGCGCCAGTACGCGGTGTGCTGGAGGGCGAGCTCGCGCACCAGCCGGACCAGCTCCGCTTCGGTGTGCGGACCGTCCGTGGTGGCGAGGTGCGCGGCGATGAGCAGGGTGACATGACCCTCGGTCCCCTGCTCCGGCATCCGCACATCGGTCAACTCGTCGTCGGGGTCCACCATGGCGACACCCTCGGCGCGCGACTCGGCCACCAAGCCGGTGAGTTCGGTGATCCGACGGGTGATCGCGTGCCGCTGGGAGACCAGGTAGGCGCGTTCGTCCTCGGGCAGTTCGTCGTAGTACACGACCGGGTCGTCCAGCAGTCGCCGGGTCAGCCGGTGGCGCAGCGAGCGCAACCGCAACTCGTCGGTGTCCGGCAGGACCTCCTCGGTCAGCGCGAGCAGCCGCCGCTCGGGCTCGGCCGCGGTGACGGTGGAGGGACCGCGGGTCGTGGCCAGCAGGCCCGCCAGCACCCGCCGACGCACGTCGTACAGCACGTCGTTGGCGGAGGCGGACAGGTACGCCTCCTCGTCGCCTGCCACCCGGTGCAGCACGCCCCACTCCAGCAGCAGGCGGACTGCCGCCACCAGGTCGGAGCGCTCCTCCCGGCGCTCCATCCGGAACTCGACGCCGGCCGACGCCAGCGCCGGATCCGCCGCGGCGGTCAGCACGCCTTCGGCGAGCCGGCCGAGCGTGACCTGCGCGTCGGCACGCTCCAGCACGGCCAGGGCCAGGCAGAGCAGGACGTAGCGCCGGCGGGTGAACGCCACCTTGGTGCGCGGCGCGCGGGCGGGGCGGGTCGCGTCGTCCAGTCGTGCAGGCGTCTTGAACAGCCGGGCCGTCTCGGTGTCGACCACCAGCCGCCAGCCGGTCTCCTGGGTGAACCAGGCCGCGAGCTCGGCCGCGTACTTGCGCACCAGCCGGAAGTCCTCCTTGGCGGCCTCGTCGACGATGGTCAGCAGCGGCGCGGCGAGCAGGGCCCGGGCCGCGCGGCGGCGCTCCGCCTGGGCGTCGACCAGCGGCACGGCGCTCACTCGGGGTCTCCTGCCGGGGCGAGGTCGATGATCTCGACCACGTGCTCGGGGCCGGACAGCACACCGTCCACCGTGCGGATCTCGACCACCTGTTCCGCGTCCACCAGCTTCAACCGGACCTCCATCGTCCCGTCGCCCGTGATCGCGGACGACTCGCTCTCCCCCGGCACCCGGGCCGACAGCGCGTCACCCAGCACGGCCAGGAAGAGCCGGAACTCCTGGGTGTCCAGCCCGTCCGGGCCCGCGAGGGCGGACAGCAGTACCGGACCGTCGGTGGCCAGCCTCGCCCTCGCGGCAGCCGTCTGCGCCGCCTCCCGCTCGACCTGCTCGGCCAGCGCCTGCCGGGCCGCGGTCCGGTCGGCGACCCGGTTGGGCGCGCCGCGCCGCTCGTACGAACCGGTCTCGCGCAGCCGCGGACTGATCTCCAGCGGCGGTGCCTCACCCCAGGGTGTGGCCGGCGCGAGATCCGCGTCCTGCCACGCCGCCTCGGTCGTCGCGTCCACGGTCAGGTGCCGGGCCGGGGTCAGCGCGAAGGCCGCGCGCCACAGCCGGTGCGCCGCCGCGTCGTCGGGTGCCTCGGCGAAGAACCGGGCCAGCGCCCGGAAATCGGCCGAGCGGTCGCTACGGCCGCCGCGCCGCTCGTTGAGCGCAGCGACGGTGTTGACCAGCCCGGTGATGGCGCTGACCGCGGCACCGCGCAGCAGCTTCGCCTGGGAGGGCCGGCGGCTGGAGCGGCTGAGGAACCAGTCGGACAGCCCACGCCACCGGTTCTCCCAGGCCGCCAGCGCCGGCGCCAGAGCCGCCTGCCTGGCCCGATCGGCCTCGGCCTCGTCCGCACCCTCATCGCCCAGCGGAACGGCGTCGACGGCCTCGCGCCGGGCAGCCGCCAGCAGCAGTCGGCCCACCCCGGCCACCTCCAGGCGGTCGATCAGGTCGGCGATCTGCGCGCCCCGGTTGGCCAGGTCCGCGATGAAGCGCTCGATGTACTCCACCAGCCGGTCCTTGTAGGCGATGAACGCCTCCTCGTCACCGTCCTGGAAGTCGACCGTGCGACGCAGCGAGGCCATGAACGCCTGCGCGTTGTCCGCCAGGCTGCCGAAGCGGTCGGCCAGTTGAAGAAGCGCCAGGTGCACCTTGGCCGGGTCCGGGTCCTCCTGCTCGGCGAGCGCCAGCAGCGGACCGAGCTGCTCCGCGATGTCGGCGAGGGCGACGGACTGCAGCTGGCCGCGTTGCCCGAGCGCTTCCTCGTAGAGCGCGACGGCACGCAGCGCCGCCTGGCCGTGCCGGGTCAGCTGGTACAGGTAGCGAGCACGGTGGAAGTCCTCGACGGAGGTGACCCGGCCGGTGTCGGCGTCAGCCCGCAGGTTGCCCCACTCCACCAGTTGCTCCAGCGAAGCGCCGACCGCCTCCAGCGAGAAGGCCTGCTGCTCAGGCGCCTGTCGGAGCTCGGCGACGACGTCCTCGGGCCGCAGGTGCACCGTGAACCGTTCCCTCGCCTGTGCGAACACGCCCAGCACCTGGCCGTGCAACTGGGCTTTGGGGGCGTTCAGGTAGGCGAAGGGCTGCGGCGGCGGCGCGGTGGTCACACGCTTCAGTATCCCAGAGTCGTTTCGGCCCTGGGCCGGTTCACCGAAAGCCGCTTGCATACGACCCACTTCGTGCGGCGACCCACCGGGCAACCTCCCGCGCCACCGCCGATCCGGAGCGGTACCACTACCGCCCCGGCTCAGGACTTGTGCTCGACGCTGTCCCGGATGCCCCGCATGATCGGGCCGGCGATCGCGGGGGTGATCGCGGAGGAGTGGGAGTCGATCTTGCCGTCCCGCTTGTTGTCGAAGTAGACGGCGCCGAAGGTGGTCGGGGTGAGCCACATGCAGGTGGTGGACTCGACGGCCAGGGTGCCGTAGATGCTCGGGCTGGTCTCCAGGGTCTGCTGGCAGGTGTCGCTGCCGCCGTGCGGGCCGGGGTCGACCGACTGGTAGGTGGTGCTGAACTTGTCCCCGGCGCCGTCGCCGCTGATGGCGGGGGACTTGATCAGGGTCTGCAGGGCGTTCTGGTCGAAGCCGCTGCCGTTGACTCCGGTGACGATCAGCCAGGCGTCCTCGGCGGGGTCGTCGTAGAGGCCCGTGACGGTCTGGCCGTCGAGGTGGAGCTGGGCGGTCAGCTTGGCCATGGTGTCGTTGATCTTGCTCAACTGGGCGGCGGTGGGCTGCTGCTGCTGGTAGCCGTTGGCCACCGGGGGCATGGCGATCGTCCAGCGGGCGGCCTCGGCAGCTGCAGCCGCCGTGGCAGCCGCGCCGGCTGTGCCGGCTGTGCGCCCCGGGCCGCCGCCGGACTGGCAGCCCGTCACTGCGGCGGCGAGGAGGACTCCGGTACAGACGGCGGTGAGCGGACGGGGCAGCGGCATGAGCGGTCTCCGAGAGGCACGGGGTGAGCAGGCGGGCGGCAGGCGGGGCGAGGCCCGACGAGGGCGTCCTCACTGTGGCCGACCGCCCGGGCTGCCGGAAGACAGCACAGCTGCATGCCCCCGGTAGGTTCGCTAACGGTGCGACGGGCACGGCACGGCACGGCAACGCGGACCGAGCAGCACGGGCACGGCAGCACGGGCCGGGCCAGCGCAGAGCCAGGGCCGGCGCCGGGACGCACGTGGACGGGAGAGACGGGAGAGGTGGCGCAATGGAGCTCGATCCGAGAAGGCTGATGATCCTGCGGGCGATAGCCGAGGGCGGCGGCGTGGCGGCCGCGGCGCGGGCCCTGGGGCACACGCCGTCGGCGGTGTCGCAGCAACTGAACCGGCTGGAGCGGGAGACGGGCGTCCCGCTGGTGGACCGCACCGGCGGACGGGCCGAACTGACCGCCGCGGGGCGGCTGCTGGCCCAGGCGGGCGAACGGATCCAGCAGGCCCTCACCGACGCCACCCGGGAGTTGAACGCGCTGGGCGAGCAGGCGGCGGGGCCGGTGGCGATCGGCGTTCCGGCGACCGCGATCAGCTACTTCGCGACGACCGCCCTGCACCTGCTCGCCACGGCGCATCCGGCCCTGCAGCCGCGGTTGGTCGAAACAGGGCCGGCCGAGGGCCTGCGTGCGCTGCGGCTCGGTGAGCTGGACGCCCTGGTCATCGCCGACGACCAGGACGCACCCACCCCGCTGCCGCCCGGAGTCCGGGCCACGGCGCTGCTGGAGGACGAGTACCGGCTCGTGCTGCCCGACGGGTGGGCGGAGCCGGCCGACTGGGCCGAACTGTCGGGCCGGCCGTGGATCGGAGCACCGGCCGACTCACCGCGGGGCGTGGTCTTCCAGCGGCTGGCCGCGGAGCACGGCATCGTGCCGTCCGTCCAGCACGTGGCCCGCTATCCGTTCGCGGTCTACAGCATGCTGGCGGCTCGACTCGGCCCGGCGATCCTGACCGCAACGGCCGCGAGCCGGCTGACCCACGGAGTGGTGGCCGGGCTCGCGGTGCCCGGCGGCTACGTCGTGCGCCTGCTGCGGCGCACCGGGCCGTCGGGGGCGGTGCCGGCGGTCGAGGCGACGGCCGAGGCGCTGCAGCAGGCGGTGCTGCTGGCGGCCGAACGGATGGCCGGGCTGGGGCTGCTGGAACGCGAGCCCAGGGTCCGGCCGCGGCTGGTCGACCCGAGCGAGCGCACCCGGACCGAATAGCCCGGGAGGGATCGGACCACCCGACGTTCCGTCAGCTCAGGCGCAACTCCACCGAACGTACCCGGACCGCCTCGCCCGACAGGCCCGGCGGCAGCCGCAGCGCGATCGCCGCGTCGTAACCGGGCGGCACCTCGACCGCCCGCAGCTCCCACCCGGCGGGCGGCAGCGCACCGGACGGTTGTGCACCCGACGGTTGTGCACCCAACGCCTGTGCACCCGACGGCAGCGCACCGGACCCCCTCGCCGCCGTCCCGAACCCAGGCCCGAGGCCCACGTAGTCGACGCCGACGCCCCGCCCGAGGCCCATGCCCGTCCCCTTCAGGTACGCCTCCTTGCGCACCCAGCAGCGCACCGCCGCAGCCGCCCAGCGCTGCGGCGACGGATCGGCCAGCGCGGCCAGTGCGGCCTGCTCGGCCGGGTGCAGCTGGGTGGCGACCTCGGCACCGGCGCCGGGCGCGAAGGCGTCGGCCCGCTCGACGTCCGCGCCGACCGGGTGCGCGGCCAGCGCGATCAGCGCGAGGTCGCCGCTGTGCGAGAGCGAGAACTCCAGGCCCGGCGCGTCCACCGGCTCGGGCCGGCCGTGCAGTTGGCCGCAGCCCGGGCAGACGGCCCGCCGGAATGTCACCGCCGCGGCGTCGCGGCCGAGGCGCTCGGCCAGCACCTTGCGCAGCGCCACGTGGGCGACCTGGTAGAGCGCCCGGTCCTCGTCCCGCCGGAACGCCGCGGCGCGCTGCCGCTCCGCCTCGTCGAGCACCCCGGCCGCGGCAGCGCCGGCGGCTGCTGCGTTCGCCGCCGTGACCGCGACCCAGCCGACCTCGACCTGCCCAGGCGCCAGCGCCCCCGAGCCCATGCCCGTCCCGGTACCCACGCCCGTCCCCATGTCCGTTCCGCTCCCCACACCCATGCCCGTCCCCATGCCCACTTCGCTCACCAACTCCGCACCGCCACGTCTCAACCGGTCAGGCCCCGAAGCGCCCGCGCCTCAGATCCCCGACACCGTCCCGGACACGATCCGCACCACGCCGTCCGCCCTGGCCGCCAGCGCGGCCCGCAGCCGGGGAGCGCGTGCCTCGCCGAGGAGTTCGCAGGCCTGCTCCGGCTCGACCCAGCGGTACTCCTCCAGTTCGGCCTCCTGGAGGGTGATCTCGGTGCCGACCGGCACGCTCCCCGCGTCGAAGAGGAAGTGCACCGAGGGGTGGTTCAGCTGCTCGGAGGGGTGGATCCAGCCGACCACCAGCAGGTGGCCGATCTCCCGGTCGAGCCCGGTCTCCTCGCGCAGCTCCCGCCGCGCGCACTCCAGCGCGTCCTCGCCCAGGTCGATGACGCCGCCGGCGAACTGCCAGCCGGGGCGGTAGTTGGGCTTGACCACCAGCACCCGGCCCGCCTCGTCGGTCAGCAGGGTGCCGGCGGCGGTGTAGGAGCGGGGCAGCGAGGCGAGCCAGGCGTCCCGGGACAGCAGCTTTTCCTGGTCCACTGATCGACTCCTCGTCTGCCGGTTCGGCGGGCTGGGGCAACGCACAATGCGGAGAGGCACAGCTCGGGCAACGCACAACGCGGACAGGCACGGCTCGGTCGCACCCTCACCGTCCCGCCTCACCGTCCCGCGCATTCAACCATGCCCACCACCGTCGGCCACCGCATCCACCTGCGAGAGTTGGCCGCATGACCGACCAGACCCTCACCGCCGACCGCGCCGAACTCCCCTCCCCCACCGAGGGGCTGCGCGTCTTCCACGACGAGGCGGACGGCGTGGCCGTGCTCGTCCTCGACCGGCCGAAGCGGCGCAACGCCGTGACCCTCGCGATGTGGCAGGCGATCCCCGAACTGCTGGCCGGCCTCGCGGCCCGACCGGGCGTGCGGACCCTGCTGGTCGCCGGCGCCGCGGGGACCTTCAGCGCGGGGGCCGACATCGCCGAACTCTCCACCGTGTACGCCGATCCGGCCCGCGCCGACGCCTACCACGCGCGCAACGTCGAGGCGGAGCAGGCGCTGGCCGCCTTCCCGCACCCCACGCTGGCCGTGGTGCACGGCGCCTGCGTGGGCGGCGGCTGCCAGCTCGCGCTCGCCTGCGACCTGCGGTTCGGCGCGGCGGACGCGCGACTGGGGATCACCCCGGCCAAGCTCGGCGTGGTCTACCCGGCGGTCCCCACCGCCCGGCTGGCCGGCCTGGTCGGGCCGGCCAGGGCCAAGTACCTGCTCTTCTCCGGCGAGTTGGTGGACGCCGAGCGCGCCGAGCGGTTCGGCCTGCTGGACGAGGTGCACCCGCCGCAGCTGCTCGACGCCCGCGCCCTGGCGTTCGCCCGGCTGCTGGCCGCCCGCTCGCCGCAGACCATCGGCGCGGCCAAGGCGGCGCTGGCCGCGCCCGATCCGGCTGCCGCCCGCGCCGCCCTCGCCCCCTGGGAGCGCCGCTCCCGCGAGGCGCCGGACGTCCGCGAGGGCCTGGCCGCGTTCCTGGAGCGCCGCGAACCCCGCTTCGCGCCGCCCGCACCCGTCCCAGCCGCCGCTGCCACCGCCGCCGCCCACTCCCCCGTCTCCGACTCCCTCGCCGACCCCCTCCCCGGCGCCGGCCACATCCCCGGCCGGACGGAGTAACGCAAGGCGTGCGAACGGTCGCGCTCTGATGGGATGCCCTCAGGAACTGCCCCCGGCAGGACCATCCACCACCGGGAACCACCATCGAAAGGAGTCCCGCAGATGCACGCAGACGTGGGCGACCGGCTGCATATCCACAGCCGAGCGGTCGGCATCGTGGACCGCGAGGGCGAGGTCATCGAGGTGCACGGCGACCAGGGCGAACCCCCGTACCTGGTCAGGTTCGACGACGGTACGCAGACGCTGATCTTCCCCGGTCCCGACTGCACGGTCGAGCAGCGGCACCGCACCTGACCGGCCCGCTCGACCGCCGTCAGCGGATCGGCATCCCGGAGATGGTCCGCGCGATCACCAGCCGCTGGATCTCGCTGGTCCCCTCGAAGATCGTGTAGATCGCGCTGTCCCGGTGCATCCGCTCCACGGGGTACTCGCGGGTGAAGCCGTTGCCACCCAGCAGCTGCATCGCCTGCGACGTCACCCACTTGGCGGTCTCGCCGGCGTAGAGCTTGGACATCGACCCCTCGGCCGCGGTGAACGGCTGCTGGTTGGCGGCCATCCAGGAGGCCCGCCAGACCAGCAGCCGCGCCGCGTCGATCCGGGTGCGCATGTCGGCCAGGGTGAACGCCACCCCCTGGTTGTCGATGATCGGGCGGCCGAACTGCACCCGGGTCTTCGCGTAGTCCAGCGCCACCTCGTAGGCGGCCCGCGCGATCCCGATCGCCTGCGCGCCCACCGCCGGGCGCGAGGCCTCGAAGGTGGCCATCGCGGCGTTCTTGCCCGCGCCGCCCCGCGCCTGACCACCCCGCGCCCCATCACCGGCAGCCTCGCCGCCGGCCGCCCGCTCCCGCGCGCGGGCCAGGCGCTCGTCCAGCTTCTCCTTGCCGCCCAGCAGGCAGTGCCCGGGCACCCGCACGTCGTCCAGTACCACCTCGGCGGTGTGCGAGGCGCGGATGCCGTGCTTCTTGAACTTCTGCCCCTGCGCCAGCCCCGGCGTGCCCGGCGGCACCACGAAGGAGGCCTGCCCGCGGGCACCGAGCGCCGGGTCGACGGTGGCGACCACCACGTGCACCGCGGCGATGCCGCCGTTGGTGGCCCAGGTCTTGGTGCCGTTCAGCACCCACTCGTCCTTGGCCTGGTCGTAGACGGCCCGGGTGCGCAACGCCGACACGTCCGAGCCGGCGTCCGGCTCGGAGGAGCAGAAGGCGGCCACCTTGACGTCCTCGGGGGTGCCGAACATCTGCGGGGCCCAGGTGCCGATCTGCTCGTCGGTCCCGTTGGCCAGCACGGCCACGGCCGCCAGCGTGGTGCCGACGATCGACAGGCCGATGCCCGCGTCGCCCCAGAAGAGCTCCTCCATGGCCACCGGTATCCCGACGCCGGAGGGGTCGAAGTACTGCTGCGCGTAGAAGTCGAGCGAGTAGATCCCGAGCTTGGCGGCCTCCTGGATGATCGGCCAGGGGGTCTCCTCGCGCTCGTCCCACTCGGCGGCGGCCGGGCGCATCACGTCGGCGGCGAAACCGTGCAGCCAGTCGCGGACGGCGAGCTGGTCCTCGCCGAGCGCCAGCGAGAAGGGGTTCATGAAGTCCTCCAGGATCAAGATCGCGCCGTGCGGTGTGCTGTCCGCGCGCTGTTCCGTGTGCTGTTCGTGTGCTGTCCGGGGTGCCGCTCGCCGGGCCGCCCGGGGTGTGGACCGGCGTGCCGCACGGGGCCACACCCACCGGGGACCCATGGGGTGTTACCCCGGGTAACATGGTCGGAGTCTGCTACTGATAGCTCACGGCTGTCAACGCACAGCGCAACGGGGAGCCGAGAGAACGGAGGGCCGGGTGACCGCCCTGGAGGAACCGCGCGAGGAACCGCGCCGGGAGCAGCTGCTCAACGCCGCCGACCGGGTGGTCGGCCGGGAGGGCCCGGGCGCGAGCATGAACGCGATCGCCGCCGAGGCGGGCATCACCAAGCCGATCCTCTACCGGCACTTCGGCGATCGCAGCGGACTCTTCCAGGCGCTGACCGAGCGTCACACCTCCGGCCTGCTGGCCGCCGTGCGCACCGCGCTCGACGAACCGCTGGAGCGCCGCGAGCGGGTGGAGCACGTGCTGGACACCTACCTGGCCGGCATCGAGTCCCGTCCGCAGGTCTACCAACTGCTCACCCACCCGGAGCCGGGCGACCCCCACGGCGTGGGCAACGCGCTGGCGCCCGCGCTGCGGCAGATCGCCGAGGAGATCACCCGGGCGGTCACCGCCCAGGTCGACCTCGGCCCCGACGGACCGCTGCTCTCCGAGGCCTGGGGGCGGGGCATCACCGGCATGGTGCTGGCCGCCGGGGACTGGTGGCTGGAGCAGCGGCCCTGCCCCCGGGCCCGGATGGTGCAGGCACTGGCCGACCTGCTCTGGGGACGGCTGGCCGCCGCCGCGCCCCTGCCGGCGGCCCCGCTGCCGGGCGGCACCTCCGCCTCGCCGCCCGAGATCCCTGCTCCGCCGGCGGACGGCGCGTAGCGACGGCGGCACTCTTGCGCGCGGCGGCGCCGGTGCGCGAGCATCGGCGCCCATCCTGCCCGCCGCCCGTGCGAGGTGTCCGTGCACACCCTCCGTACCGCCGCCCTGCGCATCACTGCCCTCCGTACCGCCGCCCGCCACACCGATCCCCCCTCCGTCCCCGCCACCCGTACCGCCGCCCGCCGCACCGCCACCCGCCGCACCGCCGCCCTGCTGCTGAGCCTGCTGACCGCCGCCGCCCTGCTGATCGGCGCGCCCCCCGCGCTCGCCCAACCGGGCACCCCGCACTCCGATGCCCCGCAGCCCGGCTACCCCCGTGCCGACTTCCCCACCGGCGCGAGCCCCACCCCCGACGGCCGGGTGCTCTTCACCGACCGGTCGGGGCGGGCCCTCGAACCGCGCGGCTTCGATCTCGACAAGTACGACGAGACCACCGAGGCCGACCTGCGCTCCATCGCCGACCGCGGCTTCACGCTGATCCGGGTGGCGGTCTCCTGGGACCGCCTGGAGCCCGCCCGCGGCCACGACGACCAGGCCGAACTCGCCAAGCTCCAGCGCCTGCTGGGCTGGGCCGACCGCTACGGCCTGCTCGCCGTGATCGACTTCCACCAGGACGTCTACGGCCCGGCCTTCGGCGGCGGCGACCGGGGCATCCCGCCCTGGGCCACCCGGGACGACGGACTGCCGTTCGTCCCGGACCCGAACGACTGGTTCGCCGGCTACTTCCAGCCCGCCGTGCAGGCCGCCTTCCGCCACCTCTACGACGACGCCGACCTGCGCCGCTGGCAGGCCGAGTTCTACACCCACCTGGCCACCGAACTGCGCGGCCACCGCTCGCTGCTGGGCTACGACCTGTTCAACGAGCCGTTCGGACCGGTCGACGGCGACCCGAGCGACCCGGCGGTGCTCGCCGCCGCCTCGGCACAGCTCGAACAGGGACGCCTGGCGGCCATGTACCAGCGGCTGATCGGCGCGATCCGCGCGGTGGACCAGCGCAGTTGGCTCTTCGTCGAGCCGACCGTCCTGGTCGGCGAGGGCGTGCCGACCCGGCTGCCGGGCTTCACCGACCCGCGCCCGGGCCCGCCGCGGCTCGGCTACGCCCCGCACTTCTACGACACCGCGGTCGAGGACGGCGCCGACTGGAACCCGGCCGACGGCTTCATCGCCTCCTACACCGCCGCGATCAGCGCCTACCCGACTTCCCACCGGATGCCGCTGCTGGTCGGCGAGTGGGGCCCGCCGAACTCCCGCACCCCGGGCAACACCGAGCTGGTGCGCCAGCAGATCGCCGCGATGGCGGGCTTCGCGAGCGCCTGGACCATGTGGTACTGGTGCCAGGGCGACGGCGGCTACTGCGCGTTGGGGACGGACGCGGCGCCCGCGCCCGGGGACGGCCCGGCCTTCGGACCGTACGCGCCCGTCCTGGCCGGGCGCCCCGAGCACGAGAGCTGGGCGGCCGGCTCCTACACCGTCACCTTCCGGGCCGACGGCGGCTGGACCGAGCTGGCCGCCCCGCCCACCGCCAGGATCACCGTCACCGGCACGGACCGGGCGACCCTCGACACCCGCACCCCCGGGCACCCGCAGGTCCGGCTCCCCCGTGGCACCGAGGCCACCCTGACGGTCACGAGCTGAGGGGCCCCGGTCGAAGGAGCCCTCAGAGCAGGTCGGCGCGCGCCGCCTGGATCCCGGCCTGGAACCGGGTGCGCGCGCCGAACCGGTCCATCAGCTCCCGCACCCAGCGCTGCACCGTCCGCGTCGAGACGCCCATCTGCCGCGCGATGCTCTCGTCCGTCAGCCCGGCCGCGAGCAGTGTCAGCAACTGGCGGTGCCGGTCGCGCGGCAGGTCGGTGGAGTCGGCCGCGGGCACCCGCATCGCCCGCGACCAGTACAGCTCGAACAGCCCCGCCAGCGCGTCCAGCAGCGAGGAGGGGCGCACCAGCAGCACGCTCTGCAGCTCGGTGCCCGAACTGACCGGCAGCAGCGCCCAACGGTCGTCCACCAGCGCCAGTTTGAGCGGCAGGGCGGGCAGCACCCGGGCCTGCTCGCCCGCCCCGGCGTACAGCTGGATCTCGGCCACCCGCTCGGGGTCGCGCAGCACCTGGCTCTCGTAGACCACCCGCATCCGCACCCCCCGGCCGAGCGCGGCGAGTTCGAGCTCCGGGTCGGAGCGTCGGATGTACGGCGGCTTGTCCAGCACCCGCAACTGCTGCCGCACGCCCACCTGGAGACTGCGCCACAGCTCGGAGATCGACTCGCGCCCGGTGATCACCTCGACCAGCTCGCCCTCGGGGCCGCTGCTGGTACGCCGGTAGGTGCGCAGCAGTTCGGTGATCCGCCCGCGGGTGCGGCGCAGCTCCAGTTCGCGACGGAGCAGCAGCTCCTCCAGCGCCACGTCGGGGGCCGCCGCGCTCCACACCCCGCCGTCCGCCACCGGCCGCTCGACCAGGCCGAGTTCGGCCAGCGCGCCGAGCGCCGCCTGTGCCTGCTCGGCGGCGATCCCGAGCGCGCCGGCGAGCTGAGCCGCGCTCAGGCCCGGGCTGGACAGCAGGTGGAGGTAGAGCAACTCCTGGTCGGCGGCCAGTCCCAGGCCACCGAACCGCCCCGTCCACTGCTCGGCCACCTGCCCTGCCCCCGGCTCACACTGCTCCGCGACCGGCCTCTCACCTCGGCGTCCGGCCTGTTGTCGACCCGACTTTGGTGCACGTCAGGGCGGAAATCAAGAGTTCTGACAGCTGTCATGTTACCGCCATGTCGCATTCCGGCCCCGGCCTCCACCTTCCAGCGGGTCACCACGGGGCCGCACGCTGAGCCGCATCGCCCGGCAGCCGTCAGGCCCCCACCCGAGGGCAGCCGCGGTGCTCCACCCCCACGGATGAGGAGTACCCCGTGTCCAGTCTTCGCACCGTTCGTGCACTGCGGTTCGCCGTCGCCGCCGCACTCACCGTCTCCGGGGCCGCGCTCGCCACGCCGGCCTTCGCCGCGGCCCCGGGCTCCACCACGACCTTCGGCCCCGCCCAGCACGGCTCGCACACCGCGCTGCGCTACGGCCACGGCGCGCGCCGCTACGACGGCGGCGTCTGGGGCGGTTACGTCGCCCAGGGCAGCAACTTCACCAGCATCTCCGGTTCCTGGACGATGCCGCAGGTCACCTGCAACACCAGCAACGACCTGTTCGCCCCCTGGGTCGGCATCGACGGCTACGGCTCGCAGACCGTCGAGCAGACCGGCGTCCAGGTGGACTGCTCCAGCGGCTCGCCGGTGCTCTCCGGCTGGTACGAGATGTACCCGGCGCCGCCGCAGTACTTCAGCGACCCGGTGAACACCGGCGACAGCTTCACCGGCAGCGTGACCACCGACGGCAACGGCAACTACACGCTGACGCTGACCGACAACACCCTCGGCTGGACCGAGAACACCACGCAGAACCTGGGCGCGCAGAACGTCAGCGCCGAGGCGGTCATCGAGTCGCCGAGCCAGAGCTACCCGTCCTTCGACGAGCTGGACTTCTCCAACGTCACGGTGAACAACCAGGTCTTCGACAGCTTCGCGCCGCAGGCCATCGACAGCGGCCAGTACACCGAGACCGGGCTGCAGAACGGATCGTTCGCCATCGTCCCGGCGGGCGGCGGCAACTGGGACTCGGCCAGGCACATCTGACGGACCATCGCCGATCCGGTGTCGGAGTGCGCCAGGGCGACTACCAGGAGTTCCGACAAGCTGTCATGTTTCCGCCATGGCAGATTCCTGTCCCCCTTTCCGCCTTCCAGCCGGTGACCACCGGACCGCACGCTGATCCGCACACCCGGCAGTCCTCAGGCCCCACCCGAGGGCTGCTCGGCGTGTCGACCCCCCACGTTTCAAGGAGCAGCCCCACATGACCAGCACTCGCCTGCGCAAGCCCGCCCGCGCCGCCATAGCCGCGCTGCTCGCCCTCTCCGGTGCCGCCTTCGCCGCCCCCGCGGCCCAGGCCGCCACCCCGCACTTCTACGCCCCGCACCACACCTGGGGCGGCCAGCCGTTCTCCGGCGACAGCAACTGGGGCGGCTACGTCGCCCAGGGCAGCGGCTTCAAGAGCATCACCGGCTCCTGGACCATGCCGGACGTCCAGTGCAACACCACCAACGACCTGTTCGCCCCGTGGATCGGCATCGACGGCTACGGCTCGTCGACGGTCGAGCAGACCGGTGTCCAGGCGGACTGCTCCAGCGGCTCCCCGGTCTACTCCGCCTGGTACGAGATGTACCCGGCGCCGCCGCAGTACTTCAGCAACCCGGTCAGCGCCGGCGACACCTTCAACGCCAGCGTGGTGAACACCAGCCGCAGCAGCTACACGCTGACGCTCACCGACGTGACCAAGGGCTGGACCAAGACCGTCACCAAGACCCTGCGCGCCCAGAACGTCAGCGCCGAGGCGGTCATCGAGTCGCCGAGCCAGAGCTACCCGTCCTTCAACGAGCTGGACTTCGCCAACCTCACGGTGAACGGCCAGAGCTTCTCGAACTACGGGCCGCAGGCCATCGACAGCGGCCAGTACACCGAGACCCCGCTGCAGGGCGGCGCCTTCTCGATCATCCCGGGCTGAACCGTCACCCCGGGCCGGGCCCGGGCCGCGCGGGTGCGCGGGTGCGCGGGTGCGCCACGAGTCCGCTCGTGACGCACCCGCGTCCGCATGACCCGGTCTACCCGGCCAGCCCGCGCCGGGCCAGCAGCGGCGCGGCATCGGGCTCGCGCCCGACCACCGCGCGGAACGCCGCCAGCGCCGGCACCGTGTTGCCCCGGGCGAGCAGTTCGCGCCGGAACAGCTCCCCGCTCTCGCGCACCGGCCGCCCGTTGCCGCGGAACCACTCGACCGTGTCGGCGTCCAGCACCTCCGACCAGATGTAGGCGTAGTAGCCCGCGCTGTAGCCGTTGGTGAACAGGTGGCTGAAGTACGCCGTCCGGTAGCGCGGCGGCACCGCGGGAAGCGCCAGGCCGGCCCGCTCCAGCGCCGCGGCCTCGAACGCGCCCGCGTCCTCGACGAGTTCGCCGGCCGGCAGGGTGTGCCAGGCCCAGTCCAGCAGCGTGGCGGCCAGGTAGGAGACGGTCCGGTAGCCCTCGCCGAACTGCTGGGCCTCGGCGAGCCGGTCCACCAGCTCGGCCGGCAGCGGCTCGCCCGTCTCGTGGTGCCGGGCGTAGTTGGCCCGCACCTCGGGCCAGTTCGCCCACATCTCGTTGACCTGCGAGGGGAACTCCACGAAGTCGCGCGGCACCTGGGTGCCGGCCAGCAGCGGGTAGCGCACCGCCGAGAACAGGCCGTGCAGCGCGTGGCCGAACTCGTGGAACACCGTGCGGACCTCGTCGGCGTTCAGCAGCGCCGGGGAGCCGGGCGCCGGCTTGGTGATGTTCAGGTTGTTGTAGACCACCGGCCGATGGTCGAACAGGCCGTTCTGCAGCACGAGTTCGTCCATCCAGGCACCCCCGCGCTTGGACGGCCGGGCGAAGAAGTCGGCCAGGAAGAGACCCAGCGGGGTGCCGTCCTGCTCGAAGACCTCGAACACCCGGGTGTCGGGGTGGTAGCCGACCAGCTCGGGGCGCTCGGTGAAGCTCAGCCCGTAGACCAGGCCGGCCGCGTGGAACACCCCGTCGTGCAGCACCCGCTCCAACTCGTAGTACGGGCGCAGCGCGGCGCTGTCCAGGTCGTACTCGGCCAGCCGCACCCGCTCGGCGTAGTACGCCAGGTCGTGCGGGCCGAAGTCAGTGACGCCGTCGGCCTCGGCGGCCGCCCGCAGCCGCTCCAGCTCCCGCTCGGCGTTGGCCACCGCCGGCGGCACCAGCCGCTCCAGCAGCTCGGTGACCGCAGCCACGCTCCCCGCGGTCTCGTCCTCCACCACGTAGGCGGCGTGGCTCGGGTGGCCGAAGAGCGCGGCCCGCTCGGCGCGCAGCGCGGCCATCCGCGCGGCCACCGGCCCGTTCGTGGCGAGCGCCCGGTCCACCGAGGCGGCCAGCAGCCGGCGCCGGACCTCACGGTCGGTCAGCTGGGCCAGCGCGGGCTGCTCGGTGAAGTTGAGCAGGCTCAGCACGTACCTGCCCTCGTACCCGCGGGCCCGGCCGTTGTCGGCCGCGGCCTCGATCGCGGCCTCGGAGAGCCCGGCCAGCTCCTCGGCCCGCTCCAGCACCAGCGCGCCCTGCGCGTTGGCGGCGTACAGGTTCTGCCCGAACGCGGCGGTCGCGGCGGCCAGCTCGGCGTTCAGCTCGCGCAGCCGCTGCTGGTCGGCCTCGGGCAGCTGCGCCCCGTCCCGCACGAAGCGGCTGTGATGGCGCTCCAGCAGGCGCAGCGACTCGGCGTCCAGCTCCAGCCCGGCGCGCTCGGCGTGCACCGCGTCGATCCGGGCGAAGAGCGCGCGGTCCAGGTGGACCGCGTCGCGGTGCGCGGCCAGCCGGGGCTTGAACTCGGCGTCCAGCTCCTGCAGGACCGCATCGGTGTCGGCGGCCGTCTTGACCTCGAACACCGCCAGCACCCGGCGCAGCAGCTCCCCGGTGCGCTCCAGGGCCACCACGGTGTTCTCGAAAGTGGCGGGCTCGGGATTCGCGGTGATCCGGGCGATCTCGGCCAGCTGCCCGGCCATGCCCGCCTCCAGGGCCGGCCGGTAGTGCTCCACGCGGATCTCGGCGAAGGGCGGCAGTCCGTAGGGCAGCCGGCTGGGTGCGAAGAAGGGATTGTCCGTCATTCCGCCGACCCTACGCGCCGCTGTCAGTGCCGCGCGCTACGGTCGGGGCTGGGCAGCACCCCGGCCCGTCGCCCCAGCTGCTGCCCCGCCTGTCCGCACCACCCGCCCGCCCCGCACCGCTCGCTCGTACCGATACGGAGTCCCGCCGTGCCCGCCAGGATCGCCCTGGTCCCCGACGCCCACGGGCGCGGTGGCCGCCTGCACCGCCTCACCGAGGCGGGCGAGCCGGTCGGCGCTCCGCTGCGCACCGCCGAGCTCGCCAGCACCGTCGCCGAGTTGGAGGCTGCCGAGCACCCGCGCTGGGTCTGGGCCGCCGCCGAGTCCGGGTACGCCCCGCTGCTGCCCCAGCTCCCGCACCGGCTCGGCCGCTGCCACGACCTGCGGCTGGTCGAGGCCCTGCTGCTGGCGCACGAGGGCCGCTGGGGCGCGCCGCGCTCGCTCGGCGCCGCCGTGGCCCGGCTGCGCGGCCTGCCGGTGCCCGCCGACCTGCCCGAGGCCGGCCCGAGCGAGGCCCAGGACACCCTCTTCGCCCCCGACCGCCTGCAACTGCCGCCCGGCGTCGATCCGCTGGCGGCCGTGCTGGAGGTCCACGCGGACCAGCAGCGCCGGCTGCGCGCCATCGAGGGTGACGAGGCCCGCGCACGCTTCCGGCTGCTGGTGGCCGCCGAGTCGGCCGGCGCCCTGGCCGCCGCCGAGATGGCCGAGGACGGCCTGCCCTGGCGCACCGAGGTGCACGACCGGCTGCTCACCGAGCTGCTCGGCCCCCGCCCGCACATCGCCGGCACCCAGCCGGCCCGGCTGGCGGAGCTCTCCGTGCGGCTCCAGCAGGTGCTCGGCGGCAAGCCGTTCAACCCCGACTCGCACACCCAGGTGCTGCGCGCCTTCGCCGAGCAGGGCGTCCGGCTCACCTCCACCCGTTCCTGGGAGCTGCGCGAGGTGGACCACCCGGCCGCCGAGCTGATGATCCGTTACAAGGAGCTGTCCCGGATCCACGCCGCGCATGGCTGGGCCTGGCAGGACGCCTGGACGCGCGGCGGCCGCTTCCGCCCCGAGTACGTGGTCGGCGGGGTGGTCTCCGGGCGCTGGGCCAGCCGCGGCGGCGGCGCGCTGCAGATCCCGCGGATCCTGCGCCGCGCGGTGGTGGCCGATCCCGGCTGGCGGCTGGTGGTGGCCGACGCCGCCCAGCTGGAGCCCCGGGTGCTGGCCGCCCTCTCGGGGGACGCCGCGCTGGCCCGCACCGCCGCCGGCGGCGACCTGTACCAGGCGCTGGCCGCCACCGCCTTCCAGGGCGACCGGGACAAGGCCAAGCTCGGCCTGCTCGGCGCGATGTACGGGCAGACCAGCGGGGACATCGGCCCGCTGCTGGCCACCCTGCGCCAGCGCTATCCGGCCGCGATGGGCTACGTCGAGGCCGCCGCCCGTACCGGTGAGGACGGCGGCATCGTCAGCTCCCGGCTGGGCCGCCCCTGCCCGCCGCCCTCCGACGCCTGGCTCGACCTGGCCGAGAGCACCGCCGAGCCCGGCAGCGAGGGCGGCGAGCAGGGCGGGCGCTCCACCCGGGCCCGCGGCCGGTTCACCCGCAACTTCGTGATCCAGGCCAGCGCGGCGGACTGGGCGCTGGCCCTGCTGGCCGCACTGCGCCGCCGGCTGGCCGAGCTGGAGCGCCCCGGGTCCCGCCCGCACCTGGTCTTCTTCCAGCACGACGAGGTGGTGGTGCACAGCCCTGCCGATACGGCCGATCAGGTGGCCGCCGCCGTCACCGCCGCGGCGGACGAGGCCAGCCGGCTGGTCTTCGGGGCGAGCCCGGTCAGGTTCCCGATGAGCACCGCCGTGGTGGAGTGCTACGCCGACGCCAAATAGCGCTGCCCGTCAGAACTTGTGCGCCTGCCAGGCCTCCTGCGCCGAGCGGACCACCTCGGCCAGCGCGGCCCCGGTCGAGGCCGTGACCACCGCGGCCACCGCCCCCTCCACGAACGGCGCATCCACCAGCACCAGCTCCGCCCGCTCCAGGTCGGCCAGCACGGCCCGGGCGGTCAGCACCGAGCTGCCGAGGTCCGGCAGCAGCACCACCCCCGCGCCACCGTCCACCTTGCGCACGCTCTCGGCGATCAGCTCGTAGCTGGTCCCGATCCCGCCGTCCTCGGTCCCGGCCGCCACCTCCACCGCCACCGAGCCCCCGCCCAGTTGCTCCACCAGCTCGCGCACCCCCGCGCCCAGCAGCGGACTGTGCGACACCAGGACGATTCCCACCGAGCTCCTCATGCCGACCGAGCCTAGACCGACCGTGCCGGGCCCGCCACGCCACGTCCTGGCGAACGTCTGAGGAACCCTCCCCGGGTGGCGTAGGTTCGGAGGCGAGCCGGTCCAATCGCCCCCACCGGAGACACCGATGAAGAAGCTGATCAACACCCCCGAGTCCGTGCTCGACGACACCCTGGCCGGAATCGCCGCCGCCCACCCGGAGTTGACGGTGGACCGGGCGAACCGGGTGATCCACCGGGCCGACGCACCCCGGCCCGGCAAGGTCGCCGTGATCTCCGGCGGCGGCTCGGGCCACGAGCCGCTGCACGGCGGATTCGTCGGCCCCGGCATGCTGGACGCGGCCTGCCCCGGCGAGGTGTTCACCTCCCCGGTGCCCGACCAGCTTCTGGCCGCCGTCCACGCCACCGACGGCGGCGCCGGGGTGGTCTTCGTGGTGAAGAACTACACCGGCGACGTCATGAACTTCTCGCTCGCCGCCGAACTGGCCGCCGAGGAGGGCACCGAGGTCCGCACCGTGCTGGTCGACGACGACGTCGCCGTGCAGGACTCCACCTACACCGCCGGGCGGCGCGGCACCGGCGCCACCGTGGTGGTCGAGAAGGTGACCGGCGCCCTGGCCGAGCGCGGCGCCAAGGCGGCCGAGGTCGCCTCGATGGGCGAGCGCGCGGTGGCCGCCTCGCGCTCCTTCGCGGTGGCGCTGACCGCCGCCACCGTGCCGGCCGCCGGGCGCCCCGGCTTCGAGCTGCCCGAGGACGAGATCGAGGTCGGCGTCGGCATCCACGGTGAGCCGGGGCGCCGCCGCGCGCCGCTGCGTCCGGCCGCCGAGCTGGTCGCCGAGGTGGTGGAGACCATCCTGGCCGACCACACCCTGACCGCCGGCGACGAGGTGATCGCCCTGGTCAACGGCCTCGGCGCGACCCCGCTGCTGGAGCTGTACATCGTCTACGGCGAGGTGGCCGCCCGGCTGGCCGAGCGCGGCATCACCATCGTGCGCAACCTGGTCGGCAACTACGTCACCAGCCTGGACATGGCCGGCTTCTCGCTCACCCTCACCAAGGTCGACCCCGACCTCCTGGAGCTGTGGGACGCCCCCGTGCGCACCGCGGCCCTGCGCCGCGACTGACCGGCCGCCCCGCTGCCAGGAGCACCACCGCCCGGACCACCCCCCGCCCCGACGCCCGCCCGGACCCGAGCCCTTCGAGGAAAGCCCGCATGCGCAACGACCTGGACCGCGAACTCGCGCTCGGCTGGCTGCGCGCCGCAGCCGCCGCCATCGACCGGCAGCACGAGGAACTCACCGCGCTGGACGCGGCGATCGGCGACGGCGACCACGGCAGCAACCTGCGGCGCGGCTTCGCCGCCGTGACCGCTGCCGTGGACGCGCTGGATGCCGACGCCACGCCCGGCACCGTGCTCGGCAAGGCCGGCAGCACGCTGATCTCCAAGGTCGGCGGCGCCTCCGGGCCGCTCTACGGCACCGCGCTGCGCGTCGCGGGGGCGGCCCTGCCGGCGCCGAGCGCGGACCTGACCGCGCTGGCCGAGGCCCTGCGGGCCGGGCTGGGCGCGGTGCAGAAGCTGGGTGGCGCCGCGGTCGGCGACAAGACCATGGTCGACGCCTTCGAACCGGGCGTGGCCGCCCTGGAGCGCGCCGCCTTCGACGGCTTCACGCTGCGCGAGGCGAGCGCGCTGGCCGCCGAGGCCGCCGAGGCGGGCGCCCGGGCCACCACCCCGTTGCAGGCCCGCAAGGGCCGCGCCTCCTATCTGGGCCCGCGCAGCATCGGCCACCAGGACCCGGGCGCCACCTCCACCGCGCTGATCTTCCGCGCCCTGGCCGAGGCCGTCACCGCCTGACCACCGCCTGCCCCGGCCGCGTGCTGCCGGTCAGTCGATCCGGCTGACCAGCAGCAGCAGCGCGTCGTCGTTGAGTTCGCCGCCGGTGTGCGCGAGCAGGTCGGCGTACAGCCGCCCGACCGCGTCGTCCAGCTCGGACACCGAGCCGCCGGCCCCCGCGACCAGCGCGCCGACCCGCTGGTCCAGCGGATAGAACTCCCCGCTCCCCTTGCGCCTGGCCTCCACCACGCCGTCGGTGCAGAGCACCAGCACGTCCCCGGCGCCGAACCGCTGGTCCCAGCTCTGCGGTTGGCCCGGGGCCAGGCGGCCGAGCCCGAGCGGCACCCACGGATCGGGGGCCTCCAGCACCGTCACCGAGCCGTCCGCGCCCACCCACAGCGGCGGCACGTGCCCGTACTGCAGCAGCTCCATCGCCCCGCCGCCGCGCACCTCCACGAAGAGCGCGGTGGTGAACTCCCCGTCCGGAGCGTGCCGTTCGACGCTCGCCTCGATCCGGGCGGCCACCTGGCGCAGGCCCGGCTCGTCATAGGCGGCCTCCCGGAACGCGCCGAGCACCACGGCGGCCGTCTGCACGGCGTCCAGCCCCTTGCCGCGCACGTCGCCGACCACCGCGCGGGTGCCGTGCGGGGTGTCGAGCACCGAGTAGAGGTCGCCGCCGATCCGCGCCTCGTCGGCCGCCGAGGCGTAGCGCACCGCCAGCCGCAGCGGGCCGACCTCGGGCCCCGGCCGGCGCAGCAGCGCGCGCTGGGCCGCCTCGGCCACCGAGCTGACGGCGGCGAAGGCCGCCGCCCGGCGCATCCGGATCTCCGCGACATAGGCGCTGAACACGGTCAGCGCGGCATAGGTGATCATCGAGCCGAACAGGAAGCGCTGGTCGTGCACGGCGGTGACCTGGTCGTAGTGGTTGAGCCCGATCAGCGCCACCAGGCCCACGGCGCAGACCCCGAGCACGCCGACCGCCGACAGGGTGAGCGCGGCGACCGAGGGCACCACCGTCATCAGCGGGGCCAGGTAGCGCTCCCGCCCGGTGGACAGGTCCGCGATGCAGACGCCGACGATGGCCAGCAGCGCCGGGGTGGCCCGCCGCCGCCAGGACAGGTCCCGCAGGTCGACGGCGGCCAGCGCGCTCCGCCGGCGCGCCCGGGGCAACCCCTTGAGGTCGGGGGCCAGCAGCGGGCTGGGGCGGCGGAAGCTGAGCACCCGCCGAACATTACGGACATTGCGCCCGGACGCCCACCTTCGCGTCCCTCGATCGGCGGGCGGGCGGACCGGAGCGCAGCCCGTCCGGGGGAGCGCGAGCGGCGGAGAGCGACGCCTGGTACCAGTGGGGCTACTGTCGGTCGTCGGACCATGGCGACCGTCTCACCGCGTCAGGCGTCCACCCTCCCCCTGGAATACCCCTAGGGGGTATCGTGTTCTCGACAGTACGGCGCGCCGTCCCCGGCGCCCCTCACCCTTTTGGAGGCTGCGATGTCCAACACCGTCACCTACACCGTCACCGGCATGAGCTGCGGCCACTGCGAGAAGTCGGTCAGTGCCGAACTCGCCGCTCTGCAGGGTGTCACCGAGGTGGCCGCCGACGCCAAGGCCGGCACCGTGACCGTCTCCTCCGAGCAGCCCCTGGAGGTGGCCGACGTGCGCGCCGCCATCGACGAGGCAGGCTACGAGCTGGTCGGCCCCGCGGCCTGAGGCCACGCGCCGTCAGGCCGCCCGCGGGGGTCGGGGCCGGACCGGCCCCGGCACCCCCGCCCCTCCCCCTCCTCGAAGGTCCCGAAGGAGCCCGCACGATGAGCACCGCCATCTCCGCCCCCGTCGGCACGAGCGACCGCGTCGAGCTCGCGATCGGCGGCATGACCTGCGCCTCCTGCGCGGCGAGGATCGAGAAGAAGCTCAACCGGATGGACGGCGTCGCGGCCAGCGTCAACTTCGCCACCGAGAAGGCCCGGGTCGACTTCGGACCCGGCGTCAGCGTGGCCGACCTGATCGCCACCGTCGAGCGCACCGGCTACACCGCCGAACTCCCCGCGCCGCCGCCCGCCCCCAGCGCCCCCGACGCCCCGGCCACCGGCACCGCGGCAGCCGCGGCCGGCGACCCGCAGCGCGACCGGCTGCTGCTCAGCGCCGTGCTCACCCTCCCGGTGATCCTGCTCTCGATGGTCCCGGCCCTGCAGTTCACCAACTGGCAGTGGCTGGCCTTCGCGCTCACCGGCCCGGTGGTGGCCTACGGCGGCCGGCCCTTCCACCAGGCGGCCTGGACCAACCTGCGCCACGGCGCGGCCACCATGGACACCCTGGTCTCGCTCGGCACCCTGGCGGCCTTCGGCTGGTCGACCTGGGCGCTGTTCCTGGGCGACGCGGGCCACCCGGGGATGAAGCACGAGTTCACCCTCTCGATAACCCGCGGTGACGCCGGCTCGGCCCTCTACCTGGAGACCGCCGCCGCCGTCACCACCCTGATCCTGCTCGGCCGCTGGCTGGAGGCCCGCTCCAAGCGCCGGGCCGGGGCCGCCCTGCACGCCCTGCTCGACCTGGGGGCCAAGGACGTGGCGGTGCTGCGCGAGGGCCGCGAGATCCGCGTCCCGGTGGCCGAACTGACCGTCGGCACCCGTTTCGTGGTCCGCCCGGGCGAGAAGATCGCCACCGACGGCGTGGTCGTCGAGGGCAGCTCCGCGGTGGACGCCTCGATGCTGACCGGCGAGTCCGTCCCGGTCGAGGTCGCCGTCGGCGACCAGGTCACCGGCGCCACCGTCAACGCGGGCGGGCGGCTGGTGGTCGAGGCCCGCCGGATCGGCGCGGACACCCAGCTCGCCCGGATGGCCGAGCTCGTCCAGCAGGCGCAGAACGGCAAGGCCGCCGCCCAGCGGCTGGCCGACCGGATCTCCGCGGTCTTCGTGCCGGTGGTGATCCTGATCGCGCTGGGCACCCTGATCGGCTGGCTGCTGGCCACCGGCAGCGCCACCGAGGCCTTCACCGCGGCCGTCGCCGTGCTGATCATCGCCTGCCCCTGCGCCCTGGGCCTGGCCACCCCGACCGCGCTGCTGGTCGGCACCGGGCGCGGCGCCCAGCTGGGCATCCTGATCAAGGGCCCCGAGGTGCTGGAGACCACCCGCCGGGTGGACACCATCGTGCTCGACAAGACCGGCACCGTCACCACCGGCGCGATGGCGCTGACCGCGGTGCACACCGCTTCGGGCGTCTCCCGCGAGCAGGCGCTGCGCCTGGCCGGTGCCCTGGAGCACGCCTCCGAGCACCCGATCGCCCGGGCCATCGCCGCCGCGGCCGCCGCCGAGCTGGGCCCGCTGCCCGCCGTCGAGGGCTTCGCGAACCTGCCGGGCCTGGGCGTGCAGGGCGTGGTGGACGGGCACGCGGTGCTCGCCGGGCGCCCGAGCCTGCTGGCCGACCGGGCACAGCCGCTGCCCGCCGAGCTGGCCGCGGCCCGGGCCGCCGCCGAGGCCGCCGGGCGCAGCACCGTCGCGATCGGCTGGGACGGGGCCGCCCGCGCGCTGCTGGTGGTCGCCGACACCGTCAAGCCCACCAGTGCGGCGGCGGTGCGCGAGCTGCGCGCCCTCGGCCTGCGGCCGGTGCTGCTGACCGGCGACCACGGCGCGGTGGCCCGCGCGGTGGCCGCCGAGGTCGGCATCGAGCCGGCCGACGTGATCGCCGAGGTGCTGCCCGAGGCCAAGGTCGCGGTGATCAAGCGGCTGCAGGGCCAGGGGCGGTCGGTGGCGATGGTCGGCGACGGCGTCAACGACGCCGCCGCGCTCGCCCAGGCCGACCTGGGCCTGGCCATGGGCACCGGCACCGACGCGGCGATCGAGGCCGGGGACCTGACCCTGGTCCGCGGCGACCTGCGGGTGGCGGCCGACGCGATCCGGCTCTCCCGGCGGACCCTGGGCACCATCAAGGGCAACCTGTTCTGGGCCTTCGCCTACAACGTGGCCGCCCTCCCGCTGGCCGCCACCGGCCTGCTCAACCCGGTGGTCGCCGGCGCCACGATGGCCTTCTCCTCGGTCTTCGTGGTCAGCAACAGCCTGCGGCTGCGCCGCTTCGGCGCCTGACCCCCGCGACCGCGGCGGGTTCCCGGGGCCTGTCCGGCGGACGCCGGGCCGTCAGCGCCCGAGGAGCTCGCCGCCGTTGCAGTGCAGGATCTCGCCGGTGATGAAGCCGGCCTCGGGCGAGGCCAGGAAGTGCACGGCGGCGGCCACCTCGCCGGTCTCCCCGATCCGCCCCAGCAGCGTGCGGGCGGCCCGCCGGGAGACCTCGGCCTCGTCCAGCCGCGGCCCGAAGAACTCGGTGCCGGCCACCGTGCCGGGCGCCACCAGGTTGGCGGTGATCCCGGAGGGGCCGAGCTGGGCGGCCAGGAAGTGGTTCCAGGCGTGCAGCGAGGCCTTGGCTGCCCCGTAGGAGCCGGCCCCGCGCAGCGCGGCGATCGAGCTGATCGTGATCACCCGGCCCTCGCCCGGGGTGAGCCGGTCGCGGACCGACTCGGTGAGCAGCACGGCGGTCAGCACATTGCGCTCGAAGTCGCCGCGCCAGCGGGCCAGCAGCGCGTGCGGGCCGGCCCCGAAGCCGGTCTCCCGGCTGCCGGCGTTGTTGACCAGGACGTCGATCCGGGCCGGCAGCCTGGTCAGCGCCGCCTCCACCTCGTCCGGGTCGGCCAGGTCGCAGACCAGCGGGGTGACGGTGGGGCCGAGCCGTTCGGCCGCCGCCTCCAGCACCGCGCGGCGCCGCCCGACGATCACCACCGCGTCGCCGGCGTCGGCGAACCGCCGGGCGATCTCGAGGCCGATTCCGGTGCCACCACCCGTGACGACAACGTTCCTGGCCATCTGTGTCTCTCCCGCCCTGTCCGTACCGGAATGCCACGATTCCTATCACGCTGGGTTGCCATCACTGCGGGGAGGGTGACGCCGAGCGCCCGAAGTCATGTGGTATGGGCGGGTGAAGCAGGGGGCGCGGAACGCAGCGAGAGGCAACTCACACCCCCCGGACGTAACTTTGCCGACCCAGATACGTCTTACCTTGGTGAGTGCGGCTGTACGACCGTGGAACGGCACCGCGCGTCCCGCCTCCCCCCGGGGAGGGGCGCGCGCCCGCGGTCGGCACACCGCCAAAGGGGTCCCGGCGGGCCCCGGGAAGACCGTCGCCTCGGCGGTGGTCGGCGCGCACGGCGCCGGGCAGTGGGGTGACCGGGAACGCTTTGAGCGGCCGTTCCCGGCCTTGTCCACTCCCCGGTCGCCGTGCGTTGTTGTTCCGGCCCCTGCTCGGCGGCCGGGTACGCCGAAGGCCCCGCAGCGGTGCTGCGAGGCCTTCGAGGTGCGGTGCGGGAGGGGGCTCAGCGCTTGTCGAGCGCGACGTAGTCCCGGATCGCGGTGCCGGTGTAGATCTGGCGCGGACGGCCGATCCGGCTGGTCGGGTCGTTGATCATCTCGTGCCAGTGGGCGATCCAGCCCGGCAGCCGGCCGAGCGCGAACAGCACGGTGAACATGCTGGTCGGGAAGCCCATCGCGCGGTAGATCAGGCCGGTGTAGAAGTCGACGTTCGGGTACAGCTTGCGGGAGATGAAGAAGTCGTCGCTGAGCGCGTGCTCCTCCAGCTTGAGCGCGATCTCCAGCAGCTCGTCCGACTTGCCCAGCTGGGCCAGCACATCGTGCGCCAGGCCCTTGACCAGCGCGGCGCGCGGGTCGAAGGCCTTGTACACGCGGTGGCCGAAGCCCATCAGCTTGACGCCGTCCTCGCGGTTCTTCACCTTGCGGATGAAGGCGTCGACGTCGCCGCCGTCCTTCTGGATCTGCTCCAGCATCTCCAGCACGGCCTGGTTGGCGCCGCCGTGCAGCGGGCCCCAGAGCGCCGAGATGCCGGCCGAGATCGAGGCGAACTGGTTGGCGTGGCTGGAACCGACCAGGCGCACCGTGGAGGTGGAGCAGTTCTGCTCGTGGTCGGCGTGCAGGATGAAGAGCTTGTCCAGCGCGTTGACGATCACCGGGTTGAGCTCGTAGTCCTGGGCGGGGACCGCGAAGGTCATCCGCAGGAAGTTCTCGACGTAGCTCAGGTCGTTGCGCGGGTAGACGAACGGCTGGCCGACCGACTTCTTGTACGCGTAGGCCGCGATGGTCGGCAGCTTGGCGAGCAGGCGCACGGTCGACAGGTGGCGCTGGGCCGCGTCGAACGGGTTGTGGCTGTCCTGGTAGAAGGTCGACAGCGCACCGACCACCGAGGAGAGCATCGCCATCGGGTGGGCGTCCCGGGGGAAGCCCTGGTAGAAGCGCTTGACGTCCTCGTGCAGCAGGGTGTGCTGGGTGATCTCGCTGTTGAACTCCGCCAGCTGGTCGGCGGTGGGCAGCTCACCGTTGATCAGGAGGTACGCGGTCTCGATGAAGCTGCCCTTCTCGGCCAGCTGCTCGATCGGGAAGCCGCGGTAGCGGAGGATGCCGTTGTCGCCGTCCACGAAGGTGATCGCGGACTTGTAGGCAGCGGTGTTGCCGAAGCCGTTGTCCAGGGTGACCAGGCCGGTCTGCGGGAGCAGCTTCGAGATGTCGAAGCCGGAGTTCCCTGCAGTGCTCTCGACGACGGGGTACTCGTACTCGCCGCCCTGGTACCGCAGTACTACAGATTCCTGACTGTTCTCGCTCACGCGCTTCCTCACCTACGAAATGAAAATCCGCTTCCCAAGGTGCCCTGCCCGTCCACCCTCCCCCATCCGGAGGACGACCGCGCACCCGGGGTGGCCCAAAAGAGCCCTGTACTACAAGAACCGATGCTCCCGCCCATACGAACCGGACAAGATCGTGACAAGACTAGGCTGGTCCATCAATTTCTTCACGTCAAGATACCCCCGCAGGAGCCCTTGACCCCATTCGCCCTCAGCCGGCCAGCCGGTGATCGAGTGCCGAGTGGCGCCGCCCCGCGCTCACCGTGCGCACCGCCTGCCCGATCGCCTTGCGCGAGCCCACCAGCACCACCAGCTTCTTCGCCCGGGTGACCGCCGTGTAGAGCAGGTTGCGCTGCAGCATCGTCCAGGCCGAGGTGGTGACCGGAATCACCACCGCCGGATACTCGCTGCCCTGTGAACGGTGGATCGTGACGGCGTAGGCGTGCTGCAGCTCGTCGAGCTCGTCGAAGTCGTACGGCACCTCCTCGTCCTCGTCGGTCAGCACGGTCAGGCGCTGGTCCTCCACGCTCAGTGCGGTCACCACGCCGACCGTTCCGTTGAAGACGCCGTTCTGGCCCTTCTCGTAGTTGTTGCGGATCTGGGTCACCTTGTCGCCGACCCGGAAGGTCCGCCCGCCGAAGCGCTTCTCGGCCAGCCCCTCCCGGCCCGGGGTGACCGCGGCCTGCAGCAACGTGTTGAGGTTGCCCGCGCCGGCCGGTCCCCGGTGCATCGGGGCCAGCACCTGCACGTCCCGGCGCGGGTCCAGCCGGAACCGCTGCGGGATCCGGCGGGCCACCACGTCCACCACCAGGCCCGCCGCACGCTCGGTGTCGTCCTCCACGAAGAGGAAGAAGTCGGGCAGCCCCTCGGTCAGCGGCGGCTGCCCCTCGTTGATCCGGTGCGCGTTGACCACCACCCCCGACTGCTGGGCCTGGCGGAAGATCCGGGTCAGCCGGACCGAGGGGATCGGACTGCCGTCCGCCAGCATGTCGCGCAGCACCTCCCCCGCGCCCACCGAGGGCAGCTGGTCCACATCGCCCACGAAGAGCAGGTGGGCGCCGGGCGCCACCGCCTTCACCAGCTTGTTCGCCAGGATCAGGTCCAGCATCGAGGCCTCGTCCACCACCACCAGGTCCGCGTCCAGCGGGCGGTCCCGGTCGTACGCCGCATCACCGCCCGGCCGAAGCTCCAACAGGCGGTGCACCGTGGAGGCCTGATGGCCGGTCAGCTCCGCCAGCCGCTTGGCCGCCCGCCCGGTCGGGGCGGCCAGCAGCACCTTGGCCCGCTTGGCCAGCGCGAGCGCGACGATCGACTTCACGGTGAACGACTTGCCGCAGCCAGGCCCCCCGGTCAGCACCGCGACCCTCTCGGTCAGCGCGAGCCGGACCGACTGCTCCTGCTCGGGCGCGAGCTCCGCCCCGGTGCGCTGGGCCAGCCAGGCCAGCGCCTTCGTCCAGTCCACGTCCGCGAAGCCGGGCATCCGGTCGGTCTCCGAACGCAGCAGCCGCAGCAGCTGGTTCGACAGCGAGATCTCGGCGCGGTGGAACGGCACCAGGTAGACGGCGACCACCGGCTCGCCGCCCTCGCCCGGCAGGCTCTCGCGGACCACCCCCTCCTCCGCCACCAGTTCGGCCAGGCACTCGATCACCAGGCCGACGTCCACCTGGAGGAGCTTGACCCCGTCGGCGATCAGCCGCTCCTCGGGCAGGTAGCAGTGCCCCTGGTCGCTGCTCTGCGACAGCGCGTACTGCAGCCCGGCCTTGACCCGCTCCGGGCTGTCGTGCGGGATCCCCACCGCCTGCGCGATCCGGTCGGCGGTCAGGAAGCCGATGCCCCACACGTCCGAGGCCAGCCGGTAGGGCTCGTTCTTCACCACCCCGATCGAACTGTCGCCGTACTTCTTGTAGATCCGCACGGCGAGCGAGGTGGAGACGCCCACCCCCTGGAGGAAGACCATCACCTCCTTGATCGCCTTCTGCTCCTCCCAGGCCGCGGCGATCATCTTGGTCCGCTTCGGCCCGAGCCCCGGGACCTCCACCAGCCGGCCCGGCTGTTCCTCGATCACGGTCAGCGTGTCGACGCCGAAGTGCTCCACGATCCGCTCGGCGAAGCGCGGCCCGATGCCCTTGATCAGTCCCGAGCCGAGGTAGCGCTGGATGCCCTGGACCGTGGCCGGCAGCACCGTGGTGTAGTTCTCGACCGTGAACTGCCGCCCGTACTGCGGGTGCGAACCCCACCGGCCGTGCAGCCGCAGCGACTCGCCCACCTGCGCGCCGAGGAGCGCGCCGACCACCGTCAGCAGGTCGTTGCCGCCGCGCCCGGTGTCGACCCGGGCCACCGTGTAGCCGGTCTCCTCGTTGGCATAGGTGATCCGTTCCAGCACGCCCTCGACCTCGGCCAGCTGCCGCTGGGCCGGCACCTGGCCCGCCGCCTGCCCCTGCGCCGTCTGGGACCGCTGCCCGGCCATCCGGGGACCCCCTCATGCCACTGCCGGTGCCACTCGTCCGGTGTCACGTGTTCTGTGTCGAAGCCAAACCCTGCGTGAGGAACGCTACCCCGCCGCGGTGACACCCCGCCGACGCTCCGGGCCTGCCGGGTCCCGCGATTGTCACCGCCCGGTGCAAGGCCGACCATGAACGTGGAGGGCCGATCCCGTCCTGCCCGGCCCAGGTTCGACCCCCCGTGGCCGCAGACCACCGCGCCGGGCCCGCAGAGAAGCGGAAAACACCATGCTGACCACCAGCTACATCCCTGGCGCCCCGAACTGGCTCGACCTCGGCAGCCCCGATCTCCAGGCCTCCGAGACCTTCTACACCAGCCTGCTCGGCTGGACCTTCGAATCCGCCGGCCCCAATGCGGGCGGCTACGGCTTCTTCCGTCTCGACGGGCGGACCGTCGGCGCACTCGGGCCGCTCACCGAGGAGGGCGCCCGCCCCGCCTGGACGCTCTACTTCAAGACCGACGACGCCGACCAGACCGGCAAGCTCGTCGAGCAGGCCGGCGGCGCGGTCCGGTTCGGCCCGTTCGACGTCTTCACCGACGGCCGGATGGCCGGTTACACCGACCCGACCGGCGCCCGCTTCGCCGTCTGGCAGCCCGGCGAGACGGCTGGCCTGGAGGCCGTCACCTCGGTCGGCACGCTCTGCTGGACCGAGTTGCACACCAGCGGCCCCGATGCGGCCAAGCGGTTCTACGCGAGCGTCTTCGACTGGCAGACGCAGGACGTCCCGTTCGGCGACTTCACCTACACCGTGGTCACCCCCACCGGCGGCGGCACGGACGCCAGTCAGGGCGGCATCGTCGGCCTGCTTCCCGAGGACAAGGCGGCCGGCGGCTCCTACTGGCTGCCGTACTTCGAGGTCGAGGACCCCGACGCCGTGATCGCCCGCACCCAGGAGCTCGGCGGCGCGGTGCGTGCCCCCGCGGTGGACGCCCCGGGCGTCGGTCGGCTCGCTCAGCTCGCCGACCCGCACGGAGCGGTCTTCTCGATCATCAAGAGCGTCCCCGCCGGCTCGTAAAACGCAAGAAAGCCCCCTTCCCGAAGGAAGGGGGCTTTCTTGGAATGATTGTTCGGCGGCGTCCTACTCTCCCACAGGGTCCCCCCTGCAGTACCATCGGCGCTGTGAGGCTTAGCTTCCGGGTTCGGAATGTAACCGGGCGTTTCCCTCACGCTATGACCACCGAAACACTATGAAACTGTCGACCGCAACCCGCCCGTTCTTTCCCTGGCGGGGGTCGTTGTTTCAGAACAACACAGTGGACGCGAGCAACTGAGGACAAGCCCTCGGCCTATTAGTACCGGTCAGCTCCACCCCTTACAGGGCTTCCACATCCGGCCTATCAACCCAGTCGTCTACTGGGAGCCTTACCCTCTCAAGGAGGTGGGAGTGCTCATCTCGAAGCAGGCTTCCCGCTTAGATGCTTTCAGCGGTTATCCCTCCCGAACGTAGCCAACCAGCCATGCCCTTGGCAGGACAACTGGCACACCAGAGGTTCGTCCGTCCCGGTCCTCTCGTACTAGGGACAGCCCTTCTCAACACTCCTACGCGCACAGCGGATAGGGACCGAACTGTCTCACGACGTTCTAAACCCAGCTCGCGTACCGCTTTAATGGGCGAACAGCCCAACCCTTGGGACCTACTCCAGCCCCAGGATGCGACGAGCCGACATCGAGGTGCCAAACCATCCCGTCGATATGGACTCTTGGGGAAGATCAGCCTGTTATCCCCGGGGTACCTTTTATCCGTTGAGCGACGGCGCTTCCACAAGCCACCGCCGGATCACTAGTCCCTGCTTTCGCACCTGCTCGACCCGTCGGTCTCACAGTCAAGCTCCCTTGTGCACTTACACTCAACACCTGATTGCCAACCAGGCTGAGGGAACCTTTGGGCGCCTCCGTTACTCTTTAGGAGGCAACCGCCCCAGTTAAACTACCCACCAGACACTGTCCCTGATCCGGATCACGGACCCAGGTTAGACATCCAGCACGACCAGAGTGGTATTTCAACGTCGACTCCACAACAACTGGCGTTGCCGCTTCAAAGTCTCCCACCTATCCTACACAAGCCGAACCGAACACCAATATCAAGCTATAGTAAAGGTCCCGGGGTCTTTCCGTCCTGCTGCGCGAAACGAGCATCTTTACTCGTAATGCAATTTCACCGGGCCTATGGTTGAGACAGTCGAGAAGTCGTTACGCCATTCGTGCAGGTCGGAACTTACCCGACAAGGAATTTCGCTACCTTAGGATGGTTATAGTTACCACCGCCGTTTACTGGCGCTTAAGTTCTCAGCTTCGCCCCGACGAATCAGAGCTAACCGGTCCCCTTAACGTTCCAGCACCGGGCAGGCGTCAGTCCGTATACATCGCCTTACGGCTTCGCACGGACCTGT
The DNA here is from genome assembly GCF_035976515.1 of Kitasatospora sp. NBC_01302. Classification (NCBI taxonomy): domain Bacteria; kingdom Bacillati; phylum Actinomycetota; class Actinomycetes; order Kitasatosporales; family Streptomycetaceae; genus Kitasatospora; species Kitasatospora sp. NBC_01302. The sequence continues at coordinate 3,444,412 of NZ_CP108404.1, forward strand.
GTTTTTAGTAAACAGTCGCTTCTCGCTGGTCTCTGCGGCCGGCCCCAGCTCGGGCAGCAAGTGCCTCCACCAGTTCCGGCCCCCCTTCTCCCGAAGTTACGGGGGCATTTTGCCGAGTTCCTTAACCATAGTTCACCCGAACGCCTCGGTATTCTCTACCTGACCACCTGAGTCGGTTTGGGGTACGGGCCGCCATGAAACTCGCTAGAGGCTTTTCTCGACAGCATAGGATCATCCACTTCACCACAATCGGCTCGGCATCAGGTCTCAGACTATGTGCAAGGCGGATTTGCCTACCTTGCGTCCTACACCCTTACCCCGGGACAACCACCGCCCGGGCTGGACTACCTTCCTGCGTCACCCCATCGCTCACCTAATACCCTGTCGGATCAGCGGCTCCACCACGTCCCATTGTCCGAAGACTCCGGGCCGGCTTCACGGCCTTAGCATTCAGAGGTTCAGCGTTGGCGCTTCAAAGCGGGTACGGGAATATCAACCCGTTGTCCATCGACTACGCCTGTCGGCCTCGCCTTAGGTCCCGACTTACCCTGGGCAGATCAGCTTGACCCAGGAACCCTTGGTCAATCGGCGCAAGAGTTTCCCACTCTTGTATCGCTACTCATGCCTGCATTCTCACTCGTATACCGTCCACGACTGGATTCCTCCGCCGCTTCACCCGGCACACGACGCTCCCCTACCCATCCACAGCGCCGTTGGGCGTATTCTGTGAATGACACGACTTCGGTGGTGTGCTTGAGCCCCGCTACATTGTCGGCGCGGAATCACTTGACCAGTGAGCTATTACGCACTCTTTCAAGGGTGGCTGCTTCTAAGCCAACCTCCTGGTTGTCTCTGCGACTCCACATCCTTTCCCACTTAGCACACGCTTAGGGACCTTAGTCGGTGTTCTGGGCTGTTTCCCTCTCGACCATGGAGCTTATCCCCCACAGTCTCACTGCCACGCTCTCACTTACCGGCATTCGGAGTTTGGCTAAGGTCAGTAACCCGGTAAGGCCCATCGCCTATCCAGTGCTCTACCTCCGGCAAGAAACACGTGACGCTGCACCTAAATGCATTTCGGGGAGAACCAGCTATCACGGAGTTTGATTGGCCTTTCACCCCTAACCACAGGTCATCCCCCAGGTTTTCAACCCTGGTGGGTTCGGTCCTCCACGCGGTCTTACCCGCGCTTCAACCTGCCCATGGCTAGATCACTCCGCTTCGGGTCTTGGGCATGCAACTCAACCGCCCTATTCGGACTCGCTTTCGCTACGGCTACCCCACACGGGTTAACCTCGCTACACACCGCAAACTCGCAGGCTCATTCTTCAAAAGGCACGCAGTCACGGCTGATCAGCAAGCTGACCAACGACGCTCCCACGGCTTGTAGGCACACGGTTTCAGGTACTATTTCACTCCGCTCCCGCGGTACTTTTCACCATTCCCTCACGGTACTATCCGCTATCGGTCACTAGGGAATATTTAGGCTTAGCGGGTGGTCCCGCCAGATTCACACGGAATTTCTCGGGCTCCGTGCTACTTGGGAGAAGCTCAAGTGAGCCGTACAAGTTTCGTCTACGGGGGTCTTACCCTCTACGCCGGACCTTTCGCATGTCCTTCGACTACCCATACGGTTTCTGACTCACCCGATCGCCGGCAGACGACCGAAGAACTTTCCCACGACCCCGAAGTGGCAACCCCTGCCGGGTCTCACACCACAACGGTTTAGCCTCATCCGGTTTCGCTCGCCACTACTCCCGGAATCACGGTTGTTTTCTCTTCCTGCGGGTACTGAGATGTTTCACTTCCCCGCGTTCCCTCCACATACCCTATGTGTTCAGGTATGGGTGACAGCCCATGACGACTGCCGGGTTTCCCCATTCGGACACCCCCGGATCAAAGCTCGGTTGACAGCTCCCCGGGGCCTATCGCGGCCTCCCACGTCCTTCATCGGTTCCTAGTGCCAAGGCATCCACCGTGCGCCCTTAAAAACTTGGCCACAGATGCTCGCGTCCACTGTGCAGTTCTCAAACAACGACCAGACACCCACCTACACAACCCGGCAAACACCAGGTCGGTCCGTGGGACCGGCACTGAGACAACGATTACTCGTTCCCTCAGGACCCAACAACGTGCCCGACACACCAGATCATCCGTAACCGTTCCACGCCGAAGCAGTACTAGGAAACAACCAACCCTGTGTGCCGAATAGTCAACGTTCCACCCATGAGCAACCGTGCGAGACATTCGCTCGCATCCGGCCGTGTGCTCCTTAGAAAGGAGGTGATCCAGCCGCACCTTCCGGTACGGCTACCTTGTTACGACTTCGTCCCAATCGCTGGTCCCACCTTCGACGGCTCCCTCCCAAGGGTTAGGCCACCGGCTTCGGGTGTTACCGACTTTCGTGACGTGACGGGCGGTGTGTACAAGGCCCGGGAACGTATTCACCGCAGCATGCTGATCTGCGATTACTAGCAACTCCAACTTCATGGGGTCGAGTTGCAGACCCCAATCCGAACTGAGGCCGGCTTTTTGGGATTCGCTCCACCTCACGGTATCGCAGCCCTTTGTACCGACCATTGTAGCACGTGTGCAGCCCAAGACATAAGGGGCATGATGATTTGACGTCGTCCCCACCTTCCTCCGAGTTGACCCCGGCAGTCTCCTGTGAGTCCCCATCACCCCGAAAGGCATGCTGGCAACACAGAACAAGGGTTGCGCTCGTTGCGGGACTTAACCCAACATCTCACGACACGAGCTGACGACAACCATGCACCACCTGTATACCGACCACAAGGGGGCGACTATCTCTAGCCGTTTCCGGTATATGTCAAGCCTTGGTAAGGTTCTTCGCGTTGCGTCGAATTAAGCCACATGCTCCGCTGCTTGTGCGGGCCCCCGTCAATTCCTTTGAGTTTTAGCCTTGCGGCCGTACTCCCCAGGCGGGGAACTTAATGCGTTAGCTGCGGCACCGACGACGTGGAATGTCGCCAACACCTAGTTCCCAACGTTTACGGCGTGGACTACCAGGGTATCTAATCCTGTTCGCTCCCCACGCTTTCGCTCCTCAGCGTCAGTAATGGCCCAGAGATCCGCCTTCGCCACCGGTGTTCCTCCTGATATCTGCGCATTTCACCGCTACACCAGGAATTCCGATCTCCCCTACCACACTCTAGCCTGCCCGTATCGAATGCAGACCCGGGGTTAAGCCCCGGGCTTTCACATCCGACGCGACAGGCCGCCTACGAGCTCTTTACGCCCAATAATTCCGGACAACGCTCGCACCCTACGTATTACCGCGGCTGCTGGCACGTAGTTAGCCGGTGCTTCTTCTGCAGGTACCGTCACTTGCGCTTCTTCCCTGCTGAAAGAGGTTTACAACCCGAAGGCCGTCATCCCTCACGCGGCGTCGCTGCATCAGGCTTTCGCCCATTGTGCAATATTCCCCACTGCTGCCTCCCGTAGGAGTCTGGGCCGTGTCTCAGTCCCAGTGTGGCCGGTCGCCCTCTCAGGCCGGCTACCCGTCGTCGCCTTGGTAGGCCATTACCCCACCAACAAGCTGATAGGCCGCGGGCTCATCCTGCACCGCCGGAGCTTTCCACCAACCCCCATGCAGAGGAAGGTCGTATCCGGTATTAGACCCCGTTTCCAGGGCTTGTCCCAGAGTGCAGGGCAGATTGCCCACGTGTTACTCACCCGTTCGCCACTGATCCACCCCGAAGGGCTTCACCGTTCGACTTGCATGTGTTAAGCACGCCGCCAGCGTTCGTCCTGAGCCAGGATCAAACTCTCCGTGAATGTCTGCTCGGCAGTGCTTAATTAAAAGCACGAGCAACACCCGCGTCGAGCGGCACGACAACCACCGGAATAGGGTGGCCTCGCGCACTGCGTCCTCGCTAGTGTTTTACTTCAAAAGGAATCTCCAACCCCGATCAAGCGATCGAGGCCGGGGATGTCAACATATCTGGCGTTGACTTTTGGCACGCTGTTGAGTTCTCAAGGAACGGACGCTTCCTTTGCAGCCACTTCCGTGGCCCCTCCGGGCGCTTCGTTCTTTCGTGTTTCCAGCTTATCAGATCCGGCTCAGTGCCTTTTCCGCTTCGCTTTCCGCATTTCGCTTCCGGCCTTTCGGCTTTCGGCGCTCCCAGACTCTAGCAGAGTTTCTGTCTCGCGATTTTCACGCTCATCAGATTTACTCGCCGCCACATCACGTGGTCCGGGCAACTCGGAGAACCCTACGCACCGTCCTGCCGGGAGTCAAACCGGCCCCGGACAGCCGAGCTGTCCGGGGCCGGTCGATACGGCTGATGAACCCGCCTCAGCGGACCTCGGTGATCTCCGGGCCACGGGCGAACGGGCTCAGCGAGGCGTCACCGAAGCGCGAGGCCTCACCCTCCGGGGCGCCGACACCGCCGTCCGCCACCATCTGGGCGTCCTCGGGGAGCTTGAGCACGATCGGGTCGCGGGGCGCCATGGGAGCCTCGCCACGCACGACCACGGTCTGCCGGAACACCTGCTCCAGCACGTCCGCCGACTCGGGCTGCACCGCGGCCTGGCCGGAGATCACGCCGCGCAGGAACCAGCGCGGGCCGTCGCAGCCGACGAAGCGGACCAGCTGCACGCCCTGCGTGCCGTCCGGCAGCTGGACCGGGACCTGGGCCCGCAGGTGCCAGCCGAGCGGGCCCTCCTCCTCTTCGACGAGGCCGCCCTGGCTCCGGATGCCGGTCGCGATCTCGTCGCGGACCTCGCTCCAGATGCCCTCGGACTTCGGCGCGGCAAAGGCCTGGAGCTGGATGGCGCTGTTGCCGAGCACCAGGGTGGCGGCCACGATCGCGTCGCCGGCCACCTCGACCCGCAGCTCCATGCCCTCGACACCGGGGACCAGCAGACCGCCCAGGTCGACCCGACCCTCGTGCGGGCTCTCCAGCTCGGAGTCGTCCCAGGGACCATCGGGACGCGGGGCCGGCGGCAGACCGACACGGTCGGCCGGGTCCTCCTCCGTCTCCTCGACGGAGTCAACGTCGTTCGGCGTCTCGCTCTCGGAGTCGGCGGAACCTTCGACGTCATCGGCCGTCTCGTCGGCGCTGATGGCGTCCTCGGCGAGCTGCTCGACAGCGTCCTCGCTCTTGTGGCGACGACGGAACACGGTCACTGTCCTTCCCGGTCCAAGACCGATGCGAAATCCTGCTCGTACCTTTGGCTACCTGCTCGGCTGCGGCCTGCACGGCCGCGGCATGTTAAACCGCCGCGTGGCCACCAGTCGACCCGAACCCACCCTCGGCGCGTGCGGACCCCGGCAGTTCGGTCACCTCGTGGAAGCGAGCCTTCTCGACCTGCTGGATGACCAGCTGCGCGATCCGGTCCCCACGTCGGAAACTGACCCGCTCGCGCGGATCCAGGTTGACGACGATCACCTTGATCTCACCACGGTACCCGGCATCGACCGTCCCTGGGGCGTTCACGAGCGCAACTCCGCAACGAGCTGCCAGTCCGGAACGGGGGTGGACGAACGCGGCGTAGCCGTCGGGCAACGCGATGGCGATGCCGGTCGGGATCACCGTGCGCTCGCCCGGTTCGAGGTCGGCGTCGACGGCGGCGCACAGGTCCGCGCCGGCGTCGCCCGGCTGGGCGTAGCTGGGCAGCGGCAGCTCGGGGTCGAGTCGCCGGATCAGGACCTCGACCGGCGGGCGGGCGGTGGAACTCACGGATTCACCTCAAAGGCTCTTGCTCGTTTGAACAGGTCGGGGTCGTCCAGGGCAGCCTTGATGTCCTGCGGACGACCGTGCGTGGTGAAGTGTTCCAGTTTCACCTGAACGAAGAGCGCCGCGGCCCGGATCGCGACCGGTCCCTCGGGTCCGCCGATACGTCCCTCGCCGGCGCAGTAGAGCTTGCGGCCGTGCACACCGGTCGCCCAGGCGCGGATGTGCAACCGCGAGTCGACGGGCACCGGGCGCACGAAGTCGGTCTCCAGCCGGCCCGTGACCGAGGCGGTGTGCAGGATCCAGTTGAGCGAGCCGAGGGTCTCGTCCATCGCCGTGGTCAGGATGCCGCCGTGGGCCAGGCCCGGGCCGCCCTGGTGCACCGCCTTGACGACGAACTCGGCGGTGACGTCCACTCCTTGGCCGGCGCGGACATCGATCTGCAGGCCGCTGGTCTGCTGCGGTCCGCACCCGAAGCAGTGCACGTAGTGCGAGCCGAGCGGGGTGCCGGGTGCCGGCGCCTCGGGGTGACGGACCGCCGCCACGGCGTCGTCCGGCGCAGTGGTCGGCGTCAGGAGTCTGTGGGGGCGCTCGGCAGGGTCCGCGGAGCCCTGCGGAGCCGGTGTGGGGGCAGTGGATCCAGTCACAGCGCCAGACCCTACCCGCCGGTAGTAACGGATGCGCCAGGCGATTCCGCCCCTTGGACCGGGGGGCCGTGCCGAGCTGGTTGGAACGGCACCCACAATGGGGGGCATGTACGACGAACGCCTCACCGCGCCCCGCTCCTGGTGGCTGCTGCCGGTCGCGGCCGGCCTGTCGATCGGCCTGATCCTGCTGCGCTACGGCCCGATGCCCGGACTGGTCGGTCTGGTGGCGGGACTCGTCGCCGCGGCCGTCGGACTCAGCTCGTACGGTTCCGCGCGGATCCGTGTGGTGCAGGGCTCGCTCGTGGCCGGCAAGGCCAGGATCCCGCTCGACGTGCTCGGCGAGGCGCGGCCGCTGGATGCCAAGGAGGCGGTGGCCTGGCGCTCGGCCAAGGCCGACCCGCGCGCCTTCATGCTGCTGCGCAGCTACGTACCGACCGCGCTGCGGGTGGAGGTCACCGATCCGGCCGACCCCACTCCCTACCTCTACCTGTCCACCCGCGATCCCGAGGCGCTGGCCGCCGCGATCGGCGCGGCCCGCTCCTGATCCTGCGCGGGCAGGCGGGACAGGCGGGGCAGCGCAGGAGTTGCACGAACGGCGATGGGGCGGTCCGTCATGACGGACCGCCCCATCGCCGTTCGTGCACTGCCGCCGAAGCGGTCCGCGTCCGACCGCCGCGGTGACCCGCTCCGACGGGGCGGGGTGCCCAGTCGGGGCCGGTCTGCCGCGGCACGATCGCCGGGCTCGGGCCGCGCGATCTTCAGGAGCAGTCCCTGCAGTAGGCCTGGCCGTTCTTCTCGCCGGCCAGCTGGCTGCGGTGATGCACCAGGAAGCAGCTCATGCAGGTGAACTCGTCGGCCTGCCGGGGCAGCACCCGGACGGACAGCTCCTCGTTGGAAAGGTCCGCGCCCGGCAGCTCGAGACTCTCGGCGGAGTCGTCGTAGTCGACGTCGGCGGCCGTCGTCGACTTCTCGTTTCGACGAGCCTTGAGCTCCTCGATGCTGTCCTCGTTGATGTCGTCGTCGGTCTTGCGTGGGGTGTCGTAGTCCGTCGCCATGTTCGCTCTCCCCCTCTGGGTGTGTGCGGTATCTCCAGCGCACGTAACGCATGAGGGGCCGGTCTTGTGCCCGACCCGAGGCCGAGATTGTGCCTTACTTCAAGCCCTGTTACTCAATCGACACTCAGCGGCGAGCCCGGCCGGGCGGTCGGGGGCGCCTTCCCGGGGCTTGCGGACAGTGGCCACCGGCGGCCGACGGGCACTCGCTGCCGAATACGGATGGTGATGGTACGCCTCGAAAACCCCGTGCGCCAGACCGGCTTGACCCAGGTGGGGCCGTACTTTCCGGCCGATCGCACGGGAGTGCGATCCACCGATTCCGACTACCCAGTGCAATGATCAACCCCGATCGTCTGATCACTCAGAGAGATCATCCGAACGAGTGCGGACCGCTGATGTGACGTTGGTCACGGGGGAGAATTTTTTGGCCAAAAGCGCCGCAAACCGCCCACCGTCCGAGCGCCCCGGTACGACCCAATCCCGGGCTTCGGGTCTTTCCGTCCGCCCACGATCGGCCCCCGCAGAGCCGTGGCCCGCGTCCGCGCCACCGTGGGCGCGGACGCGGGCCACGGGCCGCCCCGACTCCGCTCAGCCGGCCGCCCGGCGCTCCGCGGCCTCGGCCCGGCGGGCCAGCAGCGCGGCCTGGCGCTCGTCGAACCGGGTGGCCTGGGTGTCCAGCCCGTCGAGGTAGAGACCGAGCTCCTGCTGGGCCTGCAGGCCCGCCGGGCCGAGGCCGCCCAGCTCCATCACCTTGAGGTGCCGCAGCACCGGCTGGAGCACGTCGTCGTGGTGGATCCGCAGGTTGTAGATGCCGCCGATGGCGATCTGCGCGGCCGCGCGCTCGAAGCCGGACATGCCGTGGCCGGGCATCCGGAAGTCGGTCACCACGTCGCGGATGGCCTGCAGGGCCAGGTCCGGGGCCAGGTCCAGCGCCGCCTTGAGCAGGTTGCGGTAGAAGACCATGTGCAGGTTCTCGTCGTTGGCGATCTTCGCCAGCAGCTGCTCGCAGAGCGGGTCGCCGGCGTAGTGGCCGGTGTTGCGGTGCGAGATCCGGGTGGCGAGCTCCTGGAAGGCCACGTAGGCCACCGAGTGCAGCATGCTGTGCGCGTTGTCGGACTCGAAGCCGGCCGACATGTGCTCCATCCGGGAGCGCTCCAGAGCCACCGGGTCCACCGCCCGGGTGGCCAGCAGGTAGTCCCGGAGCGCTATGCCGTGCCGGCCCTCCTCGGCCGTCCAGCGGTGCACCCAGGTCCCCCAGGCGCCCTCACGGCCGAACATGGAGGCGATCTCGTGGTGGTAGCTGGGGAGGTTGTCCTCGGTCAGCAGGTTGACGACCAGCGAGACCCGGCCGAGCGGGGTCACCTTGGACTGGCCGACCTCCCAGGCCTCGCCGCCGAGCACGCCGTCGAAGTCCCGCCCCTGGCTCCACGGGATGTACTCGTGCGGCATCCACTCCTTGGCGACCTTCAGGTGGCGGTTGAGCTCGGTCTCGACCACCTCTTCCAGAGCGAGGATCAGCCGGGCATCGGTCCAGGCGGTCGAGCCGGTGCGCTGGGCGGGGGCGATGGTCACGACGGGGGCTCCTGAGGGAGGGGACTTACGGACGCGTCACTTACGCAAGCGTAGGTTACGACACCGTAAGTTGTCGGAGCCGGATATGACAAGCGCCCTGGTCCGGCCCTTCGTGCAGGTGACGGGCGTACCAGGGCGCAAGGCCGACGGGGTGCGGGATTCAGCTTCCGGGGATTCGTACCCGCATGGTCAGCCCCCCGCCCGGGCGCGCCGCGGCCTCGATGGAGCCGCCGTGCGCACGGACCACCGAGCGGACGATCGACAGGCCGAGCCCGACGCCCTTGTCGCTGCGCGTCCGGTCCGCGCCCTTGACCCGCCGGAACGGCTCGAAGATGTGCTCCAGCTCGTAGCCCGGGACCACCGGCCCGGTGTTGCTCACCACCAGCTCGCCGAAGCCGCCGGGGCGGGGCACGGTGGTGATCTCCACCCAGCCGTCGGCGACGTTGTAGCGCACCGCGTTCTGCAGCAGGTTGAGCGCGATCCGCTCCAGCAGCACGCCGTTGCCCGAGACCGCCACCTGGTGCAGCTCGGAGCGGATCTCCACCTCCCGGTCGGCCGCCTCCGCGCGGGTCTGCTCGACCGCCCGCAGCGCCACCTCGGACAGCTCGACCGGCCGCCGGTCGACCAGCTCGTTGTCGCTGCGGGCCAGCAGCAGCAGGCCCTCCACCAACTGCTCGCTGCGCTCGTTGGTGGCCAGCAGCGTCTTGCCGAGCTGCTGCAGGTCGGCCGAGGTGTTGGGATCGGAGAGCTGCACCTCCAGCAGCGTCCGGTTGATCGCCAGCGGGGTGCGCAGCTCGTGCGAGGCGTTGGCGACGAACCTGCGCTGGGAGTCGAAGGAGCGGTCCAGCCGGTCGAGCATCTCGTCGAAGGTGTCGGCGAGCTCCTTGAGCTCGTCGTCGGGCCCCTCCAGCTCGATCCGGCGGTGCAGGTCGGAACCGGCCACCTCGCGGGCGGCGCGGGTGATCCGGCCCAGCGGGCGCAGCACCCGCCCCGCCATCGCGTAGCCGGCCGCGAAGGCGATCACGGCGAGCACGACCAGCACGGTCAGCGCCTGGCGCAGCAGCAGGTCGAGCTCGCTGTGCTGCCCGAGCCTCATCTGGTTCTGCAGGTACTGGTTGAACTGGTCGCCGGTCACCACCTGGTTGTTGATCCGGGCCGTGATGCTCGGATCGATGAAGATCGGCGGCAGGGTGGGGCTCTGGAAGGCGTTGCGCACCAGGACGTACATGAGCAGCAGCAGCACCACCCCTGCCATCAGGAACATGCCGCCGTAGAGCAGGGTGAGGCGGATCCTGATGGTCGGCCGGAAGGGCAGCCAGCTCAGCCCCTCGCCGGGCCGGTAAGGGGCGTGCTGCTCCGCGGCGGCCGGACGCGGCGGCTGCTCGGGACGCGGTGGGTGGCCGGGCCGCGGCGGCAACGTGCGGGAACTGCCGGAGGGCCCGCCGGTGGTGGGCGGGGTGGTCATGAGTGTCGTCCCCTTGCGGTGGAAGAGCGGACGGGAGTCAGATCCGGTAGCCGGAACCGGGCACGGTGACGATCACGGCGGGATCGCCGAGCTTTCGCCGCAGGGTCATCACGGTCACCCGCACCACGTTGGTGAACGGGTCCGTGTGCTCGTCCCAGGCCTTCTCCAGCAGCTGCTCCGCGGAGACCACCGCCCCGCCGGCCCGCATCAGGACCTCGAGGACGGCGAACTCCTTCGGCGCCAGCTGGATCGAGCGGCCGTCGCGCAGCACCTCGCGGCGGCCGGGGTCGAGGGTGATCCCGGCCCGGTCCAGGACCGGCGGCAGCGGGACGGTGGCGCGTCGGCCCAGCGCGCGCACCCGGGCCACGAGTTCGCTGAAAGCGAACGGCTTGGGCAGATAGTCGTCAGCGCCGATCTCCAGGCCCTCGACCCGGTCGCTGATGTCCCCGGAGGCCGTCAGCATGATCACCCGGGTCGCCAGGCCCTGCTCCACCACGCTGCGGCAGACGTCGTCGCCGTGCACCAGCGGCAGGTCCCGGTCGAGCACCACGACGTCGTAGTCGTTGACCGCGATCCGCTGCAACGCGGCCTCGCCGTCGTACACCACGTCGACGGCCATGGCCTCCCGGCGCAGACCGGTGGCCACGGCTTCGGCGAGCAGCTGCTCGTCCTCGACGACAAGAACCCGCACAGCGGTTGTCCCTTCTCTGGGGCACGCGCGGCGGGATCGGAAGGTCCCGTACGCGGGCCTGCGACTCCGACGGTGCCTCCATCCTGCCTCCTTGCGGCGTAAAGCACCGGTAAGGCGGTACGCCCCCGCCCCCGGGCCCGCACACCAGGGCGCCGCTCGAATGTGACAGCGGCAACTTTCTCCGGTTTCTCGCGGCCGTGAGGTTTCCCGTCCCCCTGACTGGGGAGGACGACTGCACACCCGCGATCACGCCGTCAGGCGATCGCACCCACCCGCCGCGCGTTCATCCGCACCGGCTGGGGGATCAGGTCCCACGGAGCGGCCCCGAGGCCGCATCAGCGTTCGCACCGGTGCCTGCCGGCCGGTGGGGCGCAGCCGCTGGAATGCCGCACCTCCCAACCGGAGAACGCTCGACCGCGCACGTCCGACACCGTAAGGGGGTCTGCCGCATGGACGCCTTCACCGCCGGAATCCTGCAGCGCATAAGGAACACCGAGCAGGATCTGCACCGCGCACTCGAGTCCGGGGACGAGTTCCTCGCCGAGGTCGAACAGTCCGAACTGGACGACCTGCGTCGGATCGCCACCGACCACGGTGTCGATCCGGTCCTCTCCCTGCCCCGCAGTGCCTGACCCGGCGCTCGTCGCCGACCACTTCACCGCGGCCGACAGACCGGCCCCCGCCCGCTGACCCCTCGACCTGTGGTGAGCCCCGGCGCTCCGTGCGCCGGGGCTCACCACATCTGCCACGCTGTCCGCATCCGGCTCAGTCGTGCCAGGCGCCCAGCTCCTCCAGCCGCGCCTGCAACGGCTCGAAGACGCCGGGTCCGGCAGCCACCACCAGCTCACCGGAGGCCGGCTCGCCGGGTCGGCCCCCGGTGAACAGGCCCGCCTCGCGGGCGATCAGGCCACCGGCCGCCAGGTCCCACGGGGCCAGGCCGCGCTCGTAGTAGCCGTCCAGCCGGCCCGCCGCCAGGTCGCAGAGGTCGATGGCGGCCGCTCCCCCGCGCCGGATGTCCCGCACCTCGGGCATCAGGCGGTGCAGTACCTCGGCCTGGTGCACCCGGTTCGGCAGCACGTAGTTGAAACCGGTGGCGACCAGCGCCTGCCCCCAGGGCGGAGTGGGCCGCCCGCTCAGCGTGCGCCCGTCCAGCGTGGCGCCACGGCCCAGCACCGCCTGGAACAGCTCCCTCCTGGCCGGGGCGTCGACCACACCGACCACGACCTGCCCGTGGTACTCGGCAGCCACACTGACGCCCCAGTTCGGCAGCCCGTAAAGGTAGTTGACCGTTCCGTCGAGCGGGTCGACCACCCAGCGCACCCCGCTGGTGCCCGACCGCTCGGTGCCCTCCTCGCCCAGGTAGCCGTCCTGCGGGCGACGGCCGGTGATCAGCTCCACGATCAGCTTCTCGGAGGCCAGGTCCATCTCGGTGACCACGTCGACCGGGCTGCTCTTGGTGGCCGCGACGCCCAGGTCGGCGGGGCGGCCGTCGCGCAGCAGCGCCCCGGCCAGCCGGGCGGCCTCCAGGGCGAGCGCGAGCAGTTCGTCGAGCATGGCGGCGTCGGGCTGGGGCCGGTCGGACTGCTGCCGGTCGCTCGGCATCTGGTCGGGCACGGTACTCCTAGGCTCGGTGTGGGATCGGTCAGGCCTGCGCGGCGGCAGGCCGGGGGGCGCGCGGGTTGGGGCAGCAGTCCACGGCGCACACGTCGTGGCTGGCGCCGAGTGCGCCCAGGGCGCAGCGCCGGGGCGCCAGGCCGCGTTCGGTGGCCGCCCGCTCCAGCACCAGCTCGCGCACGGCGGCGGTGAAGCGCGGGTCGGTGCCGACCGTGGCCGCCCGGGCCACCGGCAGGCCGAGTTCGGCGGCCTTGGCGACCGCCTCGGTGTCGAGGTCGTACTTGACCTCCATGTGGTCCGAGACGAAGCCGATCGGGATCATCACCACGGCCCGGGCGCCGTCCTGCTGACGCTCCGCCAGGTGGTCGCAGATGTCCGGCTCCAGCCACGGGATGTGCGGGGCCCCGCTGCGCGACTGGTAGACCAGCTGCCACGGGCGGTCGGCCACGCCGGTGGCCTTGGCGACCGCCTCGGCGACCAGCTCGGCCACCGACAGGTGCTGGGCCACGTACGCGCCCCCCGCGGTGCCGCGCGCCGGGTCCTCGGGCGCCCCGGAGCTCTCGGCCATCGCGGTGGGGATCGAGTGGGTGGTGAAGGCGAGCTCGGCGCCCTCGCGCAGGTCGGCGGGCAGCTCGGCCAGCGCCGCCAGGGTCGCGTCGATCATCGGCTCGACGAAGCCGGGGTGGTTGTAGAAGTGCCGCAGCTTGTCCACCCGCAGCGCCGGGCGGCCCTCCGCGGCCAGCGTGGCGAGCGCGTCGGCCAGGTTCTCCCGGTACTGGCGGCAGCCCGAGTAGCCGGCGTAGGCGCTGGTGGCGAGCACCGCGATCCGGCGGTGGCCGTCCTCAGCCATCTCCCGCAGGGTGTCGACCAGGAACGGCGCCCAGTTCCGGTTGCCCCAGTAGACCGGCAGTTCCAGGCCGGCCGCTGCGAAGTCGGCGCGCAGCGCGGCGAGCAGTTCGCGGTTCTGCTCGTTGATCGGGCTGATCCCGCCGAAGCGGAAGTAGTGCTGGCCGACCTCGGCCAGCCGCTCCTTGGGGATGCCGCGGCCCCGGGTCACGTTCTCCAGGAACGGCACCACCTCCTCGGGCCCTTCCGGGCCGCCGAAGGAGAGCAGCAGCAGGGCGTCATAGGGAGCGGCGGCGGCCGGGGCGGGCTCGCTGTGGATCTCGGGCATGGCACCGATCCTGCCACCGCGCCGTTCGGGCGCGCGGGCAGGGCGGGGCCCGGCCGCGGCCGGAATTCCGTTTGCCACGTTCCGTAAGCTGTGTAGAGGAGCCATGTTCCTTACCCAGCGGAACCGTGGCCGCCGTCGCAACCCACCGGGCCCTCCCTGGCTCTTCCCACCCAGGAGCCGCCGTGCTGTCCAACTACCGCCAGATCTTCGCCGCCCCCGGCAGCCTCGCCTTCTCGGCGACCGGCTTCCTCTCCCGCCTGCCGATCTCCATGGTCGGCATCGGGATCGTCACCATGCTCTCCCAGCTGCGCGGCTCCTACGGGGTGGCCGGCGCGGTCTCGGCGGTGATGGCGCTGGCGGCCGCGGCCATCGGGCCGCAGATCTCCCGGCTGGTCGACCGGCACGGCCAGCGCCGGGTGGCGCTGCCCGCGACCGCGGCCACCACCGTGTCCACCGTCGCGCTGCTGCTCTGCGCGCGCTCCGGCGCCCCCGACTGGACGCTCTTCCTCAGCGCGGTCGGCATGGGCACCATGCCGAGCACCGGGGCGCTGGTGCGGGCCCGCTGGGCGCACCTCTACCGCTCGGACCCGGGCAAGCTGCACACCGCCTACGCGTTGGAGTCGGTGGTCGACGAGATCATCTTCATCGTCGGGCCGATCCTCTCGATCGGCCTGGCCACCTCGTTCTTCCCGGAGGCCGGCGTGCTGCTGGCCGGGATCTTCCTCGCGGCCGGGGTGCTGCTCTTCACCGCGCAGCGCGGCACCGAGCCGCCGGTGCACCGCACGGCCCGGGAGTCGGGCGGCTCGGCGATCCGCTCGCCCGGACTGCGGGTGCTGATGCTCACCTTCATCGCCACCGGAGCGATCTTCGGTGCGGTCGAGGTGGTCACCGTCGCCTTCGCCCAGGCACAGGGGCACAAGGGTGCCGCCAGCCTGGTGCTGGCCGTCTACGCGCTCGGTTCGGGCCTGGCCGGGGCCGTCTTCGGCACGCTGCACCCGCGCGGCCCGGCCGACCGGCGGTTCCAGCTGGGCATCGGGGTGATGGCGCTGAGCATGCTGCCGCTGGTGCTGGCCGCGCGCTGGTGCACCGGTCCGGTGGGCATGCTCGCGGTGGGCGCCGCGCTCTTCCTCTCCGGGCTCTCGATCGCCCCGACCATGATCACCACCATGGGGCTGGTCGCCCGGCTGGTGCCGCCCGCCCAGCTGACCGAGGGGATGAGCTGGACCACCACCGGGCTCGCCCTCGGCGTGGCCGGCGGCTCCTCGCTGGCCGGCTGGCGGGTGGACGCCGCCGGGGCGGCGGCCGGCTACCAGGTGCCGATGGCCGCGGCGGCCTTCGGCGTGCTGGTCGCCCTGGCCGGCGGCCGGCGGCTGCGCACGGCCGGCGCGGAGCCCGCACCGGTGGAGCCGGGCACGCTGGCCCCGTCGGGCGAGCCCGCGCGACCATAGACCGTGCGGGCACCGGTGGCTAGGCTCCCTACCCACTGGTAATGCACCCGTCGCTGGGAGGCTCCGCATGCCCGCCACCATCACCGCCGGCCGCTGGACCAACTGGGCGGGCAACCAGAGCGCCGCGCCGGCTCAGGTGGTCAGCCCCGGTTCGGCCGAGGAGTTGGCCGCGGTGGTCCGGCAGGCCGCCGAGCAGGGCCGCACCGTCAAGGCCATCGGGTCCGGTCACTCCTTCACGGCGATAGCCTCGGCCGAGGGCGGCGTACTGGTGCGGCCCGAGGGGCTGTGCGCCGTGCACGAGCTGGACCGGGCCGCCGGTACGGTCACCGTGGAGGCCGGCCTGCCGCTCAACCGGCTCAACCGGCTGCTGGCCACGGCCGGACTGGCGCTGACCAACATGGGCGACATCGACGTGCAGACCGTGGCCGGCGCGACCAGCACCGGTACCCACGGCACCGGCCGCGACTCGGCCTCACTGGCCGCGCAGATCAAGGCGGTCGAGCTGGTGCTGGCCGACGGCTCCGTCCGCCGCTGCTCCCCCACCGAGGACCCGGAGCTCTTCGCGGGCGCCCGGCTGGGCCTGGGCGCGCTCGGCGTGCTCAGCACGGTCACCTTCGGGGTCGAGCCGGCCTTCCTGCTCACTGCCCAGGAGCAGCCGATGGGCTTCGCCGAGGTGCTCGACCGGTTCGAGGAGCTGAGCTCGGTCAACGAGCACTTCGAGTTCTACTGGTTCCCGCACACCGACCGGTGCAGCACCAAGCGCAACAACCGCAGCCACGGGCCGGCCGCCCCGCTGCCCGCCGCCAAGGCCTGGCTGGAGGACGACTTCCTCTCCAACACCGTCTGGGAGGGCGCCTGCCGGATCGGCCGCGCCTTCCCCCGCACCATCCCGGTCATCGCCACCGTCGCCAGCCGGGCCTGGTCCGAGCGCAGCTACACCGACACGGCGCACAAGGTGTTCACCAGCCCGCGCAAGGTGCGCTTCATCGAGATGGAGTACGCGGTGCCGCGCGCGGCGGCCACCGAGGTGCTGCGCGAGCTGAAGGCACTGGTGGAGCGCAGCGACTGGCGGATCAGCTTCCCCGTGGAGGTGCGCTGCGCCCCGGCCGACGACCTGTGGCTCTCCACCGCCAACGGCCGCGACACCGTCTACATCGCCGTCCACCTCTACCGGGGCACCGCCGAGCAGGGCTACTTCACGGCCGTCGAGCAGCTGATGACGGCGTACCAGGGCCGCCCGCACTGGGGCAAGCTGCACAGCCGGGACGCCGAGTACCTGGCCGACGTCTACCCGCACTTCAAGGACTTCACGGCGCTGCGCGACCGGGTCGACCCGGAGCGGCGGTTCGCCAACGCCTACCTGCGCCGGGTGCTCGGGGCGTAGCGCACCCGCCCGATCCGGTCGGCCCGGGTTCAGGGCGTCGCGGCGGCGCCGGGCTGGCCGGTCGGCGCATCGGCGGGGGTGGCGGCCGGCGGGGTGGCGGCCGGCGGCAGCGGTCGGGTGGAGGCCGGCGGCGTGGCGGCGCCCGTCTGCGGCGACGCGCCGGAGCTGCTCGTCGACCCGCCCGAAGGCGAGGGGGACGAAGAGCCCTGCGGCGTCGGGCTCGGGCTGCCGGACGGGGTGGCCGGCGCCGACGGCGTGGCCGACGCACCGGCACCGCCCGAGCCGGACGGACTGGGCGAGGCCCCCGCCCCGCCGGAGCCGCTGGTCGCCCCCGACCCGGTCTCGGCGGCGCGGCTGGGCGCCGCCGGGTCACCGGCCCCCGGCTTCACGGGCGCCCGGTCGCCGCTCCTGCCGCCACCGCCGGGGAAGAGCGAGTTGCCGCCGCCGTCCTGACCGGTGGTGATGTCGTGCACGGTCTTGCCGGTGGCCTGCTCGACGATCAGGATCGGCGTCATCGCCAGCACGAAGACCAGCGCGGAGAGCGCCGCGTAGGTCTTCCAGCTCCGGCGGCGCCGGGCCCGGAACACCCCGGAGTCGTTCCAGCCGCCCGCCACCGCCCGGTCGTGCTCCGCCCGGTCGCCGTCCGCCGGCCCGCCCTCGGAACGCCAGGCGCTCGGCAGCGGCGCCGTCTCGGTGAGCGGAACCTGCTGCAGCCCGTTGACCGTCCTGCCGGGCCCCCGGTCGGCGGCCTCCCGCAACTGCTCCCCGGTGCGCCGGAACAGGTGCTGGAAGAGCGCGCCGCCGGTGGTGGCGCCGATGCTGACCACCGCCGCGCCGATGATCGTCCCGTAGACGCCGAGCTCCGAGGCGAGCACCGCGCCGACCACGGCGGCCAGCGCACTGGCCGTCACCTGGGCCAGGCTCAGGTCGATCCGCCGCCTGCCCTGGTCGGTCGACGGGGCGGCGGCCCGCTCACTCTGTTCGGGCATCGGTGCTCTCAGTCTCGGTTCGGTCGGCCGCCCAGCGGCGTCGGGAAGTCGCTCAGCAGTTCGGTCGGTAAGTCGTCAGGTCGTCCAGCGGACTCGTCGGCCCATCCGATAAGCCCGCCCATTGTGCACAAAGAAGGACACAAGGGTCGAAAATCCGGTTTCTTGAAGTCGATATATGTGAAGATGATCACCGTCAACTGATCGGCGGTCCGCCATCGGAGTCTTCGCTCTTGAGATTCCCGTGAATCGCGGGAGACTTGAGCGGCGAGCCGCCCCTGTGGATGCCACGAATGGAGTACTGTTCGTGGAGCCTGAGCCTTCGGTCATCCTCTCGACTGCCACGACATCGACAGTCGATATGACAGCCTCGGTCCAGGCACGCACGGCGGCGCTCGACCCGAACCGTCGCTCCACATCCACGTGCGGGGAACGGCCGGGAATGCCTGACGCGGTGTCACCTGATGACGCGGCGAACAGGCCACCGTGCCACAGCGGCATGACCGGACGGAAGTCCGACACGCCGGAGAACTCTGCAAGGTTGTGGCAAGTCGCCAGTGGGCAGGCCACACTCAGTACGGGAGCAGCGACGCAGGTGACGTCGGCAGGCACCACCCGGGAGGTAACCGTGCCCGAACTGCGCGTCGTGGCCGTCAGCAACGACGGCACACGGCTGGTGCTCAAGGCTGCCGACAGCACGGAGTACACCCTCGCCATCGACGAGCGGCTGCGCGCTGCCATCCGCGGTGACCGCCCGCGCCTCGGCCAGATCGAGATCGAGGTCGAGAGCCACCTGCGCCCGCGCGACATCCAGGCGCGGATACGAGCCGGTGCCTCCGCCGAGGAGGTCGCCCAGGCGGCCGGCATCTCGGTCGACCGGGTGCGCCGCTTCGAGGGCCCGGTGCTCGCCGAGCGTGCCTTCATGGCCGAGCGCGCCCGTAAGACCCCCATCCGCCGCCCCGGCGAGTCCACCGGCCCGCAGCTCGGCGAGGCCGTCGGCGAGCGCCTGGTGCTGCGCGCGGCCGAGAAGGACACCGAGCGCTGGGACTCCTGGCGGCGCGACGACGGCACCTGGGAGGTCGTCCTCTCCTACCGCTCGGACGGCGAGGGCCGCACCGCGAGCTGGACCTACGACCCGCCCCGGCGGCTGGTCCAGCCCAACGACGACGAGGCCCGCGCACTGATCGGCGAGAGCGTCGAGCGCGAGGAGGAGTCGGTCTTCCCGTTCATCCCGCGGATCGCCCGGCTGCCCCACGACCGACCGCTGCGCCCGATGATCGAGCGGCCCTCCGCCGACCGGATCATGTCGCCGCCCGATCGGCTGCCGGCCCGCGAGGCCGTCGCGGCCGCCGAGAGCAGGGATTCGCTGACCAGCCTGCTGGACGTGGTCCCCGCGTTCCGCGGCGACCTGGCGGTGGGCCCCTCGGCGATCGAGGCCGCCCCGGTGGAGGAGGAGCAGGAGGTCGAGGAACCGGCCGCCGCTGCCGCCGCCGCCCCGGCCGTCGGTGCGGGCTCGGCGTACGCGGACATCCTGATGCCGCGCGCGGTCGCCCCGCACCGTGAGCGGCTGGTCGGCACCACCGACCGCCAGGCCGAGGCGGACGGCGTACGCCCGGGCCGCCGGGCCACCGTGCCCAGCTGGGACGAGATCGTCTTCGGCAGCCGGCGCAAGAAGACGGAGTAGCGATTCTCGATCACGCGGCGGTGGCCGGCCCCGACCAGGGCGGCCACCGCCGCGTGACGACGTCTCAGCCCCGGTCCGCCCCGGTGGCCACCGGGCGGTGCGGGTCGTTCGACCACTCGCTCCACGAGCCCGGGTAGAGCGCCGCCCGGTGCCCCGCGACGGCGAGCGCGAGCGCCTGGTGCGCCGCCGTCACCCCCGAGCCGCAGTACACCCCGACCTGCTGCCCGCCGGCCTCCTGCTCTTCGACGCCGAGCGCGCGGAATCGCTCCACCAGCTCGGCGGCGGGCTTGAACCGCCCGTCGGCGGCGTTGTTCTCGAAGGTCGGCGCGCTGACCGCGCCCGGGATGTGCCCGGCCCGCGGGTCGAGCGGCTCCACCTCGCCCCGGTAGCGCTCGCCCGCCCGGGCATCCAGCAGCAGGCCGGTCCTGGCCAGCTCCGCGGCCTGGTCGGCGTCCAGCGTGGGCAGCCGGCCCGGGCTCGGCGTGAAGTCACCCGGGGCGGGCTCGGGCGCCTCGGTGCTCTCCGGCTGTCCGGCCGCGCGCCAGGCCGCGAAGCCGCCGTCCAGCACCCGGACCTCCGGGTGCCCCGCCCAGCTCAGCACCCACCAGGCGCGGGCGGCCGAGGTGGCCGGTCCCCCGTCGTAGACCACCACCGGCCGGTCCGCCGACACCCCGGCCAGGCGCAGCGCCGCACCGAGCCCGTCGGGATCGGGCAGCGGGTGGCGGCCACCGGCCCCGGGCGGCGCGGCCAGCACCTCGTCCAGGTCCACGAAGACGGCGCCGGGCAGGTGTCCGGCCGCGTACTCGGCGGCGCCGACCGCCGCGCCCCGCCCGGTGGCGCCGCCCGCTCCGGCGGCGGGCGCCGTCAGCTGCCAGCGGATGTCCAGCAGCACCGGCGGTCGCTCGCCGGCCAGTTCCTTCACCAGGTCGTCGACCGTGATCAGCGGGGATTTCAGCGCGGAATTCTTGTCCATGGGCGTCATTCTGACGCCTCGTTCACACCTTTGGCGGTCGCCCGGTGGCGTTCCGTGCTCCTTTGTGCGCTCTTTGCCATGATTTCCGCGCCGTCGCCCGGTCTGTCACCCAGCCAGGTGGGACCATCTGGCTGGGGCCCGAGCCGCCGGGCCGGGCGCCCCCGCGAGGAGGTCTGGAATGACGGCGCTGAAGGTCAGGATCGCCCACGGCACGCCCTGCTGGGTGAGCCTGTTGGTCCACGATCGGGAGCGGGCCGAGGCGTTCTACGGTCCGCTGCTGGGCTGGAGCTTCACCCCGGGCCCCAGCGAGCCGGGCGGCTACGTGCGCGCCAGCCTGAACGGGGCCAAGGTGGCCGGGATCGGGGTGGCACCCGCCCACTCGGCCCTGCCCACCGAGTGGACCACCTACTTCGCGGTGGACAACGCCGACCAGGCCGCGGCGCGGGTGCGCGAGTGCGGCGGCACGGTGGCGGTCGGCCCGCTGAGCTCGGGGCAGGCCGGGCGGCTGGCCGTGGCGGCCGACCTCTCGGGTGCCTTCTTCGGCCTGTGGGAGGCGCAGGAGCACCTGGGCTGGGAGGTGGTCGGCGAGCCGGGCGCGCCCGTCTGGAACGAGCTGGTCACCAAGGACGAGCCGCTGGCCGCCGCCTTCTACGGCTCGGTCTTCGGCCGCGCGGTGGTCGAGGCGGACCCCTCGGCGGTGGCCCGCGGCGAGGAGGACGCCACCCTGCAGGTGGAGGGCCACCGGGTGGCGGGGATCAAGCAGACCACCGACCTGCGCGACGGTCCGCCGCGCTGGCGGATCTACTTCGCCGTCGAGGACGTCGACCTGACGGTGCGCCGGTGCCTGGAGCTGGGCGGTGCACTGCTGGTGGCCGCGCACGACACCCCGTACGGACGGGTGGCCAGGCTGGCCGACCCGGAGGGCGGGCGGTTCTCGGTGGTCAGGCTGCCCTGACCGGTCAGCCGCGCTCGAACGGGAGCACGTCCGGCGACAGGGCGGCCGCCCTGGCCGTGGCAGCGGTGAGCCGGCGGCGGTGGTGGCGGCGGCAGAGCACCTCGTAGCCGACCTCGTCCTCGCTCACCGTGACATCCCCGACCACCACCTGCGGCCCCTCCACGACCATCACCCCGCCGACCGTGCGCGCGTTGTGGGTGGCCCGCGCCCCGCACCAGCAGAGCGCCTCGACCTGGAGGATCTCCACCCGGTCGGCCAGCTCGATCAGCCGCTGGGAGCCGGGGAAGAGCCGGGTGCGGAAGTCGGTGGTGATGCCGAAGGTGAAGACGTCGATGCCCAACTCGTCCACCACCCGGGCCAGCTGGTCGACCTGCTCGGCGGCGTAGAAGTTGGCCTCGTCGCAGATCAGGTAGTCGACCTTGCCGCCGGCCGAGAGCAACTGCACCACGTAGTGCTGGAAGTCGAAGCCGTCGGTCACCTCGACCGCCTCGGCGCGCAGCCCGAGCCGGCTGGAGATGGTGGAGGCGCCCGCCCGGTCGTGCCGGGCGAAGATGATGCCCTGCCGGCCGCGGGCGGCGTGGTTGTGGTTCATCTGCAGCGCCAGGGTGGACTTGCCACAATCCATCGTGCCGGAGAAGAACACCAGGTCAGCCATGGGTGGTGCGCGGGCCTTTCATCAGACTGATGGTCGGTCGGACCACCGGCGGGGCGGTGGACCGGGTCGGGCCGAAGAGCGGTCAGGGACGGACTTCGAGCAACGGGACGAGCTGTTCGACCGGGGTCATCGACCCGTGCAGCCCGATCATCGCGGACTCCCCCGGCTCGCTGCGGGAGGCGATCACCGCGACGTCGTCCCGGGCGGCGGCGACCACGTCACCGATCCGGTGGTACACCCGGTCGTCCACGGCCGGGCCGAACCAGCCGGCCTCGATCGCCTGGTCGCGGGTGGCCACCCACATCCGGTCGCCGAGCACCTCGGACCAGACCGTCTGCACGTCGGCGGCAGCACCGGGCACCGCGTAGACGTGCCGGGCCCGGCCCTCGCCGCCGAGCAGGGCCACGCCCGCGCTCAGTTCCCAGTCCTCGTCGAAGTCGATCCGGTCCTCGGGGGCGATGTCGATCATGCCGTGGTCGGCCGTGACGTACATCGCCGAGCGCGGCGGCAGCTGTTCGGCCAGCCGCTGGGCCAGCCGGTCGACGGTGTTGAGCATCATCCGCCACTCGTCCGAGTCCACCCCGTAGCGGTGGCCCATGCCGTCCAGCTCGCTGACGTAGGTGTAGACCAACGCGCGGTCGGCACAGGCCAGCTGACGAGCCGCCAGGTCCATCCGCTCCTCGCCCGTGGTGCGGCCGAGGAACTGGCCGCCGGAGAGCGCCACCTGGGTCAGCGGGGTCTGCGCGAACAGCGGCGAGGAGACCTGGCTGGCCGCCACCCCCGCGTCCTGCACCCGCTGGAAGACCGTCGGATAGGGCTGCCAGCTGCGCGGGTCCACCGGCGGCTGCCAACGCAGCTGGTTCATCAGCTCGTTGCGGCCCGGGATCGCCACCGCGTAACCGGCCAGGCCGTGCAGGCCCGGCGGCAGCCCGGTGCCGACCGAGGCCAGCGAGGTCGCGGTGGTGGAGGGGAAGCCGGCGGTGAGCGGACGGCCCGAGCCGCCCAGCGAACCGCCCAGCAGCGAGTGCAGGAAGGGGGCGTACTCGGGGTGGCGGCGGATGAGCTCCCACCCCATGCCGTCCACCAGGAAGACGCAGACCCGGTCGGCCGGGGCGAGCGGCAGCGTGCTGGTGAAGCCGGGCACGCCCATGTTCGCGGCCACCGAGGGCAGCAGGTCGCTGAGCGAACCGCTGCCGTAGCCCGGAGCGGGCGCTTCGGCCGGGTCGAGGAGCTGGAAGTCGTCGTGGTCGTGCGCCGGGAGGTAGGACATCACAGGGGCCTCAGGCCCTGCTGATGGTGGCCTCGGACAGCGCCCGGGCGAAGACCAGCGCCTGGGCCACCGTCTCCGGGCCGTCCCCCGCCTCGCTGACCCGCAGCGACAGGTCGTCGGCGGTGGCCGAGCCGGTGTAGCCGTGGTCCGCCTCGCAGTTCGGGTCCGAGCAGCCGGCCGGCTCCAGGTCGATCCGCTGCACCGCGCCCCACCCGATGGTCAGCACCACCTCGCGCGGCAGCCGGCCCGGGGTGTACGTCTCGGGGTTGGCCACCATCCGGCTCAGCACCACCGAGCCGATCCGGTCCACCCGCACGCACTCGGTGGAGGTGGTCGCGTACGGCACCGGGCTGGTGGCGTCGGCGGCCTGCTCGTCGGTGTGGCTCACCACGAACCTGGTGGCGGTCAGCACCAGCACGGTCACGTGCCGGCGGACCTCGTTGGCGTCGAAGGTGGTCTCCTGGTGGACCAGGTAGGAGGTGATCGGCTCGGGGCCCACCGCGGACTCCACGGCCTCGGACACCAGCGCGGGGTAGTAACCACTGCGCTCGATCGCCGAGCGCAGGTCCTGCGTGGTGGTGGTACCGGTCTTCGCCATAACTCCATCCTGGCATGCCCCGCCGACGCGACGGGCTGGACTGCGCCGTACGTCCGCGCGAACCGGCCCCCGGCCGCCGCGCGCACGGGCGCAACCCAGGAAGGCTACAGGGTGCTCATGGCGCGCGGGCCCAGATCGCTGCGGACCGGCAGCGGTGCGAGCCGGACCTGGGCCCGCAGCACCGCCAGACCGTGCGGCGCCACCACCACCGGCTCGAGATCCACCGCGGCCACCTCCGGCAGGTCGTCGACCAGCTGGGAGACCCTCAGCAGCAGCTCCTCCAGCGCGTCGGTGTCCACCGGGTCGGCGCCGCGCCAGCCGAACAGCAGCGGAGCCGCCCGCACCTCGCGCACCAGTGCGGCCACCTCCAGGTCGGTGGCGGGCACCAGCCGGTGCGCCAGGTCGCCGAGCAGCTCGGACGGTGCACCGGCCAGCCCGAAGGAGAGGATCGCGCCCGCCGCCGGGTCCACCGTGGCGCCGATCACCGTGTCCACCCCGCGCGCGGCCATCTTCTGCACCACCAGGTCGGCCCGCGCCGCGCCGCCGAGCAGCTCGGCCACCTCGCGGTGCGCGCGGCGCAGCCCCTCCTCGTCCGTCAGGTCGAGCCGCACCCCGCCCAGGTCCGGGCGGTGGCGCAGGTGGGCGGCGGTGGCCTTGAGGGCCACCGGGTAGCCGAGCGCGCTCGCCGCTGCCACCGCGCTCTGCTCGTCCGGGGCGGGCAGCGCCCGCTGCACCTGGATGCCGTAGTGCCCGAGGAGCTCGGCGGCCTGCTGGTCGGACAGCGCGAACCGGGCGCCGCCGGGCTGGGTACGGGCGGCCTGCCCGATCGGGGAGTCCAGCGCCCGCTCGACCAGGCTCCGGGCCGCCGCGTCGTCGATCCCCTCCAGCTCGGGCACCCGCGCGGTCTGCTCGGCGGTCTCGGCGGTGTGCCGCCACTCGCCGTAGCGCACGGCATGCGCAAGCGCCCGCACGGCGCGCTCGGGCGCGGGGTAGGCGGGGACGGGGTACTCCCCCGCGCTCAGCACGGCCGGCAGGTCGGTCAGCGCGAGGTGGGTGAGCAGCAGCGGCTTGCCCAGCACCCGGGCCATCGCCGCCGCGGCCAGCAGGCCCTCGCCGATCGCCGGGTCGGTGGCGGGCAGCGACGGCTCCTCACCGATCGCGATGCTCGGGCTGACGATCGGCGGGATCGCCACCGCGATCACCGCGTCCACCCCGGGGTCGCGCAGCGCGGTCTCCAGCGCCACCCGGAAGTTCTCGCCGGTCGCTCCGGTGGTCAGGTCCACCGGCGCGCGTGGGCGCAGGCCCGCGCTGAGGCAGGCGTCATGGGTGAGCAGGCCGAGCGAGTCCGAGTTGCCCACCACCGCGACCCGGTCGCCGACCGGCAGCGGCTGGCGGGCCAACAGCTCACCGGTGTCGAAGAGTTCGGTGATGGTCTCGACCCGCACCACGCCCGCCTGCTGGAACAGCGCGTCCACCGTGGCGTCGCGCAGCGAGCTGGCGACGGCCGGCACGGCGTGCCCGGGCGGCAGGCTGCCGGTGTGCCGGGCGCCCTTGACCACCACGATCGGCTTGGTGCCGGCCAGTCGCCGGGCGATCCGGGTGAACTTGCGGGGGTTGCCGAAGGACTCCAGGTAGAGCAGCACCACGTCGGTGGCCGGGTCCTCCTCCCAGTACTGCAGCAGGTCGTTGCCGGAGACGTCCGCGCGGTTGCCGACCGAGACGAAGGAGGAGACGCCGAGCCCGCGCCGGTGCGCCCCCTCCAGCAGCGCCACCCCGATCGCGCCGGACTGGCAGAAGATCCCGAACCGCCCCGCCGCGGGCAGCACCGGCGCCAGCGAGGCGTTCAGCGGGTGCTCGGGGTTGGTGCTCAGCAGGCCGAAGGCGTTCGGGCCGATCACCCGCATGCCGGCGGCCCGGGCCTGGCGGACCAGCGCACGCTGCCGCTCGCGCCCGTCCGGCCCGGTCTCGGCGTAGCCGGCGGTCACCACCACCAGGCCGCGCACTCCGTGCGCACCGCACTCGGCGACCACCCCGGGCACCGCGTCCACCGGCACCGCGATCACGGCCAGATCCACCGGGCCGGGGATCTCCAGCACCGAGCGGTGCACCGGCACGCCCTCGAGCTCGGTGCCGGGCGGGGCGGCCCTGTTCACCGCGTACAGCGGCCCCTGGAAGCCGCCGAGCAGCGCGCGCAGCAGCGCCCGTCCGGCCGACTGCTCGGTGCGCGACACCCCGATCACCGCGACCGAGCGCGGCGTCAGCAGCCGTTGCACCGAGTGGGCCTCGGCGCGGTGCTCGCGCCCGCGCATCACCGCCAGCGAGGCGGCGGTGGGCTCCAGGTCGAACTCCAGGTGGACCAGACCGTCGGCGAAACTGCGCTTCTGGGTGTAGCCGGCGTCCGTGAAGACCTTGGTCATCTTCCGGTTCTCCGGCAGCACCTCCGCGACGAAGCGGCGGATCCCGCGCTCCTGGGCGACCGCCGCGATGTGCTCCAGCAGTGCGGAGGCCACGCCGCGGCCCTGGTGCGCGTCCTGGACCAGGAAGGCCACCTCGGCGTCGGTGCCCTCCTGACTGGGCCGGCCCGAGGTGTCGATCCGGTCGTAGCGGACGGTGGCGATGAACCGGTCGCGCACCACCACGGCCAGCGCCACCCGGTCCACGAAGTCGTGGTGGGTGAAGCGCCGCACGTCCTTGGCGGAGAGCCGGGGGTAGGGCGCGAAGAACCGGAAGTACTTCGACTGGTCGGAGACCTGGGAGTAGAACTCCACCAGGCGTTCGGCGTCCGCGGGCACGATCGGGCGGATCCGGGCGGTGCCGCCGTCGCGCAGCAGGATGTCGGCCTCCCAGTGCTGCGGATAGCCGGGGTCGGCCGGCGCGGCCGGGGAGCCAGGGGGCGGAGCCGGCGGGTCCTGCGGAGCCTGCGGGTCCTGAGGGTCGTCCACAGCCGCCAGGCTATCGGGCGGCGAGCCGGATGGCGCCCGGCGTGCGCGCCGTCAGGGTGGACCCCGGTTTGCGGACGCGTGGCCGCCCGGAGCCACATTCCGCGCCACCCGTGCCAGAATGGTCTAGACAACATGTCTGCACACAGCACCACCTGAAAGGCACGTCACATGGCTGAGCGCCGCGTCACCATCGGTTGGCCCGAGGGCCTGCACGCCCGTCCCGCCTCGGTCTTCGTCCGGGCGGCCGCCGCCGTGGGCGTGCCCGTCACCATCACCAAGGCCGCCGGCGGCAACCCCGTCAACGCCGCCTCCATGCTCGGCCTGCTGGCGCTCGGCGCCGAGGGCGGCGAGGAGGTCGTGCTGGCCTCCGACGCCCCCGACGCGGACGCCGCGCTGGACCGCCTGGCCAAGATGGTCCAGGAGGGCCTGGACGAGCTCCCCGCGGCCTGAGCCCGGGGCGCCTCGCGCACTCCCCACGCTCCGAAGGGGCGTCCCGATCGCCGCGGGACGCCCCTTCGGCCTGCCCGGGCGAGCCGGGACGCCGGGCGCCACGGATCCGGCCGAACCCCGTGCGGATCGGGCCCGCAGCTGCCAGGCTGAACCGGTGGACCGCCAGGAGCTCGCCTGCCTCGCCCATACCCACCACCCCGTCGCCGCTCCGCTCGCTGACGAGAGTGTGGCCGCACTGCTGCGCCGGGCCCTGCCCCGCGGCGACGAGCGGGTCCTGGAGCTCGGTTGCGGCCAGGGCGCCTGGCTGCTGCGCGCGCTGGCCGCCCACCCGGGGCTGACCGCCGACGGCGTCGACCCCGACCCGGCGGCCCTGACCCGGGCCCGCATCACCGCGGAACACCTGGGCGTGATCCGCCGCCTGGGCCTGCACCACCGGCCACTCGCCGAATTCGACCCGGCCCGCCCCTACGACCTGGTGCTCTGCGTCGGCACCGGCGAGGCCTTCGGCGGCCTGCTGCCCACCCTCGCCGCCGCCGACCGCCACCTCGCCCCCGGCGGCACCCTGCTGCTCGGCGAGGGCTACTGGCAGCGCCCGCCCGACCAGGCGGCCCTGACCGGCCTCGGCGCCGCCTCCGCCGACTTCGACTTCGACGACCTGCCGACCCTGGTCGAGCGGATCACCACCGCCGGCTGGGCCCCGGTCCACGCCCACACCAGCACCCGCGACGAACTCGACGACTACGAGTGGTCCCGCACCGGCGCCCTCACCGAGTGGGCCCTGGACCACCCCACCCACCCCGACGCCCCCGGCACCCACCAACTCGCCGCCGAACACCGCACCAACTGGCTGACCGGCTACCGCGACGCCATCGGCTTCGTCACCCTCCTGCTGCGCCGGGCGGACTGACCAGCCCTCCCGCCCGGCACACGCTCAACCCTTCACGCAGATGAGTTGCTTGAGGTGGGCGACCACCTCGACCAGGTCCTGCTGCTGCTCCATGACCTTCTCGATGGACTTGTACGCCCCCGGGATCTCGTCCACCACACCGCTGTCCTTGCGGCACTCCACGCCCTTGGTCTGCTCGACCAGATCGCGCGTGGTGAACCGCTTCTTGGCGGCCGTCCGGCTCATCTTGCGACCCGCGCCGTGGGAGGCGGAGTTGAACGAGGCGGGGTTGCCCAGACCGCGGACGATGTAGGAACCGGTGCCCATCGACCCCGGGATGATCCCGTAGTCGCCGGAGCCGGCCCGGATCGCGCCCTTGCGGGTGACCAGCAGGTCGACGCCGTCGTAGCGCTCCTCGGCCACGTAGTTGTGGTGGCAGCTGATCACCGGCTCGAAGCCGACCTTGGCCCGGCGGAACTCGTTGCGGATCACGTCCTGGAAGAGCGCCATCATCATCGCCCGGTTACGGCTTGCGTACTCCTGCGCCCAGAACAGGTCCTGCCGATAGGCGTTCATCTGCGGGGTGTCCGAGATGAAGACCGCGAGGTCGCGGTCGACAAGCCCCTGGTTGTGCGGAAGCGACCGGGCGACCGTCATGTGGTGCTCAGCCAGCTCCTTGCCGATGTTGCGCGAACCGGAGTGCAGCATCAGCCAGATCGCACCCTCGGTGTCGAACGTGAGTTCGGTGAAGTGATTCCCCGAGCCCAGCGTCCCCATCTGCTGCATGGCCCGCTCGCGCCGCCACTTCACCTCCGGCGCCACGCCCTCGAACCGGTCCCAGAAGTCGTCCCAGCCCGCCGTCTGGAATCCGTGCAGCGTGCGCGGGTCGACCGGCTCGTTGTGCAGACCACGCCCGACCGGGATCACCTGCTCGATCTTCGAGCGCAGCCGGCTCAGGTCGTCGGGCAGGTCGCGGGTGGTGAGCGAGGTCTTGACCGCGCTCATCCCGCAGCCGATGTCCACGCCGACCGCGGCCGGGCAGACCGCGCCGTTCATCGCGATCACGGAGCCGACGGTGGCGCCCTTGCCCAGGTGGACGTCCGGCATCACGGCCAGGCCGTGCAGCCAGGGCAGGGTGGAGATGTTGCGCAGCTGCTGCATGGCCGCGCCTTCGACGGTGGCCGGGTCGGCCCACATCCGGATGGGGACCCGCGCGCCGGGTACCTCGGTGTACGACATGGTGTAACTGACCCCCAAAGGTCGACAGGATCAAGGGTAGGACCGCCACGCGAGGCGTCCGGCGTGGCTCGGGAAGACGGAGGAAGGCCCAGCGAGGACCAGCGGGCCCGGCAGTGCTCAGCGGGGCCCAGGATCGCGCGGCAGGCGCGGCACCGCGCTCAGGCGGTGGTGCGGCACGAAGCGGGAGCAGACGGCCTCGGGGAGCGTCGGGCGTCGATACGCCTGCCTGGTTGCTCGACCCGCATGGTGACCGCCTCCTCTCCGTCCGTTCAGGGTGCCGCCCGGTGCGACGGGGCTATCAACCCACAGTCCGGCCGGTCGGCGCAACGCAATAACGCGAGGGCCTGGCGGGTGTGCCCGCCAGGCCCTCTGATCAGCCGTCAGCCTCAGTTGGCGACCACGGTGACCTCACCGATGCCGAGCTCCTTGACCTGGTCGGCGATCACCGAGGCGTCCCCGACCAGCACGGTGACCAGCCGGTCGGTGGGGAACGCCGCCACCACGGCGGCGGTGGCCGCCGCCGTGTCGAGCTCGGCCAGCTCCCGGTAGACCTCGGCCTGGAAGTCGTCGGCCAGGTACTGCTCGACCTGGTCGGCCAGGGTCGCGGCCACCGATCCGGCCGTCTCGTACTTCAGCGGCGCGACGCCGACCAGGAACTGCACGGCCTCCTCGCGCTCGCCGTCGGTCAGCCCCTCCGCGGCCAGGGTGCGCAGGATGGTCCAGGTGTCGGCCAGCGCGGGGGCGGTGGAGGCGGTGTCCACCGAGCCGCTGATCGCCAGCAGCGCGCGCCCCGAGCCCTCGGCGTTGGAGCGCAGCGGCTGGGCGAAGGCCCGCACGCCGTAGGTGTAGCCCTTCTCCTCGCGCAGCACCCGGTCGAGCCGGGAGGTGAGGGTGCCGCCCAGGCAGTAGGCGCCCAGGGTCTGCGCGGCCCAGCTTGGGTCGTGCCGGTCCGGACCGATCCGGCCGATCAGCAGCTGGGTCTGCACCGAGCCCGGCCGGTCGACGATGATCACCCGCCCGGCGTCGTCGGCGCTGACGGCGGCGGCCTTGCTGGGGGCGGTCTGCTCACCGCTCCAGCGGCCGAGGGTGGACTCCAGCAGCGCCGGCAGGTCGACGCCGGTGAGGTCGCCGACGATCACCAGGGTGGCGGTGGAGGGCCGGATGTGCTCGTTGTAGAAGGCCTGGACAGCCGCACGGTCGATCCGCTTGACGGTCTCGGCGGTGCCCGAGCGCGGCCGGGAGAGCCGGTCGGCGGCGTCGAACAGCTCGGCGTAGAGCGCCTTGGCGGCGCGCCGGGCCGGGTTGGCCTGCTCGTGGACGATCTCGTCCAGCCGGTTGGCGACCAGGCGCTCGATCTCGTCGGCGGGCAGCGCGGGCGCCCGCAGCGCGTCGGCCAGCAGGGTCAGGCCGCGCTCCAGACGGGAGGCGGGCACCTCCAGGGCGACCCGGATGCACGGGTGGTCGGCGTGCGCGTCCATGGTCGCGCCGGCCCGCTCCAGCTCGGCGGCGAACTCCTCGGCGGTGAGCGTGTCGGTGCCCTCGCTCAGCGCCCGGGACAGGATGGTGGCGACGCCGTCCAGGCCCTCCGGCTCGGCGGCGAGCGGGGCGTCGAGCAGCACCTCGACGGCGACCAGCTGCTGCCCGGGGCGGTCGCAGTGCAGCACCGTCAGGCCGTTGGCCAGCGCGGCGCGCTCGGGCGCGGGGAAGGCCCAGGGGGTGGGCGTGCCCGGCTGCGGCTGCGGGTGGAACGTCATGGTGGGAACGAAGGCGGTCATGCGGCGTCCTCCTCGTCAGCGCCGTCGGCGGCGTCGTCGTCAGCGGTGGCGGGGAGCGGCTCGTAGACCAGGACCGCCCGGTTGTCGGGGCGCAGGCGCGCCGCGGCGACCGCCTGCACCTCCTCGGCGGTGACCTCCAGCACCCGGTCCAGCGCGCCGTTCACCAGCTTGGGGTCGCCGAAGAGCACGGCGTACCGGCACAGCTCGTCGGCGCGCCCGGCGACGGTGGTGAGCCGGTCCAGCCACTCGCGCTCGATCTGGGCCTGCGCCCGCTCCAGCTCCTCCGCGGTGGGGCCCTCGGCGGCGAATCGGGCCAGCTCCTCGTCCACGGCCAGCTCGATCTGCTCGACCGTCGCCTCGCCGGAGGTCTTCACGTCCAGCCAGCCGAGCGAAGGGGCGCCGGTCAGCCGCAGCAGGCCGAAGCCGGCCGAGACGGCGGTGCGGTCGCGGCGGACCAGCCGGTTGTAGAGGCGGCTGGACTCGCCGGAGCCGAGCACGGTCAGCGCCAGGTCGGCGGCGTCGGCCTCGCGGGTGCCGTCGTGGGGCAGCCGGTAGGCGGCCATCAGCGCGCGGGAGGGGACCTCCTCCTCGACCAGCTCGCGGATCTCCTGGCCGATGACCTCGGGCAGCGTGCCGTCGCGCGGCGGCTGCTTGCCGTCGTGGGCCGGGATGGTGCCGAAGTACTTCTCCACCCACGCGATGGTCTGCTCGACGTCGATGTCGCCGACCACCGAGAGCACCGCGTTGTTGGGCGCGTAGTAGGTGCGGAAGAACGTGCGGGCGTCCTCCAGCGTGGCGGCGTCCAGGTCGGCCATCGAGCCGATCGGGGTGTGGTGGTAGGGGTGACCGTCGGGGAAGGAGAGTGCGGTGAGCTTCTCGAAGGCGGTGCCGTACGGGACGTTGTCGTAGCGCTGGCGGCGCTCGTTCTTGACCACGTCGCGCTGGTTCTCCATCGACGTGTCGTCGAGGGCGGCCAGCAGCGAGCCCATCCGGTCGGCCTCCAGCCAGAGGGCGAGCTCCAGCTGGTGGGTGGGCATGGTCTCGAAGTAGTTGGTGCGCTCGAAGCTGGTGGTCCCGTTGAGGGAGCCGCCGGCGCCCTGGACCAGCTCGAAGTGCCCGTTGTTGGAGACGTTGGCGGAGCCCTGGAACATCAGGTGCTCGAACAGGTGAGCCAGACCGGTGCGGCCCTTCACCTCGTGCCGGGAGCCGACGTCGTACCAGAGGCAGACCGCGGCGACCGGGGTCAGGTGGTCCTCGGAGAGCACCACCCGCAGACCGTTGGCCAACCGGTGCTCCGTGATGGCGAAGCCTTGGCTTCCTGAACTGGTGTGACTAGCTGAACTGGCTCCGTGGGAGGCGGGGGCCGGGTTGGCCATGCGCTCGGATCCTTCCCGTCAGGTTGGCTCGGGGGTCTCTTCCGCCCCCCATTGTGGTGTAACGCGCAGGCCGCCGGGATGTGTCCGCGCAGGCGGCCCGTTCGCCACCGGCGGAAGCCGTCCGGTTCGTTCCGGGACCGCGCGAACGGCCACCGGGGCCACCGGCGAGGTGACCGTTGGCCGGGGCTGTCCGTGCGAGGGTCCACAATGGGGGGCGCCGTACCCTCCGGTGACGACATGTGAAGCAGCTGACAGACGCAAGGGAGCCCCGCCGCGATGGCCCGCCGCAGTTCGCCGACCCCGCCGCCCGGAGACTTCGAGGAGCGGATCCTCGACGTCGATGTCGTGGACGAGATGCAGGGTTCCTTCCTTGAGTACGCCTACTCCGTGATCTACTCGCGCGCCCTGCCGGACGCGCGGGACGGTCTCAAGCCGGTGCACCGGCGCATCCTGTACCAGGCCAACGAGATGGGCCTGCGCCCGGAGCGCGCGCACGTGAAGTGCGCCCGCGTGGTCGGCGAGGTGATGGGTCGGCTGCACCCGCACGGGGACGCGTCGATCTACGACTCGATCGTCCGGATGGCTCAGCCGTTCTCGATGCGGGTGCCGCTGATCGACGGGCACGGCAACTTCGGCTCGCTCGGCAACGACGACCCGCCGGCCGCGATGCGATACACCGAGTCGCGGCTGACCGCGGCCTCGATGGCGCTGGTGGAGTCGATCCACGAGGACACCGTCGACTTCGGTCCCAACTACGACGGCAGCGAGCAGGAGCCGGTGGTCCTCCCGGCCGCCTTCCCGAACCTGCTGGTCAACGGCACCTCCGGGATCGCGGTCGGGATGGCGACCAACATGCCGCCGCACAACCTGAGCGAGGTGGTGGCCGCCGCCCGCCACCTGATCAAGCACCCGAGCGCCGACCTCGACACCCTGATGCGCTTCGTCCCCGGCCCCGACCTGCCCACCGGCGGCCGGATCGTCGGCCTGTCGGGCATCCGGGACGCCTACCAGAGCGGCCGCGGCTCCTTCAAGATCCGCGCCACCACGACGGTGGAGAACGTCACCGCCCGCCGCAAGGGCATCGTGGTGACCGAGCTGCCGTTCACGGTCGGCCCGGAGAAGGTGATCGGCAAGATCAAGGACCTGGTCAACGCCAAGAAGCTGCAGGGCATCGCGGACGTCAAGGACCTGACGGACCGTGAGCACGGCCTGCGGCTGGTGATCGAGGTCAAGAACGGCTTCGTGCCCGAGGCCCTGCTGGAGCAGCTCTACAAGCTGACGCCGATGGAGGAGACCTTCGGCATCAACAACGTGGCGCTGGTGGACGGGCAACCGCTCACCCTGGGCCTCAAGGAGCTGCTCGAGGTCTACGTCGACCACCGCTTCGAGGTGGTCCGCCGGCGCAGCGAGTTCCGGCGCCGCAAGCGCCAGGAGCGGCTGCACCTGGTCGAGGGCCTGCTGGTGGCCCTGGTCGACATCGACGAGGTCATCGCGCTGATCCGGTCCAGCGACAACGCGGCCCAGGCCAAGGAGCGCCTGATGGAGCGCTTCTCGCTCTCCGAGACGCAGACCGCGTACATCCTGGACACCCCGCTGCGCCGGCTCACCCGCTTCGACCGGGTGGAGCTGGAGGCCGAGCAGTCCAAGCTGACCACGGAGATCGCCGAGCTGACCGAGATCCTGGAGTCGGACACCAAGCTGCGCTCCGTGGTCTCCAGCGAGCTGGGCGCGGTGGCCAAGCAGTTCGGCACCGAGCGGCGCACGGTGCTGCTGGAGGCCGGCGCGGTCTCCTCGGCGGCGCTCACGGTGCCGCTGGAGGTGGCGGACGACCCGTGCCGGGTGCTGCTCTCCGCCACCGGCCTGCTGGCCCGCACCGCGGACGGCGAGGCAGGGCAGGGCGCCGATCGCTCGAAGCACGATGTGATCGTCAGCGCGGTGCCGGCCACCGCGCGCGGCGATGTGGGCGCGGTGACCTCCAGCGGCCGGGTG
Organism: Kitasatospora sp. NBC_01302; assembly: GCF_035976515.1. NCBI lineage: Bacteria > Bacillati > Actinomycetota > Actinomycetes > Kitasatosporales > Streptomycetaceae > Kitasatospora > Kitasatospora sp. NBC_01302. The sequence continues at coordinate 3,478,939 of NZ_CP108404.1, forward strand.
CTGCGGCTGCCGGTGATCGACCTGCCCGCGCTGCCCCCGCAGCCCGCGCTGTCGCTGGCCGGTGGCGCCCAGGTGAGCGAGTTCCTGCGGCTGACCGCCGACGAGCGGGTGATCGCACTGACCACGCTGGACGAGTCCTCCCCGGGCCTGGCACTGGGCACCGTGCAGGGCGTGGTCAAGCGGGTGGTCCCGGAGTGGCCGTCCAACAAGGACGAGTTCGAGGTGATCGCGCTCAAGGACGGCGACGAGCTGGTCGGCGCGGTGGAGCTGCGCACCGGCGAGGAGGACCTGGTCTTCATCACCAGCGACGCCCAGCTGCTGCGCTACCCGGCGGGCCAGGTCCGCCCGCAGGGCCGTCCGGCCGGCGGCATGGCCGGGATCAAGCTGGCCGACGGCGCCCGGGTGCTGTCGTTCACGGCGGTGGACCCGGCGGCGGACGCGGTGGTGGTCTCGGTCGCGGGTGCCTCGGGCACCCTGACCGGGGAGGCCCAGAGCAGCTGGAAGGTCACGCCGTTCGAGCTCTACCCGCGCAAGGGCCGGGCCACCGGCGGGGTGCGCTGCCAGCGCTTCCTGCGCGGGGAGGACACGCTGGCCTTCGCCTGGGCCGGGCCCGCTCCCGCCCGCGCGTCGGCGGCAGGCGGCTCGCCGATCACCCTGCCGGAGCGCGACCCGCGCCGCGACGGTTCGGGCACGCCGTTGAGCACGCCGGTCTCGGCAGCGGCAGGGCCGGTCTGACCTGCGGAAAACCCCACTCGGGCAGCCGACCGCGCGGCGGTAGGGTGCCCGAGTGAGCACCTGTACGAACCTCTCCGCTGAACTGGCCGAGCCGCTGGCCGCCACTGCCGCGACCGCGCGGACCTGGCTCCTGATCGAGCAGAGCGGCCCCTGGGGAGCCAAGGCACTCACCGAGAGCCACCTCGACAGTCGGCTCGGCCGGGAGCTGGAGGCCGCCAGCGCGGGGACGGGCGTCCGGGTGGCGCTGATCCGGCGCCCCGGACGGCACGCCGACAACCGGCCGGCGGCCCGTCACCAGGTGATCCTCGCGCACACCGTGCCGGGGCGGGGCTGGATCCGGCGGGCCGAGTCGGCCGACCTGACGGAGCTGTCGGCGCTGGACCTGGCTGCCGCCGGAGCGGGCGACCACGGCGGCTTCGGCACCGCGCACACCGGCGGGCCGCTCGCCCTGGTGTGCACCAACGGCCGGCGCGACCGCTGCTGCGCACTGCTCGGCCGCCCGCTGGCCGCGGAGTTGGCCGCCGCCGGCCACAGCGAGGTCTGGGAGGTCACCCATCTGGGCGGACACCGGTTCTCCCCCACCATGCTGGTCCTGCCCTACGGCTATGCGTACGGGCGGTTGACCGAGGCCACGGCCAAGGAGGTGCTCGCCGTCACCACCGCCGGGCAGATGTGGCCGGCCCTCTCCCGCGGCCGCTCCTGCTGGGACCGCCCGGCCCAGGCGGCCGAGCAGGCGGTGCGCGAGCTGACCGGGGAGCACGCCGCGGAGACGCTGACGGTGACCCAGGACCCGCTGACCGAGGGTGCGTGGCGCTGCCTGGTGCGGCACGTCGACGGCCGCTGCTGGCTGGTCGAGGTGGTGCGGCGGCTGAGCGAGCCGCCCCGGCCGGAGAGCTGCGGCAAGGCCCCGGGCACACCGGTGCGCATGGAGGTGCGCTCGGTGCGGCGGAGCTGAGTGCGGCCCGCCCTGCCGGGACACCCTGTCACCGAGCGTGCACCCTCTGTCGGCGCAATCCACGGCGCCGGACGGGCCCCGGGCCGCCTAGCGTGGCGGCCGTGGGCCTCCGCCCGCGCAACGGCTTCCGCTCGCCTCGAACGGGAGCCGTAGTGCCGTGCGGAACCGGTCGCTCCCGGCCCGGTTCCGCCGTCCCGGCCGCCCGGCCGGGCGCACGGAAGGAATGCACCGGATATGAAGCAGGACCTGAGCCCGGACCTGACCTCTGCCGACCAGATACCCGACCGCGGCGCGGCCGAGGCGGCGACCCCCGCTGCCGACAGCCCGCCCCCTGCGGACGGCGCGCACCAGCGGGCCACCCGGCTGCGCCACCGGGTCGGCCTGGCCGCCGCGATCGTCGCCGGAGCCGGATCGATCGGCCTGGGCGCCGATCTCGCGAGCGCGGCGCCCGCCCCCGAGCACGTGAACAGCAGCCCTGGGCTGGTCAGCGCCGACGACCCGGTGAACGGGGACGACGCCTCGACCGGCGACGGCACCGACACCGACGCGGCCGGCGACAGCGCTCTGCTGACGGACGGGGCGACGAACGAGGGCACCGACCAGGGCGCGGCCCTGGCCGACACCTCCCAGGACCAAGGCACCACCCAGGACCAGAGCACCACCCAGGACGGCGCCACCGGCCAGGCGACCCCGGACGGGACCGCCGGCGGCGGCGACAGCGCGACCAGCGGCGACATCCAGCAGGGCTGGGACGGCTCGGTCTACTGGTTCCGCAACGGCAGCGGCGAGTGGCGCTACACCAGCGACCGCGGCGTCTACCTGAGCCGGACCGGCCCGACCGGCGCGGACGACGGCGACGGCAACGGTGGCACCGACTCCGGCACGGCCGAGTCGCCGGACACCCGCGCCGGGCAGGCCGCGAGCAGCGGCAGCGTCGAGGCGGCCATCGACTTCGCCGAGGCACAGCTCGGCAAGCCCTTCGTCTGGGGCGGCAACGGCCCCGACGGCTACGACTGCTCCGGCCTCATCCACGCGGCCTTCCGGCACGCCGGCATCTCACTGCCCCGGATCGCCAACGACCAGTACGCCGCGACCACGCCGGTCACCGCGAGCCGGATGCGCCGCGGCGACCTGCTGTTCTGGTCGTACGACGGCAGCGTCCGCGGCATCCACCACGCCGCGCTCTACCTGGGCAACAACCGCTACATCGAGGCCGCGCACCCGGGCACCTACGTCCGGATCTCCACGCTGAACAGCGGCTACTTCCCGACCTTCATCGGCCGCGTGTGACCCGCCGCGCCCCTGGTGAACACCGTGTGGACCCCGGCCGCGTGCGCGGCCGGGGTCCACACGGGTGACAGCACCCGCCGATCCGGGGACGGGGCCGGAGTCAGACCGCGCCGGCCCCGGTCAGCGAGCGGACCTCCAGTTCGGCGAACTTGTCCGCGTCCGCCCGCTCCTCGCCGCTGACCGTGCCGACCCAGCCGAGCAGGAAGCCCAGCGGGATCGAGATCAACCCGGGGTTCTCCAAGGGGAACCAGTGGAAGTCCACCGCGGGGAACATCGCGGTCTTGCTGCCGGAGACCACCGGCGAGAAGAACACCAGCACCAGTGCCGGCACCAGCCCGCCGTAGGTGGCCCAGCAGGCGCCGCGGGTGGTGAAGCGGCGCCAGAAGAGATTGTAGATCAGGGTGGGCAGATTGGCCGAGGCCGCCACCGCGAAGGCCAGACTGACCAGGAAGGCGACGTTGAGCCGCTGGGCGAACAGGCTCAGCACGATCGCCACGCCGCCGATCAGCACGGCGGCCAGCCGTGCCACCACCACCTCCTGGCGCTCCGTCACCGCCGGCCGGTCCGCACGGCGGAAGGCCTGGGCGTAGAGGTCGTGGGCGAAGGAGACGGAGGAGGCCAGGGTCAGGCCGGCGACCACCGCGAGGATGGTGGCGAAGGCGATCGCCGAGGTGAGGGCGAACAGCAGGGTGCCGCCGGTGCTGCCCTCGCCACCGCCCAGGTTGAGCGCGAGCAGCGGGACCGCCGTGTTGCCCGCCGAGTTGGCGGCCTTCACCGCCTTGGAGCCCACCAGCGCGGTGGCCCCGAGACCCAGGACGACGGTCATCAGGTAGAAGCAGCCGACCAGGCCGATCGCCCAGATGGTGGAGCGGCGGGCGGCCCTGGCGGTGGGCACGGTGTAGAAGCGGGAGAGGATGTGCGGCAGGCCGGCGGTGCCCAGCACCAGGGCCAGGCCCAGGCTGACGAAGTCGAGCCGGCTGGTGGCGGAGCCGCCGTACTTGAGTCCGGGCTCCAGGTAGCGGTCACCCGCGCCGCTGCTGCGCGCCGCGGCGTGCATCAGCTCGGCGAGGTCGAACTGGAAGCGCACCAGGACCCAGCAGGTGAGCAGGACGGCGCCGGTCATCAGCATCAGCGCCTTGACGATCTGGATCCAGGTGGTGGCACGCATGCCGCCGACCGTCACATAAATGATCATCAGGGCGCCGACGGCGACGATGGTCCAGGTGTTGGCGGCGGCCCCGGTGGTGCCCAGCAGCAGTCCCACCAGACTGCCCGCGCCGACCATCTGGGCGATCAGGTAGAGCAGGGTGACCACCACGCTGGCGCTGCCGGCCGCCGCCCGGACCGGACGCTGCCGCATCCGGGTGGCCAGCACGTCGGCCAGGGTGTAGCGGCCGGTGTTGCGCACCAGCTCGGCCACCCACATCAGGACGACCAGCCAGGCCACCAGGAAGCCGATGCTGTACAGCATGCCGTCGTAGCCGTACAGCGCGATCAGTCCGGTGACCCCGAGGAAGGAGGCCGCGGAGAGGTAGTCGCCGGAGAGCGCGATGCCGTTCTGCAGCGCACCGAAGTCGCGGCCCCCGGTGTAGAAGTCCTCGGCGGCCTGACCGCGCCGCCCCACCCACAGGGTGATGGCCAGGGTCACCACGACCACCAGCGCGAAGAGCACGACGGCCAGGCCGTGGTGGTCCCCGGAGCCGATCGAGGGAACAGCGGCGTGTGGGGTAGGAGTCATCGCAGCTGGTCCTGGGTCTCCCAGCGCAGGCCGAGGGCGGCTCGGTCGCGCTTGGTGCGGGCGTTTCGGGCGTACAGCCAGGTGATCAGGAAGGTCGAGACGAACTGGAGCACACCCAGCAGCCAGGCGATGCTGAACGGGCCGGCGACCGGGGTGCGCATCAGGTCGGGCGCCGCCGCCTGGGCCGTGACGTAGAAGAGGTACCAGCCGAGGAAGACGGCGGTGGCCGGGAAGACGAAGGTCCGGTAGTTGCGGCGGATCTCCTGGAACGCGGCGCTCTGCTGGACCTCGCGGTAGACCTCGGCGGCGGCCGGATCCGGGGCGGGTTCGACGGGTTGGAGTGGCCGCTGGGCAGGAACCGCGCTGCGGGTCGCGACCTCGCGGGTGGCGGGCCGGACGGCCGCGCCGGGGGGACCGGACGCACCTGGGGTCGACCACCAGTCAAATCGCTGGCCCTGCCGGGGCGTCCGGCCGGTCGATCCGGTGACTTCGTGCTGTGCCAATGCTGCTCCTGGCCCGGGATGCACCACCGAGCGGTGGGGCGTCGGGTATCGGCACCGGGCACTCCGGACGACCCGCCCCGAAGATCCATGCGGCGTACCGACGGCGCCCTGACGGGAACCATGATGGCAAGTCAGAAACCGAAATGTGGCATTCAGCCAGGATTTTCACCCGATGAGGTGAGATCACTAGGTTCGCGAACTACCGGAAATCCCATGCCTGAAGGCATAGCTGACCGCTTGCGCACGGTCCCGGACGGCGGTTTTCGCGAAGAGGTTGTTGATATGCGTCTTGACGGTCGCCGGGCTGACGAACAGTGCCTCGGCGATCTCCGCGTTGGACAATCCCTCGGCGATCAGCGCCAGCACCTCGGCCTCACGCGCCGTCAGTCCGTCGGGCAGCTGGCGCTGGCCGGCCGGCGCCTGGGCCGCCGGCTCGGCCTGGTGCGGCTCACCCGGTGCTGCGGGCGCGGCCGGCGCGGCACCGGCGAGCCGCTCCAGCAACCGTCGCTGCACCTGGGGCGAGAGACCCGCCGCACCCGCCCGGACATCGGCGATGGCCCGGGCGATCTCCTCGGCGCCGGCGTCCTTGGTGAGGTAGCCCCGCGCACCCGCCTGCAGTGCGGGGAAGAGCGAGTCGTCCTCCGCGTAGGTGGTGAGCACCACCACCTCGGTGCCCGGGTGGTCCGCCCGGATCAGCCGGGTGGCCTCCACCCCGTCGCAGCGCGGCATCCGCAGGTCCATCAGCACCACGTCCGGGGCGTGCTCGGCGACCATCCGCACCGCCTCCTCGCCGTCCGCCGCCGCCCCCACCACCGTGATCCCGGGCAGCAGGCCCAGCAGCATCACGATGCCCTCGCGCACCACGGTCTGATCGTCGGCGACCAGCACCCGTGTCTGTGACGCCGCGTCCTTCGCCCCGCTCCGCTCGTGCACCGGCCACCCCGTTCCGCGCTGCGCGCGCTCGTTCCGTCCTGCCTACCGCTCCTTCTTACCGCGCCGGGCGCGTCGCGGTCACGCAGGCAGCCGCAGCCGCACCAGCCAGCCGTCCGCCTCGGGGCCGGCCTGCAGACTGCCGCCGATCAGTTCGGCCCGCTCGCGCATGCCCAGCAGTCCGTAACCGTTTCCGCTGGCGGCCAGCTCCGACAACCCGCCCCCGGCCGGTCCGCCGTCGTTGCGAACCAGCAGCTCCACCTCCTGGTCGAGGTACTGCAGTTCCACCGTGCGGTGGGCCCGCGGCGCGTGCTTGCGGATGTTGGTGAGTGCCTCCTGCGCCGTGCGCCGCACCGCCAGGCCGACCTCGGCGTTGAGCGGGCGGGGCGTGCCGGTCACGGTCAGCCGGGCCTGCTCCTGCTGGGCCAGCTCCACCAGGAACTCACCGACCGGGGTGAACTCGCCGCGCAGCGCGGAGAGCGCCTGCTTGGTCTCCTTGAGTCCGTCCTGGGCCATCCGGCGGGCCGCCACCACGCGCTCCCTGATCTGCTCCCGGTCGGCCCCGCCGTCCAGCATCAGCCGGGCTGCCTCCAGATGGACCAGCTGCGCCGAGAGACTGTGCGCCAGCACGTCGTGGATCTCCCGGGCGATCCTGGCCCGCTCGGCCAGCGCCGCGCTCTCCGCCTCGGCCGCCCGGGCCGCCTGTTCCTGCTGGAGCAGGCGCTGCGCGGTGCCACGGGCCTCGGCGTCCAGTCGCAGCAGGTAGCCCAGCAGGAGCAGGCCCGCCACGGTGGCGAGCAGTGCGAGGAAGGTGTTCCCGCCGGTCACCGCGAACGAGGCGAGAGCGGCCGCGCAGGTGGGCAGCGCGGCCGCGAGCGGCAGGCGCTGCAGGGCCACCACCGCGAGCACGCACCAGATCACGTCGGCCAGGGTGTCGGCCCCGATGTGGTGCGCGAGCGGGGCCAGGACCAGCAGCTGCCCGGCGACCGCCAGCGACCAGCGGATCCGGTGCCGGCGGGTGGTCCGGTAGAACAACTGGAGCAGGGCGACCGCGGCGACCAGCAGGACCGCCGCCCCGGCGACGGTCCCGGCGCCCCCGGCCAACCGGTCGCCGTTGAAGGTCCCCAGGACCAGCCCCGTCAGCATGGCCAGCCGGCCGACGCCGGAGAGCATCAGGCCGGGCAGCGACCGCTTCTCCCGGGACAGGGCCTCCCGCGAGGGCCAGCGCGTCCAGGTGTCCAGCGGCACGGGCAGTGGTCCTTCCAGGGTGGCGTCGCTGATTCAGACCACCGCACGCAGGTTCTGCGAGCCGTCCAGCATGCGGGCCCTCCAGTTGACCACGACACCGCGCACCAGCAGCAGCGCGCCCAGCGTGAGCAGCAGCGAGCTGGAGTTCTGGTGCACGTGCATCGCGCTGCCGAGCCCGTACAGACCCACCCGCAGGACGATCAGGCCCGCCCACGCGGCGACCGTGGCGACAGTGCCCTTGACCCAGATCGCGCCGTCGCTCTCCCGCCAGATCCTGACCGTCCAGCCCCAGGCCGAGCCCATGGCCACCACGACCACGACCGAGGCGAGCAGCAGGCCGATCGCCGTCCCCCGGTGGGCCGGGTCGATCAGGTGCGGGTCACGCAGCGCCAGCGCACCGAGGACCACCGGCAGGACCCAGAAGCGACGCTCGGTGTTGACCTTGCGCGCCTGGAACTGGCGGCGGGCGATGAAGACGACCACCACGAGAATGATGAGGATGTTGCTCAGCGCGACCATCGGAGCGCTCCATCTCGAACGGAGAGGATTCTGACGCTCTCGACGCTACGGATCGCGCGCCGCCGGCTGATCGGCTCCAGGGTTGATTCAACGCCGAGGGGGGCTCTCCACCCCTGGGTGGAGAGCCCCCCTCGCGATCACCGTCAGGCGTCGATCCGCGAGCGGTCCAAGGTGGCCGCCGAGTCGACGATGAACTCCTTGCGAGGGGCCACGTCGTTGCCCATCAGCAGGTCGAAGACCTGCTCGGCCGCAGGCAGGTCGCCGAGGTTGATCCGGCGCAGCGTGCGGTGGCGCGGGTCCATCGTGGTCTCGGCCAGCTGGTCGGCGTCCATCTCGCCCAGGCCCTTGTACCGCTGCACCGGCTCCTTCCAGCGCAGGCCCTTGGCCTGGAACTCCAGCAGGGTCCGGCGCAGCTCCGCGTCGGAGTACGTGTAGTGGTACTTCTCCTGGCCGCGCTTGGGGTTGGTGAGCTCGATCCGGTGCAGCGGCGGGACCGCCGCGAAGACCCGGCCCTGCTCGACCATCGGCCGCATGTAGCGCTGAAAGAGCGTCAGCAGCAGGATCCGGATGTGTGATCCGTCGACATCGGCGTCGGCCATGAAGATCACCCGGCCGTAGCGGGCCTGGTCGATGTCGAAGGTGCGGCCGGAGCCCGCTCCTATCACCTGGATGATCGCCGCGCACTCGGCGTTCTTGAGCATGTCCGAGACCGAGGCCTTCTGGACGTTGAGGATCTTGCCGCGGATCGGCAGCAGCGCCTGGAACTCGGAGTTGCGGGCCAGCTTGGCGGTGCCGAGCGCGGAGTCGCCCTCGACGATGAACAGCTCGCTGCGCTCCACGTCGTCGCTGCGGCAGTCGGCCAGCTTGGCGGGCAGCGAGGAGGTCTCCAGCGCGGTCTTGCGGCGCTGGGCCTCCTTGTGCTGGCGCGCGGCGACCCTGGTCCTGGCGGCTGCCACGACCTTCTCCAGCACCGCCCTGGCCTGGACCTTCTCGTCCTTCTTGGACGAGGTCAGGAAGGCCTTGAGCTCTCGGGCGACCACCGCGGCCACGATCCGGTTGGCGGCCGAGGTGCCGAGCACCTCCTTGGTCTGCCCCTCGAACTGCGGCTCGGCCAGCCGGACGGTGACCACGGCGGTCAGGCCCTCGGTGGCGTCGTCCTTGGTGATGTCGTCCTCGGCGACCCGCAGCAGCTTGGCCGCGCGCAGCGCCTCGTTGACCGTCTTGGCCAGCGAGCGCTCGAAGCCGGTGACGTGGGTACCGCCCTTGGGCGTGGCGATGATGTTGACGAAGGAACGCAGCGTCGTGTCGTAGCCGGCGCCCCAGCGCAGCGCGATGTCCACGCCGAGCTCACGGGTGACCTCGGTGGGGGTCATGTGGCCGAGGTCGTCCAGGACCGGAACGGTCTCCTTGAAGGTCCCCTCGCCGCGCAGCCGCAGCACGTCGCAGACCGGCTTGTCGGGCGCCAGGAACTCGCAGAACTCGCCGATCCCGCCGTCGAAGCGGAAGGTGGACTCCTCGACCTTGTCGCTCTCCGTCAGCCGCTCGTCACGCACCACGATGGTCAGGCCGGGGACCAGGAAGGCGGTCTGGCGGGCGCGGTTGTGCAGGTTCTCCAGGGAGAGCTTGGCCTCCTTGAGGAAGATCTGCCGGTCGGCCCAGTAGCGGATCCGGGTGCCGGTGCGGGTCTTGGGCACCTTGCGGGCCTTGGTGAGGCCGCTGGCCGGGTCGAACGGGGCGTCCGGGCTGAGTTCGGTGAACACACCCGGGGTGCCGCGGCGGAAGCTGATGGCGTGGGTGTGGCCACTGCGGTCCACCTCCACGTCGAGCCGGGCGGAGAGTGCGTTGACCACGGAGGCACCGACGCCGTGCAGGCCGCCGGAGGCCGCGTAGGAGCCGCCGCCGAACTTGCCGCCCGCGTGCAGCTTGGTCAGCACGACCTCGACGCCGGACAGCCCGGTCTTCGGCTCCACGTCCACCGGGATGCCGCGGCCGTTGTCGCGCACCTCCACCGAGCCGTCGTCGTGCAGCAGGACCTCGATCCGGTCGCAGAACCCGCCGAGCGCCTCGTCCACCGCGTTGTCGATGATCTCCCAGAGGCAGTGCATCAGGCCGCGGCTGTCGGTGGAACCGATGTACATGCCGGGCCGCTTGCGGACCGCCTCGAGCCCCTCGAGGACGAGCAGATGCCGAGCGGTGTAGTTGGATCCGTCTTCCGTGGCACGCAGGGCAGGCGGCACGGTCGTTTCGGCGCTCACGCGGTGCACTCCTCCAAAGAGACTTCTGACTCGGTCCGGCGATTCCCGGATCTCCCCCGGCGGCGCCCGCTTTCGCGCACAGCCGGCCACTGCATGATCCGCCCCGACTCCGCAGCTTGTACGCGCTGCGCGAACACGGGTCGAGCCCGGTCCGGTCGGCGGGAGTGCCATCTCGCCCGCGCCCGACGGGTCCTGGCGGACCGTCGAGCCGTCCGCGAGCGCTGGAACTGCCGAGATGCAGGCTACCCGGGCTTGGGGCGGGGCTTATGCTCCAACCCAGTAGGGGATTATGCTACGCCCACCTTCGGACAACAGTTCGAAGATGCGTTCGAGTGATGGAGAGGTCGCGGTTTCCGGCGCGCATGAACCACCGGCGCCCGGGGCACGTCCTCATCAACACAGCAGAATCCTCAGAGAAGAAAAGCCACGAGCGGGAACGTTTTCGACCTGGTTGGATGTTGACCCTGGTACGACAGCTCGTCGAGCTAGAGAAGAGGCGACGTGACTACTGTTCTGACACCTGCGAGCCCGCTCACCGCGGCTGACCGCTGCGACCGCTGCGGCGCCCAGGCATACCTGCGCGTCGTACTGGCCAGTGGCGGAGAGCTGCTCTTCTGCGCCCACCACGGGCGGAAGTTCGAGCCGGAGCTCAAGAAGATCGCCGTGGAAATACAGGACGAGAGCGGTCGTCTCGCCACCACGGCGGCCTCGGCCGCCAGCGACGAGCGCTGAGCGTTCGGCGCTCCCTTGACGCGCTGAGGTCGGCCCTTGCGGGCCGGCCACTGGGCGGCAGGCCGTAGGGCCTGCCGCCCAGCGTCATACCCGGATCTGCCAGTCCGTGACCATCCGGTCACTTCGGGCTACGGGCGTCGCGGCAAGACGGCCACCTCATCCGGGAGCTGACCCGCCGTCGGCCTTGACCGAGCCGAGCGGCGGCGTTGGCGCGACCCTGCTCAGACCATCACCCTGATCACAGCTGGGTGCCGACCTCGTCCGCGACGGCCGACAACCGGGTGTAGACACCCGGATGGTTCGCCTCCGCACAACCGGTCCCCCAGGAGACCAGGCCGACCAGTCGCCCGTTGACCACCAGCGGGCCACCACTGTCGCCCTGGCACGCGTCCTTGCCACCCCGTGCCTCGCCGGCGCAGACCATGCCGCGCGGATCGAAGGCCCCGTCGGGGCCACCCGGGTAGTCACGCGCACACACCGAGTCGGCCACCATCGGCACATCGACGCTGCGCAGGCTGTCGGCGTACCGCGCGCGGCCGGTGGTGTCGCCCCAGCCGTAGACCTGCGCCCGCGTACCGGCGGCATACGGCAGCGTCTCTCCCTGCCCGACCATCGGCAGGACCGCCCGGCCCTCCTGCGGGGCGGCCAGCGTGAGCACCGCCACGTCCTGCATGTTCTGCTGGAACGAGTACTGCGGATGGACCCAGACGTTGGTCACGGGCACCTCGGCGCCGTCCTGCCCGGTCAGGTCGGTCCGACCGACGATCACCCGCAGGTCCGGGCGCTCCACGATGCGGCCCTCGCGCTCGTCGTAGAAGCAGTGCGCAGCCGTCACCACCTTGGTCGGGGTGACCAGCGTGCCGCCGCAGAACTGGCCCGAGCGGGCGTCGCCGAACTCCGGCCGACTGGCCACCGCGACCATCCACGGCCGCTGCAGGGTGCTGTCGGAGCGGCCACCCACGATCCGGCGGTCCGCCTGGGCCGGCGTGGCACCCACCGAGACCAGCGCCACCGGCAGCGCGGCCAGCAGGGCCGCCACCACTACCCGCCGCCGGGGCACCGGCCCCGGCGGCGGCGTGCGGCGGACATCAGGGCCGGTCGAAACGGACGAGATGGACATCACAGTGCACTCCGGGCGATTCGGCAGCAGGCAACCGCCACAGCGTAGTCACAATCTCACCCTGAGTTTCCATGAGTCGGCGTTCAAACACCCGGACGAGGGATATCCGAGGCGGCCGGATGACGCCCGCGGTCGGACCCCGAGCCCAGAACGCGCGAAGGCCCGGAGCAGACGCGCTGCTCCGGGCCTTCGCGTACGGGATCAGTCCAGGTAGTCGCGCAGCACCTGCGAGCGCGAGGGGTGACGCAGCTTGGACATGGTCTTCGACTCGATCTGGCGGATGCGCTCACGGGTGACCCCGTAGACCTTGCCGATCTCGTCCAACGTCTTCGGCTGGCCGTCGGTCAGGCCGAAGCGCATCGAGACCACGCCGGCCTCGCGCTCGCTCAGGGTGTCGAGCACCGAGTGCAGCTGCTCCTGGAGCAGGGTGAAGGAGACCGCGTCAGCCGGGACGACCGCCTCGGAGTCCTCGATCAGGTCACCGAACTCGCTGTCGCCGTCCTCGCCGAGCGGGGTGTGCAGCGAGATGGGCTCGCGGCCGTACTTCTGGACCTCGATGACCTTCTCGGGCGTCATGTCGAGTTCCTTGGCCAGCTCCTCCGGGGTGGGCTCGCGACCCAGGTCCTGGAGCATCTGGCGCTGCACGCGGGCCAGCTTGTTGATGACCTCGACCATGTGCACCGGGATACGGATGGTGCGGGCCTGGTCGGCCATGGCGCGGGTGATCGCCTGACGGATCCACCAGGTCGCGTAGGTCGAGAACTTGTAGCCCTTGGTGTAGTCGAACTTCTCGACCGCACGGATCAGACCGAGGTTGCCCTCCTGGATCAGGTCCAGGAAGAGCATGCCGCGACCGGTGTAACGCTTCGCCAGCGAGACCACCAGGCGGAGGTTGGCCTCCAGCAGGTGGTTCTTGGCCCGGCGGCCGTCCTCGGCGATGATCTCCAGCTCGCGCTTGAGCTTGGGGGCGAGCTTGTCGGCCTGGCTGAGCTTGTCCTCGGCGAACAGGCCGGCCTCGATGCGCTTGGCGAGCTCGACCTCCTGCTCGGCGTTGAGCAGCGGGACCTTGCCGATCTGCTTCAGGTAGTCCTTGACCGGGTCGGCGGTGGCACCGGCGACGGCGACCTGCTGGGCAGGCGCGTCGTCCTCGTCGTCGTCGGAGAGGACGAAGCCCTCCGACTCCTCCTCGGGCTCCGCGTCGCCGTCGGTCTTCCCGGCCGGGGTCGCCACGTCCTCGAGCAGCTCGTCATCGCCGAGCAGCTCCTCGTCGCCCTTCTCCCCCTTGGCGGCGGTCTTCTTGGCGACCGCCTTCTTGGCGGGAGCAGCGGCCTTCTTCGCCACGGCCTTCTTCGCGGGGGCGGCAGCGGCGACCTTCTTCGCGACCATGGGGGTCGAGCCGAGGTCCGACTGCGCGTCCAGTGCGGTGTCCACGGTGACCGAGACCACAGAGGCGACGGCCGCCGGAGCCACCGTCGCGGCGGGCGCGATCCGCACCGGGGGCTTGGTCTGGGCAACCGGGGTACGCGTGGTGACCGCCTTGGTGGCGGTGCGCTTGGTGGTGCTCTTGGCCGCAACGCTCTTGCGCTTGGCGGCGGACGGCTCGGCCGCGCTCACCATCAGGTCCACCCCTTCCTCAATCAACACCTGGTTGAGGCTGCGCATGACGTTCTTCCACTTGGTGACCGGGATCTGGTCCGCCTCGAAGGCCTGGCGCACGTCGTCACCGGCGATCTGCCCCTGGGCCTTGCCCCGCTCGATGAGCGCCAGCAGGGCCGCGGACTCTGCGATCTCGGGGGGGAGCGAACGGGATGTGCTGGCCGACACGAACAACCTCTCGGACGAAGAGTGGACTCGAACCCGTACCGGACCGCCCGAGTGGGCGAGGAGGAAAGACGCGCCACGGGGCACGACAGGTTCCGACCGGCTCGGACTTGAGGACTGGGTTAGCAGGACGCTGGGTAGGTGGGACGGCAGCAGCGCCGCAGACCAACACAGCATTCTGACATGGCGCGGGTATTCCGGAGCTGCTTCCGCTCCGTACACATCGCTGCCGCTCCCCAAGTGTTACGCATGCCGCTCGTGGCACAGGTCACACGCCTCCCCGGACTGAGGTCCCGGACCGTCGGCCGTCACAGCCGCGGGCCCTCCGGGTGGACGCGATGTGTCTCGCGCGGGCATCCGGAGGGCACTGTCCAGATCCGATGGCTCCGTGGCCGGCCTCACTCAGTGTTCACGACTCGGTGTTCGCGCGGGCGCTCGCGGCCCAGTGGCTCTGCCCCGGGCGCTCGCGGCTCGGTCTGCCGCGCTCAGTGCTCGCGAGGCGCCGGCACCGCGTGCTCGACGTCCGGGTGCACGGTGAGCAGCGCGCGCATGGCCGCCTCGGCCGCCGTGCCGTCCCCGGTGCCGAGTGCGTCGACCAGGCGGGCGTGCAGGCTCACCGAGGTCTCTGACGGCCGCTCGCAGGCGGTGGCCGGGCCACCACTGACCTGGAGCGCGGCGGCCACGATGCTGGAGAGGTGCTCCAGCATCCGGTTGCCGGCCATCTGCAGGACCAGGACGTGCAGCTCGGCGTCGGCGCGCGAGAAGGTGATCAGATCGCCCTGGGCCGCTGCGTGGCCCATGATCTCGGTCATCTCGGCCAGCCGCTGCTGGATCTCCTCGCGGCCGTGACCGGCGGCGAGGCGGGCGGCCAGCGGCTCGATCGCCCAGCGCATCTCGAACAGCTCGCGGCGCTGCTCGTCACGCTGCGGGCCGAAGGCGCGCCACTCGATGATGTCCGGGTCGAGGAGGTTCCAGTCGGCGACCGGACGCACCCGGGTGCCGACGTTGGGACGCGCGCTGACCAGGCCCTTGGCCTCCAGGACGCGCAGTGACTCGCGCACCACGGTGCGCGACACCTCGAAGCGCTGGCCGATCTCCTCGGGCACCAGCGGGCGGTCGGCCCCCAGGTCGCCGGAGACGATCATCTGACCGAGCTGCTGGACGAGCTGCCCGTGCAGCCCACGGCCTCGGCTGCTGGCAGTCTTGCGGCCGACCCGGGCGAGATCACTCTCCGCCCCGTCCCAGCGGGGGACAGGAGGGGTCGGCCGATCGGCGTAGGAGAAACGGTCGAGCTCGCTGGCGCCGGGCGCGGTGGACTCGGCGGTGCGGGCGACGGTCATGGCGGGGTGCGCAAGGGTACTCACACGTCCTTTGTCGGCGATCGGCAGGCACGACTTGAGGATTCTCGTGAAAAGCACACGAAAGGGTGATCGCCCATGGTTGGATAATTGACTTCTTATTAGGAAGAAATGGCCATATCGGGCAGCGAGTTGCCAGCGGTTCGCCGACTTTTGCGACCATGGCCTGCGCCGAGTCAGCTACCGCGGAAGCAGACTGACGGATCATCAGTACGAGCGGCGTCGGGCCTGGACCGCCAGGCAGGCCGCCAGCAGCAGTGCAGCCGGCAGCAACAGCACGGTGAGGGCCTGGGCCGAAGCGGTCGGCCCCCAGTTCAGGCCCTCGTGCCGCAACAGGTCCAGCGTCCGGGGCAGGGCGAATCCGTCGACCAGCATCGGCAGCGCGCAGAACAGCAGCACCCCGGCCACCGCGCTGCGGGTCAGTGCCGCAGTCAGGATGCCGATCCAGGCAGCCGCGACGACGAGGCCGGTGAAGGTCGCGAGTGCCAGCAGCGGGCTGTGGTCGGTGCGGAGCAGGTGGGGCAGCAGCAGGCGCGCGGGCGCAGCGGCGGACGCGTCCGCGACTCGGGCCGTCAGGCCGCCGATCAGGAAGGACGCCAGGGCGAGCAGCGCGGCAACGGCCCCGACGACCGCGAGCTTGGCGAGCAGCAGGCGCAGCCGGGACGCGTAGCGGACCTGCGAAGCCGCCAACCCGGGACACCTGACCTCGTGGGCCGAGGCCAGTGCGCCGAGCAGCCCGGCGCCGAGGGCGGCGAGCGGGAGGCCCAGCAGCGGGAGCACGCCCGTGACCAGTTCCACGGCCTCGGACACGTGCAGCGGGCCGGGAGCGATCCGCCGGGCGAGCAGGGCGCTCTGGGCGGCGCCGGCGAGCAGCGTGGCGGCGAGGATCAGCCAGGTCGACCGAAGACCCAGCAGGCGTCGGACTTCGTAGGCCAGTACGCGCACGGGATCATCCGTTCCAGTGATCGGGCCCGGTCAGGGGCTGGGGAATCGGTTCGGTGACGGGGTCGGCAGCTGCCACCGGGGCCGGGAGCAGCGCGGCAGGGCCGGTCGGAGCGGACGGCACGGGGCCGGTCGACGCAGCCGTGGACAACGGTGACCCGGAGGGAGCAGGAGTGGACGGCGCGGCGTCGAGCGCGAGGCCGGATGTGGGGGGAGCCGGAAGCGGCTGGCTCGGGGCGCGGTCGGCCGGGGACGAGGCCGGGAGGACCGCCTGCGGTTCGGCCGCGGCCACCCGCCCCGGACTCACCGCGGCCAGGGCCATGGTCCGCTCCCGGGCGGTGAGCGAGGTGACCCGGCGCAGCTTCACGGTGGACACCACTCCCGGCTGCGCCGCAGGCGGCAGGACCGTGCGGGGCGCCGGCTGCTCGACCACGCGGTCGGCCAGTTCGTGCAGCAGGATGCCGCTGCGGTAGGCGAGCTCGCCGATCTCGGTGCGTCCGAGGCCGCTGACCGCGAGGCCGGCACCGCCGTCCCGGCGGACCTCGGCCCCTTGGGACACCAGCAGGTCCGCCAGGCGGGCCATCTGCGGTCCGCGGACCGACACCTCGGGCTGCAGCCTGGTGCGACGGAATTCCGCGACCGGCTGGTCCGCGACCATCCGACCGGCGTCCAGTGTCACCACCCGGTCGGCCAGCAGCGCCGCCTCCCGGGGTTCGCGGGTCGTGATCACCACCGATCCGCCGCCGGCCGGGAAGGCCCGGATGAAGGCGTGCAGCCACTCGGCGTTGCGCGGGGACAGCCCCTCGGACGGCGCGTCCAGCAGCAACGCCTCGGGGGCGCCGAGCAGGGCGACGGCCAGGGCGAGTCGGCGGTTCATGCCCGGGGAGAAGGAGCGCAGGCGGTGTTCGGCGACGCCGGCCAGCCTGGTCTGCTCCAGCAGTTCGTCGGCCCGCCGCGCCGGGACACCGACCGCGGCGGCCAGCATCCGCAGATGACCGCGGGCCGTTCGACCTGGGCTGCCGGGCAACTGGTGCACCGTCTGCAGGAGCACCCCGACCTCGCGTTCGGGGCGGCGCAGTCGACGGTAGGTGCGCCCGTTGAAGAGCGTCACGCCCTTGCCTCGCTCCAGCTCCAGCATGAGCCGCAGCGTCGTGGTCTTGCCCGCCCCCTCGGGGCCGAGCAGCGCCACCACCGAGCCGGGGCCCACGTCGAAGCCGAGGTCGGCCACCGCGGGGTCCTGACCGCGGCGGTAGACCTTGGTGAGTCCATGGACCTGGATCGTCACTGGCTGCTCCCACGTGCTCCGGCTGCCCCGGCGGCGCGGGCCGCTCCGGTTTCAGCACCTGCTCCGGATTCAGCACCCTAGGGCGAACATCGGGAGATTTCGGGCATTGCGGAGACGGCGCGGGCCACCCGGCTGCCCAGCTCACTCGATCAGGGGACAGTGGCCGCACCGTTGTTCACCCCATGGCACGGGCAGCATCGGCGGGTCGCCCAGGTCCTGGTCGGGCTCAGGACTCCGGGCGCAGCATCGGCGGGTTGAGCACGGTCGCTCCGCCTGCCCTGAACAGCTGCGCGGGACGCCCGCCCTGACGGGTCGTCGTGCCGCCGGACGGCACCAGGAAGCCGGGGGTCCCGGTCACCTTGCGGTGGAAGTTGCGCGGGTCCAGCACCACGCCCCAGACCGCTTCGTAGACCCGGCGCAGCTCGCCGACGGTGAACTCCTCGGCGCAGAAGGCGGTGGCCAGTGCGGAGTACTCGATCTTCGACCGGGCGCGCTCGACGCCGTCGGCGAGGATCAGGGCGTGGTCGAAGGCGAGCGGCTCGCGATCGGCCGGGCCGGGGCCGAGCAGCTCGCTGACCGGCGCCCAGCGGGCTCCGCGCGCGTCGCCGCCCGGCTTGGGGGTCGGCAGGTCCGGGGCCAGCGCCAGGTGCGCCACGCTCACCACGCGCATCCGCGGGTCACGCTGCGGGTGCCCATAGGTGGCCAGCTGCTCCAGGTGTGCCCCGGCCGCCGCCTGACCGGCCGACGAGTGGGCACGCAGTCCGGTCTCCTCGGCCAGCTCCCGCGAGGCCGCCTCGCCGAGCCCCTCGCCCGGCCGCACGAAGCCGCCGGGCAGCGCCCAGTAGCCCTGGAAGGGAGGCTCGCCCCGGCGCACCAGCAGCGCGCAGAGTTCGTGCTCCCGGACCGTCAGCACCACCAGGTCGACCGTGACAGCGAACGGGGGAAAGGCCGACGGGTCATAGCGCGACATGGCGTCGATCATAGTCGTCTTTCTGACGATAAACACGGGGCGGCAGTAATCCCGAACCGAGCGTGAGGCTCCGGGGCAGCGCAGCTGCGCGGAACGGCGGAGCAGCACACATATCGGACCCGCCGACCCGAGTGGCTGACCTGCCGTCAGCTCGCGCCGAGTTGGAGCTCCGCGGAGGCCTCCTCGACGACGGCCACGCCGATTCGGCTCACCCGGACCGAGAACGGCTCCCCCGCGACCCGCAGGCCGCCAAGTTCGAGTTCGCCGAGGGGCGCGGTACTGGCCGGACGGACCACGACCCGCCCGGCGGGAACGTCGGGCCGCACTCCGGCCAGCGCGAAGACCGCGTGCGCGGCGCCTGCCGCGGACCCCGCAGCGGGGCGACAGGCAGCCGGATGCGGTACCGGTGGGCAGTCCGGTAGTCGCTGCTCCCCGGCGTACATCTCCGGCAGTCGCCCGGCGAAGTGTGCGGAGGCGGCCAGCAGCCCCTCCAGCAGGGCTCCGGCCTCGCGCTCGAACCCGGCTTCGGCCAGCCCGGCAACCGCGAGGGCCGTCTCCTGGACCCGGACCGCCCCGCTGCGGTGCCCCAGCGGATTGAAGCGCGGGGACTTGGCGCTCAGGGTTCGAAGCCCCCAGCCGCAGTCCAGCTCGGGCGCGGCCAACCGCTGGGCCAGCAGCCGGGTCTGCTCACGGTCGAGCAGGCCCGGCAGCGCGGCGCCCTCCGCCGCGAGCCCCAGGTCAAGGAGGTGGCCGAAGGAGGCGGTCACCGCGGAGAGCGGACGACCATCGACGGTCAGCGCAGCGGCCGGGCGCCCGCCGGACAGGTCGTCCACCCAGAACCGCTCACGGAACCGGCCGCGCAGCCCCTGCGCCCACTCCCGCCAGTCCGCGGCTCCCGGTCGCCCGAACGCCTCCAGCAGCTCCGCGCCGTGCAGGGCGGCCCGGTGCGCCTGGGCCTGGACCTCGCAGCGTGCGGTGGGTGGTTTCCCCGTGCGGTCGTCCTGGTAGCGGCCGAGATCGGTGACGAAGCCGTCGATCGGACTGGTCGCCATCGTCGACCGCAGCGCGCCCAGGGCGCGCTCGGCAGCCGGCAGCAACTCGGTGACCTCCTGCCGGGGCAGGCCCCAGCGCCAGGCCTCGGCCAGCACCGTGACGAAGAGCAGGGTCGCCTCGGTGGCCGTGCAGGACGGGGGCAACTCGGGGCCGGCATGGCGCAGCGGGCCGGGGATGATCCCCTCCCCCCTGCCCCCGACCGCGTTCGCCGTCTGCTGGCGGCGGGCCAGCGCTCGCAGTGTGCCGCCCGCCAGCCGGACACCGAGCGGGAGCGTGAGGCGGGCCGCCCAGAGCGCGTCGGCGGGCGCCAGTCCGAACCGCCAGGGCGCGCCCGACGCCGTGTAGAGGTCGGTCGGCCGATCGGGGTCGGCGAGCAGCAGACCGCCGAGCGCGTCCAGCGAGCGCCTGACGAGGAGCTCGGCGCGGGGATCGTCGCAGCGGATCGCGGGCTCGGTCCACGGCGCGGGCACCCCGGCGCCACGGCCGATCGGCGGACGGAGGGCGGTCGCGGCGGCCTCGACCTCCACCCGCAGCTCCACCGACCAGCGGGCACCGGGCTGGACCTCCAAGTCCCAGCGGAGCACCCCCGCCCCGGCCAGGACCGCGTGCGGCGAGGGCTTGGCGCTCACGGTCGCGCTGTGCCCGCGGCCGATCCAGCGCAGCCCCGAGGACTGGACCTGGCCCGCCACGTCCGGCGGCCTGGCTCCGGCGGCGATGTCCGCAAGACTGCCGAGATCCGTCCCGAGCGCGATCTCCAGCGGCAGCCTGGCAGCTCGGCTGCCGGCGTTGCGCACCGTGAGGGTCTCCACCCCGTCGGCGTGGCGCAACCGCTCCACGGTGAGGGCCGGATCGGGGTCGAGTTCACCCGGCACCCGCACCGCACCGAGGAACCTGGCCTGCGCCGCCGAGGTGAGGGCGCCTTGCAGGGCGAGCGGTTCAACGCCGCCGACCCGCACCTCCATCCGGCTCAGCGTACGGATGCCGGACCGGAAGAAGCCGTGCAGTCCGTGGCCGCGCAGCTGACCGTCGGAACCGGAAGCGGCCATCGCCGGGGCGCTGACGCAGAGGACATCGGCGTGCGCCGATGCGGGCAGTCGGCGGGCCGGCAGCGCGGGGCGGCCAGCACCGGCGACAACGGGGTCGGGCCGCCCCGGGGTGGGCCGGGAGCCACCGACCGTCTCGGCCGGCAACGCGGTCTGGACTGGCCTGGGCGCCGTCACCGGACTCTCCTCCTGTCGAGCGGCAGGGCGGGCCCGCAGGCCACGACTACCGCAGGTGGTCTCATCGAGGCGCGGGCCCGGGCAAGCACCTCCCGGCGGATCGCCCGGCTCACCGGGAAGACCGGCGCCCCGGCCCGGATCCACCGGCCCTGTGTTCCCCTGTCGGTGAAGCCTGTGGCCGCGGCAGGGCCGGTGGCGACCCTCAGAGTGAACGCAGCGCACGGTGCACAGGTCACGCCCCGCTGCTCGATGGACCTCCCCGGGGGCGAATCCCGAACAAGCGACCGTGGCCTGTGGAGCGGTCCGGGATCTTGTGAGGGCACCGTCTGGTTCCGAGGGGCGGCACCGGAGGCGCTCACTCGGCGTCAGGATACGGTGCCGACGTGGCACCGCCCGTACCGGGAAGTCCACAGGTCGGCGTCGATCGGCCCCCGGGCGCCGCTCGGGTGCCGCCCTTGGCGACGGCACTTGCGGAAACGTGCGAGCACCCGCCGCACCGAGCACTGACCGAGGAGTCTCATGAGCGTCGTGATCCGACAGCCCGGCGTCGTCCTGACCGATCATCTCTTCCAGGTGCCGCTGGATCACGCCGCACCGCAAGGGGAGCAGATCGAGGTCTACGCCCGTGAGGTGGTCGCGGCCGGCAAGGAGCGGTCCGACCTGCCCTGGCTGCTCTACCTGCAGGGCGGCCCCGGTGGCCGAGCGGCACGGCCGCTCGGCCGGGACAGCTGGCTCGACCGCGCCCTGGACGACTACCGGGTCCTGCTGCTGGACCAGCGCGGCACCGGGCGCTCGACGCCGGCGACCCGGCAGACCCTGCCGCTGCGTGGCGGCGCCGCCGAGCAGGCCGAGTACCTCTCGTACTTCCGCGCGGACTCGATCGTCCGCGACGCCGAGCTGATCCGGCGTCAACTGCTGGGTGATCGGGGGCATTGGAGCCTGCTCGGGCAGAGCTTCGGCGGCTTCTGCACCCTCACCTACCTGTCGCTGGCGCCCGAGGGACTGCGCGAGGCGCTGATCACCGGCGGCCTGGCCGGTCTGCAGAGCAGCGCCACGGACGTCTACCGGGCGGCGTACCCACGGGTGGCCCGCAAGAACGCCGCACACTACGCGCGCTACCCGCAGGACGTCGAGGCGGTGCGGCGGGTCGTCGAGCACCTGGCCGTGGCGCCCGCCCAGCTGCCCGGCGGCGGGCTGCTGACCGTGCCGGCATTCCAGGCTCTCGGACTGATGCTCGGGTCCGGCACCGGTTCCGACTCGCTGCACTACCTGCTGGAGGACGCCTGGGTCCGGGGCAGCGCCGGGCTCGAACTGTCCGACACCTTCCTGACCGGCGCCCAGTCGAAGCTCTCCTTCGCGGACGGCCCGCTCTACGCCGTGCTGCACGAGTCCATCTACGGACAGCGGTCGGTGAACCCCGGACCGACGGGCTGGGCGGCCGAACAGGTCCGCAAGGAGTTCCCGGAGTTCGACGCGGCCCGGGCTCTGGAGGAGGGCACGCCGGTGCGGTTCACCGGGGAGATGATCTACCCCTGGATGTTCGAGACCGACCCCGCCCTGCGCCCGCTTCAGGAAGCCGCGAACCTGCTGGCCCAGCGCACGGAATGGCCCGACCTCTACGCACCGGCGGTCCTGGCCGCGAACGAGGTCCCGGTGGCCGCAGCCGTGTACCACGACGACATGTACGTGGACACCGCCGACTCGCTGGCGACGGCCGATGCCGTGCGGGGGCTGCGGACCTGGGTGTCCAACGAGTGGGAGCACGACGGACTGCGGGTCAGCGGCGGGCAGGTCCTGGACCGGCTGATCCGGATGGTCCGCGGACAGCTGTAGCGGCCGTCGCCGGTACCAGCGGTGCGGTGGCCGGCGCGGTGGGTTCCGCGCCGGCCGGCGCACGGCACGTGCGGCACAGCGGCTGCGCGGACCGAGCGCCGACCTCGGCCGGCGGCGCGCTCGCGTCGAGACCGGGGCGCAGCGGGTGGCTGGAGCAGGAGCCGGGCCTGCCGGGGCGCGGGCGGCGCCCTGACGTCCGGCTCCGTGTTCGTGGTCACCCGTGGCGGGAGCAGGCGTCGCCGCCTGCCGACCGGGGCGCCGCAGGAACGGGCGGGCGACCATCCATGGGGCGGGAGTGGCCTCCGGCCTGGTCCCGCCCACCGGCGCGGACGTCGGTGTGGGCGCGGCGGGCATCGGCTCGAGCACCGGTGCGGTCGGGTACGTGGCGGGGTGGCTGGTCATGTCAGGCTCCGAATCGTGCTGGTGGTGGACTTCCGGCGGAACTGGCCGCCGCGACGGGTCTGCTGGGCGAGGCGGCCCGGCAGCGGCGGGTCGATGCGGGCGCTTGGCGGCTGGTCGGTGTCGGGCGAGGAGTTGGGGGGCCGCGGAGGCCGCTGCTTCCTCGATCCGTCCCGGGAGCGCTGCGGCGGGATCAAGCCCCGGTCCGCCGGCGTGGCCCGGTGCGACGAGCCGGTTGATCCGCCGGCTGATCCGTGCGCCGAACCGGCGTCGGCTGGACCCGGGCGAGGGCCCGCACGACCTCGACTGCGTGGGCTCGCGGGGCCCCGCGCGGGCCGCGGCGGCGGGCCGGGATCTCCCGGCGGGGTCTCGAAGCTCTCGGGCGCCGGTGCCGCGTCGGACTCCTGGGCGGCCTCAACCGGGGCAGCGGGATCACCGGGGCGCCGCGGGAAGGGCCCACCGCCCAGACCGGCCGCCCAGCCCGGAGTCTCGGCGCTACCGGGGGACGAGCCCGGATCGCCCCGCCGGGCACGCTCCGCCCGCACGATGCTGAGCAGTCCCTCGGGCTCCAATCCGCCGTTCAGTGAGCGGTAGAGCAGGTCGGCCAGGGTGTACGAGGGATCGAGATCGAGTGCCTTGCCGAGGGCGACCCGGCTGGTGGCGGTGTCGCCGGCCAGCCACGACGTCCAGGCCAGCAGCGTCAGCGGCGCTTTCGCGAAGGCCTCGTAGGGCGACACGCAGCGTCTGCTGAGGAACCGCCACAGACGCTGGGCGGCGGCCAGCTCGTCCGGCTCTGCGTACTCGGCTGCCCGGTCCCGGTTCGCCCGGTCCTGCAGGGCCACGATCAGCCGGGCGGCACGCGTGTCGTCCGGCATCGGCGCCCCGGCCTGGGAGTCGGCGATGGCCTCGGCGATCAGCCGCGCCACGGCTTCGTGCGTCCGCTCGCTGCCGTCCGGCCGGCTGAGGTCCCCGATCAGGGAGCTCATCTGCAGCTCCAGGGCCTCGCGCTGCGCCGCGCTCTGCGGTGGGCCGATCGGGTCCAGCGCGACGCCGATCGCCTTGCGGCTGCCGCGCGGCGCGAGTCCGGCGTAGGTGGCAGCGGCCACCACGGCCAGCGGGTCCTGGCCTGCGAAGACCGCGGTGCCGCCCGGATCGCAGCAGGCCGGGTCAGTACAGAGGAAGGACCACCAGCGACCGCCGGAGAGGCAGAGCGACTCCTTCACCGGCACCTCGAATTCGCGGAACACCCGGAGCAACTGGTCGGCCAGCGGCCTCAGCTGCCTGCGGGCCGGCCGGGCCCCCGGCTCGGGATCCCGGCACAGGTAGAGCAGGACCGCATCAGGCCGTCGCTGGCGCCGCTCGGAGAGGGAGATCAGCAACCGGGCGAGCTCGACCGCGATGAGCGGCCACTGGTCCGGATCCTCGGGGATGTCGAGCCGGATCGCTCCGCCCTGCCGGGCGGCCGGGCCGTGCAGCCCGACCGCCACGATGCTGTCGTCCGGGTAGAAGCCCAGCAGGTACGGCAGCATGGCGGCCATGTCGGCCGGGCCCCGCATACGCACCAGCTGGTGCCCGGAGAGCCCGGAGAGTTCGTTCTGGGACGCGTTCGTCAAGTCGTCGTGTGTCATGGGGGAAGCGTGCGGCGCGCAGCCGCGTCCCGGGGAAATCTCTCCACGGCTGTGGAAAACCCCGGCCCTGTGGACAACCGGTTGCCGCCGTGTGAGTGAATCGGGCTGCCGGGTAGGCGAGTTGTCCACAGCCGGGGCCGCCGGTTCGCCTCTCGTCCGCCCGGCAGGGTTACATAGGGGCCATGGACCAGTCGGTGCCCGCCCCCAGCCAGCACAGCCCCGCCCACGAAGCCCCCGCTCCGGGCGGCGGCGATCGCGCGGCCGTGCGCGCCCGCGCCGAGGCCGTGCTGCGCGAGCTCGCGGGGCCGGACGCCCGGCTGCGCGAGGACCAGTGGCTGGCCATCGAGGCCCTGGTGGTCGACCACCGCCGCGCTCTGGTCGTCCAGCGCACCGGCTGGGGAAAGTCGGCCGTCTACTTCATCGCCACCGCCCTGCTGCGGTCCGGCGGTGCCGGGCCCACGGTGATCGTCTCCCCGCTGCTCGCACTGATGCGCAACCAGGTCGACTCCGCGGCCCGGGCCGGGATCCAGGCCCGCACGATCAACTCCGCCAATCCGCAGGAGTGGGAGGAGATCCAGGCCGAGGTGGCAGCCGGCACCGTGGACATCCTGCTGGTCAGCCCGGAGCGGCTGAACAACCCCGACTTCCGTGACCAGGTCCTGCCCAAGCTCGCGGCCTCCACCGGCCTACTGGTGGTCGACGAGGCGCACTGCATCTCGGACTGGGGCCACGACTTCCGCCCCGACTACCGCCGGCTGCGGACCATGCTCGCCGACCTCTCCCCCGGTGTCCCGGTGCTGGCGACGACCGCCACCGCCAACGCGCGGGTCACCGAGGACGTCGCCGAGCAGTTGGGCACGGCCGGCTCCGACGGTCGGGCGCTGGTGCTGCGCGGCCCGCTCGACCGGGAGAGCCTGAGCCTGGCGGTGCTCTCGCTGCCCGATCCTGCCCACCGCCTGGGCTGGCTCGCCGACCACCTGGACGAGCTGCCCGGCTCCGGCATCATCTACACCCTGACGGTGGCCGCCGCCGAGGAGGTCACCGACTTCCTGCGTGGTCGCGGTTTCGCCGTGGCCTCCTACTCGGGGCGCACCGAGGACGCCGAGCGGCGCACCGCCGAGGCCGATCTGCTGGCCAATCGTGTCAAGGCCCTGGTGGCCACCTCGGCCCTCGGCATGGGCTTCGACAAGCCCGACCTCGGCTTCGTGGTGCACCTGGGGTCGCCGGGCTCACCGATCGCCTACTACCAGCAGGTCGGCCGAGCCGGCCGCGGCGTGGACCGCGCCGAGGTCCTGCTGCTGCCCGGCCGCGAGGACGAGGCGATCTGGCGGTACTTCGCCTCCCTCGGCTTCCCCGCCGAGGAGCAGGTCAGGCGCACGCTCGACGCACTGGCCGAAGCCGGTCGGCCGCTCTCGACAGCCGCCCTGGAGACCCGCGTCGACCTGCGCCGTGCCCGGCTGGAGACCATGCTCAAGGTCCTTGACGTGGACGGCGCCGTTCAGCGGGTGCGCGGCGGCTGGCAGGCCACCGGCACGCCGTGGGTCTACGACGGCGAGCGCTACGCCAAGGTCGCCCGGGCCCGGACGGACGAACAGCAGGCCATGCGCGAGTACGCGGGCGGGCAGCACTGCCGGATGGAGTTCCTGCGCCGCCAGCTGGACGACGAACAGGCCGTGCCGTGCGGGCGCTGCGACGTCTGCGCCGGGCCCCGGCACAGCGATTCCGTCTCGACGCAGGCCCTCGAAGCCGCCCGGGCCGCCCTGGGGCGCCCCGGGGTCAGCTTCGAGGCGCGTCGGCTCTGGCCCACCGGCATGGAGGCCCTCGGCGTGCCCCTCAAGGGGCGGATCCCGGCCGATGAGCAGGCACAGGTCGGCCGGGCCCTCGGCCGGCTCTCCGACATCGGCTGGGGTGGCCGGCTGCGGGCCCTGCTCGCCGAGGGCGCACCCGACTGCGCCGTGCCCAAGGACGTGCTGGACGCCCTGGTCAGCGTCCTGGCCGACTGGGCCCGCGGCCCGGGTGGCTGGGCCAGCAGTGCTCCGGAGACCGGCCGCCCGGTGGGCGTGGTCACGATGGCGTCCGCCTCCCGGCCGGAGCTGGTGGGCACCTTGGGGGCGCGAATCGCGGAGGTCGGCCGTCTGCCACTGCTCGGCCGGATCGAGTACGCGGACGGGCGACCGCCCTACGGCGCGCGCAGCAACAGTGCCCAGCGGCTGAACTCCCTCGCAAGTGCCCTGGTACTGCCCGCCGAGCTGGCGGCTTCGCTGGCCGGTGCGCCCGGGCCGGTGCTGCTGGTGGACGACCTGGTCGACAGCGGATGGACGGTGACCGTGGCCGCGCGGCTGCTGCGCCGGGCCGGCGCGCAGGCCGTGTTGCCGCTGGTTCTGGCAGTGCAGGGGTAATCGGACGGCCGTGTGGGACGGCTGAGTTCTCCTGATGCGGGAGCGATCAAGCGGAGCTTGAGCCATCCGGGGAATATATCCGGCAGAACCGCGGCTTTCGGGCGGAATTGGCCACCTCGTCGTTGCCGCTCCGGCCATCTGACGTGAGAATTGCCGCGTACCCCGCTGCTGGTCCCCGGACCGGACTTCGGCGTACACACGTGCCTGCGCGTTCACAGGCCGGGGAAGGATGACAATGATCCATGGGGTCGACCGAGGTCAGCTTCCCTCCGCCACAGGTCGATGCCTGGATCTGGAGAGCTGGTCGAGCACGGAGGTGCCGTCGCTGCGCGATCCGCGGGACCTGGTGGTCGGGCTTCACCAGCGCCATCTGCCACAACCGGGGACCAGCGTGATCGCGGTGCTGGACATCGACCACCGGGTGGTCGCCTCCGCCGCCCTCACTCCCCGACCGCACGTCACCGACGGCTGGCTCCACCGCAACGCGCTGCTCACCCAGTTGCGGCGGGTGATCCCGCACGACCTTCGACTGCCCGCACCGCGCCGGACGGCCGTGCTGCTGCGCTGCCGTGACGGTGTGTCCGGCTGGACGGAGCAGGACGGGGCCTGGATGTGGGCACTGCGCGACGCCGCCTCACTGCACGGGCTGCGCTGTGGCGCCTATCTGACGCTGACTCCGTCCGGCTGGCTGGTGCTCGGCGACGGACGCACCGGGCGTACCCCGCACGCGGGTTCCTGGTCCGAGCGGCCAGTGCACACCGTCTCCGAGCTGCCGAGTCGAGTGCCCCCGAGCGTCCGTCCGGCAACGGCGTACGCCCACCCCGCTGCACCGTGGCCGGCCGGCCAGGAGACGACCCCGGGGCCGGTCCGGCGCGCCGCCCGCTGAACACGGGCGGCGCGGCCACGGGATGCTCACAACCGGCTGCACTCAGGCCGGGACCGGCTGGCCTCCGACTGCCGACCCTTCGGTCAGCTGCGCCGTCGTGCCGCAGACCACCAGCAGCGACGCCGCGTGGGTGCGCGCCTTCTCCAGCGCCAGGACCGCGCGGCCCGGCTCGCTCGCCCCGAGGACGAGGACGACCACCTCGCGTCGGGCGGGCCGGGTCAGCGCGAGATCCGCGTAGAAGACGTCACCGCCTTCGGCGAGCTGGGCCCAGTAGTGGTCCTCACCGAAGGACATCTCATGCTGCTGCCAGGGGTGCGGGCCGTCCGAGGTGAGGACCAGGATGTCGCCAGGTTCGCGCCCTGACTCCAACAGCAGGTCAACGGCCTCATCGGCCCGCTCCAGAGCCGCACCGACGGCGCTGGGGACCAGTTGGACGGTCGGACCGGCCGGAGTCGGCCGCGGGCCGGGCTTCGGGATCTGCGCGGCTCGCGGGCCGGGCCGGGGCGCGGCCGGCCGGGGCGGGCCCGGACGAGGGCCGGGCACCTGGACGGACGCCGGGGTCGGCCGGGCCGCGGCGGGCGCTTCGACAGTGGGGCTGACAGGGGACGCGCTGCCGGCGGCAGGCGTGCTGAGGGCTTGTGCGTCCGACTCGCGGGGGAAGGGAACGCCGGGGCCCGGGATGCTCTCGTGAATCTCCGGCTCCTCGGGGAAGACAGGCATACCCGGATATCTATCAAATGCCGGTCGGATGCGCACGGGCGCCCCACCTGTTGGGCACCGCGGGCTCGACCCGATCAGCGGAACGTACCGCCGTCGAACGCTCCTGATGATCCGTCAGAAGCCGAGAGTGAGCTGTTCGTCGCCGTCCGCTGTCTCCATCACGAGGCGCGAGCGCTTGAGATGGCTCCACTGCGGCAGCGCATCCAGGTAGGACCAGGAGAGCCGGTGGTGCTCCGTGGGGCCGAACTCCTCCAGTGCCGCACGGTGCACCGGGGAGGGGTATCCGGCATTGTCCTCGAAGCCGAACTGCGGGAACTCCGGCGCCAACTCGGCCATCAGGCCGTCCCGGTGCACCTTGGCGAGCACCGAGGCGGCGGAGACGCAGACGCAGCTCTGGTCGCCCTTGATCACCGTCCGCACTCGCCAGGGTCCACCCAGGTAGTCGTGCTTGCCGTCCAGGATCACGGCGTCCGGACGCACCGGGAGCGCCTCCAGGGCTCGCACCGCGGCGAGCCGCAGCGCGGCGGTCATGCCGAGCTCGTCGCACTCCAGGGCGGAGGCGTGGCCCAGTGCGTGAGCCGTGACCCAGTCCGCCAGCAACGGGGCCAGCTGCTCGCGGCGGCGCGGGGTCAGCAACTTGGAGTCGGTCAGCCCCTCGGGAGGCCGCCGCAGGCCGGTCACCGCCGCGCCGACCGTGACCGGACCGGCCCAGGCGCCACGGCCCACCTCGTCCAGGCCCGCCACGATCGTCGCTCCGGCCCGGCGCAGGGAACGCTCCACGCTGTGAGTCGGCGGCTGGTACGGCATGGCGGGCGGTCCATTTCTGGTCGGGCGGTCAGAACGACGGGCAGTGCGGGCGGTGTGGAACAGGGCAGCGGGCGGTGCGCAGGACTGGGCCCCGCGCCCTCCACCCTACGGCGGTCGCGCAGTGGTTCAGCCCGCCTGCGGGCGGATCAGCGGCAGCAGGACATCCTCCAGCAAATGGTCACAGAACTCGGCGTCGACCGACTCCGCGCCGAACTTCGTCCGGTACAGCAGCATCGCCGGCCAGACGTCCGCGACCATCTCGTTGACCGCACCGGAGCGGACCTCGCCGCGCCGCTCACCGCGCCGCAGCACCTCCAGCCCGGCCCGCCTCGCCGGCCCCACCAACCGGGCCATGACGAAGTCCTTGAGGAGCTCGCCGCCACCGTGGTCCACCTCGGCCATCAGCGCGCGCATCGCGGAGCCGGCCGGGGAGTCCATGGCCACCTGGAAGGTGCCGATGAGCTGCCTCAACTCGGCACGGACGGAGCCGAGATCGGGAACGTCCGTCAGGGGTGGCAGAGTGGAGCCCAGCGCATCGAGAGCAAGCTCCAACTTCGACGGCCAGCGCCGGTAGAGCGCCGCCTTGCCGGTCTGGGCCGCGCCGGCGACGCCCTCCATCGTCAGGCGGGCATAGCCGCCGGAGGTCAACTGCTCCAGGGCGGCCTCGAAGATCGCCTGCTCAAGTGCCTTCCCGCGGCGACGGGCCGTCGCGGCGGGGGGCGCCGCGGGCTCACCGACCCCCGGACGAGCCGTTGTCTGCTTCATTGTCGCCAATCTTAGAGAACGCTTGCGTTCACAATACTCGACACGCTATGGTTCCACCATAGTGAACGGTGGCGTTCCTTCCCTTGGCGCTGCCGGCCCAGCTCAGCAGCTATGCCCGAACAGCTATGCCTGAACAGCTCTGCCGATCCAGCACGTCAGCGACACCCTAGCGAGCCTGACACCATCGCCAGCAGGGGGAATCACATGGCTATCTCCGACACCCTCAGCAAGGTCTCACCTCCCACGGCCAGCCGCGGCCAGCACAAGGGCATCGCCCTGACGGTCATCGCGGCCACCCAGCTCATGGTCGTTCTCGACGCGACGATCGTGAACATCGCCCTTCCGCACATCCAGGACGCCCTGAAGTTCTCCACCACCGACCTCTCCTGGGTCATCAATGCCTACACCCTGACCTTTGGCGGCCTCCTGCTGCTCGGCGGCCGGGCCGGCGACATCCTGGGCCGCCGGCGGGTCTTCATCACCGGCGTGCTGCTCTTCGGTTTCGCCTCCCTGCTCGGCGGCTTCGCGCAGAACGGCGACATGCTGCTCGCCTCGCGCGCGCTGCAGGGCATCGGTGGCGCGATCTGCTCCCCCACCGCCTTCGCCCTGATCGCGACCAATTTCGAGGAGGGCCCGGAGCGCAATCGCGCCTTCGGCGTCTTCTCGGCAGTGGCCGGCTCGGGCGCCGCCATCGGCCTGCTGGCCGGCGGGCTGCTGACCCAGTACCTCAACTGGCGCTGGGTGCTCTTCGTCAACGTGCCGATCGCGATCGCCATCGCGCTGGCCGCTCCGCTGTACATCAACGAGTCCGAGCGCCGGAGCGGCCGGTTCGACCTCTCGGGCGCCCTCACCTCGACGCTCGGCCTGGTCGGTCTGGTCTACGGCTTCATCCGAGCCGCCTCCGACGGATGGAGCGACACCGGCACCCTGGTCTCGTTCGTCGTCGGGGCGGTCCTACTGGCCGGCTTCGTCGTCATCGAGCGGCGTACGGACCAGCCGATCACCCCGCTGCACTTGTTCGCCGACCGCAACCGCACCGGCGGCCTGGTGATGATGCTCTGCCTGGCCGCGGCGATGTTCGGGATCTTCTTCTACATCACGATCTTCGTCCAACGTGTCCTCGGCTACGGCCCGCTGAAGGCCGGCGTGGCCTTCCTGCCGATCAGTGTCGCGATCATCATCTCCGCCCAGCTGGCCTCTCGCTTTCAAGCCCGGTTCGGCGCCAAACCGTTCATGCTCGGCGGTTCGCTCCTGGTCACCGGCGGCCTGACCTGGCTCACCCAGACGAGCGCGACCAGCGGCTACATCGACGGAGTGCTCGGCCCCACGGTGCTGTTCGGCCTGGGCATGGGACTGATCTTCGTACCGGTGATGCTGCTCTCGGTCGCCGGCATCGCGGCCCACGAGACCGGAGCCGCCTCCGGCCTGCTCAACTCGATGCAGCAGATCGGTGGATCGCTCGGCCTGTCGATTCTCACCACAGTCTTCGCCCGCGCATCCACACGTAAGGGCACAGCGCTCTTCCCGGACTTCCGGGCACACGCGACCGGCCCGCAGCTGGCCGAGTTCGGCACGACCAAGCAGTTCCCGGTCGGCACCAGCTGGGCGAACGAAGTCCTGGCGTACGGCATTTCACACGCCTTCGTGGTCGGCGCCGCGATGTCCGGCGTGGCCCTGCTGATAGCCGCCGTGGTCATCAAGGCCAAGCCGGGCGACCTCCCGACCGAGGCGGTGGGGATGGGCCTCTGAAGCAGACAGCCGAGGGGTTGAGCTCCCGGCGCCGCCCGGGGAGCTCAACCCCACACCGGCTCAGCCCTTGACCGACCCCGCCAGCAGCCCGCGCACGAAGTACCGCTGCAGACCGAAGAAGACCAACAGCGGAATGATGATCGACAGGAACGCCCCGGCCGTCAGCAGCTCCCAGCGGCCACCGAAGGAGCCGGCGAGCTGGGCCAGCCGGACCGTCATCGGCGCCACATCGGGGGTGCCGCCGGCGAAGGTCAGTGCCACCAGGAGGTCGTTCCAGACCCAGAGGAACTGGAAGATCGCGAAGGAGGCGAGGGCCGGTGCGCAGAGCGGCAGCACGATGGACCGGAAGATCTTGAAGTGCGAGGCACCGTCGACCACCGCGGCCTCCATCAGATCCCGGGGCAGCTGGGCGATGAAGTTGTGCAGCAGGAAGGTGGCCAGCGGCAGCGCGAACATGGTGTGCGCCAGCCAGACCGGGGCGTAGGTACCGCTCAGGTTGAACTGCGGGATGATCGTCACCCCGCCCAGGTGGGCACCGCCCGAGAAGAGTTGAAGTAGCGGGATCAACGCCATCTGCAGTGGCACCACCTGCAGGGCGAAGATCAGAAAGAACAGCGTGTCGCTTCCCCGGAAGCGCACCCAGGCCAGCGCATAGGCGGCCATCGCCGCCAGTACCAGAGGGAAGATCGTCGCCGGAACGCTGATCGCCAGCGAGTTGACCATGTAGGGCATCAAGCCGCCGCTGACGCCGAACCCACCGTCGAAGAGGACGGTGTGGTAGTTGGAGAGGATCAGATGCGGATGGGCGAAGACGGACCACCAACCACTGTCGGCGACATCCTGCTTGGGGCGCAGAGAGGTGGCCAGGAGCCCGACGGTGGGGATCGTCCACAGGATCGTGACCACGATGACGAAGAAGGAGCCGAGCGGGCTGCTGAAGGATTTCCGGATGGCCTTGGCGGCAGGCAGCGGAGCGGTACCGGAAGTCGCTGCCTGATCTGGCGTCTGACTGCTCATCGGGTGGCCCGCTCCTTGCGCAGCTGGACGATGTTGTAGCCGACCAGCGGCAGCACCGCGAGGAAGAGGATCACTGCGAGCGCGCTCCCCCGGCCGACGTTGAACTGCACGAAGGACTGCGAGTACATCTCGTTCGCCAGCACCTGGGTGCCGAAGTTGCCGCCGGTCATGGTGCGGACGATGTCGAAGGCCTTCAGCGTGACGATCATGACGGTGGTCAGGACGACGACCAGGGTGGTGCGGATCATCGGCACCGTTACGTACCAGAAGAGCCGCAGGCCGCTGGCACCGTCGAGCCGGGCGGCCTCGGTGACTTCGTCCGGGATCGCCTTGATCGCCGCCGAGAGGACCACCATCGCGAAGCCGGTCTGGACCCAGACCATGACCACCATGAGCAGGAAGTTGTTCAGCGGATGGGACAGGATCCAGTTCGGTGGGCTCTTCCACCCGAGCCAGACGGCCAGTTGGCTGAGCAGACCGGTCTGGCGTTGTGCGGAGTCGCGGGTGTCATAGACGAACTTCCAGATGATGCTCGCGCCGACCAGTGAGATCGCCATCGGCATGAAGATCAGCGACTTGTAGAGCGCCTGCCAGCGCATCCGATCCACCAGCAGGGCCAGCGCGAGCCCCAGGCCGGTGGCCGCCAGCGGGGCGATGACCAGCCAGAGCAAGGTGTTGAGCAGCACCTGATGGATCGACTGGTCGGTCAGCGCCCAGCTGTAGTTCTTGACGCCGAGGAACCTGCTGCTGTCGTCGTTGCGGAAGCTCAGATAGATCGTCCGGATCAGCGGCACCACCAGTCCGACCAGGAGCAGCAGCACTGCTGGTCCCAGGAAGATCAGGAGGGCCAGCGGGCGGCCGAATCGCCCGGTCGCCCGCCCGGCCGCGAAGAAGATCACCAGCAGGATGCCGAGGAAGCCGGCTATCGCTCCGAAGCTGTTTCCCAGCTTGATCGCGGCGTCGTTCCACGCCGAGTCGGCGAATTGAGCACTGGTCACAGGCATGCGAGCGGTGTCCTTCCGACGAGCGGGGTCCTCCCGTTACCGGTCGGCGAGCCAGTCGATCAGCCGGTCGACCAGCCGATCGACGGACTGATCGACCGGCTGGTCCACTAAGCGGCTGACCGACCGGCGGCGCCTACTGCGGCCAGGCGGCGTCGATGTCCGAAGCCACCTGCTTGATCGGCTTGCCCTCCGCGAACCAGGCCGTGAACGCCGTCCACTCCGCGCCGGAGCCGACTGCCGCGGGCATCATGTCCGAGGCGTCGAAGCGGAAGGTGGCCGTCGGGTCCGTCAGCGCATCAGCCGACAGCTTGTCGATCGGGTCGGTGTAGAGGCTCTTGTCCACGCCCCGGTTCGCCGAGACCCAACCGGGGGCGACCTTCACCCGGCTGGTGGCCCAGTCCGCCGTGGAGAGGTAGTTCTGCACCGCCTGCACCTCGGGCCGGCTGGAGAAGGCGGTGACGAACTCGCCGCCGCCCTCGACCGGCCGGGGGATCGAGGCGCTGGTCTGCGGCAGCTCGAAGGCGTAGACGTCGCCGTCCGGGGCGACCTTGGTGCCCTGCGGCCACTGCGCCTCGTAGAACGAGGCCTGCTGGAGCATCCAGCACTTGCCCGTGAGGATCGGCGCACCCGCGTCCTGGAACGTGGTGGTGGCGATCGACTTCACGTCCCCGATCCCACCGTTGACCCAGGCCGGGTTCTGCATCCAGTTCGCCACCGTCTGCATGGAGTTGAGAATCGGCGGGTCGCTGAACTTGACCTTGTGGCTCACCCACTGGTCGTACACGTCACCGCCCTGGCTGCCGAGCACGACCTCCTCCAGCCAGTCGGTGGCCGGCCAGCCGGTCGCGGTGCCGGAACCGATGCCGCCGCACCAGGGCTTGCTCGCGTTGGCGCCCGCCTTGGCGATCTTGTCGCTGAGCGACATCAGCTCGTCCCAGGTCTTCGGCACGGTGTAGCCCGCCTGCTGGAACGCCTTGGGCGAGTACCAGACGAGCGACTTCATGTTGGCGCTCATCGGCGCCGCGTAGAAGGTCCCGTTGACCGAACCGTAGGTCTTCCAGACCGGGTTCCACTGGTTCTCGTTCGTCACGGTCTGGGCCGGCGGCTTGACGACCTTTCCGGTCTTGACCATCTGGGCCAGCAGACCGGGCTGCGGGATGACCGCGAGGTCCGGCGCGTTGCCCCCGCTGACCCGGACCGGCAGTTGGGACTCGAAGTCGTTGGAGCCCTCGTAGGAGATCTTGATCCCGGTACAAGAACTGAACTCGGCCCAGGACTTCTCCAGCGAGTCCGACTCCGGGCTCAGGATCGAGGCGAACATCGTCACCTTGGTCCCGGCGTGCCCGGCGTAGGGCTGGTACTTGGCACAGGCGCCCGACAGCGGCGGCCCCGAACTGGCATTGTTCCCACCGCCCCCGGAACTGTTGGAGCAGGCAGCCGTCAGAGCGAGTCCCAGCAGCGCCGGAGCCACCAGGAGTCGATGTCGAAGCCGGGCACTCATCGTGATGTTCAAAGCGTTCTCCTGCGGCCTGAGACGAACCACATGACACTGCGCTGAACCGAAGGTCGAGGAAAGGGCCGCGGCGGTACTGGCCTCGGCCGAGTCGACGGCGACTGGCTTGAAGACGTTAACCCACCTATCACCCCGCGCCAAGGGAGCGTTCAGCTTTCACCGGCGCGACTTCACCTTCTGACGCCGGCCGGACAGCCCGCCGGCTGCGCCGGCACCGCCACCGGTCCGTGCCCGCGCATATCTACCCGTCCTAGGCCTGAAAACGCCAAGGGTGCGAGAAGTCCGAGAGATCGACTTCTCGCACCCAAGCAGAGTCAGCACAGCGGGCTCTGACCTGCTGTCAGCCCCTCAGCAGCACCGGCAGCTCGCGCAGGCTGTTCACCACGATCGAAGCGCCCGGCCGCAGTTCGGCATCCGGCACCGCCAGCGCCAGATCGGGGAAGCGCTCGAAGAGCGCGGGCAGCGCCACCTGCGCCTCCAGGCGGGCCAGCGGCGAGCCGGGGCAGACGTGCGGCCCGTGCCCGAAGGACAGGTGCCGGCTCGCCTCCCGGGTGACGTCGAACAGTTCGGCGCTGTCCCCGTGTTGCAGCGGATCGCGCCCGATCGCGTTGTACGAGATCAGCACCGGCTCCCCGGCCGGCACCACGACCCCGTCCACCGCGATGTCCTGCGTCGCGTACCGGAACAGGAAGTTGCTGGTCGGCGGCGTCCAGCGGAGCGACTCCTCCACCACCGCACCCCAGCCCACCGCCCCCGAGCGGACCAGCGCCAGCTGCTCCGGGTGCCCCAGCAGGGCGCGCACCGCGTTGGTGATCAGGTTGACCGTGGTCTCGTGCCCGGCCGCGATGATCACCCGCAGCGTCGCAGCCGCCTCGGCGTCCGTCAGTTCGCTGCCCTCGACATCGGCGGCCAGCAGCGCGCTGGTCAGATCGTCCCCGGGCGCCGCCCGCCGCTGCCGCACCAGGTCGTTGACGAAGGCGTTCAGCGCCGCGATGACGACCTGGATCCCCTCCGGATCCGGCACGCTGCTGAAGAACCGCTCGTAGAGCTCGCGCAGATACCCGTGGTCGGCCGGGTCGACGCCGAGCAGCGTGCCGATCACCGTCATCGGCAGCGGAAAGGCGAAGGCCGACTTCAGGTCGACCGCCGGCTCCCCCGCCGCCAGGCCGTCCAGCAACTCGGCCGTCAGCCGTTCCACCTGGGGCCGCATCAGTTCGACCCGCCGCGGGGTGAAGGCCTGTGCCACCAAAGCGCGCAGCCGCCGGTGCTGCTCGCCGTCCGCGGTCACCATGCTCGGTCCCGGCACCGCCAGGCCGATCAGCGGCCAGTCGCCCGGTATCTCCCCGCGCTGGTAGGCCGCCCAGTGCCGGGCGTCCTTGACCAGCCGGGAATCGGTCAGCAGCGCCCGGGCCGCCGCATGCCGCGCCACTGCCCAGGCCCGCACACCCCCCGGCAGCTCCACCCGCACCACCGCCCCTGCGGCGCGCAGCACCGCCCCTTCCCCCGCGTTGTCACGCGCCAGCGGGTCGAGCGCCACCAAGCCGGTCATCCGAATGCTCCTCCGGTCGTCGTCGACGGCGTGAACCCGACGGGCAGCGCCACCAGGGCCCGCACCCAGGCCGAGGGCCGCCAGACGAGCGCGTGCTCGGCGACCGCGAGCCGCAGGTCCGGCAGCCGGTCCAGCAGCACCTCGACCGCCGTCGCGGCGATCACCTCGGCTGCCTCCTGCGCCGGGAACGGGCAGCGGTGCTCGCCGTGCGAGAAGCTCAGGTGCGCCCGGTTGCCCTCGGCCGCCTCCCCGGTGGGCTGGCGCACGGCCGGGTCCGCGTTGGCCCCCGCGAGCCCGAGCAGCACCAGATCACCGGCCGCGATCCGCTGCCCGCCCAGCTGGGTGTCCCGCACCGCCCAGCGGCCGGCGAAGATCTGGGTGGGCGTGTCCTCCCACAGCGCCTCGCCGAGCGCCTGCCCCACGCTGCGCCGACCCCCCACGAGCGAGGCCGCGAACCGGTCGTCGGTCAGCATCAGCCGCAGCGCGTTGGCGATCCAGTACGCGGTGGGCTGGTGGCCGGCGGCCAGCAGCACCCGTAGGTCGCGCACCACCTCGTCGTCGCTCAGCCCGGCCGGGTGGACCAGCAACCGGGAGGTGAGGTCCGCCCCGGGCTCGGCCCGCTTGGCCTCGACCAGTTCCAGCATCACCGTCAGCAGCCGCTGCGAGGCCTGCTGCGCGTCGGGTCCGCCGTCCAGCATCGCCAGCAGGTTCTCGATCAGCACCGGCACCTGGGCGTCGTCCAGGCCGAGCAGCCAGCAGAGCACCAGCAGCGGCATCCGGTGCGCGTACTCGGCGACCAGGTCCGCCTCCCCGCGCCCGGCGAAGGAGTCGATCAGCCGGTCGGCGATCCGCTCGCAGTACTTCGTCAGCTCGTACGGGTCGACCGCGGCCAGGGTGTCGGTGATCGCCGAGGAGCGGCGCTGGTGCTCGGTGCCCTCGGTGTAGAGGATCGACGGCACCGGGGTCATCATCGGGCGCAGCGGCCAGTCGGCCGGGATCCGGGGCCAGGCGTTCCATCGGCTGGAGTCGCGGCCGAACAGCTTGGGCTGGCTGGTCACCAGCTGGAGTTCGCGGTAGCCGATCACCAGCCACGCCGGTACCCCGCCGGCCAGTTCGACCGGCGCGACCGGTCCGTGCGCGGCCCGCAGCTCGCGGTAGACCTGGGTCGGGTCGGTCTGGAACCGCGGCCCGTACAGCGGCGCGGCGGCGCGGTGCGCGGGGCAGCCGGGCGGCGGGGTGGGCACCGACTCGGTCACGAGTGGCTCTCCTCTTCTGCGGGCTCGCGGTGCGCTGCCGCCCGCTCGTGGATTCCGGCTTCGGTACGCGCGTAGAGATGGCTCACCAGCTCGATCAGCACCTGCTTGCCGGACGCGCGCTCGCGTGCGTCGCAGTCCAGCAGCGGCACCTGCGGCGACAGGTCCAGCGCCGCGCGGACCTGCTCCAGCGAGTGGGTGGGCGGCCCGAAGAGGTTGCGCGCCACCACGAACGGCGTCCCGTGGTGCTCCAGCCGGTCGATCGCGTACCAGGAGTCGGCCAGCCGTCGTTCGTCGACCAGCACCACCGCGCCGAGCGCACCGCTGAACAACCGGTCCCACAGGAACCAGAAGCGCTCCTGCCCGGGCGCACCGAACAGGTAGAGCACGCTCTCGGGCGACAGGGTGATCCGGCCGAAGTCGAAGGCCACCGTGGTGGCGCGCTTGTCCCGCACCGCGGAGGGGTCGTCGATGCCGATCCCGGCCCGGGTCATGATCTCCTCAGTGGCCAGCGGCCGGATCTCGCTCACCGACCCCACCAGGGTGGTCTTGCCGACGCCGAACCCGCCGACCACCACGATCTTCCAGGCGTTGTCGGCGGTGCTCCGCAGCGGGATGCGCGGGGGCGGCGTGCGGGCCCCGGCCTCAGAGCCGTTGGAGTCCATGCAGCACCTGCTTCAACGTGTCGAGATCGGGCAACTGGGCCTGGGCGGGGCTGAACCGCGGGTGCCGGGCGGTGATCCGCCCGGCTTCCAGCAGATCGCCGAGCAGGATCTTCACCACGCTGATCGGCAGCTTCAGCTCGGCCGCCACCTCCACCACCGCGGTCGGCCGCTCGCACAGGCGCAGGATCCGGGCGTGCTCGGACTGCATGCCGGGGGTCGGCGCCCGCTCGGTGACGATCAGGGTCACCACGTCGAAGGCGTGCGAACCGGGCCGGCTGCGCCCCTGGGTCACCGTGTACAGCCGGTCCGGGCCGTCGTCGAGGCCGCCCGGCCGCAGGGGCGGCCTCACGCGCCCGCGGTGGTGTCGTTCCCGCGCGGCGGCGCGCTCAGGAACTCGCCGATCTGCTCGACCAGGCCATGCATGTTGTGGCCGACCACGCCCACGTCCGAGCTCTCCTCGGTGACCACCGCCAGGTGCGCGCCGTGGCCGGTCTCCACGATGCACAGGATGCCGCCGTGGAACTCGGTCATCGACTGCCGCACCCCGCCACTGCCGTCGCCGAACTCGATCGAGGCGCCGTGCGCCAGGCTCTGGATGCCGGAGGCTATCGCGGCCAGCTGGTCGGCCTGATCGGCACTCAGGCCGGAGCTGTGGCAGAGCTTCAGGCCGTCCGCCGAGAGCACCAGGGCGTACCGGGAGCCGGGCGTGTTGGCCAGCAGGTTCTCCAACAGCCAGTCGAGGTCGCGGTCGGTCGAGCTGGTCATCAGGTGTTGTCCTCCACCGTGTTCGGGATGTGCGCGGGTGATGCGTGGTCGGGCGACGCGGGAGCGTCCGCCGCCGGGGTGGTGCGCGGCACCGCAGGCGTGCTCGGTGCGGCCGGCCGCGCCCCCAGGGCGGCCTGGCGGAAGGCGCCGAACCGGCCGGCGGTGGCCACCGCCCCCGCCCCCGCCTCGTCCGCCCCGCCGTCCGCCCTCCGGTCCGCCGTCCGGTCGGCCGGCCCGGCGGTCCGGACGGGCAGCCGGGCGGGCCCCCGGACCACCGTGGGTGCCACGCCGCCGGCCGCCGCCAGCGTCTGACCGCGCCGCCGCCGGGGCAGGCCGTCCGCCCCGCCGAGGGCGGCCGGTGTCTTCGGTGCTGTGGAGGAGGACGAGGCGGACGGGGACGCCGGTTCCACCGCGCCCCCCGCCCCCGCGGAACGCGGCAGCGCCGGAACCGCCGAGACGGCCGGTGCGGTCGGCCGGGCCCCGGCCGGCGGCCTCGCCTCCTCGGCGCGCTCCGGCTCCGGCTCCGCCTCCCGCTCCTGGTGGGTGATCAGCTGCTCGGGCAGCAGGACCACCACCCCCGTGCCGCCGCGCGAGGACGGCCGGAAGGAGATCGCCAGCCCGTGCTTGCGTGCCAGCGCGCCCACCACCGCGAAACCGAGCCGGGTCCCCGCCGAGAGCGTGGTCAGGTCCAGCGGCTCCCCCGAGACCGCCTGCTCGGCCCGCCGCAGCCAGACCTCGGATAGCCCGAGCCCGCCGTCCTCCACGGTGACCGCGAGCCCCGCGTGCAGCTCCTCGACGTAGACGTGCACCTCGGCCGGCGGCGCCGAGAAGTTGGCGGCGTTGTCCATCAGCTCGGCCAGCACGTGCATCACGCCCTCGGCCGCGTAGCCGGCCACGGCCGCGCCGCTCGCCGAGTGCAGCCGCACCCGCTGGTAGCCGTTGATCCGCCCGAGCGCCCCGCGCAGAACGCTCTCCACCGGGATCGGCCGGCTCCACCGCCGGCCACTGCGGGCACCGGTCAGCACGGCGATGCTGTCGGCCATCCGGCCGGCCTGCGCGGTGCTGTGGTCGAGCCGGAGCAGGTCGCCGAGCACCTCCTCGCCGTGCCGGTGCTCCATCTCGCGCAGTTCCGCGTGCATGCTGGTGGCCAGTGCCTGGACCCGGCCGGCCGCCGTCGCACAGACCGCCAGGGCCGCGGCGCGCTGGCGCTCGCCGTACCCGATCTCCTTGGCGAACAGCGCGAGCAGGCCTTCGTGCGCGGTGTGCCGATGGGCCACCAGGACGGTCTCCACCGAAGCCCCGGCGCGCAGTCGGCGCACCACCTCCGGGATGCTCTGCTCGGCCAGCCGCGCGAGCTCCTCCCGCTCGTCGTCGGCCGCGGCCCGGACGGCAGCCGCCTCGCTGCGCGCCTCGATGGCCTCGGCACGAGCGGCGAGCATCTCGGCCCTGGCCGCCTCCGCCTCGCGCTGCGCCGCCGCGGCGTGCGCCCGGGCGGCCCGCGCCTCGGCCATCGCCACCGCGGTGGCCGCCTCCGCCCGCAGCACCGCGGCCAGCGCGGCCTCGCCCTTGGTGCGGACGGTGGCCAGTCCGACCGCCAGCCGCCTGGCCCGGCGCCACTGCAACAGGACCGCGCCGACCGTCAGGCACCACACCGCCGCCGCCAGCGAGGACCAGAGGCCGACCGCCAGGCCGTTCCCGGCCTGCGCACTGCTGACGGCCGCGACTACCGCGGCGCCGGCCACGACCACTGCCACCAGGGCGGTGGCCAGCGCGGCCGGTTTACCGGACTGGCGGGAGCGTGCGGTCATGGCGCGGTTCCTCGGCGGGCGTCGGAGGCAGGGCAGGCGAGCGCGCACCGGCCTCCGGCAGCAGCTGGAGACCCATGATCAGTTCACGCGGTCAACAAATCATAACGACTCAGATAAGCCGATCGACCGGCTAGTTGACGTGATGTCTATGTATCGACACGACCACTGAGCGCAGTCGGCGCACCACCGGGCCCGGCGGCGCTCGGACAGCGCAAAAGGCCGGGGCGGGGAGGCCGGTTGTCACCGGCCTCCCCGCCCCGGCCCGCTCAACGCGGCCGCGCGCCCGCCGTCAGCTGCAGCCGCTGGTGGAGCCGCAGCCCTCGCAGAGGTAGCAGCTGCCCGCGCGGCGCATCTTGGTGCCGCAGGAGAAGCAGAGCGGGGCGTCCGCGTTCAGGCCGAGCTGGATCTCCAGCAGCTCGGTCGAGTTGTGCGGAGCCTTGGCGGCGGCCACGGGGGCGGGGGCGGCGGCGGGGGCGGGGGCCGGCGCCTCCGGCTTCGCGGCGGCCGGCTCGACGGCCCGCGGAGCGGACTGGGCCAGGCCCGTGACGTCCACGTCCTCCTCGAGCGGCTCGTAGGAGCCGGTCTCCAGGTGGCGCTGGCGCTCCTCGACGGAGTGGATGCCGAGCGCCGAGCGGGTCTC
The DNA here is from genome assembly GCF_035976515.1 of Kitasatospora sp. NBC_01302. Classification (NCBI taxonomy): domain Bacteria; kingdom Bacillati; phylum Actinomycetota; class Actinomycetes; order Kitasatosporales; family Streptomycetaceae; genus Kitasatospora; species Kitasatospora sp. NBC_01302. Next base: position 3,521,013 of record NZ_CP108404.1, read on the forward strand.
GAACGGCAGGAAGTCGAGCGCCAGGCGGCGGAAGATGTAGTCGACGATCGACTGCGCCATCCGCACGTCCGGGTCGTCGGTCAGACCGGCCGGCTCGAAGCGCATGTTGGTGAACTTCGAGACGTAGGTCTCCAGCGGCACGCCGTACTGCATGCCGACCGAGACGGCGATCGAGAAGGCGTCCATCATGCCCGCGAGGGTCGAGCCCTGCTTGGACATCTTCAGGAAGACCTCGCCCAGGCCGTCGTCCGGGTAGGAGTTGGCGGTCATGTAGCCCTCGGCGCCACCCACGGTGAAGGAGGTGGTGATGCCGGGACGGCCCTTGGGCAGGCGCTTGCGGACCGGGCGGTACTCGATGACCTTCTCCACGACCTGCTCCGCCGGCTGCGGGGCCGCGGCCGGCTCGACCGCGGCCGGGGCCTTGGTCTTGGCCGAGAGCGGCTGGCCGACCTTGCAGTTGTCGCGGTAGATCGCCAGCGCCTTGACGCCGAGCTTCCACGCCTCGAAGTAGATCTCCTCGACCTCTTCGACGGTGGCGTCCTGCGGCATGTTGACCGTCTTGGAGATCGCACCGGAGATCCACGGCTGGATCGCGGACATCATCCGCACGTGGCCCATCGGCGAGATGGAGCGCTCGCCCATCGCGCAGTCGAAGACCTCGTAGTGCTCGGCCTTCAGCCCGGGAGCGTCGATCACGTTGCCGTGCTCGGCGATGTGGGCGACGATCGCCTCCACCGACTCACCGTGGTAGCCCAGGCGCGTCAGCGCCCGCGGCACGGTGTTGTTGACGATCTGCATCGAGCCGCCGCCGACCAGCTTCTTGAACTTGACCAGCGCCAGGTCCGGCTCCACACCGGTGGTGTCGCAGTCCATCATCAGGCCGATGGTGCCGGTGGGGGCGAGCACCGAGGCCTGGGCGTTGCGGAAGCCGTTGCGCGCGCCCAGGCGCAGCACGTCCTGCCAGGTCTCGGTGGCCGCGGCCCAGACCGGGGCGTCCAGGTCGTCCACCGCGACGGCGGCGCTGCTGGCGTCCGCGTGCTGCTTCATGACCCGCTGGTGCGGGGCCGCGTTGCGGGCGTAGCCGTCGTACGCGCCGACCACGCCGGCGAGCTCGGCGCCGCGGCGGTAGGCGGTGCCGGTCATCAGCGAGGTGATCGCACCGGCCAGCGCACGGCCACCGTTCGAGTCGTAGGCGTGGCCGGTGGCCATCAGCAGGGCGCCGAGGTTGGCGTAGCCGATGCCCAGCTGGCGGTAGGCGCGGGTGGTCTCGCCGATCTTCTCGGTGGGGAAGTCGGCGAAGCAGATCGAGATGTCCATCGCGGTGATGACCAGCTCGACCACCTTGGCGAAGTTCTCCGCGTCGAACGTGTCGTCGTCGCGCAGGAACTTCATCAGGTTCAGCGAGGCGAGGTTGCAGCTGGAGTTGTCCAGGTGCATGTACTCGGAACACGGGTTGGAGGCGTTGATCCGGCCCGACTCGGGGCAGGTGTGCCAGTGGTTGATGGTCGAGTCGTACTGGATGCCTGGGTCGGCGCAGGCCCAGGCGGCCTCGGCCATCTTGCGGAACAGCTTCTTGGCGTCGACGGTCTCGATGACCTCGCCGGTCATCCGCGCCCGCAGGCCGAACTCGCCGCCGTTCTCGACCGCCATCATGAACTCGTCGGAGACCCGGACCGAGTTGTTGGCGTTCTGGTACTGCACGGAGGTGATGTCGTCCCCGCCGAGGTCCATGTCGAACCCGGCGTCGCGCAGCGCGCGGATCTTCTCCTCCTCCTTCACCTTGGTCTCGATGAAGGCCTCGACGTCGGGGTGGTCGACGTCCAGCACGACCATCTTGGCCGCGCGGCGGGTGGCGCCACCGGACTTGATGGTGCCGGCGGAGGCGTCGGCGCCGCGCATGAAGGAGACCGGGCCGGAGGCGTTGCCGCCGGAGGAGAGCAGCTCCTTGGAGGAGCGGATCCGGGAGAGGTTCAGGCCGGCGCCGGAGCCGCCCTTGAAGATCATCCCCTCTTCCTTGTACCAGTCGAGGATCGAGTCCATGGAGTCGTCGACGGCCAGGATGAAGCAGGCGCTGACCTGCTGGGGCTGCTTGGTGCCGACGTTGAACCAGACCGGCGAGTTGAAGCTGAAGACCTGGTGGAGGAGGGCGTGGGTCAGCTCGTGCTCGAAGACCTCGGCGTCGGCGGGCGAGGCGAAGTAGCCGTTCTTCTCACCGGCGGCGCGGTAGGTGAGCACCACGCGGTCGATGATCTGCTTGAGGCTCCACTCGCGCTGCTCGGTGCCGACCGCACCGCGGAAGTACTTGCTGGTGACGATGTTGACCGCGTTGACCGACCAGAAGTCGGGGAACTCGACGCCGCGCTGCTCGAAGTTGATCGAGCCGTCCCGCCAGTTGGTCATGACGACGTCGCGCCGCTCCCAGCTGACCTCGTCATAGGGGTGGACCCCGGGAGTGGTGTAGATGCGCTCGATCCGCAGCCCGCCCTTGGACGCCTTGCCGGCACCCTTCGCGGCCTTGTCGGACTTCGACCCGCGTGCGGAACCGCTCGTCGTGTCTGTCACTTCGTACTCCTCCTCCTGGGCAAAACGCCCCGAACACCCCAATTGTCGCCTCTGGGGTATCGCTGCTTCGCTTCTCCTGGTGTGCGGGCAGGCAGCCGGGAACACCGACCGCTTCGCACGGTTTGTGTGGGTTTGCACCCTGTTTTCAGGCATGCCTCGGCCAAGGGAGGCCAAGGCTGCGTGGCGCCCTAGGGCGCGGCGACGGAGACGACGGCGGCGTCGTCCTCCGACGCGGTGGGAGGCTGCTCAGCGCCACGCAACTCGGCGATGGCGGCCTCGAAGTCTGCAAGTCCGTCGTAGGCCTGGTAGACCGACGCGAATCGAAGGTACGCGACGACGTCCAGATCCTTGAGCGGACCGAGTATGGCCAATCCCACATCGTGGGTGGAGAGTTCCGCGCTGCCACTGGCCCGCACGCACTCCTCGACCCGCTGGCCGAGCAGCGCGAGGGCGTCCTCGGTGACCGGCCGGCCCTGACAGGCCTTGCGGACTCCGGAGATCACCTTCTCCCGGCTGAACGGCTCGGTCACCCCGCTGCGCTTGATCACCATCAGCGTGGCGGTCTCCACCGTGGTGAAGCGCCGACTGCAGTCCGGGCACTGGCGGCGACGGCGGATCGAGCTGCCGTCCTCGGTGGTCCGACTGTCGACCACACGGCTGTCGGAGTGCCGGCAGAAGGGGCAGTGCACGGGTTGACTCCCTTCCTGGCTGGACTGGCGGGCGAGCGGCCTCCAGTCTAGGCGACGCCCACCATGATCGACTACCGGGGGACCACAACCTGTGGGCCACGAGCACCTATGTAACCACTAGATCTAGGTGAACATGCCGCTCGGACACGCCGGATCCGGGTAGCCTCGGGCTCACCGCGCGCAATCGGCGCTGGTCAGTCGCCGAGCCTCACCCGGACAGCCGAGCAGACGATTTCAGCCGATTGCCGCCGATCACGACCCGGCCCCCGCCCCGCCCGGAACCGCCCCTTAGAATTGGCATCGATCGAACATTTACTCGACATACACCGAATGCCTTGATCAAGTCAGCCAACTCCCCGATAATTCACTCGAACGTGTGTTTGGCGCAACCTTTCGATAGGTGCTGCCGTTGGGCTGGGCAGGCAAGGGAGTACGCCCGACGAGAGGGGCCGCCGTGAGCACCGTTCAGACCAGCAGCACCAGTTCCAGCGCCGTTGCCGGCGCCTTCCAGACGCCCGTGAACACCGTCGCCGACACCCGCGGTATCCCGGTGCAGGACCGCGCCCAGCACCTGCTGGGGCGCACCGCCGTGGACCAGCAGAGCTTGGACCAGAGCATGGATCGCACCGACACCCACCAGACTCCGTCCGGAGGAGCCCCCGGCCTCGGCCCCGCCCCGGGCTACCTCCCCGACCAGGGCGTCGAGCACGCCTCGGTGCAGGACGTCCCACTGGGCCTGCCGAACGGCCAGCTGCGCTCCCTGCCCGGCCGTCCCCCCGGCATCCGCACCGACGAGGCCGGGCTCACCGAGCGCCAGCGCCGGGTGATCGACGTCATCCGGGACTCCGTGCAGCGCCGCGGCTACCCGCCGAGCATGCGCGAGATCGGCCAAGCCGTCGGCCTCTCCTCCACCTCCTCGGTCGCCCATCAGCTGATGGCACTGGAGCGCAAGGGCTTCCTGCGGCGCGACCCGCACCGCCCGCGGGCCTACGAGGTGCGCGGCGTCGAGGTGACCCGGCCGAACACCGCCGAGGCGGCCGGTCGGCCCGCCACCTCCTACGTCCCGCTGGTCGGCCGGATCGCCGCCGGCGGCCCGATCCTGGCCGAGCAGACGGTCGAGGACGTCTTCCCGCTGCCCCGCCAACTGGTCGGCGAGGGCGAGCTGTTCGCACTCACCGTACGCGGCGACTCGATGATCGAGGCGGCCATCTGCGACGGCGACTGGGTCACCGTGCGCCGCCAGCCGGTCGCGGAGAACGGCGACATCGTGGCGGCGATGATCGACGGCGAGGCCACCGTCAAGCGCCTCAAGCGCGAGGACGGCCGGATCTGGCTGCTGCCGCACAACCCTGCCTACGAGCCCATCCCCGGTGACAACGCGACCATCCTCGGCAAGGTCGTCGCGGTGCTGCGCAGGCTCTGATCGCGCCGCCGGTCGCCTTGGGGCCCCGCACTGGGTGAGAGTGCGGGGCCCCAAGGCGTTCGTCGATCGCGCCGGGCGCCGGGCGGACGGCCTGCGTCAGCCGCGCGGGGCGACCGGCCGCACCGGCGGCGCGCTCTGCGCGATCGCCGCCAGCGAGCGGCGCACCTGGTTGCGGTCGGTGGTGTACCAGAAGTCCGGCATCGAGGCCCGGAAGAAGCCGCCGTACCGCGCCGTCGCCAGCCGCGGGTCCAGCACCGCCACAACGCCCCGGTCGTCGGCCGCCCGCACCAGCCGGCCCGCGCCCTGCGCCATCAGCAGCGCGGCGTGCGTGGCGGCCACCGCCATGAAGCCGTTGCCGCCGGCCTCCTCGACCGCCTTCTGCCGCGCGCTCATCAGCGGGTCGTCCGGGCGCGGGAACGGGATCCGGTCCATCACCACCAGCTGGCAGGCGGAGCCGGGCACGTCCACCCCCTGCCAGAGCGACAGGGTGCCGAACAGGCAGGTCTCCGAGTCGCTCGCGAACGCCCTGATGAGCTCGCCCAGGGTGTCCTCGCCCTGCAGCAGGATCGGCACGTCCAGGCGCTCGCGCAGCTGCTCGGCCGCCGTCTGGGCGGCCCGCATCGAGGAGAACAGGCCCAGCGTGCGCCCGCCGGCCGCACCGATCAGCTCGGCCAGCTCGTCCAGCATCTGCGGCCGCTCCGGCTCCCGGCCCGGCGGCGGCAGGTGCTTGGCGACGTAGAGGATGCCCTGCTTGGGGTAGGAGAACGGCGAACCGACGTCCAGCCCGCGCCAGTACGGCGGCGCGTCCTCGCCCTGCTCGCGCTCCGGCTCCTCGGCCGTGCGCTCCTGCGGCAGCCGGCCCTCCCCCGGCAGGCCCACCGAGGCGGCCACGCCGTTGAAGTCGCCGCCCAGCTTGAGGGTGGCCGAGGTGAGCACCACCGAGCGCTCCTTGTAGAGGTTCTCCCGCAGCAGCCCGGAGACGCTCATCGGCGCCACCCGCAGCGAGGCCGGGACCAGGCCGTAGCGGTCGTTGCGCTCGATCCAGACCACGTCGTAGGGCGACTCGGAGAGCAGCCGCTCGGTGGTGTCGTGCAGCGTCTCGGCGGCGGCCATCGCCTGCTTGCGCACCGCGTCCTCGTCGGACAGGCCCTTGTCCCGGGTCTCGCCGAGCGAGGTGATCACCTGGCGGCTGGCGTCCCGGATCGCGGCCACCGCGTAGCCGAGGTACTCGGGCAGCTCGTCGACCTTGCCGGGCTGAGCCGTCTCCATCAGGCCGTGGTAGCTCTCGGCCGCGGCCTGCAGCGCGTCCACCGCCTTCTCGTTGGCCAGCCGGGCGGCGCGCTTGACCGCTCGGTTGACCGCGCCGACGGTCAGCTCGGCGGTGGCCGCGCCGGTCACCCGGTTCACCAGCTCGTGCGCCTCGTCGATGATCAGGAGCTCGTGCTCGGGCAGCACCGGGGCGCCCTCGATCGCGTCGATGGCGAGCAGCGCGTGGTTGGTGACCACCACGTCGGCGAGCTTGGCGCGCTCGCGCGCCTTCTCGGCGAAGCACTCCTGGCCGTAGGCGCAGCGGCTGGCACCCAGGCACTCGCGGGAGTTGACGGAGAGTTGGGCCCAGGCCTTGTCGGAGACACCCGGGGTCAGGTCGTCCCGGTCGCCGGTCTCGGTCTCGTCCGCCCACTCGCGCAGTCGCAGCACGTCCTGGCCGAGCTTGCCGCTCGGACCGCCCAGCGCCTCGACCGGGTCGAACAGCCCCTCGCCCTCGTCGCTCGGGGTGCCCTCGTTGGCCCGGTGCAGGCAGAGGTAGTTGGAGCGGCCCTTGAGCATCGCGAACAGCGGGCGGCGCCGCAGGATCGGGTGCAGCGCCTCCACGGTGCGCGGCAAGTCCCGCTCCACCAGCTGGCGTTGCAGGGCGAGCGTGGCGGTGGCCACCACCACGCGGTCGCCGTGCGCGAGGGCCGGGACCAGGTAGGCGAGGGACTTGCCGGTGCCGGTGCCGGCCTGCACGAGCAGGTGCTCGGCGCCGTCGACCGCTTCGGCGACGGCCTCGGCCATCCGGATCTGCCCGGGTCGCTCGACGCCGCCGACCGCGGTCACGGCGGCGTGCAGCAGCTCGGGAATGCGGCCGGTCGCCGCGGGAGCGCCGGAGTCCGGCAGCAGCTGGGGTGCGGAGTCGTTCGTCATGACGCTCCCCAGCCTACGGGGCCGGACTGACAACGCGGTCCCGTGGAGCGGGCAGACCGGCCGGCCTGACCGCCAGCGGGTTCGCCACCTGTCCGTGGACCGCCGCGTGCGGGCGCTCGGGCCGGTCCCGGTAGCCGTCCAGCAGCAGCCGGTTGCGGTTCAGGCAGAGCCGGTCGATGGCCGGGGTGAGCAGGTCGAAGAGTGCGAACCGCTCGGCCAGCTCGGGGAACCGTGCCTGGTAGGCGAGGATCTCGGCCTGCAGCAGCCCCCAGAACTCCGGCTCGGGCAGCTGGAGCCCCTCCTCCAGCAGCGGGGCGAGGTAGCGGTAGACGCCGATGAACAGGCCCGCGTGCAGGAACTGGCACAGCTTCGCCGGCGGCTCGCGCAGCAGCACCCCGGCGACCTCGGGCGGCAGCCCGCGCAGCTCGGGCAGGTCCTGGTCGCTGAGGTTGACGTCGTCCACGAAGTCCTTGATCGCCAGCCGGACCGGCACGTCCCGGGCGTCGAAGATCAGGATCGCGTTCTCGCCGTGCGGCGAGAAGACGGTGCCGTAGCGGTACAGGAAGTGCAGCAGCGGCGGCAGCATCACGCCGAACAGCCGGGCCGTCCAGTCCCGCGCCGACAGCCCCGAGCGGGTGATCAGCTCGGTCGCCAGCGCCCGCCCGTCCGCCCCGGTCTGCAGCAGGGCGGCCAGGGTGCGCCCGCGCTCCCCGGCCCGCAGCCGGCTGCCGAGCGGCTCGCGCCAGATCGCGCCCAGCAGCTCCTTGTACTGATAGGGCGCCTCGGGCAGCCGCGCGTAGTAGGGGTGCTCGACAGTGACCGAGGCGACCTCGCCGAGCAGCACCACCGCGCACTCCTCGCGCAGGAAGGCGTCCTGGTCGCGGACCGCGTGGATCCAGGCGGTGACGGCGGGCGCGGCCAGCGTCCGCTCGGTCGGCAGCCCGCGCCAGACCAGCGTGTTGAGCACCGAGAGCGGCAGCTTCACGGTGTGCCGGTGCGGGCTGGTGACGTTGAAGAACGAGCGGATGGACTGCTGGGGCAGCCGCAGGTCCCGGTCGGCGGGCAGCGGCACGATCCGCCCCTCGGCCACCCAGGGCGCGAAGAGCGGCAGCACCGTCTCGTCCCACTGCCAGGGGTGCACCGGCAGCAGCAGGTAGGCCGCGGGGTCCAGGCCGCGCCCGGCCAGCAGCAGCCGGTAGCCGGCCAGCACCTCGGGGTCCAGCTCGGTGCGGTAGAGCGCCTCGGCCTCGGCCAGCGCTCCGGTGCCCCGGTACTCGGCCAGGTCGCGGTGGACGGCCAGCCAGCCCAGCGGCTGGAGCATCCGGGCCTCGGGCGTCCAGGCCACGCTGTCGGAGGCGGCGAAGCCGAGCCGGCCCTTGTTCAGCACCAGCCACGGGTGCCCGCTCTGGTAGCCCTCCAGCGTGGTGTGGTCCAGCTCGGCCAGCTCGGCCGCGCTCAGCGCGCCGGCGGCCAGCCGGACGTCCGCCAGCAGCGTGGCGGTCAGCTCCCGGACCAGGTGGCCGACGGTGTCCCCGGAGAGGCCGAGTAAGCGGCGGGCCGCGAGCAGGAACTCGAACGGGTCGTCGGCGGGCGCTCCGTCGGCGCTGACCGAGTCCGGGTCGACCCGCCAGCTGCCGTACGCCCCGCGCCGCGCGGTGAAGCGGTACTCGGGGCCCTCGGGCAGCGGGAGCCGGTAGCCACCGGGGACCGGCTCGGGGTGCAGCAGCTCCTCGTACGCGAACTCCCCGAGCAGCTTGGCCAGCAGGGCGCGGCAGGCCTGCCGCCAGCGCGGCCGGGTCAGCGGACCGACGGCGGACGGGTCAACGACGGGCGGACGGGGCACGGTTCCACTCCTCGGGGAAGGCGACCCCCTGGGCGGGCAGGGTGGCCGGGGCGAAGCTGGTCCAAGCGGTCCGGGCGGGCAGCCGGTGCACCCGGCGCCCGGTGAGCGCGTTGAGGATCACGGCCGCGCGGTGGGCGCCGAGGCCGAGGTCGGGGGTGCCGACGCCGTGGGTGTGCAGCTCGGCGTTCTGCACATACAGACCGCCGGTCAACTCGGGCACGGTGGCCACCCGGTGGTCCAGGTCGACCCGGAACCGGCCCTGCTCGTCCCAGTCGATCAGCTCGGCCAACGGCGTGAGGGCGGCCGGAGGAGCCGCCCGGTAGCCGGTGGCCAGCACCACCGCATCGGTGCGCACCACCCGGGCGGCCCCGGAGTCACGGTGCAGGCAGCGCAGTTCCAGGCCGCCGCACGGCCCCGGCAGCGCCTCGGTCACCGCGGTGCCGGGGATGATCTCGGCCGCCGCCGCCCCGAGCGGCAGGCCGATGGTCCGCTCGTAGAGCAGGTCGTGGATCTCGGCCAGGGTCTCGGCGCTGGCCGCCTTGTGCAGCTGCCACTGCTCGGCCACCAGGCGGTCGCGGACCGGCTCGGGCAGCGCGTGGAAGTAGCGGGTGTAGTCGGGGGTGAAGTGCTCCAGGCCGAGCTTGGAGTACTCCATCGGCGCCAGCGCCCGGCTCCGGGTCAGCCAGCGCAGCCGGGTGCCGTCGCCCTCCCTGGCGCGCAGCAGGTCCAGGAAGACCTCGGCGCCGGACTGCCCCGAGCCCACCACGGTGATGTCCCGGGCGCCGGCCAGCGCGCCGCGGCGCTCCAGGTACTCGCCGGAGTGGAAGACCGTCGGCCGCCCCGCCAGCGCGTCGAAGGCGGCCGGACGCACCGGCTCGGTCCCCACCCCGAGCACCAGGTTGCGGGCCTGCACGCTCCAGTCGCCCGCGGGCGAGCGCAGCGTGGCGCGGAACGCCTGCCCGGTCCAGTGCACCTGGGTGACCTCGGTGCCGAACTGGCAGGCGGCCAGGTGCTCGGCGGCCCAGCGGCAGTAGTGGTCGTACTCGCGCCGCGGCAGCTGGAAGCGCTCGGCGAAGTAGAACGGGAAGAGCCGCTCGTGCACCCGCAGGTAGTTCAGGAAGGACCACGGGTTGGTCGGGTCCACCAGCGAGACCAGGTCGGCCAGGAACGGCACCTGCATCCTGGCCCCCGCCACCAGCATGCCCGGGTGCCAGCGGAACTCCGGCTTCCGGTCGCAGAAGAGCGCGCGCAGCCCCGGCACCTGGTCGGCCAACGCGGCCAGCGCCAGGTTGAACGGACCGATGCCGACGCCGAGCAGGTCGTATCCGCTGTCCTGGCGGTCCATCAGGTGTCCCTCGTACTCGGGGCGCTCGGGCGCTCACGCATCATCAGCGCCGCGCGCTTGTCGGGCAGGTCGATCTCGCCGGCGTGCTGGAAGCCGGCCCGGGCGAAGGCCCGCACCGACGGCGTGTTGCGCACGTCCGGTTCGGCCACCACCCGCGGGCTGGTGCGCAGCAGGTGCTCGGCCATCGCGCTGAGCAGGACGGTCCCCAGGCCCCGGCCGCGGCTCTCGCGCGGTCCCAGCAGCAGGTGCAGGCCGATGTCGCCGGGGTCCGCCGGGTAGTAGCCGGCCAGCCGGTCCTGTTCGACCCGGTAGACCTCCCAGTAGCTCACCGGCACGCCGTTCAGCAGGCCGAGCTGCGGCACGCTGTGGCTGTCCGCGACCAGTTGGGCGCTCACGTGCCGCTCGGTGACCTCCGGCGGTCCGGCCAGCTCCCAGAAGGCGTCCACCACCGGGTCGTTCATCCAGGCGGTGATCAGCGGCAGGTCCCCGGGCCGCACGATGCGCAGCCGCAACTCCCCGGCCCGGGTGGTCAGCGCGGTCATCCCGCCACCACCGGATTGGGGACGGTGACGTACACGGACTGCGTCTCCACCGGTCCGACCAGCTCGTCCAGGCCGTGCAGCCGGGTCAGCAGGTTGGCCTTGCAGCGCAGGCTCGGCGCGTGCAGCAGATGGGCCGGCAGGGTGGAGCCGGTGGCCCGGGCGGCGGGGCCGGCCAGGAACCGGCGCAGCGCCGCGATCAGCACCCGCTCGTCCGCCAGCCGCTGCGAACCGAACGCGCCGATCAGGCCCAGGATGTGATTGATCCCCAGGTAGTAGGCGAACCGCTCGTCGGCGACCGCGTCCTCGACGAAGGTGTCGCTCTCCTTCCCGAGGCCCGGCAGCCGGCGCTCCAGCCGGGCGGCATGCGAGACCCGGAAGTAGTAGCCCTGGTTGTCGCGGTACCGGCCGCCGGTGGGCCAGCCGTCGGCGTCCAGCAGAACCAGGCTGTTCTGCTGGTGGGCCTCCAGCGCGATCCCGGCCTGCCCGTCCAGCCAGAGCACCGGCAGCACCACCGCGTCCAGGTAGCGCAGGAACCATTCGGCGGCCACCGTCGGCAACGGCCGCCCGCACCGGCGGGCCAGCGCGCGCAGCAGGTCGCCCAGTTCGGAGGGCACACCGCGGGCGGGTTCACCCAGTGGCCGCTCGGCGACCAGGCCGGCCACGCAGAGCGCCCGGTCCCCGGTGGCGAACGGCTGGCAGCGCAGCACCGTGTCCAGCCCGCTGGGCTCGCCGGAGTCGGCGCCGGGCAGGTCCACGCCGATCCAGGCCGGATCGCGCACGATGTCGAAGCCCGGGTGCGCCGCCCGCCACTCGGCGCCCAGGCCGGCCTCCAGCAGCCGGTGCGCCTCCAGGCCCCGGCGCAGCTCCTTGCGCAGGTTCTCCCGCCGCGAGTTGGTGATCCGCAGGCCGAGCGAGAGCTTCAGCATCCACGGCGCGCCGGGCCGGCAGACGGTGCGCACCGAGGAGGTCGGGTACCAGGGGTCGCCGTGCCGGCCGAGGTCGTGCAGCGCGCCCTCGGCCAGCAGCCGGGCGATCCCCGGCCGGCGCTCCAACTCCTGCGCCTGCCAGGGGTGCAGCGGCAGTGCGGCGGTGCCGGGCGGCAGCAGCCGCGGGGCGTCGAGCAGTCCGGCCGTCAGCTGCTCGGCGCTGACCGGCAGCGCCGAGTCGGCGGCCAGCAGCTCGCGGTCCACCGCGTACCAGTGCAACGCGAACGAGCCGCGCAGCTCGGGCGAGTAGGCGGCGCTCTGGGCCGGCCCGAGCCCGTCGCGGCTCTTGGGCGTGGGGTGCAGCGGGTGGCCGAGCAGCAGGGCCTGCTCGCCGCGCAGGAAGACGCTCTCCGGTCCCGCATCGGGGTGGCTGCGACGGTGCAGCAGCAGGTCGGCGGTGCGCCGCACCGAGTCGGCGACCCGGCCCGCCAGGTCGGCGATCTGCTCGGGGTCGGGGTGGCCGGTGGCCGAACGGGCCAGCAGCGCCGCGGCGGTGACCGCGTCCAGCGGGGTGCCGCCCACCGGCTCGCAGCTGTCGCCTGCCCCCGGTGCCAGCACCGCCGGGCCGAACCGGTGCCAGCCGCACGGCGACCAGTGGCGCACCGGCGCCAGCAGGTGGGCCGCTCCGTCCAGCACCGGGATCCGCAGCAGGCCGTCCTGGCCGGGGCCGGCTCCGGTCTCCCGGCACCAGCAGCGCAGCAACGCCTCCACGCCCGCCTGCTCGGCCGCGACCGCGGGATCCTGGTGCAGCAGCGGATCGGACTCGGCGGACTGGTCCAGCTGGCGGGGGACGGTGGCCGGGGCTCCGGTCAGGGCGGTGCTCAAGGCAGCTCCTCGGTGCGCATGGGGAGGGCACCGCCGGCGTGTGGCCACCCCGGCGGGGGGCATCCGATCGGTCCAACGAGCGGGTCGCCCGCCAATCACGGCCTGGCCGCCACGAGTCGGGGACACCGGGTCGCCGGTCCTGGGTCCGCGATCCGGTGACCGGCCGTCAACCCCGGGTGCCAAGGGCCGCGCCACCGCCGTCCGCGCCGCATGGCAGACTCCTCTGATGCCCGATGGCGGCCTGCTGAACGCCGTCGCGAGACATTCCGCATGGGGGAACCGAACAGATGTCACTGACAGAGCGCCACCGTCCCGGCACCGGACCGCGGCTCCGGCGCGCCACGACCACCGCGGCAGCCGCCGCGCTGACCCTCTTCGCCGCCACCGCCTGCGGATCGAGCGGCAGTTCACCGAAGGCGGCCCCGAGCGCGCCCGCCCCGGCCCCGGCCACGGCCAGCGCCGCGAGCGCGAGCCCGAGCGGCCTGCTGGGCAGCCTGCCCAGCCTGTCCGACCTGAAGAAGTGGAACGCCCACGACTGGGACACCTGGGCCAAGCAGCAGCATGTGCTCACCCAGGCGGTCAAGGGCTTCTGGGACCTGCAGAAGATGCTCCAGGCCAAGCCCGCCGACCCCGTCGCCCCGCCGCAGCAGCCCACCGACGGCGGCAACGACCCGCTGCCCAGCGCGATCCAGGCCCAGGCGATAGCCCACCCGTACAGCCAGAACCCGGTGGACGGCAAGGTCTTCTTCGACATCGGCCCCGACAAGCACGCCGTCTGCTCGGCCACCGTCATCTCCGACCCGCAGCACCCGGGCAAGAGCAACCTGATCTGGACCGCCGGGCACTGCCTGACCAGCGGCAAGACCGGCCAGCAGTACAGCAACATCGCCTTCGTACCGGCCTTCAACAGCTCCGGCGAGGTCAGCCACGGCCGACAGCCCACCGACAAGAGCCAGTTCGCGCCGTTCGGCGTCTGGGACGTCAGCGCCGCGATCACCTCGCCGCAGTGGACGGCCGAGGGCGGCGAGACCGGCAGCGCGGCCAGCCAGTACGACTTCGCCGTCATGAAGGTGGCCAACCCGGACGGCAACGGCAAGTCGCTGGAGGAGACGGTCGGCGGCTCGGTGCCGGTCTGGTTCAACGCCCCGCGCGACCAGCTGAAGATCACCGCGGTCGGCTACCCCTCGGCCGCGCCCTTCGACGGCATGGAGATGGAGCGCTGCAACGGCGGCCAGCCCTCCCGGCTCTCCTTCGACGCCTCCCGCCCGGCGATGGAGGTGATCGGCTGCACCATGACGGCCGGCTCCAGCGGCGGCGGCTGGTTCGCGGTCAAGGACGGCAAGCCCGCGCTGGTCAGCAACACCTCGATCGGCCCGGAGGAGAGCGGCTGGCTGGCCGGTCCCTACCTGGACGACGTGGCGAAGAGCGCGCTGGACTACATCAGCAAGAAGAACTGATGGGCGGGCACCCGATGGCCCGGGCCCCGCTCGGCGCGGCGCTGGCCGTCGCCCTGACCCTGGTCGCCGGCTGCGGCAGCGGCCCCGAGCACCGCGCTGACCTGCGCAACCTGCGCAGCTGGAGCGCCGCCGACTGGTCCCGCTGGGCCCACCAGCACCTGTTGAAGAACGAGATCGCCAAGGACCTCTGGTCGCCGGCCGCCATGAAGGAGGCCACCCCGGCCGACCGGGCCGCCCCGACCCCGCCGCCGCTCCCCTCCCCGCAGCCTGCGGCCTCGGCCCCCACCGGCACGGCGAGCGCCCAGGACACCCAGAACGACCCGCTGCCCGCGCCCGTGCAGGCACAGGCCGAGCAGCACCCCTACCCGGCCCCGCTCGCGGTCTTCGGCAAGCTCTTCGCCAAGAGCCCGCAGGGCACCTACGTCTGCTCCGGCACGGTGGTGAGCGACCCGCAGCACCCGGGCAAGAGCAACCTGGTGTGGACCGCCGGGCACTGCCTGCACGGCGGCAAGGGCGCCGACTGGCTGAAGAACATCGCCTTCGTCCCGGACTACAACAGCTCGGGCGCGGCCAGCGACGGCCGGCAGGCCACCTTGGCCGAGGTCGCGCCGTACGGCCGCTGGTGGGCGAACTACGCCATGGTCTCGCCGCAGTGGATGGCGGAGGGCGGGGACTCGGGCGGCTCGGTCAACCAGTACGACTCGGGGATCATCCGGGTGACCGACCCGGACCTGCCCGGGAAGTCCCTGGAGGAGGAGGTCGGCGGCTCGGTGCCGATCTGGTTCGACGCCCCGCGCGCGCAACTGGCCGCGGTGACCGCCTACGGGTTCCCGGCCACCAAGCCGTTCGACGGCCAGGAGCTGGACTCCTGCGCCGGTGGCCGCCCGAGCCGGCTCTCCTACGATCCGTCCCGGCCCACCATGCTGACCATCGGCTGCACCATGACCGGCGGGGCCAGCGGCGGCGGCTGGCTGGCGACCGGCCCCGACGGCCGGCCGGCGCTGGTGAGCAACACCTCGATCGGGCCCAGCCCGGCGGCCTGGGTGGCCGGTCCGGAGCTGGACGACGAGGCGCGGCAGATGTTCACCACCATGACCCAGCTCGGCTGAGACGGGTCGCGGCAGCGCGAAGGGCCCCGGAGATCCGGGGCCCTTCGCGTGTCACGGGTGCGCTCAGTGCTGGACGGCCACCGCGTAGCGCTCCAGCTCGGCGGCCAGCTCGGCCGCCACCATGGCGCGCAGCAGCGTGCCCTCACCGGTGTGCTCGGTCTCCAGCAGCTCGCCCTCGGCGTGCACCCGCGAGACCAGGTCGCCCCGGGTGTACGGGACCAGCGCCTGGACCTCGACCGACGGGCGCGGCAGCTCCTGGTCGATCAGCGCGAGCAGCTCCTCGATCCCCGCGCCGGTACGGGCCGACACCACGATGGCGTGCGGCTCGCGGCGCAGCAGGCGCTGCAGCACGTGCGGGTCGGCGGCGTCGGCCTTGTTGATCACCACCAGCTCCGGCACGTTCTGCGCGTCGACCGAGACGATCACCTCGCGGACCGCCGCCAGCTGGGTCTCCGGCTCGGGGTGCGAACCGTCCACCACGTGCAGGATCAGGTCGGCGTCGGCGACCTCCTCCATGGTCGAGCGGAAGGCCTCGACCAGGTGGTGCGGCAGGTGCCGGACGAATCCGACGGTGTCGGCCAGCGTGTAGAGCCGGCCGCTCGGGGTCTGGGCCCGGCGCACGGTCGGGTCCAGGGTGGCGAACAGCGCGTTCTCCACCAGGACACCGGCGCCGGTGAGCCGGTTGAGCAGCGAGGACTTGCCGGCGTTGGTGTAGCCCGCGATGGCCACCGACGGTACCTGGTGGCGCTTGCGCTCCTGGCGCTTGGTGTCCCGGCCCTTCTTCATGTCGGCGATCTCCCGGCGGAGCTTCGCCATCTTCTCGCGGATCCGGCGCCGGTCGGTCTCGATCTTGGTCTCACCGGGACCACGCGTCGCCATGCCGCCGCCGGACGAGCCGGCGCCGCCACCACCCATCTGCCGGGACAGCGACTGACCCCAACCGCGCAGGCGCGGCAGCATGTACTGCATCTGCGCGAGCGAGACCTGGGCCTTGCCCTCCCGGGACTTGGCGTGCTGGGCGAAGATGTCGAGGATCAGCGCGGTCCGGTCGACCACCTTGACCTTCACCACGTCCTCGAGGTGGATCAGCTGCCCAGGGGTCAGCTCACCGTCGCAGACCACGGTGTCGGCGCCGGTGGCGGCGACGATGTCGCGCAGCTCCTTGGCCTTGCCGGACCCGATGTAGGTGGCGGCGTCGGGCTTGTCGCGGCGCTGGATCACCCCGTCGAGCACCTGGGAGCCGGCGGTCTCGGCCAGGGCGGCGAGCTCGGCGAGCGAGTTCTCGGCCTCCTCGGCGGTGCCGTCGGTCCAGACGCCCACCAGCACCACGCGCTCCAGGCGCAGCTGGCGGTACTCGACCTCGGTGACGTCCTCGAGTTCGGTGGAGAGTCCGGCCACGCGGCGGAGCGCGGCACGCTCGCTGCGGTCGTACTGGTCGCCGTCGTAGTTGTACTGGCCGAGGTCCTCGTCGATGGCCGCGAGGTCCTCGTCCATCAGGGCTTCGGCCCGGAGGTCAGCGGGACGCCGGGCACCGCGGCCAGGGGTCGCGCTGGAATTGTCGCGGTCTTCGAACGTGGAGGTCATCGTGTCCTTAATATCTCGACGAGGCACAGGAGGGCGGGACTGACAGGAGGCGGGACTATTCGGGCTGTCCCTCCACAGCGCGTAACGCGGCGGAGCGGTCCCGAATTCCCTTCGATGGTCGCACGGGCGCGGGGGCCGGGTCACCAGCATTTCCGGCGGACCGGACGTGCGGACGCAGCCTGGGCGGGCGCGGGGCCTCCAGACCGGGCCGGCGGACATCGTAGACCCCGGAGACCCGCAGCATCGCCCGCATCACCACCGGCAGCGTCGCGGCTCCCGGCAACTCCACCGTGTAGGTGTGGCGGACCCGCAGCTGCTGGGGCGGTTCGACCACGGCCGAGACGATGTCCAGGCCGGTGGCCGACATCGCCGCCGTGAGGTCGGCCAGCAGGCCGGGGCGGTTCAGCGCCTCGGCCTGCAGGGTGACCCGGAACGGCGCCGCCGGGCCGCCGGCCGGCCCGACCGCGGCTCCGGGCGCCCAGTCCAGCTGCACCGGACCGCGCCCGGCACCGCGCATCCGCTCACCGGTGGGGCAGTCGCTGCGGTGCACGGCGATCGAACCGCCACGGATCTGGAAGCCGGTCACCCGGTCCGGCGGCACCGGCGTGCAACAGCGGGCCAGCCGCACGGCCGCACCGGGATGGCCCGGCGCGATCACCAGCCGGCCGTGCCCGAGGTGCGGCCGGCCGGAGGGCAGCCGCTCGGCCGCGGCGTACGCCGCGGGTGCGCCGCCCGGCCCGGCCCCGTGGGCGGCCTCGGCCGGGGCCTCGGGCGCCGCGGCGGCCGGATGGCCGGCCAGCCAACGCTCGATGGCCAGCCGGGCCACCGGCGTGTGCGCGAACTCCAGCCACTGCGGGCTGGGCCCGGAGGGCTCCGGCGCCCCGGGCCCACCACCCGGCTCGGTCAGCACCCCCAGCACGTCCCCGTCCAGCAGCAGGGTGGCCAGCGCCACCAGGCGCCCGTTCACCCGGGCGCCGATGCAGCGGTGGCCGGTCTCCTCGCCCAGCTGGTAGGCCGCGTCCACACAGCTGGCACCGGCCGGCAGCACCAGGGTGGCGCCCTCCTCGGTGACGGCGGTGATCTCCCGGTCGTCGGAGAGGTCCGCGGTCAGCGTGGACCAGAAGGCGTCCGGGTCCGGGGTCTCCTGCTGCCACTCCAGCAGTCGGCGCAGCCAGCCGGGCCGGGCCGGGTCGGTGCCGTCCAGCTCGTCCCGGCCCGCCTGCTCGGCGCCCGGCTGCTGCGCCCCGCCCGCGTGCGGGCTGCCGAGCGCGACCACCCCGAACTCGGCGACCTGGTGCATCCGGGGTGTGCGGACCAGCACCTCGACCACCTCGCCGTCCACCGAGACCGCGGTGTGCAGCGACTGGTAGAGGTTGAACTTGGGGGCGGCCACGAAGTCCTTGAACTCACCGGGCAGCGGGGTCCAGCAGGTGTGCAGTTCACCGAGGACGGCGTAGCAGTCGGCCTGCTCCTCGACCACCACCAGCAGCCGGGCCAGGTCAGCCGGCCCGGGGCGGTCGGCCTCGGGCCGGCCGCCGCGCAGCAGCGCCCGGTGCACCGAGACGCAGTGCCGGGGCCGCACGGTGACCTCCGCCACCACCCCGGACTCGGCCAGCTGCCGGCGCAGTGCGACGGCGAACGGGGTGAGCAGCGCGTCCTGCGCGGTTTCCTGGGCGGCGATCTGGGCCCTGGTCCCGGCGTACTCCTCGGGGTGCAGGGTGGCGAAGACGATGTCCTCGAGCTCCGTCTTGACCACCTGGATGCCCAGCCGCTCGGCCAGCGGGATCAGCACGTCCCTGGTGACCTTGGCGATCCGCACCTGGCTGGCGGGCTTCATGTGACGGATCGTCCGCATGTTGTGCAGCCGGTCGGCCAGCTTGATCACCATGACCCGCACGTCGTCCCCGGTGGCGACGAGCATCTTGCGGAACGTTTCCGCCTCTGCCGCCGCACCGAAGTCCACCTTCTCCAACTTGGTCACCCCGTCCACCAGGTAGGCGACCTCGGGGCCGAAGGCCTCCGCGACCTGATCGAGCGTCACCTCGGTGTCCTCGACGGTGTCGTGCAGCAGAGAGGCGACCAGGGTGGTGGTCTCGGCGCCGAGTTGGGCCAGGATCATCGTCACGGCCAGCGGGTGGGTGATGAACGGCTCGCCGCTCTTGCGCTTCTGACCGCGGTGGCTGGCCTCGGCCGTCCGGTAGGCGCGGCTGAGCAGCGCGAGGTCGGCCTGCGGGTGGTGGCGGCGGTGCGCCTGGACGATCGGCTCGATGGCGTCCGGTACCGGGGGGCGGCCGGTGGCCAGCAGCGCGGCCCGGCCGGCACGGCCGAGGGCGGCCCGGCCGAGCAGCCGAAGGCCCTGCGGCGGCGGCTCCACCGCCTCGACGGGCGCGGGCTCGGGCGCCCGGGGCCGGGATTCGGACCCGGCTTCCGGTCGGGGCTGGGACTGGGGCTGGGATTGGGGCTGGGATTGGGGTGACTGCGACTCTGCGGACGGGGCCGGGCTGGTGGGCCGGCCGGTCTCAACGGTCATGGCAACCTCCGGCAGCGAGCACCGGAGCGCTCGCTGCCCCGGTGGTCCATGCTACCGAGCACAACACGTTCCGCGAGGCCCTGCTTCCGCTCTGTTAGCGGGATCACTCGAACGGGCGGATTCGCGCCCGCGCGGAACGGGGAAAGCGGGCCGCCCCGGCGGCCTCAGAGCCAGCCGGGCTCCGTCACACCGGCGGCCACCAGCACGGCGGGCCCGGTCATCTCGACCCGTCCGTCCGGCCGCTCGGTGATCACCAGCCGACCACCGGGGACGTCCACGGTGTAGCTGACCGCCTCCCCGGTGACCGCCGGGTCGAGCCCGTCCCGGCGGGCCGTGGCCACCGCCACCGCGCAGGCGCCGGTGCCGCAGGAGCGGGTCTCGCCCGAGCCGCGCTCGTGCACCCGCATCGCGACGTGGCGCTCGCCCCGGTCGGCCACGAACTCGACGTTGACGCCCTGCGGGTAGACCCCCGCGGGGCTGACCTGCGGCGCGTCGTACAGGTTGCCGGCCTCGGCGAGGTCGGCGACGAAGGCCACCGCGTGCGGGTTGCCCATGTTGACGTTGCGGGCCGGCCAGCGCCGCTCCCCCACCGCCACCTCGATGTCCTGCGGACCGGGCAGCAGCGCCCGGCCCATCTCCACGGTGACCTCGCCGGGCGTGCCGTCCGGGCCGTCCTCGGCGACCACCACCTGCCGCACCCCGGCCCGGGTGGCCACCGCGAGCGGTCCGGGTGCGGCCAGCCCGGCGTGCACCAGGTACCGGGCGAAGACCCGCACGCCGTTGCCGCACATCTCGGCGATGCTGCCGTCGGAGTTGCGGTAGTCCATGAACCACTCGGCCTGGTCGGCCAGCGCCGCCGCGGCCTCGTCCCTGGCCGAGCGGACCACGCGCAGCAGGCCGTCGCCGCCGATGCCCGCGCGGCGGTCGCAGAGCCGGGCCACCTCGGCCGGGCCCAGCCGCAGCCGGCCGTCGGGGTCGGGGACGATCACGAAGTCGTTCTCGGTGCCGTGGCCCTTGAGGTAGGGCAGGCCCTGCGGGGTGGATGCGCTCACCCCGCGATGGTACTCACCAGGGGCGTTGCCGGGTCGGCCCGGTCGGCCGGTCCCGGAGAGCGGCGGCCTCCCGGGGAAGGCGGTCTCCCGGGGGGAGGCGGTCTCAGGACCGCAGCTGGACGACCCGCCAGACGGCGAGCCCGAAGGCGGTGCACGCGATCAGCGTGTAGACGGCGATGGCCTGCCAGGCCGCGCGCCGCCCGGAGCCGCGCCGGGGCAGCCCCGGCCAGGCGTAGCCCGCCCGGCGGGCCGCCATGCCGCCCCAGCCGACCGACGCGGAGGTGAGCAGCAGACCGAGCATGCCGACCATCGCGCCGCCGTCACCCGAGCCGAAGGCCAGCGGGAAGGCGAACATCAGCGAGCCGGCGACACCGATCAGCACGATCGGCAGCAGCTGCCACCAGCGCAGCCGACGGCGCGGTCTGATCTCACGCTCCAGCACCACCGGGTCGCCCAGCGGGCCGAGCGGGGCGTCCGGGTCCGCGTCGATCGAC
Source organism: Kitasatospora sp. NBC_01302 (assembly GCF_035976515.1). Classification (NCBI taxonomy): domain Bacteria; kingdom Bacillati; phylum Actinomycetota; class Actinomycetes; order Kitasatosporales; family Streptomycetaceae; genus Kitasatospora; species Kitasatospora sp. NBC_01302. The sequence continues at coordinate 3,541,638 of NZ_CP108404.1, forward strand.
GCGTCGCCGAGCAGTGCGTCGCCGCCCAGCAGACCGGTGGGCGGCAGCAGCTCGGCGGGGGGCAACAGGTCGGTGGGCGGCAGGGCGAATGCCTCCTCGGCCAGATCAGTGGTCGTGCCGCGGCCGGCCTCCGGTGCGTCGAGGCCGTGCGCCGCCCCGGGCATGCCCAGGGCATGGTGCGGGAACTGTTCGGTTTCGGGGCCGGGACCCGTGGACACGCGGCCTCCCCTGACAGTTCGACACGAGCCGGAACTCGCGAACGGATGGGACCGGCCCGCGCGACCGGCCCCTCTTGTCTCGATAATGGCATGTCCCAACGCGCTCACAGCGCGTAACGCGGGTCACCGGGTGATCCGTGGCCATGACGTGATCCGGCCGTGATCCCGGCTTCCTCCTGCACCTGCACGTGCGAGCGCAGCTGCACCGGCGGATGGCCGAATCCGGTGCCCCGCCCGGCCTGAACCCGTCGTCAGAACGACTCTTCGACCAGCTTCAGCGAGCGTTCCAGCAGGTCGGCCGGGTCCGCCCCGGCGGGCCTGGAGAGCCAGTGGATCCGCTCGTCCCGGCGGAACCAGGACTCCTGACGGCGTGCGAACCGCTTGGTGGCGCGCACCGTCTCGGCCCGCGCTTCCTCTTCCGTGCACTCACCGGAGAAGTGCGCCAGCACCTGTTGGTAACCGAGGGCCCGACCCGCCGTCAGCCCCTCGCGCAACCCGCGCTCCTCCAGCGTCCGCACCTCGTCCAGCAGACCGGCCTGCCACATCCGGTCCACCCGCAGGGTGATCCGCTCGTCCAGCTCCGGACGCGGGACGGCCACGCCGATCTGGACCGCCGGGTAGACCGCCCGGTTGCTCGGCAGGTTCGCGGTGAACGGACGCCCGGTCAGCTCGATGACCTCCAGCGCCCGCACGATCCGCCGCCCGTTGCTGGCCAGGATCGCGGCTGCGGCGGCCGGGTCGAGCACGGCCAGCCGGGCGTGCAGCACGGCCGGCCCGTGCTCCTCCAGCTCGGCCTCCAGCCGGGCCCGCACCACCGGCTCGGTCCCCGGGAACTCCATCTCGTCGATCGCCGCCCGCACGTACAGGCCCGAGCCGCCGACCAGCACCGCCGGGCGCCCCGCGGCCAGCAGGCGGTCGATCTCGGCCCTGGCCAGCCGCTGGTACTCGGCCACGCTGGCGGTCTCGGTGACCTCCCAGATGTCCAGCAGGTGGTGCGGGATCCCCTCGCGCTCGGCGTGGGTGAGCTTGGCGGTGCCGATGTCCATGCCCCGGTACAGCTGCATCGAGTCGGTGTTGATCACCTCGCCGCCCAGCGCGCGGGCCAGCGCGACGGCCAGATCGGACTTGCCGGCCGCGGTGGCGCCGACCACGGAGACCACCGGGATGCGGGGAAGAGAGCTGCTCACACGGTCAAGTCTCGCAAACCGTCAAGTCCCGCCCGGGGCGACCCCTCATCCGAACGGGGGACGTGACCGGCCACCGGCCCGCTCGTTCCCCGGATGGGCGGCACCCTGCACCGGCTCGCCGCAGAACCGGCCCCGGGTCCGCCGCAGACCGCGTAGGTTGGGAGAAGATATGGGTGTTTTCAGCTGGTTCCGTCGTCGTGCCGCCGAGGCGCCGCCGAGCGGGGCGGCGGACGGCGGTTCGGTCGCGGTGCTCACCGCGCCGCAGCGGTCGGCGCCGGAGCCGACCGAGGGTGCGGAGCAGGAGTCGCCGCCCGGGGTGCCGGCCGCTCGCACCGCTCCGGAGGCCGAGTCCGACCCGGTCGAGTCCGTGGTGGCCTCGGCCCTGGCCGTGGTCAACGCAGGCTCGGCCGAGGTGGGTACGGCCGAGTCCGACGAGACCGGGACGGCGGGGGTGCCGGCTCCTCCGGTGCTCGCGCCGGACGTGGCCGAGCTGCTCGCGGCAGCGCTCGCGGCGGCCTCGCAGGGCGTGGAGCCGGCCGGGGACGCCCAACCGCAGAGCCGACCCGAGCGGCCTGACACAGGAGACGAAGCCATGGGCCTGATGGACAACCTCAAGGGCAAGGCCGAGGAGCTGGCGGGGGAGCTCAAGGAGAAGGCGAGCCACCTGGCGGGCCAGCACAACGAGAAGATCGACGAGTTCGTCGACAAGGCGGGCGACGCGCTCGACAAGGCCACCAAGGGCAAGTACAGCGACAAGATCGCCACCGGCACCGAGAAGACCAAGGGCGCGGTGGACGGCTTCGCCGAGAAGCCGGGCTCCCCGCAGCCGGCCGACCCCGCCGGCCCCGCCGACGGCTCCGGCGGCACCGCGGCCCCCAGCCCCGAGGGCAACGGCGGCCCGCAGGCCTGAGCGGGCGGCCCCGGGCGGAACACGCCCTGGCCACCGGAGCGGGGTCGGACGGATTCCTCCGTCCGACCCCGCTCCGCGTTGTCCGCCGTCAGCTACGACCGCCGTCAGCTCCGACCGGCATCAGCTCCAGGACGCCACGAAGTACCCGACCCCGTACGGCGCCTCGTCGTAGCGCAGCCGGCCGCCGAGTCCGGCCTGCCGGCCGGCGCCGGCCAGCACCTGCCACGGCGCCCGGCCGGCCGCGAGCAGCTCGGCGCTCAGCCGCGGATCGAGCCCGGCCAGCGCCGCGGTGTCCGCCGCGCCCAGTGCCCGTGCGACCTGCGCGTCGTAGGCCTCGGCCCGGTCGTCCAGGTAACCGGGCGCCTTCAACGAGCGGCAGGCGCTGCCGTCGCCGAGGACCAGCAGCCCGACCCGGTCGGCGAGGCCGGCCAGCCCCTCGCCCAGCCCGAGCATCCGCTCCACCGGCGCGTCGGCCGGCACGGCACAGGCGTGCGTGGGCAGCTGTGCGCCGGCCTGCGTCAGCAGCCAGGCGCCGATGGTGAGCGCCGGGCTCAGCTCCGGACCGCTCACGCCGCCGGTGGGCAGCCGCGCACCGATCGGCACGCCGTACTGCTGGAAGCTCCCGGCGCCGCCCTCGGTCCACACCTCGGCCTGCGGCCCCTCGCCGACCAGCACCAGCAGCTCGGGCCCGGCGGCCAGCAGCTCCTCGACGGCCTCGGCGCAGGCCGCGCGCAGGCCGTCGAGTTCGGCGGCGGCGCCGGCGGCGACCTCGGGCACCAGCAGGGGCGGGCAGGGGCAGACGGCGGCGGCAACCAGCATGGCGATCACCCTACCCGGGCCGGATGCCCGGGCAGGGCCGAGCGGACGTCAGTCGGTGGGGCAGCAGCCACCGGTCGGTGCGGCGGCCGGCAGGGCCGGGGCACCGATGGTCGGCAGCCCGAGCATCACCCCGGCCGGCTTGGCCACGGGCGCGGCGGTGCGCTTCTCCCAGGCGTCGCCCGCACGGGTGCGCCGCACACCGAGCGCCGGGCCCTCGGCCAGCAGGTGGTGCGGGGCGGCGTAGGTGATCTCGACGGTCACCACGTCGCCCGGGCGCACCGGCTCGGCGGGCCGGGTGCTGTGCTCGTCGTTCACCCCTCGCAAGCTCGGGTTGAAGTGCACCAGGCGGTTGTCCGGCGCGCGGCCGGAGAGCCGGTCGGTCCGGTCGTCCTTCTTGCCCTCGCCCTCGGCGACCAGGACCTCCAGGGTGCGGCCGACCTGCTTCTTGTTCTCCTCCCAGGAGATCTCCTCCTGGAGGGCGACCAAGCGCTCGTAGCGCGCCTGCACCACGGCCTTCGGCACCTGGTCCGCCATCTCGGCGGCCGGGGTGCCGGGCCGCTTGGAGTACTGGAAGGTGAAGGCGTTGGTGAACCGGGCCTCGCGGACCACGTGCATGGTCTGCTCGAAGTCCTCCTCGGTCTCCCCGGGGAAGCCCACGATGATGTCGGTGGAGATGGCGGCGTCCGGCATCGCCGCGCGCACCTTCTCGATGATCCCGAGGAACCGCTCCTGGCGGTAGGAGCGCTTCATCGCCCGCAGCACGGTGTCCGAACCGGACTGCAGCGGCATGTGCAGCTGGTGCATCACGTTGGGGGTCTCGGCCATCGCGGCGATCACGTCGTCGGTGAAGTCGCGCGGGTGCGGGGAGGTGAAGCGCACCCGCTCCAGGCCCTCGATCTGGCCGCAGGCGCGCAGCAGCTTGGAGAAGGCCTCGCGGTCGCCCAGGTCGGACCCGTAGGCGTTGACGTTCTGGCCGAGCAGGGTCACCTCGATGACGCCCTCGCCGACCAGCGCCTCGACCTCGGCGAGCACGTCGCCGGGGCGGCGGTCCTCCTCCTTGCCGCGCAGCGCCGGGACGATGCAGAAGGTGCAGGTGTTGTTGCAGCCGACCGAGATCGCCACCCAGGCCGCGTAGGCCGACTCGCGCCGGGTGGGCAGCGTGGAGGGGAAGGTCTCCAGCGACTCCAGGATCTCCACCTGGGCCTTGCGCTCGACCCGGGCCCGCTCCAGCAGCGCGGGCAGGTGCCCGATGTTGTGGGTGCCGAAGACCACGTCGACCCACGGCGCCTTGCGCACGATGGTCTCGCGGTCCTTCTGGGCCAGGCAGCCGCCGACGGCGATCTGCATGTCCTTCCGGGCCGACTTGGCCGGCGCGAGCTGGCCGAGGTTGCCGTACAGCTTGTTGTCGGCGTTCTCGCGGACCGCGCAGGTGTTGAAGACCACCAGGTCGGGGTCCCCGCCCTGGTCGGCCTTCACGTATCCGGCGTCCTCCAGCAGCCCGGCCAGCCGCTCGGAGTCGTGGACGTTCATCTGACAGCCGTGCGTGACGACCTTGTAAGTTCGCAAGCTCTCTCCCATACCCACAGCAGCAAGGGTAAGGGCAGCCGGGCGACCGCCGGGCGGAGCCGTCCTGACCGCCCCCCTCCCGATCATCAGCATCACCTGGCAGGATCCCCCGCATGACGTCGACCACCGATCGCCTGCGTGCGGCCCTGCGGCCCCGGCTGTGGCCGGTGCTGGCCGCGCTGCTGCTCGTGGTGGGCTCGGTCGGCGGCTGGTGGGTGAGCAGCCGCGGCCCGTCCGGCTACCCCAGGGGCGTCAGCGGCTTCGCCACCGGTGTCCAGGAGGGGGTCTACGACCGGTACGGACAGCTGCTGCAGTCCTACCTGCACACCGCGATGCCCGGCGTCGAGCTGCGCCTGGACAGCAGCGAGGGGTCGGTGGACAACCTGGAACGGGTCGCCTCCGGCCAGGACTCCTTCGCGATCGCCACCGCCGACGCGGTGGCCGACTACACCGGCCCCGGCAAGACCGGGCTGCGGGCCATCGCCCGGCTCTACGACGACTACATGCAGCTGGTGGTGCCCGCCGGCTCCCCGATCCAGCAGGTCGGCGACCTCAAGGGCAAGCGGGTCGGGATCGGCGAGCCCAAGTCCGGGGTGACCCTGGTGACCCGCCAACTGCTCGACGTGGCCGGGATCGACCCGGACACCGGCATCACGCCCTACACGCTCGGGGTCAGCGACGCGGCCGCGCAACTGGCCGACGGGCGGCTGGACGCCTTCTTCTGGTCCGGCGGCCTGCCCACCGCCGCGCTGACCGACCTGGCCACCAAGTTCCCGATCCGGATCGTGCCGCTGGGCAGCCTGACCGACAAGCTGCACCAGGAGAACGGCGACACCGACGCCTACCGGACCGCCGTGCTGCCGGCCGGGGTCTACCCGAACAGCCAGGCGGTGCTCACCATGGCAGTGCCGAACCTTCTGATCACCCGGGCCGACGTGAACTCGAGCCTGGTCGAGGGCCTCACCCGGGCCGTGATCGACAGCCGCGACTGGATCGGCATCCAGGTCCACTCGGCGCAGCTGGTGGACCTGCGCACCGCCGTCTACACCGACCCGCTGCCGCTCTCCGAGGGCGCCGAGCGCTACTACCGCTCCGCCAAGCCGTAGGGCGGGCCCCGGCCGGGCCGCCGCGCCACCGCGCGGTCAGTCGCCGCGCTGGCGGGGCACGCTCAGCGTCACGGCCAGGCCCCCCGGCTCGGCCCGCGCGAAGTCCAGCGAACCGCCGCCGGCCAGCAGCAGGGTGCGGGCGATCGACAGGCCCAGGCCCGAACCGTCCGCGTTCTGGTGCCGGGGGCTGCGCCAGAACCGGTCGCCGACCCGGGCCAGCTCCTCCTCGGTGAGGCCCGGGCCGCTGTCCGTCACCGTCACCGCCACCTGGTGCTTGCCCACCCGCACCGTGACCGCCACCGTGCTGTCCGAGGGACTGAACTTGACCGCGTTGTCGAGCACCGCGTCCAGCGCGCTACCGAAGCCGATCGGATCCGCCCAGGCCTTGGCCAGCGGCGGGGTGCCGCAGGCCAGCAGGACCCCGCGCTGGGCGGCCAGCGGCTGCCAGGCGTCGGTCCTGGCCAGCACCAGCGCGGTCAGGTCCACCGGCTCCGGCTGGGGCCGGCTGCCCTCGGCGGTGGCCAGGCCCAGCAGGTCGTCCAGCACCCGGGCCAGCCGGGCACCCTCCTCGCGGACCTGCCCCAGTTCGGCCTCGTGCTGCTCGGGCAGCTCCAGGCCCAGCAGCTCGACCCGCAGCAGCAGAGCGGCCAGCGGGTTGCGCAGCTGGTGCGAGGCGTCGGCGACGAAGGCCCGCTGCTGGTCCAGGGCGAGCACCACGTGGTCGGCCATGTCGTTGAACGAGCCGACCAGTCGTCGCAGTTCGGGCGGACCGCTGACGGAGGCGACCCGGGCGTTCATCCGCCCGGTGGCGATGTCGTGGGTGACCCGGTCCAGGGTGCGTACCGGCCGCAGCACCCACCCGGTCAGCCGGACCGCGAGCAGCGTGGCGGCGATCATCGCGATCGCCTCGCCGCCGCCCAGCACCAGCCAGCGGTGCAGGATCCGGGCCCGCAGCGGGCCGGTCGGCGACTGGGTGACCACCAGCGCCACCACGTCGCCGTCGCGCACCACCGGCGAGGCGATGGTCAGCGTGCTGTTCGGGGTCCAGGGCCAGACCTGCGGCGGGTTGTGGCTGCGCCGGCCGTCCCGGGCCTCCTGGACGGCCTCGCCGCCCGATCCGCTGGTCGGCAGGTGCCAGTCCGCGGGCGCGACGGCGAGCTGACGGCCGTCGGCCAGGGTCAGCGCGATGCTTATCCCGTAGAGCTCCTGGTAGCGGCTGACCTCCAACTGCAGCTGGTGCAGCTGGATCGCGTCCAGGGCGGTCGGCACGGCGGGGTCGGAGCCGACCGCACCGCGCGAGGGCAGTCCCTGGGTCGGCAGTTCCTGGGCGAAGCGCGCCACGTCGTCCATCCGGTCCACCACGGTCCGGCTCTGCTCGGCGGCGGCCATCGCGGCGGCCAGCGGGACGCCCAGCGCCGCCAGCACGCAGGCCATCAGGGTCAGCAGGATGCCGAGCAGGCGGTTGCGCATGCCTAGGAGGTCCCCGCCGCCGGGTCGCCCGCACCGCGCGCGGCCGGACCGGCACCACCGGCCGCCGTCCCGGGTCTGCGGGCCGCTGCGGGGCGTGTCCCGGTGGGACGGGTCCCCGCGGGAGGAGGCACCGCCGCGCCCTCCGCCGGGGCGGGCGACTGCGGGATCAGCCGGTAGCCGACCCCGCGCACCGCCTCGACCAGGCCGGGCAGCGCGAGCTTGGTGCGCAGCGAGCCGATGTGCACCTCCAGGGTCCGCCCGTTGCCCTCCCAGCCGCTGCGCCACACCTCGCTGAAGATCTGCTCGCGCCGGTAGACCACCCCGGGGCTCTGCGCGAGCAGCGCCAGCAGGTCGAACTCCTTGCGGGTGAGCGGCACCTCCCGCCCCGCCACGCTGACCCGGCGGCGCTCACGGTCGATGCTGATCCCCCAGGACTCCAGCGAGCCCGGCCCTGCGGGCGCCGCCGGGCCGTCCGGTGCGGGGGTGGTCGCGGCAGGCTGGAAGCGCCGGGCCACCGCGTGGATCCGGGCCAGCAGCTCGCCCATGTCGTAGGGCTTGGTGATGTAGTCGTCGGCCCCGAGGTTGAGGCCGTGGATCCGCGAGCGGATGTCCGCCCGGGCGGTCACCATGATCACCGGCACCCCGCTGCCGGCCCTGATCCGGCTGCACACCTCGAACCCGTCGCGGTCGGGCAGGCCGAGGTCGAGCAGCACCACCCGGTACGGGTCGCTGCCGTCCGGCACCAGCGCGTCGAGCGCCTCGTGCCCGCTTCGCGCGTGCCGCACCTGGAAGCCGTGCCGGCTGAGGACGGCGACCAGCGCCGCCGCGACCCGGTCGTCGTCCTCGACAAGCAGCAGCCGCATGCCCACACCTTTCCCATCTCTGGTTTCCCGCTCCGACGCGCCCCGCCCCGGGGCCCCGCTCCGCGGGTCTCCCGGCTCCGGGTTCCCCGCCCTGCAGGCACCGGCCGGCAGCCCTGGTGTGCCGGCGGAGCGGCCATCCTCCCCCACGGCGCACCGCCGCGGCCAGCCCCTCGGGGGCAGCCCGGGACGCACGTAGCCCTTTCGTGATGCTCAAGTTCCGCTCAGATCGCCTGACGCCGGCCGACGCTCACCCCTAGGGTCGGCTCATCGGGGGCTGCGTGCTCCGCCGGCCACAGCCCCCGATGCCGCGTCCACCCCAAGGGGTGACCGGCTTGGTGGTCACCCATGAGATGGTTTTCGCCCGCCGTGCCACCCACCGGCCGGGCCTCGGCGCCAGTGGCCGGATCACCGGGCCGACGGCCGCCCCGCCCGCTCGGATGTGTTCCGCAGGGCCGACGCACCAGGGATTTCCCGCTCCCGCCCATCGGCCCCCGATGGCCGAAAGCCGCCCGGCCGGGCCTCCTCCGGGCGCCGCGGCACGAACCGGCGCACACCGACCGCTGCTTGACGGACTCCCAGGCACTCTGTTGCATTGCTCTTCGTGACACCACCCGGGACCTGCGCCGCTCCCCCCGCCACCGGAGCGCTCTCGCGCTGCCCACAGCCCCGGCGCGGAGGCCGTCCGTGGACCCGGTGATCGTGGTCGGGGCCGGCCCCGTGGGCCTGGCGATGGCGCTCGCGCTGGCCCGGCACGACGTCCCGAGCATCGTCCTCGACCAGGGCAGCGGCCTCTGCCCCGAAGGACCGCGCAGCGCCGTGCTCGGCACCGAGAGCACCGCCTTCCTCGAACGGCTCGGCTATCTGCGTGCCACCTCGGACGCCGCGCGCTGGGAGCGGCTGAGCGTCTGGCGGCGGCGCCAGGAGGTCCTGGGGGTGGACCTGACCGACCATCCGGTCCTCCACCTGCCCCAGCACCGGCTGCAGCGCGGGCTGCGCGACGCGGCCAGCGCCACCGGTCTGATCCAGCTGGTGCCGCACTCCCGGGTGGAGGAGATCGACCAGGACCAGGACGGGGTCAGCGTGCGCGGCCGGCACCCGCAGAACGGCACCGACACCTGGTGGCGGGCCAGCCACCTGGTCGGCTGCGACGGGGCCCGCTCGACGGTGCGCAAGCTGCTGGGCATCCGGTTCCCCGGCCGCCCGGCGGTGGACCGGCACGCCATCGCCACCGTCCGGGTCGACCTGCCGTTCGCGGGCGAGGCCCGGCTGCACCGCGAGCCGCCCTGGCGCGGCGACCGCGAGGCCTCGGCCCGACCGCTGCCGGACGGTCTGTGGCGCCTGGACTGGCGCCTGCCGATCGGGCGCCCCGCGCCCAGCGAGCCGGTGGACCCGCACGCCACCTGGCCCGGGCTGGTCACCGGCGACACCCTGCTGACCCGGGTCAAGGCCACCCTGACCGGCTGGTGCGGCCAACTGCCGCGCTACGAGCTGCTCGCGGCTGCCGACCACACCGCCCAGCAACGGCTGGCCGCCCGGTTCCGCAGCGGGCGCTGCTTCCTGGCCGGCGACGCGGCCCACCTGCACGGCGCGCTCGGCATGCAGAACCTGGCCGACGGCCTGCGCGACGTGGACAACCTGGCCTGGCGGCTCGCGGTCGCCTGGCACCTGCACGTCGGCGGACCACAGCCCGGCGGGTCGCTGCTGGACGGGTACGAGGCGGAGCGGCGCGGGGCGGTCGGGGCCCGGCTGCGCGCGGTGGACCAGGCGATGCCGCTGCTGCGTCCGCTGCGCGGCTGGCAGCAGACCCGGCGCTCGCTGCTGACCGGTTCGTTCCGCAAGCACGCGCCGCTGCTGACCGACGGGCTGCTCGGCACCGGGCGGTTCGGCGGTGCACCGGCCTATCCGGCGGCGCCCTCCGGCGTGCCGGGGCGGGCGGCCGGGGTGCCGGTGCAGCGCGGGGGCGGGCGGGGCACCGCGCTGAGCGAGCAGCTGCCGGCCACGGCACCCGGGGTGCTGGTGCCGAACCTTCCGGTGGTCACCACCGAGGGCGTGCCGGACCAGCTGTACGCGCGGCTGGGCGCGACCTTCCTGCTGCTGCTGGTCGCACCGGGCACGGCGGTCTGGTCGGCCGACCACTGGATGGGCGCGGGGCTGATGCCCCGGCTGGCCGAGGTGGCGACCGCGCTGCCGGTGCCGACCGAGGTCCTGGTCACCGAGGAGTACCCGGGGGCCGGCGCGCACACGGTGCTGCTGATCCGGCCGGACGGGCACCTGGTCGGGGTCACCCAGGGCTGCAAGGCCGAGGACCTGCAGGCGCTGGCCGACCGGGCGCGCGGCGGGCCCACCCCGTTGGCGGGCGCGGAGCAGTCGGTCTGAGGGTGTCCCGGGCGTCGGCGCGCGTCACCGGTTCGGCGTCACGCGGGCCGGGCCGACGCGGCGTCACCCGATGAGCTGACGGTCGGCCGGGCCGGGTCACTCCGACCCGAGCGACCACTCCTCCAGCTCCTCGGTGCTCTCGCCCTCCGCGTCCAGCGCCTCGCGCACCACCCGGAAGGCGAGGCCCTCGGAGTAGCCGCGGCGGGCCAGCATGCCGACCAGCCGCCGCAACCGGGCCTGGCGCTCCAGTCCCGTGGTCGCCCGCAGCTTGCGCTCCACCAGGGCGCGGGCCGTGGCCGCCTCCTCGTCCGGGTCGAGCTGGGCCACCGCCTCCTCGACCAGCGCGCCGGCGACGCCACGGGTGCGCAGTTCCCGGGCCAGCGCGCGGCGGGCCAGTCCTCGCCCGTGGTGCCGGGACTCGACCCAGGCGGCGGCGAAGGCGGCGTCGTCGATCAGGCCGACCTCCTCGAAACGGGAGAGCACCTCCTCGGCGACCTCGTCCGGGATCTCCCGCTTGCGCAGGGCGGTGGCCAGTTGCCCGCGGGTCCTCGGGGTACCGGTGAGCAGGCGCAGGCAGATGTCGCGGGCCCGGGCGGCGGGATCGGCCTCCGCGGCCGGCGGGGCGGTCGGCCCGGCCCCGCGCTCCGGGCGCCCGGAGCGCCGACGGCGCCCCCGCGTGCTGGCGGCGGCCAGCTCGGCCTCGGCCTCGGCCACCCAGTCCGGCTGCTCCGACCGGCCGGGCCTGGCCTCAGGCTCGGTCCGACGGCCGACCGGGCGCGAACTCCGCGGGCGCACCGGCTTGTCGGACGGCTCGACGGGTCTCGCCACCGACGGCTCGGCCTCGGCGGCGGGCCTCGGTCCGCGGGCGTTGACCACCCAGTCGGGGCGCTCCCCCTCCTCCTCGCCCTTGGCCTCCACCATCCACCGGTCCGGGCGCTCCCCTTCGCCCGGACTCCACACGTTCCTCATCCGCTGATCAGGCCTTCGCAGCCGCCGTCTTCTTGGCCGCCGCCGTCTTCGCCGCCGTGGCCGTGATCGGCTTGACCGCGCCGTCCGCCTCGGCCGGGGCCGGGGCCGGGACCTCGCCCTCGGCGGCGGCGTTGGGATCGACGCCGATGCCGAGCTTGACCTTGATCTTCTTCTCGATCTCCTCGGCCAGCGCCGGGTTGTCGCGCAGGAAGTTGCGGGCGTTCTCCTTGCCCTGACCCAGCTGGTCGCCCTCGTAGGTGTACCAGGCGCCGGCCTTGCGGATGAAGCCGTGCTCGACACCCATGTCGATCAGACCACCCTCCCAGCTGATGCCGTGGCCGTAGAGGATGTCGAACTCGGCCTGCTTGAAGGGGGCGGCGACCTTGTTCTTGACGACCTTCACCCGGGTGCGGTTGCCGACCGCCTCGGTGCCGTCCTTCAGGGTCTCGATCCGGCGGATGTCCAGGCGCACCGAGGCGTAGAACTTCAGCGCCCGGCCACCCGTGGTGGTCTCCGGCGAACCGAACATCACACCGATCTTCTCGCGCAGCTGGTTGATGAAGATCGCGGTGGTGTTCGACTGGTTCAGCGCACCGGCGATCTTCCGCAGCGCCTGGCTCATGAGCCGGGCCTGCAGGCCGACGTGCGAGTCGCCCATCTCGCCCTCGATCTCGGCGCGCGGCACCAGCGCGGCCACCGAGTCGATGATGATCAGGTCGATCGCGCCGGAGCGGATCAGCATGTCGGTGATCTCCAGCGCCTGCTCACCGGTGTCCGGCTGGGAGACCAGCAGGGCATCGGTGTCGACGCCGAGCTTGCGGGCGTACTCCGGGTCCAGGGCGTGCTCGGCGTCGACGAAGGCGACGGTGCCGCCGAGCTTCTGCGCGCTGGCCGCGGCGTGCAGGGTCAGCGTGGTCTTGCCGGAGGACTCGGGGCCGTAGATCTCGATCACCCGGCCGCGGGGCAGCCCGCCGACGCCGAGCGCGACGTCCAGCGCGGTGGAGCCGGTGGGGATCACGTCGATCGGGGCACGGGACTGGTCGCCCAGACGCATCACCGAGCCCTTGCCGAACTGCCGCTCAATCTGGGCGAGTGCGGTCTCAAGAGCCTTCTCGCGGTCCGTGCCTGCCATGGCTTCCACCCTCGGGTTCTGTGCTGTGCGCTTCATCGTCCTCGACGCTAGCGCGTCCCACCGACAATCGGCTCCGGACGGGCTCGGCCTGTGGAAAACTCGCCGGGAAACCCAGTATAGGGAACACCTGTTCGATATCACGCCCGCACCCGAACGCCTACGACGCGGTCGCACCACGCCGATCAGCGCAGTCGCGCGGACACCCCCATCACCTGGCAGACCACCCGCCAGACGTCCTTGGCCTCCCACCCCGCGTCCAGCGCCTGGTGCACCGTGCGACCGCCGAGCTCGCTCATCACGTGGTCACGGGCGAACGACTCCGCGTACCCCGGGCCGAAGTGCTCGTCCATCCGTCGCCAGAACTCGGTCAGCCTCATGCCGCCCAGTATCCCCGAGCCCCACCCGCCCCCGAGGCCCGGCGAGATCCGTCCGACAAGCCCTAGTGCGGCAGTGCGACGATCCCCGCGCCGTAGGTCGCGCGGTCCCGGCAGACGCCCGGGCCGACGGGGCAGTTCGCCTGGGCCTGGGACAGCAGCAGCTCGTGCAGGCGCTCCGGTCCCCAGCCCGGGTGCAGCGCCGCGGCCACCGCGATCGCGCCGGTGACCTCCGCGGCGCTCATCGAGGTGCCGGCCAGCGCCGCGTACCGCCCGCCCGGCCAGTCCGAGACGATCGCCTCGTCCGGCCCGCCGTCCGGATCGCCGCCCGGCGCGGCCAGCGCGATCCGCCCCTCGCCGTAGTTCGAGTAGGCCGCGACGGCACCGCTGCGGGTCACCGCGCTGACCGACAGCACCCCGGGCAGTTCGCCGGGCAGCCGGACGCACTCGGTGCCGAGCCGGCGGTCCCGGGCCGGGCCGCTGACGCGGTCGTTCGGGCTGCGCTGGTCGACCCGCACCGCGCCCAGGTCCTGGGCGTCGTTCCCGGCCGAGGCGACCACCAGCGCGTGGCGCTGGGCATAGGCGACCGCACGGCCCACCGCCTGGATCATCGCGCCCTGGTCCGGGTCCTCGGGGCAGTTGTACTTCCACGGGTCCGCGAAGTAGCTGTCGTTGACCGCCACCGCCCCGTGGTCGGCGGCCCAGAGCAGCCCGCAGACGATGTTCTCCGGGTAGTACTGCCCGAGCGGGCCGAGCAGTCGCACGGCCGCGATGCGCACCCCCGGGGCCACCCCGACCACGCCGTGCCCGTCCCGGGCCGCGCCGATCAGCCCGGCCACATGGGTGCCGTGGCCGCTCTCGGCGACCCCGCCGTCGGGCCGCCAGGCGCCGAACCGGGCGTCGGGACGGCCGTCGGCGCAGGAGGCGGAGTCGGCCGGGCTGACCGCGTCGCGCAGGTCGGGATGAGTGTCGTCGACCCCGGAATCGAGCACGGCCACCAGGACCTGGCGCAGCGCCCTGCTCGTGGTCACCGCGCCCGGGGCCGGCATGCCGAGGGCCGGCCTGCCGGAGCTCGGCGCGGCGTGGATCGGTGCGGCGGTGCTCGGCGCGGTGCCGGCGAGCAGCCCCGCCTGGGGCGGGGAGTTCTGCCCGCCGCCCATCATGGCGAGGTTCCAGGCGCCGCTTTCCCCGGGGTCGGGCACAGTCGTGGTGTTGTCCCCTTCGACCGTCCCGGACGCCGCGGCCGCGTCACCGCCGGGGCGGCGGAAGTCGCCGGAGCCGGCCAGCACGCCGGGCGGCCCGGGCACCGGCACGGTCCGGGTCGCCCCGACGGCGACGATGCCGGGCCGGCCGCGCAGCCTGGCGGCGAACCCGGCTTCGTTGGCGTAGGCCAGCACGGCACCGATCTGCGGGTAGTCCTGGACCACCTGTCCGCCCGCCGCGCGCACCTCGGTCTGCGCGGCGGCCGAGCCCTGGCCGTCCGGCCGGTCGGCCAGCACCAGGTAGCTGAGGTAGCCCTGGTCGGTCCCGGAGAGATAGGGGACGGCGCCGCCCAGCAGCAGGGCCGCCGCGAGCATGGCCGGCGCACTGCGCAGCAGCAGCCACCGGCGGCGCAGCGGACGACGGGAGACCAGCCGCACCTCGGCCATCGGGTGTCCTCCGCTCCTCGCGGCCTGCCCTCACGTGGCACAGCCGTGCTCTCACGAAGAATCACCATATGAGCGGAATATCCTGTATGACCATTTTTCAGAACGGCTGCCGCCGCCATCCGGCCGCACCGGCCCCACCGCCCGCTGTTCCGCCGCGCTCCCCCTCGGCGCCGTCCGCTCCTGCTTGTCAGTGGCACGCGGCACCATGGGGAGCATGGCGGAACAGCACCCCCACCCCGACCCGCTGGCCGGCTTCGCCCCGGCCACCCGGGCCTGGTTCGAGGCCGCGTTCGACGGCCCGACCAGCGCCCAGGCCGGCGCGTGGGCGGCCATCCGCGAGCAGAACGACGTCCTGGTGGTCGCCCCCACCGGCTCCGGCAAGACCCTCGCAGCCTTCCTCTCCGCCCTGGACCACCTCAGCAGCACCCCGCCGCCCGCCGACCCCCGCCGGCGGCTGCGCGTCCTCTACATCTCACCGCTGAAGGCGCTCGCCGTCGACGTCGAACGCAATCTGCGCGCGCCGCTGACCGGTCTGCGGCAGGCCGCCGTCCGGCTCGGGCTGCCCGAACCGGAGGTGCAGGTCGGCATCCGCTCGGGAGACACCCCCGCCCCCGAGCGGCGCAAGTTCCAGAGCCACCCGCCCGACATCCTGATCACCACCCCCGAGTCGCTCTTCCTGCTCCTGACCTCCGCCTCCCGGGAGGCGCTGCGCGGCATCGACACGGTGATCCTCGACGAGGTGCACGCGGTGGCCGGCACCAAGCGCGGCGCCCACCTCGCGCTGAGCCTGGAGCGGCTGGACCAGTTGCTGGAGCGCCCGGCCCGCCGGATCGGCCTGTCCGCCACCGTCCGCCCGGTGGCGGAGGTGGCCCGCTTCCTGAGTCCGCAGCGCGAGGCGGCCATCGTCCAGCCGCCGTCCGCCAAGCGCTTCGACCTCTCCGTGGTGGTCCCGGTCGCCGACCTGGGCGAGCTCTCCCCCGGCCCGGCGCAAGGGCCGCCCGGCGGCCCGCGCGGCGCCGCCCCCTCCGACGGCGAGCCGGATCCGGCCAGGGCCGCCTCGATCTGGCCGCACGTCGAGGAGCGGATCGTCGATCTGGTGCAGGCGCACCGCTCGACCATCGTCTTCGCCAACTCGCGCCGCCTGGCCGAGCGCCTGTGCAACCGGCTCAACGAGATCGCCCACGAGCGGGCCACCGGCGGGCCGCTGCCCGAGTCGCACGCCCCCGCCCAGCTGATGGCCGAGTCCGGCGTCGCCAAGGGCGCGCCCCCGGTGCTGGCCCGGGCCCACCACGGCTCGGTCTCCAAGGAGCAGCGCGCCCAGGTGGAGGAGGATCTGAAGGCCGGCCGGCTGCCCGCCGTGGTCGCCACCTCCAGCCTGGAGCTGGGCATCGACATGGGCGCCGTCGACCTGGTGGTCCAGGTCGAGTCGCCGCCCTCGGTGGCCTCGGGGCTGCAGCGGGTCGGCCGGGCCGGCCACCAGGTGGGCGCCGTCTCCACCGGCGTGGTCTTCCCCAAGTACCGGGGCGACCTGGTGCAGTCCGCCGTGGTCACCGAGCGGATGCGGGCCGGGCAGATCGAGGCGCTGCGGGTGCCGCGCAACCCGCTGGACGTGCTCGCCCAGCAGCTGGTGGCGATCACCGCGCTCGACACCTGGGACGTGACCGAGCTGCTCGCCCTGGTCCGCCGCGCCGCGCCGTTCAGCTCCCTGCCGCAGTCCGCCTTCGACTCGGTGCTCGACATGCTGGCCGGGCGCTACCCCTCGGACGCCTTCGCCGAGCTGCGCCCCCGGCTGGTCTGGGACCGCGTCGCCGGCACCGTCAGCGGGCGCCCCGGCGCCCAGCGCCTGGCCGTCACCTCCGGCGGCACCATCCCCGACCGCGGGCTCTTCGGCGTCTTCATCGCCGGCGCCGACCCGAAGAAGGGCGGCGGCCGGGTCGGGGAGCTCGACGAGGAGATGGTCTACGAGTCCCGGGTCGGCGACGTCTTCACCCTGGGCACCAGCTCCTGGCGGATCCAGGAGATCACCCACGACAAGGTGCTGGTCACCCCGGCCCCCGGGGTGCCCGGACGGCTCCCGTTCTGGAAGGGCGACTCGCTGGGCCGCCCGCTGGAACTGGGCCGGGCGCTGGGCGCCTTCGTCCGCGAGCTGGGCGCGCTGCCCGAGCCGCAGGCGAAGGAGCGCCTGCTCGGTGCCGGCCTGGACGACTGGGCGGCGGGCAACCTGCTCAGTTACCTCGCCGAGCAGCGCGAGGCGGCCGGCCACCTGCCCGACGACCGCACCATCGTGGTCGAGCGCTTCCGCGACGAGCTGGGCGACTGGCGGATCGTCATCCACTCCCCGTTCGGCGCCCAGGTGCACGCCCCCTGGGCGCTGGCGCTCGGCGCCCGGCTGCGCGAGCGGCACGGCCTGGACCCCCAGGTGATGCACGGCGACGACGGCATCGTGCTCCGGCTGCCCGACGCCGACCTGCTCGACTTCCCGTCACCCGACGCGCCCCCGGCCGACGAGGCGCCGGTGGGCGCCGATGCCGCGCTGTTCGACCCCGCCGAGATCGAGCAGCTGGTCACCGACCAGGTCGGCGGCTCGGCACTGTTCGCCTCCCGGTTCCGCGAGTGCGCCGGGCGGGCCCTGCTGCTGCCCCGGCGCAGCCCCGGCAAGCGCACCCCGCTCTGGCAGCAGCGCCAGCGGGCCGCCCAGCTGCTGGAGGTGGCCAGCGAGTTCGGCTCCTTCCCGATCGTGCTGGAGGCGGTCCGCGAGTGCCTCCAGGACGTCTTCGACCTCCCCGGGCTGGTCGAGTTGATGCGCGACCTGGAGTCGCGCGCCGTCCGGCTGGTCGAGGTCACCACACCCGAGCCCTCCCCGTTCGCCCGCTCCCTGCTCTTCGGCTACGTCGCCCAGTACCTCTACGAGGGCGACTCGCCCCTCGCCGAGCGCCGGGCCGCCGCGCTCGCCCTGGACTCCCGGCTGCTCGCCGAGCTGCTCGGGCAGGCCGAGCTGCGCGAGCTGATCGATCCGGTGGTGCTGGCCGAGCTGGAGGCCGAGCTGCAGCGGCTCACCCCCGAGCGCCGGATCAAGGACGTCGAGGGCGTCGCCGACGCCCTGCGCCTGCTCGGCCCGCTCAGCACCGCCGAGCTGGCCGTGCGCGGCGCCGAGCCGGGCTGGGCCACCGAACTCCAGGCCACCCGCCGGGCCATCCAGGTCAGGATCGCGGGCGAGCAGCGCTGGGCCGCCATCGAGGACGCCGGCCGGCTCAGCGACGCGCTCGGCACCCCGCTGCCGG
Source organism: Kitasatospora sp. NBC_01302 (assembly GCF_035976515.1). Lineage (NCBI taxonomy): Bacteria > Bacillati > Actinomycetota > Actinomycetes > Kitasatosporales > Streptomycetaceae > Kitasatospora > Kitasatospora sp. NBC_01302. The sequence goes on from NZ_CP108404.1 coordinate 3,559,558, forward strand.
TGGGCATCCCGGAGGCGTTCACCGAGCCGGTCAAGGACCCGCTCGGCGACCTGCTGGCCCGCCACGCACGCACCAACGGACCGTTCACCGCCCAGCAGGCCGCCACCCGGTTCGGCCTCGGCACCGCCGTGGTCACCGGCGCGCTGCAGCGCCTGACCGCCGCCGGACGCCTGGTGGCGGGCGAGTTCCGCCCGGTGGAGGCCGGCGGCACCGGCGAGGCCGAGTGGTGCGACGCCGAGGCGCTGCGCCGGCTGCGGCGCCGCTCGCTGGCCGCGCTGCGCCAGGAGGTGGAGGCGGTACCGGCGCGGGCGCTGGCCGCCTTCCTGCCCCAGTGGCAGCACCTGAGTGGCCATCAGCTGCGGGGCGAGGACGGCCTGTTCCGGGTGGTCGAGCAGCTCCAGGGCGCCGCCGTGCCGGCCTCGGCGCTGGAGCGCCTGGTGCTCCCGGGCCGGCTCGACGACTACCGGCCCGGCCTGCTCGACAAGCTGATGACCGACGGCGAGATCGGCTGGACCGGTGCCGGTGCACTGCCCGGCAAGGACGGCTGGATCAGCCTGCACCTGGGCGAGAGCGCCGATCTGGTGCGCCCCGAGCCGCTCCCGCTCACCCGCACGCCCCTGCACGAGGCGCTGCTGGCCGCGCTGGCCAGCGGCTACGGGCTGAACTTCCGCCAGCTGCGCGAGCAGGTGCCGGACGCCGCGGATCCGGAGCTGACCGCCGCCCTGTGGGACCTGGTCTGGGCCGGCCGGGTCACCAACGACACCCTCGGCCCGGTGCGGGCCCTGCTGGGCTCGGCCCGCACGGCGGGCGCCACAGCGCACCGGGCGCCGCGCAGCGTCCCGCGCGGCCGCTACGGCGCGCTGGGCCGCACACCGGCCCGGCTCGCCGACCCCACGGTGGGCGGTCGCTGGTCGCTGCTGCCCGAGCCCGCCGAGCCGACCGCCCGGGCCGCCGCCCAGGCACAGGTGCTGCTGGACCGGTACGGCGTGCTCACCCGGGGCGCCGTGCAGGCCGAGCGGATCCAGGGCGGCTTCGCCGCGGTCTACCGGGTGCTGGCCGCCTTCGAGGAGCGCGGCCGGGCCCGCCGCGGCTACCTGGTCGAGGGGCTGGGCGGTGCGCAGTTCGCGCTGGACGGCGCGGTCGACCGGCTCCGCTCGGTCAACGGCCGGCTGGAGCGCCTCGACGCCACGGGCTGGCCCGCGGCCACCGGCGCGACGCCGATCGGTGCGCCCCGCCAGTCGCCCCAGGCCCATTCCCAGGCCCGGCCTCAGGCGCAGGTGCTGGCCGCGGCCGACCCGGCCAACGCGTACGGGGCGGCGCTGCCCTGGCCCGAGCCACCGGGTGCGCAGTCCGGCGCCCACCGCCCCGGCCGCAAGGCGGGTGCGCTGGTGGTCCTGGTCGACGGCGAACTCGCGCTCTACCTGGAACGCGGCGGCAAGTCGCTGCTCTGCTGGGCCGAGCGCGAAGCGGTGCTGACGGCGGCGGTGCAGGCGCTGGCCGACGCGGCGCGGCGCGGCCTGCTGAGCGGTCTGACCGTGGAGCGGACGAACGGCGAGAGCGCGCTGGGCTCAGTGCTCGGCGCCGCGCTGGAGGCCGGCGGGTTCCACGCCACCCCGCGCGGGCTGCGGCTGCGCGGCTAGCCGGCGGGCCGGTCCCTGGTTGCGCCGGTCGCTGTGCACCGGGAGCAGCCCGAGTCCCCAGCCGCCCAGGGTGAGCAGCGCGAGGAGTGCACCCGGCCCGCCCGGTCGAGCGGTCTGCGGCAGCAGGAACCAGCAGAGGGTGCCGAGTACGACGGTGCCGAACAGCACGGCCGGCGCCCAGCGGCGCAGACCGTGCACAGCCGAGGGCTTACGTCGACCGGTCTGGCCTATTCGAGCTGGGGAACGGTCCTCGGTCGACCGGTGCACGTGCGGCTCCTTCACTCAGCCCCTCTTGCAGGGTGAGGTCAGGCAGCGACGACGTCCACCGCAGCGGCCTTAGGAGTGATCGAGCTCATCCGCTCACCCGGGGCCGGCAGCTGCACGGGCTCCAGCACCGGACGCAGCAGGCCGTCTTCGGAGAGCGCGGTCATCGCGGCGAGCTCGGCCAGCGACAGCTCGTCGCTCACCTCGCGCATGACCTCGGACATCCGGACGTCAAGCGCGTCGCAGATCGCGGAGAGCAGCTCCGAGGAGGCCTCCTTCTGCCCGCGCTCGACCTCGGAGAGGTATCCGAGCGACACTCGTGCGGCGGCCGACACCTCGCGAAGTGTGCGGCCCTGGCGCTGGCGCTGCCGACGCAGCACGTCACCCAAGAGGCGACGGAGCAGGATCATCGGTGGCTCCCTCCTCGGACTGCGGATCGAGATGTCACGTCCCCACCGTACCGCCTTGCCCGCTTCGTGTGCGGGGACCGTGGTCGTGTTCACTCTGGGCTGCAAGCCTCTGCCCTCCCCTGTTGTTCCCGCCCCGGGCGCCAGCACGCCCCTTGTATGAAAAGGCTTCCCGGATTCTGCCTGTTCAGCCGTTGTTCAGTTGACGCGTGTGGTGCCGGTTGCGCCCGCCCCGACGGCGATCCGCTCGAGCAGCAGCTCCAGCGCGCCCGCCACCGCCTTGCGTCGGATTGTGGCACGGTCCCCCGACAGCCGGGGCGATCTCACCGCAGTTCCCCCCGGACCGGCGAATCCCAGATGTACTGTGCCGACTGCGTGACCGTCCTGTTCGGTCGGCCCGGCCACGCCGGTGGTGCCCAGCCCGTAGGTGGCGCCCAGCAGTCGGCGCACCCCCTCGGCCATCTGGCGCGCCACCACCGGGTGGACCGGCCCGTACACCGCCAGCAGCCCTTCGTCCACGCCCAGCACCGCGGCCTTGAGCTCGGTGGCGTAGGCGGTGACCGAGCCGCGGAAGGTCTCCGAGGCCCCGGCGACCTCGACCAGCTGCGCGGAGAGCAGACCACCGGTCAGCGACTCGGCGACCGCCACCGTGGCGCCCAGCGTCCGCAACTCGGCGTGCACCCGCTCGGCGAGCGGAACGTACTCGGTCATCGAGCCTGCCTCTCCCGGGCCATGCCCTCGCGCCGCAGCCGGACGGCCTGGCGCACGTAGTCAGCCCCGGTGGCCACCGTCAGCACCACCGCGAGCCCCATCAGCACCGCACGCCCGGTGGCCAGCCAGCCGGTCAGCGGCAGCACGTACATCCCCACCGCGATGCCCTGGGTGAGGGTCTTGAGCTTGCCGCCCCGGCTGGCCGGGATCACGCTGTAGCGGATCACCCAGAACCGCAGCAGCGTGATGCCCAGCTCACGGGCCAGGATCACCGCGGTGATCCACCACGGCAGATCGCCCAGCACCGAGAGGCCGATCAGCGCGGCGCCCATGATCGCCTTGTCGGCGATCGGGTCGGCGATCTTGCCGAAGTCGGTGACCAGTCCCTTGCGCCGGGCGATCTCCCCGTCGAACAGGTCCGTGATCATGGCGATCGCGAACGAGGCCCAGGCCACCGCGCGCCACTTCGGGTCGTGCCCGCCGTCCGCGAACAGCAGGAACGCGAAGACCGGCACCAGGGCGAGCCGGAGCATGGTCAGCAGGTTCGCGAGGTTCCACAGCGGGGGCACCGCAACTTGCGCCGTCCCCTGCTGGGCCGGGCGGGCCGCTGCCGGGCTGCCCGGCCCGCCGGTCATGCCGCGGCCGCCTTGCGGACGAGCTCGATCGCCTCGGCGACCAGGTCGACGCCTTCGCTGGCGACCACGCGGGCCCGGTAGTACTGGCCGACCTCGGCCTCGGGCGCGCCGATCAACGTGGTCAGGCCGTCGGTCTCCGGCGCCTGGTGCGCCGAGCGGCCCTCGATCAGCTGCTCGCCGTCGTCCTCCGCCACCAGGACGGCCTCCACCAGCACCTCCACCTCGGTGCCGATCCGCTGCTCGGCACGCTGCGCGGTCAGCTCCTCGGCGAGCCGGGACAGCTTGGCCAGCCGCTCGGCCACCACGTCCTCGGGGAGCTTGCCCTCGAAGGTGGCCGCCTCGGTGCCGTCCTCGTCCGAGTAGCCGAAGACGCCGATCGCGTCCAGCCCGGCCTCGGTGACGAACCGTTCCAGCTCGGCGAAGTCCTGCTCGCTCTCGCCCGGGAACCCGACGATGAAGTTGGACCGGGCACCGGCCTGCGGGGCCGTGTCCCGGATGGTCTTCAGCAGGTCGAGGAACTGGTCGGTGTTGCCGAACCGGCGCATCCGGCGCAGCACGGCGGGAGCCGAGTGCTGGAAGGACAGGTCGAAGTAGGGCACCACGCCGGCCGTCGAGGTCATCGCCTCGATCAGGCCCGGGCGCATCTCGGCGGGCTGCAGGTAGCTGACCCGGACCCGCTCGATGCCGGGGACGGCCGCGATCTCGCTCAACAGCGTCTCCAGCAGGCGGATGTCGCCCAGGTCCTTGCCGTACGAGGTGTTGTTCTCGCTGACCAGGACCACCTCGCTGACGCCCTGCTCGGCCAGCCAGACGGCCTCGTTCAGCACGTCCGAGGGGCGGCGGGAGATGAACGAGCCGCGGAAGGCCGGGATGGCGCAGAACGAGCAGCGCCGGTCGCAGCCGGAGGCCAGCTTGATCGAGGCCACCGGGTTGTCGTCCAGCCGCTTGCGCAGGGTGCGCGGCCCGGAGGCCGGGGCCACGCCCTCGGGCAGGTCCTCCGGTGCACCGTGGCCCGGCAGCGCGACCTCGGCCGCGGCGGCCTGCCGCTCGACGGGGGTCAGCGGGAGCAGCTTGCGGCGGTCGCGCGGCAGGTGCGGGGCGTGGTGGCCGCCGGACAGGATGGTCTGCAGGCGGTCGCTGATGTCGGTGTAGTCGTCGAAGCCGAGCACGCCGTCGGCCTCCGGCAGGGCGTCGGCCAGCTCCTTGCCGTAGCGCTCGGCCATGCAGCCGACCGCCACCACGGCCTGGGTGCGGCCGTGGCCCTTGAGGTCGTTGGCCTCCAGCAGGGCGTCGACGGAGTCCTTCTTGGCGGCTTCGACGAAGCCGCAGGTGTTGACGACGGCGACGTCCGCCTCGCTCGCGTCGTCGACCAGTTGCCAGCCATCGGCTTCCAGTCGCCCGGCGAGTTCCTCGGAGTCGACCTCGTTGCGGGCGCATCCGAGCGTGACCAGTGCGACAGTACGGCGTTCAGGCATAGGGCCAAGATTAACGCGCGGCCCCCGGTGTCGTTTCCCCCGGAGGCCGCGCGGCGATGATCGGATGGCTCGGGGCGCCGCGCCGGCTAGCCGGCCTGCGGGTCGCCGGGGGTGTAGGTGAGGTGCACCACCTGCCCGTCCTTGCCCGCAGGACCCAGATCCTTGCCGTTGACGTACAGGTGCACGGCCGCCGCGTTGCCGATCACCAGCTTGATCTGCTTGGGATCGGTGAAGGTCTGGTTCGAGCCGTCGTCCATGTCGTTCTGGAAGAGCGAGTTGCCGTCGCCGTCCAGCGCCGAGACCCAGCTGGTGCCGCCCTCGGCGACCAGCTTCACGGTCACCTTGTCGGCCGGCGCGGCGGCGATCGGGGCCACGCTCGGCGCGGGCGCCGGCGGCTGGGCGGGCGAGGCGCTGGACGAGGGCGGAGCGGAGGCCGCGACGCTGGGCAACGGCGAGGAGGCGGCACCGGCCGCGACCTTGGCGGGCCTGCTGCTGAACAGGTTGAAAACGATCAGCAGTACCACCGCGGCGATCGCCACCAGCATCGCGCCGGTCCAGGTCGCTCGGCCGCGGTCGGGCCGGATCCGCTTGGCGTCCAGCCTGGCCACCGGGGCCAGCACCACCGGAGCGGTGCCGTGGAGCTCGTCGTAACGGGCCACCAGGGCGTCGCCGTCGGCGCCAACGGCGCGGGCCAGCGAGCGCAGGTGCCCGCGAGCGTAGAAGTCGCCGCCGCAGCGGCTGAAGTCGTCCTCCTCGATCGCGTGCACGATCGGCACCCTGACCCGGGTACTGGCGCTCACCTCGTCCACCGTCAGCCCGGCGGCGAGGCGGGCATCGGCCAGCACCCGGCCGATGGTCGGTGCAGCATCCGAGACGGCGCCGGGCTGCGGGCCGGCCGCGCTGTCGGTCTCGGCCGAGCGGGCGTCGGAGGATCGGCCGTGGTCGCGGTGGGAAGACTTGCCGATGGTCACTGGGCGCGCCTTTCGAGCGGAGCCACCTGCTGAGGACACAGTCTAGGGGCGGGGGCGAATCGTTTCTCAACCGGAGTTCGACCGAACGCGCGCCCTCTGCCCAGGCGCACCAACGGCCCCACAGGACCGCTGACGCCCCTTCAGAGCACTACCCGCGGATGATGGCCAGCACCCCGTCCAGTTCGTCCGGTTTGACCAGCACGTCGCGGGCCTTGGACCCCTCGCTCGGCCCCACGATGCCGCGCGACTCCATCAGGTCCATCAGCCGGCCGGCCTTGGCGAAGCCGACCCGCAGCTTGCGCTGCAGCATCGAGGTCGAACCGAACTGGGTGGAGACGACCAGCTCGGCGGCCTGGATGAGCAGGTCCAGGTCGTCGCCGATCTCCTCGTCGATCTCCTTCTTGGGGCCGCCGCCGACCGTGACGTCGTCGCGGTAGACCGCGGTCAGCTGGTCCTTGCAGTGCTGCACGATCGCCGCGATCTCGGCCTCGGTGACGAACGCGCCCTGCATCCGGACCGGCTTGCTCGCACCCATCGGCAGGAAGAGCGCGTCACCCTTGCCGATCAGCTTCTCCGCGCCCGGCTGATCGAGGATCACCCGGGAGTCGGCCATCGCCGAGGTGGCGAAGGCCAGCCGGGAGGGCACGTTGGCCTTGATCAGGCCGGTCACCACGTCCACCGAGGGCCGCTGGGTGGCGAGCACCAGGTGGATGCCGGCGGCCCGGGCCAGCTGGGTGATCCGGACCACCGAGTCCTCGACGTCGCGCGGGGCGACCATCATCAGGTCGGCCAGCTCGTCGACGATCACCAGCAGGTACGGGTACGGCGTCAGCTCCCGCTCGCTGCCCAGCGGCGGGGTCACCTTGCCGGCCTTGACCGCGGCGTTGAAGTCGTCCACGTGGCGGAAGCCGTAGGCCGCGAGGTCGTCGTAGCGCAGGTCCATCTCGCGGACCACCCACTGCAGCGCCTCGGCGGCCTTCTTGGGGTTGGTGATGATCGGGGTGATCAGGTGCGGGATGCCCTCGTAGGCGGTCAGCTCGACCCGCTTGGGGTCGACCAGCACCATCCGCACCTCGTCCGGGGTGGCCCGGGCCAGCACCGAGGTGATCAGGCAGTTGATGCACGAGGACTTGCCCGCGCCGGTGGCGCCGGCGACCAGGATGTGCGGCATCTTGGCCAGGTTGGCGAGCACCGTGTGGCCCTCGACGTCCTTGCCCATGCCGACCACCATCGGGTGGCTGTCCTCGGCGGCGCTGCGCGAGCGCAGCAGGTCGCCGAGGTTGACCATCTCGCGGTCCCCGTTGGGGATCTCGATGCCCACCGCGGACTTGCCCGGGATCGGGCTGATGATCCGCACGTCCGGGCTGGCCACCGCGTAGGCGATGTTCTTGCCCAGCGCGGTGATCCGCTCGACCTTGACGGCCGGGCCCAGCTCCACCTCGTAGCGGGTGACCGTCGGCCCCCGGGTGAAGCCGGTGACCTTCGCGTCGACCTTGAACTCGGCGAAGGTCGAGGTGAGCTGGGCGACCACCTGGTCGTTCAGCGCGCTGCGGGTCTTGCCCGGGCCGCCGCGCTCCAGCAGGTCCAGCGAGGGCAGCACGTAGCCGCCCCCGCTGTGCAGCTGGAGCTGCTCCATCCGGCTCGGCGCCTCGCCGTGCTCGGGGGCCGCCGGATCGCCGGGCGAGCCGGGCGCCGGCGTGCGCGCCGGCGGAACGGCCGGCTCCTCCGGCACGGCGGTGCGGTCCTGGACCTGGTGCATGATGCTGGCCACCGCGGGCGAGGCCGGCACGCCGTGCAGCAGTGCGCCGTCCAGGTCGGCGGCCACTCCGGCGGCCAGGTCGCGGGTCTGGAACGGGTCCTTGAGGAACATGTCCGGCACGGCGGGTGCGAGCTCCGGCTCGTCCACCTGCTTGCGGCGCCCGCGCCGGCGGCGCCGGGCGCCCACCTCGTCGTCCGGGTCCTCCTCCACCGTGTAGGGCAGCGCGTCGGGGTCGGCGTCCTCCGGCGGTTCGGTGGACAGCTCGCGGTCGCCGGTGGCGTACTCGCCGAACTCGTCGTACTCGCCGTAGCCGTCCAGCTCGTCCACCGACGCGGGCTCCACCACGCCGAGGCGCTCGCCGAGCAGCCGAAGCCGCTCGGGGATCTTGTTGACCGGGGTGGCGGTGACCACCAGCAGGCCGAAGAAGGTCAGCAGCAGCAGCAACGGCACCGCCAGCGGCGGGCCGGCGGCGGCCATCATCGGTGTCGAGGCGGCCCAGCCGAGGATGCCGCCAGCCTGCCGGATCCGGGTCGCACCGCTCTGCATCCCCGGGGCACCGCAGCCGATGTGGATCAGGCCGAGCACGCCGATCACCAGGGTGCTCAGGCCGATGGCGACCCGTCCGTTGGCCTCCGGCAGCTCCGGGTGGCGCATCAGCCGGATCGCGATCGCCGCGAGCAGCAGCGGGATCAGCACGTCCATGCGCCCGAACAGGCCGCTGACCACGCTGGTGGCCACGCCGCCCAGCCAGCCCTGCGGGCTGAACCAGGTGCCGGCCGCGGTGACCAGGGCCAGCGCCAGCAGCAGCAGCGCCTGGCCGTCCTTGCGGTGCACCGGGTGCAACCCCTTGGCGCCGTCGCCGACGCCGCGGAACACCGCGCCGATGCTGTGGGCCAGGCCCAACCAGCAGGCCCGGACGGCGCGGAAGAGTATGGGCTGCTTCGACCTGGCGGGGGCCGGGGTGGGGGCGGCCGGCTTCGCGGCCGCCTTGCGCGCGGCGGGCCTGCCGGCGGGTTTCCCGGCCGGCTTGGCCGGGCCTGCCTTGGCGGACGCCTTCCCGGCCGGCTTCGCAGCGGGTTTCGCGGCCGGCTTGCGGGTCGCGGACTTCTTCGCCGGGGCGGCCTTCTTCGCCGGTCCCGGACTCGTGGTGCGTGCGGTGCTGCCGGGCGTCCGTGGGGCCATGGCACCAGAGCCTACCGGCGGCCCTGAGCCGTGGACACATGACCGACCGTCATGACCCTGGCGTGTCGCGGACGCACTGCGACACACCGTCGGCGCGATCCGAAGTCACCCGGCCGGCGCAGCCGCGGGCTGAAATCCCCTCAGGCCTGATCCGCGCCGGGGCGCAGCGCCTCCAGCGCCGCCCGCAGGCCGGCCAGCTTGCGCTCCAGGTGGGCCGCGGTGGCCGCCGCCCCGGCGTCGGGCGAGTCGCCCAGCTGCTTGGTCAGCGCCTCGGCCTGCTCCTCGACCGAGGCCAGCCGCGCGGAGAGCTCGGTCAGCAGCGGCTCCGAGCGGTCGCGGCCCTGCCGGTCGTCCTCCAACTGCAGCCGCAGCAGCGCTGCCTGCTCCTTGAGCTGGCAGTTCTTCACGTAGAGATCGACGAAGACGGAGACCTTGGCGCGCAGCACCCAGGGGTCGAACGGCTTGGAGATGTAGTCCACCGCGCCGGCCGCGTAGCCCCGGAAGGTGTGGTGCGGGCCGTGGTTGATCGCCGTCAGGAAGATGATCGGGATGTCTCTGGTGCGCTCGCGGCGCTTGATGTGCGCGGCGGTCTCGAAGCCGTCCATGCCCGGCATCTGGACGTCCAGCAGGATCACCGCGAAGTCGTCGGTGAGCAGCGCCTTGAGCGCCTCCTCACCGGAGACCGCGCGCACCAGCGTCTGGTCCAGCGCTGAGAGGATCGCCTCCAGCGCGAGGAGGTTCTCCGGTCGGTCGTCGACCAGGAGGATCTTCGCTTTCTGCACCACGACCCGCCCTCCTGCCGGATAGCCCACCTGTTTTGCGCGCGACGGCACCCGTGTACCGCCTGCTACCGACCCGGTCATGCTAGCCGCACCCCCAAGCCCTGCCCTATCGGATAGTCCCAACAGGCCGTCGAAGCGCCTGCCGCCCCGAAGGACCCGGGTGCTTTCCTGCACACCGTCGCCATTCGGTTACTGTTCGCAACGATGAGTGACCCTAGCGGGTTCCCGGTCCGGCCCGCCAGTAAACGCCGATGCCCGCGAGCTAACCACGCGCCCCCAGCCACTGGCGCATCACGTTCAACAGGTGGTCGGTGTCCACCGGCTTGGTCACGTGGTCGGAGGCGCCCGCCTCGATGCTCTTCTCCCGGTCGCCCTTCATCGCCTTGGCGGTCAGCGCGATGATCGGCAGGCCGGCGAACTGGGGCATCCGGCGGATCGCCTCGGTGGTCGCGTAGCCGTCCATCTCCGGCATCATGATGTCCATCAGGACCAGCGCCACGTTCTCGTGCTGCTCCAGGACCTCGATCCCCTCGCGGCCGTTCTCCGCGTACAGCACCGTCAGCCCGTACTGCTCGAGCACGCTGGTGAGGGCGAAGACGTTGCGCACGTCGTCGTCGACGATCAGCACCTCCTCGCCGCCGAACCGGCCCTCGAACTGCGGTCCGGCCCCGGCCCGCGGCGCGGGCACCTCCTCCTCCGCGTGCCGGGCGGCCACCGGTGCGCTCTCGGCCGTGCGGCGGCGCTCGGCCGCGTCCCGGCGGCGCTCCAGCGCCAGCTCCCGCACCTCCTGCGCCCAGTGGTCGGCCGGGCTCTCACCGACCGGCACCGGCAGGCCGGTGGGGGTCACGCCGACCGCGGCCCGCAGCGCACTGCCGGACGCGGGCGCGGCACCGGGCCGCTCACGGTCCGCCGAGCCCTGCGGCGCGTCACTGCGCAGCGGCAGGTAGAGGGTGAAGGTGCTGCCCTCGCCGAGCTCGCTCTCGGCGTGGATCTCGCCGCCGAGCAGCCGGGCGATCTCCCGGCTGATCGACAGGCCCAGGCCGGTGCCGCCGTACTTGCGGCTGGTGCCGCCGTCGGCCTGCTTGAACGCCTCGAAGATCTCGCGCAGCTTGTTCCCGGGGATGCCGATGCCGGTGTCGGTCACCGCGAAGGCCACCAGCGTGGCGTCGGGGTCGTCGATCTGCCCCGACTCCAGCAGCTGCTCGCGCACGTGCTGCGGCACCACCGACCCGGCCGGTTCGATGTCCAGGTGCACCGCGCCGCTGTCGGTGAACTTCACGGCGTTGGAGAGCAGGTTGCGCAGCACCTGCTGGAGCCGCTGCTCGTCGGTGTGCAGGGTGGGCGGCAGCTCGGGCGAGACGGTGACCGTGAAGTCCAGGCCCTTGTCCGCGGTCAGCGGCCGGAACGCCGCCTCCACGTAGTCGGTGAGCTGGACCAGGGCGATCTTCGCCGGGCGGACGTCCATCTTGCCGGCCTCGACCTTGGACAGGTCCAGAATGTCGTTGATCAGCTGCAGCAGGTCGGAGCCGGCGCCGTGGATGGTGTCGGCGAACTCGACCTGCTTGGAGGAGAGGTTGCCCTCGTTGTTGTCGGAGAGCAGCTTGGCCAGGATCAGCAGCGAGTTGAGCGGGGTGCGCAGCTCGTGCGACATGTTGGCCAGGAACTCGCTCTTGTAGCGCGAGGCGAGGGCCAGCTGCTCGGCGCGCTCCTCCAGGACCTTGCGGGCCTCCTCGATCTCGCTGTTCTTGATCTCGATGTCGCGGTTCTGCTGGGCCAGTTGCTCGGCCTTCTCCTGGAGCTCCTCGTTGGTGCGCTCCAGCTCCTCCTGACGCGCCTCCAACTCGGCCGACCGCATGGAGAGTTCGGCGGTCAGTCGCTGGGACTCCAGGAGCAGTCCCTCGGTCTTGGTGTTGACGCTGATGGTGTTGACGGTGACCCCGATCAGATCGGCGATCTGGTTCAGGAAGTCCATCACCACCGTGGTGAAGGAGGCGAAGGTCGCCAGCTCGATCACCCCGAGCAGCCGGCCCTCGAAGAGCACCGGCAGCACCACCACGTGCGCGGGCGAGGCCTCGCCGAGGCCGGAGGAGATCCGCAGGTAGCCGGGAGGCGCCTCGGTGAGGCTGATCGGGCGCTTCTCCACCGCCGCCTGGCCGACCAGCGACTCGCCGGGGCGGAAGGTGGTCGGCATCGAGCGGCGCTGGTAGCCGTAGGAGCCGATCAGGCGCAGCACGGTGTCGGACTCGTCGTCGTCCTCGGTGATCATCTCGGCGGTGCGCCCGGCCGGCTGGGCCAGGAAGAAGGCACCGTGCTGGGCGGAGACCACCGGGGTCAGCTCGGACATGATCAGTGAGGCGACCGCCTCCAGGTCGCGCCGGCCCTGCAGCAGGCCGGAGAACCGGGCCATGTTGGTCTTCAGCCAGTCCTGCTCCTGGTTGGTGCGCGTGGTCTCGCGCAGGTTGGCGATCATCTGGTTGATGTTGTCCTTGAGCTCGTCGATCTCGCCCGAGGCGTCGACGTCGATCCGCAAGGACAGGTCGCCGCGGGTCACCGCGGTGGCCACCTGGGCGATGGCCCGCACCTGCCTGGTCAGGTTGTTGGCCAGCTCGTTCACCGACTCGGTGAGGTCCTGCCAGGTGCCGTCCGCGCCGGGTACCCGGGCCTGGCCGCCGAGCCGCCCGTCGGTGCCCACCTCGCGGGCCACCCGGGTCACCTCGTCGGCGAAGGCGCTCAGCTGGTCGACCATCGTGTTGATGCTGGTCTTCAGCTCCAGGATCTCGCCGGCCGCGTCGACGTCGATCTTCTGCGACAGGTCGCCGCGGGCCACCGCCGTGATCACCAGGGCGATGTTGCGCACCTGGCTGGTCAGGTTGGACGCCATGAAGTTGACGTTGTCGGTCAGGTCCTTCCAGATGCCGGCGACGCCCGGGACGTCCGCCTGGCCGCCCAGGATGCCGTCGGTGCCCACCTCGCGGGCCACCCGGGTCACCTGGACGGCGAAGGCGCTCAGCTGGTCGACCATCGTGTTCAGGGTGCCGGCCAGCGCCGCGACCTCGCCCTGCGCCTCGATGGTGATCTTCTTGGACAGGTCGCCGCGGGCCACCGCGGTGGCCACCTCGGCGATGTTGCGCACCTGGCTGGTCAGGTTGGACGCCATGAAGTTGACGTTGTCGGTCAGGTCCTTCCAGATGCCCGAGACGCCGCGCACCCGGGCCTGGCCGCCCAGGATCCCGTCGGTGCCCACCTCGCGGGCCACCCGGGTCACCTCGTCGGCGAAGGCGCTCAGCTGGTCGACCATCGTGTTGACGGTGGTGACCAGTTCGAGGATCTCGCCGCGGGCGTCCACGGTGATCTTCTTGGAGACGTCGCCGCGGGCCACCGCCGTGGTCACTTCGGCGATGTTGCGCACCTGACTGGTCAGGTTGTTGGCCATCAGGTTGACGCTGTTGGTCAGGTCCTTCCAGGTCCCGGAGACGCCGGGCACGCTGGCCTGACCGCCCAGGATGCCCTCGGTGCCGACGTCCCTGGCCACCCTGGTGACCTCGTCCGCGAAGGCGGAGAGCTGGTCGACCATGGTGTTGATGGTGTTCTTGAGCTCCAGGATCTCGCCCCGGGCATCGACCTGGATCTTCTGCGACAGATCACCACGCGCCACCGCCGTGGTCACCTGCGCAATATTTCGCACCTGATCCGTGAGGTTGTTGGCCATGAAGTTGACCGAATCGGTCAGATCACGCCACACCCCGGCCACCCCGGGCACCTGCGCCTGACCACCCAGACGCCCCTCGGTCCCCACGTCCCGCGCCACCCGGGTCACCTGCGCGGCGAAGGCGGAAAGCTGATCCACCATGGTGTTGATGGTGTTCTTGAGCTCCAGGATCTCGCCCCGGGCATCGACCTCGATCTTCTGCGACAGATCACCACGCGCCACCGCCGTGGTCACCTGCGCAATATTTCGCACCTGATCCGTGAGGTTGTTGGCCATGAAGTTGACCGAATCGGTCAGATCACGCCACACCCCGGCCACCCCGGGCACCTGCGCCTGACCACCCAGACGCCCCTCGGTCCCCACGTCCCGCGCCACCCGGGTCACCTGCGCGGCGAACGAGTTCAGCTGGTCGACCATCGTGTTGACGGTGTTCTTCAGCTCCAGCATCTCGCCGGCCACGTCCACGGTGACCTTGTGCGAGAGGTCGCCCTTGGCCACCGCGGTGGTGACCTCGGCGATGTTGCGCACCTGCGCGGTGAGCCGGCCCGCCATGGTGTTGACGGAGTCGGCCAGGTCCTTCCAGCTGCCGGACATCGAGCGCACCCGGGCCTGGCCGCCGAGCTTGCCCTCGGTGCCGACCTCGATGGCCACCCGGGTCACCTCGTCGGTGAACTCCGAGAGCTGGTCCACCAGGCCGTTCACGGTCCGGCCGACCTTGAGGAACTCGCCGCGCAACGGGTGGCTGCCGCCGTCCGGCTGGTTGGAGCGCAGCTCCATCCGCTGGTCCAGGTCACCCTCGGCGATCGAGGCGAGCACCCGCCCGACCTCGGCCATCGGACGGGCCAGGTCGTCGATCAGCGCGTTGCAGTTGTCCACCGCCGAGGCCCAGGCGCCCTCCCCCGCGCCGTTCTCCAGCCGCGCCGTCAGCCGCCCCTCACGGCCCACCGCGCGGCGCACCCGGGCCAGCTCGCCGGTCAGGTGCTGGTTGCGCTCGGCGACCTCGTTGAACATCGCCGCGATCTCGGCCATCGGGCCGTCGCCCGGCACCGTCAGTCGGCGCCGGAAGTTGCCGTCGCGCATCGCCGTCAGCGCACCGAGCAGCTTGCGCAGCTCGGCCGGCTCGGCCCCGCGATTGTGCCCAGGACGGCGCCCGGCCCCGCCGCGGGGCGCGGTCACCGAACGCGCGCCGCGCGCCGCGCCGGGAGCGCTCTTCTGCCCTGCGGTGCCTGCTCCGGCAGCGTTCTGTCCGGACGTGCTCTGACCGGTAGCGTCCTTGGTGGCCGAACTCAACGGGACCCTCCCATGTCGCGACTGGCTGGTGTCCGCCGGGTCGGACCGAGGCCGTTCCCGCGGATCCCCCAGTCTGACAGCACCCACCGACCGAATTGGCCCCCTTGGCCAGGCTCATCCGCCGTCCAGGAGTACATGCCAGGCAGGTTCTGTGTGGGCGGCGTGGGGAGAATCACTCCCGAGTGCCCGTTTCACTCCCCCTTGCCTCCGGGGAGACCAGCCGGAAAGTAGGGTGGAGCGCTGCACCTCGCCCTGGCCTGAGCCACCGGGACCGCCCACCCGCAGCCGGGTGGCACACCAGGCGCCGAGCAGCCGTACCCGAACCAGAGGAGAAGCAGCCCGTGGTCACCGCGCGCGCAGCCGCCACCTTCGAGCCGGACGGCCGCTCGGCCTCCGCCGCGCGCGGCTTCGTCCGCGACGCGCTGCTGGGTTGGGGGCTGCCCGAGGTCGTCGACGATGCCGTGGTCCTGGTCAGCGAACTGGTCACCAACGCCGTGGTGCACGCCGGGACCGCCGCCGAGGTGAGCTGCCTGCGCGAGGAGGACTCGGTCCAGATCGGCGTCACCGACCGGCACCCCGAGCGCGGGCTGCCCGCCTTCGCCGGGCCGGTCGCGGGCGACGCGGTCTCCGAGCACTTCGCCGACGCCGAGGGCGAGGGCGGGCGCGGCCTGCTGATGTGCTCGGCGCTCTCCAGCCGCTGGGGCGTGGAGTACTCGGCCGGGCAGAAGACCGTCTGGTTCCGGCTGCCGCTGCAGCGTGCCCTGCCCGGCACCCGCTACGCGCTGCCGCAGGCCCCCGGCGAGGTGCTGCCCAGCACCGACGGCACGGTGCTGGTGGCCGTCGTGCAGGTGGACGCCCAGGGGCTGGTGCGGGCCTGGAACGCCGACGCCGAAGAGCTGTTCCGCCAACCGGCCACCGAAGCGCTCGACCGGCCCTGGGCCGACCTGGTGGTCTGGCCGCAAGCCCCCGGCGAGCAGACCGGCCTGCCCGAGGTGCTCCAACTGGCCCGCTGGGAAGGAGCCTTCGGCATCCGCCGGAGCGATCAGCGGACCATCGAGGTCTACGGCTCCCAGGTCCGCGTGCTGGACTCCACCGGCGCTCCCTCCACGCTCTGCCTGCTGGTCCGCGAACGCGACCGGGCCGTGCTGCACACGCCGACCCGGATCGCCACCACCGGCCCCGTGCCGGGCGCCGTCGAGCCGATCGACCTGCTGCTCGACGGCGTGCCCGCCGACGACCTGTCAGGCATGCTCCAGCAGACCGTGGAACGAGCCCGCGACCTGCTCGACGGGGACGCGGCCTACCTGCTGCTGATCACCGAGGACGAGAGCGAGTTCGAGGTCAGGGCGGCCACCGGGCTGCCGGCCGGGCACACCAAGGACGTCCGGCTCCCGGTCGACTCCGGCAACGGCCGCTACGACTCCGCCCGGCTGCCCGCCGTCCACGAGGACCTCTCGGTGCGTCCGGGCGCGGCCCCGCTGCTCGGCGGCTCCGGGCTGCGCTCGCTGATCACCGTCCCGCTCAAGGTGGAGGGCCGGCTGATCGGCTCGCTCGGGGTGGCCGCCAACCGGGCCGGACAGTACGACAACGACCAGGCGCTGCGGCTGCAGTTCGCCGCCGACCGGATCGCGCTGACCGTCGAGAACGCCCGGCTGGCCGAGCGGGAGCGGCTGCGGCGCGGCGCGCTCTCCTTCCTGGTGGAGGCCTCCGACCTGCTGGCCGGCACCCTGGAGCACCAGCAGACCCTCGCCCTGGTGGCGCAGATGGCGGTGCCCACGCTCGCCGCCTGGTGCGCCGTCTACACCATCGCGGAGCAGGCCGAGTTCGCCGAGCTGGCCTTCGTGCTGCACGAGGACGAGGAGCAGATCGACCCGCTGCGCGCCCTGCTGCGGCGCATCGACCCGCCGGCGGGCCTGGTGGGCGGCGGCGCCGCGCCCTGGCCCGCCCCGGCCGGGGCCCTCACCGGCGCCGAGCCCGCCGGGCTGATCGGCCAGTGCGTGGCGCTGCCGCTGTTCGCGCGCAACCGGGTGATCGGCCTGCTGGCGCTCGGCACCAAGGCCGGGGTGACGTTCCGCCAGGAGATCCTGGAGCTGGCCGAGGACCTGTCCCGCCGCGCCGCCCTGGCCCTGGACAACTCCCGGCTCTACTCGGAGCGGACCGCGATCAGCCAGGCCCTGCAGCGCAGCCTGCTGCCCCCGGAGCTGCCGAAGATCCCCGGTGTCGAGGTGGAGGTCTTCTACCAGGCCGCCGGGGAGGGCAACGAGGTCGGCGGCGACTTCTACGACCTCTTCTCGATCCGCGAGGGCACCTACGGCTTCGCGATCGGCGACGTCTGCGGCACCGGCCCGCAGGCCGCCTCGGTCACCGGGCTGGCCCGGAACTCCCTGCGCCTGCTGGCCCGTGAGGGGCTGGACGCCCCGCAGGTGCTCTCCCGGCTCAACCGGGCGATCCTCGACGAGGGCGACCGGGGCCGCTTCCTGACCCTGCTCTACGGCGAGCTGACGCCCCGCCCGGACGGCAGCACCGCGCTGAGCCTGGTCTGCGCCGGGCACCCGCTGCCACTGCGGCTGCGCGGCGACGGCCAGGTGAGCCCGGCAGCCACCTCGCAGCCGCTGCTGGGCGTGATGGAGGAGCTGGAGCTGACGGCCGAGCAGGTGGTGCTGGAGCCGGGCGAGGTGCTGCTCTGCGTCACGGACGGGGTGACCGAGCGGCGTGAGGGGCTGCGGATGCTCGGCGAGGACGGGCTGGCCGAGGTGCTCACCGGGTGCACCGGACTGACGGCCGGAGCCGTCGCGGCCCGGGTGCAGCGCGCCGTCGAACGGTTCGCGCCGGAGCCCCCCTCGGACGACATGGCGATCATCGCGCTCCGGGTGCCGCTCCAGCGACGGGGCTGAGCCGGGTCACTGTTTGTCACGGACTGACGACGAATCGGCTGACAAACGAACAAATTCTGTGATTCACAAGGGTACAAGCCTCACGGCCCGGGTAGAGACCAGCTGACCGGGGGTTTCCCCGGCGAGCCCAGTCCCGGCAGCTGAGCTGCGGGGACGCAGCAGGTCGGCACCGCCCGCACGCTTCTCGTGGACGCCTACGGCGTGCCATCGCGACGGCTGCCATGTCCGCCGTCGCCATCACTCTCCGTCCATCTCGCGCATCCCCGCGCGCCCCGCAGCGCAGCCGCGCCGCCCGGGCGCCGCCCCGTCCTGGCCGCACCCGTCCTGGCTGTGCCCATTCCGGCCGCGGACCGACGGGTCGGATCCGACGTGTCAGATCCATCCCTGGAACGACCAGAAAGGAGCCTCCGGTGAGCACTGACGCTACCGGGGCCAATGCCCGACCCGCCTCGCTCGACGCGGGACCCCTCGGATACCTCGCGCTCGGTCTGACCCTGCTCGGCTACGGCCTGCTGCAGACCGGGCTCCTGCACCACACCCAGGTAGCCGACGCCGCGGGCCTCGCGCACCTGCTCGGCGGAGTCGCACTCTTCATCGCCGGCCTCTGGCAGCTGCGCAGCGGTGACACTCTCAACGGCACCGCGTTCGCCGGGCTGGGCGCCTTCTGGGCGGTCTGGTCCATGGGCGCGGGTTCGGCGGCCGGCGGCAAGAACGCGGCCGGGCTCTTCCTGCTGCTCTGGGCCATGCTGGCCTTCACCCTGACGGCCGCGAGCTGGCAGACCGGTCTCTTCAACCGGGCCGTCTTCGGTCTGCTGACGCTCTCGCTGCTGCTGAACGCGATCGGCGTGCTCACCACCTCCGACGGGCTGGTCAAGGCGGCCGGCTGGATCGCGGCGGTGGCCGGGCTGATCAGCTGGTACTGGGCCACGGCAGCGCTGACCAACCACCACTGGGGCCGGGCGGCGCTGCCGGTCAAGTGACCTGCTCGGCGCCGGATGCCGGTGGGCGGGGCCTCCCCAGGAGGCCCCGCCCACTGCTGCGCCGGCTTCGCCCGCCGAGCCGGCCGGCGCCGTACTGCACGGCGTACGCGAGCAGCAGCAGCGTGGTGGCCACCAGGCCGTCGGCCCAGAAGTGGTTGGCCGTCACCACCACGACGACGACGGTCAGCACGGGATGCACCAGGATCAGCCAGCGCCAGGGCGACCGGCTCACCCGGATGACCGCGACGGCCACCAGCACGCACCAGGCAACGTGGACGGACGGCATCGCCGACAGCTCGTCCGCGCGCAGACCGCCGATGCCGCCGTTGTAGACGGACTGGCCGTACTGCGCCGCCACGTCGACGAAACCGGCGTCCGGCAGCATCCGCGGGGGCGCGACCGGGATGAACTGGATCATCAGGCAGGCCGCGGTCACCAGCACGACCGTGGTCCGCACCCACGGGTAGCGTGCCCGGTGCCGCAGGAAGACCCAGAGCAGGACCGCGATCATCACCGCGAAGTGCATGGTCGCGTAGTAGTCGTTCGCCAGCCGGACCAGGATCGAGTGGGGCAGGACCGCCCGCTGCCAGGACGCTTCGTCCGGCAGGCCGAGTCTCAGCTCGGTGCGGTGGATCCACTCGGCCCGGTCGAGTGCGTGGTCGGTGCTCATCAGGGAGAGCTGGCCGACCAGTTGCCAGAGCGCGAACAGGGCCAGCAGGATGCCGGCTTCGCGCAGCAGGGCCACCGCGGTCCGACGGGTCGGCAGGGTGCGGTGGACGGCGTAGGCGGCCCCGAGGAGTGCCGCCCCCGTGGCGCCGGCACTCTGCCAGGACAGGGTCAGGTTCTGCAATGCCGGTGCCTCTCCGCCTGCTGATCCAGCTGCTGCTGCGTGGCAGAGAGGGTAGCGTGCCTGACCCTGAACGCAAGAAAGCCCCCTTCCCGAAGGAAGGGGGCTTTCTTGGAATGATTGTTCGGCGGCGTCCTACTCTCCCACAGGGTCCCCCCTGCAGTACCATCGGCGCTGTGAGGCTTAGCTTCCGGGTTCGGAATGTAACCGGGCGTTTCCCTCACGCTATGACCACCGAAACACTATGAAACTGTCGACCGGCAACCATCCGCATTCGGATGGGGGTCGTTGTTTCAGAACAACACAGTGGACGCGAGCAACTGAGGACAAGCCCTCGGCCTATTAGTACCGGTCAGCTCCACCCCTTACAGGGCTTCCACATCCGGCCTATCAACCCAGTCGTCTACTGGGAGCCTTACCCTCTCAAGGAGGTGGGAGTGCTCATCTCGAAGCAGGCTTCCCGCTTAGATGCTTTCAGCGGTTATCCCTCCCGAACGTAGCCAACCAGCCATGCCCTTGGCAGGACAACTGGCACACCAGAGGTTCGTCCGTCCCGGTCCTCTCGTACTAGGGACAGCCCTTCTCAACACTCCTACGCGCACAGCGGATAGGGACCGAACTGTCTCACGACGTTCTAAACCCAGCTCGCGTACCGCTTTAATGGGCGAACAGCCCAACCCTTGGGACCTACTCCAGCCCCAGGATGCGACGAGCCGACATCGAGGTGCCAAACCATCCCGTCGATATGGACTCTTGGGGAAGATCAGCCTGTTATCCCCGGGGTACCTTTTATCCGTTGAGCGACGGCGCTTCCACAAGCCACCGCCGGATCACTAGTCCCTGCTTTCGCACCTGCTCGACCCGTCGGTCTCACAGTCAAGCTCCCTTGTGCACTTACACTCAACACCTGATTGCCAACCAGGCTGAGGGAACCTTTGGGCGCCTCCGTTACTCTTTAGGAGGCAACCGCCCCAGTTAAACTACCCACCAGACACTGTCCCTGATCCGGATCACGGACCCAGGTTAGACATCCAGCACGACCAGAGTGGTATTTCAACGTCGACTCCACAACAACTGGCGTTGCCGCTTCAAAGTCTCCCACCTATCCTACACAAGCCGAACCGAACACCAATATCAAGCTATAGTAAAGGTCCCGGGGTCTTTCCGTCCTGCTGCGCGAAACGAGCATCTTTACTCGTAATGCAATTTCACCGGGCCTATGGTTGAGACAGTCGAGAAGTCGTTACGCCATTCGTGCAGGTCGGAACTTACCCGACAAGGAATTTCGCTACCTTAGGATGGTTATAGTTACCACCGCCGTTTACTGGCGCTTAAGTTCTCAGCTTCGCCCCGACGAATCAGAGCTAACCGGTCCCCTTAACGTTCCAGCACCGGGCAGGCGTCAGTCCGTATACATCGCCTTACGGCTTCGCACGGACCTGTGTTTTTAGTAAACAGTCGCTTCTCGCTGGTCTCTGCGGCCGGCCCCAGCTCGGGCAGCAAGTGCCTCCACCAGTTCCGGCCCCCCTTCTCCCGAAGTTACGGGGGCATTTTGCCGAGTTCCTTAACCATAGTTCACCCGAACGCCTCGGTATTCTCTACCTGACCACCTGAGTCGGTTTGGGGTACGGGCCGCCATGAAACTCGCTAGAGGCTTTTCTCGACAGCATAGGATCATCCACTTCACCACAATCGGCTCGGCATCAGGTCTCAGCCTTAATGAGTGACGGATTTGCCTATCACTCGGCCTACACCCTTACCCCGGGACAACCACCGCCCGGGCTGGACTACCTTCCTGCGTCACCCCATCGCTCACCTAATACCCTGTTGGATCAGCGGCTCCACCACGTCCCATTGTCCGAAGACTCCGGGCCGGCTTCACGGCTTTAGCATTCAGAGGTTCAGCGTTGGCGCTTCAAAGCGGGTACGGGAATATCAACCCGTTGTCCATCGACTACGCCTGTCGGCCTCGCCTTAGGTCCCGACTTACCCTGGGCAGATCAGCTTGACCCAGGAACCCTTGGTCAATCGGCGCAAGAGTTTCCCACTCTTGTATCGCTACTCATGCCTGCATTCTCACTCGTATACCGTCCACGACTGGATTCCTCCGCCGCTTCACCCGGCACACGACGCTCCCCTACCCATCCACAGCGCCGTTGGGCGTATTCTGTGAATGACACGACTTCGGTGGTGTGCTTGAGCCCCGCTACATTGTCGGCGCGGAATCACTTGACCAGTGAGCTATTACGCACTCTTTCAAGGGTGGCTGCTTCTAAGCCAACCTCCTGGTTGTCTCTGCGACTCCACATCCTTTCCCACTTAGCACACGCTTAGGGACCTTAGTCGGTGTTCTGGGCTGTTTCCCTCTCGACCATGGAGCTTATCCCCCACAGTCTCACTGCCACGCTCTCACTTACCGGCATTCGGAGTTTGGCTAAGGTCAGTAACCCGGTAAGGCCCATCGCCTATCCAGTGCTCTACCTCCGGCAAGAAACACGTGACGCTGCACCTAAATGCATTTCGGGGAGAACCAGCTATCACGGAGTTTGATTGGCCTTTCACCCCTAACCACAGGTCATCCCCCAGGTTTTCAACCCTGGTGGGTTCGGTCCTCCACGCGGTCTTACCCGCGCTTCAACCTGCCCATGGCTAGATCACTCCGCTTCGGGTCTTGGGCATGCAACTCAACCGCCCTATTCGGACTCGCTTTCGCTACGGCTACCCCACACGGGTTAACCTCGCTACACACCGCAAACTCGCAGGCTCATTCTTCAAAAGGCACGCAGTCACGGCTGATCAGCAAGCTGACCAACGACGCTCCCACGGCTTGTAGGCACACGGTT
Source organism: Kitasatospora sp. NBC_01302 (assembly GCF_035976515.1). Lineage (NCBI taxonomy): Bacteria > Bacillati > Actinomycetota > Actinomycetes > Kitasatosporales > Streptomycetaceae > Kitasatospora > Kitasatospora sp. NBC_01302. Next base: position 3,581,947 of record NZ_CP108404.1, read on the forward strand.
TCAGGTACTATTTCACTCCGCTCCCGCGGTACTTTTCACCATTCCCTCACGGTACTATCCGCTATCGGTCACTAGGGAATATTTAGGCTTAGCGGGTGGTCCCGCCAGATTCACACGGAATTTCTCGGGCTCCGTGCTACTTGGGAGAAGCTCAAGTGAGCCGTACAAGTTTCGTCTACGGGGGTCTTACCCTCTACGCCGGACCTTTCGCATGTCCTTCGACTACCCATACGGTTTCTGACTCACCCGATCGCCGGCAGACGACCGAAGAACTTTCCCACGACCCCGAAGTGGCAACCCCTGCCGGGTCTCACACCACAACGGTTTAGCCTCATCCGGTTTCGCTCGCCACTACTCCCGGAATCACGGTTGTTTTCTCTTCCTGCGGGTACTGAGATGTTTCACTTCCCCGCGTTCCCTCCACATACCCTATGTGTTCAGGTATGGGTGACAGCCCATGACGACTGCCGGGTTTCCCCATTCGGACACCCCCGGATCAAAGCTCGGTTGACAGCTCCCCGGGGCCTATCGCGGCCTCCCACGTCCTTCATCGGTTCCTAGTGCCAAGGCATCCACCGTGCGCCCTTAAAAACTTGGCCACAGATGCTCGCGTCCACTGTGCAGTTCTCAAACAACGACCAGACACCCACCTACACAACCAAGCAAAAACCCGGCGTGTCCGTGGGACCGGCACTGAGACAACGATTACTCGTTCCCTCAGGACCCAACAACGTGCCCGCCACACCAGATCACCCGTAACCGTTCCACGCCGAAGCAGTACTAGGAAACAACCAACCCTGTGTGCCGAATAGTCAACGTTCCACCCATGAGCAAGCACTCCAGGACATTCGCCCGAAGCTGCCATGTGCTCCTTAGAAAGGAGGTGATCCAGCCGCACCTTCCGGTACGGCTACCTTGTTACGACTTCGTCCCAATCGCTGGTCCCACCTTCGACGGCTCCCTCCCAAGGGTTAGGCCACCGGCTTCGGGTGTTACCGACTTTCGTGACGTGACGGGCGGTGTGTACAAGGCCCGGGAACGTATTCACCGCAGCATGCTGATCTGCGATTACTAGCAACTCCAACTTCATGGGGTCGAGTTGCAGACCCCAATCCGAACTGAGGCCGGCTTTTTGGGATTCGCTCCACCTCACGGTATCGCAGCCCTTTGTACCGACCATTGTAGCACGTGTGCAGCCCAAGACATAAGGGGCATGATGATTTGACGTCGTCCCCACCTTCCTCCGAGTTGACCCCGGCAGTCTCCTGTGAGTCCCCATCACCCCGAAAGGCATGCTGGCAACACAGAACAAGGGTTGCGCTCGTTGCGGGACTTAACCCAACATCTCACGACACGAGCTGACGACAACCATGCACCACCTGTATACCGACCACAAGGGGGCGACTATCTCTAGCCGTTTCCGGTATATGTCAAGCCTTGGTAAGGTTCTTCGCGTTGCGTCGAATTAAGCCACATGCTCCGCTGCTTGTGCGGGCCCCCGTCAATTCCTTTGAGTTTTAGCCTTGCGGCCGTACTCCCCAGGCGGGGAACTTAATGCGTTAGCTGCGGCACCGACGACGTGGAATGTCGCCAACACCTAGTTCCCAACGTTTACGGCGTGGACTACCAGGGTATCTAATCCTGTTCGCTCCCCACGCTTTCGCTCCTCAGCGTCAGTAATGGCCCAGAGATCCGCCTTCGCCACCGGTGTTCCTCCTGATATCTGCGCATTTCACCGCTACACCAGGAATTCCGATCTCCCCTACCACACTCTAGCCTGCCCGTATCGAATGCAGACCCGGGGTTAAGCCCCGGGCTTTCACATCCGACGCGACAGGCCGCCTACGAGCTCTTTACGCCCAATAATTCCGGACAACGCTCGCACCCTACGTATTACCGCGGCTGCTGGCACGTAGTTAGCCGGTGCTTCTTCTGCAGGTACCGTCACTTGCGCTTCTTCCCTGCTGAAAGAGGTTTACAACCCGAAGGCCGTCATCCCTCACGCGGCGTCGCTGCATCAGGCTTTCGCCCATTGTGCAATATTCCCCACTGCTGCCTCCCGTAGGAGTCTGGGCCGTGTCTCAGTCCCAGTGTGGCCGGTCGCCCTCTCAGGCCGGCTACCCGTCGTCGCCTTGGTAGGCCATTACCCCACCAACAAGCTGATAGGCCGCGGGCTCATCCTGCACCGCCGGAGCTTTCCACCAACCCCCATGCAGAGGAAGGTCGTATCCGGTATTAGACCCCGTTTCCAGGGCTTGTCCCAGAGTGCAGGGCAGATTGCCCACGTGTTACTCACCCGTTCGCCACTGATCCACCCCGAAGGGCTTCACCGTTCGACTTGCATGTGTTAAGCACGCCGCCAGCGTTCGTCCTGAGCCAGGATCAAACTCTCCGTGAATGTCTGCTCGTAATCGAGCAACACCCGCGTCGAGCGGCACGACAACCACCGGAATAGGGTGGCCTCGCGCACTGCGTCCTCGCTAGTGTTTTACTTCAAAAGGAATCTCCAACCCCGATCAGTGATCGAGGCCGGGGATGTCAACATATCTGGCGTTGACTTTTGGCACGCTGTTGAGTTCTCAAGGAACGGACGCTTCCTTCGCAGCCACTTCCGTGGCCCCTCCGGGCACTTCGTTCTTTCTTCTCTTCGAGCTTATCAGACCCGCCTCTCGGCGTTTCCCGACTCGCTCTCGGTGTTTCCAACCTTACCAGGTCTTCCGCACCGCTCGGCCTCAAGAGGCCTTCGCCGTAACCGACCTGACGGCCTGTCCGACGTGTTGAACTTTAGCCCAGCCCCGCTCCGAAAAGCGAATCCGGCCCACTCACCGAAATACCGGCACGACAAAAGAAGCCAGCCACCGAAAGGCGCAAAAGCAGCACGCCGGTGGCCGACATTGATGTCGGGAATGGTGTTTCAGGAAAGTGGCCGCCCCGGGACCGTCCGCGCCGATGCGTGTCCGGTGCTCCCTGCCGAGCGACTAGGGAACACTACGCCTGGATCAGGACTGCGGCAACTCGGCCACCCGGATGGTGCGGGTGCAGCGGGCGCGGCTCAGCTTCACGTACTCACCGTTCGGCTGGTCGTTCGAGGCGACCCAGTCGCGTGCCGCCCGTTCGTCGCGCCCGTTCTCCTGGTGGCGGCGGACCAGGCGGTCGGTGCGGAGCTCGTCGTCGACGTCGAGGTACCAGACCTCGCGGAGCAGCGAGCGCGCCTTGGCCCAGTCGGGTGAGTCGGCCGCGAGGTAGTTGCCCTCCGTGACGATGAGCCGGGTGCTGGGGGTGACCAGGTGTCGGGCCGCCACGGGCTCGTCGAGCTCGCGGTCGAAATCGGGGACATAGATGTCATGGAAGCGGTCGCCGGCCAGCCGCTCCAGCAGGGCGAGGTAGCCGCGGGCGTCGAAGCTGGGCGGGGAGCCCTTGCGGTGCCGCAGGCCCAGCCGGTCGAGCTGGGTGTTGGAGAGGTGGAATCCGTCCATCGGGACGTACGCGGCCGTCCCCGCTCCCTCGGCCCGGTTCACCGTGGCGACCAGGAAGCGGGCGAGCGTGGACTTGCCGGCGCCGGGGGCGCCGGTCAGGCCGAGCAGGGTCCGCCCACCGGGGCGGGAGGTGCGCAGCGTCGCGAGCAGTTCGGCCGCCAGGTCGGCGGGCCGCGTGATGGGCTGCTCCTGCGGGACGGTACTGGACTGGTGCACGCTCATCCGTCTCGATCGGCTGGACCGGCTCGGTCGGCCAGGGCCGGCAGGTCCAGGGTGAGGGTTCCGGCGTCGGCGTCCAGCACGGCCGGCAGGCCGAGCGGGACGGTGAGGGTGGACGGGCCGTGGCCGAAGCCCAGCTCCCAGAGGACGGGCACGCCGAGCGGGCCGAGCCGTTCGAGGAAGACGTCACGGAGCCGCTCCGGCGCACCGCACCCGGCCCAGGAGCCGAGGGCCACCCCGCGGATCCCGTCCAGGGCACCCGAGCGCAGCAGCTGGGTGAGGATGCGGTCGATGGCGTAGGGGTGCTCGTTGACGTCTTCCAACAGCAGGATCGTGCCGGCGAAGGACGGGCGGGCACCCGGCGTACCGCGCTCCACCGCGAGGAGCGAGGCGCAGCCGCCGGCGGTGATCCCGTACGCGCGGCCGGGGACGAGCGGGGCGGCCTCGGGTCCGGTCAGGGTGCGCACGGCAGCGGGGTCGAAGAGGGTGCGGCGCAGGTGCTCGGCGGTGGCCGGGTCGGCGATGAAGGAGGAGGCCGCGCCCATCGGCCCGTACAGCGAGGCGAGGCCGAGCCGGCCCGCGACCTGCTCGTGCAGCACCGTGACGTCGCTGAAGCCGATCAGGAGTTTGGGCGGGACCGCGGCCAGCGCGTCCCAGTCGAGCAGGTCGCTGACGCGTTGGGCGCCGAAGCCGCCGCGGGCGCAGAGGACGGCGGCCACGGTGGGGTCGAGCCAGGCCTGCTGGAAGTCGGCGGCGCGGTCCTCGTCGGTGCCCGCGAGGTGGCGCAGCCGCGGGTGGTGGTCCAGGACGTGCGCGCCGAGCACGGGTTCCAGGCCCCAGGTACGCAGGACGGCGCAGCCCGCGTCGAGCCGGTCGGGGTCGATCGGACCGCTCGGGGCGACGATGGCGACCCGGTCGCCGGGTATCAGTCTGCGGGGGCGGGTCAGGCCGAGTGGCGGGTGAGCGGGCGTGGCCATTGGTCCGTCCGTCCTTCCGGTGGCGGGGCGGTGGCAGGCGGCCGATGCGGCGCTGCCACGCCGTCGCGCCGTCGTGCGTTCGTCCTCATTGTGGCCTGCCGGGTGCCGTGACCTGGTCAAAGGGCGTCACCCGGATGAGAATCCTGTGACTCGTGTGACCGATGACACGTCAGTTTGGTTCTATGTCAGAAGACTTGACGAACCGCCGTCGGCGCCACGGCGGTTCCGTTACCGGACAGCAGTCGGACGTATGCGGTTGAACCCAGGGTCCCATGGACGTTCACCCTCCGGTACGGCAGGATTCGGGCGGACTGTACACCGGAGGACCTCACCGATGACCTCGTCGTTCATACCTATGGACACACCGAACCAGCCCCCGGCCGGTGAGGCGGCGGCCGAGCCGTCACAGGTCTGCCCGCCCCCCGCGCCGAGCCAGGTGTCACCGGCGGCGGAGCCCAAGCGGCGCGACGCCGGCGCCGCGACCACGGCGAACCTGCGCGCCGGGCTGGCCTCGCGGCTACGGTCCGCCTACGAACAGGGTGCCGACCTGGACGAGTTGGCAGCGGCCAGTCACCAGTCCATCGCCGAGGTCGAGCAGTTGCTGACCCTGGCCGGAGTCGATCCCGCCGCCGCCCGGACGCGACCGGCGGCGGACCGGACCGGGCGGGCGGGGATGGTGCCGCCTCAGCGCCACGGGTTGACCGGCGAGCTTTCCACGGGTGCGGACCAGGGGGGGCCGGGCGAGGAGCCGAGGGGCGCCGCCCAGCCGGACGACGGCTGGCGTCCCTCCAGTGCCCGCCCGAGGCCACGGATCCGGCGTCCCTCGCCGCCGCGGCGACTGGCCGGGCGTCCCGGTGCTGTCGCACCGGCGGACTCCGCGGCCGCTGTCCCGGGATACGGCGCCGCGGCCGTCTCACGGCCGGCCGCAGTCGAGCCGGACGCCGGCGCCGCGGCACCGGCCTCGGCGCCGGCCCCGGGCGACGAGGCGGTGGAGCCGGACGAGGCGGCCGAGGCCGCGGGGGCGGAGGCGCCGCTGGGGATCCTGATCGGCGGTCCGCGCCCGGTGCCTGCGTCGGCCGAGCGGCTGGAGGGGCAGCGCTGGCGGCGCGTCACCGCCCAGCTGATCCGGGTGGGTCGGGGCACCACCCTGGCCGTGCTCCCCGCCTGGCGGCCGTCGATCGCCGTCTCGGTCCCCACCGAGTTGCTGCTCGAGGCCACCGGCCTGGGGTACGAGGAACTCGCCCGGGCCGAGTTGACCGTGCTGATCAACACGGAAGCGCTGCACGACCGGGAGTTGCGGCCCCGCGACTGGCAGGTCGCACCGGACCACGGCTCAGGCCGGCGCCGCCGCGGCTGACCCCTGCCCGCCGGTGGGCGCGCAACGCGCTACCGGCTCGCGCTCGGCGCACACCGCGCGCCAGTTGAGCACCGGTGCGCTCTCCTCTTCTCCTGATGCACGCCGCGGCGCTCCTGTTCACCGTGCGCCCGACGCGCGGGTCGTCAAAGCCCCGGTCAGGAGCCCGGCACGCCGCTACCCTGTGGGCCATGCCAGCCCCGACCATCCTGCTGCCCCAGGATCCGCTGAATCCCCGGCGCGTCGACCCGCACTACTCCTACGAGGCCCAGCTGGTCCGCGGGCTGGGCGGCGAGACCGCGTTGGTGAACCACGACGCGTTGCTCGCCGGGGATGCCGCCGAAGGCGTCCGCCGGGTGCCGGACGGCACCGGGCCCGCCTGGTACCGCGGCTGGATGCTGCCGGTGGCGGCGTACGCCGCCTTCGTCCACGCGCTCGCCGATCGCGGCTGTCATCTGCTGACCAGTGCGGCCGCCTACGCCACCGCCCATGAGCTGCCCGGCTGGTACAGCACCTTCGAGGGGGCCACCCCGGACAGCGTCTGGCTCGCCGCCGCCCACGGGCCGGCCGAACTCGCCGCGGCGGTGGCACGGCTGGGCGGGCAGGGGCCGGCGATCGTCAAGGACTTCGTGAAGTCCCGCAAGCACGAGTGGCACGAGGCCTGCTTCATCCCCGAGCTCGCCGACCTGCCGGCGGTCGCCCGGGTGGTGGGCCGGTTCGTCGAACTGCAGGGCGAGTTCCTGGCCGGCGGGGTGGTGCTGCGGCGGTTCCACGCCTTCGCCCCGGCCGGCGCGGCGGACGAGGAGGAGCAGGCCGTCGGCGGCGGCTGGGGTCGCAGCAGACCGAACCGCGGGCGCGTGAGACCGGTTGCCGGTGGCACACCGCCGGTGGACGGCGCCGGGCCCGCCGCCGAGGCGCGGGTCTGGTGGGTGGACGGCGAGCCGGTGCTGACCGGGCCGCACCCCGACACCCCCGAGGCCTTTCACGCGCCCGACCTCACCCAGGTGCGTTCCCTGGTCCGCGCGCTGGGCTGCCGGTTCGTCACCACCGACCTCGCGCTGCGGGCGGACGGCGGCGGCTGGATGGTGGTGGAGGTCGGGGACGGCCAGGTGAGCGATCTGCCGCGGGGCACCGAGGTCTCCGGGCTGCTCTCCTCGCTGATCTCCACCTGAGGATCGGCGGACACCAGCTGCGGACGGGGTACCGGCGCAGGCGCCGGACGAGCCGTCAGGCGACGTTGGGGGCGGCCGGCTCGTCGGGCGAATCCACGGCCCGCTGGGCCGGGATCGGGGTGACCGGGGCGAGCGCCTCGTCCTGCGTCGTGCGCTGCACCGCCCGTGCTGTGCCGAAGGTGCGGGCCAGCAGCGCCAGGGGGACTGTGGTGAGCAGCAGGGTGCCGCCGAGCGCGGCGGCCAGCAGCGGGGGGCCGAGCTGGACGAAGAGCGTCGCGCCGGTCAACGGGCCGGCCGCCCCGCCCAGCGTGGTGGCGGCGCCGACCAGGACCGTCCACCGCCCGGCGGGGTCCAGCTCGGTGGCCAGGCCGATCAGGTAGCTCAGGACCAGCGGGTAGAGCGCGTTCCAGAGCACCTCGCCGCCCGCGAACCCGGCCACCGAGCCGGCGCCCGCGCTCAGCGCCACGCAGGCCGCGATCGCCGCGGTGCCGAGGCCGATCGGCAGCGCCCGGCCGAACCGGGTACCCAGCGCGCCGGAGGCCAGCACACCGAGCAGCGCGGCGCCCAGTGCGAGGGCGAAGACCAGGCCGAGGTCCCGTTCCGAGAGGCCCAGGCGGCGGCCGATCTGCCCGCTGACGCCCCAGAGCGCGTTCTGCGCGACCGCCCAGAGCACCATGGTCGACGCCATGACCAGACCAGCGGCGCGGTGCGGCAGGGGGTGCCGGGCGGGCGGGGCCGGTGCGGCGGCATTCGGTGCGTCGGCTGTCGGCGCGGCGGCCGGCGGGACGGCTGCCGACGGGACTGCGGCTGGTGGAGCGGCGACGGAAGGCCGCAGCGGGATGGTCGTCAGCGGCAGCGCCAGCAGACCGAGCAGCGCCACCGCCAGGTACGGAATCGGGTGGGCGGCGCCGAGCCGGGGCAGCACCAGGTAGAGCCCGGCCGCGATGGTGGAGGTGGCGAGCAGCCCCAGCACGGTGGCCCGGTGTGGATCGGCTGCGGCGGCAACGCTCGTGCCGGCGACGGCGGAGGCCGTCCCCGCCCCGATCCCACCGACCAGACAGCCCACGACCAGCACCGCCAGCGAGCCCGTGGGCACCAGCGCCGCGATGGTGAAGCCCGCGGTCACCAGCGCCAGCCCGGCCCTGGCCACCCGGGCCGCGCCGAGCCCGCGGACCCGGCCGGCCAGCGTCAGCCCGGTGCCGCCCGCGGCGAGCAGCAGAGCGCTGCCGACGCCGCCGGCCTGCGTGGGCGTCAGGCCGAACTCGCCGCCCAGTCGGCCGACGATGGTGGGGAGCAGATAGGCCGGCAGGCAGCCGACCGCGAAGAGGGCCACCAGGGGCGGCAGCGGGATCGCCTCGGTGGCCGGGCCGGGCTCGGGGATCGGGCCGGGTGCGGGGGTTGGAGCGTGGTGCGCAGTGCTGCGCCCCGCCTCGCGAGCGCGCGAAGACATGGGCAGGGGCCTCTCGACCTGAGGGTGGCACTAAGGAGGTCGCAGACCGCTGTCCGCGCGGTCGCCCCGCCTGTCTACCACTCGGGGCACCACCCTGATACCAGGTGGCACCCCGAGAACCCCATGTCACCCTGGTTGGCCTACCGCGCTGTCGATCCGCAATCGAACAACCACGGCTGTGACTGATCACCCGGCTCAACCGGTCGACTCAGCCAGTCAGTTCGGCAGGCTCCGGTTCGGCGGCGGGCAGCGGCTCGGGGTGCCCGTCCGCGATGAACGCCCGCCAGAGCCTGGCGTACGTGCCGTCGGCGGCGAGGAGTTCGGTGTGCGTTCCGTCCTCCACCACCCGGCCGTGGTCCAGCACGACCACCCGGTCCGCCCGTTCGGCCGTGGTCAGGCGGTGCGCGATGACCAGGGTGGTGCGGCCGCCCGGCCGGTCGCCACGGCCGTCGCGCAGCCGGTCGGAGGCGTTGTTGACCGCCAACTCGGTGGCCAGGTCGAGGGCGGCGGTCGCCTCGTCGAGCAGCAGGATGTCGGGGTCGACCAGCTCGGCCCGGGCCAGCGCGATCAACTGACGCTGTCCGGCGGAGAGGTTGCGGCCCCGCGCGGCCACCTCGTGCTGGTAGCCGTCCGACAGTGCGCTGATCATGTCGTGCGCGCCGACCGACTTGGCCGCCAGCTCGACCTCCGCGTCGGTGGCGCCGGGCCGGCCGTAGGCGATCGCGTCCCGGACCGTGCCCGCGAAGAGGTAGGCCTCCTGCGGCACCACGCCCAGCCGGTGGCGGTAGTCGGCCAGGGCGAAGCGGGTGATGTCGGTGCCGTCGATCCGCACCGTGCCGCCCGTCGCGTCGTAGAACCGGGCGACCAGCTTGACCAGCGTCGACTTGCCGGCGCCGGTCTCGCCGACCAGCGCGACCGTCTGACCGGCCGGGATCCGCAGGTCGATGCCGGTCAGCACGTCGGGGTTGCCCTCGCCGCCGCCGTTGTAGGCGAAGCTGACGCCGTCGAAGTGGATCTCGCCGCTCAGCCGCTCGGTGGCGACCGGCTCCTCGGCCTGCGGCGTGCTGGTCGGGGTCCGCAGCAGCTCGCGGACCCGGCCGAGGCCGACCGCCGCCTGCTGGTAGCCGTCGAAGATCTGCGAGAGCTGGTTGACCGGGGCGAAGAACAGGTCGATGTAGAGCAGGTACGCGACCAGCGCACCGACCGTGAGCGTCCCGGCGTCCACCCGTGAGGCGCCGGCGATCAGCACCAGGGCGGCGGCCACGCTGGACAGGAACTGGACGAACGGGAAGTAGAGCGAGATGTAGAACTGCGCCTGGACGCGTGCCTGCCGGTACGCCCGCCCGCGTTCGACGAACCGCGCGACGGTGTCCGTCTCACGGCGGAACGCCTGCACGATGCGCATCCCGGAGACGTTCTCCTGCAGGTCGGCGTTGACCGCGCTGATCAGTTCGCGCGAGGCCTGGTACTGCGCCGTCGACTTGCGGCGGAACACCACGGTCGCGATGGCCAGCACCGGCAGCACGGTGAAGACGGTCAGCCCGAGGCCGACGTCGATGATCAGCAGCGCCGCGAAGATCCCGACGAAGGTCAGCAGGCTGACCACGCCGGTCACCACGCCGGTCTGCAGGAAGCTCGACAAGGCGTCGACGTCGGTCGTCATCCGGGTCATGATCCGACCGGTGAGCTCGCGCTCGTAGTAGTCCAGGCCGAGCCGGTTGAGGTGCGCGAAGATCTTCAACCGCAGGGTGTAGAGGACGCGTTCGCCGGTGCGACCGCTCACCCGGTTCTCGGCGCTCTGCACCAGCCAGTCGAGCACGACCACCAGCAGGGCGGTCAGCGAGGCGGCGGTGACGCCGGCCATCAGGCCCTTGGAGACGCCGTCGTCGATGCCGTGCCGGATCAGCACCGGGACCACCAGGCTGGCGCCCGCGTCGAGTGCGAGCAGCACGAAGGCCAGTGCGAGAGCGGGGCGGAAGGGCTTGAGCAGGCGGCCGAGCGAGAAGTCCGGGTCGCCGGCGGAGGCCGTGGCGAGCGGGACGTCGGGGGTGTCGGTGGCCGGGGCCAGCGCCGCGACCCGCGCGAGCAGCTCGGGGTCGGCGGAGCGGCCGGCCATCGAGCCGGCCGTGCTCCGCCTGGGCGCGGTGCCCGACGCCGGGACGGACGCAACCGGCGGGGCCGAGGTGGTGGTGGCGGCGACCGCCGGGGCGCCCGGGAGCGCCCGGGAGCCGGGGACGGCTTCGAGGGTGTCGGTGGCCGGGGGACGGTGACCGGCCAGCGCCTCGGGGTCGGTGATCAGAGCCCGGTACTGGGGACATCGGGCCACCAGCTCGTCGTGCGTGCCCAGGTCGAGCAGGTGGCCGCGGTCCAGCACCGCGATGCGGTCGGCGAGCTGCAGGGTCGAGCGGCGGTGCGCGATCAGCACCGTGGTCCGGCCGACCATCACCGTGCGCAGCGCCTCGTGGATCTCGGCCTCGATCCTCGGGTCGACCGCCGAGGTGGCGTCGTCCAGCAGGAGGAGTCTGGGGTCGGCGAGGATCGCGCGGGCCAGCGCGATCCGCTGGCGCTGGCCGCCGGAGAGGGTCAGGCCCTGCTCCCCCACCGTGGTGTCGTAGCCGTTCGGCAGTTCGCGGACGAAGCCGTCCGCCTGCGCGGCGCGGGCCGCCGCCTCGACCTCGGCGTCGGTGGCACCCGGGCGGCCGTAGGCGATGTTGGCGCGCACGGTGTCGGAGAAGAGGAAGCTGTCCTCGGGCACGATGCCGACCACGGAGCGGATCGAGTCGAGCGTGACCTCGCGCAGGTCCTGCCCGTAGAGCCGGATGCTGCCCGCCGTGGGGTCGTAGAACCGGGGGATCAGCTGGGCGAGCGTGGACTTGCCCGAGCCCGAGGCCCCGACCACGGCCAGTGTCTCGCCCTGCGCGACCTTGAGGCTGAGGCCGCGCAGCACGGGTATCGGCTCGGCCGCTTCGCCGTCGGGATCGGCCATGGCCTGCGGGGACACCTGGTAGTGGAAGTCGACCTGGTCGAGTTCCAGTGCCGGGACGCGCTGCTCGGGCGCGGTCGGCCGCAGCGGGCGGGCGTCGGGGGCGTCGGTGACCACCGGCCGCTCGTCGATCAGCTCGAAGACGCGCTCCACGCCCGCTCGGGCCTGCTGCCCGACGGTCAGCACCATGGTCAGCATCCGGACCGGGCCGGTCATCTGGGCCACGTAGGTGGAGAAGGCGACGAAGGTGCCCAGCGTCACCGAGCCGCGCACCGCCAGCCAGCCGCCCAGCGCCAGCACGGCGACCTGCCCGAACGCGGGGATCGCCTGCATCGCCGGGCCGAAGCGGCTGTTGAGCCGGATCGCACGCAGCCGCGCGCCGTACAGCGTGCGGGAGGCGCTCTCCAGCTTGTCGAGCTCCTGAGCCTCCTGCCCGAAGCCCTTGACCACCCGGACGCCGCCGATCGCCGCGTCGACCACGCCGGCCACTGCGGCGGCCTCCTGCTGGGCCGCCCAGGTCGCCGGGAACAGGCGCTTGCGGCTGAGTGTCGCGACCCACCACAGCACCGGCCCCATCACCAGGGCGATCAGGGTGAGCGGCAGCGAGAGCCAGAGCATCACGATGATCGACATGACGAAGAGCAGCAGGTTGCCGGTCATCATCGGCATCATCGACAGCAGGCCGTTGACCAGCTGCAGGTCGGAGCTGGCCCGGCTGACCACCTGACCGGTGTCGAGCCGGTCCTGCCGGGCGCCGTCGAGCCGGGTCAGCGAGCGGAACAGTTCCACCCGCAGGTCCTGCTGGACGTCGACGGCGAGCTGACCGGCCGTGTAGCGGCGGATCTGGGTGAAGCCGAAGACCAGCACGGCGGCCACGACCAGCGTGATCGCCCACGGCATCAGGGAGCGGGTGTGGGTGGTGATGACGTCGTCGATGATCAGCTTGGTGATCAGGGGGACGATCGCGGTGACCGCCATGCCGCCGAGCGAGGCGCCGAAGGAGAGCAGAAAGTTGCGCCGGTAGCGCCAGCAGTAGGCGGACAGGCGACGCAGCCAGCCGGTGGCGGGGTCGACGCCGGACGGCTGGGCGGCCGACGGAGCCGGGGCGCCGGGGGCGGTCGCTCCGGCGGTCACTGCGATGGTCGCTTCGGCGGCGGCTGTGCGGGCTGTGGGGGTGGGACTCGCGGCCGTGGTGGCGGGTTCCGCGGGTATCTCCCTGGTGGAGCCATGAGTCTCAGGCATATTTAGGGATACTAACCATTTCACGAGGCGGTCGTCCACGACGTATTCGGCGCTGCCAAGCGGCCCTGGCACGAACCAACGGCCTGACGTCGACTTTCCTTCCCGATCAGCCTGCTCTTTCGGAGGCTGGGGGCGCACCGGTCGCACGACGGACGGCAAGCGGGGCGCTCGGCCTACGTCCATTCGGGTAGGTCGCACGCTGGGGTGCACGGGGCGCGCGCGGCCGGGGACCGGGGGCCGCGATGGCGGTGGGCGCGAGCCTGGCCGTCGATGCCAGCTTCGGCGCCTGCTTCAGCGCCTGCTTCAGCGCCTGCGCCTGGCTCGACGTCCGCTTCGGCCTACGCGCGCGACCAGCCGTCGGCGGCGGCCGCGAAGGCTCCCTGGGCCAGGCGGTGCAGCAGCGCCGCCAGCTCGGCGGGCGACAGCAGACCGGCGCGGTCACCGGGGGCGGGCCGGCCGATGCTGTGCGGGGTGGAGTTCAGCAGCCCGAACACCGCGTGCACGGCCGCCCGCGCGGCCGACTCGGCCTCGACGACGGCCAGCGCCGGGAAGGCGGCCCGGACCGCCGCCACCCAGAGCTCGACGTAACCGCGCTGCAGCCGCCGCACCCGTCGGCGGTCCTCCTCCTTGAGGTGGAGCAGCTCGCGGTCGTGCAGCGTGATCAGGTCCGGATCATTGAGCGAGAAGTCGACATGTCCACTGATCAGTGCGTCCAGCACGGCCTGCGGTCCGCCCGGGGTCTCGGCCCGGCGGCTGCCCTCCTCCAGCAGTCGCTCGCTGATGCCGACCAGCAGGTCGGCCAGCATCGCTTCCTTGCCGGAGAAATGCCGGTAGAGACCGGGGCCGCTGATCCCGACCGCCTTGCCGATCTCGTCGACCCCGACACCCAGGAAGCCGCGTGCCGCGAAGAGCCGAGCCGCCTCGCGGCGGATCTGGTCACGGCGAGGGGTCGTGGGAGCCACCGGAGCGTTCGACATGGATCCATCGTAGACAGCGCGGTTATCGGTGGTTAACCTGGCGGCAGGAGTTAACCACCATTAACTTGGGGGCGCGGGGCCCACCGGCTTCCGCGTCCGCGGGTTCCTGGAGCAAGGAGCTCTTGGGATGGCCCTGTCGACCTCCGGCTACACCTCCCCGCACCCCTGGGAGCCCGCCGGAACCCCGGGAGCGGCGACGGCCGGCATGCGTGCGGCCGGCTCACCGCCGCCCGGCCCGCTGTCAGCCGCCGTGGGCGGCCACGTCACGTCACCGGCCGCCGCTGCCCCAGCGCCGCGGCTGCGTTCCACGGTCGACGCCGGCTCGGCCGCCTTCCAGGCGAACACCGAGGCGCACCAGGCACTGGTGACCGAGCTGCGCGGCAAGCTCGCCGCCGCCGCACTCGGCGGCGGCCTCAAGGCGCGCGACCGGCACACCGCCCGCGGCAAGCTGCTGCCGCGCGACCGGGTGGACACACTGCTGGATCCCGGCTCCCCGTTCCTGGAGCTGTGCCCGCTGGCCGCCGACGGCCTCTACGACGGCGCCGCACCGGCGGCCGGCGTGATCGCCGGGATCGGCCGGGTGGCCGGGCGCGAGGTGGTGGTGGTCGCCAACGACGCCACCGTCAAGGGCGGCACCTACTACCCGATGACGGTGAAGAAGCACCTGCGGGCGCAGGAGGTGGCGCTGGAGAACCGGCTGCCCTGCGTCTACCTGGTGGACTCGGGCGGCGCGTTCCTTCCGATGCAGGACGAGGTGTTCCCCGACCGCGACCACTTCGGCCGGATCTTCTACAACCAGGCGCGCCTCTCGGCCGCCGGGATCCCGCAGATCGCGGCCGTGCTCGGCTCCTGCACGGCCGGTGGCGCGTACGTCCCGGCGATGAGCGACCAGGCCGTGATCGTCCGCAACCAGGGCACGATCTTCCTCGGCGGCCCGCCGCTGGTGAAGGCGGCGACGGGTGAGGTGGTCACGGCCGAGGAGCTCGGCGGCGGCGAACTGCACTCGCGCACCTCCGGCGTGACGGACCACCTGGCCGAGGACGACGGCCACGCGCTCGACATCGTGCGCACGATCGTGGCCGGGCTCGGCCCGCGCAGCGCGCAGCCCTGGCCGCTCGCCCCGGTCGAGCCCCCGGCCGTCGACCCGGCCGAGTTGTACGGTGCGGTGCCGGTGGACCCGCGCACGCCCTACGACGTCCGCGAGGTGATCTCCCGTCTGGTCGACGGCAGCCGCTTCGCCGAGTTCAAGGCCGAGTACGGCGCCACCCTGGTCACCGGCTTCGCCCGGATCCACGGCCACCCGGTGGGCATCGTCGCCAACAACGGCGTGCTCTTCGCCGAATCCGCGCTCAAGGGCGCGCACTTCATCGAACTCTGTGACCAGCGCGGCATCCCGCTGCTCTTCCTGCAGAACATCACCGGCTTCATGGTCGGCCGCCAGTACGAGGCGGGTGGCATCGCCAAGCACGGGGCGAAGATGGTGACGGCGGTTGCCTGCACCAGGGTCCCGAAGCTGACCGTGGTGATCGGCGGCTCGTACGGGGCCGGCAACTACTCGATGTGCGGCCGGGCCTACTCGCCGCGCTTCCTGTGGATGTGGCCGGGCGCCAAGATCTCCGTGATGGGCGGCGAGCAGGCCGCCTCGGTCCTCGCCACCGTCCGCCGCGACCAGTTCGAGGCCCGCGGCGAGGAGTGGGCCGCCGAGGCCGAGGAGGAGTTCAAGCGGCCGGTGCGCGAGCAGTACGAGCGGCAGGGCAACGCGTACTACGCCACCGCGCGGCTCTGGGACGACGGGGTGATCGACCCGATGGACACCCGCACCGTGGTCGGCCTCGCCCTGACCGCCTGTGCCAACGCCCCGCTCGCGCCGCCCGCACCGTACGGCGTGTTCCGGATGTGAGCCGGGGGTGAGCCCCTGGTCACCACCGGGGGTGAGCCCCTGGCCACCGTCCCGTTGATCGTCTTCCCTCGCACCACTCCCCTCGTCCCGGAGGAACGCCTCCTATGTTCGACACCGTCCTGGTCGCCAACCGCGGTGAGATCGCCGTCCGGGTGATCCGTACCCTGCGGCGGCTCAGCATCCGGTCGGTCGCCGTGTACAGCGACGCCGACGCCGACGCGGGGCACGTCCGCGAGGCCGACCTGGCCGTCCGGCTCGGGCCGGCCGACCGGAGCGACAGCACCGCCACCGAGACCTATCTGCGCGGTGATCAGATCATCGCCGCGGCACTGCGCACCGGAGCCCAGGCCATCCACCCCGGCTACGGCTTCCTGGCCGAGAACCCGGGCTTCGCCCGCGCCTGCGCCGAGGCGGGGCTGGTCTTCATCGGCCCGCCCGCCGAGGCGGTCGAGCTGATGGGCGACAAGATCAACGCCAAGGAGGCCGTCCGCACGGTCGGCGTCCCCGTGGTGCCCGGCAGCCGGGGCGGGGCGACGAGCGACGAGGACCTGATCCGCGCGGCCGAGGAGATCGGCTATCCGGTGCTGATCAAGCCGTCCGCCGGCGGCGGCGGCAAGGGCATGCGGCTGGTCCGCGACCCGGCCGAACTCCCCTCCGAGCTCGCCGCGGCCCGCCGGGTGGCCCGCACCGCCTTCGGCGACGACACCCTGCTCCTGGAGCGCTGGGTCGACCGCCCCCGGCACATCGAGGTCCAGGTCCTCGCGGACGCCCACGGGACCACCGTGCACCTCGGCGAGCGCGAGTGCAGCCTGCAGCGCCGTCATCAGAAGCTGATCGAAGAGGCACCCTCCGTTCTCCTGGACGAGCGGACCAGGGCCGCGATGGGCGCCGCCGCCGTGCGAGCCGCCGAGGCCTGCGGCTACACCGGCGCCGGCACGGTGGAGTTCATCGTGCCCGGCGACGATCCCGACCAGATCTCCCCTGCCCAGGACGCGGGTTCGGCTTCGGGCAAGGCTGACGAGGATGGGACGGACGCGGTCCGCGAGTTCTTCTTCATGGAGATGAACACCCGGCTCCAGGTGGAGCACCCGGTGACCGAGCTGGCGGTCGCGATCACCCGCCCGGCCCCGGACGGGACGCCCGCCGGCTGGGCACCGGCCGTCGAGCGTCTCGACCTGGTCGAGTGGCAACTGCGCGTCGCCGCTGGTGAGTCGTTGTCGTTCGCCCAGTCGGACGTCTCCTTTCTCGGTCATGCCGTAGAGGCTCGGATCTGCGCGGAGGACCCCGCGCGGGAGTTCCTGCCGACCGGCGGCCGGATCCTGCTGCTGGACGAGCCGCGTGGCGAGGGGGTCCGGGTGGACTCCGGACTCACCGCGGGCACCACGGTCACCAGCGCGTACGACCCGATGCTCGGCAAGGTCATCGCCTACGGCCCGGATCGCGCCACCGCGCTGCTGCGGCTGCGCACCGCCCTCGCGGACACCCGGATCCTGGGCATCACCACCAACGCCGGCTTCCTGCGCCGACTCCTCGCCCACCCCGACGTGGTGGCCGGGCGGCTCGACACCGGTCTGGTCGAGCGACTCGTCCAGCAGCACCCCGAACTGCTGGTCGAACCGGGCGACCGCGCGGCGCAGAACGCCACCGCGGCATCGGAGGCCGTACTGATCGCCGCGGCACTCGTGCGGCACCTCGGGCTCGCACCGGCCGTCGCCTCCGACGGCTGGACCGACCCGTTCTCGCTCCCTTCCGGTTGGCGCCTGGCCGGCGAGCCGGCCTGGACGACGCACCGACTGCGGATCCCCGGGCAGGAGCCGGTGCCGGTACGAGTACGACCTGTCAGTGCCGACACCGTAGTGGAGGCCACCGACACTTCTTCAAGTGGTTTCTCGGATCTGTTGGTCCGTCTGGGCGATGGTCCGGTCCGCCGGGCCCGCGCCGTGCTCGGCGCCACCGATCTCGCCCTCACCGTCGACGGCTTGCGCACCACCTTCGCGTACGCGACCGACAACTCCGCCTCGGCGCCCGGCGGCAGCCCGGTGCTCTGGCTGGGCATCGGCGGCGACAGCTGGGCGGTGCACCCGTACGACCCGGTGGCCGAGCGCGGTTCGGCCACCGCCGCCCATCACGGCGCCCTCACCGCGCCGATGCCGGGCACGGTCACCGTGGTCAAGGCCGCGGTCGGCGAGGTGGTCCGGCGCGGACAGGCACTGATGGTCCTGGAAGCCATGAAGATGGAGCACGTGATCGCCGCGCCGCACGACGGCGTGGTCAGCGAACTGCACGCCGTGGCGGGCGCCACGGTCGCGATGGAGCAGCTGCTCGCGGTCGTCCTCCCCGAGGAGTCCGCCGAGGCCGACGAATCCGCAGAGGTGAACTCATGACCGCCGATCAGGTGACAGCGGGCCCGCACGGATCCCAGGACGCGGAAACCACCCGGACGGCGCAACCGGCCGGCGACCCGAGCACGCTCGACCTGGGCCTGCCCAGCGTGGTCGGGGACCCGGCACTGCCGGCCCGGATCCGCATCCACGAGGTGGGCGCCCGCGACGGGCTGCAGAACGAGAGCGCCCTGGTCCCGGTCGAGGTGAAGGCCGAGTTCATCGCGCGGCTCGCCGCCGCCGGGTTGCGGACCATCGAGGCGACCAGCTTCGTGCACCCGAAGTGGGTCCCCCAGTTGGCCGACGCCGAGGAGCTGCTGCCCCGGCTGGCCGAGCTGCGCACGCGGTACCCCGGACTGCGGCTGCCCGTGCTGGTCCCCAACGAGCGCGGCCTGGACCGCGCACTGGCGCACGGCGCCGACGAGGTCGCCGTCTTCGCCAGCGCGACCGAGACGTTCGCCCGGCGCAACCTCAACCGCTCGATGGCCGAGGTGCTGGAGATGTTCCGCCCGGTGGTCGGGCGGGCGACCGAGCACGGCCTCAAGGTCCGCGGCTACCTCTCGATGTGCTTCGGCGACCCCTGGGAGGGGCCGGTCGCGCCCGAGCAGGTGGTCGAGGCCGGGCGGGCGCTGATCGAGCTCGGCTGCACGGAGTTGAGCCTCGGGGACACCATCGGCGTCGCCACGCCCGGCCAGGTGGCGCAGCTGCTCACGGCGTTCGCCCGGGGCGGGGTGCCGGTCGGGCAGCTCGCCGTCCACTTCCACGACACGTACGGGCAGGCGCTGTCCAACACGCTCACCGCGCTGCGCCACGGCGTGACCGTGGTCGACTCCTCGGCCGGCGGGTTGGGCGGCTGCCCGTACGCGAAGAGCGCCACCGGCAACCTCGCCACCGAGGACCTGGTCTGGATGCTGCACGGCCTCGGCATCGAGACCGGCGTGGACCTCCCGGCACTCGTCGGCACCAGCGTCTGGCTGGCCGGGCAGCTCGGCCGTCCCAGCCCCTCACGTGCCGTGCAGGCACTGGCCGGAACCGTGTCCCCGGCCAACTGACAAGTCCATCGCCGACCGGGCGTCACCTTGCCGACTGGCTGGTGGCGCCGGTCGGCGCACCCTTCTGCCACGCGCCGCTGAGCGCTCTCAACACGCGCCCGTGGCACCCGTTTCCGCCCTTCGCACCACTCTGCGCCCGGACCATCCGACCCGGGCGAACGACTGGAGGATCAGATGCTCGACCACCGACTGGATTCCGAGTACGAGGAGCTGCGCCGCACGGTGGCCGAGTTCGCCGCCGACGTGATCGCTCCGACGATCGGCGACTTCTACGAGCGGGAGGAGTTCCCGTACGAGATCGTCAAGGAGATGGGCCGGATGGGCCTGTTCGGCCTGCCGTTCCCGGAGGAGTACGGCGGCATGGGCGGCGACTACTTCGCGCTCTGCCTGGTCCTCGAGGAACTCGCCCGGGTGGACTCCTCGGTGGCCATCACCCTGGAGGCCGGCGTCTCGCTGGGCGCGATGCCGATCTACCGCTTCGGCACCGAGGAGCAGAAGCGCGAGTGGCTGCCGAAGCTCGCCTCGGGCGAGATGCTCGGCGCGTTCGGCCTGACCGAGCCCGAGGGCGGCTCCGACGCGGGCGCCACCCGGACCACGGCCCGGTTCGACGAGGCCACCCGGGAGTGGGTGATCAACGGCACCAAGTGCTTCATCACCAACTCCGGCACCGACATCACCGGCCTGGTGACCGTGACCGCCCTGACCGAACCGATCGCTCGTTCGAGTGAAGGCGGCGGCGAGGGCTCGTCAAAGCGCGAGATCTCCTCCATCATCGTGCCTGTCGGCACCCCCGGGTTCCAGGTGTCGAAGAAGTACTCCAAGGTCGGGTGGAACGCCTCCGACACCCGCGAACTGTCCTTCACCGACTGCCGAGTCCCCGAGGCCAACCTGCTCGGCCAGCGAGGCCGCGGCTTCGCCCAGTTCCTGCGGATCCTCGACGAGGGCCGCATTGCCATCGCAGCTCTGTCCACAGGCCTTGCTCAGGGCTGCGTCGACCAGTCGCTCCAGTACGCCGCGACCAGGCGCGCCTTCGGCCGCCCGATCGGGGCCAACCAGGCGATCCAGTTCAAGATCTCCGACATGGAGATGCGGACGCACCTCGCACGCCTCGCCTGGCGGGACGCGGCCTCCCGGCTGCTACTCGCCGAGCCCTTCAAGAAGGAGGCCGCCATCGCAAAGCTCTACTCCTCCGAAGCTGCGGTCGACAACGCCCGCGAGGCCACCCAGATCCACGGCGGCTACGGCTTCATGAACGAGTATCCCGTTGCCCGCTTCTGGCGCGACAGCAAGATCCTGGAGATCGGAGAGGGCACCTCCGAGGTCCAGCGCATGCTGATCGCCCGCGAGTTGGGGATGTCCTCCTGACGCTGGCCACCAGGAGCAGGCCGGCCAGGAGGAGCGGGGACGGCCCGGTGCGGACGGCCGGGCGTGGGAGAGCCGTCGAGTGGGACGGCTGTGCATGAGGACGACTGGTGGACGTTCGGGCGGTGATCCTTCGTCAGAGCGCTCTGGCGGGGCCGCTCGACCACCCCGCCGCCAGTCCCCTCCAGCGACGACCCGTGGTTCGCGGCAGCGGCGCACGGCTCGGAGGCGCCGCCCGCCTGGGCGCGGAAATGACGGAATATCGGCTGGCCATTCCACTCGATGGCCCGCCCATCACCCTCGGGGCATTCAGAACCGCGTCCCGTCGAGCAGCTGAGCGCGGATCAGGGGATCACGATCACCGGGCGGTTGGCCCGCCGGGCGAGACGGCCCGAGACCGAACCGAAGAGGCGGCCGAGCAGGCCGTGCGTCGTACCGACCACGATCGCGTCGGCGGCGTACTCCTTCCCGACCTCCTCGATCTCGTGGCAGATGTCTCCGCCACGCTCGACCAGGATCCAGGGCACGCCGGACAGGAAGTCCGCACAGGCCAGCTCCAGGCCGAGCACCTCGGTGCGGTGGTCGGGCAGGTCGACGAAGACCGGTGGCTCACAGCCGGCCCAGACGGTGGCGGGCAGGCGGTTGGCCACGTGCACGATGACCAGGCCGCAGTGGGAGCGGCGGGCCATGCCCACCGCGTAGGCGAGTGCCCGCTCGCTGGAGAGCGAGCCGTCGAAGCCGACCACCACGCCGTGCTGGAAGGCCGGATCGCACGGCCGGACCGGCTCGGACTGCACGTCGGGAGCCTGCCCGCCGAGCGGAACAGTCTGCTTGGAGTGCCGGGACTTCACGTCGCCTCCACCATTCTGACCGGCGCCAGGTGCGGTACCGGCGCCATCCGAACCCCCCGCCGCAGCGGCCGCCGACTCCTCGCGACGCTGCCGTGGCTTGGGCCAAACCCGGCGCGCCCTTGCACCACCGGGACGTGACTGCGGTGTTGGCGGGGACTGCCGACACCAGGTGGAATCGGGCAGCGAATCCGTGGAGGAGAAATCCGCCGCGCCGAGAATGCGGAACGGGTCCGCAGATCGCGGAGACTCAAAACCGGCCATGAATCGAGACTCTTCGAGTGAGATGGGCCGACAGGAAGGACAGCGCTGCCCAGGCGGCAGGCCATTCATTGGCACGTGGTCGGTTGTGGCCGAGCGGCACCGTAAGTGACCTGTTCCTTTCAGAGTACGACGGGCGAGCGTAGTCGCCCAGCCATTGCGGCAAGGTATGACAATGATCCCGCTAATGGCAGCGGCGCGAGGTAATCAGCACGCGCCCCGCAGCAGCCAGATCACGCCCCGCCCTCGCGTGGTTCCCAGGAGCTTGCCTGACGGAGTCTGCCGATGCAACAGGTCGACCACAGACCAGAGGCACGAACTTCGGGGACCCCTGGGGTTGATGAGATGAATGTGGCGCCTGAGGCCTCCACCAGGCAGGCACGCTTCCTCCTGGCAGTCCGCACTGGCAGCATGCACGCCATGCCGCTGTTACTGCTCGATCTGGACAACACCCTGCTCCCGCGCGACGCCGCCTTCCAGGCCTGGGCCGCAGGCTTTCTCGGAGAGTTCGGGCTCCCCCCCGGCGACGTGGGGTGGCTCACCGTCATGGACGGCGGCGGCTACGTCCCGCGGAGCACGGTGCTGGGTGCCACCCGGCGGCGTTACGGCCTCGACCTGTCCCTGGACAGCCTCCTCACCCACTACCGGAGGGGGATGAACTCCCACATCAGCTGCCCCGGCGACCACCTGCGGGCACTGCGCGCCGCCCGGGCGGCAGGCTGGACGATCGCCATCGTGAGCAACGGCGGGACCACCGCTCAGGTGGCGAAGATCCGCCGGACCGGGCTCGGTTCGCTGGTCGACGCCTGGGTGGTGTCGGAGGAGGCCGGCTGCGCCAAGCCGGACCCGCTGATCTTCGAGACGGCGGCGCAGCGCTGCGGCATCGACCTCGCGACCGACTGGACCGCCGACACCTGGGTGATCGGCGACCACGCTCCCGCGGACATCGCCGGGGCCGCCGCGGCGGGCCTGCGGAGCGTCTGGCTGCACCACGGCCGCCCGTGGTCCGAGCAGGCCTACCGGCCCACGCACAGCGCCGCGACGCTGCCGGAGGCCGTCGCCCTGGTCCTGGCCGAGGGAGCGGCCGTACCGGCGGCAGCAGCGGCCGCACCGAACGACGCACAGAGGAAGAGGAAGGGGAAGGGGAGCGCCCAGGCAGCGGGCGCCGCTCGGCAGGCCGAGAAGGCCGGACAGTGGGCCGAAGGGGCCGAGGAGGTCGGCGGGCCCGCCCCGGTGCCGCTCGAGCGGCTGGCCGGGCGCGACAGCCCGGCGGCCGCCGCGGCGATCGCCGTCACCGTCGGCTGACCCGCGGCAGCCGTTCGACTGTGGACGGAGAAAAACGAGCGCCGCGGGCCGCGGGCGACGTTCGAGTGCGGAAGCGCGCACAGCGATGGGCGGCTCTCCGGAGCGCGGCAGGACGCCCTCGGAATGAGCGTCAGGGTAATCGTCCGCGTGGGGGCAGCGACTCTCTGCGACGGAGGAGGGCGAAGGGGATGGATAGGGAGGAGGGACGACGTCGAGTGGTTATTCGTATTACTGTCAGTTCGGCTACAGAGATCATGGCGCGCATGATTGATCCATCGGGAAATAGTGATCCGATATCCGGAGTCGCCCACGGCGTCCGGCGGGAATTCCACCGGAATCGCCGCCCGCGGGCCACCGGCCGCCGAAGGCACCAGCCGCCGGCCCGCTCGGCTGCACCATCCCGGCGCCGACGGCCGGCCTGTCGGCAACCCCACCGATCGCTCGGCCGAACGCCCCGCCGCCGGCCCCGCGACCCCGGAGGCGCGTGGCCTGTTCGAGCCGGCTCCGGCGGCCCCCGGACGCGCCGGATCATCGGTGAAGCGGCGCTCCGACCGGCGGCGATCGCCCGACCGACCGGGCCCGGCAGCAGAACGGGGCGCTCGTCACCGGTCCGCAAGGCGCACGCGGACACTGCACGCCCCAACTCCGCAACGCCTGTTTTCAGTCAATTTTGGGCCGAGCGACTGAGGTTGGAGATACCTCCAGCCGACGACGCCTCAGGAGGTCAACGATCCGCTCCTCGCAGGGATCCGCCGTACCGCAACCAGCCACCCGCGTGCCCGCCCCCTTCCCAGAGGGGTCGACGGGTGCCACGCTTCGTGATCGAATGCATCACGCCAAATTGCCATGTCGACATAGCGTCGGATGGTGAACTTGTCACAACGGCGACGGTGCACCCACTAGATTCGATCTTGTTGAGCAGTGCCGCATCACCACACCACACCACCGAGGGGGCTTGGGCGCCTTGAACAGGGTGAGCAGGAGCGAGACAGGTCCTGACAGCGGCCAGTCCCCGGCCGGCCATGTTGGCCACGCACCGAGAGGTGCGGCCCCGCTCGCCCCGTCGGCTTCGCTCACCCCGCCGGCGGTCGCGCCCCGCTCCCCGTCCTCGCCCCGTCTCCCCCTCGTCTCCGGCGGCAGTGGGGCCGAGCGGAACCGGACGGCTCGTCAGGAGCCCTCCGGTCGTCAGCAGTCCTTCGGCGAGGCCTTCCCCGGCCGACCGGAGGCGCTGCTCTTCGCCGTCCAGCAGGCGGCGGCCACGGCCAGGACGACGAGCGCGGGTGCGGTGGCCGGGATCGGCCTGGGACGCGGTGTGGCATCAGGTCCGATCGGTGGCTCGAACGAAGGCGGCGTCCTGGGCGGACACCCTGTCAGCTCCGGCCTCGGCGGCGCTTCCGCGCTCGGCGGCGGCCTCGGTGGACCGCTGGGGCCGACCGGCCACGGCGGGTTGGGCAATCCGGCCCCGGGCGGCCCGAACGGGCTGGGCGGCAGTGGGCTCGGCGGCTTGGGGGGCAGTGCTTTGGGGGGCAGTGGCTTGGGGGGCAGTGGCTTGGGGGGCAGTGGCTTGGGGGCCGGCGGGTTGAGCGGGAACGGCTTGGGGGGCAACGGACTTGGTGGCGGAGCGCTGAGCGGCAGCGGCGCGAGCGGCGGTGCGCTGGGCGGAACGCCCGGCCTCGGCACGGCCGGCGGCTCCGGTGCACCCGCCGTCAGCGTCGCACCGCGCAAGCTCGCCGGGCGGCGACGGCGTGAGACCGTCGCCGTGCTGATCTTCAGCGGGGCACCGATCTTCGAGAGCTCCATCCCGCTCTCGGTCTTCGGCGTCGACCGCCAGGACGCGGGTGTGCCGCGCTACCGGCTGCTGGTCTGCGCGGGCGAGGACGGACCGCTGACCACCACGGGTGGGGTGACCCTGACCGCCCCGTTCGGCCTGGAGGCACTGGCCAGGGCCGGCACCATCGTGGTGCCCGCATGGCGCTCGATCTCGCAGCCGCCGCCGGTGGAGGCGATCGCCGCCCTGCGCAAGGCCCATCACGAGGGCGCGCGGATCATCGGACTCTGCACCGGCGCCTTCGTCCTGGCCGCCGCCGGGCTCCTGGACGGACGGCCCGCGACCACCCACTGGATGTACGCGCCGACGCTCGCCAAGCGGTACCCGCGGGTGCACGTCGATCCGCGCGAACTCTTCGTCGACGACGGCGACGTGCTGACCTCGGCGGGCACCGCGGCCGGCATCGACCTGTGCCTGCACGTGGTCCGCAGCGATCACGGCGCCGAGGCCGCCAACGCCCTGGCCCGCCGCCTGGTGGTGCCCAACCGGCGCAGCGGGGGCGGTCAGGCCCAGTACATCGATCAGTCATTACCGGAAGAGATCGGCAACGACCCGCTCGCCGAGGTGGTGACCTGGGCGCTGGAGAACCTCAACCAGCAGTTCGACGTCGAGGTGCTGGCGGCACGCGCGTACATGAGCCGGCGGACCTTCGACCGGCGGTTCCGCACGCTCACCGGCAGCGCGCCGCTGCAGTGGCTGATCACCCAGCGGGTGTTGCAGGCACAGCGGCTGCTGGAGACCTCCGAGCTCTCGGTCGACGACGTCGCCCGGCGCTGCGGGTTCCGCTCGCCGGTCGCGCTGCGCGGGCACTTCCGCCGCCAGCTCGGCGTCTCACCGGCCGCCTACCGGACCAGCTACCGGGCTCGCCGCCCGGGGCCCGGCCCGGTGGTCGGCGTGCCCGCACAGGGCGGGTCGGCCGAGCGCGGCGGTGACCGCGCTGCCGAGCGGTCGACGGGAACCACCGGCGGACCGGGAGCCCCGGCCGTCGGTGCGGGTTTCGGCGGCGGTACCGGCGTGGGCGGCGCCACGGGCGTCGGGGTCTCCGGCGCTGTCGGTGTCGCCGGCACTCCCGGCGGGACGGCGGCACCGGCCGGGGGCTTCACGGCTGTCGGCGGCGCGGCGGCGTCCGGCGGTGCCCTGGGCGGCAGCGTCGGCGGCGGCGTCGGCGGTGCGGGCGGCGGATCCGCGGGACCAGGGGCCGCGGCCCCCGGGACGCCCGGCAGTCCGGTCGGCGCCACCGGCCCGCTCGCCGCGGGCGGCGCCGGTGCGGCCGGGAAGGGTGCTGGGAAGAGCGCGGGGAAGGGCTACGGCGGACTGCCGCCCGGCCACGGAGCGGCCGACAGCGGCGCGGTCCAGGGCCCGGCGGGAACCGGCGCTCCCCGGGGCACCGGTCGGCCGGGCGTGAACGGGTCGGCCGCGACCGGGCGGGGACTGCCGCCCGGCGCGCTGCCGCCTCCGGGCAAGAACCGGATACGGCCGCTGGTTCCGCCGCAGCCCGGTCCGGCCACCCGACGTGGTCCGGCCGGTCCGCCGCGACCGGTCGAGCACGCGGTGGCGGAGGACGGCCACTCGCAGCCGAGCGCTCGGGGCACCGGCGGCGGGCATCGCACCGAGCGCCCGGCAGTGGACCGCTCGGCGGCTGACCGGTCGGCAGTGGACCGGTCGAAGGTGGACCGCTCGGCCACGGACCGGCTCGCAGCCGAGCGGGCTGCGGCTGAGCGGGCTGCGGCAGAGCGGGCTGCGGCAGAGCGGAGCGGCCGGGCCGTGCCCGGTGGTCGGGCGGCCGGGGTGACCGGCGCGTCCGGCGGTCCAGGGCCGGCCGACGGTGGCACTCGGCCGACAGCTGGTCGCGGCACGGCCGATCACGCGGACCGCCCCAGGCTGTCGGGCAGTCAGCGGCCCGCCGCTCGGGGCGCCGGGTACGGCCTGCCGAACCCGGCGGCCCGTCCTGGCGGCGCGTTCACCGGGGAGACCGCTCCGGGTGGGTCGGAGCAGCGCCGGGCCCAGCCGTCGGCGGGCACGCCGTCCCGACGGGACCTCACCGATGCCATGGAGGCCATGGACGCCATGGACGCGGTGGACACCGGGGCCGACAGCGCGGCCGAGTAGGGCCTGTCCGACGGTTCACGTCGGATCGGTGGACGGCTCCGCCGGGGCACCTCCCGACCGAAGGGTCAGGGAGGTGCCCCGGCGGATACCTGAGGGCGGAGAGCCGAGGGCTGAGAGCAGGATGCCCGGCCTCACCCGCCCGGCGGCTGCACGCGAGAAGGCCCGGTCGGCCGCCGGGCGAGCCCCCGGGACGGGAAGGCGTTCGGTGCTCGGCCCGGAGGGGGCCGGGCACGACGTCCCGTCGGCCTCTGCCAGGGCGCCCGGGCGGGGGGCCGGTTGAGCAGGTGTCCGAGCCGGGGAGCCGCTCGGTGACCCGGCCCGCGGATTCCGGGCTCGGCCCCGCGCCGGGATCTGCGCCGGCCGGCCCGGCGGGTGCGGCAACGGGAACGGCAACGATGGCGGTACTGGTGCTGCCCGCGCGGTGGGCTTGCACCGTAGGGTGAGTCATGTGAACGACCGTTTGGTATGGATCGACTGTGAAATGACCGGCCTCGACCTCGAGCGCGATGCGCTGATCGAGGTGGCCGCGCTGGTCACCGACTCCGAGCTCAACATCCTCGGCGAGGGCGTGGACGTCGTGATCCGCCCGCCGCAGGAGGCGCTCGTGACCATGCCGGAGGTGGTACGCGAGATGCACACCTCCTCCGGCCTGCTCGACGAGCTCGCGGACGGGGTGACGCTGGCCGAGGCCGAGCAGATGGTGCTCGACTACGTCCGCCAGCACGCCCCGGAGGCCGGGCGGACCCCGCTGTGCGGCAACTCCGTGGCCACCGACCGCGGGTTCCTCTCCCGGGACATGCCGGCCCTGGAGGGGCACCTGCACTACCGGATCGTGGACGTCTCCTCGATCAAGGAGCTGGCCCGCCGCTGGTACCCGAAGGCGTACTACAACAGCCCCCCGAAGGGCGGCAGTCACCGGGCGCTGGCGGACATCCGGGAGAGCATCGCCGAACTGCGGTACTACCGCGAGGCGGTGTTCGTCCCGCAGCCCGGCCCGGACGGTGACGCGGCCCGCGAGATCGCGGCCAAGTATCAGCAGCCGTCGGACTGAACCCCGGCGTCCGCCCGTCCCGGCGCCGGCGTTGTGGCCCAGGTCACCTCCGGCGCCGGCCACCGCCGCCCACCTGGGCGGGCACGGAAACCCTGGCGCGAGCACCCTCTCGGATCCTGTAGAGTTCTTCCTGTCAGCGCGGGAACGCGCAAGACAGATGGTGGGTGTAGCTCAGTTGGTAGAGCACCTGGTTGTGGTCCAGGTGGCCGCGGGTTCGAGTCCCGTCACTCACCCCATCAGTTGAGGGCCTGATCTCCAGTCGGAGATCAGGCCCTCAGTCGTTTTCCGGACGGCCGGGCGGAGAGCAGTCGCAGGACCCCCCTGCCGCGACAGGCTACCGGCAAGTAACATAGCGCCCATGACGACACCCACGATCGGCCAGCTGCTCGCCTCCACCGTCCCGATGGCCCGGACGCTGAACCTGGAGTACCTGGAGACGACCCCCGAGCGGGCGGTGCTGCGCCTGCCGGACCAGCCGGACTTCCACAACCACGTGGGCGGCCCGCACGCCGGTGCGATGTTCACGCTGGGCGAGTCGGCCAGCGGGTGCATCGTGCTGGCGGCCTTCGGCGACCAGCTCTCGCGGGCCGTGCCGCTCGCGGTCAGCGCGCAGATCGCCTACAAGAAGCTGGCGAAGGGCGAGGTGACCGCGACCGCGACGCTGGGGCGCCCGATCGCGGAGATCATCGCGGAGCTGGACGCGGGTCAGCGCCCGGAGTTCCCGGTCACGGTGGAGATCACCCGCGCGGACGGCGCGGTGACCGGCGAGATGAGCGTGCTCTGGACGCTGCGGCCCAACTCCTGAGCCGCACAGGGCACTCGGGCACCGCGGGGCCGACCCGCGGGCGCCCCGCGCCGACCGCCCGCGGCGGCGCGCGCCCCCTCCCGCCGACTTGACGCCGGATCGGCTGGAAATCGACCTCGTTGGCGCGTTCGGCCGTCCATGGCGTCAGCCTTCCGCGTGACCTTCCGGCGGGTGGGGTCGTTCTCCCCTCACGTGCGAGCCAATCATCCGTTCCCCGCGCCCGAGCCGTCGTCTGCCTCGCGGTCGGCGGCGGTCCTGCCAGCACAGCGCGGGTTACGGAGCAGCCGGCGCTCGCCCGCCCGTGTCCTGGCGGCCGGTGGTGCGGTGCTGGCACAGGTCTGGGGTCTGGGGCTGGGATTCGGCGCCGGGCACGCCGCGGCCGTCGGCCCGCCGGCCGGACCGGTCCGGGCGGTCGAGCCCGCTCGCGCCGCGGCACCGGCCCAGGTGTTCAGGACGACCACGACCCGCGCGCGCGACACCGCCGCCTCGCCCGCCCGGCGCACGACGCACGGACCGGCGGCGAACGACCCGGCCACGGGCAGCGCGCCGGGCGGCGGCTCGGGAACCCCGCCGGCCGGGCTCACCGACGGGTCGACGCCGATCCGGGCCCCCGGCGCGGCGGATGCGGTCGAGCCGAACGGATCGGGCGTGCTCGGCTCGACCGGACTCGGCGAGGCCGCCGGCACAGCGACCGGCACGGCCGTCGGCGCGACCGGCGGGACCGGGGACGTCAACCAGCTGCTGCACAGCCGGATCCGGGCCGGCGACCTGCCGTTGCCCGGGCAGGCGACGAAGGCGGTGCCCGACGCGTTCGCGATCGCGGGCGTCCTGCTCCCGTCCGTGCCGCCGCAGGGCCGCTCGCCGCAGGACGCGCGCTCGGGCGCGGGGGACGGGCAGTCCGCCGCGCAGACCGGCGTGACCGGGCGGGGCGGCGCGCTCCCCCGCCTGCCGCTGCCGCGCGGTGGACTGCCGCCCACCGGAACGACGACCCAGGGCCAGGGGGGCCTGGCGGATGACTGGAGCACCGCCGCGCAGGCCCGGAGCGCGGGCGCCGCGGGCGGCTCCACCGGCGCCCGCGCGGGGAGCCCGACGGCCGACGGACTGTCCGGGCTCGCGGCCTCCGCGCACACGGTGGAGCTCACCGCCTCACGGGACGGCGGACGTTCGGCCTCCGTCGGCGGACCGAACACGACCGGCGGGGGCGCCGGAACCGGGGCAGCGGGCCGCGGCGGCTCGCGCACGCCGGGCGGCACCGCGGCCGAAGGTGGCACCACGTCCGCCGAGCCGCTCGCGGCGACCGGCTCACAGGACGCGGTACTGATGCCGATCGCGGCCGGGCTGCTGCTGACGGGGGCCGCGATGTACAAGCACCGCGGACTGCCGCGCGGCCACTGACGCGCCGACCAGCGACACACCGGCCGCTCGCCCCGGGCTGCTGAGACTCCCCGGCCGCCGGACGGCTCAGCGCCCCACGTGCTTGAAGGTGTCCGGCGGCGGCGCGGGCGACGGGGCCGCCGAGGCGTCCGTGGCCACCGGGGCGCCGCCGGTGAAGGCGGCGAGCTCGCGGCCGTGCTCCAGTCGGGCGAGGGCGGCGTCCCCGGCCGTGCGGCGGCTCAACTCCGCGATCGGCAGCGGGGCGTGGGAGGCGGCCAGGATCAGGTTGCCGAACCGCTTGCCGCGCAGCACCGCGGGGTCGGCGATCAGCGCCACCTCGGGGAAGACCGCGAGGAGGGTGGCGACCTGGCAGCGGGCGAAGGCCAGCGCGCCGCCGTCGGCGATGTTGACGGCGTAGCAGCCGCCGGGCGCGAGCGCGCGGGCGGCGAGGGTGGCGAACTCCACCGTGGTGCAGTGGGCGGGCACCCGGGCACCGGCGAAGACGTCGGCGATCACCAGGTCGGCGCCGGCCTCGGGGGCGCGTTCCAGCACGGCGCGGGCGTCACCGCCGCGGACCTTGATCTGCCAGCCGGGCGGGGTGGGGAGTTCGGCCCGGATCCACTCGGTGAGCGCGGTGTCCAGCTCCGCGACCTGCTGCCGCGAGCGCGGGCGGGTGGCGGCGGTGTAGCGGGCCAGGGTCAGTGCGCCACCTCCCAGGTGCAGCACCCGGATCGGCTTGCCGGGGGCGGCGGCGAGGTCGATGAGGTGGCCGAGCCTGCGCTGGTACTCGAAGGCGAGCCGGGTCGGGTCGGCGAGGTCGACGTGCGACTGCGGGGCGCCGTCGAGCAGCAGTGACCAGGCCTGCGGGTGGTCGCGGTCGGGGAGGAGCTCGGCCAGGCCGAACTCGGTGCGGTGCGAACGAGGGCCGGTGGCGGCGGGCTCCTCGGGGGTGGTCGAACGCCTGCGGGGGGCTCGTTGCTCTCGTCCCATGGAACGAAGTATCCCCCGGCTGCCGGGTGAACGCGCAGGTGGGAGCCGACGCGACGGCTCGGGGGCCGGACTGCGGGGAGAGCGGACCCGGACGGGGGGACCGGGCTCAGAACGGACCGAGGCCGCTCGCGGTGAGGGTGCGGGCGGCCTCGCAGAGTGCCGAGCGCAGCACCCAGGGGTCGGTGGTGGCCACGGCGGACTCGGCACCGGCGGGCGGCACCAGCCAGCGCGGGTCGGTGGCGGCCAGCGGCATGGCGCCGGGCAGACAGCAGGTGCCGGGCAGGTGCCAGCGCTCGGCGGTGCCGGCCGGCACCAGGAAGCTGACGCTGGCGCCGCCGGCTCCCTGGGCGACCGAACCGCAGGCCCGGCGCAGTCTGAGGATGTCGAGCGTCTCCAGGCCGAGCCGCAGCGGCACGATGACCGTGTCACAGCGCTGCCCGCCCTCCCGCCGGCGTGGCAACTCCCCGGTGAGGAACGTACGGAACTGCGGCATCCCGGTGACCATCATGTGGGCCCTCCTGGTTCGGTTCGCTCCTCGCCGCTCACGTCCGCTTTCCCCCACGTTCGACCGCCCGCCGTCGAACTCCCCCTCGTACAGGACAGACTGAGGGACTGTCAGTGAGAGAAGTGAACTGATGGTATGAATGGCTACTGAAGCTGAACGATGGATGGGTGGTGCGTCGGGAGACCGTCCCCACCGGCCGCCCGATATCAACACAACGGAACCGAGCCCGGATTAGCCACGGGGCTTCCTACAGCAAGCCATGGCATTTCATGGCAGAACCCTTGAGATATGTCGGATTTGCCACTGAATAGTGGTTATTTTCCCGGAAACCCATCGTGATCACCTGATGACAGCCGGTACTGTCGAGCTGTGCCTCACCGGGCCGCTTCGGTCCATCGAGGCTCAGCCGCCCGCCCTGTTACCGGACGGGCGCCGACCGTACGGCTAGCACCGTCTCGCCCCGGAGCGCACCATGGCCCCCACAATCGCCGCGCCCGCACCTGTGACCGGTCCCGCGACCACGACCACGACCACCCACGCGCCGACGCCCAACACCGCGATGCGCGAGCTGCGCGGCGACCTCTCCCCCGCCGAGTTCGCCACCGCGATCCGCCGCGCCGCGCGGGAGATCGGCGAGCACGTGTCGTGCGACGCCCGGTACATCGGCCGGGTCGAGGCCGGCGCGATCCGCTGTCCCAACTACGCGTACGAGCGGGTGTTCCGCCATATGTGGCCGGACCGTTCGCTGCAGGACCTCGGCTTCTCCCCCAGGACGGCCGTCCGCGGTCGCCCGGCCGGCGGGGTCGTGCCGGCCCGGCCGGCCGCCCTGCGGCTCTCCCCGCACCATCCCGACGAGGAGAACGACGACGTGCGTCGCCGTACGTTCCTGAGTGGCGGTCCGACCGCCCTGGCCACCGTGCTCGGCCTCGATGCGCCGGCCCGCGCGGCCGCCGCCGCACCCGCCGCGCTGCCGCTGCCCGGCCTGCCGCCGCTGCCGCCGCTGCCCGCACCGCGCAAGGTCGGCGGAGCCGACGTCCAGATCGTCGAAGAGGCCGTCCGGGAGATCCGGTTGGCCGATGACGTGCGTGGCGGCGACACCCTGTTCGAGCGGGCCGGGCAGTCGCTGCGGCAGGCGTACGTGCTGCTCAACGAGGGCGACTACACCCTCGCCACCGAGCGGCGGTTGCAGTCGACGGCCGGCGAACTGGCCATCTCGGTGGGCTGGTTGGCGCACGACTCACAACGGCTGGCCGATGCCCGCTCGTTCTACGCCGAGGCGCTGGCCACCGCGCGGATGGCGAACGACTCGGCGCTGGAGGCCCATGTCTTCTGCAACAGCGCCTTCCTGGCCCGGGACGCGGGGCGCCCGCGCGAGGCGCTGCGGGCCGCCCAGGCCGGCCAGAGCGCCGCCCGCCACCTGGACTCCGAGCGCCTGCTCTCGCTGCTGGTGATGCGCGAGGCGGGCGGCTGGGCGCTGCTGCGCGACCGGAGTGCCTGCGAGCGGGCGCTGGCCCGGGCGTACACGCTCTTCGAACGCGGCGAGAGCGAGTCCGACCCGGAGTGGAT
Source organism: Kitasatospora sp. NBC_01302 (assembly GCF_035976515.1). Taxonomy (NCBI): domain Bacteria; kingdom Bacillati; phylum Actinomycetota; class Actinomycetes; order Kitasatosporales; family Streptomycetaceae; genus Kitasatospora; species Kitasatospora sp. NBC_01302. The sequence goes on from NZ_CP108404.1 coordinate 3,615,134, forward strand.
GTCCTTCTACGGCGAGGCCGAGATCGCCGGCCTGGAGGCGCAGTGCTGGTCGGCACTGGGCGAGTGGGACCTGGCCAGCGAGCGGGCCGGGCTGGCGATAGCGCTCCAGGAGCCGCACTTCGTGCGCAACCGGGCCCTGTACACCGCCGAGTTGGCCCATGACCGGCTCGGCCGCGGCGACCTGGCCGGCGCCGCCGGGCACGGCAGCGCGGCGGTCGCCCTGCTTGGCGACGTCCGCTCGGCGCGGATCCGCGGCATGCTCGCGGACACGGCCGAGCGGCTGCGCCCCTTCCGGGGGGTGCGCGAGGTCGGGGTGTTCCTGGCCGGCTTCGACCGCGCTGCGGCCTGATCCGGCGGCCCGGCCCGACCTCAGGCGGTCGGCGTGTCCAGGTGGCTGTGGTCGTTCCAGATCTCGACGGCGGGCAGGCCGTACTCCCAGGAGAGCACCGAGAGCGCCGCCGTGCCGAGCTTGAGCCGCTGGCCGAACTCCGGTGCCTGGCCCAGCCAGCGGGCGGCCAGGACCCGCAGCAGGTGGCCGTGGGCGAAGACGATCACGTCGCGGTCGGCGGCGTGCATCGTGGTGGTCTCGGGGTGCGGGGTGCCGTGGTCCTCCTCGATCCCGGCGAGGAAGGCGTCGGCCCGGGCGCCGACCTCCGCCAGCTTCTCGCCCTGCGGCACGCCGTCGCGCCAGATCAGCCAGCCGGGGTGGTCGTGCTCGCGGATCTCGGCACCGGTGCGGCCCTCGTAGGCGCCGTAGTCCCACTCGAGCAGCTCGGGCCGGTCCACCGCGCGGTCGCCGAAGCCGGCCAGCTCGCAGGTCTCCCGGGCGCGGGAGAGCGGGCTGGTGTAGACGTCGGCCTCCGGCAGGCCGGACCACGGCGCGCGGTGCAGCCGGGCACCGACGGCACGGGCCATCTGCCGGCCCTCCTCGGTCAGCGGGATGTCGGTCCGACCGGTGTGCTGGCCGCTCGCCGACCAGGCGGTCTCACCGTGGCGGACAAGGATCAGTCGAGCGGGCATCGCGGACTCCTGAGGACTAGGTGCGGTGAAGCGGTCGGTGCACTGCCATGATTCCCTACCCGTCGGTTACCGATCGGTACACCCCTGCCGGGGCGGCCCCGGGCACTGCGCGAGGTCCGGCGGGGTGCTGCCCGGGTTGTCGGTGCCGGGTGCGAGACTGGCGAGCACCATGAACGTCTCGCTCACCGATCACGGTCCGCGGCTCTCGGTCCTGCGCGGCGCCGCCGGGCAGCGCGGCCTGGACGCCCGGGCGCTGGCCGCGCTGGCGGCCAATCCCGGCTGCCGGCGCCGGGCCCTGCTGGACGCCGCCGGGGTGGACAAGGGCGCCGTGGCGGGCCGGCTCGGCCGGCCCGCTCCCTTCGGCCGCTCACCCTTCGCGATCGCCCGCGGCACGGTCTTCGAGGCCCGGCTGAAGGCCGACGGCTGTGCGGCGCTGCTGGAGCCGCTGCGCCGGCACCTCGGCCTGCCGGCCGACGACGGCACCCGGCTGGACACCCCGGACCTGCTGCCCCGTTCCGGTCCGGCGGTGCGGGCGGCGCGCACCGCCGAGGCACTGGCCGCGGCGGTCGCCGCCTCGCTGGCGGACCCGGGGTGCTGGACGCTGCTCGACCACCCGCTGCTTCGGCTCACCGTGGCCGGCGCACCCGCCTACCTGGAGCCGGACGCGGTCCTGGTGCACGGCGGGCGGTGCACCGTGGTCGAGATCAAGTCCTTCCCGGTGCTGGACGGTTCGGCCGACCCCGCGAAGGTCGGCGCGGCCACCCGGCAGGCCGCGGTCTACGTCCTGGCGCTGCTGGCGGCGGCCGGGCACGACGAGCGGCACCGGCCCGCCTTCCCCGAGCCGCCGGCCCCGGCCCTGCCCGGTGCCCCGGAGCCCGTGGTGCTGCTGGTCTGCCCCAAGGACTTCGGACAGACGCCGGTGGCCGCCGCGATCGACGTCCGGCGCGAGGTGGCCACCACCCGGCGCCAGCTGGCCCGGATGACCCGGATCGAGGAGTTGCTGGACACCCTGCCGCCCGGGACCACCTTCGACCTCGCGCCGGACGACGCGGGCCGGCCGACCCGGCCGGTGGCCGAACTGGCGACGGCGGTGGACTCCGTGCCGGCCGCCTACGGTCCGGAGTGCCTGTCGGCCTGCGAGTTGGGGTTCCACTGCCGGGCGCAGGCGCGGGCGGCGGGCGCGGTCGAGCAACTGGGGCGCGGGGTGCGGGCCGACCTCGGCGACCTGCGCACGGTGGACGGCGTGCTGGCGGCGGCCTGCCCGGGGGCGGCGGCAGCGCGTCGGGAGAGCGCGGGCGGCGACGGAGGCGGTGCGGTGGGCGGCGACGGTGACGAGGCGGCCGAGCGGCTGCGGTACGCCGCCGCGTTGCGCGCCGAGGCGCTGGGCGGGCCCGCGCTGGTCACCGATGGATGGCCGGTGGCGGTCGAGCCGGTAGCGGTCGGGCCGGCGGCGGCGTCCGGGTGAGCCTGCTGAGCACGCTCGCCCGGCTGGAGGCGATCCGCAGCGGGCACGCCGAGCCGCTGGCCACCGTGCGGCACCGGCACCTCTCGGACTCACCGATGGTGCTGATCCCGCTCGCCACCGCGGCGGAGGACGGCGCGCCGCTGGCCGTGCTGCTCGGCACCGACCGCGCCGAGCCGCGGCTGCACTTCGTGCCGCAGCCGCTCAACCGGGACGGTCGCGCGGAGTTCCTGGCCGCCCTGGCCGACGAGTTGCTGCCCTACCTGGAGTCCTACGCCGGAACCGTCGAGCTGATCGAGGGCTCCGAGAAGGACCCCGCCACCGGCGAGAAGACCCCGGTCACCCGCGAGCTGTGCGCCGACGCGCCGCAGCTGATCGTGCCCAACGCCGGCTCGGTGCGGCACCTGGCGCTGCTCGGGCGGGCCACCCGGTTCCGCCGCACGGCGGAGGAGCCCGATCCGGGCCCCTACCCCGCACCGGCCCGGGTGCCGCTGCTGGGCCGCTGGCTCACCCACCTCACCGAGCGCGCCCAGGTGCCCGGGGCCAGCCTGCTGCTGCCGATGACCGGGCTGCTGGCCCGGCACTGGGCGACCGGCCAGAGCCTGCTGGAGGACCAGCAGCTGGCCGCCCAGCTGGCCTGGCACAGCCCGCCGCCCGGGACCACCGGCGCGGAGCAGGCCGAGCTGGCCGAGACCGCCCGGGACGGGCGCGGCCAGCTGCTGCACCCGCCGGCCGGACCGGCCACCGACCCGCGCTTCGACGAGAAGCTGCTGGCCCCGGCGATCACCCGCCATGACGCGGCGCTGGCCGCGCTGCGCCAGGCCCGCGGCCGTCAGGCTGCGGCCGGAGCCGCGGCCGAGGACGTAGCAGGGGACGTAGCGGGGGGAACGGTCCTGGGCGGCGAGGGGGCGCGGGTGCGGGAGGCCGAGGCTGCGGTGCGGGAGAGCGTCGCTGAGCTGCGCCGACTGCTGCTCGGGGTGCTGCTGCCCACCTGGGAGGACGTCTGGCGCGGGCTCGACCTGCTGCGCGGGCTGCCGCCGGGCGGGCACGTCGGTGAGCGCTGGGAGGGGGACCGCTGGTCCTACACCGGTCACCGGGACCGCCTGGCGGCCGGTGAGCCGCCCCAGCCGCGGGTGGACGACGCGGTGACGGCGGCCCGCAAGCTCGCCCAGCGCGAGCGCGAGCAGGTCCGGGTCGAGGTGCAGGAGGCGCTGGACGATCCACTGGCGATGGCCGAACGGCGGCTCTCGGGCGAGGCGTTCAGCGCGGTGGTGGTCGAGGTGGTGCCGGAGTACGACACCAGCGGTCGCTCCCCCAAGCCGCGTCCGCTGCTGGTGCTGCGCACCGCCGACCAGCCGCACGCCGATCCGGGCCGGGAGGTGCACCGCGCCTCGGCACCCACCGCGCAGAAGGCCGAGGTGGTGGCGTTCGACCCGGCGGCGGGGCTGGTCACGCTGCGGGTGCTGACCGGGATGGGGCGCCGCAAGGAGCCCGAGCCCGGCAGTCTGCCCGAGCCCGGTCAGACCGTGGTGTTCACCCTCTTCGAGCTGACCCCGCGCCAGTCCGCCCCGCTGCCCGAGCCGGCCGACACTCCGTGGACACACGGCGGTCCGCCGTCGGCCGCCCGGAGTTCGACTTCCGGAGTGGAGGAATGGGCATGAGCAGCACTGTGAGCCTTCTGACGCCCGGCCCCGCCGACCCGACCGCCGCCACCGGTGCGACCGCCGCTGCCGACCCGTCCGCGGCGGCCGACGCCGCCGTCGCGGCGATCCTGGCGGCCACCGTCCGACCCGCCCCCGGCGCACCGCGCGGCGTGGTGGTCGACTCACCCCCCGGCGCCGGCAAGTCGACACTCGTGGTCAAGGCGGCCCGGGAGCTGGTCGCGGCCGGTGAGCGGCTGATGATCGTGGCCCAGACGAACAGTCAGGTCGACGACCTGGTCGACCGGCTGGCCGCCAAGGGCCCCGAGCTGACGGTGGGCCGCCTGCACAGCGGGGACGCCCACCCGGCGGCCGAGGCGCTGCGGCACCCGAACGTGACGGCGAGCAGCAAGCCGGGCGACCTGCTGGAGCTGGACGTGGTGGTCTCCACCGCCGCCAAGTGGCAGTGGGTCAAGGACGTCGAGCCCTGGCGGCACGCGATCGTGGACGAGGCGTACCAGATGCGCTCGGACGCGCTGCTGGCCGTCGCCCGGCTCTTCGAGCGGGCGCTGTTCGTCGGCGACCCCGGGCAGCTCGACCCGTTCACGGTGGTCGGCACCGAGCAGTGGACGGGGCTCTCCTACGACCCCTCCAGCAGCGCGGTGGTCACCCTGCTCGCACACAACCCGGCCATCGTGCCGCACCGGCTGCCGGTCTCCTGGCGGCTGCCGGCCTCGGCGGCGCCGCTGATCTCGCAGGCGTTCTACCCGTACACGCCGTTCCGTTCGGGAACCGGGCCCGGTGACCGGCTGCTGGTCCCGCGCGAGCGGGCCGACGGCGGCCCGGTGGACGCGGCGATCGACGAGGCCGTCGAACACGGCTGGGCGCTGCTCGAACTGCCCGCCCGGCGCACCGTGCGCACCGATCCGCAGGCGGTGGCGGCGGTCGCGGCCACCGTGCGCCGGCTGCTGGACCGGGGCCTCACGGCCAGCTCGGAGCAGGGCCGGACCACGCTGACCCCCGGGCGGATCGCGGTCGGCACCGCGCACCGCGACCAGGCGGCAGCCGTGCGGGCCGCGCTCACCGGGCTCGGCGTCCCGGTGGACCCGGTGGTCGGCCCGGCCGTGACCGTGGACACCGCCAACCGGTTGCAGGGGCGCGAGTACGACGTGACGGTGGTGCTGCACCCGCTCTCCGGCCGCCCGGACGCCACCGCCTTCCACCTGGAGACCGGCCGGCTCTGCGTGCTGGCCTCGCGCCACCGGCACGCCTGCATCGTGGTGGCCAGGGCCGGGATCCCCGAGCTGCTGGACGAGCATCCGGCCACCGAGCCGGTGCAACTGGGCAGCGCGCTGCGCGTCCCGCCCGGCTGGGACGAGCAGATCGGCAGCCGGATGATCCCGCTGCTGGAGCGGGTCGGGGCCCACTTCCCCGATGGCTGGGAGGCCAACTACCAGGTGCTCCAGCACCTGGGCGAGCACCGGGTGCGACTGTAGGACCGGTCGGACCGGTACGAACGGGCCGGTCACGCGCCCCCCGGCGCGGTATCCGCGGGAGCGCCCGTCTTGGCACCGTTCCGTCCGGGGTGGGGCACGAGCGACAATGGACGACGGCCGAACGGACGACGGCCACTCGCCGACCGGCGATGCTGCCGGTCCCCGTCATCAAAGGTGCCCTCGCATGCCCGATCGCCAAGACCCGCCGCGCCGCCTGCGGCCGGCTCCGCTGCTCTTCGAGCCCGATGCCCTGGTCGCCGAACCGGAGCGGTTCTTCCAGTTGGAGAGCATCGAGGACCCGGCGGAACTGCTGCGCCGGTCGACCGAGTTGGCGCTCGCATTCCGGGCGGCGGCCGAGCGGGCCACTGACTTCCAGGCCATCGCCGCCGCCCAGCTGGCCGATCCGCGCCGGTTCGACGCCCTGACGCCCGCCGAGGTGGCGGCCCGGGCGGACTGGACGGCGGACTACGCGGCCCGGATGGTCGAGTACGGCCGCGGTCTGCTGCGCCCGCGTCGGCCCGACGAGGACTGAGCACCGCCGGGAGCCCCGCGCGGCCCGCACGCACCGGCCTGAGCACGGGCCTGAGCACCGGGTCGGACACCGGCTCGGGCAGCGGCCCCCACCGGGCCGCTGGCATATGCGGGAGGGAAGCCTACGCCGACCGCCCCGGCCCTGTCCGGCGAATCCGGCTTTCGTTGCGGCCCCGGCGCGAGTCGGCGCACCCTGCTGCGCGTGGATATCTGGACGGAGCAATCAGAGCGGTCCGTGGCGCACCTCACCCCGGCAGGCGAGGCCTGGCTGGCCTCGGCCAGCCAGTACCCGCGCAGCCTGCGGGCGCTGTGGGAGGCCCGGCCCTGGGCGCCGACCGTGCTGCCCTGCGGCCGGGCCTTCGACGTGATCAGCCTGCCGGCGCTGTTCGGCCGCCGGGTGCTGGACGAACTGTGGTCCTCGGGGCCGGGCTGTGGACCGGTGGCCGAGCACCGGGGGCGCACCCTGCTGTTCGTCCAGCCCGGTGCCGCCCCCCGGCTGCGCACGCTGCTCGCCTGGGAGGAGTGGGCCCGGGACGTTCCGCCGCTGCTCTGCCACGGGCTCGGGGACGCGGTCACCGTGCCGCCGGTGCGGCGGGCGGCGGAGCCGTCGGTCGCACCGGCGGCGGCGGGGCGCTGGATCGTCGCCCCGGACGCCCGGGAGCCCTGGCTGCCGAGCGCCGGCGTGCTGCTCTGGGCCTGCGTGCGGGCGGCCCGGGGTGCCGCGGGGCAGGCCTCCGGCCGGGCCGCCGATCCGGCGACCGGGCCGGCCGCCGATCCGGCCGGTGCAGCGGCGGACGGCGCCCCCCTGGCGGTATTCGATTTTGGCTCCGCCTGAGGCCGCTGCTAGAGTCTTCTCTGTCAGCACGCGCCGCTAGCTCAGTTGGTTAGAGCAGCTGACTCTTAATCAGCGGGTCCGGGGTTCGAGTCCCTGGCGGCGCACAGACGGTCGAAGGCCTCTCGCGAGAGCGAGGGGCCTTCGGCGTTTCCTGGGCCTGTTTCCCGGCCTGTTTCCCGGAGCCGTTTCCCGCGTTTCCCGTTGCTGCCTCCCGGTGGCAACCGGGTGGCCGAAGGGCCCCCGGACGGCTGTCCGGGGGCCCTTCGCCTGGTTCCGAGCCGTGCTCAGCGCCCGCGCAGCGTGCGGTACTTGGCGACCAGGGTCGCGCTGGAGCTGTCCAGGTGGTCGCCGCCCTCACCGGTCAGCAGCACCGGCTCGATCTTCTTGGCGAGCACCTTGCCGAGCTCCACGCCCCACTGGTCGAAGGAGTCGATGTTCCAGATCGCACCCTGGACGAAGACCTTGTGCTCGTAGAGCGCGATCAGCTGGCCGAGCACCGAGGGGGTCAGCTCCTCGGCGAGGAAGACCGTGGTCGGGTGGTTGCCGCGGAAGGTGCGGTGCGCGACCTGGAACTCGGCCACGCCCTCGGCGCGGACCTCCTCGGCGGTCTTGCCGAAGGCGAAGGCCTGCGCCTGGGCGAAGAAGTTGGCCATCAGCAGGTCGTGCTGGGCGACCAGGCCGGGGGTCAGGTCGGCGACCGGCTTGGCGAAGCCGATCAGGTCGGCCGGGATCACCTTGGTGCCCTGGTGCAGCAGCTGGTAGTAGGCGTGCTGGCCGTTGGTGCCGGGGGTGCCCCAGACGACCGGGCCGGTGGTCCAGCCGACCGGGTTGCCGTCGCGCTGCACCGACTTGCCGTTGGACTCCATGTCCAGCTGCTGCAGGTAGGCGGTGAACTTGGAGAGGTAGTGCGAGTACGGCAGCACCGCGTGCGACTGGGCGTCGAAGAACTGGCCGTACCAGATGCCGAGCAGGCCGAGCAGCAGCGGGACGTTCTCGGCCGCCGGGGCGGTGCGGAAGTGGTCGTCGACCAGGCGGAAGCCGTCCAGCATCTCCTGGAAGCGCTCCGGGCCGATCGCGATCATCAGCGACAGGCCGATCGCCGAGTCGTAGGAGTAGCGGCCACCGACCCAGTCCCAGAACTCGAACATGTTCTCGACGTCGATGCCGAAGTCGGCCACGCCCTGGCCGTTGGTGGACAGTGCCACGAAGTGCTTGGCCACCGCCTCCTGGCCGGCGCCCAGCTGCCCCAGCAGCCAGTCCCGGGCCGAGGTGGCGTTGGTGATCGTCTCGATCGTGGTGAAGGTCTTGGAGGCGACGATGAAGAGCGTCTCGGCGGCGTCCAGATCGCGCACCGCCTCGTGCAGGTCGGCGCCGTCGACGTTGGAGACGAAGCGGACGGTGAGGTCGCGCTGGGTGTAGGAGCGCAGCACCTCGTAGGCCATCGCGGGGCCGAGGTCGGAGCCGCCGATGCCGATGTTGACGACGTTCTTGATCCGCTTGCCGGTGTGGCCGGTCCAGGCGCCGCTGCGCACCCGGTCCGAGAAGGCGGCCATCTTGTCCAGGACGGCGTGCACCTCGGGCACCACGTTGACGCCGTCCACCTCGACCACGGCGCCGCGCGGGGCGCGCAGCGCGGTGTGCAGCACGGCGCGGTCCTCGGTGACGTTGATCTTCTCGCCGCGGAACATCGCGTCCCGCAGGCCCGCCACGTCCATCGCCTCGGCCAGCTCGCGCAGCAGCTCCAGGGTCCGGTCGGTCACCAGGTGCTTGGAGTAGTCCAGGTACAGGTCGCCGACCTGCAGGGTGTAGCGGCTGCCGCGCTCGGGGTCGGCGGCGAACAGCTCACGCAGGTGCAGCTCGCCGATCTCCTCCCGGTGCTTCCCGAGGGCGGCCCACTGCGGGGTACGGTCCAGGGGGGTTCGGCCGTCGGCCATCGGTTTCTCCTCGGTCTCTGCGCCGCATGTCGTCAGTCGGGGACAGCCTACGGAACAGTCAGGGCTGCTCACGCCACCCGCACCTGACGCAGTGCCGTCATTTCCGGTCCGAGCGCAGGTCCAGACCGCGCAGCACCTGGTCGACCAGCTCCGGGTCCGCGCCCGGCTCGCCGCGGGCGAGCAGCACCTCGCGGCGCGAGGCGGCCAGCAACTCCTGCTCCACCTCGCGCAGTTTGCGCAGCCGCGAGACCCGCTGCCGGGCCTCGGCCGCCTCGTCCTCCTCGTACTGCTCCGGGCAGAGCCGCTTCAGCCGGTCGTGCTGGCGTTCCCGGAGCTTCTCCACGAGTTCGATCGGCAGTTGGTCCGCCTCCTCCAGTTCGGCCAGCCGCGCCAGCGCCGCGTGGGCCGCCCGGCCCCACAGCCGCCGCTGCTCCTGCTCGCGCAGGTCGAGGTGCGGGTCGATGCCGAGCCGCCGGACCAGCCAGGGCAGCGAGAGCCCCTGCACCAGCAGGGTGAAGAGCACCACGCTGAACGCCGTGAAGACGATCCGGCCGCGCCCGGGGAAGTCGTGGCCGCCGTGCGTGGTGAACGGGATGGCCAGCGCGAGCGCCACGGTGGCCACCCCGCGCATGCCCGACCACCAGAGCACCACGGTCTCGCGCCAGCTGATCGGGGTGTCCTCCTCGCCGCGGCTGAGCCGTCGGGAGAGCCAGGCGGCCGGCAGCAGCCAGATCAGGCGGACCAGCACCACCACGGCGATCACCAGCGCCGCGTCACCGAGCATCGAGTGCCAGCCGGCTCCGGCGTCCTTGAGCACGGTGGCCAGTTCCAGGCCGATCAGGCCGAAGGCGACACCGGTGATCAGGGTCTCCACGATGTCCCAGAAGGCGCCGCCCACCAGCCGGTAGGAGACGTCGGCGGCGTCCGCCGCCCGGTCGGCCAGGTAGAGACCGACCACCACGACGGCCAGCACGCCCGAGCCCTCGATCTCCTCGGCCAGGGTGTAGGCGGCGAACGGCACCAGCAGGTTGAGCGCCACCTGCTGGGTGGGGTCGTCGAGCAGCGAGCCGATCTTCGTGGCCAGCCAGCCGACCACGCCGCCGACCAGCACGGCCACCACCGCCGACAGCACGAAGCGCAGCAGCGCGTGCGGCACCGAGAAGTCGCCGTCCACCACCGCCTCGACGGCCAGCGCGTAGACCACGATCGCGGTCACGTCGTTGAACAGCCCCTCGCTCTCCAGGACCGACACCAGCCGCCGGGGCAGGCCGACGCTGCCGGCCACCGCCACCGCGGCCACCGGGTCGGGCGGCGAGACCAGGGCGCCCAGCGCCACCGCGGCGGCCACCGGCAGCGCGGGCGCCAGTTGGTGGAAGGCCGCGGCGACCGCGGTGGTGGTGACCACCACCAGGGCGACGGCCAGCAGCAGGATCGAGCGCAGATTGGCCCGGAAGTAGGCGAGCGAGGCGCGCCGGGCCACCGCGAAGATCAGCGGCGGCAGCACCAGCGGCAGAATCAGGTCGGGGTCGACCGCGACGTTGGGGATCTGCGGGACCAGCGCCATCACCAGGCCGAGCACCGTCATCAGCACCGGCTGCGGAACGCCGGTGCGGCGGCCCAGCGGCATGGTGACCACGGAGGCGAGCAGCACCAGGAAGAGCAGGGACAGCTGGGCCACGCGCGGATCCTCTCCTATCGGACAGGGAGAGTGTAGATATGACAAACCGACGCGACCTGCCCCGCCGCGCCGACGGGGGGCCGGCGCCCGGGGCCGCCCGGGGCCGGTGGCCGATTCGGAGAATCGGCTGCTGACCAGGTAATGTTCTCTTCGTCAGCAGGCGCCGCTAGCTCAGTTGGTTAGAGCAGCTGACTCTTAATCAGCGGGTCCGGGGTTCGAGTCCCTGGCGGCGCACCTGTCGGTACTCAAGGCCTCTCTCGCTTCGGCGAGGGGGGCCTTGAGTCGTTTCCGGCGCCCGGGCGCCCGGCATTCAAGCGCCCGCCGCTCAGGCGCCCGGCACGATCCCGACGCCGCCGATGCCCTCGGCCAGCATCCCGTAGGCCAGGCCGGCGTCCGCCACCGCGGCCGGGTAGGCCTCGGCCGCACTGCACCCCGCCGCGATCCGCTCGAAGTTCCGCCGGCCCAGCTCGTTGCGCACCGCCAGCAGGTGGAGTGCGGCCAGTCGTGCGCCGAGCGGGTCCGCGAAGACCGTCGCCAACTCCTCGGCGAGCAGCTCGACATCGCCGGCGAGGTAGTGCAGGAGCCGGCTCTGCAGGCTCGCCGTGCCGTAGAGCAGCCGCTGGAAGGCCACCACGTCCGGATGATCGCTCAACCCGGTGGCCGGATCGTGCTCGCGCAGCCGGTCCAGGAAGTGCTCGTGCAGCGCCTGCACCGGGGTCTGCCCGGCCGGCCGGGCCCGCACCACCCGCGCCGCCTCGCCCTGGTGGTCGGCGAACCGGTCCAGGAGCAGGTCCTCCTTGCTGGGGAAGTACCGGAACAGGGTCGGCTTCGACACCTGCGCGGCCGCCGCCACGTCCACCACCGACACCTCGTCGAAGCCGCGCTCCAGGAAGAGCCGCAGGGCGGTGGCGGCGAGGTGCTCGCGGGTGCGCTGTTTCTTCTGCTCACGCAGGCCTGGCACGGGTTCCATGCGAGCACCCTAGCAGGCGCTGCGATACCGGGTCACATTTGTGACTCGGTGACGTTTTCCCGGAGCGCCGGCACCAGGGCACCCCGCCGACCCGGCGGAGCCGCCGGGGCTATTCTGGGCGGCGGCACGGCCCTGACCGAAGGGCACGAGAATGCGCGTCGGAATCACCGGGTACCAAGGGCTCTCCGACCTGACCGAGTTGCTGGTGCGCGGCGAGCTGTGGCGCCTGGTGACCGCTTACGGACCGTACGAACTGGTCGGCGTCACCGCGCTGCGCCCCGGCCCCGAGACCTGGTTCGCCGGGGCGGTGCGCGAGCACGGCGGCAAGGTGGAGATCATCCTGCCGGCCGGCGCCGGGCCGCTGCCGGACACCCGGCTCGCCCGCGAGGCGACCGCCGTGCACCGGCTGGCGCCGGTCGCGGCCGGCGGACTCGGGGACGACCTCGGCCGGGCCCTGGTCGGCATGGTGGACGAGCTGATCGCGGTCTGGGACGGCACCCCCGGCGGCGAGCCCGCCGAGATCGCGGGGCTGACCCGCCGGGCCGGGCTCTGGGTGCACGAGGTGTGGCCGACCGGCAGCGAGCGGCCCGGCCAGGGCTGATCAGGCCGCCTGCAGCCAGCTCACCGGGGAGCGGTAGGCCAGGTGCGGGGCCGGCCGGAGCATCGGCCGCGCGGGCGGCGCCGCGGCGGCGGCGTTCGCAGCGGCGCGGGTGAGCAGGACGGCGGTGAGGGCGGCGAGCTCCTCGTCGGACTGGTCGGCGTGCTTGGTGCGGAGCATGGCCAGGGCGTGGGCGAGGACGGCGCGGGTCTCGGCGGGGTCGATGACGTCGTCCACCAGGCCGCGTTCGACGCGTAGTACGGGTGCATCAGCTCGCTGCCCGAGCATCACGGAGATCTGCGGGATCATCCCGGAGGCGCGGATGTTGCGCTGGAAGATGCCGCCGTAGCCGGCCGGCGCCGTGGCACCCTCCCCGGTCCGGGCCCCGGCGCGGGCAGCCCCGGATACTGACCGGATGGAGAACGCGGCATGAGGGTCCTGGTCACCGGCGGGGCCGGTTTCATCGGTTCGCACTACGTGCGCACCCTGCTGGCGGGTGGCTACCCGGGCACCCCGGACGCCCGGGTCACCGTGCTGGACAAGCTGACCTACGCGGGCAACCGGGACAACCTGCCCCACGGGGAGCGGCGGCTGGACTTCGTGCCGGGCGACGTCAACGACCTCGACCTGCTGCTCCAGCTGCTGCCCGGCCATGACGCGGTGGTGCACTTCGCGGCCGAGTCGCACGTGGACCGCTCGCTGGAGTCGGCCGCGGAGTTCGTGCGCACCAACGTCGGCGGCACCCAGAACGTCCTGGAGGCCGCCCTGCGAACCGGCGTCGGGCGGGTAGTGCACGTTTCCACCGACGAGGTGTACGGCTCGATCGACCAGGGCTCCTGGACCGAGGACTCGCCGCTGCTGCCCAACTCCCCCTACGCCGCCTCCAAGGCCGGCTCGGACCTGATCGCCCGCTCCTTCTGGCGCACCCACGGGATCGACCTGTCGATCACCCGCTGTTCCAACAACTACGGGCCCTACCAGCACCCGGAGAAGCTGATCCCGCTCTTCGTCACCAACCTGCTGGCGGGCGAGCAGGTCCCGCTCTACGGCGAGGGCCGCAACGTGCGCGAGTGGCTGCACGTGGACGACCACTGCCGGGCGATCCAGCTCGTCCTGACCCACGGCCGCGCCGGCGAGGTCTACAACGTGGGCAGCGGAACCGAGTTGACCAACCTCCAGGTCACCGAGCAGCTGCTGGAGCTGCTCGGCGCCGACCAGGGCGCGATCCGGCGGGTGGCCGACCGCAAGGGCCACGACCTGCGCTACTCGCTGGATGCGACGAAGATCCGCGAGCAGCTGGGCTGGGCACCGCGGATCGACTTCGCCGAGGGCCTGGCGCAGACCGCGGCCTGGTACCGGGAGAACCGGGCCTGGTGGCAGGCGGCCCTGCAGCGCGCTCGCCGGAGCGCCACCTGACCGGCCGCCCGTCCGCTTCCGGTTGCCGCGCCCCCGGCACCGCCGAACCATGGGAGAGGTGAGCGAGAAGCCCGGATACCTGCGCCACCCGCACCTGGGCGGCAACCTGCTGACCATGACCGCCGAGGACGACGTCTGGCTCGCCCCGCTCGATCCCGACGGCTCGTGCGGCCGCGCCTGGCGGGTCAGCTGCGACCGCACCCGGGTCAGCCACCCCCGGCTCTCCCCCGACGGGCGCACCATCGCCTGGACCAGCTGGGCCGCACTCACCCCCGAGGTGTGGACGGCCCCGACCGACGGCGGCGAGTCGGTGCGGCTGTCCTACTTCGGCAGCCAGGACACCCGGGTGCGCGGCTGGCTGCCGAGCGGCGAGGTGCTCGCGGTCACCTCGTACCACGAGCCGTTCGCCCACTACACCTGGGCCCGCGCGCTGCCGCCGGACGGTGCGCCGGGCCGCCGGCTGCCCTTCGGCCCGGTGCGCGACGCCCACCTGACCGCCGACCACACCCTGCTGCTGACCGGCGCCGCCCCGCACGAGCCCGCCGCCTGGAAGCGCTACCGGGGCGGCGCCACCGGGCGCCTGTGGCTGGACGGCGAGCAGCTGCTGCCCGAGCTGCCCGGGCACCTCTCCTCGCCGATGCTGGTCGGCGACCGGGTGGCCTTCCTCAGCGACCACGAGGGCATCGCCAACCTCTACTCCTGCCGCCCGGACGCCACCGACCTGCGCCGGCACACCGACCACGCCACCTTCTACGCGCGCGAGGCCGCCACCGACGGCCACCGGGTGGTCTACCAGCACGCCGGCGACCTGTGGCTGCTGGACGGCCTGGACGCCCCCGCCCCGCGCCGCCTGGTCGTCCGCCTCGGCGGCGCCCGCACCGGGCGCCGCCCGTACCAGGTGAACGCCGCCCGCCACCTCAACGACCTGGTCTGCGACAGCACCGGACGGGCCGGGGTGGTCGGGGTGCGCGGCAGCCTGTACTGGCTCACCCACCGCGACGGCCCGACCCGGGCACTGGCCGACACGCCCGGCGTGCGGGCCCGGCTGCCCGCCGTGCTCGGCCGCACCGGCCAGATCGCCTGGGTCACCGACGCCGAGGGCGAGGACGCGATCGAACTGGCCGCGCTGCCCGGCAGCCAGAGCCAGCCGCCCGCGCGCCGGATAGCCGCCGGAAGCCTGGGCCGGGTGCTGGAGCTGGTCGCGAGCCCGGACGGGCACAGCCTGGCGGTGGCCGCCGGGGACGGTCGGCTGCTGCTGGTGACCTGCGCCGACGGCGAGGTGCGCGAGCTGGCCAGGGCCGGCTACGGGCCGATCCGTGGCCTGGCCTTCTCCCCCGACTCGCGCTGGCTGGCCTGGTCGCAGCCGGTGGCCGGACGCTCGCTGCGCCGGATCAGGCTGCTGCGCCTGGACAGCGCGGAGGCCCTGCCACTGGACGTCACCGACGGGCGGTTCGAGGACGAGCAGCCGGTCTTCACCCGGGACGGGCGCTACCTGGTCTTCCTCTCCTGGCGCGGCTTCGACCCGGTGCACGACGTGCACACCGGCGACCTCTCCTTCCCGCTGGGCTGCCGCCCCTACCTGGTGCCGCTGGCCGCCGACACGCCCTCGCCGTTCGCCGCCCCGGTGGGCGACGAGGCCGACCCGGCACCCGGCGACGGCAGCGTGCTGGTGGACGCCGAGGGCCTGGCCGAGCGCCTGGTGCCGTTCCCGGTGATCGCCTCCAAGTACTCCACCCCCGCGCCGGTGCGCGGCGGCCTGCTCTGGCTGCGCTGGCCGATCTCCGGCACCCTCGGCGAGACCTTCGCCAGCCCCACCGACATCTCCGGGCGCCCCGCGCTGGAGCACTTCGACCTGGCCACCGCCACCCGCAGCACCGTGCAGGAGCAGGTGGACGGCTACGCGGTGGCCGGGGACGGCTCGGCGGTCTCCACCTTCGCCTCCGGGGTGCTCAAGCTGCTGCCGCTGGGCGCCGGCGGCGGCGCGGCCACCGTGGACCTGCGCCGGATCACCCACACCGTGCACCCGGGCCCCGAGTGGCAGCAGGCCTACCACGAGGCGGCCCGGGTGGTCCGCGAGCAGTTCTGGGACCCGGCGCTGGGCGGCCTGGACTGGCCCGCGCTGGTCGCCCAGTACGAGCCGCTGGTGGAACGGATCGCCTCCCCCGACGACTTCGCCGACCTGCTGCGCGAACTCCTCGGCGAGCTGGGCACCTCGCACGCCTACGTCACCCCGGCCCGGCGCGGCGAGGGGCCCGCCCCGGTGCAGCAGGCGCTCGGGCTGCTCGGCGCCGGGGTGCACCAGGAGCCGGACGGGCGCTGGCTGCTGGACCGGGTGCTGCTCGGCGAGTCCTCCGACCCGCGCGCCCGGGCCCCGCTGGCGGGCCACCAGGTGCGCGAGGGCGACGAGTTGGTGTCGATCGCGGGCCGCACCCCGGACCCGGTGCGCGGCCCGGCCCCGCTGCTGGCCGGGGCCGGCGGCAGCACCCTCGAAGTCGCCTTCCGGCGCCGCCCCGACGCGCCGGTGCGCCGGGTGGCGATCACCCCGCTGACCGACGAACGGCCGCTGCGCTACCAGGACTGGGTGGCCAAACGCCGCGCCCTGGTCCGGGAGTTCAGCGACGGGCTCTGCGGCTACCTGCACATCCCGGACCTCGGCGGCTCCGGCTGGGCCCAGTTCAACCGCGACCTGCGCCGCGAACTCGACCGCCCCGCCGTGGTGCTGGACGTGCGCGGCAACGCCGGCGGCAACGTCTCCGAACTGGTCCTGGAGAAGCTCAGCCGCCGGGTGCTCGCCTGGGACCACACCCGCGGGCGCCGCCCGGCCCGCTGGCCGCGCGACGCGCCGCGCGGGCCGGTGGTGGCGCTGGCCGACGAGGCCACCAGCTCGGACGGGGACGTGATCATCGCCGCCGTCCAACTGCTCCGCCTCGGCCCGGTGGTGGGCCGCCGGACCTGGGGCGGCGTGGTCGGCACCATCGGCCGGCACACCCTCGGCGACGGCACCCAGATCTCGGTGCCCGCCAACGCCTCCTGGTTCAGCGGCGGTTACGGCTTCGGCATGGAGAACCGGGGCGTCGAGCCGGACATCCCGGTGCTGCGCTCCCCCGCCGACTGGGCGACCGGGCACAACACCGAGCTGGCCGAGGCCGTCCGGGTCGCCCTGGAGCTGCTGCGCGCCCATCCGGCCGCCGCCCCGCCGCCGGCCGACACCCCGCACCCGGACCTGCGCCGGCCGCCGCTGCCGCCCCGGGGGTGAGCGGGTCGGCACAGCGGGCGGGGCGCATCCGGTCCTCGGATGCGCCCCGCCCGCTCTGCTTCGGTCTGCTCTGCTTCGGCCTGCTCTGCTTCGGCCTGCGTGGTCCGCTCGGGCGGGCTACTTCTCCCACTCGTGGCCGCCCTCGCTCTCCATGTCCGACTCGGCCTGCTGGATGTCGCTCTCGCCGCCCTGCTTCGCCCGGCCGGTCATGTTCCCCATGGCATCGGAGGCCGGGCCCGGCAGATGCTGCTGGGCCTGGTCGGCGGTCTGCTGACCGGCGTCGGTGGCCCGCCCCTTGGCGGTGTCCGCCATGTCGGTGGCCTTCTCGCTGTGGCCGCCGAGCATCTCCTTGATCCTGTCCATCATGCCCATGGCTCCTCCTCGCGGTTCGTCGACCAGGGCTGTCACCAACATGTCACCGCTCGCGCGCAGCCGCATTCGGAGGAGGTCGGGCGGGCTCGCGCTACTTCACCACCCAGGGCGCGGTGAACGCCCGAACGGCGGACCCGTCCTGGTCGGCGAGCTTGACGGCCGTGAAGCGACGGGCCGCCTCCGAGGTCTGCACCCGGAACGCGGGCTGCTCGGCGGTCAGCACCTCGATGATCGAGGCCGCGGCCTGCTCGATGGTCTGCGCGGCGCCGAAGGCCGCCATGGCGTGGGACAGGTAGGCGGACAGCGCTGGCGCGTAGGGGCCCGGGGCCGGCTCCGCCGTCGGGTCGAACCCGACGTTGGCGACGAACTCGCTGGCCACCGCACCCGGCTCGACCACGCTCACCTTGACGCCCACGGTGGCGGCCACCGGCGCGAGCGACTCCATGAAGCCCTCCACGGCGAACTTGGCCGCGCAGTACGCCTCATTGAACGGCTGCCCGACCACGCCGCCGACGCTGGTCACGGCGAGCAACCGGCCGCCGGCGGCGCGCAACAGCGGCATTGCGGCCCGGGTCACCTGGACCACGCCGAAGAAGTTGACCTCCATCACGGAGCGGACGTCCTCGACCGTCTCCTCCTCGATCGTCCCGAGATGGCCGGCCCCGGCGTTGTTGACCACCGCGTCCAGACCCCCGTGGTCGGCGACGACCTGCGCCAGACAGGTCTCGACCGAGATGGGATCGGTCACGTCCAGCACCCGGACCTCGACGCGGTTGCGCACACCGGCGGCCTCGGCGGCCTTCAGCAGTGCGTCGGCCTTCGAGGTGTCCCGCATCGTGGCCACGGCCCGCCAGCCCGCCTGAGCAGCGGCGACGGCGGTGGCCAGACCGATGCCGGAGGAGGTGCCGGTGATCAGAACAGTCTTCACGGTGGTCCATTCCTCATACTTATTAACCATAACTACCTGGCTCGATAACTATGCAGGCCGATGTTTTCCGTTGTCAAGCATCTCGGTAGACTGGTGTCATGCCTCCCGTGCCCTCGGATGAACTGACCTCCCAGGTCGTGGCCCTCTTCGCCGCGATCAACCGCCGCTACGCCCGCGAGTCCGAGGCCGCCGCCACCCCGTACGAGCTGACCCCCCTCCAGGCCAAGGCCCTGCTCGCCGCCGAGGAGCCGGTCGCGATGCGCCGCCTCGCCGAGTACCTGCACGCCGAGCCGTCCAACGTGACCGCCATCGTCGACCGCCTGGAGGCCCGCGGCCTGGCCGAACGCCGCCCGAGCCCGGGCGACCGCCGGGTCAAGCTCGTCGCGGCCACCGAAACGGGCCTGACGGTGATCGCCGACCTGCGCGCCCGCATGCCCTTCGCCAGCCATCCCCTGGAGCCGCTGAGCCAGGAGCAGCGCGAGACCCTGCGCGACCTGCTCGCACTGATGCTCGACGAGCAGGGCCCGGCGGCTACTCCCGGATGACCTTCGCGAGTTGCGTGATCTCGGCCGGGAGCAGGGGGCGCAGGACGATCAGGACCGTACCGGTCTCGGTGAGCCGGAAGCCGTCGGCGAGCGGCGCGATTTCGACACCCCTCGCCGCCAGCGCATCGGTCAACTCGGCGACGGAGGAGCGGAACTGACGGCGCACGGGGTTCACGAGTCCACCCCCGGCCGCTGCAACCAGGACAGCGGGACCTCCCACTCCACACCACCGCCCTCGGGACGCAGGTAGGCCACACCGCCGAGCCGCGCCATCAGGGAGCCGGTACGGCGGTTCAGCGCGTCGTAGACCAACTCGCCCCTCGTGGTGGGTTCGTAGGGGTCGGTCGGCGGACGAAGGTCGCCGGGGACGATCGTGGGGTACGCCGGCGCGAGGCGGATCATCGCCTCGGGGCGCCCACCGCAGCCGGCGGGACACGCGCACTCGGGCAGGCCGCGGTCGAGGGACGGGGGGCGCCAGGTCTCGATGTGGCTGGCAGCCTGGGGCGTGAGGTCTGAGGTCATGACGGTCCCCTGCTTCTCGCGCACCGATCGGGAAGAGAGTGCGCTCTGTAGTCGTTCCACTACAAGAATCGGCATGGAGCCCTAGGATCGATAGGGCTTGCACTTTGACGAAACTGGCGTGTAGCAAGGATCTGACGATCTTGAACGTCAAGGAAACTGACGTAGCATCATCACCGCAAGTGCGCTTCGCCCTGGAACTTCGCAGGTCAAGGCGCGCACGAGGCTGGTCGCAGGTTGAACTCGGGAGGCGCATGGGCTACTCGAACGCCCTGGTCTCGTACATCGAACGAGTGAAGCGACCACCATCACGCAAATTCGCTGTTAAAGCCGACGAGCTCTTCGAGACGGGTGGCACCTTCGTCGAGCTGTGGCGCCGATGCGCCGCCGCCGCTCTCCTCGAAGGCTTCCCCGAGTTCGCCGACGCCGAGGCTCGCTGCATCCGCCTACGTGAGTTCGAGCTGACGGTAGTCCCTGGCCTGTTTCAAGTCCCCTCTTATGCGGCTGCCTTGGCTTCCGCAGCTGTGGAGCGCGGCGCCATCACCCAGGACGAAGCCGACGAGCGCATCGGGTACCTGGCCGCCCGCCAGCGCCTACTGGAACAGAAGTCCCCACCGATCATCCAGACGGTGATGGATCAGAGCTGCCTCGTCCGACCAGTCGGCGGCCCGAGCGTGATGCTGGAGCAGTTCCACCACCTTGAGGAGTTGGCAACCAGACCCAACATCACCCTTCAGGTGGCGCCATTCGAGCT
Source organism: Kitasatospora sp. NBC_01302 (assembly GCF_035976515.1). Taxonomy (NCBI): domain Bacteria; kingdom Bacillati; phylum Actinomycetota; class Actinomycetes; order Kitasatosporales; family Streptomycetaceae; genus Kitasatospora; species Kitasatospora sp. NBC_01302. The sequence goes on from NZ_CP108404.1 coordinate 3,635,088, forward strand.
CGGGGAGCACCTCCCCTTCACCATGCCCGTCGTCCTACTGACCCTCCCCAACCGGCAACTAGTTGGCTATGCCGAGTCGCAGGCGCGAGGACACCTCGAACGCGCACGAGACACCCTTGCGGCATGGGAGAGAGCGTACGATCACCTGCAAGTGGAAGCGCTGTCGAAGACCGCATCCCTGGCTCTAATTCGTAAGGCTCGAAAGGATCTTCTCTCATGACTACCCCCGACCTGTCCGGCGCCGCTTGGTTCAAGTCCACCCACAGCAACAACGGCGGCAACTGCGTTGAGGTAGCCGCGAACGTCCCCGACACCGTCCCCGTGCGTGACAGCAAGAACCCCGCCGGGCCTGCCCTCATCTTCCCCACGAGGGCCTTCGCTTCCTTCGTCGCCGGTGTCAAAAACGGACAGTTCGACAACTCCTGAGCCCAGAACCCCTGGAAGGGACTCACATGGACCTCGACCTGAGCAGCACCCACTGGATCAAGTCCCGCCACAGCGGCAACGGCGGCAACTGCATCGAGGTCGCCCCCAACTTCCCCGGCCTCGTCCCCGTCCGTGACTCCAAGAACCCGACCGGCCCCGCCCTCGCCTTCCCCGCCGCCTCCTTCGCAGCCTTCCTCGCCCGCATCAAGGACGGCGAGTTCGACACCGTCTGATCCGCCGTCCTCGGAAGGAACTTGCGTGCACACCACCCCGGCCGAGCCCCACTGGATCACGTCCCGCCACAGCGACAACGGCGGCAACTGCGTCGAGGTCGCCACGAACGTCCCCGACGCCGCCCCCGTGCGTGACAGCAAGAACCCCGCCGGGCCTGCCCTCATCTTCCCCTCGGTGGCCTTCGCTTCCTTCGTCGCCGGTGTCAAAAGCGGACAGTTCGACAACTCCTGAGCCCAGGACCCCTGGAAGGGACTCGCATGGACTTCGACCTGAGCAGCACCCGCTGGATCAAGTCCCGCCACAGCGGCAACGGCGGTGAGTGCGTCGAGATCGCCCCCGACATCCCCGGCCTCGTCCCCGTCCGTGACTCGAAGAGCCCCACCGGCCCCGCCCTCGCCTTCCCTGCCACCGCCTTCAGTTCCTTCCTCGCAGCCGTGAAGCGCGGAGACCTCGCCACCTCCTGATCCACCACCCTCGGAAGGAACTTGCGTGCACACCACCCCGACCGAACCCCGCTGGATCAAGTCCCGCCACAGCGGCGGCGGAGGCAACTGCGTCGAGGTCGCCCTCAACCTCCCCCGCCACATCCCCCTCCGCGACTCCAAGAACCCCACCGGCCCCGCCCTCCTCCTTTCCCCCGCTGCCTTCGGCTCCTTCCTCGCAGCCGTGAAGCGCGGAGACCTCGCCACCTCCTGATCCACGGACGCCCCGCCACCCCACCCCCGGGCTGGCGGGGCGAAAACCGGTGGAGGCAGCCGGAAGGTGCAAGTAGCCACCAGGCTTTGGTGACTGACACCTGGGACACCATCGCCGACTGGTACGCCGAACACCTGCGGACCGGCTCCGCCCTGAACGACTTCAACCGGGATGCTCTGCTCGACCACCTCCCCGACGACCTTCGCGGCCACCGCGTCCTCGACCTCGGGTGCGGCGAGGGGATCATCACTCGCGCGGTCGCCGCTCGCGGGGCTGCCGTCATCGGCATCGACCCGGCGGCACGCCTCATCGAACACGCCCGCGCCGCCGGGACAACCGGGCCGGGCACAGTGCTCTACACGGTCGACGACGGATGCGTGCTCGAAACGGTCGCCGACAACTCGGTGGGCTGGGTGACCGCCGGGCTGTCCCTGAACCACGTGCCCAGCCTCGCAAGCGCGCTCACCGCCGTGCGGCGCGTGCTGATGCCCCAGGGGGTGCTGGTCTTCAGCGTCCCGCACCCCTGCTTCGAAGCGCCCCACGCCACCTGGACCCAGGCCACCGAGGGCACCGCCCGCAGGGTGGTCGGCGGCTACCTCGCCGAGGGCTTCTGGCGCTCCGCCAACCCCACCGCCGTCCGCCGGGCCGGCAACCAGCACCGGACGCTGTCCACCTACCTGACCGCGCTGCTCCGGCACGGCTTCGTTCTGGAAGCCGTCACCGAGCCGACCCCGACCGCCGCCGTGGCAGCCCACCAGCCACAGCGCGTCGGCCTGCCCCCCCTTCCTCGTGATCCGCGCCCGCCTCGCCTGACCGTCACCGGAAAGTCGACCCGGCCGACTTCCCACTCACGCCGGGCCAGCCGCCTCGTCGTCCCACCGGAACCAGGCCCGCTCGCCCGCCACATGCAGCAGGAACGACACCGGCCGCCCGTCCGGCGCCACCAGCGTCAGCTCCCCCTCGATCCGGTCGTACACAGCCTCGAACCGCTCGAACTCCTCACCCTCGATCGCCGCGAGAGCCTCCTCGAACCAGGGCCGCACCCCCTCGAAGCCCGGCTCCGCCACGAACATCCCACGCAGCCACGGAAAGTCGACCTCGTCGACTTCCACCGCTCCCACGGCCTCCCCACCCCGCAGCAACCGCCACACCCCACCCACGTCACCCACGCCCCTCACCCTCCCACCAGCCCGCCCCGGGCTTGCACCTCACGCGACGTCAGGGAGCATCGTTGATCTCCTCGCTCGACCACGTGCCCAGAGGAGTGCTCATGACCCGCCGCGCCCGAGTCGGCATCTCCATGTCCGCCACCCTGCCCACCCTCGCCACCGCGCTGGTCGTCTTCACAGCGCTGGCGATCGCCGGGGTGCTGCCGTGGACCGTGCTCCCCGCCGTCCTGGTGGCACTCGCGGCCCAGGCGGTCGTCACCTTCGTCCGGCTCGGACGCCTCACGGACAGTGCAGCGCGCCAGCGCTAACCGCCAGCCACCACGGCCTTCAGCTCGCCGAGCGCCGCCGCCATGACCTCCGAAATCGGCGGCTCGCCGGGCCCGTTGATCCACTGCTCGAACCCGACCCGGAACACCGCGATCCCGGCCTCCGCCGCCAGGCTCGCCGCCGGGTCGCCGACGCCCCGCCCGCGCAGCGCCTCGGCCAGCGCCGCGCCGAGCGAGGCCAGCTTGATCAGCTCGCGCTCCTGCAGCTCGGCGTTCGCGGAAATCACGCTCTGCCGGAGCCGGGCGCCCTCGTGCCGCTCCTCGAACATCGCGCCGGCAGCCCGCAGCGCCGCGGCGACCGCCTCCATCGGGGCGGCCGAGTCGGGGGCATCCACCACGGCGCCCACCATGAGATCGCGCAGCCCGCCCGCGCCCCCGAACAGGACCTCGCGCTTGTCGGCGAAGTGCCGGAAGAACGTCCGCTCGGTCAGACCCGCCCGTGCGGCGATCTCCGCGACGGTGGTCTGCACGTACCCGCGCTCGACATAGAGCTCCAGGGCCGCCTGCTCCAGCCGGCCCCGCGCGTTCGGCTCCCATCGACCCATGGGCCAGATCATACGTGATGACATCCGCTGACATCAGAGCTACGCTGGCGATGTCAGCACCTGACATCACTGTCCTCAGTGGAGGTTTCCCATGCGCGTGTTCGTCACCGGCGCGTCCGGCTGGCTCGGCTCAGCCGTCGTCCCCGAACTCATCGACGCGGGCCACCAGGTCGTCGGCCTGGCCCGCTCACAGGCCTCGGCCGACGCCCTCACCAAGGCCGGCGCCGAGGCCCTGCACGGCTCGCTGGACGATCTCGACGTCCTTCGCGAGGCCGCCGCCGCCTCGGACGGCGTGCTCCACCTCGCGTTCAAGCACGACATCGCCTTCTCCGGCGACTTCCAGGGCGCCGCCGATGCGGACCGCCGCGCCATCGACACCTTCGGCGAGGCGCTCGCCGGCTCCGACCGCCCGTTCGTCATCGCCTCCGGGCTGCTCGGCGTGACCTCGGGGCAGGTGGCGACCGAGCGCGACGGCCACGGCCTGCACGGCACCCCGGCGACCGGCGTAGCGGTCCGCCACGCCAACGCCGAGGCGACGCTCGCGCTGGCCGCCCGCGGCGTGCGCTCGTCCGTCCTGCGGCTGCCGCCGACCTGCCACGGCGAAGGGGACAACGGCTTCCTGCCCGCGCTGATCGGCACCGCCCGCGCCAAGGGCGTCTCGGCCTACGTCGGCGACGGCTCCAACCGCTGGCCCGCCGTGCACCGCCTCGACGCCGCCCATCTGTTCCGCCTAGCCCTGGAGCAGGCCCCGGCCGGCTCGACCCTGCACGCGGTCGACGACGCCGGGGTGCCGTTCCGCAGCATCGCCGAGCTGATCGGCAAGCACCTGAACCTGCCGGTCGAGTCCGTCTCCCCCGAGCAGGCCACCGACCACTTCGGCTTCCTGGGCGCCCTGGCCGCCCTCGACAGCCCCGCCTCCGCGGACCTGACCCGCACCCGACTCGCCTGGCAGCCCACCCGCCCGTCCCTGCTCGAAGACCTCGACGCGGGCCACTACTTCCGCACCCAGCCTGCCTGACCGGACCGGACGCACCGCGGCGGCCTGCCCGTGGGGGGCAGGCCGCCGCCCGAGCACGCCCCCGGCAAGCACCCCCTGCGCTCAGCCACCCGACGCCCCCCGGCCGGCAGTCGTGCGTCCGTCCGTCAGTCGCGCACCTGCACGCCCAGTGCCTGGGCGAACTGCGGCGCCAGCTCGATCAGCTGCGCCGAGGAGATCAGCGCACCGCGCAGGCCCTCGTGACCGTCCGGCAGCAGCAGCCGGCTCGCCCCGCGCAGGTCGGTCCTGGCCAGTGTGGCGCCGCCGAACCGCACCTCCTCCAGCGAGCTGCCGGGGAAGCTCACGCCCGTCAGCTTCGCGCCGCCGAAGTCCACGTCCCGCAGCTGGCAGTCCTCGAAGACCACTTCGCGCAGCACCGCCCCGCGCAGGTTGACCGCCTCCAGCTTGCACTGGCGCAGCGTCACCCGGCGCAGCTGCGCCCCGTAGGCCGAGATCCCGGCGAGCAGCCCGCCCAGCGCGGTGACGTCCTGCCACTCGCTCTCCACCAGCTCGCAGGCCACCAGGCGGAAGCGCTCCAGCCAGACCTCGGTGAAGCGGGCCTGGCGCAGCTTCACCTCGGTGAGCGTGACGTCGGTGAAGGCGCACTCCAGGAAGAGCGTGCCGCCGGCCTGTTCGCCCTCGACGGTGAGCCCGTCGAAGTGCACCGTGTCGTACCGGTGGTCCCGGCGCAGTGGTCCGGCGTGCAGCTGGAGCAGGTGCGCGTAGGGCAGGTCGGCGAGTGACACGAGGGGGCTCCTCAGCGGCGGGACACAAGGGTCACGGCATCCTCGCAGGCGACGCCGACAACCGCCCGCCCGCTCACCTCGCCGTGGGCCGGCTGTGCAGCCACACCCCCACCCCGATCGCCGCCGCCACGACCAGTCCGGCCACCAGCACCCCCGACTCGCCGACCGCCGTGCAGGCCAGCACCGCGAGGGCGAGCACCGGCAGCACCCACTGCTCGGCCCCGGTCTTGCTGTGCCGCGAGTGCAGCGCCCAGACGGTGACCAGGTAGAGCGCGGTGGGCACGGTCACCGTGGCGGTGGCGGCGACGGCGGAGATGTGCGCCTTGCCGACCGCGTACTCGACGGCCACCTCCAGCCCGGCACCGATCGCCGCCGCCGATCCGAAGATCAGATAGTGGCCGTATCCCCAGAGGAAGGCCTGCCGGTTGGTGCGCAGGTGTTCGTGGATCGGCGCGGCGAAGTAGATCCACCAGGCCGCGAAGCAGATCAGGATGCCGCCGATCGCGACCGGGATCAGCTTGCCCAGCGCCTCGTGCTCGTCCACCGCGCTCTGCACCGCGACGGTGGCCGCCGAGACCGTCTCGCCGAGCACGATCAGCGTGAAGAGCCCGTAGCGCTCGGCGATGTGGTGCGGGTGCCAGGCGCTCTGCACCTGCCGCTCGGCGATCGCGGGCACCGACAGCTCGGCGATCACCCCCAGCGGCAGCACCCACGGGACCACCGAACTCGGCAGGAACAGCACCACCACCCAGCCCGCCTGCACCAGCGCGATCCCGGCCGCGTAGCGCCGCGTCATCGAACGCGCCGCGCCGGTCTCGCCGCGCGAGGCGCGCAGCCACTGGCTGACCAGCGCGAGGCGCATCACCAGGTAGCCCAGCACGCCGAGGGTGAAGTCCCGGTTCAGGAACATCCGCGGGATCCCGGCCGCCAGGATCAGCGCACCGGTGATCTGGAGCAGCGTGGTGAGCCGGTACGGCACGTCGTCGCAGTCGTAGGCGGAGGCGAACCAGGTGAAGTTCATCCAGGCCCACCACACCGCGAAGAAGACCAGCAGGTAGCCGAGGAGCGCCACCCGCAGGTGCCCCTCGCCCAGCGCGCTCGCCAGCTGGCGTCCGCCCTGGGCCACCGCGACCACGAAGCAGAGGTCGAAGAAGAGCTCCAGCGAGGTGGCGGTGCGGTGCGCCTCCTCCCGGCTGCGCGGCACCATGCGCCGCACCACGGGCTCCCGGGTGGCACCGCCCTGCTCGGCGGCCCCGGTACTCATCGGACTGCTCCTGCCCGGTTCCCTCGGACCCCGGGTACGGCTTCTCCGGTCATCGCTGCGCCACTCCCAACACGCTCGACACTCCCAACACGCTCGGCGTTCCCGGCCGATCGTGGCAGTCGGGGGTGGTCCGCGCACGCACCGCGGCGGCACGCCACCGGGAAGCGTCACCTGGCCCGCGCAACCGCCCCGCCGGCCACCGTCCGGCGGTCAAGGAGAGTTGACGAAGCAGTGCGCGAACCGGGTGACAGCGTCCCCGCCGCCACGCCTGCCTGGGGTGTCGCGTGGTGCGATCGCCCCGAATGTCCCGATAGATTCCCTCCCAGGGAAACAGCGAGAGAGGCGTCCTGCGGGCAACGCGGAAGGTCAAGGCCGGTACGGCAGCGGCGGGGAAGGCACACCCCCGCCGGTCCGCACCGGCCTCGTGATCACCGCGCTGCCCGACAGCGCGCCGTTCCGATGTCCACCCGGTCCTACTTCTGCCAGCCGACCTTCGTGTAGTCGATGTCCGCCAGACCGGCGGCCCCGTAGTTGGCCAGGCCCTTGCGGAACGCGGTCACCTGCGGTCGCTGGTAGATCTCCAGGGTGTGGCCCAGCTCCCAGATCTTGGCGTCCGCCTGGTTGTAGAGCTTCGCGGCGGCGGCCGGGTCCAGGGTGGAGGCGGCCTGCTTGAGCAGACCGTCGATCTCCGGCGTGCTCAGCTTGGAGAAGTTCTGGTAGACGTTGTCGCCGCTGGGCATCTGGTAGTTCGGAATGGCCACCGAGGGCGGGAAGGACCCGGTGTTGCGCCAGCTCGCGAGGTCGAACTTGCCGACGTTGATGTACTTCTCGCTGTAGTCGTTGTCCGGCACCCGGTCGACGTCGAGCTTCACCCCGACCTGCGCCAGCATGTTCTGGGTCGCGGTGGCGATGTCGACCGCCTGCTGCGGGGAGCCCTGCGGCATGACGTAGTGCAGCTCCAGCTGCTGCCCGTCCTTGGTGCGCGTCCTGCCGGACCCGGCGTCCTGCCACCCGGCCTGGGTGAGCAGCTGCTTGGCGGCGGCCGGGTCGAACTTGCCCCACTCGCCGGAGTTGTCCTGGTAGCCGGCCTGGTTGGTCATCAGGATGTGGTTGCCCAGCGCCGGGAAGACCACCGGAACGCCCTTGCTGGCCACCTGGATCAGCGCGTTGCGGTCGATCGCCTTGCCCAGCGCCTGGCGGACCTTCTGGTCGGCCAGCGCGCCGTTGGAGCCGAACGAGATGTGCACCTCGTCCCACGGCCCGGCGGTGCGGATCACCGCGTTCGAGTCGGCCTTGAGCTGGCTGTAGGCGTCCGCGCGGCCGGCGCTCGCGTAGTCGATCTCGTTGTTCAGGAAGGCCTGGGTGATCGCCGAGGAGGACAGCACCCGGTAGACGAACTTGTCCAACTTGGGCTTCTGGCCCCACCAGTTGGGGTCGGGCACCACGGTGAGGGTCTGCGCGGCCTTGTCCTGCGAGCCGAGCTTGAAGGCCCCGCCGGTGATCGGGATCTGGTCGATCCAGCCCTTGTTGAACTGGTCCGGGGTGGAGATCCCGGCGGCCGGCAGCAGCGGGTAGAACAGGTTCTGCCAGTCCGCGAACGGCTTGTCGAAGGTGACCTTGACCTGGGTCGGGTCGTCACCCTGGGAGACGTCGCTGATCTGGTCGTAGCCGGCGGTGGTGGCCACGTTGAAGGCCGGGTTCTTGCCGTTGGCGGCCTGCCACTGGGCCTTGAAGTCCAGGTAGCTGAGCGCCTTGCCGTCCGACCAGTGCGCCTTGGGGTTGAGCTTGTAGAGCACCACCTGCGGCGAGGTGGAGACCACGGTCGCGGACTGCAGGAAGTCCGGGACCGGCTGGAAGGTGCCGCTGGCGTCGATCCGGAAGAGCATCGGCTCGACCATCTTCATGATCTCGACCGAGTCGCCGTAGGTGCCGTCCACCTGCAGCGGGTTCCACTGGTCGATCCACTGCTGCAGCGGCTCGCGGAACTCGCCGCCGTCCTTGACGTTGTCCAGCGGCTGCGGGTTGATGTCCTCCGCGTTGAGCTTGGGCACCGCGCTCGGCGCCGCCTGCGACCCCGATCCCGAGCCGCCGGAGCCGCAGCCGGTGATCACCATGGCGAGCGCGGCGGCCGGGACCATCGACCGCAGGAACCGCGAACGGGTGCGGCCGGGCCGCTGGTTGGCATCCATGGAGGGTTCTCCTCAGGCATCAGGGGTGGATCGGGCTGCGCGGGACGGATCAGGTGTGCGGATCGGCGTGCGGCAGCCAGGTGTGGCAGCACTTGAACGTGGGCAGCCAAGTGGGTGTCCAGCCAGCAGAACGTAACAGCCGATCAGGTCGGCGACCAGAGGGATGTGATCACTTCTGATCGAATCGCAACAGGGCGCAACACAGCGGCAACACCCCGGCTGCGACTGACTGTAAGACTCTGACCTGCTGCTTCGCCGAACCCGTCGAAGTAGTCCGTGCGCGTGGTCTTGACCGGCCGACAGGTCGGTCCCAGAATTCCGCTGCACGAAGCTGCTCCGAAGACCCATCGAGCGAAGGCAATTGAGCATGACTATCGGGAGTCGCGGCTTCTGCTGCGCCAGAAGAGGGCGCTGATGCTGCGCTATCTGGCGAAACGATTCGCCTACTACGTGGTCCTCCTGGTCGTCGCGGTCTTCCTGGCCTACGCGCTCTCCAGCGCCGCGCTCAACCCCCGCGCCTACTTCGAGAACAAGCAGCCCCGGCCCTCGGCCGCCGCGGTGGACCGGCAGTTGACGACGCTCGGGATCAACGACCACACCCCGGTGGTGGTGCGCTTCGAGCACTGGGCCGACGGCGTGCTGCACGGCGACCTCGGCCAGACCATCCACAACACCTCGGTCAACGCCGACTTCGGCCGCCGGCTCGGCGTCTCGCTGCGGCTGCTGGTGATCGGCAGTCTGCTCGGCACCGTCCTCGGCGTCGCGGCCGGCGCCTGGGGCGCGGTGCGCCAGTACCGGCTCTCCGACCGGGCGCTGACCGTCTTCTCCTTCGTCCTGCTCTCCTCGCCGGTCTTCCTGATCGCGCTCTTCCTGAAGAACGGCGCGATCGCGGTCAACCAGGCCTCGGGCCACCAGCTGATCAACTTCACCGGCTACGAGACCCCGGGGCTCAGCGGCGGGCTCGGCGCCCACCTGCTCGACTGGGGCGTGCACCTGCTGCTGCCCACCCTCTCGCTGGCGCTCACCGGCATCGCCACCTACAGCCGCTACCAGCGCAGCACCATGCTCGACGTGCTCGGCTCGGACTACCTGCGCACCGCCGAGGCCAAGGGCCTGAGCCGCCGCAAGGTGCTGCTCAAGCACGGGCTGCGCACCGCGGTGATCCCGATGTCGACCCTCTTCGCCTACAACATCCTGAGCATCTTCACCGGCGCCACCTTCACCGAGGTGATCTTCGGCTGGCACGGCATGGGTGAGTGGTTCATCAGCTCGGTCCAGGAGAACGACATCAACGCGGTGGTGGCCGTCAACCTCTTCACCGCCGTGACGATCCTGGCCTCGGGTTTCCTGGCCGACACGCTGCACGCCGCCCTCGACCCGCGGGTGCGTGTGTGATGGGAGATGCCGCCGTGACCACCGCCGCCCTCGACGCGCCGCCCGCCCCGGGCGACGCCGCCCCCGCCGGACCGGTCGGCCGGGGCCGCCTGGTGCTGCGCCGGCTGCTGGCCGCCCCCGGCGCGCTGGTGGGCCTGGCCGTGGTGGTGCTGCTCTTCCTGCTCGCCTTCGTCGGCCCGTACCTGACGCACTGGAGCTACACCGACGTCGACTACACGGCGCTGCGCGAACCCCCCTCCGGCACCCACTGGTTCGGCACCGGCAGCCTCGGCCAGGACGTCTACGCCCAGACCCTGCGCGGGCTGCAGAAGTCGCTGATCATCGGCCTGCTGGTGGCGCTGCTCTCCACCGTGCTGGCCGGCGCGGTCGGCGCCTGCGCGGGCTACTTCGGCGGCTGGACCGACCGGCTGCTGATCTTCTTCGTCGACCTGATGCTGGTCTTCCCGAGCTTCCTGATCATCGCGATCGTCTCGCCCCGGCTGCAGAACACCGGCTGGATCGCCTTCGTGGTGCTGCTCGCGGCCTTCAACTGGATGATCACCGCCCGGGTGGTGCGCTCCATGACCATCTCCCTCAAGGAGCGCGAATTCGTGCGCGCCGCCCAGTTCATGGGCGTGCGGCCGCTGCGGATCATCTGGCGGCACATCCTGCCGAACGCCGCCTCCTACCTGATCGTGGACGCCACCATCGCGGTCGGCGCCGCGGTGATGAGCGAGACCGCGCTCTCCTACTTCGGCTTCGGCGTCAAGGCCCCCGACGTCTCGCTCGGCACCCTGATCGCCGACGGCACCGAGGCCGCCCCCACCTACCCCTGGATGTTCTACTTCGCCGCCGGCCTGCTGGTCCTCTTCGTCCTGGCCGTCAACCTGATCGGCGACGGGCTGCGCGACGCGCTCGACCCCACCGCCCGCGCCGGGCGCAGTAGTTCACCTCGCAAGCGCCGCACGGACCGAGTCAAGGGCAACGCCTGATGAGCACCACCACCGCCACCCCGCTGCTGGCCGTCCGCGACCTGCGGGTGGACTTCGCCGGCGCCCGCGGCAAGGCCGCCACCACCGCCGTGCGCGGCGTCGACCTGACGCTCGGCCGCGGCGAGACGCTGGGCATCGTCGGCGAGTCCGGCTCCGGCAAGTCCGTCACGGCGCTCGCGATCCTGGGCCTGCTGCCCGGCACCGCCACCGTGCGCGGCTCGGTCGAGCTCGACGGGCACGAGCTGATCGGCCTGCCGGGGCGGGAGTTGTCGCGGATCCGGGGCCGCCGGATCGCGATGGTCTTCCAGGACCCGCTCTCCGCCTTCACCCCCGTCTACCGGATCGGCGACCAGATCGCCGAGGCCGTCCAGGTCCACCAGCGCCTCGACAAGGCCGCCGCCCGCCGCCGCGCCGCCGAACTGCTCGACCTGGTCGGCATCCCCGACCCGCAGCGGGCGCTCGACGGCTTCCCGCACGAGTTCAGCGGCGGCATGCGCCAGCGCGCGATGATCGCCATGGCCGTGGCCAACGAGCCCGACATCCTGCTCGCCGACGAGCCGACCACGGCGCTGGACGTCACCATCCAGGCCCAGGTCCTGGACGTGCTGCGCACCGCCCAGCGCGAGACCGGCGCCTCCCTGGTCCTGGTCAGCCACGACCTCGGGGTGATCGCCCAGATGGCCGACCGGGTCGCGGTGATGTACGCCGGACGGGTGGTGGAGAACACCTCGGTGGACGAGCTGTTCGGCGCGCCCCAACACCCCTACACCCTGGGCCTGATCGGCGCCGTGCCGCGCCTGGACCGGCGCGGCGGGCCGCTGGTGCCGATCCCCGGCAACCCGCCGGCCCTGACCGACCTGCCGCCCGGCTGCCCCTTCGCGGCCCGCTGCCCGCTGGTGGAGGACCGCTGCCGCGAGGCGGAGCCTGCGCTCACCGGGCCGGTGGACCACCGGGCCGCCTGCCTGCGCGCCGCCGAGCTGGCCGCCGACCGGCCGGCCCCGGCCGAGGTCTACCCCGTCCCCGAGCTGCCCGCCGCACCCGAGCCCGCCGCCGCGCCCGTCCCGCGCGCATCGCTGCCCGCCGTGCTCAGCATCACCGACCTGGCCAAGACCTTCCCGGTGCTCAAGGGCACCGTCTTCAAGCGCAAGGTCGGCGAGGTCTACGCGGTGGACGGCGTCACGCTGGACATCCGGCACGGTGAAACCCTGGGCCTGGTCGGCGAGTCCGGCTCCGGCAAGTCCACCACGCTCTTCGAGGTCCTCGGCCTGCGGGCCCCCGAGGCCGGCCGGATCGAGTTCCTCGGCGAGTCCACCGCCGCCCTCGACGCCAAGGCCGCGCACCGGCTGCGGGGCCGGCTGCAGATCGTCTTCCAGGACCCGATGGCCAGCCTGGACCCGCGGATGCCGATCGGCGACATCATCGCCGAGCCGCTCCAGGCCCAGGGCGCCGACCGCACCCTGATCGCCCGCCGGATCCCCGAACTGCTGCACCAGGTCGGCCTGGAGGCGGCCCACGCCACCCGCTACCCGCACGAGTTCTCCGGCGGTCAGCGCCAGCGCATCTCCATCGCCCGGGCCCTGGCCGTCGAGCCCCAGCTCCTGGTGCTGGACGAGCCGGTCTCCGCGCTCGACGTCTCGATCCAGGCCGGCGTGCTGAACCTGCTGCGCCGGCTGAAGGCCGAGCTCGGCCTGGCCTACCTCTTCGTCTCGCACGACCTGTCGGTGATCCGCCACCTGGCCGACCGGGTGAGCGTGATGTACCTGGGCCGCACGGTCGAACACGGCGCCGTCGACGCCGTGTTCGAGTCCCCGCGCCACCCCTACACCCGCGCGCTGCTCTCCGCCGTGCCGATCCCCGACCCGGTCGCCGAGCGTGGCCGCACCCGCCTGCTGCTCCCCGGCGACCCGCCCTCCCCGACCAGCCGCCCCACCGGCTGCGCCTTCCGCACCCGCTGCCCGGTCTACGCCGCCCTGTCCCCCGAACGCCGCCCCGCCTGCGAGACGACCCCGCCACCACTGACCCCCGCCGCCCCGGACGTCGACCACGCGGCGGCCTGCCACTACCCGGAGCTGTGACCCGTCATGGCTGACGCGGCATCAGCCCGTCACTGACCCCGCGTCACCCGGACGCCCGCCCCCACGGGCGGCGCACCCGCGGCCCGCCTAACGTGCCAGGGAGTGCCGGGCGGACGTGCGCGGCAGCCGTCCGTGGAGGTCCCCAGGTGGCCGTGTCCGATCAGGAGAGGGCCGCGTCCCAGCCGCCGGACGCCGAGCCACCGGTCCCCGGCCCGCCCGACGGCGACCCGCTCGACGCCGACCCGCCGCCCTGGGCCGAGCCGGACCGCTTCACCCGCTCCCCCGCCCAACGGGCCTCGCTGGCGGGCACGCTGACGGTGCTGGCGGTGGTGGCGGCGATCCTGCTGGGCAGCCGGGGCCTGCGCGACTTCGACATCACGCTGCTCCCCTACACGGTGGGCACCGTCTTCCTCGCCTTCGGCCTGGCCCACCGCTGCTCCCTGTGGCTGGGCGGGCGGACGGGCGGACGGGCCGCGCGCTCCTTCCGCGGGCTGCGCACCGCGGCGGCCGCGCTGCCGCGCCGCGCGCTCGCGCTGATCGGCCTGCGACCGCCCACCGGCGCGGACGCGCCGCGGCGCCGGGTCGCCCACCAGCTGATCTTCTGGGGCACGCTGCTCGCCACCGTGATCACCGTTCCGCTGACCTGGGGCTGGCTCACCTGCACCGTGCCCGACCCGACCGGCTCCGGCTACCAGCTGCGGGTGTGGGGCTTTCGCATCCTCGGCTTCGACGCCGACGGCCTGCTCGGCTGGGTGCTCTTCCACGGCCTGGACCTGGCGGCGGTGCTGGTGATCGCGGGCGCCGGCTACCTCCTGTGGCAGCGCCCGCGCGACGGCGCGAGCGGCGCGGGGGCACGGCCGGGCCCCGCGTTCCTGCCGCTGATCGCGCTGCTGACCATCGCGGTGACCGGCCTGCTGCTGACCTTCTCGGCGCTCGCGCTGCACGGCGGCGGCTACCAGTTCCTGGCCGTGCTGCACCTGGCCGCGGTGGTGCCGACCCTGGTCCTGCTGCCGTTCGGCGTCTTCACCCGGCCACTGCCGCGCCCGGCCGCCGCACGCCTTCGGCCGGCCGTGCTCGCGGGCCTGACCGGGCCCGGCCGGCAGCGCGGCGCGGCCTTCGCCTGCCGCCGCTGCGGTGAGGCGATCGCCCCCGCCGGCGCCGGGCACGCCGGGGCCGAACGCACCGGAGCCGACGCCGACCCCCTGCGGGCCCGCCTCCTGCTGCCGCGCCTCGGCCTCGACCGGTGGGCCGCGTACTGCGGGCGCTGCCGGCGCCTGCTGCGCGGTGACGCCTACTTCGCCCAGCCGCGACGGGACGCCAGGTGACCGCCGCGCGCATCGCAGCCACCGGACGCCGGGCGTCCGGGAAGGGAGTGTCCGCGTGACCGTGCCGCCCCCCGAGGAGCAGCCCGGCCGGCCCGAGGAGGCCGGCACCGCCCTGCCCCCGGCCTTCGGCCAGGGCAACCCCGGCGCCACCCGCCGCGACTGCCTGCGCCTGCTGGCCACCGTCTCGGGCGGCCTCGCGGTCGGCTCCACCGTGGTGGCCGCGGGCGTGCTGCCCCGGCACGGCGACGGCGGCGCGGACCCGCTCAAGGTCGCCGACCAGCTCGACCCCGGCGAGACGGTGACCTTCGAGTACCCCACCGCGCAGGACCGCGCGATCGGCATCCGGCTGGCCAACGGCGCGGTGGTCGGCTACTCCTCCGTCTGCACCCACCGGGCCTGCGGGGTGCTCTGGCGCCCCGACGGCGGCACCGCCGGCGAGCTCTACTGCCCGTGCCACCAGGGCACCTTCGACGTGCGGACCGGTGACGTGACGGGCGGGCCGCCGCCGCGCGGACTGCCGAAGGTGGTGCTGGTGGAGGACTCGGCCGGCGGCATCTGGGCGATCGGCACCGCCCGCTCCGGCGAGAGCGAGGAGAACGGCCTCTGCCGCCAGCTGCGCGAGCGCGATCCGCAACTCGCCGACCAGGCGGGCTGCAACGACGCGCCCGGCGCCCCCGCCTCGGCTCCGGCCAGCGCCAGCGCCACGGCGGTGGCCAGCACATGACGGACCACCAGGACGCCCCGCCCCCCGCGTACCCCCCGGCCGGCGCCGGGCGGCGCGCCGACCGCCGCACCCCGGCCCGCCGGCCGCGCCTGCGCCCGCCGGCCGGCCGCGCCGCGAGCAGGGCCGGGCGATCGGGCGGTGCCGATCGCCCGGCCCTGCTCGCGGCGCGCTCGGTGCTCGCCCTGGCCGTCCTGGTCGGCCAGTTGTGGGCGTTGACGGTGGCCACCAACGCCTGGATGGTCGGCGACACCGACACCGCCTGGTGGACCACGGCCTTCTCGATCGGCTCCTTCCTGGCCGTGCTGCTCCTGTGGTGGCGCGCGCCGCGCGGGGACCGCTGACCGCCGACCGCCTTTCCCGGGAGCACCGTTGAGCGTTGTCGACGAGCCCGCGGTGTCCCGGCCCCGCCCGGATCTCCGGCCCGGGGCCACCATCCGCCGCTGGACCCCGTGCGACCCGCGGTTCTGGTCCACCGCCGGCCGCCGGGTGGCGGCGCGCAACCTGGCGGTCTCCGCGCCGGCCCTGCTGCTGGCCACGGCGGTCTGGCAGATCTGGTCGGTGCTGGTGGTGGAGCTCGGCCGGGCGGGCTTCGCGCTCTCCGGCGGGCAGCGGTTCTGGCTGGCCGCGCTGCCGGGCCTGACCGGCGCGATCCTGCGGGCCGGCTACGCGCTGCTCGGCCCGGCGGTCGGCCGGCGCCGCTGGACGGCGCTCAGCACGGCGGTCCTGATCGGCCCGCTGCTCGGCCTCGGCCTGGCGGTGCGCGACACCGGCACGCCGTACGGGGTGCTGCTGGCGCTCGCCGCGCTGTGCGGGCTGGGCGGCGCCGTCGCCTCCTCCGCGCAGGCCACGCTCGACCCCTTCTACCCGCCGGCGCTGCAGGGCCGGGCCCGCGGCCGCAGCGCCGGTGCGGGCGATCTCGGCATCGCCCTGGTGCAGGCGCTCACGCCGATCGTGATCACCACCGGGTTCCTCGGCGCGCCGGCCGGGCGGGGGCGGGCCACGCACGGCGGCGGCGAGGCCTGGCTGCCGAACGCCGCCTTCGGGTGGGTCCCGCCGCTGGCGCTGCTGGCGGTGCTGGCCTGGTTCCTGATGAACGACCTGCGGGTGCCCGGCGCGCCGACCACGCCGTACCGGTCCGTGCTGCGCCGCCGGCACACCTGGCTGCTGGCGCTGCTCCGGCTCGGCACCCTCGGCTCCTTCCTCGGCTTCGCCGCCGCCCTGCCGAACCTGCTCGACCGCACCTTCACCGCGGCCGACCCCGGCTGCTCGGCCACCGGGTTCGTCTGGATCGGCCCGCTGGTCGGCGTGCTGGCCCGCCCGCTCGGCGGTCGGCTGGGCAGACGGGCGGGCGGCGCCTGGTGCACCACGATCTGCTTCGCGGGGCTGGCGCTCGCCGTCATCGTGGCGGTCCGGGCGCTGCCCTCGCCCGGCGATCCGGGCAACTTCCGGCTCGGCTGCGCCGCTTTCCTGCTGATCTTCCTCTTCGCCGGCCTCGGCACCGGCTCCGGCCTGCGCCAGCTCTCCCGCCTGCCGCTGGGCCCCGCGGAGCTGTCGGCCACCGCCGGCCTCGGCACCGCGGTGGCGGCCTGCGGCGCCTTCTTCGTCCCGGCGATGTTCGCGCTCGCCCCCGCCACCGACGCGCTCTACGTCTTCGTCGCCTTCTACGCGCTCTGCCTGGCGGTCTGCTGGTGGTGCTACGCCCGGGACGGGGCACCGGCGCCGGGCTGAGCCCGCCCGCGTACGCAGCCTTGACAGTGCGCGACGGCCCGGTGACGATTCGGTGATTCCGACCGGGCCGTGTAAAGTCTTCGACGTCAGCAAGCGCCGCTAGCTCAGTTGGTTAGAGCAGCTGACTCTTAATCAGCGGGTCCGGGGTTCGAGTCCCTGGCGGCGCACAGACGGTCGAAGGCCCCTCGCGAGAGCGAGGGGCCTTCGGCGTTTCCCGGGGCTGCCGGGCGGGGAGGTACGCGGGGCCGGAGGGACGGTGCCGCTGCGTGAGCGGGCGGCTACCGTGCCCGCGCGCATCGCCCACCCCCTTGGAACGTCTGAATCGAGGCCATGGATGGCTGTGAAGGTGCTGCTCATCACCGGGGACGCCGCGGAGTCGCTGGAGGTGCTCTACCCCTACCAGCGGCTGCGTGAGGAGGGGTACCAGGTGGACATCGCCGCCCCGAGCCGGAAGAAGCTGCGCTTCGTGGTGCACGACTTCGAGGACGGCTTCGACACCTACACCGAGAAGCCGGGCTACACCTGGCCCGCCGACCTGGCCTTCGACGAGGTCGACCCGGCCGGGTACGCCGCCCTGGTGATCCCCGGCGGCCGGGCGCCCGAGTACCTGCGCAACGACCCCGAGGTGCAGCGGATCACCCGCCACTTCTTCGAGACCGACAAGCCGGTGGCGCAGATCTGCCACGGCCCGCAGATCACCGCGGCGACCGGCGTGCTCCAGGGGCGGACCACCGCCGCCTACCCGGCCCTGGAGCCGGACGTGCGGGCCGCCGGCGCGACCTACCGCGACGGCGAGGCCGTGGTGGACGGCGTGCTGGTCTCGGCGCGCGCCTGGCCGGACCACCCGGGCTGGCTGCGCGCGTTCATCGAGGTGCTGCGGACCAAGGCCCCGGCGGCCTGACCCCGCCCGCGGGGGTGCGCCGGCAGGCCGGCCCACCCCCGCGGATCCGCTCAGTACGACTGCAGCTCGATCAAGTGGCCCTCGGGGTCGCGCAGATGGGCCGAGCGCAGGGTCGGCCCCCACTCCGGGCGGTCGGTGGCCGGCGTCACCGGGGTGGCGCCGTTCGCCAGGCAGAGGGCGAGCGCGGCATCGACGTCCGCGACCCGGGAGACCAGCATCGCGGCATCCTGCGCGGGCGGTGCCAGCGGCGGCAGCTCGCCGGTCCCGACGGCGGCGGCCAGTGCGGCGCGGTCGTAGAGCACCAGGACGGCCTGGTCGGCCACGTCCCAGTTGGCGTACGGGCCCGACTCGTCGCCCTTCTGCCGCACCGCACCCAGCAGTTCGGGCAGGACGGCGTCGTAGAAGCGGAAGCAGTCGGCGAAGCGAGTGACCAGCAGGCGTGGGTAGAGCGCGTCCAACGGAGCCTCCGGGCTGCGAAAATCAATGGGTGACCACCCATCATTGGTGATCACCCTACAATCCCTGCCATGGATGCCACACCCCCGAGCCTGCTCGACCTCACCAGCTACCTGCTGGCCCAGACCGGGCGCCGGGCCAGGGGCCGGCTGGCGGCCCGGCTCGCCGAGCGGGAGCTGCGCCTGTGGCACCTGTCCGTCCTGGCCTCGCTCGCCGACTTCGGCCCGCACGCCCAGCGCGAGCTGGCCGAACGCCTGGGTATCGACGCGAGCGACCTGGTACGCCTGCTGGACGAGCTGAGCCGGGCCGGCCTGGTCGAGCGCACGCGTTCCACCGCCGACCGCCGCCGCATGCAGGTCGCGCTCACCCCGGCCGGCCGCACCGCCCTCGGCGAGCTCCACGACGAGGCGGCGGCCGTGCAGGACGAGGTGCTGGCCCCGCTCTCCGCCACCGAGCGGGAGCAGTTGCACGGGCTGCTGCTGCGGGTCCTCCGGGCGGGCGGCGCCCTGTGACGGGAGTGCCGGTACCGCCCGATTTCGGCATAGGCCCCCTGGTCGGGTAATGTTCTCCGCGTTGAACAAGCGCCGCTAGCTCAGTTGGTTAGAGCAGCTGACTCTTAATCAGCGGGTCCGGGGTTCGAGTCCCTGGCGGCGCACAACACGGGATGGGCCGTTCTCCTTCGGGAGAGCG
This sequence comes from Kitasatospora sp. NBC_01302, assembly GCF_035976515.1. Lineage (NCBI taxonomy): Bacteria > Bacillati > Actinomycetota > Actinomycetes > Kitasatosporales > Streptomycetaceae > Kitasatospora > Kitasatospora sp. NBC_01302. The sequence continues at coordinate 3,653,984 of NZ_CP108404.1, forward strand.
GCCCATCCGGCTTTCCCGGCCACGGTGCGGTGAGCCGCTCCCGCCCGCCGATCCGTTCTCCCCGGTACGGCGCCGACCCCCGGTGGCGGCGGCACGGGAGCATCGTCGCAAGATGGACGATCAGGCGGTGACAGCTCACGGGGGCCGGAGCTACCCGGCATCGCGGGCACCGGTCGACCTGGCCGACCCCGGCGCCCCACCAAGACGGGAGAACCACGCGCAGTGAGCGTTCTGCAGCAGCCCACCGCACCCCCGACGCCGCCGGAGCCCACCGCCCCGGCGGAGCGACGCGACGGCTGGAGACGCTGGACCTCCCCCGTCGCGGTCTCCACCGCGGTCGCGCTGCTGATGGGCCTGCTCTGGGCACGCCTCATGGCCGGGGTCACCGCCGACCTCTCCGCGCAGTTCGCCTGGGCCGACTTCGTGGGCAAGCACCCGGGCTCGGCGTACGACTTCTCCTGGTACGGCGGCATGCACCCCGCCTCCTACAGCGTCCTCGCCCCGTGGCTGATGGCCCTGTTCGGGGTGCGCACCACGGCGGTCGCGGCGGCCGTGCTCTCGACCGCGCTGCTCGCGGTACTGCTGGAGCGCTCCCACGTGCGCCGGCCGCTGCCCGCCGCGCTGTGGGGAGCCTTCGCGCTGACCTGCGACATCGCCGCCGGGCGGGTGACCTTCGCGCTCGGCCTGATGTTCGGCCTGGCCGCGGTGGTGGTGGCCGGTCAGCAGCGCAGGGCGAGCTGGTGGCGGGTCGCGGCGGTCGCCCTGTGCGCGCTGCTGGCGACCACGGCCAGCCCGGTGGCCGGCCTCTTCGTCGACGTGGCCGCCGCCGCGCTGCTGCTCACCCGGCGCTACCGGACCGGCTGGGCGATGGCCGTGCCGCCGCCGGTGGTGGTGCTGGGCTGCGCCGCGCTCTTCCCGTTCTTCGGGGTCGACCCGATCTCCGCCTCCACCGCCGTCTTCTCGGCGGGCACCGCACTGGTGGTGGCGCTGCTGGTCCCCCGGCCGTGGCGCGCGGTGCGCCTGGGCGCCCTGGTGTACGCGCTGGGTTCCGCGCTGACCCTGGCCTTCCCGACGCCGATCGGCATGAACGTGCAGCGCCTGGCGCTGATCTTCGGCGGCGTCGTGCTGCTGGCCCTGCTCGGCAACGAACAGTGGCGCCCCCTGCGGTCCTGGCGGCGCGTCACCGCCCTGGTCGCCGGGTTCGGCATGGCGGCCTACTGGACGATCACCGCGAACATCATCGGCATCCCGACCCCCTCGCCCACCCACCAGGCGGACGCGCTCGTCGCCGAGCTGCAGCAGCTGCACGCCGAGCGGGCCCGCGTGGAGGCGGTCCCGATGCTCAACCACTACGAGTCCTGGCGGCTGGCCGACGTCACCCAGCTGGCCCGCGGCTGGAACCGCCAGGCCGACGTCCAGCGCAACCCGCTCTTCTACGACAGGACGCTCACCCCGGCCAGCTACCACGACTGGCTGCAGCGCTGGGCGGTGGGCTACGTCGCGCTGCCCTCCGGCCCCACCGACATCGCCGGCGACGCCGAGGCCGCACTGGTGCGCGGCGGCCTCGGCTACCTGGAGGAGGTCTGGCACGACGAGCACTGGCGGCTCTTCCGGTTCACCGACGCCCAGCCGCTGGCCGACGGGCCGGCCACCGTGCTGCGGGCGGACGCGGAGCGGATCCAGCTCACCGTCGGTGCCGCGGGCCAGGTGCAGCTGCGCATCCCCTACTCGCCCTGGCTCACCGTGCACGGTCCGGGTGGCGCCTGCCTGAGCCAGGACGGCGACTGGACCAGGCTGACCGTGACCGCCCCGGGCGACTACCAGGTCGACGCGCGCTACCGGCTGCCCCGGGGCAGCGCCTGCTGACACCGCGCCCCGGCCGGCCGCCCCGCCCGGGAACCGACCACGGTGCTGCGCGGGTCCCAACCCCTGGACGCACGGCCCGCACCGCCCGAAGCGGTGCGGTACCGTCGCCAGAGTGCCCGGGCAGGTCGGGGCAGGTCGGGCAGGATCGGAGCGAGCAGCGTGGCAGCCAGAGCGAAGGGGTGGACCGAGCGGTCGATGGGCCGGCTCTGGCGTCCTGAGCGGCGCTGGCACCCGTGGCTGGTGGACACCCTCCTGGTGGTCCCCGCCTCGCTCGACGCCCTGCTCAACGTGCCGTCCACGCACGACTGGCACTTCGCGGTCTCGCTGCTGGCCGCCGCCGTCCTGGTGCTGCGCCGCCCCTTCCCGCGCACCGTGCTGCTGCTCACCCTCCCCGGGCTGTACGCGGGCAACGCGCTGGTCGCCGCCGTGATCGCCGCGTACACGGTGGCCCGGACCGAGCGCGCGCGCTGGCAGCGCTCGCTCGCGGCGCTGCTGGTGGTGCTGGGCAGCTTCCTGCCCTGGCCGATCACCGCGTTCCGGACCGAGAGCCTGAGCAGCATCACCCAGCAGCTGATCTTCGCGACCATGCTGGGCGTCGGCCCGGTGGCGCTCGGGCTGCTCGCCCAGACCAAGCGGGACCTCTCCGAGCGGGTCGCCGAGCTCGCCGAACTGCGCGACCACGAGCGCGCGCTCTACGCGAAGACCGTGATCGCCGAGGAGCGGGCCCGGATAGCCCGCGAGATGCACGACGTGGTCTCGCACCAGGCCGGGCTGATCGCGGTGCAGGCCGGCGCCCTCCAGGTGACCACCAAGGACCCGGTGACCCGGGAGACCGCCGCCACCCTGCGCGGCCTGGCGGTGGCCACCCTGGAGGAGCTGCGCTCGATGATCCTGGTGCTGCGCGCGGCGGGGGCCGGGCCCACCGAGCTGGTGCCGCAGCCCCGGCTGGCCGACCTGCCCCGCCTGGTGGGTGCGGCCGAGGTGGCCGCCACGCTGCAGGTGGACGGGTGCCTGGAGCGGACGCTGCCCGAGCCGGTCGAGCGCGCGGCCTATCGCACGGTGCAGGAGGCCCTGACCAACGTGCGCAAGCACGCGCCGGGTGCCCGGACCGAGGTGCTGGTCAGGATCACCGCCGAGGCGCTGCACGTCAGCGTGCGCAACGAGGCACCGGCCGGGCCCTGTCCGGACTCCGGCCTGCCCGGTGGGCGGCACGGCCTGATCGGGCTGCGCGAGCGGGCCGCCCTGCTGGGCGGCACGATCGAGGCGGCGCCCGAGTGCGGCGGCGGCTTCGCGGTGCGGCTCTGGCTGCCGCTGCCCGAGGTGGCCACGGACCTGACAGAGCACCAGGCCGCCTAGTCGCCCCTGCACCAAGGGGCGAATTCACCATCAATCAGCTGTTCTCCCGCCACTTCCCTCAAAAGGGACAAAAGTCCCTACCGTTCCCCGGGCGGTGCCAGGCAGGCTTTCACGGTCCCCTGCCCTGGCTGAGAGGAATGGCCTCGTGCCGCGACCCGCCGCCCGTTCCCTGCCACGCCGTCTGCTGCACTCGGGGCGCCCGCGCCGCTGCGGCTGGCGCCGGGCGGTGCCGACCTGGCGGTTCAGCCTCTTCGCCACCCTGTCCGTACTGCTGCTCGCCACCGGGTTCTTCGCGCTCGGCGTACTGCTGGTCAAGGTCCCGGACGCGCACGCCGCCGCCACCGCGCAGCGCAACACCTGGCTCTACCGGGACGGCACGGTGCTCGCCCAGACCGGCGAGACCAACCGGGAGAGCGTGCCGCTGGACCAGATCTCCCCCGAGGCCCAGCACGCGGTGCTGGCCGCCGAGGATCGCGGCTTCTACCGCGAGGGCGCCGTCAACCCGGCCGCACTGCTGCGGGCCGGCTGGAACACCGCCACCGGCAAGGGCGCCCAGGGCGGCTCGACGATCACCCAGCAGTACGTCAAGAACGCCTACCTGACCCAGGAGCAGACGGTCAGCCGGAAGATCAAGGAGGTCTTCATCGCGCTCAAGGTGGACGCCACGCTCGACAAGCAGGAGATCCTGGCGAGCTACCTGAACACCACCTACTACGGGCGCGGCGCCTACGGCATCCAGGCCGCGGCGCAGGCCTACTTCGGGGTGGACGCGAGCAGGCTCGACGCCGCGCAGGGCGCCTACCTCGCGACGCTGCTCAACGCACCCTCGGTCTACGACGTCTCGACCGCGAACGAGGCGGGCAGACGCGCGGCCACCGCCCGCTGGAACTACGTGCTGGACGGCATGGTCCAGGAGGGCTGGCTGTCCGCCGCCGACCGGTCGGCGACCACCTTCCCGCAGGTCCGCGCCCCGCAGCCGGCCCTCGGCCTCGCCGGACAGGCCGGCTACCTGGTGGACGCCGCCAAGGAGTACCTGGTCTCGCACACGCTGGTGGACGAGGCGGCGCTCGCCAAGGGCGGCCACCGGATCACCCTGAGCATCGACCCGGCCCGCCAGGCGGACCTGCAGACCGCCGTGCAGCGGCAGTTGACCGACAAGCTGGACGCGGCCAAGCGCCCGGGCGACGGCGACATCCAGGCCGGCGCGGTCTCGCTGGACCCGAAGACCGGTGCGGTGCTGGCCATGTACGGCGGCACCGACTACACCCGGCACTTCGTCAACAACGCCACCCGCCGCGACTACCAGGCCGGTTCGACCTTCAAGCCGATCGCGCTGGCCGCCGCCCTGGAGAGCGGCGCGAAGACCCAGGACGGGCGGACCATCACCCCCGACACGGTCTACGACGGCGCCAACCGCCGCCCGGTGCGCGGCGGTACGGCCAAGCCGCCGTACGCGCCGCCGAACGAGGGCGAGGCCGAGTACGGCCAGATCACGCTGCGCCAGGCCACCGACTGGTCGGTCAACACCGTCTTCGCCCAACTCGCCCAGGACACCGGCCTGGAGAAGGTCCGGCAGAGCGCGATCGCGCTCGGCCTGCCCGCCGACACCAACGAGCTGAACGCCGTGCCCTCGCTGCCGCTGGGCGTCTCGATGCCGAGCGTGCTGGACATGGCCGGGGTCTACGCGACGCTGGACAACGACGGACGGCAGCAGACCCCGTACCTGGTCCAGTCGCTCCAGCGGGACGGCGTCGACCTGCCGCTGCCGTCCCGGCAGAACGGCGACCGGGCGGTGAGCGAGCAGACGGCCCGGCAGGTCACCGACATGCTGCAGGGCGTGGTGGCCGACCCGGGCGGCACCGGGTGGCGCGCCAAGGAGCTGGGCCGCCCGGCGGCCGGCAAGACCGGGACCACCGACGGCAACCGCTCGGCCTGGTTCGTCGGCTACACGCCCGAGCTGGTGACCTCGGTGGCGATGTTCGGCGAGCAGGCGGGCAGCGGCAAGCAGGTCACGCTCTCGGGCACGGCCGGCGGCGGGCGGGTCAACGGCGGCGGCTACCCGGCACAGATCTGGACCGACTACATGAAGGCCGCGCATCTGGGCACCCCGGTCGGCGGCTTCACCCCGCCCGGCACCACCGCGGCGGCACAGGACACCCCCGCTGCGTCGTCCGCCGCCTCGCCGCGCGCGACCAGGCCGAGCACCTCCCGCCCCACGGCCCCGGACAGCACCGGCCCCTCGGCCGACAGCCGGCCGTCGAGCAGCCCGGCCACCCCCGAGGCGCCGAGCGAGCCGACCCCGGACCCGCCGACGACCCGGCCCGCGGAGCCGTCGACGCCGTCCACCCCGGTGGCGCCGCCCACCTCGCCGAGCCGGCCGTCCCGGCCCCCGGTCACCGCCGAGCCGTCCCGTCCGCCGACGTCCCCGCCGACGACACCGACGACACCCGCCCAGCCCTCCGGGGCAGGCAGCATCCCGCCGGTCCCGGCCGGGGTCGGCTAACCCCTGCCCCGCACAACCCGGCCCAGCCCAGCTCCTGGCCATCGGCACAGGTGTTCGGGCTGCTGGCAGAATGATCCGATGCACTCCACCCCGGCCTCCGCACCGCCCTCCCGCCGGGCCGTCGGCCTCACCCTGGCGCTGATCTCCGCCGTCTCCTTCGGCGGCTCCGGCACGGCGGCCAAACCGCTGATCGAGGCGGGCCTGTCCCCGCTCCAGGTGGTCTGGCTGCGGGCGACCGGCGCGGCCCTGGTGCTGCTGCCGGTGGCCTGGCGCCACCGTGCGGTGCTGCGCGAGCGCCCGGCGCTGGTGCTCGGCTTCGGGCTGCTCGGCGTCTCCGGGGTGCAGGCCTGCTACTTCGCGGCGATATCCCGGATACCCGTCGGCGTCGCGCTGCTGATCGAGTACCTCGGGCCGCCGCTTCTGCTCGGCTACGTGCGCTTCGTCCAGCGCCGCCCGGTCAGCCGCGGCGCGGCGGTCGGCGCCGCGGTCGCGGTCACCGGGCTGGCCTGCGTGGTGGAGGTCTGGCAGGGGCTGAGCTTCGACGCCGTCGGCGTGCTCTTCGCGCTCGGCGCGGCCTGCTGCCAGGTCGGCTACTTCGTGCTCGCCGACGCCGGCGGCCGGGGCGAGAAGCCCGCCGACCCGCTGGGGATGGCGGCCTTCGGGCTGCTGATCGGCGCGCTCGTGCTCACCGTGGTCGCCCGCCCCTGGCAGGGCCACTGGAGCAAGCTCGGCGGCCACGTCACCATGGCCGGGCACCAGGTCCCCGCGCTGCTGCCCGCGGCCTGGATGATCCTCGTCGCCACCGTCCTCGCCTACCTGACCGGTGTGGTCTCGGTGCGCCACCTCTCGCCGCCGGTGGCCGGGGTGGTGGCCAACATCGAGGCGGTGGTCGCCACCGTCACGGCCTGGTTCCTGCTGGACGAACACCTCGGCACCCTGCAGCTGTTCGGCGGCCTGCTGGTGCTGCTCGGCGCCTTCGCCGCCCAGGCCGGCGGATCGGGCGGCGGCGCGGAGCCCGACCAGGTGGCCCTCGACCCGCCCACGGCGAGCATTCCCACGAACGTGTGAAACCCCTCCCGGGCATCGGCCGTCAGGAGTAGCGTCGGCACCGTGAGTCACCAGATCTGCCCGCGGTGCGGCGGTACTGGCGTCACCGAGAAGATCCGACACACCGTCGAGACCGAGCCCGACGGCACGCGGCAGCCCAAGCAGGAGAACTACCTGTCCCCCTGTGCCCACTGCGGCGGGAAGGGACACGTGAACTGAGATGCGGCTCCTCTTCCAGTGCACCGAGTGCGGGGTCCACTACCTCCCGCCCGAGGGCCTCGGCTACGCCGACGGCAGTCCGGCCAGCCCGCTGTGGTGCACCGAGCACCAGGCCGCGATGCGCGAACTCGGCGTCACCGAGCCCCCCGCGGCCGCGGCCCTGGCCCTACTCGGCGCCCGCCAGCGCGCGGCGGCCCCGCCCACCGAGGACCGGCCGAGCCGGCCGGACGTCCGCCCGTCCCGCCCCGCCCGCACCCGCCGCGGTGCCACGGCGCCCGGCAGCGGCCGGTCCCGGCTGCACTGATCCCGGCCGCGACCGGCGCGCCCTCGGCTGTCGGCGTGCCCTCAGCTGTCGGCGGAGCCTCGGCTGTCGCAAGGCCCGCCGGTCGCGGCGTCGCTGGCGATCGCCTCGTGGTGGCGGATCACCTCGGCGATGATGAAGTTGAGGAACTTCTCCGCGAAGACCGGGTCGAGCCGCGCACCGGCCGCCAGCTGCCGCAGCCGCCGGATCTGGTCCCGCTCGCGGGCCGGATCGGCGGCGGGCAGCTTGTGGGCCGCCTTGAGCGTGCCGACCCGCTGAGTGGCCTTGAACCGCTCGGCGAGCATGTGGACGACCGCGGCGTCGATGTTGTCGATGCTCTGGCGCAGGTCGGCCAGCTCCTCGCGGACGGCGTCGTCAACGTCCGCCGTCGCGGCGGTGGGTTCGGTCGCGGGCTGCTCGGTCATCGCGTCTGCTCCGGTTCGGGCGCCGGGCCACGGGGCCGGGCGCGAAAGGGGCCGGTGGCCTGGGGACTGCCCGGCGCGCGGGCCGGGCAAATCTAACAGGCGGCCCGGCCCGGACTCTCCCCAATTGCCCGGATCGCCCACCATCCGGACAACCGCCGGGCGACCCGGCGCCCGGCACCGCGGGCAGCGCCGCCGCGACCGGCTCCCCCTGATCGCATGCGATCACCCTCCAGTTGCGGACAGTGACAACCGGCCGGATTCTGACGCAGAGACAGCTCCCCCACGGAAAGGCCCATCCCCATGCCCCTGCGCGACTCCTACCCCGACGGCGCTCCCTGCTGGACCGACCTGACCTGTGCCGACCCGCTGGACGCCGCGGATTTCTACGGCCCCATCCTGGGCTGGGAGTTCGAGCAGCTCGGGGCCGAGTACAACGGCTACACCATGTGCCTGCTCGACGGCCGGCCCGCGGCCGGACTGCTGCCACCGCCGGCCGGCGCCGAGCAGTTGCCCTGGTCCTGGAACGTCTACCTGGCCGCCGGTGAACTCGACGCGGTCTACGACCGGGTGACCCGGGTGGGCGGCACGGCGGTCTTCGGCCCGCACCGGGTGCCGGGCGCAGGAAGCCTCGCCTTCGGCTACGACCCGGCCGGCGCCGCCTTCGGGCTCTGGCAGCCGGGCGGCCACCCGGGCGCGGCGGTCTACGGGGAGCCGGGCGCGATGTGCTGGCACGACCTCACCACCCCCGAGGCCGACCAGGCGGACGCCTTCTACGCCGAGCTCTTCCCCTACCAGCAGAAGCAGGTCGGCGACGGGAGCGCGTTCGACTACACCGCCTGGAGCGTGCCCGGCACGGACGGCCTGCCGGTCTGCGGCCGCTACCGGGCCGCGGTTCCCCAGCCGTACTGGTCGGTGTACTTCGCGGTGCCCGAGGCGGACCACGCGGCCGACCAGGTGACGGGCCTGGGCGGCCGGGTGCTGCGCGACCCGTTCGACTCGCCGTACGGACGGATGGCGCCGTGCACCGACCCCGGCGGCGCCAAGGTGACCTTCTGCCAGTTGCCCTGACCAGTAGTCTGGGACCGGCGTGACCGGATCTGTCATACCGACGTCTCTTTCCAGAGCATCAGAGCAGCAGGAGGTACCGATCGTGGCAACTGTTCGCACCGCTCGCACCGCATGGCAGGGGAACCTTCTCGACGGCAGTGGCGAGGTGACCTTCGCCTCCTCCGGCATCGGGCAGTTCCCGGTCTCCTGGCCGGCCCGGTCCGAGGAGCCGAACGGCAGGACCAGCCCCGAGGAGCTCATCGCGGGCGCCCACTCGGCCTGCTTCTCGATGGCCCTCTCGCACGGCCTGGCCGGTGCCGGCACCCCGCCCACCAAGCTCGACGTGCAGGCGGAGGTCACCTTCCAGCCGGGCACCGGCATCACCGGGATCCACCTGACCGTGGTCGGCGAGGTGCCGGGTCTGGACGAGGCCGGCTTCGTCAAGGCCGCCGAGGACGCCAAGGCCAACTGCCCGGTGAGCAAGGCGCTGGCAGGCACCACCATCACGCTCAGCGCGAAGCTGGCCTGAGGCTCCCGGCCCGACCGGGGCTCGTCCGCCCCGCGCACGCCCCCGGCGGGCACCACACGGTGCCCGCCGGGGGCGTATCCGTCCCCGCCCGTGCTCCCACCGGAAGCCGTGATTCACCCTGACGGCTGTGGCCCCGGCTTCCCCCGGCGCCCTATGATCGGGCACAGTGCTCTGCTCTTGACAGCCGTCCGGCCCACCCGGCTGACGCGTCGTCAATCAGCAGCGCCCCTGAAGAGCGTGAGCAAGCGAGCGTCAGCGGCGGACGGGAGCGTGCAGTGCGAGGCCGGAACGAGGGGGCCGACGCACACCGCAACGGCGTGCGTCCCGACACGCTGCTCCCCATCACCGAGCCGCCACCGACCCGGTTGCCCTCCCCCGCCTGTTGCCCCAACTGCGCGGCCCCCCTGTCCGCGGCGGTGCCCGCGGCCGCGGCCGAGCGGGGCGCACCACTGGCGGCCGACACCGACGAGCTGCTCGCCGCCCTGCGCGCCAGCGAGTCCCGGTTCCGGGCCGCCTTCGCCGATGCGGGCATCGGCATGCTGCTGATCGACACCGACGACCTGGTGATCGAGGCCAACCCCGCCTTCGCCGCGATGCTCGGCCGCGAGGTCGGCGAACTGGTCCGGATGCACCTGCACGAGATCATCGACCCCGAGGACACCCCGCGCCGGCTCTACCTGGAACTGGTGAACGGCAAGCGCGACCGGCTGCGGGTGGAGAAGCAGCTCAAGCACCGCGAGGGGCGCGAGGTCTGGAGCAACGTGACCATCACGCTGGTCCGCGACGCCCAGGGCAAGCCCTTCTACACCCTGGCGATGTTCGAGGACATCACCGAGCGGCGCCGGCTCGGCGACCGCCTCGCCTACCAGGCACTGCACGATCCGCTGACCCGGCTGCCCAACCGCACCTTCTTCTTCGACCGGCTCAACGCCGCCTGCCTGCCCGACCCGCAGCGCCCCGGCGACGGCGCGGGGCGCCGGGTCGGCGTCTGCTACGTGGACCTGGACGGCTTCGCGGCGATCAACGACACCCTCGGCCACCACATCGGCGACCAGCTGCTGAGCGCCGTCGCGGCCCGGCTGGAGCGGCGCTTCGTCACCGGCGAGGGGCTGCTGGTGGCGCGCCTGGGCGGCGACGAGTTCGCCGTGCTGGTCGCCGACAGCGAGGGCAGCGAGCAGCTGACCGGCCTCGCCGCCCAGCTGCTCACCCTGCTGGAGCGGCCCTTCGAGGTGGCCGGGCACCGGCTCGCGGTCACCGCCAGCGTCGGGGTGGTGGAGCGCCCGGTGCAGGGCACCAGCCCCACCGACCTGGTGAAGGACGCCGACGCCACGCTCTACTGGTCCAAGTCCGACGGCCGCGCCCGCTGGACCCTCTACGACCGCGACCGCGGTGCCCACCAGCTGACCCGCCGGCTGCTCACCACCGCGCTGCGCCCGGCGCTGGAGCGCGGCGAGTTCACCGTGGAGTACCAGCCGCTGGTGGGCCTGGCGGACGGCACCGTGCACGGCGCCGAGGCGCTGGTGCGCTGGCGCCACCCCCGGTTCGGCACCCTGTCACCGGACCGGTTCATCCCGCTGGCCGAGGAGTCGGGGGCGATCGTGCCGCTCGGCAAATGGGTGCTGGAGGAGTCCTGCCGGCAGGCGCGCGGCTGGCTGGCGGAGTTCCCCGATACCGAGGCCTTCGTCAGCGTCAACCTGGCGGCCCGTCAGGTCTGGGACTCCGACGTGGTCGCGGACGTCGCCCAGGTGCTGGAACGCACCGGGCTGCCCGCCCGGCTGCTCCAGCTGGAGCTGACCGAGAGCGCCGTGCTCGGCCCCAGCGGCCGGCCGCTGCAGGCCCTGCAGGCGCTGGCCGACATGGGCGTGCGGATCGCCATCGACGACTTCGGCACCGGCTACTCCAACCTCGCCTACCTCTCCCGCCTGCCGGTGCACGCGCTGAAGCTGGACGGCACCTTCATCGAGGGCTTCCGCGACCCGGCCCCGGTCGGCCGCCCCGACCTGCGCTCGCGCCGCAGCGAGGCGGACGAGCAGATCGTGGGCGCGATGGTGCGCCTGGCCCACGACCTGGGCCTGACCGTGACGGCCGAGGGCATCGAGAACGCGGCCCAGGCCGAGCGGCTGCGGCTGACCGGCTGCGACACCGCGCAGGGCTGGTACTTCGCCCGCCCCGGCGAGGCCTCACTGGTCGCCGGGATACTGCGCGAGGGCCGGATCCAGCTGCCCGGCTCCGACCACCCCGCGCTGCGGCCCTAACCCTCCTGGCCGGCCGCCAGGCCGTAGGCCTGAGCGATCAACTCGTAGGAGAGCAGCCGTGCCTGGTGGCCGTGCACGTGCGAGGTGACCATCAGCTCGTCGGCGCCGGTGCGCTTGCGCAGCTCCTCCAGCCCCTCGGCCACCTCCTCCGGAGCGCCCAGCACCACGTTGCCGAGCCAGTTCTCCAGGAAGTCGGCCTCGGCTGGGCTGTAGGGGTAGGCGGCGGCCTCCTCGGGGGTGGGGATCTTCCCGGGCATGCCCCGGCGCAGCCGCAGCATGCCGAGCCCGGCCGAGGCGGCCAGCCGGCGCGCGGCCTGCCGCCCGCCCTCCGGCACGGCCACCGCGCTGACGCCGATCAGCGCGTACGGCTCGGCCAGCACCTCGGAGGGCTGGAAGCTGCTGCGGTACAGCTCCAGCGCGGGCACCGTGTTCTCCGCGCTGAAGTGGTGCGCGAAGGCGAACGGCAGGCCGAGCCGCCCGGCCAGCTGGGCGCTGAAGCCGGAGGAGCCGAGCAGCCACACCGGCGGGCGCTCGGGACCGTTCGGCACCGCGCTGAGCCGGGCATAGGGGTGCCCGGCGGGGAAGGCGCCGTCCAGGAAGTGGGTCAGCTCGGACAGCCGGCGCGGGAAGTCGTCCGGGTCCTCGTGCTCGCCGCGGCGCAGCGCCCGGGCGGTGGCCGGGTCGGTGCCGGGCGCCCGGCCCAGGCCCAGGTCGATCCGGCCCGGGTGCAGCGCCTCCAGCAGGCCGAACTGCTCGGCGATGGCGAGCGGCGCGTGGTTGGGCAGCATCACGCCGCCGGAGCCGAGCCGCAGCGTGCTGGTGTGCGCCCCGAGGTGGGCGATCAGCACGGCGGGCGTGGAGCTGGCCACCCCCGGCATGCCGTGGTGCTCGGCCACCCAGAAGCGGTGGTAGCCCCAGCGCTCGGCGCCGCGGGCCAGCTCGGTGGTGGCGGTCAGCGCCTGGGCCGCGGTGTAGCCGGCACCCACCGGGGCGAGGTCGAGGATCGAGAGCGGGGCGGGGGCGGTGCCGCGCGCGACCCCCCGGATGTCCTGCCTGGTCTGCCGCTGGTCCTCGCCGGTCATGGGTCAACCTTCCGCTTCGCACTGCCGTTCCGCAGCGGGACAACAGCGCGCACCCGGCGCCTGTTCCCCGGGGCGGCCGTTGTGGTGTTCGAGACATCGGTACAGGCCCTACGGTGGGGTGATGCCTGACAGCCGCCGCCTCGCGACCACCCCGGCGCCCGCCCGCGCCCCGGAACCCCTCACCACCGTCCAGTCGGTCGGCCTGCTGCTGACCCTGGTGCTGGGCTCGCTGAGCGCGCTGGCGCCGCTCTCGATGGACATGTACCTCCCGTCGCTGCCCGGCATCACCACCGGCCTGCACACCTCGGACGCCATGGTCCAGCTGACCCTGACGGCCTGCCTGGTCGGCCTCGCGCTCGGCCAGTTGGTGGCGGGGCCGCTCAGCGACGCGCTCGGGCGGCGCCGCCCGCTGCTGGTGGGCATGAGCCTGTACGTGCTCTCCACCGCCTGCTGCGCGCTCGCGGTGGACGTCCGGGTGCTGATCGCCTGCCGGGTGCTGCAGGGCCTGTCCGGCGCGGCCGGGATCGTGATCTCGCGGGCCGTGGTGCGCGACCTGTTCGACGGTCTGGCCGCCGCCCGGTTCGCCTCCTCGCTGATGCTGATCTCCGGTTCGGCACCGCTGGTGGCGCCGGTGCTCGGCGGGCAGCTGCTGCGCGTCACCTCCTGGCGCGGGGTGTTCGGGGTGCTCACCGTGCTCGGCCTGGTGATCCTGGTCACCTCCGTGCTGCTGGTGCGCGAGACGCTGCCGCCCGGGCAGCGCCGCACCGGCGGGCTGCGCGACACCCTGCGGACCATGCGCGGCCTGCTGGCCGACCGGCTGTTCAGCGCCTACCTGCTGACGGTGTCCTTCGGCTTCGGCGCGCTGTTCGCCTTCATCGCCGGCTCGCCCTACGTGGTGCAGGAGGTCTACCACGGCTCGGCGCAGCGCTACAGCCTGGTCTTCGCGCTGGTCCAGGTCGGGCTGGCGGGCTTGTCCCAGCTGACCGGCCGCCAGCTGCTGGGCCGGTTCCCCTCGCACCTGATCCAGCTCGCCGGGGCCCTGCTGCTCGCACTCTCCGGGGTGGCGCTGGTGCTGATGGCGGCCGGGCACCACGGCGGCCTGCCCGGGATCACCGCGGGGCTCTTCGTGATGGCGGCCGGGCTCGGCATCGTCAGCACGCCGAGTTCGGCGCTGGCCCTGCAGCGCGCCCCGCACGCGGCCGGCACCGCCTCCGCGCTGCTGGGCACCATGCAGTTCCTCACCGGGGCGATCGCGCCGGCCCTGGTCGGCCTCGGCGGGCACGACAGCGCGCTGCCGATGGCGGTGGTGATCCTCGGCATGGCACTGGCGACGCTGGCCTCCTTCGTGCTGCTGGTCCGGCCCTGGCAGGCGGTGCCGGACCCGCTGCGCGGCTGATCCGGTGTCAGCGGGGCGGCCCGCCGGCTGCGCATCGTCGCCCTGCGTGTTGGCGGGATCACGCCAGCGCCGGTTCTCGCCAGCCGCCGATCTCGCTAAGCGCCCCTCGGGTCGGGCAGGCTGGATGCCGCAGCGGGGCGCCGATCAGCGCCCGCGCCTCAGTCACGCCAGTGGACTGGACCAGTTCCGGGCGACCCTCGTGGACCCCCGCGACGGACACCCCGTCGCGGGGGTCCACGCCTGTCCGCGGCGCCGCCCGGTACCCGAGGAGCGCGCAGCGCAGGGGGCCCTCAGCAAGCGTTCATACAGAGCCGATAGCGTGGTACCCCTGAGCCACCTGTTCTCCTCCGGGCGGTCCGGAGGGAGTTGGATCCATTGGGAAGCGCGGCGCTCGTGACGTCGTCCTGGTTCTGCGTGCTGGCCGTGCTGGCCGTCCTCGGCGACGCCTTCCTGCCCTTCCTGCCCAGCGGCACCCTGGTGATCCTGGCCGTCCTGAAGACCGACCGGATAGCCGGTGCGCCGCTGATCCTGGCCGGCGCCGTCGCCCTCTCCTCCTTCCTCGGCGACGTGCTGCTGCTCGCCCTGGCCCGGCGCGGCGCACCCTTCGTGCGGCGCCGGCTGGCGAAGCGGCCGAAGATGGCCGGCAACATCCGCCGGGTGCAGCACGCACTGGACGGGCGGACCAACCGGACCGCCGCCGCCGTGGTGATCGTGGCCCGCTTCGTGCCGGGTGGCCGCACCGTGCTGGACCTGGCGATCGGCCACTCGCCGGCCCCCTCGCACCGCTTCCTGCGCTGGTCGGCGCTGGCCGCCCTGGTCTGGGCCGGCTACATCGTGACCCTGGGCTGGCTGAACAGCCACTGGTTCAACACCACTTGGCTGAGCATGGCGGTCTCCTGCGCCGCCGCGACCGCGATCAGCGCCGCCGTCGCGCGCCTGGTCCGCCGGCACCGGCGGCTGGCCGCCGCGCTGCCCGTCGACCCCGCCTGAGACCCACCGGGACCCCGGGTTCCCCACGGCTGCCGGGGTGTTGCCCGTGCCCCTGCCCGCTCGCACGTCCGAAATGTCCCAGGACTGCAACAGAACCCCGCCGACGCAGCCATCGGCCGACTTTTGGCGTCATCTCCAGAGGCGGCGCGGGTACGGTTGCTCCTGGATCCAACCAGTGCCGCATGACATCCTGGTTTAAATAATCTGATCAAATGCCGTAATTACCCTGGCAGCTTCCGCAATGCCCGCGGAAGCGGCCTGGTTCGAGCTGGCTGGGGAGACCATGAGCAGCATCTCGCGCAGGACCGTACTGGGCGCCGGGGCGGCCACGGCCGCCCTCGGGGCACTCACCGCGTGCGGCAGCAGCAGTGCCTCACACTCCGACAGCGCGCCGGGCGGCGCCGGCAGCCCGGGCGGCGCGTCCGGCAGCGGCAGCCCGGCCCCCTCGCCCTCCGGCTCGCCGTCCGGCAAGGTGACCCCGATCGGCGACGGCTCGACCTCCGACTCCGGCCCGCAGCCGAACCAGCCCAAGGCCGAGAAGCTCAAGCCCGGCGAGCGCCCCCCGCAGTTCGTGGTCTTCTCCTGGGACGGCGCCGGCGCCACCGACGACGGCCAGTTCGACCGCTTCCTCAAGCTCGCCGACCAGTACAAGGCCACCTTCACCTTCTTCCTCTCCGGCATCTACACGCTGCCCAAGACGAAGACCAGCCTCTACCACCCGCCGCAGCACTCGGTCGGCGCCTCCGACATCCCGTACCTGTCCGACGGCGCGATACGCAACACCATCAAGATGGTCAGCCAGGCCTGGCTCGCGGGGCACGAGATCGGCACCCACTTCAACGGCCACTTCTGCTCCACCCGCCCCGACCACAACGGCGTCAACAAGTGGTCGCCGGAGGACTGGGAGAGCGAGATCCAGCAGGCGGTCTCCTTCGTCACCCAGTGGAAGACCAACACCGGCTTCACCGACCTGCCGCCGCTGCCCTTCGACTACACCAAGGAGCTGATCGGCGGTCGCACCCCCTGCCTGGACGGGCAGAAGAACCTGCTGCCGACCGCCGCCAAGCTCGGCTGGAAGTACGACGCCAGCTCGCCGGGCGAGAAGCAGGTCTGGCCGCAGAAGGTGCAGAACGGCGCGATCTGGAACTTCCCGCTGCAGTCCATCCCGTACCCGGGGCACTCCTTCGAGGTGCTCTCGATGGACTACAACATCATGGCCAACCAGTCGAACGGCGACCCCAAGGGCGACCCGGGCAAGTTCAACGAGTGGCGCGACGCGGCGGCCGGCTCCTACCTGGCCGGCTTCAACCGCGCCTACAACGGCAACCGGGCACCGTTCTTCGTCGGCAACCACTTCGAGCAGTGGAACGGCGGCATCTACATGGACGCCGTGGAGGCGACCATCAAGGCCATCGCTGGCAAGCCCGAGGTGCGGATGGTGTCCTTCCGCCAGCTGGTCGAGTGGCTGGAGGTGCAGGACGAGTCCACCCTGCGCAAGCTGCGCTCGCTGGGCATCGGCCAGGCGCCGGCCGGCGGCTGGGAGAGCTTCCTCGGCGCCCCCGGCGCCGCCCCCGCCTCCGGCAGCCCGGCGGCCCAGTAGTCCGTCAGGCCGGGTTCGCGGCCGCCAGGATCCGCTCGGCGACCAGCGGGGCACCGGCCCGGCCCATCAGGATCGAGTAGTGATTGCTGCCCCTGACCTGGCGCAGCGCCAGGTCAGGGCCGGTCAGTTCGGCCCTGGCCAGCCGCTTCTCGTCGTAGACCGCCTCGGGCTCGTCGAACAGACCGCGCTCGGCCCAGAGCAGCTCGGCGGGGCACGGCAGTTGGCGCACCGCGGCGGCGGCCTGCGGGTCGAGCAGCAGCTGCGTGCCGTCGGCCTCCACCGCCTCGCGCTCGCACCCGGAGCGCAACAGCGGCTCGCTACCGGTCAGATCGCGCAGCAGATAGGCCTGCGCCACCGTCTCGTCCAGGCTCGGCCAGGCCGGGTGCGCCTGCCAGAAGGCACGGTAGGCCGCCACGTCCGCGAAGGTCATCGAGAGCCGGGCCACCGCCGGGCCGAGCATCGCGGCGAGCGCCTCGGGACCGGTCCCGGTCGGCAGCGGAAACCCGACCCCGCCGTCCACCAGCACCACCCGGCGCACCAGTTCGGGGTGCCGCACCGCCAGCCGGGTGGTCACGAAGGCCCCCATGGAGTGCCCCGCCACCACCACCGGGCCCGCCCCGCCCGCCAGTTGGCGCAGCACCGAGGCCATGTCGTCCGCGTGCCGGGCCATCCCGTACGGGCCGCCGAGCCCCGCACTGCGGGCCCGGCCGCGCAGGTCGGGCGCCAGCAGCGTGACCCGCCCGGCCAGTTCGCGGGCCACCAGCTCCCACGCCCGCCCGTTCGCGGTGATGCCGTGCAACGCCAGCACCACCGGAGCACCGGGCTCGGCCCCCGGCCAGCGCAGCACGGCCAACTCGCCGCCGGGGACCGCGACCGCCACCTCCTCGACCACGGACGGACACGCGGACCGGTCGGACCTCATCGACGCCACCTTCCAGCTGGGGTCCCGGCACCGTACCGCCGCCCCGGCACCCCCCGACATGGCGTCGGCCAACCCCCCTCGGCGCCCCGCAGTGGTGCCCGTCACCACCTCGGGCGCCGTCGCCCGCCCGGCGCCCGTCAGCCCTTGAGGTCCGGGATGCGCCAGTCGACCGGCTCGCTGCCGAAGCCGGTCAGCGCGTCGTTGATCTGCGAGAACGGCTTGCTGCCGAGGAAGAGCCGGGCCGACAGCGGCGAGGGGTGCGCCCCCTGGACCACGACGTGCCGCTCGGTGTCGATCAGCGGCAGCTTCTTCTTGGCGTAGTTGCCCCAGAGCACGAAGACGCACGGCTCGGGACGGGCGCTGACCGCCTTGATCACCGCGTCGGTGAACTTCTCCCAGCCCTTGCCCTTGTGCGAGTTGGCCTCGTGCGCGCGCACCGTGAGCACCGCGTTGAGCAGCAGCACGCCCTGCTCGGCCCAGGGCATCAGGTAGCCGTTGTCCGGCACCGGCAGGCCGAGGTCGGTGTTGAGCTCCTTGAACATGTTGCGCAGCGAGGGCGGGGTCCTGGTCCCCGGCAGCACCGAGAAGCTCATGCCGTGCGCCTGGCCGTTGTCGTGGTACGGGTCCTGGCCGAGCACCAGCACCCGCACGTCCTGGTAGGCGGTGGCGGCCAGCGCCGAGAAGACCTGCCCGCGCGGCGGGAACACCTCGTGCTCGGCCCGCTCGGCGGCGACGTAGCCGGCCAGCTCGGCGAAGTACGGCTGCTCGGTCTCCCCGGCCAGCACCTCCCGCCAGGAGTCCGGCAGTTCGAACTCTCCCCCGGGCTCGACTCCCGACACGGCGGCATCCACCTCAGCGACCTCGGTCACCACATCAACCTTCCCACACCGGGCCAACCGGCCCGCCCGTCAACCGTTCACCGCGAACGCTACACAGCCGCGCCGACAACAGCCGCGCCCGCGGGTGCGGCGGGCGGCCCGGCAGCACCGGGCCGCCGCGTGACCGTGCGTCAGACCAGCTCGATCAGGTCGGCGATCGACTTGACCACCCGGGTCGGCCGGTACGGGAACCGCTCCACGTCCTCGGCGGCGGTCAGCCCGGTGAGCACCAGCACCGTCTCCATGCCCGCCTCCAGGCCGGCCACGATGTCGGTGTCCATCCGGTCGCCGATCATCACCGCGCTCTCCGAGTGCGCCCCGGCGGTGTTCAGCGCCTCGCGCATCATCAGCGGGTTGGGCTTGCCGACGAAGTACGGCTCGACGCCGGTGGCCTTGGTGATCAGCGCGGCCACCGAGCCGGTGGCCGGCAGCACCCCCTCGGTGGACGGACCGGTCTCGTCCGGGTTGGTGCAGATGAACCGGGACCCGGCGTTGATCAGCCGGATCGCCTTGGTCAGCGCCTCGAAGCTGTAGGTGCGGGTCTCGCCCAGCACCACGTAGTCCGGGTTGTTGTCGGTCAGCACGTAACCCGCCTGGTACAGCGCGGTGGTCAGGCCCGCCTCGCCGATCACGTAGGCGGTGCCGCCGGGGCGCTGGCCGGCCAGGAACTTCGCGGTGGCCAGCGCGGAGGTCCAGATGCACTCCTCCGGCACCTCCAGGCCCATCCCGGAGAGCCGGGCGGCCAGGTCGCGCGGGGTGTAGATCGAGTTGTTGGTCAGCACCAGGAACGGCTTGCCGGACTCCTTGAGCCGGCGGATGAACTCGTCGGCGCCCGGGATCGGGGTGCCCTCGTGGATCAGGACCCCGTCCATGTCGGTCAGCCAGGACTCGATCGGCTTGCGCTCTGCCACGTACGTCTCTCCCGAAGTCTTGCGATGGTCGACGGATGTTTCCCGCATCGCACCGAACCGGACATCGACGGCCGGCCGGAGCGCCACTGGCTGCCCCAACGGGGCCAAGCCTAGTCGGCCCGTCCACGCCGCGGCAGCGCGTCCCGCCCACCGGACCCGGGCCCGCGTGATGGAGTGAGGAGCATGACCGCCGCTTCCCCCGCCCCGTACCGCGTCGCCCTGATCGGCTACGGTCTGGCCGGCGCCGCCTTCCACGCCCCGCTGATCGCCACCACCCCGGGCCTGAGCCTCTCCGCGGTGGTCACGGCCAACCCCGAGCGCCGCGCCCGGCTGGCCGCGGAGCACCCGGGCGCCCGCGCGCTGGACACCCCCGAGCAGCTGTTCGCCGAGGCCGGCGAGTACGACGTCGCGGTCGTCGCCACCCCGAACCGCACCCACCTGCCGCTGGCCCGGGCGGCACTGACCGTGGGCCTGGCCACCGTGGTGGACAAGCCGCTGGCCACCACCGCCGAGGAGGCCCGCGCGCTGTGCGGCTTCGCCGAGGCCCGCGGCACGCTGCTGACCGTCTTCCAGAACCGGCGCTGGGACAACGACTTCCGCACCGCTCGGCGGCTGATCGAGGCCGGCGCGCTGGGCCGGGTGCACCGCTTCGAGTCCCGCTTCGAGCGGTTCCGGCCCAAGCCGAAGGCCGGCTGGCGCGAGCTGGCCGACCCGGCCGAGGCCGGCGGCACCCTCTACGACCTGGGCAGCCACCTGGTGGACCAGGCGCTGACCCTGTTCGGGCCGGTCGGCAGCGTCTACGCGGAGATCGACGTGCGGCGCGACGGCGCGGTGGTCGACGACGACGCCTTCCTCGCCCTCAGCCACACCGGCGGCGTCCGCTCGCACCTGTGGACCAGCGCGATCGCTCCCCTGGCCGGGCCCCGGCTGCGGGTGCTCGGCGACCGTGCCGGCTACGTCAAGGACGGCCTGGACCCGCAGGAGGCGGACCTGCGGGCCGGCCGGCGCCCGGGCGACGGCCGGCCGTGGGGCGTCGAGGACCCCGCCCGGCACGGCACCCTGGGCACCGACGAGCACGCGACGCAGCTGGTCACCGACCCCGGCGACTACCCCGCCTTCTACGCCGGCCTGGCCCATGCGCTGGCCACCGGAACCCCGCCCCCGGTGGACCCGCTGGACGCGGTCGCCACGCTGGGCGTGCTGGAGGCCGCCCGGCAGAGCGCCGCGACCGGCAACACCGTCCTGCTGCACTGAACGCCCCCGGCGACACCCTGGGTGACCGGCCCCGGTTGTCGTACCATCGGCCTGAAGGTCTGATTCCCACGCCGCGTCCCGCGTCGTGTCCCGCGTCCCCGCCGCAGCCCCGAGGAGGTCGGTCGTGCATCCGCTCGTCCTGCTGCTCGGCCTGCTCCGGCTGCTGACCGGTGACCTGCTGCCCGGTGGCAGCAGCGGCCTCACCGCGCTGGCCACGGCCGCCACCCTGGTGGTGCTGGCCGGTGTGCTCTCGGCCACGTTCGTGCTGGCCCGGCTGCTCGGCTCGCGCGCCCCGCACGCGGTGCGCGACGGCACCCTGCGGCGGCACGCCCTGCGCACCGCCTTCCTGCCGCAACGCGATCCGGACGCCCGGGGCCGCCGCCGGCCCAGGGCACCGGGCGCGGCCCTGGCGGCCGCGTAGCCTTCCGGGACCAGCCTCCCGGCACCGTCCGGCACCCACGTCCGGGCACCCCCGCGTACCACCGCGCGCTGCGCGGCCGTCCGCCGTCTCACATCCCGTCAGACGCCGGAGGGCCCACCCCGCATGTCCATCTTCTCGATCTTCGATCCCGCCATCGGCCTCGCCCACACCGTGGTCGGCGCCTTCGCGCACGTCGTGCCGGCCGCGGCCGCGATCGTGCTCTTCACCATCTGCGTGCGCCTGGCACTGCACCCGCTGGCCCGGGCCGCGGCCCGCGGCGAGAAGAGCCGCACCCGCCTGGCACCGCGGGTCGCCGAGCTCAACAAGAAGCACAAGGGCCGTCCCGAGCAGTTGCAGGCCGCGCTCGCCGAGCTGTACCGCGAGGAGCAGGCCTCACCGTTCGCGGGCTGCCTGCCGATGCTGGTGCAGATCCCGTTCTTCTCGGTGATGTACCGCCTCTTCACGCTGCCCACCGTCGACGGCGTCCACAACGACCTGCTCGGGCACACGCTGGCCGGCGTGCCGCTCGGCACCCACCTGGGCGCCGCGCACGGGGTGGGCCAGTACGCCGTGTTCGGCGTGCTCTACGCGGCGCTGGCCGCGGTCGGCTACGTGGGCTTCCGCCGGGCCAGGGCCGCCGCCCAGGCCGCGCCGCAGGCTCCCGGCGCGGCGATCGCGCCCTACCTCGCGTTCGGCACGGTGCTGTTCGCGGCCCTGGTCCCGCTGGCCGCCGCGCTCTACCTGCTGACCACCAGCGCCTGGTCCGCCGCCGAGCGCGCCCTGCTGCACCGCGGCACCGGGGCGGCCGGCGTGCCGGCCGCCCCGGTCGAGGAATCCGCCCCGGCCACGGCAGTCGTCCGGGCCAAGGGATCCGCCCGGACCAAGGCAGCTGCCCCGGTCAAGGGATCCGCCCGGGCCAAGGCGCCCGCCCTGCCCGCGCCCCGGCCGGCGGCGAAGACCGCCGCCCGGCCGGCCCGTCAGCGGCGGTCCCAGCCCGCGAGGTAGGCGTCGATCTCGCCGGCGATCCGCTGCTTGCCGCTCCGGTCCAGGAACGAGGCCTCCACCGCGTTCTTGGCCAGGGCGGCCACGCCCGCCTCGTCCAGCCCGAGCAGGTTCGCGGCGACCGCGTACTCGGTGTTCAGGTCGGTGCCGAACATCGGCGGGTCGTCGCTGTTCACGGTGACCAGCAGGCCCGCGTCCACGAACCGCTTGATCGGGTGCTCCTCCAGCCGCTCCACCACCCGGGTCGCCAGGTTGGAGGTCGGGCAGACCTCCAGCGGGATCCGGTGCTCGCCCAGGTAGTCCATCAGCGCCGGGTCCTGGTACGACTGCGTGCCGTGCCCGATCCGCTCGGCGCCCAGCTCGCGGATCGCGTCCCAGACCGTCTGCGGCCCGGTGGACTCCCCGGCGTGCGGCACGCTGTGCAGGCCCGCCGCCCTGGCCCGGTCGAAGTAGGGCTTGAACTGCGGCCTGGGCACCCCGATCTCCGGCCCGCCGAGGCCGAAGCTGACCAGCCCCTCGGCGCCGACCTCGAGCGCCAGCCGCGCCGTCTCCTCCGCCGAGGCCAGACCCGCCTCGCCCGGGATGTCGAAGCACCAGCGCAGCACCACGCCGAAGTCCCGCTCGGCGCACGTGCGGGCGTCCTCGATGGCCTCCATGAACGCCACGTCCGGGATGCCCCGGCGGACCGAGCTGTACGGGGTGACGGTCAGCTCCGCGTAGCGGATCTGCTGGCGGGCCATGTCCCGGGCCACGCCGTAGGTGAGCGTGCGCACGTCCTCGGCGTCGCGGACCAGGTCGACCACCGAGAGGTAGACCTGGATGAAGTGCGCGAAGTCGGTGAAGGTGAAGTACTCCGCGAGCGCCTCGGGATCCGCCGGCACCTGGCTGCGGCCCTCGTAGCGGGCGGCCAGCTCGGCCACCACCCGCGGCGAGGCGGAACCCACGTGGTGCACGTGCAGTTCCGCCTTGGGCAGTCCGGCGATGAACGCCTGGATCCCGTCGGTCCCTCGGGGCATGCTGATCTTCTCCTTGGTCGTCCGGCTGGACAGACTTCGCATCATGGCATGCCGGACGGCGCCACGGCCTACCCGCCCAGTGCGGTGGCCACGGTGTGGATCAGCAGACCGGCCAGCGCCCCGACCACCGTGCCGTTGATCCGGATGAACTGCAGGTCACGCCCCACGTTGGCCTCGATCTTGCGCGAGGCGTCGGCGGCGTCCCAGCCCGCCACGGTGTCCGAGATCAGCGAGGTGATCTCCGACCGGTAGGTCTCCACCACGTACTGCGCCGCGTCCTGCAGCCAGCCGTCGGTCTTGGCCTGCAGACGCTCGTCGGTGGCCAGCCGCCGCCCGAACGAGCCGACCCCCGCGCGGATCCGGCGGCGCAGCTCGCTCTGCTCGTCCTCGGCGGCGTTCAGCACCAGGGTGCGCACCGCGCTCCAGGAGGAGGCGATCAGCTCCTGCACCTCGTCGCGGGCCAGCAGCTCGGCCTTGGCCCGCTCGACCCTGGCCTGGGTGGCGGCATCGGTCTGCAGCTCCACCGCGAAGTCGGCGAGGAAGGTGTCGATCGCGCCGCGGGCCGGGTGCTGCGGGTCGTCCCGGATCGCCGTGACGAACCGCATCAGCTCCTTGTAGACCCGCTCGCCGACCTGGTGGTCGATGAACCTGGGCGTCCAGCCCGGCGACTTTATGGCGACCTTCGAGACCACGTCCTGGTGGTGCTCGCTCAGCCAGTCGTGCGCCCGGACGGCGACCAGGTCGACCACGCCGTGGTGGCCGCCGTCGGCGACCACCTTGCCGAGCAGCCGTCCGATCGGCTCGGCGACCTGGGTGGCCGCCGCCCGCCTGGTGATCGCCTCGCCGACCACCGCCTGCACGTCCTCGTCGCGCAGCACCGCGAGCACCCCGCGCAGCGCCGCCGACGCCTCGGTGGTGACCCGGTCGGCGTTGGCGGGCACCGCCAGCCACTCGCCGAGCCGACGGGCGACGCCGAGCGCGGCCAGCCGGCTGCGCACCACCTGCGCGGAGAGGAAGTTCTCGCCGACGAACTGGCCCAGCGAACGGCCGAAGGCGTCCTTCTTGGTCGGGATGATCGCGGTGTGCGGGATCGGCAGGCCGAACGGACGCCGGAAGAGCGCGGTGACGGCGAACCAGTCGGCCAGCGCGCCGACCATGCCGGCCTCGGCGGCGGCCGAGACGTAACCGGTCCAGCTGCCCCAGCCGGCCGCGCCGGCCCAGGTGGACAGGGCGTAGACCACGGAGGCCACCGCCAGGAACCCGGTCGCGATCGCCTTCATCCGGCGCACGCCGCGGCGCTTCTCCTCGTCCGCCGCGGTGAACCGGACGCCCGCCCCGGCTGCCTGCGCGCTGTTCTCGCTCTCCACCCGACCAGTGTCACCGATCGACGGGGCGATCAAGCGTTCTCCCGTCCCTGACCTCACCCTGACCTCACCCTGAGCCCCCGCCGGCCGGGGCCCTCCCGGCCCGCGCCGGGCTCAGCCCCAGCGCGCGTAGGCCCGGTTCACGAAGCCGCGCCAGGCGGGCTGCCGCCGCAGCCGCCGCCGCAGCTGGACCGGCACCAGCCCGCGCCACACCTGCACCACCAGCGCGGGCTCGGCCGGCGTCGAGGCATCCGGTGCGGCCACCGCCAGGGGCTGCGCCGCCCGCTCCCCCGCGACCAGGTGCATGGCCGGCTCGCCGTAGGCCGCCTGATAGCGGATCAACCGGCGCAGCGCCGCCACCCGGCCGCGGCAGGCCAGTTCGAGCCGCAGCCGGTCCCGGGCGGCCACCGCCTGCAACCGCACCGGCGGGCAGTGCCGCTCGACCAGCCGGCCCACCCCGGCGCAGAGCCGCCGCTGCGCCGCGACCTCCAGCGTCAGGAAGTCGGTGCACAGCAGCTGCGGCAGCTCCCAGCCGGACACCCAGTCCAGCAGCACCGCCAGCTCCGCCCCCGGCTCGGCCAGCTGCCGGACCACCTCCACCAGCGCGGCCACCCCGCGCAGCCGCTCCTCGTGCCGGGGCCGCCCGGGGCCGGCCACCGGCCCGGCCGCCCGGCCTCCCGCTGCCCGATCCTGCTCCTCGTCCGTGGGCCCGTCCGTGGCCGCGTCCGCCTCGTCCGTCGCCTCGTCCGGT
This sequence comes from Kitasatospora sp. NBC_01302, assembly GCF_035976515.1. NCBI lineage: Bacteria > Bacillati > Actinomycetota > Actinomycetes > Kitasatosporales > Streptomycetaceae > Kitasatospora > Kitasatospora sp. NBC_01302. The sequence goes on from NZ_CP108404.1 coordinate 3,679,119, forward strand.
TCGGCCGCCACCAGGCAGTCCTCCCCACCCAGCACCGCGATCCGGCGCGAGCTCAGGCAGGCCGCCAGGGTGAGGGGGCGGGCCGCGTGCTCCCCGAGCTCCAGCCGCGGACGCAGCCCGGCGCCGGTCAGCAGGTCGCGCCGGAGCAGCGCGACCGCGCCGAGCGCCCCGGAGAGCACACAGTCCACCGCCTCGACCCGGGTCCAGGACCGGTCGAAGATCGCCCGCCGGTCCCACGCCCGCCGCCCCAGCACCACGTCGGCGCGGGTCCGGTCGGCCAGCGCCACCAGGCGCTCCAGCGCCTGGGCGGCGAGCGGCTCCTCGGGGCCGAGCAGGAGCAGGTACCGCCCGCGCGCCAGCTCGGCCAGCTGCCCGGCGGCCGCCGGCTCGACCGCTCGGACCAGGTCCGGGTACCGCTCGGCCCAGCCGCGCAGCCGCAGGCCCGCAGCGCAGTCGGTGGCGCACTGGTCGGCCGGACCGTGGGCGCAGTCGGCGACGGCCAGCACCTCCAGCGCGCCGGAGCGCCGGCGCCGGATCGACTGCGCCGGCAGCGCCGCGAGCGCCGCCGACCGGGCGGCCGGCGCGTGGCGGACCGCCAGCACCACGGTCACCTCGGGCACCGGGGTGCCCTCGCCCCCGCCCGCCCGCGCACTGCCCGCCACACCATCACCTCGCCGCAGGACTCAACCGCCGCCGCCCCGCCCGGGTCACGCCCGTTCAGCCGATCGCGACCCCCGCGTACATCCGCGCGATCACGTCCTCGATCGCCGGTTCCCGCACCGAAAGGTCGAGCAGCGGGTAGCGCTCGGCGACCGCGGCCACGATCGGCGCCGCGCTGCGCTGGGCCGGGAACGCCAGCCACTGCCGACTGCCCTCCACCTTGACCACCCGCGCGCCGGGCACCTCGATCGGCGCGGCCTCCCTGGCCAGGTCGACCACCAGGACCCGCTCGCTCTCGCCCGTCGCGTGCAGCCCCGGCAGGTCGCCGTCGTAGACCACCCGGCCGTGGTCGATCACCATCACCCGCCCGCACAGCTGCTCGATATCGGTCAGGTCGTGGGTGGTCAGCAGCACGGTGGTGCCGCTCGCGTTGATCTCCCGCAGGAACTCGCGCACCCGCGCCCTGCTGACCACGTCCAGGCCGATGGTCGGCTCGTCCAGGTAGAGCACCTGCGGGTCGTGCAGCAGCGCGGCGGCCAGGTCGCCGCGCATCCGCTGGCCGAGCGAGAGTTGGCGCACCGGGGTGTCCAACAGGTCGCCCAGCTGCAGCAGTTCGACACACCGGGCCAGATTGGCCCGGTACCGAGGGGGTGGGATCCGGTAGAGCCGGCGGGCCAGCTCGTAGGAGTCGCGCAGCGGCAGGTCCCACCAGAGCGTGGTGCGCTGGCCGAAGACCACCCCGATCCGGCGGGCCAGGGCGACCCGGTCACGCGCCGGGTCCACCCCCGCCACCCGCAGCCGGCCCGAGGTCGGCACCAGGATCCCGGTGAGCATCTTGATCGTGGTCGACTTGCCCGCGCCGTTCGGCCCGATGTAGCCGACGCACTCGCCGGCCGCCACGGTGAAGCTCAACCCGTCCACCGCGCGCACCTCGCGCCGCTCACGGCGCAGCCGGCCGGTCCTGGTCCGGATACTGAAGGTCCTTGACACATAGTCGAGTTCGATCAGGCTCATGACTGACTTCCTTTCAGTGGAGCGGAGCTGACGGTTGATCAGCTGCCGGTGCCGCGGTAGGCGCGCAGCCCGGCCCGCCAGGCGAGCCCGGCGCCCAGCGCGCTGAGCACGGCCGCCAGCGGCGAGGCCAGGCCGAAGGCCGCCGGCAGGCCGAGCGGGTCCGGGCGGTCCAGCAGGTAGAGCAGCGGCAGCCAGTTGACGAAGGCCAGCGGGATCCCGAAGGTGGCCCCGGCGAGCAGCTTCCTGGCGTAGATGCCGGGCGGGTGGCTGAGCAGACTGGCGCCGCCGTAGGTGAAGGCGTTCTGGAACTCCCGGCTCTCGTCCCACCAGAACTGCACGGCCGCACCGGCCACGAAGACCGCCCCGAAGATCACCGTGCCGCTGATCAGCAGGGTGGGCAGCAGCAGGATCCGCCCCCAGGTCCAGTGCAGCGGCAGCTCGCCGAGCGACCAGCCGAGCACCGCCAGCGCCTGCAGCGGACGCGCGATCCGGCGCAGCGTGAAGCGCTCGGCGCAGACCATCGAGAGCGCGGGGGCCGGCCGGATCAGCAGCACGTCCAGCTCTCCGGAGCGGATCCGCTCGCCCAGCCCGTCCACCGAGCCGATCAGCAGGTCGGCGACCCCCAGCGAGAAGCCCGAGGTGCCGTAGAGCAGACCGATCTCGGGCAGCGTCCAGCCGCCGAGCCGGCCGGTGTGCCGCAGCATCAGGACCAGCACCACGAAGTCCAGGCCGGTGATGGCCAGGCTGCCCAGCGAGGTCAGCACGAAGGAGGTGCGGTAGGAGAGTGCGGCGCGCATCCACATGGCGGCTGCCAGCCGCCAGGAGGTGGCCGCCCAGCAGACCCGTGCGACCAGCGGGTCAGCCACCCTGGACCACCACCTTGCGGGTGGCCAGCGCCTGGGCCAGGCGCCCGGCGGCGAGCAGCAGCACGGCCCAGAGCAGCTGGAACCCCAGCTCGCCCAGCACCCGCCCGGTCAGCGGCCGGTCGCCGTAGCGCTCCAGGAAGACGTCGCAGGGCACCTGGATGATGGCCGACCAGGGCAGCGCCTGGGCCGCCTGCCGCAGCCCCTCGGGGAAGAGGGTGAGCGGCAGCAGCATCCCGGACATGAACATCGAGATCACCAGCATCAGCGCGCGCAGCCCGTCCGCGTCGTGCAGCCAGAAGGCGGCCACCGAGACCAGGAACCGCAGCCCGAAGCTGACCAGCACGGCGAGCAGCACCGAGACCAGGAAGACCGGCCAGGTCAGCACCGAGCGTGGCAGCACGGCCTGTCCGGCCAGCACTCCGACGGCCAGCGGGACGACGCCGCGGGTGAGCAGCTGGAAGGCCGCCCGGCCCAGCTCGGCGGCCAGCCACCAGCCGAGGAAGTCCACCGGGCGGTACAGGTCGACGGCGATGTCACCGGTGCGGAAGCGCGCCTGGATGTCGTCCTGGAACCCGCCACCCCAGGCCGCGACGGTCACCAGCAGCGCCTGGCTGACCCAGATGTAGGTGACGGCCTGTCCGGTGCCGTAGCCGCCCAGGCCCGGCTTGGCCCGCCACAGGGCCAGGAAGGTGGCGGCCAGGATGAACCCGAAGACGGTGTTGGTGAAGGCCCCGGCCAGCGTCGCCACCCGGTAGGTGGAGTAGCGGCGGAAGCCGCCGCGCGCGATGGCCAGGTAGAGCCCGGCCGACGTGTCCATCAAATATCTCCTTGTCGACTTTTCGGCGAAGCTGCCGCTCCGCACGCGAACAGGACGGCGCCGCCCGGCGCGGGGCCGCGCCCAAGAGCCCCGACCGATGGACACCCGGGGGGTCCGGGGCCTCGTTCGGGGCTGCAACAGATCTGAGGTTGTGTCAGACCACGGTAGCGGCCCGCCCCCGCGACGGCAGGGGTTTTTCCGCGGACTCACCCGGACGCGCCGATGCCCCCGGACGCGCTGATGCCCCCGGTGCGCCGAGGCGCGGCGCCGGGGGCATCAGGGGCACAGCAGCGTCAGTGCGCGTGCGCGGCACCCGCTTTGGCGGCCGAGACCGCCCCGTTCAGCTGCTCCGCGGCCCGCTGCAGGCCGTTCACCGTCTGCTGGAGAGCAGCCGGGTCCGCGGGGGACAGAGCGGGCAGGGTGGGCAGCGTGATCGGGATCCCGAGGCTGGCCAGCAGGTTGGTGATCGTGGACAGCAAGGAGCTGAGCAGCGCGGTCAGCGCACCGACGCCCGGCAGGGTGGTGGGAAGGCTGGTCGGCAGGGCCGGCAGGGAGGGAAGGGTGACCGGCAGCGACGGAAGGCTCGTCGGCAGCGCGGGCAGCGACGGAAGGCTCGTCGGCAGCGCGGGGAGCGACGGAAGGCTCGTCGGCAAGCCGGTGGGCAGGGTGATCGGCAGCGACGGCAGGCCCGTCGGCAGGGTGATCGGGAGCGACGGCAGCGCCGGATCCGCATCCCGCACCGGCATGGCAGGCATCGCCGGCATCGGCAGCGAGGCCAGGTGCGCCGCCACCACCGCCAGCGCGTCGGGGTCCCGGGTGGGGACGGCCGCAGCCGCGGCGCCGACCGTGGTGAGGCTCATCGCCGCGGTGAGCGCGGCAGCCGTCCAAAGGGCACGCATGAGGGTACTTCTCCTGTTCCAGGGGGCTCGGGGAGTCGCGACGGAACGCATCCGCCGCACTCCACACGGTGAGTCAGCCGACCCACCCCAGCCACCCCGCCTAGCCCGAACGAGGAGGAGCCCCACCTGACACCAGGCGGGGCCCTCGACATGCCAACGGCGCCGGCGGTCCTACAGGTAGAGCCCCGTCGACCCCTCCGAGTCCTTCAGCCGCTCGGCGGCCACCGCGTGCAGGTCACGCTCGCGCAGCAGCACGTAGGTCGCGCCGCGCACCTCGACCTCCAGCTTGTCCTCGGGGTCGTACAGCACCCGGTCCCCGGGCTCCACCGCGCGCACGGACTGGCCCACCGCGACCGCCTCCGCCCAGGTGCACCGCTTGCTCAGCTCGGCCGTGGCGGGGATCAGGATCCCGCCCGTCGAGCGGCGCTCGCCCTCCCCGCCCTCGGTGCGCACCAGCACCCGGTCATGCAGCATCCGGATCGGCAGCTTCTCGCCCAGCCGGTCGTGTCGGCCGTGTTCGGGCAGCCCGGTGGACACCGGCTGCTCGGCCTGCTTGCTCTGCTCGTCGTTCGCGCTCACGCCCAGACGGTACCTGGCGCGGGCCCACGCCGGAGCGCTGGCCCACGATCCGTCCCCGGTCGGTCGCCCCGCTCGCGTCAGTCGCTCTTGCGCTTGCGCGCCGAGGCGACCAGCAGCAGCACACCGCCGCCGACCAGCACCGCCGGCACGATCCGCTCCTTGCGCGGCTGGCCCTTCTCGTCCACGAACTGCGCCTTCACCTGCTCCACGGCCCGGCTGGCGCCGACGTAGAGCCGCCCGGCCCGCTGCTCCACCGCGGCCAGCGCCTTCGCCCGCACCTGGGCGGCGACCGTGGTCGGGTGCACCCGCATCGCCAGCTCGTCCAGCGTGTCTGCCAGCTGCGTGCGGGTGCGGGCGATGTTCGCCTCGATCTCGGCGGTGCTCCGCCCGGCGTCGTCCCGCACCGCGTCCTTCGTCTTCCCCTTGCCCACCCGGGCCACCTCACTCGCCTCGCGTCACGGTCTGCTCCCGCTCAGTCTGTCAGCTCCCCCGCCAGGGCGCGCAGTCCCACCCACCATCAGAGGTAGGTTTGCCGATGGCACGACCACCTAGTCCAGCACAGGAGATCAACCGTGACTGAGCGTCTCCAGGCCGGGGACACCGCCCCCGCCTTCTCCCTGCCCGACGCCGACGGCAAGCAGGTGTCCCTCGCGGACCACCTCGGCCGCAAGGTGATCGTCTACTTCTACCCCGCCGCCCTGACCCCCGGCTGCACCACCCAGGCCTGCGACTTCACCGACAACCTGGAGGTCTTCGCCGGCGCCGGGTACGACGTCATCGGCATCTCGCCGGACAAGCCGGAGAAGCTCGGCAAGTTCCGTGAGACCGAGAACCTCAAGGTCACCCTGCTCTCCGACGCCGACAAGTCCGTCCTTGCGGCCTACGCGGCCTACGGCGAGAAGTCCCTCTACGGCAAGACGGTGGTCGGCGTGATCCGCTCCACCGTGATCGTCGACGAGCAGGGCAAGGTCGAGCGGGCCCTCTACAACGTCAAGGCCACCGGCCACGTCGCCAAGCTCCTGCGCGACCTCAAGGTCGAGGCCTGACCCGACCCCCACAGCGGTGGCGGCGAAGTCGACCACATCAACGGAGACTGGTCGGACAATCGACCCAACAACCTCCGCCTCCTCTGCCCCAACTGTCACGCCGTTACCGCGACCTACTGTCGCCGCAAGAAGATCAGCGCGTCGTCGGATCTCACCAACGGGATGTGAACAACCCGCCGGACCCAAGTACCATTGGCCGCAGCAGTTCCTGCGGCCGTGGCGCAACGGCGACGCAAGCGGTTTAGGTCCGCTGGCCCGTGAGGGCTTGAGGGTTCGAATCCCTTCGGCCGCACTCAGGTTCACCTGCGAGGAGAAGGCCGGGCTGAGAGCTTCAGCCCGGCCTTCTCCTCGCGTTGGGCTCACCCCAGCAACTCCCCCACCACCGGCGCCAGTTCCCTGAACGCCTGGCCCCGGTGGCTGATCGCGTTCTTCTCCGCTGCGGTCAGTTCCGCGCAGGTGCGGGTCTCGCCGAGGGGCTGCAGGATCGGGTCGTAGCCGAAGCCGCCCTCGCCCGCCGGGGCCGTGCGCAGGGTGCCCAGCAGGCGGCCCTCCACCACGCGTTCGGTGCCGTCCGGCAGGGCCAGCGCCGCCGCACAGGCGAAGTGGGCGCCACGGTGCGGGTCGGCGATGTCGGAGAGCTGGGCGAGCAGCAGCTCCAGGTTGGCGCGGTCGTCGCCGTGCTTGCCGGCCCAGCGGGCGGAGAAGATGCCGGGCGCACCCCCGAGGACGTCCACGCACAGGCCGGAGTCGTCGGCGACGGCGGGCAGGCCGGTGGCCCGGGCGAGCGCGTGGGCCTTGAGGAGGGCGTTCTCGGCGAAGGTCACGCCGGTCTCGCGGACGTCGGGGATCTCGGGGTAGGCGTCGGCGCCGACCAGGTCGACGTCGAGGCCCGCGGCGCCGAGGATCGCGCGCAGTTCGATGACCTTGTGCTGGTTGCGGGTGGCGAGGACGAGGCGTCGGGGAGTGCTCATGACCCCCGAGTATCCCCCGTCCCGCCCCGGTCGCCGCCCAACGGCCCGCTGACGGGCCGCCGCCCGGCCGTGCGACGGCCCGTCAGCGGCTCAGCCGGTGCAGACCTTCGTCAGGTTCGACGCCGCGTCACCCATCGGCCCGAGGTCGGGGACCTGCTTGGCGTCGATCGCCTGCTGTGCCTTGTCGGCCTGCTGCTGCAGGTCGGTGACGGCCTTGGAGACGTCGGTGCCGCCGGCGTTCCTGCCGAGCTTGTCGAGGTCGGCCTTGAGGTTCGCCAGCGCGCGCCCGGCCGCGGCCGGGTCGTTGTTCGCGTTGCCGTAGGCGCTGTTGAGCTGGCCGAGGTCGGTGCCGACGCGCACCGCCGTGTTGCCGCAGTCGAGCGCCTTCCGGGTGGCCGAGCAACTGACCGCACTGAGCGGGAGGACGAGGATCAGCGCGGCCACGGCGAGGGCGGCGGGACGGGTCATGCTCTGCTGCATCGCGGTCCTCCGATGCGGTGTGCTGGTCCGGGAACCGTACGTTCCGGACGGCGCCGTGTACAGCCCCGCCCGCCCACCCTGACGTGATCCGTTCGGATCCGATCAGCCCTCGAGCGCCTTGCGCTGGATCTCGTCCAGTTCGGCGCAGCCCAGCGTGCCCAGGTCGAGCAGCTGGTTGAGCAGGTCGCGGTCGAACGGCGCCCCCTCGGCGGTGCCCTGGACCTCGACGAAGCGGCCGTCGGCGGTGCAGACGATGTTCATGTCGGTCTCGGCGCGCACGTCCTCCTCGTAGCGCAGGTCGAGCATCGGCACGCCGTCGATGATGCCGACGCTGACCGCGCTGACGCCGCCGGTGATCGGCTGCCCCTTGGCGCGCAGCAGCTTGCGCTCCCGGGCCCAGGAGACGGCGTCGACCAGGGCGACGTAGGCGCCGGTGATCGCGGCGGTGCGGGTGCCGCCGTCGGCCTGCAGCACGTCGCAGTCGAGCACGATGGTGTTCTCGGCGAGCGCGCGGTGGTCGACCACGGCGCGCAGCGAACGGCCGATCAGCCGGCTGATCTCGTGGGTGCGGCCGCCGATCTTGCCACGGACGGACTCGCGGTCGCCGCGGGTGTTGGTGGCGCGCGGCAGCATGGCGTACTCGGCGGTGACCCAGCCCTCGCCGCTGCCCTTGCGCCAGCGCGGGACGCCTTCGGTGACGCTGGCGGTGCAGAGCACCTTGGTGTCGCCGTAGGAGACCAGGACCGAGCCTTCGGCGTGCTTGCTCCAGCCGCGCTCGATGGTGATCGGGCGGAGTTGGTCGGGCGTGCGACCGTCGATGCGTGACATAGCGTCTGAGCCTAGTCGCTCCACGCATACCGGACATACCCCGAGGGCCCGCCACCGCGGTGCGGTGACGGGCCCGGGCGGCGGTGCCGGGTGAGCCTCAGCTCACATCATGTCCTCGATCTCGGCGGCGATCGGGTCCGCGTCGGTGCCGATGACGACCTGGATCGCGGTGCCCATCTTCACCACGCCGTGGGCGCCGGCGGCCTTCAGGGCGGCTTCGTCGATGAGGGAGGCGTCCTTGACCTCGGTCCGCAGCCGGGTGATGCAGCCTTCGACCTCTTCGATGTTGTCGATACCGCCGAGACCGGCGACGATCTTCTCAGCCTTGGTGGCCATTGTCTTTCTCCCTCTGTTTCGGCGTTCCGGTTGCTTTGCCGGAGGCCGTCCTGCGATGTGCCCTGCGGGGGTGGCCGGGATGACGCGGGCTCAGCAGCCCGCCGCGCACACCGGCGCGACCAGGATCACCCGGTTCCGGATGATGCGCCACGCTGGTACCCGATCGGCCCAGCACCGCGCGCACGTCGTGGATCTTCCTCCCAGGATGACGATGAGTGGGGTTCAGGTCCACGTCGGTACGGCTGCGCCACGACTGGTCTACACCAATACGGGTGTACTTCCCAAAACGTGCGGGGTGGTGCCGGTGTTCCCGCAACCGCCCACCGCCCGGACCGCTCGCGGCTCCGGCCTGCCGGAACTGCGGAAGGACGATGATGAGCTCGGCGAGCCCCGCGGTCCCGCGCAAGCAGCGGTGGCAGACCTTCTACGGGGGCCTGCAGAAGATGGGCCGCTCGCTGCAGCTGCCGGTCGCCGTGCTCCCCGCCGCCGGCATCCTCAACCGCCTGGGCCAGCCGGACATCTTCGGCCCCGAGGGCAAGGTCGCCGACTGGCCGGACGTCGCCAAGGTGCTGTCGGGCGCCGGTGGCGCACTGCTGGACTCCTCGCTCGGCCTGCCGCTGCTCTTCTGCGTCGGCGTCGCGATCGGCATGGCCAAGAAGGCCGACGGCTCGACCGCGCTCGCGGCGGTGGCCGGCTTCCTCGTCTACTTCAACATCCTGCACCAGTTCCCGGTGAAGCCGCCGACCACGCCACCGAGCTACCAGAACCCGGGGGTCTTCGGCGGCATCATCATGGGCCTGATGTCCGCCTGGTGCTGGGTGCGCTTCCACCGGACCAAGCTGGTGGACTGGCTGGGCTTCTTCAACGGGCGCCGCCTGGTGCCGATGGTCATGGCCTTCGTCGGGCTGGTCTTCGCGGTCCTGGCCCTGTGGGTCTGGCCGCCGATCGGGACGGCGCTGACCCACTTCAGCAAGTGGCTCTCCGACCTCGGCCCGCTCGGCTCCGGCATCTTCGGCGTGGCGAACCGCGCGCTGCTGGTGATCGGCATGCACCAGTTCCTGAACACCTTCATGTGGTTCCAGTACGGCAGCTACACCAAGCCCGACGGCACCGTGGTCAACGGCGACATCAACCGCTTCCTGGCGGGCGACCCGACGGCCGGGCAGTTCACCTCGGGCTTCTTCCCGATCATGATGTTCGCGCTGCCCGCCGCCGCCCTGGCCATCGCGCACTGCGCCAAGCCGCACCGCCGCAAGGAGGTGATGGGCCTGATGACCTCGGTCGCGCTGACCAGCTTCGTGACGGGCGTGACCGAGCCGATCGAGTACTCCTTCCTCTACGTCGCCCCCCTGCTCTACGTGGCGCACGTCCTGCTGACCGGGGTGTCGATGGGCGTCACCTGGGCACTGGGGGTGCACGACGGGTTCAGCTTCTCGGCCGGCCTGATCGACTACCTGATCAACTGGACCCTGGCCACCAAGCCCTGGCTGATCATCCTGATCGGCGCCTGCTTCGCGGTGGTCTACTACGCGCTCTTCCGCTTCATGATCACCAAGTTCAATCTGATCACCCCCGGCCGCGAGCCCGAGGACGAGGTCGAGGACACCACCAGGGACTGAACCCAGTGGCCCCAAGGGCCGTCATGGCCCAGCGTGAGACAGCTCACGGTTCGATCGCGATCCAGTGGGATGATCGTTAATCCACAACAAGGTTTCGATTTCATAGCGCTTCCCACCTGCGGGCCTTTCTGCCCTTCCAGCCCCTCTCGGCCCGTGCTACAAAACTGGTCTACACCACTAGTGGTGTAGACCAGTTCGCGTACCGGCCCCGGCCGCACCCCACCCGGTACGCCCTGTCGTGAGGAACCACCCCATGAGTACGACTGCGCAGGCACCGGCGCCCGCCGCACCATCGCCCCTCAAGCAGTTCGGGCAGAACTCCCTGCAGAGCCTGCAGAAGATCGGCCGCAGCCTCCAGCTGCCGATCGCCGTCCTGCCGGCCGCCGGAATCCTGCTGCGCCTGGGGCAGACGGACGTACAGGACAAGCTGCACCTGCCGGCCAAGCTGGTCGCCACCTTCGCAGCCGCCGGTCACGCGGTCTTCGACAACATGCCGCTGCTCTTCTGCGTCGGCATCGCCATCGGTCTCGCCAAGAAGGCGGACGGCTCCACCGCACTCGCGGCCCTCGTCGGCTACCTGGTCTTCCACAACGTCCTGACGGTCTTCCCGATGTCCGGCAGCGTCACGGCCGCCAACCCGGCCGGCACCCCGCAGAACCCGGGCGTGCTCGGCGGTGTGGTCATCGGCCTGCTGAGCGCGACGCTGTGGCAGCGCTACCACCGCACCAAGCTGCCCGACTGGCTCGGCTTCTTCAACGGCCGCCGCCTGGTGCCGCTCATCATGGCCTTCGTCGGCACCTTCCTCGGCATCGCCTTCGGCCTGGCCTGGGGCCCGGTCGGCGACGCGCTCAACAGCTTCAGCAACTGGGCGATCGGCCTCGGCGCGGTCGGCTCCGGCATCTTCGGCCTGATCAACCGCGGGCTGCTGCCGGTCGGCATGCACCAGTTCGCGAACACCTTCTTCTGGCAGCAGGCGGGCACCTTCCACGACGCCTCGGGCAAGCTGGTCCAGGGTGACCTGAACCGCTTCTTCGCCGGCGACCACAGCGCCGGACAGTTCATGTCCGGCTTCTTCCCGGTCATGATGTTCGGCCTGCCCGCCGCCGCGCTCGCCATCGCGCACTGCGCCCGCCCCGAGCGCCGCAAGGCCGTCATGGGCATGATGATGTCGCTGGCGCTGACCTCGTTCATGACCGGCATCACCGAGCCGATCGAGTTCGCCTTCCTCTTCATCGCCCCCGCGCTCTACGCCGTCCACGCGGTGCTGACCGCGCTGTCGATGATGATCACCTGGGCGCTCGGCGTGCACGACGGCTTCACCTTCTCGGCCGGCGCGATCGACTACGTCTTCAACTGGCACTTCGCCACCAAGCCCTGGCTGATCATCCCGATCGGCCTGGTCTTCGCGGTGGTCTACTACGTGGTCTTCCGCTTCGCGATCACCAAGTTCAACCTCCCGACCCCGGGCCGCGAGCCCGAGGACGAGGTCGAGGACGTCACCAAGGCGTGACGCCCGCGCACTGACCGCATGCGAGAGGGGCACCGGCCGCGGCCGGTGCCCCTCTCGCATGTCCGTCTCCCCGCTCAGATCTCGTACGTCGCGCCGGCCTTGGCCAGCTCCACCGGGCCCCGGAACGCGGCCTCGGCATCGCGCAGGTTGCGCTGCGGATCGGTCCACGGCGGGATGTGGGTGAGCACCAGGCGGCGCGCACCGGCGGCGGCCGCGTGCTCGCCGGCCTCGCGGCCGTTGAGGTGGATCGACCGCACGGTCTCCTTGCCGTCCGTGAAGGCGGCCTCGCACAGGAAGAAGTCGCAGTCCCGGGCCAGCTCGACCAGCTCCGGACACTCCCCGGTGTCGCCGGAGTAGACCAGCGACCGGCCACCGTGCTCGATCCGGAAGGCGTAGGCCTCCACCGGGTGGTTGACCCGGATCGCGGTGACCGTCAGCGGGCCGAGCGCGAAGGTGCCGGGGGTCAGCGTGTGGAACTCGAAGACCCCGCTCATCCCGGGCTGCTCGGGCATGTCGTAGGCGCGGGCCAGCCGGCCCGGCGTGCCCTCGGGACCGTAGACCGGCAGCGGCTCCGGGCAGCCCTCCTGGCGGTAGTTGCGGGCCACGAAGTAGACGCACAGGTCGACGCAGTGGTCGGCGTGCAGGTGGCTCAGCGCGACGGCGTCCACGTCGTACAGGCCGATGTGGTTCTGCAGGGCGCCGAGCGCGCCGTTGCCGAGGTCGAGCACCAGGCGGTAGCCGTCGGCCTCGACCAGGTAGCTGGAGCAGGGCGAGTCGGGCGAGGGGAAGCTCCCGGAGCACCCCACCACAGTCAGTTTCATCCTGAGCCCCTCCGCCCGATCCAGGTCCCGAGCACGCCAGTTACCGCCGGGTCACACCGGCGGGTAGCTGCAGCGGTCGCGTGTCGAGAGTAAGGGCGGAGCGGCACTTTGCCCCCGCCCCCGTGCCGCGCTGTGGCTGGAATCACCAGAACGGGGCGGCGCGGGGGCGGGTCGCGCGCTCGGGCCGCGCGCGGGGGCGGACGCACCCCTTCTCAGCGGTGGCCCGGGCGGCGCACGGCCCAGGCCCGGATGGTGTCGGCGTACCAGCGCGGGTGGCCGGCCTGGTCGACGAAGTCGGGGTCGGGGAGCAGGCCGTGCCGGCGGTAGCTGCGCACGGTGTCGGGCTGGACTCCGATGTGGCGGGCGATCTCGGCGTAGGACCACGCGTCGCCGTTGCTGCGCTGACTGCTCATCTGGCGCCACCTCCGGGTGTTCCGAGAGCTGAGCTAGGGGCTTGCCTGAACGATTTCCGGTGACGTGAGGGGCGCGGGTGTCGGCCGGGCCCGGTGATGGATCCGTGACAGAGCGGAAACGGGAAGCGGATAAATTCTCAACTGTCACAGCCCGGTACGGTCAGCACATGAATCACTCGCATGGCGTCCCGCCCACGCTGATCGGGCTGATCGTGCTGGCCGCCCTGGCCCTGTTGATCGGCCTCGCGGTGCTCGCGGGCCGGCGCCGGGGCAGCGGATCGGGCGGCGGAACGGACCGCGGTCGCGGCCCCCGCCCGCCCCGGCCGCGCAGCGCACCGCCCGCGGGCCGCCCCGGGCCCGCCGGCCGGGACGAACGGCCCGGCGCGCGCCCCGGCGGGGCCGGGCGGACGCCCGCGCCGCGCGAGATCTGGTGGGCCGAAGTCCCCTTCGAGGACGGCCACGGCAGCAAGGACCGCCCGTGCCTGGTCCTGCGGGTGGACGGGCGCACCGCCACCGTCGCGAAGATCACCAGCAAGCACCACGCCGAGCTGCCCGGCGTCCTCGCCCTCCCCCCGGGCACCGTCGCCGACCGCCAGGGCCGGGCCAGCTGGCTGGAGTTGGACGAACTCCGGCAGGTCCCGCTCACCCACTTCCGCCGCCGCGTCGGCCCGGTCGACAGCCACCTCTGGGCCCGCGTCCAGAGCGCTCACCCGTCCAGGTGAACCCCACCCGCATGCCCCCTGACACCGCCGTGGCCGGCTCCCCTGCTCGGGGGCCGGCCACGCCTGTGGTGCGGTGGCGTCACGCCCAGAGCTGGCCCTGGAGCAGTTCGACGGCCGCCTCGGTGCTCTCGGCGGTGTAGATGCCGGTGGACAGGTACTTCCAGCCGCCGTCGGGGACCACGAAGACGATGTCCGCCTGCTCGCCCGCCTCGGCCGCGCGCCGGCCGACGCCGAGCGCGGCGTGCAGGATCGCGCCGGTCGAGACGCCCGCGAAGATGCCCTCCTCGGCGAGGAGTTCACGGGTGCGGCGGACCGAGTCGGCCGAGCCGACGCTGAACCGGGTGGTGAGCACCTCGGCGTCGTAGAGCTCGGGGACGAAGCCCTCGTCCAGGTTGCGCAGCCCGTAGACCACGTCGTCGTAGCGCGGCTCGGCGGCCACGATCCGCACGCCCGGCACCTTCTCGCGCAGGAAGCGGCCGACGCCCATCAGGGTGCCGGTGGTGCCGAGTCCGGCCACGAAGTGCGTGACCGTGGGCAGGTCGGCCAGGATCTCCGGACCGGTGGTGGCGTAGTGCGCCCCGGCGTTGTCGGGGTTGCCGTACTGATAGAGCATCACCCAGTCGGGGTGCTCGGCGGCCAGCTCCTTGGCCACCCGCACCGCCGTGTTCGAACCGCCGGCGGCGGGCGAGGAGATGATCTCCGCGCCCCACATCCGCAGCAGTTCGCGCCGCTCCTCGCTGGTGTTCTCCGGCATCACGCAGACCATCCGGTAGCCCTTGAGCTTGGCCGCCATGGCCAGCGAGATACCGGTGTTGCCGCTGGTGGGCTCCAGCACGGTGCAGCCGGGGGTGAGCCGGCCGGCGGCCTCGGCCCGCTCGATCATGTAGAGCGCCGGGCGGTCCTTGATCGAGCCGGTCGGGTTGCGGTCCTCCAGCTTCGCCCACAGGCTGACCCGCCCGTCCGCGTTGCCGGGAATGGCGGCGGACAGGCGGGGCAGCCGGACCAGCGGGGTGTTGCCGACGGCCGCGAGCGGGCTGTCGTAGCGCATCAGCGGGAGCCGCCGGCGACGGCGGGCAGGATGGTGATGCTGTCACCGTCCTTGACGCCGGTGGCGATGCCCTCCAGGAAGCGGACGTCCTCGTCGTTCAGGTAGACGTTCACGAACCGGCGCAGGTCGCCGTTGTCCAGCAGGCGGGCGGCGATGCCCGGGTGGCGGACATCGAGGTCGGCGATGAGCTCCCCGAGGTTGGTGCCGGCGCCTTCGACGGCCTTGGCACCGTCGGTGTAGGTACGGAGGATGGTCGGGATGCGGACCTCGATGGCCATGGCTGCGCTCCTGGGCGGGTGAGAGGGTGCCGCGGGCGCGCGGCGGGGGTGAACTGGCTTCGTGACGTGCGACGGGACGTGCTGCGCGGCCTCCCCGTACGGGCGGGGCGATCGCGGTTCAGGTGCCGGGACAGATGGCCGCGGCGTGCCGGCACAGGTCGATGTGCAGGCGCGCCACGAGGCGGGTGCCCGGGGCCTGAGTGCTCACATCGACGGAACGCATGGGCTCATCGTATAGATTCCCGCCCCGGTTCCGACATGCGCGTCTCGCAGACTGGATGCTTTTCGACCACGCTGTGAGATTCCCCCGCGGCCCGCCCCGTCGCTCCTGCACCGGGGGCGATGCCGGCGCCCCGGTCAGGCGGCGGCGCCGTCGACGACCGTGACCTCCTCCTCGGTGATCACGCCCTCGACGATCCGGAACGAGCGGAACTGGAACGGGTCGTCCACGCCGGTGCCCTCGGCCGTGGAGACCAGCACGTAGTGCGCGTTCGGCTCGGAGGCGTAGCTGACGTCGGTGCGCGAGGGGTAGGCCTCGGTGGCCGTGTGCGAGTGGTAGACCACGACCGGCTCCTCGTCCCGGTCGTCCATCTCGCGGTACAGCTTGAACAGGTCGGCCGAGTCGAACTCGTAGAACGTGGGCGAGCGGGCCGCGTTCAGCATCGGGATGAAGCG
This sequence comes from Kitasatospora sp. NBC_01302, assembly GCF_035976515.1. Lineage (NCBI taxonomy): Bacteria > Bacillati > Actinomycetota > Actinomycetes > Kitasatosporales > Streptomycetaceae > Kitasatospora > Kitasatospora sp. NBC_01302. The sequence goes on from NZ_CP108404.1 coordinate 3,694,701, forward strand.
CTCGGGGCGGTCACTGCCGGCCGGGCCCGCGACGACCCCGCAGGCCTCGTCCGGGTGGTCGGCGCGGGCGTGGGCGACGATCGCGTCGTGCAGCTCTCGGGTGATGGTCAGCATGCGGCCAGGATAGGGCCCGGCCGTCCGGGGCCCCGGGCTCACCCGGGACCCGCCGGACGGGCTCAGCCCGTCATCGCCTCCAGCAGCGACTCCTGCATCGCGCCGAGCCAGAGGTAGGCCATCACCAGCGGCTTGCGCTCGTCGCTGTCGGGCAGGCTGTACAGCCCCTGCTCGTCCTCCTCGGTGACCTCCAGGCGCACCCCGAGGGTCAGCCGCAGGTCGTTGAGCGCGCTCAGCCAGCGCGGGCAGTCCTCGGTGCTGGGCTGCAGCACCCCGCCCCCCTGGCCGACGGTGTCCAGCGAGCGGATCACCAGCAGCGCGTCCTCGCGCTTGCGGGCGCGCAGGTCCAGCTCGGTGTACCGGCGGAACTCCCCGGCGGCCGCCTTGGTCCCGGCGTCCACCGGCTTGCCGGGCTCGCCGTACGCGTCGGGGAAGAGCCGGGCCAGCGCGGGATCGCCCGGCGCCTCGGTGGGCCCGTCGGCGAAGAGCGCGGCGAACGGGTCGGCCTCGGCACCGGGCGCCTCGCCGGGGCCTGGACCGATCAGCTCCAGCATCTGCACCTCGAGCGAGCGGAGGATGGCGACCTCCACCTCTTCAAGGGCGATCGCGGCGCCGCCGTCTCGGGTCCGCTCGAACAACCCAGCCATCGTCAGGTAACCGTCCGGTTCTCGTAGGTGTCGTTGGATCAGCCGGCGCCCCGCCGGCCGACGGCGGGTCAGTCGTGCTGCAGCGTGGCCCACAGGCCGTAGCCGTGCATGGCCTGCACGTCGCGCTCCATCTCCTCGCGGGTACCGCTGGAGACCACCGCGCGGCCCCGGGTGTGGACCTCCATCATGAGCTTGCGCGCCTTCTCCTTCGGGTAGCCGAAGTAGGCCTGGAAGACGTAGAGGACGTAGCTCATCAGGTTGACCGGGTCGTTGTGGACGATGGTCACCCACGGAGTGTCCGGCTCCGCCACCGGGAGACTCTCGGCCTCGGGGCGTTCGATCTCGGCCGGCGCGACACTCACGACTGGCTCTCCTCATCGGTGGCTCGCGGGGCCCGGAGCGGGTCCAGCCGGATCCGGGCATGCTTCGGTACAGCTCGTCTGACCTCCCATGCTGCCATCCGGGGGACCTCGGAGCGATTCCGACCCGGCCCTCGGGCAGGAAATCGTCAATCTGACGCTAAGTGGTAGTAGCATCATCCTCATGGACGCCCAGGCATTCGCGGCGACGCAGTCCGCCGCGCCCACCTCGCCGACAGCCGGCTCGACCGCGCTGCTCACCGACCGCTACGAGCTGACCATGCTGCAGGCCGCACTGCGCAGCGGCACCGCGCACCGCCGCTCGGTCTTCGAGGTCTTCACCCGCCGGCTGCCCGACGGCCGCCGCTACGGGGTGTTCGCCGGCACCGGCCGGGTGCTGGACGCGGTGGAGAACTTCCGCTTCACCACCCCCCAGCTGGACTGGCTGGCCGACCAGCGCGTGGTGGACGAGGCCACGCTGAGCTGGCTGGCCGACTACCGCTTCAGCGGCGACATCCACGGCTACCCGGAGGGCGAGGCCTACTTCCCCGGCTCGCCGCTGCTCACCGTGGAGGGCAGCTTCGCCGAGGCGGTGATCCTGGAGACGGTGATCCTCTCCATCCTCAACTTCGACTCGGCGGTCGCGGCGGCGGCCTCCCGGATGACGGCCGCCGCAGGGGAGCGGCCGTGCATCGAGATGGGGGCCCGCCGGGCCCACGAGGCCGCCGCCGTGGCCGCCGCCCGCGCGGCCTACATCGCCGGTTTCGCCGCCACCTCCGACCTGGCGGCCGGCTTCGCCCACGGCATCCCGACCACCGGCACCGCCGCGCACGCCTTCACCCTGCTGCACGACAGCGAGCGGGACGCGTTCACCGCGCAGCTCGACTCGATGGGCACCGGGACCACGCTGCTGGTGGACACCTACGACCTGGCCGAGGCGGTGCGCACCGCCGTCGAGGTGGCCGGGCCCGAGCTGGGCGCGGTACGGATCGACTCCGGCGACCTGACCCTGCTCGCCCACCGGGTCCGCCGCCAGCTGGACGAGCTGGGCGCGCGCAGGACCAGGATCATCGTCACCTCCGACCTGGACGAGTACGCCATCGCCGCCCTGGCCGCCGCCCCGGTGGACGGCTACGGGGTCGGCACCAGCCTGGTGACCGGCAGCGGGCACCCGACCTGCGCCATGGTCTACAAGCTGGTGGCCCGCGCCGCCTCGGCCGGTCCCGAGGCACCGCTGGTGCCGGTGGCCAAGCGCTCGGCGGGCGCCAAGTCCAGTGTGGGCGGGCGCAAGTGGGCCGCCCGGCGCCCGGACGCGGACGGCGTGGCCGAGGCCGAGGTGGTGGGCACCGGAGCGCTGCCGGAGCAGCTCGCACCGTACGCGCTGCAGGTCCCGCTGGTGCGCGGCGGCGAGATGGTGGGACGCGAGCCGCTGACCGCCGCACGCGAGCGGCACCTGCGCTCCCGGGCCGCGCTGCCGCTGTCGGCCACCCAGCTCTCCAAGGGCGAGCCGGTGCTGACCACCGAGCTGCTGCTGGGCTGACGGGCGGACGCCAGGGGCGGTATCCCGCCGGTGCCGCCCCTTCCGCCCCCCACCCCCACTCCCTAGAGTGGCCACACTCCACTCCCCTACCCCGACCGACCGCCTGCGAGGAACCAGCCATGCAACGGGCCCTGATCGTCATCGATGTGCAGAACGACTTCTGCGAGGGCGGCAGTCTTCCCGTCGCCGGCGGCGCCGAGGTCGCGGCTGCGATCACCGAGCTGATCGCCACCGCCCGCAGCGAGTACAGCCACATCCTGGCCACCCGCGACCACCACCACGACCCCGGGGCGCACTTCTCCGCCGACCCCGACTTCGTCGACAGCTGGCCGCCGCACTGCGTGGCCGGGACGGAGGGGGTGGGCTTCCACCCCAACTTCGCGCCCTCGGTGACCTCCGGGGCGATCGAGGCGGTCTTCGACAAGGGCGCGTACGCGGCCGCGTACAGCGGGTTCGAGGGCGTCGACGAGAACGGCGGCTCGCTCGCGGACTGGCTGCGCGAGCGTTCCGTGACGGCGGTGGACCTGGTCGGCCTCGCCACCGACCACTGCGTGCGGGCCACGGCGCTGGACGCCGTGCGCGAGGGGTTCGCCACCCGGGTGCTGCTCGACCTGACCGCGGGCGTCGCGCCCGCGACCACGGCCGCCGCGCTCGACCAGCTGCGCGAGGCCGGAGTGGAGCTGACCGGAGCCCCGGCCCTGGGGTGAGGCGCTGGGCGGCGGGTGCCGCTCAGCCCTCCGACAGCAGCAGTTCGACGAGGTCGGCCCCGCCCACCAGGAAGGTCTGCCGCAGCTGCTCCGCCACCGCCGCCGGCTCGCCGGCCAGCCGCTCGGCGTCGAGGTAGACCACCCGGACCCCCAGGTACTCCATCCGGTGCTGACCGGCCCGCACCCAGGCCTGCTCGCCCTCGCTGACGCAGCGCAGCTCGGAGTCGACCTCCACCGCCACCCCCGCCTGCGGCCAGTACAGGTCCGGCACCGCGACGAAGGTGCCGCCGCGCATCCGCAGCTCGGGGCCGACCAGCGGAGCGGGCAGCAACTCGGCGGCGGCCAGCTCGATCACCGACAGCAGCGCCGACTCGCGCTCGGCGGCGAGCAGTTCGTCCACCGCCGCCCGGACCCGCGGGACCTCGATCAGGTGCGCCTCGCGCAGTTCGGCGATCAGCTCGGCGAGGGTGCAGCCCGGCTGCGCGTCGGCGGCCGTCCCGGCCACCGCCTCGCGCAGCACCGAGCGCAGCGCCCGCGGCTCCAGCCGCACCGCCGGCCCGGCGGACGGCCCGGTCGCCGGGCTCACGGACTGGCTCACGGACTGGCCCGCGGGCTGGCTCGCGGGCTGGCCGGCACCCGTCCCTGAGGCCTCCGCGGCGCACTGCTCGGCACGCTCCGCCTCGGCCGCCGCCTCGCCGTCGATCCACTCGCGCAGCGCGTCCGCCACCGCCCTGGCCACCGGCGCGCAGGCCAGCCCGTGCACCTCATGAGCCTCCAACTCCCGTGCGGTGCGCTGGATCCGCACATCACCGGCGTCCCGCAGCCGGCGCTGCCTGGGCACCAGCACCTGCACGCCGGTGACCGCCGGGAGCCGGGGCACCGCGGTGAACCCGTAGAGCGCGAGGGCCGCGGCGCCGGTGATCACCGCGCCCTCCCGGCTGCCCGTCTCGCGGCCGTTCTGCGCCGCGTAGAGCAGCGCGGCCCACATCCGCTGCTCGGGGGTCGGCGCACCGGTCTGCAGCAGGTAGACCCGGGGCAGCAGGCGCTGCCAGGGACCGCCGCGCCGGCAGTGCTCACTGACCACCCGGGACGGCACGCCGCGGGCGCGCAGCTGACTCGCCGTGATCACGTTCTGCTGGCGGCGGGCCAGCTCTTCGAGCGAGGGGACCGAGGAAGGGATCTGGTAGCTCATGCGACAACCCTCCCCTGTCACCCGGTCGCCGCATTCATGACCTGACGCACCGTTACTGAACCGTCGTCAAATCGGGACAGCCCAGCACTAAAGTCGCCATACCCTCACTCAAACGGAGTAACTAGGAGCAAAGTACTTGCAGATTGCGTCACGACCTGAACCACACCCCGATTTCGGGCCCGGACCGTGACATCCGTCATGACGGACGAGTGACCCTTTCGCACTGGCCCCGATGGGCCGCCGCCCGGCAGAATCATGATCACCGGCGGGGCGGAGAGCGCGAGGCCGGACGGAAAACGGGGAGTCCGCCATGTTCACGAAGACCGCCAAGCCGGCCGGGACCGACGCCGCACCCAAGGGGCTCGCCGCCATCACCGAGCCGATCGAGGAGCTCAAGCTCCCGGTCTGGTTCTTCGGCTTCGAGGCCGTCTTCGCCTGCGCCTACGACCTGATCAAGGCCTACCCGGTCCTGCTCCCGGTGCTCGGCGCGCTGGTCGTCGCCAACATCGCCGTCTCGCTGACCATGATGCGCAAGCGCCTGCGGCTGGCCAAGGCGCTCTGGCGCGGCAAGGAGACCCGCAAGGTCGCCATCGGGCTGCTCGCGCTGCGGCTCGGCAGCCACTTCGTCCTCAACGCCGTCGGCGTCACGGTCACCAGCACCGCCGCCCACCTGGTCTTCGGCGTGGTGATGGCCGCCATCACGGTCGGCCTGCTCGCCTTCACCCAGCAGACCGCGCTGCGCGCGCTGGAGAACGCCCGGGCCAAGGCCGCCCAGGACGCCCTGCACCTCGTCCCGGCCGCGCCGCTCGCCGCCCAGGACGGCCCGGCGACGGCCTGAACCGGCCGGGGCCGGCGCGCGGCACCGCGCGCCGGTGTGACCCGGGCCACGCCCCGGGAACACTCCCTCGGAACAAGTGCCGCAGAGGCATTGCCTACCATCAGGGCATGCCATATGACGAGACATCAGGTCTGAGCGCGGCGCAGCTGCGCCTGGGCCGGCTGCCCGGATACGTCCGGCAGCCCGACCCCGCCCGCCGGGCCGGCGAGCGGGGCTCGACGTACAAGAAGGGCTGGGAGGTCCGCTTCACGGCCCGCAGCGAGGCGGAGATAGCAGAGATCCGCGAGTTGCTCGTCGCGGCCGGGTTCGCACCCGCCCGGCCCTTCTTCAAAGGCCAGCAACTGATCCAGCCGGTGTACGGCATGGCGGTGGTGCGGACCTACCTGGAGGCCCGCGAACTCGTCGCCTGAACACCGTGGCACGCGCACGACCCGCACCAACCGCACGACCAGCACCACCCGTGCAGCCAGCACGGACCATGGCACCGAGACTGCGCGAGCCCGCGAGGGGCGACCGGCAGCCACGGTGACGGGGGACCCCAGCTCTGCCGGCCCGATGAGTGGCCCAACGCCGTCAGCCCTGCTTCGGCTCCAGGAACTCCAGCCGGTTGCCCACCTTGTCGAAGGCGTAGAACCGGTCGTACCCGGGGAACTCGCCGTCCCACTGCACCGGGTGCCCGTGTGCCTCCAGCCGCTCGCCCAGCGCCCGCAGCCCGTGCACCAGGATGCCCGGGTGCGCCTTGCGGGCGGGCACGAAGTCCTGCTCGACGCCGAGGTGCACCTCCGGCCCGCCGCCCCGGAACCAGCAGCCGCCCCGGGCCGCCAGCACCGGCGGCTTGACCAGCTCGGTCATCCCCAGGGCCTCGCCCCAGAATTCTGATTGCGGTCGAGACAGGCACGCAGCCGCCGGGCGAACGCATCCATCGCCGCCGGCTCGGGCGCGGGGTGCGCCGGGTTGTCGATCAGCGTGAAGACGCCGGGCCCGAGCAGCTGCGGATCCAACTCGGCCGGCCGCGGCACCAGGTGGAAGTGCAGGTGGCTGAAGCCCGGTGCCTCGGAGAACTGCGCGAGGTACGTCTTCACGCACCCCGTCACCTCCGACAGCGCCCGCGACAGCCGCACCTGCCACCCCCCGAGCGCCGCCGCCTCCTCGTCCGTGAGCTCGGCGATGGTGGTCACATGCCGCCGCGGGACCAGCACCAGCCACCCGAGCAGCCCCACCCCGACCGCGTGCGCCACCCGCCAGTGCTCGTCCAGCGCCACCGACTCGCGCGGCGGCAGGTCGGGCAGGAGCGCGGTGTTGGCGCAGGAGAAGCAGGTGGCTGTGGCGGCGGCTTCGGCAGGCACGCGGGTCAGCTCCTGGGGTCGTGGTGCTGGGGCGGGTAGGGCGCCTGATGGGGCTGCTGAGGCGGGTAGGGCTGCTGAGGTGGATACGGGGGCGGGTAGGCGCCCGGCGCCGGCACGCCGTTGGGGGCGGCCGGGGCGGCGGCGGCCGGGCGCCGGTTGGCCCGGCGGATCAGGAACGTCACGCCGAGCACGATCAGCACCAGCACCCCGCCACCGGCCCCGTAGAGCCAGAGCGTCGATCCGCCGTGGCTGCCGCCGGTTGCTTGCGGCACCGGCGCCGGCGAGGACGAGTCCGGCGCCCCCTGCGACTCGACGCGGGTCAGCAGCGGGTTGTCCTTCGGCCCGTTGTCCACCGCCGGATTGGGGGCGAGCGCCTTGGAGGGCGAGGCGATCCCGTAGCCGTAGCGGTCGTTGGGCACCTGGCTGTGGTCGGGGGGCGCGGCGGCACTGGTGATCATGCGCCGGATGACCTGACCGGCCGAGAGCGCGGGGTACTTCGACCGCACCAGGGCGGCGATGGCGGAGACGTAGGCGGTGGCGTCGGAGGTGCCGTTCGCGTAGCGGTAGTCGGTCGCGCTCTTGTTGCCCGCGCTGGTGATGCCCACCCCGGGTGCGACCAGCGTGGTTTCGGGGCCGCGGTTCGAGTGGTCCCAGACGTTCCCCTGCCGGTCGATCGCCCCGACCGCGACAACACCGGGGAAGGCGGCGGGATAGGAGACCACCGAACCGAGGTTGCCGGTAGCCGCTACGAGGACGACGTCGTGTGCCATCGCGTAGGAGACGGCCGCGCGATCGTCGGGGCTGGTTCGCATCGGGCCACCGAACGACATGTTGACGACCTTTGCCCCATGATCAACCGCGTAGCGCAGAGCATCTGGAAATTTGCTGTCCGGGCCTGCCTGGACGTCGCCCGCACTCGCGAGGGCAATCCGCACCGGCAGGATCTTGGCCTTCGGCGCGAGCCCCATCACGCCGTCCTGGGCCTGGTCCCCGTGCCCGTGCCCGGCGATGAGGCTCGCCATGCCGGTGCCGTGACCGTCCTTGTCCACCCGGCCGTCGGTCTGATCGCCCGAGAAGTCGGCTCCGGGGAGGACCTGCCCGGTCAGATCCTGATGATCCGCCTGCGTTCCGGTGTCGATCACCGCGACGGTCACACCGTCCCCCTGGCTGATCGGCCACACCTTGGTATCGGCCTGGTAGGCCTGCAACGGCCACTGCTGATCCCTGGTGCTGTCCGCGAGGGCAGGCGCAGCCGCCAGCCCCCACACCAACGCCCCCGCGGCGAGGACGGCCATCCCCCGCACCGGCCGACGACTCGCCACTGTCGATCACCCCATTCCTCGAAGCTGTCACCTCAGTCGGTGACTCATTCCACCACGCCCGGGTTGACGCCCTCGTCCGACATCCAGGTCTCCTCGTCCTCGACCAGGTAGTCGGCCCGCTTGCCTTCCTTCCGCTTCTTCCGGCGGGCCGCCTGCGTCCCGCCCGGCAGCAGGCCCGGTTGGGGCCGCTCCGCGGCGGCGGCCTCGGACTCGCTCGCCGCCCGGCCGCGCAGGCCGAGGCCGCTGCCGCCCTCGGTGAAGCCCTTGCGCTGCGCGCTCTCGGCCCGGCCGACCATCGCCTCCTCGCCCTCGCCGACCACGGACCCGCCGCCGCCACTCCTCCGGGCAGCGCCGCCGCGCCCGAAGCCGCTGCTGCGACCAATTGCTGACGCTTCCTCGGCCGGGCCGAGACCCTGCCGCGTCGCACCGGGACGTCCGGAGCCGCCGGCCGACTCCTCTGCGCCCTCCTCGCCGGGCGTCGACCCGCCCACACCTGGACGCCGGTTCGACTCCGCCTCACCGTTGAAGGCCCCGGCGGAGAGCCGGGGATCCACCGTCGGAATCCGTCCGGCGCCGGTACCGAAGCCCATCGGCGGCATGCTGCCCGAGCCGCCCCCACCTCCGACCAGACCGGTCGGACCGCCCGAGGGCGCGGCCGAGGGCGGCCTTGGCGCAGCGACAGCAGTGGCGTCGAGACCGGTCCCGTTGCCCGTGACGCTCGACTGCGCCACGGGAGCTGACGGCCCGGAGGCCGGGCGGGCAGCGTGCGAGTCGGCCTTGTGGTCGGCGACGGGCGCATCCGCGCCGACCGCCACCGACTTCAACGGCTTCGGTGCCGGATTGGCGACGCCACCCTTGATCCCGGCATCCGTCGGCGCCACGGGCGCGCAGGCCGACGGACGCGGCGGGGCGACTGCCGGAGCAGCCGGTACCTCGGAAACACGGCCCACCACCTGGGTGTTCACAGGGGCCGAGGTGTAACCACCGATGGCGCCGAGGCCAGCGCCCATCACGAAGGCGCTCAGGGCAGCCGAAGCTGTCGGGTCCGGGGGTGGTACCTGTGTCTCGTCATAATCTTGGATTGGCGGCGGCTTCAGCACCGGCGTCGCCGTCCGGTACTTGTTGGCCAGGGTCTGCATGACCGCGACCGCTTCCGACTTCTTCTGATCCTTGATCGGGATCTGCGTACTGTCGTCCTGGATCCCGACCGCGTTCTGCGCGGTGTCGGAGATCGCGTTGCCGACCTGGGACCAGAAGCCGGGCTCCTCGGGCATGTCGTGCTTGGCCTGGTCGATCGCCTCGGACATCATCTGCAACGTGTTGGCCGCGTCGTTCGCGTACGCCGCCGCGTTGTTGACGCTCGTCGCCAGCTTGGTCATCTTCGAGTAGAAGGCGTCGCTGGTGTTGCCCTGCCAGCTGTAGGTGGCGTCGCCGGAGGCCGTGTCCAGGGCGGTGCGGATCTTCTTGAGGGTGTCCGACGCCCGCCGCCAGGGGTCGCTGGCGGCCATCACATCGCCCGAGTTCAGGGCCTCGACCATCTTCCGCAGCGCGCTGTGGCTGTAGCCGTTGAAGTCGGTGACATCGGCACTCACGATCGCACGCCTCCGGTCCCACGGTCGGTCCTGCACTCGGTCCTCTGCACGGTTGTCATCACCACGTCGGCTGCTCCACCGGTCCGCCGTCCCCGTCGCCGTTCTCGTCCGTCACCCCGGGCCGCGTGGAGTTGCCCTTCCCCGCCGCACCCGGCACCCCGCCACCCGGCGCCACCGCGCCAGGCACTGCTCCAGGTGCCTCCCCCGGCACCTCCCCCGGCGTCACCGCCGGGGGCTCCTGCGGTGCCTCCGCCGCCGTGTCCTTGACCGCCGTCCGGCCGGCGGGCTTCGCTGCCGAGCGCCCGGCAACAGCGCCCGCCACCACCCCGGCGGCGCCCGCGCCGTAGGTGATCGGCGCAGGGGTCGCGGTGCTGACCGACCAGCCGTCGGAGGAGACCTTCAGCGTCTGCGCCGTCCGGTGCTCCTGCTCCTCGTAGTTGGTCGCGGTCAGATCGGCCTTCCGCTGCGCGTCGTCGATCGCCTCGTGCAACGCGCTGAGCACGTCGCGCAGGCCGTCACGCATCAGCTCGTACTGGTCGTGCAGCGCCTTGGCCTCGGCGAACTCGCCGAAGGAGGTGCCGCCCACGCCGGTCCTGGCGTGCGTGGTGGGCCCGTCGGCGCTCGCCTGGAACTCCGCCAGCAGGCCGCGGACCTGGCCCGCGAACGCGCGCAGGCTGTCCACCTCGACCTGGTAGCCCGAACCGGCACCGCCCGTCGAACCCGATCCGCTGCTCCGCTTGTCGGCCACGGTTCGTGCCTCCCCCGTTTCACCCCGTCATGCCCGTCGTGTTCGCGTCAGTCCCGAACCGACTCAGCTTCCCAAGTATTCAACTCAACTCCAACCCCGCCGTGCAACACCCGGCGTCCCGTCAGGAGTCGACCGGCAGGCTCGCCGCCAGCGTCCTGCGGCACAGCGAATCGGCCTGTCGGGTGGTCTCCGGCAGGCGGTAACGCGGCGTCAGCGCGAGGGCGACGGCGACCGCCTCGGTCAGCCCGATCCGGTGACCGACCGACACGAAGACCGGCTTCACCCCTGCGCGGGTACGGAGTGCACGGCCCACCTCCTCGCCGGTGTCCCGGTCGAGCAACGGGGACCAGGCGCCGCGCTCGGGTGCCGGGTCCCAGTGCTCGAAGCCGAACGGCGTCTTGGCGACGCCCAGGGTCGGCAGTCCGGTCAGCACGCCGAGGTGGCTGGCCAGCCCGAGCCGGCGCGGATGGGCCAGGCCGTAGCCGTCGCAGACCACCAGGTCGGGCCGCTGCCGCAGCCCGGCCAGGGCGTCGGCCACGGCGGGGACCTCGCGGAAGGCCAGCAGCCCCGGCAGGTACGGGAAGGCGATCGGGCCGACGGCGGTGGCCTCCTCGACCACCTCCAGGGTGCCGAGGTCGAGCAGCACGGCTGCCGCGGCGACGGTGTTCCGCTCGTCGTCGTACGCCACGTCCACCCCGGCCACCAGCGCGCCGGGGGCGGGAGCCGGCCCCTGCGGTTCGACCAGCGGGCGCAGCCGCCGCTGCTCGGCGAGCGCCGCCTCCTCGGTGCGCGGCCAGCTCGCCAGGTCCACCCGGGCCGGCGCCTCGGCACCCGCGCCGGGCACGCCGCGGCCGTCGGCAGGGCAGTCGGCAGGGCGGTCGGACACGCTCACGGTTTCCCCCGAAGTCGGTACGGACGTCGCGGACCACGCTAGCGCTGCCGCCGGCGCGGTCCGCCCGCACCCACCCTCACCGGGTGGAAACCACCACCGTCTTCGCCGCCTTGTCGTGCAGACACTGCCGGTAGGGCTTGTTGAACACCCCGAACATGCCGTCGACCAGCCACCAGATCCCGCAGCAGATCGCGGCCGGCAGCGTGTAGACCGCCGCGCGGGTCCACGCGGCGGAGCTGACCGGGCTGCTGCCGTCGGCCAGCATCGCGACGCGGACGTTCATCACCTTCTTGCCGAGCGTCTGGCCGTCCCGGGAGAGCATCACGCCCTCGTAGACCAGGTAGAGGGCGTAGTAGACCCAGACCCCGTCGGTCCAGCCGTCCCGGTTGCCGAAGCCGGTGAAGGGCAGCACCACCACGAGCGCGATCACCTGGATGAGCACGTAGTCGATCACCCGGGCCAGGATCCGGTGCGGCCAGGTGCCGAGCGGCGGCATGCCGGCGGGCTGCCCGGCGCCCGGGGCGCCGTAGGGCGATCCCCCCGGCCCACCGCCGTGCGGGCCGCCGTCGTACGGACCGGCGCCGTGCGGGTCGCCCCCGAACGGGCCGCCCGTGTAGGGGCCGGCGCCATAGGCGTTGGTGTCGTACGGGGAGCCGTTGGGCGGGGTCTCCCCGGGCGTGCTCGACGAAGGCGGCTGCTTGTCGAAGGAGGGCTTGCCGCCCCCTTCCGGCTCAGAGCTCGAAGGGTCGTAGGTGCTCATAGGGAGAGTAGAACATCGAAAATCGTATCTTCTATGGATATTTGACCCGTTTTGATGATCGGCGCCTGGGCGTCAGGCCTTGACGACCCGCGTCCGCGCCGCCCGATCGGCCCAGCCGCGCTGCCGCTGACGGTCCGCCAGCAGCACGAGCGGGCCCAGCACGGTCACCATCGTCAGCTGGCCCACCAGCCAGCGGACGAAGGACCGGCCCAGGCTCGGCGGCCGCGGTTGGGTTCGATCGGCGCCGCGGCCACCGTGACCACCGCGACCGTCGCGCCCCTGCGGCCCCGCCTCGGCTCTGACGACCCGTAGGCCGAGCAGTCTCTTGCCGAAGGTGCGGCCGGTGCGGGCCGTCGGCAGCACCTCGAAGAGGAAGCCGCCCAGCAGCAGCGTGCCGAGCAGCAGCGCCACCCGGCCGATGAGGCTGCCGTCGATCAGCCAGACCTGCACCTCGCGGCCGGTCAGGTGACTGGCCGTCCGGGCGCGGTCGAGCTTCAGCTGCACGTCCGCCAGGGTCGCCATGGTCAGCGGGATCCCGACCGCGGCACCCAGGCCGCCCAGCATCAGCACGTCGACCAGCCGGGCCGCCAGCCGCCGGCCGACCGCGCCGGTCACCACCGGCGCGGAAACGTGCGCGGCAGCAGGCACCGGCACGGACGCGGTCACGCGCGCAGGCGGCCGAGCCGCCCGAGCGGGGAGCACCGCAGCACTGGACGTCGGCTCCGCCGACTTCCGGCGCACCACGGCCGCCGCGGGCGCAGCAGGCACCGCCGGGACCGCAGACACCGCCGGGACCGTCGGCACGGCCGGCGCCGCGACGGGCACCGGAACCGGCGCGCGGGCCGGCTCCGGCTCGGCCACGGGCACGGCCGCCACCGGCTCGGCCCGCCGTACCGCCACCGGCGCCGGTTCGGCAGCGGGCGCCGCCTCCTCCAGCGCTCCCCAGGAGACCCACCGCGGCGCCCGCCCGGTCTCCAGCAGCCCGCGCTGCGCCTGCGGGTCCGCCTGCCAGCCGCTGTGCTCCGGCAGCTCCGCCGCGCTCTCCGGCTCCGGCGGCGCCATGGTGAAGACCGCCCCAGCCCCGGTCTGGTCGAGGAAGACCGGCCCGGTCTCGCCCCCGCCGCCGTCCGCCCGCTGCGGCGCCGCGCGCTCCGGCACCGCCGGCGGCGGGATGTACCGCGCGTTGGGGCGCACCGCGGGCCGGGCCGCAAACGCGGGCACCGCCAGGACCTCGCCCTCGGCGGGCGCGGGGCGGCTGGTCCCGGGCACCCAGGTGCCGCCGTTCCAGTAGCGGACGAAGCCCGGCACCGACGGGTCCGGGTAGTAACCGGGCGCGGGGACCGCGGCGGTGTCCGCGCTGGCGACCAACGGCTGGTCCGACATGCAGATCTACTCTCCTGTGATCCGCCGGCGAGGGGTACGCCACGTCGCCGGGCAGTCACAAAGAGTAGTACCTCCGGATCGGCTCCGGCGGAGAGTTGCGGATAAGGACCACGGCCGGGAGCCCGACCCGCTTGACTGGCCCGGTGGTCTGCCTGCCCGGCCGAGCACGCCCCCTCGTGCGCTGCCAGCGCGCACCGAACGCTGCGCGCCCTGCGGCCGGGCCGCGCTCCCGCTCCTCGGAGAGCTTGCGGAAATCGGATCGAAAACCCGTGTAAGAGCCGGGCCGCTCCGCGCTCTCTCCAGGTGTACCGGGCCCACCGCGGGCCCGGACGCGACCGAGAGGATCAGCGACATGGACAGCCGGCCGAGCGTGGTGGAGTTGGAACTCGAGCTCAACCTGGTGCTCTCCCCCGAGCGCAGCGTCCCCGTCCCGGCCCGGCTCTCGTACGGCAGCCACGACCCGTACGCGGTGCACATCACCTTCCACCTGGACACCGGCACCCCGGTGACCTGGGTGTTCTCCCGGGAGCTGCTGGTGGAGGGCACCTTCCGCCCGTGCGGCCAGGGCGACGTGCGGATCTGGCCGACCCGGCCCCACCCGGCGGCCGGGGTCACCCACAGCGGGCGGCAGAGCGTGCTCTGCCTCGCGCTCACCTCACCGGGTGGTGACGCCCTGCTGGAGGCGCCGCTGCCGGCCGTGGCCGCCTGGCTGGAGCGGGCGCACCGGCTGGTGCCGCCCGGCGGTGAGCTGAACGTGCTGGACCTGGACAGCTCGCTCGCCGAGCTGCTGGCCTGAGCGCGTGCCGACGGTGCCGCGGGTCCGGCGCCGACCGACCGGGGACGTCAGCGCGCCGCGGGGGCGCGCTGACCGGCCGCGCCCACCACGTCCGTCCTCGTCCCCTCGTCCGCACTGCCCACCCGCTGTCCCGGAACCAGGGGCGGCAGCAGCGGCTGGCCGGCCGCGCGGCGGCGGGAGCGCACCCGCAGCGCGGCGACCAGCAGGAAGCAGAGCCCGATCAGGGGGTACATCCCCGCCGGCACCTGCTTGAAGATGTTCATCTGCAGGTTGGTGATGCCCTTGTGCGGCACCAGCCACATCGAGAACGAGCAGAACCCGACCACCGTCAGGCGGTGGATCAGCCGCCAGCGCCGACGGCGGACCGCCGGCGGCCTGGAGCGCTCGTGAGCGGCCTCGGCGGCCAGCAGGATCACGATCGGCACGCACCAGATCCAGTGGTGGGTCCAGCTGATCGGCGAGATCAGCAGCGCGGTGACGGCGGCGCAGCACACCCCCCAGGCCTCGCCCCGCGGCAGCCAGCGGGAGCTGCGGTAGGTCCAGGTGGCGACGGCCAGGCCCGCCACCGCGATCAGCCCGGCGGCCAGGGTGGCGACGATGCCGGGGTCGGCCAGGTGCAGGAACCGGGCGGTGACGCCGCGCAGCGACTGGTTGTCGACGATGTAGACCACGCCGACCCGGGAGGAGTCGTACAGATACTTCGTCCAGAAGCCCCAGGTGGCGCCGGGCAGCACCGCCGCCCCGATCGCGAACGAGGCCAGGAAGGCCGCACCGGCCGTGAAGGCGGCCCGGACGCGTCCGGTGAGCAGCAGGTAGACCGCGAAGAGCCCGGGGGTGAGCTTCATGCCGGCCGCGATGCCGATGCCGATGCCCTTCCACTTGCGGTGGTCGGGCGTGGTGACGTCCCAGAGCACCAGGCAGAGCAGGATCAGGTTGATCTGGCCGTAGCGCAGCGTGGTGAAGACCGGCTCCAGCCAGACGCCGAGCCCGGCCACCAGCACCACGCCGACCGGCCGCAGCTCCCGGCGCGGCCAGCCCACCAGCCGGAACGAGAGCAGCGCGGCCAGCCCGAGCAGCCCGATGTTCCCCACCGTGACCGCCACCCGCAGGAACGGGACCGGCAGCCAGGTGGTCGGTACGAAGAGCATCGCCGCGAACGGCGGATAGGTGGCGGGCAGGTTCCACTGGGTGACCCGCAGCGCGTAGAGGTCGTGGCCGTTGGCCACGGCGCCGCCCTCGGCCCGGTAGACCATCATGTCGACCATCGAGGTGCCGATGAAGTGCCGGACGACGGCGTAGGCGAGCAGCGAGCCCAGGGCGATCAGGGCGGCCTTGCGCATCTGCTGCCGCGGTGCTTCGCGTACCGCGCGTATCGGGGACTCCAGCCGGCGGCGCCAGGCCGGGGCATCGGAGGGGACGGGGCCGGGGGCGACCTGTGCGGTCCCCTGGTCCTGCTGCACCGCTGTCACTGCCCGCTCCATCCCGCCGGTCGGTCGACCAGCCATCGACCATACCGGACGACCACCACCCGACCGCCGGTTCGTTCGGGCCGCTACGGGCCGTGAAGATCGTCCTGCGGAGCGGTCGGTGACCGGACCGCTCCGGCTGCCTCAGGCCCCGCGCCGCACCGCACCCCGTCCCGCCCGCCGGGCCCGGCCCAGCCGGCGTGCGGGGGCGACCGGGGCGGGCCGCTCGCCGCCCAGCCGCAGCTGGATCTCGGCACCGCCCAGGGCGGCCGAGCGGCCCAGGGCCAGGTGTCCACCGCTGGCCTCGGCGAGCTTGCGGACGATGTCCAGGCCGAGGCCCGTGGAGCCCTCGCCGCCGTCCCCCTCGCCGCGTCGCAGCGCGGCCGACGGATCGTCGAACCCCGCTCCGGCATCACCGACCAGCACGATCACGCCGTGCTCGGCGGCCGTCACGTCCACCGCGAAGGCGGTGCCGACGGCGGTGTGCCGGAAGACGTTGCCGAGCAGGGCGTCGACCGCGGCGGCCAGGTCGCCGCGCGCCACCGGCACCGGCGCGGGCACCTCGGCGCCGTGCAGCTGCCAGGGCCGGCCCTCGTCCTCGGCCAGCGCCGACCAGAAGCCGACGCGTTCGCGGATCACCTCGGCCGCGTCGCAGCCCGCCACGACGGGCGCGGGCTCGCCGGGGGCGCGGCGGGTGGAGCGGATGATCTGGTCGACCTCGCGCTCCAGCTGGGCGACCGCGTGCCGGGTCGCGTCGGCGGCGTCCCCCTCGCCGAGCGAGGCGGCGTTCAGCCGCAGCACGGTCAGCGGGGTGCGCAGCCGGTGCGAGAGGTCGGCGGCCAGCTCGCGCTCGGCGGCCAGCAGCTGGACCACCCGGTCGGCCATCGCGTTGAAGGCGGCCGACGCCTCGCGCAGTTCGGCGGGGCTGCCCTCGGCCTGCGGTCCGGTCACCGGCAGCCGCACGGCGAGGTCGCCGGCGCCCAGCGCCCGGGCCGCACCGGCCAGCCGGCGGGCCGCGCCGACCAGCCGGGCGCCCATCCGGTCGGCCACCAGCACGGCGAGCGCGACCAGGCCGAGCGCGACCAGCGACAGCACCAGCCAGGCGGTGGGCACGCCGCGGGTCAGGTCGGCGTCGGCGACGAAGACCTCCACCACGGCGACCCGGGCCGGGTCCACGGCGACCGGCTGGAGGCGGGCGTAGCCGCCGGGCACCGCGACGGTGAGCACCCGGCCGCCGGCCGCGGCGGCGATCTCCGCGGCCTGGGCCCGGCCGGTGCCGATGGTCTGGCCGGCGCCGCTGCGGGCGGGGCCGGAGCCGACCGCCGGGAGGTGGACGGCGATGCAGCCCCGGGCGCCGGCGTCGGTGCTGGCCACCGCGCGGGACAGCGCCGCCTGGTCGGTGGTGATCGCCAGCGCCGGGCCCAGCGCGGCGGCCTGGCGGTCGGCGGCGGTGAAGGCGCGCTCCCTGGCGGTCTTCTGGACCATCAGGCCGAGCGGAATCAGGAAGGCGAGCGCGACCATCGTCGTCCCGGCCACGGCCGCCTTGACCAGCACCCAGCGCAGCGACTGGCCGGCGGGCGCGGGCCGCTCGCCGGCCGCGGCGCCCTCCGCCGGCCGTGCACCGCCCGCCGGTGCGACCGGCGCCGGTGTGCCGCCCCGTGGTCTCACGGCTGGTGCTCCGCGCCCGCCGGGGCCGGGGCCGGGGCCTCGATCCGCACCCCGACGCCGCGCACGGTGTGCAGGTAGCGCGGCGTGGAGGCGGTCTCGCCGAGCTTGCGGCGCAGCCAGGACAGGTGCACGTCGATGGTCTGGTCGCCGCCGTAGGTCTGCCGCCAGACCTCCGCCAGGATCTCGCGGCGCGGCACCACCACACCGGGCCGGGCCGCGAGGAAGGCCAGCAGGTCGAACTCACGGCGGGTCAGGTCCAGCGCCTGGCCGTCCAGCACCGCCTCGCGCCGCTGCACGTCCACCGCCAGACCGCCGACCCGCAGCACCGGCGAGACCGGGGCCGCGCCGCCGACGAGCCGGCGCAGCACGGCCGCCATCCGGGCCGTCAGATGCTCACCGGAGAAGGGCTTCACCAGGTAGTCGTCCGCGCCGTCGTTGAGCAGCCGGACGATCTCCGCCTCGTCGTCGCGGGCCGTGGAGACGATCACCGGCACGTTGCTCAGCCCGCGGATCATCTTCAGCGCCTCGCCGCCGTCCAGGTCGGGCAGGCCGAGGTCGAGGATGACCAGGTCACAGCCGACCTGGGAGACCTCGCGCAGCGCCTCGAGCGCGGTGCCGACGCTGCGCACCGCGTGCCCGCACTCGGACAGGTGCCGGATCAGGGCCGAACGGACGAACGGGTCGTCCTCGACCACCAGGACTGTTGCCATGGCCCTGCACGCTACGGCATCGGGCCCGGTGCCGGGCCCGGCACCGGGATCCGGGCCGAAGGGCCCCCGCCGTCACCGGCCGGTGGATACGGCAGGATGGCGGGCGATGCGAAGCGGACTGGTTCAGACGGGCGCCTGGGCGGTGGCCACCACAGCGGGGGTGGTGCTGTCCTGGCTGGGCGTCAATGCCGTCCTGTCCGACTCCGCCTTCGAGGCGCCCAGCGCCCTGCCGCTGCCGGTGGCCGCGCCCGACCAGCCCGCCGGCCTCACCGCCGCCGCACCCGCGCCGTCCGCACCGCCGACCGGGGCGACCCCGCTGTCCGCCGCGCCGACCGACCCGCCGGCCGCCTCCCGGTCCCGTGCCGCGCCCGCCGAGCCCGCCACCCCCGCCCCGCGCCCCACGGCCGGCGCACCCGCGCCCACGCCGCCGACGACGGCCGCACCCGTGACCGCCCCGGCGCCCGTGACCAGGCCCGCGCCCAGCGGTGCGGCGGACCCCAGAAGCACCACCAGCTCCAGCGGCACCACCAACCCCAGCGGCAGCGGCGCGACCACGCCCGGCAGTTCCGACGACGACAGCCCGGGCGGCACCCCGGACGACGACGCGCAGGACCCGCTGAGCGCCGCGCTGGGCACCCAGGGCTCGGCGGGCACCGTGGGCGCCACCACCGGCACGGTGCACAGCTACCTGGTGCCGGGCGGCCGGGTGGCGCTGGACCTCGGGCCGGACAGCGCCGAGCTGGTCTCCGCCGTCCCCGACCCGGGCTGGCAGATGCAGCTGTGGAACGGCGACGAGTGGCTGCGCATCGACTTCTCCCGCGGCAACGCCGCCAACTCGGTCTTCGTCACCTGGAACGGCCACGCCCCGGACGTGCAGACCGTGGTCCGCTGACCGCCCTGTCGGCCGTCGGGAGCCGCGCGCAACGCCGCGCACCCCGGGTCGGCGGCGACCCGGGGTGCGCACCGCGCAGTGGACGGCTCAGAGGTTGCCGCGCTTCTCCTGCTCGCGCTCGATCGCCTCGAAGAGCGCCTTGAAGTTGCCCTTCCCGAAGCCCATCGAGCCGTGCCGCTCGATCATCTCGAAGAAGACGGTCGGCCGGTCCTGCACCGGCTTGGTGAAGATCTGCAGCAGGTAGCCGTCCTCGTCGCGGTCGGCCAGGATCTTCAGCTCGCGCAGCTCGTCGATCGGCACCCGGGTGTCGCCGACCCACTCGCCGAGCGTGTCGTAGTAGCTGTCCGGGGTGTCCAGGAACTCCACGCCGGCCGCCCGCATCTGGCGCACCGTCTGGACGATGTCGTTGGTGGCCAGCGCGATGTGCTGCATCCCGGGGCCGTTGTAGAACTCCAGGTACTCGTCGATCTGCGACTTCTTCTTGGCGATGGCCGGCTCGTTGAGCGGGAACTTCACCTTGCGGGTGCCGTCCGCGACCACCTTGGACATCAGCGCGGAGTACTCGGTGGCGATGTCGTCGCCGACGAACTCCTTCATGTTCGTGAAGCCCATGACGTTGTTGTAGAAGGCGACCCACTCGTTCATCTTGCCGAGCTCGACGTTGCCCACGCAGTGGTCGATCGCCTGGAAGTTGCGCTTCTTGAGCGGCTCGACGATGGGCGCGCGGGTCACGAAGCCGGGCAGGTACGGGCCCGAGTAGCGCGAGCGGTCGACCAGGGTGTGCCGGGTCTGGCCGTAGGTGGCGATCGCGGCCAGCACCACGGTGCCGTGCTCGTCGTTCACCTCGTGCGGCTCGACCACACCGGTGGCGCCGTGCCCGGTGGCGTAGGCGTACGCGGCGCGCACGTCCGGCACCTCGATCGCCAGGTCGATCGCGCCGTCGCCGTGCTCGGCGACGTGCTGCTCCAGGAACTTGCCGTACTCGGTGGTGGCCTTGATCACGGAGGTGAGGACGAACCGGGCGCTGCCGGACTCCAGCACGTAGCTGGCGGTCTCCCGGTGGCCGGTCTCGGGGCCGCGGTAGGCCACGCAGCGCATCCCGAAGGCGGTGGAGTAGTAGTGCGCGGCCTGCTTGGCGTTGCCGACGGCGAACTCGACCGCGTCCATCCCCCGGACCGGGAAGGGGTCGACCTCTCCCGCGTGCGCGGGGACGGACTGAGCGGCGGTATCGGTCATGACGGCCTCCCTGTAGGGCGTTGGACCTCGACGCGCCCCGAGGGTGTGGGGCGGGGGTGAGCCGGGTTCGGCATGGGGGTGCTTCGCCACGGGCTGTGCAGGGAGCGTGGCGCTGATCACAGCATTAAGCAACTGTTCCATTTTGCTCTGGTCAAGCTGTGCCGTTCGGCGGGACAATTCGTGCGTCGCCTGTACAGGTTGCCCAGCGAAAGGGCCATCGTGCTGAACTCTCCCATCGACGCCCTGGACGGCCGGCTGATCGCCCTGCTGGCCCAGGAGCCGCGGATCGGCGTGCTGGAGTGCTCGCGCCGCCTGCAGGTGGCCCGCGGCACGGTGCAGGCACGGCTCGACCGGCTGCAGGCGCGCGGCGTGATCGGCGGCTTCGGTCCCGAGGTGGAGCCGGCCGCGCTCGGGTACCCGGTGACGGCCTTCGCCACCCTGGAGATCTCCCAGGGGCAGGGCGCGGACGCCCGGGCGCACCTGGCCGCCGTCCCCGAGGTGCTCGAGCTGCACACCATCACCGGGCAGGGCGACATGCTCTGCCGGATCGTGGCGCGCTCCAACGCCGATCTGCAGCGGGTGATCGACCGGGTGGTCGGCTTCGACAGCATCGTCCGGGCCTCCACCGCCATCGCACTGGAGAACCCGGTGCCCTACCGGGTGCTGCCGCTGGTCGCCCAGGCCGCGGCGGAGGGCGCCCAGCAGGCCGCCGAGTCCGACTGAGCGCTCGCCCTCGGTGTCAGCAACTGGGCAGCGGGCCGCCGCTGTTCAGCGCGTTGAGCGCGTTCAGCGAGTCGGTCAGCGTGTTCACCGGCACCAGCCGCAGCCCGGCCGGCGGGTTCACCTTGGCGTCCGAGCACTCGCCGCGCGGCACCAGGAAGACGGTCGCCCCGTCGCGCGCCGCCGCGTGGGTCTTCAGCTGGACCCCGCCGACCGGGCCGACCGTGCCGTCGCTCGTGATGGTGCCGGTCCCGGCGATGTTGCGCCCGCCGGTCAGGTCACCGCCCTTGCCGTTGCCGACCAGCTTGTCGATGATCGCCAGGCTCAGCATCTGCCCGCCGCTGGGGCCACCGATGCGGCCCAGGTCGACGGTGACCTTGACCTGGTCCGGCGACAGGTGCAGGTAGTCGAGCGCGGCCATGGTCGCGTCGTCCTGGGACTGGGTCATCTCCTGGGTGGCCGCGCTCGGGTTGCTCGGCGGGTAGACGGCCTGGCGCGGCAGCACCGCGACGTCCGGGTCCAGCCAGCCCGAGACCGCCTGCTCCAGGGTGAGCGAGTCCCCCGGCCCGGTCGCGCTGATCGTGACGACCCGCAGCGATCCGCTGGTCCGGCGCACCGGCGCGCCGGTGATGGTGAGCACCTGCTGGCCCTGGTAGCTGTTCAGCGCGTCGGCGGTGTCCCCCGGCCAGGTCTTGGTGAACGGCAGCGGGGCCAGGAACGAGAACGCGAGGAACCCGGCCAGCACGACGGCGCAGAGCAGCACGGCCCGCAGCCGGATGGTCGGACGGCCGGACGGTTTCGGGTCAGCGGTGAGCGCAGGCACGTAGGGCATCCAAACACACCGGCGCCCCTCATTTCCCCGACGGCCCGTCGAACACACGGCGGCCGGGGCGCACCGTCCGCTCAGCGCAGCGCGTCGGCCACCTCGGTGGCGGCCTCCACCACCCGCGGCCCGACCCGCTCGGGCACCAGCCCGTTGAGCATCACCACGCCGACGCTGCCCTCGATGCCGCTCAGCCCGACCAGCGCGGCCGCCGCACCGCTGGCGCCGGACTGCTCCTCCGCCCGGGTGATCACGAAGCTCTGCTCGGGCCGGCGCTGGCCCGGGAACTTGCGGGCCTCCAGGATCGCCCGGCCCGCGGCGCTCTCGTCCAGCGGATGGCGCAGGCCGGTGCGGTAGGCCACGTGGAAGTCGGTCCAGCTGGGCTCCACCACGGCCACGGCGAGCGCCTCGGTGCCGTCCACCAGGGTCAGGTGGGCGGTGGCGCCGAGGTCCTCGGCCAGGCTGCGCAGCGCCGGCAGCGCGGCCTCGCGCAGCAGCGGGTGCACCCGGTGGGCCAGCCGCAGCACGCCCAGGCCCACCCGGGCCCGGCCGCCGATGTCACGTCTGACCAGGCCGTGCTGCTCCAGGGTCGCCAGCAGCCGGTAGACCACCGTGCGGTTGACGGCGAGCCGGGCGGCCAGCTCGGTCACGGTCAGGCCGCGTTCGGAGTCGGCCAGCAGTTTGAGGACCCTGACGCCGCGGTCGAGGGTCTGGGAGGTCTCTGCGGTCACGACACGCATTCCTTTCCGCGGTGGTCGGCAGCCTCGGCGGAGGGCCGGGACGGGACGGTGGTGTCGCGCGCAGGGGTGGTGGACGCGGTCCAGGCCGGCTGCGTCGTCGTCGGCACACGCGGCTCTGAGCGCTCCGGTCGGCGGTCGTGCCTGCGTGAGAGCGTGGGGGAAAGGTAATAACTGATTCGCCGCTGCGGAAGTGGTTGTCCAAAATTCGGTCATGATCGATATTTCCGATTCGGACCTATCGGGGCAATGCCACCAATTTCACCGGAGCACGGCGATGGTTCGGGTGCCCTGGGTTCGGACTTCGGACACCCTCACCTCCACAGCATCTCCCCAGTGGACTCCCAGCGAATCGTTAGCGGAATCGCACCGGGCGGGGCATCAGTTCGCCCACTTCCTGACCATCGCGATCCGGGCCTTGAGCTGATTGGCCGTGGCCTGCGCGGTGAGCGGGCCGCCGCACTGGCGGCGCAGCTCGTTGTGGATCGTCCCGTGCGGCTGGTTGGTGCGGTGGTGCCAGGCGGCGACCAGCCCGTTCAGCTCCTTGCGCAGGTCGCGCAGCTCCTGATGGGTCACCACCGGGCGCTGCTCGGCCGGCAGCTCGAGCAGGTCGGCCTCGTCGGCGGGCTTGCTCTTCGAGCGCTGGATCTGCCGGCTCTGGCGCTTCTGCAGCAGCAGGTGCACCTGGTCGGGTTCCAGCAGGCCGGGAATGCCGAGGTACTCCTCTTCCTCCTCGCTGCCCGGGTGCGCCTGCATGCCGAATTCCATGGCGTTGTAGAGCACCCGGTCGAAGACGGCGTCGGAGCCGAGCGCCTCGTAGGAGAGCTCCTCGCCACCCGCGCCGTCCGGTCCGTCGTTGGCCCGCTCGGCCTCGGCCAGCAGCCGGTCCTCCTCGTCGAAGAGGCCCTCGCTCTCCTTCTTGGGCCGGTCCAGCACGTGGTCGCGCTGCAGCTCCATCTCGTTGGCGAAGCCGAGCAGCATCGGCACCGAGGGCAGGAAGACCGAGGCGGTCTCGCCGCGCTTGCGGGCGCGCACGAAGCGGCCGACCGCCTGCGCGAAGAAGAGCGGGGTGGAGATCGAGGTGGCGTAGACGCCGACCGCCAGCCGCGGCACGTCGACGCCCTCGGAGACCATCCGGACCGCGACCATCCAGCGGTCGTCGTTCGCCGAGAAGTCGGAGATCCGCTGGGAGGCCTCGGCCTCGTCGGAGAGCACCAGGGTGGCCTTGTGCCCGGTGATCTCGCGGATCATCTTGGCGTAGGCGCGGGCCGCGTTCTGGTCGGTGGCGATCACCAGACCACCCGCGTCCGGGATCGCCTTGCGCACCTCGGTCAGCCGCTTGTCCGCGGCCCGCAGCACGTTGGGGATCCACTCGCCCTGCGGAGCGAGCGCGGTGCGCCAGGCCTGGGCGATCAGGTCCTTGGTCATCGGCTCGCCGAGCCGGGCCTCCAGCTCGTCGCCGGACTTGGTGCGCCAGCGCATGTTGCCGCTGTACGACAGGAAGATCACCGGACGCACGACGTGGTCGGCCAGCGCGTGCCCGTAGCCGTAGGTGTAGTCGGCCACCGACTTGCGCAGCCCGTCGGTGTCCGCCTCGTACTGGACGAACGGGATCGGGTTGGTGTCCGAGCGGAACGGCGTCCCGGTCAGCGCCAGCCGGCGGGTGGCCGGCTCGAAGGCCTCGAAGCAGGCCTCGCCCCAGGACTTGGAGTCGCCGGCGTGATGGATCTCGTCCATGATCACCAGCGTCTTGCGCGCCTCGGTGCGGTTGCGGTGCAGCATCGGGTTGACGCCCACGCCCGCGTAGGTGACCACGATGCCGTGGTAGTCCTTCGAGAGCGGCCCCGAGGAGTAGGCCGGATCCAGCCGGATGCCTATCCGCGCGGCGGCCTCGGCCCACTGCTTCTTCAGGTGCTCGGTCGGCGCGACCACGGTCACCTGCTGCACCAGGTGGTTGTGCAGCAGGTAGGAGGCCAGGGTGAGGGCGAACGTGGTCTTACCGGCGCCCGGGGTGGCGACCGCCATGAAGTCCCGGGGCTGCTTCTCGATGTACGTGTCCAGCGCCCCCTGCTGCCAGGCGCGCAGCTTGCCCGCGGTGCCCCAGGGGGCACGCCCGGGGAAGGCCGGCGACAGGTGGTGCTGCCCGGCCGCCGCGGCCGGACGGGCCTGCGGCTGCGCGGTCGGCTGCGCGTCTGAGAACAGGGGCGACATGGCGGACGAGGCGGCAGTACTCACGGTCTCCGAGGGGGATCGTCGCAGGTCAGGGCGGTGGAGCGGCCCGGGTGTGCGGTGGATGGGCGATCGGACAACCCGCCTAGCCTACCGGGCTGCGCCGTCATCGAGGGCTCGACACCGACGGACGCCACGTGACCGGGATCACCCCGCGAACCCGGGTAATCAACCCGCTCCCCCGCACTCTCTCCTGTCGTACGCGCACCACCCGACCCGAGGAGCCCCCATGTGCAGCGCCGCAGTCGAGCAGTCCGTCCAGGCCGCCCTGATCCTGTCCAGCCACTGCTCCACCCGGCTGCAGGTGACCCTGCGCTACCGGGCGGCCGACCCGCTGGCGGTCCGGCTGGTGTTCCCCGGCGAGTACTCGCTGGACGAGGTGGCGGCGCCGTCCGCGGCGGACGAGGTGGTCTGGGTCTTCGCCCGGCAGCTGCTGGCCACCGGGCTCGACCTGCCCGCCGGGCTGGGCGACGTGCACATCAGGCCCTCGCGCGGTCCGCACACGATGGTCGAGCTGCGGGCACCCGAGGGGATCGCCCTGCTCCGCTTCGAGGCGGGGGACCTGCGGCGCTTCCTGGCGGCCAGCTACCGCTGCGTGCCCGAGCACCAGGAGGGCCGCCACCTGGACGCCGACCGCGCGCTGGCCGAGCTGCTCGGCTGACCCGGGCCGCGCGGCTCAGCCCGAGAGCCTGCGCATCAGCCGCATGCCCTGGCTGGGCGTCAGGTGCGGCAGGTAGGCCTTGCCGATCGCCCGGGTGATGCTGGGCAGCGCCGCCGGGTCGGGGTAGAGCATGTACATCGGCCGGTACTCGGGCTGGAACTTCGCCTTGAAGGCGAGCAGCGAGCGGAACCCGTAGACCGGTTCCAGGCTCTTGCCCATCCAGTCGAGCATCCGCTGCAGCGCGGTCTGCGGCACGCCGCGGTCCGCCCGGGCCAGCGGCGCCCCGGACAGGCTCAGGAACTCGGCGCCCTCCTCCTTGAAGCCGAGCGCCGCGGAGGCGATCAGGAACTCCATCACGCCGCGGAAGCCGTCGGCGCGCCGGCGCATGAAGTCCAGCGTCCAGCCGATCGGCTCGCCGTCCCGGTAGACCGGCATCCAGCTGGTCAGGCCGTGCACCGTACGGTCCTGGTCGACGGCGACCAGGATCCGCACCGCCGGATCGGCCAGCTCGTCCAGGCCGCCCAGGGTGAACCCCATCTCGGGCAGGCCCTTGTCGGCCACCCACTCCTCCGAGATCGAGCGCACCTGGTCGCGCACGGCCATCGGCGCGTGCTGCCAGCTCCACCACTCGGCGGTGATGCCCTCCTTGCGGGCCTTGTTCAGCGAGGTCCTGATGTCCTGCCACTTCTTCCCGGTGAAGGCCAGGTCCGCCAGCGGCACCACGGTGTCCTCGGCGACCTGCAGCGAGCGCCAGCCGAGCCGCTCGCCCTCGTCCAGCGTCTGCGGGGTGACGCTGTAGAAGCACGGGGTCCAGCCGCGCGCGTCGCAGTACGCCGCGAACCCGGCCACCGCCCGCCGCCGCGCCGCCGGCTCGCCGAACGGATCGCCGGTGGTCAGCGCCACGGTGGAGATCACCCGGTACGGCACGGCGGCCTCGCGCCCCTCGTCGAACCAGTAGTGGTTGCCGTCCCAGGTGGCGATGAAGGAGAGCGTCGAGCCGCCGTGCCGGGTCAGCAGCTCGCGCGCCCGGGCCGCGTCCGCGGCGTCCGCCTGCACGCTGGGACGGCGGAAGGCCAGCAGCAGCGAGAGCAGGGTGACCACCCAGAACAGCAGCCCGGTATAGGCCGACAGGGCCTGCGAGGTGCCGCCGACGGCCACCGGGGAGGTGAGGATCAGGTCGTTGTAGGCGGGCGGCAGGAACTCCGAGGGCAGGCCCCGCAGCAGGACGGGCAGGGTGGCGTCCGGGTTGTACTGGTCGCGCACCAGCCAGCCGATCCCCAGGTAGGCGAGGCACGCGGCCAGCAGGGTGCCGCCGGTCACCAGGCCCAGCCGCTTGAGGTCCCGGGCGGGCAGCCGCAGCGAGAAGCGCTTGCGGGTGATCAGCAGCAGGAGCAGCACCAGCACCGGCATCAGCAGCGCCTCGCCGACCAGCTGCCAGACCTCGCCCTGGCCGCCGAGGTCGCCGGCCTGGCCGAGCAGCACCTCCAGCAGCCAGCTGAGCAGCGCGATCCACAGCAGTTGGACGACCGCGATGCACCACCAGGCCAGCCGCAGGCCGCGGCGCAGCCCCTCGGCCAGCACCAGCAGCAGGACCGGGATCAGCGCCGCCATCAGCCGCCCCGGCGAGTCGTAGAAGTGCAGCGCCGACTTCAGGTGCGCGCACTCGTCGGCCGACACCGAGCAGGCGTAGGCGATGTCCTCGGCGCTGGGCGGGCGGGAGAAGTAGAGGTCGCTGAAGGTGTTGAACGGGCCGTAGGCGTCCCGGTAGAGCGAGGCGATCAGCGGCCCGAGCGCGGAGCCGGCCACGCAGAGCGCGACGAGTACCCGGGTCTCGGCGTGCGAGGGCCGGCGCGGCCGCCAGGACACCCGCTCGCGGACCAGCAGCAGCCCGGCGGCCAGCCCGAAGGCCGCCGCGACCAGGCGCTGGACGGCCTGCAGGTGGCCGACGTAGAGCATCAGCACCAGCGGCACCAGCACCACCACCAGCTGCAGCCGGCGCCGCCACAGCGCGGTGAGCCGGAAGCTGACCGCACCGGCGAGCGCGAAGAGCCCCGGCGCCGGGCCGACCGCGACCTGCTCGTTCAGCCCCTGGGTCCAGGTCTCGCCGACCGCGATGCCCAGCCGCACCAGGCCGGTGCCCAGCAGGACGCCGACCACCTGGCCGGCGATCACCACCGCGCCGGCCCGCCACCGGCCCAGCCGCCGCTCGGCGATCGGCCCGATCACCAGCAGCGCGGCGGTGGTCAGCAGGTAGGCGGCGATGCCCGAGCACCAGCACAGCGAGCTGAGCGGGGTCCACCAGCGCCCGGCCTCCAGCGTCGGGATGCCCACCCCGACCCGGGAGAGCAGGTGCGGCGAGGGGCCGCTGCCCAGGCTGCCGGTGGCGGCGCCGACCACCCAGAGCAGCACGGTCAGCGCCACCGTCAGCGGCGCCTCGCGCAGCGCCCGGGCCACCGGCGGCCAGGCCCGCAGCCCACGCCGCCAGGGCGACTCGGGCCGCGGGGTGACGGGCTGCGCGGCACCGGCGTCGGTGGTCGCGGGCCCGCTCCCGGGCGGTTCCGCCGGGCTCATCCGATCAGCCCGAGCTGCTGGGACAACCAGGTCAGCTGGCCGCTCAGCCCGGCCCGGAAGGTGTTCCAGTCGTGGCCCCCGGGCACCTCGGTGAAGGTCGCCCTCATGCCCGCCGCGACGGCGGCCTGGTAGACCTTGCGCTGCTGCGGGCCGTACTCGCCGTCGCTCTTGCCGACCACGAACGCGGCCGCGGTGTCGGGGAACTTCTGGCGGGCCATCACGTGCAGCGGGTCCACCGCGTCGAAGGCCGCCTCGTTGCCGCCGAAGGCCGCCTGCACGGTCTTGTCGTGGCTGCCCAGGGTGGGCTCGTCCTGGCCGGAGATGTCCAGGAAGGAGCCGTAGACCTGCGGTGCGTTGACGGCCATCTGGAGCGAGCAGGTGCCGCCGAGCGAGAGCCCGCCGATCGCGAAGGCGCCGCGGCCGGTGCCGGTCTGCAGGTGGGCGTGCACCCAGTCGGGCACGTCCTGGGCGAGGTAGGTCTGCGCCTTGGCGATCTTGGAGTCCATGCAGAGCGTGTTGGCCCAGTCGGAGCCGGTCGGGTCGACCACCACGACGATCGGCGCCAGGCCCTGGTGGGCGGCGGCGAAGGAGTCCATGGTGCCGGCCAGGTCGCCGGAGTTGACCCAGTCGGCCGGTCCCCCGGGCTGGCCGGCCATCAGCACCAGCACCGGCAGCAGCGGGCGCGGCGCGGTGGCCTGGTAGGCCGGCGGCAGGTAGATGTAGGCGTCGCGGGGATCGAAGCCGGACTTGTGCCCGGGTATCGCCGTGGTGGTGATGGTGCCCTTGGCCGGCAGCCCGGCCGGGCTGTGCCAGACCTCGGCCAGCGTGCGCCCGGCGGGCGCGCTCAGCGTGCTGGTGGCCCTGCCCGCCGAGAAGGTCGGGGTGTGCTGGATCCAGGGGGCCAGCAGCACCCGCAGGGTCGGGTACTGGTCGTACTGCCGGTTGATCTCCGAGCCGGACATCAGCAGCACCAGCAGCGCCGCGCCCACCGCCGCGAACCGGCCGCGCCAGCGCAGCGGGGGCAGCCGGAAGAGCGCCAGCAGCAGGCCGAGGATCCCGATCCCGACCCAGAACACCACCTCGCGGGTGAGCCCGTCGGGCCACGGCTGCCACCAGTCGTTCACCACGGCCCGCACCAGCACGGTGAGCGCCGCGGTCAGCAGCACGGCGCACGGGAACCGCCGGCTCCACCAGTGGGTGCTGCTGGAGACGGCGAGGCCGACCAGCGCGAGCCAGCCGAGCGCCAGCACCAGGATCGGGATCACCCCGCTGGTGATCGGCCAGTCCAGCGGACCGTCCCACGCCAGTGCTGCCGTCACTGTGCCCCCCGATGACCTGTCAGATGTGCGAATACCACCACGTTGCCGTGGTAGCCCTGTCCTTTGGTGAACCCGCCGCCACAGGTGATCAACCGCAGTTGCGCGTCCGGGGCCTGGCCGTAGACCCGGTGGTCCGGGAAGTCCGAACGGTCGTAGACGTCGACGGCGTCGACCACGAACCAGGCGGTGGTGCCGTCCTGCCGGGCCACGTCGACCTGGTCACCGCGGTGCAGCGCACCCAGACCGTAGAAGACGGCGGGGCCGGCGGCGGTGTCCACGTGGCCGACCAGCAGCGCGGTACCGCGCTGGCCGGGCGTCACCCCGTCACGGTACCAGCCCGCCAGATTGCGCCGATTGTCCGGCGGGGTGGCCAGGTGGCCCTCACCGTCCAGCCCGACCCCGGTCACCGGGGCGTCCACACCGACCGCCGGGATCCTGACCCGCACCGGCTCCGAGGCCCGCATCGGGGTGCCGCTGAGCGCGGCCGGACGGATCGCGCCGTCCTCCCCCGCCTCGGCGGCGGACGGCGCGGGCGGCAGCGAACCGCGGCTGCCGTCCTGCACCAGCCAGGCCCCCACCACCACCGTCGCCCCCAGCGCCACCGCCGCCGACCAGGGACTGCGCTGCCTGCCCACGCCGGCTCCCGTCCGCAGATCCTCGGCTCACCCCTGCTCAGCCAAACCGGAGGCCTGCCCCGCCGCATCGGCTGTGCCGCCGGACGGGTGAGCCGCGCCCCGGCGCAGCGAGCCGCGCAGCCTGGGCCGGACCAGGAACCCCTCGGCCAGCCCGTTGGCCACCGCGATGGTGGGCAGCTCGGAGGACTTCTCGTAGAGCAGGAAGCGCGGCTCCCAGCTGGGCTGGTACTTGGCGTTGGCCCGGTACAGCGACTCCAGCTGCCACCACCGCGACAGGAAGCGCAGCACGGCCCGGCACAGCCGCAGCACCGGTCCGGCCCCCAGCTTGCCGCCCTGCTCGAAGACGTAGCGGAACATCGCGAAGTTCAGCGAGACCCGGGTGAGCGGCAGCGCACCGGCCGCCCCGGCCAGCAGCAGCTCGGTGACCAGGAACTCCACCAGACCGTTCTCCGACTCCCGGTCGCGGCGCATCAGGTCGAGCGAGAGGCCGTGCGCGCCCCAGGGCACGAAGCTCAGCAGCGCGCAGGTGCGGTCGTTCTCGTCCCGGCACTCGGCGAGCACGCAGTCGCCGTCGGCGGGGTCGCCGAGCCGGCCCAGCGCCATCGAGAAGCCGCGCTCGGTGCGGCCGTGGCGCCAGGCGTCGGCCAGGTGCACCAGCGCGGTCAGTTCGTCCGTGGGGATGTCCCGGTGGCGGCGGATCACCGCGCGGTAGCCGGCCTTGCGGACCCGGTTGTGGGCCTGGCGCAGGGTGCGCATGCTGCGGCCCTCCAGGCTGAAGGCGGTCACCTCGACGATCGCCTCGTCGCCGAACTCCAGGGCCTTGAGGCCGGTCCGCCGGTAGACCGTGCCGGCCTGCTCGCCCGCGCCGGTGACGGCCGGCACCCAGGCGTTGGCCCGGGCCAGCTCCCGCCAGCACGCGATGGCCTGCGGCCACGCCTCCGGGTCGCCGATCGGGTCGCCGGAGGCCAGCGCGACCCCGTTGACCACCCGGTAGAGCACGGCGGCCTTGCCGGAGGGCGACCAGCAGACCGACTTGTCGCGGCGCAGCGCGAAATAGCCGAGCGAGTCGCGCGCCCCGTGCCGCTCCAGCAGGGCGCGCAGCCGCTGCTCGTCCTGCGGCTGCAGGTGCACCCGCCCGTGCGGGGAGCGGAAGAAGACCCGCAGCACCAGCAGGAAGAGCGCGGCGCCGAGCACGTTGATGGTCAGGTCGGCCCAGCGGTCGACGCTCACCTGCGCGGTCACGTCGCCGAAGCCGGAGACGGTGAACAGCCGCACCACCGCGTAGCCGAAGCAGTCGCCCCAGTCCGCCTGCGGGGTGGTGCCGGCGTGCACCAGCACGGCGCCGAGCACGGTGACGAGCAGCCCGCCGATCAGCAGCACGGACAGGCCGAGCACCAGGTTGCCGCGGGCGCCCCGGGCGTGGAAGGCGCGCCGGCCGGCCAGCAGCACGGCGAGCAGCAGTGCGGTGAGTGCGAAGGAGACCCAGTTGAAGGGGTGCGCCCGGTCCTCGGGCAGCACCGCCAGGGCCACCGCGAAGGGCACCGTGTAGATCGCCGCCACCGCGGTGGCCACGATCCAGGCCGCCCGCTTGCGCCGGCGCAGCATCACCGCCAGCAGGGCGGCGAAGAGCGCGGCCGTGAACCCGGCGGTGACCAGCACCGGGGTGAAGAACTCGCCGCTGTTGGCCCGCTCCACCCGCTCCCGGAACGGGGCGATCAGCCCGGCCAGCAGGTTGAGCGCGGCGGCGATCCGCGCGTACCACTCGGCGCTCACGGCGCAGCGCCGGCGCCACGGCGGCAGTGGGCGGGCCGGCGCGGGGGCGGGGACGGGTACGGGGACGGCCGCGGGGGCCTCGGCCGCGGCCGGCGCAGCCGCCGTGCCGTCGGGTACCGCGTCCGGGGCGCCGGCCAGCAGGTTGTACGCGCCCACCTTGAACGCCTCCATCCGCCGGTGCACCCGGGCCTCGCGCCGCTCGGCGCGGGCCATCCGCTTGGGGCGGCTGCGGTAGCGCCAGCGGGCCCACGGGCTGCCGGGTCTGGCCAGCCGGATCGCCCCGACCACGGCGAGCACCGGCAGCATGACGCCGATCAGCCCGGTCCACAGCTTGCCCTTGAGCAGGCTGACCACCACCAGGAGCAGCAGCACCGCGGCCCCGGCCAGCTGCCCGATCGAGGGCTTGCCGCTGATCCCGCCCAGCGGCAGCTCGCCGACCAGCACCAGCGCGATCAGCGCGATCGCGAGGATCACCGCGTCCACCGACTTGCGGCCCTGCTCGCTCCAGTAGACGTCCTCCAGGTGCAGCACCAGCGCGAACTCGTCCAGCACCAGGCCGCAGCCCGCGCCGAAGGCGATCGCCAGTCCGTCGCGCGCCAGGCCGTGGGTGCCGTGGTAGGCGAAGCTCGCGACTCCGGCCACCACCATCAGCGCCTGCCCGAAGACCACGTGGTGGATGTGC
Source organism: Kitasatospora sp. NBC_01302 (assembly GCF_035976515.1). Taxonomy (NCBI): domain Bacteria; kingdom Bacillati; phylum Actinomycetota; class Actinomycetes; order Kitasatosporales; family Streptomycetaceae; genus Kitasatospora; species Kitasatospora sp. NBC_01302. The sequence continues at coordinate 3,727,059 of NZ_CP108404.1, forward strand.
AGGCCGCCGGGGGTCACGTTGCCCGGCCACCAGGAGGTGCCGCGCCGGATCATCCGGGTGCTGAAGCGGATGAACAGGAAGGCCGTGATCAGGCCGATCAGCAGCAGGAAGAGCGGCTCCCGGCCCGGCTCGACGATCCGGGAGTGGTACGCGTCCCGCAGCGACTCCCACATGACGCCTCGGCTCCTCCCGCCCCGCACCGCACAGCCCGCGTCCAATCTGATGATCTTTGCGGCCGGGACGCGACTCGACACGCCGTGCGGCTGCGCTTATCGGGCGTTTGGGCATCGCCATCCCGGTGCGCCGCGATAGAGCGTGCGATGCTGTGGGACAAATCGCCCATAACGGTCTTTCAGCGGACTAATCGCCACCAGTCGGGCACCGTCTCGTCGTTGAGCTCCGCCGCCCGCCCGCTCGCGGTTCCGCGCCCCGCCCCGAGCCCCGACCCGAACCGGAGTGATGATGGACGACCTGTCCCGCCGTACCCTGCTGACCGCCGGCGCGGCCACCGCCGCGACGGTGGCCGCCGGCTGTGCCCGCCCCGGCACCACCGCCAAGAGCACCGAGGCCGCCCCCGCCCCGAGCTCCGCCTCCCCGAGCATGCCGAACACCCCCGCCAAGCCGCCGACCACCCTGATCGGCGACGGCTCGACCTCCGACACCGGCCCGCAGCCCGCCCAGCCGCAACCGGTCCCGCTCGAACTGGGCGAGCGCCCACCGCAGTTCGTCGTCTTCTCGTGGGACGGCGCCGGCGAGCTGGACGACCAGCTGTTCTCCCGGTTCCGCCGCCTGGCCAAGGACCACGACGCCTCGATGACCTTCTTCCTGAGCGGGATCTACACCCTGCCGGAGTCCAAGAAGGAGCTCTACCACCCGCCGCAGCACCGCATCGGCGCCTCCGACATCGGCTACCTGAGCGACCAGCACATCCACGACACGCTGACCCAGATCAGCGCCGCCTGGCTGGACGGGCACGAGATCGGCACCCACTTCAACGGGCACTTCTGCGGCGCCACCGGCGGCGGCAAGTGGTCGCCCGAGGACTGGGACAGCGAGATCGAGCAGGCGATGTCCTTCGTCATGAACTGGAAGACCAACACCGGTTTCACCGACCTGCCCGCGCTGCCCTTCGACTACCGCAAGGAGCTGATCGGCGGGCGCGCCCCGTGCCTGGAGGGCCAGCGCGGCCTGCTCCCGACGGCCGCCGCGCGCGGCTGGAAGTACGACACCAGCGGGCCCGGCGGGCTCCAGATCTGGCCGCAGAAGGTGCAGGGCGGCGCGCTGTGGGACATGCCGCTGCAGTCCATCCCGTTCCCCGGGCACACCTTCCAGGTGCTCTCGATGGACTACAACATCATGTTCAACCAGTCCGGCGACAACACCAAGGGCGATCCGACGATGCACACGGCCTGGCAGAAGCAGGCCACGGAGTCCTACCTGTCCGGCTTCGACCGTGCCTACACCACCAACCGCGCGCCCATGTACATCGGCAACCACTTCGAGGGCTGGAACGGCGGCATCTACATGAACGCCGTCGAGGAGGTGCTCAAGACCATCGCGGACAAGCCCGAGGTGCGGCTGGTCTCCTTCCGCCAGCTGGTGCAGTGGCTGGAGGTGCAGGACCCGGCGGTGCTGCGCAAGCTGCAGTCGCTGGCGGTCGGCGAGGCCCCGGCGGGCGGCTGGTCGAGCTTCCTGGGTGCCGCGCACTGACCCGGGGCCCCGTTTGGCGCTACCCCGGGTGAGTCGCCATCACCCCAGGTAGCTGCCGGTTTTCGGCCCTCCGCGCGGCCTTGGTGCGGATGCGCACCACCGCGTGAGCCCGTCCCCTGGATGCCAGGACACGGTTCCGCCTACTCCTCCACGGGGACGACCCCGTGGCCGCGTCCCGGAGAGACACCATGCGCGCTCGTCACTTCGCCGCCACCGGGCTGCTGGCGCTGGCCGTCGGCCTCGGCTGCGCCGGCACCGCCGCCGCCAACCCGGTCATCATCGAGCCGGACCCGGTCACCCCCGGCAGCCAGTTCGCGGTCTTCGACGGGGGCAACTGCGACGGCGCCGGCGGCCAGGCCGTCTTCCGCTCCCGCGAGCAGGGCGGCTCCGACGGCCAGGACATCCCCGCGGTCAAGCTCGGCTCGCTGCGCGGGCTGACGGGTGCCATGGCCACCGTCCCCGAGCACGCCAGGCCCGGCGTCTACGACGTGACGATCAAGTGCACCACGGTGACCAAGAGCCAGGTGACCACCACCTTCACCGTGCACGACAGCAGTGCCAAGCCCGGGCAGTCGGGGTCCGGGCCGGGCGCGGGGTCAGCGGCGCCCGGCTCCTCGGCGCAGTCGGACCGCCCGGGCCACGAGGACCAGAGCGGCAGCTCGGGCCACTACGGGCAGCCCGGCGAGACCGGACCCAAGGGCACCTCGCACGCGGGGCTGGGCGGCAGCACCGGGCCGAACACCCCCGAGACGCTGGCCGGGGTGACCCTGCTGGCCACCGCCGGCGCGGCCACCTTCCAGCAGTACCGGCGCCGCCGGTCCTCCTGACCGGCCGACCGACCGGCCGTCAGCCGCCCGCCCGGGCCCTCAGGCCCGTTCCCTGACCCGGGCGGCCAGCCCGGCGCCGAGCAGCGCGACGGCCGTCATCACCAGGAAGATCGCGGCGAAGCCGCCGCGCGCCCCGCCGCCCGCGCCGCTCGCGTCCGCCGCTGCCACCGCGCCGCCGCCGAGCGCGGAGAACAGCACCCCGGCCAGTCCCACCAGCAGCACGTTGCCGAGCGCGTCGGACATCTGCAGCGAGGCCGAGTTGGCGCCGGCCGCCTCGGGCGGCGAGAGCTTCATCATCAGCACGCTGATGCTGGCGATCGCCAGGCCCATGCCCACCCCGCCGAACACCCAGGCGAGTGCGGCGGTCCAGGTCGGGGCCGCCGGCAGCAGCACCAGCGCGGCACCGGCGATCGCCAGCGCCGTCAGCAGGAAGCCGATCCTGATCAGCCGCTCGCGGTACCGCTCCGCGCCCGGGCGCCCCTGCAGCCAGGAGCCGAAAGCCCAGGAGAGCCCGCCGCTGGTCAGGGTGAGCCCGGCCAGCGTCGGCGACAGGTGCCGCTGGGTGACCATCATCAGCGGGATGAACGCCTCGGCGGCGAAGAAGGCCCCCGCCGCCACCCCGCGCAGCAGGATCAGCGTCGGCAGCCCGCGCGCGGCCCGCAGCGTGCCGCTGGGCAGCAGCCGCAGCACGGCGGGCAGCAGCAGCGCGCCGCCCGCCGCGGCCGGCAGCAGACCCAGCAGGTCCAGCCGCTGGCCCGCGTACTGGAGCAGCCCGGCACCCAGCGCGGCCATCGCGGCCAGCCCGATCCGGCCCCGGTCCAGCGATCCGCCGGGCGGGGCCGCCGGCAGCTCGCGCTCGGCGCGGCGCAGCGCCGGGCCCATCACCGCCAGCGGCAGCACCACCAGGGCCGGGACGGCCAGGAACACCCAGCGCCACCCGAGGTGCTGGGTGACCAGGCCGGAGACCAGCGGACCGACGATCGAGGGCAGCACCCAGGCGGCCGAGAAGGCCGCGAAGACGGCCGGCCGCAGCCGCTCCGGGAACGCCCGCCCCACCACCACGTAGAGCGCGACGATCACCAGCCCGCCGCCCAGCCCCTGGATCGCCCGGCCACCGACGAAGAGCCACATGCTGCCCGCCGTCCCCGCGACCACCAGCCCGGCCGCGAAGATCCCGATCCCGGCGAACAGCGGCAGCACCGGGCCGCGCCGGTCGCACCACTCCCCCGACAGCACCATCGCGAAGAGCGTGCTGGTGAAGTAGCCGGAGAAGGCGAACGCGTACAGGCCGAGCCCGTGCAGCTGCCGGGCCGCCACCGGCATCGCCGTGTTGACGGCGGTCGCCTCGAACGCGAGCAGCAGCACGACGGAGACGATCCCGAGGGTCAGCGCGCGGTAGCGGGCACTCAGCACGCCTTCGCCACCGTGGTCCGCCGGCAGCGACGAGGGCTTCGAGGTCTCGGTGGCTATGCTCATGCCCGCCATGGTAAGTGCCAACCGAGCGATTGACTCCTGACCTGGAGTCCCGACCATCCTACGACCATGGTCGTAGGACTTCATACGCCCGTCACATTCGGCTATTGACGCCCCGTCGACCGGCCAGCAGAATGAATTCCGAAAGCACCGCAGAAATACCGACACCGGAGAGGAGCCCCGCGATGTGCCACCGTATTCGCCCCGCCGCTCCCTCCTGTTGTCGCCCCGCCCACTCCTGACTCGAAGGGCCGTCAGCGCCCTTCGCACGGCCGTGTGCCCGAGTGGTTGAGGGAACCGCCTGCAAAGCGGTTTACACGGGTTCGATTCCCGTCATGGCCTCCGCGTTTTTTCCCGGAATATCCGGTCGGCTTCTCGCCGACCGGATGTTCCGGCATTCCCGGGCGCCGGAAAGCGCGGAACCCGCCGGGCGGGCCCGGCGGGTTCGGCACGTGCTGAGCAGCGGTCAGACCGCCAGGACCACCGCGTCCTCCGGCGGGATCGGCAGCCGGCCGATCGGCAGGCTGGTGGCGGCCCGGACGGCCGCGGCCACCGCCGCGGGCGCGACCACGGCCGGGACGGCACTGACCGCCTTGGCACCGAAGGTGGCGACCACGTCGCGCTCCTCCAGCAGCGCGGCGATCCGCACCTCGGGGGTGTCCAGGGCGGTGGGCAGGCGGTAGCCGGTGAGCGAGGGGTTGGCGATCACGCCGCCCGCGGTGCGCAGGTCCTCCAGCAGCGCCAGGCCTACGCCCTGGGCCACGCCCGCCTCGATCCGGTCCTCGATCTGGCCCGGGTTCAGCGCCCGGCCCACGTCCTGGGCCACCGTCACGTCGACCACCCGGACCGCGCCCAGCTCGATGTCCACGTCCACCACCGCGCGCATCGCGCAGAAGGCGATCGAGACGAAGGCGTCGCCCTGACCGGCCTCGTCGAGCGGCTCGGTCGGGTGCGGACGGCACTGGGCGGTGGCCCAGAGCTCCTTGCCCTCCAACGCCTCCTCGACCGGCATGCCGAGCACCCCGTCGTAGGAGGTGATCTTGCCGTCGGCGATCGAGAGCAGCTCCACCGACATGCCGAAGTCCGCCGCGATCGGCGCCAGCAGCTGGTGGCGGACCATCAGCGCGGCCTTCTCCACCGCGCCGCCCGACACCCAGGTGTGCCGGCCGCGGGCCGAGGGCCCGGCGATCGACTGGTCGCTGTCCACCGGCGCGACGTAGACCTCGCTCACCCCGAGCACCGACTGCACGATCTGCCGGGCCAGCGTGGCGAAGCCCTGCCCGGCGTCGACCGCCGCGCAGATCACCGTGGCGCTGTCGCCGCTGACCCGCACGGTGGCGGTGGAGACCTCGTCCTCGCCCTCCGCGCCGAGCATGTGCACCATGCCCACCGCGTAGCCGATCCCGCGCCGCACCGCCGAGGGCTCGCCCGCGCCGCCGGGGCCGCCGGGCAGCAGCCACTCGGTGTCGGGCTCGGCCACCGGGAGCGCGGGCAGCGGGGTCTCGGCGACCGCGTCGAGCAGCGCGGCCACCGGGGCCGGGCAGGTGACGGCCTGCCCGGTGGGCAGCGCGTCGCCGGTGGCCAGCACGTTGCGCCGGCGCACCTCCAGCGGATCGAGGCCGAGCCGGGCGGCCAGCAGGTCGAGCTGCGACTCGTGGGCGAAGCAGGACTGCAGCGCGCCCTCGCCGCGCATCCGCCCGGCGGGCGGGTTGTTGGTCCGCACCGCCCAGGCGTCGACGAAGACGTTCGGGCACAGGTAGGGGCCCACCGAGAAGGCGGTGGCGGCAGCCAGCACCTCGCTCGACACGTCGGCGTAGGCGCCGCCGTCCAGCAGGATCTGTGCCTCGACCTTGACCAGCTTGCCCTGCGCGTCGGCGTGGTGGCGGTACCTCAGCAGTGCCGGGTGCCGGGCCGCGTGGGTCAGGAAGGACTCCTCGCGGGTGAGCGTCATCTTCACCGGCCGCCCGGTGCGCAGCGCCAGCAGGGCCAGCGTCGCCTGGAACGAACGGTCCTCGCGGTCCGCGGTCGCCCCGGGCACCCCGGTGACCACCAGCCGCACCCGGTCCGGCTCCAGGCCCAGGCAGGCGGCGGTGCGCTCGCGGTCGCCGTGCGGGTCGGTGGAGGACAGGTGCAGCTCGACGCCGCCGTCCGGGCGCGGCACAGCGAGGCCGGCCTCGGCGCCGATCGGGGCGGGGTCCTGGCGGCCGACCTGGTAGAGGCCCTCCACGATCACCTCGCCGACCACGTCGGGGTCGCCGGTGCGCAGCGGCAGGTGGCGCAGCAGGTTGCCGTCGGGGTGCAGGGCGGGGCCGTGGAAGGCCTGCTCGGGGTCGGTGAGCGCGTCCAGCAGCTGGTACTCGACCGCGATCGAGGCCGCCGCCAGGCGCGCGGTGTCGGGGTGGTCGGCGGCCACCGCGGCCACCGGCTCGCCGTGGTGCCGGACCACCTCGCCGGCCAGCACCGGACGCCCGCCGGGCCACAGCGGGCCGGTGCCGCTCCCACCCGCACCGGGGGCGGGCAGGTCGGCGGCGGTGAGCACCGCGTGCACGCCGGGGATCGCCAGCGCGGCCGAGGTGTCGATCGAGACGATCCGGGCGTGCGGGTGCGGCGAGCGCAGCACCGCGCCCCACAGGATCCCCTCGGCCCACAGGTCGGCAGCGTAGGGGTAGATGCCGAGCGCCTTGGGCAGCGCGTCGGTGCGCAGCGGCGAGCTGCCCAGTCCGTGCGGACCGCCCCGGCCGAAGGCCGTCACGGGCCGGCCCTGCGGCGCGCCCCCGCGCTCGGTGTCCTCGCCCGCGGTGGTGGCGGCGGTGCTGGTCTCGGTGGGCGTGGTCATGCGTGGTCGTCCTCGGGGAGGAGGAGGCCGTGGGCCGGGGTGCCCGCCTCGGGCATCCCGGGGGCGGTCTCGTAGACGGTGCCGTCGAACGGGGTGCCGGGGGCCGGGACCCCGTGCGCGGGGGTGCCCTGGTAGCCGACGCCGTCGTAGGCCACACCCGGGTAGGGCGCCTGGGCGTACGGCCCGGCCGCGTACGGCGGCGCGGCCGGGTACGCGGTGCCGTGCGCGGGCGTGGCGTCGTACGGGACGCCGTGCGGGGGCGTCGGCTCGTACGGCGTGCCGTGCGCCGGGGTCCCCTCGTACGGCGCGCCGGGGGCGGCGGTGCCGTGCGCCGGGGTGAGCTCGTAGCTGCTGCCGCCGTCGTAGACGGTGCCCGGGCCGTAGGCGGTCGGGTCGTAGCCGGAGTAGCCCTGGTTCGGGATCACCCCGAGGCCGATGCCGGCGGCGGTGGCCGCGGGGTGCTCGGCGGCGGGCGGCTGCTGGCCCAGCAGCGGGTCGGCGGTGATCCAGCCGCTGCCGTCGCTGCCGAACAGCGGGACCTCGCCGGTGGTGGCGGTCTCGGTCCAGGCGTCCTGGTAGACCGGCGGATCGACCTGGTCGACCGGCGCCACCGGGGCGGCCTGGGCCACCGGGTCCGGCGCGGGGAGCGGGGCCGGCTCGGCGAGCGGCGCCTGCGGGTCCGCGGCGTCGGGGGCGGGTGCGGCGCCCGCCTCCCCGGCGGCCTGTTCGGCGGCCTGCTCGGCCTCCAGCAGCGCCGCCCCCCGCGCGTCCGCCACCGTCTGCACGGCGGCCAGCACGCTGCGGTAGCCGGTGCACCGGCAGAGGTTGCCGCACAGCGCCTGCCGCGCCTCCACCTCGCTGGGCCGGTGGTTGCGCTGCAGCAGGTCGTGCACCGCCATCGCCATGCCGGGGGTGCAGTAACCGCACTGCACCGCGCCCGACTCGGCCAGCGCCTGCTGCACGTCGCTGGCCGCACCGCCGGCCGACAGGCCCTCCACGGTGTTGATCTCGCTGTCCGCCGCGAGCGCCGCCGGCACCAGGCAGCCGGCCACCAGCTGGCCGTCCACCTGCACCGAGCAGGCCCCGCACTCGCCCTGCTCGCAGCCGTTCTTGGCGCCGGCCAGGCCGAGGCGCTCGCGCAGCACGTAGAGCAGGCTCTCGCCGATCCAGGCGTCGGTGACGGGCCGTTCGAAGCCGTTGACCCGCAGCGTGTAGGACGTGGTGGGTCGTCCGTCGCCCAGCGCGACGGGGTGGTTGGTCGGATCGGTCGCCATGTCGGCGGTCACCTCGGCCGTCACTTCAGTGCCCTTCCCAGTGCCCGGCGGGCCAGCACCGCCACGGTACGCCGTAGCCGCAGAGCCGTCGCCGTCGGCCCCTCCACCCCGAGCGCCAGGGAGCCGTCGGCCCCGTAGCCGTCGGGGACGCAGGCGGTGGCGACGTACTCGCCGAAGGCGGCGGCCGCGGCCGGGTCGATCGGCTGCGCGCCCTCCTCGCCGCGGGCGTCCCAGTCGATGCAGCCGGCCACCCAGGCCTCCGCGTCCAGCGGCCGCAGCGGCACCGGCGCGACCGCGCCCACCGCGCAACGCACCGCCCGCCGCGCGGGATCGAGCACCAGGGCCACCGAGGCGATCGCCCGGGAGGGGCCGCTGCGCCCGGTGGCCTTGAGGAAGACCTGGGGGGCGTGCAGCAGCGGAACCCGGACCCAGCTGAGCAGTTCGCCCGGGCGCATCGGGTCGACGCCGGTGAGCAGGTGACCGACCGGCACCTCGCGGGTGCCGCCGGCGCTGGCCAGGGTGGCCACCGCCTCCAGTGCGGCCAGCACCGGCAGGGTGTCGCCGGTGGGGGCGGCGGAGGCGATGTTGCCGCCCAGCGTGCCGACGTTGCGGGTCTGCGGGGGGCCGGCGGTGCGGGCGGCGTCGGCCAGCGCGGGGATCAGCGCGGCGAAGTCGGGACGGTCCATCCGGGCCAGCGTCAGGCCGGCGCCGAGCACCGCGGTGCCGCCGTCCTCGTAGCGCCAGCCGCGCAGTTCGGTGATCCGGCCCAGGCCCAGCAGCGCGGCCGGGCGCAGCCGGCCGGCGTTGACGGCTTCCATCAGGTCGGTCCCGCCGGCGACCGGCACGGCGGTGGGGCTGGTGGCCAGCGTCTCGACGGCCTCGTCGAGGGAGGTCGGCAGCATGATCGTCCGGTTCACCAGGATCCCACCGTGCTCCAGTCTCTTTGCGGTACCGCCCGTAGAGTACGGGTCCGGGCCACCCAAACTGAAGCCGCCCACCGGGTCGGGCCACTGTGGCACATCGCGCACCGTGATCACCCTGGGGGTCCCGGACGATCCGGTCGCTTTCGGGCAGATCCCCCATCAATGAGACCGGATGTTCACCATTTCTTGACGTCCGGAGCCCGGCCTTGGTTCCCCGATGATCACCTGACCCGACTGACACATCGTCAGACCTGCGGCGCCGGTCCCGGCAGCGGCCGGCCGAGCACCCCGGGGCGCCGCTGCCACGGGTGCGGCCCGGTCGCCGGCCGGTAGGCCACGCCCAGCGCGTCCAGACGCGCGTAGTGGGTGCGCATCCGGCGCTCGAAGTCGGCCAGGTCCCGCTCGGCGGCCTCGCGCGGCAGTGCCGACCAGGCCACCTCGGCGAACGCGGCCAGCCGCGGGAAGGCCCGGTAGTCGAGGTCCCGGGCGCTGTCGGCGAACTCGCTCCACAGGTTGGCCTGAGTCCCGATCACCTGACGCGCGCTCACCTCATCCAGTGACGGCGGGACCGGCTCGAAGCGGTAGACGTCGGCCAGCGTGCGCACGAAGCCGACCGGGATCGGCTCCTCGGGCCCGTCGGCCTGCCGGTGGTCGAGGTAGACGTACTGCTCGGGGCACATCACCACCGGGTGCCCGGCCCGCGCGGCGGCCACCCCGCCCGCGTAGCCGCGCCAGGAGGCGACCGCGGCGCCGGGCGCCAGCCCGCCCTCCAGGATCTCGTCCCAGCCGATCAGCCGGCGGCCGCGCGCGGTCAGCCAGGTGTCGAAGTGCCGGATCAGCCAGCTCTGCAGCTCGGCCTCGTCCGCCAGGTCCAGCTCCTTGATCCGCGCCTGCGCCGCCGCGCTGGCCCGCCACTGGTCCTTGGGGCACTCGTCGCCCCCCAGGTGCACGTACTCGGACGGGAAGACCTCCAGCAGCTCCTCCAGCACCCCCTCGAAGAAGGCCAGGGTGGCGTCCGAGACGTTGAGCACGTTGCTGCTGACCCCCCAGTCCGACCAGACGCCGAGGGCCGCGGTGTCCACCACGTCGGTGTTGCCCAGCTCGGGGTAGGCCGCGATGGCGGCCTGGGTGTGGCCCGGCAGGTCGATCTCGGGGACCACGGTGATGCCGCGCTCGGCGGCGTAGGCGACCAGCTCGCGCAGGTCGTCCTGGGTGTAGTAGCCCCCGTGCGGCCGGTCGTCGCGCACGCCCGCGGCCCGGTAGCCCACCATCGAGCGCTCCCGCCAGCCGCCCGCCCCGGTCAGCCGCGGGTAGCGCTTGACCTCGAAGCGCCAGCCCTGGTCGTCGGTCAGGTGCAGGTGCAGCACGTTGAGCTTGTGCGCGGCCAGCAGGTCCACGTACCGCAGCAGGTCGCCCAGCGGCAGGAAGTGGCGGGCGACGTCGATCAGCACCCCGCGCCAGCCGAACCGCGGCGCGTCGCGCAGCTCACAGGCCGGCAGCGTCCAGCCGGTGCGGCGCAGCGGGGCCCGGCGGTAGGCGTCGGGGCCGAGCAGCTGGCGCAGCGTCTGGGCGCCCCAGTGCGCACCGGCGGGGCCGCCCGCGGTGATCCGTACCCGGCCGGCGGCCGGGTCGACGGCGAGCCGGTACTCCTCGGGCGCCAGCGCCGGGTCCAGGCCGAGCGCGACGACCGGGTCCGCGGCCCGGGGCAGCGCCAGGCCGGTGGCCGCACCGAGCACCGAGCGCAGCCAGCGCTCGGCGTCCTCGGTACCGGGGCCACCGGCCAGCGTGGTGTCCGGACCCAGCGGCAGGCCGGGGTCGGTGGCGGTCGTGCGGACAGCGATCGGTGCGGGGATCAGGTCCATGGCGCACATCCTGCCCCGCCCGCCCCAAGTGGCATAGACCACTGACGGGGAAAATACCGCGCCCGGCGCCGGGACCCGGCGCCCCCCGCTACTTCTTCTTGTCGTCCCCGCCGCCGCCCGGCTCGATGCCCTCGAAGATCTCCTTGCACATCGGGCAGACCGGGTACTTCTTCGGGTCGCGCCCGGGCACCCAGACCTTGCCGCAGAGCGCGACCACCGGGGAGCCGGAGAGCGCGCTCTCCATGATCTTGTCCTTCTGGACGTAGTGCGCGAAGCGCTCGTGGTCACCGTCGCCGTTGGACACCTGCGGGACGGGCTCGACCAGGGTGCCGGTGCCGAGGCCGCGCTCGGGCTCAAGAGTGCTCATGGGCGCCAAGTCTATGGGGGCGGCGCACGAAACGGACCCCCGCTACCGCGGCGCCGCGCCACCGCGGCCGGTCCCCCGTCAGTTGAGCGTCGGGTCCTCCGGGTAGGTGGCGAGCATCGCCAGCGCCCCGCGCTGGCGGCGCAGCACCGCGCGCCACAGCAGCTCCGGACGCGGGCAGGAGATGTCACCGGGCTCCGCGTCCACCAGGTACCAGGCGCCCTCGGCGATCTCCGCCTCCAGCTGGCCCGGCGTCCAGCCCGAGTAGCCGGCGAAGACCCGCAGGCCGCCCAGCTCACCGGCGAGCACCTGCGGCGGCGCCTCCAGGTCGACCAGCCCGATCGCGCCGTGCACCCGGCGCCAGCCCAGCGGGTCCTCGGGGCCCGGCTCGCCCGGGATCACGGCCACCGCCAGCGCCGAGTCCAGGCCCACCGGGCCGCCCTGGAAGACCACCTGGGGATCGCCGGCCAACTGGGCCCAGCCGTTCAGGACGTCGTTCACCGCCACCGGCGTGGGCCGGTTGAGGACGACGCCCAGCGCGCCCTGCCCGTCGTGGTCCAGCATCAGCACCACCGACCGCGCGAAGTTCGGATCGGTGAGCACGGGGGCCGCCACGAGGAGCCGGCCGGTGTGCGAGGAGACCGCGGTCATGCCTCACATGATCCCGCAGGGGACGGTGAAACCTCCACCGCGCCGCGCCTCACCCGATCGGCGGACATGATGACCGGCTTCCACCCTAAGAGAGCATGATCACCATCAGAAGAACAGGGAACCGTTCAACCGGCTACTACCATCTATCGAAGGTGGCGCCCGTGCGGCCCGAGCCGTACGTCCGCCGGTCCTACCTCTCCCAACCGCGGCGTACCCCCGTTTGCCGCAGTTGCAACCCCCGGATTGCGAGAACGATGACCGACGACGTCCTGCTGGTGCACGGCGGAAACCCGCTGGAAGGCGAGATCCGCGTCCGCGGCGCCAAGAACCTGGTGCCCAAGGCGATGGTGGCCGCCCTGCTCGGCCAGGGCCCCAGCAGACTGCGCAACGTTCCGGACATCCGCGACGTCAAGGTGGTCCGCGGCCTGCTCCAGCTGCACGGGGTGACCGTGCGCAGCGGAGACGAGGAGGGCGAGCTGATCCTGGACCCCTCCCACGTGGAGAGCGCCAACGTCGCCGACATCGACGCGCACGCCGGCTCCTCGCGGATCCCGATCCTGTTCTGCGGGCCGCTGCTGCACCGCCTCGGCCACGCGTTCATCCCGGGCCTGGGCGGCTGCGACATCGGCGGGCGCCCGGTCGACTTCCACTTCGAGGTGCTGCGCCAGTTCGGCGCCACCATCGAGAAGCACCCGCAGGGCACCTACCTGGTGGCCCCGCAGCGGCTGCGCGGCACCAAGATCGAGCTGCCCTACCCCTCGGTCGGCGCCACCGAGCAGGTGCTGCTCACCGCGGTGCTCGCCGAGGGCGACACCGAGCTGCGCAACGCCGCCATCGAGCCGGAGATCGTCGACCTGATCTGCGTGCTGCAGAAGATGGGCGCGATCATCTCGATGGGCACCGACCGCACCATCCTGATCACCGGCGTGGACGAGCTGGGCGGCTACCACCACCGCGCGCTGCCGGACCGGCTGGAGGCCGCCTCCTGGGCCTGCGCCGCGCTGGCCACCAAGGGCGACATCTACGTCCGCGGCGCCCGCCAGCTGGAGATGATGACCTTCCTCAACACCTTCCGCAAGGTCGGTGGCGCCTTCGCGGTGGACGACGAGGGCATCCGGTTCTGGCACCCGGGCGGCGAGCTGAACGCCATCGCCCTGGAGACCGACGTGCACCCGGGCTTCCAGACCGACTGGCAGCAGCCGCTGGTGGTCGCGCTGACCCAGGCCGCGGGCCTGTCGATCGTGCACGAGACGGTGTACGAGTCGCGGCTCGGCTTCACCTCGGCGCTCAACCAGATGGGCGCGCACATCCAGCTCTACCGCGAGTGCCTGGGCGGCACCCCCTGCCGGTTCGGGCAGCGCAACTTCCTGCACTCGGCGGTCGTCTCCGGGCCGTCCAAGCTGCTCGGCGGCGAGCTGGTGATCCCGGACCTGCGCGGCGGCTTCTCCTACCTGATCGCGGCGCTGGCCGCCGAGGGCACCTCGACCGTGCACGGCATCTCGCTGATCAACCGCGGCTACGAGAACTTCATGGAGAAGCTGCGCGGACTCGGCGCGCACGTCGAGCTGCCGAGCGAGCAGGAGCTGCTCGCGGCGGTCTGACCGCGCCCGGGCCGGCTGGACCGGCGCGGAGAACGAACCGGGGCCGCCCCCGCCAGGGCGGCCCCGTTGCTCAGGAGGCACCCCGCCAGGTGTGTCCTCCCGTCCACCGGCACGCGGTGCACCGGTAGCTCAGTGCCGCCCCTGGCCGCCCTCGTGCTGGCGGTGGTGGCGGACCCGGCGCTCCAGCAGGGCGCCGAGCACATCACGCCCCGAGCGGAGCACCGGGGCGGGGTCGACGTGCGCCCTGCCCGATCCCGCCACGGCGGTCGGCCGGCCGGGTGCGGCCGGCGGCTCCGCCGCGGCGGTGGCCGGCAGCACGTACAGCACGCCCGCCACCGCGGTGGCCGCCAGGCCCATGCCGCCCATCTGCCACAGTCGTCGGCCGCTCGTCGAGGTGCGCTTGCTCATGAAGCAAGCCTCCCAGGCGCATTATGAGAAGACGATGAGGAATTCTCACCAGCTGTGTAACAGCTCGTCGGCCGGTGCTCCGGTCACTCCTGCGGCAGCCTGAGTTCGGCGCGCAGGCCGCCGCCCGGCGCCTGCACCAGCCGCGCGCTGCCGCCGTGCAGTTCGGCCACCCAGCGGACGATGGCCAGCCCCGTTCCGGTGCCCGCACCGCTGGTGACGCCCCGCCGGAAGACCGCCTCGCGGCGCTGCTCGGGCACCCCCGGCCCGGCGTCCGTGACGGTGACCAGGCCGGGCGCGGCGGCCACCGTCACCGGGGTCCCGGCGCCGTAGCGCAGCGCGTTCTCCACCAGGTTGCGCACCGCCTGGCCCAGCAGCTCCGGGTCGCCGCGCACGATCAGCGGTTGCTCGCCGACCAGCACGGTCACCCTCCCCCAGCCCTGGGCCGGCGCGGTCCCGAGGCCCTCCACCAGTTCGGCCACGGTCTGCTCGACCAGTTGGTCCAGCCGCAGCGGCATCAGCTCCACCTGCTGGGTGCCGGAGTCGATCCGGGCGCGGGCCAGCAGGCCGGTGACCAGCCGGGCCAGCCGGTCGCTGAGCGCCGCCGCCTCCGCGAGCGCCGCGGGCGCCCGCTCCGGCGCCGAGGCCCCGCGCTCGACGGCCAGGCGCAGCGTGGCCAGCGGCGTGCGCAGCTCGTGCGCGGCCTCGGTGAGGAACTGCTCCTGGCGCTCCAGGCCGCGCAGCGCGGGGCGCATCGCCCGGCCGGAGAGCAGGTGGCCGATCGCGGCGGCGGCCAGCACCAGCGCCGAGCAGCCCAGCAGCAGCCAGCGGACCAGCCGCTCGTGGTCGGCCCGGCTCTGTGCCGGGTCGGCGCCGACCACCACCAGGGCGGCGATGGCGTCCCCGTTCCAGACCGGCGCGGCGGCCCAGCGCATCATCCGCCCGCTGCCCCCGGGCCCGGTGGCCAGCGTGGCGTCCTGGCCGGTCTGCACCTGGGTCCAGAGCCTGCCCAGCAGCTCGCCGCCCGGCAGGTGGGCGGTGTCGGGGCGGACCCATCGCACCACGCTCGGCAGCCCGGTGCCGCCCGCCGGGACCTGGACCGCGCCGAGCACGTCGGCACCGCGGGCCAGCTCGTCCTCGCCGAGCGGGTCGACGGCCAGCGTGTCGTTGTCGAACCAGAGCGCCCTGGCCAGCCCGCCGGCCCGCCGGGCCGCGTCGTTGTCCAGCTCCTTGGCCCGGGACTGGGCGTCGGTGTGCGCGGCCAGGGTGGCCAGCACCAGCAGGCAGGCGGCCGTGGTGCCGGCGAAGAGCAGGGTCAGGGTCCAGCGCAGCCGGCGCAGGCCCCGGGCGGCCGGCGAGGTCATCCGCGACCGCCGTGCCCGGCCGGGTCCACGAGCCGGTAGCCGACGCCGCGCACGGTCTCGATCGGGTCCGGCGGGCCGAGCCGGCGGCGCAGCTGGCGGATCAGCACGTCGACCACGTTGGACATCGGTTCGTTCAGCTCGTCCCAGCAGCTCTCGATCAGCCGGGTGCGGGTGACCACCGTCCCCGCCTGCAGCATCAGCAGCTCCAGGACGGCGAACTCCTTCGCCGTGAGGGTGAGCAGCACCCCGGCCCGGGTGACCCGGCGGCGCGGCAGGTCCAGCTCCAGGTCCCCCAGGCGCAGCTGCGGCAGCCGGGCCGGCTCGGGGCGGCGGCACAGGTTGCGGACCCGGGCCGCCAGCTCGGCGGCCGCGAACGGCTTGACCAGGTAGTCGTCGGCTCCGTGCTCGAAGCCGGCCACCCGGTCGGCCACCGAGTCCATCGCGGTGAGCAGCAGCACCGGGCGCTGCCAGCCGGCCGCGCGGCGGTCCGCGACCAGCCGCAGGGCGTCGCCGTCGGGCAGCGCCCGGTCGGCCACCAGGCAGTGGTAGTCGGTGACCGCGAGCTTGAGGTCGGCCTCGGCCAGGTCGGCGGCCAGGTCGACGGCGAATCCGGCCCGGCGCAGCCCGTCGGCTATCTCCGGGCCGAGCCTGGGGTCGTCCTCCAGTACCAGTACGCGCATGGTCTCCGACCTTACGGCGCGGCACTGCCACAACGACGGAGCGGGGGCGGTCCGGAAACCCGGACCGCCCCCGCTCCAGCGGAGATCAGGCGCCCTTGGCGGCTTCCTTCAGCTTGGAACCGGCGCTCACCTTGGCGCTGTAGCCGGCCGCGATCTGGATCGGCTCACCGGTCTGCGGGTTGCGGGCGGTGCGAGCGGCGCGGTGGGTGCGCTCGAAGGTCAGGAAACCGGGGATGGTGACCTTCTCGTCACCCTTGGCCACAACCTCGCCCACGACCTCGGCGAATGCCGCCAGAACGGCGTCGGCGTCCTTGCGGGTCACCTCGGCGCGGTCGGCCAGAGCGGCCACCAGCTCACTGCGGTTCATGTGTACTCCTGTGGTCTGTTCGTTGCGGTGTGCGGGGGCCCATCGGTCGTCCCTCCGGAGGCACCCGGCTGGGCCGCTGGTCCGCACACTGTGCTCGTTCAGGCGGCTGGTGGTAGGTGCGCGGCTCGTGCTCCGGGCCGCGCGTCGTGTCAGTCCTGCCACGTGCCTGCCTGGGAACGAATCCTGCCCTTACCGGCCCCGAGAAAGCCAATCGGGCCTCGGCCATCCACCCCGAACGGCGCCCTCCCCACGCAGCTATGACGCTTCGTCGGCGCCGGCGGACCGACGCGGGCGGCGGCCGGGAACGACTCGCCGAGTGGTTGGGGGACGTTCCGTACTTGTCGGACACGCCTGCCCCGTGCAGGGCTACCGTACGCCCTGACGGGGACAAGCCCAAACACACCCTTCCCCTTGTGTCGCAAGGAATCGGGGCTGCCCGACACGGGCGGGGGCGGTATTCGGTCAGACGAGCGACCGAATACCGCCCCGCGGACCCTCCCAGGTCAGAGCCGGACGACCGGGAAGGCGGCCGTGTCCAGGGTGCCGACGATGCCCGGCGTCGGCCGGGAGGGGGCCTGGTCGCCCTCGCCACCGGCGGCCAGCGCGGCCTCCCGCACGGCCGCGGCCACCGTCTTGGCCACGTCCGGGTGGAAGACGCTGGGGATGATGTAGTTCGGGTTCAGCTGGTCGTCGGTGACCGTGGTGGCCAGCGCCCGCGCGGCGGCGATCATCATCTCGGTGTTCACCGTGCGGCTCTGCGCGTCCAGCAGGCCGCGGAAGACACCCGGGAAGACCAGCACGTTGTTGATCTGGTTCGGGAAGTCGCTGCGGCCCGTGGCGACCACCGCGGCGGTCTGCCGGGCCACCGCCGGGTCGACCTCCGGGTCCGGGTTGGCCAGCGCGAAGACGATCGCCTTGTCGGCCATCGAGGCGATGTCGTCGCCGTCCAGGACGTTCGGGGCCGACACGCCGATGAAGACGTCGGCGTCCGCCACGGCCTCCTTGAGGCTGCCGGTGCGACCCGAGCGGTTGGTGTGCTCGGCGATCCAGCGCAGCGAGTCGTTGAGGTCCTCACGGCCGCTGTGCACCACGCCGCGCACGTCGGCCACCGTGGCGTGCTCGACGCCGGCGGCCAGCAGCAGCTTGAGGATCGCGGTGCCGGCCGCACCGGCGCCCGACATGACCACCCGGATCTCGCCGATCTCCTTGCCGACCACCCGCAGCGCGTTGGTCAGCGCGGCGAGCACCACGATCGCGGTGCCGTGCTGGTCGTCATGGAAGACCGGGATGTCCAGCGCCTCGCGCAGCCGCGCCTCGATCTCGAAGCAGCGCGGCGCGGAGATGTCCTCCAGGTTGATGCCGGCGAAGCCGGGGGCGATCGCCTTGACGATGGCCACGATCTCGTCGGCGTCCTGGGTGTCCAGGCAGATCGGCCAGGCGTCGATCCCGGCGAAGCGCTTGAACAGGGCCGCCTTGCCCTCCATCACCGGCAGCGCGGCCTGCGGGCCGATGTTGCCCAGGCCCAGTACCGCGGAGCCGTCGGTGACCACGGCCACGCTGTTGCGCTTGATGGTCAGGCGGCGGGCGTCCTCGGGGTTCTCGGCGATCGCCATGCAGACCCGGGCCACGCCGGGGGTGTAGATCATGCTCAGGTCGTCACGGTTGCGGATCGGCAGCTTCGAGGACATCTCGATCTTGCCGCCGAGGTGCATCAGGAAGGTGCGGTCCGAGACCTTGCCGATCGTGACGCCCTCGATCGCCCGCAGCTTCTCGACGATCTCCTCGCCGTGCGCAACCGACGCGGCCGCCACGGTCACGTCGATCCGCAGTGCTTCCAGACCGGAGGCCGTGACGTCCAGGCCGGTCACCGAGCCACCGGAGGACTCCACGGCGGTGGTGATGTTGCTGACCGCGTTACCGCTGGCCGGAACCTCCAGCCGCACCGTGATCGAGTTGGAGACACTGGGCACCGTCGCCATCGACGTCCTTCTTCCGTCCACTGAGGTGAGAGCTGGCCAGGCCGTCCTCAACGCGCCGTTACTTCAACAGTTTGTTGATGCTGCGCCTCGCGCATCCTAGGCCCCGATCGTCGCACCTACCAGGGGCTTCCCAGAAATATCGTCCGTTGATTGCACGGAACCGACAACAGAGGATGCGGTGAACCTGGACAAGCACCGAAAATCCGCCGCATGGGATTGCCTGTCGGGACCGATGGGTTACATTGGACGGGACACCGGCTCGATCCAAGCCCCCGGGCCCAACCTTAGTCGCTTCGAGCGACCACTTGCCGCGAGGCGAGCATGGCGGGTCGGTGTCACCAACGTAGGACTGTGGCCCCCACCTCCGGTGGGGGCCACAGTCGTTGACGGAGCGTCAGGTTCAGCGCAGCAGCGCCGGGACCCCGGCCGCGTCCGGCAGGTCGTCCGGGCCGGACAGCACGGTCAGCCGCTGGGTGGCCCGGGTCAGCGCCACGTAGAGCACCCGCAGACCGGCCTCCGACTCGCCGGCGATGCCGGTCGGATCGGCGACCACCGTCGCGTCGTACTCCAGGCCCTTGGCCTCCAGGCTGCCCAGTGCCACCACCCGCTCGCCCAGGTCCGCGATCCACTGCGCGGCCTCGGCCCGGCGGTCCATCGGGACCACCACGGCGACCGTGCCGTCCACCTCGCCCAGCAGCCGGACCAGCTCGGCCCGGGCCGCAGCCGCGAAGGCGGCGGGCTCGACCGCGGTCACGGCCGCGAACCGCGGCTCGATCCCGGTGGAGCGCACCGCGGTCGGCGAGGGGGTGCCCGGCGCGGCCAGCTCCAGCACCTTGGCCGCCACCTCGGCGATCTCGGCCGGGTTGCGGTAGTTCACGGTCAGCGTGTGGCGGCGGCGCGGCTTGCCGGACAGCACCTCGTCCAGCGCGCTCCTGGCCTCCTCGGGGAACGGCCAGGAGCTCTGCGCCGGGTCGCCGACGATCGTCCAGGTCGCCATCCGGGACCGGCGGCCGATCATCCGCCACTGCATCGGGGTGAGGTCCTGCGCCTCGTCCACGATCACGTGGGCGTACTCGGTGCGCTCCACCGGAACCGCGGTCCGCTGGCGGGCGCTGCGGTCGGCGTAGGTGGTCACCTCGTCCAGGCCGGTGAGCAGGTCGACCGCGTCGACCTCGCGCACCTTGGGCCGGGCGGGCTCGCCGAGCAGCAGCTGCAGCTCGTCGATCAGCGCCACGTCGTGCGCCGACAGCGCGCCCCGGCCGCGCTCGTCCAGGTGGCGCCAGGAGGCGGCCAGCAGGCGGGCCTCCTCGGGCGTCACGACGCGCCGGGCGATCCGGTTGGTGTGCTTGCTCTGCCGCAGCGTGGCGAGCACCTGACGCGGGGTCAGCGCGGGCCACCAGGCGTCCAGGAAGTCCAGGAACGGCGCCTCGTCCGAGACGTACTCGTCGAAGCTCTCCTTCTGCTCCTGGCGCTGCTCGCGGGAGAAGTGGTCGGCGGGCGCCGGCAGGTGCCGGGTGGCCTCCGACCAGAGCGCGTCCAGCAGCAGCCGGCGGGCCCGGGGGCGCAGCAGGTTGAGCGGGGTGCCGCCGCTGCCGATCACGTTGCCGCGCACCGTGCGCAGCCGGGCGGCGTCCAGGCGCACCACCTCGCCGCGCGCCGCCACCCGCAGCTCGGTGGGCGCACCGCCGGCGGCGGAGCCGCTCATGGACACTTCCAGCGCGGCCCGCGCCGCGCGGCGCAGCAGCTGGACCATCCGGGCCGAGCCCTTGACCCGGGCCGCCTCGGGCGTGTCGTAGCGCTCGGCCTCGATGCCGTCCACCAGGCTGCCGACCGCGCGGATGGCCACCTGGCCCTCCTCGCCGAGCGAGGGCAGCACGCCCTCGGTGTAGGAGACGAGCAGCGGGGTCGGGCTGACCACCAGGATCCCGCCCGCGTAGCGGCGCCGGTCCTGGTAGAGCAGGAAGGCGGCACGGTGCAGCGCCACGGCGGTCTTGCCGGTGCCGGGGCCGCCGGTGACCAGGGTGGCACCCGCGGCGGGGGCCCTGATCACCTCGTCCTGCTCCTTCTGGATCGAGGAGACGATGTCGCGCATGGTGTGGCTGCGGGCCCGGCCCAGCGAGGCCATCAGCGCGCCGTCGCCGATCACGGCCAGCTCCTGGCCGTCCAGCGTGGGGGTCAGGTCGGGGCGCAGCAGGTCGTCCTCGACGCCGATCACCTTGCGGCCCTTGGAGCGGATCACCCGGCGGCGCAGCACCCGGCCCGGCTCCAGCGGGGTGGCCCGGTAGAACGGCGCGGCGGCCGGCGCCCGCCAGTCGATCACCAGGGGGCCGTACTCCGCGTCGAGCACGCCGAGCCGGCCGATGTGCAGGGTCTGCGCGACGTTCTCGTCGGCCGGATCGAGCGGGGTGAAGGAGGGGATGCCGTGCTCTTCGGGGGCGTCCGCCTGCTGGAGGTCGATCCGGCCGAACAGGAAGTCCTCGAACTCGTTGTTCAGCCGGTTGAGGTGGGTGCCGGCCCGGTAGACCTGGGCGTCCCGTTCGGCGAGCGCGCCGGGGGTGCCGACCTGGACCCGCCGGGCGGCGTCCTCCAGGACGTACTCGGCCTCGGCGAGCTTCTCTTCCAGGCGCTGGTACACCGTGTCGAGGTGCCGCTGCTCACCGGCGATCTCGCGCTCGCGCAGCCCCTCGGCCGAGCTGTTCGCGGCGGTGGTCATCACGGTGTTCGTGGTGCTGGTGCCCGATGGTGCCGTGCCGGCCTCGGTGGTTGCGGCCGCGTGCTGCCTGCCGTGCGCGCCCAAGGAATCCCCTGTCGTACGTCTCGTCTGCTGGTGGGAGAAGACCGCCGTCCAAAGTCGGCGGACGGACGATCCTACTCCCGGACCCCGGCCGGAGAAACACGAAGGCCGCCTTCCGTCGAGGAAGGCGGCCCGCATGCACATGGGATGGTGGAGATGCCGGGAATCGAACCCGGGTCCAGTGGAGTGGATTCAGGACTTCTCCGAGCGCAGTCCGCTGTGCTTTTCTCGGCCCTGGCAGTCACGCGGACAAGCCGCCAACGGGCCCAGCTACTGTTTGATTTCCCACCCGCCCCCGTAACCGGGGCGGACGGTTCAGTTCCCTAGATTAAGCCAGGATCCGAGTCGGGAACTCCCCGGTCTGACTCCTTGGCTACTCGCTGCTCAGGCAGCGAGCGCGAAGGTCTCGCGCTTAGTATTGGCGATTATTTTTTTGCGACAGATGGTTAACGAGATCATTGCCGCGTTCCTCGGCTCGCTTCTCCTGTTTCGACGTCCCCTGTCGAAACCGATCATCCCCATGTTTTTTTAAGAAGGTACAGCTTCCTGAGAAACAACTCCGGGTGATCAGCATCGCCCGGTGGTGCTCCGCCCATGGTACGCGCCCGGTTTGGCGCGGTCCAGCCGATTACACCTTCGGGTCGGGCGAACCCTTCGGGGCGGGGCCCGGCGCCGGTGCATCGGGGACCGTGGCGGGCTTGCCGGCGTGCGGGCCCGGGGTGCCCAGCTGCTGGGAGAGCCAGGGCAGCGCCTGGGCGAACGCGTTGGAGGCGAACTGCCACACGTGCCGGCCCGGCTGCACGGTCTGCTCGCACCTGATCCCGTCCTTGCGCGCGGCCGCCGCCAGCTCCTTGCCCTGGGCGGTCTGCCGGCTCTCCTGGTCCCCGCTCTCGAACCAGCCGGCGGTGTCGCGGAACTTGGCGTGATGAGCCAGTACGGTCATCGGATCGTGCGCCGCCCAGGCCGCCGCGTCGCCGCCGTAGAGCTTGTCGATGGTCTGCTGCTTGTCGCCGGTGTTGGGGCCGATGTCACCGGAGATGTCCTCGAAACGCGTGAAGACCCCGGGGTGTTCGACCGTCAGGTCGATCGCACAGGTACCGCCCATCGACCAGCCGACCACGCCCCACTTGCGCGGGTCGGCCGACGTGTCGAAGGTCTTCTCCACATAGGGCGGAATGTCCTTCACCAGGTGGTCCTCGGCCATCCCGCTGGGCCCGTCCACGCATTCCGTGTCGACCTTGAATCCGCCGGTCGCGTCCGCGAAGACCAGGACCGGGGCGAAACCACCGTGCTGCGCCGCGTACGCGTCCGCGGTCTGCACCGCGTCGCCGGCCCGCACCCAGTTGTCGGGGGCCGCGTACTCGCCGCCGATCATCTCCAGGACCGGCAGCTTGGGGCGGGTCTTGCTGCGGAACCAGGCCGGCGGCAGGTAGACCAGCTCCTGGCGATGGGCGAAGCCGCTGGCGGTGTCGGGTATGTCCACCTGCACGATCCGGCCGGTGGTGGTCCTGCCGGTGAGCGAGCCGAGCTGATCGAGCGTCACCTGCTGGGGCAGCGGGGCACCGCTGAGCTCCCCGATCGCGTCGTCCAGGGTGGGGAAGTAACCGGTGGAGGCGTTCAGCGCGTTGGCGCCGGCCAGCACCGCGAGCAGCCCGGCCAGCGGCGCCACCGCGCGGCGCCACCAGCGCGCCGAGCGCCAGCCGGCCACCAGCACGGTCAGCGCGAGCACGGCCGCGCCCAGCCACCACCAGAGCGCGGGCGGCAGCGGGTCGGTGACCCCGCCGACGGTGACGGTCAGCAGGCCGAGCAGCGCGGTCAGCACGGCCGCGACGCCGATCGCCAGCGGCGCCCGGCGCAACCGCCAGCGGCGGTCCCGCCAGCCGACGGCGAGGAGCAGCGCGGCGGCTGCCGCGAGCTGGACGGTCCACGGGAACCAGCCGTCCAACAGGGAGACGTTCATGCCGCGATCGTACTGATGCTTCCTTGGACAAAAGGTCGCTGATCAGGGCAGCTCACCCCGTTGGGACCAAGCTGCTACAGAAGGGGCACAATCAGCCCTGGCGGCGGCGCACGGCGGCGACCGCGCGGGCCGTCTCCCGGGTGTCCTGCTTCTCGCGCAGCGTCTGCCGCTTGTCGTAGAGCTTCTTGCCGACCGCGAGCGCCAGCTCCAGCTTGACCCGGCCGTCCTTGAAGTACAGCGAGAGCGGCACCAGGGTGTGGCCGGTCTCCTTGGTCTTCGCCTCCAGCTTGCGGATCTCCATCTTGTGCAGCAGCAGCTTGCGCTTGCGCCGCGCGGAGTGGTTGGTCCACGTCCCCTGGGTGTACTCGGGGATGAAGACGTTGTCGATCCACACCTCGCCGGCCTGGGTGTAGGCGTAGCCGTCCACCAGGTTGGCCCGGCCCTCGCGCAGCGACTTGACCTCGGTGCCGGTGAGCACCATCCCGCACTCGTAGGTGTCGAGGATCGTGTACTCGTGTCGCGCCTTCTTGTTCTGCGCGATCAGCTTCTGTCCCTTTTCCTTTGCCATAGCACCGGCCATTCTCGCATCCCGGGCAACCGCTCGGCAGCCGGTTTACCGGTGGGCACCGTTACGGGCGGGCGGCGGCGGTGCCCAGGCCGTCGAGCACCCGCAGGGCGAGGGTGTCGGCGGTCACCGGGTCACCGGCCCGGACGTCGGGGAGCAGGCCGGTGCCCTCCGGGGAGTGCCCGGCCGGGGTGAACCAGCGGCCCACGGTGAGCTCCAGGACCGAGCCGTCGGGCAGCCGGCTGGGCTGCTGCACGGTGCCCTTGCCGAAGGTCCGGCTGCCCACCAGCACCGCCCGGCAGCGGTCCTGCAGCGCGCCGGCCAGCAGTTCGGCGGCGCTCATCGTGCCGCCGTCGACCAGCACCACCAACGGGGTGGCGGTGTCCCCGCCGGGTGCGGCGGTCAGCTCCCGCCGCTCCCCGCCGACCAGGTAGGAGGCGACCGGGCCGCCGTCCAGCAGGGCCGAGGCGGCGGTGACGGCCTCGGCCACCAGGCCACCGGAGTTGCCGCGCAGGTCGAGCACCGCGCCGCGGGCGGGGGCGTGCCGCAGGGCCGCCGCGATCTGCTCGCCGACGCCGGTGGTGAAGGCCCGGGCGGTGATCCACAGCACGCCGGGCGCGGGGTGGTCGACCGCGACGTCCTGGGCCGCGAGCACGGTGCGGCGCACCGTCACCTCGCGCGGCGCCGCACCGGGGCGCTGGACCGTGAGCCGCACGGCGGAGCCGGGGCCGGCCGGGCGTCCGGCGGCTGCTGGGGTGCCGGGCCGGCCGCGCAGCCGGGCCACCACCTCGGTCACCGGCAGCCGGTCCACCGGCGTGCCGTCCACCGCGAGCAGCCGCTCGCCGACCCGCAGCCCGGCGGCCTGGGCCGGTGAGCCCGCGGTCAACTCGGTGATCAGCGTGGCACCGTCGTCGTCCCGGTCCACGAAGAGGCCGGTGCCCAGGTACTCGCCGTCCAGGCCCTGGGCGAACTCGGCGTACTCCTGCGGGCTGTAGTAGGCGGCCCAGCGGTCGTCGCCGCGAGCCACCAGGCGCTCGGCCTGCTGCGGGGAGAGCGCCGCCGCACCCGGCCCGCCGGCCGGCGCGGCGTCCGCGGCACTCCAGCGGCGCGGCGCGGCGGCGGGCCCGGTGCCACCCCAGGCGCCCACCGCGGCGCCGCCGAAGAGCACCGCGCCGAACAGCAGGCTGAGGGTGGCGCCGTGGCGTGCCCGCCGCCAAGTCGCGCTCATGGACCGGAGTGTAGGCGCCCTTCGCTAGACCTTCAGGTACTTGCGCAGGGTCAGGAAGGCCGCGACCGCCGCCATCGCCATACCGGCCACGATCAGCAGCGGGATCACCTGCAGCACCGAGGACAGGCCGATGAAGTGGATGAACTGCACCTTCTTGGCCAGCCAGCTCTGCACGCCGTAGTTGCCCAGCAGCAGCAGGCCGGAGGCCAGCACCGCGCCGAGCAGCGCGGCGAACGCCGCCTCCGCGATGAACGGCATCTGCACGTAGAAGTTGGAGGCACCGACCAGGCGCATGATCCCGGTCTCGCGCCTTCGGCTGAACGCCGAGACCCGGACCGTGTTGACGATCAGCAGCAGTGCCACCGAGAGCATCAGCACCATGATCACGAAGGCCGCCGTCTGCAGGCCGTTGAGCAGCCCGAAGAGGTTGTCCAGGATCTGCCGCTCGTCCTCCACCGAGCGCACGCCCGGATGGCCGGCGAAAGCGCTCTGGATCACGTCGTAGCGGGTCGGGTCGCTCAGCTTGACCCGCCAGGAGGACGGGATGGCGTCGGCACCGAGGACGGAGACCAGGCTGTTGTCCGGGTTCATGTCCTTCCAGTGCTTGTACGCCTCCGCCTGGGTCTCGAAGGTCGAGCTCTCGACCAGCGGCTTGAGCTTGTCCAGGCCCGCCTTGACGTCGGCGATCTGCTGGTCGGTGGCCGCACCGTTCGCACACTGCGGGGCGTTCTTCGCGTCCGCCTTGGTGCAGAAGTAGATGCTGACCTCGACCTTGTCGTACCAGTACCCCTTCATCGAGTTGACCTGGTCCCGGACCAGCAGACTGGCCCCGGCGAGCGCGAGCGAGAGCGCGACGCTGACCACGACCGCGATGGTCATGGTCAGGTTGCGGCGGAGACCCACACCGATCTCCGACAGGATGAACTGGGCGCGCATGAGCTTCTTCTACTCCAAGGTGAATGCTGGCGGACCGACGGCGGGCGGGAGCCGGCTAGTGCTGGTATCCGTAGACGCCGCGGGCCTGGTCGCGGACCAGCAGCCCCTTGTCCAGTTCGATCACGCGCTTGCGCATCTGGTCGACGATGGCCTGGTCGTGGGTGGCCATGAGCACCGTGGTCCCGGTGCGGTTGATCCGGTCCAGCAGCTTCATGATGCCGACCGAGTTCTGCGGGTCCAGGTTTCCGGTCGGCTCGTCAGCGATCAGCAGCATCGGGCGGTTGACGAAGGCTCGGGCGATCGCCACGCGCTGCTGCTCACCACCGGAGAGCTCGCCGGGCATCCGGTCCTCCTTGCCGCCGAGGCCGACCAGGTCGAGCACCTCGGGCACCACCTTGTTGATGGCGCTCTTCGGCTTCCCGATGACCTCCAGCGCGAAGGCCACGTTCTGCGCCACGGTCTTGTTCGGCAGCAGGCGGAAGTCCTGGAAGACGGTGCCCAGTTGGCGCCGCATGTGCGGCACCTTCCAGTTGGACAGCTTGCCCAGGTCCTTGCCGAGCACGTGCACCTCGCCCGTGCTGGGGCGCTCCTCGCGCAGGCACAGCCGCAGGAAGGTGGACTTGCCGGAGCCGGAGGAGCCGACCAGGAAGACGAACTCGCCCTTCTCGATCTCCAGCGAGACCTCCGACAAGGCGGGGCGGTTCTGCTTGGGATAGGTCTTGGAAACGTTGTCGAATCTGATCACGGCTGCATCACGGAGGCCATCCTAGGCGGAACAGCTGACGACGCGGACAACTACCGTAACCCGATCGTTACTTCGGGCCGATGAGGCCCACCGGTCGCACCGTTCCTGGGTCGGTCCCACCCCGCGAGTCGGCCGGGGCGGGCGGTGGAGGCGGCCGGGGCCGCTCCTTGGCTCGGGACCATACGCGACCCGGCTTACGCCGCGCAGGGCGCTCCGCCGAACACAGCGGGTGAATTGTCCGTTCTTGGGGAGGAATGACGGGAAAATTGCGAGCCATTTCACAGCGGCTCCGGGGTTTCGCGGTCCGCTTGTCGCCAATGTGATGATTGAGGGAGAAGTGCCCGCCCGGGGTTCCCCGGCCCGGGCGCCGGATGCCCCGGAACCTGGCAGAGTAGAGGCAAACCGCGATGCCGCGGCCCGCGCCGCTCCCCCACCCGGGTCAGGCACGGGAACCATCGGGCCCCCCGGTGCGTTGGCAGTAGCAGCAAGGAGGAGATCGCATGACGTGCGACCATCTGGTGTGCGCCAACTGCGCCGGCCGCGTGAGCGAGGGCCGCTGCCCGGTCTGCCGTGCCCAGCGCGCCCGGCTGCAGGAGCAGCAGAGCCCCTTCGCCGCGCTCTCCCCCGCCACCCTGCTCGCCCTGCTGGCCGCACTGCTGGCAGTGGCGCTGATCTGCCGGCAGGCGCTGGCGTAATCAAGCCGAAGAAAGAGAAGCGGAAGGGCCCGGACGCTGGCGTCCGGGCCCTTCCGCTTCTGCTTTGCCCACTCTTTACTGAGCGGCCTCGCTCTGCTTGCGCCAGCGGATGCCGGCCTCGATGAAGCCGTCGATGTCGCCGTCCAGCACCGCCTGCGGGTTGCCGACCTCGTACTCGGTGCGCAGGTCCTTGACCATCTGGTACGGGTGCAGCACGTAGGAGCGCATCTGGTTGCCCCAGGAGCTGCCGCTGTCCTTGAGGGAGTCCATCCGGGCCTTCTCCTCCTGGCGGCGCCGCTCCAGGAGCTTGGCCTGCAGGACGTTCATCGCCGAGGCCTTGTTCTGGATCTGCGAGCGCTCGTTCTGGCAGGAGACCACGATGCCGGTCGGCAGGTGGGTGATCCGCACCGCCGAGTCGGTGGTGTTGACGCCCTGGCCGCCGGGGCCGGAGGCGCGGTACACGTCGATCCGCAGCTCGCCCTCGTCGATGTCGACGTGGTCGCTCTGCTCGACGACCGGGAGCACCTCGACGCCGGCGAAGGAGGTCTGGCGGCGGCCCTGGTTGTCGAAGGGCGAGATGCGCACCAGGCGGTGGGTGCCCTGCTCGACCGAGAGCGTGCCGTAGGCGTAGGGGGTCTTCACGCTGAAGGTGGCGGACTTGATGCCGGCCTCTTCGGCGTAGGAGGTGTCGTAGACCTCGGTCGAGTAGCCGTGCCGCTCGGCCCAGCGCAGGTACATCCGCATCAGCTGCTCGGCGAAGTCGGCGGCGTCCACGCCACCCGCCTCGGCCCGGATGTTGACCAGGGCCTCACGGGCGTCGTACTCGCCGGAGAGCAGGGTGCGCACCTCCAGCTCCTCGACCGCCTTCTTGACCGAGGCCAGCTCGGTCTCGGCCTCGGTGCGGGTGTCGGCGTCGCCCTCGTCCTCGGCCAGCTCGAACAGGATCTCCACGTCCGCGATCCGGCTGCGCAGGTTCTCCACCCGGCGCAGCTCGCCCTGCAGGAAGGAGAGTCGGCTGGTGACCTTCTGCGCGTTCGCGACGTCGTCCCAGAGGGCGGGGGCTGCTGCCTCCTCCTCCAGACGTTCGATGTCGGCCCGGATCTTGTCCAGGTCGAGGACGGCCTCGATCGACCCCATGGTCGTTTCGAGGTTCTTGAGCTCTTCGGAAGGATCGACGGCTGCCACGCCACCAGCCTAATGGCTAGCGCGGTGCACCGGGACCGGCCGGTGGCCCCGTGCTCGCCACGGAGCCCGCCACCGCCGCCGCGCCGTGCGTGAAGGAACCGCCCGAGTGGTGGTGCCCGCCGCCCCCGAAGGCGCCGAAGGCGGCGATCGCGCCGGCCACCAGCAGCACCACGGCCAGCAGCACCGCGAGCTGCCGGCGGCGACGGACCAGCGCCCGGCGCCCGGCGCCGCGGTGGCCGGCGGCCGGTGCGGAGCGCTGGGCCCGCGACTCGGCCGCGTAGCCGGCCAGCTCGTGGGCGGAGGGGCGGCGCAGGCTGGTGTGGGTGTCCCGGGTGGAGTCGGGCGCCGGGGCGGGGACCAGCGGCACGGCCGGGCCGCGCCGGCGGCGGTGCGTCCCGGAGCCGGTGTCCGCCTCGGCGTAGACGGCCTCGGCGGGGGTCAGCGCCTCCTCGGCCGGCGGGCGGTCCTGGGCGGGCAGCGCCAGCGGCGGCAGACCGGCCAGCGCGGGCAGCTGCTCGCGCAGCCGCTCGGCCAGCTCGGCGGCGCGCAGCCGGGAGGCGGGGGCCTTGGCCAGGCACTCCGCGATGATCCGCCACAGGCCGTCCGGCAGCCCGGGGACCGGCGGCACGCTCTCGGTGACGTGGCGGCGCAGCACCGCCCCGGTGTGCCCGCCGCCGAACGGGGTGAAGCCCGCCAGCAGCTCGTACAGCACGGTGGCCAGCGCGTAGATGTCGACGGCCGCCCGCGGCTCCAGTCCCTCGATGATCTCGGGGGCCAGGTAGTCGGGGGTGCCGATGATCCGGGTCGCCCTGGTCCGGCGCGGGGCGTCGACGAGGCGGGCGATGCCGAAGTCGGTGAGCTTGGCCCGCGGCGCGCCGCCGGGGCCGGCCGGGGCCGCGAGGTCGAGCATCACGTTCTCCGGCTTGACGTCCCGGTGCACGATGCCGGCCGCGTGGGCCGCGGCCAGACCGTCCGCCACGTCCGCGATCACCGAGACGGCGGCCTGCGGGGCCAGCACGCCCTCGCGCTCCAGCCGCGAGCGCAGGTCGGTGCCGTGCACCAGCTCCATCACCAGGGCCAGGTCGTCGCCGTCCACCACCATGTCGCGCACCCCGACCACCCGGGGGTGGTCCAGGCTGGTGAGCGCGGCCCGCTCCTGGACGAAGCGGCCGACGAGCACCTGGTCGGTGGCCAGGTCCTCGCGCAGCAGCTTGACGGCCACCGGTCCGTCTGGTCCCTCGCCCAGCCACACGGTGCCGGCGGACCCCCGGCCGATCACCTGGTGCACGGTGTACCGGCTGCCGATCTTGCGTGCCAATGCTGCTCCGTGGGCGGCGGGAGCGTTCCCGGGACGTCGCGGGGGTCCGGGAACGCTCGTGAGGTCGGTGCGTCACCGACCAACCTACGCGCCCCGGACCCCTCCGCGGGACCTCGATGCCGTCATTTGTCGACAAAGAGTCAATGCCGACCGCTCCGTGGCGGTCCGTCAGTTCCCGGTGACGGAGTGCCAGGTGCTGCTGATCCAGCTGGTGGTGGAGGTGACCGCGCTGTGCACGTCGGTCCAGTAGCGCGGCAGCGGCGTGAAGTTCCACAGCGCGATCGCGGCCACCGCCAGGATCAGCAGCACCATCAGGCAGCCCTTGAGGCAGCCCAGGCCCGGGATGTACATCCGGTTGCGGCTGCGCGGGCGCGGCTCGCGGCGGGGCCTGGCCTCGCGCTCCGGCTCCGGCTCGCGCTCCCGGGGCAGCGGCGGCTCGGGGCGCCGCGGCGGCATCGCGGGCGGGGCCTGGCGCTGGGCCGGCTCGCGGTAGGCCTGCTCACCGCTGTAGCGCGGGTCCGGCTCGGCGTAGCCCTGCCCGGCGTACGGGTCCCGCTGGCCGCCGGGCGGCTGCTGCGGGCGCCGGGCCTGGTACGGCGGCGGGGCCACCGGCGGGCGCTCGGCACGACCGTAGCCCCGGCCCTGCTCGCCCCGGTAGGGCTCCTCCCGGTAGGGCTCGCCCTGGTACGGCTCGCCGCGGCCGCCCGGCGGCGGGTAGCCGCCCGGCCGCGGCTGGCCCTGCGGCGGGTAGCCGTAGCCGCCGCCCGGGTAGGCCTGCGGCGCCTGCTGCGGCTCGAACTCCTCGGCGGCGAAGACCTGGGTCTGCTGGTTGCGGTCGCGGGCCGCGCGCAGCTGGGTCTGCCAGGGGTGCGGGGCCTCCGGCTGGGCCGGGCCCGGCGCGGCCGCCGGCGGGCCGGCCGGCGTGGGCGGCATCATCCGGGTCGGGTCGGCGCCCGACAGGTGCGCGCCGCCCGGAGCCGTGGGGGCGCCGTGCGGCATCACCTGGGTGGCCGCGCCCGGGTCGTACTGCGCGGTCAGCAGCTGGGTGGCCGGGTCCGGCTGGCCCGGGGCGCCGGCCTGGCCTGCGCCCGGCAGTGTGCTGCCGGGGCCGGTCCCCGGCACCTCGGCCGGCTGCGCCTCGGGCACCAGCAGCGCGCCCACGGCGAGCGCGGCGTCCACCGCGGCCGGTGCGGCGTGCACGCCGACCCCGGCGGCCACCACCCGCAGCGCGTGCGCCAGCGAGGTGGCGCTCGGGCGCTGGGCCGGGTCCTTGCGCAGGCAGCGCTCGACCACGGTCCACAGCGGCTCGGGCATGCCCGGCGGGCGCGGCGGCTCCTGGGTCAGGTGGGCCTGGAGCACCTGGAGCGCACCGTCGCCCTGGAACGGCGCGCGCCCGGTGACCAGCTCGTAGAGCATGATCCCGGCGCCGTAGATGTCCACCGCGGAGGTCTGCGGGCGGCCGCTCGCCGACTCGGGGGCGACATAGGCGGGGGTGCCGACGAACTCGCTGGTGCGGGTGATTCCCGGGGAGTCGGCCAGCCGGGCGATGCCGAAGTCGGTGAGCATCGGGTGCAGCTGCTCGCCCTGGCCGTCCACGTAGCTGCTGGCCAGCAGCACGTTGGCCGGCTTGAGGTCGCGGTGCACCACGCCGTCCGCGTGGCTGACCGCCAGCGCGTCGGCGATCTGGGCCATCAGCAGCGACGCGGCGATCGGGCTGAGCGGGCCGTTGGCACGCAGGTAGCGGTAGAGGTCGGGGCCGTCCACCAGGTCCATGACCAGGGCCAGCAGCTCGCCCTCGACCACCAGGTCGCGCAGCCGGACGATGTTGGGGTGGCTCAGCCGCAGCAGCACCGAGCGCTCGCGCAGGAAGCGCAGCACGATGTCCTGGTCGGCGGCCAGCTCCTCCTTGAGCACCTTGACCGCGACCTGCTGGCCCGGCTGCAGGTCCGCCAGCCCGGCGTCCTCGCGTACCCGCCCGCGCCAGACGGTGCCCATGGCACCACGCCCGATGGTCTCCTCGAGCAGATACTTGCTGCCTACCGGCCGCACCTGGTGCACTCCTTGCCCTACCGAGGCCTACCGTCGCCTGCGGGCGATAGTCCGTGTGTGCGGCAACTCTAACGGTGTCCGCCAAACCCCAGCCTGATGACCGGCCCCCGCGTGTGGACGGTGGTGGCCGGATCCGGTGCTCCGGGCCGCCTTGACCTGAGTCCCCGTCGGCTCCACCATGGCGATGATCACAAGATCGTCAAATCCGGTACGGTGCGCGGACTGTCAGTCCCGGGTGGCAGGATGAGGACCAGCACTCCTGTGGTCCAACACTCATCACGAGCAGAGGGGAACCCGGGGCGAGATGCAGATCCGGCTGACGGTCCTCCGA
Source organism: Kitasatospora sp. NBC_01302 (assembly GCF_035976515.1). Taxonomy (NCBI): domain Bacteria; kingdom Bacillati; phylum Actinomycetota; class Actinomycetes; order Kitasatosporales; family Streptomycetaceae; genus Kitasatospora; species Kitasatospora sp. NBC_01302. The sequence goes on from NZ_CP108404.1 coordinate 3,759,181, forward strand.
CCCCGCGTGGGCGCGGGCGTGCCCGCACCCGCCACCGACGTCCTGGTCACCGCCCCGGTCGGTACGACCCTCGGCTCGCTCGCGGTGGCGCTGGCCGGTGCCGTGGGCGTGCGCGGCGCACGCAGCGCCACCCATGTGCACCTGTACGCCGGGTCCCAGCGGATCGACGAACGCACCCCGCTCGGCCACCCCCCGCTGCTCGACGGCGCGGTGCTCGCGCTCGGCGAGCCCGATCCGGACGCCGACGAGCCGCCCGCCGGGCCCGCCGCCGAGCTGCGCGTGGTCGGCGGCCCGGACGCCGGCGGCGTGCACCGACTGCACGGCCGCCAGGTGCGGGTGGGCCGCTCCAGCGAGGCCGACGTGCCGCTCGACGACCCCGACGTCTCCCGGCTGCACCTCTCCCTCCAGCTGGCCGCCGACGGCACCGTGACGGTGCACGACCTCGGCTCGACCAACGGCACCGTGCTGGACGGCCGCATGCTGGGCGAGGAGCCGCGTGCGCTGACCGAGGGGGCGCTGCTGCGCCTGGGCGAGTCCACCGTGACCCTGGCGACCGCCCCCGGCGCCGAGCAGGCCCGCGCCACCATGCCGGACGGCCTGGGCCACCTCCAGGTCAGCCCGCCGCCCCCGGCCCGGCCCAGCCCCCCGGTCGCCGAGCAGCCCGAGCTGCCCGCGCCCGGCGGAGCGGGCCGCACCCGCTCGCTGCTGGCCCGCCGGCTCGGCCGCGCCGCCGCACCCGCCCCGGGCGCACCGGCCGGCGCGCGGGACGCCGCCCAGCAGCACGCCCAGGCCCGCGAGCGCCAGGCCACCGCGCTGCGCGAGCGCTGGCCCGATCCCGCCACCCTGCTGCTCAGCGCGCTCGGCCCGGGCCCGCGGCTCTGGGAGCGGGTGCCCGCCCACCCCGACGCGCTCACCCTGCGCCTGGGCACCGCCGACCTCGCGGGCGGCCCCGGCACCACCCCCGGCACGGTGCTGCCCGCCGTCCCGGTCACCGTCGACCTGCGCCGGGCGGGCAGCCTGGGCGTTGCCGGCCCGCGCGTGCGGCTGCTCGGGCTGGCCCGGGCCCTGCTCGCCCAGCTCGCCACCCTGCACCCGCCGAGCGGGCTGAGCCTGGTGGTGGTCAGCGCCGACGAGCGGCAGCAGGCCGAACGGCGCACCGCCGACTGGGCCTGGTCGCTCTGGCTGCCGCACCTGCGCCCCGGCCACGGCCAGGACTGCCGCCTGCTCTTCGGCCTGGACCCCGCGCAGGCCGAGCAGCGCCTGACCGAACTCGCCGAGCGCGAGCCCGAGGAGGCGCAGCCCGCCACCGTGCTGCTGGTGGACGGCGACCCGGGCTCGCCCCGCTCCCGCCAGGCGCTGGAGCGGCTGCTGCGCCACGGCCCGGCCGCCGGCGTCTTCGCGCTCTGCCTGGCCGAGCACGCCGAGCAGCTGCCCCCCGGCCTGGGCGCCACCGCCACGGTCACCGGCGAGGTGGCCACCCGGCTGACCGTCGCCGGCGGCGAGCAGCGCACCGAGGAGGTCGCGCTGGACGCCGTCTCGCCCGCCTGGGCCGAGCGGCTGGCCAGGGCGCTGGCCCCGCTGCGCGAGGCCGCACCCGTCTCCCGCGGCCCGCTGCCGGAGGCGCTGCGCCTGCTCGACCTGCTGCGCCTGGACACCGTCACCCCCGCCAAGCTCTCGTCCCGCTGGGACGACCTGCCCAGCACCGCCGGTACCGCCGCCGCGCTGCTCGGCACCACCAGGGACGATCTGTGCACGGTCGACCTGGCCGGCTCCGAGCTGACCGGCCCCGGCCACCTGCTGGTGGGCGGCGCCCGCGGCGCCGGCAAGAGCGAGCTGCTGCGCACCCTGGTCGCCTCGCTGGCGGTGGGCGAGCGCCCGGACCGGCTGCACGTCCAGCTGATCGGCGGACGGGACGCGGGCCTGGCCGCCTGCGCCGAGCTGCCGCACGTCACCGGCCAGCTGGACGCCGCCGGCGACCCGCGCCGGGCGCTGCTGACCGCCGAGGCGCTGCACGAGGAGCTGGCCCGGCGCGAGGCGCTGTTCGCCGGGCGCTCGTTCCCGGTCTGGTTCGCCGAGCAGGCGCTGGCCTCCCGGCCGGCCGTGATCGGTCAGCCGCGCAGCGCCGAGCCCGCGCCCGCCCGCACCCCGGTGGCCGCGGTCGCCGGGGCTGCCCCGGCCCCGGTCGCCGGGACGGCACAACCTGCCGGCAGTGCCACCGTGGTGGCCGACGCGCCGCCCGTGCGCCTGATCGTGGTCGTCGACGACTACGACGCGCTGCTCTCCCCCACCTCGCCGGCCGGCCGCCCGCTGGCCCGCGCGCTGGCCGCCGTCGCCCAGCGCGGCGCCCGGCTGGGCGTGCACCTGGTGGCGGCCACCAGCCGCCCGGAGCTGAGCGCGGGCAGCGAACTGGCCGAGGCCGCGCACTGGCGGATCGCACTGCGCACCGACCACCCCGGCGACTCCGAGCTGCTGGTCCACGTCGACGACGCCGCCGCGCTGCCCGAGCAGACCCCCGGGCGTGGCTACCTGCGCCGCCCGGACGGCGCCGTGCTGGCCTTCCAGACCGCCCGGGTCAGCGGCCGGATCCCGCGCACCGCCACGCTGCGCCCCACCGTGGTCGCCGTCGACCCGGCCCAGCTGGGGGCTCCGCCGACCCGCCGACCGGTGCGCGAGCTGGGCAACGGCCCCACCGACCTGGCGCTGCTTGCCAGCGCGCTGCAGCGGGCGGCCCAGGGCTGACCGCCCGCCCGGCAACCGCCCGCCCGGCAACCGGGCGCAGGCAGAACAGAGCAGAGCGGCGGGGCCGCACCCGAAGGTGCGGCCCCGCCGCTCTGTCCTGTCCTGGCGACGTCAGCGCATCGAACCGGTGCGCAGCAGCGTGCGGATCACCCGCATGGCCACCGAGAGGCTGGACAGCGCGTAGGTGTCCGATCCCCTTATGTCGTCCAGCGTGGTCTGCGCCCGGCTCAGCAGCGTGCTGTTGCGCTCGGTCCAGGCGCTGTAGCGCTCCTCGCTGGTCGCGTTCTCCCCGCCGCAGGCCAGCACGTCGTCGGTGAGCTGGGCGTGCACCGCGAAGAGGTCCTCGCGGATCGAGGTGCGCGCCATCGAGGACCACCGGTCGGTGCGCGGCAGCTCGATGATCCGGTCCAGCAGGTGCGTGATGCCCAGCCGGTCACCGAGGTCGTAGTAGAGGTCGGCGACCTCGGCCACGTCCTTGCCGGAACGGTCCGCGACCTCGGTGATGTCCAGGGTCGGGAAGACCGAGGAGAGCCCGGCGACCCGGGTGGCCAGCGCGTCGGGGACGCCCGCCCCGGTCAGCTCGCTGTGGATCTTCTCGAACCAGGACAGGTTCTCGCCGCGCAGCGGCTTGGGCAGGCTGGTCCACACCTGGTCCACCCGCTGCTGGAAGAAGTCGATCGTCGAGGCGATGTCCAGCGGCTGGCGACGGTTGTTGAGCATCCACCGGGTGGCCCGCTCGACCAGGCGGCGCGAGTGCAGGCGCATCCGGGTCGCGATCTCGGCCGGGATCCTGTTGTCCAGGCCCTCGACCTCGTCCCAGATCTTCTCCAGGCCGAAGACCGCGCGAGCGGCGGTGTGGGTGCGGGCGATCTCCTCGTAGGTCGCCCCGGTTTCCTCGCGCAGCCGGAAGGCGAAGGTGCAGCCACCGCGGTTGATCGTGTCGTTGACGATCAGGGTGGTGACGATCTCCCGGCGCAGCGCGTGGTTGTCCACCGCGTCGGCGAAGCGCTGGTGCAGCGCGTTCGGGAAGTACAGGTGGAGGGTGTCGCGGAAGTACGGGTCGTCGGGCAGCCCGGTGGCGAGCAGCTCCTCGGCCAGCGTGATCTTGGTGTAGGCCAGCAGCACCGACAGCTCGGGCTGGGTGAGCCCGAAGCCGTTGGCCTGACGCTCCTTCAGCTGCTTCTCGCTGGGCAGGAACTCCAGCCCGCGGTCGAGCAGGCCGTCGGCCTCCAGCCGGTTGATCATCCGCGAGTGCACGTTGACCATGCTGTGCGCCTGGGCCACCGCGTTGGCCAGCACCACGTTCTGCGCGTAGTTGTTGCGCAGCACGAGCCGGCCGACGTCCTCGGTCATCTCGGCCAGCAGGACGTTGCGCTGCTTGACCGTCATGTCGCCCTCGGCGACCACCTGGTTGAGCAGGATCTTGATGTTCACCTCGTGGTCCGAGGTGTCCACGCCGGCCGAGTTGTCGATGGCGTCGGTGTTGATCCAGCCGCCGCGACCGGTGCCGTCGGGGCCCGCCGGGCCGCCGCTCTGGGCGTACTCGATGCGACCGAGCTGGGTGCAGCCGAGGTTGCCGCCCTCGCCGATCACCCGGGCCCGGATCTGGCTGCCGTTGACCCGGATCGCGTCGTTGGCCTTGTCGCCGACGTCCGCGTTGGTCTCCCGCTCGGACTTGACGTAGGTGCCGATGCCGCCGTTCCAGAACAGGTCCACCGGGGACTGCAGGATGGCCTTCATCAGCTCGGCCGGGGTGAGCTTGGCGACCTCGATGCCGAGCGCCGCGCGGGCCTGGGGGCTGAGCTGGATCGACTTGGCGCTGCGCGGGAAGACCCCGCCGCCGGCCGAGATCAGCGACTTGTCGTAGTCGTCCCAGGAGCTGCGCGGCAGGTCGAAGAGCCGGCGCCGCTCGGCGTAGGAGGAGGCGGCCTCCGGGTTCGGGTCCAGGAAGATGTGCCGGTGGTCGAAGGCGGCCACCAGGCGGATGTGCTCGCTGAGCAGCATGCCGTTGCCGAAGACGTCACCGGACATGTCGCCGATGCCGACCACGGTGAAGTCCTCGGCCTGGGTGTCGACGCCCAGCTCGCGGAAGTTGCGCTTGACCGACTCCCAGGCGCCGCGGGCGGTGATGCCCATGCCCTTGTGGTCGTAGCCGGCCGAGCCGCCGGAGGCGAAGGCGTCGCCCAGCCAGAAGCCGTACTGCTCGGCCACGCCGTTGGCGATGTCGGAGAAGGTCGCGGTGCCCTTGTCGGCGGCGACCACCAGGTAGGTGTCGTCCTCGTCGTGGCGGACCACGTCGACGGGGTGGACGACCTGGCCGCCCTTCAGGTTGTCGGTGATGTCCAGCAGCGCCGAGATGAAGGTCTTGTAGGACGAGATGCCCTCGGCCAGCCAGGCGTCCCGGTCCACCGCCGGGTCCGGCAGCTGCTTGGCGACGAAGCCGCCCTTGGCGCCGACCGGCACGATCACGGTGTTCTTGACCATCTGGGCCTTGACCAGGCCGAGGATCTCGGTGCGGAAGTCCTCACGCCGGTCGGACCAGCGCAGACCACCGCGGGCGACCTTGCCGAAGCGCAGGTGCACGCCCTCGACCTGGGGCGAGTAGACCCAGATCTCGAACGCCGGGCGGGGGGCCGGCAGGTCGGGGATCGCGTGCGGGTCGAGCTTCATCGACACGTACGGGTGCCACTGGCCGTCCGCGGCGCGCTGGAAGAAGTTGGTCCGCAGGGTGGCCTTGATCAGGTGCAGGAAGGAGCGCAGGATGCGGTCCTCGTCCAGCGAGACGACCTCGTCCAGCGCGCCCGACAGCTCCTCCAGGATGCCCTCGGTCAGCTCGTCGGCGCCCAGCTGGTGGCTGGGGCTGAGCCGGGCCTCGAAGAGGTTGACCAGCAGGCGGGTGGTGTGCGCGTTGTTGCGCAGCGCGTCCTCGACGTAGTCCTGCGAGAAGGTGCTGCCGGCCTGGCGCAGGTACTTGGCGTACGCGCGCAGCACGACCGCCTGGCGCCAGTTCAGGCCCGCGGTGAGGATCAGGCCGTTGAAGCCGTCGTTCTCCGCGCGGCCGGTCCAGGTGGCGGCGAAGGCCTCCTGGAAGCGCTCGCGGGCCTCGTCGGTCAGCTCGGTGCTCTCCCGCAGCCGCAGGCCGAAGTCGTAGATCCAGGCCGTGGTGTGGTCCGAGCGGCGCAGCGCGTACGGGTGCTCGTCGAGCACCTCGACGCCCAGGCGCTGGAGCACCGGCAGCACCTCGGTCAGCGAGATCGGGCCGCCGACCCGGTAGACCTTGAAACGGCGCTCGTCGTCGCTTGCGCCGACCGGCTGGTAGAGGTTGAGCCGGAAGTCGCCCTCCTCGCCCAGCGACTCGATCTGCTTGAGGTCGGCCACCGCGGTGCGGGCGGTGAAGTCCGCGCGGTAGCCGTCGGGGAAGGCGTTGGCGTACTTGTGCGACAGCTCGGCGGCGCGCTCCTCGCCCAGCTCCAGCAGCAGCTGGTCGTTGAAGCCGTCCATCCAGAACCGGGCGGCCTCGGCCAGCTTGGCCTCGATCCGCTCGACCTCGGCCTCGGTCAGCTCCGGCAGCTCGCTGCCCGGGGCCACCCGGACCACGAAGTGCAGCCGGGTCAGCACCGACTCGGTGGACCAGACCGTGTAGTCGATCGCCGCGCCGTTCAGCTCCTGCATCAGGATGTCCATCAGGCGCAGCCGGATGCGGGTGGTGTAGCGGTCGCGCGGCAGGTAGACCAGCGCGGAGAAGTAGCGCCCGTACTCGTCCTGGCGCAGGTAGAGCCGCAGCTTGCGGCGCTCCTGGAGGTACAGGACGCTGGTGGCGATCTGCTGGAGTTCCTCGGCGGGGGTCTGGAAGATCTCGTCGCGCGGGAAGGTCTCCAGGATCTGGAGCAGGTCGCGGCCGTCGTGGCTCTCGGCGGAGAAACCGGAGGCGTCGACCACCTCCTGCACCTTGCGGCGCACCACCGGGATCCGGGTGACCGACTCGGTGTAGGCGGCCGAGGAGAACAGGCCCAGGAAGCGGCGCTCGCCCACCACGTTGCCGGCGGCGTCGAACTTCTTCACGCCGACGTAGTCCAGGTAGGCCGGGCGGTGCACGGTCGAGCGCGAGTTGGCCTTGGTCAGGACCAGCAGCTTCTTCTCGTGCGCCTTGGCCCGCACCGGGGCGGACAGGCGGCCGAAGGACTCGCTGACCGGGTGGTGGTCGGTGTCGATGCTCAGCGGGTCGGAGCGCAGGATGCCGAGACCGGTGCCGGGGATCGCCCGCAGCACCTCCTCGCCCTCGTGCTCGACCAGGTCGTACTCGCGGTAGCCGAGGAAGGTGAACTTCTCGTCGGCCAGCCAGCGCATCAGCTCCCAGGCCTCGCCGACCTCCTGCTCGGGCAGGTGGGCCGGGGGCTGCTCGGCGAGCTCGTCGGCCAGGCGCAGCGCGGAGGTGCGCATCTTCGCCCAGTCCTCGACCACCTCGCGCACGTCGCCCAGCACGCGGCGCAGGTCGGCCTCGATCTGGCGCAGGTCCTCGCGGTCGCTCTCGCGGTCGATCTCGATGTGCATCCAGGACTCGACGGTGGCGTCCGCGGGCCACTCGGCGCCGGCGGCCTGGCTGCGCGAGCAGGCGTCGATGTCGAGGATCTCCAGCAGCTTGCCGGTGATGTCACGGCGCACGATCAGCTGCGGGTGGATGACCAGGTGGATCGCCCGGTTCTGGCGGGACAGCTCGTTGGTGACCGAGTCGACCAGGAACGGCATGTCGTCGGTGATCACCTCGACCACCGTGTGGCCGCTGGACCAGCCGTTCTCGTCGACGGTCGGGGTGGAGACCCGGACCTCCGCGGTGCCCTGGGGCCGCTTGAGCCCCAGCCGGTAGTGCGAGGCGGCCGCCCCGTAGACGTCGACCGGGTCGCGGTCGACCAGGTCCTCGGGGGCGGTGTGGAGGTAGTAGTGGTGCAGGTACGCGGTCAGAGCGCCGTTGCCCAGACCCTCTCCGGGCGCCGCTCCCCCCACCTGGCTGTGCTCGGCGGCGGCGGCCGCCTTGACGAGCAGTTCGGCCTTCGCCGCGTCCAGCTTGGTCTGCATGGCTGTTTGGCTCCTGTCGCGCGCCGTTGCGTGACTCGGTGGTGGTCAGGATGTGCACCGCCGGGCCTGTCCGCAATCCTCCCGCACCATCCTGGCCGGAGGCGCTCAAGGCACGCTTAAAGAACCTCCCGCCTGGGTACAACAGGTCTTTCGGCCTGTGGAAGTGCCCCGACGACCCAGCCAGCCTAACGGGCGAAAACCAGGGTGTCAGGGGACAGGGAGGCGCAAAGTCGAAGGGAGATCCACTCTTCCTGGACAGGTTGTCCAGTTGGCGGGGGTGCGCTGGTCAGCCCAGGTGCGGGTAGCCGACCTGGGTCGGGGGGACGAAGGTCTCCTTGATCGTCCGGGCCGAGGTCCAACGCAGCAGGTTCTGCGCGGCACCGGCCTTGTCGTTGGTGCCCGAGGCCCGGCCGCCGCCGAACGGCTGCTGGCCGACCACCGCGCCGGTGGGCTTGTCGTTGACGTAGAAGTTGCCCGCCGCGAACCGCAGCGCCTCCGTCGCCTCGGCGATGGCCTGCCGGTCGGTGGCGAACACCGCGCCGGTCAGGCCGTAGGGGGCGTCGCCGTCCACCGCGGCCAGCGCCTGGCTCCAGCGGGCATCCTCGTAGAGCTGCACCGCCAGGATCGGGCCGAAGTACTCGGTGCTGAAGATCTCGTTGCGGCCCGTGCCGCCGACCAGCACGGTGGGGCGCACGAAGTAGCCGATCGCGTCGTCGTACTGGCCGCCGGCCACCAGCTCGACGTCCGGGTCCCCCTTGGCGCGCTCGATCGCGTCGCGGTTCTTGGCGAAGGCCCTGGCGTCGATCAGGGCGCCCATGAAGTTGGTCAGGTCGCCGACGTCACCCACCGTCAGGGCGTCGACCCGGGCCAGCAGCTCGTCCTTGATCCGCGCCCAGAGGCTGCGCGGCAGGTAGGCGCGGGAGAGCGCGGAGCACTTCTGGCCCTGGTACTCGAAGGCGCCCCGGATCAGCGCGGTGGTGAGCGTGGCGGGGTCGGCCGAGGGGTGGGCGATCAGGAAGTCCTTACCGCCGGTCTCCCCGACGATCCGCGGATAGCCGCGATAGCCCGCCAGGTTGGCCCCGATGGTCTGCCAGAGCGTGCGGAAGGTGGCGCTCGAACCGGTGAAGTGCAGGCCCGCGAGGTCGGGGCTGGCCAGCGCCACCCGGGAGAGCGCCTGGCCGTCCCCGGTGACCAGGTTGATCACTCCGGGCGGCAGTCCGGCCGCCTCCAGCAGGCGCATCAGGTGGTGCGCCGCGAAGGTCTGGGTGGGCGCGGGCTTCCAGACCACGGTGTTGCCCAGGAGCGCCGGGGCGGTGGGCAGGTTGCCGGCGATCGCGGTGAAGTTGAACGGGGTGACGGCGTAGACGAAGCCCTCCAGCGGGCGGTGGTCGGTGCGGTTCCACACGCCCGGCGAGGACTCGGGCTGCTCGGCCAGGATCTGCCGGGCGAAGTGCACGTTGAAGCGCCAGAAGTCGACCAGCTCGCAGGGCGCGTCGATCTCGGCCTGCTGGACGGTCTTGGACTGGCCGAGCATGGTGGCCGCCGCCAGCGTCTCGCGCCAGGGCCCGGCCAGCAGCTCGGCGGCGCGCAGGAAGACCGCCGCCCGGTCGTCGAAGGAGAGCCGGCGCCAGTCGGGACCGGCTTCGAGCGCCGCCGCCACCGCGAGCTCGGCGTCCTGGGCGGTGGCGTTGCCGAGCACGCCGAGCCGGGCCGCGTGGTGGTGCGGCTGGACCACGTCGATCCGCTCGCCGGAGCCGAGGCGCTGCTCGCCGCCGATCGTCATCGGCAGCGCGATCGGCTCGGCCGCCAGCGCGTCCAGCCGCTTCAGCAGCCGCGCGCGCTCCGGGCTGCCCGGAGCGTAGCCGTGCACCGGCTCGTTCACCGGGACGGGCACCTTGGTCACGGCGTCGATCGGCATGGCGGGCTCCGCTCCGTGGGACTGTGGTCAACCAAGATTGACCACGGCACGGCCCCGGGCCGGGCGGCGACACACCGGTGGCCGCCCGGCGGCGCGGGTCAGCCGGTGATCTGCTGGGCCAGCGCGACCGCCTCGGCCAGGCTGTCCACCACCGGGACCCCGACCGGCTCCAGGTTCGCCCGGATGTGCGAGCCGCCGGTGTAGAGCACGGCGTGCGCGCCGGCCTGCCGGGCCGCGAGCGCGTCGTCGGCCGCGTCGCCGATCACCACCGTGCGGGCCGGCTCCACCTGCGGGCCGAGCGCGGCCAGGTGGCGCACCAGCGAGGCGGCCTTCTGCCCGTGCGAGGGACCGGTGCGCCCGTCCACCCGCAGGAAGTGCCGCTGGATGCCGAAGGCCTCCACCGCGGGCAGCAGGCGGCGGTGCTCGTACATCGACAGCAGCGACTGGGTCCCGCCCTCGGCCGCCCAGGCGGCGAGCAGTTCGGGGGCGCCCTCGGTCAGCAGGCAGCCGGAACTCAGCTCGGCGTAGCGCTGCTGGAAGGCGGCGTCCAGCCGCTCCCACTCGGCCCCGCTGGGCTGGAAGCCCAGCACCCGCTGGTAGAACCGCGGGATGGGGATCTCGTACATCTCCCGGTACTGCTCGAGCGTCAGCGGCGCGCCACCGACCAACGCGAAGGCGGCGTTGCTCGCGCCGACCACCGCCGCCATGTCGTGCAGCAGTGTGCCGTTCCAGTCCCAGACGATATGAGTTCGCACCCCGGCACGGTAGCGGCTGTCACTGACAGCTGTCCGTCCTGCGGTGGGACGGGAGGTTGCGCGACGGCTCAGGCCAGCAGCCCGGGGATCTCCTGGGTGGCGAACCAGAGCAGCTCGTGGTCCTCGGCGCCGTCCACGCTGAACTGCGCGTCCTCGTCGCCCGCGTCGGCGGCGGCGATCGCACCGGCGGCCGCCGCGACGTCCGCCTGCACCTCCTGGTCGCCGGCGTCGGCGTGCACGGCGGCGGCCTTGGCCAGCCTGACCGGGCCGGCCAGCACGACCCGGCCGAGCGAGGCCTGGTCCTGGTACTCGTCACCGGGGAACGGCTGGACGGCGCCGTCCGCCACGTCCAGCGCGACCACCACGCGGCGGCGCGGCGCGGCGGGGTCGGCGGCCAGCAGCCGCAGCGAGGACTGGGCGGCGCGGACCAGCGCGGCGTACTCCAGCTCCTCCAGGTCGTCGCTGACGTACCACTCGCGCAGCGCGGGGGTGACCGCGTAGGCAGCGGACTGCTCCAGCGCGCCGTCCGGGTGCGCCTGGGCCAGGGCGGCCAGGGTGGTGGGGACGTAGACACGCATCGGGGGCACGCTCCGCAGTCGTGGGACATTCGGGTGTTCCGGGGCCCGAGCGGGTGCTCCCCGGGGACGTCCACAGAATACGGCCCGGGCGATCATCGCGGTGTCCCCCTTCGAGCGGACCGCACGGCGGCGCACTCCCGCGCCCGGCCGCCACCGGGTACCAGGAGCGACAGGGGCCGCAGGCTCGTCAAGCCGCCGTCCGGGGGACGGTGCGCGAGCCCGCCGGGTGTGCTGCGGGCCCGGCGGCGGGCGCCGATAACAGGGTCAGACCGTCCGCACCCGACCCGGGGGTACCCACCCATGGCCGAGACCGCGCTCCACCCCGCAGCCACCGCACCGGCGATCCACCGGCTGGCGCGTCGACCCGGCACAGCCGGGCGACCGGCGGCCGGGCACCTTGCAACCGCCCATCGCACGACCGGGCAGCACTCGGCCGCGCAGCACTCGGCCGGGCACCACGCATCGGCGCAGCGCGGCCCGCGCCACCCGCGCGCCGCCTGCGGGGGCGGCCTCGGCGAGGTGGACGGCGGCCTGGCCGCCCGCTTCGCGCTGCGCCTGGTCGAGGTGCTCGCCGGGGCCCGTCCGGTGGGCCAGCTGGCCCGCCACACCACCCACGACGGCTACCGCCAGCTGGCCCGGCTGGCGCAGGACGGTCCGCTGCGCCGGGCCGCGGCCCAGGTCCGGCCCAGGCTCGGCCGGGTGCACTCCAGCGCCCCGGGGCCCGGTGCGCTGGAGGTCTGCGTCCGGGTCGAGGCCGGTGCCCGGCACCGCGTGGTGGCCTTCCGGCTGGAGCGGCACTGGCGCACCGCGCAGTGGCAGTGCGCCGCCGTGGAGGCCCGGTGACGCGGCAGGGCGCCGCCCGGGTCTCCCCGGAACGGCGCCCTGACCAGCCGGTACCGGCCTGTCGGCGATTCAGCCGGTCACCACCGGCCCGCGTCACTTGCGGCGGCGGCCCTTGGCCGACTTCGCGGCCTTGCGGCGCTCGGCGCGGGTCAGCCCGTCGCCCTCCGCCTCGTCCTGCACGTCGTCCTCGAAGTCGCCCTCGATGACAGTGTCGTCGCCGTCCACCATCGGGGCGGTGTAGTGCAGGCGCTGCGGCTTCGGGGCCTCCAGGCCCTTGGCCTTGATCTCGGGACGGGCGGTCTTCTCGAGCGAGACCTCGGTCTCCTCGGCGTCCGCCAGCGGAACCTCCTCGACCTGCTGCTCGACCTGGACCTCCAGGTTGAACAGGTAGCCGACGGACTCCTCCTTGATGCCCTCCATCATGGCGCCGAACATGTCGAAGCCCTCGCGCTGGTACTCGATCAGCGGGTCGCGCTGGGCCATCGCCCGCAGGCCGATGCCCTCCTGGAGGTAGTCCATCTCGTAGAGGTGCTCGCGCCAGCGGCGGTCCAGCACCGAGAGCACCACCCGGCGCTCCAGCTCCCGCATGACCTGCTCGCCGAGCTGGTCCTCGCGGGCGCCGTACTGGGCCTGGATGTCCTCCTGGACCACCTTGGTGAGGAAGTCGGTGGTCAGGCCGGAGCTGCCGCCGGCCTCCTCCTCCAGGGCCTCCAGCTCCAGGGTGACCGGGTAGAGCTGCTTGAGCGCCGTCCAGAGCTTGTCGAGGTCCCAGTCGTCCTCGAAGCCCTCACCGGTGGCGGCGCTGACGTACGCCTCCACGGTGTCGTCCATGAAGTGGCCGATCTGCTCCTGCAGGTCCTCGCCCTCCAGCACCCGGCGGCGCTCGCCGTAGATGACCTCGCGCTGGCGGTTGAGCACCTCGTCGTACTTCAGGACGTTCTTGCGGATCTCGAAGTTCTGCTGCTCGACCTGGGTCTGCGCGGAGGCGATCGCGCGGGTGACCATCTTGGACTCGATCGGCACGTCCTCCGGCACATTGGCCATCGACAGCACGCGCTCGACCATGCCGGCCTTGAACAGGCGCATCAGGTCGTCGCCCAGCGAGAGGTAGAAGCGGGACTCGCCCGGGTCGCCCTGACGGCCGGAGCGGCCGCGCAGCTGGTTGTCGATCCGGCGCGACTCGTGCCGCTCGGTGCCCAGCACGTACAGGCCGCCGATCTCCTGCACCTCGGTCTGCTCCGACTTGACCGCCGCCTTGGCCTTCTCCAGCGCGGCCGGGAACGCCTCCTCGTACTCCTCCGGGGTGTCCACCGGGTTCAGGCCGCGCTGGGCCAGCTCCGCGGTGGCCAGGTGGTCGGGGTTGCCGCCGAGCATGATGTCGGTGCCACGGCCGGCCATGTTGGTGGCCACCGTGACCGCGCCCTTGCGCCCGGCCTGCGCGACGATCTGCGCCTCGCGCTCGTGGTGCTTGGCGTTCAGCACCTCGTGCGGGATGCCGCGCTTGCGCAGCTCCTGGGAGAGGTACTCGGACTTCTCCACCGAGACGGTGCCGACCAGGACCGGCTGGCCCTTCTCGTGCTTCTCGGCGATGTCCTCGACCACGGCGGCGAACTTGGCCGGCTCGGACTTGTAGATCAGGTCGGGCTGGTCGATCCGCAGCGGGTTCTTGTTGGTCGGGATCGGGACCACACCGAGCTTGTAGATCTGGTGGAACTCGGCCGCCTCGGTGGTGGCGGTACCGGTCATGCCGGAGAGCTTGTCGTACAGGCGGAAGAAGTTCTGCAGGGTGATGGTGGCCAGCGTCTGGTTCTCGTTCTGGACCTCCACCCCCTCCTTGGCCTCGATCGCCTGGTGCATGCCCTCGTTGTAGCGGCGGCCGGCGAGGATACGCCCGGTGTGCTCGTCAACGATCATGACCTCGCCGTTCATCACGACGTAGTCCTTGTCGTTCTTGTAGAGCTCCTTGGCCTTGATGGCGTTGTTCAGGAACCCGACGAGCGGGGTGTTCACCGACTCGTAGAGGTTGTCGATGCCCAGGTAGTCCTCGACCCGGGTGACACCCTCCTCCAGCACGCCGACCGTGCGCTTCTTCTCGTCGACCTCGTAGTCGCGGTCGCGCTTGAGGCGCAGCACCAGCTTGGCGAAGTCGGCGTACCACTTGGTCGCCTGGTCGGCCGGGCCGGAGATGATCAGCGGGGTACGGGCCTCGTCGATCAGGATCGAGTCGACCTCGTCGACGATCGCGAAGTTGTGGCCGCGCTGGACAAGTTCCTCCTGCGACCACGCCATGTTGTCGCGCAGGTAGTCGAAGCCGAACTCGTTGTTGGTGCCGTACGTGATGTCCATCGCGTACTGGCGCTTGCGCTCGGCGGGCGGCATGTTGCCCAGGATCACGCCGACTTCGAGGCCGAGGAAGCGGTGCACCCGGCCCATCCACTCCGAGTCGCGCTCGGCGAGGTAGTCGTTGACGGTGATCAGGTGCACGCCCTTGCCGGTGAGCGCGTTGAGGTAGGCCGGCAGCGTGCCGACCAGGGTCTTGCCCTCACCGGTGCGCATCTCGGCGACGTAGCCCAGGTGCAGGGCGGCGCCGCCCATGATCTGCACGTCGTAGTGGCGCTGGCCCAGCACGCGCTTGGCGGCCTCGCGGACGGTGGCGAAGGCCTCGGGGAGGATGTCGTCCAGGCTCTCGCCGTCGGCGAGCCGCGTCTTGTACTCGTCGGTCAGTGCACGCAGCTCGTCGTCCGTGAGGTTGACGAAGTCCTCTTCGATGGAGTTGACCTGGGCAGCAATCCGCTGCAGCTTGCGAAGGATCTTGCCCTCGCCGGCGCGCAGGATCTTGTCGAAGACGGACACTTGAGCGGGCTCCTCGCCTGGATTGGCACTGGACTGAGCAACGACTTGTACGGCGGGATCCACCCCACCGTACGGGCCATCGTATGCGAGGAGGCCAACGCGCCGGGAGGTGCGTCAGCACGCCATTCCGGTGTCACCCTTGGGAGCGGATCCCGCGATAGGTATCGATAGGGGTACAAATCGGGCGCGGGAAAGTCACTTTCAGCCCGTCGGCCCGCTGGCCATACTCCGTTCATGAGAACTGCGACCGAGGTGACGCCGACCCCGGTGCCCGCAGTCCTGGAGACCGAGCGGCTGGTCCTGCGCGCCCCGACCGCGGCCGACCTCGACGCGATCACCGCGGCCTGCCAGGACGCCGAGATCCAGCGCTGGACCGTCGTCCCCTCCCCTTACTCCCGTGCCGACGCCGTCTTCTTCGTCGAGCGGCTCGCCGCCGAGGGCTGGCGCAGTGGCCGCAGTCCGATCCGGCGCGTGCTGGAGAAGGGGACCGGCGCCCTGGTCGGCACCCAGTCCCTGGCCGCGCGCGGCCAGGGCGCGGCGGAGGTCGGCTTCTGGGTCGCCACCGGAGCACGCGGGCACGGCTGCACGGTGGAGGCGCTGCGCGCGGTGGCCGACCGGGCGTTCACCGAGCGCGGGCTGCGCCGCCTGGAGTGGGTCGCCTACGTCGGCAACGAGCCCTCGCTCGCCGTGGCCCGCAAGGCCGGCTTCACCCTGGAAGGCACCCTGCGCTCCTACGCCGCCCAGCGCGGTGTCTGGCGCGACTGCTGGATGGGCTCGCTGCTGGCCTCCGAGTGGGACCAGGGCTGACCCGCCCGCCGGGAACCCGGCTGCGCGTCCCGGTGTCGGTGGCGGCGCCTACGCTGCCCGCATGACCGCAGCGCCGCCGCCCGTCCTGACCCTCAGCGCCGACCAGGCCCGCCGGATCGCCCTGCGCGCCCAGGGCCTGCTCGGCGCGCCGGACCGCCGGGCCGGGGTGCGCGGCGTGCTGCGCCACCTCGGCGCCGTCCAGCTGGACACCATCTCGGTGCTGGCCCGCTCGCACGAACTGGTGCCCTACGCCCGGCTCGGTGCGGTCGGCCGCCCCGCCGTCGAGCACGCCCTGTGGGGCGCCCGGACCAGCTTCGAGTACTGGTCGCACGCGGCCTGCGTGCTGCCGATCGAGGAGTGGCCGCTGTTCGCCTTCCGCCGCCGCGACTACCGCGAGCGCGGCCACCTCTGGGGACACCAGGTGAGCCCGCAGGCCTACCGGGGCGTGCTGGACCGGCTGCGCGCCGAGGGGCCGCTGACCAGCACCGAGTTGGGCGGGGCCAAGCGGACGGCCGAGTGGTGGGACTGGTCCGACGCCAAGATCGCGGTGGAGCGCGCGCTCGCCTTCGGCGACGTGGTCTGCACCGAACGCCGGAGCTGGAAGCGGGTCTACGCGCTCGCCGAGCAGGCGGTGCCCGCCGAGCTGTACCAGCGCGAGCCGGGCGACCGGGAGTGCCTGACGCAACTGGTCCGGCAGGCGGGCCAGGCCCTCGGGGTGGCGACCCGGGCCGACCTGATCGACTACCACCGCCTGAAGTCCGCCCAACTGGACGCCGTGCTGGCCGAGTCCGGGCTGGTCCCGGTCGCGGTGGCGGGCTGGGGCCCGGGCGGCGGTCCGGCCACCGCCCCCGCCTGGGCCGACCCCGCGGCGCTGGCCGGCGAACCACGCGGGCGGCACCGCACCACCCTGCTCTCCCCGTTCGACTCGCTGGTCTGGGACCGGGCCAGGACCGAGCGGATCTTCGGCATGTCGCACCGGCTGGAGGCCTACACCCCCAAGCACAAGCGGGTGCACGGGTACTTCGCGATGCCGCTGCTGGCCGGCGGCCGGCTGGTGGGCCGGGTCGATCCGGCCCGCGAGGGCACCACCCTGGTCGCCCGCCAGGTCTCCCTCGACTCGCCCCGCCAACTGCCCGCGCTGGCCCAGGCGCTGCGCGAGGCGGCCGACTGGGTGGGCTGCACCGGGGTGCGCGTCGAGACGCTGACGGCCGAGGGCACGGGCGCCGGGTCGCTGCGGGCCGAACTCGACCGGCTGCTCGGCTGACCCGCCGCGCGGCCACCACCTAGGTGGCCACCTCCCGCTCAGCTCACCCTATTTCGAGGATCTTCTCCCGCATCGCGTAGACCACGGCCTCCATCCGGGAGTGCAGCTGCAGCTTCTCCAGGATGTTGCGGACGTGGTTCTTCACCGTGTTCTCGCTGATGAACAGCTCCTTGGCGATCTCCCGGTTGTTCATCCCGGTCGCCACCAGCTTGAGCACCTCGAGCTCGCGGTCGGTCAGCCGCGGCGCGGGCACCAACTCCCGGTCGTCGGAGCGGCGCTGGATCATCGACTTGAACTCGGTCAGCAGCTTGGCCGCCATCGACGGGCTGATCTGCGACTGCCCGTCGGCGACCGCGCGGATCGCGGTGGCCACCTCGTCGGTGGAGATCTCCTTGAGCAGGTAGCCGGTCGCCCCCGCCTTGATCGCCTCGTAGAGGTCGGCTTCCTCGTCGCTTATCGTCAACATGATGATCTTGGTGCTGGGGGCCACCTCCTTGATCGAGGTGCAGGCCTCGATGCCGCTGCGGCGCGGCATCCGCACGTCCATCAGGATGATGTCGGGCAGCAGGTCGGCCGCCTTGAGCACCGCCTCGGCGCCGTCCCCCGCCTCGCCGACCACCCGGATGTCGCTCTCCTCGGCGAGCACGATCTCCAGCCCGCGCCGGAAGAGAGCGTGATCATCCACCACCAGGACGCGGATCGGCTCGCCGCCCCGTGGCGCGTACGCGGGCTCCACGCTCTCGCCGCCGCCACCCTCGAACCGGTCCGCCATCCGCCCCTCCCCGTTGCCGAAAGCTGTGGGCCTCATCATTCCACGCCCTCGACGGCCGAACTCAACCGTCGATCGGCGGGGTCCCCCGGACGGGTGCGGCGCGGGACGACGGGCGCGGGCGACCACGGGCACGAACGACGAACCGGCGGCCGGTCCTCAGCCGGCCGCCGGAACTGTCCGTCGCTACGGGGTGAATGCGGTCAGCGGTCGGCCGCCGTGTTGATCGCGCCGCCGGCACCGCCGATGTCGCCGTCCGGCTCCAGGCCGTCGGCCTTCAGGTGGATGACGCCGTAGTCGTAGCCACGGCGGCGGTAGACCACGCTCGGCAGCCCGCTGTCCTTCTCCACGAAGAGGTAGAAGTCATGGGCGACCAGCTCCATCGCGTGCAGCGCCTGAGCCAGCGTCATCGGCGAGGCGCTGTGGGTCTTCTCGCGGACCACCAGCGGTCCTTCGCCCTCCACCTCCAGCGAGGGCGCCACGGTCTTGCGCACCGGTGCCTCTTCCAGGTCCTCCACGGTCGCCGTGCCGGGCAGCGCCGCGATCCGCGCGGTGGCCTCGGCCACGCTCAGCGGCGTGGTGCGGGCGCCGTGGTGCACCCGGCGCCGGTCGGCGGACTTGCGCAACTGCGCGTCGAGCTTCGCCGAGGCCAGGTCCAGCGCCGCGTAGGGATCCGCGGCAGCGGCCTCGGCCCGGATCACCGGGCCACGAGTGCGGACGGTGATCTCCACCCGGTCGGACCGGTCGGCCTGGCGCGGGTTGTGTTCCTTGGACACCTCGACGTCAAGGCTGATCACCTTGCCGTCGAACCTCTGGACCTTCTCCAGCTTTTCGGCCACGTGCTCGCGGAACCTCTGGGGCACCTCGGTCTTGCGGCCCTTGACGACGATGTCCACGCAGAACTCCGATCCCTCGTGCTGACGCCGATCCGGACTACCGGACCGGGCTGAGACCCAGCCTGACCAGCCACTCTGCCGTCGGCCTACCGTCTGGTCCACGGACCTGACGGGCCGGGCCCTCACCCACTTACTCCCCACCAGGGGAGCTTGAAACCCCCTAGGAGCCTCATCAGACACCCGGGTCGGTCTTTTCGCCTCCTCAGCGGGACCCTAGGCGCGCGGGCTGCGGCCGGACAGCTGTTCACCCCTGTCTACCCCCCATCGAGTGAAGTGAGGGTAAATATCTGGACAACTCCGCCCAGACGGCCCATCATGGCGCCACTACGCAGCGTGACCATCTATCCGGGAGGTGTCATGTCCGGCGCCCTGCTCGATCTCCTGCTCCCCGCCAGCTGCGCCGGCTGCGGCGAACCGGGCAGCCAGCTCTGCCCCGTCTGCCGCGCGCTGCTCGCCGGGCTGCGCGCCGCACCTGCCGCAGCCCACCCGACGCCGCCCGGCCTGCTCCCGCTGCACTCCTGCGCGGTCTACCGCGATCCGCTGCGCCGCCTGCTGATCGCCCACAAGGAGCGCGGCGCGCTGCGGCTGGCCGGGCCGCTGGGCGCGGTGCTCGCCGAGGCGGTGCGCGGCGCGCTCACCGAGGCGGCGCCCGGGCCGCACCGGCACCCGGTGCTGCTGGTCCCGGTCCCCTCCGCCCGGCACGCCGTGCGGGCCCGCGGCCAGGACGCCACCCGGCGGCTGGCCCGCAGCGCCGCCGGTCGGCTCGGCCGCAACGGGCTGCCCTGCCGCGTGGCCCCGGTGCTGCGCCAGCACCGGCCGGTCGCCGACCAGGCCGGCCTCGGCGCGGGGCAGCGCCGGGCCAACCTGCACCGCGCGCTGACCGTCCCGCCCCGCTTCCACACCGCGCTGCGCGGCCGTCGCCTGGTCCTGGTGGACGACCTGGTGACCACCGGTGCCAGCCTCGCCGAGGCCGCCCGGGCCCTGCGCGCGGCCGGCGCCCCACCGCTGGCCGCAGCGACGGTGGCCGCCACCGCCCGCCGGTAGCCGCGGCGCCGCCATGCCCCGGGCTACCCGGGGTAGGTCGGCATGACCCCGTCCTTGCCGTAGACCTTCCACTGCGGCTGGCCCACGACGCTGAGCGAGTAAATGGTGTGGTCCGGGTCCTTGGAGTCGGCCAGCACCGCGTCGTCGCGGTCCTCGGCGGCTCCCACCGTCGTCATCCCGTCCACCGACTGCAGCGGGTTGTCCGCCCCGGGCGAGCCGTCAGTGGGCACGTAGTGCAGCTGCGGCACGCTCTCGACCTGCTTGCCGAGCACCAGCAGCTGGTCCGGATCGGTCCAGGACACCGAGGTCACGTCCGACAGCTCCGGCGCGATCGGCCGCACCCCCACGATCGAGACGGCCGACGGCGAACTGCCGCCGCGCTGCACCAGTCCGATCGCCAGGGTGCGGGCACCGCTGGCGGAGTCGCGCAGCAGCAGTGCGGCCCGCGTGCTGTCGGAGGAGAGCTTGATGGTGTCCACCGTGCTGCCGGCCGGCACGCCCACCTGGACGGCGGTGCGGTTCTGCCCGCGCACCAGCCAGACCTGCGGGGCGGCCGGATCGCGGTCCACCACCCACAGACCGCCGAGCCCGTCCCAGCTGGGCGAGGCCAGCCCCTGTGCGGCGTGGCTGGTGAGCAGCGGGGTGCCGAGCTGCTTGGCCGAGTCGTCCAGGTTGGCCACGTACAGCGCCTTGCCGTCCTCGCTGATCACGGCGGCGGCCTTGCCGTCGCGCCGCACCGCGAACGGCCCCTGCACCCGGCCGCCGACCGGTGCCAGCGGGGCGGGCCTGGTGGCCGCCCCGAGCACGCCGGGCACCGGGGTGCCGGCGGTGTCCAGGCGCTCCAGCTGGCCGGTGTCCGCCTTGCGGGCGTACGGCTGACCGCCCACCCCCGTGCTGTCGGCCAGCGCCCCGGGCGCCCACGGCAGGGCCTTGGCCGCCGTCGAGGGGAGGTCGCAGCTCCCGTGCTTGCTCTTCAGCGTCACCCGTTCGAGCGAACCCGGGCCGTTCAGGCTGGCCAGCGTGAAGTAGAGCTGCGCCACCATCTGCTGGCACTGGCGCGCGCTGGTCACGAAGTCGACGCCGTTGACCTGCAGCTGGGGCTTGGTCGGGTCGCTGGTGTCGACGGTGGCGGCCGGCTCGCTGCCGTCGAAGGCCGACCGGACGGCCGGGCGCAGCCAGTCGGAGGGCCCCTGGGCGAGCGCGGCGGCCGCGGCGGAGGCCGGGTCGATCCGGCGCCGGATGAAGATCGGGTCCGGCACCAGGACCGGCGGGTCGCCGCCGTTGCCCGAGGGATCGGGCAACGAGAAGAAGTACCGGTCCACCTGCTGGTAGGCATTGTGGAAGTTGGTCTGGTTGAGGATCAGCGTGCTCGGCAGGTCGGTGATCCGCCACTGCGCCTTGGCCGGCGCGTCCTTGCCGTCCTTGTCGGCGTCCTTGGCCACGTTGATCAGCGTGAAGTCGGCGGCGAACTGGTCGCTCTTGGGCTGGTAGGTGTGCTTGGCGTCCAGCGTGGCCACCTCCTGCGAGCGCAGGGTGACCGTGGCGTGGTCGAGGTCGCCGTCCCCGGAGGACTGGTGCGGGGTGGTGTCGTAGAGCACCACCGCGCCGCTGTCCGGCTGCCAGGTCTTGACCGCCTCGGGCGTCAGGTACTGCCGGGCGGTCTGGTAGTCGTGCTCGTCCGAGATCGAGGCGTCCAGGAAGTTCTGCAGCACCTCGCGCGGCGACTGGCCGTCGCGCGGCGGCACCGGGATCACCCGGACCTGCACGCCCTGGTCGGAGCTCGGCGGCGGGCTCACCGCCTGCGGCTCGCCGCTGTCCGGCATGGTCGCGCAGCCCGCCGCGAGCAGCACCGTCAGCGCGACCCACGGCACGGCCGCCCCCCGGCGCCGCCGGCTAGGGCCTGTCCTGCTGCTCCCCACCCCGCGCCCCCTTAGCGCTCGTGTCCTCGGCGTCCTGCGCCGCACCGCTCGCCGGCTCGTGCCGGCCTTGCCCGACGTCGCCGTCCGGCGTCTTCGCCCGCCCCGGATCCACCACGACTTGGGCACCGGTGGCACCGTACCCGCCGCTCGCTGCGCGGACGTCGGACGGGTCGGCCACCACCGGGACGGCGGGCAGCCGCCGGGGCCCGAGCCCCGCCCCGCCGATGCTCAGTACCCCGCCGAGCCCGGGCCCGAGCCCGCCCCCGGCACCGCCCGGGGTCTCCGGGATCACCGTCGGCACACCACCCGCGGTCAGCGCGGTCGCCCCGCTCGGCAGCGCCCGCCGGTACGGGGTGCCCTGGGCCCGCAGGCCGCGGTTGTACCGGGAGTCCTCGGGCTCCAGCCGGAACGGCGCCCGGCCGATCTCGCCGCCGCGGGTGCGCGGCAGGGTGAGCCGGAAGTGCGAGCCGCCGCCCGGTTCGCCCCAGGCCTGCAGCCAGCCGCCGTGCAGGTGCGCGTCCTCGACCGCGATCGACAGGCCGAGGCCGGTACCGCCGGTGGTCCGCACCCGGGACGGGTCGGCCCGCCAGAACCGGTGGAAGACCCGGGACGCCTCGCCGGGCTTGAGCCCGATGCCGTAGTCCCGCACGCCGACCGCGACCGCCCCGTCGGCCGAGCCCAGCCGCACCACCACGTCCCGGCCCTCGCCGTGCTCCAGCGCGTTGACCACCAGGTTGCGCAGGATCCGCTCGATCCGGCGCGGGTCGACCTCGGCCACCACCGGCTCCTCGGCGCCCGCCAGCAGCACCTTGCTGCCCTTGAGCCGGGCCAGCGGGTCGGCCGCCTCGACCACCCGCTGCACGACGTCGCGCAGGTCCACCGGCTCGGCGTCCAGCACCGCGGCCCCGGCGTCGAACCGGCTGATCTCCAGCAGGTCGGCCAGCAACGACTCGAAGCGGTCCAGCTGGCCCTGCAGCAGCTCGGCCGAGCGGGCCGCCATCGGGTCCAGGTCCTCGCGGCTGTCGTAGATCAGGTCGGCGGCCATCCGCACGGTCGTCAGCGGCGTGCGCAGCTCGTGCGAGACGTCCGAGACGAACCGGCGCTGCACCCGGGAGAGCTCTTCCAGCTGCCGGATCTGGGTCTGCAGCGCGTCGGCCATCCGGTTGAAGGAGCCGCCGAGCCGCGCGATGTCGTCGGTGCCGGTGACCTTCATCCGCTCTTCCAGGTGGCCGTCCGCCAGGCGTTCGGCGATCCCGGCGGCCATCCGCACCGGGGTGACCACCTGGCGCACCACCAGCCAGGCGGTGCAGCTGACCAGGATCACGATGAAGACGCCGGCGGTGGCCACCGTGCCGGTGACCAGGCTCAGCGCGTTGTCCTCCTGGGCGAAGGAGAAGGCGAAGTAGAGCTGGTACTTCTCGCCCGCGGGCCCGTGCAGCTGCTTGCCGATCACCAGGCCCGGCTCGGAGCGGTACTGCCCCGGCTGTCCCGCGATGTCGCGGTGGATGGTGGTGGTCTGCTCGTGCGCCCGGTTCGGGTCCTGGGCCACCTGCTCCTGCAGGGCCTGCGTGATGCTGTTGCGGTTGACGTCGCCCGAGGCCCGGGCGCTGAGCAGCCCGGCGTCGGCCGTCTGGTCGGTGGAGGGCACCAGGCCGATCACCGAGTAGACGCCCTGGCCACCGCTGGCCAGGCTGGCCACCTGGTCGGCCAGCCAGGTGCCGGTCTCGCTCGGGCTGGGATCGGTGGGGCTGCCGGTCTTGGCCCGCTGCGCGGCCAGCGCGTCGCTCTGCATCTGCGCGGTGGTGAAGCCACCGCTGGCCTGGTTCTCGGAGGCGTGCTTCTTGGTGTCCAGCAGTCCGGTGCGGACCTGGGCCATCACCACGATCCCGAGCACCACCACCAGCGCGACCGACAGCAGCATGGTGGCCGCGACCACCCGCAACTGGATCGAGCGGCGGTAGAGCGCCGAGGCCTGCCGCAGCGGACTGCCCGCACGCCGGCTCAGCAGCCCGAGCGGCGAGAGCGGCTTGCGCCCGCTGGTCGATCCCCCGAGAAGCGCCTCCCCGTCGGCCCCAGGGCCCGACGGGGAGGGGTGAGCCTGATACGTCACGTCAGCTGGGTCCGGCCTTGTATCCGACCCCGCGCACGGTGACCACGATCTCCGGGCGCTCCGGGTCCTTCTCGATCTTCGAACGCAGGCGCTGGACGTGCACGTTCACCAGCCGGGTGTCGGCCGCGTGCCGGTAGCCCCAGACCTGCTCCAGCAGCACCTCGCGGGTGAACACCTGCCAGGGCTTGCGGGCGAGCGCGACCAGCAGGTCGAACTCCAGCGGGGTGAGCGGGATGCCCCGACCGTCCCGCTTGACCGAGTGGCCGGCCACGTCGATCACCAGGTCGCCGATGGTCAGCTGCTCGGGAGTGGGCTCCTCCGCCCTGCGCAGCCGGGCCCGGACCCGGGCCACCAGCTCCTTGGGCTTGAACGGCTTGACCACGTAGTCGTCGGCGCCCGACTCCAGGCCCACCACGATGTCGACCGTGTCGGTCTTCGCGGTGAGCATGACGATCGGCACCCCGGACTCCGACCTGATCTGCCGGCAGACGTCGATCCCGTCGCGTCCGGGCAGCATCAGGTCGAGCAGCACCAGATCCGGCTTGGTCTCGCGGAACGCGGCCAGCGCCTTGTCCCCGTCCGCGACGAAATACGGCTCAAAACCCTCACCACGCAGCACAATGCCGAGCATCTCGGCGAGTGCGGTGTCGTCATCTACGACGAGGACGCGACCTTTCATGCGCCCATCCTCTCATTACCGGATTGTGACCTGCCGCACACCCGTGCCCATGGCCCGCTCGTCCCGCCGGCGATAGCGCCCATATCCACCCAAACTCCCGTGTTCCTCATCGCTGCCGACCCCGTTGTCGATCAGCAACCGGGCACCCCTGGGGTGCCTGCCGCCACCATGGCACGATGGGCCGCACGATTTGCGCCACACCACCATCCTGGGGCACCCGCTCCAGGCCGAGGAGCAGTGATGACCGACACTTCGGGCTGGGCCTCCCCCGGCTCGTCCGGGACCGACTCCTCCGGGACCAGCGCCGAGGGTGTCCGGCCACCGGCCGCCGCGCCCGGCGGACCGGATGCCGCGTCGGCCACTGCGCCCCCGCCCTCGGACGCCGCCCCGCAGGCCGCACCGCCGTTCCCCGGCGCCTACGGCCGCCCGCCGGCCGGCCCCACCGCCCCGCAGCCCGCGCAGGGCTGGGGCCCGCAGCCGGGGTGGGGCGGCCAGCCCGGCTGGGGCACCCAGCCCGGTTGGGGCGGGCAGCAGGGCTGGGCCGTCCCGCCGCCCAGCCCCAAGCCCGGCGTGATCCCGCTGCGCCCGCTGGGCGTCGGCGAGATCCTCGACGGCTCGATCGCCACCGTGCGCAAGCACTGGCAGACCGTACTCGGGCTCTCCCTGGTGGTCGCCCTGCTGACCCAGACCACGCTGACCTTCGTCGACTGGTGGAGCCAGCACGACTCCCAGGACACCGCGGGCCTGGTCGTGGCCGGCGTCGGCCTGCTGGTGGACGCGGTGGCCTCACTGCTGATGAGCGCGCTGCTGACCATGGTGGTCAGCCGGGCCATCCTCGGTGAGCCGGTCTCGGCCGGCGCCGCCTGGCGTGCCGCCCGCCCCCAGCTGTGGCGGCTGACGGGCCTGACCATGCTGGTGATGCTGATCGTGGTGGGCATCCTGGTCGCCGGCGCCGTCCCGATCATCGTGCTGGCCGCGCTCGGCGACGACGGACCGGCCCCCATGGCGATCGGCTTCCTGATCCTGCTCGGCGCGGGCCTGGTCGCGTTCTGGACGTACTTCCGGCTGAGCCTGGCCACCCCCGCCCTGATGCTGGAGAAGCAGGGCGTCAAGGCCGCGCTCGCCCGCTCCCGCAAGCTGGTGCGGGGGGCCTGGTGGCGGATCTTCGGGATCAGCCTGCTCGGTTCGTTCCTGACCGCCATGCTCGCCTCGGTGATCGCGATCCCGTTCCGGGCGGTCGCCGCCGTGGCCGGCGGCTCGCTGACCAGTGCGCTGGGCGGCACCACGGACCACCCGCAGCCGGTCAGCGCCCTGGTGATCATCGCGGTCGGCGGGGTGATCGGCTCGATGCTGACCATCCCGGTCCAGGCCGCGATCAACGTCCTGCTCTACGTCGACCAGCGGATCCGGCGCGAGGCGCTCGACCTGGAGCTCGCCCGGGCGGCCGGCCTGCCCGAGTACGGCGGCTCCGGCTGGGCCGGCCGGGACGGCGGGGCGGCCTGACCCGATGCCGACCTGGGGGGACTGGGTACGGGTCGCCGCCGACGCCCCGGTGACCGTGCCGCGCGACGCGGCCCGCGAGGCCGCGCGCGAGGAACTGCTGAAGCCCGAATACCACCGGCACGACCCGACGCTGCTGCAGCGGCTCAGCAGCTGGCTCTGGGACCAGCTGGACAAGCTGCTCGGCCAGCTCGGCAGCGCCGCCAGCAACGGCGGCACCGGGCTGGTCCTCTTCCTGGTGATCGCCGTCCTGATCGGCGCCGCCCTCTGGTGGCGCCTGGGCCGCCCGGGCCGGTCCGCCACCACCACCGGCACCCTGTTCGGCGCCGAGGGACCGCGCACGGCCGACCAGCACCGCGAGGCCGCCCGGCGGCACGCCGCCGAGGGCGACTTCGCGAGCGCCGTCCGCGAGCAGATGCGCGCGCTGGTCCGCTCCTTGGAGGAGCGCACGCTGCTCGATCCGCGCCCCGGCCGCACCGCCGACGAAGCCGCCGAGGAGGCCGGCCGCCACCTGCCCGCGCACGCCCCGGCGCTGCGCGAGGCCGCGCGCCTCTTCGACGACATCGCCTTCGGCGAGCGCCCCGCCGACCAGCACGGCTACCAGCAGCTCGCCGACCTCGACCAGGTGCTGCGCCGCACCCGGCCCAGCACCCCGGCCCCGGTGGGCGCCCCGTGACCACGAGCTCGACGCCCCTCCCGACGGTGTCCCCCGAACCGGTGACCCCCGCGCCCGCCACCACGCTCACCCCGACAGTGCGTCAACTCTGGCACCGCGGACGCTGGTTCCTGGCCGTTACCGCCATCGTGCTGCTGGCCGGACTGCTGCTGGGCGGTCTGGGCGACAGCACCGACTACCCCTCGCTCGACCCGCGCTCGGCCGACCCCGACGGGGCCAAGGCCACCGCCCAACTCCTGCGCGCCCAGGGCATCACCGTCGACACCACCGCGGATCCCGGCCAACTCGCCGTCCCCGCCCGGGACGACACCGTGCTGCTGCCGCTGCCCGACCTGCTGACCGACGATCAGCTGAGCGCCCTGGCCGCCGCCGGCCACCACCGCCTGGTGCTGATCTCCCCCGACAGCTCGGCGCTGGACCTGCTCGCCCCCGGTGTCGAGGTCGCCGAGAACGGCGGACTGCCGCTCTCCGTCAGCTCCGCGAACGCCGCCCAGCAGTGCGCGCTGCCCGAGGCCGCACAGGCCGGCAGCGCCGAACTCGGCGGCCGGCTCTACCGGACCGACGGCCCCGCCACCGGCTGCTACCTGCGCAACGGCTACCCCGCACTGGCCCGCACCACCCTGGCCAACGGCACCGAGGTGATCGTCCTCGGCTCCGGCCTCTTCCTCACCAACCAGCACCTGGCCCGCCAGGGCAACGCCGCGCTGGCACTCGGCCTGCTCGGCGCCCGGCCGCACCTCACCTGGTTCCTGCCCGACTACCAGGCGCTGCCGCCCGCCGAGCAGCAGAAGAGCTTCACGGACCTGATCCCGGACGGCTGGCGCTGGGCCGGCCTGCAACTGGCCCTCGCCACCGTGCTGGCCGCGCTCTGGCGGGCCCGCCGCCTCGGTCCCATGGTCAGCGAGGAGCTGCCGGTGGTGGTCAGGGCCGCCGAGACCACCGAGGGCCGGGCCCGGCTCTACCACCGTGCCAAGGCCCGCGGCCGGGCCGCCGAGGCACTGCGCCGGGCCGCGCGGAACCGGCTGGCCCCGGTGCTCGGCGTGCCGCTGACGGCCGGTGAACCCGAGCCGACCGCACTGCTCACCGCACTCGCCGACCGGCTGGGCGACCGGCGCGAGCCGGGCGGACCGCACGGCCTGCTCTACGGCCCGCCGCCCACCGACGACGCCGCGCTGCTGCGGCTCGCGGACGACCTCGATGCCCTGGAAAGGCAGGTACGACACCCGTGACCGACCAGACCGCCCCCGAGCGGGCCGACGCCGCGACCGACCCCCGCAAGGCGCTCGGCGCCCTGCGCGCCGAGATCGGCAAGGCCGTGGTCGGCCAGGACCCCGCCGTCACAGGCCTGGTGGTCGCGCTGCTCTGCGGCGGCCACGTGCTGCTCGAAGGCGTCCCGGGCGTCGCCAAGACGCTGCTGATCCGCACGCTGTCCACCGCGCTGCGCCTGGAGACCAAGCGGATCCAGTTCACCCCCGACCTGATGCCCGGCGACGTCACCGGCTCGCTGGTCTACGACGCGCGCACCGCCGAGTTCTCCTTCCAGCCGGGTCCGGTCTTCACCAACCTGCTGCTCGCCGACGAGATCAACCGCACCCCGCCCAAGACCCAGGCCTCGCTGCTGGAGGCGATGGAGGAGCACCAGGTCACGGTGGACGGCGAGCCGCGCCCGCTGCCGGTGCCCTTCCTGGTCGCCGCGACCCAGAACCCGCTGGAGTACGAGGGCACCTATCCGCTGCCCGAGGCCCAGCTGGACCGCTTCCTGCTCAAGCTGATCCTGCCGCTGCCCGACCGCGACCAGGAGTTCCAGGTGCTGAGCCGGCACGCCGCCGGCTTCGACCCGCGCGACCTGCACGCCGCGGGCGTGCGCCCGGTGGCCGGCCGCGCCGACCTGGCCGCCGCCCGCGCCGAGATCGCGGGGCTCACCGTCTCCCCCGAGGTCCTCGCCTACATCGTCGACCTGTGCCGGGCCACCCGGACCTCGCCCTCGCTCTCGCTCGGCGTCTCCCCGCGCGGCGCCACCGCGCTGCTGGCCACCTCCCGGGCCTGGGCCTGGCTGGCCGGACGCGACTACGTCACCCCCGACGACGTGAAGGCGCTGGCCCTGCCCACCCTCCGGCACCGCGTCCAGCTGCGCGCCGAGGCCGAGATGGAGGGGGTCACCGCCGACTCGGTGATCCAGGCCGTGCTCGCCCAGACACCCGCGCCGCGCTGATCCCCGCCGCCCGCTGATCCCCCGCTGCCCCTAGGAGTCCGACCGTGGCCCTCACCGGCCGTACCGCCCTGCTCGCCGCCCTGGGCAGCCTGGTCGTGGGACTCCTGCTGCCCTCCTGGACGGGCGTCGGGACGGTCGGCGCGGTCCTGCTGCTGGGCGTCCTGGCCGACCTGCTGCTCGCGGCTCCCGTCCGCACCCTGCGGCTGGCGCGCGAGGGCGACGGATCGGTGCGGCTCGGCGAACCCGCCACCGTCTCGCTGACCGTGGCCAATCCCTCCCGACGCCCGCTGCGGGGCCGGCTGCGCGACGCCTGGGCCCCCTCCGCCTTCCGGCCCGGCACCGAGCTGACCGCCTCGCGGCACACCCTGCTGGTACCGCCGGGCGAGCGGCGCCGGGTCGGCACCGCGCTGCAGCCCACCCGGCGCGGTGACCACCACGCGCACCGGGTGACCATCCGCTCGCTCGGCCCGCTCGGCCTGGCGGGGCGACAGGGCTCGCACCAGGTCCCCTGGACGCTGCGTGCGCTGCCGCCCTTCGCCAGCCGCAAGCACCTGCCCTCGCGGCTCGCGCGGCTGCGTGAACTCGACGGGCGCACCTCGCTGTTGAGGCGCGGCCAGGGCACCGAGTTCGACAGCCTGCGCGAGTACCTGCCCGGCGACGACGTGCGCTCGATCGACTGGCGGGCCAGCGCGCGGCGCAACACCGTCGCCGTCCGCACCTGGCGGCCCGAACGCGACCGCCACATCCTGATCGTGCTCGACACCGGACGCACCTCGGCCGGCCGGGTCGGCGACGCGCCCCGGCTGGACGCCGCCCTGGACGCCGCGCTGCTGCTCACCGCACTCGCCACCAAGGCCGGCGACCGGGTCGACCTGCTCGCCCACGACCTGCGCCCGCGCGCCTCGGTGCTCGGCCGCTCGGCCACCGAGGTGCTGCCCGCGGTCACCCACGCGATGGCCCTGCTGGAGCCCGCGCTGGTCGAAACCGACCTGCGGGCGCTGACGGCAGCCGTGCTGCGCATCGCCAACCGGCGCTCGCTGATCGTCCTGCTGACCGGCCTGGACGCGGGCCCCGCCGAGGACGGGCTGCTGCCGCTGCTGCCCCAACTCACCAAGCGCCACGAGGTGGTGGTGGCCGCGGTGGCCGACCCGCACCTGGACGAGCTGGCG
Source organism: Kitasatospora sp. NBC_01302 (assembly GCF_035976515.1). NCBI lineage: Bacteria > Bacillati > Actinomycetota > Actinomycetes > Kitasatosporales > Streptomycetaceae > Kitasatospora > Kitasatospora sp. NBC_01302. The sequence goes on from NZ_CP108404.1 coordinate 3,788,985, forward strand.
GCGGGCCGGGGCACCCTCTCCGCCGTCTACGGCGCGGCTGCGGCCGAGCAGACCCGGGCCGACCGCCGCGCCACCGCCGACCGCCTCACCCGGCACGGCGTCACCGTCCTGGACGCCCCGCCGGCCACGCTGCCCCCGGCCCTCGCCGACACCTACCTCGCGCTCAAGGCCGCCGGGCGCCTGTAGCCACGCTCCGCGGCCATCCTCCGGTCAGCCGTACTGCGGCTTGAGCCACACGTGCGCGGTACCGGAACCGCTCTCCTCGGCCTCCGACACGTCCAGCTCGGCCTCGGCGGCGGGCTCGTCGCTCTCGTTCCGCTCGGCCGCCGGCATCCAGGCGGCGATCCCCTGGGACAGCGCCGTCGCCGACGACGTGTCGCCGTGGAACGCCTCCCGAGCCGCCTGGTAGGCGAACCACCGCTCGACGTGGGCGAGCCAGGCCGCCTCGCTCGGTGCGAAGTGCATCGTCACCCGCGGGTGGGCACGCAGCCAGTTGACCACCGTCGGCGACTTGTGGGTGAAGTAGTTGTCGCAGATCAGGTGGAGTTCACCGCTCTCCGGCAACTCCCGCTCCAGCTGCGACAGGAAGCGGCGGAACTCGACTCCGCGCCGCCGGCGGTGCAGCGTGCCGAGCACCGTCTCCGTCGTGCTGTCGAGGCTGTCCAGCAAGGTCTGCACGGTGGCCGGCAACGGTTCGGCCTGACGCTGCCGCAGCTCCTCACGGAGCTTGGGACGAAGCATCGTGTCGGCATCGACGCGCAGCACCAGCACCCGCTCGGGCGGCGCCAGGTACATCGCGGCCACCTCGTGCGAGGTCTCCATCGCGAAAGGGTCGGTGGACAGGCCAAAGGGTTCGGGACGCGGCGCGGGTTCGGGGTGGGCCTTGCGGCCGGGGCGTGCCATAGGCCGATCGTAAGGGCCAGCAGCACCCGTCCAGAACGCAAGAAAGCCCCCTTCCCGAAGGAAGGGGGCTTTCTTGGAATGATTGTTCGGCGGCGTCCTACTCTCCCACAGGGTCCCCCCTGCAGTACCATCGGCGCTGTGAGGCTTAGCTTCCGGGTTCGGAATGTAACCGGGCGTTTCCCTCACGCTATGACCACCGAAACACTATGAAACTGTCGACCGGCAACCATCCGCTTTCGGATGGGGGTCGTTGTTTCAGAACAACACAGTGGACGCGAGCAACTGAGGACAAGCCCTCGGCCTATTAGTACCGGTCAGCTCCACCCCTTACAGGGCTTCCACATCCGGCCTATCAACCCAGTCGTCTACTGGGAGCCTTACCCTCTCAAGGAGGTGGGAGTGCTCATCTCGAAGCAGGCTTCCCGCTTAGATGCTTTCAGCGGTTATCCCTCCCGAACGTAGCCAACCAGCCATGCCCTTGGCAGGACAACTGGCACACCAGAGGTTCGTCCGTCCCGGTCCTCTCGTACTAGGGACAGCCCTTCTCAACACTCCTACGCGCACAGCGGATAGGGACCGAACTGTCTCACGACGTTCTAAACCCAGCTCGCGTACCGCTTTAATGGGCGAACAGCCCAACCCTTGGGACCTACTCCAGCCCCAGGATGCGACGAGCCGACATCGAGGTGCCAAACCATCCCGTCGATATGGACTCTTGGGGAAGATCAGCCTGTTATCCCCGGGGTACCTTTTATCCGTTGAGCGACGGCGCTTCCACAAGCCACCGCCGGATCACTAGTCCCTGCTTTCGCACCTGCTCGACCCGTCGGTCTCACAGTCAAGCTCCCTTGTGCACTTACACTCAACACCTGATTGCCAACCAGGCTGAGGGAACCTTTGGGCGCCTCCGTTACTCTTTAGGAGGCAACCGCCCCAGTTAAACTACCCACCAGACACTGTCCCTGATCCGGATCACGGACCCAGGTTAGACATCCAGCACGACCAGAGTGGTATTTCAACGTCGACTCCACAACAACTGGCGTTGCCGCTTCAAAGTCTCCCACCTATCCTACACAAGCCGAACCGAACACCAATATCAAGCTATAGTAAAGGTCCCGGGGTCTTTCCGTCCTGCTGCGCGAAACGAGCATCTTTACTCGTAATGCAATTTCACCGGGCCTATGGTTGAGACAGTCGAGAAGTCGTTACGCCATTCGTGCAGGTCGGAACTTACCCGACAAGGAATTTCGCTACCTTAGGATGGTTATAGTTACCACCGCCGTTTACTGGCGCTTAAGTTCTCAGCTTCGCCCCGACGAATCAGAGCTAACCGGTCCCCTTAACGTTCCAGCACCGGGCAGGCGTCAGTCCGTATACATCGCCTTACGGCTTCGCACGGACCTGTGTTTTTAGTAAACAGTCGCTTCTCGCTGGTCTCTGCGGCCGGCCCCAGCTCGGGCAGCAAGTGCCTCCACCAGTTCCGGCCCCCCTTCTCCCGAAGTTACGGGGGCATTTTGCCGAGTTCCTTAACCATAGTTCACCCGAACGCCTCGGTATTCTCTACCTGACCACCTGAGTCGGTTTGGGGTACGGGCCGCCATGAAACTCGCTAGAGGCTTTTCTCGACAGCATAGGATCATCCACTTCACCACAATCGGCTCGGCATCAGGTCTCAGACTATGTGCAAGGCGGATTTGCCTACCTTGCGTCCTACACCCTTACCCCGGGACAACCACCGCCCGGGCTGGACTACCTTCCTGCGTCACCCCATCGCTCACCTAATACCCTGTTGGATCAGCGGCTCCACCACGTCCCATTGTCCGAAGACTCCGGGCCGGCTTCACGGCTTTAGCATTCAGAGGTTCAGCGTTGGCGCTTCAAAGCGGGTACGGGAATATCAACCCGTTGTCCATCGACTACGCCTGTCGGCCTCGCCTTAGGTCCCGACTTACCCTGGGCAGATCAGCTTGACCCAGGAACCCTTGGTCAATCGGCGCAAGAGTTTCCCACTCTTGTATCGCTACTCATGCCTGCATTCTCACTCGTATACCGTCCACGACTGGATTCCTCCGCCGCTTCACCCGGCACACGACGCTCCCCTACCCATCCACAGCGCCGTTGGGCGTATTCTGTGAATGACACGACTTCGGTGGTGTGCTTGAGCCCCGCTACATTGTCGGCGCGGAATCACTTGACCAGTGAGCTATTACGCACTCTTTCAAGGGTGGCTGCTTCTAAGCCAACCTCCTGGTTGTCTCTGCGACTCCACATCCTTTCCCACTTAGCACACGCTTAGGGACCTTAGTCGGTGTTCTGGGCTGTTTCCCTCTCGACCATGGAGCTTATCCCCCACAGTCTCACTGCCACGCTCTCACTTACCGGCATTCGGAGTTTGGCTAAGGTCAGTAACCCGGTAAGGCCCATCGCCTATCCAGTGCTCTACCTCCGGCAAGAAACACGTGACGCTGCACCTAAATGCATTTCGGGGAGAACCAGCTATCACGGAGTTTGATTGGCCTTTCACCCCTAACCACAGGTCATCCCCCAGGTTTTCAACCCTGGTGGGTTCGGTCCTCCACGCGGTCTTACCCGCGCTTCAACCTGCCCATGGCTAGATCACTCCGCTTCGGGTCTTGGGCATGCAACTCAACCGCCCTATTCGGACTCGCTTTCGCTACGGCTACCCCACACGGGTTAACCTCGCTACACACCGCAAACTCGCAGGCTCATTCTTCAAAAGGCACGCAGTCACGGCTGATCAGCAAGCTGACCAACGACGCTCCCACGGCTTGTAGGCACACGGTTTCAGGTACTATTTCACTCCGCTCCCGCGGTACTTTTCACCATTCCCTCACGGTACTATCCGCTATCGGTCACTAGGGAATATTTAGGCTTAGCGGGTGGTCCCGCCAGATTCACACGGAATTTCTCGGGCTCCGTGCTACTTGGGAGAAGCTCAAGTGAGCCGTACAAGTTTCGTCTACGGGGGTCTTACCCTCTACGCCGGACCTTTCGCATGTCCTTCGACTACCCATACGGTTTCTGACTCACCCGATCGCCGGCAGACGACCGAAGAACTTTCCCACGACCCCGAAGTGGCAACCCCTGCCGGGTCTCACACCACAACGGTTTAGCCTCATCCGGTTTCGCTCGCCACTACTCCCGGAATCACGGTTGTTTTCTCTTCCTGCGGGTACTGAGATGTTTCACTTCCCCGCGTTCCCTCCACATACCCTATGTGTTCAGGTATGGGTGACAGCCCATGACGACTGCCGGGTTTCCCCATTCGGACACCCCCGGATCAAAGCTCGGTTGACAGCTCCCCGGGGCCTATCGCGGCCTCCCACGTCCTTCATCGGTTCCTAGTGCCAAGGCATCCACCGTGCGCCCTTAAAAACTTGGCCACAGATGCTCGCGTCCACTGTGCAGTTCTCAAACAACGACCAGACACCCACCTACACAACCCAGCAAACACCAGGTCGGTCCGTGGGACCGGCACTGAGACAACGATTACTCGTTCCCTCAGGACCCAACAACGTGCCCGACACACCAGACTCAAGAAACGCTTTCCACGCCGAAGCAGTACTCACGAACCATCACCCAGTGTGCCGAATAGTCAACGTTCCACCCATGAGCAACCGTGCGAGACATTCGCTCGCATCCGGCCATGTGCTCCTTAGAAAGGAGGTGATCCAGCCGCACCTTCCGGTACGGCTACCTTGTTACGACTTCGTCCCAATCGCTGGTCCCACCTTCGACGGCTCCCTCCCAAGGGTTAGGCCACCGGCTTCGGGTGTTACCGACTTTCGTGACGTGACGGGCGGTGTGTACAAGGCCCGGGAACGTATTCACCGCAGCATGCTGATCTGCGATTACTAGCAACTCCAACTTCATGGGGTCGAGTTGCAGACCCCAATCCGAACTGAGGCCGGCTTTTTGGGATTCGCTCCACCTCACGGTATCGCAGCCCTTTGTACCGACCATTGTAGCACGTGTGCAGCCCAAGACATAAGGGGCATGATGATTTGACGTCGTCCCCACCTTCCTCCGAGTTGACCCCGGCAGTCTCCTGTGAGTCCCCATCACCCCGAAAGGCATGCTGGCAACACAGAACAAGGGTTGCGCTCGTTGCGGGACTTAACCCAACATCTCACGACACGAGCTGACGACAACCATGCACCACCTGTATACCGACCACAAGGGGGCGACTATCTCTAGCCGTTTCCGGTATATGTCAAGCCTTGGTAAGGTTCTTCGCGTTGCGTCGAATTAAGCCACATGCTCCGCTGCTTGTGCGGGCCCCCGTCAATTCCTTTGAGTTTTAGCCTTGCGGCCGTACTCCCCAGGCGGGGAACTTAATGCGTTAGCTGCGGCACCGACGACGTGGAATGTCGCCAACACCTAGTTCCCAACGTTTACGGCGTGGACTACCAGGGTATCTAATCCTGTTCGCTCCCCACGCTTTCGCTCCTCAGCGTCAGTAATGGCCCAGAGATCCGCCTTCGCCACCGGTGTTCCTCCTGATATCTGCGCATTTCACCGCTACACCAGGAATTCCGATCTCCCCTACCACACTCTAGCCTGCCCGTATCGAATGCAGACCCGGGGTTAAGCCCCGGGCTTTCACATCCGACGCGACAGGCCGCCTACGAGCTCTTTACGCCCAATAATTCCGGACAACGCTCGCACCCTACGTATTACCGCGGCTGCTGGCACGTAGTTAGCCGGTGCTTCTTCTGCAGGTACCGTCACTTGCGCTTCTTCCCTGCTGAAAGAGGTTTACAACCCGAAGGCCGTCATCCCTCACGCGGCGTCGCTGCATCAGGCTTTCGCCCATTGTGCAATATTCCCCACTGCTGCCTCCCGTAGGAGTCTGGGCCGTGTCTCAGTCCCAGTGTGGCCGGTCGCCCTCTCAGGCCGGCTACCCGTCGTCGCCTTGGTAGGCCATTACCCCACCAACAAGCTGATAGGCCGCGGGCTCATCCTGCACCGCCGGAGCTTTCCACCAACCCCCATGCAGAGGAAGGTCGTATCCGGTATTAGACCCCGTTTCCAGGGCTTGTCCCAGAGTGCAGGGCAGATTGCCCACGTGTTACTCACCCGTTCGCCACTGATCCACCCCGAAGGGCTTCACCGTTCGACTTGCATGTGTTAAGCACGCCGCCAGCGTTCGTCCTGAGCCAGGATCAAACTCTCCGTGAATGTTTACCCGTAATCGGGTCGACACCCGCGTTGAGCGGCACGACAACCACCGGAATAGGGTGGCCTCGCGCACTGCGTCCTCGCTAGTGTTTTACTTCAAAAGGAATCTCCAACCCCAGTCCGAAGACCAAGGCCGGGGATGTCAACATATCTGGCGTTGACTTTTGGCACGCTGTTGAGTTCTCAAGGAACGGACGCTTCCTTTGCAGCCACTTCCGTGGCCCCTCCGGGCGCTTCGTTCTTTCGTGTTCTCAGCTTATCAGATCCGATTCGCGCCGTTTACCGGCCGATTTCTTCTCCGAAATCCCGCTGAGGGGATTTCCTTTGGCTGACCAGCAAAGCCTAGCAAAGACTTTTTCCTGGTTTACCTCGGGGTTTGACTTGCCGGGCCGCATCCGTGGACGCCCTGCCTCGACTTGCCGTGTCGTAGACACTACAGCTCGTTCGGTCCTGTTGTCCAGTCCGAGCCAACCGTTCGAATCTACTAGCCGTTCGTTGCTGTGTCAACAGTTCCGGCGGCGTGAAGAGAAGACTACCAGGTCAGAAGGGGTCAGGCCGCCACCGGCTGGAGGTCCCCACGGTCGGCGGCGGCAACGTCGCCGGTCTCGCCGGCAGCCGCGGCTCGACGGCCCAGGACGAGGGCGTAGAGCAGGAAGAGCACCTCGGCCGTGACGCCGATGCCGATCCGCGCCCAGGTGGGGAGGCCGGACGGGGTGACGAAGGCTTCGAGCAGGCCGCTGACGAAGAGCACCGCGGTCAGGCCCATCGCCATGCCGATGGTGGCCCGGCCCTGCTCGGCCAGGGCGACGGTGCGCTTGCGCGGGCCGGGGTCGATCACCGTCCAGCCCAGGCGCAGGCCCATCCCGCCGGCGACGAAGACGGCGGTCAGCTCGAGCAGGCCGTGCGGCAGCAGCAGGCCGAGGAAGAGGTCGAGGCGACCGGCCGACGCCATCAGGCCGATGCCGACCGCGAGGTTGAGGACGTTCTGCGCCAGGACATAGAGGACCGGCAGGCCGAGGAAGACGCCGAAGACCAGGCACTGGGCGGCGATCCAGGCGTTGTTCGTCCAGACCTGGGCGGCGAAGGAGCTGGCCGGACGGTCCGTGTAGTAGGCCTGGTAGGCGCCGCCGGGCCGGGTCATCTCACGCAGTTGGCTGGGCGTGGCCATGCTGTCCCGGACCTCGGGGTGGGTGGCTATCCACCAGGAGATCAGCGCGGTGCCCAGCAGTGAGAGCAGCGCGATCGACAGCCACCAGCGGCGGGAGCGGTAGAGCGCGGCGGGGAAGCCGGCCGCGAAGTAGTGGCCCACCTCGCGCCAGCTGCTGGCCCGCCGGCCGGTGACCGCGTTGCGGGACCTGGCGACCAGCGTGGTCAGGCGACCGACCAGGACCGGATCCGGCGCGCTGGCCTGCACCCGGGCCAGTTGACCCGTCACCCGCTGGTAGAGGGCGACCAGTTCGTCCGCCTCCTCGCCACTGAGCCGGCGCCGCTTGCTGAGGGTCTCCAGGCGCGCCCACTGTGCTTGGTGGGCGGCGACGAAGACGTCCAGATCCATCCGGGTCACTCCAAGGTGGCGATGCGGCGCGGGGCAACGGCTGGGCTCAGCTTGCCAGAGGTCCCGGCGGGCGAGGCGGCCCTTCCCGGGCTTCTGGCGGCCCCGTATGTTGGGCCCCTGAAGATCGGGGGCGGGCGGCGGGCCCGTCTTCCGGATACCGGACGGAACGGGCTGGTGCGATGAGTGACCTGGTGACGGGTGAAGCCGTCGTCCTCGGGCTGCGGACGGCGAAGCTGCCGAGCCGCGCACTGGCCGTCCTGCTGGACCTGCTGGTGGAGTTCACCGCGTTCTTCCTGACCGCGCTGCTGCTGATGACCTCGCTCTCCGACCTGGACGGCGCAGCCGCGGCGGCCCTGGTGATCTGCCTGCTGGTCTTCTTCCTGGTGGCCCTGCCGGTCCTGGTGGAGACGCTCTCGCACGGCCGGTCGCTGGGCAAGGCGGCCCTGGGGCTGCGCGTGGTGCGCGTCGACGGCGGGCCCGCGAGCTTCCGGCACGCGCTGGTGCGCGCGCTGGTCGGCATCTTCGAGATCATCATGCTCACCGGGGTGCCCGCCGTGATCAGCTCGCTGGTCTCGGCCGACGGGCGGCGGCTCGGTGATGTGTTCGCGGGCACCCTGGTGGTGCGCGAGCGGGTGCCCGCGGGCCGCACGGACGGTCTGCCGACCGCGCCGCCACCGCAGGTGATGCATGCGCTGGGGTCGGAGCTGGTGCGCCTGGACCTGTCGGCCGTACCCGAGGGGCTCTGGCTCGCCGTTCGTCAACTCCTGAGTCGCAGCGATCAGTTGGATGGACAGGTAGCCCTCACGATGGCGCAGCGGCTCGCCGGTGACGTGGCCCTGCGGGTCGGCTGGCCGGTACCGGCCGGGCTGCACCCGGCGATGTACCTGGCAGCGGTGCTCACCGAGCGGCAGCGGCGCGACTGGCAGCGCGCGACCGGCACGAGCGCGGCACCCGGCTACGGCGTGACCCCGGGATACGGCACCCAGCCGCTGCACAGCACGCCGCCGCCGGTGTCGCCGGCCGCTCCCGCCCAGCCGACCCCCGCACCGGCCGCACCACCCGCTCCGCCCGCGACGCCGGCGCCGCCCGCACCGAACGCGGGCGGTTTCGCGCTGCCCGGCTGACCGGGTGGGGCGGCTCAGTCCCAGCTCGGCCAGGCGTTCGGCGGACCCTCCAACTCCTCCAGCTCGATCCCCGGCGCCGCCAGCAACACGTCGCCCGCCAGGTGGATCTCCCGCTGCTCACCCGTCTCCAGGTCGGCCACCTGGTAGCGCTCGACCAGCAGCGGCCCGGAATCGGTCGGGTGCTGCTCCGTCTCCTGCAGGGTCCAGCCCTGGTCGAAGGTCCGCGGGGCCAGCGCCGTGCCGTGGAAGGCGACCAGCCGCACCCGCGCGCTCGCTCCCGGCGCCAGCCGCAGCAGACGGGCGGTGGCGATCAGGAAGGCGGGCGAGTCACCGGCGAAGCCGTGCGCGCGGTCGTGCCCCTCGGTGGCCGAGGCGCCGGTCGGGTCGTCCGGATCGGTGCGCACCCAGGCCACTCCGTCCACCGCTCCCCCGCGCACCTGCCAGCCGCCGGCGCGCAGCTCCATGCGCAGCGGGCGGCTTCGCGAGTCGAGGGTGAGGTCGACGGTGCCCAGCGTGCCGCCGTCCGGTGCGTAGGTCTTGGAGACGTAGCGCCAGCCCGCCGGGCCGGGTGCGCAGCTGAAGCGCTCCTCGCCCAGCAGGACGTGGTCGTGGGGGTCGTGCAGCGAGTAACGGCCGTTGGGCATGGCCAGCAGCCTATGCCGGAGTCGAACGCCGGCGCAGCCGAGACCCACGTGCCGGTGGGCCGACCCGCCCGCACACGACTGAGCCCGGTGCCGCGTCGCGTGCGGCACCGGGCTCAGTCGGACGTCATCGTCAGTAGCGGTACTGCTCCGACTTGTACGGGCCCTCGACCGGGACGCCGATGTAGTCGGCCTGCTCCTTGCTCAGAACGGTGAGCTTGACGCCCAACGCGTCCAGGTGCAGGCGGGCGACCTTCTCGTCCAGGTGCTTGGGCAGCACGTAGACGCCGATCGGGTACTCGTCCGTCTTGGTGAACAGCTCGATCTGCGCGATGGTCTGGTTCGCGAAGGAGTTGGACATCACGAAGGACGGGTGGCCGGTCGCGTTGCCGAGGTTCAGCAGGCGGCCCTCGGACAGGATGATGATGGTGTGGCCGTCCTCGAAGCGCCACTCGTGGACCTGCGGCTTGACCTCGGTCTTCACGATGCCGGGGAGCTTGGCGAGGCCCGCCATGTCGAGCTCGTTGTCGAAGTGGCCGATGTTGCCGACGATCGCCTGGTGCTTCATCTTCACCATGTCCGAGGCGAGGATGATGTCCTTGTTGCCCGTGGTGGTGATGAAGATGTCGCCGATCGAGATGACCTCGTCCAGCGTGGTGACCTGGTAGCCGTCCATCGCCGCCTGCAGCGCGCAGATCGGGTCGATCTCGGTGACGATGACCCGGGCGCCCTGGCCGCGCAGCGACTCGGCGCAGCCCTTGCCGACGTCGCCGTAGCCGCAGACGACCGCGACCTTGCCGCCGATCAGCACGTCGGTGGCGCGGTTGATGCCGTCGATCAGCGAGTGGCGGCAGCCGTACTTGTTGTCGAACTTCGACTTGGTGACCGAGTCGTTGACGTTGATCGCCGGGAAGAGCAGCTGGCCGTCCCGGTGCATCTCGTACAGGCGGTGCACGCCGGTGGTGGTCTCCTCGGTGACGCCCTTGATGGTGGCGGCGACCTCGGTCCACTTGCGCGGGGACTCGGCCAGGGTGCGGTTGAGCAGCTCCAGGATGATCCGGAACTCGTCGTTGTCGGCGGTCGACGGGTCCGGCGCGGCGCCGGCCTTCTCGAACTCCACGCCCTTGTGGATCAGCAGCGTGGCGTCACCGCCGTCGTCCAGGATCATGTTGGGGGTCTGGCCGTTCGGCCAGGTCAGCGCCTGCTCGGTGCACCACCAGTACTCCTCCAGGGTCTCGCCCTTCCAGGCGAAGACCGGGACGCCCTGGGGGTTCTCCGCGGTGCCCTCCGGGCCGACCGCGATCGCGGCGGCCGCGTGGTCCTGGGTGGAGAAGATGTTGCAGGAGCACCAGCGGACCTCGGCGCCCAGCGCGGTGAGCGTCTCGATCAGCACGGCGGTCTGCACGGTCATGTGCAGCGAGCCGGTGATCCGGGCGCCGGCCAGCGGCTGGCTGGCGGCGAACTCCTTGCGGATCGACATCAGGCCGGGCATCTCGTGCTCGGCCAGCTGGATCTCCTTGCGGCCGAACGCGGCCAGGGAGAGGTCGGCGACCTTGAAGTCACCGGTGGTGTTCGACGACATGCGTGGGTACTCCTCGCTGCGTGGGCCTATGCGTACGGGTGTGCTTGACGGCAGAGCGGCCACCTGGGCGGCGCCCTGCTGCGCGGCACAATCCGTCGGAGGACCTCTCTCCCTCGACCCGGGGTCAGACCGGATCGACCGCCATCTGCAGCGACGTTTGGCACTGGTGACGAATCTACACCGCGGGCGCACGACCGCGGGGCGCACCGGCGGGATTCGGCCGCGCTGCGTCCGGTCACCCCGGGTGGGACAGGACCTAGTGTCCCGGCCCGCCGGGGGTGGCCTCGGGGTCCGGGCCGGCCGCGGCCTTCTCGGCCGAGTAGATGTCGGGCTCCAGGTAGATCGCGCGGGCGATCGGCACGGCCGCGCGCACCCGGACCTCGGCCTCGTCGATGGTCCTGGCGATCTGCTCGGCGCTCTCCTCGCGGCGCACCCCGATCTTCGCGGCCACCAGCAGCTCCTCCGGTCCCACGTGCAGGGTGCGCAGGTGGATCACACCGGTGATCGTGTCGCCCTCCAGCAGCGCGTCCCGGATCCGCTCGACGGAATGCCTGTCGGCCGACTCGCCGATCAGCAGCGACTTGGTCTCCAGCGCCAGCACCACGGCGATGGTGCCGAGCAGCAGCCCGATCGCCAGGGTGCCCACGCCGTCCCAGATCCCGTCGCCGGTCAGCACGGTGAGCCCGACGCCGAGCAGCGCCAGCACCAGACCGATCAGCGCGCCGGCGTCCTCCAGCAGGACCACCGGCAGCTCGGGGGCCTTGGCCCGGCGGATGTAACCGACCCAGCCCAGCGCGCCCTTGGCCGCCGAGGCCTCGCGCACCGCGGTGCGGAAGGACCAGCCCTCCATCGCGACGGCGAACAGCAGCACGCCCACCGCCCAGCCCCAGCCGTGCAGTTCGTGCGGGTGGCGGATCTTCTCCGCGCCTTCGTAGAGCGCGAAGAGCCCGCCGAGGCTGAAGAGCACGATGGCGACCAGGAAGCCGTAGACGTAGCGCTCGCGCCCGTAGCCGAAGGGGTGCTCCTCGTCGGCCTCCCGGCGCGCGCGCTTGCCGCCGATCAGCAGCAGTACCTGGTTGCCGGAGTCGGCGACCGAGTGCACTCCCTCGGCGAGCATCGAGGAGGACCCGGTGAACGCGAAGGCGGCGAACTTGCTGACCGCGATGGCCAGATTGGCGCTGAGCGCCGCGATCAGTGCCCTGGTGCCGCCCTCGGTGCTCACCGGTGGGGCCTCAGAGGGTGACGGTGGCGCGGAACAGCACGCCCTCGCCGGTCAGGGTGGTGGCGGTGCCGGTGGCCGGCAGGTAGGCGGACTGGCCCTTGGCCAGTTCCAGTCGCCGGCCGGCGGCGTCGGCCAGGGTGATCGCGCCCTCGGTGCAGAGCAGGATCTGGGCGCTGCGCCCGGCCACCTGGCGCTCGGTGCCCGCGGTCAGGGCGAAGCGGGAGAGGCGGAACTCGTCGATCGGGACCGGGAACAGCTCCTCGCCGTCCTCGCTCGCCGCCGGATGCTGCACGCCCGGGTCGCCGGCCTCGAAGACGACCACGTCGAGCAGCTCGGGGACGTCGATGTGCTTGGGGGTCAGCCCGCAGCGCAGCACGTTGTCGGAGTTGGCCATGATCTCCACGCCGGTGCCCTTGAGGTAGGCGTGCGGGACGCCCGCGCCGAGGTAGAGCGCGTCACCGGGCTGCAGCTGGACGAAGTTGAGCAGCAGCGCGGCCAGCACACCGGCGTCGCCGGGGAAGTGCTTGGCGGCGTACGCGTAGCCGGCCCAGGCGGGCGCCCAGGGCGAGGCGGGCTCGGCGGCCAGCGAGCGGTCCAGCGCGTCGGCCACCTCCTTGACGGTGACCGCGACGACCGAGGGGTCGGTGGTGAGCACGATGGCCAGGGTCTCGCGCAGCGCCTGGGCCTCGGGCTTGGTGCGCAGCAGGTCGATCAGCGGGGCCAGGCCCGGAACGCCGAGCCCCTCCATCAGCTCGGCGGTGGCCAGCGGGTCGCGGAAGCCGCACAGGCCGTCGAACGGCTCGAGCGCGCAGATCAGCTCGGGCTTGTGGTTGGCGTCCTTGTAGTTGCGGTGGCCGGCCTCGACCGGCACCCCGGCGGCCTCCTCGGCGGCGAACCCGGCCCGGGCCTGGGCCAGCGAGGGGTGCACCTGGAGCGAGAGCGGGATCTCGGCGGCCAGCACCTTGAGCAGGAACGGCAGCGTCGGGCCGAACTTCGCGACGGCCTCGGCGCCCAGCTCGCCGGCCGGGTCCGCGGCGATCACCTCGTTGAGCGCCTGGGGGCCGGCACCACGGTCCACCCGGGAGGGCTCGCCGGGGTGGGCGCCCAGCCACAGCTCGGCCTGCGGCTCACCGGTGGGCTGCTCACCGAGCAGGGCCGGGATCGCGGTGGTCGAACCCCAGGCATACGGGCGGACGGTGTTGGCGAGGCGGTCCATGTAGCGGCCCTGCTCCTTATCGGTGTGCTGCACAACGTGTTCGAGGCCCTCAGACCCTAGCCGACCAGGCCTCAGTGCTGTTCGGCCAGTGCGAGGTAGACGGCGGCGAAGTCGGTCAGCGCGATCAGCTCGGCCAGCGCGTGCACCGGCTCGGGGCGCAGGCCGGCCAGCTCGGTCAACCGGACCTCGTGGTCGGCGAGGAGGCGGCGGGCGCGGCGCACGGTCGGGGTGGCCGGGCCGGGCTCCGGCACGGCCTCCGGCTCGACGGGCTCGGCGCCCGGCAGCTCCTCGCGCGGGGTGTGCCGCAGCAGCAGGACCTGCAGGGTCAGCGGGTCCGGCTCGTCGATCCGGTCGCGGAAGAAGTCCGCCGGGTCCGCGCCGGTGCCGAACCGGCCGGTGATCATGCCCCGGTGGGTGCTGAGCACCTGCGGCAGCTGCCCGGCGACGGCCGGGCGCCCGGCCCGGTCGGCGAGCACCGCGGTGAACCGCTCGGCGGCCACCGCGGCCAGCGGGCCCTCGCTCCACAGCAGCGGGACGGTGCCGGAGAGCTGGGCGGCCAGCTCCTTGGCGGGGTTGCGGTAGGCGGCGGCGTCCGGCCGGTGGCGCACCGCCAGCTCGTCCAACAGGTCGGCGGTGGCCTCCAGTTGCGCGGTGGGGGCGTCGATCACGCCGATCCGGTCGGCCAGCGCGAGCAGCGGGGTGAGGAAGGCCCACAGGGCGCCCAGCTCCTCCGCCGGGAGGTCGGGCTCGCGCGCCTCGGGCACCTCCTCCAGCGGGGTGGCCGGCACGTACGGCAGCGGCATCCCGCGCACCTGGAGCGCGGCCTCGGCCAGCGGGCGGCCCTCGGGGGCGATCACCGCGATAGCGCAGCCGCGGCCGTACGCCTGCTCGGCGAGGCTGATCAGGCCGGCCTCGGTGCCGTCGGAGGAGCAGAGCACCAGCAGGTCGAGCGGTCCGGCCCAGCCGGGCAGCTGCCAGCTGAGGCCTTCGCTGAAGAGGGCGGCGGGCCGGGCGTCCACCGGGGCCAGCGGCTGGACCAGGGTCCCGTTGCCGGCCAGCGCGGCCAGCGCCTGACCGGCCGTCAGCGCGCTGCCGTGTCCGGCGACCAGGATGCCGCGCGGGTGTCCGTCCGGCTGCAGTGAGCCCAGGCCCGCGGCCTCGGCCAGCCGCAGCGCGGTGCGGACCCGGGCGCCGGCGGCGGCCAGCATGAGCAGGGCGTGCTCCCGGTCGGCGCGCTGGAGGGCGGCCGGGTCGTCGAGCAGACTGTCGTCGAGCATGCGGCTGGACCTCCTGGTCCGCTCTCTGCGGTGACGGGACCTCAGGCGGGGCGGCGGGCCTCGTCCACGAGGAGCACCGGGATGCCGTCGCGGACCGGGTAGGCCAGGCCGCAGTCGGCGCCGGTGCAGATCAGCTCGGGCTGGTCGGCCTCGCCGCTCTCGCGCAGCGCGGCATGGCAGCTCGGGCAGACCAGGATCTCCAGCAGGAACGGTTCGAGCGTCATGGTGTACGGGCTCCGTCGGGTCGTTCGGGTGGCGGGACGCGTCGCGCCCCGGCCGGTAACCACCCTACCGGCCGGGGCGCGACGAACAACGGATCAGGCGCGGACGATCGCCAGCACCGCGTCGCGCAGCTCGGCCATCTTGGCCGGGTCCTTGGCCTCGACGTTCAGGCGCAGCAGCGGCTCGGTGTTGGAGGCGCGCAGGTTGAACCACCAGTCGGCGCCGGCGATGGTCAGGCCGTCCAGCTCGTCGACCTTGACGCCCTCCAGCGAACCGTAGGCGGCGCGGACCTCGGCGGCCTTGGCGGCCTGGTCGGCGACCTCGCTGTTGATCTCGCCGGAGGCCGCGTAGCGGTCGTACTCGGCGGTCAGCGCGGAGAGCGTGCCCTGCTGGCCACCGAGCGCGGCGAGCACGTGCAGCGCGGCCAGCATGCCGGTGTCGGCACGCCAGAAGTCGCGGAAGTAGTAGTGCGCGGAGTGCTCGCCACCGAAGATCGCGTCGGTCTCGGCCATCTCCTGCTTGATGAAGGAGTGGCCGACCCGGGTGCGCACGGCCTTGCCGCCGTGCTCGGCGACGACCTCGGGCACGGTCCAGGAGGTGATCAGGTTGTGGATGATCGTGGCGTTCGGCTCGCCGTTGGCCCGGGCCCGGGCCAGCTCGCGCACCGCGACCAGGGCGGTGATCGCGGACGGGGAGACCGGCTCGCCGCGCTCGTCGATCACGAAGCAGCGGTCGGCGTCGCCGTCGAAGGCCAGACCGATGTCGGCGCCGACCTCCTTGACCTTGGCCTGCAGGTCGACCAGGTTCTTCGGGTCGAGCGGGTTGGCCTCGTGGTTGGGGAAGGTGCCGTCCAGCTCGAAGTACATCGGGACGACGTCGAGCGGCAGGCCCTCGAGGACGGTCGGGACGGTGTGGCCGCCCATGCCGTTGCCCGCGTCCACCGCGACCTTGAGCGGGCGGATCGCGGTGAGGTCGACCAGGCCGAGCAGGTGGTCGGCGTAGCCGCGCAGGGTGTCCTGCTGGGTCAGCACGCCCGGCTTCACGTCCACGGCCGGCACCGTCACGCTCTCGACCCCGTCGGCATCCTCGTGCAGCCAGGACTGCACCAGCTCCCGGATGTCCGCCAGGCCGGTGTTCTCGCCCACCGGGGCGGCACCCTTGCGGCAGAGCTTGATGCCGTTGTACTGCGCCGGGTTGTGGCTCGCGGTGAACATCGCGCCGGGCAGGTCCAGCTTGCCGCTCGCGTAGTACAGCTGGTCGGTCGAGCACAGGCCGATCTCGGTGACATCGGCACCGCGGGCGGCGGCGCCCTCGGCGAAGGCCCGGCTCAGGCTCGGCGAGGAGGGGCGCATGTCATGGCCGACCACGATCGCGGTCGCGCCGGTGACCTGCACGAATGCGGCGCCGAAGGCACGGGACAGGTTCTCGTCCCACTGGTCCGGGACGACGCCTCGGACGTCGTACGCCTTCACGAGCTGCTTGAGGTCGCGCACTGCGGCTCCACCCTGGTCTGTGTACGGGATCGGGCTCCGGTCGGCCCACGGTCACGATACGTCGCGCCACGGGTACGGGTGACCACAGGGCCCCGTCCCGGGCAGGGGAGCAGCGTACCGGGTGCGGGTGTCGGCTTCGGAACGCTTCGTGATCCCGTCCCGGTCCTGGCCCCGCTCCTGATACGACCCGGGCGCGGCGGGGATCAGTTCTCGGGCGAGCGGAGCACCCGCAGGTGCGCCCGGCGGCCGACCTCGGCGGGATCGACCTCGGCGGGCCGCACCGGGCGCGGACCGCGGTCCTGCGGGCGGGCCGCCTCGCGCACGGCGTTGGCCAGCGCCTCCAGGTCGTCGCTGCTGCGGCGCATCGGGCCGCCCTCGGTGGCCAGGCGGACCACCTCCCAGCCGCGCGGAGCGGTCAGCCGCTCGGCGTGCTCGGCGCACAGGTCGTAGCAGTGCGGTTCGGCGTAGGTGGCGAGCGGGCCGAGTACCGCCGTGGAGTCGGCGTACACGTACGTCAGGGTCGCCACGGCCGGTCGGCCGCACGCGGTCCGCGAACAACGACGTACAGGGCTCACGAGGGTGGACGGTACCGCAACCACGCCCGGCTGGCTAAGACCCGGTGCGTCGCGATGGTTCGTGTCGCGTCCCGGCGGGCTCGCGGGCCGGCTCGGATCGGTGTCCGCATGGTCCATTTCCTGGCCTCCAAGGACTACGCTCGTCACTGATATGGACAGCTCCGCACCGCCACCGCCCGCGTCGCCGCCACCCGCGGGGTCGCCGCCCGGACCGCCGCCGCCCACCGCGCCGGCGCCTGGTCCGCGGCGCCGCGACCGGCACGGGCGCGGCCTGCGCGGGCCGCTGGCACCGCCGCAGGTCCCGCTCTCGCTGAGCCGCTCCGAGCTCTTCGAGGACTACGTCCGCGAGTCGGTCGAGCGGCTGGAGCGGCGCTGGCCCCAGCTGATCGACGTCGAGTTCGAGGTCGACGAGGTGCCCGAGGCGCTGCCGGGCGAGCCCGACGCGCCGGCCGGCGGCGGGGTGCCGCTCGGCATGGTGGTCGCCGCCCGGCAGGGCCGCAAGAGCCGGATCGTGATCTACCGCCGCCCGGTAGAGATCCGCGCCAAGACGCGCGACGACCGGGCGGCGCTGGTCCACGAGATCCTGATCGAGCAGGTCGCCGAGCTGCTCGGGCTCTCGCCGGACGCCATCGATCCGCGCTACGACGAGGACTGACAGCGGCTCAGGCAGTCTCTCAGGCCGGACCCGCTCAGTGCACCAGCACTCCCGGGTCCGGGTTGGCCTGCGGGATCTGCACGTAGCTGTGGTCGTCGTGCAGCGCCTGGATGGTGAACATCGGCACGTTGTTGCTCGACACCGCCAGCACCCGCGCGGCCACCACCGGGCCGCCCGAGACGGACTCCATGGTCAGGCCGAACGATCCGCTGCCGCCTGCGGGTTCGGGTGAGGCGAGGGAGATCGTCGAACCTGCCGGGACCTGGACGGTCTGGGTGTTCGGGGTGCCGCCGCCGGTGCCCGCCGAGGCCGTCACCTTGACGGTGGCGGCGTCACCCGTGGCAGTGAGCAGCAGAGTGGACGTGCCACCGCCGCGGGTGTCCGCCACGCTGGCCCGCCGGCCCACCGGGTCGGTGCCGGTCAGCCAGGCCGAGTCGCTCTTGCCGTTGGCCGAGCGGTCCACCCGCATGGTGGCCACCACCGGGGTCGGGTGCTGCGGGTCGCTGGGGGTCAGCCGCAGCGCGGAGGCCTGCTGGCGGGTGATCTGGCCGAGGTCGACCGCGTTCACCATGCCCGCCTTGACGTGGATCGTCTCGTGCCCGGCCGGGGTGAACCAGCCGTTCGGGCCGGAGAGCTGGACCTTCAGGTCGGCGTCGTCGCTGCCGCCGGGGGCGGCCACGATCAGCCGGGCCGCCGACAGGTCGCCGGGCAGCCCGGGGATCGTCACCGAGGCGGCCGGGTCCACCGAGGCGGGGATCCAGTCGGCACCGGCCGAGCCGTCGGCGGCGTGCAGGAACGCGCCGACCCGGCCGCTGCGCACGCTCACCTCCACCGCGAGGTCGCTGACCTGGTCGGTGACCACGCTGGTCAGCAGCACCGCCACCGAGCTGCCCGGCGGCACCGTGATGCCGGTGGCCGCGTCGCTGTCGATCGGGCCGTTGCCGCCGTACAGCCGCAGGTCGACCACGGCGGCGGTGGCGTCGGGGTTGGTCAGGCTGACGTAGTCCTTGCGGTCGCCCGCGGTGCTGGCGCCGGCGAACCAGAAGTGGGTGCCCGAGGGCGTGCAGTTGACCGCCGACAGGCCCTGGCCGTGCGGGTCGGTGACGGTGGTGGTCTGGGTGACCGTGAAGCCGGGGGCGTAGCTGCCGGTGGCGATCGCGGTGGTGCCCACCGCGCTGTCGCCGTTGTCCGCCTGGGCGCTGACCGGAACACCGGGCTTGGCCAGCGTGACCAGGGCGTTCGCCTGGCCGGTGTTCTGGGCCTGGCTGGGCGACGGCGAGGCGGCGGGCGAACCGGAGGGCGCGCCGGACGGGCCGGCGGCGGCGGGCGCCGGCGGGGTCACGTCGCGCACGGTGGCGCTGCCGCCCTGGGCCGGGCCGCCGCTGCCCGGGGTGAAGGCGGTGATCTGGGTGCTGCCGGTCACGCCCTGGATCGGCTGCGGGCAGATCACCGCGGTGCGCTCGACCTGCGCGCCCACCGGAGCCCCGGCCGGCGGCCCGGCGGGCGAGGCGGGAGGACGCAGCTCGGCGACGCCGAAGACCAGCCCGAGCACGGCCGCGCAGGCCAGCAGCGACACCCCGGCGCGGCTGCCGCCGGGGCCGGCGGGGGTGGCGATGGGCGTGCCGGCGGGCGGCGTGTGGCCGGTGGGCGGCGGGAAGCCGGCGGGCTCGGCGGACTCCGCCGGGCCGGACGGCTCGTCGGCCGAGCGGCCTCGGGAGAAGGCGGGCAACTTCATCGCGGGTCAGCTCCGTATCGCGGGTCAGCTCCGTCGTGGTGCTGCGGGTGGCCACCGTAGGAGGGGGCGTCCGGGTCGTACGGCTGCCCCTGCCCCTGGCCCTGGCCCGGCAGCCACGGCTGCTGCTCGCCGCCGCCCTGGTAGCCACTCTGGTCGTAGCCGCCGTAGCCGTACTGCGGCGGGTAGGGCTGCTGGTTGTACGGGTCGCCCTGGTAGCCGGGGTCGGCGTAGGGCTGCTCCCCCGGCTGGGCCGGGACGGCGCCCTGGCCGGGGTACGGCCCCTCGGCGTACGGCTGCTCGCCCGGGTAGCCCTGCGGCTGGGCGGCGTAGTTCGGCTGGTAGGTCTGCTGGGCCGCGTACGGGTCGTAGCCGTAGGGGTCGGCCTGGCGGAAGTCCTCCTCGCCGTAGCCGCCCGTCCGGTACGGCTCCTGGCCGTACGGGTCGGCCGGCCCGCCCGGGTCGGCGCCCGGGTAGGGCTCGCCGGTGGGCTGGGCCGGGATGCCGGCCGGACCGCCGTACACACCGGGATCCGCCTCGCCCTGCTCCTCGCCGGCCTCGCCCTCGCCGCGCTCGGCCAGCCGGCGGGCCCTGCGGCTGCCGGGTACCGGCGCCTGGGCCTGGGCGGCGGCGGCCAGGGCGGCGGCGGCCAGCGCCTCGTCGGGCAGGTCGTCGTCCTTGGTGTTGCGCCGTCCGGGCAGCGCGAGCACCAGCAGGGTCAGGCCCAGCAGCAGCTGCACGCCGATCCAGCCGGTGTGCAGCAGCGGGGTGTCGCGGTCGACGGTGAGCTTGCCGCCGCCGGCCGGCAGCTGGAAGCCCTGCGCCCAGCCGTCCACGGTGACCGGGGTGAGCTTGCTGCCGTTCAGGCTGGCCTGCCAGCCCGGGTCGGCCTGCTCGGCCAGTCGCAGCACCCGTCCGGCCGGGCCGGCCGGGATGGTGGCCGTGATCGTCTCGGTGCCGGACGGGACCGGCACCGGCGCGGCGTTCTGGGCGGTGATCACCGCGCGGGTCGCCGGGACGCCGCTGACCTGCCAGAGCGCGCTGTTGTTGTCCTGGTTGCCGCCGATCAGACCGGGCGTGGTGTCCAGCACGTTCTGGACCTTGGCGATCATCGGACCCTCGACCAGCACGTAGGCCACGCCGTAGCCGGCCAGCGCGCTGGCCTGATCGGCGCCGGAGCCGGCCAGCAGGCTGCCGACCAGCTTGGTCAGCCCGGTCCTGGTGTCACCGCTGGTGTCCACGGTGCCCTCGGCCTGGCCGAGGGTCAGGCCGGCGCCGCGGACCAGGCTGAAGCGGACCGAGCCGGCCTGCGGGTCGCCGCTGAGCACCAGGGTGCGGGAGCGGTCGGTGGTGCCGGCCTCCTCCGCGATGAAGGCGGGCACCTGGCCCGCGCTGGAGCGGTGCAGCGGGCCGTCGGCACCGCTGACGGCCCACCAGCAGGCGGTGCCCAGCGGGGCCAGCACGGCGGCGGCCACCACCAGGGCGGCCACCGGCTGACGCCAGCCGAAGGCGATCCCGGCGACCCGGGCGTTCGCGCCGTCGGCACCGATCGCGGCGGCGGCCAGTAGCGCGACGCCGCTGAGCAGGGTGGCCGGGCCCGACCAGGCGGCCACCGGCAGGCCGCCGGAGGCCGGGGTGACGCTGGTGCCGGCCACCGCGACCGCGAAGAGCAGTCCGACGGCCGCCGCGCCCCAGGCCGCCAGCACCGCGCGGCGGCGGTCGGCGCGCAGCAGGGCGGCCAGCGCGGCGAGCAGCACGCCCGCCGAGAGCCAGATCGGCGGCACGCCCGAGCCGCCCGGGTTGACGAGCAGCAGGCCCGCCGCCGAGGCCCGGTGGCCGTTGAAGCCGGGCAGACCGGCCTCCAGCAGCAGCCGGGTCGGGTGCGCGAGCACCTGGGGGAACCAGGGCGCGAGCACCAGCACGGGCACGCCCAGGATCGCCACGACCCGGGGGCCGAGCAGGCGCAGCGCCGATCCACCGCTGCCGTAGGCGCCGCCGCGCAGCACGGCGGCCAGCAGCGCGGCCAGCGCGAGCGGCACCGCGATCGCCCAGGTCAGCGGCACGAAGGCGGTGCACACGGTGAGCAGCAGGACGGTCATCCAGGTGGACCGCCAGCCCGGGCGGGCGCCGCGGGCCGCGGTCTCGGCGCGGATGCCGAGGCCGGCCGAGACGGCGGCGGCCCGGGCGAGCGGGGGCAGCAGCACGGCGAGCACCGCGGTGCCGAGCCGGCCCTGGGCGATCGCCCCGGTGGCGGCGGGCAGCAGCGCGTAGGCGGCACTCGCCCAGCAGCGGACCACCTTGGAGCCGAGCAGCGGCCGGGAGACCAGGTAGGCGCTGACCGCGGCGAGCGGGACCGCGAGCACCAGCACCAGGGTGACGGCCAGCGCGGCGTGGTCGAACAGCAGCCAGGAGAACACCGAGAGGACCGCGAGGTAGGGCGGGGCGGTGGCGGTGCTGCCGGTGCCGATCGGGTGCCAGGCCGCGGCGTACATGTTCCACAGGCCTGACGCGCCGTCATCGGCGGGCAGCAGCGCGCCGCCGAGCAGCGAGCCCGAACCGAGCAGGTTGCGGCCCGCGACCAGCGTGACGAGCAGCAGGGCGGCGAAGAGCACCGGCGCCGGGCGCCGGGCCAGGCGCTTGATCAGCGCGAACTGCTCGACCTCCAGCACGTCCTGGTCGTCGTCGCCGCCGGTGGCCTCGACCGAGCCGTGCCGGCCGATCGCGTTGTCGTCCGTGCCGCCGATGCCCAGCGAACCGATCGCGGTCTCCACCGCCAGCCGGGCGGTGGCGCCGGGCGGCGGGAACAGACCGCGGTCGTCCAGTGCGTCGAAGGAGCGGGTGCGGGCACGGCGTTTGCGCGCGGCCAGCACGCGCGGCAGCCGGACCAGTTCGTGGCCGAGGCCGGCCACCTCGTCCAGCGCCTGGCGCGGGTCCTTGCCGACCAGGTTGGCCAGCACCCGCAGCACGGTGCCGAGCACCAGCCGCAGCAGGACGTAGGGCAGCACCAGGCCGCGGGAGTTGGCGAGCAGGGTGTAGACGGCGCCGGCCTTGTCGACCCGGTGCGGGTGGGCGGCGCCGCAGTCGATCGCGCGGCGCTCGCGGCTGGCGGCCTCGGCGTGGCGCAGCACCGCGTCGGGGGCGACCACCACCCGGTGGCCGGCGGCGTTGACCCGCCAGCAGAAGTCGGTGTCGTCGCGCATCAGCGGCAGCGCCTTGTCGAAGCCGCCGAGTTGTTCGAAGACGTCGCGGCGCACCAGCATGCCGGCGGTGGAGACGGCGAGGACGGGCCGGACCTGGTCGTGCTGGCCCTGGTCCTGCTCGCGCCGGTCCAGGCCGGTCCAGCGGCGCCCGGAGCGGGCGATGGTGACGCCGACCTCGAGCAGCTGGCGCCGGTCGTACCAGCTGCGCAGCTTGGGGCCGATCACGGCGGCGGAGGGGGTGCTGTCGGCGACCTGGAGCAGCCGGCGCAGCGCGTCGGTCTGCGGTTCGCAGTCGTCGTGCAGCAGCCAGAGCCACTCGACCGGCTGGGTCTCGCGGGAGCTGCCGGCGTTGAAGTCGTCCGCCGAGGCGAGCGGGTCGCCGAAGTCGTCCCAGCCGCCGGTGACCGGGTCGTAGCCGGACGGGTCGAGGCTGTAGGGCAGGTCCTCCGGACGCAGCGGCGGGCTGTTGAAGACGGCCTCGGCCACCGCGGTGCCGAAGCCGGCCCGGCGGCCGAGCACGGTGGGGCCCGACTCGGGCAGCCAGTCGCCGAGGGTCTCGCGCAACAGCTGCGGCGAGGTGTCGGTGCTGCCGGTGTCCACCGCGAGGATGCGCTGCACCTGGCGGTCCTGGCCGAGCAGGCCGGCCAGCGCCTGGGGCAGCCAACGGGCGCCGTCGTGGGTCACGATGACGGCGGTCACCAGGTGGCGCGGGTACGCGGGCGGCCGGGCGCCGCCCGGCCAGCCGCGGTTCAGCTGGGGGGATGACGGCTGGTCTGGGTAGCCGTGCTGCTGGCTGTAGGCAGTCATCGAGTGCGCGGGCCCCGGTTCCGGTGGACGGCAGGTGGCGCACCACACTAACGGCTTCGGCTGAGCGCGATGCCCACCGGTCCGGGGGCTGGGGACGGCCCGGGCCCGGCGCCCGACGGGCCAGGGTGGACGAGGGCCTCAAGGGGCGCACGGAAATGCAAAAGCGCCCCGCCGTATCGGCGAGGCGCTTGCACAACCGCGGTGGATACTGCACAGATTCTGCAAAGAAGAGGAAAGTCCGGTCGGATGCCGCTTCAGATCGCGCTCTTCTTGAGCCGCCGACGTTCGCGTTCGGACAGGCCACCCCAGATTCCGAATCGCTCGTCGTTGGCGAGGGCATACTCCAGGCATTCGGACCGCACCTCGCAGGCCAGGCACACCTTCTTGGCCTCGCGAGTGGACCCACCCTTCTCGGGAAAGAAGGACTCGGGGTCGGTCTGGGCGCACAGCGCGCGCTCCTGCCAACCGAGTTCCTCTTCCTCTTCGATGTCCTCACCGATCAACAGCTCAAAGAGCTCGCTCATTGGCGCGCCTCCTCTGCCCCTCTTGGCGTCCCCGTGCGTGTGTGCCGCAGGCACCGACTCCTGCACTGGGTTCGGCCGAACGACACGACTGAAATTACATGTGCGTCACTCTGGCTCAGTCAAGCCGAGCTCTGGTATTGGGTCGCGAATTCACTCCCCGGAACCAAGCGGCTACAAATAGTGTACATATTCGGACAGAACGGACTTTCCGCAGCTCGCGGCCGAGGCGCGTCATCCGGACCCCTCGCCTCCGTCCGTTGGCGGAGACGAGCACCGAGCCGATCCGGTTGCCGACGCCGCCCTCGATGGCTAGAAGCCACGGGTCGGAGCCGCCGGCGCACCGGGTCTGACCTGGGATCAACCAGGTCAACGGCCTCCCTTCCCGGCAATCTGGACATCGAAACATCGAGTCGGACTTATCACCTGATTCGGTGGTTCGTCCGCGATGTCCCTCTGATGGCCCTACGGGCTGGCTTGACACGAACCCCGACTACCCTGTCTGCTGTAACGCATGTCAGAGTCCTACGCCCCGCAGAGCCGCCACGTGCTGCTCCAGCGTGCCGCGAGCGCTCTGTGTTGCCGTCGCTGCTCCTGTTGTCTCTAGGCGCGTCGGCTTTTTCCCTCTTCCGGGTCCTCCATCCCTGACCCGGACGGTTCCCAGCCTCGGCGCGCCGCACCAGGACCACCGAGGCCGCCCGCGCATCCGACCCCTGTTCCGCGGACCCGGCTCCCCCGCCCCAGCTCCGCCGACCAGCCGCCGAGGACCGCATGATGCGTGGCCGAATCCGCCCCCGTAAGCGCAACCGCGACCGCAACAAGCCCAGCCGCCAGGCCGCGGCCGCCCGCCGCCTGCCCGCAGCGCTGCCCGCCGCCAGCTGGGCGGACGGGCTGAGCGACGTGAGCATCGCCGGCGACCCGCTGGCCTTCCCGCACCTGGCCCGCACCGACCTGCCCGCCCACCCGACCACGGTGGCCGACTACGTCCGGCTGGTCCGCGAGATCGCCGCCGACCACGACCGCTGGGCGCCGCTGGTCCGCTACGACGCGCTGAGCCGCTGGTACGCCCGGCTGGAGACCGGCCCGGGCTACGAGGTCTGGCTGCTCAGCTGGCTGCCGGGCCAGAGCAGCGGCTTCCACGACCACGGCTCCGCCACCGGCGTCATGACGGTCGTTCAGGGCGAGCTGGTGGAGCGCTCGCTGACCGTGCCCCAGCACGGCGCCCCCCGCTCCGGCGCCCACGGCGACGAGCGCACCCGCACGCTGCGGCCCGGCGGACACCGCGTCTTCTCCAGCGGCTACCGGCACGAGGTGGTCAACGCCGCACTGGAGCCGGCCCTGAGCATCCACCTCTACTCGCCCGGCCTGACCGAGATGAACCAGTACGGCCCCGCGGCGGTCGAGCGCGAGCTGGAGGCGGAACTGCCGTAGGGCGGTGGCCACAACGACAGGGCCGCGGCGGCCGCCTGGCAGGATGGGCGCATGCGTATCGTGGCACTGGCAGGCGGGATCGGGGGTGCCCGCTTCCTTCGCGGGCTCAAGGACGTCGTGGCCCCCGGCGACGAGATCACCGTCATCGGCAACACCGGGGACGACATTCACCTCTTCGGGCTCAAGGTCTGCCCCGACCTGGACACCGTGATGTACACGCTCGGCGGCGGCATCCATGAGGAACAGGGCTGGGGCCGGGCCGAGGAGAGCTTCGCGGTCAAGGACGAGCTGACCGCCTACGGCGTCGGGCCGTCCTGGTTCGGGCTCGGCGACAAGGACTTCGCCACCCACATCGTGCGCACCCAGATGCTCGGCGCCGGCTACCCGTTGAGCGCCGTCACCGAGGCGCTCTGCGACCGCTGGCAGCCCGGGGTGCGGCTGCTGCCGATGAGCGACGACCGGGTGGAGACCCACGTCAGGATCACCGACGCGGAGGGCACCCGCGCGATCCACTTCCAGGAGTACTGGGTCAAACTGCACGCGGCCGTGGACGCCGAGGCGATCATCCCGGTCGGTGCCGACACGGCCAAGCCCGCCCCGGGCGTGCTGGAGGCGATCGCCGCGGCCGACGTGATCCTCTTCCCGCCGTCCAACCCGGTGGTGAGCATCGGCACCATCCTGGCCGTCCCGGGCATCCGGGAGGCGGTGGCCAGGGCCGCCGCCCCGGTGGTCGGGCTGTCGCCGATCATCGGCGGCGCGCCGGTGCGCGGCATGGCGGACAAGGTGCTGGCGGCCGTCGGAGTGACGGCCTCCGCCTCGGCCGTGGCACTGCACTACGGCGCCGACCTGATCGACGGCTGGCTGGTGGACGAGGCCGACGCCGACGCGGTGGGCGAGGTCGAGGCGGCCGGCATCCCCTGCCGGGCGGTCCCGCTGCTGATGTCCGACCCGGCGGCCACCGCCGCGATGGCCCGCGCCGCGCTGGAGCTGGCCGAACAGGTGCGGTCATGAGCCGTGCCCTCGAAATCCTGCCGGTCCTCGGGATGCCCGAGGTCGAGCGGGGCGCCGACCTCGGCGAGCTGATCGTCAAGGGGCTGGAACTGCGCTCCGGCGACGTCGTGGTGGTCACCTCGAAGATCGTCAGCAAGGCCGAGGGCCGGCTGATGCAGGCCGACGACCGCGAGGCGGCGATCGACGCCGAGGCGGTGCGGGTGGTCGCCCGGCGCGGCCGTACCCGGATCGTGCAGAACCGGCAGGGCCTGGTGATGGCCGCGGCCGGGGTGGACGCCTCCAACACCGCGCCCGGCACCATCCTGCTGCTGCCGCTGGACCCGGACGACTCGGCCCGCCGGATCCGCGCCCGGATCCACGAGCTGACCGGCCGCCAGGTCGGCGTGCTGATCACCGACACCTTCGGCCGCCCCTGGCGCAGCGGGCTGACCGATGTGACGATCGGCGCTGCCGGCGTGAGCGTCCTGGAGGACCACCGCGGCCGTACCGACAGCCACGGCAACGAGCTGGCCCTGACCGTCACCGCCACCGCCGACGAACTCGCCGCGGCGGCCGACCTGGTGAAGGGCAAGGCCACCGGCACCCCGGTCGCGGTGGTGCGCGGCCTGCCCGAAGCGGTCACCGAGGCGGACGGCGCGGGCGTCAGCCCGCTGATCCGGTCGCTGGAGGACGACATGTTCCGCTACGGCACCTCGGAGGCGGTCCGCGCGGCGGTGACGATGCGCCGCACCGTGCGGGAGTTCAGCGACGAGCCGGTGCACCCGGAGGCGGTCCGCCGCGCGGTGGCCGCCGCCGTGACCGCGCCCGCCCCGCACCACACGATGCCGTGGCGCTTCGTGCTGCTGGAGACGGAGCAGGCCCGCACCGCGCTGCTGGACGCGATGCTCGGCGCCTGGCGGCGCGACCTGCGCGAGCTGGACGGCTGGGACGAGGAGCGGATCGCGCGGCGCACCGCGCGCGGCGACGTGCTGCGCAAGGCGCCGTACCTGGTGGTGCCCTGCCTGGCGATGGACGGCTCGCACCACTACCCCGATGCCCGGCGGGCCGGGGCCGAGCGCGAGATGTTCACCGTGGCGATCGGCGCGGCGGTGCAGAACCTGCTGGTCACGCTGGCGGGCGAGGGCTACGGGACGGCGTGGGTGTCGTCCACGATGTTCTGCCGGGACACCGTGCGCGAGGTGCTGGACCTGCCCGCCGGCTGGGACCCGATGGGCGCCGTCGCGGTCGGACGGCCGGCGACCGTGCCGCCGGACCGCGAGGAGCGGGCGCCGGATCCGTTCATCACCGTGCGGTGAGTTGAACCGGCTGTTGAGCTGAAAGTCGGTCGGCGCCGGGCGCATTGAACGACTTATTGGTTCCAACAGGTGATTCGGCGTCACCTCGGCTGGCCTCCCGGCCCGACTGGTCAGGACGATGGCAGCGCCACCGAGTTCAGGTTTCGGCGGCGCTGCCATGAGGAGATCCTGATGAAGCTTCGTTTCTGGGCCGTCGCCGCCGCCCTCTCGCTGACCTCGCTGTTCGTTCCGGTCACCGGTGCGGGGGCGGCACCTGCCGGCCACCCTGGGTCCGGCACGGCCACGTGGGTTCGTTCGTCGCGGGTGTGAGGGCCTGCTCGCCCCTCGGCGCCTACTCGCCGGTCCGGGCCTTGCGGAACAGCAGGCGCGCCTGCGGTGCCCCGCCCGGGCGCGGCGAGTCGGTGATCAGCCGGGTCTGCGGCACCAGACCCGCCTGCGCGGCCAGGTCGGTGATCCGGTCGGGCGACAGCAGGTAGAGGTCCAGCGCGATCCGGTGGCCGTAGCCCTCCTCCTTGCGCCGCCGCTCGTCGCCGACGTGGAAGCCGAGCAGCAGGTGGCCGCCGGGCGCCAGCACCCGGTGGAACCCGGCGAGGACCGCCGGCAGCACCTCCGGCGGGGTGTGGATGATGGAGTACCAGGCCAGGACGCCGCCGAGCCCGCCGTCCGGCAGGTCGAGGGCCGTCATCGAGCCGACCTCGAACCGCAGCCCCGGGTGGTCCCGACGGGCCACCGCGACCATCTCCGGCGACAGTTCGATGCCGAACGCGTCCACCCCGAGGTCGTGCAGATGCGCCGTCACATGGCCGGGACCGCAGCCGACATCGGCCACCGGGCCACCGCCCCCGGCACGCACGAGGTCGGCGAAGGCGCCCAGCACCGCGCGGCCCGTGCGGTCGTTCCGGAAGGCGTCGCGCACGAGGTCGGCGTAGTCGGCGGCGACGGTGTCGTAGGAGGCCCGGATCTCGCGGAGATGGGTCGGCTCGGTCACCCCGCCGAGGCTACTCCCGCGCGGGTGCGCCGGGCACTGTGGCGCCGGGCACCGCACGGGCGCGAGAGAATGAGCGGATGAACGAGAACATCCCCGACGACGCCCCCACCTCCGCCATCGAGCGCCGCGCCCAGCTTCTGGAGGCGATGCGCCTGGGCGGTGGCGGCTGGGACTGGACCCGCGCCCGCGAGACCTACAAGGTGTACCCCGACCCGCGGACCGTGCGCCGCGACCTCGAACAGCTCCGCAAGGCGGGCTCCGTCTACCGCGACCGCGAGACGGGGCTGTACTCGGTCTCGTGAGCGGCGGCTGACCGGGCTCACCGCCGCCGGTGGTCGTTCGGCGCCAGCCGCGGCCCGTAGCGCGGCGGGCGCAGGCCGCTGAGCGCGATCAGGCGGCAGACGCGGTGGCGGTGCGGCGCGTACGGGGCGAGCAGGGCCAGCAGGTCGGCGTCGTCGGAGCGGGGGCGCCCGGCCAGCGCCCAGCCGACGATGTTGGGCAGGTGGAAGTCGCCGACCGAGACGGCGTCGGCGTCGCCGTTGCTGCGCTGCAGGGTCTCGGCGGCCGTCCACTCGCCGATGCCGGGGACGGCGGTCAGGCGCGCGCGGGCCTCGGCGTGCGGCATGCCGGCGGCCTGCTCCAGCCGTGGCGCCAGGCGGACGGCGCGCTGGACGGTGGCCGAGCGCTTCGGGTCGACACCCGCGCGGTGCCACGCCCAGGACGGGATCAGCGCCCACTCCCGGGCCGAGGGGGCCACCCGCATCCCCGCGGCCACGCCGTCCGCCTCCGCGCCCGGGGCCGGGGTGCCGAAGTCGCGCAGCAGCAGGCGCCAGGCGCGGTAGGCCTCGTCGGAGGTCACCTTCTGTTCCAGGACCGCCGGGATCAGCGACTCCAGCACCAGGCCGGTGCGGCACAGCCGCAGCCCGGGGTGGGCGCGCTGGGCCTCGCGCACCGGCCCGGGCGGCAGCGGCGCCAGGCCCGCCGGGTCGTCCTCGGCGCCGAGCAGCACCGGCAGCCGCTCCAGCAGCCAGGCCGCGCCCGGCCCCCAGGCCCGCGCCCGCACCTCGCCGTACCGCTCGACCACCCGGATCGTGCCCGGCCCGGCCGGGGTGCGCGAGGCACGCCAGAGGGCGCCGTCACCACCGAGGCGGCAGGCCGGATCGCCCGGGCCCCGGCTCAGCGGGGCGAGGGTGCGGTGCAGGTCGAGCGGGTGGCCGGGGAGCCAGACCCGCTCGAGCGGGAGGTCGCTCACCCTGCCAGTCTGCCGCGCAGGGGTGACAGGGCCCGAGCGGCGGCGCCCCCACCAGCGGCTTCGCCCGGCGCTGACCGGATGTCAGCAGCCTGACGCGGCAGCGGCCCGGCCGCCCCCGCCGGTCGCCGGGGACCGCAGGGCCGCTGCCGCCTGGCGCGCGCTACCGCCCCTGGAGGTGGGCGGCGCGGGTGCGGATGTCGCCGAGCCGGGCGTAGAGGGTGTCACCGGGGCAGTCGGTGGCGAAGGCGTCCCGGTGGCCGGAGATCGCGTTGAAGGTGTGGCTGGTGCCCGCCGGGTAGCGGCTGCCGTCGCTGGCGGAGGTGAGGGTCGCGGTGCCGGCCGCGTCCCGGCCGGCCAGGCCGAGCTTCCAGGCGGCGATCTTGATGATGCCGTCGACCTGGGCCTGCGGCGGCGAGTCGGTGGTGTAGGTGCCGAGCGCGGCGACGCCGGAGGAGTCGGTGTTGAAGCCCAGGGTGTGCGCGCCGAGCACCGAGCGGGCCACTCCCCCGGCCCGGCCCTCGTAGATCGTGCCGCAGCGGTCGACCAGGAAGTTGTAGCCGATGTCGCGCCAGCCGTTGCTCACCACGTGGTACTGGTAGATCGAGCGGATCACCGAGGGCGAGTCGGCGCAGCTGTAGCCGTTGCCGGTGTCGGTGTGGTGGACGAAGACCACCTTCACGGGGCCGGTGTAGACGTAGCCCGACGCCCGCAGGCTCTCGTCCGCGCCCCAGCCGGACCGGGTGACGATGCCGGGTCTGGGCGCCTGGTGGGCGGCGGCGTGCAGCCGGTCGGAGGCCGCCTCGCCCTGGGGCGGCAGCACGGGCACGGGCACGGCGGCCGCGCGCCCCGGGTCGACCAGGTCGGCCCGCAGCCCCTGCGGCAGTTCGCCGGTCCCGTGGACCCGCACCTGCACGCCGTCGCTGGGGCCGACCCACAGCGGCGCGGTGGCGCCGCGGGCGTGCGGTCCGCGGGCGGCCTCCAGACCCTGGCCGGTGCTGTCCTCGGTGTCGGCCGCGAGCGGGCGCCAGGCGCTCCAGCCGGCACTGCGGCCGGCGCCCGCCCGGTGGGTGCGGACCTCGACGGTCCCGTGCAGGGTGGCGGTGGGGTCGTCCCAGCTGACCCCGAGCAGGGCGAAGCCCGCGGTGCTCGGGGCGTCCAGGCCGCGCGTCAGCGCACCCCGGGTACGGTCCGCGCCGCCCTGATCGTCCCCGCCGTCCGCGGCACCCGGCTCGCCCGCGCGGTCGGCGTCCGCCGCGGCGGCGGGCAGCGGGGTGAGGGCGAGGGTGGTGGTCCGGGGGGCGCTGGTCCGCTGGGCGGTGGGCTGGTGGGTCCGGGCCGGCGCCGCACCCGCGGCCGACGCGGGCATGAGCAGGGCGGCGGTGCAGCCGAGGCCGAGAAGGGGGATCAGTGAAATGCGCATAAAAGGGATAATGCGTTCATATCCGACGACTCGCCACCCGTCCGGCCGCTCCCGGGCGCGCCGCCGACACCCCTGCGACCCGCTCCCGGCGCGGCATCTGACGCACCATCGACTGATCCACTGTCCGGCGGGCACCCGATCCGGCCGGGCGCACGCACCGGCACACGCACCGGGACACGCGACCGGCGAGCCTCCCCGGACCCCCTCCCATCCGAACAAGCTCAGGCCGTAGGCTGGGACGCACCATGACTGCGCCATTCGCTGCCGACGCCCGTACCCCCGCCGAGCTGCTGCGAGCCGCCCTCGGTGAGGACTCCGCCCGTCCCCTGGTCACCTTCTACGACGATCTGTCGGGTGAGCGGGTGGAACTCTCGGTCAAGACCTTCGACAACTGGGTCGCCAAGACGGCCAATCTGCTCCAGGACGAGCTGAACGCGGGCCCGGAGGACCGCGCGGCACTGCTCCTCCCGGCGCACTGGCAGAGCGCGGTCTGGCTGCTGGCCTGCTGGTCGGTGGGCGTCACCGCACTGCCGGGCGGCGACCCGGCCACGGCCGAACTGGTGATCAGCGGACCGGACGGGCTGGAAGCCGCGCAGGCCTGTTCCGGCGAACGGGTGGCGCTGGCGCTGCGTCCGCTCGGCGGCCGGTTCCCGCAGCGGCCCGACGGGTTCCTCGACTACGCGGCCGAGGTGCCGGGGCAGGGCGACCGGTTCGCGCCGTACTCGCCGGTGGATCCGCAGGCCCCCGCGCTGGAGACCGCCGTGGACGGCCTGGCGCTCAAGCTGACGGGCGAGCAGACCGTGGACCTGGCCCGGGAGGGCGCCGCACGGCTGGGCCTGGAGCGCGGCTCGCGGGTGCTCAGCACGCTGCCCTACGACAGCTGGGCCGGCCTGGAGGCGGGCCTGCTGGCCCCGCTCGCGGCCGGCGCCTCGGTGGTGCTCTGCCGCAACTCCGCGGGGCTGACGGAGGATCAGTGGGCAGCCCGGATCGAGGCCGAACGAGTGACCCTGCGCCTGGGCTGAGCCCCGCCGCCGGGCCGGCCGCCCACCGGGTCAGACCATCAGCGCCAGCCGCCCGTTCGCCTCGGCGTAGGTCTCGCCGGTGCACGGACAGCGCCAGCGGCCCACGCCCTGGCGGCGCAGCGGCTGGCCGGCCCGGCCGACCCAGGCGGTCTTGCGCGCCGGGACGCCCGCCACCAGCGCGAAGTCCAGAACGTCCCGGTGCACCACCGCGCCGGCCGCCACCAGCGCCCAGCGGCCGACCGTCACCCCGGCCACCAGCACCGCGCGGGCCCCGATCGAGCAGCCCTGCCGCAGCGTGACGCCCCGGGCCAGCCAGTCCTCGGCGCCCTTGAGGCGGCCGTCGACACCGACCGAGCGCGGGTAGAGGTCGTTGGTCAGCACGGCCGCGGGGCCGATGAACACCCCGTCCTCGATCACGGCCGGCTCATAGAGCAGCGCGTGGTTCTGCACCTTCACCCGGTCGCCCAGCAGCACCCCCGGGCCGAGATAGGCGCCGCGCCCGATCACGCACTCGGCGCCGACCACCGCGTCCTCGCGGATCTGGGCGAGGTGCCACACGGCGCTCCCCGCCCCGATCCGTGCCCGCGGATCGACGTCCGCACTGGCTTCGATACGCACCGCCTCCGTCATACGACTGACGGTAGCGGCTCCCTCGCTCAGCCGGTACGTTCCGGTACGGGCCGGGTACCGGGCGCCGCACTGGCGATCACCTTGGCGGCCAGCTTGCGCGGTGAGGTGAGGAAGCCGAAGCCCCAGCTGAAGTGCATGGTGGCCAGCGCCAGCGGGAGCTGCAGCCGCGCCCGGACGGACAGGCCGCGGCCCTCCACCACCGAGCCGCCGATGATCCCGAGCGCGTAGCCGGCCGGCAGGACGAAGAAGGCGGGGTGCACGGCAGCTCCCAGCACCAGCCCGAGCAGCACCGCGATCAGCGCGCTCGGCGGGGCCAGGTAGCGCAGGTTGACCGAGCCGCGGTGGTAGCGGGTGACCACCCGGCGCCAGCGGCCGTAGTCCTTGTACTGCTTGGCCAGCGCGCGCACGCTGGGGCGCGGGCGGTAGGTGACCTTCAGCTGCGGGGTGAACCAGATCAGGCCGCCGTCCTGGCGGATGCGGTAGTTCAGCTCCCAGTCCTGGGCGCGGATGAACTCCTCGTTGTAGCCGCCGAGCTTCTCCAGCACCTCGCGCCGGAAGACGCCCAGGTAGACGGTCTCGGCGGGGCCGGCCAGGCCACCGGTGTGGAAGGCGGCGTTGCCCACGCCGATCTTGGCGGTCATCGCGGCGGCGACGGCCTTCTCCCACTCGCTCTCGCCCTCGGCGTGCATGATGCCGCCGACGTTGGCCGCCTCCATCTCGCCGAGCAGGCGCACCGCGGTGGCGATGTAGCCGGGCGTGAGCAGCCCGTGGCCGTCCACCCGTACCACTATCGGATGGGAGGAGGCTCTGATCGCGGCGTTCAGCCCGGCGGGGGTGCGCCCGGTGGGGTTCGGCACGGTCCGCACCCGCGAGTCCTCGGCGGCCAGCTCGGCGGCGATCTGGTCGGTCCGGTCACTGGACGGGCCGAGCGCGATCACCACCTCCATGGCCCCGGCGTACTCCTGCTCCAGGATGCGCCGCACGGCGGTGCGAAGGTGTCGTTCCTCGTTGAGCACCGGCATGATCACGGAGACCGCCGGCAGCTCCTCAGCAGCCATGGTGTTCATCGCAGGCAACGGTACCGGACCTGGATGAACGGCCGGAATGCGCGACCGGGCCGGGTGCTCCTCCCCCGTGGGAGCGCCCGGCCCGGTGGACTGACGGCGGGTCAGTCGGTGGCGATGGCCGCCAGCACGTTCATCCGCCCGGCCCGGAAGGCCGGCAGCAGCGCGGCCAGCAGGCCGACCACCGCGGAGAGCAGCAGGACCACCACGATGGTGCCCACCGGGACCGACAGCTCGTTCAGTCCGGAGTTGCGCAGCACCCGCTGGGCGGTGACGCCCCAGGCCAGGCCGAGGCCGGTGCCCAGGACCGCGCCGAAGACCGCGATCACCACCGATTCCAGGCGGATCATCCGGCGCAGCTGACGGCGCGACAGGCCGATCGCCCGCAGCAGTCCGATCTCCCTGGTCCGCTCGACCACCGAGAGCGCCAGCGTGTTGACCACGCCGAGCACCGCGACGGTGATCGCCAGCCCGAGCAGGCCGTAGACCAGGTACAGCAGGGTGTCCACGCTCTTCTGGACGATCTTCTTGTAGCCGGCCTGGTCCTGCACCGAGACCTGCGGGTAGGCGGTCAGCGAGTCCTGCAGGGCGGTCAGGGTCTTCTCGACGTCCGCCCCGGGGGCGGCCTTGCCGAAGACGGCCACGTCGCCGGGCTGCTGGTCCAGCGGGACCGCCTGGGCGACGGTGTCGATGGTGGCGAAGAAGTGGCGGTCGAAGATGGTGTTGCCGGTGGTGGTGACCACCGCGATCGGCAGGGTCTGGGTGCGGCCCTTGCCGTAGTCGACCGCCAGCTTGTCGCCGGCCTTCAGGTCGTTGTCCTTGGCGAAGTTCGCGTCGACCGAGATCCCGCCACTGGCCAGGCCCTCGGTGCTGCCGGAGGTGACCGGCAGCGAGAAGTCCTGGGTGAAGGTGGGCGAGACGGCCGAGACCAACTCGTCCAGTTGCTTGCCGGCCGGAGTGGTCAGGGTGGCCGGGAGCTCGCGCTGCTCGGTGACGTGCGACAGCCCCGGGGTGCCCTTGGCCGCGTCGACCATGGCGGTGGTCAGGCCGCCGTGGTTGACCGTGACGATGTAGTCCGCGCCCACCGACTTGTCGATCTGCGAGCTGGTGGAGCTGACCATCGAGTTGGTGACCACCGAGGCACCGGTGACCAGCGCCAGGCCGATCATCAGCGCGGCGGCGGTGGCACCGGTGCGGCGCGGGTTGCGCAGCGCGTTGCGCTGGGCCAGCCGCCCGGCCGGACCGAACAGGGCCGGCAGCGCGACACCGAGCACCCGGATCACCACGCCGGCCAGCAGCGGGCCGAGCACCACGAAGCCGAGCAGGGTCAGCACCAGGCCCAGGCCCAGCTCGCTGCCGCCGGTGCCGAGTGCCTTGGCACCGGCCCCGGCGGCCAGCAGCGCGCCACCGGCGGCGGTGATCAGCAGACCGAGGGCCGTCCGGATCTTGTTGGCGGCGCCCTCGCTCGGCGTCCCGTGGTCGCGCAGCGCGGCCATCGGCGAGACCTTGCCGGCCCGGCGGGCCGGGATCCAGGCGGCCAGCACGGTGATCACGATGCCGACCAGGTACGAGGCGACCGGCACGTTGGCGCCGATCACCAGCGAGGAGGACAGGTTCATCCCCACCGCCTTCATCAGCTGGATCAGCAGCAGCGCGAGGCCCAGGCCCGCCAGCATGCCCAGGGTGGAGCCGAGCACGCCGAGCAGCAGCGCCTCGATCAGCACCGAGCGGTTGACCTGGCGGCGGCTGCCGCCGAGTGCGCGCAGCAGACCGATCTCGCGGGTGCGCTGGGCGACCAGCATCGAGAAGGTGTTGATGATCAGGAAGGCACCGACCAGCAGCGAGACCCCGGCGAAGCCGAGCATCACGTACTTCATGAAGTCGAGGAAGGACCCGACGCCCTTCTGGTTGTCGGCCTTCTGCTCGGCGGCGGTCTTGAACTGGTAGCCGTTGCCGAGCGCGGCGACCGCCTCCGACTTCAGCTGGTCGTCACTGCGGCTGCCGTCGCCGTAGACGTCGATGGAGGTGAAGCCGGCGGCGTCGCCCAGCAGGTCGTGCTGGGCGGTGGGAACGTCCAGGAAGGCCAGCGCGGCACCGGGGTTGGTGCCGTTGAAGGTGGCGATGCCGGAGATCGTGTAGTCGAAGGTGCCCAGGTCGCCGATCAC
This sequence comes from Kitasatospora sp. NBC_01302, assembly GCF_035976515.1. Lineage (NCBI taxonomy): Bacteria > Bacillati > Actinomycetota > Actinomycetes > Kitasatosporales > Streptomycetaceae > Kitasatospora > Kitasatospora sp. NBC_01302. The sequence continues at coordinate 3,825,190 of NZ_CP108404.1, forward strand.
CCGGATCGGGTCGCCCGGGTGCAGGCCCGCGTGCTTGGCGGTGTCCGCGTCGATCATCAGCTGACCGGACCCGGCCGGCGCGCCGCCGGAGGTGATGGTCATCGCCGGGTGCGGACCGGGCACCCAGGCGCCGACGATGGTCGGGGCGCCGCTGGTGGGGCCGATCGCCTTGTTGGTCTTCGGGTTGACCAGGGTGCCGGTCTGCACCGAGACCTGGCCGTCGGCGGTCTTGACGCCGGGCTGACCGGCCAGTCGCGCCACGGCGGTGGCGGGGACGGTCAGCGTCCTGCCGCCGTTCTGCTGGGCCTCGTCACCGCCCTTGGGCGGTGCCTGGCTGATCGAGAGGTCGGAGGCGGTGGCGTCGAAGAGTTTGTCGAAGGTGCTGGTGGCGGTGTTGGAGAAGACCAGGGTGCCGGAGACGAAGGCGACCGAGAGGACGACGGCGATCAGCGAGAGCACCATCCGGCCCTTGTGGGCCACGAAGCTCCGCAGTGAGGTTTTGAGCAGCATCGGTGTCGGCCCCGGCTCAGCTGGTGCGCTTGCCGTCGAAACGGCGCATGCGCTCGAGGACGGAGTCGGCGGTCGGGGCGTGCATCTCGTCGACGATGCGGCCGTCGGCCAGGAAGAGCACCCGGTCCGCGTAGCTCGCGGCCACCGGGTCGTGGGTGACCATCACGATGGTCTGCGCCAGCTCGTCCACCGAGCGCCGCAGGAAGGTCAGGACCTCGGAGCCGGAGCGGGAGTCGAGGTTTCCGGTGGGCTCGTCACCGAAGATGATCTCCGGCCGGGCGGCCAGGGCCCGGGCCACCGCGACGCGCTGCTGCTGGCCGCCGGAGAGCTGGGTCGGCCGGTGCTTGAGGCGCTCGCCCAGACCGACGGTGCTGACGACCTGGTCGAGCCAGGCCTGGTCGGGCTTGCGCCCGGCTATGTCCATCGGGAGGGTGATGTTCTCCAGCGCGTTGAGCGTCGGAAGCAGGTTGAAGGCCTGGAAGATGAAGCCGATCTTGTCCCGCCGCAGGCGGGTGAGCTGCTTGTCCTTCAGCCCGGTGACCTCGGTGTCACCGATCCAGATCCGCCCCTGGCTGACCGTGTCGAGACCGGCCAGGCAGTGCATCAGCGTGGACTTGCCGGAGCCGGAGGGCCCCATGATCGCCGTGAACCGGCCGCGCTCGATGTCCACGTCCACCGCGTCCAGGGCGGTGACCCGGGTCTCGCCCGCGCCGTAGGCCTTGGTCACCTGCCGCGCGCTGGCGGCGCTCGTGGGCCGGCCGCCCGGGTTCTCGGAAGTCTGCACGGCTGCAGATGCAGTCGTCACGTCTGGCTCCTAGGTCGTTGTTCCCCCGAGCCCGGCCCCCTTGACAGCAGGGGCCGAGCCGATGAAATCAACCTAGGGCATGAGGTCAGGGCCCTCGTCATCCGGCGGGAGGACGCTGGACGACCAGAGTTGTACGGGTCCCGGAGCGGGTCCCCCTAGGGGTCCGGGGAGGCTCTCTCAGGGGCGCGCGAGCAGCGCCGGCTCGGCCCGCGGGCGCAGCGCGGCGGCGAACGCGTCGACCACCGGGCGCAGCAGCACGTCGGTCTCGCGCTCGACCACCGTGACGCCGTCCTCGCGCACCGAGATGTGCCGGTCCAGCACGAACCAGCCCTGGGTGATGTGGCTCGCGCCCATCGAGGAGAGCACCGGGCGCAGCGCGTAGTCCACGGCCAGCACGTGGGCCGTGGAGCCGCCGGTGGCCAGCGGGAGCACGGTCTTGCCGGCCAGCGCGTACTGCGGCAGCACGTCCAGCAGGGCCTTCAGCAGGCCGGAGTAGGCGGCCTTGTAGACGGGCGTGCCGATCACCAGGCCGTCCGCCCCCTCGACCAGCTCCAGGGCGCGGGCTATCTCCGGATGCCGGGTGTCGCCGGCCAGCAGCGGCTCGGCGGGCAGCTCGCGGACGTCGAGCGGAAGCACCCGGTGCCCCTCGGCGGCGAGGTGGGCGCCGACGTGGCGCAGCAGGCGGGTGGTGCGGGAGGTCGGGGACGGGGAGCCGGAGACGGCGAGGACGGTGGCCATGGTTCACAACCTCAGGGTTGCCGCGGGCGAGCGGCGGGGCGGGCACGCGGGAGGTGGGCAGCCGGGACGCGGCCGGGCCGCGAGGGTGCGGCGGCGTGACGGTGCGACCGGGCGGGCGGGTGGCACAGCTGCGACGGGAGCACCCCGGGGGCGGCACGCGAGATCCGGCCGAGGGGGGCCTGGTGAAGGGTGGCGGGGGCGGCGGGTGGTCAGCCGCGGGCACGGGGACGACAGAGCGAGCCGGAGACACGCTGCAGGTCGACGTGCCGCCGACGCGTGAGACTCGGGCTCTGGTCCATGGTTCTCATGCAAACACGCGCTCTTCCGGGCGGTCAAGGTTCGTCTCGACCGCCGGGCGTGCTTCCCGGGTCCCCGTGCGCCGGGAGCGTCCCGCGCCTGCATCAACTCTGCTACAAGCGACCCGCAGGAGGGCACGAGTCGGCTTCGGGGCGAATCGATCGGGCATTCTCGACAGCATGAACACGTGGCAGCAGGGCCGCCCGAGCGGCGGTGGCAGTGGGTACGGCGGCCAAGACGGTGCGGCCGGTGGCGGCGCCGAGCCGCCGCTGCCGCCCGGTCTCTCGCCGCGCGCCCCGGGCGCACCCGCCGGACGGCGCCCGCCGGCGCCCCGGCCCGCCCAGGCCCAGCAGTCCGGGCAGCGCCCGCCCCAGGTGCCGGGGCAGCCGCTGCGGCAGCCCGCCGGACCGGCCGGTCCCGGTGGCGCCGGCGGCCCGGGCGGACCCGGCGGCCCGGTGCCGCAGGCCCGCAAGCGCTGGCCGCGCCGCCGCAAGATCAAGTACGCCGTGCTCGGGGTGGTGCTGGCGGTGCTGGTCACCGGCGTGGGCACCTACTTCTGGGCCGACTCGAAGCTGCAGCACCAGAACGTGCTCGCCGACTACCCGGGGCGCCCGGCGGCGGGCAAGGGCTCCAACTGGCTGATCGTCGGCTCGGACAGCCGGGACGGTCTGACCGCCGCGCAGAAGCAGGACATGCACACCGGCTCGGACGACGGCAAGCGCAGCGACTCGATGATGATCCTGCACATCGGCGACCACGGGAACACGCTGATGAGCATCCCGCGTGACTCCTGGGTGCCGATCCCGGCCCACCAGGACACCTCGGGCAGCGGCCGGACCATCGCCGCCACCACCTCCAAGATCAACTCGGCCTTCAACAACGGCGGCGGCGAACTGCTGGTGCGCACCGTGGAGTTGAACACCGGCATCCACATCGACCACTACGCCGAGGTGGGCTTCGCCGGGTTCGTCGGCATCGTGGACGCGGTGGGCGGCGTGCACATGTGCATCGACAAGGACATCCAGGACACCGACTCCGGGCTGAACCTGAAGGCCGGCTGCCAGACCCTGAACGGGACGCAGTCGCTGGCCTTCGTGCGCCAGCGCCACCAGATGGCCGACCAGGACCTGGGCCGGATGCGCAACCAGCAGAAGTTCCTCTCCGCGCTGGCCCACCAGGCGGCCTCGCCGGCCACGCTGCTCAACCCCTTCGAGCTCTACCCGCTGATCGGCTCGGGCCTGGACACCCTGATCGTCGACAACAACACCGGCCTGACCGACCTGGCCACCCTCTTCGAGGCGATGCGCACGGTCAGCAGCGGCGACGGCAAGAGCATCACGATCCCGATCGGCAACGCGGACTACCACACCAGCACCGGCGAGTCGGCGGTCAAGTGGGACCCGGCCAAGTCCAAGCAGGTCTTCGACGCGATCAAGAACGACACCGCGGTGCCGGCCTTCTGATCCACCGCCCGCAGCGAGCACGGCCCGGGAGTCGCACTCCCGGGCCGTGCCGCGTTCGGTGCCGCCGTGGGCGGCCCTCAGACCAGCACGTGGCCGCCGTCGACGGTCAGCACGGTGCCGGTGGTGAAGGCGTTGTTCAGCAGGAAGATGTACGCCTGCGCGATCTCCTCGGGCTCGGCGACGCGCTTGGTCAGCAGGTGCGGACCGAAGGTGTCGTAGATGGCCTGCGGGTCCGGCACGCTGGCGCCCCACATCTCGGTCCTGGCCGGGCCCGGACGCACCGCGTTGACCCGCACCGCAGGACCGAGCTCGACCGCGAGCGCGCGGGCCAGCGACTCGGCGGCCGCCGTGCTGCCGGCCGCGACCGCGGTGCCCGGCGCCGGGCGGGTGGCGACGCTGCCGGAGCTGAGCACGATCGAGCCGCCCGCCCGGATGCCCGGGGCGCCGAACTTGGCGCTGAGGAAGGCACCCCAGTAGCGGATGTCGAAGAAGGCCTTGGCCTCGGCCGCGGTGATCTCGGCCAGGCCCTTCATCAGCAGGGCGTCGCCGGCGGTGTAGACCAGGTGGTCGAACTCGCCGACGGTGGCGAAGAAGTCGCGGATCCGGGCCTCGTCGGTGACGTCGAGCCGGTGGCCCTCGGCGTCGCCCCCGAGCCGCTTGACCGCGGCGTCCACCCGGTCCTGCTTGCTGGACGCGACCACCACGGACGCGCCCTCGGCCGCGGCCAACGTGGCGGCGGCGAAGCCGATCCCGGAGGTGCCGCCGATCAGGACCACGCGCTTGCCGTTCAGGCTCATCGGAATGCCTCTCTTGCGAAAAGGTGGGTTGGAGCTCTGTGGTGCGTGCCGCACTTCTGAGATCTGACGTAACGTCAGTTCGTTTCGTCCAGAAGCCAGTCGGCGACCCGCTCGCCGATCATGATGCAGGTCAGGTTGGTGTTCGAGCGGACCATCACGGGCATCACCGAGGCGTCGGCGACCCGCAGGTTGGTGGTGCCGTGCACCCGGCACCGGTCGTCCACCACCGCGGTCGGATCGTCGGCCGGTCCCATCTTCGCCGTGCCGACCGGGTGGAAGTGCGTGATGACCGTCTTCTGCAGGAACTCGTCCAGCACTTCGTCACTTCGCAGCACCTCGGCGCCGGGCCAGACGTTCCCCGTGGTCAGCAGCCGGAACTCCGGCTGGCGCGCCAACTCCCAGCACAGCCGCAGGCCTTCGCGCATCTTGCGCAGATCCTCCGGGTCCTGCAGGTAGTTGGCGACCACGATCGGCTTGGCCTCGGGGTCGGTCGAGTCGATGGTCACGTGGCCCACCGAGCGCGGCAGCTCCAGGCCGACCGAGAACATCATCGCCCGGTCGGTGCCGAGCGGCTCCTTGACCCAGGAGCCGTAGCCGTTCAGGTCGACGTGGCTGAAGACGTAGAGCTGCATGTCCGCGAACTCCGCGGAGCCCGGGGCGGTGAACTGCAGCAGCATCTGGGTCACCGGCGTCGCCTCGTCGTAGACGCCCGGACGCAGCTGCAGCGACAGCAGGTTGGTGCAGTGGTCGAGGAAGTTCTCACCGACGCCCGGCAGTTCGGCCACCGGCGCGACCCCCAGCTCGGCGAGCCGCTCCGGTGCCCCGATGCCCGAGCGCAGCAGGATCGCGGGGGTGGCCACGGTGCCGGCCGACAGCGTGATCCGGTCGGCGTACAGCTCCTCGGCCACCCCGTCGGTGACCACCCGCACCCCCACCGCCCGGGTGCCCTCGAAGAGGATCCGGTCCACCGTGGTGTTCGCCCGGATGGTCAGGTTGGGGCGGCTGCGGGCCGCGGCCAGGTAGCCGATCGCGGTGGAGATCCGCTGCCCGTCCACCAGGTTCTGCGGCAGCGGGCCCACGCCGAGCGCGCCGGGGGCGTTGTGGTCGGCCACCTCGGGGAAGCCGAGCCGCTTGGCCGCCTCCTGGAGCGCCTTCTGCTGGGGCGTCAGCTGGGCGTCCTGCCAGCGCCAGATGGGGATCGGGCCGCCCGCGCCGTGCAGCCTGGGCCGGCCCTCGGGGACCGGCTGGTCGCCGAAGTCCTGGTCGTCCTCCAGCTTCACGTAGTACGGGAGGACGTCCTCCCAGGTCCAGCCCTCGTTGCCGACCTTGGTCCAGGCCTCGAAGTCCAGCGGCTCGGGCCGCATGGCCAGCGAGACGTTGATCGCCGAGGTGCCGCCGACCACCTTGCCGCGCGGGAACCCGATCGTGCGGCCCGGCACCGCCTCGGCGGTGTAGCCCCAGTCGTGGGTGCCGATCGCGGGGTAGAGGCCGTTGCGCAGCGGGGCGGGCAGCTCGGCCGGGTCCGGGTAGTCCGGCCCCGCCTCGATCAGCAGGACCCTGCGGTCGGCGTGCTCGGACAGCCGGGCCGCGATGACCGCGCCGGTCGATCCGGCACCGATGACGATGTCGGTGTGATCGGGGTGGGAGGGGGTCATCGCGGCTCTCCTGCCTGCTGGTCGGTGTGTGTGCTCAAGGGCCGTTCGGGGGCCGGGAGTCAGCTGGTCAGCTGCTGCGGCGGGTTGTAGGCGATCCGGCGCTGCTTGCTGGCCGCCTCGGCCGCCACCCACATGAGCAGCGCGAGCCCGGCGAAGACCGCGCCGATCACGCTCACCCCGGTCCAGCCGTACGAGGCGTACGCCCAGCCGGAGCCCGCCGAGCCGGCGATGCCGCCGACCAGGTAGAGGGTCATGTACGCGGTGGTCAGGCGGGAGCGGGCCTCGGGGCGCAGCCGGTAGATGATGCTGAGGTTCATCACCTGCATGCCCTGGACGCCGAAGTCGAGGACGACGATGCCGGCCAGGATCGCGATCAGCCAGCTGCCGCCGTGCAGCACCATCAGGCCCCAGCTGATCAGCACCGAGCTGAGCAGCAGACCGGTGGCCACGCTCTCCTTGCCCCGGTCGGCCAGCCGGCCCACCAGCCGCGCGGCGATCGCGCCGACCAGCCCGGCGAAGCCGAACAGGCCGATCACGCCCTCGTTGTAGTGGTAGGGCGACTTGGCCAGCAGGAAGGCCAGCGAGGTCCACAGCACCTGGAAGCCGGCCTGGGAGAAGAAGCCGTAGGCGGTGCGCAGCCGCAGCACCTTCTCCTCGCGCAGCAGCGAGACGGCCGAACCGAGCAGCTTGCCGTAGCCGAGCTTCTCGCCCGCGGCCTGGCTGCTGGGCAGCAGCTTGAGCAGGGCGATCGCCAGGACGGCCACCACCACGGCGTCCACCACGTAGACCAGCCGCCAGCCGCCGAACTCGGCGATCACGCCGCCGGCGGTGCGGGCCAGCAGGACGCCGAGCAGCACCCCGCTCATCACGCTTCCGGTGACCCGGCCGCGTTGTTCGGGTGCCGCCAGGTTGGCCGCGAAGGAGACCATCAGCGGGGAGACGGTGGAGACGACGGCCGCCACGATCTCGGCCACGATCAGCACCCCGAGCGAGGGGGCGGCCGCGGCCAGCAGCTGGAAGACCGCCACCACGCCGAGCATCGCGACGACGAGCTTGCGCCGGTTGACCATGTCGCCCAGCGGGACGAGGAAGGCCAGCCCGAGCGCGTAGCCGATCGGCCCGGCGGTGACCACCCAGGAGGCCGCGCCGCTGCCGACGTGGAAGGTCTGGGCGATCGAGGTGAGGAGCGGCTGCGCGTAGTAGGTGTTGGCGGCCGAGAGGCCGGCGGTGGCGGCGAAGAGCGTCACCATGCCCTTGGAGATGCCGGCGGCGGGCGGCGTGACCTCCGCGGCCCGCGCTCCGCGCGTCTGGTTCTGGGTGAGCGCCATGGGACTGGCTGCCTTTCGGGAGGCTTTCGGCTGGGGAAATCCGGTGGAACCCCGAATTCCGGGGCCCTTCTTCACGTCATCGAGATTATCCGGCGAGGCGCGCTCGGAGAATTCCTCCTCGGTACCCCTTCCGATGGCCCGAAGGTGGTATCTGATCCGGGAATATGATGCCCAGCATCCCTTGGTACGACTGGCCACCAGGGGCACTGTCGCAACTTCGGGAGAATAGGACGTCACATTTCGGAGGGTCGTTCCAGATATTCACCGCCGAGGTCGTCGGCGACATTCGCCGGGCTCAACCGGAGCCAGTGGCAGGCCATTCCCTGATGCCTCTTTAGTGGTAGCCGGGCCGCTCGCAGGAGGCATGACGAAGCCCTCCCGCCCCGGTCAGGGGCGGGAGGGCTCGCGGGGTGCGGCGCCGCGCCGCGGGCGTCAGGAGGTGAAGTCGACGCCCTCGTGGGTCGGCTGCAGCGAGCCGACGGTGAACCCGGCGGCGGAGACCAGCAGCTGGTCCACCGGCTTGCCGTCCACGCTCAGCACGTTGGCGGTGACCTGGGTGGTCTCGTCCGGCGGGGTGACGGTGAGCCCGGCCAGCACGTTGCAGTTCGGGTCGGCCTTGTCGCAGGAGGACCACTTCAGGCCGGCGAAGGCGCTGTCACCGGGCTTCAGGGTGGTGGCCATCGGCGCGCCCGGGTAGGCGACCCGGTTGGTCTTGACCACCATCGGGCTGTTGTCGGCCCGCAGGCCGCCGTAGCCGAGGTAGCCGTAGACGGTGCAGGTGCGCGAGCTCTTGTTGGTCACCAACACCATCGCCGAGTCGGGCAGGATCGAGGACGGCTGGAGCTGGACGTCCACCGTCAGGTCCCCGGTGTGGCAGCGGGAGGAGGCGTCGGCGGTCGGCTTGGCGGTGCCGGCCGGGGTGCCGGGCTTGGCGCTCGTCCTCGCCCCCGCACCGGTGCTCGACGCGCCGGCGGGTACCGGCGTGTGCGAGGCGGCGGGCGCGGCGGCGGGCGCACTGGCCGCGGAGGTCGCCGGTACCTCGTCGTTGCACGCGACCGCACCCAGCCCCAGCGCGATCGTGGTGACCGCGACCGCCATCGCCTTGCGCAACCTCATGACTCCCCCAACGGGTGGTGTTGATCAGTACGTCTCTCATCACGCCCTCACCCGCCGTTCAGTTCGCGTCCCGGTGTCGCGGCTGCGTAACAAGCGGTCGTCCGGCACGCAACAGCCCCCCGCGCCGGACGGGGCGCGGGGGGCTGTCGGGTGCCCGGCGGTCGGGCCGTGGTCAGGCGCTCGGAAGGTTCCGCGCCATCACGATCCGCTGGACCTGGTTCGTCCCCTCATAAATCTGGGTGATCTTGGCGTCGCGCATCATCCGCTCCACCGGGTAGTCGCAGGTGTAGCCGTAGCCGCCGAGCAGCTGGACGGCGTCGGTGGTGACCTCCATCGCGACGTCCGAGGCGAAGCACTTGGCCGCCGCACCGAAGAAGGTCAGGTCGGCATCGACGCGCTGCGACTTCGCCGCGGCGGCGTAGGTGAGCTGGCGGGCGGCCTCCAGCTTCATCGCCATGTCGGCGAGCATGAACTGGATGCCCTGGAAGTCGCCGATCGGCTTGCCGAACTGCTTGCGCTCCTTGACGTAGCCGGCGGCGTAGTCGAGCGCGCCCTGGGCGATGCCCAGCGCCTGGGCGGCGATGGTGATCCGGGTGTGGTCCAGGGTCTTCATCGCGGTGGCGAAGCCGGTGCCCTCGGCGCCGATCATGCGGTCGGCCGGGATCCGGACGTTGTCCAGGTAGACCTCGCGGGTCGGCGAGCCCTTGATGCCCAGCTTCTTCTCGGGGGCACCGAAGGAGACGCCCTCGTCACCCTTCTCCACCACGAAGGCCGAGATGCCCTTGGAGCGCTTCTCGGGGTCGGTGACCGCCATGACGGTGTAGAACTCCGAGACGCCCGCGTTGGTGATCCACCGCTTGACGCCGTTGAGCACCCAGAAGTCACCGTCGCGCACCGCGCGGGTCTTCATGCCCGCCGCGTCCGAACCGGCGTCCGGCTCGGAGAGGCAGTAGGAGAACATGCCCTCGCCCCGGGAGAGCGCTCCCAGGTACTTCTGCTTCAGCTCCTCGGAGCCGGACAGCTGCACCGGCAGCGAGCCGAGCTTGTTGACGGCCGGGATCAGCGAGGAGGAAGCGCAGACCCGGGCGACCTCCTCGATCACGATCACGGTGGCCAGCGCGTCGGCACCGGCGCCGCCGTACTCCTCGGGGACGTGCACCGCGTGCAGGTCGTTCGCCTCCAGGGCGTCGCGCGCCTCCTGCGGGAACCGGCCGTGCTCGTCCACGTCGGCCGCGAACGGGGCGATCTTGGCCTCGGCGAGCGCTCGAACCGTCTCGCGGAGCATCTCGTGCTCCTCCGAGATGCGGAAGAGGTCGAAATCGGCATTGCCAGCCATGGTCTGCTGCCCCTTTGCGAAACGACGTTAGTTACTGTTCAGTAGATCCCCATTCTAGGCCTGGCCGGCGTGATGACCAGACGTGACGTCGATGACATGCCGAGCGCCCGATACCATCGGTGGCTGCACCTCACTCCTGTCCTTCGCCGGTTCTGATCCGGCGGCCCGTGAAGGGGAAGCCCCGTGGCCCTGCGCATCTCGGTGATCGGTACCGGCTATCTCGGTGCCACGCACGCGGCCTGCCTCGCCGAGCTGGGCTTCGAGGTCCTCGGGATGGACATCGACCCGGACAAGCTCGCCTCGCTGGCGGCCGGCCAGGTGCCGATGTACGAGCCCGGACTCTCCGAGCTGCTGGTCAAGCACGTCGCCGGGCACCCCGGCTCGACCGGCCGGCTGCGCTTCACCTCCTCGCCCCAGGAGGTCGGCGAGTTCGCCGACGTCCACTTCATCTGCGTCAACACTCCGCAGAAGAAGGGCGAGTTCGCCGCCGACATGTCCTACGTCGAGCTCGCGGTGGACGCGCTCGCCCCGCACCTGGGGCGCCCCGCGCTGGTGGTCGGCAAGTCCACCGTGCCGGTCGGCAGCGCGGGCCGGCTGGCCGAGCGGCTGCAGGCGCTGGCCCCGGCCGGCGAGGGCATCGAGCTGGCCTGGAACCCCGAGTTCCTGCGCGAGGGCTTCGCGGTCGGCGACACCCTGCACCCCGACCGGATCGTGGTCGGCGTGCGCGAGGGCGGCCGCGCCGAGGAACTGCTGCGCGAGGTGTACGCGACCCCGCTGGCCGACGGCGTGCCGATGGTGATCACCGACTACCCCACCGCCGAGCTGGTCAAGGCCGCGGCCAACTCCTTCCTGGCCACCAAGATCTCCTTCATCAACGCGATGGCCGAGGTCTGCGAGAGCGCGGGCGCCGACGTCACGCTGCTCGCCAAGGCGCTCTCCTTCGACGAGCGGATCGGCGGCCGGTTCCTCAACGCCGGACTCGGCTTCGGCGGCGGCTGCCTGCCCAAGGACATCCGGGCCTTCATGGCCCGGGCCGGCGAGCTCGGCGCCGACCAGGCGCTGACCTTCCTGCGCGAGGTCGACTCGATCAACATGCGCCGCCGCTCGCGGATGGTGGAGCTGGCCCGCGAGCAGTGCGGCGGTGGCTTCCTGGACCGCCGGGTGGCCGTGCTCGGCGCCGCCTTCAAGCCGAACTCGGACGACATCCGCGACTCCCCCGCGCTCAACGTGGCCGCCCAGATCCAGCTCCAGGGCGCCCAGGTGACCGTCTACGACCCCAAGGCGATGGACAACGCCCGCAAGATGTTCCCCTCGCTCTCCTACGCCGTCTCGGCGAGCGAGGCGGCCGTCGGGGCTCACGTGGTGCTGCACCTGACGGAGTGGCAGGAGTTCCGCGAGCTGGACCCGGTGGCGCTGGGCGAGGTCGTCGCCGAACGCCGGCTGCTGGACGGGCGCAACGTGCTGGACGCCCCGCGCTGGCGCGCGGCGGGCTGGACCTACCGGGCGATGGGCCGGCCGAGCTAGTGCCGCGTCAGGCAACCTTCGCCCCGTCGGGCAAAAGTTGCCTGACGCGGCACTAGGAATCGCGGATCCCGTCGCGGTGTTGGACCTCTCATGACCGACTTCCGCGACAAGGCGACCGTCCGCGAGATCCTCACCGCCACCGGGGACACCTGGGCGGTGGTGGGCCTGTCCACCAACACCCGCCGCGCCGCCTACGGCGTGGCCCAGGTCCTGCAGCGCTACGGCAAGCGGATCGTGCCGGTGCACCCCAAGGCCGAGACGGTGCTCGGCGAGCAGGGGTACGCCACCCTGGCCGACATCCCGTTCGACGTCGACGTGGTCGACGTCTTCGTGAACAGCTCGCTGGCCGGCGAGGTGGCCGACCAGGCGGTGGCCAAGGGCGCCGGGGCGGTCTGGTTCCAGCTCGACGTGATCGACGAGGCGGCCTACGAGCGGACCACGAAGGCCGGGCTGCGGATGGTCATGGACCGCTGCCCGGCGATCGAGATCCCGTTGCTCTGACCGCTCTCAGCCGTCCAGCTGGGCGATGGTGGCGATCGACGGCCCGCGGGTGGCGCGCAGCTCGGCGGCGACCGACTCGGCGGCGCCCAGCACCCGCACCGCGTTGCCCCAGGTGAGCTTGGACAGGTCGGCCTCGGACCAGTGGCGGCCGAGCAGTTCGGCGATCAGGTTGGGGTAGCCCGCCACGTCGTCCAGGCCCGCCGGGGTGAAGGCGACCCCGTCGAAGTCGCCGCCCACGCCGAGGTGGTCGATGCCGGCCACCTCGCGCATGTGGTCCAGGTGGTCGGCGACGGTGGCCGCGGTGGTGATCGGGCGCGGATCGCGGGCCTCCAGCTCGCGCAGCACCTTCATCGCCTCGGGTGTGTGCGCGAGGTGGTGGAAGCCGTGCTTGGCCAGCTCCTCGGAGGCCCGGTCGGTCCAGGCGCGGGCCTCGGGCGAGATGAACTGCGGGACGAAGGTGACCATCGCCACCCCCCCGTTGGCGGGCAGCTGGGCGAGCACGTCGTCGGGGATGTTGCGCGGGTGGTCGTGCACCGCGCGCGAGGAGGAGTGCGAGAAGATCACCGGCGCCCGGCTGACCCGCAGCGCGGCGCGCATGGTGTCGGGCGAGGTGTGCGAGAGGTCGACCAGCATGCCGACCCGGTTCATCTCCCGCACGACCTCCTCGCCGAACCGGGTCAGACCGCCGGCCGCCGGCTCGTCGGTGGCCGAGTCCGCCCAGGGCACGTTGCTGTTGTGCGTGAGCGTCATGTACCGCACGCCCAGCTGGTGCAGGGCGCGCAGGGTGGCCAGCGAGCAGTTGATGCTGTGCCCGCCCTCGGCGCCCATCAGCGAGGCGACCTTGCCCTCGGCCCGGGCGGCCTCCATGTCGGCGGCCGTCAGGGCCAGCCGCAGCCGGTCGGGGAACCGGTCGACCAGCGCCCGCACGAAGTCGATCTGCTCCAGCGTGGCGCTGACCGCGTCGTCGCCCGTGTGGTCGGCGGAGACGTAGACCGACCAGAACTGCCCACCGACCCCGCCGGCGCGCAGCCGGTCGAGGTCGGTGTGCAGGCGGCTGCGCTGGTCGGCGGCCAGGTCGATGGCGTCCAGGTCGTAGCCGGCCTGCTTGCGCATCGCCCACGGCAGGTCGTTGTGGCCGTCCACCACGGGGGCGGTGGCGAGCAGCGTACGGGCGCGGTCGAGCAGTTCAGGGGTCGTCATGACCCCCATCCTCTACCGGCTGAAGCCGAAGGAGGTCGAACCGGCCACCTTGGCGCGCAGCTTCTTGCCCTTCTCGGTGGCCTGGGCGTTCAGCTCGGCCTGGAAGTCGACCATCTTCTCGGTGAGTTCCGGGTCGAAGGCGGCGACCATGCGCACCGCCAGCAGGCCCGCGTTGCGCGCACCGGCCACCGAGACGGTGGCCACCGGCACGCCGGCCGGCATCTGGACGATGGAGAGCAGGCTGTCCATGCCGTCCAGGTAGCGCAGCGGCACCGGGACGCCGATCACCGGCAGCGGGGTCACCGAGGCGAGCATGCCCGGCAGGTGGGCGGCGCCGCCGGCCCCGGCGATGATCGCCTTCAGGCCGCGCCGGTGGGCCTGCTCGCCGTAGCCGATCATCTCGCGCGGCATCCGGTGCGCGGACAGCACGTTGACCTCGTAGGGCACCTCGAACTCGTCGAGCGCCTGGGCGGCGGCCTCCATCACCGACCAGTCGGAGTCGGAGCCCATGGCGATGCCGACGACAGGGGAGGAGCTGCTCATTCGGTGATGGTCCCTCTCAGGTACGCGGCCGCGTGACGCGCCCGCTCGCGCACGTCGTCGAGGTCGTCCCCGAAGACGGTGACGTGACCGACCTTGCGGCCGGGCTTCACGTCCTTGCCGTACATGTGGATCCGCAGGCCCGGGTCACGGGCCATGCAGTGCAGGAAAGCGTGGTACATGTCGGGGTAGTCGCCGCCGAGCACGTTGACCATCACGGTCCACCGGGCCCGCGGGCGCGGGTCGCCGAGCGGCAGGTCGAGCACCGCGCGCAGGTGGTTCTCGAACTGCGAGGTGACCGCGCCGTCGATCGACCAGTGGCCGGAGTTGTGCGGGCGCATGGCGAGCTCGTTGACCAGGATCCGGCCGTCGCGGGTCTGGAACAGCTCGACCGCCAGGTGGCCGGTGATGTCCAGCTCGCCGGCGATCCGCAGGGCCAGCTCCTGGGCCTCGTTCGCGAGCGCGGGGTCCAGGTCCGGGGCGGGCGCGGTGACCTCGGCGCAGACCCCGTTCTCCTGCAGGCTCTCCACCACCGGGTAGGCGACCGCCTGCCCGCTGGGCGAGCGCACCACGTTCGCGGCCAGCTCGCGGACGAAGTCGACCTTCTCCTCGGCGAGCACCGGGACGCCGGCCAGGAACGGCGCGCGCGCCTGCTCCTCGTCGGCGACCACCCAGACGCCCTTGCCGTCGTAGCCGCCGCGCACCGTCTTGAGGACCACCGGGTACCCCTCGCCCTCGCCCGCGAAGGCGGTGACGTCGGCCGGGTCCGCGACCAGGCGGTGGCGCGGGCAGGGCACCCCGATGGAGTCCAGCTTGGCCCGCATCACGCCCTTGTCCTGGGCGTTGACCAGTGCCTCGGGGCCCGGCCGCACGGCGATGCCGTCGGCCTGCAGGGCCCGCAGGTGTTCGGTGGGGACGTGCTCGTGGTCGAAGGTGACCACGTCGCAGTCGGCGGCGAAGCGGCGCAGCGTCTCCAGGTCCCGGTAGTCGCCGAACACGGTGTCGGCCACCACCTGGGAGGCGGAGTCCTGCGGGGTGTCGGCGAGGAGCTTGAACCGGATCCCCAAGGGGATGCCCGACTGGTGTGCCATGCGGGCCAACTGCCCGCCGCCGACCATGCCTACCGTTGGAAATTTTGCACTGCCCGGGAGAGTCACGCTGCCAGGATATCCGGGCCGCTCAAACCGGGTGCGCGGCCACTGCGGGCGAGGCGTCCCCGGTCGGCGGGAAGCCCCGGGACGAGCTCGCGCGCGAGTGCCGCCGTCGGGAGCCGGTAGCCTGGATGGCCTGACCCAGACGGGGCACTGTTGTGATCATGTGCCCGCGGCCGTCTGCCCGTTGGCAACGGCCCCGGGGACAGCCACTCAGAACAGGCACACAGGAGACCTGACGGATGACGAAGCACAGCGCTCCGCGCCCCTCCCTGATCCAGCGACTGCGGGGCGCCTCCGGTGAGGTGCTGAAGTTCGCGGTCGTCGGCCTGGTCGGCATCGTGGTCAACTTCGGCGTCTCCAACGCCGTGATCCACGCCACCCACTGGGCGCCGGTGCGCTGCTCGGTGATCGGCACCGTGGTGGCGATCCTCGCCAACTACCTCGGCTACCGCTACTGGGTCTACCGGGACAGCGACGCGGCCTCGCGCCGCCGCGAGATCACGCTCTTCCTGCTCTTCAGCGGGATCGGCCTGCTGATCGAGAACGGCGCGGTCTGGTTCACCACCTACACCCTGGCCATGACCGGCACGGTGGCCTACAACGCCTCCAAGGTGGCCGGCACCGCCGTGGCCACGCTGTTCCGCTTCTTCTCCTACCGCACCTGGGTCTTCAAGGCGATGCCGGAGCTGGCCGAGCACGAGCAGCTCGCGGACCAGCCGGTGGTGGCGCAGGCCGAGCGGATCCTGGCCGCCGAGGACGCGGCCTACATCAAGTAGCGCGAAGCCCCCGCACGAAGCCCGGGCGAGCACCCCCCGGCGAACCCCCCGCCCGATGGTCAGCCGACCGTCGGGCGGTTTCAGCCGACCGTCGGGCGGTTGAGGAACAGGGCGAACACCGGCGGCCGCAGCGACAGCAGCTCCAGCCGCCCGCCGTCCGCCTCCGCGAGGTCGCGGGCCACCGCCAGGCCGATGCCGGTGGAGTTGCGCCCGCTGACCGTCCGTTCGAAGACCCGGTTGCCCAGCTCGGCCGGCACCCCGGGGCCCTCGTCCTGGACCTCGACCACCACCGAGCTGCTGGACGGCCGCACCCGCAGCGTGACCGTGCCGGCGCCGTGCATCAGCGAGTTCTCGATCAGCGTGGCCAGCACCTGGGAGACGGTGCCCGGGGTGCCGAGCGCGACCACCCCGGCCAGCCCCTCGGTCACCAGCCGCCGCCCGGCACCGCGCATGGTGGCCGCCCACTCCTCGCGCTGCTGGCGGATCACCTCGTCCAGTTCGAACCCGCCGGCGGACGGCCCGTGCGTGTCGCGCTGGTTGGTGAGCAGCCGCTGGACCACGTCGGTGAGCCGCTCGACCTGCTGGAGCGCGATGCTGGCCTCCTCCCGCACCGTCTCGGGCTGGTGGGCCAGCGCGGTGATCTCCTCCAGCCGCATGGAGAGCGCGGTGAGCGGGGTGCGCAGCTGGTGCGAGGCGTCGGCGGCCAGCCGGCGTTCGGCGGTGAGCATCCGGCCGATCCGCTCGGCGCTGGCGTCCAGCACCTCGGCCACCCGGTCCAGCTCGGCCACCCCGTAGCGCCGGTCGCGCGGGCGCGGATCGCCGGAGCCGAGCCGCTCGGCGGTCTCCACCAGGTCGGTGAGCGGCCGGGCCAGCCGGCGGGCCTGCCAGACCGCGAGCGCGACCGCGGCCTGCACGGCCAGCAGCGCGACCAGGCCGAGCAGCAGCAGCATGTGGCCGATCTCCCGGTCGACCTCCGAGCGGGACTGCTCCACGGTCACCGTCTCGCCGCTGGCGCCGGATTCGGTGGCCCGCACCGGGTCGTCGCCCGCGGGCCTGCTCCCGATGGTGATCAGCGGCTGGTCCGGGACCTGGATCTCGGCGTAGTAGCCGTCGACGACCTGGCTGCCGATCCGCTCCCCGGTCACCGGCTCGTGGGCCGCCAGCCTGGTCTCCACCAGGCCGAGCAGCCGCACGGCGGCGGCATCGGCCCGCTCGTTGGCGGTGTCGATGATGCTCTGCTTCTCCACCAGTGCGAGCGGTACGCAGAACACCACGACCACCACCAGGACCACACCCAGCAGCGAGTTGATCATCCTGCGTTTCACGCGGTGGTGCCCCGGACCTAGTTCTTCTCGAAGCGGAAGCCCACGCCGCGCACGGTGGCGATGTAGCGCGGGTTGGTCGCGTCGTCGCCGAGCTTCTTGCGCAGCCAGGAGATGTGCATGTCGAGCGTCTTGGTCGAGGTCCACCACGTGGTGTCCCAGACCTGGCGCATGATGTCCTCACGGGTCACCACCCGCCCGGCGTCCCGCACCAGCACCCGCAGCAGCTCGAACTCCTTCGCGGAGAGGGTCAGTTCCTCCTCGCCGACCCAGGCGCGGTGCGACTCGATGTCGATCCGCACGCCGTGCGCGCCGGTGGACAGCGAGTCCACGTTGCCGCGCCGCAGCAGCGCCCGGACCCGGGCGAGCAGCTCGGCCAGCCGGAACGGCTTGGTGACGTAGTCGTCGGCGCCGGCGTCCAGGCCGACCACGGTGTCCACCTCGTCGGCGCGGGCGGTGAGCACCAGCACCGGGCAGCTCTTGCCGTCGGCGCGCAGCCGGCGGCAGACCTCCAGGCCGTCCATCTGCGGCAGGCCCAGGTCGAGGACGACCAGGTCGACCTCCTCCTCCAGCCCCGCCTCGAGCGCCGACGGGCCGTCCTCGCGGACGAGCACCTCGTAGCCCTCACGGCGCAGGGCACGGGCCAGCGGTTCCGAGATAGCCGGGTCGTCCTCGGCGAGCAGCACACAGGTCATGCTGCGAATCGTAGTCCGCCCGGGGCCCCGCGATCAGTCCCGTCGGGCGCGGTGGTGGCGCGCGACCGCTCGCGGGGTTGTGAACTACTTCACAGTAGGTAGTCGGCGCGCCGGGCCCGGGTGGCTGCCGTACCTACGCTCCCACGCCCGGAGCCGCCGCAGAATCTCCACTTCGACCATGGCTTCGAAGGAACGAATCCTGCCTTACCATCGATTCTCACATCCAGGGCGAACGGGCCTTCGAAGGCCCGTTATTGAATTGAATGCTTTTGTCCACCCATGTCGTGGAATTTCGCGACGTACAGTGGTCCGGTCCCCATGTCGTGCACTGCGGTCCGCCCCTGTTCGAGCAGCGAGCAGGGGCGCCGCGGCACTCGGACCCGCTGCGCCTCACCCCCACGGCGCGGCGGTGTCCCAGACAGTCAGGCAAGGAACAACGACTCATGGCGTCACCCACCACCCTGGACGCCGGCCTCAAGCCGGTCTCTCCTTCCGGCGGCAAGACCTTCTTCGGGCACCCCCGCGGACTCGCCACCCTCTTCATGACCGAGACCTGGGAGCGTTTCAGCTTCTACGGGATGCGGGCCCTGCTGGTCCTCTACATGACGGCCTCCACGGCCCATGGCGGACTCGGCATGAAGGTGGCCCTGGCCACCGCGATCTACAGCGTTTACAACGCCATGGTCTACCTGCTCGCCCTGCCCGGCGGCTGGATCGCGGACCGCTTCCTCGG
This sequence comes from Kitasatospora sp. NBC_01302, assembly GCF_035976515.1. Classification (NCBI taxonomy): domain Bacteria; kingdom Bacillati; phylum Actinomycetota; class Actinomycetes; order Kitasatosporales; family Streptomycetaceae; genus Kitasatospora; species Kitasatospora sp. NBC_01302. Next base: position 3,843,680 of record NZ_CP108404.1, read on the forward strand.
CGCCCGCAAGACCGTCGCGCTCGGCGGCGGGATCATCATGATCGGCCACTTCCTGCTGGCCGTGCCCTTCGAGGGCTCCTTCTTCCTGGGCCTGGTCTTCATCGCGGTGGGCTCCGGCCTGCTGAAGGCCAACATCTCCACGATGGTCGGCCACCTGTACGAGGGCCCGAACGACCCGCGTCGCGATGGTGGCTTCACCATCTTCTACATGGGCATCAACCTCGGCGCCTTCGCGGCTCCGCTGGTGATCGGCACCGTCGGCCAGAGCGTCGACTGGCACCTCGGCTTCGCGCTGGCCGGCATCGGCATGGCGCTGGGCCTGGGCCAGTACCTGCTGGGCTCGCGCCACCTCAGCGCGCAGAGCAGCGTGGTGGCCTCGCCGATGTCCGACACCGAGCGCGGTGCGCTGCTGCGCAAGGCCGGCCTGTGGCTGGCCGCGGCCGTGGTCTTCTACGGCGTCGTGGTGCTGACCGGCAACTTCAGCATCAACTGGGCGGTCTGGCCGCTGTCGATCGCGGGCATCGCGATCCCGGTGGTCGTCTTCGCCCGGATCAAGCGGGACAAGGACCTCAGCCCCACCGACCACTCCAAGATCCGCGGCTACATCTGGTTCTTCGTGGTCGCCGCCGTGTTCTGGATGATCTACGACCAGTCCGGCTCCACGCTGAGCGTCTTCGCCGACCAGAACACCAAGCTGTCGATCTTCGGGGCGAGCTTCCCCTCCAGCTGGTTCCAGTCGCTGAACCCGCTCTACATCATGGCGCTGGCCCCGGTCTTCGCCTGGCTCTGGGTCTGGCTGGCCCGCCGGGCCAAGAACCCGAGCACCACGATGAAGTTCGCCATCGGCCTGCTGCTGATCGGCGCCTCGTTCCTGGTGATGATGCTGGCGATGGCCGCGGCGGCCGGCGGCCACAAGGTCACCCCGCTCTGGCTGGCGCTGGTCTACCTGGTCCAGACCGTCGGCGAGCTGGCCCTGTCCCCGGTCGGCCTGTCCGTCACCACCAAGCTGGCACCGGCCAAGTACGCCAGCCAGATGATGGGCATCTGGTTCCTCGCCGTCACCGCCGGTGACTGCGTGGCGGCCGTGATCCAGCTGGGCCTGGGCAACGCCACCGGCAGCACCTGGTACTTCGCCTCCCAGGGCGTGGCGGCGATCATCGCCGGTATCGCGCTGGTGATGTACCGCAAGAACGTGATCAGGCTCATGGGCGACGTCCACTGACCTGATCCACCCGCACCGACCGCAAGGGCCGGTACCCGTCTCACGGGTACCGGCCCTTGCGGCGTCAGGCGCGCGTCACAGCTCCCGGACGCCGGCGCGCCAGACCGCGGCGGTGAGCGGGACGCCCGGGCGGTAGGCGAGGTGGACCGGGGAGGGGGCGTCCAGCAGGAGCAGGTCCGCGCGGACGCCCGGGGCGATCCGGCCGACGTCGGTGCGGCGCAGGGCGCGCGCGCCGCCGGCGGTGGCGGCGTGCACCGCCTCGTCCGGGGTCATGCCCATCTCGCGCACGGCCACCGCGATGCAGAAGGCCATCGAGCTGGTGAAGCTGGAGCCCGGGTTGCAGTCGGTGGACAGCGCCACGGTGGCGCCCGCGTCCAGCAGTCGGCGCGCGTCGGGATAGGGGGCGCGGGTGGAGAACTCCGCGCCGGGCAGCAGGGTGGCGACCGTGCCGGAGCCGGCCAGTGCCGCCACGTCCGCGTCCGTCAGGTGGGTGCAGTGGTCGGCCGAGGCGGCGCCCAGCTCGACCGCCAGCTGCACGCCGGGCCCGTAGGAGAGCTGGTTGGCGTGCACCCGCGGGGTCAGGCCCCGCTCGACGCCCGCGGTCAGGATCGCCCGCGCCTGGTCGCCGTCGAAGGCACCGTTCTCGCAGAAGACGTCCACCCAGCGGGCGTGCGGGGCGCAGGCGTCCAGCATCGGGCCGGTGACCAGGTCGACGTAGCCCGCGGGGTCGTCGGCGTACTCCGGGGCGACCACGTGGGCCCCCAGGTAGGTGGTCTCCGGGGTGTGGTCGGCGGCGATCCGCAGCGCCCGGGCCTCGTCCTCGACGGTCAGGCCGTAGCCGGACTTGCACTCGATGGTGGTCGTGCCCTGGCGCAGCGCCTCGCGCACGAAGCGGGCCAGGTTGGCGTCGAGTTCGGCGTCCGAGGCGGCCCGGGTGGCGGCCACCGTGGTGCGGATGCCGCCCGCGGTGTAGGCCTGGCCGGACATCCGGGCGTTGAACTCGGCGGTCCGGTCGCCCGCGAAGACCAGGTGGGCGTGCGAGTCGACGAAGCCGGGCAGCAGGGCCCGCCCGGCCGCGTCCACGTGCTGGTCGGCCGCGGGGGCGTCGGCGCTGGGTCCGGTCCAGGTGATCACCGAGCCGTCGATCACCACGGCGGCCTGCTCGATCAGGCCGAGCAGGCCGGGGTGTGACGGGTCGTTGGTGACCAGGGTGCCGATGTTGCTGATCAGGGTGCTGGTCATGAGCCTTTCCGGAGTTCAAGAGGGTCCGCCACGGGCGGGCGCTCTCAGGGAAGCAGCGCGGTGATCGCGCGGTGCAGCGCGCCGGGGACGTCGGCGATGCTCTGGTGCACGCCGTCGGCGACGACCCGCCGGCCGCCGACCACCACGTGCCGCACGTCGGCCGCCGAGGCGGCGAAGACGGCGGTCTCGGCGCCCAGGTGCGGATCGGGGCCCGCGGTGCGCACCGAGTCCAGCGCCAGCACGGTGAAGTCGGCCAGCGCCCCCACCTCGATCCGGCCCGCCTCCGGCCAGCCGAGCGAGGCGTGCCCGTCCTCGGTGCCGGCCCGCAGCAGCGCGCCCGCCGTCCAGTGGCCGCGGGTGCGGGTGCGCAGCCGCTCGTTGAGCTCCAGTGCGCGCGCCTCCTCGAACGGGTCGATCACCGCGTGGCTGTCGCTGCCCAGGGTCACCGGGCAGCCGCCGCTGGCCAGTTGACGGGCCGGCCCGATGCCGTCGGCCAGGTCCCGCTCGGTGGTCGGGCACATGCAGATCACCGTGGAGGAGTCGGTGAGCAGCTTGATGTCCTCCTCGGTCAGGTGGGTGGCGTGCACCGCGCTGGTCCGCGGCCCGAGCACGCCGTGGTCGGCGAGCAGCCGGGTGGGGGTGACGCCGTGCGCGGTCAGGCAGGCGTCGTTCTCCGCGGTCTGCTCGGAGAGGTGCACGTGCAGCGGCGCCTTGCGCATCGACGACCAGTGCGCGACCGTGCTCAGCTGCTCGGCCGGCACCGCGCGCACCGAGTGGATCGCGGCGCCGATCCGGGCGTGCTCGCGGGGCTTGAGCGCATCCGCGCGCTCGGCCCAGGCCAGCGCGTCGCCGTCGCCGAAGCGCAGCTGGGGCTTGGTCAGCTCGGCACCGAAGCCGGAGGAGAGGTAGCAGGTGTCGAGCAGGGTGATCCGGATGCCGGCCCGTGCGGCGGCCTCGATCAGCGCCTCCCCCATCGCGTTCGGGTCGGCGTAGCGGGCGCCGACCGGTGCGTGGTGCAGGTAGTGGAACTCGCCGACGGCCGTGATCCCGGCCAGCGCCATCTCGGCGTAGACGGCGGTGGCGAGCTCCAGGTAGCTGTCCGGGTCGAGCGCGGCGGCGAACCGGTACATGGTGTCGCGCCAGGTCCAGAAGGTGCCGGAGCCGACCTGCACCCGGCCGCGCAGCGCGCGGTGGAAGGCGTGCGAATGGGCGTTGGCCTGGCCCGGCACCGTCAGCCCGGCCAGCCGGACGGCCTGCGGCGGGCAGGGGCCGCTGTCCGGGGTGACCTTGGTGATCCGCCCGTCGGCGGCCACCTCGATCAGCACGGACCGCTCCACCACCGGGCCGTTCACGTGCGGCAGCCAGGCCTGCTCGGCCCAGTACCGCTGTGCCACCGCCGGCGGTGCCGCCGGGGTCTGCGTCACTGACATGCCAGGTCCTCCAGGACGTCCGTGAGTGCCGCCACTCCCGTGAGGCAGTCGGCCACCTCGGCGTGCTCGGCCGGGGAGTGCGAGACGCCGCTCGGGTTCCGTACGAACAGCATGGCGGTCGGCACCGCCGATGCCAGGATCCCCGCGTCGTGTCCCGCGCCGGTGGGCAGCACCGGGACCCCGCCGAGCGCGCCGACCAGCCGGTCGCGCAGCGGGACGTCGAAGTCCACCACCGGGGTGTACGACTCGCGCACCAGCTCGACCTTCACGCCGTCGCGCTCGCCGCGCTCGGCGGCGGCCTGCGCGATCGCCGCCACCAGCTCGTCCAGGGTGGCCTCGTCCGCCGCCCGGGAGTCCAGCCAGCCGCGGACCAGGGAGGCGATCGCATTGGTGCCGTTCGGCTCCACGGCGATCTTGCCGAAGGTAGCCAGCGCACCGGCCTGCCGGGCCTTCTTGCGGGCGGCCAGCACCGTGGTGGCGTAGGTGAGCATCGGGTCGTGCCGGTCGTCCAGGCGGGTGGTGCCCGCGTGGTTGGCCTCGCCGTGGAAGTCGAAGCGCCAGCGGCCGTGCGGCCAGATCGCCCCGGCCACCCCGACCGGCTGGTCCTCGGCCAGGTACCGGCCCTGCTCGACGTGCAGCTCCACGAAGGCGCCGATCCGGGCCAGCCGCTCGGCGTCGGCACCGATCGCGTCCGGGTCCTGCCCGGCCCGCTCCATCGCGTCGGGCAGCCGCACGCCGTTCGCGTCGCGCAGCTCCCGGGCCTGCTCCGGGGTCAGCAGCCCGGCACTGAGCCGGGACCCCACGCAGGCCACGCCGAACCGCGCGCCCTCCTCGTCACCGAAGTTGACGATCGCCAGCGGCTTGCTGAACTCGGCCCCGCGGTCGCGCAGTCCGTCCAGCGCGGCGAAGGAGGAGACGACGCCGAGCGGGCCGTCGAAGGCACCGCCGTCCGGCACCGAGTCCAGGTGCGAGCCGGTGACGATCGCCCCCTCGCCCTGCGGATCGCCCAGCCAGGCCCACTGGTTGCCGTTGCGGTCCAGCTCGTAGGTCAGGCCGCGGGAGCGGGCCTGCTCCTCGAACCAGGCCCGGCACTCGGCGTCGGCGGCGTTCCAGGCGTGCCGGCGGTAGCCGCCGGAGGAGGCGGAGCGGCCCACCGGGAGCAGCTCCGCCCACATCTCCTGGAACCCGAGGGTCACAGCTCGCCCATCGGGATGCGGACACCGCGCTCGGCGGCGACCTCGTCCGCACGGTCGTAGCCGGCGTCCACGTGCCGGATCACGCCCATGCCCGGGTCGTTGGTGAGCACCCGGCGGATCTTCTCGCCGGCCAGCTTGGTGCCGTCGGCGACCGTGACCTGACCGGCGTGGATCGAGCGGCCGATGCCCACGCCGCCGCCGTGGTGGATGGAGACCCACGAGGCGCCGGAGGCCACGTTGACCATGGCGTTGAGCAGCGGCCAGTCGGCGATCGCGTCGGAGCCGTCCAGCATCGCCTCGGTCTCGCGGTAGGGCGAGGCCACCGAGCCGCAGTCCAGGTGGTCGCGGCCGATCACGATCGGGGCGGACAGCTCGCCGCTGGCGACCATGTCGTTGAAGCGCTCGCCGGCCTTGTCGCGCTCGCCGTAGCCGAGCCAGCAGATCCGCGCCGGCAGGCCCTGGAAGTGCACCTTCTCCTGGGCCATCTTGATCCAGCGGTGCAGCGACTCGTTCTCCGGGAACAGGTCGAGCACGGCCTTGTCGGTCTTGGCGATGTCCTGCGGGTCGCCGGAGAGGGCGGCCCAGCGGAAGGGGCCCTTGCCCTCGCAGAAGAGCGGGCGGATGTAGGCCGGCACGAAGCCGGGGAACTCGAACGCCCGCTTGTAGCCGGCCAGCTGGGCCTCGCCGCGGATCGAGTTGCCGTAGTCGAAGACCTCGGCGCCCTTGTCCTGGAAGCCGACCATGGCCTCCACGTGCTTGGCCATCGACTCGCGCGAGCGGGTGGTGAACTCGGCGGGCTCGCGCGCCGCGTAGTCGGCCATGTCGTCGAAGGCGACGCCGATCGGCAGGTAGCTCAGCGGGTCGTGCGCGCTGGTCTGGTCGGTGACGATGTCGATCGGCGCGTCCATCGCGAGCAGCTGCGGGAACAGCTCGGCGGCGTTGCCCAGCAGGCCGATCGAGAGCGGCTGCTTCTTGTCGCGGGCGGCGGTGGCCAGCTCCAGCGCGTGGCTGAGGTTCTTGGCCTCGACGTCCAGGTAGCGGTGCTCGATCCGGCGCGCGATCCGGGACGGGTCGCAGTCGATGCAGATCGCCACGCCGCCGTTCATGGTGACGGCCAGCGGCTGGGCGCCACCCATGCCGCCCAGACCCGCGGTCAGCGTGATGGTGCCCGCCAGGGTGTCGTCGAACTTCTTGGCGGCGACGGCGGCGAAGGTCTCGTAGGTGCCCTGCAGGATGCCCTGGGTACCGATGTAGATCCACGAACCGGCGGTCATCTGCCCGTACATGGTGAGCCCCAGGCTCTCCAGCCGGCGGAACTCCTCCCAGTTGGCCCAGTCGCCGACCAGGTTGGAGTTGGCGATCAGCACCCGCGGCGCCCACTCGTGGGTCTGCATCACGCCGACCGGACGGCCGGACTGGACCAGCATGGTCTCGTCCTGCTTGAGCGTCTGCAGCGTGCGGACCATCGCGTCGTACGAGCGCCAGTCACGCGCGGCCTTGCCGGTGCCGCCGTAGACGACCAGCTTGGAGGGGTGCTCGGCCACCTCGGGGTCGAGGTTGTTCATCAGCATCCGCAGGGCGGCCTCCTGCTGCCACCCCTGGGTGCTGAGCTTCGTCCCACGCGCCGCACGCACCTCGCGCGGGCCACTCGTCTGCTGCTCCGCCATGCTGCCGGCCTCCTTGCGGATGGATTCATTCAGGATCTAGCACACTGAATATATCCAATCATTCAAGCTGCGGCCAGACCCCGCACACATCTGATCAGCCCCGAACTTCCCAGCTGCCGGGCACTACTCTGGACCTGGCGAACACCAGCCACTCGGCCCATCCCCTCAGCAGTGGAGGACACCGTGACGGCAGCGATCACCGTGCGGCCCGGCCGGCTTCGCGAGGCGGCCGAGCAGATCGAGAAGAGCACCGGCCTCCGGGTACAGATCATCGGAGGGGTCCTGGTCATGTCCCCCCCTCCACGGGGCAAGCACGCGGGCGTGATCCGGCTTCTGCGCCGCCAGCTCGACCCGCTGCTGCCCTCCGGCACCGACATGTACGAGGTCTCCTCGATCGCGATGCCCGATGACCACGAGGACTATGCGACACCGGATCTGATCGTGCTGCCGACGGACTGGGACCGTGACGACTCCTGGCTGGCGGATCCGCGCGACGTGACTCTCGCGGTCGAGGTCATTTCGGGCTCGGAACGGGCCCGCGGCATCGCGGACAAGACCCGCTGGTACGCCATCGCCGCCGTCGCCCTCCTGCTCGCCGTCGACCCGCGCAACGGCACGTGGACGCTCTACAGTCACCCCCGTGACGGCGCCTACCAGGGCGTGCTGCACGGCACTTACGGCGAGCCCGTCCCGCTGCCCGCGCCGCTTACCGGCGAGCTGAGCACCACTGCCTTCCCCCGCTACGGCAACTGACGCCCCCTCACGCCGCCGCGTCGCCGTCCCAGTCGATGCCGATCTCGGCGAGCCAGGCACGGTCGCGTGCGGCCGTCTCGGGGGATTCGGCCGGGGCGTCGACCGGGAGCATGGGCAGGGACGGCGGGCGGGGGATCTCCTGGACCGGGCCCAGACCGTAGCGCTCGGCGGTGGAGCCGCCGGGCGGGGCGGGGTCGGTCAGGCCGATGTGGACGGCGGACTCGTCGCCCGGCTCCAGCACCCGCAGGCCCGGTCCGGGCGGGCCGAGCGCCACCCGGCGGCCACAGCTGGGGCAGGCCCACTCCTCGGCCCCCGAAGCGAGTCTGCCGACCGGTCTCATCTCGTGGATCACGCGCATGGCGGACACCCCCGTTCGTCCTGACAGGTGGTCCGCCGGTAGGGGGCCGGGTGAAGGAGCGCCCGCCGCGTCAGCGGCTGATGTCCGCAGTGGGCCGAGTCTGGGCGGTGCCGACGAAGGAGTCCATGCGGAGCATCGGCGACTGAGGAGAAGCCGTCCAGGCGAGAGTCCGGGCGTCGCGACGCCGGCCCCCTACCGGCGGACCCTCTATGGGGATGCCCGGTCCAGGGCGCGCTACTCCTGCTCCGGTGCTACTCCAGGAACAGTCCGCGGGCTGCCGCCGACTGCTCGATCGACTCCAATCGGGCTTCGGCACCGGGCAGTTCGTCGCACATGCTCTGCAGCAGCACCCGCCCCAGCACCATCGGCGCGCACGCGGTGTCGAAGACCAGGCCGGTGCCGACCTCGGCGGGCAGCAGCAGGTCGGAGAGCTCCGCCACCGGCGCGAAGGCGCTGTCGGCGACGGTCAGCACGGTCAGCCCGCAGCCCCGCGCCACGGTGAGCGCGTCCATCAGCTCGCGCGGGTAGCGCGGCAGTGCGAAGCAGAGGAACGCCGAGGCGCCGGCCGCCGCGGCCTGCTCGATCCGGTCGGCGAGCATGCTGCCGCCCTCGTCCAGCAGGCGGATGTCCGGGTGCACCTTGGCGGCGAAGTAGGCGAAGCCGCGCGCCTGGGCGGAGGCGGCCCGCAGGCCGAGCACCGGCAGCGGGCGGGAGGCGGCCAGCAGCCGGGCGGCGCGCACGATCGGCTCTGGGTCGGCCAGCAGCTCCGCGAGGTGGCGCAGGTGGGCGATCTCGGCGAGCACCGCCTGCTGGTGCTCGTTGCGCACCACCTCGGCCGGGGTCTCGGGCGCGGCCGGCTCGCCCACGCCGAGGTCGCGCAGCCGCTTGCGCAGCGCCGGGTAGCCGTCGTAGCCGAGCGCGACCGCGAACCGGGTGACCGAGGGCTGGCTGACCCCGGCCAGCTCGGCCACCTCGACGCTGGACAGGAACGGCGCCTCCGCGGCGTGCCGCACCAGCGCGTGCGCGATCCGGCGCTGCGTGGGGGTGAGCCGGTGGCCGTCGAAGAGCTCCAGCAGCCGGGCGGACGGCGCGGGGGACGACTCGGCGTTGGTCCTCATGGTGCGTCCCTTTCGGCGTACTACGGCAGGTGCGGCGGTCGACGTACTGTGCAGCAGGTACGACGCCAGGGCAATGGTGTCTCGTTGTCCGGGATGCCCGCTCTCAGGGTCACCCTGATTTCCCCCTGAGAGCCCTCCCGCCGGCTGGACCTCGCGTGGCCGCGGCGCGCAGGCTGGTCCTCATGGATCCTCGCCACGACAGTCGCCCCTCGGAGTTCCGGGCCGATCTGGACGCCGCTCTGCAGACCCGCAAGGAACTGGGCCCCGAGTACGAGTCGGCGCTCATCGACTCCTTCCTCTCCCGGGTCGACGCGCGGCTGGACGCCCGGGTCGAGCAGCGGGTGGCCGAGCGGCTGGCGGACCTGGGCCCGGCCTCCCGCGCCGAGCAGCGCTTCGACCGCCCGGGCGCCCGGCGCGGCTGGGCCGCGGGCAACAGCACCAGACTGTCGGTCATGTCGCTGGTCTTCGCGATCCCGCTGACCGGGATCGGCTCCGCCGCGGGCCTGCCGGGCATGCTCGCCACCTGGGCGGGCATCGTGGGCGTCAACTTCGCCGCGGCCCTCGCCGGCCGCCACGAGCAGGCCCGCGAGGAGCAGCGCCGCCTGAGCAGCACCCGCAGTGAGTGGGCCTGAGGCCCACTCACTGCCCTGCGGTGCCTCAGGCCAGCGGACCGGTGACCTGCTCGACGGCCTCGACCAGCGCGCCGGAGGCGACCAGCGCCTCGGCCGCGGCCAGGTCGGGCGCCAGGAACCGGTCCCGGCCCGCGCCGCCGACACCGGCCTCGCGGGCGGCGGCGAGCGCGGCGGCGGTGGCCGGCGCCGACTGCACGTCGCCGTCGGCGATGCGGATCTCCAGCGCGCGGGCCGAGGCGGTCAGCTCGACGGCCAGGATCCGGCCGAGGTTGTCCACGGCCTGACGCAGCTTGCGGGCGGCCGACCAGCCCATCGAGACGTGGTCCTCCTGCATGGCCGAGGAGGGGATCGAGTCCACCGAGGCGGGGACGGCGAGCCGCTTGTTCTCGCTGACCAGGGCCGCCTGGGTGTACTGGGCGATCATCAGACCGGAGTCCACGCCCGGGTCGTCGGCCAGGAAGGCCGGCAGGCCGTGCGAGCGGCTCTTGTCGAGCAGCCGGTCGGTGCGGCGCTCGGAGATCGAGCCCAGGTCGGCAGCGGCGATGGCCAGGAAGTCCAGCACGTAGGCGACCGGGGCGCCGTGGAAGTTGCCGTTGGACTCCACCCGGCCGTCCGGCAGCACCACCGGGTTGTCGACCGAGGCGGCCAGCTCGCGCTCGGCGACCGTACGGGCGTGCGCCAGGGTGTCGCGGCCGGCGCCGGCCACCTGCGGGGCGCAGCGGATCGAGTAGGCGTCCTGGACCCGCGGCGCGTCCTCGTGGTGGTGACCGGTGAGGCCCGAGCCCTGGAGCACGGCCAGCATGTTGGCGGCGCTCAGCGCCTGGCCCGGGTGCGGACGGATCGGGCCGTGCAGCTCGGGGGCCAGCACCTTCTCGGTGCCGAGCAGCGCCTCCAGGCTCATCGCGGCGGTGATGTCGGCGGTGGTGAAGAGCCGGGACAGGTCGGCGATCGCCATCACCAGCATGCCGAGCATGCCGTCGGTGCCGTTGATGAGGGCCAGGCCCTCCTTCTCCAGCAGCTCGACCGGGGTGATCCCGGCGGCGGCGAGCAGCTCGCCGGCATCGTGCTCGGCGCCGTCCGGGCCGTACGCCAGGCCCTCGCCCATCAGCACCAGCGCGCAGTGCGAGAGCGGGGCGAGGTCGCCGGAACAGCCGAGCGAGCCGAACTCGCGCACCACGGGGGTGATGCCGGCGTTGAGGATCGCGGCCATCGTCTCGGCGACCAGCGGGCGCACGCCGGTGCGGCCGGAGGCCAGGGTCTTCATCCGCAGGAACATCAGCGCGCGGGTGACCTCGCGCTCGACGACCGGACCCATGCCGGCCGCGTGCGAGCGGACCAGCGAACGCTGCAGCTGGGCGCGGAGTTCGGGGCTGATGTGGCGCACCGCGAGGGCGCCGAAGCCGGTGGAGACGCCGTAGACCGGGCGCGGCTCGGCGGCCAGCGCGTCGATCCGGGCACGGGAGGCGGCCATCTCGGCCAGCGCGTCGGGTCCGATCTCGACCCGGGCATTGCCGCGTGCCACAGCCAGCACGTCCTCGGCGGTGACGTCGGCCTTGCCGACCTGAACAAGCGGCGCGTCGGCGGCCGGAGCACTGTGCATATCCATATGCACTATCAGATCAGCTGAATGAAGATATGACAACCGTTGCGCGGCCGAAAGCCCGCATGCCTCATGCTGGAGGGTGAACACCGGAGGGTGGGCCCCGGGGGTATGCCGACAGGGGCCGCTCCGGCAGGGATGGTCAGGAGAGGCGGGGCCAGATGACGCGGGCGACGGCACGACGGCGCGTGGTGCGACTGCGCGGGACCGAGCGCACCCCCCGCCCCGACGCGCTGGCGGCGGAGGAGCCGCTGGAGATACGGGTCGGTGGCCAGCCGCTGACCGTCACCATGCGCACCCCGGGGCACGACTTCGACCTGGTGGCCGGCTTCCTGGTCGGCGAGGGGCTGCTGCACCGCCGCGAGCAGCTCACCGCGCTGCGCTACTGCGCGGGGACGGACGAGGCCGGCGCCAACACGTACAACGTCGTGGACGCGACCGTGCGCGAGCCGGACGCGCCCCCGCTCTCCGCGCAGCGCAACCTGCTGACCACCAGCGCCTGCGGCCTGTGCGGGCGCGACACGGTGGAGGCGGTGCGCACCCAGGTGCGCTTCAAGCCCGGCGACGACCCGCTGACCGTGCGCCCCGAACTGCTCTACCGGCTGCCCGACGCGCTGCGCGCCGCCCAGCGCGCCTTCGACTCCACCGGCGGCCTGCACGCGGCCGGACTCTTCACGGCGGCCGGCGAACTGCTCTGCGCGCGCGAGGACGTGGGGCGCCACAACGCGGTCGACAAGGTGATCGGCTGGGCACTGCGCGAGGACCGGCTGCCGCTCACCGGGCACCTGCTGCTGGTCAGCGGCCGGGCCTCGTTCGAGCTCACCCAGAAGGCGGCGCTGGCCGGGCTGCCGCTGCTCGCGGCCGTCTCGGCGCCGTCCTCGCTGGCGGCCGACCTGGCCGAGGAGCTGGGGCTCACCCTGATCGGCTTCCTGCGCGGCGAGGGCGCGAACGTCTACACCCGCGCGGACCGGGTGCTCACCGACTGACCCGGCGCCGGGCACAGCGCCGGGCACAGGATCAGGAGAGGGTCGGAACGAAGGACCGGTCAGCCCGGCGGCGGCGAGGCCGGACCCGCCAGCGCCACCGCGACCAGCGCGCGCAGCGCCGGGGCGATCTGACCCAGCGGCAGCGTGGCGTCGTCGGCGAAGAGCTCGACCAGCCAGCCGCCGGCCGGGTTGGCGCCCCCGGCCGCCACCATGCCCCGGTAGCCGCCCACCACCAGCACCGCCTCCTCGGCCGGGTCGTTGCCTGCCGCGCCGGTGCGCAGCGCGAAGCTGCCGCCCCGCACCGCGCGGGCGGTGAGCGGGTAGTGCGTCAGGTCGAAGACCGCGTCCGGGGCCTCCACCCGGGCCCGCAGGTCCGCCGCCCGGCGGGCCGCGCCGGGGGTCAGCGTGCCGACCGCGCGCCCGCCCGGGCCGCTGGTCAGCCGGTAGACGGCGTGCCGGGTGGTGTGCATCAGCCGGGAGCCGGGCGGCACGTAGGAGATCCACCAGGCCACCGCGTTCAGCAGCCGGGCCGCCGCCTCGGCGACGGTGGCCAGCCGCCCCAGGGTGTCGGCCGGGTGGTGCGCGCGCGGCCCGCCCTCCTGGTCGAGGGCGGCCAGCACCACGCTGATCAGCTGCCCGGGGTCGGCACTGTGCGCGGCGCCGCGGAAGCGGCGGCGGTCGCCGTGCGGGCCGCGCCCGCCGCCCACCCGGCCGCGGGCGTCGGAGCTGCGCCGGTGCGGGTCGGCGGCGTCGGCCAGCAGCACGGTGGGGTCGGGGGCCAGGCCGGGTCCGTGGCTGCGCCCGGCCACCACCGGGCGCGCGGCCCGCGCCGCCTTGGCCCGGTACTGAGCGGCGTCCGCGAGCCGGAAGAGCCGGTCCGAGGTGGAGACCGGGCCGATCGAGTCGCCGGTGGAGGCGATCCCGCAGGCCACTCCCTCGCCGTCGGCCAGCTGCAGCGCCCTGGTGCAGAGCTCCTCGGCCACCGCGACCACCTCGTCTGCCTTCTGGCCCTCCACCAGCAGGCAGAACTCGTCCCCGCCGAGCCGGGCGGCGAGCGAGCCGGGCAGCTTGGCACCGGCCAGCGAGAGCTGTCCGGCGAAACGTTCCAGCAGCCGGTCACCGACCTCGTGGCCGAGCCGGTCGTTGATCCGCTTGAGGCCGTTGACGTCGCAGACCATCAGGGTGACCACGGTGTTGTCGCGGTTGTGGTTGGCCAGCGCGCTCTCCAGCCGGGCGTCCACCGCGCGCCGGTTGGCCAGCCCGGTCAGCGGGTCGGTGAAGGCCAGCCGGCGCAGGTCGGCCAGCCGCTCGGTCTGCGCCAGGCCGGCGGAGATCTGCGCGGCCAGCAGCGTGGCGTACTGCGCGTCCGCCTCGGTGAAGACCGGCAGGCCCAGGCCGCGGGCCAGGTAGAGCTCGCCCCAGACCTGGCCGTGCAGCACGATCGGGGCGACCAGGCAGCAGGACCGCCCGCGCCGGCGCAGTCCGGCGGCGCGCTGCTGGCAGAACGCCCCGGCCTCCGGGTGGGCGTGGGCGCCGTAGCCGGCGGGCCCGGTGGGGGTCTGCTCCTCCGCCGTCTGCACCCAGGCCCTGGGCAGCCGCCCGGCGCCGCCGCGCTCCTCCAGGAAGCTGACGATCTCCGGGTAGTCGGCCACCGGGTAGGACTCGTCCTCCGGGATCTCCTCCTCGCCGGCGGCCAGTTCACCGTGGTTGACCAGCACCCGCAGCCGGCCCGACTCGCGGTCCCAGACCGAGACGGCGGCCATGGTGGCACCGAGCGCGCTGGTGGCCCGTTCGGCGGCGGCCCGCACCGCCTCCAGCGCGCTCTGCGCACCGGCCATGTCCTGGGCCAGCTCGACCACGGCCTGCAGCCGCCGGTCCAGGCCGGGGGTCTGGAGGGCGGGGTCCGGGAGGCCGGGGGCTGCCGCCGGCTCGGGCCCGGCACCGAGCCCGCCGGTGTCTCCGAGCTCCGCCATCACCTGCGCACCGCCCACGTTCACCCCTGCCGCTTCGGTCCGGAACTCCGCGTTCGGGACCAGACTAGGGGCGTTTGCCGAGGTTATGCCCGGTTTGCCAGAAAAGGCGGAAATCTCCGCATCAGGCGCACGCAGCGACCCGAAAACGGGTATAGGCGCGGGCCGACCGGCGGCCTAGCGGACCGGCCTGGTCCGCCGGGTGAGCAGCCAGGGCTCGACCAGCCCGAGCCCGCGCACCGGCCGCCGCCACATCGCCTGCAGCTGGAACCGCGGACCGCCCCCCTGCCCCGACGCCCGCCCCAGCGAGCCCAGCGGCGCCCCGGAGTGCGCGGCGAGCGCGTCCGCCAGCTGCGCCTGCGCGCTGCCCGTGCCGTCCGCGGCGCCGCGCAGCGCCGCCCCCGCCTGCTCCAGCGCGGTGGCGAACTCGCCGTCGAGCAGCACCGCGTCGCGCTGCGCGATCGAGGTCAGCCGGCTCGCCAGGTTGACCGTGGTGCCGAAGACGTCGCCCATCCGGGAGGTGACCGTGCCGAAGGCCATCCCGACCCGCAGCGCGGGCATGTTCTCCTCGCCGGTGAGCGTCTCCACCAGGCTCAGCGCGATCTCGGCCGCGGTCACCGGATCCTCGGAGACGAAGAGGATCTCGTCGCCCAGGGTCTTGATCAGCCGCCCGCCCTGGCCGGCGATCAGGTCGGCGCAGGTGGACTCGAAGGTCTCCACCAGCGAGCCCAGCTCCTCCTCCTCCAGGCGCCGGGAGAGCCGGGTGAACCCGACCAGGTCGGCGAAGCCCACCGCGAGCCGGCCGCTGGTCATCTCGGTGTCCTCGGCGGCCTGCACCACCCGGCCGGTGACGGCGGCCAGTTGCCGCCGCCAGACGTAGATCAGGAACTGCTCCAGCTCCGGCAGCAGCAGCTCGACCAGCGGGTACGCCACCTCGGCCCGGGTCAGTCCGGGCTCGGCGGCCTGGGTGAGGTTCTCCAGGAAGGTGTCCATCTGCCAGCCCGCCAGCCGGGCGGTGGTCTGGCCGGTGGAGCGGGCCACCTGGATCGCCATCGCCTCGTTGATCAGGCCGGACTCCACCAGGCCCGCCAGCCGGCGCAGCGCGATCACGTCACCGTCGTTGAGCGCCCGCTGCTGGCCGATGTCGGGGAACCCCATGGCCCGCCAGAACCGGGTGGCCAGCTCCATCGGCACCTCGGCGGTGCGGGCCGCCTGATAGGGCGTGTAGCGGCGCGGCGCCCCCAGGATCAGCTCCTCCAGATCGAGCGCGACGGTGTGGTCGGGCTCCTCGGGCCCACCGCCGTCGCGCGCGCTGTCCTTCGGCGCGAGCCCGCCGTCGTCGTCTGCCACCGGTCCGTCCCCGTGCGGTCGCCGCACTTGCCGTCGAATGTCCTACCCAGCCCGCGGCGCCCCGCGATCCCTCGGACGTGGCGCGCCTCACACTGATGCCAGGTGGAATGGTCGCACGGAATCGCTGGATCCGGGGCATCCGCAGCCGACCAACCGGCCCCTGACGGGCGGCGCACGGGTGGCGCACCGGTGGTCGGCGGGGTGTCAGGAGGTGCGCGGCTCCGGGCGCACGTGCACCACGTCCCCCGCGCCGACCGCCTGGCGAGCCCCGTCCGGGGTGCGCACCACGAGACGTCCGTCGGCGTCCAGCGCCACCGCCTCGCCGCGCAGTTCGCGCTCGCCGGGCAGCTGCACCAGCACCTGGCGGCCCAGCGTGGTGCAGCGCGCGGTGTAGGCCGGCAGCAGTCCGCTGGCCTGCGGGTCGCCGGAGGCCGCCTGCCACTCGCCGTACAGCTCGGCGAACTCGCGCAGCAGCGTGCGCAGCAGCGTGGCGCGGTCGGTGACCTCGGCGCCGGCCAGCGCGAGCGAGGCGGCGGTGGGCACCGGCAGCTCCTCCTGGCGCAGCGTGACGTTCAGGCCCAGGCCCGCGACCACCGCCTCGCCGGTCAGCTCGGTGAGGATGCCGCCGATCTTGCGCTCCTCGCCCGCCACCTCGGCCTGCAGGTCGTTGGGCCATTTCAGGCCGACCTGGACCCCGGCCACCCGGCCGACCGTGGCCGCCGCCGAGACGCCGACCAGGATCGGCAGCCAGCCCAGCCGCTCCCGGGGCACGGTGGGGCGCAGCAGCATGGACAGGAAGAGCCCGGAGCGGGCCGGCGCGCTCCACTGCCGGTCCAGCCGGCCGCGCCCGGCGCTCTGCCGCTCGGCGATCAGCACCGCGCCCTCGGCGGCGCCGTCCTTGGCGCGGGCGGTGAGGTCGTTGTTGGTGGAGCCGGTCTCCTCGACCACGTCGAGCGCCGTCCACAGGCCGCCGGGCACCAGCAGGTCGTGCCGCAGGACGGCGGCGTCCAGCGGCGGGCGCTCTAGGTCGGTCCAGGGGGAGGGTCCGGCGTGGCCGAAACCACGCAGTCCGCTGCGACGGGGACGATCTGGCTCGGTCATGGGCCTAGCGTAGGGGCGAGCCCGCGCCGAGCCGTAGGCCGACCCATCGTCCACCAGAAACGCTGATTAACACACTGTGTCGCTGGCCATAACGCGAGGAGCGGGAGGCTGGCTACGCTACCCGACGGTAGTACGGCACCCTGTCGCCCGCACTGCCCCGCCAACCTCCAACGCGCCTTTCACGTGAGGAACTCCACGGGATGACCGACGTGCCCACCGACCCCTCGCTGGACCCCCACAGCACCGCCGGCAAGCTCGCCGACCTGCGCCGCAGGATCGACGAGGCGGTGCACTCCGGCTCCGCCGCCGCGGTCGAGAAGCAGCACGCCAAGGGCAAGCTGACGGCTCGTGAGCGCGTCCTCGAACTGCTCGACGAGGACTCCTTCGTGGAGTTCGACGAGTTCGCCCGGCACCGCTCGACCAATTTCGGCCAGCAGAAGAGCCGGCCGTACGGCGACGGCGTGGTGACCGGCTACGGCACCGTGGACGGCCGTCAGGTCGCCGTCTTCGCCCAGGACTTCACCGTCTTCGGCGGCTCGCTCGGCGAGGTGTTCGGCGAGAAGATCGTCAAGGTGATGGACTTCGCGCTGAAGACCGGCTGCCCGGTGATCGGCATCAACGACTCCGGCGGCGCGCGGATCCAGGAGGGCGTGGTCTCGCTCGGCCTGTACGGCGAGATCTTCCGCCGCAACGTGCACGCCTCCGGTGTGATCCCGCAGATCTCGCTGATCCTGGGCCCGTGCGCGGGCGGCGCGGTCTACTCCCCCGCGATCACCGACTTCGTGGTCATGGCCGACCAGACCTCGCACATGTTCATCACCGGACCGGACGTGATCAAGACCGTCACCGGCGAGGACGTCGGCATGGAGGAGCTGGGCGGCGCCCGCTCGCACAACACCAAGTCCGGCAACGCGCACTACCTGGCCGCGGACGAGAAGGAGGCGATCGAGTACGTCAAGAGCCTGCTGTCGTACCTGCCCTCCAACAACCTCTCCGACCCGCCCGGGTTCCCCGAGGAGGCGGATCTCACCGTCTCCGAGCAGGACCTCGAACTCGACGTGATCGTGCCGGACTCGGCGAACCAGCCGTACGACATGCACACCGTGATCGAACACGTGCTGGACGACGGCGAGTTCCTGGAGACCCAGCCGCTGTACGCGCGCAACATCATCACCGGCTTCGGCCGGGTCGAGGGCCAGCCGGTGGGCGTGGTCGGCAACCAGCCGCTGGACCTGGCCGGCTGCCTGGACATCGCCGCCAGCGAGAAGGCCGCGCGCTTCGTGCGGACCTGCGACAGCTTCAACATCCCGGTGCTCACCTTCGTCGACGTGCCCGGCTTCCTGCCCGGCACCGGCCAGGAGTGGGACGGCATCATCCGGCGCGGCGCCAAGCTGATCTACGCCTACGCCGAGGCCACCGTCCCGCTGATCACCGTGATCACCCGCAAGGCCTTCGGCGGCGCCTACGACGTGATGGGCTCCAAGCACCTGGGCGCCGACCTCAACCTCGCCTGGCCCACCGCCCAGATCGCCGTGATGGGCGCACAGGGCGCGGCCAACATCGTCTACCGGCGCGAGCTGTCCGAGGCCGCCGCGGCGGGCGCGGACGTCGATGCCCGCCGCGCGGAACTCGTCGCCGAGTACGAGGAGACGCTGCTCAACCCGTACCTGGCCGCCGAGCGCGGCTACGTGGACGCGGTGATCGCCCCCTCCGACACCCGCAAGCACATCGTGCGCGGACTGCGGGCCCTGCGCGGCAAGCGCGAGGTGCTGCCGCCCAAGAAGCACGGCAACATCCCTCTGTAGGGCCCCTGCGGCCTACGACGATTGTGCTCGGAAAGGACCCGATGATGCCCCCCATCCAGGTGCTGCACGGGCAGCCGACCCCCGAGGAGCTGGCCACCGTCCTGGCGGTGGTCCAAGCCCGGGCCGCCGCGCAGGCCGCCGCCGAGGCGACCCGCCGCGCGAGCGGCCCGGCCTCCCCGTGGACCGACCCCGCCCGCCGCATCCGCACCACCCCGCGCCCCGGCAGCCACGCCTGGCGCACCTCGGGCTGGGCCGGCGGCTGAGCCGCCGAAGCCGGACACTGCCTGGGGCCTGCCCGCGAGGGCAGGCCCTAGGCTGGCCCGCATGACCGATCGCCGCATCCTCGTGCTCGCCTCCGCCTCCCCCGCCCGGCTCGGGCTGCTGCGCCAAGCCGGGCTGGACCCGCGCGTGATCGTCAGCGGCGTGGACGAGGACGCGCTGCACGCCCCCACGCCCGCCGAGCTCGCCCTGGTGCTCGCCGAGGCCAAGGCGGCGGCGGTGGCCGGCGAGCTGACCGGCGGCGAGCTGGTGATCGGCTGCGACTCGGTGCTCGAACTGGACGGGCAGGCGCTCGGCAAGCCCGCCGACGCCACCGAGGCGCTCGCCCGCTGGCACGCGATGCGCGGGCGCAGCGGGGTGCTGCAGACCGGGCACTGCGTGATCGACACCGCGAACGGGCGCCGGGTCTCCGCCACCGCGTCCACCACCGTGCACTTCGCCGAGCCCGACGACGCCGAGATCGAGGCCTACGTGGCCAGCGGCGAGCCGCTGCACGTGGCCGGGGCGTTCACCCTGGACGGCCGCTCGGCGCCGTTCGTGGCGGGCATCGAGGGTGACCCGGGCAATGTGATCGGGCTGTCGCTGCCGCTGCTGCGCACCCTGCTCGCCGATCTTCAGGTGCGGATCACCGATCTCTGGGCCACGGGCTCCTCGTCCCGCTAGGCTGGCGCCGCGCTTGGGCGGGGAACGGCCGACGGGGAGGGGGCGCGATGCGGGACATGCTGCTCAACATCGTGCTCGGCCTGCTCACCAGCGCCATCGGCGCGGGCGCGGGCTGGCTCGCCCAGTCGCTGCGCCGCCGGCGCCGGCTGGAGCGCAGCCGCGCGTTCTTCGGGATGCCCGCCGGCACCGAGTGCCTGCTGGTGGTCAACCGCCACTCCGGCAGCCCGAAGGCGACCAGCGTGCACCGGGACGACGTGAGCGCGCTGATGGAGCTGGCCGTGCTGGTCAACGCCTGCGGCGCGCGGCCCGAGGTGGTGGCGCACGACGAGGTCCGCCAGGGGCTGGGCCACAAGGCCGAGTTCTGCCTCGGCGGGCCGAGCAGCAACGAGCGCACGGTCGCCCACCTGAACTGGCGGCTGCCGGGGGTGCGGTTCAGCTACGAGCCGGGCATCCTGGGCGCGATCCTGGTGGGCGAGCAGGAGTTCGTGCTGGAGCGCAGCACCGAGGAGACCCCGGGCCACAGTTACGTCCTGCTGGCCAGGCTCGACACGGGCGGCGGCGGACGGCCGGTCTTCCTGATCGCCGGCCAGGTGGCGATAGCCAATCACGCGGCGGTGCGCTATCTGGTGGCCAACCAGCGCCTGCTGATGGGCCGTCACGGTGCGCACGGCTCGTTCGCCCTGATGCTGCGGGTCGTCAACCCGGTCAAGTACGGCCCGGACGTGGTCGAACTGGTCGCCGACGTCACCGCCGCCGCGACCGCGCCGCCGACCGCACCCGCACCGCGTGCGCCCGCCCCCACACCCGTACCGAGCCCCGGAAGTACCGCGTGAGGCCGGCACTGTGGCGAAGGCCACGGCCGCCGGCCCCCGATCCGGGACCGGTCGAGCCCGTTCACAGCCACTCGGCGTACCGTTGCCACCTGCGGCTCTCCCGCTGCGTGCGCACATGATCACGATGTGCGTCACGCTCCGTGTGGGCAAGCTCACCACCAGGGGCTACTCGCCGGTACCGCCTCATCATCCCTAAACTCCATCGAGGTTCAAGAAGGGAGCCACAGTGCGCAAGGTGCTCATCGCCAACCGCGGGGAAATCGCCGTCCGCGTCGCCAGGGCCTGCTCGGACGCCGGTATCGCCAGCGTCGCCGTCTACGCCGAGCCCGACCGGGACGCGCTGCACGTCCGCGCGGCCGACGAGGCCTACGCTCTCGGCGGCGACACCCCCGCGACCAGTTACCTGGACATCGCCAAGGTCCTCAAGGCAGCTGCCGACTCGGGTGCGGACGCCGTCCACCCCGGCTACGGCTTCCTGTCGGAGAACGCCGACTTCGCCCAGGCCGTGCTCGACGCAGGACTGATCTGGATCGGCCCGCCGCCGCAGGCCATCCGCGACCTCGGTGACAAGGTCACCGCCCGGCACGTGGCCCAGCGGGCCGGTGCGCCGCTGGTCGCCGGCACCCCGGACCCGGTCGCCGGGCCCGACGAGGTGGTCGCCTTCGCGACCGAGCACGGCCTGCCGGTCGCCATCAAGGCGGCCTTCGGCGGTGGCGGGCGCGGCCTGAAGGTCGCCCGCACGCTGGAGGAGATCCCGGAGCTGTTCGAGTCCGCGGTGCGCGAGGCGGTCGCCGCCTTCGGGCGCGGCGAGTGCTTCGTGGAGCGCTACCTGGACAACCCGCGGCACGTCGAGACCCAGTGCCTGGCCGACCAGCACGGCAACGTGGTGGTCGTCTCCACCCGTGACTGCTCGCTGCAGCGCCGCCACCAGAAGCTGGTCGAGGAGGCGCCCGCGCCGTTCCTCACCGAGGAGCAGAACGCCGAGCTGTACCGGGCGTCCAAGGCGATCCTGCGCGAGGCCGGCTACGTCGGCGCCGGGACCTGCGAGTTCCTGGTCTCGCAGGACGGGCTGATCTCCTTCCTGGAGGTCAACACCCGTCTGCAGGTCGAGCACCCGGTGACCGAGGAGGTCACCGGCATCGACCTGGTCCGCGAGATGTTCCGGATCGCGGACGGCGAGGAGCTCGGCTACGACGACCCCGAGATCCGCGCGCACTCCTTCGAGTTCCGGATCAACGGCGAGGACCCGGGCCGCAACTTCCTGCCCGCGCCCGGCACGGTGACGCTCTTCGCGCCGCCGTCCGGCCCGGGGGTGCGCCTCGACGCGGGTGTCGAGTCCGGCTCGGTGATCGGCCCGGCCTGGGACTCGCTGCTGGCCAAGCTGATCGTCACCGGCCGGGACCGCAAGCAGGCCCTGGAGCGGGCCCGGCGCGCGCTGGCCGAGTTCAAGGTCGAGGGCATGGCCACCGCCATCCCGTTCCACCAGGCTGTGGTGGCGGACCCGGCGTTCGCGCCGGAGACGCACGGGTCCGAGGGCCCGTTCACGATCTACACCCGCTGGATCGAGACCGAGTTCGACAACACCATCCCGCCGTTCGCGGGCGGCGCGGCCGACGGCGAGGAGCCGGACGGCCGGGAGACCGTGGTGGTCGAGGTCGGCGGCAAGCGGATCGAGGTCTCGCTGCCCGCCTCGCTCGGGGTCGGCTCCGCGCCGGCCGCCGGTGCGGCTGGCGCGGGCAAGGCCAAGCGCCGGGTGGGCGTCAAGAAGGCGGGTGCCGCGGTCAGCGGTGACACCCTCGCCTCGCCGATGCAGGGCACCATCGTCAAGGTCGCCGTCACCGAGGGTCAGCAGGTCGCCGAGGGCGAGCTGATCGTCGTGCTGGAGGCGATGAAGATGGAGCAGCCGCTCAACGCGCACAAGGCGGGCACCATCGTGGGCCTCAAGGCCGAGGTGGGCGCGAGCGTGAGCAGTGGCGCGGCGCTCTGCGAGATCAAGGACTGACCGGGATCAGGGGCTGAGTCCCCGCTCCCACGGTGGCCCGCTGGTTGTCCGTCAACCGGCGGGCCACACGGCTATCTGGCTCCCGCGAGGCGCGGTGGCAGATGGCCGGGCGGCGGACCGCCGTGGGTGCCGGGGCGACGCTGACCGGGCAGCGGGGCGGCGGCGCTCGGGGCCCCCGCCGCCCGCCGCGCGGCGCCCGGGGGCTGCTGCTGCGGATGGCGCTCGGGGCCCGGGTGGCCCGGTGGCTCGGCGGCCAGGCCCAGCGGGGCGATGGCGATCTGCACCCCGCAGTCGGCGAGCGCGTCCAGCTCCCGGGCGGTGGGGTCGTGGCCGGCGGCGTGCTCGTCGGTCACCAGGCGGGTGATCGCGTCGGTCGGCACCGTCTGGAACATCGTGTCGGTGCCGAGCTTGGTGTGGTCGGCCAGCACGATCACCTCCGCGGCCGACTGCACCAAGGCCCGGTCCACGCTCGCGGAGAGCATGTTGGTGGTGGACAGGCCGCGCTCGGCGGTCAGGCCGCTGCCGGAGATGAAGGCCTTGGAGACCCGCAACCCGTGCAGCGACTGCTCGGCACCGCTGCCGACCAGCGCGTAGTTGGAGCCCCGCAGTGTCCCCCCGGTCATTACCACCTCCACCCGGTTGGCGTGCGCGAGCGCCTGGGCGACCAGCAAGGAGTTGGTGACCACCGTCAGGCCCGGAACCCGGGCGAGTCGGCGGGCCAGCTCCTGGGTGGTGGTCCCGGCGCCGATCACCACCGCGTCCCCCTCCTCGACGAGCGTGGCCGCGAGGTCCGCGATCGCGCTCTTCTCGGCGGCGGCGAGGTGGGTCTTCTGGGGGTAGCCCGGTTCTCGGCTGAAGCCTCCGGGGAGCACCGCGCCGCCGTGTCGGCGGTCGAGCAGCCCTTCGGCCTCCAGCGCCCGGACGTCTCGACGGACGGTCACTTCGGAGGTCTGGACGACGCGGGCCAACTCGCGGAGCGACACGGCTCCGTTGGCCCGCACCATTTCGAGGATCAACTGGCGACGTTCTGCTGCAAACACAGAACCGACGGTAACTCTCCTGACCGTCTGCTTTCAGGCGTTTGCCACTAGTAACAGGAACTGCTCACCTTCGGGCGGCGCACGACCGTACAATTCGCGCCGCCGCACCCCCGCGTACTCTCCGCCGGCAGGGCGAAGAGCTCGCGCGTACGGGTGACGGGGTCAGGATTCGCTCTCTGCCCGCTTGCGAATGTGCAGCTGGCGGGCGGCCTCGGCGGTGGATCCGGACAGCGAGGGGTAGACGGTGAAAGCACCCGCCACCTGCTCGACCGTCAAGTTGTTGTCCACGGCCAACGAGATCGAGTGAATCAGTTCGCTGGCGCGCGGGGCCACCACCACACCGCCCACCACGATGCCGGTGCCGGGGCGGCAGAAGAGCTTCACGAAGCCGTCCCTGATGCCCTGCATCTTGGCCCGCGGGTTGCCCCGCAGCGGCAGCTTGACCTCGACGGCGTCCATCTTCCCGCACTTGACGTCCGCGGCGGTGTAGCCGACGGTGGCGATCTCCGGGTCGGTGAAGACGTTGGAGGCGACCGTCTTGAGGTTCAGCGGCTGCACCGCGTCGCCCAGCGCGTGGTACATCGCGATCCGGCCCTGCATGGCCGCGACCGAGGCCAGCATGAAGACGCCGGTGCAGTCGCCGGCCGCGTAGACGCCGGGGGCGGTGGTGCGCGAGACGCGGTCCACCACGACCTGGCCCCACTCGTTGAGCTTGACCCCGGCCTCCTCCAGGCCCATGTCCGCGGTGTTGGGGATCGAGCCGATCGCCATCAGGCAGTGCGTGCCGCTGATCACCTCGCCGCTGGAGAGGGTGACCTCGACCCGGTCGCCGACCCGCTTGGCGCCCTCGGCGCGCTGGCGGCTCATCACGTTCATGCCGCGGCGGCGGAAGACGTCCTCCAGCACCTCGGCGGCGTCCGGGTCCTCGCCGGGCAGCACCCGGTCGCGGCTGGAGACCAGGGTGACCCGGGAGCCGAGCGCCTGGTAGGCACCGGCGAACTCGGCGCCGGTCACGCCGGAGCCGACCACGATCAGCTCGCGGGGCAGCTCCTCCAGGTCGTAGACCTGGGTCCAGTTGAGGATCCGCTCGCCGTCCGGCTTGGCGTCGGGCGCCTGGCGCGGGTGCACGCCGGTGGAGATCAGCACGGCGTCGGCCCGCACGGTCTGGGTGCTGCCGTCGGCGGCCTCCACCACGACCTCGCGGGAGCCGTCGGCCGCCTGGCCGCCGGAGCCGAGCCGGCCCTTGCCGCGCAGCACGGTGACGCCGGCCCGGGTGACGGCCTGGGTGATGTCGTGCGACTGGGCGATCGCCAGGCGCTTGACCCGTCGGTTGACCTTGCCGAGGTCGACGCTGATCGCGCGCCGCTCGCCGTCGCCGTCGCGGTCGTCGCAGGCGAGGTTGATGCCGAGCTCCTGGTAGGAGGCGTCGAAGCCGGTCATCACCTCGGCCGTCGCGATCAGGGTCTTGGACGGGACGCAGTCGGTGAGTACCGCCGATCCGCCCAGACCGTCGCGATCGACGACGGTCACCTCCGCCCCGAGCTGGGCCGCCACCAGGGCCGCCTCGTATCCGCCGGGTCCGCCACCGATGATCACGATCCGAGTCACGTGCACCATTGTCCCGCACGCCGCGTCCGGCGCGAGCAGGGGGCCGTTGATTTGTGCGCATCACGCAGACGGTGTGACGAGCGGCACAGCGGGCGGTGCGGGTACGGCGGTTCCGCGGGCCGCCGACCGGGCCTTGATCCACCCGTCAACTCCCGTAGGCTGACGCCCATGTCGCTCTACGCCGCGTACGCCACGAACCTCGACGCCCGGCAGATGAGCCGGCGCGCCCCGCACTCCCCGCTGCGCGGAACCGGCTGGCTGGACGGATGGCGGCTGACCTTCGGCGGCGAGCAGCTGGGCTGGGAGGGCTCGCTGGCCACGGTGGTGGAGGACGAGAAGGACCAGGTCTTCGTCTCGCTCTACGACGTGGCCCCGATGGACGAGGACGGCCTGGACCGCTGGGAGGGCCTCCAGCTGGGCATCTACCGCAAGATCCGGCTGCGCGCCCACACCCTGGACGGCGAGGTGCCGGTCTGGACGTACGTGCTCAACGACTACGAGGGCGGGCTGCCGGCCGCCCGGTACCTGGGGCTGATCGCGGACGCCGCGGAGAGCGCCGGGGCGCCGGACGACTACGTGCTGTCGCTGCGCCACCGCCCCTGCTGACCGGCGCTTTTCCCACCGGCCCGGCGAGAGGGTCGTTCGACCACTGGCGGTTCCTCCGAAACCCGGCCCGCCGAACCCGCCCCAACTGGTGTTTTCCGGTGATCCCGGTAACGATCCGGCAAGGCATGGCGGCTGGTTCTACGCGCGTAGGCATTTCTTGTCTATCCTCGGGCATGTGAATGCTTCTCCTCAGACCGCCGTGTCCGCCGACCCCTACGCCGCCGCCCAGGCCGCCGCTGCCCGCCTGCGCGAGCTCACCGGTGCCGAGCGCCACGACGTCGCCCTGGTGATGGGCTCCGGCTGGGTGCCGGCGGCCGACGCCCTGGGCGAGCCGGTGGCCGAGTTCCCGGTCACCGACCTCCCGGGCTTCCCCGCCCCCGCCGTCGCCGGTCACGCCGGCACGATCCGCTCGGTGAAGATCGGCGACAAGCGCGCCCTGATCTTCCTCGGCCGCAACCACTACTACGAGGGTCACGGCGTGGCCACCGTGGTGCACGGCGTGCGCACCGCCGCCGCGGCCGGCTGCCGGACCATCGTGCTGACCAACGGCTGTGGCGGCCTGCGCCAGGGCTGGGTCCCCGGCCAGCCCGTGCTGATCAGCGACCACATCAACCTGACCGCGGACTCCCCGATCGTCGGCGCCAACTTCGTCGACCTCACCGACCTCTACTCCAAGCGCCTGCGCGAGCTGTGCCGCGAGGTGGACCCGAGCCTGGACGAGGCCGTCTACGTCCAGTTCCGCGGCCCGCACTACGAGACCCCGGCCGAGGTCAACATGGCCCGGGTGATCGGCGGCGAGCTGGTCGGCATGTCGACCACGCTGGAGGCGATCGCCGCCCGCGAGGCCGGCGCCGAGGTGCTCGGCATCTCGCTGGTCACCAACCTGGCCGCGGGCATGACCGGCGAGCCGCTGAACCACGCCGAGGTGCTGGAGGCCGGCAAGGCCTCCGCCGAGCGCATGGGCAGCCTGCTGGCGAAGGTCCTCGAGCGGATCTGATCCCGCGCGGATCGGACCCACCGGGTCCGCGGCCACCCGGACCGGCTCGACGATGAGCCGGTCCCGCCACGGACCCGGCCCCACCCGCAGTACCCCGGCCCGGGCGCTCCCTTCCCGCTTCTGAGCACCCGGGCCGATCCTTGTCCTGAGGGCCCCCACAGCGGCCCCTCGTGACCCTCTTGCACGTCACAGCGACCCCTACCCGATACCGGAGCAGGCGACCCATGGCCCAGGAAAGCACCACCGACCTCCTCGCCCGTGCCCGCCAGTGGCTGGCCGAGGACCCCGACGCCGAGACCCGCGAGGAGCTGGCCGCGCTGCTGGCCGCCGCGGACCAGGGCGAGGAGCCCGCCCTGGCCGAGCTGGCCGAGCGGTTCGCCGACCGGCTCCAGTTCGGCACCGCCGGGCTGCGGGGCGAGCTGGGCGCCGGCCCGATGCGGATGAACCGCGCCGTGGTGATGCGCGCCGCCGCCGGGCTGGCCGGCTACCTGCGCGCGACGAACGCGGGCGACCTCGTGGTGATCGGCTACGACGCCCGCCACAAGTCCTACGACTTCGCCCGGGACACCGCCGCGGTGATGGTCGGCGCGGGCCTGCGCGCCGCGGTGCTGCCGCGCCCGCTGCCCACCCCGGTGCTCGCCTTCGCGATCCGCCACCTGGGCGCCGCGGCCGGTGTGATGGTCACGGCCAGCCACAACCCGCCGCGCGACAACGGCTACAAGGTCTACCTGGGCGACGGCTCGCAGATCGTGCCGCCCGCCGACGCCTCGATCGCCGCCGAGATCGACGCGGTGGCCTCGCTCGCCGACGTCCCGCTCGCCACCGACGCGGACGCCGGCTGGCAGGTGCTCGGCGAGGACGTGCTGGACGCCTACCTGGCCCGCGCCGTCACCGTGGTGGACCCGCAGGGCCCGCGCGACCTGTCCGTCGTCTACACCCCGATGCACGGCGTCGGCCGGGACACCCTGCTGGCCGCCTTCGAGCGGGCCGGCTTCCCCGCCCCGACCGTGGTGGCCGAGCAGGGCGACCCGGACCCGGACTTCCCGACCGTGGCCTTCCCCAACCCGGAGGAGCCCGGCGCGATGGACCTGGCCTTCAAGGCCGCCGCCGCCACCGCTCCCGACCTGGTGATCGCCAACGACCCGGACGCCGACCGCTGCGCGGTGGCGGTCCCGGACGCCACCGACGCCGCCGGCTGGCGGATGCTGCGCGGCGACGAGGTCGGCGCGCTGCTGGGTGCCGCGCTGGTCGCCAAGGGCGTCCGGGGTACCTTCGCCACCACGATCGTCTCCGCCACCCTGCTCGGCGAGATCGCCGCGGCGGCCGGGCTGGACTACCAGGAGACGCTGACCGGCTTCAAGTGGATCGCCCGCGCCGAGGGCCTGCGCTACGGCTACGAGGAGGCGCTGGGCTACTGCGTCGACCCCGAGGGCGTGCGGGACAAGGACGGCGTCACCGCCGCCCTGCTGATCGCCGAGCTGGCCGCCTCGCTCAAGACCACCGGCCGCACCCTGTCCGACCTGCTGGACGAGCTGGCGCTGACCCACGGCCTGCACGCCACCGACCAGCTCTCGGCCCGGGTCGAGGACCTGTCGCTGATCGCCGCCGCGATGCGCCGGCTGCGCGAGCAGCCGCCGGCCGAGCTGGCGGGCCTGGCCGTCACCCGGGCCGACGACCTGTCGGCCGGCTCGGCCGAGCTGCCGCCGACCGACGGCCTGCGGTACTACCTGGCCGGCGAGTCGGTGCGCGGCGCGCGGATCGTGGTGCGCCCCTCCGGGACCGAGCCGAAGCTGAAGTGCTACCTGGAGGTCGTGCTGCCGGTCGGCTCGGCCGACGAGCTGGCCGCCGCCCGCGAGCGGGCGGCCGAGCTGCTCGGCGCGCTGAAGCAGGCCATGGCCGTGGCCGCCGGCATCTGAGCCGCGACGTCCGGGCACACGTCCGCGCACGTACCGCGGGGGCCTGCGACCGGTTTCGGTCGCAGGCCCCTGCGGCGTTCTCGGGCGCCCGGCTCAGGCCAGGATCAGCGCCACCAGCGCGACCAGGCCCACCAGTGTCGGCGCGATGACCCACCAGCACCAGGTCACCTCGACCTCGCCCTTGGCGGTCGGCCGCACGGCGTTGGTCTGCGCGAGCTCGCGCAGCAGGTCGACCACCTGGTCGGACCAGGCCCGGTTCTGGTCGGGTGCGCCGGGGACGGCGTTGGCCCCGCGGAAGCCGAACTGTCCGGCGCCGCCGATCTGGAACGTCCGGGGCCGCAGGTCGCCGCCCTCGATCCGCCGGCTGGCCTTCTTGCGCTGGCGCAGCGACACCGGCACCGCCCACAGCTGGTACGTCTTGTCCTCGGCCGTCAGCTCGGCCGAGTAGGCGGCCCGCAGGCCCTGCACCGAGGCCCAGGGCACCACGAGGGTGCGCAGCGGGTTGCGGACCACCAGCCGGTCGAGCCCGGCGGTCACCACGGGGCGGATGGTGTAGGCGATCACCGGCGCCCCGAAAAGCGGGGCGCAGGCCAGCGCGACCCAGGGGGTCTTCCCGCTGCCGCTCACCATGGCGTCCACGATGAGCCAGGCGGCCACTGCGAGCAGCAGCACGCCGGAGATGATGCCGGGAGTCGAGCGGAAGACTTGATCGGCGTACTTCGGCCCGTCGGCGGGGGCGGCAGAGCCCGGGTCGGGCGTACCGGCGGATTCGGTCATGGGGACGATTCTGCCGCATGGACCCCTGCGCACCAGTGGTCGCAAACGTCACTATTCGGCCGCGACCTGCGGCGGACCCCGCGGCCACCTTGCAGCAAAGGCTTGCCGCAACTTTCGGAAATTCCTTGCCGGGCTCTTGACGCCGCCGGTTTCCGAGCGGGAAGGTCTAGCCGCGGTGCACCGGAGCCTCGCGGGTCGAGCCGGCGTACCCACCGACCATCGGTATCCCGCCCCCGCCGAGCCCCACCCCCGGCGCGCAGCACGCGAACCTGCGCCCCGGTCCTCGGCAGGACGGCCCCACCCCCACGGGAGTCCTCCCATGACGCTGCTCCGACGACACCGGACCAGTAGACCAGCCGCGCTGACCGCCACCGCCCTGCTGGCCGGCGCCCTGCTGCCGCTCGGCCTGCAGAGCGCCGCGCACGCCGCGCCGACCGCCCCGGCCGCCGCGCCCGCCGCCTCACCCGCCCCCGACGGCGGCGACGCGATCGCCAACCTCTTCGAGTGGAACTGGCCCTCGGTGGCCAACGAGTGCACCACCGTGCTCGGCCCCAAGGGCTACGGCGCGGTCCAGGTGGCCCCGCCCGAGGACTCGATCCGCCTGGCCGGCAGCACCCACGCCTGGTGGGACGTCTACCAGCCGGTGGCCTACGACCTGAACAGCCGGATGGGCACCGAGGCGCAGTTCGCCCAGATGGTGACCGCCTGCCACAACGCGGGCGTCAAGGTCTACGCCGACGCCGTGCTCAACCACACCGCCGGTGCCAACCAGAGCAGCACCGACTCCTACGGCGGCGCGAGCTTCAACCCGGCCACCTTCACGTACAACAACGTGCCGTACACCAGCGCGGACTTCCACTTCTCGCCGCCCTGCCCCAACGCGGACATGAGCATCACCGACTGGAACAACGTCACCCAGGTGCAGGACTGCGACCTCTCCTCGCTCTCCGACCTCGCCACCGAGCAGGACGACGTCCGCGCCAAGCTGGCCGGCTACCTCAACAAGCTGGTCGGCTACGGCGTGGACGGCTTCCGGATGGACGCCGCCAAACACATCGCGCAGGCCGACATGGCCAACATCCTGAGCCGGGTGAACAACACCACCTGGACCGGCTCGCGGCCCTACGTCTACCAGGAGGTGATCCCGGGCAGCAGCGGCCAGTTGGCCCCCTCGGCCTTCGAGGGCAACGGCAGCGTCATCGAGTTCACCTACGCCTACGACCTGAAGAGCCAGTTCAACGGCAACATAGCCAACCTCAAGACCTTCGGGCAGAGTTGGGGCATCGAGCCGAGCAACCTGTCCTCGGTGATGGTGGCCAACCACGACACCGAGCGCAGCGGCCAGACCCTCAGCTACAAGGACGGCAGCAAGTACACGCTGGCCACCGTCTTCGAACTCGCCTGGGGCTACGGCACTCCGCAGGTGTACTCCGGCTTCGACTTCAGCACCAGCGACCAGTCCCCGCCGGCCGACGCGAACGGCTTCGTGACCGCCACCGACTGCTCGTCCGGCGCGTGGATCTGCACCGACCGCAACCAGGGCATCGCCAACATGGTCCGCTGGCACAACGCCGCCCAGGGCAAGCCGGTCGCCAACTGGTGGGACAACGGCACCAGCGCCATCGCGTTCAGCCGCGGGAACACCGCCTGGGTCGCGATCAACAACGGCAGCAGCGCGGTCACCCAGACCTTCAGCACCGGCCTCGCACCCGGCAGCTACTGCGACGTCATCCACGGCGACCCCGCCGCGGGTGGCGGCTGCAGCGGCCCGACGGTGAGCGTCAACGCCACCGGGCAGGCCACCGTGACGGTCAACCCCGGCGACTCGGTGGCGATCTACGCCACCGGCTCGAACGGGACGGTCGCCGAGAACTTCACCGAGAACAAGACCACCAGCTGGGGCCAGAACGTCTATCTGGTCGGCTCGATCCCGGCGCTCGGCAGCTGGGACCCGAACGCGGCGATCCCGCTCTCCTCGGCCGCTTACCCGGCCTGGGGCGGCACGCTGAGCCTGCCCGCGAACACCGCCTTCCAGTACAAGTACCTCGTCAAGGACGGCTCCGGGAACGTCACCTGGGAGGGCGGTGCCAACCACAGCGCCAACTCCGGCTCCTCGGGCGGCACTCTGAACGACACCTGGCAGAACTAGCATTCGGTGCCGGCCCGGCGTGCCGCGCGATCAGCCGCGCAGCCGCCGGGCCAACACCACCCCGCCGTACAGCAGCAGCCCGAGCACTCCGGTGCAGGCGAGCACGGCCAGGTCGTCGGCCGCCGCCAGCACCGCCGGGCCCGCGCAGAGGATCCGCGGGCCCGCGGCCACCACCAGCCCCAGCCCGGCCAGGCCGGGCAGCCACTCCAGACGGCTGGGCCGAGCCGCCCGCCGCAGCCGCCGGTGCCGGTGGGAGCGCACCGTCACCGCCAGACGCACGCTCATCGCCATCAACAGGAATCCGGTCCACACCAGTGGCCAGCGCGCCGACTCGAACACCGCGTCACCCCCTAGCTCTCGCCTCCCCCGTCAGGGACGCTACCCGCGTAACCCGGCGCTCTACCGGGGCGGGCGCAGGTTCTGTGAAGGTTTCGCCGCTCCCCGCCCCAGATCTCGGTCCG
Organism: Kitasatospora sp. NBC_01302; assembly: GCF_035976515.1. NCBI lineage: Bacteria > Bacillati > Actinomycetota > Actinomycetes > Kitasatosporales > Streptomycetaceae > Kitasatospora > Kitasatospora sp. NBC_01302. Next base: position 3,875,441 of record NZ_CP108404.1, read on the forward strand.
GCATCGAAGCGGGACCCCTCCTAGTCATTGGCTACGCGCGTAGATATGCTCATCTGGTGACTATGTCCACTGTTGCAGCCAACGCCCCCGGCGCCGCGGGCGGCGGCCTGAGCGACGTCGCCGCCTCGGAGGCCTCGCTCCGCCGCTTCCTGCACGGCCTGCCCGGCGTCGACGCCGTCGGCCTCGAAGCCCGCGCCGCCTCCCTCGGAACGCGTTCGATCAAGACGACGGCCAAGGCCTTCGCGATCGACCTCGCCATCTCGATGATCGACCTGACCACGCTGGAAGGCGCGGACACGGTCGGCAAGGTGCGCGCCCTGTGCACCAAGGGGAAGCACCCCGACCCGAGCGACCAGTCCGCCCCGCAGGTCGCCGCGATCTGCGTCTATCCGGACACGGTCGCCACCGCGAAGGCCGCGCTGGCCGGCACCGGGATCCAGGTGGCCTCGGTGGCCACCGCCTTCCCCGCCGGGCGCGCCGCGCTTCCGGTCAAGCTCGCCGACACCGCCGACGCGGTGGCGGCCGGCGCCGACGAGATCGACATGGTGATCGACCGCGGCGCCTTCCTCTCCGGGCGCTACCTGGACGTCTACAACGAGATCACCGCCGTCAAGCAGGCCTGCCTGCGCCCCGACGGCACGGCGGCCCACCTCAAGGTGATCTTCGAGACCGGCGAACTGCAGACCTACGACAACGTGCGCCGCGCTTCCTGGCTGGCCATGCTGGCCGGTGCCGACTTCATCAAGACCTCCACCGGCAAGGTCACCGTCAATGCCACTCCCCCGGTCACCCTGCTGATGCTGGAGGCCGTGCGCGACTTCAAGGCGGCCACCGGTGTGCAGATCGGCGTGAAGCCGGCCGGCGGCATCAAGACCACCAAGGACGCGATGAAGTACCTGGTGATGGTCAACGAGACGCTCGGCGACGAGTGGCTGAGCCCGCACTGGTTCCGCTTCGGCGCCTCCAGCCTGCTCAACGATCTGCTGATGCAGCGTCAGAAGCTGCGCACCGGCCGGTACTCCGGTCCCGACTACGTGACGGTGGACTGATCACGATGGCCAAGAACAAGAAGACCGAGGCCGAACTGCCCAAGAGCGGGCCGCTGTTCGACTACGCCCCGGCCCCCGAGTCGCCGGCCGCGGCGGGCGGGATCGCCACCTCCTACGGCCACTTCATCGGCGGCGAGTTCGTCGACTCGAGCGGCAGCGAGGCGCTCAAGACGGTCAACCCGGCCACCGAGCAGGTGCTGGCCGAGTTCGCCCAGGGCACCGAGGAGGACGTCGAGCGCGCGGTCAAGGCCGCCCGCAAGGCCTTCGGCGACTGGTCGGCGCTGCCCGGCAGCGAGCGCGCCAAGTACCTCTACCGGATCGCCCGGATCATCCAGGAGCGCTCGCGCGAGCTGGCCGTGCTGGAGTCGATCGACAACGGCAAGCCGATCAAGGAGACCCGCGACTTCGACCTGCCGATGGTCGCCGCGTGGTTCTTCTACTACGCCGGCTGGGCCGACAAGCTCGACTACGCGGGCTTCGGCCCCAACCCGCGCCCGGTGGGCGTGGCGGCGCAGGTCATCCCGTGGAACTTCCCGCTGATGATGCTGGCCTGGAAGATCGCCCCGGCGCTCGCCACCGGCAACACGGTCGTCCTCAAGCCGGCCGAGACCACCCCGCTGACCGCGCTGCGGTTCGCCGAGATCTGCCGCCAGGCGGGCCTGCCCGAGGGTGTCGTCAACATCATCACCGGTGACGGCCGCACCGGTGCCGCGCTCACCGCGCACCCGGACGTCAACAAGGTCGCCTTCACCGGCTCGACCAACGTCGGCCGGTCGATCGCCCGGCAGCTGGCCGGCAGCCGCAAGAAGCTGTCGCTGGAGCTGGGCGGCAAGGCCGCCAACATCGTCTTCGACGACGCGCCGATCGACCAGGCGGTCGAGGGCATCGTCAACGGCATCTTCTTCAACCAGGGCCACGTCTGCTGCGCCGGCTCCCGGCTGCTGGTCCAGGAGTCGATCCAGGACGAGCTGCTGGAGGCGCTCAAGCGCCGGATGGCCACCCTGCGGGTGGGCGACCCGCTGGACAAGAACACCGACATCGGCGCGATCAACTCGGCCGCCCAGCTGGCCCGGATCACCGAGCTGACCGCGGCCGGCGAGGCCGAGGGCGCCGAGCGCTGGGCCCCGGCCTGCGACCTGCCCTCCGCCGGCTACTGGTTCCGCCCGACCATCTTCACCGGCGTGAGCCAGGCGCACCGGATCGCCCAGGAGGAGATCTTCGGCCCGGTGCTCTCGGTGCTGACCTTCCGCACCCCGGACGAGGCGGTCGCCAAGGCCAACAACACCCCCTTCGGCCTCTCCGCCGGCGTCTGGACGGAGAAGGGCTCGCGCATCCTCTGGATGGCCGACAAGCTCAAGGCCGGCGTGGTCTGGGCCAACACCTTCAACAAGTTCGACCCGACCTCGCCGTTCGGCGGCTACAAGGAGTCGGGCTACGGCCGCGAGGGTGGCCGGCACGGTCTGGAGGCCTACCTCGATGTCTGATATCGCCACGCGTCTTGACGTCTTCAAGACCTACAAGCTGTTCGTCGGCGGGAAGTTCCCGCGCTCCGAGAGCGGACGGGTGTACGAGGTGACCACTGCAACATCAGCCGCCGGCGCGGCGGGCAAGGGCGAGTGGCTGGCCAACGCCCCGCTCGGGACCCGCAAGGACACCCGCGACGCCGTGCTCGCCGCCCGCGCGGCGGTCAAGGGCTGGTCCGGCACCACCGCCTACAACCGCGGCCAGGTGCTCTACCGGGTGGCCGAGATGCTGCAGGGGCGGCGCGAGCAGTTCGCCGCCGAGGTGGCCGCGGCCGAGGGTCTGGGCGCCAAGAAGTCCGCCGCGCTGGTGGAGCAGGCCATCGACCGCTGGGTCTGGTACGCGGGCTGGACCGACAAGGTGGCGCAGATCGCGGGTGCCGCCAATCCGGTGGCCGGGCCGTACTTCAACCTCTCGGTGCCGGAGCCGACCGGCGTGGTCGGCATCGTCGCCCCGCAGACCGGCTACGGGCACTCGTTCCTCGGCCTGGTCTCGGTGATCGCCCCGGCGATCGCCACCGGCAACACCGTGGTGGTCGCCGCGGCCGAGGACGCCCCGCTCCCGGCCCTGTCGCTGGGCGAGGTGCTGGCCACCTCGGACGTGCCCGGCGGCGTGGTGAACATCATCTCGGGCCGCACCGCGGACCTCGCCCCGACGCTCGCCTCGCACCAGGACGTCAACGCGCTCGACCTCACCGGCGCGATCGCTGCCGACGGTGCTGGCGCGGCGGCTGTTCTGGAGGCCGCCGCTGCGGATACATTGAAGCGGGTGCTGCGCCCGGCGGTCGATCCGTCGGCGCAGGACTGGACCACCGCCCCCGGTGTCGAGCGACTGCTCTCCTTCCTGGAGACCAAGACGGTCTGGCACCCCATGGGTCAGTAGTCCGGTACCACCCTCCTGAACTGGCCGTCCCCAGTGCCCCTCCCCCCCCGGGGCCCGGACGCGCCACTGACGGGTCCGCGCCTCTCCCCCCCTGGCGCGGGCCCGTCGCCCTTTTCCCCCCGCCCGACGGGTTCCGAGCACGGCACCCGATACGTCAGACTGGTGTCTCGTGAGTGACACGCAGCTGAACCCCGCCCCGACCACCCGTGCCCGTGTGGTGCTGCTCTGCGGGCCCTCGGGTTCGGGGAAGTCCTCACTGGCCGAGCGCCTGGCCCTGCCGGTGCTCCAGCTCGACGACTTCTACAAGGACGGCGACGACCCGAGCCTGCCGCTGCTGGCCGACGGCTCCGGCACCGACTGGGACTCGCCCCTCTCCTGGCACCGGGACCAGGCGCTGGCCGCGATCCGGCAGTTGGTGGAGACCGGGCGGGCAGAGGTCCCGGTCTACTCGATCCCCGCCAACGGCCGCGCCGGCTCGCACACCCTGGACCTGGCCGGCGCCCCCGCCTTCATCGCCGAGGGCATCTTCGCCGCCGAGCTGGTCGGCGCCTGTGACGCGGAGGACCTGCTCGGCGCCGCCCTGTGCCTGCGCAACCGCCCGCTGACCACCGCCTGGCGCCGGTTCCGCCGCGACGTGCGCGAGGGCCGCAAGTCCGTCCCCTACCTGCTCCGCCGCGGCTGGCGCCTGATGCGCGCCGAAGCCGGCATCATCGCCCGCCAGATCGAGCTGGGCGCCCACGCCTGCGCGGGCGACGAGGCCGCGGCCCGGGTCCGCGCCGTGGTGCAGCAGGGCGAGCGGGTCACGGCGGGCGTCTGAGGCCGCCGCCTCCTCAGTCCGCCGGACCGGCGCGCAGCGCCTCGGCCTCGGCCAGCGCCGCCGGGGAGAGCGGACGGCGGTCCCTGCTGCCCTGGCAGGCCGGTACCTCGGCCCGCGGCAGGCGTGCGGGACGTTCCAGGGCGTCCCGGGCGATCGCGTGGTCGCGGTCGACCACCGTCAGACCTGCTCCCGGCGGGGCCAGGGTGTGGCGGGCGATGACCGCTCCGTTCAGCGTCGCGATCGACAGGTGCGGCTTGTCCAAGCGCTGGCGGACCTCCACCAGGGCGCCGGCCAGGTCGACATGGACCGCGTAGAAACTGCCGCGGAAGGACACCAGCCCCTGGGGGCTGACGATGCGGCTGACGCACACGCTGGCGGGAAACGGCAGGGTCGGCAGATCCATCAGCGTTCGCGCCGGAGCGGCGGGGGCACCGGACGTCGCACGCGTACCGTTCGCGCCCCGGTGGCGACGGTCCGTCCGCGCCGCGAGCCGGTCGAGCTCCTCCTGGGCGGCCTGCAGGCCCGCGCCGTGCGCGGCGGAGCTCCACCAGGACCGGAGCACCGCATCGCGGTCCGCGTCGGCCGCCATGGCGGCCTCTGTGGCGGCCTCTGTGGCGGGGGCGAGGTCGACCACCGCGCCGTAGTACCTCGCCACCTCTGCGAAGGCGGGCGTCACCCGCCCGTTCACCGCGCAGCAGGCGGCCGTCGACCGGTCGAGCCGCCAGCGGGGCGCGGTGCCGCCCAGCCCCCGCATCACCTGGTCGACGGCCGCGACGAGTTGGGCGAGGTCCCGGCTCTCGGCCAGCACTGCGCGCCAGCGGCCCGAGCTCGCCAGCGAGCCCGTCAGCAGGTGGAGACGGCCGCCGCACCCCCACTCCGTGGGGGGATCGGCCAGCTCCAGCCAGGCGAACCGGATCTCGTCGTCCGACCGCTCCGGTGCGGGTGTCCCGGCGGGGGACATACCCGGGCCGCACCACCGGCAGGGCGGGCGCACCCGGTGCTTGCGGATAGCGCGGGTGAGGGTGGAATAGCCACCCGGATAGCCCAGCTCGACGAGCTCCGCCAGCAGCGCCGTCGCCGCAAGGTGCGGCTCATCGGCCAGGCGCTGGCGGCAGTAGGGCAGGAAGCGCTGGGTCACGTCGTGAGCGGGGCTGCGGACCCCTGCGACCCGTCTGCCGCCCAGGTACGCCCTCAGCGTTTTGCGGTCACGCCCCAGGTGCCGGGCGATCGCGGAGATCGACCACCCGACGCGGCGCAGTTCCCGCGCTTCCGCGTATTCCTTCCTGGTGAGCATTCCAGACCCCCTTCAAGCCGGACCCGAGAATCGTGCCGAGTGCAAGTTGATGGCGGACGCCCTGACGAGGCGAAAACGTTACACGATGCAGCCGAAGCTGAGTAGCTGGGATTTGTTTTCCAACCGTACGGGGTGGGGAATTTGGGAGAGCACCGCTGGTTGTGAACACGCCACCCCCCTGGACCACTTGGGGAAGTTCACCGAGCACCGGCCAGCGGTAATGAATGTATGATGGCCGCCCCGGTCGGCGCTGGGGAATTTCGACGAGCATCCTGAGCATATAATGCCGGATGCTGTCCGGCGCATCGTCGGGGTAATTTCGGGGAGCACCTCAGGAATTGGATATGAAAAGACGCCCGAATTCCGTAGGCGCGACACCGGCACTCGGTCGTTAACAGAGTCATGAGTTCAATGTGCTACGCGAATACCGTGCCTCCGCCGGATCGTGACCCTGTCTGCAACGTCGGAAAGTGGCTCTTCGTCCCCGATCGCCGGAACGCGGCGGGCGACGTGCGGGCCGGCTACCTGTCGTGCAACGGCGAACGCGTCGTCCTGCGGCACTGCTCCCGCCTGCTGGCCGAGTTCCTGCGGACGATCCGCCAGATCGAGGAGAGCTTCGCCGCTCGCATCGTCGTCGAGCCGGCAGCGGTCGAAGGATGACCCCCGCGACGCGCCCGGCGACGACGCCGGCAGGTCGGACAACAGCATTAATAAACCGCGGAGTTGACCATGTATGACCCAGCAGGCGAGTTCTCCCTCCGATATGCGGGCGCTCCCTACGGCGTGCTGGACGACCTCGCCGTGACAGCGCTCTACGAAGCCGGAGGCCGCTACGACGGGGACACCGCACCCCGCGGCCCACGGCTCGGCTACCCGACCACTGGAGGGCAGGGGACCTGGGCGCCCGAGGAGATCCCGCTGCCCCGTCCGCGCGCCCCTCTCGACGACGCCGGTCTGCACGCCACGGGTGCGGACTCCGCCGAATTGGGCGCCCCGACCGCCTCCCACCGCCGACGCAGGGCCCAACGCCCGGTCGTGTCATGGCCACTGGCCATCGGGGAGGCGTTCGGGGTGCTGACCGCCGTGCTGGTCGCAGCCGTGTGCGTGCTGGGCGGGATGCTCTCCTACGACCCGCTGCGGGACCTGGCGCAGTCCCGGGTGCCGCACGGGCTGTCGCACCTGTGGCCGGTCATCGTCTACGGCCCGTGGCTCGTGGGCTGCCTCTCGGTGCTGCGCGCCGCCCTCGAAGGGCGGCGGCCGGCCCACTCGTGGGCCGTGGTGGTCATCTCCTCCAGCGTCGCGACCGGGCTCTGCATCTCCGATGCGTGCCGGACATTCTTCGGCGTCCTCGACATCGTCGTCGCGGGCCTGCCACCCATCACCGCAGCCGTCTCCCTGCACCAGCTCGTGCGTCAACTCACCACCGCTCATACCGCCCGCCGCACCCCGCGCCACACAGTCCGCAGGGCATCTCGGTGAGCAGAACTGAATATGCCAGAAGCGAGAGGAGATTCATTTGCCAGTGCAGCCGCGAGCCATCCCGATTCCCCGAGCGCTCGGGCCGACGCGGGATGCCCACGTCAACCGACGGAAAGACCGTTCGCTCGAACAGGTGGCACGCGATCCCCGATTGGACAACCCATCGGCCCGATCGCCACCGCCCCACTCACCAGGTCCAGGACGCAGCCTCCCGGATCCTGCGACCACGCGGCCCCGCTCGGGCCGCGTGGTCGACGGCAGCCGGAGCACCGACTCGGGCAGGCGTCGGACGTCCAGTGACGCTACTGCAGGCGGCCGGCCTTGAGCTCCCCGACGAACGCGGCGAACGAGTCGGCCGGGAACACGAGCGCCGGCCCGGCCGGGTCCTTGGAGTCCCGCACGGGGGCGACACCGGTGAAGCCAGCCGCGACCTCCACGCAGTCGTTCGACGACTGGCCGCTATAACTGGCCTTGCGCCAGGTCGCGTTGCTCAGGTCAGGGGTGGCAGACCCCATGAGTACCCCTCCTCCGTAGCTACTGCAGGCGGCCGGCCTTGAGCTCCCCGACGAACGCGGCGAACGAGTCGGCCGGGAACACGAGCGCCGGCCCGGCCGGGTCCTTGGAGTCCCGCACGGGGGCAACCCCGGTGAAGCCAGCCGCGACCTCCACGCAGTTGCTTCCGCCACCACCGCTGTAACTAGCCTTGCGCCAGGTCGCGTTGCTCAGGTCAGGGGTGGCGGTTCCCACGTGTACCGTTCCTCCATCACGTTCCGGATGAAGGCAGCCGACATCTCCGGGCCGAGCGCGGCTGCCTGCACCCGATCGTAGATGACCGTCAATCGGGTGACGTCCGCCGGTTGCTCGGAGAACTGTCCAGTATCAAGCCCCTCGGTGTAGGCCGACCGCGAGCCGTCGGGCATCGTGAGCAGGCACAGCGATCCACCCAGAGCAGTCAGCGGAAGCGCATGAAGCGGGACCACCTGCACGTCAACATTCCGCCGCTGGCCCACCTCCAGCAAGTGGGCCAGCTGTCCGCGCATCACCTGATGCCCGCCGACAGGAAGATAGAGGGCCGACTCGTGAAGCGTCATTCGGTACCACGGCGGGTTCTCGGCATGCAGGATCCGCTGGCGCGCGAGCCGATCGTTGAACTTCTCCTCCGTCGTGCCGTCACCCAGCACACCATCAGCGTCAGCGAAGATCGCCCGCATGTAGGCCTTGGTCTGCAATAGGCCTGGGATGATCAGGGAGTACTCCTGGATCATGCTGGCCTCAGCCTGCCGATGCAGGAACGTCTTCGCGAAGTGGTCGTACTTCGGGTCACTCAGGTGTCCCCACAGATCGATCAGCTCGCCGTTCGCCCGGAGCGCCGCGTCCAGCAGCTTGATCATCTCCCGCCCTGGCGGGTCGGTCGCCAGCTCGATCTGCGCGATCCGGTTGTGCGAGACGAACACCATCTGCCCGAGCTGCTTCTGCGTCAGCCCCAGCGCCTCCCGCCGTCGGCGGATCTGTGCGCCGAGGTAGGCCGCCAGGGAGCTTGTCGGATCGAGTTCCTTTGGCGCCGGCACGGCCCCTCCTCGTCTGTACGAGCCGAATGAAACCCCCTCGGGATGCTAACTGCGCACTGTCACGCCGTATTCGCAGATCGTGAGAATTCACCTCCAACTCGCGCAGGAAGTCGATGACGAACCCCCGAGACGCGAAAACAGAGAACGGCGAACGGCGAACGGCGAACGGATGACAGATTTCAAAATCTGTCATCCGTTCGCCGTCATCGCCCCCCCTGTCAGCGCGACACCGTCAGTGCGACACCGTCACCACAACCTTCCCCACCTGCCCGTTCGCCTCCAGGTGCCGGTGCGCCTCGACGATCTCGCTCAGGTCGAAGACGCGGTCCACCACCGGCGCCAGCGTCCCCGCCCGCAGCCCGGCGTCGACGAAGTGCCACGCCCGCCGCCGCGCGGCCGGATCGCCGGTGATGTCCAGGTTGCTGTAACCGAGCACCCGCAGCCCCCAGTTGAGCGGCAGCGGGGTCGGGCGCGAGTCCAGCCAGCCGTAGACGATCAGCAGCCCGCCCGGCGCCACCGCCTGCGCGATCGTGGCCAACCCGGGCCCGGCCACCGGGTCGAAGACCAGCTCGGCGCCCCGACCGCCGGTGATCTCGCCGACCCGGCCCAGCAGGTCCTCCTCGTCCGTCACGATCACGTGCGCGGCACCGAGCTTCAGCAGCTGCTCGCGCTTCGCCGCCGTCCGGGTCGCCGCCACCGGGATCGCCCCCAGGTGCCGGGCGATCTGGATCGCGGCCACCCCCACGCTGCTGGAGGCCGCGGTGATCAGCACCGTGTCCCCGGGCCGCATCCCGCCCTTGTCCACCAGCGCGCCGTACGCGGTGGTGTAGGAGAGCCAGACGGCCGCGCCGGTCACCGCGTCGACCTCGCCCGGGCGGTGGATCAGGTTGGTCTCCGGCACCAGCACCCGGTCCCCGTAGACCCCGTGGGTGCTCAAGTTCCCCAGCGCCGCGGTGCTCACCAGGTCGCCGACGGCGAATCCGGTGACCGCCGCGCCGACCGCCTCCACCACACCGGTGGCCTCGTAACCGAGCCGGGAGCCCGGCAGCTCGGGCTGGTAGAAGTAGGTACCGCCGCGGAACATCGCCTCCGCCCGGTTCAGCCCGAGCGCCTCGACCCGCACCAGCACCTCGTCCGGCCCCGGCTCGCCGAGCTCCACCTCCACGATCTTCAGGACCTCGGGTCCACCGATCTCGTCGAACACCACTGCCTTGGCCATGGCGGAATCCCCCATCACAACAATCAGATGATCACGCGTCAGTTCGCTGACGTACCTCCACCGTAGGTGTGCCGGACGAGACGTCCCATGCCGGAAAGTCTCGTTCTCCTGTCTGATCGTCTCGCCCCATGGAGCGCTGGTGAGCGCTACGCTCCCGCCATGGACGTGCTCAGCGACGCGATCACCGTGATGCGCACCGGCCGCCCGCACTCGGGGCTCACCGACAAGCTCGCCCCCTGGGGCATGCGCTTCCCGCCCGCCCCGGGCGCCGGCTTCCACATCGTGCTGCGCGGCTCCTGCTGGCTGCTCCCACCCGGGGACGCGCCGCCGGTCCGGCTCGGCGTCGGCGACGTGGTGCTGCTGCCGAGCGGCCGCGGGTTCGCTTTGGCGGACTCGCTGGAGACCGGCCTGATCGACGTGGTCATCACCGACGGCGGCCTGCTGCCGGCCCAGCGCGACGCCACCCTCCTCACCGGATCGCCCGGCGGCGAGGTCACCACGATGCTCTGCGGCGCCTACCAGCTCAACCAGGCCCGCCCGCACCCGCTGCTGGCCGCGCTGCCCGAGGTGGTCCACCTGCCGGCGCGGGTCGGCCACCACCCGGCCCTGCGCTCCCTGATCGACCTGCTCGGTGCCGAGCTGACCGAGCGCCGGCTCGGCTCGGACGCGGCGACGCCCGCGCTGCTCGACACGCTGCTGCTCTACATCCTGCGCGCCTTCTTCGAGGAGACCGCCTGTGCGGCCACCGGCGGCTGGGCCGCCGCGCTCGGCGACCCGGTGGTCACCACCGCGCTGAGCGAGATCCACGCCGACCCGGCCCACCCCTGGACCGTCGAGGAACTCGGCGCCCGGGCCGGCCTGTCCCGCGCCGCCTTCGCCCGCCGCTTCACCACTCTGGTCGGCCAGCCCCCGCTCGGCTACCTCACCTGGTGGCGGATGACCACCGCGGGCCGCCTGCTGCGCGAATCCGACGCCCCGCTCCACCGCATCGCCCAACAGGTCGGCTACCTCAGCGAGTTCGCCTTCGCCAAAGCCTTCAAGCGCGAGTACGGCCTCTCCCCCGGCCGCTACCGCGACCAACGGCGCGCCGGCAGGCCCGACGGGCAGCAGGACGGACAGTACGACGGGCGGTGCAGCGGTCCGGCACTGGCGGCCGACGGTTAGGACCTGCCCGGCGGCTCCCCGCCACCCGGTCGTGTCCGATTGGCCGTCCGCTGCGCGGGAAGACGCAGTACGCCGGGGCCCCTCCCCGCCTGAACCCGCCAGCAGGGCCGCCCGTAGGAACACACGGAAACACAGAGGTGGAGAACATGCTCGGTCTGGTACTGCTCGGCATCCTGGTGCTCACCATCGGCGGCTGCGCCTGCGTGGTGTGGGCGGAGCGCGGCGGGCCCCGCTGGGTCCGCGGCGTGGCGACCGTGACGCTCGCCGCGGGCGAGCTGGTGCGCATCACCCACAGGCACCGGCGCCGGAGCCTGAACCGGAACAGCGGCGACAGCGGCGACGACTCGGGCTGACGCTCCGACGGCACGCAGCTGGGCCCGGTGGCCTCTCCCAAGACACCGGGCCCAGCTTCTTTGCGAGTTCGCGGCTTCCCAGCCGGCGGGCTCCCCCGAGCCGCCTGCCTCCGCGCCCTCACCCGTCCCCCGACGGGAGTTCCTGTGGTGAAGCGTTACGCCACCAGCTCGCCGAAGGCGTGCGCGGTGTCACCGTTGCGGTTGAGCTGCTCGTCGTCGCGCAGTCGGCGCAGGGCGCGCCAGATGCTGCTCTTGACGGTGCCGACGCTGATGTTCAGGATGTCGGCGATCTCCGGGTCGGTGCGGCCCTCGTAGTAGCGCAGGACCAGCATGGTGCGCTGGTTCTCCGGGAGCTTGGCGAGCGCCTGCCAGAGCACGGCGCGCAGCTCGGTGCCGCCCATGGCGTCGGTGTCGCCGACCGTCTCCGGCAGCTCCTCGGTCGGGTACTCGTTGAGCTTGCGGCGCCGCCAGGCGGAGATGTGCAGGTTGGTCATGGTGCGGCGCAGGTAGCCGCCGACCGCGGCCTTGTCGCTGATCCGGCCCCAGGCGCGGTAGGTGCTGAAGAGCGCGCTCTGCAGCAGGTCCTCGGCCTCGTAGCGGTCACCGGTCAGGTGGTAGGCAGTGACGTAGAGGGAGGCGCGACGCTCGCGCACATACGCGGTGAACTCCGTCAGGTGGTCCACCTCGGCGGCCGAGTGCTCCCCCTGCGCGCCTCCCTGCTCGCCCTGCGGGACGCTCTGCTCCACCGGCGCGAGCCGGTAGAGGGTGGCGCCCGTCGTCCGGCCGTCGGTCGACTCCCCCGAGTCACCCACGGTCCGGCCGGTTCCCGCCCCCACGGGAACACTGCCCGGGCGGACGAACGCGCGGTGCTCGCCCGTCCGGATCCCGCCGCTCACCCGGCGGGCCCCCGTGCACTGTTCGGTCCGGCCCTGCTCGATCACACGGTGCTCGACCACGCGGTGTGCCGTGGCACGCAAGCCGCGGACGGCCGGGTTGTGTGCATCCAGGATGCCCCGGGTCTCAAGCGTTGCGGTCATGTGGCGCCCCCATGGTCGGTACGAGCGGGTTCTTTCCGGTGCCCTCGCCCCGTCCCGGTCGTGCCGGTTCGTCGCGTTGACATGGAAAAGCTTGCCCGTCGCCCGTCATGACGGTGTCCGGCGACTGTCACAGCGGTGTCACAAGGGGCGGGACCTTCGTCCCGAGCCGCCGTCCGACACCGACGACGCATGCTCTGCCCCAGGCGGTTCCCGGCGGCACATCCGGTGAGCCAGAATGAACGCGTGCCTTTCCTCCTACTGATCGAGGACGACGACGCCATCCGGACCGGCCTCGAACTCGCTCTCACCCGCCAGGGCCACCGCGTGGCCGCCGCAGCGTCCGGCGAGGACGGCCTTCGGCTGTTCAAGGAACAGCGTCCGGATCTGATCGTTCTCGACGTGATGCTGCCCGGAATCGACGGCTTCGAGGTGTGCCGCCGGATCCGGCGCACCGACCAGCTGCCGATCATCCTGCTCACCGCGCGCTCGGACGACATCGACGTGGTCGTCGGCCTGGAGTCCGGAGCCGACGACTACGTGGTCAAGCCGGTGCAGCCACGGGTGCTGGACGCCCGGATCCGGGCCGTGCTGCGCCGCGGCGAGCGGGAGAACTCGGACTCCTCCGCCTTCGGCTCGGTGGTGATCGACCGCTCCGCGATGACCGTCACCAAGGACGGCGAGGACCTCCAGCTCACCCCCACCGAACTGCGGCTGCTGCTCGAACTGAGCCGCCGCCCCGGTCAGGCGCTCTCCCGCCAGCAACTGCTGCGACTGGTCTGGGAACACGACTACCTCGGTGACTCCCGACTGGTGGACGCCTGCGTGCAGCGGCTGCGGGCCAAGGTGGAGGACGTCCCCTCGGCGCCGACCCTGATCCGCACGGTGCGCGGGGTGGGCTATCGTCTGGACCCGCCCGCCTGACCGACGCCGCCCTCCCCCACCTACCCCGTCGCCCCGTTGCCCGCGAAACCGTCCACCGAACCGCGCACCGCTGCCAGCTGCCCTGACACCGAATGGCTGACCTGACACGTGACTGACCATCAGAACGGCCACCGGCTGTCCCGGACACTGCGCCGGCTCCGACTCAGTTCGCTGCGGGTGCGGCTGGCCGCGGTCTTCGCCGTGGTGGCGCTGACCGCCGCCGTCTCCGCCTCCGGCATCGCCTACTGGCTCAACCGCGACGCGGTGCTCAAGCGCGCCCAGAACACCGCACTGGACGACTTCCGCAGCTCGCTCGGCCGCAACGTCTCGGCCCTGCCGCAGGGCGCCACCTGCGCGGAGCTGGCCCAGCTCGCCAACGACGTGGCCAGCTCCGGCCTGAACTACGACGTCGTGGTGGTGGACGACAGCCAGCCGGGCTGCGCGGCCTTCTCCGACCCGCAGTTCACCCTGGCCCAGGTGCCGCACGCGCTGGTCACCACCGTCGCCACCCCGCGCAGCGCGACCACCGCGATCCCGTTCACCAACCACCTCTACTGGCAGCGGGTGAACCTGAAGGGTGATCCCTACCTGGTGGGCGGCACCAAGGTGGTGCCGACCGGCTTGACCGCCTACATGTTCAAGTCGCTCGACAACGAGCGGGACGACCTCAAGACACTGGCCTGGTCGCTGGCGGTGGCGACCATGCTCGCCCTGGTCGCCGCCACCCTGCTGGCCCAGGCGGCGTCCAGCGCGGTGCTCCGCCCGGTGCGTCAACTGGGGGATGCCGCACGGCGGTTGGGCGAGGGCGAGCTTGACGTCCGGCTGGAGGTCACCGGCGCCGACGAACTCGCCGACCTGAGCCGGACGTTCAACCAGGCGGTCGAGCAGCTCTCGCACCAGGTCGACGAGTTGAGCGCGCGCGAGGCGCAGAGCCGGCGGTTCGTCGCCGACATGTCGCACGAGCTGCGCACCCCGCTGACCGCGATGACCGCGGTCACCGACATCCTGGAGGACGAGGCCGAGTCGCTGGACCCGATGATCGAGCCGGCCGTGCGGCTGGTGGTCAGCGAGACCCGCCGGCTCTCCGACCTGGTGGAGAACCTGATGGAGGTGACCCGGTTCGACGCGGGCACCGCCAAGCTGGTCGCCGACGAGATGGACATCGCCGACCTGATCATGTCCTGCATCGACGGCCGGGCCTGGTACGACGCGGTGGAGGTGGACGCGCCGCGCGGGGTGCTGGCGGTGGTCGACCCGCGCCGGCTCGACGTGGTCTTCGCCAACCTGATCGGCAACGCGCTCAAGCACGGCGGCTCCCCGGTGCGGGTCAAGGTCAGCCAGGGGGTGGGACCGACCGGCGCCGGCGAGGTGGTGGTGGAGGTCTCGGACAGCGGCCCCGGCATCCCGCAGGACGTGCTGCCGCATGTCTTCGACCGGTTCTACAAGGCCGACAAGGGGCGGGCCCGCTCGGAGGGCAGCGGGCTCGGCCTGTCCATCGCGATGGCCAACGCCCAGATCCACGGCGGCACCATCACCGTCGCCAACGGGGCGCAGGGCGGCGCGGTCTTCACCCTGCGGCTGCCGCTGGTCCCGCCGGAACGTCCCGCGGCCGGCGGCCCGGTCAGCAGCGGGCTCGGCGCACGCGGGCAGCGCGGCGGGGGCACCGGCGACCAGCGCCCCGGCGGCGGTACGAGCGGCTCGGGGGATGCGGGAGACTCGGGAGACGGTACCGAGCGGAGGACGCCCCAGTGAACGAGGCCACCAACAGCAGTGGAGCCGGACGGTGGGTGCTCGTCCTGGGGGTCGGAGCGGTCACGGTCGCCCTGGCCTCCGGCTGCGGGATCCGGCCCACGGCCGTCCCGGTCGACGCGGGGCGGCCCGCCGTGCGGACCGCGTGTCCGAGCCCGGTGCACCCGCCGTCCCTGCCGACCAGCCAGCCCAGCGCCACCCCGAAGAACCCCGTGCACCCCTCGGTCCAGCCCTCGCCGGTGGTCTCGCCGGCGACCGGCAGCCTGTTCAGCGCACTGCCCTCGGCGACCCCCAGCCCGACCGGGCCCGTGCGGTGCCCCTGAGGCCTGGCGCCGCCGAGCGGCGGACGCCGGGAGCCTGTGACCGGCGCCATGCGCGAGCCGGCGGGGTGTGCCGGGAACCGCGCGCGCCCGGCGCCGCGTCCACTCTGGCGTGCAGCGAGATGGCACCGGCGTGCGGCGAGCACGCGACAGCGTGCGGATCGAAGACCGACGGCCGGCCGTGACGGCCCGGCCGCTCGACGACGCCCAAGACCCAGAGCCGGGCGCCGA
Organism: Kitasatospora sp. NBC_01302; assembly: GCF_035976515.1. NCBI lineage: Bacteria > Bacillati > Actinomycetota > Actinomycetes > Kitasatosporales > Streptomycetaceae > Kitasatospora > Kitasatospora sp. NBC_01302. Next base: position 3,891,045 of record NZ_CP108404.1, read on the forward strand.
CGCACCCGGCGGCCAGGCGGCCGGGGCCGGGCCCGAGCTGCTGCCGCCGCTGCTGCGCTCGGCAGGCCTGACCATGCTGGTGCTGTACTTCCTGCTGCTCGGCTGGCTGGCACTGCGCCAGCCGCCGGCGGGCTGGTCCTACGACTCCAACCTGACGCCGTTCGCCTCCGTGCACCGCGCGCTGGCCACCGGTGGCGCGGCCGGCCTGCGGCAGGTGCTGAGCTCACTGGTCGTGCTGGCCCCGCTCGGCGTCCTGCTGCCGCTGGCCCAGGGACGGCTGCGGCAGGCCTGGTTGCCGTCCTTCCTGCACACCCTCGGCATCAACGCGCTGCTCGCGACGGCGATGGAGGTGGTGCGCACCGGCCTGACCAGCCACCTGCTGAACGTCGACGACATACTGCTGGGCACCATCGGCGCGGCGGCCGCCCACCTGCTGGTGGTCCCCGTCGGGCGGGCCCGGCTGCGGGCCTGGCTGGCCCGTCACCCGTGGCCGGACGAGGCGGCGGCGGGCGAAGCGGGTGCGGCGGCCGCGGCGGGCTCGGCGGTTCCCCCGGGGACCGGTCGGCCCGGCGGTGACGACGCCCCGGCGGCGCAGGTCCGCCCGGCCTTCGCGACGCCCCGCACCCAGCCGCCGCACGCCCAGACTCCGCGCAACGAGGCCCCGAGCGACGGCGGGCGCGCCCTGCGGCTGCTGTCCCCCCGGCCGGGCACGCTGCCCGCCTCGGTGCACCGCGCGCACCACCTCTGAGCAGCGCTCCCCCGCCGTGCCCCTGGCGCCGTGCCCCTCGCGCCGGGCCTCGGGGACGACCCTGAGGCCGACCCCGAGAGCCGGCCACCGCTCCCCGGTGAGAGACCGGGGTCCGGGATCGACAGTCAGGCGGACGTCCGGGCAGGTCATCGCGGCGCAGCATGGATACCGAGCCCCGGGACCACCGGAGCACCACACCGCCACCGCTCGGAGATCCCCATGCGCACGCTTGCCCGCCCTCGCCACAACCGTCTCGTCGCCGGCGTCTGCGCCGGGGTCGCCGAGCGCTTCGGCCTCACCCCGTGGACGGTCCGGCTGATCTTCCTGGCCTCCTGCCTGCTGCCCGGCCCGCAGGTCCTGCTCTACATGGCGCTCTGGTTCCTGCTGCCGCAGGAGCCGTGAGCGCCGCGCCCGGGCGGCGGGCAGCAGACGCGTCAGGCCGTCCACCCCTCAGCGGGGTGGACGGCCTGACGCGTGGGGCGGCTCCGGAGCCGCCGTGCTCAGCCGCCGAGGCCCGGCGCGGTCGCGCCCAGCGGCACCACACTGCCCAGCGCTCCGCTGAGCGGGACCTGCTTGGCCGCACCCTGCACCGCGCCGACCGGCAGGCCGCGGGTGGCGCCGCTCGCGGAGATCGGAGCGGCCTCGGGCGCGGCGGCAGCCGGCGCCTGCGCGGCGGGGGCCTGGGTTCCGGACTTCTGGTCGAGCAGGCCGGTGGTCTGCTTCACCGGACCGTCGACCGCGGGGGCCTTGCCGAGGGCCCCGGTCACGCCACTGGTGTCCGGCAGCGCGGGAAGGCCGCCCGGGGCGGCCGCGGAGGCGGCGCCGGCCGCGACCGTCGCGATGGCGACGCCGAGCGCCGCGGTACCGGCAACCTTGATGGCCTGCTTCATGAGTCCGTCCTCGTGTCCTCGTCGGGCCGGCGCGTGGGCTGACGCCCAGGCGGACACCCGGGCCGGAGCCCGTGGATGCGCCGCTGCACCGTGTCAGCAGTGACTGCCCACCGTAGACAGTCCCCCGGGCGGGGGCCAAAGGCCCGCCACTCGCCCGAGTGAACCGTCATACAGTCCTACTTGACCTGAGGCGCACCGGAGTTGACGGAACGTCAGATTCCTCGGACTCGGTCGCGAATCAGACCGACGAACCGAACAGCCACTCGGCCTTGAGCTCGGCGTAGCCCGGCTTGATCACCTCGTTGATCATCGCGAGGCGCTCGTCGAACGGCACGAAGGCCGACTTCATCGCATTGACGGTGAACCACTGCATGTCGTCCAGCGAGTAGCCGAACGCCTCCACCAGGTGCTCGAACTCCTGGCTCATGCTGGTGCCGCTCATCAGCCGGTTGTCGGTGTTCACGGTGACCCGGAACTTCAGCCGGCTGAGCAGCCCGATCGGGTGCTCGGCGTACGAACTCGCAGCCGCAGTCTGCAGGTTGGAGGTGGGGCACATCTCCAGCGGGACGCGCTTGTCACGCACGTACGCGGCCAGGCGGCCGAGCGCGACCGTCCCGTCCTCGTTCACCGTGATGTCGTCGATGATCCGCACGCCGTGGCCGAGCCGGTCGGCGCCGCAGCACTGCAGGGCCTCCCAGATCGAGGGCAGGCCGAAGGCCTCGCCGGCGTGGATGGTGAAGTGGTTGTTCTCACCCTTGAGGTAGTCGAAGGCGCCCTGGTGGCGGGTCGGCGGGTGGCCCGCCTCGGCGCCCGCGATGTCGAAGCCGACCACGCCGGCGTCGCGGTAGCGGTTGGCCAGCTCGGCGATCTCCTGCGAGCGGGCGGCGTGCCGCATCGCGGTGAGCAGGGTGCCGACCTTGATCCGGTGGCCGTTGGCGCGGGCCTTCGCCTCGCCCTCGCGGAAGCCCTCGTTGACGGCCGCGACGACCTCGTCCAGGCTCAGGCCCGCCTCCAGGTGCTGCTCGGGGGCGTAGCGCACCTCGGCGTAGACCACGCCGTCGGCGGCCAGGTCCTCGGCGCAGTCGGCGGCGACCTTGATCAGCGCCTCGCGGGTCTGCATGACCGCGCAGGTGTGGGCGAAGGTCTCCAGGTAGCGGACCAGCGAACCGGAGTCGGCGGCCTCGCGGAACCAGACGCCGAGCGCGGCCGGGTCGGTGGTGGGAAGCCCCTCGTAACCGCAGGCGGCGGCCAGTTCGACGATGGTCTCGGGGCGCAGGCCGCCGTCCAGGTGGTCGTGCAGCAGCACCTTGGGCGCGCGGCGGATCTGGTCGGCGGTGGGCGTACGCGGGGCCGTGGTGCCCGCGGGAACGGGGATCTGGTTCTGCATTGCGGGAGTGTAGCCCCTACGCGCGTAGATTCCTACTCGCCACGTCACAGGGCTCGTTCACTCCGTGCTGCCGTCGCTCACCCCTGAGCAAGCAGTTGCCCCCGCCGCGAGAGCACGAACTGCCGGAACGCCTCGGCCGGCGCCGTCAGCGGCCGCCCCGTCACCCAGGCCAGCCCGATCGCCCGCCTGGTGCGCGGCGCGGTGACCGTCAGGTCCACCACCCCCGGCCGGGGCGCGGTGCCCGGCGGCAGCAGCGCCACCCCGAGCCCGGCCGCCACCAGCCCGCGCAGCGTCTCCGCCTCCTCCCCCTCGAAGGCGATCCGCGGCGTGAACCCGGCCTCGGCGCAGAAGTCGTCGGTGATCTGGCGCAGCCCGTAGCCGTGCTCCAGCGCCACGAACGGCTCCTGGGCCACCTCCGCCAGCCTGATCCTGCGCCGCCCGGCGAGCCGGTGGTCGGCGGGAACCACCAGGTGGAGCACCTGCTCGTCCAGCGGACGTGCGGTCAGCTGCGGGTCGTCCGGCAGCGGCGAGACCAGGCACAGGTCCAGCTCGCCCGCGCGCAGCCGCTCCAGCATCGCCGCCACGTAGTCCTGCACCAGCTGGAACCGCACCCGCGGGTGGTCCTCGCGGAAGCCGCGCAGCAGCCCCGGCACCGCGTCCGTCCCCATGGTGTGGAGAAAGCCGAACGCCACCCGCCCCGCCGCCGGATCCGCCTCGGCCGCCACCGCCCGCGCCCCGCGCTCCAGCTCGCCCAGCGCCCGCTCCACCGAGCCGAGCAGCAGGTGTCCGGCCCGGGTGAGCCGCACCGTGCGTCCCTCCCGGGCCAGCAGCGCCACCCCGAGCTCGGCCTCCAGCCGGGCGATCGCGCGCGACAGGGTGGGCTGCGGCATGCCGAGCAGCTCGGCCGCCCTGGTCACGTGCTCCAGCCGGGCCACCGCCGCGAACTGGGCCAGCCGGGGCGCGAGCCGCACCACCGGGGCCTGCGGGTCGAGTTCGGCGAGCTGGGCGGCTGGGACATCCTCATGCGGCACAGCATCGATTATGGCTGATTCATGCATTGGACGCATGGAAAGCGGCGGGTCTACCGTCGTTCCCATGCCTCCCGTCCGCACCGAGGCATCCGCCGCCACCGCCCCGGGTGCCGTTCCCCCTGCCGCAGACCCCACCCCAGCCGCCACCGCCTCGGCCACCACCGCCGCAGCCGCAGCCGCAGCCGCAGCCGCAGCCGACCTGCGACTGCGCCCCGGGCAGCGCGAGTTCCGCCGCTCCAACCTCGCGCTCTTCGCCGCCGGCGTCGCCACCTTCGTGCTGCTCTACGCGACCCAGGGCCTGCTCCCGCTGCTCGCCACCGACCTGCGCATCACGCCGGGGCAGGCGAGTTGGACCACCTCGGCGGCCACCCTCGGCCTGGCCCTGGCACTGCTGCCGGCCAGCGCCCTGTCCGACCGCTACGGGCGCACGGCCGTGATGACCGGCTCGATGCTGGCCGCCTCGCTGATCGCCGTCGCCCTGCCCTTCGCCCCCTCGCTCGGCGCGCTGGTGGTGCTGCGGGCCCTGCAGGGTGCGGCGCTGGCCGGCCTGCCCGCGACCGCGATGGCCTACCTCGCCGAGGAGGTGCACCCGAGCGCGCTGCCCTCGGCGATGGGTCTGTACGTGGCCGGCAACAGCATCGGCGGCATGGGCGGGCGGCTGGTCGCGGGCTGGACCGGCGCGGTCGGCGGCTGGCGCTGGGGCCTGGCCTCGGCCGCCGTCCTCGCGCTGCTCGCCGTCCTCGCCTTCCGGCTGCTGATCCCCGCCGCCCGGCACTTCCGCCGCACCCCGGTGGACCCGCGCGCGCTGTCCCGCACCATCGGCGCCCACCTGCGCAACCCGCTGCTGCTGCGGCTGTACGCGCTCGGCCTGCTCTTCATGGCGGTCTTCGGCGCCGTCTACAACTGCGCCGGCTTCCGGCTGATCGGCGCCCCCTTCCACCTGCCGCAGTCGGTGGCCGCCTCGATCTTCGTCGTCTACCTGGTGGGCACCGGCACCTCCGCCGCCGCGGGCCGCCTGACCGCGCTGCTCGGCCGCCGCGGCGCGCTGTACGTCGCGATCGGCCTGACCACCGCCGGCCTGCTGGTCTCGCTGGTCGACTCGCTGCCCTGCGCGCTGCTCGGCCTGGTGCTGATCACCGGCGGCTTCTTCGCCGGCCACGCCACCGCCTCCTCGGCGGTCGGCCGCACCGCCCAGCACGGCCGGGCCCAGGCCTCGGCGCTCTACCTGATGGCCTACTACGTCGGCAACAGCCTCGGCGGCACCGTGGGCGCCGACGCCTACCACGCGGTCGGCTGGTCCGGCGCGGCCACCGTCGGGCTCGTGGCGATGGCCCTGGCCGGCGCGGTGACGGCGTACGCGAGCTACGCCGGACGACGGGCGGCGGCGGTCGGTACGCTGCCGGCCGGCCGAGGACCGCTGCCGTCAGATCCGCACCCACTCCACTCAGGCAATCGCCGACCGGGAGGGCGGGGAGGTCAGGACAGCATCTGACACCCCGTCCGATCCGCCCCCAGGGAGGCCCTAGGGTGGCGCGCATGAGGCACATCGAGTTCGAACGGCTGCACAACTTCCGTGACCTGGGCGGCTACCGGGCGGCCGACGGGCGGTCGGTGCGGTGGGGGCGGCTGTACCGGTCGGACTCGCTCGCCAAGCTGCGGGGCGCCGACTGGGACCGCTTCCTCGCCCTCGACGTGCGCACCGTGATCGACCTGCGCTACCCCTGGGAGATCGAGCGGCGCGGGCGGGTGCCGCAGGCGATGGGCCTCGGCTACGTCAACCTCAGCGTGGAGCACCGGCCCTACGACCAGGCGCAGATCGACCCGGCCCTCGATCCGTGGCGCTTCCTCGCCGACCGCTACGCGGAGGTGGCGCTGGACGGCGCCGAGGAGCTTCGGCAGGCCCTGGAGATCATCGCCTCGGACAGCGCTCCGCTGGTCTTCCACTGTGCGTCGGGCAAGGACCGCACCGGCCTGCTCGCGGCGCTGGTGCTGGCCCTGCTCGGCGTGGCGGACGAGGAGATCCTCGCGGACTTCGCCCTCACCGAACTGGCCACCGACCGGCTGCGCGCCGACTGGCAGGCCGCCCACCCGGACCGGACGCTGCGCTGGCCGGGCTACGGGCGGGCGCCGGCCGAGGTGATGCGCCTGTTCCTGGCCGACCTGCGGGCCACGTACGGCTCGGTGGGCGGGTACGCCACCACGCACCTCGGAGCCGACGACGCACTGGTCGCGGAGCTGCGCGCCCGGCTGCTGACGGCGTAGCGAGTGCCCGGGGCGGCGGCGGAAACCCGGTTGCCGCCCGCCGGTGGGCCCCGGAGAATCGCCTCCGTGACGGCGATCTTGAGTGACGAGCAGGTCGAGCGGTTCGTGACCGACGGCTACGTCCACCTCCCCGAGGCCTTCCCGCGCGAACTCGCCGACGAGTGCCGGGCTTTCCTGTGGCGCGAGACCGGACTGGACCCGGCGGACCCGGCCGGCTGGACCGAGCCGGTCGTTCGACTCGGCGGCTACGGCGGCGAGTTGTTCACCCGGGCCGCCACCACGCCGCGCCTGCACGGCGCGTTCGACCAGCTCGTCGGTGCGGGCCGCTGGGTGCCGCGCACGGGACTGGGCACCTTCCCGATCCGCTTCCCGCACCCGGGCGAGGCCGGGGACACGGGGTGGCACCTGGACGGCAGCTTCACCCCCGAGGGCGAGCAGGGCCACTGGCTCAACCTGCGCTCGCGGGGCCGGGCCCTGCTGATGCTCTTCCTCTTCTCCGACACCGGCGCCGACGACGCGCCCACCCGGATCAAGGTCGGCTCCCACCTGGACGTGCCGCCCTTCCTGGAGCCGCTCGGCGAACGCGGCACCGACCTGTTCTCCCTGTGCACCACGATGCAGGAGGCGGGCCGGCTCGACGCCCCCGACCGGCCGCTCGCCCTGGCCACCGGTCGGGCCGGCGACGTCTACCTCTGCCACCCGTTCCTGATCCACGCGGCACAGGACCACCACGGCACCACTCCGCGCTTCCTCGCCCAGCCCCCGCTGCTGCCCACCGGCCTGCTCGACCTCGAGCGCCCGGACGGCGACTGCTCCCCGGTCGAGCGAGCGGTGCGGCTCGGCCTGGCACGGCAGGCCTGACCGGACAGGCCCTGGGCCCGGCACCGGCACCGGCACCGGCACCGGCACGGCTACCGGCCGATCAGCTCGCCGGTGACCGCCGGGCGCACCTTGGTGAGCATCAGGTCGAGGAACCGCTCGGGCCGCCGGAAGGACGCGAAGTGGCTCGCGCCCTCGATCAGCGCGAACTCCTTGACCGGCGCGCTGACGTCGTCGAAGAACCGCTTGGCCGGCGCGGGCGGGGTCAGCACGTCGTGCTCGCCCTGGAAGACGAAGAACGGCAGCTGGAACGCCGTGCCCTCGGCCCACTCGTCGATCGTCGCGGCGGTGGGCGCGATCCGCTCGGAGAAGGCGCGCGACCTGCACGCCGGTGTCGCACTGCTGTGGGGCGAGCAGGATCAGCTCACCCGCGGGCCCAAGCCCACCCTCAGTCCGCGCCGCATCGCCGGGGCCGCCGTGGCCCTGGCCGACGCCGAGGGCCTGGACGCCGTGTCGATGACCAGGGTCGGCACCGAACTCGGCGTCTCCGCCATGGCCCTGTACCGGTACGTGCCCGGCAAGGCCGAACTCGTCGAGCTGATGGTCGACGTCGTCCTCGCCGAACGCCCCGACCTCACCACCGTGGAGCAGGCCTGGCGGGCCGGACTCGCCGAGTGGGCCCGCCGCTCACTGGCCGTGTACCAGGCCCACCCCTGGCTGCTCGCGGCCACCGCGATGCGCCGCCAGGCCATGGGTCCGGGTCAACTCAGCTGGCTGGACGCCGCGCTGGGCGCCCTGGAGACCACCGGGCTGACCGCCGCCGAGCGCCACCAGGTCTCCCTGCTCATCGTCGGACTGGTGCGCAACCTCGCCCAGCAGCTGGCCGACTTCGACGAGGAGCACGACCGGGAGTGGGGCCGGCTGACCGGCGAACTGCTCGACCGTCACGCCGACCGGTTCCCCGCCCTGACCGCGGCCATCACCCAGGGCGCGTTCGAGCCGACCGCCCTCGACCCGCTCGACTTCGGCCTGACCCGCATCCTCGACGGCGTCCAGGTGCTCATCGACCGCAGGGCGCAGGGGTCTTCGTCCTGAGCCGGCCGACTTCCGGCGTCGATCACCGCACGCCCCCTCCCAGCAGCGGTTATCGCCCCCGGTCGCGGGCATATCACCGTGTGCACACAGGGAGGCAGTCATGGCCGTGGTCTTCGACGCCGATTTCACCTCGCCCGAGCAGTGGGTGGCGGGTCGCACCAGCGCCTATCCGAACATGGGGCCGACCAACCAGGGCGACCACAAGCTCGACCGGCTGGTCCCCGCCTACTGCCCGGGCGGAGTCTTCACCGCGACCCGCGGCTTCTTCAGCCGCCTGTGGAACTGCAACCTGCTGACCACCGAGGGCAGTCCGGGCGGCTTCCAGCTCCGGAGCGGCGATCTGCTGACCGCCCGGGTCGTGCTGCCCACCGGCACCGGCGCCTGGCCCGCCATCTGGACCTGGCGCGACGGCGACAACGAGGTCGACGTCTTCGAGTACCACCCCGACCACCCCGACCTGCTGGAGTTCAGCAACCACCTGGCGGGCACCAATTCGTACTGGCACGGCAGTTCGGACGGCGTCGCCCCCGGCGCCACCGTGCAGGTCTCGACCCGGTTCGGCGCCGACTCGGTCGACTGGTACGTCGGCGACACCCTCTGCTTCGCGGACGGCGCGGGCGTCGGCACCGACTGGTCCGCCTACCTGATCGTCAACCTCTCCGTCTCCGACGGCACCTACCACCCGGCCCCGTCCTTCTGGGGCCCCCGCCGCCTGAGCTGGACGTGCCAGAGCCTCCAGGTGGAACGCTGACGTCCGGACCAGGGGGCAGCCTGCTACCGGCCGCGGTACACCTCGCGGCGGTTGCCCGCGGCCAGCACCCAGATGATCAGCTCGCCCGCCTCAACGGTGTAGACGATGCGGTAGTCACCGACCCTGAGCCGCCACCGGGCGCTGTGACCCTGAAGTGCCTTGATGTCGAACGCATCGGTCTCTCCGCGGTCCAGCGCCTTCTGAAGGTCCGTGAGGCGATGCAGGATCCGCACAGCGTCGGAGCGCGGGATCCTGAGCATGTCCCGCTGGGCGTGCGGGGTGAACTTCGTGACGTACCCCATGCGGATCAGGCGTGGTGGGCGCGGAGCAGAGCAGCCATCTCCTCGAGCGAGACGGACCCCTCCCTGCCCTCGACTTCGGCTTCGTCGGCCAACCGCCCGAGCCAGGCGTCCTCCGCCCGCTCGGCGAGCTCGCGCAGCCGCTGGTACTCCCTTATGTCGAGCACCACGGCTTCCTGCTTGCCGCGCCGGGTGATGATCGTCGGGGTGTCCTCGCGACTGGCGCGGTCGATGACGTCCGCGAGATGACTGCGCACCTCGGCCATCGACTCGACCACGGGCTCACTCATGTCTTCAATGTAGCAGATGTACATCTGGGACAGCATGGCCGAACGACGACGGGCGGTGCGCCCCCCGCGCACCGCCCGTCGACCTGTGCGCCCGTCACGGGCGCCGTCCGCCGGCTCAGCCGATGCGGTCCAGCACCAGCGGCGTGCGGGTGTACTCGGTGCCGTGCGGGGCGACGTCGATGCCGCCGGTCAGGGCCTCGATCGCGTAGTCGAAGCGCTCGGGGGTGTCCGTGTGCAGGGTCAGCAGCGGCTGGCCGGCGGTGACCGTGTCGCCCGGCTTGGCGTGCATCTCGACGCCCGCGCCGGCCTGCACCGGGTCCTCCTTGCGCGCGCGGCCGGCGCCCAGGCGCCAGGCGCAGACGCCCACCGCGTAGGCGTCCAGCGCGGTCAGCACGCCGCTGGCCGGCGCCGGGATCACGTGCTGCTCGCGGGCGACCGGGAGCGGGGCGTCCACGTCGCCGCCCTGGGCGCTGATCAGGCGGCGCCAGTGGTCCATGGCCGAGCCGTCCTTGAGCGCGTCGGCCGGGTCCTTGCCCTGCACACCGGCCGCGGCGAGCATCTCGCGGGCCAGGGCGATGGTCAGCTCCACGACGTCGGCCGGGCCGCCGCCGGCCAGCACCTCGACCGACTCGCGCACCTCCAGAGCGTTGCCCGCGGTCAGGCCGAGCGGGGTGGACATGTCGGTGAGCAGCGCGACGGTGTTGACGCCCGCGCCGCGGCCCAGGCCCACCATGGTGCGGGCCAGCTCCTGGGCGTCGGCCAGGTTCTTCATGAAGGCGCCGGAGCCGACCTTGACGTCGAGCACCAGGGCGCCGGTGCCCTCGGCGATCTTCTTGGACATGATCGAGGAGGCGATCAGCGGGATCGCCTCGACGGTGCCGGTCACGTCGCGCAGCGCGTAGAGCTTCTTGTCGGCGGGGGCCAGGCCGTCGCCGGCCGCGCAGATGACCGCGCCCGAGTGGCGCAGCACGTCCATCATCTCGTCGTTGGAGAGCAGCGCCCGCCAGCCGGGGATGGACTCCAGCTTGTCCAGGGTGCCGCCGGTGTGGCCCAGGCCCCGGCCCGACAGCTGCGGCACGGCGGCGCCGCAGGCGGCGACCAGCGGGGCCAGCGGGAGGGTGATCTTGTCGCCGACACCACCGGTGGAGTGCTTGTCGGCGGTGGGCATGCCGAGGCCGGCGAAGTCCATCCGGACGCCGGAGCGGATCATCGCGTCGGTCCAGCGGCCGATCTCCCGCAGGTTCATCCCGTTCAGCAGGATGGCCATCGCCAGCGCGGACATCTGCTCGTCGGCCACCACACCACGGGTGTAGGCGTCGATCACCCAGTCGATCTGATCATCGGTCAGCTCGCGGCGGTCGCGCTTGGCGGTGATGACGGAGATGACGTCCATGAGCGTGCTCCAGGAGGGGGGAAACCTGCGAGAGGAAGGCAGCGGAAGACAGAAAAAGAAGATGGGGGCGGCTGCTGCTCTGCCGCCCCCACCTGCCACTCTACGCGCGTCACACCATGCGCGGCTACTACCAATTCCCGCCCGGCGAAGGGGTTACAGCCGCTCGGGCCCGAACGCGTCCGGCAGCACCTCGGTCATCGGCTTGATCCCCGAGGGCAGGTCCACCAGGAGCTCGGCACCGCCGTGCTCCCAGAGCAGCTGGCGGCAGCGCCCGCACGGCATCAGCGCCTGCCCGGCGCCGTCCACGCAGGAGAACGCGACCAGTCGGCCACCGCCGCCGGCGACCAGCGCCGAGACCAGGCCGCACTCGGCGCACAGGCCCAGGCCGTACGAGGCGTTCTCCACGTTGCAGCCGGTCACCACCCGCCCGTCGTCGACGAGCGCGGCCGCACCGACCGGGTACTTGCTGTACGGGGCGTACGCTCGGGACATCGCGTCCCGGGCCGCCGCGCGCAGCGCCTGCCAGTCGATCACCGGGCCGTCGGCCGAACCGTCGGCCGGGCCGGAAGCGGAAGACGCCTGCGCACTCGTCACTTGCCCTGCCCCTTGCGGTAGATCTGACCGTCGGCCTTCGGCGGACGCAGACGCTGAGCGGACAGCGCCAGCACCACCAGGGTAATCACGTACGGCGTGGCCACGATCAGCGGACGCGGCACCGCGTCGGTGGTGCCGAACCACACGCCCATGGCGACAGCCGCCACCAGCGAGCCCACCGCGGGGACGAACCTGCGCCGGTAGCCCTGCCAGAGCGCCAGCAGCGCCAGCACCAGGGCGATCACCAGGATCAGCACGTGCACCGAGTCGGGGTCGCGCAGCTGGAGGCTGTCGGTGAAGCCGAACAGGCCCGCACCGGTGGCCAGGCCGCCCGGCAGCCAGTTGCCGAAGATCATCGCGGCGAGACCGATGTAGCCGCGGCCGCCGGTCTGGCCGTCGCGGTAGATGCTCGCCGCGACCATCGACAGGTAGGCGCCGCCCAGGCCCGCGAAGCCGCCGGAGGCGATCACCGCGATGTACTTGTACTTGTAGACGTTCACGCCCAGCGACTCGGCCGCGGTCGGGTTCTCGCCGCAGGAGCGCAGGCGCAGGCCGAAGGTGGTCCGCCAGAGCACGAAGTAGCTGCCCACCAGCAGGGCCGCCGCCACCAGGGTGACCACCGAGAGGTTGGTGACCAGACCGCCCAGCACGCCGGCGACGTCGGAGACGAAGAACCAGTGGTGGCCCTCGATCGTGCTCAGCCAGGGCGAGAGCCCGGGGACCGTGATGGTCGGCAGCGCGGGGGTGGGCGGCGACATGCTGGCACCGGCACCCGCGGCGCGGTAGTCCTCGTAGTAGATCCGGTTGACGTACAGGCAGATGCCCGGGATCAGCAGGTTGATACCGACACCGGAGACGATGTGGTCCACCCCGAAGCCGACCGTGATCACCGCGTGCAGCAGACCGCCCAGGGCGCCGGCCGCGATCGCGGCCAGCAGGCCGACCCACGGGTTGACCAGGTAGCCGACCCAGGCGCCGGCGAAGGTGCCGGCCACCAGCATGCCTTCGAGGCCGATGTTGACCACGCCGGCCCGCTCGGCCCACAGACCGCCCAGACCGGCCATGCCGATCGGCACCGCCGCACCGAGCGCGCCGGTGACCTGGCCGGAGGAGGTCAGCGAGTGGTTGCCGGTGGCGGCGCCGACGGCGGCCAGCAGCAGCAGCGCGCCGGCTATCAGCAGCAGGATGACCGGCAGCGAGAGCTTCTTGCCACCGCTCGTGCCCGGCGCCTTGACGGCGGGCTTGGGACGGGATGCGGTCGCGGTGCTCATGCCGCCACCTCCTTCTTGACGGACACGGCGGCGGCGGCGAGCTGGGCGCCGACCCGCTGCTGCTGACGCTTGAGACCGAACCGGCGGACCAGCTCGTAGGCGACCACCACGCAGATGACGATGGTGCCTTCCATGACGTTGATGATCTCCGGCGGGAAGTTCGACACCGACAGGGTGGGCGCGCTCGCGTCCAGGAAGGCCCAGAGCAGCGCCGCGAAGCCGATCCCGAGCGGGCTGTTGCGGCCCAGCAGCGCGATCGCGATACCGGTGAAGCCGATGCCCGCCTGGAAGTTCTGGCCGAAGTAGTGCGAGTTGGTCAGCAGGTCGGGCATGCCGATCAGACCGGCCAGCGCACCCGAGACGCACATGCTGGTCAGCACCATGCGCTTGACGTTGACACCGCTGGCGGCCGCGGCCGACTCGGAGCGGCCGGTGGCCCGCAGGTCGAAGCCGAACCGGGTCCGGGTGAGCACCAGCTGGAACACCACGCCGACCAGGGCCGCGACGATGATGAAGCCGTAGAGCGAGCCGCCCTGGGTGTTGATGGTGAAGAAGTTGCTGGAGGCCACCATCTGCTTGGTCTGCACCGTGTTGCTGGTGCCGCCGCCGTTGCCCGGCACGAAGATGCCGGGGACCAGCAGCATGCCGATGATCGCGGTGGTGATCGCGTTCAGCATGATGGTCGCGATGACCTCGTTGACCCCGCGGGTGACCTTGAGGACACCCGCGACGCCCGCCCAGGCACCGCCGACCAGCATCGCGACGATCAGCAGCAGCGGGATCTCGATGAACGAAGGCAGGTTCACCGTGCCGCCGACGTAGGCGACGAAGAGCGCCGACAGCTGGTACTGGCCGTCCGCACCGATGTTGAACAGGTTCATCCGGAAGCCGAAGGCCACCGCGCAACCGGCGAGGTAGTAGGTGGTCGCCTTGTTCAGGATCGCCACCTGCCCGTCGGAGGCGACGGCGAACTTGCCCATGATGTTGAAGGCCTGGGTCGGGTCGTAGCCCGCGACGGCCAGCAGCGCCGAGCAGAGCAGCACGGCGATGACGATGGCCAGCAGCGGGGCCGCGATGGCCAGTGCCAGCCGCTCGCGGTCGATCCGCTGCAGGAAACCCCGCTGGGCGGGTTGAGTGGTCGTGCTCATGTGGGTCACTCCCCCGCCTGCGCGTCGGCGGCAGCGGTCTCGGTGGTGGCGGTGTCGTCGGCCGGGGCGGCCTGCGCGGGGACCTCGGCCACGGCCGGCGCGGCCTCGTCGGTGTCGTCGGTGTCGTCGGCCGGCGCGGCGTCGTCCGTCGAGGCGGCGGGGGCGGCCGGGGCGGCGTCGGACTCCAGGTGGCCCTTGCCGGCGCCGGTCATCGCGGTGCCCAGGTCCTCGGCGGTGACGGTGGCCGGGTCCGCGTCGGCGACCAGGCGGCCACGGTAGATGACCCGGATGGAGTCGGAGAGCCCGATCAGCTCGTCCAGGTCCGCGGAGATCAGCAGGACGGCCAGGCCCTCCCGCTGGGCGCCGCGGATGTGGTCCCAGATCTGCGCCTGCGCGCCGACGTCCACACCGCGGGTCGGGTGCGCGGCGATCAGCAGCTTCGGCTGGTGGCTCATCTCGCGGCCGACGATCAGCTTCTGCTGGTTGCCGCCGGAGAGCGAGGCCGCGGTGACGTCGATGCCGGGGGTGCGGACGTCGTACTGCTCGACGATGCGCAGCGTGTCCTGGCGGGCGGCGGCCGGGTCGAGCCGGAAGCCCTTGGAATTCGGCGTCTCGGTGACGTGGCCGAGGATCCGGTTCTCCCAGAGCGGCGCCTCCAGCAGCAGGCCGTGGCGGTGCCGGTCCTCGGGGACGTAGCCGATCCCGGCCTCGCGGCGCACGCGGGTCTGCTGCGTGGTGAGGTCGGCGCCGTCCAACATGACGGTGCCGGCGTCCAGCGACAGCATGCCCATGATGGCCTCGACCAGCTCGGCCTGGCCGTTGCCCTCGACACCGGCGATGCCGAGGATCTCGCCCTTGTGGATGGTGAGCGAGATGTCGTCCAGCACGACGCGCTCGATGCCCTCGGCGTCGGCCTTGGCGATCCGCAGGTTCTCGACCTTGAGCATCTCCACGTCGGTGACAGTGGACTCGCGGCTCTCCGGGGAGGGCAGCTCGCTGCCGACCATCAGCTCGGCGAGCTGGCGGGCGGTGACCTGCTTGGGGTCGGCGTCGCCGACCGTGGTGCCGCGGCGGATCACGCTGATCGCGTCGGCCACCGAGAGCACCTCGTGCAGCTTGTGCGAGATGAAGATGACGGTGACGCCCTCGGCCTTGAGCTCGCGCAGGTTGTCGAAGAGCGCGTCGACCTCCTGCGGCACCAGCACGGCGGTGGGCTCGTCCAGGATCAGGATCCGGGCGCCGCGGTAGAGCACCTTGAGGATCTCCACGCGCTGGCGGTCCGCCACGCCCAGGTCCTCGACCAGCGCGTCGGGGCGCACGTTGAGGCCGTACTGGTCGGAGATCTCCTTGATCCGCGCCTTGGCCTTGCCGCCGATCCCGTACAGCTTCTCGCCGCCGAGGACGACGTTCTCCAGCACGGTGAGGTTGTCGGCCAGCATGAAGTGCTGGTGCACCATGCCGATGCCACGGGCGATGGCGTCACCCGGGGTGGCGAACTCGCAGGTCTCCCCGTTGATCGCGATGGTGCCCTCGTCCGGCCGCTGCATGCCGTAGAGGATCTTCATCAGCGTCGACTTGCCGGCGCCGTTCTCACCCATCAGGGCGTGCACGGTGCCGGAGCGCACGGTGAGGTTGATGTCGTGGTTGGCCACCACGCCGGGGAAGCGCTTGGTGATACCGCGCAGTTCGACGGCCACGGTCGCCGATCCCTTGGTGGGCTTGCCTCCCTTGCTGAGGGAGGGAGTGGAAGCGGTGATGGCGATCTCCTGGTGATGAGCAGGCGCTTCGTCGCGCTGGGGAGGGAGGCCGAACTGCTTGGCGGCTGGGCGGGGGTGCAAGAGGGGCCCGGCGGAGTGCGCTCGCGCGCGACCCACCGGGCCCCTCCCTCGTGCTGCTTCGGTACCGCTGCGGTACCGGGTACTACGGACCTACGGCGTCGGTCAGCTGCCGGACGGCGCGGTCGGAACGGTGATCGAGCCCGAGGTGATCTGCTGGGTGGCGGCGTCCAGCTTGGCCTTCAGGTCGTCGATGTGGCCGCCGGTGGTGGCCAGGCCGACACCGCCCGCCTTGAGGTCGAAGCGCTGCACGCCGGTCAGCGGCGCGCCGTCCTTGACGCTCTTGATGTAGTTGTAGACCGCGGTGTCGACGTTCTTCAGCGCCGAGGTCAGGATCGAGTCCTTGTACGGGGCGAGCGCGGTCTGCTTGGCCTGGTCGGTGTCGACACCGATCGACCAGACCTGCTTGCCCGGCTTGTTGGCCGCGGAGACGGCCTGGATCGAACCGGTGCCGGAGCCACCGGCGGCGGCGTAGATGACGTCCGCGCCCTGGTCGATCTGGCCCTGCGCAGCCGACTTGCCCTTGGCCGGGTCGGTGAAGCCGGTGAAGTCCGGCGGCGTGGTCAGGTAGGTGACGTCGACCTTGATGCTGGGGTCGACCGAGGCGACACCCGCCCGGTAGCCGGCCTCGAACTTCTTGATCAGCTCGGACTGCACGCCGCCGATGAAGCCGACCTGCTTGGTCTTGGTCTTGCTGGCCGCGGCTATGCCGGCCAGGTACGAGCTCTGCTGCTCGGTGAACTCCAGCGAGGTCACGTTGCTCGGCTGGGTGGAGGAGTCGGAGTCGATGATCGCGAACTTGACGTTCGGGTTCTCCTTGGCGACCTTCTCGACGGTCGCCTGGTACACGAAGCCGACCGCGATGATCGGGTTGTAGCCGGCGTGGACCAGCGTCTCGAGGCGGGTCTCCTTGTCGGAGTCGGCCTCACCGGGCTTGGCCTCGGCCTCGTTGGTCTGCAGACCGAACTCGGCCTTGGCCTTGTCCAGGCCCGCGGCGGCGAGGTCGTTGAAGCCCTGGTCGCCACGGCCGCCGACGTCGTAGGCCATACCGACCTTGATGCCGGAGCCGCCGGCGGAGGCGGTGGTGGAGCTGTTGCTCTTTGCGCCGCAAGCGGCGAGCGAGGCGATGCCCAGGGAACCCGAGAGCACAACCGCGGCGAGCTTTACTGAACGGCGCAAGGGAGTTTCTCCTTCTCACACACCCGTTTGGCGTGGTCGGACGTCACCGTAACGCGCGTAGAACACGGTTGGGTTACGGGTTGCCCGGCCCCTCGGGTTGTTATCAAACCGTGGCACGGATGCCCATGAGGTGAACGTTGCACCCCGGTGAGCAGGCCCAGTCTCGCATGGCCCTACTCACGATCCGCGCCCCAGTTCGACTCCCTGTCACTACCCCCTGCTACTGTCCGGTAGCCCTGTCGTCCGCCTCAGACCCGGCCGTGTTCCAGCGCGAGCGAGCCGAAGAGTTCGACGCCGATCGCGATCGCCCGCTCGTCCACGTCGAACCGGCCCTGGTGCAGGTCGCGCACCCCGGTCTCGTGCGGCGCCCGCACGCCGAGCCGGGCCAGCGCCCCCGGCGCGTGCTCCAGGTACCAGGAGAAGTCCTCGCCCCCCAGGGACTGCTCGGTGCCCTCCACCACCTCTTCACCGGCGGCACCGAACTGACGCGTCATCGCCATCTCCAACTGGGCGATGGACTCTGCCTCGTTCACCACCGGCGGGACGCCGCGCTTGTAGTCCAGGCTCCACTTGGCCCGGTAGGTGTCGGCCATCGAGTCGACCAGCTCGTGCAGCGCGTCCGGCGCCTCCCGCCAGCCGGCCAACTCCAAGCAGCGGACGGTGCCTTCGAGTTCGGCGTGCTGCGGGATCACGTTCGGCGCCGAGCCGGCCTCGATCCGGCCCCAGACCAGGCTGACGCCCCAGCGCGGGTCCATCCGGCGGGCGAGCGCGGCGGGCAGGTCGGCGGCGAACCGGCCGGCCGCGGTGACCAGGTCGGTCGTCAGGTGCGGGCGGGCGGTGTGCCCGCCGGGGCCGTCCAGGTTGAGCACCAGGGCGTCGCAGGCCGAGGTGATCGCACCGACCCGCAGGCCGATCCGACCCACCGTCACCCTGGGGTCGCAGTGCACCGCGAAGATCCGCCCGACCCCCTCCATGCCGCCGGCCTCGATCACCTCCAGCGCACCGCCGGGCATCATCTCCTCGGCGGGCTGGAAGACCAGCCGCACCGGCTGCCGCAGCCGCCCCTCGCGCAGCGCGTCGGCCAGCACCAGCGCGGTGCCGAGCACCACCGTGGTGTGCACGTCGTGGCCGCAGGCGTGGCAGCAGCCGGGCACCGTGGAGCGGTACGGCACGTCGGTCTTGGCGTCGTCGATGGGCAGCGCGTCGATGTCGGCCCGGAACGCGAGCAGCGGCGTGCCGCTCCTGGTACCCGCGGGGACGAGGTCGACGAGCAGACCGGTGCCGCCGGGCAGCACCCGGGGCGTCAGCCCCGCGGCCTCCATCCGCTCGCGCAGCAGCCTGGTGGTGCGCAGCTCCTGACGACCCAGCTCGGGGTGACGGTGCAGGTCACGGCGGAAGGCGATGAGCTCGGCCTCGTAGGCCCGGACCCGGGCGCGCAGCGCCGCCTCGGTCACGGCGGACGCCCGGTCCGCGGCCGACGGGGCCGGGCGGGAGGCGGACGCGATGGGCTGCTGGCTTGCCTGCGGGTCGGTCTGAGGACGGTTCACCCCAACAAGAATATGGGGGCGGCTGAGGTTTGGCTTGACTTCGGCCGAATAACTCCCCGGATTGGCGCATACACGGCCAGCGGTTGGGTATGACATCTCGTTTCAGCCGCCTTCCCCGGTGACACCACCCGGGGCGAAATGGGCGGTGTGTCCCAGTCAACGACCGACACTCCCCGCGGGTAACGATCCGTCATCCGGCTGTCCCCCGGATGGCCCGCGCGTATCAGGATCCGGTCATTCAGGTCATGTACTGGTAAAGAATTCAGACGAAGTCTTGAGCTTCGGCCACATGAGCGAATAGACAACGACCGCACAGTCAGAAACCTCTCCCACGCCCCCGACCCTCCCTCAGGAGACGGGCCCGGCGGGGGGATCCGTCACGCCCGCGTCCGGTCGGCGCCCACGAAGCGCGGTCGAGCACGCAGTCACCGTTCCCGCCCCCGCGGGACGGGGCCCTTCCATGAGAGTGGGGAACCCACGTGCCAGCAGCACGCAGCCGGATCTCGCGGATAGCGGTGGCGGCTCCGGCCGCCGCCGCCCTGGTCCTGGGGACGCTCGCGTTCGCCAGCCCGGCCCTCGCCGACACCACCGCCGGCGACCCCAGCGCCGCCAAGGAGCTCGCCGGCTCCCACCCCGACTGGGCCACCCCGCAGGCCGACGCCGGTGCGGTGCCCGCAGGCACCCCGGCGACCGCCCGGGTCTACCTGGCCAGCCAGGACCCGCAGGGCCTGGCCGCGTACGCGCAGGCCGTCTCGGACCAGAACTCGCCCGACTACGGCAAGTTCCTCTCCACCGACGAGGCCAAGGCCCGCTTCGGCACCAGCGCCGCGCAGGTCAAGGCGGTCACCCAGTGGCTGACCAGCGCCGGTCTGACGATCAGTGCGACCAACGCGCACTACCTGCAGGTCAGCGGCACCACCGACGAGCTGACCCGGGCGCTGGGCGCGCAGTTCCGCAACTACCGCACCGCCGACGGCACCCACAAGGCGCCGGCCACCGACGCGGTGGTCCCGGCCGCGGTCGCCGCCGACGTGGACGGCGTCGAGGGCCTGGCCGACACGGTGCAGAAGGCGTCCTCGAACGCCGTCTCGCAGGCCACCGCCGACGCCGAGGCGCAGGCACAGGCCGCGGGCACCAACCAGCCCGACGCCGACCCGGCCAAGACGCCGAAGACCCTGCCGACCACGGCGACCTGCACGGACGGCAAGTACGGCTCCAAGACCGCGACCGGTGCCCCGGCCGGCTACGAGAAGAACGAGCCCTTCGCCCCCTGCAGCTACGTTCCCAGCCAGCTGCGCAAGGCCTACGGCGTCACCGACGCCAAGGTGACCGGCAAGGGCGCCACCGTCGCCATCGTCGACGCCTACGGGCTCGGCACGATGCAGGCGGACGCCGACAAGTTCTCCGCCGCGCACGGCGACCAGCCCTTCGCCCCCGGCCAGTACAAGGAGGTGCTCACCCCGGACCAGTGGACGCACCAGGCCGACTGCGGCGACTGGTCGGGCGAGGAGGCGCTGGACGTCGAGATGGTGCACGGCATGGCGCCGGACGCCAACGTGGTCTACGTGGGCGCCAACTCCTGCGAGGACCCGGACCTCAACGCCGCGCTGAGCAACATCGTCGACAACCACCTCGCCGACATCGTCTCGAACTCCTACGGCGAGATCATGCACGGCAAGAGCGGCGACCTCGACCCGGCCGTGATCGCGGCCGACAACCAGGTCTTCCAGCTCGGCGCCACCGAGGGCATCACCTTCATGGCCTCGGCCGGCGACTGCGGCGACAACTCCCCGGGTGCGGCGGCCACCGGCGTCAACTGCCAGGCCGACACCAACCAGGCCCAGACCCAGTGGCCGTCCTCCTCGCCGTGGATCACCGCGGTCGGCGGCACCGCCCTGGAGCTGAAGGACAAGTCGGGCGCCTACGGCCACGAGGTCAACATGGGCGACCAGCGCTCGGTCCTCTCGGCCGACGGCAAGTCCTGGACCCCGGCCCCCGGCCAGGCCCCCTTCTACTTCGGTGGTGGCGGCGGCGTCGTCAAGGGCGAGGCGCAGCCGTGGTACCAGAAGGGCGTGGTGCCGGACTCCATCTCCACCGTGGCGGCGGACGGCACCAAGTCGGCCACCCCGCAGCGCGCCACCCCGGACGTCGCGATGAGCGGTGACCTGGTGGCCGCCACCCTGGTCGGCTTCACCCCGGCCGGCGGCGCCTACAGCGAGGGCGGCTACGGCGGCACCTCGGTCTCCTCGCCGGAGTTCGCGGGCATCATGGCCGACGCCATCCAGGCCCGCGGCGGCCGTCCGATCGGCTTCGCCAACCCCGACCTGTACGACCGCTACAACACCCGGGCCTTCCACGACGTCAACGACAGCGCGGTGCACACCAAGCGCGGCAACGTGGTGGACCTGGGCATGGTGGGCGGCGCGCTGAAGGTCCGCCTGTACAAGATCGGCGCGGACTACGGCCTGTCGGCCACCAAGGGCTACGACACCGCGACCGGCCTCGGCTCGCCGGCCAAGGGCTTCTTCAAGTCCTTCACCATCAAGCACGGCAACGCCGGCGGCTCCGCCGACGCCGACGACCAGGGCGACGACAACGCCCAGGGCTGACCGCGCCGACAGCTGAGAGCTGAGAGCAGAGAGCAGAGAGCAGAGCAACAACCGTGGGGCCCGCAGTCACCGACTGCGGGCCCCACGTCATGGGCCCGCCCGGGCGGCGGTGCGATGATGACCCGGCAGGCTAGGGCGCGAACAGAGGAGCGAGTCGGATGGGTACCGGTCAGCGCAAGGTCGCGGTGGTCACGGGAGCCAGCAGCGGGATCGGCGCGGCGACCGCGCGCAGGCTGGCGGCCGAGGGGTTCGAGGTGGTGCTGACCGCGCGTCGCACCGAGCGGATCGAGGAGCTCGCCAAGGAGATCGAGGGCCAGGGCGGCGCCGCCCGCGCGATCACCCTGGACGTCACCGACCGGGCCGCGGTGGACGCCTTCGCGGCGGCACTGGGGCAGATCGACGTCCTGGTGAACAACGCCGGCGGGGCGTTCGGCGCCGAGTCCGTCGAGCAGGGCGACCCGGCCGACTGGCTCGCGATGTACCAGGTGAACGTGCTCGGCGTGCTGCACATGACCCAGGCCCTGCTGCCCGGCCTGCGCGCCAGCGGCGACGGCACGGTGCTGATCCTCTCCTCCACCGCGGCACTGGCCGCCTACGAGGGCGGCGGCGGCTACGTGGCCGCCAAGCACGCCGCGCACACCATCGCCGCCACGCTGCGCCTGGAGCTGGTCGGCGAGCCGATCCGGGTGATCGAGATCGCCCCGGGCATGGTCAAGTCGGAGGGCTTCGCGGTGACCCGCTTCCGCGGCGACGAGGCCAAGGCGGCCTCCGTCTACCAGGGCGTCTCCCACCCGCTCACCTCCGAGGACATCGCCGACACGGTGGCCTGGGCGGTCACCCGGCCCTCCCACGTCAACATCGACCTGCTGGTGGTGCGCCCGCGCGCCCAGGCCTCGAACTACAAGGTGCACCGCGACTGACCGGCCCCGGCGGGCCGCCGGGAAGGGAGTCGGGAGCCCAGGGGTCACAACTTGATAGCTCGTCAGGGTGAATTCCGCGCGCACCCTCCCCAACTGATGAGCGCTCAACTACCGTGGTGCCGCTGCCCGGGAGGACCCCGGCACCGCCCGGGTGACCCCACCCGCGCCGCGCCGTGATCCATGCTGGTTACGTCCGACCCCATGAGCCGTTCGACGCGGCGCGCTGTCCGCTGCTTTCCCGCGGGGCCCGCCCGTCGCCCTTCCCGCCTCCCGAGGAGGACCCGCTGGCCAGCGACATCCCGGCCGACATCCCCGCACCACGGCCAACCACCCCGCCCGTGCCGGCGGTCGGACTGCACCGCTTCAACGAGGCCGATCCGGGCGCCGCGGAGGAGGCACTGCTGGCCTGCTGCGGCAGCCACCGCTGGGCGCTGCGGCTGACCGCCCACCGCCCCTACCCCGATCTGGACTCGCTGCTGGCGGCGGCCAGCGAGGCCTCCTACGACCTGCGGCCCAGCGACCTGGCCGAGGCACTGGCCGACGAGAGCTGGATGCCCCAGCCGCTGCTGGGCATGCGGGCGCCGGGCAGCCAGGCGGCGCACACCGCGCTGCGGGCCGCGCACGCCGCCTACGAGTCCCGGTTCGGCCACGTCTTCGTGGTCTGCCTGGACGGCGTCGAGCCGGAGGAGATGCTGGACACCGTGCTCAGTTCGATCCGCACCCGGCTCACCAATGAACCGGACGAGGAACGACTGGTGGCCTCCGAGGAGCTGCGCCGGATCGCGCTGCACCGCCTGGAGCACCTGGTCGCGAGCCCCAGCGCCGGCTGACGGACCCCCGGAGGTGACGCGACCTCGACGAAGAGTCACCTTTTCGGGCCAAAATGATCACTCATGGTCACAGTTCCCGGTCCCATTAGGCCGCTCGTGCCTGATTGATCACACTCAAACCCCCCGGAGGCGGTTGCCGACGCGGCGTCGATAGGATGACCGCGGCCGGTGGACCGTATCCGGCCGGGCTGACCGACACCGAAGCCGGCCGAGCCCTTCAACCGCTTCCGGAGGGTTTCCCGTGCCGGCTGGAACGCTGTACCGCGGCCGCGAAGGCATGTGGTCCTGGGTGGCTCATCGAGTCACTGGCGTCCTCATCTTCTTCTTCCTTCTCGTCCACGTCCTTGACACCGCACTGGTGCGAGTCTCGCCACAGGCGTACGACTCGGTCATCCAGACGTACAAGACTCCGCTGGTGAACCTGATGGAGTACGGCCTCACCGCCGCCATCCTGTTCCACGCCCTGAACGGCCTGCGGGTCATCGCGGTGGACTTCTGGTCGAAGGGCCCGAAGTACCAGAAGCAGATGCTCTGGAGCGTCGTCGGCCTCTGGGTCGTGCTGATGGCCGGCTCCTTCTACCCGATTCTCCAGCACACGCTGTCCAACTGGTTCGGGAAGTGATGCGCCATGTCGACTGACGCCACCGACCTCGTGGTCCCCTCCGCGCAGGCTCACACCGGCAAGGGTCTCGGCACCGGCAATCCGGCCGACGCCTTCGTGGTCGAGCCGCCGCGCACCCGCACCAAGAAGACCCCGCGGCGCACCCGGACCAACTTCGAGATGCTCGCCTGGCTCTTCATGCGCCTGTCGGGCGTCGTGCTGGTCGTGCTGATCCTGGGTCACCTGCTGATCATGCTGTTCCTGGACCACGGCGTGTCGAAGATCAACTTCGCCTTCGTGGCCGGCCGCTGGGCCTCGCCGTTCTGGCAGGGCTGGGACCTGCTGATGCTCTGGCTCGCCATGCTGCACGGCGCCAACGGCATGCGCACGGTGATCAACGACTACGCCGAGAAGGACTCCACTCGGCTCTGGCTGAAGGGCCTGATGGGCGCTGCCACGGTGTTCACCGTGCTGCTCGGCACCCTGGTCATCTTCACCTTCGACCCGAACATCTAATCGGCCATCGCAGAGCCAGCAGAGCCAGAGGCGAGCTAACCCCCATGCAGATTCACCAGTACGACACCGTCATCGTCGGCGCCGGTGGCGCCGGCATGCGCGCGGCCATCGAGTCGACCCAGCGCAGCCGCACCGCGGTGCTGACCAAGCTCTACCCGACCCGGTCCCACACCGGCGCGGCCCAGGGCGGCATGTGCGCCGCCCTCGCCAACGTCGAGGAGGACAACTGGGAGTGGCACACCTTCGACACGGTCAAGGGTGGTGACTACCTGGTCGACCAGGACGCCGCCGAGATCATGTGCAAGGAGGCCATCGACGCCGTCCTCGACCTGGAGAAGATGGGTCTGCCCTTCTCCCGCACCGAGGCCGGCCGGATCGACCAGCGCCGCTTCGGCGGTCACACCCGCAACCACGGCGAGGCGGCCGTGCGCCGCTCCTGCTACGCGGCCGACCGCACCGGTCACATGATCCTCCAGACGCTGTTCCAGAACTGCGTCAAGCACGGCGTCGAGTTCTTCAACGAGTTCTACGTCCTCGACCTGCTGATCAACGAGGGCAAGACCTCCGGCGTCGTCGCCTACGAGCTGGCCACCGGCGAGATCCACGTCTTCCAGGCCAAGTCGGTGGTCTTCGCCTCCGGCGGCACCGGCAAGTTCTTCAAGGTGACCTCCAACGCCCACACCCTCACCGGTGACGGCCAGGCGCTGGTCTACCGCCGCGGCCTGCCGCTGGAGGACATGGAGTTCTTCCAGTTCCACCCCACGGGCATCTGGCGGATGGGCATCCTGCTCACCGAGGGCGCCCGCGGCGAGGGCGGCATCCTGCGCAACAAGGACGGCGAGCGCTTCATGGAGCGCTACGCCCCGGTCATGAAGGACCTCGCGTCCCGTGACGTCTGCTCGCGCGCGATCTACACCGAGATCCGCGAGGGCCGCGGCTGCGGTCCCGAGGGCGACCACGTCTACCTGGACCTGACGCACCTTCCGCCGGAGCAGCTGGACGCCAAGCTCCCGGACATCACCGAGTTCGCCCGCACCTACCTCGGCATCGAGCCCTACACGGACCCGATCCCGATCCAGCCCACCGCGCACTACGCCATGGGCGGCATCCCGACCAACGTCGAGGGTGAGGTGCTGCGCAACAACACCGACATCGTCCCGGGCCTGTACGCGGCCGGCGAGGTCGCCTGCGTGTCGGTGCACGGCGCCAACCGCCTGGGCACCAACTCGCTGCTGGACATCAACGTGTTCGGCAAGCGGGCCGGTGTCGCGGCCGCCGACTACGCGAGCAAGCACGACTTCGTCGAGCTGCCCGAGAACCCGGCCGAGAAGGTGCAGGCGCTGGTCGACGGCCTGCGCGAGTCGACCGGCACCGAGTCGGTGGCGCAGATCCGCAAGGAGCTGCAGGAGACCATGGACGTCAACGCCATGGTCTACCGCACCGGCGCCACCCTGAAGCAGGCCCGCGAGGACATCGCGGCGCTGCGCGAGCGCTACAAGCACGTGGCGATCCAGGACAAGGGCTACCGCTACAACACGGACCTGCTGGAGGCCGTCGAGCTGGGCAACCTGCTCGACCTGGCCGAGGTCCTGGTCGTCTCCGCGCTCGCTCGCGAGGAGTCGCGCGGCGGCCACTTCCGCGAGGACTTCCCGACCCGTGACGACGTGAAGTTCATGCAGCACACCATGGCGTACCAGGAGGTGGCCGAGGACGGCACCACCTCGATCCGCCTTGACTACAAGCCGGTTGTCACGACCCGCTACCAGCCGATGGAGCGTAAGTACTGATGAGCGCCCCCACGATCGACGCACCGCACTCGGCGGCGCTGGACGCGGCCGAGGCCGGCGGCGTGCAGATGATCACCTTCACCCTGCGGATCCGCCGGTTCAACCCGGAGGAGCACCCGGACCCGGTGTGGGTGGACTACCAGCTCACCATGGACCCGAAGGAGCGCGTCCTGGACGCCCTCAACAAGGTCAAGTGGGAGCAGGACGGCACCCTCACCTACCGCCGCTCCTGCGCGCACGGCATCTGCGGCTCGGACGCCATGCGGATCAACGGCCGCAACCGGCTGGCCTGCAAGACCCTGCTGAAGGACGTCACCGAGCCGGACGGCAAGGGCGGCATGAAGCCGATCACCATCGAGGCCATCAAGGGCCTCGCGGTCCTCAAGGACCTGGTGGTCGACATGGACCCGTTCTTCCAGGCGTACAAGGACGTCATGCCGTTCCTGATCACCAACGGGAACGACCCGACCCGCGAGCGCCTGCAGTCCGCCGAGGACCGCGAGCGCTTCGACGACACCACCAAGTGCATCCTGTGCGCCGCGTGCACGTCGTCCTGCCCGGTCTTCTGGAACGACGGCCAGTACTTCGGCCCGGCCGCCATCGTCAACGCGCACCGCTTCATCTTCGACTCGCGCGACGAGGGTGCCGAGCAGCGCCTGGAGATCCTCAACGACCGTGAGGGCGTGTGGCGCTGCCGCACCACCTTCAACTGCTCGGAGGCCTGCCCGCGTGGCATCGAGGTCACCAAGGCGATCCAGGAAGTCAAGCGCGCCCTGGTGACGCGCCGCTTCTGATCCACCCCCGCGCCTGCACGCCGAGGGCCCGTCCGGATTTCTCCGGACGGGCCCTCGGCGTTCCCGGTTCGGCTACTGCAGCGCGCCGAGGTCCTTCGGGTTGCTCCAGCCGCTGAACGTCACCAGGTGCCGGTCCGCGGTGACCCCGTACAGGTCCGGGGTGCCGTCGCCGTTCAGGTCACCCGAGCTGCCCAGGGTGGGGTACGCAGCAGTGGTGAAGCCGCTCGCCACCACGTGCGCGGTCGGGTCGGCGAGCGCGGAGAAGTCGATCGTCCCGTCCGCCTTCTTGGGCAGCGGGTACGCGTGCAGCTCCCCGGTCGCCCGGTCCCGGGCCCACAGCGCGAGGTTGCCCTGCGCGTCCGGGCCGGGGGCGATCAGGTCGTAGCCGGCCCAGTTGGCCGCGGTGGTGAGCTTGGTGGCGTTCTCCTCGCCCCAGAGGAGGTCCCCGTGGGCGAAGAGCCAGAGGTCACCGTGCTCGACGGCGAGCAGCGAGGGCGCGGTCGGCGCCTGCGGGTCCACCGGGCCCAGGGCGACCATCTGGTCGGCGCCCGACCAGGCCACGTCGGCCGGGCAGGTGATCGTCGCACCGGTGAGGTCCTGGCAGCTGCTCGGCTTGCCCGCCGATGTCGCCTGCCGCCCGGACTCGATCCCGGGCGTGCCCTGGTTCCGGTACACGTACACGCCGCCACGGGTGGCGACAGAGGCGAGGTTGCGGGCGAACACGGTGTCGGCCGGCGCGGTGTTGGACCAACCACGGTGGCTGAGCTCGATGTTGGTCCAGCCCGCCCCGCCGGGGGCATTGCCCGCCGGGATGACCGTGGTCGGCGTGGTGGTGCCCGAGCCACCGCTGATCACCTGGAGGTTGCCGGCCGCGTCGGGCAGCAGGATGTCCGGAACACCGTCGTTGTCGATGTCGCCCAAGGCCTGCGGCGGGTGCGGATTCGACGGCGCGTAGAACGAGTACTGGTACCGCGTCGCATTGCCCGCGACGTCGTCCGCCTCGACCTGGAGGATGTTGCTCCCCCAGTCCGTCGGCTTCAGCTGGATCGTCGCGCTCCCGTCGGGTCCCGGCTTCACGGCGTTCGGCCCGGAGCACCCTCCGCCGAAGCCCGGCGTGGCCTGCAGGCTGACGTAGTAGCACGCGATCCCCGAAGCCGCGTCGCTGCCGTTGATGACGAACGTCCCCGTCTGGCCCGCGTACTTCGTCGGGGTCAGCCCCGAGCCCGAGGCCGGAAAGTCGGTGGAGCTGACGCTGACCGTCGGCAGCGTGGTGTCCACCCGGAAGTGGCACTTCGCCGAGGCCGAGGGCATCCCGCCGGTCACCGACCAGGCGCGCCAGGAGTACGAGTGACCGTCCTTCAGGTTCGGCACCTGGACACTCGCGATGCCGTTGACCACGGGCGCGGCGGCCTGGAACGCGCTGGTGAACGGCGCGGTGGTCTCGTCGGTCACCGAGATGGTCGGCACGGTGGTGACGCCGGCCGGGACGTTGACGTTCACGCTGAGCGTCGGGGTCTCGCCGGTGTTCCTGATCCACTGCGGCGTGGTGGTGCTGTCACAGGCGTCGGTCTGGACGCCGAGGTAGTTCGACGGCGTCGGCGTCGCCCGCGGGTTGCTGTACGTCAGGCCGGTGGCCGCCGAGGCGCTCGGGGCGGTGGCCAGGCCGACGGCCAGGGTGAGCACACCGCCGGCGGCCAGGAGTCGGGTCGTGGACAGCACGAAAAGAAGTCCCCCTCGAATATTCGTTCGCACGGCGTGCGAAGCAGGGAGACTCTGGCAGCCGCCGCCCCGTCAGGTCAACGGCTTTCGGCAGGGCTCGCCGTGGCCGGGCTGCGCAGCCCCCTGATCCCCACCAGACCCACCAGGACCCCCAGCACGAAGGACGTGATGGCCAGCGTCAGGTGGATCCAGAAGAAGGCCGTGGGGTGGCTGTGGTCTCCGTTGGTGAAGGCCTGGTGGGCGGAGTCCGCCCAGAGGTTCTTCACGAAGGTGGTCCAGATGATCACGGACCAGACCCCGAAGGCGGCAAGGAACCAGGAGGTGCGGCGGCTGAGCTTCATGGCGGGCGGTCCTTCGCGGTGCGGGTGGAGCTGGCGTTTCCCCAGTATGGGCAGGCGGCCGATCGGCTCAGGCGGCGGTCCCCCTTCCAGGGGACGTGGGCGACCGCCCGGGCGCGGCGGACGTTGGACTGGGTACGGACACCGAGTGCAATTGGATGCTTACCTGATGTGTCGTACCAGTCTGCGCAGCCGCTCCCGCCGGTGGCCGGGGCGCCGGGCCGCCGCCCGGACGGCCGCGCTGGCCGCCGCGCTGGTCCTGGCCGCCGCGCCCGGCGCCGGTGCCCTGGCCGTCGCGGAACCACCGCCGCCCTCGGCGGTCGGCGGCGAACGGCTCGCCCAGTCGGGGGTCCAGGTCTCGCTGCGGACCGGGGCCCCGAAGTTGCCGTCGGGGCTGACCGGGATGTCCTGGCTGGTGGCCGACGCCGACACGGGTGACGTGCTGGCCGCCTACAACCCGCACCTGCGGCTGCCGCCCGCCAGCACGCTGAAGATGCTCTTCGCCGACACCGTGCTGCCCAAGTTCGACCGGCGGGTCGTGCACACCGTCACTCCGGACGAGCTGCTGGGTCTGGGCACCGGCAGCAGCCTGGTCGGCATCAAGGAGGACCTCGACTACCGGGTCGAGGACCTGTGGCGCGGGGTCTTCCTCAGCTCGGGCAACGACGCGGTGCACGTGCTGGCCCACATGAACGGCGGGGTCGAGGAAACGGTCCGCCAGATGCAGCAGCGGGCCGTCGAGCTGGGCGCCGCCGACACCCACGTGGTCTCCCCGGACGGCTACGACGAGGACGGGCAGCTCACCTCGGCCTACGACCTGACGCTCTTCGCCCGCGAGGGGCTGCGCAACCCGGACTTCCGCGCCTACTGCGCCACCAAGGACGCCCAGTTCCCCGGGGCGGTGGACAGCCGCACCGGGCAGCGCAACACCTTCGGCATCCAGAACACCGACCGGCTGCTCGGCAAGTACCCGGGGCTGATCGGCGTCAAGAACGGCTACACCACCAACGCGGGCAGCACCTTCGTCGGCGCGGCCGAGCACGGCGGGCGCACGCTGCTGGTGGCGGTCATGCACCCCGACACCTACATGAAGGTGTACGACGAGACCGCCGCCCTGCTGGACTGGGGCTTCGAGGCGGCCGACCACGTGACGCCGGTCGGCAAGCTGGTCACCCCCAAGCCGCCCGCCGATGCGAGCCCCGCCCAGGGCCCGGCGGCACGGAGCCCGCTCGCCGCCGCCCCGGCGGGCCCGGCCCGGGCCGGCGTCGCGGGCGGCGGCGGGCCTGGCACACCGGCCGCGCTGCGGGGGCGCCACTCGGGCCTGTTCGGCCCGGAGACCTGGACGGTGACCGGCGCCCTCAGCCTCTGTGCGGCGGCGGCCCTGTGGCTGCTGCGCGGGCGCCGGCGCGCGCTGCGCGCCACGGCCTCCCGGACGACGCCCTCCGGCAGAACGCCTGCGGCGCCCGAGGAGAGCGGCGGCGCCACCGCCGTGCGCCACCGCTAACGTTCGCTCCCCCGGGCGGGCGCGCCGCCGCCCAGCTCACCGGCCGCGCGGTAGGCGGCGTCCGCGCTGGCGCGGGCCCGGGCCCGCGCGCCCTCCGGATCGGCCAGCGCGGTCCAGGAGACGCAGTACATCAGCAGTCGGCAGACGAAGTTGATCCAGAGCAGCAGCGCGACCGGGACGCCGAAGGCGCCGTACAGGCTCTTGCCCGCCACCGACCCCAGGTAGGACGAGAGCAGCAGCTTGAGCAGCTCGAAGCCGACCGCCGCGATCAGCGCGGCGGTCAGCAGGTCGCGGCGGTGCTGGCCGCCGATCCGCGGGAAGGGGGCCAGCAGGTACAGGAAGAGCAGCAGGTCGGCGCCGACCGCGATGACGAACCCGGCCAGCGCCAGCAGGTAGTGCGCCGGGCCCTTGTCGGACAGTCCGAGCCCGGAGGCCAGCCGCCCGGCCAGCTGGGTGGTCACCGCGGAGGCGCCGAGCGAGGCCAGCGACACCACGCCGAGGCCGGCCAGCACCACGCAGTCCCAGGCCTTGCGCTGGAAGACGTTCCCGTCCTCCTCCGGCAGCTGCCAGATGTCCCGGATCGAGCCGCGCATGGTCTCCACCCAGCCGAGCCCGGAGATCAGCAGCAGCACCCCGCTGAGCACCCCGACCGTGGCGGCGTTGGCGACCAGCGAGTCCAGCCCGAGCGAGTTCGCCAGGCCCGGGACCTGGTCGGCGATCTTGTTCTTGAGGGTGTCCACCCGGGTCGGGGTCAGGAAGGAGACCGCGATCGCCAGCGCTACGGTGAGTAGCGGGAAGAGCGCCAGGAAGCCGAAGAAGGTGACGGCACCGGCCAGCCGGTTGCCCTTGGCCGCGGTGAAGTGCTCGTAGACGCGGTACGGGCGGCTGCGCAGCACGGCGGCGGCGAGCGGGCCGATGACCGGCAGCCTGGTGAGGAATCCCATGGGCCACGCCTACCCGATCACCGAGGGTAAAAGTCCTGCATGGTCCGACTTGCCCTGGAAGGCGCAGCTCCGCCACCTGCCATGCCCCGGGTCCGGGTGGGGGCGGACGGTAGGATCGCGGCGTACCGCCTGTCCTGTGCCCCCTGAAACGCGGGGCCCGCCCCAGGCCGTCGTTCCGCCCCTGATGAAAGGCCCGCCCAGCTGATGGCCCCCCGTCTCTCCGTCGTTGTTCCGATCTACAACGTCGAGCGGTACCTGGAGGAGTGCCTGGAATCCATCGCCGCCCAGACCATGAGCGACCTTGAGTGCATCATGGTGGACGACGGCTCGAAGGACGCAAGCGCGGCGATCGCCGAGGCTTTCGCCGCCAAGGACTCCAGGTTCCGCCTCGTCCGCAAGAAGAACGCCGGTCTCGGCGCCGCCCGCAACACCGGGCTGCTGCACCTGACCGAGGGCACCGAGTTCTTGGCGTTCGTGGACAGCGACGACACGCTGCCGCCGAGTGCGTACCAGCTGATGATCTCCACGCTGGACGAGACCGGCTCCGACTTCGCCACGGGCAACGTGCTGCGCTTCCGCGCGGTGGGCCACTACCCGTCGGGCGGGCACAGCAAGCCGTTCCGGCAGACCCGGCTGAAGACCCACATCACCGAGATCCCCGCGCTGGTCACCGACCGCACCGCGTGGAACAAGGTGTACCGGCGCTCGTTCTGGGACGCGGCCGGGCTGCTCTACCCCGAGGGCATCCTGTACGAGGACGCCCCGGTCAGCGTGCCGCACCACTACCTGGCCAAGAGCGTCGACGTGCTCTCCGAGCCGATCTACCACTGGCGCGAGCGCGAGCTCGGCGAGATGTCGATCACCCAGATGCGGACCAACCCCAAGGGCCTGGTCGACCGCGTCACCTCGATGGAGCTGGTGCGCTCCTGGCTGCTCAAGCAGACCGCGCCGAAGTACAAGGAGTACCTGCGCTCCTACGACGAGAACAACCTCGTCGAGGAGATCCCGATGTTCTTCTGGTCGGTGGTCGACGGCGAGCAGGACTACCGGGACGCCTACCAGGAGTGCGTGGGCCGGCTGCTGCGCGCGATCGGGCCCGAGCAGGTCCGCAAGCTGCGCGCGCCGCTGCGGCTGAAGTACCACCTGACCCTGCAGGGCCGGATCGACGAGTTCGTCGAGCAGATGCGCTTCGAGGCCGAGAGCAACGGCGCCGCCCCGGCGCGCGGTGTGCTCCGCCCGTACGCCGACTACCCGTTCCTGCGCGGCGGGCGCAAGAGCGTGCCCGCCGACGTGCTGCGGCTGGACAACGCGCTGGTGATGCGCAGCCGCGTCTACGAGTCGGCCTGGGAGGACGGCAAGCTGCGGCTGACCGGCCACGCGTTCCCCGAGCACCTGGGCGTGGAGAACAAGCACGACCTGGTCCGGATGCTGGTGCTGCGCGAGGCCAAGGGCAAGCGGATCGTCACGTTCAAGACCCGGACGCAGTACGCGCCGGAGGCCACCGCGAGTTCGCCGCACGACATCTACAGCTGCGACTGGGCGGGCTTCACCAGCTTCATCGACCCGGAGAAGCTGAAGAAGCGCGGCCAGTGGCAGGACGGCAGCTGGCGAGTGCTGATCGGCGGCGTCGGCAAGTCCGGCGTCTACAAGGGCCGGATCACCGGTGGCTGGGCCGACACCGCGCAGAGC
This sequence comes from Kitasatospora sp. NBC_01302, assembly GCF_035976515.1. NCBI lineage: Bacteria > Bacillati > Actinomycetota > Actinomycetes > Kitasatosporales > Streptomycetaceae > Kitasatospora > Kitasatospora sp. NBC_01302. The sequence continues at coordinate 3,923,835 of NZ_CP108404.1, forward strand.
TACCCGATCCACTGGGTCGACGCCAACACCCGCATCGTGCCGATACTGCGCGACAGCTTCCTGCACCTGACGGTGGAGACGCTGCGTGCCGCGCTCACCGGGCTGCAGGCCGTCGACGGCGTGATCGAGCTGCGCGGCACGGTGCGCAGCACCGCCAACCTGTCCGGGGTGCGGCTGCAGATGCACCACTCCGAGTCCGGCAACAAGATCGACTTCCCGATCGAGTTCGGCTCGCCCACCGGCCGCCCGGTGCCGTTCACCGCGCGGATCCCGGTCGAGGCGCTGACCGAGGTCCGGGACGCCTGGGCGGCGCTCGACCCGACCGCCGACACCCGCACCTCGGACCACTGGTACGCCAAGCTGCTGCTGGCCGACAAGACCGTGCTGCAGATAATCGTCGACGACCGGGTCGCGGTGCAGCACCTGGACCTGCCGCTGAACCCCGAGGCCCCGCTGGGCAGCGCGCGGGTGCTGGTCTCCAAGCCGACCGACACCGGCCACCTGCAGTTCTCCGACCAGCTGGTGCAGCCCGTGGTGGACAGCATCACCGCGGTGGACGAGGGCGGCTTCACCCTCGCCGGCCGCTTCCCGCTGCCCGGCGAGCACCGCTACGACCTGGTGCTCCAGCACACCTGGCGCGAGGAGGACTACCAGCACCCGCTGGTGGTCCGGGACGGCCGGTTCGAGGTCAAGCTGCCGGCCGTGCCGATCGACTCCTTCGCCGGCCACGTGCCGCTGCACAAGGGCACCTGGGAGCTGCTGTTCCGCCCGCAGGGCGGCGACCCCGAGCTGGCCTGGCCCAAGGTCCAGGTCGCCCTGGAGGCGCACGCCTCGCTGCCCGCCGAGATCCGCGCGCGCGGCAAGCAGGTGGTGCTGGAGCGCCGCTACTACGACACGCTCTCGTTGGAGGCACACTCCGACCTCGGCCCGCACGAGCGCAGCGGCTACCGCCAGCGCCAGCTGCGCAAGGAGATCTACCCGGCCGCCAAGAGCAAGCCGCTGCGCGACGCGGTGGTCTACAACGTGGCCAACGGCGGCCAGTACGCCGGCTCGCCGCGCGCCATCCACGAGGAGCTGGTCCGCCGCGGCCTGCCGCTGGAGCACCTGTGGACGGTGGACGACCAGCAGGCCGAGCTGCCCGAGAGCACCCGCGGGCTGCGCCAGTGGAGCCCGGAGTGGTTCGACGCGCTGGCCACCGCGAAGTACATCGTGACCAGTGCCCACCTGCCCGACTTCGTGACCCCCCGCCCGGGCCAGGTCATCCTGCAGACCTGGGTCGGCACTCCGCTCAAGCGGATCGGCCACGACTTCGAGAAGATCTGGTTCATCGACAGCAACTACCTCAAGCACCTGGACCGCGAGGTGCCCACCTGGGGCAAGCTGATCTCCGGCAGCTCCTTCGCCACCACGGTGCTGCGCCGGGCGTTCAAGTTCCAGGGCGAGATGCTGGAGACCGGCTACCCGCACAACGACATCCTGTTCGCCCCCGAGCGGGAGAAGCGGGCCGCCGAGGTGCGCCGCAAGCTGGGCCTGCCGGAGGACAAGAAGGTGGTGCTGTACGCGCCGACCTTCCGCGAGGACCGCAAGCGCCCGCACGGCGGCTACCAGATCGACCTGCGGATCGACCTGGAGGCGGCCCGCGCCGCGCTGGGCGAGGACCAGGTCCTGCTGGTCCGCCCGCACTCGAACTGCCACGGCACGATCCCGGGCAACGGCAACGGCTACGTCTACGACGTCTCGCGCTACCCGGACATGACCGACCTGCTGCTGGTCGCGGACGCGCTGGTCACCGACTACTCGGCGTCGGTCTTCGACTTCGTCAACACCGGTCGCCCGGTGCTCTTCTTCACCTACGACCTGGACCACTACCGCGACAACCTGTGCGGGTTCACCTTCGACTTCGAGAAGGAGGCTCCCGGTCCGCTGCTGGCGACCTCCGAGGAGCTGGTCACGGCGCTCGGCGACCTGGCCACGGTGACGGCCGACCACCGCGAGGCCTACGCCACGTTCCGCGCGAACTACTGCGACCTGGACGACGGCCACGCCGCCGCCCGGGTGGTCGACGGCATGCTGGGCTGACACCGCGCCGGGACCGCGCCGGGACCTCCCGGTGCGGCCCCGGCCATGAAGCCCGAAGGGGCCCTCGCACTCGTGCGAGGGCCCCTTCGGGCTTCATGGCCGATACGGCCTCAGTGGGACGCCTGCACCGGGACGGCCCCGGCCGGATCGGCCTGCGCCACGTCCTCCTCGGCCGGCTGCGGCTCGCCGGCGGCCGGCTCCGGCGGCTTGCTCTCGAACGGTCCGGCCACCGGGAAGTAGGCCTGCAGGAACGCCGTGACGATCCGGTCCTGCTCCGCCCGCGGCACCTGGTCCAGGGCGCCGTCGTTGAGGCAGAAGGTGTCGATCTCGCGGGCCCGCAGCAGGCCCGGCAGCTGCTCCAGCGCCGCCCGCCGGTCGACGTCGACGTAGCGGTGGCCGATCCGACCCCAGGCGACCTTGCTGCTCAGGTAGCCGTGGCTGACCGCGAGCGTGACCGGTGCGACGTCGGTGGCCGAGCGGAAGGTCGAGCGGGCGGTGGCGGACAGCTCCGCGGCGAAGAGTTCGGCGCTCTCGGCGAGCAGCGTGCGGGTCAGCGGATAGGGCGCGTGGCTCAGGGTGTTGGTGGTGTCCCGGTCGTAGGCGCGCCGGACCAGTTCGCGGGTGTTCTTCTGTGCCGAGACGTACTCGTCGTCGTCTCCCGTCACCCGGCCCGGCGGGATGACCCGGGAATCCAGGTTGACCAACGGCAGGCCGTTCCCCTGGAAGAACTGTTCGGGCCGGACCGGACGGCCGAGAAACATGTCGTCATTGAAATAGAGGAAATGTTCGGCAAGATCCGGAATTCGGTGCAGCTGCGTTTCGATCGAATGCGAGTTGAACACCGGGAGCACCGAGGGGTCGGCGTACAGCTCGCGGTGCGAGACCACGGTGATCCCCGGGTGCGCGGTCTCCAGCCAGTCGGGCTGCTGACCGTCGGTGACCAGGAAGACGTGCCGGATCCAGGGGGCGTACATCGCGATCGAGCGCAGGCAGTAGCGCAGTTCGTCCCGGTTGTGAAAGCGCTCGGCACCGCTCCCGGTGGCCGGCGGCTCGCCCATCCGGGCCAGCGTCGCCTCGCGCCGGCCGCGCCAGACCGGGTCGCTGTCGTCCACCCAGGTCACCACCGCGTCCACCGGAAAGGTGACGTCGTCCATCAGCGGGCGGGCGAAGGCCTTCGGCGCGGGGTAGTCCCGGCCGCCGATCCGCACCGTCGCGTCCGCCTCCAGGGAGGGCACCCACCAGCCGAACGGGGGTTCGTGGATGGCCGCGATGGCACCGCTGGAGGGCGCGGCCGAGTCCCAGAAGTCCAGGTCGCACCCGTGCTCGGGGCCGTAGACCAGGCTCCGGCCGCTGGTGACCACGGGCCGGTAGATCCGCACACCCTTGACCCTGACCTGCTCGGCCCCCTCCGGCTCGTCATCGGCGGGGTTCTCGTCGGCGGGGTTCTCGTCGGCGGCCGGCTCCGGATGGCCCTCCAGGGCTGCCACGGCCGCCGGCAGGTTCTCCGCCAGCACCGTCGCGAGCGTGACGTCGTGGCCCAGCAGATCCGCGTAGACGGGCTGCCCGGCGAAGGCGGTGGCCAGGGTGGCGAGGACCTCGGCGCGCTGTCCCGGCGCGATCACCACCCAGTGGCGGGCCTCGTGGCCGCGCATCGGGGCGAACGTCAGGTCGGCGCCGACCAGCAGGTCGGTCACCTCGGTGAAGCTGCGCAGGAAGGCGTCCCCGGAGAGCAGGTCGTCACGGACCTCGGTCACCAGGCCCTCGTGCCGCACCAGCGCCGGCTGCTGCTCCAGCAGCCACTCCTCGCGCTGCCACCGCAGCTCCTCGGCGGTCGGCGGGGCGGGCTCCGGCTCGGGTTCGGGCTCCGGGGCGGGCGGCGTCGGCAACTGGTCGGTCACGCGCTGTCCGGGCAGCAGCCCGGACCGTACGCCGACCCGGCGGGCCCTGCGGGTCACGGCGCGCACCACTCGCCGAACCGTGCGGGGACAGCGCATCATCTCTCCAGACGCTGAGCCTTCTGACCGTTCCAGGCCCCCCGAGGCCATTACCGGGCGAGTATAGCGCTCAGCAGATGGTGAGGTGAATGAGAAAGTAATAAGAACCTATAGTTTTGGTTTTCTGAGAGATTCCTGAGAATCGAATTAACCGGCGCCGAGGCGGTACCCGCACCACGGACGCCAGACCGCGTCCGCCCCGCACCAGGACAGCGTGAACGAGGGCACCGCGAAGACCGCGTGGAACTCCCGCGCCTCGGCGAGGGCCGCGTCCAGCGCCTCCTCGGCCAGCCCGTGCGCCACCGTCACATGCGGATGGTAGGGGAAGGCCAGCTCCCGGGCGAGTGGTCCGGAGCGGATCGCGGCCTCCAGCTCGCGGCACTCCTGGGCGCCTTCCTCGACCCGGACGTAGACCACCGGGGAGACGGGGCGGAAGGTGCCGCTGCCGTGCAGCAGCATCCGGAACGGGCGGTGCGCGGCGGCCACCGCCGCCAGGTGGGCCCGCACCCCGGGCAGCCGCTCGGCCCGGATCTCGGTCGGCGGCAGCAGCGTGACGTGCGTGGGTATCGCGCGGGCCAGCGGATCGCCCAGCGCGGCCCGGGCGTCCTGGATCGCCGAGCCGAACGGCTCCGGCACCGTGACGGCCACGCCGATGGTCAGCGACGCGCCGGTGGTGGCGGCCCCGGGGAGGGCGCCGCCACCGGCGGGCACGGAGTCGGGCATCAGCGCTTGACGGCCGGCACGAAGCCCATGCGGTCGTAGACCGTCTCCAGCGTGACGGAGGCGACCTCGCGGGCCTTCTCGGCGCCGCGGGCCAGCACCCGGTCCAGCTCGGCCGGGTCGTCCAGGAAGAGCTGGGTGCGCTGCTGGAACGGGGCCACCCACTCGGTGAACAGCTCGGCCAGCTCGGTCTTCAGCGCGCCGTACATCTTGCCCTCGAAGTGGGCGACCAGCTGCTCGATGCTCTGCCCGCTCAGCGCGGAGTGGATCCGCAGCAGGTTGGAGACGCCGGCCTTGGTGTCCTCGTCGTAGGAGACCACCGTGTCGGTGTCGGTCACCGCGCTCTTGAACTTCTTGGCGCTCAGCTTCGGGTCGTCCAGCAGGCTGATCAGGCCCTTGGGCGAGGCGGCCGACTTGCTCATCTTGGCGGTCGGGTCCTGCAGGTCCATGATCTTCGCCGTCGCCTTGGGGATGTACGGCTTGGGGATCGTGAACGTGGGCCGGTAGCGCGTGTTGAAGCGCTCGGCGAGGTCCCGGGTCAGCTCCAGGTGCTGGCGCTGGTCCTCACCGACCGGCACCGCGTCGGCCTGGTAGAGCAGGACGTCGGCGACCATCAGCACCGGGTAGGTGAACAGGCCCACCGTCGTGCTGTCGGTGCCCTGCTTGGCGGACTTGTCCTTGAACTGGGTCATCCGGGCGGCCTCGCCGAAGCCGGTCAGGCAGTTCATCACCCAGGCGAGCTGCGCGTGCTCGGGCACGTGGGACTGGACGAAGAGCGTGCAGCGCTCCGGGTCCAGGCCGGCGCCCAGCAGCTGGGCGACCGAGATCCGGGTGTTCTCGCGCAGCGCGGCCGGATCCTGGGGCACCGTGATCGCGTGCAGGTCGACCACCATGTAGAAGGCGTCATTGGCCTCCTGGAGGTCCACCCACTGGCGCACCGCGCCGAGGTAGTTGCCCAGGTGGAAGGAGCCGGAGGTGGGCTGGATGCCGGAGAGCACCCGGGGACGTTCCATCGCCGAATCGTTGACCGCTGCGTTGACCATGCCGCCATTCTTCCAGTTCCGCAAAGCGGTCAGGACCCGGCTTCGCCCGGTGACTCCCCCGGGCGCTCGCCGCCCGGCTGGGCCGCCACGGCGCTGACCCTGATCCGGTCGATCCGCCGGCCGTCCAGCGCCGCCACGGTCAGCCGCACCCCCTGCTCGGTGCCCTCCTTGGCCACCAGCACCTGGTCCCCGACCTCGGGCAGCTCGCCCAGCTCGGCCACCACGTAGCCGGCCACCGTCTCGTAGGGGCCCTCCGGCAGCAGCACGCCGGTCTCCTCGGCGAAGTCCGGCAGGTTGAGCAGGCCGTTGACCTCGACCCCGCCGCCCACCAGCCGGCGGGTCGCGGTGGTCTCCTGGGCGTCGTACTCGTCGCGGATCTCGCCGATCACCTCCTCGACCAGGTCCTCCAGGGTGACGATGCCCGCCGTGCCGCCGTACTCGTCCACCACCATCGCCAGGTGGTGGCCCTCCCGGCGCATCTCGCTCATCGCCTCCAGCACCTTCTTGGTGGCCGGCAGCAGCTTGACCGGACGGGCGATCTCGCGCACCTGCAGCGCCCGCTCGCCGTGCGCGCCGTAGAGGTCGCGCACGTGCACGAAGCCGACCACGGCGTCGTAGGAGCCCTCCACCACCGGGTAGCGCGAGTGCGGCGAGGTGCTGGTCTCCTCCCGCACCTCGACGAGCGGCTGGTCGGCGTCCAGGAAGGTGACCTCGGTGCGCGGCACCATCACCTCGCGCAGCTGGCGCTCCCCGGCCGCGAACACGTCGGCGATCAACGCCCGCTCGTCGCTGCCCAGTTCGGTGTTGGCGGCGACCAGGCCGCGCAGCTCCTCGGAGCTCATGCTGCCGCGCCCGGCCTTCGGGTCGCCGCCCAGCAGGCGCACCATCAGGTTGGTGGACCGGCCCAGCAGCCAGATCACCGGGCGCAGCGCCACCGACATCACGTCGACCACCGGCGCGGCCAGCAGCGCGAGCGACTCGGCCCGCTGCAGCCCGATCCGCTTGGGCGTCAACTCGCCCAGCACCAGCGAGATGTAGGAGATCAGCAGGGTCAGGCCGACCAGCGCCACCGCGTCCGCCACTGCGCTGGACAGGCCCAGGCGCACGAAGACCGGCGAGAGCTTTCCGGCCAGCGTGTCGGCGCCGAAGGCAGCCGACAGGAAGCCCATGCAGGTCACCCCGACCTGCACGGCCGCCAGGAACCGGTTGGGGTCGGCGGCCAGGTGCGCGGCCCGGTCGGCCCGCTTGGTGCCGCGCTCGGCCAGCGCCCGGATCTGGCCCTCGCGCAGTGAGATCAGCGAGATCTCGGCGATGTTGAACAGCCCACCGAGGACGATGAAGAGCAGGACGAGTGCGGCGTCCTGGAGGGTTTCGTTCACGGTCGGTCAGTGTAAACGGCCCGGGCCGACCGCTTCTGAACGAAGCGGTCGGCCCGGGCGATGCCTACCGGGTTGCTCAGATCAGGCCGAGCTCGGTGACGGCGTCGCGCTCCTCGGCGAGCTCGTTGACCGAGGCGTCGATCCGGGCGCGGTCGAAGGCGGAGAGCTCCAGGCCCTGGACGATCTCGAACTTGCCGTCCTTGGTGGTGACCGGGAAGGAGGAGATCAGGCCGGCCGGCACGCCGTAGGAGCCGTCCGAGACGATGCCCATCGAGGTCCAGTCGCCCGCCGGGGTGCCGTTGACCCAGGTGTACACGTGGTCGATGGCGGCGTTGGCGGCCGAGGCGGCCGAGGAGGCGCCACGGACCTCGATGATCTCGGCGCCGCGCTTGGCGACCTTCGGGATGAAGAACTCCTCGACCCACTTCTGGTCGCCGCCGACCGCGTCGAAGGCGGCCTTGCCGGAGATCTCGGCGTGGAACAGGTCCGGGTACTGGGTGGCGGAGTGGTTGCCCCAGATGGTGACCTTCTTGACGTCCTCGACCGTCACGCCGGCCTTCTTGGCGAGCTGGGCGGCGGCGCGGTTGTGGTCCAGGCGGGTCATCGCGGTGAACCGCTCGGCCGGCACGTCGGGGGCGTTGCGCTGGGCGATCAGGGCGTTGGTGTTCGCCGGGTTGCCGACCACCAGGACCTTGATGTCGTCCGCGGCGTGGGCGTTGATGGCCTTGCCCTGCGGGCCGAAGATGCCGCCGTTGGCCTGCAGCAGGTCGCCGCGCTCCATGCCGGCGGTGCGCGGGCGGGCGCCGACCAGCAGGGCCACGTTGGCACCGTCGAAGGCCACGTCGGCCTGGTCGGTGATGGTGATGTCGCGCAGCAGCGGGAAGGCGCAGTCGTCGAGCTCCATCGCGACGCCCTCGGCGGCCTTGAGGCCCTGCGGGATCTCGAGCAGGCGCAGGTTCACCGGAACGTCGGCGCCGAGCAGGTGGCCCGAGGCGATGCGGAAGAGCAGCGCGTAGCCGATCTGGCCGGCAGCTCCGGTGACGGTGACGTTGACGGGGGTGCGAGTCATGTTTCCTTCTCCAGCGATCGCCAGCATGCCCCAGGCACGTCGGCGCACTGGAGCCGAGGATGTTTTCTCTCGACATCGAGAGAACCGGCGTCAGGTTATCGCAAGGGCGGCCCGGCGGCGTGCGCACGGGCGTGGCTGGTGCGTCACAGGACGGCGGAACCCGCCCCCGCAGGGTGCGGGGGCGGGTTCGGGTACGGCGCGGACCCTCGGTACGGCGCGGGGCCGCCTCAGTGCCGCTGGCCGATGTAGGTGCCGATGTCCTCCACCTGCGGCAGCCGCAGCCACGGATCCGGCTGGGCGACCAGGGCGAGCCCCACGATCACCGCGGCGAAGAAGAGCAGCACCAGCACGTCGGTGAAGCGGCTGCGCACCGCCAGCATGCCGACCTCGGGCAGCAGCAGCCGCAGCAGCGCCCCGAGCAGCATGGCGCCGCCGATGACCAGCAGGCCGTAGCGGAAGTCGGCCCGCCAGGTGATCGCCAGCCCGATCCCGACCACGGACAGCACCAGGACTATCGGCCACTGCCGCACCGGCAGCGAGTGGTCGCGGCCCAGTGCCGCCCCGGAGCCCTCCGGCGGCAGCGTCCCCGTGGTCCTGGCCGGCCGTCGACGCGTGGACCGGCCCGTTCGTAGCGCGCTCATTTCCGGTATCCCCAGGGGTGGCGACTAGAGGGCGGCCTGACGCTCGGCCGCCTCGACGATGTTGTTGAGCAGCATGGCGCGGGTCATCGGGCCGACTCCACCCGGGTTCGGCGAGAGCCAGCCGGCCACCTCGGCGACCGCCGGGTGCACGTCGCCGACCAGGCCGGCCTCGGTGCGGCTGACGCCGACGTCCAGCACGGCCGCGCCCGGGCGCACGTCCTCCGCCTTGACCAGGTAGGGGACGCCCGCGGCGGCGACGATGATGTCGGCCCGGCGCAGGTGTGCGGAGAGGTCGCGGGTGCCGGTGTGGCAGAGCGTCACGGTCGCGTTCTCGCTCTTGCGGGTGAGCAGCAGGCCGATCGAGCGGCCCACCGTGACACCGCGGCCGACCACGACCACGTCCGCGCCGTTGATCTCCACGTCGTGACGGCGCAGCAGCTCCACGATGCCGTACGGGGTGCAGGGCAGCGGACCCTGGATGCCGAGCGCGAGGCGGCCCAGCGAGGTGGGGTGCAGGCCGTCGGCGTCCTTGTCCGGGTCCATCAGCTCGAGCACCGGGTTGGCGTCGAGGCCCTTGGGCAGCGGGAGCTGGACGATGTAGCCGGTGCAGGCCGGGTCCTCGTTGAGCTCGCGGACCTTGGCCTCCACCTCGGCCTGGGTCGCGTCCGCGGGGAGCTCGACCTGGATCGAGGCGATGCCGACCTGGGCGCAGTCGCGGTGCTTGCCGCGCACGTAGCTGTGGCTGCCCGGGTCGTCGCCGACCAGGACGGTGCCGAGACCGGGGGTGATGCCCCGCTCCTTGAGGGCCGCCACACGGACGGCGAGTTCGGACTTGATCGCGGCCGCGGTGGCCTTGCCATCGAGAATCTGGGCAGTCATACCCCCTATCCTCCCGGATCGGCGGCACTGCTTCCGCACCCGGCAGGACCGGTGCGGCCGAGAAGGCGCCCCCTTAACGGAACGTGTGGATCCGATTGCGGTTGCGCCACAGTTGGGGCCGGACCGCGGGAACGCACTGGACAGCCCGCCCGGCGCCGTCGAGCATAGGCTTCGAGCACCAGTCAGAAGGCCCTGGATCCGCCGCGCGCGGGCCCCGGGCGATCGGGGGAAGAACGTCGTGACCACGCCTCAGCACCGGCGGCGAGAACGCCGCGTCCGCACACCGGAGCACCCGCCGCGGCCCGCCACCCGGTGATCACGCCGGTCCGGGCCGCCCGGCCCGCCCCCGGCCCGCTGACCGGCCGACTGGCCCGCACCGCGCTGCGCTGCTCCCTCGCGGCCGGCGCGGCCGTGCTGGTGGCGGTGCTGCACGACGCCCACGACCCGGGCGTGCTCTGCCCGCTGCGCCGGCTGACCGGGATCCCGTGCCCCGCCTGCGGGAGCACCACCGTCTTCATCGAGGCCGGCCACGGCCACTGGCTCGCCGCGCTGACGGCCAATCCGGTGACCGTGCTGGCGGTGCTCGCGCTGCTCACCGCGCCGCTCGGCGGCGGCGCCTGGTGGTGGTCCCTGACACCGCGTCGGCGCACCGGGGTGGTCGCCACCGCGCTGGCCGTCGCCTGGATCTGGCAGCTGCAGCGTCTGGGTGTCACACCGTCATAGCCCTCCACTAGTCTCACCCGCTGTTCCACCCGTCCCCACCGTTCATCGAGCACGTCCCCGTCCGGAGGCCTTCCGTGTCCTACCCGCCCGATCCCAACAACCCCTACGGCCAGCCGCAGCAGGCCCCCTACGGCGTTCCCCCGCAGCAGCCGAACCCGTACGGCCAGCCGCCCGCCTACGGCTACCCGCAGCAGGGCGCCCCGCAGGGCTACGGCTTCCCGCAGCAGCCGGCCCCCTACGGCTACGTCCCCGTGGCGCCGCCGGTGCTGGCGAGCTGGGGCGCCCGGGTCGGCGCGTACTTCATCGACTTCCTGGTCGTCGGCCTGCCCGTGATCATCTGTTACTTCATCGGCGGCGCCATGCTGGTGAGCACCGTGGTGAAGAGCCAGACCAACTGCCCGCTGGACGAGAACGGGCTCCCGAACTGCCCCGCGCCCTCCACCAGCCTCAGCGGCGGCGGCCTGGCGATCATCGTGGTCGGCATCGTGCTCAGCCTGATCCTGGGCATCTGGCAGCTGGTCCGCGAGGGCCAGGGCCAGACCATCGGCAAGAAGGCCGTGGGCATCCGGCTGGTCCGTGAGATCGACGGCCAGCCGCTGGGCTTCGGCATGGCCTTCGTGCGCAAGCTCGCCCACTTCCTGGACGGCTTCCTGTGCGGCCTGGGCTACCTGTGGCCGCTGTGGGACGACAAGAGCCAGTGCTTCGCCGACAAGGTGACCAACAGCCTGGTGATCCGCGCCTGACCGGCGCCCGCGAACACCCGGACGGCCCGGCGCTCCTGACGGAGTGCCGGGCCGTTCGCGCGGTGCCGCGGTCAGTGGAAGAAGTGCCGCGTCCCGGTGAAGTACATCGTGGCGCCGGCCGCCTGGGCCGCCTGGACGACCTCCTCGTCGCGCACCGAGCCGCCCGGCTGGACGACGGCCTTCACACCCGCGTCGAGCAGGATCTGCAGGCCGTCCGCGAACGGGAAGAACGCGTCCGAGGCGGCGAACGAGCCGCTCGCCCGCTCGCCCGCGCGTTCGACGGCCAGCTTGGCCGAGTCGACCCGGTTGACCTGGCCCATGCCGACGCCGACCGAGGCGCCGTCCTTGGCCAGCAGGATCGCGTTGGACTTCACCGCGCGGCAGGCCTTCCAGGCGAAGGCGAGGTCGGCCAGCTCGGCCTCCGGGAGCGCCGTTCCGGCCGCCAGCGTCCAGGTGGACGGGTCATCGCCCGCAGCGTCGATCCGGTCGACTTCCTGGAACAGCAGCCCGCCGCTGATCCGCCGCGCCTCGCGGCGCTCGCACGGGGCCTGCGGGGCGCTCAGCACCCGGAGGTTCTTCTTGCGGGCGAGCACCTCGACGGCGCCCTCCTCGTAGCCCGGGGCGACGACGACCTCGGTGAAGATCGGCGCGATCTGCTCGGCCAGCTCGACGGTGACCGGGCGGTTGACCGCGATCACGCCGCCGTACGCGGAGAGCGGGTCGCACGCGTGCGCCTTGCGGTGCGCCTCGGCGACGTCGGCGCCCACCGCGATGCCGCACGGGTTGGCGTGCTTGATGATCGCGACGGCCGGGCCCTCGTGGTCGTAGGCGGCCCGGCGCGCGGCGTCGGTGTCGACGTAGTTGTTGTACGACATCTCCTTGCCGTGCAGCTGCTCGGCGCCCGCCAGGCCGCCGGTGCCGTCGAGGTACAGGGCCGCGCTCTGGTGCGGGTTCTCGCCGTAGCGCAGCACGTTCGAGCGCTCCCAGGTGGCGCCGAGGAAGGCCGGGAAGGCCTCCGTCGACTCCGTGTAGCCCGAGGCCTCGAACCACTGCGCGACCGCGACGTCGTACGCGGCGGTGTGCGCGAAGGCCGCGCCGGCCAGCCGCTTGCGGGTCAGCAGGTCGAAGCCGCCCGACCGGACGGCGGCCAGCACGTCGCCGTAGCGCGCCGGGTCGACCACGACGGCGACCGACGGGTGGTTCTTGGCCGCGGCGCGCACCATGCTCGGCCCGCCGATGTCGATCTGCTCGACGCACTCGTCCGGGGTGGCGCCGGAGGCGACGGTGGCGGCGAACGGGTAGAGGTTGACCACCACCAGGTCGAAGGGCTCGATGCCCAGCTCGGTCAGCTGCGCACGGTGCGACTCCAGGCGCAGGTCGGCGAGCACACCGGCGTGCACCCGGGGGTGCAGCGTCTTCACGCGCCCGTCCAGGCACTCCGGGAAGCCGGTGAGCTCCGAGACCTCGGTGACCGGCACGCCGGCGGCGGCGATCCGGGCGGCCGTCGAGCCGGTGGAGACCAGCTCGACCCCGGCGGCGTGCAGGCCCTGGGCCAGCTCCTCCAGGCCGGTCTTGTCGTACACGCTGACCAGCGCGCGGCGGATCGGACGGATGTTCTCGGAGACGGGCGGCGCGGCGTGGGGGGCGGAACTCATGCCGGGATCCAAACCTTTCGGTCTTCGATGCGGTGGCCTTCGCGGGCGAGACGGCCCACGACCTCGACGAGCAGCTGGCGCTCGACAGTCTTGATGCGCTCGTGCAGCGCTTCGCCGCCATCGGCATGGTCGGCGTCGGTGATCGGCACGACGCCCTGCGCGATGATCGGCCCGGTGTCCACTCCGGCGTCGACCAGGTGGACGGTGCAGCCGGTGACCTTCACGCCGTAGGCGAGCGCGTCGGTGACACCGTGCGCGCCGGGGAAGGCGGGCAGCAGAGCGGGGTGGGTGTTGACGATCCGGCCGGCGAAGGCGCTGATGAAGCGGTCGCCGAGGATCTTCATGAAGCCGGCCGTGACCACCAGGTCGGGCTGGTGGCCGGCGACGGAGTCGGTCAGCGCCGCGTCCCAGTCGGCCCGGTCGGCGAAGTCCTTCACCCGGTGCACGAAGGTCGCCAGGCCCGCCTGCTCGGCGCGCTCCAGCCCGGCGATGCCCGACCGGTCGGCGCCGACGGCGACGATCTGCGCGCCGTAGGCGGGGTCGGCGACCGCGTCGATCAGCGCCTGGAGGTTGGTGCCGGAACCGGACACCAGGACCACCAGACGGGCGGGACGGTCGAGCGGGGCTGGGAAGGCGAGCGGGTGAGCGGCGGCCACTGCGCGGGTCTCCGTACGTCGGGGTGCCGGCCCGCTGGTACGTCCACCGGAGGGTGGGGCCACTACGGACTGGCGGCAGGTCGGCTGGCGATGGGTGTGCCGGGGACGCCGCTGCGTTGCGGGGCCCGGGAACCTGGGAGGGCTGCTGACCGTCACCACGATAACGGCTGGCTGAACGGGTGCTGTACCTGGGATTCTGCTTGACGCGCGTAGATGAGAGCGGGATCTCCCCGGCCCCCTCGCGCGCCGTCCGCAGGCCGCCCGACACTGCGGTTTCGCATCGAACGGCAGGCCGCCCCGTGCTCCTCAGCAGCCTGCGGGATCATGGGTCGCGACGCCCGACGACGATGAGGACCCCGACCGACATGAGCAGCGGCAAGAACAGCGACGAGCGCAACCCCTTCGCGCCGCCGCCTCAGGACGCTCCGGACCAGCCGTGGCGTCCGCGCCTTCCGCAGGGTCGCTCGGGCGGGACCTCCGAGGGCGCCCCCGAGGACGGCGAACGGCCCGCCGCTGAAGGCCGCCCCGGCCGGCCGCCGGTGCCGCCGCCGCACCCGTGGAGCCCGAACTGGCAGGGCGGCGGCGGCCCCGGCTGGCCGGACCGGCCACAGGCCCCGCAGCAACCCAGATTCGACCCCAACGACCCGCGCCACCGCCGCTCGCGCTACGCGCTGATGAGCGGCATGGCCTCGCTCTTCTGCGGCCTGGACAGCTTCATGGCCTTCGCCCTGCTGTTCGGCGCGCTCGCGCTCTACTGGGGCATCAGCGCACTGCGCGGCGGCGGCCAGCCGAGCACGCCCGCGACCGGCGCCGACCGCGCGCCGGAGCCGACCGCCGCCGACCCGCGCACCGCGCCGCCGCTCGGCTGGCCGTACGCGCAGCGCAGCCGCCCGCAGGTGCCGGCCGCGCTCGGCGGGCTGATCACCGGCGGGGTGGCCGTCGCCCTGGTGCTCGGCAGCTTCGCGCTGCAGGTGGTCTACCGCCCCTACTACACCTGCTTGAACGACGCGCTGACCTCGGTGGGCACCCAGAGCTGCTCGAACCTCGCCCCGCACTGGCTGGTCACGATGGACGACCCGCAGAACTGACACTGACACCGCCTCGCTGCGGCCGCTCACTCCGGCCGCTCACTCCGGCCGCTCGCCGCGGCCCCGGCCCGGCCGCAGGCGCAGCGCCGTCCACCGCGCGGCGAGCGCGGCCCGGGAGCGCGGCACCAGCCGGCGCCGGCCGTGCGGGCCGTCGCCGCGGGGATCCGGGCCGCCGAGCTCCGGGCCGTCGAGCTCCGGCTCGTCCAGCACCGGACCGGCCAGGACCAGCGCGCCCGAAGCCGGGCCGCCCCACTCGGACCCGTGCAGCCCCGGCCCGCCGAGCCCCGGTCCCGGCCCGGCCCACGCCGACTCGTCCCATGCCGCCGCGGCCGGCGCCGCCCGGCGCAGCAGCCACCAGCGGACGACGAGCGCACCGGGGAGCACCAGCACCGCGAACCAGCCGGCCGCCACCGTCCCGCAGGCGAACGAGGGCCCCAGCCGCGCCATCCGGCCGCCGCCCGCCGCGCCCCCGGCCAGCCAGCCGGCCAGGGCCACCAGCGCGCCCGCCGCAGCCGCGGTCGCCAGCCCGGCCAGCGCGGTGCCCGGCGCACGCCACGGCTGCCCCGGTTCCGCCCGGTCCGTGTCGTCCTCCGCCGCCTCCACCAGGTAGGCCGGCTCGACGGCGGCACGCCGCCCACCGCCCCAGGCTGCCGCCCGGCCCAGCAGCCCGGCCGCCACCGCCCCCGCCAGCGCCGGAACCAGCAGCACCAGCAGCTGCCAGCCCGAGGCCGTCGTGGGCGCCAGCGCCAGCAGCGGGAAGTCGGGCAACGCACCGTGCTGCACCCGCCCGGGCGCCACCACGGTGTCGGTCCCCAGCAGGAAGCCCGGCCCCAGCGCATAGGCACCGGCCCAGAGCACGGCGTTCGGCACCAGCAGCAGGCAGCTCAGCAGCACGCCCAGCGCGGCGGGCACGCTGCCGCCGGCCAGCGCGCGCACCGCGGGGTCGGTGGTGTCGGTGCGCAGCAGCGCCGCCATGCCGAAGAGCAGCGCGCCGCCCGCGAGCAGGATCAGCAGCCCGGCCGTCACCGCCGCCCGGACCGCACCCGGGCTGCCGGCCGGCAGCCGCCGCCGGACCGCCGCCAGCCGGCCCGGCCCCACCGGTGCCGGCCCGACGAACCCGGCCCCGCCGTGCACGCCCCACTGCGCGGCGGCGTAGCCCAGCAGCGCCACCGCGAGCAGGTCGGGCAGCGGCTCGGCGCGCAGGCCGCCACCGCCCGCCGCACAGGCGAGGGCCACCGGCAGTGCGACCAGCAGGTACCCGGTGCAGAGCAGCGCCGGGACCGGGCCGGTGCGCGGCTGCGCCGCCACGGCCGCGCGGGCGGCGGCGCAGCGCAGCAGCTGCGCGTTCAGCAGGGTGAGCAGCAGCGGGGTGAGCGAGAGCGGTGCCCCGGCGCCCCGGGTCAGCGGTCCGCCGTGGCCGAGCAGCCACAGGACCCCGACCAGCCGGGCGGCGTCGGCGGCGCTGTCGTGGCCGGTGGCGGTGAGGACCCACAGGACCAGCACGGGCACGCCGGTGACGGCGAGTCCGAGGAGCGCAGCGGTGGCCCCCGCCAGGAGCGGGCCCGATCCCGGCGAGCCGACACCGCGCGGAATCCGACGACCCATCAGGTGCTGCGTCATGAGCCTCATGGTGCCGCCGTCACTCGTCCTGCCGCGTGCAAGCGGCGCCCGCTCGCCGTGTCCCGGATTATCTGATTGTGCGTCAGATCCTTGAATCAGATGAATCCGTAGCCGCCGCCCGCCCCGACGATCCGGGCCCGGCGCCCGATCGCTCCCAGTACCAAGAATTGTACGAACGGTCGTACGACGAACTTCTCCAGCAGACGTACCTGGTCACCGCCGGCCGGCACCGGCTCGCCAGGCATGCCGTCCAGCAGGCCTTCGAGGCCGCCTGGACCCGCTGGGCCGAGGCCGCCACCGACCCCGACCCGGCGCGCTGGCTGCGCACCCGCGCCTTCGCCACCGCGCTCGCCCCCTGGCGCCCGGGCGGCCCGCCGCACGCCCGTCGGCTGCGACCGCCGTGGCGGCAGGCCGAGGCGGCGGACCCGGCGACGGCGGCCCCGGAGACGGCCGACCAGGCAGCGGCGGCCGACCAGGCGCTGCTCGGCGCGCTGCACCGGCTGAGCCGGGCGCGCCGCCACGTGCTGGTGCTGCACGACGCGCTGGGCCTGGGGCCCGCCGAGATCGCCCTGGAGGTCGAGGCGAGCGCCACCGCGGTCGACCACCGGCTGCGCGCCGCCCACCTGGAACTGGCCCGCGCGCTGCCCGACCTGGTGGGCGCCGACCCGCTGGCGCCCGGCTTCGGCGAGCGCCTCGGCGGGCTGCTCTACCGGACGGCGGTGCGGTACTGCCCGCCCGCGGCCACGGGGCAGCACGTGCCCCGGATGCTGCCCGCCCGGGCCCGGCTGCGCGCGGCGGCCCTGCCCGCCGCCTCCGGCCTGCTGGTGCTGGTCACCGCGACGGCCATCGCGGGCACCCTGGACGGCCACGGCCCCTCGGCCTGGTTCGACCGGCCGCCCACGCCCGCGCCGCTCTGCACCGGCACGCTGAACGGCAGCGCGGGCCCGGCCGGCCCGGCGCACGTCGCCGGCCTGCGCAGCCTGTGGTGCGCCGAGGACGGGCCGCACGCAAAAGGCCGCACCCCGGACCGGTGATCCGGTCCGGGGTGCGGCGGTGAGGCGGCGTCGGCTGTCAGCCGATCAGCTCACGCGCCAGGCGAGCGGTCTCGGACGGCGTCTTGCCGACCTTGACACCGGCGGCCTCCAGGGCCTCCTTCTTCGCCTGGGCGGTGCCCGAGGAGCCCGAGACGATGGCGCCGGCGTGGCCCATGGTCTTGCCCTCGGGGGCGGTGAAGCCCGCGACGTAGCCGACGACCGGCTTGGTCACGTTCTCCTTGATGAAGGCGGCGGCGCGCTCCTCGGCGTCGCCACCGATCTCACCGATCATCACGATGATCTCGGTCTCCGGGTCGGCCTCGAACGCGCGCAGCGCGTCGATGTGGGTGGTGCCGATGACCGGGTCGCCACCGATGCCGACGGCCGAGGAGAAGCCGATGTCCCGCAGCTCGTACATGAGCTGGTAGGTCAGCGTGCCCGACTTGGAGACCAGGCCGATCTTGCCGGCCTTGGTGATGTCGGCCGGGATGATGCCCGCGTTGGACTTCCCGGGGGAGATCAGGCCGGGGCAGTTCGGGCCGATGATCTGGGTCTTGCCGCCCTTCTGGCCGGCGTAGGCCCAGAACCAGGCGCTGTCGTGCACCGGGACGCCCTCGGTGATGACGACCGCGAGCGGGATCTCGGCGTCGATCGCCTCGACGACGGCGCTCTTGGTGAACGCCGGCGGGACGAAGATGACGCTGACATCGGCGCCGGTGGCCTTCATGGCCTCGGCGACGGTGCCGAAGACGGGCACCTCGGTGCCGTCGACGTCAACCGTGGTGCCGGCCTTGCGCGGGTTCACGCCGCCGACGATCTTGGTGCCCGAGGCCAGCATGCGGCGGGTGTGCTTCATGCCCTCGGAGCCGGTCATGCCCTGAACGATGACCTTGCTGTCCTCGGTAAGGAAGATAGCCATGGTGAGAGTCCCCTTCCTTACTTCGCGTTGGCCAGCTCGGCGGCGCGGTCAGCGGCGCCGTCCATGGTGTCCACCTGCTCGACGAGCGGGTGGTTGGCGTCGGTGAGGATCTTGCGACCCAGCTCGGCGTTGTTGCCGTCGAGACGCACGACCAGCGGCTTGGTGACCGCCTCGCCCTTGCTCTCCAGCAGGGCCAGCGCCTGCACGATGCCGTTGGCGACCGCGTCGCACGCGGTGATGCCGCCGAAGACGTTGACGAAGACCGACTTGACGTCGGGGTCGCCCAGGATGATCTCCAGGCCGTTCGCCATCACCTCGGCGGAGGCGCCGCCACCGATGTCGAGGAAGTTGGCGGGCTTGACGCCGCCGTGGTTCTCACCGGCGTAGGCGACGACGTCCAGGGTGCTCATGACGAGCCCCGCGCCGTTGCCGATGATGCCGACCTCGCCCTCGAGCTTGACGTAGTTGAGGCCCTTGGCCTTGGCCGCCGCCTCCAGCGGGTTGGCCGCGGCCTTGTCCTCGAGCGCGGCGTGGTCGGCCTGACGGAACTCGGCGTTCTCGTCCAGCGAGACCTTGCCGTCGAGCGCGATGATCTTGCCGTCACCGGACTTGATCAGCGGGTTGACCTCGACCAGCAGGGCGTCTTCCTTGATGAAGACGGTCCACAGCTTCTGCAGGACCTCGGCCACCTGGTCGGCGACCTCGGCCGGGAACTTCGCGGCAGCGACGATCTCGGCGGCCTTCTCCGGGGTGCAGCCCTCGTTGGCGTCGACCGGGATCTTGGCGAGCGCGTCGGGGTTCTCCTCGGCGACGACCTCGATCTCCACGCCGCCCTCGACGCTGGCCATGGCCAGGAAGGTGCGGTTGGTGCGGTCCAGCAGGAACGAGACGTAGTACTCGTCCTTGATGTCCGCGGTCTGGGCCAGCATCACCTTGTGAACGGTGTGGCCCTTGATGTCCATACCGAGGATCGCCTCGGCCTTGGCGACGGCGTCGGCCGGGTCGGCGGCGAGCTTGACGCCACCGGCCTTGCCACGGCCACCGACCTTCACCTGAGCCTTGACGACGGCGCGTCCGCCGAAGCGCTCGGCGATGGCGCGAGCTGCTTCGGGGGTCTCGATGACATCACCGTCAAGCACGGGTACGCCGTGCTTGGCGAAGAGGTCCCTCGCCTGGTACTCGAACAGGTCCACGTGTGTTCGTCCTTGTTCGTGGTCGCGGATTGTGTCTCTACGAGCGTGCCACGGCAGGATCTTCGCTGCGGGTCGTCGGGGCCGTGCGGGTACGCAGAGTTGCGGCCTTGCGGCCCACGCGGTCTCGGGCGCACACGTCAATCAACACGCGCGTCACGTCCGTCTGGCAGGGTATCCCCGCCGGGACGGCGGCATTCGCCCGGGAGCGACTGTGCCGAGGTGAGAACCGTCACAACGGGTGCGCGTCCGGCAACGGCCGCCGTTCCAGGGCCGCGGCCATGACGTCCGGAAAGGCGTCCGGGGTGCAGGCGAAGGCCGGGACGCCGAGCGCGGCCAGCGCGGCGGCGTGCGCGTGGTCGTGGGCGGGAGTGCCCTCGTCGCTGAGCGCGAGCAGCGCGAGGAACTGGACGCCGGCGGCCTTCATCGCGGCCACCCGGCGCAGCATCCGCTCGCGGATGCCGCCCTCGTGGAGATCACTGATCAGGACGACCACGGTGTCAGCCGGACGAGTGATCTTCGACTCGCAGTAGGCCAGCGCGCGGTTGATGTCGGTGCCGCCGCCGAGCTGAGTGGCGAACAGGACGTCCACCGGATCGCTCAGTTGTTCGGTCAGGTCGACCACCGAGGTGTCGAACACCACCAGCCTGGTGTCCAGGGTGCGCATCGAGGCGAGCACCGCGCCGAAGACCGCGCTGTGCACCACGGAGGCGGCCATCGAACCCGACTGGTCGACGCAGAGGATCACTTCCTTCTTCGTCGCACGCTGTGCACGGGCGTGGCCGACCAGGCGCTCGGGGATCACCGTGCGCTGCTCGGGGAGGTAGTGCCGCAGGTTCACCCGGATGGTGCGGTCCCAGTCGATGTCACGGTGGCGCGGGCGGTCGACCCGCGCGCCGCGGTCCAGCGCGCCGCCCAGCGTGGCCCGGGTCCGGTCGGCCAGCCGGCGCTCCAGTTCGGCGACCACCCGGGCGACCACGAGGCGGGCGGTCTCCCGGGTGGTCTCGGGCAGCGCGTGCCTGAGCGAGAGCAGCGTGCCCACCAGGTGCACGTCCGGCTCGACGGCGGCCAGCATCTCCGGTTCGAGCAGCAGCCGGGTCAGGCCCAGGCGGGAGATCGCGTCCTGCTGCATCAGCTGGACCACGGAGGTCGGGAAGTAGCGGCGAATGTCGCCCAGCCAGCGGGCCACCTGCGGGGCGCTGCCGCCCAGCCCCGCCGAGCGGCCCGGCGTCCGGGCGCCGTCCGCCTGGTCCGGCGCACCGCGGTAGAGGGCGGTGAGCACCCGGTCGATCGAAGCGTCGCGGCCGGTCAGGCGCCCCCCGCGCGCCGCGCCCCAGGGCTCGCCACCGAGCACCAGGCGCCAGCGGCGCAGGCGTTCCTGTTCCGGGTCGTGCTCCGGATCGGGTTCCGGATCCTGCCCCCGGGCCTGCTCACTGGTCGTCACGCGGCGCTCCTGCGGTCGGGCTGACGGGGGATCCACGGGCGGGCACCGGCCGGCGATGGCTCGGGCGAGGGGTGGCGGCCGAGCAGACGCAGCACGGTGGGCAGCGCCGCGTCGGCGCGGGCCTGGTCCAGCGGCTGCTCCGGCGAGCCGGACGGGCCGCCGGCGCCGCCGGCCGGGCGGCCGGTGGCGACCCGGGAGGCGACGGTGCGCAGCACCCCCGCCTCCACCGCCGCGAAGGTGCGGCGCAGCAGCGGCAACAGGTCGACGAAGGCGCCGGCGGGGACCTCGGCCAGCCAGCCGTCCAGCAGCGCGAGCAGCTGCGGGTCGTGCAGCAGCAGGGCGCCGCCGCCGGACAGGAAGCCCTCGATCCAGCCGGCCGCGTCGGCAGGCGCGCTCGCGGTGGAGAGCGCCAGCCGCAGCCGGCGGGCGGCCTCGGCGGCGTCGAGCCGGCCGTCGTCCAGCAGCAGCCGCACGGCCCGCCCGCGCAGCAGGCCCGGGACGGCGCCGCCGAGCCCCGCGGCGCCGGCTGCGCGGGCCCGCGGTTCGCGCCGGGCGAGCGCGTCGAGGGCCCTGGCCCAGCGCTCGGCCAGGGCGGCGGGGGCGGTACTCGGGGGCGCCGCGGCCAACGCGTGTGCCGGGCCGGCCGCCGCGGGGGCCGGGGCCGACACGGCTGCGCCGGTGCGCCGCTCCAGCAGCCCGATCGCGCCGTGCACCGCGTCCAGCCGGGCACGCATCGCGGCGGCGCCCTCGGCGTCCAGCCCGGCGCAGGCGGGCGGCAGGCCGACGCAGATCCGGTCGGCCAGGCCGTGCGCGACGCCCTCCAGCGTGCCGCCGTCGGTGCCGCGCACATCGCCGTAGCGCAGCGCCCGGACCAGCGCGGGCAGTGCCTCGGCGAGCCGGGCCGTGTCGCTGTCCAGTGCGGCCCGGTCGGCCAGCGCGCGCATCACCGCGGGCAGCGCGGCGGGCAGCTGGGCCACCAGGCACTGCTCGGCCAGCCGGGTGAGCGCGGGCAGGTCCGCCGCCCGGCCCGCCGCGGCCGCCACCTTGGCGGTGGCGGCCTCCTCGACGGTGCTGCCCCACTGCGCGGCCTCGACCACCCGGACCGCGAACTCCGGTTCGTAGCAAAGCCGCCAGCTCTCCCGGAAGGTTCCGGTGGAGTTGGCGGCGGAGCGGGCCCCGGTCCCCCAGTCGATGCCGAGCAGCCGCAGCCGGTGCAGCAGCCGCGAGCGGCCGGCGTCCAGCTCCTTGCGCAGGTCCAGGGTGAGTTCGCGGACGGCGGCGGCCGGCTTGAGCCGCAGGGTGCGCTGCAGCCGGGTCAGATCGCGTTGCAGCGGCACGGTGGGCGCGGCGGCCGGCACCCGGCCGAGCGCCTCGCCGACCACCAGCTGCTCGCGCACCAGCGCGAGCGCGACCTCCGAGCCATCGCACAGCACCGCGCGCACCGCGTCCAGCGACTCGGCGAGCCCGGGTGCCGGGCGACCGCGCACGGCGGCCAGCGTCTCGGCGAGCCGGACCGCCTCGATGACGTGCGCCGGGGAGACCGGGTGGTCCTGGGCCCGCAGCAGCTCGGCGGCCCGGGTCAGCCAGCGGGCCATGCCGGTGCCGCCCGCCGCGGGCCCGGGGTTGTCGAACAGGTGCTGGTACCAGCCGGGCGACTCGATGCCGGCGCCGTAGCCGGTGCGCTGGGCGAGCCGGCGGTGCGTCCACGGCACCCAGGTGATCTCGGTCTTCAGCTTCTTCGGCAGGCCCGCCAGCAACGCCCGGTCGGCGCTCGCCGCGGGCTGCGCGGCGAGCGCCGGTACGTGCCAGGCGCCGCAGACCACGGCGATCCGGCGGTGACCGGCCCGCCGGGCGGCCCGGATCTGCTGGCGCATGTACGCCTCGCGCAGCTCGTCGCGCCGCCCGGCGGCGCAGGCGCCGGGCCGCCCGCCGAAGCGGGCGGCCCGGCCGGCCGACGGCCCCTCGGGGCGCACCCCGGGCGAGCCCGGGGTGCCGACCTCGGGGTCGCGCAGCTCGGCCATCGCCGCCGCCACCGCCGCGAACGGCGCCAGCGGGTCGGCGCCCGGGTGGCGGTGCTCCACCACGTCCTCCCACCAGGCCTCCGGGTCCCCGTTCCCGGCGGCCGCGGCGAGCACGGCGACGGGGTCGACCGCGGGCTCCTCGCCGTCCTCGGGCGTCTGACCGGTGGCCCGCAGGGCGAAGGAGCTGCCGGCCGGCAGGTCGATGAACCGGACCGGAACCCCGGCCGCCAGCGCGTACCGGATCGCGACCCACTCGGGCGAGAAGCCGGCGAAGGGCCAGAAGGCCGCGCGGGCCGGGTCCTCGACCGCGTGCGCGAGCAGCGCGACCGGCGGGACCATCTCCGGGTCGGCCGCCAGGGCGATGATCGGGTCCGCCTCCGGCGGTCCCTCGATCAGCACCGCATCCGGCTCCAGCGCACGCAGGGCCGCACCCACCGCGCGGGCCGAACCCGGTCCGTGGTGGCGCACACCCAGCAGAGTCAGCTCACCAGTCATGTCGCTCCCCCTTGTTCCGTTCCTGGTGTCCGTGCGGGACTTGCGGTCGTTCACGTCGTTCACGTCGTTCACGTCGTTCACGTCGTTCACGTCGTTCAGGTCGTTCACGTCGTTCAGGTCGTTCAGGTCGTTCAGGTCGGTCGGTCCGTTCTGCTCCGGTCCGGCCGTACGGCTCGGTCAGTTCGTCCAACTCCTTTTCTTCTCAGGGATGTTCATTCATCCGGCCAGTTCGCGGGCGGCCCGGTAGAAGTCCTGCCAGCCGTCCCGCTCGCGCAGCACGCCCTCCACGTACTCCCCCCACACCACCTGGTCGCCGACCGGGTCGCGCACCACCGCCCCGAGCACCCCGGCCGCCACCTCGCCCGCCCGCAGCACGCCGTCGCCGAAGTGGGCGGCGAGCGCGAGGCCTGCGGTGACCACCGAGATGGCCTCGGCGGTGGAGAGGGTGCCGGTCGGACTCTTGACCTTGGTCCGGCCGTCGACGGTGACGCCGTCGCGCAGTTCGCGGAAGACCGTCACCACCCGACGGATCTCCTGCGCACCGCCCGGCAGCTCGGGCAGCTCCAGCGCGCGGCCGAGCTGCCCGACCCGCCGCTCGACGATCCCGACCTCCTCGTCGAGCGTCGCCGGCAGCGGAAGGACCACCGTGTTGAAACGGCGGCGCAGCGCACTGGAGAGTTCGTTGACCCCGCGGTCGCGATCGTTGGCGGTGGCGATCAGGTTGAACCCGCGGACAGCCTGAGTCTCCCCGTTCAACTCCGGTATCGGCAACGTCTTTTCGGAGAGCACGGTGATCAGGCTGTCCTGCACGTCGGCCGGGATCCGGGTCAGCTCCTCGACCCGGGCGATCTTGCCCCCGGCCATCGCCCGCAGCACCGGCGAGGGCACCAGCGCCGCCCGGCTGGGACCGTTCGCGAGCAGCTGCGCGTAGTTCCAGCCGTACCGCACGGCCTCCTCGCCGGTGCCCGCGGTGCCCTGCACCAGCAGCGTCGAGTCGCCGCTGACCGCCGCCGCCAGGTGCTCGGAGACCCAGGTCTTGGCGGTGCCGGGCACCCCGAGCAGCAGCAGCGCCCGGTCGGTGGCCAGCGTGCTGACCGCGACCTCCACGATCCGCCGCGGACCGACGTACTTGGGCGTGATCACGGTGCCGTCCGGCAGCTCGCCGCCCAGCAGATAGGTGGCCACCGCCCACGGCGACAGCCGCCAGCCGGCCGGCCGGGGCCGCTCGTCCTGCGCGGCCAGCGCCGCCAGCTCACCGGCGAATGCCTCCTCGGCGTGCGCCCGCAGGACCTCGGCGGTGCTCTCGGTAGGGGTGGTCATCGGGGCTCCTTCGGATCGCCCGTCCCAGGGCACGGCGATGCCCGGGACGGTGGGGTGATGGGGAGCGTCGGCTCGGCTCGCAGGCCCGGGATCGACCTCCCGTCCGACCTGCGAGAACCACTCTGCCGTACGCCACTGACAATCCGGCGGGCACGATCGGCGCGCCTGAACCCCTGTCAGTCCCCCGTCCTAGCGTTCGCGTCATGGAGGAACGCTGGAGCACCGAACACGTCCTGTCCCTCGCATCCGACGCGGCCGCGCGCGCGGCGGGCGGCAGGCTCTCCTCCCCCGCCGCCTGGTCGCGGACCGGGTGCGGGCAGGGGGCGCTCTGGGGGCTGTGCCAGGGCAGCGGGAGCGCGCCGTACCGGACGGTGGTCGAGTTCTCCACGCCTGCCTACCAGTGCAGTTGCCCCAGCCGGACCCTCCCGTGCAAGCACGCGCTGGGCCTGCTCCTGCTGTGGAGCGGCGACCCGGCGGCGGTGCCGGCCGGGGCCGAGCCGGCCGACTGGGCCGCCCGGTGGCTGGCCGGGCGCCGGCGGCGGGCCGAGCCCGCCGCGGCTCCCGCCGACCCCGTCGCCGCGCGGCGGCGCGCCGACCGGCGGGCGGCCCGAGTCGCCGCCGGCGCAGCCGAGTTGCGGCTACGACTGGCCGACCGGGTGCGGCGCGGACTGGCCGACCCGGGCGCCGCCGCGGGCGGCTGGGCGGAGGTCGCGGCCCGGATGGTGGACGCCCAGGCTCCCGGACTCGCCTCCGGAGCAGCGGAGTTGGACCGCCTCCCGGCCGACGGGCAGCTCGCCGGCCACGCCCTGCTGCACCTGCTCGCCACCGCCTGCGAGCGGATCGGCGAGCTGCCCGAGCCGCTGGCCCACACCGTGCGCGCCCGGGTCGGCTTCACCGTCGACAGCGCCGAGCTGCTGGCCGGCCCCACCGTGCGCGACCACTGGCTGGTCCTCGGCAGCCGCGACAGCACCGACGGCCCGCTGACCACCCGCCGCCTGTGGCTGCGCGGCGCCAAGACCGGCCGATCGGCCCTGCTGCTCTCCTACGGCCGCCCCGGCCAGGCCCCCGAACCGACCTTGCCCACCGGCTGGTTGCTGGAAGCGGAGCTGGCCTTCCACCCGGGCGCCCGGCCGCTGCGCGCCGTCCTCGGCCCCCGGCACGGCGCCCCCGGCCCCACGCCCGGCGCGCCGCCGGCCGAGCCGGTGTCCGCCGCCCTCGCCCACTACGGGGAGGCCGTCGCCGCGGACCCCTGGACGGAGACCTGGCCCGTGGTGCTGCGCGACGTACGGCCCATCGCCACCGCCGACGGCTGGCAGTTGACGGATCGTCAGCATGCCCTGCCCCTGCACGCCACCCCCGAGCAGGCGCTCTGGCGGCTGGCCGCGGTCTCCGGCGGCCGTCCGGTGACGGTCTTCGGCGAGTGCGGCCACCGCGGGTTCACCCCGGTGACGGTCTGGGACGAGCAGGGCCGCGCCACCGGCCTGACCACGGGAGGAGCCGCATGAGCAGCGACTACTGGGACCAGCTGCAGAGCACCGCCCTGCTGGGCACCGACCGCCGCCCGCTGCCCGAGCCGGACGGCCCGCCCGCCCTGCAGGCCGCCGCCGCGGGCGTGGACCGGACCGACCCGGCCACCGCCCTGCTGGAGCTGGCCGCGCTGACCGCCGTCCGGCGCCGGGCGGGGCTGCTCCCGCTGCCCGCCCCGGCGCCGGAACCCCCGGCCGGGGACGACGAGCGCCCCGAACTGCCCGCCGCGGCGGCCCGCCGGCTCGCCGTGCTGCTGGCCGGCCGGGCCGCCGGCACCACCACCCAGCCCAATCTCGCCGAACTGCTGCCGCAGTGGCTCTCCCTGGCCCGCGAGCGCGGCTACCGCCCGCCCGCCGCCCAGGTCCCGGCGCTGCTGGAGGCCGCCCGGGCCCGCGGCGAACTGCGCGGTGACGCGGTGGCGCTGGCCGGTCCGCTCGGCCGCTGGCTGGCCGAGCGGAACCCACAGTGGCGCTACGTGCTGCGCACCGCGGGCGCCGAGGGGCCTACCGGGACGGACCTCGTCTGGCAGCAGGGCCTCTTCGCCGAGCGGGTCACCCACCTGACCAGGGTGCGCCGCCGGGATCCGGCCGCCGCGCTCGCGCTGCTCGCCGGCACCTGGCCGAGCGAACGGGCCGAGGACCGGCTGCTCTTCCTGGACGCCCTGCAGGAGGGCCTCTCGCCGGCCGACGAGCCGTTCCTGGAGGCCGCCCTGACCGACCGCAGCAGGAACGTCCGCGCCACGGCCGCCGAACTGCTCTCCACCCTGCCCGGCTCCGCGCTCGGCCGGCGGATGGCCGAGCGGGCCCAGGCCGCGGTGCGGCTGGTCGACGGCGTGCTGCTGGTCACCCCGCCCACCGCCTGCGACGCCGCGATGCAGCACGACGGGATCCCGCCCAAGTCGCCGACCGGGCGCGGCGAGCAGGCCTGGTGGCTGGGCGAGGTGCTGGCCGCCACGCCGCTCTCCTGCTGGACGCACTCCTTCGGCCTGCCGCCAGGCCGGCTGCTCGCCCTGCCCGTCGCGGACGCCCGCACGCAGGTCGGCGCCCACGCCGGACCGGCCGCCGACGGCGGCCCCTGGCGCGACGAGCTGCACGAGGCCTGGGCCCGGGCCGCGGTGCGCCAGGGCGACGCCTCCTGGGCCCGGGCGCTGCTCGGCCCGCCCCCGCGCCGGGCCGGCTCGCCGGCCGTCGCCGGTGCGCCCGCCCGGCTGCTCGCCGTGCTGCCGCCGCCCGAGCGGGCCCTGTGGACCGCGGCCTTCCTGCGCACCCACGGCCCCGGCGACGCCTTCCAGCTGCTCGGCGCCTGCGCCACCCCGTGGACCCCGCCGCTCAGTACCGCCGTGGTGGCGGCCCTGGAACGGGCGGCCACGGCCGGTTCCTACCCGTGGAACCACAGCGGCGTGCTGGGCCTGACGGAACGTTCGCTCGCACCGGCCACCGCACCAGCGGTCGCCGCGCTGGCCGCCGACGCCGCGCCGGACACCGCCTGGGCGGAGACCTTCGCCCGGCTGGCCGGCACGCTGCGGTTCCGCGCGGAGATGCTCGCCGAACTCACCGGGGAAGAGATCTGATGGTTCGTCAACCAGACTCAGCGGCACCGAGATTGGCCTGCACCCAGGCCACCACCTCGCCGGTCGGGGTGCCCGGGGTGAAGATCTCCGCGACGCCCAGCGCCTTCAGCTCGGGGATGTCGGCGGCCGGGATGATGCCGCCGCAGAACACCGTGATGTCCGCCGCGCCCCGCTCCCGGAGCAGGTCGAGCACCCGGGCGCAGAGCGTCATGTGCGCGCCGGACAGGATCGACAGGCCGATCCCGGCGGCGTCCTCCTGGATCGCGGTGTCCACCACCTGCTCGGGCGTCTGGTGCAGGCCGGTGTAGATCACCTCCACCCCGGCGTCCCGCAGGGCCCGGGCGATCACCTTGACACCGCGGTCGTGGCCGTCGAGACCTGGCTTGGCGACCACCACCCGGATCGGGCCCGACCCCACCATCTGCGCCTCCAACGTCACCCGGCGACAACCGACCTGAGGGGAGGTTAGCGCCGGGTGGCGTCCGGACCGTGCGAGGGCGCGCCCGTCAGAGCTTCTCGACCGGCGCGTACCGCAGCAGCAGCACCTTGCGGCCCGAGGCGCCGAAGTCGATGGTGGCCTTCGCCCGGTCCGCCACCCCTTCGGTGCTCACCACGGTGCCCAGCCCGAAGCTGTCGTGGCTGACCCGGTCGCCGACCGCCAGCGCGACCACCTCCCGCTCCGTCACCTTGCGCGCCGACTTGCCCCAGCCCGCCTTCGGCGAGGCCGCGCCGCCCGAGGAGGAGCCGCCCCCCGAGCCGCGCGAGCCGCTGGTCGACAGCCCGCGGGCAGCCGGCACCGCGGCCGCGCCGGTGCGCTTCCACTGCACCAGCTCGGTCGGGATCTCCTCCAGGAACCGCGAGGCCGGGTTGTAGGCCGGCTGCCCCCAGGCGCTGCGCAGCACGCTGCGGGTCAGGTAGAGCCGCTGCCGGGCCCGGGTCAGGCCGACGTAGGCGAGCCGGCGCTCCTCCTCCAGCTCCTTGACCTGGCTCAGCGCCCGCATGTGCGGGAAGATGCCGTCCTCCATGCCGGTCAGGAAGACCACCGGGAACTCCAGGCCCTTGGCGGTGTGCAGGGTCATCATCGTGATGACGCCCGCGCCGTCCTCCTCGTCCGGGATCTGGTCGGAGTCGGCGACCAGCGCGACCCGCTCCAGGAAGTCGGCCAGCGAGCCGACCGGCGGCGCGCCGTCCTCGCCCGCGTCGGGGCGCTCGCCCGGGTCCTGCTCGTACTCCAGGGCCACCGAGGCGAGCTCCTGGAGGTTCTCCACCCGGGTCTCGTCCTGCGGGTCCGTGGAGGACTGCAGCTCGGCCAGGTACCCGGTCTCCTCCAGGACCGCCTCCAGCACGGCGGCCGGCCCGGCCCCCGACTCGACCACCTGGCGCAGCCCGGCCAGCAGCTCGTTGAACTTGCGCACCGCGTTGGCCGAGCGCGCGGCCATCCCGTACGCCTCGTCGACGCGCAGCAGCGCCTGGGCGAAGGAGATCCGCTCGCGCGAGGCCAGCGCCTCGATCATCGCCTCCGCGCGGTCGCCGATGCCGCGCTTGGGCACGTTGAGGATCCGGCGCAGCGGCACGGTGTCCTCGGGGTTGGAGAGCACCCGCAGGTAGGCCAGCACGTCGCGGACCTCCCGGCGCTCGTAGAAGCGCACCCCGCCGACCACCTTGTACGGCAGCCCGACCCGGATGAACACCTCCTCGAAGACCCGGGACTGGGCGTTCGTCCGGTAGAAGATCGCCACGTCACCGGGCTTGGCGTCGCCGGCATCCGTCAGCCGGTCGATCTCCTCGGCGATGAACTGCGCCTCGCCGTGCTCGTCGTCGGCGACGTAGCCGACCACCTTCTCGCCGTGATCCCCGGCCGTCCAGAGCTTCTTCTCGCGGCGGTTGGCGTTGCGCTCGATCACCGCGTTGGCGGCGCTCAGGATCGTCTGGGTGGAGCGGTAGTTCTGCTCCAGCAGGATCGTGGTGGCGTCGGGGTAGTCCTCCTCGAACTGGAGGATGTTGCGGATCGTCGCACCGCGGAAGGCGTAGATCGACTGGTCGGCGTCACCCACCACGCACAGCTCGGCCGGCGGCAGCTCGGCGAGCCCCGCGGCGGCGGGGTTCACGAAGTCGCCGTCCACCGTGCGCCTGGGCGCCGAGCCCGCCGCGCCGCCGGTCAGCTCGCGCACCAGCATGTACTGCGCGTGGTTGGTGTCCTGGTACTCGTCCACCAGGATGTGCCGGAACCGGCGCCGGTAGTGCTCGGCCGCGTCCGGGAAGGCCTGCAGCAGGTTGACCGTGGTCATGATGATGTCGTCGAAGTCCAGCGCGTTGGCCTCGCGCAGCCGCGCCTGGTAGAGCGTGTACGCCTCCGCGAGCTTGCGCTCCATCGGGTTGGCGGCCTGCCCGGCGTAGGTCTCCTCGTCGATCAGCTCGTTCTTGAGGTTGGAGACCTTGGCGGTGAACGACTTCGGCGGGAACTGCTTGGGGTCCAGGTCCAGGTCCCGGCAGACCAGCGACATCAGCCGCTGCGAGTCGGCCGAGTCGTAGATCGAGAAGCTGGAGGTGAAGCCGAGCCGCTTGCTCTCCCGGCGCAGGATCCGCACGCACGCGCTGTGGAAGGTGGACACCCACATCGCCCGCGCCCGCGGCCCCACCAACTGCTCGACGCGCTCGCGCATCTCGCCGGCCGCCTTGTTGGTGAAGGTGATCGCCAGGATCTCGCCCGGCTGCACCCCGCGGGCACCCAGCAGGTAGGCGATCCGGTGGGTCAGCACCCGGGTCTTGCCCGAACCGGCACCGGCCACGATCAGCAGCGGCGCCCCGGCGTGCAGCACCGCCTCGCGCTGCGGGTCGTTCATCCCCTCCAGCAGTTGGGCCGGGTCGACCACGGTGCGGTGGGCGCCGTTGCGGTAGTAGGCGTCGCGCTCGGACTGCGCGGCGTGGTCGGTGTGGAAGAGGTCACTGGGGATCTCTTCCTCGTACCCGCCGGGGCCGTCGTAGTCCTCCGGCGGAGGCTCCTCGGCCAGGTGCACGGGCATCGCGTCGGCGGCGGGCTTCGCCTCGAAGGGCTCGAAGCCGGGCAGCGGGAGGTCGTCAAAGAGGCTACTCATGGCTCTCCGAGTCTATGGCCCGCCGCCGACAACCCGTCCGCCCGCGCCCCGGATCCCGCCCGGAGCGCGGATCACGGCGAGTAGGAGTTCGCGAAGACCAGGTAGACGCCGTAGAAACCGGAGCAGACCGCCGCCGAGCCGAGCAGCACCCCGAGCGAGGCCCGGGAGCGCACCCGCGACAGGCCCGCGGCCAACGGCACCAGCAGCACGAAGGCCGGCACCAGGAACCGCGCCCGGGCGGCGTCGGTCGAGCTGCTGCCGATCGCCACGGCCAGGATCGTCGCGCCGTAGACCAGCCACGGCAGCGGCTGCCGCTGCACCAGCGCGAGCAGGAAGAGGACCACGTAGGCCACCACGACCAGCGCTATCACCACCTGGTTCAGCAGCTGGGGCGGGCTGCCCGGGCTCAGGAACATCTGGTCGAGCCAGCGGGCGGTCCCCATGCCGCCGTCGAACTGCGTCCCCCAGGCGGACTGGATGTAGGAGTAGCCGCTCCAGGACCGGCGCACGTGGTCGACGTAACCGATGTAGCCGACGATCCCCAGCGGCGCGAGCCCCGCCCCCAGCACGATCCGCCACCAGGCGGGGGCGTCCCCGTGCTCCGCCTCGCGCCGGCGCACCCGCCGGACCAGCTCGACGGCGGCCGCCAGGCACACGGCCGCGACGACGGCCGCGGCGGTGGGCCGGACCAGGCCGGCCAGCAGGCTCAGCACACCGGCCCGGATCCAGTTGCGGCGTTGCAGCGCATGGAGCGACCAGGCCGCCAGCGCGGTGAACAGGGACTCGGAGTAGGCCATGCTCTGCACGGCGGCGTGCGGCAGCGCCCCCCAGAGCACCACCGTGATCACGCCCACCCGGCGGTTGTAGCGGTGCGCGACCACGGCGAAGATGCCCAGCGCCGCGACCAGCGAGGCCGCCCAGGCCACGGCCAGCGCTGCACCGGGCGCCGAGACCGGTAGCACGCCGGTGACGGCCCGGATCAGCAGCGGATAGAGCGGGAAGAAGGCCCGGGTCGAGAACGGGACGCCGTTCACACCGTAGACGCCGATGTCGTCGCGGTAGCCGTGGGTCGCGACGTCGGTGTACCAGTGCGCGTCCCACAGGGTGCCCAGGCGGGTGAGGACGGGCACCGAGTGCTGGTTCACCAGCAGTATCAGCACGCCCACCGCGCGCACCGCGAGATAGCCCAGCAACGCGGGCGCGCAGGCACGTAACTGCGCGGCGGCCCGGCCGGTCACCACCCGCCGCGGGCCGCCCGTGGCCGTCACCTGCCCCGCGTTCCACCCTTTGGTGATTGGCAGCACTGGCGTTCCTCATCAGAGTGCGGGCCCGGCCGACGTGACGAAGCAGCCCCTGCGGCCCGCGGGCCGAACTGGACGCGCGGCAGGCCGGAGATGTCGTCCAGGCGGGCCGACTCTATCCGCCGGCTGCGTTTCGCCCCGGGCTCGTTCACTCCAACGAACGGCGCGCAGCACCCGGATACGGCGCGCGAATGATCAAGCACGCTGGCAAAAGGTCGGATTTTCCGATGGCCTATCTTGGTGACCCATGACGAGCACCTGCCATCCCAATCCTGTGGCACAAACCGCCCACTTATCCTCACATCGCCCGCACCCGGACGATGTGTGAGGCCTGAAAGACTCGGTCACCGGGCGGCCGCCCGAGTCCCGTTCCCCCGGACGTGACTCGACGACCGGGCGGACCCCTCCCGAAAGGCCGAGCCTTTCAACGGTCCGCCGTGGTCCTTTCACAGCGCCGCCCCACCCACTCGGCCGGTTGCCCTGACCGATCCGACCCTTCCCTGCGCTCCCGTTTGCGAACAAAGGCCCCTCCCGCCATGCCGACCCCGCTCTCCTTGCTGAACCGGCGCTCCGGTACACGGACCGAAGGAGCAGCCCGAGCCAGCCTCCCCGCCCAGACCGACGGCGGATCCGCCGCGGCCCCCCGGCCCGGAAGGCGCCCCCGCCTCTACGCCCTGGACGGCATGCGGCTGATCGCCGCGCTCGGGGTGCTGCTGTTCCACTACACCGGCCAGGAGCTCGATCCGCGCGTCTGGCACGGGTCCAACAAGACCCTGCTGCCGCACGTCCACGAGATCGGTCGCTACACCTGGATGGGTGTCGAACTCTTCTTCCTGATCAGCGGCTTCGTGATCTGCATGTCGTGCTGGGGCAAGCGCCCGCGCGACTTCTTCATCTCCCGGGTGATCCGCCTCTACCCGGCCTACTGGTTCTGCGTCCTGCTGACCGCCGCGGTGGTCTGGTACGCGGCCCGCCCGTTCGGCAGCTTCGGCGACCTCAGCGCCCGCACCCTCTTCAGCAACCTGTCGATGATGCAGTGGCCGATCGGCTCACCGGCCGTCGACCCGGTCTACTGGACGCTCTGGCTGGAGATGCGCTTCTACGTGGCCTTCGCCATCGTCGTGGCCTTCGGACTGACCTACCGCCGGGTCGTGCTCTTCTGCATGATCTGGTCGTTCGCCGCGATCTTCACCCCGATGATCAACTTCGGTCTGGCCACCGAGGTGACCCAGCCGGTCTACGCGCCGTTCTTCATCGGCGGCATCGTGATGTACCTGATGTACCGGTTCAAGCCGACGTTCCTGCTCTGGGCGATGCTGGTGTTCGACTGGATGATGGCGCAGAACCAGCTGCCGGGGATCATGAAGCAGTACGAGTCCGACGGCAACCGGGGCCTCACCTACACGGTGGCCTGCCTGGTCATGACCGCCTGCTACCTGCTCGTGCTGGCCGCCGCGCTGGGCAAGCTGAACTGGATCAGCTGGAAGTGGCTGACCACCGCCGGTGCGCTGACCTACCCGCTCTACCTGCTCCACCAGGAGATCGGCTGGGTCGGCATCTCCTACCTGCGCCGCTCGCTCCCGCCCGGCGAGACGCTCGGCGCCATGATCGCGATCATGCTGGTGGTCGCCTACCTGGTCAACCGGGTGGTCGAACGGCCGCTCTCGGCGAAGCTGAAGACGTGGCTGGAGTCCTCGTTCAAGGCGATGGCCGAGGCCTCGGACGCGAAGTAGCTCCCGCATGCGCTGCGGCGGGGGTCACCGACCCCACCGGGTCGGCGGCCCCCGCCGCGGTCGCACTGCCCGGGTCGGCCGGTCAGCGGTGCTCCAGCAACGTCACCCAGATCCCCTTCAGGTGCGTGACCGAGGTCGCGGTGTACTTGGCGGAGAGCGCCGTGACCTCGGCGGGGGTGAGGCCACCCGCGGTGTTGGTGACGAGGGCGGCCAACGGGTCGCGCTGGGTACCGGCCGGCTGGTCGGGGCCCTGGGTGACCACCCACAGGCGCTTCTCGTCGCCGACGCAGGCGGCGGGCTGCGGGCACTCCTCGGCGGCCAGCCCGTTGAGCTGGGCCGCGGTCTTGTGGAGGAAGACGTCCCGCGCGCCGTCCACCACGCGCTGGGGCAGGTAGACCTCGACCCCGGCGTCCCAGATCGTGGGGTCGTGCGGGATCACCAGGCCGTCACCGGGCTGGTAGCCCTTGGCGATCATCTGGGCCGCGGCGCGCTCGTCGTAGGGCACCCGGTCGTAGGCGGTCCGGATCGACTGCTGGTTCTTCCAGCAGAACGGCACCAGCACCGCGAACGCGAGGACGGCGACGAGCTTCGGGCGCACCGCCGCCAGGCCGGCGCCGGCCAGCACGGCCCAGGCGCTCAGGATGAAGAGCATGTACCTGGTGAGGAAGTAGGAGACGTTCCCCTCGGTGGAGACCAGGTAGATGAGGACGACGGGCAGGCTGCCGATCAGCAGCAACTGGAAGACCGGCCGGCGGTTGCGGTTCCAGCCCAGCGGCATCGCGGCCAGGATGAGCAGCGGCAGCGAGACCAGCGCCGTGCCGAAGAGGCCGTCCCACAGGGCCGGCAGCGAGTCGAGCGTCGGGCGACTGATCCAGGAGATCTGCTTGGTCACCTGCGTCTGGCCCTCCAGGGCCAGCGGCAGCGCCGGTACCACCGCCAGCACCGCCGTGCCGGTGAACTCGGCCAGTCGTCGCCACGGGCGCCCGCGCCCGGGCCAGTACTGCAGGGCCACCAGGCAGAAGTGCGGCACCAGCACGCTCAGCGCCACGAGTTGGAAGAGGCCGACGACGGTCACCGACAGCCCGTAGCAGATCCAGCGCAGCAGCGAGGGGCGCTCCAGCGCGCGGAACAGCAGGAAGGTCGCGGCGGCCACGGCGCACATGACGATCGCGTAGGGGCGGGCCTCCTGGGCGAACCGCGAGACCATGGGTATGGTCACGAAGACCAGTCCGGCCAGCAGTCCGGCCCGGGCCGAGAAGAGCTTGCGCCCGGTCAGCGCGATGAACGCGGCGGCGCCGGCCATGGCGATCGCGGACGGGGCGCGCAGGCTGGTCGCCGAGTCGCCGAAGACGTTGATCCAGAAGTGCAGCAGCAGGTAGTAGACGCCGTAGACCGCGTCTATGTTGTGCAGCATGTGCCAGAGCTGCGAGGTGCTCCGGTCGGCGGCCCGCCAGCTGGCCAGCTCATCGCCCCACAGCTGGGGTCCGGCACTGCCGTAGAAGCCGACCACCAGCATCACGAGCGCGGGTGCCAGCCAGGACAGGAGTCCACTCGCACGGCCGAACCGCAAAGCCCGGTGACCGGAGCCCGGCACCTCGGGTATCGCCTCCTCGGCCAAGGGGGCGGGCAGTGTTGGTTGGGCCATGGAAGTCATCCCTCGTCTTTGTCACTGGCGACCCGTGCCGGGTTGGCCGGAGCACGGGCGCGGCTGGCGGAACTCAAGTGGCGTGACGTCACACCGGAGTTCGCTCCTTCAGTTCTCTGGCCGTCGTGTCGGGGGTCCTCGGTGCTCCGGCCGTCGCGTCGATCGCCGTCAACGAGGCGAAGGCGGAGTCGAGCCCCTTCTTCATGCCGCGGGTCAGCGGCCGCTCCACCAGGCGGTGCACCATATAGGCGAGCAGCAGCAGGGACGGGACCACGACGGCCAGCACGGCGTAGGGCTGCATCGACTGGCGCAGCCAGCAGATCATGGTCGTCCCGATCTCCTGGTGCAGCAGGTACAGCGGGTAGGTCAGCGAGCCGGCCACCGTCAGCCAGCGCCACTTGATCCAGTTGAACCAGCCGATCGCGGCGGCCAGCACCAGCAGGAAGCAGAGGGTCAGCAGACCGGCCGCCACCGACCAGGAGATGTGCTGCGGCAGGTACATCTGGTACATCTGCACCGTGCCGAGCAGCTGGTACTGCGCGAGCAGGAACGAGAAGCCGAGCATCCCCCAGAGCAGCAGGTTCTTGCCGAACCGGTACATCAGGTACATGGTGATGCCGGCCACGAAGAGCGGCGCGTAGCCGGGCTGCACGACGGCCGAGAGCAGCGGGAAGTTCACGCTGGGCGCGATCGCCGCCAGGAAGGTCCAGATCCCGCAGAAGGCCACCACGCGGCGGTAGGTCAGACCCCTCGCCACCACGACGGCGAACAGCACGTAGAAGAGCATCTCGACCCAGAGCGTCCAGTAGCTCGGGTCGACCAGCGGGGCGCCCAGCGGCGACGGCAGCATGGTCGCGTTGACCATGACGTTGCGCGCCGTCAGGTCCTTGACCGTGCTGAACGGGTAGCCCGCCCACAGGACCACGGCAGTGGTGATGGCGATCGCCGCCCAGTAGGCGGGGTAGAGCCTGACCACCCGGGAGACGAAGAAGTCCTGCGGTCGCTTGCCCCAGCAGGACATGCAGATCACGAAGCCGCTGATGAGGAAGAACAGCTCGACGCCGATCCAGCCGTAGATGGCCACGCCGTGCAGTCCGGGCATCAGCTGGTCGGGGCGGCCGTGCCAGGTCTGCTCCCAACCGACCGGCTTGCCGATCAGGTGGAAGCTCATCACGCTCAGTGCGGCCAGCAGGCGCATCCCGTCCAGCACGTACAGCCGCGGGCGGCTGTGCTTGCCGGAGCCCCTCGACTGTTCGGCGCGGGCGGGTCGGTCGGCCGAGACGGATTTGAGCCGGCTCGGCAGGACGGGGATTGGCATCGATCGGCGCTTCCTGACGGGGCGCCGGGCGGCGCTGGGGCTTGTCGTCAAAAGGGGAGCCTACAGGCACGGCCGGTGGGCTCTGTATGCCCACCGGCCGTGCCACACGCGGGCCCACGGGGCTCGCGCTGAGGGGATGTCAGGGATTGACCACCTTGTACAGGTACTCGCCCTGCGGGCTGGTCGCCACCTGCTGGTAGTGCGGACCGCTCGGCAGGACCACGCCCTGCCCGGGCATGATCAGCACCCAACTCGCGTGGTACTTGGCCAGCAGCTCGCTGCGGTCCTGGTCGCTGGCTTCCTTGGAGTAGAAGAACTCCCAGACGTCGTGGTTGCGCTGGTCGAACACCGACTGGGCCACGGCCGGGTCCGGGTAGTTGGTGCTGACGGTGTAGTAGCCGTACGCGGGCAGCTGGTCCAGCGGCCGCTCGCCCGACGTCATCACCACGTCGCCGTACTTCAGACCGTACTTGGCGGTCCACTCGTAGCCGGGCCACGGGTTCCAGGTCTGGACGTTGTCGACCACCCCCTTGGGGAAGTCCTTCTTCGGGATCAGGTAGAAGATCGTGCCGGCCTGCACCCACATGCCCAGGACCAGTGCCACCGTGAGGATCAGCGACAGCTCGCGCTTGAACCAGTCCTTCCACGGGATCTCCGCGGCCTCGACGGCCACGGCCAGCTGCATCGTCATGACCAGCCCCGGGTAGGCGCGGCCGAAGCTGTAGTGACCGCTGAACCAGCCGTACGCCACGACCGCGCCGATCAGCAGGAAGGTGAGCACCAGCGGGTCGAGGCGGTTGCGCCGGAACCGCATGAACAGCGCGGGCAGGCCGAGCACCAGGGCGAAGCCGAACCAGGCCAGCGGCGCGCTGTAGAGACCCTGGTGCATCGCGTCCAGGGCGGCGGACTGCTGCTGGTCCAGCAGGCTGAAGTACGGCCAGGCCAGCACCGCGACGAGGGTGACGGCCGCGGACAGGACCCACAGCAGCCAGTTGCGCACGCTCAGGCCGCGCAGCGAGCCGATCATGATGCCGGCCAGTCCCAGGCAGATCACGATGCCGGTGAACGGGTGCGACAGCAGGACGACGAACAGCACCAGGCCGACCGCCACGTGCGCCGGGATCCGGACGGCGAGCTTGTCGGAGAGCGGGTTGCGGTCGGGCACCCGGCCCAGCAGCCGCAGCGTGCCGGCCCACAGCCAGAACATCAGGCCCGCCGCGAAGGCGCTCGGGTACGACAGCCCCAGGCAGAAGGAGAGCCACGACTCGTAGCCGCTCCACACCTCGACGTTGACGCCCCAGAGGAAGAAGTACGTGAACAGGGCTATGACGGGAGCCCACGCGCGGCTGGTCAGGGACCGGACGAAGGCGCCGATCCCGGTGATCACGAGCAGCACGTTCATGACCGCGAGCAGGTGCATCGTCTTCAGTGGCACCAGGCCGGTGGCCATCGACACCAACGCACCGAAGACCTGGTACGGCGCGAAGTAGGGACTGTTGGTCCCCGAGATGTCGATCAGCGGGCTGGTCGGGTGTGAGAAGTTCTCCCGCAGTCGCCAGATGGTCGACGCGTGCTGCCCCTGGTCACCCGACCAGGGCAGGGCAGCGCACATCGGCACCAGGATCAGCAGGAAGATCAGGCCGGTGACCCGGTACGGGGTCACGCGGAACAGCCACTCGCGCAGACCGCCACGACGCGCGCCCGTCCCCCGGGCGCCCCCCCTGATCGTGATCGGCTGATTCTCGTCGTCGACGGACGCTTCGGATGCAGGAAGGCTCGAAGCTGCGGCGGTGTCGGTCACGGTGCTCCACAATACGGCAACTAGTGGCCCGGAATTCTCGGGGCCGGACGATGCCCCCGGCCCGCTTCTTCGGCCCGGGGTCCATGCGATGACCCCACGGCAGCGGCGGGATCCGGACAACTCACGCACCCGAGGGCGTGCTCGCGCACAGCTCCCCCGGCACAGCCATCGTCACGAGCGGACGACTGCATACCCAGTATGCTAGAGGAACTGCATACTGGGTATGTCCTTAGGGGCACCACGCGCTCCCGCCCGCGGGCTCAGACCAGTCGACGCGCCGTCGCCCAGCGGGTCAGCTCGTGCCGGTTGCTCAACTGCAGCTTGCGCAGCACCGCCGAGACGTGGCTCTCCACCGTCTTCACCGAGATGAAGAGCTGCTTGGCGATCTCCTTGTACGCGTATCCGCGGGCGATCAGCCGCAGCACCTCGCGCTCGCGCTGGGTCAGGCGGTCCAGGTCCTCGTCCACCGGCGGGGTGTCGGTGGCGGCGAACGCGTCCAGCACGAAGCCGGCCAGCCGCGGCGAGAAGACCGCGTCACCGTCGGCGATCCGGAAGATCGCGTTGACCAGGTCGCCACCGGTGATGGTCTTGGTGACGTAGCCGCGGGCGCCGCCGCGGATCACGCCGATCACGTCCTCGGCGGCGTCGGAGACCGACAGCGCCAGGAACTTCACGCCACCCGGCTCACCCATCACCGCGGCGGAACGGCGCAGCACCTCGACACCGCCGCCGCCGGGCAGGTGGACGTCGAGCAGCACCACGTCGGGGCGGGTCTCGGCGACCACCTTGACCGCCGACTCCACGTCGTCGGCCTCGCCCACCACGTCGATGCCGGTGGCCTCGGTACGGCCGATCTCGGCGCGCACACCGGTGCGGAACATCCGGTGGTCGTCGACCAGGACCACCCGCGCCTGCCGGTCGGGGCCCCCCGCCCCGGCGTCGGGCGCAACAGCGTCAGTCATCAGCAGCTCTCTCCATCTCCAACTCGACCTCGGTGCCGCCGTCCGGCGCGGGACGCACCCGTGCGGTGCCGCCGTTGCGCTTCATCCGGCCGATGATCGACTCGCGGACGCCCATCCGGTCCTCCGGCACGGTGTCCGGGTCGAAGCCGGGGCCGTGGTCGCGCACGAACACCGACACCGTCCTCCCCTCCACCTCGGCGTAGACCTGCACCGGTCCTCCGCCACCGTACTTGGCGGCGTTCACCATCGCCTCACGCGCGGCCTGCATCTGTGCGGTCAGCCGCTCGTCCATCGGGCAGTCGCCGACGCAGACCAGCTCGACCGGCACCCCGTGGCGGTCCTCCACCTCGGCCACCACCGAGCGCAGCCGCTCGGCCAGCGTGTCGGGGGCCGCCTCGGCAGCGGCCTCGGGCCGGTAGAGCCACAGCCGCAGCTCGCGCTCCTGGGCCCGGGCCAGGCGCTGGACCTCCTTGGGGTCCTCCGAGCGGCGCTGGATCAGGGTGAGGGTGTGCAGCACCGAGTCGTGGATGTGCGCGGCGATCTCGGCCCGCTCCTGGGCCCGGATCCGGGCGGTGCGCTCGGTGGCGAGGTCCTGCCACATCCGCAGCGCGTACGGTCCGGTCAGCACCAGGACGCCGGCGAGCACCGCGAGCGACGCCTCGATCACCGAGGCGAGCGTGGAGCCGGCGCCCTGCAGCACCAGGAAGCCGATGATGCCCACGGTCACCAGCAGCACGCCGACGCCGACCCGGGTGAAGGCCACCCGCCGCTTGCCGCCGCCCTCCAGGCCGAACCAGCGCTGCCAGCGCGAGTCGTCGGCCTGCCGCCAGACCAGCGCGACACCGACCCCGATCGCCAGCAGCGGCCAGGTGTAGGGGCTGGAGGACTGGATGTTCAGCACGTTGAGCAGCGCCATCACGCCGATGACCAGCATCAGCAGGGCGGCCAGCTGGCCGAGGTTCTGCCGGCTGCCCGAGGTGGGCGAGCCCGCCGCCCCGCTCGTCTCGGCGATCACCGGTTCGCCCTGGAAGGTGCCCTGCAGCATGTCGCGCAGCCGCCCGAGCCGACCGCGCCTGCCCTTGCGCAGCGGGTCGGGGGTCACGCCGGAGGCGCCGGCCGGCACGAACTGGCCGTTCGCCCAGACGTAGCTGACGCCCAGTCCGCCGCGCGCCCCCGGTTCGCCGATGCCGATCGGCACCACGAACCAGAAGGCCGCGTACAGCAGCACCCCGATCCCGTTGGCGAAGGTGAGCAGCACGAAGGCCGCCCGCACCCAGACCACCGGCAGCCCCAGGTGCACCGCGAGTCCGTGTGCCACCCCGCCCAGCATCCGCGAGTGCGGGCTCCGGTAGAGCTTGCGGTACGGCGGCCGGGCCGCGCCCTGGGTCGGCTCGCCGCCGCCGCCCGGTGGAGCTTCGGCGGCGGAGGTGCTCGGGTTCGCTTCGGTACCGGGGACTGCCACGCCACAGATGGTCACACGGGCGCGGGGGCGAGCGCATCAGGGTGCTCCCCCTAAGGTTCGCCCGTGGCCGCTCCCGGGACGCCGCGGGACCCGGCAGGCGGCGGCAACGCCCCCCGGTCCGGCGTACAGCCCCGCGTGTCGCCCCTCGCCTCAAGATCAGACAATCCTATGATCCGGCGCATCTGACAGATCGTCATACATCTGGAGGTTGCGCCATGAAACGGACCATCATCGCCCTGCTGTCCGCGACCCTCTGCGCGGGCCTGGGCCTGGCCAGCTCCGTTCCCGCCCAGGCCGCACCCGCGCACCGGGACGCCGCCCCGCCGCTGCTGCGGGTGATGCCGCTCGGTGACTCGATCACCGTGGGCGTCGGCAGCCAGAGCCAGGCCGGCTACCGGCTGCCGCTCTGGCAGCTGGTCACCGGACAGTCCCGCTACACCGTGCAGTTCGTCGGCTCGCAGCGCGACGGCTCCTTCCCCTCCCCGCAGCACGAGGGGCACAGCGGCTGGATGATCGACGACATCCGCTCCCACGTGGACGGCTGGCTCGCCGCACAGCGGCCGGACGTCGTGCTGCTGCACATCGGCATCAACGACCTGGACCGCGGGGCGGACAAGGACCACGCCCCCGACCGCCTGCAGGCCCTGGTCGAGCAGATCTTCGCCGACCGCCCCGGCGTCACCGTCATCCTGCAGGGCCTGCTGCCGACCACCGACGGCCTCCAGACGCAGGTGCGCCGCTTCAACCGCCAGGCCCGGACCCTCCAGTCGACCGAGCGCGAGCTGGGGAACCGGCTGAGCTGGGTCACCCCGCCCGCGCTGACCCAGGACGAGTGGAACGACCGGCTCCACCCCAACGACCGCGGCTACGCCAGGATGGCCGTGGCCTTCTTCGGCGCCCTCGACAGCGAGGCCCACCGCCTGGTCGACGACGCCCCGGTGCACGCGGGCGCCGGCTGCCCCTGAGCGCTGTCTCAGGGACAGATCAGGGTCCGCACAGGGCCCACCCCGCTCCCGCGCGCCGCTCCCAACCCCCAGGATGGAGCCATGACGCAGGAGCAGAGCGCGGCCGAGGACGAGCGGGCCGCCCAGGAACAGCCCGGGGGCGAACGCCCGCCCCTGGTGCGCGACGAGAGCCACCGCGTGGTGGCGGGGGTCTGCGGGGGGCTCGGCCGGCACCTGGACATCGATCCGGTGGTGTTCCGGGTGGTCACGGCAGTGCTCTGCCTGACCGGCGGGCTCGGGCTGTTCCTGTACGGCCTGGCCTGGCTGATCGTGCCGACCGAGCACCCGGACGGCAAGCACGGTCGGACCGAGCTGCAGCGGGTGCTGACCGGCCGGGTGGACGGCCAGTCGATCGGCGCGGTGCTGCTCACCGTGATCGGCACCGGGGTCTTCTTCTCCTGGATGGGCAGCGGCGACTCCACCTTCCCGCTGCTGCTGCTCGGCGCGATGATCTTCTTCGCGGTGCGGCACGACCCCGAGCGCCGCCGCCGGGCCCGCGGGCTCGGGCAGCCGCCGCGGCAGGGCGGTCCGTACGACCGGCCCACCGGCCGGCCCGGCGACCTCGGTCCGGGCAGTGCGGGCGCAGACTCGCCGCTGAGCGACTGGCAGAGCTGGCGGCGCGACTTCCACGAGGAGTGGGCGAGCCGCACGGCCGCGATGCGCGAGGAGTGGGCCACCCACACGGCGCACCTGCGCGAGGAGTGGGCCAACCACAGCGGGGAGATCCAGGAGCACGTCAACCTGGCCAAGGAGACGCTGAACCGGCGCGGGGGGGCGGCCCGCTCCGCCGAGCCGGGCACCGCCCCCACCGACGCGCCCCCCAGCAGCACCGGCTACCTGTGGGACCCGCGGCACCCCGAACGCAACCCCTACGGCGCCACCCCGCCGCCGGGCGCGCCCGCCCAGCCCTGGTGGCAGCGCAGCGACCTGCCCGAGGGCGACCCGCTGCGCAAGTCCGCCCCGGGCGCACCGACGCCACCGCCGCCGCCGCGCCCGGTGCACCGCGAGCGCCGGCCCCGCTCGGTGCTGGCGCCCTTCGGACTGCTGCTGTCGGTCGGCGCGGCCTGGCTGGTCTGGACGCTGCGGTCGCACCAGAACAGCACGGTGCTGCTCTCCGGCGTGCTGGCCACCTGCCTGCTCGGGCTCGGCCTGACCATGCTGGTGGGCGTGAAGTTCGGCCGCGCCCGGGTGCTGACCGTCCCGGCCCTGGTGCTCACCGCCGTGCTGGCCGCGGGCAGCACCTCCGCCACCTCGCTGCACGCGGGCGTCGGCAACCGGACCTGGACGCCGGCCAGCGCGGCCGCCGTGCAGCACCAGTACGCGCTGGGGGCCGGGGACATCTCGCTGGACCTGTCGGCGGTCGACCCGGCCAGCGGCACGGTGAGCAGCTCGGTGCGCCTCGGCGCGGGCCAGGCCGACGTGACGCTGCCGCCGGACGTCGAGGCGAACCTGACCCTGCACACCGTGGTCGGCAGCATCCACCTGCCCGACCGGACCTTCGACGGCGACGTCGGCACCCGGCAGACGGTCCACCTCGCCCCGGTCGGCGGCGCGGCGAGCAAGGGAACGATCGACCTCGACATCGTGGTCGACCTCGGCGACATTCAGGTGGTGCAGGGATGAAGCGGCATCGGTTCGACCTCTACTCGTTCATGGCGGGCGGTCTGTTCACGGCGATCGCCGTGGTCTACCTGGTCGCCTCGCTGAACGACTCCACGGTGAACGGACGGATCGTCATGCCGATCACCCTGATCGTGCTCGGCGCGGCTGGCCTGGCCGGC
This sequence comes from Kitasatospora sp. NBC_01302, assembly GCF_035976515.1. Lineage (NCBI taxonomy): Bacteria > Bacillati > Actinomycetota > Actinomycetes > Kitasatosporales > Streptomycetaceae > Kitasatospora > Kitasatospora sp. NBC_01302. The sequence goes on from NZ_CP108404.1 coordinate 3,967,746, forward strand.
GCGGTGGCCGCGATGGCCCGCCGCGGCCGGGGCCCGGACGCCGGTGACCCGGACGCCTGAGGGCGTCAGGACTGCAGCGGGCCGAGGTCGAGCCGGTCGCCGTTCTTGGTGACCCGGTACCTCGGCAGCGGCTTGACCGCCGGGCCCGCCAGCACCGCGCCGGTGGCGGCGTCGAACTTCGAACCGTGGCAGGGGCAGCGCAGCTGGCCCTGCTTCGGCGCGTCCACGGCGCAGCCGGCGTGCGTGCAGACCGAGGAGAGGCCGCAGTACTGGCCCGCCGCGGGCTGGACGATGTAGACGGCGTCGCCGCTGGCGGGGTCGGTGACGGTGGCGGAGCCGCCCACCGGGACGTCCGCGAGGGCGACCGAGGCCTTCGCACCGCCCGCGGGGGCACTCGCGATACCCCCGGCGGGGGTGGCAGCGGAAGCCGGCCTGGGCTTGCGGCGGATGAAGGTGGCCGTCAGCGAGCCGCCCAGCAGCCCCGCCCCGCCGAGCGCGACCGCCGCGATGGAGCCGTCCAGGAAGCTGCGGCGGCGCACCGCCTCCTCGGGCAGGCCGCGCCGCCGGTCGCGCTCGGCCCGGCCCGCGATGAAGCCGTCCACCGACAGGTACGGCGTCCCGGCCAGCAGCAGGGTGGTCCAGGCCATCAGGTAGGGCAGGTCGTTGCCCAGGAAGTAGGGCGAGACGTGGAAGCTGACCGTCAGGAACAGGGTCAGGCTGAGGAGCGTGCCGCCGAGCGCGGCCACCCGGCCCCACAGCCCGCACAGCGTGCCGAGCCCGACCGCCAGCTCGCCGAAGGCGATCAGCAGGCCGAAGAAGGTGGGCTGGTGCAGTGCCGGGGCCAGCGCCCAGCCGATCGGGCTGTTCGCCCGGGCGGCCACGGTCTGCGCGTAGAAGGACTGCGGATCGCCGGCGCCGGCCAGGTAGTGGCTGTCGGCGAGCTTCTCCAGGCCCGCGTACGCGAAGGTGACGCCGAGGAACAGGCGCACCGGCAGCAGCGCGTACCGGCCGGCGAACGCCCGGCGCTGCGCCGCTCGCGCCGCCCGCCCGGCCGGCCCCGAGGGCGCCGGCCCGGCGAGTGGTCCCGCGGTCTCGACCGGGTCCGTGGTCCCCTCCATCATCGCGTCACCCTTCCCACAGCAGTCCGCCTCTCACCACAACCTGTCCACCCGCGACCGGTCCGGGTGGGATTCTGCCCGTTCCAGCCCGATCCCGACGGTATCCCGCCCACCTGTGCGCCAGCTCGGCGCACAGCCGTGACCCGGCCAGGATCTGACGCGAACGGCCGCACCGCCATCCACGGGTACGCGGATGGCGGTGCGGCCGTTCAACGACTGACGGGAGGTTTCCGGCGGGCCCGGTCAGACCCGCCCGGGGATCACTCCCACTCGATGGTGCCCGGCGGCTTGCTGGTCACGTCCAGCACCACGCGGTTGACGTCGCGCACCTCGTTGGTGATCCGGGTGGAGATCTTGGCCAGCACCTCGTAGGGCAGCCGCGACCAGTCGGCGGTCATCGCGTCCTCGGAGGAGACCGGGCGCAGCACGATCGGGTGACCGTAGGTGCGGCCGTCGCCCTGCACGCCGACGCTGCGCACGTCCGCCAGCAGGACCACCGGGCACTGCCAGATCTCGCGGTCGAGACCGGCCGCGGTCAGCTCCTCGCGAGCGATCGCGTCGGCCTCGCGCAGCAGGTCCAGGCGCTCCTTGGTGACCTCGCCGACGATCCGGATGCCCAGGCCCGGGCCCGGGAACGGCTGGCGCTGGACGATCTCCTCGGGCAGGCCGAGCTCCTGGCCGACCATCCGGACCTCGTCCTTGAACAGCTTGCGCAGCGGCTCGACCAGCTCGAACTGCAGGTCCTCCGGCAGGCCGCCGACGTTGTGGTGCGACTTGATGTTCGCGGTGCCGGTGCCGCCACCGGACTCCACCACGTCCGGGTAGAGGGTGCCCTGGACCAGGAAGTCGACCGACTCGCCGTGCTCGCCGGCCTCGGCGACGATCTCGGCCTGCGCCTGCTCGAAGACCCGGATGAACTCCCGGCCGATGATCTTGCGCTTCTGCTCCGGGTCGCTGACGCCCTTGAGCGCGGTCAGGAACCGCTCCTGGGCGTCGACCACCTTGAGCTTGACGCCGGTGGCGGCCACGAAGTCCTTCTCGACCTGCTCGGTCTCGCCCTGGCGCATCAGACCGTGGTCCACGTACACGCAGGTCAGCTGGGAGCCGATGGCCTTCTGCACCAGCGCCGCCGCGACCGCGGAGTCCACGCCGCCGGACAGGCCGCAGATCGCGCGCTTGGTGCCGACCTGCGCCTTGATCAGCGCGACCTGCTCGTCGACCACGTTGTGGGTGGTCCAGGTCGGGGCCAGGCCCGCACCGCGGTAGAGGAAGTGCTCCAGGATCTGCTGGCCGTGCGTGGAGTGCAGCACCTCGGGGTGGTACTGGACGCCGTAGAGCCGGGCCTCGTCGTTCTCGAAGGCGGCGACCGGGACCACGTCGGTGGCGGCGGTCACGCTGAAGCCCTCGGGCGCGGCGGAGCAGGCGTCGCCGTGCGACATCCAGACCGACTGCTCGGCCGGGGTGCCCTCGAAGAGCGTCGAACCGCTCTTGCTGACGTGCAGCGGGGTACGGCCGTACTCGCGCGCGCCGGTGTTGTCGACGGTCCCGCCGAGCGTGATCGCCATCAGCTGGAAGCCGTAGCACATGCCGAAGACCGGCACCCCGGCCTCGAAGATCGCGCGGTCGAGCCGCGGCGCGCCTTCCTCGTAGACCGAGGACGGACCGCCGGAGAGGATGATCGCCTTCGGGTTCTTCGCGAGCATCTCGGCGACCGGCATGGTGCTCGGCACGATCTCGCTGTAGACCCGTGCTTCACGCACCCGACGGGCGATGAGCTGGGCGTACTGGGCGCCGAAGTCGACCACCAGAACGGTGTCGACCGGCGGTACGGACTGGTCGGGGGTAGCAGGGGACACAGACGGCCTTCCGGCAGCGAACGGGAGGTGTCGCACGCAGCGCCTGCGAGGGCGGCGGCGGGCGACCGGTGGGGGTGTCACCACCGATTCTACCGGCCGACCTCTTGACCCCCTTCACCCCTTTGCCCACGGCTCGCCCGCAGGCCGTGTCCGCGCCGGGCGCGCGCTCGTTCTCCCGGCGACCGTACGACCGCGCCGCACCGGCCAGGTGCGGCGCATCGGCGCCCGGGCCCGCGCCCGTACGGTCCGGCAGGACCACGCGTGGAAGATTCCAGTCCACTCGCGCGTGTGGCGCTCCACCGTCGGCGGCATCGGCGGCCCGGAGCGCCGTGGGACCGCGCGCGGGTGCGGTGGAACCGGCGGCAGGGGACAGCGGCCGGCTCCCGACTGCGCCAGGAGGTGCGGCGGCAGGCACGGGGACGCCCGGGAACGCCGCCGCACCACCCGGGGCGGCGGCTCGTCCGAGCGAGCCATACGAACGACTTGTACGACTACCGAACGTCACCGCAGCCTCCCAGGTCGCCGCACCCGGAGCAGGTCCGGACCTGCTGCTGACAGGCTGTCAGGAGCACGGTCGGCGAAAAATGGACTGGGCCGAAGTCGGCCGAATCGGTTGCAGAGCATGGCCTGTGTCCACCACGATGCTGGGGAGGGGGTTCTCCGGTGGCCGACTCGGGCCACCGGCACGTGCTTCCCACGACTGCCCATCGGCAGTAACAGTGGGTATCGCCTCACGCTCCGTGAGGGCGAAGCGGTCGGTCGGCGCGCGGGGCACCTCCCGGCGCCCGGCCCGCATCCACACCCGGTTCGCCGGGGCACGACTCGAAGCCAACCGAATAGACGGCGCTCATCCCCCGGCGCCGTCACCCCAGCACCGGCGCAGCCCTGACGCCGCGTGCTGAGCGACAAAGGGCCCCGTTCCCCCGCGGGGCCCTTTGCCTTGCCCGGCCTGCGGGCGGACGGCCGCGGAGCGATCGATTCGCCTGCTGCGCAGGTCTATTGAGGGAACGTCAGCTCGGCCAGCGCGCCGCCGCCCGGATGGTTGGCCAGTCGCAGCCCGACCCCGATCGCCGCCGCGTGGCCCTGCGCGATGGTCAGGCCCAGGCCGTGCCCGCGACCGCGCTCCTTGGCGCCGGTGCGGAAGCGCTGCGGCCCGAATTCCAGGACGTCGGCCGGAAACCCGGGACCGTGGTCGCGAACGGTGACGGTGGCGCCGGCCACCACCACCTGGACCGGGGACGCGCCGTGCCGCTGCGCGTTGGTCACCAGGTTGGCCACCACCCGGTCGAGCCGGCGCGGGTCGGTGGTCACCTCGGCGTCCGCCTCGATCCGCAGCTCCACCGCGGGGCCGGCCACCGCCAGGATCCGCCTCAGCAGCGGCCCGAGGGTGACCGGGGACAGCTCGGGCAGCTCGGCCCCCGCGTCCAGCCGGGACACCTCCAGCAGGTCCTCGGTGAGCGCGCAGAGCACCCGTACCCGGTCCTGCACCAGCTCGGTGGGGCGGCCCGGCGGCAGCAGCTCGGCCGCCGTGAGCAGGCCGGTCAGCGGGGTGCGCAGCTCGTGCGCGACGTCGGCGGTGAACCGCTGCTCGTTCTCCAGCTTGCTGCTCAGCACCGCCGACATGGAGTCGACGGCGGCGGCGAGTTCGGCGACCTCGTCGCGCGAGCGGCCCAGTGGTCCGATCCGGGCGGCCAGGTCGCCCTGGGCGATGGTGCGCGCGGTGCGGGCCGCGGTGCGCAGCCGGCGGCTGATCCGGTGGGCCACCAGGACCCCGGCGAGCACGGTCACCACCACCGACAGGGCGGCCGAGATCATGATGCTGCGGTCCAGGTCGCTGATGGCCTTCTCGTCCTGGTCGAAGTCGATCCAGAGCGAGAAGATCCGGCCGTTGCTGCCGGCCGCGGCCCACATCCGGGTCCCGGCGGGGCCGTGCACGAGCATCGAGCCGTGGTGTCCCTCGGCGGCCAGCTGGCGGAGCCGCGGCGGCAGTTCGGGGTCGTCGAGCTTGGCGTTCCAGGCCAGCGCCCCGGTCCGGCTGTAGCCGTCCAGCGCCGCGTCCAGCGCGTTCTCGGCCGCGCTGCGCGCCTGGTCGGTGTGCTGCTGGACGGAGGCCTGGTGGACCAGCAGGCTGACGGTGAGCGCCACCAGGCAGGAGACCAGCGCGACGGTGACCGCGATCTGGCGGCGCAGGTTCACTCGGCGCCGCCGGTCCCGCGCCGGGTGCGCAGCTTGTAGCCGAAGCCGCGCACGGTCTCGATCCGGCCCGCGCCGATCTTGGCCCGCAGGCGCTGCACGTGCACGTCCACCACCCGGGTGTCGGCGCCCCAGGCGTAGTCCCAGACCCGCTCCAGCAGGGTGTGCCGCTCCAGCAGGATGCCGGGCGCGGCGGTGAACTCCAGCAGCAGCCGGAGCTCGGTGGGGGTGAGCAGCACCGGGCGGCCCTCGGCCCGCACCTCCATGGCGTCGGTGTCCACCTCCAGGCCGTCGATCGACCGCACGGTGCGTGCGGGGGCCGGCGGCTCGGCCGCGGCGGGCGGGGCCACGGGGGCGGCGGGGGCCACCGCGACGGGCGGGTACGGCGGGACGGGGGGCACGGACGGAACGGGCGGAACGGCGGGCGGCGCGGCCGGCGCCGGGCTCGCCGGGGGCAGCCCGGTGCGCCGCAGCACGGTACGGATCCGCGCCACCAGCACCGCTGTCTCGAACGGCTTGACCAGGTAGTCGTCGGCCCCCGCCTCCAGGCCCGAGATCACGTCGATCGGGTCGGTGCGGGCCGACATCATCAGGATCGGCAGCTGGCTCTCCTCGCGGATCCGGCGGCACAGGCCCACGCCGTCCAGCAGCGGCAGCATCACGTCGAGCAGCATCAGGTCCGGGCGCCCGGCGCGGAACCGCTCCAGGCCCTCCAGGCCGTCGGCGGCGGTGTCCACCGGGAACCCGTAGCGCTCCAGCGCCATCCGGGTCGCCTCGCGGATCACCTCGTCGTCCTCGACCAGCAGGATCCGCGGCGTACCGGGGGTGGCCGTGCCGGGAGTGGTCATGAGGTGCGCTCCGAAGTCGGCTTCGACAGTGCCGTGTTCGACGGTGCCGGATTCACCGGTGCCGTGTTCGCCGGGCCCGTGTTCGGGGGTGCCGTGTTCGCCGGGCCCGGGTTCGACGGTGCCGCGCTCATGACCGGCCCGGCGCCCGACTTCGGTGACGCCGAGGCCTTGGCACCGGGCGGCGCCGTGGGCGGCAGGTAGGCGGAGCCCCCCGACGGCGTGGCGGCGGGCGCCGCGGAGGGCACGGCTGAGGGCTGCGGGCGCGAGGACTTGCCGGTCGGGTAGGGCGGGGTGACCACGCCCGGCTGGCAGTCGGGCGTGGCCACCGTGTCGGGCCCGGTGAACTTGGTCTCCACCCGGACCAGTTGGCCGCCGTCCCAGCGGTAGGTGCTGCTGGTCTCGGTGGCCGCGCTGGTCGGCTCGTTCACCACCAGGTCCCGGCCGACCGTCTGCGCGGTGAAGCCGGGCAGCACCGAGATCTCCGGCACCGCCAGCACCTGGTGGTCCCGCAGCTGGTAGACGTGCAGGTAGGCGTGCTGGTCGGCGGTGAGCACCGCGGTGATCAGCTCGGCCCCGCCGTCGCCCACCAGGTCGGCGTAGCGCGGATCGAGCACCTGGCAGCCGGTGCAGCCGGCCAGCGCCGTCCGCTCCGCGTCCTTCAGCTGCGGGTCCTGCCGCAGCAGCTGGTGGACGTCCACCGAGCGCAGGTCGGCGCCGGACACGGTGATGCCCGGGACCGGGGTGAGCGCCCCCACCGGCTGCGTGGCCGAGGCGGAGGGGGTGGGCGCGGCGCCCACCGCCGCCCACAGCGCCACCGGGGTGGGCGGGCTGGTGGGCGCCGAGAGCGGACGGGTCGCACCGGCGTCGTGCAGCTGCCCGGTGTCGGCGCAGCCCGCCAGGGCGGCCAGCGCGGCCAGGGCCAGCACGGCGGGCACCGCGCCGCACCGGGCGGCCGTGCGACTGAGCCAGGAACTCACGCGGAACAGCGCCTTTCGACAGGACGGACGGGGGCTCCCGGAGGTCTCGGTCGCCGGCCCCGGTCAGCGGCTGACACGTCCGTGAGCACCCGGCAGGTTGCATCGTCAGGCGGTCGGACACCGGTCCTAGGAGGAGACCAGATCCGCGAAGACGATGATGTTATCGGAGTAATGCCCGTTGCTCTGCAGCGATCCGCCGCAGGTGATCACCCGCAACTGCGGTGTGTCGGTGTTCCCGTAGACCTCGTCGGTAGGGAACTGGTCCTTGTGCGGCTGCTCCCGCTTGCGGACCTGGAAGGTCACCGTGCTGCCGTCGGCGCGGTGGATCTCGATCCGGTCGCCCGGCATGAGCTTCGGCAGCTTGGCGAAGACCGCGGGGCCGGCCTTGGTGTCCAGGTGGCCGAGCAGCACCGCGGGGCCCAACGCGCCGGGGGCCGGCCCTTGGTCGTACCAGTCGACCTGGGAGGGCTGGTCGAGCGGCGGGACCTCCACCGTGCCGTCGGAGTTCAGACCGCCGGGACTCACCGCGGCGTCCACCCCGATGCTCGGGATCACCAGCCGGGTCGGCGGCGCGGCCGGCTTCGCGTCGCCGGACGGGGCGCCGCCGGGCGGTGCGCCGCTGGGCACGGTCCCCGGCGAGGTGTCCTGGCCGTTCATGGGCGCTGCCGCGACCGTGTCGATCCGCACGGGTGGCGGCTGCTGCGTGGTGTGCCCGAGCAGAAATCCGCCGAGGGCCAGGGCGAGGGTGCCGCCCGCCGCGAACGGCGCCCACCTGCGCGGGCGCCGACCGTGGCGGCGGCGCTCAAGCCGCCGAGCCCGCACGGCGACGGCGGACCGCGTAGCCGATGGCCGCCAGGCCGCCGACGCCCAGCACCGAGCCGCCCGCCAGCGCGGTGGAGGAGGTGCCGGTCGAGCCCTCACCGGTCTGCGCGCCGCCCTTGGGCACGGCCTTGACCTGCGCCCCCGAGCCGGCGGTGGCCGGCGCGCTGGGCGCGGCGGAGGGGGCGACGCCCTTGGCCGGCGCGCCGGCCAAGGGCGTCGCCATGACGGCCGCCCCGCCCGGGGCGCTCGCCGAGGCCGTAGGAGCGGTGACCTTGACCGCCGAGCCGGCCGTGGGCGTCGGCATGACGGCCGCCCCGCCCGGGGCGCTCGGCGAGGCCGAAGGGGCGACGCCCTTGGCCGGGGCGCTCGCCGCCGGCGTGGGCGTGGCGGCCGGGGCGCCGTCCGCGAAGGCAGCCGTCGTGGAGCCGGCCAGGACGGCCGCGACGCCGAAGCCGACCAGCGTCAGACGCGCGGAGCGACGCGGGGAACGGGCACGTGACATGGGTGGTCCTCCGAGGTTCCGCCGCCTCGGCCCGGGTGGCCCAGGCGGTGTGGTGCCCACGCTAGGAAGCCCACCGCACGGTGGGCCGCCGGCCGTGTAACACCCACCGCGCGGGTGTGTAACGGTCCTCGGCGACCCACCGGACGCACTAGGACTGCTGCTTCTTCTTCGGCACCTCGGGCACCGCGAGCAGCGGCAGCCGCAGCTCGCCGAAGGCCCCGGCGGGCACCGCGGGCCGCACCGGCGCGACCGCGGGCACCCGGCGGTAGGCCTCGCCCTGGGCCGGCCGCGGGTCCGGCTCGCCCTTGTTGGGCCACATCGACATCGCCCGCTCGGCCTGCGCGGTGATCGACAGCGAGGGGTTGACGCCGAGGTTGGCGGAGATGGTGGAGCCGTCCACCACGCTGATCCCCGGGTAGCCGTAGAGCCGCTGGTAGGGGTCGACCACGCCGTGCTCGGGGCTGTCCCCGATCGGGCAGCCGCCGATGAAGTGCGCGGTCATCGGGATGTCGAAGATCTCGCCGACGGTGCTGCCCGCGAAGCCGTTGATCTCGGCGGCCAGCGCCCGGGCGCCCTGCTCGGCGGCCGGGATCCAGTTCGGGTTCGGCTCGCCGTGGCCCTGCCGGGAGGTCAGCTTGCCCTTCCCCAGGCCCTTCTGCTTGAGCGAGACGGTGATCGAGTTGTCCAGCGACTGCATCACCAGGCCGATGATGGTCCGCTCCGACCAGCGGTAGTTGCTCAGCGAGCGGGCGAAGACCGTGGGGTGCTTGACCGCGGTGGCACCGGCCCGCAGCCAGCGCGGGCCACGGCCGCCGCCCGGCACCTGCATGATCGACAGGAAGCCCATCGCGTTGGAGCCCCTGCCGTAGCGCACCGGCTCGATGTGGGTGTTCGCGTCCGGGTGGATCGAGGAGGTGATCGCCACCCCCTTGGTGAAGTCCACCGGTCCGCCGTAGCGCCCGGGCGTGGTCTGTGCGCCCACCAGCGCCTCGGAGTTGGTACGGGTCAGTTTGCCGAGCGCGGCCGGGATCCGGGGCAACCGGCCCTGGTCGCGCATGGTGTGCAGCAGCGTCTGGGTGCCGTAGGTACCGGCCGCCACCACCACCTTGGCCGCGGTCAGCGTCCTGGCCCCGGCCCGCTCGGCGGCAGCGCCCCGGGCGTTGGTGCGCTTGACGTCCACCGCGAAGCCGCCGTCGAGCTCGCGGATGCGGGCCACCGTGGTGAGCGGGTGGATCTCGGCGCCGCCCGCCTCGGCCAGGAAGAGGTAGTTCTCGGTGAGCGTGTTCTTGGCGCCGTGCCGGCAGCCGGTCATGCACTCGCCGCACTCCACGCAGGCCTTGCGGCTCGGCCCGGCACCGCCGAAGTACGGGTCCTCGACCTCGCCGCCCGGTACCGCCTTGGCGCTCCCGTCGGCGTCCCGGCCGTCCCCGAAGAAGACGCCCACCGGCGCGAAGTGGAAGGTGTCACCCACCCCCATCCGCTCGGCCGCCGCCTTCAGGTGCACGTCCGAGGGCGTGGTGGTGGGGTTGGCGCGCACCCCGAGCATCCGCTGCGCCTGGTCGTAGAAGGGGGCCAGCTCCTCGGCCCAGTCGGTGATGTGCCGCCACTGCCGGTCCTCGAAGAAGGCCTTCGGCGGCACGTAGAGCGTGTTGGCGTAGTTGAGCGAGCCGCCGCCCACCCCCGCGCCGCCGAGCACCAGCACGTTGGCCAGCAGGTGGATCCGCTGGATGCCGTACAGACCCAGGCCCGGCGCCCACAGGTAGTTCTTCACGTCCCAGGAGTTCCTGGGCAGTTCGTCGCGCCCGAAGCGCCGCCCGGCCTCCAGCACGGCGACCCGGTAGCCCTTCTCGGTCAGCCGCAGCGCACTGACCGAGCCGCCGAACCCCGAGCCGACCACGATCACGTCGTAGTCGTACTCCTCCACCGCCTGCTCCCTGTCGGTCACTTGAGCCCCAGCGCCTTCAACGCCCGCAGGCTGGTGGTGAACACCGCGGCGAACTTCTCGTCGGTCAGCCCCAGCGACGGTGCGATCGGCAGCAGCCGCTGGGTGGCGATGGTCTGGCCCTCGGTGTAGCGCAGGATGCCCTCCGCGCCGTGCCGGCGGCCGAGCCCCGACTCGCCCATGCCGCCCATCGGCGAGGCCACCGAGCCGTAGGCCGCCGCGTAGGCCTCGTTGACGTTGACGGTGCCGGTGCGCAGCCGGGCCGCGACCGCCCGGCCGCGCCGGGTGTCCTTCGTCCAGACGCTCGAATTGAGCCCGTACGGCGTGGCGTTGGCCCGCTCGACGGCCTCCTCCTCGGTGTCGAACCGGTAGATGGAGACCACCGGGCCGAAGGTCTCCTGGGTGCAGACCGCCATCTCGGGGGTGACCCCGTCCAGGATGGTGGGCTCGTAGAAGAGCGGGCCCAGCTCCGGGCGGGCCTGGCCGCCGGCCAGCACCGTGGCGCCCGCCTTGACGGCCTCCTCCACGTGCCGGGTGACCGTCTCCAACTGCCGCTCGGAGACCAGCGACCCCATGTCCGCGCCGTAGGCCAGACCGCCGCCCAGCCGCAGCGCCCGGGTCCGCTCGGCGAACCTGGCGAGGAAGGCGTCGGCCACCGAGCGGTGCACGAAGAGCCGCTCGATCGAGATGCACAGCTGCCCCGCGGAGGAGAAGCAGGCCCGCACCGCCCCCTCGGCCGCCTTCTCCAGGTCGGCGTCGGCGAGCACCAGCATGGCGTTCTTGCCGCCGAGTTCGAGCGAGGCGCCGACCAGCCGGCCGGCCGCCCGCCGGGCCACCTCGCGCCCGGTGGCGGTGGAACCGGTGAACGAGACGTAGTCCGCGTGCTCGACCACGGCCGGGCCGACCACCGGCCCCTCGCCCACCACGATCTGCCACAGGTCGGCCGGCAGCCCGGCCTCGATCAGCAGCTCGCGGGCCCACAGCGCGGTCAGCGCGGTCTGTGTGTCGGGCTTGTTGACCACCGCGTTGCCCGCGACGAAGGCCGGCAGTGCGTCGCTGACCGACAGCTCCAGCGGGTAGTTCCACGGGGAGATCTGGCCGATCACGCCCTTGGGCCGGCGGGCCTCCACCGCCTTGGTGAGGACGGGGATCGCGCCGCCCCGACGGCGGTCCCTGAGGTAGCCCGCCGCGGCGCGCCCGTAGTGGCGGGCGGCCAGCGCGGCGCCCAGCACCTCCTCGAACGCGTGCAGCCGGGCCTTGCCGGTCTCCGCCTGGATCAGGTCCAGTACCTCGTCCTGCCGCTTGAGCAGCAGGTCGTGGAAGCACAGCAGCACCGCCGCCCGCCGCCGCACCGGCAGCGCGGCCCACGCCTGCTGGGCCCGGCGGGCCAGCTCGAAGGCGACCTTGACGTCCTCGGTGGTCGACTGCGGCAGCTCGGCCAGCACCTCGCCGGTCAGTGGCGTCCGGGTCACCGCGGGTTCGGCGCCGCCGGTGGCGGTGACGCCCCGGGCGAGCCTTCGGACCAGGGACTGCGGGACCGCCGAGGCGACCGTACGACCGGCGCCCGGGGCCACGGGGTTGCGGCCGGTGCTGCGGCTTTCTGCCGTGATGTCCGTCATGGGCGCAGCCTAGGCTCTCGACGGCGGGTCCGGTACCCGGCGGTAACAAGATTCGGCCCCGGAGTCCGGGCACGGCAAGGGTCCGGCCCGGGTGCGGTCAGCCGGTCGGCTCCGTGTCGTCCGGCGTCGCGGGTGCCTGGACGGCCGCGCCGCCGGACTGGGCGACGGGTGCGAAGCCGTTGAGGACCGCGGTCAGCCGCTGCTGCGTCGCCGTCCAGTCGCTGTCGGGCCCGGACGAGAGGATCGCGTAGCTGGTCCCGTCCGAGTCCCGGTACTCCTCGTCGACCACCGTGCGCTTGCCCGGGTTCGGCCCCTGGATCTGGGTGTAGCTCCACTCCAGCCGAGCCGCCTCGTGACCGTGCACGTTGATCTGCTCCAGGCTCAGCCGGCGGTAGTTCGTGGAGTTCCCCTTCAGCTGCCCCTCCATGCTCAGCATGTTGTCGTAGGGCCGGACCGGATCACCGACCGTGACCGCGAACTGGAGGAAGTGCCGCTTGTTGTCGGGGCTGTAGTAGATCTGGTTCTTGTCGTCCATGCTGCGCTGCCAGGTGGGGCCGTCGCTGGGCAGCGGGAAGCGGAAGCCGCTCGGATCGGTCGTCCACGCGTAGCCGGCCGGCGCGGGCCCGGAGGGCCCGGCGGCACCGGTGGGGGCGCTGGTGGCCGGGCCGCCCGGCGAGGCGCTGGGCGTGGGGCTCATCGACGCGGACGGGTCGGCCGTCGGCGTGCCGCCGCTGTGCTCCAGGTGGACCACGCCGAAGGCCACCGCACCGCTGACCACGGCGGCGACCAGTCCGGCCAGCGCCGTGCGCAGGCCGCGGCGCCGACGCGGCGCGGCCGGAGCCGGGGCCACCGGTACCGGCGGCCGGAGCGTCGGCGGCTGCGCCATCAGCGGCTGCGGCGAGGTCGCCCGGGACTGCGCCGGCAGATCGGTGGCCGTCGGTTCGTAGGGAACGGGCCGCACCGGCGGGCCCGCCTGGGCCACCGGCGGCTGCCCGCTCGCCACCCAGGGAGTCGCGGACTCCTCCTCGGCCGGCCGGCGGTCCACCACGGGCACCGCCTGGGTGGGCACCCGCTGCAGCGGCGGGCGCATGCTGATCCCCACCGTGTGGCCGGCCTTCACCTCGCGCAGCATCTGCAGCGCCTCGTCCGCGCTCGGGCGCTCGGCGGCGTCCTTGGCCATCAGCGCGGCCAACACCGGCCCGAGGGCACCCGCGTTGCGCGGCTCGGGCAGCGGTTCGGAGACCACGGCGGCCAGCGTGCTCAGCGGGTCGTGGCGGCGGAACGGCGACTGGCCCTCCACCGCGGTGTACAGCGTGGCGCCCAGGCCCCACAGGTCCGAGGCCGGACCGGGGCGCTCGCCCTGCGCCCGCTCGGGCGCCAGGTAGTCGGGCGAGCCGACCAGGTCGCCGGGGCGGGTCAGCTCGGAGGAGCCCTCGAACTTGGCGATCCCGAAGTCGAGCAGTACCACCCGGCCGGTCCCGTGCTCCAGCAGCACGTTGGCGGGCTTGACGTCCCGGTGCAGCACCCCGAGCTGGTGGCCCCGGTGCAGCGCGGCCAGCACCTGGGTGCCGACCTCGGCCGCCTCGCGCGGCGAGAGCGGGCCGTCCTGGGAGACCACGTCGGCCAGCGAGCGGCCGTCGATCAGCTCCATCACGATCCACGGCCGGCCGTCCTGCTCCAGCACGTCGTGGATGGTGATCACACCGGCGTGCTTGATCCGGGCCGCGGCTCTGGCCTCCTGCTTCATCCGGGACTGGAGGATCGCCAGATCCTCCTCCGGGAGGTGGTCGACGGTCAGCTCCTTGACCGCCACCTCGCGGTCCAGCATCAGGTCCCGGGCGCGCCAGACCGTGCCCATGCCACCGCGGCCGAGCCGCGCCCCCAGTTCGTAGCGCCCGGCCAGCATCCGGCGTGTCGCGGCGGCGGCGATCGGCTCGGCCCGCTCGGAGTCGGTGGCAGCCCCCGCCTGCTCCTGTCCACTCACGGCGACCGCTCCCCCCTCATCATTCGGTGAACCACTCTTCTGAGTCACGGCTCGGACGTCACCGCTCGGACATTGTTCCGGTCCCAGCCTAGGCGTCCATTCCCACGGCGGTCATCGCGACCCGGCCACGTGACCGGGCTGTGATGTGCGGTGTCCCGCCGGTTCGTGCTCATCCGGCGAAGACCACGACGGCCGCGATCCCCAGCACCATCGCCGCCAACACCCCGCCCACCAGCACCACCGGCAGCAGCCGCGAGGGCCGCCGCGCCGCGGCGTGGGCGTGCCGGGCGTGCTCGGGTGCCACCGGCGCCGCCGCCCGCCCACGGCGCGAACGCGGCACCAGCGGCCGGGCCGGGCGCGGCACGGGCAGCACCTGCGCGGGCTCCGCGGCCCGCAGCGGCTCGGGCGCGTGCGCCAGCAGCTCGGCCAGCCAGCGCCCGGTCTCCTCGGCGCTGGGCCGCTCGGCCGGATCGGTGGCCAGCAGCCGGTCCACCAGCGGAGCGAGCGGACCGCACTCCCCGCTGCCCGACCGCTGCCCGGAGCGCACCGCCGCGAAGAGCGCGGTGGCGGTCGTCTCGGGGAACGGCCCCTGCCCGGTCAGCACCCGCTGCAGCAGCACCCCCAGCGCCCACAGGTCCGCCTCCGGCCCCGCGGCGGCGCCCTGCCCCAGCAGTTCGGGCGGCCAGCGCTCGGCCCGGGTGCCGACCAGCCCGGTGCGTGCCTGCGCCCAGCGCCGGTCGTCCGTGCCGGCCAGAGCGCGGGCCAGCGCCTCCTCGGCCGCCGCGCCGGCCTGGCCGCCGAGCAGCGCCGCGCCGTCCGGGCAGACCACCACCTGGTCGGCCACCACCTGGCCGTGCGCCAGCCCCGCCCGGTGCACCGCGCCCAGCGCGCTCACCAGATCGGCGGCCAGCTCGGCGGCCCGGTAGGGCTCCAGCGGCCCGTCCTCCAGCAGCTCGGGCAGCCCGACCGCCACCGGCTGCTCACCCACCACCCAGACCAGGCCGTCCTCCGCGAGCACCTCGAAGACCTGCCGCAACCGCGCGTGCTCGGGCGTCCGGTCGAGGACGGCGCGCACCGCGGCCAGCACCTCGGCGGGATCCAGCCAGCGACTGGCCTCGAAGTCCGCGCTGCCGGCGAGCTCGGGCACCAGCACCTCGGGCAGCTCCAACGCCTCCAGCAGCACCGGAGCGCCGCTGCGCAGATCGGTCGCGAACCGGCGTGGACCGGCCGTCCCGTCCTGCGGCGCGCGGTCGGTCACCTGGTACCGGGCGGCGACCGTCTGACCAGGGCCGGCTCGCATGGGCCGCCCCCTCTCTCGTTATGGCGCGGGCGCGAAGGTCTGGAACGCGGTCTCCCGGGCCTGACTGTTCGCGGGGCTGTTCCAGTCGCTGTCGTTCGCGGTCCAGTAGAGCGCATAACCATGACGGCCGGTGACGAAGCCGCGGTTCAACGAGTGCTGCTTGGTGCCGGAACCGAAGGTCCACTCCCAGTCGGCGGCGTTGGTCCAGCCGCGGTAGGTGATCGCCGTCAGCTGGAGCTGCTGGTAGTTGCTGAGGGTGGGCGCCACCTCCTTCTCCTCCGACTGCCAGGCGCCCACGGCGCTGGCGCCCGGCTGGTCGGTCCACTCGATCTGCAGGCGCAGGCCGTTGCCGTCGAACACCTGCCGGTCCGTCTGCGAGGCGCCCGTATCGTGGTTGAGGCCGTTGGGCAGCTGGACGGAGAAGCCGGAGGGGTCCGTGTAGAGGTAGAAGCCGGCCGGCACGGCGGGGCTCGGCGAACCGCTGGGAGAGCCGCTGGGTGAACTGCTCGGGGAGCCGCTGGGAGAGCCGCTCGGCGAGGCGCTGCTCGCGGCGGCCGAGGGGGTCGGCGCGGTGGCGGCGGCGGGTGGGCCGGCCGGGGTGTCCGGGGAGGCCGCCGGCGCGGCGGCGGCACCGGTGGCGGGGGTGCTGCCGGCCGGGGCCGCGCCCGAGGGGGTGCCCGCACCGGCGCCACTGGAGGTGTGCGACACGGTGGAGGCCGTGCCGGTGCCGGATCCGCCGGTGCCGGCCGCCGGGGCGGCAGCCGCACCCTTCTTCTCCGTCGACCCGCCCGACCCCACCGCCAGCCAGACGCCGCCGGCTATCAGCAGCAGCACCAGCACCACGGCGACCAGCAGCTGCCGTCGCCGCGACCAGCGCGCGGCCACGCCCAGCGTGCCGCTGCGCGACCAGCCGCCGTCCCCGGCCCCGGCGGCCTTGGGCGCCTCCGCGTCCTCCCCGGCCGGCGGCTGCGGGAGCGGAGCGGGGACGGCGGCGGCGCTCTCCCCCGCCGGCACCCGGCTGCCCACCCGCACGGTGCTCAGCCCGGGCCGCAGGCCCGGCTTGCGCTGCGTCGGCACGGCCGGCTTGCCCGCAGCGTCGGCCGATCCGACCTCCGGTGCTGCCTCGGCCTTCTTGGCGGCGTCCTTCTTCCCGGCCCTGCCCTTGCCGGCCGCCGGCGCCTGCGGCGCGGCGAGGTCGAGCTTGGTCAGCTCCGCGGCCGGCACCGCCGACTGCGTGGTCGACTCGGCCCGCGTGGTCGACTCCGCCACGATCCGCTTGAGCATCGAGCGGGTGGTCGACGCGTCCAGCCGCTTCTCGGGGTCCTTGTCCAGCAGGCCCTCGATCACCGGGCGCAGCGGCCCGGCGTTGGCCGGCGGCGGCAGCTCCTCGGTCATCACCGCGGTGAGCGTGGCCAGCGCGGATCCCCGGTCGTAGGGCGGCTTGCCCTCCAGCATCGCGTACAGCGTGCCGCCCAGCGACCACAGGTCGGCCGGCGGACCGGGCTTCTGCCCGCGGGCCCGCTCCGGCGAGATGTACGAGGGCGCGCCGACCAGCATGCCGGTGGAGGTGACCGAGCTGTCGCCCTCCACACTGGCGATGCCGAAGTCGGTCAGCACCACCCGGCCGTCCTCGCCGATCAGCACGTTGGACGGCTTGACGTCACGGTGCAGGATGCCCTGGCTGTGCGCGGCCCCGAGCACGCCGAGCAGTTCGAGCGCGATCTCGGCGGCACGGGCCGGCGTCACCGGACCGTCCTCCTTGACGACCTCCGCGAGCGAGCGGCCGTCGACCAGCTCCATCACGATCCAGGGCCGGTCGTCCTCCTCGACCACGTCGAAGACGGTGACGGCGGCGGTGTGCCGGATCCGCGCGGTGGCCTTGGCCTCCCGCAGCGTCCGGACGATCAGGCGGTGGCGTTCGTCGTCGTCGACGCCGCCGTGCATCCGCAGTTCCTTCACCGCGACTATCCGGCCCAGCATTTCGTCCTCGGCGCGCCAGACGGTCCCCATGCCGCCGCTGCCGAGGACCGAGTCGAGCCGATAGCGATCGGCCAGGACGCGTCCGGAAGTGCCCTGCGGCTGGGTCATTCGGGCGTTCCCCCATGTGCTGCTGCCGGTCAGGTGACGGACCGTCGGGTCGCTGCGCGCACCGGTGTGACGGCCAAGCCTCCATCATCCCCTGTGCCCCTGACTACTGTTCACTCGACCCCTGGAATGGTCAGCGGCTGACTGGAATCAGGTGTCACCCGACGTGAAGCCGCTGCTAGCGTTCGCCCCCGTCGTATCCGCTCCACTCCTGGGGAAGCTCCATGACCGCACCCGAGCCACCGCTGCCCCAGCCGTCCCACCAGCCTCACCAGCCGCACCCGTTCGCCGCACAGCCACCCGCCTTCGACCGGTCGGCGCCCTACGGATACGCACGGCTCGCCGAGCCGCCCGGGCCTGGCCGACTCGGCGCCGGCGCCGCGGCCGGGCTCACCGCCACGGTCGCGGGCGCGCTGGCCTACGGCTTCGTCATGAAGGCGGCCGACGGGCAGCGGAGCTGGTTCGCCCTCGCGCTCGCCCTGGTGATCGCCCTCGCCCTGGGCCGCTTCGGCGGCCGGCACCCGGCGCTGCCGCTGCTGGGGGCGCTGCTCCCGCTGCTCGGGGTCCTCCTCGGCCAGCTCTTCTTCATCTACCTGGTGCTCCACCAGCAGTACGGGCTGGGCCCGGCCGACGTGTTCGGCTCGGACCTCGGCGACACCCTGTCCGGCTGGCGCAGCCTGCTGGACGCCGAGGACCTGCTCGTCTACGGCGTCGCCGCCGTCGAGGGCCACCTGCTCACCCGGCGGTTCGGCCGGCGCTGACCGGGCGGGAACGCGACGGCGGGGCCGGGCGAACCGCCCGGCCCCGCCGTCGACCTGCCGTCAGCGGTGGCTGACCGTCACCTCGACCCGCTGGAACTCCTTGAGCTCCGAGTACCCGGTGGTGGCCATCGCCCGGCGCAGCGCGCCGAACAGGTTCATGGTGCCGTCGGGGGTGTGCGAGGGACCGGTGAGGATCTCCTCGGTGCTGCCGACGGTGCCCAGGTCCACCCGCTTGCCGCGCGGCAGCTCCTCGTGCACCGCCTCCATGCCCCAGTGGAAGCCCTTGCCCGGCGCGTCGGTGGCGCGGGCCAGCGCGGCACCGATCATCACCGCGTCCGCACCGCAGGCCACGGCCTTGGCGATGTCGCCGCTGTAGCCGACGCCGCCGTCCGCGATCACGTGCACGTAGCGGCCACCGGACTCGTCCATGTAGTCGCGGCGCGCGGCGGCCACGTCCGCGACGGCGGTGGCCATCGGGACCTGGATGCCCAGCACGTTGCGGGTGGTGTGCGCGGCACCGCCGCCGAAGCCGACCAGCACGCCGGCCGCGCCGGTGCGCATCAGGTGCAGCGCGGCGGTGTAGGTGGCACAGCCGCCCACGATCACCGGGACGTCCAGCTCGTAGATGAACTGCTTGAGGTTCAGCGGCTCGGCCGCGCCCGAGACGTGCTCGGCGGAGACCGTGGTGCCGCGGATCACGAAGACGTCCACGCCCGCGTCCACGACCGCCTTGGAGAACTCGGCGGTGCGCTGCGGCGAGAGCGCGGCGGCGGTCACCACGCCGGACTCGCGCACCTCGCGGATCCGCTTGCCGATCAGCTCGGCCTGGATCGGCGCGGCGTAGATCTCCTGCAGGCGCCGGGTGGCGGCGGCCTCGTCGCCGATGGCGGCGATCTCGTCCAGCAGCGGCTGCGGGTCCTCGTAGCGGGTCCACAGGCCTTCGAGGTTCAGCACCCCGAGGCCGCCCAGCCGGCCGATCGCGATGGCCTGCGCGGGCGAGACCACGCTGTCCATCGGGGCCGCCAGGAAGGGCAGCTCGAAGCGGTAGGCGTCGATCTGCCAGGCGATCGAGACCTCCTTCGGGTCCCGGGTCCGGCGGCTGGGGACGACGGCGATGTCGTCGAAGGAGTACGCCCGCCGGCCGCGCTTGCCTCGCCCGATCTCGATCTCAGTCACTTCGAGCCTCTCTGCTGCTTGCTGCTCACGATCGTCCCCCAGTATCCCGGACGCCCGGCCCAGCACGCACAAAGGCCCGCCACCCGGGCCGGGTGGCGGGCCTTCGCCACGGTCAGCGGCTGGTGTAGTTCGGCGCCTCGACGGTCATCTGGATGTCGTGCGGGTGGCTCTCCTTGAGCCCCGCCGAGGTGATCCGGACGAACCGGCCCTTGCTCTCCATCTCGGCGACGGTGGCGGCACCCACGTAGCCCATGGTCTGCCGCAGACCGCCGACCAGCTGGTAGAGCACGGCCGACAGCGGGCCCCGGTAGGGCACCTGGCCCTCGATGCCCTCGGCGATCAGCTTCTCGTCGGAGGTGACCTCACCCTGGAAGTAGCGGTCCTTGGAGAAGGACTTCGCCTGGCCGCGAGACTGCATGGCGCCCAGCGAGCCCATGCCGCGGTAGGACTTGAACTGCTTGCCGTTGATGAAGAGCAGCTCGCCCGGCGACTCCTCGCAGCCGGCCAGCAGCGAGCCGAGCATCACCGTGTCGGCGCCGGCGGCCAGCGCCTTGCCGATGTCGCCGGAGTACTGCAGGCCGCCGTCGCCGATCACCGGCACGCCGGCCGCCTGGCACGCCAGCGCGGCCTCGTAGATCGCGGTCACCTGCGGCACGCCGATGCCGGCCACCACGCGGGTGGTGCAGATCGAGCCGGGGCCGACGCCTACCTTGACGCCGTCCACGCCCGCGTCGATCAGCGCCTGGGCGCCGTCCCGGGTGGCCACGTTGCCGCCGACCACGTCGACGGCGACGGCCGACTTGATCTTGGCGATCCAGTCCAGCGCGTTGCGGCTGTGGCCGTGCGAGGTGTCCACCACCAGGAAGTCCACGCCCGCCTCGACCAGGGCCTGGGCCCGGTCGAAGGCCTCGGCGCTGGCGCCGACGGCCGCGCCGACCAGCAGCCGGCCCTCGGCGTCCTTGGCGGCGTTCGGGTACTTCTCGGCCTTGACGAAGTCCTTGACCGTGATCAGGCCCTTGATCCGGCCCTCGTCGTCGACCAGCGGGAGCTTCTCGATCTTGTGGCGGCGCAGCAGGCCGATCGCGTCCTCGCCGGAGATCCCGACCTTGCCGGTGATCAGCGGCATCGGGGTCATGATCTCGCGGACCTGGCGGCTGCGGTCCGACTCGAAGGCCATGTCACGGTTGGTGACGATACCCAGCAGCTTGCCGTCCGGCTCGGCGATCGGCACGCCGCTGATCCGGAACTTGGCACAGAGCGCGTCGGCCTCGGCCAGCGTGGTCTCGGGGCCCACCGTGATCGGGTCGGTGACCATGCCGGACTCGGAGCGCTTGACCAGGTCGACCTGGTTGGCCTGGTCCTCGATCGACAGGTTGCGGTGCAGCACGCCGACGCCGCCCTGGCGGGCCATCGCGATCGCCATCCGGGACTCGGTGACCTTGTCCATCGCGGCGGAGAGCAGCGGGATGTTCACCCGGACGTTGCGCGAGACCCGGGACGCGGTGTCCACCTGGTTCGGCAGCACGGCGGATTCCCCGGGCAGCAGCAGGACGTCGTCGTACGTGAGCCCGAGCATCGCGAACTTCTCGGGTACGCCTGCGGCGTTAAGAGACATGGTGGGGGCTACCTTCCCGTGGCCGGCCGGTCGATCGGATGCGCCCTACGGAGGGTCGGGGGCGCAGGGGTCGCTCTGCCGGGTGGCTGGGCCGTGGTGACGGCCTCCTCACACCCGCGCGCTCACCGGCACTGGCCAGGACACCAGAAGCAACCGCTTGGAGGAACATCCAAGAAAGGAGCGCCCGCCCGCGCGGATCTTTGGCAACCTGTCCAGGCGCCGATACCCCATGGTACTGGTGCGGCGAATGTCGGCGTCGCGCCCCCTTGACAACAGCTGGCCATGGTGAGCCATTCCACAACCCCGCAGGCCACCGCGGCGCCCTAGGCGGACTCCTCCGCGAGCGCCCGCAGCCGGCTGAGCGCCCGGTGCTGGGCGACCCGGACCGCGCCGGGCGACATCCCCAGCATCTCGCCGGTCTCCTCCGCCGAGAGCCCGGCCGCGATCCGCAACAGCACCAGCTCACGCTGACGGGCCGGCAGGTTGGAGAGCAGCTCGCGCATCCAGGCCGCGTCGCTGCTGAGCAGCGCCCGCTCCTCGGGGCCCAGCGCCTCGTCCGGCACCTCGGGCAGGTCGTCCGGCGGGATCACCGTCGAGCCGGGTCCGCGCATCGCGGCCCGCTGCAGGTCGGCGATCTTGTGCGCGGCGATGCTGTAGACGAAGGCCTCGAAGGGGCGCCCCTCGTCGCGGTAGCGCGGCAGCGCGCAGAGCACCGCGACGCAGACCTCCTGCGCCACGTCGTCCACGTGGTGCCGGGCGCCGCCGGGCAGCCGCACCAGCCGGCCGCGGCAGTACCGCAGCACCAGCGGATGGACGTATGCCAACAAGGCGTCGGTGGCCGGTCCTTCGCCGCGGACCGCGGCCGAGACCAGCTCGGCCACCAGCGGCGATGTGCCGGTGTTCGGCGACGACCTGCGGCCGCGGGCCCCGGAGTTGCCGGGGACGGCAGCGGCCGGTGCTTCCTCGCCGGAGTCGGTGGCCTCGTCGTCGCGCATCGGTCCATGGTGCCTGGTCACATCGGAAAACCTCGCACCGCGTCCGGACTTGTGCACCGGAACGTTATCCGCCACCGAGCCACCCCCGCTCCCACCGTCGCCGTGCTCCACCCCTCCATGGTGCAGCCTGACGGGCCGAAGGTCCTATGCCGCGCCCGAGGAAAAGCGGCCGCGCCCCTCCCTCCGTCCAGGGGAGGAAGGGGCGCGGCAGGGGCCGGTGGACCTTCAGCGGACCAGGCCCCAGCGGAAGCCGAGCGCCACCGCGTGGGCGCGGTCCGAGGCGCCGAGCTTCTTGAACAGGCGCCGGGCGTGCGTCTTCACGGTGTCCTCGGAGAGGAAGAGCTCACGGCCGATCTCGGCGTTGCTGCGCCCGTGACTCATGCCCTCGAGCACCTGGATCTCACGCGCCGTCAGGGTGGGGGCCGCCCCCATGTCCGGGCTGCGCAGCCGGCGCGGCGCCAGCCGCCAGGTCGGATCGGCCAGCGCCTGGGTCACGGTGGCCCGCAGCTCGGCCCGCGAGGCGTCCTTGTGCAGGTAGCCGCGCGCCCCGGCGGCCACCGCGAGCGCGACGCCGTCGAGGTCCTCGGCGACCGTGAGCATGATGATCCGGGCCCCCGGGTCCGCGGACAGCAACCGCCGCACGGTCTCCACCCCGCCCAGTCCGGGCATCCGGACATCCATCAGGACGAGGTCGGAGCGGTCGGCCACCCAGCGGCGGAGGACCTCCTCACCGTTCGTCGCCGTTGTCACCCGGTCGACACCCGGCACGGTCGCCACCGCGCGGCGCAGCGCCTCCCGGGCAAGCGGTGAATCGTCGCAAACGAGAACGGAAGTCATGACCGTCCTCCGCTGATCCGCGTCACGTTGAGCCTCCTGGCTGGTACGAACACTCTCCGCACTTCCAACGACCGTCACTCGAATGAGTTACGGCCTTCAGGGCCATCTCCACCACTGTACGTGGCCAACCCATTACGGATCAGCCGCATCGCGGGGCAAACGCCGCTCTTTTGTGCTCGGCACCCACAGCCGGCGCGCGCCGCGCACGCCGGAGTACGGCCTGGCGGCAGCCCGGGCCGGGCGGCGCCGACACACCGGTCCACCCGATTGCCACAGTGGACGCGACCGCTTTTCGGCGCCCTTCGTCCGTTTTTATGGCTTTTGTACGATCATTGACTGTTGTGTAGCTCTGTGGGTGACTTGTCCCACAGCTTGCCGTAAGTCATATTTCCAGGTGTCCATCCCGGCGCCTCGAAGCCTCGCCGAACGGCTGTCGGACGACTCGAAGGGAACGAGCCATGGCCGATTTCTCCCGACTCCCCGGTCCGAACGCGGATCTGTGGGACTGGCAGCTCTCCGCCGCCTGCCGCGGCGTGGACAGTTCGCTCTTCTTCCACCCCGAGGGCGAACGCGGAGCGGCGCGCAGTTCGCGCGAGCAGAGCGCCAAGGAGGTCTGCATGCGCTGCCCCGTCCGGACCGAGTGCGCGGCACACGCGCTGGCCGTCCGGGAGCCCTACGGCGTCTGGGGCGGCCTGACCGAGGACGAACGCGAGGAACTCCAGGGACGCGCGCGCAACCGGCTGGTCGAGGTGCCCATGGCCGCCCCCCAGTAACGGCCGATCACCGGCCTCCGACCGGAGGAAACGTTTCTTCTTTCACCGTTCTGCTCACCCGGCCCCGGCCTTCGGAGGTCCGCACCCGCCGGCCCGGCCCTCGGCATCCCTTCAGCGACCGGCCGCCACCATGGCGAGCCGGTCGAGCATGAGCGCGACGGCCGGCACCTCGGCCAGGTCGGGCAGGGTGAGCGCCACCACCTCGCGCACCGCGGGCCCGCCGAAGGCCGCGTGCACCGGGACCGCGGCCACCGCGTCGTGCCGCACCGCCGCCAGCGCCAGGCTCGGCAGCACCGCGACCCCCAGCCCCGCGGCCACCAGGCCCACCACCGCCGGGTAGTCGTCGGTCGCGAAGTCGATCCGGGGCGCGAAGCCGGCCCCCGCGCAGAGCTCCACCAGATGCCCGCGGCACTGCGGGCAGCCCGCGATCCACTGCTCCCCGGCCAGCTCGGCCAGCTCGACGGGGTGCTCCGCACCGCGACCGGCCAGCCGGTGGTCCACCGGCAGCAGGCCGACCAGCGGATCCGCCAGCAGCGGGCGGGCCACCAGGTCGGACCAGTCCCCCGCGGCGGCCGTCTCGGCCGCCGCCAGCACCGCGGCGGCCCGGTCGGCCCGGGAGGTGCTGTGCGAGGGGGCGCCGGGTGCCCCGGCGGCCGGCTCCGCCCCCAGCGGGCCCGCGGCCTGGTCCGGGTAGCGGAAGGCCAGCGCGATCTCGCACTCGCCGCCGCGCAGCATCGCCAGCGACTCCGGCGGCTCGGCCTCCACCAGCGACACGCGCACCCCCGGATGGGCGTCGCGCAGTCGGGCGACGGCGGGCGGCACCAGGGTGGAACTCGCCGTCGGGAACGAGACCAGCCGCACCCGACCGGCCCGCAGGCCGGCGATGGCGGCCACCTCCTGCTCGGCGGCGGACAGCCCGGCCAGGATCCCCGCGGCGTGCTTGAGCAGCACCTCGCCGGCCTCGCTCAGCCGCACCCCGCGCCCGGACCGGGCCACCAGTGGCAGCCCGACCGCCTTCTCCAGCGCCTTCATCTGCTGGCTGACCGCCGGCTGGGTGCACCCCAGCTCGCGCGACGCGGCGGAGAAGGAGCCGGTGCGGGCGACCGCGCGCAGGACACGGAGATGACGAGCCTCGATCATGCGCCAACCGTACGCCGCGCGCCCCGGTCACCCGAACGCGTGAGGCCCGGTCACCCCCGTCGAGCGGGGGTGACCGGGCCTCGGCAGCGAGGTGGCGCGCTCAGCGCGCGTTACCGGCTCGGGTCAGTGCGAGTGGCCGTGGCCACCGTGCGAGTGACCGGCGCCGGCCTCCTCCTCGGCCGGCTTCTCCACCACGAGGGTCTCGGTGGTGAGCAGCAGCGAGGCGATCGAGGCGGCGTTCTCCAGGGCGGAGCGGGTGACCTTGACCGGGTCGATGACGCCGGCCTTCACCAGGTCGCCGTACTCGCCGGTGGCGGCGTTGAAGCCCTGGTTGCCGTCCAGCTCGGCGACCTTGGAGGTGATGACGTAGCCCTCCAGGCCGGCGTTCTGGGCGATCCAGCGCAGCGGCTCGGCGAGCGCCTTGCGGACCACGGCGACACCGGTGGCCTCGTCGCCCGACAGGCCCAGGCCGCCGTCCAGCACCTTCTGCGCGTGCACCAGGGAGGTGCCACCGCCGGCGACGATGCCCTCCTCGACCGCGGCGCGGGTCGCCGAGATGGCGTCCTCCAGGCGGTGCTTGCGCTCCTTGAGCTCCACCTCGGTGGCGGCGCCGACCTTGATCACGCAGACGCCGCCGGCCAGCTTGGCCAGGCGCTCCTGCAGCTTCTCGCGGTCCCAGTCCGAGTCGGTGCCCGCGATCTCGGCCTTGATCTGGGCGACGCGGCCGGCCACGGCCTCGCTGTCACCGGCACCGTCGACGACCGTGGTCTCGTCCTTGGTGATGGTCACGCGGCGGGCGGAGCCCAGCACCTCCAGGCCGGCCTGGTCGAGCTTGAGGCCGACCTCCTCGGCGATGACGGTGGCACCGGTCAGGGTGGCCAGGTCGCCCAGGATGGCCTTGCGGCGGTCACCGAAGCCCGGGGCCTTGACGGCCACCGCGTTGAAGGTGCCACGGATCTTGTTCACCACGAGGGTGGAGAGCGCCTCGCCGTCCACGTCCTCGGCGATGATCAGCAGCGGCTTGGAGGCACCGCCCTGCAGGATCTTCTCCAGCAGCGGGAGCAGCTCCTGGATGGAGGAGATCTTGCCCTGGTTGATCAGGATGTACGGGTCCTCCAGGACCGCCTCCTGGCGCTCCTGGTCGGTGACGAAGTAGGGCGACAGGTAGCCCTTGTCGAACTGCATGCCCTCGGTGAAGTCGAGCTCCACGCCGAAGGTGTTCGACTCCTCGACGGTGATCACGCCGTCCTTGCCGACCTTGTCGATCGCCTCGGCGATCAGCTCGCCGACCTGCGGGTCCTGCGCGGAGAGGGACGCGACGGCGGCGATGTCGTCCTTGCCCTCGATCTCGCGGGCGACCGAGAGCAGGTGCTCGGTGACGGCGGCGACGGCCTTGTCGATGCCCTTCTTCAGGGCGGCCGGGCCGGCACCGGCGGCGACGTTGCGCAGACCCTCGTTGACCAGGGCCTGGGCCAGCACGGTGGCGGTGGTGGTGCCGTCGCCCGCGACGTCGTTGGTCTTGGTGGCGACCTCCTTGACGAGCTGCGCGCCAAGGTTCTCGTACGGGTCGTCGAGCTCGACCTCACGGGCGATGGTGACACCGTCGTTGGTGATGGTCGGGGCGCCGAACTTCTTGTCGATGACGACGTTGCGACCCTTGGGGCCGATGGTCACCTTGACGGTGTCGGCCAGCTTGTTCACACCGCGCTCGAGCGAGCGGCGGGCGTCCTCGTCGAACTGCAGGATCTTCGCCATGATTCCGTTTCCTCGGGATGTCTGCGTTACGTGACGTCACGTCAGGTGGACCAACAGCCACGCCCCGGGCCCCTGTCTTGGGCCCCTGCGGCAGTTGCCTGGCAGGGAGACACGGATCCGGGGCGGGACCAAAGGACGGACCGTCAGGTCCGCCGGACTGCTTACTTCTCGACGATGGCGAGGACGTCGCGAGCCGAGAGGACGAGGTACTCCTCGCCCTTGTACTTCACCTCGGTGCCGCCGTACTTCGAGTACAGGACGACGTCGCCGACGGCGACGTCGAGCGGCAGGCGCTGGCCATCCTCGAAGCGGCCCGGGCCGACGGCCAGGACGACGCCCTCCTGGGGCTTCTCCTTGGCGGTGTCCGGGATAACCAGGCCGGAGGCCGTGGTGGTCTCGGCGTCGAGCGGCTGGACCACGATGCGGTCCTCAAGCGGCTTGATGGCAACCTTGCTGCTGGCGGTGGTCACGTCCGAGTTCCCCTTCGGAGATTACGGGGTTGTCTAACAGGTAGGTGGCGACACCGTCGGCCTGCCGTCGCGGGGGTCAGACCAGCACTGTCGCGTTAGCACTCCCCCTGGGGGGAGTGCCAGGAACGACCTTAGGCCGCGGTTAGCACTCAGTCAACCAGAGTGCCAACGGCGCGCCCGGCGAATCCGGGGAGCGGGACAGGCCGCAGGTCAGCGGGGCGACCTTCACCCGGGACAATGGGCGGGTGGAGACCGAGAGCTTTGAGCAGTTGCTGACCGAGCAGGGGCAGCGACTGCTGGACGACCTGCAGGAGTACGCCCCCGAGCAGGAGCTGGCGCTGGCCACCAGGCTGCGGCGGGAGCACCCGGCGGAGCTGGTCTCGGCGGCCCTGGGGCAGGCACGGTTGCGTCAGCGGGCCGGGGCCAAGTTCGGCGCCGACGCGCGGCGGATGTACTTCACTCCCAACGGGGTCGAGCAGTCCACCCGCCGCACCGTCGCCGACTGGCGGGCCCGGCGCTTCGCCGCGCTCGGGGTGCGCCGGCTGGCCGACCTGTGCGGCGGCATCGGCGGCGACGCGATCGCACTCGCCCGGGCCGGGATCAGCGTCCTCGCCGTCGACCGGGACCCGCTGACCTGCGCGGTGGCCGCCGCCAACGCCGCCGCGCTCGGCCTCGCCGAGCTGATCGAGGTGCGCTGCGCGGACGTCACCGAGGTGTCGGTGGACGGCTTCGACGCCGTCTTCACCGACCCCGCCCGGCGCACCGCCAAGGGCCGCGTCTTCGACCCCGCCGCGTACTCGCCGCCGCTCTCCTGGGCGATCGAGGCCGGTCGCCGCACCCCGTTCGGAGCGCTCAAGGTGGCCCCGGGGATCCCGCACGACGCCGTCCCCGAGGACGCCGAGGCGGAGTGGGTCTCCGACCACGGCGAGGTCAAGGAGGCGGTGCTCTGGTTCGGCACCGGGCCCGCGGCCGACGCCCCGCACCGCGCCACCCTGCTGCCGGGCGGGGACAGCCTCACCGGCGGCCGGCTGCCCGATCCGCCGGCCGGACCGGTGCGCCGCTACCTCTACGAGCCGGACGGCGCGGTGATCCGCGCCCACCTGGTCGCCGAGGTCGCCGGCCACCTGGGCGCCACCCTGATCGACCCGATGATCGCGTACCTGACCTCGGACCGGCTGCTGGCCACGCCCTACGCCCACGCCTACGAGATCACCGACGTGCTCCCGTTCAACGTCAAGAAGCTCAAGGCGCTGTTGCGGCAGCGGGCGGTGGGCACCGTGGTGATCAAGAAGCGCGGCATCGGGCTGACCCCGGAGGAGCTGCGCCGCCAGCTCAAGCCCGAGGGGCCGAACGCGGCCACCGTCTTCCTGACCCGGATCGCCGACGCCCCGGCGATGCTCGTGGCGCAGCCGACGGCTCAGCCGGCCGGCGGGGCGATGTAGTCGTCCAGCCGGGCCACCGTGAAGCCCTGCTCCTGGATCCGGCTGAGCAGTTCGCCGAACATCTGGGTCATCGTCTCGCCCTTGAGGTCCGTCGGACCGCGGAAGTGGGCCAGGATGATGTCGCCGGGCTTCAGCTTCTTGTCGGCGGTCTGGTACTGCATGTCGTGGATCTGCATCGTCTCGCGCCACAGCACGATCGCGCGCGGCCCGCACTGCTGGACGGCGGTGTTCAGGGTCGGCGTGTGCGCGCCGTCGCCGTAGGGCGGGCGGAACAGGATCGGGGCGGTGCCGTACTGCTGGGTCAGCACCTGCTGGTCGCCGCAGACCTCGCTCTTCTGCTCGGCGGCCGACTTGGTGCTCATCTGCGGGTGGTGCAGCGTGTGGTTCTGGATCGAGTTGCCGGCCGCCTGCAGCGGCTTGAAGTAGCCGTAGTCGTCCTTGATCGTGTCGTTCATCAGGAACATGGTGATCGGGACCTTCAGGTCGTTCATCATCTCGATGAACTTGGGGTCCTTCTCCGCGCCGTCGTCGAGGGTCACGAAGACCACCTTGTCGGTGGTGGTGATGTTGCTGATCACCGGGACCTGGCCGGTCTTCGTCAGCTTGACCGGCTTGTCCGCGGGCGGCGGCGGGGCGGCGGGCAGCGGCGGGACGTTCCACTTGGCCCAGGCTGCCGCCGGCACCTGGCCGGCCGGGGCCGCGGTGCTCGGCGAGGCGGCCGGGGCGGAAGCGGCCGGCGGCGGAGCCGGTGAGCCGGCCGCCGGTGCGGCGCCCTGCGGGGCGGCGGTGCCCTTGGCGTCCGCGGTGCCACCGCCGCCGCCGCTGCCGCAGCCGCTGACCGTGACGGCCGCGACCAGGGCGAGCGCACCCGCCGTGACCGCCGTCAGCCGGCTCCTGTGGTCCCAGTTCACGGCGTCCCGCCCCCAGCACTCTCGATGATCAGGCTTCGATCAGGTTTCGTTCAGCTTCCGGCCCCGAACGCTACCCTGCCTCGACCACCAGCTCGCTGCGGAACGCCCAATGGTGCACGGGCCGGGCCAGCAGCCCGGCCGGCGGCTGCGGCGGCGCGAGCCGCGCGACCCCCTGGGGCCACCAGCTGATCAGCAGCACCCGCTCCCCGGGCGCGCTGAACAGCTCGACCCGTCCGGCAGCCGCCGCCAGCGCGGGCAGCGCCTGCTCGCGGGCCCAGGCGAGCAGGTCGGCGCCGCGGCCCTGGGCCGCCTTGGCCTCCCACATCACCGCCTCGGTCACGCCTGGCCGTCCAGCGCGCGGTAGGCCTGGCCGTGCAGGTCGCCATGGGCCTCGGCCGCGGGCACCGACACCTCGGTGACCGGCAGCGAGGAGTCCGCGGAGAGGTCCAGCGACGAGGGGGCGCGGTTGCGCCAGACCATCTCGGCACCGAGCGCCGCGACCATCGCGCCGTTGTCCGTGCACAGGCCCGGACGCGGCACCCGCAGCCGGATGCCCGCCCGCTCGCAGCGCTGCTCGGCCATCGCGCGCAGCCGTGAGTTGGCCGCCACGCCGCCGCCGATCATCAGGTGGTCGACGCCGTGCTCCTGGCAGGCCTTGACCGCCTTGCGGGTCAGCACGTCGGTCACCGCCTCCTGGAAGGAGGCCGCGACGTCCGCCACCGGCACCTCCTCGCCGGCCCGCCGCTTGGCCTCCACCCAGCGGGCCACCGAGGTCTTCAGGCCGGAGAAGGAGAAGTCGAAGGCGGGGTCCTTGGGGCCGCTCAGGCCGCGCGGGAAGTGGATCGCCTTGCGGTCGCCGCTGCGGGCCATCCGGTCCACCACCGGGCCGCCGGGGAAGCCGAGGCCGAGCACCCGGGCCACCTTGTCGAAGGCCTCGCCGGCCGCGTCGTCGATGGTGGCGCCCAGCGGCCGGACGTCGGAGGTGATGTCGCCGGTCAGCAGCAGCGAGGAGTGGCCGCCGGAGACCAGCAGGGCCATCGTCGGCTCGGGCAGCCGGCCGTGCTCCAGCTGGTCCACGCAGATGTGCGAGGCGAGGTGGTTGACCCCGTAGAGCGGCTTGTCCAGCGCCCAGGCGTAGGCCTTGGCGGCACTGACGCCCACCAGCAGCGCGCCGGCCAGGCCGGGGCCGGCGGTGACGGCGATGCCGTCCAGGTCGCTCGCCTTGATCCCGGCGGTGTCCAGCGCGCGCTGGATGGTGGGGACCATCGCCTCCAGGTGGGCCCGGCTGGCGATCTCCGGGACCACGCCGCCGAACCGGGCGTGGTCGTTGACGCTGGAGGCCACCGCGTCGGCCAGCAGGGTCGTGCCGCGCACGATGCCGACGCCGGTCTCGTCGCAGGAGGTCTCGATGCCCAGGACGAGCGGTTCGTCAGCCATGGTCTTCATCCTCGGTGTCGTTCTCGGTCGGCTGGTGATCGGTCAGCTCGTTGTCGGTCAGCGGGGCCAGGCGCATCACCAGCGCGTCGACGTTGGCCGGCTGGTAGTAGCCGCGCCGGATGCCGACGGGCGCGAAGCCGAAGCGCTCGTAGAGGCGCTGGGCGCGGAAGTTGTCGATCCGCACCTCGAGCAGCAGCGCGGTGCAGCAGCGCCGGGCCGCCTCGGCGATCAGGTCGCCGAGCAGCGCGGACCCCAGACCCCGGCCCTGGTAGCGGTCGTCCACGCCGATGGTCTGCACGTCCGCCTCGTCGCCGACCGCCATCAGGCCCGCGTAGCCGACGATGGTGCCGTCCTCGGTGGTGGCCACCGTGTAGTGGCGGTTGCCGTCCGGGTGCGCCTCGGCCAGCTCCGACCAGTACATCCCGGCCGACCAGGCGTCCTCCGGGAAGAGCCGCGGCTCCAGCTCCAGCACCGGCGCGATGTCCCACCAGCGCATCGGCCGCAGCGTGATGCGCGCGGTCCGCACGGGTGCGGTCACGCCGGCAGCACCGCCTTGTAGCCGGCCGGCACCTGGGCGTCCGGGCGGCGCAGGTAGAGCGGCAGCGGCGCGAGCAGCTCGCGCCCGGCGGCCAGCTCGGTGACCGCGAAGTCGGCCAGCGCGCCGGCCGACAGGTGCTCGGGGCCGTGCGCGCCCGGGAAGGTCTCGGGGTAGAGCAGCGCGCCGGCGCCGACCGAGACCTCACGGGCCGCCAGCTCGCCGGGACGGTCCACCGCCGGGCCCTCGACCCGGCGGCCCTCGGCGTCGTAGTCGGCCCAGTAGACCTCCTTGCGACGCGCGTCGGTGGCCGCCGTGAAGGGGCCGGTCAGGCCTTCGGCCCGGGCCTGGTGGGCGATCGCGTCCAGCGTGCAGACGCCGTGCACCGGCAGGCCGAGCGCGTGGCCGAGGGCGGCGGCCGTGGCCAGGCCCACCCGCAGACCGGTGTACGGGCCGGGGCCGACGCCGACCGCGAGCGCGGTCAGCTCCCGCTTGTCCACCCCCGCCTCGGCCAGCACCCGCCCGATCGCGGGCAGCAGCAGTTCGCCGTGGCGCCGGGCATCGACCTGGTAGGTCTGGGCCAGAACGGCCGAGCCGTCGTGGACGGCGGCGGTGACGGCAGGGGTAGCGGTGTCGAACGCAAGCAGCAGCACGGGTCCAGGTTAGTTGGTCGCTGGGGCAGCGCTTTTGTCCTACCTTCGGAACACACGTTCGCGATGTCCCTTAAGGCCCCTGCGGAACCTGGCACGATGGGGCGCACGGCCCTACGAACGACGGGAGCGGACAGTGGCGAAGAGGGGTCCTGCAGTCGCGGTTGCCGGGCTGACCCTGGGGGCCCTGGGGTTGATCGCCCTGCTCGCCGTCCAGGCCGAGGGCACCGCCGCGAAGGCCTCCGCCGCCCAGCCGCCGCCGAGCGCGAGCTCCGCGCCGTCCGGCTCGCCGTCGCCCAGCGCCTCGCCCTCCCCCACGATCCCCCCGCTGCCCGCGACGGCGACCGGCATCGCCGTGCGGCGGGTGGTCTACTCGGTGGGCGCCAAGGTGGTCTGGCTGGTCGACCCGAAGAAGGACCCGCAGGTCCAGGCCGCCTTCGCGGTGACGCCCGGGTCGGTGAACCCGGCCCCGGGCAGCTACACCGTCTACAGCCGGGCGGCGGCGGCCAACGGCACCGACGGCAAGCAGATCGAGCACGTGGTGCGCTTCGCCCAGCTGGGCGGCACCGTCTTCGGCTTCAGCGCCGCCGTCGACGGCGCCACGCCCGCGGCCGACCCGAAGACCAAGACCGGCGGCATCCGCACCGACCGGGCCGACGGTCAGACCCTCTGGGACTTCGCCCCCGACGGGACCCGGGTACAGGTGGTCCCCTGATCGCCGGGCTTCGGCTCGTGGGAACCCGACTCGTGCGACTTGGGCTCACGGGACTTCGGCGGGGTGCACACGGCCGCGGCCGCGGCCGTCGCCGCCAGCAGCCGGCCCATCGGCACCCGCTCGGCGGCGGGGGTGCTGCTCTCCATCACGACTCCCTAGTTAGGTACACCTAACTGCAAAGCCCATCCCACCACGTCGGCCACCGCCGCCGCAACAGGATCCCGACAGTCTGTCGGTAAGTGTCGGGATAAGCGTCGGATGGAGAGCCGTAGCCTCAGACGTCGGCCCCGTCGACTTCCAGCGCCGCCAGGTCCACCCCGGTCCAGCGCTCGCCCAGACCCCGCAGGATCACCCGGCGCGGGTCGACGCTCTCCTCCACCGCCGCCTCGTCCACCGCGGCAGCGGCGCCGCCGAGCGCGCGCTCGATCCGCACCTCCAGACGGTCCTCCGACAGCTCCTCGACCTTGCCCTCGCCCCACTCGACCACCACCACGGACTGCGGCAGCGAGACGTCCAGGTCCAGGTCCTCCATCTCGTCCAGCCCGCCGCCCAGCCGGTACGCGTCCACGTGCACCAGCGCGGGACCGCCGACCAGCGACGGATGCACCCGGGCGATCACGAAGGTCGGCGAGGTCACCGCCCCGCGCACGCCGAGCCCCTCCCCCAGGCCCCGGGTCAGCGTGGTCTTGCCTGCCCCCAGCTCACCGGAGAGCAGCACCAGGTCCCCGGGCCGCAGCACCCCGGCCAGCCGGCGGCCGAGCCCGGTCATCAGCTCGGGCGTGGGGACGGTGAGTGTGGTGTGGGCGCCCATGGCTCCTCTTGTCTGCTGGACGGGTCGGTCGACTCAGAGCCAACGGTGCCATATCGGGCGCGGCCCACGCGGCGGGGCGGTCGTTTCGTCCGGCTGTGGGCAGCGATGGGCCTTCTGTACACGGTGCAGCGGGAAACCCCGTTGCCAGGGGTGGTTCGCGGGCCGCTATCGTCCGTGCAGCTCTCGCGAAGATCGCAACTCTTCGCCCACCAGACTCTTCACCAACAGGGGACCCTTATGAAGACGCGTTTGGCGGCCGTCGCCACCGCGCTCGGCAGCGCCGTCGTACTCGCCGCGATCGCGGGCCCGAGTGCGTTCGCCGACACCGCCTCGCCCTTCCCCAGCCCCAGCCCCAGCGGCAGCACCTGGTCCTCGCCGGTGCCCTCACCGAGCGGCAGCACCTGGTCCTCGCCGGTGCCCTCACCGAGCGGCAGCACCTGGTCCTCGCCGGTGCCCTCGCCCAGCGGCAGCACCTGGTCCTCCCCGGTGCCCTCGCCCAGCGGCAGCACCTGGTCCTCCCCGGTGCCCTCACCCAGCGGCAGCACCTCCTCCTCCCCCCTCGCCTCGCCCAGTGCCTCCGCGGTGACGGGCAGCCCGAGCGGGTCGCCCAGCTCGATCACCCAGCTGCCGCCGGCCGCGCAGGCCGACAACCCCTCGGTCGGCTTCGAGTCGATGCCGACCCACCCGATCGTGGTGGGCGGCGCGCCGGCCGAGTTCACGGTGACCTACACCAACCCGAGCCACCAGGACCTGATCGCCTTCCCGAACCTCTTCGTGCCGAACACCCCGGCGAACCCGGGCCCCGCCCCGCTGAAGCTCGAGGTCCAGGACCCCCAGGGCGCCTGGCACCCCGCGGCCGTGCTCGGCTCGGGACCGTCGGCCCCGACGACCTGGGCGATGGTCTACCCGGGCCCGCAGGGCGACCCGTGGGACAACAGCTGGCTGTACCTGCCGGCCGGTGAGGCCGCGAGCATCCACGTGCGGCTGACCGCCGGTCCCACCACCCCGACCGGCGTCACGTACGCCGCCTCCGGCATCACCGGTTCGCTGCTCGACGCCTCGGGGACCCCGGTCAGCGTGGCCAGCGGCATGTGGGGCGCCACGCTCGAGTTCGCGGCGGCCGGCACCGGCCCGCAGGCGAGCGGTTCGCCGAGCACCGGTGGCACCACGGCCTCCAGCGGCGCCAACGGGTCCAACGGCTCGACCGCCCCGACCGGCTCCGCCCTCCCGACCGGCGCGAGCAGCCAGCCCGGCTCGACCTCCGCCGTGCCGGCGAGCCTGCGCTCCGAGGTCGCCGCCCCGCCGGTGCAGGCGCCCGCTCCGGCCGTGATCGCCGCCGCCAAGGCCGCCTCCCCGGCCCGCCCGGCCGGCGCCGTCGCGAGCGCCGGCCACAGCGCCGGCCCCTCGCTGGCGTTCACCGGTGGCGGCAGCGACAGCCTGCCGATCGCGCTGACCGGCGCCGCCGTGGTCGCCGCCGGTGTCGGCACCCTCGTGGTGTTCCGCCGCCGCAAGGGCAGCCACGCCGCCTGACGCGGCCTCACGCCCCGGGGCGGCTCGCCTCCCCGGGGCTCTCGTCCGCACCGCGCGCCGGTTCGTCCACGCCGCGCGCCAGTTCGTGCACGGCCGCGGGCAGCCCGGTGCCCGCCCGCTCGGCCGCGCGTTCGAGCAGGACGGCGAGCCGGCGGTTGACCTCCGCCGGGCACTCCAGCAGCACCAGGTGGCCGGCCCCGGGCACCAGGACCAGCTCGGCGTCCGGCAGCGCCCGGGCGATGGTCTCGCTGTGCGTGGCGGGCGTGATCAGATCCTCGGTGCCGGCCAGCACCAGCACCGGCAGCCCGGTCATCGCCGCCAGCGCCGCCGTCTTCTCGTGCGCGCCGAAGGCGGGGTAGAACTCCGCGACCACGTCGATCGGGGTGCCGTCCAGCAGCTGCTCGGCGAACCGGGCCACCGCCGGGTCCACCGGCTTGCCGCTGCCGAAGGAGTACCGGCGGTAGAAGACGGCGCTGACGTCCGCGCCGATCCGCCGGGTGGCCTCCACCAGGCCGACCTGACTGCCCAGCAGCCTGACCACGCCGGGTCCCACCCGGCGCCAGACCTTGGAACCCACCGGGGAGAGCCCGAAGGTGACGGTCTCCCACTGCCCGGCCATCGTGCCGATCAGCGCGACCCCGGCCACCCGGTCCCGGAACAGCTGCGGCGCCCGGTCGGCCAGCGCCATGACGGTCATGCCGCCCATCGAGTGGCCGACCAGTACCAGCGGCCCGCTCGGCGCGACCGCGTCGAGCACCGCCTCGAGGTCGCTGCCCAGCTGGTCGATCGAGGCGGGGCGCCCGGCCAGGTGGGAGCGGGAGCGCTCGGAGCGGCCGTGGCTGCGCTGGTCCCAGAAGACCAGCCGCAGACCGGCCCGCAGCGCCGCGCGCTGGAAGTGGAAGCTGTCCTGGTTGAGGCAGTAGCCGTGGCAGAAGACCACGGTGAGCGCCGACTCGCCCGCCTCCGGGCCGTCCACCTCGACGTACAGCTCGGTGCCGTCCTCGGCCCGCACGGTGCGCGGCCGTCCGCGCAGCGTGCCGAAGGGGGCGACCGCGTCCAGCTCCTCGCGGGCCCGCCGACGGGCCCGGCCCAGCGTCAGGCGCTCGATCGCCACGCCCGCCGCGGCCCCGGCCGCCGCCACGCCGAGCGACAGGCCGATCAGCCCGGCCCGGCTGACCGGGCCCGCCGCACCGCCCGGGACCGCCGGGCCCGCCGGGTCGCTCACGCCGCCCGCCCGCTCACCCGAGCGCCCCGCTCCCGCCCACGTAGCGGCGCGGCACCCGGGACCCGATCCGGGTGACGATCTCGTACGCGATGGTCCCGCAGGCCCGTGCCCAGTCCTCGGCCGTCGGCTCACCGCGCTCGCCGCTGCCGAAGAGCAGCACCTCCTCGCCCACCTCGGGCGTGTCACCGCCGAGGTCGACCACGAACTGGTCCATCGCGACCCGGCCGGCCACCGTGCGCCACTTGCCGCCGATCTTCACCGGGCCGGTCCCGCTCGCGTGCCGCGGGATGCCGTCGGCGTAGCCGACCGGGACCAGGCCGAGGGTGGTGTCGCCCGGGGTCGTGTACTGGTGGCCGTAGCTGACGCCGTGTCCGCCCGGGACCTGCTTGACCAGGGCCAGCCGGGCACTGAGCGACATCACCGGGCGCAGCCCGAAGTCGGCCGGCGAACCCACCTCGGGCACCGGCGACAGGCCGTACATCGACAGGCCGGTGCGGACCAGGTCGTAGTGGGTCTCCGGGAGCAGCAGGGTGGCCGGCGAGTTGGCGATGTGGCGGACCTCGGGACGCACCCCGGCGCGCTCGGCATAGGCCAGCGCGGCGGCGAAGGCGTCCTGCTGGGCCCGGATCGAGGGGTGGCCCGGCTCGTCCGCGGCGGCGAAGTGCGACCAGATGCCGACCACCTCGAGCTGCCCGGCGGCCTGCGCGCGCAGCGCGGCGTCCACCAGATCGGGCCAGTCGTGCGGCTGGCAGCCGTTGCGGCCCAGGCCCGTGTCGGCCTTCAGGTGGACCCGCGCGGGTATGCCGGTGGCCCGCACCGCGTCGAGCAGCTCGTCCAGCGCCCACTGACCGCTGATCGACACGTCGATGTCGGCCCGCAGCGCCTGGGCCCAGGGGCCGCCCGGCGTCCACAGCCAGCACAGCACCCTGGCCTGTTCGGGGGCGATCCCGGCCGCGCGCAGCGCCAGCGCCTCCTCGGGCGTGGTGGCGCCGAGCCAGCGCACGCCCGCCGCCAGCGCCTCCAGGGCGCACGGCAGCGCGCCGTGGCCGTAGGCGTCGGCCTTCACCACAGCCATCAGGGCGGCGCTCGACACCCGCTCACGCAGTGACGCGAGGTTGCCTCGGAGCGCGGCCAGATCGATCGTCGCCTCGGCGCGCAGTCCCTCGGCGAGCATGGCGGTCCCGGTCGTGTTCGCAGTTGTCATCGGGGTCAGTCTCCCAGACCTGCGGCGTTGCCCGCCCGACGGGCCACCGGGCGCCCCTCGGCGGCATCGCGCCAGGCGGCCGGCAGGGCCGCGGCGATGTCACTGGCGGTGATCGGCGCGCCGCTGCCGGCGGCCAGCCGGCCGGCCAGTCCGTGCAGGTAGGCGCCGACCGGCGCGGCGTCGAAGGGCGGCAGACCGGCGGCGAGCAGCGCGCCGATCAGGCCGGCCAGCACGTCGCCGCTGCCCGCGGTGGCCAGCCAGCCGGTGCCGGTGGCGTTCACCCGGGCGGTGCCGTCCGGGCGGGCGACGACGGTGGTCGAACCCTTGAGCAGCACGGTGGCGCCGTACCGGGCGGCCAGCTCGCGGGCGTGCCGCAGCCGGGCGCCGGCCACCTGGTCCGCGCTCGCGTCCCCGCCCAGCAGCCGGGCCGCCTCGCCCGCGTGCGGGGTCAGCAGGGTGGGGGCGCTGCGCCCGGCCAGCGCGCGCGGGCCGCGGCGGGCCAGTTCGGTCAGGCCGTCGGCGTCCACCAGCACCGGGACCTGGCCGGCCAGCGCGTCGTCCAGCGCCTCGGCGGTGTCGTCACCGGAGCCGGGGCCCACCACCCAGGACTGCACCCGCCCGGCGGTGAGCAGGATCTCGGGGTGGCGGCGGACCAGCTCCTCGCCGGCCCGGCCCTGGTAGCGCACCGCGCCGGCGCCGCCGTGCAGGGCACCGGCCACCGCGAGCAGCCCGGCGCCCGGGTAGCGCTCGGAGCCGGCCAGCACCCCCACCACGCCGCGCTTGTACTTGTCGCTCTCGGCCGCCGGCCAGGGCAGCAGCTCGGCCAGGTCGGCGTGCTGGAGCGCCTCGACGGGCGCGGCGGGCGGGCGCAGCCCGATCCCCACCAGCTGCACGGGGCCGGCGTACCCGGCGCCCGGGTCGATCAGCAGGCCCGGCTTGTGGGTGCCGAAGGTGACCGTCAGGTCGGCGCGCAGCGCGGCCCCGGCGACCTCCCCGGTGTCGGCGTCCACCCCGCTCGGCAGGTCCACCGCGATCAGCGTGCCGCGGCGCGGCTGCCGGGCGTACGGTTCGGCGGCCGGTCGCAGCGGGCCGCTGCCGCCGATGCCGACGATCCCGTCGAGGATCAGGTCGGCGCGGCTGAAGTCGGCCAGGCCGACCTCCTGATCCGTGGTCACCTGACTGCCC
This sequence comes from Kitasatospora sp. NBC_01302, assembly GCF_035976515.1. Lineage (NCBI taxonomy): Bacteria > Bacillati > Actinomycetota > Actinomycetes > Kitasatosporales > Streptomycetaceae > Kitasatospora > Kitasatospora sp. NBC_01302. The sequence goes on from NZ_CP108404.1 coordinate 4,006,159, forward strand.
GTCGCCCGCAGCGCCGCGAGCGCGGCGGGGTGCGCCCGTTCGGGGGTCAGCAGGACGGCGGTCACGGCGGCGCCGCGGCGGGCCAGCCTCGCGCCGGCGAAGAGCGCGTCGCCGCCGTTGTCGCCGCTGCCCGCCAGCACCAGCACCCGGCTGCCGTAGACCCGGCCGCGCCGGCGGGTCAGCACCCGGGCACAGGTGGCGACCAGGCCCGCGACGGCCCGGTCCATCAGGGGCTGCCCGGCCAGTTCGGCCTCGGCGGCGCGGACTTGTTCGACGGTGTGAGCGTGGCGCATGACAGCAACCTAACCCTCCGCGACGACCACCGCCGAGGCCACGCCCGCATCGTGGCTCAGCGACAAGTGCCACGTCCGCACGCCGAGTTCCGCCGCACGCGCGGCAATCGTGCCGCTGACGTGCAAGGTCGGCCGGCCCGACGGCTCGCTGCGCACCTCGGCGTCGTGCCACTCCAGCCCGCCCGGCGCGCCGAGCGCCTTGGCCAGCGCCTCCTTGGCCGCGAACCGGGCCGCGAGCGAGGCGGCCGAGCGCTGCTTGCCGGAGGGCTGCAGCTGCTCGGCCGCGGTGAAGAGCCGCTCGCGCAGGCCCGGGGTCCGCGCGAGCGACTCCGTGAAGCGGTCGATCGAGGCGACGTCGATTCCCACACCGATGATCACCCGACCGACCCTAGCCGGTGGCTACTCCACCGTCACGGACTTGGCCAGGTTGCGCGGCTGGTCCACCTCGTGGCCCTTCGCGGTGGCCAGTTCGCAGGCGAAGACCTGCAGCGGCACCGTCGAGACCAGCGGCTGGAGCAGCGTGGGCGTCACCGGGATCCGGATCAGGTGGTCGGCGTAGGGCACCACCGCCTCGTCGCCCTCCTCCGCGATCACGATGGTCTTCGCACCGCGGGCCCGGATCTCCTGGATGTTGGAGACGATCTTGTCGTGCAGGATCGAGCGCCCGCGCGGCGAGGGCACCACCACGACGACCGGCAGCCCCTGCTCGATCAGCGCGATCGGGCCGTGCTTGAGCTCGCCCGCCGCGAAGCCCTCGGCGTGCATGTACGCCAGCTCCTTGAGCTTGAGCGCGCCCTCCAGCGCCACCGGGAACCCGACGTGCCGGCCCAGGAAGAGCACCGAGCGGGCGTCGGCCAGCGAGCGGGCCAGCTCGCGCACCGGCTCCATGGTCCGCAGCACCTGCTCGACCTGCTTCGGCGCGTCGGACAGCTCACGGATCACGGCCGAGATCTCGTCGCCCCACTTGGTGCCGCGCACCTGGCCCAGGTAGAGCGCCACCAGGTAGCAGGCGACCAACTGGGTGAGGAACGCCTTGGTGGAGGCGACCGCCACCTCGGGCCCGGCGTGCGTGTAGAGCACCGCGTCCGACTCGCGCGGGATGGTGGAGCCGTTGGTGTTGCAGATCGCCAGCACCCGGGCGCCCTGCTCGCGGGCGTGCCGCAGCGCCATCAGGGTGTCCATGGTCTCGCCGGACTGCGAGATCGCGACGACCAGCGTGCGCTGGTCCAGGATCGGGTCCCGGTAGCGGAACTCGGAGGCCACCTCGACCTCGCACGGGATCCGGGTCCAGTGCTCGATGGCGTACTTGGCGATCATCCCGGCGTGGAAGGCGGTGCCGCAGGCCACGATGACGACCTTGTCGACCTCGCGCAGCACCGAGTCGGGGATCCGCAGCTCGTCCAGGGTCAGCCGGCCGTCGGTGCCGACCCGGCCGAGCAGGGTGTCGGCGACCGCCTTCGGCTGCTCGGCGATCTCCTTGAGCATGAAGTAGTCGTAGCCGCCCTTCTCGGCGGCCGAGGCGTCCCAGTCCACGTGGTACTCGCGGACCTCCGCCGGCTCGCCGTGAAAGTCCGTCACGGTCACCGAGTCGGCGCGCAGTTCGACCACCTGGTCCTGGCCCAGCTCGATCGCCTCGCGGGTGTGCGCGATGAAGGCGGACACGTCGGAGGCGAGGAAGTTCTCGCCCGCCCCGCGCCCGACCACCAGCGGCGAGTTGCGCCGGGCGCCGACCACCGTGCCGGGCGCGTCGGCGTGTACCGCCACCAGAGTGAAGGCGCCGTCCAACTGGCGGCAGACGGTGCGCATCGCCTCGGCCAGGTCGCCGTCGTAGGCCTCGGCCAGCAGGTGGGCGACCACCTCGGTGTCGGTCTCCGAGCGCAGCGTGTGGCCGCGGTCGACCAGCTCGGCGGTGAGCTGGGCGAAGTTCTCGATGATCCCGTTGTGGACCACCGCGACCTCGCGCCGGTCGTCCAGGTGGGGGTGGGCGTTGGCGTCGGTGGGTCCGCCGTGGGTGGCCCAGCGGGTGTGGCCGATGCCGGTGGTGCCGCCGGGGAGAGGGGCCTCGGCGAGCGACTTCTCAAGGTTGACGAGCTTCCCGGCCCGCTTGTCGGTGGCGAGACTCCACTGCCCTGAGGAGTCCGCCGTCTGGATGGCCACACCGGCCGAGTCGTACCCTCGGTACTCCAGGCGCTGCAGCCCTGCGATCACTACGTCGAGCGCCGACTGCGCGCCCACATATCCAACAATTCCGCACATATGTGTCAGCATAAGGGCCGATGAACGGCCGAAGCGGCTCCGAGGTTTCACCGAAGCCGCCCTTCGGGCAACGGTTCGTGACCGACACCACAGCGCCGGGCCGCCCCCGGAGCGCCCACAATGGACCATGTGCTGACCGAACTCTGTAGCCAGGGCGCCCTCTCGACGCCCAGCCCGTCGCCGTCACCCTCGCCGTACGTCGACCTCTCCCGGGCCGAGTGGAGCGCCCTGCGCGACCGCACCCCCCTGCCGCTGACCGCGGCCGAGGTGGAGCAGCTGCGCGGCCTCGGCACAGCACTGGACCTGGACGAGGTCCGGGACGTCTACCTGCCGCTGTCCCGGCTGCTCAACCTCTACATCCACGCCACCCACGAGCTGCGCGGCGCGGTGGGCACCTTCCTGGACACCGGGGACACCGAGCGCACCCGCACCCCGTTCGTCATCGGGGTGGCCGGCTCGGTGGCGGTCGGCAAGTCCACCACCGCCCGGCTGCTGCAGGCCCTGCTGGCCCGCTGGCCCGAGCACCCGCGGGTCGAACTGGTCACCACCGACGGCTTCCTGCTGCCCAACGCCGAGCTGCGCCGGCGCGGCCTGATGGCCCGCAAGGGGTTCCCCGAGTCCTACGACCGCCGGGCGCTGATGCGCTTCGTGGCGGACGTGAAGGCGGGCAAGGACCAGGTCACCGCCCCGGTCTACTCGCACCTGGTCTACGACATCGTGCCCACCGAGCGGCTCGTGGTGCAGCGCCCCGACATCCTGATCGTCGAGGGCCTGAACGTGCTGCAGCCCGCGCTGCCCGGCACCGACGGGCGCACCCGCCTGGCGGTGGCCGACTACTTCGACTTCTCCATCTACGTCGACGCCCGCACCGACGACATCGAGAACTGGTACCTGTCCCGGTTCAAGAAGCTGCGGGACACCGCGTTCCAGGACCCCAACTCCTACTTCCGCCGGTTCACCGAGGTGCCGGAGGAGGAGGCGCTGGAGTACGGCCGCCAGGTCTGGCGCACCATCAACAAGCCCAATCTGCTGGAGAACGTGCTGCCCACCCGGGGGCGGGCCACGCTGGTGCTGCAGAAGGGCGCCGACCACAAGGTCCGCCGCGCCCTCCTGCGCAAGCTCTGAGTCCGGCTCAGATCGCCAGCTGCTCGCGGACCACGCCGGCCAGCTGCTCGGCCACCGCCCTGGCCTGCTCCTGGTCGGCCGCCTCCACCATCACCCGCACCAGCGGCTCGGTGCCGGAGGGGCGCAGCAACACCCGTCCGGTGCTGCCGAGTTCGCCCTCGGCCTTGGCGACCGCCGCGAGCAGCTCGGGGTTGCCGGCCGCCCGGTTCTTGTCCACGTCCTTGACGTTGATCAGCACCTGCGGCAGCCGGGTCATCACGGCGGCCAGCTCGGCCAGCGGCTGCTTGGTGGCGGCCAGCCGGGCGCCCAGCATCAGACCGGTCAGGGTGCCGTCGCCGGTGGTCGCGTGGTCCAGCAGGATCACGTGCCCGGACTGCTCGCCGCCCAGCGCGTAGCCGTGCTCCTTCATCGCCTCCAGCACGTAGCGGTCCCCCACCGCCGTCTCGACCAGGTCGATGCCCTCGCGCTCCATGGCCAGCTTGAAGCCCAGGTTGGCCATCACGGTGCCGACCGCGGTGTTGCCGCGCAGCGTGCCGGCCTCGCGCATGGCCACCGCCAGGATCGCGATGATCTGGTCGCCGTCCACCTCGTCGCCCTGCGCGTCGGCGGCCAGGCAGCGGTCCGCGTCGCCGTCCAGCGCGATGCCCAGGTCGGCCCGGTGCTCGGTCATCGCCCGGCGCAGCCCGTCCAGGTGGGTGGAGCCGACGCCGTCGTTGATGTTCAGCCCGGTCGGCTCGGCGCCCAGGGTGAAGACCACCTCGGCACCGGCCCGGGCGAAGGCCTCGGGGGCCACCTTGGCCGCGGCGCCGTGCGCGCCGTCGATGACGACCTTCACGCCGTCCAGCCGGTTGGGCAGCACGGCCACCAGGTGGGCGACGTACTTGTCGAAGCCCTCGGTGTACTCGTGCACCCGGCCGACCCCGGCACCGGTGGGCCGCACCCGCACCGGCTCGGCGCCGGAGCGCGCGTGGTGGTAGTCCGCCTCGATCGCGTCCTCGATCGCGTCGTCCAGCTTGTGGCCGCCGCGGGCCAGGAACTTGATGCCGTTGTCCGGCATCGCGTTGTGGCTGGCCGAGAGCATCACGCCGAAGTCGGCGCCGAGCGCACCGGTCAGGTACGCCACGGCGGGGGTCGGCAGCACGCCCACCCGCAGCACGTCCACGCCGGAGCCGGCCAGCCCGGCGATCACGGCGGCCTCCAGGAACTCGCCCGAGGCGCGCGGGTCGCGGCCCACCACCGCCACCGGGCGCCGGCCGGCGCCGCCCGAGTCGCCGAGCACGTGGGCGGCTGCCATCGACAGGCCCAGCGCCAGTTCGGCGGTCAGAGATTCGTTGGCCACACCGCGTACGCCGTCCGTACCGAAGAGTCGTGCCACAGTCCCGTCCTTTGTTGCCGGCCGTCGCACGGCCTGGGGAGGGGCCGCACGAGGGTGGAGGAATCCCTGGCCGCCTGACCGGTCCAGGGAGCACAACGCCCCGGGGCACATGAAGTGCTCCGGGGCGTGGGTCCCACCTGCGGGGTGCGCACCAAGGGCGGTACGCACCCCGGGGGTGACTAGCGCTTGCTGTACTGCGGGGCCTTACGGGCCTTCTTGAGACCGGCCTTCTTGCGCTCGACGGCACGCGCGTCACGCATCAGGAAGCCGGCCTTCTTGAGGGCGGCGCGGTTGTTGTCCACGTCGGCCTCGTTCAGGGCACGGGCCACGCCGAGGCGCAGCGCGTAGGCCTGACCGGAGACGCCGCCGCCCGCGATGCGCGCGACAACGTCGTAACGGCCGTCCAGCTCAAGGAGCTTGAAGGGCTCGTTCACGGTCTGCTGGTGCACCTTGTTGGGGAAGTAGTTCTCCAGGGTGCGACCGTTGATCTTCCACTGGCCGGTGCCGGGGACGATGCGCACGCGGGCGATCGCCTCCTTGCGACGGCCGAGGCCGGCGCCGGGGACGGCCTCGGCGAAGCGGCCGGCCAGCGACTCGGTGGAGTACGACTCGGTGTCCTCGGAGGTGTACTCGGTGTACTCCTCGTCGACCTCGATGTCCAGGGGGGTCTCGATGGCAGCGTTCTCGGCCACGATGTTCCTCAGCTTTTCTTAGTTAAGGGGCTTGGTGGCCGGAATTACTGCGCGACCTGGGAGATCTCGAACGGCACCGGCTGCTGGGCAGCGTGCGGGTGCTGGTCGCCCGAGTAGACCTTCAGCTTCGAGAGCATCTGACGGCCCAGGGTGTTCTTGGGGATCATGCCCTTGATGGCCTTCTCGACGGCCTTCTCCGGGTTCTTGTCCAGCAGGTCGTCGTAGCGCACCGAGCGCAGACCGCCCGGGAAGCCCGAGTGGCGGTAGGCCAGCTTCTGGGTCTTCTTGTTACCGGACAGGTGCACCTTGTCGGCGTTGATGATGATGACGAAGTCACCAGTGTCAACGTGCGGCGCGTAGATCGCCTTGTGCTTGCCGCGGAGCAGGTTGGCGGCCTGGGAGGCCAGGCGGCCGAGCACGACGTCGGTCGCGTCGATGACGTGCCACTGACGCTGGACGTCGCCGGGCTTGGGGCTGTACGTACGCACGGTCGTAGCCTTCGCTTTTCAGTGAGTGAGTCCTGACAGGAGCACCCGGACGAGGAGATCAGCCTGGTTCCACTTGGACGCAATTCAAGGGGAGCCGCTGGTCGTCGGCCTGGTATCTCCGGCGTAATGACCTCTCACGTGAGATGGAGCGAGCCAATACGCACAACAAGTGCTCAGCCTACCGGCTGCGCGAGGCAGGGCCAAATCCCCACGGGCGTCACCGCTCGCGCTGCACCCGGGACTCGTCCCAGACCGGTTCCGGAGCCTCGTAGACCCGGCCGTCGGCACCGAAGACCACGAAGCGGTCGAAGGTCTTGGCGAACCAGCGGTCGTGGGTGACGGCGAGCACCGTGCCCTCGAAGGACTCCAGCGCCTCCTGCAGCGCCTCGGCGCTCTCCAGGTCGAGGTTGTCCGTGGGCTCGTCGAGCAGCAGCGCGGTGACGCCCTGCAGCTCCAGCTTGAGGATCATCAGCCTGGCCTGCTGGCCACCGGAGAGCGACTCGAACTTCTGCTCCTCCTGCTTGTCCAGCTCGTAGCGGCGCAGCGCGCCCATCGCCGCCTTGCGGTCCAGCGCGTGCTCCTCCTCGATGATCGAGCGCACCGTGCGCCCGAACAGCTCGGGGTGGGCGTGGGTCTGGCGGAAGTGGCCCGGCACCACCCGGGCGCCCAGCTTGAAGCCGCCGCTGTGCCGCACCGTCCCGTCGCCCGCCAGCAGCCGCAGGAAGTGCGACTTGCCGGAGCCGTTGGAGCCGAGCACCGCCACCCGCTGGCCGTAGAAGACCTCCAGGTCGAAGGGCTGCATCAGCCCGGTGAGCTCGAGCTGCGCAAGGGTGAGCGCCCGCACGCCGGTGCGACCGCCCTTGAGGCGCATGGTGATGTTCTGCTCGCGCGGCGGCTCCTCGGGGCGGCCGGCCTCCTCGAACTTCTTCAGCCGGGTCTGCGCGGCGGCGTAGCGGGTGGCGAGCGCGTGGCTGACCGAGGCCGCCTGGCGCAGCGTGACCACCAGCTTCTTCAGCTTGGCGTGCTCCTCGTCCCAGCGGCGGCCGAGCTCCTCGAAGCGGGCGAAGCGCTCCTTGCGGGCCTCGTGGAAGGAGTCGAAACCGCCGCCGTGCACCCAGACGCTGCTCCCGCCGCCACCGAAGCCCGACTCGACGCTGATGATCTTGTCGGCGGTCCGGGAGAGCAGCTCGCGGTCGTGCGAGATGTAGAGCACGGTCTTGGAGCTGGCCTTGATGGCCTCCTCCAGCCAGCGCTTGCCCGGGACGTCGAGGTAGTTGTCCGGCTCGTCGAGCAGCAGCACCTCGTCGGGGCCGCGCAGCAGGCACTCCAGCACCAGGCGCTTCTGCTCGCCGCCGGAGAGGGTGTTCAGCCCGCGGAACTGCGCCCGGTCGAACGGCATCCCGAGGGCCGCCATGGTGCAGACGTCCCAGTCGGTCTCGTAGTCGTAGCCGCCCGCGTCCGCCCAGTCGGAGAGCGCCTGGGCGTAGGCCATCTGCGACTTCTCGTCGTCCTGCGCCATCATCGCGAGCTCGGCGGCGTCCACCGCCTTCGCGGCCTGCGCGATCCGCGGCGGGGCCACCGAGACCAGCAGGTCGCGCACCGAGGCGTCCGGCGGCAGGGCGCCGGGCGTCTCTCGCAGGTCCTCGCGGCCGGTGGTGCCGACGAACTGGCGCATCACGCCCAGGCCGCCGCTGACCGTCACCGTGCCGCCGTGCGGCTGGGTGTCCCCCGCGATCATCCGCAGGAGGGTGGTCTTGCCGGCGCCGTTGGCCCCCACCAGGGCGACCGCTGATCCCTCGCCGACCCGGAAGGACGCGTCGTCGAACAGCACCCGCCCGTCCGGCAGGTAGTACTCAAGGTGCGAAATCTCGACGTGTCCCATGAGTCGAAATTGTGCAGTGCCCGCGTGGTGCCACCAAATGGATTAGCCGGGGATCAGCCCTGGCCGGGCAGCGTGCGCATCCGGCGGGCCAGCCGGTTGCGCTCGGCGAGCTGGTCGTCGGCCGGGTAGCCGACCTCCTCCAGGGTCAGCCCGTGCGGCCTGATCACGTTGACGGCGCTGTTGCGCACCCCACCGGCCAGCACCTCGCCCGGGAACTCCACCGGGCGGTGCCCGTCGCCGACCAGCAGCATCGCACCGACCAGGGCCCGCACCATGTTGTGGCAGAAGGCGTCGGCCCGCACCGTGGCCACCGCGAGCGAGCCCTCCTGGGCCGCGTACGGGTCCACCGGCACCCGGTCCCAGTGCAGCTCCAGCAGGGTGCGGATGGTGGTGGCACCCTCGCGCTTCTTGCAGTACGCGGCGAAGTCGTGCTCGCCGAGCAGCAGCCGGGCCGCCTCGTTCATCTTCTCGACGTCCAGCGGCCGGTCGTGCCAGAGCACGTGCCCGCGCAGCAGCGGGTCCACCCCGCCCTGGTGGTCGGCCACCCGGTAGGCGTAGCGCCGCCAGACCGCCGCGAAGCGCGCGTCGAAGCCGGCCGGCGCCTCGGTGACCCGGTAGATCCGCACGTCGCCCGGCAGCCGCCCGGCCAGCCGGCGCAGCAGCTTCTCGCCGTGCTCGGCCCAGAGCCCGACCGGCAGGTCGACGTGTGCCACCTGCCCGCGCGCGTGCACGCCGGCGTCGGTCCGCCCGGCCACGGTCAGCGGGAACGGCTCGGCGCTGCGGGTGACCACCTGCAGGGCGCTCTCGATCTCCTCCTGCACGGTGCGCCGGCCGCGCTGGCGGGCCCAGCCGGAGAACTCGGCCCCGTGGTAGGCCAGGTCGAGCCGGATCCGCACATGCCCCTCGGCGGGGCCGTCCTTCACGGGCGGCTGCTCGGCGCAGTCGTTCACCACACATACCTTCCGTAGCAAAGGGAACGGGCCCGCTCCCCCGCCGAAGCGGGGAAACGGGCCCGTGCAGTACACCTGCAGGCGCGAGGCCTGCGCGACACCTACCGGTGTCAGGCCTGCTCGGCCTCGGCGGCCGGAGCGGCGTCGGCGACCTCGGCGGCAGCCGGGGCGGCGTCCGTCTCGGCAGCAGTCTCCTTGACGGCGCGCTTGGTGGCGGCCTCGGCCTCACCGACGGCGGTCTGCGCGACGGTCAGCGCCTCGACCAGCTCGATCACGGCCATCGGGGCGTTGTCGCCACGACGGGGACCGATCTTGGTGATGCGGGTGTAACCGCCGGGGCGGTTCTCGTAGCGCGGCGCGATCTCGGTGAAGAGGGTGTGCAGCACCGCAACGTCGGTGATCGTCTTGCGGACGATGCGACGGTTGTGGATGTCGCCGACCTTCGCCTTGGTGATCAGCTTCTCCGCCAGCGGGCGCATCCGACGGGCCTTGGCCTCGGTCGTGGTGATGCGGCCGTACTGGAAGAGCTCGCGGCACAGGCCGGCGAGCAGCAGCGGCTCGTGGTGGGGGCCACCGCCGAGGCGGGCACCCTTCGCGGGACGGGGCATGGTAGCTCCTTGAATCTCCGAGTCCGGCCGTATCAGGTACCGGAACGGGCGGCCGGGCACGGTTGCCCGGACGACTTAGTTCCTTGCATTGAAGTGGGGGCGACCCGCTGGGAGTCGCCCCCACCGCAAACTCATCAGTACTGCTCGGTCTCCGCGTAACCCGCGTCGTCCAGGTCGTCGGCGCCGAAGGCGTCGGCGGCGGCGGTCGGGTCGAACCCGGGCGGGCTGTCCTTGAGAGCCAGGCCCATGCCGGCCAGCTTCGCCTTGACCTCGTCGATCGACTTCGCACCGAAGTTGCGGATGTCGAGCAGGTCGGCCTCGGAGCGGGCCACGAGCTCACCCACGGTGTGGATGCCCTCGCGCTTGAGGCAGTTGTAGGACCGAACGGTGAGCTCCAGCTCCTCGATCGGCAGCGCCAGGTCGGCGGCCAGGGCGGCGTCCGTCGGGGACGGGCCCATGTCGATGCCCTCGGCGTCGATGTTCAGCTCGCGAGCGAGGCCGAACAGCTCCACCAGGGTCTTGCCGGCCGAGGCCATGGCGTCACGCGGGCGCATGGCGGGCTTGGTCTCGACGTCGACGATCAGCTTGTCGAAGTCGGTCCGCTGCTCGACACGGGTGGCCTCGACCTTGTAGGTGACCTTCAGCACGGGGCTGTAGATCGAGTCGACCGGGATCCGGCCGATCTCCTGGCCGGAGGCCTTGTTCTGCACGGCGGAGACGTAGCCGCGACCGCGCTCGACGGTCAGCTCCATCTCCAGCTTGCCCTTGCCGTTCAGCGTGGCCAGGACCAGCTCGGGGTTGTGCACCTCGACACCGGCCGGGGGCGCGATGTCGGCGGCGGTGACCACACCCGGGCCCTGCTTGCGCAGGTACATCACGACCGGCTCGTCGTGCTCCGAGGAGACGACCAGCTGCTTGATGTTGAGGATGAGGTCGGTGACGTCCTCCTTGACGCCCGGCACGGTGGTGAACTCGTGCAGGACACCGTCGACCCGGATGCTGGTGACAGCGGCACCGGGGATCGAGGAGAGGAGCGTGCGGCGAAGCGAGTTGCCGAGGGTGTAGCCGAAGCCCGGCTCCAGCGGCTCGATGACGAACCGCGAGCGGTACTCGTCCACAACCTCTTCGGTCAGCGAGGGACGCTGAGCGATCAGCATGGTTCAGATCCTCCAGTTGTTTTCGGCACCCACTATTTGATGCCGAACAAGACCAGCGTACGGGGTCCCGTCTGAAACAGGACCCCGTACGTGGTGTTGGGACACTCGCACCCGAAGGCGACGTGTCGGACGCGGTGACGCGTCAGACGCGACGGCGCTTCGGCGGACGGCAGCCGTTGTGCGGGGTGGGGGTGACGTCCTGGATCGAGCCGACCTCCAGGCCGGTGGCCTGGAGCGAACGGATCGCGGTCTCGCGGCCGGAGCCCGGACCCTTCACGAAGACGTCGACCTTGCGCATGCCGTGCTCCTGCGCACGACGCGCGGCGGCCTCGGCGGCCATCTGCGCGGCGAACGGGGTGGACTTGCGCGAGCCCTTGAAGCCGACGTGGCCGGCAGAGGCCCAGGAGATCACGTTGCCCGCGGGGTCGGTGATCGAAACGATGGTGTTGTTGAACGTGCTCTTGATGTGGGCGTGCCCGTGAGCGACGTTCTTCTTTTCCTTGCGGCGGATCTTCTTCGCGCCGGCAGCCTGACGACCCTTGGGGGGCATAAGTCTGTTTCTCCTACTGAGGTGGTCGGTCCGCTAACCCGCGGGCCGGAGGGATGTCCGGTTAACGGGCGGACTACTTCTTGCCCGGCTTCTTCTTGCCGGCAATCGCGCGACGCGGGCCCTTGCGGGTACGCGCGTTGGTGTGGGTGCGCTGACCGCGGACGGGCAGGCCACGGCGGTGACGCAGACCCTCGTAGCAGCCGATCTCGACCTTGCGGCGGATGTCGGCGGCAACCTCGCGGCGGAGGTCACCCTCGACGCGGTAGTTGGCCTCGATCCACTTGCTCAGCTTGACGAGGTCGTCCTCGGAGATGTCGCGGACGCGGATGTCGGGGTTCACGCCAGTCTCGGCCAGCGTCTGCTGGGCGCGGGTACGGCCGATGCCGTAGACGTACGTGAGGGCGATCTCGATCCGCTTCTCGCGGGGGAGATCAACGCCGGCGAGGCGTGCCATTCATGGCTCCTGTGGTTCTTTCAGAGGTCTTACGAACCGCCTACCCGGACACCTCTCGGTGTGCGAGCCCCGGCCTCTGACCGGGGGTGGCAGTCCAGCGTTGCGGCTGGATCGGGCGGCCCGTTGTACATGGACAGCGCCGGTGGGCGCTGTGCGCGTCGCGCGAAGGTGCTACGAGAAATGCGGGAGGATCAGCCCTGGCGCTGCTTGTGGCGCAGGTTGTCGCAGATCACCATGACCCGGCCGTGGCGGCGGATCACCTTGCACTTGTCGCAGATCTTCTTGACGCTCGGCTTGACCTTCATGGTTCAGGTTCTCCGGGTCTAGATCTGACAGTGGTCGACCCTCGCCAAGCGCGAGGGACGGGGTCTTACTTGTAGCGGTAGACGATGCGGCCGCGAGTCAGGTCGTAGGGGCTCAGCTCCACGACGACGCGGTCATCCGGCAGGATTCGGATGTAGTGCATCCGCATCTTGCCGCTGATGTGCGCGAGGACCTTGTGACCGTTCTGCAGCTCCACCTTGAACATGGCGTTCGGCAGAGACTCGATCACGGTGCCCTCGATCTCAATGGCGCCTTGCTTCTTTGCCATGAACTACGAGATCCACCTTCCGGGACCGGCTACCGTATGCGGCACGCTCGTGCGAACCTGGGTTCACCCCATCCCCGGAGGGAAGAGGGCGTGCTGAAGCACGCTACGAGTGAGCCGACGGTCCATCCTACGCCACCGTCCGCTCAGCGACCAAAACGAGCCTCAGCGCTGCTGCGCCGGAAAGGCGAGCGGCTGGACCTGGGCGGTGCAGGCCGCGCAGCGGCTGGCGGCCTCGGGGATCTCGGTCAGGCACTCCGGGCAGGGCCGCTTGGCGACCTTCGGCTTCTTCGGCAGGTAGCGGGCGGTGGCCCTGGTCACCGGCAGCACCACGAAGAAGTAGAGCACCGCGGCGGTCATCAGGAAGGCGATCAGCACGTTCAGGAACGCGCCGTACGGGAAGGTGACCTTCAGCACCGTGAAGGTGTAGCTGCTGAAGTCGCCGGTCGCCCCGACCACCACGCCCACCAGCGGGGTGAGGAACGCCTTGACGAACCCGGTGACCACCGCCGTGAACGCCGACCCGATCACGATGCCGACGCCCATGTCGACGACGTTGCCGCGCATCATGAAGTCGCGGAAACCCTTGAGCACTTGATACCCCTATTGTCCGATTTCGCCTGCCGCTGAAGGCAGAACGATACCGGCTCAGCCCAGCGGGTCGGGCGCTGCGGTCACGCCGAGGGCCGCGAGCTGGGCCTTTCCGCCGTCGAAGGCGGTGAGCACCAGCGGACCCTGCTCGGTGACGGCCACCGAGTGCTCCCAGTGCGAGGCCCAGGTGCCGTCGTTGGTGACGACCGTCCAGTCGTCCTCCAGCACCGCGGTGTGCGGGGTGCCGAGCGAGACCATCGGCTCGATCGCCAGCACCGTGCCGGGCACCAGCTTGGGGCCCTTGCCCCGGCCGCGCTCCACGTAGTTCAGCACGTGCGGCTCCATGTGCATGGCGGTGCCGATGCCGTGGCCGCCGTAGCCCTCGGTGATGCCCCACTTGCCCTTGGGCGGCAGCGGCTGGCGTCGGATGAAGCCCTCGATCGCCTTGGAGACGTCGACCAGGCGGTTGCCCTTCTTCATCTGGGCGATGCCGGCCCACATCGAGCCCTCGGTGACCCGGCTGAGCATCGCGACCTCGGGGCGGACCTCGCCGACCTCGACGGTGATCGCCGCGTCGCCGTGCCAGCCGTCCACGATCGCGCCGCAGTCGATGGAGATGATGTCGCCCTCGGCCAGCACCCGCTCACCGGGGATGCCGTGCACCACCTCGTTGTTGACCGAGGCGCAGATCACCCCGGGGAACCAGAGGCCGCCGTGGTGGGCGCGGAAGTTGGAGGTGGCACCGTGGTCGGCGATCACCTTGGCCGCGATGTCGTTGAGCTCCTGGGTGCTCACCCCGGGCGCGACCGCCTCGCGGCAGGCCTTGAGCGCCTCGGCGACGACCAGCCCGGCCACCCGCATCTTCGCGACCTGCTCGGGGGTCTTGATCTCCACCATCTGGCCAGTGCCTTTCGTTAAGAGTTCGCCACCCGGTCCTTGCCGGACGGCGCATCCACTCCCCCACCGTACGACGCGACACGGCCGCGGTACCCGATCCGGGTACCGCGGCCGTGCGGAGAGCAGGCGTCGATCAGCCCTGCGTGCGGGCCTGCAGCGCCTCGACCGCGCGCTGCGTCACCTCGTCGACCTTGCCGAGCGCCGAGATGGTGGTCACCAGGCCCTGCTGGCGGTAGTAGTCGATGATCGGCTCGGTCTCCGTGTGGTAGACCTCCAGCCGGGTGCGGACCGCCGTCTCGGTGTCGTCCGAGCGCTGGTACAGCTCGCCACCGCAGTGGTCGCAGACGCCCTCGACGGCCGGCGGGTTGTAGACCACGTGGAACACGTGGCTGCCCTCGTTGCGGCACAGCCGGCGGCCGGCGATCCGCTTGACCACCTCGTCCTCGGGGACCTCCAGGTCGAGCACGCCGTTCAGGGCGATGCCCTGCTCGGCCAGGTGCTCGTCCAGCGCCTTGGCCTGGGCCAGGTTGCGCGGGAAGCCGTCGAGCAGGAAGCCCGAGTCGGCGTCCGACTGCAGGAGGCGGTCCTTGGCCATCCCGATGGTCACCTCGTCCGGTACGAGCTGGCCCTTGTCCATGTAGCCCTTGGCCTCGACCCCGAGCGGGGTCTTCTGGCTGATGTTGGCCCGGAACAGGTCACCGGTGGAGATGTGGGGAATGGACAGGGTCTTGGCGAGCACGTGCGCCTGAGTACCCTTCCCGGCCCCGGGAGGTCCGACGAGGACGATACGCATCAGCGGAGGAACCCTTCGTAATTACGCTGCTGGAGCTGGCTCTCGATCTGCTTCACAGTTTCGAGTCCGACACCGACGATGATGAGGATGCTGGTGCCACCGAACGGGATCGTGGTGCTCGCGTTCAGGGCGACCAGGCCGATCATCGGGATCAACGCGATGAGGCCCAGGTAGAGCGAACCCGGCCAGGTGATGCGGGTCAGCACGTAGTTCAGGTACTCGGCCGTGGGCCGACCAGCCCGGATGCCCGGGATGAAGCCACCATACTTCTTCATGTTGTCGGCAACTTCTTCGGGGTTGAAGGAGATCGCGACGTAGAAGAAGGCGAAGAACACGATCAGCACGAAGTACGCGATCATGTACGCCGGGTGGTCACCCTTGGTGAAGTTGTTCTGGACCCAGACCGCCCAGCCGGCCTTGCTGTTGGTCAGCTGCGCGACCAGCGCGGGGATGTAGAGCAGCGAGGAGGCGAAGATGACCGGGATGACACCGGCCTGGTTCACCTTGAGCGGGATGTAGGTCGACGTACCACCGAAGGCCCGCCGCCCGATCATCCGCTTCGCGTACTGCACCGGGATCCGGCGCTGGGCCTGCTCGACGAAGATGACCAGCACCACCACGACGACGCCGACCGCCAGGACGGCGAAGAAGTCGAACCAGCCGCCGCCGATCTTGCCGGCCTTCTTGATCGACCAGAGGTTGCCCGGGAAGCCGGAGGCGATCGAGGTGAAGATCAGGATCGACATGCCGTTGCCGATGCCGCGGTCGGTGATGAGCTCACCGAGCCACATGATCACGGTGGTGCCCGCGGTCATGGTGATGACCATGGTGGCGATCCGGAAGACCGAGGTGTCGGGGACGACCTGGTTGCCGTAGGTGCAGCTGGAGAAGAGCGCACCGTTCGAGGCGGTCGCCACGATGCCGGTGCCCTGCAGGATCGCCAGCGCGATGGTCAGGTACCGGGTGTACTGGGTGATCTTCGTCGTACCGGCCTGCCCCTCCTTCTTCAGCGCCTCGAGTCGCGGGATCACGACGGTCAGCAGCTGCAGGATGATGCTGGCGGTGATGTACGGCATGATGCCGAGCGCAAAAATCGTCAGCTGCAGCAGCGCGCCGCCGCTGAACAGGTTGACGAGGCCGAAGAGGCCGCTGTTGCTCTGCTTGACGCACTCGTTCACGGCTTTGAAATTGACGCCGGGGACGGGAATGTGCGCACCCATCCGGAACAGCACCATGATGCCCAGCGTGAACAGCAGCTTCTTGCGCAGGTCGGGCGTCTTGAACGCCCGCGCGAACGCACTGAGCACGGTGCCTCCTGCGCCTCCCGCGCGTCGTCGGCGGGAGGGTCGGTCCTGATGATGGGGAGTTGAGGTTGTCCAGCTCCGCGGCAGCCTGGGGCAGGCTACAAGGGAACTCCACGGACTCTAACAGTGTGTGGCAACGAAGAAGAAGCTCGTGCGCCGCGGGGTTGCCGAAGCCGCGCCCAGATGCCCGGATTTGGCCCGGCTTGATCGGCAAATTCGTGTCGTGGATCAGTTGGAACGACCAAAGCCCCGCCCCTCGAATGAGGGACGGGGCTTTGGTTCTGACGCGGTGTCAGCGCGAGCGATCGACTGCCTCAGGCGGTCAGATCAGCTCGGTGACGGTCCCGCCGGCGGCCTGGATCTTCTCGGCGGCGGAGCCGGAGACGGCGTCCACCGAGACCTGCAGCGCGACGGAGATCTCGCCGGTGCCGAGCACCTTGACGAGCGAGTTCTTGCGAACCGCGCCCTTCTCGACGAGACCCTCGACCGTGACCTCGCCACCCTGCGGGTAGAGCTCGGCCAGCTTGTCGAGGTTGACCACCTGGAAGGTGATCTTGAAGGGGTTCTTGAAGCCCTTCAGCTTCGGCAGGCGCATGTGGAGGGGCATCTGGCCACCCTCGAAGCGCTGCGGAACCTGGTAGCGGGCCTTCGTACCCTTGGTACCACGACCGGCGGTCTTACCCTTGGACGCCTCACCACGACCGACACGGGTCTTGGCGGTCTTGGCACCCGGGGCGGGACGCAGGTTGTGGATCTTGATCGGGTTGTCAGACATGATCAGTCCACCTCCTCGACCGTGACGAGGTGACGCACGGTCTGGGCCATCCCGCGGATCTCGGGACGGTCCTCCTTGACGACCACATCGTGCATGCGCTTCAGACCCAGCGAGCGCAGCGTCTCGCGGTGGTTCTGCTTGCTGCCGATGTAGCTCTTGGTCTGCGTGATCTTCAGGCGAGCCATCAGACACCCGCCCCAGCGGTCGCAGCGGCGGCGGTGCCGGCGGCGCGAGCGCGCAGCAGGGCGGCCGGGGCCACGTCCTCGAGCGGCAGACCACGACGCGCGGCGATCTCCTCGGGGCGCACGAGGCCCTTCAGAGCAGCCACGGTGGCGTGCACGATGTTGATCGCGTTGTCCGAGCCGAGCGACTTCGACAGGATGTCGTGAACGCCGGCGCACTCCAGGACGGCACGCACCGGGCCACCGGCGATAACACCGGTACCGGGGGAAGCCGGCTTCAGGAGCACGACGCCAGCGGCCTTCTCGCCCTGGATCGGGTGCGGGATGGTGCCCTGGATACGGGGGACCTTGAAGAAGTTCTTCTTGGCCTCCTCAACACCCTTGGCGATGGCGGCCGGAACCTCCTTCGCCTTCCCGTAACCAACACCCACGGTGCCGTCGGCGTCGCCCACCACGACCAGCGCGGTGAAGCTGAAACGACGACCACCCTTGACAACCTTGGCGACACGGTTGATCGCTACGACGCGCTCAACGTAAGCGGTCTTCTCGACGGCGGGGGCGTTGCCCCGGTCGTCACGCTTACGGTCACGCCGCTCGCCACCGCCGGTGCCGCCGCCGGCGCCGCTACCGCGGCGCTGGGGTCCAGCCATTGGAATTACCTCTCTCGATTACGTCCGTCGACTGAGCCGACGAGCGGCTTAGAAGTCGAGCCCGGCCTCACGGGCGGCGTCCGCCAGGGCGGCGATGCGCCCCGCGTAACGGTTGCCCGCGCGGTCGAAGACGACCGTCTCGATGCCGGCGGCCTTGGTGCGCTCGGCGACCAGGGCTCCGACCTTCTTGGCCAGCTCGGTCTTGTCGCCCTCGTTGCCCTTGACGGACACGTCGAGGGTGGACGCCGACGCGAGGGTGTGACCCTTGGCGTCGTCGATGACCTGGGCGAAGATGTGGCGGTTCGAGCGGGTCACCACGAGACGCGGACGCGCCTCGGTACCGGTGACGCGCTTGCGAACGCGGATCGCGCGGCGCTTGCGGGCGGCGTTCTTGTAGCCGTTGCCCTTGCCGATCTTGACAGAAAGACTCATGGCTTACTTACCGCTCTTTCCGACCTTGCGGCGGATGACCTCGCCCGCGTACTTGACGCCCTTGGCCTTGTACGGGTCGGGCTTGCGCAGCTTGCGGATCTTGGCCGAAACCTCGCCGACCAGCTGCTTGTCGATCCCGTCCACGTGGAACTTGGTGGGCGACTCGACCACGAAGGAGATGCCCTCCGGGGCCTCGATCAGGATCGGGTGGCTGTAGCCGAGCTGGAACTCCATGCTGGAGCCCTTCGCTGCGACTCGGTAACCAACACCGCTGATCTCCAGCGACTTGCGGTAGCCCGCGGTCACGCCGGTGATCATGTTCGCCACCAGCGTGCGGGAAAGGCCGTGCAGGGCCTTCGACTGACGCTCGTCGTTCGGGCGAGTGACAACCAGAGTGCCGTTCTCGTCCTTGCCGATCTCGATCGGCTCGGCGACAACGTGGGTGAGGGAGCCCTTGGGGCCCTTCACCGAGACCGCCTGGCCATCGATGGTGACGTCCACGCCGGCGGGAACCGGGATGGGCAGCCGTCCAATGCGCGACATTGCTGTACCTCCGTTTCCCGAATTACCAGACGTAGGCGAGAACTTCTCCGCCTACGCCCTTCTTGGCGGCCTGCTTGTCCGTGAGGAGACCCGAGGACGTGGAGATGATCGCCACGCCCAGGCCGCCGAGGACCTTCGGCAGGTTGGTGGACTTTGCGTAGACCCGCAGGCCCGGCTTGCTGATGCGCTTGATACCAGCGATCGAGCGCTCACGGTTGGGGCCGAACTTGAGCTCGATGGTCAGCTTCTTGCCGACCTCGCCCTCCTGCGGCTCCTCGACCTTCCAGCTGGAGATGTAACCCTCCTGCTGCAGGATCTGCGCGACGTGCGACTTGATCTTGCTAGCCGGCATCGCCACGGTGTCGTGGTACGCCGAGTTCGCGTTACGCAGACGCGTGAGCATGTCTGCGATGGGGTCGGTCATGGTCATGATGGCCTCAGGCCTCTCTCGCCGTGGTTTCTCCGCGCCAGGTCCCCCCGCCGCACTCCGAGGAGTGCGGCAGGGGCACAGACGCAGGGGACCTGCGGCGTTAGTAAGACTGGGTGCGAGCCCTCCGAAGAAGGGCCGCAGACATCCATAGGGAATGCCGCGGCAGGGGGCCCGACCCCACTACCTTACGGGAAACCGTAAGGCTGCCCAAATCTGGGCGATGTGGGATCGGGCACCGCTGCTTCGCAGTGTTGTTACCGCTACCGAGAGGTCCTGGACTACCAGGAGCTCTTGGTCACGCCCGGCAGCTCGCCACGGTGGGCCATCTCACGGAGGCACACACGGCACAGGCCGAACTTGCGGTACACCGAGTGCGGACGGCCGCAGCGCTGGCAGCGGGTGTAACCCCGGACGCCGAACTTCGGCTTACGCTCGGCCTTCGCGATGAGGGACTTCTTCGCCATGGGACTACGCCTCCTTGAACGGGAAGCCCAGAGCGCGCAGCAGCGCCCGGCCCTCGTCGTCGGTCTGAGCGGTGGTCACGACGGTGATGTCCATACCGCGCTGACGGTCGACCTTGTCCTGGTCGATCTCGTGGAACATGACCTGCTCGGTCAGACCGAAGGTGTAGTTGCCACGGCCGTCGAACTGCTTCGGGGAGAGGCCACGGAAGTCACGGATACGCGGCAGCGCCAGCGTCACCAGACGGTCCAGGAACTCCCACATGCGGTCACCACGGAGGGTGACGTGGGTGCCGATCGGCTGGCCCTCACGCAGCTTGAACTGCGCGATGGACTTGCGAGCCTTCGTCACCGCCGGCTTCTGGCCGGTGATGGCGGTGAGGTCGCGGATGGCGCCCTCGATCAGCTTGGAGTCGCGGGCGGCCTCGCCCACACCCATGTTGACCACGACCTTGACCAGGCCGGGGATCAGCATGACGTTCTCGTAGGAGAACTCCTCCTGCAGCTGGCCCTTGATCTCGGCGTTGTAACGCGCCTTGAGGCGGGGGGCCACCTTCTCAACGTTCTCGATGGTCGTCTCAGACATCAGATGTCCTCACCGGTTCGCTTGGCAACGCGGATCTTGTTGCCCTCGTCATCGAAGCGGTAACCAACGCGAGTGACGACCTTCTTGCCGTCCTTCTCCACGACCAGCTGCACGTTGGAAACGTGCACCGGGGCCTCGACGGTGATGATGCCACCGGCGGTGCCCTGGCCGGGCTTGGTGTGCTTCTTGACCCGGTTCACACCCTCGACGAGGACCTTGTTCTCAGCGGGCATGGCCTGGATGACCTTGCCCTGCTTGCCGCGGTCCTTGCCGGTGATGACCTGAACCAGGTCACCCTTCTTGATCTTCATGCTGTTCGCCATGGTTAGAGCACCTCCGGCGCCAGCGAGATGATCTTCATGAACTTCTTGTCACGCAGCTCGCGGCCCACCGGGCCGAAGATGCGGGTGCCACGAGGATCACCGTCGGTGTTCTTGAGCACGACAGCGGCGTTCTCGTCGAACCGGATGTACGAGCCGTCGGGACGACGGCGCGACTTCACGGTACGGACGATGACGCACTTGACGACGTCGCCCTTCTTGACGGTGCCACCGGGGATCGCGTCCTTGACGGTGGCGACGATGACGTCCCCGATGCCGGCGTAGCGGCGACCGGAGCCACCGAGAACGCGGATGCAAAGGATTTCCTTCGCGCCCGTGTTGTCGGCGACACGCAGTCGCGACTCCTGCTGGATCACAACTTTCTCCTGATCGTCAACGAGAGCTGGCGGGCCGGCCGCTGCTCACACCAGCGCCCGCGAGGGACCTGGTGCACATACGGCCGTACCCGGACAACTTCGTTACTTGGCCTTCTCGAGGATCTCGACGACGCGCCAGCGCTTCGTCGCGGACAGCGGGCGGGTCTCCGCAAGCAGGACCCGGTCACCGATGCCGCACGCGTTCTGCTCGTCGTGCGCCTTCAGCTTGTTCGTACGGCGGATGACCTTGCCGTACAGAGCGTGCTTGACGCGGTCCTCGACGGCGACGACGACGGTCTTGTCCATCTTGTCGCTGACGACGAGACCCTCACGGGTCTTGCGGAAACCGCGCGTCTCGTTGGTGTTCTCAGTCATCAGGCGTTCTCCACCGTCTCGATGCCCAGCTCGCGCTCGCGCATCAGGGTGTAGATCCGCGCGATGTCCTTACGGACCAGCCGGAGCCGTCCGTGGTTGTCGAGCTGTCCGGTCGCCGCCTGGAAGCGGAGGTTGAACAGCTCCTCCTTGGCCTCGCGGAGCTTGGCAACGAGGGCCTCGTTGTCCAGCTCGCGCAGCTCAGCAGCCTTGGTGCCGGCCGACATCAGCTCTCACCTGCCTCGCGCCGGACAATCCGGCACTTCATCGGGAGCTTGTGAGCAGCGCGAGTGAGCGCCTCACGAGCCACCTTCTCGTTGGGGTAGGACAGCTCGAACATGACCCGTCCCGGGTGAACGTTGGCGATCCACCACTCCGGCGAACCCTTACCGGAACCCATGCGGGTCTCGGCAGGCTTCTTGGTGAGGGGGCGGTCCGGGTAGATGTTGATCCAGACCTTGCCGCCACGCTTGATGTGACGGGTGATGGCGATACGAGCGGACTCGATCTGCCGGTTCGTCACGTAGGCCGGGGTGACGGCCTGGATGCCGTACTCGCCGAACGCGAGTTCGGTGCCACCCTTCGAAGCGCCGCGGCGCTTCGGGTGGTGCTGCTTGCGGTGCTTGACCCGACGGGGGATCAGCATGAGGTCAGGCCTCCGTTCCGGTGCTCTCAGCAGCCGGCGCCTCGCTCACCGGGGCCGCGGGGGCCTCGGTGTTCGCGGGACGACGACCGCCACGGGCGCCACCGCGCTCGCCGCCACGGCCACCGCGCTCGCCGCCACGCGCGGGGCGGGCGTCGTTGCGGGCCGGACGGTTGCCCGAGCGGGCAGCAGCGTTCTCAGCGCGGACCTCGGCGATGTTCTTGACGTCGCCCTTGTAGATCCAGACCTTCACGCCGATGCGGCCGAAGGTCGTCTTGGCCTCGAAGAAGCCGTAGTCGACGTTCGCGCGAAGGGTGTGCAGCGGCACACGACCCTCGCGGTAGAACTCCGAACGGCTCATCTCGGCGCCGCCGAGACGACCGGAGCACTGGACCTTGATGCCCTTGGCGCCGGACTTCATGGTGCCCTGCATCGACTTGCGCATGGCACGGCGGAACGACACGCGGGAGGACAGCTGCTCCGCGACGCCCTGAGCCACGAGCTGGGCGTCCAGCTCGGGGTTCTTGACCTCGAGGATGTTCAGCTGGACCTGCTTGCCGGTCAGCTTCTCGAGGTCGCCGCGGATGCGGTCGGCCTCGGTGCCACGGCGACCGATCACGATGCCGGGGCGAGCGGTGTGGATGTCGACCCGGACGCGGTCGCGGGTGCGCTCGATCTCAACCTTCGAGATACCGGCGCGCTCCATGCCCTTCGTCATCATGCGACGAATGGCAACGTCTTCCTTGACGTAGTCCGAGTACAGCTTGTCGGCGTACCAGCGGGACTTGAAGTCCGTGCTGATGCCGAGACGGAACCCGTGCGGGTTAACCTTCTGGCCCATTACCGGGTCCCTTCCTTGCTGCTGACGACCACGGTGATGTGGCTGGTCCGCTTGCGGATCCGGTAGGCACGGCCCTGGGCGCGCGGACGGAACCGCTTCAGGGTCGGGCCCTCGTCAACGTACGCCTCGCTGATGACGAGGTCGTCCACGTTGTTGTGGTTGTAGTTGTGCGCGGCGTTGGCAATGGCGCTGTTGAGCACCTTGCCGACCGGCACGGTGGCGGCCTGCGGAGCGAACCGCAGGATCGCCTGGGCCTCCGTGGCGTTCAGGCCACGGATGAGGTCCACCACGCGGCGGGCCTTCATGGGCGTGACGCGGATGTACCGCGCCTGGGCCCTGGCTTCCATGGTTGTCCCCTTGCTGGTGTAAGTCATTTGAGTCGTTTGGCAGTTCTGCCGGCGACTAGCGACGCTTCGACTTGCGGTCGTCCTTGACGTGGCCGCGGAAGGTGCGGGTCGGAGCGAACTCGCCGAGCTTGTGGCCGACCATCGACTCGGTGACGAACACCGGGACGTGCTTGCGACCATCGTGAACCGCGATCGTGTGACCGAGCATGCTCGGGCTGATCACGGAGCGACGGGACCAGGTCTTGATGACGTTCTGGGTACCCGCCTCGTTCTGAGCGTCCACCTTCTTGATGAGGTGGCCGTCGATGAAGGGGCCCTTCTTGAGACTGCGCGGCATCTGACCTGCTCCTAGCGCTTCTTGTTGGTCTTGCGGCGGCGCACGATGAGGGCGTCCGAAGCCTTGCCGGGCTTACGGGTACGACCCTCCTTCTGGCCCCACGGCGAAACCGGGTGGCGACCACCGGAGGTCTTACCCTCACCACCACCGTGCGGGTGGTCGATCGGGTTCATGGCCACACCACGCACGGTCGGGCGAACGCCCTTCCAGCGCATACGGCCGGCCTTGCCCCAGTTGATGTTCGACTGCTCGGCGTTGCCGACCTCGCCGACGGTCGCGCGGCAGCGCACGTCCACCAGGCGGATCTCGCCGGAGGGCATGCGCAGGTGCGCCATGCGACCCTCACGGGCGAGCAGCTGGATGCCGGAACCCGCGGAGCGGGCCATCTTGGCACCGCCGCCGGGACGCAGCTCCACCGCGTGGATGGTGGTACCGACCGGGATGTTGCGCAGCGGCAGGTTGTTGCCCGGCTTGATGTCGGCCGACGGGCCGTTCTCAATCCGGTCACCCTGGGTGATGCCACGCGGGGCGATGATGTAGCGCTTCTCGCCGTCCGCGTAGTGCAGCAGCGCGATGCGCGCGGTGCGGTTGGGGTCGTACTCGATGTGCGCGACCTTGGCCGGCACGCCGTCCTTGTCGTGACGACGGAAGTCGATCACGCGGTAGGCGCGCTTGTGTCCGCCACCCTGGTGGCGAGCGGTGATACGACCGGCGTTGTTACGGCCGCCCTTGCTGTGCAGGGGGCGAACCAGCGACTTCTCCGGCGTGGACCGCGTGATCTCTACGAAGTCGGCCACGCTGGAGCCACGACGGCCCGGCGTAGTCGGCTTGTACTTGCGGATGCCCATTTGGCTCTCTCGTCCTCGTCCTTATCGACGCATCCGATCCCCGTTAGGAGACCGGACCACCGAAGATGTCGATGCGGTTGCCCTCGGCCAGCGTCACGATGGCGCGCTTGGTGTCCTTGCGCTTGCCAAAGCCCGTCTTGGAGCGCTTGCGCTTGCCCTGACGGTTGAGCGTGTTGACCGACTCGACCTTGACCGAGAAGACCGCCTCGACGGCCTGCTTGATCTGGGTCTTGTTGGCGCCCGGCGACACGACGAACGTGTACTTGTTCTCGTCGAGGAGCGCGTAGCTCTTCTCGGAGATAACCGGCTTCACCAGGACGTCACGGGGGTCCGTGAACGTCTTGCTCGTAATGTCCGCAGCCATCAGGCGGCGCTCCCTTCGAGCTCGCCCTCAGCGGCAACAGCCTTGGCGGACGCGACCGGACCGGCCACGAAACGCTCGAAGGCGGCCTGGGTGAAGACCACATCGTCGGAGACGAGCACGTCGTAGGTGTTCAGCTGACCGGCGTCCAGGATGTGGACGTTCGGCAGGTTGCGGGCGCTCTTCAGACCCAGCTCGTCGGCACGCTCGACGACGAGGAGGATGTTCTTGCGCTCGGTGATCTTGCCGAACAGGCCCTTGGCGGCCTTGGTCGACGGCGCCTCGGCCGCGACCACGTCGGTGACGACGTGGATGCGGTTGTGGCGGGCCCGGTCGGTGAGCGCGCCACGCAGAGCGGCGGCGATCATCTTCTTCGGGGTCCGCTGCGAGTAGTCACGCGGCACGGGACCGTGCACGACGCCACCGCCGACGAACTGCGGAGCGCGGGTCGAGCCCTGACGGGCGCGGCCGGTGCCCTTCTGGCGGTACGGCTTGCGGCCGCCGCCTCGGACCTCGCCACGAGACTTGACCTTGTGGGTACCCTGACGGGCCGCAGCGAGCTGCGCCACGACGACCTGGTGCATCAGCGGAACGCTGACCTTGGCGTCGAAGATCTCGGCGGGCAGCTCGAGGCTGCCGCTCTTGTCGCCCGAGGGCGACAGGATGTCAATGGTGCTCATATCCTCACAGCCCCTTCGCCGCGGTGCGGACGAGGACGAGGCCGCCGTTCGGGCCCGGGATTGCGCCCTTGATCAGGAGCAGCCCCTTCTCCGCGTCAACGGCGTGGATGGTCAGGTTCTGGGTGGTCACGCGCTCGTGGCCCATCCGGCCGGCCATCCTCATGCCCTTGAACACGCGACCCGGGGTGGCGCAGCCACCGATCGAGCCGGGCGAACGGTGCTTGCGCTGCACGCCGTGACCGGCGCCGAGGCCGCGGAAGTTGTGACGCTTCATGACACCGGCGAAGCCCTTGCCCTTGGAGGTGCCGGTCACGTCGACCTTGACACCCGCCTCGAACAGCTCGGCGGTGATCTCCTGGCCCAGCGTGTACTCGGACGCGTCCGAGGTACGCAGCTCGACCAGGTGGCGGCGCGGGGTGACACCGGCCTTGGCGAAGTGACCCGCGAGGGGCTTGTTCACCTTGCGGGGGTCGATCTCGCCGAAGCCGATCTGGACGGCGTCGTAGCCGGCCGAGGAATCAGCGGTGTGGACCTGGGTCACGACATTGGGCCCGGCCTTGACGACGGTCACCGGAACGATCCGGTTGTTCTCGTCCCAGACCTGGGTCATGCCGAGCTTCTCGCCCAGGATGCCCTTAATCTGCTTTGCCATCTTCGTCGCGCCTCTCAGAGCTTGATCTCGATGTCGACGCCGGCCGGAAGGTCGAGGCGCATCAGCGAGTCCACGGTCTTCGGGGTCGGGTCGAGGATGTCGATCAGACGCTTGTGAGTGCGCATCTCGAAGTGCTCGCGCGAGTCCTTGTACTTGTGCGGCGAGCGGATGACGCAGTAAACGTTCTTCTCAGTGGGCAGCGGCACCGGGCCCGCGACCTGCGCACCAGTGCGAATGACGGTCTCGACGATCTTCTTCGCCGAGGAGTCAATCACCTCGTGGTCGTAGGCCTTGAGCCGGATGCGGATCTTCTGTCCCGCCATGGCTACTCGTAGTCCTTTGAGTCGTCATGCTGCTTCTACGGCCGGTTTCGTCCGGGTGGACTGCTCCGGTGGTGCCCTGGATGGTTTCCCGCCGGTCCCCGCGCTCGGGCGTGTCGCACTCGCGCTCAAGAAAAGGGAAAAACCCTCTTCGGGATCCGGGTCGGTCTTGCACCCACAGGCACCGGGTCGAGGCCCCGCCCACGCTTCCCAGAAGATTCCCGTACGTCCGCCCCGCAGCTGCCGCGGTGTCGCTTACACACCACTGCATTCACACAAAGCACGTGAACACATGAACGGCCATCACGGGAACGACGAGTACATGGGACTCGCTTCCGGTCCTCCCGGCGGGAGGCGCGCAGCATCGGCACTCAACCGAGCAACTTGACTATCTTGCCATACCAGCAGGGTTTGACGCCAATTGGGCGAGGGTAGTCAGCGCGAGCACTTTCTGATCCGTCGTCAAACCGCCCGCCGGAACAGCCGGAACAGCACGAGGGGCCCCGACCACCGTCCTTGCGGACGGCGGGCGGGGCCCCTCGAAAGCCTGTTGGAGCAGGCAGGTCAGAGCATCAATTACTTGATGATCTTGGTGACCTGGCCGGCGCCGACGGTGCGGCCACCCTCACGGATGGCGAACTTCAGGCCCTCCTCCATGGCGATCGGCTGGATCAGCGCGACCGTCATGCCGGTGTTGTCGCCCGGCATGACCATCTCGGTGCCCTCGGGGAGGGTCACGACGCCGGTCACGTCCGTGGTACGGAAGTAGAACTGCGGGCGGTAGTTGTTGAAGAACGGGGTGTGACGGCCACCCTCGTCCTTCGACAGGATGTAGGCCTGGGCCTCGAAGTCGGTGTGCGGCGTGACCGAACCCGGCTTGATGATGACCTGGCCGCGCTCGACGTCCTCGCGCTTGATGCCACGGAGCAGCAGACCGACGTTCTCACCGGCCTGGCCCTCGTCGAGCAGCTTGCGGAACATCTCGATGCCGGTGACCGTGGTGGTGGTCTTGGTCTCCTTGATGCCGATGATGTCGACAGTCTCGTTGACCTTGAGGATGCCACGCTCGATACGACCGGTGACGACGGTGCCACGACCGGTGATCGTGAAGACGTCCTCGATCGGCATCAGGAAGGGCTGCTCGACGGCGCGGGCCGGGGTCGGGATGGCCTCGTCGACCGCGTGCATCAGGCCGAGGAGCTTCTCGCCCCACTCCTTGTCGCCCTCGAGCGCCTTGAGCGCCGAGACGCGCACGACCGGCAGGTCGTCGCCCGGGAACTCGTACTCGGAGAGCAGCTCGCGGACCTCGAGCTCGACGAGCTCCAGGATCTCCTCGTCGTCCACCATGTCGGCCTTGTTCAGGGCGACAACGATGTAGGGGACGCCGACCTGGCGGGCCAGGAGGACGTGCTCCTTGGTCTGCGGCATCGGGCCGTCGGTGGCGGCGACGACGAGGATCGCACCGTCCATCTGGGCCGCACCGGTGATCATGTTCTTGATGTAGTCCGCGTGACCCGGGCAGTCGACGTGGGCGTAGTGACGCGCCTCGGTCTGGTACTCGACGTGCGCGATGGAGATGGTGATACCGCGCTGCCGCTCCTCCGGCGCCTTGTCGATCTGGTCGAACGGCGTGAAGGGGTTGATCTCCGGGTACGCGTCGTGCAGCACCTTGGTGATCGCCGCGGTAAGGGTCGTCTTACCGTGGTCGATGTGACCGATGGTGCCGATGTTGACGTGGGGCTTCGTCCGCTCGAACTTCGCCTTCGCCACTGCAGTCCTCCTGAGGACAGTTCTGTACGCCGTACGACGTCAGTTGGTCTTTGATCGGGTTTTTGGAACGGGGTGCTGGTGGCACCCCATGCCGTCCCGCGGGTGGGGCGGAGACGCCGGCGGGGTCGGGGTACGACCCCGCCGGGTATGTCTCCTTAAAGCCTAAGGGGTGTGAAAAGTCCCGATTGCGGGACCTTACTCGCCCTTGGCCTTGGCGATGATGTCGTCCGCCACGTTCCGCGGAACCTCGGCGTACGAGTCGAACTGCATCGAGTAGCTCGCGCGACCAGAGGTCTTGCTGCGCAGGTCACCGACGTAGCCGAACATCTCGGAGAGCGGCACCAGCGCGTTGACCACGCGGGCACCGTGACGCTCGTCCATGGACCGGATCTGGCCACGACGAGAGTTGATGTCGCCGATGACCTCGCCCATGTAGTCCTCGGGCGTGGTGACCTCGACGGCCATCATCGGCTCCAGCAGGGCCGGACCGGCCTTGCGGGCGCCTTCCTTGAAGGCCATCGAGCCGGCGATCTTGAACGCGAGCTCGGAGGAGTCGACGTCGTGCGCCGCACCGTCGAGCAGCGTCACGCGGACACCCTGGAGCGGGTAGCCGGCGAGGACACCGAACTCCATGGCCTCCTGGCAACCGGCGTCGACCGACGGGATGTACTCCCGCGGCACGCGGCCACCGGTGACCTTGTTGACGAACTCGTAGCCCTCGCCCGACTCCAGAGGCTCAATGGCGATCTGGATCTTGGCGAACTGGCCGGAGCCACCGGTCTGCTTCTTGTGCGTGTAGTCGATGCGCTCGACGGCCTTGCGGATCGTCTCGCGGTACGCCACCTGCGGCTTGCCGACGTTGGCCTCGACCTTGAACTCACGGCGCATACGGTCGACGAGCACCTCGAGGTGCAGCTCGCC
Source organism: Kitasatospora sp. NBC_01302 (assembly GCF_035976515.1). Classification (NCBI taxonomy): domain Bacteria; kingdom Bacillati; phylum Actinomycetota; class Actinomycetes; order Kitasatosporales; family Streptomycetaceae; genus Kitasatospora; species Kitasatospora sp. NBC_01302. The sequence goes on from NZ_CP108404.1 coordinate 4,035,011, forward strand.
CATACCCGCGATGATGGTCTGGCCGGTCTCCTCGTCCGTGTTGACCTGGAAGGAGGGGTCCTCCTCCGCGAGACGCTGGATGGCGACACCCAGCTTCTCCTGGTCGCCCTTGGACTTGGGCTCGATCGCGACGCGGATGACCGGGGCCGGGAAGTCCATGGACTCCAGGATGACCGGGTTCTTCTCGTCGCTCAGCGTCTCACCGGTGGTGGTCTGCTTGAGACCCATCACGGCGATGATGTCGCCGGCGCCCACCGACTCGATCTCCTCACGCTTGTTCGCGTGCATGCGGTAGATCTTGCCGATGCGCTCCTTCTTGCCCTTGACGGAGTTCAGCACCGAGGTGCCGGACTCCAGGCGGCCCGAGTAGACCCGGACGAAGGTGAGCTTGCCGAGGTGCGGGTCCGACATGATCTTGAACGCGAGCGCGGCGAGCGGCTCGTCGTCCGAGGCCTTGCGGATGATCTTGGTCTCGGGGTCGTTCGGCTTCGTGCCCTCGATGCCCGTGATGTCGAGCGGCGACGGCAGGTACTTGACGACCGCGTCGAGCAGGGGCTGGACGCCCTTGTTCTTGAACGCGGAGCCGCAGAAGATCGGCGTGAAGTCCGAGTTCAGCGTGCCCTTGCGGATCGCGGCGACCAGCAGCTCCTCGGGGATGTCCTCGCCCTCGAGGGCGAGCTCCATCACCTCGTCGCTGGTGTTCGACACGGTGTCGATCAGCTGCTCGCGGTACTCCGCAGCCTTCTCGGCCAGGTCGGCCGGGATCTCGACGGTGTCGTACATCTCGCCCTTGGGGGCGTCCGCGGACCAGACCAGGGCCTTCATCTTCACCAGGTCGACGACACCGGCGAAGTCGCCCTCGGCGCCGATCGGCAGCTGCATGACCAGCGGGGTGGCGCCGAGGCGGTCCACGATGGTCTGCACGCAGAAGTAGAAGTCGGCGCCCGTGCGGTCCAGCTTGTTGATGAAGCAGATGCGCGGGACGCCGTAGCGGTCAGCCTGCCGCCACACGGTCTCGGACTGGGGCTCGACACCGGCGACACCGTCGAACACCGTCACGCCACCGTCGAGCACGCGCAGCGAACGCTCCACCTCGACGGTGAAGTCGACGTGGCCCGGGGTGTCGATGATGTTGATGGTGTGGTCGGAGTCGTCGAGCGTCCAGTGACAGGTCGTCGCGGCCGACGTGATGGTGATGCCGCGCTCCTGCTCCTGCTCCATCCAGTCCATGGTGGCAGCGCCATCGTGGACCTCACCGATCTTGTACGAGACACCGGTGTAGAACAGGATCCGCTCGGTGGTGGTGGTCTTGCCCGCGTCGATGTGCGCCATGATCCCGATGTTGCGGACCTTGGCGAGGTCAAGGGAGGTTGCAGCCATGGTGGCTCGTTCTCTCTCTGTCTAGTGACGGGGTTCGGACTACCAGCGGTAGTGCGCGAAGGCCTTGTTGGACTCGGCCATCTTGTGGGTGTCCTCGCGACGCTTCACGGAAGCGCCCAGGCCGTTGCTGGCGTCGAGGATCTCGTTCATCAGGCGCTCGGTCATGGTCTTCTCGCGACGGGCGCGGGAGTAGCCGACCATCCAGCGCAGCGCCAGGGTGCTGGCGCGGCCCGGACGGACCTCGACCGGCACCTGGTAGGTGGCGCCACCGACACGGCGGGACTTGACCTCGAGGGCCGGCTTGACGTTCTCCAGCGCGCGCTTCAGCGTCACGACGGGGTCCGAGCCGGTCTTCTCGCGAACGCCCTCGAGGGCGCCGTACACGATCCGCTCGGCGGTGGAGCGCTTGCCGTGCAGCAGGATCTTGTTGACCAGCGAGGTCACCAGCGGGGAGCCGTAAACCGGGTCGATGATGACCGGGCGCTTCGGGGCGGGGCCCTTACGAGGCATTCTTACTTCTCCTTCTTGGCGCCGTAGCGGCTGCGAGCCTGCTTGCGGTTCTTGACACCCTGGGTGTCGAGCGAACCGCGGATGATCTTGTAGCGGACACCAGGAAGGTCCTTCACACGACCGCCGCGCACGAGCACGATGGAGTGCTCCTGCAGGTTGTGGCCCTCGCCGGGGATGTAAGCGGTGACCTCGATCCCGCTGGTGAGGCGCACACGGGCGACCTTACGAAGCGCCGAGTTCGGCTTCTTCGGGGTGGTCGTGTACACACGCGTGCAGACGCCGCGGCGCTGGGGCGAGCCCTTCAGCGCGGGCGTCTTGTTCTTCTCGACCTTGTCCTGCCGGCCCTTTCGGACCAGCTGCTGGATCGTAGGCACCGTTTCTCCGTTTTCTGTGTGCCAAGGCTGGGTGAAACTAACCTGCGGTGTTCCCAGCTCACGCCGACCCACGAGGTCGGGTGTGTTGGGCTCCTTCCGGTCCTGCCAGAGGCGGGGACAGCGGAGGAAATCGCGGAATCCTGATGTGCTGATGCGCAGCGGCGGCGCTCACGCGCGAGTGGCGCGGCGGCCGGTGTGCTTGCACGCACAAGGACCCGGGGACACCCCAGGCACAAGGTCAGAGCGTACCTAGCGCATCGGGCGCGGTCAAAACAAATGCGACCTGGCTGGTCGTGGCGGGATTGCGGTGCCGCCGGGGGTCGGGCCCGCGGCCGGACACGTGGCCCGACGCGACCAGCTGGTGGGTGTCGCCCGCCGCCTCGACCGTCCTACCACACCGGCGGCGGCCCGGCGACCGGAGAGCGCCGGGCCCCGGCCGGTGCCGGGCGTCAGCCGTGTGTGACGACCGGCACGCCCGGTGCCGGGGCGTCAGCCGTGCGTTCCCACCAGCAGCACGGCGAGCAGCAGCATCGCCGCCCAGCCGGCCACCGAGAGGTAGCCCAGCACCAGACCCGCGGTGGCCATGCCGTCGCCGCCCTCCCGGGTCTCGCGGATCTGCCGGCGGGCGAGGTGCCCGGTGATCACGGCCGGCACGCCGAGCACCCCGGCCGAGGGCACGCAGAGCAGGCCGAGCACCAGGGAGGCGATGGCCATGCCGTTGTTGGGCGCCGGGCGGGCCGGCGCCAGGAAGGTCGGCGGGACCGCGGCACCGAGCGGGGCGGCGGCAGGGCCCGAGAGCGGGCCGGCGGGCAGGTCGGCCACGATCTGCGCCAGCTGACCGTAGGTCTGGGCCTGGTTGGCGGCGTCGAAGCGCTCGGAGTACTCGGCGGCCGACAGCCGGCCCTCCGCGTAGGCCGCCTTCAGCACGTCCACCGTGCGGTCCCGATCGGTGTGCGCGGCGCGCATCGCGGCGTAGCCCGCGCCCTGCGCGTTCGGCTGGGGGCTGGGCCAGCCGCCGCCCTGCGCTGGGCCGGGCCGGCCCGCCGGCGGCCAGGGCTGCACGTCGCCCATCCGGTCTCCTCCCGAAAGCGGCCCGCCCCGCGCGCCGCGCCTGTCCCCCAGTGGACGAACCGCACCCGCCGCTGGGTTCCACTGCCTGGGCACCATCATGCCCCGAACCGCGCCGCTTGCCGCCGGGGTTGGCGCACCCTTGGGCAACGGCCGCGCCCGGCCCCGCCGGTCGGCAGGCCCACTGCGGCATCATGGGCTCGGTGGACGTAGACCAGAAGAGCATCGGTGAGCTGCTGGGACGAGCGCTGTCGGCGGTGCTGGAGGCGCCCGACCGCCGGGTCGAGGACGCGGTGGACAGCGGGGCCTCGCTGCTGGCCGCGTCCCAGGAGCGCTGGCCCGCGGTGAGCCGGGGGCTGCTCACCCTGACGGACACCTCGCTCGGCGCGCTCTGGGCCCGCGGCTGGCGCCCCGCCGACCTCGCCCGGCTGGTCCGGCGCGATCTGGCGGCCACCCACCAGGCGCTGCTGGTGGACCTGGTCGCCGCCGAGGCCCGCCGTTACGCCCCCGCCGCGCTGGACCGGCGCTGGCAGGAGCAGTTGCGCGAGCTGGCCTGCGAAGTCTGGTGGCCGCGGGACGAGGGCTTCCTGCCCGGCTTCGCGACCCGCCACCGGCTGGACCGGTTCGCGCTGGCCACCGCCGCCCTGGAGCTGTTGCGGCTGCTCGGCCGGCTGCCGGCCATCGCGCCGGTGGGGCCCGCGCCCGGCGCCGCCCGGCGCCCGGTCGAGCACCGGGCCGCGGTGCGGGTGCCCGGTGAGCCGCGGATGCTCGCCCGGATCCGGGCGCTGCTGGCCAAGGCGGAGTCCACCGAGTACCCGCAGGAGGCCGAGGCGCTGACCGAGAAGGCCCAGCAGCTGATGGCGCAGCACAGCATCGACGAGGCCCTGCTGGCCGCCGGACAGCCCGACGGCGGGCTGCCGGGCGCGCTGCGGATCGGGGTGGAGAACCCGTACGAGGGCCCCAAGGCGATGCTGCTGGACGCGGTGTCGGCGGCCAACCGGTGCCGGGTGGTCTGGGCGAAGGAGTTCGGCTTCTGCACGGTGATCGGCTTCGACTCCGACCTCGACGCCGTCGAGCTGCTCTACACCTCCCTGCTGGTGCAGGCCACCGCCGCGATGCAGCACTCGGGCAGCAAGCAGCACCTGGACGGGGCCTCGCGCACCCGGGCGTTCCGGCAGTCCTTCCTGGTCTCCTACGCGACCCGGATCCGCGAGCGGCTGACCGAGGCCACCGAGCGCACCACCCGGGAGGCCGCGGCCGGCCGCCATCTGCGCGAGGACGGCACCGCCGAGCAGTTGGTGCCGGACGAGCGGCTGCTGCCGGCCCTGGCCGCGCGCGAGGAGGCGGTGGACTCGGCCACCGAGCGGATGTTCCCCAAGCTCACCTCGCAGCGGGTGCGGGTGAGCGACGGCGAGGGCTGGGCGGCCGGGCGCGCGGCGGCGGACCGGGCCGCGCTGCACGGGCGCGGCCGGGTGGAGCGCGGCCGGGGCTGAGGCGTCGCGGCGGCCCCGGGGCGGCTCAGTCCCAGAGCGCACCCAGGGCGAGCAGCTCGTCGCGGTGCTCGATCCGCCGCACCCAGTCGGCCGGCCAGACGTCCGGACCGGCGTGCGCACCCGCGAACGCGCCGGTCAGGCAGGCGATGGAGTCGGAGTCGCCGGAGGAGTAGGCGGCCCGGCGCACGGCGGTGACCGGGTCGTCGGGGAAGAGCAGGAAGCAGAGCAGCCCGGTCGCCAGCGCCTCCTCGGCGATCCAGCCCTCCCCGGTGGCCAGGCACGGGTCAGCCTGCGGCTCCGGGTCGGCGAGCGCGGCGTCCAGGCGGTCCAGCACGCCCAGGCACTCGTCCCAGCCGCGCGCGATGAACTGCTCGGCCGAGTGGTCCTGGCTGTGCGCGACCAGGTCGCCGAGCCAGTGGTCGTCGTACCGGGTGCGGTTGGCGACCGCGTGCGCACGGAGCAGCCCCGGCAGCTCGGCCGGCGCGGTGCCCTCCACCAGCAGCCGGACGGTGAGCGCGGTCAGGTCGCTGGCCGCGAGGGCGGTCGGGTGACCGTGGGTCAGCGCGGACTGCAGCTGCGCGGCGCCCGAGAGCTGGCGCTCGGTGAGGCCGGGGACGAGTCCGAGCGGGGCGACCCGCATGTTGGCGCCGCAGCCCTTGGAGCCGAGCTGACTGGCCTCCTGCCAGGGGCGGTCGGGGCTGGCCAGCAACCCGCAGGCGCGCAGGCAGGTCATGCCCGGGGCGCGGTTGTTCTCGGGAGAGACCGACCAGGAGACGAACTCGTCGCGCAGCGGCTCCGTGAAGCTCTGCGGCGTGAGTGCACCGGCACGACGGACCGCGCGGGCCAGCGCGAGCGTCATCTGGGTGTCGTCGGTGATCAGCGCCGGGGTGGGCAGCGGGAGCTCACGCCAGTTCGGCCAGGTGTTCTCCAGGTACTCCATCCACTTGAACTCCGTCGGGTACCCCATCGCGTCCCCGATCGCGAGGCCGAGCAGGGTTCCGGTCGCGCGCATCATGTGGTCACCAACAGTTCGTTCAGGCCGCGGATCACGAATCCGGGCTGCCAGGAGGGTTCGCTCACCAGCGCCAGTTCGGGCGCGTGGCGCAGCAGGGCGCCGAAGGACTCGGCGAGTTCGAGCCGGGCCAGCGGGGCGCCGAGGCAGAAGTGCAGGCCGGCGCCGAAGGAGATGTGCGGGTTGTCGGACCGGGTGACGTCCAGCCGGTCGGGGTCGGCGAAGCGCTCCGGGTCGCGGTTGGCGGAGCCGAAGAGCAGTGCGACCTCGGCGCCGCGCGGGATGCGCACCCCGGCCACCTCGATGTCCTCCAGCACCCAGCGCTCGAACAGCTGCAGCGGGGTGTCGTAGCGCATCAACTCCTCGATGGCGGTGGGGAGATGATGCTCGACACCGGAGCGCAGCAGGGACAGCTGGTCGGGGTTGCGCAGCAGCGCCCACCATCCGTTGCCGGTGGTGTTCACCGTCGCCTCGTGCCCGGCGTTGAGCAGCAGGACGCAGGTGGAGATCATCTCCTGCTCGCTCAGCCGGTCGCCGTCCTCCTGCGCGGCGATCAGCGCGGAGACCAGGTCCACGCCGGGGGCGGCGCGCCGCTCGCGGATCAGTTCGCGCAGGTAGTCGGAGAACTCGATGCTGGCTGCCACCGCGCGCTCGGCCGCCGCCGGGGTCGGGTTGAGCTCGTACATCCCGGTGATCGCCGCCGACCAGGGCCGCAGCAGCCCACGGTCGGCCGCGGGCACCCCGAGCATCTCGGCGATGACCGCCACCGGCAGCGGCTCGGCCACCGCGCTGATCAGGTCGCCGCCGCCCTCCCTGACCAGGCCGACGACCAGCTCCTCTGCCAGCCGCGCCACCGTGGGCCGCAGCGCCTCGACCATCCGCGGCGTGAAGGCCTTCGACACCAGGCGCCGGATCCGGGTGTGGTCCGGCGCCTCCAGGTCGAGCAGCCCGTTGTCGTTGAGCGTGTGGAACGGCTCGTGCGCCGGGTCCGGCGGCGTGCGCCCGAACTCCTCGTGGCTGAACCGGTGCGTGTAGGTGCGCCCGAGCCGCCGGTCCCGCAGCAGCGAACTCACGTCCTGGTAGCGGGAGATCAGCCACTGCCCGGTCGGTTCGTAGCACGAGACCGGCGCCTGCTCCCGCAGTTCGGCATAGGCGTCGTACGGGTGCGCGATGAACTCCGCCGACCACGGATCGAAGTGCTGCGTCATTCGAGCAGCGTATCGACCTGCTCAAGTGGAGTCGCCTCGGTCATCGCCAGGTGCCAGGCATCGAGGTGGCGCTTCCGCAGGACGCGGACATCGGTCCGCCGACTGTGGTCGCGGACCAGGAATGCTGCGCGTTCCTGGTCATCCAGTCGAACGCACTCCGCACACTCCGCCCCCGCGCTCACGACTCCGCCTCAGCGAACGCCCGGTCCGGGCATCGCTCGCCACCGCAGCGGCAGAGCGGCCAGTCGCTGCTCCGGAACCGGCCGATAGCGAAGTGCGGGTCGTAGCTGGGGGCCATCGCGCGGATGGCATGACGCGCTCCGTTGTCGTCGGTGACGACGCGACGGTACGTCCCGGCCCCGGGCTCTTCGGCTGTTGGCATGGCTGCTCCCTGATCGTGACCTGTTGCCACATCAGGTGTAGTTCTCCGTGAACACCCTGCCAGTGGCCACCGTAGTGGCCAGACTGTGCGGTATGAGCGTCGGTGCACTCATCAGAGCCCTCCGCGAGGCCCGCGGCTGGTCACAGGGCCGCCTTGCCTCCGCATTGTGCGAGGCATCCACTCGCCCAACGCTGACCCGGGAGGAGATCAGCCGGTGGGAGAACGGAAAACGGTCCGTCGGGCCCTTCTGGCTGGCCCACCTGGCGAGGACCTTCGCTCTGCCGGTCGAGGTCTTCGAGGCCGCGGGAGTCGGCCGGCCATCGCCGATCGGCGAGGTCGCCCGGCAAGGGCTCGTAGCCGCGTTGGACGGGCGTGCCAGCGTCGATGACTGGCAGGAGGTGACGGACGACTACGGACGCGCCTTCATGACGCTCCCAGCGCGTGAGATCGAGCCACAGCTCGCTGGCGACCTGCTCCTGCTGCGCCGGGCCCTGGCGGACTCCCAATGCCTTTGGGAGTCCGTGGCCAGGCTCTCGGTCGTCATGGGGATGGCTGTGGCTTCGCTCAACGGCCCTGCGGCCTCCGCCCGCTGGTATCGAACCGCGGTCAAGGCCGCCGACCGCTCCGGCGGCTTGGCGCTCCGCGAGTGGACACGCGGGCAGGGCGCACTCGCTCTCGTCTACGAGGGCGCCGAGCCGTCCTCGCTGATCGCCGTGACGACCAAGGCCCTTGCCCTGTCCCAACGCCCTTCCATGGGACGGCTCTGTGCCCTACTGGCTCAAGCGCACTGCTACGCAAGGCTCGGCGAGCCTGGACCGGCCCGACGTGACCTCTGTGCTGCCGACGAGATGTTCCCGTCAGTGGCCTCACCGCCGTTCGCCACGGTCTTCTCCATGCCGCAGTGGGGATACAGCCTCACCAAGACGCTCGTTCACGCCCGACTCGGCGATGTCGAGCAGTCGCAGCGGGAGCAGGACACCGCCGACCGGCTGAGGCCCGGCGGCCTCGGCCGGTTCGCGGCTCACACGAGCGTTCACCGAGCACTGTCGTTCGTGAAGTCCGGAGACGTCGGTGTCGGCCTTGAGCTGGCCCGGAGAACCGTGGCCGAGCTGCCGGCCGAGCAGCGGAGCAAGGTGCTCGGTGGCTTCGTCGCGGAGGTCAAAGCCGCCGCCCGGGCCACCTGACCCGGCTGATCCGGTCAGCTCAGCCGCTTGATCTCGCCGCGCGCCCGGTAGAAGCCGCCGCGCTCGGAGGCGCGCACCTCGGTGACCAGGTAGCGGGCGCCGGGCACCCGGATGTCCTTGGGGAACTGGACCCGCCAGCTCGGGTCGTACCCGGCCGTGACCACCCGGATCCGGGTGCGCGCGCCGTCCTGGACGCACTCCACCTCGACGCCGCCCTGCGCGCCGGTCACCCACTCGATCTCGGTGCTGGGGGCGACCCGCGTCAGGCTGCCCGCCTTGACGTCGGCGGTCTGCGGCAGCCGGCCGCCCTCGGCGTCCTGGACGGCGGTGTCGCTCACGTCCAGGCAGGCCAGCGAGCCGTCGGTGGTGACCAGGTAGAGCCGCCCGGCGCGGTACTGCATGCTGTACGCCGAGCCGCAGCCGGTGGCCAGCTTCCACAGCCGGCGGCCGTCGGCGGCGAAGCAGTAGACCGACGAGGAGCTGTCCCCGGCGAAAACGAGGCGGCCGTCCGGCGAGGCGGCGCAGGAGTAGACGGCCGCGTCGCAGCGGTAGCGGGCGAGCTCCGCGCCGTCGGTCTTGGCCAGGCGGTGCACCCAGCCGCGGCTGGTGCCGGCGAAGACCTCCTCGCGCTCCTGCCAGCCGAACAGCACCTCGCCCTCGGTCCGGGTGTGCCAGCGCTGGTCGCCGCTGCGCGACTCGTAGCGGGTGACGCCGGTCGAGTAGCCCTGGTAGACGCCGTCCGGGTCGCAGCGCACCATCCAGGCCGAGCTGCCGCGGGTGGCCCGTCGCCACTGGAACTCGTCCTCGTGGTCGACGGTGGTGATGCCGCCCTGGGCGTCGGAGACGCCGAGCACGCCGTCGTGGATGTCCAGCCAGTAGATGTCCACGTCGGAGGCGATCTCGTAGGCCACCCGCGGGACCTTGCCGCCCAGGTCGTAGACCCGGCCGTCGTCGCAGCCGGCGTAGATCCAGGAGTCGTCCCCGACGATGCACTTGACGCCGTCCGGCAGCCCGAAGCGGCCGGTCACCACGCCGTCGTGGGTCAGGGTGTAGACGTCACCGGACTCGTTGCCGACCCATGCCTGCTCCTCGTCGACGAAGATCCCGAAGGCCGGGGCGCCCGAGCGGAACCGCCACAGCACCGGGGCCTGGCGGGCCGTGGAGCGGGTGCTGACCATCTCCCGGCGGGTCACCGCGCGGCGCTGGCGCTCCCCGCGCCGGGCCGGGGCGTAGCCCTTGCGGACCTTCTCCCCCACCTTCTTGGCGGCCGCGGCGGCGGCCTTCTCCACCGTCGGGTACGAGGTGCTGCGCACCTGCCCCGCCTCGCCGATCCGCCCGTAGCTGACGGTCAGCTCGGTCCCGGCCTGGCGGACCTCGTAGAACTTGTGCGCGCTGCCCTGCTCCTCGGAGAGTTCGAGGTAGGTGACCTGCTCGGCGACGGCAGTGGACATCAAGCCCTCCCGGGGCGTTCGGTGTTGGGAACAAAGTAGCGAACGGGACTGACAACTCCTCAGGCCGCGGCGGGCACCAGCGCCACCGGCTCCCCGCTCTGCTCCGCGCCCTGCTCCCCGCCCTGCTCCGCGCGCCGCTCCTCGCGCAGCCCGTAGCGGGCGTGCAGGCGCCGCAGCGGCGCCGGCGCCCACCAGGCCGCGCGGCCGAGCAGCGCCATGGTGGCGGGCACCAGCAGCATCCGCACCACGGTCGCGTCGATCAGCACGGCAAGGCTCAGCCCCAGGCCGATCTGCAGGATCTGGCCGAAGCCGCTGGTCATGAAGGCGGCGAAGACGATCAGGATCAGCGCGGCGGCGCTGGTGACGATCCGTCCGGTCCGCGCCAGACCGGTGACCACCGCGGTCTTCGGGTCACCGGTGCGCAGCCACTCCTCGCGGACCCGGGCCAGGATGAAGACCTCGTAGTCCATCGCGAGCCCGAAGGCGATCGCGGCGATCAGCGGCAGCGCCACCAGGTCGAGCGCGCCCATGCCCTCGCCGCCGAGCAGGCCGGCGCCGTGGCCGTCCTGGAAGACCAGCGTGGTGATGCCCGCCGCGGCGCCCAGCGACAGTGCGGTGGAGAGCACCGTCTTGACCGGGATCAGGAGCGAGCCGGTGAAGGCGAAGAGCAGCAGCAGGATCCCGCCGACCACCACGGCCAGCGCGCCGGGCAGCCCGTCGACGAGCATCTGCTGGAAGTCGGCCACCCGGGCGGCGGTGCCGCCGACCGCCACGGCCAGGCCGGGGTGCGTGGTGCGCAGGGTGTGCACCAGGGCGAGCGCGGTGGCGTCGTCGCTGCCGCCGGTGGGGACGAGCTGGAGCTCGGTGGTCCCGTCGGGCAGGGTGGCGAGGTGGGCGGCCGAGACCTGGGGCAGCGCGCGGGCCCGGTCGGCGAAGGCGTCGTAGGCCGGTCCGTGACCGTCCAGCAGGACGACGACCGGGTCGGCGCCCGAGAGCTGCGGGAAGTGCGCCTGGAGTGCCTGGTGGGCGAGCCGGCCGTCCGAGCCGGCCGGCAGGTAGCGGGCGTCGCCGGAGGTGGTGCGCAGGCCCGCCAGCGGCAGGGCGAGCGCGGCCAGCGCGGCGGTGATGGTGACGGCGACCAGCAGCGGGCGCGAGGTGGCCAGGCGGGCGATCCGGGCGAAGCCGCGGCCCGCGGTGGGCTTCGGCTCGCGCAGCCGCAGCCGGTGGCCGAACCGCGCCAGCACGGCCGGGACCAGGGTGACGGCGGCGGCCATGTCGATCAGCACCACGGAGGCGGCGGCCAGGCCCATGCTGCGCAGGAACGGGCTGTCGAAGGCGAGCAGGCCGCCGAGGCAGACCGCGACGGTCAGGCCGGAGAAGAAGACGGTGCGGCCGGCGGCGTGCACGGTCCGGGTGACGGCGAGCGCCGGGTCCGGGGTGTGGCGGCGCTCCTCGCGGAAGCGGTTGATCACCAGCAGCGCGTAGTCGATCGCCAGGCCCAGCCCCAGCATCGTGGTGACCTGCAACGAGGAGGCGCTGATCTCGGTGAACTCGGAGACCGCCAGCAGGCTCAGGAAGGTCCCGCCGATCCCGCAGAAGGCGACCAGGACTGGCAGCCCCGCTGCCAGCAGACCGCCGAAGACCAGCAGGCAGAGCAGCAGCACCAGCGGCAGCGAGACCAGCTCGGCGCGGCCGACGCCCTCCTTGCCGGCCTCGTTCATCTGCTGGCTCAGCAGCGGTCCGCCGCTGACCTGCAGGTGCGTGGCGTGCAGCTGGCGCAGCCGCGCCTCGGCCCCGTCCTGGGCGGCCTGCTGGTCGTCGTCCGAGAGGCCACCGGCGAGGGTGACCGGGAGGATCAGGGCCTGGTGGTCGGCCGACACCCCGCTGCCCTGGCGGTACGGATCGGCGACCGCCGCGACGCCGGGCATCGCGCCGAGGTCGCGCACCGCGGCGGCGATCTGGGCCCGGAAGGCCGGGTCGGTGACGTCCTGCCCGGAGAGCACGGCGCTGATCGTGCCGCCGTCGGTGGCCCCCTGGAGCCGGTCGAGCCGGTCGGCCACCCGGTGCGACTCACTGCCGGGGACGGAGCCGACCGACCCGGTCATCCGGGTGGCGCTGATGCCGCTGAGGCCGAAGCCGAGCAGGATCACGGCGAGCCAGGCGAGCAGGACGGCGATCGGGTGACGCGTGGTCACCCTGGCGAGGAGCGAGGTCATGGCCGTAACCCTGCCGGTGGGGGCGGTCATCGCGGATCACCCGGCCGAGCGGTCCGCCAGCCTCCCCCGCAGGGGGGAGACGGGCGGCGGTCCTTCGGCGGACGGGGCTCAGCCCTCGCCCGCCACCACCGCGCCCGCCTCGTAGGCGAAGACCACCGCGTGCACCCGGTCGCGCAGCTGGAGCTTGCTCAGCACGTTGCTGACATGGGTCTTGACGGTGTGTTCGCTGACCACCAGCTCGGCGGCGATCTCCGCGTTGGAGCAGCCGCGGGCGATCAGCCGCAGCGTCTCCTGCTCCCGGATGGTCAGCTGCTCCAGCAGCCTGGACGGCGCGCGCACCGCCGCGCCCGGGCCCGTCGGGCGGCGCGCCGAGAACTCGCTGATCAGGCGCTTGGTGACGGAGGGCGCCAGCAGCGCCTCCCCCGAGGCGACCAGCCGCACGCCGTGCGCGAGGTCGTCGCGCCGCACGTCCTTGAGCAGGAAGCCGCTGGCCCCGGCGTACAGCGCGTCGTAGACGTAGTCGTCGATGTCGAAGGTGGTCAGCATGATCACCTTGGTCGCCGGGTACTCGGCGCAGACCCGGCGGGCCGCCTCCAGGCCGTCCATCACGGGCATCCGGACGTCCAACAGCAGCACGTCCGGGCGGTGCTCGGCCACCACCTCGACCGCCTCCTGACCGTTGGCCGCCTCCGCCACCACCTCGATGTCGGGCTGGGCGTCCAGGATCATCCCGAACCCGGCCCGCACCAGCTCCTGGTCGTCGGCCACCACCACGCGTATCACGGACATCCCCGCTCCCTCGTCACTCAGCTCGCCGCCCCGAGCGGCAGCCGCGCCGTCACCACGAAACCCCGCCCGTCCGGCGCCGGGCCGGCCGCGGCCCGGCCACCGCAGGCCGCCGCGCGCTCCCGGATCCCGACCAGCCCCCGGCCGCCGGACCAGCCCGCCCCGCCGTCCGGCCGGCGCGGCTGCCGGCCGCGCTCGTCGAGCCCGTGCCCGTTGTCGCTGACCGCCAGTTCGAGCGCCTGGCCCACCTCGGCGATCCGCACCTCGGCCGCGTCCGCGCCGGAGTGCTTGACGATGTTGGTCAGCGCCTCCTGGACGATCCGGTAGGCCGCCGTCTCCACGTCGGCCGGCAGTACCGAGGCCCGCTCGGGCAGCACCAGCCGCACCGCCACGCCCGCCAGCGTCATCCGCTCGGCCACGGCGGCGAGCTCGGGCAGCCTGGGCTGCGGGGCGAGCTGCGGGCCCGCGCCGTCCTCCTTGAGCACGCCCAGCACCCGGCGCAGCTGCACCATGGCGTCGCGCCCCGAGTCGGCGATGGTGTCGAAGGCCTTGATCGCCTTCTCCGGGTCGGCGCGCACCACCAGCGGGCCCGCCTCGGCCTGGATCACCATCAGCGCGACGGCGTGCGCCAGGATGTCGTGCATCTCCCGGGCGATCCGCCCGCGCTCCTCCGCGACCGCGCGCGCCGCGTCGCTGGCCGCGCGCAGCCCGGTCTCGCGCGCCCGGTCGGCCTCCACCCGGGCCAGCCGGCGCAGCTCGCGCACCGCGGTGCCGAGCGCGAAGGAGCCGAGCACGGTGAGTTCGCTGAAGATCATCCCGTCCAGCGAGCGGGTGCCCAGCACGTTGGCCGGCACCAGGACCGCCAGCATCAGCCAGCGCTGCCAGTTCTCCCCCAGGTCGGCCAGGGTGTAGATGGCGACGACCCCGTAGACCGGGAGCTGCGGCTGGGCGGAGTGCGCGAACACCCCGAGCGCCCCCGAGAGCAGCACGGTGGCCAGGAAGGCCGCGGCCGGCGCCTTGCGCCGCCAGGGCAGCGGCAGCGAGCAGCCGGCGGCCAGCAGGTAGGTCCACAGCGGCCAGTGCGTCCCGTCGTTGTGGACCGCCCAGAGCGAGACCGCCACCGAGACCAGCGCGATCAGGCCGTCCACCACGTACGGGTTGATCCCGGCCAGCCGCCCGCGCAGCCACCGCTCCCGTTCGGCCAGCCACTCCTGGCCGCGCGTCATCGCTTCCATCCGCGCCCCTCCCCCGTTCGGGGGGAGCCTATCGGCACAGGTCAACAGGTCGTGGACGGGCTGCAGCCGGTCCACCTCAGGCATGCGCGACGGTGACGTTGCCGGTGTCGGACTCGGCGTCGATCGCATGGCCCGAGGCGGCGTCCTGTGCGACCGTCACCTTGACGCTGCCCGTGTCGGCCGTGGCCTTGACGGCGTAACCGCCGGCCGGCACGACCACCTTGACGTTGCCGGTCGAGGTCTTCGCGGTCACCGAGCCCGGCACACCGGTGAAGGTCGCGGAGACGTCCCCGGTGGACGAGCCGAGGCTGGCGCTGGCGCTGCTGAGGTTCACGCCCTCGACCGAGCCGGTACCGGTGTCGGCCCGCACCCCCGCGCTCAGCCCGGACAGGTGCACGTCGCCGGTGCCCGCGCTGACCTTGACGTCCGTGCCCGCCGGGACGTCGACCTCGTAGTCGATCCCGCAGTCGTCGTGGCAGGTGTAGGTGAGCGTGAGGGTGCCGTCGGCCACCGTGTGCGTGCTGGTGGGCGCCTTGCTGTCGTAGTTCTGGTGCTCCACCACGTGCACCCCGGTGCCGGCCCCGACCACCCGGATGTTGCCGGTCTTCCCGTTGACCACCAGGGCGTGCACCGGCTGGTCGATCCCGTAGCCGACGACGCTGTGCTGCTGCCCGTCGAAGAAGCAGCCGGACATACCGAAGACGACGAAGCCGGTGATCGCGGTGCAGCCGAGCAGCCGGGTCAGGCGCTGGTTCATCTGAGGTGTCCCCCTGTGCCGTGGGCCCGGACCATCCGGACCGACCCCCTCAGCCTGCCCGCCCGACCCCCGCCGCGGGATCGCTCCCCCGAGCGGTTTGCCCGCCTCCCCCGCGCGGGGGAGGCCGCCCGCGAGCGCCCGGGAACGCCGCTGGGCGGCCACCCCGGAAAGGGGGTGACCGCCCAGCGGTGTTCGGACCACTCAGCCCGTGTACGGGCCGTAGTCGTAGTCGTCCAGCGGGACCGCCTGGCCGGAGCCGGCGCCGAACGGCGACAGGTCGTAGTCGTCGTAGCCGACGGCCGAGTACATCGCGGCCTTGGCCTCCTCGGTCGGCTCGACCCGGATGTTGCGGTAGCGGGGCAGACCCGTACCGGCCGGGATGAGCTTACCGAGGATGACGTTCTCCTTGAGGCCCAGCAGCGGGTCCGACTTGGCGTGGATCGCCGCGTCGGTGAGCACCCGGGTCGTCTCCTGGAAGGAGGCGGCCGACAGCCAGGACTCGGTGGCCAGCGAGGCCTTGGTGATACCCATCAGCTGCGGACGGCCGGAGGCGGGGTGACCGCCCTCGGAGACCACGCGACGGTTCTCGGTCTCGAACCGGCCGCGCTCGACGAGCTCGCCCGGGAGCAGCTCGGCGTCGCCCGACTCGATGATCGTCACGCGGCGGAGCATCTGCCGGATGATGATCTCGATGTGCTTGTCGTGGATCGACACGCCCTGGTTGTTGTAGACCTTCTGGACCTCGGCGACCAGGTGGATCTGGACCGCACGCTGGCCCATGATCCGCAGCACGTCGTGCGGGTTGGTGGCACCGACGGTCAGCTTCTGGCCGACCTCGACCGCCTGACCCTCGCTGACCAGCAGCTTCACACGCTTGGAGACCGGGTAGGCGATCTCGTCCGTGCCGTCGTCCGGGGTGACGACGATCTTGCGGGTCTTCTCGGTGTCCTCGATGCGGGCCCGGCCCTGCGCCTCCGAGATCGGGGCCACACCCTTGGGGGTACGGGCCTCGAAGAGCTCGACGACACGCGGCAGACCCTGGGTGATGTCGTCACCGGCCACACCACCGGTGTGGAAGGTACGCATCGTCAGCTGGGTGCCGGGCTCACCGATGGACTGGGCGGCGATGATGCCGACCGCCTCACCGATGTCGACCAGCTTGCCGGTGGCCAGCGAACGGCCGTAGCAGAAGGCACAGGTGCCGACGGCCGACTCGCAGGTGAGGATCGAGCGGGTCTTGACCTCGGCGATGCCGTGGCGGATCAGCTCGTCGATCAGCACGTCACCGAGGTCGGTGTTGGCGGTCGCGACGAGCTTGCCGTCGACGGTGATGTCCTCGGCCAGCATGCGGGCGTAGACGCTGGTCTCGACGTCGTCCGTCTTGCGCAGGACGCCGTCCTCGCCGACCGTGCCGATCGCCAGCTTGAGGCCGCGCTCGGTGCCGCAGTCCTCCTCGCGGATGATCACGTCCTGCGAGACGTCCACCAGACGACGGGTCAGGTAACCCGAGTCGGCGGTACGCAGCGCGGTGTCGGCCAGACCCTTACGGGCACCGTGGGTGGAGATGAAGTACTCCAGCACGGACAGGCCCTCACGGAACGAGGCCTTGATGGGACGCGGGATGGTCTCGTTCTTGGCGTTCGACACCAGACCACGCATACCGGCGATCTGACGCATCTGCATCATGTTTCCGCGAGCACCCGAGTCGACCATCATGAAGATGGGGTTGGTCTTCGGGAAGTTCGCGTTCATGGCCTCGGCAACCTCGTTGGTCGCCTTGGTCCAGATGTTGACCATTTCCTGCTTGCGCTCGTCGTTGGTCATCAGACCGCGCTCGTAGTTCTTCTGGACCTTCTCGGCCTGAGCCTCGTAGCCCTCGAGAATCTGCGGCTTGCTCGGCGGCACGACGACGTCCGAGATCGACACCGTGACACCCGAGCGGGTCGACCAGTGGAAGCCGGCCGCCTTCAGGTTGTCCAGGGTCGCCGCGACGATCACCTTGGGGTAGCGCTCCGCCAGGTCGTTGACGATCGCGGAGAGCTGCTTCTTGCCCACCTCGTAGTCGACGAACGGGTAGTCCTCGGGCAGCAGCTCGTTGAAGAGCGCGCGGCCCAGGGTGGTGCGCAGGCGGAAGGACTCGCCCTCCATCCACGCGGCCGGCTGGCCCTCGGTCCACTCGGGGTCGACCGGCGGGGTCCAGCCACGGGGCGGGACGGTGCCGATCGGCAGGCGCAGGTCGATCGGGGCCTGGACGTCCAGCTCGCGGGCGTCGAAGGCCATGATCGCCTCGGCGGTCGAGGAGAAGGAACGGCCACCGCCCTTCACCTCCTCGCGGTCCGAGGTGAGGAAGAACAGACCGAGCACCATGTCCTGGGTCGGCATGGTGACGGGGCGACCGTCGGCCGGCTTCAGGATGTTGTTCGAGGACAGCATCAGGATGCGGGCCTCGGCCTGCGCCTCCGCGGAGAGCGGCAGGTGGACGGCCATCTGGTCACCGTCGAAGTCCGCGTTGAACGCGGTGCAGACGAGCGGGTGGATCTGGATGGCCTTGCCCTCGACCAGCTGCGGCTCGAAGGCCTGGATGCCCAGGCGGTGCAGGGTGGGCGCACGGTTCAGCAGCACCGGGTGCTCGGCGATGACCTCTTCGAGGACGTCCCACACCACCGGGCGCGCGCGCTCGACCATGCGCTTGGCCGACTTGATGTTCTGCGCGTGGTTCAGGTCCACCAGGCGCTTCATCACGAACGGCTTGAAGAGCTCCAGCGCCATGGCCTTGGGCAGACCGCACTGGTGCAGCTTGAGCTGCGGGCCGACGACGATGACGGAGCGGGCCGAGTAGTCGACGCGCTTGCCGAGCAGGTTCTGACGGAAACGACCCTGCTTGCCCTTCAGCATGTCGCTGAGGGACTTCAGCGGACGGTTGCCGGGGCCCGTGACCGGGCGGCCGCGACGGCCGTTGTCGAAGAGGGCGTCGACCGCCTCCTGCAGCATGCGCTTCTCGTTGTTGACGATGATCTCGGGCGCGCCGAGGTCGAGAAGCCGCTTCAGGCGGTTGTTGCGGTTGATCACGCGGCGGTACAGGTCGTTCAGGTCGGAGGTCGCGAAGCGGCCACCGTCCAGCTGCACCATCGGACGCAGGTCCGGCGGGATGACCGGGACGCAGTCCAGCACCATGCCGTTGGGCTTGTTGGTGGTCTGCAGGAACGCGGAGACGACCTTGAGGCGCTTGAGCGCACGGGTCTTCTTCTGGCCCTTGCCGGTGCGGATGATCTCGCGCAGGCGCTCGGACTCCTCCGCCAGGTCGAAGGTCTCCAGGCGGTCCTTGAGGGCCGCGGCACCCATCGAGCCGGAGAAGTAGGTGCCGAAGCGGTCGCGCAGCTCGCGGTAGAGCAGCTCGTCGCCCTCGAGGTCCTGGACCTTGAGGTTCTTGAAGCGGGCCCACACCTCGTCGAGGCGGTCGATCTCGCGCTGCGCGCGGTCACGCAGCTGCTTCATCTCGCGCTCGGCACCCTCGCGCACCTTGCGGCGCACGTCGGCCTTGGCGCCCTCGGCCTCCAGCTCGGCCAGGTCGGTCTCGGCCTTCTTGGCACGCGCCTCGAGGTCCGCGTCACGGCGGTTCTCGATCTGCTGGCGCTCGACGGAGACGTGCGCCTCCAGCGACGGCAGGTCGCGCTGACGACGCTCGTCGTCGACCCAGGTGATCATGTAGGCGGCGAAGTAGATGACCTTCTCGAGGTCCTTCGGCGCCAGGTCGAGCAGGTAGCCCAGGCGGGACGGCACACCCTTGAAGTACCAGATGTGCGTGACCGGCGCGGCCAGCTCGATGTGGCCCATCCGCTCACGGCGCACCTTGGCGCGGGTCACCTCGACGCCGCAGCGCTCGCAGATGATGCCCTTGAAGCGGACACGCTTGTACTTACCGCAGTAGCACTCCCAGTCCCGGGTGGGACCGAAGATCTTCTCGCAGAAAAGGCCGTCCTTTTCCGGCTTCAACGTGCGGTAGTTGATGGTCTCCGGCTTCTTGACCTCGCCGTGCGACCACTGGCGGATGTCGTCGGCGGTCGCGAGGCCGATGCGGAGCTCGTCGAAGAAGTTGACGTCAAGCACTGGTCGTCAAGCCCTCTTTCGTAAGTCGAAAGTCGTTCATCTGGTCTGAGGGGGGCCTGGGGGCGGGCCGGCCGCTGGATCAGCGGCCGGCCCGGCCTCCGTCAGACCTCTTCGACGCTGCTCGGCTCGCGCCGGGACAGGTCAATACCGAGCTCCTCGGCTGCGCGGAAGACATCCTCGTCGGAGTCCCGCAGCTCGATGTTGGAGCCGTCCGAGGACAGCACCTCCACGTTGAGGCAGAGCGACTGCATTTCCTTGATGAGGACCTTGAAGGACTCGGGAATGCCGGGCTCGGGGATGTTCTCGCCCTTGACGATGGCCTCGTAGACCTTCACACGGCCGAGCACGTCGTCGGACTTGATGGTGAGGAGCTCCTGCAGCGCGTAGGCCGCGCCGTACGCCTCAAGGGCCCACACCTCCATCTCACCGAAGCGCTGACCACCGAACTGCGCCTTACCACCGAGCGGCTGCTGGGTGATCATCGAGTACGGACCGGTCGAACGGGCGTGCAGCTTGTCGTCGACCAGGTGGTGCAGCTTGAGGATGTACATGTAGCCGACCGAGACCGGCATCGGGAACGGCTCGCCGGAGCGGCCGTCGAACAGCCGGGCCTTACCGGTGGAGTTCACCAGGCGCTCACCGTCACGGGTGAGGGTGGTGTTGTCCAGCAGACCGGTGATCTCGTCCTCGCGGGCGCCGTCGAAGACCGGGGTGGCGAGGTTGGTGCCGCCCTCGACCTTGTCCGCGCCGATCGCCTGCAGGCGGCGGGCCCACTCCTCGCTGAGGCCGGAGACGTCCCAGCCCTGCTTGGCGAGCCAGCCGAGGTGGATCTCCAGGACCTGTCCCGGGTTCATTCGGGACGGGACACCCAGCGGGTTGAGGATGATGTCGACCGGGGTGCCGTCCTCGAGGAACGGCATGTCCTCGACCGGGAGGATCTTGGAGATGACACCCTTGTTGCCGTGCCGGCCGGCCAGCTTGTCACCGTTGGTGATCTTGCGCTTCTGGGCCACGTAGACCCGCACCAGCTGGTTGACGCCCGGGGGCAGCTCGTCGCCCTCTTCACGGTCGAAGACGCGCACGCCGATGACCTTGCCGGACTCACCGTGCGGCACCTTCAGCGAGGTGTCGCGGACCTCACGGGCCTTCTCGCCGAAGATCGCGCGCAGCAGGCGCTCCTCCGGGGTCAGCTCGGTCTCACCCTTCGGGGTGACCTTGCCGACCAGGATGTCGCCGGTGACGACGTCCGCGCCGATCCGGATGATGCCGCGCTCGTCGAGGTCGGCGAGGACCTCCTCGGAGACGTTCGGGATGTCCCGGGTGATCTCCTCGGGGCCCAGCTTGGTGTCACGGGCGTCGACCTCGTGCTCCTCGATGTGGATCGAGGAGAGGACGTCGTCCTGCACGAGGCGCTGCGACAGGATGATCGCGTCCTCGTAGTTGTGACCCTCCCAGGACATGAAGGCGACGAGCAGGTTCTTGCCCAGCGCCATCTCGCCCTCGTCGGTGCACGGGCCGTCGGCCAGCACCTGGCCGGCCTCGACCCGCACGCCCTCGTCCACGAGCACCTTCTGGTTGAAGGCGGTGCCCTGGTTGGAGCGGGTGAACTTGGCGGCGCGGTACGTGTTGTACGTGCCGTCGTCGTTGGCCACGGTGACGTAGTCGGCGGAGACCTCCTGGACGACACCGGCCTTCTCGGCGGTGATGACGTCCGCGGCGTCGACGGCGCAGCGGTACTCCATGCCGGTACCGACCACGGGCGCCTCGCTGCGCAGCAGCGGGACGGCCTGGCGCATCATGTTCGAGCCCATGAGCGCGCGGTTGGCGTCGTCGTGCTCGAGGAAGGGGATCATGGCGGTCGCGACCGACACCATCTGGCGCGGCGAGACGTCCATGTAGTCGATCTCGGTGCCGGGGATGTAGTCGATCTCGCCGCCACGGCGGCGCACCAGCACGCGGGGCTCGGCGAAGTGGAGGTCCTCGGTCAGCGGCGCGTTGGCCTGCGCGATGACGTAGCGGTCCTCCTCGTCAGCGGTCAGGTAGTCCACCTGCTCGGTGACGACACCGTCGACGACCTTGCGGTACGGGGTCTCGATGAAGCCGAAGGCGTTCACCCGTCCGTACGAGGCCAGCGACCCGATCAGACCGATGTTCGGGCCTTCCGGGGTCTCGATCGGACACATGCGGCCGTAGTGCGAGGGGTGCACGTCACGGACCTCGAAGCCGGCCCGCTCACGGGACAGACCACCGGGACCCAGCGCGGACAGACGACGCTTGTGGGTCAGGCCCGACAGCGGGTTCGTCTGGTCCATGAACTGGGACAGCTGGCTGGTGCCGAAGAACTCCTTGATGGAGGCGACGACCGGCCGGATGTTGATCAGGGTCTGCGGCGTGATCGCCTCGACGTCCTGGGTGGTCATGCGCTCGCGCACGACGCGCTCCATCCGGGCCAGGCCGGTGCGGACCTGGTTCTGGATGAGCTCGCCGACGTTGCGCAGGCGGCGGTTGCCGAAGTGGTCGATGTCGTCGACCTCGACCACGATGTCGCGGCCCTCGTCGTCACGCCACTCGGTCTCGCCCGCGTGCAGCTTCACCAGGTACTTGATCGCACCGATGATGTCGGGCTCGGTGAGCACGCCGGAGTCCAGCGACTCGGCGTTGCCCAGCTTGCGGTTGACCTTGTAGCGGCCGACCTTCGCGAGGTCGTAGCGCTTCGGGTTGAAGTAGAGGTTCTCGAGCAGCGTCTGCGCGGCCTCACGCGTGGGCGGCTCGCCCGGGCGCAGCTTGCGGTAGATGTCGAGCAGCGCGTCGTCCTGGCCCTGGGTGTGGTCCTTCTCCAGGGTGGCGCGCATCGACTCGTACTCGCCGAACTCCTCGAGAATCATCTCGTTGGTCCAGCCGAGGGCCTTGAGCAGGACGGTGACCGACTGCTTGCGCTTGCGGTCGATGCGGACACCGACCATGTCGCGCTTGTCGATCTCCATCTCGAGCCAGGCACCACGCGAGGGGATGACCTTGCAGGAGAAGATGTCCTTGTCGGACACCTTGTCCAGGGTGGAGTCGAAGTAGACGCCCGGGGAGCGGACCAGCTGCGAGACGACGACACGCTCGGTGCCGTTGATCACGAACGTGCCCTTGTGGGTCATGAGCGGGAAGTCGCCCATGAAGACCGTCTGAGACTTGATCTCACCGGTCTCGTTGTTGGTGAACTCGGCCGTGACGAAGAGCGGGGCGGCGAACGTGAAGTCGCGGTCCTTGCACTCGTCAATCGAGTTCTTCGGCGGCTCGAAACGGTGGTCGCGGAAGGTCAGGGACATCGACCCGCTGAAGTCCTCGATCGGGGAGATCTCTTCGAAGATCTCCTCCAGACCGGACTTGGTGGGGACGTCCTGACCACTCTCCAGGGCCGCCTCGACCCGGGACTTCCAGGCCGCATTGCCGAGCAGCCAGTCAAAGCTCTCGGTCTGCAGGGCCAGGAGGTTCGGGACCTCGAGGGGCTCCTTGATCTTCGCGAAGGAGACGCGGAGCGGGGCGGTGGAATTGGCGTTGTTCGAGGCGTTGCGCGGCGCGGCCAAGAGGGGGGTCCTTCCGAGGGCTCGGAGCTCACTGCGCGCGTACCGGCCGGGCCTTGCCGAGGGGGGAAACCCCAGGTCAGGGCAGCGCACACTCCGGGCGACGAGTCACGGAGCAGCTAACAGGCAGCGCAAAGGGACAGTGTAGCCAAACGGCACACTGCTGTCCAGCCCTGATTCGGAGACCGAATCGGACACTCCCTACTGCTCGTCCTGCCACTGCGCACTGCAGCGGTGCCCAACCTCGCCTGAGGCCGGCACCGCGACTCACGTGAGTCATTTCCCGCCGCGACCCCGGGTTATGCATCCGGGGACACTCAAACTAACGGCCAACCGCCCTCACGGTGTCGGCGCGCGACTTGAGAATCGCGCGCCGCGTGCCGTTCGTCAAGGCCCGGCCGAAGCGCGGACCTCGCACTCTTCATCGCTCTGCGCCCCCACCGCGTTACACCGGACCTGTCGGCGGCCGTGGCTGCCCGGTCGATGATCAACGGCATCGAACGTGATCACCTTACCGGCCCGCACCGACACAAAAGGCCGGGCCGGCCACCCCGCGAGGGGTGGCCGGCCCGGCCGGAGTGCTCACTCAGGAGCGAGAAGTCACTTGACGGTGACCTTGGCGCCAGCGGCCTCGAGGGCAGCCTTGGCCTTCTCGGCAACGTCCTTCGCGACCTTCTCCAGCACCTTGGCGCCGGCGGTGTCAACGAGGTCCTTGGCCTCCTTCAGGCCGAGGGAGGTCAGGGTGCGCACCTCCTTGATGACCTGGATCTTCTTGTCGCCGGCACCGTCGAGGATGACGTCGAACTCGTCCTGCTCCTCGACGGCCTCAACGGCACCCGGGGCGGCAGCGGCGGCAACGGCAACCGGAGCGGCGGCGGTGACGTCGAACTTCTCCTCGAAGGCCTTCACGAACTCGGAGAGCTCGATCAGGGTCATGCCCTCGAACTGCTCGAGCAGGTCGTCCTGGGACAGCTTCGCCATGATGGCGTCCTTCCACTAAATCGGCAGGTGGTGCCGGATGTACGGGATTGGCGGGCGCGGGCCCGCAGCGAGGGCGTCAGCCCGTCGCCGATCACTCGGCGGCGGCGTCCTCGGCGGGAGCCGGCGTACCGGCACCGCCCTGCTCGGCCTTCTTCTCGCGCAGCGCGTCCACGGTACGGACGAGCTTCGAGGGCAGGGCCTGGAAGAGCGCAGCAGCCTGGGAGGGCTTGGCCTTCATGGCACCCGCCAGCTTGGCGAGCAGAACCTCGCGGGACTCAAGGTCCGCGAGCTTCTTGATCTCATCGGCGGACAGCGCCTTGCCATCAAGGACACCGCCCTTGATGACGAGAGCGGGGTTCTCCTTGGCGAAGTCACGCAGAGCCTTCGCCGACTCCACCGGGTCACCGGTGACGAAGGCGACAGCCGTCGGACCGGTGAACTGGTCGTCGAGCTCAGTGATCCCGGCCTCGTTGGCCGCAATCTTGGTCAGCGTGTTCTTCACCACGGCGTACTGGGCGTTGTCACCCAGCGAGCGACGCAGGGTCTTGACCTGCTTCACCGTCAGACCGCGGTACTCGGTCAGCACGGCCGCGTTGGAGGAACGGAACTTGTCCGCGATCTCCGCGACGGCAGCAGCCTTGTCGGGCCTTGCCATAGGCTTACGCCTCCTTCCGTGATGTCGAGGTCGGCCGACCTGGACAAGTCGACCTACACTGCCTCGGACCACCAGAAGGGCGCCTACGCGGAGAAAGCCTCTGCGGAGAACGGGAAAAGCCCCGGTGCGCAGGCGCACGGGGCTCAGTACGGACCTCGACGGACGCACGAAACCGTACGAACCGGAAGTCCAAGCTCCAAACACTCCTGCGCGGGCTGCCTGCGACGAAGCGCAGATCCTTCGGTCGGGCGTCCCCTTGCGGACACACCATGACAACCAGCGGTCTTTGGCAGGTTTCAGCGTACAAGACGAGAACTTGTGCACCAAATCGAGCATGCGCAAGGCCGTGCGGTCCTCAGGAACCGCCGCCCTGGGTGTCGCTCTCGGCCGGGGCCTGGACGGCGAGGTTGCCGCCGAACTCGCTGTACTGGATCACCTGGTCCAGGTCGCCCTTGGTGCCGGTGCCGCCGCGCTGGAGCTGGACCAGCTGGTCCTTGTCGTTGAGCCACAGGTCCAGGTTGAGCGTGGTCACCCCGCCCTGGCCCAGCGTGGCGGCCAGCGAGTCCCGGCGGTCGGCGGTGAGCAGGTTCTGCTGGGCCGCGGCGTAGTCGGTCACCGAGAGGCTGGCCGTGTAGTGCTCCACCGTGCTGTCGCCCAGCTTCTCCTCCCCCAGCTTGCGCAGGTCGGGGGCGTTGGCCGCGGCGGTGACCGCCTCCAGCGGGTTGAGCTGGTCGACCAGGGCGGCGAACGGGGTCACCGGGCGACCGTCGGGACCCATCACCTCCGGCGACTTCTGCCAGTGCTTGCCGCCGAGCCGGGCCGCGGTGGCCGCGTCGCCGCCCTGGTAGCTGACGGTGTCCATGACGATCAGCTGGTCGGTGGCGCCCGGGTTGGTCTTCGTCAGCTGCATGATCGTGCGCGGCGCCCAGTAGAGCGAGCCGTCGGCGCTGTCGCTCTTGCCGTCCGGGGTGTCGAAGCGGTAGCTGAGCTTGGCCCGGCGGGCGGTCTGCAGCACCTGCTCGGCCGAGAGCAGCACGCCCTGCGGGGAGCGGTCGGTCGGCTTGTCCGTGGGCGAGGCGGATCCGGTGGACGGGACGGCCGAGGTGGGCAGCGTCACCGCGCCGCCGGCCGAGCCGCCGCAGGCGGCCAGGGTGGCGATGAGCGCGGCGGCCACCGCCGTGGCACCTGTCGCCGTGCGCCGTCGCGCCACGCTCATCACCTCCCGTCCGGTCCGTCTTCCTCAGGGTGCCACGCGTCCCCTGATCAGTCTGCGGCGGGCTGGGTCTGCCCCGGCTGCCCCAGCTGCTTGCCCGCCTGGGCGAGCAGCTGGGCCGCGTCCAGGGTGTCGTCGGCCGCCGGCGGGGTGGCCGTGACCTGGGTGCCGTAGTCGGAGTAGCTGACCGAGGCGTCGATCGGACCGTTGCCGGTCTGGGACTTGGTCTCCTGCTTGACCAGCAGGCCCTGGCCGTCGACCCAGACGTCGTAGTGCGCGCTGGTGACGCCCTGGCTCTGCAGCTGCTGGCGCAGCGCGTCGACCTGGTCCTGGGTGAGCGCGCCCTGCCCGGCCATCTGGGCGAGCGTCAGGTCGGCCGTGTAGTGGGTCACCTGAGCCCCGTTGAGGGTCTCCTTGCCGACCTCGGTCACCTTGCCGGAGGCGATCGCCGCCTGGACCGCCGCCACCGGGTCGGCGCTCTTCAGGCCGTTCTTGATGGTGGCACCGGCCGGGCCCATGATCTTGGCGAGGTCGTCGTAGGAGTACTTGAACCAGTGCTTGCCGCCCATCTGGTCGACCGTCGCCTGCGGCATGTGCATGTTGACGTAGAGCGCGTCGGTCTGGAAGACGGCATCCGCCGCCCCGTTGGTGCCGAGCTTGCTCGTCACGGCGGACGGCAGCTGCATCGTCATCGAGCCGACCAGGCCGTTCGCCCAGGACACCGCACCCTGGTAGGTGATGGAGCCGGACGGGGTCGTGATGGCCTCGTTGATCTTGGCCGACTTCTGGGCGCTGCTCTTGGCGCTGACCTGCTGGAGGAAGGCGGCCGGGGTGACGGCGGCCGGCGACTGGGCGGCACCGGGGCTGCTGCTCGCCGCCGAGGGTGCGGCGCTGCCGGCGGCCTGGGTCTTCTTGCCGGTGGACGAGTCCGGGCCACAGGCCGCCAGGCCTGCGGTCAGGGCGGCCACCACGGCCGCGGCGGCGAGGGTGCGAGTACGGGTCCTGGTCATGCGAATCCCCTCCCTGGGGTCCCTGCGGTTGGTCAGCCGAGGCTGCTGAGCAGCTTCGCTGCGACGGTCGGGTCGGCCTGGTCGCTCGCGGCGGGCGCGCTGACGCTGACCTTCACGCCCAGGTCCGCGTACTTGACGGTGCTGGCGGTCGGGTTGGCGCCGGCGCTCGGAGAGGAGCCGTCGACGTTCTGCTCGCCCATCTGGAGCAGCTGGTGCTTGGCGTCCACCCAGAAGTCGGTGATGACGGTCGAACCGCCGTCGGTGACCACCTGCAGGGCGGCCTTGCGCTGCGCGTCGCTGAGGCTCGGCATCTTGCCGACCAGGTCGGCGGCCTGCATCGTGCTGCGGTAGTGCGTGGTGGCGGCGCCGGCCACCTGCTCGGAGCCCACCTTGCTGAGGGTGCCGTTCTGCGCCGCGACGGTGAGCTCGGCGGTCGGGTCCATCAGCACGGCGAGCGCGGTGAACGGATCGCCGAGGCCGCTGCCGCCGCCGGCGGCCAGGTTGACCCAGTGCTTGCCGCCGAGCAGCGCGGCCTGGTCGTCGGCCACGCCGAGGTACGAACCACCGTCCACCAGACGGAACTTGACGGTCTTCCCGGACTCCTGCTCGGCCAGGTCGAGGGCCGGCTTGGTGCCCCAGGCGTACACGCCGGTGCCGTTGCCCGAGGAGCTGTCACTCGAACTGACGGTCACGTTGGCGCTGCCGGCCTTCTGCATCACGGCGGCCGACTCCAGCAGCGCCGCCTTCGAGCCGAGATCCGGCGCGCCGGCCGCACCGGCCGCGGCACCGGCCGAGGCGACGGCGCCCGCACTGCCTGAGCCGCTGGAGCTCTTGCTACTGCTGCTGCAAGCGGTCAGTGAACCGACCAGCAGCGCCGGCACGGCCAGCGCCACTGCGATGCGCGCACTGCGCACGACGGTTTCCCCCTTTTGTACGTCCAACCGATGACCTGCGGACTCTAGCCGACCGTGAAGACACCGGGGAAAGGGGTTTCGGTTCCTCGGGGGAACGCGTCAGGGCCCGCACCCCTTGCGGGATGCGGGCCCTGAAAGTGCGTCAGACCTGAGTCAGGTCAGCCCGGCACGGATCGGACCGATGAAGGTCAGATCGACGCCGGGTCCTCCTCGACGAGGAGGTTGCGGGTGCGGTTCGGGTCCACCTGGATGCCGGGGCCCATGGTGGTGGAGACCGCGGTCTTCTTGATGTAGCGGCCCTTGGCAGCGGACGGCTTGGCCCGCAGGACCTCGTCGAGCGCGGCGGCGTAGTTCTCGACCAGCTGCTCGTCGGTGAAGGAGGCCTTACCGATGATGAAGTGCAGGTTCGAGTGCTTGTCCACGCGGAACTCGATCTTGCCGCCCTTGATGTCCGTGACAGCCTTCGCCACGTCCGGGGTGACGGTGCCGGTCTTCGGGTTCGGCATCAGACCACGGGGACCGAGCACGCGGCCCAGGCGGCCGACCTTGCCCATGAGGTCCGGGGTGGCGACGACGGCGTCGAAGTCCAGGCGACCCTTGGCAACCTCGTCGATGAGCTCGTCGGAGCCGACGATGTCGGCGCCCGCAGCCTCCGCAGCCGCTGCACGCTCGCCGGTCGCGAAGACCAGGACCCGGGCGGTCTTACCGGTGCCGTGCGGCAGGTTGACGGTGCTGCGGACCATCTGGTCGGCCTTGCGCGGGTCGACACCCAGGCGCATGGCAACCTCGACGGTCGCGTCGAACTTGGAGGTGGAGGTCTCCCGGGCGAGGCGGATGGCCTCGAGCGGGGCGTACAGGCGGTCGCGGTCGACCTTGAGGTCCGCGGCCTTGAGGGCCTTGCTGCGCTTCACTGCTGCTCCTGAAGGGTGGAGTTGTGGTGTACGGGCCGCGCTGGCCCTACCACTGAACGGAAGGGGGTTTTCAGCCCTCGACGGTGATGCCCATGGACCGGGCGGTACCCGCGATGATCTTCTCCGCGGCGTCCAGGTCGTTGGCGTTCAGGTCGGGGAGCTTGGTGGTGGCGATCTCGCGCACCTGGGCCGAGGTCAGCTTGGCGACCTTGGTCTTGTGCGGCTCGCCGGAGCCCTTCTCGACGCCCGCGGCCTTCAGGATGAGGCGCGCGGCCGGCGGGGTCTTGGTGATGAAGGTGAAGCTGCGGTCGTCGTAGACCGTGATCTCCACCGGCACGACCATGCCACGCTGCGACTCGGTCGCGGCGTTGTAGGCCTTGCAGAACTCCATGATGTTGACGCCGTGCTGACCCAGCGCGGGGCCGACCGGCGGGGCCGGGTTGGCCGCACCGGCGTTGATCTGGAGCTTGATAAGCCCCGTGACCTTCTTCTTCTTGGGAGGCATGTCTCTCCGGGTCCTTCCTTCGATGGACGTGTGCACGGCTCCGGGGCGACACCCGGGTATGCGTACACACAGCGGACCAGGCTAACGCGGATGCGCCGCCTGGCCAAAACGGATTCGGGGTGGGGACGCGCCCCACCCCGAATCCGAAGACCTGTGTCAGTTCTTCTGGATCTGGTCGAACGACAGCTCGACCGGGGTCTCCCGGCCGAAGATCTCGACCAGGCCCTTGACCTTCTTCGAGTCCGGGTTGATCTCGTTGATGGTCGCCTGCAGGGTGGCGAACGGGCCGTCGGTGACGGTGACCGAGTCGCCGACCTCGAAGTCGAGCACCTGGATCTCGGCCGGGCGGACCGGCGAGGGCTTGCCGGCCTCCTTCGCGGCGGCGCGCTCGACGTCGGGGGCGAGCATCTTGACGACCTCGTCCAGGGTCAGCGGGTACGGGTCGTAGGCGTTGCCCACGAAGCCGGTGACACCGGGGGTGTTGCGCACGACGCCCCAGGACTCGGCGGTCAGGTCGATGCGGACCAGCACGTAGCCGGGGAGCTTGTTCTGCCGGATCGTCTTGCGGTCGCCGTTCTTGATCTGGACGACCTCCTCCTGCGGCACCTCGGCCTGGAAGATGTAGTCCTCGACGTTGAGCGAGACGGCGCGCTGCTCCAGGTTCTGCTTGACCCGGTTCTCGTAGCCCGCGTAGGTGTGGATCACGTACCACTCGCCGGGCAGGGTGCGCAGCTCCTCGCGGAACTTGGCGACCGGGTCGACCTGCTCCTCGACCAGCTCGACGTCCTCGGCAGCGGCCTCGTCCTCGACGGTCCCGTCCTCGGCAGCCTCGTCCTCAGCGGTCTCGGCGTCCTCGGCGGCCTCGACGTCGCTCACCTCGTGCAGCGCGGCCTCCTCGGCGGGCTCGCCGGCCTCGGCCTCGTCCGCCGCCTCGACCTCGTCCTCGTCCACCGCGTCGACGATCTGCTCCCCGTCGGTGGGCTGCTCGGCGAAGTCGGCCTCGGCGTCGGCAGCCTCAGCCGCGTCCAGCTCGGCGGCGACATCCGCCTCGCTGACGGTCTCGTCGGCGTCGTACAGAGGGGACTCAGACACGGTGGCTGCTTCTTTCCTGGAGGTGTGGAGATGGTACGGCTCCGGGGCGCGCCCGCCCCGGGCCCGTGGGCGCGGGCGCGGGTGGCACGACTCGAAGTCTCAACAGTACCCAGTCAACGGTAGCGGGCTCGTCCGCACGGCGGCGACAGCTCGACCCGGGCGGTCCCCCGTTGGTGCTCGGAGGTCCGACCGGGTCGAGTGGTGATGCTGTGGGGGCTGGATCAGCCGAAGATCCAGAAGCTGGCCTTGGCGAAGCCCCAGTCCAGGGTCGCGACCAGGCCGATCATGACGGCCACGAAGACCACCACGACGCTGGTGTAGTTCATCAGCTCGCTCTTGGTCGGCCAGACGACCTTGCGGAGCTCGGCGATGATCTGGCGGTAGTACAGCCCCATCCGGGCGAACAGCCCCGCCTTGGCGCGCTTGCCGGGCGTCTTGCCGCCGTCGGCATCCCGGTTGGCGCGCTTGCGCTCACGGCGGGAGAGAGCCTTGCCACCCTCGCTCGCAGTGCCCTCGGCGGTGTCGACCGCGTCCTCGGCACCCTCGGGGTTGCCGCTCTCAGGCGTTGCGGTGGAGCCCGTGGTCTCCGTCACTCGTCCTCACCTGAATCCGGGTCCAGCCGAAGGTCACCGACGTGCCATGGAAGCACGGGCGATCCGGCGCAGTGCTGAATGGAAGTGCTGAACAACTTTCGCCCTTTCCGCGTCAAGCCCGCTCGCTCTTGTGGAGCGAACGGGCTGGACGAGGATCAAGCAGCAGGGCACGAGGGACTTGAACCCCCAACCGCCGGTTTTGGAGACCGGTGCTCTACCAATTGAGCTAGTACCCTTCGGTGCCTCGCGGCTCCGAGTCGACGCCCAACCTACCGCATCCGACCGTCGGCGTGCTGAACGCTTCTGATCTTCGCGGTGCGGTGGTGCCGTCGATCAGTGAGTGTACGGGTTCAACGGCGTTTGGTCGAACCTCTTGCGTCGGACGGCAGCCGACCCGGCCACCGGGCAGGGTCACCAGGTGGACGGGACGCGTACGGATGCTGAAACCGCCCCCCGGCGGCCCGCCGGCTTCTGCGACGATGCAGATATGAGCGCTTCCTCCCCCGCCAACGTCCGCCCCGCCGACCGCCGGGTCTCCGCCCGGGTCGGCGCCATCGCCGAGTCCGCCACCCTCGCCGTCGATGCCAAGGCCAAGGCCCTCAAGGCGGCCGGCCGCCCGGTGATCGGCTTCGGGGCCGGTGAGCCCGACTTCCCGACCCCGGACTACATCGTCGCCGCCGCCGTCGAGGCGTGCCGGGACCCGAAGAACCACCGGTACACCCCCGCCGGCGGCCTGCCCGAGCTCAAGGCGGCCATCGCGGCGAAGACGCTGCGCGACAGCGGCTACCAGGTCGACGCCTCCCAGGTGCTGGTGACCAACGGCGGCAAGCAGGCGATCTACGAGGCCTTCGCGGCCATCCTGGACCCGGGCGACGAGGTCATCGTCCCGGCCCCGTACTGGACCACCTACCCCGAGTCGATCCAGCTGGCCGGCGGCGTCCCGGTCGAGGTGGTGGCCGACGAGACCACCGACTACAAGGTCTCGGTGGCCCAGCTGGAGGCGGCCCGGACCGAGAACACCAAGGTGGTGCTCTTCGTCTCGCCGTCCAACCCGACCGGCTCGGTCTACACCGAGGCCGAGGCGGAGGCGATCGGCCGCTGGGCGCTCGAGCACGGCCTGTGGGTGCTCACCGACGAGATCTACCAGCACCTGGTCTACGGCGACGCGACCTTCACCTCGCTGCCCGCGCTGCTGCCCGCGCTGGCCGACAAGTGCATCGTGGTCAACGGGGTGGCCAAGACCTACGCCATGACCGGCTGGCGGGTGGGCTGGATGATCGGCCCCAAGGACGTGGTGGCCGCCGCGGCCAACCTGCAGTCGCACGCCACCTCCAACGTGAGCAACGTGGCCCAGCGGGCCGCGCTGGCCGCGGTGAGCGGCGACCTGTCGGCCGTCGACGAGATGAAGGTCGCCTTCGACCGGCGCCGGCAGACCATCGTGCGGATGCTCAACGAGATCGAGGGCGTCCTGTGCCCCGAGCCGCTGGGCGCCTTCTACGTCTACCCGTCGGTCAAGGGCCTGCTGGGCAAGGAGATCCGCGGCAAGCGCCCGCAGACCTCCGCCGAGCTGGCCGCGCTGAT
This sequence comes from Kitasatospora sp. NBC_01302, assembly GCF_035976515.1. Taxonomy (NCBI): domain Bacteria; kingdom Bacillati; phylum Actinomycetota; class Actinomycetes; order Kitasatosporales; family Streptomycetaceae; genus Kitasatospora; species Kitasatospora sp. NBC_01302. The sequence goes on from NZ_CP108404.1 coordinate 4,067,201, forward strand.
CCTGGACGAGGCCGAGGTCGCCGTGGTCCCGGGCGAGGCCTTCGGCACCCCCGGCTACCTGCGGCTGTCCTACGCGCTGGGCGACGCGGACCTCGCCGAGGGCGTCAGCCGGATGCAGAAGCTGCTGGGCGAGGCGCGGGCCTGACCGCAGACGCGTCCGTCACCGCGGCGAGCACCGCCCCCGTCACCCTTGCGAGGGATCCGACGGGGGCGGTTCCCGTGGAAGGGGTGGATGCGGCAGGATTCGTGAATGGAAGAGCGAGACATCAGGGCGCTGCCGAAGGCCCATCTCCACCTGCACTTCACCGGTTCGATGCGTCCGGCAACCCTGCTGGAGCTCGCCGACAAGCACCGGGTCCGACTGCCCGAGGCCCTCAGTTCCGCCGCACCTCCGAAGTTGCGGGCCACCGACGAGCGCGGCTGGTTCCGCTTCCAGCGCCTCTACGACACCGCCCGCTCGGTGCTGCGCGACGAGTCGGACATCCGCCGGCTCGTCCGGGAGACCGCCGAGGACGAGGTGACGGACGGCTCGCGCTGGCTGGAGATCCAGGTCGACCCGACCTCCTACGCCCCGCGCCTGGGCGGACTGATCCCGGCCCTGGAGCTGATCCTGAACGCGGTGCGCGAGGCCTCGGCCGCCACCGGCGTGGGGATCCGGGTCCTGGTCGCGGCGAACCGGATGAAGTCGGAGATGGACGCCCGGACGCTGGCCAGGCTCGCGGTGCGCTACACCGACCAGGGCGTGGTGGGCTTCGGGCTCTCGAACGACGAGCGGCGCGGGATGGCCAGGGACTTCGACCGGGCCTTCGAGATCGCCCACAAGGGCGGCCTGCTGGCCGCCCCGCACGGCGGCGAACTGGCCGGGCCCGACTCGGTGCGCGACTGCCTGGACGACCTGGGCGCGGGCCGGATCGGCCACGGGGTGCGGGCGGCCGAGGACCGGCGGCTGCTCCAGCGGCTGGCCGACCGGCAGATCACCTGCGAGGTCTGCCCGGCCTCCAACGTGGCGCTCGGCGTCTACGAGAAGGCGGCGGCGGTGCCGCTGCGGGCGCTGTTCGAGGCGGGGGTCCCGCTCGCGCTGGGCGCCGACGACCCGCTGCTCTTCGGCTCCCGGCTGACGGCCCAGTACGAGCTGGCGCGCAACGTGCACGGCTTCTCCGACCAGGAGCTGGCCGAACTGGCCCGGCAGTCGATCCGCGGCTCCCGGGCACCGGAGGGCGTCCGCAAGGAACTGCTCGGCGAAATCGACACCTGGCTGACATCAGAACCTGCTTGACCGGCCCGGTGGCGACCATGGAAGGCTGACGCCCCATGAGTTCGCATCACGGCAGTGGTCATGGCACGACGCACACCACCACGCACACCAGCACCACGAGCCACAGCGTCCACACCACCACGACCCACCACGTGGTGCACCACGTCACCGTCGTGCACCACAGCTACTACTACCGGAGCACGCACGGCAGCGGACTCGGCCTGACGCTCGTGGTGCTGCTGGCCCTGATAGCCCTGGTGGTGTGGGCGCTGCTGCGCAGGGCGCGCGCCTGAGCCGCCCGCCCCCGGTGGGCCCTCAGAGCTCGACGCCGACCATCACCGGCTCGTTGACCAGCTGCACGCCGAAGGCGGCGTGCACACCGTCGCGGATCTCCCGGGCCAGCGTGAGCAGGTCCTCGGTGCTGGCGCGGCCACGGTTGGTCAGGGCCAGGGTGTGCTTGGTGGACAGGGTCGCGGGGCCGCTGCCGTAGCCCTTGCCGAAGCCGGCCCTGTCGATCAGCCAGGCCGCCGAGGTCTTGGTCCGGCCGTCCGCCGCGGGCCAGGCGGGGGCGGTGAGCTCGCGCTCGGCCAGGCGGCGCTGGAAGTCCTGGTACTGATCCGGCGTCAGCAGCGGGTTGGTGAAGAAGGAGCCGGCGGACCAGGTGTCGTGGTCGGCCGGGTCGAGCACCATGCCCTTGCCCGCGCGCAGCGCGAGCACCGTCTCGAAGGCGGTGCGCAGCGGCACCCGCTCGCCCGCCGCCACACCGAGGGTCCTGGCCACCTCGGGGTACCGGATCGGGCTGGAGGCCCCGTCGGCCGCCTCCAGGGCGAACCGCACCCGCAGCACCACGTACCGCTCGGGGTCGGCCTTGAAGCGGCTGTGGCGGTAGCCGAAGGCGCAGTCGGCGGCGGGCAGGGTGACCGTCGCCCGCTCGTGGCGGTCGTAGGCGACCACCTCGGTGATGGACTGCGAGACCTCCTGGCCGTAGGCGCCGACGTTCTGCACCGGAGTGGCGCCGGCCGAGCCGGGGATGCCCGCCAGGAACTCGATGCCCGCCAGGCCCGCCTCGACCGTGCGGGCCACCGCCTCGGACCAGACCTCGCCGGCCGCCAGCTCCAGCGCGGTGCCCGTCAGTTGGAAACCGGTGGTGGCGATCCGCAGCACGGTGCCGTCGAAGCCCCCGTCTCCGATCACCAGGTTGCTGCCGCCGCCGATCAGCAGCAGCGGCTCGCCGGCCGCGTCGGCGGCCTGGACGGCGGCGATCACCTCGGCGTCGGTGCGGGCGGTCACCAGCCGGCGGGCGGGGCCGCCGAGCCGCAGGGTGGTCAACGGGGCGAGTGGGGCGTTCTCGGTCACGTGCACGCGCTCCACGGTAATGGATGGGCCGGGCGCTGCTCCGCGCCGCCGCAGGACGCGAACGCGCCGCCCACGGAACGGGTCCGTGGGCGGCGCGTCGGGGTCCGGGGCCGGTCTCAGCCCAGCTGGACCACGGCGCGGGACATCCCGAGCACCTTCTGGCCGCCGCTGGTGACCACCAGGTCCACCCGCACCCGGCGGTCCTCCAGCAGCTGGGCCACCTTGCCGGTGACCTCGACCACGGCGCCGGTCGCGTCGTTCGGCACCACCACGGGCCGGGTGAACCGCACGCCGTACTCCACCAGCGACGCCGGGTCGCCGGTCCAGTCGGTGACCACCCGCACGGCCTCGGCCATGGTGAACATGCCGTGCGCGATCACGTCGGGCAGGCCGACCTCGCGGGCGAACTTCTCGTTCCAGTGGATCGGGTTGAAGTCCAGCGAGGCGCCGGCGTAGCGCACCAGTGTGGCGCGGGTCACGGGGAAGGACTGGGCGGGAAGTTCGGTCCCGACCTCGACGTCGTCGAAGCTGACAGCCATCGCGCTACTCCCCCGCTGCTTCGGCGGCCGCCCGGGCGACCAGGGTCATGACGGACGTCACCACGTGCTCGCCGCTCTCGTCCACGATCTCACCACGCACGGTGAGGATGTCATTGCCGGCCAGCGACTTGATGTTGTCGATGCTGGTCAGCACCCGCACCCGGTCACCGGCGCGCAGCGGGCGGCTGTAGATGAACTTCTGGTCGCCGTGCACCACCCGGTCGAAGTCCAGCCCCAGCTCCGGGTCCTGCACGACCTGGGCGGTGGCCGCGTAGCTCAGGGAGAAGGAGAAGGTCGGCGGGGCGAGCACGTCCGGGTGCCCCAGGGCCTTGGCCGCCTCCTGATCGGTGTAGACCGGGTTCGCGTCACCGATCGCGAGGGCGAACTCGCGGATCTTCTCCCGGCCCACCTCGTACACCTCGGTGGGCGGGTAGGTCCGCCCGATGAAGGAAGCGTCGAGCGCCATGGACTACTCCTCAAATGGGTTGTGCCAAAACGACTTCAGGCCGCACCCCGGACGGGGTGCGGCCTGAAGCCTAGGACCTGTTCGCTTGCCAGGCCCGCAAACGCCTTACGGTGTCAGCGGGTCTCGCGGTGCGCGGTGTGCGAGTTGCAGCGGGGGCAGTGCTTCTTCATCTCAAGACGGTCCGGGTCGTTACGCCGGTTCTTCTTGGTGATGTAGTTCCGCTCCTTGCACTCCACGCAGGCCAGCGTGATCTTCGGGCGGACATCGGTGGCAGCCACGGGAGTGCCTTCCTTGGACAATGGGTGATGACACAACAAGAGTAGCCGATCGGGAGTTCGATCTCCCGACCGACTACGCGGGGTAGCGGTGACCGGACTTGAACCGGTGACACAGCGATTATGAGCCGCTTGCTCTACCAACTGAGCTACACCGCTTTGGTACTCAGGATCCGATGATCGGAATCCCGACTACCAGAGCCCCCATGCGGAATCGAACCGCAGACCTTCTCCTTACCATGGAGACGCTCTACCGACTGAGCTATAGGGGCGAACCGGCCGAACGAGGAAGAGATTACACGTTTCGGGGCCGGAGGTGAAATCCGTATCCCGGGCACAAGATCGCAGGTCGGCGGCTCGCACGGGCCGACGACTCCAGGGCGGGTGTTCGAGGCCGCCCGGACGGCCGTGGGCCGCCCGGTGGGCCCGGGGTCCGCGGCGGCTGCGGAGCGCCGCCGCCCGGAGCCGGCCGTCCGCCGCGAGCCTCCGCCCCGCACGCCCGCGCTGACCATAGGCTCGACCGCCAGTGATCTTCCGCGCGGCGCGGGCGGCCTCGGCCGGCCGCGCCTACGACTGGAAGGAGCCGGCCGATGAGCCCGGACAGCGCTTCCCCCGACGGACCGCACCCCGGCCCGCCCGGCTCAGGACCGTCCGACCCGGGGTCGTCCGACGCAGGGCCCTGCCACCCGGGTCCCTCCGGCTCGGGCGGCCGGGACGAGGGCGGACCGGGCCCCGGCACGCCGGGGTCGGGTGCGGGCGGCTCGGGCACGGGTGCGGGCAACCCGCTCGGCCACGGCCCGGTCCTGCTGCTCAGCGGCGCCCGGCTGGCCGACGGGCGGGTGGTCGACGTGCGGATCAGCGGCGACCGGATCCAGGCCGTCGGCACCGCCGGGAGCCTCGGACCGCTGCCGCAGTCCGCACTGCCGGCCGGTGCGGCCTGCAGCAGTGAGCCGGCGGTCGCGGCCGGCGCCCGGATCGACCTGACCGGCTACCTGCTGCTGCCCGCCCCCGCCGAGCCGCACGCCCACCACGACACCGCCTTCACCGGCGCGACCCCCGGCAGCGCCGAGCCACCGCCCGCCGCGGCCACCGAGAACCCGGACCCGGCGGCATCCCAGGACGAGGGCCGGGGGATGGTGCGCCGGATCACCGAGGCCGCGCTCACCTCGCTCGGCTACGGCGCCACCGCCCAGCGCACCCATGTGCGGATCGGCGACGTGCACGGGCTGCGCCGGCTGGAGGCGGTGCTCACCGCACGCGGGGCGCTGCGCGGGCTGGCCCAGCTGCAGGTGGTCGCGGTGCCCCGGCTGCTCACCGGCCTGGCCGGCGCCGAGGGCCGGGCCCAGCTGCGCGAGGCGCTGCGCCTGGGCGCGGACGTGGTGGGCGGCTGCCCGGAGCTGGACCCCGACCCAGCCGGCTACGTGCAGACCGTGGTGGCCGCGGCCACCGACTTCGACTGCCCCGTCGACCTGCATCTGCGCGGCCGTGATCCGGCCCAACTGGCGCGGATCGCCGCCATGTTGGCGCCACTACGGCCGCGGGTGGCGGTGGGCCCGTGCGATCTGATCACCGCGGGTGCCGGAACGTGCCTGCGGGCGGCCGGACTTCGGGTGGTCTGCCTGCCGCAGAACGGCGCCTGCTGCGCCACCGACGGCCCACCGGGCGGCCTGAACCCTTCGGTGACCATGGAGTTGACGCAGCATCAGATCCTGCTGGCGGCGGGCAGCGGAGCCCTGCGGGACATGGCCAACCCGGTCGGCCGGGCCGATCCGCTGGAGGCCGCCTACCTGCTGGCCGCCTCCGGCGCGCTGAGTGTCGGCGCCGCCTACGAGGCGATCAGCACGGGGGCCAGGCAGCTGATGGGACTGCCGGCGGTGCGGGTGGACGCCGGGTTCCCGGCCGAGCTGCTCGCGGTGCGCGGGGACAGCCTGGCCGGCGCGCTCTCCGGCGGGCACAGCCGCCTGGTGGTGCACAGCGGCCGGGTGGTCTCCCGCACCAGCGCGGTACGGGAGTTCGCGGACACCGTGGCACTGGCACTGCCGCGGCAGAGCGGCCACCACTAGGCCGTGTCTCGCGCAGCCGGGCGGCCTCAGCGGTACTCGCGCAGCCGGGGCCGCACCGCCAGCACGGTGAGCGCCAGCGCGCCCGCCAGCAGCAGCGCGCAGACGGTCGCCGCCCCGGCGCCCAGCGCGTCGTCACTCTGCCGGACGGCCCGGTCGAAGGCGTTCTGGTTGATCGCGATCACCTGGTCGAAGGCGTCGCTCAGCTTGCTGAAGTCCCCGTCCGACTGCCCCACCGCGGTGCCGGTGTCGAAGGCGATGGCGTCCGCCAGCCGGCCCTGGCCCTGCAGCACGCGGATCTGGTGGTCGTCCTGCTGGTAGGTCCGGAACTCGCTCAGCACCTGGTCGGCGGCCTGCTGCTCGCCGGGGAAGGTGATGTTGCGCTCCTCGTCCCCCAGGAAGCCGCCGAAGCCGACGGTTGCCGCCGAGGCCTGGTGCGCACCGACCGCCCGGGTCAGCGCGGTCAGGTAGCCGGCCGGGTCGGTGTGGTCCAGCTGCACGACCTGCTGGCTCTTGTCGAAGAAGGCCTGCGCGTAGCTGCCCGCCCGGCTCGGGTCGCTCAGCCAGCGGCTCTCGTCGGCGTTGCTGTCGTAGGCCACCGCCTTGGCCCGGCTGAGCGCGATCACCGAGTCGTAGGCGTCCGCCTTGGCGGTGTGCAGCCGGTCGCCGGTGTCGGAGACGAGCGACAGGACGTAGCCGAGGCCGACCGCCCCCAGCAGCAGGGCGGCGACCAGGGGCGGGCTGATCAGCCGCCGGTAGCGGACCGCCAGGGTGCGCTGCAGGGCGCCCAGCAGGCCGAGCGCGAGCAGCCCGGTGCCCAGCAGCCACCACCACCCGGAGCCCAGAGCGCTCCGCTGGGAGGTGTAACTCGACGTGACCACGGCCGCGTTGGCGTTCGCCACCTGGTCGGCGTCGGGCAGCAGCTGACTGCGCAGCAGGTCGGTGGCCTGCTGGTAGGAGCTCAGTGCGTCGGCGGACGGCTTGCCGGGCAGCGCCTTGGCGGTGGTCTCCTGCAGGTCGGAACGGGCCACCAGGGCCTCGTACTGGCCGAGCGCGTCCAGCTCGTCCTGAACGGCCTTGCGGCCCGCAGCGTCGCCGGACAGCGCCTCGGTGGCCTGCTCCAGGTCCGTGTCCGCCTGGGACCGGCGCTGGTCGTAGGTGTCCTCGACGGCCTTGCGCTTGGCGAAGTCGGCCTCGTCGGCGCCGACCAGCAGCAGGTTGGCCGCCTGCGCGTCCAGGTCCCCGAGTGCGAAGTAGAGGTCGGAGGCCCGTTCGGCCTGCGGGGCGGCGTGGTGGCCGATGGCGTCCACGCTGTCCCGGGCACCGCTGAGCACCGTGTAGCCGACCCCCGCGAAGAGCAGCAGGGCGGCGAGCGCGGCCGCGGTGAGCGCGCGGACCCGGCGCGGAGTGGTCCAGAAGGCCCGGTGGAACAGCCGGGCCAACCCGGCCGGCGCCGGTCCCGCGGCCGCGGTCCGCGGGGCGGGCGCCCCGGCGTTCGAGGATCGGCCGGTGCGGGGGGCGCGCGGCGCGGAAGCACCGCCGGCTGTCACCGAACCCGTCCTTTCGGAGCGGATCTCCCCCGGTGCAACCTGTGGCGTGACTCCCGTGGCCATGGCCGCGCGTCCCCTCCCCATCACCTGGCCGCCGGCTCCTGGTGGATCCCGATCGGGATCCACCGGTGTCCGGCACGGTCCAGCCCCTGACCCGGCGAGTGGCCGGGCTCCCCCACGGAGCGGAGCGGAACCGTTTCCTCACGAGTGACGCTAGCTCCTGGGCGTGACGATTGTGCTCCGTCCTGACGCTCCCTTGGCACCGCGCGACCCGGTCTTGACGGATCATTAGCGCCCCGGGTTCACCTGGGGTTTTGCCGGTCACTCTGCGGACCCTCTAAGGCTCGTAGCGGTAGCCGATGCCCGGCTCGGTGATCAGGTGGCGGGGCCTGGACGGGTCGCGCTCCAGCTTGCGGCGCAGGCCCGCGAAGTAGACCCGCAGGTAGTTGCCGCGGTCCTCGTGGCCCGGCCCCCAGACCGCACGCAGTATCTGACGGCCGGGCAGCAGCCGGCCCGGATTGGCCAGCAGCATGGTGAGGATCTTCCACTCGGTCGGGGTCAGCCGCAGCTGGGCCGGCGGCCCGTCGGCGGCCCGCAGCACGGTCCCGGCCGTCAGGTCGATCACCCACTCCCCCAGCAGCGCCTTGGTCACCGCCGGGGTGGCGCCCGGGCGGCGCAGCACCGCGCGCAGCCGGGCGAACAGCTCGTCCATCAGGAAGGGCTTGGTGACGTAGTCGTCGGCGCCGGCGTCCAGCGCCTGGATCTTGTCGTCCGCGCCGCTGCGCCCGGAGAGCACGATGATCGGCACCTGGCCGCGTCCGCGCAGCCGGTGGATCACCTCCACCCCGTCCAGGTCGGGCAGCCCGAGGTCGAGCAGCACGGCGTCCGGCCGGCTCTGCTCGGCAGCCTCCAGTGCGGCGGCGGCGGTGGCGGCGGTGGCCACCTTGTACTCGCGGGCCCGCAGGTTGATCCGCAGCGCGCGCAGCAGCTGGGGCTCGTCGTCGACGATCAGGATGTTGGTCACGGTGCCTCGTCCTCCTCCGTCGCGGTGGGCAGGGTGAGCAGCATGGTGGTACCGCCGCCGGGGGTGTCCTCGACCTCCAGGGTTCCGCCCATCGCCTCGGCCAGGCCCCGGGAGAGCGCCAGGCCCAGGCCCACCCCGGTGGTGTTGTCGGTGTCGCCGAGCCGCTGGAAGGGCAGGAAGACCCGGTCCCGGTCGGCGGCCGGGATGCCCGGGCCGCGGTCGGCGATCCGGATCTGCACCTGGTCCAGGTGCGTGCTCGCACTGACCAGCACCGGGGCGCCCGGGGCGTTGTAGCGCAGCGCGTTGGTGATCACGTTGGCCAGCACCCGCTCCAGCAGCGGGGCGTCCGCCAGCACGGCGGGAACCAGCTCCAGGTCGAGCGGCTGCACCGGGGCGTCGGGGTCCGCCAGCGAGTCGAGCGCGCGCGGCAGCACCTCGTCCACGTGGACCGGGCCCAGGTGCAGGGTGAGCGCGCCCGCCTGCAGCCGGCTCATGTCGAGCAGGTTGTCGACCAGGCGGTTGAGCCGGACCAGCGACTCGTCGGCGGTGGCCAGCAGCTCGGCCTGGTCCTCCGGCGAGAACTCCACGTCCGGGCTGCGCAGCGAGCCGACCGAGGCCAGCGCGGCGGCCAGCGGGGTGCGCAGGTCGTGGCTGACGGCGGCCAGCAACGCGGTGCGCATCTTGTCGGCCGCCTTGATCGGCTCCACCTCGGCAGCCACCGCCGCCAGCCGGTCGCGCTCCAGGGCGGCGGCCACGTGGGCCGAGAAGGCGGTCAGCAGCCGGTGCTGGTCGGCGGTCAGCCGGCGCCCGGTCAGGATCAGCAGCGCGTCCGCGCCCACCGGCACCTCGGTGCTCTCGGTCTCGTCCGCACCGTCCCCCGAGGAGTCGCTGCGGGCGATCACCTCGCCGGTCTCCCGGGAGAGCAGGGCCACCGAGTCCAGGCCGAAGGTGTTGCGGGAGTGCTCCAGCAGTGTCGGTATCGCCGAGCCACCGCCTTGGCCCGAGTCCTGGCTGCGCAGCACGGTGCCGGCCAGCGCGGAGAGCGTCTCGGCCTCGGCGGTCGCCCTGGCCGCCCGCCCGGTGAGCCTGGCCGCCCGGTCCACCACGGTGGAGACGGTGAGCGCCACCATGGCGAAGACCAGCAGCGCGATCACGTTGTTGGGCTCGCCGATGGTGAAGGTGTGCACCGGCGGGATGAAGTAGTAGTTGAGCAGCAGCGAGGCGATCAGCGAGGCCACCAGCGCCGAGGCCGCACCGCCGAGCAGCGCCACCGCCACCACGCCGAGTTGGAAGAGCAGCGCGTCGGTGGTCAGGTTGAGCGTGTGGTGCAGCGGGGAGAGCAGGCCGGTCAGCATGAAGGGCAGCAGCAGGCCCGAGGTGAAGCCGGCCACCGTGCGCCGCTTGGAGTGCCGCCGCCCCAGCTTGGGCAGCCGGCCGCGCCCGGTGAACTCGTGGGTGACCATGTGGACGTCGATGTCCTCGGACTCGTCGACCGTGGTCTCGCCGATGCCGGGGCCGGTCAGGAAGCGGGTGATCCGGCCGCGCCGGCTGGTGCCGAGCACCAGCTGGGTGGCGTCGTTGGCGCGGGCGAAGCCGAGCAGCGCGCTCGGGATGTCGTCGCCGACCACCACGTGGTAGGTGCCGCCGAGGGTCTCCACCAGGCGGCGCTGGTTGGCCAGCGCGCCGGGCGAGGCGCCGGCCAGGCCGTCGCTGCGGGTGACGTGCACGGCCAGCATCTGGCCCGCGTCGGTGCGATCGGCGATCCGGGCGGCGCGACGGATCAGCGTCTCGCCCTCGGGGCCGCCGGTGAGCGCGACCACCACCCGCTCGCGCGTCTCCCAGACCCGGTCGATGTTGTGCTCGGCCCGGTAGTCGCGCAGCCCCTCGTCGACCCGTCCGGCCACCCAGAGCAGGGCGAGTTCACGGAGCGCCGTCAGGTTCCCGACCCGGAAGTAGTTGGAGAGCGCGGCGTCCACCTTCTCGGCCTTGTAGACGTTGCCATGGGCCATCCGGCGGCGCAGCGCCTGTGGGGCCATGTCGACGAGTTCGATCTGGTCGGCCCGGCGCACGACCTCGTCCGGCACCGTCTCCCGCTGCGGGGTGCCGGTGATCTTCTGGACGACGTCGTTGAGGCTCTCCAGGTGCTGGATGTTGACCGTGGTGATCACGTCGATGCCGGCGACCAGCAGGTCCTCGACGTCCTGCCAGCGCTTGGCGTTCTTGCCGCCGGGGATGTTGGTGTGCGCGAGCTCGTCCACCAGGACGACGGCGGGGCGCCGCTCCAGCACCGCCTCGACGTTCATCTCGGTGAACTCGGTGCCCCGGTAGCTGCGGTGCAGCCGGGGCATCACGTCCAGGCCCTGCAGCATGCCCTCGGTGTGCCTGCGGCCGTGGCACTCGATGTAGCCCACCACGACGTCCGCGCCCCGCTCCTGTCTGCGTCGGGCCTCGTCCAGCATCCGGTAGGTCTTGCCGACACCGGGGGCCGAGCCGAGGTACACCCGCAGCCGGCCGCGCCGGGGCGGGGCGGCGGAGGCGAGATCGCGAGCCATGGGGGGCTTCTTCTCTCTTCACGAAAAGATGGGCAGAGACAGGCCGGACCGGCCCGTGCGGGGCAGAATCCCCGCACGGGCCGGTCCGGTCACTCGGTCAGATGGCTTGTCACTTCAGCTCGTTGACCGCGTTGTTGAGCAGTACCACATTGACACCGGGGTCACCGAGGAAGCCCAGCGAGCGGCCCTCGGTGTACTTGCCGACCAGTGCCTTGACCGCGTCCGCCGAGACGCCGCGGGCCTTGGCCACCCGGGCGACCTGCTCATCGGCGTAGGCCACCGAGATGTGCGGGTCCAGGCCGGAGCCGGAGGAGGTGACCGCGTCGGCCGGCACGCTGGCCGGGTCGACGCCGTCGAAGGCGGCGATCGAGGCGCGGGCGTCGTTGACGGACTTCAGCAGGACGTCGCTGTTCGGGCCGAGGTTGGTACCGGAGGAGGAGGTCGGGTCGTAGCCCGTGCCCGCCGCGGAGGGCCGCGGCTGGAAGAACTTCGGGTCCGGCTGCGCCACCTCCTTCGGGTCGTTCGGGTCCTTCTTGGGCAGGTTGAAGTTCTGGCCGATCAGGCTGGAGCCGATCTCCTTGCCGCCGGCGTCCTTGACGATCGAGCCGTTGGCCTTCTGGGAGAAGGCGACCTGGCTGATCCCGGTGACCAGGAGCGGGTAGGCGATCCCGAGGATCACCGTCAGGACCAGCAGCATCCGCAGGGCGGTGAAGTGGGTGCGGACGGAGGTGGGCAGTGGCTTGGACATGAGAGCTTTTCCTCCGTTTCTCAGCGCAGGCCGGGGATGAACTGGACGATCATGTCGATCAGCTTGATGCCGATGAACGGCACGATCAGACCGCCGATGCCGTATACCCCGATGTTCCGGGCCAGCAGTGAACTAGCGTCGGCAGGACGGTACTTCACGCCGCGCAGGGCGAGCGGGATGAGGCCGATGATGACCAGGGCGTTGAAGACGATCGCCGAGGTGATCGCCGAGGTCGGGCTGTGCAGCCCCATGATGTTGAGGTGCTTCAGACCCGGGTAGACCGAGGCGAACATCGCCGGGATGATCGCGAAGTACTTCGCGACGTCGTTGGCGATCGAGAAGGTGGTGAGCGCGCCGCGGGTGATGAGCAGCTGCTTGCCGATCTCGACGATCTCGATCAGCTTGGTGGGGTTGGAGTCCAGGTCCACCATGTTGCCGGCCTCCTTGGCCGCCATGGTGCCGGTGTTCATCGCCACACCCACGTCGGCCTGGGCCAGGGCCGGAGCGTCGTTGGTGCCGTCGCCGGTCATCGCGACCAGCTTGCCGCCTTCCTGCTCCTTCTTGATCAGCGCCATCTTGTCCTCGGGCGTGGCCTCGGCGAGGAAGTCGTCCACGCCGGCCTCCTCCGCGATCGCCTTGGCGGTCAGCGGGTTGTCGCCCGTGATCATGACGGTCTTGATGCCCATCCGGCGCAGCTCGTCGAAGCGCTCCTTCATGCCCTCCTTGACGACGTCCTTGAGGTAGATCACCCCGAGGACGCGGGCGGGCCTGGCACCGGTCTTGGTGGCCACCACCAGTGGGGTGCCACCGGCAGCGGAGATGCCGTCGACCAGCTGCGCGACATCGGCACCGACCTCGCCGCCGTTCTCACCGACCCAGCGGGTGACCGAGCCGGCCGCGCCCTTGCGCACCTGGTGCAGGCCGTCGGCCTCGTCGAGGTCGACGCCGGACATCCGGGTCTGGGCGGTGAACGGAACCCAGGTGGCGTGCGTCAGCTCGCCCTGGGCGCGGGCCCGCAGACCGTACTCGGTCTTGGCCAGCACGACGATCGAACGGCCCTCGGGGGTCTCGTCCGCGAGGCTGGAGAGCTGTGCGGCGTCGGCCAGTTCGTCGACGGTGACCCCGGCGGCGGGCTGGAAGTCGGCCGCCTGGCGGTTGCCCAGGGTGATGGTGCCGGTCTTGTCCAGCAGCAGCGTGTTGACGTCACCGGCGGCCTCGACCGCGCGGCCCGACATGGCCAGCACGTTGCGCTGCACCAGGCGGTCCATACCGGCGATACCGATCGCGGACAGCAGCGCGCCGATCGTGGTCGGGATCAGCGCGACGACCAGGGCGACCAGGACGATCAGGGTCTGCGGAGCGCCGGCGAAGCTCGCCATCGGCTGCAGGGCGGCGACGGTGACCAGGAAGACGATGGTCAACGAGGCCAGCAGGATGTTGAGCGCGATCTCGTTCGGCGTCTTCTGCCGAGCGGCGCCCTCGACCAGGGCGATCATCCGGTCGATGAAGGACTTGCCCGGCTCGGTGGCGATCTTCACCACGATCCGGTCGGAGAGCACCTTGGTGCCGCCGGTGACCGCCGAGCGGTCGCCACCGGACTCGCGGATCACCGGCGCGGACTCACCGGTGATCGCCGACTCGTCGATCGAGGCGACCCCCTCGACGACGTCACCGTCGCCGGGGATGATCTGGCCGGCCTCGACCACCACGTGGTCGCCGAGCCGCAGCTCGGTGCCCGAGACCTCCTCCTCGGCCTGCGAGGCGGGCCAGTCGACCAGCCGGCGGGCCATGGTGTCGGTCTTGGTCTTGCGCAGTGTGTCGGCCTGTGCCTTGCCACGACCCTCGGCCACGGCCTCCGCGAGGTTGGCGAAGATCGTCGTGAGCCAGAGCCAGATGGTGATCGCCCAGGCGAACACCGAGGGGTGCGCGATCGCGGAGACGGTGGTGACCACCGAGCCGACCTCGACCACGAACATGACCGGGTTCTTGATCATGACGCGCGGGTCGAGCTTCTTCACCGCGTCGGGCAGCGAGGCGACGATCAGCTTGGGGTCGAGCAGGCCGGACGAGACGCGGTGCGGCTGCTCGACAGCCGGCGCCTGGTCGGCGGGAGCGGGAGTAAGGGTGGACGACATCAGTGCAGACCTTCCGCGATCGGCCCGAGAGCCAGGGCCGGGAAGTAGGTGAGGCCAACCACGATCAGGACGACGCCCGACAGCAGGCCCACGAAGAGAGGCTTGTGAGTGGGCAGGGTGCCCTTGGTGGCGGGGACCGGCTGCTGCTGTGCGAGCGAACCCGACAGCGCCAGCACGAAGATGATCGGCAGGAAGCGGCCGAACACCATCGCGAGGCCGAGCGCGGTGTCCCACCAGGGCGAGGTCACCGTCAGACCGCCGAAGGCGGAGCCGTTGTTGTTCGCCGCGGAGGTGAAGGCGTAGAGCACCTCGGAGAAGCCGTGTGCCCCGCTGTTGAGCATGTTGGCCCGCTCGCCGCCCAGGGCCATCGCGACACCGGTGCCCACCAGCACGATCGCCGGGGTGGTGAGGATGTAGAGCGAGGCGAACTTCATCTCGCGGCCGCCGAGCTTCTTGCCCAGGTACTCGGGCGTGCGGCCGACCATCAGACCGGCGACGAAGACCGCCACGATGGCCAGCACCAGCATGCCGTAGAGGCCGGAACCGGTACCGCCGGGCGCGATCTCACCGAGCATCATGTCGAAGAGCGCGACACCGCCACCGCCCGGGGTGAGCGAGTCGTGCATGCCGTCCACCGCACCGGTGGAGGTCAGCGTGGTGGAGGAGGCGAAGAGGCTGGTGCCCCAGAGCCCGAAGCGGACCTCCTTGCCCTCCATCGCGGCGCCGGCCGCCTTCAGCGCCACGCCTGCGGCGTGCGTCTCGAAGAAGGTCATCAGCGCGGCCGAGGCCGTCCAGAAGATGGCCATCACGGAGACGATCGCGTAGCCCTGCCGGTTGTCGCCGACCATCTTGCCGAAGGTGCGCGGCAGCGAGAAGGAGATCACCAGCAGCAGGAAGATCTCCAGCCAGTTGGTGAAGCCCGTCGCGTTCTCGAACGGGTGGGCCGAGTTGGCGTTGAAGAAACCGCCACCGTTGGTGCCCAGCTCCTTGATGACCTCCTGCGAGGCCACCGGGCCGCCCGGGATCGACTGGGTGTCGCCGGTGATCGTGGTGATGTCGTGGAAGCCGTGGAAGTTCTGGATCACACCCTGGCTGACCAGGACCAGCGCGAAGACGATCGACAGCGGCAGCAGCAGGCGCAGGTTGATCCGGGTGAGGTCCACCCAGAAGTTGCCGACCCGGTCGGTCTTGCTGCGGCTGAAGCCGCGGATCAGGGTGGCCACCACGGCGATGCCGACGGCGGCGGAGACGAAGTTCTGCACCGCCAGGCCGGTCATCTGGACGACGTGGCCCAGGGTGGCCTCGCCGCCGTAGTCCTGCCAGTTCGTGTTGGTCACGAAGGAGATCGCGGTGTTCCAGGCGCCGTGCGGGTTCACCGCCTTGAACCCGAGGCTGAGCATCAGGTGGTTCTGGATCCGCTGGAGCAGGTACAGGAAGAGCACGCTGCAGGCGGAGAAGGCCAGCACCGAGCGGAGGTAGGACGGCCAGCGCTGGTCGGCGTCGCCGTCGACCCCGATGACCTTGTAGATGCCGCGCTCGACCCGAAGGTGCTTGGCGGTGGTGAGGAGCTTGGCGATGTAGTCGCCCAACGGCCGGTAGCACAGGGCCAGCGCGCCCACCAGGGCGAGGGCCTGCAGCCAGCCCGCGAGAGTGGAGCTCATGTCAGAACTTCTCCGGGTAGATCAACGCCACGACGAGGTAGCCGACGAGGACGACAGCGACGATGAGACCTGCGAGATTCTCGACGCTCACAGCTTCTCCACCCCCTTCGCGATCAGGGCGAGCACGGCGAACACGACGATCGTGAGGCCGACGAAGACGAGATCGAGCATGAGCTCCACCAGTTGCTTCAGGAACCTGGCCGTGGGCGGCCGGGCGGCTCCACACGACACCGGTGGCAGACCGGCCCCAGTAGCAAACCGTGCGTTCGAGCCGCCCCCGCGTTCCTTGACGTCCTCCTTACGGGTGCGGAGGTGTTGTTGACGGCCTCCATACGGCGCGTCGAGGGGCGGTCACGAGGCGATAACACGGCGGCAACGGGCAGCCGGGCGCCGGGCGGTTCCAGCCGCGCCGACCAGGCGTTCGGAAAACGCGCGGCCCCGGGGGACCATCAGGTCCACCCGGGGCCGCTGGGCCGAGCCCGTCGCTCAGACGTTCTCCGGCGCCTCGATCTGCTCGCGCTCCTTGCCTCGGTTCTTGGCCTCCGGCTCACCGCGGCGCACCGCGCCGGGGCCCCGGCGCGCGGGGTGGTCGGCGCGCGGCGCCGAGGAGAGCTGCCAGGGCACGCTGATCACCATCACGCCGGGCGTGAAGAGCAGCCGGCTCTTGAGCCAGAGCGCGGACTGGTTGTGCAGGAAGTGCTCCCACCAGTGGCCCACCACGTACTCCGGGATGAAGACCGCGACGGCGTCCCTCGGGCTGGTGCGGCGCACCGAACGGACGTAGGCCACCACCGGCTTGGTGATCTCCCGGTAGGGCGAGTCCAGCACCTTGAGCGGCACCCGGATGTCGAACTCGTTCCACTGCTCCTTGAGCTCGTCGATGCCCTCCTTCTCCACCGCGACGCTGACCGCCTCCAGCGTGTCGGGCCGGAACGCCTCGGCGTAGCCCAGCGCCCGCAGGGTGGGCTTGTGCACCTTGGAGACCAGCACGATGCCGTGCACCTTGGAGGGGCGCACCGCCTCGGCGTGCGGGTCGTCCACCGTCAGCTCCTCGGCCACCGCGTCGTAGTGCCGGCGGATGCCGCGCATCATCGTGAAGAGCACGATCGCGGCGAGCACCGCGAGCCAGGCGCCCTCCAGGAACTTGGTGGCCATCACGATCACCAGGACCAGGCCGGTGGTGCAGGCGCCGAAGGCGTTGATCACCCGCGAGCGCTGGGCCTGGGCCCGCACCGAGGAGTCGCTCTCGTTGGCGAGCACCTCGTTCCAGTGCCGGACCATGCCGATCTGGGAGAGCGTGAAGGAGGTGAACACACCCAGGATGTACAGGTGGATCAGGTTGGAGACGTTCGCCTTGTAGCCCCACAGCAGCAGGATGTTCACCACGGCCAGCGCGATGATGCCGTTGGAGAAGGCGAGGCGGTCGCCACGGGTGTGGAACTGCCGGGGCAGGTAGCGGTGCTGGGCCAGGATCGAGCCGAGCAGCGGGAACCCGTTGAAGGCGGTGTTGGCGGCCAGGATCAGGACCAGGGCGGTGGCGGCCTGGATGAAGTAGAAGAGGAAGCTGTGGTCCCCGCCGAAGATCGAGGACGCCAGCTGCGCGATCACGGTCGGCTGCGAGGCGGTGTGACAGTCGCCCGGGTAGCCCACCAGCTGGCAGGTGTCGCTGGTCTTGTGCACCTTGGCGACCAGCGCCAGCGCGGTGATGCCGATGAACATCACCACGGCCGTGATGCCCATGACGGCCATCGTGGTGGCGGCGTTCCTCGACTTGGGCGCCCGGAAGGCCGGCACGCCGTTGGAGATCGCCTCGACACCGGTCAGCGCGGTACAGCCGGAGGCGAAGGCCTTCAGGCCCAGCATCAGCAGCGCGATCCCGGCCAGCGTCCCGTTGTGGTCGGTGGGCATGATCGCGTAGTGCGCGCTGGAGGCCACCGGCGTGTGCCCGAAGGCCATCTTGATGAACCCGGTGACCACCATCAGCAGGATGCCGAAGATGAACATGTAGGTCGGCGCCGCGAAGGCCTTGCCCGACTCCCGTACACCGCGCAGGTTCATCGCGGCCAGCAGCGCGACGAAGGCGCAGGCCATCGGCACCCGGGCGGCGCCGATGCCGGGGAACGCCGAGATGATGTTGTCCACGCCGGAGGCGACCGAGACCGCGACGGTCATCACGTAGTCGACCATCAGCGAGGCGGCCACCACCAGACCGGACTTGGCGCCCAGGTTCTGCGTCACCACCTCGTACGAGCCGCCGCCGCCCGGGTAGGCGTGCACGACCTGCCGGTAGGAGAGCACCACGACCGCCATCAGCGCCACCACGCCGGCCGCGATCCACGGCGTCAGGTAGAGGAAGGCGGTGCCACCGACGGTGAGCACCAGCAGGATCTCCTCGGTGGCGTAGGCCACCGAGGACAGCGGGTCGGACGCGAAGATCGGCAGGGCCAGCCGCTTGGGGAGCAGGGTCTCGCCCAGCTCCTCGCTGCGCATGGCCTTACCGATCACGAGGCGCTTGAGCGCCGAGGGCACGTTGAACACAAGCGCGAGCGTATGCGCCCCGGGCGTATGGACAACGGGCGACTCGCGGGGAGGCGGACGGCCTTCGACGGGCGGGCCGGGCAGCGTTTCCGCAGGCCAGGAGGGGTGGGCCCGGAGGCGGACGAGGGGAAGGACGGCGTTAAGACGAGCGACAAGGGCGCGTCAACATATCGAGCCGTTACCACTTCTATAGGCTAATCGTGATGTTTCGACTCTGTTCATGGGGCCGACGGCGCCGTTGCGCCTTACAACCGAAGGCGGGGGCGGAGTATTCCCGGCCGACGCGAAGCGCCCGACGGGGGTCCCGTCGGGCGCCTGAGCTCCTGCCCCGGTCGTGTCCGGGGCTGCCCTGGTCGTGTCCGGGGGCTGCCCCGGTCGTGTCCGGGGGCCCGCCGCTACATCCGCAGCCGCAGGCGGCAGACCACCGCGTCGGTGCCCCGGCGCAGCGCGCGGTCGATCAGCACGCCGCGCTGGTTCTGCAGCGCCCGCTGCCAGAAGTGCACCGGCTCGACCTCCGCGATCAGCACGGTGATCCGGTCGTAGCCGTCGAAGCCCTGGTAGCCGTCCTCACCGCCGTGGCCGTGCGCCTGGCCGGCCAGCCCGTTGACGAACCCGACCAGCGGCCGGCCCAGCCGCCGGTGCGCGTCCGTGACCTCGACCAGCGGCACGCCCGGCTGCCACAGCTCCCAGTCCCGGCGCAGCGCCTCCAGGCTCTGCCGGTCCTCCGCGTCGGGCTCGGTCGGCACCACGGTCACCGCGAGCACCTCGTCGCCGAGCGAGACCGCGGTGGACAGCGCCTCCCGGGTCAGCCGCGAGATCATCGTCACCGGGACCACCACCAGCGAGCGCTGCCGGACCACCGGGCCGGGCACCTTGCCCAGCTCCAGGCGCGCACCGATCCGTCCGTACGCCCGGTGCACCAGCTCGAAGAGCAGCACCAGCAGCGGCAGCGCCACCACGATGCCCCAGGCGCCCTCGGTGAACTTGGTGCCGGTCACCACCACGGTGGCGACACCGGTGAGCACCGCGCCGAAGCCGTTCAGCGCCGCCCGGCCGCGCCAGCCCGCGCCGCGCTCCCGGGACCAGTGCCGGACCATGCCGACCTGACAGATCGTGAAGCCGACGAAGACGCCGATCGAGAAGAGCGGCACCAGGCTGTTCACGTCCCCGCCGGAGGCCACCAGCAGCCCCGCCGAGACCAGCGCCAGGAAGAGCACGCCGTGCCGGTGCACCTGGTGGTCGGCGCGCAGCGCGAAGACGTGCGGCAGGTGGTTGTCCCGGGCCAGCAGGCGCATCAGCACCGGCAGGCCGCCGAAGGAGGTGTTGGCCGCCAGGGCCAGCAGGATCACGGTGGCGAACTGGACCAGGTAGAAGCCGAAGCCGTGTCCGAGCGAGGCGTCCGCCAGCTGGGCCAGCACCGTGACGCCCTCGACCGGCTGCAGGTGGAAGCGGCCGATCAGCACCGCGAGCCCGATCAGCATCACGCCGAGCACCGCGCCGAGGGCGAGTTCGGTGTGCTGGGCCCGCCTGACCCGCGGCGCGCGGAACGACGGGACGGCGTTGGCCACCGCCTCCACTCCGGTCAGCGCCGAGCAGCCGGAGGCGAACGCCTTGAGCAGCAGCAGCGCGCCGACCGAACCCGCGTTGGCGGCCAGGGCCGAGGCGTGCCCCGCGGCGGCGGCCGTGCTGGCGGGCGCCGAGCGGAACAGGCCGACCACGATGATCGCCATGATCGAGAGCACGAAGACCGCGGTGGGGACCATGAACCAGCGGGCCGACTCCGCGATCCCGCGCAGGTTCACCCCCGTCACCAGGACCAGCACGCCCAGGCAGAGCCAGACCCGGTCCGGGTAGAGGGCGGGGAAGGCCGAGGTCAGCGCGGCCACGCCGGCCGTCACCGAGACGGCGACGTTGAGGATGTAGTCGATCACCAGCGAGGCCGCGGCGGTGAGCGCGGTGCGCCGGCCCAGGTGGGTCTTGGCCACCGCGTACGAGCCGCCGCCGTCCGGGAAGGCCGCGATCACCTGGCGGTAGGAGGCGGTGAGCACCGCGAGCAGCAGGGCGATGGCCGCCGTCACCGGGAGGGTGAAGCCCAGCCCGTAGCTGCCGGCGGCGGCGAGCACCAGGACGATCGACTCCGGCCCGTAGGCCACCGAGGCCATCGCGTCCAGCGACAGCGCGGCCAGTCCGCCGAGCGCCGTCAGCTTGTCGCGGTCGTGCGCCTTGGCGGGTGTGTTCTGCTGCGCGCCGTCAGGCGTTTCGTCGGGCGTTTCGTCGGGCGCCTGCGCGGGCGCCGGGGTGATGGACATCGGACGGATCCTCCGTGCTCGGGTGCGCTACGCATCGTCTCCGGGCGGACGTGCTCGCCCGCGTCTCCCATACGCGTTCCTAGCGCTCGCCCCGGCGTCCCTGACGCGCCGTTGACGGCGCCGGGCCGCCCGTCCCCCGCGGCGCTCGGCCGCTGCTCACCGGTGCTCGCCGTTCGGCAGGCCGTGCAGCACCCACCGCTCCGCACGCACCCGCCGCCGCGGCCACGTCGCCGAGCACGCGGCCAGCAGCGCGACAGCGGTCAGCAGCCCCGCCCTCGCGCACTCGACGCCGCCCCCGGCCCACCCCAGCACCGCGTACCGGTGCACCACGTACCCGTTGTAGAACAGCCACTGCACGCCGCCGATCAGCGGCGCCGCCACCGGTCGCGAGCGCCGCCCGAGCAGCGCGCCGAGCACCGCGAAGGAACCCAGCGCGACCCAGCCGGCCCGCAACTCCCCCACCCCGGCGAGCCCGAGCACCAGCCCGGCGCTGCCGAGGAACGCGAACGCGCCGGACAGCGGCACCGGCAGCCGGCCCACCACCGGGCGGTAGCGGCGCCCACCCGGACGCGCTGTGTAGAAGAACATCGACGTGGTCAGTGGCTCGAACCGGTCATCTCCATCGTCTCCATCGGCAAATGACACGCATTGCGCCGCTCGAACGACGCCAGCTCGCGCAGCAGTTGCGGCTGGGGCACCGTCAGTACCGGGCAACCCGCGTGCCGCACGCAGTAGTTGGTCACCGACGGCCGCAACCGCCGCCACCACGGGCCGCCGCCCGCACCCACGATCAGCACGTCGTCCGGCCCGTTGGCCGCCGCCACCAGCGCCGGCCCCGCCTCCCCGCGCACCGCGACACACTTCAGCGGCACCCCCGCCAGCCCACTCGGGAACGCCTCCCCCAGCGCCGTCCCGAGCCGCTCGACCGCCGCCTCCCGGCACACCGACACCAGCGGCGGACACGGCGCTCGCCGCACACTGTGCTCACCCCCCGGCGGCGTCCACGCCAGCACGGTCAACAGCTCGGCCCCACCGCGCCGCGCCTCCTCGGCCGCCCGGTGCAGCGCCGCCAGACTCCCCAGCGACCCACTGACACCCACGACGACCCGCCGCCGCTCACCCATCACTGCCCGCCCTCCTCCGCCGACCCGTCACCCCCCAGCCAACCGAGCCGCCCCCACTCCCCATCACCCCTTTGACACAACCCTGACGCCCCCACCCCCCATCCCAACGCCCCCCTGACACCTGCCCCCACCCACAGGGCACCCCCGCACACCCCCCGGATCCCCGCTCAACGCCGGCCTCCGGCAACACGCCCCGCGCCAAGCCACCGGCGCACCCCAGCCTCCGCACCTGGACACAACAAAACAGCCCCTGATCCGCGTTTCCGCAGATCAGGGGCTGTTTCTCTATCCTGTGGCTGGTGCAGGGTTCGAACCTGCGTAGCTTGCGCGACAGATTTACAGACCAGCTGCGCAGCCCGCTCCGACCTGCTGGTATGCACCCCACTGCTGACACGGTCCAACGCTTCCCCCGCTGCGACTCGTAAATGGGGCACTTCCTTTCGCTAGGACGTCCCGACTCGACGCGGGATCTGCCCCAAGCACCGCGAGGTGCGGTCAGGTCTCCCGACGGCAAGCAGCTCTGGAAGCCACACGCAATCGGTTCCGATTCTCGCGCGCCGCTTCCTCTCAAGATCAACATGGCACGTGAGACGACCCGCCAGCTTCGAAAGCGCTTGAGGGAGGCAGCAAAATGGCGAAGGATACATCCCGCGACGATGTCAATCAAATCCTTCCAATTAGCTTGAACGGCGGGCCGCCGACAGACCATCATGAAGCATGAAGATGAAGCGCGCGCGGATCCAGAACTTCCGCTGCCTGGTTGACGCCGAAATCAGGTTCGACGAGGTCACGTCAATTATCGGCCCGAATGGCGTTGGCAAGTCGACCGTCCTGCGCGCGCTCGATTGGTTCTTCAATGGAGAAAAGTCCGTCGCCCTCACCGATTCCGATGTTTGTGAGAGCGGCAGCGACAAGAAGATCCTCGTCGAGGTCGAATTCAGCGACCTCACCGAAACCGACAAGGCCTCACTTGGGCACTATGCGCCCCCCGATGTAGACAACCTTGTTCTGTGGCGATCTTGGGAAAGCGGAGAAGACAAGATTACGGGAAAGGCTTTGTCCTTTCCCGCCTTCCAAGAGGTTCGCAGCAAAAGTGGAGCAATGGAAAAGCGGCGTGCTTACAATGCGCTGCGGGACTCCCAATCCGAACTAGGACTGCCCCCCGCAGGAAGTGTTGAAGCTGTCAATAACTCAATGATCACATGGGAGCGAGAAAATAATCATCGCCTAACAGCCACCCTGGAAGAGGTCACCGAGTTCTTCGGTTTCGCCGGCCAAGGAAAGCTTTCCAGCCTTTTCGAATATATTCTCGTCAGCGCCGACCTTCGCGCGCTGGAGGAGGCTATCGATACTCGAAAGTCCATCTTTGGAAGAATCATCGAACGCGCAATTGACCGCCGAGTTGCCGACGCCGAACTTGCAGAGCTGGAGGCTCGAAGCAATCTCGAACGCGCGGAGATCTCCAGTCGGAGATTTGGGCCGCAGCTTGAGCGGATCTCGCGCGAAATCTCTGACGCTGTCGGGGTATTTTCCACGGGGCGAAATATTCGAATCTCGTCATCCGAAGCTCCGAGTAAGCCATCTAAGCCCGTTTTCAATGTACGCGTTCTCGACGGCCAGGTTGAGACGGCTGTCGAAAAGCAGGGCCACGGTTTTCAGCGTGCAATGATCATCTCTGCACTCAAGTTGCTCTCTGACCGGCATTCAACCGGAGGCCGTAGCGGGTCGCTGTGTCTGGCTATCGAGGAGCCTGAGCTCTATCAGCACCCTGTGCAGGCGCGAGCCTTCGCCTCCGTACTGCGAAGGATCGCCGAGGACGCCACCCAAAACACCCAGGTTGCCTACGCCACACACAACCCCATTTTTGTAGAGCCAAGGAAGTTTCATGAGATCAGGCGGATCAGTCGCGAGAAGTCTTCGGACAATCGCCCCTATGTATCAATTTCGCATGTGACCGTTGATAACGTAACGGAAGAGCTGACTGGCTATATCGATTCTTCGAAGATCGCTAAGCAGCTGGAGAATGCGTGCCTGAATAAGCTCTCCGAGGCAATGTTTGCCTCGGCGGTCCTCCTGGTTGAAGGAACGACAGACAAGGCGATTTTCGAAGGCTACGCCGAGCGGGAGTCCGGCCCTCTAACCGTCGACGGAATCTACGTAGCTGATGCCAATGGGAAGATCGGCCTGATGCTCAGCCATGCAATTCTGAATCTCCTCGGAATCCCGTGCTATGTCGTCTTTGACGGAGATATTGGCACCGAGGAGAGAAAGTTTCAAAACTCCGGAAATTCTGAGGATGCGGCAAAAGACGCCCAGAAGTCTGCAGCCGAAAATATGAGGCTCCTCCGCTATCTCGGACATGCGGCAGAGCAATGGCCTCCGACAAGGGCCGACTACAGCCATGCCTCTTTCGCGGACCGTTTGGAGGACTGCCTGCGGAACGACTGGGCCGAGTGGTACGCCCGGGTTCAAGAGCTTATCTCCACCGGACTGGGCTATAGCGGCAAGAACTCCTTCACCTACTACGAAGCCGCCCGAACAGCCACGGGCCAGCCACCGGCGGTCTTTGCTGAGATTATTCAGCATGTCCGAGGCATCGCCAAATGAAATAGACTGGAGAGACAATGGAGCGATTCATCGTACGCTCAAGCAATATCAGATCCATCGGCTACGACCGCTGGTCCGAGATTCTCGAAATTGAGTTCTTGAGTGGCGGTATCTACCAGTACCGTGCGGTACCGCCTGCACTCCATCGTGAGCTCATGGAGGCCGAAAGCCATGGCAGATTTTTCGCCGCTTTCATCAGAGGTAAATTTTCATTCTGGAGACTTTAGCAAAAGGGGTGCGCCGACATGGCGCACCCCTTGAATAGTGCATGTCATAGGCGGCTGCATCATGACCAGGCTCGGCATCACGCATTTAAATTCAGTAGTCGGCGCGCGCAGGACGCGCGCCCTTGACCTAGTAAAGCTGAATTCGGCAGTGGGACGCGGCGAGTTGTGCGGCAGGCGGTTAAAGGGTGACAGCGGCAACTGCGGCGTCGTCGTGGGCCTTGCCACGGGGCCAGCGCTTGCCTGCGGCATCGTCGCGCTCGCCTGCGCGGACCTGGTGGATCAACTCGGCTGGCCCCTGGGCGCACACGAGCCTGGGGGTCTGGAACCAGTCGGCCAAGGCGAAGCGGTCGACCAGACGTGAGGCGCCGTCGCTGAGGAGCGTGAAGCCGGCGAGGTCGGCGCACGGAACGGTGCCGGTGAGCGCCTCGTGGGCTGCCGCGGAATCGGCGGCTGCGACCCAGAACCCGCCCGGTCGGTTGCGGTGGCCGCGTAGGGCCTCCGCGTAGGCACGCAGGGCATCGGTGTGCGCCTGGCTCCCCGTCGCCTCCGCGTCCATCGGCTGTCGCAGGACCGCGCCAACCTTCGTCTCGCGGTCGTCGGTGATCGCCACCGGTGCACGCCCATCAGCCGGTTCGAGGACGAGCGTGGAGTCCGCCAGAACCAGGTACTCGCCCTCCTCCTCACCGATTCGGGTAGCGATCACCGTGGCGGACGGCGTCCCCGGGTGGGCGAGGTCGCAGGTGTCGCCGTGGAGTTCGGCAGTCTGCGTGATCGCCGCCGCCAGGCACTCCGCGAGCGCCTCCCCCGGCCGTTTGGTGATCTCCGCCAGCAAGCTGACGCCGAGTCGGGAGACGTGCCACACCACCCCATGAGAGCAGCCGCTGTCCGCGCAGGCGGGCTCGTAGCGATCTCTATGCGCACCCCGCTCAGCGTGCCTCGTGACGGTAGAAGGGCGACAGGAGGCGCACGTTGACGGGTTCGTTGTTCGCCGGGTCGTAGTCGACGTTCACCAGGACCGAGAAGCGCCCGGTGCCGACCTGGGAGTACAGGTCAGCGAGGTCGTTCACGATGAGGTGGATGACGCCGAGCGTGCCTTGGGGGTGAATGCCCGTCAGCACCATGACCAGCCCTTGCACGTCGGGCTTGGGCAGTCGGCCGAGGTAGGCGACGTCCGAGTTGGTGCGCGGGTCCGAGTCCATACCGGAGCGGTAGGCGGTCCCGGCCTCCCTGTCACGCAGGGTCCAGGGGCCGTCCTCGGCGCGCTCGAAACAGATCGACGGGTCTTGGGCGAGCACGCCGGCGACGTGGCTGGAAGGCCGTGGTCTGCAGATGACGATCATGTCTTCGCGCTTCAGGTCGATCTCGCCGCCGATCGGCACATGCTCGAAGCTCGGGTCCAGCTTGTACGACCGGGCAAGGTCGCCCAGGCGCAGCTGCGCGCTCGGTCTCTGGCAGCCGGCTCCGCTGCCTCGCTCCGACGCCGCGTAACGGTGCACCTGGCCGAGGAGCCCCGGGTCCTGGTCCGTGACTGGTCCGGAGATGCTGGTCGGCACCGGTTTCCAGGCAACCCAAAGCGAGACAAGTCACCCAAAACGCCCCCGCCCTGACCAACGGCCATCCGGACACAACAAAACAGCCCCTGATCCGCGTTTCCGCAGATCAGGGGCTGTTTCTCTATCCTGTGGCTGGTGCAGGGTTCGAACCTGCGTAGCTTGCGCGACAGATTTACAGTCTGCTCCCTTTGGCCGCTCGGGCAACCAGCCAGGATTGGTGTCTCTCGGGGCCTTGCCCCGTTCGACTGGGTAAACCTTACCTGATGACAGGGGGTGCTCCGCCACTCGATTGGGCACGGGTGATCAGAGGGTCGGGGCGGGGTGGTGCTGGATAGGCTGGGGGCGTGAGAGCCCCGCATCGGTGGGGCATGTGCTGCCGACATCGCAAGGAGACCACCACAGATGGCCGACTCCAGTTTCGACATCGTCTCGAAGGTCGAGAAGCAGGAGGTCGACAACGCGATCAACCAGACCTCCCGCGAGATCGCCACCCGCTACGACTTCAAGAACGTCGGCGCGACCATCGGCTGGACGGGCGAGCGGATCGAGCTCAAGGCTGACGGCGAGGAGCGGGTCAAGGCCATCCTCGACGTGTTCCAGAGCAAGCTGATCGCGCGCAAGATCTCGCTGAAGGCGCTGGACGCGGGCGAGCCGCAGCTGTCCGGCAAGGAGTACAAGATCTTCGCGACGATCAAGGAGGGCATCACTCAGGAGGATGCCAAGAAGGTCTCCAAGATCATCCGCGACGAGGGCCCGAAGGGCGTGAAGGCCCAGATCCAGGGCGAGGAGCTGCGCATCTCCTCGAAGAGCCGCGACGACCTGCAGGAGGTGCAGGCGCTGCTCAAGGGCAAGGATCTGGACTTCGCGATCCAGTTCGTGAACTACCGCTGACGGGCCAGGCCCAACCGCGTGATGGCCGTGTCCGGGCTTCCGGGCGCGGCCATCGGCCGTAGCGGCCGGAGCGGGCATCACCGGCAGGAGCGGCTCGCGGCCCGGCGGCTGAGGCACGGTCACGATGGGGCGGGCGCCCCGGCAAGCGGGCGAGAATCTGGGGGTGCACGACGGGCCCGCCCAACTGACCGTCGTCCTGGATGGTTTGATGCTCCCACTGAGCATGCGCCGCCCGGCGTATCCGCCTCGCCGAGAGGGCCGGGCGCGACCCCGCAGAGCGGTCGGTCCCCGGTGGTGACGGACCGGCGATGCCTACTGCATCCGGACCGCACGCGGACCTGAAGTCGCGGTTGCGGAAGTTTCCTGAGAATTTGGTGTAAGTCCGCTGGACGCCGGGGCGCCCCGCAAATGGGTTCGAACCGGTCAAGTCCAGGCCAGGTGGCTCCCGAAGGGTGGGCAGCACGCCAGGCACGGAGGCAGGATCGGGGCGCGACGGCACGGGGCCGACGCCCGGGCTCAGTAATTCTTAAAAAACGAGCATTACGTTGACCCGGCTTGCCCCACCAGATCTCTCGAAGGGGACGCCACCGGTGACCAGCCCGCTCCACCTCGTCCGCTCCTCCGCCGACGCGACCCGTCCGGCGCCGGTCGGCTCCCCATCGACCGCCGAGGCCCCAGCGCAGGGCGCGGCCAACGGTTCCTCAGGCGTTGCCAACGGTTCCTCAGGTGTCAGCGGCAAGCGCTCGGGGCCACCACCGACGGGGTGGCGCGGCCGGCTGGCCGTGGTCCGGGAGAGGCTCGCGCCGGTGAGCGAACGGCTGGCCGTCGTCCGGTACCGGACCCGGCATCTGCGGTTCCTGGCCTGGCCGCTCTACGGCTTCCTGCTCTGGCGGTACGTCGCGGACAACGGGCTGCCGTACCAGAACGACGTGGTCTTCTGCTGGCTGATCGGCGCACTGGTCGCCGGCGCCGTGCACAGCGGCTACCGGGGCGGCTGGCTGCGGGTGCTGCGGGACTGGATCCCCGTGATGGGGGCCGTCTACGTCTACTCGCTGCTGCGCGGCTACGGCGCCCACACCCCGTGGGCGGTGCACTACGCGCCGCAGATCGCCATCGACAAGGTCTTCGGCTTCGGTCAGGTGTGGACCGTGCGGCTGCAGCACTGGCTGTACACGCCGGGCCACCCGCACTGGTACGACTACCTGTGCACCACCGTCTACATGTCGCACTTCTTCGCGATCTTCGTGGTCCTGGCCGCGCTCTGGCGGCGGCGGCACGACCGGTTCACCCGGCTGCTCGCGTTCTACCTGGCGCTGACCTTCGCCGGCTTCGCGACGTACATCCTGTACCCCGCCGACCCGCCGTGGCTGGCCGCGCAGAACGCGCACCTGCCGCAGCTGACCCGAGTGGTCTCGGACGTGCTGACCCAGAGCGGGCTGCCCCGGGCCGGGTCGATCTTCGAGAACGGCAGCCAGTTCGACAACGACGTGGCGGCGATGCCCTCGCTGCACGCCGCGTACCCGATGCTGCTGGCGCTCTTCTTCTGGCCGACGGCCGGGCGCAAGCTGCGGGTGCTGCTGGCCGCCTATCCGCTGGCGATGGCGTTCACCCTGGTCTACGGCGCCGAGCACTTCGTGATCGACGTGCTGATGGGCTGGCTCTACGCCGCGGTGGTGGTCTTCGGTCTGGGCCGGCTGCTGGACCGCCGTGCGGCGAAGCGGCAGGCGCGTCAGGCCCGCGAGCTGCTCGCCACCCGGGCCTCGGCCACCAGTGACGAGCCGACCGGCGCGACGGCAACGGCGACCGCGCGGGTGAGGACGGCAGCGGTGACCGCACCGGCATCGACGACGACGGCACCGACTGCGGCACCGGCGGCCTCACCGCTGACGCCCACAGCGGCGAAGGCAGCGAAGGCAACGAAGGCCGCAGCAGCGACGACCGCGACGAGCTAGCAAGCACACAGCGAGCCCGGGCCCACAGCACGGGCGACCGGGTCGGTAGGGACGGAGCGGGGTAGCCGGGTCGGCCCGGCTGCCCCGTGCGCCTTCCGGGCGGAGCGGGGGCGGGGCAGACTGTTCCGGTGCAGAATCCCTCCCCCGTGACCCCGTTCCGCCCCAATGCCGAGCAGCTGGCAGCGGCCCAGGACGTGACCATCCCCGATGTCTCGGCGCCAGGACTGCGAGTGCTGTTCTGCGGGATCAACCCCGGGCTCTGGTCCGGGGCCACCGGGCATCACTTCGCGCGGCCCGGCAACCGGTTCTGGCCGTCGCTGTACCGCTCCGGTTTCACCTCCCGGCAGTTGCGGCCGGACGAGCAGGGCGAACTGCTGGAGCTGGGCCTGGGCATCACCAACGTGGTCGCCCAGGCCAGCGCGAAGGCCGATGAGCTGACCCGGGCCGAGCTGAAGGAGGGCGGCGCGGCACTGGTCGAACGGGTGACCCGGTTGCGGCCCCGGGTACTGGCGGTGTTGGGCATCGGGGCGTACCGCACGGCCTTCGGGCACCCGCGCGCGTCAATCGGACCGCAGGCGGAAGGGGTGGGCGAGACCGAGGTCTGGGTGCTGCCCAACCCCAGCGGCCTCAACGCCCACTACTCGCTGGACGCGCTGGCGGCAGAGTTCCGCAAGCTGCGCGAGGCCGTGGAGTGAGCTGCGGCGGCTGCTCCCAGAGCGGGTAGGCGTTCTTGCATGAACAGTCATGCAAGAACGGTCATGCATGAACGGTCATGCAAGAACTCCCGCGCACAATGAATGACCGCTCATTCATAAACCACCCCCCGCCACCCCCGCCCAGCAGGCCTATTCCATGAATCGCGCTCATGGAAGCCCCCCGCTCCATCAATGCGCCCCTCTGCAACCCCTTCTCCCGCGCTCCTACGGTGATCGCATTCCCACCCGCCGATCCCCTCCGGAGCTCGCGATGTCCCGTCAGCCCATGGCCGTCCACCTGGTTTCCCGCCCCGTCGGCCGCCCCAGCGCCGACAACTTCACCTTCGTGGCGGATCAGCTCGCTCCGCTCACCCCCGGCAGCGCGCTGGTCGAGAACATCTACCTCTCCGTCGACCCCTACATGCGCGAGGCGATGGACGAGGGCGGGTGGGAGCTGAACACTCCCCTGGAGGGTCGCTCGATCGGCCGAGTCATCGAGTCCCGGACACCCGAACTCTCCATCGGCGACCTGGTCTTCCACCGGAATGCCTGGCGCACCCACGCCGTGGTCACCGCCACGGAGGTGCGCGTGCTGCCGCCGCTCGCGGGTGTGCCGCTGAGCACCCACCTCAGCCTGCTCGGCGGCACCGGACTGAGCGCCTACGTCGGGCTGACCCAGGTCCTGCGCCTGCAGCCCGGCGAGTCGATCTTCATCTCGGGCGCGGCCGGCGGCGTCGGTACCGCGGCCGGCCAGATCGCCCAGTTGCTCGGCGCGAGCCGGATCATCGGGAGCGCCGGATCCGACGCCAAGGTCGAGCACCTCACCGAGCGGGCCGGCTTCTCCGCCGCCTTCAACTACCACGACGGCCCGGTGGGCGAACTGCTGCGCGCGGCAGCACCCGAGGGCATCGACACTTTCCTCGACAACGTCGGCGGCGACCACCTCGAAGGCGCCATCGACGTACTGCGCGACCACGGGCGGATCGCCTGGTGCGGCGCGGTGGCCCAGTACAGCAGCGTCGAGCCGCCCGCCGCGCCGCGCAACCTCTACGCCGTCGTCGGCAAGAGCCTGCGGCTGGACGGCTTCCTGGTCCGCGAATTCCGGCACCTCCAGCAGGAGTTGACGGGCTTCCTGGTTCCGCACATCCGCTCCGGGCGGATCCGGGCGGACGAGACGGTGGTCACGGGCTTCGAGAACGTCGTGACCGCGTTCCTCGGCATGCTCGACGGCGCGAACATCGGCAAGATGATCGTCCAGGTCGGCGACGCCGACTCCTGAGGCTCAGCCGCTCCCGCCCACCGCCGGCCCCACGTAGACGCCGCGCGCCCGCATCCGCAGCGGCGCCTCGCGGTACTCCTCCATCGCATGGGCCAGCCAACCCGCCGTCCGGGCCACCGAGAAGATCACCTCGCCGGCCTCCGCCGCCATCCCGCCCAGGTGCGCGAACGCCGCCAGCGCCAGGTCCACGTTGGCGGCGTCGCCCGCCCGCGCCCGCGGCCCGGCGATCGCCCGGACCACCGCCTCGATGGCCGCCAGCACACCTTCGGCGTCCGGCAGTTGACGCATCGCCTCCAACAGCGCGCGGGCTCGGGGATCGCCCGCCGGATACAGCCGGTGCCCCGCGCCCGGGATCGCCACACCGGTGCGCAGGTACTCGGAGACCACCGGCACCGCGTCCCCGGCCGCCAGCACCTCGCCGAGCATCCGGTACGCGAGCGCGCTGGCCGCACCGTGCAACGGCCCGTCACTGGCGCCGAGGCCCGCCGAGACGACCGCGTACGGGTGCGCGCGGGCCGAGGCCGCGACCCGCGCCGCGACCGTGGACACCGCCAACTCGTGGTCGGCCAGCAGCACCAGCGCGCGGTCCAGGCACTCCACCGCGCCAGGCGTCGGCGCGGTGGGCGAGAGCCGTGTCCACAGCCGGGCGGCCAGCGAGGCGCCGGCCGGGAACTCGTCGGCCTCAGGCACCGCGCCCGCCCGCGAGGCCAGACCCGCGCCCGCGCCCACGCCCACGCCCGCACCCGAAGCCGCACCCGCAGCCGATGGCAGCGCCTCCACCAGGGCGGCGATCAGGCCCGCCCCCACGGCCCGGACGTTCTCCTCCCGGAGGTCGAAGCGGAGCGGGTCGACAGTCGCCGCCACCGCCGCCGAGACCCGCAGCCGGTCGGGCAGCCGAGCGGCGGCCGGCAGCAGCTGCCCGGCCCGGCGCAGCGTGGCCACCAGCTCCCCGGGCGCCCGCAGCACCACGGCGTCCTCGCCACAGCCCCCCGCAGCCCCCGCACCCGCCGGCGCCCCCGGGGCGGCATCCGCCCCCACACCCCAGAGCCAGCCGACCACCGCCTCGAACCCGCAGTGCTCGGCGAGCCGCACGGCGTCCACCCCCCGGTAGTACAGCCGACCGTCCTCGATCAGCGTCAGCGCGGTCCGCACCGTGACCGGCTCGATCGGCGGCAGCCCGGGTGCGGAACCCGGCGACACCGCCGGCTCGGAGCCCGGCGACCGTGGCAGCCGGCGGCGCTGGCCGGCCGCCAGGGCGTCCACCTCGCGCGCATCGAAGGTGCTGCCCTTGCCGCCCGGCACCCGTTCGCTGCTCAGCAGGCCTCGGCTGGCGTACGCGTAGACGGTCGCCACCTTGACGCCGAGCAGCTCGGCGACCTGCTGCGTGCTCAACCGGCCTGTCGCGCCCGCCGGTTCGCCCGCATCCGCCGCCCCGCCCGTGGCGCTGCGCTGCTCCATCCCTGACCCTCTCCCTGCCCTGCCGCCCTGCCCAGCACGCTCATCTGCAGTATGTCACATTGATTTCAATCAACATTGACAACATGGATCAACACTTGGAGAGTACCAACCGTCAGCCCCTGAAGGAGGTAGTCATGCCGACCGCGATAGATCCGGCCCAGGCCCCCACCGACGAGCCCGCCACCACCGCCACCGCCACCACGACCAAGCCCACCACCACCGAACCCCCGGGCATCGAGGTGCCGCGCGGCCTCAAGGGCGTCGTCGTCACCGAGACCGCGCTGAGCGACGTCCGCGGGATCGAGGGCTTCTACCACTACCGCCAGTACTCGGCCATCGAGCTCGCCGAGCAGCGCAGCCTGGAGGACGTCTGGCACCTGATGCTGCTGGGCGAGCTGCCGGACGCCGCCGCCCGCGCCGCCTTCCACGCCCGCACCGCGCCGCTGCGCCGCCTGCCCGAGGCCCTGCGCCCGCTGCTGCCCGCGCTGGCCGCCTCCACCAAGGACGCCGGCCCGCTGGCCGGCCTCGGCGCCGCGCTCTCCATCGCGTCGGCCGCCCGCGGCAGCCGGCCGCTCTACGACACCACGCCCGAGCAGCGGATCGAGGACGCGCTCTTCGCGACCGCGCTGGTGCCCACCGTCCTCACCGCGCTCCACCGGCTGCAGCAGTGCCAGGCCCCGATCGAGCCGCGCGAGGAGCTGTCGTACGCCGCCAACTACCTGTACATGCTGACCGGCGACGAGCCGGGCCCGGCCGAGGCCCGCGCGATCGAGCGCTACCTGATCTCCACCGTGGACCACGGCTTCAACGCCTCCACCTTCACCGCCCGGGTGATCGCCTCCACCGGCGCCGACCTGGCGGCCTGCCTGGTGGGTGGGCTCGGCGCGCTCTCCGGACCGCTGCACGGCGGAGCACCGAGCCGGGCGCTGGACACCCTGGACGCGATCGGCACCCCCGACCGGATCGACGGCTGGATCCGCGAGCGCGTCCTGGCAGGCGACCGGATCATGGGCTTCGGCCACCCCGTCTACCGCACCGACGACCCGCGTTCGCGGATGCTGCGCACGGTGGCCGAGGGCTTCGGCGGCGAGCTGGTGGACTTCGCCGTCGAGGTGGAGCGCCAGGTGCTGGCGATCCTCGACGAGCTCAAGCCGGGCCGCGACCTGCACACCAATGTCGAGTTCTACGCCGGCGTGGTGATGCACCTGTGCGGCCTGCCGCGTGCCATGTTCACCCCGACCTTCGCCGCCGCCCGGGTGATCGGCTGGAGCGCGAACATCCTGGAGCAGGCCGCCGACAGCAAGATCATCCGCCCCGCCGCCCGCTACACCGGCCCGGCCGCCCCGCAGCCGGTGCCGCTGCCCGTGCCGGCTCCGCCGTCGGTCTGAGGCCGGAGACCCGGCGCCCGACACCCGACGCCCGCGACCCGACGCCCGAGACCCGAGGCCCGCAACCGTCGCCCGCGATCGGGCCACTCCCCACCACCCGCTACGGCTTCAGCACCACCTTCCCGGCCACCGTCCCCGACTCCGCCAGTCGCAGCGCCTTCGCCGCACTGTCCAGCGGCAGCTCGGCCGCGATCCGGGCGACGAGTTCACCGCGCCCCGCGGTGGCGAAGACCTGGGCCAGGTCGGCCCGCAGCCGGGCCCGGAAGCGGGACTTGCTGACGGCCCGGCCGGCCCAGACGTTGTAGAAGGAGGCGCTGCGGCCGTTGGGCAGGCTGTTCCACAGCCAGACCCGGCCGAGCAGCTTCAGCACCGGCCACTGCTTGGACCCGGTGTCGTCGCGGGTCGCGGCACTGCCGTAGCAGACGAGCGCACCGCCGGGCGCGAGCAGCCGCCGGGAGTCGATCACGCCGCGGCCGCCGACGTGGTCGAACACCGCGTCCACCCCATCGGGCGCCAACTCCCGTACCCGGGCGGGCACATCCTCCGTGCGGTAGTCG
Source organism: Kitasatospora sp. NBC_01302 (assembly GCF_035976515.1). Classification (NCBI taxonomy): domain Bacteria; kingdom Bacillati; phylum Actinomycetota; class Actinomycetes; order Kitasatosporales; family Streptomycetaceae; genus Kitasatospora; species Kitasatospora sp. NBC_01302. Next base: position 4,101,400 of record NZ_CP108404.1, read on the forward strand.
ACCGGCAGCACGCCGGCCGCGCGCAGCGCCTCGTGGTGACGGGCGGTCGCGGTGCCGATCACCCGGGCCCCGGCCGCCTGCGCCAGCTGCACCAGGACCGAGCCCACCCCGCCGTTGGCGCCGTGCACCAGGACGGTCTGCCCGGCGCGCACCCGGGCCTTGCGGTGCAGCATCTGCCAGGCGGTGACCCCGTTGAGCAGCAGCGCCTCCGCCTCCGCGGCGCCCAGTCCGTCGGGCACCTCCACCAGGTCGAGCGCGTCCAGCACCACGTGGCTGGCCCAGCCGCCGACCTTGACCAGCGCGGCCACCCGGCGGCCGGCCAGCTCCGGCGGGACGCCCGGGCCGGTCTCCAGCACGGTGCCGACCAGGTCGTAGCCGGGCACGAACGGGAACGGCGGCTGGTCGTAGTACCGGCCGCGGCGCATCTGCTGCTCGGCGAAGGAGACGCCGGTCGCCTCGACCTCGACCACCACCTGCCCCGGCCCCGCCACCGGGACCACCCCGCGCCGGACCTTCAGGCCCTCCGGCTCGACCTTGCCCGGCAGCACGATCTCGACGAACGTCGCGGCACCCATCGCCACCCACTCCTCTTAGAAGCCCTTAGAAACCCTTGTGTTGGTTACAGCTTCTAACTGACGCGAATGCCTGTCAACAGGTTGGCGGAAATTTTCGTTAGCCGTACTGTCGAGAGTGATAGCCTCTAACTCATCGAGAGCGCGAGAGAGGCAGTGCATCCATGGCTCCCAGCACCCGCAAGGCCGCCACCACTCCCACCGCGGGCGGCGACCCGGCCACCCCCCGCGAGCGCTACCGGAGCCAACTGCGCGCGGAGATCAAGGAACGCGCCTGGGAACAGATCGCGACCGCGGGCGCCACCGCGCTCTCGCTCAACGCGATCGCCAAGCAGCTGGGCATGAGCGGCCCGGCGCTCTACCGCTACTACGCCAGCCGCGACGAGCTGATCACCGAGCTGATCAAGGACGCCTACCGCAGCGAGGCCGCCGCCGTCCAGGGCGCCGCCGCCGCGGGCGCCGATCTCGGCGGCCTGGCCCATGCGCTGCGCCGCTGGGCGCTGGACGACCCGCAGCGCTACTTCCTCATCTACGGCACGCCGGTGCCCGGCTACCACGCGCCCGCGGAGGTCACCACGATCGCCTCGGAGATCATGGCGGTGCTGCTCCGGGCCTGCGAGCCGCTGTCAGCCGCGGCCCGCACCACCGCGCTCGACGAGCACCTGGCCGACCACCGCCAGTGGGACGGCGGCAACCCGGCCGCCACCCCGACACTGCGCCGGGCGCTGGCCTTCTGGTCCCGCCTGCACGGCGTCCTCTCCCTCGAACTGGCCGGCCACTACACGGGCATGGGCTTCGACCCCGCCCTGCTCTTCGAGTCGGAACTGACCAGCCTGCTGGCCCCCTAGCGCCTCACCAGCGGACTTCACCATCCGGACCTCACCTGCCGGACCTCGCCACCTGCCGAACCTCACCAGCCGGCGAACCGCTGGTCGGTGGGGACGACCTCGCGCCCCAGCGGCATCAGCGAGATCGGCACCATCTTCAGGTTGGCCCAGCCGAACGGGATGCCGATGATCGAGACGAAGAGCGGGATGCTGGTCGCGATGTGCGCCAGCGCCAGCCACCACCCGGCGAACACCAGCCAGATCACGTTGCCCACGCACGACGCCGCCCCGGCGTCCGGCCGCTCCACCGTGGTGCGACCGAACGGCCACAGCACGTAGCCGGCGATCCGGAACGAGGCAATGCCGAACGGAATGGTGATCACCAGTACGCAGCAGATGACACCGGCGATCACATAGCCGATGGCCATCCAGATGCCGCAGAAGATCAGCCACAGGATGTTGAGCACGAACTCGATCGCCTTCATGGGACCAAGCCTTCCACTCCTGGGGCCGTCCATGCACCTGCGGCACCTCCGCGTAGCACTCGCCCCCCGCACCCCCGCCCGTTGGGCCGTGCCGGTGAGTGTCGCGCCCCGCCCTCCGGGCGCCCGGGTGTGGCGGGCGGCGGGTGGTTGAGTGGCGGCGTGAGGCCGCCCGAGGCGGCGGCGGCGCGAGGCGGAGTCGGGTGGTGGCACGGGTGGCGGGCAACGGCGGATTCCCGTCCCGGGGTGTGTGGCGGCGCCCCGCGCTGCACTGGGTGGACGTCCTGGTCGGCGCCGCGCTGGTGGCGCTGCTGTACGGCCTGCTGGAGCTGGCGCCAGGCCTGAACGCGCCGTTCCTGCCGGACCAGGCGCCCCCCACCGTCTCCACCGATCCGGCCGACCTGCCGTACTACGCGGTGCGTTCGCTGCTGCGGATGTTCGTGGCGCTGATCGCCTCGGTGCTGTTCAGCTTCGTCTACGCCATCGCGGCGGCGCGGATGCGGCGGACCGAGAAGGTGCTGCTGCCGGTGCTCGACATCCTGCAGTCGGTGCCGGTGCTGGGCTTCCTCTCGGTCACCGTGACGGCGTTCATCGCGCTCTTCCCCGGCTCCGCCCTGGGCCTGGAGTGCGCCTCGATCTTCGCCATCTTCACCGCGATGGCCTGGAACATGACCTTCGCCTTCTACGCCTCGCTGACCAGCCAGCCCCGGGAGCTGGACGAGGCGGCCCGGGTGATGCGGCTGACCAAGTGGCAGCGGTTCTGGCGGCTGGACGTGCCCAGCGGGATGATCCCGCTGGTCTGGAACGGGATGATGAGCTTCGGCGGCGCCTGGTTCTTCCTGGCCGCCTCGGAGTCGATCAGCGTGCTCAACCACCACTACGCGCTGCCCGGCATGGGCTCCTACGCCGCCACCGCGATCGCGGACGGCAACCTGCGCCAGGTCGGCATCGCGATCGCCGTCATGGTGGTGATGGTGATCGGCGTCAACGTGTTCTTCTGGCGACCCCTGACGGCCTGGTCGGAGCGGTTCCGGGTGGAGGACTCGCAGTCGGCCGACCGACCGCGCAGCGTGGTGCTCGACCTGCTGCGCCGCTCCAGCGTGCCGGCCAGGCTCGGCCGCCCGCTGCGCCCCCTCGGCGTCGCGCTGGACCACGGCACCCGGATCTTCGGGCTGGCCGAGCACCCGCTCGCCCGGCCGGCGACCCGCGAGCGGACCGGCGACGTATTCTTCGCCGGCGCGGTCGCCGCGGTGGTGGTCTTCGGCGCCTGGCGGGCCCTCGACTACGTGCACGGCACGGTCGGGCTCGGCGAGTTCGGGCACGCGCTGGGCCTGGGGGCGGCCACCTTCGCCCGGGTGGTGGTGCTGCTGATCGCGGCCACCGTCGTCTGGGTGCCGGTCGGGGTGTGGATCGGGATGAACCCGAAGGTCACCCGGTTCGCCCAGCCGGTCGTCCAAGTGCTGGCCAGCTTCCCGGCGAACTTCCTCTTCCCGTTCGCCACCGTCGTCTTCCTGGCGATCGGCCTGTCGCTGAACCTCGGCGCGGTGCTGCTGATGGCCCTGGGCGCGCAGTGGTACATCCTCTTCAACGTCATCGCCGGGGCCTCGGCGGTCCCCTCCGACCTGCGCGAGGCGATGCGGGGCTTCCAGGTGCGCGGCTGGCTGCGCTGGCGCGCGTTCGTCCTGCCGGCCGTCTTCCCCTACTACGTGACCGGCGGCATCACCGCGGCCGGCGGGGCCTGGAACGCCTCCATCGTCGCGGAGATCGTCGTCTACGGCCCGCACCACCTGAAGGCCACCGGCCTGGGCGCCTACATCGCGGAAGCCACCGGCACCGGGGACTTCCCGAGGATCCTGGTCGGGGTGACGGTGATGAGCGTGTACGTGGTCGCGCTCAACCGCCTGCTGTGGCGGCGCCTGTACCGGCTGGCCGAGACCCGCTACGCGCTGTGACTGGAGCTGCCCGAGCATGACCGCTGCCGCCCGCCCCGCACCTGCCGCCCGCCGCACGATCGTCGAGGCCGACGGCGTCACCAAGACCTTCAGCACCCCCGACGGCCGCGCACTGCCGGTGCTGGACGACATCGTGCTGCACCTGGCCGAGGGGGAGATCGTCGCGCTGCTCGGCAAGTCGGGCTCCGGCAAGTCGACCCTGCTGCGCTGCCTGGCCGGCCTGATCGCGCCCTCCTCCGGCACCGTCTCCTACCGCGGCACCCCGCTGACCGCCGCCAACCCCGGGGTGGCGATGGTCTTCCAGTCCTTCGCCCTGCTGCCCTGGCTCACCGTCCAGCAGAACGTGGAGCTGAGCCTCCAGGCCCGCGGTGTGAACGCCGAGCAGCGGCGCGAGCGGGCGCTCAAGGCGATCGACCTGATCGGCCTGGACGGCTTCGAGGGCGCCTACCCGAAGGAGCTGTCCGGCGGCATGCGCCAGCGGGTCGGCGTCGCCCGGGCGCTGGTGGTGGAGCCGGACGCGCTCTTCATGGACGAGCCGTTCTCCGCACTCGACGTGCTGACGGCGGAGAACCTGCGCACCGAGCTGGTGGGCCTGTGGGAGGGCCACGAGGCGCCGGTGAAGTCGATCCTGATCGTCACCCACAACATCGAGGAGGCGGTGCTGCTGGCGGACCGGATCCTGGTGCTCTCCTCCAATCCCGGCCGGATCAGGGCCGAACTGCCCGTCGACCTGGCCCGCCCGCGCGACCGGCGCACCCCGCAGTTCGAGGCGCTGGTCGACACCGTCTACGGCATCCTCACCGGGCGCGAGGAGCACGAGCCGTCGGCCGCGCCCGAGGCCGTGGCGGCGCCCACCAACGCCACGCCGATCACCACGCCGCTGCCGGTGGCCAGCGTCGGCGGCCTGGCCGGACTGCTGGAGATCCTGCTCTCCTTCGGCGGCGAGGAGGGCCTGGCGGAGATCGCCGACGAGCTGAACTTCGAGGTCGACGACCTGCTCCCGCTGGTCGACGCCGGCGTCCTGCTCGGCCTGGCCCGCACCGAGGGACCCCGGATGGCGATCACCGACGCCGGGCGCGAGTTCACCGCGGCCGACATCCTCACCAGCAAGCAGCTCTTCGCCCGCAACGCCGCCCGCCGCGCCCCGCTGGTGCGCGCCATCGTGCAGACCCTGGCCGCCACCGACGAGCACAAGCTGCGCGAGGACCTCTTCCTGGACCTGCTGCGCCGCGGCTACGACGCCGAGGACGCCCGGCGCCAACTGGAGATCGCCATCGACTGGGGGCGCTACGGCGAGCTCTACGACTACGACGCCGACGACGGCGAGTTCACCCTGGAGCCCGGCGCGGAGGCGGCGCTGTAGGACCTCTGCCGGGTGGCCCCTGAGGAAGCCGATAGGAACACTTGCTACATTGCGCAACCGAGCAAACAGCGAGGGAGCGGAACAGGTGGCAGAAGAGTGGGCCGAGCGGCCCGACGGTGACATAGCCCCGTGGCCGGACCGGCCCGAACGGCCCGGGCCGCGCCGGCAGCCGGCCGCGCACGCCGCCGCCCAGCCGCCGGCCCCGGCCCCCACCGGCTCCCGGCGCCGCACCGAAGGAGCCCCCGCGAGCCGCCGCCGCAACGCGCGGGCCGCGCCACCCGCCCGTCACCGCGTCCCGGCCCTCCTGCTCGCGGTCGCCCTGCCGCTGGCCGGCGCCCTGGCCGACGAGCTGACCGGCCCGGGCCTGGGCCTGGTCTTCGCCTGCTGCGCGGTCCTCGGCACGGCCGGTGCGGCGGCGCTGGCGAGCCGGGCGGGCTGGTGGTGGGTGCTGCCGGCGCCCCCACCGGTCGTACTGGCCGCCTGGGCCGGCGCCGAGCTGCTCGGCGACTCCTCGAAGTACCAGGGCTCCAAGGCGCTGGCCACCGGATCCGTGCGCTGGCTGGTGCACGGCTTCCCGGTGATGGCCGAGTCCATCGGCGCCGCGCTGGCCGTCATCCTGATCCGCCTCGTTCTGCAGAAGAGGAACCGCCGTGGCTGACCACGCCCCGCGCCGCAGGTCCCCCCTGGTGGTGGCCGGCCGCACGATCGCCTGCACGCTCTCCCTCGCGGTGCTCGGCAGCAGCGGCTTCGCCTGGTACGCGTACACCTCGCTGACCACCGGGCTGACCACCTCCACCGCGCTGAGCGCCGTCAGGAAGTCGGCGCCCCCGCACCTGGACAGCTCGGTCAACATCCTGCTGATCGGCCTGGACAGCCGTAAGGACATGAACGGCAACGACCTGCCCAAGCAGTTCGTCCAGGACGAGCTGAACGCCGGCTCCAGCGAGATCGGCGGCTACAACACCAACACCCTGATCGTGCTGCACATCCCGGCCAACGGGGGCAAGGTCACCGCGCTGTCCATCCCCCGGGACGACTACGTGCAGACCGAGGGCGCGGACGGGAAGATGCACAAGATCAAGGAGGCCTACGGCATCGCCAAGGCAGCCGCGGACGCCAAGCTGGCGAACAAGGGGCTCTCCAAGGCGCAGGAGGAGCAGCAGAGCCGCGAGGCCGGCCGCGCCGCCACCCTGGCCACCGTGCAGAACTTCCTCGGCATACCGATCGACCACTTCGCCGAGGTCAACCTGCTCGGCTTCTACGACATCGCGCAGGCGATCGGCCCGGTCCAGGTCTGCCTGAACCACGCCACCAGCGACCCGGCCGAGACCGGCCAGGGCTCCGGCTTCTCCGGCCAGGCCGGCCTCAACACCCTCAACGCCTCCCAGGCGCTCGCCTTCGTGCGCCAGCGCCACAACCTGCCCGGCGGCGACCTGGACCGCACCCACCGCCAGCAGGCCTTCATCTCCTCGGCCGAGTACAAGCTCAAGCAGGAGGGCGTCTTCGGCGACCTGGGCAAGATGCAGGGCCTGTTCAACGTGGTGAAGAAGGACGTGGTGATCGACGACCAGTGGAACATCCTGGACTTCGCCCAGCAGGCGCCCAACCTGACCGGTGGCAACGTCGAGTTCAACACGCTGCCGATCGCCGGCTTCGCGACCATCGGCGGGGAGGACGTCAACAAGGTCGACCCGGTGCAGATCAAGCAGATCGTCCAGACCCTGTTCGGCCACGACCCGGCGCCCGCGCCGCCCACCGACGCCTCCTCCTCGGCGCCCGCCGCGCCCGCGGCGGGACCGGCCGCCCCGAGCAGCGCCCCGGCCGCGCCCAGTGCCCGGCCGAGCGGCACGGTGGACGTCTTCAACGCCTCCGCCGTCACCGGGGCGGCCGGCAGCGAGTCCAAGGCGCTGGTGGCCATGGGCTTCAAGGCCGGACGGGTCGCGGAGGCGAGCAGCCACCCGAAGGACGTCACGGTGACCTACGGCGCCGGGGCCAAGGACGGCGCGGACGCCGCCGCGGCCCGGTACGGCGTGACGGCCACCGCCGCCGCCTCGGTGCCCGCCGGCCACGTCGAGGTGGTGCTGGGCACCGGCTACACCCCGCCCGGTGCCCCCGCCGCCGCGCCCCCGGCGGCCGCCGCGAGTTCGACGGCCGATCCGGCGGCCAACCTGCCGATGCAGGGCCCGCCGGTCAAGATGGGCGGGATTCCCTGTGTGAACTGAGGTCGTGACCGTGGTGGGCGCCGGGGCCAGCGGCGCCCACCACGCACGGGTTGCGGCACGGAAATAGGATGAGCGTGCACCATGCCCGCCCATCGCCGACCGGCCCGGACGAAACGCAGCACCGCACCGACGCAGTCCCCGGAGGGTCGATGACCCGACGCCGCCCCCCTCGCCACGCGAGCGCCGACGAGTTGCTGACCGAGCTCGGCCGGCTCACCGAGCAGGCGCTGGAACGCGCGGAGCTGCAGCAGGCCCGGGTCGAACTGGCCGAGGCCCTGCAGCGCGAGCTGCTGCCCGCCGAGCTCCCCGAGCTGCCCGGCCTGCGGGCCGCCGCCCGGTACGCGCCCGCCCGGCACGGCCTGAGCATCGGCGGCGACTGGTACGACGGCTTCCCGCTGCCGGACGGCTCGCTCGCCTTCTCGATCGGCGACGTCCAGGGCCACGACGTCGAGGCCGCCGCCTTCATGGGGCAGGTGCGGATCGGCCTGCGCGCGGTGGCGGCCACCGCCGCCGACCCGGGCCAGGTGCTCAGCCGGGCCAACGACCTGCTGCTGTCGATGGACACCCGGCTCTTCGCCACCTGCAGCTTCCTGCGCTTCGACCCGGTCACCCGGGAGCTGGCCCACGCCCGGGCCGGCCACGTGCCCTGGGTCTGGGCCGAACCGGACGGCCGCTGGGGCCTGGGCGAGGACGAGGGCGGCCTGCCGCTGGGCGTGCTGCCGGACGAGAGCTACCCCGTCACCCGCCGGCTGCTGCCGGCCTCCTGCGCGTTCGTGCTGGTCACCGACGGGGTGATCGAGGGTCCCGCGTTCCCGATCGCGGCCGGCCTGGCCGAGGTGGCCCGGGTGACCCGGGCCGGGGTGCACGCCGAGCCGGCCGAGCTGGCCGCCGAGGTGATCAAGGTGGCGGACCTGACCGGGCACACCGACGACGCCGCCGTCCTGGTGCTGCGCCACGAGGCGCCGCCGGCCTGACGCCCCCCGCCGGTGACCGGCGCGGTCGCCGCGCGGCGCCCACCGACCGGCGAACCACCGCCACGGCTCGCGCGTGTCACGGCCGCCCGTGACCGCCCGGCGTTGTCTGATGACTGCTGTGACCCGACATCTGGACTTCCGGCGCCCCCTCGCGGCGGTCCTGCGGGTGCTGGCCGTCGCGCTCGCCTACTTCGTGGCCGGGCGGCTCGGGCTGATCCAGCAGGTGGTGGTCGCCGGCGCCAAGGTCACCCCGCTCTGGCCGCCCACCGGCATCGCACTGACCTGCCTGCTCCTGCTCGGCCTGCGGATCTGGCCGGGCATCGCGCTGGGCACCTTCGCGGTGATCGCCAGCATCGGGCCGCTGCACCCGGCCTCCTTCGGGATCGTCGCGGGCAACACCGCGGCCCCGATCGTCGCCTACCTGCTGCTGCGGGCCACCGGCTTCCGCATCGAGCTGGACCGGCTGCGCGACGGCCTGGCGCTGGTCTTCCTCGGCGCGCTGGTCGGCATGCTGGTCAGCGCCACGGTGGGCGTGGGCCTGCTCTGGCTCACCGGCTCGGTGCCCGGTCACGACTTCTGGTCGGCCTGGTCGGCCTGGTGGACGGGCGACGCGATGGGCGTGCTGGTGGTGGCGCCGCTGCTGCTGGCGCTGTACCTGTTCCGCCTGCCCGAGGACCGCAGGCCCCTCGACCTGATCGAGCCGGTGGTCCTGCTGGCCGGCACCGTGCTGGTCACGCTGGCCGTCACCAACAGCCAGCTGAGCCTGCTCTTCCTCGTCTTCCCGCTGCTCATCTGGGCCGCGCTGCGGTTCCAGCTGATCGGCGCGGCCCCGTGCGTGCTGGTGGTCTCGGTGCTCGCCATCACCGCGGCCACCGACCACCGCGGGCCGTTCGCCCACCACGGGGTGCTGCAGACCATGGTGATCCTGCAGGCGCTCAACGGCGCGGCGGCGCTGACCGGCCTGCTGCTGTCGGCCATCATCGCCGAGCAGCAGTCGATGTACCGCCGGATCGAGTCGGCCTGCCGGGGCCTGGCCGAGGTGGTGGCAAGGCTCGCCCCGGGCGAGGCCGGGTCCGGCTGGCCCCCGCCCGGGGACGGCGACCAGCCGCCGCTCTGAGCTGCCCGTCCCAGCTGCCGCCCGGCTCAGCCGTCGTCCGCCGTGAGCAGGATCGGGTTGGTCAGCGCCGCCATCGGCCCCCAGGGCAGCGCGGCACCCATGGCGTTGCCCTGGCCCGGGGTACCGTCCGCCAGCGGGTGGCGGACCTCGGCCCGGACGTAGCCGGCCAGCGAGGCGGTGGTGCGCCAGACCACGCTGCCCGCACCGTCGGCGGGCAGCGACTCCTGGTGCAGCTGCCCCTCGTCGGTGACGATGCGGACGGTGCCGTTCGGCACCCCGGCCACGGTGACCCGCACGTCCACCGGCGCGTCCACCGGGACGGTCAGCCGCTCCCCGATGCCCGCCTGCCGCCCGTGGCCGGTGGCCGTGAAGTCGAGCCGCACGGCGGCGGACTCGGCCAGCCAGCTGTGCCCCGCCCGGAGCCCGGCGAGGATCTGGTCCCGGCTCAGGCCGTCGGCCAGCACGACGTTGTGCGGGGAGCCGATCACCTGCGGCACGCTGTGCGCGTCGCTGTTGCCCATCGCCGGCAGCCAGGGCCGGCCGGCCCGCACGGCCTCGGCGAGCTGGGCGTCCCAGCTGTCCACCGCCGACTCGTCGTCGTAGGTCCACGGGCCGTTCCACACCTCGACCGCGTCCGCGCCCTGGTAGCCGAACTTCCACTGGCAGGCGATGTACGGGCAGTACGGGTGCGCGGGCACCACCAGGCCGCCCAGGCCGTGCACCTGGCGGACGAACCGCGGGTAGGCGTTGTCCCGGGCCCGGTAGCGCCAGTCGATCCACTCGCCGGGCGGCAGCCCGAGCGCGAGCCAGTGGCCGTTGCGGGTGGTGACCTCCTCGCCGGTGATGATCAGCAGGTCGGGGCCGGCCAGCGGGCCCCAGACGCCGTGCGAGGCGGAGGTGTTGTGGTCGGTGGTGACCATGAAGTCCAGCCCGGCGGCGCGGGCTCCGGCGGCCACCTCGGCGGGCAGCCGGCGGCCGTCCGAGTAGACGGTGTGCAGGTGGCAGTCGCCGCGGTACCAGTCCCGGCCGCGGCCCCTCGCCCGCTCGGGCGGGTAGTCGGGGGTGAAGCCCGGTCCCGGCTCGCCGTAGGTCAGGGTGACCTGGACCTGGTAGTCGAGCCCCTGCGGCGCCACTTGGTAGGGGCCCAGCACCACGTGCCAGGTGCCCGCCCGGACCGGCCCGGGCAGATAGCCGGGGGTGGCCTCGCCGTTGCTGATCGCGAACGACGTGCGGAACCCGCCGGACCAGCCGCGGAAGCCAGCGCCGCCCAGCTCGGTGCCGCGCTCGTCGAAGATGCCGATGTCGCAGGAGTTGCCCGGCACGCCGGCCGGGACGGCGGGCTTGTCGTAGCTGTACGAGACGGCGATCTGCTGGACCCCGTCGGGGACTTCGACCGGCAGCTGGACGAAGTCGGCGGCGCCGGTGTCGAGATGGCCGGTGATGGTCCGGCTGTCGGTGCCGCTGCGGGGGCCGCCCGGGCCGTCGGCGGCGGCGAAGGAGACCGGGGCCAGGGTCAGCGCGGTGGCCGCCCCGGCGAGCAGACCGGTGCGCAGCAGCGCACGGCGGTCCGGACCCGCCCCGTCATCGGCGGCGGACGGGTCGAGGGGGTCGGGGTGTCGGCATGCGTCGTGCTCACACACGGTGGGTCCTCCCGGGGTCAGGTCGGGCCGGTCTCGACGCGTCCGTGCCGACCCGTTCCCCCGCCCCCTTCCCCCGCCGGTTACGCCCGGGCGATCGGCGTGCGGACGAGGCGGGACCAACGGGCAATCAGTTGCCGCTCCACCGAACGGGGGTCAGCCCAGGGTGACCCGCAGCGGCTCCAGCGCGGGCGCGGTCATGGTCGGCAGGAACTCGGTGACCTGGAGCTCGGCCAGGCCCGCCTGCTGGAACGGGTCCTCGGCGAGCACCGCGAGCAGTTCCTCCCGGCTCCCGGCCTGCGCCAGGATCACCCCGCCCACCCGCGGCACCTGCCGCCCGGAGGCCAGGAAACGGCCGGCCGCGTAGTTCCGCTCCAGCCACGCCACGTGGTCCGGCAGCAGGGCGTCGACCTGCTCCAGCGGGACGGTGTAGGTCATGGTCACGATGAACACGGGCGGGCTCCTGCGGCCGGGGGTGCGGTGATCGGGGCCACTCCCTTCGACCCCATGATCAGATTAACGCCCGGCCATCCGCTCCAGGCGGGCGATCCGCTCGGCCATCGGCGGGTGGGTGGCGAAGAGCCGGGTGCCGGAGTCGCCGCGGCGGAACGGGCTGGCGATCATCATGTGGCTGGCGGTCTGCAGCTGCGGCTCGGGCGGCAGCGGCAGCCGCTGAGTGCCCGTCTCCAGCTTGCGCAGCGCGCTGGCCAGCGCCAGCGGGTCCCCGGTGATCCGGGCACCGTCCGCGTCGGCCTGGTACTCGCGGGAGCGGCTGACGGCCAGCTGGATCAGGCTCGCGGCGAGCGGGCCCAGGATCATGATGGCGAGGATGCCGAAGAGCCCGGGTCCGTCGTCGTCCTCGCTGCGGCCGAACGGGATCAGCCAGGCGAAATTCACCAGGAACATGATCACCGAGGCCAGCGCTCCGGCCACCGAGGAGATCAGGATGTCGCGGTTGTAGACGTGGCTCAGCTCGTGGCCGAGCACCCCGCGCAGCTCGCGCTCGTCCAGCAGGCGCAGGATGCCGTCGGTGCAGCAGACCGCCGCGTTGCGCGGGTTGCGCCCGGTGGCGAAGGCGTTGGGCGCCTCGGTCGGCGAGATGTACAGGCGCGGCATCGGCTGGCGCGCGGAGGTGGAGAGCTCGCGGACGATCCGGTAGAGGCCGGGGGCCTCGATCTCGCTGACGGGGCGGGCCCGCATGGCGCGCAGGGCGAGCTTGTCGCTGTTCCAGTACGCGTAGCCGTTGGTGGCCAGGGCGACCAGCAGGGCGACCAGCAGGCCGGTCCGTCCGAAGAAGCTGCCGATCACCAGGATGATCGCCGACAGTCCACCGAGGAGGACGGCCGTCCTCAGTCCGTTGTGCTGGCGGTGCACGGCAGCCCCTCCAAGTGGTGCGGTGGGAAGCCCTCTGTTCACATCCCTCGTGCCTGGTCAACGGCCAAGCGCGGGGTGCTGGTTCCCCGCGCTCGCCGCCGGTGCTTCGGGGCGGGTGCGAACCACCCCCGGATCAGGCGCTAGAACAGGCTCCCCGACACCACCTGGAGGACCAGCTGCGGGGCCACCGAGAGCACCACGGCACCCACCGCGGTCAGCCCCAGGGTCGCGGCCAGCGGCCTCGGCAGCCGGGTGTCCGCCGGTGCTGCGGCCTCGGCCGGAGCGGGCGCGAACAGCTTCGCCAGCCAGAGCAGGTAGTAGTACAGAGCGATCACCACATTGACCGCCATCAGGACGGCCAGCCAGCCGAGACCGGCGTTCACCGCCGCCTGGAAGACCACCACCTTGCCGAACAGGCCGATCACGCCCGGCGGCAGTCCGGCCAGGCAGAGCAGGAAGAAGCCCAGCGCGAGCGCCGCCCAGCGGTTGCGGGCGAACAGGCCCCGGTAGTCGTCGAGCCGGTTGGCCGGGCTGGTCCGGGCCACCACCGCGGCCACCCCGAAGGCGCCCAGGTTGACCAGGCCGTAGATCAGCGCGTACGCCACCGTGGCGCCCAGCGGGTGCGGGCTGCCCGCGTAGCCGGCGGCGGCCAGCGGGACCAGCAGGTAACCGGCCTGGGCCACCGAGGACCAGGCCAGCAGGCGCACCGCGCCCTGCGCGGAGTCGGCGCGCTGGCGCAGCGCGGCCACGTTGCCAGCCGTCATGGTGACGGCGGCCAGCACCGCGAGCAGCAGGCCCCAGGTGTGGGCGTAGGGGCGAAAGCCCAGGTTGGTGATGAGCGCGAGACCGGCGAAACCGGCCGCCTTGCCGACCACCGACAGGTAGCCGGCCACCGGCAGCGGGGCGCCGGTGTAGGTGTCGGGCACCCAGAAGTGGAACGGGACGGCGGCCACCTTGAAGGCGAAGCCGACCAGGGTCAGCATGGCCCCCGCCTCGGCCAGCGGCCGCAGCTGCCCGGGGAGGTGCCCCAGGCCCTCGGAGATCGCGGACAGGTGCAGGCTGCCGGTGGCGGCGTAGACGAAGCTGACGCCGAGCAGCATCACGGCCGTCGCGGTGACCGAGGAGAGGAAGAACTTCAGCGCCGCCTCGCCGCCGCGCCCGTCCCGCTTGAGGGCGACCAGCGCGAAGGAGGGCAGCGAGACCACCTCCAGCGCGATCACCAGGCTCGCCAGGTCGCGGGCGGCGGGCAGCAGCGCGGCCCCGGCGGCGCTGCTGAGCAGCAGGAACCAGTACTCACCGGCGGGCAGCCGCTGCTCGTCCACGGTGTGCAGCGAGAGCAGCGCGGCGATCAGCGCGCCGCCGAGCACCAGCAGCTGGAAGACCAGCGCGAAGTGGTCGGCGACGTAGGAGCAGCCACCGGTGGCGCCCTGCCCGCCGGGCAGGCAGAAGGTGGCCCGCGGCCGCCCGCCGGTCAGCGGCAGCAGGGCGAGCAGCGCCAGCAGCAGACCGGCCGCGGTCAGCGGGCCGAGCAGCCGCTTGCGGGCCGCGGGCAGCAGCAGGTCGGCCAGCAGCACCACCAGCGCGGCCAGCGCGGCGATCAGCGGCGGCGCGATCGCCACCCAGTCCACCGACTGGATGAGCGCGCCGGGGTTCGCGACGGCGAGGAGGGTCGGGTTCACGGCTGACTGCCCCAGGGGGTGAAGAGCGGCGAGGGAGCTGGTCATCGGTCAGCCCCCCGCCAGCAGGTGCTTGACGGCCGGGTCGGAGAGCCCGAGCAGCAGCGCCGGCCAGAGCCCGGCCAGCAGGGTCAGCGCGGCCAGCGGGGTCCAGCTGACGGCCTCGTACGGACGCAGCTCGGCCACCTCGGCCACTGCCGGCTGGGCCGGGTCGCCCATGCAGACCCGCCGGACCACCACCAGCAGGTAGGCGGCGGTCAGCAGGGTGCCGAGGCCGGCCAGCGCCATGTAGGTGACGAAGGCCGGGCGGGACAGGCCGGCGGCCGGATCGAAGGCACCGAACATCGCCAGCACCTCGCCCCAGAAGCCCGCCAGCCCCGGCAGGCCCAGGCTCGCCACCGCGGCGAAGGCGAGCAGCGCCCCGAGCCGGGGCGCGCGCCCGTAGAGCGCGGCGCCCGTCTCCCCCGCGAGGGTGTCCAGCTCCGCCGTCCCGTAGCGGTCCTTCAGGGCACCGACGACGAAGAAGAGCAGGCCGGTGACCAGGCCGTGGGCGATGTTGGCGAAGAGCGCGCCGTTGACGCCCACCGGGGTGAGCGAGGCGATGCCCAGCAGCACGAAGCCCATGTGGCCCACCGAGGAGAAGGCGATCAGGCGCTTGAGGTCGCCCCGGCGCCCCGGGCGGGCGAGCGCGAGACAGGCGAGCGAGCCGTAGACGATGCCGACGGCCGCCAGCGCGCCGAGGTAGGGGGCCAGCGTGTGGGCCCCGTCCGGCACCACCGGCAGCAGCACCCGGACCAGGCCGTACGTCCCCATCTTGAGCAGGACGCCGGCCAGCAGCACCGAGCCGACGGTGGGCGCCGAGGTGTGGGCGTCCGGCAGCCAGCTGTGCAGCGGCCACGCGGGCGCCTTGACCATCAGCCCCAGGCCGATCGCGAGTGCGGCCAGCACCTGGGTGGTGTGCGAGAGGCCGTGGCCGTGCGCGGCGGCCAGCGCGGTCATGTCGAAGGTGCCCGCCTTCAGGCCGATCAGCAGGAAGCCGAGCAGCATCACCGCGGAGCCGAGCAGGGTGTAGAGGATGAACCGGTTGGCCGAGGCCGTGCGGGCCCCGCTGCCCCAGCGCGCGATCAGGAAGTACATCGGGATCAGCACGATCTCGAAGGCCAGGAAGAAGAGCAGCAGGTCGAGCACCAGGAAGGTGGCCAGCATGCCCACCTCGAGCAGCAGGAACAGGCCGGTGAAGGCCCGGGCCGAGGGGGTGCCCTCGCCGTTCGGCAGCTTTCTGGTGGAGTAGAGCGCGCACAGGAAGGTGAGCAGCGCGGTCAGCACCACCAGCGGCAGCGAGATGCCGTCCACCCCGAGGTGGAAGCGGACCTTGAGCGCGGGGATCCAGGCGACGTCGGTGACGCCCTGCATCCGGCTCGGCCGGGACCGGTCGAAGCCGGCCGCCAGGGCCACCGCCAGGGCGAGCACCAAGCCGGTCACCACCGCGTTGAAGCGCAGCGCGAGCCGGTCCTGGGCCTCGCGGTCGGCACCGAACACGCCGGCCGGGGCCAGCGTGGCGGCGGCGCCGAGCAGGGGCAGCGCCAGCAGGGCGATGAGGAGCACGTTCATCGGGGACTCCCTGCGCGGGCTGCGCCGAAGGGGTGATCGGTGGACGGGTGAAGGGGGATCAGCTGGGCGCGCCTCATGTGCCGACCGCCACGAAGACCGCGATCAGCACCACACCGGCCAGCAGCGCGCTCAGGTAGGTCTGCGCGTTGCCGGTCTGGCTGCGCCGCACCACCCAGCCGAGCAGCTTGGCGGTACCGCCGGAGGCCTGCACGTAGCCCTCGACCACCTCGCGGTCCAGGAACTTGACCAGCTCGGCGGCGGCCACGGTGGGGCGCACGAAGAGCAGGGTGTAGAGCCGGTCCAGCCGGAAACCGTGCTGCGCCGGGCCGTAGAGCGGACCGAGCAGCGCCCGGCCGGGGTCGGCCGGCGCGGGCGCGGGCGCGGCCGGGGTGAGCTGCTCGGCCTCGGGCGCACCGCCCTGCTCCGGCACCCGCTCGGCCACCCGCGCACCGACGACCCGCCAGGTCGCGTAGCTGATCAGCACACCGGCCACCGCGAGCCCGGTGCCGAGCACGCCGGTGACCAGGCTCGGCCGCAGCGAGCCGCCGTCCAGCAGGCTGGGCAGCCAGTCGCTGCGCAGTCCGGTGATGCCGAAGGCCATCGTCGGCAGCGCCAGCACCCACAGCGGCCAGCGCATCGCGGCCGGCTCGGCCTCGCCGGGGGCGACCTCGTCGGCCTCCGGCGAGTAGGGCGCCCCGGGCTCGGCGGCGGTGGCGGCGGCCGGGGCCGCGGCCTTGGCGGACAGCCGGGGGAAGGCGAGCAGCCACAGCCTGGTCGCGTAGGCCGCGGTGAGCAGCGCGGTCAGCATCCCGGCGACCAGCACGATCCAGCCCGCCGCGTGCGGCACCGCGCCGGCCGGGCCGACGCCGTTGGTCAGCGCCTCGCCGGTGGCCGCGTGCTCGGCGGCGGTGAGCACCGCCTCCTTGGTGAAGAAGCCGGTGAACGGCGGCAGGCCGGCCAGCGCGACCAGGCCGATGCCCAGCGTCCAGCGGGCGTCCGGCACCCGGTCGCGCAGCCCGGGCAGCCGCGACATCGCCGAGAGCGAGTTCGTGTGCGCGGCGTGGATCAGCACCCCGGCGGAGAGGAAGAGCAGCGCCTTGAACGCGCCGTGGCCCACCAGGTGGAAGACCGCCGCCTCGCGGTCACCGCTGGCCAGCGCCCCGGCCATGTAGCCCAGCTGGCCCACGGTGGAGTAGGCCAGCACCCGTTTGATGTCGTCCTGGGCCAGCGCGCACAGCGCCGAGCCGACCATCGTGACGGCCGCCAGCACCGCCAGCACCACCAGCGCGGCGCCGGAGAGCAGGAAGACCGGCAGCAGCCGGGCCACCAGGTAGATCCCGGCGGCCACCATGGTGGCGGCGTGGATCAGCGCGGAGACCGGGGTCGGGCCGGCCATCGCGTCCGGCAGCCAGGTGTGCAGCGGGAACTGCGCGCTCTTGCCGGCCACGCCGGCCAGCAGCAGCAGCGCGATCAGCGTGGGGTGGTGCAGCCGGCCGTGCGCGGCGGCGTCGAGCACCCCGCCGATGCTGAAGGTGTGCGCGTCGGCCGCCAGCGCGAAGATGCCGAACAGGAACGGCACGTCACCGAGCTTGGTGACCAGGAAGGCCTTGAGCGAGGCCCCCCGGGCGTCCGCGGTCTCCCAGTGGTGGCCGATCAGGAAGTACGAGCAGATGCCCATGACCTCCCAGCCGACCAGCAGCACGAGCAGGTCGCCCGAGTAGACCACCAGGAACATCGCGGCGGTGAAGAGCGAGACCAGCGCCGCGTAGGACGGGTAGCGCGGGTCCGTGCGCAGGTAGGCCGTCGAGTAGACCTGCACGCAGGTGGCGACCACGCCGACCAGGACGGAGATCAGCGAGGTGTAGCCGTCCAGGTGGATCGCGAGCGAGATGTCCGGTCCGCCGGTCGGGGTGAGCCGGGTGGCCGCGTCCAGGGTGTGGCCGGTGCCCAGCTGCACGGCGACGACCAGGGCGAGCACCGCGGCGGCGGCCACCGGCAGGATCGCCAGCGGGCGGCTGTAGCCGGGGGCCTTGCGCCCGGTGGCGAAGGTGGCGGCAGCACCGAGCGCGGGCAGCGCCGGCACCAGCGCGGGGAGGGCGATGTTCACGAGACGGCCTGGCCCTTCGACGCTTCGTCAACTTCGGGGTCAAGGTCAACGGGCACAGCAGGCGCCGGGACCTCGGCGGCCCGGTCCCCCAGCGCCGTCAGCCGGTCGATGTCGGCCGTGCCCCTGGTCCGGAAGACCAGCAGCACGATGGCCAGCCCCAGGCCGATCTCCGCGGCGGCCACGGTGATGGTGAAGAGGGTGAGCGCCTGTCCGGCGTGCAGCGCGTCGCGCAGCCAGGCGTCGAAGGCGACCAGGTTGAGGTTGACGGCGTTGAGCATCAGCTCCACCGACATCAGCACCAGGATGGCGTTGCGCCGGGCGAGCAGACCGTAGACGCCGATGCTGAAGAGCAGCGCGGCCAGGACGGCGGGGTAGGCGAGGTGCATCGGCGGTCAGCGCTCCTGCTGCTCGGGGGCGGCGGTGGCGCGGCCGGGGCGCTGGGCGGCGGGCGGACGCGCGGTGCGCAGCCGGCCCGCGCGCGGCTTGGCGCCGCCCTTGCCCGTCCGGGAGATCACGATCGCCCCCACCAGCGCGGCCAGCAGCAGCACCGAGAGGGCCTCGAAGGGCAGCACCCAGTACCGGAACAGGCTGGCGCCGGTGACGGCGGTGCTGCCGCCGCCCGCGCCCAGGTCGATCCAGGAGGTCCGGAAGGCGTCCACCACCAGGGTCACCAGGGTGCCGGCCGTGGCCAGCGCGACGCCCAGGGCCACCCAGCGGTTGCCCGAGTCGGCGTCCGGCGAGCGGCCGATCGGCGCCTTGGTGAGCATCAGGCCGAAGAGCACCAGCACGACCACCGAACCGAGGTAGATCAGCACCTGCACCCAGGCCACGAACTCGGCGGTGAGCAGCAGGAACTCCACGGCCAGGCCGCCGAGCGCCACGACCAGCCAGAGCGCGGCGTGCACCAGCTGCCTGGTGGTCACCGAGATCAGTGCCGAGCCGAGCACCGCGAGACCGACCAGCACGAAGACGATCTCCACACCGGTCGGCGACAGGAAGCCCCGGCTCGCGGGCGCGAGCGAGCCGGCGGCGGCGAGCAGCGAACTCATGCGCCGTCACCGCCCAGGGCGGCGGCCATCTTGTCGGCGGCCTTGCGGGCGGCGGCGATCTCCTTGGGCTCCTCGGCCGCCGGGTCCAGCGCCGGCGGGGCCGGCACCGTCCACATCCACTCGCGCAGCTTCTCGCGCTCGTGGGTCAGCTCCAGGATGTCGGTCTCCGCGTACTCGAACTCGGGCGACCAGAAGAGCGCGTCGAAGGGGCAGACCTCGATGCAGATCCCGCAGTACATGCAGAGCGAGAAGTCGATGGCGAAGCGGTCCAGCACGTTGCGGGTGCGGGCGCGCGCGTTCGGGTCGGCCGCCGGGAGGGTCTCCTTGTGCGAGTCGATGTAGATGCACCAGTCCGGGCACTCCCGGGCGCAGAGCATGCAGACCGTGCAGTTCTCCTCCAGCAGCCCGATCACGCCGCGGCTGCGCGGGGGCAGCTGCGGCTGCACCTCGGGGTACTGCGCGGTGACGGTCTTGCGCGTCATCGTCCGCAGGGTGACGGCCAGGCCCTTGGCCAGGCCGGATCCGGGCAGGTTCACTGGGAGATCGCCACCTTGATGATGCCGGTCAGGGCGAGCTGGAGGAGCGCGAGCGGGATCAGCACGGTCCAGGCGAAGCGCATCAGCTGGTCCTCGCGCAGCCGCGGGAAGGTCACCCGGGCCCAGATCACCACGAAGGCGAGCGCGAAGGTCTTCAGCAGCGTCCAGAGCCAGCCGAGGCTGTCCGGCAGCGGGCCGTGCCAGCCGCCGAGGAAGAGCACCGCGGTCAGCGCGCAGAGCACCAGGATGCCCGCGTACTCGGAGAGCAGGAAGAGCGCGAAGCGCAGCCCGGTGTACTCGGTGTACGCGCCGAAGATGATCTCGGAGTCGGCCACCGGCATGTCGAACGGCGGGCGCTGCAGCTCGGCGAGGCCGGCCGTGAAGAAGACGAACGCGCCGATCGCCTGCCACGGGATCCACCACCAGTGGAAGGCGTCCATGATCCCGGGCAGCGACAGGGTGCCGGCCGCCATCGCCACCGAGGCGCCGGCCAGCAGCATCGGCAGCTCGTAGGACATCAGCTGGGCGGCCGTGCGCAGGCCGCCGAGCAGCGAGAACTTGTTCGCCGAGGCCCAGCCGGCCATCAGCGAGCCGAGCACGCCGATGCCCATGACCGCGAGCACGAAGAAGATGCCCGCGTCGATCGCCTGCCCGACGAAGCCGTGCGGGCCCACCGGCACGGCCAGCAGCACGAGCAGGTACGGCAGCAGGGCGACGGCCGGCGCCAGCTGGAAGACCCGCCGGTCGGCACCGGCCGGGACGATGTCCTCCTTCTGCGCGAACTTCACGCCGTCGGCGACCAGCTGGGCCCAGCCGTGGAAGCCACCGGCGTACATCGGGCCGAGCCGGCCCTGCATGTGGGCCATCACCTTGTGCTCGGTCTGACCGATGATCAGCGGGAAGGTGAGCATGACCACCAGCGCGGCGAGGCAGCGCAGCAGTGTGTCGAGCAGAGTCACGCGCCCTCTCCGTCCTGGTTCTCGGCGGCTTCCTCGGGGGCACTCCCGGGGGTGTCCTGCTTCGTCGGCTCGGCCGACGGCGCGTCGGGAGTCGGTTCGGCCGACTTCGCGGGCGCGGGATCGTGTGCCGGCACCGGTGAGTGCCACGGCGCGTCGGCGCTGCGGGTGCGCGCCGGACGGGCCGGTGCGGCTGGCGCCTCCGGGGCCGCCGGGGCCGCCGGGGCCTCGGTGGCGGGCCCCGGCTCGGCGGCCGGTGGCGTGGCGGCAGCGGGCTCGGCGGCAGCCGGCGTGGGGGCAGCGGCGGGCGCCGACTGGCTGGCGGAGCCGTCCGTGATGCTGCGGTTGCGCCGCGGCCGGTCGGCCCGCACCGCGGGCGCGCCCTCCGCCGCAGCTCCCGCCCCGGCCGCGCGCGGTCCGCGGGCGGCACGGGCCGGCCGTTCGGCGACCGGCGGCAGGGTGCCCTTGAGCGGCCCCCACTCGTTGGGGTCCGGCACACCGGGCGGCTGCATCTTGCGCCGCGCCGGACCGTCGTGCTCGCTCTCGCCCGGCTCCTTGGCGCCCGGCCAGGCCTTGGCCACCCGGGCCGCCAGGACGAACTCCTTGCGCAGCGGGTGCCCCTCGAAGCCCTCCGGCAGCAGCAGCGGCGTCAGGTCCGGGTGCCCGGTGAACTCGATCCCGAACATCTCGTGCGTCTCGCGCTCGGCCCAGCCGGCCCCGGCGTAGACGCCGCCCGCGGTCGGCAGCGCGGCGCCCGCGCGCGGCACCCGGGTGCGCAGCAGCAGGTGGCGCACCCCGGCGCCGTCCCCGGCGGCGGCCAGGTGCGCGCAGACGGCGAAGCCCTCGGCGAGCTCGTCCACCGCGCTCAGCCAGTCGAAGAAGCGCAGGCCCAGCCCGTCCCGGGCGGCGGTCAGCGCCTCGATCCAGTGCTCGGCCGGCACGTCGACGGTCAGCAGCTCATAGGCCCGGGCAGCGCTCGCCCACGGTCCGATGGCAGCGGCCGCCCGCTCGGGCGTCAGGTCCTGGCTCACTGCGCACCCCCGGGGCCCGGCACCAGCGGCCGGCGCAGCGCACCGGTGGACGGCCCGGCGTAGCGCTCCGCCAGCGACTCGGCGGCGATCTTCTCCTGCAGCTTGAGGATGCCCTGCAGCAGCGCCTCGGGCCGCGGCGGGCAGCCGGGCACGTAGACGTCGACCGGGATGATCTGGTCCACGCCCTTGGTGACCGAGTAGGAGTCCCAGTAGGGCCCGCCGGAGTTGGAGCAGGCGCCGAAGGAGATGACGTACTTCGGCTCCGGCATCTGCTCGTAGAGGCGCTTGACGGCGGGGGCCATCTTGTCCGTCACGGTGCCCGAGACGATCATGAGGTCGGCCTGCCGCGGGCCGGGCGCGAACGGGATCACACCCATCCGGATGAAGTCGTGCTTGGCCATCGACGCGGCGATGAACTCGATCGCGCAGCAGGCCAGCCCGAAGTTGAAGCACCAGAGGCTGTAGCGGCGCCCCCAGTTGAGCACCACCTTGACCGGGTCCGGGGCGAGCCGGGCCAACGGGCCCAGGCGGCGCTGCTCCAGCGCTCCCGGACCGGGGTGGGCGGGGTCGGGCAGACCGAGCGGGACGGGTCCACCCGAGCCGTGGCTGTGGGTCAGGTCCATTCCAGGACCCCCTTCTTCCAGGCGTAGAGCAGACCGACCGCGAGGAAGCCGAGGAAGATGAACATCTCCACCAGCGTCCCCACGCCGTATCCCGCGGCGGCGAACACCGTCGCCCACGGGAAGAGGTAGATCGCGTCGACCGCGAAGATCACGTAGAGGAACGCGTAGATGTAGTAGCGGACCTGGGTGTGCGCCCAGCCCTCACCCACCGGGTCGACCCCGCACTCGTAGCTGAGCAGCTTCTCGGGGGACCAGACCACCGGACGCAACAGCCGGTTGGCCGTGAACGCCACCGCGATGAAGAGCGCGCCGACCACCGCGAGCAGCCCCACCGCCCCGTACGCGTGGAAGTAGCCGCCGCCCTGCGCGGGGTCGGCCGCGAGGGCGCTGGCCCAGGGCCCCTGCATTGCGTTCGCCTCCAGCTCAGCGGTGCCGCGCGGCCGGCCGGGCCGGGCAGCGCAGCATTTATTTACACATCCATAACCTTGCTACGCGGTGAGTCTATGGCCATGGCTCGGTCCCTCCGGAACCCTGCCCGCCACTTAAGACGACTCGGTCCACTGGCAGGACACCGCCGGGACCGCCCCCGGGACCCACCGGCCGGGGGTGGGGATATCCCCCGGTACGGACTCTCCCTAGCCCCCGTGCGCGAAACCCCCGGGTTCGGCGAAGCTGTCCTTCGCACACCCCCACGACTGGAACGGACGCCCACCATGAAGCTCCCCGGCGAGCGCCGCGACGCCAGGCCGCTGTACGGCGCCCAGATGTGGCGCGAGGTGATCCACCACCTGCTCGGCCTGCCCGTCGGCATCGCGGCCTTCGTCTTCACCACCACGGTGCTCGCGGTCGGCGCTGGGCTGAGCGTGACGGTGGTCGGGCTACCGGTGCTGGTCCTGGGGCTGCGCGGGGCCCGCGGCATCGGCGTGGTGGCCCGCTGGCAGGCCCGGCCCGGTCTGGGCGCGCAGGTCGAGGAGCCGCAACCGCTGGTCGCGGCCAAGCCCGGGATCACCGGCTGGGTGCTCGCCTCGCTCACCGACGGGCTGAGCTGGCGCTCGGTGCTCTACTGCCTGCTGATGCTGCCCTGGGGTGCGATCACCTTCACCGTGACGCTCTTCTTCCTGGTGGCCGGCTGGCCGCTGCTGCCCTGGGTGGTCCGCTACCTGGCGGTGGTCCACCGGATGCTGGTGGAGCAACTGCTCGGTCCGGGTCAGCTCTCGGCACGGGTGCGCGAGCTGGAGGAGGACCGCGGCGCGGTGGTCGACACCGCCGCGGCCGACCTGCGCCGGATCGAGCGCGACCTGCACGACGGCGCCCAGGCGCGGCTGGTCGCCCTCGCCATGGACCTCGGCCTGGCCAAGGAGAAGCTGCTGGAGACCGAGCTGTCGACCGAGCAGGCCTCGGCCGCCAAGATGGTCGACGCCGCGCACGGCGAGGTGAAGCTGGCCCTGCAGGAGCTGCGCGACCTGGCCCGCGGCATCCACCCCGCCGTGCTGACCGACCGCGGCCTGGACGCGGCGCTCTCCGCGGTCGCCGCGCGCTGCACCGTGCCCGGCGGGGTGCAGGTCAACGTCGACCTGACCGGCCCCGACGGGGTCGTCGAGCGCCCGGACTCCGCGGTGGAGGGCATCGCCTACTTCACCGTCAGCGAGCTGCTCACCAACACCTCGAAGCATGCGGGGGCCACCAGCGCTTCGGTGGACGCCTGGCGCTCCGCCGACCGGCTGATGATCCAGGTCGGCGACGACGGCCGGGGCGGCGCCACGGCCCCGGGCGGCGGTTTCCGCCCCGGCGGCGGCCTGGCCGGCCTGGCCGAGCGGGTCGGCGCGGTGGACGGCGTCTTCCTGGTGGAGAGCCCGGTGGGCGGCCCGACCACGGTCACCATCGAGCTCCCCTGGCACACCCGGGCGGTCCGCACCGCCTGAACCGGGCCCCGCGCGAGCCAGTGGTCCGGCGGCGGCGACCCTTGCGCGGTACGCCGCCGCCGGACCGGTCCCTGACGGGCCCCTGCCGGCAGACCTCCCGGTCAGGAGCCGAGCGTCCCCAGGGTCACGTCCGCCGTCTTGCCGGCACCCGAGCGCGTGTAGCTGACGGTGGTCCTGCTCCCGGGCGCGAGCGAGGCGAGCGCCGTGGTCAGCGAGTTGAGCGTGGTGATCGGGGTGGCGCCGACCTGGGTGATCACATCGCCCGCCTGCAGTCCGGCCGAGGCCGCCGCACCACCGGAGGTGGTGCTGACGATCACCACGCCGGCCGGCTGGTAGTTGCCGTTGTAGTAGGTGCGGGCGGTGATGCCGAGCGCGGCGCGGCCCGAGTTGGTCACCTTGCCGCTGGAGATCAGCTGGTCGGCGATGCTGGTGATGGTGGCGCTCGGGATCGCGAAGCCGATCCCGGTGGCGGCGCTGCCGTTCAGGTCCGGGTCGACGGCGGCCAGCGTGTTGATGCCGATCACCTGACTGGACAGGTTCACCAGCGCCCCGCCGCTGTTGCCGGGGTTGATCGCGGCCGAGGTCTGCACCATGTTGCCGATGGTGGCGCCGGGCGAGCCGCCGCCCTGCGGCTCGGTGACGGTCCGCCCGGTGGCGGAGACGATGCCCTCGGTCACGCTGCTGGAGAGCCCCAGCGGGCTGCCCATCGCCAACGAGATCTGCCCGACCTCCACCTGCGCGCTGTTGCCGAAGGTGACCGGGCGCAGGCCGCTGGGCGGATTGGTCAGCTTGACCACCGCGAGGTCGGAGTCCGGGTAGCTGCCGACCAGGGTGGCGTCCAGCTGGCTGCTGCTGTTGGCCAGGCTCACCTGGAAGCTGGTCGCGGTGCCCACCACGTGGGCGTTGGTGACGATGTCGCCCTTGTCGTCGTAGACGATCCCCGAGCCGAGCCCGGAGGCCGTGGTGATCTGCACCACCGAGGGCAGCACATTGGCGATCACCTGCTGGTACTCGGTCTGCAGCTGGTTGGTCACCGAGGGCGAGGCGCTCGCCCCGGTCGAGGAGGAGGCGGAGGACGAGGAGGAGGAACCGCTGGTGCAGCCGGCCAGCGCCAGCGCGGCGCAGAGCACCACCGCCGCCGCCGGCCCGGCCGGCCGCAGGGCGACGGCCTTGGGTCCGGTGGGACGCGGGCCGGGCGGGATCGGGCGGGTGTGATCCTTCGAGGGGTGCACCTGGACTGCCTCCGGTTCCGTCCATACGGGGACTGCTGCCCGGCTTTCGCCGGGCCTCGTCAGCATTCCACCGATATGTCCGAATTGCCGTCAATGGCGCGCCGCAGCGGCCCCGGCCCGCGGGCAGGCCCTAACGCTGCTCGGGCACCGCCGTTCCGTAGACCGCGTCCAGCGCGTAGACGCAGCGGTCCTTGCTGCTCACGAAGACCCGGCCGAGCGCGGCCACCGGAGAGCCCGTCAGCTCGCCCTTGGTCCCCAGCTCCCAGCGCAGCCGCCCGGTGGCGAGGTCCAGGGTGTGCAGCGAGTGGTCCCGGCTGCCCAGGTGGACCAGACCGTCCGCAGCCGCCGGGGCGCCGACGATCTCGCCGCGCGCCGCGTAGCGCCACAGCTCCCGCCCGCTCACCGTGTCGAAGGCGTAGAGGGTGTCCCCGCTGGCGATCAGCGCGCTGCGCCCGGCCAGCACCACCGGCTCGGCGCCCTGCCGGCTCGCGGTGCGGCCCTGCCAGCGCACCCGCCCGGTGGCGCCGTCCAGCGCGTAGAGGGTGCCGAGGTAGTCGGCCACGTAGACGGCCGGGGTGGCCGAATCGTCCAGCACCGGCGGGGTGAAGAGCACCACCGGCGCCTCGAACCGCCAGCGCTGCGCCCCGCTCGCCGCGTCCAGCGCGTACACCGCCGTCCCCGCCGTGACGTAGACCAGGCCGCCGCGGACCGCGGGACGGGACGGCACGTCCTCGCCGACCGGGAAGGTCCAGCGCGGCAGCCCGCCGCGGGCGTCCACGCAGCGCAGCCGCCCGCCGCCGTAGTAGTAGACCGAACCCGCCAGCAGCGCCGGGCCGGACTGCGGGTTCTCGTAGTCCTGCTGGGCGTCCTCCACCCGCCACAGCTCGGCGCCGTTGGCGCTGGAGCGCACCTGCACCCCGCCGCCGCGCAGCCCGCAGCAGAGCACCCCGTCGGCCGCGTCCAGCGCGTAGACCCAGCCGTCCAGCGAGGTGCGCCAGCGCTCGGTGCCGTCGGCGACGTCCACCGTGTAGAGGTGCGGGCCGTCGGCGGCGTGCAGCCGCCCGGCGTCCACCGCCACCGCCCAGGCCACGTCCCGGGTCTTGTAGCGGCGCCGGCCCGAGGCGATGTCCAGGGCGTGCACCTCGAAGCTGGAGATGAACAGGGTGCCGTCGGCGACCACCGGCGTGCCCCAGACGTCGTTGGACATCCGGAACCGCCACGGCCGCCAGCGGCCCGGCGCCGTCCGCTCGACGGTGGCGGCGGAGGCCGTGGCGGCGGCGGTCGGACCGGCGGCGGGCGCGCCCGCCGTGCCGTCGGCCCGGCGCACCCAGTCGGTCTCGGCGGGCGTCGGCGACGACCAGCCGGGCGCCGCCGCCGGCGGGGCCGGCTCCACGCCGTGCGCCTGCGGCCCCGGCCCTATCCGCACCGAGGCACCGGAGAGCTGGATCTCCTGCGCCGGGTCGCGCCGGTGCCGGTGGGCCGAGCCGAGCTTGGCGGTGGCCACCTCGCCGTCCGCGCCCTGTCCCGGCCCGGCCTGACCGGTCGTGCCCTGGCCGGTCCCGGCCTGCCCCATGGCCGGGCGGCCGACCGCCGAGGAGCCGGCCGCCTGCGCCATCGCTGTGGACCCCAGCGGCCCCAGCGCGCCCGTGCGCGGGTCCACCCCCTCGGGCCTGGCCGGCGCGCTCGTCCGCGGCGGCAGCGGCGGGACCGGCGGCGGCCCCCAGTGGCTCTCCGGCACGGCCGGCCCGGCGTGCGCCGCCAGGTAGGGTGCGGGCACCGGCGGCGGACCGGCCGGCAGCGGCGGGATCCCGGGCGGTGCGGTCATCGGCGCGGCCGGGGCGGGCGACACCCGCGGGGCCGGCACGGGGCGCGGACGGCGCTTGCGCTCGATGAAGTCCAGCGCCTCCGGCGGCAGCCAGGTGCCGCCCTCCTCCCCCGCGTCGTCCCCGGAGAACAGGTGCGGGGCCAGCTCCGCCTGGATCTGCGCGGGCGTGGGCCGGTGCTCCTGCGCGGGCCGCATGCAGGCCCGGACCAGGTCCACCAGCTCCACCGGCAGCCCGGACAGGTCCGGCTGCTCGCGCAGCAGCTTGAAGACCGTCTCCACCGGGTTGCCGCCGTGGTAGGGCGCGTGCCCGGTGGCGCAGAAGACCAGCAGCGAACCGAGCGAGAAGACGTCGCTGGCCCCCGTGACGCTGCGGCTGTCCTTGGCCTGTTCCGGCGACATGTAGGCGGGCGTGCCGACCGCCACGTTGGTCATGGTCAGCCGGCTGTTCGAGACACCGGCCGCGATCCCGAAGTCGATCACCCGCGGGCCGTCCTCGACCACCAGCACATTGGACGGCTTGAGGTCACGGTGCACCAGGCCCGCGGCGTGGATGGACTGCAGCGCCTCGGCGATGCCGGCGATCAGCCAGCGCACCGCGTCCACCGGCAGCGGCCCGCACTCGCCGACCAGGTCCTCCAGCGAGGGCGCGGGGACGTAGGCGGTGGCCAGCCACGGCACCCGGGCGTCCGCGTCGGCGTCCACCACGGCCGCGGTGTAGAAACCGCCGACCGTCTTGGCCGCGGCGATCTCGCGCGCGAAGCGGACCCGGAACAGCTCGTCCTCGGCGAGCTCGGCGCGCACGGTCTTGATGGCCACCCGCCGCCCCGAGGCGGACCGCGCCAGGTACACCAGCCCCATCCCACCGGCGCCGAGGCGCCCGAGCACCTCGAACGGCCCGATCCGTCTCGGATCCTGCGCCGTCAGCTGGTCCACTCGGCTGCCACCTCCCCGTCCGCACGACACCCGTTCGGGGGCCGGAGTTGATTCTCCAATGCGCCCGGCCCCTGAGCCAATCTCCCCCTGCCCCAGGTCTGCGGCCGTGTCGCGCCATACCGTCGGCTTCCGGCCAGTCGCCGCCCCGGGCCGTCCTGGGCGGCGACCGACGGCCCGTCGACTCGACGATCGGCCAGCCGATCTGACGAGCCCTCGGAAGTCACCGCATTCATGCGCGGCACTACGCAGAGCAACCCGAGTCCCCCTCAGCCCACTGTCCGTCACTCTGTGCCGCCATCAGCACACGGGGGGGCTTCGAATATCGCTATCGCGCCCCCATTACCGCCCCCGTGCGGACTAATAGTCGCATCACCGAATCGCGCCATGATCGGTGCGCGGTAAGCTGACGGCATGACAGGACAAGTTCGCACCGTCGACGGTCGCGTCGCCGGGCGACGCGGACAGGAGACGCGGCAGAAGCTGCTCGACTGCCTCCGCGAGATGCTCAGCACGTCGCCGTACCGGGACGTCAAGGTCATCGACGTCGCCCGTATGGCGGGTACCTCCCCCGCGACCTTCTACCAGTACTTCCCGGATGTCGAGGGCGCCGTCCTCGAGATCGCCGAGGAAATGGCCAAGGACTCCGTCGAGCTCAAAGAGCTGATCGACGGAAAGTCCTGGGCAGGAAAGTCCGGTGCCACCACCTCCGAAGAACTGGTGGACGGATTCCTCGCCTTCTGGCGCAAGAACGACGCCATTCTGCGCGTGGTCACCCTTGGTGCCGCAGAAGGGGACAAGCGGTTCTTCAAGATCCGTATGACGGTCCTCAACTCGGTCGCCAAGCCGCTCGCGGATGCCGTCAAGGACCTCCAGGCCAAGGGCCAGGCCGACAAGGCGCAGGACGCCGCGGCGGTGGCCGGCTCGCTGATCTCGCTGCTCGCATCGGCGGCGGAGCATCAGAAGGCCTTCACCTCCTGGGGCGTCAAGGTCAAGGACCTCAAGCCCACCCTCGCCCCCCTGGTCTACCTGGGCGTCACCGGCAAGAAGCCTCCCAGGTAGACCGTCCGACTACCCTAAAAACCTCATAGCGTGTGCTCGCGCGTGGCCCCGGCCTCCTGTCCGGTGGAACGTCGGGCGGCGGCCGTGTCCTCGGGGGAGGTTCGCCGACGTACCGCAGCGCGCCGGCCCCACACGTGGCGGTGGGCGGGATCCCTGACCGGGATCCCGCCCACCGCTGTGTTCGCGCCCGCTCAGGGGCAGCGGATCACCTGGCCCGCGTAGGCCAGCCCGCCGCCGAAGCCGAAGAGCAGCACCGGATCGCCGCTGCTCAGCTCACCGCGCTCGACCAGCTTGCTGAGCGCCAGCGGGATCGAGGCGGCCGAGGTGTTGCCGGAGTCGACCACGTCGCGGGCGATCACGGCGTCGGTGGCGCCGAGCTTGGCGGCGATCGAGTCGATGATCCGCAGGTTCGCCTGGTGGGCCACGAAGCCCTTGAGCTTGCTCGGCTCGATCCCGGCCCGCTCGCAGGTCTGCCGGGCCAGCGGCGCGATCTGGGTGGTGGCCCAGCGGAAGACCGCCTGGCCCTGCTGGCTGATCACCGGCTTCCACCCGGTGATGGTCACCGCGTCGGTCTTCTCCGGCTCCGAGCCCCAGACCACCGGGCCGATGCCGGGCTCGCAGTCCGCCGGCTGGGCCTCGACCACCGCTGCTCCGGCGCCGTCGGCGAAGATCACGCAGGTGCTGCGGTCGGTCCAGTCGATGGTGTCGGACATCCGCTCGGCGCCGATCACCAGCGCCCGGGTCGCCGCACCGGCCCGGATCGCGTGGTCCGCGGTGGCCAGCGCGTAGGAGAAGCCCGAACAGACGGTGTTGATGTCGTAGGCGGCGGGGCTGGGGATGCCGAGGCGCGCAGCCACCGCGCAGGCGGTGTTGGGGCTGCGCTCCACGGCGGTACAGGTGGCCACCACCACGAGGTCGATGTCCGCCGGGGCGAACCCGCTCGCGGCCAGCGCCTTCTGCGCCGCCTCGGTGGCGAGGTCGACGAGCGTCTCGCTCTCGGCGATGTGCCGCGCGCGGATGCCCACCCGACTGCGGATCCACTCGTCGTCCGTGTCGACCAGAACCGCCAGGTCGTCGTTGGTGAGGACCTTGGCGGGCTGGTAGTGGCCGAGCGCCACAATGCGGGAACCGGTCATAGTGCCACTCAACCCGGTTACCGGTGCGTCAACTGCTCACGGCCGGTGACAGGATCCGACCCCGGAAGCTGTAGGAGACGAACAACAGCCCTTGTCCCGCAACGGGCCCCGGGGGGACATTCGGGGGCATAAAGAGGATTCTCAGGTGGTCCGCCGGTGGGGGCCGGGTGAAGGAGCGGCGTTCGGGCCGAGTCTGGGCGGCGCCGACGAAGGAGTCCATGCGGAGCATCGGCGACTGAGGAGAAGCCGTCCAGGCGACAGCCCGGGCGTCGCGACGCCGGCCCCCACCGGCGGACCACCTCAGGTGGCGAGCGAGGCCGCGTCGCCCATCACGATCACCGGATGGGCTGCCGGATCGAGGGTGCGCAGCAACTCGGTCATGTGGTCCTCGGCCAGCGAGACGCAGGCGTGGGTCGGGCCGCCGTGGTCGACGTGCAGCCAGATGCCGCCGCCCTTGGCCGCGCCGAGCGGCTTCTGCAGGTCCAGCGGGGAGGTGCCGACCACCCGGTTGTAGTCGATCGCCACCACGTAGTCGAAGGCGCCGGCCAGGGACTCGCCGTTGAAACCGGTGCCGCCGGCCACGAAGTCGTCGTCCTGGTGGTAGGGCAGCTTGCTGCCCGGGTCCGGCTTCAGGCCGCCGGCGTCACTGAGCGTGTAGACGCCGATCGGGCTGCGCAGGTCGCCGTCGGTGTGGTCGGTGCTCCAGCCGGCGTCGCCGTTGTGGGCGCTCCACGCGGTGCCCGGGCGCCAGCGGCCGTCGGGGGTGCGGTTCCACAGGGTCACGGTGGAGTCGGAGGAGTCCTTGCCCGCACCGGCGGCCAGCACCACCTGGGTGCTCTGGGCCGGTATCTTCGCGCTGAATCCCGCGCCCAGGCCGGGTATCGCGGTGTAGCTGCCGTCCGCCCGGTCGGACCGGTCGGCGCCGGGTGCCTGGGAGTGCGGATCGCCGGCGGTGGGCTGCCCGGCCGGGGTCGCGGCGGTGCTCGCCGCGGGCGTGCCCTGCGGGGCGGCCGATGCCTGGGGCGGCAGCGCCAGCGGTGTGCTCCGGGCGAGCGCCGCGCTGCCGTGCGCGCCGAGCAGCCCGCCGGGGCCGAAACCGAACCAGCCGACGGCCGCGACCGCGAGCAGGGCGGCGGTGCCCGCCGAGGTGGCTCCGCGACGCCGGCGCGCCTTGCGCCGCCGGCCTCGGGCCTGTGCCCGGGGCCCTGGCGCCGCCCGCCCGCCGGTGGATCCCGCGGCGGCAGCACCCGCGGGGCGGTGGCGTTCGGCAGCACGACGTGTTCCGGACATGCGATCGATCCTGCCAAAAGCGGCCCGGGAAGGTAAACCCGGGCCGCCATAAATCCTCATGAAGGGACGTCAGGGCTCCTGCGGAGGGCCTGTGTCCGTGATCGGGCCGGTCGCCGTCAGAGGCGCATCGCCTGCGGGGTCTCGCGACGCTGCAGGTCCGGGCCGTCGTACTCGCGGATCACCTCGTAGCGGGTGTTGCGCTCCATCGGCCGGAAACCGGCGTCCCGGATCAGCTCCAGCAGGTCCTGGCGGCCGAGCTTGTTCGGGGTGCCGAAGTTGTCCGCGTCGTGGGTGATCTTGTACTCCACCACCGAGCCGTCCATGTCGTCCGCGCCGTGGCTGAGCGCCAGCTGGGCGGTGGTGACGCCGTGCATCACCCAGAAGACCTTGACGTGCGGGACGTTGTCGAAGAGCAGCCGGGAGACCGCGAAGGTCTTCAGCGCCTCGGCGCCGGTGGCCATCTCGGTGCGCTCCATCAGCCGGTTGCGGACCACGCCGTCCTTGGAGTCGTGGAAGTCGTGCTGGTAGCGCAGCGGGATGAAGACCTGGAAGCCGCCGGTCTCGTCCTGCAGCTCACGCAGCCGCAGCACGTGGTCGACCCGGTGCCGGGGCTCCTCGATGTGGCCGTAGAGCATGGTGCACGGGGTCTTCAGGCCCTTCTCGTGCGCCAGGCGGTGGATCCGCGACCAGTCCTCCCAGTGGGTCTCGTGGTCGACGATGTGCTGGCGGACCTCCCAGTCGAAGATCTCCGCGCCGCCGCCGGTCAGCGACTCCAGCCCGGCGTCGATCAGCTCGTCCAGGATCTCACTCGCCGTCAGACCGCTGATCTTCTCGAACCAGTGGATCTCGGTGGCGGTGAACGCCTTGAGCGAGACGCTGGGCAGCGCGGCCTTCAGCTCGCGCAGGCTGCGCGGGTAGTAGCGCCACGGGAGGGTGGGGTGCAGGCCGTTGACGATGTGCAGCTCGGTGAGCGAGTCCACCTCCATCGCCTTCGCCAGCCGCACGGCCTCCTCGATCCGCATGGTGTACGCGTCCTTCTCGCCCGGCTTGCGCTGGAACGAGCAGTAGGCGCAGGAGGCGGAGCAGACGTTGGTCATGTTCAGGTGGCGGTTGACGTTGAAGTGGACGACGTCGCCGTTCTTCTTCGTCCGCACGTGGTGCGCCAGGCCGCCCAGCCAGGCCAGGTCGTCGCTCTCGTAGAGCGCGATGCCGTCCTCACGGGTCAGCCGCTCGCCCGCGTAGACCTTCGCCTCCAGCTCCCGCTTCAGCCCTGCGTCCATGCGGCGACCCGCCTCCTGTGTCATTCGGTGCAAAAGCCATCGGCCTGATTGGCCAGATCGAGACTACGCCTATGCGGCGAGCAGCTCCGACAGGAGCTCGGGTTCCACATTGCCGCCGCTGACGACCGCCGCGAAGACCCTCCCGCGCAGCTCACCGGCCCGGTACAGGTAGCCGGCGGTTGCCACCGCCCCGGACGGTTCGGCGACCAGGCGTCCGCGCCGGGCCAGCACGGCGACGGTGTCGCGGATCTCGGCCTCGCTGACCGTGACGATGTCGTCCACGTAGGCCTGCAGGTGCTCGAACGGCAGCATGCCCACGGCCGGGGTGCGCAGGCCGTCGGCGATCGTCCGGTAGGTGTCGGCGACCGGCCAGCTGATCCGCTCACCGGCCCGCAGGCTGGCCCGGGCGTCGGCGGCGAGCTCCGGCTCGACGCCGATCACCCGCACGCCGGGGGTGGTCAGCTTGATCGCCGCGGCGACCCCGCTGATCAGCCCGCCGCCGCTGACCGGCACCAGCACGGTGTCCAGCTCGTCCGGGGCGTCCTCGCCGATCTCCAGGCCCACCGTGCCCTGGCCGGCGATGATGTCCGGGTCGTCGAAGGGCGGCACCCAGACGTAGCCGTGGCGCTCGCGCAGCTCGGCGGGGAGGTCGTCACGCCGGTCGGGCGCGACCAGCACGACCTCGGCACCGTAGGAGCGGGTGTTCTCGACCTTGACCGCGGGCGAGGTGTCGGGCATCACGATGACGGCCTTGATGTCCAGCAGCCTTGCCGCGTAGGCGATCGCCTGGGCGTGGTTGCCACTGGACTGGGCGACCACGCCGCGTGCCCGGTCGGCGGCGCTCAGCTGGGCCAGCCGGTTGTAGGCACCGCGGATCTTGAACGCCCCGGTGGGCTGGAGACTCTCCGGCTTGAGCCAGAGGCGGCGGTTGCCGTCATCGGCCCAGGGCGCCGGCATCAGCGGGGTGCGGACCGCGACCCCGGCTATCCGTCGCTGAGCGGCGCGCAGCTCTTCCAGCCCGACCAGTGGCATCCGATCCTCATTCCCGACTCAGTCGCTCAGGGCCGGGAGCTCGCTGACCCGGTTCTCCCATTTGGTGGACAGTACGACGGTGGTCCGGGTGCGGGCCACCCCCTTGGTGCCCGACAGCCGCTTCACCACCGACTCCAGGCCCTCCACGTCGGAGACCCGCACCTTGAGCATGTAGGAGTCGTCGCCCGCGATGAACCAGCAGTCCTCGACCTCGCCGAGGTCCTTCAGCCGGTGCGCCACGTCCTCGTGGTCGGCCGCGTCGGTGAGCTGGAGGCCGATCAGGGCCGTCACCCCGAAGCCGAGCGAGGCCGGGTTGACGGTGGCCCGGTAGCCGGTGATCACGCCGGCCTGTTCCAGCCGGTTGATCCGGTCCGTGACGCTCGGACCCGACAGGCCCACCAGGCGGCCCAGTTCCGCGTAGGAGGCGCGACCGTTCTCCCGGAGCGCCTGGATGAGCTGTCTGTCCACCGTGTCCATGTACCGTCCGCGTCCTTCCGAACTCGCCAGACTCCGAGAGCATTATCCGCAATTCCAAGGGTTCACACGTGGTGCAACCCGGTTTTCGCAGACGTCAGATGTCGGATGCCAGATATCGCAGAGAACATACTCTCTCGGCGCGGGCACTCCTACGTCCCCTCGGCGGTGCGGGCCGCGCCGAGCTCGCCGCCCCAGCGGCGGTAGAGCGTGTGCGGCACCCCGACCGCGTCCAGCACCCGCCCGGCCACGAAGTCCACCAGCTCCCGGGCGGTGGAGCCGCCCGCGTAGAACCCGGGCGAGGCGGGCAGCACCACCGCGCCGGCCGCGTCCAGCTCCACCAGGTGACGCAGCGTCACTCCGTCGAGCGGTGTCTCGCGGACGCAGACCACCAGCGGGCGGCGCTCCTTGAGAGTCACGGCGGCGGCCCGCTGGAGCAGGTCCTTGCTCAGGCCGAGCGCGATGCCGGCCACCGCGCCGGTGGTGGCCGGCACCACCAGCATCCCCTTGGCCGGGTAGGAGCCGCTGGAGGGGCCCGCCGCGAAGTCGCCGGCGGCCCAGTAGCGGACGTCGTCCAGCTCGGCGCCGGACAGGCCGGCGGCCGCCGGGCTGTCACCGCCCGGCTCGCCGCACAGCCAGGCGGCCAGGTCGGTGCGCCAGTGCGCGTCCCGGAAGGAGATGCCGGTCTCGTCCAGGATGGTCAGCCGGGCGGCCCGGCTGACCACCAGGTCCACCGCCTCGCCGGCCGCCAGCAGTGCCCGGATCACCGAGGCCGCGTACGGCGTGCCCGAGGCGCCCGAGACCGCGACCACCCAGGGCCGCCGTACCGTGTCGTCGTCTTCCTTGCCCATACCCGCACCCTAGGGCCTGGGACGCGAGAGCATGGTGGGGTGACTTCTTCGCCGGACCCGGTCCTGATCGACCTCACCCACCAGGTCACCACCGGCATGCCCGTCTACCCCGGTGACCCCGAGGTGGCTCTGCGCCCCGCGCTGACCACCGACACCGCCGGGGTGAACGTGCTCTCGGTGCACCTCGGCTCGCAGTCCGGCACCCATGTGGACGCCCCGTACCACGTGGACGTCACCTGGCCCACGCTGGACGGGCTGCCGCTGAGCCGGTTCACCGGCCCCGCGGTGGTGGCCGACCTGCGCGCGCTGCCGGCCCGCACCCCGGTGACACCCGATCAGCTGGCGCCCGCCCTGGAGCGGCTGACGCCCGGCGCGATCCTGCTGCTGGCCACCGGCTGGCCGCGGTTCTGGGGCACCGAACGCTATCTGGCCCACCCCTACCTGACGCCCGAGGCGGCCGAGGCGATCGTGGCGGCCGGCGTGCGCACCCTCGGGGTGGACGCGCTGAGCGTCGACGCCACCCCCGACCCCGGCCCGGCGGACCCGGCGGTGGCCGTGCTGCTGGCGGGCCTGGCCGACGAGCACGACACCGCCCCGGTGGCCGAGGCGCCGCTGCTGGCCGCCCACCGGATCCTGCTCGGCGCCGAGGGCGGCGGCGTGATCGCGGAGAACCTCACCGACCTGACGGCGCTGCTGGAGGCCCAGGCCCGGGAGAAGCCGATCAGCCTGAGCCTCTTCCCGCTGCGGCTGGCCGCGGCCGACGGCGCACCCGTGCGGGCGGTGGCACGGGTCGGCTGAGCGCTCCCCGGCCTGCTCCATAGGTCTAGACCAAGGTTCGCCGCCCCCGATAGGCTGCCCGTCCATGGCAGAGATCGTCGGAGTGGTCGAGCGGCTCTGGCGCTACCCCGTGAAGTCGACCGCCGGGGAGCGCCTGACCCAGGTCGCCCTGGACGACCGCGGCCTGGCCGGCGACCGGCTCTACGCCGTCCGCGACGCCGACGGCCGGCTCGGCTCGGGCAAGACCACCCGGCGGTTCCGGCGGATGGACGGGCTGCTGCGCCTGGGCTCGCGGCTCGGACACCGGCTGGAGGGCCCCGAGCTGCTCGACCCGCTGGGCCGCCCGATCGCCGATCCCACCGCCTTCCTCCGTGCCTACCTGCAGCGGGACGGCGTCGAACTGGCCCGCGAGGACGCCGTCTCGCACTTCGACCAGCTGCCGGTGAGCCTGCTGACCACCGCGACCCTGGACTGGCTGCGCGAGGCCGTGCCCACCGAGCTGGTGGACGAGCGCCGGTTCCGCCCCAACATCGTGCTGCGCACCCCGCCGGGCACCCCGCCGTTCGTCGAGGACCACTGGTTCGGGCGGGAGGGCGAGCTGAGGTCCGGCGCCCGGCTGGCCTTCGTCCGCTCCAGCGAGCGCTGCGCGATGGCCGCCGCCGCGCAGCCGGGGCTGCCGCACGCCCCCGGGATCCTGCGGGTGCTGGACCGGGCCCACCAGCGGCGCCTCGACGTGCTGGCGACCGTCAGCGCGCCCGGCCCGCTGCGGGTCGGGGACCGGCTGCGACTGCTCTAGCAGCCAGGGCCGCAGGTCAGTGCGAGAGCAGGCAGAACGGGTGGCCGGCCGGATCGGCGTAGATGACCCAGCCCGCCTCGCGGCGCAGGAAGGCCGCGCCGTGCGCGGTCACCTCGCGCTCGGCGGCCGGCAGGTCGGCGACCTGCACGTCGAGGTGGAACTGCTGCGGGTGGCCCGGGTCGGGCCACTGCGGCGGGTGGAAGTCCTCGGCCCGCTGGAAGGCGAGCACCAGCCCGTCCGGCGTGTGCAGGGTCGACCAGTCCTCGTCCAGCCGCCAGCGGGGGTCGGGCCGGTCCACCTCGCCGCCGAGCAGCGCGGCGTAGAACCGGGCCAGCGCGGCCGGGTAGTGGCAGTCCAGCACCACGCACTGCAGGGTACCGAGCATCGACGCTCCTCCAGGGCCCGTTCGGGCTCCGATCATCGCGTACCCGCCGGGCCCTGAGAAGGTGCCACCCCGGGGGCGTGCCCCGGGGTGGCCGACGCCGCGTCAGGCGAAGTGCAGGCCGCGCAGGAT
Organism: Kitasatospora sp. NBC_01302; assembly: GCF_035976515.1. Taxonomy (NCBI): domain Bacteria; kingdom Bacillati; phylum Actinomycetota; class Actinomycetes; order Kitasatosporales; family Streptomycetaceae; genus Kitasatospora; species Kitasatospora sp. NBC_01302. The sequence goes on from NZ_CP108404.1 coordinate 4,138,630, forward strand.
CAGGTCCAGCAGGGCGAAGCCGAACAGCGAGACGCCGACGAATCCGTTGGCGGTGAAGAAGGCCCGGTTGAGGCGGGAGAGGTCGTCCGGCTTGAGGATGCTGTGCTCGTAGCAGAACGCGACGATCACCACGGCCAGGCCGACGTAGAACGCCGGGCCCACGTGGGTGAGCACGCCGTACCAGACGAAGAGCCCGGTGGTGACGGCGTGGCAGACCCGGGCGCCGGTGAGCGCCGCGGCGACGCCGAACCGGGCGGGCACCGAGCGGACGCCCTCGGCCCGGTCGGCCAGCACGTCCTGGCAGCCGAAGATCAGGTCGAAGCCGCCGATCCAGATGCCCACCGCGAGCCCGAGCACCACCGCGTCCCAGGACCAGGTGCCGGTGACGGCCAGCCAGGCGCCGACCGGGCCCATCGCCTGGGCCAGCCCGAGGATCGCGTGCGGGAAGTCGGTGAAGCGCTTGCCGTAGGGGTAGACCACCATCGGCACCACGGCCACCGGCGCGAGCGCCAGGCAGAGCGGGTTGAGCAGGGCCGCGGCACCGAGGAAGACCAGCAGGGCGATGCCCGAGCCGGTGTAGGCGGTGCGCAGCGAGACCGCGCCGGTGACCAGCTCGCGGCCCGCGGTACGGGGGTTGCGGGCGTCGATCTCGCGGTCGATGATCCGGTTCGCGGCCATCGCGAAGGTCCGCAGGCTCACCATCGCGACGGTGACGATCAGCAGCTGCCCCCAGTGCACCCGCTTGTCCGCGAGGAACATCGCGGTGAGGGTGGCGATGTAGGCGAAGGGGAGGGCGAAGACCGAGTGCTCGATCAGGACCAGGCGCAGGAAGGACCTGGTCTTGCTCGGGGGCGCCTCGAACGCGTCGGCGGTCAGGCTCACAGTCCGTACTCCGTCCAGCGCTTGGTGACCAGGGTGGCCGTGGCCGGGTCGGAGCTGACCATCTCCGGCCAGCCGCCGTCGCGGGTGTAGCCCTCCTCGGGGAGCTTGCGGGTCGCGTCGATGCCCGCCTTGCCGCCCCAGAACTGCTGGTAGGAGGCGTGGTCCAGGTGGTCCACCGGGCCCTCGACCACGCTCAGGTCGCGGCTGTAGTCGGTGTTGCCCAGCGCCCGCCAGGCGACCTCCTGGTAGTCGTGCACGTCGCAGTCGGCGTCCACCACGATGATCAGCTTGGTCAGCGACATCATGTGGGCGCCCCAGATGGCGTGCATCACCTTCTGCGCGTGCTTGGGGTACTTCTTGTCGATCGAGACGATCGCGCAGTTGTGGAAGCCGCCGGCCTCGGGCAGGTCGTAGTCGACGATGTCCGGGATGATGATCTTGAGCAGCGGCAGGAAGAACCGCTCGGTGAACTTGCCCAGCGGTCCGTCCTCGGTCGGCGGGCGGCCGACCACGATGGACTGCAGGATCGGGCGGCGGCGCATCGTGACGCAGTCGATGGTCAGCGCCGGGAACGGCTCCTGCGGGGTGTAGAAGCCGGTGTGGTCGCCGAACGGGCCCTCGGGCAGCATCTCGCCCGGCTCCAGCCAGCCCTCCAGCACGACCTCGGCGTCGGCCGGCACCTGGAGCGGGACGGTCTTGCAGTCGACCATCCGTACCCGCTCGCCGGCCACGAAGCCCGCGAACAGGTACTCGTCGATGTCGCCGGGCAGCGGGGCGGTGGCGGCGTAGGTGACCACCGGCGGGCAGCCGAAGGCGATCGCCACCGGCAGCCGCTCACCGCGCCGGGCGGCGGCCTGGTAGTGGTTGTGGCTGTCCTTGTGGATCTGCCAGTGCATGCCGATGGTCCGCTTGTCGTGCCGCTGCAGGCGGTACAGGCCCAGGTTGCGCCCGCCGGTCTCCGGGTCCTTGGTGTGGGTCAGGCCCAGGTTGAAGAAGGAGCCGCCGTCCAGCGGCCAGGTGAAGAGCGCGGGCAGGGTGTCCAGGTCCACCTGGTCACCGGTCAGCACCACCTCCTGCACCGGCGCCTCGGTCGTCTTGACCTTGCGCGGCGGCACGTGGGTCATCGAGGCGAGCTTGCCGAAGGCGTCCCGGACGCCGGTGAAACCGTGCGGCAGCTCGGGCTTCAGCAGCCCGGCGATCTTCTCCGCGATGTCCTCCGGCGACTTGAGGCCGAGCGACTTGGCCAGCCGGCGCTCGGTGCCGAAGACGTTCATCGCCAACGGCATCGTGGAGCCCTTGACGTTCTCGAAGAGCAGCGCCGGGCCCTTGGCCTTCTGCACCCGGTCGACGATCTCGCCGATCTCCAGATGGGGGTCCACCTCGACCTTGATGCGCTTGAGGTCGCCTTCTCGTTCGAGAGCCCGCAGAAACGAGCGGAGATCGTCGTATGCCATGCCTGCCAGTATCGGGTACCCGATAGCCTGGCCCGGTCAACAGGTCCCGCTCCACCGCGGCGCGGGGCCCGCCGCCCGCTCGGTCTCGGGGGAGAGAAAACCGACGTGCTGGACTATCTGCCGTTCCTGGTCGTCCTGCTGCTCTGGGTGTGGGCGTTCATCGACTGCCTGACCACCCCCGAGCAGGAGGTCCGCCACCTGCCCAAGGTGGTCTGGATCCTGCTCATCCTCTTCTTCGGCGAGGTGCTGCTCGGCCCGCTCGCCTGGCTGCTGGCGGGGCGGCGCCGCGGTGCGCCGGTGCTGGGCCGGGGCGCCGGCTTCGCGCCGGACGGGCCGGCCCCGCTCGGACGCCCACTGGCACCGGACGACGACCCCGAGTTCCTCGCCTCGCTGCAGCGCGACAACGAGCGCCGCCGCCGGGAGGGCCGCGGCGACGCCACGACCTGACGCAGCAGCCCGGGGGCCGGGCCCGGCCCCGGTACTGTGCCGCTTGATCCGCAATCTTCGCCTTTTGGTGTATCCCTACGACTGATGGTCCACCGACCCGTTCCCGGGACCAACCCCTACCGACCCCTGGCCGACACCCTGCGGCCCACTGGGTCACCCCCTAGCAACCCACTCTGAGCTGGGGAATCGACTTTTCCGCCAAGACACTGCCGATCTTGGCGTGCACGGCGCAAGGCGGCGCCCAGGAGGCATTCGAGTGACTGTCTCCTCGGCCTCGCGATCAGGATTTCTGTATGGCCTCGACAGGTAAACCGAGAGGACCTTGTACGGAATCAACGCCGAAACGGAGTGGCCCGGCCTCGTAATGTCGTAGGGGAAGAAGGAAATCGCAGCCGGAGCCCACAGCCGACACCGACTGCTCGCTCGCTCACATACCTGGGAGTTCGAGATGACGGTGTTGCAGGAGGCCGCTGCGGGTGAGCCCGCGGACGCGCGTGGCCGGGTCGCGGAGTTGCACGAGTTGCGTGCGGCGGTGCGGCGTGGTCCCAGTGACAAGGCGACCGAGGCGCAGCACGCGAAGGGCAAGTTGACGGCGCGTGAGCGCATCGATCTGCTGGTGGACGAGGGTTCGTTCCACGAGGTGGAGCCGTTGCGCCGGCATCGGGCCACGGGGTTCGGGCTGGAGAACAAGAAGCCGCACACCGATGGTGTGATCACGGGCTGGGGTGCGGTGCACGGGCGGACGGTGTTCGTCTACGCGCACGACTTCCGGATCTTCGGCGGGGCGCTGGGTGAGGCGCATGCGCAGAAGATCCACAAGATCATGGACATGGCGATCGCGGCGGGTGCGCCGCTGGTGTCGCTGAACGACGGCGCCGGGGCCCGGATCCAGGAGGGTGTCACGGCGCTGGCCGGTTACGGCGGCATCTTCCAGCGCAACACCCGGGCCTCGGGGGTGATCCCGCAGATCTCGGTGATGCTGGGCCCGTGTGCGGGCGGTGCGGCCTACAGCCCGGCGTTGACCGACTTCGTCTTCATGGTCCGTGAGACCTCGCAGATGTTCATCACCGGTCCGGACGTGGTGCAGGCGGTGACCGGGGAGAAGATCAGCCAGAACGGGCTGGGGGGTGCGGATGTGCACTCCAGCGTGTCGGGGGTGTCGCACTTCGCCTACGACGACGAGCAGTCGTGCATCGAGGAGGTGCGCTACCTGCTGTCGCTGCTGCCGCAGAACAACCGGGAGATGCCGCCGGCCACCGCCAGCGAGGACCCGGTCGAGCGGAGCAACGACACGCTGCTGGACCTGGTGCCGGCCGACGGGAACCGCCCCTACGACATGCGCAAGGTGATCGAGGAGATCGTCGACCACGGCGAGTTCCTGGAGATCCACGAGCGGTGGGCGACGAACGTGATCGTGGCGCTGGCGCGGATCGACGGGCACGTCACCGGGATCATCGCGAACCAGCCGCAGTCGCTGGCCGGGGTGCTGGACATCCACTCCTCGGAGAAGGCCGCCCGCTTCGTGCAGATGTGCGACGCGTTCAACATCCCGCTGGTCACCCTCCTGGACGTGCCCGGCTTCCTGCCGGGTGTGGACCAGGAGCACGACGGGATCATCCGCCACGGCGCGAAGCTGCTGTACGCGTACTGCAACGCCACGGTGCCGCGGATCTCGCTGATCCTGCGCAAGGCCTACGGCGGGGCGTACATCGTGATGGACTCGCGCTCGATCGGCGCGGACCTGTCCTACGCGTGGCCGACCAACGAGATCGCGGTGATGGGCGCCGAGGGCGCGGCCAACGTGATCTTCCGGCGCGACATCAACGGGGCCGAGGACCCCGAGGCGATGCGCGCGCAGAAGATCAAGGAGTACAAGAACGAGCTGATGCACCCGTACTACGCGGCCGAACGCGGCCTGGTGGACGACGTCATCGACCCCGCCGAGACCCGCGCCGTCCTCGCCCACGCCCTGGCCATGCTCCGCACCAAGCACGCCGACCTGCCCAGCCGCAAGCACGGCAACCCACCGATGTAGCAGCCGCCGCCCGGCGGCCGACCGCCGCCGGGCCCGCGCGCCACCTCGTCGACCACAGCTTTCCGGGGGCACCGCTTTCCGGGGGAGAGAGACCCAGCCATGACCGCAGCAGCCGAACCGCTCGTCCGCGTCACCCGCGGCACCCTGTCCGACGAGGAGCTCGCCGCCCTCACCGCCGTCCTGCTCGCCCGCGCCGCCGCGAGCGCGGCGCCGGCCGCCGGCCTGGCTCCGGTCGAGCCGATCGCCCGCTGGCAGCGGCTGGACCGCCACCCCGTGTACTACTCGCCGGTCAGCTGGCAGTGGGCCGCCTGATCAGCTCCTTCTCGAACCAGTGGGCGGCGAACGCGCTGTCGTTGTAGCGGGGTATCTCGCGATAGCCCTGCCGCGCGTACAGCGCCCGCGCCTCCACCAGGTCGGCGCGGGTGTCCAGGCGCAGCGTGGTCAGCCCCAGCTCCAGCGCCGCCGCCTCCACGGCGGCGATCAGCCGCCCGCCGGCGCCCTGGCCGCGGGCGGGTGGGCCGAGGTAGACCTTGGTCAGCTCGCCCAGCCCCGGCGCCAGCTCGCGCAGGCCCACGCAGCCCACCGGCAGGCCGTCCAGCCGCGCCACCAGGAAGGCGGCGAGTCCGGTGGCGGGCTCCCACTCCTCGACCTGGTCGACCTCCGCCTCGGTGGCGGGGCGCTGGTAGTAGCGGCCCACGATCTCGGTCAGGTAGGCGCGCAGCAGGGCGACGGCCTCGGGGTGGTCGACCGGGGTCGGCTCGATGGTCCAGATCTTCGCGTTCACGCGGGTCATGATGGCCGCGACGGCACCCGCGGGGCACCTGCTTTTCCCCCGGGCCGAGGCCGGGGCTAGGCGGCCACCAGGCCGGTCGAGCGGCCCGCGTGCATCAGGTCCAGGTGGTCGGCCAGCAGCTGCGGGTCCTGGGCCAGCCAGAGCCGCAGCGCGGCGCCCAGCATCGAGCTGCCCGAGCCCAGCCGCACCCCGGTCGCCAGCGCCACCTGGTCGGCGGCGGGCACCAGCAGGTCGGCCAGCGGCGCGGGCAGCCAGACCGTCAGGGCGCACGGGGCGGGCTCGGTCAGCGCGGCCAGCAGCAGGTAGGCGCGGGCGGTGCCGGACAGCGTCGGCAGGATGTCGAGCAGCCCGTCGGCCACCACCTCGGACAGGTCGCTGCGGTGCCCCTGCGCGAGGCGCCGCAGCAGTGCCCGCTCGGCGACCGTGATCCGGACCGTCAGCATGAGCTCATCGCTGTCCATGTCGCGACCTCCCCGCTGCCTGGTGCACCGGCATCGGTACCGGTACGTCCCACTCTGTACAGCCAGTCACTCGTTCCGACTCCTGCCCATCGCACCGGCACTGACACCCCGTCAGGCCGGTGATCTCGCCGACACCGTCAGCTGCGGTCGGCGGGATCGGCGGCGGGACGGGGTGCCGGGACGGTCGGATCAGCCCACACCCGCGTAGGAGTGCTTGCCGGTGATGAAGATGTTGACGCCGTAGTAGTTGAACAGGAAGCAGGCGAAGGCCAGCAGCGCCAGGTACCCCGCCTTGCGGCCCTTCCACCCCGCGGTCGCCCGGGCGTGCAGGTAGCAGGCATAGACCACCCAGGTGATGAAGGACCAGGTCTCCTTCGGGTCCCACTCCCAGTACTTGCCCCAGGCCGCCTCGGCCCAGATCGCGCCCGCGATGATGGTGAACGTCCACAGCGGGAAGACCAGCGCGTTGATCCGGTAGGAGAGCTTGTCCAGGGTGGCGGTGGCGGGCAGCCGTTCCCAGATCGAGGCCGCGGTCTTGAACGGGCCGCCCGGCAGGCCGGCCGCCACCCGCTTGTCGTAGGACTCGCGGCCCAGGTAGAGCGCGGTGGTGGCGAAGGCCGCGTAGAAGGCGCCGCCGCAGATGATCGCGGCGGTCACGTGGATCGCCAGCCAGTAGGAGTGCAGCGCGGGCACCAGTTGCTCGTCGTCCGTGTAGAGCACGCTGGTGGCCAGGCCCAGGGTCAGGCAGGCGGCCACCACGGCCGGCAGGCCCATCCAGCGGACCGGCTTGCCGAGCGCCAGCATCAGCAGGTAGGCGCCGATCATGGTGACGCCGAAGGCGCAGGAGAACTCGTACATGTTCCCCCACGGCCAGCGCATCACCGACAGGCCGCGGCAGAGCACGCCGCCGAAGTTGCACAGGAAGCCGAGGACGGTGAGCGAGATGGCGATCCGGCCCGCCAGGTCGCCCTTCTCGCTGCTGCCGGCCGCGCCCGGGCCGTCGAAGTCCAGCTCGTCGCCGCGGCCGCTGGTGACCACGGTGGCGCCCTCGCCGGCCAGCGCGGTGCGGGTCAGCGTGGTGGTGCCGCCGTCGCCGGTGGCGACCGTGACGGTCACCTTCTTGGCCGCCTGGGCCGCCGCCGCCTGTCCGGGCAGGCTGGCCGCGGCGGCAGCGGCGGCCAGCGAGGCCTGCTCGGCGGAGCGGCGCGCGACGCCGCCCTTGCTGCCGAAGGTCCACTCGAACATGTGGGCGAACATGGCCAGCGCGTAGACGAACATGGCCGAGTAGATCAATTTGTCGGACATGCCCGACAGTTGGGTATTGACCCCGGTGGCGAGGTTAGTCACCGTCTACTCCTTGGATTCCGGTGCGGCGGGGGTGGCATCTGCGGGGGTGCCGGGTGACTCTCCGGGCGAGTCGGCAGGCGGATCGGCCGGTGCGTCGAGCGACGCCTCGGCCGGTGCTTCGTCGTCGAGGGCCGGGGCGTCGTCCTGGAGGTCGACCGCCAGCTCGGCCAGCTCCTCGGCGATCTTCGCCGACTCGCTGCGGGCCAGGCCCGCCAGCTCCACCAGGGTCCGGCCGTCCGGCGTGGCGACCGCGCGGACCCAGATCCGGCGGCGCTGGACCATCAGCGAGCCGATCAGGCCGAGCACCGCGAGCACCGCGCCGGTCAGCGCGACCGAGTTGCCGGGGCGGTGCGAGACGCTGAAGTTCGCCCACTGCTTGTAGCCGTCGAAGGTGATCGACCCGTAGCCGTCCGGCAGTTCCCAGCCCTGGCCCGGGACCATCTTGACCTTGGCCGGCTGCCCGTCCTGCTGCAGCTGGGTCATGTGGCTCAGGTCCAGCTGGTAGATGTTCTGCGGCTGGCCCGAGTCGGTGCCCAGGTCGCCCTCGTAGGCGGTGAGCACCATGGTCGGGGCCGCGGGGCCCGGGAAGAGCGAGCGCGGGCCGGTGTTGGCGTCGAAGTTGGCCGGCGCGGTCGGCAGGAAGAAGCCCTGGAAGCCCAGCTGGACCTTCTTGCCGTCCTTCTGCCCGTAGTCGCCGACCTTGATCACGCCGGTCGAGGTCAGGTTGGTGTCCTGCGGCAGGAAGGGCACCTGGTCGTGGTAGACGACCTTGCCACTGCCGTCCCGCACCGTGATCACCGGGGCGTAGCCGTGGGCGATCAGGAAGACCTTGCTGCCGTCGATCTCCAGGGGCTGGTTGACCTGGATCTCACCGCCCTTCAGCTTGGTCGGGTCCGCGCCCTTCCAGTACTGGATGTGCGCGGTGAAGTCGCGGGCCTCGCCGATCTGGTCGCCGGTGGTCTGGTAGGTGGCGGTGAAGTTGTTCAGGTTGAAGCCGAACGGGTCCAGGTCCTCGGGGCCGTAGAAGGCCGACCCGGTGAAGTTGTCCAGCTGGGTCATGGTGTTGGTGTAGCCGCCGCCCTCCACCACCAGCTTGCTGCCGGTACCGCTGGCCAGGCTCGCCCAGGCGAAGCCGGCCAGCAGGGCGAAGAGCGAGAGGTGGAAGAGCAGGTTGCCGACCTCGCGCAGGTAGCCCTTCTCGGAGGCGACCGCGCCGTTCGCCAGGTGGGCCCGGAAGCGGCGCTTGCGCAGCAGCCGCTCGGCGGCGCGCACCGCCGTCTCGGGGTCGGCGTCGGTGTGCCAGGCCGCGTAGACCGGCATCCGGGTGAGGTTGGCCGGCGCCGCCGGCGGCTTGGCCCGCAGCACCCCGACGAACTGCCAGGTCCGCGGGATGATGCAGCCGGCCAGCGAGATGAAGAGCAGGATGTAGATCGCCGAGAACCACACCGAGCTGTAGACGTCGAACAGCTGGAGCTTGATGTAGATCGGCGTGACGCTCTTGTGCGCGGCCTGGAAGGTCTGCACCTTGAACGGGTTCTCGCTGGTCTGCGGGATCAGCGAGCCCGGGATCGCGGCCAGCGAGAGCATGAAGAGCAGGATCAGCGCGACCCGCATCGAGGTCAGCTGACGCCAGGTCCAGCGCGCCCAGCCCAGCAGCCCTATGCCGGCCGGCGCCTCCGCCTCCTGCGGCGCGCTGGTCAGCCGCCCGGCCGACACCTCGTCCGCCGGGGCATCACCCGGCGGTGGGGTGGCGTCCGCGGACTTGAGGTCGGTGTCACTCACGTCAGATTCCGATCTCGCCGCTGGGGGCGACGTACTGAAGCTGGTTCACCAGGTAGTCCCAGCCGCCGGTGATCAGCAGGACGCCGACGGCGACCAGCATGCCGCCGCCGATCCGCATGACCCACTGGTAATGCCGCTTGATGAAGCTGAAAGCACCGAGTGCCTTGCGGAAGGCCAGCGCCGCCACCACGAACGGTAGGCCGAGTCCCAGGCAGTAGACGGCCATCAGGAAAGCTCCGCGCGCCGCGCTGGCCTGGGTGAACGAGAGCGAGAGCAGGGAGGCCATGGTCGGCCCGGTGCACGGGGCCCAGCCCAGCCCGAAGACGACGCCGAGCAGCGGGGCACCGAGCAGGCCGACCACCGGCCGGCGGTGCGAGCGGAACTCGCGGTTGGTGAATCCCGGCAGGAACCCCATGAAGGCCAGGCCCATCAGCACCGTCAGGCTGCCCAGCACGATGTTCACGGTCTGCCGGTCGTCGCGCAGGGTGTTGCCGAAGTTGCCGAAGAGCGCCCCGAAGGAGATGAAGACCGCCGCGAAGCCCGCGATGAAGAGCATCGAGCCGGCCAGCATCCGTCCGCGCCGGCGCCCTTGGGCGTCCGCCAGGTCGGCGGCCGAGAAGCCGGTGATGTACGAGAGGTAGCCGGGGACCAGCGGCAGCACGCAGGGCGAGAAGAACGAGACCAGGCCGGCCGCGACCGCCACCGGGACGGCGAGCAGCAGCGGGCCGCTGCTCACCGTCTGGTTCATCCCGTTGCCGTCGGCGAGCAGGGTGAGGGCGCCGGTCACGAGTGCTGCTCCGCGAGCAGCGGCTCCAGGATGGCGTCCATGTCGTAGATCGAGACCGGCCGCATCGCGCGGGCGGCCAGCCGGCCCTGGCGGTCCACGACCATGGTGGTCGGGATGGTCTGCGGGTTGAGGCTGCCCTTGGGGAACTTGAGGATCTGGGTGCCGTCCGGGTCGTAGATGCTCGGGTAGGTGATCCCCTGGTTCGCCTCGAACTGCCGGGCGTTGGTCGGGTCGGTGTCCCGGGTGTTGATGCCCAGGAACTCCACGCCCTGGTCCTTGTACTTCTGGTACGACTGCTCCAGCCCGGCGGCCTCCTTGCGGCAGGGCGAGCACCAGGAGCCCCAGATGTTGATCACCACGATCTTGCCGGTGTAGTCCGAGAGCGCGACCTGCTTGTTCTCCAGGTCCTTGCCCGAGATCGCCGGGGCCGGCTTCCGGTTGGCCAGCGGAACGGTGTCCACGCCGCCGGTGCCGGTGATGAATCCGGTTTGGGCGTCGGCACTGCCGCCGCTGCCGGTCGAGCTGCAGCCGGCGAGGGCGAGAACGGCGGCTGCCGCGGTGAAAAGCGCGGCCAGGCGGAAGCGGGGCGTACCAGACATGTGAAAAGTTTCGCATGACAGTTCAGGGCGTTTCAGGGGGGTCGGCAGTTGCGTGTCGACCCCCCTGTGAACTGCGGGTGTAAAGATCCTTTAAGCGCCGATCGGCGTCAGGAATGCTGCTCCGCGAGCAGCGGCTCCAGGAGGGTGTCCAGGTCGTGGCTCGAGACCGCCCGCATCGCGCGGGCGGCCAGCCGGCCCTGGCGGTCCACGACCAGGGTGGCCGGCAGGGCCTGCAGGTCGACGCTGCCCTTGGGGAACTTGAGGATCTGGGTGCCGTCCGGGTCGTAGATGCTCGGGTAGGCGATCCCGTGGTTCTCCTCGAACTGCCGGGCGTTGGTCGGGTCGGTGTCCCGGGTGTTGATGCCCAGGAACTCCACGCCCTGGTCCTTGTACTTCTGGTACGACTGCTCCAGCCCGGCAGCCTCGCTGCGGCAGGCCGAGCACCAGGAGCCCCAGGCGTTGATCACCACGATCTTGCCGGTGTAGTCCGAGAGCGCGACCTGCTTGTTCTCCAGGTCCTTGCCCGAGATCGCCGGGGCCGGCTTCCGGTTCGCCGGTGGGACCGTGCCCAGCCCGTCCTGGCCGGCGACGAACCCGCCCTGGGCGTCGGCACTGCCGCCGCTGCCGGTCGAGCTGCAGCCGGCGAGCGCCAGCACGGCGGCTGCCGCGGTGAAAAGCGCGGCCAGGCGGAAACGGGGCGTGCCAGACATGTGAAAAGTCTCGCACGGTAGTTGAAGGTGTTTCAGGGGGGTCGGCAGTTCTCTGCCGACCCCCCTGTGAACTGGGACTGTAAAGATCCTTTAAATGCCGATCGGCGTTAAGCGGATCAAGCCCCGAAACTCTTGCCCACCGGCTTGTCCCCCTTGCCGCCCTTGCCCACCAGGTGGGCCGGCAGCAGATCCCGGGCCGGCTCGCGGTAGCCGACCGAGACCAGCTTGTCCCCCTCGTAGGTGAAGCTGGTCAGCGAGGCCAGCGAGCACTGCCGCTTGCGCGGGTCGTGCCACAGCCGGCGCTTCTCGGCGAAGGAGCGGGCGATCCAGATCGGCAGCTGGTGGCTGACGCAGACCGCCTCGTGCCCGCGCGCGGCGTCCCGCGCCCCGGCGAGCGCGCCCATCATCCGCACCGCCAGCTCCACGTACGGCTCGCCCCAGGACGGGCGCAGCGGGTTGACCAGGTACTTCCAGTAGCGCGGGTTGCGCAGCGAGCCGTCGCCGACGCCGAAGGTCTTGCCCTCGAAGATGTTGTCGGCCTCGATCAGGCGCTCGTCCACCGCGACGGTGAGACCGTGCGACTTGGCGGTCGGCTCGGCCGTCTCCTGGGCGCGCTCCAGCGGGGAGGCGACCACGTGGGTGATGTCGCGGTCGGCCAGGTGCTCGGCGACCCGGTCGGCCATCTGCCGGCCCAGCTCGGACAGGTGGTAGTCGGGCAGCCGCCCGTAGAGCACGCCCTCGGGGTTGTGCACCTCGCCGTGGCGCACCAGGTGCACCACCGTGGTCTCGGTCATCGCAGCTCCTCCGCGGGCTTGGCCAGCGCCGCGGCGCGGGCGGCGGCGGGCAGCGCGGCGGCGATCCGCTCGATCGCGCGCTCGTCGTGGGAGGCCGAGACGAACCAGGACTCGAAGGCCGACGGCGGCAGGTAGACGCCGTCCGCGAGCAGGCTGTGGAAGAACTCGGTGAAGCGGAAGGCCTCCTGACGCTTCGCGGAGGCGTAGTCGGTGACCGGCTCCTCGGTGAAGAAGACCGAGAACATGGTGCCCGCCTTCTGCAGCCGGTGCGCCACGCCCTCCTTGGTCAGCGCCTCGGAGACCAGGCCGGAGACCGTGTCGGCGACCCGGCCGAGGGTCGCGTAGACCTCGTCGGTGCAGGCCCGCAGCTGGGCCAGGCCGGCCGCGGTGGCGACCGGGTTCCCGGAGAGCGTGCCGGCCTGGTAGACCGGGCCGGCCGGGGCCAGGTGGGCCATCACGTCGGCGCGACCGCCGAAGGCCGCGGCCGGGAAGCCGCCGCCCATCACCTTGCCGAAGGTCAGCAGGTCGGGCGCCCAGCCCTCGCCTGCCGCCTCCAGGCCGTACCAGCCCGCCTTGGAGACGCGGAAGCCGGTCATCACCTCGTCCGAGATGAAGAGCGCGCCGTTCTCCTGGCAGAGCCGGGCCAGGCCGGCATTGAAACCGGGCCCCGGCGGGACCACGCCCATGTTGCCGGGGGCGGCCTCGGTGATCACGCAGGCGATCTCGCCCGGGTGCCGGGCGAAGGCCTCCGCCACGGCGGCCAGGTCGTTGTACGGCACCACGATGGTGTCGCCCGCCTGGGCGCCCGTCACGCCCGGGGTGTCCGGCAGCGCGAAGGTGGCGACGCCGGAGCCGGCCGCGGCCAGCAGCGCGTCCACGTGGCCGTGGTAGCAGCCGGCGAACTTGACGACCTTGGCCCGGCCGGTGAAACCGCGGGCCAGCCGGATCGCGGACATGGTCGCCTCGGTGCCCGAGGAGACCAGGCGGACCTGCTCGACCGGAGCCACCCGGGCCACGATCTCCTCGGCCAGCTCGACCTCGCCCTGACCGGGGGTGCCGAACGAGGTGCCCTTGCCGACGGCCTCGCGCACCGCCTCCAGGACGGCCGGGTGCGCGTGGCCCAGGATCATCGGGCCCCAGGAGCAGACCAGGTCGACGTACTCGCGGCCGTCGGCGTCGGTCAGGTAGGGGCCGTTGCCCGAGACCATGAAGCGCGGGGTGCCGCCGACGGCGCGGAAGGCGCGCACCGGGGAGTTGACCCCGCCGGGGGTCACGGCCGAGGCGCGCTCGAAGAGCGACTGGGACTGGGGTGCTTCATAGGGGTAGCTCACGAGACCACATCCTCTCAAACGGCGCCGCTCTCAAATCGTGTCCTTTACCTCTGCATGTCGGGGCCGATCATCTGGAACGATGATCCGTGTGCGGCCACGGTCGGTTCATCCCGCACACTGGAGAGCGCGGCGACGCGCCCCGGTGCGGGGCTGGGCGCGATGTGACGTGATGCGGTCGACGCTGGCCGGGCACGGCGCACAATCGCTGACATAACGGGAAAAAGGGACATCCGGCGGGACACCGGAGGTCCGGGGGTCTGTCGATTCCGGCGAATTCCGGTGAGGATGGTCCGAGTGTCCGAGGAGCAGGACGGCTTCGAGGAGGCCACGGGGGCCGGCCGCAAGGCCGCCCGCGCGGGAAGGGGAAGGCGGGGTGAGGGACGCGTGGGGGTGACGTACAAGTACTTCGGCGCACCCGACCGCGCGACCGCCGCGAGAGTCCCCACCGCGCTCGGCCCCGGGGGGCTGGGGCTGGACGCCGGCGAGCTCGGCTCGCTCGGGCGCCTCGGCGACCTGATGGAGACCAGCGGCTCCCCCACCGGCCACCTCTCCACCAAGATCAAACCGGAGACCATGAGCGCCATGGTCCTCACCGGCATCGAGGGCGTCCCGCTCCACCAGGTCCCGCCGCTCGAACTGGTCGTGCTGCACCCCGACTACGCGGTGGTCCAGCTGCCCCACACCGTGGTCGAGCCCCTGCGCAAGGCGGACGAGACCGAGCTGGGCGCGGCCGCCTTCATCTGGTCCACCGTCCCCGACCGGCGCGGGCCGCGGGACGCGTTCGTGATCTACACGATGCTGCACGAGTGGCAGGACTTCGCCAACCGGCTGCACGACGCGGGGCACCAGCTGTACTGCCTGGTGTGGCCGTGAGCTGACCCGCATGGGGTGGGAAGTCGGGCGGGCCGGCTTCCCACACTCACGTGGCGGGCTCAGCCGTGCAGGTAGACGATGCCGAGCTTGGTGAGCTGCCAGAGCTGGGCCGGTGCGCCGGTGTCGGCGGCGAGTTCCACGATCGGGTTGTTCTGGGCGTCGTGGTCGGCGCTGACGGTGGCGACCTTGGTGGTGTCCTGGGAGTCGGCCAGCTTGTACTGGTTCTGGCCGGCGGGCTCGAAGATCCAGTGCTGGTTGCCGCCGCCGTTGCAGCCCCACTGTTCGAGGCGGGTGCCGGGGGCGGTGGCCGCGCCGGTGGCGTCCAGGCACATGGTGCGGTTGCCGCTGAAGTCCAGTTCGTAGCTGCCGCCGGGCTTGGCCTCCAGCACGAAGGACTGGTTGAGGCCGCCGTCCGCCGGATAGTTGATGGCGAGTCGGCCGTTGGTGGCGTCGCCGTAGGTCCCGCCGCCCGCGAAGTCGAGCACCTGGCCGGTGGCGGCGTTGGTCAGCTGGTACCAGGCGCCGTCCTCGGGGACGTCGCCGAAGGGCTGACCCGGCGTCAGCGGCATGATCGTGGTGCCGTCGGCCTGGTCCAGGGTGCAGTAGGCCTCCTGCTGGCCGGGCTCGTTGTAGAACTCGCCCAGGCAGTTGCCCTCGGCCTGGTAGCCGGCGACCCGGGGGTGGTAGGACTGCCGGATCTCGTTCTCGCAGAGCGAGAGGATGCCGATCGAGTAGTCGCAGCCGTTGCGGGTGTTCTCCGAGAGGTCGATCACGTCGCCGTTGGTGTACTCGTAGGGCGAGGTGGTCCACTCGGCGCAGACCTCGTGGCCGTAGGTGACCCGGCGCTGGTCCAGGAAGCGCACCCCGGGCACGGCCTCGGCAGCCTGGCGCAGCGCGTCGTCGAAGGTCGGCACCACCCAGTTGTGGCCCCAGGCCAGGTCCTCGGGGAAGGCCGGGCAGCCCTGGGCCACCTTGGTCGCGTAGTCGTTGCTGCGGATGTCGGGGGTGATCGGGGTGAAGTACGACTGGTAGACCAGCTGGTAGTCACCGTCCGCGTAGCCGGCGGCGCGCATGGTCTGGCGGACGTCGGTGAGCGCGGCGGTCACCTTGGGGATCACCGCGGCGGCCCGCTGAGTGATGGTGGCGCTGCCGATGGTGTCCCGGCAGCCCTGCGACTTGGGGATCGGGAAGTACTGCCCGAGGCAGCTCTCCATGATGCCGCTGAAGTCGAAGTCGTCGTTGGCGCCGATCGTGACGACGACCATCTTGACGTCGTACTTGCCCGCGGTCTGGGCGAGTTGGGCGTCCTGCTTGGGCTCGCCGAAGTCGCCGCTGCCGCCGCCGGTGACCTTGGCCAGGGTCGGATCACTGACCAGGTCGCCGGTCTGGGCCCCGGAGCAGGCCAGGTCGACGGCGGTGACGCCGGACAGGCCGGTGTCGAAGATCTCCGACTGGGGGTGCCGGTGGCAGTAGTCCTTGGGGCCGTCGGTGCCGGCGAAGTAGCCGTCATTGGTGTCCGTCCCGGCGCCCTCGCCGGAGATCGCGCTGTCGCCCAGCGAGACCACCGCGCTGGGCAACGCGGCCCGCGGCGACGGGGAGTCGGCGGCGGCGTGGGCCGGTGGGGCGCCGGTGGCCAGGCCGATGGTGGCGACCAGTGCGGCGACCGCGAGCAGCACGGTGGGCGGACCGGATGTGAGCTTCCTGATCACGCAGACTCCTTGGTGGGGGTGGCGGAGCTGTGCGGTGAGCGGGTTCACATGGTAGGTACTGACAAGTAACGCAACAAGGCTCGCGGCAACAGAAGTTGAGCCCCACTCATATGGCCCGGCGGAGAAGGGCCGCGCGGACAGGCCAAAGCCGCCGCCAGTCGTCTCAGGAGGGGAGACGACGGACGACGGCTTCGCCAGGGGTGGATCAGCCCTCGTTGACGCAGGTGTTGCCGAACGCCGGGTTCAGCAGACCGATCACGTCGATGCTGTTGCCGCAGGCGTTGACCGGAACGTGCACCGGGACCTGGATCAGGTTGCCGGAGAGGACACCGGGGGAGCCGACAGCGGCACCCTCGGCGCCCGCGCTGGCCATGGCGGTCCCGGCACCCGCGGCCACGATGCCGACCACGGCGGCGCCGACAGCGGCAGCCTTCTTGACGCTCATATTGAGTCTCCTTGTTGCTGAGCACGATGCGTGCATGACCAGCAACGACCCCATACCGCGAGGGGTTGCGGCCCACCCCGCCGAATTCACCCGTTTGCGCGCAGCCACCCGGCCCACCGCCCCTGCCCGGACCGCGTGTGCAGGCGATCGGGTGATCCAGGACGGTGCCCGTTTCCGGCCGCGCCGGTGCTCGTTCTATGTCGGGAAGCCGCTTCACACCGTCAGCAATCGTAGGCAGAAAGAGAATTCCGTCATGCGCAAGCTCGTCCACGGCGCGTTCGGCGTGGCCGCCGCCGCCGCTCTGATCATCGGTGGCGCGTCCGCCGCCTCGGCCAACGCGGGTGCCGAGGGTGCCGCGGTCGGTTCGCCCGGTGTGCTCTCCGGCAACCTGATCCAGGTCCCCGTGCACGTTCCGGTGAACCTCTGCGGCAACAGCATCGGCCTCGTCACCATCCTGAACCCGGCCTTCGGCAACACCTGCGTCAACGCCTGACCACCAGGACGGTAATTCCGGTCCGCCGCCCGCTCGAATCGCCGGGCTTTCGCCCGGCTGAGTGAATTCGGGCCGGTCGGCCGGAACCTTCCGATCGCCCATCCTGTTTCGCCCGGTACCCGGGACGACCGGGACGACGAAGTGTCCGACCGAAGTGCTCCCGGGAAATCAACGGAGGAATAACTCATGCGCAAGTTCTCGAAGTCCCTCGTCCTGACCACCGCCGCTGCGGGCCTGCTGCTGGCCGGTGCCGGCGCGGCCAACGCCAGCTCGGGCGCCCAGGGCGTCGCGGCCGGCTCGCCCGGCGTGCTGTCCGGCAACGCCATCCAGGTCCCGATCCACATCCCGGTGAACCTGTGCGGCAACACCATCGACGTGATCGGCGCGCTGAACCCGGCGTTCGGCAACACCTGCGCCAACGCGGGCTGAGCCACCCCCCGCTGACCCGGCGCCGCGGGCTGTGCGGCCGCCTCCCCCTGGCAGCACAGCCCGCCACCCCGTGATGATCCCCTAGGAGATCCCCCATGCAGTCCACCAAGAAGCTCGCCATCCTCTCCACCGCCGCCGTCGGCCTGGTGATCGGTGCCGCCGGTGCCGCCAACGCCAGCGCGGGTGCGGAGGGCGTCGCCGCCCACTCCCCCGGCGTCGCCTCCGGCAACGCCATCCAGGTGCCAGTGCACATCCCGGTGAACCTGTGCGGCAACTCGATCAACGTGATCGGCCTGCTGAACCCGGCGTTCGGCAACACCTGCGCCAACGTCGAGGCCCCGCACCACCACGACGACGACTGCTGAGCAGCGGAAGTCGCGTGAGCGCTGTCCCCCGGACTTCCGCGTCCGGGGGACAGCGCCGTTTCCGGCCCGCAAGAGAGAAGGACCCCGTTGAGCCTCACCACCACCAGCGGCGCGCTGGCCGCGCTGGGGGCGGCCCTGCTGCTCGCCCCCGCGGCGGCCGGCACCGCCATGGCCGACTCCGCCGTACCGCAGGCCCCCGTACCGAAGGCACAGCTGCAGCCGACCGAGGTCGGCCCGGCGCTGGGGGCCGTCGGCTACGTCACCGGGCCGGTCAAGGACCTGCGCCTGGACCCGTTCGCCCAGTCCAGTGCCGATCCGCTGAACAACGCGGTCGCGGTCAAGCCGGACAACCCCGGCATGCGCCCGGTCAGCAGCACGGCCGTCACCGGGGCGCTCAGCGACGGCGGCGGGGCCAAGGACCTGCCGGGCCTGGGGCTGCTGCTCGGCGCGGTGCCGGGCCACTGAGCGAGCGCCCGTCGGGCATGGGTCAGGCCCGGTGCGGGTGCTCGCACCGGGCCTGAGCCATGCCCCCGGGGCCGCAGGGCCTCAGCCCTGGGTGGCCTCCTGGGCGGTGGCCGCGGTGGTGTCGAGCAGGTCCTGCGCCGTCTTGAGCATCGGGGCGTGCTGGTCGGGCCCGCCGAGCGAGGCCTTGGCGTCCGGGCCGGCCGAGAGCGCGCCGGGCAGCACCCGCGGGTCCAGGTCGCCCGCCGACAGCGAGCCGTTCTTCAGCTGGCCGTCCGCACCCTCCACGAAGTTGAGCGGGTGCCCGAGGCCGACGGCCGGGCCCACCGCCTTCAAGGGGGCCGAGGGCGCGTCCAGGTCCAGGTTGCCGGGCCGCACCCCGTCGGCCACCGCCGGCAGCGGCAGGTCGCTGCCCAGGCTCGGGCCGACCTTGCTGAAGTTGAGCGCGGGCACGACCTTGTCCGGCACCAGCTCGTGCTTCTCCGGGCCGCCCTGCACCGGCGGCAGCACCGGGGAGGCCGGCAGCGCACCGTGGACGTCCCCGCCCAGCGGCAGCATCGGCGCGTGCTCGCTGACCGTCTCCAGCGGGATCCGCAGCGGCACCGTCTTGGTCGCCAGGCCGTTCTCCATCGCCGCCACCTGGGCCGGGGTCATCGGCTGGCCCGGAGTCATCGGCTGGGCACCGGCGGCGCTGGCCGCGCCCTGGCCCGCGATCGCCGACGCACCGACCGCCAGCAGCAGTACACCGGTCCGCTTGGGAAGCTTCATCGTCTTCTCTGATCCGATCTCGTGAGGCACTGGGACGTGTCCCCGGCACCGGTGGGCCCGTCGCACGGCCCGCCGGACAGGACCGGGGTCGATCTGTTTCAACGACCCGGCGCGGTTGGAGTAGGCGCGGCTTAACCGGAATGGCTCATTAATAGCACCGACACGCCGGTTGATTCGGTCGTACGGAATTTTTCCCGGCACGCCTCGCGTAACTTTCCGGGCCGCCGTTCTTTGATATCGATGTCACCGCACAACGAGCATGACAACGGCCGGATCGGGTGCCCGATCGCACCGCAGCCAGAGGTCTGCCGAATGTGATCACTTTCCTGAATACGCCGCGGACGTCATGGTGACCGCAGACCAGGTCAATTCGGAGAACGGATTGCACCCAGACGCAGCGGACGCAGCAATCCAGAGAGGAACCTCATGATCAAGAAGACCCTGGCCTCCGTCGGCCTGGTGGCCGCCGCGATGGCCGCCGGCGTCACCCCGGCGATGGCGATCGGCAACGCGGACGGCTCCGCGGCCTCGCTCTCCGGCAACGGCGGCACCAACAACACCGGCACCTGGGGCAACCACAGCCCCAACTTCCACTTCCTGGACAACACCAACATCTGCCTGCCGGAGATCCACCACGTCCAGGTCGGCCTCGTGCCGGTCCAGGCGGACGTGCCGGTCGGAAACCAGCAGCTGCACCAGGTCTGCAACCAGGGTCAGCCCACCCAGAGCAACGGCGACGGTGTCGCCTCGCACCTGATCGGCTGAGCAAGCAAGCCACCTCGCTCCACCCGCTCCACCTCCCCCAGTAACCCCGTAGCAAGAGAGAGCACTCCCATGCTGAAGAAGGTCCTCGCCACCGCCGGTCTGGCCACCGCCGCCATCGCGATGTCCGCCGCCCCCTCGATGGCGATCGGCGACGCCGACGGCTCGGCCGCCTCGGTGCAGGGCAACGGTGGCACCAACCACACCGGCACCCACGGCGACCACAGCCCGAACTACCACACCCTGGACAACACCAACGTCTGCCTGCCCGAGGTGCACCACGTCCAGGTCGGCCTCGTGCCGGTCCAGGTCGACGTGCCGGTCCTCAACCAGCAGCAGCACCAGATCTGCAACGTGGGCCAGACCACCCAGGCCAACGGCGACGGCGCGCTGTCGCACCTGATCGGCTGACCAAGCCCCGCAAACGGGCGGACCGGCCGGCCCCGACCGGTCCGCCACGCGCCGCCTGAAGCACCTGACCCTCCAGAGCAGTATCCGACCCTCCAGAGCTGGACCCAGCGGAGCCGGGGAGCACGCTTCCCCCGGCTCCGCTGCCATGTAGTTGACGAGCAGTCAATCCACCACGAGGAAGGACCGATTCCCATGCTCAAGACGCTCGGCAAGGCCGCTGCCGTCTCGGCCGGCGCGCTGATGATCGCCGCCATCGCCGCTCCGGCCTACGCCCATGTCTACACCGGCGGTGACGGGGGCGGCATGGTCAGCGCCCACCCCGTCCTCGCGGCCGGCTGGCTCGAGGGTGTCGCGGGCACCAGCCACGTGCACATCGCGGGCTCGGGCGACGGCTGGGCCACCGCCACGGCCACCGGCGGCGAGGGTGCCGGCGCGGTCGAGATCGACGGCATGCACCACCACTGAGCCACCGGGCCGGACATGACGAAGGGGGTGCCGGCAGCTGCCGGCACCCCCTTCGTCATGCGGTCGATCAGCGCCCGAGCAGCCGCGCGGCCTCGACGGCCCAGTAGGTGAGGATCTGCTCGGCCCCGGCCCGGCGGATCGAGGTGAGCGTCTCCAGGATGGTCCGCTCGCGCTCGATCCAGCCGTTCGCCGCGGCGGCCTCCACCATCGAGTACTCGCCGGAGATCTGGTACGCCGCCACCGGCACCGGCGAGCGGTCGGCGACCTGGCGCAGGATGTCCAGGCAGGGCATGGCCGGCTTGACCATCACCAGGTCCGCCCCCTCGGCCAGGTCCAGCTCCAGCTCGCGCAGCGCCTCGCGGGAATTGGCCAGGTCCTGCTGGTAGGTCCTGCGGTCACCCTTGAGCGAGGAGGCGACCGCCTCGCGGAAGGGGCCGTAGAGGGCGGAGGCGTACTTCGCGGTGTAGGCGAGCACGGCGACGTCCTGGTGCCCGGCGGCGTCCAGCGCCCGGCGGACCACCCCGACCTGGCCGTCCATCATCCCGGAGGGCCCGACCATGTGGACCCCGGCCTCGGCCTGCACCACGGCCATCTCGGCGTAGCGCTCCAGCGTCGCGTCGTTGTCCACGCTGCCGTCCGCCGCGAGCACCCCGCAGTGGCCGTGGTCGGTGAACTCGTCCAGGCACAGGTCCGACATCACCACCAGCTGGTCGCCGACCTCGGCGACCACGTCGCGGATCGCCAGCTGCAGGATGCCCTCGGGATCGGTGCCGGCCGAGCCGACGGCGTCCTTCGTCTGCGGCACGCCGAAGAGCATGATGCCGCCGATGCCGGCCTCCGCCGCCTCCACCGCCGCCTTGCGCAGCGTATCGCGGGTGTGCTGCACGACGCCCGGCATCGAGGCGACCGGCACCGGCTCGCTGATGCCCTCCCGCACGAAGACCGGCAGGATGAACTCGGCCGGGTGCAGCCGGGTCTCCGCGACCAGCCGGCGCACCGCCACAGTGGTGCGCAGCCGGCGGGGACGGGCGGCGGGGAAAGACACGATTCCTCCAGAGTTCGTCGGTGAACGCCCTGGCTCAGCGCGCCTTGCGACGGGAGCCGGGGCGCCGCTCACTGGGCCGGTAGACCGGTTCGCCCGCCGAGGTGGCGGCGTCGCGGCGGCCGGCGCCGAACTCCGCGAGCGCCTCGGCCAGCGCGGCGGCGGACGGCGCGGGGGCCATCACGTCGACCCGCAGGCCGTGCTCCTCGGCGGTCTTGGCGGTGGCCGGACCGATGCAGGCGATGATGGTGACGTTGTGCGGCTTGCCGGCGATGCCGACCAGGTTGCGCACGGTCGAGGACGAGGTGAAGAGCACCGCGTCGAAGCCGCCGCCCTTGATCGCCTCGCGGGTCTCGGCCGGCGGCGGCGAGGCGCGCACGGTCCGGTAGGCGGTCACGTCGTCCACCTCCCAGCCGAGTTCGACCAGGCCCGCCACCAGGGTCTCGGTGGCGATGTCGGCGCGCGGCAGCAGCACCCGGTCGATCGGGTCGAAGACCGGGTCGTAGGGCGGCCAGTCCTCCAGCAGGCCGGCCGCGGACTGCTCGCCGCTGGGCACCAGGTCGGGCTTCACGCCGAAGTCGACCAGCGCCTTGGCGGTGGTCTCGCCGACCGCGGCGACCTTGATGCCGGCGAACGCGCGGGCGTCCAGACCGTACTCCTCGAACTTCTCGCGCACCGCGCGGACCGCGTTGACCGAGGTGAAGGCGATCCACTCGTAGCGCCCGGTGACCAGGCCCTTGATCGCCCGCTCCATCTGCTGCGGGGTGCGCGGCGGCTCGACCGCGATGGTCGGCACCTCCTGCGGCACCGCGCCGTAGGAGCGCAGCTGCTCGGACAGGCCGGTGGCCTGCTCCTTGGTGCGCGGCACCAGGACGTTCCAGCCGAACAGCGGCTTGGTCTCGAACCAGGAGTGCGAGTCGCGGTAGGCGACCTGGTCACCCACCACGGCTATCACCGAGGTGGCCGGGTCCACCGGTGCGGAGACCGGCGAGGGCAGCACCCGGGCCGCCTTCAGGTCGGCCCCGATGGCGGCCAGCGTGGAGGTGAAGGTGCGCTGGCGGGTGGTGGTGCCCGAGAGGGTGGCGCACAGCGCGGCGTCCGGCTTGCGGCCGTGGGTGACCAGCGCGCTCGCGGTGGCGGGCAGCTGGCCGAGCGTGGTGCGCACCACCAGGGTGGTCTCCGGCGCGCCGAGGTCGACCAGGGCGCCGGCCAGCAGCGCCGTGCCGTCCACGAAGCGCACGTCGGCGCCGTTGCTGCCGCGCAGCGGCACGCCCGCGTAGGCGGGGACGCCGACGGACTGCGCCACGCCCGGGATCACCTCGAAGGAGGTGCCGGCCTTGGCGCAGAGCAGCATCTCCTCGGCCGCCCGGCCGTCCAGGCCCGGGTCGCCGTCGACGGTGCGGACCACGTGCTTGCCCGCCTGCACCGCGTCGGCGATCAGCCGGGCGAGCGCGCCCGCGTCGTCGCCGCCGATGTCGAGCGGTGCCGCCTCGCCCACCGGCGCGCCGGGTGCGAACACCTGGACGCCCTCGGGGCAGTGGCTGCGCACCGCTCCGGCGGTGAGCGGGTCGGCGATCAGCAGGTCGGCCGAGGCCAGCACCTCGACCGCACGGAGCGTCAGCAGTCCCGGGTCGCCGGGGCCGGCACCCAGGAAGGTGCAGCGTCCGGACCGGTCGGCGGCGGTGGTGGTGGGGCTCATCGCACTCGCTCCCCCATCAGACCGGCCGCTCCGCCGTCGAGCAGCCGGGCGGCCAGCGCGTGGCCCAGGGCCCGCGCCTGCCGTTCGGCCGTCTCGTCGGTCGCGAGCGGGCCAGTGGTGGACATCGTCAGCAGGGTGGCACCGTCGACGGAGCCGACGACACCCTCCAGCCGCAGTTCGTTCTCTTCGCTCAGCTGTGCCAGTGCAGCGACCGGAGCCGAGCAGCCGGCCTCCAGCGCGGCCAGCAGCGCGCGCTCGGCGACGACGGCGGCACGCGTGGGGGCGTGGTCGAGCGCGCCGAGGGCGGCGGCCAGTTCGGGGTCGTCGGCACGGCACTCGATGGCCAGCGCACCCTGGCCGGGGGCCGGGAGCATCAGTTCGGGCGCCAGGTGCTCGCTGATCTCGGCCGAGCGGCCCAGCCGGTTGAGGCCGGCGGTGGCGAGCACCACCGCGTCCAGCTCGCCGCTGTGCACGAAGTTGATCCGGGTGTCGACGTTGCCGCGGATCGGCACCGTCTCGACGGCGACGCCCTGGGCCGCGGCCCAGGCGTTCAACTGGGCCATCCGGCGCGGGGATCCGGTGCCGATCCGGGCAGCGCGCCCGGCGCACTTCTCGATCAGCGCCTCAAGGCTCAGTCCCTCGCGGGCGACCAGGGCGTCCCGGACGTCCTCGCGCTCGGGGACGGCGGCGAGCACCAGGCCCTCGGGGGCGGCGGTCGGCAGGTCCTTGAGCGAGTGGACGGCGAAGTCGATCCGGCCGGCGAGCAGCGCGTCGCGCAGCGCGGAGACGAAGACCCCGGTGCCGCCGATCTGGGCCAGCTGCTCGCGCGAGGTGTCGCCGTAGGTGGTGATCTCCACCAGCTCGACCTCGCGGCCGGTCAGCCGGCTGACCTCGCGGGCGACCATCCCGGACTGCGCCATCGCCAGCGCGCTGCGCCGGGTGCCGAGCCGCAGCGGTATTTCGGCGTCCAACTGGCCCTGCTGCGTGCTCAGTTGACCATTCATAACGTGATCATCCCGGTCGTGCTGGTGGTCGAGAAGATGGTGCGGTCGACTCATCGGGCCGCTCCGCCCGCGAGACTACCGCTGGTGGGCTGCGCCTGCGGCCCCACCGGCGTCCCCGACACGGCGTGCACGGCACCCGGGTCGAGGTCGAACAGCTCGCGCAGCGCGTCCGCGTAGGAGGCGCCGCCGGGCTCGGCGGCCAGCTGCTTGACCCGCACCGTCGGTGCGTGCAGCAGCTTGTCGACCACCCGGCGGACGGTCTGCGCCATCTCGGCGCGCGAGCGGTCGTCCAGGTCGGGCAGCCGGGCCTCGAGGCGGGCCAGCTCGGCGCCGACCACCTCGGAGGCCATCGCGCGCAGCGCCACCACGGTGGGGGCGATCCGCGCGGCGCGCTGGGCGGCGCCGAAGGCGGCCACCTCGTCGGCGACGATGGTGGTGACCGCGTCCACGTCACCGGTGCCGGGCAGCGCCGCGTCGACCTGGGAGAGCGACTCCAGGTCGACCAGCAGCGCGCCGGGCAGCTCGTGCACCGCGTGGTCCACGTCGCGCGGCATCGCCAGGTCCAGGAAGGCCAGCGGCGTCCGCCCGGCCCGGGCGGCCACCGCCGCGGCGACGTCGGCGGCCTGGATCACCGCGCCGGCCGAGCCGGTGCAGGAGATCACCACGTCGACGTCGGCCAGCGCCTGCGGCACCTTGGCGAACTCGACCGTCCGGGCGCCCAGCGTGGCGGCCAGCCGCTCGGCCCGCTCGGGGGTGCGGTTGGCGATCAACAGGTCGCCGACCCCGGCCCGGGCGAGGGTGGCGGCGGCCAGCGAGCTCATCGAGCCCGCGCCGACCACCAGCGCCCGCTTGCCGGCGATCTCGCCGGCCCCCGAGGTGATCTGCTCCAGCCCGAAGGTGACCAGCGACTGGCCGGCCTTGTCGATGCCGGTCTCGCTGTGCGCGCGCTTGCCGACCCGCAGGGCCTGCTGGAACAGCTCGTTGAGCAGGCGTCCGGCGGTGTGCTCCTCCTGCGCGCGGGCCAGCGCGTCGCGCAGCTGACCGAGGATCTGGCCCTCGCCGACCACCATCGAGTCCAGCCCGCAGGCCACCGAGAAGAGGTGGTGCACGGCGCGGTCCTCGTAGTGGACGTAGAGGTGCGCGGTCAGCTCCTCCAGGTCGACCCCGCTGTGCTCGGCGAGCAGCAGCGACAGCTCGGCGACGCCGGCGTGGAACTTGTCCACGTCCGCGTAGAGCTCGATCCGGTTGCAGGTGTTGAGCAGGGCCGCCTCGGAGACGGTGGCCGTGGCGGCCGCGTCGTGCAGCAGCCGGGTGGGGACCTCCCCGGTCAGCGCGGCGCGCTCCAGGACGGTGACGGGTGCGGTGCGGTGGCTCAGGCCGACGACGAGCAAACTCACACGCCCACCTCGCTTCGCTCGGCAGCCGGCGAGCCGGACGCACCTGACATGATTCGCTCGCTGCGCTCGCTCATGCCGGCATCACCGCGGACCGCTCGCTCTCGCCACGCGGCTCCGCCTTGCCGTCCCGGGGGGCGTCCTTGCCGCCGCCGGCCGCGCGGCGCAGCTTGGCCGCCGCGGCGCGCACCGGGCCGGGGGTGCGGCTGGGGGCCGGCTCCTCCTCGGCCTCCGGCTCCTCGCCCGCCTTGCGCTGCTCGTGGAAGGCCAGGATCTGCAGCTCGATGGAGAGGTCGACCTTGCGCACGTCCACGCCGTCCGGCACGGTCAGCACGGTCGGCGCGAAGTTCAGGATGCTGGTCACCCCGGCCTCCACCAGCCGGTCGCAGACCTGCTGGGCGGCGCCCGGCGGAGTGGTGATCACACCGATGGAGACCTGCTGGCTCTCCACGATGGACTCCAGTTCGTCCATGTGCCGCACCGGAAGGCCCGCCGCGCTGCCGCCGACCACGGCCGGGTCGGCGTCCAGCAGGGCCGCCACCCGGAAGCCGCGGGAGGCGAAGCCCCCGTAGTTGGCGAGCGCGTGGCCCAGGTTCCCGATCCCGACGATCACGACCGGCCAGTCCTGGGTGAGGCCCAGCTCGCGCGAGATCTGGTAGACGAGGTACTCGACGTCGTAGCCCACCCCGCGGGTCCCGTAGGAGCCGAGGTAGGAGAAGTCCTTGCGCAGCTTCGCGGAGTTGACCCCGGCCGCAGCCGCCAGCTCCTCCGATGAGACGGTGGGGACCGAGCGCTCGGAGAGCGCGGTCAGTGCGCGCAGGTAGAGCGGCAGCCGGGCCACGGTGGCTTCCGGGATGCCGCGGGCACGCGTCTGACGTCCCACAGGGGTGCGGCGCATGGAGCCTCCGTCGGCGGTGCTGGGGGGCGAGGATTCAGGGGTGGATCGGCCGATTGCCACGGTGCTCCTGTGGGTGAAGCTGGGCTTTGGCAGCCAGGCTATGCGTTTGTGAACGTGTGCACAAAGATGATGTCCGTTTTGTCCCGCCACAGTGACGCGCATCACGCCACACGCCGCCCCGGCGGCACCATCGTCGTCCACCAGCGCCGGTCCGGCCAGGAGTTCGAACCGGAACGGCGCCGCGCCGGTGCTAACGGGTGAGCGCGGCGCGCAGCCGGGCCTCGTCGACCCGCCAGAAATCGTGCTGACGGTCGTCGATCAGCGTCACCGGGATCTGCTCCCAGTACGTGCGGTAGAGCTCCGCGTCCTGGGTGATGTCCCGCTCCTCGAAGCCGGCGCCCAGCTCGGCGGTGACCCGCACGATCACCTCCCTGGCCTGCTCGCACAGGTGGCAGTCGGGCTTGCCGATCAGGGTCACGGTGCGGTCGGCGGGGTCGGAACGCCGCTCACGGCGCAGCAGAGGGGTCACCGCACCATTGTGCGCCGCGCGCGGGGCGGCGCCGGCAGGCCACCGCGGCGTGCCCGTCCATACCGGCGCCCACCAGGGCTGACTATGCTCGGAGCCATGGCCGCGCTGCGAAGGCTCACCCAGGCAAGACGATCCTCCTCCGAGCGGGCCGCCCTGGCAGGCGAGGCCGCCGCAAAGGCGGCCGAGCGGGCACTGCGCGAGGGGGCGGCGGCGGAGGGCACCGGCACGCCCGCGGATCAGCCGGCGGAACAGCCGCCCGCCGAGCCGCAGTCGGACACGCCCCCGGTCGACCACCCGCAGGGCGCCGCCTTCTTCGACTGCGACAACACGATCCTCCAGGGCGCCGCGGTCTTCTACCTCGGCGTCGGGCTCTACCGCCGCCACTTCTTCTCCCGCCGCGACGTGGCCAAGTTCGCCTGGCAGCAGGCCTGGTTCCGGCTGTTCGGCGCCGAGGACCCCGGGCACATCGCCGACGCGCAGCACACCGCGCTGTCGCTGGTGGCCGGCAAGCGCACCGCCGACCTGGAGGCGATCTGCGAGGAGATCTTCGAGGACATCGTCGCGGCCAAGGTTTGGCCGGGCACCCGGGCCCTGGTGCAGATGCACCTGGACGCCGGGCAGCGGGTCTGGCTGGTGACCGCCGCCCCGCAGGAGGTGGCCCGGATCATCGCCCGCCGGCTCGGCATGACCGGCGCGCTGGGCACGGTGGCCGAGGAGGTCGGCGGCCACTACACCGGCCGGCTGGTCGGCGAGATGCTGCACGGCCCGGCCAAGGCCGCCGCGGTGCGCGCGCTGGCCCGGCGCGAGCAGCTCGACCTGGGCCACTGCGCCGCGTACAGCGACTCGGCCAACGACATCCCGATGCTCTCGCTGGTCGGGCACCCCTTCGTGGTCAACCCCGATGCGCGGCTGCGCAAGCACGCGCGGGCGCACGGCTGGCGGGTGCGCGACTTCCGCACCGGTCGCAAGGCGGCCCGGATCGGCGTGCCCGCCGCGGTGGGGCTCGGCGCGGTGGCGGGGGCGACGGTGGCGACCGTCGCGCTGCGCCGCAAGCGCGACTGACCCGGCCGGCACGGCCGACCCGTGCCGGCACGGCCGACGGCCGACACGGTTGACGGGAGCCTGGTTGACGCGACGTCAACCAGGCTCCCGCACGCCCCGGGGGTGCCCGGTCAACCCGGCGCCCCGAGGCGCGGCGGCGCGCCCGCGGCGACCCGAAACACCGTCACCACATCTGTCACCAGCGGAATCTGACAAACTCCCAGCGTCGGCGGCCCGGTGACCGGATCTGATCGTTCGAACGGCCTGGAAAGTCTGGGATTGGCAGGCCCGTTGGCGGGGAAACCGCCCGGCCGACCTCGGAATCGGTCACAGCCCGCCCCTGAACGCTCACCAACAGCACCTGGTTCGGTGCTGCGTTCGGTCGGTTTCAGCTCATATACCACGCGAAGTGGATCCCTATCGACCACTTCCGCCACACGGTGTAGCTGTCATTGCACAAAGCGTTATTCTCTCCTGGATGCACGTCCACCCCAGGTGTCCCCCCGACGGGGTGACGGGGAGTGTGCTCTCCGCGCAGGCGGAGGTGATCCGTCCACAGTTCTGCCTCTGGGAGTCCCGTGTACCCACCCGTCCGGAACGACGCGCCTGCTCCCGCCCGCCCGTCGCCACCCGTCGCCCTCGCTGCCCTGCCCCGCGCGACCACCCGCAACCTCCGCCTGCTGCGCACCCTGCTGCGCAGTCAGCTGCTGCCGTCCCTGCCCGAGCTGGTCCCGGCCGGCGGCACCTGGCAACCGGCCGGCGGGCCAAGCCCGTTCGGGGCCTTCGGCCCGGCCGCGGCGGGAACCGCCTTGCGCTCGGCGGCCACCGGCTCGGCCGGCACCCGCACCCGGGGTGCCGGTGCCCGCAGCCGCACCGGCACCGTGCCGCACCAGGGCACCGAGACCGAGCACAACCCGATCATGGAACTGGTCGAGCGCGCCCAGGCGGGCGAGAGCGAGGCGTTCGGGCGCCTGTACGACCACTACAGCGACACGGTCTACCGCTACATCTACTACCGGGTCGGCAGCCGGGCCACGGCCGAGGACCTGACCAGCGAGACCTTCCTGCGCGCGCTGCGCCGGATCGGCACCTTCACCTGGCAGGGCCGGGACTTCGGCGCCTGGCTGGTGACCATCGCGCGCAACCTGGTCGCCGACCACTTCAAGTCCAGCCGGTTCCGGCTGGAGGTGACCACCGGCGAGATGCTCGACTCCAACGAGTGCGAGCGCAGCCCCGAGGACTCGGTGCTGGAGTCGCTCTCCAACGCCGCCCTGCTGGACGCCGTGCGCCGGCTCAACCCCCAGCAGCAGGAGTGCGTCACCCTCCGCTTCCTGCAAGGCCTCTCGGTCGCCGAGACGGCCCGGATCATGGGCAAGAACGAGGGGGCCATCAAGACCCTGCAGTACCGCGCGGTCCGCACGCTGGCCAGGCTGCTGCCGCCGGACGCCCGCTGACCCGGCCCGATGACCATAGCTGACGTCGGGTCACCCCACGGACCGTTCCCACACGTCCGGGTGAGAATGCGGTCACATGATCACTCGTGCGTAACCGACCCCCCGCACCGCTCGTTGCCCAGCGTGCAAACCCCCTCGGGTCACGTGGTCAAGCCGAGCCGCGAACCGTCACCCGAAGGAGTGGATTTGGCCCGCCGTGGCAACCGTCCGGCAGGCCGGGGAGTCGACAACGACGAAGGGAGGTGTGGCCCGTGACGGCAAACGTGCTGGAGCACCGGCGGGCGAAGGCCTTCGCCGAGGCGCTGGAGGCCCACCGGACGGGACAGCCCGCAGCGAGTGCGGCCCTGGGGCAACTCCTCGGAACGACCGAGGCGTTGGCACAGCTGGCCGCCCCCGCCATGGACGCCGGGGTGAAGAGCGAGCAACGGGCGCAGCTGATGGCTGCGTTCGAGCAGCATGCGGCCGGTGGCCTGCCCACCGTGCCGCGCCAGCGCCGCCACCGCTCCGAACGCGGCCTGCAACGGCGGCGCTGGGGACGGCGGTTCGCGATCACCGGGCTGGTGGCCGGGGTCACCGTGGGGAGCTTCGCCGGGGTGGCCGCGGCCAGTTCCGGCGCGCTGCCCGGTGACCCGCTCTACGGGATGAAGCGCGGCCTGGAGGGCCTGCGGCTCGACCTGGCCGGTTCGGACGCCGAGCGCGGCGCGCTGCTGCTCGACCAGGCCTCCACCCGGCTCGCGGAGGCCCGCTCGCTGGTCGGCCGGCAGGCCACCGGCGGCGCGCTCAGCCAGACCACGGTGGCCCAACTCGCCTCGGCCCTCAAGGACATGCACGCCGAGGCGGCCAAGGGGAGGGACCTGCTGCGGTCGGTCTACCGGGCCAACGGCTCGCTCGACCCGATGCGCAAGCTGGCCAGCTTCACCGAGGCCCAGGACAACCACTGGAGCGCCCTGCAGCAGCGGCTGCCCCAGCAGTTGACCCCGGTGGCGGGCCAGGTCGACCAGCTCTTCGACAACCTCAACGAGGACGTCGCGCCGCTGCACCTGGAGCCGGCGCAGAGCGCTCCGGCCTCCGGGCAGACCCCGGCGACCGGTCCCGTCGGCGGCGCGGCGCAGGCCCCCTCGCCCGCGGGCGCCGCGAGCGGCGGCGGGCACCCCTCGACGGGCAGCGCCCCGCAGAGCCCGGCCGGTGGCCAGACCGGCGGCGGGCAGCCCACGACGGGCGGCGGCACGGCGCAGAGCCCCGGCGGCGGCCAGGCCCGCCAGGGCGGCGCGCTCGGCGGCGGCAACCCGGTGGGCGGGCTGGTCAACGGCCTGACCGGCAGTCTGACCGGCAGCGGTGCCGGTGCGGCCCCGGCCACGCCCGCCTCCCCGGGCGCCGCGCCGAGCACCCCGACGCCGGGCACCACGCCCGCGCCGGCCGCTCCGACGGCGGCCGTGCCCGGCCAGGGCGGCAGCACGCCGGCCACCGGGCAGGGGCTCAACCTGCCGCCGCTGATCCCGGGCCTGCTGCCGGGGCTGGGGCTGGACGGGAGCTGAACCCTGGTGGGGCGGGCGGCCGGGACCCGGGCCGCCCGCCCCATCCCGGGGAGCAGGCTCAGAAGAAGAGGCTGCTCCGCGCCACCAGCAGCTCGTAGAGCGTGTGCTGGATGGTCTCGCGGACCTCGTCGGTCAGGTTGAAGACCAGCATCGGGTCCTCGGCCGCCTCCGGCGGATAGCCGTCGGTGCGGATCGGCTCGCCGAACTGGATCGTCCACTTGGTCGGCAGCGGGATCGCGCCGAGCGGGCCGAGCCAGGGGAAGGTCGGGGTGATCGGCAGGTAGGGCAGCCCGAGCAGCCGGGCCAGGCTCTTGACGTTGCCGAGCATCGGATAGGTCTCCTCGGCGCCCACGATCGAGCAGGGCACGATCGGCACCCCGGCCCGCAGCGCGGAGGCCACGAAGCCGCCCCGCCCGAACCGCTGCAGCTTGTACCGGTCGGCGAACGGCTTGCCGATCCCCTTGAAGCCCTCCGGCCAGACGCCGACCACCTCGCCGCGCTCCAGCAGCGCCTGGGCGTCCTCGTTGCAGGCCAGGGTGTGGCCGGACTTGCGGGCCAGCTCACCGATCAGCGGCAGCACGAAGACCAGGTCGGCGGCGAGCATCCGCAGGTGCCGTCGGCCCGGGTGGTGGTCGTGGATCGCCACCTGGGTCATCAGGGCGTCCAGCGGAACCACCCCCGAGTGGTTGGCCACCACCAGGGCGCCGCCCTCGGCCGGGATGTTCTCGATGCCGCGGACCTCGATCCGGAAGTACTTCTCGGCCAGCGGGCGCAGCGCGGTCAGGAAGACCTGTTCGGTCAGCTCGCGGTCGAAGCCGAACTCGTCCACCTCGTAGTCGCCGGTGATCCGGCGGCGCAGGAAGGCCAGCCCGTCGGCCGCCCGGTTCTCCCACCCCTTGCCGAGCAGCCCGTCGGCCGCCGCCCCGACCCGCCCGGCCAGCAGGGTGCCGAGACCCTCGGCCAGCCGGCCGGCGAAGTCCGAGCTGCCCTGGCCGGCCGGTCCGGGGGACCAGCTCGGTGCGCTCTCGATCGGGATCACCTTGCCGGTGGGCTCCGTTCCGGGGGCCTGCTGCTCGTGGCCGGCCCCCGTCCCCTGGTCAGGCTTCATCGGCCGGCGCTCCTGTGGTCGGTGGCGGGCAGCAGGGCGGCCAGCCGGTCGGTCAGTGCGGTCAGCCGCTCGGGCGGCAGCAGGCCGGCACGTCGGCCGGCGGCGAAATCGGCGAACGCCTCGGGCGTGCTGAAGCGCGGCCGGTAGCCGAAGACCTCGCGCAGCGCGGTGGTGTCCACCACCCGGCCGTGGGTCAGCAGGCCGATCTGCTCGGTGGAGAAGTCGGAGACCCTGGTCCGCTTGGCCAGCTCCGCGACCAGGCCGAGCGCGGGCAGCAGCACCGGCACGGTGGGGCGGCCCAGCCGGCGGGCGCACTGGGAGAGCAGCAGCACCCCCTCCCCCGCGACGTTGAAGGTGCCGGTGCGCCACGGCGCGCCCGGGCCCGGGTCGAGCGCGGCCAGCCGCAGCACCTCGACGGCGTCGTCCTCGTGGACGAACTGCAGTCGCGGGTCGTGGCCGAGCGCGGTGGGCAGCACGGGCAGCGCGAAGTACTCGGCGAGCGGGGTGTCGGCGCCGGGGCCGACCAGGTTGGCGAACCGCAGCACGCTGATCGCGACGTCGGGCCGGCGCCGGGAGAAGCCGCGCACGTAGCCCTCGACCTCGGCCGCGTCCTTGGCGAAGCCGCCGGAGGGCAGGGTCTTGGGCGGGGTCCGCTCGAAGAAGACCGCGGGGTCGCGCGGGGTCGCGCCGTAGACGCCGGTGGTCGACTTCACCACCAGCCGGCGGATCAGCCCCGACTGCTGGCAGGCACCGAGCAGCTGCATGCTGCCGATGACGTTGATCTCCTTGACGGTGGCCCGGGCCGCGGTGCCCGGATTGGTGGCGCTGACGTTGAGGTGCACCACGGTGTCGACGGCGTACTCGGCCAGCACCCCGGCGATCGCGGGGCGGCGCAGGTCGGCCGGGGCGAAGACGTAGTCGGCGAGCGGGGCCCGGGAATCGTCGGGTCGCGGCCCTGCGAGGTCGCCGCGCAGCGGCTCGGTGTCCACGCCGACCACCAGGTCGACCCCGGGCTCGCGGCGGATCCGCTCGGCGAACCGGGCTCCGAGCTGTCTGGCCACGCCGGTGACCAGCACGACCTTGCCCACGTGTCCGCCGCCTCCCTGCCGGCCCGCCCGCGTGGCGGGTGCTTGCACCGTACCGCGTCACGCTGGGAAAACGGGTGCTGCCCGCCCCGGCCGGTCGGCCGGGACGGGCAGCAGCGCACCGGGAGCGAGGCTCCGCAGGTGTTACTTCTTGTTGCGACGCTGAACGCGGGTCCGCTTCAGAAGCTTGCGGTGCTTCTTCTTGGCCATACGCTTGCGACGCTTCTTGATGACAGAGCCCACGGAACAACCCTCGCTCACTGAGACTCCCGCCCGTGAGAGACGGAGTCCATACGACTGACGGAGGGCCTAGCCTACCGTTTACCCGGCCAGCCCCGTAATCGGGACCGATCGGGCCCGCCGGTCAGGCGCTCTGTCGGCCGACGTAGGAGTCCTTGAGGTAGTCGTGGACCGCCTGTTCGGGCACCCGGAAGGACCGGCCGACCCGGATGGCGGGCAGCTCTCCGCTGTGCACCAACCGGTAGACCGTCATCTTGGACACCCTCATGACCGAGGCGACTTCCGCCACGGTCAGGAAGTTGACCTCTTGCAGGGGGCGTTCGCCGGAACTCATGACCTCACCCGACCCTTATCCGTGTGCAAGGCACCGGCTTCCCCTCCGGTGACTCCACCGACACACGCGTATCCCCAGAGTAGTTGCGGGTGATACCAGTGGGAAGAGGGGGGCGCCGAGTTGTTTTACGGTCAGAGATCCGCCTGTTGCAGTAGGTAGTCGGTCAGACCTCTGGCGCAGGCGCTTCGCGCTCCATCGTGCACCGAGCGAGCCGCCGCCACCAGACCCCCGCGGCGGCCGAACGCCCGGCGCCGGGGCTCAGGGCAGCAGGCCGTGGTGCGGGTAGACCGCGCGGCGGGCCGCCAGGATCGCCTGGTCGAGCCGGTCGCCCGGGTCGTAGCCGCTCTCCGCGAAGTCGCGCCAGTCGGCCGTGGCGCCGTCCGTCATCCGAGCAGGAGCCTGACGCCGGGTCAACCGGTGTACCTCGGCGCGCCAGTGGGCCGGCGTCTCGGTCTCCGGTGCGATCGGCCGGCCCGCGGCGGCGGCCACCAGGTGGGTCCAGGTGCGCGGCACCACGTCGACCACCGCGTAGCCGCCACCGCCCAGCGCCACCCAGCGGCCCTCGCAGTGCTGGTGGGCCAGCTCGTGCAGGCTCAGCGCGACCGCGCGCTGGGCGTCCACGGTGACCGCGAGGTGGGCCAGCGGGTCCTCGATGTGGGTGTCGGCGCCGTGCTGGGAGACGATCACCTCGGGCCGGAAGGCGGCGATGAGTTCGGGCACCAGGGCGTGGAAGGCGCGCAGCCAGCCCGCGTCGCCGGTGCCGGCGGGCAGCGGCAGGTTGGCGGCGCAGCCCTCGGCGCCCTCGCCGCCGGTCTCGCTCGACCAGCCGGTCTGCGGGAAGAGCGTGCTGGGGTGCTCGTGCAGCGAGATGGTGAGCACTCTGGGGTCCTCCCAGAACGCCTGCTGGACGCCGTCGCCGTGGTGCACGTCCACGTCCACGTAGACCACCCGCTGGGCGCCCAGTTCGAGCAGCCGGGCGACGGCGAGCGCAGCGTCGTTGTAGACGCAGAAGCCGGCCGCCCGGCCGGGCATCGCGTGGTGCAGGCCGCCGGCGAAGTTGACGGCGTGCCGGGCCGTGCCCCGCCAGACGGCCTCGGCGGCGGCCACCGACTGCCCGGCGATGAGCGCCGAGGCGGTGTGGATGGCGGGGAAGACCGGGTTGTCCTCGGTGCCCAGGCCGTGCCGCTCGTCGAACGTCCCGGGATCGGCGGCCGCCTGCCGCACCGCCTCGATGTAGTCCAGGCGGTGCACCAGGTGCAGCGTGGACTCGCCGGCCGGCGGCGCGGCGGCCACCGTGACCCCGGCGGCGGCGGGCAGTTCGAACGCCTCGATCAGCCGCATGGTGAGCGCGAGCCGGGTCGGGTCCATCGGGTGTCCCGGACCGAAGTCGTAGGCGGTGACCGCCTCGTCCCAGAGGAGGCGCAGGCTGCAGGGCTGGTCAGGCTCGGCTTGAGGCATGGTCCAACGCTAGCGGCCCCTTCGCGGGCGCTGCGAAGTGCCCGGCGAGCGGGACCACGGCGAGCACCAGCAGCATCGGTGCCAGCAGTGCCCAGTGGTACGAGGTGGCCCCGGCGATCGCGCCCACCAGCGGGGCGCCGACCAGGAAGCCCACGTAGTTGAAGAGGTTGAGCCGGGCCACCGCCGCGTCCAGGTCCTGCGGGAAGAGCCGGCCGCCGGCCGCGAAGACCTGCGGTATCACCGCGCAGTTGCCGATCCCGAGCACGGTGAAGCCGGCGATGCCCAGCCACGGCGTGGGGGCCAGCGCGGCGATCAGCAGGCCCAGGGCGGCCACCCCGGCACCGGCGCGCACCACGGCGGTGGCGCCGAACCGCTGCACCCAGCGGTCGCCGACCGTGCGGCCGAGCAGCAGGGTGGCCAGGTAGCCGGCGTAGGCGAGGGCGGCCACCCGGTCCGAGCTGTGCAGCGACTCGGTCAGGTCCTTGGCGCTCCAGTTGGAGACCGTGGCGTCAGCGATGTAGGCGAAGGCCAGCACGGCGCAGAGCGGCAGCAGCGGCCTCCAGGGGATCGCCCGGGCGGCGGCCTCGGCGGCCTCCTGGACGGCGGAGCCCAGCTCGCGCGGGCCGGCGAAGGAGCGGCCGGCGAGCAGCGCGGCCGGGACCAGGACCACCGCGCAGGCGCCGAACAGGGTGAGCAGGTGCAGGCGCGCGCCGGCGCTGGCCAGCAGCGCGCCGATGATCCCGCCGAGGCTGTAGGCGGCGTAGAAGCCGAGCATGATCGAGCGTCCGTAGCGGTGCTGCAGGGCCACCGCGAGCATGTTCATCGAGGCGTCCAGCGCACCGGTGAGCAGGCCGAAGGCGGCCAGCACCGGCACCAGCGCCCAGAGCCGGTGGCCGAGCCCGCTCGCGACCAGGGTCAGGACGAGCAGCGGCTGCACGGTGCGCAGCACGGCGCGTGCGCTGGTCCGCCTGACCAGTTGCTCGGAGCAGAGCGAGCCGACGCCGGCCAGGATCGGCACGGCGGCCAGGATGACGGTCAGGGTGCCGTCGGTCAGCGCGTACTGCCGTTGCAGGCCGGGTATCCGGGTGACCAGCAGGGCGAAGGTCGCGCCCTGGAGCAGGAAGCCGACCAGCAGGGCGGTGCGGGCCTGGCGCAGTCTGACCGGTTGCTCGGCCGTCGCCTCCGCTGACGTCATCCGGGACCTCGCTCACCACCGGCGCTACCGGCCGGTACGACGATATTGGCGCGAGCGTAGGTGGTGGGCCGACTTTTGGGGAGGGGTCCGACCGCACTGATCCGGCGTGGCCGCCGTGCGGTTCACTTCCCGCCGGAGGCGAGCTCCTGGGAGCGGTCCCGGGCGGCCTCCAGGGCGCCCAGCAGTGCGGCGCGCACGCCGTGGTTCTCCAGCTCGCGGATGGCGGCGATGGTGGTGCCGGCCGGCGAGGTGACCGCCTCGCGCAGCTTGACCGGGTGCTCGCCGGAGTCGCGCAGCATCACCGAGGCGCCGATCGCGGACTGCACGATCAGGTCGTGCGCCACCTGCCGGGGCAGGCCGAGCAGGATCCCGGCGTCGGTCATCGCCTCCACCAGGTAGTAGAAGTAGGCCGGCCCCGAGCCGGAGAGCGCGGTGGCCGCGTCCTGCTGGCTCTCCGGCAGCCGCAGCGCCTTGCCGACCGATTCGAAGATCTGCTCGGCGCGCCGCAGGTGCTCCTCGGTGGCGTGCGAGCCGCCGGAGATCACGCTCATGCCCTCGTCGACCAGGACGGGCGTGTTGGGCATCACCCGCACCACCGGCGTGCGGGCCGGCAGCCGGGCCTCGAACCAGCGGGTGGGGATGCCGGCCGCGGCCGAGATCACCAGGTTGTCGGGGGTGACGTGCGGGCCCAGCTCCTCCATCAGGGTGCCCATGTCCTGCGGCTTGACGGCCAGGATCAGGGTGTCGGCGAGCTTGGCCGCCTCCTTGTTGGAGCAGGCCGCCACGCCGTACTTGCGGGCCAGTTCGGCCGCCCGCTCGGGGCGGCGCGCGGTGACCCAGAGTTCGGCCGGCCGCTTGCCCGACCGCAGCAGCCCGGAGAGCAGTGCCTCACCGATCTTGCCGGTACCCAGAAAGGCGATCCGCTGGGGGTGGACGGCGCTGCTGGTCATGGCGTGGCTCCTTGATCACCGCGACGGTACTGCCGCCCATCCTCGCACCAGGGCCCACCGGATCGGGGGCCTGTCCACCGGGCGGACATCGGGCGCCGCCGGGCGGGCGGCACGCTGGCCAGCACCGTGACGGGCGTCCCCGGCGGTGAGTCCCGCCGGGGCCCGGTGCCCGGTCCGGCCGCCGAGGCAAGCTCCCCGGGGCAAAGTCCAGCGGCAATCTCCGGCCATGACCGGAGCTTGGGACATCCGACAGTACGCCCCCACCTGCGCACGATCACGGATCGGTTTTCTGTGACAAGTTATATTTCTCGTTGTCAATTTTCTGGTAATGGCCAACGCGGCCACCCGACAGGATTACCGGCGTTCCTGGGAGGTTCAGGATGACCGTGCGTCTCCGCAGCACCCGTGGGCCAGCCACGCAGGGTCACCGTTGGGGGCGCCGGTGACCACCCTCGACCTCACCACCCGGCTGCTGGCCGGGCTCGCCCTGCTGCTGGGCCTGAGCCGGGGCGCCGGCCGGCTGGCCACCCGGGTCGGCCAGCCCGCCGTGCTGGCCGAGATCGCGGTCGGCGTCCTGCTCGGCCCCTCGGTGCTCGGGCGGCTGCTGCCCGCGGTGCACCGCCAGCTCTTCGGCGGCGAGGCGCAGAGCGTATTGAACGGGCTGGCGCAGCTGGCGGTGGCACTGTACGCGTTCGAGATCGGGCGGCAGTTGCTGACGCCGGACGGTGGGGCGGCGGACCAGGCGGACCCGGCGGACCCGTCCGGCGGGCCGGCGCGGCGCGGCGGGGCACGCGCGCCGCTGGTGCTCGCGACCGTCTCGCTGCTCGCACCGGCCGCCGCCGGGCTGGCCCTGGCGCCAGTGCTGCACGCCCACCGGCTGGGCGGACCCGGCGTCGGCCTGGACGCCTTCGCCCTCTTCCTGGCCTGCGCGCTGGGGGTCACCGCGGTGCCGGTGCTGGCCCGGATCCTGCAGGACCGGGGCCTCGACCGGAGCACGATCGGGCGCCTGAGCCTGCGGGCCGCCTCGATCGGCGACGCGGCCTGCTGGTGCCTGCTGGCCCTCTCGCTCTGGCTGGCCGGACGGATGGGGTGGCCGCAGCTGGTCGGGGCGCTGGCCGGGGCGGTACTGGCCGCCCTGCTGGCCTGGCGGCGCAGCCGGGTGCGGCGCGGGCCGCGGCGCGCGCGGAGCGCCGAGGCCGGGGCGGTCACCGTCACCGCCGCAGTCTGCCTGGCCGCGGCGGTCTCCTCGGCGCTCGGCCTGCATCCGCTCTTCGGCGGGCTGATGCTCGGACTGGCCGGGCCGGGCACGGCTCCCGGTGGCGCTTCACCGGCTGTCACAACGTCATGTGACAAATCCATCGACAAGTCCGGCAGCGGCGTGGCGGCCACCGGCGGGCAGCCGGCGGTCGGCCAGCTGGCCACGGTGCTGCTGCCCTGCTTCTTCCTGGGCGCCGGCCAGCAGGTGGACCTCGGCGGGAGCCTGCTGGACGGCGGGTTCCTGCTGCTGGTGGCGCTGCTGCTCACGGTGGCCACCGCCACCAAGTTCGCCGCCTGCGCGCTGGTCGGCGCGCACTACGGCTGCCCGCCCAGGGACGCGCTGCGCCTCGGGGTGCTGATGAACACCCGTGGTCTGACCGAGATCGTGGTGCTGAGCGCCGGGTACCAGGCCCACCTGATCGGCCAACGGCTCTTCGAGGCGCTGCTGGTGGTGGCGCTGCTGGCCACCGCCGCCGCCGGGCCCGCGCTCACCCTGCTGAGCGGGCGCCCGCGGCCCGGCCTGCGGGTCGCGGCCGGGACCGGCCCGGCGGACCTGCGGTGAGCAGGACCGCACCGGTCGGCCCGTCGCCCTCAGCCGACCAGCTTCTCGTAGACCCGCAGGGTGCGTTCGGCGACGCCGGTCCAGGAGAACCGCTCGACCGCCCGGCGCCGCCCGGCCGCGCCGAACAGCTCGGCGAGGTCACGGTCGTCGAGCAGCCGGTTGACCGCCTCGGCCAGGCCGGCCGCCAGCTGCCCGGGGTCGGCCGGCTCGCCCGTCCCGTCCGGCCCGGGCCGGAAGCCGACCAGCAGGCCGGTGCCGCCGTCCTCCACCACCTCGGGGATCCCGCCGACCGCGGTGGCCACCACCGCCGTCCCGCAGGCCATCGCCTCCAGGTTCACGATGCCCATCGGCTCGTAGACCGAGGGGCAGACGAACACCGTGGCGTGGGTGAGCAGTTGACGCAGGCTGCGGCCGTCGAGCATGCCGTCCACCCGCACCACGCCGCGGCGGGCCCGGGTCAGCTCGGCGACCAGGCCGGCCACCTCGGCGGCGATCGCGGGGCTGTCCGGTCGGCCGCAGCAGAGCACCAGTTGGGCCTCGGGCCGCAGCTCGAAGGCGGCCCGCAGCAGGTGCGGCAGCCCCTTCTGCCGGGTCACCCGCCCGACGAACAGCACGATCGGCAGCTCCGGGTCGATACCGAACCTGACCAGCGCGTCGGTGCGCGCGTCCGCCTGGAAGACCTCGGTGTCGATGCCGTTGTGGATCACGTGCACCCGCTCCGGACCGATCTCCGGGTAGGCGGTCAGGACGTCCTCGCGCATCGCCCCCGAGACCGCGATCAGCGCGTCGGCGGCGATCGCGGCCGAGCGCTCCATCCAGCTGGAGAGCGCGTAGCCGCCGCCGAGTTGCTCGGCCTTCCAGGGCCGCAGCGGCTCCAGGCTGTGCAGCGTCATGACGTGCGGGACGCCGTGCAGCAGACCGGCCAGGTGGCCGGCCGCGTTGGCGTACCAGGTGTGGCTGTGCACCACGTCGGCCCCGGCGCAGTCGGCGGCGATCCGCAGGTCGGCGCCGAGGAAGCGCAGGGCCGCGTTCGCACCGTCCAGGTCCGTGGGCGGCTGGTACGCATGGGTCTGGTCCTCACCGCGCGGGGCTCCGAGACAGCGGACCCGCACTTCGGCCAGGCGTCGCAGCGCCCGGGTCAGCTCGGCCGCGTGGACACCGGCACCGCCGTACACCTCCGGCGGATATTCCCTGGTCAGGAGGTCGATCCGCATGGCTGGTCCCTTCTGGGGGTGGCGGCACGGGGAGCGGAGGGGATCAGCAGCAGCCCATACCGCCGTTGCTGCCCATCGGGGTGGCGGTGGCCACCGGCGTGTCCACCTGCGGGTTCTGTTCGCCGTAGCTGAGTCCGGCGCTGCTGGTGACGACGGCGAGCAGGGCGCCGACGGCGAGCATCGCGGCGGACAGATAGAGCGGAAGGATCTTGCGCATGACAGAGTGCCTTTCGCTGAGCCGGGTGTTGTTGACAAGCAGAGTCAATCTAAATTGACCCAGTCTGTCAATGATCATCTTTACAGATCTCCAGAGCCCACGGAGAGTGACCATGAGCTTTCGGGGAACAAGATTCTCTGCGGCAAGCGTTCGGCCGATAGCAGCCCTGAGGTCAGTCGCCAACCTTGGAGACTGTCAGCAGGTGGTGTAAAAAATGGAGTCAAATGGGCGTCCCCGAGGTACGGCTAGATCAGCCGTCCTCCCCGTTGACCGGAGAACCATGGACCAATCACAGAGCGGTACGAATGGCATCGGGCAGCGGCTGCGCGAGTTGCGGCAGAAGCGTGGTCTCAACCAGCAGGACCTGGCATCCGCGGATATCTCGGTCAGCTATGTCTCGCTGATCGAAACCGGAAAACGGGCACCGTCGGAGACCGTGCTGAAGGCACTCGCCGAGCGGGTCGGGTGCACCGTCGACTACCTGCGCACCGGGCGGGACGACGCCCGGGTCAAGGAGCTCGAACTCAAGGTCGCCTTCGGCGACATGGCCCTGCGCAACGGCTCCAACGGCGAGGCCCTGCAGTCCTACAGCGAGGCGCTGGCGAACGCCCCGCTGCTGGGTGAGGCGACGGTGCGCCGGGCCCGCCTGGGCCAGGCGCTGGCCTTCGAGAAGCTCGGCCGGCTGGAGGCGGCCATCCAGCTCTTCAACACCCTCTTCGAGGACCCGGGGATCGTGCCGGGCTCGGCGGAGTGGGCCCAGCTCGCGGTGGCGCTCTGCCGCGCCTACCGCGACGCCGGCGACCAGGTGCTGAGCGTGGAGGTGGGCGAGCGGGCGATGAAGCGGCTCGACCAGCTCGGCCTCGACATCACCGACGACCACATCCAGCTCGGCGCCACCCTGGTGTTCAGCTACTACCACCGGGGCGATCTGACCCAGGCCCAGCTGCTGGTCAACCGGCTGGCCTCGCTCTCCGAGCAGAACGGCTCCCGGGTGGCCCGCGGCGCGGTCTACTGGAACGCCGCGGTGGTGGCCAACTCCCGCGGCAAGGTGGAGGAGTCGCTCGCGCTGACCGAGCGGGCGCTGGCCCTGATGGCGGAGACCGACAACGTCCGCCACCTGGGCATGCTCAAGCACAACTGCGGCGTCTACCTGCTCGACACCGAGAGCCCCGACCTGGACCGGGTGCAGAACCTGCTGGACGAGGCGCAGAACGCGCTCGTCGAGGTGGGCACCTCCACCGAACAGGGCATGCTGGAGACCAGCTACGCCCGGCTCGCGCTGCGCCAGGGCGACGCCGACGGCGCCGCCGACCGCGCCAGCCGGGCGCTGGGCCTGCTGCGCAACGAGGCCCGCTGGGAGTCCGCCAGCGCCCGGGTCTGGCTCGCCCGGGCCCAGTTCGAGCGGGGCGAGACGCAGGCCGCCGAGGACACCCTGCGCGCGGCCGAGCGGCAGCTCAGCTCGATCCCGATGAACCGCAGCGCCGCCGGGGTCTGGCGCCTGGCCGGGGACGTCTGGCAGCTCAACGGCTACCAGGCCGAGGCGCTGGCGATGTACCGGCAGGCGCTCAGCGGGGTCGGCCTGCTGCCGATGCAGGCCCCGGTCAAGGTGCCCGCCGGGCCGCGCTGAGCGGGTCCGCCGGGCCCGGGTCCTGGCCGGCCCGGGCCCGGCGGCACGCTCACC
Organism: Kitasatospora sp. NBC_01302; assembly: GCF_035976515.1. NCBI lineage: Bacteria > Bacillati > Actinomycetota > Actinomycetes > Kitasatosporales > Streptomycetaceae > Kitasatospora > Kitasatospora sp. NBC_01302. Next base: position 4,181,131 of record NZ_CP108404.1, read on the forward strand.
CGGCCTGCGGGTCCTGCGGGTCCTGCCACAGCGGCTCCTCCGGCGGGGCCGGCGCCAGCGGGAGTGCGGGGCCCTGCGGGCAGAGCCAGAGCGTGGCCAGCGCCGGCAGGGTCAGCTCGACGCTGAACGGCTGGCCCTGCCAGGGCACCGGCTCGGCCCGGTACGGCTCCCGCGGGCCGGCCCCGGCCCCGCCGTAGCGCGGATCGTCGGTGTCCAGCACGGGGTACCACTGACCGCCGGACGGCAGCCCGATCCGGTAGCCGGTGCGGACCTCGGGACACAGGTGACTGACGCTCACCAGCGGCCTGCCCGCGGCGTCGCGGCGCACGAAGGAGTAGACGTTGTCCTGGGCGGCGTCGGCGTCCAGCCAGCCGAAGCCCGCCGGGTCCGCGTCCAGCTGCCAGAGCGCTGGGCAGTCCTGGTAGACCCGGTTGAGCTCGGTGACCAGGCGCTGGATGCCCCGGTGGTCCGCCGCGGCCGGCCAGTCGGCGTCCAGCAGCCACCACTGCGGGCCCTGTTCGTGGTCCCACTCGGCGCCCTGGGCGAACTCCTGTCCCATGAAGAGCAGTTGCTTGCCCGGGTGGGCCCACATGAAGCCGAGGTAGGCGCGGTGGTTGGCGCGCTGCTGCCACCAGTCGCCCGGCATCTTGGCGACCAGCGCACCTTTGCCGTGCACCACCTCGTCGTGCGAGATCGGCAGCACGTAGTTCTCGGAATAGGCGTAGACCATCGAGAAGGTCAGCTCGTGGTGGTGGAACTGGCGGTGCACCGGTTCGCGGCCGAAGTACCGCAAGGAGTCGTGCATCCAGCCCATGTTCCACTTGAGGCCGAAGCCCAGGCCGCCGCTGTCGGTGGGGCGGGTCACGCCGTCCCAGGCGGTGGACTCCTCGGCGATGGTGACCACCCCGGGGCAGCGCCGGTAGACGGTGGCGTTCATCTCCTGGAGGAAGGCCACCGCGTCCAGGTTCTCCCGCCCGCCGTGCTCGTTGGGGGCCCACTGGCCGTCCTGGCGGGAGTAGTCGAGGTAGAGCATCGAGGCGACCGCGTCCACCCGCAGGCCGTCGATGTGGAACTCCTCGCACCAGTACACCGCGTTGGCCACCAGGAAGTTGCGCACCTCGGTACGGCCGTAGTCGAAGGTGAGGGTTCCCCAGTCGGGGTGCTCGGCGCGGCGCGGGTCGGCGGGCTCGTAGAGCGGGGTGCCGTCGAAGCGGGCGAGCGCGAAGTCGTCCTTGGGGAAGTGCGCGGGCACCCAGTCGACGATCACCCCGATCCCGGCCTGGTGCAGCGCGTCCACCAGGTACCGGAAGTCGTCCGGCGAGCCCAGCCGGGCGGTGGGGGCGTAGAACCCGGACACCTGGTAGCCCCAGGAACCGCCGAAGGGATGCTCCATCACCGGCAGGAACTCCACATGCGTGAAGTTCAACTCCCGCAGATACGCAGGCAGTTCCTCGGCCAGCTCACGGTAGCCCAACCCCGGCCGCCAGGAGGCCGGATGCAGCTCGTAGACCGACATCGCACGGTCCAGGAAGCCCGCCTCGCCGCGCCGGGCCAGGAACGCCCCGTCGCCCCAGACGTAGTGCGACGTGTGCACCACCGAGGCCGTGGCGGGCGCGAGTTCGGCACGGCGGGCGAGCGGGTCGGCCTTCTGCAGCAGCCGCCCGTCCCGGGTGACGATCTCGTACTTGTACCGGGCGCCCTCGCCGACGCCCGGCAGGAAGACCTCCCAGACCCCACTGGCGCCCAGCGAGCGCATCGGGGCGCCGGTGCCGTCCCAGTAGTTGAAGTCGCCCACCACCCGCACGCCTTCGGCATTGGGGGCCCAGACGGCGAAGGCCGTCCCGGTCACGCCCTCCACCGTGCGAAGGTGCGAGCCGAGCACCCGCCAGAGCTGCTCGTGGCGGCCCTCGCGGATCAGGTGCAGGTCAAACTCGCCCAGCGTGGGCGGCAGTCGGTAACCGTCCTGCTCGACGCCGCCCCACCCCCCGGCGCCGCTGCGGTAGTCCACCCGCAGCCAGTAGTCGGCCGCCCATCCGGGCGGCAGCAGGCCGCTGAAGAGACCGTCCTGCCCTGCGGCCAGCGCCAGGGCGCCGACCGCCGTCTCGACCAGCACCCGCTCGGCGCCGGGCCGCAGCACCCGCAGCGCCACACCGCCGCGCACCGGGTGGACGCCGAGCACGGCATGCGGGTCGTGGTGGCGGCCGGCCAGCAGCCGGCCCCGTTCCTCGGGGGACGGCCACGCCGGGGAGAGCTGCAGGACCGGGGGATCCAGTTCGGGGGCCAGGCGCGGAGTCACGGGGTGGTCCTTCTTCCAAGGCGGCGGGATGGGCCGGCCGGGCCGCCGAGGGCGGCCCGGCCGGGGAGCGGGTCAGCGCCCGAAGACCAGGCGCTGGATCGCGGCCAGCGGGATGGGCAGCCAGGCGGGGCGGTGCTGGGCCTCGTAGACCGCCTCGTAGACGGCCTTCTCGGCCTCGAAGGCGCGCAGCACCACGGGGTGGCAGTGCGGGTCCAGGCCACCGGCGGCCGCGTAGCCCGCGGTGAAGGCGCGGCGGTTGCGCACCGTCCAGGCGTAGGCGCGTCTGCTGCGCCGCAGCCGCTCGGCGGCGCGCTCGGGAGTCGGCTCGGCGGCCGGATCAGGGTCCGGCTCGGGGCCCGCGTGCTCGGCCAGCAGGGCCAGCGCCTGCTGGGCCGCGTAGTCGAAGGAGCGCAGCATGCCCGCCACGTCCTTCAGCACCAGCTGCGGCAGCGCGCGCTCGGCCACCGGGCGGGACGGCTCGCCCTCGAAGTCGATCACCTTCCAGCCGTCCTCGGTCCGCAGTACCTGGCCGAGGTGCAGATCACCGTGGATCCGCTGCCCGACCAGCCCGGGTCCGCGCCGCACGACCCTCTCGTAGTCCTCGTAGAGGCCGCCCAACCGTCCGGCGTAGGGCTCCAGTTCGGGCACCTGGCGGACGGCGTCGCGCAGCTCGCGGTGCAGCTGGGCGACCTGCTCGGCCACCGCGTCACCGTCCAGCATGACCTGCGGGAAGGCTTCGGCCAGCGCGGCGTGCACCTCGGCCACGGCGGAGCCCAGCGCCCGGGACTCGGCGGTGAAGCCGCCGAGTCCGGGGACCGGGGCGCAGGCGCCGTCCAGGCAGTCGGCGGCCTGGTCGACCGCCAGCTGCCAGCCGTCACCGCGCGCGGGCAGGAACTCCTCCAGGATCCCCAGCACCACCGAGTGCTGCGGGTCGCCCTCGGTGTGCAGCCAGCCGGCCAGGCCCGGGATCCGCCGGCAGCGCACCCGGGTGAGCGCCCGCAGCGCGTCGGTCTCCGGGTGCGGGCCGGGCTCCGGCTGGCGGAAGAGTTTGAAGAGCAGCCGGTCGCCGAAGACCACCGTGCTGTTGCTCTGCTCCACCGCCAGCGCCCGCGCGCTGAGCCCGCGCGGCAGTGGCGCGCCGCCGGTGAGCGACATCCGCAGCTCACCGGCGGGCTCGGCCGCGGCCGTGCGCTCCAGCAGCAGCTCCATCAACTCGTGGTCCTCGGTGGCCTCGTAGAGCGTCCAGCCGTCCCACCGGCCGCCGCCGGCCCGGCCGATCTCGGCCGCCGCCAGCTCCTCGGGCAGGCTGCGGCGCAGGCCGAGGAGCACCTGGTAGTGGTGGGCGACGCTGCCGTGCCGGGCGTCGAGCAGCGAGTGCAGCAGCACCGGGCCGCCGCCCTCGCCCGGCGCCCGCTCCGAGGTGCCCAGCACCGAGGCGCTGACCGGGTTCAGGGCGGACAGGTGGCCCTGTTCGTGGGTGAACCAGCGGCGGGTCACCAGCCAGGGCAGCAGGGCGGGCAGCAGCGGGCCCAGCAGCTCGTCGGCCTGGACCCCGGAGCCGTGCTCGGCACTGAGGCAAGTGGCGCACAGGGCCTGGGACATCAGGACTCCCGACGGATCGTCAGCAGGTGGGCCGGAGCCGTCGCGGGATCCAGCCGGACGTAGTTGTGCCGCCGCCAGCGGTGCTCGCCGCCACCGAGTTCGCAGCACACCGTGAACTCGCCGTCAGAAGTGGCGACTTCGGGCAGCACGGTAGCGGGCAGCGAGACCGTGGCCTGCTGCACGTGGTGCGGGTCCAGGTTGACGACGAGGATCACCTGGTCGTCGCCGGTGCGCTTGGTGTAGGCGATGACCTGATCGTTGTCGGTGGGCAGGAAGGTGAGGTTGCGCAGTTCCTGGAGGGCGGGGTGCTCGCGGCGCAGCCGGTTGAGGGTGGTGAGCAGCGGGGCCAGGGTGTCGGTGCGGGTCCAGTCGCGCGGGCGCAGCTGGTACTTCTCGCTGTCCAGGTACTCCTCGCCGTCCGCGCCCAACGGCTGGTTCTCGGCGAGCTCGTAGCCGGCGTAGATGCCGTAGCTGGGCGAGAGGGTGGCGGCCAGCACGGCGCGCACCGCGAAGGCGGCGGGGCCCTGGTGCTGCAGCTGGCGGGGCAGGATGTCCGGGGTGCTGGTGAACAGGTTGGGCCGCAGGTAGGCGCCGCTCTCCTCGGTCAATTCCGTCAGGTACTCGGTGAGTTCGGACTTGGTGGTGCGCCAGGTGAAGTACGTGTAGGACTGCTGGAAGCCCACCTTGGCGAGCGTTCGCAGCATCGCGGGTCGGGTGAAGGCCTCGGCGAGGAAGATCACGTCCGGGTCGGTGCGGTTGATCTCGCCGATCACCTTCTCCCAGAAGTGCACGGGCTTGGTGTGCGGGTTGTCGACCCGGAAGATCCGCACGCCGTGGCCCATCCAGTGGCGCAGCAGGCGCAGGGTCTCGATCACCAGGCCGTCGAAGTCCTGGTCGAAGTTGATCGGGTAGATGTCCTGGTACTTCTTGGGCGGGTTCTCGGCGTAGGCGATGGTGCCGTCGATCCGGTGGCCGAACCACTGCGGGTGCTTGTTGACCCAGGGGTGGTCGGGGGAGGCCTGGAGGGCGAAGTCGAGCGCGATCTCCAGGCCGAGTTCGTGGGCGCGGGCGACGAAGGCGTCGAAGTCCTCGATGGTGCCGAGGTCGGGGTGGACCGCGTCGTGGCCGCCCTCGGGCGAGCCGATCGCCCAGGGCGAGCCGACGTCGTCCGGGCCGGGGGTCAGGGTGTTGTTGGGGCCCTTGCGGAAGGAGTGGCCGATCGGGTGGATCGGCGGCAGGTAGAGGACGTCGAAGCCCATCGCCGCGATCGCGGGCAGCCGCTCGGCGGCGGTGCGGAAGGTGCCCGAACGGGGCGGGTCCAGGGTGGCGCCCTCGGAGCGCGGGAAGAACTCGTACCAGGACCCGTACAGCGCCCGCTGCCGCTCCACCTGCAGCGGCAGCGCCGCCGAGGCGGTGACGAGCTCCCGCAACGGGTAGCGGCTCAGCACCGCCGCCACCTCGGGCAGCAGCGCCACCGCGAGGCGGGCCAGCGGCGCCCGGTCCCGGTCGCGCAGCGCCGCCACGGCTCTGTGCACGGCGGCCCGGCCGTCGTCCCCGGGCACCCCGTCGGCCACCCGGGTCAGCAGCAGCGCGCCCTCCTCGAGGGTCAGCTCGACGTCCTGCCCGGCCGGGACCTTGATCTCGGCCCGGTCCAGCCAGCTGCTCACCGGGTCGCTCCAGGCCTCCACGGTGAAGGTCCAGCGGCCCACCAGGTCCGCGCTGACCTCGGCACCCCAGCGGTCGGTGCCCGGGGCCAGCTCGCGCATCGGCGTCCACGGGCCCGGCCGGCCCTCGGGGTCGCGCAGCTCCACGTTGGCGCCCAGCCTGCTGTGGCCCTCGCGGAAGACGGTCGCGCTGATCTGGAAACGCTCGCCGACCACCGCCTTGGCCGGGCGGCGGCCGGCCTCCACCACCGGGGCGACGTCCAGCACCGGGATCCGGCCCACCAGCGGGGCCGGAGCCGCGGGGCCGGGCCGCGCCGGGCGTTCCGGCCCGGATCTCTCCGGCGCGGACCGTTCCGCCGCGGGCGCCGCCGTCGCGGACCGGGCCGGCGCGGCGGCGGTGCGGGTGATCAGGACCTGTCCGGTGTCGGTCATCTCCAGCTCCCCCCTCGTCTCGTCGGACCGTCAGGACAGCCCGGCATGGCGCCGGCTGCCGCGCTTGGCGAGTTCGTCGATGATGGTGCGGGCGAACTGGTGGCAGTGGTTCCCGGTCCGGGCGGTGACCAGGTCCTCGTCCACCACCACGTCCTGGTCCACGTAGACGCCGCCCATGTTGCGCAGGTCGCCCAGCAGGTTGTTGTGCACCACCGCCCGCCGGCCGCGGATCACCTGGGGGATCGGGGCGGCCAGCCACATGCCGTGGCAGATGATCCCCTTGACGATCGCCGGGTCGGCGAACGCGCGACGCAACAGCGCGACCGCGGGCGGCAGTTGGTCGACCTTCTCGGTGTAGCGCAGCCGGTCGGCGACGATGCCCGAGGGGACGATCAGCGCGGCGTACTCCTTGAGCGCGTACTCGTCCATGTCCTCGAAGGACTCGGACACCTCGAACGGCATCCGGTGCTCGTGGCCGCGGAAGACCAGCCGCTCGTTGCCCCAGAGCCGGGTCAGGAAGTGCACCTCGGCACCCTCCTCGGCGAACCGGCGCTGGTAGTAGAGGATCTCGGGTTCGTAGAAGTCGCTCTCCATCAGGACGGCGACCTTCTGGCCGTTCAACGCCACGGCGCGCTCTCCTTCGCGGGTCCAGGTGGGCCTTCACGGGCTCCGAACGGGTGACTAGCGGCCGATCACGAGGTCGATCAGGAACGGCCCGGGGTGCGCGAGCGCCTCGGTGATCGCCCCCGGCACCTGCTCCGGCTTCTCCACCCGCACCGCACGCACCCCGAGCGACCGGGCCAGGCGCACGAAGTCGATGGCCGGCTGCGAGAGGTCGAACGGATCGGGGTACGCGTGCTCGTCTGTCCCCTGGGTCCGCCAGTACTCCTCGATGTTCAGGTCCAGCAGCCGGTAGCGGCCGTTGTTGCAGATCACGAACTTGGCCGCGATGCCGTAGCGGGCTGCGGTCCACAGCCCCTGGACGGTGTACATGCTGCCGCCGTCGCCGGTGAAGCCGACCACGGTGCGCTCGGGGTGGGCCAGCTTGGCGCCGATCGCGCCGGGGATGCCGACGCCGAGCGAGCCGCCGCGGGTCTGGTGCCAGTGGCCGGGCAGGTCGGCCGGCAGGTGGCGGAAGAGGCCGGGCGAGGAGGTCAGCGCCTCGTCGAAGAGCACCGCGTCGGCGGGCAGCTGCTTGGCCAGCTCGGCACCGAAATAGGCTGCGGTCAACGGTCCTTGATCGGCGCCCGCCAGCTCGGCGAGCGCCGCCGCGCGCTCGTTGGCGCGTTGCCGCCCGGCCCGGACCAGCCGGTCCTGGGCCTCGGCCCGGCGCTCGCCGGTCAGCCGCGCCTTCAGCGCCTCGGTGAGCCGGGGCAGGGTGGTCTTCGGGTCGGCCAGCAGGCCGAGGTCGACCGGGAAGTTCTTGGCGATCGCGCCGCTGTCCAGATCGAGGTGGACCACCTTCGCCTCGGGGCCGAAGACCCCGTCGAGCAGCGGGTAGACCTCGGGCAGCGTGTAGGTCCCGACGATCAGCACCCCGTCGGCGGGGTGCACCACCTTGGCACTGACCTCGCCGAACATGTGGCCCAACTGCCCGCCGTAGAGCGGGTGTCCGGCCGGCAGGTTGACCTCGGCCCAGTCCGCGCCCCAGACCTGGGCACCCCAGCTCTCCGCGAAGTCGGCCAACTCGGCCTGGGCGCCGGAGAAGTGGACTCCGTCACCGGCGATGATCAGCGGGCGCCGGGCGCCGGCCAGCAGCGCGGCGGCCTGCTCGACGGAGGCGGCGTCCGGGCTGCTGGTGGTGGTCAGGTACGAGGTGGGCCGGACCTCCTCGGTCGTCTCGGCGTCCATCACGTCGGCCGGCAGCACCACCAGCACCGGGCCGTACGGCGCGGTGCCGGCCACCTTGAAGGCCCGGCGCAGCACCCGCAGGGTGGACTGCGGATCCACCACCCTGGTGGCCCACTTGGTCACCGGCTTGGCCATCCCGACCAGGTCGGCGGCCATCTGGGCGTCCATGCTGTCGTAGGCCAGGCCGGACTCGCCGACCACCACCACCAGCGGGGCGTGGCCGCGCATCGCCTGGTAGAGCATGCCGATCCCGTTGCCCAGGCCCACCCCCGAGTGCAGCTGCAGCAGGGTGGGCCTGCGGGTGGCCCGCGCGTAGCCGTCCGCGATGCCGACCACCACGGCCTCCTGGAGCGCGAGCACGTACTGCAGCTCGGGGAAGCCGCGCAGCTCGTCCAGGAAGCCCTGTTCGACGGTGCCGGGGTTGCCGAACATGTACTGCACGCCGTCGGCCTTGAACTGTTCGAGCATGGCCACCCGGGCCGGCCTGCTGGTCATCGCCTCGCCTCATCTCTGCGGTCGTGCACACAACGGGGTCGGGTCACGGGGGTAGGTCGCCAGGGGCCGTCACAGGGGTCCGTCACGGGGATCGGAGAGCGGGTTTGGGCGGGCGGTCGCGCGGTGCGCGCCGGATGCGACCGCCCGCCCGGGAACTGCCCCGGGGCGCCCGGCTCAGACCTGGTAGAGGTCCGGCTGGAAGCCCCACTGGCGCAGCCCCTGCTCCAGGACCTCCACCACCTTCTGGCCGGTGAGGTAGGAATCGGGGGTGGAGCGCCCGGTGATGAACGGGTAGTCGACGATCACCGAGGTCACGTGGCCGAAGTTGCCGTGGTAGGCGCCGCGCGGCGCGGTGGCGTCGCGCAGGATGTACTCCAGCGGGTACGGCGGCGGGCCCACCTGGAAGTCGGTGCCGACGAAGCCGGTGCCGTCCTTGTAGTCGTACTCGATGCAGTGGCCGGTGACGTGCTTGTTGCGCAGGATGCTGATCCGGTCGTCCTGCTCGCGGGCGAAGGCCAGGCTGGCCACGCCGTAGCACTCGGCGGCGATCGGCAGGTCGAGGTGGTAGAAGGCCAGGATCAGGTCGTGCACCCGCCAGTTGTTGGCGAGGTCGACGATCGGGCCGCTGCCGCCGACGATCAGCAGCGCGTCGTAGCGCTCGGCGATCTGGTCCTGCACGTGCTGCCGCTTGGTGTGGTAGCCCTCCCACGCCCGCAGGAAGTCCGAGCGGCTGCGGTAGGGGCGGTCGGGCAGCCAGGAGGAGAGGTCGAGCGGGTCGTCGAGGCGGTCCGAGGCCTCGACCGCCCTGACCTTCTCGGCCATCTCGGTGGAGGTGACCGAGCGGCCGAGCGGCGGGTCGATGAACTCCGGGTCGTAGCTGGGCGGCAGGGCCACCGGGCGCTTGCCGGTCGGGGTCGCGAAGGTGACCTCGTAGCCGGCCTTGTCGAACGTCTCCAGCGGACCGATCAGCTCTTCTCCCCAGTACCCGTACTCCGAGAGCACGACGAGGATGCGCTTCTTCGCCATCAGCGATGGTCTCCTTAGGTGGCGGGGGCGGTGCTCGACTGCCTGGGTCGTCCCGTCGGCGGCTGCCGCGACGGACCTGGGAGCCCGGCTTCCCGTTCATGTGTACCAGTGGGCCCAATGAGTCAGACCGGATCGCTTTACATCGACTTGACCAGTCGTCATATCACTGGTCGTACTGTGCCGAGTCACCGATCGAGCACAACCCAGCGCTTTACTGAGCCTCCGTCACCCCTCCGGCAGACCATGCGGTCAACCAGGACCTGCCCCCGCCAGTGAACGCAATAGCGCCGACTTCCTCGCCGACTTCTCGATTGACCCGATGTGACTGCAATAGTTACCTCGACTGTGGTTGCGGGTCAGCAGCCTGACCCCCACCACTCGACAGCCCGTCCGAACGGGAGGATCGATGGAGAGTCCGATAGCCGTCATCGGCGGCACTGGGCGCGTCGGCCGACTGGTCGCGCGCAGCCTGCTGGAACGCGGCGAACGGGTCCGGGTCCTGGGCCGCAGCGCGCACGCCGCCGCCCGTCCCGAGGAAGGCCTCACGCACCTGCGGGCCGACGTCCGCGAGGCGCACACGCTGACCGCCCCGCTGGCCGACTGCTCGGCGGTGGTCTACAGCGTGGAACCCGGCACCGCGGACTCGGGTCCGGGCAGTCCGCGCGCCACCATGTACCAGGGGATGCTCAACACCCTGGCGGCGCTCGGCACCAATGCGGCCCACGTGGTGCTGGTCAGCCAGATCTACGTGACCCGCAAGAACCACTCGATGAACGCCTACGGCCACCTGCTGGACTGGCGGCTGGCCGGCGAGGACGCGCTGCGGGCCGCCGACCTGCCGCACACCGTGATCCGCCCCAGCTGGCTGACCGACCACCGGGACGCGGGCACCGGGGTCCGCCTGGAACAGGGCGACGCGGGCGACGGCCGGATCAGCCGAGCGGACGTGGCCGAGGCCGTGGTGCAGGCCCTCTACGCGCCGCAGGGCGCCGGCATCACCTTCGAGATGTACAACGAGCCCGGCTCCGCGGCCCCCGACTGGCCCCGGCTGTTCGGTGCGCTGCGGCGCGACGAGCCGGCGGCGGTGGCCCGGTGAGCGCCGGGCAGCCGCTGGCGCTGCGCGGGCTCTCCGCCTGCCTCTCCGTCGCCGACCTGGCGGCGAGCGTCTCCTGGTACGGCGAGGTGCTCGGCTTCACCCCGATCCGGGGCCTGGCCCTGCCGCAGTTCGACGCCGAGGTGGTCTACCTCGGCAACGGCACCCAGGTGCTGGAGCTGATGCGGGTGGCCAACGGCATCGAGCTGCGCCGCCCGCCGCCGCCGAACCACGGTGCGCTGCACGGCGTATCCCAACTCGCCTTCTACGTCACCGATCTGGCCCGGACCGCAGCCGAGCTGCGGGCGCGCGGCGCAGCACCGGTGACCGAGGTGGCCGACGTCCCCGAGCTGGGCGTCAAGGCCCTGTTCGTCCAGGACCCGGAGGGCCACTACCTCGAGTTCATCCAGGCCGACTGGCTCTGACCAGCTCTGTATACCCCGTCGAAGAGGAGCACCGACATGACCGAGTCCCCGCAGACCGCCGCCACCAGGGCGGTGGCCGAGCGCTGGTTCACCGCGCTGACCAGCGGCGACTTCGCGACCGCGCTGGACTGTCTGGCCGACGACGTGGAGTGGATCAACTACGCGCCGGTGCCCGGCTACAACGACGACATGGCCTGGATCGGCACCGAGCACGACAAGCAGGGCGTGCTGAACAGCCTCGGCCTGTTCACCGGCATCTGCGAGGTCGGCAAGGAGGAGCTGGTCCGGATCGCGGTGGACGGCGAGAACGCCGCCGGCGTGATCCACGAGGAGTCGGTGGTCAAGGCGACCGGCCTGCCCTTCGAGATCGAGTTCATCCAGTGGCTGACCGTGCGCGAGGGCAGGATCGTGCGCTGGAAGTCCTACACCGACCCCTCCGAGATCATCCGCGCGCTGCGCGGCGACGACGACCCGCGCAGCCGGCACACCAGCCGCCCGCTGCTGGAGGCCGTCACGGCCGGGGACCTCGCGCAGGTCACCCTGGTGCTCACCCGGGGCGCCGACCCCAACACCCGCGACCTGGACAGCGGGCTGACCGCGCTGATGATCGCCGCGGGCCGGGCCGACGCGCCCACCGTGCGCGCGCTGCTGGCGGCCGGCGCCGACCCGCTGACCGCCGACACCCGGGCCGGGGCCACCCCGCTGCACAAGGCCTGCCAGGGCGGCAGCCTGGAGGTGGTCAAGGCACTGGTGGAGGCGGGCGCCTTCGTCGACGCGGTGGCGCCCACCACCGGGCACACCGCGCTGATGGACGCGCTCTGGTACAAGTACCCGGACCTGGTCGAGTACCTGCTGGCGCAGGGCGCGGGCCTGGAGCTGTACACCCACTACGGCTTCTCGCTCAAGCAGCACTTCGACTACGAGCTCAACGTCAACACCCGCGGCAAGGACCTGTTGCTCACCGCCGAACGCCACCTCGACGACCGCCGGGCCGGCGACAGCGCGGCCGTCGAGGCGCAGCGCCTGATGGCGGCGGTGGCGGCCGGCGACACCGAGCAGGTGCCCGCGCTGCTGGCGGCCGGCGCGGCGGTGGACGAGGTCTTCCCGCGGCTGAACGGCTTCAACGACGGCCACACCCCGCTGCACGTGGCCTCCCGCGACGGGCACACCGAGATCGTCGCGCTGCTGCTGGCGGCCGGCGCGGACGTCAACGCGGTGGAGCCCTGCTTCGGTGCCGTCCCGCTGCACAAGGCGGTCTACAACGGCCACGCCGCGATCACCGCCCAGCTGGTCGCCCGGCCGGGCGTGGACCTGGACTTCCAGGGCGCCACCAACGGCTACAGCCCGCTGCACGACGCCATCTGGCACGGCTACGAGGAGTGCGTGCGGATCCTGCTGGACGCCGGCGCCCGCACCGACCTGCACGGCCACGACGGCAAGACCCCGCTCGACCTCGCCACCGAGGTGTTCGGCGCGGGCCACGAGCTGGCCCGCCGACTTGGCTCGACCACGTGAGAGTTCACGCAACGTCAGACGAGGAGAGCGCGATGCTGTTCTACGTTCAGATGAAGTGGAGACACGAAGGCAGACTCACCCTGGACGAGCTGTGGGAGCTCGAACAGGAGGAGGCCGAGCGGGCCGTGGAGACCATCAACTCGGGTTTCTGCGTCGGGATCTGGAAGGTCGCGGCACAGAAGCGGGTGATCGCCATCATCGAGTCGCCGGACGCCGAGGAACTCGACCGCACCGCACTCGGCCGGCTTCCGATGCGCGAGTACCTGGAGTTCGAGGAGGTCTGGCCGCTGCGCGACTACCTGGGCTTCGCCGAGGACGTCAAGAAGCGCTACCAGGTCTGATCCTCAGTCATCTGTACGTCCACCACGAGGAGTTCCGATGATCCACCAGCTCATCTTCGCCCATCCCAAGCCCGGCATGAGCGAGCAGGAGTTCCAGCGCTACTGGCTGGAGGTGCACGCGCCGAACTACGCCGCGAAGATCCCGCAGATCCGCAAGTACGCCGTGGACACCCGGATCCCGCTCGGCCCCGAGCCGGCGGACCCGCTGTGGAGCGGGGTCGCCGAGATCTGGCTCGAGAACGACGAGGAGCAGGTCGCCTCGCTGCAGACGCCCGAGTTCCTGCAGGGCGCCCGGCTGGACGAGCCCAACTGGGCCGCCTTCTGGCGCACCGTGGTGCTGGACACCGACGCGCACCTGCTGCTGCCCGGCCCGGGCGCGGCCACCCCGCACCCGGTCAAGCTGATCCTGCTGGTCAAGCGGACCAACGGCACCACCGTCGAGCAGTTCCGCACCCGCTCGCTGGAGCAGCACGCCAAGGTCGCCCTCCAGTTGCCGGGCCTGGTGCGGTACAGCCAGAACTTCACCCGGGACGGCTGGTACGGCCTGGGCGAGGCGCTGCTGGACGGCGCCTACCTGTTCAACTTCGAGACCGAGGAGGCGCTGCGCACCGCCTACGAGTCCGCCGAGTTCGCCGCCCTGCTGGCGGACCTCGGCGAGTTCGTCGAGCCGCGCTACATCCACCAGGTCGCCGCCGTCGAGCACTGGTTCATCGGCTCGGAGTGATCACGACCTGATACACAAGATCCCTGGCAGCGGTCGGCCCGGGGCAGCGAGCCGGCTGCCCCGGGCCGCAGCCGTTCACCCCCTGGGAGGTCAGCGCGATGAATCCGATCCACCATCAGCACCACGAACAGCACCACCCCCCGGCCGCCGAGCCGGTGGAGATCAGCACCGGCCGGCTGGAGGCGTTCAGCGATGGGGTCTTCGCGATCGCGATCACGCTGCTCGTGCTGGACTTCCAGTTACCGTCCGGCGAAGGGCCGTTGATCAACCGGCTGGCCCACGAGTGGCCGTCGCTGGGCGCCTACGTGGTCAGTTTCCTGATCATCGGCGTGGTCTGGATGAACCACCACACGATGCTCCACTACATCCGCCGGGTCGACCGGATCCTGCTGCTCTTCAACCTGATCCTGCTGATGAACGTCTCGTTCATCCCCTTCCCCACCCATGTGCTGGCCGACGCGATGAGCTCCGGGCACGGCGAGCGCACGGCCGCGGTCTTCTACGGGCTCACCCTGACGCTGGGCGGGATACCGTTCAACGCGGTCTGGCTCTACGCCGCCGCGGGCCACCGCCACCTGGGCAAGAACATCACCCCGGCCCAGGCCTCGGTGCTGCGGCGGCACTTCATCATGGGGCCGTTCATGTACCTGGGGGCCACCCTGGTGGGCCTGATCAGCGCGATCGCCAGCCTGACCATCTTCGGGGTGCTGCTGCTCTTCTACATGATCGAGGTGCTGGGGAGCTCCTCGGGCGCGGCCCACCCGCGCGAGGAGCAGCCGCGCTCACCGGTGCAGCTGCTGACGGCGGTGGCCCGCACGCCCGCGCCGCCGGCCGCGGGGCCCGAGCCCGCGCCCGAGCCCGTCCGGCCCGCGCACGCGCCTGCACCGCCGGCCGAGGCGGCCGAGGCGGCCGGGCCGAGCGAGCCCGCCGAGACCGTCGCGCACGCCGCGCCCGCACCGCCCGAGGTCTGCGCCCACTGCGGCCACCCCCAGGAGGACGCCGCACCGGAGCCCGCCCCGACGCACTGATGCGCACGGCACAGGGGCCGGTGCCCGCCTCCGCTGGCGGGCACCGGCCCCTGCGACGCGAGGGCCGCGTCAGTTCACCCGCACCCGCACCCCGGGCCGGCCGACCTGCTCCTCCTCCTGCTCCCGCTCCCCGTCCTGGCACAGCTCGCGCAGCGCGTGGTAGCCCAGCGCCGCCGAGGCGAGGGTCACGTGGTGGTGCCAGCCGCGGAACGAGCGGCCCTCGAAGTCACCGAGCCCGAAGGCCTGGAGCTTCTCGCAGCCGTGGCTCGCCTTGTGCCGCAGCTCGGCCAGCGCGACCGTCTCGGCCAACCGGCTCGCGGGCAGGTTGGTGACCCAGTAGGTGCGCGGCTGCGGCCGGCCGAAGGGCCACTCCACCACCAGGTGCCGGGCACCGCGCGGGCCGGCCCCGTGCAGCTTGGGGTGGTGTCCGGCCGGCAGCCGGCCCACCATGAACTGCGAGTGCCTGGAGCGGTTCTCCGGCCGGTCCTGCCAGGCGAGCACCGCGCGCTCGCCGTGCTCGCCCAGGTCCCTGGCCAGGTCGGCGGCGGGCCGCCGGTAGGAGCCGGCCGGGCCGCCGAGCCGGCGCACCGGCAGCTGGGCGCTGGCGGCGATCTCCACCAGGTAGCCCAGGCCGCGCTCCTCCAGACCCAGCAGCAGCGGCTCGACCTCGTGTTCGAAGCTCCAGTCGGCCAGGATCGGGGCGATCGGCACGTTCCACTCGTGCAGGATCTCGTCGACCGACTCCAGCACGTAGCTCCAGCGCGGCCGGTGGCGCTCCTCCTCGGGGATGTGCGCCTGACCGCGCAGCTCGTGGTCGCGGTCCCAGTGCCTGGGCAGCATCAGGTGCCAGTTGACCGGCAGGCTGCCGGCCTTGTGCACCAGTGAGGCCGCCAGGGCCAGCTGGCAGTTCATCATCCGCCCCTCGGAGGCGACGAACTGCCGCCCCACCCCGGCGGACCGGTCTCCGTTCTTGGGGAACACCACCTCGTCGAACGCCCAGGCCTCCGGCGGCGTCACCGCGCAGACCCGCTCCGCGAGGTGGCGTCGCACGCTCTCGAAGGACCAGGTGCTCTGGTTGACGAACTGCTGGATGGGCTGGACCGCCCGGCGTCCGAGCACGTGCTCGGAGATGTTGGCGGGAGTCTTGCGGCCGTCCGCGTGGAGCAGGCCGCGCAGATACACCTCTCCCCAGCGCCGCTGGTCAGAGCGGGCGAACGGGGCGAACAGGCCTTGGCAGAACTCGGAGATTTCGTCCTGCCGCTCCCCCGCGAACGATTCGCGGCGGTGCGAAATCGTGGACACAGCACACTCCTTCAGGTGCTTGTGGCGGCCGGGGCCGCCCATGGCCCTGTCCCTCTCCGCTACGGGGGGCGTTGGAGAAGGACAGGGGTCGGTCACTTGTCCGTGTCGTCGGCGCAACTGCCGCGCTTGTCCAGCAGGAAGGCGTCCGTGGCGACCAGCGCCTGGGACACCTCCGGCAGCGCGCAGCCCACGATCACGAAGTCGACGTCCATGCCGATCTTCGTGCGCTGGAAGAGGAGTTCGTTGATCGCCGGACGGGCCATCTCGGTGACCTCGCCGAGGTGGAACTCGACCCGGCGCGGGTTGACCGACAGCGCCTCGGCCAGCCCGCGGCGGAACTTGTCCAGCTCGTCGCGGTCGATGATGCCGGCCAGCTGGATGTGGGCGGTCTTGCCGTCGAAGTCGCTGGAGATGCGCAGCCGCATCTCCACCGGCTCCAGCTCGACGCGCACCCGCAGCGGGGTGTCACTGGCCGGCAGGTTGACGGTCAGTGCCTTGGCGTCGAAGTCGCGGTGCGGCTGGTCGTCGATCCAGACCTTGTCGATCTGGATCGAGCCGGCCGGCAGCAGGTCCGGCGCCACCCGCAGCACCCGGTCGGGGAACGAGTCGGGCAGCGGACGGAAGTGCAGGGTCAGCGGCGAGGAGGTGAGCAGCAGGCCGGTGTAGGCGGCGGCCAGGTAGCACAGCTCCAGCGCGTGGTAGCCGGCCATCGAGTGGCTGCCCTTGAGCCGCTCGGTGCCCAGCAGGTAGGGGATCCCGTTGGCGAGCACGTTGAAGTACACGCCGCCGTCGTCGTAGTCGAGGAAGAAGGCGTTGTAGAACGCCGCCGCCTCGCGGGCCAGCCGCTTGTGCTCGGGGTCGCCGGAGACGCCGGCCAGGATCAGGTAGGCCAGGATCGACTGCTCCTGCTGCCACCAGGCCTTGCGGTCGTGCCAGACCAGCCGGTGCCCGCCGGTGGCCGGGTCCTGCTGGCGCTCCACCACGTCGTACCAGCCGCCGCGCTGCTGGTCGCTGCCGACCGCCGGCATGATCTCGGCGATCCGCTCGGCGAGTTGGGCGTACTCGGGCTTGTCGGCCAGGGCCCGGATCCGGGTCAGGTTCCAGGCGATCTTCAGGTTGTGGCCGACCACCGCGCGGTCCTGCTGCCAGCCCCAGGTGCGGTCCGGGCTCCAGTCCGCGTGGAAGCGCTCCTGCACGAACGGGCTGTTGGGCTCGTCCGGGAAGTGCTCCGTGATGGTGTCGGCGGTCTCCTCCAGCAGCTTGGCGAAGTCGGTGCGCCCGGTGGCCAGGTAGGCGTTGATCAGGTACGCCGGGGCGTGGTCGCCCACCGAGTTCCAGTTCTTGCGCGAGCGGTTGCGGCCCAGCGCGTCGGCCCTGGGGTCCATGGTGATCGGGTCCAGGTGGGAGAAGAACCCGCCCCGCTCCTCGTCGCGGAAGTACTTGTCGAAGAGCCGGACCGTGTGGTCGATGTCGGACAGGATCCGCGGGTCGCCGGTGATCCGGTAGGTCTGGGTCGGCCCGGCCAGCGCGTAGATCTGCTCGTACATCGGGATCGCGTCGTAGTCGTCGCCGAACTCGGAGGCGAACACCTTGCGCTGGCCGCCGTGCGTGATGTCGATGCCGTGGTACCAGTAGACGACGTTCTCCCGCTTGTCCACCACCCGCATGTGCTCGCGCAGGTACTCGGTGCCCGACTCGGCGGCGGCGAGGAACCGCTCCTCGCCGGTCAGCATGAAGGCGGTGGCCAGGCCGTAGACCAGCCGGGAGATGGTGTCCGTCTCCTGGCGCACGTCGCTGTCCGCGCTCTCCACCACGTGGGTGCCCGAAAGGGTCAGCTTGGTGCGGAAGTTGCGCCAGTCGTACACCCCGTCGGGGAAGTGCCCGCGCAGGTAGAAGTCGGCGATCTCGGCCGCCTGGTTCACCCACCAGGACGGGTGCTCGAAGACGTACGAGCCGCGGCGCTCCTCGGGGAAGGTGATCTGCCGGGCCTCGATCCGCTGCCCGCCCTCCCACTGGTAGAAGATGCCGTAGACGAAGACGTAGCGGCCCTCGGCGAGCATGTCCCGGGTGGCGCCGGTGGTGTCCTTGGGCGGCTCGCCGAGGTTGCGCACGATCTGCGAGTTCAGCGCCTCGTCCAGGTGGATGGTCACCTCGCGACCGTCCGAGGTGCGCAGGCCGAACCGCTCCCGGGTCGGCTCGTAGCTGGTGACGTACCCGGCGATGCTGTCGGAGTACGTGCGCCTGGTGTCAGGAGCGCTCATCGGGTGGAACCTCCGTCGTCGGGCAGCGAGGTCAGGACGACCACGCTGCGGCCATGGGCGTGGAAGGTGTGGCCGTCAAGCGGCAGCGGGGCGTCCGGCGAGCGGACGTCCTCGCCCGGCCCGCGCGAGCTGTCGACGGCCAGCGCCCAGCGGTGGCCGGGAACATGGGGCAGTTCGCAGTCCAGGCCCAGGTGGAACATGTTCAGCACGATGTGCAGGTCCGGGTCGCCGTCGAACCCGGCCAGCGTGAGCGCCAGCGCCCGGGCCTGCCCGTCCTCCCAGCCCGGCTGCTCCAACTGGCAGCCGTGCCAGGTGACCTCGGGCAGGCCGCGCTCGTTGCGCCGGTCCTCGAAGAACCGCGGCTGGCGCAGCGCCGCGAAGCGCTTGCGCAGCGCGATCATGCCGCGGAAGAAGTCCCGGACCTCGTTCTCCTTCTGCGCCTGCTCCCAGTCCAGCCAGGAGATCTGGTTGTCCTGGCAGTAGGCGTTGTTGTTGCCGCCCTGGCTGTTGCGGAACTCGTCGCCGGCCAGGATCATCGGCACGCCGCGGGAGAGCAGCAGGATCGCGGCGAAGTTCTTGATCTGGCGCACCCGCAGGCGCTCCACCTCCTCGGCGTCGGTGGGGCCCTCGACGCCGCAGTTCCAGCTGTAGTTCTCGTAGGACCCGTCCGCGCCCGCCTCGCCGTTGGCCAGGTTGTGCTTGCCGTTGTAGCTGACCAGGTCGTTGAGCGTGAACCCGTCGTGGCAGGTGATGAAGTTGATGCTGTTGGTGGGCAGTTCGCCCTGGCGGCCGAACAGGTCGCGGGAGCCGCCGAGCCGGGTCGCCAGGGTGCCGACCAGGCCGGCGTCACCGCGCACGAAGCGGCGCACGTCGTCGCGGAACGGCCCGTTCCACTGCGCCCAGCGCTTCCCCGGGAACCGGCCGACCTGGTAGAGGCCGCCGCCGTCCCACGGCTCGGCGATGATCTTCGTCTCGGAGAGGATCCCGGACAGTTCGATCCCCCACAGGACGGGCGGCGTCTCCATCTCGAACCCCTCGGCCCCGCGGGAGAGTTCGGAGGCGAGGTCGAACCGGAAGCCGTCCACGTGGTGCTCGGTGACCCAGTACTCCAGGCACTCGATGATGAACTTGGCGACCGCCGGGTGGTTGGCGTTGATCGCGTTGCCGCAGCCGGTGAAGTCCATGTAGTGCCGGCGGTCCTGCGACCACAGGTGGTAGTAGACCTCGTTGGCCTGACCGCGGAAGCTGATCGTCGGGCCGTGCTCGTTGCCCTCCGAGGTGTGGTTGAAGACCACGTCCAGGATGACCTCGATGCCCGCCTTGTGCAGCGCCTTGACCATGTCGCGGAACTCTTCGATGTGCTTGCAGCCGCACGGGTCCGAGCAGTAGTCGCTGTGCGGCGCGAAGAAGCCGAACGGGTCGTAGCCCCAGTAGTTGGTCAGCGGGGCGCCGTCCGGGCCGCTGCGCAGCACCTGCATCTCGTCGAAGTCGAAGACCGGCAGCAGCTCGACCGCGGTGACCCCGAGCTCCTTGAGGTAGGGGATCTTCTCCACCACGCCGCTGAAGGTGCCCGGGTGGGAGACGCCGGCGGTCGGCGAGGAGGTCAGGCCGCCCACGTGCATCTCGTAGATCACCGAGTCGGCCAGCGGCGTGCGCAGCGGCTCGTCGCCCTCCCAGTCGTAGCCGTCCAGGTCGACCACCATGCTGCGCATCGAGGCGGCGCAGTTGTCCTCGGGGCCCACCGCCAGCTTTCGATCCCACAGGGTATTGATATTCGCCCGGGAGTACGGATCGAGCAGCACCTTGCGCGGGTTGAACCGGGTTCCGGACTCCTTCGTGTGGTGCGGGCCGTCCATCCGGTATGCGTACACCTGACCGGGACCGAGATTACTGACATGGCAGTGCCAGAAGTGGTAACTGTGGTGCCGCTCATGATCCAGCGTGATGACCCGGGCGGGCACCGGGGCGTCGTAGCTGTCGAACAGCAGCAGGTCGACCTGGGTCGCCCGTTCCGAGAAGATCGCGAAGTTCACCCCGTTCGCGTCCACGGTGGCGCCCAGCGGCTGCGGTCGACCCGCAGTCACCTCGGCCCGCATGAGCGTTTCGACCGGGACTTCGGTCGTCACTGTCTGACTCATGGTCATTTTTTCTGTCAACTCCCTACCCATGGTGCACCCGGAACTGTGGATTCCGACCGCCCGTCCCCCCAACGGAGGACACATTCCGGTCGTGTTCTCCGCCGTCGCAGTCGCGCGCACGGGTGCGGGCGGAGTGCGGCGGGTCCCGGTGCCCGGCCCGCCGTCGCCGGAGCGCCGGGGTCGGGGCCGCCGCGTCTCGTCTCGTCAGGCCACCGGCGTCCGGTCCCAGGCGAGCGACCCGAAGGCCTGCTGCCAGGACGGGATCGGGACCCCTGGCTCGTTGAAGATCTCGAAGGTCACGCCGCGCGCGGCCGGGGTGTACAGCGCCTGCACGCAGGCCTCGGCCAGGTCCTCCCGGTCCACCTGGCCCACCCCCCGGTCACCCTGCTCCAGCCGCACCCGCCGGCCCGCGCCGTGATCGTCGATCAGCCAGCCCGGGCGCACCACGGTGTAGGGCAGGCCCGACTCGCGCAGCGCCTCCTCGCCGGCGTGCCGCCACACCAGCAGCCGGCCGTAGGCGTTCAGCGGGTGGCCCTGGTGGGTCGCGTGCAACTGGCTGATCAGCACCACGTGCGGCTGGTTGCCGCCGGCCGCGGCCGCCGCCAGCGCATTGCGCACGCCCTGGAAGAGCGTGGTCTCCGGTCGGTCCGGGCCACGGTCGTCGGTGCCCGGCTCGACGCTGTAGATCAGCGCCGAGCAGCCCGCCAGCGGACGGACCAGCGTCTCGGGCACCCGCACGTCGCCCCGGACGAACGCGGCGTCGGCGGCGGGCGCGAGTCTGGCGGGCGGGGCGCTGCGGCCCACCACCCGTACGCCCTCGCGCCGCTCCAGGAGCCGCCGCACGATGAGCCGTCCCACGCGCCCCGCGCCGCCGACCACCACCACCGGACTGTCCATGCCCTTCTCCTTCGCTTCGCCGTGCCGGTCCCTGCCGAGCCGATTCCTGCCGTGCCGGTCCCTGTCGTGCGGTCCCGGCGAGCCGATCCGATCCCACTGAGTGATCCGTCATGCGAGTTCCGCCGTGCTGCCCCTGCGCCGGGTCAGACCCAGCGCAGGATGTCGTCCGAGCTGGTCAGGCTGGTGCCGGCGGGCAGATTCGCCAGCGCCGGCACTCTCAGGCGCGGGTAGACGCTCACCCCGCGCAGCCGGCAGCCGGGCCACAGCTGGGCGCCGTCCCCGATGGCCGAGAAACTCTCCAGTCGGACCGGGTTCTCCCGGTCCGACTGGATCTCCACCATCGGTCCCACGTAGGTGTCGCTGACCTCGGCGTACGGTCCGATCACCGAGGCGTCGCCGCAGGAGCTGCGGGCCAGCCGCGCCCCCTCGCGCAGCTCGACGCCGTCGCCGACGTCGGCGTACTCCAGGTGGACGTCCGCGCCCACCGCCACGTGCCGCCCGATCCGCACCCCCGGCCCGATCACCACGCTGCCGTCCTCGATCTTGTCGGCCAGCGTGGTCCCGGTGATGTCGTCCCGGGTGGCCAGCGAGCTCTCGTGGATCCAGTACCGCGGACTGGCACTGCGCGGCGCCGCCATCAGCTCGTTCATCAGCGGGTAGTCGCCGGCCAGCACGTCCTTGAGGGTGACCAGGTAGTCCTCGACGTTGCCGAGGTCACCGAGCCGGGCGATCGGGTGCGCGGCCACCGGCAGGCCCCGCTCGACCAGGTACGGCAGCAGGTCGCCGCCCCAGTCCAGCCGCTGCTGCGCCTGGCGCATCAGCTCGGGCTCCCGGGCGGCCTGCCGCAGCCGGGCGCAGTCGATCAGGTACATCCCGGCGTTGGTCGGCAGCAGCGCGCCCGGGTCCTCGCGCACCTCGGGGAAGAGCTCCCTGATCCGGGCCGGGTCGGGCTTCTCCACGAAGCCGGCCACCAGTCCGGCCCGGTCGGTCTGCATCGCGCCGTACTTGCCGGCCACCTCGCCCGGCGCACGGGCCACCGCGGCCACCGTGACCACGGCCTTGCCGGCCTGGTGGCCGGCCTCCAGTTCGGCGAGCGAGAAGTCGAAGATCGAGTCGACCGGCAGCACCAGGGCCTGCTCGGTCAGGTCCCACTCCTCCAGGTTGTGCAGGGTGGCGGCACCGGAACCGACGTTGTACCGGTCGAAACTCGGCCGTGAGTACCGCACCTCGACGCCGTAGCGCTCGCCGTGGCCCAGCAGCAGCATGATCTGACTGCGGTTCTCCAGCCCCTGGGCGACCACGTAGAAGCGGCGGATGCCCTGCTCCCGGCAGGCCTCGACGACCCACTCGATGAGCCTGCGGCCGACGAAGGGGATCAGCGCCTTGCTGCGGATGTAGTCCGCGGACTCCAGGGTGATCGGCTTGGCCCGTTCGCCTCGCCCCCCGGCCAGGATGATCCCCACGGTCCCCATGTCTCCGCCACCCATCTCGCATCCCCACGTTGGCGACCTTGTCCAGTAATACTCAACAACATGAGTCACAGCGTGTCAACGGAGGAGTCAAATCCGTGGTCTAATCCTCCCTTTATCGTCAGGTCGCCAGGCGCCCTCCAGCGCACCTTGACGTGGGCAGGGCACGGGAAATCGGCCGATCACTCCTGAAACGCCCTGGTCGCGAAGCCGTCGAGTCGCCACAATCCCGGGTCAACTCGGAAGAAGCAGGCCATTGGTGCGATCCGGGCAGTCGGAATTAACGACCTGACGCACCGTCACGCCCGAGGCGGACAAAGCCGGTATTCCCGTGACCAACCGTAGCCGGTATTAAAAACAACCTTGATCGGCCCGTGAGAGGTGTTAAAGAAGGGATATCTTCTGTGGCGGACTCCTCGATTGCACGCGACTTCGGAAGCGTTGACCTGGCGTCCATACTTATACCGGTGACAATGGCGACGGCCTTGTCTCCAAGGGGGGATAGGCAGGATCATGGTTGAGCCGATGCGCGCGGCATTCTTCGACCTGGCGGACGGCAATCGCTCCGTCGGCTGCCTCAAGGCCCTGCGCGCGGCGGCGATCCGCCACCGCCAGGCCGGCGACCTGGTCGTGCTGGTGATGTCCCGGCCCTGGCCGCTTCCCGACACCGCGACCCTGGGTGTCGAGGCCGACCTGATCCTGCACCCCGAGCCGCACCACTCCAGACCCGGGCCACTGCCACGCTCCGGTGAACCCCCGGTCACCGTGGTGGAGGCGATCATCCTGCTCGGACTCGACCCCGCCCGCTGCTTCGGCTACGTCGACCACTGCGGCGGCCTGCGCACACTGCGGGTGGTCGGCAACCCCCGGGTGATCGGCCTGGACCCCGAGCTGGCCGAGCACGCCCTCGCCCAGGGCTGGCCGATCCTCGACGAGGCGCACCAGCCCGCCGGCCGGGCCGGCTCCCAGGGCCCCCCGTGGCCCGGGGCCCGGTAGCGGTCCCTCAGGAGGAGGCCCGGGCTCCGGTCCCCTACTGGAGGACCCGCCCGATCGGGCCCGCCCGTAGGGGAAAACTCAGGGCCGCGGAGGCTGGCCCGCGCGCCGCCCGAGGAGCACCGTAGAGGCATGGAACACGGAAATCTGTCGCGACGCGAGAACCGTCAGCTGGCCGTCGCCTCCGCCACCGTCGGACCGTGGCGCGCTGCCGCGGCGGTCGGCGCGGTGGTGGGCGGTGCAGCCCTGGCCGTGGACGTGGTGACCGGGCACTGGTCCACCGGCATCCTGGCCGGCCCGGTCGGGCTGGCGCTGTTCTTCTTCTTCCTGGTCGGCACGGTCGGCGGCCAGCTGCGCAAGGACACCGGCGACCGCCGGCTGCGCCGCTGGGCCGACGCCCACCCCTGGCAGGCCGCACTGCCCGCCAGCGGAGCCCTGCTGGTGCTCAACACGCTGGTCCTGAGCATGCTCGGCAGCTGGGGCCTGTTCGGCGCCTTCTTCACCTCCCTGCTGCCCGCCGGCATCCTGCTGGTGGTGGCCGGCGTGGTCGGCTCGGTCAAGGCCGCCCGCCGCTCCGGCTGACCGGCGGCCTCCCCGCCCCGAACAGGGAGCAATCACCTCAGAAGACGCAGAACGCACACCGGGCGCCCGCAAGTTGGCCGCCCGGTGTGCGAACTGTTGTGCGTCCTCGGCGTACTGACCCGGTGCCGATAGCCGAAGACCCTGACCAGCAGGCCCCGGCGAGGAGCCGGACCCTGGCCGCCAAGTGGCGCAACGGGCCCCCGCAGGAGGAGCCGCAGGCCCGGCGGCCACCGAACCGCGAGTGCGGCACCGCCAGCCGCCAGTAGCTACCGCTTCTTCCGCTTGCCCGGCCGCCCGTCCCGCGAAGCCTGCTGCTTCACGAGCCGGGCGGTCTCGCGTTCCCAGGCCGCCCGCTTGACCGCCTCGCCCGGGGCCTCGGCCAGGCTGCGGAAGAAGTACGCCGCCGCCGCGCCCACGCAGCCGATCAGCCAGACCGCGCCGAGCGACTTGTCCTCGGCCATCCAGCCCTCGAGCGAGTCGCGGCCCTCGGCGAGGATCTTCCAGGTGCGCAGCGCCGCCAGGCAGGTGCAGACGGCGATGGCGGCGATCAGCAGCCCGTTGACGAAGCCGCCCGACTTGGAGAGCTGCACCCCGCTCACCGCGAAGCGCAGCACCAGCGCGCCGACGGCCACGGTCACCAGCGCGCCGAGCGAGACGGCCACCCGCCGCACCCAGTAGTCGGCGCCGCGGGCCGCCCAGCTGGTGCCGAAGAAGCGGATCGGCTCGGGGGCTGCTGCGGGGGTGGGGCGCTCGTCGGTCACACCTCCAGTATCACCGAGCAGCCCCGGAGCCGGTCGGCTCACCCCAGTCGGCTGACGTCGCGCACCGCGCCCTTGTCCGCCGAGGTGGCCATCGCCGCGTAGGCCTTCAGTGCCGCGCTCACCGGACGGTCGCGGTGCACCGGCTGGTAGCCGCCCGACTCCTCCAGGCGCAGCCGGCGCTCGTGCAGCTCCTCGAAGGAGACCTGCAGCTCGATCGTCCGCCCGGGGATGTCGATCGCGATGATGTCGCCGTCCTCGACCAGCGCGATGGTGCCGCCGGAGGCCGCCTCCGGGGAGACGTGGCCGATCGACAGGCCCGAGGTGCCGCCGGAGAACCGGCCGTCGGTGATCAGCGCGCAGGCCTTGCCCAGGCCGCGGCCCTTGAGGAAGGAGGTCGGGTAGAGCATCTCCTGCATGCCGGGGCCGCCCTTGGGACCCTCGTAACGGATCACCAGCACGTCGCCGGGCTTGATCCGCTTGGTCAGGATCGCGTCCACCGCGTCCTCCTGGGACTCCAGCACCACGGCCGGGCCGCTGAAGGTCCAGATCGACTCGTCCACGCCGGCCGTCTTCACGATGCAGCCGTCCTCGGCCAGGTTGCCGTGCAGCACCGCGAGCCCGCCCTCGACCGAGTAGGCGTGCTCGACGCTGCGGATGCAGCCGCCCGCCGCGTCGGTGTCCAGCGTCTCCCAGCGCTCGGACTGCGAGAAGGCGGTGGCCGAGCGGACGCAGCCGGGCGCCGCGTGGAACAGCTCGACGGCGGTCGGCGAGGGCGAGCCGCCGCGGATGTCCCAGGTCTTGAGCCACTCGGCGAGCGAGTCGCTGTGCACGGTGTGCACGTCCTCGTTCAGCAGCCCGCCGCGGTACAGCTCGCCCAGGATCGCGGGGATGCCGCCGGCCCGGTGCACGTCCTCCATGTAGTACGAGCCGTTGGGCGCCACCTTGGACAGGCACGGCACCCGGCGCGAGATCTCGTCGATCGCCCGCATGTCGAAGTCCAGCTCGGCCTCCTGGGCGGCGGCCAGCAGGTGCAGGATGGTGTTGGTCGAGCCGCCCATCGCGATGTCCAGCGCCATCGCGTTCTCGAACGCCGCGCGGGAGGCGATGCTGCGCGGCAGCACCGAGTAGTCGTCGCCCTCGTAGTGCCGCTTGGTGATCTCGACGACGGTGCGCCCGGCGTCCTCGTACAGCGCCCGGCGGGCGGTGTGGGTGGCCAGCGTGGAGCCGTTGCCGGGCAGCGCGAGACCGATCGCCTCGGCCAGGCAGTTCATCGAGTTGGCGGTGAACATGCCCGAACACGAGCCGCAGGTCGGGCAGGCGTTCTCCTCGATGATCGCGATGTCCGCGTCCGAGACGTTCTCGTTGACCGCGTCGGAGATCGCGTTCACCAGGTCGAGCTTGCGCACCGTGCCGTCCACCAGCACCGCCTGGCCGGCCTCCATCGGGCCGCCGGAGACGAAGACGGTGGGGATGTTGAGGCGCAGCGCGGCCATCAGCATGCCGGGGGTGATCTTGTCGCAGTTGGAGATGCAGATCAGCGCGTCCGCGCAGTGCGCGCTGACCATGTACTCCACGCTGTCGGCGATCAGGTCGCGCGAGGGCAGCGAGTAGAGCATGCCGTGGTGGCCCATCGCGATGCCGTCGTCCACCGCGATGGTGTTGAACTCGCGCGCGATGCCGCCGGCCGCCTGGATCGCCTCGGAGACGATCCGGCCCACCGGCTGCAGGTGGGTGTGGCCCGGCACGAACTCGGTGAAGGAGTTGGCGACCGCGATGATCGGCTTGCCGAAGTCCTCCCGGGCTACACCGGCGGCCCGGAGGAGGGCGCGGGCGCCTGCCATGTTGCGACCGTGGGTGACCGTACGGGACTTCAGCTCGGGCACGGGATCTCTCCATTCCCAGGGGTAGGTAACAGCCGAGCCTACGCCCCCGTCCCAGCCGCCGGACCCGCCGTCCGCATGCCGGTCACCCGCCGGAGGCGGCGGAACACCGGCCGACGCGGCAGTCAGGCCTTCTTGGTGCCGACCCAGAGCTCCAGCTGGTACGGCTCGACGACCTGCCCGTCCGGGAAGTCGGCCAGCAGCGCCTCCCGTTCGGCGGCCAGCACCGGCTCGCGCACCCCGGGCTCCAGCACCGCGAAGTAGGACTTCGAGCGCAGGTCGGTCAGCACGTCCTCGACGTCGAGCTGGCGCTCCCACTGCAGGGTGCGCCGGGCCACCTCGAACGGGTAGCGGTCCAGGTGCTCGCCGACCGCGTTCATCACCCCGTAGAAGTGGTACGAGGGCAGCGCCGCCTGCAGCCGGGCCTCCTGCGCGGCCAGGTACGGCACCGAGCGGTCCTTGATGTTCCACCACAGCGCCAGCGCACCGCCCGGGCGCAGCACCCGCAGCGCCTCGGGCAGCGAGCGGTCGGGGTCGGTCCAGTGGAAGGCCTGCGCGTAGGTGATCAGGTCGGCGGTGGCGTCGTGGCACGGCAGGTCGTTGCCGTCGCCCTTGACCAGCGGGATCTCCGGGCTGACCCGGTGCAGCTGGGCCGCCATCCCCGGGCTCGGCTCGACGGCGGTGACCCGGGCGCCGCGGGCGTGCAGCAGCCTGGTGGCGATGCCGGTGCCGGCGCCGACGTCCAGCACCAGCGAGCCCTTGATCGGGCGGTGCGCCAACTCCTCGATCGCATCGAAGAGTTCACCGGGATAGGAGGGCCGGGCGCGGTCGTACTCGGCAGCCACCGCACCGAAGCTCTCGGCGTGCTCCCTGAGCTGATCGTCCGTCATGACACCCCTCCGATGGATCGTTCGTACCGTCAGGGTACGCGCGAGCCGGTGGCCAGGTGCAGCCGGGTGAAGGCCAGCGCCTCCGCCAGATCGGCCTCCCGCTCGGCGGGTGAGCCGGAGCGCCGGGTGTTGACCTCCAGCACCACGTGGCCCTCGAAACCGGTGCGCGCCAGGCGCTCCAGCAGCTCGGCGCAGGGCTGCTTGCCGCGCCCCGGGATCAGGTGCTCGTCCTTGCCGGAGCCGGAGCCGTCCGCCAGGTGCACGTGGGCCAGCCGGTCGCCCATCCGGTCGACCAGGGCGAAGGCGTCGATCCGCGAGGTGGCCACGTGCGAGAGGTCGACGGTGAAGTGCCGGTACGCCTCCTCGGTGACCTCCCAGCCGGGGGCGTAGGCGAGCACCTCGCGGTCCTTGTAGCGCCACGGGTACATGTTCTCCACCGCGAACCGCACTGCCGTCTCGCCCGCCATCCGCTCGATGCCCTGGACGAACTCGCGCGCGTAGGCGCGCTGCCAGCGGAACGGCGGGTGGACCACCACGGTGTCGGCGCCCAGCGTCTCGGCCGCGGCCCTGGCGCGCTTCAGCTTGGTCCACGGGTCGGTGGTCCAGACCCGCTGGGTGATCAGCAGGCAGGGTGCGTGCACCGCCAGGATCGGCATCCGGTGCTTCTCGCTCAGTGCGCGCAGCGCGTCCAGGTCCTGGCTGACCGGGTCGTTCCAGACCATCACCTCCACGCCGTCGTAGCCCAGCTTGGCGGCCAGCTCGAAGGCGATCGCGGTGTTGTCGGGGTAGACCGAGGCGGTGGAGAGCGCGACCTTGGTGTCCGGGACGTGCAGCGCCGGGTGCGCCGGCAGCACCAGCCGGTCGGTGGTGCGCAGCAGCGGGTCGCGCCGCGGGGCGGCCGCCTTGCGGCGCGGCGCCCTGGGCAGCCTGGGCCGTGCCGCGGGCTCCGCCTGCCCGGCGCGCCGCCGCGGCCGTGCCTCGCCGCGCCCGCCGCCCGCTTCCTTGGCCTGCTCCTCCTCCACGGGATTCAGGTTAAGCGCCTAGGAGCGCCGACGGGGCGGACGGGGTGGTGCCCTGCTGCTCCATGCTGTCCAGCCGGCGCAGGATGATCCCCTCGCGCAGCGCCCAGGGGCAGATGTCCAGCGCCTCCAGCCCGAACAGGTCCATCGCCGCGTCCGCCACCAGCGCACCGGCCAGCAGCTGGCGGGAGCGCCCCTCGGAGACACCGGGGATCTTGGCCCGCTCGGCCGCCGTCATCGCGGCCAGCCGCGGCAGCCAGGCGGCCAGGCCGCTGCGGGTGAGCCGGCGCGGCACCCGCAGGCCGGCCTCGGCGGGCGCGGCGCCGGTCATCCGGGCCAGTTGCTTGAAGGTCTTGGAGGTGGCCACCGCGTGGTCCGGCGGCCCGAGTCTGGCCACCTCACCGACCACCCCGGCGATCTCGGCCCTGATGTGGCGGCGCAGCTCGCGCACCGCCTCGGGGTCGGCCACGTCGCCCGGCAGCCGGTTGGCGGTCAGCCGGCCCGCGCCCAGCGGCAGCGAGAAGGCGGCGTCCGGCTGCTCGCCGATGCCGCAGGCGATCTCCAGCGAGCCGCCGCCGATGTCCAGGTCGAGCAGCCGCCCGGAGGACCAGCCGAACCAGCGGCGCACGGCCAGGAAGGTCAGCCGCGCCTCGTCCTGCCCGGCGAGCACGGTCAGCTCGACCCCGGTCTCCTCGCGCACCCGGCGCAGCACGCTCTCGCCGTTGGCCGCCTCGCGCACCGCCGAGGTGGCGAAGGGCAGCAGGTCGACCACGCCCTTGTCCTCGGCCACCCGCAGCGAGGAGGCGACCATGTCGATCAGCCGGGCCACCCCGTCGTCGCGGATCGCCCCGTGCTCGTCGAGCAGTTCGGCCAGCCGCAGCTCCGCCTTGTGCGAGTACGCGGGCAGCGGTGCGGCGCCGCGGTGGGCGTCCACCACGAGGAAGTGGACCGTGTTGGAACCTACGTCGAGCACACCGAGTCGCATAGATCCCCACGCTACGCCACGGCACCTGCGGAAATCCCGCCTGTTCGATTGCCGATCGGGCGGCTCGCGCGCCAGCCTGGTGGCTGACGACCACTCACACCCCGGGAGCAACCCACCATGACGATCAGTCACCGCCGCCTGGGCGCGGGCGAGCACAGGGTCATCGTCCTGCACGACTGGTTCGGCACCACCGCCGGCTGGGGTCCTTTCCTGGACTACCTGGACAAGAGCGCCTTCGGCTACGCCTTCCTCGACTACCGCGGCTACGGCGACCGGGTCGAGGTCCCCGGCGAGTTCACCCTCGCCGAGATCGCCGCCGACACCCTCGCCCTCGCCGACGAGCTGGGCTGGGAGACCTTCTCGCTGGTCGGCCACTCGATGGGGGCCAAGGCCGCCCAGCTGGTGCTGGCCCAGGCGCCGCACCGGGTGCGCAAGCTGGCCGCCGTCGCGCCGGTGCCGGCCGGCGCCTTCCCGCTCGGCGAGGAGGAGCACGCGCTCTTCCACGCCGCCCCGCGCAACTTCACCGCCCGCCGGATGATCCTGGACCAGGTCACCGGGCAGCGGGCGAACGCCGTCTGGCTGGACCGGATGGTGGCCCGCTCCTCGGCGACCAGCCGGGTGGACGCCTTCGAGGCCTACCTGACCGAGTGGACCACCCAGGACTTCGCCGCGAAGGTGGCCGGCCAGCCGCTGCCGGTCAGGGTCTTCGTCGGCGAGCTGGACCTGGCGCTCACCCCCGCGCTCTTCCGCACCGGCTGGCAGCCGCTCTACCCCGCGGCCGAGCTCGAGGTGCTGCCGGCCACCGGCCACTACCCGATGTACGAGACGCCGGTGGCCTTCGCCACCGCGCTGGAGGCCTTCCTGCGGGACTGACCGGGACTGACCCGACCGACCGGCGCCGGACCGGGGCCGACCCGGACCGGCCGGCACGGGACCCGGACCGACCGGCGCCGGCGGGGCGCTTCAGACGGCAGCGTCGCCGATGGCGGCTACCCTTGCCGGGTGGCCGCCATCGACATCCCCGCCCCCACCCTCAAGAAGCCCCAGCCCGAGGTCGCGCTGGACTTCCCGCGCGCCTGGGTCGAGTTCGCCGACCCCGCCGACGACGAGCAGGTCTTCCGCTGCGACCTGACCTGGCTGACCTCCCGCTGGGGCTGCATCTTCGGCCAGGGCTGCCACGGCATCCGCCCGGGCCGCGGCGAGTCGGACGGCTGCTGCACGCTGGGCGCGCACTACTCCGACGAGGACGACGAGCAGCGCGTCATCGAGCACGCCAAGCGGCTGACCCCCGAGACCTGGCAGTACTTCGACCAGGGCACCGACAAGAAGGGCCGGCTCAAGCTCGACGGCGGCATCACCATGCTGGACGAGGACGGCGACCGGCAGACCCGCCGGGTGGACGGCGCCTGCATCTTCCTCAACCGCCCCGGCTTCGCCGGCGGCCAGGGCTGCGCGCTGCACACGCTGGCGCTGCAGGAGGGCAAGGAGCCGCTGGAGACCAAGCCGGACGTCTGCTGGCAGCTGCCGATCCGCCGCACCTACGACTGGATCGACCGCCCGGACGACACCCGCTACCTGCAGGTGAGCATCGGCGAGTACGACCGGCGCGGCTGGGGCCCGGGCGGCCACGACCTGCACTGGTGGTGCACCAGCAGCCCGGAGGCGCACCAGGGCCCCGACCCGGTCTACGTCAGCTACCGCGCCGAGCTGACCGAGCTGATGGGCCCGGCGGCCTACGCGGTGCTGACCGAGCTGTGCGACCAGCGGATCAAGAGCAGGGCCGACCGCAAGCTCGCGCCGCACCCCGCCGACCCGAAGCGCAAGAAGGACGCGTAACCACCGGCAGCCGCCCGGCTACTTGTCGATGTCCCCGACCACGAAGAACATCGACCCGAGGATCGCCACCATGTCCGCCACCAGCGTGCCGGGCAGCAGCTCGATCAGCGCCTGGATGTTGTTGAACGACGCCGAGCGCAGCTTGAGCCGCCAGGGCGTCTTGTCGCCGCGCGAGACCAGGTAGTAGCCGTTGACCCCGAGCGGGTTCTCCGTCCACGCGTAGGTCTCGCCCTCGGGTGCCTTGAGCACCTTGGGCAGCCGCAGGTTGACCGGCCCGGCCGGCAGGCCGGCCAGCCGGTCCAGGCAGGCGTCCGCGAGGTCGAGCGAGTTGACGGTCTGCTCCAGCAGGCACTCGAAGCGGGCCAGGCAGTCGCCCTCCTCGCGCACCGCCACGCTGAGCACGTCCTGGAGCTCGCCGTAGGCCAGGTAGGGCTCGTCGCGGCGCAGGTCGAAGTCGACGCCGCTGGCCCGCGCGATCGGGCCGGTGATGCCGTAGGCGTGCACGTGCTCGGGGGCGAGCACGCCGACGCCCGCCGTACGGGCCCGGAAGATCTCGTTGCCCAGCACCAGGTCCTGGTAGACCGGCAGCTGGGCGCGGACGGCGGCGATCGCGGTGCGGACCCGGCCGAGCCAGCCGGCCGGCAGGTCCTCCTTGAGGCCGCCGACCCGGTTGAACATGAAGTGCATCCGCCCGCCGCTGGCCTCCTCCAGCACGTGCTGGAGCTCCTCGCGGCTGGTGAAGGCGTAGAACACGGGGGTGATGCCGCCCAGCTCCAGCGGATAGGAGCCGATGAACATCAGGTGGTTGAGCACCCGGTTGAGCTCGGCGAGCAGGGTGCGGGTCCACACCGCGCGCTCGGGCACCTCCATGCCCAGCATCCGCTCGACCGCGAGCACCACGCCCAGCTCGTTGGCGAAGGCGGAGAGCCAGTCGTGCCGGTTGGCCAGCATGATGATCTGCCGGTAGTCCCGGGCCTCGAAGAGCTTCTCGGCGCCGCGGTGCATGTAGCCGATGACCGGCTCGGCCGAGACGATGCGCTCACCGTCCAGCACCAGCTTGAGCCGGAGCACACCGTGGGTGGCCGGGTGCTGCGGGCCGATGTTCAGCACCATGTCGGTGGCGGTGCTCTCCGCGCCCGACCCGATGCCGACGGTGGTCTCCCTCAAGCTGCTCATGCCCCCAGAGTCTGCCATCCCGCCAGCCCCGCCAGGCTCCGCGGTACCGGCATCCGGACGGCCTGGACCAGCCAGCCGAAGCCGCCCAGCCCGGCGGTGGCCGTCAGCTCGGCCGCCTCCCCCGCGGCGGCCAGCGCCCGCACGTACCCGGCCGGGTCGCTGGAGGCGAGCGCGAGCGGCGGCCGGGTGCCGTCGACGCCGAGCGCGCGCAGCGCGGTGCGCTGGGTTGTCCACAGGCTGTGGACACCGGGGACGGCCACCGAGTCGAGCGCCACGTGCGCGGTCAGGTCGCAGCTGCCGTCCGGCACCGGGGGCACCTCACGGCCGTTCCGGAAGCCGGCCAGGGTCCCGAAGACCGGCCGGTCCGACTTCCGGTGCGCGTAGTCCACGGCCACCGCGAGCCCGCGCTCCAGCGCCCCCACGGCCGCCGCCCAGGCCGCGTCCCTGGTCCCGCCCAGCTCGATGCGCTCCCCCGGCTCCCCCGCGGGCCACCAGCGCCCGGCCCACGCGGCGTCGGCCCCGGTCAACGGCGGGCCCAGCCGCTCCTCCCCCGTCACGGTGACCTCGACGTAGCGCGGCACACCGTCCTCGTCCCGTTCGGCGATGTCGAGCGGGACGTTGTCCAGCCACTCGTTGGCGAACAGCAGCCCCACCGCCCCCTCGGGCACCCGCTCGGTCCACCGCACCTGCGCCGGCAGCCCGTCCGGGCGGGCGGCCAGCTCGACGCCGTAGGCCCGCAGCCGCCCCGGCAGCAGCCCGCAGAGCGCCCCCACCAGTTCACCCCGCCCGGCCCCGACGTCGATCAGGGCGATCTCCTCGGGGTGGCCGAGCGCCTCGTCCACCTCCAGGAGCAGCCGCCCGACGGCCGCCGCGTACCGGGGTGAGGCGTGCACGGAGGTCCTGAAGTGCCCGGCCGGTCCCTCAGGACGGTGGTAGAAACCGCCCTGAGGCCCGTACAGGGCCCGTTCCATGGCGGGTCGCCAGCGCATCCAGGTCATGCCCGCGACCGTACCGGGCTCCGACCTGCGGACGAGGACGGTATCGCTCTTGTGGCGGACGGGACGGCCCCTGGCGACTGCCTAGGCTTGTCACGTGCATCGACTCTACGCCTGGCTTCGCGGACACCCCATGGTGGTCGATGGCGTCTGGGCGTCCATCGTGCTCTTCCTGGCCCTGGTCTCCAACATGAACGCCACCGGCTGGCGCAGCGGGGCCTACTACCTGATCACCGTGCTGATGTTCGGCCTGATGGTGGTGCGCCGCCGCTGGCCGGGGCCGACCACCGTCGCGGCGATGCTGCTCGGCCTGATGCAGGTGCTGGCGAACGTCGACCCGGACGCCTCCTCGCTGGGCTACCTGGTCTTCGTCTACACCGGCGCCGCCTTCGCCGTCCCCTGGATCTCGCGCTTCGCGCTGGTCAGCGGCCTGCTCGCCGGACCTCTGACGGTCGGGATGCTGCACAAGAGCTCGGACAACGGCTCACCCGCCCACGGCTTCCTGCAGCAGGCGTTCGTCGCCGTGCTGCTCTCCACCCCGTTCATCCTCTGCTGGGCCTGGGGCCGCCTCACCCGGGTCCGCGGCGCCTACCTGGTGGAGCTGGAGGACCGGGCGTCCCGGCTGGAGCGCGAGCGCGACGCCCAGGCCAAGGTGGCGGTGGCCGCCGAGCGCGCCCGGATCGCCCGCGAGCTGCACGACGTGGTCGCGCACAACGTCTCGGTGATGATCGTCCAGGCCGACGGCGCGGCCTACGTGATGGACAACTCGCCGCAGCAGGCCAAGGAGGCGCTGGGCACCATCGCCTCCACCGGGCGGCAGGCGCTGGTCGAGATGCGCCGGCTGCTGGGCGTGCTGCGCACCGCCGACGCGGCCGAGGAGTACGTGCCGCAGCCCGGTGTGGAGGAGCTGCCCGAGCTGCTGGAGCAGGTGCGCACCGCCGGTCTGCCGGTGGAGTACTCCACCTCGGGCGAGGTCCGCGAGCTGCCGCGCGGCGTCGAGCTGACCGTCTACCGGATCGTTCAGGAAGCCCTCACCAATGTGCGCAAGCATGGCGGACCGAACGTCAGCGCCCGGGTGGCGGTGGACTTCGGCGACCGCGACCTGAACGTGCTGATCGAGGACGACGGCCGCGGCAGCACCGACGAGCAGCTCTCCCGGGGCGGCACGGACGGCCAGGGCCACGGCCTGATCGGCATGCGTGAGCGGATCGGCATGGTCAGCGGCAGCCTGGATGCCGGCCCACGGCCCGGCGGCGGGTTCCGGATCCGCGCCGTGCTCCCCCTCAAGACCGCCCGATAAGGAGAACCCCCAGGTGACGATCCGCGTGATGCTCGTCGACGACCAGGAACTGCTGCGCACCGGCTTCCGGATGGTGCTGCAGTCACAGGCGGACATCGAGATCGCCGCCGAGGCGGGCGACGGCGCCCAGGCCGTCGAGGTGGCCGCCGCCAGCGAGGTCGACGTGATCCTGATGGACGTCCGGATGCCGCGGATGGACGGGGTGCAGGCCACCCGGCGGATCTGCCTGGAGCCCGACGGCACCCCCCGCGCGGGAGCGCCCAAGGTGCTCATCCTGACCACCTTCGACCTGGACGAGTACGCCTTCGCCGCGCTCAAGGCCGGGGCCAGCGGGTTCCTGCTCAAGGACGTGCCGCCGACCGAGCTGGTCACCGCGATCCGCGCGGTGCACGCGGGCGACGCGGTGGTCGCCCCGACCACCACCCGGCGGATGATCGACCGGTTCGCCGAGGTGCTGCCCGTCCCGCAGCCCGCCTCGGGGCCGCCCGCGCTGACCCCGCTGACCGAGCGCGAGCGGGAGGTCTTCCTGCTGGTCGCCCAGGGGCTGTCGAACAGCGAGATCGCCGCCGAGCTGGTGCTCTCCGAGGCCACCGTGAAGACCCACGTCGGGCGGATCCTGGGCAAGCTGGGCCTGCGCGACCGGGTGCAGGCCGTGGTGCTCGCCTACGAGGCGGGGCTGCTGCGGGCGGGCCGCGCGTAGGGGGGCCGTAGGATGGGACGGACCGTCTGGTACCCGTATGAGGACTGGAACGCAGAAGCCCGTGAGCACTTCCGATCTTTTCGACCTCCCCGACCCGAGTGACCCCGCGGCCCGCCCCGCCCGCCTGACCGTGGGCGTGGTGGGGACCGGACGGGTGGGCCCGGCGCTCGGCGCCGCCCTGCAACTGGCCGGCCACCAGGTGGTGGCCGCCTCCGGCGTCTCCGCCGCCTCCCTGCGCCGCGCCGGGGAGCTGCTGCCGGGGGTGCGGCTGGTGACACCGCCCCAGGTGCTGGCCGCCGCCGACCTGGTGCTGCTCACCGTGCCGGACGACGTGCTCGCCGACCTGGTCGCGGGCCTGGCCGCGACCGGCGCGATCCGCCCCGGCCAGCTGGTGGTGCACACCTCCGGCGCGTACGGCGTGAACGTGCTGGATCCCGCCACCCGGGCCGGCGCACTGCCGCTGGCGCTGCACCCGGCGATGACCTTCACCGGCGGCTCCGTCGACCTGGCCCGGCTGGCCGGCTGCCCGTTCGGGGTGACCGCTCCCGAGGAGCTGCGCCCGGTGGCCGAGGCGCTGGTGGTGGAGATGGGCGGCGAGCCCGAGTGGGTTCCCGAGGCGGTCCGCCCGCTCTACCACACGGCCCTGGCGCACGGCGCCAACCACCTGGTCACCCTGGTCGCGCAGGCCATGGACCTGCTGCGCACCGCGGGCATCGCCGAACCGGGCCGGCTGCTCGGCCCGCTGCTCGGCGCCGCGCTGGACAACAGCCTGCGCTCCGGCGACGCGGCGCTGACCGGCCCGGTCGCCCGCGGCGACGCCGGCACCGTGCGCCGCCACCTGGCGCAGCTGACCACCGTGTCCCCGGACATCCCGGCGGCCTACCGGGCGATGGCGAAGGCCACCGCGCAGCGGGCGCTGGCGCACGGGACGCTGACGGACGAAGCGGCGGCCTCGCTGCTGGACGTACTCAACGAGGAGAAGTAATGGCCCGCCCCAAGCCCGCCGCCAAGGCCCCCATGGTCCGCAAGACCCAGCTCACCCACACCGTCGGCGACTTCGAGGCGGCCTTCTGGCCCGACGAGCGCCCGGTGGACAACGCGGTCGTGATGACCATGGGCGCGCTGCACGAGGGCCACGCCGCGCTGATCCGGGCCGCCCGCAAGGAGGTCGGCCCCGAGGGCCGGGTGGCCGTGACGGTCTTCGTCAACCCGCTGCAGTTCGCCCCGACCGAGGACCTGGACCGCTACCCGCGCAGCCTGGCCGCCGACGTGCGACTGGCCGAGGAGCACGGCGCCGACGTGGTCTTCGCCCCGCTGCCCGAGGAGGTCTACCCCAACGGCACCCCGCAGGTGCGGCTGAGCGCGGGCCCGATGGGCGAGCGCTTCGAGGGCGCCACCCGCCCGGGGCACTTCGACGGGGTGCTGACCGTGGTGGCCAAGCTGCTGCACATCACCGACCCGGACTACGCGTTCTTCGGCGAGAAGGACGCCCAGCAGCTGGCGGTCATCCAGCGGATGGTGGCCGACCTGGACTTCGACGTCGAGGTGATCGGCGTGCCGACCGTCCGCGAGGCCGACGGCCTGGCACTCTCCTCGCGCAACCGCTACCTCTCCGAGGCCGAGCGCACCCAGGCGCTGGCGCTCTCCCGCGCGCTGTTCGCCGGCCGTGACGTGGCCGCCAAGGGCCCGGCGGCCGTGCGCGAGGCGGCCGGGCAGGTGCTGTCCGAGGCGGACGGCATCGAACTCGACTACCTCGCCCTGATCGACCCGCACGACTTCGTCGAGGCGCCGGACGACTTCCAGGGCGAGGCGGTGCTGGCCGTGGCGGCGAAGGTGGGGTCCACCCGCCTGATCGACAACGTCCGCCTGCAGGTCAGGTAACCCAGTAATTCCCTTCGGCATGCACTCACCTCAGGAGGCGTGACCCATGCTCCGCACCATGCTCAAGTCCAAGATCCACCGGGCCACCGTCACCCAGGCCGACCTGCACTACGTCGGCTCGGTGACGGTGGACCAGGACCTGCTCGACGCGGCCGACCTGCTCCCCGGCGAGCTGGTCCACATCGTCGACATCAACAACGGCGCCCGGCTGGAGACCTACACCATCGCCGGGCCGCGCGGCACCGGCGTGATAGGCATCAACGGCGCCGCCGCCCGCCTGGTCCACCCCGGCGACCTGGTGATCCTGATCGCCTACGGGCAGATGGACACCGCCGAGGCCAGGGCCTACCAGCCCAAGGTGGTCTTCGTGGACGCGGAGAACAGGATCACCGGCTTCGGTTCCGACGCCGCCGAAGCCCTGCCCGGGACGGACACCCTGCGCGGCGACGCCGTACACGCGTAACACCGGCCGACTGGAGCCTGAGATGCCTGCGACCCACCGCCTCACCGCACCCGCGCCCGGCTGGACCGCCACGACCGACGTCGTGGTGGTCGGCTCGGGTGTCGCCGGCCTGACGGCCGCCCTGAACATCCGCGCAGCGGGCCTGCGGGTGACGGTGGTCACCAAGGCAGTGCTCGACGAGGGCTCGACCCGCTGGGCCCAGGGCGGTGTCGCCGCCGCCCTGGGCGAGGGCGACACCCCCGAACAGCACCTGGCCGACACCCTGGTGGCCGGCGCCGGGGTCTGCGACGAGCAGGCCGTGCGGGTGCTGGTCACCGAGGGCCCCGAGGCGGTGCGCCGCCTGATCGCCCTCGGTGCGGCCTTCGACACCGACGCCGAGGGCGAGATCCTGCTCACCCGCGAGGGCGGCCACCACCGCAACCGGATCGTCCACGCGGGCGGCGACGCCACCGGCGCGGAGATATCGCGCGCCTTGGTCGCCGCCGTCCACGCCGACCCCGAGATCGAGCTGATCGAGCACGCGCTGGTGCTCGACCTGCTCACCGACGCCGCGGGCCGCACGGCCGGGCTGACCCTGCACGTGATGGGCGAGGGCCAGCGCGACGGGGTGGGCGCGATCCGGGCCCGGGCCGTGGTGCTGGCCACCGGCGGCATGGGCCAGGTCTTCTCCGCCACCACCAACCCGGCGGTCTCCACCGGCGACGGGGTGGCGCTCGCGCTGCGGGCCGGCGCCGAGGTGGCCGACCTGGAGTTCGTCCAGTTCCACCCCACCGTCTTCTGGGTCGGCCCGGGGGCCGAGGGCCAGCTGCCGCTGGTCTCCGAGGCCGTCCGCGGCGAGGGCGCCCACCTGGTGGACGCCGCCGGCACCCGTTTCATGGTCGGCCAGCACGAACTCAACGAGCTGGCCCCGCGTGACATCGTGGCCAAGGCGATCACCCGGCAGATGGCGGCCCAGGGCGCCGAGCACATGTACCTGGACGGTCGGCACTTCGGCGCGCGGATGTGGGCCGAGCGGTTCCCCACCATCCTGGCCTCCTGCCGGGCCCACGGCATCGA
This sequence comes from Kitasatospora sp. NBC_01302, assembly GCF_035976515.1. Lineage (NCBI taxonomy): Bacteria > Bacillati > Actinomycetota > Actinomycetes > Kitasatosporales > Streptomycetaceae > Kitasatospora > Kitasatospora sp. NBC_01302. Next base: position 4,220,207 of record NZ_CP108404.1, read on the forward strand.
CCCGGTCACCGAGCCGATCCCGGTGGCCCCGGCCGCGCACCACGCCTCCGGCGGGGTGCGCACCGACCTGCACGGCCGCACCTCGGTGCCCGGCCTCTACGCCTGCGGCGAGGTGGCCTGCACCGGGGTGCACGGCGCCAACCGGCTGGCGTCCAACTCGCTGCTCGAAGGCCTGGTCTTCGCCGAGCGGATCGCCCACGACCTGGCCGAGCGCAGCGCGGCCGGCGAACTGCCGCTGCGCGAGGTCGACGTGGCGGCCGCCCGGGCCGCCACCCCCGTCCCGCTGCCCGCCCCCGAGGCGCGGGCCCGGATCCAGCACCTGATGTCGCGTGGCGCGGGCGTGCTGCGCTCGGCCGGGAGCATGGCCGAAGCCGCCGAGGGGCTGGCCGCGCTCGCCGCCGGCGCCGCCGAGCGGGCCGCCGAGCAGAAGCCGGCCGACCCGCGGGTGGAGACCTGGGAGGCGGCCAACCTGCTGCTGGTCGGCACCGCCCTGGTGGCCGCGGCCGCCCGCCGCACCGAGACCCGCGGCTGCCACTGGCGCGAGGACTTCCCCGACCGCGACGACGCCAACTGGCAGCGTCATCTGACCACCGTCCTGGACGCCGCCGGTGTCCGCGTCCGTGAGGAGCACCAGAACCAATGACCCACAGCCACGAGGAACTTCCGCTGGCCGACCAGGACGGCTGCGGCGCCGGCTGCGGCTGCGCCGACGGCGAGGGCTACGAGACGGGCCTGGACCCGGCGCTGGCCGAGCTGCTGGAGCAGGCGGGCCTGGACCCGGTCGAGGTCGAGGACATCGCCACCCTGGCGCTGGCCGAGGACCTGGCCGGCGGCGAGGACGTCACCTCGGTGGCCACCGTCCCCGAGGACGCGGTGGCCACCGCCGACTTCACCGCCCGCGAGGCGGGCGTGGTGGCCGGTCTGCGGATCGCCGAGGCCGTGGTCTCGCTGATCTGCGAGGAGGAGTTCGAGGTCGAGCGGCACGTCGAGGACGGCGACCGGGTCGAGGCCGGCCAGGTGCTGCTCTCGGTGCGCAGCCGCACCCGCGACCTGCTCACCGCCGAGCGCAGCGCGCTCAACCTGCTCTGCCACCTGTCCGGCATCGCCACCGCCACCCGCGCCTGGGCCGACGCCCTGGAGGGCACCGGCGCCGCGGTGCGCGACACCCGCAAGACCCACCCGGGCCTGCGGGCGCTGCAGAAGTACGCGGTGCGCTGCGGCGGCGGCGTCAACCACCGGATGGCGCTCTCCGACGCCGCGCTGATCAAGGACAACCACGTGGTCGCCGCGGGCGGCGTGGCCGAGGCCTTCGCGGCCGTCAAGGCCGCCTACCCCGAGCTGCCGGTGGAGGTCGAGGTGGACACCCTGGAGCAGATCCCGCCGGTGCTGGAGCTCGGTGCCGAGCTGATCCTGCTGGACAACTTCACCGTGCCGAAGATGCGCGAGGCGGTGGAGCTGGTGGCGGGCCGGGCCAAGCTGGAGGCCTCCGGCGGTCTGACCCTGGCCACCGCGCGCGAGGTCGCCGAGACTGGTGTCGACTACCTGGCGGTCGGCGCGATCACCCACTCGGTGCCGGTCCTGGACATCGGCCTGGACCTGAGGGCCTGATCCGGCGGCCGACCCCTGACGACCCTTGACGACCCCTCCGATCCGGAAAGCGGGGCCCATGCTCCTCACCATCGACGTCGGCAACACCCAGACCACGCTCGGCCTGTTCGACGGTGAGGAGGTCGTCGACCACTGGCGGATCTCCACCGACCCGCGCCGCACCGCCGATGAACTGGCGGTCCTGATGCAGGGGTTGATGGGCCGCCAGCCCGGTGGCGCGGGCCGCGAGCGGGTGGACGGGCTGGCGATCTGCTCGTCGGTGCCCGCCGTGCTGCACGAGCTGCGCGAGGTGACCCGCCGCTACTACGGCGACCTGCCCGCGGTGCTGGTGGCCCCCGGCGTCAAGACCGGGGTGCACGTCCTGATGGACAACCCCAAGGAGGTCGGCGCCGACCGGATCGTCAACGCACTGGCCGCCAACCACCTGTACGGCGGGCCGTGCATCGTGGTCGACTTCGGCACCGCCACCACCTTCGACGCGATCAACGAGCGCGGCGACTACGTGGGCGGCGCGATCGCCCCCGGCATCGAGATCTCGGTCGAGGCGCTGGGGGTGCGCGGCGCCCAGCTGCGCAAGATCGAGCTGGCCAAGCCCCGCAATGTGATCGGCAAGAACACCGTGGAGGGCATGCAGTCCGGCGTGCTCTACGGCTTCGCCGGCCAGGTGGACGGGCTGGTCAGCAGAATGGCCAAGGAGCTCTCGCCCACCGACCCCGAGGACGTCCAGGTGATCGCCACCGGCGGCCTGGCCCCGCTGGTGCTGGACGAGGCGAGCACCATCGACGTGCACGAGCCCTGGCTGACGCTGATCGGACTGCGACTGGTCTACGAGCGGAACACCGCGAGTTGACGGACCATCAGATATAAGGCTGGGCCATCCGGGCGGCGCCATGCGAGGCATCCCACAAATCGGATATTCCTCACGTAGTGTCAACTTATGCCCACGCCTCACGGATCCCGCGGTGGCATGGCCTTCAGCAGCGACGAAGTGCGCGTGCTGCGCCGTGCCCTCGCCCAAGCCCTCCACCCCGCCGTCCCCGCCCAGAGCCCGGCCGGCCCTCTGCCGGCCGACCTCTGGGTCGAGGACGTCCAGGAGGCGCTCCGACTGGCCGAGGCCATCGACGAGGCCGTCAGCGAGGGCGGCCGGTTGCGTGGCTTCCTCCTCGCCGAGCTGGTCCGCTACCGGCGCGCCCTGCCCGGCAGCGCCCGCGGCTACCTGGAACGGCTGGAGGAGGCCGTCACCGACGGCTACCTCCCCGAACCGGACGACCTCGCCGCCCTGCGCGCCCTGGCCAAGCTGCCCTGCGGCCCCGGTGAACGCACCCGCCGCTCCCGCCTGGCCGGCCGCTGCCACGCCCTCGCCGAGACCGCCATCCGCGAGCGCCTGGCCCGCACCACCGGCCTGCCCCGCCCCACCGTCCCGGGTCCCGCCACCACGCGGCACCTGGCGGCCGTACCCAGCCCCCTCAACGACCGAGCCGACCGCGCCGGAGGACCGATCCCGATGAGCACCCCCGCTGGTACCCCCGCCCCCCGCCCGAAGGCCACCGCCCCGGCCGGCACCGCCGGTGCCCCCGGCACCGGCCGCATCCCCACCCCCGCCGAGCTCTTCGCCCGCCGCCCGGCACCGGTGGTGGTCGCGCAGGCCGAGGAGGACGAGGAGCTGGCGACCGGCACCGGCTGACGCGCAGCGCTGACGCCCTGGTCCGAACTGCACGCCATCGCCTTCCGCAGGCGGTGGCGTGCAGCGCTTTGTCGATAATGTGATGGCTGCGTTCCTGATTCATGGTCAAGCTTCACTAAAACTTGAGTGCATTTAAGCCACCACTGCCCGAAACTGTCCGATTCGCGCCGTCACGTCCGCCCCTATGGTCCGCTGGGAATATTCAGCAACCAGGGGGACCCCCGTGCTCTCAGTCCGCACCCGCCGCGCCACCGCCGCCGGCGCCACCGCGCTCACCGCGCTCCTCACCGCCGGCCTGACGGCGCTGCCGGCCCACGCGGCGGCCGGCAAGCTGACCATCAGCGGCGATGCCGCCAACGCACTGGCCGCAGACGGCACCCCGAAGCAGGTCCAGCTCCGGATCGACGAGCCCGGCGCGGCCTCGAACGAGGGCCTCACCTACACCTTCGACACCAGCGCGCTGACCGGCATCGCCACGTTCCGGCCGAGCGCCAGCTGCAACGTCAAGGGCACCGTCGTCAGCTGCACGGACTCCATGGGGCCGTACGCCGAGGCCCAGCCCCAGCTGAACTTCGCGGCGGTCGCCGGCGCCAAGCCCGGCGCCTCCGCGAAGCTCCACCTCACGGCCACCACGGACGACGGGGCCACCACCACCTTCGACACCGCGCTCACCGTCGGCGGCACCAAGCTGTCGGTCCAGCAGATCCCGGCGCAGAACGGTGTGAAGATCGGCTCCACCGTGGGCACCGGGCTCGAGATCACCAACAACGGCACGCTGGCCTCGACCCAGACGAACATCGAGATCTTCTCGTCCGTCGCCCTGCCGTTCCACCAGCAGTACGGCAACTGCAAGTACGGCAAGGACGCCAACGGCATCGCCTCGACCGCCGTCTGCACCATAGACACCGGCATCGCGCCGGGCGAGACGGTCCATCTGGACCCGATGCAGTTCGACGTGAGCAGCCAGGCGCTGGAGGACTTCGTCGAATTCGCGGTGAGCCCGCAGCCGTACGACCTCACCCGCTTCAGCACCGAGACGTTCACCCAGGGCAGCGGCCCCCACCTGACCCTCGGCAAGCCCGAGACGCCCGGCCAGGGCCCCTCGACCGTCGCCGACCTCGGCACCAACAGCGGGGCGGAACTCGACGTCACCGCCGTCAACCACGCGGACTACGTCGCGCTCGGCAGCTGGCAGCCCCAGGCCGGCGGCAAGCAGGGCACCCTGCAGGTCGGCCTGCGCAACGACGGCCCCGCGCTGTACAGCGACCGGGCCGGCTCCTCGATCGCCGACCTGCAGGTGATCCTGCCCGCCGGGGTCAAGGCCACCACGGTGCCGAGCGGCTGCCTGCTGCAGACGCACCTGACCGACGCGGCGAACCGCACGATGTACCGCTGCGACACCAAGGACACCCAGCCGGCCGGCTTCAAGATCACCTTCAACTTCGGCATCCAGGTGGACGACCCGAGCGCCGTGCGCAACGGGCTGGTCGACTTCGTGAACGGTGAGGCGCCGTCCGACTTCGACGCCACCGACAAGCTGGACTTCGACCCGAACCCGGCCAACAACAGCGTCCAGCTGGCCTTCGGCACCCAGGCCGCCGCCACCCCGAGCGCCGCCCCGACCGGCGCCGCCCCCGTCGCCGCCACCAGCGCCGCGCCGACCACCGCCGCCCCCGTGGCCCCGGCCACCCCGGCTGCCCGGGCCACCGAGGCCGCCGCGAAGCCGGCCGGCCAGGAGCTCGCCTTCACCGGCGGTGGCTCCGACGCCGGTGCGATCGCCGCCGCCGGTGGCGCCGCGGTGCTGCTCGGCGCCGGCGCCCTGGTGTACGCCGCCCGTCGCCGCAAGGCCGGCGCGCAGCACTGACGGCCAGGCCGGACACCCCGCCCCGCCGTCCGGAGATATCCGGTGGCGGAGCGGGGTGTTTGGCTCGCTACCCTGGTGAGGTGAGCGATCAGAGCAGCCTTCCCGCGACCGACGACCTTCCCGAGCAGATGCGCGTGAGGCGCGAGAAGCTCGACCGGCTCCGCGCCGCCGGGATCGACCCGTACCCGGTCGGGTTCCCGCGGACCACCACCATCGCGGACCTCCGCGCCAAGCACCCGGACCTGCCCGCCGACACCGCCACCGGCGAGCGCGCCGGCATCACCGGGCGCGTGATCCTGGCCCGCACCGGCGGCAAGCTCTGCTTCGCCACCCTGCGCGACGGCTCGGGCGACCTGCAGGTGATGCTCTCGCTGGACAAGCTCGGCGAGGAGCGGCTGGCGGCCTGGAAGAGCGACATCGACCTGGGCGACCAGGTGGGCGTCGAGGGCGAGGTGATCACCTCCAAGCGCGGCGAGCTGAGCGTCATGGTGGACCGCTGGGAGCTCACCGCCAAGTGCCTGCGCCCGCTGCCGGACAAGCACAAGGGCCTGACCGACCCGGAGGCCCGGGTCCGCCAGCGGTACGTGGACCTGATCGTCAACCCCGAGGCCCGCGAGATCCTGCACCTGCGCAGCAAGGTGGTCCGCTCGATCCGCCGCACCTACGAGGAGCGCGGCTACATCGAGGTCGAGACGCCGATGCTGCAGCCGGTGCACGGCGGCGCCAACGCGCGTCCGTTCAAGACGCACATCAACGCGTACGACATCGACCTCTACATGCGCATCGCCCCCGAGCTGTACCTCAAGCGGCTGGTGGTCGGCGGCGCCGAGAAGGTCTTCGAGATCAACCGCAACTTCCGCAACGAGGGCGCGGACTCCACCCACAACCCGGAGTTCACCTCGCTGGAGTCGTACGAGGCGTACGGCGACTACGACACCCAGGCCGAGCTGATCCGCGCGACGATCGTCAACGCGGCCCGCGACGCGCTGGGCACCACGGTGATCAAGGGCGTCGACGCGCACGGCGTGGAGCACGAGATCGACCTGGCCGAGCCGTGGGAGGAGGTCGGCGTCTACCCGGGCATCTCCGCCCGCCTGGGCAGCGAGGTGACCCCGCAGACCACCGTCGAGGAGCTGCGCAAGCTCGCCGACGCGGCCGGCGTGCCCTACGAGAAGGAGTGGGGCCACGGGCAGATCGTCCTGGAGATGGTCGAGCGCCTGCTGGAGGAGAACGCGATCCGGCCGACCTTCATCAAGGACTACCCGACCGAGGTCTCCCCGCTCACCCGCCAGCACCGCTCGATCCCGGGCGTGGCGGAGAAGTGGGACCTGGTGATCTTCGGGACCGAGCTGGGCACCGCCTACTCCGAGCTGATCGACCCGGTCGAGCAGCGCGCCCGCCTCACCGCCCAGTCGCTGCTGGCGGCCGGCGGCGACGTCGAGGCGATGCAGATCGACGAGGACTTCCTGCGGGCGCTGGAGTACGCGATGCCGCCCACCGGCGGCCTGGGCCTGGGCGTCGACCGCCTGATCATGCTGCTCACCGGCAAGAACATCCGCGAGACGGTGCTCTTCCCGCTGGTGAAGCCGGCCGCAAAGACCACGGGGACCGCCGAAAAGACCGAAGAGTCCGAGGGAGAGTGACCTGATGGAGTACATCAGTGCGATCGTGCCGCCGCTGGTGATGGCGATCGGGTTCGGGTTCCTGGTGCGGGCCATCATCCGCAACCAGGGCGGCGCCCAGAAGAGCAAGGAGGACGCCGCCGCCGACGTGCTGGTCAAGGCCAGTGCCGCGCGCGGTTCGGCGGCCGAGTAGCACCGTCGTAGCGCAGGGCCGATCGCTCGGCCGCAGGCCGCCTCCCGATTCGGGTGGCGGCCTGCGCCATTAAACAGACAAAAGTCTCTAAAGTGGTCGTATGGTGCGCTCGCTCGGCGAACTCGAGAACGCCGTCATGACCCGGGTGTGGCGGTGGAACCGTCCGGTGACGGTTCGCGAGGTTCTGCTCGATCTGCGCGCGGAACGCGATATCGCGTACACCACGGTGATGACGGTGCTGGACAAGCTCTACCGAAAGGGCTGGCTGCGCCGCGAGCGCGAGGGGCGGGCCTATCGATATGCGCCGGTCTCCTCCCGTGAGGCGTACACGGCATCTCTGATGAACGATGCGTGGGCCACCAGCGACAATCCCGCGGCGGCCCTGGTGCACTTCTTCGGCATGATGTCGGCCGACCAGCGCGCGGCACTGCGCGACGCGCTTCGTGTCACCGGCCCCGACCCTTCGGACGACGGCAATCCGCCCCTTGGCACCGATGGGACCGAGCCGGGGCCGACACGATAACGTCGCGCCCATGGAGGTCACCATCCGCCGGGCGCGGACCACTGATGTGCGGGCCGTCCGCCGGCTGATCGACGGCTACGCGCGGGGCGGCATTCTGCTCGACAAGCCCACGGTCACACTGTTCGAATCCGTTCAGGAGTTCTGGGTCGCCGAACGCGATGACGACGGGAGCGTGGTCGCCTGCGGCGCGCTGCACGTGATGTGGGAAGACCTGGCGGAGGTGCGCACCCTGGCCGTCGATCCGATCTGCCGAGGTCACGGCATCGGACACGTGCTGCTGGAGAAGCTGCTGCAGACCGCGCGGTGGCTCGGCGTCCGTCGGATTTTCTGCTTGACGTTCGAGGTCGCGTTCTTCGCGAAACACGGCTTCATCGAGATCGGCGAAACCGATGATGGTACGACAGACCCGGCCGTCATCGCTACGGAAGTGTATGAAGAACTCCTTCGCTCCTACGACGAAGGAGTGGCGGAGTTCCTCGACCTGGAGCGGGTGAAGCCCAACACCCTGGGCAACTCGCGCATGCTGCTGCACCTCTGAACCGGGCCGTGCACTACTCGCGGCGCACTCGCCGGAGCAACTGACGGCGACTTGCCCATGCCGCTTGGCACGCCCGGCCGAAGAGACCGGGGTTTGTGTTTTCCGAGAAAAGGCGGTTTCCTTTCCCTAAGGCATTGGGTCGTTAAGCGGAAAGGGAGTCCCGTGGCACAGAGGGTGCAGGTCATTCTTGAAGACGATCTCGACGGCGGTTCGGCGGACGAGACGGTGACGTTCGCGCTCGACGGCGTTGCCTACGAGATCGACCTGAAGTCCGGCAACGCGGAGAAGCTGCGCGGTCTGCTCGCTCCGTACGTCGAAAAGGGCCGCAAGCAGAGCGGTCGCCTCACCAGCGCGCGCCGCTCCGGTGGCCGCGCCGCCGCCCGCCCGGCGGCCGGTAGTGCGGACACGGCCAAGATCCGCACGTGGGCGAAGGACAACGGCTACAACGTGAACGACCGCGGCCGGGTTCCGAGCAACGTCCGCGAGGCCTACGAGGCGGCCAACGTCTCCTGACCCGCCCCAGGGCGGCACTGCGCGGCGAGCCGGGAGTGCACGCCGGGCCGACGGACGGACGCGAGCGGACCGCGCCACCCACGACGGCGCGCGGAGGATCCCCCTCCGCGCGCCGTGGCCGCATCAGCGGCGCGACCGATCCGGCCGGCGCGGGCACACCCCGCCCGGCCGCCGCAGGCGCGCCCCGTCCCGCGGCCGCCGGCGCCCGATGGGCGCGGGGCACCGGCGGGTTGGGGCACCGGCAGCAGAAGGCTCACGCACTGTGCAACGCTGGAACGGCGGGCCGGTCACGGCATCGGCCCCGTTCGGCCCCAGCGGAGGGCCGGCGGCCGATGCGGCGGCGAGTTCTCGCCGGGCGGGCAACTTCTCGCCGGGCGAACAACACTACCGGGGAAACTGCACGAGAACGGCCGGAATTTCCGGTATGAATGCAGGTGGGGCGGGCGACTGGGGCGTGAGTGGCTTCCGTGGCCCACCCCGGAGGCAGGCCGCGAAGCCGGGAATCGAGGCGGGTGCGCACTGTTCCCCATCGGGGTCCGATGCGTGTTCGCCATTGGCGTAGCGGCAAGACGTGCATCGCGCGTACTGGCGGGAACACCGTTCCCCAGCATCAGGTTGGGAAGGGTGTCGGCTGGTCGCGCAGCACGATTTCCTCGCAGTCGCGAGGAACACCGTAGGCCGCGCCGCTGAGCGGGACTAGCATGCGGAAGGACAGGGCGGGGACAGTCCCCGAACTGCCCGACCGCTCTGAGGAGCGATTAACGATGTTCGAGAGGTTCACCGACCGCGCGCGGCGGGTTGTCGTCCTGGCTCAGGAAGAAGCCCGGATGCTCAACCACAACTACATCGGCACCGAGCACATCCTCCTGGGCCTGATCCACGAGGGTGAGGGTGTCGCCGCTAAGGCCCTGGAGAGCCTCGGGATCTCTCTTGAGGCGGTCCGCCAGCAGGTCGAGGAGATCATCGGGCAGGGCCAGCAGGCTCCGTCCGGCCACATCCCGTTCACCCCCCGGGCCAAGAAGGTGCTGGAGCTCTCGCTCCGCGAGGCCCTTCAGCTCGGCCACAACTACATCGGCACCGAGCACATCCTGCTCGGCCTGATCCGCGAGGGCGAGGGCGTCGCCGCCCAGGTCCTCGTGAAGCTGGGTGCGGACCTCAACCGGGTCCGCCAGCAGGTCATCCAGCTGCTCTCCGGGTACCAGGGCGGCGGCAAGGAGTCGGCCACGGCCGGCGGGCCCGCCGAGGGCACCCCGTCGACCTCGCTGGTCCTGGACCAGTTCGGCCGCAACCTCACCCAGGCCGCCCGCGAGGCCAAGCTCGACCCGGTGATCGGGCGCGAGAAGGAGATCGAGCGGGTCATGCAGGTGCTGTCCCGCCGCACCAAGAACAACCCGGTGCTGATCGGCGAGCCCGGCGTCGGCAAGACGGCGGTCGTCGAGGGCCTGGCCCAGGCGATCGTCAAGGGCGAGGTGCCGGAGACGCTGAAGGACAAGCAGCTCTACACGCTCGACCTCGGCGCTCTGGTGGCCGGTTCCCGCTACCGCGGTGACTTCGAGGAGCGCCTGAAGAAGGTGCTCAAGGAGATCCGCACCCGCGGCGACATCATCCTGTTCATCGACGAGCTGCACACCCTGGTCGGCGCGGGCGCCGCCGAGGGTGCGATCGACGCGGCCTCCATCCTCAAGCCGATGCTGGCCCGTGGTGAGCTGCAGACGATCGGCGCCACCACGCTGGACGAGTACCGCAAGCACCTGGAGAAGGACGCCGCGCTGGAGCGCCGCTTCCAGCCGATCCAGGTCGCCGAGCCCTCGCTCCCGCACACCATCGAGATCCTCAAGGGTCTGCGCGACCGGTACGAGGCCCACCACCGGGTCTCGATCACGGACGCCGCCCTGGTCGCCGCCGCCACCCTGGCCGACCGGTACATCTCGGACCGCTTCCTGCCGGACAAGGCGATCGACCTGATCGACGAGGCCGGCTCCCGGATGCGCATCCGCCGGATGACCGCGCCGCCGGACCTGCGCGAGTTCGACGAGAAGATCGCCGAGGTCCGCCGCGAGAAGGAGAGCGCGATCGACGCGCAGGACTTCGAGAAGGCCGCCTCGCTGCGTGACGACGAGAAGCAGCTCCTGAACGCGAAGTCCAAGCGCGAGAAGGAGTGGAAGGCCGGCGACATGGACGTCGTCGCCGAGGTGGACGAGGAGCTGATCGCGGAGGTCCTGGCCACCGCCACCGGCATCCCGGTCTTCAAGCTCACCGAGGAGGAGTCCTCCCGCCTGCTGCGTATGGAGGACGAGCTGCACAAGCGCGTCATCGGCCAGAAGGACGCCATCAAGGCGCTCTCCCAGGCCATCCGGCGCACCCGGGCAGGCCTCAAGGACCCGAAGCGTCCCGGTGGTTCGTTCATCTTCGCCGGCCCCTCCGGCGTCGGTAAGACCGAACTCTCCAAGACGCTCGCCGAGTTCCTCTTCGGCGACGAGGACGCCCTGATCTCCCTCGACATGTCGGAGTTCAGCGAGAAGCACACCGTCTCGCGGCTCTTCGGCTCGCCCCCCGGCTACGTCGGGTACGAGGAGGGTGGCCAGCTCACCGAGAAGGTGCGCCGCAAGCCGTTCTCGGTCGTCCTCTTCGACGAGGTCGAGAAGGCCCACCCGGACATCTTCAACTCGCTGCTGCAGATCCTGGAGGACGGTCGCCTGACCGACTCCCAGGGCCGGGTCGTGGACTTCAAGAACACGGTCATCATCATGACCACCAACCTCGGCACCCGGGACATCTCCAAGGGCTTCGGCCTGGGCTTCGCCGCCAGCGGTGACACCCAGACCGGGTACGAGCGGATGAAGGCCAAGGTCGGCGAGGAGCTCAAGCAGCACTTCCGCCCCGAGTTCCTCAACCGTGTCGACGACATCGTGGTCTTCCACCAGCTGACCGAGGAAGACATCATCCAGATCGTCGACCTGATGATCGAGAAGGTGGACGGCCGCCTCAAGGACCGCGACATGGGCCTGGAGCTCAGCATCGAGGCCAAGAAGCTGCTGGCCAAGCGCGGTTACGACCCGCTGCTCGGCGCCCGCCCGCTGCGTCGCACGATTCAGCGCGAGATCGAGGACCACCTCTCCGAGAAGATCCTCTTCGGCGAGCTGCGCGCCGGCCACATCGTGGTCGTCGGCGTGGAGGGCGACGGCAAGGACGCCAAGTTCACCTTCCGTGGCGAGGAGAAGTCGGCGGTTGCCGACACTCCGGCCGCGGTGGCGGCGACGGGTCCCGACCTGACGAAGTAACACCTGCCAGGTGCCTCAACGGCCGCGGCCCCCTCGAAGGAATGCGAGGGGGCCGCGGCCGTTGGTCGTCCCGGGCCGTCCCAGGGGGAGTGTCAGCTCGCGGACCGGGCGCGGTCCAGGAAGGCGGTGAGGTCGTGCCAGGCGTCGGGGGCGAGCGCGGGGTCGCCCGCCATCGCGGCCGGGTCCTCGTGCCAGGCTGTCCGGACGCCGGCGGAGAGGGACGGGTCGCCGCCGGCGAAGAGCGCGCCGAGTTCGTCCATCCGCCGCACCAGCTTCTGCACCGGCGCCGAGGCCGGGTCGGCCTGCGCCAGCCGCAGCGCCTCCGCCCTGCGGTAGAGCTCCGGCCACTCCACCTCGAGCAGGTAGTGGGCGGTGGGCCCGATCGCGGCGGCGCGGTCGCGCAGCGCGTCGAGCTGGTCCTGGTCCAGGTGGCGCCGCAGTGCCTGCTCACCCGCCGGGCCCGCGCTGCCCATCGCCTGCAGCAGGCCGATCAGGGTGGCGCTGTCCGGCTCCTGCTCGTCGGCCAGTTGGTCGCGGACCTGGGCGAGGCGCTGCCGCAGGGTCGTCAGGGCCGCGATCGAGGCCTCGACGCCGGCCAGGTGCTCCCCCACCAGCCGGACCGGGTCCACCCCGGCGTCCAGGCAGACGGCGATGCTCTCCAGCCCGAGGCCCAGCCGGCGCAATGCCAGCACCTGGTAGAGGCGGATGACGTCCCCTTCGCCGTATTCACGGTGCCCGGCGCGGGTGCGGCGGGAGGGGCTGAGCAGGGCGATCTCGTCCCAGTGGTGCAGGGTGCGTACGGTCAGGCCGCTCGCCTGGGCCAAGGCCCCGACCTTCCAGGTCTGTTCGGTGTCCATGCGTCCACGATCGCTCCTCACGTCGCGTGAGGAGCAAGGGGCGGACACTCCCGGGGCCGCCGACCATCGGGTGGCGGCCCCCGGGCCGGTCAGCTGAACGCGGCCAGTTCCGCCGCGATGGCGGCCTCCACCCCCGCCTTGTCCAGGCCGAGCCCGCCCAGCACGCCGGAGCCGTCCTCGAACTCCAGCAGGGCGAGCAGGATGTGCTCGGTGCCGACGTAGTTGTGGCCCAGCCGGATCGCCTCGCGGAAGCTCAGCTCGATCGCCTTGCGCGCGCCCGCGTCGAACGGGATGAGCGCGGGGATCGCCTCGTCCGAGGCCGCCGGCAGCACCGCGGTCGCGGCCTCCCGCAGCTGGGCCACCGTGATGTCCTGAGCCAGCAGGGCCTTGACGGCCAGGCCGTCCGGCTCGTGCAGCAGGCCGAGCAGCAGGTGGTCGGCGTTGATCTCCTCGTTCCGGGCGTCGCGGGCCTCCTCCTGGGAGGCCACCACCACCTTGCGCGCCCGCGGGGTGAAGCGGCCGAAGCCCTGGCTGGGGTCGAGGTCGGTGGGCTCGCCCGGGTCCTTGGGCACGAACCGCTTCTGGGCGGCCTGCCGGGTGACGCCCATGCTGCGGCCGATGTCGGTCCAGGAGGCGCCCGAGCGTCGGGCCTGGTCGACGAAGTGGCCGATCAGGTGGTCGGCCACCTCGCCGAGGTGGTCCGCCGCGACGACCGCGTTGGAGAGCTGGGTCAGCGCATCGCCCTGGCCCTGCTTGATGGCCTCGATCAGGTCGTCGAGGCGCACGGAGTACGTCTTGCGCGTGGAGTTCGCCATGTGTCAACCGTAGGTTGACACATGGCGCGACGTCAACCGCCGGTTGACATCTTTCGATCGGACGGAGCCTAGCCGCCGAGCAGGCCCCCGGTCGTGCTGGTGGTCGCGCCGGCCTCGGGCGCACTGTGGTGGCCGCCGAGCAGGGGGTCGAGCACCGTGCTGTTGCCGAGCAGATTCGGCGTCCTGCCGTCCCCGAGCGAGGTGGCCGCGTGGGCGGAGGGCGCCGCGAGGGAGGCCGCGAAACCGACGGCGAGGGAGGCGACGGCGAGCATGCTGCGCTTCTTCATACCCGGCACAACGAGCCGCGACCGACGGGGTCACGGCCCTCAGCCGCGCAGGCTCTCCCGGACCGCCACCGTCAGCGGATGCCCGGCGCTCAGGTAGGTCAGGCACAACGCCAGGGTGCGCCCGGCCAGTTGGGCCGCCTCCACCGAGTCCCCGGCCGCCCAGTAGGCCTTCGCCAGCTGATGACGGGTGCGCAGGGTGTCCGGGTGGCGCTCGCCCAGCAGCGCCCAGCGGTCGTTGAGCACCTCGCGCAGCAGCCCCAGCGCCTGCCTCGCGTCGCCCACCCGCCGGGTGGCGACCCCCAGTTCGTGGCGCAGCGCGAGCGACTCGGGGTGCTGGTCGCCCACCGAGCGCCGGGCCCGCTCCAGCGTGCTGTGCAGCAGGTCGAAGGCGAGCGCCGCCTCGCCCTGGTCGAGATAGGCAACCGCGAGATGACGGCGGGCGCTGAAGGTGGCGGGGTGCCGCTCGCCGAGCACCCGGGTGCGGGCCAGGTCGACGGCCTCCAGCAGCGGGACGGCCCGGAACAGGTCGCCCGCGTCCGCGTAGGCGGCGGCCAGCCGCAGGCTCGCGGTCAGAGTGGCGGGGTAGTCCTCACCGAGCGCGCGCACCGCATCCGCCTGGACCTGTTCGAGGGCGGCGATCGCCCGGGACAGGTCGCCGGCCTCGGCCAGCGCGGCGGCGGCGTCGGTGCGGATCACCAGGGTGATCGGGTGGTCCTCGCCGAGCGCGTGCTCGGCGTCCATCAGCAGCCACTCGAAGGTGGTGATCGCCTTGGCGAGCACGCCCGCGTCGCGCAGCGCGGCGGCGTGGCTGCCGCGGGCGGCCAGCGCCTCGCCGCTCTCCGGGCCGTGCAGGTCCTCGGTCTGCGCGGTGAGGTCCTCCAGCAGCGGGATCGCCTGGCCGATCGCGCCGGCCTGCAGATAGGCGGCGCCGAGCCGGCCGCGGATGTGCAGCAGGTCGGCGGCGGCGGGCGTGCCGGCGGCCGTGGTGCCGTCGCCCGCGCCGCCCTGCCCCGCACCGGTGGCGGCCTCGGCGTCGGCGAGCAGCTGCTGGTAGCGCGGCAGCGCGCCACTGAGCTGGCCGGAGTCGAGGTAGGCGTCGGCCAGCCGCAGCCGCGGACCGAAGGTGTCGGGGTGGCCGGGGCCCTTCACCGCCTCGGCAAGGGTGACCAGTTGCTCCAGCACCGGGATCGCCCGGGCCAGGTCGCCGGCCTCCTGGTAGGCGCGGGCCAGCACCTCGCGGGAGGCGAGCGCGTCGCGCGAGGAGTCGGGCGAGCCCTGTTCGGCCGCGATCCGGCTGTTGATCGCGGCCAGCCGGCTGAGCGCCTCCTCGCCGCCCATCCGTTCCAGCAGCCGGCAGACCAGCCAGAGCGGCAGGTCGGTGTCGGGGGTGAGCAGCGGCAGCAGGTCCTCGCCGATCGCGAACAGCCCCTGCCACTCGCGCTGTTCGTAGGCGGCCTCGGCCTCCACCGGGTAGAGCCGCAGCAGCGGCTCCACCCCGGCCAGCACCTCGGCGCGCACGTTCTCGGCCAGCACCGAGGCGTACGGCAGGCAGCTGGCGGTGACCAGCCGCATCCAGCGGGCCTCGCGCGGGTCGGGGCACTCGTCGGCGGCGACCAGCAGGCGGTGCAGCAGGCGGCCCCGGTCGCCGTGCGAGCAGTGGCCCACCGCCATCCGCACCACGTCCGCCCAGTGCTCGTCGGCGGCCCGCCCGGCCAGCAGGCCGAAGTCCCGGTCCTGGGCGAACTCCAGGCCGGCCAGGTAGTCCTGGAAGGTGCGGTGGACGAATTCGAAGGTGTCCACGCTGGTCTCGGTGAGCAGGCCGGTGCGTTCCACCAGGTGCCGCAGCATCTGCTCGGCGTCCAGCCCGGCCCGGGCGGCGGGCAGGCTGGGCAGCACCTGGGCGATCTGGCGCAGCGCGTCGCTGCGGTCGCCCTCGTGCTGGCCGTTGAGCACCAGCCAGCGGGCCATCCGCTGCAACGGCGCCAGCTGCTCCTCGCGCCCGTACTGGTAGCCGGCCGGTTCGACGGCCACCCGGCGCTGCTTGTCGCGGCGCAGCAGCAGCATGTCCAGGGCCAGTTCGTAGAGCTCCATCTTGCGGCGCGGCAGCGCGCCCTCCCAGTCGCGGTGCAGCGCGCAGATCATCGCGCACAGCAGCGGGCTGTCGGTGAGCAGCTCCAGCTCCGGCGACTGCCGCAGGGTGCGCCGCAGGATGTTCTTCATCCCACGGAACTGCTCCTCCAGCGCGGCGAGTTCGTCCTCGGTCAGCTGCTCGGGCGCGGTCGCCTCGGCGGCGGCGCGCTCGGCGGCCAGCGCCGCCTGGTGCCAGCGTTCGACGAAGCGGTTGCGGTCCCACTCGTCCATCGGGCAGAGCAGCAGTTCTTCGAAGCGCAGGTGGCTGAGCCACTGCGCGGGCACCCCGGAGGGGCGCACGGTGACCAGGGTGAAGCAGTTCGGGTAGGAGGCGAGCAGCTCGGCCAGCCACTCGCCGGCCTCGTCGCGCTCGCCCTGCGGGATCTCGTCCAGGCCGTCGACCAGCAGCACCGCCCGTCCGGCGGCGAAGAGCCGGTCCGCCCAGCCGGGCGGCTGGCTGTCGGCGACCGGGCTGCGGTCCATCGCCAGGAACTCGGCGGGCACCGGCTGCAGGTTGCGCAGCTGGAACATCGTGCGCAGCCGCAGCACGAACGGAACCCGGTAGTTGAGTTCGGCCAGCTCGCCGACCAGGGTGCCGGCCACCGCGTTGACCGCGAGCCACTGCAGCAGGGTGGTCTTGCCGGAGCCCGCCTGGCCGCGCAGCAGGACCCGGCGGCGGCTCTTGAGCATGCCCTCCACCCGTCCGCGCCGCTCGGGCGGGCCGAGCAGGGTGTCCCCGGAGGGCACGGCCGTGTTGCCGTAGCCGCGCCGGGGCGCCGGGGAGTCGGCGCTGCGCTGGGTGTCGGAGAGCTGGACGGCCTGCAGGCTCAGGTAGGCGGTGCCCAGGTCCCAGGGCAGCGACTGGGGCAGGCCGAAGATCTTCAGCCGGCCGTGCTCCTTGCCGATGCTGCGGGCGTACCGCTCCTCGAAGGCGGCGTCCTGGCGCTCCTGGGCCGAGATGCCCTGGATCCGGACCGGAGCGGGCAGCCGCCGGGCCAGCTGCCGGGTGAACTCCGGGGTGTCGAGCAGCGGGACGACCGGGACCAGGCCCAGCTGGGAGTGGCTCCAGACCTCGGGCGCGAGATCGGCGGTGGCCAGGCCCAGCAGCAGGCCGTTGAAGATCACCGGGGCGCCCGACATGCCCGACCACGGGGAGTCGGCGCCGCCCACCGGGCCCGGCGGCTGGTGCTGGGTGGTCAGGGTGTGCCGGCCGGTGCCCAGGCCGGTGCCGGGAGCCAGCGTGCCGACCAGCTGGTGGCTGCGCAGCACCCCGCCGTCCTCGCGGCCCGCGGCCGGGTAGCCGATCGCGTGGCAGAGCGGGACCGGGTCCAGTCCCTCGATCCGTCCCCAGTGCAGCGGGCTGAAGCCGGCCGCCACCTCCCGGCGGACCAGGTCGCCGGCGGCCAGCAGCAGCGTGACGTCCGCGCCGTCCAGCGGGGCGCGCCACAGCGGGGTGCAGCGCACCCAGCCCCGGCCCCCGGGGACGGCGGCCTCGATCCGCACGGGTGCCGCCCCTTCGGGGGGCAGCAGATGCGCGACGGTCAGCACCAGGCGGCCGGTGAGCAGCACGCCGCTGCCCTGGCCCGCCGCGCGGATCGCCGCGACCCGCTGGGCCGTCAGGCTCAATTGAAGCCCTCACGGCTGCCCAGGTCCGGGTTGCCCACCCGCACGCTGCCGTTGCTGACGACGTCCTTGGGGGTGAGGCTGACGGTGACCCGGTGGGTACGGGTGCGCCCGGCTGCCGCCTCGGCCTGGCCGGAGAGCACCCAGGCCCGCACCCGCCCGGCGGCCTTCACCTCACGGCGCAGCTCGACGTCGAACTCCAGCTCGACCGTGCCGACCTCGAACTGGAAGCGCTCCCCCTCGGCGCGCTCGGCGGCCGACACCAGCTGCCGGCGGACGGCCTCGACCGCCTCCGCGAGTTCGATGTCCGCGAACCGGTCGTCGCTCACTGGCACTCCTCGGGGGCCGCCGTTCGACGCTTCGTCAACTGATCACCCATCAGCGTTGACGATGCCCGACGGACCGTCAACCCCCTTTCTCCAGAAGCTGGAGAAAGCCTCGGAAGGAGTCGGCGACCTGCCCGGCCGACCAGGCCAGCGAAGGCGTCAGCGCGGTCACCTCGGTCATCGACAGACCCGGCAGCCGGGTCTCCCACCAGCTGCCGAAGAGCGCGTCGCCGCTGGTCTCGGCGTGCCGCAGGGTCGCCTCGGCGAGGAGCTGTGGCGGGTGCGGCAGCCAGAGCTGGAACTGGTGGGTGTGCGGCGGATCGGGGTGCAGCCGCCCGCCCGGCACCTCGGACAGCACCTCGCGCAGCCCGTCCGCCAGGATCCGGGCCTGGGCCAGGTAGCCGGGCAGGCGCGGCAGTTCGCGATTGAGCGCGGCGAGCCCGGAGAGCGCGGCGGGCCACTGCTGGTAGAGCAGGCCGCCGTAGCGGTGGCGCCAGGCGACGGCCTCGCGCACCAGCTCGGGGTCACCGGCCAGCACCGCCCCGCTGATGCCGCCCAGCGCCTTGTAGAGCGAGACGTAGACCGAGTCGCCGAGCGCGGCGAGCCGGGCCAGCGGTCGGTTGTAGTGGGCGGCGGACTCCCAGAGCCGGGCGCCGTCCAGGTGCACCGCCGCGCCGCGGCGGCGGGCGGCGGCCACCAGCCCGGTCAGCTCGGACCACTCGGGCAGCACGAAGCCGGCCTCGCGCAGCGGCAGTTCGATCATCAGCACGCCGAAGGGTTCGTCGAACGCGGTCAGTTCGGCGGCGGTGGGCAGCCGGCCGGCGGCGGTGGGCCAGACCGTCTCCAGGCCGGTGAGGCGGCGGTAGGCGTGGCGCTCGCGGGTCTCCAGGTGGAACTGCGGGTGGGCGGCGACCACCTGGCTGCCGCGCCGGCGGGCCCAGCAGCGCAGCGCGACCTGCTGGGCCATGGTGCCGGTGGGGAAGAACACGGCGGCGGGCTTGCCGAGCAGGTCGGCCACCCGGCACTCCAGTTCGGCGACCACGCCGTCGCCGTAGGTGTCGGGACGCTCCTGCGGGCCGACCACGGCACGGGCGTCGGCGCCCAGTTCGGCGAGGCGCTCGTGCAGGGTGACCGGGCGCGGCCCGGAGAGGATCCGGCGACTGGAGCGCCACCGGGCGAAACGCTGGTCCTGCGGGTCGAGCACCGGATCCGATGGGCCGTTCGACTCGTCCGTCATCCCTCGATGGTCCATCAGCCGCGCGGTGCGGGGAATGCCCGTGCCGGGACTGCTCGATGGCGGGCCGGGGTGGGCCTTGTCACAGCCCGGAAGCCTGATACGAACCGGCGTAGTAGGTCGTGAGCGATCGGTCGCCGATCTGATCAATGGACCAATCCGCCGATCGCCTGAAAATTTCAGACGCCTCGCACTACACACCGTCGTAGCTGATCGGATTTCGCTACCACCTCACCGACGGTAAAGCTGTAGGGCCCCCCGCCGCGTGCGCCCCCAAGGCCGGCTCCGCGCTGCCCCGAACCACTGCGAGGTCGAGCACACGATGTCCTTCCAGCCCCGTTCCGCCGCCCGCTCAGCCGCCCGTTCCGCCGTCCTGCGCCTGACCGTCCTGCGCACCCGGCTGGGCCACGGCCGCCACGCGCGCCCGCGGCTGGTGCGGCGCCCGGCCCTGCCCTGGCCGGATCCGTACGCCGTCTTCCGCGGCCCGCACCGGCGCAAGGCGGTCTCCGCCACCGTGGCGGGCGCGGCGCTGCTCGGGGTGGCGGTGGCGGCGGTGCCGGGCAGCGCGGTGGCGCAGACCGTGCGCCCGACCACGCCCGGCAGCTCCGCGTTCAGCACCGCCCACGAGGCGGCGCCCTTCGACAACTCGGTGCAGGTGACCGCCGCGCGTCCGTACCGGCCGGCGGCCGGCTGGAAGGACCTGCAGCTGGCCGTCACGGTCGCGGGGAACCTGGCCCCGGCCACCCCCGCCGCACCGCGCCCGGCACCGCCGGCCCAGCCGGCCGCGGCCACGCCGCCGGACTGGTCGGCACCGGTGCCCGGGGCGCGGATCAGCTACCTCTTCGGCACCCCCGACACCGGCTACGCGGCCGGCTACCACACCGGGGTGGACTTCGCCGTCGACGCGGGCACGCCCGTGCACGCGGTCGGCGCGGCCACCGTGGTCTCGGCCGCCTGGGACGGGGCCTACGGGAAGGAGGTGGTGCTGCGGCTGGCGGACGGCCGGTTCGCGCAGTACGCGCACCTGTCGCGGCTGGACGTCGCCCCGGGGCAGCGGGTGGGCGCCGGGCAGTTGGTCGGGGCCTCCGGCAGCACGGGCAACTCCACCGGGCCGCACCTGCACTTCGAGATCCGCACCGTCGACACCTACGGCGCGGTGGTGGACCCGGTCAGGTACCTGACGGCGCACGGGGTGGACGACCTCTGAGCGGCCGCGGACGGCGCCGTGCGGGGACACGGCGCCCGCGGGGCTCGCCGTGCGCGGTCAGCCCACCGCGCAGTCCTCGCGCGGCCCGATCCGGCCGGCGATCTCCAGCGCCACCGTGAGCGCGGCCGCCATCGCCTCCTCCTCGCTGGTGGCCCGCGCGGAGTCCAGCGGCGGCAGGCCGCTCCCCTCGTCCGGGTCGTGCTTGAGCAGGAAGAACGCCGAGTTGACCGAGAAGAGCGCCATGGTGGCGCGCAGCCGGTCCTCGAACGAGGCGCCCGGACCGTGCACCATGCGGACCATCCGCAGCATCCGGATCTTGAACTCCAGCCCGGCCGGCAGGTCGCGCAGCGCAGGCTGGTTGTCGTGGAAGAAGCGCAGCAGCGGCGCCCGCTCGGCCATGCCCGCCGCGAACCGCCGCACCAGCTCGTCGCGCACCTCGGGCGTCCAGGACTGCTGCTCGCCCCAGCTGATCGCCTCGTCGATCGGGGCGGCCATGCTCTGCACGATGCCGTGGACGATGTCGTCCTTGGTCTTGAAGTGGTAGTACAACGCGGCCTTGGTCACCCCGAGCCGGTCGGCGATCTCGCGCAGCGAGGTCTTCTCGTAGCCCTGCTCGGCGAACAGCTCCAGCGCGACCGAGATGATGCGCGCGCGGGTGCCACTGCGGGGGCTCTGCGACGTACTCATGGCTTCCTGGCCTGCCTAGTTAGCTGCTGAGGGGACCCGGAGGCCGGGCCGTGCCCAGCCTCCCGTACGGACATTCTCACCGGTACGCACCGACGGGGCCGAATTCGGCTTGACGCCCGGCTTACCCAGACCTTACCGTGCCAGCTGACAAACAACTAGCCGGTCGGCAAGTAAGCTTTCCGCTCCACCACATCAGTCACCGCAGTCAGCAGCCGACACCAAGAGGGCCGCGAGTCGCGGACCAGACGCGCTTCCGGGAGATGCACCATGGCACAGCAGCAGGTCGACGCCAAGGCGGACACACCGCCGGGAGGCGTCGCGGGGGAGGGCGAGCGCCCGGCCCGTTCACCGCGTGAGATCCGGTTGGTGATGATCGGTCTGGTCATCACCATGATGCTCGCGATGCTCGACAACCTGATCGTCGGCACCGCGATGCCCACCATCGTCGGCGACCTGCACGGGGCCAACCACCTGTCCTGGGTGGTCACCTCGTACACCCTGGCCACCGCCGCCGCCACCCCGATCTGGGGCAAGCTCGGCGACCTCTACGGCCGCAAGGGCACCTTCCTCACCTCGATCGTGATCTTCCTGGTCGGCTCGGCACTGGCCGGTCTGTCGCAGAACATGAACGAGATGATCGGCTTCCGCGCCCTGCAGGGCCTGGGCGCCGGCGGCCTGATGGTCGGCGTGATGTCGATCATGGGCGCGCTGGTCAGCCCGCGCGAGCGCGGCAAGTACCAGGGCATGTTCGCCGCCGTCATGGCGATCGCCACCGTCGGCGGGCCGCTGCTCGGCGGCTTCATCACCGACCACTTCAGCTGGCACTGGATCTTCTACATCAACCTGCCGCTGGGCGCGGTCGCACTTGCCGTGGTGTGGGTCACGCTGCACCTGCCCAAGGTCCGCTCCGACGCCAAGGTGGACTACCTCGGCGCGCTGCTGCTGACCGTCGGCATCACCTCGCTGGTCCTGATCACCACCTGGGGCGGCACCCAGTACGCCTGGGGCTCCAAGCACATCATCGGCCTGATCGTGCTGGCCGCCGCCTCGCTGATCGGCTTCTGCTACGTGGAGGCGCGGGTCCAGGAGCCGATGCTGCCGCTGAGCATGTTCCGCAACCGCGACTTCACCGTCGTCTCGATCATCGGCTTCATCGTCGGCTTCCAGATGTTCGGTGGCGTCACCTTCCTGCCGCAGTACCAGCAGATCGTGCAGAACGCCTCGGCCACCAACTCCGGCCTGCTGCTGATGCCGATGATGTTCGGCATGCTCGTCGTCTCGCTGGCGGTCGGCCAGGTGGTCACCAAGACCGGCAAGTACCGGGTCTTCCCCATCATCGGCACCGTGGTGATGGGCGCCGGCTCGCTGCTGCTCTCCACCATGGGCGTCGGCACCACCCGCCTGACCTCCAGCATCTTCATGGCGGTGCTCGGCGCCGGCATGGGCTTCCTGATGCAGATCACCATGCTGGTCGCCCAGAACAGCGTGCAGCTCAAGGACATGGGCGTGGCCAGCTCCACCGCCACCCTGTTCCGCACCATCGGCGGCTCCTTCGGTGTGGCGCTGTTCGGCTCGATCTTCACCAACCACGTCACCGACGGCCTGAAGAGCCTGCCGGGCGCCAGCGGCTCCGGTTCGGACGGGACCGGCCAGATGACGCCGGCCAAGCTGCGCACCCTGCCCGAGCCGGTGCAGAGCGCGTTCCACCACGCCTACAGCAACGGCAACCACGCGGTCTTCCTCTGGGCCGCGGGAATCAGCGTGGTCTCGATCATCGCCGCGCTCTTCCTCAAGGGCACCCCGCTGCGCGGCGCCGGCAAGGCCGCCGGCGAGCAGGCCGAGGGCAGCGACATGGCGGCGATGGCGCACTGACCGGCGCGGCCGTCTGACGGCGCACCTGCCTGAAGAGCGGAGCGGGTGGGCCCGGGATCACTCCCGGGCCCACCCGCTCCGCGTTCTCCGCCGCAGCTACTGCGGCAACCGGTAGACGCCCGGGGCCACCGGCTCCACCAGGCCGTCGACGATCAGGCCGTGCAACGCCCGCGAGCGCTGCACGGGCTCGGGCCACACGGCGTCCAGCCGGTGCTGCGGGACCTCGCCGTGCGCCTCGCGCAGCACCGCCAGCAGCTTGCCGCGGACCTGGCGGTCGGTGCCCTCGTAGCTCTGGCCCCGGCGGGCCGGACCCTGGTACGGCGGGCGTCCGGCCCGGTCCCAGGCGCAGTGCACGCGCAGCGGGCAGCCACCGCACTCGGGGCTGCGGGCGGTGCAGACCAGCGCGCCCAGCTCCATCACGCCCACCGCCCACTGGGCGGCCACCTCGGGGTGGTCGGGCAGCAGCTCGACGGCCGTGCGGCGCTCGGCGGCGGTGGTGGCCTGGGCCGGGTACTCCTCGCCGGTCACCGCCCGGGCGAAGACCCGGCGGACGTTGGTGTCCAGCACCGCGTGGCGCTGCCGGAAGGCGAAGGAGGCCACGGCCGCGGCGGTGTACTCACCGACGCCCGGCAGCGCGAGCAGCTCGGTGTGGTCGCTCGGCACCTCGCCGCCGTGCCGCTCGACGATCGCGCTCGCGGCCGCGTGCAGCCGCAGCGCCCGTCGCGGGTAGCCCAGCCGGCCCCACATCCGCACCGCCTCGCCCGGCGCGTCCTGGGCGAGCGCGGCCGGGGTGGGCCAGCGCTCCAGCCAGGCCTGGTAGGCGGGCAGCACCCGCTTGACCGGGGTCTGCTGGAGCATGAACTCGCTCACCATGACCGCCCAGGGCGAGGCGTCGGGTGCCCGCCAGGGCAGGTCGCGGGCGTACTCCCGGTACCAGTCCAGCACGATCGTGTGCAGCAGCGGGGCGGGAGCGTGAGTGGTGGTGGTCGCCATAGCGCTACCGATCCTCGCACACGCCCGGACGGCCCCGTTTCCCTCCCTCAAAGGGAGGAAATACCGGATGATCTGAAAGATCGGGGTTCGATACCGGTGTTGGTGCGACAAGCGGTGCTCCGCCTCTCGTAGAGTTTGATCGTGCCTTCATTGCGTCAGCCTGTCGGACCGCTGCCCGCCTCGATCTACTGGCGGCGGCGGGTTGTTGTGCTCGCGGCCGCCGCGGTGGTGGTGGCCCTGGTGGCGTGGCTGACGCTCGGTCAGGGCGGTGACGGCGGCAAGCAGAAGACCGCTCAGCCGGCCCCCGCTACCGGCACGCCCACGGCAGCCGCCTCGATCACGCCGGGGGCCAGCCCGACCGGTCCCGCGATCACCTCCCGCCCCGGCGGCACCGGGGGCACGAGCGGCGGCGGCACCGCGTCCGGTGGCGGCACCGGCGGCAGCGGTGGTAGCGGCGGCAGCGGCGGCAGCGACACCGGGGGCGGCACCGGTGCGATCTCGGGCAGCGCCGGTGGCAGCGGCGACGGCGGGGGTGCGGGCGGCTCCGCCACGGGCGGCGGCTCGGGCACGGGCGGCGGCTCGGGCACGGGCGGCTCCGGATCCGGCACGGGCAGCGCCGGATCCAGTGGCGGGTCGGGCAGCGGCAGTTCGGGCAGCAGTGGTTCGGGCAGCGGTGGGTCCGGCGGCGGCAACCCGCCGATCAACACCGGCGAGGTGATGGCGCTGCCCGTCTGCACCGCCTCCCAGCTCACCCTGGAACTCGCCGGCACCCAGAACGCCTACCAGACCAAGGAGAAGCCGACCTTCGAGCTGAAGATCCGCAACGCCTCCTCGGCCGGCTGCCGGGTGGACCTGAGCCAGGCCGCCGCCGCGATCACCGTCAACTCCGCCAGTGGCGAACGGATCTGGTCCTCCGCCGACTGCGTGACCGACAAGCAGAGCCGCTGGGTGCAGGTCTCCCCCGCGAACGCGCTGACCGAGACCTTCGTCTGGGACCGCACCCGCAGCAAGCCGCAGTGCGCGACGCCGAGCGACACCTCGCCCGCGCCGACCGGCAACTACCTGGTGCAGGCAGAGCTGACCGGCCCCAGCGGCGGCCCGGTCCCGGCCCGCACCTCGACCAGGCTGGACGCCTGACGCCCCGTCCGGCACAGCACAGAGCCCAGGTCGCGGACGACCTGGGCTCAGCTGTAGCCGGACAGGCCTGGGGCCGGACAGGCCCTGGGCCGTGTCTCACCATTCGCGTCGGATCAGCGCGCGGCTCCGCGCGCCTGGCGGGAACTGTGAGACACGGCCTAGACGTAGCGCTCCAGGATCGAGGACTCCGCCAGCCGCGACAGCCCCTCGCGCACCGAGCGCGCCCGGGTCTCGCCGACGCCCTCCACCGCCTGCAGGTCGTCGATGCTGGCCGCCAGCAGCTTCTGCAGCCCGCCGAAGTGCTCGACCAGCCGCTCGATCACGGTGTTCGGCAGCCGCGGGATCTTGGCCAGCAGCCGGTAGCCGCGCGGCGAGACGGCCGAGTCCAGCGACTCCGGCGAGCCCGAGTAGCCGATCGTTTTTGCAACTGTCTGGAGGTCCAGCAGCTCGGCGTGGGTGAGCGTCTCCAGGTCGGCCAGCACCTCGGCGACGGTCCGGCCGCGCTTGGCCATCCGATCGGGGAAGTAGTCCCGGGCCACCAGCTCGCGCTCCGGCTCGACGCCCGCGATCAGCTCGTCCAGCTGCAGCGAGAGCAGTCGCCCGTCGGTGCCCAGCTCCAGCACGTAGCCGGCGATCTCGGCCGCGATCAGCCGGACCATCTCCAGCCGCTGGGCCACCGCCGTGACGTCCCGGACGGTGACCAGGTCCTCGATCTCCAGGGCGGAGAGCGTGCCGGCCACCTCGTCCAGCCGCAGCTTGTAGCGCTCCAGGGTGGCCAGCGCCTGGTTGGCCCGGGAGAGCACGGTGGGCGAGTCCTCCAGGACCCGGCGGCTGCCGTTGACGTACATCGCGATCAGCCGCATCGAGTGCGAGACGGCCACCACCGGGAACCCGGTCTGCTTGTTGACCCGTTCGGCCGTGCGGTGCCGGGTGCCGGTCTCGTCGGTCGGGATCGAGGCGTCCGGCATCAGGTGCACCCCGGCACGGACGATCTTGGTGATGTCCTTGTCGAGCACCACGGCGCCGTCCAGCTTGCACAGCTCGCGCAGCCGGGTCGCGGTGAACTCGACGTCCAGCACGAAGCCGCCGGTGCAGACCGACTCCATCGTCTTGTCGAAACCGAGCACGATCAGACCACCGGTGTTGGCCCGCAGCACCCGCTCCAGACCGTCGCGCAGCGGCGTTCCGGGCGCGATCGCCTGCAGGGAGGAGCGCAGCAGGGCCTCCTCGCGGGGGGACTTCTCCACCCGGTCGCTCGCTGCCACGTGACTCCTCCGGCCGGCCCGGTCCGCTCGGCGCGGTGGCCCCGGTCCCTCGTTCGCTACTGCCCGATCTGGTGCTTGACAGGGCAAAGTCTACGGTGCGGGCGCGCTGACGGAGCCTCGGTCAGACCACTTCGTCCGAATCGACGGGCTCCCAGCTCCCCATCACCTCCTCCGGCCAGGCGGCCGGGGGCGGCACCACCGGGGCCTGGTTGGTCCGCGAACCTTGCGCGGCGCTCTTGACCGGGGGCTTGCCGGAGGCGGCGCGGCGGCGCCCCGGCAGTGCCCGCAGCGCCTCGCCGATGTCGGCCACCTCGACCACCTTCATGCCCGGCGGCACCTTGCCCGGGTCCGGCGGGACCAACGCGTGGGTGAAGCCGAGCCGGTGCGCCTCGGCCAGCCGTCGCTGCACACCCGTCACCCGGCGCACCTCACCGGCCAGGCCCACCTCGCCGATCGCCACCAGGTTGCTCGGCAGCGGGGTGTCGGTGGAGGAGCTGGCGACCGCGAGCGCGACCGCGAGGTCGGCGGAGGGCTCGGTGAGCTTCACCCCGCCGACGGTGGCCGTGTAGATGTCCTGCTTGCCGAGCTTGACTCCGCCGTGCCGCTCGACCACGGCCAGGATCATCGCGATCCGCGGCGACTCCAGGCCCGAGGTGGTGCGGCGCGGGGAGGGGATCTGCGAATCGACCATCAGCGCCTGCACCTCGGCGACCAGTGGGCGCTTGCCCTCCAGCGTGACGGTCAGGCAGGTGCCGGGCACCGGCTTGTCACGGCGGGTCAGGAAGAGGCCGCTGGGGTCGGCCAACCCCTCGATGCCCTCGTCGTGCAGCTCGAAGCAGCCGACCTCGTCGGTGGCGCCGTAGCGGTTCTTGATGCCGCGGATGATGCGAAGCCGGGCGTGCCGGTCGCCCTCGAAGGAGAGCACCACGTCGACCAGGTGCTCCAGCAGGCGCGGGCCCGCGATCTGGCCGTCCTTGGTGACGTGGCCGACCAGCAGGGTGGCCATGCCGCGGTCCTTGGAGGCGCGGATCAGGGCGCCCGCCACCTCGCGCACCTGGGCCGGGCCGCCGGGCGCGCCGTCGAGCTCGGCGGAGGCGATGGTCTGCACCGAGTCCAGGATCAGCAGCCCCGGGTTGACCTGCTCGATGTGGCCGAGCACCGCGCCCAGGTCGGACTCGGCGGCCAGGTAGAGGTGGTCGGAGAGGGCGTTGATCCGGTCGGCGCGCAGCCGGACCTGACCGGCCGACTCCTCACCGGTGACGTAGAGGGTGCGGTGCTGGGAGGTGGCGGCCTTCGCGGCGACGTCCAGCAGCAGGGTGGACTTGCCGACGCCGGGCTCGCCCGCCAGCAGCACCACGGCGCCCGGCACCAGGCCGCCGCCGAGCACCCGGTCCAGCTCCGGCACGCCGGTGGAGCGCGCGGTGGCGACCTGGCCGTCGACCTGGCCGATCGGGCGGGCCGGCGCGCTGACCGGGCCGGCGGCGGTGGTGCGGATCGGGACCGCACCGTACTCCTCCACCGTGCCCCAGGCGTTGCACTCCGGGCACCGGCCGACCCACTTGGGCAGCTGGTTGCCGCACTCGGTGCAGCGGTAGGCCGGGCGCGGCTTGGCGGTGGTCTTCGAGGTACGGGCTGCCATGGGGGCCACCGTAGCGGGTGGCACCGACAAGGGTCGGCCGACTGTGGATTGTCAGCCGGTGGGCGGTGTTGTTACCCGAAAGAAGGACAAGCGGGCCGACTTTCCGGGTCCGCCGGAGCGAGGTCCCTACCGTCAGCAGGATGAGACACCGCCTGGACCCCGTGCCGAACCCCGCGCCGAGCTGTGACCAGCTGCTGGACGGCCTGTACACCTACTGCCTCTCGGTGCTCTGCGACCAGCGGGCGGCGCTCGCGGCCCTGGCCGAGACGCGGGAGCTGGCCACCGCCAACGCGGACCGGCTGACCGACCCCGGGCTGCGGCGGGCCTGGCTGTACGCGGTGGCGCGGTACGCCTGCGTGCGGCGGCTGGCCGGAGCTGACGGGTGGTCGGCCGGGCCCGCCGCCGACCCCGGGACGGAGCCGGCCGGCGGCCCCGGGGCCGCGGCGCTGCCGGCGGCGCTCGCCTGGCCTGCGGCGGCCGGCACCACGGCGGAGCAGCGCGAGGCGCTGGAGCTGGCGGTCCGCCACCGGCTCACCCCGCTGGAGGTCGCGGCGGTGCTCGGCCTGGAGGCGGTGGCGGCCCAGCGGCTGCTGGCGGCCGGGAGCGCCGAGGCCGAACGGACCGGGCAGGCGCTGCGCGTGCTGGCGGCGGGGCGCTGTCCCGAGCTGACCCGGCTCGGCTGCGCGGGGGCGAGCACCGGTGCGGGGGCGGCCGAGGACGGCTGGGTGCTGGGGCCGGCGCTGCGCCGCGAGCTGGTGGGGCACCTGGTCGACTGCCCCACCTGCCGGGGCACGGCGGAGCAGCTGGCCGACGCGGGCGGGGCGGCCGGCGGGGGCGGGGCGTCAGGCGGCGGGGGCGGGCCGCGGTTGCTGTCCGCCCCGGCGGCGGCACAGGCGGGCGCGGTGGAAGTCGACTCCGCCGACGTCCGGGGCGGCGAGGCCCGCCACTCCGCCACTCGCAGCGCGCTCGGCGTCCTCAGCACCCGCAGTGCCCGCAGTACCCGCGGTGCCCGCTCCGGCGCGATCCGCTTCGACCAGCGCGGCTTCCCCCGCCACCGCGCCCCGAGCCTGCTGGAGCGCCACCGGCGCGGCGGCGACCTGCACGAGCGGGTGGTCCTGGTGCGGCAGCGGGCCGTCACCACCGGGGTGCTCGCCGCCGTCCTCTCCGCCCCGCTGGCGGCGCTGTGGATCGCCCACCGGGACACCGCGGGCGCCACCGGCGCCACCGCCGTCTCCGCGGTCCGGGTGGCCGACGGCGACCCGGACCCGGGCGGTCCGGGCGACTGGGCGGGTCCGGGCGACGGAGGCGGCGAGGCCGCCGGCCCCGGTGTGGTCGCCGCCGCCCCGATCCCGGCGCCGGCCGCGGCACCGGGCCGGGGCCTGGGCGCTGTGCTGCCGGGCGCGGCGGGCGCCTCGAAGGCCGGGACCGGCCTGGCCGCCAGTCTGGTCGACGCGGACCCGGCGGAGGGTGCGCGCAGCGGCACCGGTGCCCTGGGTGCCCTGGGTGCAGAAACGTTTCTACCGGCGGTTCAGGGTGTCGCGGTCCCGGTCCCGGCCCCTGGCGCCGTCCCGCTCGACAGCCCGGGCCTGCACAGTGCGCCCGTCCCGCCGCCGTCGGCCGGCGCCCAGCTCACCGTGGCGGCCGGCGCCTACGGCAACCGGACCGTGCTCACCCTGACCAACAGCGGCGACGCCCCGATCGACTGGCACGCCGTGCCCGATCGCGACTGGCTGCGGCTGAGCCGCGACGCGGGCGCCCTGGCCCCGGGCCAGCGGATCACCGTCACGGTCACCGTCGACGAGCAGCGCGCGCCCACCGGTCAGTGGACGGCCGAGATCGCGCTGCCGCCGTCCGAGGCCGTGGTCACCCTGCAGGGCGGCCCGACCAGCGAACCCGGCACGCCGTCCACTCCCACTCCCGCGCCCGGCGCGTCCTCCTCCTCGTCGGCACCGACGGTGGCGCCGAGCGCGAGCGCGAACCCCAGCGGCGTCGCCAGCCCCAGCCCCTCGGAGACCTCCACCCCGGGCAGCAGCGCCAGCAGCGCGCCGAGCAGCAGCGACAGCCCCACCGCGAACCCGACGTCCGGCCCCTCGGCCCCGGCGAGCCCCTCCGTGCAGCCGAGCAGTCCGCCGAGCGCCACGCCGACACCCGCCCCCGCGACGCCGTCGGCCGCGCCGCCGGCCGCCTCACCCAGCCCCGTTCCGACCTCCACGACGTCCAACCCTTCGTCCTCGTCACCCGCGCGCTGAACCTTCAGGACCCTCCGGTCACGTGACTATGACTCCCCACACGCCGGTCATGTTGCGCACGATTGATGAGAAAGCTCCGAGAAAATCGGCCACCCGGCCCTGCCGCGACCGGGCCCCGGCCGCCCGGTGGGGAGGCCGGAGCGGGACCGACCGCCTCGACCCTCGCCTGACGCCCGATCACTTCGCCCTCGGCTGATCCGCCATGGGCGTAAGGCCTGCTGCTCGGGCGGTCCCGCTGGGCAGGATCGGGGGCATGCGAATCCTGATACTCGGCGGCTCGGTCTTCCTCGGGCGCGCCTTCGTCACCGAAGCCCTGGCGCGCGGCCATCAGGTGACCACCTTCAACCGCGGCGCCTCGGGGCCCGATCAGCCGGGCGTCCGGGCACTGCGCGGCGACCGTGGCAACGAGCAGGACCTGGCCCAGCTGACCGCCGCCGCCACCGGCCCGGACGGCCCCTGGGACCTGGTGATCGACACCAGCGGCCAGCAGCCGCACGCCGTCGCGCGCACGGCCACCCTGCTGCGCGAGCACGCCGCGCGCTACCTCTTCGTCTCCTCGGTGCACGCCTTCGCCGACTGGCCCGCCGAGGCGATCGACGAGCATGCGCCGCTGCACGAGTGCCCGGCCGACTCGCCGCCCGACCAGCCGTTCAGCACGGCACTCAAAGCGGGCTGCGAGCGCGCGGTCGTCGAGCAGTTCGGCGACCGCTCGATCATCCTCAACTGCGGACTGCTGATGGGCCCCTACGAGAACGTCGGCCGCCTGCCCTGGTGGCTGGAGCGGATCGCGCGCGGCGGGCGGGTGCTCGCCCCGGGCCGGCCCGACCTGCCGATCCAGCTGATCGACGCCCGGGACTTCGCCGTCTTCGGCCTCGACCTGGCCGAGCGCGGCGCCGCGGGCAGCTACGTCACCACCGCACTGCCGGGATCGAGCACCTACGGGCAGTTGCTGGCGGCCTGCGTGGCGGCCACCGGCTCGTCGGCCGAGCTGGTCTGGGTGCCGGACCGGAAGCTGGTCGCCGCCGGGATCGAGGAGTGGACCGAGCTGCCGCTCTGGGCCGCCGAGTTCACGGGCGACGGCAGGCCGAGCGGGATCTGGCAGGCGGACAGCCGCAAGGCAGTGGCCGCCGGGCTGCGCTGCCGGCCGCTCGAGGAGAGCGTGCGCGACACCTGGGCCTGGATCCAGCAGCGCGGCCCACGGGACCGGCCGTACCTGCAGGGCACCGAGGTGCTGGGCATCGACCCGGAGAAGGAGCGCCGGATCCTCGACGGCGCCTGAACAGCTGCTGCCCGAGGGTGGTGCACCCTCGGGCAGCAGGCAGCAGGCAGCAGGCAAGCGGGGCGTGGTCGGCCCGCCCCGCGTCAGCGCGGCGGTGGCAGGCGTTGCAGGAAGACCTCGAAGGCCGTCGGCTTGACCGCGGTGACCCCGGTGAACGGGAAGTTCATCTCCTTGATCACCAGCAGCGAGATCACCACCAGCCCGCCGAGTGAGAGCACCATCATCGAGTGCGCCAGGGTGTTGGGCAAGCCGAAGAGGAAGGTGAAGCCCACGGTGAGCACCCCGCCGACGATCAACGCCACCCAGAGCAGCGTCGGGACCTCGTCGTCCACTTCGTTCAGCCGGGCCCGGCGCTGCGAGGCGAGGTCCTCCATGTGACTCACCGCGTGCTCGTAGAGGACCTGCTGCTGCGGGCCGCTGGGGTTGATCGCGAAGACGCTGTCACGGATCTGGTAGACGAGGTCGGTGGCCGCCGGGCTGCTCTGGTGCGAGGCCATCAGCGGCCACTCGGTGTCCATCACGGTCCGCGCGTAGCTGAGGGTCTGCTGCTCCAGTTGCGGGCCCAACGGCGCGGGCAGCTCGCGGGAGATCCAGTAGATGCCGGCGAGCGAGTCGGCCTCCTGGAAGGTGGTCTTGCGGGCGGCGTCGTCGTTGGTCCAGACCGTGACGACCACGAAGGCGACCAGCACGGCGTAGATGACGCCGACCGCGGCGAAGATGAAGCCGGCCACGTCGTTGTGCGCCTCGCGCACCGGGTGCGGGACCCAGCGCTGCAACAGGAACAGGGCGACGGCCAGCGCGGCGAGGACTATGAGGACGATACCGATGTCCGTCAGGCTCATGGCGAAGAGGTCCTTGCTGTGTTCTGGGGGATTGCGGTGCCATGACAGCGGGGTGTGGGGTGGTGTGACGTGACGTCGTGCGCGGTGGGATGTGTGGGGTGGAACGCCCCGGGCGCGACCTGGCTCAGCGGTTGCGGCGGGTGACCAGCTCGGCCAGGGCCAGCAAGTCCTCGGCGGCCGAGGGCTCGGGCACGGCGACGGCGAGGTGCTCGATCGCGGCGGCCATGTGCTCGCACGAGGCGCCCTGGGCCCAGGCGCGGCCGCCGGCCCGCTCGACGGCCTCGGTGGCGCGCTGGACCTCGGCCGCGGTGAGCGGACGGTCCAGCGCGTAGATCTCGGCGAGTTCGGCCCCGGCGGGCGTGCCCGAGCCGAGCGCCGCCACCACGGGCAGCGACTTCTTGCGGACGAGAAGGTCCGCGCCGACCGGCTTGCCGGTCACCGCGGGATCGCCCCAGATCCCGATCAGGTCGTCGATCAGCTGGAAGGCCAGGCCGATCTCCCGGCCGAAGGCGTCCATTGCCGCTGCCCCGGCCTCGTCCGCTCCCCCGTAGAGCGCGCCGATCGCGCAGGCGGTGCCGAGCAGTGCACCGGTCTTGGCCTCGGCCATGGCGAGGCACTCGTCCAACGAGACGGTGCTGCGTTGCTCGAAGGCGCAGTCCGCCTGCTGGCCGTCACAGAGTTCGACCACGCAGTGGGCCAGCCGGCGCAGCGCCGGACCGGTCGCGGCATGGGTGTCCTCGGCGAGGGTGCGCAGCGCGAGCGAGTGCAGCGCGTCGCCGGCCAGGATCGCCTCGGTCGCGCCGAACGCCCGCCAGGCAGTGGGACGATGGCGCCTGGTCACATCGCGGTCGATCACATCGTCGTGCAGCAGCGTGAAGTTGTGCACCAGCTCGACCGCCGCGGCGGCCCGGACGGCGGACCGCACGGCTGGGGAGTTCAGGGAGAAGGAGTCCGCCGCGCGGGAGTTCGCCGCACAGGCCTGGGCGGCGGCCAGCACCAGTGCGGGCCGGATGGCCTTGCCCGCATCCGCCTCGGCGGGCGTACCGTCGACCTCGCGCCAGCCGAAGTGATAGGCGACGACCCGGCGCATCGACTCGGGCATGCTCTCGACGGCGGCCCGCAGGGCCGGGTCGACCACCGTGCGGGCCCGGGCCAGGATCTCCAGCGCCTGGTCCTCACCGAACGGGGCGATCTGCTCGATCGATCCGGCCCGGGCGGACGGTATGGCACCGACGCCCCGGGGCTGGTCGGCCGATTCGTTGTGGTTGTTCTCTCGACTCAGTGTTTCGGCGCCCATGATCTGGCCAGCCCCCCAGTTGTCGGGTCGCCCCGGGGAATGCCCCGGGGCGACCAGGAATGGACAGTCTCAGCCGCGCGGGCGGGCAATTTCGACGTTTTCCAGCACACCGATCGCGTCGGGCACCAGAATGGCAGCCGAGTAGTACGCACTCACCAGGTAGGAGATGATCGCCTTCTCATTGATCCCCATGAATCGGACCGAGAGGCCGGGCTGGTACTCATCAGGAATTCCGGTCTGGTGCAGACCGATCACGCCCTGGTTGTCCTCACCGATACGCATCGCCAGAATCGAGCTGGTGTGGCCGTCCACGATCGGGATCTTGTTGCAGGAGAGCACCGGCACCCCACGCCAGGAGGGCACCTGCTGCCCCTGGTACTCGATCGTGCCGGGGTAGAGGCCGCGGCTGCTGCACTCGCGGCCGAAGGCGGCGATGGTCCGCGGGTGGGCCAGGAAGACCTTGGTGCCGCGGCGGCGGCTGAGCAGCTCGTCCATGTCGTCGGGGGTGGGCGGGCCGGAGTGGGTCTGGATCCGCTGGTCGTACTCGGTGTTCTGCAGCAGGCCGAACTCGGGGTTGTTGATCAGCTCGTACTCCTGGCGCTCGCGCAGCGCCTCCACGGTGAGCTTCAACTGCTGCTCGATCTGGTTCATCGGCTCGTTGTAGAGATCCGCGACCCGGCTGTGCACCTGGAGCACCGTCTGGGCGACGCTGAGCTCGTACTCGCGCGGAGCGACCTCGTAGTCCACGAAGGTGCCCGGCAGCTCGTGCTCGCCCTCGTGGCCGGCCGCGAGGGCGATCTCGGCCTCACCGTGCCGGGTCTGCGGCTGCTGGGCATCGGAGAGGTACTGGAGGACCTGGGCGCGCAGCGCCTCCGAGCGGTCCGCCAGCTCCTGGAAGGCGGGCCAGGCGAGGGCGAGCAGCGTACCGGCGGTGGCGGCCCGGACGCTGAAGGGCCAGTGGCCCTCGGCCTCGGTCAGCGCCTCGTCGCCGATCCGGTCGCCGTCGGCCAGCACGCCCACCACGGCGTGGTCGCCGTACTTGCCCGTGCTGATCTTGTTGACCTTGCCGTGCGCGATCAGATAGACCTCGTTGATCGGCTGCCCGGCCTCGAAGATCACCTCACCGGCCTGGAACTCCCGCTGGACGAAGCGGCCGGCCAACTGCTCCAGCACCGCGTCGTCCTCGAAGTCGCGCAGCACCGGCAGCTCACGCAGCGAGGGCGGGACGATCCGCACCTCGGCACCGGTCTTCACAAAGCTCACCCGGCCACGGCCCACGGCATAGCTGAGGCGCCGGTTGACCCGGTACGTGCCACCGGAGACCTGCACCCAGGGCAGTGTGCGCAACAGCCAGCGCGAGCTGATGCCCTGCATCTGCGGTGCGGACTTGGTGGTGGTCGCGAGGTTCCTGGCCGCGGCCGTACCGAGACTCTGCTGCTGGTTCTCAGTCGAGCTGCCGGGTGCCGGAATATTGAGATCGGTCTCAGTCGTCATAACAGGACCCTCCCCCATGGAAGATGATGCGGACGTATGCATTCCAGAGTGAGGCCACGACGATCACAACGCAATCACTCGGACGAGTGATTGCATGAGCGGATCAATAAGTACGATTAGCCAGTCTGCTCGATTTACTGTTCGGGAGAATTCCGCGCAGAATCGTTCCTCGATTGGTCCGGCAGTGGTCAGAAAGGGTCCGTCAGCCGGGGCCGTCCCAGTCCAGGGTGGGTGCCAGCCAGCCCTCCAGGGTCAACAGCCAGCGCTTGACGTCCAGCCCCACCCGCCCGTTGCCGAAGCCGCCCAGCCCGTCCGCGGCCACCACCCGGTGACAGGGCACCAGCACCGCCAGCGGATTGGCGCCCATCATCTGGCCCACCGTGCGCGCCGCCAGCCCCGGGCTCTGCGCGACGTCCTCGAACACCCCGCTGCGCTGGGCCAGTCGGCCGTACGTGATGGTCTCGCCGTAGGCCACCGTCCGGTACAGCGTCTCGAGCACCACCTGGTGCGGACCGCTCGCCAACCGCCAGTCCACCGGCAGCGCCAACTCCCGTGAAACGCCCGTGAAGTACGCGGCGAACCGCTCGGTGACCGCCGCCACCCGGCGCCGGTCGGCGCAGCGCGGCGCACCACCGGGCACCGACTCCGGCGTGAACTGCACACTCGCCACCCCCCGTTGGGTGACCCCGACGCTCAGCGGCCCGGTGGGCAGCGGGCTGGGCACGGTGACCCACTCGATCGCGCCGCCACTCATGACCGCTCCCCGGCCACGGCCTCGCCGACCGCGGCACCGGCCCCCCAGCCGGCTCCGCCCGCCGGCACCGCTCCGCCCTCAGACCCCGCTCCGGTCGCCGGCCCCGCTCCGGTCGCCGACCAACTGGCCAGCAGCGCGAGCCGCTGCGCCGTCGCACTGCCCGCCTGCGCCGTGTAACCGACCAGCGTCTGGTCCGGGTCCCCCGGCAGCGCCAGCGTCTCGTAACCCAGCTCCAGGTCACCCACCAGCGGGTGCCGCACCAGCTTGGTGCCCCAGGTCTTCTCCTTCACCTGGTGGTCCGCCCAGAGCCGGCCGAACTCGGGGCTGCGCACCGAGAGCTCGCCCACCAGCGCGGAGAGCTTGGCGTCGTCGGGATGACGCCCCGCGTCCAGCCGCAGGTAGGAGACCGTCTCGGCCGCCACCGCCTCCCACTGCGGGTAGCACCCCCGCGCCGACGGGTCGAGGAAGACCTGCCAGGCCATGTTGCGCCGGGTGAGGGCCGAGAAGCCGGCCACCGCGTCGGCCAGCGGGTTCCAGGCCAGCACGTCCAGTCGCCGCCCGAGGACGAAGGCCGGCACGTCCGCCATCATGTCGAGCAGCCGAAGCAGTCCGGGCCGCACCTGCTGGCTGCCCCGGACCGGCACCGCGCGCCGGTCGCCGGAGCGCGGCGGCCTGGCCAGCACCCGCAGGTGCTCGTGCTCCACCGCGTCCAGTTCCAGCACCCGGGCCACCGAGTCCAGCACCGCGTCCGAGACGCTCTGACCGCGGCCCTGCTCCAGGCGGATGTAGTAGTCCACGCTGACCCCGGCCAGCTGGGCCACCTCCTCCCGGCGCAGGCCGGGCACCCGGCGGTGCCCGTAGGAGCGCAGCCCCACGTCCTCCGGCTGGATCCGCGCCCGGCGCGACCGCAGGAACTCCCCCAGTGTGTTCTCCATACGATCAAGCCTAAGTCCCGGCGCCGACAGCCTTCCTGGTACTGGCAGACCCAGGAACAGCATCACCCTGCCAGGTCGCCCGGGACCCGAGCAGCATCGGTTCCACCGGCACGGACGCCGCGCTGCCGCAGGCCTCAGGCCGCCGCAGATCCTCAGAGGGAGACCGAGATGACCATCACCAGCTACCCCGAGCTCGCCGGCCGCACCGCCGTGATCACCGGCGCCGCCTCCGGCATGGGCGAGGCCACCGCCCGCCTGCTGGCCGCCGGCGGGGCCCGGGTCGCGTTGCTGGCCCGCCGCGCCGACCGGCTGACCGAGTTGGCCGAGAAGATCACCCTGGGCGGCGGCCAGGCCCTGGTGGTGCCGGTCGACATCACCGACCAGGCCGCCGTGGACGCCGCCGCCGCCCAGGTCCGCGCCGCCTTCGGCCGGGCCGACCTGGTGGTCAACTCGGCCGGCGTGATGCTGCCCAACCCGGTCGCCGAGGGACGGACCGACGAGTGGACCCGGATGATCGACACCAACCTGACCGGCGCGCTGCGGGTGATCAACGCCTTCCGCGACGACCTGGTGGCGGTCGCGGCCGAGGGCGGCACCGCCGACCTGGTCAACGTCTCCTCGATCGGCGCCCACAGCGTCTACCGCGACTTCGCCGTCTACTCCGCCACCAAGGCCGCGCTGACCCACCTCTCGACCGTGCTGCGCGCCGAGTTCGGCCCGCTGGACGTGCGGGTGACCAACATCGAGCCCGGCCTGACCCGGACCGAGCTGGGCAGCCACATCGACAACGCCGGCATCTCCGCCGTCCTGGACGGGATGTTCGAGAGCATCCCGCCGCTGACCTCCGAGGACATCGCGGACCTGATCGGCTGGACCGCCAGCCGCCGGCGCGGGGTCAACCTGCGCCAGGCAATGATCCTGCCGACCCGTCAGGTCTGAGCCGTGCCCGGTGTCCGGTCGAGGACCGGCTCGGCGACCAGTGGCAGCCCGTCGCCGGCCGGGCCGTGCAGCTCCAGCAGCACCACCTCGTTGCGGCCCGGGCGCAGCAGCGGCCCCGGCAGGTAGAGGGTCTGTTGCGGCCCGATGTCCCAGTACCGGCCCAGCAGGAAGCCGTTGACCCAGACGAGGCCCTTGCCGTGGCCCTCGGTCAGCACGAAGGCGTCGGCCGGGCGGTCGACGTCGAGCACGGCGCGGCGCAGCACCGGACACTCCGTCAGATCCGCTGTCAGATCCGCTGTCGGATCCGCTGTCGGATCGGCCTCCTGCGGGAACGGCAGGCCGCTCGGATCGTCCAGCGGCAGCCCGTACATCCGCCACCCCAGCAACAGCTGCCCGCCGAGCCTGACCCCGCCGGTGATGCCCTTGCGATCGGCGAGCTGCGGCCCGTAGTTGACCCGTCCCAGGTTCTCCACCAGCAGGTCGAGCCGGGCTCCGCCGGCCGGGACCGCCAGCCGGAGCGCCTGCTCCCCTTCGGCCGTGCGGTCCAGCACGCCCACCGGCCGGCCGTCCAGGAAGACCTGCGCCCGGTCGCCGAGCCCGTCCACCACCAGCTCGGCCGTCTCGCGCGGACCGCTGATCCGGGTGCGGTAGAGCACGAAGCCGTAGGACTGGTCGAGTTCCTCCATCGCTAGGGTGGCGGCCGAGTGGACCGGGGCGGCCAACTGCTCCGCGAGGTCGAGCAGCGGCAGCGGGGGGCCGAGGGGCAGTGTCCGGGGCGGCAGCGTCTGGGCCGGCTCCTCGGCGGGCGGTTTCGGCACCTCGGTGTAGCGGCCGAGCACTTCGCGGAACGCCCAGAACTTGGCCGTCACCCGCCCGTCCTCGCTGATCGCCGCGTCGTAGTCGTAGCTGGTCACAGTGGGGCGCAGCCGCCCGTCCTCCAGGTTGGCGCCGTTCAGGTAACCGAAGTTGGTGCCGCCGTGCGCCATGTAGAGGTTGACCGAGGCGCCGGCCGCCAGCAGCTCGTCCAGCACCCTGGCCGCGTCGGCCGCGTCCCTGGTGTGGTGCGGCGAGCCCCAGTTGTCGAACCAGCCGTTCCAGTACTCCATGCAGACCGCCGGCCCCTCGGGCAGGTGTCCGCGCAGCACCTCGAAGCTCTCCGCGACCCGGTCACCGAAGTTGACGGTGGGCAGCACCCCGGGCAGCGTGCCGCCCTGCAGCATCGGGTGGCTGGGGCCGTCGGAGGTGAAGAGCAGCGATTCGGCCCCGCGCCGGCGCAGGCCCTCGGCGAGGTGGCGCAGGTAGTCCGCGTCATTGCCGTAACTGCCGTACTCGTTCTCCACCTGGAGCGCGATCACCGGTCCGCCCGCCTCGGCGAGCAGCGGGCGGACCACCGGCAGCAGCGCGTCGAACCAGCGGTCGACGGCGGCCAGATAGCCGGGGTGCGCACAACGCAACCGCATCGCAGGGTCCTTGAGCAGCCAGGCGGGCAGGCCCCCGAACTCCCACTCGGCACAGATGTACGGCCCGGGCCGGAGCAGCACCTTGAGGTCCTGCCGCTCGGCCGCCCGGACGAACGCCACCAGGTCGAGCCGGCCGGTGAAGTCGTAGCTGCCGGGCCGCGGTTCGTGCAGGTTCCAGGCGACGTACGTCTCAACGGTGTTGAGGCCCATCGCGCGCAGCAGGGCGAGCCGGGAGTCCCACTGCTCGGGCAGCACCCGGAAGTAGTGCAGTGCACCGGAGAGGATCCGCAGCGGACGGCCGTCCAGCGTGAAGCCGTCCCGGTCATACGTGAGGCTGGGCATCGCGAGAAGCTCCTCGGGGTGGGGTCTCGACGGGCGCGGTGAACTGCCGCCCAGCAGACCACGCGGCTCGCCGCGGGTCGAGCGGGGCGCGCCCACCCCCGCTGTGCGGCTCGTCACGCCCGGCCGGAGCGGTCTTCACCCCATGCAGCGGCGGACCCGGGGTCCGCCGTTCGCAGAGCGGGGAGGTCGACCATCACCGGCCCCGCCCGTTGGGTCTGCCAGCCATGGGTGCAGTCGCCCAGCGCACCGCCGGGCTCCCAGCCGGTCATACCGCCTGCGGCCGTGAAGCTCGCGTCGAGCCAGTGCCCCCGCGCCGGACCGGTCCCGGCGGTGGTGTCCTGCACCGCGGCGGCCGCCGTCCGCAGGGTGTCCGGGTGGACCCGGATGTCGTTCAAGGCCGCCCCCTCGGCGCCCGGTGACGTGTCGCGACAGGGAGCACAGCGGGACGGCGGCCACTGGGTCGCCCTCGAATTTTTCGGTCAATCACCGTTCGAATCAGGCGAGTTCCCCTCCTCCTCGGCCGCCGCACCCACCGCCCAGAGCCCGGCGTAGACGCCGCCCAGAGCCAACAGCTCCTCGTGCGAGCCGAGTTCGACGATCTGCCCGGCCTCCATCACCGCCACCCGGTCGGCGTCGCGCGCGGTGTGCAGCCGGTGGGCGATCGCGATCACCGTGCGGCCGGCCAGCACCGCCGCCAGCGAGCGCTCCAGGCGACGGGCGGCGCGCGGGTCGACCAGCGAGGTGGCCTCGTCCAGGATCAGCACCCTTGGATCGGCCAACACCAGCCGCGCCAGTGCGAGTTGCTGGGACTGGGCGGGCGAGAGCTCGACTCCGCCGGCGCCCACCGGGGTGTCCAGACCCAGTCCGCCTGCCCACTCCCAGGCCTCCACCGCGCGCAGCGCCGCGACCATCTGCCGCTCGTCGGCCGCCGCCCGGCCCAGCGCGAGGTTCTCGCGCAGCGAGCCGTGGAAGACGTGGTGCTCCTGGGTCACCAGGGCGACCTGCCGACGCCGTTCGTCCAGCGGCAGATCGGCCAGCACCGCGCCGTCGACCAGCACCGCACCGCGGTGCGGCGGGTGGATGCCCGCCAGCAGCCGGCCCAGGGTGGACTTGCCGGCGCCCGAGCTGCCGACGATCGCCAGCCGCTCCCCGGGACGCACCTCCAGGTCGACCCCGCGCAGCACCGGCTGCCCGGCCCGGTACTCGTGGCCGACGCCCACCGCCCGCAGCCGCCCGGGGCCCCGCCGCCGCTGCGTCGGATCCGTCTGCCGGGCGGGGGCCGCGGCCTGCGCCACCCCCAGCAGGCGGGCCAGCGAGGCGCCGCCCACCTGGAGGGTGTCGAGTTGCGCGATCACCGTGTCGACCGGTCCGATGGTCTGCTGCACGTAGAGGACGGCCGCGGTGACCGCCGCCAGCGAGGCCATGTGGTGCAGGTAGTAGAGCCCGCCGATGACCAGCGTGGCCACCACCGGCAGCACGTAGGCGGTGTCGGAGATGGGCAGGAAGACGGTGCGCAGCCAGAGCGTGTGCCGCTCGGCCGCGTACGAGCGGGCGATGTCCCGGCCGGCCCGCTCCTGCCTGCGGTGGGCGATCCGCAGCGCCTCCACCGTCCGCGCGCCCTCGACGGTCTCGGTCAGGCCCTCGGCGAGCTGGGCGTAGGACGCGTTCGCGGCCAGGTAGCCGGCCCGCGCCCGGGACAGGTACCAGCGCGTCGCACCCCACAGCACCGGCACGGCCACCAGGCACGGCAACGCCAGCAGCGGCCCGAGCAGCAGCACCGCGCCGAGCGTGAGCACGATAATTCCGGCCGAGACCAGGGTGTCCGGGACGGCCTGGCGCACGGCCCGGGAGAGCGCGTCCACGTCCCGGGTGGTGCGGCTGACCAGGTCGCCGGCGCCGGCCCGTTCCACGATGGCCGGCGGCAGCGCGAGCACCCGCTCGACGAACTCCTCGCGCAGCTCGGCCAGCACCTTCTCGCCCAGCCGCGCGGAGGCGAAGACCGCGACCTGGAGCAGCCCGGCCTGCAGGGCGACCGAGAGGCAGATCAGCAGCCCGGTGCGGGCGGCGTGGTCGACGCCGCGCCCGGACTGCTCGACCAGTTCGCCGAGCAGCCGCGGGGCGAGCAGCCCGCAGGCGGCCGCGAGCGCGTGCAGGGCCAGTGCACCGGCCAACTCGGCGGGGTGGTGCAGCGTCAACCGGCGTGCGTACGAGCGGACGTCCCGGGCGGAGGCGACGGGCAGCATGGCAGCGTCGTGGTCGGTGCCGGTGCCGGTGCCGGTGCCGGTGCCGGTGTCGGTGACAGCGGTCATGCCGGGTCCCCTCCTCGGGTGACGACGCTGCGGTACTCCGGGTCGGCGAGCAGCTCGCGGTGCGTTCCCTCGGCGACCACCTTGCCGCCCACGACCAGCACCACCTGGTCCGCATGGGAGAGCAGGATCGGGCTGGTGGCGAAGGTCACCGTGGTGCGCCCGGCCCGGGCGGCGCCCAGCTGCTGGGTGATCCGGGCCTCGGTGTGCGCGTCGACCGCACTGGTGGGCTCGATCAGCACCAGCACCCCGGGGTCGACCAGCAGGGCCCGGGCCAGGCGCAGGCGTTGCTGCTGGCCACCGGAGAACTCCCGCCCGGACTCGGCGATCCGGCCGTCCAGCCCACCGGGCAGCGCCGCCACGA
Organism: Kitasatospora sp. NBC_01302; assembly: GCF_035976515.1. Classification (NCBI taxonomy): domain Bacteria; kingdom Bacillati; phylum Actinomycetota; class Actinomycetes; order Kitasatosporales; family Streptomycetaceae; genus Kitasatospora; species Kitasatospora sp. NBC_01302. The sequence goes on from NZ_CP108404.1 coordinate 4,262,366, forward strand.
TGTCGCGGGCCGACGCCGCCGCCAGGGCGTCCAGCAGCAGCCGCTCCTCGGCCACGGCCCGGTCCGCCGGGTCGAGTTCACGACGCAGCGGCCCGCTGAACAGGCGGGCGTCGCCGGGCGCCACCAGGATCCGCTCGCGCACCTCGGCCAGCGGCAGCTCGGTCAGCGGCACACCGCCGTACTCGGCCGCCGAGTCGGTGTAGCGGCCCAGCCGGTCGGCGAGTCCGGCGACCTCGTCAGGGTCGGCGCAGACCACGGCGGTCCACCGGCCCGGCTGGACCCGCAGCCCCGTCCCGGGGTCGTGCAGCACGCCGCAGGCCGGCATCACCGCCCGCCCCGCGTCGGCCAGTTCCGGCTCCAGCGTGAGCAGCCGGATCACCCGGGCCGCCGCCACCCGGCCCCGGGTCAGCTTGTCCGCGGCCTCGGTCAGCCGACGCAACTGCGGTGCCAGGAAGACCGCGTAGCCGTAGAAGGCGACCAACTGCCCGATGCTCAAACGGCCGTCCAGCACCTCGCGGGCGCCGAGCCAGACCACGACGGCCACCAGCGTCCCCGGCAGCAGCACCTTCGCGCCGTCCAGCAGTGCCTCCACCCGGGCCAGCCGGACCCCGGAGCCGCGCACCCGCTGCGAGGTCGCCCGGTAGCGGTCGGCGAAGATTCGCTCCCCGCCGATCCCGCGCAGCACCCGCAGCCCGCCCGCGATGTCCACCGCGAGCTCGGTCAACTCGCCCTGCCCGGCGCGCAGCTGTTCCTGGCGGCGGTGCAGCGGACAGATCAGCCAGGCCACCGCCCAGGCCATCAGCGGCACCCCCACCAGCACCACCGCGCCCAGCTCGGGAGCCGTGCTCAGCATGATCACCGCCACCGCCACCGCGGAGACCGCGGCCCCCGAGGCGCGCGCGGCCACCTCCATCAGCCGCCCCAGCGCCGCGATGTCGCCGCTGCCGACGCTGACCACCTCGCCGGCCGAGACCCGCTTCGGCAGGGTGGCGCCGAGCCTGCCGGACTGACGCGTGATCAGTTCGGCGGTCAGGTAGGTCGCGCCGAGCTGGCCCATCAGGCTGCACCGGTCGCGCAGGATCGCCGCGGTGTTCACCACCAGGCCGAGCAGCAGGACGGCCCCGCCCCACCGCAGCAGCGCGTGCTCGTCGCGCCCGACCATCCCGCTGTCGATCGCGCGCCCGATCGCGGCCGGCACCAACGCCTCCGCGAGCAGGCCGACCACCCCCAGCAGCACGCCCCAGGCCACCGAGACCCGCAGCCGGCCCGCCAGCCAGCGCAGGAAGCGCTGCGGTGACCGGCAGTCCGGCTGCTCCCCCGCCGCGTCGGCCCCCGGGCCGGCGCCCCCGGCCGGGACGTAGCGCATCGCCCGTCCGAGCCCCCAACCCCCGTCACCCGTCGCCGCCGCCACCGCTCCTCCGTCCGTCGTGCCTGCCGGGCGCCGCTGGGCACGCGCGGGCAAGCCGTCCGCGCACCCCGAGTCCGTGTCGGACGGGCGGGCGGGCGGACGGCTGGTCGGTGCGTGTGATCGCCGACCGCCGGTCAGCAGCCGTCGATCGTCAACGGCGGCGGACGGCCGGATGCGGCCTCGGTCGGCCAGAGGAACCGGCGGGCGGAAAAGCGCCCCACCCGGTCCTCACCCCGAGCCCGCGGCACTCGAAGTCCGCCGGGACATCCTGCTGGACGGGTGCACACGGAGCAAGCGAAATGGCGGCGTCGCCGCCGGGCCGCACCGGACGCACTCGGGCGACCTCGGACGCACTCCCGGGCGACACCGGCGGCACGCCCGGGCGGCACCGGCAGCGCCCCCGGGCAACACCGGCAGCGCTCCCGGCCCCCCGGCGGCCGGGTCAGCGGTCCAGCCGTCGCCCCCGCCACGGCGTGCGCCCGGGCCGGCCCACGAGCCGCACCGGCACCGGCACCAGCTCGCCGCCGACCCGTGCCGCGGCGTGCAGATGCAGGTGGGGCTCGGTGGTGTTGCCCGAATTGCCCACCTCGGCCAGCGGCTGCCCGACCTCGACCCGCTCGCCCACAGCGACCCGCAGGCTGCCCGCCCGCAGGTGCGCCAGCGCCAGCACCACCTCCCCGCCGGCCTCGACCCGCAGCAGCAGGTGGTTGCCGTAGGCGTGCTGCCGCACCTGCGGCGCCGGCTCGAACGGGCTGGCCTGCACCGGCTGGTCGGCCTGCCCGTCGAGGACGGCGAGCACCGTCCCCGCGCAGGGCGCGGCCACCGTGGCGCCGTACGCCTGGTAGGCCGCGAGCCGGCGCGGGGCCGGACCCCGGGCCCTGGCGCCGAAGCGGTTCAGGCAGAGCAGGTCCAGCGCGTACCGCTGGACCGGGTGCCCGGCATGGTGGTTGACGCCGCCCCCGCCGCCCTGGCCGATCAGCACCCGGCTGCCCGGCAGCGGGTTGGCGATCAGCAGCGGCGCGCGCTCGCCGGGAGCCTCCCGCAGGCCGCGCAGGATCGCGGCGGCGGCCAGCCAGGCCGACCCCGCGAAGGCGAGCCGCAGGTAGCCGCCCCGACCGGTCGGCAGTCCCGGCAGCCGCGCCAGGCCGACGGCCGCCAGGACCAGCGCGGCGGCGACCACCGGCAGCCGGGCGTACTGGCTGGCCCAGCTCCAGGGCACGCCGAACCAGCAGACCACCGCCAGGGCGGGCACGCCCGCCAGCGCGGCCAGCGTTCCGGCCCGGCTCCCGGCCAGCACCGAGTCGACCGCCATCGCCAGCAGGACCAGCAGGAAGCCCAGCGCGATCGCCGGCCCCCGCAGGTCGCGCAGCCGCTCGCCGACCGACCGCGGCCGTTCGGCCGGGACCGGCTCCAGCAGCAGTTCGGTGATCAGGCCGCGCCCGTCCACCGCCACCCGCGCCTCGACCACCGCCCGCGGGCAGCGCACCCGGTAGCGGCCCGGCGACGCCTCGTCCGCCCCTGCCGCATCGTCCGGTTCGATCGTCCACACCCTGCCCAGCAGCGGCCGGAGCTCGCGGCGGAGCTCCGCGAGTTCCTCGCCGGTCACCTCCGCCAGGAACTCCGGAGCGAAGAGCGAGTGATCAGGACGCGAACCTGTCAGATAATCTCGCAAGCGCTCCTGCTCGACATCCATCCTGCTCACGCGCGCGTTCCCCCTCGCACGACCTTCGGACCCCCCGGATCGCCGACTCAGTCTCGTTCCGGGCGACCGGCCGGTCAAGCTCAACCTCCGCTCCCCGTGGAACTGTTCGGGCCCGCACCGCGTCGATCGATACGTATCCGTCCCGCCACCCCAGTCCTGAGGTCCCACTGATGCCGATACCCAGGCCCTCTCAGCCGGCCGACCCGTCCCGCTCGGCCTCCCCCTTCTTCCCCTCCCGCCGCCGCCTGCTCACCTGGGGCACCCTGGGCGCGGCCTCGCTGGCCTCCGCCGCGCTGGCCGGCTGCTCGGACTCCGCGCACGCCCACACCGGCGCCACCCCGGGCGAGAGCCCGTCAGACTCCTTCTCGCCCAACGCCACGGTCGACCCGAACGCCATCTCCGCCCTGCCCAGCCCCGCGGCGGCCTCACCGGTGGCGGTGCGCACCAAGCCGGTCTTCAAGGTGCACGACATCCTGCCGAACGCACCCGCCGACGCGATCGCGCTGACCATCGACGACGGCCCCGACCCGGTCTACACCCCGCAGGTGCTGGCGCTGCTGCGCAAGTACGACATCCGGGCCACCTTCAACGTGGTGGGGATCCCGGGGCACGCCCACAAGGACCTGATCCGCCAGCTCGCCGCCGACGGGCACACGGTGGCCAACCACACGATGACCCACCCGCAGCCGCTCTCGAAGCGCACCCCCGCGGAGATCGAGAAGCAGATCACCGACGCGCAGTCGGTCATCGTGGACGCCGGCGCCCCCGCTCCGACCCTGTTCCGCTCGCCCGGCGGCGACTGGTCCCCGGCGATCTTCGCCGCCGCCGCCAAGTACGGGATGCTCCCGATCGACTGGGACGTCGACCCGGACGACTGGAAGCGCCCCGGCGTCCCGAAGATCACCGAGAAGCTGATGGCCGCCAAGCCCGGCGACATCCTGCTCTGCCACGACGGCGGCGGCAACCGCTCGCAGACGGTGGACGCGCTGAAGACCGTGCTGCCCGCGCTCAAGGCCAAGGGCCTGAGCTTCGTCACGCTCTGAGGCGCATCCGTCGGCACGACCGTGGCACCAGCCGCACTGACCACCCGCGCGCCCCGAACAATGACCAAGGGCCAGGCTCCCCGGGACTACCCCGGTGACCTGGCCCTCGTCGTGCGCTGTGGAGCTCGAAGCCCTGAGCCCCCTGTCGGGTTCGAACCGACGACCCCCGCTTTACAAGCCCCACCCGGATCCTGACGGGGCGTGATCGCTAGTGCCGCGTGGTGCTGTTCCGGCTGCTCAGCGCCGCGCGGCATGCTCCGTGATCCACCACCTCTGGACAGCTCCTGTCATCCCGTCCGCTCACGCATCGCTCGCGCATCTGGAGTGCAAGACGCGAAGATGATCAAGCGCTCGCCCCGCAATGCGAGCTCACCGCCGCTGAGTTCGGGGCCGCCCCAGCAGACCTCAACCAACCGCAGGACCGAGGTGTCCGAGGCGTGAGGCATCCTGCCCACCTAGCCGGCTCTCCCTGGCTGGCGCAGCACCCGCTCGTGACAAGGAGGCGGCCGCACGCCGTTACCAGGCCGCGACAGAACCTGGTGACTGGAACAGTGCTACCGGCCGCAGCAAGGGCAAATCTGGGAGGTCGGTCCCAGGTCTACCTTGATGATCCAGTCCCTCCTGGACTCCTCGGTCAGGCGGTCCTGAATGGGCGGGTTGCCGCCGATGTACTCGTTGACGACAGTGACGAACTCGGCACGCTGGGTCGGCGTGAGGGCAATGAATCCCTGCAGAACTGCGGCTACCTTGCTGTCCATGTACAGGCTCCTCGCTGGCGACTAGAACTTTCCGCAGACACCACAGTCGGATGGGTCCATTGAGGTTGGAGTTAGTTGGCAAGCCGGACATTGACGCCGGAACTTGCGCAACGCGGCACGCATGCCCATGCGGCGTTCCTTCTCCGTCACGCCCTTCTCGTTGTCTCTCTCCCGCCGGGCAGTGTCTTCGACGGTCAGCTTCTCGAACTGAGCCCGCAACAGATGAAGGCTAGGAGGATCTTCGCCCAGTGCAGCGAACCTGGAGGCGAGCGATTCGTTAGCTGTGGCTGAGGCAGAGGAGTAGGACAGTTCCTCCGGCCAACGCTTGACGAGGGACCAAAGGCTCAAGGCAAGTTGTGCCGCCCCGATCACGGACGCGATGACGAGGACTAGGCTCCAGACCTTTCCCTTGCCGAAGGTTCCTACCAATGCTCCGACGAGCAACGGGACGGCGAAGCCGACCCAGGTCAGCAGGTCAGTCTTGTGCTTCAGACGGCTGGTCCGCTTCTGGAAGATATAGCCGGTCCCGTAGGCATGCAGGGCCGCGTCCCAACACTTGCGCCGGCAGTCGTCGATACCTGCCGCCATGTGCCCTTCCCCACCAAACTTCCCGCCCTCCGACGGCAACGGAAGGTCCCCAAGTCACGCGACACTCGCGGTGCAACTGGAATGACACGATTCAGAAAAGCTTCCGAATTTCCCTAGCGAGGTCCCGGTGAGCGGGACTCAGCCCGCGCTCCTTCCGCCAGCCGACGACTGGATTATACGAGTCCGGCTTGACAAAAGGGCGCTCGCGTACTGCCACAGCTCCTGGCGATAGCAGATAGTTCGTTGTCAATACTGTCGCATTGTGGGCAAGCAGAAACTCAAGGACTCGGAACTGCTTCTCACTACTACGAGACAGCCGACTGAGCGCAGACAGTGGAACGACTTCTGCCGCTCCGGCCTGGATCTGCTTCATCAGACCAATAAGCGCCTGATCGAAACGTGGGTCAACTGCGGATGCCACAACCGCATTAGCGCGATTGACGCCCTTGATGGCACTACTTTCCTTGACCTGCACCAACTCGTCAGAACGCGGCAGCATTGGCATAGGACCATGAGGCGATTCATAATTGATCTCACCCTCATGGCTGGCTGCCATGAGATCAGACAATGCTGCCATACATGCCCATGCTCTTGGGTAGCGCACGTCAAGCCCAGCCAACGGATTGAGACCGATCGGCTGGGCCGGGGCCTCCAGGAGCGCGCGAAGAGGAACTGTGGCAGCTTCAGTGATAGCCGCGATATCCCGATTGCTCAGCAGTCCATTCAGGGCGTGCAATTCCTCCAGAGAACTGTTGCGGACTACAACGACCACCGCTGCCCTTAGCCATGCAGGAGCATTGATCGGCCTATGCTGCGTCACCTCCTCAAGAAACGGGGTGATAAGAACGTCGAAATATTCGGCCGGCAGGGCAACAGTAGCCTGAGCGCGGCCCGCAACGTCGCGGGCAACAAGGTCTGCTTTTTCTCTTGAGGCGCCCGCCTTTACCAGCAGCCGAGGTAGCATCTCACCGCAGAAGTCGCGCTCGAAGCTAGACTCTGACGATGCGCCATCACTGTCAACAGCGATACTCATGGAGAATGCCCCTCCTTCGGTGCTCAGCCACCAGGCCGCCATGTCAGCGTATCGCCCAGCACCCCGCCAAGTCATTAAAAGACGAAAGCCGGTGCAACCAGCGCCGAGAGGACGAATCACGCAGTGCCCATGACACGACGACTGGCCACCGCCGAACGCACATGATCCCCCGCGCGGCTTCAACCTCTCAAGGGGATACAGCAAGCACTCACAGCTCGCTACTGTTGCTCCATGTAGTCGATTGCCTACGGGTAGCTGGGGGCAGGCGTGGCTGGAGGCGAGGGTGTGACCTTCGGCGAGTTCATCGCCAAGCTGCGCGGGCGCAAGGGCTGGTATCAGCGCGACCTCGCCGCCGAGGTAGACCGGACCGAGGACTGGGTGTCCGGCGTCGAGCGCGACGTCATCCCGGTGCGGAAGGTCGAGATGCTGTCCCTTCTCGCCCGCGTTCTCGGCACAACGCTCGACGAGTTGCTCGCCCATCCGCAACCCGCCGCAGCGTCGTCCGCTTCGCCTCGACGCAAGGTCAGCTCGGCTAGGCTGACAGCCGATCCGGCTGCCGAGGAGGTTGACGACGAGGTGCGACGCCGCGAACTCCTGGCCGCTGCCGCTGCCGCCGTCTTCACCCCTGTCATCATCGGTGCCCAGCCTGCCGGCGCGAGCCCGGCACCACTGGCTCCGTTAGAGGACCTGGTGCTGAACGGGACGGCAGCGATCCCCGGACAGCGCGAGCCCACCCTCGAGAGCGTTCGAGCCTCGCTCGCGACGGCACGTCAGGAGTTCCGGGCCGCCCGCTACGACGCCCTCGGCCAGGCCCTCCCGGGATGGATCGCCGCCGCGCAGAGCGTCGGCGCACCGGAGGAGTCGGCCCGCGCAGTGGCTGCGCTCTACAACATCGCGGCTCGGCTGTGCATCAAGGTTGGCGACAACGGCCTGGTCGCCATCACCTCGGACCGTGCCCTGACCGCCGCCCGGGTCAGCGGCGATGGCCTGGTCGTCGCCGAGGCCCAGCGGATGGTTTCCAGCGCCTGGCGCAGACAAGGGCACTTGAGCCGAGCCACCGACATCGCCGTGCGGGCCGCACATGAACTGCAGCGCAACGACAACATCCCGGAGCCGGCCCGCCTCGCTGCCCAGAGCGACCTGTACGCCACCGCCGCCTACACCGCCGCGAAGCTCGGCGACCGCAGCTACGCGCACTCGCTGATCAGCGAGGCAGCTGACACGGCTCGCGCCGCCGGCGACACCGACGGCATGCAGAGCGTGGCCCTCCACCACGTGTCGGTGCACTACGAGCTCGGCGATGCGGGCCAGGCGATCGAGCTGGCCCGGACGATCAATCCGGCCGCACTGCCCACCTCCGAGCGGCAGGCGCGCTTCTTCATCGACGTGGCCCGCGCCTACGACCAGTGGGGCAAGCCGAGGCAGACCTACCGTGCACTGCTGGCTGCCGAGCAGGCCGCTCCGCAGGAGATCCGCCGTAGCTCCGCACGCCAGATCGCGACTGGCCTACTCAGCCACGACAGGACCCTGCCCGGCGTGCGCGACTTCGCCGCCCGCGCAGGCGTCCGACTCGTCTGACCCGTAAGCGTCTTACGGGCCCGTAGTCGCGCTACGGACCTGATCTTCGCCGGAGCCCTTCACTGAGGACAGCCACTCCTGTCCCTGCTGACGAGAGCGCCGGTATGCCGACGAACAGCCTCTCCTCCCCCGCCGTCTCCAGTCCGCGCCACCGTGCGCCCGACCGCGACCGGCTCGGCACCTTCCTGACCGCGTCCTGGGCTGCGCTGCACCTCCCCGTGTTCCTGCTACTCGGCCTCTCCATCCACCAGGCCGACGTGCACCCTCAGGCGGCCATCCCCGCCACCACACCTGACCTGCCCGTGAGCTAGGTCAGCCACCTCTTCACTCGCTCGCCCGAGAGGAGAACAGCTATGCACCATGCCCCCGAAATCCCAATGCTCAGTGCTGAATTGGCGCGCATCGACTACCGCACCACCCCGGAGTACTACTTCGACACCGAGCAGGTCACAGACCCGGTTGTGCTCCACCTGCTCAGCTGCTGCCCCACCGTCTTCGGCCTCAAGAAGGCCATGACCAACCTGCTCGCCGGCCGTGACGGCTTCTCTCTGCCCACCTCGGAGGGCGTCATCGAGCCCGGCGCCATCGTCCAAGGAGAGGTCATCGTCGCGGCCGGCGCAGCTATCGCTGAGGGCGCGTTCGTCACCGGCCCTGTCCTGATCTGCCCCGGTGCCGTCATCGAGGCCGGTGCCCGAGTGCGCGACAACACCGTCATCGGGCCCGGCTGCCGGGTCGGTTTCGGCGCCGAGGTCACCCGCAGCCTGCTGATCGGCGGCGCCTTCATGAAGCACACCAGCTTCGTCGGCGACTCAGTCCTCGGCTTGGGCGTCAACATCGGTGCCTTCGTCTCCACCACCGGCCTGCGGTGCACCTCCGGCCCGGTCACCGAACCGGCCACCGAGGAGGTCAACGCCTACCTTGACGGTCACCGCATCGCCACTGGCCAGACCAAGTTCGGCGCGGTCATCGGCGACGGCGTCATCATCCCGGCCGGCACCGTGCTCCAGCCCGCCACCCTCATCGGCGCGCACACCGTGCTCTACCCCAAGACCCAGGTCGGGGGCTTCTTCCCCGCCGGAAGCCAGGGAAGGTGACCATGGACCAGACCCCGCTGCCGCCCATCACCGACGACCGGACCGTCCACATCACCGGCGGCCACCGCCTGGAGGGCGCGGTGCCGGTGCAGGGCAGCAAGAACATCGCCCTGCACCTGTACGCCGCCGCCCTCCTGGCCGACGAGCCGCTGACCCTGACCGGCACCCCGGAGATCCTGGACACCCTGGTCTGCGCGGAGATCCTCAACCACACCGGCACCCCGACCAAGGTCATCGGCGACCGCTTCGAGACCGTCCCAGCCGCCGCCTGGTACCCGGTCATCCCCGACCAGCTCGGCCGCCGCATCCGCATCACCGCTGTCATGGCCGCCGCCCTGCTCGCCAGGGCCGGACAGGTCACCTTCCCGCTGCCGGGCGGCGACGCCTTCTGCCGGCGCCTGATCGACCGGCACCTCGCCGCAATGGAGGCCGCCGGCGCGACCCTGGCCGTCACTGGCACCCACGTGAAGGCCCGTATCGCCAGCTGGGACTCGGCGCCCTTCACGACCGACGCCGCCACTCGCTCCTGGGGCCCGAGCCTGGGCGCCACGGTCACCGCGATGCTGCTGGCCGCCCGCATCCGCGGAACGTCCACCATCCTCAACCCCAGCGTCGAGCCCGAAGTGATGGTCACGGCCTCGGTTCTCGCGGCCGGAGGGGTCGGCCTCACCTGGAAAGGCACCGCCGCCCTGCACGTCACCGGCACTGATCGCATCACCGGCGGTGCCTTCCAAGTCCCGCCGGACCGGCTGGAGGCCGCCACCCTCGCCCTGGCCGCCACGATCACCGGCGGCACCGTCCACCTGGACGACTTCCCGACCAGCGAGTTCCCCACGGGGTTGGTGGCCGTCTTCGCCGACGCCGGAATCGAGCTGACCTCTGTGAACGGCGGCACGCTCGCTCGCTGCCCGACCGGCCCCCGCGCCCTGCACATGGTCACCGGCCCCCACCCCGCCTTCCCGACCGACGTGCAGCCTCAGCTGACCGCCTTCCTCACCCAGGCCCCGGGCGGCTCACAGATCGAGGAACGGGTCTACACCGAGCGCGGCACCCATGTCGGTCCGCTGCGCGCGTTCGGCGCCGCCGTCAACGTCGATGGCTCGGTCATCACCGTGCGCGGTCCCGCCGCGCTCGTCGCCGCCGACGTGGTCGGGGAGGACATCCGAGCAGTCACCGCGATGCTGATCGCCGCCCTGGCGGCCGAGGGCACCTCTACGATCCGTGGCATGTACCACCTGCGACGCGGCTACGGCGGCCTGCTCCCCAAACTGGCCTCACTGGGTGCCAGGTTGATTATCGATCAGGAGATGCCGTGACCACCTCTTCGTGGAAGCCCACCGTGCTCGCCGATCTGCGGGAGTGCCTGAAGCTGCTGACCGCCGACGGCACGGTGCCCGGCGGTGTCATCGCCCACGGCACCTTCGACGGCGAGCCGGGCTTCCTGACAGCGGGCATCGTAGCCCCCGAGTGCACCGGAGCCCGCCCCGGCCCGGACACGCTCTACGACGCGGCCTCGTTGACCAAGGTGCTGGCCACCTGGCTGCTGATCTTCTTCGGCTGCATCGACATTGACCGCCCGGTCCACACCTTCCTGCCCAGCGTGCCGGCCGAGGCTCCCGGTGCGAAGGTGACGGTTCGCCAGATCCTCACCCACACCACCGGGCTGCGGGCCGTTACCCGCTTGGACCAGTACCGCGGCCGGACCGAGGACCTGGCCCAGTTGATCTGCGACGAGTCGCTGATCGGCAAGCCCGGGGCCAGCCACCGCTACATCAACCGCGGTTTCATCCTCGCCGGCCTCCTGCTCGCTCAGGACGCAGGCCACCGCCTGGAGAACCTCGCCGCCGAGGCATGGGCCGCTCTCGAGATGACCAATACCACCTACGGGCCCATCAGCCGCTCGAGCCAAGTCGCCCCGACCGAAAGGCGCCTGGCGGGAGCCCCGCGCCTGTGGGGGATCCCGCACGACGACAACGCCGCCCTGCTGGGCGGGGTAGCCGGCCACGCGGGTGTCTTCACCACCGCCGCCGACCTGGCCACCTACGCGGGCACCCTCCTGACCTGTCACCGCGACGGCACCCGGCTGGGCCGCTGGCTGGCCCAGAGCATGGTCCCGCAGGTCGCGATCGAGCCCGGTCTGGACCGCGGTCTGGCCTGGATCCTCGCCGACGACGGACAGGTCGCCTACCACCACGGCTTCACCGGCACCAGCCTCTACCTCGCCCCGCGCACCGGCCGGTACCTGGCCATCTGCACCAACGCGGTCTATCACCACGAGGCCAACCGCACCCGCCTCGCACCCCTGCGCGCCCTCGCGCTCAAGGCGATCACCGCCGAACCCTAGGGAGGAACCAGCCGTGGCCCCGACCACGCTCGCATCCCTGACCACCCTGCGCCTCGGTGGGCCCGCCGATCGCGTCCTGGTCCTCTCCGACCCCACCGACTGGCCCGACATCGTCCGAGCAGTCCACGAACAGGGCGAGCGGGCGCCCGTCGTGCTCGGACACGGCAGCAACGTCATCGCCTCCGACGCCGGTTACCCCGGCACGGTCGTGGTGGTGAACACCCGTGGCATCGCCGCCGAGCGGGCGGCCGACAGCACCGTGGCCGTCACCGTCCAGGCCGGCCACCCGCTCACCGACCTCGTCAGCTGGGCCGCTGCAGAGCATTTGGCCGGGATCGAGTGCCTGGCAGGCATACCCGGCACCACCGGAGCCGCCCCGGTGCAGAACACCGGCGCCTACGGCCAACAGCTCGCGGACACCCTCGACTACGTCACGGCCTGGGACTGGCAGACCAACCGACTGCTTACCCTGCCCGCCCACACGTGTCGGCTCGGCTACCGCCACAGCCGTTTCAAGGTCGAGATCGGCCGCTGGACCGTCCTCAGTGTGACCTTGCACCTCACCCGGACCAGCCAGGCCGCGCCAGTGACCTATCAGCACCTCGCCGCCGAACTCGGTGTCCCGATCGGCGCCTGTCCTACCGTGTCCGAGGTGACCGCTGCGGTGCTGACCAACCGCCACCGCCGGGGCCTCCTGCTCAACCCCCACAACCCGGAAGCCCGTCAGGTCGGCTCGGTCTTCCTCAATCCGCGCGTCACTCCTGTCCAGGCCCACCGCTGGTCAGCCGCAGGCTGCCCGGCTCACCGCGACACCGACGGCCAACTCCGAGCAAGCGCGGGCTGGATGCTGGAGCACGCCGGATTTCGGCCCGGAGACACCGTCGTCGCGGGCGTTCGCTGCTCGGCCTACAGGAGCCTCACACTCGTAGCCGACCATGGAGCCACGGCAGCGGGCTTCACCAAAGCGCTCCTCCGGCTCACCGGGCGAGTCGCCGCGAGCACCGGAATCACTCTTCGACCCGAGCCCACTGCTATTGGCTTGTGCAAGCAGCCCTCAGAGTGGTGTCCCGACTCGGGCACGTGAGGGAAGAGGCCGTTGGAGGCGCCGCAGGTCGCGGACTCACGCAGCAGCGAACAGCGGCGTGCTGGCCGCCCCGTGGGCCCTCGGTACGGCAGGCCTGGGCCACCCCCTTCTCGGCGGCAGGCACCCCTGGGTCTGCTGCCGACTCGCGGGCGAGCTGGGGTAAGGACTCCTTACCCCACAACTTGCTCCGCCTGCGGTCTCAGCCTGTGGTCCTCCGTCGGTCTGTCCCTCGCGCAATTCCTGGACATGCCGTCACAGTCGTCCCACCCGTCGCATTGCTGGTCAGGCTGGTACGGATCGCGGAGACGGGACGGCTGGACTCGTTGCGGGGAAGTGACCCGTCCCCGCCCTGAGCTGGGCGGGGACGGGTGGTACGGGTGGTGGAGGGTCAGCGGCCGATCCCGGAGGGCTGCTCGGCCGGATCGGGGCAGTAGCGGTTCCAGGCGTCCAGGAAGCTGTTGCGGGTGAAGCCCTTGCGCTGGGTGTCGCGGTCGAAGCGGATGTTCGCCGAGCTGATGCCGTAGTCCTTGAGCAGGAGCTGCAGTCCTCGTGCACTCAGCCCGGTGGGTCCGCACTCAGCCCACGGTGCCTCGCTGTCAGCCTTCAGGGCGGCCAGGAGGTGCTCGGTCGACAGGGCGTCCGGGTTGCCGCCCGCTGCGAAGACTCGGCGGATGTCGAGCAGGATCCCGCTCTTCAGGCCGCCGTCCTCGTCCTGTCCGGACTGCGCGGTCATGGCGCGGCAGGCCGCACGGGCGCGGACGGGCCACTCGCCTCCGGCGAGGTCGGCGACCGCCACCAGCGGCTCCCAGGTGTCCGCCGCGCGGTCTTCGACGGGCATGGGAGGCTCCAACTCGCCAGCCACGTCGACCAGAGGTGCCACCCATGCGCGGAGGCGGTCCCGCAGGCCGTGCAGGCCCGGGGTGTCCCGAATGGTGCGGATCGAGGCGATGCTCTCGCCCGGTGCTCGGCGGCGCATGCGGATGACCACCGACCGTCCATGAACGTGTCCGGAAGGTCACCGCTCCCGGCCAGGGCCGCCACGGCGATGGTGGGGAACTTCATCGGCTTGTGGTCGGGCCCGGGTACCCGCAGCGTGGGCCGATTGCGCTGGCGACCGGCGTTCAGCGGGCCGCGCAGCTCCTCGTTCTTCTCTGCCGCCTTGACGCTGTCGAACAGGGTGTCAGCCTCGTCCACCAGCAGGGTCGGCGGCTTGTCGGTGATCGACCGGAAGATGGCCGCCGGGGTCGCGTTGACCGTGATGAGCGGGTCGTGGACGGTCTCGGTGATCACGTCGAGCAGTCGGGACTTGCCGCACCGCTCGGCCGGGCCGGTGACGGCCAGGCAGGTGCGTGCTGCCAGGCAGGCTGCAGGTGGGTGACAGCCACCCACAGAGTCACCGCGTCCAGGGCCTGCTCGGACGGCAGGATGACGTACCTGGCGATGGCCGAGCGGAGTTCGGACAGCAGGCCCGCACCTGGCGTTGCTGGGGCGACCGGGTCACCTGACCGGGCGCCCGGGTCGGTCAGCACGAACACCGCGCACACCAGGCCATCCGCTCACGCAAACGGCCTCGGACGACTCGTCCGAGGCCGGCGATGAAGCCCCAGAAGGCCAAACCTGCAGCTCATCCAAGGTGATTCTCTGAGCCCCCTGTCGGGTTCGAACCGACGACCCCCGCTTTACAAGAGCGGTGCTCTGGCCAGCTGAGCTAAGGAGGCATGGCGGCCGGCCACGGTGAGCCCGTGGTGGCAACCGGGTGGCAGTCTACCGGCAGGGGTGGCCGGTGTGGGGGTGGGCGGGTGCTGAGAAGGGGACGGGAAGTGGGGGCGGGGGTGGGCAGTGTGATCGGACTGGTATGAGGAGGGGCTGACAATCGGACGAACGGACAGGTAGCCTCGGCCCGAACCGATTCTCCTGTGGTCTGGACCACCAGCGGCGCCGGTTCGAACAATCCAGCCTTTACTCGGATCGTCCGGCACGTTCCTGCCGGTGAAGGAGAGCACAGCCATGGCTTCTGTCACGTACGACAAGGCGACCCGCCTCTACCCGGGCGGCACCAAGCCCGCCGTCGACGCGCTGGACCTGCACATCGAGGACGGCGAGTTCCTCGTTCTGGTCGGCCCCTCCGGCTGCGGCAAGTCGACCAGCCTGCGGATGCTCGCGGGCCTGGAGGACGTGAACGGCGGCGCCATCCGGATCGGCGACCGCGACGTGACCCACCTGCCGCCGAAGGACCGGGACATCGCCATGGTGTTCCAGAACTACGCGCTCTACCCGCACATGACCGTCGCCGACAACATGGGCTTCGCGCTCAAGATCGCCGGCGTCAACAAGGCGGAGATCCGCAAGAAGGTCGAGGAGGCCGCCAAGATCCTCGACCTCACCGAGTACCTGGACCGCAAGCCGAAGGCGCTCTCCGGTGGTCAGCGCCAGCGTGTCGCGATGGGCCGCGCGATCGTCCGCGAGCCCCAGGTCTTCCTGATGGACGAGCCGCTCTCCAACCTGGACGCCAAGCTCCGCGTCTCGACCCGCACCCAGATCGCCGGCCTGCAGCGCCGCCTGGGCATCACCACGGTCTACGTGACGCACGACCAGACCGAGGCCATGACCATGGGCGACCGCGTCGCGGTGCTCAAGGACGGTCTGCTGCAGCAGGTCGACACCCCGCGCCGGATGTACGACAAGCCCGCCAACGTCTTCGTCGCCGGCTTCATCGGCTCGCCCGCGATGAACCTGGTCGAGGTCCCGCTGGTGGACGGCGGCGTGAAGTTCGGCGGCTCGGTGATCAACATCGACCGCGAGCACCTGGCCGGCGCCGGCAGCGACAAGACGGTGACCGTGGGCATCCGCCCCGAGCACTTCGAGATCGTCTCCGGCGGCGGCATCGAGGGCGTGGCCGTCACGGTCAACGTGGTCGAGGAGCTCGGCGCGGACGGCTTCGTCTACGGCACCACCAAGCTCGGCGGCGAGGACGCCGACATCGTGGTCCGGGTGCACGGCCGGCAGATCCCGGCGAAGGGCGAGACCGTGCACGTGGTCCCGACCGGCGGCGAGACCCACGTCTTCTCGACCAGCACGGGCGCCCGCCTCAGCGCCTGATCGGCAGGACCGGCCAGCACACCAGTCAGTACGACCAGTCAGCAGGACCGGCCAGCACACCCGAACGACCACTCAGGGCCCCGTCGGACACGCGTCCGGCGGGGCCCTGACGGTGTATCACTCGTCCGTGTGACGGTGTGTCCGCACCGTCTCACACGGCGCTACCCTCACTCCCGTGAAGCAGCTCGTTCGCCGCATCGGCCAGACCCTCGCCCTCACCCTGCCCGTGGTCCTGGTGACCACCGGCACCCTCGCCGTGACCCGGGTCGCCTGGGCCCCGCCCATCCGGGACGACCAGCAGGTGGTCGCCGCGACCAGTGCTGCCGGCACCGGCATCGGGCGCAGCCCGGCGACCGGCACGACCGGCCCCGACGGCACCGGCCCGGCCGCCGCGCACCCCGGCCTGGCCCCGCAGGACGCGCTCCGCGCCGACCTGCTGGAGGAGCTCCGCTCCCAGGGGGCCGGCTCGGCGCTGGACCTGCTGGAGCGCACCATGCGCGAGCAGCCCTCGCTCACGCCGTACTGCTCCACGCTCGCCAAGGAGTTGGGGCAGGCGACGCTGAAGCTGTACCAGGGCGACGTGCAGCGCGCCCGGTCCTTCGCGCGCCCGGTCTGCGACGGCTCCTTCGCCGCCGGCATCACGGGCTGACCGGGACCGGCCCCCGGCTCCGGCCCTGATCGGCCGTCACCGCGGCGATCGGCCGTCACCGCGGCGATCGGCCGTCACCTCGGCCACGGCCGGAGCCGAGTAGCACCCGCAGCGGCCCCGCCGGTCCTATCCTGCTGCCCATGACCGGCTACGACGCCCCCGCCCCCTCCGCCGCTCCCACCGCCCCCGCTGTGACGCAGGCGGTGATCCTGGCCGGCGGCCAGGGGTCACGCCTGCGCCCCTACACCGACGACCGCCCCAAGCCGCTGGTCGAGATCCCCGGCACCGGTACCCCGATCGTGGGACACCAACTCGCCTGGCTGGCAGCCGAAGGCGTGACGGATGTGGTGATCTCCTGCGGCCATCTGGCCGAGGTGCTGCAGGCCTGGCTGGACCAGGCCGACCTGCCGCTGCGCGCCAGCACCGTCGTCGAGGTCGAACCGCTGGGCCGCGGCGGCGGGTTGAAGTTCGCCGCGAAGGCGCTGCCGCGCCCGGACGAGCCCTGGTACGCCACCAACGGGGACATCTGGACCAGGTTCAGCCTGCGCGAGATGGCCGCCTTCCACCACGAACGGGACGCCCTGGCGACCCTCGCGCTGGCCCGTCCGCGGATCCCCTGGGGTGCGGTGGAGACCGACCGGTTCGGCAACGTCCTGGACTTCATCGAGGCGCCGCCCTCCCCGTTCCTGATCAACGCCGGGCTCTACGTCTTCGCCCCCGGCTTCGCCGAGCTGCTGCCGGACGTGGGTGACCACGAGCGAACGACCTTCCCCCAACTCGCCCGCGCCAAGCGGCTGGCGGGCTACCAGCTGCCGCACGGCGTGTACTGGCGGGCGATCGACACCGCCAAGGACCTCACCGAGGCCGCGAAGGAACTCGCCCAGTTGCAGCAGCACCTGGGCGAGTAGCACGCCGCACAGCGAGCACCGGAACGCCGATTGCCCTCCCCCGGACTTTCCGGGGGAGGGCAACTGACGTTGGATCAGACCAGCCGGGCCGTGCCTCAGACCACCGGCCGCGCCGCGGTCGGCGAGCCACCGGCAGCGTCGCCCGCCGGCATCCCCAGGCTGGTCGGCAGTCGCAGCGAGGGTGCCCCGCTGCCCAGCACCCCGCCGATCAGCCCGTCGCCGCTCGGCGCGGGCTTCGGCGCCCGGGTGCTGCTGCTCGAACCGGTCGAGCCGCCCGCCCCGGGCGCCGATCCGGCCGAGCCCGCCGACCCGGCCGGCGTCGCGGCACCGGCCGGCGATCCGGCGGTCGAACCGCCCTGCCCGGGCTGGCTGCCCGCAGCCGGGGCCTCGCTCGCCCCGCCCCGGCCGGACGGGGACGGGTGGGCCGCCTTGCCGCTCTTGGCCGTTGGCGACGGCGAGGGCGGCGCGGACGGCGGCAGCGAGCCCGAGGGCGAGGCGGACGGTGCGGCCGACGGCTTGGTGGCCGAGGGCGCGCCGGGGGCCGGGGCACCGGGCGCGTGCGGTCCTGCCGAGCCGCCGGTCGCGGCCGGCCACACCGGCGTGCCGTAGTCGGTCGACGGCTGGGCCGGGCCGGGCTGCAGGGTGCCACCGGTGCGCACCGCGGCGCCCAGCAGCGAGCCGAGCAGCAGGGTCAGCCCGATCACCACCACGGCCACCACGCTGCCGCGCCGCAGCACCCGCCGACGCACCGCCCTGGGCTGCTGCGGACCGTAGCGGCGCCAGGCCTCCAGGGTCAGCCGGCCGTCCAGCGAGGCGAACGGGGCGCCCGCGATCAGCAGCGGGCTCCAGGCCGCCAGGAAGATCAGGTCGGGCGTGTCGTAGACCGGCACGGCCCGCCAGCTGACGGTGAAGAGCAGCGCCGCCGAGAGCACCATCGCGGTGCCGGCCGCCAGGCGCTGCCAGAGGCCGAGCAGCGAGAGCACGCCGACCACGACCTCGGTGAAGGCGACACCGAGACCCGCCCCGACGGGGTGCGCCATGGCGAAGTCCAGCAGCGGCTGGGCCACCTTCCACGGGTGCAGCGAGCCGAGCCAGCGCATCATCGAACCGCGTGCGCCGCCGTCGAAGTAGACCGGGTCGCAGAGCTTGCTGAACCCGGCGTAGACGGAGAGCGAGCCGAGCAGCACCCGCAGCGGCAGCAGCACCAGGCCCAGGTCGACCCGCCGCCCCGGCTGCCAGACGTGCCGGTTCTCCTCCGCGGCGGCGGTGCCGGCCGAGTGCTCGGGCAGCGCGCCGGCGGGCTGCCAGCCCGGCCTGGCCCGCTCCAGCGGCGACTGCGACCGCGCACTCCCCGCCCGCTGCCCGGCGCCCTGCCGGGCGATGCGCGGGGCTCCGTCGCGTGATCCGCCGTCGGGTGATCCGCCGTCGAGCGGCCCGGGGCCGCTCCGCTCGGCGCCGTCGGGCTCGCCCGACCAGCCGTGCGGCTGCCGCGGCACCGCTCCGCGCCCGTACGGACGGGAGCCGCCGTACGTCTCGGTCCCGCCGTACGACCCGCCGCCGGCGTACGCGTCGGCCCCGGCATAGGCCTGTGCCCCGGCGTACGAGCCGGAGCTGTCGAAGCGGTACGCACCCCCGGCGGGCGTGTCGTCCCAGCCGGGCATGGTCTCCAGCGGCTGGGTCTGCTCGGAGTCGACCAGCCCCACGGCGCCGCCGGCCATCGGCGCGCCCCCGGCGGCGGCCACGGAGCCGCCCACCGGTGCCGGCGCGGTGCCCCGCCGCACCGCGTCCAGCAGCTGAGTGGCCGCAAGGTCGCCGGGGGCCGCCTGGCCGCTCCAGGTCACCGCGGTGACCCGGCCCTTGCGGCGCGGCGCGCCCACGCGGCCGGCCATCGCGCCGCCGTCCGCGCTCCCGGCCCGGACCAGCCCGGGCCGGCCACCGTAGCTGAGCGCCGCGTAGGGGCGCCCGAAGGCGTCCGCGACCGGGACGGCGGATGCCGGCGGCGCGTCGATCATGGGCGCGACCGGATCGGCCAGTCTGAGCCGGAAGCTGACCTGGGTGCTGCTGAGTCGAGCCGGATCGCTCGGCACCTTGACGGTGCTGAGGCCGGGCTCAGCCTCTATCCCTGCCGCTTGGCCCAGCCTGGGGCGCCGAGGTGTTCTGGTGTCCACACCCCTCTAACCGGGTGACACCCGGTTAGGACACTCTCCCGGGTGCAACTCCTCGGCGTGGCTGACGGATCCGGTCACTCCCGCGCGGGATAGTGAACGTTTGCGTCACAGCCCGTTCAAAAGGCGTCAGCCGGCTCAGCGCCGAGCCCGCAGCCGCGAGGCCTCGTACAGCACCACGCCCGCCGCCACACCGGCGTTCAGCGACTCGGTCTGCCCCGGCATCGGGATCCGCACCCGCAGGTCGCAGGTCTCCGCGACCAGGCGCGACAGGCCCTTGCCCTCGCTGCCGGCCACGATCACCACCGGCCCGGTCAGCGCCTCCAGGTCGCCGATCTCCGCCTCGCCGTCCGCGGCCAGGCCCACCACCATCAGCCCGGCCTTCTGGTAGGTCTCCAGCGCCCGGGTCAGGTTGGTCGCCCGCGCCACGGGCAGCCGGGCCGCGGCACCGGAGGAGGTCTTCCAGGCGCCGGCCGTCATCCCGGCCGCCCGCCGCTCGGGGATGACCACGCCGTGCGCGCCGAACGCGGCGGCCGAGCGGACCACGGCGCCCAGGTTGCGCGAGTCGGTGACCCCGTCCAGCGCCACGATCAGCGCGTCCTCGCTGAGGTTCGCGGCGGCCTCCAGCAGGTCCTCGGGGTGCGCGTACTCGTACGGCGGGACCTGGAGCACCAGGCCCTGGTGGTTGAGGCCGCCGGTCATCTGGTCCAGCTGCGGGCGCGGTGCCTCCATCAGCGGGACTCCGCGATCGTTGGCCGCCTGGAACGCCTCGCGCACCCGGTCGTCGGTGTCGATGAACTGCATCACGTACAGCGCGGTCGCGGGCACGCCGCCGACCAGCGCCTCGACCACCGAGTTGCGGCCGACCACCAGCTCGGCCGCGCCGGCGCCACCGCGCCCGCCCCGGCCACCACCGCCGGACCGGCGCATGCCGGCCCGCGCCTTGGCGTCGCGCTCGCGCTTGACCGCCGCGTTGGCGGCACGCTGCTTGGGGTGCCCCTTGCGGGCCTCACCGGGCGGGGTCGGGCCCTTGCCCTGCAGTGCCTTCCGGCTGTGGCCGCCGGTCCCGACACTCGCGCCCTTCTTCGACCCGGGGTTGCGGCGGTTCCTGCGCTGGCTGTTGCCGGCCATGGCGATACTTCCTGTTCTCATTCGTCTGCGTCATGCCGGTAGGCCGCGCCCGTGACTCCCACGGGTACGGCCTACCGGCGCCCGGCGCGGCGAGCGCGGGGCTACTGGTTGCTGATCGTCCAGCGCGGGCCGGACGGGGTGTCCTCGATCGCCAGGCCGGCCAGGCCCAGCTGGTCGCGGATGGCGTCCGCGGTGGCGAAGTCCTTGCGCTCCCGAGCCGCCTGCCGCTGGTCCAGGACCAGCCGGACCAGCGAGTCGACGACGCCGTGGAGGTCCTCGCCGCGCTCCGCGCCGGTCCACTGCGGATCGAGCGGGTCGAGCCCCAGCACTCCGAGCATCGCACGGACCTCGGCCAGACGCGCTACCGCGTTCTCCTTGTCGTCCGCCGTCAGCGCGCTGTTGCCCTGCCGGACGGCCGTGTGCACCACGGCCAGCGCCTGCGGGACGCCGAAGTCGTCGTCCATCGCCTCGGCGAAGGCCGGCGGCACCTCGGCGGCCGGCTCGACCGGACCGCAGCGCTCGACGACCCGCTGGATGAAGCCCTCGATCCGGCCGAAGCCCGCCTCGGCCTCGCGGATCGACTCCTCGCTGTACTCGATCATCGAGCGGTAGTGCGGGCCGGCCAGGTAGTAGCGCAGCACGATCGGGCGCCAGCGCTTCACCATCTCGGAGATCAGCACCGAGTTGCCGAGCGACTTGCTCATCTTCTCGCCGCTCATGGTGACCCAGGCGTTGTGCACCCAGAAGTTCGCGAAGTCGTCGCCGAACGCCTTGGACTGGGCGATCTCGTTCTCGTGGTGCGGGAAGATCAGGTCCAGCCCGCCGCCGTGGATGTCGAAGGCCTTGCCCAGGTACTTGTGCACCATGGCCGAGCACTCCAGGT
This sequence comes from Kitasatospora sp. NBC_01302, assembly GCF_035976515.1. Taxonomy (NCBI): domain Bacteria; kingdom Bacillati; phylum Actinomycetota; class Actinomycetes; order Kitasatosporales; family Streptomycetaceae; genus Kitasatospora; species Kitasatospora sp. NBC_01302. Next base: position 4,283,833 of record NZ_CP108404.1, read on the forward strand.
GCCAGCCGGGCCGGCCCTGGCCCCACGGGGTGGTCCAGCTCGGCTCGCCCGGCTTGGCGGACTTCCACATCGCGAAGTCCCGCGGGTCGCGCTTGCCGGTCTCGCCCTCGCCCTCGGGCTGCTTGAGGTTCTCCAGCTTCTGGTTGGAGAGCGCCAGGTACTGGGGGAAGGACTTGACGTCGAAGTAGACGTTGCCGTCGGCCGCGTAGGCGTGGCCCTTGGCGATCAACGTCTGCATCATGTCGATCATCTCGGGGATGTGGCCGGTGGCCCGCGGCTCCACGGTCGGCGGCAGGCAGCCGAGCGCCGTGTAACCGTCGTCGAAGGCACGCTCGTTGGCGTAGGCGATCTGCCACCACGGCACGCCGAGCTCGTGCTCCTTGCGGATCACCTTGTCGTCGATGTCGGTGACGTTGCGCACGAACGTCACCTCGAAGCCGCGGTAGGCGAACCAGCGGCGCATCACGTCGAAGTTGAGGTTGGACCGGATGTGCCCGATGTGCGGGGCCCCCTGCACGGTTGCGCCGCACAGGTAGATCGAGACACAGCCCGGTACAAGCGGGACGAAGTCGCGTACCTGGCGGGTGCTGGTGTCGTACAGGCGAAGGCTCACGACGTCCAGCGTAGTGGGAATCAGGGAGTGCCCCGCGACGTTTGTGGATCCCACCCGTCACGAGTTCATGGCAAACCGGACGATCCGGCTCCCTTTTCTCTCCCCGCTGTCCCGTTCACCTCCCCGCCGCCGGACTCAACCCCGCGGCGCCACCGGGTAGACCAGCGCCGTGGCCAGTCCCACCAGCCCCTCGCCGCGGCCGGTCATGCCCAGCCCGTCCGTGGTCGCCGCCGAGACCGACACCGGTGCGCCGGCCGCGGCCGAGAGCACCTCCTCCGCCTCCTGGCGCCGGCTGCCGATCCGTGGCCGGACCCCGATCACCTGCACCGCGATGTTGCCGATCTCGAAGCCGGCCGCGCGCACGATCCGGGCCGCCTCGCCCAACAGCTTCACCCCGGCCGCACCCGCGTACTCGGGGCGGTCGGTGCCGAAGTGCGTGCCCAGGTCGCCGATCCCGGCGGCCGAGAAGATCGCGTTGCAGGCGGCATGGGCGATCACGTCGCCGTCCGAGTGCCCGGCCAGGCCCTGCTCGTAGCCCTCCCAGCGCAGACCGCCCACCCAGAGCGGCACGCCGTCCGCGAAGGCGTGCACATCGGTGCCGATCCCCACCCGGGGGATGATCATGCCGGGAGCGGGGGCCCCGGGCGTCGTCGGTGACGAGACGTCAGAAGCCATCGGAGGCCCTCCTGCGAGCGAGTACGGCCTCGGCGAGTACGAGGTCCAGCGGACGGGTGACCTTGAACGCCTCCTCGTGGCCCGGCACCACGACCACCTGGCCGCCGTAGTGCTCGACCAGTCCGGCGTCGTCGGTCACCACCGGCGAGCCGCCCTCGGCCTCCTCGGCCAGCGCCTTGGCGTGCACCTCGGCGAGCACCCGGCGGCGGAAGCCCTGCGGGGTCTGCACGGCCCGCAGCGAGGCGCGGTCGGGCGTGTCGAGCACCGGCTCGGGCTCACCGGCGGGCACCGGCCGCACCCGCTTGACCGTGTCGGCCAGCGGCACGGCCGGCACCACGGCCTCGGCCCCGCCGCGCACGGCGGCCACCACCGCGTCCACCACCTCGACCGGGACCAGCGGGCGGGCGGCGTCGTGCACCAGCACGATCTCGGTCTGCTCCGGGATCACCGCCAGGCCCAGCCGCACCGACTCCTGCCGGGTCGCGCCACCGGCGACCACCCGGATGTCCTTGCCGTCCAGGCCGTGGCTGTCCAGCAGCCCCACCACCTCGGCGACACCCTGCGGCGGCGCGGCGACCACCACCAGACCGACGGCCCGACTGCGTGCGAGCGCACGGACGGCGTGCACCAGCAGCGGCGCGCCCCCGAGTTCGCGCAGCGCCTTCGGCGCCCCTGGGCCGAGCCGCTCGCCCCGCCCGGCGGCCGGAACCACGGCCGCTGCCACTACTCCTGGGGTGTTCAGGTTTCACTCCTTCGGCGAAGTGGGTATGGCCCAGGCGTACCCGTCAGACGGTGCACCGGACCCCTTCCACCCGGCGCCGCCTCTCGGGTACCGGTGTGCAGAGCCCCCACGCTACGAGCACACACGCTACGAGCACAGCAGCGCAATCGTCACGCCCGGGTGTTGACGGCGCCGGTCACCGTGCCCGGGTTCACCGTGCCCGGGCATGCCACAGCGCCCGAGTGCCTGCACGGCAACCGGGCGCTGTTGAAACGGCACAGGAGCCGCTCCTACGAGGCCAGCACCTCGTCGAGCAGCGTCTCCGCCTTGTCCTCGTTGGTGTTCTCCGCCAGCGCCAGTTCGCTGACGAGGATCTGCCGCGCCTTGGCGAGCATCCGCTTCTCACCGGCCGACAGGCCGCGCTCACGCTCCCGCCGCCACAGGTCGCGGACGACCTCGGCGACCTTGATGACGTCACCGGACGCGAGCTTCTCCAGGTTCGCCTTGTACCGGCGAGACCAGTTGGTGGGCTCCTCGGTGTACGGTGCCCGCAGCACCTCGAAGACCCGGTCCAGACCCTCCTGGCCGACCACGTCGCGCACGCCGACGAACTCCGCGTTCTCCGCGGGGACTCGCAGCGTGAGGTCACCCTGCTGAACCTTCAGCACCAGGTAGGTCTTGTCCACACCTTTGATCTGGCGAATTTCGATGGCCTCGATCAGTGCAGCCCCGTGATGGGGGTAGACCACCGTGTCGCCAACCTTGAACGTCATGTGACAGGACCCCTTCCGTGGCTTTCCAGAATAACACGCTTTTCCGTCCGCCCGAAGGGCGTTTTCGCAGGTCAGGGCCGGTCTCGGGGCTTGACAAGGACCCCTGCGGCATGCTGCGGCCACCCTGCCGCGACGGCTTCTCGCAGGTCGGAGGCCCTTCCCGCGGCGATCGAAACCTCGGGCGCCGACCCGGAAACCGGCATTCGATCTTGAAGTCAACACCGGATATTCACCGTTTCCCGATCGTGATCTGATCTTGACGTCCCTCCGGAACCGCACACAGCACCGTCACATCACCTGCCACGGTCTCCCTCGGCGTCCCGGCGGGGCGCTCCCCGGACCGTCGCACCGGGGGGCTCCGGCACGCCCCGCCGCCGCCACGCCCGGATCACCCCGTCAGCCCTGCGCCGAGCGGCCGACGCGCGACACGGGGCCACCCCGTGAGGGCCGGATAAGTACGGTCGGTACTCTGGGCGCTGACAACCTGACACGTGACCCAAGGAGATGCGCCGCCGTGAGCCGCAGCCTTCGACGCGGTGGCACTGCCGCCATCGTCCTCGCCCTCGCAGCCGTCTCGCTGTCCGCCTGCTCTGCCGGGAGCAGCGCCGAGACCACGCAGATCAAGCCGGACTCGCCGGCCACTTCGCTGGGCGCCGACCTCAAGCTCAACGCCATCGTCGCCGTGGTGGACCCCGTGCAGACCAGCGGTCAGCCGGGCCCCGCGAACCTGACCGTCAACATCAGCAACACCGGCGCCAACCCGCAGACGCTGCAGACCGTCACCCTCAACGGCGCCACCGCGACCTTCGACGACGCCTCGGGCGCGCCGCTGCCCGGCGGCATCGTGATCCCCGCGGGCGGTGCGGTCCTGGTGGGCGGCAGCGGGCAGCCGTCCGCGGTGTTCTCCTCGGTCGCGCTGAACGTCGGCGGTTTCACCCCGGCCTCCTTCTCCTTCTCCAGCGCGGGCAAGGTGGACACCACCGCCATGGTGACGCCGGCCGCCGGCTACTACGCGTCGTTCGGCCCGGCCTCGCCGTCCGCCAGCGCCTCCGCGGGCTCCTCCGTCCCGCCGTCCGGCTCGGCCGCCCCGTCCGCGGGCGCCTCGGCCGGCGGCTCCAGCAGCGCCAGCGCCTCGGGGGCCCCGAGCGGCACGCCGTCCGGCTCCCCGTCCGGCACGCCGAGCGGTTCCCCGAGCGGCAGCCCGGCGGGCACCCCCTCGGGCAGCACGAGCCCGTCCGCGCACTGACCCGTCCCGCCCGGCCGAGCCTGCGCACCGTCAGCGCGCCCGGCGTACCGGGCGCGCACGCCGGGCGCGCGAGAGCCGCTCGGCGCCAGGTCGTTCATGACTGAGGGCCGCACCCCGTGGGTGCGGCCCTCAGTCTGTGTGGCGGACCTCAGTCCTCGTGCGGCCCTCGGCCGGTGCGGTGGGCCGGCGGCCGGCGACCCTGCGGCTTACGGCTCGAACTTGTAGCCGAGGCCGCGGACCGTCACCAGGTAGCGCGGCGCACCCGGGTCCGGCTCGATCTTCGCCCGCAGCCGCTTCACGTGGACGTCCAGCGTCTTGGTGTCCCCCACGTAGTCGGCGCCCCAGACCCGGTCGATCAGCTGCATCCGGGTGAGCACCCGGCCCGCGTTGCGCAGCAGCATCTCCAGCAGGTCGAACTCCTTGAGCGGCAGGTCGACCTTGCCGCCGTCCACCGTCACCACGTGCCGGTCCACGTCCATCCGGACCGGTCCCGCCTCCAGTGCACCGGGGCCGCCGCCGTCGGTGCCCGGGCCGCCGTCCTCGCCGCGCCGGCGCAGCACCGCGCGGATCCGCGCGACCAGCTCGCGGGTCGAGTAGGGCTTGGTCACGTAGTCGTCGGCACCTATCTCCAGGCCGACGACCTTGTCGATCTCGCTGTCCTTGGCGGTCACCATGATCACCGGCACGTTGGAGCGCACCCGCAGCTGGCGGCAGACCTCGGTGCCGGGCAGTCCGGGCAGCATCAGGTCGAGCAGCACCAGGTCGGCGCCGTTGCGTTCGAACTGCTCCAGCGCGTCCGGGCCGGTGGCGGCCACGGCCACCTCGAAGCCCTCCTTGCGAAGCATGTAGGAGAGGGCGTCGCTGAACGACTCCTCGTCCTCGACCACCAGTACTCGGGTCACGATCGGGCCTCCGGGGCAGGAAGGGGGGTTGGGTTGTGGGGTTCGACCGCTGCCGCTCCGCTCGAAGCGACGGCGTTCGGGTTCTGCCCGGCGGGGAGCCGGACGGTGAAGGTGGAGCCCTGGCCTTCGACGCTCCAGACCGAGACGGTGCCGCCGTGCGAGGCGGCCACGTGCTTGACGATCGACAGGCCGAGGCCGGTGCCGCCGGTCGCCCGGGAGCGGGCCGGGTCCACCCGGTAGAAACGTTCGAAGATCCGCTCGCGGTCCTTCTCCGAGATGCCGATGCCCTGGTCGGTCACCGAGATCTCGATCAGCTCGCCGTCCGCTTCCCCGATCGCGGCGGCGCTGGCTATCCGGCGGGTGGCGATCGCCACCCGGGTGCGCGGCGGACTGTAGTTGACGGCGTTCTCGACCAGGTTGCCGAGCGCGGCGGCCAGCTGGCCGCGGTCGCCGTAGAGGTAGAGGCCGGCGATGCCGCCGGCCGCGATGTGGATCTGCTTGGCCGCGGCCTGCTGGCGGCAGCGGTCCATCGCCTCGGCGATCAGCTCGTCCACCGGGACCGGCTCGGGGTCCATCAGCAGCCGGTCGTCCTGGACCCGGGAGAGGTCGATGATCTCCTGGACCAGGCTGGCCAGCCTGGTCGCCTCGATCTGCATCCGGCCGGCGAAGCGCTGCACCGCCTCCGGGTCGTCGGCCGCGTCGGCGACCGCTTCGGAGAGCAGCGAGAGCGCCCCCACCGGAGTCTTGAGCTCGTGGCTGACGTTGGCCACGAAGTCGCGCCGGACCGCCTCGATCCGCCGGCGCTCGGTGAGGTCCTCGACCAGCACCAGCACCAGCCGGGACCCGAGCGGGGCCACCCGCACCGAGACCGAGAGCGGCTCGCCGGAGCGCGCCACCCCCGGGCGCGGGACGTCCAGCTCGACCTGGCGGATCTCCCCGTCCCGGCGGGTCGCGCGGGCGAGGGCGAGCATCTGCTCGACGGCCACCGCGCCACCGCGCACCAGGCCCATCGAGTAGGCGGCGGAGCTGGCCTTGACCACCTCGTCGCCGTCGCCCAGCACGATCGCGCACGAGCGCAGCACCGAGAGCACCGTGTCCACGCCGGGCGGCAGGGCCGACTCCGGCGCGGGGGAGTTCACCAGCGATGCGCTGCTGCTTCTTCTGCCGTTGCCACTCCCGCTGCCCCTGCCCTGTTCGCGCTCGCTCCAGCGGAAGGCGATGGCGGCCGTGAGACCGACGCCGAGGCCGGCGATGGCGCAGGCAGCGGCGGCGGCCACATTCACGTCCATGCGGCCCAGCCTAAGCGCACCGACCGGCCGCTCCGTAAGCGTCAGATCAAGGCATCGGCCGTGCGTTGCCGAGAATTCACCTTCAGGTAGCTCCTGGTTCACTGCGGCGGCCGTGGGTCGTCGCCCGAACGGATCAGGCTGCGACAAGCAGCCCGTGTGGGTCGGTGGCGCGCGTACGATGCGCGGTCACCAGCAGCGGACGTCGGGTTCGGCGTCCGGTCGGCACCGCCACCGACACAGCCGAAGAGGAAGAAGACAAGCGCATGCGTGACGCCTATCACGAGGAGCTCGACTCGATCGGCGACGGCCTGGTCGAGATGGCCAGGCTGGTCGGCTCGGCCATGGGCCGCGCCACCACCGCCCTGCTCGACGCCGACCTCGCCCTGGCGGAGAGCGTGATCGCGGCCGACGAGAAGGTCAACGACCTCCACCACGAGCTGGAGAACACCGCAATCAACCTGCTGGCCCGCCAGCAGCCGGTCGCCACCGACCTGCGGATCGTGGTCACCTCGCTGCGGATGAGCGCCGACCTGGAGCGCTGCGGCGACCTGGCCCGGCACGTGGCCAAGGTGGCCCGGCGGCGCTACCCCGACACGGCCGTGCCCTCCGACCTGCACCCGATCGTGCTGGAGATGGGGCAGCTCGCGCAGCGCCTGGTGGCCAAGGCCGGCCAGGTCATCGCCACCAAGGACGTGGACGCCGCGCTGCAGCTGGAGCGGGACGACGACGCGATCGACGAGCTGCACCGCCAGCTGTTCGAGCACCTGATCGACGACCGCTGGCAGCACGGCATCGAGACCGCCGTCGACGTCACCCTGATCGGCCGCTACTACGAGCGCTTCGCCGACCACGCGGTCTCGGTGGCCAAGCGCGTGGTCTTCCTGGTGACCGGCGAGCACGCGGGCGAGTTCGTCCCCGAGGAGCGGTAGTCCCCCGGCGGTTCGGTAAACCCGGCCGTGGTTGCAGGGGCGCACTCGAAGCGGTCGCCCCCGCAACCGCGCGCCCGTTGACGCTCCGTCAAGGCAGGGGCTTCACTCGATGGACAGGCGGGCCGTCAGTCTTCGCCTGCCTCGATCGAGGAGGGCACCGCACCATGACCACCACTCCCGCCCGGCCCACGGTGACCCCGGGCACCGCCGAGCCGTCCCCCCGCCCGGCCGGCCTGCCGGTCCTGCTCGGTGCCTGCGGCTGCGGACCCGGCTGCGGTTGCGGCTGCCAGTCCGGCGCGCCCTGCCAGTGCGGTGGCGCCACCGGCGGCTGCTGCGGCGGCCACTGACCGCTCCCCGGCGCCGGACCCACGACCGAACGCGGACGGGCCCCGCCCCGGTGCACGCTGCACCGGGGCGGGGCCCGCTCGTCCGTCCTCGTTACTTCTTGCCCTGGTTCTTGACCGCCTCGATCGCGGCGGCGGCGGCCTCCGCGTCCAGGTAGCGGCCACCGGCGGTGACCGGCTTGAAGTCCGCGTCGAGCTCGTAGACCAGCGGGATGCCGGTGGGGATGTTCAGACCGGCGATCGCCTCGTCGGAGATCCCGTCCAGGTGCTTGACCAGCGCGCGCAGGCTGTTGCCGTGCGCGGTGACCAGCACGGTCTTGCCCGCGGCCAGGTCCGGCACGATCGCGTCGTACCAGTACGGCAGCATGCGGTCGACGACGTCCTTGAGGCACTCGGTGCGCGGGCGCAGCTCGCTCGGGATGTCGGCGTAGCGGGCGTCGCCGGCCTGCGAGTACTCGGCGTCGTCGGCGAGCACCGGCGGCGGCGTGTCGTACGAGCGGCGCCAGAGCTGGAACTGCTCCTCGCCGAACTCCGCCAGGGTCTGCGCCTTGTCCTTGCCCTGCAGCGCGCCGTAGTGGCGCTCGTTCAGGCGCCAGCTGCGGCTGACCGGGATCCAGTGCCGGTCGGCCTTGTCCAGCGCGATCTGCGAGGTGCGGATCGCGCGGCGCAGCAGCGAGGTGTGCAGCACGTCGGGGAGCAGGCCCTCGGCGGCCAGCAGCTCACCGCCGCGCGCCGCCTCCTTCTCACCCTTCTCGTTGAGGTCGACATCGACCCAGCCGGTGAACAGGTTCTTCTGGTTCCACTGGCTCTCGCCGTGACGGAGCAGGATCAGTCGGTAGGTCGTGTCAGCCATGCCGCACAGCTTAGTGGAGCGAAATAAAGGGGTGGCCGGGCCCTGAGCCCCTGAGTGATGTGCAGATCGCGCTCGCACCACTCGCTCCGACCGGCCCCGGCTCGCTACTCCGTGTCCTGATCCGGCTGCACCGACTGGACCGGCTGGGCCAGGTGCTTGAACGCCTCCAGGTTGCGGGTGGACTCGCCGCGCTTGGTCCGCCACTCCCACTCCCGCCGGATCGCGGCGGCGAAACCCAGCTCCAGCAGGGTGTTGAACGGCTCGTCGGCGTTCTCCAGCACCGCGCCCAGCAGCCGGTCCACCGTCGGCCCGGTGAGGGCCTCCAGCGGCAGCCGGCCGGTCAGATACACGTCGCCGAGCGCGTCGAGCGCGTAGGCGACGCCGTACAGCCGGGTGTTGCGCTCCAGCAGCCAGCGGAAGACCGCCTCGTGGTTCTCGTCCGGGCGGCGGATCACGAAGGCGTTCACCGACAGGCTGTGGTCACCGATCCGCAGCGCGCAGGTGGTGCTGAGCTTGCGGGTGCCGTGGAGCGTCGCGACCAGGGTGTACGGGTCGGCGGCGGCCGGCTCCCAGCTGACCCCGGCCTCGTCGAGCGCGGCGGCGAGCAGGCCGAGGGCCTCGTCCTTGGTACGGATTGCCATGGCGGTGACGTTACCGGCTGGTACCGGTTCGCCGCTGCTCCCGGGCCGCGCCCGCCTCGGGCCGCACCTGCTCAGGCGAGCAGGCGGCGTGCCCCCGCGAGCCGGCCGGCGGGCCGTGCCAGCGCCCCCGCGTACACCTCCGCCGTGGCGGCGGCCGACGCCTCCCAGCCGCAGCCCGCCGCGTGCCGGGCCGCCGCGGCGCCCTGCCGGGCGCCCAGCTCCCGGTCCGTCGCGTAGGGCTCCAGCGCCCGGGCCCACTGCTCCGGGTCGTGGCCGCGCACCAGCGTGCCCGTCTCGCCGTCACGCACCGCGACCGGCAGCCCGCCGACCGCCGCGGCCACCACCGGGGTGCCGCAGGCCTGTGCCTCCAGGGCCACCAGCCCGAACGACTCGCTGTACGAGGGCATCGCCAGCACCGTCGCCGCGCGGTACCAGTGCGCCAGTTCGCTCTGGCCGACCGGCGGATGGAACCGCACCACGTCACCGATCCCCAGCTGCGCGGCCAGCTTCTGCAGGCTCTGCGGCTTGGCCAGCCCCGTCCCGGACGGACCGCCGACCACCGGGACGACCAGCCGCTCGCGCAGCTCGGGCCGCCGCGCCAGCAGCGCCGAGACCGCCTTGAGCAGCACGTCCGGCGCCTTCAGCGGCTGTATCCGCCCGGCGAAGAGCAGCACCGCGGCGTCCGGCGGCAGGCCCAGCCGGGCCCGCGCCGCCAGCCGGTCGCCCGGCCGGAAGACCTCCAGGTTGACGCCCGGGTGCACCACCGCGAGCTGGTCGACGCGCGCGCTGTAGTGGGTGCTGAGCTCGGCCGCCTCGTCCGCGGTGTTGGCGATCAGCCGGTCGGCCGCCTCGACCACCTGCGTCTCGCCGATCACCCGGGCCGCGGGCTCGGGCGTGTCGCCCTCGGCCAGTGCGGCGTTCTTGACCTTGGCCATGGTGTGCATGGTGTGTACCAGCGGCACGCCCCAGCGCTGCGCCGCCAGCCAGCCCACCTGGCCGGAGAGCCAGTAGTGCGAGTGCACCAGGTCGTAGTGGCCGGGGCGGTGCCCGGCCTCGGTGCGCAGCACTCCGTGGGTGAAGGCGCACAGCTGGGCGGGCAGGTCCTCCTTGATCAGGCCCTCGTAGGGGCCGGCGGTGACGTGGCGGACCAGCACACCGGGCGCCAGCTCCACGGTCGGCGGCAGCTCGGAGGAGGTGGCCCGGGTGAAGACCTCGATCTCGATCCCGAGCGCGGCCAGGCGCTTGGCCAGCTCGACGATGTAGACGTTCATCCCGCCCGCGTCGCCGGTGCCCGGCTGGTGGAGCGGTGAGGTATGCACACTGAGCATCGCGATCCGGCGGGGGCGACGGGCGCGGCCGGCGGCGAAGGCGTGCAGGCGCCCGCGGACCGGCGGGGTCTGCCGGTCGCGCCATACCGTCGACACGGGGGGCTTGATCACCTGGCTGCGGCCTCTCTGGTCTGCGCTGGCGACTACTCGTGTGGTTTCAACAGGGACACAACCCCCGCGGGGGTGCGAGTCATTCCCAAGTGTCCGTCCTCCTTTCTTCTGGCCGGCTCTGCTCCCTCCCCACGGCCTCCGCACGACCCCGCGCTGCCTCTCGCCGCCTCTCGCCGCCTCACCGCGCCCCGTCCGGGCGCGCAACGGTGGTCCGGACGGCTCGGCATAGGCTTCGGGCATGGCTTCCTCCTCCGATCCGGGCGCACCCAGCTCCGTGGGCCGCCCCGCCGCGCACCGGACGTCGAAGCCATCGACTTCTCCCGCCGGTCGCGCCACGCCCGCCGGCAGCCGTCCGGTCGGTTCCGTGACCCGTGGCACCACCAACACCAACCGCCTGCGGCGGATGGACCGCTGGATCGTGCACACGCTGGCTCCCCGGCTGCGCGCCGCCGACCAGCCGCCGGTGGCCGTCGACCTCGGCTACGGCGCGGCGCCGTGGACGGCCGTCGAGCTCTCCCACCGCCTCCGGGCCGTGCGCCCCGACCTGCGAACGGTGGGCATCGAGATCGAGCCGGCCCGGGTGGCCGCCGCGCTGCCCTACGCCGAACCCCCCGCGCTGACCTTCCGCCGCGGCGGCTTCGAGGTGCCGCTGGACGGCGCCTCGGCCCAGCTGATCCGCGCCGCCAACGTGCTGCGCCAGTACGAGGAGGAGGCGGTGGAGGCGGTCTGGGAGCGGCTCTGCGGCCGACTCGCCCCGGACGGGCTGCTCGTCGAGGGCACCTGCGACGAGATCGGCCGCCGGCACGTCTGGGTGGCGCTGGGCCCCGAGGGACCCCGCACGGTGACCTTCGCCGCCCGGCTGGCCAGCCTGGAGCGGCCCTCGGACCTGGCCGAGCGGCTGCCCAAGGCGCTCATCCACCACAACGTGCCGGGGCGCCCGGTGCACGCCTTCCTCACCGACTTCGACCGCGCCTGGGCCGCCGCCGCGCCCTACGGGGCGTTCGGTGCCAGGCAGCGCTGGGTGGCCGCCTGCACGGCGCTGGGTGGCAGCTGGCCGCTGGTCGACACGCGCGGGCGCTGGCGGCAGGGCGAGGCCACGCTGCCCTGGTCGGCACTGGCACCCTGATTCGATTCACTCGAACGAGTTATCGAATTCCTCTGGCAGGTTGACGTGTCGTCAGTCCACTATGGGAGCGCACCTGATGACGTCGGTGCCACCGCTCCTTGACTCGACCAGACAGCAGCTCTCCATGCCACCCGCCTTACCGGCCGTTCTATCGGCCTGCCTGCCGCTCGCCCCCGGCCGAGCCAAGCCCCAGCTCCTCCCGCACCCGCGCGAAGATCTCGTACCCCTCCGCGCCGAACAGCACGAACCGCACCTCCAGCCCCGCCACCGCCCTGACCGGATCCTCCGCCAGCACCTCGGCCACCGTCGACAGCGCGATCCGGGCCGCGTCCTCCATCGGCCACCCGTAGACCCCGGTGGACACCGCGGGAAACGCCACGCTCCTGGCGCCCAGCTCCAGCACCGCCAGCCTGAGCGACTCCCGATAGCAGGAGGCCAGCAGCCCCGCCAGCTGCTCGTACCGCTCCGCGCCGTAGACCGGCCCGACGGTGTGCACCACATGGCCGGCCGGCAGCAGCCCGGCCGTGGTCGCCACCGCCCGGCCGACGGCCAGCCCCCTGCCGTAGTGCGAAGCCCGCAACGCCCGGCACTCGGCCAGGATCTCGGGCCCGCCCGCACGGTGGATCGCGCCGTCGACACCACCGCCGCCCAGCAGCGACGAGTTGGCCGCGTTGATCACGACGTCCACTCGCTGCTTCGTGATATCACCCTGGATCAACGTGATCTGCGTCACCGTCAACTCCTCAAGATCGGCCGCGCGATTGCCCGGCCACCGAACCGCTCACGCTAGCGATCACGCCCGCCACCAGCGTGGCAATAGCCACACCAGCCCCCATCAGCCAAGGAAATCTCGGGAGATCACGTTATGGTCACGAGAAACTCCCTGACTCGCGGTGCCACGCGGGCACTGCGCGCGGACCGCAGCCGTTACCCCGTCAGGGAGAGGGAGGAACCATCCGTGCCCGCTACGGGAGACGGGCAGGGACTCGGCGTCGAAGGCCGGTCCGGTGCCCCGGCAGGTGCTGGCGTCCGCCAGCGGGTCGCTGCCCCCTGCCCTGATCCGGCGGCCCTCGCAGCCGACGAGAGGCTGAATCGGATGGACGACCTGAACGGCCTGAACGCCCTGCACGACCTCGACACCCTCGACGGCTTCGGCACGATGGGTGGACTGACCGGGCTCGGCGAGCCAAGCCTGACGCCCCGGCTTCCCGGGAGCCCGGACGGCGGCGAGGCGGGCGCGACCACCGCCTTCCCGCTCCCCGGCCCCCGCGCCACCTGGCGCCCCGCCCCCGCCGACCGGGCCGCCGCCCCCCTCAAACTGCTGGTGATCGAGAACGACACCACCGACGCCCGGCTGATCCAGGAGCTGATCGCCGCCAGCGGCACCCCGGTCGAGCTCACCTGGGCCCGCAGCCTGGAGCTGGCCGCCGCCCAGCTCACCCCGCAGCCCGCCGTCCCCGGGCGCCGCGCCCGCACCCTGCCGATCGACTTCAGCTGTGTCCTGCTCGACCTGGCGACGCCCTCCAGCACCACCGCCGACAGCCCCCTCCCCGGCGCCGCCGCCATGCCGGGCGCCGACGGCGCCGACCCGCTGGACGGGCTCCACGAGTTGCTGCGCCTGGCTCCGAAGGCCGCCATCGTGGTGCTCACCGATGCCGCCGACACCCGGCTGGGCGCCGCAGCCGTGGCCGCGGGCGCCCAGGACTTCCTCACCAAGGACGACACCGACGGCCCGCTGCTGGCCCGCGCGCTGCGCTACGCGGTGGAGCGCAAGCGGGCCGACGAGTCCCAGCGCCGCCTGGTCGAGGCCGAACTGCGCGGGCAGGAGAACGCCCGCCTGCAGCGCCACCTGCTGCCCACCCCGCTGCTGGAGGGGGCCGACCTCTCCTTCACCCGCCGCTACCGGCCCGGTCGCCGCCGGGCCCTGCTCGGCGGCGACTTCTACGACGCGGTCCGCACCGACGACGGCACCATTCACGTCGTCATCGGAGACGTCTGCGGGCACGGACCGGACGAGGCCGCCCTCGGTGTCGCGCTGCGGATAGCGTGGCGGACCCTGGTCTTCGCCGGACTGAGCGGCCAGACCCTCCTCACCACCCTCCAGCACGTGCTGGAGCACGAACGCCGCAGCGACGAGATCTTCGCGACCCTCTGCATGCTGGTGATCACCCCTGGCACGCCGGCCGACGACGCGCCGCGGGGCCACCGCAGGGCCACCACCGGTCCCCGCAGGGCCGGCGACCGACCGGCTCCGGGCGTCGGTCAGCAGCCGCTGCCCTCCGACCGGCCCGAGGTGGAGCACGCCCAGCTCTACCTCGCGGGCCACCCCTCCCCGCTGCTGCTCTCCCCCGCCGGACGGCCCGTGGTGCTCTCCTCCGACCAGGCGGGTCCGGCGCTCGGCCTGCTGTCCTGCGACGACCCCGACGCCAGCTGGCCGCCGCACCACCTGGAGCTGCAGCCCGGCTGGAGTCTGCTGCTCTACACCGACGGTCTGATCGAGGGCCGGGTCGGCGCCGGATCGCGCCGCCTGGGCCAGGACGGTCTGATCGGCCTGATCGGCGACCACCAGGCCAGCGGCCTGACGCGTGGCCGACTGGTCGACAGCGCACTGGCCGAGGTCGAGGACCTCAACGGCGGGGCCCTGACCGACGATGTCGCCATCCTGCTGCTGGAACGCACCCAGCAGCAGCCACTGATGGGCTGAGCAGGCAACGCTCCCTGTTCCCGGGGCCGGCCGCTACCGGAGGGGCCGGTTGCCGGGAGCCATATCAGGGGCCGTTACCAGGGGCCGTAGGGCCCCGTGTTGCGGCTGCTGCCGCCCTTGCCGCCCCGGCCACCGGTGATCGCCTTGATCGCCGGACGGACGTCGACCATGTAGACGATCGCGGCCACCAGCCCGGCCAGGGTCAGGAAGCTTCCGATGAAGTTGGCCCCGAAGGCCAGGTCGATCCCGAGCGCCACGCCGAGGAGCACCAGCCAGAACCCCTTGGTCTTCTTGTCCGCAGCGCGGTAGGCGTCCTCCCGCCGGACGGCGGCGTCGACGAAGACGAACACCTGGAAGAGCGTGATTCCAGCGGACAGCCACCAGAACGGATTCAGGGCGTCGAAGTACGTGATGCTCACTCGGATCTCCTCACACCAACCTCGTCGCCACCGCGCCGTGGATTTCCACGGCCGTCCTCATCCATCCTGGCACGCGGTGGCGCCTGGCAAACGGTGAACGAGCCAGGCGCCCGAAGCGTGCCGCACCGGACCAGCGGATGTCCCGGCCGGCCGTTACTTCCCGGCGCCCGGCGCCTTCCGCGGGCGGGCAGCCTTCTTCGCCAGCTTCTTCGGCTCGGCCTGCTCGGTCTGCTCGGTCTGCGCGGCGGGCTCGGCCGGGTCGTCGACGAGCTCCACCACCTCGACCACCTCGATGGTCTCGGTGTCCGCCGGCACCGCATCGCCGACCTCCACGGTCACCGATGCGCTCTCGGCCGCGTCCGGTGCCCCGGCCTCGGAGCGGCCGGGGAAGCCCTTCTCCACGACCTCCTTGCCGCGCTCCGCGAGCTCGTCGTAGACCTCCTTCGCCTTGACGACGAAGCCGGCGGCCCGGCCCACCTGCTCGAACGCGAAGGTCTGCGCCCGGTCCTGCAGCGCCCGGAAGTCGGTGGGCAGCGTGGTCACCGTCCCGACCACCTTGGCCTGTGCCTCCTGCAGCAGGGTCTGCGCCTCCTGCAGCCGCGTGGCCGCCGCCTCCTGCGCCGCCCGCCGGTCGCCGGCCAGCGCCTCGACCCGCCCGGGTACCTCGCGCAGCTTCTCGTAGGCCAGATCACTGGCGCCCGCGAGCGCATAGAGCGGCGTCGGATCGCTCAGCGTCTTCCTGATCTCGTTCCTGATCTCGTCGGTGCCGGGCATCCGCTCTTCCTCTCGTCGCACGTCGTCTCTCTGCACGTCGTTTCCCGACCGCGGGCTGAGGTCAGCCCTGGTCCGGGGCCTGCTCGCGGTTGTCCCGCACGAAGGCCTCGTACACCGCCAGCAGCGCGTGCTTCTGCTGCTCGCTGATCGCCGTGTCCGCGAAGATCGCCGCCCGCAGGTCCGCCCCGCCCGCCGGCCGCTCCTCCAGGATCCCCGCCTGCACATACAGCGTCTCGGCCGAGATCCGCAGGGCCTTGGCGATCTGCTGCAGGATCTCCGCACTCGGCTTGCGCAGCCCTCGCTCAATCTGGCTGAGGTACGGGTTGGACACACCCGCAGCCTCCGCCAACTGGCGCAGCGAGTACTGCGCACCGCGCCGCTGCTCGCGGATGTACTCACCCAGCGAGCCCACGTTCAGTGAAGCCATGCCTTCATGCTGCCTACCGCTGCTTGCAAATGCAAGCAGCACAGCTAACGCAGCCCGACGCACCGGTGACGCTCTGCCGGGGGCCGCTCGAGGTGATGTGGCCGACTTTCAGCAGCGCACGGCTCCGGCCGCGCGCACTTCGGCGAGCGCTTGCCGTGCCAGCGGACCGAAGCCCTCGCTGTTGTCGGTGTCGATCCACTGGTCGTAGGCGATCTCCCAGGCGAGCGCGCCCAGTTGCGCGGCCACGCGCGCGGTCAGGCTCGGGACTCCGCGGCGGCCGAGGGCCTCGATCATCGAGGCGGTGAGGTCGATCCTCTTCAGGGCTTCGCGTTCACGCAGTTCCGTAGTGGCGTTCAGCACGGCCTGGCGCCGGCCGCTGAACTCGCGGCGGTCGGCGGCGAAGAACGTCCGGCCGAGCGCATCGAGAGCGTCCGCCACCGCGTCGAGCGGCCCGGCCGTCGGCGGCGCCGCGGCGATCCCTTCGACGAGCAGACCGGTCACCGTGCCCCCGTCGAAGAGCACCTCGCGCTTGTCCGGGAAGTACCGGAAGAACGTGCTCTTGGTGAGCCCCGCGCGCTCCGCGATCTCGATCACGGTCGTGTTCTCGTAGCCGCGCTCCTCGAAGAGGTCGAGGGCGGCGGCGGCGAGTCGCCCTGGTGCGTCGGGTTGCCAGCGAGCCATGGGAGCAGTGTACGGGACTTCGTCCCATCACTGGTGTACGGTCATGAGACAAAGTCCCATCACTGGCCAGGAGAGGTCACCGATGAGCAAAGCTGTCCGTTACCGGCGTTTCGGCGGTCCCGAAGTGCTCGAAGTGCAGGAGATACCCGAGCCGCACGCCGCTCCGGACGAGGTTCGCGTCCGGATCACGGCCGCCGGGCTGAATCCGATGGATTGGCAAATCACCACACAGCCCGACATGGCGGCGCGGTTCGGCATCACCTTGCCGGCCGGGTTCGGCAGCGACTTCGCTGGAGTGGTGGACGAGGTGGGCGCCGAAGCCACCGGATTCGCGACCGGCGACCGGGTGTACGGGGCTGCGATCGGCCGGTCCGTCGCTGACTTCGTGCTGGTCAAGACACCCACGGCACACCTGTGGCCCACCCCGGAGGGCGTCGGCGACGAGGTGGCGGGCACGCTTCCGGTGTCCGGTCTGACGGCCTCCGCCGCGCTCGCCGCGATCGGGCTCCGCGCCGGGGACACCGTCCTGATCGGTGGGGCGGCGGGTGGCGTGGGCATCTTCGCGGTGCAGCTGGCGAAGCTTGCGGGGGCCCGGGTGCTCGGCACCGCCTCCGAGCGCACGTTCGGATTCCTGCGCGGGCTCGGCGCCGAACCCGTGGCGTACGGCCCCGGCCTGGCGGACCGGGTGCGGGCCCTGGCACCCGAGGGGATCACCGCCGCAACCGACCTGTTCGGAAGGGAGGCGGCCGAGACCGCGCTCAAGCTCGGCGTGGCACCCGAGCGGATCTCCGTCGTGGCCGACGGCCCCGCCCCGCCGCCCGGCGTGCGCAAGGCGGGCGCCCTCGACGCGGGCCCGGGCACCCTGGAACGGATCGCCGACGCGATCCGTTCTGGCGAGATCACGGTTCCGATCGCGGCGACCTTCCCGGTCGAGCGGATTCGCGAAGCCGTGACGACGCAGGCCCAGAGGCATGTCCACGGCAAAATCGTGATCGCCCTGTGAACCGGCGCGCTCGCCGAGGCGACGGCCGCAGCCGAGCTGCCCCGGTTGTGGTTCACCTTCACTGAGAACGGGCGGGCGGGGTGCCGGGATTCTGTCGGCGGTGACGGCGATCCATCAGCGATCTGTGGGTCGCACGCGGTGTCCTTGACCTGGTTGGCGTTGCCCTCTGCGCACCGCCCCGAGCCGAAGGAGCCTCTTGCCCATGTCTTCCGCACCCCTGACCCCGCCATGGGACGTCCACCGGCTGCCGTCCGCCGACGGCAAGTCCTTCCTGGTCACCGGGGGCAACGCCGGGATCGGCTACTTCGTCGCGGAACAGCTCGCCGGGACCGGGGCCCTCGTGGTCCTCGGCTCTCGGGACCAGCAGAGGGCCCGCGCCGCCATGGCCTCGATCCGCTCACGCGTCCCCGGCGCCCAGCTGCGCCACCTCCCGCTGGACCTCGCCGACCTGGCCTCCGTGCGGACCGCTGCGGACGGGCTCGGGCTCGACCGGCTCGACGCGGTGGTCCACAACGCCGGTATCGCGCTCGACGAGCCGCCGCGGCGCACGACGAAGGACGGTCACGAGCTCATGTTCGGAGTCAACCACCTGGGGCACGTCGCGCTGACCCGAGAGCTGGCACCCCTGCTGGCAGCGGCACCGGCCGCCCGGATCGTGACGGTGGGGAGCTTCGCGGCGCGATCCGAGCGGCTGGACCCGGACGACCTCCAGTCGGCCCGGGACTACCGCCCGGGGCGGGCCTACGGCCGGTCGAAGCTGGCGCAGATGTCCTTCGCCTTCGAACTCGACCGCCGCCTGCGCGTCCGTGGCAGCACCGTGCTCAGCGTGGTGGCCCACCCCGGTGGCGCCCTGGATTCGCTGACCCCGTCCCGTGCGGGCGTGCATGTGCCAACCCTCGGCACGCGGTTGCGCGGCCTGCCCGCCGGCCTGCTGCTCCAGGGCAAGGACCGCGGGGCCTGGCCGATCGTCCGGGCCGTCCTGGACCCGCACGTCCAGGGCGGACAGCTGTGGGGCCCCAGGGCCTTCGGCCTGCGCGGCACGCCGCAACTGGAGGCCGCCCGCGCCCACATGACCGACCCCACCGCCGCCGGGCACCTGTGGGACGCCAGCTGCGACGGGGTCGGTGTCGAGCCCCACCTGGCCCTGCTCCAGGGAGCGTCCGACCATCGGCCACGGACGTCCCGCGGGCCGGCCCGGTGAAGTGCCCGACCGCGGCAGGACGGCGACGGGGCGTCAGTCGGCGGGGGCTCCGTGGTGGCGCTGGTAGTGGCGGGCGGCGCGGGCACGGTTGCCGCAGGAGGGCTTGCAGAACTCCTGGCGGCCGTGCTCCTTGAGGAAGTACCGCACGCACCGGGGCGCCGTGCAGGCCCGCAGGCGGACCAGGTCGGGCCCGGCAAGGAAGCCGATGGCGGCCCGTGCGAGGACCGCGGCGAGGCGCACACCCGCCGCCACCTCCGCCACCGCCACCTCCGCGGCGGACCGCGAACCGCTGGCCGGCGGAGCGGCCGTGCCCGCGGCGAGCAGCCGTACGGCCGGAGCGCCGACCGCCGGCCAGTCGAGCTGCGGGACCACCGGCTGCCCGGCCGCCGCGGCGTTGAGCCGGGCCACCGCCTGATCCGCGGGGAGCAGGCGGTGCGCGTCGGCACGGCTGGGCGGGGCAGGGCTGACCGCCCGGGCCAGCAGCGCCCGGAGCGCGGCCCGGACGGCCAGCACCTGCTCCCCGACCTCGGCCCCGACCCCGGCCTCCCCCAGAGCCGCGGCAGCCCCGGCAGCCGAGGGCAGCCCGGCCGCGTCGAGCAGGAGCGGACGGGCGCGCAGCCACGCCGCCATCCCGTCCGGCGTGGACAGGTCGTCGGCAACCCCGCCGTCTCCGTCATGGCGGATGGTGGCCGCCAGTTCCAGCGCCAGCTGGCCTTCCTTCACGGATTCCCTCGCCTCACTTGATCATCACGCTGGTCGTACCCTACCGTCTCCAACGGTTAGAAACTCATTTACCGTTAGAAGGCCGTGGCAGAGCCATCGGCCGACCCATCGGGGGTGCCACGTCATGGTCCTGCTCGCACAGATCAGCGATCTCCATCTGGACGGCACGGAGCGAGCGCGCGAACGTGCCGAACGCGTCATGCATCACCTGCGGTCGCTGCCCACACCGGTGGACGCACTGCTGGTCACCGGCGACATCGCCGACCACGGAGCGGTGGCCGAGTACCAGGAGGCCGCCCGGATCCTCGCCGCACCGTTCCCGGTGCTGACCTGCCCGGGCAACCATGACGCCCGGCCGGCGCTGCGCAGCGCGCTGCTGGGCGAGCCCGCCGCGGCGGGTCCGGTCAACCGCCTGCACCTGATCGGCGGAGCCGCGATCCTGATGTGCGACTCCAGCATCCCGGGCGAGGACGAGGGCCTGCTCGACGGCTGGACCATGCACTGGCTGGCCGAGACGCTGGACGGCCTGCCGGCCGGCACCCCCGCCCTGCTCGCCTTCCACCACCCGCCGGTGAAACTGCACCACCCGCTTCCCGACGCCTACACCCTGCAGGGCGAGCGGGAGTTGGTGGCCCTGCTGGAGCGCCACCCCGAGGTGGTCGCGGTGCTGACCGGGCACGCCCACACCGCCGCCGCCACCACCTTCGCCGGCCGGCCGCTGCTGGTCGGCCCGGCGGTCACCTGGACGCTGCGGCTGCCCTGGGAGGGCACGGAGGCCGCCGACCGCGAGCAGCCGCCCGGCATCGCCTTCCATGTGCTCGACGACCAGCGGCGGTTGACCACCCACTTCCGGGTGGTCACCTCGTGAACGGCCGCCGCTGATGGGCCCGCACGGCGTCCTGGGCTTCCTCGCCGCGGTGTTCCCGCTGGTGGCAACGCCGGGGGCCAGCCTGACCCTGCTCACTCAGCGGGTCGGCACGGGTGACCGGCGCCACGGTCCGGCGGTGGTGCTCGGCACGGTGACCGGGCTCTACCTGCACGCCTCGCTGGCCGCGTTCGGGCTGTCGGCGCTGCTGCTGCGCTCCAGCCAGGCCTTCACCGCCGTCCGGCTGGGCGGCGCGGTCTACCTGGTGCTGCTCGGCCTCTGGACCTGGCGCGACGGCGGCCGGGCGGGCGCCCCGGCCACCGCCGACGGCCGGGCCCGGTCCCAGGGCCAGTCCCAGTCCCAGGGCCGCCCCGGGCCCCGACCCCGGCCGCAGGCCCGCGCGCTGTCGTCGACCTACCGCCAGGCGCTGCTCGGCAACGTGCTCAACCCGAAGGCGGCGTCGATCTTCCTGACCCTGGTCCCGCAGTTCCTCGCACCCCACCGGCCCGTCCTCCCCCAGGTGTTCGAGCTGGCGACGGCCCAGGCGCTGCTGGTGGCCGCCTGGCTGCTGGCCTGGTCCGTGGTGGTCGACAAGGCCGGCGCCCTGCGCTCCCCGCGGGCCAAGGCCGCCCTGCACCGCGCCACTGCGGCGCTCCTGGTCGGCCTCGGCCTGCGAACAGCGCTCAACTGAACCGCCGTTGACCCTACGAGAGGCGCACCGGCATCAGCAGCGAGAAGTTGCCGTCGGCCGACCGGATGGCCAAGGGGCTGATCACGCCACCGAGTTCGAGCACCAGCTGGCCCTGGGTCGCGTCGATCGCCTCCAGCAGGAACTCCCGGTTCACGGCCACCCGCAGTGCCTCCGCCCGAGCGGCCGCCTCCGCGACCAGCTCGTCCGGGCTGCCCGCACCGCTCTCGACCACCCGCAGCCCGCCGTCCTGATCCACCGCGAGCACGATGACCGGGCCCTCGGCACCGGCCCCCGGCTCCTGACCGGACCGGCTGGACGGGCTGGACGAGCTGGACGAGCTGGACGAGCGGATGGTGCCCGCCAGGACCGCGCGGCGCAGGTCCGCGGTGCCCAGCTCCACCCGGTGGCCGGGCTCCAGCCGGACCAGCCGGCGGTAGTCGGGGAAGTCCAGGTCCAGGCACTCGCCCGTCACCCGGCCCCCACCGGCCGCCACCGTCACCGAGCCACCCGTCACGCCGATGGTCACCTCGGCGTCCTGGTCCGCCGCCACGGCCGAGGCCACCAGCCGGCCGATCTCATCGGCCGGCCCGGTCGGCAGCAGGGCGCTGAACCCGGTGCCCTCCGCCGAGCGCACCGCAGCCGTACCGACCGCCATCCGGTAGCGGTCGGTGGCCACCAGCCGCAGCGCCGCGCCGTCCAGGTCGAACAGCACACCGCCCAGCATGGGCAGTTCGGGGTCGGCGCTCACCGCGAAGCGGACGGCGGCCAGCGCCGCGGCCAGTTCCGCGCCCGCCACGGTGATCCGTGCGGCGTCCCGGGCGGTGCTGGTGTCGGTCGTCGTGTTCATCGGTTGCTCCCTCTCGTCGATCAGTCTGCGGGCCGAGGAGAGTTCGCGACGCGCGTCGGCCAGGCCGTCCTCCAGCCGCCGCAGGTGCCGGTCGAGCACCTGGCGGGCGGTGTCGGAGCCGGCCGGTGCGGCGAGCACCAGCCGGAGTTCGGCCAGCGGCAGCCCGACCCGGCGCAGTCGGCACAGCAGCCGGGCGTCGGCGAGCTGGTCCGGCGCGTACCAGCGGTAGCCGGTCTGCGGGTCGACCCGGGCCGGGCCGAAGACCCCCGCGCTGTCGTAGAACCGCAGCGCGCTGACGGTCAGCCCGCTCTCCCGGGCCAGCTGGCCGATACTGCGCATCACGCTCTCCATGACGAGGACTCTGGGGGCTCGACCAGGTCGAGGGTCAAGCAGCGGGGAGCGCGGTGGTCAGGAGGTCAGCGCCCGGTAGACCGGGGCGAGCAGCACCGCGAGGTTCCGGCCCCGGACGGTGATCTCCGGCGCCGTCAGCCGCTCGATCGGCAGCGGCCCGGCCGGTGCGGCGCTCGCTCCCTCCCGCCGCAGCGTGAAGTCACCCTGCCAGTACCCCTCCAGGCCCTCCGGTCCGTTCGCCGTCGGCTCGGTCATTCGGTGATCGCCTCCTGGGACAGGGTCAGCAGCTCGCGCAGCTCACCGTCGGACAGCTCGGTGAGCCAGCGTTCGCCCCCGCCCACCACGGTCTGCGCCAGCGCGCGCTTGGACTCGATCAGGCCCGCGATCCGCTCCTCCACCGTCCCGGCGCAGACGAACCGGCGGACCTGCACGGTGCGGTGCTGACCGATCCGGTGGGCCCGGTCGGTGGCCTGCTGCTCCACCGCCGGGTTCCACCAGCGGTCCAGGTGGATCACCTGGTTCGCCGCGGTGAGGTTGAGCCCGGTGCCGCCGGCCTTGAGCGAGAGCAGGAAGACACCGGGCGCGTCCTTTCCGGTGGACTCCTGGAAGCGCCGCACCAGTTCGTCGCGCCGCCCGGCGGGCAGCCGGCCGTGCAGGTAGAGCACCTCGGTGCCGAGCCGTTCGGCCAGGTGGCGGTGGAGCAGCGAGCCGAACTCGGCGTACTGGGTGAAGACCAGCGCGCGGTCCCCCTCGGCGAGGGCCTCGGCCAGCACCTCCTCCAACCGTGCCAGCTTGCCCGAGCGGCCGGCCACCGCCGAACCGTCGTGCAGCAGTTGGGCCGGGTGGTTGCAGACCTGCTTGAGCCTGCCGATCGCGCCGAGCACCGCCCCCTTGCGCTCCACGCCCTTCTTCCCGCGCAGCCGGTGCAGCAGGTCGGCCACCACCGCCTGGTAGAGCCCGGTCTGTTCGGCGGTCAGGCCGCACCAGACGGTCATCTCCTCCTTGGCCGGCAGCGCGACGGCCACGGCCGGGTCGTCCTTGCGCCGGCGCAGGATGAACGGGCTGGTCCGGCGCACCAGTTCGGCCGTCCGCTCGGGGTTGGCGTGCTGCTCGACCGGGATCGTGTAGCGCTCCTTGAAGGCCGCCGCCGAGCCGAGCAGACCGGGGTTGGCGAAGTCCAGGATCGCGTGCAGCTCGCTGAGCCGGTTCTCCACGGGCGTTCCGGTCAGCGCGATCCGGTGCTCGGCGGGCACCGAACGCAGCGCCCTGGACTGGGCGGTGGCGCTGTTCTTGATGTTCTGCGCCTCGTCGGCGATCACCCGGCGCCAGTGGACGGCCCGCAGGTCGGGGGCGTCACGCTGGACCACGCCGTAGGTGGTGATCACCAGGTCGGCGCCGCTCACGGCCTCGCGCAGCCGCTCCCCACCGGGCCGGGCGGCCCCGTGCTGGACGTGCACCCGCAGCATCGGCGCGAACCGGGCCGCCTCGCGCCGCCAGTTGGCCACCAGCGAGGTCGGGCAGACCAGCAGGGTGGGGCCGCCTGCCCCTGCCTCCTGCTCGGCGGCGAGCAGGGCCAGGGTCTGCACGGTCTTGCCCAGCCCCATGTCGTCGGCGAGCACCGCGCCCAGTCCGAGCCGGCTCAGCGAAGCCAGCCAGGCCACTCCGCGCTCCTGGTACGGGCGCAGCGTGGTGCCGAAGCCGGCCGCCGGCCGGGGCCCGGTGGCACCCTCCCGATCGCCGGTGACACCCGCCCGGTCGCCGAGGGAGGCCGGCCGGTCGCCGAGCAGGGTGCCCAGGACCCCGGTGGCGGTGATGGCGCCGATCGGCAGCCCCGCGACCAGCGCGCCCGGGTCCAGCGCCAGCTTGAGCAGCCGACCCGGGCTGCTCTCACCGGTGCCCTCCCGGGCCAGGAAGGCCACGGCGGCGGCGATCTGCCCGGCGTCCACCTCGATCCACTGCCCCCGCACCCGGACCAGGCCGCGCTTGGCCGCCGCGAGATCGGCCAGCTCCTGGGCGGTGAGCGGCCGGCCGTCCAGCGCGGCCTGCCAGCGGAAGGCGACCACGGCGTCGCGGTTCAGCCAGGCGTGGCCGTCGGGCGGGGGCGGGCCGGCCGCTGCCCGCCCGGAGGGCTCCACCGCCGCCGAACGCACGGAGAGCGCCATCGCCAGCCGTGGCCGGCGCTGCCACCAGGTGGGCAGCAGCACCCCGAAACCGGCCTCGGCGAGCACCGGGGCGGTCCGGCGCAGGAAGTCGAGCGCGCCGTCCCGGTCCAGCGTCAGACCGCTCGGCCGCACCGAGCGCAGCGCGGGCCGCAGCTCGGCGCGCAGGCGGACGGCCCGGTCCAGCTCGGCCAGGTACGCGCCCTGCGGGTCCTCCACGACACGGCCGAAGGCGGCGAGGGCCGCGCCGCCGGCCCACAGCTCGGCGGCGGGCACCAGCAGCGAGGGCTCGGCGACCGCCTGGAGCAGGAACTCCAGCCGCCAGTGGGCATCGGAGGTGCCGCCCTCCGGGTCGGCGGGGTCGGGCCCCAGCGGCTCGACCAGCCGCAGGCAGAGCCGCACGGCGGGCGCCTGCGGCCCGCCGGAGGCGTGCCAGGCGGCCAGCCGCTCGCCCAGCCGGTCGAGCGCGGCCGACACCTGGCCGGCCGCTTCGGCCGAGCCGCCCGCGTCCACCGGCTCGTCCACCCGCCGATCCACCGGCTCGTCGACCGGCCCCTCCAGCGGCCCCTCCGCGACGGGCGGACCCGCCGGATCGGCCGGCGCCACCTCGAAGCGCCCGTCCCCCGCCCCCAGCGCGGCGAACCAGCGCTCGGCCACCCGTCCGTCCAGGTCGGCGGCGGCCACGCCGCGGGGCAGCCGCAGCACCCCGGCGTGGTCCGCCAGGGTGGCGCGGACCTCGCGGTCGGTCAGCGTCTCCAGGACCTCCGCGAGCAG
The DNA here is from genome assembly GCF_035976515.1 of Kitasatospora sp. NBC_01302. Taxonomy (NCBI): domain Bacteria; kingdom Bacillati; phylum Actinomycetota; class Actinomycetes; order Kitasatosporales; family Streptomycetaceae; genus Kitasatospora; species Kitasatospora sp. NBC_01302. Next base: position 4,309,003 of record NZ_CP108404.1, read on the forward strand.
CACCGCGGCCGGCCGCTCCCCCCGGACGACCGGCGGACACCCCTCCGCCAGGGCCCGCGCCTCGCGCCGGTCGGCCGCGCTCAGTTCCGGCTGCCAGCGCGCGTATGCCACCCCGGCGCCGACGGGCGACCTGCCTGCCCCCGGCCCTCTCCCGCCCGGCTCGCGGATCAGCGCGGGCAGCACCCGCCCCTGCCCGGCCAGTCGCCAGGCCAGGTCGTGCACCCCCGTCAGCCAGCGCAGCGAAGCGCCGTACCCGACGTCCACCCGCCCGACGCCGTCGAGCTCGGCGGTGGTCAGCGCCCACTGCGGGTCGAAGAGCTCGCCCAGCAGCTGAGCCGCCTCCACGGGTTCGAAGACCAGCGCGGGCACCCGCCAGGCGTGCAGCGACACCCCGCTCGGGGCCCGGCCACCGAGCAGTTCCGGCGAGCTGGCCGGCGCACCGCTCAGCGAGGGGAGCGTCACGGTGGCCCAGCGCTCGGCCGCCTGCCCGGCCAGCCACGCCAGCCCGGGGCCGATGCCGGCCAGCAACAGCCCCAGCAGTTCGGCCGAGCAGGCGTACGGATGCGGCCGCGCCGCGGCAGGCCCGACCCCCGCACCGGCCCCGCCGGTGCCGTACGGCACCGGTCCGTGTGCCTCGCCCAGCGCACGGGCGTCCTCGGCCCAGAGCGCCAGCCGGCCACCGCCGGGGCCGCGCCACAGCCCGTGCACCGCGAACACCGCTCCGGGACACCTCCTCCACCACCACTGATCACGTCCCTCGCAGCCTAACCAGGACCTCCGACACCCGTTCTCCTCCGCGGAGTCGAGCGCCCCGGTCAGCTCCGTTGAGCCAATCGGGCGACATGGTTGAACCTTGAACGACGCAGCGCTATGGTGGAGCCAACAAGTTGAAGCCTAAACAAATGGCTTCGGACCCGAGGAGGAGCCATGGGCCTGTTCAACCGCAAGAGCGACACCGTCGAGACCACCGCCCTCGCGACCGCGACCGCCGGCCCCGACCTCAGCCACCTGACCGGCGACTACACCATCGACACCACCCACAGCCGGGTCGGGTTCCAGGTCAGGCACGCCATGGTCACCAACGTCCGCGGGGAGTTCGCCGACTACCAGGGCACCCTCCGCCTGGACGGCGCCGACCCGGCCGCCTCCAGCGCCGAACTGGTCATCAAGGTCGCCAGCATCAGCACCGGCAACGAGCAGCGCGACGGGCACCTGCGCACCGGCGACTTCTTCGCGGTGGAGACCCACCCCGAGATCACCTTCCACAGCACCGCCGCCGAGCAGCTCGACGCGGAAACCTACCGGATGACCGGCGACCTGACCATCAAGGGCATCACCCGCCCGGTCGTGCTGAACCTGGAGTTCACCGGCACCGCCACCGACCCCTACGGCATCCAGCGCCTGGGCTTCGAGGGCTCGGCCACCGTCGACCGCACCGAGTTCGGCCTGACCTACAACGCCGCGCTGGAGACCGGCGGCGTGCTGATCGGCGAGAAGGTCAAGCTCAGCTTCGACATCTCCGCCGTCCGCGCCTGACCGGCACCGCCCGCTGTTCGACCGCTCCACCGGTCGGATCCCCGGCGCCGCCCCGTGCGGCAGGATGGCCGGGGATCGGGGTACGTGGTTCAGGGCCCGGGGAGGACAGGGGAGTTGAAGGTCGAGCTGTTCGACCGCTCGCCCCGCCTGGCTCGCCTGCTGGCCGCCGGCCGCCCCGCCGCAACGGCCGCCACCAGCAATTGATCAGGATTCGTGATCGCTGCGAGAGCGATTCGGGTCTGGGTCGCCACCGGTCCCGCGCGGTGAACTGTTCCCATCGGAACCGCGCACCGGACAGGCCGGAGCGGGCCGCGAGCCAAGGAGCAGGACATGCCCGTCGTCACCGTGCAGCAGGGCCCCCGGACCGTCGAGCTGAAGCGCGAGCTGGTCGCCCGGATCACCGACGCCTTCGTGGACGCGTACCAGATCCCCGCCGAGACCGTGCAGGTCTGGATCCACGAGGTGCCCACCGACAGCTGGGGCGCCGCCGGCAAGTTGACCGCCGACAAGTGACACAGCGTCACACTGCTGACCGGCCACGCCCCTTCGGCGGCACCCACCGGGCGCCGTTCAGGGGCGGGCCGCCAGCAGTCGCTCGTCCCATGCCGTCAGCCAGCTCGCTGGCGGTCGCACCAACCAGCCCTCGCCGGAGCCGAGTTCGGCCGCGCAGTCGGCCAGCAGTCGGACCCCGGACGAGGGTGGACCGGCCCGGTGGACCAGGCTGACCAGGGTCAGCGGCACCGGATCCACCAGCGCCCGGGTGACCACGCCGGACAGTTCGGGCCCGCCCATGGTGGTCAGCATCGGATTCCCGCGCTGGGCCAGGTAGCGGGCCGTCTCCGTCGCGCCGACCGGCCCGGGCGACGGCGCCGCGGCCGTCAACCCGTGGGCGGCCAGCAGCTGTTCGCCGAACTCAGTCCACTCGGTGGTGGCCGGATTGCCCGCGCAGATGTCCACCGGGTGCCCGGCCAGGTCGGCCAGCCGGATCGCGGCGCGGTCCACCAGCGGATGCCCCCGCGGCAGCAGCAGCGCCAACGGCTCCAGCCGGACCGGCCGTTGGCCGAGGCGCTCGCGCAGCGCGGCCGGCAGTCCGCCGAACCAGCCGAACGACACGTCCAGCCGACCGGCCAGCAACTCCCGTGCTCCGGCGGCCAGTCCACCGTGATAGCGGGCCAGCAGCTCGACCCCCGGCGCGGCGGTGCGGGCGGCGGCCAGGATCCGGTCCGGCGTCAGGTCCTCGCCCGACACCGCGCTGTTGAGGTCCACCAGCACCGCCCCGTCCGGCGGCGGGGCCAGCATCTCCTCCTGCAGCGCGAGCAGCCGGCGCGCCTGCGGCAGCAGCCGCTCGCCCGCCGGGGTGAGCGCGACGCTGCGCGTGGTGCGGGTGAACAGCGGGCGCCCGAGCAGGCGTTCCAGCGTCCGGACGTCCCGGCTCAGCGCCTGCTGGGCCACGTGCAGGTGCGCCGCCGCCTGCCCGAAGTGCAGGGTCTCGGCGGTGGCGACGAAGCCGCGCAGCAGGCGCGGATGCAGGTCGACGGGCACGGCGGGCAGCGTAGCAACCGTTCGCTCCCGATTGACAACGCCAGTGCGTCAATGCGGCGGAACAGGTGTTGGACCGGCACCGGACCCACCGGACAGGCTGGGGGCAATCCCCCTCCCCCGCCGGTCGCGGCCGTCCACCGGCCGACCGGCCCTGCCCTGGAGTCCCGTGCTCGCCTCCTACCGCCAGCTGTTCGCCCGGCCCGGCGCCCTCGCCTTCACCTGCTACGGCCTGATCGGCCGCCTCTCCTTCTCGATGCTGGGCGTCAGCCTGCTCACCGCGATCGTCCAGCGACGCCACTCCTACGCCCTGGCCGGCGCCGTCTCGGCCGCGGGGCTGGTCGGCGTGGCGGTCGGTCTCCCGCTGCTCGGCCGCCTGGTCGACCGCTACGGGCAGCGCCGGGTCTCGATACCCGCCGCGCTCTGCTCCGCCGTCCCGCGCACCGCCCTGCCGTTCCTGCTGCACGGCGGCGCCCCCGACTGGACGCTCTTCGCCGCCGCCACCACCGCATCGGTGGCGCCCAACCTCGGCGGCATGAGCCGGGCCCGCTGGGCCCACCTGTACGGCGCGGAGCCGGCCCTGCTGCACCGCGCCAACGCACTGGAGCAGGCACTGGACGAGCTCTGCTACCTGGCCGGCCCGGTGCTCGGCGTCCTGCTCTGCACCACCCTCTTCCCGGAGGCCGGACTGCTGGCGATCAGCGGGCTCGCCACCGCCGGCGGGCTGCTCTTCGCCGCCCAGCGCCGCACCGAACCCCCGGTCGCACCGGCGCCGGACCACGGCACCTCAGCGCCGCTGCGGGCACCCGGCGTACCCGCCCTGGTGGTCGCCTTCTTCGGCACCGGCCTGGTCTTCGGCTCGCTGGAGATCACCACGGTGGCCTGGACCGGGGCGCACGGCCAGCGCTGGGCGACCGGCCTGCTGCTCGGCCTGCTGGCCGCCGGCTCCGGCGTGTCGGGCCTGGTGTTCGGGCTGCGTCCCGAGTCCGCCGACCCGGTGCGCCGCCTGCTGCTCAGCCTCGCCGCGATGAGCGCCCTGCTCCTGCTGCCGCTCACCGCGGCCGCCTGCGGCACCGGCCCCGGGGTGCTGGCCCTCGTGCTCTTCACCACCGGCACCGGCACCGCGCCCACCATGGTCAGCGGCATGACGCTCCTCCAGCGGATGCTGCCCGCCGCCGCGCTGAACGAGGGCATGGCACTGGTGGTCTCCGGCATCGTGACCGGCATCTCGGCGGGCTCGGCCCTCGGCGGCCTGCTCGTCCAGCACGCCCCGGGCGCCCGCGGCTTCGGCCTGCCCGCCGCAGCCGCGGTGCTGGCCCTGCTGACCGCCCTGCTCGGCACCCGCCGGCTGCGAATCTCCGTGGCCGCCGTCGGCAACGCCTCGTAGGGTGCCGCCATGGGGAGCGAGATCAGATACCTGCGCGGGGACGCGACCAGCCCGCAGGCCAAAGGGCCCAAGATCATCGCGCATCTCTGCAACGACCGGGGCGGCTGGGGCAAAGGCTTCGTGCTGGCGCTCTCCCGCCGCTGGCCCGAACCCGAGGCCGCCTACCGGCGCTGGCACCGCGAGCGGGCCCGGAACGACTTCGGCCTCGGCGCCGTGCAACTGGTCCAAGTCGAGCGCGACGTCTGGGTGGCCAACCTGGTCGGCCAGCACGGCACCCGGACCAGCCGCAGCGCCGGAGCGCCGGTGCGCTACGAGGCGATCGACACCGCACTCGACCGGCTGGCCGCACCCGCGCTGGCGCTGGGCGCCTCGGTGCACCTGCCGCGGATCGGCTGCGGGCTGGCGGGCGGACGCTGGGAGCGGGTCGAGCCGCTGCTGACGGCCCGGCTGGTGGATCGCGGCATCGCGGTCACCGTCTACGACCACGACTGACCCGGCCCCGGCGCCCGGACGAGCCCTGGCCCGACGGAGCGCGCCCACGGCCTACGGCCGCGCCCAGGTGTACTCGTACTCGGGCAGCTCGCCGGCGCCCGGGAAGTCGGTCCAGCCCTCCCTGGTGCGCTCGCCGCCGCAGCGCTCGTAGAAGGCGACCGCGCGGTGGTTGTCGCGCAGCACCTCCAGGCGGAGCGGCGCACCGGGATGCGTCCGGGCCGTCCACGCGCGGGCGGCATCCAGCAGCACGGCGCCGATCCCGGCTCCGGTCAGCCCCGGGCGCACATGCAGGTTGTCCAGCAGCACCGGCCCGTCCGGCTCCGGGACCAGGTAGCCGAAACCGACCAGGTCGCCGCCGGCCCGCTCGGCCAGCAGCAGCGCGGGCGTGGCGGCCGGTTCCCCGTAGTCGACCGTGAGCCGCAGCTCCCAGAGTTCGCCGCGCTGCTCGAACAGCCCGTCCGCCAGCGCCGCCGCCGGCACGATCCCCGCGTACGCCGTGCGCCAGCTCTCGGCGTGCAGCCGGGCCACGACCGCCGCGTCGGCGGGGCCGCCCAGGCGGATCGAGAGGTCCGCCGGGTCCGGCGCGTCGGGTGGGCCGGACCTCGAAGTCGCGCTGCTGTCGGTCATCCGTCGATCTTGCCACGCCGCCTCCCAGAGCCCGGGCCGAGCAACTTGAACGCGTTCAAAAGTAGGTCTACTGTCTCCCTCAGACGGTTTTGAACACGTTCGAAATTCGAGAGGACGTGGTCCTGCATGGACTACACAGTCGCCAGCTACGCCGGTTACCTGCCGATCGCCACCGGCGTGACCATCTGGGTGGCCCGCACCCTCAGCCGCAACGGCAAGGTCTTCCTGGCCGACGTCTTCGCGGGGGACGAGAAGCTCGCCGACGCGGTGAACCAGCTGCTGGTGGTCGGCTTCTACCTGCTCAACCTCGGCTTCGTCATGCTGTGGATGAAGAACAGCGACGCCGTCAACGGCACCCAGGGGGTCTTCGACGCACTCTCGCTCAAGCTCGGCCTGGTGCTGCTGATCCTCGGCGTGATGCATCTGGGCAACGTCCTGGTCCTCAACCGGATCCGCCGCCGCGGCAAGCTGGAGCGCCTGCAGCGCCCGCCGGTCGCGCCGCAGGGCTGGACCGCACCGGTCAAGCCCTGACGCCATGGCGACGCCACCTCCGCTCCCCGCGAGCCCGTCGGACCCGCCCCCGGTCGGCCTGCTCACCGTGCTGCACGATCCGCACTGCGGGCTCTGCCGCCACCTGACCGCCTGGCTGCGCAGGCAGCCCCAGCTGGTGCCGCTGCGCTTCCTGCCGGTGGCCTCCTACGCGGCCCGGCGGTACTTCCCGGGCCTGGACCACCATGCATCGCTCGGCGAACTCACCGTGGTCGCGGACACCGGCGAGGTCTGGCGCGGGGCGGAAGCCTTCGTCGCCTGCCTCTGGGCACTGACCCGCCACCGGGAACTCTCGCTGCGCCTGAGCACCCCGGCCGGCCTGCCGCTGGCGCGCACGGCGGCCTTCGTCGCCAGCCGGTACCGCTCGGCGACCGGAGCGGGCCTGCTGCCGCCGGACGACGGGTCGGGGCTGCCGCCGGACGGTCCTTCGGACCAGCGGGACGCCACGGCGGAACCGGGCGCACAGGGGACGCCCGGTCCCGCCGGCGCCCTGGATCCGAGCTGGCCGCCGCCCTGCCCCGAGAGCGGCTGCACCCTCCACGGCTAGGCTCAGGCATCGTGGACGACGCAAGGACCCCAGCCGACCCGCCGGCCGACACGGCAGCCGCCCCGGCCGGCGAGCCGGCCCCACCGGCCGGCGCCGAGCCCGGGCCGGCCGACGCCAAGGGCCGCCCGAAGACCGCGAAGAGCGAGCAGACCCGCGCGCTCATCCTGGAGACCGCGATGCGGCTCTTCCAGGAGCGCGGCTACGACAAGACCACCATGCGCGCCATCGCCGCCGAGGCGGGCGTCTCGGTCGGCAACGCGTACTACTACTACGAGGGCAAAGAGTTCCTCATCCAGGGCTTCTACGACCGGATGACGCGCGAGCACGCGGTCGAGGCCCGGGCCCGGATGGCCGGGACGACGGACTTCGCCGAGCGCCTGCGGGTCGCCATCGAGGCCTGGGTGGACTGCGCGGCGCCGTACCACGAGTTCGCCGCGCAGTTCTTCCGCACGGCAGCCGACCCGGAAAGCGCGCTGAGCCCGTTCTCGAACGATTCCCACCCCGCGCGGGAGACGGCGGTGCAGATCTTCCGCGAGGTGCTGGACGGCTCGGACCTCGGCCCGAAGATCGACCCCGAGCTGGACGAGCTGCTGCCCGACCTGCTCTGGCTGCACCTGATGGTCGTGGTCCTCTACTGGGTCTTCGACCGGACCGAGGACACCGAGCGCACCCGGGCCTTCGTGCAGCGCTGCGCCCCCTTCGTCGCCAAGATCGTCAGCCTCTCCCGCTACCGGGTCTTCCGCCCGCTGGTCCGTGACGCGGTCGGCATGGTCGAGGACTTCGTGCTGCCGACCATAGGCAGGACGGCCAGCACCCGGTCACCTGCCGCACCGGCCCGCAAGCGCAGGCGCAGGGACTGAGACGCACCCTTGACCCGCGACCACCCCCGAGATCCTCGCCGGGCTGCGCGGGTCCGCCGACCGGCGGTCCCGCTCGGACCGTCGCGCCGCAGCCCGGTCAGAAGCTGTCCGGGTTCCAGGCCCTGAGCGGCGTGCCGAGCAGCCGGTCCAGGGCGAACGCGGCTCCCGGGCGCACTTCCTCGACCAGCCCCGCCGCCGCGAGGCGGGCGGCGCTCTCGGCGCCGAGGTAGAGCGAGCCGAGCGCCCTGGCGTCGAGGGCGAGGTCCGCCCGGTCACCGGTCGGTTCGGCCCGGCCCGTGCCGTCGGCGTCCGAGACGAGCGCCCAGCGGCCCGCGGCGTACCCGGCCGGGTCGCTGACCTCCAGGACCACCCGGCCCGCCCCGGCCAGTCGGCGGGGCGCGAAGGCCGCCGGCACGTCCAGCACCCGCAGCCACATGAAGTCGCTGCTGTCCTCGTGCTGCCGCACCGCGCGCGGGTCCTTGAAGTAGAACGGCAGCGGGTCGTCGGGGGCGATGTTGTTCACCACCAGCGTGCCGACCCAGTCCACCGAGCAGAGGTAGCGCCACAGGCTCACCGCGGTCGGCCGGTCGAGCGCGAGGAAGTCCTCCACCACCAGGGTGCATTCGGGGTTGTTGGCGACCCACTTGTCCTCCACCCGGTAGACCGCGAGCCCGGTGACGGCGCCGCCGGCGTCCCGGTGCACCACCGCGAAGGGCTCCTTCCAGTCCTGGCCGGGTATCGTCGTCGAGCCCGTGAGCAGGCCCCAGTGGGCCTGGTCCCGGTTGATCGCGCCGGGCTGGCCGAGACGCCACCGGTCGTGCAACTCCCGCCCGAGCTTGCCCAGTTCGTCCATGCTGACCAGGTCGATCCGACCGGCGGCCGGTACGTCGCCGAACTCGTCCGCGGTGGGCAGGTCGGCGCGCAGGCCACCGGCCCGCCGCAGGTCCACCCGCCAGCCGTGCGTGCGGGTGGCCGGACCGAAGCCGAACCGGCCGTAGATGTTGTACTCGGCGGCGATCAGGATCGCCACCGCCTCCCCGCGCTCGCGGGCGGACGCCAGCTCGTTGTCCATCATCCGGCTGAGCAGTCCGCGGCGGCGGTGGGTCTGGGTGACGGTCACCCCGGTGATCGCCGAGACCGGCAGCAACCGGCCACCGGGCAGCGTCAGTTCGTACGGCATGCTGCGGAAGGTGGCAACGCAGCGGTCCCCGTCGTAGGCGCCCTGGGTGCGCCCGGCGAAGTGCCGCAGCCGGCGGTACTCGGGCACCCCCGGCAGCCCGGGCCGCAGGAACCCGACGGTCACCGCGGAGCCCCAGGCCTCCAGGTCGTCCTCGGTGATGGTCCGGATCTCGATCTCGTCCACGGGCGCGGCGGTGCCGTCGGCGGCGGTGCTGGTCCTCATCCGCCCACGTTAGGACGGCGGCTGCGCTCGGGGCACCCGGTTTTTCCGCCGCCTCACCGCCGCCCCCGTGCGGTGCTGCCCGCGATCAGCAGCACCGCCAGTCCCCCGAGGACGATCAGCACGTACCCGGCGCCCGGCAGCGTGCCCAGGGTGCCCAGCACCGCGACGCCGAGCGCCGAGCCCGACTGCCGGATCCCGTTGAGCGCTCCCTGGCCGGTGGCCGCGAGCTCCGGCGGCGCGGCGACGGCCATCTCGGCGGCGGCACCGGGGATCGCGAGGGTCCCCGCCACGGCGAGCGCGAGTTCGGCCGCGACGAACAGCGGGAAGGGCGGGTGCCCACCGCAGCGGGCCAGCAGCACACCGGCCAGTGCGGTGGCGGACATCCCGGCCAGCAGCACCGGGCGGGCACCGTACCTGGCGACCAGACGGCCGGTGAAGAACGGCATCACGCAGACCGGGAAGGTCAACGGCAGCGAGGCCAGCCCCGCCCCGAGCGGGGAGCGCCCCTGCCCGTGCTGGAGCCAGACGTCGATCAGGTACATCCCGCCGAAGTAGCCGAAGCAGGAGACCGCGGCGGCCAGCAGCGCGGCCCGCACCCGCGGGAGTGCGAGCAGCGCGGACGGCAGCAGCGGGGCGGCGACCCGGCGTTCCACCACCGCCAGCGCGACGAGGCCGAGCAGCGCGAACCCGATCGGTATCCAGGCCTGCGGCGAACCCCAGCCCTGGATACCGGCCTCCACCAGGCCGAAGGTGAGCGCACCGAGCGAGCCGGTGGACAGCAGCAGCCCGGGACGGTCCAGCGCCCGGGCGGACCGGACGGGGGCGGCCGGCAGCCGGCGGGCCAGCGCCACGGCGGCCAGCGCGATCGGCGGGTTGATCAGGAACACCAGCCGCCAGCCGCCGAGTTCGACCAGGCCGCCGCCCAGTACCGGCCCGACGGCCGCGCCCAGGCCGCCCACCGCGGCCCAGGCACCGATGGCGCGGGTGCGGCGCACGGGGTCCGGGTTGAGCGCGATGAGCAGCGCGAGCGAGGCCGGTACCAGGCCCGCACCGGCCGCACCGAGCAGCGCCCGCCCGGCGATCAGCAGGCCGACGCCGGGCGCGGCGGCGCACAGCGCGGACAGCGCGGCGAAGGCGCCGAGCGCGCCGACGTAGACCCGGCGGGCGCCCCAGCGGTCGGCGAACACCCCGGCGGTGAGCAGCAGTCCGGCGAAGACGACGGTGTAGGCGTCGACGGCCCAGGGCAGCGCGGCGGCGGACGGGTGCAGCGAGCGCTGCAGGTCGGGTACGGCGACGTTGAGGACCGAGGTGTCGAGCAGGACGAGCAGGTTGCCGATCGCGATGCCGGCGAAGGCCAGGCGCGAGCGGGCCGGCGGATCTGCCTCGGGTGAACGGACGGTGGGGCTGGCGGCGATCTCGGTGGTCATGGCAGCAGGCTCCCCCCGCGACCCACGGCCCGGCGACGCCGCAATGTCGATAACCCCATCGGACAATCCGATGGACCATGCCATGCTGGCGCCGTGGACACTCGCTACCTGCGCGCCTTCGTCGCCGTCGCCGACCACGGCGGCATCTCCGCCGCCGCCAAGGAGTTGGGGTACGCCCAGTCGAGCGTCAGCGCCCAGCTCAAACGCCTGGAGGCGGACCTCGGCGTGACCGTCCTGGTGCGCGCGGGGACCGGCGCCACCCTCACCGAGGCCGGCCGGCGAGTGCTGCCGCACGCGCGCGAGGCGCTGGAGCTGGCCGAGCGGATGCGCCGCGCCGCACTCGGCGACCGGCCCAGGCTGCGGATCGGCGCCCAGGAGTCGCTGGCCCACGCCTGGATGCCGGACGTGCTGGCGGCCTACGAGTACGGTGCGGGCGGCCCGGGCGTGGTCGCCCGGGCCGAGCTGACCGTCGGCCGCCGCAGCCACCTGGACCAGGCCTTCGCCGCGCGCGAGGTGGACCTGGTCTTCCAGTACGACAACGGCCTGCGGGCGCTGGGGCCGCACGCGGTGGTCGGCCACGACCGCACCCTGCTGGTCGCCTCCCCCTTCCATCCGCTGGCCCGGCAGGAGTCGGTGACGCCCGGTCAGCTGCTCGGCCAGGAGTTCATGGTCGTCGAGCCGAGCTGCACCTCGCAGATGCTGGTGGACCGCCTGGGCCGCGACCTGCTCGCCGGCATCCGGCAGACGCTGATCACCGGCTCCCTCGCCGCACTGCTGCGCCTGGCCGGACACGGCCGCGGGGTCACCCTGCTGCCCGAGCTGTCGGTCGCCCGCGAGCTGGCGGCCGGCGAGCTGGTCGCCCTGCGCCTGGCCGAACCGATCCGCCCGGTCAGCATCATCGCCCAGTGGCACCCCCGCCTGGGCCTGGCCGAACAGGCGCTGCACACCCTCCTCGACGTGGCCCGCCGCGCCGACCCCCTCCCCCAGCGCCCGCACCCCGCCCGCGCCTGCTGAGGCGCCGACCGCGCGGGCCGGGTCTCAGGGGCGGGTCTCAGGGGCGGGCGTAGAAGTCGGGGCGGCCCATGATCCAGAGGCTGGCCTGCTTGATCGGGACGCCGGTGCGGGGAGCCTCGATCATCTGGTCGTCGCCGAGGTAGATGGCGACGTGGTAGATGTCGGCGGCGCGGCCGGTGTGGGTCCAGAAGACCAGGTCGCCGGGGCGCAGTTGGGCGTAGCTGACCGGCGTCGACTCGGCGTACTGGTCGGCGGCGAAGTGGGTCAGCCGCTTGCCGCCCTGCTGCCAGGCGAGCATGGTCAGACCCGAGCAGTCGTAGCCCGCCGGGCCCTCGCCGCCCCAGATGTAGGGCAGGCCGATCTTGCTCCGGGCGAAGTCGAGGGCGGCCTGCGCGCCGGACGCGCTCCAGGAGCCACCGTTGGAGGCGCCGCCCGGAGCACCACCCGGAGCACCACCCGGCGCGGCAGCGCTGCCGGAATCGGTGGCCGGTGCGTCGCCCGGCCCGGGGGCGGGGGCCGCCGGGGCGGGGTCGGGCCGCGGTGCGGACTGCTGGGCCTGGGCCTCGGCCGCGGCCTCGGCCTGCGCGGTGGCTGCGGCCTGGGCAGCGGCCTTGGCCGCCGCCTCGGCCTGCTGGGCGGCGATCGCGTCCAGCGCGTCCTGGCGCTGGCGTTCGAGCTCCACCGTGGTGTCCCGGGCGGCGGCCAGCTCGCCGAGCAGCTGCTCGCGCTGCTGGTCGAGCCGGGTGACGAGCTGCTGCTGGTCCGTCAGCCGCGCCTGCGCCCGGCCCTTGGCCGCCTGGACGGCCTCGGCGGCCTGTTGCGCCTCGTCGGTGGCGTGCTGCGCGGTGCGCGCGGCCTCGCCCGCGGCCTTGGCGGTGCTGGTGGCGGCGTCCAGGATCTGCCGGGTGCTGCGGCCCGCGGCGCCCACCATGACGGCCTGCTCGCCGGCCGCGCGCGGCCCCTCGGCGCCCAGCAGGGCGTTGACCGCGGTGAGTTCGGGGCTGGCACCGAGCCGGTAGCTGGCGGCGGCCAGGCTCGCCGCGCTCTCGGCGGCATCGACCCTGGCCGCTTCGGCGACCGCCGCCCGCGTGGTGGCCGCACCCGCTTCGGTGCGGGCCCTGGCGAGCTTGACCTGGGCGCCGTCGTAGGCCTCCACGGCCTCCTCGGCCTCCCGGGCGGCCTGCTCCAGCTCGGTCTTGGCCCCGGCCAGCCGGTCCTCGATCGCCGCGGTGTCGGCGGCCCGGCGGTCGGCCTCGGCCCTGGCGTCCGCGATCGACCCGGTGGACGGATAGGGCACGCCGTCGGGTGCCGGTGCATCGTCGGCCACGGCACCGAGCGGCACCCGGGCGGGGGCCGCGGCCGCCACGGCTGTGGGTTCCGGCGACGGGAGCGGGCCGGCGAGGGCGGTCAGGGTCAGCAGCAGGGCGGTCAGAAGTCTGCGTGCCAGCAAGGAGCCCTCACCCTTCGACGATCGGCGAAACATCCCATCAGGTGACAATTCAGTCACCAGACGTCATATTCTCAAATCCGCTCGACGTTCCCCGCCAGCTCCGTGCGGCCGAGTGGATGATCACGCCTGACAGGTCGTCACCTGACGTCGGCTCAGCCGACGCCCGGGTCAGGGCGTGCGGCGGCGCGGTCCCCGGCCGAGGTAGGAGCGGGCGCGGCCCGCCTGCACGGTGCGCCGGCGCTGGTCGGCGCCGCGCTCGGGGGGCTCGGCGGGCCGGGCGGCGCGGCTGGCCTCCAGGTGCGCGGCGGCCCGGGCCGCCATCGCCTCCGCCATCCGGTGGGTGGCGGTGTGGTGGGCGGGGACCTTGTCCGGGGCACCGGCGATCAGGTCGAAGAACCAGGTCTTGGCCCGCTCCGCGCGGGCGTGCAGCAGGCGCTCGCGGCGCCAGGCGCGGGCCTGGCGCCGTGGCCGCTCGGCGTAGCGCCAGCGCGCCCACGGGCTGGCGGGGCGGGCCAGCCGGATCGCGCCGATCCAGGACAGGCCGGGCACCATGATGCCGAGCAGCCCGGTCCACAGCTTGCCCTTGAACAGCGCGACGACCGACATCAGGGCGTTGACCGAGATCACCGCGACCAGTCCCCACCGCCCGGAGCCGTCCGAGCCGCTCTGTCCGGGCACCACACTGAGCGGCACGGAGCCGGTCAGCAGCAGCGCGGTCAGCAGGATGCCGAGGATCACCGCGTCCACCGACTTGCGGCCCTGCTCGCTCCAGTAGACGTCCTCCAGGTGCAGGATCAGCGCGAACTCGTCCAGCACCAGACCGCAGCCGATCCCGAAGAGCAGCCCGAACCAGTCGATCCACGGGTGCCCGCCGTTGGTGGCGAACACCCCGATGCCGGCCACCAGCAGGCAGCCGACGCCGAAGACCATGTGGTGGATGTGCAGCCCGCCGGGCGTGATGTTCCCCGGCCACCAGCGGACCTTGGCCCGGATCATCCGGACGCTGACCCGGATCAGCAGGAAGGAGCTGATGAAGCCGACCAGGAGCAGGAGGAGCGGCTGCTTGTGGGCGGCGACGATGTGAGCGCGGTATCCCTCCACCAGGCCGGCGATCTGCATGGGCGGTACGTCCTCGGTGCTTCCTCGGTGCTTGCTTCGGTACGGCGGTGCTTCGGTACGACGTGCTGCTAACGCGCGGTCAGAAGCCACGGGTACGTTTGGCCGCCCGCCGTGGTCCGGTCAGGTAGGGCACCAGCCGGACCTCGCCGCCCGCGAGCGTCCCGACGCCCGGCACCTTCATGAAGAGCCGGGCCACCTCGCCTCCCAGGTTCACCCCGATCGCCAGCGCCATCGCGATGGCGGCGGCCCGGCTGATCGAGACCAGCCCCGCGGACGGGTGGCCCTGGGCGAAGGAGAGCATGCCGAGGTAGAGCGCGGATCCGGGCATCAGCGGGCCGAGCGCCGCGGTGACATAGGGCAGTGCGGAGGCGTACCGGAAGCGGGCCATCAGCTGGCCGAAGAGGCCGACCAGGCCGGCGGCTATGCCGGTGGCGACGATCGGCGAGATCTGCGCGTTGTAGGCGAGCACTCCGTAGACGGTCCAGCCGATGCCGCTGTTGAAGGTGACCAGGGCCAGGGTGCGCCGGCTGGTCTGCAGCAGCATCGCGAAGAAGAGGGTGAGCAGCATCGCCGCGACCAGCTGGATCGGCGGGTTGTAGATGCCGCTCAGCGACTCGGCGGGCCGCAGCTGCGCGTCGTAGCTGACCCCGGCGTAGAGCACCAGCATCACGCCGATCACGATGCCCGCGACCAGGTAGACGACTTCCAGCAGCCGGGCCGCGGCGGTGATGTAGAAGCCGGTCAGGCCGTCCTGCACGGCGGCCACCAGGGCGCGCCCGGGCAGCAGGGCGAACAGGCCACCGGTGATCACCACCGAGCCGCGCAGCGAGGAGCTGTTGAGCGACAGGATGATGCCGCAGACCGCGGCGGGCATCGCGGCCAGCACGAACTGGTAGAACTCCGGCAGACCGCGGCGGGCCACCAGGATGGCCAGCCGGTCGCCGATGATCGCGGCGACCACGGCGTTGAGGAAGACCAGCCAGGCCTTGGCGTCGATCCGGCCGCCGACCAGGAAGGTGGCCGCGCCGGCCAGCAGGCCGGCGGTGAGCGTGAGCAGCCAGGTGGGGTAGGGGTGCCGGTTGCGGCGGATCAGGGCCAGGCGCCGGTAGGCGTCGTTGACCGTGATCTTCTCCGCCGTGATGTCCGCGACCAGCCGGTACACGGCGGCGAGCCGGGTGTAGTCGGAGGTGCGCCGCCGCACCACCCGGGCGGCGGTGACCGGGGCCTCGACCAGCGAGGGCTGGTAGGAGATGGAGATCAGCGTGAAGGTCACCTGCGGCTCGCAGCGGTCCAGCTGGTAGGCGTGGCTGACCCCGAGCATGGCGGCCTCGACGTCCTCCGCGCTCTCGCCGCTGGCGAGCAGCAGCTCGCCGATGCGCAGGGTCAGGTCCAGGATCCGCGGCACGTTGCGGGCGGTGGCCTCGGACTTGGCCTCGCGCGGGGTGCGCTCGAAGGCGGGCCGCTCGGACATCGGGGTGCGCAGCAGCGTGCGCATCCGGTCCGGCCAGGGCGCGGCTCCGGGGGCGCCCTGACGCAGTGTCGGGATGGCGCCGCTGGGCGGGTTGTAGCCGACGGCGCGCCAGACCTCAGGGGTGAGGGTGTCCTCGGAGCCGCCGCCGAGCTCGGCGAAGGCGGCGAACTCGTCCGGGTACTGCGACTCGACGGTGTCCTCGGGCGGCACCCCGTCCTGCTTCTCCTTCTCCTTCGCCTTCGCCGCGGGCTCGGCCGGGGACAGCGGCGCGGGGGTCTCGACGGTGGGCCCGAGCAGCCCCTCGGTCTCCTGCGGCAACGGCGCCAGCGGGATCAGCTGCACCTGGTCGGCGGGCGGGGCGGCGTTGGCCAGCAGGCCCTCGGTGGGCGGCGCCTGGGCGGGCGGGACGGGCTTCGGCGCGGCCTCGGGCCGGTCCTGGGGCCGGTTGCCCGTCCGGTCGGCGCCGTTCCCGCCCCGGTTCGCGCTCTTCCCGCCGCGGGCACTCCTGCTGCCGCCCGGTCGGCCCCGCTTAGGCACTGCCGCTCCTCACCGCCCCGGGGTGGCACCGCCACCGTCCGTGATCTTCGCCTCCACCTTGCCCGATGCCGGGTCAGGACGCATGTGTACAAGTCGCCCAGACAGGTCGAGAAGGTTCCGAAAAGCAGACGATACGTCGAGTGAGCTGCCGGGCGACAGCGCGCGGTCGCAGGTCAGCGGCTCAGCGGGCGCGGTGCCGGCCGCCACCGGCGGTCGCGGTCGAGATCCTGCGAGCACGAAGGATCTCGACCGCGACCGGCAGCACCGAGACCAGCACGACGCCGACCAGGATCAGCTCGATGTGCTCGCGCACGAAGGCGATCCGGCCCAGGCAGGCGCCGAGCACCGTGACGCCGCCGCCCCAGAGCAGGCCGCCGACCAGGTTGTAGAGCGCGAAGACGCGGTAGTTCATCCGCCCGACGCCGGCCACGATCGGGGTGAAGGTGCGCACGATCGGCACGAACCTGGCCAGCACGATCGCCTTGGGCCCGTGCCGCTCGAAGAAGGCACCGGCCTTGGTGACGTTCTCCCGTCTGAAGAGCCGCGACTCGGGGCGGTTGAAGAGCGTGGGCCCGACCCGCCGTCCGAACAGGTAGCCGACCTGGTCGCCGGCCACCGCCGCGGCGACCACCAGCAGGCAGACCAGCCAGAGCGGCTGGCTCAGGTACTGCCCGTGCGCGACCAGCAGGCCGGTGGTGAAGAGCAGCGAGTCACCGGGCAGGAAGAATCCGATCAGCAGGCCGGACTCGGCGAAGACCACCAGCAGGATGCCGAGCAGCCCGAAGGTCGAGACGAGCTGGGTCGGGTCGAGCCAGGACGGCCCGAGGGCGAGGCTGTGCACGTGGGGCGCTCCGGATGGTCTCGGGGGCTCACGTCAGCGGTCCGGGCACGGGGACGGCCAACCGGTCTGCCAATGCGTTGGTCATCTCATGGTAAAGCATTGGCAAAGAAGCAGGCCGAAGGGGTGGCCGCGCCGGTCGGTACCGGTGCGGCCACCGCCGGGATCACAGGCCGTAGCGGCTGACGATCTCCTCGTGGCGGACCGGGTCCGCGCCGGCCGCCTTGGCCAGGTCCAGCCAGCTGAGCGGGTGCGCCCAGTGCGCGGTCAGCCGGGTGAGCAGCGCGTCGGCCTCGCCGGCGGCGGCGGTCGGCGGCACCCCGAGGGCGGCGTAGATGCCGGGCAGCCCGGCCGCCTCGCCGGCCGGATCGGTGATCACGTACTGCTCCCCGCTGTACGCCCACAGCCCGTACCCGGCCTCGGCCAGTGCCTCGCGCAGCTCGTTCCAGGCCTGCGGGCCGGGCCAGGCGCCGTCCAGGAACCAGCTGGTGTAGCCGGCCGGGTCGAGCAGCGTGAGCAGCTCGAAGGTCGGCCGCCAGCGGGCCTGTTCCTCCTCGCTCGCGTCCTCGGCCGGGGCGGGCTCCAGCAGGGCGGGCGCGAAGACCACCACGTCGTGGTGGTTGAGCGGGATGTCCTCGCCCAGCACCGGCAGGATCCGCGCGGTGGCCGGACCGGTCCGCACGGCCGGCAGGTCGGTGGTCGCCCCGTTGGCGCGCCGGGCCCGGACGGTGACCAGCTGCCACTCCTCCGCCACCGGGCCCTCGGGCTCGTCGAACTCGATGCCGAGCCGGGCGCCGGCCTCGCGCACCACCGCCCAGTCGCGGTTGGCGGTCGCGGCGGTGATCAGGTGCCAGAGGTCGGCGGGCTGGACGGTGCGGTACTGCTGCTCGGGCGCGGTGCCCTCCGCGGGCAGCGCGTGCGCCAGCAGGTCCTGGTAGAGCCGCTGGGCGCGGCCGTGCTCGCCCAGCTCGGTGGCCGCGGCGGCGCCCAGCCGGCGCGGGTTGATCCGGTCCGGCTCCAGCGCCAGCAGCGCCTCGCAGCTCTCCAGCACCTCGGCCCAGCGGCTCTCGGCCGCCGCCCAGCGGGCGCGGATCCAGTGCGCGTCACCGGGCTGCGCGGGGGCCAGCCGGTCGGCGAGGCGGCGCAGGCCCGCGTCGTCACGGGCCTCGATCAGCACCGAGGCGAGCATGCCGATCAGGTCCTGATGGCCCGGGTCCTGCTCCAGGCGGGCCCAGAGCAGGGCGGCGGAGGAGTGCTCGTGGCCCAGCGAGGCGAGCAGTCCGGCCAGGTGGAGCAGCAGGTCGGTGGCGGCCCCGCGCTCCTCGGCGCCCGGGTCGCGCTCCAGCGCGGCCCAGGCGGCGGCCAGCAGGTCCAGGTCCGCCTCCGGCGCCGGCTCGGCTCCGGGCTGCGCCGCGGCCCGCTCGCCGAGCCAGCCCGGCAGCTCGGCCGGGGCCACCGGAAGCGCGGGCACCGGCAGCGCGGCGGCGGCCTGCCGCAGCTCGGCGAGCGGGCCGGCCACCGTGTCGGTGCGGCGCAGCAGGGCGAGCTTGCGCTCGCCGGTGGCCACCAGCGCCAGCGCGACCTCGCGCGCCCCGCGGCCGACCGCGAGCCGCCCGGCGACCAGCGCCAGGTCCAGGCACGGGCGGTGCGAGCCGGCCGCGTCCAGGTAGGAGACCCAGTGGGCGAGCCGGACGCCGAGCCGGGCGTCGTTCGGGTAGCGGTCGGCGGCCACCAGGCGCTCGACCGCGTCCGCCCAGCGGTGCCGGATGTCGGCGTAGCCGTCGGCCTGGGCCACCGGCGGCAGCTGCTCCAGCGCCTCCTGATGGCGCCCGAGCGCGGCCAGCGCGCGGGCCCGGATCACGCCGAGCTTGCGGTGGTCGTCCTCGTCCAGCACCTGGCGGGCGGCGGTGTGCGCCTGCACGGCGGCGTCCAGCGCGTCGAGCGCCTCCTGGTAGCGGCCGAGCCGGTGCAGCGCGCCGGCCCTGGCCTGGCCGAAGGAGAGCGAGACACGCTCGCCCGCCGCCTGGATCCGGGTCTGCGCCCGGTCCAGGTGGGCCAGCGCGGCCTCGGCCCGGCCGTCGTCCTCCAGGGTGTCGGCGTACTCGCGGGAGAGGCAGTCGAAGCAGGCACGGGCCGGCTCGACCCGCGCCAGCGCCTCCTCCAGCACGGCGAGCCGCTCGGGGACGTAGCCGGGGCCGTCGATGTTGGCGTGGCAGATGGTGAAGTCCTGCACGGCGCAGACCGACTGCGGGCAGTCGGCGGTCTCCTCGCGGTGCGCGAACTCCAGCAGCGAGACCGCCTCGGTCATCGCCTGCTCGCCCTGGTGGCGCTTGTTCAGCAGGTTCTGCAGCCGCCAGTGCCGCAGGAAGACCTCCACCCAGGGCAGGCCGAGGGCGCGGGCCGAGGCGAGCGCCTCCGGGTACATCGCGTCCAGTTGCTCGTTGCGCCCGTCGACCGCGTGGCCGGCGATCTCGACCAGCGCGGTGGCCAGCCGGTGCTGGCCGCCCTCGACCAGCTGCTCGTGGGTGTCGTGGACCCAGCCCCAGACATCGGTGGTCATCAGGCACCCTCCCCCTGCTCGTGCTGCGAACCGTCGTGCCACGGACCTTCTTGCCGCGCGCCGCCGTTCTGAGGGCCGCCGTGCTGCGGGCCGCCGTCGGGCCGGCTGTCGTCGAGGAGTCTGTCGAGCCCCGCTGACAGTCCCTCCGCCGGGGGCGCGGTCAGCGCGGCGACCGCCGTGCCGACCCCGGCCAGCGCCGCCCCCAGGTCGCCGCCGGCCGAGCCGGTGGCACCCGCCGCCGCCATGATCACCTTGATCGAGCGGAGCAGGGCCGCCGCCGTGGTGCTGCCGGTGTGGCCGGCCCGGTAGGCCCGCAGCAGGTCCTGGACGGCGGGCGAGGCGGTGTTCAGGTAGAGCCGGGCCCGGACCGTGCCGTCGGTACGGGCGGTGAAGGCCCGGGCCAGGCGCAGCGCCGCCGACGGGATCCGGGCGTCCGCCTGGTCGTCCTCGATCCGCGCCTTCAGCTCCGCCTCCCGGTCGGGCACCAGCACCAGGGGCAGGCCCGGCGGTTCGAACCTGGCCGGCACCACCTGCTCGCCGGGCTCCGCCAGTGCGGCCGACAGCCAGCCCAACTCCTCGGCGGGCAGGGGCTGTTCCGGGTCGCGGAACAGCTCGCGGTTGCCGTCCGCACTGCCCAGCTCGACGATCCGGCAGTCGCGCAGCTGCGCGTAGCGGCGCAGGAAGGGCAGCACGGCGTACCGGTCGCCGCGGGCGATCGGCACCTGCATCGCCCGGTAGAGCATCTCCTCGAAGCCGCCCCCGGATCCGAGCGCGACGTGCACCGCGCCCTGCCCCGCCGCACGCAGCGCACCGGCGGTCAGGTCGCCCTGCGAGGTGGGCACCGGGACGTCGTCGGCGAGCAGGGTGAACAGGCGCTCGTCGCAGAGCGCGGCGCCGAGCAGGTCCTGCCCGTGCCGGGCCAGGATCCGGCGCCAGGCGGCCGGGTGCAGCCGGGCCGTCTCGTACAGGCCGTCGACGATCGCGTCGGCCAGCGCCCGCTGGAGCGCCCGGTAGTGCTCGTCGCGCTGCAGGTCCTCGCGGCTGGCGGTGGGGGTCAGGCGGTTGGACTCGACCACGCCGCCGATGAACCCGGCCCAGCTGGGCAGCAGGTCGCGGGCGTCGTCGGCGAGCAGCATGCCGCGCAGGTAGACGGCCAGGTCGCGGTTGTCGCTGCTGCCGTAGGTGGCGCCGTCCTGCACCCAGAGCAGGCCGATCGCCTCGGCCCCGCCGCCGGCCGCCTCGAAGGGGAACACCGTCAGCGGCTCGAACCGGCGCCCGAAGGCGGCGGCGAACTCCATCCGGGCCGCGTGCAGGCGGCCCGGCGCGATCGGCGGGACCTGTTCGCGCCAGGGCACCCGGATGCCGTTGACCGGCTGCTCGTCGTCGCCGACGTGCACCGGGACGCTCAGCAGCACGCAGTAGCGGCCCAGCACCTCGCGCAGCGCGTCCTCGTCGGCCAGGTGCGCGTGCTCGGGCCGCAGGGTCAGCTCGACCACGGTGCCCGGCTGCGGCCGGGCGGGGACCGGCTCGACGCTGTACTGCTCGCCGCCGCGGCTGCGGTAGCGGTGGCCGAGGGCCGGTTCGCGGTGCGAGGTGGTGGTGACGGTGACCTCCTCGGCCACCGAGAAGGCGGAGAGGAAGCCGAGGCCGAAGGCGCCGATCAGCTCCTCGTTGCCGGTGACCTCGCGCAGCAGCCGGGTGTAGCCGGTGCCGACGGTGGCCAGGTAGGCGTGGATCTCCGGCTCGGTCAGGCCGGCGCCGGTGTCCTCGATCGCCAGGGTCCGGGCGGCGGCGTCGGCCCGCACCCGGATCCGGGGCCGGTGGCCGGCCGCGCCCTGCGGGTCCTCCAGGCGGCGGCGGGTGTGCGAGTCGTGCGCGTTCTGCACCAGCTCGCGCAGCGCGACCAGGGGCGTGGAGTAGAGGTGGGTGGCGAGGACGCTCACCAGGCCGCCGAGATCGACCTCGGTGGTGCGCAGGTTCTCCTGACCTTCAGACATGAGGCCCCAGTCTGCCAGTCTGACAATCATGGGACCACCGGTTTCCCGGCGGCCGAACGGGTCCGTGACAGCCGCCCTTGTGCCGCCGTCCCTGCCAGCTTTCACGGCGATCAAACCTGGTTCGGTCGATTTCCGCCCCAGATGACCCCATTGAGCGAATCGTGCCCGATTCACTGGCATCCGACCGGAGTACGGAGTGATCCTGATCAGGCGACGTCAGTCAACCGGCGCACCGGGGCGGCCACCCCGAAGGCGCCAACTCGCAGCATTACCCGTACTCCTAGGGAGACCATCGTGTCCCGTACCCGTGCCATCACCGCCGCCACCGCCCTCGGCGCCTTCCTCATCCTCGGCATCGGCAGCGCGCAGGCCGACAACGGCGCCGGCTCCGACAACGGTTCCAACAGCAGCGTCGTGAGCAACTGGGGCTCCGGCAACGTGGTCGGCAGCGTGACCGGCAACGGCAACTCCTCCCAGCAGACCGCCACCGGCTCCGGCGGCAGCAACCAGAACAACACCAACGCGGTCGCCGGCAACTCCGGCCTGGTCGGCAGCGAGCAGGGCAACCTCAACTTCCTGCACGCGGTGCACTACGCGCCCGCCGGCTGACCTCGCGTCAGTTCGACACCGCTGAGGCGGGGGTGGGTCCGGACGCGGACCCACCCCCGCGGGCGTTCGGCGGCCCGTCGCCGCCCGCCACCGGCACGCCCAGCAGCACGCAGGCCAACTGGTCAAGGCGTGGCGCCAGTTCGGCTCCCCCGACCGGCGAGCTGTTCCGCACCCCGTCGTTGACCAGGGCGAACATCGCGTGCACCCGGATCCGGGCCTCGGCCTTGTCGTAGCCGGGGTGCACCTGGCGCAGCAGCTCCACCCAGATCCGCAGGAAGTCCCGGCGGAAGTCCAGCGCCGCCTTGCGGTCCGGCGCGGCCAGCCGCTCGGTCTCGCTCACCATCGCACCCAGGTAGTGCCGGTGGCGCCGGGCGAAGGCGGTGTACGCACGGAGCCCCTCGGCCAGCCGCTCGGCCGGATCGCCCGCGGCCAGCAGCACCGCCACCACCTCGTGCCCGAGCCGCTCGCGGCAGCGCACCAGCGCCGCGGCCAGCAGGTCGGCCTTGGCCGGGAAGTGCTTGTAGAGGCTCGGCCCCGCGATGCCGACCGCCGCGCCGAGCCGGTCGGTGCTGACGTTGTCGAAGCCGCGCTCGTCGAACAGCCGCACCGCCGCCGCCAGCAGCTCCTCGCGGCGGCCGGCCAGGCCGCCCTCGGGCGGGCGCCCCGCAGGCACCGGCCGGGGCGGGCCCGGCGAGGCGGCGAGCAGGCCGAGCAGCAGGTCGGTCAGCAGGCGCTCGAAGCGCCGGCGCGGCGGCGCGAAGGTGTGGTACGACAGGCTGCCGGCCGCCGAGAGCGCCGACCAGACCAGCAACTCGGCCTGCTGCTGGCCGAGTTCCGGACGGGCGGCGCTCAGCCGCCGACCGGCCCCGGTGACGCAGGAGCGCAACGCGCGGCGCAGCTCGGCCCGTTGGGCCGGGGGCAGCAGCCGGGCGTCGCGCTGCCACAGGGTGGCCAGGGCGCGTTGGTCCAGCGCCACCCGGGCCAGCGCGGCGGCCAGCCCGGCCGGCCCGGCCGAAGCGTCCGCCGTCGCCGGCACCTCCGCTGTCGCGGCGGCGAGCTCCGCCAGGCCCCCGCAGACGGACTGGCGCAGCAGCTCGGGCTTGCCCCGGTAGTGCCGGTAGAGCGCGGGGGCGGTGATCCCGACGGCCGCGGCCACCTCGGCCATCGCCACCTGGTGGTAGCCGCGGCGGTGGAACTGCTCGGCGGCCACGGCGAGGATCTGCGTCCGCCGACCGCGCGGGCGGCGGGCCGGCCCGGTCTCCTCCCGTCCCATCCGCCCTCCCTGGACCTCGCGTCACCGGCGCCGCCGCTGCTGGCCGCGCCCGGCTAGCAATGATTCACATAACCCCCGGATAGGTCCACCACTGCAACGGGAATAACCATGTCGGTCCGGGGCGCGCCGACTCTGGACAGGAAAGCTACTGGCGATTAACTTAGCGATCGATCAACCTGGCACCCGAGAGCGCTGGGTTGTGGCCCCGCCGGCCCCGGACCCCCACACCGGGGCCGCCGGGGCCGCCCCCATCGATCGCGGGGCCCGCCGCGCAGGCCGGTCCCGCGAGCCACCCGTGCGAAGGGAGCGCCGTCGTGCGCCGCACTGTGTACAACGAGGACCACGAGGCGTTCCGGAGCACCATCCGGGACTTCATCGCCAAGGAGGTCGTCCCGGTCTACGAGAGCTGGGAGGCCGAGGGCCACCCGCCGCGCTCCTTCTACAACAAGCTCGGCGACCTGGGCGTCTTCGGCATCGAGGTGCCGGAGGAGTTCGGCGGCGCGGGCGAGACCGGCTTCAAGTACCAGGCGGTGATCACCGAGGAGGTGGCCCGCGCGGGCGTGAGCTTCGGCTCCTCGGGCGTGCACACCGGTCTGGTGCTGCCCTACCTGCTGGAGTACGCCAACGAGGAGCAGAAGCAGCGCTGGCTGCCCGGCTTCGTCTCCGGCGAGATCATGACCGCGATCGCGATGACCGAGCCGGGCGCCGGCTCCGACCTCGCGGGCATCAGCACCACCGCCAAGCTCTCCGAGGACGGCACCCACTACGTCCTCAACGGCGCGAAGACCTTCATCACCGGCGGCGCGCTGGCCGACCTGGTGCTCGTGGTCGCCCGCACCAGCCCGTACGATCCGGCCAACCGCCGGGCCGGGCTGTCGATCCTCTGCGTGGACACCACGTCCGAGGGCTACTCGGTGGGCCGCAAGCTGCACAAGATCGGCCTGCGCACCTCCGACACCGCCGAGCTGGCCTTCAGCGACGTCAAGGTGCCGGTCGCCGACCTGCTCGGCGAGGAGGGCAAGGCGTTCTCCTACCTGACCCACAACCTGGTGCAGGAGCGCCTGGCGATCGCGGTCGGCGGCTACGCGGCCGCCGCCGCGGCGGTCAACTTCGCGCTGCAGTACGTCAAGGACCGCAAGGTCTTCGGCCAGGCGGTGGCCGAGTTCCAGAACACCAAGTTCGTGCTGGCCGACTGCAAGACCCAGGTCACCGCGATGCAGGTCTTCGTGGACACCGCCCTGGAGCAGTACCAGAACGGCGAGCTGACGGTGGCGGACGCCGCCGAGGCGAAGCTGTTCTGCACCGAGGCGGCGGCCGAGGTGATCGACAAGTGCCTGCAGCTGCACGGCGGGTACGGCTACATCCTGGAGTACCCGATCGCGCGGCTCTACACCGACAACCGGGTGTTCCGGATCTACGGCGGCACCAGCGAGGTCATGAAGACCATCATCGCCAAGTCGCTCGGCCTGTAACGGCCTGTGCCCGGCGGGCCTGTCCACCTTAGGGTGGGCAGGCCCGCCGCCGTTCCTGAAGGACGCCGATGACCACGCCCACCCCGCCCGGCAGCTCGCCGGCCGCCGTCGCCCGGGCGCGGGCGACGCTCTCGGCCCCCGGCGCCCCGTTCGCCACGGTCGACACCCCGCGCGGGCCGCGCTACGCGGACGGGCCGACCGTGCTGCGCGACTTCCTGGCGAGCACCCGGAGCCACGGCGAGCGCCCCTTCCTGCTGCTGGACGGGCGCACCCGCAGCTACGCCGAGCACTACGCGGCTGCCGCCGCCCTCGCCCACCGCTGCCTGGAGCACTACGGGCTGCGCCCCGGCGACCGGGTGGCGATCGCCATGCGCAACCTGCCCGAGTGGCAGATCGCCTTCTGGGCCGCCCAGCTCGCCGGCCTGATCGCCGTCCCACTGAACGCCTGGTGGTCGGCCGAGGAGCTGGCCTACGCGCTGGACGACTGCGAGCCCGCCCTGGTGGTGGCCGACCCGGAGCGGACCGAGCGGATCGCGGGCTGGCTGGCGGCGCGCGGCGCGAGCGGCCCGCGGCCCTGGCTGCTGACCGCGGAGGTGCCGGCGGGGTCGGCGCACCTGGACGCGCCCCGGACCGAGCGGTTCGAGCAGCTGCCGCCCCCACCGGACGGCGTGACCGCCCCCGAGGTGCCGGTCTCCGCCGGGGACGACGCCACCATCATGTACACCTCCGGCACCACCGGCCGCCCCAAGGGCGTGGTCGCCACCCAGTCCGCCTGGTGCGGCGCCGTCCTGCACCCGCGGTTCTTCCTGGCCGGCGCCCACCTGGCCGCCGGGCGCGACCTCGGCCGGCTCCCGGCGCAGACCGTGCTGCTGACCTACCCGTTCTTCCACGTGGCCGCGTTCAGCACGCTCTTCCCGCTGATGGCCAGTGGCGGCACCGCCGTGCTGATGCGCCGGTGGGACGCCGAGGCGGCACTGGAGCTGATCGCCGGGCAGCGGGTCACCGGCTACAGCGGGGTCCCGACCACCGCGCTGGGCCTGCTGGACGCGGCCGCCCGCCGCGGGCTCGCGCTGGAAAGCCTGACCGGGCTCAGCACCGGCGGCGCCCCGGCGCCGCCCGCACTGGTCCGGCGGGTCCACCGGCAGTTCGACGGACGGGTCGAGGCCCGCAACGGCTACGGCCTGACCGAGGTCTGCGGCGGCGTGATCGCCAATGTCGGCGCCCGCTACCTGGAGCACCCCGACAGCATCGGCCGGCCGGCCCCCGCGGTGCAGGTGCGGATCGCCGGTCCGGACGGCGCCGGGCTGCCGGACGGCGAGGTGGGCGAGCTGTGGCTGCGCGGGCAGTCGGTGTTCCGCGGCTACTGGCGGGCGCCCGAGGCCACCTCGGCCGCGTTCAGCGGCGACTGGTTCCGCACCGGCGACCTGGCGTTCCGGCGCGACGGCGAGCTCTACGTGGTCGACCGGCTCAAGGACATGGTGATCCGCGGCGGCGAGAACGTGTACTGCGGCGAGGTCGAGGGCGTGCTGCTGGACCACCCGGCGGTCGCGGAGGCGGCGGTGCTCGGCCTGCCGCACCCGGCACTGGGCGAGGAGGTGGCCGCGGTGGTGCGGCTGCGACCGGGCGCGCAGGCGGACGCCGAGGAGCTGCGGCGGCACGTCGGGGCCCGGCTGGCGGCGTTCAAGGTACCGGCGCACCTGGTCCTGCGGGACGAGCCGCTGCCGCGCAACGCAACCGGCAAGCTCGTCAAGGGCGAGCTGCGGGCGGCGCTGGGCGGCTCGCCGGACCGGCCCTGAGAGCGGAGCAGGGCCGCCCGCCCCGCTCCGCTCGGCGCCCGGCCGCGGCCGGTCAGTTCAGCTGCGCCCCGTCCGGCACCGAGGCCGTGCGCCAGGCGTCCAGGCCTGCCTGCGAGGCCGCCCTGGCCTGCTGCAGGGCCCGGGCTGCCCGCTCGCCGGGCGAGGTCTCGAACTGCTGGACCCAGCTGCGCCCGGCGGTGGCCAGCGCCACGCCGACCAGCACCGTCCCCAGCAGCCCGGCCGCCGCGCCGACGCCGCCGAGCATCAGGCCGGCGCCGAGCAGCCGCCGGTTGACCGGGAACGCACTGTTGAACTTCTGAAAGGTCGCCATACGGCCCACCCTCGGGGCGCCCGGTGCGCCCCGCACGCCGAACGGGTCCGACCGAGCGTCAGGCGGCGGGCGCGGGCGGCGTGAGCATGCCGCCGGCCAGGAGCTGGAGCCCGCGGTACAGGTCCCGCCCGGTCGGCACCCGGTCCGGCGCGATCAGCCACTGCGCCGCGACGCCCGCCAGGATCATCTGCAGGAACGCGCCGCGGGAGTGCTCCTCCTCGGTGTCCGGCACCTCGGCCTTGCCCTGGAAGAGCGCGGAGAGCCCGAGCCGGGCGTCCCCCTGGGCGTCGGCCATCGCCTTGGCGATCTCCGGCACGTGGTCGACCTGGGCGAGCACCTCGAACTGCGCCTTCCACAGGCCGCGGCTCTCCGCGAAGGTGCCGAGCACCTGGTCCCAGCTGGCCACGAAGCGCTCCTCGGGCGTCAGCTCCAGCCCGGCCGTCCCGGCCAGCGCCGCGCCCAGCGTCTCGCCCCAGTCACCCATGGCCTCGATCAGCGCGATGTTGAGCAGCGCGTCCTTGGAGCCGAAGTGGTAGCCGATCGCGGCCAGGCTCACCCCGGAGGCCGTCGCGATGTCCCGTGCGGTGGTACGGCCGTAGCCCTTCTCGGCCAGGCAGCGCTTGGCGCCGGCCAGCAGTTCTTCGCGGTTTCCCATGGTCCGCATGGTACTGCGCTCTCAGACATCTGTCTTGGTCATATGTCTCGAACATTCGTCTTGCACATCTGTACTAGACAAACGTCTGACACGCTCGTACCGTTCTCTCCATGACCGCAACCAACGGCCTCGCCGGCCGCCGCGCCTGGGCGGGCCTCGCCGTCCTCCTGCTTCCGACCCTGGTCCTCTCGATGGACATGGGCGTGCTCTTCTTCGCCGTCCCGTTCATCAGCACCGATCTGCGGCCCAGTGGCACCCAGCAGCTGTGGATCATGGACATGTACTCGTTCCTGCTGGCCGGGCTGCTCATCCCGATGGGCGCGCTGGGCGACCGGATCGGCCGGCGCCGGCTGCTGCTGCTGGGCGCCGCCGGCTTCGCCGCGGCCTCGCTGCTGGCGGCCTGGTCCGGCAGTGCGGCCGAGCTGATCGCGGCCCGGGCGGTGCTCGGCGTCGCCGGCGCCACGCTGATGCCCAGCACGCTCGCGCTGATCCGCACGATGTTCCCGGACCCCAAGCAGCGCCAGGCCGCGATGGGCGCCTGGACCGGGACGCTGACCGGCGGCGCGACGCTCGGACCGGTGGCCGGCGGACTGCTGCTCAACCACTTCTGGTGGGGCTCGGCGTTCCTGGTCGCGATCCCGGCGATGGGCCTGCTGCTGCTCCTGGGGCCGCTGCTGCTGCCCGAGTACCGGGCGCCGCGGCGCGGGAGCTTCGACCTGCTGGGCGCCGGGCTGTCCCTGGCCACCGTGCTGCCGCTGGTCTACGGGGTCAAGACGCTGGCCGTCGACGGCTGGCACCCGCTGCCCGCCGCGGCCCTGGCCGCCGGCCTGGTCGCCGGCGCGCTCTTCGCCCGGCGCCAGCTGACCTGTGCGAACCCGCTGATCGACCTCGGCCTGTTCCGGATCCGCAGCTACGCGGGATCGATCTCGATCTCTACCCTCGCGATGTTCGCCATGATGGGCTTCACCCTCTTCACCTCGCAGTACCTGCAACTGGTCAAGGGCATGAGCCCGCTGACCGCCGCGCTGTGGTCGCTGCTGCCGAGCACCGGGGTCGGCGCGGCGGTCGGGATCTCCGGCGCACTGGCGGGCAGGGTCCGGCCCGGCCACCAGATGGCCGGCGGCTTCCTGGTCGGCGCGGCCGGCTTCGCCCTGATGACTTGGGTCGGCCCGCACTCGCCGCTGGCGCTGATCCTGACCGCCGCCGGCTTCCTGGCCGCCGGGACGGTCGGCACCATGACCCTCACCGCCGACCTGATCGTCTCGGCCGCCCCCGCCGACCGGGCCGGCGCCGCCTCCGCCACCTCGGAGACCGCGAGCGAGCTGGGCAGCTCGCTGGGCATCGCGCTGCTCGGCGCGGCCGGCGCGGCGGTCTACAAGTCCCAGCTGACGGACCGGCTGCCGGCCGGGCTGCCCGACGCGGCGGCCCGGGCGGCCCACGACTCGCTGGGCGGCGCCGTCACGGTGGCGGCCGACCTGCCGGCCCACTCGGCGCACGAGCTGCTGACGGCCTGCCAGTCGGCCTTCACCGACGGCCTGCACCTGGCGGCCTGGATCGGGCTGGGGTGCCTGCTGGGCGGCAGCCTGCTGGCGTCCCGGCTGATGCGGCACCTCCCGAAGGCGGGCGCGGCAGGGGCCGGCGCCCCGGTCTCCACCCCGGCATCCCCCCAGCTGAGCGGCGTGGGCGCGGACGCGGGCGGGCCGGCCTGACCGCCTGCCCCGTGTGGTCCAGACCACACAGCGGAGACATCCGTCGAACGTGCCGGCGTCACCGCCTCTTTGACCACCGTTTCCCGAGCGGTGTATACGTTCCGCCGCCGGGCCAGGCATACTGGCAGGGCCGGGCGGCCCCGCCCGGCTCTGTCACAGCGAGAAAACCGAAGGGACCGGTGGTCAGGGATGTTCCGCAACGGTCTGGAGCCCTGGCACCTCCTCGTGGTGCTGGCTGTCCTCATCCTGCTGTTCGGCTCGAAGAAGCTGCCGGAGATGGCTCGCGGCCTGGGCAAGTCGATGCGCATCCTGAAGGCCGAGACCAAGGCGATGCGCGAGGACGACACGCCCGGCGGTGACACCAACACCACGGCGAACTCCACCGAGCAGCCGCGCCCCGCGGTGGCGCCGGTCAACGTCACCAAGGCTGACGAGACCAGCAAGACGAACACCACCGCCTGAGCTGTGCAGCGCGACTTCCGAAGCCCCTGACAGGCCGTCCGACGACAGCGGGTCAGGGGCTTCGTCGTGCTCCCGGGCGCTTCGGTGCGCTCCGGCGGGCGGGCTGACGGCGGGCGGTCCGGGACAGGCCCTAGGCCGTGTCTCACAATTCCCGCCAGGCGCGCGACGCCGGGCATCCCGCCTGGACGCACCGGCGAATCATCCAAGTACGACCCAGTACGAGGACGCTTCGCCGGCACGCCCAGCCGGGCGCCCAACGCCGCGCGCTGATCCGACGCGAATTGTGAGACACGGCCTAAGCGCCGTCGGCGGGGACCAGCCCGGCGCGGTAGGCGTAGCGGACGGCTTGCGCCCGGTCCCGCGCGCCGGTCTTGGCGAAGATCCGGTTGATGTGGGTCTTGACCGTCGCCTGGCCGAGGTAGAGGCGCTCGGCGATCTCCTGGTTGGACAGGCCGGCCGCGATCAGCACCAGCACCTCGCGCTCGCGCTCCGTCAGCCCGTCGTCCTGGGCCGGCGCGGTCGTGCCGGTCGCCGCGGACGTGCCGGTCGCGGCGGCGGGGGCCGCGGGCCGGGCAGGCGCTGAGGCGGCGTCAGCGGCGGGCTGCGGCGGGGTGCCACCGATGGCGGCGGCGACCAGGCGCTGCTGGACCACCGGATCCATGAAGGTCTGCCCGGCGTGCACGGCCCGGATGCCCTCCTCGATCCGGTCCGAGCCGGCGTCCTTGGTCAGGTAGCCCTTGGCGCCGGCCCGCAGCGCCGGGAAGATCGAGGCGTCGTCGGCGTAGGTGGTGAGCACCAGGACGGGCGTGCCGGGCACCTGCTCGGCCAGCGCGGTGGTGGCGGCGATGCCGTCCAGCACCGGCATCGAGAGGTCCATCAGGACGACGTCGGGCCGGTGCTCCAGGACGGCCGCGACCGCCTCCTCGCCGTTGGCGGCCAGCGCGACCACCTCCATGCCCTCGTTCAGAGCGATCAGCAGCGCCAGCCCCTCGCGGGTGACGCGCTGGTCGTCGGCGATCACCAGGCGGATCATCTCGGGCTCCTCGGTGCTGGGGTCGGCTGGACGGGGCTGGGCAGAGGGTGCGGGCACGGGGCGGGGGCACGGCGGGTGCTCATCCCGGGACCTCCATCTCGACCCGCCAGCCGTCCCCGACCGGACCGGCCTCGGCGGTGCCGCCGACCCGCTCGACCCGCTCGCGCATCCCGCGCAGCCCGTTGCCGCCGCCCCCGGTGGCCGGGGCGGTCGCGGTGCCCGCGGTGTTGGTGACGCTGACGGTCACCCGGCCGCCCCCGCGGTAGTCGAGCACCACCGAGGTGCGCGAGCCGCGTGCGTAGCGGGCCACGTTGGTCAGCGCCTCCTGGACACCGCGGTAGAGCGCGAACTCGGCCTGCGGCTCACCCGGGCGGGCGCTGCCCAGCACGCTGAACGCGAGGACGAGGTCCAGGTCGCGGGCGCTGCGCTCGACCAGCGGGGCGACCTCGGCGAGGCCCGGCAGGTGCTCGGCGCGCAGCGCGCCCACCGCCTGCCGGGCCTCGTCCAGACCGTCCCGGGTCAGCTCCACCGAGCGGTTGATCACCTGCTGGAGCAGCGGGGCGACCCGGTCGCGCTCGGCCAGCTTGCGGGCCCCCTCCAGCTGGATCGCCAGCGCGGAGAGCGACTGGGCCAGCACGTCGTGCAGCTCGCGGGCGATCCTGACCCGCTCGGCGCCGGCCGCCGCCCTGGTCTCCGCCTCCCAGGCGTCCTCCAGCTCGGCGAAGAGCAGTTCGGTGCGGTCCTGGCCCTCCCGGCTCTGCTGCATCAGCCGGGCGGTGACGGCCAGCACCACGCAGAGCAGCACCGAGGAGGTGATCGTCTCCACCGGGTCGTCGACGGTCAGGGCCAGCAGCAGCACGAGCAGCACCGTGGTCGTGCCGCTGATCAGCAGCGCCGGGCGCAGGTCCAGCCGGATGAAGCCGAGCATCACGGCGCCGGAGACCGGCAGCACGTTCAGGATGCCGGAGGGCACCAGGGCGGTGAGGGTGAGCGCGGCCAGCGAGATCAGCAGGATCAGCACGACCCGCGGCCCCCGCTCGTCCCGGCCCGGCCACCGACCGGCCCCGGCCAGCGCCGTCGGCACGGCGAAGGTGAGCAGGGCCAGGCTGACGGCCAGGTGACGGCCGGTCAGTCCCGGGGTGACCGAGCTGGTCCAGGCGGAGACGCCGACGGCGACCAGCAGCAGCCAGCTGAGCGGGCGCAACCGGGACACCTGCCGCTTGCGCCGCTGGTCGATCCGGACCTGCGCGAGCGCGATCCGCGCGCTGACCGCCGGGTCGCTGCCGGGCTGCGCCAGGGTCACGGTGGACCGTTCGTCCTCGTCCCCGCCCCACGCTGTGCTCGCCATGGCCCGCAGCATAGGGAGCAGGCCGGTGCGCGGGCCAGTCGCCGGCCAGGTCATGCCGGCTCGAAGGGGGCGGCGGCCCGGGCGCGGGCAGGGCGGGCGGCGGCCGCGGCCGGGACCGGGACAGTGGCCGAAGCAGCGGCCGGAGCCGCCAGGGTGCGGCCGAGCAGGTGGCCGCGCAGGCGGGTCACGGTGAGACGGGTGACCACCTCGGCCAGCGCCATCAGGACCAGGGCGGCGACCCAGGCGTCCTGGCCGGTGATCCGCTGGTCGCGGCTGAAGTCGGCGATGGCCTGACCCAGCCCGTGGTTCGCCGCGAAGGCGAAGGCCAGCCGCGCCAGGCTGCCCAGGACCAGGACGGGCAGCACGGCCAGCGGCGTGCGGGCGAGCAGCCGGACCTTCGCGCCCTGCCGCGCACCGGCCCGGGGCCGCAGGGCCGACAGGCGCACCAGCGAGCCGCCGAGCGCGCCGAGCGCCGCACCGAGCCCGGCCAGGCCCAGGATCAGGGTCAGGTCGCCGCCACCGGTCGGGACCGAGTGCAGGAAGGCGAGCGCGGCAGCGGCCACCGTCCCCAGCGGGATCAGCAGGTTGGCAAGGTTCAGCTCGGTGCCCCGCACCTGGCGCACGATCGTCACCAGCAGCAGGCCGTTGAGGAGGTAGGTCGTGGTGTCCATGGTGCAAGCCTCCCGCCGGGGCCCCGGTCCGGGCGTCGGCTCCAGGGTTGACCGGCGGGTGGAACCGCCGCCTCCACCCCAGGGTTGAGCCGCGGGGGTCCGCCGGGTGAACAGCGGCTGTCGGGGCTTGGCCGCACCTGGTCCGGCATGGCAGTCTTCGCGCATCGAACACCAGTTGGACACAATCAGAACCAGTCGGCGCCCGGTGACGTCGTACGGCTGGCAGCGCCACGACGACCGGACGCCCCGGGGGGACCAGCAGTGACCACCGAGATCTACTTCAGCAACAACCACCGCGACCTGTGCGAGCAGTACGGCACCGGCGCGGGCTTCCAGTTCGAGTTCAACTGCCAGCGCTGCTACGACGCCTGGAGATCGCCGTTCGAGGCGTTCACCACCGGGCGGGCGGCCGGCTGGGTCAACAAGGGGGTCAGCGCGGCCTGGAGCGTGCTCAACGGCAACGGCGGCACCATCACCAACGCCGTCGACGGCCTGGCGGGCGCCGGCTGGGGCCGGGCCAAGGACGCCGCCTTCGAGCGGGCGATCGGCGCCGCACAGGGCCACTTCCACCGCTGCGCCCGGTGCACCCAGCACGTCTGCGACACGTGCTGGAACCCGGCCCAGGGCCTGTGCCAGATCTGCGCGCCGGACACCGCCGCCGAGGCCGAGGCGGCCCGCCGCCGCGGGCTCAACGACCAGGTGACCCAGCGCGCCTACCAGGCCGGGCAGGAGGCCGGGAACGCCTACGACGTGGGCACCGAGCGGCAGCTGGTCTGCCCGCAGTGCAACGCCGAGACGCACGGCGGGGCGTTCTGCGCCGGCTGCGGCCACAAGCTGGCCGATCCGGCGGGCTGCCGCTCCTGCCAGGCGGCCGTGCCCGCGGGCGCGGCCTTCTGCCCCGGCTGCGGCAGCCGGCAGTAGCGCCCGGCCGCCTACGGCGCGGCGGTGATCCCGGCGGTGATCGTGACATACAGGTAGTCGTCCAGCACCTTGGCCAGCGACACCGCGGGCCGGCCCAGCTCGCGCGGCAACTCGCCCTCGTCCAGGCCGGATTCGGCGATCACCGCGCGGGCCCAGCGGCGCCCGCAGGCCAGGTGGCGGCGGAACGCCGCGCCGTCCCGGGAGCCGTGCAGCCGCTGGGCGATCGCCGCGTCCCAGGGCATCACGGCCGCCGGGCGCAGCGCGTAGAGCGCCTTGGCGGCGGCGGTCGGCCCGAGGGTACGGCCCGGTGAGACGCGCAGCGCCGCCAGCTCGGCATAGGCCGCGGCCAGTGCGTCGAGCTGACCCTCCGTCAGCACGGCGAGCGAGGCATCGGGCAGCTCGGCGCCGTGCGCGGCCCACCAGCCCTCCAGCGCGGCGGAGAACAGGTCGGGCTCGCCCTCGCGCGGGTAACGGATTCGGCAGCCCCAGGAGTTGAGCCAGCGGTGCAGGGCCGCGCGGTGCTCGGGGCGGGCGAGGTCGGGCGCCGCGGCCACCACCGCGGCCCACCGCTCCCAGCCCGCGTCGACCGCCCCGAGACCGGCGAACACTCCTGCGGCGAAGCGGAGTTCGGCCAGGGCCGGGCCCGGCGGCAGGGCAGCGGGGTGCGCGGCCTCGTGCTCGGCGGCCACCCGCTTGGGCACCACCATCCGCCAGGCGTCCAGCACGATCTCGCGCAGCTCCGCCTCCGGGACCGCCGCCAGCCGCAGTTGCAGCCAGTTGAAGCGCTCGTCGGCCGGCTCCGGCGGCAGGTAGACCCCGGGCTCGGTGGCGAGCAGCAGCTCCCGCTCCTCCCGGGGGAAGGCGAAGCCGAGCACCGTCTCGTCCCTGGACAGCGCCAGGTAGACGATCCGGCCGACCCGGAACTTCACCCGGTCCCGGATCAGGTGCTCGCTCGTGCGCGGCAGCGCCAGCGCCGCCGCCCGTACCTGCTCGACCGTCGCCACCCGTGTGCCCCGTTCCGCCCCGGCGGCCCGCGGCGCTGCTGCCGGAGCCTGCTGGGCGGCATGCTGCCACAGTGCGCGGACACTCACGGGTCTGGCAGTGGCACCGGCCCGCCACCTAGGCTTGGTGCATCACCGCTGCCCCCGGGCGGGAGAGGAGACCGGCCTGTGCGCGTCGGGGAACTGAGCCGTCGAACCGGGGTGCCGGTTCCCACGATCAAGTACTACCTGCGGGAGGGGCTGCTCCCGGCCGGCGAGCTGACCTGCCCCAACCAGGCGCAGTACGACGAGGCGCACGTGCGGCGGCTGCGGCTGCTGCGCGCACTGCTGGAGGTCGGCGGCCTCTCGATCGCCACCGCCCGCCGGCTGCTCACCGCGCTGGACGCCCCCGGGCTCTCGCTGCCCGCCACCCTGGACCTCGCCCAGCACGCCGTCGCCCCGCGGCCCCGCCCCGGGGAGCGCCGCACCGAGGACAGTGCGGCCGGGCGGGCGGCGGCCGAGGCCGCGGCGGCCTGGGTGGCCGAGCGCGGCTGGCTGGTGCACCCCGGCGGCGCGGCCTGCGTGGCGCTCGCCCAGGTCTTCCAGGCGCTGCGCGAACTGGGGCAGGAGGACCTGCTCGGCATCCTGGACGAGTACGCGGCAGCGGCCGAGCGGCTGGCCGCCGCCGAACTGGCGCTGCTCGGGCGCCGTGCCGATCCGGGCGGGCGACTGGAGGGGGCGGTGCTGGGCACCGTCCTCGGGGACACGCTGCTGGCCAGCATGCGCCGGCTCGCCCAGGAGGACGCCTCCCGGCGGGTGTTCGTGGAGGCGCCCGCCGAGACCGAGACCTGAGATCTGACGGTCCGTCAGTTGCCGCCGTTGTCGGTGTTGTCGCCGTCGTCACCGTTGGCCGCGTTCTGACTGGCCTGGGCGTTCAGCGCGTTGATGGTCACCCCGAGCTCGCGCTGCCAGGAGGCGGCCGTCGCCCCGTCCACCGCGTGCTTCTTGGACAGGTCGCGCACCTGGCGCTGGGCCGCCTTCAGCGCCTGCACCGAGTCCTGCGGCTGCCCGGCGGCGAGCGCCGCGCCGGCCGCGTCCAGGGTGTGCACCAGGGCGGCCTGGCGGTCCTTCGGTATCGCCGAGCCGCTCACCTCGCCGCGCAGCGCGGCGATCTGGGCGGCCGGGGTGCCGGCGGGCTTGGCGGGCCCGGTGCTCGGCGCGGCGGGCGCGCTGCCGGTCGGCGGCACGACGGGCGTCGGAGCGGCGGGGGCGGCCGCGGTGCCGCCGGTGGGCGCGGCCGGGCCCGTGGCGGCACCGACCGGCTGGGCGGGCTGCTGGCGGCTGCTGCCGGGCGCGGCGGCACCGGAGTTGCCGCCGGAGCCGGAGAAGGCCAGCGCGCCCACCAGGCCCACACCGGCCAGACCGACCGCGCCGAGCACCAGCGCGAGGGTGCGGCGCGAGCGGCGCGCGGGGGCGGCGGGCTCCGGGTGACCGTCCTGGTACTGCCCGCCGTACCCGCTGGGGGTCCCGTGCCCCGAGTGGTCGCCGTACTCGCCGTACTCGGGCACCGGCGCC
Organism: Kitasatospora sp. NBC_01302; assembly: GCF_035976515.1. Classification (NCBI taxonomy): domain Bacteria; kingdom Bacillati; phylum Actinomycetota; class Actinomycetes; order Kitasatosporales; family Streptomycetaceae; genus Kitasatospora; species Kitasatospora sp. NBC_01302. The sequence continues at coordinate 4,345,190 of NZ_CP108404.1, forward strand.
ATCACCGAGGTCGGCGCCGCCACCGGCGCCCGGTACGGCTGCTGCGGCGGCGCGACCGCGATGGGCGGCAGCATCGTCGTGCGGTCGCCGTCCGGGCCGGGCATCGGCGTCGCCAGCAGCTCCGAGGTGCGGTCCACCGCCCCCGCCACCGGCACCGCCGCGAGCAGCTCGGCGCGGGCGGCAGCGGCGTTGGCCGGCCGGTCCGCCGGGCGCTTGGCCAGCAGCCGCGCCACCACGTGGTCGAGCGCCGGCGGCACCTCGGGCCGGCGCAGGCTGACCGGCGGGGCCTGCTCGGAGACCTGCTTGAAGGCGATCCCGACCGGCGTGTCGGCGCTGAACGGCGGCTCCCCGGTGAGCATTTCGGTGATCACGCAGCCCAGCGCGTAGAGGTCGGCGCGCCCGTCCACCTCGGCGGCGGTGGCCTGCTCGGGCGAGAGGTAGGCGGCGGTGCCGAGCACCGAGGCGGTCTGGGTCAGCTGCTGGCCGGAGGCCGAGGCGCGCGCGATGCCGAAGTCGACGACCTTGACCCCGCCGTCGTCGGTGATCATCACGTTGCCGGGCTTGATGTCCCGGTGGACCAGGCCCGCCGCGTGCGCCACCTCCAGCGCCTCGCAGACCGCCGCCGCGATTCCCACCGCCCGCTCGACCGGCAGCGGACCGCCCTCGGCCAGCACCGAGCCGAGCGAACGGCCGCGGATCAGCTCCATCACGATGTAGGCGGAGCCCTGGTCCATGCCCGAGTCGAAGACCATCGCGATCCGCGGGTGCACCAGCATCGCCGCGTGCTGCGCCTCCCGGCTGAACCGCTCGGCGAACCTGGGGTCCTCGGCCAGGCCGTTGTTGAGCACCTTGACCGCCACCTCGCGGCCGAGCACCCGGTCGACGCCGTGCCAGACCGTTGCCATGCCGCCGACCCCGAGGGTGCCGACCAGTTCGTAGCGGCCGTTCAGCGCTCGTCCGATCACCTGGTCCTGCTCCTCACGCTCCGTCGGCCGGACACCGCATGCCCGGCACCCGCGCCATGATGCGGCATCATCGCGCCGCCACCCCAGTCGGGGCACCACCCTGCCTGCCCGTGCGCCGGGAGTCCACTGGGTGGAACAGTCCTCAGAGGACTGAGGACGACTGCTAGCGTGCTCACCCCGGCGCGGGCACCCACTCCCTTGCGGACGCGCGTTCGAGCCCACCTGGTTGCCGGGCCGTCCGGGTGGAGGAGGAACGCCGTGCAGCCGAGCACCTCAGGCCCCCGGCGCGGCCCGCTGGTGCCCCGGGTGGAGGCGCGGCTGCGCGAGCTGCTCGACGGCGGCCGGTGGCGGGTCGGTGAGCAGCTGCCCAACGAGGCCGCGCTGGCCCGGCTGCTGGGCGTGGGCCGCTCCTCCGTCCGCGAGGCGGTGCGGCTGCTGGTCCGCGACGGCCTGCTCGACGTGCGCCACGGCGTCGGCACCTTCGTCACCGACCCCGCCGCCCGGCCGCCCGCACCCCCCGGCGAGGTGCGCGAGCTGCTGCGCCGGGCCCGCCTGCTGGAGGTGTACGAGGTCCGCCGCGCCCTGGAGGTGGAGGCCGCCCGGCTGGCCGCCGAGCGCGCCACACCCGCCGAGCTGCGGGCCCTCGGCGAGCGGCTGGTCGACCGGCAGGCCCGGCGCGCACTCAGCGCGCCCGCCTTCGTCGAGGCCGACCTGGCGTTCCACCTGGCGGTGGTCGAACTGGCCGGGAACGCCGTCCTGCTGGACCTGTTCACCGCCGTGCTGCCGGTGCTGCGCACCGCGCTGGTCGAACTGGTCGAGAGCGTGCCGGGGCTGCCGGACACCTCGTGCGCGCACGCGGCGCTGCTCACCGCGCTGCGGGCCCGCGACGCCGAGGCCGCCGTCGCCGCGACCCTGCACAACCTGGAGGCGGTCGTCCACCTGCTCCGCGCCCAGGATCCCCTCACCCCTGCCACCCTTCGAGGAGCGCACCCGTGAACGCCGCCGACCCCGCACCGCACGGCCCGCTGCTGCACGTCGAGGACGTCGACTTCGTGCGCGAGGGCCGCCACCTGCTGCGCGGCATCTCGCTGACCATCGAGCCCGGCCAGCACTGGGCCGTGCTCGGCGCCAACGGCGCGGGCAAGAGCACCCTGCTCGGCCTGCTCGGCGCCGTCGCCCATCCGACCCGCGGCGTGGTGCGGGTGCTCGGCCGCCGGCTCGGCCGGGTGGACGTCCGCGAGCTGCGCGCGCACCTGGGCCACGTGAACCCCCGCCACCCGCTGCGCTCGCCGCTGAGCGTGCGCGAGGTGGTGCTCACCGGCCTGACCAACAGCATCGAGCCCGACCTGCACCGCAGGCCCACCGCCGACCAGCTCGCCCACGCCGACGAGCTGATCGCCACCCTCGGCATGACCCGGCGGGCCGAGGCCGCCTGGACCACGCTCTCCCAGGGCGAGCGCGGCCGGACCCTGATCGCCCGCGCGCTGATGCCGCAGCCGCGCCTGCTGCTGCTGGACGAGCCCGCCACCGGCCTGGACCTGACCGCCCGCGAGCAGTTGCTCAGCAGCCTCGACGAGCTGCGCGAGCAGCACCCCCAGCTGGCCAGCGTGCTGGTGACCCACCACCTGGAGGAGCTGCCGAGCAGCACCACGCACGCGCTGCTGCTGCGCGAGGGCGAGTGCGTGGGGCGCGGCGAGGTCGCGGATATCGTCACCACCGAGCTGGTCAGCGCGTGCTTCGAGCACCCGATCCGGATCAGCCGGGCGGACGGCCGCTGGGCGGCCCGCGCCGACCGCCGCGCCGCGGCGGCCACCGCCCCGGTGACCGCCGGTTAGTCCGCTTCGGCACGACTCGTCCCTCCGGGTGTCAATTCCCGCGCGGTGTCTGGCCAGGGCGTTAACCCAGCAGTAACTTACTGGCCAGTTCCTCGGCGCACCCCCACGCGCCGTCGCGCACCTCCAACCCCCACCCGGAGGACAGCCATGCCCGGAACCACCCTGCCCGGCTCCCCCCTGCCCAGAACCGCCCCGCCCCGGGGCCGCCGCCCCCGCCGGCTCGCCGCGCTCGCAGCCGGCACCGCACTGCTCGGCGCCGCGCTGGTCGGCGCCGCACCGGCCCAGGCCCGGTCCGCCGCCGGCACCACCGATCCGGTCGCCGCCGCCCAGGCGCTCGCCGCACCCGGCGTACCCGGCGCCAACGACTGGTCCTGCCAGCCGAGTTCGGCCCACCCCAGGCCGGTCGTGCTGGTCCACGGCACCTTCGCCAACGGCTCGGTCAACTGGCTGACCATCGCCCCGGCGCTGGCCGCCCAGGGCTACTGCGTCTACGCCCTGACCTACGGCGCCCAGCCCGGCGTCCCCGTGCTGCGGGCGATCGCGCCGGTGGCCGACTCCGCCCAGCAGCTCGCCACCTTCGTGGACGGCGTGCTGGCCGCCACCGGTGCGGGTCAGGTCGACATCGTGGGCCACAGCCAGGGCGGCATGATGCCGCGCTACTACCTGAAGTTCGACGGCGGGGCGGCCAAGGTGCACACCCTGGTCGGCCTCGCCCCGAGCAACCACGGGACCACGCTGGACGGCCTGACCACGCTCGCCCAGTCCTTCCCCGGCGCCCAGCAGATCGTCTCCTCCGCCTGCCCCGCCTGCGCGGACCAGGAGGTCGGCTCGGCCATGCTCGGCAAGCTCAACGCGGGCGGCGACACCGTGCCCGGCGTGGACTACTGGGTGATCGCCACCAAGTACGACGAGGTGGTCACGCCCTACACCTCGCAGTTCCTGACCGGTCCGAACGTGCACAACGTGCTGGTGCAGGACCTCTGCCCGGCCAACGTGCCGGACCACGTGCTGATGGTCGCCGACCCGGTCGTGCGGCACGAGGTCCTGCACGCGCTCGACCCCGACAACGTGAGCGAGGCCAGCTGCCTGGCCAACCTGACGGGCTGAGCCGCGGGCGACCGCCCCGGGCGGCGTCCACCGCCCGGGGCCTTGCCTCAACTCGCCCGCGCCCAGTCCCTCTTGACGGCGACGAGCACCCCACCGAGCGTCGCGAGCAGCGCCAGCGCGGCGCCGAAGACCGTGGCCCCGCCGGTCAGCCCGATCGCGTCGCTCAGGAACCCGGCAGCCACCGGGAGCGTGCCCGCCAGCAGGTAACCCCCCACGTTGAGCGCGGCGTTGGCCTCCGCGAGCGAGCCGGCCGGCACACTGGCGTTCAGCAGCGACAGCCCGCCGAGCTGGCCCAGCCCCTGCCCGGCACCCGCCAGCAGCGCCGCTGCCACCAGCAGCGCCACGGCGTGGCCGCGGACCGCGCCGACCAGGGCGGCCACGGCCAGCACGGTCGAAACGGCGCCCGCCAGCAGGATCGCGCGCCGGCTCAGCCGCTGCACGGCGAACTGCACGGCGGTCGCGGTGAGGAACATCGCGAACGCGACCACCCCGGCGAGGATCCGGCTGCCGCCGCCGAGCAGCGCCGTGAGCAGCGAGGGGCCGAGCGACAGGACGAACGAGGTCGCGGTGATGCCGGGCGCGAAGACCGCGATCCCCAGGGCCAGTTGGCGCCCGTTGCCGCGCGGCACCCGGGGCACGCGGAGCAGTGGTCCTGCGGCGCTCGCCACCCGCGGCGGCAGCGGCATCCGCCACACCACCGCCAATGCGACCAGGAGCAGCACGGCGACCACGCCGAAGACCGCGCTGGTCGGCCCCGGCAGCTCCTGCGACAGCACACCCGCGAGCAGCGGCCCGGTGCCCGCGCCCAGCACCATCGCGCAGGAGGCGAGCAGCGCGGCCAGCCGCCGCCGCTCGGCGCCCGCGACGTCGGCCACCGCCGCCATGCCCGCCGAGACGGCCGCCCCGACCGCGATCCCGGTGAGCAGCCGGGCCGCCAGCAGCGCGGGCACCGAGGCGGCGGTGGCGAAGATGCCGCAGGCCAGCAGCGCCAGCAGGATCGCCGGGACCAGCACCCGGCGACGGCCGATCCGGTCCGAGAGCACCCCGCAGACCAGCAGCGAGCCGATCAGGCCGGCGATGTAGCAGGCGAAGACGACGGTCAGCGTGCCTTTGCCGAAGCCGATGTCGTGCTGCCACAGGGCGTAGAGCGGGGTGGCGGCATTGGACAGCACGAAGACGGCGGTGACCGGCCAGGCGGCCAGCCAGATCCATCGACGTGGCGGTGCCCCGACATCAACTCCCTTGCTGTTCAATGCTGCTGTTCTCTCGATGACCTGCGCCATGGCATCCCCCTAGGGCCGTCCGTCCAGTACGAGATATCTCGAACTTAGCATGCAGTACGATTGAAGTCGTACTGAAAAGCAGCGCGAAGGAGGTCCCCATGGCACCCAGCTCCTCCCCCGGCACCCCCGCGGCGCCCACCACCCCCGCGGCGCCCGCCGTCCACCGCCACCCCGAGCCCGCCGACCTGCCCGAGCCGCTGCCCGAGCCGGGGGTCGCCGAGCTGCGCCTGGAGGCGGTGCTGGGCGCACTGAGCGACCCGCTGCGCCTGCACATCGTGCGCGCGCTGCTGCTCGACTCCGACGCCTTCGACCACTCGTGCAGCTGGTTCGGCCTGGACCGTCCCAAGTCCTCGCTGACCCACCACTTCCGCTCCCTGCGCGAGGCCGGCGTCACCCGCCAGCGCCAGTACGGCCTCGAACGCCGCAGCCAGGTGCGGATCGACGACCTGGAGGCGCGCTTCCCCGGCCTGCTGGCCCTGGTCGCGAACTGGACGCCGAAGGAGGGGTAGCGCCGCCCGAAAACCCTGGCCCGCAAGGCCCGGCCTGGGGCAGAGTGTCCGCCGTGATCACCACTGTCGCGTTCCTCTTCCCGCTGGTGTGCTGGCTGTTCGCGGTTCGGACGGTCAGCACGGGCTGGATCGTCGGGATCCTGCTCGCGCTCCTCGCGGCCACCGAGATCGCCCTCGCGCAGCGGTGGCTCCTCCCCGACGCGAGGGTCACCCTGATCGTGGTCATCACCTTCGTGACCGCGGCCGTCCTGCCCGTGGGCATCCTCATCGAGAGCCGCAGGCCCGGTGTGCCGAAGCTGAGTTCGCTGCAGGGGCGCGGCGCCGCGGGCATGGGCCTGTCCCTCTTCTACTGCGTGCTCGGCCCCGTCGCCGCCTTGGGGGCCGCCTGGCTGGTCGGCATCAACGGCGTGCCGGCCATCACCCCCTCCGACCGGGAGGTCCTGCCGCTGCCCGCCGGGCTCGCGGTGGTGAGCGACCGCGACGAGGGCTGCGGCGGCGGCTCCGAGACCTCCTGCGAACGGAGGATCGAGGTGCGTGGCACGGCCGGGCAGTCGTCCGACGAGGTGGCGCGGGAACTCCGCGACCATCTGACGCGGGCGCACGGCTGGCAGTTCACCCTCGACCACGGCAGCCTGGGTGCCTGCCGCGACGAGGACCGGGGGCTCGACCGGCACCAGGTCTGCGCGGAGGTCGTCGACGACAAGGGCACGGTGTCCGTGCTCCTGGACGCCTCGGACCGCTGGTAGCGGCCCGCGAAGAGTGACGCGCCTCACCAGGAGAGGGTGACGGTACGTTGTCGCGGACGACCGCGAGGATCGACACCATGACGATCACGGACCAGGACTGCCTCGCCGAGACGGCCCGCCTGGCCGTGGTCAGCGTGGAGTACCGCCTCGCGCCGGAACACCCGTTCCCGGCCGGCCCCGACGACTGCGAAGCCGCCGCGCGCTGGCTGGTGGAACACGCCGAGGCCGTTCGGCACGGTGCTGCGGCTGTCCTACCTCGACGCGGCCGGACGCGGGAGCGACCGCGAGGTGGAACCGGCCGGACTCCTCACCGCCGACGGCCGGTGGTGCCTGATCGCCTGGTGCCGCACCCGCCGGGCCGGCCGCGGCTTCCGCCTGGACCGGGTCACCGCGGCGCCCCCGACCGACGAGCCCGCGCAGCCCCATGACCTGAACGCACTGCTCCTCGGCTCCGCCCGCGGCGAGCGGCGAGTGGGCGGGCGGGTGCGGGTCACTCCTCCAGGGCCGCCGCGATGCGTTCGAGGTCGGCGAGGAGCGCGGTGACGCGCCGGGGCTCGATCGCCGCGGTCATGCGCTCTTCGACGGCGTAGACGGCGGCCTGCACCGTGGCCAGGCGGGCGTGCCCCTCCTCGGTGAGGTGAGCGGGGAGGGCGCGGCCGTGGTCGGCGGCGTCGGGGCGGGTGATCAGGCCCGCGTCCTGCAGGCCCCGCAGCACGACGTTCCCGGACTGCCGGGTGACGAAGGTCGCGCGGGCGAGGTCGGCGTTGGACATGCCGGGGTGCAGGGCCAGCAGTTCGAGGGTCGAGTACTGCGGCACGGTCAGCCCGTGCTCGCGCAGCACCTTGTCCATGGCCCCGCGCAGCGCGGACTGGGCGCGCTTGAGCAGGTATCCCACGTGCTGGGTGACGTCCTTCTGCTTCTGCTGCATGTCAGCATTTTGACATACAGGCCCGGCGAGCCTAGCCTCGATTATGTCAAAGTCCTGACATCAGGGACAGAGGATCAAGGTTCGAAGGAGAAATCATGTCCGTCACCGTCAACGGCCCCGACTTCATCGCCCTTCAGGTGCGCGACCTGAACGCCGCGGCCGCCTTCTGCGAGCAGCACCTCGGCCTGCGCCGGGCAGCGGTCTCACCGCCGCACGGCGTCGTGTTCGACACCAAGCCGATCCCCTTCGCCGTCCGCGAGCTCCTGCCCGGCGTCGACCTCGCCGACACCGCCCGGCCCGGCCTCGGCGTGGCGCTCTGGTTCCAGACCTCCGACGCCCACGAGCTCCACGCCAAGCTCACCGCCGCCGGGGTCACGATCCTCACGCCGATCGTGGACAGCCCGTTCGGCCCGATGTTCTCCTTCGAGGGCCCCGAGGGCTACACCCTCACCGTCCACGGGGGCTGACAGCTTCAGCTCGAACCAGACCGTCTTGCCGATGCCATACGGACGCGGGTCGGCACCCCAGGCGGCAGAGAGGGTGGCGACGAGTTCGAGGCCACGCCCTGACTCCTCGTCAGGGTGCGCGCGACGAGGAGCGGGCAGGTGGTCGTCCGCGTCGGAGACCTCGACACGGAGCAGGTCGGCGACGGGGTCGAGGAGCCAGCGGGCGGCGATGTAACGGTCACGGGGGAAGCGGGCGTGGCGGCAGGCGTTGGTCATGAGCTCGGAGAGGAGCAGGGCGGCGGTGTCGGCGGTCTCGGTGCAGAGGGACCACGAAGTCGCCTGCTGCCGGAAGAGGTTGCGGGAGAGCGAGACGCTGCGGGCGGTGCGGCGGAAGTGGTGCTCGGCGGCGAGGGGAGGCAGGGGCATCGGAGTCCTTGCGAAACGCGACGGGGCGAACTGGCACTCGAATGGGTGCAATCCGGGGATTGGACTCCTACGGTGCCGGGCACGGTCGTAGCCTCGGAAGTGACACAGCGGGTCCAACTGGCTGAGTACCCGCCCTGTACCCGCGAATGAATGTTGGGGGCGCACGGATGACCGGAACACCTGAGCCCCCGCTGGCCTGGCAGTACTGCGGCAACCAGCTCAAGCTGTGGCGCGAGCGCGCCGGGATCAAGCGCGAGCAGCTGGCCGAGGAAGCCGAGTACGACTACGAGACGATCAAGTCGATGGAACAGGGCCGGAGGCGGCCGACCCTGAAGGCACTTGAGGCCGCCGAGCGGCTCTGTGATGCACGTGGACTGCTGATCGCCGCAGCGGGATACCTGCGGCCAGAGCGACCCCCGAAAAGCGTGAAGAGTTTCATGGCCGCGGAAGACGAGGCAATCGTTGCCAACTGGTTCGAGACCCTGCTGATTCCCGGCTTGCTGCAGACCGAGGAGTATGCACGAGCCCTGTTCGAGGCGCACACCCCGCCAGTCGGCGACGACACCGTCGAGGAGCGGGTACAGGCCCGCTTGGAACGCCAGAAGAAGCTCACCCGCAATCCTCCCGCGCTCTTCGGCTTCGTCGTCTACGAGGCCGCGCTCCACACCTTGGTGGGCGGCCGAGTGACGATGAAGAGTCAGCTCCAGCTTCTGCTGACCGTCGGCCAACTGAGGAACGTGTCGATTCAGATCCTGCCTACCGGACGCGGCATGCACGCCATGCTCAACGGGCCCTTCGTCCTCCTTGAGACTGCTGAGCGTCAGCGCTATGCCTACGTGGAGGGCCAGGAAACCGGGGCCCTGTACACGGCCCCTGAAACAATCAGCGCACTGGAGCAGCGCCATGGCACGATCCGCATGCAGGCCCTGGGGATTGAGGAGTCCGCCCGGTTCATCCAGAAAGCATCAGAGGCACTGTGACCGCTGAACCAGGCTGACTCAAGACCAACTACGGCAACTCTGAGGCGCTTGCATCGAGCCATCCACGTCCGCGACTCCAAGGACAAGGCCGGACCGCAGCTCGCCTTCACCCCCGCCGCCTGGGCTGGATTCCTCACGTTCGCGACCGCCCAACCGCTGCGCTGACACCCGAGCTTCGGGCCTCGGGCCCCGAGCGCTCTCTTCTGAGGAACGGTGGGTGGCTACTTCCCACCCACCCACCAATGTCCCCGCGTACCAATGAATATGACTTATCGTCATGAGTTGACCACGCCCCGCACATGCGGTGTACGGTTCGCGCAAAGAAACAACCCCCGCCGGTGCGCCAACACCGAACGGGGGTCTGACCGAACTTGATCGAGATCGAGGTCGATCCAGTGGCTACCTGCCACCCTACCGCCGCGCCCGGCTACGGCAAGCGTTCCGCGCCGTCCCAAAGTCCGAGCACCCAGCACGACTTCTCCCACCTGCCCGAACGCGAGGCCTACCTCGCCGCCTACATCGACCGCCTGCCCGACGGCGCGGCGATCGACACCAAGACCCTCGCCCGCGAGCAACCCCGCTACGGCCAACAGGCCGTCCGCTCCGCCCTGCGCAAGCTCGCCGACCTCGGCCACCTCCTGCGCATCCGCGAGAAGGCCGGAGAAGGCCTCACCCGCTGGGTCTCCCGCACCTACTTCTCCCGCACCGCCCGCCCGCGCTCCTGGTGGCAACGCTTCCTCGCCGACCGCCGCACCACCACCGGCGGCGGTAGCGCGGACCCCGCCCCCGCGCCCCCTGCACGCTCCATCGCCTACCGCGCCCTCGCCTCCCTCGGCGCGGCGGACAAGCGGATGATGCTCTCCGCCAACGAGTGCGCCGCCCTCGAATCCCTGGCCACCGAGTGGTTCGCCCGTGACGTCACCCCCGAACAGTTCCGGTTCGCGCTGACCAACGGCCTGCCCGCCTCCGTCCAGTGCCCGGGTGCCTTCGCCCGCAAGCGCCTGCTCGACCGTCTCCCACCGCTCCCCGAGCCACCCCCACCCCGCCCCGCACCCCTCCCGCACCACGCCAGGCCTCCCCGACCAGCCGCGGACGTCCATCGCCGGGCCGAGGAAGTCCGCGCCCTCATCCAGGAGCACAGACCGCCCGCGAGGTGCTGACCCCTCACCCCCGGCACCCGCACCGCCGCCTCCACCAGCACCGCTGCACCCTCGCAGGTCCGCGGACGCGGAAAACCACACATCATCACCCTCCCCCCTCCTCCACCCCGAAGGGGACCGGCTCAGGCCATCGCCTGGTGCACGTCCTCCTCCTCGTCCAGGTGCCAGTGCAGATCCCGCACCCCCGGCTCCAGCGAGAGCCGCGCGATCACCTGCTCCAGGGCGCAGGCCACATCACCGCTGACCGAGAGCGAGGCCCGCAGGCTGCTGGTCTCCGGCGTCTCACGACGGGCCCGCAGACCGGTCGGGGTCAGACCCGAGCCGGTCAGCGACTGCAGCAGCAGGGCCCGGATGTGGCTCTCCGCGCCCCGGTCGCAGCGCAGGTGCACATTGGCCTCCACCACCGCGTCCGGGTCGGTGCCGGCCGCCGGGGCCTGGTCGAGCAGCCGACCGGCGGGCCGGCCCACGAAGTGGACGGCGAGTACGGTCAGCGCGCCCAGCACCGCGAAGGCGAGCTTGCCGGAGGCGGCGAGCACCCCGGTGGCCGCCGAGCACCACAGGGTGGCGGCCGTGTTGAGGCCCCGCACGCTGGCGCCGTCGCGCAGGATCACCCCGCCGCCGAGGAAGCCGATCCCGGAGACCACGTAGGAGGCCACCCGGGTGGGGGATCCGGCGTCCCCCATCGCCTCGCTGTACAGCACGAACAGGGTGGCCCCGGTGGCGACCAGCGCATTGGTGCGCAGGCCCGCCATCCGGGCCCGCCACTGGCGCTCCATCCCGATCAAGGCGCCGCAGAAGACTCCGGTGGCCAACCGGACCAGGAAGTCGAAGGTGGACAGGGCGTGCATGGCAGCACCTCCTCGGGAACAGCGGGACGGAGAAGCAGCGGGCTCAGCGCGGCCCGAGTGCCGGGTCGAACTTGTAGCCGATCTGCCGGACGGTGCTGATGGTGGCGCGGTGGGCCGGGCCGAGCTTGCGGCGGATCCGGGCCACGTGCGTGCTCACCGTGCGGGTGTCGCCCAGGTTGGGGCGGCCCCAGACGGCCTCCATCAGCTGGCTGCGGGACATCACCCGCCTCGGCTGCGCCATCAGGTGCGCGAGCAGCTCGAACTCCAGGAACGTGAGGTCGAGTTCGCGTCCGTCGACGGTCGCGGTGCGCTGGTCGATGTCGACCACCACGCCCACGGCCGTCAGGCGGCGGGTGGGTACCTCCAGCACGGCGACGGGGCCGGCCGCGGGTGCGGCCGGGGCGGGCGGGGCGGGCGGGTTGTCGGAGAAGACCAGCTGGAGTCGGGGGTAGCGCAGAGGCATGAGGTTCCCTCCCTCTCGGGCGTGGCGGGCTTGGCGGGTTCGGCCGCTCGGTTCTCGGTGTGCGCTCGGTTCTCGGTGTGCGCTCAGTTCTCGGTGTGCCAGGCGGCTTCGAGACGGCGGCCACCCGTGGCGTCGACGACGGTGTGCCACTCGGCGCTCAGCCGCACCTGCTGGCGGTGCGTGGTGGCGCGCGGTGCGGCCGGCTGAACGGTGCGCAGCACGGGGCTGTCGAGCGGGCTGTCGGCCAGGCGGCAGAGCAGCTGGGCCAGGAAGGCGCGGACCCGGACGGTCCCGCCGTGGACGGTCGGCCGCGGCAGCACGGTCGGCCGCGGCAGCGGCACCGGGAGCGAGGCGGTGTTGAACGTGAAGACGGACACGGGAGGTCACCTCCGTGGACGGCGTGCGCGCACGTCACGCGCACGCGGGCATGGCGAAGCCGACGGCTCGCACTCGATGCGGGCGTCTGGTGTGTCTGATGTGTCAGGTGTGTCGGGCGTGTCTGCGCCCGGAGAAGACCTGCCGGGCTGCCCGGAGAAAACGTGCCGGGGCGCCCGGCACCGGGAGGAGCAGCCGTACCGCCGCTCCTCCCGCCCCCAAGGGGGCTCGGCGTCAGTGGCCGAGGGCGGTCTGGACGAGCTTGATGACCACCAGGATCATCGCGATGAAGAGGTAGCCGCGCAGCGCGCCCATGCCGATCTTGCGGCCGGTGGACATCACCGGACGGGTCAGCGTCTCCAGCGGCGGCATCCGCCAGTCGTCGCGCCCCGTGCGGTCGATGGGGTCCTCCTTGGTGGCGGTGCGGCGCCGGGTGAAGGAGAGGCCCGCGACCAGCACGCCGACCACACCGCAGCCGGCCATGATGTCCAGGATCGCCTGCGAGGAGATCGAGGGGAACAGCACCGAGGCGGTCAGGATGATCGACAGCGTCACCAGCACACCGACCACCGCGGAGGTGAACGCGTTGGTCTTCGGCCCGTTCGCCCACGGCCCCAGCACCTGCTTGTCGTTGCACAGCAGCAGCAGGAAGACGGAGGCGGAGGGCAGCAGCACCCCGGCGAGCACCTGCACGCCCTGGGTCAGCAGACCCAGCGTGTGGTCGTCGGCCACCAGCACGATCGCCGCGGCAGCCGCCACGATGCCCGCGTAGATGGCGTAGAAGCCCTTCGCGCCGCCCACCCCGCGGTGCAGCGAGTGCTTCATCCCGAACACGTCACCGATCGCGTACGCCGTGGACAGCGAGACCGCGAACGCGCCGATGATCGAGGCGTCCAGCAGCGCGATCGCGAAGAGCACGCCCACCAGCTTGCCGCCGTGGTCCGCCAGCCCCTTGGCCACCGCACCCGCGTCGCTGAAGTTGCCGAACCCGTCGGTGCCGGCGAACGCCGCCGCGGTGAACCCCATCATCGCCGCCGCGCCCACGACCACGATCACGATGCCGATCCACAGGTCGACCTTCTCGTACTTCATGAACCGCGGCGTGATCCGCTTGTCGATCACGTACGACTGCTGGAAGAACAGCTGCCACGGCGCCACCGTCGTGCCCACGATCGAGATGATCAGCAGCATCACCGTCGCCAACTGCCCCGTGCCGCCCGGCATGTTGGGCACCACGAAGTCGTGCGCCATCTGCGAGGTCTTCGGGTGCACCAGGAAGTAGATCGGGATCAGCAGCAGCGAACCCGCGCACAGCGCGACCGCGATCCGCTCGAAGCGCTGGAACGAGCCGGTGAACGCCGAGGCGATGATGATCGCCGCCGCCAGCACCACCGACCCCTCCTTCGGCAGCCCCAAGTAGCCTGCCGCCAGGGTGATTCCGATGAACTCGGTGACCAGCGTCAACGCGTTCAGCAGGAACAGGTCGATCACGCTGAACGCGCCCCAGAACTTGCCGAACCGCTCCAGGATCAGCCGCGCGTGGCCGACGCCGGTCACCGCGCCCAGCCGCAGCACCATCTCCTGGTTCACGTACAGCACCGGAACCAGCAGCAGCAGCGTCCACAGCAGGCTCGTGCCGTAGTTCTGCCCCGCGCTGCCGTAGGTGGAGAACGCGCCGGCGTCATTGTCGCCGACCATGACGATCAGGCCGGGGCCGACGATCGCCAGCAGGGTCTTCAGCTTCGCCGACAGGCCCGTGCGCGGCGCCGTGTCGTCCAGCTTGATCGTGCCCAGCGCGCCCTTGATGTCGCCCAGGTGCGCCTCGTCCAGGACCGCCGTGCGCGGCGTCGGGACCTTGGTGTCGTGGGTGGTGATGGTCATGATGAACCTCCCTCAGCCCCCCGCATTCATGGGGGAGTTCGGGGCACGCGGCAGCCGTCCTCGCTACGAACAGGTTCCGGGCATGGCAGGGCCAGGAGACGTCGAACGTCAACGCGAAGAGCGCGTAGCGAAGGTGGTTACCGCGAGCCGAAGAAGTACGAGGACAAGCGGGGGTAGGGGCAACTGTGGCCCGGACTACTGCAATCCATGTCTCTCGCCTCCTTCCGGCCGGTGCGCGCTGATCGCGACGCAAAACGACACGGCAAGGAGCTCGCCGATCCTGAGAACGACCGGCTCACCCCAACTCGTCAGAGCTTTGGCACTTCACGGCGTGATCCAGCTCGCTGCGGAGCCGGAAGCCACTTGGGATCAACCCTTAGGTCGGGAAGATCTGTCCTGATCCGGAGCGTCTCTCGACGGTTGGGATCAGTGGCCTGTGTCCGTGAAGACGCCTCACCGAACGAGGTGCCTTTCTAAACCTCGACCAGCTTAGACCCAGTCAGACCTTACGCTTGCCGTATTTACTAAACCTTGACCTTTGTACCCACGCCCCGGACCCCTGGGACCACAGGCTCCCCGTGGGCACCTCAGACCTCGGGCGACAGCGCCCCGGGCGGCAGCGGGCCGGGCCCCTCGGGACCGCAGTCCCACGCCTGCGCCGCGATGTGGTGCACGGCGGCGGCCGGCAGGTCCAGGTGCTGGGCCAGCCATTCGGGCCGGTGCCCCTGCAGGGTCAGCAGGTAGGCGGCGTGCACCCGGGCGTCGTAGGCGACCTCGGGCGAGGTGGTGGCGGCGAAGTCGCGCGGATCGAGCAGGTACAGCCGCTGGACGCCGTCCCGCAGCGCCAGCCGCAGGCAGCCGCGGACCGTTCCCGTGACGGGCGGCCGAGGCGGCCGCGGTGCAGCGGGTGCGGGCCGGCCCAGACGCAGGCCGCGCAGCAGACGGGGAGTCGACCGGTGATCGAACGTCAGGCTGGTCATGTGCCAACCTCCTTGCTTTCAAGACCAGTTGGAGGGCACGCGCGATCACGACCAGCGCACCCGCCGGCAAACCCCGGTCACTATAGACCCCGTTTTTGAACTCGCAAGTCCGCCCGCCAGGCGCCTTCCGGCCACCTCCTGGCGGGAGTTGACAGCCGCTGCGCAGTGCCGAAACTCTTGTGCGGAGGGTGTCGGCCACCACCGCAGCCATGGACGACACGGTCCACCGTGCCGCCCGCCCGTAGCATCACCGCCCGTAGCGCCACCGCCCCTCGCACCACTGCCCCTCGCACCGCCGGGCCCGCCGCACCCCGGACGCGGTGGCCCTGCACGACGGCGAATTCATGCTCACCTACCGGGAGTTGGCCACGACCCGCGACCGTCTGGCCGTCGAACTCGGGCGCAGCAGGGTGCCGCGCGGCACCCTGGTCGGCCTCCGGCTGGGACACGGCTGGCTCTCGGTGGTGGGCATCCTCGGAGTGCGCAAGCACGGGTGCGGCTACCTGCCGCTCGACCCCCGGCACCCGGCCGCGCGCCAGCACCGCCTGCTGCGCCGGGCCGGAGTGCGGCACCTGCTCACCGAGAGCCCGGACGGGCTCGCCCTGGAGCACCTCCCCACGCTGTCGGGCCGACCTGTCCGGGCCCCCGTCCGATGACCCGGTCGGGCGTATGTCGCACGGATGGCCGTCGAGCAGTGAGGCATACCGTCAGAAAACCATCTTTCTGACGCCCGCCACTGCCCAGGAGCACGCCCATGGCCACGCCGGACGAGAACCGCAGCAGTGCGCGGACCACGACGGCCGGGGCCGGCGGCCTGCACGGCCTCGGCCGCTGGTGCGCCCGGCACTGGGTGCTGGTGCTGATCGGCTGGCTCGTCCTGCTCGGCGCCCTGCACGGACTGCAGAACTCCGTCGGCGGCACCTACTCCGACGACTTCTCACTGCCCGGCGTCCAGTCGCACACCGGCCAGCAGGTGCTCGCCGCACACGCCCCGAGCGCCGGCGGGACCAACGCGCAGATCGTGCTGCACGACGCCACCGGCCCGCTGACCGGCATCTCGGGCCAGATCGGCCAGAGCGTCACCTCGCTGCAGCACCTGCCGCACGTGCTCGCGGTGCAGAACCCGCTGCCCGCCCCCGGCGCCCCGCCCACCGGCGCGCTCTCCTCCAACGGCACCATCGGCTACCTGACCGTCCGCTTCGACAGCAACCCCACCACCTTCGGCACCGACTACCTGCACGGCGTGGACGACGCGGTCGCGCCGCTGCGGGCGGCCGGCGTGCAGGTCGAGTACGGCGGCCCGCTCGGCGAGCTGGCCCGCCCGCACACCAAGGACCTGACCAGCGAGGCGATCGGCTTCGCGGTGGCCGTGGTGGTGCTGCTGATCGGCTTCGGCAGCGTGGTCGCCGCCGGGCTGCCGCTGGTCACCGCGCTGATCGCGGTGATCGTCGGCCTGAGCTGTCTGAGCCTGCTCGCGATCGCCTTCACCTTCGCCACCGTCTCGCCCACCCTGGCGACCATGATCGGGCTCGGCGTCGGCATCGACTACGCACTCTTCCTGATCACCCGTCACCGCCAGCTGCTGATGGACGGCGTGGACCCGGTGGAGGCCGCCGGCAAGTCGGTGTCCACCAGCGGACGCGCGGTGATCGTCTCGGGCTGCACCGTGGCGATCGCGCTGGCCGGACTCTCCGTCTCCCGGGTCAGCTTCATCGGCAAGCTCGGCGTCGCCGCGATGGTCACCGTGGCCACCGCCGTGCTCGGCGCGATCACCCTCGTCCCCGCCCTGCTCGGCCTGCTCGGCCGCCGGATCGACCGCTGGCGGGTGCGCACCCCCGTCGCCGAGGGCAGCAGCGCCGGCGACGGGACCGGCGAGCAGGCGCACGGCGCCTGGCACAACTACGCCCGGCGCGTCGAGCGGCGCCCCTGGTGGTTCCTGGCCGGCGGGGTGGTGGTGATCGCCGTGCTGGCCATCCCGCTCTTCTCCATCCGGCTCGGCCACATCGACGACGGCGCCGACCCGACCAGCTTCACCGACCGGCGCGCCTTCGACCTGATCACCCAGGGCTTCGGCCCCGGCGCCAACGGCCCGCTGACCATCGTGGTCGACCAGAGCGCCGTCCCCGCCGGCGACCGCGCCACCCTGGCCGGCGACCTCCAGCACGCCCTCACCGGCGTGCCCGGCGCGGCGAGCATCTCCCCCCTGCAGCCCACCCCCGACGGCGACGTGCTGATCGCCACCGCCATCTCCACCGGCGCCCCCCAGGACGCCGTCACCACCCACCTCTTCAACCACCTGCTCCACGACGCCCTCCCCCAGGGCACCGCCGGCACCACCGCGAAGAGCTACCTGACCGGCACCACCGCCGCCCAGCTCGACTTCCTCGAACTCGTTTCCGCCCGCCTCCCGTTGATCATCGCGGTGGTGGTCGGCCTGGCCTTCCTGATCATCCTCGCGGTCTTCCGCGGCCTCCTGGTCGCCGTCAAGGCCGCCGTCCTCAACCTGCTCTCGATCGCGGCCTCCTACGGCGTGGTGGTCGCCGTCTTCCAGTGGGGCTGGGGCGGCCCCGCCCTCGGCGTGGCCGGCAAGGTCCCGATCGAGAGCTACGTCCCGATGATGATGTTCGCCATCGTCTTCGGCCTGAGCATGGACTACGAGGTCTTCCTGCTCTCCCGCGTCCACGAGTCCTGGATCCACACCGGCGACAGCCGCGGCAGCGTCGCCCACGGCCTGGAGATCACCGCCCGCGTCATCAGCTGCGCCGCCCTGATCATGGTCAGCGTCTTCGCCGCCTTCATCCTCAGCGACAACATCGTCGTCAAGATGCTGGGCCTGGGCCTGGCCGTCAGCGTCCTGGTCGACGCCACCGTCGTCCGCCTCCTCCTCGTCCCCGCCGTCCTCACCCTCCTCGGCCGCCACGCCTGGTGGCTCCCCCACTGGCTCGACCGCCTCCTCCCCCACCTCAACGTCGAGGGCGAGTAGCCCCTGCCCAACGCGATCGAGGGATCCGAGGTGCCGCCGATCAACGCCCGGGGCCGGGGCGGGCCTCGCACCTACGACAGCGGGTACCCCTCGAACTTGTCGCCGTTCTGGATCACCAGGTGGATCCCCAGGCCCTCGGTATAGGCGCGCACGTCCTCCTCCGGCTCCGCGGGCAGCACGATGCCCAGCCGCACCGAATCGCTTCCGATATGACGCTGGTAGTCCAGTATCTGACCCACCGCCATGCGCACGTAGGGGCGGTCATGCTTGCTCTTGGCCTCGTACAGGACGTCATCGGTCGCGTCGTACAGGTCCGTGTACAGCGGGGCGCGCGAGCCCTTGACCGTGAGCTGGTAGCGCCCGACGTCGTGCCCGAGTCCTTCAAGGTGTGCCAAGAAGGCATCGGACAGGCCGGACTCCCAGCGAGTCACCTTCCGCGTTCCCCCCTGGGCCTCGTACGAGGTCTCCGGCGTCTTGTTCTGCTCCGGTGCGATCAGCCGCGCCGACGTGGCCTTCGCGGGCAGCTTGATCCGCGTGTTCTTCGTCGCCTTGGGGGTGCGGTCCTTCACGACCCGATGGAAGCGGGCGTCGGCGACCGGACGCAGGCGGAAGACGAAGACCTTGCGATCCCGCCCGTCCTGACCGACGTTCCAGCGTTCCAGGTAGGGCTCGTCCAAGTCGAGGGTGAACTCACCGATGTAGCGCTGGATCACCGGCCCCGAGGAGCCCTTGCGGCCCTCGCCGACGAACACGTGCAACGCACGGGGCTTCTTCGGGTTCGCATGCTCCAGGATCGCCTTGTTCCCATCAACCAACTCCTGGTCGCCACTGGGCCCCTCGCCCGTGTAGTGGTACACCTCATCGTCCTCGGCCCAGCCATCGAAGTCATAGCCGTGCTCCGCGGCGGACCCGTGATCCGAGTACAGGAAGACGTTCGGCGTGGTCCCCGAAGAAGAGATCCCGCGCTGCGTCCGACCACCGTAAGCAGCCCGGACCGCATCGCGCGTGGTCAGCATGCCCGGGACCAGGTTCAAAGCATCAAGCGCCATCCGGTGAATCTACGTGACTCCATCAACGCACCGCTCAGCATTTCTTCGCCGGCCCGCCGGTCACCACGAGCGGCGCGAACGAGCTGGACCTGACCCCCTCCACGACCGCGGAAGTCCTCGTGCCGTGGATGACAAAGGGCCTGGTCAGATTCCTGACCAGGCCCTTCCTGCACTGAGCCGCCTATGGGATTCGAACCCATGACCTACGCATTACGAGTGCGTTGCTCTGGCCAACTGAGCTAAGGCGGCGCCGCTGCCCGAGCTCCCCCGCCAGGGGCGGTTCGCATCGGCAACGCGGGCCAGTCTACACAGGTCCGCGGGGTGATCCGTACCGGGTTCCGGTGGGCGGGTCAGCGGGTGGGGCGGTGGGGGGAGGTGAGCCACTCGTCGGCCAGGAGGGACCAGACCTCGCTGTCCTGGCGGACCCCGTTGTGCAGGTAGTAGGAGCGGAGCACGCCGTCCAGGCGCATGCCGACCCGCTGGGCGACCGCGCGGCTGCGGGTGTTGCGGGTGCTGCTGAACCATTCGATGCGCTGCATGCCGCGCTCCGCCACCGCGTGCTCGATCAGCTGCCGCACGCCGGCCGTGATCAGGCCGAGGCCCTCGCCGGCCGGTTCGACCCAGACGCCGATCTCGCAGTTGAGGTGCTTGACGTCGAAGTGCGGGAACATCACCCCGCCCACCAGCGTGCCGTCCAGCCAGATGCCGTAGATCGCGCCGGTGTCGGCGGCGGCCTTGTCGGCGTAGTGGCGCAGGGTGGCGCGGGCGGAGTCCAGGTCGGTGGTCAGCGAGGCGAAGGCGATGAACTGGTTCAGGTTCTCCCGGGCGCGGTCGATGTGGGCCAGGAACTCCTCGGCGTGCCAGGGCTCCAGGGGGCGCAGCTCGGCGGGGAGGGTGTCGGAGAGGGGAATGGCGAACATGCTGACTACCTCCGGGCGGGCCTGGGCATCACGACGGGCGTACATAACAAACGTTTGGTAGGTACCATAACCGCATGACGCCCGCCCGTGGAGACCATGAAGCCCGCCGCCGTGATGTCTCCGCCGCGGTCTGGCGGGTGCTGGCGAGCCGGGGCTTCGGCGCGCTGACGCTGCGGGCGGTGGCCGCCGAGATGGGTGCCTCGACGGGGCTGCTCACCCACTACTTCCCCAACAAGCAGGCGCTGCTGCGCACCGCGCTGGAGGTGCTCGACCAGCACAACCAGGAGCGGCCCCGGCGCGCGGCACCGGCGGGGCTGGCCGCGCTCCGTGCCCACCTGCTCGACGTGCTGCCGCTGACCGCCGAGGGCGCCGACGCCAACCGGATCTGGGTCAGCTCCTGGGACGTCGCCCTGGCCGACCCCGAGCTCGCAGCCGAGCACGCCGAGCGCTACCGCCGCGCACGCGTCAGGCTCACCGGGCACGTCGAGACCGCCCAGGCGCTCGGCGAGCTGCCCGCCACGGCGCCCGCCGAGGACCTGGCCGCCGCCGCCCAGGCCTTCACGCTCGGCCTGGTGGTGCAGGCGCTCTTCGCCCCGGCCGAGTTCCCGCCGGAGCGCCAGGTCAAGCTGGTGGACGACTGGTTGGCGGCAGCGGCATCCCCCGGGGCGCCGGTCACTTCGGGCAGCGCAGTCCCTCGGCCGGTGTCAGGCCCTCCAGCAGGTAGTGATTGACCGCCGAGTCCACGCAGTCGTTGTGCCGCCCGTAGGCGGTGTGCCCGTCGCCGTCGTAGGTCACCAGCCGTCCGGACGCCAGCTGCCCGGCCAGTGACTGCGCCCAGGCGTACGGCGTGGCCGGGTCCCTGGTGGTGCCGACCACCACGATCGGATCGGCCCCGGCCGCCCGCACGGTGTGCCGTGCGCCGGTCGCCTTGACCGGCCAGTAGGCGCAGGTCAGCCCCATCCAGGCCATGTCCTGCCCGAAGTGCGGGGAGGCCTGCCGGAAGTCCGGCAGCGCACGGCTGACGTCCGCGGGGGAGGCGAACGCGGGCGGCAGGTCGAGACAGTTGACCGCCATGTTGGCGTACATCAGGCTGGGGTACCCGCCGTCGCTGCCGCGCTCGTAGTAGGAGTCCGAGAGCCGCAGCAGCGGGGCCCCGTCGCCGGTCTTGGCGGCGGCCAGCGCGGTGCGCAGCTGCGGCCAGAGGAACTCCGCGTACATCGCCTCGATGACGCCGGTCACCGCCTGTGCCTCGGTCAGCTGCCGGCCCCCGCCGCCCGGCAGCGGCTGCGAACGCAACGAGCCGAGCAGCGCGTCGAGCTGCTGCCCGGCCTGCTGCTCGTCCCGGCCGACGGGGCAGTCCTCGTGGGTCCCGCAGTCCCGCGCGAAGGAGCCCCAGGCCGTCTCGAAGCCGCCGGCCTGGGCGCGGTTGCCGCTCAGCGCGGTCAGCGAGGGGTCCATCGCACCGTCCAGCACCAGCCGGCCGGCCCGGGACGGGAAGAGCCCGGCGTAGGTCGCGCCCAGCAGGGTGCCGTAGGACTTGCCGACGTAGTTGAGCTTGGCGTCGCCGAGCAGCGCCCGCAGGACGTCCATGTCGCGGGCCGCCTCGACGGTGCTGACGTGGCTGAGCAGCGCACCGGCGTGCTGCTGGCAGCCGGCCGCGAACTCCTGGTCGGCGGCGACCAGCCGGTCGATCCCGGCCTGACCGTCGGGGGTGCTGTCGACGGCGGTGTACGCGTCCATCCGATCACCGCTCAAGCAGGTGATCGGACTGCTCCGGCCGACCCCGCGCGGGTCCAGGCCGACCAGGTCGTACGCGGCCCGGACCGGCGGCTGGTAGCCCGCGGCCACCGCCTCGACGTACTGCACCGCCGAGCCGCCGGGGCCGCCCGGGTTGAGCAGCAGCGAGCCCAGCCGCTTGGCGCCCCCGCTGCCATCGGCCGGGCGGCGGACGGCGCCGAGCGTCAGGTCACCGCCCGCCGGGTGGCCGTAGTCGAGCGGGGCCTTGAAGGTGGCGCACTCGAAGCCCTGGTCGCAGGGCTGCCACGAGAGCTGCTGGTGGTAGTAGGAGTCCAGCTCGGCGGGGACCGCCTCGGGCAGCGGCTGCAGCGGCGCAGCGCCGGCCGGTACGGCGGAGGCCGTGCCGCCCGGAGAGGGCGGGGTGCCGCCCGGCAGCCCGTTCGGCCTGCCCCCGCCGGAGCAGCCCGTGAGCAGCAGCCCGGCGGCGGCCAGCACGAGGAGCGTCCGCAGCGGAGCAGCGGGCTGGGCAGAACGCATACGGGACTCCCTCATGGGCACCGGCCGGGCAGCGGCTGGTACTGAGCGTAACTGGATCAGGGCACAGCGCAGCGCCGGGCAAACGGCGCCGGGGTGTCAGCCAGCGGAGCGGATCAGCGTGTCGCTCAGGTACTGCGCGGCCAGCCGCACCAGGCGCAGCCGCTCCCGCTCCGGGGTGAAGTCCTGGACCACGTTGGAGATCGTCACCACCGCCTTGGCCGCCGGCCCCTTGCCCGTGCGCAGCGCGTCGGAGAGCTTGTGCGCCGAGTTCTGCCCCTCGCCGTCCGCCTTCGCGGCGGCCAGGAACAACTGCCGCGGCGCCGGGCCCGCAGGCGCGTCGGCCGCCGCCTGGGCCAGCGCGACCGCGTCGTAGCGGCCCGAGACGGCCGCCGCCGCCCCGTACAGGTCCGGCCGGGTCAGCTCGGCCGCGACCGCGCAGGGCGCGCCGTCCCCCACGCCGAGGGCGCCCCAGCCCTGCGGACCGGCCGGCAGGGTGTGGAAGGCGGCCGCGACGGCGGCGCGCACCACCTCGTCGTCGCCCAGCGCCTGCGGGGCGGCGGCGACCAGGTCGCAGGGGTGCGCGGTGCCGGTGGGCGCGGCCGGTGCGACGGTGATGAACGGGTGCGCCCGGCCGAGCTTGATCGCGGAGGCGACGCCCTCGTAGATGTCCGGCAGCTCGGCGTCGGCGGTCCGCCCCGGGGTCGCGGCGTGCAGCACGATGACCGGGTACCGGGCCGTCGGATCGTCGGCGTAGTGCGGCGGCAGCCAGACCCGTACGGCGCGCAGCCGGCCGTTGGCACCGGGCAGGTCGGCCTGCAGCAGCTCCCCCTCGGCGGGGTGGCCGACGGTCACGAAGCGCGTCGCCGACGGGCTGGCCGACCGGGACGCCGACGGGGAGCCCGCCGAGGGCGAGGCCGCGGACGGGGAGCCGGCCGCCGGGGAGGCCGCCGAGGCGCCGGGCACGGGGGCCGGCCGAGCCGCGGCCGGAGTGGCCCGGACGGCATCCGCCGCCGCACCGGCCTCGGCCTGCCGCTGCGTCCCGGCGCCGTGACCGGTCCGACCGGTCTGGGCGCTCAGCACCACCACCACGGCCAGCCCGGTGGCGCACAGCCCACAGCAGACCGCGCCGATCAGCCGCAGCACCGCCGGACGCGGATCGGCGGTCAACTCGTAGGCGAGGCCGAGCTTCTCACCGCGCCAGCGGCGCCAGGCACCATGGGCCAGCCAGCAGGCGAGCAGCAGGACGGGGACCAGCACGAGCAGCAGCAGGGGCGGACGGAGCACGGACACCACCTCGAAGAGGATCTGGACGCGGCCTTCCCCAGCCTGCAAGAGAGCGCCGCCGATCCCGTGGAGCGTCCCGCGCGAATGCGCACGTTCACTCGAACGAGCGAGCCGCCACCCGCCACGGCGCCCTCGGCCGACGGATCGCCACCCGCCACGGCGCCCTCCTCGTGCGACGGATCGTCAACCGCCCGCAGCGGCCCCGCCGGGGCGCGGCCTCAGCCCGCGCGCAGCGCCACCGTCATCGCCTCCACCGCGAGCAGCGGATCGACGTTGCGGTCCAGCGCCCGGCGGCAGTCCAGGATCGCCTCGATCCGGCGCAGGGTACCCTCGGGCGGACCGGCGGAGGCCACCTTGTCCAGGGCCGGGCGCTGGTCCTCGTTGGACAGCGCCCCGGTGGAGCCCAGCTGCAGGGCCAGCACGTCCCGGTAGAAGCCCAACAGGTCGAGCAGCGCCACCCCGAGGGTCTCGCGGCGCGTCCTGGTGGCCCGGCTCTTCTGCCGCTTCTCCAGCTCCTTGACCGCCCCGGCCATCCCGCGCGGGGCCTTGCCGCCGAGCCCTTCGGCCGCGCCGTACACGGCCTTGAGGTCGTCGGTCTCCTTGACGTCCCGGGTCTCGGCCAGCGCCTCGGCGTCCGCCTTGGCGGTGTCCACCAGCCGCTGGGCGGCGGCCAGGCAGCCCCCGATGTCGGCCACCTCCAGCGGGATCCGCAGCACGTCCAGCCGACGGCTGCGGGCCTGCTCGTCCACCGCGAGCCGCCGTGACCGCTCGATGTCCCCCTGTCCGACCTGGGCGGCCAGCAGGGCCAGCGAGGGCTCCACCCCGTCGCGGCGCACCAGCAGGTCGGCCACCGCGTCGGCGGAGGGGGTGCCCAGCACCAGGTGGCGGCAGCGCGAACGGATGGTCGGCAGGGTGTCCTGCACGGACGGCGCGCAGAGCAGCCACACCGTCCGCGGCGAGGGCTCCTCGACGCCCTTGAGCAGCGCGTTCGCGGCGGCCTCGGTGAGCCGGTGGGCGGCGTCGATCAGGATCACCGACCAGCGCCCGCCGGTCGGATAGCTGGACGCCCGCAGCACCAGGTCGCGCATGTCGCCGACGCCGATGGACAGGCCGTCGCTGCGGACGAACTTTACGTCCGCGTGGCTCTCGGACATCACGGTGTGGCAGCCGTCGCAGAACCCGCAACCGGGCGTGCCGCCCATGTCGAGATCCGGGCTGGTGCACTGCAGGGCCGCGGCGAAGGCCCTGGCGGCGGTGGTCTGGCCCGCGCCGGGCGGGCCGGTGAAGAGCCAGGCGTGCGTCATCAGCGAGGCGTTGACCGCCGGCTCGCCGGTGGCGGTGGCGGGCGCGGCCCCCGAGCGCCCCGCGAGCACCGCGGCCCGGGCGGCCCGGGCGGCAGCGGTCAGCTGCTCGACCACCCGTTCCTGACCCACCAGGTCGTCCCAGACGGCCACCGCTGCTCCCACCCGTTCCGCTGTCGGACGCCCGATCCGCTACCCGACGTTCCGCTCCCGAGCATACGGCGCGCCGACGACACCCCGGCCGGCCCGGCTCCGGCCCCCGACCGGACCGCGACCGGCCGGCGACCGAGGGCCGCGGCGCCGGTGGCCGGCCTCACTTGCGCCGCTTGCGCCCCTTGCCGCCGTCGCCCTCGTCATGCGGCCCGTCGTCCTCCGGGTCCGCCTGCTCCCAGCGGGCCCACTCCTCGCGCGAACCGAGCAGCGAGTCGGTGAGCGAGGGCAGGTCGTCCATCGGCGTCTCCTCGGCCCAGGACGGCCGCGGTGGCCGCGGCGCCTGGCGCGGCTCGCCCGGCGCCGCCGCCTTCGGCAACTCCCGGGTGGGATCGCCCGCCGGCGGCTCGGCCCGCCACAGACCTGGCGGCACCCGCTCCTCGACCGGGCGCACCGGGTCCACCGGACGCCTCGCGTCCGCCGGACGCGCCGTGGGCAGACCGGCCGGCGTGACCCGGGGCAGCACCGCGGT
Organism: Kitasatospora sp. NBC_01302; assembly: GCF_035976515.1. Lineage (NCBI taxonomy): Bacteria > Bacillati > Actinomycetota > Actinomycetes > Kitasatosporales > Streptomycetaceae > Kitasatospora > Kitasatospora sp. NBC_01302. The sequence continues at coordinate 4,370,615 of NZ_CP108404.1, forward strand.
CTTCTCCACCACCTGCTCCGGCGCCGCGCCCTTGGCAGCCGCCTGCCCCGGGCCGGGCTGCCCGGCCTGCCCTGCCTGCCCGGCCCGGCGGGCCTGCGCAGCCGCAGCCGCCTCGGCCGCCGCCACCGCCGCCTGCCGGTCCTGCTCCGAGATCTCCTCGGTCAGCTCCTCCGTGCCGGCCACCCGCGGCAGCTCCGCGGTGACCGCGGCGGCGTCGTTCGCCGCGGCCGCAGCGGCCGCGGCCTCCTCGGCGACCCTGACCGCCTCGGCCCGCTGCAGCGCCTCCTCGGCGCGGCGGCGCTGCTCGGCCCGCTGCACCTCGCGCTGGCGCTGCAGCTCGGCCTGCTGGGCGGCCTCCGCCTCCTGGCGGGCCCGCTCGGCGGCCTCGGCGGCCAGCCGCACCTCCTCGGCAGCCTTGCGCTCGGCTTCCTCCGCCGCCCGCCGCTCGGCCTCCTCCTCGGCCCGGAGCCTGGCCTCCTCGGCCCGCTTGCGCGCCTCCTCGGCGGCCTTGCGCTCCGCTTCCTCCTTGGCCAGCCGCTCCTTCTCCGCCTGCTCGGCGCGCAGCTGCTCCAGCAGCTCCAGGCGCTTGCGCTCGGCGGCCTCGGCCTCGGCCTTCTTGCGCGCCTCCTCGGCGGCCTGCCGCTCGGCCTCCTCCTTGGCCAGCCGCTCCTGCTCGATCCGGGCCGCCTTCTCCTGGTCGGAGAGCGGCAGCTCACGGTCGAGCCGGTGCCGGATCGCGGTGGTCACCAGGGCGGGCGCGGAGCTGCCGTCGACCACCAGGTAGCGCACGGGGTCGGCCGCCGCCAACGCGAGGAACCCGGCCCGCACCCGGGCGTGGAACTCGGTCGGCTCGGACTCCAGCCGGTCCAGCGCCTCGGTGAAGCGCTCCCGCGCCCTGAGCGGGTCGACGTCCAGCACCACCGTCAGGTCGGGCACCAGGCCGCCGGTGGCCCAGCGCGAGATCCGCGCGACCTCGGTGGCGGCCAGGTCGCGGCCGGCGCCCTGGTAGGCGATCGAGGAGTCCATGTAGCGGTCGGTGATCACCACCGCGCCCCGGGCCAGCGCGGGCCGGATCACGTTCTCCACGTGCTCGGCGCGGTCGGCCGCATAGATCAGCGCCTCGGCTCGGTGCGACAGGCCGGTGTTGCCGACGTCCAGCACCAGGCCGCGCAGCCGCTGCCCGACCGGGCTGCCGCCGGGCTCGCGGGTGAGCACCACCTCGTGCCCCTTGCTGCGGATCCACTCGGCCAGCGCCTGCGCCTGGGTGGACTTGCCGGCCCCGTCGCCGCCCTCCAGGGCGATGAAGAACCCGGTGCCGCTGGCCCGGTGCTCGGGGACCTCACGGCCCCGGCCCAGCGCCTCCAGCAGCTCGCGCCCGAACGGGACGGTGCCGCGCTGGTCGTCCGTCTTGAGCAGCACCACCCCGGCCAGCGCCAGGGTCAGCACCCCGGCGGTGGCCACCGCGAGCGCGGCGCCGCCGTGGATGAAGGTGAAGTCGCCGGGCCCGCGGTCGCCGTAGTCGATCTCGCCGTAACCGGCGGCGAGCAGCGGCAGCGCGACCAGCGCGCCGCCGACCACCGTGCGCAGCACCGCGTAGAGGTGCTCGGTGACCCGTGCCAGCCGGGCCTCCTCGACCTCCTGGGCCAGCAGCGCCCGGCCGACGCCGACCACGATCCCCGCGGCGGTACCGGCCACCATGGTGAGCAGCAGGATCAGCACGAAGTCGAAGACCAGCCCGGCCAGGATCAGCGCCGCGCCGAGCGTCAGCAGCGCCACCGCCAGCAGCCGGCGCCGGGAGAGCGCGGGCAGCGTGACCCGGGTGAGCCGCAGGCCCAGCCAGGGCAGCCCGGTGGCGGCGAGCACCAGCAGGCCGTAGCCGACCGGCCCGGCCCCGTGCTCGGCGGCGGTGAGCAGCGCGAGCGCGGCGACCCCGGCCATCGAGGCGTAGGCGGCGGCGACGGCGAAGGTGAAGTACGGGGCGGAACCGGTGCGGCCCTTGCCGAGCGCCGGCCCCGGCGTGGCGTCGGTCGGTGCCCGCAGCCCGCGCAGCGGCGAGCTGGGCGCGAAGCCCGACGGGTTGGCCGGCAGGTCCTGCAGGTAGAGCAGTGCGGCCGAGGCGGCGAAGAGCCCGGCCGCGCCCAGCGCGGCCACCGTCACCTGGTGCTCGCGCAGCCAGTGCGAGCCGAGCGCCGCGAAGAGGTTGTTGAGCAGCGTCAGGCCGATCAGGGCGAGCGAGGCCAGCGGCACAGTGGCCCAGCCGGTGCGCATGTCCAGGGTGCGCAGGGTGGCCAGGTTGCCCGCCGACGGGCGCTGCTCGGCCGCCGGTGCGTTGGGATTGGCCGGCGGGAGCAGGGTCGGCACGGTGGCGCCCTTGGCCACCGACCAGACCCGCTCGGCCACACCGGCCGCGAAGACGGTGCCGAGCAGCGCGTAGGTCGCACCGCCGCCGTGCACCCAGACGGGCCACCAGGGCGCCACCGCGACCAGCACCGCGCGCAGCCCGTCGGCGCCGATCAGCGTCCAGCGCCGGTCGAGCCGGCCGGTCAGCAGCCGGTGCAGCGGGGTGAGCAGCAGCACGCCGGCCAGCGCGGCAGCCGCCAGCCGGACGACGAAGACCAGGGTCAGCGCCAACGCCACGCCCCGGTAGCCGCCACCGAACTGGTCGGCCTGGCTCGCCACGGCGACGGTCAGCGCGAGCAGCACCAGGAAGGCCAGCCGGTCGGCGGTGCCGCCGAGCAGCTGGGTGACCCAGAGCCGCCGGTAGGGGCGCAGCCGCAGCAGCGCCCTGGCCCGCTCGCCTGGAGTACCGGCCGGTGCCACCTCGGGGAGGTCGGGGGATCCGGCGCCGGCCTCGGCGGTGGGGGTGGGCTGCTCCTCGCTCGTCATACGGTCAGCGTAGCGGGCGGTGCCTGCCCCAAAAGGGCTCATCGCGTTCCGGATCAGGGCCATGACGAGGTTGTGACGCACTCCACCCACCCCGCCCGGCAACGGGCGCGGCCCCGGACCGGCCGCGGAACGCGATCGGTCCGGGGCCGCCCGGGGCCCCTGAGGGGAGGTCAGCCCTCGTCAGCGGCACCGGCCACGGTCTCCTCGGCCACCGCCTTCTTCGCGGTGGTCTTCTTGGCGGCGGTCTTGGCGGTCGCCGTCTTCTTGGCCGCCGTCTTGGCGGTCGTCGTCTTCTTCGCCGCCGTCTTCTTCGCCGCGGTCGTGGTCGCGGTCGCCTTCTTCGCGGCGGTCTTCTTGGCCGGCGCCTTCTTGGCCGCCTTCTTCACCGGCCCACGGGCCCGCTTCTCGGCGAGCAGCTCGTAGCCGCGCTCGGGCGTGATCGTCTCCACGTCGTCGTCCTTGCGGAGCGTCGCGTTGGTCTCACCATCGGTCACGTACGGCCCGAACCGGCCGTCCTTGACCACCACCGGACGCTCGCTGACCGGGTCGGTGCCCAGCTCCTTGAGCGGCGGCGCGGCGGCGGCCCGGCCACGCTGCTTGGGCTGGGCGTAGATCGCCAGCGCCTCCTCCAGGGTGACCGTGAAGAGCTGGTCCTCGCTGGTCAGCGAGCGCGAGTCGGTCCCCTTCTTGAGGTACGGCCCGTACCGGCCGTTCTGCGCGGTGATCTCCACGCCCTCGGCGTCCGCGCCGACCACCCGCGGCAGCGACAGCAGCCGCAGCGCGTCCTGAAGCGTCACCGTCTCCAGCGACATGGTCTTGAAGAGCGAGGCGGTGCGCGGCTTGACCGCGTTCTTGCCGGTCTTGGGCGTGCCCTCGGGCAGCACCTCGGTCACGTAGGGCCCGTAGCGGCCGTCCTTGGCGATCAGCGGGTTGCCGCTGACCGGGTCGGTGCCCAGCTCGAAGTCACCGCTCGGCTTGGCCAGCAGCTCCTCGGCCAGCTCGACGGTCAGCTCGTCCGGCGGCAGCTCGTCCGGGATGTCGGCCCGCTGTCCGGGCTCGCCCTCCACCGCGGCCGCCTTTTCGACGTACGGCCCGTAGCGGCCGACCCGCAGCGTGATCTCCTCGCTGAGCGGGAACGAGCTGATCTCCCGGGCGTCGATCGCGCCGAGGTCGGTGACCAGCTCCTTCAGCCCGCCCAGGTGGTCGCCGTCGCCGTTGCCGGCCTCCGCCGCGCCGCCGACCGCGTGGCCCTCGCCCTCGCCGAAGTAGAAGCGCTTGAGCCACGGCACGGACTGCGCCTCACCGTTGGCGATCCGGTCGAGGTCGTCCTCCATCCGGGCGGTGAAGTCGTAGTCGACCAGCCGGCCGAAGTGCTTCTCCAGCAGGTTGACCACGGCGAAGGAGAGGAAGGACGGCACCAGCGCCGTCCCCTTCTTGAAGACGTACTTGCGGTTGATGATCGTGTCGATGATCGAGGCGTAGGTCGAGGGCCGGCCGATCTCCCGGTCCTCCAGCTCCTTGACCAGCGAGGCCTCGGTGAAGCGGGCCGGCGGCTTGGTGCTGTGGCCCTCGGAGGTGATCCGCTCGGCGGCCAGCGGGTCGCCCTGGGTCATCTGCGGCAGCCGGCGCTCGCGGTCGTCCAGCTCGGCGTTCGGGTCGTCGGCGCCCTCGACGTAGGCCTTGAGGAAGCCGTGGAAGGTGATGATCTTGCCGGAGGCGGAGAACTCGACGTCCCGGCGGTCGGCCGACAGGCCGCCGACCTTGACCGTCACGGACTGCCCGACGGCGTCCTTCATCTGGGAGGCGACGGTGCGCATCCAGATCAGCTCGTAGAGGCGGAACTCGTCCCCGCCCAGCGCCGTCTCGGCCGGGGTCCGGAAGCGGTCGCCGGAGGGGCGGATCGCCTCGTGCGCCTCCTGGGCGTTCTTGACCTTGCTGGCGTAGGCGCGCGGCGCGTCCGGCAGGTAGTCGGCCCCGTAGAGCTGGGTGACCTGGGCGCGGGCAGCCGCGACCGCGGTCTCCGAGAGGGTCGTGGAGTCGGTGCGCATGTAGGTGATGAAGCCGTTCTCGTACAGCTTCTGGGCCACCTGCATGGTCCGCTTGGCGCCGAAGCCCAGCTTGCGGCTGGCCTCCTGCTGCAGCGTGGTGGTGCGGAACGGCGCGTACGGCGAGCGGCGGTAGGGCTTGGACTCGACGCTGCGCACGCTGAAGGCGGTCTGCTCCAGGGCGGCGGCCAGCGCGCGGGCGGCCTGCTCGTCCAGGTGCATCGTGCCGGCCGTCTTCAGCCGCCCGTCCGGGCCGAAGTCGCGGCCGCTGGCGACCCGCTTGCCGTCCACGGTGGCGAGCCGGGCGCCGAAGCTCTCCGGGTTGGCGGCGTCCACCGCGGTGCGGCCGGTGCCGAAGGTGCCGACCAGGTCCCAGTACGAGGCGGAGGTGAAGGCGATCCGCTCCCGCTCGCGCTCGACCACCAGACGGGTCGCCACCGACTGGACGCGGCCGGCCGAGAGCTTCGGCATGACCTTCTTCCAGAGCACCGGCGAGACCTCGTAGCCGTAGAGGCGGTCGAGGATGCGGCGGGTCTCCTGGGCGTCCACCAGCCGCTGGTTCAGCTCGCGCGGGTTGGCCACGGCCTGCTGGATGGCGTCCTTGGTGATCTCGTGGAAGACCATCCGCTTGACCGGGACCTTGGGCTTGAGCACCTCCTGCAGGTGCCAGGCGATCGCCTCGCCCTCGCGGTCCTCATCGGTGGCCAGGAAGAGTTCGTCGGACTCCTTGAGGAGCGCCTTGAGCTTCGACACCTGGGACTTCTTGTCCGCGTTCACCACGTAGATGGGCGCGAAGTCGTGGTCGACGTCGACGCCGAGCCGGCGCACCTCGCCGGTGTACTGGTCCGGCACTTCGGCCGCCGTCCCGGGCAGGTCGCGGATGTGCCCGACGCTCGCCTCGACGATGTAGCCGGGGCCGAGGTAGCCCTTGATCGTCTTCGCCTTGGCCGGCGACTCGACAATGACGAGTCGCTTGCCGTTGCGCGCGGTCTCGCTGCTCGGGGACACCTTCGCTCTTCTCTCCCGGTCGTTTCCTGGTGTGCTGGCCGACGGCTGGCCCCCGGTCCTGCCGACCGGTCACGGGACCGGCCTCCGAGGGCAGCGCGGGCTCTTGGCCGCCCGACACACCACCGCCTGGGGCTGCCGCATCGCGACGACCCCACCAGCGGAGTGTGACCGTACCCTGGTCACCCTTGTCAAACGGACGGATCCCGCTTTTTCACCGGCAAGGCCGACCGACGCCACTCGAACGGTAACCCCATGATGGAGGTTCCCGCCCCGCTGTTATTCCGGCGGGGTGTCGCCGACCGGGTGCGTAAGGCCTGGCCAGGCCCGGTGTACGGGGCCGGGAGCAGGCCCGGCGAGAGCCGCTGGGCGCGCTCGTCAGCGCAGCAGGGCGGCGGCCAGCAGGCTCAGTCCGCCGGCCAGGCTGCTCGTACCGAGAAGAATCCAGAACACGTCACGTGGCAGCGAGGCGGCGATGCCCCGGCCCGTGAGCACCACCCGGGCCGGGGCAAGCGGATCGTAGGAGACCCGCACGGAGCTGCCAGGGGCCGGCTGGGCCGGGCGGCGCAGCGGCGTGCTGCCGCGCGGACGGGCGAGCACCGAGACCGGGTCGGCCCGGCCCGCGTCCGCCGCCAGTCCGACGGCGGGGAGGGTGGCGTAGGCGAGCAGCGGAGCGGGGTCGAGCGCTTGGACGGGGGTCGGATCCGGGACCACCAGGGCGGTCACCGGAACGCCGTGCCGGCGCAGGTGGTGGCGAAGGCGCAGCTCGGCCGCGCACCAGAACAACAGTGCGCCTCCGAAAAGCACGAGTACGCCCCCCGCCACCGTCACCGTCGGCGTCTCCACCCCTGCCCCCCCTGATCCTCCCCGGCCGGCGGCCTGCTCCGCCCCCTGCGAACGTGGCAGCGGGGGGACAACCCCGGGCCGACAGCCGCTGTCGCCCGGGCAAAGGCCGGGTCACGGATCGGTGAACGGCTGTCACAGCACCGCAACAGCGGAAACCCGCCGCCCCGCCGCCGCCGTGTGCACAGACGGCGGGCCGCACGAGCCGCCACCAGCGAACCGATCCCTTGGGGGGAACACCATGAAGGCCTACCGCGTCTGCGCCGCCGCCCTGCTGGCCACCGCCGCGCTGACCCTGACGGCCTGCGGGCCCGACGAGGTGACCGCGTCGACCGCGCCCACCGCCGGTTCCGCCGCCAGCGCGCCCGCCGCCGCCTCGGCCCCCGCTGCGGCGCCCAGCGCCAAGGCTCCGACCGGCGCGCCCGCCAAGCCGAGCACTCCGGCCCGGCCGAGCAGCACCAAGCCGGCCGGTGGCACCGGCGGCGCCTCGCCGACGGCCGACTGCACCGCGAACGCCGCCGGCAACCGGGTGGTCGAGGCCACCGACGACGGCTACCTCACCCACGTCTGGATGCGCGCCAAGGCGACCAAGTTCGTCTGCGGCGCCGACATCCCCGACGACGGCTACTTCGCGAGCTACGGCGACCCCACGGTGTTCACCTTCAGTAACGATGTGAAGACCACCGTCCTGTCCGACATGAAGGCCAAGGCGGTCGATCTGAACACCTTCATGAAGCTCGTGGACGACTGCCTGCACAACCCGTCGGCCGTGCAGGCGCCGAACTACTGCTACGGGAACCAGTACAGCATCACGGCGAACAGCCAGAACGTGATCACCAGCATCACCCAGCAGTACCACCCGTAGCAGCCAGCATGACTGACTGATCGTCAGATCATCACCACGAGGCCGCGGCCGGCTCGACGAAGCCCTGCTCCAGCAGCAGTCGCAGCGACTGAGGAGCCCGCTCCCGCAGCCCGGCCGGCTCCTCGCCGAGCAGCTGTGCGATCGCGTCCAGGATCTCCCCGGCGGTCAGCGTGCCGTCGCAGACACCGGCGAAACCAGCACCCACCGTGTCCACCTTGGTGGCACGCCGCATGCCCCGGTTGTGCCGCAGGACCACGTGCTCGGGGTCCTCGGCACCGGGCGGGCCGACCTGCTCCTGCACCACGTCGTCGGCCAGCAGGTAGCGGGCGTCCAGCAGCCCGGCGTCGTCGTGCGAACGCAGGAAGTCCTGCCGGGCGAACCACTGCTCGATGTGCGGGCCGAGCGGCTGCTCGACCGGGTGCGGCCACTCCTCGATCCGCACCGCGGGCCGGTCGGCACCGGAGGCCCGCAGGGTGATCCAGCCGAAGCCGATGCCCTCGACCTTCGCCGTCTCGAAGGCGTCCAGCCACTCGTTGTAGCGCTCCTCGTAGGCGGACCGCGGCGCCAGGTGGTCGCCGCCGTCCCGCAGCCACAGTTCCGCGTACTGCGCCACGTCCTGCACCTCGCGCTGCACCACCCAGGCGTCCAGCCCGGTGCCGGCCACCCAGCCGGCCAGCCGGTCGTGCCAGTCCTCGCCCTTGACGTGCTGCCAGTTGGCCAGCAGCTGGCAGTAGCCGCCGGGCTCCAGGTGGGCGGCGGCGCCGCGCACCAGGGCGCGGCAGAGCTGGTCGCCGGCCATCCCGCCGTCCCGGTAGACGAACCGGCTGCCGGGCGAGATCACGAACGGCGGGTTGGAGACGATCAGGTCGAAGCGCCGCTCGCCGACCGGCTCGAAGAGGCTGCCCTCGGCGGTGTCGGTGTTCTCGAAGCCGGACAGCGCCAGGGTGAGCCGCGAGAAGGCCAGCGCCCGGGGGTTGAGGTCGGTGGCGGTCACCCGCTGGGCGTGCCGGGCCGCGTGCAGCGCCTGCACCCCCGAGCCCGCGCCGAGGTCGAGCGCGGCGCGCACCGGCCGGCGCACCGCGAGACCGGCCAGCGTCGTGGAGGCGCCGCCGACCCCGAGCACCAGCTCGCGCCGGGCCACCCCGGCGGCACTGCCGCCCGAGCCGATCCCGCCGGCGCCGCCGACCGCGCAGCCCAGGTCGGAGACCACCCAGGAGTCCGCGCTCTCCAGTCCCGCAACCTCGTTGGCATACGGACGGACGTCCACCGTCGCCCGCACCTGTTCGGCGTCGTCGGCGGAGCGCTCCAGCCAGCCGTCCGCCAGGCACTCCTGGACCGGCAGCGCGGCGGCCGCGGCGGCGTAGGGGACGGGCTGCTGGAGCAGGAAGAGCCGGACCAGCGTCTCCAGCGGCGTGCCGCCCCTGGTCGCGCGCAGCGCCGGCACGGCCTCGCTGCGCGCGAGCGCGGCGTAGCCCGTGGGGCCGAGCAGGTCGAGGCAGCCGTCGGCGGTGTATGAGGCGGCGAGCAGCGCCTCACGCAGTCGGGCGAGGTGGGCGGGGTCGGGATTGGGGAGCTTGGTCACCTCGCCATTGTCCCGCCCGCGAGCCGGGCGGCCGAGCCGGGCGCGCCCTGACCTGCCGTCAGGGCGCGCGGGGCCACGGCTCAGCTCGGCGAGGCGCTGCCGGACGGGCTGCCCGAGGCCGCAGGGCTCCCGGAGCCGGAGCCGGCCGGGCTGCCGGCCGCGGCCGGCGACCCCGAACCGCCCGGGCCGGGCGACCCGCTCGGGCTGCCCGCGCCGCCGGGGCTCGCCGATCCGCCCGCGCTGGGCGCCCCGCCCGGGCTGCCGGGAGCCGCCGGGCTGCCGGAGGACGCCGGACTGCCCGACGCACCCGGGCCGGCCGACGCACCCGCGCTCGCACCCGCGGCCCCGCCGGCACCAGCCGTAGAGGACCCCTGGCTCTTGCAGCCGGGCTGCTTGGCGAGGGCCTTCCCCAGGTCGCCGGTCTGCACCTTCGCCAGCGCCACGGTGGAGAGCTTGGACAGCTGCTGCGCCTGGTCGCCCACGCTCTTCAGCCCGTCGGCGAACTTCCCCTGATCGTCCGTCGACAGCCCGGACAGCTTCTTCTGGACGTCCTGGTACCCCTGCGCCGCCTGCCGCAGCTCGCTCACGGCGTCCTTCTGCAGGCCGGCGCCGTTGTCGATCTTGGGAGCGCCGGCCTTGTCGATCGCGTCGGCGATCTGCTGGTTGGACGTGCCCAGGGCGCCCAGGTCGGCCGCCAGTCGCTTCTGCAGATCGGCCGGCGCCTCGCCCTGCTTGACCTGTCCGGTGTCCTTCAGCGCGTTCTGCGACTGGGTCACCGGGTCCCGCATCCCGTCGCAGACCTGCTTCGCCCAGCTGTTCAGCTGCCCGCTGTTGTCACTGGAGCAGGCCGCCGCGCCGGTGGCGAGCAGCACCCCGAGCAGCGGCAGGCCGAGCAGGCGGCGGGCCGGTCCGCCTGTGCGCGAGCGCGTACCGCCGCCCCGTCCCGCCGCCTGGGCACGCCCGTCCGCCAGCACTCGCTCGTCCACCTGGGAGCCCTTCAGTCACGTCGCGATCCGTCCCGGGTGAACCTACCCGACGACCTCGACCGGCCTTCGGCCCCGGGCGACGCGAGGCCCCCGGGCGACGCTCAGCCCCCGGCCGGGGCCACCCTCCCGTCCCCGACGCCCTGCGGCGCGTCCGTGCCGCCCGCCACGTCCACCGTGCGGCGCTTGGAGGCGTACACCGCGCCGACCACCACCAGTACCGCGACGACGGCCACCAGCGCGCGCACGCCCGCGCTCGCGTGCACCCCGTAGCTGAACCGCACCACGGCCGGCGCGATCAGCAGCGACACCAGGTTCATCACCTTGAGCAGCGGGTTGATCGCCGGCCCCGCGGTGTCCTTGAACGGGTCGCCGACGGTGTCGCCGATCACCGTCGCCGCGTGCGCCTCGCTGCCCTTGCCACCGTGGGCACCGTCCTCCACCAGCTTCTTGGCGTTGTCCCAGGCGCCACCCGAGTTGGCCAGGAAGACCGCCATCAGGGTGCCCGCCCCGATCGCGCCCGCCAGGTAGGAGCCGAGCGAGCCGACCCCCAGGCCGAAGCCCACCGCGATCGGCGCCAGCACGGCCAGCAGGCCGGGGGTGGCCAGCTCGCGCAGCGCGTCCCTGGTGCAGATGTCGACCACCTTGCCGTACTCCGGGGTCTCGCTGCCGTCCATGATCCCGGGGTGCTCACGGAACTGCCGGCGCACCTCGAAGACCACCGAACCGGCCGAGCGGGAGACCGCGTTGACGGCCAGTCCGGAGAAGAGGAAGACCACGGCCGCGCCCAGCAGCAGGCCGACCAGGTTGTTGGGCTGCGAGATGTCCAGGCTGAGCCCCGCCGGGCTGCCGATCACCGCGCTGCCGCCGGCCTTGGCGACGGCCTCGTTGATCGCGTCGGTGAACGAGCCGAACAGGGCGGTCGCGGCGAGCACCGCGGTGGCGATCGCGATGCCCTTGGTGATCGCCTTGGTGGTGTTGCCGACCGCGTCCAGCTCGGTCAGCACCCGGGCGCCCAGGCCCTCGACCTCACCGGACATCTCGGCGATGCCCTGGGCGTTGTCGGAGACCGGCCCGAAGGTGTCCATGGCCACGATCACGCCGACCGTGGTCAGCAGGCCGGTGCCGGCCAGCGCGACCGCGAAGAGCGCGAGCACGATCGAGCCGCCCGCCAGCAGGTAGGCGCCGTAGACCGCGGCACCGATCAGCACCGCCGAGTACACCGCCGACTCCAGGCCGAGCGAGACGCCGGAGAGCACCACGGTGGCCGGACCGGTCAGCGAACTGCGGCCGACGTCGCGCACCGGCCGGCGGTTGGTCTCGGTGAAGTAGCCGGTCAGCTGCTGGATCAGCACGGCCAGCACGATCCCGATCACCACCGCGGCGAGCGCGAACAGGCGCGGATCGCCGTGGTGACCGCGGATCGCGTCCGGCACGTGGTGCAGGGCCGCGAAGCTGGACGGCAGCACCAGGTAGGCCGCGCCGAGCACCAGCAGCAGCGAGACCGCGGCGGAGAGGAAGAAGCCCCGGTTGATCGCGGACATCCCGCTGCGGTCGCGCTCGCGCGGGGCGACCGCCACGATCCCGAGCACCGCGGTGAGCACGCCGATCGCCGGCACGATCAGCGGCAGCACCAGGCCGACGTCGCCGAAGACCGCGCGGCCCAGGATCAGCGCGGCCACCAGGGTCACCGCGTAGGACTCGAAGAGGTCCGCCGCCATGCCCGCGCAGTCGCCCACGTTGTCGCCGACGTTGTCCGCGATGGTGGCGGCGTTGCGCGGGTCGTCCTCCGGGATGCCCTGCTCGACCTTGCCGACCAGGTCCGCGCCGACGTCCGCCGCCTTGGTGAAGATCCCGCCGCCGACCCGCATGAACATCGCGAGCAGCGCGGCGCCGAAGCCGAAGCCCTCCAGCACCCGGGCGGCGTCGGCCTGGTAGATCAGCACGACCACGGCCGCGCCGAACAGGCCCAGGCCCACCGTGCACATGCCCACCACGCCGCCGGTGCGGAAGGCGATCCGCATCGCCCGGTGCTGCGCCGAGCGCTCCTGACCGGCCGACACGCCCCGGGCCACCGCGGCCACCCGGACGTTGGCCCGCACCGCCAGCCACATGCCCAGGTACCCGGTGGCCGCCGAGAAGACGGCGCCGACCAGGAAGAAGACCGAGCGTCCGAGGCGCTGCGACCAGTTGTCCGCCGGCAGCAGCATCAGCAGGAAGAAGGCGCCGGCCGCGAACACCGCCAGGGTGCGGAACTGCCGGGCCAGGTAGGCGTTCGCCCCCTCCTGGACGGCTCCCGCGATCCGCCGCATGACCGGCGTTCCGGCGTCGGCCGCGAGCACCTGGCGAACCAGCAGGACGGCGACACCGAGGGCGGCCAGGGCGATCAGACCGATGATCACCACCACCAGCCGGTTGCCACCGGTGAGTACCGCGTTGCCGGTGGAACCGTCGGCCAGAACGTTCAAGATTCGTGGTCGCACCGGTGCCCCGGCGGAAAGTGTGGCCAGCGGCGCGGACGAGGCTGAAAGCGCGTGCGAGGCTGGCGCGGAGAGAGCTGGAACTGGAGTGGCTGGAGCGGAGGTGAGTGCGCCGATAGCGCTTGAAGCAGTCGCGATGATCGTGATTCCCGCCATGCGTCCTCCCCGAAAACCGGCACGCCGAACGGTCCGGACGGCGCGCACGTGGCTCTGGTGGCACAGGCGACCGGACCGGATCAGTCGGTCCGACCGGATATCCAGGAGCGAGTGTAGGAATCAACGCGGGATTGATATAGACCGCGTGCAGCACAGAACAGAAAGAATCATGGGCGGCCCCGAAAAACCTTGGTTTTCGGGGCCGCCCATGATTCTTTTTCTTGTCACTTCACGTGCGGGGAACATCAGGGGCCGCACTGGGCCTCCTGAACCACCGCTATGCCGGGTGGACCGGCCAGGCCATCCGGATCAGGCCGCCGGCGTCGTCCCGGCCGACCTCGACGTCCTCCACCAGTCCGGTGATCACCGCGAGGCCGAGGGTGTCGTCGGAGCCGTCCCCCGAGTCGTCGTCGGTGGGCGCGGCCAACTCGCTCAGCTCGCCGGCGCCGTCACCGACCTCGATGACGAAACGCTTCTCCTGGTCGGTCAGCGCGACCCGCACGGCGCCGGCGAGGCCGCCGCGCTGGTGCAGGCCCACGGCACGGGAGCAGGCCTCGCCGACGGCCAGCCGGAGCTCGTCCAGCACCGACTCGTCCACGCCCGCGCGTCTGGCCACCGCCGCCGCCACCAGCCGTGCCGTCCGCACGTGCTCGGGAAGGGGGCTGAATCGCAGTTCGACGGTTGCCATCTCTCCCTCTCGGGGTCGTCTCCAGGGGCACACTGCCGCCAAGCCGCGGCTCGGCACTCGCCAACGGCCGCTGCCCTGGCACCAGAACCGGCACCATGACCCGGCATCCTGACGCGACGCCACCACTTTTGCGGCGCGAGCACCCTGACGGGGCGCCAATCACCGGCCGACGCACCGCAGCGGACGCACCGGAATACATGAGGCCGCGACAGAACCGCGTGCGGCCAGGAAAACTCATGCGGCCGGGCACCGGGGGCGCCCCGCTGAGCGGGACGGCCCCGGGCCAGCCGGATCAGTCGGTCGCGGCGACGGCCTCGTCCACCGAGGAGTGGATCGGGAAGACCTTGGTCAGACCGGTGATCCGGAAGATCTTCAGGATGCGCTCCTGAGTGCAGACCAGGCGCAGCGAACCCTCGTGCGCACGGACCCGCTTCAGGCCGCCCACCAGCACGCCCAGCCCGGTCGAGTCCAGGAAGTCGACACCCTCCATATCGACGACCAGGTGGTAGCTGCCGTCGTTGACGAGCTCGACCAGCTGCTCGCGAAGCTTAGGAGCGGTGTACACATCGATCTCGCCGCCAACCTCGACGACCGTGCGGTCGCCGACTGTACGGGTCGACAGGGACAGGTCCACGGAACCTCCAGCACCTTGCCTTGCTACGTCTATTGCGTTCTACGGCGAGTCGGGCGGCATCGGCCGTTCGGCCACCGCTCCCGACCAGCGATCTCCACCGTGCCAGCCGGCCTGCGCCGTCTGAACCGGTCTCCACCGCATGGCCGAGCAACCGGCCCAGGTGCCGCCGGTCCGGCCAGCTGGCCGCCACCGCATCATTCAACCACCTGGCAGCATGCCCGCACGATGGCTTGCCGCGATTGTCCGTCACTCCAGTGACACACTGGGTCTCCATGCCGCCCAGCCATCGCCTGCCCGAGGCCCTGCTCGACACCCTGGTCGCCAGCCGGGGCCGCTCGGACCGGCTCACCCATACGGAGCATCTCCCCGCGCGCGAGGCGCGCTACGCCCCTTGGCCCGACTCGATTCGCCCCGAGATCCGCGCCGCCGCGTCGGAGCTCGGTGTCTCCCGGCCCTGGGCGCACCAGGCCGAGGCGATGAATCTGGCCAAGGAGGGCCAAACTGTGGTGATCGCCACAGGGACCGCCTCGGGCAAGTCGCTCGGCTACCTGGCACCGGTGCTGAGCGATCTGCTGGACGGCACCGAGGCGCCGAACGGCCGTGGCGCGACCGCGCTCTACCTCGCCCCGACCAAGGCCCTCGCGGCCGACCAGCGCCGCCGGGCCGCCGAGCTCGCCCCGGACCGGGTGCGCGCCGCGCTCTACGATGGCGACACCCCGCCGCAGGAGCGCGAGTGGGTCCGCCAGTACGCGAGCTACGTGCTGACCAATCCCGACATGCTGCACCGGAGCATCCTGCCCGCGCACCCCCGCTGGTCCTCCTTCCTGAAGGCGCTGCGCTACGTGGTGGTGGACGAGTGCCACAGCTACCGCGGCGTCTTCGGCTCCCACGTCGCCCAGGTACTGCGCCGACTGCGCCGGCTCTGCCGCCGGTACGGCTCCGACCCGGCCTTCCTGCTCGCCTCCGCGACCACCGCAGGTCCGGCCGCGGCCGCCGAACGGCTCACCGGGCTGCCCGCGGTCGCGGTGACCGAGGACGCCTCGCCCCGCGGCCCCCTGGTCTTCGCCCTCTGGGAGCCGCCGCTCACCGAACACGTCGGCGAGCACGGTGCCCCGGTCCGGCGGACCGCCACCACCGAGGCCGCCTATCTGCTCACCGACCTGGTGGCGGCCGGCACCAGGACGGTGGCCTTCGTACGCTCCCGGCGCGCCGCCGAACTGGTCGCGCTGCAGGCCCAGGACAACCTCGACGCACCGCTCGCCAACCGGATCGCCGCCTACCGGGGCGGCTACCTGCCCGAGGAGCGCCGCGCCCTGGAGCGCGACCTGCACTCCGGACGGCTGCTCGGTCTGGCCTCCACCTCGGCGCTGGAGCTGGGCGTCGACGTCTCCGGCCTGGACGCCGTGCTGATGGCGGGCTACCCCGGCACCCGCGCCTCCCTGTGGCAGCAGGCCGGACGGGCCGGACGCGAGGCCCAGGGGGCGCTGGCCGTCCTGATCGCCCGCGACGATCCGTTGGACACCTACCTGGTGCACCACCCGGAGGCGCTCTTCGCCCGCCCGGTGGAGGCGACGGTGCTCGATCCCGACAATCCGCACGTGCTCGCTCCGCACCTGTGCGCCGCCGCCGCCGAACTCCCGCTCGGGCCGGACGACCTGGAGCTGTTCGGTCCCACGACCG
Source organism: Kitasatospora sp. NBC_01302 (assembly GCF_035976515.1). Classification (NCBI taxonomy): domain Bacteria; kingdom Bacillati; phylum Actinomycetota; class Actinomycetes; order Kitasatosporales; family Streptomycetaceae; genus Kitasatospora; species Kitasatospora sp. NBC_01302. The sequence continues at coordinate 4,386,462 of NZ_CP108404.1, forward strand.
CCCAGCTGCTGCCGGTGCTGGAACAGCGGGGGCTGCTGCGTCGCCGGACCGACGGCTCCTGGTACTGGACCCGCCGTGAACGAGCGGTCGACGCGGTCGACCTGCGCGGCAGCGGCGGCAATCCGGTCCAGATCGTCGAGGCGTCCACCGGGCGACTGCTCGGCACCGTCGACGCGGCCGCCGCGCACACCACGGTGCACACCGGCGCCGTCCACCTCCACCAGGGGCGCACCTACCTGGTCCGGGACCTCGACCTGGAGGCCTCGGCGGCCCTGGTCGAACTCGCCAACCCCTCGTACACCACCTCGGCCCGCGACACCACGGCCATCTCGATCCTCGCCACCGACCGCACCGTGGCCTGGGGCGAGGGCAGCCTCAACTTCGGCTCGGTCGAGGTCGTCAACCAGGTGGTCGGCTTCCTGCGCAAGCGGATCTCCACCGGCGAGATCCTCGGTGAGACCAAGCTCGACCTGCCGCCCAGGACGCTGCGGACCAGGGCGGTCTGGTGGACCGTCACCGAGCAGCAACTGCTGGACGCGCTGATCCCCTACGACCAGTTGCCCGGCGCCGCCCACGCGGCCGAGCACGCCTCGATCGGTCTGCTGCCGCTCTTCGCGACCTGCGACCGCTGGGACATCGGCGGCGTCTCGGTGCCGCTGCACCCGGACACCCAGTTGCCGACCGTCTTCGTCTACGACGGCCACCCCGGCGGGGCCGGCTTCGCCGAGCACGGATTTCGACGCGCGGTGCAGTGGCTGACCGCGACCCGCGAGGCCATCGCCTCCTGCGAGTGCGAGCGCGGCTGCCCGTCCTGCGTCCAGTCGCCCAAGTGCGGGACCGGCAACGACCCGCTGGACAAGGCCGGGGCCGTCCGGCTGCTGACCGGGCTCCTCGCCGGCGCGCCCAGCGCCGGGGAGGAGCCCGGTGCCGAGGTCGAACCCGGGTAGCGCCTGACGCCGGGCGATCCCGGCTCCCGCCCGACGGGCGCCCCACCCGACGGGCGCGCCGCCACGGATCGCCAGGGCCGCCGTGGTCGGCGGGGCGGGCGGGGCCGGAGCCGCCTCGTCCGCTCCCTCCGGGGCCCAGACCGGCCCGGCCCGCGCCCGTGCGGTCGCCGGTCCGACCGGGATCCGGACGCCCCGCACCGGGACCTGGACGGCCACTTCGACGCTGTCCGTGCCGAGATCGACCACGCACGAGACCAGCTGGGCTCGCTGGGCCGCCGCCAGCGCCGCGGCCCGGGCGCACCCGCCGTCGGCGTCCAACAGGAGGTGGTCCGCCGCCGCCAGCGCCGCCAGGTCGGCGGCGGACTCGGCGCGATGCCTGGCGGCCAGCGCCGACCCCAGGTCAAGGGCGAGCCCGAAGACCGCGCACCCGAGGAACAGCAACCCCGAGAGCCAGATCGTCGCCGACCCGCGGTCCCGATCCCGGCACCGGCCACCGCCCGGCCCACGGCCCCGGCCCCGCCCGGAGCACCCGTCCCGAGCACCGACACCGGCCGGCGCCGGTCCGTCGGACAGCATCACTCCACCTCCCTTCCGATCCGGTCCTCCCGTGCGGCCACGGCTGTTGCGGAGACCGTCACCGAGAGCGCGGATGCCAGCCGCCCGACCCCGAGACACTTCGCTTCCACCAGGGCCGAGACCGTGTCGCCGCCCGTGAGCACCTGGATGGTCGCCCCCGGCGGGGCGACCACGGCGGCCTTGGCGACAGCGTCGGCGTCACCCCGTGCCGCCGTCCGGGCCGCGACCCGCGCGGCGTCGATGCACCGGAGCTGCGCGGCCCCGGCCAGAACGCCCCACAGGAGCATCGCGAGCAGCAGCACCAGTGAAGGCACCACCACCGCCGTCTCCGCGGTCACATACCCCGCCTCGTGGGCAGCCCGGCCGGCCCGCCCGGCCCGCCTGGCACGGACACGGCCGACGAGCGCGCGGCGCCACCGGGCGGTGAGCCGCCGACGCCGAACCGGCGGCCCCGGCCCGTCAGACCACATGGAGCGCCCGATTCACCAGCTCGGTCAGCGCAGTGGTCACCGCCTCACTCGTCACGACCTTGTACAGCAAGGCCGCGAACCCGCAGGCCGCCACCGTTCCGATCGCGTATTCGGCGGTCGACATCCCTTCGTCGCCGGCGTCGACGAAGCTGCGACGAAGAAGGCGCAGGAACCGGTGCAACGCGTAGCGGACGGACTCGCGCACCCGCCGCCGCGGCCTGCGGTGCGTGGGTGCGGACGCCGGCCCGGCCCGCCCCGGTCGCCCGAGGGACCGCACCTCATCCGGGACTTCGGCCGTCGGCCCGACCGCCGACGGCACGGGCAGGCGCCGGACGGCCGCCAGTCCACCGGTCGCCGCTCGGCCCTCTCCCGACCGCTCGTGCGACGGCGACGCGATGAAGGTCACCACCGGACCTCCCCGACCGGCACCACGGTTCATCGCGCTGGCCCTGCGCCTGCCACGGGCTCCGTTCGTTCCACTCATCGTTCTCACTGCCTTCCGTTGAGGAGTTCTCGGTTTCATATCTGACGTCACGCCACCTGCTGCTTCCAGCAAGAGACTTGCCAGTCACACCCGCCGACCGAACGCCGCCGCCAGGCCCGTGACCACGGGCACGATGCCGATCAGGACGAACGCCGGCAGGAAGCACAGACCCAGCGGCGCGGTCGCCAGCACTCCTGCACGACGCACCCGGGTGTGCGCGGCGCGAGCCGCCGCTGACCGCTGGGAGAGGGCCAGACCGGCGAGCACCGCGGCCGGCGGCGCGCCGCTGACGGTGGCGCGCACCAGGCATCGGGCCAGCGGGGCCAGCGCCGGGCAGTCAGCGCCCAGCCGTTGCCAGCACTGCGCCGGCGGCGCTCCCAGGGCCAACTCCGCCGACACGGCGGCCAGCCGTGTCCGCATCGGGTCACCGATCGTCCGCGCGACGGCTTCGGCGGCCTGCGCCGGGGAGGCGGACGACCCGAGGCAAGCGGCCAGCAGGTCGGCGGTCAAGGGAAGTTGAGCCACCAGCGCACCCGGCTCGCCCGACGCCCGACCGGCGCGGCCCGAGCGGAACACCGGCGGCCCCCGCCACAGCAGCAGCACCGCCGCCAGCACTCCCCCCAGCACGCCCACCGCGCCAGGCACCAGTGCAGCCACCAGCGCGCCGACGAGCAGCGGCACCCCGCCCCTTGCCTTCATCCGCCAGCGGCCCCTCGGCCGGCCACGCCCGGTGCCGCCGGCGGCCCGGGTCGGCCGATCTCCTTCCCGTTCCCCGAAGAGCCCCACCCGAGCCGCCCGGCGGCGCTGGGCCCGACGCCGCAGCAATCGGCCAGCGGTTGCCACCAGCACGAGCACCGGCGTGAACGCCCCCGTCAGGATCACCAGCGGCAACGGCACCGGCAGCGCCTGGGCCAGTCTCGACACCGTGTTCACCACGACACCCCCAGCACGCCCTCGCCGACCGGAGGCAGCCCCCGATGCGTCGGCCACCCCGTGCAACCCCGCCGCCGTACCGTCGTGCTCGACCGCCGCCGGGCCGACGGGACCGCCCGGGGCCGCCGCGTGTGCGGGCCCCCAGGCCCGCCGCCACCCGCCCGGCAGGCCCGCCGCGGCGCGGCAGCCGTCCCCGGTCGCTCCGGCCGCGCCCGCTGCCCCGGCGGTCGGGCCACGGCCCCGGCCGGAGCGCCCACGTCGGCCAGCGCCGCGCGCACGATCCGCCCGGTCCACAGCAGCCCGGTGACCTCCAGGAGCAGGCCTGCCAGCAGGCACCCCCACCCCAAGGGGGTGTGCAGCAGGACCGACAGCGGCCGGGCCCCGAGGGCGGCGCCCAACAGGAGCCCGAAGGCCGGGAGAGCCGCGAGCAGGCCGGCGGTGGCCCGCGGCCCGGCCAGCTCGCTCCGGACCTCCTCGTGCAGCGCACCATCGGCCCGCAGCGCCTCGGCCACCTGGTCGAGGGCCGCGGCGAGCCCCGTGCCGCTGTCCGCGGTCACCTGCCAGCAGGCCGCGATCGCGCAGGCCCCGGCACCCCCGGGCAGGGTCCCGAGCCAGCGCAGCGCCGCCGGTACATCCGCGCCGTACCGGCCGGCCGCCAGACGGGCCAGCGCCTCGTCACCCAGCCGGCCGAGGACGCTCCCAGCCGCCCGGCCCGGGGCAGTCACCGTCTCCAGCGCCTGCTCGGGCGTTGCGCCACCGCGCAGTTCGCCCGCCAGCGCGGCGCACAGTTCGATGACGGCGGCTGCCCGCGAGCGCTCCTCCTGGATCGCCCCGTGCCGCTCCCGCCACCGACAGCTGGGAAAGATCAGCAGTACCGCGGCCACCGCTGGAATCGGCGAACGGGCGCCGTAGCCGATGGCCAACCCGACTGGCAGCAGCCAGAGCTCGACCACCAGCCAGCGTGGCCGGGGCCAGCCGCAGCCGTAGAACCAGCGCAGCCGTCGCAGGCCGATCCTGACCAGCACCGCGGGACCGCTCGGCCGCCTCGGCAGCAGGGCCCCGAAGCGCCGCCGCAGCCGCACCCGCCGGTTCAGCCAGGCCCACGCGCCTGTCGCGATCGCGCCGAGCAGCAGGGCCAGCCCGAGATCCACCTGACGCCCGGTCATCGCCGCCCCCGCTCCACGGCGACGCCGCGCTCGGCACAGCGCCGCACCAACCGCTCCCAGCCCGGCCCCCGTGCGATCGAACCGTCCGGGCCGAAGACCACCGCGGGAACGGTGGCGGCGAGACCGGCGCGATCCTCGGCCAGCGTGTGCAGTTCGGCGACCCGTCGCTGCCCGGTCCGCTGATCGCGGACCAGATGGATCACCACGTCCAGGGCGGCGCGGAGCTGGCTGTGCAGGGCGAAGCGGTCCAGGCCCGCCATCGACCCCAGCGCTTCGAGGCGGACCGGCACGTCGGCCGCCGTATTGGCGTGCACGGTGCTGCAACCGCCCTCATGGCCGGTGTTGAGGGCGGCCAGCAGCTCGGTCACCTCCGCGCCACGCACCTCCCCGACCACCAAGCGGTCCGGGCGCATCCGCAGCGCCTGCCGCACCAGATCGCGCAGGGCCAGCTCACCGATCCCCTCCTGGTTGGGTGGCCGCCCCTGCAGCCGGACCACGTGCGGATGAGCCGGCCGCAGCTCCGCGGAGTCCTCGGCGATGACGATCCGCTCTTGGTGCCCGACCAGGCCCAGCAACGCGGCCAGCAAGGATGTCTTGCCGGCGCCCGTCCCGCCGCTGATCATCAGCGAGAGCCGGGCCCGGACGATGCCGGCGAGCAACTCGGCGCCCCCCGGCGGCAGCGCCCCGGCCGCCACCAACTCGTCCAACGTGAAGGGATGCTGGCGAGCGATCCGCAACGAGAGGTGCGTGCAGTCGCTGACGATCGGCGGGAGCAGCGCATGCAGCCTGGTGCCGTCGGGGAGGCGGGCGTCGACCCAGGGCCGGGCGTCGTCGAGCCGGCGGCCGGCCGCGGTGGCGAGCCGATGCGCGAGGTGACGCACCGCCTCGGCATCGGGAAAACCGACGGAGTTCTCCCGGCACAACCCGCCGCCGCGATCCACCCAGACCTCGTCCGGCCCGTTGACCAGCACATCCGTCACGTCCGGCGCGCTCAGCAGGGCGTCCAACGGGCCCGCACCGACCAGCTCCGAGCGGAGCGTGCTGACGGTCTCGAGCAGGTCGTCGCCACCCAGCGGCAGCCGCTCGGAGCGCAATGCGGCAGTGACCTCGGTGGCCGTGGGCACCGCGCCCGCCTCGGCCAGCCTCAGCCGAACGGCATCCAGCAGGGCCGTCGCGCGCCCCGCCGCCGTCACCCCCGACGCCGCCGCGGCGGCCGGAGTGGTGGAGTGCCGTCGCACCGCCGCGGTGGCCGCTCGCGGCCGGTGCGGCCTCGGGCCCCAGTCGGCAGGCCGGCCCAGGTCGTTCCTGGTGTACGTCGTGCGGGTGCTCATGACGCCATTCCTCCTTCGGTGACGGACGTGCTGGGCAGAACCGCGGCCAGGTACGCGGAACAGAACCGGGCGAGCGGGCCACGAGCCCGCGCCCCCGGTGGCCTGCCGCGCTCCGCGTCGACCGTCAGGCCCGCTTCGTGGGTGATTTCGCCGGCCAGCGGCAGGCCCAGGCCACGGGCGATCTCCGTCCCCCGCAGGCCCACCGGCCCCGGCCACCGGATCACGGCCCGCAGGTCGGCCAGGCGCATGCCGACCGCCGCCGCGACCCGGCCCGCCGCCGCCATCGCGCGCAGCTCGGCGGGCACCACCAGCAGACCGGTGTCAGCCTGCTCCAGCGCGTGGGCGGCGGCCGGATCGAGATGTCGTGGCAGATCGAGGACCACCAGCCCGCCGCGGCGCCGAGCCGCGGCGAGCACGCTGTGCATCGCGATCGGCGAGATCTGCAGCGGACTGCCCCGATCCCAGGACAGTGCGCTGATCTGGTGCAACCTCGGCAGCGCGGCGGCGAGTTCGGCGCCGCTGACCCGGCCTCGCGTACCGGCCAGGTCGGGCCAGCGCAGCCCATCGGCGCTCTCCCCGCCGAGCAGGACGTCGAGCCCGCCGCCCATCGGATCCCCGTCGATGAGCATCGTGTGGTGGCCCGCTCCGGCGGCTGTGACGGCCAGTGCGCAGGCGAGCGTGGAGGCCCCGGAGCCGCCCCGACCGCCGAGCACGGCCACGGTCAGCGCCGGACTGGCAGAGCCCTCCACCGCGTCGGCGATCCGGTCCAGCAGCCAGGCCTGCGCGTCCGGCAGGAAGACCACCTGCTCGGCGCCGAGCTGGACGCCCCGGACCCAGATCTCGCAGTCGTCGAGATCAAGGCCGAGGAGCACCACCCCGGGCCGTCGGGGGAGCCCCGCGCACCGCTTGGACTGGTCGTCGCCGACCAGGACCAGCGGCGCGGCCTCCCAGCGCGGGAGCGGTGGTGCCCCGCCCAGCAGCTGGGGCTGGGCACCGGCGGCTGCGCAGAGCCGGAGCAGTTGCTCCGTGAGTGCCTCGTCCTCGGTCAGGATGAGGGGCCCGGCGGCGCCGGGATCGTCGGACGCCGATCCGTACTGGTCGATGGTGAGTGCCGGCATGGCTGCCTCCCCGGAAGGGATGCCCGCTGACGGACCGTCGGCCGCGCCCGTCGGACCGACGCGCGAGGCGTCGGACGGCGGGCTCCGGGAGAGCGGTACGAGGCGAGCGAGGACGATGGGACCTCGACCGTGCGCCGGCGTCCCGATCGGCGGTCTGTGCCTCATCGGTCCGGGCCCACGGCTTCGGCTCGGCCCCAACCGTGCCGCCTCGTTCCAATTGCGTCAGCGACTCATCATTTGCTGTGGATAACCCGGGCCATGTGGATATCCACGCTCGCCCGATTGGCTCCTACTTCACTCGTGCGAGGAGTCCGCAACAGCGAAATTGACGCGCTTCTGAACACGTAAGCAGGTACCACTCGACCAGCTACATAGAGTGACGAAAATAGCTTGGCATGAGCCTGCCGATCAGATCGCCCGAGGGGATGCTCACCCTCGCCCACGTGCCGGGCACCCCCCGCCAGAGGCCCGAAGAATGGCCCTGAACATGCGACGACCCCCGCCGGGGGGGAGAGCGGGGGTCGTCTATCCACAGCCCGACTCGGGGGGGGGAGGAGCCGGACCGGGTTAGCACGGTCGCGAACGATCCGTGACTTCCATGGTGTACCCGACCGGCCAGAAACACAAACCAGCACGCCCCCGGGTCCACCGAATGGCGGCGCCCGTGAGACCGCCATCTATCCTCGGTTCTTGTGGACACCACCGAGAACGCCGACATCGCCAACGGTGCCGAGAACTCCGGGCCGCAGGCCGCGCCGAATCCCGCGCCGAGCGGTAGCCCGATTGTCCCGCAGACACCCGAGCAGCCCCCCGAGGCCGCTCCGGTCATCGCGGCGGACGCCGCCGATCAGCCTGCCGAGGCCGGCGCCGGGCACGCCGGCGCACCCCGGACCGTCGCCGGACCCTCGCCACTCGGCCCGGCCCGCACCGCTGCCTTCTTCGACCTCGACAAGACGATCATCGCCAAGTCGAGCGCGCTGGCCTTCAGCAGGCCCTTCTACCAAGGCGGCCTGATCAACCGTCGAGCCGTTCTCAAGAGCGCCTATGCCCAGTTCGTCTTCCTGGTCGGCGGCGCGGACCACGACCAGATGGAGAAGATGCGGCAGTACCTCTCCGCGCTGACCCGGGGCTGGAACGTCCAGCAGGTCCGCGAGATCGTCGCGGAGACCCTGCACGGCATGATCGACCCGCTCATCTACGAGGAGGCGGCGGCCCTGATCGAGCAACACCACGCCGCCGGGCGGGATGTGGTGATCGTCAGCAGCTCCGGGGCCGAAGTGGTCGAGCCGATCGGCACCCTGCTCGGCGCCGACCACGTGATCGCCACCCGACTGGCGATCGAGGACGGCTGCTACACGGGCGAGATCGAGTACTACGCGTATGCGGAGAACAAGGCCGCCGCGATCCGCGAGTTGGCCGGACGCAAGGGCTACAACCTGGCCGACAGCTACGCCTACAGCGACTCGATCACCGACCTGCCGCTGCTCGAGGCCGTCGGCCGCCCCTCCGCCGTCAACCCGGACCGCGGCCTGCGCAAGGAGGCCGCGGCCCGCGAGTGGCCGATCCTGGTCTTCGACCGCCCCATCGAACTGCACCGCCGGCTGCCCGAGTTCAAGACACCCAGCCGCGGTGTACTGGCCGCCGTCGCGGTCGGTGCCGCCTGCCTGAGCGCCGGCCTGGTCTGGCAACTCGCCAAGCGGCAGCGCCCCGTCGCCTGAGCGGCGGGTGGCCCGGCCACCGACCGGGCGGGCCACCATCGCTCAGCTCGTGCCAAATCGGGCAAAGGTAAAGAATTCGCCCTTCGAGTTCCCTTTGCCCTGATTCCGAGATACAAAGGACTCACGGCCCGCGAGACCCGGAAGGACCCGAAGAGGTCAGACCGACACCGCAGTTCAGGCCCACGGACCGCGTACAGCCTTCGAGCACCCACGTGCAGCCGACCCGCGATCGGGCCGCCGCACCAGGCGAACGGGCAGGATCCCCGCCTGATGGGCAAATCCGGTGCACGCATGGTCACCCGAATCGTTGTACCAGCGGCGACATCAGCAGTCGGGATGTCGCCGCAACTCCGTCCGCCGGCCCCTGCCTGCCGAAGGCGGTGCCGCCGGCCTCCGATCAGACCATCCCGCGCTGCATCGCCTCGCAGACCGCCGTGCTCTCCCGGACACCGAGCCGCAACGCCAGGCCGCAGTGCGCGATCCAGCGCGCCAGCCCCTGCGGCGTACCCGAGACATAGCCGGCCAGCGCCTCGCGGTAGGCGGCCGTGCCCAGCTCGACCAGACCGACCTCAGCCGGGCAGATCGCCTTGGGGTCGAGGCCTTCGGCAATCAGCACGATGCGCTGGGCGGCCCGGGCGACCAGTCCGTTGTAGTTCGCGAACGGCCGCAGCGCGAGCAGTTCGCCGTGCACCACGGCCGCGGTCACCAGCGCGGGAGCGCCACCCTGGACACCCGACGGCCGCGTCGCCAACAGCTGCGCGAGCTGGTCGAGCCTGGCCGCCACCTCGTCCGCCGGCGGCGCGGGCGGCAGGGCCGCCCCGACCCCCCGCTGGCCCTGATCGGCAGACGGCTCGAACTCTCCGAGCAGCGGATCGCTGGGGGCCGCCGCCACGCCCTCCACAGGGCTCAGCTCCGACGGGAACAGCTCCTCGGGCGACTCGCCCGCCCGCCGCGGCCGGCCGGCCGCCGCGGTGGCGGCGCCCGGGCCCGCAGCCGCGCCCGGGTCGCTCGCGGCCAGCAGATGCAGCCGCGCCAGGACCTGCAGCGGCGAGGTCCGCCAGACGCTCAGCAGCTGACCCGCCTCCGCCGAGATCCGCAGCGCACCACCGACCGTGCGCTCCTCGGCGCCCGCACTGAAGTCGCTGCGCCGCCGGACCTCCTCCAGCGGCCAGTCCGCGCCGGACAACGCCGCCGACGCGCGAGCTCCGCGCAGCGCGGCCTCCCCGGTGACCTCGGGCGCACGGCGGCGCATGACGCGGTGGCCGTAGAGCCGGTCGACGGCCTTGCGGACCTCGGCGACGGACTCGGACACCCCGGGAAGCTCGGCCAGCGGGGCCAGCGGATCAGTTCCAGTGCTCACCTACCCGAGAGTAACGACCCAGGCGGTCCGGGCCGCACAGCAACCCCGTCATCACCCGTTCGAGGCAATCCGCACTTCCCTCCGGCGCGGTGGACCAAACCACGATTACTATGACCGCTATCGGAGACGATAACGATTATCAACAAGTCCGCCGGGGCCCACGCGACGGTCGACGGCGCGAGAGCCGGGAGTCCAGATGAAGATCGCCTTCGTCGGCAAGGGCGGCAGCGGCAAGACCACGCTGTCGGCCCTGTTCATCCGTCATCTAGCCGCCGCAGGACGTCCGGTGATCGCGGTGGACGCGGACATCAACCAACACCTCGGCCCCGCACTCGGGCTGACCGACGACCAGGCCGCCGAGCTGCCCGCCCTCGGCGCCCAGCTGCCGGCCATCAAGGAGTACCTGCGCGGCAGCAACCCCCGGATCGGCTCCGCAGCCGAGATGATCAAGACCACGCCGCCCGGCCGGGGCTCCCGACTGCTGCGCATCGTCGAGGAGAATCCGGTGTACGCCGGCTGCGCCCGCCCGGTGGCGCTGGACGAGGGTTCGGTGCGCCTGTTGGTCACCGGCGCCTTCACCGAGGAGGACCTCGGGGTCGCCTGCTACCACTCCAAGGTCGGTGCGGTGGAGCTACTGCTCAACCACCTGCTGGACGGCCCGGACGAGTACCTGGTCACCGACATGACCGCGGGCTCGGACTCCTTCGCCTCGGGACTCTTCACCCGGTTCGACCTCACCTTCCTGGTGGCCGAACCGACCCGCAAGGGAGTCTCGGTCTACCGCCAGTACAAGGAGTACGCGCGGGACTTCGACGTACACCTGCGCGTGGTGGGCAACAAGGTCCAGGGCCCGGACGACCTGGACTTCCTGCGCCGGGAGGTGGGCGAGGACCTGGTGGCGACCTTCGGGCACTCGGAGTGGGTGCGCCGCCTGGAGCAGGGGGCCGAACCCCCGCTCAGCTCCCTGGAGACGGAGAACCGGGCCGTCCTGGAACTGCTGCGCACCGAGGCGGACGGGGCCTTCCCGCTCCGGGACCCGCGGCGGTACACCGCGCAGGCCGTCCGCTTCCACCTGCGCAACGCGGAGAGTTGGGGCAACGCCAAGGCGGGCGTGGACCTGGCGACGCAGGTCGACCCGTCCTTCGTCCTGGGCTCGGCCGCCGCGCCGCACCCCGGGGCCGAAGAACACCTGCCCGACCAGGTGTCGGCCGCGCAGGACGCCGCCGACCCGGCCGGTGCCACCGTCTGACACGGCACCCGGCCACCCCACCCGCCTCGCCCCGGGGCGCCAGACGGCGGGGCCGACGGTACGCACCCGCACCGGGCGCGTAGCGCCGGCCCCGCCGTCCATGCGTCAGCACGAACGCCGCAGGCCACTCGCAGGGGTGAATATCGCCCCGAGGACTCCCGCACACGCTTACGCCATGCAAAGCTTCCATTACTCACCGTTTACCAACTCTTGGTGCGGGAGATGGATGGGTCCGTGCGTCGCCACTCCTGCCGGGGCGACGCACCCGCGCCTGCCGGCGTGTCCCACACACCGTCCAGCCGCCCCAGGCGGCAGGACGGCCGAGCCGATCACCCACACCACCAGAGGACTTGACTGCGACAACGGACCAGACCGCGTCCGTTCCACGGAAGGACGGGAAGCCATGGCCCTCGACACACCCCCTCCCCCGCCGCGCACCGACGACTCCAGCGACAGCCACGCGCCGCCCCTCGGTGCGGCGCCGGGAGCGGCACGCCACCGCCGCCCCGCCGCCCAGGACCTGACCGCCTCCCTGGTGGTCTTCCTGGTGGCGCTGCCGTTCTCCCTGGGCATCGCGCTGGCCGCCGGGGCCCCGCTGACGGCCGGGCTGGTCGCTGCCGCCGCCGGCGGGATCACGGCCGGCCTGCTCGGCGGGACACCGCTCCAGGTGAGCGGCCCCTCGGCCGCGCTCACCGTGATCACCGCCGGGCTGATCACGCGGTACGGCTGGCAGGCCACCTGTGCGATCACCCTCGCGGCAGGGCTGCTCCAACTGCTGCTCGGCACGGTGCGGGTGGCCCGGGCGGCCTTGGCGCTGTCCCCGGCCGTGGTCCACGGGATGCTGGCCGGTGTCGGGATCACCATCGCGATCGCCCAGTTCCACGTGGTGCTGGGCGGTACGCCCCAGGGCTCCACGGTGGCCAACCTGGCGGCGCTGCCCGCCCAGCTGTCGGGTCCGCATCCGCCGGCGCTGATGGTGGGCCTGCTGGCCATCACCATCCTCTGCGGGTGGCCGAGGCTCCACCTGCTGCCCGGGCAGGCCGGTCGGCTGGGCGGCCTGCTCGAGCGCGTCCCCGCCGCGCTGGTCGCGGTGGCAGCCGGTACGGCGCTGGCCATGTTCTTCGACTTCCGGCTCGCGCGGGTCGAGCTCGCCTGGGGCCGGCACGACCTCGCCGCCCTCCCCCACGGAGCACCGCTCGCGCTGCTCGGTGCGGTCCTGACGGTCACCGCGGTGGCCAGCGTCGAGTCCCTGCTCAGCGCGGTCTCGGTCGACCGTCAGAGCGGCACGCCCGGCAACCTCGACCGTGAGCTGCGCGGCCAGGGCGCCGCCAACCTGGTCAGCGGCCTCCTGGGCGGTCTCCCGGTCGCCGGCGGGGAGATCCGCGGCTCGGCCAACGTCCGTGCCGGAGCCCGGAGTCGATGGTCGACCGTGCTGCACGGCTGCTGGCTGCTGGTGGCCGCCGTCGCGCTGACCGGCGGCCTGCGCTGGATCCCGCTCGCCGCACTGGCCGCCCTGGTCATGGTGGTCGGCATGCAGATGGTCGGCTTCGCACACATCCGCAGGGTCTACCGGCACCGCGAGTTCGCGGTCTACCTCGCCACTGTCCTCGGGGTGGTCCTGCTCGGAGTCCCGCTGGGGGTCGCCACCGGCGCGGCGGCGACCGCGCTGCTCGCCCTCTGCCGCTTGGCCTGTGCCCACCTCGAGGTGAGCGTCCAGCCGGACGGCTCCTACGAGGTGCGCACGCACGGCCCGTTGACCTTTCTCTCCGTGCCGAGGCTGACCAGGGCGCTGGCCGCGCCACCGGCCGGGGCGCGGGTGACGATCCTGCACGACGGCGCCTTCCTGGACCACGCCGCCTACGAGGCACTGCAGTCCTGGCGCGCCGACCACCTGGCGCGCGGCGGCCAGGTCACGATGCTGACCGTCCGCCAGGAGGGCGAGGTGCTGGACCCGGACGGGACGGTGCGCTCGGCCGGCAACCCCGGTCCGCACCGTTGCCGCGCCTGGACGCCCTGGGTCGGCCACCGCTGCATCGACCAGGAGGACGATCCGCACCGTCGCCTGCTCAGTGGCGTGCGCGGATTCCAGTCACACACCGCACCTCTGGTCCGCCCCGAGCTGGCCAGGCTCGCGCGCGAGGGTCAGACGCCCTCGCAGCTCTTCCTGACCTGCGCTGACTCCCGGCTGGTCACCAGCATGATCACCAGCAGCGGCCCAGGCGACCTGTTCACCGTCCGGAACATCGGCAACCTGGTCCCCGTCCCCCACGAACCGGGCGCCGCCGACGACTCCGTGGCCGCCGCCGTGCAGTACGCGGTGGAGGTGCTGGAGGTGCGCAGCATCACGATCTGCGGTCACTCCGGGTGCGGCGCCATGAAGGCCCTGCTGAACGGTGTGCACGAGCAGCCCGGCCGCCCCACCCCGCTGGCCCGGTGGCTGCGCAACGGCCGCGGCTCACTGGCCCGGCTGGCCCGGATCCCGGCAGAGTTCGCCGACCGCCAGGTCAGCGATGAGGTCGAGCAGTTGGGCATCACCAATGTGGTGCAGCAACTCGACCAGCTGATGGCCAATCCCGCGGTCGAACGGCGCGTCCTGGACGGTGATCTGCAACTGGTCGGCATGTACTTCGACTTCGCCACCGCCCAGACCTACGTGCTCGACCGGGAGAGCGGACGCTTCAGCGCAGTGGCCGGCTCCCGCGAGATCGCCAGCGCCGCCTGACCGGCGCCCCACCCGAACCAGCGCCGCCCGACCGGCGCCGCCCGAACCCGGCGCTTGCCGAACCGGCGGCGCCCGAACCGACATCCGCCCGCATCAGCGCCGCGACGCTGCCCGAGCGCAGGGCCCAAGGGCAGCGTCCCAGCGCCGTCATCAATGCGTGATCTTGTTGAAGATCTTGGAGTAGGCGTACCCCACGCCCTTGTCGTAGCCGTCGACCTCCCAGAAGGACAGCTCCTGGACGCCCTTCGCCGCGGCGAAGCTCTCCAGAGTGGTCGCGTTGGCCTGGGTGAAGTTCTCGTTGTCGTCGTTGCGCCCGGCTATCGGGGTCAGGCCCAGACGTCCGAAGGCCTGGGCCGTGCTGCCGCCGTAGACCCCGGCAAGCTGCCCCGCGGTGGCGTTGGCGGCGGATTCGGCGTCCTTCAGTGCGTTCTGGCCGTCACCGAAGTCCATGGTCATGATGTTGACCAGGTTCACCTGGACCCCCTTGCTCTTGGCGTCCTTGAGCAGGCTGAGGGCGTTCGACTCCAGGCCGGTCGGGTCGACCGGGACGGTGTAGTCGATCTGCACCGACGGGTCGCTCTTCTGCAGCGCGGCCAGCGCCTGGTCCCGGCGGGAGTTGGCCGCGCTGTCGTCCAGCACGCTGCCCTCGATGTCGAAGTCGAGCCTGGTGACTCCGTAGGTCTTGACGACATTGGCGTAGGCGGCGGTCAGCGCGGAGACCGAGGTGCAGGTCTGGGCCAGTTCGCCGCCGGCCTCACCGCCGAAAGAGATGATCACGTTGCCACCCGCCGACTTGACCGCGTTGACCTGCGCGGTGAACGCCCCGAGCGAGTCGTTGCCGTCCTCCCACATCGGTGTGCACCCGGACTTGGGCGTGAGGAAGGCCAGCGTGTAGTAGCGCACGCCACTGGCCTTCCGGTCGGCGGTGAGGTCGGCCGCGTCCGAGCCGCTGATCTGCAGGTAGGGCGCCGCGTAGTGGGCCGGGAAGGCACTCGCCGCCGAGGGCGCATCCGCCGACGGGGCTGCCGCCGGCGCGGTGGCTGCACGAGCGGGCGCGGTGGCCAGCGCGAGGCTGATCGGCAGCACCGAGGCGGCGAGGACGGCAGGCCAGAACTTTTTGTTCATGACAACCTTCATGGCAACCTTTCAGGAGGCATGCCCGTCCTGTGCACGGCGGGTTTCGAAGGGCGCACGTCGGACAGGAGGCGGGTCGCACGTGTGGGGGCGGCGACGGTTAGTAAAGTTCCCTAACCTTGGTCCTGCGATGGTGGCGTTGCCCTCGGAACATGTCAAGGGAGCACGCGACTCCCGCGCCACACCAGCATGCGGCGGTGCACGGGAGAAGCGCGCGAAAGCAGCTCTCGGTCCAGTGGCTCTGACGGCTCCTCAGCCGATGCGCCGGTCGAGGTCGGCCGGCGTCACATACCCCGGCCAGCGACCGTCGCTGAAGAGGTGGACCCCCGCGTCCTGGTAGCACTGATCGACCAGCTGCGAGCAGATCATGTGCCGGGTGCTGGCCACGTACCCCTTGAGCAGCGGACTGCCGGGCAGATGGAACCGGCGGGCGGCCAGCGCCGCATAGTCGAGGAAGCTGTACGGCACCCGGAGGTAGCGGTGCGCCGCGGCTATGACCGCCTCTCGCTGTTCGTCCGTCAGCTCTATCCGGCCGCTGGACCAGCGGATCCGCGTCGCGCCGTACTCGGCGAGCGGGGCCCGGCGGGCCCCACCGGGTTCGGCCTCGACCAAGGTGTCGTCGTCGATCATTAGGAATGCGTGCTCGTAGTTGGCGAAGCCGTCACCGTTGAGCCATTGGCCCAGTCTGATCAGTCGTCCGATATCACCGGACATCTGGACGACTGCGAAGTCACCCGGTCTCGGCAGCGGGGCAGGGTCGGCAGGAGATTCCACCATGGTTCAACTCCCCGAGAGTTCCGCACCGCCCCGCGCACCCGTGGGCCGGGCGACCCCGGGGGCCTCAGGCCTCCGGCACCCGGCGGAGGCCGCCTGAGCTGGTACTTCCAGTGGAGTACCGGCGGTGACGAGCGTCAAGACTCGGCGCACAAGAATCAGCTGATGCCCCGTGGGCCGGCGACGCGCCCGCTCGGCCGTCGGACGTCACCGGGGGCATAATTCCCACCTGACGGCATCCGCAGCCCGCCGATCTGCCTCGACGATCACCAATCAGTCAAAGGTCTACACCAATTTCCCGGGCCCCCTTGTCAACCGACCTCTTCGCCTGGTGAGCTGTGCGCTGGGACACACGGGACAATCCCTTGGCAGGGACATCCCGCAGCACAGTGCTTTCCGCGGGGGCCCGCGAAAGAAAGCACGATGAACAGACTCGAATGAGGAGTGCGCGTTGAGCAACGAGAGCCTGGCCAACCTGCTCAAGGAGGAGCGGCGCTTCGCCCCGCCCGCCGATCTCGCCGCGACCGCCAACGTCACCGCGGCCGCGTACACGCAGGCCTCCGAGGACCGCCTGGGCTTCTGGGCCGAGCAGGCCCGCCGCCTCAGCTGGGCCACCGAACCCACCGAGACCCTGGACTGGTCGAACCCGCCGTTCGCCAAGTGGTTCGCCGACGGCAAGCTCAACGTGGCGTACAACTGCGTCGACCGCCACGTCGAAGCCGGCAACGGCGACCGCATCGCCATCCACTTCGAGGGCGAGCCCGGCGACAGCCGCTCCATCACCTACGCCCAGCTCAAGGACGAGGTCTCCCAGGCCGCCAACGCCCTGCTCGAACTCGGCGTCGCCAAGGGCGACCGCGTCGCGATCTACCTCCCCATGATCGCCGAAGCAGTCGTCGCGATGCTCGCCTGCGCCCGGATCGGTGCCGCGCACTCCGTCGTCTTCGGCGGCTTCTCCGCCGACGCCGTCGCCTCCCGCATCCAGGACGCCGACGCCAAGCTCGTCATCACCGCCGACGGCGGCTACCGCCGCGGCAAGCCCACCGCGCTCAAGCCCGCCATCGACGAGGCCCTGGCCAAGTGCCCCCAGGTCGAACACGTCCTGGTCGTGCGCCGCACCGGCCAGGAGACCTCCTTCACCGAGGGCCGCGACGTCTGGTGGCACGAGCTCACCCAGCGTCAGTCCACCGAGCACACCCCCGAGGCGCACGACGCCGAGCAGCCCCTCTTCATCCTCTACACCTCCGGCACCACCGGGAAGCCCAAGGGCATCCTGCACACCTCCGGCGGCTACCTCACCCAGGCCAGCTACACCCACCACGCCGTCTTCGACCTCAAGCCGGAGACCGACGTCTACTGGTGCACCGCCGACATCGGCTGGGTCACCGGGCACTCGTACATCGTCTACGGCCCCCTCTCCAACGGCGCCACCCAGGTGATCTACGAAGGCACCCCCGACACCCCGCACCAGGGCCGCTTCTGGGAGATCATCCAGAAGTACGGCGTCACCATCCTCTACACCGCTCCCACCGCGATCCGCACCTTCATGAAGTGGGGCGACGACATCCCCGCCCGCTTCGACCTCTCCTCGCTGCGGATCCTCGGGTCGGTCGGCGAACCGATCAACCCCGAGGCGTGGATCTGGTACCGCGAGCACATCGGCGCCGGCAAGACCCCGATCGTCGACACCTGGTGGCAGACCGAGACCGGCGCGATGATGATCAGCCCGCTGCCCGGCGTCACCGAGACCAAGCCCGGCTCCGCCCAGCGCGCGCTGCCCGGCATCGCGGCCACCGTCGTCGACGACGAAGCCCGCGAGGTGCCCAACGGCTCCGGCGGCTACCTCGTCCTCACCGAGCCGTGGCCCTCCATGCTGCGCACCATCTGGGGCGACGACCAGCGCTACATCGACACCTACTGGTCCCGCTTCGAGGGCCGCTACTTCGCCGGCGACGGCGCGAAGAAGGACGAGGACGGCGACATCTGGCTGCTCGGCCGGGTGGATGACGTCATGCTCGTCTCCGGCCACAACATCTCCACCACCGAGGTCGAATCCGCCCTCGTCGGCCACCCCGCCGTCGCCGAGTCCGCCGTCGTCGGCGCCACCGACGCCACCACCGGCCAGGCCATCGTCGCCTTCGTCATCCTGCGCGGCACCGCCACCGACAGCGACGAGCTCATCGCCGACCTGCGCAACCACGTCGGCAAGACCCTCGGCCCGATCGCCAAGCCCAAGCAGATCAAGGTCGTCAGCGAACTCCCCAAGACCCGCTCCGGCAAGATCATGCGCCGCCTGCTGCGCGACATCGCCGAGGGCCGCGAAGTCGGCGACACCACCACCCTCGCCGACTCCTCCGTGATGAACCTCATCCAGTCCCAGCTGCCGACCGGCTCCGACCACAGCTGACCCCGCAACACCCGGCAAGAACGCCCGAGGGCCTCCCCCTTCTGCAGAAGGGGGAGGCCCTCGGGCGTTCACCGGGAGTCCACGGCGGACCGGCCGGCTTCCGGCGGCGCTGCGTCAGCGGCGCTGCTGCTCCACGGACAGGCCGTGCAGCGTCTCGTAGGCGGTCTGCAGGAACCTGCGCCGACGCGGTGGAGGCGAACTGACCAGGGCGACCAGGCCGGTGCCGGCCTGCGGGTTGAAGCCGGCGAAGGCCACGAAGCCGCGCGTGACGCCCTCGTGGAAGACCAGCTCCTCGCCGCCGCGCCCCCGCCTGCCCCGGGCCGGACCCGGGTCGCCCGCACCGGTGGCCGGTTCGAGCAGGCGCTGCTTCCAGCCCAGGCAGACCCGGGTGCCGGCCAGCCGCCGGGCCGCCCGGGGCCGGCGCACCTCACCCAGCGCGCACCGCAGCGCGAAGTCCGCCCGCGGCCTCGGCGGCTCCGCAGGCCTCGGCGGCCCGACCGCCGGGCCACCGACCGCCGGACCACCGACCGCGGGGCCGCCGACCGCCGGGCCGACCTCGTCCGGCCGTCCCACCGGGGCGGCAACCGGCCCGGCAAACGGCCCGATCTCCGTACTGACCAGCGGACCGATCAGCGGCACGCCGCCGCTCGCGGCGGCCTGCGGACCACTGTCGAGCATCAGCAGCGCGTGGATGTAGCGGAGCATGTCGTCCGCGCTGGAGCGCAGCCCCGCGGCACCGGGCAACGCCGGGATCCGGAAGGACGGGACCCGCCGCCCCCGGCGGTAGCCGCTGCCGACCTCACCGCCCGGTGCGCAGGAGGTGTCCAGCAGGCCGAGCGGGCCGCAGATCCGGCTCGCCAGCAGATCCTCGTACCGGGCGCCGGCGGCGTTCTCCAGCAGCAGCCCGAGCAGGCCGCAGCCGAGGCTGGAGTAGCGCACCTGGGTCCCGGGCGTCCCGCGGACGGGCGTGCGCGCCAGCGAGTGCAGCAGGTGGGCGACGCCGAAGGTCGCGCACGGACGGGTGAACCAGTGCGGTGTGGCACTCGGCAGCAGCCCGACGGGCAGCCGCGGCAGCCCCGAGGTGTGGGTGGCCAGGTGGAGCAGGGTGATCGGCCGCTCCATCGGATACCCGGGGGCGGACCCGGTCGGCAGGTACCGGTCTATCGGATCGTCGTACCGGACCTCGCCTCGTGCCACCATGTCGGCGAGCAGCAGCGCGGTGAAGGTCTTGGTGATCGAGCCGATCTCGAACCTGCTGTCGGCCCGCACCGGGCGCTTGGCGGCCGGGTCGGTGTAACCACGACAGGCCACGGTGCGCTGGTCGCCCTGGATCACCGCGACGGCGACCCCGCTGTGCGGCGGCAGGCCCTGGAAGAGCGGACGCAGCTGGCGTTCGAGCCGCAGGGCCTCGTCGCCGGCGAGTTCCGGTCCGGCCGGTGTGCGGGCCCCGGCGAGGCGGATGCCCAGCGGCGCAGGGCCGCCGTAGCGGTTCGCGGTCGCCCGACGCACCGGAACGGCGAGCGGTCCGGCCAGCGCTGCGGCGTGCGGTCCGGCGTACGGGACGGCCGGCCGGCCGGTGGGGGGCGGCGGGACCGAGCGGACGGGCGGGGCGACGGGCCTCGGCGGCACCGAGGAGGCCCCCGAGGGTGGAACCGAGGAGGTACTTGAGGAGCTACTTGAGGAGCTACCCGAGGACGGCACGGGCGAGCGCCCGGTGTGCTCCCCCCGATGAGGTCCCGCAGATAACAGCGGCGGCGCGCTCTGCGTGCCCTCACCACCTCCCGCTGCTGGATTAGGCACGGCGGCCCGGCCTGACGGGACCGCCGCGGTGGGCCCGGCCTGATCAGCCGGTTCCTGAACTGACATGGGGGTGCCTCCGAGTGGAGTCGAGATCGGCCACCCAGCGGGCGGCGCGTTGACTTGACGATAAGTTCGGCCACGTCCTGCCGCATTCGCTCGATGCCGCCGGAACGGCGGAAGTCGACGCCGGGGCCCGGCATCGCCGCCGGGGGTGACCGCCGAGATCACCATGGGCCAGACTGACCGGGTGACACTGGGGGCTCTCATCCGCGAACAGCTGACCGCGCGTTCCTGGCGGGAGCGGTGCTACTCGCTCCTCAGCCTGCCGCTGGCCGCCCTCGGGCTGGCCGCGGTGCTGGTCACCGCCATCGTCGGCATCCTCTCCGCCGGGCTCCTCTTCCTCCCCGTCCTGGCCCTGACCCTGCGTGCGGACCGCGCCCTGGGCGCCCTCCACCGCCTGCTGGCCCGCGCCCTGCTGCGCCTGGAGATCGCGGCACCGCCCCTGCCGCCCCGCGCTCCGGGGCTCTCCGGCCTGCTGGGGCAGCAGCTGGGCGATCCGGCCGCCTGGCGGGTCTGTCTCTACCTGCTGATCCGCCTCCCGCTCGGCGTCGCGCAGTTCACCCTGGGCTTCCTCTGGTGGGCCTACGGCCTCCTCTTCCTCTGCTACCCCGTGCTCTGGAAGGTGGAGCCGCTGCACCGGACCGACGCGGCGGGCGTCAGGCACAGCTACGGCGCGGAGTTCGCCGGCTGGTACGCCGACACCTGGCCGCGCGCGCTGCTGGTCATGGCGTTCGGCGCCCTGGTGCTGACCGCCTCCCCCTGGCCCGGCCGCCTGCCGCTGCTCGTCGACCGCTGGCTGATGCCGCGCCTGCTCGGCCCGAGTGCCGCCGCCCTGCGCCTGGCCCAGCTCACCGAGACCAGGGCGCACGCGATCATCGAGGCAGCCACCACGCTGCGCCGGATCGAGCGCGACCTGCACGACGGCGCCCAGGCCCGGCTGGTGGCTCTCGGCATGCGGCTCGGCCGGGCGGAGCGCCAACTCGCCCTGGGGAACACCGAGCAGACGCAGGCCCTGCTCCGGCAGTCGCGGCAGGAGGCCAAGGAGATCATCGCCGAGTTGCGCGAACTGGTCAGCGGGATCCATCCACCCGCGCTGGACGCCGGGCTCGGTCCGGCGCTGAGCACGCTCGCCGCCCGGTCGGCCATCCCCGCCCAGGTCCACCTGGACCTGCCCCGGCGGCCGTCGGCCGCCGTCGAGACGATGCTGTACTTCGCCGCGGCCGAGCTGCTGGCCAACGCGGGCAAGCACAGCGGGGCCACCTCGGTGACGGTGTCGGTCGGTTCGGCCGATGGCGGGCTGCGGCTGCGGGTGACCGACAACGGCAGGGGCGGTGTCCGGCTGGACGGGACGGGCAGCGGACTGCGCGGGCTGGCCGAGCGGGTCAGGACGGCCGACGGGGTGCTGACCAGCAGCAGCCCGGCCGGCGGGCCCACCGTGATCTCGATCCAGCTGCCGGGAACGCCGGCCGCGGATCCCGCACGCTCTGGGACGATCTGACTGATCAACATATCGGTTCGGGCGCAGAGAGCAGGCTGACGATGCGGGTGGTAGTGGCCGAGGACACCGCGATCCTTCGCGCCGGACTGGTCCAACTCCTGGAAGAGGAAGGGCACACGGTCGCGGCGGCGGTTCCGGACGCCGAGCAGCTGCGGGCCGCGGTGCTCGACCACCGGCCGGATCTGGTGATCTCCGACATCCGGATGCCGCCGACCCACACCGACGAGGGCCTGCGCGCCGTCGTCGAACTCCGGGCGGCCGACCCCACCCTGGCGGTGCTGATCTTCTCCCAGTACGTGGAGACGCAGTACGCCACCCGGCTGCTGGCCGGCGGATCGGCGGGCATCGGGTACCTGCTGAAGGAACGGGTGCTCGACGCACAGGACTTCGTCGATGCGCTGGAGCGGGTGGCCGCGGGCGGCACCGCCCTCGACCCCGAAGTGGTCAACCAGCTGATGGGAGCCGGTCCCCGTCGCCGCACCGTCGACGAACTCAGTCCGCGCGAGCGGGAGGTGCTCGCACTGATGGCGCAGGGGCGGTCGAACGCGGCGATCGCGGCGGCACTGGTGGTGACCGAGCGAGCGGTGGAGAAGCACGTCGCCAACATCTTCCAGAAGCTCGAACTCCCGGTCTCGGCGGCCGACCACCGGCGGGTGCTCGCGGTGCTGCGGCACCTCGGAGCCTGACAGCGGATCACCGGATCTGGCCATAAAATGCGACAAAACGGATATCGGCTTGGCGCCCAGTAGACTGTGGATGGCGCATCAAGATCGCATCAAGATGCGCGAGAGCACTCCAAGGCGCGCCGGGAAGTCTGGTCGGCACCACACCACCGGTGTATCCGCATGCCCGTCCGCGCCCAGGAGGTCGTCCCCGTGGCCAGCCCGCCGCCGTCCCAGCGCCGCCAGTTCCTCGGCCTGCTCCCGCTGCCCGAGCGCCGCTACCTGACCGAGGCGCTGCGGACCGAGACCGTCGGCGGCGTCCTGCTCCTGATCGCCGCGATCGTGGCACTCGTCTGGGCCAACGTCTGGCCGCACGCGTACGAGAGCGTGCTGCACCACACCGTCGGCCCCTCGACCCCGCTACATCTCGATCTCTCGCTGGAGAGCTGGGCCAAGGACGGCCTGCTCACCATCTTCTTCTTCGTCGCCGGGATCGAGCTCAAGCGCGAGTTCGTCGCGGGCGAGCTGCGCACCCCGAGTGCCGCGGCACTGCCGGTGGTGGCCGCGGTCTGCGGGGTGGCGCTGCCCGCGATCGTCTTCGCCCTGGCCAACAGCGGCGGTGGCGGCCACCCGGCCGGCTGGGCGATCCCGACCGCCACCGACATCGCCTTCGCCCTGGGCGTGCTCGCGGTGGTCAGCAGCCACCTGCCCTCCGCGCTACGGGCCTTCCTGCTGACCCTGGCCGTGGTGGACGACCTGATCGCGATCCTGATCATCGCGATCTTCTACAGCTCCGGCATCAAGTTCTGGGCGCTCGGCCTGGCCCTGGCCGGTCTGGTGCTCTTCTGGTTCCTGCACCGGCGCAACGTCCACGGCTGGTACCTGTTCGTCCCGCTCGCCTTCGTCATCTGGGCCCTGATGCACGAGAGCGGGGTGCACGCGACGGTGGCCGGCGTGGCGATGGGCCTGATCCTGCGCTGCCACCGGGAGGGCGACGAGCAGGAGTCCCCCGGCGAGCACATCGAGCACCTGGTCCGGCCGCTCTCGGCGGGCCTGGCCGTCCCGGTCTTCGCGCTCTTCGCCGCCGGTGTGACGATCTCGGGCGGCGCGATCCGGGACGTCTTCACCCAGGCGATGCCGCTGGGAATCGTGCTCGGACTGCTGGTCGGCAAGACGATCGGCATCTTCGGCGGCACCTGGCTGGCCGCCAGGTTCACCCGGGCCGAGCTGAATCCCCAGCTCAGCTGGGCCGACCTGTTCGCGGTCTCGACCCTGGCGGGCATCGGCTTCACCGTCTCACTGCTGATCAGCGAGCTGGCGTTCCCGCACGATCCGGCACTGGCCGACCGCGCGAAGGCCGCGGTGCTGCTCGGTTCGCTGCTCTGCGCGGTGGTGGCCACCGTCCTGCTCAAGCTGCGCAACCGGCATTACCGCCGGCTGTGCGAGGAGGAGGACCTGGACAGCGACGGCGACGGGATCCCGGACGTCTACCAGCGCGAGGACCCCACCTGGCCGGGTCACCGGTCGGCCGAGGGCCGAGCATGATGGGATGGCACCGTGCGCACGGCGGAGTCCGGCCGCCCGGGACTGCGGGCGGGTGACACACCGTCCGGCACGGATGGCCCGAAGTGGTGCCTGACCGGCCGGTAGGGGCATGATTCTGAGCTGTCCGGAGTCTCAGCAGAGGAGAAGACCAGATGTCCGCAGGAACCGCAGGTCCGTCCGGCAGCTCCCGGCCGCCCTACGAGGGCGAGCGCTCCGTCGGGCAGCTGTTCGCCGCGGCCACGGCCGACCTGTCGTCCCTGGTCCATGACGAGATCGCGCTCGCCAAGGCCGAGATCCGGGCGGACGTCAAGCGCGGTGTGGCGGGCAGCGTCTCGGTCATCGTGGCGGGCGTGGTCGCGCTGGCCTCGATCCCGATGTTCAGCTTCGCCGCGGCCTACCTGCTGCGGTACTGGGGGGTGCCGCTGGGCGGCGCGTTCGCGGTGGTCGGATTCGCGTACGTGCTGGTGGCGGCGATCCTCGGCCTGCTGGCCTGGCGGTCGTTCAAGAAGATCGAGCCGCCGCGGCGCACCATCGAGGGCGCGCAGGCGACCGCCGACGTGCTGAAGAACGCCCGCCCGCGCCCCGCCACCCCCGAGGAGCGGGCCGCTCTGGAGCGCTGAGTCCGGGCACGGCAGTTCCAGGGCTTGTCAGACAAGCCCTAGCCCATCCGAGTGCCGGGGCCGTGTTCCCGGCCGGGATGTGAAACGCTCTCGGTATGCCGCTCGACCAGACGCCCGTTCCGCCCGTCCCCACCGGACCGCACGCGGGTTCGACACCCGAGGAGCCCGAGGGGCCCACCGAGCCGGCGGGCTCCGAGCAGTCGGCGCCCTCCGGTGCCGCCGCGGCGGTGCTGCCTGAGACCGCGTCAGGCGCGGGCGGGCACCCGCTGATCGGCGCCTCGCCCGTGGGCGGGCGGGTGGCGGGCTGGAACGTCCGCATGGCCGGGCCGTGGACGCACCGGGATCTGGCCGCGAACGGTGCCCGGTTCCACATCACCGAGCAGGGCGAGGGCCCGCTGGTCCTGCTGGTGCACGGCTGGCCGCAGTACTGGTGGACCTGGCGGCACCAGATGGCCGCGCTCGCCGGGGCCGGCTTCCGGGCGGTCGCCCTGGACCTGCGCGGCATGGGCGGCAGCGACCGGACCCCGCGCGGCTACGACCCCACCAACCTCGCGCTCGACATCACCGGCGTGATCCGCTCGCTGGGCGAGCACAGCGCCCACCTGGTCGGCCACGACACCGGGGGCTCGCTCTCCTGGGTCGCCGCCGTGATGCGGCCCTCGGTGATCCAGAGCCTGACCGTGATCTCCGCCGCCCACCCCCGGCACCTGCGCCGGGCGCTGCTCAAGGACCGTCACCAGATGGCGGCCTACGACCACGTGCTGGGGTTCCAGCGGCCCTGGATACCCGAACGCCGGCTGGTGGCCGACGACGCGGCGCAGATCGGCGAGTTCCTGGCCGCCTGGACCGGGCCGAACCAGCTGGACGCCGAGGCGGTCGAGAACTACCGCAAGGCCATCCAGATCCCCAGCACCGCGCACTGCTCGATCGAACCGTACCGGTGGCTGGTCCGTTCGATGGCCCGGCCGGACGGCATCCAGTTCGCCCGGCGCATGAAGAAGCCGGTGACCGCGCCGACCCTGCACATCCAGGGCGCGGCCGATCCGGTGCTGCTCGCCCGCACCGCGCTCGGCGCCGGCGAGTACGTCTCGGCGCCCTACCGCTGGCGGCTGCTGCCGGGAGTGGGCCACTTCCCGCACGAGGAGGTGCCGCAGGAGGTCAGTGCCGAGCTCCTCGGCTGGGTCAGCGCGCACAAGCGCTGACGATCTCCGATGTGACCAAATGTTCCTATGACACGGGCATAGGCCAGTTCGTCCAAAGGAAGGTGGTTACCTCCACGGACGTCCGGGCATCCATCCTGCATGACCTGGATGCCCGATCGCGCCGCCGCACCTCGCGGACGACGTGTCAACCGCAGCGCGCAGAACCCCTCGTACGCGAACGCCGCCCCGCACCAGAACGACTGGGCGCACGGGTCGGAGCACCCGGACACCGAGCCACACCCGCTGGGCATTCCACGCATCCTCGGCCGGCGCGCGCGCTGGGTCGGCGCCCGCCTGCGTCGCGAGGCCTGAGCCCGCGGACCGGACCCGGGTGTCGGCCCGGGCCCGGGCGGCGGTTCAGCCGAGGACGGTCGGCTCCAGTGCCGTGAACCAGAGCAGGGCGAAGGTCGCGACCGTCATGATCGGGACCAGGACCTTGGTCTCCATGTCGTTGCCGCTGCGCTTGATCAGCACGATCTCGTAGCGCTGCTTGTGCGGCCACAGCCACGGCGCGCCCATCTTGGTGAGGCTGTCGCCCAGCAGGTGGGCGAGCGTGCCGAGGGCGACCGCGTACGGCAGCCAGCCCGGCGCGCTCGGCATCCACTTGTCCATCGCGGCGGTGCCGAGCACCGACAGGCCGATGACGCTCAGCCAGGTCGTGTGCCCCTCGCCCGGCACGTGGATCCGCAGCGCCTTGACCGCCAGGGCCAGCAGGAAGAACGTGAGCCCCAGGGTGAACGGGCGGCCCAGGTAGGTGACCCCGGCCCAGGTCCCGGCACCCATCAGCGCCACGAAGAGCAGCGAGTGGGTGGCGTGCCGGTGCCCGCCCGAGATCCAGGCCACGAACCGGCAGAGCAGCTTGGAGAACGGGCCGAGGAAGTTGGCGATCGTCCCGTCGTGGTGGTCCAGGTCGGGCAGCAGGGCCGCGCCCGCGCAGAGCACGGTGCCGAGCAGGATGTCGGCCGGCTTCAGATGGGTGTGCAGCAACAGCGGTGGCAGGAATGGCACGCAGGCCGCGTACACCATCGCACCGCTGACCGCGTGCGAGTGACCCATCATGGCCGAAACTCCTTCATGTCGCCGGCTCCCGCCGGACTGGCCCCGCACCAGCCAAGTTGAGCCGAACGGGTGAGCGCGGCCGACGCTATCAGGAGGAACTGACGCACCGACGGATCCCGACGCTGCGTCAGAGGAGGTTCGAGCGAGCGGGTCGCCTCAGAGCGCGCAGCCCTGGGTGTCCGCCTCGGTGTTGTCGGTGAGGCCGGCCGTGGCGTCCGGCTTCACCTCGGAGGCGGTCAGGACGTAGCCGGTGTCGGCGCTGTCCAGCGACTTGGCGAAGACCACCCCGTAGACCTCGCCGTCCGGGGTGAGCAGCGGTCCGCCGCTGTTGCCCTGCCGCACCAGCGCGCGGATCGAGTAGACGTCCCGGACCACCGAACCGCGGTGGTAGATGTCCGGGCCGTTCGCCTGGATCCGGCCCCGGACGCGGGCCGGCTGCACGTCGAACGGGCCGTTCTCGGGGAAGCCGGCCACGATCGCGCTGTCGTTGGTCTTCGCGTCGTTGGCGAAGGCGAGCGGCGGGGCGTTGAGCTTGGGCACCTCGAGGATCGCGATGTCGCGCTGCCAGTCGTAGCGGACCACGGTGGCGTCGTAGAGCTGGCCGGTGCCGCCGATCTGCACGGTCGGCTCGTCGACGCCGCCCACCACGTGCGCGTTGGTCATCACCCGGTGCGGGGCGAAGACGAAGCCGCTGCCCTCCAGGGTCTTGCCGCAGGAGGTGGCGGTGCCCACCACCTTGACCAGGCTCTGCCGGGCCCGTGCCAGTGCGGGGCTGCCGGCCAGCGCCGGGTCCGGCGGCTGCACATCGGTGATCGGCTCGTGCTCGAAGGGGTTGAAGACCTGCGGGAACCCGTTCTGCGACAGCACCTTGCTGAAGTCGGAGAACCAGTTCGGCGCGTCGTCGGGCAGGGCCTCCTGGACGCTGCCGAGCACCTTGGAACTGCGGACCTGCTTGGAGACGTTGGGCATCGAGGTGCCCGCCAGCGCCGAGCCGATCAGCCAGGCCACCAGCAGCATCGACAGCACGTTCACCACCGAGCCGCCGAGTGCGTCGAGCACCTTGGCCGGCCCGCGCTCCCCGATCCGCCCGCGCAGCTTCCAGCCCAGGTGGGTGGTGGCCGCCTGGCCGACCGCCGCGAAGACGATCACCACCACCACGGCGACCACCGAGGCAGTGGTGCCGGGGCTCAGGTGGCTGAGCACCAAGGGAAGCAACTGCACCGCGATCAGCCCGCCGCCGAGGAAGCCCAGGACCGAGAGGATGCCCACCACGAAGCCCTGCCGGTACCCGGACACGGCGAAGCCGACCGCGGCGGCGACCAGCAGCAGATCGAGCACGTTCATCTCGACACCCTCCCATGGATGCCGGACCGCACGGCAGCGGGCCCGGCCACCAGCCTCACGGCATGGTGATCAGACGCGAGCTGTCCCAGGGCAGCTCCAGTCCGCTGTGGTGCAGCACCCGATCGATCACCCCGGCCGTGAAACCCCACACCACGTGCCCGGCCACCGCGAAGGCCGGGCCGGTGAACCCCGAGGGGTGCCGGTAGCGGCCCCGGTTGGCCGGGTCGGCGAGGTCGGCGAGCGGAACCCGGAAGACCGCACCCGTCTCCCCCGGGTCCACCGGAGCAACCGGGCTCTCCCGGTGCCACCAGCCGAGCACCGGGGTCACCACGAAGTCGCTGACCGGGATGTAGAGGGCGGGCAGCGTCGCGAAGACCTGCACCCCGCTCGGGTCCAACCCGGTCTCCTCCCACGCCTCGCGCAGCGCGGCGGCCACCGGGCCCGAGCCCTCGGGGTCGCCGTCCGCCTCGTCGAGTGCGCCACCGGGGAAGGAGACCTGGCCGGCGTGCGCGCGCAGCGCCTGGGAGCGCTGGGTCAGCAGCAGGTCGGGGCCCCGCTCGCCCTCACCGAAGAGCAGCAGCACCGCCGAGTGCCGGCCGCCCTCGGCGGGCGGCAGGAACCGGCTGAGCTGCTCGGGCCTGACCGTCTCGGCCGCCGTGCGGACCGGCAGCAGCCAGTCGGGCAGTCCGTCGCGGACGATCGCCGTCGGCGCGCTGCTCGTCACGCGGTCACCCCACCGTCGCCGGCACCACCGCCGGCACCACCGCCGGTGGCCGAGGTCACGGCCGCTGCGGGCGCGCTCGGCGCCGGCGCACCGGGGTAGCCGGCCGGCGGGCGCAACCTTTGACCCGGCTGCCCGCCCAGCTCGTACTTCAGCAGGCCCGCCGCCTTCTCGGGATCGGTCTCGCCCACCCCGTAGGAGGGGCAGAGCGCGGCGATCGGGCAGGCCCCGCAGGCCGGCTTGCGGGAGTGGCAGATCCGCCGCCCGTGGAAGACCACCCGGTGCGAGAGCATCGTCCACTCCGACTTCGGGAAGATCTCCGCGACGGCCGCCTCGACCGCCACCGGGTCCTCCTCGGTGGTCCAGCCGAACCGCCGGGCGAGCCGCCCGAAGTGGGTGTCCACGGTGATGCCCGGCACGCCGTAGGCGTTGCCCAGCACCACGTTGGCGGTCTTGCGGCCGACGCCCGGCAGGGTGACCATCTGCTCCAGCGTCCGCGGTACCTCGCCGCCGAACTCGTCGCGCAGCGCGATGGAGAGCCCGATCAGCGACTTGGCCTTGTTCCGGAAGAAGCCGGTCGGGCGGATGATCTCCTCGAGCTCCTCCGGCACCGCCGCCGCCATGGCCGCGGGGTCGGGGTACGTCGCGAAGAGCACCGGCGTGGTCTGGTTCACCCGCAGGTCGGTGGTCTGCGCCGACAGCACGGTGGCCACCAGCAGCTCGAAGGGCGACTCGAAGTCGAGCTCCGGGTGCGCGTAGGGGTACAGCTCGGCCAGGGCCCGGTTGATCTTCCGAGCGCGGCGCACCATCGCCAGGTGCGATTCGGGCTTCTTCGGCTTCCCCGCCGGCGCGGCCACAGCCTTGCGGACCTTGCTCTCTGCCATGCACGCAGGCTACGCCGGTTGGCCCAGCTCCCGCGGCCCTTTGCCCGGTGCCACGTCGTCCGGCTGTGACCGATCGGTAACCAATGCGTACGGATGGCCCTGTACCGGACTCGGCAACGCCCCCCTCCTCATATGATCGGAGCGACATACGTCATGCTTGGTGATGAAGACCACTGTTTCTCCATCGCCGACGTATGGAGGAGCACCAGCACGCGAGCCGTCCGTGGGCCCACCGCGGGCGGCTGACAAGGAGGAAGCACGTGGACGATGTTCTGCGGCGCGCAGCGCTCTTCGCGGCGCTCGACGACGAACAGGCCGGCGAGCTGCGCGCTTCCATGACCGAGGTGACCCTCGCCCGTGGCGAGTCGCTCTTCCACGAGGGCGACCCCGGCGACCGGCTCTACGTGGTCGCCGAGGGCAAGGTGAAGCTGCACCGGGCGTCGCCGGACGGCCGCGAGAACATGCTCGCGGTGCTCGGCCCCAGCGAGATGATCGGCGAGCTCTCGCTCTTCGACCCGGGCCCGCGCACCGCCACCGCGAGCGCGCTGACCGAGGTCAAGCTGCTGGGCCTGGGCCACGGTGACCTGCAGCCCTGGCTGCACGCGCGCCCCGAGGTCTCCATCGCGCTGCTGCGCGCGATCGCCCGCCGACTGCGGCGGACCAACGACGTGATGAGCGACCTGGTCTTCTCGGACGTGCCGGGCCGGGTGGCCAAGGCGCTGCTCGACCTCTCGCGCCGCTTCGGCGTGCAGTCCGAGGAGGGCATCCACGTCGCCCACGACCTGACCCAGGAGGAGCTGGCCCAGCTGGTCGGTGCCTCCCGGGAGACCGTGAACAAGGCGCTGGCCGACTTCGCCGGGCGCGGCTGGCTCAAGCTGGAGGCCCGCGCGGTGGTCCTGATGGACGTCGAGCGCCTCTCCCGCCGCTCGCGCTGACCCTGCCGCTTTCACTGACACCGCCGCTCGCGCCGTCCGATCCGCCTGGATCGGGCGGCGCGCGTGCGTCGCGGGCAGCTCAGATCAGCCCGTGGTCCTCCAGGTAGCGCAGCTGGGCCCGGACGGAGAGTTCGGCGGCCGGCCAGAGCGCCCGGTCCACATCGGCGTAGACCCGGGCCACCACCTGCTCGGCCGTGCGGCAGCCGTTCTCCACCGCCGTCTCCACCTGGGCCAGCCGGGCCGCCCGGTGGGCCAGGTAGTACTCGACCGTGCCGAGCGCGTCGGCCAGCACCGGCCCGTGCCCCGGCAGCACCGTGCGCACGCCGTGCTCCACGGCCAGCGCCCGCAGCCGGCGCAGCGAGTCGAGGTAGTCGCCGAGCAGCCCGTCGGGATGGGCGACCATCGTGGTCCCGCGGCCCAGCACGGTGTCCCCGGTGAGGATCGCCCCGTCCGCCGGGAGGTGGAAGGTGAGCGAGTCGGCCGTGTGGCCGGGGGTGGGCACCACCCGCAGCTCCAGCCCACCGACCTCCACCACCTGTCCGCCGTGCAGCCCCTCCTCGCCCAGGCGCAGCGCCGGGTCCAGGGCCCGCACCGCCGTACCGGTCAGCTCGGCGAACCGGGCAGCTCCCTCGGCGTGGTCGTGGTGACCGTGGGTGAGCAGGGTGAGCGCGATCCGCTTGCCGCGCCGCTCGGCCTCGGCGATCACCGCGCGCAGGTGGCCCTCGTCCAGCGGCCCGGGGTCGATCACCACGGCGAGCTCGGAGTCGGGCTCGGCGAGCAGCCAGGTGTTGGTGCCGTCCAGGGTCATCGGGGACGGGTTGGGGGCGAGCACGCAGAACGCGCGCTCGGTGGCGGCACCGCCGACGGTGGCGGCGGGGTCACCAGGGAGCAGACCGGTCACGGAGGAGTCCTCGCAGGAGTGGGGGGAGTCAGGTCCCGCTGGGCAGCCGCTCGCTCCCGGCGGCGGGCGCCGGTGCCGGTGTCAGCAGCACCCGCGGCGGCAGCCCCCGCGCCGGCAGGGCGCGGACCAGCGCGCGCTGGCGGAGATCGGCCGGTGGCCTGGGGCCCTCGCAGGCCAGCGGGCGGTTCAGCGGCCGCAGGGCCGTGGTGCTCGGGGCGGAGTGCCGGTCGGCGAGCAGGCGAGCCACGTCATTGTGGATCATCGGCTGGGGGTCCTTCCTCGGGGTAGTCGCCATCGATGGTCAGCTCTTCATACCCCGACCACCGAACGGTCATACGATCACCCATCACCTCGGCCTGGCCCAGCACCGGGGCCAGGGTCCGGCGGCCGGCCGCCGCCAGCGCCTGGGCCGCGGTGCCGTACGGCTGCAGCTCGCGCAGGACCGAGACGGTCGGCGGGAGCATCCCGTAGCGGCCCTCGGCGTGGCCCCGGACGGCTTCGGTGGGGCTCAGCCAGGCCACCCGGTCCGCCTCGCCGACCTCGCGCGCGGCGCGCTGACCGGACGGCAGCGCGGCCACGAAGAACCAGGTGTCGTAGCGCCGTTCCTCGAAGGCCGGGGTGATCCAGCGGGCCCAGCCGCCCAGCAGGTCGCTGCGCAGCACCAGCGCGTGCTCGCGGCAGAACTCGGCGAAGGAGATCTCGTGCGCCTCCAGTGCGGCCCGCTCGGCGCTCCAGTCGCGCTCGGGTGCCATGGTGTGCGCGTCGGGCCCGGCCAGCAGCACGCCGACCTCCTCGAAGGTCTCGCGGACCGCCGCGCAGACCACCGCCTGGGCGGTGGCCCGGTCGACCCCGAGCCGCGCGGCCCACTCCTGCGGGCCGGGTCCGGCCCAGGCCGGCGCCTGCTCGGCGTCGCGCGGGTCCACCCCGCCGCCCGGGTAGGCGTACATCCCGGCGGCGAAGGCCATCGAGGTGCGGCGGCGCAGCAGGTAGGCCTGCGGCCCCTCGGTGCCTTCGCCGTCGCGCAGCAGCACCACGGTGGCGGCCGGCTTGGGGACCACCGGGGTCAGCCGACCGGCCGCCAGCGCCCGGATCCGGGCGGGCCAGCCGGGCGGCATGGGGGGAGCGGCCGCGGGCGGGCCGGAGAGATTCGCTGCCATGCCCGGATGCTATGCATCCGGGCCCGGCGCTGAGAAGGCCCGCCCGCCGCGGCCCCGGGTGTCGGCCAGCAGGTCAGGCCCGGACCCGGACCTGGATCTCGACCTCGACCGGCGCGTCCAGCGGCAGCACCGCGACGCCCACCGCGCTGCGCGCGTGGACGCCGGCCGCGCCGAGCACCTGGCCGAGCAGCTCACTGGCGCCGTTGATCACGCCGGGCTGGCCGGTGAAGTCGGGGGCGGAGGCCACGAAGCCGACCACCTTGACCACCTGCTCGATCTTGTCCAGGTCGCCGATCACCGACTTCACGGCGGCCAGCGCGTTGAGCGCGCAGATCGCCGCCAGCTCCTTGGCCTGCTCGGCGGTCACCTCGGCACCGACCTTGCCAGTGTGCTCCAGCTTGCCCCGCACCATCGGCAGCTGGCCGGAGGTCAGCACGTGGTCGCCCGAGCGCACCGCCGGGACGTACGCGGCCACCGGGGCGGCCACCTCCGGGAGGGTCAGGCCGAGTTCGGCCAGCCGGCTCTCGACCGTGCCCATCAGTTCTTCTCCCGCTTGAGGTAGGCCACCAGCTGCTCGGGGTTCGGCCCGGGCACGACCTGGACCAGCTCCCAGCCGTCCTCGCCCCAGGTGTCCAGGATCTGCTTGGTCGCGTGCACGAGCAGCGGCACCGTTACGTATTCCCACTTGGTCATGGGGCTGACTCTAGACCGTCCGCGCACGGCGCCGTCCGATGTGAGGTGGGACACAATGCGGGCCGTGAGGGCGCTCGGCACCCGGATGGTCCCGGCATCGGGCGCGGGCGCTGGTTACGCTCGCGAGGAGGCCCAGTGGAGGGAGACGGAGCGTGCCGAGGAGCCAGGAGCCGAGCCAGGCCCAGCAGCCGGCCGACGCCGCGCAGCCCGCCGAGGTGACCGGCGGCCCCGACTGGGAGGGCGTGCGGCTGCACGTGGTCAGCGGGAAGGGCGGCACCGGCAAGACCACCGTGGCGGCCGCACTCGCGCTCGCGCTGGCCGCCGAGGGGCGGCGGACCCTGCTGATCGAGGTGGAGGGCCGTCAGGGCATCGCCGAGCTGTTCGGCAGCTCCGCGCTGCCCTACGAGGAGCGCAAGATCGCCGCCGTCTCCCCGGCCAGGCTGGGCCGGGCCGGGCACGGCACCGGCGAGGTGTTCGCGCTGGCCATCGATCCCGAGCAGGCGCTGCTCGAGTACCTCGACATGTTCTACAAGCTCGGCCGGGCCGGGAAGGCGCTGCAGAAGGTCGGCTTCGTCGACTTCGCCACCACCATCGCCCCGGGCGTGCGCGACGTGCTGCTGACCGGCAAGGCCTGCGAGGCGGCCCGGCGCAAGGGGCCGGACGGGCGCCCGGTGTACGACGCGGTGGTGATGGACGCCCCGCCCACCGGCCGGCTCACCCGGTTCCTGAACGTCAACTCCGAGGTCGCCGGGCTCGCCCGTTTCGGTCCGATACACAGTCAGGCCCAGGCGGTGATGGGCGTGTTGAAGTCGCCGCAGACCGCGGTGCACCTGGTCACCCTGCTGGAGGAGATGCCGGTGCAGGAGACCGTGGACGGCTTCACCGAGCTGCGCGAGGCCGGGCTGCCGGTGGGCGGGGTGCTGGTCAACATGGTGCGCCCGCCGGTGCTGGACGCGGCGGCCGTGGCCGCGGCGCACGGCGACCACCGCGAGGAGGTGGCCCTCGCGCTGGTGGAGGCCGGCCTCGGCGGCCGGTCGCGCAGCGCGCAGACCCGGCGGGCGGCGGTGGAGCCGCTGCTCGACCCGCTGCTCGCCCAGGCCCGCGAGCACGCCGAACGGGTGACACTGGAGCGCGAACAGCGGGCCGACCTGCGCGCGCTGGCGCTGCCGACGTACGAGCTTCCGCTGCTCAGCGGCGGCGTGGACCTGGGCGGGCTGTACCGGCTGGCCGGCGAGTTGAAGGGGCAGGGCGCGGCATGAGCTCCAGCACGACCGGCAGCGGCGGCGGCCAGGGTGCCGGCGGCACCCTCGACGTCGACCGGCTGATCGACAACCCGGGCACCCGGATCATCGTCTGCTGCGGCTCGGGCGGCGTGGGCAAGACCACCACCGCCGCCGCGATCGGCCTGCGCGCCGCCGAGCGCGGCCGGCGGACCGTGGTGCTGACCATCGACCCGGCGCGCCGGCTGGCCCAGTCGATGGGCCTGACCGAGCTGGACAACACCCCGCGCCCGGTGAAGGGCGTGGCCACCGCGACCGGCCCCGGCGAACTGCACGCCATGATGCTGGACATGAAGCGGACCTTCGACGAGGTCGTGCTCGCCCATGCCGACCCCGAGCGGGCGCGGGCGATCCTGGAGAACCCCTTCTACCAGTCGCTCTCGGCCGGCTTCGCGGGCACCCAGGAGTACATGGCGATGGAGAAGCTCGGTCAGCTCCAGGCCACCGGGGAGTGGGACCTGATCGTGGTGGACACGCCGCCCTCACGCTCGGCGCTGGACTTCCTGGACGCGCCGGGGCGGCTCGGCTCCTTCCTGGACGGCAAGATCATCCGGGTGCTGATGACCCCCGCGAAGGTCGGCGGGCGCAGCGCGATGAAGTTCCTCAACGTCGGGATGGGCCTGCTCACCGGCACCCTGGGCAAGATCTTCGGCGCCCAGCTGCTGACCGACCTGCAGACCTTCGTGGCCGCCATGGACTCGATGTTCGGCGGCTTCCGGGAACGGGCGGAGAGCACCTACCAGCTGCTCAAGGCGCAGGGCACGGCCTTCCTGGTGGTCGCCGCGCCGGAGCGGGACGCGCTGCGCGAGGCCGCGTACTTCGTGGACCGGCTGGCGGCCGACCAGATGCCGCTGGCCGGCCTGGTGCTCAACCGGGTGCACGCCACCGGCGCCCCGCAGCTCACCGCGGAGCGCGCACAGGCGGCGGCGCAGGCCCTGGAGGAGAACGGCGGGGAGCACGAGCCGGGGCAGGCCGACGCGGAGGCGCTGGCCGCCGGGCTGCTGCGGCTGCACGCGGAGCGGGTCGAGGTGATGGGCCGTGAGCGGCGGACCAGGGACCGGTTCGTCTCGGTCTATCCCGATGTTCCCATGGTGGAGGTGCCGGCACTGGCGGGGGATGTGCACGACCTCCATGGGCTGCGCCTGATCGGGCGTCAACTCGCGGGCGATCCGACGGGGTCGGACCGGTCGTAGTCGAAGGACCGGTGCGACAGGGCGACCCCGTGATGTCGGGGCCGCCCGGTCAGCCGGCCTGCGCGTAGTCCGAGAGGATCACGCCGGTGGCGAGCGACTCCTCGTACTCCGTGCGCGCGGTCTCCAGCAGGCGGCGCCAGGAGATCACCGTCGGGCGGCGGCGCAGCAGCGCCCTGCGCTCCCGCTCGGTCATCCCGCCCCAGACGCCGAACTCCACCCGGTTGTCCAACGCGTCCGCCAGGCACTCGGTGCGCACCGGACACCCGCTGCACACCGCCTTCGCCCGGTTCTGCGCCGCCCCCTGAACGAACAGTTCATCCGGATCACTCGTGCGGCAGGCAGCCTGCGCACTCCAGTCGTCTACCCAGCCCATCCCGGCGCCGTCCTCTCCCGAATCGAGGCTCCCCCACGGCGGCAACGGCATACTCACCGCAGCCAGTTGAGGACGTTACGGAAGATTGGCGGAGCGCAACAGCCCCTTGGGGTCCAATCTCGAATGACCCGATTGGACTATGGGTGCCGGTCAGATCACTCGTTGGAGTGATCGCAGGTCGTAAGGCTTGCACCCGTCCCGATCGTCCACTTTGACGCCACTTTCGTCACAGAGCGCCACAGCGCCCCGCGGGACACGCCCTCACACGGAGGGCGGAGGGCCGCACCAGTCGCCTCATAACCCGTCAAATGGGACAACTCTAAACACTCACAGGAGTGTCCGGGTTTCACAGAGCGAAGCTGTCGCAAGCTTGTGACAAGCGTAGGCGAACACCTGCCCTCTTGCCCTGGATTTGGCAACGTAGAGTCCTCCCTATGGCACCAAAGCGCTCATCAGCTACCCAGCGCCCCCGCCGACGGCGCACCTCCCCCCTGGAGTTGGCCGGACACGGCGTCAAGTTCCTGGGCGTCAGCGTCCTGGCCGGCGTCGTCCTGGCCGGACTCGCACTGCCCGCTGTGGGCGCTATCGGCCTGGGGGCCAAGAACGGCGTCCAGAACTTCAACAACATTCCGGACGACTTCAAGACCCCGACCCTGGACCAGGCGTCGTACATCTACGACGCCAAGGGCAACCAGATCGCCAAGGTCTACGCGCGCGACCGCACGATACTGACGCAGGATCAGATGTCGCCGCTCTCCCGCGAGGCGCAGGTCGACATCGAGGACGCGCGGTTCTACCAGCACGGTGCGGTCGACCCCAAGGGCATCGCGCGCGCGATCGGCAAGAACGCCTCCTCGGACGGCGCTTCCGAGGGTGCCTCGACGCTGACCCAGCAGTACGTGAAGAACGTCTTCATCGAGGAGGCCGGCGACGACCCGGTCGCCTTCAAGGCGGCGACCGAGAAGAGCCTGGGCCGCAAGATCAAGGAGCTGAAGTACGCCATCCAGTTGGAGAAGGACCTGACCAAGGACCAGATCCTCACCAACTACCTGAACATCACCTTCTTCAACCACCAGGCGTACGGCATCGAGGCGGCCGCCCAGCGGTACTTCGGCAAGTCGGACAAGGACCTCACCGTCGCCGAGGCCGCGACGCTGGCCGGCATGGTGCAGAACCCGACGGCCTACGACCCGCTGCTGCACCCCAAGGCCGCGCAGAACCGTCGTG
Organism: Kitasatospora sp. NBC_01302; assembly: GCF_035976515.1. Taxonomy (NCBI): domain Bacteria; kingdom Bacillati; phylum Actinomycetota; class Actinomycetes; order Kitasatosporales; family Streptomycetaceae; genus Kitasatospora; species Kitasatospora sp. NBC_01302. The sequence continues at coordinate 4,424,005 of NZ_CP108404.1, forward strand.
ACACGGTCATCGACAAGATGCTCGAGTACAAGCACATCACGCCGGAGCAGGCCAAGGAGGCCAAGGCCACCCAGCTCAGCTCGGACCTCCACTACCAGGACCCGCAGAACGGCTGCATCACGGCCGGCAACGGCGAGGGCTTCTTCTGCGACTACGTGAAGCGCGTGGTGGAGAGCAACCCGGCCTTCGGCTCCTCCGCGGCCGACCGCACCAAGCTGTGGACCCAGGGCGGCCTGAAGATCTACACCACCCTCGACCCGGACAAGCAGGCCGCGGCCAACAGCGCCGTGACCTCGCAGGTCTACGCGAGCGACCCGGTCGCGGCGGCGAGCACCATGATCAAACCGGGGACCGGTGAGATCCTCGCGATGGCCCAGAGCAGGCCCTACGGCCTTGACGCCACCAAGCACCAGACGGTGGTCAACCTCAACGTCGGCACGGCGATGGGCGGCGGCAACGGCTTCCAGCCGGGCTCGACCTTCAAGGCGATCGTCGCGGCCGCGGCCATCGACGGCGGCACCCAGCTGAGCCAGTCCTACCCGTCGCCGGCCAAGATGCCGTACCCGCAGATGAGCACCTGCGCCGGGACCTGGAAGAACACCAAGGGCGAGCCCGTCAGCAACGACAGCCCGAGCGAGTCCGGGCCGTTCATGATGCCCGAGGCGATGGCGCGCTCGATCAACACCTACTTCGTCTCGCTGGAGGCGGACACCGGTCTGTGCGCGGTCAAGCAGATGGCCAACAAGCTGGGGATCAAGACCAAGGCCAGCGGCGCCCCGCTCGACGAGGTGCCGGCCATGGCCCTGGGTGTCGAGACGGTGAGCCCGCTCGACATGGCCGGCGTCTACGCCACCTTCGCCTCGCGCGGCGTGCACTGCGACCCGATCGCGATCAAGTCGGTCACCGGCATCGACGGCAAGCAGCTGCCGGTCCCGCAGGCCAACTGCCAGCAGGCGATGCAGCAGAACACCGCTGACAGCGTCAACACGCTGCTCAAGGGTGTGACCGAGAAGTCCGGCACCGGTGCCGCGCTGAACCTGAGCGACAACCGCCCGATCGCCGGCAAGACCGGTACCACCGACAGTCGGATGGCCGCGTGGTTCGACGGCTACACCCCCGACCTGGTCGACGTGACCTGGCTCGGCGGCCCGGACAGCAGCATCCCGATGGACCGGAACATCACCATCGGCGGCAAGCACTTCTACGACACCGACGGTGTATACGGCGCCAACGGCCCCGGCCCGATCTGGCAGCAGGCGATGAACCAGGCGGTCGCGGGTACCCCGATCAACCAGTTCACCCTCGTCCCGAACGCGCCCTCGGCCACGGCCTCGACGGACACCCCGCCGCCGAACCCGGCGCAGAACCAGAACCCGGGCCAGAACCCGAACCCCGGTGACCCGAACAACCCGAACCCTGGCGGCAACCCGCCGGCCACCAACGCCGGCCTGATCACCACGGCGCCGCCGGCAGCCCCGTCGGCACCCTCGGTGCCGAACCCGCCCCCGGGCGGCGGCACCATCGGCGGCGGCTTCTCGCTGCCGCCGGGCATGATCGGCGGCACCGGCCCCGGCAAGCCGGGCAAGCCCGGGCACCACTGAGCTCCGCCGCGCTCGGCACAGAAGGGCCCGGTGCCCCCTGGACGAATCCAGGGGGCACCGGGCTCTTCGAGTCTCACGGTTACGGCGAGCCTGATGCGATCATGCTGCATGGGTGAGCCCTGCCTGGGCCCAGGCTCACTGGACCGCTCGGATTTCGGCGTGAGTCGGCCTGTTGGCGGCAGCGGGAAGAAATCGGGTGGCGATGATCACGCGGCGGAGCTTGGCGAGCATGTCGGCGAAGGCCGGGTCGGCCTTGGTGGTGTACCAAGGAGCCTGCTCGTGGCGGTCAGCCGCGTCGTTCGGATGGTGGCCGTGCAACACGTACCAGACGACGGTGATCGAGTAGCGGTACATGCCGAACAGGACGGTGTGGCCTGCCACGTTCTCAATTCAACTACAGGCCTGCCCGACTCCGAGCAGGGCGCGGGCCAGGCCGGTCATCATCCCAATCCCCGTGCTGGGCCCGGCCTGCGCGACCAGCCCGGTCATCATCGCGGTGAAGGTCGCGAAAGCTCGGCGCGGTGAACACACTCAGCGGCTCCAGCACGGCCGGCAAGGACGCCAGTGGACTCGCAAGCATGGGCGGATCCCCTCCCCGGCGTGGTCGCCGCACCGCTGATGCTGCCGCCGTCCGGCCTACGAAGAACCCGAACCGTCCGCCCGCCACCCGTCGGGGTGAGCGTCCACCTGCTCGCACGCCCCGGACAGCTATCGGCACGCCCGGACCAGCCCACGCCGCTACTGCTGCTCGGGTAAGGCGAGGGCGTAGTGGAACCGTCGTCGCCGACGGCGTGTCGCAGAGTCCGCACGATCGCCTCGGGATCGGTGACAACCAAGGTGTCCAACCGGCTGCTGGGCGCGGCTCTGGCGTCGGGGGGCGAGGGGGAGGCGAGGGGCTCGGACGTGCGGAAGGCGTTCGTGGGCGTGCGGATGGTCGTTGAGGTCACGCGGCGGGCGACGCGTTCGGCGGACGGGGCCGGGTGCAGGGCATCGATGGTGACGGCGAGAAGGATGGAGGATCAGGGTTGGGCAACGATGGCGGCTGCCCTGTTGAGGACGGCATCCAGGCTGCGGCGGTCCGCGGTGAGGGCGTCCTGGTTCTGCTCGATCTCACGACTCTGGATCCGTGCTTCGGAGTCATGCCAGATCTCCGCGACCTTGTGGATGTTCCGGCAGGTGACATCGGCCGTGGCCGTGGCAATTTCGAGCTTCGGCACGCCCTTTGCACTCGGCTCGAAGCGGGGATCGTCGTTTGCGTCCATCGGCGCCTTGTAGTCGAAGCCCTTTTCGCGCATACAGGCGGACCACTGCGCGAACACTGCCTGCACCTGCGGGTCCTGGCCCGACTCGGTGTAGGACTGATGGGTCAGCTGCTGGACGAGCTGCGAGACGCCGTGGGTCGCGCTGCCAAGAGTTCGGCGGGCCTGGCCGAAGCAGCCGCCCGGCGGTATCTGCTTGCCCGCCACCATGCCGCTTCTCGCTTCGGGCCCGGCCTGGGCCAGCAGTTCCGGGGGGATGTCGGTGCCGCCGAGCAGGACCTCGGTGTCGGCCGAGGGTGGCGGCATGGCCGACTGGGCCTTCATGGCGGCGTCGTACCGGCTCTGCATCGCGGCGTCCAGCTGGTAGCCGCGTCGCTCGGCGAGCTGGAGATCGTGGATGCCGTAGCGCCGGTCGAGCAGGTTTTTCGGCCCGAGGGGCGGCAGGTCCGGACCGGGCTGCCACTGGACGCCGAAACTGCTCACGCAGCCCCGCACCAGCTTGAGTTCGGCCTTCCCGATCATCCCGTCCTGTTCCGGCGTGGGCTGGTACGCCAGCAAGGGAAGCGTCCAGGTCGACGGGTCGCTGCCCGGAGTACTGGCGACCGAGACGGAGGGGGATACGGCGCCAGCTGCCGGGCCCGCGGTCGCGCCGGTCTTCCCGTGAGCGCAGCCCGCGACGGTGAGGACGGCCGCGGTGAGAGCGATTCCCATTGCACCGGCCTTTCGGTGGACCGCACCGGCCTCTCGGTGGCCGCTTCGCATCCTGTTGTTCCTCGCTTGCGTCAAAAGGGGAGAAGGACCGGTGGTTTCGGCGCGCCGGTGGCGAGTGCTGGCGCGCCGAACCGAGTTGCTCCTAATAGGAGTAGAAATTAATTGACCGGTTGTTGTTCTTGGTGGCGTCCAGATTCATCCCGCTGTTAGGGAGGATCCGGTCGAAGCCACCGGAGAAGTTCTTGCTGTAGTACACCGTGGCGCCGTAGTGGTCGAACCAGTTGTAGGCGGAGGCCGAGTTGTTGGCCACACGCTGACCGCCGCCGTCACCGTTCGAGCAGAAGGTGAGTGCGGGGTATGAGTTTCCGCCGCCGATGGGGATGGACGTCATGTCGGCAATAGGGTGCCCGACGTTGATCCAGGCCCCCTGGTATCCGGCGTGGTAGTAGAAGCGGAACCGGAACTGGTCCGTGTGGTCGGCACACGCGTCAGGCAACATGATGGTGTCGTCGCCGTTTGAGCCGACCATGATCGTGGGGTTGCCCTCAGCCATGGCGGTGCCGGCGAAGGACAGAGTGGTGACAGCAAGTGCTCCGGCGACGGCGGCGGCACGAAGACGGCGGCTGCCCCTGACGATGCTGTTCATAGGCTGTTTCCTTTGGAGGAGAAGGTGCGGGTGGACACCTGGGACGGAGCGTGCGTCCGAGGGGTCGTTGAATGCCGGGAAGTGACGTACAGGCTCGGGGGGCAGGGCCAGACGAATTCCGATCAGCCGACGATTGGCTACGGATAGGGAAAGTGGCGGAGACTTCGGGATCTCAAGGGACTCAGCAATCACATCGCGTGATGGCCCACCGAATTCCCGGACGAGGTGCAACCACCCAGCCCCGGTGACCGCAGGGTCCATCCACACTCACCGGCCTGCGAGGCCCCCCGTGAGCGATAAATTCTCATCACGAGGCCGCTCCCCGTGTCAACCTGGTTACGCACAGCGACTTGTCGAGTGTTCGCGGTTGCTTAACGTAGTGCCCGATTTGAGCGAACCGATGGCAAAGGGTTGGACATGTAGTTCCGTGGCCAGGTTTGCTGACGAATCGATCACATGGCTGGCCAGCGCCATTCTCGATGACCTATCGTGCTGCCGAGGGCGCAGGGGGATCCGGGGGGTTGCGCTCGGCAGTGCCGGCCTCGATGGTCCGCCTGCCGTCACGCGGGAGCGCCGGCCACACCACTGGTACGGCGAGGGGACGGAAGCGTTCGCGATCATCGCGACCTGCGTCGTCGTCCCTCGCGTGAGCACAGCCCACGGGCTCGATCAATCACGACGGGTGCCGTCCGTGCTGTCACGAACTGTCATCGGCTGCCCGAAGAGGCCGGTAAAACTGGGGGTTTGATGCGTTATCGAAGCAAACATGCGGTCCTGACGGGGACGCTCTCGATCTTGTCCGCCCTGTCGCTCGCCATGGCAGGCACCACCGCTCACGCGAACACGGTGACCGATGCGACGCCCTCGGCACAGCCGCCGGATGCTCCCGGGACCCAGCCGGGGCCATCGGGTGACTCGAAGGTGCCGGACCCCGACGCTGCGCTGCCCAAGGGCTGGCAGTCGTCGGGGGACCGTGCGGTGACGACCGCCGGAGACGCGGCGGGTTTCCGCATCCTCGCCGCGGACAGTGGTCAGGCCTACCAGTGGCGTACGGTCGCGACGCTCTCCGAGCCCGGCTTCGCGACCGACCTGTGGGTGGGCAACTCCTGCGTCACCGCCTCCGGCAAGCGCGCGGCCGTGGTCTACGCCCCGCGGCAGTTCACGAACCAGCCGGAGCTGATGCAGCGCGGCGCGTTCGCCGCGATCGTCGACCTGGAGTCGGGCGCGGTCACCAAACTCCCCGACCAGGTGTCACTGGCGTACTTCGACCCGGGCTGCGGCGCGGGTGAGAACGCGGTCTTCACCCAGGGCGGCGACGCCGACCTCGGCCAGACCAGGCTCCTGACCATCGACACGTCCACCGGAAAGCCGGTCGACACGGCCACTGTCGCCGGGCAGCTCACCTCGGCGGTGCCCGTGAAGGACGGCGTCGTCGGCGCGGCCGGATCGCAGCTGACCAAGGTCGACGCCTCCGGACACGCGAGTGTCCTGGCCACCACCTCCGGACCGGCCTCCGCCGTTCACCCGGACGCTGACGGCGGAGTCACTTTCCTGGACCGCAGCGGTGACACTACGGTGGCCAAGCGGCTGGCGGAGGGCAAGGTCGCCACGCTCGCCCAGAGCAGGACCGGTGACCTCGGCCTGCAGGCAGGCGCGGACGGCAAGGTCTTCCTCACCGGACAGCCGCAGGGGCCGACTTCGCTGCCCCCTGCCGTCAAGCAGCTCGCGGTGTCGTCCGACGCCGCCGTCTCCACCCAGGGCGCACTCGCCGTCGACCAGGCGGTCTCCGGACGGGTCCGCAGTCTGGCGGCCAACCCGCTGGCAGCACCGGGCCCGGGCGACCAGGGTCCGATCGAGATCCAGAGCGAGGTGCCCGCGACCGGGAAGAAGCTCTCCTTCTCCCTGACACCGGTCACCCCCGACGCCACTGCAGCGGCCGCAGCCGCCGCCTCACCCGCCCTCACCGACCAGCAGCCCGCTCCTGCGCCCCGGCCACAGGCAGGCTCGCTGACCGGGACGTCCAAGCCACGGACCACGCAGGCGTCCGCTACGGCCACGCCCCGCAGCGCGATGGCGACCATGACGAGTGCGACGACCACGGGCAGCGCGACGGCGACCGTCGATGACGACCGCGCCTGCAGCGTGGCCCGCAACGACCCCAACCAGCAGGCCTACCAGCCGACGCCCGCCCAGGTGGAGTGGGCCGCCGACATGGCGGTCCGCGGCGACCTGACCAAGCAGTGGGTCCGTCAGAGCCCCTGGCGCGGTATGGACGGCCTGGGGACGGTCGATCCGCAGGGGATGTTCCCGCTGCCGAGTCTCGCCGGTGCTCCGGGCGGACACATCCCGCCCCAGGTCCTGCTCGGCATCCTGACCCAGGAGTCGAACCTCTGGCAGGCCGAAGGAAGCGCCATACCGGGCCAGTTGGGCAACCCGCTGACCGGCAACTTCTACGGCCACCCGCGGGCCGGCTCCACGAACATCTGGCAGGTCGACTGGAGCAGGGTCGACTGCGGCTACGGCATGGGCCAGCAGACCGACGGCATGCATGCTGCCGGCCAGATGCGGCCCGGTGACCAGGCCTGGCCGGCCGACAAGCAGAAGGCCGTCGCCCTGGACTACGCCTCGAACATCGCCGTCGCGGCCCAGACCCTGGCCGACAAGTGGAACGAACTCCACGACCCCAACGCCCCGATGAAGCTCAACAGCGACAACCCGGCCTCCATCGAGAACTGGTTCACCGCGGCCTGGGACTACAACGCCGGCTTCACCCGATACGACCCCGCCAACCCGAGCGCCCCCTGGGGACTCGGCTACCTCAACAACCCGGCCAACCCGATCTACAAGCCCGACCGTGCGGCGTTCCTCAACTTCAACCACTACGCCGACGCAGCCCACCCGCAGAACTGGCCCTACCAGGAGAAGGTCCTCGGCTGGGCCGCCTGGCCGATCAACACCGGCCGCTCCTACGACAACAACGGCAACCTCAACCACGGCAACACCGCCGGCTACGCCGCGGCCTGGTGGGACAACGACGACCACCGCTCGCTGGTCAAGCCGCCGCTCTACACCTTCTGCAACACCCAGAACAACTGCGACGCCACCAAGCCGCCGCGCTGCGAGGTCGACCACCTCGGCCCCACCTGTGACACCCCCTACTGGTGGCACTCCTCGACCGCGTGGAAGAGCTGCACCAGTGACTGCGGCCACGAGACCATGACCTACAAGACGCTGCGGACCGAACCCGGCGACGGCACCACCGGCGCTCCGGACTGCACTCGTCCGGGCAGCAGCCCATCGGCCGTGCCCAGCGGCACCCTCGTCATCGACTCGCTCTCCGGTGCCTCCCCGCCGATGCGCTCCGACTGCGACCGGGTCTGGCAGAACGCCGGCACCTTCGGATTCAACTTCCAGCCCGACGGCGACGGTCACTACGAGGCCAAGGCCGACCTGCACCAGATCAGCGGCGGTTACGGCGCGCACTTCTGGTTCGCCCACACCCGCAACGCCGACAATGCCGTCGACCGGTCGACGACCGACGTCTCGGCGCCGGGGACGGTCAGCGGCCCCATGGCGATCACCGGTACCTGGCAGCTCAGCCAGCCGCTGAACAGTTGGACCAGGGTCTTCGTCCATCTGCCCGACACAGGCTCGGAGACCCAGCAGGCCACCTACACCATCCACACCGGATTCGACACCGAGAACCGGACCCTCAACGTCGCCTCCAACACCAACCACTGGGTGAGTCTCGGTGTGTTCCAATTCGCCCCCGGGGGCGGCATCCAGGGGCTCGAACTGAGCAACTACACCCAGGACGGCATCGGGGCCGGCGGCGAGGACCTCGCGTGGGACGCGGCGGCCTTCCAGCCCCTGCCCGACAAGCCGAAGGACTTCGTCGTCCAGATGGGCGACTCCTACTCCTCCGGCGAGGGCGCCCAGCCGTACATCTACGGCACCGACACCGGCCCCTACGCCGACCAGGACAAGCAGACCTCACCCGGCCGGAGCTGGAACGCCTGCCGGCGAAGCCAGAACTCCTGGATCCGCCAGACCGTCATCCCCGGCAGGGCCACCAGCATCGGCAGCGCCGCCGACTCCAACGACAGCAGCCTCGACTACCACAGCACCGCCTGCTCCGGCGCACTGACCCACTCGATCGGCAATAACGGCGCCGGAGACGCCCAAGGAAACCGCGCGTGGGGTGTCATCGGCCAGCACCACGAAGTGCCTCAGCTCATGTCCGGATTCCTCGACGCGAACACCACACTGGTCGCCCTGACCGCCGGCGGAAACGACGCGGGGTTCAGCGACATCGTCACGAGCTGCGCGGAGCCCTCGAAGGGCTGCCCATCGGATGCCTCGGTCACGGGGCAGATCAATGCCGCCGTCGGTAGCACGAGGGACCTGCTGTACGCCATCCATGCCAAGGCGCCGAACGCCAAGATCGTTCTCCTCGGCTACCCCGAGCTGTTCACGGTGAGCGACTGGGACCTCGGGTGCAGTGTGATGACGCCCGGCAACGCGGCGAAGCTCAACGACTGGGCCGTCTACATGGGGCACCAGCAGCAGAGCACGGTCGCCGGCCTGCAGTCCTCCGTGCCGGTCACCTTCTACTCGCCGATGACCGAGTTCAGCCAGCACGGAGTGTGCAGCCACGCCGGAGCCGCCATCAACGACGTCGTCGCGGCACCCTCCACGAAGGGCGGCGGCGACTTCTCCTGCCCGGGGAACCCGGTCTGCCCCAGTATGGAGAGCTACCACCCGAACAACGCCGGGACGAAGCTGTATGCGCAGGCCCTGGCGAACGCACTGACCGCCGCCAAGTACTGACGGCAGGACCAAGTCCCATCTCGGCCGGGGCCCTCTCGGGCCCCGGCCATGGCCCGAAGGCTCGCATGAAGATCGTGGGAAGACGCCGCGCTGTGCTCGCGGCCCTGCTGGTGCCGGCGGTCGGCGCGGCCGTGATCTGCGGCTACCTGTGGCTGCACGCTGCCGACCAGCAGCGGGACCATGCCTATGCGGAGGCTGGCGCAGGCGCTCGCAGATACATCGCAAGGCTCCAGCCAGCCTTCGCAGCAGGCCCCCAGACACTCACCTCGCTCAAGGAGCTGGAGCACGGAACATCCGTCAGCACCGTGAACGCCAGCGTCAGCGGAACCTCCGTTGTCCTGACACTGCGCTCCGACGTCACCTATCCGAGCGGGACGATGCCGAACCTGGCAAGTACCTGCTACCGCGTCGTTCTCTCCCGCGTGAACGGATCCATAGCGCAGCAGGTGTCCGATTCGTCATGCGCTTCCTGGCAGGCCACGCCGGATCCGGGCGAGAAGCCCGTAACGGATCCGGATGAGAGGCTCAGCCCGAGTTGATGAAGCAGCAGACGACGTGCCGACCGGCAGTTCGGCCCAGGTGCGGATCTCCTGCCCTCGCGAGCGTCGGCCGCTCGGGTCCGGAAGCATCGGCGGATCCCTCCCGGAGGAGGCGTGAGTACCGCCGATGCTTCACTGCTGGCTCAGGTCCGCACCGCCAGATGACGCCACACAACCCGCCCGAGCAACCCCCGCGACGATCAACGAAGACGTCGGAAGCTGATCGGAAGCTGAGTGGCCCTTCTGTGCTCTCCTGCGCCGCTACGGGCGCACGCCGTGCTAACGGCCGATCAGTGCGGCCTTCACCGCGGCGGCGACCCGGCCGCCCTCGGCCAGGCCCTCGACCTTCGGCCGGACCAGCTTCATCACCGCGCCCATGCCCTGCGGCCCGCTCGCCCCGCTCTCGGCCACCGCGGCGGCGACGATCGCGGCCAGCTCCTCGTCACCGAGCTGCCTGGGGAGGTACTCGGCCAGCACCTCGCCCTCGGCGCGCTCGCGCTCGGCCGACTCGGCCCGCCCGGCGTCCTGGAAGGCGGTCGCCGCGTCCCGGCGCTTCTTCGCCTCGCCCTGCACCACCTGGACCACCTCGGCGTCGGTGAGCTCGCGCTTCTCGGGGCCGGCCACCTCCGCGCGGTTGACGGCGGTCAGGGTCAGCCGGAGGGTGGACGAGCGCAGCTCGTCCCGAGCCTTGATGGCGGCCGTCAGGTCGTCCCGCAGCCGCTCCTTGAGGGATGTCATGGGCCAATCCTCACATCCGGGACGGCGCGACGCCCCTGAATATCGCCGTCCGGCTCCCCTGCGCACCCTCGGGCCCGCCCGGGGCGGGCCGCTTCGGGGCGGTCGAGCAGACGCAGTACGAGCCGGTCGGGGCACCGGCTGTGCGCCGGGTGGACCAGTGGCCCGGCGGACCCCGCGGCGGTCCGGGCCGGCCTGCCCTTCCGGTGGCGGCGCAGGTCGTCCGCCCGGCCCGGGGCACCGCGGCGCACTCCGGCGGGCGCACGGCGGGCCAACCGGCCGACAGTGCGTCAGGCGGGCGGGGGAAGGCCCGGTTCTCCCGAACAGGCCGGGTCTGCGACCATGGACCGATGCGAAAGCTGTACTCCGTCCCGCTCGCTGTCCTCGCCACCGGAGCCGCCGGGCTCGCCTACTCCGCCGGCTACGAGGTCCGCTCGTTCCGCCTGCGCCGCGTGGAGGTCCCGGTACTGCCGCGGGGCGCCAAGCCGCTGCGGGTGCTGCACGTGTCGGACATCCACATGGTGACCGGACAGCAGAAGAAGCAGAACTGGCTGCGGAGCCTGGCCGGGCTGCGGCCCGACCTGGTGGTGAACACCGGCGACAACCTCTCCGACCCGCTCGGCGTACCCAGCACGCTGGACGCGCTCGGCCCGCTGATGGAGTTCCCCGGGGTGTACGTCTTCGGGTCGAACGACTACTACGGCCCGGCCCGCAAGAGCCCCACCCGCTACCTCAAGGCGCTGAGCAGCGGCAACCACGGCCTCAACAACGCCGACGGCACCGGACGGGCCGGCATCACCGGCGCGGTCCACAACCCGTGGGAGAAGCTGCGCGACGGCTTCGACGCGGCCGGCTGGCTGGACCTGACCAACGCCCGCGGCCGGCTGTCGCTGACCGGGCTCGACATCGAGTTCACCGGTGTGGACGACCCGCACATCCGCCGCGACCGCTACGCCGCGGTGGCCGGCGGCCCGTCCGCCGACGCCGACCTGTCGGTGGCCGTGGTCCACGCGCCCTACCTGCGCAGCCTGGACGCCTTCACCGCCGACGGCTACCCGCTGGTGCTGGCCGGCCACACCCACGGCGGCCAGCTCTGCGTCCCCTTCTACGGCGCCCTGGTCACCAACTGCGATCTGGACGCCAAGCGGGTCAAGGGCCTGTCCACCCACCGGGCCGGCGGCAAGCAGTCCTACCTGCACGTCTCCGCAGGCTGCGGCACCAATCGGTACACCCCCGTCCGCTTCGCCTGCCCTCCGGAGGCCACCCTGATGACCCTGACCCCCCGCCTCCGATAACCGGATTTCGTCTCCTGACCTGCATGGGATAGAGTTCTACTCGTTGCGACGGAGACGGAAGCAACAAAGGAAAGACCGGGGTGTGGCGCAGCTTGGTAGCGCGCTTCGTTCGGGACGAAGAGGCCGTGGGTTCAAATCCCGCCACCCCGACCCAGTAGTACAGAGGGCCTATCGGAGAGATCCGGTAGGCCCTCTGACGTTTTGTACGGCAGTCGCCACCGCGGGACGAACGGGCGGCGCTGCGGACGGGGCCGCGATGACGGCTATTCAGGGCCGCCGGACGGACGCCTTGATGAGCTGCTGTATACCGGGTATACATACTCAGTATGCGCCGATCGGCCGGTAGACAGGCCGGACGCGCACCCGCACAGTCGAACCGTCGCGGTCGCCGCCGCAGCCACACCGAGGAGGGCCGTGGAGTGACAACCACACAGACGCGAACCACCGGGGACCCGGTTCTGCGACTGCGCGGCGTGACCCGCGTGCACGGCCACGACGCGGCCCGGGTGCACGCCCTGCGCGGGGTGGACCTGACGGTGCTGCCGGGCGAGTTCGTCGCGGTGCTGGGCGCCGACGGCGCGGGCAAGTCCACGCTGCTCGGCCTGGCCGGCGGGCTGGACCGGGCCTGCTCGGGCGAGGTGCTCTTCGAGGGCCGGGAGCTGGGCGGGCTGTCCCGCGGCGCGCTGGCCGTGCTGCGGCGCTCCGCGATCGGCTACGTCTACCGGGACCTCGGCCTGCTGCCCGCGCTGACCGCCGCCGAGAACGTCTCCCTGCCGCGCGACCTGGGCGCGCTGACCGACGAGCAGGCCCGCCGCGAGGCGCTGGCCGCGCTGAGCGAGCTCGGCGTCGGCCACCTCGCCGACCGGTTCTCCGACCAGCTCTCCGCCGGCCAGCGCCAGCGGGTGGCCGTCGCCCGCGCGCTGGTCGGCGAGCGGCGGCTGATCCTGGCCGACGAGCCCGCCGGCCCCGTCGACCCGGCCACCGGCGAGGCCGTGCTGCGGGTGCTGCGCGCGCGCTGCGACGCCGGGGCCGCCGCCGTGATGGTCACCCGCGAGCCCAGCCGCACCCACGGGGCGGACCTGGCCGACTGGGCGGACCGGGTGATCGTGCTGAGCGACGGGCAGATCGTGGAGGAGCGGGTGCTGCGGGCCAGGGCCCGGGCCGGGCTCGGGGCGTTCGCCGCGGCGGGGCGCCGCTGAGCGGCGCGCAGGGACGGGGACGGCCCCGCAGACCCTGACGGATCCGCGCGCCGGCTGGAAGACTTGATCGGCCACCGCCGCGTCGATCCGGAGCCCGAGTGTCCATGGATACCGATCAGCCGTCCGCCGTCCGCCCTGCCGCCGCAGCACCGCTTGCCGCACTGCCGCCCACCGAGCGGCGCAACCCCGCGAGCCTGGAGCTGGACCGGCTCGACACCCGCGCGATCCTGGAGCTGATCAACGATCAGGACGCCACCGTGCCCGCCGTGGTGCGCGGCGCGCTCCCCGAGCTGACCGAACTGACCGAACTCGCGCTGCGCACCCTGCGCGCGGGCGGCCGGGTGCACTACTTCGGCGCGGGGACGGGCGGGCGGCTCGCGCTCGGCGACGCCGTGGAACTGGGCCCGACCTACGGGGTGGGCACCGAGCAGGTCGTCGGGCACCTGGCGGGCGGCGCCCGGGCCGGGGCGGTGGCCCGGGAGGACGCCGAGGACCACGCGCCGGACCCGGACGAGCCGCACCCGCCGGTCCGCGGCGACCTGGTGATCGGCGTCACCGCCAGTGGCCGCACCCCCTACGTCATCGGCGCGCTGCGCGCGGCCCGCGCCGTGGGCGCGGCGACCGCCCTGCTCTCCTCGGACCCGCACGCGGCGGCCGCCGACTTCGCCGACCTGCACGTGCTGCTGGACACCGGGCCCGAAGTGGTCACCGGCTCGACCCGGATGAAGGCCGGCACCGCCCAGAAGCTGGCGCTGAACGCCTTCTCCACCGCGCTGATGGTGCGCAGCGGGCGGACCTGGTCGAACCTGATGGTGGCCGCCTCGGCGCGCAACGCCAAGCTGCACGCGCGCGCCGTGCGGACCCTGGTGACGGCCTGCCAGGTGACCGAGGAGGAGGCGCGCGACTGCCTGGAGCGGTGTGCCGCCGAGACCGCGACCGCGCTGGTCGTGCTGAGCTGCGGGTGCTCGGTCGAGCAGGCCCGCGCGGCACTGGCCCGCAGCCAGGGTCACCCGTGGGCGGCGGTGCGCGAGCTGACCGGGGCCGCGGGGTGAGCCCGCTCTTCCTCGGCCTGGACGCCGGCGGCAGCTGGACCCGTGCCGTGGTGCTGGACGCCGGGGGCGCCGAGCGCGGGCGGGCGCTGGCCGAGGGGGCCAATCCCACCGGCCAGGGCGACCAGGGCGCGGTGCGGCGGCTGGCCGAGGCGGCCCGCGCGGCGCTGGGCGGGCTCGATCCCGGTGCGGTGGCGGGCTGCGCGGTGGGCCTGGCCGGGTACCGGGCGCTGGCCGACCCGGCCGCCTTCGCCGAGCGCTGCCGCAGCGCGTTCGGGCTCGGCGCCGCGGTGCAGCTCCTCCCGGACGCGGTGACCGCCTTCGCCTCGGGGACGGACGCGGGCACCGGCACCGTCCTGATCGCCGGCACCGGCGCCGCCTGCAGCCGGGTGGCCGATCGTCAGGTGCTGCGGGTCAGCGGAGGGCTGGGCTGGCTGCTCGGTGACGAGGGCAGCGGGTTCTGGCTGGGCCGCGAGGCGCTGCGCCGTGCCCACGCCGAGCCGGACGGGCCGTTGGGCCGGGCCGTGCTGCAGCACTGCGGCGCGCAGCGGCCCGCGGAGCTGCTGCCCTGGGCGTACGCGGGCCCGCCGCGACGCCTGGCCCGGCTGGCGCCCCTGGTCAACGCCGCCGCGGCGGTCGGGGACCGGACCGCGCTGGAGGTGGCCGCGGCCGGCGCCGAGCACCTGGCCGCGCTGGTGCGGGCCACCGCGGCGGCCGGCGATCCACTGGTGCTGGCGGGCTCGGTGGCCGGCTCACCCGGTGCGGTGCGCGACCGGCTGCTCGCCCTGCTCGCCGACCACGGGCCGGTCCACCCGGCCGGGGACCCGGCAGCCGCGGCGGCCCGGCTGGCCGGGGCGCCGCGGCGGGCCGTCGCACGGCCGCTCACCGCGGCGGATCCGGTGCCCGGCAGCGGGGGCTGATCGAGCGACGGCTGATCAGCCGTCGGCCCCGGCCACCGGCGGCGCCAGGTCGGGCGCACGGCCCAGGCTCGGGGCGGCGGCGGCCGGGATGTAGTCCGGGCTGAACTGCTCGCTGACCCAGATCCGGGCGTCGCCCTCGCAGTCGATCAGGTAGTCCCGCCCCACGCTCCAGCGCTGCGCGGGACCGTGCGGCCAGCGCCGGGCCGAGAAGGAGAGCGGCCGGCGCCGCACCGACAGCCGTTCGCGGGCCAGGAAGCGCAGCAGCGGGACGTCGTCCGATGGCAGCAGCCGCTTGGCGTCCCGGGCCGCCAGGTAGACCCGGTCGCTGCTGACCGTCAGTCGCTCCCGGGTGACCAGCCGGGTGAGCCGCAGCAGCAGTGGGGCGGCCGGGTCCTCGATGCCCAGCGCCTCGCGCACCACCGTCGGGACGGCGGCGGGCGCGAGCACCTCCTCGTGATCGAGCACCGCGGTCAGCCGGCCACCGGCCACCGACTCCAGCAGCGAGGTCGAGCCGTCGGAGCCGAGCAGCATCCGGGTCACTTCCGGGTAGTCCCAGGGACGCAGCGCCAGCGGCTCGTTCACCTCGACCCCGACAGCCACGGTCTGCACCTCGCATCAGCAGCGATCGGAGCAGTGGTAAACCGGCCACGGCGCATCCCCGCGGTCGAACCCCGCGACACCGTCGCCGTGGCGGCGGCCGGGCGCCGGACGGGGCGCCGGCCGGCCGACCCGGCACCCGGCCCCGGCGGGACGGCGCCGGGGCCGGGCGCGACCTCGCCGCCCGGTTTCCTCAAGCCTGTGGTGCGCATCGGCTCCCCCTGCTCCGCTCCAGCCTGACCTTGCTGACCTGGGCACACGCACCCGAGGGATGGTACGCAGCGGCGACCGGGGCCGGGTCGGCTCACGGCCGCGCCATGATCCGCGGCAGCGGCCGCCACCGGGGCACCGATCCTGCGACGAGCAGCCCGCACCCGTCGACTGATGCGCAATCATAAACACCGAGCCATCGATGTACGCAAGTATTAGTTTGACCTGTAGTCGATCAGTTACGGCTGAGAATCCGACCAAAAGTGACATACCTGTACCGGTCGAGTGGTCGAGCCCACCCCTGCGTTACGGCTGGAAATCGGCCGTCCTAGTTTGACCTTGAATGTATTTTTGGATCGCGCTTCGATTCGGGCGCGGACTCTTCCATGTCTCGAAGCTGGAGTTGCCGCATGCACACAGCACAGCCGAGCCGGACCCCGATCGCGATCGTCGGCCTGGGATGCCGTTTCCCTGGTGCCGACGGGGTCAACGCCCTGTGGAACGTCCTCGTCAACAAGGTCGATGCGGTGACTGCGATCCCGGCCGAGCGCTTCGCCGTCGACGACTCCTACGACCCGGCCCCCCGGCTGCCCGGACGGACCGTCTCCCGGCACGGCGGTTTCGTGCGCGATCCGTTCGCTTTCGACGCGGCCTTCTTCGGTATCTCCCCGGTCGAGGCACGCGCGATGGATCCGCAGCAGCGGATCCTGTTGCAGGTGGTCTGGGAGGCGCTGGAGGCGGGCGGTCAGCGTCCGAACTCGCTGGCGGGCCGACAGGTCGGCGTCTTCGTCGGTCAGGCGACCGCCGAGTACAACGACGAGGCCGACCGCGACGAGCCCGACATACGCGACCTGGTGGGCAGCCGGCTGCGGGCCGTCACCGCGGGCCGGATCTCCTACGCGCTGGACGCCCGCGGTCCGAGCATCGTGCTCGACACCGCCTGCTCCTCCTCCCTGGTCGCCGTGCACACCGCACGGCAGAGCCTGCAGCTCGGGGAGTGCGAGCTGGCGATCGCCGCGGGAGTCAACCTGATCCTCTCCCCTTATGACTCCATCGCCTACTCGCAGGGCGGCATGGCCTCGCCCGGCGGGGCCTGCCGGTTCGGCGACGGCGGCGCCGACGGCTACGTGCGCAGCGACGGCGTGGCCGCGGTGGTGCTCAAGCGGCTGCCCGACGCGCTGCGCGACGGCGACCCCGTGCTCGCCCTGCTGCACGGCAGCTCCGTCACCAGCGACGGCGCCGCCAGCGGCCTGCTGCTGCGGCCCTCGGTGGCCGGCCAGGTCGAGATGGTGCGCGAGGCCTGCCGCAGCGCCGGGATCAGCCCGGCGCAGCTGGACTACGTGGAGGCGCACGGCACCGGCACCACGGTCGGCGACGACGTCGAACTGCGGGCGCTGGCCGAGGCGGTGACACCGGGCCGGCCGGCCGGACGACCGCTGCTCACCGGGTCGGTGAAGACCAACCTCGGCCACGCCGAGGCCGCCGCCGGGCTGGCCGGGCTGATCAAGGCGGTGCTGATCGCCCAGCACGGCGTCATCCCCGCCTCGCTGCACCTGGAGCGGCCGCACCGGCTGGTGGCCGGGCCCGACGCGCCGCTGCGGGTGGTGACCGAGGCACGGCCGCTCGAACCGCAGGGCCCCGAGGCGCTGATCGGCGTCAGCTCCTTCGGTCTGTCCGGGACCAACGCCCACGTGGTGATCGGTGCCGTCCCGGCCGACCTCAGATCCGCTCCCGGCGCGGTGGACGGCGGCGCGGCGCAGCCGCAGGACCAGCAGCCGCAGGAGCCGCAGCTGCTGGTGCTCAGCGCCCGCTCGGCGACCGCGCTGCGCCGGCTGGCCGAGCACTGGGCCGACTACCTCTCCCCCGGCGGCGCCGGCACCGCGCACCCGCTGCGCGCCCTGTGCGCCACCGCCGCGCTGCGGCGCGACGCGCACCCGTTCCGCCTCTGGGCCCTCGGCACGAGCCACCAGGAGCTCGCCGCGCGGCTGCGCGCGCTGGCCGCCGGCGAGACGATCGCGGACGGCGGTCTCACCGAGGGCGCGGCCGGGCTGCCCGAGCAGCGGCAGACCGTCTTCGTCTTCCCCGGGCAGGGCTCCCAGTGGACCGGCATGGGCCGTGCGCTGGCCGCCGCCTCCCCCGCCTTCGCGGCCACGCTGGAGCGCTGCGAGCAGCTGATCCACGGCCAGCTCGGCCACGGCGTCCGCGAGCTGATCACCGCCGAGCCGGGCGGCGACTTCCCCACCGGGATGGCCACCGTGCAGCCCGCCCTGTGGGCCACGCAGGTGGCGCTGACCGCCGCGCTGGCCGAGCGCGGCGTCACCCCCGACCTGGTGATCGGCCACAGCATGGGCGAGGTGGCGGCGGCCCGGGCGGCCGGGGCCCTCAGCGAGCAGGACGCGGCGGCCGTGATCTGCCGGCGCAGCTCGCTGATGGACCGCCAGGCCGGGCTCGGCGGCATGCTGGTGGTCGAGCTCTCGGCCGACCGGGCGCGGGCGGCGATCGCCGACTACGGCGACCGGATCTGCGTCGCGGCCGAGAACGCCCCCACCGCCACCGTGCTGGCCGGCGAGGCGGCGGCGCTGGCCGAGCTCGCCCGGACGCTGACCGAGCGTCTGGTGCTCTGCCGCCAGGTGCAGGTGGCGGTGGCCTCGCACTCGCCGCACATGGACCCGCTGCGCCCCGACCTGCTCGCCGCCCTCGACGGCCTGCAGCCCGTGGAGGGCACGGTCCCCCTGGTCTCCACGGTGCGCGGCGAGCGGCTGCTCGGCCCGGAGCTCGACGCCGAGTACTGGATGGCGAACCTGCGCCGGCCGGTCCGGTTCACCAGCACCGTCGCCGAGGTGGCGCGGGCCGCCGAGAGCGTCTTCGTCGAGGTCGGCGCGCACCCGCTGCTGGTCGCCGCCGTCGAGGAGACGCTGGACGCCGAGCAGCTGGCGGGCGGCGTGGTGGCCACGCTGCGCCGCGACCAGGACGGGGTGCTGGACCTGATCAGGACGGTCGGGCGGGTCTTCGTCGCCGGCGGCCGGGTGGACTGGCACTGCTGGTACCCGGACGCGCCGCCGGTGGTCACCTCGCTGCCCGCCTACCCGTGGGACGCGATGCGCCACGTGCGGCCCGCCGGGCGGCGCGGCACGAGCGTGCGGCACCAGCCCCGCTCGCGCTCCTGGGAGGTGGAACTCGCCGACTGGGGAGCCGGTGACTGGGGTACGGGGGTGGCGGTGCGCGGGCTCGCGCCGGTGCCGCCGGCCGTCCACCTGGCCGCGATGCTCCAGGCCGCCCGGGAACTCGACCCGGGCAGCGGGCCGGCCCGCGAGTACGAGCTGCGCGAGGTGGTCCTCGCCGACGCCTACCTGCCGATCGAGGAGGCCGACCGGATCGGGCTGCTGGTCACCCTCACCGACCCCGTCGACGGCGGGGCCCGCACCGCGACGGTGGCGGCCCGGCTGCCGGGCGCCGCCGAACCGCTGCACTGCGCCTCGGCCGAGCTGCACCCGGTGGACGACGACGCGCGGCTGACCGCGCTGCGCGTGGTGGACCAGGCCCTGGGCCGCTGCCACGACTACCACGGCGCGCAGGGCTTCCTCGAGCTGGCGGCCCGCCAGGGCGTGGAGATCGGCGAGCCGTTCCGCGCGGTCGAGCAGCTCTGGCGCCGCAAGGGCGAGGCGGTGGCCCGGCTGCGACTGCCCAAGGCGCCCGAGCCCGGCTCCTGGGAGACCGGGCTGCAGCCGCTGCTGGCGGCCTGGACGGGCCGGGCACCGGGCGAGGAGGGCCGCGGGTTCCTGATGACCGCCATGGCCTCGGCGCGGTTCCTCGCCCCGCTGCCGTACGAGTTCTGGAGCCTGGCGACCGTCACCGCCTGGGACGGGCTCGGCAACGCCACCCGGGCGGACGTCCTGCTGGTCGACCCGGACGGGCACCCGCTGGCCCGGTTCACCGGGATCCGGCTGCGGCCGCTGCCCGGGAACGCGCCGGCGCCGGCCGGGCTGCCCGGGGTCCTGGGGCGGCTCGCCGAGCACTCGGCGGCGCCGCTCGCCACGCTGCTCAAGGTCGGGGCAGCGCCACTGCTGACCGGGCTGACCGGGTTGGCGGGCCTCGGCACCCGCCGCGGGCCGGCCATCGCGGGCGGGCGCGCCGGGCGGGGCGTGCGCAGGGCCGCCGGCCGCACGCTCAAGGCCGCGGGGCCGGGCGCACCCGCACCCTGGGCACCGGCCGCCGTGCCGTCCGCACCGGCACCGGCCACCGTGCCGTCCGCACCGGCACCGGCCACCGCCGTCCCGCCCGCGCTGCCCGCGCCCGCTGCCGCCGGGCCGGTCGGTGACCCCCTGCTGGCGGGCTCCGCGTCGATGCTCGGCCTCACCCCGGGCGCCCTCGACCAGCGGCGTCCGCTGCGCGAGCAGGGCCTGGACTCGCTGGCCGCCACCCGGCTCAGCCAGCAGCTGCGCCGGGAGCACGGCATCGAGCTGACCGCGGGCCGGCTGCTCGGCAACGAGAGCCTGGCCGACCTGCGCCGGTCGCTGACCGACCCGGCGGCCACCGGCGGCTGATCCGGCCGACGCCCGCCCGGTGCGGTGTTTCTGACGGAGCATCCGCTGCCGGGCGGGCGGGGGCGCGCAGGACATGACGTAGTGACCCGGCGCACGCCGCCCGACCGGGCCGAGATCCTTCGGAAGCCTGCGGCCAATAGTTAGACCGTGGTATAAAAATCGTGACCGTACCAACCACCTGACCCGTCACCTGCACGAACCTCCCGTGGTTGACCCGACACCGTCGCCCACTGCCCAGTCCGCCCGCACCCGCGGCGGGGGGTCGAGATGTACGTCGAGATGGAGACACGCCATGGACCCGCGTCCGCCAACCGCAGCGCCCGCCATCGGCCGACGTGAGCGCAACAAGCAGAGGGTCAGGGAGCGCCTGTACGCCGCGGCCGTCGAGCTCTTCGTCGACAAGGGCTACGACCACACCTCGATCGACGAGATCGCCGAGCGCGCCGACGTCGCACGCGGCACCTTCTTCAACTACTTCCAGCGCAAGGAAGACCTGATCAGCGCCTGGACCGAGCGGCGCCGCTGGGACCTGGTGACGGTGCTGGCCGAGGCGCAGACCCAGGGCTCCAGCCCGATCGAGCAGTTGACCCGCTGCGTGACCGCGCTCGGCCAGCTCAACCAGGAGGAGCACGACCTGACGGTCGCCATGCTGACCGCCTGGGTCAAGGCCGGGCGGCCGATACTGGAGGAGCCGTACGTCGCGGACATCTTCGCCCAGATCGTCAAGTCCGGCATCGCCCAGGGCGAGCTGAGCCCGGACCTGGTGCCCGCACAGGTCGGCAACGTGCTGCGGGACGTCTACCTGGGCGCGCTCTACCGCTGGGTGAGCGAGCCGGAGACCACCCACACCAGCGCGCTGACCGAGGAGTTGCTCGCCATCCTGCGGCTGCTGCTCAGCGGCCTCGGTGCCCCCGCGCACGCCCAGGCGATCAAGTCCGCCCAGCTGCAGGCGCCGCAGGCCCAGCTGTCCAAGGCGGCGCCGATCCGCCGGGCCGCGGCACAGTCCGTCGCCAGCGCCTGACGGGCAGTCAGTACAATTGTTTGGATCGTGACCTGGCGCCGCCTCAGGCGGCGATCAGGTCCGCGAGTTGACCGCGCGAGGCGATGCCCAGCTTCGGGTACGCCTTGTAGAGGTGGTGCCCCACGGTCCTGGGGCTGAGGAAGAGCTGGGCGGCGATCTCCCGGTTCGACAGCCCCTTGGCCGCAAGTCGGGCGATCTGCTCCTCCTGCGGCGTCAGTCCGGCCAGCGGCCCCGAGAGCGCGGCCACCGGGGCGGTGTCGCCGGCCGCGCCCAGCTCGCTGCGGGCGCGCTCGGCCCAGGGCAGCGCGCCGAGCCGCTCGAAGATCTCCAGGGCGGCCCGCAGCCGGGCCCGGGCCTCGGTCTTGCGCCGGTCGCGGCGCAGCCACTCCCCGAACAGCAGGCTGGTGCGGGCCAGTTCGAACGGCCGCCCGGTCCCCTCGTGCAGCTCCAGCGCCGCCAGGTAGCCCGACTCGGCCAGCTCGGCCGGCCCGAGCAGCGCCTGGCAGCGCAGCACCAGCGCCCGGCTCCAGTCGGGCGAGCCGCTCCGGGCCGACCAGGCCTCGAACCGCTCGAAGGCGGCCTCGGCCCGCTCCGGCCGGCCCAGCCGCACCGCCGCCTCCACCAGGTCGGGCACGGTGCGGATCGCCGAGACGTGGTGCCGGTGGGCGCCCGCGGTGTGCGGCTCCAGGCGCTCCACCACCTCGGCCACCCGCCCCTGGCCCAAGTCGTGCACGGCCAGCGCCCACTGGCTCCAGGAGGTGCCGGCCGCCGGGCCGCCCCAGGTGCTCACCTGGTCCGCGAGCGCCTCGGCGACCCGCTGCCCGACCAGCTCGTCCGCGCCGCGCAGCGCCGCCAGATAGGCGTCCAGCGCGCACAGTTGGCTGACCCACTGGGGCTGCGCGGTGTCCCGGGCCAGCGCCAGGCCCTCGGCCACGGCGAGTTCGGCGTCCCGGTGCCGGCCGTGGAAGAGCTCGGCCTCGGCCCGGAAGAAGAGCAGCGTGGGCAGCAGGCCCATCGCCCCGACGGTGCGCGCCTCGTCGATCAGTTCGACGGCCAGCGCCAGGGTCTGCGCGTCCGCTCCGGGCACCAGCGCGGCCCCGCAGAGCTGCACCAGATCGCGCGGACTGTCCGCGCCGGCCGCCCTGGCCCGGGTGGCGGCCTCGGCCAACGTGACGCCGGGCGGCGCCTGGTGGCCGAAGACCGGCCCGACGGCCGAGCGCAGGTAGCCGACCAGCGGGGCGGTGGCGTCCTCGGCCGGCAGGTCGAGCGCCGCCATCAGCTCCAGCACCTCGACGACCTGCCGCTCGCCCAGGTACCAGGCGATGTGGAAGTCCTGGAGCAGCGCCCGGGCGGCCAGCGGCGCGGGGATCTTCCGGTCGGCGGCGCGCAGCAGCAGCCGGTGCGCCTCCTGGTAGCCGCCGCGCCAGAACTCCGTGGTGGCCCGCACCCAGTCGAGCACCGCCAGGGTCAGCGCGTCCTCGGCCAGTTCGGCCCCGCGCAGCGCCAGTGAGCGGGCCCGCTCGGCCTCGGCCGCGTCCAGCGCCGACTCGGCGCCCATCAGCAGACAGCGGACGACCGTCTCGCGGTCGTCGGCGAGCCCGGCGGCCCGCTCGTAGGCGGCGGCCGCACCGGCGTGCCCGCCGCGGGCCGCCGCCCGCCGGGCGGCGCCCTCCAGCGCCTCGGCCAGCTCGGCGTCCGGCCCGGTGGCGGCCTGCGCGAGGTGCCAGGTGCCCCGGTCCAGTTCGCCGTCGGCCTGCAGCACCGCGCCCAGCGCCCGATGGCCGCTCAGCTTCTGGTCCAGTGGCGCGCCGTCCAGGATCGCGGCCCGCAGCAGCGGATGGCGCAGCGCGTAACGGCCGTCCTGGGTGCGGCTCAGCAGCCCGGACCGCTCGGCGGGCAGCAGGTCCGCCGGCCCGGCCCCGAGCATCTCGGCGGCCCGCAGCACGGTGGCCAGCTCGCCGCTCTCCTCGGCGGCGGCCACCAGCAGCAGGGTCCGGCTCGGCGCGGGCAGCCGGGCCACCTGGCCGTGGAAGGCCTGCCGCAGCCGGCTGGTGAGCGCCAGCTCGCCGGCCCCCGGGGAGGGCGCGGCGGCCAGCGCGAGGGGCAGCTCGGTGAGCGCGAGCGGGTTGCCCTGCGCCTCGGCCAGCACCCGGTAGCGCAGGCCCACGCCGGCCGCCTCGTCGGCGCGGGCCGCCAGCAGCTTGGCGGCGGCCGAGGGCTCCAGCGGGGCCAGGCGCAGCTCGGGCAGCCCGGGGGCGGGGAAGCTCCCCTCCCCGTCCCTGGCCGCGAAGAGCAGCGCCACGCCCTCGCTGCCCAGCCGCCGGGCCGCCAGCAGCAGCGCGTCGGCGGAGGAGTGGTCCAGCCACTGCGCGTCGTCGACCAGGCAGAGCAGCGGTTGCTGCTGGGCGAGTTCGGCCAGCAGCCCGAGCGTGGCCAGGCCGCTGAGCAGCCGGTCGGTGGGTCCCGTTCCCTCGGCCAGCCCGAAGGCCGCCTCCAGCGCCCGGCGCTGCGGCGCGGGCAGCCCCGGCAGCAGCGGCAGCGCCGGTCCCAGCAGCAGGTGCAGCCCGGCGAACGGCAGGTCCGCCTCGCTCTCCACCCCGGTGGCCCGCAGCACCCCGAACCCGGCCGACGCCCGCTCGGCGGCGTACTCCAGCAGCGCGCTCTTGCCGATCCCCGGCTCGCCGCGCAGCACCAGCACCCCGCTGCGGCCCTCCCGTGCCCCCGTCAGCAACTCCTCGACGGCGGCCTGCTCCCCTGACCTTCCGTACAGCATGGGTCGAACCCTACCTATGCGTGACCGATTCCACCGCCCCGGATCCGGCCTACCTTTTTGACCAGCGGGAAACGCCGCGAAGCACGGAGAATCCGAAGAGGAGCAGGAACATGACGAACATTCAGGACCTCGCCGCCCAGTACCTCGCCACCTGGAACGAGACCGACGCCGAGGCCCGCCGCAAGCTGATCGACACCTACTGGGCCGCCGACGCGACCTACACCGACCCGCTGGTCGAGGCGGCGGGCCGGGACGCGATCGACGCCACCATCGGCGCCGTGCAGGCCCAGTTCCCCGGCCTGGTCTTCACCCTGGGGGCGAACGGGGTGGACGCCCACCACCGGATCGGCCGCTTCACCTGGGACCTCGGTCCGGCCGGCGCCGAGGCGCTGGTGGTCGGCTTCGACGTCCTGGTCGCCACCGAGGACGGCCTGATCGCCTCGGTGCTCGGCTTCCTGGACAAGGTCCCCGCGGCCTAGGGCGACCGCCACCCGGTGCCCCACCTGCTCCGTCGGCGCTCGGCGGCCGGGATCGCCCACCGGCCGCCGCGGAAGGCGGCCCCTGGTTCCGGGACCGCCGGGACCCGTGCCAGAGTGAGGCGAATGAGTAGCGAGAAGAACGATGTGCCGGCCTGGGAGCAGCGTTTCCGGGCGGCACGGGTGTCCCTTCCGGACTGGGCGGACGACGCCCCGGAGCGTTCGCTGTACGTCTCGAACGCCTCCGGCACCTTCGAGGTCTACGCCTGGGACCGGGCCGCCGGTACCCACCGGCAGGTCACCGACCGGCCGAGCGGTACCACCGACGCCTGCCTGACGCCCGACGGCGAGTGGGTCTGGTGGTTCGACGACACCGACGGCGACGAGTACGGCGTCTGGCGCCGCCAGCCCTTCACCGGCGGCCCCGACGAGCCGGCCGTGCCGGGCCTGGCCCCCTCCTACGAGGCGGGGCTGGCGCTGGGCCGGGACGGCACCGTGGTGGTCGGCCGCTCCACCGACGAGGACGGCACCACCCTGCACCTGCGGCGCCCCGGTGCGGTCGAGCCGGTGGAGATCTACCGGCACGCCGAGTACGGCGGGGTCGGCGACCTGTCCCACGACTCGGCGCTGCTGGCCGTCGACCACACCGAGCACGGCGACGCGATGCACAGCGCGATCCGGGTGCTGCGCTGCGCCGACGGCGCGACCGTCGCCGAGCTGGACGACGTGACCGGCCGCCCCGAGCCCAGCGGGCTGAGCTGCCTGGGCTTCGCCCCGGCCCCCGGCGACAACCGGCTGCTCGTCGCCCACCAGCGCCGGGGCCGCTGGGAGCCGATCCTCTGGGATCCGCTGACCGGCGTGGAGACCGACCTGCCGCTGCGCACCGAGGACGGCCGCGAGCTGCCCGGCGACGTCTCGGCCCAGTGGTTCCCGGACGCCACCGGCCTGCTGATCGAGCACGAGTTCGAGGCCCGGAGCGAGCTGTTCGGCTACGAGCTCGCCACCGGCGCGCTGACCCGGCTGGAGACCCCGCGCGGCACGGTGGCCGGCGCCACCGCCCGCCCCGACGGCACCGTGGAGTTCCTCTGGTCCTCCGCGGCCGAGCCCTCGGTGGTCCGCTCCACGGCGGGCTCCGTGGTGCTGCGGGCGCCCGGCTCGGTGCCGCCGCGCTCGGTGCCGGTCGAGGACGTCTGGGTCGAGGGGCCGGGCGGGCGGGTGCACGCGCTGGTCCAGCGGCCCGCCGGGCCCGGCCCGTACCCGACCGTCTTCGAGGTCCACGGCGGCCCGACCCACCACGACAGCGACTCCTTCGCCGCGGGGCCGGCCGCCTGGCTGGACCACGGCTTCGCGGTGGTGCGGGTCAACTACCGCGGCTCCACCGGCTACGGCCAGGCCTGGACGGACGCGCTGCGCGAGCGGGTGGGCCTGATCGAGCTGGAGGACATCGCCGCGGTGCGCGCCTGGGCGGTGGCCGAGGGCCTGGCCGACCCCGAGCGTCTGGTGCTCTCCGGTGGCTCCTGGGGCGGCTACCTCACCCTGCTGGGCCTGGGCACCCAGCCGGAGAACTGGTCGCTGGGCCTGGCCGCCGTCCCGGTCGCGGACTACCTGACCGCGTACCAGGACGAGATGGAGGCGCTCAAGTCGCTGGACCGCACGCTCTTCGGCGGCACGCCCGAGGAGGTCCCCGAGCGCTGGCTGGCCTCCTCGCCGCTGACCTACGTCGAGCAGGTGCGGGCGCCGGTCTACCTCAGCGCGGGACTCAACGACCCGCGCTGCCCGATCCGCCAGATCGAGAACTACGTGGCCCGGCTGGAGCAGTTGGGCCTGCCGCACGAGGTGTACCGGTACGAGGCCGGGCACGGCTCGCTGGTGGTCGACGAGCGGATCAAGCAGCTGCGCCTGGAGATCGACTTCGCCCGGCGGCACCTGGGGGTGTAGCCGGGGGCGTCGGGGCGCTCAGTCCAGGACCGGTTCGAGGCCCAGCGCCCGGTCCTGGACCGCCTCCGCCTGGCGGCGGGCCAGCCGGAACCACATGAAGCCGACGAAGCCCGCGAAGACGAACCACTGCAGCGTGTAGCCCAGATTCTGGAAGGCCCGCGCGTCCAGCCCGCCACCGCCGGAGACCTGGGCGGTGGGCACCGCGGTCAGCCCGCTGGGGACGTCGTCGGCGGCCACCCAGCCGTCGTACACCGGGTACGGCAGCAGGTTGACCAGGGTGGCCGGGCTGATCATGCCCAGCTGGCCGGCCGGCAGGCCGCCGTCGACCGCGCCGCTGGTGTCGGCGCTCTCGGAGGCCTGCAGGCGCCCGGTGACGGTCACCTCGCCGCTGGGTGGTGCCGGCACCGCGGCGCCGGCACCGGGCGAGCCGGGCAGCCAGCCGCGCACCACCGGGACCGCGCGGCCGGTGGCGGTGCGCAGCGGGGTGAGCACGTAGTAGCCCTGACGGTTGTCGACCGTGCGGTTGGGCACCAGCAGCTGGTGGGCGCTGTCGTACTGCCCGGAGGCGCTCACCGGGTGGCCGAGCGTGCCGGTGCCGACCTGGGCGTCCGGCCCGGACAGCACCGAGTCCAGCGGGCTGGCCGCCGGCTGCGGGGCGGCCGGGCGGGCGCTGGTGGAGGCGGTGTGCTGGCTGGAGACCCGGCCCTCGAACCGGCTCAGCTGCCAGGAGCCCAGCCAGAGACAGACCGCGATGGCGGCGACCGCGAGCACGGTGCTGCCGAGCCAGCGCGGAGTCAGGAGGAATCGGTACACACCCTCACCGTAGCCACCGATTCCACGGCCCCGAGCACGGCCCCCCGCCGAGCGCGCCTGCGGGCGCGCCGCCGGGGGTCGGCGGTGCTCCGCCGACCCCCGGCGGGCCTGCTGCCCGCCCTGCTACTGGCCCTGCTGCGGGGCGGCGCGGTACAGGGTGCCGCCGCCGCAGACGTTCGGGATCGTGGCGCTGCCCGCGTCCGGCGCGACGCCGAGCGGGCGGTGGGTGACCGTGACGGTGCCCGGCTGGGCCGCCGTACCGGGCGCGCCGGGCGCGCCGGACGGTGCCGGTGACGGGGTCGGCGACGCCGTCCCGGTGGCGGGGCCGTCCGCGGCCAGGCCCGCCGGGGCCGCGGCCGCACCCGCACCGCCGCCCGGCGAGGGTGTGCTGCCGCCGGATGCGGCCGGCCGGCCGGCCGTGTCGTTCGCCGCCGAGCCGGCGGCCGCGCCCGCCGCCCCGCTGGGCCCGCCGCCCGGTCCGCCGCTCGGACTGCTGACCGGGCTCGCCGCCGGGGCGGCTGCGCTGGCGCTGGGCGTCGGCGTCGCGCCGGCACCCGCGCCACCGCTGCCGCTGCCGCCGGCCGGGCAGAGCGCGTCCGGGACGAAGGCGAACGGCAGCCGGTAGCCGGCCCCGGCGCCCAGCAGCAGCTGGCCCGGCGCGCTCGCCGGATCCGGCAGTCCGCCGGCCGGGTCGCCCGCCGTGTGCGCGAGGACCCGCACCGAGCCGGCCGTGCTCCCACCGCCGAGCGTCGCGGTGAGCGTGCCCGGGTCGGTCAGCAGGCAGGGACGGCCGGAGACGTTGGCCACCGTGAACGCCCCGTACACCCAGCCCGCGCCGTCGGCCGCGCCCACCGTCGCCTGGCCGGCGCCCAGGTCGGCCCGCAGGCAGGCCGGCGCGCCGGTGGCCGTGCCCGCCGCCTGGCCGGCCGTCACGGAGATCGCGGTCGCACTGGCCGAGACGCCCCCGGACGTGTCCGCTGCGCCGGCGGACGGGCTGGGTGTGGGGCTCGGGCTGCTGCTCGGGCCGGGGCTGCTGGAGTCGGGCACCGGCAGCGGGACCACCGGGCGGACACCGCCGGAGTGCCCGGCGGCACTGGGGCTGCGCGAATCGACGCTGCTGGGGGCGGCGCTGGGGGCGGCGCCCGAGCCGTCGGACAGTTGCAGGCCGCCCAGCCGTCCCAGGGTGGGCACCGCGGCGGCCGAGACCAGCGCGATCAGCAGCGCTCCGGTCCACGCCTGCCGGTGGCGGGCCCGGCGGGCCGGGATGGCGCGCCGGATCCGGGGCAGCGCCTCGGCGTCGGGCTGCAGGTCCGCCACCGCGCGGTGCAGCAGCACGCGCAGCGCCTGCTCCTCGCCGTGGGTCGGCGCGCGCCCGGCGGGTTCCTCGGAGCCCGGCCGCCCCGCCCGCGCCGGGGCGGCGGGCCCAGGCCGGCGGTCGAACTGATCGTCAGTCATGACTGCTCTCCATCAGGACCCGCAGCGCCGCCAGCCCGCGCGAGCCGTACGCCTTGACCGCGCCCACCGAGACCCCGAGCAGCTCGGCCACCTGTGCCTCCGTCATGTCGGCGTAGTAGCGCAGGACCAGGACCTCGCGCTGACGCCGCTGCAGACCCTGCAGCGCCGCCTTCAGTTGGTCGCGTTCGAGAGCATCGTAGGCGCCCTCTTCTGCACTGGCCATGTCAGGCATGGGCTTGGGCAGCAGCCGCAGCCCCAGCAGCCGGCGCCGCAGGGTGCTGCGGGACAGGTTGACCACGGTCTGCCGCAGGTAGGCGAGGATCTTCTCCGGCTCACGGACCCGGCGACGGGCGGCGTGCACCCGGATGAACGCCTCCTGGACCACGTCCTCGCAGCTCGACTGGTCGTCGAGGAGCAGCGCGGCCAGCCGCAGCAGCGCACGGTAGTGCTCCTGGTACGTGGTCGTGAGCAGGTCGACGCTGGCGCCGGCCGTGTCGGTGGCGGCCGTGGTCACCTCCGCCTCAGCCGGCTGCCGCACGGCACCTGGCTGCGCCGGGGCCTGCCGGGCCCGCGGCGCTCCGGGCGCTCTGAACGGCACCCCCGGCACCTGCCGCACCCGTCCCTTCGGCACCGCCGTCACCACTGCCAGGTCTGTCACGACCGTTGGACACTCGATCCCCCCTCAGGGTTGCCCCGTCCGGTGGACATTCTTCCGCAAAGACCGGGGCCCCCTCCACAGGAAGGGGGCCCCGGTCCGAAGCGGTGTCAGGAACGGTCGCGCACCGGCGCGGTACGGACCCGGTCGGTGCGCTACCGGCTCAGCGGTCGACTCGACCGGTCGACCTCGACCGGTCGGCTCAGCCGGTCAGCTCGGCAGCGACCAGCTCGGCGATCTGGGCGGTGTTCAGGGCCGCGCCCTTGCGCAGGTTGTCGCCGCAGACGAAGAGGTCCAGCGCGGTCGGGTCGTCGAGCGAGCGACGCACCCGGCCGACCCAGGTGGGATCGGTGCCGACCACGTCGCTCGGGGTCGGGAACTCGCCGGCCGCCGGGTTGTCGTACAGCACCACGCCAGGTGCCTGGGCCAGGATCTCCTGCGCCCGCTCCAGGGTCACCTCGCGCTCGAAGACCGCGTGCACGGCCAGCGAGTGGGTGGTGATCACCGGGATCCGCACGCAGGTGACCGCGACCCGCAGGTTCGGCAGCCCGAGGATCTTGCGGCTCTCGTTGCGGACCTTGAGCTCCTCGGAGGACCAGCCGTCCTCCTGCAGCGAGCCCGCCCACGGCACCGCGTTCAGCACCAGCGGCGCCGGGAACGGGCCGTTGTCACCGATCACCGCCCGCAGGTCGCCGGGCTGCTCGCCGACGCCGGTGCCGGCCACCTTGACGGTCTGCTCGCGCAGCGCGTCGATGCCGGCCTGCCCGGCCCCGGAGGCTGCCTGGTAGGAGGCGACCACCAGCTCGCGCAGCCCGAACTCGGAGTGCAGCGCGCCGAGCGACACGATCATCGACATGGTCGTGCAGTTGGGGTTGGCGATGATCCCGCGCGGGCGGATCCGGGCCGCGGCCGCGTTGACCTCGGGGACCACCAGCGGCACGTCCTCGTCCATCCGGAAGGCCCCGGAGTTGTCGACCACGACGGCGCCCTTGGCCGCCGCGATCGGCGCCCACTGCGCGGAGACCTCGTCGGGGACGTCGAACATCGCGACGTCGATGCCCTCGAAGGCCTCCTCGGTCAGCGCGACGACCTCGACCTGCTCACCGCGCACGGTCAGCCGGCGCCCGGCCGAGCGGGCCGAGGCGATCAGCCGGATCTCGCCCCAGACGTCCTGGTGGGCGGAGAGGATGCCCAGCAGCACCGTGCCCACCGCGCCGGTGGCACCGACCACCGCGAGGTTGGGCCGGTGGCTGCGATCCGCTCCGCCGCCGGTCATCGTCCGGTCCCGCCGTAGACGACGGCCTCGTCGCTCTCGCTGTCCAGGCCGAAGGCGCTGTGCACGGCGCGCACCGCCTCGTTGACGTCGTCCGCCCGGGTGACCACCGAGATCCGGATCTCCGAGGTGGAGATCAGCTCGATGTTGACGCCGGCCTCCGAGAGCGCCTCGAAGAACGTCGCGGTGACCCCCGGGTTGGACCGCATGCCGGCCCCGACCAGGGAGATCTTGCCGATCGCGTCGTCGTAGCGCAGCGACTCGTAGCCGATGCCCTCCTTGACCCGGCCGAGCGCGTCGATGGCCTTCTGGCCCTCGGTCTTCGGCAGGGTGAAGGAGATGTCGGTCAGACCGGTCGAGGCGGCGGAGACGTTCTGCACCACCATGTCGATGTTGACCTCGGCGTCGGCGATGGCGCGGAAGATCCGGGCCGCCTCGCCCGGCTTGTCCGGCACTCCGACGACCGTGACCTTGGCCTCGGACGTGTCGTGGGCGACTCCGGAGATGATGGCCTGCTCCATCTCGCCCCCTTCGGGCTGGTTCGGGTTGCTGTTGCTGACGATGGTCCCCGGCAAACCGGAGAAGGACGATCGTACGTGGATCGGGATGTTGTAGCGCCGCGCGTACTCCACACAGCGGTCCAGCAGCACCTTGGAGCCCGAGGACGCGAGCTCGAGCATGTCCTCGTAGGCGATCCAGTCGATCTTGCGGGCCTTCTTGACCACCCGCGGGTCGGCGGTGAAGACGCCGTCCACATCGGTGTAGATCTCGCAGACCTCGGCCTTGAGCGCGGCGGCCAGCGCGACCGCGGTGGTGTCGGAGCCGCCCCGACCCAGGGTAGTGATGTCCTTGCTCACCTGGGAGACGCCCTGGAAACCGGCCACGATCGCGATGTTGCCCTGGTCCAGGGCGCTGCGGATCCGGCCCGGCGTGACATCGATGATGCGCGCCTTGTTGTGGACCTGGTCGGTGATCACCCCGGCCTGGCTGCCGGTGAAGGACTGCGCCTCGTGTCCGAGGGCTTTGATCGCCATCGCCAGCAGGGCCATGGAGATTCGCTCGCCTGCGGTCAGCAGCATGTCGAACTCGCGACCGGCGGGAATAGGGGATACCTGCTCGGCGAGTTCGATCAGCTCGTCCGTCGTGTCGCCCATCGCGGACACCACGACGACGACCTCATGGCCGGCCTTCTTGGTGTCGACAATTCGACGGGCTACGCGCTTGATGCCCTCGGCATCCGCAACGGATGAGCCGCCGTACTTCTGCACGACAAGGCCCACGTGCGCTCCTCGACTAAGTCGTCTTCGGGGGGTGGTGCCCGGCGCGGGGTGGCGCCGTCCGGTCCCCCCAGACCCCCGGGGAGGGGGTACTGCGGTCGCCGGTCAGTCTACCGAGCAGGGGGCGGGCGTCTGGCGTGATCCATATCATGAGACACACGTTTCATCTGGTGAACGCGAGTCGGACGGGCCGACGGGCGAGTCTGCGGGCGACGGGTCGGGGGTCCGAAGAATTCGCGGGGCGGGGGTGCCGGGGGCTCCGAATTTGCCGGACCATTTTTTTCGACAATTCCGCGGAGCGGGGGCGGGAACCCCGGAGCCGAACCGGATCTAGCAGGCGGCAGGGAGCGGGCGGCGGCTCGGGACACCGGTGCTCACGGTCGCGCTGCCGGGGGTGGACACGGTGGCCGCCTGCGGGGCGAGCACCGCCGCCGGCAGCCGGCGGCCCAGGCGGAGCAGCAGCGCACCGCCCGCCAGCGCGGCCACCGCGACCAGCAGCCAGGGCAACCGGGCGTCCACCGCCAGCAGCAGGGTGAAGAGCGAGGGCGCCACCGTCTTCGCCAGCGACCAGGAGAGCTGGTAGGCCGCCAGGTAGCGCCCGCGCAGCGCCGCCGGGGCCGCGGCGGTGGAGAGCGCCGAGGCGGACGGGTTGTGCACCAGCTCGCCCACCGTGGCGAGCACCACCAGGAACAGCAGCCCGCCCATCACCAGCGGCAAGGCGTGCGGCCGCACGGTGCCCAGCACCGCCTGCCCCAGCCCCGCCAGCGCGAAGAAGCCCGCGCCGAGCGCCGCCGCCCTGGTCCGGCTGCCGAGCCGTCGGGCCAGCCGTGCCACCGGGACCCCGGCCGTCGCGCAGAGCACCGTGTTCACCACGAAGGCCGCCCCGGTCAGCGACTGCGGGGCCCGCAGGCAGCCGACCGCGAAGACCGGCAGCAGCACCGACAGGGCGGAGTAGCCGAGCGCGATCAGGAAGTTGGCCCCGGCCAGGCCGAGGTAGGGCCGGTCGGCGAGCACCGTCCGGTAGCCGCCCCGCCCGGCCCTCGCGCCCGTTGCGCGGGGTCCGGTGGACGCGGTGGACGCGGTGGACGCGGTGGACGCCCTGGGCGCTACGGACGCGGTGGGCGCGGCGGGCATCGCGGGCACCCGGCGGGCCAGCAGGGCGGCGGCGAAGAAGCTGGCCGCGTTGAGCACGGCCGCCGCCGTGAAGCCGCGGTCCCCCAGCAGGCCGATCATCAGGGAGGCGAGCAGCGTGCCGGCCCCCAGCCCCGCGTTCGCCAGGCTGCGCGCGATCGCCTGCAGCCGTTCGACCTGTCCGCCGCGCGCCAGCTCGCCGATCCGGGCCTGCTGGGCCACCGGGAAGCCGCGGTCCCCGATCGAGGTGAGCAGCGCCACCGCCGCGAAGGCGGGCAGCGAACCCGCGAACGGGTAGGCGGCGAAGCCCAGCCCGCGCAGCACGTACAGCGCCAGTTGCAGCCGCCGGGCGCCGAACCGGTCGACCGCCGTGCCGACCAGTGGCAGGACCGCCATCGCGGCGAAGCCGGCCACCGTGAGCACCGCGCCGATCGCGGTCAGCGGCAGGCCCGTGACGTGCCGGAAGAAGACCAGGCTGAACGGGATGTACATGCCCGAGCCCACCGAGTCGATCGCCATGCCGGCCAGCAGCGCGCGCTCGCCCGGGACCCGCTCGACGCTCCGGCCGCCCGGCAGACCTGGCACCCCTCGATCGGCCTGCTGCTTCGGGAACACGGGCACCTCCAGGTAGCCGGACGACACATAGCTAAGTTGTAAGTAACTTAGCAGCAAGCTACTTAGGTGCAAGCTTCTTCTGTGGCAGACTGGTCCCATGGAGCAGCAGTCAGAGTCACCGCCGCCGTCCCAGCAGCGGGCGACGGCCACGGCGACGAAGGGCGGCACGGACGCCGTGGACGCGATCATCGATCAGTGGCGGGTGGCCCGGCCGGATCTGCGGACCGACGCGATGGCGACGTTCGGCCGGATCTACCGGCTGGCCCGGATCATGGGCGACCGGATCGAGAAGATCTACCAGGAGTACGGCATCAGCCGCGGCGAGTTCGACGTGCTCGCCACCCTGCGCCGCGCCCCCGCCCCGCACACGCTCTCGCCCCGCGAGCTGACCGCCGCCCTGATGCTGACCACCGGTGGCATGACCGGCCGGCTGGACAAGCTGGAGCGCGCCGGACTGGTGCTGCGCTCCCCCGACCCGGCGGACCGGCGCGGCCTGCGGATCACCCTCACCGACGCGGGCCGGACGGTGACCGACCAGGCCGTCGCGGCCGGCCTGGTCGAGCAGCAGCGGGCACTGTCGCGCCTGGACGACGAACAGGCGCGGCAGCTCAACGAGCTGCTGCGCCTGCTGCTGATCGATATCTGAGTGCCGCGGCCGGCCGTGGGCCGGTCAGGTGCCGAGCTCGGCCGCCATCAGGTCGCCCGCCTGCTGCTCCAGCTGCTCGTCCGTCAAGCCGTCGTCGTCGGTGTCGGCCCCGTCCGGCACCGCGCCGATCGGGCTGTCCAGCCGCACGTGCGCGATCAGCGACTGCAGCGCCCGCAGCACGGCCGTGCAGGTCGAACCCCAGGTGGAGAGGTAGGAGAACTGCCACCACCAGAGCGCCTCGCTGACCCGGCCCTCGTCGTAGTGGGTCAGCCCGTGCCGCAGGTCGCTGACCACGCCCGCCAGGTCGTCCGAGATCCGGAAGGCGTTCGGCTTGTCCGGCGGCCCGTACGGGTCGAAGACCTCGTGGTAGACGTCGATCGGCGCGAGCAGCTCGGCCAGGTGCTCGCGCAGCTCGACGCCGTCCGGCTCCGGGCCGGCGTCCGGCTCGAAGCGGTCCTCCGGGACCACGTCCTCGATCGCGCCGAGCCGACCACCGGCCAGCAGCAGCTGGGAGACCTCCAGGAGCAGCAGTGACACCGCGCTGCCCGGCTCGTCGCCCTTGGCGATCTCGGTCACCGCGAGCACGAAGCTCTTGATGGAATCCGCGATCTGCACCGCGAAGTCATCCGGTTCAAGGGTGTGAACCGTGTGCACCGCCTGGTGCGCGCTGTTGTCAGACATCGAGCAGTCGTCTCCCTTCGAAGGCCCGGCCGAGGGTGACCTCGTCGGCGTACTCCAAGTCCCCGCCGACGGGCAGTCCGCTCGCCAGCCGAGTCACCTTCAGGCCCATCGGCTTGCAGAGCCGGGCCAGGTAGGTGGCGGTTGCCTCCCCCTCCAGGTTGGGGTCTGTCGCGAGGATCAGCTCGCCGACCGTCCCGTCGGCCAGCCGCGCCAGCAGCTCGCGGATCCGCAGATCGTCCGGACCGACTCCCTCGATCGGACTGATCGCGCCGCCGAGCACGTGGTAGCGGCCCCGGAACTCACGGGTCCGCTCGATCGCGACCACGTCCTTGGGCTCCTCGACCACGCAGATCACCGTGAGGTCGCGGCGCGGGTCCAGGCAGACCCGGCACCGCTCGGCCTCCGCGACGTTGCCGCAGACGGAGCAGAACCGCACCTTCTCCTTGACCTCCAGCAGCGCGTGCGCGAGCCGGCGCACGTCCACCGGGTCGGACTGCAGGATGTGGAAGGCGATCCGCTGGGCGCTCTTGGGCCCGACGCCGGGCAACCTGCCCAGTTCGTCGATCAGGTCCTGAACTACGCCCTCGTACACCGCGCTGCCCTTCCACTGCCTCTGTCGTGCACTGTCATCTGTCGTACGTCTTCGGCCGCACTGCCCCGGCCGCACTGCTTCGCGCCGCGCGGCCGTCCGGTGCGACGGTGCCATCATCCAACGATTCGGGCGCCGGACACACCGGTCCGACGCCCGAAAGTCGACTCTGATCGAACTGTTTCGCTCCGCGACGGCGAAATGTCAGAACGGCAGGCCGGGGATGCCGCCGCCCATGCCGCCGAGGCCCTGGGTCAGCGGGCCCATCCGCTCCGCCTGGAGCTTCTGCGCGGCGGCGTTGGCGTCGCGGACGGCCGCGAGCACGAGGTCGGCCAGCGTCTCGGTGTCCTCCGGGTCCACGGCCGCCGGGGCGATGGTCAGCGCCACCAGCTCACCACTGCCGGTCACCGTCGCCTCCACCAGACCGCCGCCCGCGGTGCCGCTGACGTGCGCCTTGGCCAGCTCCTCCTGGGCCTTGGCGAGGTCCTGCTGCATCTTCTGCGCCTGCTTGAGCAGCTGCTGCATGTTGGGCTGGCCACCAGGGATCACGGTTCGCTCCTGCCTGAGGTACTGGGCTCTGTCACGTGGGCCCGGTGCGCGGGCCCGGCCACGCTGCTGCGTCGTCCGTCGGCCCGCGTCGTCCGCCGGACCACGCCGGGTCCGAGCCTACGTCCTGCCCCGGGCTCGCCGGGGCGGGGCACTCAGCTGCCGTGCTCGATCTCCTCCAGCACGGTCGCGCCGAGCTCACGCATGATCAGCTCCTGGCCGGAGACCGTCTCCTGGCGGGCGTCCGGGACGTCGTCCACCGAGATGTCCTCGTCCTCGGGCGCCAGCGGTCGCACCGGCCCCGGCGGCGGCCCGGCCGGGGCGGGCTGGGACTGCGGCGCGGCGGACGGGCC
The DNA here is from genome assembly GCF_035976515.1 of Kitasatospora sp. NBC_01302. Lineage (NCBI taxonomy): Bacteria > Bacillati > Actinomycetota > Actinomycetes > Kitasatosporales > Streptomycetaceae > Kitasatospora > Kitasatospora sp. NBC_01302. Next base: position 4,460,382 of record NZ_CP108404.1, read on the forward strand.
GGGCCCGGCACTCGGCGACGGCATCGCCCCCGGGACGGCCGGGCCGGGCAGGCCGGCGCCCTGGTACGCGGCACCGGCGGCCGGACCACCGGTCGGGGCGGCGTTCGGACCGCCCGGGGCGCCCGGGGCGGCGCCGAAGCCGCCCACCGCGGTGGCCGTCGCGGCCGGTGCCGCCGGACGCGGCGCCTGCGGGGCGGCTCCCCAGCCGCCACCGCCGCCCGCACCGGCGGCGGCCTGCGGCGTCTGGGTGCCGCCGGAGGGATCGACGATGCACTCGACGCGCCAGTCCACGCCGAGTGCGTCCGCCAGCGCCTGCCGCAGCACGTCGTCGCTGTTGCTGCTGACGAAGCTGTCGCGGGCACCGGCGTTGATGAACGAGACCTGCAGCGTGCTGCCGTCGAAGCCGGCCACCTGGCCGTTCTGGCTGAGCAGGATCCAGGTGAACCGTCGGCGGTTCTTCACCGCCTCCAGCACCTGCGGCCACAACTGCCGCACCTGGGCCGCACCTTGCTGCTGCTGCGCGGAGGGCGCCGGCTGCCCGGGGGCGGGCGGCGCCGCGGCGGCCGGCGCGACGGGCTTCGGCGGCTGGGCGACGGGCTGCGCCTGCTGCGGCGCCGCGGGTGCGGGCGCCGCCCCCGGGGCGGGGAAGCTGCGCGGGATCGGCCAGGCGCCGGGGGGCGGCGTCGCGGGTGCGGGCGGCTGCGGCGGCTGCGCCGCCTGGGGCTGCTCGTGCTGCTGCGGCTGCTCGTACTGCTGGGGCTGCTGGGGCTGCTGTTGGGGCGCGGGCATCGCGACGGGCGCCGGCGCCGGGGCGACCGGGGCGGCGGCCTGGGCCGCCGGCGGCTGCGGCGCCATGGCGGCGGGGGCGGCCGGGCCGGGCACCGGCGCGCCCATCGCCATCGCCGCCGGGGCCATCGCGGACCGCCGCTCCAGCTTGTCCACCCGGGCCATCAGCGACAGCTCGTCGGTGTAGGCCCCGGGCAGCATCACCCGGGCGCAGATCAACTCCAGCTGCAGCCGCGGCGCGGCGTTCCCGCGCATCTCCGTCAGCCCGGTGTTGACCAGGTCGGCGCCGCGGCTCAACTCCCCCGCCCCGAACCGGTCGGCCTGCGCCTGCATGATCGCGATCCGGTCCGCCGGGGCGTCGATCAGCCCCTTCTCCCCCGCCTCCGGCACTGTGGCGAGGATCACCAGGTCGCGCAGCCGCTCCAGCAGGTCCGTCACGAACCGCCGCGGGTCGTGGCCGCCCTCGACCACCCGGTCGATCACCTGGAAGACCGTCGCGCCGTCGTGCGCCGCGAACGCGTCGACCACCTCGTCCAGCAGCGCCGAGTCGGTGTACCCGAGCAGCGCGGTGGCCATCTTGTACGTCACCCCGCCCTCGGCGGCACCGGCCAGCAGCTGGTCCATCACCGACATCGAGTCACGCACCGACCCCGCGCCGGCCCGCACCACCAGCGGGAAGACCGAGTCCTCGACCTGGATGCCCTCCCGGCCGCAGACCTCCGCCAGGTAGTCCCGCAGCGTCCCCGGCGGGACCAGCCGGAACGGATAGTGGTGCGTCCGGGACCGGATCGTCCCGATCACCTTCTCCGGCTCGGTGGTCGCGAAGATGAACTTGAGGTGCTCCGGCGGCTCCTCCACCACCTTGAGCAGCGCGTTGAACCCGGCCGAGGTCACCATGTGCGCCTCGTCCAGGATGAAGATCTTGTACCGGCTGTGCACCGGCGCGAAGAACGCCCGCTCGCGCAGCTCCCGCGCGTCGTCCACACCACCGTGCGAGGCAGCGTCGATCTCGATCACGTCGATCGACCCCGGCCCGCCCGTCGCCAGGTCACGGCAGGACTGGCACTCGCCGCACGGCGTCGGCGTCGGCCCCTGCTCGCAGTTGAGGCACCGGGCCAGGATGCGCGCGCTGGTCGTCTTGCCACAGCCGCGCGGGCCGCTGAACAGGTAGGCGTGGTTGACCCTGTTGTTGCGCAGGGCCTGCTGGAGCGGAGCGGTCACGTGCTCCTGCCCGATGACCTCAGCGAAAGTCTCGGGGCGATAGCGGCGGTACAGGGCTAGGGACACGCCCCCGACGATATCGGGACAGACTGACAAACGCGTCGTCCTTCGTCCCGCCGCAGCCCCCGCCGGCCCCCGGAAACGCAAGGACCCCTCGTGCACCCGTCAGAGCCCTCCTACCCTTGCTGCCTTCCGGCCCTGGGGGGATTCAGAGAGATAACGCCGCACGAGGGGCTGGCACCAGAGTACCGGATCCCCGACCCCACTCCGCACCCCCACCCGCTCTCCGATCCGCAGGCGACCCCCCTCCCCCAACCTGCGAGATAGCGGTTCGCGAGCACCCCTGAACATGGGCTAAGCTCTCCCACGGAGGATTCGCCTAGAGGCCTAGGGCGCACGCTTGGAAAGCGTGTTGGGGGCAACCCCTCACGAGTTCGAATCTCGTATCCTCCGCCGGCAGATGGCCCGGACCGCTCAGCGGTCCGGGCCTTCGTCGTTTCTGCTCCCAGGGCATCGCTGATCCGGACTGCGCAATGCCTACTGTCCTTGACTTCGGAACGTGTTCCGAAGTAGCGTGGCGGCATGTCCACTCTCACCGTCTCGTTCTCTGACTTGTCGAAGAACTCCAAACGGGTCGCCGACACCGTGGAGCAGGCCCAGCGCATCCACGTCTCGCGCCGCGACGGGGAGGATCTCTACCTCACCACCGAGCGGCATGATCGGCAGCGCGAGGAGACCGCCGATGTCACCGCGCGTCTGTTTGCGGCCTTGATCAGCAGCGATGAGGGTGCACGGGCCGTGCTCCTCGCTCTACCCACAGTCTTTCCTTGGACCCGGCACCTGTCAGCCGAGGAAGTGCGGGAGTTCGTCGTTGACCTCGTGGACAGCACTCGCGATGTCGTGGAGCTGGACGTACACGCCAACCTGCACCGCGTGATCGTCGAGTGGCGTGCCACTGCCAGGATCCTGGCCGACCCCGAACTGACCGCACAGCTCTCCGCACCTCTCACCGGCGAGGATCACGGCGAGGTCTCCGCGCCATGAGTCCAAAGCGCGGCGACGACGTCGCACCGCCGCCCGTCGGCAACGAGTGGCGGCTCCGCTTCGCTACGAGCGAGGCAGCCAAGGGCTGGAGCGATCTCTGCACCGAGGCTGCCGGGAACAGTCGCCGCTGCTTCGAGGCCCTGCGCACCAACCCGCTGTCGATGAGTGATCCCGATCGTCAGCATCGGCTGCGCGGTCGCCTCGCCACCCGCGACCTCGGGGGCGACGAACTTCCCCAGTGGGAGTACGAGGTGACTGCCGGCGGGCGGGTGCGCTACCTCGTCGACGAGGCCAAGCGAACCGTCCACCTCGTGTACGCCTCCACTCGGCATCCGAAGGACACCGACAGTTAGACGTCGGGAGACAGAGGGCGAAACGGTCCAGCCAGACTCAACGGTTCTCGCCGTGACCGAGGCCGGCCTAGTTGCAGTTTTGGTTGCATTCACCCGCGTCCAGCGCCGTTCAGAGCCTGGTTACTGAGCCACTCCGCCACAGGTCAGGACATCTCCGGCCCCCACCGAACGGCCGGACGAACATTTGGAAAGCGTGTTGGGGGCAACCCCTCACGAGTTCGAATCTCGTATCCTCCGCAGGCCAGAGGGCCCGCACCGCTTCGGCGGCGCGGGCCCTCTGTCTTTTCGCCTCCATCGCTACGTTCCACGCCATGACAGGCATGGACGATCAGCACGGCACAGGAGGCGTCGGCATGAGCGCCCCTCGGACATCGTCGCTCGCGTCCGCGAACACGCGCTCCAAGAGAGGGGCGAGCTCCCCGCTCGGGTCGGCGAGTGGGAGGCCGCCGCAGCCGAGCGCGAACTCGGCTTCCCCCTACCACGATTGCTGATCCGGCTGCACCAGGAGGTGGCCAACAGCGGCTTCGGTCCCGAGCCCCAGCCCTGGCCCGACGCCACGAGGTGGCTCGCCTGCTGACCCAGGCAACGAACGTACGCTATTCTGTACGTTATGAAGACGATGAGCGCGACTGAGCTCCGCAGCAATCTCGCTGCCGCGCTCGACTCTGTCGAGAACGACGCCGAGGAACTCGTCATCACCCGGGCCGGCCATGAGCCGCTGGTCGTCGTCTCCCTGGCCGCTTACGCGTCACTCCGCGAGACCGACTACCTCTTGCGCTCCCCCGCCAACGCCGACCATCTGCGCCAGTCCCTTCGGGACTACCAGGAAGGTCGCACCCAGAACCGCGAACTGATCGACCCCGAGGACGCCACCGAGCAGTCCGCATGAAGATCCAGTTCACCGACGGCGGCTGGACCGACTACCTGTACTGGCAGGTGAACGACCGCCGCCTCCTCAAACGCATCAACCAACTCATCGACGACATCCGCCACAACGGCCACGATGGCATCGGCAGACCCGAACCCCTGCGCCACGAACTCGCCGGGGCCTGGTCCCGCCGAATCGACCAGGAACACCGCCTGGTCTACGTCCTCGACGAGCAGGCCGACACGGTGTGCGTCATCGCCTGTCGCTACCACTACAGCAAGTAGCCCGTTTCGCTCTGATCGCCCCGACACGTCGGGGCCCGGGCGGGGATGTCGGCCAGTTGCAGATCCAGTTGCGTTCACCCCCGTCCGCGAGTGTCCGGCCAGCCCTCGTCCGGGCACTTCTCCGCAGGTCGGGACGGTGGCGTACTCAGCTGAAGCCCCGGCGACCAGTTGGACAGCGTGTTGGGGGCAACCCCTCACGAGTTCGAATCTCGTATCCTCCGCCTTGATCGAAGGCCCCGACTGCCCAGGCAGTCAGGGCCTTCGTCGTTCCCGCTCGCCAACGGCGTTGGACGGCCGCCCTCGTGGGCGGGCGGCGCTGCGGGCGGCACGGCGGGCGGGCACGATTCGAACCGTCACCGCGTGCCGGATGATGGGAGCAGCGGACGTGAAGGGCGGCGCAGTGGCAGACAGTGAATCCATCGGGTCCAAGTCGGGCCTCCGGGCGGAGCACGCGGGGGCGGAGACCGCCGTGGCCGATGCCCGGGCCGAGGCCGGGGCGGCTGCGGTGGCGAGTGGCGGGCCGCCGGGCGGGAGCGCGCGGCCGCGGCGGTCGCTGGGCCGGCGGCTGGCCGTGGTCGTGCTCGTCCTCGTGGTGCTGGGCCTGCCGCCCTGGTGGACGCTGTTCGCCGCCGGCGCCGACTGGCCGTTCCCGGTCCTCCTGGTCGGCACGGTCGTCCTCGCCGCCTGGCTGGTCTCCTTCCCCTTCCTGATGGTCGCGGGCCACGGGCCGCGGCGGGCCGACCAGGCCGCCCGGGTCGCGGACACCGGCCTCGGGGTCATCTGGGTGCTGTTCACCTGGTCGGTGCTGGGTGGCCTGGTGGACCTGGTGCTGATCGGGTTCGGTGCCGGCGGTGCCGGGCGGGCCCGGATCGTCGCCGTGGCCGTCGCCGCGGTCTCGGCCGGGCTGCTGGCCTGGGGCCACTACGAGGCGATGCGCGTGCCCCGGGTGAAGCGGCTGGAGGTCCGTCTCCCGCGGCTCGGCCAGGGCCTGGACGGGACCCGGGTCGTGGTGCTGGCCGACACCCACTACGGGCCGATCGACCGGGCCGACTGGTCGGCCCGGGTGGCCGAGGCGGTCAACGCCCTCGACGCGGACGTCGTGGTCCACGCCGGCGACATCGCCGACGGCACCCCCGTCCAGCGCCGCGAGCAGTCCGCGCCGCTCGGCACGGTCCGGTCACGGCTGGCCAAGGTCTACGTCACGGGGAACCACGAGTACGGCGGGGAGGCCCAGGGCTGGCTGGACCGCATGGCGGACCTGGGCTGGGAGCCGCTGCACAACCGCCACGTCGTGGTGGAGCGCGGTGGGGACGCCCTCGTGCTCGCGGGCGTGGACGACGTCACAGCGGAGTCCTCCGGCCTGGCCGGACACCGCGCGAACCTGCTCGACGCGCTGGCGGGGACGGACCCGGACCGACCGGTCCTGCTCGTCGCCCACCAGCCCAAGTTCGTCCCGCAGGCCGCTGCCGCCGGCATCGACCTGCAGATCTCCGGGCACACCCACGGCGGCCAGATCTGGCCGTTCAACTTCCTCGTCCGGCTGGACCAGCCGGTGGTGCACGGCCTGAGCCGGCACGGGGAGCGGACCCAGCTCTACACCAGCCGCGGCACCGGTTTCTGGGGGCCGCCCTTCCGGGTCTTCGCGCCGAGCGAGATCACCCTGCTCACGCTGCGCGCGGGCGGCAGCTCACCCGCGGCGTAGCGCGGGTCCTCACCCGACCGCGGCGCGCGCCGAACTCGCGCGCGCCGCGGCGGAGATCACACAGCTGTCCGGCCGGGCCGGCCGGTACTGCTCAGCAGCGCCCCCAGGTGGCGGTGCTCCAGAGCGGCTTGCCGTCCCCGTCGTAGATGACGAAGTTGCAGTCGTTCTGGACCACCGCGTAGTCGTACGGGTGGCCGGCGGTGCCGGAGCTCCACAGCTGGCGGCGGTTGCCGTCGAAGACCACCAGGTTGCCGTCGCGCTGCAGCGTGACACCTCCGCCCGGGTTGCCCCAGGTCTGCGAGGACCAGAGGGCGTTGTTGCCCGCCTGGGTGTAGAGGACCAGGTTGCCGTCGGTCTGCATGGTCAGGTGCGCCTTGACCGGCTGGAGGCTGGTCCCCGGGGCGAGCTGCCAGGCGGCGGTCGAGTAGCTGGAGATCCCGTGGGTGTAGACGACGCCCAACTGACCGGGATCGACCTGCTGGGTGCCGGCCGACCAGAGGGTCCGCCCGTCCGGACCGTAGAGGGCCAGGCCGTGGTCGTCCTGCACCACCAGCTGGTCCCCGCCGTGGCCCCAGGTGCCGGTGGACCAGATCGCGTTGTGATTCGGGTCGTAGACCACGACGTTGCCGTCGGCCTGGACCGTGGCGGTGGAACCGGAGTGCGGCCAGGTCCCGGACGCCCACAGGACGTTGCCGGTGACCAGGGAGGTGAGCACCAGGTTGCCGTCCGGCTGCATGGTCAGGCGGCTGCGGGCGGCGGTGACGCTGTCACCGGGGTTCAGCACCGTGCCGCCGGGCAGCGCGCGGCCGGGCGCCGTGTGGCTGGCGCCATAGGTCTGCGTGGACCAGACGGCCTGGTTGTTGCCGTCGTAGACGACGAAGTTGCAGTCGTCCTGGACCACGGCGTGCGCGCCGGGCCGGTAGCCCGTGGTGGGGCTCCAGACGGGCTGCCCCGGGGAGGCCGCGTCCGAGATCTCCAGGTTGCCCCACCCGCTCATGTCCGCCTGCGGGTGCGGACCGACCTTCCCGTACGTCCCGCTGGCCCAGAGCGCCTGACCGGTCTTCAGGGCGTACAGCACGAGGTTGCCGTCGGCCTGCATGACCAGCTTGGCGCAGGCGGAGTAGACGACGCCGTCGGTGCCCAGGCTGCTGTAGTTGTTGTTCTCGATGAGCAACGGCCAGGCCTGCTGGGTCCGGCCACTGGTCGGGACGGGCTGGCCGAACCGGGCGATCCCGTTGCTTGCGGGGCTCCCCGGGTACACGTGCAGGTCGGCGGAGACGAGCGCGGGGTTGCCGCTGCGGTCGAGGTCGGCGGAGAGGCTGATGCCGGCGCCGACGGTGTTGCCGAGGCTCGTGCTCGGCAGGCCGGGGACGAGGAGCGGCTGAGCGGCCGGCAGCGGGCCGAAGGCGCTGCCGGAGACGACGCCCCAGCTCTGCGCGGACGAGCCGTCACAGGTGGCCAGCACCAGCGTGCTTCCGACCGCCGTCGCATCGCCGGAGACGGCCAGGCAGCGCCCGGACTGGTTCTGCACCAGGGTCCCGCCGGTGCCTGCCGTCCACTTCTGGGCGCCGCCGCCGTCGCAGGCCACGACCTGGGCAGGGATCCGGCCGGTGCTGTCGGCGGGGCCGGAGCTCAGGCAGAAGCCGTCGCCGTGCACCGTGCCGTCCGTACCGAACGCCCACTGGGCGGAGTTGGCGTCGCCGCAGTTCTGGGTGGCGATGCTGCTGTAGCCCCCGAGGCCCGCACAGAGACGGCTGCCACTGGCCTGCGCGACGGCGGTCTGGATGTTGCCGTGGGCCGGCGGGGTCAGCAGCGCGGTGGCGCCGGCCGTCGGGTCGAGCGGGTAGCTGCGCACCGCGCCGGTGAGGTTGTCCTGCGCCCAGAGCACGGTGGAGCCGCCGACCTTCCCCGGCGCGGCGATCGTGGTGTTGCTCCAGTCACCGGTGCCGAGCAGGATCGGGCTGCCGAGGAACGAGCCGGCCTTGCCCGGGTAGTACCAGAGCTTGCCGTTCTCCACGGTGACCAGGTCGGGCAGGCCGTCGCTGTTGGCGATGCCGTCGGTGGCGACCAGCTGGGACACGTACTGCCAGCTGGTGCTGTAGGCGGTGCAGTCGGTGGGGGCCGCACACGCGGGCTTGGCCACCTGCTGGGCCTTCTCGGGGTGCGTGAAGTAGCCCGGGGCGCCGCCGAAGTCGGCGTCGCTCGGGTACATCCAGAGCGAGGTGTCGTACGGGTGGAGCGCGTACAGGTCATCGCTGCCGGAGCCGGTGAGGCTGCCGTGGTGCGTGACGAGGTACCCGTTCCAGTCCCCGCCGGCAGGCCCGTCGGCGGGCGTCGAGGCGGTGTACGGCGCGCCGTGCGCGGGGTAGACGGTCAGGGCACTGCCACTGCCGCTGTACGCGTAGTCGACCTGCTGGTACGGCTCGACCCTGGCCAGGTCGGGCAGGCCGTCCCCGGTCAGGTCGCCCGGCACACCGGTACCGGCGGCAGCGGTCGACGCGCCGGCGGGGGTCTGCTCCCGGGCGCCCGCGAACGCGGGGGTCGCGAACGCGGGGGTCACGACGCCGGCGGCCAGGGTGGCGAGTGCGGATATGGCCGCCAAGTGGCGGAGGATGCCGCCGGACCGGCGGCGCGGGGCGCGGATGCGCTCCCTCATGAGTTCCCTCCAGCGGGATCGAGTGTGTTGGATGCCTCGGATCGCGACACTCCACCAGAGGTTGGGGTTTCTAGGAGGGCGGTAAGTCCTGAGGCTCCGCATGAAGAGTAGTCATGGAGGCCTTGCGCAGCAATGGTGTTGTTGCTGCTCAACGGCGGTGCCGGGGCGGGGCTGGGGCGCGGCCACCCCTCGGACTCGAATCACGCCTCCCCCGACGGCAGTTGGCCCGGGCCGCTGAGCGGCCCGGGCCGGTACCGGTCACCCGGCGGCGGGAAGCACCGCCGGTTTCGGGGCGTCAGGGGCGGCGGCGAGGAGGCCGGTTGCGCGGTCCGCGGTGAGGACGCCGAGGATGTAGCCGTCGTCGTCGGTGACCGGCCAGACCGCCAGGTGCTTGATCCGCATCGCGATCGCGGCCAGCGCCAGCCCCATGGTCGGCCAGGCGAACGGGCCGCGCTGGTGCGAGGTGGCGCTGATCGCGGTCCGCTCGGTGTACCAGGAGCGGGTCAGGAACGGGTGGAGCCCGATCCGGGTGACCAGCCCCTCGCACCGGCCGTCGTGGCCGCGGACGAGCAGGTACTCGACGTGGGCGCCGCGGAAGATGTCGTTCGCCTGGTCGACGGTGTTGTCGTCGGCTATCTGGTAGTCGCAGGGGTCCATCGCGTCGGCGACCGTGAGGCCTTGGCCGCGCCGTACCGACTGCTGGGAGTGAGCGGTCACGGTGTCACCGGTCCCGTCTCAGGCCGCCCGCCGCAGCGGGCCGCCTGGCTGTACTCCACCCAGAACGAAGCCGGAGCGGGTACCGGGATGCGGGATGCCCTGGATGTCTTCGAGGCTACTCCGGTGGCGGGAGGGCCCGGCGCGGAGTGCGGCGGAGTAGCGTGGGACTCACAACCAAGGACATTCCGCACACCGGCATCAGCGCCGACGTCGCCCTGGTCATCAGTGGTCCCTCGTGGACCGGACGGGCGGCTTCCCATGACGCCGATTCCCCTCACCACCCCTTCCCCCTCCGGGCCGTGGCCCGTGGCGGATGCCCTGCTGCCCCGCTTGGAGCTGGAGCCGACGATGTCCCGGGAGGGTGTCTTCGACGGAGCCTGGTGGCCCCGCTCGAACCACGTCGCCACCGAGCTGCCGGACCTGATCACCGCGCTGGGCGCGCATGTCGGGCCCGTCGTCCGGGTCGGCCTCGACACCTCGGCCTGGGACGGCGTGCCGCGGTCCGTCATGGTGGACGGCCTGATGATCAAGATCAACTGGTTCGCCGGCAGTGCCGCGACGATCAGCGTCACGCGGGGCTTCCAGGACCACTTCCTGCTGCTGGTGGTGCCGCCCGGCACCGATCCGACGGCCGCCGCCGCGGCGATGGCCGGAGCCTCGGCGACCGGGAACCACACCCCGGCGGCAGAACTCCTGATCGGATGAGAGCGACGGATGGCTGTCTGGCACGTCCGGGACTTCACCCCGGACGACCTCGAAGCGGTGGTACGGCTCGACGGTGAGAGCGCCACCACGGACCGCCCCGCCGTCTTCCGCCTCTCCGACGTCGTCGCCGCGGTGCAGGCGCGGAATCCGAGCGTCGTCGTGGTGGCCGACGGGCACCTCGTGGGCGCGGCGGTGGGCCGGGTGGACGGGGACCGGGCCTGGGTGCTGCGGATCGCGCTGCACCCCGCCTGGCGGAACCTGGGCGTGGGTACCGCACTGCTGTCCGCGTTGGAGCACCGTCTGCGGGATGCCGGCGCCAGGATCGTCGCGGCACTGCTGCCCGAGGAGGAGACCGGCGCCACGGCCCTGGTCAACTCCGGGTTCCGTCCCCAGCAGGGGCTCACGTACTTCGAGAAGTCGGAGGCCGTCAGCGCCGAGGGCGCGGCGGTCCTGGCGAAGCTGGGCGCGGCCATGCCCGACGCCCGCCTCTGGGAACAGCTCACGGGCATGACCGACGAGAAGCGGCTGATCGAACGGCGCCTGGTGCTGCCCCTGGCCAATCCCGAACTGGCGGACGCGCACGGCGTGGAGCCGCCCCGCGCGGTCGTGCTGTTCGGTCCGCCGGGCACCGGCAAGAGCACCTTCGCCAAGGCCGTGGCCGGGCGGCTCGGATGGCCGTTCGTCGAGCTCTTCCCCTCCCGGCTCGCCTCGCAGGACGGACTGGCCAGCGGACTCGGCCGCCGCTTCGAGGAGGTGGCGCGGCTCGACCACGTGCTGCTCTTCATCGACGAGGTGGAGGAGATCGCCGGTACCCGCAGCCTCGCCGCCCCCGCGTCGGTCGGCGTGGTCAACGAGCTCCTCAAGTCGATCGTGCGCTTCCGCGACCGCGACGGCCGGCTCCTCGTCTGCGCCACGAACGCGGTGGCCGCCCTGGACCCGGCGTTCCTGCGGCACGGCCGGTTCGACTACGTCCTGCCGGTCGGGCCACCGGACGCCGGGGCCCGCGACGCGCTGTGGGCCGGCTACACGGCGAGAACGGGCACCGCCGCCGACACGGCGGTCCTCGCCCGGGCCAGCGAGGGCTTCACGCCCGCCGACATCAGGCAGGTCGCCATGGCGGTCGCCCAGGACGCCTTCGAGCGCACGCTCGACACCGGCGAGCGCACCGAGCCCAGCACCCAGGACTACCTGGACGCCGTCCACCGCACCCGGCCGACCGTTTCCGACACGATGGCCCAGGAGTTCGCCGATCAGGCGGTGCGCTACGGGCGCGTCTGAGCAGCCGGGGTCGTCCGCTCAGCGCTGCTTCGCGGGTGCCCGGCGCGTCACGACGGCCCGGGGGTGCGGAGTTCGTAGGCGGGGTTGTAGATGGCGCGGCGGCCCCGTGCGGTGCTGAGGCGGCCACGCACGCGCAGGGTGCGGCCGGGGTGGATGCCGGGGATCTCCCGGCGGCCCAGCCAGATGACGACGACCTCGCCCGTGCCGTCCCACAGGTCGGCCTCCAGGGCGGGCACGCCGCCCACCGGGCGCAGGGTGACCGAGCGCAGGGTGCCGACGACGCAGACCAGCTCGCGGTCCCGGGTTTCGGCGATGGGCATGGCGCCGGCCCTGGGGATGGCCTCGCCCAGCTGTTCGGCGTGCAGGTCGGTGCTGCTGGCGGACAGCCGGGCCACGACCCGGCGGACCAGGGACTGGCCCGCCGGGCGCGCGAGGGCGCCGTCGTTGTCGCTGGTGCGGGACGTGCGGCGCGAATCGCTCATCTCTTCTTGCTCCTTGGGCCTGTCATGCCTCGCGGGCGGCGGCGGAGTGCAACTGGTAGGGAACGCTGGCGACGACGACGCGGCGCTGGAAGAGCAGCCTGCCCTTGAGGCGCAGCGCGGACTGGTTGTGCAGGATCTGCTCCCACCAGTGCCCGAGCACGTACTCCGGGATGTAGACCGTGACGATGTCGTTGGGCTTCTCGCTGCGCAGCCGCTTGACGTAGTCGACGACCGGGCTGGTGATCTCCCGGTAGGGAGAGGCGATGACGGTCAGCGGGGTGGTGATCTCGCGGGCGTGCCACTCGCGCTTGAGCGCCTCGGTGTCGACCGGGTCGAGGTCGACGGTGACGGCCTCCAGGAAGGTGGGCCGGGTGGTGCCGGCGTAGCCGAGGGCACGGATGGTCGGCAGGTGGAGCTTGGAGACCAGCACGATCGAGTGGTTGTTGGTGGGCGGGGTGACCTTGAGGTCGTCCGGCGGGGCCAGTTCGGCGGCGACCGCGGCGTAGTGGCGCTGGATGCCCCGCATGATCAGCCAGATCAGCGGCATGGCGACCACCACGATCCAGGCGCCCTTGGCGAACTTGGTGGTCAGGACGATCGCCAGGACCACCCCGGTGAAGCCGGCGCCGACGGCGTTGATGGCCCGCGAGCGGATCATGTGGCGGCGGGCGGCCGGCTCGGTGGTGGTCTTCAGCAGGCGGTTCCAGTGCCGGATCATGCCGGTCTGGCTGCAGACGAAGGAGACGAAGACGCCGACGATGTAGAGCTGGATCAACCGGGTCGGCGACGCCTGGAACGCGACGACCAGCAGGATCGCGGCGCCGGAGAGCAGCATGATGCCGTTCGAGAAGGCGAGCCGGTCGCCGCGGGTGTGCAGCTGGCGGGGCAGGTAGCCGTCCTTGGCGAGGATCGAGGCGAGCACCGGGAAGCCGTTGAAGGCGGTGTTCGCGGCCAGCACCAGGATGATCGCGGTGACGAACTGCAGGACGTAGAAGAGCGGCGAGGCGTCACCGAAGACCGAGCGGGCGACCTGAGCGATCACCGTGCGCGGGGTCTGGCCGGACGGCACGCCGATCAGGTCGGCGGCGTCGGCCGCGTGCACGTGGCCGGCCAGCGCCAGCGCGGTGACCCCGGCGAACATCGACACGGCGATGGCGCCGAGCAGCGCGAGCGTGGTGGCCGCGTTCTTGCTCTTGGGCGCCTTGAAGGCGGGCACGCCGTTGCTGATCGCCTCGACGCCGGTCAGCGCGGTGCAGCCGGAGGCGAAGGCGCGCAGCAGCAGGAAGATCAGGCCGAAGCCACCGAAGGTGCCGGTGGCCTTGATCTGGTAGTGCTCGCTCTCGGCGTGCAGCGGATGCCCGGTGGCGATCTTGAACACGCCCCACGCGATCATCGCGACGATCGAGACGATGAAGCAGTAGGTCGGGACGGCGAAGGCCGTGCCCGACTCCCGGACGCCGCGCAGGTTGAGCAGCGTGATCACCGCGATGATCAGCACCGAGATCAGCACGACGTGGCTGTTGAGGGCCGGGAAGGCGGAGGCCAGGTTGGCGACGCCGGAGGAGACCGAGACCGCGACGGTGAGGATGTAGTCGACCATCAGCGCGCTGGCGACGGTCAGACCGGCCTTCGCACCGAGGTTGGTGGTGGCCACCTCGTAGTCGCCGCCCCCGGAGGGGTAGGCGTGCACGTTCTGGCGGTACGAGGCCACCACGACCAGCATCAGCAGGCCGACCGCCGCGGCGATCCACCAGGTGAAGTGGAACATGGCCACGCCACCGGCGGAGAGCACGAGCAGGATCTCCTCGGTCGCGTAGGCGACGGAGGAGAGCGCGTCGGAGGCGAACACCGGCAACGCGATCTTCTTCGACAGGGTCGCCTCGCCGAGCATCTCGTTGTGCATCGGCTGGCCGACCAGCAGCCGTTTGATGATTCCTATTCGCGAAGGCATGCGGGGCATCGTAGGCCCAGATCCCGCTCCGGTGGAGAGCAGGGGCGGAAATGTGCAAGAGGCCTGGCATCAGGATGGCGTCAAGGCTTCTGCGGCCCGACCGCGACGCGGCCCGCGCACCCGGTGCGGCTGATGCCCAGCTCAGCGGGGTGCGAGGCCCTCGGCGCGGCGGCGGTCGGCCGGGCGGGCCCCGTGCTGTCAAGGCTGCGGGCGTCAAGGCGGCGCCAGGATTGCCGCGCCCGGGCACCGGGCGCAGAGCTCGGGCGCTGGGCTCGGACGCAGGGCTCAGGTGCCGGGCTCAGGTGCCGGGCTCAGGCGCTGGGCTCAGCAGCGGGAGCACCGCGTTGGTGACGGTCAGCACACCGAGGACGTTGGTCTCGAAGATCGCGCGGACCCGGTCGACGTCCGCAGTGCTGGGCCGGTGCCCGAGGTCCTCGGCCAGGCCGGCGTTGTTGACCAGCACGTCCAGCCGCCCGAACCGCTCCTCGATCCAGCTCGCGGTCCGCCGGACCGTCGCCGGGTCGGTGACGTCCAGCGCCACCGGGTGGGCGTCCGCCCCGGTGGCCCGCACCTCGTCGGCGGCGGCCCGGCCGCGTTCGGGGTCGCGGGCGCCCAGCAACACGGTCATCCCGCGCTCGGCGAGCTGTCGCGCGACCTGGAGCCCGATGCCTCTGTTCGCCCCGGTCACCAGTGCCACCGCACCGGTCGGGGTCATGGTCTCGATCATGCGGCCAGCCCACACGTGGCCCGCGCCACCGGCCAGGACCATCTCGGCATCGCGGCGTCCGTCCTGGTATCGCCGCTGCTCGCAGCCGTCGAGGCGGTGCCCATCCGGTCGCCCGGGTCGTCCGCGTAGCATGCCCGCGTGGGGGACACGTCAGGGCAGGACGGCACACCGCGCCTGTCGCACGCGCTGGTTGTCGCGGTGGCCGGTGCGCTGGCCGCGGCGCACCTGCTCAAGGGGCTGGCCCGCATCCCGGCCGAGCCGGGCACCGGTCTGGCGATCACGGCGGCCGCTCTCGCGCTGGTGGCCCTGCAGTTGCGGCATCTCCCGCCGGGCCTGCGGCGCCCCGCGGTGGCACCAGCGGTGTGGACGGCCGCCGAACTGACCGTCGCCGGCCTCGCCGTGCTGCCGCTGGGCGTCTCGATCGGCCTGCTCTGCCTGCCGGCCGGCTCGCTGCTGCTCGAGCGCCGCCGGCTCCCGCTGCTCGGGCTGTGCGCCGCCGCGGCCGTGATCGAGGCGACCCGGTCGGGCAGCGTGCGCGACACCCTCGACATGACGCTCACGGTCGCGCTCGGCGGCGTCATGCTCTACGCGGTCACCACCCTCGCGCTGCTCGCCACCCGCGTGCACGGAGCACGGCTCACCCTGGCGGCTGCCGCGGTGACCTCGGAGCGCCTGCGCATCGCGGCGGGCCTGCGGGCCGGGCTCTCCGCGGGCCTGGACGAGATCCACGGCCTCGCCCGGCAGGGCGATCCCGCGCTTCTGGATCCGCTCCTCGCCGTGGCCCGCCGGACCCTGGCCGCCACCCGCGCCACGGCCGCCGAACTGCGCAGCCTGTCGCTCTCCCCCGAGGCGGCCAGCGCCCGCGCCCTGCTGGACTCCGCCGGTATCGCCGCCGACATCCGGATCGGGCACGCGGAACCGCTCGGACCGGCCGGGACGGTGCTGGCGACGGTGCTGCGCGAAGCGGTCACCTCGGTCGTGCGGATCGGCGACGCGCGACGGTGCGAGATCGTCACCGGCGAGCGGGCCGGCCAGTTGGTGCTGCGGGTGGTCAGCGACGGCGTCGTGACGGCCGCGCTCGGCGCCGACGTCCTGGACGGCCTCGCCGCCCGGCTCCGCACCGTCGGCGGCCGGCTGACGGCCGGTCTGGAACCGGACGGACGCTTCGCCGTCCAGGCGACGGTCCCCGCCACCCCCGCGCCGACGGCCGCCGCCGATCCGCCCGAGCTGCGCACCGCGCTCGGGCTGTACGTCTTCCTGCTGGGCGCCTTCTGCGTCAAGGCGCTGCTGTACCTCCCCGCGCACCTGCTCGGCCTCGGCGTGGCGGCCCTCGCCGTCCTGTGCGGACTGCAGATCCGCTTCTCGCTCCAGGACGCCACCCTCCCCCGGCTGCCGGCCCAGGGCGCCCCCGCCGCCCGCCCGGGGCCGCTGCGGCGACAGGTGCTGGCGCTGCTGGTCTCGGCGGCCCTCGCCTTCGCGCCGCTGCCCTGGTTCGGGCGCAACTGGATCGGTGCGGTGGGCATCCTCGCCGGCTCGGCGCTGGTGGTCCTGCCGCTGCGGCTCGGCGTGACCGCGGCCGTCGGGGCGTCGGCCGTCGCCGGTGCGATCACCGTCGGCGCGACCACCGGCGGGGCGACCACCGGCGGGGCGGGGGCCGCACTGCTCGTCGCCGTCAACGCCCTGATCACCTGCGTCATCGTCTACGGCGTGCTGCGCCTGGTCCGCCTGGTGCGGGAGCTCCAGCAGGCGGCGGCCGGACTGGCCCGGGCCGCCGTGCTGGCCGAGCGCCTGCGCGCCGCCCGCGACCTGCACGACCTCCTCGGCCACGGGCTGGCAGCGATCCTGCTCAAGGCCGAACTCGCCCGGCGCCTTCGGTCGCTGGACCTCGCCCGCTGCCGGGCCGAGCTGGCGGACATCACGCGGCTGGCGCAGCGCGGAGCGGGCGAGCTGCGGACGGTGGCCGCGGACAGCCCCCGGCTGCCGTTCGACGCCGAACTGGCCTCCGCGACGGCGATCCTGACGGCGGGCGCCGTCACGGTCGAGGTCGACGACGAGGAGGGGGACGGGGACGGGCCGGTGCCGCCGGAGGTGGAGGCCGTGCTGAGCGTGGTGCTGCGCGAGGCGGTCACCAACATCCTGCGCCACAGCAGCGCCCGCCACGCGCGGATAGCAGTCTCGGTGCGCGAGCGGTGCGCGCGCCTGGAGGTGGAGAACGACGGTGTCCCGGACGGCGTGCGGCCACCCGGCTCCGGGATCGGCGGCCTGACCGTCCGGCTGGCCGAGGTCGGCGGCACGCTGTCGGCCGGCCCGGACGACGGCTGGTACCTGGTGCGCGCCGAAGTGCCGCTGGCCCAGGGCCGGTGACGGCTCGGACCGGTGACAGGCGCGGGCCGGTGACGGCTCGGAGCGGTGACGGCCCGGAGCGGCCCTACAGCCACCCCGCCTCGCGCGCGATCCGCACTGCGTCCGTCCGGTTGCGCGCGTTGAGCTTGCCCACCACAGCGGTCAGCACGTTGCGCACGGTCCCCGTCGACAGGTGCAGCCGCGCCGCGATCTCCGGCGGTTCGGCCCCTTCGGCCAGTTCCCGCACCACGTCGTTCTCCCGCGGCGTCAGCGGATTGTCCGCGAGGTCCCAGGCGGCGACGGCCAGGCCCGGATCCAGTACCCGTCCACCGGCCGCGACCTGACGGATCGCCGACACCAGGTCCTGCGGCGGCGCGGTCTTCAGCAGGAAGCCGTCGACCTTCGCCGTCAGCGCCCGGCGGAGCAGCCCGGGGCGGCCGTTCGAGGTGAGCACCAGCGTTCGGCAGCCGGGGAGCCTCTGCTTCAACTCCTCGGCCGCCTGCAGGCCGTCCAGCCGCCCGGGCATCTCGATGTCGAGCACCGCCACGTCGGGCAGGAAGACCATGGCGCGCGGCACCACGTCGTCGGCGGAGCCGGTCTGCGCCACCACCGCGAGGTCGGGCTCCAGCTCCAGCAGCGCCACCAGCGCGCTGCGCACCACGTGTTGGTCCTCGGCCAGCAGGAGTCTGATCACGGCACGACCCTACTCATCGCGCGCACGGCCCACCCATGACGAGGTCACGGTTGCCTCGTGACGCCGTCCCTGCGTGCGACGACCGCTGCTCGGCAGGCTGGATCCCATGAGCGATCCGATCAGTGCCATCAGTCTGGAAGCCGTCAGCAAGGTCTACGGCAAGGGCCGCGGCGCCGTCGCCGCGCTGCGCGAGGTGACGGTGCGGCTGCCCCGGGGCGGCTTCACCGCCGTGATGGGGCCCTCCGGCTCGGGCAAGAGCACCTTCCTGCACTGCGCGGCCGGGCTGGACCGGCCGACCGCCGGCACCGTCCGGCTGGGCGACACCGAGCTGTCGCGGCTCAGCGAGACGAAACTGACCCAACTGCGCCGCGAGCGCGCGGGTTTCGTGTTCCAGTCCTTCAACCTCGTCCCGTCGCTGACCGTCGAGCAGAACATCACGCTGCCGCTGCGCCTGGCGGGCCGCCGCACGGATGCCGGGCACCTGGCCCGGCTCGTGCACCGGGTGGGCCTGCAGGAGCGCACCCGGCACCGCCCGGGGCAGCTGTCCGGCGGACAGCAGCAGCGCGTCGCCATCGCCCGGGCGCTGATCTCGGACCCCGAGGTCCTCTTCGCCGACGAGCCCACCGGCGCGCTGGACACCATGACCGCGCGCGAGGTCCTGACCCTGTTGCGGCAGGCCGTGGACGGGTTCGGCCAGACCGTCGTCATGGTCACCCACGACCCCGTCGCCGCCTCCTACGCCGACACCGTGCTCTTCCTGGCCGACGGGCGCGTCGCCGACACGATGGCGGAGCCGACCGCCGCCAAGGTCGCCGACCGCATGATCCGTCTGGGGGCGTGGAACCGATGATGCTCCGCTTCGCCCTCGCCACCGTGCGGCACCGCAAGGCCGGTTTCGCCGGTGCCTTCGTCGCCCTGTTCTGCGCCGCGGCCCTGATCTGCGGCTGCGGAACCCTGCTGGCCACCGGGATCGCCGGCGAGGTCCGGCCCGAACGGTACGCCGCCGCACCGCTCCTGGTCGCCGGGGACCAGAACGTCCACGTCGTCCAGGACGAGGGCAAGGGCCGGACCAAGGTGAAGGCCAAACCGATCGCCGACCGCGCCTGGGTGCCCGCCGCCCTCGCCGAGCGCATCAGGGCGCTGCCCTCGGTGCGGGCGGTCGCGACCGAGGTGACCTTCCCGGTGCTGCTGCCCGGCGGGCCCGCCAGCGGTTCCTGGGGCCACGGCTGGGAGTCGGCGCCGCTGGCCGGACTGACCCTCGCCGCCGGGCGCGCACCCTCGGCGCCCGACGAGGTCGTGCTGGACGCGGCCACGGCCGCCCGCACCCACGGCTCCCCCGGCGCCACCCTGCGGGCCCGCACCGCCTCGGGCACGCTGGCCCTGCACGTCGTCGGCGTCACCGCCCAGGGGTTCGCCGCCCAGGCCGCGGTCTTCTTCACCCCCGACCAGGCGCGGCAACTCGCCGGCCATGACGGGCTGGTCAGCGCGATCGGCGTCTTCCCGGCCGCGCCGTCGGCCGGCTCCGACGTCCAGGCCCTGATCAACGCCGCCCCGGCCGTCCCGGCCGTCGTCGTGCGCACCGGCGCGGACCGCGGCGCGGCGGAGTTCCCCGACGCCTCCACCGCCCGGGCACGGCTGATCAGCATGGGCGCCGTGCTGGCCGGCACCTCGCTGATCGTCGCCCTGCTGGTGGTCGTCGGCACCTTCGGGCTGTCGATCCAGCAACGGCAGCGGGAGATCGCGGTGCTGCGCGCGGTGGCCGCGACGGGCCGTCAGGTCCGCCGGATGATCGGCGGCGAGGCG
The DNA here is from genome assembly GCF_035976515.1 of Kitasatospora sp. NBC_01302. Taxonomy (NCBI): domain Bacteria; kingdom Bacillati; phylum Actinomycetota; class Actinomycetes; order Kitasatosporales; family Streptomycetaceae; genus Kitasatospora; species Kitasatospora sp. NBC_01302. The sequence continues at coordinate 4,479,996 of NZ_CP108404.1, forward strand.
CTCACGGTGGGCCTGGCCGCCGGGACCCTCGGCGCCGTCGCGGGCCTGCCTGTGGGTGGCTGGCTGCACGACCGGTTCGTCGCGCTGGACGTGATCCCGTCGAACATCCCCGTCGTCCGCTCGCCGTTCCCGGTGCTCGCCGCCGCGGGCGCCACCGTGCTGGCCGGCTGGGCCGCGGCCCGGATCTCGGCGCGCCGGGCCACCGCGATCCGGCCGGTCGAGGCGCTGGGCGAGGCCTGCCCCCGGCCGCCACGGCTCTCCTGGCCCCGGGCCCTGTGCGGTGCGCTCACCGCCGCCGGCGCCCTCGCGCTGACCCTGCTGCTCACCGTGCTGCACTCGGACGCGGCGTCGACCCCGGTCTGCTTCGTCGCCGTGCTGCTCTGGTGCACCGCGCTCGCGCTGCTCGGCTCGCTGGCCGCCGGCGGCGCCACCGCGGTGCTGGGCCTGCCGCTGCGGCTCTCCCCGGTCGGCGGCTACCTCGCCGCCCACAACCTGCGCACCGCGGCGCACCGCCTCGCCTCGGTCGTCACCCCGCTGACCCTGCTGACCGCGATGGCCTGCACGATCCTGTTCTCGCAGAGCACGCTCGCGCACGCCGCGGGCGACCAGCTGGCCCGCGGCGACCGCGCGGACTTCGTCGTCGGGCCCCGCGTCCCCTCCGACGCCGCCGCCGCGGTCGCGGCCGTCCCCGGCGTCCGGACCGTGACCCGGTTGCTGCACACCCAGGTGCGCGACGGCCTGACCGAGCGCAGCGTGCAGGCGGTGACCCCGGAGCGGCTGTCCGACACGCTCGACCTCGGCGTGACCGCGGGCGACCTCGGCGGGCTGACGGACGGTACGGCGGCAGCCGCCGCGGGGCTCGGCTACCGGGTCGGCGAGCGCATCCGCCTCACCCTCGCCGACGGCACCCCGGCCGAGCTCACCGTCGTCGCCCTCTACGCGCGCGGGCTGGGCTTCGGTGACCTGACCCTGGCGCACGACCTGGTGGCCGCGCACGTCGACGTGCCGCTCGACGACGAGGTGCTCGTCCGGGGCGCGGGCGTCACCCGGTCGGCCCTGGCCGCGGCCCTGCGCACCGACCCCGGGATCGGCGTGCTGGACCGCGCCGCCGCCCAGGCCGCGCAGAACACGGCGGGTGCCGAGATCGGCTACGTCACCCTCGGCCTGATCACCGCCTTCGTCTCGATCGCCGTGCTCAACACCCTGGCCATGAGCATCACCGACCGGCGCCAGGAGTTCGCCGCCCTGCACCTGGTCGGCGCCACCCGCCGGCAGGTCCGGCGGATGCTCGGCTGGGAGACCGCGACCGCCGTGGTGATCGCGACCGCGTTCGGTCTCGCCATCGCCTTCGCGGTGCTCGTCACCTACGCGGACGGCATCACCCGCGGCACCGACGCCCTCGCGCTGCCGCTGCGCCGGCTCGCGCTCGTCATGGCCGGCACCGCCGCGCTCGCGGCCGTCGGCACCTGGCTCCCCGCCCGCGCCGCGCTGCGGGCTCAGCCGCGCCGGTAGGCCCGCAGGAAGGCCGCGACGCCGCCCGTGATCAGCTGCTCGGCCTGCTCGGCCGGCAGCGGGCGGACGCCGTAGTGCGAGAGCTGCACGATCGAGAGCGTGACCAGGGCCGTGAAGTGGGTCGCGGTCAGGGCCGGGTCGCCGTGGACGTCCACCAGAGCGGCGTCCGCGAGGCCGGCCATCGCCTCGGCGAGGGCGCGGCCGACGGGGGCGGGGCCCGCGTCCCGCCAGGCTTCGAGGAGCTCGGCGGGTACGTGGTCGGCCTCGGCGTGGATGTGGCGGACGAGGGCGAAGTGGTCCGGGTAGTCGGCCATCAGGTCGACGAAGGCGCGGGCCAGCGCGACGAGATCGCGCTCCAGGTCCTCCCGGCGGGGCGGCCGCCCGGGGTCCAGCAGCGCGCGGATCCGGGCGAGTTGGGCGTCGCGCACCTCGCCCGAGGACCAGGTGACCACGGCACGGAAGAGCTCGGCCTTGCCCCCGGGGAAGTGGTTGTAGAGGGTGCGCGTCGAGATGCCGGCCGCGGCGGCGAGCGCGTCGACCGAGGCGCGGGCGTACCCCTCACGGCCGAAGACGGCGCGGGACGCCCTCGCGATGGCATTGCGCTTCTCCTGCTTGCGGACCTCGCTGCCGCTGCTCACACGCGCCTCCTTCTGCTCCACGGAACCTGACTACAACGAGCGTTGTAATTTTTACAACGCTCGTTGTACTTTACCGAAGGGGGACCGCACAAGGCGGCCGACCCACCGCACGAGGGGACACCGTCATGCCTGCCGCCACCGAAGCCGCACCCGCCACCCTGGACGCCCCGCTGCGCGTCGCGGTCATCATCGGCAGCGTCCGCGAGGGCCGCCACGGCCGCGCCGTCGCCGACTGGTTCCTCGGCACCGCCGCCGACCAAGGCCTGGAGCTGGACGTCATCGATCTCGTGGACGTCCCGCTGCCGCTGGCCATGCCCGGCTGGGGCGGCACCGTGAGCCCCGAGGCCGCGGCCGCACTCGCCGAGGTGAGCCCGCGGCTGGCCGCCGCCGACGCCTTCGTGGTCGTCACCCCCGAGTACAACCACAGCTTCCCGGCCGCCCTGAAGAACCTCATCGACTGGCACCACGCGCAGTGGCAGGCCAAGCCGGTCGGCTTCGTCTCCTACGGCGGACTCGGCGGGGGCCTTCGCGCGGTCGAGCAACTGCGCCTGATCTTCGCCGAGTTGCACGCCATGACGGTGCGCGACTCGGTCAGCCTGCACGGTCCGTGGTCGGGGCTCACCGAGGAGGGCACGCCCCGCGACACCGCCGTGTGCGAGGGCGCGGCCAAGGGCATGCTCGGCCAACTGGCCTGGTGGGGAAGGGCGCTGCGGACCGCCCGCGCCGACCGGACCTACCAGGGCTGAGCGGGCGACGGCTGACCGGTGTCCCGGAGTGCACCTGGGACCCGGAGTTCGGGACCGGAAGTGATCCCGGGGGAGGCGGACCGGCCAGGAGCGGCAGCCGACAGCACCGCCGCAGCGGCCCCGATCGGCCGGGCCCACGATACGGGCGGACGTTGACACCCGGCGCGCACTGCGGCTAGCTTCCCCCGCATGCAGCGGCCTGCCCTCACCCTGACGACTCGCGGTCACGTCGACCTCCTGCGAGTCTGTTCCGCTGCCTGTCGCGCTTGCTGAGCGCCACCACCTCGCGAGCACCCCGCCGCGCCTGACGTGCCAGCCGTGCCGACCCCGGCTGCCCGCCCGCCCCACCGCCCGTCCGCCCCGTCGCCGGCCCCGCGCCGCGCCGACTGCGCCGGCGCGCGCCGTCCGGGCTGCCCGGTCTCCCCCGAACTGCCGCTCTCCCTCCAGTGATTGACGAAGGATCACGATGCGAAAGAAGCCCTGGACCGTGCGCGCCCTGGCACTGGCCACGACCGCGACCTTCCTGGCCGCTCTGCCGGTGGCCGGCGCCGCCGCCGCGCCGACCGCGGCAGCCGGCAACCCGCCGCTGCCGCCGGTGACCGTGCTGACCGACCAGGCGGGGACCGGCGGCGGGGACCTCTTCGTCTCGCCGACCTCGGCCACCAGCAGCTACGCCAGCGGCGTGGAGATCCTCAGCCAGGACGGCCGCAGGACCGTCTGGTCCCACGCGGTGCCGGCCGGCCTGCAGGCCGCCGACTTCCGCAAGCAGACCTACCACGGCAAGCCGGTGCTGACCTGGTGGCAGGGCACCGGCCTGGGCGGACTGGCCACCGGTGTCGACGTCGTCTACGACGACCACTACCAGAAGATCGGCGAGGTCAAGGCCGGGAACGGCTACTCCGCCGACGGCCACGAGTTCCTGATCACGCCGCAGAACACCGCGCTGATCATCTCCTACACCGAGGCGACCGCGAACCTCACCGCCATCGGCGGCCGAGCCGACCAGAAGGTGATCGACGGGATCGTGCAGGAGGTCGACATCCGCACCGGCAAGGTGCTCTTCGAGTGGAACAGCGCCGACCACGTGCCGTACGCGCAGAGCGAGCAGCCGCTGCCGGCCTCGTCGAGCACGCCGTGGGACTGGTTCCACCTCAACGCCGTCAAGCTGGACACCGACGGCAACCTGCTGCTGGACGCGCGCAACACCTGGACCACCTACCAGGTGTCCCGGCACACCGGCCGGATCAACTGGCAACTCGGCGGCAAGGCCAGCTCGTTCACCCTGGCGGCGGCGCCCGGCCAGATCCTGAACAGCGCCGGGACCATCTTCTCCTGGCAGCACGACCCGCAGCCGCTCGGCGGCGGCCTCTACACGTTCTTCGACAACGAGTCGGCAGGCGTCGCCAACACCGGCGCCGGGGCCGTCTCCGAGCTGCCGTACAGCCGTGTGGTCACGGTGCGCCTGGACCAGCGCACGCACCGGGCGACCCTGGTGAAGTCCGTCGACCAGCCGGCCGGGCTCAGCGCCTCCTCGCAGGGCAACGCCCAGACCCTGAAGGGCGGCGCCCTCGTGGTGGGCTGGGGATCCCTGCCCTACGTCTCCGAGTTCAGCCGGTCCGGCAAGCTGCTGTTCAACGCGGCGTTCCCGGCGGGGGTGAACACCTACCGGGCGTACCGGTTCGACTGGAGCAACCGGAAGTAGGCCCGGTCGAGCAGCCCGGGCGCCCGCCACCCGCGGGGCGCCCGAGTTGTACCGAAAAGCGGTGGCCCGTCCCACCCCGTCCTGCGATGATCGCCCCATGAGCGAGGAGATGCGGACGTTCGACGAGCTGGTGGCCGAGGCCGAGAGCGTCTCGGTCGCGGGCTGGGACTTCTCCTGGCTCGACGGCCGGGCCACCGAGCAGCGGCCGTCCTGGGGCTACCAGCGGCTGCTCGGCGAGCGGATGGCGCACGCCCGGGCCGCCCTGGACGTGCAGACCGGCGGCGGCGAGGTGCTGGCCGGCGCCTCGCACCGGGCACCGCTGACGGTGGCGACCGAGGGGTGGCCGCCCAACGTCGCCAAGGCCGCCCGGCTGCTGCACCCGCTCGGCGTCGCCGTCGTGGCGGACGAGGACGAGCCACCGCTGCCGTTCGCGGACGCGGCCTTCGACCTGGTGGTCAGCCGGCACCCGGTGACGGTCTGGTGGCAGGAGATCGCCCGGGTGCTGCGGCCCGGCGGCAGCTACTTCTCCCAGCAGGTCGGCCCGGCCAGCGTGTTCGAGCTGGTCGAGTTCTTCCTCGGCCCGCAGCCGCAGGAGGTCCGCAACGGCCGCCACCCCGAGCAGGCCCGGCGGGCGGCCGAGGCGGCCGGGCTCACCGTGGTCGACCTGCGGGCCGAGTCGCTGCGCACCGAGTTCCACGACATCGGCGCGGTGGTCTACTTCCTGCGCAAGGTGATCTGGATGGTCCCCGGGTTCACCGTCGAGCAGTACCGGGACCGGCTGCGCGAGCTGGACGCACTCATCCGCCGCGAGGGCCCGTTCGTGGCGCACACCGCGCGGTTCCTGATCGAGGCGCGCAAGCCGCACTGAGGCGCGCCGCCACCGGTGGGCGCGCGGCCCGCACCGCGCGCGCCCACCGCTTCGGCGGATCCCGCCGAACCGGCCCCCGCGACGGCACGGCCCACTAGACTGACGCTCCGTCACAGAGTCATCGCAGCCCGAGACCGGTCCCCCGGCTCACCGGACGGCAGGCCCGGCCGCGGGCCGCCGACCGCCTGCACCGAGCGAGGTGAGCCGCCATCACCGAGTCGTCCCCTCCCGAGCTGATCGCCTGGCTGCGCGCCCTCGACGAGGAGCAGCTCTTCCGCCTGCTGCGGGCCCGCCCCGACACCGCCGCCGAGCCCGCCCCGCGCGGCCTGGCCGAGCTGGCCGAGCGGCTGGCCCGCCCGGCCGCGGTCACCGCGGTGCTGCGCCGCCTCCCGCTGCCCTGTCTGCAGACGGCCGAGGCCCTGGTCGCCGCCGGAATCCCGTGCGCACGTGCCGAGTTGGCGCACCTGCTGGACGCCGGGAGCGGCGAGCGCGCGGCCGGCCTCGACACCGCGCTGCAGGCGCTGGCCGGCCAGGCGCTGGTCTGGCCGGACGAGCGGGGCCTGCTGCACGCCGTCCCCGCGCTGCGCCGGATCTGGCCCAGCGCCCTGGGCCTGGAGCCGCCGGTCGCCGAGCTGCTGGCCGACGCCACCGCCGAGGAGCTGCGGTCCATGCTGGCCCTGCTGCGGCTGCGGGTGCCGGTGGCCAAGCGGCAGCGCCTCGCGGTGCTGGCCGAGCACTTCGCCGACCGGGCCTGGCTGACCGCCGTGGTGGCCGGTGCGCCGCCCGGGGTCGGGCCGCTGCTGGCGGAGAGCTCGCAGTCCGGGGTGGCCCTGCGGGCCCTCGCGGTCTCGGCCTCCGGCGAGACCGGCCGGGCCGCGCGCTGGGCCCGGGAGCGCGGCCTGCTGGTGCGCGCCCACCACGGCTACGGGCCGGCCCGGATGCCCGCCGAGGTCACCCTGGCGCTGCGCGGCCCCCGCTGGCACGCCCCGTTCGACCCGGTGCCGCCCGAGCCCGCGCTGGTCGCGGTCGGCCCCGCCGAGGTCGAGCGCGAGACGGTCTCGGCCGCCACCGCGTTCGGCGCCCAGGCCGCCTCGGTGCTGGCCGAGTGCGCGGCCCGGCCGCCGGTGCTGCTGAAGACCGGCGGGGTGGGGCCACGCGAGCTGGGCCGGCTCGGCAAGCAGACCCAGTGCTCCGAGGCCGTGGTGCGGCTGGTGCTGGAGAGCGCCTTCGCGGCCGGTCTACTGGTCGGCGCGGGCGATTCGGCGCCGACCCGGACGGGCGTGAAGGGCGGTCCGCGCCGGGTGGTCGCCCCGAGCAAGCGGGCGCCCGACCCGGAGGCGGGCGGCGGGCTGCTCGCCGTCACCCCCGCCTACGACGCCTGGGCCGGGCGCGATCCGGCCGGGCAGCTCGTCGACCTGGCGCTCGCCTGGTGGACGCTGCCGTTCACCCCGACCGCGAGCCAGGACCGCGACGGCAAGTCCTGGCCCGCGCTGATCAGCCGACCCGCGAGTCCGGGCTGCCGGCACGCCAGGCGCGGTGTGCTCACCGCCGCCGGCCGCCTCCCGGCCGGGCACGGCGCGGCCCGCTCGGCGGGCCTGGGCCGCCTCGCCGGCTGGCACCGCCCGCTGGTCGACCAACTCCCGCAGGACAGCACGCCGTTCGCGCTGGTGATCCACGAGGCCGAGCTGCTCGGCCTGGTGGCCCGCGGCACCCTCTCGCCGCTGGGCGCGGCGCTGGCCGCGCACTCGCCCGAGCAGCCGGACGCCCTGCTGGAGAGCGCCCGCCGGCTGCTGCCGACGGCGGCCGACCGGGCCCGGCTCGGCACCGACCTGACCGCCGTGGTGACCGGACCGCCGACCGCCGCGCTGGCCGCCCTGCTGGACGCCGCCGCCGAACGGGAGGCCCGCGGCACGGCCTCGGTCTGGCGCTTCACCCCCGCCAGCGTCCGCCGGGCGCTGGACGCGGGCCGCACCCCGCAGGCCCTGGCCGAGGAGCTGGCCGCGATCGGTACCGCCGGCGGGGAGGTGGCGCAACTGCCGCAGCCGCTGGCCTACCTGATCACCGACACCGCGCGCCGGCACGGCCGGATCCGGGTGCTGCAGCCGGGCTGCGTCCTGCACGGCACCGATCCCGCCCTGCTCGCCGAGCTGGCCGCGCACCGCATGCTCACCACGCTGCGGCTGCGCCTGCTGGCACCGACCGTGCTGCTCAGCGCCGCCGACCCGGAGGCCACCCTGGCCGCGCTGCGGGCCGAGGGCTACGCGCCGGTGGCCGAGGGTCACGACGGCACGGTCCGGGTCGAGCGCGCCCCCGCCGAGCGGTCCGCGCCACTTCCTGCCCAGCGCGGGGCGCCGGGCAGGCCGGCCCGCAGCACCCCCACCGCCGAGGAGCTGCGCGCGCTCGCCCACCGGCTGCTGACCGCCCCGAGCACGCCGGAGGAGGACGGCGAGGTGGACGAGTGGACCGAGGAGACCGCCGAGGCCTTGGCCGCGCGCGCCCGGCAGTTGACGCCCTCGGCGATCCGCCGGCTGGCCAGCGCGATCCGCTTCGAGCACACGGTCACCATCACCTACCAGAACCCCTCGGGCGACCGCACCATGCGTACCCTCAGCGAGCTGGAGTTCGACCCGCCCTTCCTCTACGGCTGGTGCCATCTGAGCGACGGCCACGAGGAGTTCGCGCTCTCCCGGATCCAGGACGTGCTCCCGGCCCACGGCTGACCCGCCGGCCGGCCCTGACCCGGCCCAGCCCGGCCCAGCTCAACTCGGTTCGGCTCAGCAGGACTTGGCCAGCCGGGCGGCGATACCGTCGAGCACGCAGTCGAGGCCGAGCTCGAACTGCCACTGCGGATCGTCCTTGCGCCTGGCCTCCACCAGGTGGCGCTCCAGCACCGGATACCGCCCGGTGGCCATCAGCCAGCGCATCTGCGGCGCCAGGCCGACGCGCAACTCGTCGCCGTTGTTCCAGTTCTGACTCTACATCAACTCCTGGACCACGATCTCGGAGTGGGTGGCGCCGCGCGCGTAGAGGTCGACCGTGCGGGCCTGGCGATGCTCGACGCCATGGTCGTCGGCACCGCACTGCCCACCATCGTCGGCCAGCTGGGCGGCCTGCACCAGCTCTCCTGGGTGGTGACGGCCTACCTGCTGAGCAGCGCCGCGAGCACCCCGATCTGGGGCAAGCTCGGCGACCTCTACGGCCGCAAGGGCACCTTCATGGCCTCGATCGGGCTCTTCCTGCTCGGCTCGGCACTGGCCGGACTGGCCACCGGCATGGGCCAGCTGATCGCGTTCCGGACCCTGCAGGGCCTGGGCGCCGGCGGGCTGATGGTCGGGGCGCTGTCGATCCTCACCCTGCTGGGCTCCGGACGGATGCGCGCCCGGCTGCAGTCGATGATCGGTGTGCTGATGCCGATCGCGTTCGTCGGCGGCCCGCTGATCGGCGGATTCCTCACCGACCGGCTCAGCTGGCGCTGGACCTTCTACGTCAACCTGCCGGTCGGCGCCCTCGCGCTGCTGCTGGTCGGCACCCTGGTCCGGCTCCGGACCGAGCGGATCAGGGCCAGGATCGACCTGCTCGGCACCGGACTGCTGACCGCCGGCATCCTCAGCCTGACCCTGCTGGCCGGCTGGGGCGGCAGCAGGTACGCCTGGAGCGACTCGCGCTCGCTGGGCCTGGCCGCGCTCGGCGTGCTCGCCCTGGCCGGCTTCTGGTTCGCCGAACGGCGGGCCGAGGAGCCGGTCATCCCGCTCAGGCTGTTCCGCAGCACCGACTTCACCGCCGCCCAGCTGGTCAGCCTGCTCAGCGGCGCGGTGCTGGTCGCCGTCACCACCTACCTGCCGCAGTACCTGCAGTCCGGCCGCGGCAGCTCGCCCACGGCCGCCGGTCTGCTGCTGCTCCCCCTGCTGCTGGGCATGCTCGGCGCCCAGCTCGCCGCCGGCCGGGCGAGCGGCGGCTACCGCCGCTACTCGATCGCGGGCAGCGCACTGCTGGTGATCGGCCTGCTGGTGCTGTGGCTGACCGGGCAGCGGACCCCGGTCCTGGCCGTCGCGCTGCTGGCCACCGCCGCGGGGGCCGGCCTGGGCCTGCTGATGCAGAGCAGCCTGCTGATCACCACCACCAGCGCGCCGCCGCGCGATCTGGGCGCGGCCAGCGGAACCGTCACGCTGGCCCGCACGCTCGGCGGTTCGCTGGGCATCGCGCTGTTCGGCACCGGCTACGCCGACCGGCTCCGGAGCGGCCTGGCCCGGCAGCTGGGCGAGGTCACCGCGCACCGGCTGGCCGGCGCCTCGCACACCCCCACGCCCGCCGAGCTGCGCGACCTGCCGGCCGCCACCCGGGAGGCCTTCCGCGCCGCCGCCGACGCGGGCCTGCACGGCGTGCTGCTCGGCGCCACCGTGCCGGCCCTGCTCGCCTTCGCGGTGAGCCTGCTGGTCCGGTCGGCGCCGGGCAGCTCCGCGCCGAGCAGCGACTGAAGCGTCAGCTCTCGGCCGTCACCGCGGCCGCCGCAGCCGCCTTCCGGCGCCCGTCCACCACCTTGGCCGCCGCCAGCACGATCGCCGCGGCCACCAGCGAGAGGATCATCTGGTTGCGTCCGTCGTGGTCGGTGAACATGTAGATCACCACGAAGGCGATCAGCCCGATGGTGGCCCAGGTCAGGTACGGGAAGAGCCACATCCGCACGGTCAGCCGCTCGGGCGACTCCCGCTCGATGATCCGGCGCATCCGCAGCTGCGAGGCGCAGATCACCAGCCAGACGAAGAGCGCCACCGCGCCGGAGGAGTTCAGCAGGAACTGGAAGACGGTGTTCGGCGAGGTGTAGTTGAAGAAGACCGCGACGAACCCGAAGACCACCGAGGCCAGGATCGCGGTCCGCGGCACGCCCCGGCTCGTCACCTTGGCGAAGGCGGCCGGCGCGTCGCCGCGCTGGCCGAGCGAGAAGGCCATCCGGGAGGCGGTGTACAGGCCGGAGTTGAGGCAGGAGAGCACGGCGGTCAGCACGATGACGTTCATCACCTGGCCCGCCCCGGGGATCCCGACGTGCTCCAGCACCGCGACGTACGGGCTGCCCTTGACCGAGGCCGAGTTCCACGGCAGCAGGGTGACCACGATCGCGATCGAGCCGAGGTAGAAGATGCCGATCCGCCAGATCACGCTGTTGGTCGCCTTGCTGACCGCGCGCTCGGGGTCGCTCGACTCGCCCGCCGCCAGGGTGACGATCTCACTGCCCATGAAGGCGAAGACCACCGTCAGCATGCCGCTGAAGACCGCTCCGACGCCGTGCGGCAGAAAACCGCCGTGGCCGAACAGATTGGTGGTGCCGACCGCGTGCGTGTTGGGCAGTACGCCGAACACCGCCAGCAGTCCGATCACGATGAACGCGGCGATCGCGACCACCTTGATCCCGGCGAACCAGAATTCGAACTCGCCGTAGGAGGCGACCGAGAAGAGGTTGGTCGAGGTCAGCACGGCCATCACCAGGAGCGCGAACGCCCACTGCGGCACGCTCGGCAGCCAGCCGTTGAGGATCTTCGCACCGGCGGTCGCCTCGACGCCCAGCACCACCACCCAGAAGAACCAGTAGAGCCACCCGATCGTGAAGCCCGCCCAGCGCCCGAGCGCCCGGTCCGCGTAGGCGGAGAACGAGCCGCTCTGCGGGTCCGCGGCGGCCATCTCGCCGAGCATCCGCATCACCATCACCACCAGCACACCGGCCAGCAGGTAGGAGAGCAGGATGCCCGGTCCGGTCGCCGCGATGCCGGCGCCGGAGCCGACGAACAGGCCCGCGCCGATCACGCCGCCGATCGCGATCATCGACAGGTGCCGGTTCTTCAGTCCGGCCTGCAGGTGCCCGTCACCGCCGTGACCACCGTGGCCGGCGGGCCCGGCCGCAGCAGCGCCGTCGGCTGCCGCCCCGGGTGCGGTGACCGGCGATCCGGCCTTCGAGCGCTTGGGGATGTCCGTGCTCATAGGTGTTTCGCTACCTCTCCTGCGCGGCGGGGGATGCTCCGCGCGTTGCCTGGCAACGTAACCCGGAGCGGAATTTCGCGTAACCCTTCGAGGCCAGATCGATGCATTAGTTGAGGATTATCTGAGGATTCCGATAAAAGGGGAATCTGCTCTTCTCCCCCCTCCCCCACTCCCCTACCGGCCGGTAATCGGCAGTCCGCAGCGTGCCGGTCCACCGCCCTCCCCGCTGCCGCCCGGCACTGCGGCGTGTTGCTCGGACGGCCGGGCCACGGCCTCGACCACCATGGGTGCCATGGCCCTCTCCCTCCACCTCGCCCAGCAGCCGGACGCCGATGCGCTGCTCAGCCGCAGCCCGCTGGCCGCCCTGGTCGGAATGCTCCTGGACCAGCAGGTTCCGCTCGAATGGGCGTTCACCGGGCCACTGACGATCAGCCAACGGCTGGGCACCGAGGACCTGGACGCCCACCGGATCGCCGCCTGCGACCCGGACGCCTTCGCGGCGCTGCTCTCGGCCAAGCCCGCCGTGCACCGTTACCCGGGCTCGATGGCCAAGCGGGTCCAGCAGCTCTGCCAGTACCTGGTGGAGCACTACGACGGGGAGGCCGCGGCGGTCTGGCGGGACCCGGCCGACGGGGCCGAGCTGCTGGCGCGGCTGACCGCGCTGCCGGGGTTCGGCGCCCAGAAGTCGCAGATCTTCCTGGCCCTGCTGGGCAAGCAGTTCGGCGTGCGCCCGGCCGGCTGGCGCGAGGCGGCCGGGCCCTACGGGGAGGACGGCTGCTACCGCTCGGTGGCTGACATCACCGACCCCGACTCGCTCGGCCGGGTTCGCGCCTACAAGCAGCAGGTCAAGCAGGCGGCCAAGGCGGCCAAGACCGCGAAGAGCGCCAAGAGCGCGGGCACGGCGAAGGCCGCCGGGCCGGCGAGGTGACCCGCCGGCCCGGCGGCCCGTCAGTGCCGGGCGCCGCCGCTCAGTGCGGCATCGTCCAGCGCTGCGCGCCGGTGCCGTTGCAGTCCCAGAGCTGGAGCCTGGTCCCGTCGGCGCTGCGGCTGTGCGGCGCGTCCAGGCAGCGGCCGGCCGACGGGTTGTAGAGCGAGCCGTCCGGGCGCGGCCACCACTGCTGGGCGCCGGTGCCGTTGCAGCCCCAGACCTGGATCACGGTGCCGTCGGCGGTCCCGCTGTGGTCCGCGTCCAGGCAGCGGTCCAGGGCGCGCACCGTGCCGTCGCCCGCCAGCGTCCAGCGCTGGCCGTCGGCGCCGGTGCAGCCCGAGATCTGGACGGGCGTGCCCCAGTCGCTCTTGCCGCCCGCGACGTCCAGGCACTTGCCGGCCAGGCCGGTCACCTGGCCGGTCACCGACTGCGCCGGGCCGACGTCGAAGGAGGGCGGCGCGTCCTGCGGGTCGTGGCCCCAGGACGGGTCGGGGTCGGCGGCCAGCTGGTACTCCATGGTGCCGCCGTCGGTGATCAGCTCGGATCCGGTCCAGGGCCGGGTGGAGGCGGTGCCGTTGACCCGCAGGCCGTGCACGTAGCGCACGTCCGCGGAGGCGCCGGGCGCGCTGATGTCGATCGAGGGGCCGTTGCCGCGGGTCACGGTGATCTGCGGGAAGAGCGGGCTGGCCAGCACGAGCTCGGCCCGGCCGGGGACCTGCGGGTAGAGCCCGAGCATGCCCCAGACCGCCCAGGAGGACATCTCGCCCAGGTCGTCGTTGCCCACCTCGCCGTCGGGCGCGTCGCTGAACAGCGTGGTCACCGCGCGGCGCACCACGTCAGCGGTGCGGTCGGGACGGCCCGCGTAGTCGTAGGTCCACGGGGTGTTGAGCGAGGGCTCGTTGCCCAGGTAGGAGTGGGCCGCGTCCGGGCCGGCGTTCAGCTTCTCGAAGAAGCTGTCCAGCCGCGGGACCACCGCCGCGTTCCCGCCCATCGCGTCGAACAGGCCGCGGTGGTTGAACGGGACCATCCAGGTGTACTGGGCGGCGTCCCCCTCGACGTACTCGTCCTGCTGGGTGGGCTGGAAGCTCGGCCAGCCGTGGTCGGCGTCGCGCGGCTGCAGGTAGCCGCTGTCGGTGTTGAACAGGTTGCGCCAGCCGGCCGCGCGGTGCAGCAGGGCGTCGTGGTCGGCGCTGTCGCCCAGGCTGCCGGCCAGCTGGGCGAGGGCGAAGTCGGCCGTGTTGTACTCCAGCGTGCTGGCGGCCGAGCCCCAGATGCCCGAGGTGCCCACCGGCAGGTAGCCCTGGCCGTCGTAGGCCGCGTGGCCCGGACGCTCACGGTCGTCACTGCGCCCGGCCAGCGCGAGCCTGAGCAGGCCGGCGGCGTCGAAGTCGGTGGCGCCGAAGGCGTACATGCCGGCCGCGATCGTCGGCAGCGGGTCGCCCACCATCACCCCGGTGCCGCCGTTGGCCAGCGTCCAGCGGTCGAAGTAGCCGGCCTGGGCGCCCTGGTCGACCACGGACTGGGCGATGTCGGAGGCCTCCTTGGGGGCCAGCAGGGCGATCAGCTGCATCTCGGAGCGGTAGACGTCCCAGCCCGAGAAGTCGGCATAGTGGACTCTGCCGGGATCGGTGCGGTGCACCTGGCCGTCGAAGCCCGGGTACCGGCCGTCCACGTCGCTGAGCACGCTCGGGTGCAGGAACGAGTGGTAGAGCGCGGTGTAGAAGGTGCGCTGCTGCTTGGTGGTGCCGCCGCCCACCGCGATCCGGCCCAGCAGGTCGTTCCAGGCCGCCCGGGTGCCGTCCCTGACCTGGTCGAAGTCGCGCTGCCCCTGCTCGGCGTCCAGGTTGGCCCGGGCGCCCTCGGCGCTGGTGAAGGAGATGCCGACCCGGGCGGTGACGGTGGGGTTGTCGCTGGTGTCGAAGGAGACCAGCGCCTGCGCACCGGACCCGGTGTCCGGCGCGTCGGGGTGCAGCGCCAGCCCCGGCCCGCGGTGTCCCGCCAGCTCGGCCTGGGCCTTCGCGGTGCGCGGCGGCTGCGGGGCGACGCCCCTGCTCTCCCCGCTCGCGGTGCGCCGGCCGGTGTCCAGCCGGCCGTCCTGCACGATGCCGGACCGGGTGAACGGGTGGTCGAAGACGGCGGTGAAGTAGATCCGGTAGCGGTTGTTCGACCCGCAGAAGCCGCCGCCGTCGGTGTAGCCGGAGATGCTGTCGGTTCCGATGGCCACCGAACCGCTGGCGCTGTTGAAGGCCCGGCCGGCGTCCACGGTGAGCGAGGCGCGCTGGCCGGCGGGGTAGCTGAACCGGGCCACCCCCGAGCGCTGGGTGGTGGTCAGCTCGGTGCGCAGCCCGTTGTCGAAGGTGACCGCGTAGCTGCCCGGCGTGGCCGACTCGTGGTCGTGCGAGAAGCTCTCGTGGCCCACCGGGCTGTCACCGAGGATCGGCAGGAACGGGATGTTGCCGTAGTCGCCGCAGCCCGCGCCGGAGATGTGGGTCAGGCTGAAGCCGCGGATCCGCTGGTCGCTGTAGAGGTAGCCGCCGTGCTGGTACGTCACGGTGTCCGGGCTCCACTGGACCATGCCCATCGGGGCGCTGGCCCCCGGGAAGGTGTTGCCCGCGCCGCCGCCGTTGCCGAAGTCGATGGCGCCCTGCTGCGTGCCGACGAACGGATTGACGTACTGGGCCGGGTCCTCGACGGTTGTCCGGTGTTTGGCGTCCGGTCGGTGCTTCACGTCGGCGGCGGGCAGGTGCTTGGCCCCGGTCAGGGCGGCCCCGGCCACCGCCGGGGTCCCGCCCGCGCCGGTGAGCAGCACGGTGGCCAGTGCCACGGTGATCATCTGACGAACAGTCATTTCGTTATGGTGTGGTTCGCCCCGGGCCCAAACCGGTCGCGACAGACCGGGTGTCGCTCGATCGGCTTACCATCGGGGAAAACGCGCGTCGGCCTGGGGAGAGGGACATGGCGGAGCACGACCTGCGCAGCGCGGAGGCCCGGATGATCGCGGAGGCGCGCAAGGCCTTCTTCGTGGTCTTCGGCCTGCTCTGCGTGGTCTGGGCGGTCCAGCTCGGCAACTGGGCGGACCGGAACACCCTGGCCCTGCAGTACGGGATCCGGCCGCACGACCTCACCCGGCTGCCCGAGCTCTTCACCGCACCGCTGCTGCACTTCAGCTGGCAGCACCTGGAGGGCAACTCCGGGCCGCTCTTCGTCTTCGGCTTCCTGGCCGCCTACCGGGGCGTCAAGAAGTTCCTGCTGCTGACCCTGCTGATCACCCTCACCAGCGGCCTGGCGGTGTGGATCTTCCAGGCCGGCAACACCGTCTCGGTCGGCGCCAGCGGGCTGATCTTCGGCTACCTCGGCTACGTGGTGCTGCGCGGGATCTTCGACCGGCACCTGATCGACACCCTGATCGGTGTGGTGATGGCGGCCTCCTTCGCCTACGAGCTGGCCGGGGCGGTGCCCGGGGCGCCGGACGGGGTGAGCTGGCTGGCCCACCTGGGCGGGCTGCTCGGCGGGGTGGCGGGCGCCTGGCTGCTGCGCGACCGCGCCGGGCGCGAGGAGCGGGCGACGGCCGCCGACCGGCCCGCACCCGGCGGCGGGCCCGCCGGATCCGGCACCGGCTCGCGGGCCGACCTGCTCAAGGAGCTGAAGGACCTCGGCCTCTGACCGGGCCCACTCCATCGCAGGTCTAGACCATCGCTCGGCCCAGCGGCTAGCGTGAGCCTGCCCCTCCCCTCTCCGCCCCGGAGCCGCGCCGTGCAGTCGTCCGTCCTCGCCTTCGCCACCGACCTGATCGACGAGGGTGCGGACACCTTCTTCGGCAACCTCACCGAGCGGGCCGGCGTCGGCGGCGTGACCCTCGCCTCGGTCTACCACGAGGCCCGCGACGTCTTCCCGCACCACCCGACCCGGGTGGTGCGCTACCTGGAGCCCGGCGCGGCCTACTTCCGCCCCGACCCGGCGCGCTGGGCCGGGCAGCGGCTCGCCCCGCTCGCGGCCGGCGCGATCGGCGAGCGCGACCCGTTCGCCGAGGCCGCCGAGGAGACCCGCCGGCGCGGGCTCAAGCTGCACGCCTGGACGGTGTTCTGCCACAACGACCGGCTCGGCTTCCAGCACCCCGACTGCGCACCGGCCAACGCCTTCGGCGACCGCCTGCTCACCGAGCTGTGCCCCGCCAACCCCGAGGTCCGCGCCTACGCGCACACCCTGGTCGACGAGCTCGCCCGGTACGGCGTGGACGCGATCCGCGCCGAGTCGCTGCACTTCCACGGCCTGCGGCACGGCTACCACCACGAGCGCTACTTCGAGCGGCTCGGCGCGATGGCCGAGGCGCTGCTCGGTCTCTGCTTCTGCCCGCACTGCCGGGCCGCGGCCGAGCGGCGCGGGGTGCCGGCCGAGGAGGTCCGGCAGGTGGTGGCCGCCGAGATCCGCCGCCGGCTGGCCGACGAGCGGGCCGCCGAGGAGCCCGGCGCCCTGGACGCGCTCGCCGACGGCGCGCTGGCGGCCTACGTCGACGCGGGCGCGGCCACCGTCACCTCGCTCGCCGCCGAGCTGGCCGAGCGGGCCGGACGCCACGGGATGCGGCTGAGCTTCATGGACGCCGACGGCCCCGGAGCCGGCTGGCTGGCCGGCATCGACCTGCCCGCGCTGACCCGGGCCGGGGTGGGCATCGAGACGCTGGGCTACGCCACCACGCCCGAGGCGGTGCGCGAGAAGGTCGCCGCCTTCGCCCTGCACGGCGTGCGGCCCGCCGAGCTGGCCGTGATCCTGCGCCCGATGGCCCAGGACTGCGACGGCCCGGCCAACCTCGCCGCGAAGATCGCGGCGCTGCGCGCGCTCGGGGTGCCCGAGGTCGAGTTCTACAACTACGGGCTGATGCGCCTGCGCTCGATGGACCGGATCGGCGCCGCGCTGCGCGGTTGAATTTTTTCAAAATCCGCCAAACCCGACTTCGGCCCTCTCGACTGGGCGCTTTCCTGCCTCATCTGTAGACGTACCGTCAGCAGCGCGCATCGAGGCAGCGCGCTTGCTGCGCCATGCGCCGCCCTAACGGTAGGCTTTCCGTGTGATCTTCAAGCGCATCGGCAACGGGCGGCCGTACCCGGATCACGGCCGGACCAGCACCCGTCAGTGGGCGGACGTCGCCCCTCGTCCGGTGCGTCTCGACCAGTTGGTCACCACCAAGGGCCAGTTGGACCTGGAAACCCTGCTGGCCGAGGACTCCACCTTCTACGGCGACCTCTTCGCCCACGTGGTCAAGTGGCACGGCGACCTCTACCTGGAGGACGGGCTGCACCGCGCCGTGCGCGCCGCCCTCCAGCAGCGCCAGGTGCTGCACGCCAGAGTCCTCGAGATGGACTGAGGGCGGACCGGGCCTTACCCGACCGGCCCAACCCGACTGACAGCCGTTCAGCCGTCGAGTCAGGTGCGCGCCGGCCCCCTGGACAAGGCGGCCGAATGATCGTCAGTACACCCTTTCGAGTAAGAGGGTGCGCCAAATGATGATCATTTATTACCTTCATCACGGGATGCGGACTAGGCTGCTGAACACGGCCGCACCCGCTGCGGACTCGACGTCCCCGCTGCCCCGCCGGCCGCTTCCGTCGCCCGTCGGCATGGCTGCCCTTCCTCCCAGGGGAGACAGACTGTGAGCATGTTGACCCCCCAGGGGTTGAAGGGGAAGCAGTTCCGGATCACCGGGACCAGCTATCCGCGGCTCGGCCCACCACCCCGGCGCGGTCGACGCGTCCTGGCGATCGTGGCCTCGGTGCTCGCGATGGCGCTCATCGCGCTGGGCGGGGTGCAGCTGGTCGACATCTTCACCGGCAAGGCGAAGCACACCGCCGCCCAGGCCTGCGCCAGTCCGCACCCCTCGGCCGCCGCCTCGCTCTCCGGCAAGCCGCTGGCCGCGCCCGCGCCGGGCGCCTCGGGCTCCCCCGGCGCCTCCGGTTCGCCCGGCTCGCCCGAGGCCTCCGGCTCGGCAGGCGCCTCCGGCTCCCCGGCCTCCGGCTCCCCCGCCGCGGGCAGTGCCGCCGCCGGCACGCCGTTGCCGGCCAGCACCGCCGTGCCGCAGCCGGGGGCCGTCACGGTCAACGTGCTGAACGCCACCGACAAGGCCGGGCTCGCGGCGCGCACCGCCGACGACCTGAAGAAGCGCGGCTTCACCGTGGGCAAGGTCGGCAACGCCCCGTCGGCGCTGGCGAAGAAGGTGCCCGGCACGGCCGAGCTGGTCGCCGGTCCCGCCGGCGCCGGCGCGGCCACGCTGCTCGGCGCCCAGGTCACCGGCGCGACCACGATGGCCGACGCCCGCACGGACGGCAGCGTCGACTTCGTGATCGGCGACGGCTACACCGCCCTGCTCGAGCCGGACGCCGCGGCGACCGCGCTGGCCGCGGCGCTCAAGCCGGTGCCGAGCCCCTCGCCGGTGCCGGGCAGCTGCTGAGCCGGTCCGCGGGACACGAGCGGACGACGAAGAGCGGTGCCCCCCGTCGAGGGGGGCACCGCTCTTCGTCGTCCGCTGTCGCTCAGCCGGCCGTGCCGTACAGCCGGTCGCCCGCGTCGCCCAGGCCCGGCACGATGTAGCCGTGCTCGTTGAGGCGCTGGTCCAGCGCGGCGGTGACCACGGTGACCGGCAGGCCGGCCAGCTCCTTCTCCATCACCTCGACGCCCTCGGGCGCCGCCAGCAGCACCACGGCCGTCACGTCGGTGGCGCCCCGGTCGATCAGCAGGCGGATCGCCGCGACCAGCGTGCCGCCGGTGGCGAGCATCGGGTCCAGCACGTAGACCTGGCGGCCCGACAGGTCGTCGGGCATCCGGGTCGCGTAGGTGGAGGCCTCCAGGGTCTCCTCGTTGCGGACCATCCCGAGGAAACCCACCTCGGCGGTCGGCAGCAGCCGGGTCATGCCGTCCAGCATGCCGAGCCCGGCCCGCAGGATCGGCACCACCAGCGGGCGCGGATAGCTCAGCCGGGTGCCGGTGGTGACGGCGACCGGCGTGGTGATCTCGACCTCGTCGGTCCGCACGTCCCGGGTCGCCTCGTAGGCGAGCAGGGTGACCAGCTCGTCGGTGAGGCGACGGAAGGTCGGGGAGTCGGTGCGCTCATCGCGCAGCGTGGAGAGCTTGTGGGCCACCAGAGGGTGGTCGACGACGTGGATCCGCATAACCCGACCTTAACGGCGTATCGGGCGCGGCGACGACCGCCGTGGCGCCAGCGGTCCCGTGGGACTCCTGTGGTATCAACACCCGACTTCTGGGAATGTCAGACCGTATGAACAGGAACCGGGGCCCGGTCGACGGACCCCCCGCGGAGCCTGCGGCGCATCCGAACACCGCGCCCCGGGCAGCCCCCGGCGAACCCGGCGACCCACCGCCCCCCGGCGAGACGCCGGCCGAGCGCCGCCGGCGCCGGGCCGTCTTCCTGCGCGAGCTCGCCGAGGCCCGCGAGCTGCGGGCCAGGGTGCAGCCGCGCAAGACCAAGGAGCGCCGGCTGCGCGAGGCGCTCCGCATGCGCACCTTCCGCACCTGACACGGCCCCGGGGCCCGCCACGGCGTTTCCCGCTGACCCGCCCGGCCGCGTGGGCACCCCGCGCCCGGGCGTTTCGCCGCCTGTTCGCCGACCGTTCACGGGTCGATCCCGGGTTTCCGACACGACCTGCGAAGACGCGCTGCCGAACACTCCCCGAGAGGGCTGGCTTTCTGTCACGATTCCGGTGGGACGGTCCGAACAGCGGACCGCCTCTGGTGCGGGGGCGGCCAGACCGCGTTCGCCCGAGATCGCCTACGGCCGAGACCATTTGGGAGTGTCCCTGGTGGCGTACTTCGCTGCAGTGCTTGCTCGCACCGAGGACGGGTGGGATGTGAGCGAGACCGAGTTGGACAACGTCGAAACCCTTGCCGATCTTGCCGACCTGGCACGCGAAGCGGCACTGGATGACGACACTGTGCTGGTGTTCATCGAACAGGAGGACGCGTGGTTCGCGGTCGTCCGGGTGGACGGCGAGGAGGATCCGCGGATCTTCGTCTCCGACGCCGCCGCCGCCGCGCGCAGCTCCTACGGGGACGTGGTCCTCACCGAGGAGCTGGTCGGCCGGGCCGGCGACAGCGAGTTCGACGACCTGGACAACCTGGTGACCGAGCTGGAGGACAGTGAGGACGCCGAGCTGTCCGACGACGAGGAGGCCCCGGTCACCGGCCCCGGCGGCGTCCCGGTCGGCCCGCTCGGCGACTCCGAACTGCTCAGCGAGTTCGGCGTCGCCGCCAAGGACCTGCTCGACCTCAGCGGCGAGGGTGCCGAGCCCGGCGACGCACTCGCCGAGATCGCCGACGCCCTGGGCTGCGCCGAGGTGCTGGAGGCGGTCCGCTAGCAGGAGCGGGGTCCGCGGGGTCGGGACGGGGCTGCCGGTGTCGGACACTGGTGGGATGCAGCCCCACCCCGACCTCGCGGACCGCCCGGCCACCCCCCGCCTCGCCCCCCTGCCGGCCCCGGTGCGCCCCGACCCGGTCCGCGACCGCTGGTCGGCCGCGATGCGCCTGGCCATCGCCGAGGCCGCGCTCGCCACCGGCACCGGCGACGTCCCGGTCGGCGCCCTCGTCCTCGGCCCCGACGGCACCGTCATCGGCCGCGGCCACAACGAGCGCGAGGCCGTGGGCGACCCCACCGCGCACGCCGAGGTCCAGGCCATCCGTCAGGCCGCCCAGGCCGTCGGCGAGTGGCGGCTGACCGGCTGCACCATGATCGTCACCCTGGAGCCCTGCACCATGTGCGCGGGCGCCATCGTGCTCTCCCGGCTCGACCGCGTGGTCTACGGCGCCCTCGACGAGAAGGCCGGGGCCGCCGGCTCCCTCTTCGACGTGATGCGCGACCGCCGTCTCAACCACCGCCCCGAGGTGATCCCCGGCGTCCTCGCCGACGACTGCGCCACCCAACTGCGCGCCTTCTTCGACACCCACCGCTGACCCCGCCCCTGCCCAGCCGCCCCAAAGGATTTCGTCTGGGCCCAGGGCGTCCGGTAGAGTCTCTCTCGGTAGCGTGTCCGAGCGGCCAAAGGAGCACGCCTCGAAAGCGTGTGTGGGGGCAACTCCACCGTGGGTTCGAATCCCACCGCTACCGCCAGAGATACGGCTGAGGGCCCCCAGGAGATTTCCTGGGGGCCCTCAGCCGTATCTGATCCCGGCTCACCCCGTGACCGCAGGTGCCGGGTCGGGGGAGAGGCGTTGGGCGGGGAGGTGGGCGGAGTGGGCGGCGGCTTCGCTGTTGGGGCGCAGGGTGAGCCAGTCGCCGGCGTAGTCGATGCGGCGGCGGGGGCGGGTCAGGAAGGCGGGGCGCAGGCGCAGGGCGGCGGGGGTGGCTTCGGGGAGGCCGTGGGGGTGGCGGAAGACATGGGCGGTGCGCAGCGTGGCGGTGAGGCCGGGCAGGAAGCGCTCGGCCTCGGTGACGGCGGTGGCGACGACCTCGGCGTCGGGGGCGCCCAGCAGGTCGGGCACCGCCCAGGGGGCGAGCAGCAGGCTGACCATGCCCCGCCCGGGCGGCACGCGTCCGGCGGCCTTGAGGTGGTCCAGGATCGCGCCGCCCACCACCCGGCTCTCGGTGGCGGGGATCAGCAGGCCGCAGCTGGGGCTGCGGGTGGGTGAGGGCAGCGGGCTGTCCAGCAGGCAGGCCACCTTGAGCATCGGGGTGTAGCTGCTGGCGGTCAGGTACGGGCGCTCCTCCGCGGGCAGGCCCGGGTGGACCGCGAGCACCTGCGGCGCGGGCATCGCCAGCACCGCCTGCCGGGCGCTGACCGTGCGGCCGTCGGCGAACTCCAGCACCACCGCGTCGGGGCGCTCGACGATCTGGGTCAGGACGGCGCCGGTGGTGACCGGCAACCGGTCGGCGAGCCGGCGGGCCAGGGTGTCCATGCCGTCCCGGTAGGTCAGCCAGCGGGCACCGACCCCGCCGGTGGCGGCCAGCATCGCGGCCATCGGGCCGATCGCCGAGCGCTCGCAGTCCCAGCCGAAGAAGCCGCCGGCCAGCGGCTGGAGCAACGCGTCGTGCAGGTCGGGGTGGTAGCGCCGGGCGAGTTCGCCGACCGTCAACTCGCCGAAGGCGGTGCTGTCCGGGCGCCCCCGGTGGATCGCCCGGTTCGCCGCGGCGCCGAAGCGCAGCAGGTCCAGGCGCCCGCGCAGCGACATGCCGGCGCCGGTGAGCAGGCCGAGCGGGCGGCCGGCGTGGGCGTGCGCGCGCCCGCCGCGCCACAGCGCGTAGGAGTGCTCGATCGGCAGCACCTGGGTCGCGGGCAGAGCGCAGGCGCGGATCAGCTCCCAGGTGGCGTCGTAGCCGCGCAGCGCGATGGTCTCGGCACCCTCGTCGATCAGGTAGCCGTCGTGCCGGCTGGCGGCCATCCGGCCGCCGACCCGCGCGGTGGCCTCGAAGACCCGCACCTCGCGTCCGGCCGCGGCCAGCCGGTGCGCGGTGGCCAGGCCCGCGATGCCCGCGCCGACCACTGCCACGTCCAGTTCGGTACCGCTCATCAGGTCCACCTCCCGGTGCCGTGCGCGGCGACCCCCGCCAGGTAGCGGCTGCGCAGTTGGAGCCGGCAGACCTTGCCGGTGCCGGTGCGGGGCAGCGCGTCCCAGCCGAGCAGCAGCGGCTCGGCCAGCGGCGGCAGGTCGCGCACCGCGTGCTGCCAGCGTCGTGGGTCCAGTTCGCCGTCCCGGGTGACCAGCACCGGCAGCGGAGGGCGCCCCTCGCCCGCGGCCAGCACCACGGCCTCCGCCAGCTCGGGCAGCCGGTCGTGCAGGACGTCCTCCAGCTCGACGCAGCTCAGCCCGGGGATCATGTCCACCTCGCGGTCCAGCAGCCGCAGGCTGCCGGTGCGGGTGCGCACCCCGAGGTCGCCGGTGTTGAACCAGCCTTCGGTCAGCTTGGCCTGCCAGCGCTCCGGTTCCCCTTCGTACCCGGTGCACAGCCCGGGAGTTCGGGTCAGCACGACGCCCGGCTCACCGCGCCGCACCGGGCGCAGCGTCTCGGGGTCGACCACCCGCAGGCGGACCCAGCCGGGCATCGGGCGGCCCAGGTCGCGGGTGGTGGGGTGGCGCTGCTCGCGCTCGGCCACCGAGCGCCGGGTCAGCACCCGGAAGGTGAGCGGGCCGGTCTCGGTCTGCCCCAGTCCCTGCACCCAGATCGGCCGCTTGCGCCGGGAGGCGGCCAGGAAGTCCCGCACGGTGGGCGGGTGGACCGCGTCGAAGGTGCTGATGCACAGCCGCAGGTCACCGAAGGGCGTGTCCGGTTCGGCGGCGAGCGGCTGCCAGCGCATGTAGGTGGCCGGCAGCGCCTCCAGCACGGTGGGCCGGTGTGCCCGCAACAGCGGTGCGGCAAGCGACGGTTCGGCGTCGGCGAGGACCAGCACGGTGCGCGGCCTGGCCCACAGCGCGGAGATCGACCAGGAGACGGCCCGCCCGTGCGCGAAGGCGATCGCACTGGCCGCGGTGTCCTCGCGGCGGATGGAGACCACCGGCCAGCGGTGCGCCTCGATTCCGGTGAGGCGGCGCACCAGGCTGGTGGTGGAGTGGACCACCAGCTTGGGCAGCCCGGTGGTGCCGGAGGTGTGGTTGATCACCAACGGCGCGTCGTCCGGCCGGCGGTGGACGGCGGGCACCGCGCCGCCGCGCAGCGTGTCGAGCGCGACGGCCCCGGCTGCGGGGCCGTCCAGGCTGAGCGTGCGCACCCCGTGGGCACTGCCGCCGAGCGCCAGGGTGTAGCGGTCGGAGATCAGCAGGACGGGCTTCAGGCGGTCCAGCAGCACGGCCAGTGCCGCGGGGTCGAGCCGGTCGGAGAGGAGCGCGGGCACCGCGCCGATCCGCATCGCGGCGGCGGCCAGCAGCGCGTAGTCCCAGTGGTTGCGCTTGTGGATCGCCACCCGGTCGCCGGGGCGGACCTTGGCGGCGGTCAGCACCGCGGACATCTCCCGGACCAGGTCCGCCAGTTGCGGGATCGTCCAGCTGCAGCCGGCCTCCGGGGCCAGGTCCAGCGGCCGGCTGAGCCGCACCACGGTGGGCGAGCCGCGCTCGGCCAGGATCTCGAAGAGCGGTCCGGGATC
The DNA here is from genome assembly GCF_035976515.1 of Kitasatospora sp. NBC_01302. Lineage (NCBI taxonomy): Bacteria > Bacillati > Actinomycetota > Actinomycetes > Kitasatosporales > Streptomycetaceae > Kitasatospora > Kitasatospora sp. NBC_01302. Next base: position 4,504,434 of record NZ_CP108404.1, read on the forward strand.
GAGCGGCCGCGGTCCCCCCAGGAGCCTCATGCCACACCGCCGTTGACCAGGCAGGCGACCACCAGCAGGCCGGTGCAGACCCGGTGGGCGCGGATGCCCAGCCGACGGGCCCGCAGCACCTCGCCGGCCAGCACGCCGAGCGTGAACTGGCTTGCCCGCAGGGCGATCACCGGCGCCATCAGGCCCGCGAACCACCAGGGCGCCAGGCCGGTCAGCGAGGGCACCACCAGCAGCGCCGCCTCCAGCAGCGAGAGTGCGGCGATGAAGGCCGCGTTCCCGCGCGGGGAGGTCAGCACGGCGACGGTCGGGCGCCCCACCGCGCGGTCGCCCGCGATGTCGTTGATGTTGGAGTAGACCCCGAAGAGCAGCGGGCCCAGACCGAAGACCAGGCCCTGGACCAGCACGAAGGAGCCGATCCGCCCCGTGGTCAGGCCGTAGGGGGCGAGCACGAACACCCAGCCGTAGAAGGCCAGCAGGAACTCCTGCCAGCCGTGGTAGCTGAGCTTGAGCCACCACGAGTACTGGAAGCCGGCGAAGGCGCAGGTCAGCACGGCGAGCACCGCCCAGCCGGGCCGCGCGGGCGCCAGCAGCAACGCGCCCGTCCAGCAGGCGAACTGGAACGCGATGGCCAGCCAGGCGAACCGCACCGCCTGGGCCTCGCCGAGGCTGCCGGCGATCAGCGGCTTGCGGGCCAGCCGCCGGGCGGGTGCGTCGGGGCCGTAGCTGGTGGCGTCGCTGCCGTCGCGGTAGCCCGTCACGTCGTCGAACGAGCACCCGCCGGCGAACATCGCCACACCGCCGGCCAGGAAGAGCAGCAGGGTGCCGGCGCCGTCGGCGGTCAGCAGGTGGGCGGGCAGCACCATCGCGAGCAGCAGCGGGGTGGCGAGGTAGTAGTCGTAGATGTCGAGCTTGGCGAGCCGGGCGTAGGCCCGCCAGGAGGCGGCCGGCCGGGGCCGGTAGCCGGGGGCAAGGACGGGGGCGTCCAGCAACGGAGGTCCTCTCCGCGCGCCGGGACGGGCGCACTGGGGGGGGTGGCGGGGACGTGGGTCAGCGCGGTCGGCGGGCGTGCACGGAGTAGACCACCGGCGACACCGCCCGGAACTCCGGATGCCGCATCACCGTGCGCACCTCGTCGAGCTGACTCTCCGTCATGCCCTGCGCGAGCAAGCGCTCCCGCAGGCCGTCGAGGTGGCTGACCAGCAGCTCCAGGCCGGGGTGTCCGGCCTGCCAGAGCACCACCCGGGGCTGCGGGTCCAGGTCGGTGAAGCCCGCCTCGCGCAGCTGCGCGGGACACTCGCGCCCCCAGACGGCGCGGCCTCCGGCAGCGTCGAAGAGCCGGGCCTTGGCGGCGAGGAAGCGTTCGTAGAGCTCGGCCGATCCGGCGTCCGGGGCCAGCAGCACCGGACCGTAGGAGACGTCGAACTCGTCGATCTGCAGCCAGCCACCGGGTCGTAGCGCGGTCAGCAGCCGGGCCAGCACGGCGCGGCGCTCCGGCAGGTGCTGCAGCACCAGGCGGGCGTGGATCAGGTCGAACGCGGCCTGGGGCAGCGGATCGTGGACGATGTCGTGGCGCTCGGCCACCAGGCCGGGGTGCGAGGGGATCCGCCGGATGTCCAGGTCGGTGGCCAGCACCCGGCCGGTTGGACCGACCCGGTCGGCCAGCCAGCGCGCCACGCTGCCGTTGCCGGCACCGATCTCCAGACAGTGCCAGCCCTCACCGACGCCGGTGGCGGACAACCGCTCGATGGTGAACGGGTCGTAGGCGGCGGCCAGGCAGGCGAACTGGGCGACCGGGTGGTCGCTGGAGTTGTCGAAGGCGTAGCCGGGCCCGGCTACGAAAGCGGGGGCCGGATCGAGCAACTGGGTCATCGGGGCTTCCTCATCGGGGCACGGTGACAAGCGGCGGGGAGCCGTCGACGGATCGACGACTCCCCGTGACCGACCTGGGGTCAGCTGAAGTTCAGGTCGTAGACACCCTGAGCGCGCGGCTGGAACCTGGCCTCGCCGGTGATGCCCTCGTAGGCGCGGGTGCCACCGTTGACCACACCGGTGAAGGCGTTCTCGTCCGGCGCGGCGGCGTTGTCACTGATCGGCAGGACGGCGCTGAAGGAGATCTCGCCCTGGCCGTTGATCCGCACCGAACCGGTGCAGAACGCGGTGTCGGAGTTGGCGTTGATGACGTCCTTGGCGCACAGGTCGTACGCGGTGCCGATGACGTTGCCGTTGGTGTCCTTGACCCGAGCGGTGCCGCCGAAGGCGCTGCCGGTCGACTGGGGAGCCGAGGTCTCGTCATTGGTGCCCGAGAAGTCCAGGGTGAGTGCCTGGACGGGCGCCACCCGCTTGGCCGGCGCGTTGTCCGCCAGGGCCGGGATGCTGAACGCGCCAACCGTACCGACCACCAGACCGGCGACCGCCAGGGCGACGGTGCGCTTGGTCGTGACGACTCGCTGCATGGATCCTCCTAGGACGCATCGGGCCGGGTGCCCGAACTCGGCGCCAGTTGATCACAAGCAGGCATCAATAGGTCACGCTCCGTGGCGCAGGCGGGTCGCCGTGGCACACCGGCCGCCCGCCCTTGCGCCCCAAGGGATCTTGGTCCGGAGAGTTACGCGGAAGCAGCCGTTCGGGCGGCCACGGGCATCACCCGATCGGGGAATGATCTTCACTCGTTCAGTGGCGTCGGAGCAGGCCGCACCAGCAGCACCGGATCAACTCCGGCCACTGCTCCGACTTTTGGCGCCACGCACCAACTGGCATCAGCTGAACGGGAAATCACACACCGCATCGGCGATCCGTTCGGTCTGACTATCCGTCAAATGTGGATAGACCGGGATCGACAGTGCCCGTTCGGCCACTCGGTCGGCGGCCGGCCAGGTCTCCCCCGGGCGGACCAGGGGCGCAAAGGCCGGCTGGCGGGGCAGCGCCTGCGGGTAGTAGGCGTGCGAGGCGATGCCGCGCCCGGCCAGGTGGTCGCGCAGCGCGTCCCGCCGCTCCGCGAGCAGCGTGTAGACGTAGTAGCAGCGGCCCTCGGTGCCGGGCGGCGGGGGCAGCACACCGCGCTCGGCCAGCGGGGCGAACCGCTCGGTGTAGTAGGCGGCGATCTCGGCCCGCCGGGCCAGCCGACCGGCCAGGCCCGGCAGGCGGTGTCGCTGGAAGGCGGCCTGCACCTCGTCGAACCGGCTGTTCCAGCCGATCCGGTGGTGCCGGAAGCGGCTCTTCCCGTCCTGGCCGTGGTTGCGCAGCATCCGCGCCAGCCGGCCCAGTTCGGGGTCCCGGGTGACGACCACGCCGCCCTCGCCGGGCATCCCGAAGGTCTTCACCTGGACGAAGGAGTACACCCCCGCCTCGCCCCACAGCCCGGCCGGACGCCCCGCCAGCACCCCGCCCTGGGCCACCGCCGAGTCCTCCAGCAGGCGCAGCCCGTACCGTTCGGCCAGCGCCGCGATCGCGGGCATGTCCGCCATCACGGAGAACAGGTGCGCCGGCATCAGCGCCTTGGTGCGCGGGCCGATCCGCTGCTCCATCGCCGCCGGGTCGACCACCATGGTCCACGGGTCCACGTCGGCGAAGACCGGGCGCGCGCCCACGCTCAGCACGCTGGAGGCCAGCGGCGCGCAGCCGAACGCCGGCACCACCACCTCGTCGCCCGGGCCGATCTGCATCGCGGTCAGCACCAGGGTCAGCGCCGCGGTCCCGCTGCCGCAGGCGACCACGTCCGCCGCGCCGAGCTGTTCGGCCAACTCCCGCTCCAGCAGCGCGGTCTGCTCGCCGAGGATGAACCGCTGGGACGCACTGGTGCCGCTCTCGCGCAGCAGGTGCAGCAGCACCTCGCGGTCGCCCTCGAACAGGTCGGGCGGGAAGAACGGGATCCGGGCCAGTTCGGTGGTGGTCACGCGGCGCCTCCGGTGCGGCTGGGCTCGTCGGGGTAGCGGTGTTCGTCGGCGTAGAAGTCACGGATCAGGCCGCAGACGGTGTCGACCTCGCCCAGGCTCAGCTCCGGGTACAGCGGCAGCGCCAGGGTGCGCCGACAGGCGGCCTCGGCCACCGGGAACTCGCCCGCGCGGTGGCCGAGTTCGGCGAAGCACGGCTGGAGGTGGAGCGGCGAGGGGTAGTAGACCTCGGTCTCCACGCCGTGCCCGGCGAGGTGGGCGGCCAGCTCGTCGCGGCGCTCGGCCTCGATCAGGTAGACGTAGAAGACCTGCCCCGCCACCCCGCCGACCTTCGGCCGGCGCAGCACCCCGGGCAGCTCGGCCAGCCGCTGGTCGTAGGCGGCGGCGAGGTCGGCGCGGCGGGCGATGTCCTCGTCCAGCCGGGTGAGTTTGGCGAGCAGCACGGCGGCCTGCAGGTCGTCCATCTTGCTGTTGAACCCGGGCAGCGAGGTACTGGTGTTGATCGCCGGGAAGTTGCCGATGGTCCGGCCCAGCCGGCCGTGGTGGCGCAGCGCGTCGACGGTGCGGGCGATCTCCTCGTCGTCGGTGAGCACCGCGCCCGCGTCACCGATCGCGCCCAGCGTCTTGGTCGGGAAGAACGAGAGCACCCCGCCCGCCCCGAACAGGCCCGCGTGCCGCCCGTCCTGGCGCATCCCGATCGCCTCGGCGCTGTCCTCCACCACGGTCAGGCCGTGCCGGGCGGCGAAGGCGCCGATCGCGCGGACGTCGGCCGGCCGGCAGAAGAGGTGGACCGGCATGACGAACCTGGTCCGCGCGGTCAGCCGCGCCTCCAGCGCGGCCGGATCCAGCGCGTAGGTCACCGGGTCGATGTCGGCGAAGACCGGCCGCCCGCCCGCCAGTACCACCGAACTCGCCGAGGCCACGAAGCTGAAGGCCGGCACCAGCACCTCGTCACCGGGGCGCAGCCCGGCCGCCCGCAGCAGCAGGACCAGTGCGTCCGTGCCGCTGTTCACCCCGATCACGTGCCGGGCGCCGGTGTACCGGGCCAGCTCCTGCTCCAGGCGCTCGACCTGGCGGCCGTGCGAGAACTTGCCGTCGTCCAGCACCTCCACGGCGTGCCGCTCGATCAGCGGCCAGAGCTGCTCGAAGCTGCGGGCCTGGGTGAAGAAGGGCACCGGACGGGCGCCGCCGGCCTGTCGGGGCAGGCCGGCGGCGGTGACGGGACTGGACAACGCTCCCCCAGGGATCGGGTGGTGGTTCGGGTGATCGGCTGCGCGCGGTGGTGGCGCGATCCGCACGAGGGCCCGAGGCTACGTCAACTGACCGGCGCCATACCGTCAAAAGAGTGCTTATTAGGGGTAAACCACTCTTTCGTGAAGGAACACCCCAAAGCGAATTGACTTTCCGTCAGCATGATCGGCACGCTGACGCCGGATCGCTGGACCGGCCCGCCAGCCCGCAGGCCGCGAGCAAGGAGGACACCGCGCGATGTTCCGCACGCTCATCGTCGGCCTCGGCCGCGCCGGCGCCGGGCTGCACCTGCCCGTACTGCGCCGACTGCGGCACGAGGGCGTCTCCGCGTTCGCACCGCAGCCCATCCTCGCGGTGGACCCCGGGCGCACCAGCCCCCCGGACCCGGCCGAGGTCACGCTGGCCGCCTCGCTCCCCGCCGCCCGCCGGCTGCTCGACCCCGCGCACACCGTGGTCCACCTCTGCACCCCACCCCGGCGGCGGGCCGACCTGGTCGCCGAACTGGCCGACCTGGGCTTCTACCGGCTGATCATCGAGAAGCCGCTGGCCGCCGACACCGCCGACCTGGACAGGCTCGCCGAACTCGTGCACGAGCGGCGGCTGCAGGTCTCGGTGGTCGCCCCCTGGCTCGCCAGCACGCTCACCGACCGGCTGGAACAACTGGTCCGCGGCGGCGAGTTCGGCGCACTGCGACGGATCACGGTGCGCCAGCACAAGCCCCGGTTCCGCCGCACCCTGGCCACCCACGGCCACCCCACCGCCTTCGACATCGAGATCCCGCACGCGCTCGGCGTCGCCCTGCTGCTGGCCGGCGACGGCGAGGTCACCGCGGCCGGCTGGCACGACCTGCGGGTCGGCGGCCAGGTCCGCCCGCTGCTCGGCGGCGCCCGCCTCCAGCTGGCGCACCACGGCGGGGTGCGCACCGAGATCGTCTCCGACCTCACCTCCCCGGTCCGCGAGCGCCGGATCACGCTGCGCTTCGCACGCGGCACCGCGATCGGCCACTTCCCCGGCAGCGCCGACGATGAGTACGCCCAACTCCGGCTGGCCGGACGGAAGCTGCACGGCCACGAGGTGTTCGCCGACGACGCGCTCGGCAGCTACCTGGCCCGCACCTACCGCCGCTTCCTGCGCGGCCCGCTGCCGCCCGAGGCCGAATTCGACGGGCACCTGCGGGCGGTGCGCCTGCTGAGCGAGGCCAAACGGCTCAGCGGCGCCGACCTGCTGACCGAACCGATCGCGACCCCAAGGGAGTTGTCCTGTGTCCACTGAACTCTCCGATGAGCTCTCCCGCGAGCCCGCCGGGCCGCGCGCCAGCAGCCACGCACCCCCCGCGGCCGGCGGCGCCGCCACGGCCCGCCGGATCGACTACTGCGGGATCACCGACGAGGCCGCCGTCGATCTGGCCGGCCAACTCGCCGCCACCCGTGAACTGGGCTGGCGTGCCGTCGAACTGCGCACCGTCGACGGCCAGCCGATCGACCTGCTGAACGGACCCGCCTTCGCCCGTACCGCCGCCCGGATCGCCGAGGCAGGCCTGAGCGTCCCGGTCATCGCCTCCCGGATCGGCGGCTGGTCGCGCCCGGTCAGCTGCGACCTGAACCAGGAGCTGGCCGAACTCGCGGTGCTGGCCGACCGCTGCGCGGTCCTCGGCGCCCGCTACCTGCGGATCATGTCCTACCCCAACGACGGCCTGAGCGAGCTCGACTGGGAGCGTGAAGTACTGCGCCGCATCCGGGTGCTGGCCCGGCACGCGGGCGAGCGGGGCCTGGTCCTGCTGCACGAGAACTGCGCCGGCTGGGCGGGCGCCGACGCCGGACGGGCGCTGCGGCTGCTGGAGGCGGCCGGCGCCGAGTCCTTCGGCCTGCTCTTCGACACCGGCAACGGTGCGGCCCACGGCTACCGAGCGCTCGACCAACTCCGCACGCTGGCACCCTATGTGAAGCACGTCCAGATCAAGGATGCGGTGGCCGGCCCGGAGCGTCCGAGCTACACGCTGCCCGGCGCGGGCGAGGCCGGCGTCGCGCAGTGCCTGCGGCTGCTGCTGGACACCGGCTACGCGGGCCACTTCTCGATCGAGCCGCACCTGGCCGTCCGCCCGCACGAGCACCACCGGGCCGGACCCGCCGAGTGCCGCTCCTCCTTCGCCGCCGCCGGTCAGGCCCTGCGCACCCTGGTCGAAGGGCTGGTGGGCGATGACGCGGCGCCGTGGCGCTGCACGGCGGCGGGCCTGGAGCTCCTCCCGTGCTGACCGCGACCGACCACCAGCTGCTGCTCGACCTCCTCGAACTGCCCACCGCCGGACCGCTGGAGGCCCCCGGCCTGCCGTCGCGGCTCTGGGACGCCCAGCGCGCCTACGCCGGGGCCGCCGCCGAGCTGGGCTTCGAGGTGCTGCACCACGCCGCGCCCGCGCCCGCCTGGGCCGAGCTGCCCGACGTCCCGCTGCCCGTGCGCAGCCGCGCCGCCGATCCGGGCTTCCTGGCCGAGCAGCCGAGCCTGGTGCTGCGGCTGGGGCCGGCGGCAGCACGCGAACGCACGGTGATGTTCAACGTCCACCTGGACACCGTGGCCGGGCAGCAGCCGGTGCACCGCGACGGCGACACCTACTACGGCCGCGGTGCGGTGGACGCCAAGGGCCCGGCCGTCGCCCTGCTCGCGGGCCTGCGGGCCGCGCTGGCCGAGCGCCCCGGGCTGGCCCGGCGCACCACCGTGCTGGTGCAGGCGGTGTCCGGTGAGGAGGGCGGCGCCCTCGGCACGCTGGGCACCCGCCCGCTGGTGGCGGCCGGGCACTACGGCCGGCTCAACGTCTTCTGCGAACCCACCGGCAACCGTGCGCTCACCCGCTGCACCGCCGCGATGACCGCCCGGATCGAGGTGGCGGGCCAGGACGCGGTGGACGACCAGCCGGCCGCCGGGCACAACGCCACCGTGCTGCTCGGCTTCCTCGCCCAGCACCTGGCCGCCTCGATCACCCCCGGCGCCGGGCGGCTCTGCGTGGCCGGACTGCACACCGGCCGCCTGCACAACCGGGTCTACGGCCAGGGCGAGCTGCTGCTCAACCTCGCCTACCCGGACCCGGCCACCGCCGAGCGCCTGGAGCGGGCGGTGGCCGAGGGCCTGGCGGCGGGCCTGCGGGCGTTCGCCGAGAAGTTCGCCGCCAACCCGCTGCTGGCCCGCACCGCCGTGGACGCCGCCGCGATCACCAGCCTGCACTGGCTCAAGCGCGGCCTGCCCGCCCTCGCCGAGCAGCGCGCCGTCGAACCGTGGCTGCCCCACCTGCTGGACGCCGCCCAGGTCGCCGCCTGGCCCGCCGCCGAGCCCGGCTTCACCTGCGACGCGATCTGGCTGGCCGACCGCCCGGGTACCGCCACCGTGGTGCTCGGGCCGGGCTCGCTGGAGGGGAACAACGCGCACGCGGAGGGCGAGTTCGTCCGGGTCGAGGAGCTCACCGCCTTCGCCCGCGCGGTCGCCGGCCTGCTGCTCGCCTTCGACGGCACCAGCGACCCCACGGATCCCAGGACCACCGCACCCGCACTCCCCCACCCCGCCCAGGAGGCCCGTCCCGTATGCAGCTGACGCCCCCACTGGCCACACCCCCCGCCCTGCTGGAAGGCGACGGCGCCCGGATCGGCGCACCGCGCGCCGCCGCTCCGGGCGTCCTGGTCCGCTACCCCGAACTGCTGCGCTTCACCGCCGAGGTCCTCACCGGCCGCGGCCTGCCCGCCGCCCGGGCCACCACCGCCGCCGAGGCGCTCTGCTACGGCGACCTCACCGGCCTGACCTCGCACGGCCTGGTCAACCTCACCCGCCTCTACCTCCCGCTGCTGGACGAGGGCCGGGCCGACCCCGCGGCCGAGCCCGAGCCGCTGGCCGACCGCGGCGCCGCCGTCCTGCTGGACGACCGGCGGGCGCTCGGCCTCTGGTCGGCCTCGGCCGCGATGGACCTGGCGATCGAGCGGGCCACCGCCCACGGCATCGGGCTGGTCTCGGTGCGCGGCGCCACCCACCTGGGCTGCGCCGGCTTCCACACCCGGCGGGCCGCCCGCCGCGGCCTGGTGGGGCTGCTGGCCGCCAACTGCGGCCGCCAGCGGATCGCCCGGCCGCCGGGCGGTCGCCTGGCGATGCTCGGCACCAACCCGCTCTCCGTGGCCGCCCCGAGCGGCGGGCCGCACCCGTTCGTGCTGGACATGAGCACCACCGCGGTGCCCACCGGGCGGGTGCGGGCCGCCGCCCGGGCCGGGCAGCAGATCCCGCCGGGCTGGCTGGCCGACCAGGACGGCGCCCCGGTGACCGACCCCGGCGCCTTCGACCGGGGCGAGGCGCACCTGCTCTGGCTCGGCAGCCGCCCGGAGACCGGCGCGTTCAAGGGGTACGGGCTGGGCCTGGTGGTCGAGGTGCTCGGCGCGCTGCTGGCCGGCGCGGGGCTCGGCCCGGAACCGGCCGCACTGGCCGGCGACGGCGGCCCGGCGGGCCGCGACGACGACATCGGCTACCTGGCGCTGGCCATCGACCCCGGCGCGCTGCGCGACGGGGCGGACTTCGGCCGGCAGGCGGCCGTGCTCTTCGGCACCCTGCTGGACTGCCCGCCGGTGGACCCCGCCCACCCGGTGACCTACCCGGGCCACCCCGAGGGCGAGCTGGCGGACCGCCAGCTGCGCGAGGGTGTGCGCCTCTCGCCCGCCCGGTTCGCCGAGCTGACCGACCTGGCCCAGGCCACCGGCCTGACCGCCCCCAAGCCGATCGGAGGAACCCCATGACCGGCTCCCGCCCGCTGGCCGTGATCGGCCTTGGCGTGATCGCCAAGTTCTACCTGGCCGCCATCGAGGCCGACCCGTCCTTCACCCTGGCCGCCGTCTGCGACCGCGACGAGGCCGCGCTGGCCTCCTCCCGCGCGGCCGGCGTCCCCGCCTACCGCGACCACCGGGAGCTGCTGGCCGCCCACCGGGAGCTGGCCGGGGTGATCGTCACCGTCCCCAACGACGCGCACGCCGCGCTCTGCCGCGACCTGCTCGCCGCCGGGCTGCCGATCTGCGTGGAGAAGCCGCTGGCGACCGAGGTCGCCGAGGCCCGGGCGCTGACCGCGATGGCCGCCGAGCGCTCGGTGCCGCTCTTCACCGCCTTCCACCGCCGCTACAACAGCCAGACCCTGGAGCTGGCCGCGGCCTGTTCGGGCGCGCCGATCAGCAGCATCCGGGTGCGCTACCTGGAGAAGATCGAGGAGCACGTCGGCCCGGACCGCTGGTACCTGGACCCGGCCCGGTGCGGCGGCGGCTGCGTGGCCGACAACGGCCCGAACGCCTTCGACCTGGTCCGGCTGCTCTTCCGGGACACCGGGCTGAGCGTGGTGCGGGCGGCGATCGAACGCGACGGCGCGGGGCTGGACCGGCAGGCGGTGATCGACCTGATCACCGACGGGCCCTCGCCGCGCCGCGCCAAGGTCGAGCTGGACTGGTCCTACCCCGGCGAGGTGAAGGACATCGAGGTCACGCTGGCCGACGGGCAGCTGCTGCGGGCCGACCTGCTGGCCGGCCACACCGGCTTCAAGGCCTCGCTCTGGCACGAGTACCAGGGCATCCTCACCGCCTTCGGCAGCGCGCTGCAGCGCCCCGGCAGCCACCGGGACGGCGGCCTGGCCGCCCTCGAACTGGTCGCGGCGGCCTACCGGCTGGACCGCGACACCGCCACCCACGTGTTCCGCCCGGCCGTTCAGGAGGCGCCGTGACCCCCGTACAGGTCTCCCCCCGCCAGGAGGACGGCGCCAAGCGCGCGGTCGCCGGCGAGCTGGTGAAGGTGCTGGTCCACCGCCGCGAGGACCGCGGCATGACGGTGGAGCCTTACGCGAGCCGCTGCGTGCGGGCCGGCGAGCTGCACGAGCTGGTCAGCACCGACGTGGCCGACGGCACCCCGGGGGCCCGGGTGGACCGGGTGGGGTTCCTGGGCTTCACCGAGATCTCGCGCGCGGGGGTGATCGACCGCGGCGACACGGTGTGGATCGGCGGCCGCCCGGTGGGCACGGTGCTCGGCTTCGACGCCTGCCACTTCCCCAACCACTACAACATCCTGATCAGCACGGGTGAGCCGGTGACCGGTGAGGAGCTGGGGCTGGCCCCGGAGGCCGAGGTGCGCTTCACCCAGCAGATCTGAGCCGCAGGAGGAGACGAGGTGGGGGGAGCGGTCCCGGGGGGACGGACCGCTCCCCCGGCGGAGGTCCCACAACCGGCGCCTCGCGGGGGAAACCACGGCGCCCGGTCCCACAGCGGGGAACTCCGGACCCACGCACCGCGGACTCCTGCCAGATCCCCGGTACACCGTCCATCCTGCCGCGCGGCGGGGCGCCGGGCATCCGCACAAGGACCTCAGCGCCAGGGACCTTCGTCCCGCAGAGTGAACGCGTTGCACACCTGTTGCGCCATCCGGTGGATAAGCTGCGCATCGGACCCCGCGTCAGATCGGGGACCTGACGCCCGGCCGGGGGACGGCCCGGCGCGGGGCTGGAGCAGACGGCGGAGGTGGGCGGTTCCGATGGCACAGGCAAGGAAGATCGGCATGTATCTGCTGCTGATTTTCGTGGTGTACACGATCATCCACTCGCCCGCCCGCGCGGCCGAGCTCGTCCAGTCGGGGTTCGTCGGGATCTCGGACGCTGCCGGGTCGATCGGGGCCTTCATGACCGGCCTGATCAAATAGCCACGCCCGGACGACCACGCCCGGACGACCACGCCGACCCGCCCCGACGACAGATAGGAGTGCCCGGTGATCCGCCACCTGGTCCTGTTCAAGCTCAATGACGGCATCGCCAAGGACGACGAGCGCGCGCTCGCCGCCGCCAAGGCCTTCGTGGGGCTCGACCAGCAGATCCCCGAGCTGCTCGAGTGGCAGACCGGCTGGAACGTGAGCCCGCGCGACGTCGCCTACGACTTCGCGATCAACAGCCTGGTCGCCGACCAGGCCGCGCTGCAGGCCTACGCCACCCATCCGGAGCATGTCGCAGCCGCTCAGCTGTGGCGGCAGATCGCCACCCTGGTGGTCGCGGACTTCGAGGTCTGACCGACCCGCCGCCAGTTCGGTCGTATCCGTACGACCCAATGGCCCCCCGCATCCCGACGGCTCACGACGAGCCCGTCGCGGCGCGGGGGGCCGCGTCGTTGCCGACCCCGGACCACCAACACGCATCAGGCGGGTGCTTGAACGGATGGCGTCCGTCTTGTGATGCTATGACCGATTTTGCCGGGCAGGTCGAGGTGGTGAACCAAGGGAGGGTGACACGTCCGTGCGGATCCAGGACGACACGCCGGACACCGGCACGGACGGACCCGGCGCGAAGCCGCGCCCCGAGTCCGACCCGCCCAGCGACCCGCCGGAGCCGTCCCGGTCGACCGAGCTCCCCGAGCCCGCCGCGCCCGCCGCGCCGCCCGAGCTTCCCGAGCCGGTCGAGCCGTTCGGCGGGAGCGGCCCGATCGACGTGCGCACCCTGACCCGGGTGCTCTTCGAGCGGTTGGCCGAGCTGCCCGCCCAGGCCCCCGAGCGCGAGCAGGTGCGGGCCGCGCTGATCGAGGTCAACATCCCGCTGGTGCGCTACGCCGCCACCCGCTTCCGCAGCCGCAACGAGCCGATGGAGGACGTGGTCCAGGTCGGCACCATCGGCCTGATCAACGCCATCGACCGGTTCGACCCCAGCCGCGGCGTGCAGTTCCCCACCTACGCGCTGCCCACCATCCTCGGCGAGATCAAGCGCTACTTCCGCGACAACGTGCGTACCATGCACGTCCCGCGCCGCCTCCAGGAGCTCTGGGTCCAGGTCAGCGGCGCCATGGAGGAGCTGACGGTCACCCACGGCCGCACCCCGAAGGTCCCGGAGATCGCCGCCAACCTGCGCATCCCGGAGGAGGACGTGCGGGCCTGCCTGGACGCCGGGCGGGCCTACAACGCCGCCTCGCTGGAAGCGGCCCAGGAGCACGAGGGCGGCCTGGCCCTGCTCGACCGGCTCGGCTACGAGGACTCCGCGCTGACCGACGTGGAGCACCGCGACATGGTGCGCCACCTGCTGGTGCAGCTGCCCGAGCGGGAGCGGCGGATCGTCATACTGCGCTTCTTCGCCAACCTGACGCAGTCCCAGATCTCCACCGAACTCGGCATGTCCCAGATGCACGTCTCCCGCCTCCTGGCGCGCATCCTCACCAGGCTGCGCACCGGCAACTCCTGGGAGGAGTGAGCCCGGCCGCGGGTTGCTGCGCGTTACCGCGGCGTGACAACTCGCGATGCCGGGGTTTGCCGGGGGCGTTGTTCCGGTAAAGCAAGCGGTGGGGGGTGCCGATCATTCGGCACGCACCGGGAACCGCCGAGCGGAGGCTCCCGTTGGACCAGTCACGAGGGGGTGGGTGCATGTCCGCAGAGCTGGGCAGCACAGAGATCCACGGTGGTACGGCGGTTGCCGAGCACGCTCCGCAGCCGTCGGCGCAGCTGCCGCACCAGGCCGCGCCCGCACCGGCCGAACTGGCGGCACCGGACGCCGCGCCGGCACCGCAGTCCGGAGCGGCGGCGGCAGCGGCGGCGGCGACAGCGCCCGGCCTGGACACCCGCACCCTGTCCCGTTCGCTCTTCCGGCGCCTGGCCACCCTGCCGGCCGACAGCGCCGAGCACGCGTACGTCCGCGACACCCTGATCGAGCTCAACCTGCCGCTGGTGCGCTACGCCTCCGCCCGCTTCCGCAGCCGCAACGAGCCGATGGAGGACATCGTCCAGGTCGGCACGATCGGCCTGATCAAGGCGATCGACCGGTTCGACCCGGACCGCGGGGTGGAGTTCCCCACCTTCGCGATGCCCACCGTGGTCGGCGAGATCAAGCGCTTCTTCCGGGACACCAGCTGGTCGGTGCGGGTGCCGAGACGACTGCAGGAGCTGCGCCTGGCGCTGACCAAGGCGGGCGACGAGCTGGCCCAGCGCCTGGACCGCTCCCCCACCGTGGCCGAGCTGGCGGTGTGCCTGGGGGTCAGCGAGGAGGACGTGGTCGAGGGCCTGGCCGTCGGCAACGCCTACACCGCGAGCTCGCTGGACTCCACCCCCGGCGAGGAGGACGGCGACGGGCCGCTGGCCGAGCGCCTGGGCTACGAGGACCTCGCGCTGGAGGGCGTGGAGTACCGCGAGTCGCTCAAGCCGCTGCTGGCCAAGCTGCCGCCCCGGGAGCGGCGGATCATCATGCTGCGCTTCTTCGGCAACCTGACCCAGTCGCAGATCGGCGAGGAGATCGGCATCTCGCAGATGCACGTCTCCCGGCTGCTGACCAAGACCCTCACGCAGCTGCGCGAGGGTCTCACCAGCGAGGGCTAGCGCGAGACCAAGGGCTAGCGCGAGACCGGCGGGGGCCGGCGCGAGCGCCCGAGGGTCATCGGCCTTCGTCGCCGAGCAGGTTCTTGCGCAGCCCGGCCAGCACCGCCTCGTCCAGGCCCAGACCCTGCTGCCAGAACTCCTGGAAGCCCGCCCAGCCGGACTCGACCTCGGCGAAGGCGGCGTCCAGGTAATCGCGGTGGGCGGTGAACATCGGCAGCAGCAGCGAGGGGTCCGCCATCAGGCCGCGGGTGCCGAAGCTGTCCACGATGTGCTCGACGATCGCGGCGGAGCGCACGTTGGTCAGCAGGTAGTCCTCGTAGACCGTCTCCCGGTCGACGCCGAGCGCGGTGAGCAGCAGCGCGGCGGTCCAGCCGGTGCGGTCCTTGCCCGCGGTGCAGTGGAAGAGCACCGGCGGGCTGTCGGGGCCGGCCAGCAGCCGCAGCGTGGCGGCGAACCGCTCCCGGGCCACCGGATCGGTGACGAACCAGCGGTAGAGGCCGACCATGATCTGCGCGGCCCGCCCCTCGCCGAGCAGCGCGTGCTGCTTGACCGGGTCGCGGTCGGCCAGCGCGTCGCGCAGCGCGACGTAGATGTCGAAGTCGGCGGCGAAGATCGGCAGGTGGTGCAGGGTGATGCCGTCCGGGTCCGCGGCGCTGACGCTGAGCGGCTCGGCGGACAGCTCCACGGCCGTGATGTCGGCCACCGGCAGGCCGGGCACCCGGTCCGGGCCGGCCTCGCGGACCTCGTCCAGGCTGCGCAGGTCGACCACGTGGCGCACGCCGAGCCCGGCGAAGACCGCCTGGTCCTGCTCGGCGAGCCGGTTCAGCCCGTCGCTGCGCAGCGCGACGCCGCTGCGCAGCACCCGCCCGTCGACGGTGCGGTAGCCACCGAGGTCACGGGCGTTGACCGCGCCCGCCAGGCCCAGGCTGCGCGCGGCCAACTCCTCGGCGGCGGTACCGGTCCGCTCGGGCTGCTCGGTCACGGGTTCCTCCTGCGCTGCTGACGGTCCTGGTTCGACCAAGGGTACGAAGCCGGCAGCCCTTTCGATCAGCCGGGAGCACCCGGTCGGTGGCCGTATACGACATATTCCGACAGGTGAGACATCTTCATAAAACGAAAATTGTCATGATCTGATCGTTTTCTGCCACCTTAAAGCCACCTTAACGACTAACGGGTGACCAACGTGGCTCGGAAGTGAACGTCTCTGACAGATTCGCTGCACTCTCACTCAATCGGCGTAAAAAGCCGGTAGTTCTGCCGCACGATGGTCCGCAGCGCCGAGCACGGTCGACCGTCCCCGGCGCTGGGGGTTGTTTCAAGGTCACAGGGGTGGACGCGGGGGCAGTCCACCCTTCTCAGGGAGGAACACCGAACATGGGTCGAGCGACCCGTCGTGCTGCCGCCTGCGCGGCAGCCGGTCTGCTGGCCGCAGGGCTGCAGACCACCACTGCCTTCGCCGCACCGCAGAACCGAATCGACCTGACCGTGCTGGTGGTCGACGACGGCGGTCCCGCCACCGCCGCGATCACCGCCGAACTGGCCAGTGAAGGCACCCCGTACACCGTGGTGAAGCTGTCGGACCCCAACCGTCCGACGATCACCCCGGCCTTCCTCAGCGACACCGTGAACGGTGCCCCGCGGGCGAAGTTCCAGGGCGTCGTACTGCCCAACGAGAACCCCTTCGGCACGGGTTCGACCGAGATGACCGCGCTCGCCTCCTACGAGGCGACCTTCGGCATCCGCCAGATCGACGCCTACACCTACGCCAACCCCAACGTCGGCCTGAACTGGGCCCAGAACCCGGGCTACATCGGCTCGTTGGACGGCACCCAGGGGGCGGTCACCCAGGCCGGCCTGACCGGCCCCTTCGACTACCTCAGCGGCAGCGTCCCGTTCGAGCAGCCCCAGCCGGGCGTCTCGACCAGCTACGGCTACCTGGCCACCCCGCTGGCGACGCTGCCCGCCGGCGCCTCGTTCACCCCGCTGGTGGACGCCCCGATCCCGGGCAGCACCGCGCGCGGCTCGCTGGTCGGCGAGTACGACCACGACAGCCGCAAGGAGCTGGTGGTCACCTTCGTCTACAACCAGTACCAGCAGCAGTACCGGCTGCTGGCCCGCGGCTTCGTGGACTGGCTGACCCAGGGCGTCCACCTCGGCTACGACCGCAACTACTTCGCGGTCCACGTGGACGACCTCTTCCTCTCCGACGACCGCTGGAACACCACGCTCAAGTGCACCCCGGGTGACGTCACCTGCCCGCCGGGCAGCGACAACACCGACACCGACCCGATCCGGATGACCCCCTCCGACGTCAACACCCTGGTGGCGTGGGAGAAGGCGAACAACTTCACGGTCGACTTCGCCTTCAACGGCGGCGGCGTGTCGGACTGGGAGCAGGACAACAACACCACCACCGACCCGCTGCTGAACGCCTTCAAGGCGAACTCCGGCTCGTTCCGGTTCATCAACCACACCTGGGACCATCCGTTCCTCGGCTGCGTCCAGAACGTCACCGTGGTGCCGTGGCAGTGCACCACCGACGCCGGCGGCAGCGACGTCTGGGTCGACCAGGCCACCATCCAGAACGAGGTCCAGGAGAACACCGCCTGGGCCAAGCAGCAGGGCCTGCCGACCGACCCGACCGAGCTGATCACCGGTGAGCACTCCGGCCTGGTGACGCTGCCCCAGCAGCCCACCGACAACCCGAACCTCGCCCCCGCGCTGGCCGCCGACGGCATCAAGTGGACCGCCTCGGACGCCTCCCGCGAGCCGAACCAGCGCGCGGTGGGCTCCTCCACGCTGACCGTGCCGCGGTACCCGATGAACGTGTTCTACAACGCGGGCCACACCAACGAGGAGGTGGACGAGTACAACTGGATCTACACCAGCAAGGCCCAGGGCGGCAGCGGCATCTGCGAGACCTCGGGCAACTCCACCTGCCTGCCGGCCCCGCTGGACACCACCACCGGCTACGCCTCGTACATCGTGCCGATGCAGACCAAGATCGACCTCGGCTACGTGACGAACAACGACCCGCGGCCGAACTTCATCCACCAGTCCAACTTCGCCGAGGACCAGATCGCCTACCCGGTGCTCAACTCGATCCTCGACACGTACAAGAGCCTCTACGCGGCCAACACCCCCATGGTGAACATGCGGGAGAGCCAGATCGGCACCGAGCTGCAGAAGCGTTCCGCCTGGAACGCGGCGGTCGCGGCCGGAAAGGTGACCGCCTACCGGATCGGCAACACGGTCACCGTGCAGGCGCCCGCCGGGGTGCAGGTCGAGGCCACCATGCCGACCGGCACCACGCAGCAGCAGCTGCTCGGCAGCTCGGCCTTCGGCACCGCCTACGCCGGCACGCTCTCCGGCTGGGTCGCCCCGGGTGCCTTCCAGGGCTCCGTGACGCTCCAGCTGGCCGCCGCGGCGACCCCGAGCTCGGTCAAGGCGCCGGCCGCCACCGTCGCCGCTGCCGCCACCGCGGCGCAGAAGACCGCCAAGGCGCCGAAGACCACGGTGCCGGCCGGCACGGCCAAGGCCGTCCCGGTCGCGCCGGGCGACACCCAGCGCACCAAGTCGCCGTCGCTGGTTCCGGCCAGCAGCAAGTAGGCGGCGAGAAGCACCACAGGTGAGTTCAGCACCACTGGTGAGTCAGCGCCACAGGTAAGTCAGTACGACCAGCACCACGCGTACCACCGGCACCACAACGCGGCGGTACGGGCTCCGCGGCGACCCCGCGCGAGCCCGTACCAGTGCCGCGCCCGGCCGCCACCGGGCGCAGCCGATTTGGGGGGAAGGGAAGCAAGATGCGTGTCACCTTGCTCACCGAGGGGACGTATCCGCACGCGCACGGCGGCGTCAGCGTCTGGTGCGACCAGCTCGTCCAGGGCATGCCCGACGTGGAGTTCGACGTCATCGCGGTGACCGGCACCGGCAGCGAGGCCCTGGCGTGGGAGCTGCCCCCGTGGGTCCGCTCCGTCACCACCGCCCCGCTCTGGGGCCCGCCCGCTCCTGGGAAGGCACCGCGCGGACGCGAGCTGCGCCGGTTCCTGGACGCCTACGAGCGGTTCCTGCACTCGATCCTCGACCCGGTCTACGCCACGCACTTCGGCACCGAGCTGTACGGCTTCGCCGACTTCGCCCGGCGCGGCCTGCTCGGCCCGGCGCTGCGCAGTGAAGGGGCGCTGCGCACCCTGCAGGAGGTCTGGCGCCGGCCCTACCTGCCGACCGCCGAGGCCGAACCGAGCCTGCACGACGCCCTGCACGCCACCGACCTGCTGGAGCACGCGCTGCGCCCGCTGTCCGTGGCGGTGCCCAGCCAGGGGGTGGCGCACGCGGTCAGCGGGGGGCTGGCCGCCCTGCCCGGACTGATCGCCGCCCAGCAGCACAACGTGCCGTTCCTGCTCACCGAGCACGGCATCTACTTGAGGGAACGTTACCTCGGCTACCGGACCGGCCCCTACCGCTGGCCGGTCAAGGCGCTGCTGCTCGGCTTCTACCGGATGCTCGCCGAGGAGAGCTACGCGCGTGCGGCCCTGGTCACCCCGGGCAACCGCTACAACCGGCGCTGGGAGGAGCGCGGCGGCACCCCCTCGGCCAACATCCGCACCGTCTACAACGGCGTGGACCCCGACCTCTTCCCCGCCGCCGGGCCCGAGCCCGAGCTGCCCACCATGAGCTGGGCCGGGCGGGTCGACCCGATCAAGGACCTGGAGACCCTCATCCGCTGCTTCGCCCTGGTCAGGGCCGAGATACCGGAGGCCCGGCTGCGCCTGTTCGGCGGCACCGCACGGGGCGCCGAGGGCTACCGGGACGGCTGCATCAAGCTCGCGGCCGACCTCGGGCTGGGCGACTCGGTGGTCTTCGAGGGCCGGGTCGAGGAGATCAAGGACGCCTACGCGGCCGGCAGCATCGTGATGCTCAGCAGCATCAGCGAGGGCTTCCCGTTCACCCTGATCGAGGCGATGTCCTCGGGCCGGGCCACGGTCTCCACCGACGTCGGCGGGGTGCGCGAGGCGGTGGGCGACACCGGACTGGTGGTGCCGCCGCGCGAGCCGGAGCCGATGGCGCGGGCCGCGCTGACCCTGCTGCGCGACCCGCAGCTGCGCGCGACCATGGGCGCCGGCGCCCGGGTGAGAGTGGTCGAGCAGTTCACCCTCAGACAGACGATCGACGGCTTCCGCGGCATCTACACCGAACTGCTGGGCGCGGCCGGGCAGTCGGCCAAGCTCCAGCCGGCCGCGGAGGGCGCGGCGTGAACGAGCGAAGCGAGTTCACCGTGCAGGGCGGCGTGTTCCGCTCAGTGGCTGCCGAGCGCAGCGAGGTGGACGCATGAGTGGCCCCCTGAGGCTTGTCCCCGATGAGGGGACCCCGGGCTGGGCCGAGGAGACGATGCGGCTGCGCACCCTGCCGCGCCGCCGCCCCGCCGACCAGCCGCGCCCCGATGTCTCGCCCGACCCGCTGGACGAACTCGCCGAGCGGCTCGCCGAGTTGTGCGCCGACGCCGTCCACCCGTACGAGATCGCCGCGTTCCTGGAGTCGGACGGTCTGACCGACGAGCAGGCCGCGCTGGTCTACGGCCGTCCCGACTCCTTCACCCTGGCCGAGGACCTGTTCGACAAGGTCGCCCGCCGCTACCCGGGACCGGCGCCGGCCAGCGCCGACCCCTGGCGGGCCGATCCGTGGCGCTGCCTGGTGCGCGGCCTGGTCTTCGCGCTGCCCGGTCTCGGCTACCTGCTCGGCGCCGACTTCTTCAGCACCCACCGGCTGCGCTTCGGCCTGCCCTCGGGCATGGCCGCGCTCGCCGCCGCCACGCTGCTCAGCTGGGCCTTCAACCAGGCACTGGCGTACCGCGCCTACGGCTGGCTGAGCCTGGGCGAGCGCCGCTCGGCCGCCCGGGCGCTGGCACTGGGCGCGCCGGTCGGTGCCGCACTCGCGGCGGGCACCGGCTGGGTACTGGGCGGGCCGCTGGCCGCGCTGCTCTTCACCATCGGGCAGTCCGGCTACCTGGGTGCGGCGACCGCGCTGCTGGTGCTCGGCAAGGAGCGGCTGCTGCTGGCCGCGCTGGCCCCCTCCACCGTCGGCGCCGTGGTGGTCCTGGAGGTCCGGCTGCCCACCTGGGTCAGGGTGGCGATCCTGCTCGCCACCCTGGCCGGCACGCTCGGCCTGGCCGGCTGGCAGCTGCGGCTCTGCCTGGCGCAGCCCGGCGGCGGCCGGCGCAGCGGTCCGGCCTGGCACCTCACCGGCTCCGCCGGGCTGTTCGGCCTGGCGGTCGGCACGCTGACCATGCTCGCCGGGCTGGGTCCCACCCTGCACCACGCGCTCCGGCCCGCCGGCCCAGCGCCGGCGCCCTCGGCCACCGGGCCCTGCCTGGTGGCGCTCACCCTGAGCCTGGGCCTGGCCGAGTGGCTGCTCTACCGCTACCGCAGCCTGGCCACCGCAGCGCTGCGCACCAGCGCCAGCCCCGCCGCCTTCCGCCGGCGCACCGCGCTGGTGCTCGCCTGCTGCCTGCTCGGCTACCTGGCCTTCGTGACCGCACTGGCCCTGGGCGCCGACGCGCTGTGGGCGCACACACCCCCGATCGGTACGACCCAGCTGACCGACCTGCTGCTGCTCGCCGCCGCCCTGTGGACGGCGCTGCTGCTGCAGGCCCTCTCGGTCGCCTGGCGCACCGCCGGCCTCTGCCTCGCGGCGGCCGGGTACGAGGTCCTCGCCCTGCTGAGCGGCGGCGACCCGCAGGAACTCCAGTTGTACGGCTGCGGAGCAGCCGCCGTGCTGCTGATACCGCTGGCCGTGATCGTCCTCGGCCGCACCACCCGGCACCGCTGAACAGCACCGCTGCACCAGCACCGCCAATGCGCCATCCCACCACTCAGAGAGGGCAGTTCTCCCAGATGAACACTGTCGCAGTCACCGGGGCCGAGGGTTTCATCGGCTCGCACCTGGTCGAGCACCTGGTCGCCCACGGGCACCGGGTGAAGGCCATGGTCCAGTACAACTCCTTCTCCTCCTTCGGCTGGCTGGAGACCCTGGACGCGGACGTGTTGGACTCCGTGGAGATCGTGCTCGGTGACGTCCGCGACCCCGGATCGGTGACCGGCCTGGTCAAGGGCACCGAGGCGGTGTACCACCTGGCCGCGCTGATCGCCATCCCGTACTCGTACCAGGCTCCGCACTCCTACATCGACACCAACGTCAACGGCACCCTCAACGTGCTGGAGGCGGTGCGCCACCTGGACATCCCGCGGATGGTGCACACCTCCACCAGCGAGACCTACGGAACCGCGCAGACCGTACCGATCACCGAGGACCACCCGATCAACACCCAGTCCCCGTACTCGGCCTCGAAGGCGGGCGGTGACCGGCTCGCGGACGCCTACCACGCCAGCTTCGACACCCAGGTGGTGACCCTGCGGCCGTTCAACACCTTCGGACCGCGCCAGTCGATGCGCGCGGTGATCCCCACCGTGATCGCCCAGATCGCCGCCGGGGCCCGCGAGATCACCCTGGGCGACCTGCGCCCCACCCGCGACTTCCTGTTCGTCAAGGACACCGCCGCCGCGTTCCACGCGGTGGGCACCGCGTCGGCCGAGGCCGTGGTCGGGCGCACCTTCAACGCCGGTACCGGCGGCGAGATCTCGGTCGGCGACCTGGTCACCCTGGTCGGCAAGCTGATGGAGGTCGAGCTGACGGTCCGGGAGGACACCCAGCGGCTGCGGCCGGCCAACTCCGAGGTGATGCGCCTGGTCGCCGACGCGAGCCGGCTGCGCGCCGCCACCGGCTGGGCGCCCGCGCACTCCCTGCAGGCGGGCCTGGAGAAGACCATCGCGTTCTTCCGCGACCCGGCCAACCTGGCCCGCTACAAGACCGACATCTACAACGTCTGAACCCGTCCACGTCGACTCGTCTGAGCACGTCCACCTCGACTTCCTGGGGGAGACCACCATGCACGCAGTGATTCTGGCCGGGGGCAAGGGCGTTCGGCTTCGGCCCTACACCACCGCCCTGCCCAAGCCGCTGGTGCCGATCGGCGACCAGCACGCCATTCTGGAAATCGTGATGCGGCAGCTGGCCGCCGCCGGCTTCACGACCGTGACCCTCGCCATCGGGCACCTGGGGCACATCATCCGCGCCTACGTCGGCAACGGCTCGCAGTGGGGCCTGCGGGTCGGCTACGCCGTCGAGGACACCCCGCTCGGCACCATGGGCCCGCTGCTCACCATGCTCGACCGGCTGCCCGAGAACTTCCTGGTGATGAACGGCGACATCCTCACCGACCTGGACTTCGCCGGGGTGCTGCGGCACCACGAGGAGGCCGGCGCACCGCTGACCATCGCGACCTACGCCCGCGAGGTGAAGATCGACTTCGGCGTGCTGACCACCGAGCAGGGCAGCATCACCGCCTTCCGCGAGAAGCCGAGCATGGACTACCGCGTCTCGATGGGCGTCTACGGCGTCTCGCGGACCGCGCTGTCCAACTACACCCCCGGACTCCCGCTCGGCTTCGACGAGCTGGTCCTCGACCTGCTGGCCGCCCAGACCCCGCCGGCCGCCTACGAGTTCAACGGTTACTGGCTGGACATCGGCCGGCCGGACGACTACGACCGGGCGAACGCCGAGTTCGCCGCCCGCCGCTCGCTGCTGCTGCGCGACGACCGCACCGAGCGGGCGCTGGGCGAGCAGTTGCCCGAGCTGCCGCTCCAGACGCCGCCCGGTGTCGAGTCGGTGCCCGCGGCCGAACCGGCCCGGGTCGGCGCCGAAGGGCGGGCCGCGTGAGGATCCTGCTGCTCGGCGGCAACGGCTTCCTCGGCCGGCACGCCGCCACCGCGCTGCGGGCGCTGCCCGCAGCCGAACTGGCCACCGCGGGACGCCGGCCCGACCACGATCTGCGCCTTGATCTGACGAATAGTCAGGTCGAGTCACTGGCAGCCGATCTGGCCGAGCTCGCCCCCTCCGTGGTGGTCAACTGCGCCGGGGCGGTGTCCGGCAGCGCCCGCCACCAGAGCGAGGTCAACGCCCGGGGTCCGGCGGTCCTCGCCGAGGCCCTCGAACTCAGCTGCCCCACCGCCAGGTTGATCCACCTCGGGTCGGGCGGCGAGTACGGTCCGGGCCGGGACGGCACCTCGCTGGCCGAAACGGACCAGCCGAGCCCCACCGGGATCTACGGCGTGACCAAGCTGGCCGGCACCCTGGCGGTGACCGGGTCCGCACTGGACGCGGTGGTGCTGCGGATCTTCAACCCGGTCGGCCCCGGCTCCCCCGCCGCCTCGCTGCCCGGCCGGCTGGCCGCCGAACTCGCGGCCGACCCGGGCGGCGTGGTGACGGTCGGCGACCTGTCCGCGTACCGTGACTTCGTGGACGCCCGCGATGTCGCCGCCGCCGTGGTGGCCGCCGTACTGGCCACCGCACCGCTGCCCCGGATCCTCAACATCGCCGGTGGCCGGGCCCGCCCGGTGCGGGCGATCGCCGACGGGCTGGTCGCGGCGGCCGGCTTCACCGGCCGGATCGAGGAGAGCGGTGCCGGCTCGGCCCGCTCGGCCACCGTCTCCTGGCACCAGGCCGACATCGGCGCCGCCGAGCGCGCGCTCGACTGGCGGCCCCGGATCCCGCTGGAGCAGAGCTTGCGCGACCTGTGGTCGGACGTCCGGGGACCGGCCCCGGCGCCCGGTCCGGGCAGCGCCGACCAGTTGGTGGCCGGCAGCCGATGACCAGCACTCCCGCCGCCCGCCTGCTGGTGCCGCTGTACGTCCACCCCGCGGTGGACCCGGCGGCCTGGCAGGCGGTCGCGGCTGCCGGCCCCGACACCGTGCGCGCCGTCGTGCTCAACATCGCGGACGGGCCGGGGCCGGCCCCCGACCCCGCCTTCGAACAGGCGGCGGCCGACCTGACCGAGGCCGGCATCCCGCTGCTCGGCTACGTGGACACCGCCTACGGCGCGCGCCCGCACGGCGAGGTGGTGGCCGACCTGCTGACCTTCCGTCAGTGGTACGCCACCAGCGGGGTCTACTTCGACCAGGCCGCCGGCCACCCGGCAGCCCTGGCGCACTACCGCAGACTCGCCACCGCGGCCCGCGCGGCCGGCTGCACGACGATCGTCCTCGGACACGGCGTGCACCCCGAACCCTCCTTCGCCGAACCCGAGTTGGGTGATCTGCTGGTCACCTTCGAGGGCAGCTGGACGGAGTACGACGCCTTGGCGCTGCCGCTGTGGACCGGACACCATCCGGCCGAGCGGTTCTGCCACCTGGTGTACCAGGTCCCCGCCGAGGCCGCCGAGGCGGCGGGCGCGCTGATCGCCTCCCGCCGGGCCGGCGTCGGCTGCACGGTGTCCGGGAGCGGCGACAACCCCTGGGCGACGCTGCCGCACGGGCTCGCGCCACCGGCCCGGCCGTTCGCCGTCGTCGGACCACGCACCACCGCACCACCCGCCGCCACGGGGAACCCCGCCACTCCACCGTCGACGCCGAAGCCCTCGGAGTGCCCACTGTGACCCGTCGTAGCACCGCCCTGCTGGCGGCCCTGACCCTGACCACCGCGATGCTGGTGAGCGCCTGCGCCAGCGACGGCGGTGACGACTCCGACCAGCCGGAGCCGGGTCCGGCCACCTCGGCGGCCAACTCTCCCAGCGGGGGCGCGAGTTCACCATCGTCTCCGTCGGCTCTCCCGTCCGCCACCGGATCGCCGGCCGCTTCGGGCCCGCCCTCCGCCGGCGCCTCCGGTCCGGGCTCGGCGTCACCGTCCGGCTCGGCGTCACCGTCGGGTCCGGCGTCCCCCACGCCGTCCGGCTCCACCGGCGGCACGGGCCAGGCCTACTGGCACCCGACCCCCGGCACCCCCTGGCAGTGGCAACTCAGCGGCACCGTCGACCAGTCCGTCGACGTCCCGGTGTACGACATCGACGGCTTCGAGAACGACGCATCCGTGGTCGCCTCGCTGCACGCCAAGGGCCGCAAGGTGATCTGCTACGTCAACGCGGGCGCCTGGGAGAGCTTCCGCCCCGACGCCGCCGCCTTCCCCAGCTCGGTGCGCGGCTCGGGCGACGGCTGGAAGGGCGAGAACTGGTTCGACATCCGCCAGATCGACGTGCTGCGCCCGCTGCTCGCCAAGCGCTTCCAGATGTGCAAGGACAAGGGCTTCGACGCCATCGAACCCGACCTGCTGGACGCCTACCAGAACAACTCGGGCTTCCCGGTCACCGCCGACGACCAGATCGCCTACAACAAGATGGTCGCCCAACTGGCCCACGGCCTGGGCCTCGGCGTGGCGTTGAAGAACGACGTCGACCAGGTGCCCCAGCTCGTCGACTCCTTCGACTTCGCCATCGACGAGCAGTGCGCGCAGTACCAGGAGTGCGACGAACTGACGCCGTTCATCCAGCAGGACAAGGCGGTGCTGCACGTCG
Source organism: Kitasatospora sp. NBC_01302 (assembly GCF_035976515.1). NCBI lineage: Bacteria > Bacillati > Actinomycetota > Actinomycetes > Kitasatosporales > Streptomycetaceae > Kitasatospora > Kitasatospora sp. NBC_01302. The sequence goes on from NZ_CP108404.1 coordinate 4,530,303, forward strand.
AGTACAGCGTGCCGACCAGTCAGTTCTGCGCGCAGTCGAACCGGCTGCGGTTCAGCTCGATGGAGAAGCACCTGGAACTGGACGCGTGGCGCCAGCCGTGCTGACGGCCTTGCTGCGCCACGCGACCTGAGCGAACCGGGTCGGTCACGTCACTTGACGGCGAGCCAGACCACCGCGACGACCACCACGAGCGCCACGATCGCCCCCAGGACGATCACGCCGTTACGGCCACCGCCGCTGCGGTGCACGGAGACGTTGCTGGGGGCCTGGGCCGCCGGCGTCTCCACAAAAGCCCGGAACATCTGGGTGCTGCCGGCAGGGTCTTCATAGTTCTCAGCCATGGCATGGGACTCTAACCAATCCGGCCCCACCCAGCACAGTCCGGACCCCTGCCGGCCGAGCGCGTCGCCCGCCCGGCACGGCGCTCGCCCCGGAATGGCCGCCGCCCACCGCTCGTTGTCCACGGGCATGACCGACTTTCCCCAGACAGCCGCCGCCGTCCCGCTCGGCCGCTCCTCGCTGACCGTCTTCCCGTTCTCGCTCGGCGGCAACGTCTTCGGCTGGACCGCGGACGAGGCCCAGTCCTTCGCCGTGCTGGACGCCTACGCGGCGGCCGGCGGCAACTTCGTCGACACCGCCGACTTCTACTCGGCCTGGGCGCCGGGCAACCAGGGCGGCGAGTCCGAGACCGTCCTCGGCAACTGGCTGCGCTCGCGCGGCAACCGCGAGCAGATCCTGGTGGCCACCAAGGTCGGCCAGCACCCCGAGGCACTGGGCCTGAGCGCCGCGAACATCCGCTCGGCCACCGAGGCCTCGCTGCGCCGGCTCGGCATCGAGCGGATCGACCTGCTCTACACCCACCGCGACGACCCCGACGTCCCGGTCGCCGAGATCATCGGCGCGCTGGACGAGCTGGTGCGGGAGGGCAAGGTCCGCGAGATCGCGGCCTCCAACCTCAGTGCCGAACGCCTGGCCGCCTCGCTCGCCTTCTCCGAGCAGGAGGGCCTGGCCGCGTACGTCGCCGTCCAGCCGCACTACAACCTGGTCTCCCGCGGCACCTACGAGGGCGAGCTGGCCGCCGTGGTGGCCGAGCACGGCCTCTCCGCCGTCCCGTACTTCGCGTTGGCGGCCGGCTTCCTCACCGGCAAGTACCGCCCGGGCGGCCCGAGCGTGCCCAGTGCCCGGGCCGAGGGCGCCGCCCGCTACCTGGCGGACCCGCGCGCCGTGCGGGTGCTCACCGCGGTGGACACCGTCGCCGCCGCCCACCAGGTCGAGCCCGCCACCATCGCGATGGCCTGGCTCACCGCCCAGCCCACCGTCGCCGCGCCCATCGCCAGCGCCCGCACCGTCGAGCAGCTCGCCCCGCTGCTGGCCGCCACCACCCTGCAGCTGACCACCGAGGAGCTGGACCTGCTGGACGCCGCCTCCGCCTGAGCCCCGCGCGGCCGTCGTTGTCCACCGCCTGTGGACAACGACGGCCGCCGGGCGCCACTCAGGAGGGGCGGCCCATCTGCGTCGGGTAGTAGCCGGCGTTGAGGGTCGAGACGCGCACCTTCTTGCCCGGACGCGGGGCCTCGACGTAGCTCCCGTCGCCCAGGTAGATCGCGACGTGGTGGATGCCCGAGGGACGGCCGCTGTCCGACCAGAAGATCAGGTCGCCGCGCCGCAGCTGGCCCGAGCTGATCGGGGTGGTGGCCGCGTACTGGTCGTCGGCCACCCGGGGCAGCTCGATCCCCGCGCGGCGGTAGGCCTGCTGCACCAGGCCCGAGCAGTCGTAGCCGGCCGGGCCGTTGCCGCCCCAGACGTAGGGCTTGCCGAGCTGGGCGAGCGCGTAGGCGACGGCGGGCTCGGTGCCGGCGGTGCTGCTCGCGGGGGTGCTGGGCGTGCCGGTCGGCGTGGCCGGGCCGCCGGTCCCGTCGCCGCCGCCGGTGCGGCTCAGATAGACGTCGTAGTGACTGGTGTAGCGCCACTCCCCTGCCGCGTTCTTGAACCAGTACACCGACCCGTCCCACCCCTGACGCATCCCGTCGGCATCCGCACCGGCGCCACCGCCGGAACCGCCGCCGGAACCGCCACCGCCGGTGCGGCTCAGATAGACGTCGTAGTGGCGGGTGTAGCGCCACTCCCCCGCAGCGTTCTTGAACCAGTACTTCGAGCCGTCCCACCCCGGACCGCTCGGCGCCGGCTCCGCGCTGGCCGTCCCGGCCGCCGCGCCGAGCCCCAGCACGCCGGCCCCGGCGAGGACGCTGGTGGCCAGGCAGGCCCCCCGGACCGTCAGACCCAGCTGCGGTATTCGGCCCGCCCGGGCGGCGGCGCGGCTGCGGCGCAGCAGCTCCCGCGAACCCGACGCGGCGGTGCAGGGCGGGCATCCGCACCGCACCGCCGCCGGCACCTCGCCGAGTTGCTCGTCGAAGCGGATCAGAGCCGGGTCGGTGGCTATCCTCATGCGCGCTTTCCTTCCTGGCCGGCCTTGCCGTTCTTCGTCAGCGCGCCGGCGCCGGCCGGCGCCGGGACGGTGGCGGGCAGCCCGCTCGGCACACCGGCCGGGGCCACGAACGCCACCAGGAGCTGCTCCATCAGGGCGCTGCGCGCCGCCACGTCCAGCTCATGGGCGGTGGCCCGCTCCAGGCGCCGCACCGCGAGGGCCGCGGCCTCCACCGCGTCGTCCACCAGCACCGTGCGCAGCCCCGCATCGAGCTCGGCCAGCCGGCGACGGCGCATCGAGTCGGCCACCTCCGGCGCGTACTCCAGGGCGAGCGGCTGCGCCGAGTAGACCTCCAGACCGGCCGGAGCGGCCTCGGCGGCCAGCGCGCGGCTGAGCTCGTCGGCGAACCACTGGCCGTCGCGCAGCGCCGGTCCCGGTGCCGCGTCGCTGTCGCAGGGCAGCGTGCTCGCGGTGCGGGTGAGCACGGCGTGGATCTGCTCGCGCAGGTACTCCTCGTGGTCGCCGACCGCGAACACCGCGCGCGCCGTGTCCTTGATCCGCCAGACCACCAGCAGCCGGACCACGATCGGGGTCCCCGTACGGTCCGTCACCTGGACCGCCTCGCTGCGCCAGTGCCGCAGCCGGACGTCCACCCGGCGGCGGCGCAGCAGCGGGTTGACCCAGAGCAGCCCGGTGCGGCGCACCGTTCCCCGGTAGCGGCCCCAGCGGCTGAGCACCCTGGTCTCGCCGCCCGCGTTGGCCAGCAGCCCCGCCAGCGCGTACAGCGCGACGGCGGCGCCGACCGTCACGGCCGAAAGGGCCCACCCGGTCACCACCGGCCCGCCGGTCTCCTGGACGGCCTCGCTGCGCAGGTCGGGCAGCTCGTCGGCGAAGTGCGGGATCAGCCCCGCCTGCGCCAGCACCAGCGCGATCGAGACCAGCGCCAGCAACAGGGCGGCCAGCGCCACCCACCCCGGCAGCGCGAGCGCCTCCCGCTCGCGCAGCTCCGGGTCCGCCTTCGGGGGACGGCGGGCGGCGATCTCGGCGCGGCTGTCCACAAGCTGTGGACGGTCGGCCGGCGGTGGGACCTGGGCCGGAGCGGCCGGAGCCGGGAGCGGCAGCGGCAGCGCCTCGGTCGCGGGCTCCGCCGGGGGGCCGACCGTGGCCCTCTTCTTCAGCAGTGGGGTCGCCCCGGCGAGGGTGCGGCGGGCGGGGTCGCGGGGGGCGTCCATGCAGGATTCCTCAGGCTCGATGTGTCACGCGGAGTCAGGTTAAGTACATAAGTCAGCAAATGCGACATTTGGCCGATGGCGTGTCGGTTTTTCCTGACACTCCGTCGGCCGAGGTCGCGCACCCCCGTCAGCGGCGCCGGCTGCCCGGCCCGCGGGCCAGCACCCGTCTGGTGATCAAGGTCATCCCGGCGAGGATCAGCAGCACCCCGCAGCTCGCCGCCCGCCAGCTGCTGAGCGCGGTGTGCCGGGCGGCGCGCGGCTCGGCAGCGGGCGGCGGGGCGAGCAGGCCGCTGCCGGAGGCGGCGGCGGGGCTGGGCGCGGAAGTCGGCGAGGCCGACTTCTGAGGTGTGGCGCTCGCACTCGGGCCGGCGCTCGCACTCGGGCCGGCGCTCGCACTCGCACTCGCAGCGGCACCCGCGCTGGTGCTCGCACCCGCGCTGGCGCCTGCCCCCGCCCCCGTGATCACACCCGCGCTCGCGCTCGGGGTGACCACCCCCGGTGTCGCGGCCACTGCCGCCGCGTTCACCACCCGCACCCGCACCGGGTCACCCGTCGTCGTGTTGCCCGCCCGGTCCGTCGCGGTCGGCGTCAGCAGCTGCTCGCCCTCGCGCAGGTCCCGCAGCGCGTTGCAGGCCCAGCTCCCGTCCACCGCCGCGACCGCCGAGCAGAGCGCGCCGTCCCGCCCGGCCAGCACCGTCACCGTCGTACCGGTCTCGCCCCGGCCCGTCAGACGCGGACGGACCAGGTGCAGCACCTCGCCGGGCCCCGGGGAGCTGATCACCGGCTTGGCCGGCGGCACGGTGCGCACGATCAGCGTGGTCGGGTGCCCCGCGGCGCGGTTGCCGGCCGGGTCCACCGCGGTGGCCGTCAGCAGGTGCGGCCCCTCGGCCAGTTCCTCCACCGGCAGGCAGGACCAGCTCCGGTCCGCCTTCACCGCCGTGCGGCACAGTTCGGCGGCCGGGCTCCCCTCCGTCACGGAGACGGTGCTGCCCGGCCCGCCCGTACCGGTCAGCAGCAGCCCCGGGTCGTTGGTGTACCCGGGCAGCGTGAAGACCGGGGCGGTGGGCGGCGTGGTGTTCACGGTGATCCGCACCGGGTCGCCGGTCCGCAGCACGCCGCCGCTGGTGGTCTCGGCCGGCCGCACGGTGTGCGCACCCGGGGCGAGCGCGCCGGCGGCCCGGCAGCTCCAGCCGCCGTCCTCGTCCACGGTGGCCTGGCAGAGCGTCGCCCCGTCCTCCTGGACGGCCACGGTGGCGCCCGGCACGCCGCGGTCGCCGGCGAACCGCGGTCGCACCTCGCTGACCGTCGCGCCCGGCAGCGGGCTGGTGATCTCGGGCGTGGCCGCGCCCACCGAGAGCCGGATCGCCTGGTCCTCGACCTCGCCGGCGTCCGCGAAACCGTCGGCCGCCACCACCTGGGCCGGGTCACGGGCGATCCGCAGCCGGGCCCAGGTGTCACCGGCGGCCACGTCCGGCGGCACGATCCACTCCAGGGTGGCGCTGCTCGCCCCGGGCTGGACCTCGACCTGGGCCCGCTCGGTGGCGTCGAACCGGCCGTCGCCGTCGAAGTCGATCCAGCCGGCCAGTGTCGCACCGCTCGGCCCGGGGCTGACCGGCACCGTCAGGTCGTAGTAGCCACCGATCGCCGCGTCCTGCGGGAAGCTGATCGCGGGGTCGTTGGCGACGTGGTCGACCCGGCCCGGCTGGAGCTCGGGCGGCGCCGGTTCGAGCCCGCCGCCGCGCTGGGCGAGGGGGGCCGCGGGCGCCGCGCCCAGCGCGTCGCTGCCGAGGAAGAGGTCGGAGACCACGTGCGAGGCGTTGCCGTACCGGGTCGGCGCGCTGCCCAGCGTCTCGTCCAGGGTGACCGTGAACGCCTGGCGCAGGTCCGGGGGTGCGGTGGTGCTGCCGGGGTCGGCGGTGTCGCGCCGGTCGACCCGCAGGACCGCGGTGTCGAAGGTGCCGTCGAGTTCGAGGCTGCCGGCCGGGTCGGCGCTCGCGTCGCCCGATCCGTCGGCGGTGCCGGGGCCGAGCACGCCGCCGCCCACCGTCCAGCCGTTCCAGGGCGAGCGGCCGGTGAGCGCCGGGCCACCGGGGCTGCCGCCGGTGACGCTCAGCCGGATGGCGGAGCTGGTCCGGCCGCCCGGTCCGCTCGCGACCCCGGCCAGGCCGCTGACGTGCAGCCGGGGGTTGCGCACCGGGCGGGAGAAGCTGAGCTGCAGCGTGCCGAGGGTGCGCCAGGCGCCGTCCGCCTCGGGACGGTCCTGGCCGAACCGGACGGTCTCGGCGGGCGCACCGGGGCGGACCCCGTCGACGTAGGACGCCGCGGTGCGCTCGTCCAGCCGCCCGGCGGCCGGGTACGCGGTGACACCGGGGTCGGCGGCGAAGTCCAGGTCGACGGTCAGACCGGAGCGCAGCACGGCGCGCTGGTCACCCGACCAGGAGTCCGGCGACTGCTGGGCCTGCGATGCGGTCGGCAGCCACCCGACGGTGAGCCCGAACGCCAGGGCCGCCGCGACCACCACGCTGCGGCGGCGGGCCGGCGGAGCACTCCGGTGCCGGTGGGGACGGCCGGGGCGGCTGTTCCGTGGCGATCTCCCGGGCATGAGACCCTCCTGTGCACACGATGTGACAAAAAGGAATCACGATCTAACGCCCCGTCACCCTCGCCACCCACGCGGTACCCCCGGGAACCACCCGGTCAGCCGCAGCGGCCCACAACGACGAAGGCCCCTCCGAGGAGGGGCCTTCGATCAGGTGGTGCGCTCAGCAGGATTCGAACCTGCAACCTCTTGATCCGTAGTCAAGTGCTCTATCCGTTGAGCTATGAGCGCCCTCAGGGGAATCGGAACTCCCCTGCGGTGTACTCCGACAGCCTACCCGATGCATGGCACCGGCTTGACCGTCGCGCACTTCGCAAGCGACGAGGCCCCCTGCCGGAGCCTGGGGCCTCGTCTTCGCGGTGCGCTCAGCAGGATTCGAACCTGCAACCTCTTGATCCGTAGTCAAGTGCTCTATCCGTTGAGCTATGAGCGCTCGCCCTGCCGGACTGGCCTGCGGGGCGGTGCGGGGACAACATTACATGAACGCCGACCTGGGGTGAAATCGATTGATCCCGGTGGGTCCGGGCCGGTCTGTGCCGCTCGGCCCGGAACGACGAGAGCCCCGCCGACCGAAGTCGGCGGGGCTCTCGATCTGGCGGAGGCTGAGGGATTTGAACCCTCGATGGGCTTTAAGACCCAAACCGCATTAGCAGTGCGGCGCCATAGACCGGACTAGGCGAAGCCTCCATCCACCCGGGCCCCATCGTCACCGATGCGGTCCGCGTGCCAGTGATGATGCCACAGCTCGGGGCTCCGGCACCAACCACTGGTTACGTTACTAGGCAGGTCGTCCTCTCGGCAAAAACAATGGGATACTCCAACCCCCGGGAGGCAGCCCGGTCCGCGAGCGAGAGTCGCGAACCGCAAGTCGTAAGTCGTGAGGAGACCTGTCGACGTGAGCAGCAGGCCGATCCGAGGCGCTGCTCGCCTCGCCGCGATACTCGACGCGCTCCCCGACGCGCTGCTGCTGGTGAACAGCAACGGCACCGTGGTGGACGCGAACCACGCCGCCGTGCGCAGCCTGCAGACCCCCGGCACCTCCCTGGTCGGGATGGGCGTGCTCGACCTGCTCCCCGACTTCGACCCCAGCCGGATCCCCGGGTCGATGCGGCCCGCTCCGCGCGACCAGGACGACGCCGACAAGCCGGTGCGGATGACCGCGCGCCGCACCGACGGCAGCACCTTCCCGGTCGAGGTGTCCGGCAACGACTTCGCCAACGAGGACGGCAGCGAGGGCCGCGGCTACGCGTTCGCCCCGGTCGTCCCGTACGACCCGTACCGGGACCGCGGCTCGCGCGGCGCCTCCAGCCCGAGCGACCTGCTGCTGCTCCTGGTCCGCGACCTCTCCGGCCGGCTCGGCGTGGAGGCGGAGCTGCGCCGTCAGCACAAGCAGACCGAGATGATCCTGCGGGCGGCCGCGGAGGGCGTGCTCGGCGTCGACCTGGAGGGCCGGGTCGTCCTGGTCAATCCGGCCGCCGCGCACATCCTGGACTTCCGGGCCAGCGAGCTGGGCGGCCGCGAACTGCACCCGCTGGTCCAGCACTCGCGCGCGGACGGCACCCCGCTGGCCGCCGAGGAGTCGGCGCTGCTCGACACCCTCACCTCGGGCCGCAAGCACCGGGTGCGCGGGGCCACGCTCTGGCGCAAGGACGGCCGCCCGGTCACCGTCGACCTGACGACGGCTCCGGTGCGCGACGGCGACCAGCTGGTCGGCGCGGTGATGACCTTCACCGACCGGACCAGGGAACTGGCGCTGACCGCGCGCGCCGACCACCTGACCGCCGTCCTGGAGACCGAGGTCAGCGGCGCCCTCACGGCGCTGCGCGAGCGGATCGACGCGCTGGCCGGCGACCCGGCGGGGCAGCTGTGGCCCGAGGCCAACTGGATGCTGCGCGCCCTGTCCGACGACTGCCGCCGGTTCGGCCTGCTGATCGACGGCGTGCTCACCCACCAGCGCTACGAGCGCGAGGCGGCGGGCGGCGCCGAGCCGCACGAGGGCCGGGAGGGCCGCGACGGCCAGAGCGAGACGCGCGAGGGCGCCGAGGCGCTCAACCGCGGGCAGACCACGCTCGACAAGCTGGTGTCCGGCGCGGTCGAGTACGCGGGCCGGCTGGTCGGCCCCGGCAAGCTGCGCTTCTCGGTGCACGCCGCCCCCGTGGAGGTGACCGCCGACCACGAGCGGCTGACCCAGGCGCTCGCGCACCTGGTGGCGGACGTGAGCGGCACGGCACTGGCGGACGGCCCCGGCACCGGCGGTGCTCAGGCCCCGATGGTGGTGCTCGCGGCGGCCCAACGCGGCGACGTGGCCCGGATCGAGGTGCGCGGCCCCGGGCGGGGCGGCAGCAAGGTCCACGTGCCGATCGCCCGCGGGCTGGTGGAGCGGCACGGCGGGGTGCTCCAGCCGCACGAACTGCCCAACCACGCGGGCACCACGTACGTCGTGGAGCTGCCGCTCGACGCGGCGGCGGCGCGGGCCGCGGCGGCGCGCGCGGCGACCAACGGCGGGCGTCAGGTGCCGCGGGAGACGGACACGGCCGTGCTGCCGGACCTGCCGGGCATGGCGGGCGGTCCCGAGCCGGCTCCGCGCCCGGCCGGTGCGGCGCCCGACGGCGAGGGCACGGCGCGGGCGGGCACGGCCTCGCCCGGTGGCCGGAGCGGATCGGCTGACCCCGGGTCAGCGCGGGACCGCGGCACCGAGCGCGGCCCGATCGCACTGGGCGCCGGGACCGGCGACCAGGCGGCCGACGCCGAACAGCGGCCGCCATCCCGCGCCCCGTTCGCGCTCGGTCCGGGGACCGGCGGCCCGCAGGCCCCGGACGCCGCCCAGGGCGAGCCCTCGCCCCAGGGACGGCCCACCGAGGCGGGCGCGGCCGCCATCCCGGGTCAGCCGTCCCGGCGGCGCCGGGCGCTGCCCGCGCAGGGCACGCCGGGCGAGCAGCCGCCGGCCGCCCTCGCGCTGCCGGGAGTGCCCGAGCCCGGCACTCCCCTGTACCCCGGCCTGGAGCACGCGCTGCCGGCCGTGCCCAGCCAGCCGCCGGCCGAGCCCGCGGTACCGGCCGAGCAGCCCACCGGGCGCCGGCGCCGGCTCGGCATCCCCGGCGCGGCGCAGCACCCGCAGCCGGAGGGCGGCCCGTTCGCGCTGGAGTCGGGGCGGCCGGCCGATCAGCAGTCGTCCGCCGGGTCCGGTGGCGCGCTCGCGCTGCCGCCAGTGCCGAGCGCACCGCCGGCCGCCGGCGACGAGCCGCCCGCACCCCAGCAGGTGCCGGTGGGCAGCGGGCTGGGCGAGCTGGCGCCGCCGCGTCCCACCGGGTTCGCGAGCGCCTTCCCGGCCGCGTTCCCGGCCCAGCCCGGCGAGGTGGCGGTGCCGGCACAGGCCGAGCCGCGGACCGCGCCGCGCGCGGTCGCCGAGCTGCCCCGGGCGGTGGACCAGGCGCCCTCGCACGGCGGGCCGGACGCCGACAGCAGCCTGCCCCGGCTCTCCGGCGAGGACGACCCGGTCGCGGGGCCGGGCGGCGGCGCGCCGCGGGTGCCCGAGTACCCGGACTACCCGACCATGGTCAGCCCGGCGGTCGACGGCCGCCCGCGCCGGCTGCTGGTCTGGCCCGAGCCCGACCCGTCCACCAAGCAGGCACTCCAGGAGCGCGGCTACCGCCCGGTGATAGTCCGCTCCCGCGAGGAGGTGGACGCCCAGGTCGCCGCCTACCCGGCCGCGCTCTTCGTCGACCCGCTGACCGGGCCGATCACCCGCACCGCGCTGCAGTCGCTGCGCACCGCCGCACTCAACAGCCGGGTGCCGGTGCTGGTCACCGCCGGGCTCGGCCAGGCCACCCGGGACGCCGCCTACGGCGCCGATCCGGCGGTCCTGCTGCGGGCGCTGGCCCCGCGGGACAGCGAGAACCACGCCGCCCGGGTGCTGCTGGTCGAGGGCGACCCGGACATCGCCGCCGCCCTGACCAGCAGCCTGGAGCGGCGCGGGATGCACGTCGAGCACGCGGTCTCGGAGAACGACGCGGTCTCCAAGGCCAGCAGCGTCCAGCCGAACCTGGTGGTGATGGACCTGCTGCAGATCCGCCGCCGCCGGCTCGGGCTGCTGGACTGGCTGCGCGCCAACGACCGGCTGCACCGCACGCCCCTGGTCGTCTACACCTCGGTGGACCTCGATCCGGCCGAGCTGCCCCGGCTGCGCACCGGTGAGACGGTGCTCTTCCTGGCGGAGCGCTCGACCAGCGCCGACGTGCAGGCGCGGATCGTGGACCTGCTCGGGCGGATCGGCTCGCTGGGCGAGGTCACCACCGCCGGGTGACGGGCGGAAAAGAGCCGGTCGGTGAACGGGCGGACGGGCAGAATGGCCGGATGATCATCCGCCTGGTCCGCCCGGACGAACTGACCGCCCTGCAGGAGCTCGAACTCGCCGCCGGACGCTGCTTCCACGAGGTCGGCATGCCCGAGATCGCCGGGGACGAGCCGCTGCCGCTGGACGAACTCGCCCGCTACCGGCGTGCGGAGCTGGCCTGGGTCGCCGTCGATCCCGCGACCGGCGGGCCGGCCGCCTACCTGCTCGCCGAGCCGGTGGACGGCAACCTCCACGTCGAGCAGGTCTCGGTGCACCCCGACCACGCGCGCCGCGGCGTCGGGCGCGCGCTGCTGGACCACCTCGCCGCGCTGGCCGCCGCGCAGGGCGCGCCCGCGCTGACCCTCACCACCTTCGCCGAGGTGCCGTGGAACGCGCCGTACTACGCCCGCTGCGGGTTCCTGCCGCTGGCCGAGTCGGAACTCGGCCCCGGGCTGCGGGAGATCCGCGCCCGGGAGGCGGCACACGGCCTGGACCGCTGGCCGCGGCTGGCGATGCGCCGGGCCCTGTGCGGCCCGGCGCAGCCCTGACGGAGCGTCAGGCTCACTCCTTGCCGAGCAGCGTGACGGTCAACTCGTCGGCGGCATAGGCGGCGCGGATCACCTTCTTGTCGAACTTGCCCACCGAGGTCTTCGGCACCGAGGCCACCAGCGCCCAGCACTCGGGCAGTTGCCAGGAGGCGATCCGCTCCGCCAGGAAGGCCCGCAGGCCGCGCAGGTCGACGGTGGCGTCCGGGCGCAGCACCACGGTGGCCAGCGGGCGCTCGCCCCACCTCTCGTCCGGGACGGCGACCACGGCGGCCTCGGCCACCTCCGGGTGCGCCATCAGGTGGTTCTCCAGCTCGACGGAGGAGATCCACTCGCCGCCGGACTTGATGACGTCCTTGGCCCGGTCGGTGAGGGTGAGGAAGCCGTCCGGCGTGATGGTGCCGACGTCACCGGTGCGCAGCCAGCCGTCCTCGGTGAACTTGTCCTCGGGGCGCTCGGGTTCACGGTCGGCGCCACCGTAGTAGGCACCCGCGATCCAGGGGCCGCGCACCTCCAGCTCGCCGGCCGCGACGCCGTCGTGCGGCATCCGCTCGCCGCCCGGGCCGGTCAGCCGCGCCTGCACGGAGGCCGGGAAGACGCCCTGGGTGACCCGGTAGGCCCACTCCTCGTCCTCGCTCAGACCGGCCGGCGGCAGGGCGTAGGTGCCCAGCGGCGAGGTCTCGGTCATGCCCCAGGCGTGCACCACCCGGATGCCGTGCCGCTCCTGGAAGGCGCGCATCAGGGCGGGCGGGCAGGCCGAGCCGCCGATCACCACCTGCCGCAACGACTGTGTGTGGTACGGAGTCTGACGGTCGATCGGGTGGTCGAGCTCGTCCAGCAGGCCGTTCCAGATGGTCGGCACGGCGGCGCTGACGGTGGGTCGGATCTCGTCGATCATGGTGGCCAGCGGCTGCGGCTGCAGGAAGCGGTCCGGCATCAGCAGGCTCGCGCCGGACATGAAGGCGGCGTGCGGGATGCCCCAGGCGCCGACGTGGAACATCGGCACCACGGGCAGCGCGATGTCCCGCGAGGTGAGGGCGAAGGTGGCCGCCGAGTTGACCTGCAGGCAGTGCAGGTAGATCGAACGGTGGCTGTAGACCACGCCCTTGGGGTCGCCGGTGGTGCCGGAGGTGTAGCAGATCATCGCCGGGCTGCGCTCGTCCAGCTCCTCCTGCCACGCGTACTCGGTGGGGCGGCCCGCGATCAGCTCCTCGTACTCGTGCACGGTGCCGGCGAAGTCGGCCAGCAGCGAGCGGTCGCCCGCGCCGCTGACCACGATGTGCTTGAGGGTGGGCGCCAACTGCGGCAGCACGCCGGCCAGCAGCGGGAGCACGCTGCCGCTCACGATGATCGCGTGGTCGGCGGCGTGGTTGATGATGAACGCCAACTGCGCAGGCGGCAGCCGCAGGTTGAGGGTGTGCAGCACCGAACCCATGGCCGGGACGGCGAGGTAGGCCTCCAGGTGGTCGGCGTTGTTCCACATCAGACTCGCGACCAGGCGCTCCGGGGTGACGCCGAGCTCGTCGCGCAGCGCGTAGGCGAGCTGGGCCGCGCGGGCGCCGACCTCGGCGAAGGTCCGCACCTCGGGCCCGTTCCCGGTCCAGGTGGTCACGGTGGCCCGGCCGTTGACCGTCGCGCCATGGCTCAGGATCCGGGCGACGGTGAGCGGTACGTCCTGCATGGTGCTGAACACGCGGGGTCCTCCTTGACCGGGCTGCCTGGCTGTCGGCCACCGCGCTTGCTACCGACTGGTAGCCGGATGGCCCGCTGCCGATTCTGGCCCCCGCGCGCGGTGGCTGTCAGCAGCTCCCGGCCGAATGAGACGATCAGCTCAAATGCCGCGGGCGGCACCATCGGCCGTGGGCGGCCGCCAGTCGAGCATCGGGGCGGCGGCGCGGACCACGGCGCCGTCCGGAAGCAGGCCGCCGAGGGCGAGCAGGGCGTCGCGGGCGGCGACCGCGAGCGGGGTGCGCAGCGCGATCAGCCGGGCCACCTGGCGGGAGCGGGCGGCCACCCGGGTGGTGCGGGGCAGCCGGTCGGCGCCGTAGCGGGCCAGGGCCGCTGCCACGGGCCCGGGGCCGGCCAGGTGGTGGGCGAGGACGACGGCGTCCTCGACGGCCTGGCAGGCGCCCTGGCCCTGGAACGGCGTCATCGCGTGGGCCGCGTCGCCGAGCAGGGCGACCCGGCCGCGGTGGAAGGCCGGCAGCGGGTCGGCCAGCTCCCAGACGTCGTTGCGCAGCACCGCGGCCGGGTCGGCGGCGGCGAGCAGCACGGGCAGCGGGGCGAACCAGCCGCCGAAGCGGCGCAGCAGTTCGGCGCGCTCGTCGCCGTCGGGCGCCCGGCCGCCGGGCGGGGTCCAGGCCGCGGCGTAGAGGTAGAGGCGGTCCTCGGCGAGCGGGACGGTACCGACCAGCGCGCCGCGGCCCCAGGTCTCGCCGAGCGGCAGCCCGGTCCTGGCCGGCCGCGGGACGATCGTGCGCCAGCTGGTGCAGCCCGCGTAGCGCGGGCCGGGGTGGTCGGGGAAGAGCTGCCCGCGGGTGGCCGAGCGCAGGCCGTCGGCGGCCACCACCAGGTCGGCGGTCAGCGGGCCGTCGGGGGTCTCCAGCACGGCGGGGCGGTGGGCGTCGCCCGGGTCGGCGAGGCGGACCGCACCGCCGGTGCGCAGTGCGCCGGCGGGCAGCCGGTCGGCCAGGGCCGCGACCAGCTCCGCGCGGTGCAGCACGACGATCGGATCGCCGTAGGCGCGGGCGAAGCCCTCGGTGCTGGTGCGGGCCAGCCGACGGCCGGACGGGCGGCGCAGGGCCGCCTCGCCCTGGGCCGCGGCGTGCGCCCTGATCCGGTCGCCGAGACCGAGCTGGTCCAGGGCGCGCAGCGCGTTGGGGGCCACGCTCAGGCCGGAGCCGACCGGGTCGAGGGTGGCGGCGCGCTCGTGCACGGTGACCCGCCAGCCGCGTCGGGACAGGGCGAGCGCCGCGGCCAGGCCGCCGATGCCGGCGCCGACGACGGCCGCGTACCGCTCAGGGGATTGCGTCATGGGACCGACGGTACTACGGGTGTAGTCATTCGTCACTACATCCGTAGTGCTGCGCTCGACGCGGGATGATCGGGGACATGAGTTCGCCGCGCGCCGCCCTGATCGCCGACACCGCCATCGCCCTGATCGCCGAGCGGGGGCTGCGCGGGCTCACCCACCGGGCCGTGGACGAGGCGGCCCAGCTGCCCGCCGGCTCGACCTCCAACCACGCGCGCACCCGGGCGGCGCTGCTGGCGGTCGCGCTGGACCGGATCGCCGAGCGGGAGGCCTCGGCGATGCTGCTGCCGCCGCCGGCGGACGGGGCAGGGCCGTCGGGCGGAGCGGGCGTGACGGGCGAGGTGGGCGTGACGGGCGAGGTGGGCGTGACGGGCGAGGTGGGCGTGACGGGCGAGGTGGGCGTGACGGGCGAGGTGGGCGTGACGGGCGAGGTGGGCGCGGCTGCCGGGGCCGAGCCGCGCGTCCTGCTGGCCGAGCTGCTGGCCGCCGGGGTGCACCAAGCGCTCACCGGGGGCCGGACGCTCACCCTGGCCCGCTTCGAGCTGGCCCTGGAGGCCACCCGGCGACCGGAGCTGCGGGACGGCTACGACCGCGCGGGTGCCCGGTTCACCGCGCAGCTCGCCCAGCTGCTGGCCTTCGCGAGCTCGGCCGATCCGCACCGGCACGCGCGCTGCCTGGTCCGCTGGGCCGAGGGGGTGCTCTTCAACGCGCTGGCCGGCGCCGGGCAGGCGCACGTCCCGGACCGGGCCGAGCTGCGGGCGGAGGCGGAGCGCTACCTGGGCGCGCTGCTCGGCTGAGCCGCGGGCTGCCCGGGCTCGGGCCCGACCGCGGGCTGCCCGGCCGAAGCGGCGGCCGCCGGCCGGCTCAGCGCGCCACCAGGGTGTCCAGCTGGTCCCGGTCGATCTCCAGGCCGACACCGCCGTGGGTCTCCTGGACGGTTCCGTGGTGCTGGTGGGCCCGGCGGTGCCGGGCCCACTGGTCGGCGCCCAGCACCCCACCGCCGTCGGTGCTGGCGCGGTCGTCCCAGTGGGCGTACCAGACGGCGTCCGGCAGCGGCGCCGCCCCGGCCCGGGCGGCGGCGGCCAGGTCGGTGATGCTGGAGTCGAGGCTGGAGTAGAAACCGGCGAAGTACCCGGCGGTGTGCAGGGCCTGGGTCCAGCCGAGGGTGAAGTCGACCACCGCCTTGGCGCAGCCGGCGTTGCCCGGCGGGTAGGCCTCCAGGTCCAGGTAGACCGGCGCGCCCTGGCCGATCCCGATCCGCCGCAGGCCCTTGACCGCCTCGGCCGCCTCCGCCTGGCCCTGCTGGACGGCGTGCGCCGGGTCGATCAGCTGCGGCCGGTCGGCCGACCGCGACCGGCCGGGCGGTGGGGCGCACGGCGCCTGCCGGCCCGCGTGGATGGGCACCAGCCGCCAGCCGAGCGCCCGGACCTGGCGGACCCAGTCGGCGGTCAGCCGGGGCTGGGCGCAGGCACGCTGGCCGCCGCTGGAGTAGATGCCGATCGCGCCGTACGGGGAGGCGCCGCGCCAGGCCCGCATGGTGTCCAGCGGCGGGGCGCTGCAGGCGTCGAAGGCGCTGCCGGTGAAGACGGTGCGGGTCACCCCGGCCAGCCGGGCCTGGCCTGGGTCGGGCAGCACGGTCGGTGCCGGGGGCGGCGCGGCGCGGGCCGCGGTCGACCCGGCCGCCGCCGTCGCCGCGGTCGCCCATCCGGCCGGGGACAGCCGGCCCGCCACCCCCGCGAGGCCGGGCCGGCCACCGGGGGCGGCCGTGGTGTCGGTGGCCAGCAGCAGGACGAGGGCGGCGGCCGAGAACGCCGTCGGACGCAGGTAGCGGACCATCCCCCGATCCTGAGCCGGACCCCGGGCGCGGCGGCCGAGCCGGGGGCGGACGCGCCGGTGCGCGCATCGAAGCCACCCGGTCGGCGCAGCCCGCGGACCGTCCGCGCCACGACATGCCAGTGGGCGGTGCCGTTGCCGACACCGCCCACGAACCGGAGCCCGGTGACCCTTTCCGTCTCCGGCGACGGCCGACTCGCCCACGCATGGCCGATCCGCCCGTCACCCGCCCCTGCTGGAGCGCGCTCACTGGCTCAGGGGGTTCACCCGCCGATGGGCGCGAAGACGATGTCCAGGTTCTTGTTGCCCTGCTCCGACAGGACCTGTCCGGAGTTCCCCTTCACGCCAAGGGTGTTGTTCTGGTTCGAGGCGCCGCTGCCGGTCGCCGTCTGCTGGGTGGCGTTGTAGTTGCCGTCGATGCCGCCGAAGATGTTGCCGCTGCCGGTGTCGGAGACGACGCTGCTGTTCGAGCCGTCGCTCGACCCGGCCACGTTGTCGGCGAAGGCGGCGCCGGCACCTGCCAGCAGCAGGCCTGCGGTGAGCGGTGCCGCGGCCAGTGCGACGACCAGCCGGGCGGTGCGGATGCGAGCCATGGAATCCTCCAGATAACCCGAAGTGGACTGACTACTGCGGGAGTTCGCGGCCAGACGAACCCCTGCGTGGCTGCGACGCCGAAATCAAGACTCCGCACCCGAGCACCGAACCGCCAGAGTCCACCGGGCAATTCGCTCGATCGCGTGATCCCGGAAAGCTAAACCCGATCCCGCAACGAGCCGATATCCACAGGTCGATCTCGGCCATCAGGGCCGCTGACCAGCACTGCTCCAAGGCCTTCTGAAGCCGCGCCACCCCCGTGGCGCCACCCCGGGAATGACTCAGAACAGCTTGCCCGGATTGAGGATTCCCAGGGGGTCGAACAATCCTTTCATCTGCTTTTGGACCTCAAGGCCGACCGGCCCCAATTCCCGTGCCAGCCACTCCCGTTTCAGCAGCCCGACCCCGTGCTCACCGGTGATCGTGCCGCCCAGCTCCAACCCGAGCGCCATGATCGCCTCGAAGGACTCCATCGCGCGCGCCACCTGCTCCGGATCCTTCGCGTCGAAGGCGACGACCGGGTGCGTGTTGCCGTCACCGGCGTGGCTCACCACGCCGATGGTCAGCCCGCACTGCTCCGCGATCCCGGCCACCCCCGCCAGCATCTCGGCCAGCCGGGAGCGCGGCACCGCCACGTCGTCCACCATCGTGGTGCCCAGGGAGTCCAACGCGGGCAGCGCCAACCGCCGGGCCTGGAGCAGCAGTTCCGACTCGGCCTGATCCTCGGCCGGCACCGCCTCGGTGGCCCCGGCGGCTCGGCACAGCTGCGCCACGGCCGCCAGCTCGCTGCTGCGCTCCGGACCGTCGAAGGCGACCAGGAGCAGCGCCCTGGTCGTCTCCGGCAGCCCCATCCGGCCGAACCGGTTGACCGCCGCGACCACCACCGAGTCCATCAGCTCCATCAGCGAGGGCGTGAACCCGGCCTCGGTCACCGCGGTGACCGCCGCGCAGGCCGCCGCCGTGCTCGGGAACTCGGCCGCCAGCGCCAACTGCGGCGCGGGCGCCGGGCGCAGCGCCAGCACCGCGCCGACCACCACGCCCAAGGTCCCCTCGGAGCCCACGAAGAGCCGGGTCAGGTCGTAGCCGGCCACCCCCTTGGCGGTGCGCCGCCCGGTGCGCAGCAGCCGGCCGTCCGCCAGCACGACGTCCAGGCCCAGCACGTACTCGCTGGTCACCCCGTACTTCACGCAGCACAGCCCGCCCGCGCCGGTGCCGATGTTGCCGCCGATCGTGCAGGACTCCCAGCTGGACGGGTCCGGCGGATAGGCCAGCCCGCGCTCCTCGGCGGCCCGCGAGAGCACCGCGTTGACCACCCCCGGCTCCACCACGGCGATCCGGTTCACCGGGTCCAGCTCCAGGATCCGGTCCATCTTCACCAGCGACAGCAGGATGCAGCCCGCCACCGCGTTCGCCCCGCCCGACAACCCCGTCCTGGCCCCCTGCGGCACCACCGGCACCCGCAACCCGCTCGCGGTGCGCAGGACGTGCTGGACCTCCTCCACCGTCCGCGGGAAGACCAGCACCGCCGGCTCACCCGCCTCGCAGAACCCGGCCATGTCGTGCCGGTACGCCCCGGTCACCGCCGGATCCACCACCACCGCCCCCTCGGGCAGCCCGGCCGCCAACCGGCTCGTCAGCTCACTCACCGTCTCGCCCACCGTCGGCTCCTCTCGTCGGAGGAGCCCAGTGTGACGGATCGTCACCGGAAATACCGCCGGCCCCTGACCAGCGATGCTGGTCAGGGGCCGGTCCACGCGGAGAGCGTGGGATTCGAACCCACGGTGACGGGTCACGCCACGACAGTTTTCAAGGGGGAAGGCGCTCATGGAGTCACACCTACGCCCACCAGCGGAAACAACGTTCGAGTCGATGCTACGTGGCTCTTTGGCCCCGAGATGGCCCCGGTCCTCGACCAGCACCAAAACGTTCGGTCCAAGTGGGCGACGAAGCCGCCGCAGGAACGAGAGTCCATTTCGTCCCGGATCGAGAAAGCTGATGATTACCCAGCAGCCCTGCATGCCGCCCAACGACCACTCGCAGCAACGCCCGATCCCATTCGTCGACCGGACGCCCGTCCCGACAGACACGAACAAAGGCACGTAACATCGAGGGAGACGGAAGCCGGCGGCCAGCGAGTACATCGCTGAGCGTGCTTCTCGGCAGGCCGAGTCCCAGCGCTTGCGCACCAGCTGCAAGCTGTCGCAGGGAAGGATCACCTGCCTGCATTCGCATGTGCACCATGGCATCCCTCAACTGCAGCGGCTCGTAGATGAAGTCGGGATCCACCACAGGCCGTGGCCGCCGCCGCGGAATCGGCTTCCCAGGGTTGCGGTCCAGGTAGCGGTAGTCCCGGACCGCCTGCTGCCATAGGCGCGTCGCAACAACCAGGTCACCCCCGCACGCGCTCACATAGCCCTCGACCGTCTTGAACGTCGGGAGGGTAGTGCCGCGATCGGCTCGGGACAGCGTCGCCAGCGAGCAACCCTGACGGCCCTCAAGCACGTCTACCATCTGGCGGTACGTCAGGCCAGCCCGCTCGCGCAGGTCCCTGAGGAACTGCGCGAGCGGCTGCAGAGGCGACTCCACCATGATGGGCGTCTTCTTGCGACCCATCTGATGTGAGCCTCTACAACCTCGCCGGACCAGCCGTCACGCCGACCTGTCGGAGCAATGAAGAAGCAACCATCCCGCCCGCCGCGAGCGCGGCGTACATGGTGGATGGGGCCACACCTGCGACGGTTAGCAGGGCAGCCAGCACGAGTACGACCACGACGATGACAACGGCGGGCGTCGTGGGGGTCGCAACGTCGTGCCCAGGAATCTGGACACGGAACTCCGCCATCTCACGGTTCTTCATGGGATCTCCCAACGCTGGGCAGCCCGGCTGGCTGCAACTGATCTTGCTGCTCGGCAAACCACTCCGGGATTGGCGTCCCAGAACGCAGTGGCTACACAGGAGATGATTGTCTGTCAGGCCAGCAGAGTCCAATCGCTGCCGCCGTTGTTTCAAACTGTCCAAGACTGGGCGATGAAACAAAAGCCCATCCAGACTGGGTACGTTTTGGGACGGGTCTCGCAGATCCCCAGGTCGGAAGTACTTCCAGGAGTGGAAGAAGAATCTTTGGGCCGACAGCTGTCCCACCCAGCCGGCAGCAGACGGTCCCATGCTCTGTTGTCAGCTGACAACGAGGCAGGGAGGATGTCCCCGCAAGCACAGCGCTGGGACCAGTAGGCACCCCGCGACGTTCTTGCGGGCTGGCCCGGCTCTTGCTGCTCGGCAAACAGAGGGTTCGGCCGGACCGTTGGCGCGGTTCGGCCATAGACCGGGAGAGTGCACTGCCCTTGCCCGGCATCGAAATGTGGTAGGGGCGTCGGCAGTCTGTCGGCGCCCCACCACACTCAAAGGGTTCCCAGGCCAGTGCCCAACACGTCGGCGATCAGCTGCATTGAGTCCACGACGACGACAGCCCCGGCGGCGGCCAGCCTGGCATCCTTCCCGGGCTTGTTCGCGTAGCCAATGGTGGCCACCCCGGCGGCGTCGCCAGCCTCCACGTCCCTGACCGCGTCTCCGATGAAGATGCACTCTCCCGGGCTACTGGCCGTGGTCTGCATCGCGTCCAGGAGGAGTTGAGGGTTCGGCTTCATGGACCCGGGGTCACCCGGAGTGCGCCCAAAGACTCCTGCCACGTAGTCGATCAGACCATGTGTGGAGAGGTACTCCTCGATCGCCACCCCCGCGTTGTTGCTGACCACCGAGACGGAGCGGCCGGAGCTGGCGCAGGCCCGAAGAACCGATTCGCCACCGGGGTTCGGCCGACCCACCCGAACAGCCTCCGTCTCCAGCTCTGCCAGCGCGTCATCAGCTACCGTCACGAGGTCGGGCCGGGCGTCAGCGACCAGGCGGAGCAGGGCGAGCGGGTCAGTCTCCGTCTCGCTGCCGGCCGGGCCCTGCCCGCCGGTGGCGAGCAGGGCCGCGCGGAGTCGATCCGCCACGTCAGGGGCCGGGAGCCCAGCAAAGACCGAGCACAGCGGCCCGTCGAAGTCGAGCAGGACGTGCTTCACCGGGCGAAGCACGTCCGCCAGCGACGGCGAAGCCGCGGTCACGGCTGACGCTCGTACGCGATGGTCGACCAGACGCTGTCAAACCACGTCTGAGCCTGCTGGACGTACTGCGAACCGAGCGACGCGTCATCCGGTCCAGCGGAGTGGTGGAACAGGGTGGTGTCCTTCCCGGTCACGTCGAAGAACGTGTGGCTGTTGCCGTCCAGCGCCACAGTCCGCTCGCGCAGAGGGTAGAAGCCGAAGAACGCTTCGGAGCGGTTCAGGATGTAGAGCTTGAAGAGGCTCGATGCCCGGTGCACCTTGACCTGAACGGTCGCGGACTGGACTAGCCCCAGCTCTGCCAGCACCTCCACCGAGTGCGCGATCCCGCCGGCGTTGGTCAGCGCGATGTTCCGCGCACGCTCGCGGAGAGCAGGCTCGTCCTGGAGTCCGTCGACCAGCACCGGGACAGCCATGGGCGCCGTGGTGTCCGGCAGCAACAGCCGCACGGTGATCGTCTCGGGCGCGAGGCGCCCGGAGCGGATCTTGTCCAGCGGCTCTTGCATCGCGTTGTGCAGCGTCTCGCTGGAGAACCCAGCGAAGTCCAGGGTGACTTGCTGCTGCTCGAAGGCGGCTTCGAGGTGCGGACGCAGGCCGACCGGGCGGGAGGTGCGCTCCCTGACGAAGGAGCCGCTGCCCTGCCGCGTGATGATCAGCCCCTCTGTGCGGAGCATGTCCAAGGCCCGGTCGATGGTCCCCCGCGCCACTCCGAAGTGCTTGGCGAGCTGAGGGCCTGACGGGAGCTTGTCCCCGGGCTCGAAGCCCGGCTTCTTGGTCAGGATCGAGGCCCGCAGAGAGCTGCTGACCTGCTGATATGGCGCGCGGGAGTCATCCGGGTCGAGGCTCATGCGCCAATGCTAGGGCAGGTGCTCAACATGCGCGAGAAACCCAACCCTCTTGACCTGCTTAAGCAGGTTGTCTATGTTGAGGGTGTCGCAACCGAGAAAGACGGAAGCGGCAAGAGAGGCCCTTCTTTGGGCTGCTCTGACCTGCACAAACGCGCCGGAGGGGTGGGGTGACAGCCCCCCGAAGGAAGCGGATGTTCATTGAGAATTGAACAGAGTGTCGAGTTACGACGGGGTGTCTCCCGTCCCCCTGACGGCTGGGTGAAGGCCGTCCTGTTGGCGCCAGGCAGTGAGGATGGCGCGCCGCGTGACGGACGCGGGCTCAGGCTGCGGTTGGTACCCCTGGCCGGGAGTGAAGTCCGTTCGTTCCGAGTGCCTTTGGTCCTCGATCCGCGCTGGTCTGTGGCGGGTCGGGGTCCATGGCTGCTCGTGACATGACGAGTGGTCAGGCCCGAGGTCGGGGTCGTCGCGCCTTGCTTGGCGGCTGCGCGACGACCCCTTCGGGCCACACCCCTTCGAAGCAGAGGTGAAACCCGTGAAGTCGATTGTTGCAGCCCAGCAGCCGGTTACGGCGCTGGAGCTCATCGAGCTGATGCTCGGTGTGGACGCGGACCCGCTCGGCGCACTGTTCGGTGGCGTGGCCGGCGAGTCCGAGGAGGAGTGGGCGGCGCGGACGGACGCGGCGCGGGACATCCTGGCCGACCTGGCCATGGAGGCCCCGGAGCTGGCCGCGTTCGCGGTCGAGCTGATGCGCGCCGCCCCGGTCCGCCTGCACCGTCCCCGGTCGGGGCGGCGGCCGGTGTGGTCGGAGATGGCGGCGTGAGCGAGCAAGCGCGCGAGGAGATCGCGCGGGCGGCTGCCGCCGCCGAGGAAGCCAGGCGGGCGGCTGCCGTTGCGGCGGAGGCCGCTCGTGTCGCCCGTGAGAACGCTGCCGCGCTGAAGGCGGTGGCGTGATGGGGCGGATCAAGGACGCGATCGACCGGGTGGTCGTCTCGTACTGTACGGACGGCTACGGCGCGCCGGCCGCTGACCGGCGTACGGCGACCGGGGCAGGGATGCTGGCCTCCACCGCCCACAATGCGGGGCACCCGGTGGCCGCCGCCGTGATCTCCGGTTTGGGGGCGGCGGTGATCGTCGCCGACGTTGTGGTCGGTCACCCCGAGCCGCCGGAGGACGGCTACGCGAGCTTCACCACCGACGGCGAGAAGCCGCGCCGGGGGTGGTCGTGGTGAGCCGGAAGGCGAAGGCGTCCATGGTGGCCGCTCTGATGGCCGTGGTCGCCATGGCGTTCCGGGTCTCCTGGAACGCGCTCA
Source organism: Kitasatospora sp. NBC_01302 (assembly GCF_035976515.1). Lineage (NCBI taxonomy): Bacteria > Bacillati > Actinomycetota > Actinomycetes > Kitasatosporales > Streptomycetaceae > Kitasatospora > Kitasatospora sp. NBC_01302. The sequence continues at coordinate 4,553,154 of NZ_CP108404.1, forward strand.
AGGACGTGGCGCGGGCGATCGGGGCCGACCCGACCGCCGCGACCGTCTACCCCCTGGTGGTGGACGGGCTGATGGCGCTGGCGCTGGTGGCCGCGTTGATCCTCGTCGGGTCGGCCCGGTCGTTCGCACTGCGGGTGCTGGGCGGCTACACCGCCGCGAGTCTGGTCCTGAACTACGTGCACGGCCTGGTCCCGGCGCTTGCTGTGCACGGGGCGGGTCGGGCACATCTGGCCGACTGGGCCCCGGCCAACTGGGCGCTGGTGCTGCTGGCCACCTCGCTGCCGGTCGGGGCCATCTTCTTCGGGTCGGACCTGGTGGCGAAGGTCCTCCATCACAAGCCGCAATCCTCGCAAAACGACCAGACTATGACGAATCGGTCGGGGTCTGAGCTGCCGGTTTCCGCCGACCCGGACGGGACCGGTCCGCTGTACGAGTCGCCCGACCCGGCGCCGTCGGCCAGGCCGACCGAGGAGCCGACCGTACCGGTGCCGGTGGTCGAGCCGGTCCGGCTGGTGAAGCCGACCGCCCCGCCTGCTGCTAGGCCGCGTCGGGCGACCGGCGCGGTGCCGCAGTCGGCCCGGACCGCGCTGCCCAAGCGCACCGCCGAGGAACTACTGACCGAGGCCCGGTCGGCCACCGCCGACTGGCCGGACGACGAGCTGACCGCCGACCGGATCCGGGGAGCGCTGCGCACCTCCGCCGCCAACGGCCGGATGCTGCGCGACCTGCTCAAGGCCGAACGCGCCGCACCGGTCGCCCTGCACGCCGTCCCCACCCCCGCCGCCGAGACCAGCACTCCGGCCGACGAGAACGGCTCCCACTCGCCCAAGTCCGCCCCGGTCGAGACCGAGGAGCAAGCATCATGACCACCCAGATCAACGCTGCCGGCGCCCTACTGGCCATCCTGACCGCCCACCCCGCCCTGCCCACGCCGCTTGTCGAGGTGCGGGAGCTGTGGCAGCCCGACGGGCCTCCGGAATGGGGCCTGCGGATCGCCCTGCACTCCAGCCTCAGCGACTTCGAGCGCTGGCGCGCCGCGCTGGGCATCGACACGGCCGACATCGACCACCGGGCCAGTCCCAGCAGGGAGCTGACGTGGCTCATCGTGACCGCCCGGCTGTACGGCGTCCCGGTGGAGCTGATCGGCTTCCACGACACCAACGAGCCTGACGAACCGGGCAGGTGAGCCTCCCGCGCTTCTGGGACCCGGACGGGTCCCGGCACGGCGGCACGCCCACCTACCCCTGGCGCATGGCCCCCGAGCACCTGCTGACCAGGCGTCAGCTGCGGGCGCGGGGCCTGCGTCCGGGTGGCCAGGATGTGGCCGCACAGATCCTCTGGAACTCCCGCAAGAGCGCGACCGGCCCCCGGGCCGCGTACCTGTACCGGCTGGACCTGGCCAAGCCCGTGCGGCCGATGACCGCGGGCAGGCGGGCCGCGCTGGCCGCAGCCAACCGGGCCCGCCGCACCTGCCCCGCCTGCGGGTGCGATGCCGGGTACGTGCTTCCGGCACACCTGGGCACCTGCCTGCCCTGCGCCGACGGCTACGCCGCGGCTGCCTGAAACCCCAACCATTTTGCTCCACAAACCCGTTGGAGATCCGCGATGAACTCCGTTCGCGCTGCCCGCTTCGCCGCCGCCTACGCCCTGCTGCGCGCGGCGGCCGACGTCGCCGACCACTGGATCCAGAGCGACCACCAGGCCCAGACGAAGGGCCAGCACGACCACACCGAGGGCCAGTCCAGCGCCGCCGGCCACCGCGCCTGCGCCGCACACGTCGCCTCCTACACCGCCACGCAGGGCGCCGTGCTGCTGGCCGGCGGCGCGGTGCTCGGCCTGCGTCTGCGCCCGGCCCCGGTGGCCGCCGCGCTGGCCCTGTCCGCCGTCACGCACTACATCGCCGACCGGCGCGAGCCCCTGCGCCGGGTGGCCGACGCGACCGGCAAGGCCAACTTCGTGCGGCTGGCCGACCACGGCATGAACGGCGCCTACGCCCTGGACCAGGCATGGCACCACGCCTTCGAGACCGCCGCCGCCCTCATCGTCTCCGCCTGATCGCCGGAAGGACCACCGTCATGAGCACCGTTCGTACCCTGCTCGCCACCCGCGCCGCCCACCTTGACCTGCGGCTGCCGGTTGGCAACGCCCGGGTCTGCGTGGACCCCGCCGCGCGGGCCATCACCGTCATGCTCAGCACGCCCGATGACCAGGGCCCGGCCGCCGACGCGATCCACCGCGCCCGCTGCTGGGAGGACCAGGCCCTGAACATCCAGGTCCCCGAGGTCGAAGGCGGGGTGACCGTCGTCGGCAGCGGCGGTCGCAGCGTCTACCAGTCCTTCGGCACCGTCACGGGGAACGTGACCGGGGTGACGATCGTCAACGGCCGCGTCATCGTGGGCGGTGGCGGCCCGCTGGTCGGTCAGATCACCGCCACGGTCACGCTCCCGCCGACCGCCGCGATGGTCTTCCGCAGCGTCTCGGGCGACCTGAACGCCACCGACCACCTGCCTGCTCTCGGCTTCACCAGCACCTCGGGCGACCTGCGAGCCCAGTCCGTCGAGATGCTCGTGGCCTCGACCGTCTCCGGCGACGTGCAAGCCGAACGCGTGGGCCAGCACCTGACGGTCGAGACGACCTCGGGAGACGTGCGGATCGGCGTGCACGAGGGCAGCGACGCCGCGATCACGACGGTCTCCGGCGATGTGCGCCTGACCGCCGGGCGCCGATCCAGCGGCGAGCTGTCCGTGAGGACGGTGTCCGGGGACATCGAGCTGCACGGCACCGCCCACCTGGCCGTTCGCTCCTCCACTGTCAGCGGCCGTAACCGCCGCCGCTGACTCCCCCCGGGACGGCCGCGTGCTTGGCGGCTGGTCGGCCGTCCCGGGTCTCTTCACCACCCATCGGATGAGCAGGAAGAGAACCATCATGCCTGGATTCCTGGAACGCGCCGTGGGCGCGTTCTTCGACAAGCACGGCGACGAGATCACCGACCAGGTCCGCGCGGCCACCGCCGGCATGCCCGTAGGCCGTGCGCAGGGCCGCATGCGCGGCGAGCACGACGCGTGGGTCCGCAGTGCCCGGCTCGGGCGCCCGTACTGGGCACCGGACGCCCGGTGGATCGTGTTGGACGACGCCCGTAGGACCCGTACGTGCTACGGCGAGTACGTGTTCACCCGCCGCTCGGCGAGCGGCCTGCACACCGCCGAGGGTCTGTACTCCTGGGACCTGTGGTTCCAGCACCGGGGCCTGTTGGAGCGCGCTCCGCAGGCCGTTGAGGCCGCGCGTCACGGCAGGAGGGACTTCCGGTGAGCCAGATCCACAGCACGCCGACCGACGGCCCGGGTGCGGTCGTTGTCGACCTGTCCAAGGCCCGTGCCGCCCGCACCGCCGCCCTCGGCCCGGATGCCGGATCCGTCTACGCCGACCCGCCCATGGCCAGGCCGGTCGAGGACACCATCCCCGCCACCCCCACCACCCCCGCCGTCGAGGCGGGCACCGCCCGGTCGGTGAGGGTCCCTGGGTGGGCGCGCGGGCGCCGCGCGGTGGCCGTGCTGCTGACCGATGAGCGGACCCGCACCACGGCCCGCCTGGTGGTGCGTCACGGCTCCTACGTGGTGGCCGGTGGCGGCATCATGGCCCGCCGCGCGTGGGACGGGCGCACGCTGGCCCGCTACGAGCGGATGATGCGCGCCAGCGAGGCGGCTGGGCAGCACGAGCAGGCCCTGGAATGGGAGTACCGGGCCGCGATCTTCCGCGACGCGCGCCACCAGCGCCGCATGGACCTGCTCACCGCCCCGCAACGCATCGCCAAGGGCGCGGTGGTCGGCACGGCGGCCACCACGGGCGCCCTGCTCGGTCTGGGGATCATCCTGGCCGTCGCGGAGAGGAACATCGCGGATGTGGTCGCCCCCGTGATGACCGCGATCGAGGTGGTGCGGTGGGCGGTGTTCCTCGTGAGCATCCTCTGGGGGCCGGTGGTGGCGGTGGGGCCGTGGCTGGGCCTGCTCGGCCTGTGGCACGTCGGCCGGGCCCGCCAGGCCGCCCCGGCCTGGACCCTCCCGGCGAACGAGACCAGCAGCGTCGGGGAGCCGATCACACCCTCGATCGTGGTCACCGCCCTGCGGGACCTGGGGATCGCGCCGCTTCGGGCCGCGATCCGCGAGATGGGCGACGCGGGGGCTGCGATGCTCGGCCCGATCCGGATCGCCGGATGCGGCGTGGAGGTGGACGTCACCCTGCCCTCGGGGGTGTCGACGGACGAGGTGCAGAAGCGTCGGCGCAAGCTCGCCGAGAACCTGTCCCGGCACGAGCACGAGGTGTTCATCACGATCCCGCAGGCCGCCCGCACGGTGCGGCTGTGGATCGCCGACTCCGGCGCGCTGGACGAGCCGATCGGACCGTCCCCGCTGGTCATCGACCCCGATCTGAGCGCCGACCTGTACAACGGCCGCGCCCCCTGGGGCCAGGACCTGCGCGGGGATGCCGCCCTGCTGAGCCTGTTGCAGCGCCACCTGCTGATCACGGGCCTGTCGAACCAGGGCAAGACCGCCTCGCTGCGGTCCCTGGCGCTGTGGCTGGCACTCGACAGCTCGGTGGAGTTCCGCATCGCCGACTTGAAGGGCGTGGGCGACTGGCGGATGTTCGATGGCCTGGCCACCGTGCTGATCCAGGGGCCGACCGACGAGCACGTCATCGCCGCCACCGAGATGCTCGAAGAGATGGTGGCCGAGATGGAGCGGCGGATCGCGCTGCTGGAGCAGTCCGGCGCCACCGACGGCGTCACCCGGGAGATGGCCCGCACCGACCCGCGGTTCCACCCGATCGTGGGCCTGGTGGACGAAGCGCAGGTCGCGTTCATGTGCCCCGCGGTCGGGCCGGACAAGCGCCCGTACGGCGGGACCAAGGCCACGTCCCGGTACTTCATGGCCGTCCGCAAGATCCACAACCAGGGGCGCGCCGTGAACGTGACCCTGTGGCAGGGCACGCAGGACCCGACGAACGAGAACCTGCCCAAGCTCGTGCGCGAAGGCGCCCACATCCGCGCCTCCCTCGTGCTCGGCACCGAGGAGCAGGCCCGCATGGCCTTGGGAGACAAGGCCGTTGACGGCGGCGCGGCCCCGCACAAGCTGCGGCAGGGCCTGGACAAGGGCACCGTCGTGGTCGCCGGGGACGGCGTGAAGCTCGCCCCCGGACAGAGCAGCATCACGATCCGCACGCACTTCGTCTCCGGCGAGCAGGCCATCGAGACCGCCGGGCGGGCCAAGGCCCGCCGCGCCGGCGTCACCACCTTGGCCGCGATCGAGAAGCCCGAGCAGGGCATCGACGCGCTCGCGGACATCGCGGCCGTGCTCGGGGACGCGGCACGGGTGCGGACACAGGAGGTGCTGCAGCGGCTGGCCGCCGCCAACCCGGGCGAGTACCGGGAGTGGACCTTCGGTGATCTCAAGGCCGTGCTGGAGGCGGCCGGTGCGGCGCCGTACAAGTCCGACGGGCAGATGGTCGTGGCCCGCGCCAAGGTCCTGGCCGCCCTCGAAACCCGGGACGCCGACACCGCCGCTGGTGACTCCGAGTAAAGGGAGTCCCGAGGGAGGCAGGGAGAACTCCCTCCCAGCCTCCCTGAACCCCCACCCCTGCCCTGATCAGCACAGATAACCGCAGATCACCGCGTCAGGGAGGCAGGGAGCCACCCATCGGCGCCCCCGGAGGGCGCCCTGCGGCGGGTGTTCCCGCCGCCGGGACCTCCCTCCCTCTCACTCACAGCAACCAAGCCCGAGCACCGTGAAGGAGCCCCCTGTGACCGCTCCCTCGGCGATCCGGCCGCTGGCCGCCGCCCACTTCACCGACGCGCTCACCGCCGCCGCCGACCAGCAGCCCACCGCCGCCCTGGCCGCGCTCATGCGCATCGACCCCCAGTCCTGGACCGCCATCGAGCAGCGCTGCGCCGCGCTCGGCACCAGCGTCATCGACGCGATCGCCTTCGCCACCCGCCACGGAGGGACCACCCCGTGAACACCCCCGACCTGATCACCTGCGCCCTGTTCACCGGCACCGCCGTGGCAGCCTCCGGGCTCGCCGCCTGGACCTGGCACGGCTCCAAGGCCGAATCCGCCTCCACCACCGCCGTGCTCGCGTGGTCCGCCGCCCAACGCGCCCAGCAGACGACCGACGGCGGCACCCCGCCCAGCGGACGCGAGCCCGCCCCGCTGACCGAGCCCGCCCCGGTGCGGCTGGCGGCGGTCATCGACATCACCACCCGCCGCGCCGCCTGAACCAGGAGACCGCCGCTTGAACCTGCACTGGCGCCTCGCCCCCAGCCACGGCCGCAGTCCCGCCCTGATCCTCACCCAGCGCCCGAACCCGAACTGCCCGCACTGCTTCGGTGACGGCGGCTTCGACTACGGCGACGAGGAGACCGGCGAGTACGCGGGCACCGACTTGTGCCCCTGCTGGCACCCCGGCCACCACTTCCGCCTCCTGCCCCTGCCCAGCTGGGCCGCCCGCCGCTGGTTCGGCTGGCGCGAGCCCGTCTACAGCGACGAGCCGCCGTTCTAGGCGCGCGGAGCGGCCGACACTCCCGGTCAAGGAAACCGCCGGCCGCTCCGCCTCCCTGCTCACGTACCGAGAACAGGAGATCCCCAGCATGACCCTTACTCGCTCCACCGACCACCCCGGAGCCAACCGCCCCTCGTCGAATTGGACGAGGGCCCGGGCGCACGCCCGAGGGGCGGCCGAGCGGCAGTTCGCCGCCTTCCCGCTGTCGCGCATCAAGCTGCCCGCCATCGCGGGTGCCCACCGCGACCAGCCGGGGGTGCTCTGCACTGGGCAGTGTGGGGCGTTCGGGCACGGCGTGCACGACGCGACCACCGAACAGGCCCGCCTGGAAGCCCTGTTCGCCGTGGCGCCGTGGGCGACCGGGTATGGCATCGCGTGCGGCCAGCCGCCGTTCCACCTGATCGGGCTGGACCTGGACCGCAAGAACGGCCTGGACGGCGTGACCGCCCTCGCCGCGCTGGCCGAGCGGCACGGGTTCGCCGTTCCGGAGACGGCCACGGTGGACACCCCCTCGGGCGGAGTGCACCTGTGGTTGTCCGCTCCGACCGGGGTGCGGATCAGCAACTCGGCCAGCAAGCTCGGCCCGGGCATCGACGTGCGCGGCAGCGGCGGCTACCTGGTCGGTCCGGGCTCGCTCGGCTCGGCCGGCCGGTACGCCTTCGCGCCCGACGCTGACCCGAGCCACATCGCGCCCGCCCCTGTAGCGCTTCTCGCGCTCCTGGCGCCCCCTCAGGCTGAGCCGGAGCGCCGAGTGCCTGTACCGCACGGATCAGGCGGCAGCGGGCGCTTGGCTGCCCTTGAAGGCGTCGTTCTGGATGCCGGAGAGGGCGAGCTGAACAACCGGCTGTTCTGGGCCGCGTGCCGCGCGTTCGAGGCGGGCATCGACCCACACCGCGTGGAACAGACCCTGCTGGACGCGGCCGTGTCCAAGGGCCACCCTGAGCGCGGCGCGATGGCCACCATCGCATCCGCCCGCCGCAATGCCCGGACCAGCCGGTGAGCGCCCCCGAGGGCAAGGGCCCCTCGCAGGCATCGCTGCTGGTAGCCCTGGCCCGGTCTCGCTACGAGCTCATCATGTCCGAAGACGGCCGCCCGTACGGCGTCCCGATCGGCGGGCCCGCGGTGGTGATGCCGCTGCGCGGCAGGGCCGGGCTTCGCTCGCAGCTCGCCCGACAGTTCACCGACGAGAGCGATGGCGCGGTGCCCTCCCAGTCCGCGCTCGCCGACGCGATGACCGTGCTGGAAGGCATCGCCGCCGCTACCGACCCGGTGCCGGTCCACCTGCGGGTGGCTGGCGGACCGGGCCGGGTGGTGCTGGACCTGGGGACCGCCGACGGGAAGTGCGTCATCGTCACCACCGATGGCTGGCAGGTCAGCAACCGCTCGCCGGTCCTGTTCCGTCGCTCCGGCGCCATGTCGCCCATGCCGGAGCCGGTCCGCGGCAAGGGTGGGCTGGCACTGCTGCACGGGCTGCTCAACATGGGCGACGAGTCGTTCCATCAGCTCGTTGCCTGGCTGGTGGCCTCCTGGATCCCACACATCCCGCACCCGGTGGTGACGTTCAAGGGCGAGCAAGGCACCGGCAAGTCCAAGGCCGCGCAGACCGTGATCAACTTGGTCGACCCATCCGCCGCGACCAAGCGCAGCCAGCCCAGGGACGTGAAGGCGTGGGCCACCCAGGCGTTCAACTCCTGGGCGCTGTGCCTGGACAACGTGTCCAACATCCAGCCGTGGCTGTCGGACACCCTGTGCAAGGCCGTGACTGGCGACGGCATCGTGGACCGAGCTCTGTACACCGATGATGACGTGGTGGTGCTGACGTTCCGTCGGGTGCTGGCCATGACCACCATCGACGCTGGCGCCCTCGCGGGTGACCTCGCCGAACGCATGCTGCTGCTCGACCTGGAGCTGATCAGCGAGGAGAGCCGCCGCAGCGAAGAGGAGCTGGACACCGCGTTCCGATCCGCCCGGCCGGCCATCCTCGGGGCCCTACTGGACCTGCTCGCCAGTGTGCTCAAGGTGCTGCCGGGTGTGAAGTTGGACCGCATGCCGCGCATGGCCGACTTCGCCCGAGTGCTGGCCGCTGTCGATCAGGTACAGGGCTGGCACACCCTGGACTCCTACACGGCCGGCGCGGCGAACGTGAACGCGGATGCGCTGGACGGCGACCCGTTTGGGTCGGCCGTCGCCGAGTTCGCCGAGCAGCAGGCAGCCTGGACCGGCAGCGCTGCCCGGCTGCTCGAACTCATCCCGCCGCCGGACGGGTTTCACCCCAAGTGGCCGAAGGACGCGACGCGGGTCAGTGGCCACCTCAAGCGGATTGCTCCGATCCTTCGATCCGTCGGGATCGGCTACGACGACAGCTGCCGGGCCACCGACCGCAAGCGGACGCGGCTCATCACCATCAGCGTCATCCGAGGGCGCGGGAATTCAGCGTCCGCCGAGGTCACAGCGTCCGCAACCGCCGCTGACCAGCCCACTCTCGCGGACGCTGACCCTCCTGACAGCGTCCGCGACCACCCCTCACAGCGTCCGCACGCCCCGGCTGCGGACGCTGCGGACGCTCGTGCGGACGCTGGCTCAGCGTCAGCGTCCGCGCGCAACAGCTTGCCTGACCAGCGCGGGGGCACCATTGCGGACGCTAAGGACGCTGCGGACGCTGCTTTGCAGCCAGTCTCTGGCCAGCAACCCATGTGCAAAGTCTGCGGAACCCCCATGAACGAGGTGCTGGCCGCGCTCGGCGCGACCAAGCACCCAGCCTGTGCCCCGATCACCTGACCGAGAAGAGGTTCCGCCGTGCCGAAGAAGCCGACGCCGCAGGAGTACCTGACGCTCAACGAGGTGCTCACCGAGACCCGCCTGTCCCGAAGCGCGTTCTACCGCATGCGCGCCAAGGGCCAGGCTCCTGAGCTGGTACCGCTCCCGAACGGCCACCTGCGGTGCAGCCGCGCCACGCTCGACGCGTGGTGGACGGCGCGCAGGGCCGCCGCCGCCTGATCGAACCTCACCACCCATCCCCAGGGCCCTCGGCACGCGCCGAGGGCCCTTCTCGATCCCGAGGAACCGAGTGCTCACCTTCGATGTACGGATCAACGAGATCCGCCTGCGCCCCGGCCGCAGGAAGCCGTTCGAGCTGCGCTGGACCGTGGGGCCCCAGCGGCACTCCAAGAGCTACGCCACCAAGACCCTGGCTCAGGGCCGTGAGGCCGAGCTGCGCACCGCGATGAAGAACGGCGAGCAGTTCGACGTGGAGTCCGGCGTGCCCGCGTCCGAGCTGCGAGCCAAGCAGCAAGGCACCTGGTATGAACACGCCCGGAAGTACGCCGAGATGAAGTGGGCGCGCTCGTCCGCCAAGAGCCGCGGAACGCGCGCCGATGCGCTCGCCACCATCACGCCCGTGCTGGTGACCGACCGGAAGGGGGCGCCCGCACCCCGCGTGCTCCGACGGGCGCTGACCGGTTGGGCGTTCAACTTCTCCGAGCGCCTGCCCAAGCCGCCCGAGCAGATCGCCGCCGCGCTCGAATGGATTGAGCGAAAGTCGGTGCCGATGGGCCTGTTGGAGGAAGACGCCGACCTGATGCGGGCCGGGCTCACCTCGCTGGCCTTGAAGCTCGATGGCAAAGATGCCGCCGCCAACACCGTCCGCCGCAAGCGGATGGTGCTGAACAACTGCCTCCGCTATGGCGTCGAGCGCCGCCAACTCTCTGCCAATCCCTTGCAGTTCATCGACTGGGAGCCGCCGGAGACGGATGACGAGGTTGACTGGCGGTACGTGCCGAACCCAGCACAGGCCAAAGGGCTGATCGCCACCGCCCCGACGGTTGGCCCGCGCGGTCGCCACCTCACGGCGTTCTTCGCGTGCATGTACTACGCGGGGATGCGGCCGGCCGAGGTGACGGACCTGCGCAAGCGGGACTGCACCCTGCCCGAATCCGGCTGGGGCAAGCTGCTGCTGGCCGGGAGTTCGCCGAACGTCGGTTCCACCTGGACCGACGACGGAACGACCCACGACGAACGCGGGCTCAAGCGGCGGGCCCGAAAGGCCACTCGTGATGTACCCATTCCCCCGGTGCTGGTGGCGATGCTGCGCGAGCACCTGGCGACGTACGGGACCGGCACCGGCGGCCGGGTGTTCCGTGCGGCCGAGGGCGGCCGGGTGCTGAGCAAGGAGTACGCGGCGGTGTGGAAGAAGATCCGCGACGCTTGGCGGCTGACTCAGGTACCCGAGGGGGTGAACGAGCCGGAGCCGGACGACAAGTTGGCCGAAGTTCCTTACGCGCTGCGGAAGGCCGGCATCACGCTCTGGCTCGTCTCTGGGGTAGACCCCACCGAGGTGGCCCGCCGCGCCGGGCACAGCGTCGCGGTGCTCTACCGGTTCTACGCCAAGGTGCTGGACGGGAAGCGCGATCAGGCGAACGAGAAGATCGAGCGGGCCCTGAACGAGGGCTCGGAAGGTTCTGCGCCCCCGTCCGAGTGACCCGCAGCCGGTCCACAGTTGGCCCCGGCCTGGCCCCGACGCGGTGGTCAGGACTGGGAAACAGTGGGACACCCTGGGACAGGAATCGAAAAGGGCGGGTATCGGCAAGTAGCCGATACCCGCCCTGATCAGGGGTTTCCCCACCGGCGGAGAGCGTGGGATTCGAACCCACGGTGACGGGTCACGCCACGACAGTTTTCAAGACTGTTCCCTTAGGCCGCTCGGGCAGCTCTCCAGGCGGAGGTCAGCCTAACGGGTCCGCGGGGGTTCGGTGCACCTGATTCCGGTGGGTGTGGTGCGGTCCGGGTCAGGAGGGCTGGTCGCCGGTGCGGCTGCCCAGGGTGACGGTGGTGTGGCCGGGCTGGCCGTTGCGGGTGTAGTCGATCTGGACCTGCTCGCCGGGGGCGTGCGTCCAGATGGCACTGACCAGGGCGGGGCCGTTGTCGATGACCTCGCCGTCGAGCTTGGTGATCACGTCGCCGGGCTTGAGGCCGGCCTTGTCGGCCGGGCCGCCGGGGGTGACCGCCGCGGTGTTGCCGACGGGGGCGGTGTTGATCTGCGCGCCGTCGCCGTTGTAGTTGTCGTTGCGCAGCACGCCGAGCGTCGCGTAGACCGGGGTGCCGGTGCTGATCAGCATCTGGGCGACCCGCTTGACCTGGTTGATCGGGATCGCGAAGCCCAGGCCGATGCTGCCGGCCTGGCCGCTGCCGCTGGAGTTGGACTGGATCGCCGAGTTAACCCCGATCACCGAGCCGCTGGCGTTCAGCAGCGGGCCGCCGGAGTTGCCCGGGTTGATCGAGGCGTCGGTCTGCAGCGCGTTCATGTAGGACGTCTGCGTGCCGCTCTCGTCGCCGGAGGCGACCGGGCGGTTCTTGGCGCTGACGATGCCGGAGGTGACGGTGCTCTCCAGGTCGTAGGGGGCGCCGATCGCGATGGTGGTGTCGCCGACCGCGACCTGGTCGGAGTCGCCCAGCGGGAGCGGGGTGAGCTTCTCGCTCGGCTGGCTGTCCAGCTTGACCACGGCGAGGTCGTAGCCCTTGGCCTGGCCGACCACCGAGGCGGGGTAGCTGTTGCCGTCGGAGAACTTGACGGTCAGCTTGCCGCCGCCCTGGGCCGGGGCGACCACGTGGTTGTTGGTGACGATGTGGCCCTCGGTGTCGAAGACCCACCCGGTGCCGGTGCCGGACTCCGAGCTGCCCTCGGCCTTGATGGTGACGACGCTCGGCAGCGCCTTGTTGGCGACGCCGGCCACCGAGTCGGGTGCCCGGTTGAGGGCGGCCTGGTTGGTGCTGCCGCTGACCGTGGTGCTGGTGCGGCTGCTGCCGAAGGCGGAGTTGGAGCCGTTGCCCTTGATCGCGGCACCGGTGATGCCGCCGGCGACACCGGCCACCAGCGCGACCGCGGCGATCAGCGCGACCAGGCCGCCCTTGCCCTTCTTGCGCGGCGCCGGCGGGGTGCCGAAGGCGCCCGGGTACTCACCGGGGAACTCCGCGCCGGGGTAGCCGGGGCCACCGGGGTAGCCGGGGCCGCCCGGGTAACCGGGCGCGGCGGCCGGGGTCGACCAGGTGTCGCCGAGCGGGGTGCCGGCGCCGAAGGGGTGGTGCTCGGCCTGCGGGGGCGGGCCGGCCGGGACACCGGGGGTGATCGGTGCGCCGCCCGCCACGGGGGTGACGGGCGGGGGGGCGTAGGGGTTGGCCGGCGGCTCCATGGCGCCGGCGGCCGGAGCGGTCGCCGGGGGCGGCGTGTCCTGGTAGGAGGAGGCGGGCGCCGAGGGCGGCGGGGCGTCGAGGTAGGCGGGCGCCGCGGGGCGCGCCTCGGCCTCGGCGGCGGGGGCCTCGGCGGCGGGCTCGGCAACAGGGGCGGCGGGAGCCTCGGCCGGGGCCGCCACGCGCGGGTCGACCGGCTTCTCGGCCGGGGCCTCGGGTGCGGGCACCTTGGTGAACGCCAGGGTCGGCTGCGCCTTCACGACCGGCTCGCTCACCGTCGGTGTGTCACCGACCGCCGGAGTGCCCCCCGGCTCGCCGTGACCGCTGGAGAGGTGCTCCCCCTGCGGCCCGGTGGAACCACTCTCGTGCTCGGTGCTCACGGACGACCTCCATCGCTGACACGGACCTTGGCCCATAGTTTTTCCTATGCACGATCTGGTTGCCGTAAGGGACCGCCTGAAGAACCGATAAGAATCCTTAGACGGACCGAACAGCCCCCCTTCGCCCACCCCGCGGGCCGTCCGGCCTCCCCGGCGGCATCCCGCGATGCGGACGGCGCTTTGCCCCACCTTGGCGTAATCCAAACGCCGGGCTACCCTGTCGCATCTGTTGAAGACACGCGGGAGCTTGGACCCACCAGGCTGAGAGTGCGCTGGTCGACCGTACGCCATGGCGGTGACGCCCAGGTGGTCGAGGGAGCGCTGACCGCCGGAACCTGACCGGGTAATGCCGGCGTAGGGAGTATCGGCCATGACGGCTGCTTCGCCTTCCCCTTCTCCTGTCACGGTGCTGGAGCCGCCGGGCACCGACCGCGCCGAGGCGCCGCTGGTGCTGGACACCGCGCCTGCGCGCACCCTGGGCTTCCGCGACCAGTTCGCGCTCTGGGCCAACCTCGGGATCAGCCTGATCGGCTTCACCAGCGCCGCGACGGTGCTCGGCCAGCCCGGCAGCGAGCTCTCCTTCACCGCCTCGGTGGTGGCGATCGTGGCCGGCACGGTGATCGGCACCGCGATGCTCGGGGTGGCCGCGCTGATCGGCACCCGGACCGGCGCGCCCGCGATGGCCGTGCTGCGCGGCCTGTTCGGCACCAGGCTGTCGTACCTGCCCACCGTGCTGAACATCCTGCAGTGCCTGGGCTGGGGCGTGTACGAGCTGATCGTGATCGCCTGGGGCGCCCAGACGGTGGCCGGCACCCAGGGCTGGCGCTGGCTCTTCGTGCTGCTGGCCGGGGCACTGACCACCGCGCTCACCATCTGGCCGCTGGGGTCGATCGCGGCGCTGCGCAAGTACGTGGCGATCGCGGTGGGCGTCGCGATGGTCTACTTCACGGTCCAGCTGGGCCGGCAGGGCTGGCCGGACCCCGGGGCCGGCAACTGGCACGGCTTCCTGAAGGCGACCGACGCGATCATCGCCGTCTCGATCTCCTTCGTGCCGCTGGCCGCCGACTACACCCGGCACTCGCGCACCGGGCGGGCCTCGTTCTGGGGCACCTTCTCCGGCTACACGGTCGCCCAGGTCTGGTGCTACCTGCTCGGCCTGATCGCGCTGCTCCAGTCGCACGGCAACGCCGACAACCTGCTCGACTCGTTCGCCGGGGTGGCGGCCGGCTGGGCCTTCCTGCTGGTGCTGGTGCTGCGCGAGGCGGACCAGTCGTTCGCCAACGTCTACTCGACCGCGATGTCGGTCCACAACCTCTTCCCGCGGGTGGACCGGCGGCTGCTGACCGGCGCGATCGGCCTGCTGGTGACGGCGCTGGCGCTGCAGATCAAGGAGTTCACCGACTCCTACTACGCCTTCCTCGGGCTGATCGGCTCGGTCTTCGTGCCGCTGCTCGCGGTGCTCGCGGTGGACTTCTTCCTGGGCCGCGGCCGGCGGGGCTGGGACCTGGGCCAGCAGGCCCCGGCCCGGCCGCTGATGCTGCTGCCGTGGGCGCTGGGCTTCGCCGTCTACCAGTTCCTGGCGCCGACCGCGGTGGCCGGCTGGTGGACCGGCTTCTGGACCGGCCTGCAGACCGCGGTGCACTTCACGCCGCAGCAGTGGTCCTCGGCCTCGCTCCTCTCCTTCCTGGTCGCGGGGCTCGCCACGCTCGCGGTGATCCGGCTGCCCTGGCTCGCCGAGCGCGCCTGAGGCCCCGGCGCCGCCGACCGGGCCGGCCGGCGGCGCCGACACGCGCGCTGACCTGCGGAACCCCGCGTTCGGACGGTCGACGCGTCCGCGTCACCCGGGCCATCTAGGGTGGACCCGTGACGACTCTCGACCTCTCCTCCACCGGACCAGGACGCGACGCACGGACGGTCCAGGTGGTCGCCCACCGCGGCTCCTCCGCGGCGCTGCCCGAGCACACCCTGGCGGCCTACCGGCGGGCGCTGGCCGAGGGGGCGGACGCGGTCGAGTGCGACGTGCGGCTGACCGCGGACCGGCAGCTGGTCTGCGTCCACGACCGGACCATCGCCCGGGTCTCGGACGGCGGCCGGCGGGTGGTCTCCACGCTCACCCTGGCGCAGCTGCAGGCCTACGACTTCGGCTCCTGGAAGCCGGGCGGCACCGAGGCCGAGCGGGCGGACCCGGAGCGGCGCGGGGTGCTGCCGCTGGCCGACCTGCTGGAGCTGGTGGCCGACTGCGGGCGCCGGGTGGACCTGGCGATCGAGACCAAGCACCCGGTGCGCTACCGCGGCGCGGTCGAGCACGAGCTGCTGCGGATGCTGGCCCACTACGGGATCGGCGCGGCTGCCGGGGCCGACCAGGGCGACGGGGAGCGGCCGCACGCCCGGCTGATGAGCTTCTCCGGCCTGGCGCTGGGCCGGCTGCGCGGGGCCGGGTCGGCCTTCCCCCGGGTCTTCCTCTTCGAGCACCCGGCGCTGCTGCGGCTGTGGCCGGGCGCCGGCCTGCCCGCCGGCGCCGTGATAGCCGGGCCCGGGATCGAGCTGGTGCGGCGCCGGCCCGAGCTGGTGACCAGGCTGCGGGCGGCCGGGCACCGGGTGCACGTCTGGACGGTGGACGAGCCCGAGGACGTGGCGCTCTGCCTGGAGCTCGGGGTCGAGGCGATCATCACCAACCGGCCGCGGGACGTCCTGGACCAGTTGGGGCGCTGAGCCGGCCCGCCGCGAGGCCGCCCGGACGGTGCCGCGGCGACGGCGGTGCGACACTGCGGCGGTGCGGCGGCGGCGGCGATACGGCAAGCCGCGCGGAGCGGTCCGGTTGGCGTACGCGGGCGCGCGCAGTGGGTGGTGCGATGGGCCCGGCGGACGGAATCCACTCCCTCGATTGACGCAGCGTAAGCAGCTAATCACCTTTTGCGCACAGCGTGTTGCGGCACCTTCCACAACTTCACAATTGACGGACCGCAACCGACCGAACCCGTTTCCGGTGCATTCCGTCGGGGCATCCATCCCTCGGCAAACGCTGAAGGAGGTCCGGGGGTGGCGTTGATGGTGGCGCGTGAAGTGCCGACTTCATCAACTATGGCGGTGCCGCACGGCCCGGCCAGTGTCGGGGCTGCCCGGCGCAGGCTGCGGCGTGACCTGGGCGACCGTAAGGTCCCCGCTGCCGTCATCGACGACGCGGTTCTGATCCTTTCCGAACTGCTCAGCAATTCCTGCCGCTATGCGCGGCCGCTTGCACCATTGCTCGATCTCGCCGGGGGGGCGAGCGAGGAATTCCGACTTCACGGCGCCGATATGCCGAAGTCCGCGGCCCGCGCGGAAAGCGCGGAGGCCGCGGCGGAGGCCGCAGCGCTGGAGGTGCTGCTGGTCAGCGCCGGGTCGCACCGCCACGCGCGGGCGGCGCACGAGCCGGGCTCCGCGCTCTCGTCCAGCACCCCGGCGCAACCGGCGGCGGGGCACGGCGGGGCGGCGGGGCAGCCGGCGGAGCCGGCCGGCGGGGTGCTGGTGCGCTGGCAGATGCACAACGACGGCCTGCTGACCCTGGAGGTCACCGACGGCGGCGCCACCACCAGGCCGCTGCCGGCCAGCCCCTCGCTGACCGCCAAGGGCGGGCGCGGCCTGAGCATCGTCGGCCAGTTGGCCGCCGACTGGGGGGTGCGGGACGCGCCGGGCGAGGTGACCGTCTGGGCCGCGCTGCCGGCCCGGGCGGAGCAGCCCGTGCGCCGCTCGGCCTGAGCGACTCCCAGGAGCACCGCCGATTCTCAGTAGGCTGCCCGGGAGAATTCCGTGCCCACCACTCCCGGGAGAGCCGCACCATGGCCAAGAAGGCCGCCAAGAAGTCGTCCCAGCCGAGCCGCAGCACCGCCACGACGGACAGCGTCCCCGTCGTCGGCGCCCGCGAGGACTGCCCCTGCGGATCGGGCCGCCGTTACAAGGCCTGTCACGGTCGGCAGGCCGCGCACGCCGTCCAGGAGCTGGTGCACCGCCCGTTCGAGGGACTGCCGGGCGAGGCCGACTGGGTGGCGCTGCGCGAGCTGGTGCCCGCCGCGACCGTGCCGCTGACGCTGGTCGCCGGCCTGACCGACGGGGCCACCGGTGACGTGCCGTCGGTCACCCTGGCCACCGTGCTGCCGCTGGCCTGGCCCGCGCTGCGCCGTCCGGACGGGTCGATCCTGCTCGGCCTGCAGACCCAGTCCTCCTCCGGCGACCTGAGCCGCGACCTCGCCGACGCACTGACCGAGGCCCTGGTGACCGAGCCCGGCAACCCGGTGCCGACCCGCCGGGCGGCTGCCGACGGCCCGCGCCTGCAGGACCTGCTGGACCTCGGCGCCCCCTTCACGCCCGCCGTGCACACCGGCTTCGAGTTCTGGCTGGAGGACGCCGAGGCCGCCACCGGCGAGGTCGCCGCCTCGCTGGAGCGCGCCAACGCCTCGGCGATCCCGACCGAGAAGCTGGCCGGGGTGGACAGCGCCTACTGGTGCGGCACCCCCGACAAGAACCACCTGCGCTGGGTCATGACGGTGCCCGAGGAGCAGCTGCTCGACGCGCTGGCCCGGCTGGCCGCCACCGGCGAGGCCTCGATCGGCGAGGGCACCAAGCTGGTCGGCTCGTTCCGCGCGCACGGCCTGACCGTGCCGGTCTGGGACCTGCCGCTGGAGATGTCGGCGGCCGACTGCGAGAAGCCGGCAGCGGCGTTCGCGGAGCGGCTGGCAGGCGCGCTCGACGTCAGCGCGCCCCTGAGCGCGGAGGAGCGCCGGGCGCGCGCGAATCTGGTGAGCCGTCAGGTCACGCTGAACTGACCGAAGATGGCGCTTGGTGATCATTTCCGATCGTGGGAGCGTGACTCCGGTCACATCTGGGCCCAAAAACCCGGAAACACCGGGGTCGACCCGCGGAGGAAATTGGCCAAGGCGCGAATCCTTGTTACTGTTTAAAGCAGTCCGGCCGCTGGTGCATCCCCCGTCGCCAGCGGCCGGATCTTCCATGTGACCGGCGGTGTCCATCTCCCGCCGGCCTCCTGCCCCTCAGAACGCGAGCCTGCTGCCGTCCGGCTCTGCCGAGCCCGCCGCCACCAGAGCCTCCAACAGTCCCGCCACCGGCGGCAGCCAGACCCCGCCGCCCGGCGCCGGCACCGGCCGCCGCACCCACCGCATCGCCGCGCCCTGGCCGCCGACCCGCGAGGGCGGCAGCACCAGGAACCCGCCGGGCCCGTGGTACCGCACCGAGCTGGGCACCGCGCCGGGACCGCCGCCCGGCCGCAGCGTCCGCTCCTGCTCCACCAGCAGCTCCGCCAACTCCGGGTACCCGTAGGGCGCGACGAGCAGCGCCCAGCGGGTCGGCGAGGCCAGCACCGGCCCCGGGGTGAGCCGCAGCGCGTCCAGGTATGCCAGCAGCCGCTGCCCCGCCGCGGCCGGCAGGCTGACCGCCGCCACCGCGCTCCCGGTCGCCACCAGCACCGGCGCCTGCGGGCTGTGCCGCTCCCACCACCAGCGCACCATGGTGGCGTCGGTGGTGGCCGCCAGCAGCGAGTGGTCGTGCGGGTGCGCCGCGGGGACCGGGCAGTGCGGATCGGCACAGGAGCAGATCGCGACCGGCCCGGCGGGATCGAGCCCGGCCGGATCGAGGCCGGTGGCGTCCAGCCCGGCAGCGTCCAGCCCGGCGGGATCGGGCCCGGCGGGGCCCAGCCCACCGGGTACGCCGGCCCGCTCCACCAGCACCGCCCCTGGCAGCACCGGCCAGCGCCAGCGCTCCGCACAGGTCAACGCCGCCTGGAGCAGCGCCTGTCGGGTTCTGCGGTGCCTGGCGGACAACTCCCGCGACTCACGCATGCGCACTCGTTCCTCTCCGCGACCGGGGTGGATCACAAACGGGTGGATCACAACCGACTGGTCTCACAACCGAATGGCCTCACAGCCGACTTGGGCTCACGACGGCACTGCTCACGATCGACCGATCGCACGGCCGACAGATTCACGACCGACGGGATTCACGGCCGACTTGGCTCAAAACCTTGACGCGGCCCGGGGAGCCGCAGGGTGTGCTCGGCGTCCTGTGCGACGGACGCCGACCCGGGTAGCCCTCGGACGCGTCCTTGGAACGAGAATCCCTCATGCGACCAGATGGACGCCCTTGCGAGCCCTCTGGTTCCACCGTACGAGTGAGTGACTTGTGGTCAGCACGGCCGCCGGGCGGGGGGATCCCTACGCTCCGGGCAGGGTCCGGCAGCCTCTGGTCAGCTTCTGCCCGCTGACCGTGCCCGCCACGCCCGGCGTTTCGGAGCGCGGGCGCGCGCACGGGGCGCGGGGTGCGGCGCGGACCCAGCCACCCGGCTGGGCTCCGATCCTGGACACGCCCCGACCGTCCTGTGTACAAGTGGGGCATTGGAGTGGGTTGGCAGGCCTTTGGGCGGATGTGCGGATGCACGGATGCACGGGGTACGGCCTCAGCGCTGGGAGTCGCGGCATGGGTGACAGGCGTCCGACCGGCGCGGCCGGCCCGAGCGGTGGCATGAGCGGAGTCCCGGCGTCCGGGACCGGCAGCGGGGCCGGTCACGGCGGCAGCGGTGGCGCAGCCGGTGGCGCCGGCACGCGGCAGGGTGCAGGCGCACCGGAGCCGGCCGGGAGCGCGGGCGGTGCCGAGGGCCCGCAACCGACGGGCCGGCGGCTGGCCGCCCTGCTCGACCTGCCGGGGCTCGCCGCGCCCCAGCCGCAGGCGGTGCACGGCGGCGACCCGTCGTACGGGCCCTCGGCGCCGGACGGCGCGACGGCCCGCATGCCGGGCGGCGGACCGGCCGAGGAGCCGGCGCAGCGCCTGGACCTGCTGCCCGCGCCGGAGCGCCTGGCGGCGCTCGACCTGCTGCACCGGCACACCGAGCGCCTGGCCCGGGCCCGCGGCCTGGCCGCCACGCTGACCACCCTGCTCGACTCGGGCGCCGAACTGCTCGGCGCGGACCGCGCGTTGCTCGTCCCGGTGGCCCGGGAGAGCGGCGAGAACCACCTGCCGTTCGACCGGGCCGCGGTCACCGGCCCGGCCGGTGCCCCGGCCCTGGACGCAGCCGCCGACCTGGCCACCGATCCGGCCACCGGGCGCCCGGTCGAGCCGGTCGGCGCCGTCCACGGCCTGGCCGGCGCCGGCTGGCAGGACCACGCCGGCCACGGCCCGAT
This sequence comes from Kitasatospora sp. NBC_01302, assembly GCF_035976515.1. Taxonomy (NCBI): domain Bacteria; kingdom Bacillati; phylum Actinomycetota; class Actinomycetes; order Kitasatosporales; family Streptomycetaceae; genus Kitasatospora; species Kitasatospora sp. NBC_01302. Next base: position 4,573,435 of record NZ_CP108404.1, read on the forward strand.
GGTCGGCCTGCGGCTGGACCACGCCGCGATCGGCGCGCTGGAGACGGTGCCCGTCGAGCACGGCCCGTTCGCCGGTCTGCTGCGCTCCGGCGCCCGGCCGCGCCAGCTGCTGCACGCCGACCTGGCGGCCGAGCCGGGCCTGGTCCCCCGGTTCCGCGAGGTGGCCGCCGGCCTGGGCCTGGCCGCCTGCTTCGCGCTGCCGCTGGCCACCGACGCCGAGGGGCCGCTCGCCGCCGCCGTCTGGTTCTATCCCGAGCCACGCCAACCCACTGATCTGCAGCAGGAGTTGGCCCGCCGCTTCACCGCCTTCGCGGCCCCGCTGCTGGCCGGCCGGCTGGCCGCCGAGCGTGGCCAGCGGGCCACCGAGGCGCTGCGCCGCGGCCTGCTGCCCGACCACCTGCCCTACCTGCCCGGGCTGCGGCTGGCCGTCCGCTGGCTGCCGGCCGGGCTGGAGCACTCCGCGGGCAGCGACTGGTACGACGCCATCACGCTGCCGGACGGCTCGGTCGGGCTGACCGTCGGCTCGGTCTCCGGCGACGGACCGGGCGCCGGTCCGGCCTCGGCCACCGCGGCCGCCAGCGCGATGGGCCGGATCCGGGCCGCGCTGCGCGCCTACGCCGTGCTGGAGGGCGAGGACCCGGTCTCCGTCCTCGGCGACCTGGAACTGCTGCTCAAGACCACCGAGCCGGCCCGCACCGCCACCGCCGTCTACGCCTGCCTGGACCCGCAGGAGCGCCGGATCACCCTGGCCGGCGCCGGGCACTGCCCCCCGGTGCTGGTCACCCGCTACGGCGCCAACTTCGTCGAGACCTCGCTCTCCGCCCCGCTCGGCATGCTCAGCTGCTGGGAGGCCCCGGGGGTGGAGCTGAACGTCGAGCGCGGCGACCTGCTGCTGCTCTACACCGAGGGCCTGGCCCGCCGTCTGGGCCCCACCCTGCACGCCGGCCAGGCCCGCCTGCGCAAGGCCGCCGCCGACGCCCCGCGCGAGCTGCGGCACGACCCCGACGCGCTCTGCGCCCACCTGGTGGGCCACTGCCTGGGCACGGCACCCGAGACGGTGGAGACGACCGACGACCTGGTGCTGCTGGCGGCCCGGTTCGACTAGGGCTCGACCGGGGTCCGTGGGGCCTGAGCAGGGCGTTCGGGAGGGGCCCCGGGCCCCTCCCGAACGGGTGATCGGCGGCTCGTCCGTACCATGGGTGCCACAGCCGCCCGGCACCTGTCGCGATCCGACGCGTGAGGGGCGGACGACTCGCAAGGAGGCGACGAACGTGACCGAGGACCGTACTCCGGCAGTGGCGGACAACCCCGAGGGGGCCGGTGCCGAGGAGGAGACGGCGGACCAGCCGATCAAGGGCCGCAAGAACGGCCTGTACGGCGAGGTGTCGGACGAGCTCGCGGCGTCCATGAAGTCCGGCTGGGCCGACACCGAGCTGCGCGACCTGGCCCCGATCGCCCAGGCCCCGTACGCCGCCGCCCGGCGGGCCGCGCTCTCGGCCGCCTTCCCCGGCCAGCGCCTGGTGGTCCCGGCCGGCAACCTGCGGACCCGGGCCAACGACACCGAGTACTCCTTCCGCGCCGCCAGCGAGTACGTGCACCTCACCGGCGACCAGACCCAGGACGCCGTGCTGGTCCTGGAGCCCCGCGCCGAGGGCGGCCACGACCAGGCCCTCTACCTGCTGCCGCGCTCCGACCGGGAGAACGGCGAGTTCTGGCTGGACGGCCAGGGCGAGCTGTGGGTCGGCCGCCGCCACTCGCTGGCCGAGGCCGAGCAGCTGCTCGGCCTGCCCACCCGGGACGTGCGCAAGGCCGCCGAGGAGCTGGCCGCCGCCGACGCCTCGGTGCCCACCCGGATCGTGCGCGGCTACGACGCCGGCCTGGAGGCCGCGGTCGCCACCACCGAGGAGGGCGACGACGAGCTGAAGGTCTTCCTGAGCGGCCTGCGCCTGGTCAAGGACGCCTGGGAGATCGAGCAGCTGCGCGCCGCCTGCGCCGCCACCGTCAACGGGTTCACCGACGTGGTGCGGGAGCTGAGCCAGGCCGTGGCCACCTCCGAGCGCTGGATCGAGGGCACCTTCTGGCGCCGCGCCCGGGTCGAGGGCAACGACGTGGGCTACGGCTCGATCGCCGCCGCGGGGCCGCACGCCACCACCCTGCACTGGGTGCGCAACGACGGCGAGGTCCGCCCCGGCGAACTGCTGCTGCTGGACGCCGGCGTGGAGACCAGCACCCTCTACACCGCCGACGTCACCCGCACGCTGCCGATCAACGGGACGTTCAACCCGCTGCAGCGCAAGATCTACGACGCCGTGTACGCCGCCCAGGAGGCCGGCATCGCGGCGGTGCGGCCCGGCGGCCGGTTCCGCGACTTCCACGACGCGGCCCAGCGCGTGCTGGCCGAGCACCTGCTCGCCTGGGGCCTGCTGGACGCCTCGGTCTACGACGTCGAGAAGGTCCTGGAGCTCGGCCTGCAGCGCCGCTGGACCCTGCACGGCACCGGCCACATGCTCGGCCTGGACGTGCACGACTGCGCCCACGCCCGCCGCGAGTCCTACGTGGACGCGGTGCTGGAGCCGGGCGTGTGCCTGACCGTGGAGCCCGGCCTCTACTTCCAGCAGGACGACCTGACGGTGCCCGAGGAGTACCGCGGGATCGGCGTGCGGATCGAGGACGACATCCTGGTGACCGCCGAGGGCAACGAGAACCTCTCGGCCGCGCTGCCCCGCACGGCCGACGCGGTGGAGGCCTGGATGGCCGAGCTGGCGGGCTGATCCGCCCGATCGGCTGATGCGCTGACGGCGAGGCCCTTGGCACCCCGGGTCGGGGTGCCAAGGGCCTCGCGCGTGTCAGGGGCCGGTGATGATCAGCGGCATCGAGAACTTGCCGAGCTGGGACAGCTGGCCGCCCTGCCCTTGGAGGAAGGCGCCGGCCGACAGGACCAGCGTGCCCGGGTTGTTGTGCTGGTCCAGCGTCATCCGGTAGGTGATGGTCCGCTGGGCTCCGGGAGCCAGCGAGAACGTCGTCGAGGTGCTGCTGCCCCCGAAGTCGGCGGTGCTCCAGAGCATCCCGAGCTGGGTCCAGGAGCCGCCGTCCTGGCGCTCCATCGTCCCCTGGGCCTGGGGCGGACCGGTGTTGGTACTGCCGTACATCTCGGGTGCGACGGCCGGCAGCACCGTGGCGTACGTGGTGCTGCTGGTGTTCGTCCAGGTGACCGAGAAGGTGTACGGGGTGCCGCGGTTGAGCTGCTGGCTCGGCGTCAGGCCCTTGACGGCGACCGAGAGCGCGTCCGCCTGCGATCCCAGCGGGTCGGGGTGGCCCGACACGTCCAGGCTGCCGAGCACGCTCTGCAGCCCGCTCTCGTAGGTCGCACTCAGACCCCGGGCCGACACGAAGACCTGCTGTTTGGGGAAGTCCCAGCGGCGCGCGGTGAAGGTGGCGCCGGTGTCGCACTTCAGCTGCCAGGTGGCCTCATGGACGGACTGCCCTGCCAGCACGCCCAGTTGGAACCGGTAGTCGGTGAGGCTCTGCTGTCCGCCCATGGCCGGGTTGTCCCAGGAGTAGCACTCCGGCTGGTGCGCCCAGCCGTCCGGGGAGTACTGGTCCTCGACGACCGGGAAGGGCTGCCCGAGATCCGCCGCCGTGCTGTACGCGGTGATGGACACCCCGTGCGGCTCGCATTCGGTGTCGTCGGGCTTGGCCCCCGGGGTCTCCAGGCACACCTGGGTCCCGTTGGCCTTCGCCGTCCAGCCCGCCGGGAGCGTGAAGCTGACGCCCCGGAAGGTGTACGGCGTCCCGGTGGCGCTCGCGGGGGCCGACGGGCCGTCGCTCGACACCGGGCTGCCGCTCGTCGTCGAGCTCTGCGCCTGGCCGCCGTTCGCGCCGGGGGTGCCGGGGGTGCCGGACGGGGCGTCGTCGGAGGTCACCGAGCCACTGGGTGTGGCCGGGGCGGTGGACGGCGAGGGCGAGGGGGACGGCGAGTCCGAGGGCGAGGGGGACGGGGAGGCGGACGGCGTGGCCGAGGACGGGGCGCTGGTGGGCAGCACGGCCGCCGGCGGCGGGACCACGTGCTCGGCCACCGTGTCGCTGCGGAAGCCCAGGTAGCCGATCGAGGCCGCCGCCGCCAGCCCCACCAGCGGCAGCGCGACGGTGTAGAGCGGCCGGGTGCGCCGCAGGCGGCGGGCCGGCGGGGCCGCGGGACGCAGACTGCCCGCGGTGATCTGGGCGGCGCGGGCACTCATCGCCTCGCGCAGCAGGTTCTCCAAGGGGGTGCCGTCGGAGCCGTCCCCCGAAGGCCCAAGCTTCTGACGATCAGTCATCGGACCTTCTCCAGTTGCTTCTCCAGGGCGTCCAGCGCCCGGCTCGCGGTGGACTTGACGGCGCCTCGGGAGAGCCCGAGGGCCTCGGCGATCTGCGCCTCCGACAGATCGGACCAGTAGCGCAGCACCAGCACCTCGCGCTGCCGCTCGGTCAACTCCTGCAGGGCGAGCACCACGCGGCGGTGCTCGTCGTTCAGGACGGCGTGGTCCTCGGCCGAGGGGGCGTCCGCCTCGTGCGGCGGCACGTACTCGCGCGCGGTCTTGCGGCGGCGCAGCACCGAGCGGGCGCCGTTCACCACCGAGGTGCGCAGGTAGCCGAGCGCGTTGTCCAGGTCGTCCAGGCGCTCGCCGTGCTTCTGGAAGAGCGCCGCGAAGGCCTCCTGGACCACGTCCTCCGCTACGTCCTGACGGTCCACCAGGAGCACGGCCAGCCGGACCAGGCCGAGCCGGTGCGCGTGGTAGAGGTCGGTCACCGTCGGCCGCTCCTCGTCCTCCGCGCGACCGCCGCGCAGCAGCCGGAACCCGGCCCGGCGGGCAGCCGGCGGCGCCTGGCCGTCCCTCGGCTCCGCGCCCGCGGGCACCTCGCCCGGGGAGGTGCCGAGCGCGCCGAACAGCAGTTTCAGGACACCCGGCGAACGCCGGCCCCGCAGTCCCCGGACGGGGACTGCGGCGGGCAGGCTCGGTGCCATGGCCAAGGACATGTACGGTCTGCTTTCCCCCGAGACGGCGACGGCCGTCAAAGCTGATTTCAAGATCATGAACGACGGAATTGTGGCACCCCCCGGCCGCTCCCCTGGCGGCAGGTCAGGCCAGGCGGCGGATCCAGGAGGTGTCACCGGAGCCCTCGTCTGCCGTGACAATCACCGTGAATCGGTTGATAGCGGACATGCGCATGACGCGGCCCCCCTGGGCATGGCGGTGGTGCTGGTGGCGGTGGGATCGACGGGAGCGGCTGACGCGGTCCGGCCCGGCCGGTCCCGCTCCCTTGCTCCCACCCTGATAGACGTCCATCCCCGCGGGGGGTTGCAGGTGACTTCGAAAATTTTCCGATCGGCTCCGGTCACCCGTGATCCGCCTCGGTCCGGACCGGCGGCGGACCGGCCGCTGATCCGCTCGCGGCACCCCCGCCACTACACTCGCCAGCAGTTTCGGCACGGCGCACAGGGGGGTCCATGACCGAGCGGAGTGGAGCGCAACCGGTCCCGGTGGCGATCGGACGGCGGCCCGAGCCGGTGCACACGGTGGCGGTGTACGCGTTCGAGGGCATGGCGCCCTTCGAGCTCGGGGTGGTCGTCGAGGTCTTCGCGCTGGCCAGGCCCGAACTGGCCGGACTGCTCGCCGCCCCCTGGTACGGCCTGAAGGTCTGCGCCGAGCAGCCCGGGCGGCCGCTCGGCGCCATGGGCGGGTTCCTGCTGACCGCCCAGCACGGGCTGGACGAGCTGGCGGCGGCCGACACCGTGATCGTGGCGGGCGTGCCGAACGCCTTCACCGGCGAGGTCTCCCCCGCGCTGGTGGCGGCGCTGCGCACCGCGCACGAACGCGGGGCGCGGATCGTCTCGATCTGCTCGGGCGCCTTCGCGCTGGCCGCGGCGGGGCTGCTGGACGGCAAGGAGGCCACCACGCACTGGCGGTACGCCGAGCTGCTGCAGCAGCGCCACCCGGCGGTGACGGTCAACCCCGACGTGCTCTACGTGGACCACGGGGACCTGCTCACCAGCGCGGGCAGCGCCGCCGGCATCGACCTCTGCCTGCACCTGGTCCGCACCGACCACGGCGCCAGGGTGGCCAACACGGTGGCCCGCCGCTTCGTGGTCCCGCCGCACCGGGACGGCGGACAGGCGCAGTTCATCCAGGCCGCGGTGCCGCCGGTGGAGGCGGCCGAGGACGGGGTGGCGCGCAGCATGCAGTGGGCGCTGGACCACCTCTCCGCGCCGCTGAGCATCTCGCTGCTGGCCCGGGCCGCGCGCATGTCGGACCGCTCCTACCTGCGGCACTTCACCGCCCGGAACGGGACCAGCCCGATGCGCTGGGTGATCACCCAGCGCATCGCGGCCAGTCTGCCGCTGCTGGAGTCGCTGGACGGGACGGTGGAGGAGATCGCCGCGGCGGTCGGCTTCGAGAGCGCGGCGACCTACCGGCACCACTTCGGGCGCACCATGCGGACCTCGCCCACCGCCTACCGGCGCTCGTTCGGCAGCGGAGCGGCCTGACCCGGTCGGCGAGGGCCGGTCAGCAGACGAGGCCGAGGTCGGCGGGAGTGGCGCTCTTCGGGTCGACCGGCCGGCGGCCCTCGGTCGGCCAGCCCTCGCGGATCCAGTACTCCAGACCGCCGATCATCTCCTTGACCTCGCGGCCGAGCGCGGCGAGCTTCATCCCGGCCTTCGTCGAGCCGTTGCAGGCCGGGCCCCAGCAGTAGACCACCAGCAGGCCCGCGGGCAGCTCGGCCACCCGCTCGGGGGTGATCTCCGCCAGCGGGAGGCTGATCGCACCGGGCAGGTGGGTCCTGCGGTGGGCGCCCTCGATCCGCACGTCGAGGAGGGTGAAGTCCTGCCTGCCGTCCCGCATCGCGTACCAGACGTCGGCCGGGTCGGCCTGGCAGCCCAGCCGCTCGGCGAAGAAGGCGAAGGCCCGCTCCGGGGAGAGCGCCGGGATCGCGCTGACCGGCGAGGGGGCGGGGGCGGCACTGCTCGCGGTGTGCGCGGGGGCGGGAGCGGGGGCGGCGGGGCTGGGGGCGGTGGTCACGGTCGGCTCCTCGGCGGGGCTGGCTGCTGGGCGGTGCCCCGATCCTCCGCCGCGGACCACCACCGCCGACAGTGGCGTGGACGACCACGACCGCCAAGATCCCGCCACCGCCCCCTCGCCGCGCCGGGCCGACCGGCTGCGGATCAGCGGCGGATCAGCCCCGGATCAGCCGCCCATGGTGGCCGGGGTGCGGGACCCGCCGACCGGGGGCGGCACACTGCCCCGGTTGCGGGCCCGGCGCCCGCCGGTGCCGGCCGGGGCCGGGATGCCGCCCTGCTGCTCGCTCGACAGCGCCGCGGGCTGCTCGGCGCGACCGCCCGCCCGGCGCCCGCCGGAACCGCGCCCGCCGCTGCCGCGGCCCCGCCGCGGCTGCTTGGTGGGCCAGAGCAGCACATAGGCCGTGGAGATCACCACGAAGGCCAGCCGGATCATGCCCTTGGTGGAGTCCGAGGGGATCAGCAGCGTGCCGCCGTAGAGCGAGGCCAGCGCGATCCAGCTCCACCAGGGCACCAGGCGGCGCTGGCCGACCGCGTCCCAGAGCAGCGTGCCGAGCAGGATGGAGGCCGTGTAGTAGGTGTAGACGCTCGGGTCGAGCAGGATCCGGGCGTTGGCCCCGACCAGCACCACGGCCGGCCAGCGCCCGCGGCGCACCGCCAGGGTGCCCAGGCCCATCCCGACGGCGAACTGCGCGGGGCGGTCCCACCAGGGGGTGGAGGGGTCCGAGACGCCGAGCCAGCGCAGCGAGGAGGCGGGCTGGTTCGGGATGGTGAACTTGGCGGCCGACAGCGAGCCCAGGTTGCTCAGGTAGAACGGCAGCCAGGCCACCGCGATCAGCCCGACGCACCAGAGGAAGGAGCGCTTCCACGACGCCTTGGGCAGCGCCAGGATCAGCGGGAGGAAGGAGATCGCCCAGGGCTTGGAGTCGACCGCCAGGGCCAGGTAGATGCCGACCGCGGCCGGCTTGTTCCGGGCCAGCGCGTGCACCGCGAGCATCGTGAAGAAGAGCGCCAGCACGTCGTCCATGTGCGCGAAGCGCACCGAGACCTCGACCCACATCGGGATGAAGGCCAGGCCCGCGATCAGGATCCGCTGCTGGAGCCGGCGGTGGTTGGTGCCGGTGCCCCGGTAGTACCAGGCCGCGGTGCGCCCGACCAGGACCAGCATGATCAGGCCGAGCGCGGACATCGTGCCCTCGGCCAGCACCTGTCCGACGTTCGCGGGGAACGGCGCGAAGAGCCGGGCGGCCATCAGGCTCACCGGGCCGATCTGCAGTTCGGGGTGGTGCGCGTAGAGGGAGAGGCCGCCGCCGTTGCCGCCGCTGAAGAGCAGCTGCTCGCCCTCGCGCAGGTAGTGCCACGAGAAGCCGCCGCTGGGCTCGACGATCAGGAACCAGATGACCGTCCACGCCACCAGCAGCACGTGGTGTCTACGGACAGGAAGGCTCGCGATACGGCCGGTGTTCGACCCGTAGTCGGTTGCTTCGTCATCCGCGCTTGCTCGGCGCACCTGTTCCTCTTCCCCACACCGGCCCCTTCGGCCGGTCATCCTATGCGATCAGGTGGAACAACCGGGTCTTCCGAGTTCCGCGCACAGCGCTCCTGGGCCCGTCCGCTCAACCGCTCGGACGGACCCAGGAGGTGTGGACCACCGGTCCGGTCAACGGACCGAACAGGTCAGGCGTGCCGCGCACCGCCCTTGCGGCGGCGCAGCAGCACCAGGGTGCCGACACCGAGCGCGAAGACCGTGGCGCCCGTGACGGCGATCGGCACGGCGTCGCCACCACCGCCGGTGAAGGCCAGGCTCTTCTCGTCCGCGGCGGCGCTGGCCTGGGCCTGCTGCACGGCGGTGGCCGGGATCGGCAGGACGGCGGCGGCCGGCGGCTGGACCGGGAAGGGGGTCACGGTGTCGTCGGAGGAGGAAGAGGAAGGGGAGGAGGAGGGGCCGCCGGGCAGCGCGCTCGCGGGTGCCGGGGTGGACGGCGCGGGGGTGGCGGTCGCGCTGGCGCTCGGGGCCGGCGTGGCGGACCGGCTCGGGGTGGCGCTCGGCGTCGGCGTGGCGGACGCGCCGGTGCTCGGCGTCGGGGCCGGGGTCTGCGACGGGCTGGGCGAGGGGCTCGCGGAGCCGGACGGGGACGGCGAGGCGGAGGTGGACGGGGACGGCGAGGCGGAGGTGGACGGCGCGGAGGGCGAGGCCGGCGGCGTGGCCGGGCTGGACGGCGAGGCGCTGGGGGTGGCTGGCACCGTCGGCGAGGAGGACGGCTCGACCGTGGGCGAGGCGCTCCCGGTCGGGCTGTGCGAGGGCTTCGGGGTGCCGGGCGACACCACGCAGAAGTACGAGGGACGGCTCGCCGACATCTCCCCCGCCTGGGTCGGCTGCCGCTGCGCGTCCACCGGCGCCCAGTAGGAGACGAACTGCGCGAACGCCGGCCCGGTCGGGTTGTCCGCCGGCAGCCCGAGCCGGACCTTGATCGAGACCGACCGGCCCGCCTTGACGAAGATCAGCGCGCCCGGCGCGGGCGCCCCGTTCTGGTCCAGCGGCCCGAGCAGCCGCAGCGTGTTCAGGTAGGTCGGGACGGTGCTCGGCTGCCAGTCCTGCTGACCGCGGCGGTAGTCGACGGTGAGCGCGGTGGTGTCGAAGTCGCCGGCCTTGTCGTTCACCCGCAGCGCCGGGTAGAAGACCAGGTCGCTCTTGGAGGGGTTGGTCAGCTCGACGGTGAACTCGGTCGGCGCCGCGCCCGCGGTGATCCGGTCGCGCAGGCCCTGGACCTCCAGGCGCGGTCGGACCGCGGCCGGCACCGCCTGGTCGTCGCCCGTGGCCGGGGTGGCCGAGGGCGTGGGGCTGGTCGCCAGGATCGCCGGCAGCGCGAGGTGGGCGGAGAAGGGCGCGCTGAAGGGGGCAGCCGCCAGCGCGGCCGGAGCACCCGTCAGCACCGCGGAGGAGGCAAGGGTGCCGACCGCGGCCAGAGCGAGAGAACGACGCATGGGTGTGTGCACCTCATCATCAGAATGCCGCGCCCATGGGGAGCCCCCACCAGAAGCCGTCCGGAACGCGATCGTGTGCCGTCGGGCCGCTGGAGACCCACCCCGGGCCGACGGAGATTTCGACGGAGAATATCGGACGAACTGCTTTTGCAGAAAGTGGGGTTGAAACTCCCAGCTGACTCTCAGTTTGGCCCGGTCAGGCGCTCCTCGGGCTGCGGGCGGTCGGCGTGGAGATGGAGGAGTTCGCGCAGGAACGGGTCGAGTCGCAGGCCGTGGTCGATGAGTCCGAGCCGCTGCGCAACCGCGCGCGAACCGGTGTTGTGCGCGTGGATCCAGGCGAAGACCGGCAGTTCGGGCCGCCGCCGGTGGGCCGCATCGATCGCTGCCCGGGACAGCTCGGTGGCGTAGCCGTGGCCCCAGTGCGCGGGCGCCAGGCGGTAGTAGAGGTTCCAGTGCCCGCGGCCCTGGACCTGCACGCCGCCGACGCCGACCACCTCCCCGGTGGTGCGCAGCCGCGCCGTCCAGTAGCCGCTCCCCTCCTCCTCCCAGCGCGCCGCCGCCCGCTCGATCCAGTCCCTGGTCTGCGCGATCCCGGTGTGCCGGCCCGCGGGTTGATGACGCCACACCTCGGGGTCGCGGTTGATCGTGTGCAGCGCGTCGAGGTCGTCCAGGTGCACCGGGCGCAGGTCGAGCCGCTCGGTGGCGACCGCACCCGGCGCGGGAGGGTTCTCGCTCATCCGGGGAGCGTACGCACCGGGCCGGGTCGACCCGCGCCCGGCCCGGTGCTGCTGAGGACGGATCAGCCCCGGGCACGTCAAGACGACCTATCGCGTCCTGCTCCGGAGGAAACGATCCATCGCGTTTCGGGGGCAGCTCGTAGGTTGACCCTCACACCGTGTCAGGCGCTGGAGTGGAGCCATCATGTTCACCATTGGAGACTTCGCCCGGCACGGCCGGGTCTCGGTCCGCATGCTGCGTCACTACGACGCCATCGGGCTGCTGCGCCCCGCACAGGTCGACCCGGTCAGCGGCTACCGCTTCTACCGCGCCGAGCAGCTCGCCCGGCTGAACCGGGTGATCGCGCTCAAGGAACTCGGCTTCACCCTCCAGCAGGTCCAGTCGATCCTGGACGAGCGGGTGGACACCGAGGAACTGCGCGGGATGCTGCGGCTGCGCCGGGCCGAACTGGCCGAGACGGTGGCGGCGGCGACCGCCCGGCTGACCCAGGTCGAGGCGAGGCTCCGAACGATCGCGAGCGAGGGACACATGCAGAACGACGACGTGGTGGTCAAGCCGATCCCGGCGGTCCGGGTGGCCGAGCTGCAGGCCGTGGCCGCCGGCTACGAGCCGGAGCACATCACCCCGGTCATCGGGCCGCTCTTCGACGAGCTGTGCCGGCGGGTGGCCGAGTCCGGGCTGCCCCCGGCCGGGCCGACCATCGCCTACTACGAGCCGGCCGGGGACGGTTCGGAGGCCGTGCTGGTGCACGCGGCGTTCCCGGTGAGCGCCCCGGCCACGCTGCCGCGGCACCCGGCCGGGTTCGCGATCACCGACCTGCCCGCACTGCCGGCCGCCGCCACCATCGTGCACCGCGGCGCGATGGACGAGGTGCTCGGGACCGCGCAGACGCTGGCCCGCTGGATCGACGCCAACGGGTGGCACTCGGCCGGGTTCGCCCGGGAGCTCTACCTGGAGTGCCCGGACGACCCTGGGCAGTGGGTGACCGAGCTTCAGGAGCCGGTGGTCCAGGCCGGGGCGTCGGTGCCCCAGCGGGTCGGGCCCGCGGACCAGGTGCCCGGGGCGCCGGCGTAGCCGATCGGGGGCCGGGCGTGCCGGAGCAGGCCGTACGGGCCGGGGGTCTCGGCCAGGTGCGGGTGCGCGCCCGGCGCGGCGGCGGCGGCCCCGGGCTCGGGCGTGGACGCGGGCAGGCCGAGCAGCCACTGGGCGGCGCCGGCCAGCGAGTGGCGCAGCAGCGTCCCGGCGCCGGTGCGCTGGCGCTCGGTCAGCGCCCGCAGTACACCGGCTGCCAGCAGGTAGCCGGTGCCGTGGTCGAGCGCCTGGGCGGGCAGCACGCCGGGGCGCCCGTCCGGCCCGGCCTCGATCAGCGCGATCCCGCAGCCGGCCTGCACCAGGCTGTCGAAGCCGCGGCGCCCGGCCCAGGGCCCGTGCCGGCCCCAGGCGCAGAGCTGGGCCACCACCAGGTGGGGCGGCAGGTCGGCGGGCGCCAGCCCGTAGCGGTCGAGCGCCCCCGGGCGGTAGCCGGTGACCAGCACGTCGGCGGTGGCGACCAGCTCGCGCAGCACGGCCCGGTCGGCGGGCACGGAGGCGTCGAGCAGGGTCGAGCGCTTGCCGAACCCGGTGTCGGCGTGGGCGTCCTCGCTCTCCGGCAGCCGCGGGGAGTCGACGCGCAGCACGTCGGCGCCGAGCAGCGCCAGCGTGCGGGTGGCGACGGGGCCGGCGATGACCCGGGTGAGGTCCAGCACCCGCACCCCGGCGGCGGGCAGCGCGGCGGGGGCGAGCCGGCGCTCGCCGCTGCCGCGCGCGGTGCGCTCGACCAGCGGGTGCTCGGTCGGCTCGGCCGGCCGCACCGCCACCGCCAGTGCGCCGGCGGCGTACGCGCTCTCCTGCACCTCCAGCGCCGAGCGCCCCGCGAGCTCGGCGGCGAGCTGCTCGGGGCCGGTGTCGGGCCCGCGGCCGAGCGCGGCCAGCAGGCGCTCGCGGTGGTGCGGGTAGTTGGCGTGCGTGCGGACCCACCCGTCGGCGGTGCGCCAGAACCCGGAGAGCGGCGCGAAGCTGGTCGGCGCCCGCCCCTCGATCCGCAGGTGCCGCTCGCTGACGAAGGCCGGGGCCACCGCCGCCTCGTCCACCGTCACGGCCGGCCGCGGCCCGCCGTTGCGCTCCGCCAGCAGCTCGGCCGCCGCCAGCGAGCAGACCCCGACCGTGGCGCCGGCGAACTCCCGCACCGGCAGTCGGCTCTCCAGCACCCCGGGCGCACGCTGGTAGCGCACGCCGCTCGTCAGCTCCGGTGCACCGCCGAGCGCGGACCAGGCCTGGGCGGTGGGGAGGTCTTCGCGATCTGTCACCCCGTCATTCTGCTCCCGGGCGGGCCTGCGGCGGGAGGGGGTGACGGGGTGGGAGTCACCAGTGGGACGGGCGGGTCAGGCCGGTGGGGAGCTTGGTGGCGGCGTCGCCCCGGGCGGCGGTGAGCTGGGGCTGGGTGAGGAAGATGGCGCCGGTGAGGTCGGCGCCGTGGAGCCGGGCGTCGCGCAGGTCGGCGCCGATCAGGTCGGTGCAGCGCAGGTCGGCGCCGGTGAGGTCGGCGGCGATCAGGTAGGTGCCGCGCAGGGTGGCACCGGCGAGCTGGGCCTTCGCGAGCTTGGCACCGATCAGGTCCGCGCCGCGGCGGTCGCGCTTCTTGCCGGGGATGGTGGCCCGGACCAGGTCGCCGGCCTGGAGCAGCAGGGTGTTGACCCGCTGGCGGTGGGCGGGGACGTCGAGAGCGAGCAGCTCGGCGGGGGCGGCGGCGGTCAGCGCGGTGGTCTCGGCCCGCAGCTCGCCCAGCGCGGGGTGCAGCCGGGCGGCCGGGGCGGCGGCGAGCGCCTGGTCGAGGTACCAGAGCAGTTCGCGCAGCTGGCGCACGACCGGGAAGACGTCGAACATCTCGCGCGCCGTCTGCGGGGCCGTGCGCCAGTCGGTGCCGCCGAAGGTGACCTGGGAGACCTGCTGGCCGGCGCCGAAGCAGTCGTAGACCGTGCAGCCGGTGAAGCCCTTCTCCCGCAGCCGGGTGTGGATGCCGCAGCGGAACTCGGTGTCCAGGTTGCGGCAGGGCTTGCCGGCCTCCTTGGTGATCGCGAAGTCCGCCGAGGCCGTGAAGGGCAGCGCAACGCAGCACAGGCCGAAGCAGCTGGCGCAGTCGCCGGTCAGGGCGGTGGGCTCGGTCACGAAGGTCCTCTATTCGGGGTGGGCCGGGCCATCGAGTAGAACCGACGCACGGGGGACCCGTCCAATCGGTTCGGGCGGGGCCGGCAGGGCGGGCAGCAGGGCGGCGCCGCGCAGCTCGCGGATCAGGGCGCGCACGGCCAGCGTGCCGGCCAGCTCCGGGGTGGTGACGTAGCCGACCGTGCGGGTCGGGCGCTCGGGGCCCAGGTCGGTGAGCGCGACGGTGGCGGGGGCGTCCAGCACGGCCAGGCGCGGCATGATCGCCATGCCCATCCCGCGCGCGACCATCGAGAGCACCACGCTGTCCTCGCCGGCGTCGAGCCGGGCGGCCGGGAGCCAGTCCTGCCGGGACCACCAGGTGCGGGTGTAGGAGGAGCAGTTCTCCGCCCAGTCGATCAGCGGCAGCGAGCGCGGGTCGACCCGCCCGACGGGGTGGACCAGCGAGTACTCCTCCTCGAACAGCTCGCCCGCGACCAGCCCCTCCGGCAGCCGGTAGTTGCCGCTCAGGGTCGCGATGCCGAGGTCGGCCCGCCCGGCGTGGACCTCGCCGGCGGTGCCGGGCCCGACCTCGGGGACGATCCGCACCTCGGGGGCCAGGGCCGGGTGGGCCGCCCGCAGGCGGGTGAGCACCGTGGGCAGCAGGTGCACGGCGGCGCTGCGGAAGGCGGCGATCCGCAGCGGTCCGCCGACCGCCCCGGTGCTCGCGCCGCGCGCCTCGGCGGGCAGCGCGTCGAGCAGCCGCAGGATCCGGCGGGCGTGCGCGGCGGCGCGCTCCCCGGCGGGGGTGGGACGGGCGCCGTGCCGGCCGCGGTCGAAGAGGACCGCGCCGATCTTGCGCTCACAGGCGCTGACGGCGTGTGAGACGGCGGACTGGGTCAGGCCGAGCGCCTCGGCGGCGGCGGTGAAGCTGCCCCGGTGCTCGACGGCGACCAGGATCCGCAGCTCGCGGATGGCGAGATCGTTCACGCCGCCCACCGTACTGCGCCCGCCCCGGGTGCCGGGGCGGGCGCCGTACGGGGGTGGGGTCAGAGCTGGTCGGGGTGCGGGGCGTAGCTCGGGTGGCTCGGCTGCTGGGCCGGCGCGCCCGGGTAGGACGGCTGGGCGCCGCCGTACGGGTTCTGCCCGGCGGGCGGCTGCTGGGCCGGGAACGGCTGAGCGGCGGGCGGCTGCTGACCCGGGAACGGCTGAGCGGCGGGCGGCTGCTGACCCGGGAACGGCTGAGCGGCGGGCGGCTGCTGACCCGGGAAGGGCTGGGCGGGCGCCTGCGGCGGGAACGGCTGCCCGGCGGGCGGCTGCTGGCCCGGGAACGGCGGCTGGACGCCCTGCGGCATGAGGGGCCGGCCCAGCGGGTCCGGCGCGGTGGGCGGCACCGAGCCGTCCGCCATCGCCCCGGGCGGGAAGGCCGCCGCGAGCTGGTCCATCTCGTTGCGCCAGTAGCGGTGGATGTTCAGCCGCTTCGGCTTGCTGTCGGTGGGCAGCTGGAGGTACATCGAGCTCCAGATGGTGGCCCGCTTGACCCGGCTGACCGGGAAGGCGTGCCGCGGGAAGACCGCCACCACCTCGCCCGGGCGGTTGGTCCAGCGGCTGGCCACGTTGACCACCACCGAGCTGCTGGTGAGGGTGAGGAAGTAGAACCGCCGGGTCAGCGCGACGAGCAGGCCCAGGCCCGGGACCTCGTCGAAGATCGCGTTGAGCCACGGGCTCGGCCCGGTCTCCACGTGCACGCAGGCGATGAAGGTCTCCCCGGGCGGCGCCACCTGGGACAGCTTCTCGATGACCTGAGCCTTCTGCTTGGCCCGGCGAATTGCCATGGTTTCCGTTCCTCTTCCCCGTCTGTCCACCGCCTCGTGCCGCGGTGAAATCGGCTGAGATTAGCAGGTCGTGATGGCCGGTCGAACACCTGACGGCCCCCGGTGCGCGGTGCGCTCCGGGGGCCGCCGGGACCGTTCGGGACGGGCTGCTACTTCATGCTGCCGGTCATCGCCTTGACCAGGCTGCCCGACGGGTCGTCAGCCTCCAGCGAGTAGGCGAAGATTCCGCCCAGGCCCTTGCTGGTGGCGTACGCGCCGCGGGCGGTGATGGCCTGCGGGGTGTCACCGGTGTAGAGGTTGGTGCCGTCGTAGATCCACGAGCTCTGCGTGACCGGGTCCCAGTGCACGTTGGCCGCGGTGGTCTTGCCGGTGGCCACCAGCTCCTTCCAGAAGGCCACGCCGGCCGCCTGGCTGGTGCTCTGCGCGGCGGACGGGCCGGTGGCGCTCTGGTAGAGGCCGTTGGTGCTGCCGGCCGGCACGCCGGTCCAGCCGCGGAAGTAGAACGGCACGCCCAGCACCAGCTTCGAGGCCGGGAAGCCGCCCTTGATCCCGTACGCCGGGTCACCGTTGATGAAGGCGTTCACCGCGTTGTCGACGGTGTACTTCTCGGTGCCGGGGGCGATCGGGGTGCTCGGGTCGCCCGGGCTGTTGTAGAGCGGGTCCTGCAGGTTGGTGGGACCGGTCGCGTCCCAGGCACCGTGCATGTCGTAGCTCATGATGTTGCCGTAGTCCAGGTACTTGCCGATCTGGTCGGTCTGGACGTTGGTGATCTTGTCCTGGCCGCTCGGCAGCGCCGCGGTGAGCAGGAAGTGCTTGCCGATGCTGCTGCCGTAGGCGTCCAGCTCGTTGCGGAACTCGGCGAGCAGCGCGGTGTAGTCGGCGGTGTCGGCGGCCGAGTAGTGGTTGCCCGCGTGGCCGCCGGAAGAGGCCGGGTACTCCCAGTCGATGTCGATGCCGTCGAAGATGCCCGCGGCCGAGCCGGTGCCGCCGGAGGCGTCGCCGGAGACGCCGGTGGGCAGGTTGCCCTTGATGAACATGTTGATGCAGGAGGAGACGAACTTCTTGCGCGAGGCGTCGGTGGCGGCCACGTCGGAGAAGTACTTCGAGTAGGTCCAGCCGCCCAGCGAGAGCGTGAAGCGCAGGTTCGGGTACTTGGCCTTCAGCTCGCGCAGCTGGTTGAAGTTGCCCTTGATCGGCTGGCTCCAGGCGTCGTTGCCGCCGTCCACGCTGTTGGCCGAGGTGTAGGACTTCTGGTAGTCCGCGAAGGCGTCGCCCGCACCGTCACCCGCGTTCGGGTCGCTGTCGTTGGTGTCGGCGGCCTTGATGGTCTCGAAGCAGGTCTGGTTGGTCGGGTCGATGTTCTCGAACGCGTAGATCATCACGTTCAGGCCGGAGGCCGCGCCGCTGGCCGCCACCGTGCTCGGGTAGTACTGGTTGCCGTAGATGCCCCACTGCGAGAAGTACGCGGACTTCACCGCGCCGGTGGGCTGGGCGCCGGTGGTGACGGCGACCGGGGCGGACTGGGCGCTGCTGTGCCCCGCCACGTCGTAGCCCTGGACGGTGAAGGTGTAGGCGGTGTTCGGCAGCAGCGAGCTGACGGTGACCGAGGTGCCCATCGAGGTGGCGACCAGGTTGCCGCCCGAATAGACGTAGTACGCCGGGACGTTGCCGTTCTGGCCGCCGTCGGCGGCGGCGGACCAGTTCAGCGTGACGGTGTTGTTGCTGACGGCGGCGGTGACCCCGGTGGGGGTGCTGACCAGGCCGTCGCCGCCGGGCGCGGTGCCGGTGCCGGGGCCGGCGGTGGGGCTCGCGGTGGGCGAGGCGCTCTGGGTGGGGCTCGCGCTATGCGACGGCGAGGCGCTCTGGCTCGGCGAGGCGCTCTGCGACGGGCTCGCGCTCTGCGACGGCGAGGCGCTCTGGCTCGGCGAAGCGCTCTGCGACGGGCTCGCGCTCTGGCTCGGCGAGGTGCTCTGGCTCGGCGAAGCGGTGCTGCCCGCCGGGCCGGTGAGCGCCAGGTCGTCCGCGTAGTACGTCCCCTGGCCGTACCAGCCGTGCACCCAGACCGTCACCGAGGTGGTCGAAGCACCGGTGGTGAAGGCGGTGTTGAGGTCGGCCCAGGCGGCACTGGAGGAGGTCCAGGTGCTGGTGTCGGTGGTGCCGGTGCCGGTCACGCCGAGGTAGGCGTAGCTGCCCTTCAGCCAACCGGTCAGGTTGTAGGCGGTGTTCGGGGTGACCGTCACGGTCTGCGCGCACTGCGCGGTGTCCGCGGCGGAGGCGGCGCCCGCCAGCGCGTAGCTGCCGCCGTGCGGGGAGGTGGTGGTGATGCTGCCGAGGCCGCTGGAACAGGTCCAGCCGGACAGCGTGCCGGTCTCGAAGTCGCCGTTGGCCAGCAGGTTGGCGCTCGCGGCCGAGGCGGAACCGCCGGCCAGGGCGGCCAGACCGGCCGCGCCGGCCACCAGGGCGGTGGCGGTGGCGAGCACGGTGGCGCTTCTGAACGGGCGCCGGGCGGTCTGGGGCCGCTCGGCCGGCCGCGCGGCGGGGCTGCGTTCGGGCATGGTCGCTCCAGGGAGTCACGCCCGGCCGAAGGGCACCGGACGCCGTGTGGGGGAGGTGTACCTGGGTCAGGGCGGGGCGCAGTCGCCTGATCTGGTTCCGCGGATTGGCGCAGAACGTATGCCCAGTCCACCGGCCGGGTCAACAGGTCTGTACCAATCTGCAATCTGATGAACCATCCGACCGGCCCAAACGTCCGAGTTCGTCCGGCAATGGACCTCGCTCGGTCGAACAGGTCTGTACCTGTTCGACCGGTGCGGCGGCGGTCGGCGCACTGCCACGGGTGCCACCCGGCGTGGTCGGGCAGGGGCGAGTGCGGTAGGACTGCGAACGACGACGGGGGTGAGGATCGTGCTTCGGTGGTGGCATCGGTTCGGTCAGGGCCGGGAGTTCCCACGGACGTGGGGCGACGGAGGCGGCGAGCCGTTCGAGCCGCGCGAGCTGGGCCGGGCGCTGGCCAGGGCCGGCGCGGCCGACGGGCGCTCCCGGCCGGATCCCGGCCGACCGGGGCAGCAGCGGCCCGCGCCGCACACCGCCGCCCTGCTCGCCGGACTGCCCGCCGAGACCCTGCGGGCCATCGCGCTGCGGCTCCAGCAGGAGCGCAGCGGCCTGCTGGCGCGGGACCACGAGTGGGCGGCGGGCGCGGTGCTGTGCGCGACGCACTGCGGCTGGCGGCCGGCGGAGGTCCACCAGCTGTTCGCCACCGCCCTGCTGGGGGTGGACCCGGTCCGCCCGGGGGCCACCGACTGGGTGACCGCCGAGCGCAGCCTGGAGCTGCCGCTGGCCGCCTGCGCGGAACTGGACCCGCCCGAGCGCGAGCCGTTCCAGCCGTACCTGCGCACCCTGCTCGCCGCCCGGTCCGGCTGCCGGGCCGACCTCGGCACGCCGGACGGCCGGCCCACCGCCGAGCAGGCGGCCTTCGCCGAGCGGCTGCGCGCGCTGGTGTCCACCCCGTTCGACCCCGACCCGCTGCTGCCCTGGGGCCCGGACCTGGGCGCCGGGGACGAGCTGTTCGCCCGCTCGGCCCGCTGCGGGCTCGGCGCCCGGCTGTACGAGGAGCCCGCGCTGCGGCTGCTGGAGCTGTGCGCGCAGACCACCGAGCTGCGGCCCGGCTATCAATGGCTGGGCCGGGCCAAGGAGTTGTCCGAGCTCACGCCGGACCTGCGGCAGCCGCTGCGGATCCTGCTGGCGGCCGGGCGCGGCGGGCCGGCCGACTGCCGGCCCGCCGGTCAGCCGCACCCGGGAGAACTCGGTGAGCGCAGTGCCCACGTGCTGGCCGCGCTGGCCTGGGTCGCGGTGGTCACCGAGGACACCAAGGCGCTCCACCAGCTCAGCCGCGCCCTGGAGCACCACGGGCGCGCCGCGCTCGGCGACCTGCGGCCGGCCGCCTCGCACTTCGTCCGCTCCGGGATGGCGGCCCTGGCCGCGCTCGCCGGGGAGCCGGGCGCCGGAGCGCACCGCCGGCTGTTGGCGGGCAACTCGCCGGCCGCCACCAGGCTGGCCCGCGAGGAGCTCGCCGCGGTCCGCGACCTGCCCGCGGGTGCCGACCCGACGGCGCTGCGGGTGCCGGTCGGCCCGTACACGGCCTCCTTCGTGATCGGCGCCAAGGGCACGGTGGAGCTGCGGTTCCGCAACCAGGCGGGCCGGCTGCTGAGCGGCGTCCCCTCCCAGGTGCGCGAGCGGCACCCCGCCCGGTACGCCGCGCTGCGCACCCGGCTCGCCGAGCTGCGCACCCAACTGGTGACCTACCGCGGCATGTTGGCCGAGCGCCTGCACGCCGACCCCGGCACACCGGCGGCCCGGTGGCAGGCCGACCACCTGGGCGATCCGGCGCTCGCCCAGCTCGGCTGTGCCCTGGTCTGGCACATTGACACACCGTCAGGCCCGGTGCTGGGCCGACCGGTCCGCCGCAAGGGCGCCACCCACTGGATGCTGCGCGACCTGGCGGGGCGGATGCACGAACTGGCCGACGACACGCTGGTGCGGCTCTGGTCCCCGGCGGCGGACGAGGCGGAGCAGGCGGCCGCCTGGCGGGCCGAGCTGGCCCGGCACGGGCTGGCGCAACCGGTGCCGCAGGTGTGAGGGAGCGCCGCACGAGGGCCGGTCGGCCCGAACAGCAGCGCCGCCCGCCGCGGATCGGTGATCCGGGACGGGCGGCGCGGGGCCGGCCTCGGTGTCAGGCCTTCGCCGCAGTCGCAGCCGCAACCGCGGGGGCCGCCTCCGCCGGGGCCGCCGCGGCCTGGCCGGGCGCCCAGGCGCCGGGGACCGGTGCCGGGCGGCGCACCAGCGCCAGCACCAGCACCCCGGCCACCAGACCGGCGCAGCCCGCCACCAGGAAGACCCGGTCCAGCCCGGCCGCGAAGGCCGCGTGCAGGTCGGGGCGGCCGGCGGCGTGCCCGGTGAACTGCCGCACCCGGTCCTGGAACACCGTGCCGAGCAGCGCGATGCCGAGCGCATAGCCCAGCTGGCGACCGGTGTTGACCGCGCCGCTGGCCATCCCGGCCCGCTCGCGCGGCACCGAGGCCAGCGCAGTGGACATCAGCTGCGGGGTGGCCAGGCCCACGCCCACCCCGCTGACCAGCAGACCGGGCAGCAGGGCCGTCCAGTTGGAGCCGGCCGAGACCAGGCCGAGCAGCAGCGTGCCGCCGCCGATCAGCAGCAGGCCGACGCCGATCGGCAGCTGCGGCGCGAGCCGGTGCACCGCCTTGCCGGTGGCCAGCGACACCGCGAAGGAGGCCAGTGCCAGCGGGCAGACGGCCAGGCCCGCGTTGAGCGGTGTCAGGTCCAGCGCCTGCTGCAGCCAGATCGAGACGTAGGTGAGCTGGGCGAAGGCAGCGGCGTTGAGCAGCAGGCCGCCCACCGTCAGCCCCAGGAAGGTGCGGTTGCGCAGCAGCGCCAGGTCCAGCAGCGGGTGCCCGGCGCGCAGCTCGGCCACCGCGAAGACCACCAGCGCGAGGACGCCGAGGGCGAGCGGGCCGAGCACCTGCACGCTGCCCCAGCCCTTGTCGCCGCTCTCGATCAGCCCGTAGACGAGCGAGCCGGCGAAGACGGTGAAGCTCAGCGCACCGGCCAGGTCGATCCGGCCGCGGGTCACGCCCGAGCCGCCCTTGAGGTAGCCGAGGGTCATCGCCAGCGCGAGGACCGCGACCGGCACGTTGACCATGAAGATCGCGCGCCAGCCGAACTGGTCGGTGAGCAGGCCGCCGAGCACCGGGCCGACCGCGGCCGCCGCGCCGTTCACGGCACCCCAGACGGCGAACGCGGTGCCGCGGTCACGGCCCTGGTAGGCGCCGTTCAGCAGGGCGGTGGTGGAGGTCATCATCGCGGCGCCGCCGATGCCCTGGGCCGCGCGGGAGGCGATCAGGGTGGCCGCGTCGGGCGCCAGCGCGCAGGTCAGCGAGGCGACGGCGAAGAGCACCAGGCCGCCGAGGTAGAGCCGCCGGTGGCCGAGCCGGTCGCCGAGCGAGCCCAGCGCCATCAGCAGCGCGGCCAGGGTCAGCGCGTAGATGTCCACCACCCACTGCAGGGAGGTGAAGGAGGAGTGCAGGTCGACGGACATCTTCGGCAGGGCCACGTTCACGATGCTGACGTCGACGAGCAGCATGAAGGCGCCCAGGCAGATGGCTGCCAACGGTATCCACTTGCGCACGGTGTTCTCTCCGGTCAGAGCAGAGGGCCACTGGCGGGTCTGCCACCCGCCGGCGGCCCGGACGATGTCGATCGGTGCCCACCCTGCGCCGTCGAGGCGGGGTTTCCTCAGCCGGCGGACCAGCCCCGGTGGATTTCGACATCACCTACGCTGGAGCGGTGGATTCCGACACCTTCGACAGAATCGACCGCGAGCTGGTCCACGCCCTCCAGCTCAACGCCCGAGCGCCCTTCAGCCGGATCGCGGCCGTGCTCGGCGTCTCCGACCAGACCGTGGCCCGCCGCTACACCCGGCTGCGCGGCAGCGGCCGGATCCGGGTCCTGGGCCTGACCCACCCCGAGGCGCTGGGCGAGGTGCGCTGGCACGTGCGGGTGCAGTGCACCCCCGACGCGGCCTCCTCGGTGGCCGAGGCACTGGCCCGGCGCAACGACACCTCCTGGGTCACGCTCAGTTCGGGCGGCACCGAGATCAACTGCTCCACCCGCGCCCACCCCGACCAGGCCGACCACTCGCTGCTGCTCCAGCGGCTGCCGCGCACCCCGAGCGTGGTCGGCGTCACCGCGCACTGCGTGCTGCACACCTTCTTCGGCGGCGCGATGAGCATGGTGATGAAGACCGACACGCTCAGCGCCGAGCAGGTGGCGGCGCTGGGCCCACTGCCCGCCGCCGCCACCGTGCCCACCGGACCGCCGAGCGGACCGCCCCCGGTGCTCGACGCGGCCGACCGGCGGCTGCTCGACGCACTGGCCGTGGACGGGCGCACCCCGCCGGCCGAACTCGCCGCCGCCACCGGCTGGTCGCTCAGCACGGTGCGCCGCCGGCTGGAGGAGCTGGAGGCCTGCGGGGTGCTCTACTACGACCTGGAGGTGCACTGGCGGCTCTTCGGCGTGCGGGCCCAGACCATGCTCTGGCTCTCGGTGGCGCCGGCCGAGCTGGCCGCCACCGGCACGGCGCTGGCCGAACACCCGGAGGTGGCCTACGCCTGCGCGACCACCGGGGCGACCAACCTGCACGCGGTCGTCCTGACCCGGGACGCGCAGGCCCTCTACACCTACCTGACCACCAGGATCGCCTCGCTGCCCGCGGTGCGGCAGTTGGAGACCGCGCCGACCATGCGGCTCGTCAAGGGCCCGGGGCCGCTGCCGCTGGCACGCCGCTAGGGCCTCTCTTTCGGATCTTGCGCGCCCGGCAAGATCCGAAAGAGCGGCCCTGGGCGGCAGCGACCCCGGTGCGCTCAGACCAGGCCGACCGCGGCGGCCAGCTCCTCGCCGGTCAGGCTGCCCGGGGCCCGGCGCTCGCGCGCGCTCGCGTTCGCCAGCCGCTGGAGCGCCTCGTTGACCGGCACCGGCACCCCGTGCAGCCGCCCGAGCAGCACCATCTCGCCGTTCAGATGGTCGGCCTCGATCGAGCCGGTGCCGCGGGCCAGGCTCTGCCAGGAGGAGCCGCCGGTCGCCGCCCCCGAGACCGGCGGCTTCTCCACCTTGCCGGTGCGCATGTCCGCCATCTCGGCGGCGTCCGCCCGTGCGATCCCGGCGGCGTCCAGCACCCGGTCCGCCTCCGCCACCGCCTCCCGGGCCACCCGCTGGGCGGCCGGGTCGCCGCCCGTGCCGCAGAGCGCCTCGACGGTGGTGACCAGGTTGGTGACCAGCTTGCCGTACTTCCAGTACATGACGTCGGGGGCCAGCGGCGCGAGGAAGCCGGCCTTCACCAGGTCCTCGCCGATCGCACGCAGCGTCCCGTCCGCCTCGGCGCGCGGCGGGTAGTGGCCCAGGGTGAGCATCCCGGTGTACGGGGTGCAGGGGGCGGTGATCGAGCCGGCCGCCAGGTAACTGGCCGGCAGCAGCACGCACATGCCGTACACCCGGGCGAAACGGCGCAGCGCCAGGCGCTCGTTCTCCACCCCGTTCTGCGCGATGACCAGCGGCAGCCGCTCGCCCGCCGTGCCGCCGCCGGCGACCGGACGGTCCGCCCAGGCGACCAGCGCCGCCTCGGTGTCCTGCGTCTTGACCGCGAGCACCAGCACGTCCTCCGGCGCGAGTTCGACCCCCTGCGGCCCCTGGGCCACCGGCACCGGGAGCACCCGGGTGCCCAGGTCGGGGGTGGTCAGCGCCAATCCCTGCTCGTGCAGGGCCTGGTACTGGCTGCCGCGCGCCACCAGGACCACCTGGTGCCCGCTCTCGTGCAGCCGCCCGCCGATGGTGCCGCCGATCGCGCCGGCGCCGATGATGATGTACCGCATTTCCCTGGCTCCCCTCGTCGTTCCCGTGCGGGGCAGGTCCTGGTACCCCCGCGCGCCCCGCCGCAGACCAGGTCACCGTACCGTTCGTGCCCGCCGCTTCACCGGGCCGGGCCGGGAGCCGCCCGGGGGCCGGGCCGAAGGCCGTGGGATAAATATTGACAGTTCTGCCACTTTCTCTATGGTGGACCGTATGACGCAGCCAACCCAGGCCGGTCCGGCCCTGTCTGACGAACCATCAGATCTTCCGTCGCTCCCCCGCCGGCGCGGCTGCCCGTTCGACCCCGACCCCGCGTACGCGCGACTGCGCGAGGAG
This sequence comes from Kitasatospora sp. NBC_01302, assembly GCF_035976515.1. NCBI lineage: Bacteria > Bacillati > Actinomycetota > Actinomycetes > Kitasatosporales > Streptomycetaceae > Kitasatospora > Kitasatospora sp. NBC_01302. Next base: position 4,597,978 of record NZ_CP108404.1, read on the forward strand.
CAGCCGGTCAGCCGGATCGCCTTCCCCAGCGGCGGCTCCGGCTGGCTGGTCACCCGCTGGGCCGACGCCCGGGCGGTGCTGGCCGACCCCGCCTTCAGCTCCCGGCTCAGCACCGGCTCCCCGCACGTGCGCCGGACCCTCGTCCCGCTGCCCGAGCAGGCGCTGCCGGGAGCGCTGCTGCGCCTGGACGGCGCCGAGCACCGGCGCTACCGGCGACCGGTGATGCGGGCGTTCACCGTCCGGCGGGTGCAGCAGCTGCGGCCGCGGATCGAGCGGATCGTCGAGGAGCACCTGGCCGCGATGGAGCGCGCGGCCGCGGCCGGCGGCGGGGCACCGGTCGACCTGGTGGCCGAACTCGCGCTCCCGGTCACCTCGCTGGTCATCTGCGAGCTGCTCGGGGTGCGCTACGAGGACCGCGCCACCTTCCAGCGCCTGGCCGGGCAGCTGCTGACCATCGACGTCACACCGGAGCAGTCCGTGCAGGCCCGGCTGGAGCTGGGCGCCTTCCTGTCCGAACTGGTCGCCGCCAAGCGGCTGGACCCCGGCGCCGACCTGCTCAGCACGCTGGTCGCGGAGGCCGACGCCGATCCCGAGGGCCCGCTGAACGACCAGGCCCTCACCGTGCTCGGCTCGCTGCTGCTGATCGCCGGCCACGAGACCACCGCCAACATGATCTCGCTCGGCACGCTCGCCCTGCTCCAGCACCCCGGGCAGCTCGCCGCCCTGCGCGCGCAGCCCGAGTTGGGCGAGGGCGCGGTGGAGGAGCTGCTCCGCCACCTGACCATCATCCAGTTCGGCCTGCTCCGGCTCGCCACCCAGGACACCACCGTGGGCGGTCGGTCGATCCGCGCCGGCGAGCAGGTGGTCGTCGCGCTGCCCGCCGCCAACCGGGACCCGGGACTCGGGCTCGGGCTGCCCGGCGCCGGCGAACCGCTGACGGACCCGGAGCACCTGGACATCACCCGCCCGCCGACCGCGCACCTGGCCTTCGGCCACGGACCGCACCAGTGCCTGGGCCAGCAACTCGCGCGCGCCGAACTGCAGATCACCCTCGGCGCGCTCTTCGCCCGGTTCCCCGGCCTGCGCCTGGCCGAGCCGCTGGAGCAGGTCCCGTTCCGCGACGACATGATCATCTACGGCGTCCACCGCCTGCTGGTGACCTGGTGACGCACCGGCCCGCGGCAGGGCCGCAGGCACTACTCTGTCGGCCATGTCGAAACTTGATGGTCTGCTGGTCGACATCGCCGCCATGGTGGAGTCCGAGCGCAGCAATCAGATGCCCATGACAGTGGTCGTGCCGGGAGCGGTCATCACCGGCCGGCTGGCACCGGAGAGCCTGTGGCGCGAGCGGGTGGCCGAGGTGCTCGCGACCTCGGAACACCTCAAGCCCTTCGCCGCCCTCTTCGCGGCCCCCACCGCACCCGGCAGCGCCACCACGCACGTCGCCGAGCGGACCGCCGGCGAGCCGACCCACCTGCACCTGCACCTCGCCCGGATCCTGCAGGGCAGCTTCGGGCTGCCGCACACCGGCGGCATGTACCGCATCGCCATCGCGGACGTGAGCAGTTGGACGGTCGGCGACCTCAGTTACTCGGACGACCAGTAGCCCGCCGCCGCGCCGGCCGCTGCGCCTGACCACGGCACCGGGTCAGGCGCAGTGGCCGCACCGGCGCAGTAGCGGGTCAGGCGCAGCACCGGGTCAGGCACAGCTCCCGGTCAGGCACAGACCAGCGCGCGGAAGGCGTTGCGGATGTCGGTGAGCGGCTGGCGTTCGCGCGTCCAGAACACCTTGTTGGTCAGCAGCACCGCCCAGCGGCCCAGCCCCGGGACGAGCCACAGGGCGGTGCCGGTGAAGCCGTAGTGCGTCCAGACCCCCTCGGCCGGGCCGGTGCCGGGCGCCAGGTGCCAGAACAGCCCGCGCTGCGGCTCCAATCGGCCGGTCTGGACGCGCAACGACTCCGCCGTCCAGGCCGCGCCGACGCCGACCCGGTCGGCACCGGCCCGTCCGCCGGTGGTCCGCCCGGCACCGGGGGCGAGCAGGTGGCGCAGGTAGACGCCGAGGTCGTCGGCGGTCGAGAAGACCCCGGCGATGCCGCAGACCCCGCCGAGCAGCCGCGCCGAGGGGTCGTGCACGGTGCCCTGCCAGTGCTCCCCGCTCGCCTGGTCCAGCTCGGTGGGCGCGCAGCGGGCCGCCGCCGCGGCGGGCAGCGGGCCGAACCGGGTGGCGTGCATGCCGAGCGGGTCCCAGATCCGCTCGGTGACGTGCCGGTCCAGCCGCTCGCCGGTCAGGTGCTCCACCAGGTAGCCGAGGATCAGCGCGGCCCGGTCGGTGTACTCCACCGCCTCGCCGGGCGGCCGGTGCGGGGCCGCCCGCAGCACGCCGGTGCGGATCGCCGCCGGGTCGCGTCCGTACAGCGCCTCCAGCTGGGTCCGCAGCGGCACCCCGGCGGTGTGCGTGAGCAGTTGGCGGGCGGTGACCCGGCCCAGCGGGTGGCCGGCCGGCTCGGGCCAGTAGCTCCCGATCGGCTGGTCCAGCGGCAGCCGGCCGTCCTCCCACAGGGCGCCGAGGACGGACCAGACGGCGAGGACCTTGGTCAGGCTGGCCAGGTCGAAGAGGGTGTCCGCCCGCATCGGCCGCTCGGGCCGCCGGGGATCCGGCACGCCCACCGCGCCGCCCGTCAGGCGTCCGCCGGCGTCCCCCACCGCCCAGACCGCGCCGGGGTACACGTGCTCGCGCACACCCTCGGCCAGCAGTCGGTGGATCCGTTCGGTGTCGGGCGCCCAGCAGCAGGTCGGCTCGGTCACGGCCGCCCGCCCGCCAGCTCGTGGCGCCGCGCCCAGGCCCGGGCGGACAGGCGCGCCAGCAGGGCGGCGGCCGGGTCCCCCTCGGCGTCCCCCGAGGCCAGCGGGCCGGTGTAGCAGACCGCGAGCAGATAGGGCGCGGTGTCGGGCGGTCGCACCAGGCCCACGCTGTGCCGCACGCCGGTGAACCAGCCGTTCTTGAAGGCGATCCGGGTGCCGGGCGGCAGCCCGGCCGCCAGGTCCACCCGCCAGGTGTTGCGCTCCAGCAGCCCGAGCGGCTCCGGTTCCAGCGACCGCACCAGCCGGAGCAGGTCCAGCGCGGTGACCTCGTTGCGCACCCCGGCCGCACGGGCCCGGGCGTCCTCGATGCCGCGCGGGCTCGCGCTGTGCGTCGCACCGGCCGCCCGCCAGGCCCCGGCGACCGCCGCCCCGCCGACCTGGGCCAGGCAGAGGTTGGTGGCCAGGTTCGACGAGTGGGTGATCATCCGCTCGGCCAGCCAGCGCAGCGGGGCCCGGCCCTGCCCGATGCGCTGCCAGGGCTCCGGATCGCTGTCGTAGCCGGGGTCGTTGGCGAAACTGCCGCCGACCGCGGATTCGAACCGGTTCACCACCGGCACCTCGGCGTCCAGGTCGAGTCCGCTGCGGTGCAGCGCGGCCAGCACCGCGACCTTCATGGTGCTGGCCGCCTCGTGCGGCTCCTGGGCGTTGTGCAGCACCACCGGTCGGCCGTGCAGTGGCCCAGCGGCAACAGACAGCATCCACGCCTCCGTTCGGTTCGCCCGGGCAGGCGCCCGCCGGCACCCGCACCGTGACGCCCCTCACCGTGACGGAGCGCCCCGGTCCCCGTCAATGCCGACGCGCCCGGCGTCACCCGCCGCGCTCCGCGCGGCTGTGCCAGCTGTGCGGGGCCTCGAAGGTGTCCGGCTGCCAGGCGCTGCCGGCACCGGTGGCGCGCGGGGCCGCTCCGGCCGCGGCACGCGCCAGCAACACGGCGGTGAGCACGGCCAGTTCCTCCGCCGTCGCCCGGCCCCGCAGGACCTGGATCTCGATCGCCGTCATCGCCCGGCCCCCTACTGCGGCGGGTTGCCGTGCTTGCGGGACGGGCGGTCGGCGTGCTTGGAGCGCAGCATCTCCAGCGACTGGATCAGCACCTGACGGGTCTGGGCCGGGTCGATCACGTCGTCCACCAGGCCGCGCTCGGCGGCGTAGTAGGGGTGCATCAGCTCGGTGCGGTAGGCCTTGACCAGCTCGGCCCGCTTGGCCTGCGGGTCGTCGGCCTCGGCGATCTGCTGGCGGAAGATGACGTTGGCCGCGCCCTCCGCGCCCATCACGGCGATCTCGTTGATCGGCCAGGCGTAGGTCAGGTCCGCGCCGATGGACTGCGAGTCCATCACGATGTACGCCCCGCCGTAGGCCTTGCGCAGGATCAGCGAGATCCGCGGCACGGTGGCGTCGCAGTACGCGTAGAGCAGCTTGGCGCCGTGCCGGATGATGCCGCCGTGCTCCTGGTCGACCCCGGGCAGGAAGCCGGGCACGTCCAGCAGCGTGACGATCGGGATGCTGAACGCGTCGCAGAGCTGGACGAAGCGGGCGGCCTTCTCGGAGGCGGTGATGTCCAGGACGCCGGCCAGCGACTGCGGCTGGTTGGCGACGATGCCGACGACCCGGCCGCCGAGGCGGGCCAGCACGCAGATGACGTTGGTGGCCCAGCGCTCGTGCACCTCCAGGTACTCGCCGTGGTCGACGATCTCCTCGATCACCTTGCGCATGTCGTAGGGGCGGCTACCGTCGACCGGGACCAGGTCCAGCAGCGCCTCGCAGCGCCGGTCGGCCGGATCGTCGCAGCTCTCCGCGGGCGGGGTCTCCCGGTTGTTCTGCGGCAGCAGCGACAGCAGGTAGCGCACCTCGGCGATGCAGGACTCCTCGTCGTCGTAGGCGAAGTGGGCCACCCCGGAGCGCTCGGCGTGGACGTCGGCACCGCCCAGCCCGTTCTGGCTGATCTCCTCGCCGGTCACCGCGCGGACCACGTCGGGCCCGGTGATGAACATCTGCGAGGTGTCGCGGACCATGAAGACGAAGTCGGTCAGCGCCGGGCTGTAGGCCGCACCGCCCGCGCACGGCCCGAGCATCACGGAGATCTGCGGGATCACCCCGGAGGCCCGGGTGTTGCGGCGGAAGATGCCGCCGTAGCCGGCCAGCGCGGTGACGCCCTCCTGGATCCGGGCTCCCGCACCGTCATTGAGGGAGACCAGGGGCGCGCCCGCGTTGAGCGCCATGTCCATGATTTTGTGGATCTTCGCCGCGTGCGCCTCGCCCAGCGCGCCGCCGAAGATCCGGAAGTCGTGGGCGTAGACGAAGACCGTCCGCCCGCCGACGGTTCCCCAGCCGGTGATCACGCCGTCGGTGTAGGGCTTCTTCAGCTCCAGACCGAAGCCGGTCGCCCGGTGCCGGCGCAGCGGCTCCACTTCGCAGAACGAATCCTCGTCCAGCAGCAGGGCGATGCGCTCACGTGCCGTCAGTTTTCCTTTGGCCAGCTGCGCGGCGGTGGCCCGCGCGCTGGGTCCGGCCAGCACCTCTTGCCGTATATGTGCCAGCTCCTCGATCTGGGATATCATCTCTTCCCTTCCATTCGGCCGGGCACGGGACGCGGTACGGTCCAGGAACAGATGTGAACTCCCGTCCCGATCAACGGGATTCCACTTCCTGTCGAGTGATCGTGCCAGCCGGCGCTGACCGGGCACTGACACACGACCGCGGTGACCGGCGCGCCCCTGCGCCGAACGGATTCAGACCAGCTGGAGAGCCGGCGTGAGCGCCCTCTCGTCCAGGTGCGGCGCGTGCGAGAGGATCGCGTGCTCCAGGCGCTTCAGCGCGGGAGAGGGTTCGATTCCCAGTTCCTCGGAGAGGTTCTGCCACATCAGGCGGTAGAAGCCCAGCGCGTCCGCCTGCCGCCCGGAGCGGTAGAGCGCGATCATCAGCTGCTCGCAGAAGCGCTCGCGCAACGGGTGGTTGCGGTGGGCGTCCTGGAGCTCGGGGAGGATCGCGGCGTGCCGGCCCAGCCGCAGCTCCGCGTCGAAGCAGAGCTCCATCGCCCGCATCCGGTGCTCCTCGTACCGGGCCCGGGCCAGCTGGCAGGCCGGGCCGCCGGTGAAGCCGCCGAACACCGGTCCCCGCCACATGGCCAGCGCGTCGCGCAGCAGCGCCGCGGTGGCCCCCGCATCCGTCTGGGCGAGGGCCTCGGCCTGGCGCACCGCCTTGATGAACTCGACGGCGTCCAGCACCGCGTCCCGCAGGCAGAGCCGGTACCCGGACGGATGGATGGTCAGGCGGGCCCCCGGGCAGTCGGGCTCCAGGGCCTTCAACTTCCGTCGCAGTCGGCTGACATGCGCCTGCAGTGCGTTCGACTCGTTGTCCGGGAGGGCGTCACCCCACATCTCGTCGATCAGGCTCTCGCCCGAGATGGACTGGCCCTCGTTGACGAGCAGGGTCAGGACGAGCGTGCGCTGGAGGGCACCGGAGATCTCGGCGGCCCCCAGGGGGGTTCTGATCTCCAGGGCTCCGAGGATGGAAAAACTCAGCATGCTGCCCCCTTGGCTCTTCATCAAACAGACGATGTCTGGCCTGGTTCGCGTCACGCCACCCTGTGGCCGGTACGGCCCCGCTGCGGTCCGCGGGGGTCGCCGGCCATGGCGCTCGGCGCCGGGAGGCCGAGCGGAGGCCTCACACCCCCACTCGCATCATGGCGGATACATTCTCCCGGGAAGGTATTACGGAAAGTCAGATCGGTGCAATACGAAGCGAGTTGACTCCAGCAGCGTTCGAGCGGGTGGTGCCCGGCGCAGGGCGGGAGCCCTCGGCACCGTCGCCCGGCCCGCGGGCCGGCGTACGGGACGTCACGGACCCCAGGTCAGGTCGTCGGGGGACGCGGAGGTGGACGGGGCGGGGGCGGTGGCCTGCCCGCCGGCGACCGTCCCGGCGGAGGCGGACGCCCCGCCGATCACCATCGGAGCGCAGACCAGAATGAGAGCGGCGAGAATTCCGGTCGCGTATATCTTGGCGTTTCGGAACGTGCTCATAGTGGGCCTCCTTTGTGGGATTGAATGACGGCAGCGACTGCGTGGAGGAGTCATTGGCGGGACGAATATTCACCGCCCGATTTGACTGGTCCCCCTTGCCGATGGCTCTACTGTGGCGGACCCCGGGAAGCGATGGAAGAGATCTCCAATGGACGGAACCTGCAGTGGCATAAGCCGTCCAGCACGGCCATCCCCGGGCCGACCGCCGCGTGCATGAATCCGCTGGTCACCGGCCACGCCATGGCACCGTCAAGCTATGTCCCGAACCGTCCTCGGCGCCACCCCCGGCCCGTTCCGGCCCAGCGGATCCGTGCCCCTCGGCAAATACCGGACAGCCGTTCATACGGCGCGAACAGAAAGGCGGATCGCACTCTTCTCCCGAGCCGGAACACGACAGCCCGCCGGCGGTCGAAGAGACGTGGGCGGGCACGCCCGTCCGGCCGCCGGCGGGCTGCGCGGGCGGTCACCGGCGGGCTGTGCGGGCGGTCACCGGCACGCCGCGGACGCCCGGGAGGCGGGGGCGGACACGGGTGCCGGGTGACGCGGGATCCGGGGTACTACCGGGTGCTGGGCAGCCAGCCGTCCTGAACGGCGTGGACGCCGGCCTCGAAGCGGCTGCGGGCCTCCAGCCGGGTCATCAGGTCCGCCGCGATCCGACGGGCGGTGCGCGGGGAGATGCCCAGCCGCTTGGCGATCGCCTCGTCGGTGAGCCCCTGGGTGAGCAGCCGGAGCACCACGGCCTCCTGGCGCGGCAGCCCCTCGATGTCGCGCGAGGGCGCGACCCCGAGGGGGGTCGCGGCGTCCCAGATGTTCTCGAAGAGCGCGCACAGGGCCGCGACGGTGCCCTGGCCGCGCAGCAGCACTGCTCCGATGCGCGCGTCGTTGGTGTCGATGGGCAGCAGGGCGTGCCTGCGATCCATGATGATCATGCGCACCGGCAGCGCGGGAGCCACCCGCACCTGGCCGCCCCGGTGGTTGAGCCAGGCCACGTGATCGAGCGTCGGCTTGTCGTTGCGAATGCTCTCCAGATAGATCGTCCGCATGCGAACGCCACGTTCGAGCAGGGCCGCATTGGGACCGCGGCTGGCCTCGAGGTCCGCCACCGGATGAGCGCCGCCGGGCGCGAGGGTCATCACCTCCTGCTCGATGGTCCGGCCGATCTGGCCAAGACGCTCCCGGATGGCGTTGGGACCGACCAGGTGCTCGGAGTCGGTGTCTCCCGAGGGGGTCGGCAGTGCGGAACACTCGGCGATGAGCTGGGCCGCGGCGGCCCGGGACGCCTCGACGCGCATCTGCTGGGCCGCCAGATCCACGTGTTGCCGGGCCAGCAGGAGTTCCATGGCCATCTCCGGCCGAATCGCGCGGAAACCGATGTGCTCATCTGGCGACGGCTGGATCAGGGCCAGCACGCTGAGTTGGTCGAGGCTGCTGCGAATCTCACTTTCCGTGAGCTGCAACCGTGCCGCCAGAGCGGCCACACCCTCGCTTGGATGGGCCAGCATCGCGCGATACACCAGCTCAGCATGCCGATCGATGCCCAACGACTCGAGCACTTCGCCTCCCCCTACCCTTCGCGTAACGAAACACTAGCTTTTTTTTAGCATGCACCTGCCCGAGTTGGACGCTTTCTGCAATGACCTAAACCGTCCACCATGACTGCTTGTGGAGTGGATTGTCATGGATCCACGATCGGGACATGTACCTTGTTCACGTCCAGCTCCGACCTCCCGCAGGGCGGCGGCTGCCTGATCACGTCGCGGGGCTCGTGGCCGGCTGTATAGCCCCCGACGAGGCGGTGGAGCACGTCACCTTCCATCCGGAGGCGGTCGGCGGCCCGGTGGTGGGGCTATTCCTCTTATCGGCTCGTCTCGACGAAGCCGAGCAGACGGCATCGGCCGTCTGCGAGCGCGCCATCGCGACCTGTCCCGAACTGCGGGGATGCCTCATCCTGCGCAGCGAGGTTCCACTGCTCGAAGATCCCGTGACAGGAGGACGTCTGCCCATAACCGATCCGGATTGCCAAGATCCCTCCCCACCGTTCTAAGGGTCCGATCCGGATGGCCGACCTGCGTATTTGTCAGGTGCATGATCCGAATCGGGCTGGTCGCCCGCCCTGCGTCCGCACCACGGCGCGGGGCTTTACTGTTGCCCGCTAATGCTCCCGCACCACCCCGCCACTTGACACCACGGCGTCCTTATGCGGCCACCGTGGGCATGCCTATCCCATGACAACGATCATTATCGTAGTGAATCACGATGGCGCCGTCACTCCGCTGTCACGCCCACCGGGCAGCGTGTGCAGGCCTGCTGAGTACGAGTCAGATGAGGCGCCTGTGCCGCGCGTTGCGTGAGGCCTGCGACCGCTCCGCACCAGGGCCGAAAACGCAGAACCGCCCGAAGGGCGGTGAACCCTCGGGCGGTTGGCGCACCGTCACCTCCGCGGACGCGCCGCGGACGCGAGGCGGTCCCGGCACCGACGGACGGCGTGGCGGAGAAGGCAGGATTCGAACCTGCGCGGGCAACCTGACGTCACCCGACCGGGCCAGGGCCCGGCCCCCGATCAACCACTCCGGGCACCTCTCCGTGTTCCCGGCCCGGTTTCCCGCGCCGTTCACGAGAACAACTCTGGCAGCCTCTTCTGACGCCCAACTGACGTTCCTCTGACGCGAATTCGAGAGTGAATTCAACCCTTCCCTGAAATGGCCGCCTGTGCTCTACTCTCACCGACATCCACCCTTCGCGAGAGGATGCGATTCCATGTCCCTGACGGCTACCGCCGATCCGATTCTCGCAGCAGTGCGGCAGCACACCCAGGCCGAGAATCCCAGCTCATTCCTGGCGCTCAACAGCGGAAACAGCGCGTTCACGGTGCCCGGCCGTGACGGCGTCATCGTCTACCGGCGCACCGGCCGGCACGTGGTGCAGTTCGGCGGACCGTTCGCCGCGCCGGACGACTACGAGGCCCTCGCCGAGCACTTCATCGACCATGTGCGTGAGCAGGAACTGCGCCTGGTCGGCGTGCAGTTGCAGCGGCACGACGCCGAGCGCTACGCGCGCCGCGGCTTCACCGTGAACCAGGTCGGCGCCTCCTGGGCGGTCCGGATCCCCGACCACACGCTGCGCGGCTCGCGCTTCATGCAACTGCGCAACAAGATCTCGCGCGCCCTGCGCAACGGGCTCCAGATCAGCGAGGTGCCGGCCGAGGAGTGGGCCGACGGCATCCGCACGATCGACGGCGCCTGGCTGGCCTCCAAGGGCGGGGCGAGCCAACTGGAGTTCCTGGTGGGCCAGATCGGCGGCGAGGCGCAGGCGCAGCGCCGGCTCTTCGTCGGCACCATCGACGGCGCCCCGGTCGCCTACATCTCCTACTCCCCGGTCTACGGCGACCGGGCCGGCTGGATGCACGACCTCAGCCGGCGACTGCCGGAGGGCTCGCCGGGCCTGATGGAGGCCATCAACGCGCACGCCACCGAGGTCTTCCGCAGCGAGGGCGTGGAGTGGCTGCACTTCGGCTTCACCCCGTTCACCGGCCTGGACGCCGGCTACGAGATCGAGGGGTACAGCCCCGCGTTCCAGTGGCTGATGCACGCCCTGTGGGCCGAGGGCGCGGCCCTGTACCCGGCTCAGACCCAGCTGAACTACAAGCAGAAGTGGGCCCCGGACCTGACCATCCCCGAGTACGTCGCCTTCGACGGGCAGGCGTCCCTGGCCTCCTTCGCGCACATCTTCCGGGCCTGCGGGGCGTTCTAGTCCACCCGGTCCGCTCCACCCGGTCCGCCAACTTACGCAGAGGAGCCCGACATGTCCGAGGACCAGACCCCGGCCGCCGCGGCGGCCGACCCGATCGAGACCCTCCAGCACGCCATGGTCGAGGGGCTCATGGGCGTCATCGGTGCACCCGACGACGCCGACGTCGCCGCCGCCGGCGACGAGATCGTCCGCAAGCTCGACACCGCACTGCGCGCCACCGCGGAAGCCGCCTGACGCTCCGTCAGTTCGCAGGCCGGCCGCGCTGATCAGTCGAGCGTCAGAGCCACATCAGGCCGACCGAGAACCCTGTTCGCTGAGTCCGCTCGACGTCCGGCCGGGGCGGCACCCCTGTGCGCCGCCCCGGCCGGCCCGATCTCCCGGGCGCTGCGGCGCAGCACGACCAGCCGCTGCGCGCCGCGGCACCGCCAGCCGGCTCCTCGCCGCGCCGCTCGTCCATCCGCGCTCCCGGGTGCGGCACCGCAGCCGCCTGCCGGCGGCTCCATCTCGCAAGGAGAGCATCCATGCAGCCTCAGCCTGTCCAGACCCGAACACGCGCGGCGGGGCCGGGGTCCCCGGCCGCAGCGCCGCCGCGCGCCGGCGCGTCCGCCACGTTCTCCGAGTTGCTCGCCCGCGTCAAGGCCGAAGGGCTGATGGACCTCGACCAGGGGTACTACGTGCGGCGGCTGATCCTCAACACCGGCCTGATCGTGGCCGGCCTGGCCGCGTTCTTCCTCATCGGCGACTCCTGGTGGCAGCTGGTCGTCGCCCTGTGGATGGGCCTGTGCGGCGGCCAGTCGGCCTTCATGTGGCACGAGGCCGGCCACAAGGCCATGTTCCACAACAAGAAGGTCTCCTCGGTCGTCGGCTACTTCCACGCCAACCTGGTCAACGGCGTCAGCTACGGCTGGTGGGTCAACCACCACAACCGCCACCACAGCAACCCCAACCACCTCGACATGGACCCGGACATCGGGCGCCGCACCGCGATCTTCGACATCAAGCAGTACCGGACCCGGACCGGTGTGCAGCGCTTCATCGTGCGCTACCAGAGCGTGCTGTTCTTCGTGCTGCTGGTGCTGGAGTCGTTCAAGATGAACCGCACCGCCTTCCAGTCCATCGCCCAGGGCAAGACCAAGCGGCCGGTGCTGGAGACCGTCCTGCTGGTGGCCCGCGCGGTCTGCTACCTGGCCTGCGTCTTCACCGTGCTGAGCCCGGTGCTCGCGGTCGCCTTCATCCTGGTGCAGTACGCCGTGCTGGGCGTCTACTTCGGCATGATCTTCGCGCCCAACCACAAGGGCATGGAGGTGCGCGACGGCGAGGCGGAGACCCTCGACTGGCTGGCCCGCCAGGTGCTGACCTCCCGCAACATCCGGCCCTCGTGGCTCATCGACTTCCTCTACGGCGGTCTCAACTACCAGATCGAGCACCACCTCTTCCCCGCCATGCCGCAGAACCACCTGGGACGGGCCCGGGTGCTCACCCGCGAGTACTGCGCGGAGCGCGGCATGCCGTACCACGAGGTCGGCTTCTGGGCCTCGTACCGCGAGGTGGCCTCGTTCCTGCACGAGGTCAGCGCCCCCGTGCGCAGCGGGGAGGCGGACGCGGCCCTGCGGCAGGCGGCCTGAGCCGCGCTCCCCCACCCCCACCCCTCCCTCCCGAGTGCCCCGACTCCCGAGTGCCCCACCACTCCCGAGTTCCCCCAACTCCCGCTGTACCGCGAGCCGTCGTTCGTCCCGGTCTCCGGGCCGAAGAGCCCGGGACCGTCCTGCGGTCCCGGGCGATCTGCTTCCCAGGAGTCGTTCACCATGTCCCAGACCCTCACCGGCCCCCGCCTCTCCCCCGGCCCCTCCCCGGCCTCGATCGGTGCCCGGCTGGACCGGATGCCGATCGGCCCGGTCCACCGCCGGCTCACCGCCGCGATCGGCGCCGGGCTGCTCTTCGACACCTTCGAGAACAACCTCTCCGGCACCATCGGCAAGGTGCTCCAGCACAAGTTCGCGATGGACGCCACCACCCTGAAGTTCGTGCTGGCCTCGGCGTTCATCGGCCAGTTCCTCGGCTCGCTGGTGGTCGGCCGACTCGCCGACCGGTTCGGCAGACGCCGGGCCTTCCTGTTCAACCTCGCGCTCTACTCCGGCTTCTCGCTGCTGGGCGCCTTCTCGCCGAACGCCACCTGGCTGATCGCCACCCGGTTCGTGGCCGGCATCGGCATCGGATCCGAACAGGCGCTGGCCGACTGCTACTTGGCCGACGTCCTACCGGCCTCCCGGCGCGGGCGGTTCATCGCCTGGGCCTACACCCTGGCCTACTGCGGGGTGCCCGCGGTGGGCTTCGCGGCGCTGTGGCTGGTGCCGCTGTCGCCACTGGGCCTGGCCGGCTGGCGCTGGCTCTTCGTGATCAGCTCGCTCGGCTCCGCCGTGGTCTGGGTGCTGCGCCGCAACCTGATCGAGTCGCCCCGCTGGCTGGCCGCGCGCGGCCGGGTCGCCGAGGCCGAGGCGCTGGTCGCCGTGATGGAGGCCGGGCAGGCTGGTGGGCGGCCCACCGCGGCCGTCGCCGAGGCGCCGGCGGCGGTGGCTCCCGCGCAACGGGTCCGCGGCGCCTTCGATCCGGGGCTGCGGCGCCGCACCGTGATGCTGTGGATCCTGTGCACCCTCTCGGTGGTCGGCTACTACGGCTTCGGCACCCTGGTGCCCGAGATCCTCGCGGCCAAGGGCTACGGCATCGTGGCGGGCCTCGGCTTCACCGCCCTGTGCTTCCTCGGCTACCCGGTGGGCTCCGTGCTCGCGGTGCCGATCGTCGAGCGGATGGAACGGCGCACCCTGCTGGTGCTGGCGGCCACCGCGATGGCGGTGGCGGGGCTCGGCTTCGGGGTGGCCGGCTCGCCGGTGCTCATCGTCCTGCTGGGCTTCGGCTACACGCTGTGCAGCAACGTCTTCTCCAGCGTCTCGCACGTCTACCTCTCCGAGCAGTACCCGACCGAGATCCGCGGCGGCGCCTCCGGGGCCGCGTACTCGCTCTCCAAGCTCGCCGCGGGCTCGCTGCCGTTCGTCCTGCTGCCGGTCCTGCAGCACGACGGCGCCGACGCCCTCTTCGCCGTCATCGCGGCCACCACGGTGGTCATGGTCGTCGCCGTGCTGAGCCTGGGCGGGCGCACCACCGGCGTCTCGGTCGACCGCGTCCTCTCCGAGTGACTCCCCACCCACGAAAGGGACTTCCCATGACGGCGAACACCACAGCCCCCGGTTCGGTGACCGCATGAGCGGCCTGCTCGCGGGCAAGCGCCTGCTGATCACCGGTGTGGTCACCGAGTCCTCCATCGCCTACCAGGCCGCCCGGATCGCCCAGGACGAGGGGGCAGAGGTGGTGCTCACCGGCTTCGGCCGGCTCAGTCTGGTCGAACGGATGGCGCAGCGCCTGCCCAAACCCGCGCCCGTGCTGGAGCTCGACGTCACCGACCAGGCGCACCTGGACTCCCTGGCCGACCGGGTGCGCGAACTGACCGGCGACGACGGACACCTCGACGGCGTGCTGCACTCGATCGCCTTCGGCCCGGCCGGCGCCTTCGACTTCCTCACCGGCACCTGGGAGGACGTCGGCACCGCCGTGCACGTGTCGGCCTACTCGCTGAAGTCCCTGGCGGTCGCCTGCCTGCCGCTCATGGAGCGCGGCGGCGCCCTGGTCGGCCTCACCTTCGACGCCCAGGTCGCCTGGCCGCGCTACGACTGGATGGGCGTGGCCAAGGCGGCCCTGGAGTCCACCAACCGCTACCTGGCCCGCGACCTGGGCGGCCGCGGCATCCGCTGCAACCTGGTGGCGGCCGGCCCGATCCGCTCGATGGCCGCCAAGTCCATCCCCGGCTTCGCCGACCTGGCCGACGGCTGGGACGCCCGCGCCCCGCTCGGCTGGGACCAGACGGACCCCGCCCCGACCGCCCGCACCACGGTGGCGCTGATGTCGGACTTCTTCGCCGCCACGACGGGCGAGATCGTCCACGTCGACGGCGGCGTCCACGCGATGGGGGTGTAGGGCGGATATCTGCAGGTTCTGCGAGCCCGCTCGCCCCAGGAAGCCGGTCGCCCTGCCGGACCGCACATCGGTCCGGCAGGGCGACCCAGCGCGGTCATTGCTCGATCAGAGCAGGTCGCGCACCATCACCGCGTAGCGGGGCGAGTCGGGGAACGGTTGGCGATCGCCAACCTTCCGGTAGCCCCACGATTCGTACAGGGTTTGGACCTTCGGGTGATCCGGATCGACCAGCAACACTGCCAACGCTTCTTCCCGGCTCCCCATCAGCGCTTCGTGCAGTTGCTCGGACACCCCGGTCTTGCGCCACCTCGGGCGCACCATCAGTTCGGAGAACGCGAACGTCGAGTCCCTTTCCGGTGCGGGTACGACGTGCTCTCGCCACCACTCCCGGCCGGTCTTCGCCGGCGCGCCGTAGGCGAACCCGACCGGTTCGCCGGTGTCGAACCCGACCACGCACGCGAAGCCGTCCAGGCCCGACCAGTGATCCACGAACCAGGGGAACCGCTGCACGAACGGGTCGTCCATCTGGTCCGCGTAGGCGTCCGCGTGGACGCCGAGCAGCAGGTCTCGGAAGTCCTCCGGCAGCTCGCCGTGGCGGTAGTGCCGTAGCTCGATCACGATCGGCTCCATTCGGTACGGAAGCGGTCCGCCCACTCTCGCGCAGCGGGTGCGGTCACCGCCAGGCTCAACAGATCGCGGTAGAAGTCCCCGAGCAGCGTCCGAATCCGGGCGGGGATCGGCGCGTCCGTCATCAGGTCGAACACCGAGCCGGCCGTGGCGGTCGCGTGCTCGGCGTCGCCTTGGTGGAGCTGCGCGAGCGCCAGTCGCGCGGTGGCCAGCGCCCGGTTGCGGCGGAACCGCTCCGGCAACGTCGCCAACGCCCGGTGCGATGCCCATTCGGCCTGCTCGGCATCACCGAGCCGGTCCCGGGCAATCGCCGTCAGCGCGTGCAACTCGGCCGGTCCGTAGAACGCCATCCAGGTCGGTCGCGGCTGGTCGACGGCGCGACCGAGGGCATCGGCGGCGAGCCCGAGCGACCGCAGCGCGCCCTGACGGTCATCGGAATTCGCCAGTCCCACCGCTGTGCGGGCATGCGCGAGCGACGCGAAAAGTGGATCCTGGCGGGTGATCCCCGTCCGCTGAGCGGCACGCCCGGCTGCCACCGCGTCCCCGTGGCGGCGCTCCTGGTTCGCCAGGATCGCGATCGAGTTCCACACCCGTAGCTGCGCGGTCGAGTCCTGCGCGAGGCCGGCCAGCGTCGCACACCGGTCGAGATGCTGCCGGGCCCGGTCGGGTTCCCGCGCGTCGATGCACGACCAGGCCGCGAGTGCCGTGAAGTCGGCCGCGACACTGAACAGGCGTCGCCGCACACGTTCGCTGGCAGTGCTGTTCTGCTGCATGTCGATCACCTGTCGGGCGCCCGCAAGCGCAGCGCATTCGAGCGTCGCGTGTCCGCCCTGATGGTCGTCCAGGGCATCCAGTGCCTGGAGACCGGCGCGCATCCGGCCGACGTCAGAGAGGCCGACGGTGTGGCGGATGGCGAGCATCGGGGCAGCGACCGCTGCTGCGGTGGTCGGCCCGGCCGTGATGAAGGTACGGCGCCGCACTGATTCCTCCGAGAGCGACACGGAGCGTTGGCCCCGCGGGGTGAAGCCGAGCTGTTCGGCCGTGCAGTCGAATACTGCCTCCAAGCCTGCTCGTTGACGCGTTGGGCCAGCCGGTCTTGCCGGCCACCCAGTTGTGCACCGTGCGTTCGGTACAGGACCCGTACCGACCTGTCAGGGCCTCGGTGTGGGTGTTGATCCTGTGGGCCAACTCGGCATGACTGATTCCGAGTTCGGCAATGGCCTGGCGGAGTGCGGCATTGTCACCCATAAGCGCACGGTAGTGCCATCGTTACTCTCGGCGCAGCCGCTCGGGTAAAGAGCATGCCAAAATTTCCTGCCCGAGCCAGCAGGATCGTCGCACTTCTTCCTTACCCGTCGGTCCCTGACGGTCGTTCACTGGTTGAGCCGCCCGACGCGACCAGCCGTTTCGCGCAGTGCTGTCGGGAAGCCACCGGGCGGCGTCCCTCCTACTGCCCCGACGAGAGGCGCCGATATGTCCACCGCGACTCCAGTGACGCTCCCCTCCACGCTGCCGCGTACGGTCGACGTGGTGATCTACACGCCCGCCGCAGAGCTGGACGGCGGTGTGCTCACTGCCTACTGCCGGAGCTACGCCGACGAGCGTCAGTGGACCGTCGTTGCGGAGATCACCGACCCCGCCGACCCTGACACCGGCCTGGGTGGCCCCCTCGGCGACCGGCTCGGATGGGCCCGCGTGCTGTCGCTGCTCGCCGACGGCAGAGCGGCCGGGGTCATCACCTGGACGCGCCGGGGGATCACGCCCGACAGTTCCGCATATGAGGCGCTGTGCGCGGCACTGCGGGCCCGTGGAACGTTCCTCGTCGTGGGCGGCCACCTCGCTAGTGCCCGGCTCTACCCGAAACAGACCGAGCCCGCCCTCGAACGGACGGGGGCGACCTCGTGACGATCGCCGCGCTTCCCACGCCCCTCACATTTGACGTGGTCGCAGGCATTACCGATCCCTCCGGCAAGACGCCGGTACAGGCCGCCCGCGACCGCATCGCCGACACCGCAACGGGGTGGGGCGTCCCGCTGTCCCGGGCCGCGCTCGCTGATGTCCGGCTGTGCGCTTCGGAGATCATCACGAACGCGCTGATCCACGCCGCCGGTCACTGCACGGTGTCGGTCACTTGGACTGGCGAACACCTGCGGGTCGATGTCACCGATCGGTCCATCCGAGTGCCGGTCCTCACGTCCTCCGACACGAGCGCAAGGTCGGGCCGCGGGCTCGCCCTCGTCGAAGCGCTGGCCCACTCCTGGGGCTGGGAGCCGAAGCAACGCGGGAAGGTGGTCCACTTCCTGGTCGCCGCCGACGCCGCTATCGCCGGCGAGCCCCGCTTATCCGTGCTCCTCCACACCGCGCGCGCCCGCGCCGAGCCCGTACCGGCGTAACCCTCAGTCTCCGTCGCGCAGCGACGCGGCGGCGAGCACCACCCTTGCACCACCGGTCCGTTCAGCGGAAGGAGCACCACAGTGGCTACTCCGACGATCACCCGAGATCCCCGCACCTACGTGAGCCCCGAAATCTGGGACCGCGAGGTCACCCTGCTCATGCGCGACTACCCGTTCGACCAGGTCATGGCCGAGCGCCTGTTCCACGCCGCCGTCTCGTACCTCATCACCGCCATGGAGAAGTGGGGCCAAGGCCTGGAGATGTGCTGCGGTCGGATCGTGGACATCGCCGTCCACGTGTTCATCCTCGACACGAAGAACTACCGCGAGTTCTGCGCGAAGCACTTCGACGGGAAGTTCCTGGAGCACATCCCCGAGATCGCGTTCAAGTACGACGGGAGTGTGGAGCGAACCGCCCAGCTGATCGCGGCCAACGGGTTCGAGGTGGACTGGAAGCTCTGGGAGGCCGACTACGCCAAGTGCGGGCCGTGCCACCCCGGGGCCAGCTGCCACTAGCAGGACCTGAACGATCGGGCCGGAGCCGCTGCGTGCGGCTCCGGCTTTCATTTTGTGATGATTTGAGCAGTTTCCGTCTTCAGCTCTCGCCCCACCGGCATCCCCGATAGCGTCGTGGCACCGGATCCCGACGCCGTACGAGGAGCCACATGTCCACCGCGCCCACCACGCCGGCCGAGTACTGGGACAAGTACCGGCCCCAGCAGGAACGGCCCGCCGCCGAACGGTTCGACTGGACGGGCATCCCCGGCAGTGGCCCCGGCGCGGAGGTCCTGGGTGCCCCCGGGACCGCGTTGGACCTCGGCCCGGCCGAAGGCGAGAACGCCGCCTTCCTGGCCCGGCAGGGCGTCGAGGTGACCGCGGTGGACTTCTCGGCCGTGCAGGTCGAGCGGGCTCGGCGGTTCTGGGCCGGTCTGCCGAATCTGAGGTTCGTCCAGGCCGAGGCGTGTGCGTTCCTCGACCAGGAGGTTCGCCAGTGGGAGGCGATCTACTCGACGTGGGGCGCGGTCTGGTTCACCGACCCCGAGGAGCTGTTCCCGCGCATCGCAAGACGACTCGTGCCCGGCGGGGTCTTCGCCTTCTCGCACCGTGAACCGGTCGCCGGGCAGTACGGGGCGCAGGAGATGGGCGGTCGGTGGCTCGAGGGGAACGGCGGCCTGACCGTGCTGCGGTGGCAGCACAGCATCGAACAGTGGTCCGATCTGTTGAAGCGTCACGGGTTGGCCGACGTACGGGCGGAGGTGATCCCGGCGCCGGATGCAGCGCTGGGGACGCTGCTGGTCGTGGCCCGCGCGTGACCAGTAGCAGCAAGGCCCGGCCGGGGTCTCCCCCGGCCGGGCCCTGCTGGTGCGCGCTGTGCCTGGTCCTTCTCCTAGTCCGTCGAGGTGCCGCCGCCCGGGAGCAGGCGGCGGAAGCCGGTGTAGAGGATCAGGGCGTCGGGCAGCAGGACCGAGCCGTCCGCCTGGAGCCCCTGCTCCAGGAGGGCTGCGACGGTGCGGCCGATCGGGAGGGCGGAGCCGTTGAGGGTGGCGGCGGGGCCCTTGCGGCCGTCCGGGGTCTTGTAGCGGATGCCGGCCCGGCGGGCCTGGAAGGTGCCGCAGTCGGAGACCGAGGAGATCTCGCGGTAGGAGTCGCTGCCGGGCAGCCAGACCTCGATGTCGTAGGTGACCCGGGCCGAGAAGCCCAGGTCACCGGCGGGCAACTGGACGACGCGGTAGCTGAGTTCGAGCAGCTTCAGGCACTGCTCGGCGTGCCCCACCATCAGCTCGAACTGGTGCGGCGCGTCCTCGGGGGCGCAGATCCGGACCAGCTCGACCTTCTCGAACTGGTGCAGCCGCAGCACCCCGCGGGTGTCGCGGCCGTATGCGCCGGCCTCCGCGCGGAAGCAGGGGGTGCGGGCGGTGAAGGCCTGCGGCAGCTCGCGGCTGTCCAGGGTCTGGCCGGCCACCATGTTGGTCAGCGGCACCTCGGCGGTGGGGATGAGGAAGAGCTCGCGACCGCCGACCGAGGTCGCGAACAGGTCCTCCTCGAACTTGGGCAGCTGGCCGGTGCCGGTCATCGTCTCCCGGTTCACCAGGTAGGGCACCGCGTACTCGGTGTAGCCCTGCTCCTGGGTGTGCAGGTCCAGGAAGAAGTCCGACAGGGCCCGTTCCAGGCGGGCCCCGGCGCCGCGGCTGAGGTGGAACCGGGCGCCGGAGAGCCGGGCGGCCGTCTTGGTGTCGAAGATGCCGAGGTCCTCGCCGATGTCGGCGTGGTGGCGTGGTGTCACCCC
Source organism: Kitasatospora sp. NBC_01302 (assembly GCF_035976515.1). Lineage (NCBI taxonomy): Bacteria > Bacillati > Actinomycetota > Actinomycetes > Kitasatosporales > Streptomycetaceae > Kitasatospora > Kitasatospora sp. NBC_01302. The sequence goes on from NZ_CP108404.1 coordinate 4,617,939, forward strand.
GGGGGTGCGGACGGTCGGGCCGATCCGCCGCAGTTCCACCGCCTCCTTCTCGGAGTCGCCGTCGGGCACCGAGTCCAGCGGGATGTTCGGGATCCCGAGCGCGAGTTCCTCGAACTCCTCCTCGGCAGTGCGGACTTCGGCCTCGGCCAGCTGGGTGCGGGCGCGCAGTTCGCGGGCCGCCTCCTTGGCCTCCTCGGTCGGCGGGCCGGCCTTGCGGGCCCGCGCCGCGGCGTTGGCCTCGGCGCGCAGCCCGTCGACCACGCCCTGGGCCTCGGCCCGGCGCCGGTAGGCGGTGGCGAAGGCCTCGCGGTCGAAGGCGAACCTGCGGCGGGCCAGGCGGCGCACCGCCTCCGGGTCCCTCTCGATCAGCTCGCGCGGATCATGCATGGCGTTCTCCGGAATCACCGTGGGACATGGACAGGACCGCGCCCGCCGCGACCGCCGCCGCCAGGTCGGCGTCGACGTCGATCGCGGGCGCTGGGACAGCAGCAGGGACAGCGACAGGAGCAGGGACGGGAGCAGGAGCAGCAACAGGAGCTGCGACCGATGCGGTCACCAGATGCGCCGTGCCCAGCCGCTGGTAGGTCGCGCGGCGGGCCGAGCGCAGCCAGGCGGCGGCCAGCAGGCCGAACACCACCACGGCGACCACCAGCCACGGCAGGTCGGCCACCAGCACGTTGGTCGAACCGGTCAGCATGCTGAAGTTGCCCACCACCAGCCACACCGAGGCGACCAGCCCGGCGAAGCCGAGCAGCGGGATGACCGCCTCGCGCAGCCAGCTCCCGCCGCGGGCGCCGCCGCGCAGCCGCGCCACCACCACCGACAGCGCGGCCACCGCCTGGAGCACCACGATGCCCAGCGTGCCCAGGCCCAGCATGCTGGTGGTCATCGAGGTGTACGGGTTGAGCCCGGCCAGCGCGAAGACGGCGGCCACCACCACGGTCAGCACGGTCTGCACCACGCTGGCGCGGTGCGGCGAGGCGAACTTCGGGTGCTGCTCGGCCAGTCCGGCCGGGAGCAGCCCGTCGGCCGCCAGCACCTGGGCGTAGCGGTTGGCGGCGCTGTGCAGCGCGAGGGTGGCGGCGAACAGGCTGGTGCAGAGCATCACCTGCAGGCAGGTGCCGCCGACCGTGCCGAGGTAGCTGTTGCCGAGGTCGAAGAAGAGGTTGCCCAGCTCGTTGCCGGCCACCTCCTTGAGCTTGCCGGTGCCGACCGCGCCCACCGCCAGCCAGCTGGTCAGCGCGTAGAAGCCGGCGATCAGCAGCACCGCGCCGTAGGTGGCGCGCGGCACGCTGCGCTGCGGGTCCTTGGCCTCCTTGCCGTACAGGGCGGCCGACTCGAAGCCGATGAACGAGACGAACGCGAACATCAGCGCCACACCCGTGCCCGGGCCGGTCATGCTGTGCTCGGAGAACGAGGAGGCCGGCAGCGCGTGGGTGCCGTGCTTGACCAGGATCGCGATGTCCAGCGCGAACAGGATCCCGATCTCGCCGAGCATCAGCAGGGCCAGCAGCCTGGCGCTGGCCCCGATCTCGCGGTAGCCGAAGACGGCCACCAGCGCGATCCCCACCGCGGCGCACCACTCCCAGGGCAGGTTGAGGCCGTGCTGGGCCAGGATGATCTGGGTGAAGTAGCCCAGCGCGCCGGCCAGTCCGATGGTGGCGCAGTTGTAGGAGAGCAGGGCGAGGTATCCGGTCGCCACCGCCGGCGGCCGGCCGAGGTCGGCCGCCGTGGAGGCGTAGAAGCCGCCCGAGCCGCCCGTGCGGCGGGCGCTGACCGCGTACCCCACCGAGAAGCAGAGCAGGGTGATGCCGGCGAAGGCGAAGGCCGCCGGCACCCCCGCCCCGTTCCCGAAGGCGAACGCCAGCGGCACCGTGCCGACCATGGCCGACAGCGGTGCCGCCGCGGCGACGATGAGGAAGAGGATGTGACGGGTGGTCAGCCGGCCGGCCGGAGCGGCCGGGGCCTCCGGCCGGCGGGTGGGTCTGTTGTCGGGCATGGCAGCTCCAGGAGGAGGGGCGGGGGTGGGCCGGGGGAGGGTCAGGCGGGTGCGATGGCGAGCACGGTGTTCTGCCCGCCGAAACCGCAGGAGTTGCTCAGCGCCAGGTCGATCGGCATGTGGGAGAGGCTCTGCGCCAGCTTGATGTCGATGCGCGGGTCGGGCAGGAAGAGGTTGGCGGTGGGCGGCACCGTCTCCCGTTCCACGCTCAGCACCGAGAACGCCGCCTCCACCGCCCCGGCCGCACCCAGCAGGTGGCCGGTGACGCCCTTGGTGGAGGTGACCAGCGGGCTGCCGGTGAGCACCCGGTACATCATCCGGGCCTCGGCCAGGTCGTTGAGCGGGGTGGAGGTGCCGTGCGCGTTGACGTGCTGCACGTCCTCGGGGTCCGCGCCCGCGTCGGCCAGGGCCGCGCGGACGGCCGCCTCGATGCCGGCGCCGTCGGGGTGGGGGGACGTGATGTGGTGCGCGTCGGCGGTGGCGCCGTAGCCGATGATCCGGCCGCGGACGCGTGCGCGACGGGCCCGGGCGTCGGCGATGCGCTCCATCACCAGGATCCCGGCGCCCTCGCCGGCCACGAAGCCGTCCCGGTCCGCGTCGAAGGGGCGCGAGGCGGTGGCCGGGTCGTCCTGGCGCTTGGAGAGCGCGCCCATCTGGGCGAACCCGGCCATCACCAGGGGGGTGATCATGGCTTCGCTGCCGCCGGCCAGCACCACGTCGCAGCGGTTGAGGGCGAGCAGGTCCCGGGCCGTGCCGATGGCGGTGGCGCCGGAGGCGCAGGCGGTGGCGACCACCAGGTTGGGCCCGGTGGCGCCGAACTCGATGGCGGTCTGACCCGCCAGCATGTTGGGCAGCTGCTTGGGCAGCAGCAGCGGGGAGACCCGCTCCGAGCCCTGCTCGCGCAGGACCTGGTGCTGCTGCTCGACCGTGCCCGGGCCGCCGTCCGCGCAGCCGAGGACCACCCCGACCCGCGCCCCGTCCCAGGTGGCGGGGTCGAGGCCGGCGTCGGCGATGGCCTCCCGGGCGGCGACCAGGGCGAACTGTACGAACCTGTCGAGGCGGTGGGCCCGGCGGGCATTCAGCAGGCGCTCGGGATCGAAGTCGGGCACCCGGCACGAGATCCGCACCGGGTTGCCTTCCAGAGCCGGATCGAGCGCGGCGGGGGAACGGCCCCCGCACACGCTCGCCCAGCTCGCTTCGACACCCACGCCGCCTGGTGTGACCAGCCCCAGACCGGTGACCGCGATGTCGATGCCGGCCATCAGACCTTCGCGCTCCGCTCCTCCATGAGTCGCACCATGTCGGCGACGGTCTCGGCCTCCAGCAGTTCGTCGTCGCTGATGTCGAGGCCGAACTCGGCCTTCAGCAGGAGCGACAGCTCCACCACGGCCAGCGAGTCGAGCTCGATGTCCTCGCGGGTGGCCTCCGGGGTGATGGCCTCGGGCGAGATCTTGAGGGTGTCGACCAGGATTTCCCTGAACTGGTCCAGCTGCATGGCAGTTCCCTTTCGTTGACGCGGATGGGTGGAACCTGTGGTGGGGTGAGGTGTGGGGTGGGGTCAGGTGGCGGCGACCTCGGGCCAGACGAGGGTGGTCGCGCCCCAGGAGAGCCCGCCGCCGAAGGCGGTGAGCAGGACCTTGTGACCGGCCCGCAGGCCGCCGTCGGCGGCGGCCTCGGCGAGCAGCACGGGGATGGAGGCGGCCCCCGTGTTGCCGACGTGGGCGATGTTGCTCAGCCGCCGGTCCTCGGGGATCCCCAGCCGGTCGGCGACCGAGCCGAGGATCCGGGCGTTGGCCTGGTGGGCCACGAAGCGGTCGACCTCGTCCAGCCGCCAGCCGGCCGCCTCGGCGGCCTGGGTGGAGACGCTGGTCATCCGCTCGACCGCATGGCGGTAGGTCTCCCGGCCCACCATGCGGAAGTACTCGTCCCCGGGCGCGGCGGGGCGGCCCGAGGAGCGCTGTCGGGAACCGCCGGCCGGCACCTCGATCAGGTGGCTCGACTCGCCGTCGCTGCCCAGGATCTGCCGGCCGATCGCGCCGGGTTCGCCGGCCTCGCCGGCCCGCAGCAGCACCGCCCCCGCACCGTCCGCGAAGATCACCGCGGTGGTGCGGTCCTCGGGGTTGATGATCGTGGTGAAGGCGTCCGCCGCGATCAGCAGCACCCGCTCGGCGAGGCCCGAGGCGATCAGCCCCTCGGCGCTGGCGAGCCCGAACAGGAAGCCCGAGCAGACCGCGGCCACGTCGAAGGCGGGCACGTGGCCCAGGCCCAGGCGGGCCGCGACCTGCGGCGCGGTGGCCGGACAGGGCTGGTCCGGGGTGGTGGTGGCGAGCACCACCGCGTCCACCCGGTCGTCGCCCGCCGACTTCAGCGCCCGCCAGCCCGCCTCGACCGCCAGGTCGGAGGTGGCGGTGCCGGGCGTGACCACGTGCCGGGTGGCGATGCCGGTGCGGCTGCGGATCCACTCGTCGGAGGTGTCCAGCCGGCGCGACAGGTCCTCGTTGGTGACCACCTGGGGCGGCAGGTACGCCCCGAGCCCGGCGAGTACCGCGGCGGGGCCACGGCGACGGGTCACCGGTCGGCCCCCGGTGAGGCGAGGACTTCCACCGGCAGGCCCATGTAGGCCATCCGGGCCTCGGCCATCTCGTCGGTCCACCGCTCGGCCATGTCGTAGCGCTGGTCCGGCGTGGTGTCCAGCAGGCGCACGCCGGGCCACACCTCGTAGTCGCCGATCAGGTCGGCGTGCTGCGCCATGCCCTTCTGGAACAGCTCCTCGCGGTGGATCACGAACTCCCGGTCGGGCACCTCGTCCCAGAGCTCGACGCCGGCCCGCAGGATCTCCAGCAGCCGGGGCCGGTACTCGGGGTGGCGGGCGACGTGGTCGCGCAGGATGGTGCTGGCCACGGTGAGGTGGCGGATCTCGTCGATCGCGGTGCCGCGGGAGATCTCCCCGGTGGCGGGCGACAGCGGGGTCCACTTGCGCTCGCTCAGCTCGGCGGCGGGGGCCAGCACGCCCTCGATGACGATGGCGAACACCGCGACGCCGCCGGGGAAGTCGGCCTTGTCCCGGACGATGTCGAGGGTGAAGTCGACGACCGGCTCCAGCACCCGGGCCCGGTAGTCGGCGGCCATCTCGTCGATGTCGCGCAGCAGCGTCGCGGCCGGCTGCCCCAGCTCCACCAGGTGGTTGCGGAACACCCGGGCGTGCCGTGCCTCGTCGATCAACTGGGTGGCGTAGAACTCCAGTTCCGGAACCCCGGGGGCGATGGCGACGTAGTGGCCGAGCAGCCGGGTGGCGATCTCCTCGGACAGGCCGCGGAAGCCGAACTCCAGCACCAGCGCGTCGCGCAGCGGGCCGGGCTCCTTGAGGAAGTCCGGCACCACCGCGTCGCGGTGGTGGCCGGTCTCGCCGCGGTCGCGGAGCGTGCCCTGCGCCACCGAGGTGAACCAGTAGGCGAGGTTGCACTCCTCGGGGCCGAGGGTGAGTTCCTTCGCGCCGTCGAGCAGGCCGGGAGCCGTGTCCCAGCCGGCCTCGGGCGCCACGAAGTGGTTCATGGTGTGGATGTCTCCTTCGATGTCAGGACCGGCTGCAGGGACCCGGCGAACAGGGCGCCGGAGTAGCTGAGGAGCGGGGAGTCCTCGACGGCGGTGGCGTGCACCACCCGGCCGAGCAGCACCAGGCTGTCGCCCAGCGGGAGGGTGCCGTGCACCCGGCAGACGTAGTGGGCCAGCGCGCCGGCCAGCAGCGGGGCGCCCGCGTAGGGGGCGGGGGACCACCGGAGGCCGGCGAACTGCCCGCCGCCGTCCGGGCGCCTGCTCGCGAACCGCTGGGCCAGGTCGGCCTGCTGGGCGCCGAGCACGTTGACCGCGAACCGGCCCTCCTCCCCGGCCAGTTGGGCGAAGGAGGAGCCGACCCGCAGGCAGACCCCGAGCAGCAGCGGGTCCTTGGAGATCAGGGTGACCGTGCTGGCCGTGGTGCCGTGCAGGTGGCCGTCCCGGTTGACGGTGAGCACCGACACCGGGGAGGCCAGGTGGTACAGGGCCCGGCGGCGCTCGGCCGGGTCCTGCCGGGCCGGGCGCCGGGCGGCCGGCGCCGGGCCGTCCACCGGCGCGAGGGTACTGACGGCTGCGGCGCTCATCGCACCGGTTCCCGTTGCGCGCCCGACCGGCTGCCGACCGGCTGCGCGGCGGCCGGCCTCGGCGTGGCCGTGGGGGTGGCCGTGGCGGTGACCCTGGCGGGGACGTGCCCCACCGGCACCGGACCGTCACCGTGGTGCCCGACCGGCTTGGGGTGCGCGATCCCGAGGTCGTCCAGCAGTCGCAGGTAGCCGCTCTGGCGCACCGGCTCGAAGGGGAGCGCGAAGGACTTCATGAAGTTGCCGAACAGCCCCCGGTCCCCGAAGAGGTGGAACGGCAGCACCAGCAACGCCCACTCCGGCTTCACCAGCAGGCACCACAGCGCGGCCACCGCGCCCTGGGTGATGAGGCTGTGCATCACGTTGTAGGCCACGTAGTAGCCCTTGTGGACGGGCCGCCCGCCGCTGCGCTTGAAGGCGAGGGCGCCCGGGATGTAGCCGATCAGGTCGATGTACAGGAACAGCGCGACCGCGGGCAGCCAGCGCACCTGGTCGAGGTGGGCGATCAGCAGGCCGGTGGTGACGGCGAAGGCGACCAGGTACTCCGCGCGGTGCAGGGAGTAGGTCCTCGGCGTCTCGAAGGGATTTGCCTGATCCATCATCAGCTCCTGGTGGGCGACCGGCTACACGGCGGCAGCGGCGGGAGTGGTCAGTTCGATGCCCCCGACCACCTCGGTGTCCGGGTAGAGCCCGGTCAGCGCCCAGGCCACGGTCTCCTTGATGACCCGCTCGGCGATCGGGTCGAGGATGCCCTCCAGGCTCGGGATGCCGAAGTCGAAGTCCGCCTCGAAGGTCACCCGGACGTCGTCGCCCTCCTGGGCCAGCGTCCAGGCACCGGTGAAGCTGTCGAAGTCGCCGTCGGTCTGCTCGAAGCTGATCCGGTTGCCCGCCAGGTCGAAGACGTCGTCCTCGGTCCAGCGCAACAGGCCGCTGCGGAAGTGCAGTTCCCAGCTGGAGGAGCCGACCGGCGCCGGCAGCGTCGCGTGCACCTCGGTCGCCTTCACGTGCGGGGCGAGCTCCGGGTACCGCTCCCAGCGGCGCACGGCGTCCAGCACCGCCGCGGCCTCCTGCCCGGGGACAAGGGCGATCAGTTCAACGTGCCGCACTTTTGGTACCGCCTTCCGGCATAGTGGCCGCGCCCCGGACCAGGTCGCGGGTGGCCAGATCGAAGGAGTTGAGCAGGAACGCCACGTCGGTGGCGCTGAGCACGGCGGGCGGCGTGAACCGCACCACCGAGCTGCCGTTCATGGAGTGGTTGGCCACCACGCCGTGGTTGAACAGCTCGATCAGCAGTTCGCCGGCCAGGCCCGCCTCGATCAGCTCCAGGCCGATCAGGGTGCCCTGGCCGCGCACGTCCACCACCAGGTCGGGGATGTTGCGGTGGGCGATCTCGGCGATCCGCGGCAGCAGTTCGGCGCCCAGGCGGGCCGACCTGGCGACCAGGTCCTCCTCGTGCATGGCGCGGATGGCGCCCTGCACGGCCGCCATCAGCACCGGCTGGCCGGAGAAGGTGGCGGTGTGGACGTAGGGGTCCTTGTCGAAGGGCTTGAAGGCCTTGCGGGTGGCGACCGCGGCCGAGACCGGCAGCACCCCGCCGCCCAGCGCCTTGCCGGTCAGCAGCACGTCCGGGACCACGCCCTCGGCGTCGGCGCCCCACCAGGTGCCGAGCCGGCCGAAGCCGGTCTGCACCTCGTCCAGGATCAGGAACCCGCCGTACTGGCGGACCAGTTCCTCCACCTTCTTCAGGTAGCCGGCCGGCGGGATGATGACCCCGCCCTCGCCCTGGACCGGCTCCAGGATCACGCAGACCTCGCCGGGGTGGGCGGCCAGCTCGGCCTCCAGCGCGTCGGCGTCCCCGAACGGCAGGTGGAGGAAGTCCGGCACCAGCGGGCGGAACGGGGCCTGGTAGACCTCCTTGGCGGTGGCCGACAGCGCGCCCATGGTCTTGCCGTGGTAGCCGCCCTTCATCGAGACGGTGCGGCGGAACCCGCCCGCCCGGGCCAGCTTGAGGCCGGTCTCCACCGCCTCGGCGCCGGAGAGCGCGAAGTGCACCCGGTCCAGCCCCGGCGGCATGACCGAGACCAGCGCCTCGGCCGCCCGCGCCACGGTGGGCTCCAGCAGGATGCGGGTGGCGGTGGGGTGGGTGCGCAGCTGGCGCTCCACCTCCTCCATCACGATCGGGTGGCGGGCGCCCATGATGAACACGCCGTAGCCGCCGGCGTTCAGGAAGCGCTCGCCGTCGCTGGTGGTGAGCCAGGCGCCCTCGGACGCCGTCTCCATGTGGCTGCCGAAGAGCTCGGCGAGGGTGGCGCGGCCCTTGCTCAGATGGGCCCGGTAGAGCCCCAGGATCTTCTCTTCGGTATCGGCCGGGGCGGCGGCCGGGGCGGTCTCCTGCAGTACGGTCACGAGGTACTCACTCCAAGGAAGCGTGGGGGTGTGCGGGGTCGGCTCAGGCCAGCACCAGGGCCTCGCCCCGGAAGTAGCGCAGCAGCGGATCGCTGGCGGCGGCCCGGGCCGGCGGGTGGAAGGCGAGCGCCTGGACCGCCGCCGCGGCCGCGGTGTGGTCGTTCGAGCGGATGAAGTCCAGCCCGCCCAGCAGCTCCAGGGCCCGCGCGGCGATCCGCGGCAGCATCCGCTGCACCGAGTACCGGGCGACCAGGCTGCGGGCCACCGCGTCGTCGTCGGGGAACGGGCCGATGCCGCGGGCGGCGCTCTCCAGCAGCGTCAGGACCGCCTCCAGCTCGATGGCGAGGTCGGTCCGCTCCAGCGCGCCGCCGCGCTCGCGGTGGATCACCTGCTCGACCAGGGCGGCGGCGGCACCGGCGTAGCCGGCGCTGATCAGCGTCTCGAACCAGACGAAGCCGGCCGTCTGCAGGTCGTCCAGCCGGCGCGGGTCGTCGGCGCCGGCCCGCACCACCATGTCCTCGGGGACGTACACGTCCGCGAGCCGCACCTCGTCGCTCTCGGCACCGGCCAGCAGCTCGTTGCCCCAGAAGCGGTGCACGCTCAGGCCCGGCGCCGTGGCGGGCACCAGGGCCAGCGCCAGCTCGGCGGGGCCCTCGTCGTTGTAGACCGCGATGCTGGCGGTCAGCAGGTTCATCGACGCCGACAGGCTGCACGGCTTCTTCGAGCCCGAGAGCAGGTAGCCGCCCCGCACCGGCCGCGCGGTGACCGCCGGGGTGAGGATGTTCTGCTGGGTCCGGCCCTCGGCCCAGCCCGAGGCCAGCAGCTGCTGGTCCTGGACGACCCGGCGCAGCAGGTTCAGCTGGGCGTCGGTGAGCCGCTCGGAGCGGCCGGCCAGCGAGTAGAGCATGGCGACGGTGAAGTGGTGCATGGTCACCGCGGCGGCCAGCGAGGGCGAGATCGCGCCCAGCGCCTGCTGGACCAGCAGCGCGTCCAGCGGGTCGGCGCCGTGGCCGCCGTACTCGGCGGGCACCAGCAGGCCCACTCCGCCGTAGACCCGGAACAGGTCGATCACCGGGCTGCCGGGCTTCTCCCGCTCGGCGAACGGGATGCTCTCCAACTCCTTGAGCAGGCCCGGGTGGTACCGCTCACAGACGGCCCGGGCGGCGTCGAGGGAACGCAACGGATTACCTCCGATCGATGGTGGACGGGACGACCGCGCTCAGCCGCCGAAGACCGCCCGGTACGGGCTCACGCCGCGCGCGATGCTGACGCCCTGGACGTGCGAGGTCTTGAGCATGGGGTAGTTGGCCTCGCCGAAGGCGCCACCGGTGCGCCCGGTGCCGCCGTGGCTCGGGAGGTAGGGCAGGAACCCGATGTGCGAGTCGTTGACCTTCAGCAGGCCGCCGTTGACCACCCGGCGCACGAAGGTGTCGATCACCTCGTCCGAGCCCGCCCAGAGCGAGTTGCGCAGGCCGTAGTCGTTGCTGTTGACGAAGCCGAGGAAGGCCTCCAGCAGCGCGTCGTCGCCGTCTGCCTCCGGCACGATGATCGGGATGAGCGGGAAGAAGGTCTCCTCGCGCACCACGTCGAAGCTGCGGGCGTCCTTGAGGCCGGAGACCTTCACCACGGTCGGCTGCAGGAAGACGCCGGTGTCGGAGACCGTGCCGTCCACCTCCATCCGGTTGCCGCCGCACAGCAGTTCGGCGCCGTTGCCCAGCGCCTGGCGCAGCAGGCGGAAGAAGCGTTCGCTGCGGCGCACCGGGGAGAGCAGCACGTCCTCCTCCTCGGGCAGGCCCGGCTTGACGCTCTTGACCTGCTCGCAGACCTCGGCGATCAGCGCGTCGGCCACCGCCGGGTGGACCAGCACGTAGTTCGGCACCATGCAGATCTGGCCCGAGCCGTAGAAGGACTCGGTGATGGCCTCGGCCGCGTACTTCACGTCGGCGTCGGACCACACCACGATGCCGTCGTTGCCGGCCAGCTCCAGGATCGGCTTGGTGCCGTTGGCCACGCAGTCCTGCTCGAACTTCAGGCCCTCCTGGCTGCCGCCGATGTAGAAGATGTCGTCCATCAGCGGGTCGGCGACCCAACGGTCCAGCGTCTGCTTGGGGTTGGAGCAGATCGCGTTGAGCACGCCGGGCGGCGCGTCGAGCTCCTCCAGCAGCGGGGCGACCACGTCGCGCAGCAGCCACATGGTGCTCAGGGCGATGCTGCGCGGGGCGCGCACCACGACCGCGTTGCCGGCCATCATCGCGAGGACGGAGAGGGCGGCGCTGGGCAGCGGCGCGTTCTGCGGCGGGTTGAAGCCGACCACGCCGTCGGGCTGTCGGTGCAGGATCAGCTTGCGGTCGCCGTAGTCCTTCTCGACCCGCATCTGCTTGGTGTACCAGCGCAGGCTGCCGGGGGCGTAGATCTGCAGCAGGCAGCTGAGCTCCCAGCGGGCCAGCTTCACCGGGTGCGACTCGGCGACCAGCATCTCCAGGAACTCGTCCTGGCGGGCGATGAGTTCCTCGCGGAACCGGGTGCCGAGCTTCATCCGGTGCTCCAGCGGGACCGCGGCCCAGCGCGGCGCCGCGGCGGCCGCCGCCTGGGTGGCCCAGTCGATGGCGGCGTCGTTCGCGACGGCGCAGCGCCCCACCACGTAGGGGTGGAGGGCGACCTCGGACTCCGGGTCCTGCTCCAGGGTGCGCTTGAGGCTCACGCTGGTGAACACGTCCTCCAGCAGGGACTTGCCGCTGACGGTGTAGACCCAGCCGTCGCCCGGGACGTCCTTGCCCCCGATGAGGAGGTCATAACTCTTCAGTTGCTTGACGGATTCGGCCCGGCCGGCCGTCCCGGTTGATCGGGAGTACGCCTCGGCGTTTCCCTCCTGTACAGTTCCGCGAAGCATCATCAGCCTTTCCGAGTGGGGTTCCGGAATAGTTCCGTCGCACGGTGGAACCTGGGCGCGGGTGCCTGCTGCAGATCCGGAGAACATGCTTTCGGGCGATTTGATGGTCGCAATCGGATCTGACTCGTTGCTGACGCCCTGCTGATCCTGCGCCACCCGCGCCGACCGCGCCGACTGCCCGGCGAGCAGCCCCAACATGCCTCTGACGTACGGAAATCGAACGCGTCAGCGATACCTCAGTCCCGCGTCAGCACCGACGGCTTGGATGATCCGCACACCGGTCCGCCATTCGCTGTCCCTGGATTGGGGCTCTGCCATGAAAACCGAGAACTCGGCGCCGCTCGACCTGCGCGGGCTGTCCCCGCTGGAAATACGCGAGGAAGTCGAGACCGTCGTCCAGCAGATGTTCCGGGAATACCTGCTGATGTCCGAGCACGAGGACCTTCCGCAGGAGACGAGCTATTTCGACCTCGGCCTCACCTCGCTGCGGCTGAGCGAGATCCGCGAGCGCCTGGAGACCCGGCTCGGCCTCGCGATCAACGCGAACGTGCTCTTCAACGAGCCCACGGTCGAGCGCCTGGTCGAGCACCTCACCGACGCGCTCGCCGGCTGAGACCGACCGGCACCTGCCGCCGAGCACCGAACCCCCATCCGAAAGGTAGGACCAGGCATGCCGCCTGTGGCAGCGAAGACCGATGTGACGCACCCGCAGCCGCCGGAACCGATCGCCATCGTCGGTGTCGGTCTGCGCTTCCCGGGTGGCAGCAACTCGCTCGACGAGTTCGAGGCTTTCCTGCGGGAGGGGCGTTCCGGCATCGGCCCGCTGCCGCAGGACCGTTGGGACGTCCCGGCGTTCACGCCGCAGAGCCCGGAGGACAAGGGCAAGATCCACACCACCGGCGGCGGGTTCCTGGACCACGTCGACCGCTTCGACGCCGCCTTCTTCAACATCTCGCCGAAGGAGGCCCAGTACATGGACCCCCAGCAGCGGATGCTGCTGGAGACGGCCTGGCAGGCGCTGGAGCACGCGGGCATCGACCCGACCCCGCTGCGCCGCGGCGACGGCGGCGTGTACGTCGGCGCCAGCTCGATCGACTACGCCCTCGAGCTGGACTCGCTGCCGTACACCGAGCTGGACGGCCACCTCGCCTCGGGCATCACCATGTTCCCGCTCTCCGGCCGGATCTCGTACTTCCTGGGCTGGCGCGGCCCGAGCATGAGCATCGACACCGCCTGCTCCTCCTCGCTGGTGGCGCTGCACCTGGCCGCCCAGGGCCTGCGCGCCGGCGAGTGCGAGATCGCGCTGTGCGGCGGCGTGAACGCCGTGCACCACCCGCGCATCCCGGTGATGTTCTCCAACGCCAACATGCTTTCGCCCGACGGCCGTTGCAAGACCTTCGACGAGTCCGCCGACGGCTACGCGCGCGCCGAGGGCTGCGGGGTGCTGGTCCTCAAGCGGCTGTCGGACGCGCTGCGGGACGGCAACCGGATCCACGCCGTGGTCCGCGGCACCGCGGTCGGCCAGGACGGCGACAGCGCCGGCCTGACCGTCCCCAACGGCCCGGCCCAGGAGAAGGTGATCCGCGCCGCGCTGGCCGCCGCCCACCTGGAGCCGGCCGACATCCAGTACGTGGAGGCGCACGGCACCGGCACGCCGCTGGGCGACCCGATCGAGTTCGGCGCCATCGGCGACGCCTTCGCCGACTCGCACACCAGCGCCGCCCCGCTGCTGGTCGGCTCGGTGAAGACCAACCTGGGCCACATGGAGCCCGCCTCCGGCCTGGTCGGCGTCATCAAGGCGCTGCTGCAGATCCGCTCGGCGACGATCTTCCCGCACCTCAACCTGACCACCCCCTCCGGCCGCATCCCCTGGGACCTCTACCCGATCCGGGTGCCCACCGCGTGCGAGCCGTGGCAGGCCCCGGTGCGGCGCGCCGTCGTCAACAGCTTCGGCTTCGCCGGCACGATCGGCGCCGTCGTCCTGGAGCAGGCCCCGCAGCCGGCCGCGGACGAGCAGGGCGCCGCCGGGCAGGCGCAGTCGCCCGCCGCGAACTTCTTCACCCTCTCCGCCAAGAGCGCCGCCGCACTGCGCGACCAGGCCGCCGCCTACCGGCTGCTGCTCGCCGAGCGCCCCGACGTGCCGCTCGAAGCGCTCTGCCGCACCGGCCACACCGACCGCACCCACTTCCCCTACCGGGTGGCCGGACTGGTCGCCGACCACGCCGCCCTGGACAAGCTGCTGGAGCGCACCCAGCAGGCCGAGCACGAGGGGCCGGCCGGCCTGCGCAAGATCGCCTTCCTGTTCAGCGGCCAGGGCTCGCAGTACCCGGGCATGGGCGCCGCGCTCTACCGGCGCCACGCGCTCTTCCGCGAGCTGGTCGACCGCTGCGACGAGCTGTTCCAGCCCCATCTGGGCCGCTCGGTCCGCGAGTTGCTGCTCGGCACCGCCCCCGACCCGGAGGCGCTGAACCGCACCGAGCTGACCCAGCCGGCCCTGTTCACCCTGGAGTACGCCCTCGCGCAGCTCTGGATCGACTGGGGCGCCAAGCCCAGCGTGCTGATCGGCCACAGCATCGGCGAGGTGGTCGCCGCCGCGGTCTCCGGCGTGCTCGACCTGCCCGACGCGGTGGCCCTGGTCGCCGCCCGCGCCCGGCTGATGCAGGCGGTCACCGCCGCGGGCGGCATGCTGGCCGTCAGCGCGCCGGCCGAGCAGGTCGAACCGCTGCTGGCCGACCACCCCGACCTGGCCATGGCAGCCGTCAACTCGCCCGAGCAGTGCGTCATATCGGGCGCCGTGGCGCCGCTGGAGCAGGTCGCCGAGGTGCTGCGCGAGCGCAGCGTGCGGACCGACCGGCTGGCCGTCTCGCACGCCTTCCACTCACCGCTGATGACGGAGGTCTACGAGGACTTCCGCACCGCCCTGAAGGACATCACCTTCCACGAGCCGACCATCACCGTGGTCTCCAACCTCACCGGCCGCCCCGCGCGGTTCGCCGAGATCGGCACCCCGGAGTACTGGGTGCGGCACATCGGCGAGCCGGTGCGCTTCCTGGCGGGCATCCGGGCGGTGGCCAAGCGCGGTCGCCACGCGATGATCGAGATCGGCCCCTCGGCGGCGCTCACCGCCCTCGCCCAGCGCTGCCTCGATGCGGCCGAGCACCTGTGGCTGCCCAGCCTGCGGCGGCGCGACAAGGAGGGCACCGCCCTGCTGGACGCGCTGTGCGCCTACTACACCGCCGGCCTGCCGCTCTCCTTCGACCGGCTGCACGAGGGGACCGTGGCCCCCGCCCGGATCCCGCTGCCCACCTACGCCTTCCAGCGCAAGCGCTACTGGCTGCCCTCCCCCGGCCCGCGCCGCGCCGCCGCCACCGGCGCCGCCGCCCACCACCCGCTGCTCGGCACCCGGGTGGACCAGCAACAGCAGGACGGCACCGTGGAGTTCGCCGCCGACCTGGTCCTCGACGACCTCGGCGCGCTCGCCGACCTGGCCACCGAGGACGGCGGCCTGGCCCTGCCCGCCGCCGCCCACCTCGACCTGCTGCTCGCGCTCCAGGACGCCGTGGAGGGCCACACCCGCGGCGCCGTCGAGGAGTTGCGGCTGCACGCACCGCTGGTGCTGGAGGCCGAGAACCCCGTCACCGTGCGCACCCGGCTGCGGCGCCGCCCGGACGGCAGCGCCGAGGTCGAGGTGGTCACCGTCGTCGACGGCGCGGACCGCGTCCACGCCACCGCCCGGATCGCCCCCGACGCCCCCACCGCCACCGCCTGGCCGGCGCCGGACGAGCTGGGCGCCGCCGTGCTGCGGATCGACGAGGAGGACCTGCACACCGACCTCGCCTCGGTCGGCCACCCGCACGGCCCGCGGATCCGCCGGCTGCTGGAGGTCACCCGGCACGAGGACGGCCTGCTCAGCGCGCGGGTGCGCGGCAAGGACAGCACCGCCGTCGAGCAGCTGCCCGCCGAACTGCTGCACGCCGCCCTGCTCTCCGGCGTCGTCCTGCACCCCGAGGGCCCGGTGCTCCAGCCGCGCGCGATCGGCGGCCTGACCCTGCACCGCAAGCCGCGCGGCGGCGAGCTGCTGGTCCTCTCCCGGGTCACCACCGAGGCGGGCCGCCACCGCGCGGACCTGCTGCTGCTGGAGGACGGGCGGCCGGTCGCCGAGCTGCGCGGGGTCGAGCTGGAGCGTCCCGAGGGCCGCGCCGGAGCACGCAGCTTCCTGCACCGGCCGCTCTGGCTGCGCCGGGCCCTGCCGCCCGCCGCCGGCCCCACCGCCCGGCACGTCGTGCTGCTCGACCGTGAGCGCGCGCACGCCTCCCGGGCGCTCGACGGCTTCCGGGCCGCCGCCGGAGCGGAGGTCACGGTGACCCGGTGCGCGGATACGGCCGGCCTGGCCGAGGCGCTGCGCGAACCCGCCGTCACCGACGTCTGCTGGGTCTGGCGCCCGCAGCACGACAGCGTCCCCTCGCTGGAGCGGCTGCGCGCCGAGTGCGAGGCCAACTACCGCGACCTGCTCGCGCTGCCCGCCGCGTTGGCCGGCGCCGCGGCCCGCCGCCCACCGCGGCTGTGGCTGGTCACCGAGGGCGCCACGCTGCTGCCGGGCGATCCGCAGGGCACCGGCGGACACCTGGCCGCCGCCACCCTGTGGGGCTTCGGCCGGGTGCTGCTCAGCGAGTACCCGCAGTACCGGGTGACGCTGGTGGACCTGGACCCCGCGCTGGACGCCGCCCTGGACCCCGCACCGCAGACCGGGTCGGACCCGGCCGGCCCGCTCGCGCCGCTGGCCGCCGAGCTGGCCGCGCAGCCCGCCGGCGAGCACCAGGTGGCGCTGCGCGCCGGCCGCCGCTACGTGCGCCGACTGGTCGCCGGCGACACCGCCGCCCCCGCCTCGGGCGAGGTCGAGCTGCGCGCCCCGGCCACCGGGGACCTGTCCGACCTGGCGCTCGAACACGCCGACGTGGACGCCCCAAGCGGCGACCAGCTGCGGGTCGAGGTCACCGCCGTCGCCCTGACGGCCGAGGACGCCGCGGTGGCGCTGGACACCGCGCGGGCCGAGAGCGGCGAGCGCGGACCGGTGCTCGGCTCGCTCGCCCGCGGCATCGTGCGGGCCGCGGGCCCGCAGGCGGACCACGCCCCGGGCACCGAGGTCCTGGTGCGCTGGGACGGCGCCTTCCGCAGCACCCTGCTCGTGCCCTGCGCCGCCGTCGAGCCCGCCGCCCTGCCGGCCGGGGCCGAGACCTACCTGCCCGAGGAGACCGGCGAGGCGCTGCGCACCGCGGCGCGCGGCACGACGGCCTGGGTGGACCTCACCGGCCTGCGCCCCGCGCCCGCGGACGGCGCCGCCGTCACCGTCCGCCCCGACCGCAACTACCTGGTGACCGGTGGCCTCGGCGGCCTCGGCCTGGTCACCGCCGCGAAGCTGGTCGACCTCGGCGCCCGGCAGCTGACCCTGGTCAGCCGCAGCGGCCGGCCCACCGAGGAGGCCGCCGCGGTGCTGGCCGCGCTCGCCGAGCGGGCCGAGGTCGAGGTGGTGCGGGCCGACGTGAGCCGCCGCGAGGACGTCGAGCGGCTGACCGCCCTGCTGCGCACCGCGGCGCACCCGCTGGGCGGCATCGTGCACGCGGCCGGTTCCTTCGACAAGACCCTGATCGCCGACCTGACCTGGGAGGCGTTCGAGGAGCAGCTGGCGGCCAAGGCCTACGGCGGCTGGCTGCTGCACGAGGCCGCGGCGTCCTTCCCGGAGCTCGCGTTCTTCACCTCGTACTCCTCCATCGCCGCCGTGCTCGGCGGCGCCACCCAGGGCCACTACGCCGCCGCCGGCGCCGCGCTCGACAGCCTCGCCGAGTGGCGGGTGCGGCAGGGCCTGCCCGGTCTGTCCGTCAACTGGGCGGCCTGGGCGCGGGTCGGCATGTCCGCCCGGCTGGAGGAGCACCTGATCGCGGAGATCGAGCGCAGCGGCGTCCGGTTCTTCTCCCCCACCCGGGCGCTGGCCACCCTGGCCCGGCTCTGGGACGGGCCGCGCACCCAGCGGCTGGTCGGCGAGTTCGACTGGGACCGCTATGTGGTCGGCGGCGTGGAGGACGCCCTCTACGACCGCCTGGCCCGCCAGGACCAGGCGGCGGACGGCAGCTTCGAGCCGCAGGCGCTGGCTGCCCTGCCCAAGCCCGAACGACTGGCCCTGATCGACCAGTTGGTGCGGGAGAAGGTCGCCGACGTGCTGCACCTGGAGGAGGGCGACGAGCTCTCGCCGAACGCCGAGTTCCTCTCGCTCGGGCTGGACTCGCTGATGGCCCAGACCGTCAAGACCGGCCTGGAGAGCGCCTTCCGGCTGCCGCTGCCCGCCTCCCTGACGTACGACCACCCCACGGTGCGTCAGCTCAGCGCCTTCCTGGAGGAGCAGCTCGCCCCGGCCGCCGCCTGAGCAGTCCGCCAGCGCCGCGGCCGACACCTTCGACACATGCGGAGACAGACAGTGGAAGACACCCAGACGTGGACGCTGGTCCACACCTCGCGCGGGCACGCCGATGCCCGGCCCGAGCGAGCCGCGATCGTCTGCGAGGACCGGACCACCAGCTACGGGCAGCTGCACCGGGAGAGCAACCGGGCCGCCCACGCCCTGCTCGCGGCGGGGGTGCGGCGCGGCGACCGGGTGGCCTACCTGGGCCGCGAGTCGGAGTACTACTACCTGGCGCTGCTGGCGGGCGCCAAGGCGGGGGCGGTGACGGTGCCGGTCAACTGGCGCCTGACCGCTCCCGAGGTGGAGCACATCGTGCGCGACTCCGGCGCCGTCCTGGCCTACGTGGACGCCGAGTTCGCCGCCGCCCTGGAGTCGGTCCGCCCCCAGCTGCCCGGCCTGCGGACCGTGGTGGTGCTGGACGGCACCGGCCCCGGGGGCGCGGCGGACCGCGGCGCGGGCCTGCGCGCCTGGTACGCCGCAGCGCCCGACACCGACCTCGACCCGGGCACCGGTCCCGAGGACGCGGTGGTGCAGATCTACACCAGCGGCACCACCGGCCTGCCCAAGGGTGCGGTGCTCGCCCACCGCAGCTTCTTCACCCTGCCGGCGGCGATGCGCGAGCACGGCGTGGACTGGATCGACTGGCGGGCCGAGGACGTCAGCCTGATCTCGCTGCCCGGCTTCGGCATCGCCGGCATCGGCTGGTTCATGCACGGCTTCAACGCCGGTGCGGTCAACGTGGTGATGCCGCAGTTCATCCCGCAGGAGGCGGTGCGGCTGATCCGCGAGCAGCGGGTCACCATCACCTTCGCCGCCCCGGCCATGCTGCAGATGCTGATGGCCGAACGGGAGGCGGGGCCGGTCTCCTTCGCCTCGCTGCGCAAGATCGCCTACGGCGCGGCGCCGATGTCGGAGCTGCTGCTGCAGGAGTGCCTGGCGGCCTTCGGCTGCGAGTTCACCCAGATCTACGCCAGCACCGAGACCGGCAGCGTGGCGGTCTGCCTGCCGCCCGAGGACCACCGCCCGGGCGTCGGGCGGCTGCGCTCGGTGGGCCGGCCCTGCCCGGGCAACGAGGTCAAGGTGATCGGCCCGGACGGCGAGGAGCTGCCGCCCGGCCGGATCGGGCAGATCTGCATCCGCACCCCCTCCCGGATGCTCGGCTACTGGAACCTGCCCGAGGCGACGGCGCGGACCCTGGTGGGCGACTGGCTGCACATGGGCGACGCCGGCTACCTGGACGTGGCCGGGTACGTCTACCTGTGCGACCGGATGAACGACACCATCATCGTGGCCGGCCAGAACATCTACCCGGTCGAGGTGGAGATGGAGCTGGGCAACCACCCGGCGGTGGCCGACGCCGCCGTGGTGGGCCTGCCCGACACCCGCTGGGGCGAGAGCGTGCACGCCTGCGTGGTGCTGCGCCCCGGCCACACCGCCACCGCGCGCGAGCTGATGCTGTCGCTGCGCGGCCGGCTGGCCGACTACAAGATCCCCACCGGCTACCACATCGTCGACGAGCTGCCGCGCAATCCCTCCGGCAAGGTGCTGCGCCGCACCGTCCGTGAGGGCCTGCAGAAAGCCGTTTGAAGGCAATGTTTCTGACGCATCTTCAGCCCTTCCACGATCGGAGACCGTCATGTCCTCGTCCGCCGGGCCACCCCAGCTGGGCATCCTGCTGCCGACCCGGGAGCAGGCCATCAGCGGCGGCTACTCGGCCGCGCCGCTGCTCGACTTCGCACGGCAGGCCGAGTCGCTCGGATTCGACTCGCTCTGGGCGGGCGACTCGCTCACCGCCCGCCCCCGGCTGGACCCGCTGGTCGTGCTCTCCGCCGCCGCGGCGGTGACCAGCCGGATCACGGTCGGCACCGCCGCGCTGACCCCCGCCCTGCGCCACCCGCTGATCGGCGCCAACCTGATCGCCAGCCTGGACCACGTGGCCGCCCGCCGCCTGGTGCTCGGCCTGGGCTCGGGCTTCCCGATGCCCGAGACCGAGGCCGAGTTCGCCTCGGTCGGCGCCTCCTTCGCCGGCCGGGTCGGCCGGCTGGACGAGATCACCGCGCTGTGGCGGCGGGCCTGGCACGCGGGCGAGCCCGGCGCGCCGACCTCCTTCGAGGGCAGGTACTGGCAGGCCGAGGGCCTGGACCGGCTGCCGCGACCCAGCACCCCCGGCGGCCCGCCGCTCTGGCTGGCCGGCAGCGACACGCCCAAGGTGCTGGCCCGGGTCGCCCGCGACTACGACGGCTGGCTGCCGTTCCTGCCCTCCACCGAGGCCTACGCGAGCGCCCGCGAGCGGCTCGCCGAGCTGAGCGTCGAGGCCGGCCGCGCCCCGGACGCGGTGACCCCCGCGCTCTACGCCACGATCACCGTCAACCGCGACGAGGCCGCGGCCAAGGCCGAGCTGGAGCACTACATCGGCCACTACTACGGCCGTTCGCTGGCACAGATGGCCGCCATCCAGGCCTACGGCTGGGGCAGCGCCGAGCGCTGCGCCGAGTGGCTGGCCGGCTACGTGCGGGCCGGCGCCCGCCACATCGTGATCCGGATCGGGTCCTACGACCCGCAACCGCACCTTCAGGAGATCGCCGAGGTGCTGCTGCCCGCAGTGCGCGCGCTCGGCGCACCGACCATCGCCGTTGGGAGTGCATCGTGACCGTTGTCCTGGGCCAGGAGATGTCGAAGGCCGGCCACTGGTTCCATCCGGTGGAACCCTCGCCGGAGGCCTCCGTGCGGCTGTTCATGCTGCCGCACGCCGGCAGCGGCGCGGTCATCTACCGCGACTGGGAGTCCCTGCTGCCCGCCGACATCGCCCCGCAGGCGGTGACCCTGCCCGGCCGGCACAACCGGCGCTACGAGGAGAGCTACGAGGACTGGGACCCGCTGCTGGACGCGCTCTACGACGCCGTCCTCGACGACCTGGACGACCGTCCGTTCGCCTTCTTCGGCCACTGCCTCGGCGCCCAGCTGGCGTTCCGGCTGACCATCAAGCTGGAGCAGGAGGGCGGCCCGAAGCCGATCATGATCGGCATGTCGGGCTGGTCGCCGGAGGGCTTCTTCCAGCCCACCGAGGAGCAGAGCCGGATGCCCGACGCCGAGATGGTCGAGTGGATCAAGAAGCTGGGCTCGTTCCCCGCCGAGGTCTACGACAACCCGCAGATGCTCGCCCTGGTCGTGCCGGCACTGCGGGCAGACCTGCGGGTGGCCGCCCAGTACGTCGACGACGGCGCCAAGGTCGAGTGCCCGCTGGCCTCCTACGGCGGCCGTTCGGACCCGCTGCAGGAGCGCCCGGACGCCATGAGCCACTGGGCCGAGCGCACCCCCAGCTACCTGGGCCACAACGAGTACGCCGGCGGCCACTTCTACATCGACAGCCACGCCCAGGCCGTCACCAGCCACTTCGCGCACCGGCTGCAGCGCCTGGTGGCGTCCCGCTGAGCCGGCGGCCCTGGGCCTGGCGCGTGCATGAACTGACGCTCAGTCAGTCGCGCGTCAGGCCGCCGTCAGGACCGTTCGCCATAGTCGGAACAGAAGCGATGCGGCGGCCACACCGGAACCCCGGCCCGCCACCCGATGCACCGACTGGATCCATCGACCGAAGGAGGAGTCCCGGAGATGGCCGATCCCATCCACGCGGCTGGCCCGTCCCGGGCCCTCATCGTCGCCAACCCGGCCTCGGGCTCGCACAACCCGCAGCTGGTCTACGAGGTCGAGGAACTCTGCGCCGACTACCTGCGGCACGCCGAGGTCCACAGCACCACCGGCCCCGGTGACGCGACCACCGCGGTCCGCCGCGCCCTGGAGCGCACCGAGGGCGCACCGGACCTCGTCGTCGCGATCGGCGGCGACGGCACCGTGCGCGAGGTGGTGCAGGGGCTGGTCGAGGCCGCCGGCAGCCGGGCGGCCCTGTTCGTCGTCCCCGGCGGCACCGGCAACTCCGGTTACCGGATGCTGTGGGGCGACCGCTTCTGGGCCGAGACCCTCAAGTCGGTGCTGGCCGACTCCGGCCCGGGCGGCGGCTCCCGGCTGCGCCGCCTCGACCTGGCCAGACTCGTCGAGACCGACCGGGTGGTCTACCTCGGCGGCTGTTCCGGCGTGATCGCCGACTCGCTGATCACCGCCCGCAGCGTGCCGGAGAGCGGCCGGGCCCGCTACGCCCGGGCCTACGCCGAGACCGCGCGCGGTTACCGGCCCTACCCGGGCCGGGTCACCGTCGACGGCAAGGTGGTGCACGAGGGCCCGACCACGCTGGCCAACGTCGGCGGCGGCCGCTACCGCGGCGGGCAGTACCTGGTGCTGCCGCACTCGCTGCTCGACGACGGCCTGCTCGACGTCTGCGTCATCGGCGACGTGCCGGCCGCCGAGGTGCCGGCCCTCACCCTCCAGGCCGCCCACCTGACCCACCCCGCCACCGTCTACGCCCGCGGCCGGCGGATCACCGTCGAGCGCACCGACGGTGAGCGGCTCCCCCTCGAACACGACGGGGAGTACCAGGAGGACCTCGGCTCCCGCGCGACCTTCGAGGTCATGCCCGGTGCCCTGGCCGCCTGGGCACCGGCCGAATAGAGCTTCCGGCACCGCCGTCGGCACGCCCGAGCGTGCACCCGCGGCAGCCGGTCACCCCGGTGCGGCAGCCATCCGCACCGCGCCGCCGCACCAGCGGCACACCGTTGCGCCACCCGTTACCCGTATGCGAACCCCGTACCGAAGGGACACACCATGAGCGACCTGGTCGAGACCGTCAACCGCTACCTCGCCATCTGGAACGAGGCGGACGCCGACAACCGCGCAGCCGCCATCGCCGAGCTCTTCACCGCGGACGCCCCGTACATCGACCCGCTGGCCGCCGTGGCGGGCCACGAGGGCATCGCGGCCGTCCTCACCGGCGCCCGCGACCAGTTCAAGGGCCTCTCCTTCGAGCTGCTCGGCACCGTCGACACCCACCACAACATCGCCCGGTTCCAGTGGGGCCTGGTGACCGAGGCGGGTGCCGAGCCGATCGCGATCGGCTTCGACGTCGCCGTCACCAACGAGGACGGCCGGATCACCGGCGTCTACGGCTTCCTCGACAAGCTGCCGGCCGCCTGACCGGTCGGGGCGCCGCCTGAGGGCGCCCCGGCCACCGCGTGGAGCTGCCGGGTCCCACCCCCGTACCCGGCAGCTCCCGCTCTGCTGTCAAGACCCGTACCGGACAAGGGATGTGACACAGTCATGGCGTCGGTCCTGAGCGAGGACGTGCTGTCCGCCCTCTGCGAGGAGTGGCAACGACCCGGCGGCGGGCCGCGCCACCCGCGGGCCTCGGCCGACACCCCGCTGCGGGAGCTGGCGCAGTGGGCCGCGGCCCTGCGCCCCACCGACATACCCTGCCGGGTACTGAAACTGGCGGCCAGTCAGGTGCTCTCCCAGGCGGCCTCGATCCGCGCCGGGCTGGCACACCCGCTGGGCCGCCGGCTGGTCGCCGCCTTCGGCCACCCGCTGCAGCCCGACCCCCGCGCCTCCGCCGCCATGTTCGCGGCACTCGGCTCCTGGCTCAACCTGGACGACACCGCCTACGCCGGCCACCTGTCCAACTCCACCGTCGCCGTCCCGCTCGCCTACGCCTACGCGCGCCAGCTGGACGGCCTTTCGCTGCTCACCGCGGTGGTGGCCGCCAACGAGTGCGCCGCGCGGATCACCGCCTCGGCCACCCTGGGCCCGTTGCGCGGCCAGAGCGCGGTGCACACCCACCTGGCCGGCGCGGTCGCCGGGCGGCTGCACTGCGACCGGGCGCCGGGCCGGGTCTGGGAGGACGCCTTCGGCCTCGCCCTGGCCATGCCCAACTGGCCGCTGATGCGCGGCTTCCTGGCGAGCGACGCGCGCCTGTTCAACACCTTCACCCCGGTGCGCACCGCCATGGACGCCTGCGACGGCGCGATCGCCGGACTGCGCGGCGCCCCCGACATCATCGAGCACGAGGACGGCTTCCTCGCCCGGTTCGCCACCGTCCCGCTCCCCCAGGCGGTCGCCAAGGGACTGGGCCGGCGCTGGCACACCGACACCCTCTCGTTCAAGGTGCACCCCGGCGGCCCCGGCATCGACGCGGCGATCGACTGCGCCGCGGAGATCCACCGGGTCCTGGGGCCGATCCGCCCCGAGGACGTCGCGGACATCGTGGTCGAGGCCTCGCTCTACACGCTCTTCGCCGGCCAGCGCGCCTCCGCCTACATCTGCGGCCCCGGATCCCCGCTGGGCGCACTCGTGCTGGACGTGCCCTACCCGGTCGCCACCACGCTGCTGACCGGGGAGTTCGGCGTGGACGACTTCTCCTCGCCACTGCTGGACGACCCCGCCCGCTGGAACCTGGCCCGCCGCATCCGGCTCGAGCACGACACCGCGATGACCCGCGAACTCT
Source organism: Kitasatospora sp. NBC_01302 (assembly GCF_035976515.1). Classification (NCBI taxonomy): domain Bacteria; kingdom Bacillati; phylum Actinomycetota; class Actinomycetes; order Kitasatosporales; family Streptomycetaceae; genus Kitasatospora; species Kitasatospora sp. NBC_01302. The sequence goes on from NZ_CP108404.1 coordinate 4,642,206, forward strand.
TCGCCTCCGACGCGCCGTTCGGCGAGGCGGTGCGCGAGGCCGGTGCCCGCGCGCTGCCCTGGCTGCGCGGCTTCGGCGGCGACGAACTGGTCGAGCTGGTGGGCACCCTCGGCGGCGAGACCCCCGACTTCACCGGGTCGACCAAGGCCACCGGCGCCCGCGTCGTGGTGCGGATGAAGGACGGCCGCACCATCACCCGCTCCCGCCTCATCCCGATCGGCGCGGCCGGGCCGGACACCCGGGTGAACCACGCCGAGATGATGCGCCAGAAGTTCCTCTCCGTGGGCGGGCCGCAGCGGGTCGCCGACACCGCCGCCAGCCTGCACCGGATGCGTCCGCGCGCGGTGCGCCGCTGGGTCGAGGCGGCGTTCCTGGGCTGACCGGCTGACCGGCTGACCGGCCGGCCGCTGTCCGTGCCGCAGTCCGTGTCACTGTCCGTGCCGCCGGCCGCCGTCAGTACCGCCAGAGCTCCACGCGGGTCCGGGCGGCGCCGGCGCTGCCGGCCGCGCCCAGCGTCGTGGCCAGCAGCTCCCACAGCCCCGCCACCCTCGTGCGCAGCCCCGCCCGCTCCAGCGCCGCCCCGGTCCCGTAGGCCCCGAACAGCACCGCCACGACCAGGTCCGCCGGCACCGCCGGGTCCACCGCCGCCCCGCACCCCCGCCCCTGCTGCGCCCGCGCCACCAACTGCCGTACCGCGCAGCCGATCCGGACCGGCAGCGCCGGCGGTACGCCCGTCGCGCACGCCTCCTCCACGGCCAGCCGGAACGCCGCGTGCGCCCAGTCGTCCTGCTGGAGCAGCGAGGCCGCGCCCAGCATCAGCGCCCGCAGCCCCTCCAGCGGCTCCCCGGAGCCGATCTGCCGGTCGGCCAGCAACTCCTCGCCCGCCTGCGCGAGATGGCCGGCGAAGACCTCCGCCAGCTCCTCCTTGGTGGCGAAGTGGGCGTAGAGCGCGCCCTTGGTCATGCCGATCCGGTCCGCGATCCGCTGCAGGTTCGCCTCGGCGTACCCGTACTGCGCGAACTCCCGTGCGGCGGCGTCGAGCACCAGGCCGCGCGTCTTCAGGCCCCGAGCCTGCTTGGGCAAAGCGTCCACACCTCCTGGATCACAGCCGGACCGGCCCTGGGCGCTCAGCTGCCCGGGTGCGTGGCGGGGACCAGTGTGGTGCGCGGCGCTGACACGCCTCTGACGCGGCCGGCGGACGGGTTCTCCCCGTCCGCCGGCCGCGTCCAACGGGCCCTTGGGCGCGCTCAGTCCGGCCGGCGCACCTGTACCGCCTGGGTCTGCGTGGTGCGGCCCACCAGTCGCCCCTGCTCGCCGTACAACTCGGTCTGCACCGTGACGAACGAGCGCCCGGTGTGCAGCGGCGTGGCGAGCGCGGCGACCGTCCCGCCGCGGACCGCCCGGAAGAAGTGGGTCGAGGACTCCACCGTGCTGGTCGAGGCCCCCTCGGGCAGGTTGAGGAAGGCGCACACCGCGCCAACCGCGTCCGCCAGCGACATCAGCGCGCCGCCGTGCAGGACCCCGCCCGCGGTGCACAGCCGCGGCGCCCAGTCCAGTTCGCCGCGCACCTCACCGGCCGAGGCGGCGGACAGCCGCACCCCGAGCCCGACGGCGTACGGCATCAGTTCGAGCAGGGCCTCGGGCGGCACGGCTTCGGACGACGACACGGGTCACTCCCTACCAGGTGACGGGCAGTTGGTTCAGACCGTAGACGATGGTGTTCTCCCGGAAGTCCACCTTCGCCTCGTCCACCGCGAGGCGCAGCGTGGGGAACCGGGTGAACAGCGCGCGCAGGCAGACCTCCAGCTCCATCCTGGCCAGCGGTGCGCCCGGGCACAGGTGCGGGCCGTGGCCGAAGGCGATGTGCGCCCGCGCGTCCCGCCGCACGTCCAGCCGGTGCGCGTCGGGGAAGACCGACTCGTCGTGGTTGGCGCTGGGGATCGCCACGATCACGCCCTCGCCCTTGGCGATCCGGGCGCCACCGAGCTCGACGTCCTCGATCGCCGCCCGCACCTGGTTGTCCTGCGAGATCGACCAGTAGCGCAGCAGCTCGTCGACGGCCGGCCTGAACAGCTCGGGGTCCTCGCGCAGGTGGGCCAGCTGCTCGGGGTCGCGCAGCAGGCTCAGCACGCTCAGGCTGATCTGGTGCGCGGTGGTCTCGTGGCCGGCCACCAGGAAGAACCGCCCCATGGCGACCAGTTCCTGATGGGTCAGCTCGCCGGTCGCCACGTACCGCTGCGCCAGCCGGCTGAGCATGTCGTCCTGCGGGTCGCGCTCCTTCTGCGTGGTCAGGCGGTCCAGGTACTGGGACATCTCCACGAAGGCCGCGAGGATCTCCTCGCCGCTGGCCTCCTGGGACAGGATGGTGCGGCTCTGCTCGGTGAAAGCGTGCTCGTCCTCCTCCGGGACGCCGAGCATCCGGGCGATCACCAGCGAGGGCAGCCGGACGGCGAAGTTGTCGACCAGGTCGACCGGGCGCGGGCCCGCCGCCAGCTCGTCGAGCAGCCGGTCCACCAGCAGCTCGACCTCCGGGCGCATGGCGCGGGTGCGGCGGGCGGTGAACTCGGTCATCGCCATCCGGCGCAGCCGTCCGTGCTCCGGGTCGTCCATCCGGTTGAAGGACATGACGCCGGGCTCGGGCGGCAGTTGGATGCGGATCGGGAAGCCGGGCTGCTGGTCGTCCGCGCTGAAGCGCGGGTCGGTCAGCACCTGGCGCACCTGGTCGTGCCGCGTCACCAGCCAGGCCTCACCGTCCCGTATCCGCACCTTCAGCGGCGGCTGGTCGCGCAGCGCGCGGTAGGCGTCGGGCGGCGAGTAGGGGCAGGAACGCGGCATGGGCCAGGCGGAGAACGCCTCGATGGTGTCAGACACGGCTGGTACCTCTGGCTGCGGTGGGGTGGCATCAGTGGACAACCACCATGCTGCGCCGATGCTCTGACCTCGAACTGATCTCCGACTGACTCGCTCCCGCTCCCCCGGCCCCCGGCACGTGGCCCCTGGCCCCTGGCACGTGGCCCCTGGCCCTGGCCCTGGCCCCTGCATCACGCTCCCCGCAGCACGCGCGAAGGCCGGCGGGCGCTCCGGAGTCTGCTCCGAAGCCCCCGCCGGCCAGGCGGTCCTGCGCCGTTCTGCTCAGCTCACCCCTGCGGGGCGGACGGCCGGGGCAGCAACTGCACCAGGGCGGCGACCAGCACGCAGATCCCCGCCTGCACGAACAGGGCGGTACCGAACGCGCCGGGGTAGCCGTTGGTGCCGCTGTGGTGGCCGGCCACGGTGAAGAAGACCACGCCGATGATCGCGATGCCCACGGCGTTGCCCATCTCCTGCGCGGTGGAGAACACCCCGGAGGCGGCGGCCGCGTACTGCGGCCGGACACCCGCCAGCACCAGCGAGGTGAGCGGCGCGACGACCAGGCCCATGCCGGCGCCGCAGATCACCATCGCCGGGATGCACCAGACCACCGAACCGCTGTGGTGCAGCTCCGAGGCGGTCTCGGCGAGCGCCACGTAGCCCAGCGCCTGCACCAGCACGCCCAGCGCCAGCACCTGCCGCCCCAGCTTCGCCGCGACCCGGGGAGCCTGGGTGGAGGCGAGGAAGAAGCCCAGGCCCAGCGGCATGAAGAGCAGCCCCGAGGTGAGCGCCCCGGTGCCGCGGCCCTCCTGCAGGTAGAGCGCGAGCACCAGGAAGAAGGAGGCCATCACCGAGAAGACGCCGAAGATGGCCGCCACCCCGACACTGAACGAGCGGTCACCGAACATCGCGGGGTTGACCAGCGGCGACTTGTCACGCGCCACCAGCCGGCGCTGCAGCAGCCAGAAGGCGGCCAGCAGCGGGACCGCGGCGATCAGGCACTCCCAGGTCCAGGTGGGCCAGCCCTGCTGGCGGCCGAGCACCAGCGGCAGCACGATCGCGGTCAGGCCCGCCGTGACCAGGACGGAACCGACCAGGTCCAGCCCGGTGCGGCCGTCGGACTTCGACTCGGGCACCTTCTTCGGCGCCAGCAGCAGGACCACCACGCCGATCGGCACGTTGATCAGGAAGATGGTCCGCCAGTCCAGGCCGAAGATGTTCGCCTTGATCAGCAGACCGCCGACCAGCTGCCCGAACACCGCCGAGGCACCGAGCGCCAGCCCGTAGGCGTTGAACGCGGTGACCCGGTTCTTGCCCTCGTAGGCCGTGGTCAGGATGCCCAGCACCTGCGGGATCACCAGCGCGGCAGCCGCACCCTGGACCCCGCGGGCGATGATCAGCTCGATCATGTTCGGCGCGATGCCGCACACCAGCGAGGAGAGGGCGAACAGCGCCAGGCCGACCGAGAAGATCCGCCGCCGTCCGTAGAGGTCGCCCAGCCGGCCACCGGTGATCAGCATGGCCGACAGGCCGATGTTGAAGGTGGCGGCGACGAGCTGGATCTGCGCCGGGCTCGCGTGCATCCCCTTCTGCAGCGACGGGATGGCCACATTGACGATGAAGAAATCAAGATTGGTGATGAACAGACCGGCCAGCACCACCAGGAGCGCCCCCCAGGCCGGCTTGCCCGCCGAACCCTCCGGGGGCGCCGCAGCCTCGGCCGCGCCGCTTTTCACTTCTGCTTCGGTGGTCATGTCGAGCCCTCCCTGAGTCATGACTTGGGGCAATCACTGTGAAGAAACAGCGCTGACTCCGTCCGACCCGTTTCCGCTCTCGCCCCCAGCGAGGTCACACGGCGCCCACACCCGTCCATGCAACCAAAGCCCGCTGACGCGGCGCTGACATCCGATGACGCAGCGCACACACCCCCGGCCGCAGCCGGTCCGCCCCTCTCCTCATCAGGCGGTGAAGGCGGCGAGCAGCTTGTCGGCGAGCCGGTCGAGGTAGTCGGGCCCGGTCGGGGTGTGGACCACCGCGAGGCGCCAGTAGAGGGGGCCGGCGAGGAAGTCGAGCGCGAGTTCGCGGTCGACGTCCTCGGGGAGTTCGCCGCGTGCGACCGCCCGCTCCAGCATGCTCGTGGCCTTGGCGCGGCGGGTGTCGCGGACGGCGCCGAAGAGCGCCTGGGCCAGCTCGGGGTTGCGGGTGGCCTCGGCGAGCAGGTCGGGGATGATCTTCGACGGCAGCCGGTGGCGCAGCGCGGCGGCGGACTCCGTGAGGAGGGCGAGCACGTCGCCGCGCAGGCTCCCGCTGTCGGCGAGTTCGGGTCCGTCGACCGCGACCGCGCAGACCAGGGCGACGGTCATCTCCAGTTTGGACGGCCAGCGGCGGTAGATCGCGGCCTTGCCCGCCCCGGCCCGCCTGGCGACGGCCTCCAGGGAGAGCCGCGCGTAGCCGACCGAGGCCAGCTCCTCGAAGAAGGCGGCCGAGATCGCCGCCGTCACCGAGTCCTGGAGCACGGGCCCGCCGGGGAGCCGGCGTTCGGGGGCGGGCGTCTGGGGCGTGAGTGAGCTGGACATGCCTCGAACCTACACCAGGCGGAACGCTTGCGTCTCGACCAGGCGGGGGCTACTGTCGTTCCCGTAGCCGAGACGAACCCGTTCCGTCTCGATCAAGCACCCCATCGGCCAGCCCGACCACTCAGGAGCACCCCATGCGATTCCTGTTCGAGGACGAGTCCTTCTCCTTCGAGGCCCTGCGCGCCGCCGGCTTCGCCAACGACGGCGGCGCCGATCTGGGCGAGGTCGTCACCACCGCCCGGAACATCCCCGAGGGCGACGAGGAGGCCTGGCTGCGCGAGTGGCGCAGCACCGCCGAGCGCGTCCACGCCATCGGCAACCGCGCCCTGGCGACCGGCCACCGGGTCAGCGCCCGCGAGGCCCTGCTGCGCGCGTCGAGCTACTACCGCACCGCCGAGTTCTACCGCCGCGACGACCCCGCCGACGACCCCGAGGTCAAGCTCCTCTCCGGCCTCTCCCGCGAGACCTTCGCGACCGCCGCCTCCCTGATGGACACCCCCGTCGAGGCCGTGCGCATCCCCTACGAGGACACCAGCCTGCCCGGCTACCTCTTCCTCGTCGACGACTCCGGCACCCCCCGCCCCACCGTCGTCTTCACCAGCGGCTTCGACTCGACCCTGGAGGAGGCCTACTTCGTCATCGGCTCCGCCGCGCTGCGCCGCGGCTACAACGTGCTGGCCTACGACGGCCCGGGCCAGGGGGCGGCGCTGCGCGAGCAGGGCATGGTCTTCCGCCCGGACTGGGAGGCCGTGGTCACCCCGGTGGTCGACTACGCGCTGACCCGCCCCGAGATCGCCCCCGACCGCCTGGTCCTGCTGGGCTACAGCCTCGGCGGCTACCTGGTCGCCCGCGCCGCCGCCCACGACCACCGCCTGGCCGCCCTGGTCCTGGACGACGGCCTCTACAGCTTCGGCCAGGCCCACACCCGCTTCATGCCGCCGTTCCTGTGGGACTGGGTCCAGAGCGGCCGCGACGACCTCGCCAACCCCGTCCTGAACCTGCTCATGCGGACCAGCACCCAGCTCCGCTGGGCCCTGCGCAACGGCGTCTGGACCTTCGGCGCCACCTCCCCCGCCGACTACGTCCGCCGCACCACCGACTACACCCTCGACGGCGTCGCCCACCTCATCGACTGCCCCACCCTCGTCCTCGACGCCGAGAACGACCAGTTCTTCCACGGCCAGCCGCAGGAGGTCCAGGCCGCCCTCACCTGCCCGCACACCCTCATCACCCTCCCCGAAGCCGAAGGCGCCGGCGAGCACTGCCACATGGGAGCCATGGCCCGCTTCCAGCAACTCACCTTCGACTGGCTCGACACCACCCTGACCACCACCCACCCCACCAGCTGACAGAGGCCCGGCCCAGGGATCACCCTCCCGAGGACCACCCTCCCGAGCCGGGCCGCGCACGGCGACGGAAACCGTCGCCCGTGCTCACCCCATCGGCGGCCAGGGCCCGGCAAGGAGAGCCCTGGCCTCGTCGGCGATCCGTTGCCCGAAGACGCCCCGGGGCGTGCCCCAGCCGTCCTTCCAGTCGTCGTATTCGCTGGTCCAGACACGGAACGGCACCAGGGCCTCCGGACACCCGAGCGGCTGCCAGCCCTCGTACGTGATCAGCCTGCCGCCCTCGATCGCGTTCATGCTGCCGTTGTCGATGAGCTGCAACCACCAGCGCACCAACTGTCCAGAAGCCACGCCCCGGCAGCATAACGACACCCCTCACCACCCGAACCCCTCCGGAACACCCCCACCGCAGGGATGCCACGAAGGCGTCCGAATCGATCCGGACAACAAGAAAGCCCCAGGCCACTGACCTGGGGCTTTACTACTGGAGCGGGCGACGAGAATCGAACTCGCGCTACACACTTGGGAATCAGTGCTCCTGCGCCGCAGATCTGGGCCCTGAACTGCGAAAACGTTCCCGTCGCGTCGCTCTGGCTCGGCTTCATCTGCCTGCAGATTACCGATGTTGTCCGCCCGAGCGACCGGCCGGAAGACTGCTCTACAAGGCTTGGCGTGCGCCACCCGCTCTGACCTTCACCCCGCCCCACCTGCGTCGGCGCCAGCCAGTGAGCTCCAAGCACCCATGACTGACCGCCACGTACCGTCCGATCCGGCATGGCTGCGGGACGGCCGCCGCACCCTCTCACCAGTCGACGATCTGGCGCAGGATGCCCGGCGCCCCCCACGCCATGGCAAACCAAAGCACCGCGACCGCCGCGCTCACCCCCGCGAACTGCAACACCACTGACCAACGGCCACTGGACCGCATCCGTCACCCCCTATGCGTCGCATCCTAGCTCCGCGCTTCACCCGCGGACCCCGACCAACAGAGGACGGAGCCCAGCAACCGGTGGAGAGCCCACGCGCTTGGGAATCTCGCCTACTGATCTGCAGTGAAAAGCTCCTGACGTGCAGTCATACGATCGGGACCGCCGCTGGCTGCGTGAACGCAAGTACTGTCATTCACCGTGACTTACCGCCGATGGCCGCCCTTTGGGCACGGATGGGGCACGTATGTCACGTACGCGGCTGCTGACAACCGGCCGTTGTCAGCTTCGACTACCGACTATTGGAGAGCGGCTCCCTCCAGCCAGGCCGACTCAATCTGAGTGTCCATCACGAACGCATCCGACGGCGGTGGAAGGGGCTCGCCCCGAGGACGTCGCCGCCGCGGTCACGTTCCTCGCCAGCCCCAGCGCGTCCTTCGTCACCGGCCAGTCGTTGCACGTCGACGGGGGATGGATCCTCCACTGACCAGCACCGCCACACCACGCAGGAAGCAGGCCACCATGCTCAGGCGAGTCCGAGCCGTCCTCGTCACCCCGAACAACACCACACTGCTGATCAAGCGCATCCGTCCTGGCATCGCCCCGTACTGGGTCATCGTCGGCGGCAAGGTCGACCCGACCGACGCCAGCCCCGAGGACGCCCTGCTCCGCGAAGTCCGAGAGGAGATCGCCGGAGACGCCCGGATCGTCAGCCTGCTCCACACCATCGAAACCGACGACGAGCGCCAGGACTTCTACCTGGCCACCATCGAGAGCTGGAACTTCGAGGACCGCACCGGCCCCGAGTTCAGCCAGGAAGGCCGCGGTGAGTACCTCCTGGAGGAGATTCCGCTCACCACCACAGCGCTCGACGCCGTCAACCTCCTGCCCGGGGAGTTCGCCACGATGCTGCGCGAGGCCATCGAGCGTGGCGAACTGCTCGCCGTGCAATAGAAGCGGAGGCCTCTTCCAAGGTCGAGGGCCTGCCACAGCATGTCCATTTCTACGACCTGCGGCACACCGACAACACTGCTCGCTGAATAAGGTGCCAGCCGCAAGGGCCTCATGGTTCGTACCAGCACCGCGGGCATCTGCTCGTGCGCGAGTGGTGCGGCCACCCCGAATTGGTCCAGACAACAAGAAAGCCCCAGGTTGTTGACCTGGGGCTTTACCTCTGAGCGGGCGACGAGAATCGAACTCGCGCTATAAGCTTGGGAAGCTCGGGAGCATGGATCGTCAACTCCCAAGCCAGTCAAGTGAATTGACGTTTTTGCAGGTGACCCACGGTCACGAATTCTTTGCCCCGGCTGACCATTGTTTACCGGCCTTACTGGTGCGCTAGTGGTGCGGAGGCTCTGCTTCGGCAGACCGGTGGCTGGCATAATTCCTGACCGCTGTTGACCGCTGCATACCGGCCCGTACCGGCGCGTTAGTGGTGCAGGGCTTCTGGCGTGACTGGCTCTCAGGATGGCTTCCAGCACTCTCGTCTCTTGGGAAGCACCCGCCCGAGTCACCTCCCCGTTATGAGACACGACGCTCCGAGGACAACCCCTCCGGATACCCGTTGCCCGGGGCGGCCGACCGCGCAGCGGTCGGCCGCCATCGTGTTCGGGTGGTTCAGCTGTAGAGGCCAGCTCCAAGTGCGACCAGTTGCTGACCTGCACTGCTCGCGATAGCCGTGGTGAGTGCTGGGCCAGCCAGTCGCAGGATCCGGCGCCAGATCCGGCTGCCCTGCGCCGGGTCGTGACCGTCCCGTTCGAGGGTCTCGACCTCGGCTGCGTAGTCCTCTGCGTCGACATCGTCCAGACCGAGCTGCGGGGCGACCTCGCGCAGGCCGTGAACCAGGTTGGCCAACGCTTGGGCATCGATCCCGTTGCCGCTGTTAATCGTGTTGTAGTCACCGGTGGAGACGACCCCACCAGTCATGCCACCGTTGATCACGTTGCCGTAGTTATTCGTCGTGGTCCCAGCGGTGTTCCGGCTATCCATATAGCTCCTGACGGGGTGGCCACTGCGGACGCAAGCGGTTCCAACAGCGGTGATACGCAACCGGAGCGGTTCGTTGTCGTCCTGGGCGCCCTCGGATTCCGCAAGGCCGTATTCGATGAGTTCCGCGCCAGCACCCGCGATCTCGTCGGCTGCCAGGGCGCTGCCAGCGAAGAAGGCAGTGCGGGCGTGGGCGAACTCGCCAGGCTCGATCGGGGCGTCCTGGTCGAAGAGCCAGCGCAGGAAGGCATTACACGAGTAGTTGGCGCGGCGCACACGGTCACCAGCAAGCTTCTTCAGTCGCCGCACCTCTATCCGACCGTCATCCGTGAGGAAGACCTCGGCACTGGGCACCAGACCTTGCGCACTGCGGACGAGGCCGTGCTGCTCCAGTTGAAGCGCGAGGCTCTCGGCCTCCTCCTGCGGGAGCTGCTCCCGCCCGGCAAAGTCAATAAGGTCCTGGACATAACCAGGCTCCTGTATGGATCGCTCGTCCAGCCACAGCAGTGCCTTCGACAGGTACGGATCGTCCTCGATCCCGCTGTGCGTGCCGAAGCCGTCGGACAGGCTCGCACCTATGGGCACGTTTACCTGGTGGCGCTGAGCTGCCTGCTCGATGCTCTTCTTGATCTCGCGGACGAACTTGTCGATCTCGTGGTGGTTGATGCTGAATCCGGCCAACTACGGCTCCTTCCAACCGGCCCCCGTAGCTAGGCTATCGGCCTCAGCTGACATCAACATCGATGCTACGGCGGAGGGTCATCTGGTCGACGCAGTCGATCACTACGGTATCGGCGTTAGTACTTGCTGGAACACCCAGCCATCCCGCACCCTCGATGTCGACAGTGGACCACCCGTCGCCGAGGCCGATTTTGGCAGGCCCAACAGCGATGCAGCTGTACACGGCAAAGCTATGGCCGATCCCGCTCGCCGCTCCCAACAGCCCGTGCTTGCAGCTGGATCTCCAACACGCACCGTCAAGGCGCTATGCTTCGGCCAGGCGACCACGCTCGCTGTTACGTCGGACCTGGGTTCCTCTCGCAGCCACCCGGGGTTGAGGGCGCAAAGTGCCGTCGGGCACGCGTGATCCAGAACTGTCGTTCCTCCTATGGGGCGCAGTGAGCGGGAGCACTGAGTCGCGCCCACCGGGAGCCGAACATGACGCTCAACAGGGATATCGCTGCGCTCACACGCCGCATCCAGGACGAGTCCGGGAACACGATCCCTTTCCAACAGGCACGGTTGACCGCCGAGCGCGAGTTGGGCGGGCTACCCATCCACACCATGGCGCCGGAAGAGCGAATCCCACTCCGCGTCGAGTACACCGGGGAGAGCGAGGACGCCGCCCGATCCGCGATCGGCGGCGCCACCCGCGGGCTGGGCCTGGATCACTGCTCGGACGACCAGCGCGCCTTCCGGGCCCTGCTGGCACTGGCGTTGTTCAACGGCAACGTGTACACCGGTCCGACGGCGAGGTGGGGCTACGCGATCGTCGCCTCGTACGACCCGGTGATGTCGCCCCGCTGGGACCAGTTGGTGATGGTGGCGGAGCGCGCCCCGGAGAACGTGGCCAGCCGGCTACTGGCCACCGACTACGAGCGCACCTGCGGACTAGCCGGCCTTCGCTATCAGAGCCACTACTGGCGGGGCGGAGATCTAACACTGCGTCTGCGCCACCTGCCCACCGGAGCGATGCTGACTGTCACCAGCGACCCGGCCTGCCGCGAACGCGGCCGCACCCGCGAGCAGACCAAGTGGCGCAAACTCCCCACCGTGCGCGATGCGCTCACTGGGCACGAACGCGAGATGCTGGCAAGCGTTCCCCCGATGACTGCCGACGCTGCCACTCTGCTGGCCGGTCTCGTCTCCCGCTACAACCTGGTGGACCGGCGCGGCCACTGGGCGACCAGTCTGTCCTGGGACCCCCTGGGGCGCCCTGAAGTGGAGTGCAGGAAAGACCCGGAGCTGATGGAGCAAGGTGCCGTGCGCCGACTCTGGGGCACTGGGGCCTCGTGGATGTTCCGCTGGACGGGCTATCCCGAATCCCGCGACCTGGCACTGGCCCTGACGCACCGCGAGGCCGGGATCAAGGGCGCGGGGTTCACCCGCCGCGGCGACTCCTACCAGGTGTCGCTGGGCGTCGCCACACTTGAACTGTGTGACGGGAAGGGTTGATCGGTGCAGTTCCTCACCGACCACCCAGTGTCCGCACCCATGCTGGTGGCCACCTTCGTACTCGGAGTCCTTCGATTCACGTTCCCGAAGGACTCCCGCCACCGCCTGGAGCTGTGGAAGGCCCTCCTCGAACACCGTCGTCGACGCTGGCAGGTGACGGAACTCCGCCGTACGACCCGAAGGTCCGGCAAGCCTGGCCGACCGTATCGATCTGCCGGAGCGGTACGGCACGACGGTCACCGAGCAACCCGCCCTTCCTCCCACCGGGAAGCACCATCACCTGGGGCAGACAACTGCGCACCGTCCCTCGGCACTGAAAGGTAGTCACCCCCTTTCGCAGGTTCACGAAGTCCACGCCGAAGCAACCACCATGCGATCACAGGAGCTGATCTCATGGCTTCGATGCTCCTGGCGACGCTCAAGGCGGCAGCAAACCTGTCACGGGTGGTCATCTGGAAGCTCGAGCCTGATCGAGGCGATGGCAGCGGATTCTTGGTTGGCCTGTGCCACAGGGGCGTAGACGGTGACGGGCGAGTGGTCTCCGGCATCGATCGTGATGATCTGCTGGACGGCCTGTCGCACCTGCCCAGGCGTGGGTTCCGGCGCGCCCATGGGCATGGTCGCGCGAAGCTCCGCGACGAACTGGGCCAGGCGATTGCGGACCTGGTCTATGACGTCCTGCAGCGACGACGGATGGACCGACCAGTACACGACGTCGACGAAGACGCCCATGTGGCGGCGCTCGTATGACATCATCCTGGCGAGTTCCGCTGCACCAGGCAGGGAGAACTTGACCGGCTTGGTGGGGTCGGCGGAGGCGATCAGGGCCTCAATCTTGCCGACGCCGTACGTCATCGGGAGCTGCTCCTTCACCACGTCCTGGGCGAAGTCGAGCAGGTCCAGGACGCTGATTGTCTGCGCCTTTATCTCCCAGGCGACGGACCGGGCGTCGGTCTGAATGAGGGCGTGGAGCAGCCGGTAGTCTGGCAGCTCCGTATCCGGTTCGGTGTAGCCACGCAGCTCGTGTTGGGCCCATGTTCGCAGTGGCTGGGACGCAGCACGTCCGCCCAGGACGATGACCTGGCGCAGCAGCGTCGTGAGCGGTACCGCCTCGTCCAGGACGCCCTCTTCGAGCCGGTCCAGGACTGACTTCTGTGCGAACGTCCGCTTGAACCAGTTCATGCATTCCCTTGTTCAAGGGGCACGGTGGACCTCACTTTGGTCATCATCGGTGTCTCTTCAGCAGCCCCGGGCGGCTCTCGGTCTGGGCGGCCGGCCTTGCGGGAGCCGGCGCGGGAGCCGGAGTCATGTTCGCCTCGGCGCGCGCTTCCGCGCCCACCGCCTGGGCGAGCGGTGCGGCGATATTCACCGGCGAATCATTGCCGGTGGCCACGAAGAAGTACTGGAAGACCTGACTGACCTGCTCAGCGGTCGGCTCATCCTCACCTTCAGGCATTGCTGCGCGCAGCTCCGCGACGAACTCGGTCAGGCGGGTACGGATGCGATCGAGAACGCCCTGCAGCGATGCTGGCGCTACCGCCCAGTACACCGAGTGCACCTCCGCGAAGAGGTTGCCTCGCTCCTGTTGCTGGCTCGTCATGATCCGGGCAGCCCCGACCATGCCCGTGTAAGTCAGCTTCACGGGCCGACCGGGCTCGCGGTTGTCGACCGTCGCTTGGATCTCCGCCACGGAGAACGGTAGCGGCACCTCCTCGGTAATCCTGCCGCGTAGTTGCTCGGGCAGTTCCACGGTGCTGATCGGGACGCCGGTCCATCTGCGCGGGCCTGACGACCAGTCCATCTGGATGGTTGCTGGGAGCCGGCGATACGACGGGATCGCCACGTCGGTGTCGGCGTAGCCCTCCAACTCCTGCTTGGCCCAGTGGCGCAGTTCCGCAGAGGAGGCGCGACCGCCGATGACCATGACCTGGCGCAGGAGCGACGCCAGGGAGACCGAGTCGTCTACGACGTCCCGCTCCAGGCGAGTCAAGGGAGAGATGTCGTTCATGGTTCGGCCTCCGGCGTCAGTGGTTGGGGAAGACCGTGTAGTACAGGGTCGCCGCACCGATCAGCACCAGGAGCACCGTCCCGATCCCGAGGATCTTCGGATCCCGCCACCGAGACTTGGGCCGGACGTCGCCGGACAGCTCGGCAGGCGGGTTCACACTCACGTTCGCGTTCGCGGTCCCCCCTTGGGGCGCATGGGACTGAGGTGCATACACGTTGACTGGCGAGCTGTTGCCCGAGCGGATCTGAAATGACTGGGGGGTGCCGTTCTGCGGCGTCTCGGGAGGGAGCTTGCCCTTGCCGTTCATGGTGTTGATCTGCTCCTTATAGCTGATTATGACGCTCTGTCGGGCGGTGGAGAGATGAGGCCATCTAACGTCTTGTAGAACCGGTCGCGCTGGGTTTGCTTCCACCCCTCCCGCTTGACCAGGCCAACAGGGCCGCAACCGTTACCACGAGCTCGGCCCAGTCCGAGTCGGCCGTGCGCTGGCGCACCCACAAGAGCCAGCACCTGCCAAGATGGGGAGACGCAGAACCAGTGAATCGCTGCGGGTTCTTCAGAGGCTCTAGATTGTGGCTGTGACCTGCAGGTTTGGCTGTTGGCTGTAGTACTTGGCTTCGTATTCGGCGGGTGGGGTGTGGCCGAGTTCACTATGGAGCCGGGTGGAGTTGAACCAGTCGACATACTCTGCGGTGGCGATCTCAACGTCGGCAAGGGTGCGCCAGGGGCCCTGACGCTTGATGAGCTCGGTTTTGTACAGCCCGATGGTCGATTCCATCAGGGCGTTGTCCAGGGCGTCTCCGACCGATCCGATGGACGCGGCGATCTTCTCCTTGGCCAGGTGGGTTGCCAGGCGGAACGACGTGTACTGCGAGCCGGCATCGGAGTGGTGTATCAACTCCCTTGGCATTAGCGGGAATCCGGAGCGGTCCCGCTGCCACAGGCCCATCTCGAGGGCTGAGAGGATCAGTGGGGTCTGCTTGTTGGTGGCCGCCGACCAGCCGACGATCCGCCGTGAGAAGGTGTCGACGACGAAGGCGACGTAGACGGTGCCGGCCCACGCCGCCACGTGCGTGAAGTCCGCCACCCAGACGCGGTTCGGTGCGCTCGCGACGAAGTTGCGCTGGAGCAGGTCGGGCGCCCGGTCGACGCTCTTGTCCGAGACGGTGGTGACGATCTTCTTGCCGCGCACCGCTCCTGACAGTCCTTCTGCCTTCATCAGGCGGGAGACCGTGCACTGGGCGACCGTGTGGCCGCGCCGGTTGAGTTCGGCCCAGACCTTGCGGTAGCCGTAGACGCCGTAGTTGCTCTCGTGGATCTCCTTGATGATCGGGACGATTTCGGCGTCGCGGCGGGCGCGGGCGGAGGTGGTGCCGCTCTTGTGGGCGTAGTAGGTGCTGGGGTGGATGCCGCAGTCGTTCGCGGTGAGCGTCCTGCAGATCGGCTCGACTCCGCCGAAGCGGTCCCGGTGCTCGTCGATGAACGCTACGAGCGTGTGTGTGGCCGGTCGAGCTCGGCCGCGAAGAAAGACGCCGCGGCCTTGAGGATCTCGTTGGCGCGCTTCAGCTCGGCGTTCTCCCGCTTGAGCGCCTTCATCGCCGCGGATTCCTCCGTCGTCGTGCCCGGCCGGGCGCCGGCGTCGGTCTGGGCCTGGCGGACCCACTTGCGCAGGCTTTCCGGGCCCACGTCGAGCTTGGCGCCGATCGACCGGATGCACTGGTACTCGGTCTCGTACTGATCGCGGGTCTCCAGCACCAGGCGTACCGCCCGCTCCCGGACCTCACTGGGGTATGGCTTCCTCATAACGGAATCGATCCTTCCAAGAGAAGGAGTCTCGGTCAAACCCGCAGCGATTCACCAGCCTGCCTCTACCAGCTCATCCGCCGAGCCTCCGATCCATCGCCAACGGAGAACATGTTGTTGGTATAGATCCTCGACTACCTGACCAGTCGTAGCACGGGACGGTGGTCTTGAACGCCGAGCAGCTCGCGGACTCGTTCCGGCTTCCAGCCCAGCTCATGCGCCAGCTTTTCAGTTGTCAATCCTCCATCGCTTTCTGCGAGTTCGAATGCTTGACGAAGAAGTACGGGTTGCTCGCCGGTAAATCCGCTGACCGGTTCCGGTGCGAAACCAGGCTGCCCGTCCAAGGCCCGCAGACGCTGGTAGGCCCTGCTGGAGGTCGCGTCGGAGATCAGGCCGAGTTCGCGGCAACGGTAGATGAGCGAGTGGATCGACACTCCCCAGGTGCGCCGTAGGTCAGCGAGCTGTGCGAGGTCCATGCGAGGCGGTAGCAGCGGCAGAATGCTGGCTTGCGGGGTGAGGAACTCCGCCGCGAAGGCGTCCGCTTCCCGCTCCTGCCGGCTGTCCCCAGTGGCATCGTTATGCAGCACGAGGTGGCCGAGCTCATGGGCCGCGCTGAATCGATGGCGGTACACGTCGTCCGCACGATTAGAGGTCAGGACTACCACGGGCCGCGGAGCCCGGGTGGAGAAGGCGTCGACGGTGGCTGCCGACGGGTCGGCCTGCGACGGGAGGACGACGACTATGCCGTGGGACTCCATTCGCCTTACGAGGTGGGTGACCGGGCCATCCCCGAGAGCCCACCGGCTCCTCAACTCGCGCGCAGCCGCTGATGGCTCCGCTGGAAGGTCCTCTCCCGGGTGGACTTCGCCCCCTGCGAATCCTGGTAGGTCCACCAAAGGCATTTGGACATGCCTCTCCAACGCGAAGGTCAGCTCCCAGATCTGCTCGGCGAACGCCAACGAGCGCTCGCGCTGGGCCTTTGGTGTACTGCGCAGGCTGCGGAAGTAAGCCATCGAGGAGTCAAGTCTGCTGCTGGGTCGTCCAGTCAGGAAGTATTTCATCGGCACGTTCAGCGTGTCAGCCATGCGGGGAATCAGGTCTGGGCGAGGCCGCGAGACGCCAGTCTCGTACTGCCCTACCGCTGCCGGGGTCACGCCAAGACTGCCGGCGAGCTCCTTCTTCGTCAGCTCCGCCAGTCGACGGGCTTGGGTGAGCCGAGCCGGGTCGAAGAAGTCACAGACGGAGCGGGGTGTCACTCCTCGTTCTTCGAGTCCTGGGATGAGGTCTTGCCTAGTCATCGTTTTCGTTCGCCTGAGGCTTGATCGGTTCGACTTCGGACTTGGGTGTGGTCTTGCGCTTCACGTCACTGCCAGCCCGGGAGACGAGCGAGACCTGGGGCGGGGCGCCATGGTTGAAGGCCGACAACTCGATCTTAGGAGCACTCTG
The DNA here is from genome assembly GCF_035976515.1 of Kitasatospora sp. NBC_01302. Classification (NCBI taxonomy): domain Bacteria; kingdom Bacillati; phylum Actinomycetota; class Actinomycetes; order Kitasatosporales; family Streptomycetaceae; genus Kitasatospora; species Kitasatospora sp. NBC_01302. The sequence continues at coordinate 4,659,319 of NZ_CP108404.1, forward strand.
ATCGGGAATGGCGATGAGGCTGGTCTTGACGGTGGCCTTGTCGGGCACCGGCAGGGACTCGGGACGGGACGCCCACTGCAAGTCCGCTCCGTTCTCGCTGAGCGAGGCCACCCCCCAGTAGGACTCCAGGAGGCTGCCGGCGTTGCAGGCGAAGGGCACCAGGATCAGCATCGTGTCGCCAGGCAGGCCGGCCAGGCCAGATCGCAGTTCGAGCACAGTCGGTTCGGGTTCAGGCAGTCCGAAGTCCAGCATCTCGTCGGGCGAGTCGGACTCGGTCCCAAAGTTCGTGATCAGCTCTTGGATGAGCTTCGAGTGAGGGATGCGCGCCAGACGGACGTCCGTGTTCTTCTTCGCGTACCGGAACGGGTAGATCAGTCCTCGCTCCACCATGATCAGGTTGAACCTGAAGCCGTGCGGATGGACCAGCCTGGCGCCGGGGATGCCACCGACCTCATCTTCGATCCGTTCGAACTGGCCGGTGTACCGCGAGGAGCCGTACGGGTCCTTCGCCTTGACCCGAGCCTCTTCCTGGGCGTTGCGTGCATTCTCGTGCATGTTCCGCAGCGCCTGCCCAAGGCCTAGCCGCACCAACTCGTCCTGCTCACCGAAGGCTTGCTTCTGCCACGGTACGTCCGCATCCAGCTTCACACCGGTCTCCTTCGCGGCCAGCACTTCTCAATGAAGCACAGCACCATCGAAAGTACTATATTTGATCTCATCGGACTTGCACAAGCACTTCAGCGAACGGTCTGCGGGAACGCGCGAGTTGGTCCTGCGGATGGCGACCTCTCGGTCAGCTGCCCGTTGACCACGGCGGACTGTCGGCGAAGGCGCCAGCCCGGGGCGCGCCCACCGAGGCCATCTGCGCATCTCGTTCACTACTGCGCTTGATTGAGTGAAGCCGGGCTGTTTTCCTAAAGGCGCGGGTTCGGGTCCGATAGCTGTGGGCTGTGACGTACGCCCGGGGCGGCGGGCTGATCCAACACTGAGAGGGCCACGCGGGAGCGGATCCGGCTGGAGGCAGTCACCCGCTTCGAAGGTGGGGAAAAGACCAGAGAGATCGCTGCCGTGTTGCGGGTGTCCGAGCGGTCGGTGGAACGCTGGCAGCAGCACTGGCGGGAGCGAGGCAAGGCCGGGTCCAGCCGAAGAAGTCACCGGGCAGGTCAACGCTGAGTGATGCGCAAGTAGCCTGATTAGAGCAAGAATTCGAGCATGAACCGCTCACGCACGGCTGTCAGGACCAGCGTTGGACGCTGACCCGAAACAATACGCTTATCGGGCGAATGTTCCACGTCAGCTACACCATCGAGGAGACCTGGGCCCTGCTCAAGCGCCACGGCTGGTCGTGGCAGCAGCTGGCGCGCCGGGCGATCGAACGCGACGACACCGCCATCGAGTTGTGGAAGAAGGAGGTGTGGCCCCGGGTAAAGGCACCTCGGCGGCCCGTGGAGCCTGGCTTGTCATCGAGGACGAAGCCGGGTAGTCGATGAGGCCGCCACGCGCCAGGACCTGGGGCCGGGGTCGGCCGCACACCGGAGGTGCGGGTGTGCGGCCGGGGAGGCGGCCGGGTCTCCATGGCTGGGCTGAGCTGCTTCAAATCCGGCCGGCGCTCGCGGATGTTCGACAGCTTCCACGTCTACCGGAGCCGCAAGGGCGAGAAGAAGGGCTTGGCCTGGCAGGACTACCGGGACCTGCTCATTCGCACGCGCATCGAGCTCGGCGGTCCGGTCGTGCTCGTGTGGGACAACCTGCGCGCCCACCTGATGCCGCCGATGCGGGAGTTCATCGAGGCGAGCAAGAAGTGGCTGACTGTCTTTCAACTCCCCTCGTACGCAACGGACCTCGACCCGCAAGAGGGCAGCTGGTCGCTGGTCCAGCGCACCATCGGTAGCCTCGCCGCTGCCAACCTTAACCAACTCGCCCAGGCCGTTAAGCGCAGCCTGAAGAAGATCCAGTACCGACCCCGGCTCATCGCCGGCTACCTCTCCGCGAGTGGCCTGATCATGGACGGCTGACCGCGCTCAGGACGACATCACGAACCCACGTTCAGTAGCCCTCAGCGCTTTCCGCAGGCAAGGACCGGCCCAGGGGGCTCTCCCAGGCCGCAGCCGACGGGCAGCTCACCAGCAGGATTCGACGTTTCGGGCATTTATGTCATGCTCATGTGACTATGCTGATCCTAGAAGCCTGCAGCCGCGGACTCGGCGCCTGAAGATCACAACGGGATCCGTACAACGACCGCGCTGCCGATCCGGCGACGTGATGATCTTCCGTCTCGGCGCTCGAACGGCCACAGTTCCCGGTTGCCATCCACCGAGGAGGCCAGCCATGCCCTCCAGGGCGAGAAAACCGCCGCGCCAGTTCGGCAGGATCCGCCAGTACCGCTCCGGTCGCTGGAGCGCGGCATACACGGACCGCAACGGCCGGACACACCATTCCCCGGAGACCTTCGACACCAACCTCGACGCCATGACCTGGCTCGCACTCGTTCGAGCCGACCTCACGCACGACCGCCGCCTGCCGGATGTCTCAGCGCTCCAAGCCGATCTCCGTGATCGCCAACGCCCACCGAAAGCCTTCCCGTGCAAAGGCAACCTGCTCAAGGACTACGCGAAAGACTGGGTCGACAACCGCCCGCTGATGCCCACCACCCGCGCGCTCTACGGACGCCTGCTGTCGGCATACATCCTGCCCACGTTCGGCAACACGCCCGTCTCCCAGATCACCTTCGCCATGGTCCGGGCCTGGAACTGCGAACAGCGCGGCACAACCGGACCCTGCGTCGCCGCCAAGGCGTACCGGCTCATGAAGGCCGTCATGGAAACCGCCGTCGCCGACGACATGATCACACGCAACCCCTGCCGCATCCGCGGTGCAGGCAGCGAGTACCCCGCCGAACGCACCGTCGCCACCATGGACCAGATCTTCGCGCTCGCCGACAACGTCGGTGAGCGGTGGCGGCTCCTCGTCCTGCTCGCCGGATTCGCCACACTGCGACCCGAGGAACTCGCCGCCCTGCGACGCGCAGACATCGACGTCGACCACCGCCTGCTCAGGATCCGCTCCGCCTCACCGGAACTGCCCAACGGCAGACGCGCGACCGGGCGCCCCAAATCCAGGGCCGGACAACGCACCGTCCACCTGCCGGCCTTCCTCGACGACCCACTGCGCCTGCACATGAACCGCTACGCCGAACCCGGCCCTCTGGGACTGGTCTTCGTCGGAGAAAAGGGAGCCCCCTACCGACGCTCCACGTTCGGCCGCAAGTTCAGCGCGGCCCGCACCCGCGTGGCGGATCTACCAGCGAGCTTCACCTTTTACGACCTGCGCCACACCGGCAACACGCTCCTCGCCCAGGAGAACACCAGCCTCAAGGACCTCATGGTCCGCATGGGCCAGAGCTCAGCCCGCGCAGCCCTCATCTACCAGCACTCCACCGACGACAGCCAACGCGAACTCGCCACCAAGCTCGACTACCGCGTCCGCAGCAGGGGCGGGCCCGGCGACAAGGGGCGGCTGAGAGCCAGCGGGTGAGCGTGGTGCCGATGTCGATGACCAGGGGTTCCTGGTCGGGCCGGCGCCATTGACGATTGCGAAGTTTCGCGGTTGCGCTGCGGGTTGCGGTCCGTCGTAGCCCGCACCGCAACCATCAACCCCGGCCAGCGGAAACGGCAGCGAGGCGGCCGAGCATCGAGATCACGGTGATCCGCACCTTCTTGTCGTTCGTCACCGCACAGTGGGCATCGACGCCCCGCTCCTCCGGTGCCTGATCCGGCTCGGCCAAACCCACCCGGATCAGGTCGACGGCGTACTCGCGGCACTGCAAGTAGTCTGCTGCGGCACTCAGCGCTTCGACGTGGTCGATGCGGCCAGGATCCTCGGCACGCAGCAGCGCCGGGGTGGGCAGCGGGCCCAGCGCCTTCCCGACCCAGCCCGAGACGGCCTCCCGGAAGCACCCCTGCTCCAGCCTCGACGCGGCCGCAGCCGTCAGCGCCAGATGGATGACGAGCGACCCGAACCAGATGGCGGCGTCGGCCGGAGGCGTGGCGCTTCCAGCCGGCGGCATCACGGCCCGAAACAGTGCCCCACGTCGTCGGCACGTGTAACGGCGATGACCGCCTTCACAGCGCTATCGAGAGCACCCCGGTTGATGGTCACGTCGGAGGCTCCCCCATAGTTCGTGGCAGACCGTCAACTTATCTCCCCCGGAGGGAGATCGATACGGTTTCCCGCTCTTCACCTGGGGGCACCCGGCTGGCGAAGGACCAGCAATGGGCAACCCAACCTCGCTGAAGATCTCCCCGCCAGGACTCGCAGATCGCCTTGCGCACCACCAGCGCACCATTAGGGCGGGTATGCGACGGTCAATAGCGGCCAGGCATAGCCCCCGCGACCGTCTCACATCATGAGACGCGCGACCCCTCCGAGGCTCTACTGAGCCGCCAGCCGCATTCCAGGCCATGAGCCGTCGATGCTCATAGCGCGTTTCCACTAGGCTCATGGCTCTTCGCCGCAAAGCTCATGGCTCCAGAGCGGAAATCGGACACAGAAAACGAAAACCCCAGGCCTCTGACCTGGGGTTTCACGCTTCTGAGCGGGCGACGAGAATCGAACTCGCGCTATAAGCTTGGGAAGCTCATGTTCTACCATTAAACTACGCCCGCCTGACGAGCCGCCAGTGACCGCTCGATCTTGCACCATGCTACCCCATCCCGCACCCACTCCCACACACCGGTTCTCGGTACGGTGGAGAGGGGGGTCCGGCGGCGAGCCGTGGTGGGGATGTCCGGAAGATCCCCTAATGTGACGCTGTCGTGATGCGGCCGACGGGCTTGGGAAGGGGATCAATGGAGCAGCGGACCGTTGTGCGTTGTGCAGAGGGGCACCTGTTCAGCACCAGTACGTTCCCGATGCAGAACCTCGGGGTGGGCCGGCTGGGGCCGGGGCGGCTGATCCGGTGTCCGCAGTGCGGGCGGATGCGCAACTCGGTGCCGGCCGATGTGAGTGGGCTGACGGCGCCGGAGCTGGCGCGGGCGCTGCGGCTGGAGGCCGCGCCGTTCCTGGCCTGAGCAGCGGCGGGTGTGTGTGGCGGCGGGCGGTCATCCATCGTGGGTGGCCGCCTGTCGTATGACCGTACTGTGGGCGGTTCGCGTGTGGATTGGGAGTACGCGTGGGCCAGCACGTAACCTCAAGGCGTGCTGCTCTCCGACAAAGACATCCGTAGCGAGATCGACAACGGCCGAGTCGTCATCGACCCGTTCGATCCGGCCATGGTCCAGCCGTCCAGTATCGACGTCCGGCTGGACCGGTTCTTCCGGGTGTTCGAGAACCACCGGTACCCGCACATCGACCCGTCCGAGGAGCAGCCGGACCTGACCCGGCTGGTCGAGCCGGACGGCGATGACGCGTTCATCCTGCACCCGGGCGAGTTCGTGCTGGCGTCCACCTACGAGGTGATCACGCTGCCGGACGACGTCGCCTCCCGGCTGGAGGGCAAGTCGAGCCTGGGGCGGCTGGGGCTGCTGACGCACTCGACGGCCGGCTTCATCGACCCGGGGTTCAGCGGGCACGTGACGCTGGAGCTGTCGAACGTCGCGACGCTGCCGATCAAGCTCTACCCGGGGATGAAGATCGGGCAGCTCTGCCTGTTCCGGCTCTCCTCGCCCTCCGAGCACCCGTACGGCTCGGAGCGGTACGGCTCGCGCTACCAGGGGCAGCGCGGGCCGACGCCCTCGCGATCGTTCCTGAACTTCCACCGCACCGACGTGTAACCGGGACCGGGGTCAGCCCCGCCGACCGGGTCCAGACCCGTCGACCGGGCTCAGACCCGCTTCGGGCGGGTCACCGCGGTCAGTTCGGAACCGTCCGCCGACAGGGTCAACTCGGTCTCCAGCGCGGAGAGCTGGCCCAGCCGGTGGAGGTGGGTGCCGCCGCAGGCGATCTCGGCGGGGCCGGCCGGGAGTTCGCAGTGCCACTGGCGGCGGGCGGTCAGCTCGGGGCCGGGGACCTCGATCCGTACCGGCGCGTCGGCCGCGACCCAGCCGGCCAGCACCTTGTTGACCTCGGCGGTGATCGCCGGCAACGCCTCGGCCAGCGCCGGAAGTTCCTCGCCTGCCTCGGTGCTGGTGGCCTCGGCGGTGAAGCCCTTCTTGCGCAGCGACTTGCCCAGCCGGTAGACGTCGGTGCTCGCCTCGGTGTCCATCACTGAGGAGGCCATCGCCAGGCTGTCGAAGTCGGGGTTGCCGAACGCGTCCGCGCGCCCCGGGTCCTTGCGCCAGCGCGGGGCGAGCGCGGCGTTGAGCGCCAGCGCCAGCAGGTGACAGCCGGTGTGCGAGGCGCACAGGGCAGCGCGCCGCTCCTCGTCCACGCTCAGCGCCACGGGACGGCCGAGCAGCTCGGCCTGCGGCTCCTCGGCGAGCACGTGCAGCACCAGCCAGGACCACGCCTCGTCGCCGCGCCGCACCGGGATGTCGGCGCCCACCAGCAGGTCCTCGGCCTCCGGCCCCACGGCGGCGGTCAGGCAGTCGACCACCGCGAAATCGCTCCCGTCCACGGTGAGCGTGCCGGTGTCGGCGGGCTGGTCGGGCCAGGTGTGGTCGAGCGGGTGGAACGGGGTGTCGGCGGTGACGACACCGAACCGCCCGTCGCCGAGCGGGTGGACGGCCAGGACGGTGGACTCACCGGTCACCGCGCCGCCGGGAAAGCTGACGCGGGTGGTGGGGAGGGTCATTCGGTGGCTCCGTGCGAGAGGGGGAAGGGAGAGGACGACAAAAAGAGGAGACGACAAAAAGAGGAAGGGGGATGAAGCCGGGAGAGGCGGACGTCAGCCCAGGGTCGGCAGCTTGATCAGCACCAGCAGCGCCAGCAACTGGATCGAGGCCGCGCCGGCCGCCTTGCCCCAGGGCAGGTCGTGCACCCGGCGGATCATCGTGGTCATCAGTACGGCGCAGAACAGCCAGGTCAGCCAGCCCGCCGCCTGCACCAGCAGGTTGTCCGAGGGCAGGAAGAGCGCGAGCAGCAGCCGCGGCACGTCGCTGGTCCAGCCGATCAGCACGGCGAGGCCGACGGTGGACGCCCACGGCCCGTCGCCACCGAGCTGCCGGGAGAGCGCGTAGGTCACCGAGCCGAGCATCAGGCCGGCCACCGCGAAGGCGACCGCGGCACCGGCCAGCGACCAAGCGGCGGTCGCGAAGGTGGAGTTGACCACCTCGTCATGGGTGTCACCGAAGCCGAGCACGGCGACCACCGCGTAGATCAGCGAGACCGTGACGGCGGTGAGCCACATCTGGTGGTCGCGCATCTGGTCGAAGGTGCGGGCAGGGGCGCGGTAGATGCCGATCAGCAACTCCCGCCAGCGCAGCCGCGGACCGCCCGTCCTGGGGGCCGTGCGACCGCCGGCCCGGTAGGTGGCGACGTGGTCCGGCCGGTCCCCTGCCTGGGACCGGGCGCCCGGGCGCTCCCACCCCTGTTCCGCGCCACCGTGGGCCCCGTAGCCCTGGCCACCGGCGTAATCCTCGCCACCGGCGTAGCCCTGGGCACCGGCATGGCCCTGCCCGCCGCCGTAACCCCGGTCGGCGCCGTAACCCCGGTCAGGGCCGTAGCCCTGGTCAGCGCCGTAGCCCTGGCCGCCGACCGGGAAGGCGCGGGTGTTCCCGGGCCGGTCCGCGCGGTACGGATCGTCGCGATCCGGGTCGCCGCGGTACGGGTCGTCCCCGTACGAGCCCTGCGCGCCGTAGGGACCCTGCGGGCCCTGTGAGCCCTGCGAGCCGTAGGAACCGTACGGCTCATGCGTACGGGCCGGCGGCGCGGCCTGGTTGCGCTCGCCGCCGCCCCACCCGTTGGGAATTCCGTTGCCTGCCACCCTCCGAAGGTACCCGGAAAGGGGGACGGCAGCCGGACCGCCCAGCGGATCCACGGCATTGCAGCAGGGCTGTGACGCACCGCCCCGCCGCAACCGCCGCACCGCCCCCCTGCAAGCCCGGCGCACCGCCCTGGTCCACCGCTACGACGGCCGGACCACTGCAGGACTACTTCTGCAGCACCGAACCGTGCACGGCCGCCGCCGAGCTCTCGCCCGCCGGGCAGCCGCCGGGGCCCGCACTGGTGCGCACCGCGCCGACCGGGAGCCGGGTGCCGCAGGCGATCCGGATGCCGTTCGGCAGCTCGTTGTCGGACTCGACCACGGCGCCGTCGCCGATCACCGCGCCGTCCAGTGCGGTGCGCTCGCCGATGGTGGCGTAGGCACCCACGATGGAGTCCTTCACGTACGCGTCGGCGCTGATCACCGCGCCGGGCAGCACGACGCTGCCCTCGACGATCGCACCGGCCGCGACCACCGAGCCGGCCGCGACCACGGTGCCGCCGCTGAGCACGGCCGCCGGGTCCACGGTGGCACCGTCCAGCAGCAGCGCGTCACCGGTGGGGCCGGGGACGGCGGGCGAGTCGACGCGGCCGAGCACCAGGTCCGCGGAGCCGCGCACGAAGGCGGCGGGGGTGCCCAGGTCCAGCCAGTACGAGGTGTCGACGACGCCGCGCACCAGGGCGCCGCTCTCCAGCAGCTCGGGGAAGGTCTCGCGCTCGACGGAGACGACCCGGCCGGCCGGGATGCGGTCGATCACCGAGCGGGTGAAGACGTAGCAGCCGGCGTTGATCTGGTCGGTGACGATCTGCTCCGGGGTCTCCGGCTTCTCCAGGAACTCCAGCACCCGGCCGTCGGCGTCGGTGGGCACCAGGCCGAAGGCGCGCGGGTCCTCGACGCGGGTCAGGTGCAGGGTGACGTCGGCGCCGGCGGCCACGTGGCCGTCCCGCAGCGCGGCGATGTCCAGGCCGGAGAGGATGTCGCCGTTGAAGATGAGCACCGGCTCGTCGGCGCCGCAGGTCAGGCCCTCGGCGGCGTTGCGGATCGCGCCGCCGGTCCCGAGCGGCTCACGCTCCGTCAGGTAGACCAGCTCCAGCCCGTACGGGGAGCCGTCGGCGAAGTGCTCCTCGAACACCTCGGCCAGGTACGAGGTGGCCAGCACGACACGGGTGACACCGGCAGCCGCGGCGCGGGCGAGCTGGTGCGCGATGAACGGCACGCCCGCGACCGGAAGCATCGGCTTCGGGGTGTGCGTGGTGAGCGGGCGCAGCCGGGTCCCCTGGCCGCCGACCAGCATGATCGCCTGGGTCATCTGTGCGTTTCTCCCCTTGGTTCCGGTCAGCGACCTGGCGGTGATGGTGCCAGGACCGTCGCTTGGGTGCTTGGTGCTCATCGGGCCGACATCCAGGTGGCGGCGGCCGAACCAGACGGTCGCGACCCCCGCGCCACGTCCCCGGTTCCGTTGAGAATAAGCCCTGTGTGTGAGTAGCAGCTTGCCCCGGGTGGATACCACCCGGGGCAGGCATCATATGTGAGGCGGTGCGCCACAAGCACATTCGCGCAGCGGTCGAACTCGCACACGATCAAAACGGCCTCCGTACGACCGGATCCACCGAATCCGGTCGCCGTGAAATGGCCGGAGAACCGGCGAATCGGCGCCCGGAGTTCCGGACGCCGATCCCCTTCACACGCCGTTGACCTGGGCGGCTGCCCCGGCCCGCTAGACCTGGGCGGGCTCCTCCACGACCGGCGGGGCCGCCTTCACGGAGTCCAGCAGCAGCTGCGCGACGTCGACCACCTTCAGGTGCTCCTTCGCCGCGCCTTCGTTCTTCTTGCCGTTCACCGAGTCGGAGAGCATCACCAGGCAGAACGGGCAGGCGGTGGAGACGATGTCGGGGTTGAGCGACAGCGCCTCGTCCACCCGCTCGGTGTTGATCCGCTTGCCGATCCGCTCCTCCATCCACATCCGCGCGCCACCGGCGCCGCAGCAGAAGCCGCGTTCCTTGTGACGGTGCATCTCCTGCTGGCGCAGCCCCGGGACCTTGTCCATGATCTCGCGCGGCGGGCTGTAGACCTTGTTGTGCCGACCCAGGTAGCAGGGGTCGTGATACGTGATCAGGCCCTCCACCGGGTTGACCGGGACCAGCTTGCCCTCGTCGATCAGGTGCTGCAGCAGCTGGGTGTGGTGGATGACCTCGAAGTGGCCGCCGAGCTGCGGGTATTCGTTCGCGATCGTGTTGAAGCAGTGCGGGCAGGTGGCCACGATCCGCTTCTTCGGGGCGTCCTCCAGCGCGGCGTTGAGCGTCTCGACGTTCTGCGCACCGAGCATCTGGAACAGGAACTCGTTGCCCAGGCGGCGGGCCGAGTCACCGGTGCAGGACTCCTCCTTGCCCAGGATGGCGAACCGGACCCCGGCGGTGTGCAGCAGTTCGGCGAAGGCCTTGGTGGTCTTCTTCGCCCGGTCCTCCAACGCACCGGCGCAACCGACCCAGTAGAGGTACTCCACCTCGGCCGGCTCGATGTCCTGGCCGATCACCGGCACCTCGATGCCGGTCTCCTTCTTCAGCTCCTTGACCCAGTCCAGGCGCGCCTTGGTGGCCATGCCCCACGGGTTGCCCTTGTTCTCCAGGTTCTTGAGCATCGTCCCGGCCTCGGTCGGGAACGAGGACTCGATCATCACCTGGTAGCGGCGCATGTCGACGATGTGGTCGATGTGCTCGATGTCCACCGGGCACTGCTCGACACAGGCACCGCAGGTGGTGCAGGACCACAGCACGTCGGGGTCGATCACCCCGTTCTCCTCGGCGGTGCCGATCAGCGGACGCTCCGCCTCGGCCAGCGCCGCCGCCGGCACGTCCTTCAACTGCTCCGCGGTCGCCTTCTCGTTGCCCTCGGCATCCTTGCCGCCGCCGGCCAGCAGGTACGGCGCCTTGGCGTAGGTGTGCTCGCGCAGGCTCATGATCAGCAGCTTCGGCGACAGCGGCTTGCCGGTGTTCCAGGCCGGGCACTGCGACTGGCAGCGGCCGCACTCGGTGCAGGTGGAGAAGTCGAGGATGCCCTTCCAGGAGAAGTGCTCGACCTGCGAGACGCCGAAGACGGCGTCCTCGGCCGGGTCCTCGAAGTCGATCGGGGCGCCGCCGCTGGTCATCGGGCGCAGCGCGCCGAGCGCGACCCCGCCGTCCGCCTCGCGCTTGAAGAAGATGTTGAAGAACGCCAGGAAGCGGTGCCAGGCCACACCCATCGAGGGGTTGAGGCCGATGGTGGCCGCCCAGCCGAAGGAGATGCAGATCTTCAGCGTGGCGAAGAGGTAGATCAGGTTGACCAGGGTGCCGTGCGACAGGCCGTGGAAGGCGGCGACCAGCGGGTACGAGACCAGGTAGCGCACCTCGTACGAGCCGACGCCCGCCATCGCGCCCTCGAGGCCGCGCAGCGTCAGGATGCAGATGCCGATGCCGAGGATCACGTACTCGACGAAGAACGCCTGCCAGGCGATCGAGCCGGCGAACCGCGACTTGCGCCCGGCCCGCGAGGGCAGGCTCAGCAACCGGATCACGATCAGGACCAGGATCCCGAGCGTGGTGAAGGTGCCGACCAGCTCGGTGAAGAGCTCGTACGGCAGCCAGCCGCCGAGCACCGGCAGCACGAACTCGGCGTCGAAGACCTGGCAGAGCGCGGTGAGCAGGGTCAGGCCCAGGGTCAGGAAGCCGACCGCGACGAACCAGTGCGCGACGCCGACCACGCCCCAGCGGTTCATCCGGGTGTGGCCGAGGAACTCCACGCCCACCGTCTTGGCCCGCTGGACCGGCTGCCCGGTGCGGGTGTCGTCCGGCTGGCCGGTCTTGACGACGTGGTAGATCTGCATGCCCGCACGGGTGGCGAGCGCGATGCCGATCACAGTGGTGATCAGCGAGATGACGATCGCTGCTAGCTGCATCGGCTCTCCGTCTCCTGCGGGTGCGAGGGGCGATGTCGAAAAGGGGCAAGGGGGTACGGCTCTCCCCACCCGGCAGTGTACTCGCCGGTAACTTAATCCAGGGATCGGGGCGGACACTACCGCGCGTTAACGCTGGTTCAGAAGATGCGCAAGGTATGGCGGCGATCACGCCGGGCGATGCTCACCCCTCCGGGCGACGGCGCGGCCCCTGCTCACCGCGAGCGGGAGATAAGCGCGCAATAAAGTTGAGTCAGGTCAGCTCATGGCTGTTGACGCCCCCGAAACCGTCGGGCATGCTTGAGTGCGTACAGCTCAACTTCTTCCTGGAGGTATCTACGATGGCACGCGCGGTCGGTATCGACCTCGGCACGACGAACTCGGTCGTCAGTGTTCTCGAAGGCGGTGAGCCCACCGTCATCACCAACGCCGAGGGCGCCCGGACCACGCCGTCCGTCGTCGCCTTCGCCAAGAACGGCGAGGTGCTGGTCGGCGAGGTCGCCAAGCGCCAGGCGGTCACCAACGTCGACCGCACCATCCGCTCGGTCAAGCGCCACATGGGCACCGGGTGGAAGATCAACCTGGACGGCAAGGACTTCAACCCCCAGCAGATCAGCGCCTTCATCCTGCAGAAGCTGAAGCGGGACGCCGAGGCGTACCTGGGCGAGACGGTCACCGACGCCGTCATCACCGTCCCGGCCTACTTCTCCGACTCGGAGCGCCAGGCCACCAAGGAGGCCGGTGAGATCGCGGGTCTGAACGTCCTGCGCATCGTCAACGAGCCCACCGCGGCCGCCCTGGCCTACGGCCTGGACAAGGACGACCAGACCATCCTCGTCTTCGACCTCGGTGGCGGCACCTTCGACGTCTCGCTGCTGGAGATCGGCGACGGCGTCGTCGAGGTCAAGGCCACCAACGGTGACAACCACCTCGGTGGTGACGACTGGGACCAGAAGGTCGTCGACCACCTGGTGAAGACCTTCCAGGCCGGCCACGGCGTGGACCTCTCCAAGGACAAGATGGCGCTGCAGCGCCTGCGCGAGGCGGCCGAGAAGGCCAAGATCGAGCTGTCCTCGTCCTCCGAGACCTCGATCAACCTCCCCTACATCACGGCCTCCGCCGAGGGTCCGCTGCACCTGGACGAGAAGCTCACCCGGGCCCAGTTCCAGCAGCTGACCGCGGACCTGCTGGAGCGCTGCAAGGTCCCGTTCCACAACGTGATCAAGGACGCGGGCATCAACCTGTCCGAGATCGACCACGTCGTCCTGGTCGGTGGCTCGACCCGTATGCCGGCCGTCGCCGAGCTGGTCAAGGAGCTGACCGGCGGCAAGGACGCCAACAAGGGCGTCAACCCGGACGAGGTCGTGGCCATCGGTGCCGCGCTGCAGGCCGGTGTGCTGAAGGGCGAGGTCAAGGACGTCCTGCTGCTCGACGTCACCCCGCTGTCGCTTGGTATCGAGACCAAGGGCGGCATCATGACCAAGCTGATCGAGCGCAACACCACGATCCCGACCAAGCGCTCGGAGATCTTCACCACCGCCGAGGACAACCAGCCCTCCGTGCAGATCCAGGTCTACCAGGGCGAGCGCGAGATCGCGGCGTACAACAAGAAGCTCGGCATGTTCGAGCTGACCGGCCTGCCGCCGGCCCCGCGCGGCCTGCCGCAGATCGAGGTCACCTTCGACATCGACGCCAACGGCATCATGCACGTCGGTGCCAAGGACCTCGGCACCGGCAAGGAGCAGCGGATGACCGTCACCGGCGGCTCGGCGCTGCCGAAGGACGACATCGAGCGCATGATGCGCGAGGCCGAGCAGTACGCGGAGGAGGACCACAAGCGCCGCGAGTCGGTGGAGACCCGCAACCAGGGCGAGCAGCTCGTCTACTCGACCGAGAAGTTCATCGCGGACAACACCGACAAGCTCCCGGCCGACGTCAAGACCGAGGTCGAGACGGCGATCGGCGAGCTCAAGGAGGCCCTGAAGGGCGAGGACATCGCGGCCATCCGCGAGGCCACCGAGAAGGTCTCCACCACCGCCCAGAAGCTCGGCCAGGCGCTCTACGCCAACGCCGACGCTGCCGGTGCGGCCGGTGCCGCGGGCGGCGCCGACGCCGGTGCCAAGCCCGAGGACGACGTGGTCGACGCCGAGATCATCGACGACGAGAAGCCCAAGGGTGGTGCCGCATGACGGAGAAGGCGCAGGGCGTGGAGCCCGGCGACGACTCCAGCGCCGACCAGGCCGACCTGCCGACCACCGAGGAGGCGCCGGCCGACGCCGAGGCCTCGGACGGGCTGGCCACCGCCAAGCGCGAGCTGGCCGAGCGCACCGCTGACCTCCAGCGGCTGCAGGCCGAGTACCAGAACTACCGCAAGCGGGTCGAGCGCGACCGGCTGACGGTCCGCGAGATCGCGGTCTCCAACATCCTGGAGACCCTGATCCCGGTGCTGGACGACATCGGCCGGGCCCGTGAGCACGGTGAGGTGACCGGTGGCTTCAAGTCGGTCTCCGACAACCTGGAGACCGTCGTCGCCAAGCTGGGCCTGCAGCAGTTCGGCAAGGAGGGCGAGCCCTTCGACCCGAACCTGCACGAGGCACTGATGCACAGCTACTCCTCGGACGTCACCGAGGACACCTGTGTCCAGGTCCTGCAGCCCGGCTACCGGATCGGCGAGCGGATCATCCGCCCGGCGATGGTGGCCGTCGCCGAGCCGCAGCCGGGCGCTCCGTCCGGTGGCGGCAGCTCCGCCACCGGCTCGGACACAGCCCCCGAGGCTGACGGTGCGGGCGACAACTGACACGCTGTGCGCTGCGGGGTCTCCCGTCACCTCTGGTGACGGGCGGCTCCGCAGCGCCGTATCGACCCGCAGCGCCGTTCCGGCCCACGGCACCGCTCCGGCCGGCAGCGCCATAGCGACCGGCACCGTATCGACCCACCCCGGGAGGTGGCAGCAGCCATGAGCACGAAGGACTACGTGGAGAAGGACTACTACAAGGTCCTCGGTGTGCCCAAGGACGCCACCACCGCGGAGATCAAGAAGACCTACCGCAAGCTCGCCCGCGAGTTCCACCCGGACGCCAACAAGGGCGACGCCAAGGCCGAGGACCGCTTCAAGGACATCTCCGAGGCCTACGACGTGCTCTCCGACGAGAAGCGCCGCAAGGAGTACGACGAGGCCCGCAGCCTCTTCGGCGCCGGCGGGATGCGCTCGGGCGGCCCCGGCGGCAACGGCTACAGCTTCGACTTCGGCGACCTGTTCACCGGCGCGCAGTCCGGCGGCAGCGGCGGCATCGGCGACGTCTTCGGCGGCCTGTTCAACCGCGGCGGCCGCCAGGCCCAGCCGCGCCGCGGCGCGGACGTCGAGACCGAGGTCACGCTCAGCTTCGAGGAGGCGGTGGACGGCGCCACCGTTCCGCTGCGGATGACCAGCCAGGCCGCCTGCCGGGTCTGCTCCGGCACCGGCGCCAAGGCCGGCACCACCCCCCGGGTCTGCCCGACCTGCGTCGGCGCCGGCACCGTCAGCCGTGGCCAGGGCGCCTTCGCGCTCTCCGACCCGTGCCGCGACTGCAAGGGCCGCGGCATGATCGTCGACGACCCCTGCACGGAGTGCCACGGCAGCGGCCGGGCCAGCTCGGCCCGCACCATGCAGGTGCGCATCCCCGCCGGGGTACAGGACGCCCAGAAGATCCGGCTCAAGGGCAAGGGCGCCCAGGGCGAGCGCGGCGGCCAGCCCGGCGACCTCTTCGTCACCGTGCACGTCAGCTCCCACCCGGTGTTCGGGCGCAAGGCCGACAACCTGACCGTGACGGTGCCCGTCTCCTTCCCCGAGGCCGCGCTCGGCGGCACCATCGACGTACCGACCCTGAACGGCCCGGCCGTGAAGCTGCGGCTGCCGGCCGGCAGTGCCAACGGCCTGACCCTGCGGGCCCGCGGCAAGGGTGCCACCCGCAAGGACGGCACCCGGGGCGACCTGCTGGTCACCGTCGAGGTGACCGTTCCTCAGGAGACCAGCGGCGAGGCCCTGAACGCTCTGGAGCAGTACCGCGACGCCACCGCATCCGAGGACCCGCGTGCCGCCCTCTTCAAGGCGGCGGAGGGAGCGTGACCTGACATGCGTGATTCCGACAAGAGAGCCGATGCCATCGGCGTGGGCCTGGGCGAGGGCCTCCCCGGCGGCCCCGGCCCCCGCCCGCGCCGGGCCGCCCCGCCCGGTGCGCAGTACGTGCTCACCGAGGAGACCCCGGTCTACGTGATCTCGGTGGCCGCGGAGCTGTCCGGCCTGCACCCGCAGACCCTGCGGCAGTACGACCGGCTCGGCCTGGTCTGCCCCGATCGGACCGGCGGCGGCGGCCGGCGCTACTCGGCCCGGGACATCCAGCAGCTGCGCGAGGTGCAGCGGCTCTCCCAGGACGAGGGCATCAACCTGGCCGGGATCAAGCGGATCATCGAACTGGAGAACCAGGTCGCCGCCCTGCAGTCGCGGGTCGCCGAACTGGCCACCGCCGTGGAGGGTGCCGGTGCCGCCCTCCAGGCCCGCGAGGCCGCGGTGCACGCCTCGTACCGGCGGGACCTGGTGCCCTACCAGCCGGCGCAGCAGTCCAGCGCGCTGGTGGTCTGGCGGCCCCGGCGGTAAGTGAGCTGCGCTCAGGTAACCGGCACCCCACCCTTGCGGTGGGGTGCCAACCTATGGCCGAAGTGCGTAGAGTTGCTGCCCGATGAGCGTTCGCTGAGTGTCCGGGAAGGGGGAGCTTGAGGATGCGTTCGCACGGCAACGGCACCCGGCCCGAAGCAACCAGTGAACACAGCGAGTTCATTTCTGCCGAGGCCAAGTCCCTCTATCTCCGGGTGGTCGCGGCCGGCGGCAGCTTGGAAGTGGACGATCCGACGCTGGATAGTGCCAAGAACGAGCTGGCCGGACTGGGTCTATTGGTTCTGAGCCAAGGAAAGCCCGAGATCGCGAGCGTCACCGACCCGAATCGTCTGGCCAGCCAGCTCAGTTCCGCGTGGCAGAAGCAAGCGCTGGGCCTGCTTTCCCAAGCGGTCGCGGTTCCGGTGGCCATGCAGGAGCTCGGCCATGCCTATCAGTCGCTTGAGCGGCCATTCCACCCGGGCGGCTCCGTCGAGCACATCCATGGGCTCGTCGAGATCAACCAGCGGCTTGAGGCGCTCTCCGAGAGCGTGGAATCGGAGCTTCTCACCGCTCAGCCGGGTGGCAGCCGCCGCCAGTCGCTGCTGCAGCTCAAGGGGACCCTGGAGGACGACCTCTCACGGCTACAGCGCGGCGTGGCCCGGCGGATCATCTACCACCCCAGCGCTCGCTACTCCGCACCCACCAGACAGTACGTCGAGGAGATGACGGAAGCCGGTGCCGAGGTCAGGACGTTGGAGGAACCGTTCACCCGGCTCTTCGTCTTCGACCGGCGCATCGCGGTGATCCCCTTCCAGGGCACCACCCAGGAAGCCGCCTTCATCAGCGACCCGGCGATCGTCGGCTATCTGCTCGACTCCTTCGAGCGGCTCTGGGAGCGGGCAAGCCCCTTCCTCGGCGCCACCGAGGTCCCGCCCGAGGTGATATCCCGCCTGCGCGGCAACATCCTGCGCATGATGACCCAGGGCCTCGGCCACCGGGTCATAGCACGCAACCTTGGGATCAGCGAGCGGACACTGGCCCGGCACATCGCCGACTTCCGCGAGGAGTACAACTCGGAGACGCTCTTCCAGCTCGGCTGGCGGATGGCCCTCAACTCTCCCGAGATCCTCTACGAGGACGCAGACGAGGACGGGCACCCGGAGAAGGACGTCTGACCGGGTTCCAGACGAGCGCACCCGGCTCCGCCGTGCCGTCCGGCCGCCCCGGGCGAGGTTCGGCTGCATCCATGGCGCGCAATGGCGACGCCGGCGCGACCACTCAGTCCCAGCGGATGTCGCTCGGTGCGCTGGCGGGCGACGAGACCCCAACGACGTCCCAGCGGATGTCGGCGGCCTGCACAACAACAGCGTGGGTGGATCCGTTGCCGTGTTGCGCAGCTGAGCTGGAGTTGGGTCCGGACAGTAGGGCCGAAGTGCCGACAACTGCCACTAGAGCCCCACCCGCAATGGAACCAGCGACAAGCGCGCGTATCACAGACCGGGTTGCACGGCGCATGTGGTGACTCCTTGTCATGAACCTGATAAACATTGTCTGCCCGGCTCTGGTGCTTCCATTGGCCGGTTTGGGACGGTCAATGCATTATCAAAGCCATTGATATGACCCGAGGCAAGGCTCAGGCATCACTCTGCGGCTGTCATAGTTCTGCCAGGCAGAAAGATGCCAGCCCTCGGACGGTGCGGCGAGGTCGACCTGGCAGCGGGATGGTGTCATCCAAGCGCCAGACAGCGAGATGACATACCGGCCCTGTGGACTGCAACCGGCCCAAGCGGAGACGATCAATAGCAGCAGATCTGACGCAACGTCTCCCGGCCCAGGCGAGCTGCAAAGATTTCAACAATCCCTTCCAGGACGACCGAATCGCTGCAATCACTGCGCCTGTGCCACGACTAGTGGTCCTCCCAGTTCCACCGGCCAGAACACCACAGCTGGCCGGGTTCACCTCATCTCCCCCGGAGCCATCGCCATGAGTGAGCCCTACATGCGCCAGCACGCAGCCCAGGCCCCCGAAGGCCGTCGGGCCCGTGTCTTCCTCGCCGCGCCGCTCATGCGGCTGACCGGGCCGGCCGACAGCGTCGTGACGCTGGCCAGCCGGACCCGGCTGACCGCACTGCGCAGTTCCCTGCTGCACAGCGGTGCCGCTGTCTTCAGCGCGCACCACAGTGACGCCTGGACAGTGGAAGGCCGGTCACCGGAGCCCCGCGTGCCCTCGGACTTCCGCGCCATGCAGACCGCCGACCTGGTCTTCGCCTACGTCGGCTCGCCGCTGTCGGCCGGGGTCTCGCTGGAGCTCGGCTGGGGCTCCGCGCTGCGCAAGCCGATCGTGCTGCTGGTGGACGAGGCGATCACGCACAACCCGCTGATCGCCACCATCGAGCAGGTCGCCCCGGTCCTTCCGCTGGTCTTCGACGACACCTGGTCGCAGGAGAGCCTGCGGCACATCGTGGAGACCGCCCTCGACTGGGCCGGCATGGCGCTCTCGCTGCGCGAGGGCTTCTGGACCGCACCCGGCGAGCAGTTCAAGCCGACCACCGCGCCGCGCCTGTCGCACGCCGACCAGTACGGCGCCTGGCCGAGCAGCGGCGCGGCCACCGGCTGACCGCCCAGGGTCCACACGGTCCGCCGACGGCGGCGGCGGACTGCGGTCAGCCCTGGTTGTCCGACTGCGCGTCGGCCCGCATCAGCCAGCCCAGCTGGAAGAGGGTCTCGGCGTCGTACCTCTCGCGCAACGCGGCGATCTGCGCCGCCACCGTGCGCTCGCTCAACCCCACCCGCTTGGCGATCGCGCCCTGCGTCAGGCCCCGCGCCAGCAGCGCCGCCAGCGGCTCCTCGGCCTCCTCGGCGGGCGCCTCCCAGCGGACCCGCTCGGCGCGGGCCCAGTCCCGCTCGAAGCCGGACACCACCACATCGACCAGCACCGGATCCTCGATGAACGTGGCTTCCTGCTCCCCCTGGTAGCCGGCGATCACGGCCACCCTGCGGTCGAAGACCACCACCCGCCGGAAGTCCTCGTCCAGCACCCGGACCCGGCCGCCCAGCCCGGTGACGCTGGCCGCGTAGTTCGCGGTGGCCCGGTCCCGACGACTGCCGGGCTGGTAGATGACGCGCTGAGCGATGCCGCGCTGCGACAGGTCACGCGCAGCGGCGAGCGCCGACGGCAGCACTCGAGCGGGGCGGCGACCACCGGGCTGCATCATCAGGACCTCCCGGGTGCACTCCAGCGCCAGCTCCTGCAGCCGTTGCTGAATCTGCTCGGTCACGTTCAGATGCCGCGTCACGCTGCGGGCAGCCGCAGGCTGGGTGGCCTGATCATAGGCCCAGGTTAGTTCGTCGAACCTCCTCGACAGTTCGTCCGCGCGGAACAGCAACTCGATCCCGGTGCCCCGCAGTTCGACACTCAGCCGGCTCCCGGCGCTGCGCGGGCTCACCACGGTCCAGAAGGCGGAGTCCGGTTGCGTCGGCTGCTCCTTCACCAAGCCGGCTTCCCGCAGCCGGACCAGCGCCGCGAGGTCGTCCGGTGGCACGTCGGCGAGCTGGAAGAGCCCACCGCCCTCCAGCAGCCGCAGGTACAGCGCCCGTGCCGGGCCGTCCGGCAGCCGGGCGCCCTCCTCCGCACCCTCGAACACCGGCGTCACCTCCCCGGCTCACCCGTCGCGCCGCCCGCCGCGGCTCCCATCAGCCAGCCCAGCTGGAAGAGGGTCCCGGCGTCGTACTCCTCGCGCAGCGCGGCGATCTGCGCCGCCACCGTGCGCTCGCTCAGGCCCAGCCGCTTCGCGATCGCGCCCTGCGTCAGGCCCTGTGCGAGCAAAGCGGCCAAGGGTCCCTCGGTGCCGGTGGGCGGCTCCCACCGGACCCGCTCGGCGCGGGCCCAGTCCCGCTCGAAGCCGGACACCATCAGGTCCACCAGCACCGGGTCCTCGATGAACGAGGCCGAGCGGAAGTCCCCGGCGCCGTCGATCACCGCAACGGTCCGGTCGAGGATCAGCGTCCGCAGGAACGGTTCGTCCAGCACCCGGATCCGAGCGCCCAGCCCCGTGGCATAGGCCGCGTAGGCGGCGGTACCCGGATCGGTGCGCGCACCCGGCTGGTAGATCGTCCGCATCTCGATGCCGCGCTCGCGCCACTCGCGGGCCGAGGTATGGGCGTACGGCAGGATCTCCGCCGGCCGCGCACCACCGGGCTGCATCATCAGCATCTCCCGTTCGCACTCCGCGGCGAGATCCTCCAGCCACTGTTGGATGCGCGCATGATCGCTCACGTGTCGGATGACCTTGCTGTCAGTTGCGGACCGCAGCGCCTCGTCGTAGGCCCTCGCCAGATCGGCGAGCACGCTCGGCGCCTCGTCCGCCTGGGCCAGCAGAGCGACACCGGCGGTGCGCAGCTCACTGCTGAGCCGGACGGCGGCCGCTCGGGGGTTCACCAGCCAGCACACGCCGCCGGGCTTCATGGCCGCGAGGCCGGCGGACACCAACCGCTCGAACGCCGGGAGCAGGTCCTGCGCGACCTCGCCGATCGGAAACAGCCCGCCCTTCGCGAGCAGCGCCAGGTACAGCTCCCGCGCCTCGGCATCCGGTACGGACACCACGGCGTCCCCCGCGCCGCCTGCGTCCCCCGCGTCCCCGGGCACCGCCGTCACCGTCCCGGCTCGCCCTTCGCGTCGCCTGCTGCGGCCCGCATCAGCCAGCCCAGCTGGTAGAGCGTCTGGGCGTCGTAGAGCTCGCGCAGCCGTGAGATGTGGCCGGCCACGGTGCGCTCGCTCAGGCCCAGCCGGCCGGCGATCATGCGCTGCGTCAGTCCCTGCGCGAGCAGGCGGCCGACCTGGGCGTGGATCGGCAGGCCGATGGTGTCGGGCGCGGCCCCGTTCCACTGGGCCGGCTCGGCGCGCTGCCAGTCGCGTTCGAACATCCCGACCAGGAAGGCCACCACGGCCGGGTCCTCGACCAGGGCGGCGCCGCGGTAGTCGGGGCCGTCGGGGATCACCACGGTGCTGCGGTCGAAGATCAGCATCCGCTTGAACGGTTCGCCCAGCACCCGGAACCGGACGCCGAGTTCGGTGGCGGACAGCACGTAGGCGGCGGTCGGCGGGTCGGAGCGGGCGGCGGGGTCGAAGAGCGAGCGGACCGCGCCGCCGTTCGCGAGGCACCAGCTGACCCGGGCATAGGCGCCCTCGGTCACCCGGACGGAGAGCGGGCCGCCCGGCTGGGCCGAGAGGATCTCGTCGTGCGACCCGGCGCTGAGCCGGTCGAGCAGCCGCGCGATCTCCTCGGCGCCGTGCAGGTGGCGCACTTCGCCGGAGCGGTCGACCTTGCGGGGCGTCAGGTCGTAGGCCCGGGTGAGGTCCTCCAGCAGCGCGGGCATCTCCTGGGCCTGGACCAGCAGCCGGGTGCCGGCCGCCCGCAGGTCCTCGCTGAGCCGGCTGCCGACCGCGCGCGGGTTGACCGCGGTGTAGCAGGCGAGTTCGGGGACGGCGGTCAGCAGGCCGAGATCGAGCAGCTCCGCCACGTGGGCCTGCTCGGCGGTACCCACCTCGCTCATCGGCAGCCGCCCGCCCTCGGCCAGGATCGCGAGGTACAGCGCACGCACGGCCTCGCCGGGCAGTGCGAGGGGTCCTGGAGCCGCCGGCAGACCCTCCGGGGCCGCCCCCCGGCCGGCTCCCGCTCCGGTGTCCGCCGCTGAGCCGACTGCCTCGGCCACCCCGTCCCCCCTGCGTGCCGCACGGCAGCGGTCGATCGACCGCACGCGTCGCATCATCTCATCAGGAGTCGGGCGACAGCCCGCCCGGGTCGAACGACAGGGGACGGTGCCGGGCACCGGGCCGGACGCGACGGCGGTCTCGACGCCGGGCACGGGAAAGGCCGCGAATCCGGACTGCCCGCCCCCGTACGGGGCAGTCCGGCGCTTCGCGGCAGCAGATCCGTCCCGGAGCCAGGGACTCGCGGTCTCCTGCGCTCCGGGCGGATCCACCTCATCGACGCCAAATCCGAGGTGCTTCCAGCGAGGCGGAGCAGCAACGCCTCGCTGGTACCGGGCCCGGTCACCATCACCACAAATGGCGGACCACCCGGCGCCCGTCGGTTCTTCGCACAGATACCTCTGCCCCTGCGCGAGGAGGACGGACGAGTCACCACCGACGGGCTGCGGTTGCCCGGGCGGCTTGGCGTACCCACAGCCTCACAGTGCGTGGGCTCCGGGACAAGGTTGTTTCAGCTTCAAGTTCCCGCAACTGCACGAACTTGCAGAATCGGCCCGCACGGATCCCTTCGCACACCACATGAGCTGGGAGAATGAGAGAACGTTCGGTCTACGGGCGTCGACGGGAAGGACGCCGCAGGGCGCGCCACGGATGTTCCGCGACGCGCCCAGCTGTTCGTTTCCGGTCGGTTCGATGCAGTTCGGAGCACACCCGGCCCACTGCCGACTCAGCGTTGGCTTCAGTGCAGCGTGACCCGCCCGTCCGAGCCGCGCACCGCGCCGTCCAGCGCCTCGACCCCCTTCACCCGCACGTACGGTGACAGCCGGGTGGCTGCCAGTGCACGGTGGGTGAGCGAGTGGTCGTCCGCCCAGACCTCCGAGCCGAGCTCGACCAGCCGGGCCAATTCGGGCACACCGTCCGAGACGGCGGCGAAGACGCCGTCCTCGACCAGGTAGAGGATCACCCGGTCGCCGGTCTCGGCCAGCGTCACGGCCTCGCGCAGGAAGCGGTCCGCCCCCGGTTTGCCGAAGACCGCCTGACTCTCCACCAGCACATGCGAGCGTCTGCCCATCGCGTACTCCTCCCCGTCCTGCCCGCGGGGAGGCCAGCACCGCGCGTGCGCGCGAAGCCCCCGATGTGCCTCCCCGGCAGGCTGTCTGACTGCCCATCAGACGCATCGACGGCTCACGCCACCGACTATGGTCCGACTATCAGGCTGGCTCCTGGACGAGCACACGGCAAGGCGCCCGGCAGTGCGCATTCCAGCAGCTGCGTGATCGTGCAGCGTGCGGACCGCCCGCGCGCCCGGATACACGCCCCGGGGTCACCCCGCCCCGGGGTCACCCCGCCCCGACGTCGTCCCGCCCGCCGCCCGGCCCGCCGCGCTCGCCGGCGCCGCGCATCAGCCAGCCCAGCTGGAACAGCGTCTCCGCGTCGTACTCCTCGCGCAGCCGGGCCAGGTGCCCGGCCACGGTGCGCTCGCTCAGGCCCAGCCGGCCGGCGATGCCGCGCCGGCTCAGCCCGCCCGCCAGCAGCCGGGCGATCCGGTGGGTGACCGTGCTGCTGTCCGGGACGGCGTGCGGCGCCCCCCAGGCCACCCGCTCGGCCCGCTGCCAGTCCCGCTCGAAGAGCTCCACCAGCAGCTCGACGGCGGTGGGGTCGCAGACGAAGGCCGCACTGCCCATGTCCGCGGAAGCGGGGATCACCGCCACCAGCCGGTCGAAGATCAGCATCCGCTGGAAGTCCTCGTCCAGCACCCGGATCCGCGCCCCGTACGGGGTGACGGCGGCGGCGTAGGCACTGGTCGCGGGGTCGGTGCGGGCCACCGGCTGGTACAGCGTGCGCATCGCGCCACCGGCCCGCAGGAACGGCACGTCCTGGGCCATCGCCCAGGCCAGGTGGTCCGGCGGACGGTCGCCGCCGGGCTGCGCGGTGAGGATCTCGGTCTCGGCGTCGGCGACCAGCTGGGCGATCCGGTGCCGGATGCTGTCCCGGTCCTGGACCGTCTCCACCGTGCCGGTGCGGTCGATCCAGCGCGGCGCGGCGTCGTAGGCCTGGGCCAGCTCGTCCAGCACCGCCGGCAGCTCCTCGGCCCGCTCGAGCAGCCCGGCCGCCCGGTGGCGCAGCGTCCAGGTCGCCCGGCCCAGGTAGGCGCGCGGGCTGACCGCGGAGTAGAAGGTGCCGCCGGGCAGGCCGCGCACCAGGCCGAGTTCCAGCAACCGGACCAGCGCGGGCCGGTCGACCGGGCGCACCTCGGCGGACTTCACCCAGCCGCCCTGGGCGACCACCTCCAGGTAGAGGGCCCGGGCAGTGGGGTCGAGTTCGAGATCCGCCGGCAGGACACCTGCCTCCGCCCGCGACATCCGCACCACTCCCCCTGCCGCCACCACCCGTCACGGTGCCAGCGCGTCACCGGCCTTTGACTGTCCGCTGCCATACTGCCAGTCGCCTCCGGCGGGCGCGAGGGTGGCCGGGCTGCTGCGCCGGGCCGCTGCGCCGGGCGGCCGCTCCGGCCGGCTCCGGGCCGCTGACGGCTCACGCCGCGCGCAGCAGCCGGCCGCCCACCAGCGCCAGCACCGTGCGCACGCCGACCACCGCCCACAGCACCAGCAGCAGCCCGTACAGCGCTGCGCTCAGCCAGCCGAAGCCGGCCAGGCCGGTGTGCCGGGCCAGGCCCGCGGCACCGGTCACACAGGTCCCGACCGGGAAGGTGAAGGCCCACCAGGTCATCGCGAACGGCATCCGCGCACCGCGCAGCGCCCGCAGGTTGGCACCGCCGGCGATCAGCAGCCAGAGCAGCGCGAAGCCGGTCACCGCTACCCCGTAGAGCACCGCGAGGCCGAAGGCGGCCCCGGCCAGGCGCGGCGCCACCGCGTGGGCGGCGTCGGCCAGGTTGCCGGCGGCGGTGGTGGACTGGCCCAGCGGGCCCAGCACCAGGAAGAGCGAGGGGGTCAGCAGCAGCGGCAGCTTGCTGTGCACCAGGCCGGCGAAGACCACCGGCAGCAGCACCAGGATGGCCAGCAGGCTCGCCCCGAAGAGCGCGTAGCACCCGTAGAAGAGCCCGGGGCGCAGCACGGTGGGCAGGTGCGGCAGCAGCGCCGGGCCGAGCGCGGCCGACACCATCGGGGCGACCACCGGCAGCAGCCAGGTCGGGTTGGCGCGCAGTGCGGAGAGCTCGTGCCGGGTGACCATCAGGTAGGGGATGCCGGCCGCCACCAGCACCGCGTAGAGGGTGCCGAGGCTCCACAGCACCAGGTCGAGCGCCGCCGCCGGGCCGGTGCCGATCAGGTGGCCGCCGACCGCCAGGGTCCCGTAGCCGACCGCGAGCAGCGCCATCGGCGGGCAGCCGTAGAAGACGGCGGTGGCCGGGTTCACCAGCAGCTGCTCGCGGGCCGCCGCCCGGTGCCGGGTCAGGTGCACCAGCCGGGCCGCGACCAGGGCGAGCAGCGCCAGCACGGCCAGCGCCCAGACGGCCTCGGCGAGGACGAGCCGGCCCGGCAGCCGGTAGGGCAGCGCCACGGCGCCGTTGGCCACGATCGCGGTGCCCATCACCGCGGCGTACCAGTTGGGGCCGAGCTGGCCCAGATCCCAGCGCGGTCGGCCGGTGGTGGCCCGGTCGGCGGCGGTCTCGGTCTGGTCGGGTGCGACGGTGACGGTAGCCATGCCCCCACCCTGTGCCGCCCCGCCGCGGGCCGGTAGCCGCCCGCGCCCTATGTGGACATAACCTGGACCTATGACTCTCTCGAGCCGGGTCCCCGAGCTCGGCGCGCTGGAGCTGCTGCTCGCGGTGGCCCGGCACGGCAGCCTGGGCCGGGCGGCGGCCGAGCTGGGCATCAGCCAGCCCGCCGCCAGCGCGCGGATCCAGGGCGTCGAGCGTCAGCTCGGCGTCCCGCTGCTGGAGCGTTCGCCGCGCGGCTCGCGGCCCACCCCCGCCGGGCAGCTGGTGATCGGGTGGGCGCGCCAGGTGGTGGAGGCCGCCGAGGCGCTGGACGCCGGGATCTCGGCGCTGCGCGAGGACCGCGACGCCCGGCTGCGGGTGGTGGCCAGCCTCACCGTGGCCGAGTACCTGATGCCCGGCTGGCTGCTCGCGCTGGCCGCCGCCCGTCCGCAGACCGTGGTCACCCTGCGCACCGCCAACTCCGCCGCGGTGGCCGAGCGGCTGCTGGCGGGCGAGGCGGACCTCGGCTTCGTCGAGGGTCCGCGCACGCCGGCCGGGCTGACCGGCACGGTGGTGGCCACCGACCGGCTTGTGGTGGTCGTCTCCCCCGGCCACCCCTGGGCCCGGCGCCGCACCCCGGTCACCGGCGCCGAGCTGGCCGCCACCCCACTGGTGCTGCGCGAGCCGGGCTCCGGCACCCGCGAGGTGCTGGACCGGGCGCTGGCCGGGTGCGGGGCGCGGGCGAGCGCGCTGCTCGAACTGGACTCCAGCACGGCGCTGAAGGCCGCCGCGATGACCGGCGCCGGACCGGTCTGCCTGAGCGAGCTGGCGGTGGCCGACGAGCTGGCCACCCGCCGGCTGGTCGAGGTGCCGTTGAGCGGCCTGGACCTGCGCCGCCCGCTGCGTGCCGTCTGGCCCACCGGACGGCGTCCCGCCGGGCCGGCGCGCGACCTGTTGGGCTTTACCAAGAAAACCTGAGCGCGTTAGACTCAACTTAGCTGACAGCCGTGATGGCTAGCAGCCTGGAACCGACCGAGCAGCTGCACAGCAGGAGGAGCAAGGACCAGTGGCCATGGACGCGAGCAAGTTCACCACCAAGACGCAGGAAGCCCTGTCCGCCGCGATCCGGCAGGCCGGCGGCGCGGGAAACCCGGACGTCAGGCCGGTGCACATCCTGCTCGCCCTGCTGGAGCAGCCCGAGGGCATCGCCCGTCCGCTGCTCGACGCGGTCGGCGCGGACGCCGCCCAGCTGATGGCCGGCGCCCGCCAGCAGTTCCGGGCGCTGCCCAGCGCCCAGGGCTCCACCGTCGCCGCCCCGCAGCTGGGCCGCGACACGCTCGCCGTCCTGGAGGACGCCGGGCGCCGGGCCGAGGCGCTGGACGACGCCTACGTCTCCACCGAGCACCTGCTGGTGGGCCTGGCCGCCGAGGGCGGCCAGGTCGCCGAGCTGCTCGGCCGCCAGGGCGCCACGCCCAAGGCGCTACTGGACGCCTTCACCGAGGTGCGCGGCAGCGCCCGGGTCACCTCGCCGGACCCCGAGGGCACCTACAAGGCGCTGGAGAAGTACGGCACCGACCTCACCCAGGCCGCCCGGGACGGCAAGCTCGACCCGGTGATCGGCCGCGACCAGGAGATCCGCCGGGTGGTCCAGGTGCTCTCCCGGCGCACCAAGAACAACCCGGTGCTGATCGGCGAGCCCGGCGTCGGCAAGACGGCCGTGGTCGAGGGCCTGGCCCAGCGGATCGTGGCCGGCGACGTCCCCGAGTCGCTGCGCGGCAAGCGACTGGTCTCGCTCGACCTGAGCGCGATGGTGGCCGGCGCCAAGTTCCGCGGCGAGTTCGAGGAGCGGCTGAAGGCCGTCCTCAACGACATCAAGCAGAGCGACGGCCAGGTCGTCACCTTCATCGACGAGCTGCACACCATGGTCGGCGCGGGCGCCGGCGGCGACTCGGCGATGGACGCGGGCAACATGCTCAAGCCGATGCTGGCCCGCGGCGAGCTGCGGATGGTCGGCGCCACCACGCTGGACGAGTACCGCGAGCGGATCGAGAAGGACCCGGCCCTGGAACGCCGCTTCCAGCAGGTGCTGGTCGGCGAGCCCACGGTGGAGGACACCATCGCGATCCTGCGCGGCCTCAAGGGCCGCTACGAGGCGCACCACAAGGTGCAGATCTCGGACGCCGCGCTGGTGGCCGCCGCCACCCTCTCCGACCGCTACATCACCGCCCGCTTCCTGCCCGACAAGGCGATCGACCTGATCGACGAGGCGGCCTCCCGGCTGCGGATGGAGATCGACTCCTCCCCCGTCGAGATCGACGAACTCCAGCGCGCGGTGGACCGGTTGCGGATGGAGGAGCTGGCCCTGGACAAGGCCACCGACCCCGCCTCGGTGGAGCGCCTGGCCCGGCTGCGCCGCGATCTGGCCGACAAGCAGGAGCAGTTGGCCGGTCTCACGGTCCGCTGGGAGCAGGAGAAGAAGAGCCTCAACCGGGTCGGCGAGCTCAAGGAGCGCCTCGACGGTCTGCAGGGCAGCCTCGAACGCGCCCAGCGCGACGGCGACTTCGAGCAGGCCTCCAAGCTGAAGTACGCCGAGATCCCGGCCGCCGAGGCCGAGCTGGCCGAGGCCCAGGAGCGCGCCGAGGACGAGCACGCCAGCGCCACGATGGTCAAGGAGGAGGTCGGCCCCGACGACGTCGCCGACGTGGTCGGCTCCTGGACGGGCATTCCGGCCGGCCGGCTGCTCGAGGGCGAGAGCGCCAAGCTGCTGCGGATGGAGGAGGAGCTGGGCCGGCGCCTGATCGGCCAGCAGACCGCCGTGCAGGCCGTCTCCGACGCGGTGCGCCGCACCCGCGCGGGCATCGCCGACCCGGACCGCCCCACCGGCTCGTTCCTCTTCCTCGGCCCCACCGGCGTCGGCAAGACCGAACTCGCCAAGGCGCTCGCCGACTTCCTCTTCGACGACGAGCACGCGATGGTGCGGATCGACATGAGCGAGTACGGCGAGAAGCACTCGGTCTCCCGACTGGTCGGCGCCCCGCCCGGCTACGTCGGCTACGAGGAGGGCGGCCAGCTCACCGAGGCGGTGCGGCGGCGCCCGTACAGCGTGGTGCTGCTGGACGAGGTGGAGAAGGCCCATCCCGAGGTCTTCGACGTGCTGCTCCAGGTGCTGGACGACGGCCGGCTCACCGACGGCCAGGGGCGCACCGTCGACTTCCGCAACGTGATCCTGATCCTCACCTCCAACCTCGGCTCCCAGTACCTGGTGGACCCCACCGTGCCGGAGGCCGCGAAGAAGGAGCTGGTGCTGGACAGCGTCCGCTCCGCCTTCAAGCCGGAGTTCCTCAACCGGCTGGACGACATCGTGGTCTTCGACCCGCTGGGCTCCGCCGAGCTGAGCCGGATCGTCGACCTCCAGGTGGCCAGGCTGGCCGGACGGCTGCACGAGCGCCGGCTCACCCTGGACGTCACCCCCGCCGCCCGCGACTGGCTCTCGCTCACCGGCTACGACCCGGCCTACGGCGCCCGGCCGCTGCGCCGCCTGGTGCAGTCGGCGATCGGCGACCAGCTGGCCAGGGCGATCCTCTCCGGCCAGGTGCGCGACGGGGACACCGTGGTGGTCGACCGCGACGAGGCCAACGACCGGCTCACCGTCGCCGCCGGCTGACCCCGGAGGGCCGCCGGGCAGCCGGAACCGGGCGCCCGGCGGCCGGGCCGGGCACCACCCGTGCCCCGAAGGGCACCGGGTGCCACCGCGGCCCCTTCCGGGCCCTGGACGGCCTGTGCCCGCGGCGCCGGATGAGGCAGGATGGAGACATGGAAGGGCGGCCCCAGATCACCAGCCACCCTCGTGCACTGTGAAGGGACCTCCCGTGAGCGTTGACCCGTCGTCGATCCCGTTCTTCGGCGCGCCGCAGCCCCAGCCCGGTGGCGACCAGCCGGCCGGGCCGCCGCCGATCGTGGTTCCGGACCAGGCCCTGGTGACCCAGCTGCTCGACCGGATGCAGCTCAAGCACGTCGTGGACGAGGAGGGCGACCTCACCGCCCCCTGGGACGGCTTCCGGGTCTACTACATGTTCCGTGGCGAGCAGAAGGAGCTCTTCGCGGTCCGCTCCTTCTACGACCGCTCCTACCCGCTGGAGCGCAAGGGCGAGATCCAGGACCTGATCGACGAGTGGAACCGTGAGACCCTCTGGCCCAAGGTCTACACCCACACCCACGAGGACGGCGTGGTCCGCCTGATCGGCGAGTCCCAGATGATCGTGGGCACCGGGGTCAACCTGGACTACTTCGTCACCACCACCGCCAACTGGACCCAGGCCGCCGTGGGCTTCGAGCAGTGGATGGTCGAGCGCCTCGGCCTGCAGCAGGAGATCGACGGCGAGGAGGGCGAGGACGCCCCCGACACCGAGGACTGAGCCCAGAGCCTCACCCGACGCAGCCGGTCCGCCCCCGTGGCGGGCCGGCTGCGCCCGTTCCCGGCTCCGCTGCGCTCGTTCCCGGCTCCGCCGGTGCTTGTCCGGTGCCCGACCTCCGGCAGAGGATGGGTCCGACGACGAGCTGTGAGGAGCCGCAATGGGCACGAGGCCGCTGCTGAACCGCCGACTGGCGGGCATGGGCACGACGATCTTCGCGGAGATGTCCGCGCTGGCCACCGCGACCGGGTCGATCAACCTCGGCCAGGGGTTCCCCGACACCGACGGGCCCGCCGCCATCGCCCGGGCCGCCGCCGACGCGGTGCTGAACGGGCGCGGCAACCAGTACCCGCCCGGCCCCGGGATCCCCGAGCTGCGCACCGCGATCGCCGAGCACCAGCAGCGCTTCTACGGCCTGACCCACGACCCCGACACCGAGGTGCTGGTCACCGCCGGCGCCACCGAGGCCATCGCCGCCGCGCTGCTCGCCCTGCTCGAACCCGGCGACGAGGTGATCGCCTTCGAGCCGTTCTACGACTCCTACGCCGCCTGCATCGCGATGGCCGGCGCGGTGCGCGTGCCGCTGACGCTGCGCCAGCCCGACTTCCGCCCCGACCTGGACGAGCTGCGCGCGCTGATCACCCCGCGTACCCGGCTGCTCCTGATCAACACCCCGCACAACCCCACCGGGCTCGTCCTCGACCCCGCCGAGCTCGCCGCCATCGCCGAACTCGCCGTCGAGCACGACCTGTTGGTCATCACCGACGAGGTCTACGAGCACCTGGTGCTGACCGGCGCCCACCACCCCATCGCCGCCCTGCCCGGCATGCGCGAGCGCACCGTCACCATCTCCTCGGCCGGCAAGACCTTCTCCTTCACCGGCTGGAAGGTCGGCTGGGTCACCGCCGCCCCGGCCCTGGTCGCCGCCGTCCGCACCGCCAAGCAGTACCTGACGTACGTCAGCGCGGGCCCCTTCCAGTACGCCGTCGCCGAGGCGCTGCGCCTGCCCGACAGCTACTTCACCGAACTCCGTGCCGACCTGCGCCGCAAGCGCGACCTGCTCGCCGAGGGCCTGTCCGCGGCCGGCTTCCGCGTCTTCGAGCCGGCCGGCACCTACTTCATCACCACCGACATCACCCCGCTCGGCGAGAAGGACGGCATCGAGTTCTGCCGCAC
This sequence comes from Kitasatospora sp. NBC_01302, assembly GCF_035976515.1. NCBI lineage: Bacteria > Bacillati > Actinomycetota > Actinomycetes > Kitasatosporales > Streptomycetaceae > Kitasatospora > Kitasatospora sp. NBC_01302. The sequence continues at coordinate 4,690,694 of NZ_CP108404.1, forward strand.
CCTGCCCGAGCGCTGCGGCGTCGTCGCCATCCCCAACGTGGTCTTCTACGACAACGCCGACGCCGGCCGCCCCCTGGTCCGCTTCACCTTCTGCAAGAAGGACGAAGTGCTCCAGGAGGCGGTGAACCGGCTCGGGCGCCTCTGACCAGCGGCACGCAGCCGTGGCCCGCTTACGACGGCGGCATCTCGGGTCCCGAGGTGCCGTGGGGCCAGACGCACGGCGAGGCGACGGAGAGCGTGAGCGTCCGGCTGGCGTCTCCGCTCTCCTCGCAGGGTTGCCTTCGGGATGGTTCGCCGCAACCACCGTGTCCAGGCTGAGCTGGACCCGTCCCTTCGGTCCCGTGACGTCGTCCGTCTCGCATTCGCCGCTGAACGGCTCCCGGGTCGATGTCTGAGGCTTGCCCAGCAGGGCGGTCCGGACCTGTGCGTCGTACGACCTGACCTGCTGGGCCGCCTGGTCCTTGGTGATGGTCGGCTTCAACTGCTGGTCACTGAGCGAGCACGAGGTCAGCGCCGCCATCACCACGGCTGCGGAAGCAACAATCCGCATCCTGCTCATGCTCACCACCGCCCGGAGATGATTTGACCCATGGCGTCCAGGGACTGCCCCTTGTTCCAGTAGTCGGAGTGGCCGACGCCCGGGTCTGTCGGGATCTCGTGGCCGCCGAAGTTCTGGTTGGCCGGGTCCCGTCCGCACCGTCCTGGGCCCAGCCCCCCGGGCCTGTCTCGGTGGATAATACGCTGTGCAGTGTTCGTACACCGCAGCGTTAACCGTGCGGTACGCATGCCGCTCGCCACCGGCCTCGCCGAGGCCGGCTCGGGCGCCTCTGAGGGGGCCGTTTCGCCACCGCCGCCGCGCGCCGCACCCGCCGACCGCTCCTCCGTTGCCCGGTTAATGTCCTGATTCTGTGACAGTCCTATTTCCTGCACAACACTTTCACCCCTGCAGAGCGTCAGATAGACCGAGCCGGACAGCCACCGGACGGACAGGGGAGAAGAGCGATGCGGTCGATGTGGGCGGGGTCCAGGGGTGGGCGGACGACCGGCGAGGCGTCCTGGCGGCGCACCGGCCGGGCGGGCCGGCGGGCCGGAGCGGCGCTGCTGCTGGGCGGCGTCCTGGTGCTCACAGCGGCCTGCGGGCCCGACAGCTCGGGCGGCGGCAAGCCGAACGCCGCGCCGAACGGCGGCGGCACCGCGGCGGCGCAGAGCAGCCCCACCGCCAAGCCCTCGGCGGCGGTGGTGGACGTGGAGCCCAAGGACGGCACCAAGGACGCGGCGCCGAACGGCGCGCTGAAGGTCTCGGTCGCCAGCGGCAAGCTGACCGACGTGGCGGTGACCGGCCCGAACGGCAAGCCGGTGGACGGCACGCTCGCCACCGACGGTACGAGCTGGACCCCCTCGGCCGCCCTCGCGGTGGGCACGGCGTACCAGGTGAGCGCCAAGGCGGTCGACGCGAACGGCGTGCCGACCACCACGACCAGTTCCTTCAGCACGCTCACCCCGAGCAAGACGGACCGTCCGACCGACAACCTCGCCGACAACAACCCCACGTACGGCGTCGGCATGATCATCAGCGTCACCTTCCCGAAGGCCGTCACCAACACGGCCGCCGCCGAGAAGGCGATCACCGTGGAGGCCTCCGACGGCAGCGAGGTCAAGGGGCACTGGTTCGGCAACAACCGGCTGGACCTGCGCCCGCAGACCTTCTGGAAGACCGGCACCAAGGTGACGGTGCACTACCGCACCTCGAACGTGGAGCTGGCCCCCGGCGTCTACGGCGCCGGTGACCGCGACGAGTCCTTCACCATCGGCCGCTCGAAGATCAGCACGGCGGACGCCGCCGCGCACACGATGACCGTCCAGGAGGACGGCGTGCCGACGCAGACCATCAAGGTGACCGCCGGCTCGGACGAGAACCCCTCGTGGAACGGCACCATGGTGGTCTTCGAGAAGGACCGGATGGTCCACATGGACTCCAGCACCACGAACATCAAGGGCGCGGCCTACGACGTCTACGAGCCGCACGGCCTGAAGATCACCGACAGCGGCTCCTACGTGCACGGCAACCCCGCCGCCGTCGCCGCCGCGGGCAACTCCAACATCAGCCACGGCTGCATCGGGCTGCCGGACACCGATCAGGGCGACGACAACTCGGTGGCCGGCAAGTTCTTCGCGGACTCGATGATCGGCGACGTGGTGATCGTCAAGCACTCGGTGGGCCAGCAGGTCAAGCCGGACAACGGCCTGAGCGGCTGGAGCATGGCCTGGTCCACCTGGTAGCAGTCGGCCCCGCACCCCGGGCGGGGTGCGGGGCCGGTCGCCTTCCCGCTATTCGATGCGCCCCGTCGGCAACAGGCTCCCTGGCCCGGCCGGGCTCAGAAGGTCACCGTCACCGCCAACTCGCCGGCATCGACGGCCTCCACAGTCTCCAGGCGGGCGATCCGGCCCGCCGAGCGGAGGTCGTCCACGACCAGCGCCAGCACCGCCAGTGCCTCGGCCGGCCCGTGGACGACGGCGTGGGACACCTCGGTGCGCATCGAGCGGTGGGCCTCGGACTTGGCCCTGCGGACGCCGGCGATCACCTGGCCCGCCACGGCCAGCAGCTCACCGGGCGGCGCGTCGAGGCAGCCGGGGCCGGCCGCGGTGCGCAGTTCGGCCGCGGTCGGCCAGGCGGCGCGGTGCACCGAGCCGGGCTGCCACCAGGACCAGACCTCCTCGGCGGCGAACGGCAGGAACGGCGCGAAGAGCCGCAGCAGCACCGAGAGCGCGGTGGTGAGCGCGACCCTGGCCGACTCGGCGCCCGCCGCACCGGCCTCGCCCCCGTCCCCGTCCCCGTAGGCGCGGGCCTTGACCAGCTCCAGGTAGTCGTCGCAGAAGGTCCAGAAGAAGCGCTCGGTCTGCTCCAGCGCCTGGGTGTAGTCGAAGGCGTCGAGCGCCGCGGTGGCCCGCTCGACCAGCGCGGCGAGCTCGGCCAGCAGCGCCGCGTCGAGCGGCTCGGTGATCCGGGCGGTGGCACCGGGCGTGCCGAAGCCGAGCGCGAAGCGGCCCGCGTTGAGCAGCTTGACGGCCAGTCGGCGCCCGACCTTCATCTGACCGGTGTCGAAGGCGGTGTCGGTGCCGGGACGGCCGCTGGCGGCCCAGTAGCGGACGGCGTCCGAGCCGTGCTCGATCAGCAGGCCGGCCGGCGTGACGACGTTGCCCACCGACTTGGACATCTTCTTGCGGTCCGGGTCCAGGATCCAGCCGGAGATGGCGGCGTGCCGCCAGGGCAGCTCGTGCTGCTCGCCGTGGGCGCGCACCACCGAGGAGAAGAGCCAGGTCCGGATGATCTCGTGGGCCTGCGGGCGCAGGTCCATCGGGAAGACCCGGGCGAACAGGTCGGGATCGCGCTCCCAGCCGGCCGCGATCTGCGGGGTGAGCGAGGAGGTGGCCCAGGTGTCCATCACGTCCGGGTCAGCGGTGAACCCGCCCGGCTGGTCGCGCTGTTCGGGCCGGTAGCCGTCCGGCGTCCGGCTGCTCGGGTCGACCGGCAACGCGGACTCCGGTGGGGTGATCGGACGGTCGTAGCAGGGCTCGCCGTCGGCGTCGAGCGGGTACCAGACGGGGAACGGGACGCCGAAGAACCGCTGCCGGCTGATCAGCCAGTCGCCGTTCAGACCGCTCACCCAGGCCTCGTAGCGGACCCGCATGTGGGCCGGGTGCCAGGTCAACTCGGCTCCCCGGGCGAGCAGTTCCTCGCGCAGGCGGTCGTCGCGGCCTCCGTTGCGCAGGTACCACTGCCGGGTGGTGACGATCTCCAGCGGCTTGTCCCCACGCTCGAAGAACTTGACGCTGTGGTTGATCTGCCGCGGTTCGCCCACCAGTTCGCCGCTCTCCCGCAGCGCGGCGACGATCCGCTCGCGCCCGGTGTGCACGGTGGCGCCGGCCAGCTGCGCGTACGCCGCACCGGCCCGCGGCGACTCCAGGCCGGCCGGCGGCTCGGCGGCGAACCGTCCGTCGCGGCCGATCACCGGCCGGGTGTCCAGCCGCAGTTCGCGCCACCAGATGACGTCGGTGGTGTCGCCGAAGGTGCACACCATGGCGATCCCGGTGCCCTTCTCGGGATCGGCCAACCGGTGTGCCAGCACCGGGACTTCGACCCCGAAGAGCGGGGTCGTGGCGATGCTGCCGAACAGCTCCCGGTACCGGGGGTCGTCCGGGTGGGCGACCAGCGCCACGCAGGCGGGCAGCAGCTCGGGCCGGGTGGTGGCGACCTCGATCGGCCGCCCGTCCGGCCCGGTGAAGCGCAACTGGTGGAAAGCGCCCGGGCGTTCACGGTCGACCAGCTCGGCCTGGGCGACCGCGGTGCGGAAGCTCACGTCCCACAGGGTCGGCGCCTGGGCGAGGTAGGCCTCACCGCGGGCCAGGTCGCGCAGGAACGCCCGCTGCGAGGCGGCCCGGGCCGCCTCGCCGATCGTCCGGTAGGTCATCGTCCAGTCGACCGAGAGGCCCAGTCGCTGCCACACCTCCTCGAACGCCCGCTCGTCGAGCTGCGTCAGACGCTCGCACAGCTCGATGAAGTTCTGCCGGGAGATGGGGAGTTGGCGCTTTCCGGGGCGCTCGGGCAGGGTGAGGTCCGGATCGTACGGCAGGGTCGGGTCACAGGCCACGCCGTAGTGGTTCTGGACCCGGCGCTCGGTCGGCAGGCCGTTGTCGTCCCAGCCCATCGGGTAGAAGACCTCACGCCCGCGCATCCGCTGGTAGCGCGCGATGACATCGGTGTGGGTGTACGAGAAGACGTGGCCGACGTGCAGCTCACCGCTGGCGGTGGGCGGCGGGGTGTCGATCGAGAAGACCTCGGCGCGGGTCCTGGTCCGGTCGAAACGGAATACCCCCGCCTCGTCCCAGCGTCGCGCCCACTTTTCTTCGAGCCCTGTGAGCGAGGGCTGCTGCGGCACGTCCCAAGGACGAGATGGCTCTGTCATGCGTCCTCATGGAACCACGGTCCGCCAATTCGCCAAACCGATTTATCCAAGCGATTCCTGCGTGGCGCGCCGGGACGACAGGACCGGTCCCGGACACCTGGTTCCTGGCACCGGTCGCACTGACGCGCGCGGGCTCGTACAGACGCACGTACCCTCGTACAGAGGCGCACGGGCCCCTCCCTCCCCCGTCCTCGCACCATCGCAGAGCCGCCGGCCGAGGCACCGGCGCGCAACCGGCCCGAGGGGCGCGCGCCCCGACCCGGACGGCGCGTGGCGAGCAATCTCGTTCACCGGTCCGGTCAGACCTGACCAGGCACTACGCCCAGAACGGTGAATGTGCAACAAGAATGGGTAAATCCCTGACGGACCCGGAGAATTCGTGCTTCTCTGCTGCTGAATCTCCAGCCGGAATCCTTCCTTCCACGGTCGGCCGCGTCTCGGACCGCACAGCCACGAACCTCCTCGCCTTCGGCCGAGTCGGACGCTGCACGGCGCAGGGCGCGTACGGAGCTGAAATGCGGAGCCAGCATGCTCACCACACTGCAGACCTCCTATACCGACACCCGCGCCGGTGACCTGGCCTGGTGTCTCGGCGGCGCACCGCTGCCCGCCCTGGCGGTGCGCGACCTGACGCTGCCGGGGCCGGACGGCCTGACCGACGGCACGAGCCGCTACGGCACGGCCGCCCGCGGCACCCTCGGCAGCGCGGCCACCGCGATCGGCTCCGCCGGCAACGGCGGCAGCACCCGGACCACGAGCGCGGGCGGCAACGCCGCGGGCACCCTGCAGTTGCGCCTGCTGGGCGCCTCGCACCAGGTGGTGATCACGGCCGGCCCCGGCGAGTGCCTGGAGACGGTGGCCTGCATGCCGGGCCGGCGGACCCCGCTGCCGGCCCGGGTGGCCGAGCAAGTCGCTGGCTGGGAGTACGAGTTCGCGGCCCGGATCGAGTCGCTGCCGCCGCACGTGTTCGCCGCCCGGGCGCAGGAGATCCTCGCCCTGGTGGACGAGCACCCGCGCGGCCTGGCCGGGGTCTTCCCGGGCGACCCGAGCGCGTTCACCGCCCTGGTCGCCCAGGGCAGCGCCGAGCGGGTGCTCTGGCGCACCTGGCACGCCTATCCGCAGGAGGGCCGACTGGTCTGCACCCGATCCTCGCTGGTGGTGCGCGGCCAGCTGACGGCCACCGCCCCGCGCGCCGGCGGGCGCTGCGCCATGGCCCGTCCCACCGTTCCGTGACCGATCGAAGCATCGAAGCGGCACCAAAGCCCCTCGAAATCCCCGAACATCGTGACGATCCGTCAACTTAAACCGGAGCGCTATCCCTCGGACGAGTACACCTATGCGCGGCATGCGTCGCCTAGCGTTTCTTCGTGATCAACCAGCCGGCGGACCCGCCCTCCCAGCGCGGCCTCGACCGTGACGGACCTTCCCCGGTCGACGGGCCTCCCCCGGTCCTCGGGGGCGCCACGGCCAGAGGCTGGGTCCGGCCACGCACCGTCCGGGTCAGGTCCCGCGCCCGCGGCCCCGTCAACGGCCGCTTCGCCCGGGCCCGCACCCGGTCCGAAGGCCGCGACCCGACCGAGCTCCGCGCCCAGCCCGAACCCGCACGCCGGTCCCTGCCCGCGCGCCGGGACCGACCCGACCGCGGGACCGGCGCCGACCGCCGGTCCGAGACCCAGCCGGGCCCGGCGCGGCACCCCGGCCCCCGGGTCCACCTGCGCCCGCGCGGCGACCGCGGCCCCCGGGAGGCCGCCGGCCGCCCCACCGCCGGCCCCCCGTCCGCACGCGGCCGAACGGACGATCACGCCTGGGGCTCCCCCGGGCCCCGGGCCCCCGGTCCGCTGTGCGCCCGCCGGGCCCGGCTGACCCGGCTGCTGGTCCTGCTGGCCGCCTTCGTCTGCGCCGCCTGCGGGCTGGTGTACGAGCTGGAACTGGTCGCGCTCGGCGGCTACCTGCTCGGCGACCCGGTCACCCAGACCTCCGTGGTGCTCTCCGTGATGGTCTTCGCGATGGGCCTCGGCTCGCTGGCCGCCAAGCGCCTCACCCACCGCCCCGCCACCTCGTTCGCGCTGGTGGAGTGCGCGCTGGCACTGTTCGGCGGGCTCTCGGTGCTCGCCCTCTACAGCTGCTGGGCCTGGCTCGGCCGCGACCAGCTCGCCCTGGTCGTGCTGACCTGCCTGATCGGGATGCTGATCGGCGCCGAGATCCCGCTGCTGATGACCCTGCTGCAGCGGATCCGCCGGGAGGAGGCCGGGCGGGCCGCCGCCGACCTGTTCGCCGCCGACTACGTGGGCGCCCTGGTCGGCGGGCTCGCCTTCCCGTTCGTGCTGCTGCCGCTGCTCGGGCAGGCCGCCGGGGCCCTGCTGACCGGGGCGGTCAACGCGCTGGCGGGCGCGGCGGTGGTGCTCTGGCTCTTCCGCGAGGAGCCGGGCCCCCGCTCCAAGGGGCTGCTCTGGACCGGCTGCGGGGCCGTGCTGGCCGCCCTGGCGCTGGCCGCGGCGTGCAGCGGCGCGATCGAGCGCGCCGCCCGGCACGCGCTCTACGGCGGCCCGCTGCGGCAGGCCGTGCAGAGCCGCTACGGGGAGCTGGTGCTGACCGGCGGCCCGCCGCGCCTCGACCCGGCGACCGCCCTGACGCCGGCGGCCCCGCGCAACCCGCAGACCGCACCGACCGCACCGACCGCACCGACCGCACCGACCGAGCAGGCCACCCAGACCGCGCAGGCCGGGGCGCCACCGCTGCGGCTCTACCTCGCGGGCCGGCTCGCGGCCTGCGGCCAGGACGAGTACCGCTACCACGAGGCCCTGGTGCACCCCGCGCTGGCGGGCGCCGGGGACGGCCGGGTGCTGCTGCTGGGCGGCGGCGACGGGCTGGCGCTGCGCGAGGTGCTGCGGCACCGCGGGGTGCGCACCGTCCTGGTGGTCACCGCCGATCCGGCGCTGCCCGCCCTGGCCCGCACCGATCCGGCGCTCGCCGCGCTCAGCGGGCACGCGTTCGCCGACCCCCGGGTGCGGGTGGTGACCGCCGATCCGCTGGCCTGGCTGCGCCAGGACGGCGGCGCCACGCGCTTTGACGCCGTGCTCGCCGACCTGCCGGCGCCCGAGCGGGCGGCCCGCAGCGAGTACCACGCCAGCGAGTTCTACCAGCTGGCCGCCGCCCGGCTGGCCCCCGGCGGTCGCCTGGCGGTGCCGGCCCCCGCCGGCCCCGGCCTGTGGACGGTGGCGGCCGGGCTGCGGGCGGCGGGACTGTGGAGCGTGCCGTTCCCGGTGCCGGGCCGCGGACCGGCCTGCGACCCGGCCGGCAGCGGCGACCTCGCGGCGGTGCTGCTGGCCGCGCACGAGCAGCGGCCGGTCCTCGCGCTGGCCCCGGACGCACCGCCACCGCGCTCGCTGACCGTCGGGCAGCTCACCGCAGCCGCCGCCGCGCTCGCCGCCGACCGGCCCCGGCCGCTGCCCCCGCCGAGCACCCTGCTGCACCCGCGCTGACCACCGCTGACCACTGCCCGGCCGCGGGGACGGTCGGCGATCCGGTCGGCGGGCCTGCGGGGACGTTGCGCCGGTCGGGGCCGCCGGGAGGGCATCGGCCCCCTCCCGGCGGACCCGCTCGGTGTCGGCACCGGGCCGGAGCCCCCACGGGTGCGCGACGACAGTAGGCTCACAGGCATGGAGCATGAGGTTGTCATCCAGCTGCCGGCCGAACTCGTCCAGCCCGCCCTGGCCGACCCCGCGCTGCTCGCGCGGTGCGTCCCCGGCCTGAGCACCGATGCCTCCGACGCGCCCGAGCGGCGCACCGGCGCCAAGCGCTCCGCCACCGGCGGCCCCGAGGAGATCAACGGCCGGCTGCGGCTGCGGATCGGCGGCTCCACCATCACCTACCGCGGCGTCGTCTCGCTGATCCGCAGCGGCGGCTCGGGCCTGCTCACCGCCTTCCTGGAGGGCCAGGAGGCGCGCGGTGACGGCGAGGTGCTGGCCACCGTGCGGCTGCGGGTCGAGCCGGACGGCGCCGACGGCGCGCTGCTGCGCTTCAGCGGCGACCTCACTCCGGGCGGGCGGCTCGCCGAGATCGACGACGAGACCCTCGCGACCACCGGGCAGCGCCTGCTCGACCGTTTCGCCGCCGCGCTCGCCGTCGAGCTGGGCGGCGCCCACGCCCCCATCCTCACCGTCGTGCCCGACGAGGAGGGCGACGAGTCGGACCAGGCGCCCGCCGCGGCCGACGACGCGGACAGCGGCGCCGCCTCGGACGAGCCCCCGGCCGCCACCCCTGGCTCCGGGTCGCACGACATCCCGGACGAGCTGCCCGACGACCTCTTCGCCGACGACCTCTCCGGCCTGATCGCCTTCAGCTCCCCCGACGCGGACGAGCCCCTGGAGGCCGGTGCCGCGGGCTCCGAGGAGGCCTCCGAGCCCGCCGAAGGCGAGCCGGCCGACCCCGACACCGCCGCCGAGCCGCTCGATCCGGCCGCCCGGCTGGAGGTCCCCTACGGCTACCCGCGCGCGGTCGAGGACCCGCTCGGCTCGGACGACCTGCTGGCCGGCCCGGTCCGCCGCAGCATCGTCGGCCGCTCGGCCGAGGAGGTGGACCACGCCCCGCCGCGCGGCCGCTACGCCCCGACGCTGCCCGCCCGCAGCGCCCGGGCCCGCGCCGCCAGCCGCTGGTACGGCGACCAGCACGCCGCCGCCCCGGTGGCGGCCCGCGCCGCCGGCCGGCTCAGCACGCCGTGGATGATCGGCGGCGGGGTCGCCCTGCTCGGCGGCGCGGTCATCGTGGCCCGCGCCCTGCGCAGGCGCTGACCGGCTGCCACCCTCAGGGCGCTGACCGGCTGACACCCGGGGCGGGCCCTAGACTGGCTGTCCATGAGCAACGAGCCGACCACCGCCCCGAGCAACGACCGCGACGCCCTGCTGGCGCAGATCAAGACCAAGGCCGTGGTGCACGGCAAGGTCATCCTCTCCTCCGGCCGCGAGGCCGACTACTACGTGGACCTGCGACGGATCACCCTGGACGCGCAGGCCGCACCGCTGGTCGGCCGGGTCCTGCTGGACGCCACCGCGGAGCTGGACTACGAGGCGGTCGGCGGCCTGACCCTGGGCGCCGACCCGGTGGCCGCCGCCATGCTGCACGCCGCCGCCGCGCGCGGCCGTGAGCTGGACGCCTTCGTGGTCCGCAAGGCCGGCAAGGCGCACGGCCTGCAGCGCCGGATCGAGGGCCCGGACGTCAAGGGCCGCCGGGTGCTGGCCGTGGAGGACACCTCCACCACCGGCGGCTCGGTGCTGACCGCCGTCGAGGCGCTGCGCGAGGCCGGCGCCGAGGTGGTGGGCGTCGCGGTGATCGTCGAGCGCGGCGCCGCCCCCGCGATCGAGGCCGCCGGCCTGCCGTACTACACCGTCTTCACCGCCCAGGACCTCGACCTGGCCTGAGCCGGCCCCGGGGATGTTTCACGTGAAACATCCCCCGCACACGACGGCGCCCCCGACCCTTCGCCAGGGCCGGGGGCGCCGTCGTACGGACGGGCGTCGGGTGCTCAGCCGCGCCGGTGCCGGCCGCCGCTCTGCAGCGCCTCGGCCTCAGCCTCGGACTCGGCCGCGTAGGCCGCGCCGCCCGCCTTGCGCTTCTTCCGGTCGCGCACCACCTCGAGCAGGATCGGCGAGATCGACAGCAGGATGATCAGCGCCATCGCCGGGATCAGGTACTTGTCGATCACCGGGGCCATCGAGTCCCCGAAGAAGTAGCCGATGCTGAGCATCGCCTCGGTCCACAGCACGCCGCCGACCGCGTTCCAGATGAAGAACGTGCGCGCGGGCATCTCCAGCGTGCCGGCCACCGGGTTGAGGAAGGTCCGCACGATCGGGATGAAGCGGGCCATCACCACGGCCTTCTCCGGCCCGAACTTGGTGAAGTACTCCTCGGCCTTCTGCACGTACTCGCGCTTGAAGATCTTGGAATCCGGCCGGTCGAAGAGCCTGCCGCCCACCCGCGCGCCGATCAGGTGGCCCAGCTGCGCCCCCGCGATCGCACAGAGCGGCGCGCCGATCAGCAGCACGGCGATCGGCATCTGCACGCCCGGCCCGAAGGCCTTGGCGGCGGCCGAGGAGGCGGCCACGCCGGCCAGGATCAGCAGCGAGTCGCCCGGCAGGAAGAAGCCGATCAGCAGACCGGTCTCGGCGAAGATGATCGCCAGCAGGCCAACCGTCCCGACCGAGCTGATCAGCGACTTGGCATCAAGGAGATTGACCGCTAGGTCGGTGGTGGTAGTCACCGGCGCAGGATAGCGCGGCCGGGTGGCCACAAGCTTGAATGCCCGGCCCCGGCGACCGGGCCCGAGCGGGCGCGGCGGGGCGCCCGGGAGGCCGTCGAAATCCCCGGATACCGCCCGTGACCTGCCCGGACCATACCTTTCGTCCGCAAACGCCACGGCTTCTGTCCCGACTGGCGAGCACGGAGATGAAGCCGCCCGACGAGTCTGGGAGGATGGCACAGGCGTCCGGGCGCGTCCGGGCCGTGGCGCACAAAACACCCCCCGACAGGAGCGGATTCGCATGCCTATCGCAACTCCCGAGGCCTACAACGAGATGCTCGACCGGGCCAAGGCGGGCAAGTTCGCCTACCCGGCCATCAACGTCACCTCGTCGCAGACCCTGCACGCGGCGCTGCGCGGTTTCGCCGAGGCGGAGAGTGACGGCATCATCCAGATCTCCACCGGCGGTGCCGAGTTCCTCGGTGGCCAGCACAGCAAGGACATGGTGACCGGCGCCGTCGCGCTGGCCGAGTTCGCCCACATCGTGGCCGCGAAGTACGACGTCACCATCGCGCTGCACACCGACCACTGCCCCAAGGACAAGCTGGACGGCTACGTCCGCCCGCTGCTGGCGGTCTCCGCCGAGCGCGTCGCCAAGGGCCTGAACCCGCTCTTCCAGTCGCACATGTGGGACGGCTCGGCCGAAACCCTGGCCGACAACCTGGCCATCGCCGAGGAGCTGCTGGCCCAGGCCCGCGCCGCCAAGATCATCCTCGAGGTCGAGATCACCCCGACCGGTGGCGAGGAGGACGGCGTCTCGCACGAGATCAACGACAACCTCTACACCTCGGTCAACGACGTGGTGCGCACCGCCGAGGCGCTCGGCCTGGGCGAGAAGGGCCGCTACCTGCTGGCCGCCTCCTTCGGCAACGTGCACGGCGTGTACAAGCCGGGCAACGTCGTGCTCCGCCCCGAGCTGCTGCGCGAGCTGCAGGACGCGATCGGCGCGCAGTACGGCAAGAAGGACCCGTTCGACTTCGTCTTCCACGGCGGCTCGGGCTCCTCGGACGAGGAGATCGCCACCGCGCTGGAGAACGGCGTGGTCAAGATGAACCTGGACACCGACACCCAGTACGCCTTCACCCGCCCGGTCGTGGACCACATGTTCCGCAACTACGACGGCGTCCTGAAGGTCGACGGCGAGGTCGGCAAGAAGAACACCTACGACCCGCGCACCTGGGGCAAGCTGGCCGAGGCCGGCATGGCCGCCCGCGTGGTCGAGGCCACCAAGGCGCTGCGCTCGGCCGGCACCCGCCTGAAGTGACCCCGCCCGCGGCCGTCCGCCCGTCCTGAGGGACCGACGGCCCGCACCGGCACCCCGTGAGCCCCGGTCCGGCACCCGCCGACCGGGGCTCACGCATGATGAGACTTCGCTGGGAGAAGCGCCCTCGTTCCTGAAAGCCAAGAGGCCGGACGGCAAAATCTTGCTCAGCTCCCGGTCAGGATTTCGCCGAAATGCGTGGTCTGTCAGGTTCTTCTCATAGATGCGCCGAAGGCTGTCACGCATGGCTACCAGCGTGCTACCGATCGCCCCCGAGCTGAACACCTCCAGCAACTGGCCGATCCGCAGAGCCCCGTGGCGTTCGCCCGAGGGACAGCCGGCCTACGCCAGACCCGCCCTGCTCGGCATCGCGGCCGTGGCCGGACTCCTCTACTTCTGGGGAATCGGGCAGAGCACCTACCACTCCTTCTACGCCGACGCCGTGCGGAGCATGACCGAGAGCTGGAAGGCCTTCGTCTTCGGCTCCTACGACCCCGCCAACACGATCACCCTCGACAAGCTGCCCGGCTTCCTGTGGCCGCAGGCGGTCTCCGCCCGGATCTTCGGCTTCCACCCGTGGGCGCTGACCCTGCCGCAGGCCATCGAGGGGGTGCTGTCGGTCCTGGTCCTGTACCGCGCCGTGCGGCGCTGGGCCGGCGCCAACGCCGCGCTGCTCGCGGCGGCGGCCTTCACCCTGACCCCGGTACTGGCCGGCCTGTTCCGCACCGCCGTCGAGGACCCGCTGTTCACCCTGTTGCTGCTGCTGGCGGCCGATGCCGCGCAGCGCGCCGCGGCCACCGCGCGGTTGCGCACCCTGCTGCTGGCCGGGGTCTGGGTCGGGCTCTCCTTCCAGGCCAAGATGCTGGAGTCGTGGGCGGTGCTGCCCGCGCTGGCCGCCGTCTACCTGATCGCCGCGCCGACCAGGCTGCGCCGCCGGCTGGCCCACATCGGACTGGCCGGCCTGGTCACGCTGGTGGTCTCGGCCTCCTGGGTGCTGCTGGCCACCGTGACGCCGGCGCAGGACCGGCCCTACATCGACGGGACCACCAACAACTCGGCGTTCAGCATGGTGGTCGGCTACAACTTCCTGAACCGGTTCACCTCGGTGGGCCTCAACGCGGGCGAGACCGGCAGCGTGACCTCCGGGCAGGGCGGCATCATGTGGGGCGGCAACACGACCGCCGACACGACGGATCCGGCCGCCGGCGGCACCCACAAGGCGGGCTCCACCCGCTCGGGCGGCGCGGCGACGGGCGCCGGTGCGGCCACCGGCGCCGGCCAGCAGAACGCCGGTACCGGCCAGGGCGCAACAGCCGCCCAGGGCGCCTCGACCGCGCAGAACGCCGCGGCCGGACAGGGCACCGCGGCCGGACAGAACGCAGCGGCCGGACAGGCTCCTGCCGCGGGCCAGCAGGGTCCCGGTGGCGGCGGCCACAAGGGCGGCGGCGGTCCGGGCGGCAGCGACGGCGGCTGGACCAAGATGTTCGGCTCCCAGTTCGCCCCGCAGACCGGCTGGCTCTACCCGCTGGCCGCGATCGCCCTGCTCTGCGCACTCGCCTGGCGCCGCCGCGAACCCCGCGGTGACACGCTGCGGGCCGGCTACGTGATGTGGGGCACCTGGCTGGCGACCTTCTTCCTGGTCTTCAGCGCGGGCAGCGTCGGCGGCCACAGCTACTACATGGGCGTGATCGCCACCCCGCTGGCCGCGCTCAGCGGCGCCGGCATCGTGCTGCTCTGGCAGGCCTTCAAGGCCGGCGGGCGCAGGGCCTGGGCGCTGCCGGTCGCGGTCGCGGCCACCGCGGGCTGGGCCGCCTACCTGGCGCACCTCTACCCCACCTTCCTGCCCTGGCTGACCCCCGCGACCCTCGCGCTCGGCGTGCTCGCGCTGGCGCTGCTGGGCCTGGCCCGCAGCACCCGGTTCGGCGAGCGCCGGCTGGGCCGGCTGCGGATCGCCACGGTGGGCCTGATCGCCTCGCTCTTCGCGATGCTGCTCGCGCCGGGTGCCTGGGCGGCCTCGGTGCTGGACTCCAAGTACGGCAACTCCGGCATGGGCACGGTCGGGCCGCAGGCGGCCCACGGCGGCTTCGGCGGCGGCGCGGCGGGCGGCGCCAAGGGCCGCACCCCGGGCCGCGGCGGCCAGGGCGGCGGCGCGGGCACGGCGGGCGCCTGGGGCGGCGGCGGTGGCACGGCCGGCGCCTGGGGCGGCGGCGCAGCCACCGGGCGGTCCGGCGGCGGGCGCGGCACCCAGGCGGGCGGCGCCGCGGGCCAGTTCCCCGGCATGGCGGGCGGCGGCATGGGCGGCGGCATGGGCCAGTTCGGCGGTGGCGGAACCAGCCTGACCAAGGCTCAGCAGCAGATCCTCGACTACACCGAGGCCCACGCCGACGGTGCCCGCTACCTGTTCGCCACCACCAGCTGGAGCGCCTCCTCGCCGTACATCCTGGCCACCGGCAAGGAGGTGATGCCGATGGGCGGCTTCACCGGGCAGGTGCCCTCGCCGTCCCTGGCCCAGTTCCAGCAGCTGGTCGGCAGCGGTCAGCTGCGGTACGTCCTGCTCGGCTCGACCGGCGGCTTCGGTGGCCGGGGCGGCAGCTCCGGTCCGACCACGGCCATCACCACCTGGGTCCGCAGCACCTGCGCCCCGGTGGCTCCCGGTGACTACGGGCAGTCGGTGAGCAACGCCGGCGCCCAGCTGCTGTACCTCTGCAGCCGCTGACCGACCAGGCCGTCACCGCACGGCACGAGCGCCCGTGGGTCACCGCCCACGGGCGCTCCCGTTCGCTCGGGGCCAGCTGGCAGACTGGGAACCATGACTGAACGGAAGAACTTGCTCTCGGGCCCGGGCCCGACGCTGCTGTCCGAGGAGCCCGAGCCCTACCGCCGGCTCGCCGAGGAGTCCGCGTCGCCCACCCAGCTCGCGGCGGACTACCCGTGGTTCTCCCTGGCCTGGGCGATGCTGGCCGACGACGCCTTCACCGAGGGCCGGGTCGTCGAGTCCTACGCCTACGCCCGCACCGGCTACCACCGCGGCCTGGACGCGCTGCGCCGGGCGGGCTGGAAGGGCCACGGTCCGATCCCGTGGGAGCACCGGGCCAACCGCGGATTCCTGCGCTGCCTGGCCGCACTCGCCCGGGCCGCCGATTCCATCAAGGAGACCGAAGAGGCCGGTCGCTGCTGGGAGTTCCTGCGGGACAGCAGCCCCGAGGCCTACACCGCGCTGAAGCAGTAGCCGAAGCGGCCGCCAGCACGGCGGCCCACCCCTGTGGGCGGTGTCCGACCGACGATCCGTCGGGCCGGGCACCGCCCTCGGCCGTATCAAGACGGCCACCGCCCTCGGCCGTATCAAGGCAGCCACCGCCCTCGGCCGTATCAGGGCAGCCACCGCCCCGGTACCGCCACAGCAGCGCTGCCGGCGCCGTCAGCAGCCCCAGCACGGGCAACCGGCTCAGAGCGGCTTCCGGTGACGGTCCCTCACCGAAGGACGGGCAGGAAGCCGCTCAGGTCGCTGCGCTCACCGCTCGCGCCGACCTGGGCGGCCTCGACCGCTTCGGCCCACTCCTGGCGCCCGGTGGCCAGCCGCAGCCAGGTGAGCTGGTCCATCTCCACCACGTTCGGCGGCGTCCCCCGGGTGTGCCTCGGCCCCGGGACGGCCTGCACCACCGCCACCGGCGGCACCCGCAACTCGACCGCCCCGCCCGGCACTTGATCGGCCAGCGCATCCGCCAGCAGCCGGCAGACCGAGGCCAGCGCGAACCGGTCGTGCGGGAACGGCGCCCCGCCCAGCGCCGCCGCCAGGTCGTCGGCGTGCACCACCGTCTCCACCAACCGGGTGACCAGCAGGTCGGCCAGCGCCATCGAGCCCAGCCGGATCTCCAACCGGCGGGCCGGATCCAGGACTTCGGGCCCGCCCAGCATCCCGAGCAGCGCGTCGGCGGCCTCGTCGAAGGCCGCGGCCAGCTCGGCCGGCGCCCCCGCGAACCCGGCCGCCGACCGCTCCCGCGCCTGGGCGTCCACCTGCTCGGCCAGGGTGCCCACCTGGGCCACCCAGTCGGTCAGCCCGAGCGGTGCCAGGCCCTGCTGCGGCGCCGCCAGCCGGCCGGGCAGCCAGGCCAGCTGCACCGCGAGGTGCGCCAGCAGCTCCCGGACCCGCCACTCGCCGAGCCGGGTCGGCGCCGCCAGCAGCCGCTCGGCCTCGGGGTCGGCGCAGAGCCGGTGCACCGCCGTCCGCAGCGCCTCGGTCTGCGCGCCGAGCGCGGCCCGCACCTTCGCCGGGTCGTAGCCGCGGGTCTTCCTGGTCACCGTCCTCGCCATGGCGCCAACCTACCGGCCGGCAACGACGAACGGCCCGCCCCGACCAGCGGGGCGAGCCGTCCTGACGCGCTCGGACTCAGCGGGTCCGCTCAGCCGAGCAGCGCCTCGATCACACCGGTGTGCGCCTCGGTCAGCTCCGCCAGCGAAACGCTGAACTGGCCCTGGACCTCCAGCACCTCCCCGTCCACCACGCCGATCCGGGTGGCCGGCAGGCCCCGCGCACCGCACATGTCGGTGAACCGCAGCTCCTCGCTGCGCGGCACGGCGACCACCGCGCGGCCCGCGGACTCGGAGAACAGGAAGACGAACGGGTCCAGCTCGGCGGGCACGATCACCCGGGCGCCGTGGCCGCCGCGCAGGCAGCTCTCCACCAGCGCCTGGGCCAGACCGCCGTCCGAGAGGTCGTGCGCCGCGTCGATCATGCCGTCGCGCGAGGCGGCGATCAGGATCTCGCCGAGCAGCCGCTCGCGCTCCAGGTCCACCTTGGGCGGCAGGCCGCCCAGGTGGTTGTGGGCCACCTGCGACCAGGCGGAGCCGCCCAGCTCGTCGGCGGTGTCGCCGAGCAGGTAGAGGTGCTGGCCCTCCTCGGCGAAGCCGATCGGGGTGCGGCGGGTGACGTCGTCGATCACGCCGAGCACCGCGACCACCGGGGTCGGGTGGATGGCGACCTCGCCGGTCTGGTTGTAGAGCGAGACGTTGCCGCCGGTCACCGGGGTGCCGAGGATCTGGCAGGCGTCGGCCAGGCCGCGGGTGGCCTCGGCGAACTGCCACATCACGTCCGGGTCCTCGGGGGAGCCGAAGTTGAGGCAGTCGGAGACCGCGAGCGGCTTGGCGCCGCCGGCCGCCACGTTGCGGTAGGCCTCGGCCAGCGCCAGCTGGGCACCGGTGTACGGGTCCAGCTTGGCGAACCGGCCGTTGCCGTCGGTGGCCACCGAGACGCCGAGGTTGGTCTCCTCGTCGATCCGGATCATGCCGGAGTCCTCGGGCGTGGCCAGCACGGTGTTGCCGATCACGAACCGGTCGTACTGGTCGGTGATCCAGGACTTCGACGCCTGGTTCGGCGAGCCCGCGACCGCGAGCAGCGCGGCCTTCAACTCCTCGCCGGTCCCCGGGCGCTGGAGCCGCTCGGCGGTCGGCGCGTCGGCCTGCAGCGCGTCCTGCCAGGCCGGTCGGGCGAACGGGCGCTGGTAGACCGGGCCGTCGTGCGCCACGGTGCGCGGCGGCACGTCCACCACCTGCTCGCCGTGCCAGAAGATCTCCAGCCGCTCGCCGTCGGTCACCTCACCGATCACGGTGGCGATGACGTCCCACTTCTCGCAGATCTCCAGGAACCGCGCCACCTTGTCGGGCTCGACGATGGCGCACATGCGCTCCTGCGACTCGCTCATGAGGATCTCCTCCGGCGAGAGCGTGGCGTCGCGCAGCGGCACGGTGTCCAGCTCGATCCGCATGCCGCCGGAGCCGGCCGAGGCCAACTCCGAGGTGGCGCAGGAGAGTCCGGCGCCGCCGAGGTCCTGGATGCCGAGCACCAGCTTCTCCCGGAACACCTCCAGGGTGCACTCGATGAGCAGCTTCTCCTGGAACGGGTCGCCGACCTGGACGGCCGGGCGCTTGGCCGGCTTGGAGTCGTCGAAGGTCTCCGAGGCCAGCACCGAGACGCCGCCGATGCCGTCGCCACCGGTCCGGGCCCCGTACAGGATGACCTTGTTGCCGGCGCCGCTGGCCTGGGCCAGGTGGATGTCCTCGTGCTTCATCACGCCCACGCAGAGCGCGTTGACCAGCGGGTTGCCCTGGTAGCAGGGGTCGAAGACGACCTCGCCACCGATGTTCGGCAGGCCCAGGCAGTTGCCGTAGCCGCCGATGCCCGCGACGATCCCGGGCAGCACCCGGCGGGTGTCCGGGTGGTCGGCCGCACCGAAGCGCAGCGGGTCCATCACGGCCACCGGGCGGGCGCCCATCGCCAGGATGTCGCGCACGATGCCGCCGATGCCGGTGGCCGCGCCCTGGTAGGGCTCGATGTAGGACGGGTGGTTGTGCGACTCCACCTTGAAGGTGACCGCGTAACCCTGGCCGACGTCGACCACGCCGGCGTTCTCGCCGATGCCGACCAGCATCGCGTCCGACTGCGGGGCCTTCTCACCGAACTGCTTCAGGTGCACCTTGGAGCTCTTGTACGAGCAGTGCTCCGACCACATCACCGAGTACATCGCGAGCTCGGCGCCGGTGGGGCGGCGGTCCAGGATCTCCCGGATCCGCGCGTACTCGTCCTGCTTCAGGCCGAGTTCGGCCCAGGGCTGGGCAGCGTCCGGAGTCTGCTCGGCGTTCTTTACGGTGTCGAGAGTCATCTCAGGAACTCACCAACTGCTTGAGGACGGACGTGAAGAAGCCCAGACCGTCGGTCTTACCCGTGCCGATCAGCGGTTCGACGGCGTGCTCCGGGTGCGGCATCAGACCCACCACGTTGCCGGCCGCGTTGGTGATCCCGGCAATATCGTTGATCGAGCCGTTGGGGTTAGCCACCTCGTTCGGATGACCGGCGAGGTAACGGAATACCACCCGCCCCTCGGACTCCAGCTCGTCGATCGTGCGCGCGTCGGCGGTGTAGCGGCCGTCCATGTTCTTCAGCGGGACGGAAATCTCCTGGCCCGCCTGGTAATCCGTGGTCCAGGCCGTGCCCGCATTCTCCACCCGCAGCTTCTGGTCGCGGCAGATGAAGTGGAGGTGGTTGTTGCGCAGCATCGCACCGGGCAGCAGGTGCGACTCGGTGAGCACCTGGAAGCCGTTGCAGATACCGAGCACCGGCATTCCGAGCCTGGCCTGCTCGACGATGCTGTCCATCACCGGCGAGAAGCGCGAGATCGCGCCGGCCCGCAGATAGTCGCCGTAGCTGAATCCACCGGGCAGGACCACGGCGTCGACCTGGTGGAGATCCTTGTCACGGTGCCACAGCGCCACCGGCTCGGCGCCGGCCAGCCGGATCGCCCGCTGCGCGTCCCGGTCGTCGAGCGAACCGGGGAACGTGACGACGCCGATCCGGGAGGTCACGAAGTCTCCTCGACGCGGACGGTGAAGTCCTCGATCACGGTGTTGGCCAGAAAGGTCTCGGCGGCTTCGCGGATCCGGGCGAGCGCGGCGTCGTCCACCGGGCCCTCCAGTTCCAGCTCGAAACGCTTGCCCTGGCGGACATCGGCGATCCCGGCGAATCCGAGACGGGGCAGTGCGCGCTGCACCGCCTGTCCCTGGGGGTCGAGGATCTCCGGCTTGAGCATGACGTCGACTACGACGCGTGCCACTGGCACTCCCAAAGGTGTGGTGCGTGAAGGCGGGGGACCTTCAGACTACCGGGGTTCAGCGGGCGTTCGACGGCCCGGATGCACGTCGGGATAGGCGACGCGCGTAGACCCGCACCCCTTACGCCGCAAGGGTTCCACCCTTCCCCAGCGCCCGTTTCCTCCCCCTTTAAAGAACTTCCCAGGTTCGGCCAAGCCCGCTCGCGGCGCCCGTCAAATACCGGCACACCGGACAGATCGGCCTCGGGTGAGCGGCGGTATCCGGGCCGAAGTAACGGTACGGAGGCGAAGCGAGGTGAATATCCGGAAAAAGAATGCAAGGCCCATCGATTTCCCCGGGTGCGGGGTGCAGAATAGGGCCACCGGCGGTGGCAGGAGCTGCGCGGGCGGTGCGACCTTCCGGTCCACCCTTGTGCCCCTGGAACGCCGTAGCACAGGGCCGCCGCGGCACACCGCGCCCGGTCGGCCGAATTGCCGAGAGGATTGACACCCATGGCTCAGCGTGTAGTCGTCACGCTCTCCGACGACCTGGACGGCGGGGCTGCCGCCGAAACCGTCCACTTCGGTGTCGACGGGAAGTCGTACGAGATCGACCTGTCCCTGGACAACGCGGAAAAGCTGCGGGAGGCACTCGCGCCCTTCGTCGCGGCCGGCCGCCGCCAGAGCCGCACCGGAAAGTCGTTCCGCCGCACCGCGCTCGCCCCGGACCCGGCCGCCGTGCGCGCCTGGGCCCAGTCCCGGGGGATGGAGCTGCCGGCCCGTGGCCGCATCCCGAAGCACGTTTACGAAGCGTTCGCCGAGGCCAACTGAGCCTGCCCGCCGCCCTGTCGGCGCCCTTCCGCCGCCCGCCCACCCGGGTCGCGGCGGAAGGGGTGCGTGACCAGTCCCGACGATGGGGTAGAGTATTTCTCGTCGCCGCAACCGGAGCCAACAAGGGCCGGGAGCAGCGGCCGGTGCCTCCAAGCACCGTGCGGACGTGGCTCAGTTGGTAGAGCATCACCTTGCCAAGGTGAGGGTCGCGAGTTCGAATCTCGTCGTCCGCTCGCAGAACCAGTGGTACTGCAGTACAAGTGAAGATCGTGCGGACGTGGCTCAGTTGGTAGAGCATCACCTTGCCAAGGTGAGGGTCGCGAGTTCGAATCTCGTCGTCCGCTCAGTGGAAATGGGTCCCCTTCGGGGGGCCCATTTCGCGTTTCCCCGCCGATGGGCCCCTTAACACCCCGGCAAGGCTCCGCCGCCGGGCGATGACATTTGTCACCGCCCACCCGTGGATTCGCACGCCGAACCGGTGCGCGACGGCACTGCCCGCGCCGCCCGGGCGGCGGCATCGTTGCAGCCATGACCAGCACTTCTCCCGCCGTCGAGGCCAAGGGCCTGCGGCGGCGCTACGGCAGCGCCCAGGCGAGCGGCTTCACGGCCGTGCGCGGGCTGGACCTCACGGTGCGGCGCGGCGAGCTGTTCGCCCTGCTCGGCACCAACGGGGCCGGCAAGACCTCCACCATGGAACTGATCGAGGGGCTGGCCAGGCCCACGGCCGGCACCGTCACGGTGCTGGGCCACGACCCGTTCCAGGAGCGGGCCGCGCTGCGGCCGCGGATCGGGATCATGCTCCAGGAGGGCGGCTTCCCCGGCGACCTGACCGTGGCCGAGACGGTCACCGGCTGGGCGGCGCTCTCCAGTACCCCGCGCCCGGTGGCGCAGGCGCTGGACCTGGTGGGCCTGGGCGGGCGGGCCGCGGTCCGGGTCAAGCAGCTGTCCGGCGGCGAGAAGCGCCGGCTCGACCTCGCGGTGGCCCTGATCGGGCGCCCCGAGGTGCTCTTCCTGGACGAGCCGAGCACCGGACTGGACCCGCAGGCCCGGGCGGCCGTCTGGGAACTGGTGCGCGAGCTGCGCGCCGAGGGCACCACGATCCTGCTGACCACGCACTACCTGGAGGAGGCCGAGCAGCTGGCCGACCGCCTGGCGATCATGCACCAGGGCCGGGTGGTGACCACCGGCACGGTCGCCGAGGTGATCGCCGACCGGCCCGCCCGGATCAGCTTCGAGCTGCCCGAGCAGCCCTCCCCCTCCCTGCTGCCGCTGCCCGGCGCCGAGGTCGGCTTCACCGGCCGCAAGGTCAGCGTGCGCACCACCGAACTCCAGCGCACCCTCACCGAACTGCTCGGCTGGGCCGCCGCCGAGGGCGTCACGCTGCACGGGCTGGACGCCCGCAGCGCCACGCTGGAGGAGGCCTTCCTGGCCATCGCCGCCGAGGCGGGTCCGCCGCAGCCGGCCGACGAGCCCACCGCCCCCGCCCGCCGCCGCAGCCTGATCGGAGCCAACCGATGAACCTCGCACCTTCGTTCGCCGTACCGCGCGTGTCCGGGCGGCTGCTGCTGGCCCTGGCCCGCACCGAACTCCTGCTGCTGCGCCGCAACCGCACCGCGCTCCTGACGGCGGTGTTCATGCCGATCGCGCTGGTCGGCGCCCTGCACTCGATCCTCACGGCCCAGCGCGGGCACCTGGCCGGGGTCAGCATGAGCGCCGCCCTGCTGCTCAACCTCACCGTGGTCTCGCTGGTCTTCGGCGTCTACTACAACCTGACCGCCGCCTACGTGGCCCGCCGCGGCGAGCTGGTGCTCAAGCGGCTGCGCACCGGCGAGCTGACCGACGCCGAGATCCTGGGCGGCACGGCGGTGCCCTCGGTGCTGCTGTCCGGGCTGCAGATCGTGCTGATGGCGGTCGGCATCGCGGCGCTGGCCGGCCTGCCCGCCCCGGTCAACCCGGTGCTCGTGCTGCTCGGCCTGCTGCTGGCGCTCGGCGTGCTGGTCCCGCTCGCCGCGCTGACCAGCGCCGTCACCCGGACCGTGGAGACCAGCGGGTTCACCACCCTGCCGGTGGTGCTGATCACCATGGCCGGCTCCGGGCTGCTCGTACCGTTCAGCGTCTTCCCGGGCTGGCTCGCCGACCTCGGCCGCCGGCTGCCCGCCACCCCGGCGCTGGAGCTGCTGCGGATCGGCTGGCTCGGCGGCGACGGCTCCGCCCCCGCCACCTCACTGGCCGGCACCTGGCAGCCCGCGCTGCCCTACCTGCTGAGCGCGCTGGTCTGGATCGCGATCGGCTGCTGGGCCGCCCACCGCTGGTTCCGCTGGGAGCCGCGCCGCTAGAAGCAGGCGCTGAGCAGGGGATCTGGTAGGAAGGGCGCTGGCACGGAAGAGGGGACGGCCATGGGCATCGGGGCTTGGCGCGAGTACGGCAAACCGAAGCGGATCGAGATCTACATCCGCTGGACCTTCTACGCGATGACGGTCCTCCTGCCGCTGACGCTGCTGCCCTTCGCGGGCCAGAACGTGGTCCGGCAGTCCGCCACCCCCGCGGTCGCGCTGCTCTGCGGCCTGGTACTGCTGAGCAGCGGGCTCTCCGTGCCGCTGACCCGGGCCGCGCTCAACTACCACGTGCGCGGCGGCGCGCTCCCGCTGCGCCTGCTGCTGGCGCACGCCGCCGTCATCCAGGCCGCCGTCTGGCTGCCGCTGCTGGCCGCGGTGCACCGCGCCGTCCAGCCCACCGCCCTGCTGCTGACCGGCGGGGTCCTGCTGAACCTGTGGGTGGTCGCCCCCGCGATCGTGCTGCGGCCCCGGGTCCTGGCGCCCTGGGCGCTGGCGATGCTGGTGCTGGCGCTGCCACCGATCTGGATCGCCTGCCGCGACCTCGGGTTCGCCGTCGGCCAGTTGGTCGGCCTGACCTTCGGCCTGGCGGTCTGCGCGGCGAGCTGCCGCTGCTCGGCCTGGATGGTCAAGGTGGCCTGGGACCTGGACAGCGCCCGCGAGACCCAGGCCCGCCTCGCGGTGGCCGAGGAGCGGCTGCGGTTCTCCCGTGACCTGCACGACGTGCTGGGCCGCAACCTGACCACCATGGCGCTCAAGGCCGAGCTGGCCGTGCAGCTGGCCCGGCGCGGGCGCCCGGAGGCGGCCGACCAGATGGTCGAGGTGCAGCGGATCGCCCAGGAGTCGCAGCGCGAGGTGCGCGAGGTGGTGCGCGGCTACCGGACCGCCGACCTGGCCGCCGAGGTGACCGGCGCCCGTTCGGTGCTGCGGGCCGCCGGCATCGAGTGCCGGATCGACCTGGGGCCCGACCCCTCGGCCCTGCCCGCGCTGGCCCAGTCGGTGCTCGGCTGGGTGGTCCGCGAGGCCGCCACCAACGTGCTGCGGCACAGCGAGGCCGAGCAGGTCACCGTCCGGCTCTGGACGCACCAGGAGCAGGCCGTGCTCGAACTGTCCAACGACGGGGTGCGCCCACCGGTCGCCTCCGAGGGCGGCAGCGGCCTGGCGGGCCTGCGCGAGCGGCTCGCGGCCCACGGCGGCGAGCTGACCTGCACCCGCTCCCCGGAGCGCTTCACGCTGCGCGCCACCCTGCCCCTGCCCAGCACCGCCCCCGACCAGGAGTTGGCCGCATGACCGCACCCGTCCGCCTGCTGCTCGCCGACGACGAACACCTGATCCGCGGCGCGCTGGCCGCGCTGCTCGCGCTGGAGGAGGACCTGACCGTGGTGGCCCAGGCCGCCTCCGGGCCCGAGGCGCTCGCGATGGCCAAGGCCCACCGGCCCGAGGTGGCGGTGCTCGACCTGCAGATGCCCGGCATGGACGGCCTGGAGGTGGCCGCCCAGCTGCGCCTGCTGCTGCCGGAGTGCCGCACCATGATCGTCACCGGGCACGGCCGCCCCGGCTACCTCAAGCGGGCACTGGAGGTGGGGGTGCGCGGCTTCCTGCCCAAGACCGTCTCGGCCGCCGACCTGGCCGGGATCATCCGCACGGTGCGGGCCGGCGGCCGGTACGTGGACCCGGAGCTGGCGGCCGAGGCGATCAGCGCCGGCGACAGCCCGCTGACCCCGCGCGAGACCGACGTGCTGGAGCTGGCCGCCGACGGCACCACGGTCACCGAGATCGCCGCCCGGGCCGGGCTCTCGCCCGGCACGGTGCGCAACTACCTCTCCTCGGCGGCCGGCAAGCTGGGCGCCGAGAACCGGCACGCCGCGGTCCGGCTGGCCCGCGAGCACGGCTGGATCTGACGCCGGGCCGGGAGTCCCTCAGACCCAGGTGCTCTCGGTCAGCCGCTCGTACGCCTCGACGTACCGGGCCCGGGTCCGCTCGGCGACCTCCTCGGGCAGCGGCGGCGGCGGCTGCTCGCCGTTGCGGTCCCAGCCGGAGGCCGGCGAGGCGAGCCAGTTGCGGATGATCTGCTTGTCGTAGCTCTGCTGCGCCCGGCCCGGCTGCCACTCGTCGGCCGGCCAGAACCGCGAGGAGTCCGGGGTCAGCACCTCGTCGCCGATCACCAGCTCGCCGCCGCGCAGGCCGAACTCGAACTTGGTGTCGGCCAGGATCAGACCGCGCTTGCGGGCGATCTCGCCGGCCCGGGTGTAGACGGCCAGCGTGGTCTGGCGCAGCGTGGCGGCCCAGTCGGCGCCGATCCGGCGGGCCGTCTCCTCGTAGGGCACGTTCTCGTCGTGCTCGCCGACCTCGGCCTTGAGCGCCGGGGTGTAGATCGGCGCGGGCAGCTCGGAGCCGTCCACCAGGCCGTCCGGCAGCGCGATCCCGCAGACCGTGCGGCTCTCCTGGTACTCCAGCAGGCCCGAACCGGTCAGGTAGCCGCGGGCCACGCACTCCACCGGGAACATCTCCAGGCTGTCGCAGACCATCGTGCGCCCGGCCCACTCGGCGGGCGCGCCCTCGGGCAGCTCGGTGGAGATCACGTGGTTCGGCACCAGGTCGCTGATCTGCCCGAACCACCAGAGCGACAGCTGCGTGAGGATCCGGCCCTTGTCGGGGATGTCGTTGGGCAGCACCCAGTCGAAGGCCGAGGTGCGGTCGCTGGCCACCATGACCAGCCGGCCGGCCTGATCGCGGTAGAGGTCGCGCACCTTGCCGGTGTGCAGGTGGACCAGGCCGGGTACCTGGACCGGCTCGGGCTTGGTGACAAATCCGCTCAAGGTCGTTCAGTCCTCAGGAGTGGGGGTCGCAGCTCGGACCGTTGAAGTCTTTCATGCGGCCGTACGCCCGCATGCGGCCCCACCGGCCCGGCCCGGCGCCACGCTCAGCCGTCCTTGCAGACCCGGTCCAGCAGGTTGGCGGTGGCCCGCTGGATCCGCTCGTCGGTGTGCCCGGGGCGGTCCAGGGCCGGTGACCAGGCGAAGGTCCCGGCGGCGAAGACGTAGGCACCGCTGGGCGCCCGGTAGAGCGAGGTCTCCTGGTAGCGGGCCCGGCCCAGCTCGTCCTGGTAGGGCGAGTGGGCGAGCAGGGTCCGCTCGGTGTGCGCGGGCAGCGCCACCTTGGGGAAGTACCGGTCGGCCTCGCCCGCCACCAGGTTGGCCACCTCCTCGCCCTCCCGCAGGCCGGTGCCCGCCCAGAGCCAGTGCCAGGTGTTGCCGGCCCGCAGCGGCACCGGCTGGGCCACCCGTCCCGCGTACTGCACGCCCAGCAGGTGCTGTTCGGGCTCGCCCGCGTCCCGCCACAGCGCGCTGGCCGCGCCGCCGGGGCCGGCCGCCGGCGCCTCGGGGTGCACCCGCTGGCGCTTGCGGCAGTTGAGCAGCCGGCCCGGCTCGCCGGAGGCGCCCGCGGTCAGGTCGACCCGCCAGTACATCGTGTTGGCGGACAGGAAGACCAGCGAGGTGCCGCCGTCCCTGGCCCGCTCCACGGTGCGGCGCATCGACTCCGACCAGTACTCGTCGTGACCGGGGAAGATCAGCGCCCGGTGCCGGGCCGGGTCGACCAGGCCCGCGTGCAGATCGGAGGCGGTGGCGTAGGCCAGGTCGTAGCCGTACCGCTCGGCCCAGCGGATGAAGTCGTAGGCGTGCCCGACGTGCAGCGGCAGCCCGGCGCCGGCGTGCGGGCGGTCGAAGGAGACGGTGACGGCCGCCGCCCCCTCGCCCAGCAGCCGCCCCTTCTCGTCCCAGGCGTGGTAGAGGCTGGCGCCGGTGTGCCCGTCCTCCGGGAACAGGTTGTACGCCTGCCAGGTGATGTCCGGCAGCACCAGCAGCAGGTCCGCGGCCGGTCCGGCGCCGGACGGTCCGCTGCCGACCGGGCCGCCGGCCTGCGGGGCGCGCACGGTGAACGGGATGTGGCTGCGGTGGCGCTGGTCGGCGGTGGTGAGCACCGCGACATAGGCGCCGGGGCGCCAGTGCGCCGGGATCTGCTGGCGCCAGGAGTGCCACCAGTGGTGGCAGCTGACGGTGCGTCCGACCACCAGCGGCGCGGGCTGCTGGAGCCCGGCGATCAGCGGGCTCGCGGTCATGTGCTGGGCGCCGGCCCCCGCGTAGTGGCCGATCCGGTAGACCTCGACGATGAACTCGCGCGGCGGGTTCACGGTGACCCGCAGGTCCACCGAACCGCCCGGGTAGACCGCACCGGCCGAGGCGAAGCCCTTGATCTGCTGGACCACGTCGTCGGAGTTGCGCGGGATGCCGACCATCGCCCGGCCGGGCGCCCGGGAGCCGCCCTGGGCCGCGGGCACCGGCTGCTGGCCCGGGGCGTCGGTGCTCACGTACCAGGGGACGGCGCCCTCGGTGCCCGCCAGGTACTGGTCAGGGCTGCGCAGCCAGGGCAACGGGCCCTGCCCGAACGGATCCGAGACGCCGTGCGCGAGCGTCCCGGACTCCCATCTGCGACCTGACGACTCCTTGTCCACGTCGCCCCTCCCACGATGCGCTGCTCCGTGGCATGTGCCGCGGAAATGTGCGTGTGGTCCAGCAGACCACAGAGTGCTGGTGATGCGTCACCCCAAGTCAGCATCTCATCCGCAACGACCCTCGTTCGAGCGGCTGTTGACTGTCCGTCACCCCAGGCGTACGGGCTTCTCCAGGTGCACCCCGGCCGTCTGCAGCCAGTTGCGCAGCGGGGCCGTGCGCCCCTGCTCGACCGCCTCGACCACCGGGTCGGCCAGGTCGCCGCGGCGCACCCCGCCGAGCAGCAGCACCGGACCGTCCAGCCAGTCCAGGCCGGGGTGCGCACCGGCGCTGTCCACCGCGGCGCAGCAGACCATCGCCGTCACGCAGTCGGCCAGCAGCTCCCGGCCGCCGCGCTCGCCGCCCCCGCAGAGCAGCGCGGCTGCCCCGTCCTGGGCCGCCAGCGCCCGGGCCAGCTCCTCCCCGCCGCCGGCCGCCAGCCGCTCCAGCAGCCGGTCCAGCGTCGGCGCCCCGGCCCGCCCCGGCGCCCGGCCCGGCACCGGCCCGCTGCCGGGCGGGGCGACGGTGTCCAGCGCCTCCTGCAGGGCGATCGCCCGCAGCCGCCAGCCCCGGTCCACCACCTGCTCGGGGTAGTCGTCCCAGGGCAGGTCGGCCTGCCCGCCCGGGACCGGGCCGTGGAACAGCTCGGCGGCCAGCAGCGAGACCGCCGTGTCCATGTCGCCCGGCTCCTCCAGCAGGTCGCAGGCGGGCCGGTCGCCGAGCCGGCTCTCGTAGCCCTCGGCCAGCCGGTCGCGGCGGGACAGCTCGGTCAGCGCGGCGACCACACCGGCGTTCAGCTGGGCCGGGCAGCGGCCCAGCCGCCAGGCCGGCAGCGCCACCCGGGTGAGCAGCCGGTCCCAGCCCGCGTACGCCAGGCCCACCTGGCCCTGGGCCGCGATCCGCAGCCCGTAGTCGACCGCCTTCGCCCGCTCGGAGGCCGCCGCGGCAGCCGCCCGCTCCAGCTCGGCGACGTGCTCGCGGCAGGCCTTGAGCAGCAGGCGGGTGATCCGGTCCAGCAGCCGGGCCTGCGGGGTGCGCCGGCCCTGGCCCAGCGCGGCGTCCAGACCGCGCACGAACCTGCGGGCGGCGGCGATCTCGGGGTCGGCGGCGGCCGCCGTGCCGGCCACCACGGGGGCCAGCAGGGCGCGCAGCTCGTCGGCCCGCATCCACCACAGGAACGGCGAGCCGATCACCAGCAGCTGCGCCGCCGGCGGGTGCGGGGTCAGCGGTGAACTGCCCAGGGTGCGCAGGGTGCGGGCGAACGACGGCGGCGGGGCCGGCTCGTCCTCCAACCAGCTGTCGCAGTCCGGGGTCAGCGCGATCGCGGCGGGCACCGGCACGCCGAGCCGGTCGGCCAGCTCCTGGATCGTCCGGTACAGCTCGGGCGCCTGCTCGGGCAGCACGGCGACGGCCGGGGTGCTCGGCGGCACCGCGCTCGCGTGCCGGTGCACGGCGGCCAGCGCCAGCGCGACGGTCAGCACGGCCAGCGCGCCGACCACCCAGCGCGCCGCGTCCCAGCCGGTGGCGTCGGGCGCCCCGGGCGCGCCGATCCGGCCGGTCCACCGGCCGGCCAGCAGGACCACCTCGATGGCGGCCGGCAGCACGGCCGCGGCCCGGGCCAGCGCGCGGATCCGCAGCACGGCCTGCGCCCGTGCGCGTGCGGCGTCGAGAACGGCCATCCGGTGCTGCACCCCCTTCGGAGTCGGACGTTCGGGACTGGTTGGGTCCCGTTGCTCTGTCCCGCGTGTTCGTGTCGTCCCGCCGTGGTGCGGCCACCGGTGCACCGCACGGCTCGGGTCAGGTGGTTCAACGCCCCGGGGACGTACCGCTGGGCCCGGTCCCGCTGCCAGTTCTGACGCACACGACCTGGCGGGCGTTCCGGTTCGCCCCGGTTTCCACTCGTCCCAGTGACGGCGGCCCGGTCCTTGCAGCTTCCCCCCGCGCAGGCTCGCGCACCCGGTGACGGGCACCGACGCACCCCCGGCGGCACCGCGGTCCAGCGCACCATACGGCCCCTGGCGACCGTACGTCAGCCCGATGACGCGTCATTCACTCGAAGGGCTGGAATCGCCCCACCGTTCGCAACCGTTGGCGCCCCTGGCGTTCGCCCGGGCGAACGCCAGGGGCGCTGCGCCCGGTGGGATGACCGGGCGCAGCGCCCCTGGCAGGCCTGCGACGTGTGCGGACCGGCCGCCGTCGGCGGCTGCCGGTCGGGCACCGGGAGAGACTCAGGAGGCGGCAGCCTCCTGGGCCGCCCGCAGCGCGATGTCGGTGCGGTGCTGCGAACCCTCCAGCCGGATCTCGGCCACGCCCGCGTAGGCCCGCTCCCTGGCCTGCGCCAGGTCGGCGCCGGTCGCGGTGACCGAGAGCACCCGGCCACCGGCGCTCAGCACCAGCCCGTCCTGCTCCCGGGTACCGGCGTGCAGCACGTGCACCGTGCCGTCCGCGGTCTCGGCCTTCTCCAGGCCCTCGATCACGTCGCCCGAGCGGGGCGCGGCCGGGTAGCCCTGGGCCGCGACCACCACGGTCACCGCGGCGCCCTCGTCCCAGCGCAGCGGCTCCAGGGCGGCCAGCGTGCCGTTCGCGGCGGCCAGCAGCAGCCCGGCCAGCGGGGTGCGCAGCCGGGCCAGCACCACCTGGGTCTCCGGGTCGCCGAAGCGCGCGTTGAACTCGATCACCCGGGTGCCGCGCGAGGTGAGCGCCAGGCCGGCGTAGAGCAGCCCGGAGAACGGGGTGCCGCGGCGGCGCAGCTCGTCCACGGTCGGCTGGAGCACGGTGTCGAGCACCTCGTCGACCAGGCCCTCGGGGGCCCAGGGCAGCGGCGAGTAGGCGCCCATGCCGCCGGTGTTCGGGCCGGCGTCGCCGTCCAGCGCCCGCTTGAAGTCCTGGGCGGGCTGCAGCGGCAGCACGGTGGTGCCGTCGGTGATCGCGAAGAGCGAGACCTCGGGGCCGTCCAGGTACTCCTCGATCACCACGCTGCCGCCGCCGGGGCGCTCCGCGGTGACCGTCATGCAGGCCGCGGCGTGGGCCAGCGCGGCGGTGCGGTCGGCGGTGACCACCACGCCCTTGCCGGCCGCCAGGCCGTCGTCCTTGACCACGTACGGGGCGCCGAAGGCGTCCAGCGCCTCGGCGGCCTCCTCGGCCGTGGTGCACAGGTAGGAGCGGGCGGTGGGCACGGCGGCGCCGGCCATCACGTCCTTGGCGAAGGCCTTGGAGCCCTCGAGCTGGGCGGCTTCGGCGGACGGGCCGAAGACCGGGATGCCGGCCGCGCGCAGCGGATCGGCGACGCCGGCCACCAGCGGGGCCTCCGGGCCGACCACCACGAGCTCGGCGGCCAGCTCGCGGGCCAGCGCCAGCACCGCGGCGCCGTCCAGCTGGTCGACCGGGTGGACCGTCGCCACCTGCGCGATCCCGGCGTTGCCCGGGGCGCAGTGCAGCTCGGTGACAGCGGGATCTTGGGACAGAGAGCGGCACAGGGCGTGTTCGCGGGCGCCGCCGCCGATGACGAGGACCTTCACGCTTGGCAAGGGTAGTCGCTGGCGGGTTCGCCCCTCACGACGGGGCTGTCGGAAGCTCCAGCGATCATGCGCCGAGCGGGGGCCGCGCTTGTGGGTTCCGCCAAGCGGTGGACCAGGTCAGGTTCACGGCACCCGCCGCACTCGCTCGGAAGAGTGAAATCGTGCCGACTTCCGCAACCCCGTCACCACGGGTTCCTGACGCCTTTTCGGGTAACGATCACAGGAGAGGGGCCGCATGGTCAGCCATTTGGCGGTAAGAAGTGCTGTTGGATACCCAGCAGTGCCATGGCACGCCGCAGTCAGGTCTGTCAGAGCAGTCGGCCCGTCAAGGGAGCCCCACAGGTGAGCCAGCCCGAAATGCAGCCCGAGGAGAGTCCCTGGGGCAAGGACGTCGGCGAGGAGGACCAGCCCAGCACGACGGCCGGGGCCGGCCGGGACCGCGCCGCCACCCGCCGCCGCGCCGATCTGAGCGCCCGCCAGTTCCCGCTCGGAGACTGGGGCGAGCCGGCCGAACGGCTGGAGGAGCTCTACCGCTGGTCCGAGGAGCGCGCGGTGGAGGCGATCGACTGGTACCGCCGCGACCGGCTCTGGAAGCGCCGCTGGGCCCGGCTGCTGCGGCTGTGCGCGGCCGTGCTCGGGATCGCGGGGGTGACCCTGCCGCTGGTGCAGCTGACCGGGCGCTTCGCGCACGCCAGTGCCTGGGGGTACGTGTGCCTCGCGCTGGCCGGCGGCTGCCTGGCCGCCGACCGGGCCTTCGGGCTGAGCTCCGGCTGGATGCGCGACGTCTCCACGGCGCAGGCGCTGCAGCGGCGGCTGGAGGCGTTCCAGTTCGACTGGGCCTCGGAGTGCGTGCGCGAGGTGCTCGGCCCCACCGAGGGCACCGCGGGCGAGGCGGCCGAGCGCTGCCTGGGCGTGCTGCGGCGGTTCTGCGAGGACGTCTCGGAGCTGGTCCGCGGCGAGACCTCCGAGTGGATGCTGGAGTTCCGGGCCCGGATGACCCAGCTGCCCACCCAGGCGCCCGGCAGCTGGGGCGGGCGGACCGAGAGCGGCACCCCGGCACCGGTGCGGGTGCTGCCGCCGCCCGGGACCAGGCCCACGATGCCGCGCCAGCGCCCGCCGGAGGGCCCGCTGCGCTAGGTGTTCTGTCCGGCCCGGGGGAACGCCGCGGCGGCACGCACCAGGTCGCACCGGCGCGGGCCGGTGCCGCCGGCCCGGCTCAGGCGAAGACCACCATCGAGCCCTGGGTCAGGCTGCGGGTCGCCGCCGCGTAGAGCCCCGCCCAGGCGTGCCGCTCGCGCGCGTAGGGGTGCACGTCGTCCAGCGGCGGGGCGAACGGCTGCTCCAGCCCGGTGGGCCCCAGCGGCCGGGTGGGGACCGGCGGGTTCAGCGGGTCGATGCCGAGCGCGGGGGCGATCGCCTGCAGCTCGCGCAGCAGCCCGTAGGAGGAGCCCAGCGGCCCGCCGGAGGCCAGCAGCTCCTGGTCCACCAGCGGGACCTCGAACTCGATCGGGACGTACGCACCGGCGTGGTCGAAGTGCCAGACCAGGTGGGACTGCTCGGCCGTCGCCTCGAACATCTCCAGCAGCTGCTCGTAGTCGCCGCCGAGCGCGTCCACCGGGGTGAGCTGGAAGCCGGTGCGCTGCAGCAGGTAGGCGCGGCGCAGGAAGTGCAGCGAGTCGTAGTCGAAGGCCGCTATCGGCTCGACGCCGCCGGTGACCCCGGGGGCGAACGCGTAGACCGGCACCTCGGGCAGTCCACGGGCGGTCAGCGCCGCATTGTAGACCGCGAGGTCGTCGCGGAACGGGTTCTCGGGGTTGTGACTCAGTACGTCCACGAGCGGTACGAGCCAGAGGTCACAGGCCACGGCCGCTCTTCCTCTCGCCGGCTTGGGTCCACGGGCTTTCGGCTCCTCGGACACTGGTCCCGGGGAGGCCCACGGAGCGCCGGTCGAACTCCTCGACGCCCGAACTACCCTACCGGGCCAGCGCCGGGCACGGGGCCGGGAGCCGGGAACACCGGTTCGGCGGTGAGCAGCGCGAGCACCGAGGTGCTGGCCGGCGACTCCCCCGCCAGCTGGGCCAGCAGCCGGATGGTGAACAGGTTGTAGTCGTTGATCATCCGGTGGGCGCCGGGCAGGTCCCGGGCCGCGATCAGCTCGACCAGGTCGCCGTGCTTGTCCCAGCAGACCCCGGCCAGCTCGGTGCGGGCCCGCAGGAACCGGGCCGCGAACATCCAGGACTGCACCCGCAGCCAGTCCAGGTAGTCGGCCAGCCGCCGGTTCTCCAGGAACCCGGACATCTCCTGCCAGAACCGCCGGTCGCAGCCCACCATGACGTCCAGCTGCCCGGCCCGGGCCGCCCGCGCCGCCGCCTCCGCCCGGCGCCGCAGCGAACCCAGCCGTGACCAGTCGTACGCGCTGTCCGCCACGCTCAGCCGGCGCAGCACGCTCTCGGTGAGCATCACCCTGGCCTCGAAGATCTCCAGGAAGTCGGCCCAGGTGAGCTCGGGCACGGTGAAGCCGCGATGGTGCTCGGTCCGCAGCAGCCCCTGCGCCGCCAGGTCGACCAGCGCCTCCCGGGCCGGGGTGGCGGAGACGCCGTAGAGCTCGGCGATCTCCTTGACGGTGAAGTTGCTGCCCGCCGCCAGCCGGCCGGCCATCAGCTCCTCGCGCAGCGCCCCGGAGATCTGCTCCCGCAGGCTGTTGCGCTGGATCGGGAGACGCCCCAGACCGCTGACGACCACGAGCGCACCTCCTTCGATCCATGGCCGGCGCCCCCGGCGGGCCCGTTGCCGGGGGTCATCCTCTCAAAAGCCGCGCAACGGCCACACCGCTGCTCCACAGCCCCACCGGCGCCGCGGCCGCGCCGGTCGGCGCGGCCCAGCGCTGCACCGGCGCGGCTCAGCGCTGCACCGGTGCCGGGATCCCCAGCAAGCGGTCCCGCAGCACCGGGAAGTCGGCGCGCGCCCGGGCCACCTCCGCCGGGTCGAACTCGACGGTCAGCACCTCCTCGCCCGCCCCCGCCTCGGCCAGCACCTTGCCCCACGGGTCCACCACCAGGCTGTGCCCGGCCTGCTCGACCCCGCCGTGGGTGCCCGCCGTGTTGCAGGCCAGCACGTACGCCTGCTCCTCCACCGCACGGGCCCGGGCCAGCAGGGTCCAGTGCTCGCGCCGCCGCTCGGGCCAGGCGGCCGGGACCACCAGCAACTGCGCCCCGGCGTCCAGCAGCGCCCGGAACAGCTCGGGGAAGCGCAGGTCGTAGCAGGTGGCCAGGCCCAGCGTGCCGAAGTCGGTGCCCGCCGTGACGATCTCCTGCCCGGCTCCCATCACCACCGCCTCGCCGCTGTCGAAGCCGAAGCGGTGGATCTTGCGGTAGGTGTGCACCAGGTCGCCGCCGGGCGAGAAGAGCAGCGAGGTGTTGTAGACCGGGCCGTCCGGATCGCGCTCGACGATCGAACCGGCGTGCAGCCAGGCTCCGCTGGCCTTCGCCGCCGCCGACATCGCCTCGGCCGTCGGGCCGTCCAGCGGCTCCGCCCCGTCTGACCAGGCGTCATAGGCGAACCCGCCGAGCGGCCAGAGCTCCGGCAGGACCACCAGGTCGGCGCCCTGCTGCGCCCGTACGAGGGCCGCGGCACGGGCCCGCCGTTCGGCCGCCGGTTCGGCGTCGGACACGGAGAGTTGGATCAATGAGGCGCGCACACTACCACCGTCCACGACAAGAGACCTACGATCGTCACCCGAAAGCGCTGCCTGCTCTCTCCCGGCAGCGTAACGTGCGGTTAGCGCGTAAAGCCGACGGATGGCCGGAGAAGAACAGCTGTGACCGACAATCAGGCCGTACAGTCCCTCGCGGACGCCTGGACCCAGACCATCGAGTCCATAGCGGAGCTCCTGGCCGCGCTGCCCGGCGACTCCTGGAACCGGCCCACCGAATGCCCCGGCTGGTCGGTGCGCGACGTGGTCTCGCACGTGATCGCCGTCGAGTCCGAGCTGCTCGGCGACCCGCGGCCGATCCACTCGCTCCCCAGCGACCTGCGGCACATCAAGGACGAGGTCTCCCGCTACCTCGAACTGCCGGTGGACAAGCGCCGCTG
Organism: Kitasatospora sp. NBC_01302; assembly: GCF_035976515.1. Taxonomy (NCBI): domain Bacteria; kingdom Bacillati; phylum Actinomycetota; class Actinomycetes; order Kitasatosporales; family Streptomycetaceae; genus Kitasatospora; species Kitasatospora sp. NBC_01302. The sequence continues at coordinate 4,726,118 of NZ_CP108404.1, forward strand.
CCACACCGCGCCCGAGATGACCTCGGAGCTGGAGTACGTGATCATCCGCCGCGCCCGCGCGCTGCGGGGTGCCACCACGGCCGCCGCGGACGTGGTGCGCTTCCCGGCCGGACCGTACTCCTTCGAGCTGCCCTACCAGCGGCTGCTCCAGATGCGGGTGCTCGACGTCTGGGTGCACGAGCAGGACCTGCGCCGGGCCCTGCAGCTGCCCGGCAACCTGGACTCCGCGGCCGCCCAGGTCACCCGCGACCTGCTGCTCCTGGGCCTGCCGAAGACCATCGCCAAGCAGGCCGGCGCCCCCGCCGGCGCGGTGGTCGTCTTCGACGTCACCGGTCCGCTGGAGTTCCTGCGCACCGTGCGGGTCGACGAGAGCGGCCGCGGCACGATCGACGGGCAGATCAGCCTGGGCCCCGACGTCCAGTTCACCCTCGGCTGGGAGACCTTCCTGCGGCTGGCCTGCGGCCGGGTGCGCCCCGAGGCCCTGCCGGCCGGCGCGCTGCGCATCGACGGGGACGACGAGCTGGCGGCCCGGATCCTGGAGCACTTCGCCCAGACGCACTGACGCCCCGTCCGCTGCCGCGCGGGCGGCAGCGGGCAGCGGCGGCTCAGTCGCCCGCGCCGCGCCCCTCGGCCTCGGCCTCGGCCTTCGCCCGCAGCCGCACGATCATCACCGTGCCGAGCACCAGCGGCACGGCCAGCCAGCAGAACGCCCCCCGGTACGCCTGGGCCGAGTAGGCGCCGGCCCCGGCCGGGGAGAGCAGGTCCAGCAGGACCCCGATCCCCAGCAGGCTGATCATGGTGGCGATGAAGCCCCCCATGTTCACGATGCCCGAAGCCGTCCCCAGGCGGTGCGCCGGGTTGTGCGCGCGGGCGTAGTCGAGGCCGACCAGCGAGGCGGAGCCGTTGCTGCCCATCACCAGGAGCAGCAGCACCAGCAACCAGAGCGGCGGGCGGCCGCCGGGCCAGGCCAGCACCAGGGTCCAGCACCCGGCGGTGGCGGCGAGCACGGTGAAGACCAGCGGCATCCGCAGCCCGGGGCCGCGGGAGAGCAGCCGCCCGAAGAGCAGGCCGAAGAACATGTTCGACAGGACCAGCAGGGTCAGCAGCCCGCCGGCCTGGCCCCGGCTCATCCCCTGACCCTCGACCAGGTACGGCATCCCCCAGAGCAGCGCGAAGACGTTGGAGGGGAACTGGGTGGTGAAGTGCACCCACAGGCCCAGCCGGGTGCCGGGCTGCCGCCAGGAGTCGCGGATCTGCGCACGGATCGGCGCCCGCCCGAGCGGAACGGCCGGCGGGTCGGCCGCCACGGCGACGCCCGGCGGCGCGGACGCGTTCACGGCGCCCGGCGGTGCCTCCTTGAGCAGCAGCGCCACCAGCGCGAAGACCAGCACCCCCAGCAGCGAGACCGCGGTGAAGCTCACCGTCCAGCCCTCGGTGTGCAGCGTCTGCGCGAGCACCACCGTGCTGACCAGGTTGCCGCCCATCCCGGCCAGCCCGGTGAGCTGCACGACCAGCGGGTTCTTCGCCGCCGGGAACCAGCGGGCGGCGACCCGCAGCACGCTGATGAAGGTCATCGCGTCCCCGCAGCCGATCACCGCCCGGGAGACCAGCGCGGGCCCGAACGCGCTGCTGAGCGCGAAGGCCAGCTGGCCCGCGCTGAGCAGCACGGTGCCCAGCAGCAGCACCCGGCGCGGCCCGAAGCGGTCGATCAGCAGGCCGACCGGGACCTGCATCGCGGCATAGACCAGCACCTGCAGGATGGAGAAGGTGGCGAGGGTGGAGGCGTCCACCCCGAACCGGTGCGCGGCGTCCAGACCGGCGACCCCGAGGCTGGTGCGGTGGATCACCGCGAGCACGTAACAGCTGACACCGATGCTCCAGGCCAGCCAGGCGGCCCGCCCGCCCGGCGGATCGAGCGCCGGTGCGGCGGGCGGCGGGGCGGCGGGCGGCGGGGCGGCGGGCGGCGGGGCGGCGGGCGGCGGGGCGGTGCGGAGCCGGGGACCAGGGACGGCGGAAGGGCGGGTGACGGCTGGGTCCACGGTCATAGTGGACCCAGATTAGTCATCCCATCATTGGATGGCGTCCGGCCGGACGGTGATCCCTCTCACCCCGTCAGGACCCAGTTGGCACTGCGCGTCATGTGCTGGTCGCGGAACGCCTCGTCGCGGACCCAGTCGGTGGTGTCGCGCACCGTCGCGGTCACCGTCACCCGCTGGCCGGGGGAGAGCGCCAGCGCCGCGGGGTCGAACCAGGTGTGGTCGGGGGCAGGGGACGGGACCACCTTGCCGTCCACCTTCCACTCCACCTGGAGCTGCCGACCGCCCGTCAGGGCCAGTGGCCGCACCGTCAGCCGGGGCCGCCCCGCCACCCGGCCCGCCGCCGGCGAGACGCCGTCCAGCGGGCTGACCCGGCGGTAGAGCTGCTCGATGATCGCCTCCCGCGAGGGGAGGTTGTAGCTGCCGCCCAGGGTGCGCATCACCGAGTCGGCGGTGGGGCGGTAGACGCCGTTGGCGCTGCGGTAGGCGCCCACCGGGCCGCCGCCGTCCGGCGAGTCGGTCCCCAGCCAGCGCCACCACTTGAGGTGGTCGCGGCGCATGGCGTCGGCGCCCTGGGTGGAGAGGTTGGGGTAGCCGGCGTCCTTCGGGGCGCTGTCGTACTCGTCGCCGAGGTCGCCGACGGTGTGCCCTATCTCGTGCTGGATGATCCGCCCCGCGTCCGGGCTGCCGCCCGACAGCGTGGTCACCCCGGTGCCGCCGGCCCCGCCGTACTCGGTGGAGTTGGCCAGCGCGATCAGGTACTGCGGTCCGGGCCCCTGGCCGGCGTACTGGGCGGTGGCGTTCTCGTCGGCGCACAGCAGCCGCGCGGTGCCCTCGCACCAGAAGTGCATCCCCAGCGGGGTGCTGGGCCGGCGCCCCTTGACCTGCCCCTCGACGATCCCGGTGGTCGGGGAGATCACCTCGACCCGCCGTATGTTGAAGAAGCCCTGGTAGGTGCGGAACGGCTCGATGTCCATCAGCGCCCGCCAGGCGTTGTCGGCCTGCTGGCGGAAGACGTCCTGCTGGCCGGCCGTGTAGCCGTCGCCGAGCAGCACCAGGGTGATCCGGTTCGCCGGATCACCGGTGCGGCGTATGTCCACGGTCGGCGCGCCGGCCCGCAGCCGGGCGGGCGCGACGCCCGCCCCGCCTCTGGGCGGCGCAGCCCGGTCGGTGGCCGAGCCGCCGACGGCTCCGGTCGACCAGGCCGGCGCGAACGGCGCCGGACCGGCGAGCTCCAGGGCGGCGGGCAGCACAGCCGCCGCGAGCAGAACGAGTGCGGCCAGACTCCGGATGAGACGGCCAGGGTTGCCAGGCGCCATACCGACGGTCCTCGGTGCTCCGGTCACCCGGCGGGCGCGCGGGTGGGGGTCGCACAGCCGTACCCGTCCGGTCCGGAGCCACCGCCCCCGACACGCGCTTCTCACCCGCCAGGCCCACCACTGCCACCCGTAGGCTCAGCCCGGCTTGCGCGTCCCCTCGGCTGCGGCCCGGTGACCGTCCGCCGGCCGCTGCCGGTCGGTGCGGGCGCCGAGGATCAGCTGGGTGCCGACCCCGAACAGCAGGCCCCAGAAGGCCGCGCCGACGCCGAACAGCGTCATCCCCGAGGTGGTGGCGAGGAAGGTCACCGCCGCGGCCTCCCTGCCGTTCTCCTCGGCCAGCGCACCCGCCAGACTGCCCTGGAAGGCGCCCAGCAGCGCCACGCCGCCGACCACCGCGACCAGCGCCGCGGGCAGCGCCGAGAAGAGGCTGACCAGCACCCCGCCGAAGCAGCCCACCAGCAGGTAGAGCACCCCGATCGACATGCCGGCCGGGTAGCGGCGGCGCGGCTCGGGGTGGCTCTCGGGGCCGGCGCAGATCGCAGCGGTGATGGCGGCGATGTTGACCCCGGGGCCGCCGAACGGCGCCAGCAGGACCGAGACCACCCCGGTCGCGCCGACCAGCAGCCGGTCGTCGGGCCGGTAGCCGAAGCCGCGCAGCACACCGAGCCCCGGCGCGTTCTGCGAGGTCAGCGCGACCAGGGTGAGCGGCAGCGCCAGACCCACCAGCGCCGCCCCGCCGAACGCGGGCACGGTCAGCACCGGCCGGGTCAGACCGCCGTGGCCCGGTTCGAGCGGCAGGCCCACGGTGCACGCGGCCACCACCGCCCCGACCAGCAGCGCGGCCGGCACCGCGTACCTGGGCAGCAGCCGCTTGGCCGTCAGATAGGCCGCGAGTGCGCCGAGCACCACGGCGGGCGCGGTGTGCAGCGAGCTGAAGATCTCCGTTCCGAAGCTGAACAGGATGCCCGCCAGCATCGCGTTCACCACGCTGCCGGGGATCGCCCGCACCAGCCGCCCGAACAGCCCGGTGACCCCGAGCACCGTCACCGCCACCCCGCTGACCAGGTAGGCGCCGATCGCCTCCCGGTAGGAGTACGCGCCCAGGCTGCTGACCAGCAGCGCGGTCCCCGGCGTCGACCAGGCGGTGATCACCGGCAGCCTGGTCCGCCAGCTGAGCAGCAGCGAGGTCACCCCGCTGCCGATCGATATCGCCCAGATCCACGAGGCGGTGTGCGCCTGGTCCAGGTGCCCGGCCCGCGCCGCCGCCAGCACCACCACCAGCGGCCCGGAGTAGCAGACCACCACGGCGACCAGACCGGCCAGCAGGGCCGAGAAGGAGACGTCGCGGCGCAGCGAGGCGGCGGCTGGTGACGGTCCGGCGAGCGGGTCGACGGGGGCGTCCAGGGTGCGTTGTTCGGCCATCCGAGCAGTATTCAGGAGCGGCCCGGGACAGGCGGAAAAATTCTTCGACGTCACCTGCAACCCCCGGCGGGGATGTGCGTCTATACGGATGAAGGCACGGAGAGCGGGACCGGCGCAGCCGGGGGGACGCGACGCCGGACTCCTTCACCCACACACCGTCAGAACCAGGTCCTTGAAGGAGCGCGCCATGCGCATGCCCGCTTTCTCCCGTATTGCCGCCATTGTCGTCTCGCGTCGCACCCTCGCCACCGGCGTCGCCACCCTCGCCCTGGGCGCCGCGCTGCCGCTGCTCGGCGGCGCGGCCCCGGCCTGGGCCTGCGGTGACGAGCCGACCGGCGCGGCCACGGCGAGCGCTCCCGCCGCGGCTCCGGTGCACTGGTCGGGCAGCTTCATCCCGGAGCTGCCCGACAGCATCACCGCCGGCGGCCCCGCGGCCGAGGTCGGCGTGGAGATCGGCAACTCCACCGGCGCCGCCGCCTCCGTCGCCCCCGTCCTGTCCTTCGACAACACCGCGGCCAGCAGCCACCAGGGCGGCGGGCACCTCCTGCGCCCGCAGGACTTCACGGTCGAGGTGATGGTCAACGGCGCGTGGCGGACGCTGCCGGTGCGGCACAGCTGCGACCCGACCCTCAACGTCGACACCTCCTCCCTCGCGCAGCGGCTGGACGACGGTCACGCCGCCCGCCTCCTCTTCCGGATCAGCCTGTCGGCCGACGCCCCGGCCGACCAGCAGAACATCACGCTGTACACGGGGCCGGACGCCCAGGGCGAGACCTCCTCCCACGTCCTCAAGGTGGTGCGCAACGGCGCGCCCGAGCCCGCCCCGGCCCCCGCGGCCTCCGACAGCCCGGCGCCGGCCAACCCGGCCAAGGGGAACGGCTTCCAGACCGGCTTCTTCATGATGGCCAACGGGCCCCTGACGATCACCCCGGGCGGTGAGCCGCTGGAGATCGGCGTCGAGTCCCTCAAGGAGAGCGGCACGCCCTACCAGGACGTCCGACCGGAGCTGGTGCTGTCCACGGACGACCCGCAGCGCTTCGTGACCCAGCGCGACGTGGTCCTCCAGGTGCACGTCACGGACGGCTGGCAGCCGGTGCCGGTCCACTCGACCGGCCCCTCCACCCTGATCGCCGACCTGTCCGGGATCAAGGGCAGCCCCATGGTCAACGGCCGTGCGGTGCACTTCACCTACCGGCTGGCCCTGAAGCCGGGCGCCGTGCGGAGCACCACGAAGCTGCAGGCCCGGGTCTTTGCCGTGGCGGACGACGGCACGGCCTCGGACAGTGACGTCCGCGACCTCACCGTGCTGCCCGCCGTCACCGCGCCGTCGGCCTCCGCCAAGCCGTCCGCGGCCCCGGCCCGGCAGAACCCCGCGCCGGCCGCCCCGGCCGCCGCCACCAGCGCCGCGCCGAGCGCCACCACCGGCACCGCGCCGACGCAGCCGGCCGCCGCGGCACCGGCCACCACCGCCCCCAGCGCCGAGCCGACCGGCAGCAGCTCCGCCACGGCCACCCCGCGCCTGGCCTACACCGGCGGCGGCAGCTCCGCGCTCCCGCTGGCCGGCGCGGGCGGCGCGCTGGTGCTGCTGGGCGCGGGTGCGCTCGTCGTCACCCGGCGCCGCCGGGCCGACCACCGCTGATCCGAACGCAGTCGGGCCCCGCACCGGTCGACGGTGCGGGGCCCTCAGCTGTGTTGACGGACCGTCAGGCCCAGGTGATCAGCCGCTTGGGGCGCTCAAGGATGGCGGCGACGTCGGCCAGCACCTTGGAGCCCAGCTCACCGTCGACCATCCGGTGGTCGAAGGAGAGCGCCAGCGTGGTGACCTGGCGGGGCACCACCTTGCCCTTGTGGACCCACGGCAGCTCCCGGACCGCGCCGAAGGCCAGGATGGCGGCCTCGCCGGGGTTGAGGATCGGGGTGCCGGTGTCGACGCCGAAGACGCCGACGTTGGTGATGGTGACGGTGCCGCCGGCCATGTCCGCCGGCGACGTCCTGCCCTGGCGGGCGGTGTCGATCAGCGAGCCCAGCTCGGTCGCCAGACCGGACAGGGTGAGCGCACCGGCGTTCTTGATGTTCGGCACGATCAGACCGCGCGGCGTGGCGGCGGCGATGCCGAGGTTGACCTGGCCGCGCAGCACGATCTCCTGGGCGGCCTCGTCCCAGCTGGCGTTGACCTCGGGGTTGCGCCTGATCGCGGTGAGCAGCGCCTTGGCCACCAGCAGCAGCGGGCTGACCCGCACCCCCTGGCCAAGCTCGCCGCTCTCCTTGAGCGTGCGCACCAGCTTCATCGTGCGGGTGACGTCGACCTGGACGAACTCGGTGACGTGCGGCGCGGTGAAGGCGGAGGCGACCATCGCCGCCGCGGTGGCCTTGCGGACACCCTTGATCGGCAGTCGCACATCGGTGCCGGCGGCAGCCACCGGGGCCGCCGGGGCGGCCTCGACCGCGACCGGCGCCGCGGGCTCGGCGACCGGCGCGGGCGCCGCGGCGGCGTGCACGTCCTCGCGGGTGATGATCCCGTCCCGGCCGGTCGGCACCACGGTGCGCAGGTCGATCCCGAGGTCCTTGGCGAGCTTGCGGACCGGCGGCTTGGCCAACGGCCGCTCGCCGGAGACCGACTGCTGCGCCGGGACGACCGGCGCGGCCGCCGGGGCGGCAGCGGGCACCGGCGCCGGGGCGGCCACCGCCGTGGCGGTGACCGTCACGGTCGTGCGCCGGGCCCGGCGCTGGGTGCCGCCGGTGCGCGGGCCGTAGCCGACCAGCACCTCACGGCGGGCCGGCTCGGCGGGCTCGGCCTCGGCCGGCGCCGGGGCGGGCGCGGCCGCCGGGGCAGGGGCGGCGGCGGGCGCCGCACCGGCCACCGCGACCGCGATGATCGAGGTGCCGACGTCGACCGTGGCGCCCTCGGGGAAGTGCAGCGCCTGCACCGTCCCGTTGAACGGGATCGGCAGCTCCACCGCGGCCTTGGCGGTCTCCACCTCGCAGACGATCTGGCCGTCGGTGACGGTGTCGCCGGGCTGCACGTACCACTTGAGGATCTCGGCCTCGGTCAGGCCCTCGCCCACGTCGGGCATCTTGAACTCACGGAGTGAGCCGACATCTGTGGTCATCGTTGTCACTCCGTTCTCAGAACGCCAGGGCGCGGTCGACGGCGTCCAGCACCCGGTCCAGGTCGGGCAGGAACTGCTCCTCGACCCGGGACGGCGGGTACGGCGCGTAGTAGCCGCCGACCCGCAGGATCGGCGCCTCCAGGTGGTAGAAGCACTTCTCGGTGAGCCGGGCGGCCAGCTCGGCGCCCATGCCGAGGAAGACCGGTGCCTCGTGCACCACCACGGCCCGGCCGGTGCGCTGCACCGAGGCCTGCAGGGTGGCGAAGTCGACCGGCGAGAGCGAGCGCAGGTCGACCACCTCCAGGTTGCGCCCGTCCTGCTCGGCGGCTGCCGCCGCCTCCAGGCAGACCTTCACCATCGGGCCGTAGGCCAGCAGCGTCAGGTCGGTGCCGGGGCGCACGACCTTGGCGGCGTGCAGGTCCAGCACGGGCGCGGAGCTGATCTCGGCCTTGTCCCAGTAGCGGGCCTTGGGCTCCAGGAAGATCACCGGGTCGTCGGACTCCACCGACTGCCGCAGCATCCAGTACGCGTCGTCCGGGTTGGACGGGGTGACCACCCGCAGGCCCGCCGTATGCGCGAAGTACGCCTCGTGCGACTCGCTGTGGTGCTCGACCGCGCCGATGCCGCCGGCGTACGGGATCCGGATGGTGACCGGCATCTTGACGTGCCCGAGCGCGCGGGCGTGCATCTTGGCCAGCTGGGTGACGATCTGGTCGAAGGCCGGGTAGACGAAGCCGTCGAACTGGATCTCCACGATCGGGCGGTAGCCGCGCAGCGCCAGGCCGATCGCGGTGCCGACGATGCCGGACTCGGCGAGCGGGGTGTCGATCACCCGGTCCTCGCCGAAGTCCTTCTGCAGGCCGTCGGTGACCCGGAAGACGCCGCCGAGCTTGCCGACGTCCTCACCCATCACCAGGGTCTTCGGGTCGTTCTCCAGGCAGAGGCGAAGGCCCTCGTTGATGGCCTTCGACATGCTGAGCTTGGACATGATCGATTACTCCCCGCCCTCGAACGACTCCGCATACGCGACATACTCGGCCCGCTCCTCGGCCACCAGGGCGTGCGGCTCGGCGTAGACATGGTCGAAGATCAGCGTCGGGTCGGGGTCGGGCATCGAGCGCACGCCCTCGCGCACCCGCAGGCCCAGCGCCTCGCTCTCCGCCTCCACCGACGCGAAGAACTCCTCGTCGGCCAGCTTCTCGTGCTCCAGGTGCGCCTTCAGCCGGGAGATCGGGTCCTTGGCCTTCCAGGCCTCGGTCTCCTCGGTGGCCCGGTAGCGGGTCGGGTCGTCGGAGGTGGTGTGCGCACCCATCCGGTAGGTGAACGCCTCGACCAGCACCGGACCGCTGCCGCTGCGGGCGTGGTCCAGCGCCCAGCGGGTGACCGCCAGGCAGGCCAGCACGTCGTTGCCGTCCACCCGCACGCCGGGGAAGCCGAAGCCGGAGGCGCGGCGGTAGAGCGGGATCCGGGTCTGGGTGGTGGTCGGCTCGGAGATCGCCCACTGGTTGTTCTGGCAGAAGAAGACCACCGGGGAGTTGTAGACCGAGGCGAAGGTGAAGGCCTCGTTGACGTCTCCCTGGCTGGAGGCGCCGTCGCCGAAGTAGGCGATCACCGCGTCGTCCGCGCCGTCCTTGGTGATGCCCATCGCGTAGCCGGTCGCGTGCAGCGTCTGCGAGCCGATCACGATCGTGTACAGGTGGAAGTTCTTCTCGTTCGGGTCCCAGCCGCCGTGGTTCACACCGCGGAACATCCCGAGCAGGTTGAGCGGGTCCACCCCGCGACACCAGGCGACGCCGTGCTCACGGTAGGTGGGGAAGGCGTAGTCGTGCTCGCGCATCGCACGGCCGCTGCCGACCTGCGCCGCCTCCTGGCCGAGCAGCGAGGCCCACAGGCCCAGCTCGCCCTGGCGCTGCAGCGCGGTGGCCTCGGCGTCGAAGCGCCGCACCAGCACCAGGTCGCGGTAGAGGGAGCGCAGCTCCTCGGGGGTGACGGTCAGCGGGTAGTCCGGGTGCTCGACCCGCTCGCCTTCCGGGGTCAGCAGCTGGATGAGCTCGGCCGGGGCGTCCTTCCCCGCGGGGACGTTCTCGGGGACGCCGGGGGCGGCCTTCTTGCGCGCCCTCGCCGTGCTTTTGACGGTCACGTTCACTCCTCGGTCTGTCCGGCCGCCCGGGGTCGCCGGTGACCGGTCCGGTCACCTCCTCGCACAGTGCGCGGGGTGGGCGCACCGAATACGCGGCAGGTGGTGATCCTTTTCCGACGGCGTCCTCACGAGAACGTTACCCAGCGGGCGCTCTTGGCGCGCCTGCGCTAGGACGTCCTACTTGTTCCGACCTGGGTGGGATCGGACCGGGCTCACAGCTCGCGCCGGCGGGTGCCGTCAGGACACCTGCGCACGCTATCCGGGCAGCGCGTTTCGCGTAAGGGGGTTGATCGGACAGATTTGTGTGGCGGCTGGTGCGGGCGATAGGTCTTCTCTGTGGCGTTATGGGAGTATTTGGCGATGAACGAAAACGGGCGAATCAGGGTTTTCCTGCTCGACGACCACGAGGTGGTCCGCCGTGGGGTGCACGAGCTGCTGTCCGGTGAGACGGACATCGAGGTGGTCGGCGAGGCCGGCACCGCGGCCGAGGCGCTGGCCCGGATCCCCGCCGTCGCCCCCGACGTCGCCGTCCTCGACGTCCGCCTGCCGGACGGCAACGGCGTGGAGGTCTGCCGCGAGGTCCGCTCGCAGCAGCCCGCGATCCGCTGCCTGATGCTCACCTCGTTCTCCGACGACGAGGCCCTGTTCGACTCGATCATGGCCGGGGCCTCGGGCTACGTGCTCAAGGCGATCCGCGGCACCGACCTGCTCTCGGCCGTGCGCGACGTGGCCGCCGGCAAGTCGCTGCTCGACCCGGTGGCCACCAGCCGGGTGCTGCAGCGGCTGCGCGAGGGCGGCGAGAAGGAGGACGAGAAGCTCGCCCAACTGACCAGGCAGGAGCGGCGGATCCTGGAGCTGATCGGCGAGGGCATGACGAACCGTCAGATCGGCGGCGAGCTGCACCTGGCGGAGAAGACGGTCAAGAACTACGTCTCCAGCCTGCTGGCCAAAATGGGTATGGCCCGACGCACCCAGGCCGCCGCCTACGTGGCCCGGCTCGGCGCGGACCAGCAGCATCACTAACCGTCCCACCAGCGGTTGGTTAACGCACCGTCAGCGATCATGACCATCGGCACGGTGCTCACAACCGGGCAATTTCCGCCATCGGCGCCTCGCCCGGCCCGCCCGGCTACGATGACGGAGCGTGATTGACCGTCAACTCCTCTCCGCGCCAACCATCCTTACCGGCAAGCCGGTTGACCATGATCCGGACATCCTCGTCCACGCTCCGGACGGTCCGGACGCCGCCGCGCCGCCGGTGGGCACCCTCAGCCCGCCGGTCCCGCACGAGGTGCTGGCCCGGGTGCTGCGCGGCTACGCCGCCGGCCGGCTGCTCGCGGCCGAGCCGGTGGCCGAGGGCCTGCTCAACCGCGGCTACCGGGTCACCACCCACCGCGGGTGCTACTTCCTCAAGTGCTACGTGGACCAGGCCACCGCCACCCGCGCCGCGATCGCGGCCCAGCACCTGGCCACCACCGCACTGGCCGAGCGCGGCCTGCCGGTGCCGGCCCCGCTGGCCGACCGGGACGGCCACACCGTCACCGACCACGAGGGCCGCCACTTCGCGCTCTACCCCTGGGTGGCGGGGCGGCACCGCACCGGGGCCGAGCTGGACCTGTCGCAGTCCGCCGCACTCGGCACGCTCCTCGCCGAACTGCACGGCGCACTCGAGGAGATCTGCGCCCTGGTCACCCAGCCGGCCGAACTGCCCAGCGCCGAGCCCGAGGAGACCGCCGAACTGATCGGGCAGCTGCGCACGCTGGCCGCCGGGCACCGCCCGTACGGCCCGTTCGAGCACCTCGCCGAAGAACGGCTGGCCGAGCGCGCCGAGTTGCTGGCCGCCCACCGCCACCGTCGGCCCGCACCAGCGGAGTTCGGCCGCTGCGGCTGGGTGCACGGCGACTTCCACGGCCTCAACCTGCTGTACCGCGGCGGCCGGGTCGCGGGCGTGCTCGACTGGGACCGGCTGCGGGTGCGCCCGCGCGCCGAGGAGGCGGTGCGGGCCGCCACGCTGATCTTCAACGACCCGGTCACCGGCGAGCTGGACCTGGCCCGGGTGCGCCAGTACGCGCGCGGCTACCGGGCCGCCTGCGGCGCCGACCGCGCGGAGCTGGCGCTGGCCGTGCACCGGGTCTGGTGGGAGCGGCTCAACGACTTCTGGATGCTCCAGTGGCGCTACCAGCGCGCCGACCCGCGCGCCGACCCGCTCTTCCCGGCAGCCGCCGGACAGACGGTCTGGTGGTGCCAGGAGTACGAGCAGGTCCTCGACGCGTTCGTGAACTGACGGGCGTCAGTTCGGGGAGGCCGGCGCGCTCGCGTGCCCGCCGGTGCTGCCGCCGATGACACCCGCCGGCGGCGAGACCGGCGTGCTGCCACTGCCACCGGTACCACCGCCGGTGCCGCCGCCCGTGCCACCGCCGGTACCCCCACCCGTGCCACCACCGGTGCTGCCGGTCGGCTGCCCGGTGCCCGTGCTCCCGCCGGACGGCTGACCGGTGACCGTGCTCCCGCCGGACGGCTGCCCGGTGACCGTGCTGCCCCCGGACGGCTGCCCGGTGACCGTGCTGCCCCCGGACGGCTGCCCGGTGACCGGCGCGCTCGAGCGCGGCGGCCGGTAGCTCGGCTGGTAGCTCGGCTGCGACGGCTCGGTGGGCGGCTGGTACGGCGTGCGGGAGCGGCTCGGGCTCAGGCTCGGCGTGGGGCTCGGGCTGAGCGTGCTCGGCGAGTCGGACGGCGAGTCGGACGGCGAGGCCGCGTTGCTGGGCGCCACCGGGTTCACGACGCTGCCCCCGCCGCCACCGCCACCGCCGCCGGTGGACGCCACCGCGATGCCGACCCCGGCCGCCAGCACCAGCACCACACCGGCCACCCAGGCCAGCGCCTTGCGCCGGCCGCCGGGACGCGGCTGCTCCTCGTAGCCGCCGCCGTAGCCGTCACCACTGCCGCCGTTGCCGCCACCGCCCGCGCCGCCGTACGGCGTGGCCGGGGTCTGGTAGCCGCCCGCCGTGGCGCCGTAGGGCAGCACGGCGGTCTGGTCGGCGGGCCGGCCGGCGCCGGCGGCCCCGAAGACCGCCGTGACGGCGGTCCCCTGGCCCGGCGTGCCGTCGTAGCCCGACTGCCCGAAGCCGCCGAGCTGCGCGGTGGGGTAGCCGCCCGCGCCGTGCATCTCGCGCAGCGCGTGCTGGACGTGGGCGCGGAACTCGTCCGCGCTCTGGAACCGCTCGTCCGGGTTCTTCGCCAGCGAGCGCAGCACCAGCTCGTCCAGCTGCCACGGCACCCGGTTGTTGGCCTGCGAGGGCGGCACCGGCGCGTCCTGGACGTGCTGGTAGACCACCGAGAGCGGGGTGTCGCCGGTGAACGGCGGGCGCAGCGTCAGCAGCTCGTAGAGCATGCAGCCGGCCGCGTACAGGTCGGAGCGGTGGTCCACCGGCTTGCCCAGCGCCTGCTCGGGCGAGAGGTACTGCGGGGTGCCCATCACCATGCCGGTCTGGGTCATGGTGCTGGCCGCGCCGTCGAGCGCGCGGGCGATGCCGAAGTCCATCACCTTGACCGCGCCGGCGGTCGTGATGATCACGTTCGCGGGCTTGATGTCCCGGTGCACGATGCCGTGGCGGTGGCTGTAGTCCAGCGCCTCCAGCACCCCGGCGATGATGATCAGCGCCTGGTCGACCGGCGGCGCCTCCTCGTCCACCAGCAGCTCGCGGACGGTCTTGCCCTCCACCAGCTCCATCACGATGTACGGGGTGGACTCCCCGCCCACCAGCTCCTCGCCGGTGTCGTAGACCGCGACGATCGAGTGGTGGTTGAGCGAGGCCACCGAGTGCGCCTCACGGGTGAACCGCAGCCGGGACACCTCGTCCTGGGCCAGCTCGGGACGGAGCAGCTTGACCGCGACCTGGCGGCCCAGCCGCACGTCCTGGGCGGCCAGCACCTCGGCCATGCCGCCGCGGCCCAGCCGGTGGGTCAGCCGGTAGCGGCCGTCGCCGAGGGTGCCGAGCGCGGCGGCGATGCCGCGGCCCGGGGTGCTCGGACCGCCGTACGGCTGGCTCTGGGGGCGGCCGACCGTGGTCTGCTCGGGGTCGTAGTCGGACGGCTTCTCGTCCGACGCGCCCCGCTCGTAGGGGTAGTCGCGCTCGTGCTCGGGACCGGGACCGGCGCCGGGGGCAGGGGTGAACTCACCCTCGCCGTCGCCCGGCTCGTGCGTCTGTGCCATTACTCCCTCGCCCCGGGCCGACGCTCTGGTCGCGGTCGCCCTTTCGATTCGCTCCCCGAGAACGCTACCGCCAATGGCGCCCGCACCCCGAATGCGTCCGGCTGCCGGAGAGCGGGCAGCCCGGTGCGTGTCCGCGCCGTTACGCCAGGTCCTGCGACGGCCCGGCGGCCCGGTCGAGGTGGCTGACCTGGGCGGGCACCGCCGGCTGGCCACTGGTGTCGGTGCTGCTCTTGGCCACGATCGCGATGATGATGACCATCAGAACGATCACGCCGATGATCACGCCGATCACCACCAGCGCCGTCGAGCAGCCGTTGTTGTTGGCCCGCACCGGCTGCGGCGGCGCGTACGGGACGGCCTGCGGCATCGGCGCGGGCGTGGGCGCCTGCTGCGGGAAGGCCGGCGGCGTCCGGTAGGCCTGCGGCGCCGGGGTCTGGTACGGCTGCTGGTAGGGCTGCGGGGCCGGGGTGCTCGGCCCGGGCCCGTAGGCCGGCGGCGGGGTCTGCGGCCCGTACGGGCCGGCCACCGGCTGCGGCTGGTAGGGCTGGTGCACCTGCGGGCCGGGGGTGTTGATGTCCCCGCCGACCGGCGGGAAGTTGGTCAGCGAGCTGGAGGCGTGGGTGGCCCGCGGCCCCTCGCTGATCACCAGCGGGGAGGCGGCCAGCGAGGCGCCGCCGCTCTTCTCCCCGCTCGCCACCCGCTCCACCTCGTCGCGCATGGTCTGCGCGGTGGGGAAGCGGTGCGCGGGGTCCTTGCGCAGCGAACGGGCCACCAGCGCGTCCACCGCCGGGGTCACCGCGCGGTTCAGGCTGGAGGGGGCCGGCGGCTGCTCCTGCACGTGCTTGTAGGCGATGGAGAACGGCGAGTCCCCGTCGAACGGGAGCTGGCCGGTGAGCAGTTCGAAGAGCATGCAGCCGACCGAGTAGAGGTCGGAGCGGGCGTCCACGCTCTTGCCCAGCGCCTGCTCGGGCGAGAGGTACTGCGGGGTGCCGACCACCATGCCGGTCTGGGTCATCGAGGTCACCCCCGACTGCATGGCCCGGGCGATGCCGAAGTCCATCACCTTGACCTCGCCCTTGGTGTTCACCATGACGTTGCCGGGCTTGATGTCGCGGTGCACCAGGCCCTGGTCGTGCGAGGTGTCCAGGGCGGCCAGCACCGCGCTGGTGATCTTCAGGGCCTGGTCGGCGGGCATCGCGCCGTGCTCGGCGATCGCCTGGTTGAGCACGTCGCGCAGCGAGTGGCCCTCGACGTACTCCATGACGATGTAGGGGGTGGTGGCACCGTCCGGTGCCACCTCCTCGCCGGTGTCGTGGACCGCGACGATGTTGGGGTGCTGGAGGCGGGCGACGGCCTGCGCCTCGCGCCGGAAGCGCTCGCGGAAGGACTGCTCCCGGCCCAGCTCGGTGTGCAGCGTCTTCACTGCGACGTTGCGGCCGAGCACGTTGTCGTAGGCCAGGTGGACCGAGGCCATACCGCCCTCGCCCAGCAGCCGCTGCAGGACATACCGCCCGTGGCCCAGCGAGGTGAGCTGCCCCTGCGACTGGTCCACTCCGGTGCTGCCGTCCTCGCTCATGGTCCTCTGCTTCCCCCTCGGCGGGCCTGCGACAGGGGTCAGGGTATCGGCTGCGCCGTCGCGCACCGTCACCGCGCCCGGATGCACCACCGGGGTGCGCCGACGGTGTCCGAACGGCCCGGGCACGGCCGGTCGCCGCGCCCGGGAACCCGCACGGTCACGGGGCCGGCGGCTACAGGTAGGGGCCCGAGCGCATGCCGCGCCCCTCGCCCGGGTCCTCGAACTCCTGGTCCGGCGGCACGCTGCCCGGCGGCAGCGCGCGGCGCATCTGCTCCAGCTGGGCCCGGGCGGCCATCTGCTGGGCGAAGAGCGCGGTCTGGATCCCGTGGAAGAGCCCCTCCAGCCAGCCGACCAGCTGGGCCTGGGCGATCCGCAGCTCGGCCTCGGTGGGGATGGTGTCCTCGGTGAACGGCAGCGAGAGCCGCTCCAGCTCCTCCACCAGCTCCGGCGCCAGCCCGAGTTCCAGCTCCTTGATCGAGCTGGCGTGGATGTCCTTCAAGCGGGCCCGGCTGGCCTCGTCGAGGGGAGCCGCGCGGACCTCCTCCAGCAGCTGCTTGATCATGCTGCCGATCCGCATCACCTTGGCGGGCTGCTCGACCATCTCGGTCACCGGCAGCTCGCGGTGCTCCCCGTCCTCGCCGGTGCGGCCGAAGACCCGGCCCTGGGCGCCGGGCGCGCCGCCGATCGCCATGCCGTCCGGGCCCACGATCAGTACCTGCTGCAGGTGGTCGTCCGACGGCCCGGTCGGTCCCGTCGATCCCTGGTACGGCTCGTGCTCGGGCCGTTCGTTCGGCTTCGTCATAGCTCTTTCATATGCTCCGGCCGGTGAGGGGGTCAACCGACCTTGGTCTCGGCGGCCGTGGCCCCGCCCCCGGGCCCCGGCCGCCGCCGGTCAGCCGCGGCGCAGCCGCAGCCCCACCATCCCCAGCCCGAGGCCGATCAGCACCAGCCCGGTACCGAGGACGAGCACCAGCGTGGCCGGGTCCCGCAGGGTCACCATGACGGTGGAGACCGTGGCGGCCTGCTGGGCTGGCGTGGTGGCGGCGACGGGAGCCGGGGTGTCCGCGGGCGCCAGCGGGTCCGTCACGGTGCCGGGCGGCGTCGCCGGCACCAGGGCGGGCGCGTCCGGGGCGCCCGGCAGGTCGGCGGGGACATCGGCAGGGGCATCGGCGGAGGCATCGGCAGGGGCGTCGGCGGGGGCGTCGGCGGGGAGATCGGCGGGGGTGCCGGTGGCGGAACCGGCCCCGGCCTCGCTGGGAGCGGCACCCGGGTCGTCGGCCCGGACGTCGCCCGGGTCGTCCTGGGCAGCGCCCGTCGGCGGGTCGGCGGGCGGCGCGGCCGCGGGGAGCACCGCGGCGCCGGTGGGGCGGCAGGTCGCCGCATCGGCGGTGGGGGACGTCGTCCCGGTACCGGTGGTGAGCCCGCCCGGGGACGGGGACGCGGTGGGACGCGGCGTCGGCCGGGCGCCGGTGCTCGCCGCAGCGGTGGGCGTGGCGGTCCGGGGCGGGCTCGCGGCCGGCCCCGAGGACTGCGCCCTGCTCGGCGACGGGGGCGGCGCCGAGGTGGCCGGCCGGGTCGCGGTCGGCGGCTGCGCGCCGACCGGCCGGGCCTCGCCCGTCGCGCCGTCCGGATCGCCGCGGGTCGGGCTCGCGGCCGGGCTCCGGTCGCCGTCCGGGTCGGGCGCCGCGGCCGTCCCAGCCGCGGCCGGTGCCGACTCGGGTGCCGGCCGCGGCTGCTCGGACGCCAGGCCGGCGGTGACGGCGGCCGGCTGCGCGACCGCGCCGCTGGCCGCCGCCTGTGCGGTGGCCGCCGGCAGCACGAGGGAGAGCAGCACCGGCGCCGTCAGCCCCGCGCCTGCGGCGAGCCTGGCGGTGCGCCGCACGGCCCCGCGGCTGCGGCAGAGGGCCGATCGGCAGCGGACGGTACGGGAGAGGAGACCGGAGCGGGTCGCGCGGCAGACCCGGCGGGTGCGTGCGGCGGCGTAACGCGAGAGCGGGGACGACGAGAGCGAGGGCTTGGCCACGGACGACGGTCCTTCCGACGGCCGGTGCCCGGGGGCTCCGGCGGCGGGACAGCTCCGGACCAGCGTCACACAGACCGCCGAGCCGGGCATGTCGGCCGTCCGTGGCACCGCTCCCGCGGGCCGGCGGCAGCCTCAGTCGTGGCCGGGCAGCGCCAGCCAGTCCGCCCAGGAGATGTCGCGCCCCAGGCAGCGCGGCTGCGCGAACGGCCAGTCGGCGCCGATCCAGGACGGGACGAGGGCGTCCAGCGCCGCCTCGATCTCGCCGCCGACCAGCTCGTCCACCACCCACCAGGAGATCTCGGCGTCGGAGCCCGGCTTCTCGGGCGGATCGATGTAGACGCAGCCCAGCAGCGCGGTCTCCGCGGTGTCCAGCAGCGCGTAGTTGAAGGACTGGTGGGCCGCGATCTCGGCCTCGTGCCGGGCCAGGTCGGCCCGGTCCGCCTCGTAGGTCATGGTGGCCGCCGGCCAGCCCCAGGCCGGCCCGTAGACGGACCAGAGGCGCTCGCGCGAACCCATCACCGCCGGGTAGTCGATCTCGGTGTCGGCCGCCTTGATCGGGCGCAGGTGGTAGCCGTCGAGGACGGGCACGTGGACAGGGTGGACGAACTCCGCGGGCAGCCAGGTCATAGCGCCGGACAGTACCCGCGCGCGGGGCCGGGCCCCAGGGGTTTTCCGGCCGCAGGCCGGCTCAGCCGGACACGCAGGCCTTGCCCAGCTCCCCCGCCGCGTCCGTGATCGGCGACAGGTCGGGCTGCCGGTCGTGGGCGAGACCGTCCTGGGCGTTGCGGATCGCCTCGGTCAGCTTGTCGACCGCGCTGTTCAGGTCGGCGTGGGCACCCTTGCCGCCGATCTTCTTCACGTCGTCCTGCAGCTTGTGCAGCGCGTCGGCGGTGTGCCGGCGGCGGCTCGCTTCGGTCAACTGCCCGACGTTGAGGGCGGAGTCCTTCAGGTCCTGGACGTCGCCGGTGACGCTGATGGCCATCTTGCCGCAGTCGCGCGCGTTGTCGACGTTGTTGCAGCCCGCGACGGCCGGGACCGCGAGGAACAGCGTGGACACGGCCACCGCCGGCCGGTGCAGCCTGATCCGCATGACGACTCTCCCCCTGGACGAGAACCTTGCCCCACTCCCCTGACCCGTCAACACCTTTCGCCAGTCGCAAGGTTCCTGATCCTGCGTCGATTCCGTGCGGCCGCCGGGCACGGCGTCAGCGCATCGCCTTCGAACGCCAGTAGCCGAACTGGTCCAGCGGTTCGCCGTCCAGCTGCCACGGCCAGGGCGTCACCGTCTCGCCGATCAGCTCGAAGGTCCGGGTCGCCTCGCGGACCCGGCCGGCCTGGACCAGGGCGTAGGCCAGCAGGTTGAGATCGGCCAGGGCGCCCGCGTGCTGCAGCCGGTCGGGGCCGGTCCAGTCGGTCAGGGCGCGCTCCAGGGCCGCGTTCGCGCGGGCGTGCGACCACTGGCGGCGGGCCAGCAGCGCCTCCACCCCGCCCTTGGCGGTGATGCGCTCGTACTCCTCGACCAGCGAGGTCAGTTCCACCCCCACCGCCGGCGCCGTCGCGGGGATCCCGGAGCGGACCGCGTCCACGAAGTCCAGCTGGTGGCTGCGCGATCCGCACTCCTCCGGCGAGAGGTAGTGCAGCATCTGCAGGTGCGCCTCGCGGTGCCAGGCGTCGCGGGCGGTCACCTCGTGCCAGACCTCGAAGACGTCCCGCGAGTCGGCGCGCAGCAGCCGCAGCATCGCGAGCAGGACCACCCAGGGGGTCGGGTCGTTCGGCTTGGCGGCAGCCGCCCGGTGGCAGTGGTCGGCGGTGGCCCGGGCGTCCTCCATCGTGCCCCGGCGGCGGCCGCGCACCAGCTCGACCCAGGCGTCGAAGACCAGCGCGTCCGCGCTGCGCGGCTGCCGCTGCCGCCAGGAGCGGGCCAGCCCGGAGTGCGCGGCGGCCTCGGCGAGCACGGCGCACCGGTGGGCCCGCCGGTCCCAGTCGGCTCCGGCCTCCTTGAGGACCCGCTCCACCTGGTCGATCTGGATCTCGCTCTGGCCCGGCATCGGGGGCGAGTCCAGCTGTCGGCGCACCTGGCCGAGCTTGACGTCATCGAGTTCCGGCAGCATGCGCGGCCCGGAACTCCGAAATCTTCGAAGGATCGACATTCGCGCAGCCTAGGGCGCGCGCGCAGTCCCAGACAGACCTCGGCCGCAGCTCCGAGGGAATCGTTATTCGCCGGTCGGCGCGGGGTGACCGTACCGCCTCGTACCGCGACCCGGGAGCGCCGCAGCGCCCCCGGACCGGCCCCGAGCGCGGGCCGGCTCCGCCCTCGCGCGGACCTCACGTCCAGAGCTGGTCGCCCAGGCTCCCGCCCGGTGCGGCGCCGGGCAGGACGTAGGCGACGGCCGAGGCCTGGTGCTCCAGGAAGGGGGTGAGGGCGTCGCGGCCGGCCAGCCGGTTCTGGACCCGGCTGAACTGGGCGGGGTCGCGCATGAAGGCGCAGAAGAGCAGGCCGCGGTCGGCCGGGCCGTCGTCGTAGCTGTAGCTGCGGCGGAGCATCCGGGCGCCGCCGTCGAGCCGCGGGCTGGTCAGGCGGACGTGGGCGGTGGCGGGGATGACGTAGGAGCCGTCGGGGTTCTTGGCGTAGATGTCCGGGTCGTCGTGCTCGGCGGTGCCGGTCAGCGGGACGCCGTCGCGGGCACGGCGGCCGATCACCAGGTCGCGCTGGTTCCCGGGCAGGGCCGCGAAGCCGGCGACGTCCATCCGGATCCTGCGGTAGACCAGGACGGTGCCGTTCAGGTGGACCCCGGGCGGGCCCCAGACCCAGCTCTCGTCCGCCGCGGCGTCCGGATTGGCGGTGCCGTCCTTGAAGCCGAACAGGTTGCGCGCAGTGGTGCCCGGGGCCGTGACCGGCAGGAAGCCGGACTGCGTCCAGCGGGGCACGGCGCCGGCGGCGTGTGCGGCCGTGCCCACGAGTTCGGCGACGACGGTCAGGGTCCACCGGTCGGCCGCGCAGAGCTGGACGAGGAGGTCGCCGCCGCCGCGGGCCGGGTCGAGGCGGTCACCGGGGAAGGGCGGCAACTCGGCCAGTGCGGCAGGGACGTTGAGGCCGAGCCGGGTGGCGAGAGCCGGACCGACGCCGACCAGCGAGGTGAGCCGGCTCGCGCCGCCGCCCTGCAGCCGTGGGTCCGACGGTGCGTCACCGGCCGTGTCGGACAGGGTGCTTGTCAGCGCGCCGAGCACGGCGCGCAGGGTCTGCCGGTCGGCGGCCGGGGAGGTCTGCGGGAGGTCGAGCGCGAGCAGCTGGGTGGCCGGCTGCGCGGGAGCCGTCACCCCCGCCTGCCGGGCGCCGTGGAACGCGATCGCGGCCTCGGCCGGCGGGGCGCCGGGGCGCCCGGATCTCCGTTCGTCGCGGGCCAGTTCGTCGCCTGCCGCACCGAGCCCGGCGGCGAGCAGGGCTCCGGCGGCGAGCAGTGCCCGGCGTCGTACCGGCCCGGTCGCGGCGGGTGCGGCCGGATCCTGCGCATTTCCCGATTCGGTGGGCATGCGGCTATTGGAGACGATAGAACTCCTGTCATGCAAACCCTGTCTGCGAAGCGTCCGTTGAGCTGTTCGACGGTGCGGGCGGCGGCGCTGCGGTGGCTGCCGGTGCTGGCCGTCTCGGTCGCGCTGACGGCCACCGGGTGCTCCTCGGCGGGGCCGCGGCATCCGGCCGGCACCGTGCTGCGGGTGCCGCAGGACTTCCACACGGTGCAGCAGGCGGTGGACGTCGCTCGCGAGGGCGACACGGTGCTGATCGGCCCCGGTGTGTACCGGGAGAGCGTGCACGTCACCAGGCCCCGCGTGGTGCTGCGCGGAACGGACCGCAACACGGTGGTGTTCGACGGCGGCGTGCGCCTGGTCAACGGCATCACCGTGACCGGTGCCGGCTCGGTGGTGGAGAACCTCACCGTGCACGGCTACCTCGCCAACGGCGTGCTCTTCACCGGCGTCACCGACCAGCAGCTGCAGCAGCGCGGCGCCGGCGGTTCGGCGTACAACCCGCTGGACACCGCCCGCTTCCCGGCGGTCCAGGGCTTCCGGGCGACCCGGGTGACGGCCTACGACAACGGCCTCTACGGCATCTACGCCTTCGACGCACACGGCGGCGTGATCGAGGACTCCTACGCCTCCGGGCAGGCCGACTCCGGCATCTACGTCGGCCAGTGCCGGCCCTGCGACACCCTGGTGCGCGGCAACACCATGGAGCGCAACGCGGTCGGCATCGAACTGACCAACGCCTCGGAGGGCTTGTCGGTGCTGGGCAACCGGGTCGCCGGCAACCGGGTCGGCGTCACCGTCAACTCCAACGACCTGGAGGCCCTGGCCCCGCAGCACGGCGCGGTGATCGCGGGCAACGTGGTCGCCGACAACAACGCCGCCGACACCCCCGAGCAGGCGGACGGCGCCTTCGGCATCGGGATCGGCATCGGCGGCGGCACCGGGAACCGCGTGCAGCGCAACCTGGTCCAGGGCAACCAGGCGGTCGGCGTGGTCGTCACCGACCCGCCGGGGCACCCGGCGAGCGGCAACAGCATCGAGGACAACCACGTCACCGGCAACGGCACGGACCTCGCCCTGGCCGCGGCCGCCCCCGACAACTGCTTCAGCGGCAACCAACCCGCCACCCAGAGCCCGGACGGCCTGGAGGGCCTCGCCGGCTGCGGCGCCGGCGCGCGGGGCGCGCTGCCCGCCGGGCGGACGACGCCGGTGCAGGCGCCGCCGGGCGTTCCGTTCAGCCAGGTGCCGGCCCCGCCCGCCCAGCCGACCATGCCCGACCCGGCGGCCGCGGCGGCCCCGGCCACCGGCCTGCCGGGGGCCGTCGATCCGGACGCCTACCCGCTCCCGACGGACGCCACCGCCGTGCCCGGCGCGCACTGACGGACCGTCAGACTGGTCGCCTCGACGGTCAGTCGGTGTCCCAGGGCGCCTCGGGGAGCTTCGCACCGGCGTCGTGTCCGGCGAACTCCACGGTGGTGGGGGTCCCCAGGCCCGGCATCCGCATCGTCACCCGCCCCAGGCCGCCGTTGGCGTCGACCCAGTAGGTGAGCGGCGACCGGCCGCCGTCGGACCCCGTCCCGGGCGTGCTGCCCTGGGCGCGCGGCCCGGCGAACCGGTCGTAGCTGCGGCCGTCGATCCGGTCGCGGCCCAGCCAGCGGGCTCCGGACTGGGCGAGCAGCAGCGGGTTGTCGGGCCGGTCCGCACCCAGCCCCATCAGCAACTGGAGCCCGGCGTCCAGCGGATCGGCCGTGTAGGGGCGCGGGGACCAGCCCGAGCGCGGGATGTGCTCGGCCTGCTGCCAGGGCGGCCCGGGGTCGCCCGACGGGACGGGAGCCAGCCCCAGGCCGTCGTCGTCCCAGACGATCAGGCCGTGGTCGAGCGGTCCGGCTCCGGCTGCGGAGGCTGCGCCGGTCCCGGTGGTCTCGTAGCTGCCCGCCGCCCGGTGGCTGCGGTAGTCCACCACCCCGCTCACGCGGACCACCACCGCGCCGCCCTCGTCGGCGGTGAGGGTCACCGCGACCGGGCTGGCCTGGTAGAGGTTCAGCCGCGACAGCGCCAGCTGGGACGCCTCGTCCATGGTCACCGGGCGCGCGGCGGCCTCGCCGGACAGGGCCCGGTAGCCGACCAGGCCGCCCGCCACGGTGCCGCACACCGCGACCGCGATCAGTGCTCTGAGCCAGTGCCTACGACGCGGCGCAGCCGTCCGCCCGTCGCTCTTCGTCTTGCGCGCCATGCGGTCGCCCTCCCTGGTCGGTTGGTCCAACGGTGGGGCGGGCCCGCGGACCAGTGGTCCACGGGCCCGCCCAGGGGCAGCGCTGTACCGGCCCCGGACCTACTGGTGCTGTGTCCTTCGCCTGCGCAGCAGCACGAGCATCGCCGCGCCGACGACGGTGAGCACGGCACCGCCGGCCAGCGCCATCGGCACCAGCCCGCTCATGCCGGTGAACGCCAGGCGCGAGCCGGGCGGGGAGCCCGCCGGCGGTGCTGCGGCCGGTGTGCTCGGCACCGGCACCACCGGTGCCGGCGTCGGCGACGGGCTCGACGGCGCGGGCGACGGGCTCGGCGACGGCGTCGGGCTCGGCGACGGCGTCGGCGACGGGCTCGGCGTCGGGGTGGGCAGCAGCTGGTTGACGGCCGTCACCGAGACCCCGGCGTCGAGGTTGTCGGAGGTCAGCACCAACGGCCCGAACACCGTCACGTCCGGCACGGCGTACCCGGGCGGCGAACCGACCTCCTGCCAGTAGTACGTCCCCGGCAACCCGCTGCCCTGGCAGACGCCGTCGGCCCCGGTGGTGCAGCTCCCGCCGACCTTGGTGTCCGGTTTCGCCCCGGTGGTCTGCAGGCCGCCGGAGCCGTTCGTCTCCTCCCACAGCTGGAACTGCGCCCCGGCCAGCGGCTTGCCGTCCTGGTCGTGCTTGAGCACCCGCAGCACGCCCTCCTGCTGCCGGAAGCCGAAGTCGTAGGTGTGGTTGTTCTCGCCCGGCCCGCCGGTGGTCAGCGAGGTCTGCGGGAACTTCGCACCGGCCGGCACGATGCCCTTGGAGTCGATGAAGTGGTTGTCCCCGACGTCCGCGGCGGTGGGCACCCACTGGTAGAGCGGGCCGCCCTTGGCGTAGTCGGCCGGGTTGTCGAGGCGGATGGTGTAGTCGGTCCTCGGCTTGAGGCCGCCGGTGACGTCCGAGTCGTCGAAGTAGTACTCACCGCGCGAGGTCGTCGTCGTGGTCCCGACCAGCTTCCCCGACCCGTCGTACAGGTGGACGGTCACGCCCACCACCGGGCGCTGGCCCGGTTCCTGGAGGCCCGAGCGCTCGGGGTCGTACCAGACCCGGTTGCCGATCTGCAGCGGCGCCTGGTCGCAGAGCACCTCGAGGTCGCCCATCGAGGCGCCCTTGCCGAACGGGGCGCTGGTCCCCTTCGGGGTCAGCCGCAGGCCGAACTTCGGGTCCTGCGAGCCGTCCGCGCGCTCCAGGAACGAGGTGCCGTAGCCGACCGGGGTGTGGTCGGGGTCGAAGGAGGAGACCGCGATGGTGCTCTCGACCTTGGAGAGCGCCATGCCGGCGAACGCCGTGTTGTGGTGACCCACCGCGGCCCAGGCGGTGTCGAAGAACCGGGCACCGCGCACGGTCTCGCCGCAGCCCTTGTCGGTGTCCATCACGTACGTGCCGTTCGCCAGGCAGGCCTTGTCCAGGTCACCGCCGGACATGACGTTGAAGACGGAGCCCGGTGCGGGGGCTCCCGGCTCGCGGTCGGCGAAGCGGTCGCGGAAGGCGAGCAGCATCGAGCCGTCGGTCTCGAAGAGGATCTCGCCCAACTCCGGTTCGGGGTTGGCCATGGTGGCGGTGCCGCACGCCTTGCCGTTCTGCGTGGTCGGGTATGTGCTGGTCCACGGGAACCAGCCCGCGCCGTCGCACGGACCCGAACCGACCGTCGAGGCACGCGGGTAGTCCAGCGGCTGGTCCAGCACCGGCTTGCCGAACGCCCCGGTGGTGAGGTCGAACGGCATGACCACGGCGCGCACGTCCGTGAGCCTGTCCGTGGACTGGCCGGAGCAGACGCCGCCGAGGTAGCCGGTCCCGTCCTGCAGACCGAGACCGAACGGCCGCCAGTCCCCGTCCGCCGGGCAGCCCGGGTCCGGGATCGGGTAGACGGCCTTCGGCGCCGAGGCCGTCGCCCCGGTGGCGTCGTAGCGGTACAGCTTGCGGTCGTTGAGGTTGACGACGAAGAGGTCCTTGCCGTCATCGGTGATCTTGATCCCGCCCAGGCTCTCCTTGCCGGGCACGTCGAGGAAGGCGTCGTCCGTCCCCGGCCCGTGCACGGTGCTGCCCGCGTCCGGCACGGTGGCGAAGAGCGTCGTCCTCTTCCGCGCGGGGTCGGTGACGTAGAGCGCGCCCGCGCCGCCGGGGCCGTAGGCGGTGCCGCGCTTGGCCACCGCCGAGGAGAAGAGCCGCTGGTCGGCCTTGTCCCAGGCCAGGCCGTACACCGTGCCGGTGTCGGCGTTGGTGGCCAGGGTCGTCGCGGTGGTGCCGTCGCCGCCGGGGCCCTCCTGGCCGCGCGCGCTGTACGGGAAGGAGACCAGCGTGCGCTCGGCACCGCCCTCGGTGTTGGCGGGCTGGCAGGTCGCCACCAGCGGAGCGTTCTTCTGGCAGTAGTCGCCCGGGTTCCACAGCCCGGTGGTGTACGCGACGTTCTTGCCGCCGGAGAGGTCGACGAACTCCTCGTTGCTGCTCAGCTGGGTGGGCGCGCCGTCCAGCCCCTGGCGCGAGGCGAAGGCCGGGAAGAGCACGCCCGGTTGCGGATTCACCACCTGCACGCGGTACGTGCCGCCGGTGGCCTTGCTCGCGCCCGGGGCCAGCGTGACCGTGCCGTCGGCCGCGGTGACCCCTTCGACGTCCGTCCCGGCGTCGTCGGTGAGGGTCACCTTGACGCCCGCGATACCCGGCTCCAGTGCGGGGGTCCACACCCCGCTGGTGTCGACGGCCCGGATCACCCGGACCGTCACCGACCCGTCCCCGGTCTGCGAGGACGCCGTCGGTGCCGCCGCCAGCGAGCAGCTGCCGATCCCCAGCAGCAGCGCCGCGACACTGCCCACGGTGCGGCGACCGGGAACACCCGGGCGGCGCCGGCCCGGCCCGCGCGCACTGCTGTTCGAATCTTCGTTCGTAGTTGTCATCCCCTGCTCTCATCGTTCAGAAGGGAGCCGATGCCCGAACTCGTGTGGGATTGCATGAGAGTTGGCGGAGAACCGCCTGGGGGCGAGCTTAGAGGCGATCTGAGCAAGATCGTGGCGGAACGGCGAACTCGGGTTCCACTAACTCATCGTCCAGTGAACCCGGTTACATGTGATGCACAGCCGAACACCGTCCTCTCATGAAGCTGTCCCGCACCCCGGAGCGGGTGCGGGACAGCGTCGATCGCGGACGGGTGGATCCGTCACACCTGCAGGACGATCTTCCCCACCTGCTCCCCCGCCTCCAGCGCCCGGTGCGCCTCGCCGGCCTCGGTCAGCGGCAGCACCCGGTCGATCACCGGCTTCACCACGCCCGACTCCACCAGCGGCCACACGTGCTCGCGCACCGCCGCCACGATCGCCGCCTTCTCCGCCAGCGGACGCGGGCGCAGCGAGGTGGCCACCACCGCGCCGCGCTTGGCCAGCAGCTTGCCCAGGTCCAACTCGCCGGTGCGGCCGCCCTGCAGACCGATGATCACCAGTCGCCCCGCCATCGCCAGCGCGTCCACGTTCCGCTGCAGGTACTTGGCGCCCATGATGTCCAGGATCACGTCCACCCCGTGGCCGCCGGTGGCCTCGCCGACCGCCGCCACGAAGTCCTGCTCGCGGTAGTTGATCCCCACGTCCGCGCCCAGCTCCTTGCAGCGCGCCAGCTTCTTGGCGCTGCCCGCGGTCACGATCACCTTGGCGCCGACCGCCTTCGCCAGCTGGATCGCCAGCGACCCGATCCCGCTCGCGCCGCCGTGCAGCAGCACGGTCTCGCCCGGGCGCAGGTGGGCGACCATGAAGACGTTGGACCAGACGGTGGCGGCCACCTCGGGCAGCGCGGCGGCGGCCACCAGGCCCAGGCCCCGGGGCACCGGCAGGAGTTGGCCCACCGGGACGGCGACCTTCTGGGCGTAGCCGCCGCCGGCCAGCAGCGCGCAGACCTCGTCGCCGACCGCCCAGCCGGCGACCCCGGGGCCGAGCGCCGCGATCTTGCCCGAGCACTCCAGGCCCGGATAGGGCGAGGCGCCGGGCGGCGGGTTGTAGCTGCCCTGGCGCTGGAGGGTGTCCGCGCGGTTGACGGCGGTGGCGGCGACCTCGACCAGGACCTCGCCCTCGCCGGGGACCGGGTCCTCCACCTCGGCCCAGACGAGCGCTTCGGGACCGCCGGGCTCGGGAATCGTGATTGCGTACATGCGTCCGACGCTACCCGGCCGCCCCGGCGCGCGGGCCTTCGCCACCCGCGCCGGGGCGGAGTTCCTCCTGCGGGCCCTGGGGCGGTCGCTACGGGAGCGGGGTGGGCGCCGCCAGGTAGGACTGGGTCCGGGTCACCCAGTAGCCGAAGTCGCCCGGCCCGCTCTGGTCGGTGCCCGAGGTCTCCGGCACCCCGTAGGTGCTGCTCCCGGTGCCCGCGCCGAACAGCACCGCCACCACCCCGGCCGCGGCCGCCTCCGGCAGGTGGGAGCCCCAGCTGACGGTGGATCCGTTCACCGACACCTTCGGGTCACCGCCCGGGTTGGCGCCGTAGAAGGCCAGGTCGTTGCCGCTGCTGGTGAAGGAGTCGCCGTAGAAGAAGGTCGAGGCCGAGTCCTCGTTCTCCTCCGCGGTGGTGTTGTCCAGGTCGGGGAAGCGGCCGGAGGCGTTGAAGTACGTGGGGCTGGGCGTGAGCGTGGAGTTGAGGTGGCCGACCGCGATCTGCCACAGCACCGCCGGCAGGCCCAGCGACTGACGGATCGTCTGGACGTAGAGCAGGTAGTTGCTCCAGTGCGCGGCGTTGAGGTAGCGCACGTCGGCGGCGGGGTTCGGGTCGTGCAGGATCCCGAAGTCCTGGCCCCACTGGTCGAAGGCGACGAAGTCCGCGCGGTAGCCGATGTCGGCGCTCTGCAGGAACGCGGCGACCTGGTCGCCGGTGGCGGTCACCGACTGGCGGCCGGCGCTCCAGCCCATCGTGTCGGTGTCCTTCAACGCGTCGCGCACGCCCCAGGTGTTGACCTGCCACCCGACGAAGGCCGACGGGTCGTACTTCTTGATGGTGTAGTCGATCGCCTCGACCAGGCCCTTGAGGTTGTCGCCGAAGGCCGGGTCCGAGCCGCCGGCCAGCACCCCGGCCGCGTAGGCGGCGCTGGTGGCGGCGGGCATCCGGCTCGCGTCCCCGCCGTACTGGGCGGCGTAGTTCTGCTGCAGGTAGCCGAGCATGTCCGGCTCGACCACCCAGCCCACCGGCTTGCCGGGCGCCGCGGCGTTCGCCGCGCTCGCCGCGTTCTTCAGCGCCTGGAAGTACGTGGTCAGCCAGCTGCTGCTCTGCATGTTGGTGTAGTCGACGCTGGTGCCGTCGATGTTGCCGTTCATCCCGTACTCGACCATGACCGGGGTCATGCCCAGCCGGGCGGAGTGCTGGACCATCGTGGTGGTGGTCGCCGCCCAGTTCGGGAAGTCGTTGCCGACCAGGTACTCGTAGCCGTAGTCCGGCAGCTTCCCGTGCGAGGCCAGGCCGTTGAAGAAGCTGTCGACGCTGCCGCCCGGCGTGTAGACGCTGCCGATCGCCAGGTAGGACGGGTGCCAGGAGGAGCCGACCGGCCCGCCGCCGCTCGGCGTACTGGCGGTGACCGGGGCGCTGGGCGCGGACTCGTGGCCGGCCGCGTCCAGCGCGGTGACCGTGTAGCTGTGGCTGCTGCCCGCGGCCAGGCCGGTGACGGTGGCCGCGGTGGTGCTGCTGGTCGCCACCGCCGCCGAGCCCTCGTAGACCCGGTAGGAGACGGCGGCCGAGCCGGTGGCCGGCTCGCTCCAGGTCAGTGCGATGCTGGCGGGCGTGGTCGCCGAGACCGCGAGGCCGGTGGGGGTGGCCGGCGACTGGGCGGGGCCGCCGCCCGGTCCGGTCAGCGAGACGTCGTCGGCGTCGTAGGTGCCCTCGCCGTACCAGCCGTGCAGGTAGAGGGTGACCGAGGTGGTCGAGGCGTCGGTGGTGAAGCTGGTGGTCAGCTGCTGCCAGCCGTTGGTGCCCGGCGTCCAGGTCGAACTCTGGCCGTTCGCCCCGAGGTAGACGTAGGAGCCCTGGACGTAGGCGGAGAGCGTGTAGGTCGAGTCGGGCTGCACGGCGACGGTCTGGGTGCACTGGGCGTCGTCACTGGCACTGGCCGCACCGGCCAGGGCGTGACTGCCCGCGTGCACCGGCGAGCCGACCACGCTCGCGGTGCCCGGGTCACAGCTCCAGCCGGTCAGATCCCCGCTCTCGAAGCCGGAGTTGACGACCAGATTGGTGGCATCGGCCTGCGCCGGACTGCTCAGCGCGAGCGTGCCGCCCGCTAAGAGTGCTGCCGAACCAAGCATGGCGACAAGGGAGTTGGGCTTGCGCACGGAGTCCTCCGGTGGGGGGCGGCGGGGTGCTGCGAAGCGTACGGTCCCGACAATGGACTAGACCTATAAGGCAGTCAAGGGTTCCGGATCACTTCACCGGCCGCCCGCCGCAGCCGCCCGTGCGCGCGGTCGTCACGAAATCTGACGGACAGTCAGATATGCCAGAATGCCGGAACCGACCCACTGTGAGGAAGAGCCGCCGTGCGCGACGAGACGATCAGCGATTTCCTGGGCCGACTGGCCGACCGGATCCCCGCACCCGGAGGCGGCGCGTCAGCCGCCCTGCAGGCCGCGCAGGCGGCGGCGCTGCTGGCCATGGTGGCCCGCTACAGCACCGGCGAGAAGTACGCGGCGCACGAGGCCGTGGTGGAGCGGATCATCCGGGAGAGCGACGCACTGCGCGAGCGCGCCCTCACCCTGGCCGAGCAGGACGCCGCCGCGTTCGGCGCGGTGACCGACGCCTACCGGCTGCCCAAGGACGACGAGGCCGCCAGGGCCGCCCGCTCGGCCGCCATCGGCCGGGCGCTGGTCGGCGCCGCCCGCCCGCCCGCCGAGGTGATCACCGCCGCGCTGGACGCCGTGGAGCTGGCCGAGACGCTGCTGCCGATCGGCAACCCCAATGTGATCACCGACATCGCCGCCGCCGCCGAGGCGGCTCGCGCCGCGGCCACCACCGCCCGGGTCAACGTGGAGGTCAACCTCGGCGGCATCCGCGAGGAGCGCACCCGCGAGGCGCTGCTGGCCGACACCGCCCGGGTGGACGAGATCGCCGCCCGCGCCGAGCACGTCACCGCCGCGGTCCGGGCGGAGCTCGCCAAGTGAGCGCCACCGTTCTCTCCGGCACCGCACTGGCCGCCTCGATCCGGGCCGAGGCCGCCGCCCGCGCCGGGGAGCTGGCCGCCGCGGGGCGCCGGCCGCACCTGGCCGTGGTCACCGCCACCGACGACGGGTCGAGCGCCTGGTACGTGCGCTCGATCCAGCGCGCGGCGCTGAAGACCGGCCTGGAGTGCACCGTCCACGACCTGGGCGCGGACGCCGCACCGCAGGCGATCCGCGAGCGGTTGACCGGGCTCAGCGCCGATCCGCTGGTGCACGGCCTGATGCTGCAGACCCCGCTGCCGGCCGGCACCACCCTGGAGGAGCTGGCCTCGGCGATCGCCTTCGAGAAGGACGTCGACGGCGCCAACCCGCTCTCGCTGGGCCGCCTGGCCAGCGGTCTGCCGGCCTTCGCCCCGGCCACCGCCGAGGCCGTGGTCGCCCTGCTCGACCACTACAAGGTGCCGCTGAGCGGCCGTCAGGCCGTGGTGGTGGGCCGCTCCACCGTGGTCGGCAAGCCCGCCGCGCACCTGCTGCTGGACCGCGACGCCACGGTGACGGTCTGCCACTCGCGCACCGCCGACCTGGCCGCGGTGACCGGCACCGCCGAGGTGCTGGTGGCCGCGGTGGGCCGGCCCGGACTGATCACGGCCGACCACGTGCGCCCCGGCGCGGTGGTGATCGACGTCGGGACCAACCCCACGCCCGAGGGCGGGCTGGTCGGCGACGTGGCCCCCGGGGCGGCCGAGCGGGCGGGCGCGCTGACCCCGGTGCCCGGCGGGGTGGGACCGGTGACCACCGCACTGCTGCTGCGGCACACGGTGCTGGCCGCCGACCGGGCCGGCTGAGAGCCGTCCCTCAGGAGGCCGAGGCCGAGCGCGCGATGGTGATCACCCGGTCGGTGAGCTGGAGCGTGGCGGCCTCCGGGTCGGCGAAGTCGAGCACCCGCCGGCCGCGCACCACCGCGACCACCAGGTCCGGGCAGGCCCGCGGGCTCTGCCCGGCCTCGGCCCGGGTGACCGGGCGCTCGACCACGTCCAGGCCCCGGCCGTAGGTCAGCAGGTCCTCCATCACCGCGCCCGCGTTCGGGCTGAGCATCGACATACCCAGCAGCCGCCCGGCCGAACTGGAGCTGGTCACCACGACGTCGGCCCCGCTCTGCCGCAGCAGCGGGGCGTTCTCGTCCTCCCGGACGGCGGCGACCACGGTGGCCGACTTGTTCAACTGGCGGGCCGTCAGGGTGACCAGCACCGCCGTGTCGTCGCGCTCGGTGGCCACCACCACCTGGGCGGCCCTCGGCACCTCGGCGCGCAGCAGCGTCTCCGTCCTGGTGGCGTCGCCCACCACGCCCACCAGGCCGTCCAGGGTGGCCTGTTCGATGACCCGGCGCTGCGGGTCCACCACCACGACCGCCTCCTTGGCCATCCCCTGGCCAAGCAGGGTCTGGACCGCGCTGCGCCCCTTGGTCCCGTAGCCGACGATCACGGCGTGGTCGTGCACCTGGGACCTCCAGCGTCCGATCCGCCACTGCCGGCGGGTCCGTTCGGCCAGCACCTCCAGGGTGGTGCCGACCAAGATGATCAGGAAGACCACCCGCAGCGGGGTGATCACCAGGATGTTGGCCAGCCGCGCGCCGTCGCTGACCGGGGTGATGTCGCCGTAGCCGGTGGTGGAGAGGGTGACGGTCGCGTAGTAGGCGGCGTCCAGGAAGCTCAGCCTGGCGTGGGCGTTGTCGTGGTAGCCGTCCCGGTCCAGCCGGACGATCAGCGCGGTGGCGAACAGCACCGCGAGCGCGATCGCGACCCGCAGCGCGACCTGCCGCAGCGGCGGCGCGCTGCCCCGGGCCGGCAGCTCGATCCGGCTGCCCGTCTCGCCGTCGGTGTCCTGGGCACGCCCGGCAGCGCGACGAGGCCCGCGCGGGCGCTGGTCACCGTTGGTCATCCGACCAGCATGCGGGGCCCGGCGGCGGGCGCCCGGGAGGCCGCGGGCGTGTGTCGTGCCGGTCAGCCCGGTACGCCCAGCAGCTCCACCCGCTCCCCCGCCGCCACCCCGCCCGGCGGGACGACCGCCAGCGCCTCGGCGAGCGCCAGCCCGCGCAGCATCGCCGGGCCGTCGAAGGCCAGCGGCACCGGACCGTCCTCGGTCAGGCGCACCGGCAGCAGCCGGGTGTCGCCGGGGTGCCCCGCCAGCCCCCGCACCGCCTTGACCCAGCGGCCCGGCTGCGCCTCGCGCCCGCTGCCGGCGTGCAGCAGCGGCAGCGCCAGCGTGACGGTGCCCGCCACAGCGGCCAGCGGGTTGCCGGGCAGCCCGACCAGGTGGCGGACCCGTCCGTCCGGGCCGGCCGGCGGCAGCTCGGCGAGCAGCATCGGGTGCCCGGGCCGGACCGCGACGCCGTCCACCAGCAGCCGGGCGCCGGCCTCGGCCAGCGCCGTGTGCAGGAAGTCGGCCGGGCCCGCGGCCGTGCCGCCGGTGGTGATGATCAGCTCGGCCGGCGAGCGGCGCACCGCGTCCCGCAGCAGCGCGAAGTCGTCGCGCACCGCGCACTGGCCGATCAGCTCGGCGCCCGAGGCCCGCAGCCACGGCTGCAGCATCGGTCCGAGCGCGTCCCGGACCAGGCCGGGGCCCGGCAGACCGGCCGCCACCACCTCGTCGCCGAGCACCAGCAGCTCCACGGTCGGCGGGCGGCCCACCGTCAGCCGGTCGTAGCCGCAGGCGGCGGCCAGGCCGAGGACGGCCGCGGTGACCGGTGTCCCGGCGGGCAGCAGGTCCTCACCGCGCCGGCACTCCTGGGCCCGGGGCCGCACGTCCTGCCCGGGGGCCAGCGGGCCGGGGCCGGTGGGGTGCAGCGTCCCGGCGCCCCGGGTCGGGTGCGCCACCCGGCCGTGCTCCCGGCGCAGCACCGCGGTGGCGCCGGGCGGCAGTTGCGCGCCGGTGGCGATCTCGGTGGCCCAGCCGTCGGCCAGCGGCGGCGGGGTCCGGCCCGCCAGCACGCGCCCGGCCAGCCGCCACGGGCCGGGGCCGGCCACCGCCCAGCCGTCCATCGCCGAGGTGTCGAAGGCGGGCAGGTCGGTGAGCGCGGCGAGCGGCCCGGCCAGGGTGTGGCCGAGCGCCGCGGCGAGGTCCAGCTCCAGGACCGGCCGCGGCAGCCGGGCGGCGGCCCGCCGGGCGATCGCGCGGGCCTGCGGCCACGGGGCGACCGGGGTGGGGGTGGCCGTCCCGGCGGCGCCGATCGGCGGGGCGGAGGCGTTCACGGCTGGTCGGCCGCCGTCGCGTCGGCCGCCGACCGTGCCACCCACCGCTCGGCCAGCGCGGTGACCTGCCGCACGGCCTCGGTGACCGCGCCGGGGCCACCGCCGCGGGCGGCCGCGGCGTAGCCGACCAGGAAGGTGGTCAGCGGTGCGGCCGGGCGCTCCACCCCGTGCGCGACCACCCTCGCGAGGTCGAGCAGCTCCCGCAGGTCGGCCTCCGGGTCGATGCCCAGCTCGGCCGCCGCCTCGGTCATCCAGTCGTTCAGCGTGCGTTCCATGGTGAACCATGCTGCCGCACACGGCGGCGCCAGGCCCCGCCGTGGTGTTGCGCGGGGGAGATGTTTCGCTCACCGGGGTGTGCGGAGCGCGATGGACTCACCCCTCCACCGCCCGCCCCGGCGTCCGCTGTGCCCCGCGCTCCTCGGCCCGGCGGCGGGCGCGCGCGAGGTCCTCCCAGGTGTCGCAGTCCTGCGACACCCCGTCAGGATCGGCCAGCCGCACCGTGCGCAGGCCGCCGACCAGCCGGCGCAGCGGCCGCCCTGCCGGGTCGCCCAGCGCCGCCAGCGCCGCGCGCAGCGGCGCGGCCCGGTAGGCGGCAGCCAGCGGCTGGTCCCGGCCCTCGGCGTCCACCAGCACCGCGGCCTGCGGGTGCGCGGCGCCGTCCGCGGCGACCGCGGCGGCCAGCACCCGCACCGTGCGCGCGTCCAGGAAGGGCAGGTCGGCGGCGAGCAGCAGCACCACCGGCGCACCCAGCGCGGGCTCGGCCAGGGCGGCCGCGACGGCGGCCACCGGGCCGCCGCCGGGCGGGTCCTCCCTGGTCCAGCGCGGTGCGCCGGTCGTCTCCGGGTGCGTGCCCCGGGGCCCGACCACCACCGTGGTGTCCGCCGCCGCGCAGGCACCCAGCACCCGGTCCAGCAGGCTGCGCCCGCCGACCGTCAGCCGCGGCTTGTCGACGCCGCCGAGCCGGCGGGCGGCACCGCCGGCCAGCACGATCGCGTCGAAGGGCGTGGGCGTGGGGCCACTGGTCATGGGGCCAGTATCGGGCCTTGCGGCGGCTCAGCCCTCGGCCGCCGCCTCGTCCTCCCCGACGGCCCCGGCCGAGTCCTCCCCGCTGGCCGCCCCCGCCGCATCGCCCTCGCCCGCCGCCACCCGCGCGGTGTGCGCCGACGCCGCCGCCGCCAGCACCGGCGGCAGGGTCAGCTCGCCGTACCGCTCGCCGACCGCCGCGATCAGGCCCTCGGGGTCCCCCGGATGCGCGGCCAGCAGCCGGTCGTAGTCCTGCAGGTACTCCCCGGTGAAGGCGAGCACCCGGCCCGCGTCGTCGTCCTGGTCCGGCGCCCGGTGGCCGGCGATCACCCGGGTCACGTCCAGCTCGGCGAGCCGGCCCAGGTTGCGGATCCAGGCGGTGCGCTGCTCGGTGCTGGTGTCGGCGGTCCAGACGTGGGTGCCGTTGAAGACCAGGTCGCCGGCGATCACCGTGCGCGAACCGGGCACGTGCACCACGGTCGAGGTGTCGCAGTCGCCCTGGCCCAGGTAGAGCACCCGGATCAGCTGGCGATCGATCATCAGCGGCTGCGGACGCAGCGGGCGGGGCAGCACCGGGTGCTCGGGGATGTCGTCCCCGTACACCGGGCGCCACTGCCGGACCTTGGCGGCGGCCGTGGCGGCGATGGCGGCCACCACCTGCGGGGCCGCCAGCACGTGCGCCTGCGGGAAGAGCCGCAGCACCTCCTCGGCCCCGAAGTAGTGGTCGGGGTGCGGGTGGGTGATCACCACGGCCAGCAGGTTGCGGCCCTTGCCGGCGATCCACTCGGCCAGTTCACGACCGGCGCTGCGGGTCAGCTGGGCGTCGACCAGGATCGCGTCCCGGGCCCCGATGACCAGGCTGGAGGTGGCGAAGAAGGCCGACTCGGGGCCGATGAAGACCTCGATCGCCAGCGGTGGCCCGGGGCGCCCGGCCGCCTCGGCGCCCACCGGGGCGACGCCGTTGCCGCTCCCCTCGGCGTGCTCCTGCGGCGGTGGCGACGACGTCACTGGCTCTCCCTGGTCCGACGGCCCCCGCGCCCCACCGGGCGGGGGCGCTGTCGGCACCAGCATGGGAGCGGACCCCCCGCACCGCCCGGCAGGCGCGCCCGGGCGGGTGAGCACGCGCCCGGCGCCGGCACGGTCCGTCGCCCCCCCGCGCGACGGGCCGTCAGACGGCGACCGGGCGGCTGCGGTCGACGGGCCGTCAGACGGCGACCGGCTGCGCCAGCCGCTCGGCCAGCGCCCGGCCCTTGGCCGCCGCCTGCTCGAGGGCCTGCGCCTTGGAGGCGTCCGCCAGCTCGATGAACTCGGCCATCGCCGGGTTGACCCGGGCCAGCGTCAGCTCGGCGACCACCAGGTCGACCTCCGCGCCGAGCAGCCCGGTCAGCGCCTTCTCCAGGTAGCTGGTGGCGAACTCGAAGGGCTCGCGCGGGGTGCCGGGCCCGTACGCTCCACCGCGCGAGACGACCACGGTGATCGGCTTGCCGGCGACCGTGCCGCCCTCGCCACCGGTGCGGCCGAACTGCACCACCTGGTCCAGCCAGGCCTTGAGCGAGGACGGGATGCCGAAGTTGTACATCGGCGCGCTGATCAGCACGGCGTCGGCCTGCTCCAGCTCGGTGATCAGCTCCTCGCGCAGCGCCACGGCGGCCCGCTGCTCCTCGGTGTACCCCTCGGGAGCGCTGTACTGGGCGGTGATGGCGGCGGCGCTCAGGTGCGGCACCTGGCTGACGGCGAGGTCGCGGTGGACCACCGTGCCGTCCGGGTGAGCCGCCTGCCACTCCTGGCGGAAGGTCGCCGCGACCTCACGCGAGACCGAGCCCTGGGTCATGGCCGACGAGTCGATGTGCAGCAGCGTGGACATGGCAGTCCCTCCATACCTTGCGATAGTCACTGCCGTTTCGTCGGCAGCTGGCAATAACGTAGCAGCTTACTTTTCTGCAGTCACTATCGGATGGTCGTAGTCTGGAGGCATGGGTGAGCCAGGACGCGGCCGGAGGCGGACATGACGCAGGTGGAGCAGAACACCGAGGTGCCGTCCGCGGTGGAGCTGTGCGCCGCGGCGGCGGTATCGGCGGCCGGCCCGTGCAGCGGCGCCGACGAGGCGCTCACCCGGGTCTTCACGCTGCTGGGAAAGCGCTGGTCAGGGCTGGTGGTCGCGGTCCTCAGCTACCAGCCCGCGTACTTCTCCGAGCTGCGCCGGGCGATCCCGGGGATCAGCGAACGGATGCTCTCCGACCGGCTGACCGAGCTGGCCGAGGCCAAGCTGGTGCTCCGGCAGGTGGACGAGGGGCCGCCGCTGCGGGTGCGCTACGAGCTCACCGAGGCGGGCCGGGCGCTGCGCCCGGCCCTCGACGAGCTGCGCAACTGGGCCGCCACCCACCTGCCCGAGACCCCGCCGCCCTGCTGAACCCGACGCAGTACGGCGCGGACCTGCCACAGTACGAGCCGTCCGCGGACGGCCTTCACGGCTGCCGGACGAAGCCCAGCTCGGTCCAGCGCACGCCGCCCCGCCCGTGCAGGTCCGCGCGCTCGTCCTGGTGCACCGGGCGCAGTCCGAGTTCGGCCGCCTGGGCCAGGACCTCCGCCGTCGGCACCGCGAACATCCGCCGCCCGGCCGGCACCGGCCCCTGCCGCACCGTCATCAGCAGCGTGCCGCCGGGCGCGAGCAGCCCGGCCACGGTGCGCATCGCCGCGGCCCGCTCGCGCGGGGCGAGGTGCATCCAGACCGCGGTGAGCATGATCAGGTCGTAGCGCTCGCCCGCCGCCCCGAGCCGGGGCAGCTCCGGCAGCGCGTCGTCCACCCAGCGCACCGTGCTGCCGGCGTGCAGCCGCCCGCCGTGCGCGCGCAGCGCGGCGGTCGGCTCCACGGCGGTGACCGTGTGCCCCAGGCGGGCCAGCGCGGCGGCGTCCCGGCCGGTCCCGGCGCCCACGTCCAGCACCCGGGACGGCGTGGTCGGCAGCAGGTGCAGCATCCCGCGGTGCACCTGCTCGAAGCCGACCTCCTCGTACTGCTCGGCCAGCGCCGCAGCCGCCTCGGTGTAGCCGGCGGTGCCCGCGGCACCCGCCCCACCGGCCGGCTCCCAGGCGGCCAGCAGCCCCGGCAGCTCGCGCATGTCGTGGAAGACCCGGGCGCCCTCCGCCGCCAGCCGCTCGGCCGGGGTCAGCCCGCCGGCGTAGCCGAGCACCCGCATCCCGGCCGCGCGGGCCGCCCGCACCCCGGCCGTGCTGTCCTCGACCACCACGCAGGCCTGGGGGCGCACGCCCATCCGGGCGGCCGCGTGCAGGAACAGGTCCGGGGCCGGCTTGCCCTGGGCGACCTCGGTGGCGCTGAAGATCCGACCGTCGAAGTAGTCGTACAGGCCGGTGTGCCCCAGCGTGTGACGCATCTTCTGGTGGCCGCCGCTGGAGGCGACACAGGTCGGCAGGCGCAGCGCGGCCATCGCCTGCTCGATGCCGTCGACCGCGGTCAGCCCCTCGTCCACCGCGATCCGGTGCCGCTCCTCGAAGCGGCGCTGCCACTCGGCGGCCACCGGCTCGCCCAGGCGCTCGGCCACCTGTTCGCCGATCGAGGCGGTGGAACGGCCGACGAACCGGTCGATCACCTCCGCCTCGGTCAGCGCCCAGCCCAGCTCGGCGCCGACGGCGACCTGCGCCCGGACGGCGATCGGCTCGCTGTCCACCAGGACGCCGTCACAGTCGAAGATGACCAGCTCGACCGGGAGTTCATCGACGGGCTCAAGTTGCTCACGGTCCATTCCCGCACCCATCTGATCCCCCGTCATCGGCGTTGCGTCCGGGCTGCGGACCGCAGCCAAGAACTGCCGATCCTAGCCACAGCACTCCGCTCCTCAGCGGCCCCGGCCGCTGACAGGCTTCTTCCCACCAGCGCGAACACCAAGAAAGGTAGGGCACCCCCATGAGCACCCCGCCGAGCACCCGGCAGACCGCCTTCGAGATCACCGTCGCCGACGCCCGGATCCCCCGCCGGGTGTCCGGCAGCGGGCCGCGCCTGGTCCTGGTCCACGGCACCCGGTGAGCGCCGCCCGCCGCCTCAGCCGGCGGCCTGCGCGCAGGCCGCCGCCCGGCCCAGCAGCACCGCCCGTTCGCGCTCGTTGCGGGTGAGCGCCGCCGCCCGCTCGAACTCGGCGCGGGCCTCGGCCGGGCGGCCGAGCTTGGCCAGCAGGTCGCCGCGGACGGCGGGCAGCAGGTGGTAGCCGCGCAGCGTCGGCTCATCGGTCAGCTGGTCGAGCAGCGCCAGACCGGTGGCCGGACCGAACGCCATGCCAAGCGCCACCGCGCGGTTCAGCTCCACCACCGGGGACGGCGCCCGGTGGGCCAGCGCCTCGTACAGCGCCGCGATCCGGACCCAGTCGGTCTGCTCGGCGGTGGCCGCCCGCGCGTGGCAGGCGGCGATCGCGGCCTGCAGCGCGTACGGCCCCGGCCGGCCCGCGGCCAGCTCCTCGGCCCGCCCCAGCGCCGTCAGACCGCGGTGGATCAGCAGCTGGTCCCAGCGGCCCCGGTCCTGGTCGAGCAGCAGCACCGGCGCACCGTCCGGTCCGCTGCGCGCCGCCGAGCGGGAGGCCTGGATCTCCATCAGCGCGACCAGTCCGTGCACCTCGGGCTCGGCGGGCATCAGCGCGGCCAGCACCCGGCCCAGCCGCAGCGCGTCCTCGCAGAGACCGGGCCGCATCCAGTCGTCCCCGGCCGTCGCCGCATACCCCTCGTTGAAGATCAGGTAGATGACCTCCAGGACCGAGTCCAGCCGCCCGGCCAGCTCCGCACCGCTCGGCACCTCGAACGGCACCTCGGCCCGGGCCAGTGTCCGCTTGGCCCGCACGATCCGCTGCGCGAGGGTGGCCTCCGGGACCAGGAACGCCCGCGCGATCTCGTCCGTGGTCAGGCCGCCCAGCAGCCGCAGGGTCAGCGCCACCCGCGCCTCGGTGGCGAGCACCGGGTGGCAGGCGGTGAAGACCAGCCGCAGCAGGTCGTCCTCGATCTCCTCGGCCTGCTCGGCGAGCTGCTCGGGCCCCGGGGCCGGCCGGCCGGCCAGCTCGGGGCCGAACCGGTCGAGCTTGCCGGCCAGCCGCTGCTCGCGGCGCACCAGGTCGATCGCCCGCCGCCGCGCGGTGGTCATCAGCCAGGCACCGGGGTTGCGCGGCACGCCCTCGGCGGGCCACTGCTCCAGCGCGGCCACCAGCGCGTCCTGGGCCAGCTCCTCGGCCAGGTCCAGGTCACGGACGATCCGGGTGAGCCCCGCGATCAGCCGCGGCGACTCCATCCGCCACACGGCGGCCACCGTGCGGTGCGCCGGGTCGTCCTCGGGGTGCCGTACCTGGGTACTCGTCACGGCTCCCCATCAGAGCAGCGGCGGCCGGGGCACCGCAAACCCGGCCCGCGACGCCCCGGCCCGCGATGCCCCCGCCCGGTCCGCTACCGCTCGGCCGCCTGCCGCTCCACCTCTTCGCGCAGCGCCTTCTCCCGCTCCACCGCGTCCGGCGGCAGCACCTCGGCGGGGAAGTCGGTGGGCTCGAAGATCTGCCGCAGCTCCAGCACCCCGCCCTCGCCGAACGGCACCCGGCTGGCCCACTGCACGGCCTCCTCGCGCGACTTGACCTGGATCACCCAGTAGCCCGCGATCAGCTCCTTGGCCTCCGCGAACGGGCCGTCGGTCACCGTCGGCTTCCCGCCGGGCCAGGTCACCCGGAAGCCCTTCTCGCTCGGGTGCAGCCCGTCGGCGGCCAGCAGCACGCCGGCCTTCACCAGCTCCTCGTTGTACCGGCTCATCTCCGCGAACACCTCCGGCGGCGGCAGCACGCCCGCCTCGGTGTTCTCGTCGGCCCGTACCAGCATCATGTAGCGCATCTCGCCGGCTCCTTCTCGGTCGCCACGGGTTGGGGGTCCCTCCCCCAGCCTTCACCCGTGCGTCGAACGGGAGCGCGCCGGATCGACAGCCCGGGTGAACTTTTTTCGAGAAGTCCCACAGCCGGGCAGGGCAGGGCCTAGGAGTCTGATGAAGATCTTGAAAACGCGCCCGGCTTGCACCAGTTCGACCTGATTGACATTTACTGGCAATCTGTCGCAAATCGGGCGGTCAGAGCAAGATCTTCAAGAGACTCCTAGTCGCGCGTCATGTCCACGAAGCGCGAGTAGTGGCCCTGGAACGCCACCGTGATGGTCGCTGTCGGGCCGTTTCGGTGCTTGGCCACGATCAGGTCGGCCTCGCCCGCGCGGGGGGACTCCTTCTCGTAGGCGTCCTCGCGGTGGAGCAGGATGACCATGTCGGCGTCCTGCTCGATCGAGCCCGACTCACGCAGGTCGGAGACCATCGGCTTCTTGTCGGTGCGCTGCTCGGGACCACGGTTCAGCTGGGACAGCGCGATCACCGGGACCTCCAGCTCCTTCGCCAGCAGCTTCAGGTTTCGCGACATGTCGGAGACCTCCTGCTGGCGGCTCTCGGCCCGCCGCGAGCCGCCGGACTGCATCAGCTGGAGGTAGTCGATGACCACCAGCTTGAGGTCCTGCCGCTGCTTCAGCCGCCGGCACTTGGCGCGGATCTCCATCATCGACAGGTTCGGCGAGTCGTCGATGTAGAGCGGCGCGGCGGTGACGTCGGGCATCCGCCGGGCCACCCGGGTCCAGTCGTCGTCGGTCATGTTGCCCGAGCGCATGTGGTGCAGCGCCACCCGCGCCTCGGCCGACAGCAGACGCATGGCGATCTCGTTGCGCCCCATTTCGAGCGAGAAGATCACGCTCGGCAGCCCGTTGGTGATCGAACAGGCCCGCGAGAAGTCCAGCGCCAGAGTCGACTTGCCCATCGCGGGACGGGCCGCGATGACGATCATCTGACCGGGGTGCAGGCCGTTGGTGAGCGCGTCGAGGTCGGCGAAGCCGGTCGGGACGCCGGACATCTGGCCCTGCCGGGAGCCGATCGCCTCGATCTCGTCGAGCGCGCCCTCCATGATGTCGGCGAGCGGGGCGTAGTCCTCGCTGGTGCGCTGCTCGGTGACGGCGTAGATCTCGGCCTGGGCGGCGTTGACGATCTCGTCCACGTCGCCCTCGGCGGCGTAGCCCATGCCGGCGATCCGGGTGCCGGCCTCCACCAGCCGGCGCAGCACGGCGCGCTCGTGGACGATCTCCGCGTAGTACTCGGCGTTGGCGGCGGTGGGGACGGAGTTGACCAGGGTGTGCAGGTAGCCGGGGCCGCCGACCCGGGTGAGCTCGCCGCGCTTGGTCAGCTCGCTGGCCACCGTGATCGGGTCGGCCGGCTCGCCGCGGGCGTAGAGGTCGAGGATCGCGCTGTGGATCAGCTCGTGGGCCGGGCGGTAGTAGTCGATCGGCTTCAGGACCTCGACCACGTCCGCGATGGCGTCCTTGGAGAGCAGCATGCCGCCGAGGACCGACTGCTCGGCCGGGATGTCCTGCGGCGGGACCCGCTCGAAGCCCTCCACGGCGCCGTCCCGGCCGGCCTCGCGGTCGCCGTCCTTGTCGCGCTTGCGGAAGTCCTTGCGGAACTCGCCCTTGCCGCCGCCCGCCGCGTCCTTGCCGCGGCCGCGGGAGACCGGCAGGCGGTCGCCGGGGCTGTCGGGGAACCCGTCGCCGGAGCCACCGGGTGCGAACGAGGGTCCGAAGGCGTCGTCGGACGGCTGCCAGTCGTCCTCCGGGGGCGGCGGTACGTCGTGGTCGTCGTACTGGGGGCCGGTCACGCGTGTTCCCCGTTCAGCAAGCGGTGCGAGTGTGGTGCGAAGGTGCGGTGGCCTGGTCGGGCGGACGCGGACACGGTCCGGGCCACCTCCTTCATACGCCACGCGGCCGACGGAACGGCTGCCCGGGTCGGGGCACGGCGCGTCGGATGAGCGACCACGCTAAGGGGCGATCGGGCCTCGGACCAACACGGTTATCCACAGGGGGTGTGGATGGATGGCCCATCACTGTGGACAACTGCCCGAAACCTGTGCACAAGCATGTGGAAGGTCCTGTGGATAACCACACGATCGGCCTGGTGTCAACTCGCTGACCTGCGAGGAGTCTTTCCACCGGCTGTGCATGAGAAATACTTCACACAGCCCGGACGGGCTCTCGTAATGGCCGTAGCTGCTTGTGCTACTTACTAACGGTTGGCTACCGTGTCCGCATGACCGGTGGCCCCACGACCGCGCCCGCCCCCGAGGCCCCCAAGGCCGCGCGGGCCGACCGCCGCCGCCACGACCGCGAGATCCTGGCGCTGGCGGTGCCCGCCTTCGGCGCGCTGGTCGCCGAGCCGCTCTTCCTGCTCGGCGACTCGGCGATCGTCGGCCACCTCGGCACCGCCCAGCTGGCCGGCCTCGGCGTGGCCGGCGCCGCGCTCACCACGCTCACCGGGGTCTTCGTCTTCCTCGCCTACGCCACCACCGCCGCCGTCGCCCGCCGGATCGGCGCCGGGGACCGCAGGGCGGCCGTCCAGCAGGGCGTCGACGGCATCTGGCTGGCCCTGCTGCTCGCGGTGCCCGTCGCACTGCTCGCGCTCGCCCTGGCCCCGCAGCTGGCCCGGCTGCTCGGCGCCTCCGCCACCGCCGCGCCGTACGCGGTCACCTATCTGCGGATCAGCACGCTGGGCATCCCGGCGATGCTGATGGTGCTGGCCGCCACCGGGGTGCTGCGCGGGCTGCAGGACACCCGGACACCGCTGCTGGTGGCCGTCGGCGGCTTCGCCGCCAACCTCTGCCTCAACCTCACCCTGGTCTACGGCGCCGGCCTCGGGGTGGCCGGCTCGGCCTGGGGCACGGTGCTGGCGCAGAACGCGATGGCGGCCGTCTACCTGGCCGTGGTGGTCCGCGGCGCCTGCCGAGAGGGCGCTGTGCTGCGCCCCGACGCGGCCGGCATCCGGGCCTGCGCCCGGGCCGGCGGGCCGCTGATGATCCGCACCCTGAGCCTGCGGGCGGTGCTGCTGCTGGCCACCGCGGTGGCGGCGCGACTGGGCGACCGGGAGCTGGCGGCCCACCAGATAGCGATGGCGCTGTGGAGCTTCCTCGCCTACGCGCTGGACGCGATCGCGATCGCCGGGCAGGCGATCATCGGCCGCTACCTGGGGGCCGGCGACCGCGCGGGAGCCAGGGCCCAGGCCCGGCGGATGGTCGAGTGGGGGCTGGCCGCCGGTGTACTGCTCGGCGTGCTGGTGGTGGCCGCCCGGCCGCTGTACGTCCCGCTCTTCA
This sequence comes from Kitasatospora sp. NBC_01302, assembly GCF_035976515.1. Taxonomy (NCBI): domain Bacteria; kingdom Bacillati; phylum Actinomycetota; class Actinomycetes; order Kitasatosporales; family Streptomycetaceae; genus Kitasatospora; species Kitasatospora sp. NBC_01302. Next base: position 4,770,329 of record NZ_CP108404.1, read on the forward strand.
GCGCCGATCCCGGCGTGAAGTCCCAGCTGGCCGCCGTGCTGCTGCTGGTCGCACTGACCCAGCCGGCCTCGGGTCCGGTCTTCGTGCTGGACGGGGTGCTGACCGGCGCGGGCGACGGCGGCTACCTGGCCTGGGCGATGCTGGGCACCCTGGCCGCCTTCGCACCGGCGGCCCTGGCCGCGCTGCACCTGGGCTGGGGCCTGGCCGGGCTCTGGTGGGCGCTGAACCTCTTCATCCTGGTGCGCTGCGCGTTCCTGGTCGCCCGGCTGCGCACCGGCCGCTGGCTGGTCACCGGCGCCGTCCGGGCCTGACCCACCGCCGCCCTGACCCGCCGCCGCCCCGAGCCGCCGCACGAGCCCGACGACCCACCGCACAAAAAAAGCCGGCGGGCCGGCCCTCCCGCGTGGGGAGGACCGGCCCGCCGGTCGTGCGTTACCGCGACCTGTGTCAGGCAGCGACGACGGCGACGTCGAGGTTGGCCTGGACGTCGGCGTGCAGCTTGACGGTCACCTTGTGGGTGCCCACGGTCTTGATCGGCGAGGCGATCGAGACGGCGCGCTTGTCCACCACCGGGCCGCCGGCGGCCTTGACGGCCTCGACGACGTCGGCCTGGGTGACCGAGCCGAACAGGCGGCCGGCCTCGCCGGAGCGAACGGCCAGCTTGACCTGCAGGCCCTCGAGCTTGCCCTTGAACTCGTTGGCAGCCTCGAGGGTCTGGATCTCGTGCACCTTGCGGGCACGACGGATCGCGTCGACGTCCTTCTGGCCACCCTTGGTCCAGCGGATGGCAAAGCCACGCGGGACCAGGTAGTTGCGGGCGTAGCCGTCCTTGACCTCGACGACCTCGCCGGCGCCGCCGAGACCCGGCACCTCGTGAGTGAGGATGATCTTCATTACTTGGTCACCCTCTCTTAGCGCGCGGTGCTGGTGTAGGGCAGCAGCGCCATCTCACGGCTGTTCTTCACGGCCGTGGCGACGTCACGCTGGTGCTGGGTGCAGTTGCCGGTGACCCGGCGGGCACGGATCTTTCCGCGGTCGGAGATGAACTTCCGCAGCAGGTTCGTGTCCTTGTAGTCAACGTAGTTGACCTTGTCCTTGCAGAAGACGCAAACCTTCTTCTTAGGCTTGCGAGCAGGCGGCTTCGCCATGGTGTGCTCCAAATGGGATCACGATCCGGAACCACCCGATGGGGGTGGTGTCCCGGATCGCACGAAATCTGTCAGCTCTTAGAACGGGGGCTCTTCCGAGTAGCCGCCACCGGACGGGGCACCCCAGCCGCCGCCACCCTGGTTTCCACCAGCGGGCGGGCTGGACGCCCACGGGTCGTCAGCGGGACCGGACTGGCCGCCGCCGGAGGCGTTGCCGCCCCAGCCGCCGCCACTCTGCTGGCCGCCACCGCCGCCCCAGTTGCCCTGGCCGCCACCCTGCTGGCCGCCACCAAAGCCGCCGCCGCCACCGCCCGGCGCACCGGACCGGTTGGCCCGGGTCACCTTGGCGGTCGCCGAGCGCAGGCTCGGGCCGACCTCGTCGACCTCGACCTCGAAGACCGTCCGCTTCTCGCCTTCCTTGGTCTCGTAAGACCGCTGGCGCAGTCGGCCCTGCACGATCACGCGCATGCCGCGCTGCAGCGACTCGGCCACGTTCTCCGCCGGCTGACGCCAGACGTTGCACGTGAGGAAGAGGCTCTCGCCGTCCTTCCACTCGTTCGTCTGACGGTCAAAGGTGCGGGGGGTGGACGCGATGCGGAACTTCGCGACCGCCGCACCCGAGGGGGTGAAACGCAGCTCGGGGTCGTCGACGAGATTGCCGACGAGGGTGATGACGGTCTCGCCTGCCATGGTGTGCTGACCTCTCGGGAGGAGGAGTTCCGTTCAGCGATGTTTCACGTGAAACATCGGACATGAGCCGTCCGGGACTCAACAGGAGTCCCAGCGGTGGCTCAGTGGGTGTCCGGGCGCAGGACCTTGGTCCGCAGAACCGACTCGCTCAGGGACATCTGGCGGTCGAGCTCCTTGACGACCTCAGGCGTGGCCTTGAGGTCGATGACCGAGTAGATGCCCTCGGGCTGCTTCTTGATCTCGTACGCCAGGCGGCGACGACCCCAGGTGTCGATCTTCTCAACGGTGCCACCGCCGGTGCGGACGACGTTGAGGAAGTTCTCGATCAGGGGGGAGACAGCGCGCTCCTCGACCGAGGGGTCGAGGATGACCATCACCTCGTAGTGACGCATGGGTAAACCCACCTCCTTTGGACTCAGCGGCCACGGTCTCTCCGTGGCAGGAGGGTTGTACGGCGTCGGCACTGGAGCGCTGCCGACCGCGGACCACCGTGGTTCGGAACCACGCTAGCCACCGGGTCGGACAGTGGGCCCCCACCGGGCCGGCAGGGGCCGAAACGGCCAGCCGGCGGACATGGGAGGGCACAGATACACCAGTGCAGATCGCTCAGCCTACCCGCACCCATCCGGCCGAACAAAACACTCATGGATTGCCGTCGGGTCTCAAGCGGCGCAATCTGGGCAGAACGGGTACACACACGCAGCGCTCGCCCTCCGCAGGAGGTGGGTTCCATGGCACAGACCATCCGCCGATTCCCCGCGTTCACCCTCAACACCGACGGCCACACGCACCCCCGGGAGAACACCCTGGTGGGGCTGACCGTGATCTTCGGCCTGGTGGCCTTCATCACCTCGTTCTGGCACGGCCTCAACATGCTGACCTCCTGGACGGGGCTGGGCGGCATCGTCACCGGCCTGTGGGGCCAGTTCATCTCCGTCACCACCTCCGAGCGCTTCGTCCTGGTGATCGCACTGGCCGCCTCGGCGTTCGGCTTCGGCATCGCCCTCGCCCACGGCGGCCTCTTCGGCGGCGTGTAGCGGCCGGCCCCGGAAGGGCCTCGCGCGGCCGGGCCACCGGTCCGCGCACCGCGCTCAGGACGGCGCTCTCCCCCGGAGGGCGCCGTTCGCCACGTTCCGCACCCGGTCGCCCGGTTGGCCCTATGGTTCCGTCAGCACGCCGCGCGCGACCCGCCCGAAACGGAGCAGAAACGGACCATTCGGGCGATAGGGTCACAGAGCAGAGGTCCGTCATCACTCCAAGGAGCATCCCGAGCATGAGCCTGCGTCTGAGGACGATCACCCGTGAGGAGCACCTCGCCTTTCTGCGCGGCCGTCCCTCGGCCAGCCATATGCAGGTGCCGTCCTGGGGCGAACTGAAGTCGGAGTGGCGCAGCGAGTCGATCGGCTGGACGGACGCCTCGGGCGCGGTGGTCGGGGTGGGCCTGGTGCTCTACCGGCAGCTGCCCAAGCTCAAGCGCTACCTGGCCTACCTGCCCGAGGGCCCGGTGATCGACTGGTTCGACCAGGACCTGGAGAGCTGGCTGCGGCCGATGCTGGCGCACCTGAAGGCGCAGGGCGCCTTCTCCGTGAAGATGGGGCCGCCGGTGGTGATCCGGCGCTGGGAGACGACGACCATCAAGGAGGCGATCTCCGGCGGGCAGGCCAAGCGGCTGCGCGACATCGAGCCCGACTGGCACGAGCCCCGGGCCTTCGAGCTGGCCGAGCGGCTGCGCCGGTCCGGCTGGCTGCAGGGCGAGGACGGCGGCGCCGGCTTCGGCGACGTGCAGCCGCGCTACGTCTTCCAGGTGCCGCTGGCGGGCCGGTCGTTGGACGACATCCAGCGCGGCTTCAACCAGCTGTGGCGGCGCAACATCAAGAAGGCCGAGAAGAGCGGCGTCGAGGTGGTCCAGGGCGGCTACGAGGACCTCGCGGTCTTCCACCGGCTCTACGAGGTCACCGCCGAACGCGACCGCTTCACCCCGCGCCCGCTGGCCTACTTCCAGCGGATGTGGACGGCGTTGACCGCCGAGGACCCCAACCGGATGCGGCTGTACATCGCCTACCTGGACGGCGAACCGCTGGCCGCCACCACGATGCTCGCCGTCGGCGAGCACGTCTGGTACTCCTACGGCGCCTCGGCCAACCACAAGCGCGAGGTCAAGCCCTCCAACGCGATCCAGTGGCGGATGATGCGCGACGCGTACGCGCTCGGCGCGAGCGTGTACGACCTGCGCGGGATCAGCGACACGCTGGACGAGGACGACCCGCTGTTCGGGCTGATCCAGTTCAAGCTGGGTACCGGCGGACAGGCGGCCGAGTACCTGGGCGAGTGGGACTTCCCCTTGAACAAGCTGCTGCACAGGGCGCTCGACATCTACATGTCCCGGCGCTGACGGGCCCGCCACGCCGCTGCCGCACCACCGCGCACCACCCGCACCACCCCGGGGAGAGCTCGATGACCCTTTCGCTGTACGTGGACACCGACCGCTGGCGGGCGCATCAGCGCGCGGTACTGGCCGAGTTCCCGGGGCTGGTCCCGGTGGCCAAGGGCAACGGCTACGGGTTCGGCAACCGCCGGCTGGCCCAGGAGGCGGCGCTGCTGGGCACCGGGTGCCTGGCGGTCGGCACCGCGGCCGAGGCCGCCGAACTGCTCCGCGACGGCGGCCACGGCCAGGACGGCGATGGCCGGGACCGCGACGGCAACGGCGACCGGCCGGGCGGCTTCCCGGGCGAGCTGCTGGTCCTGACGCCGTACCGGGTCGGCGAGGAGGGCGCCGAGCTGCCGGACGACACGGTGCTGCGGACGGTGGCGGGTGTGGAGGCGCTGCGGGCGCTGTCCCAGGCGCCGGGCCGCCGGCGGGTGGTGGTGGAGTGCATGACCAGCATGCGCCGGCACGGCATCGCGCCCGCTGAGCTCGCGCACCTGGCCGAGGCGGCGGCGGCCACGGGCGGGGCGGGGAGCGTGATCGAGGGCTTCGCGCTGCACCTGCCGCTGGACCGCCCCGACGGTTCCGACCCGGCGGCCGAGATCTCCGCCTGGGTCCAGGCGATCGAGACGGCCGCGCTGCCCGTCGAGCACATCTACCTCAGCCACCTGGACGCGGGCGGCATCGCCTGGCTGAACGTCCGCCACCCGGCGACCACCTTCCACTCCCGGATCGGCACCCGGCTCTGGCTCGGCGAGGTCGAGGCGCTCACCGCCCGGGCCACCGTGCTGGACGTGACGGCGGTCTCCCGCGGCGAGCGCTACGGCTACCGCCAGCACAAGGCCCCCTCCGACGGCCACCTGCTGGTGGTCTCCGGCGGCACCGCGCACGGGATCGGCCTGCAGGCGCCCACGTACGTGAAGGGCCTGCTGCCCCGCGCCAAGGGGATCGCCAGGGCCGGGCTGGCCAGCCTCAACCGCACCCTGTCGCCCTACCAGTGGAACGGCCGCCAGCTCTGGTTCGCCGAGCCGCCGCACATGCAGGTGAGCATCGTCTTCCTGCCCGGGGGGACCAAGCCCCCGGCCATCGGCGACGAACTGCCGCTCAACGTCCGGCACACCACCACGCACTTCGACCGGCTGGCGGACCGGTAGGCCCGGGGGGGGTGCCCGGCCGGACTCCCCCCTAGGCGCCCGGGGACTGCCCCGGCACGCCGTCCTCCAGCACGTCGGCCTCCGGCTCGTGCCCGAGCCAGTCGGCGCCCGGCAATGGGGCGAAGGCCGCGTAGGACTCCTGCTCGCGCAGCCGGCGGGCCGCGCCGAGCACGAAGACGTCGGGGGCGAAGTCGAGTACCCCGCCCGACGGGTCGTCACTGCCGTCCCAGCGCACCGGGTCGCGGTCGGGGCGCAGGATGTCGCGGATCACCTTGACGCAGAGGTAGAGCGTGCCGGCCACGTGCAGGATGACGGCGAAGTGGTACCAGTTCTGGCCGATCCCGTGCTGCTTGGAGTCACCGATGAAGGCCAGGTAGGACCAGATGCCGAGGAAGTACAGCACCTCGCAGGCCTGCCAGATCAGGAAGTCCCGCCAGCGCGGCCGGGCCAGCGCGGCCAGCGGGATCAGCCAGAGCACGTACTGCGGCGAGTACACCTTGTTGGTGACCACGAAGGCCGCCACGATCAGGAAGACCAGCTGGGCGTAGCGCGGCCGGCGCGGGGCGGACAGGCCCAGCCAGGCGATGCCCAGGAAGCAGGCGATAAGCAGCGCGGCGATCCAGTTGTTGAGGCCGGCCAGCGACTCGTTGCGGTCCTGCATGAGGATCATCCAGAAGGACCCGAAGTCCTCCTTGCGGGTCTGGCTGAAGGTGTAGAAGGTGGCCCAGCCGTCCCAGTTGGCGATCATGATCGGGACGTTGACCAGCAGCCAGGCGCCGACCGCGCCGCCGGTGGCCTGCCAGAACGCCCGCCAGCGACCGGTGCGCCAGCAGAGCACCAGCAGCGGACCGAGCAGCAGCACCGGGTAGAGCTTGGCGGCCGTGGCCAGGCCGATGAAGACACCGGCCCAGACCGTGCGGTTGGAGGACCAGTAGGCCATCGCGACCGCGGTCAGCGCGACCGCGAGCAGGTCCCAGTTGATCGTGGCGTCCAGTGCCAGGCAGGGGGCCAGCGCGAAGAGCAGCGCGTCCCAGGGGCGGCGGCGGTGGGTGCGGGTGAGCGCGATCACCGTGACCACCGCGCAGATCAGCAGCATCGCGGCGTTGACCATCCAGAACCAGCGCTCGCGGTCCTCGATGATGCCGCCGGTGGGGGTCAGCCACCCGGCGATCTGCATGAAGCCGCCGGTCAGGACCGGGTACTCCAGGTACTTCATGTCCGGCGTGGGCGAGGGCAGCATGTCCACGTAGGGGTGCAGCCCGGCGGCGAAGCCGCGTGCGGTGTACAGGTGCGGGATGTCGCTGTAGCACGCGTGGGTGTACTGCGCGGTGGCGCCGAAGAACCAGCCGCTGGTGTAGCAGGGCAGCTTCTGCGCGAGCCCGACGATGTACGTGACGATGGTGGCCAGCGCCAGGAAGCGGGCCGGGACCCACCAGGAGACGCCGAGCAGGGCGCGCCGGCCGGGCGGGCCGCCGAGCAGTTCGCTGCCGGCCGCCGCGACCGGGTCCTCGTCCGCGGGCACGACCACGGTGTTGGGCAGCGGGCCCTGGGCCTGTGCCTCCGCGGACTCGGCGGCGGGGATCTCGTCACGGGTGCTGGACGTCATGGCGGACATACTGCCGCACGCGCGCGGTTGGTACGAGGACCGGTCCGGCGCATCCGTGCCGGAAACCGCCGAGGGCGGCCCCGCCAGTGCGGGACCGCCCTCGTCCGTCTGCCTGCTGCCTCAGCCCCCGGCAGCGCCGGGGTTCGCCGTGCCGCTGGCCGGGCTGCTCGGGCCTCCGGTGGCACCGCCGGCGCCACCGCCCCCGCTGTGCGTGGGCTTGGTGGTCGGCGGGGCCGAGGTCTGGCCGCCACCGCCGCAGAACAGGTCCCCGAAGGCACAGGTCGAACCGCCACCACCGGGAGCCCCGGTGTTGCCGCCACCGCCGGTACCGCCGCCCCCGGTACCGCCGCCGTTGCCGCCACCGGGCGGCTGCTTGGACGCGGTGGGCTGGCCGCCGCAGTCCACGCCGGGCAGGCAGGTCTCCGGACCGCCACCGGTCGGCGGCTGGGGCGGAGCCTGGGTGGTGGGCGACGGCGGCGGGGCCTGGCTGCTCGCCGGGGCACTCGGGGTGGAACTCGGGGTGGAACTCGGCGAGCTCGACGCCGAGGTGGACGGCGAGGGCGAGGCGGTGCTCGGCGCGCCCGAGGCGTCGACCTCCTGGTTGACCGCCGCCGGGTCCGGGAAGTCGGCCACCGGGGTGTTGGCCAACGCGGCCTTCATGTAGTTGGCGAAGATCTCGGTCGGCAGGTCACCACCGGCGAACTCGGTCCGACCGCCGGTGCCGACCAGGGACTGCAGCCCGGGGTGGTTGGGGTCCTCGCGGAACATGGTGATGGCCGTGGCCAGCTGCGGGGTGTAGCCGTCGAACCAGGCCGAGGTGCCCTTGTCGGTGGTACCGGTCTTGCCGGCCACCGGGCGACCGACCGCCAGCGCCTTCTTACCGGTGCCCTTGGCCACCACGTCCTGCAGGACGCTGGTGATGTTGTCGGCCACCGCCTGGTCGAGCACCGTCTTCGGGGTGGGCTTGGTGAAGGTGCTCAGCGTCCTGTCGCCGAGCTGCACCTTGGTCACCGGGTACATGTCGGCCTGCTGCCCGCGGGCGGCGAAGACCGAGTAGCCGGAGGCCATCTGGATCGCGCTCGGGGTCGAGGTGCCGATCGCGAAGGCGGCGGTGCCCTGGTTCTGGACCGGCATGCTCGCCGCGCTCAGGCCCATCTGCTCGGCCAGCTTGGCCACGTTGGATCCGCCGACGTCCTCACCGAGCTGGACGTAGGGGACGTTGAACGAGTTGATCATGGCGTCGCGCAGGGTCACATATCCCTGCGGCCCGTCCTCGTCGTTCTTCTGGTGGAAGACCGAGCCGTCCTGGTTCTTCACCAGCGAGCCGTCCGGCTGGCGGATGGTGCTCAGGTCGTCGGCGTTGTAGCGGCTGTCCTCGTTGATCCGCAGCGGCTTGCCGTCCGGCCCCGTCTGGGTCTGCAGGCCGACCTGCATCGCGGTGGCCAGCACGTACGGCTTGAAGGTCGAGCCGACCGGGACACCGGTGGTGTCCGCGTTGTTGCTGTACTGCCCCTTGTCCTGCCCCGGACCGCCGTAGAGGGCCACCAGCGCGCCGTCCCCGGGGATCACCGAGGCCGCGCCGACCTGGACGTTGGTGTCGGTGGTGGGGTGCTTGACGGGGTCGAGGTTCTGCTGCTGCATCTGCGCGACGGCCGCGCTCAGCTCGTCGACCTTGTCCTTCTGCAGCGTGGTGTAGATCTTGTAGCCGCCCCGGCCGAGGGAGGCGTCCGTGATCGTCGGGTCCTTCTGCTCCAGGTACTTGTTGACGGTGGCGACGATGTAGCCGACCTGACCGGTCATGTTGGTCGCGGTCTGCTGCTTGACCGGCTCGGGCAGGCCGGCCGACAGGCACTGGCTCTGCTGGTCCTTGGTGATGGCCTTGGTCTCCACCATCTTGCCCAGGATCCACTCCCAGCGGCCGGTGTCCGGCTTGGCCGGGGTGCCGAACATGTTGGCGTGGTTGCTGGCGCTGAGCGAGGGGTCGTAGAGCCCAGCGCCCTTCAGCAGACCGGCCAGCATCGCACTCTGGCAGACGTTCAGGTCCTTGGCGTCCACGTTGTAGTAGTTGTGGGCGGCGGCCTGGATGCCGTAGGACTGGCGTCCGAACCAGCTGGTGTTCAGATAGCCGTCCAGGATGTCGTCCTTGGACATCTTCTGATTGATCTTCAGCGTGATGAAGAACTCCTTGAGCTTGCGGCTCAGGGTCTGGCTCTGGCTCAGGTAGGCGTTCTTCACGTACTGCTGGGTGATCGTCGAACCACCCTGGGTGGCCTGGCCGGAGGCCATGTTGTACATCGCCCGGGCGATGCCCTTGGGGTCGATGCCGGGGTCGGTCCGGAAGCTCTCGTTCTCGGCCGCGATCACCGCGTCCTGCATCGACTTGTTGATGTCCCCGATCGGGACGACCTGCCGGGTCAGGCTGCCCGTGCTGGTCATCTCCGAGCCGTCGGCCCAGTAATAGGTGTTGGGCGCGTTGTTCACCATGTCCTTGAGCGCCGGCACCGTCGTCATCGCGTACGCGGTGCCGACCGCGGCGACACCGCCGCCGAAGAAGATCAGGAAGACCGACAGCAGTTGCTTCCACGAGGGCAGCCAGCGCCGCACCCCGCTCTTGCCCCAGCGCGGGTAGTCGATGAACCGCTTCTTGCCCGGCGGCTTGGCCCCCGCACCCCGGCCGTCCCGGCCACCGCCGCCGCCCGGACCGCCGCCCTTGCGACCGCCGCCGCCCTTCTGGGCCGCCTTGCGCATCTCGGCGCGGGTCATCCGCGGCTGCTGGGCCGTCTCCCGCATCGCCTGCGGGCCCCGCGGACCCGCGGGCCGGGCCGCACGCGGCCGCCCCGGGGTGTCGTAGGACGGCGCGCCTTCAGGCGCAGAGCCGTAGGCGTACGGGCGTTGGTCGTTCGGTCGGCCGGGCGGCTGCTCGTCGCCGCCCGAGTTCGCCGACCGGCGCCGGTGTTCGCTCATAGTCCAGTAACTCCTAGGCCAGGCACGGACGCCTGTAGACAGGATCCACTTCCGATGCCCGCAACCCGCCCTAGGCGGGGATCAGGCCGCTGCCCAGGTGGTGGTCCTCGTGCACACGCGACAGCGTACGCATGCCTGATGAGTCATCAATCGGGCATTTGCGTACAAGAGCCGTGAAAGGGCAACAGATCATTACATGGCCGTTGCCAAGAACTCCCGGGTCGGCCTTCTCCTGGGGCTTCGGTGAGACCTGGCTGGGAGCGCTGCGTGCTCTTGTGATCACATTCACCCGTGCCCCTCTTGCCCCAATCGTGACCTCCGCCTATCGTTCTCGATATATCGAGTCGATACATCGCAGCGGCATAGCCGGTCGCGAGGTACTGGCGACCGAGGCATCGAAGGGAGGTCGGACCGCGTGAGCAGACGCTCAGGAGTGCTGGAATTCGCCGTCCTCGGCCTCCTGCACGACGCCCCGATGCACGGCTATGAGCTGCGCAAACGCCTCAACGTGCTGCTCGGCTCGTTCCGCGCCTTCTCCTACGGCACGCTGTACCCGTGCCTGAAGAGCCTGGTCGCCCAGGGCTTCCTGGTCGAGGACAACCCGGACACCGAGTACGTCCCGGCCACGGCGCTGAACGGCAAGCGGTCGAAGATCGTCTACCGGCTCTCCGCGGACGGCAAGCAGCGTTTCGAGGAGCTGCTCGCCGACTCGGGCCCGGACGCCTGGGAGGACGAGCACTTCGGAGTGCACTTCGCCTTCTTCGGTCAGACCGACCGGGCGGTGCGGATGCGCGTCCTGGAGGGCCGCCGCAGTCGCCTCGAGGAGCGCCTGGAGCGGATGCGCAGCTCGATCGCCCGCACCCGCGAGCGGTTCGACGACTACACGCTCGAACTGCAGCGGCACGGTCTGGAGTCGGTGGAGCGCGAGGTCCGCTGGCTGAACGAGTTGATCGAGACCGAGCGGGCCAACCGGACCGGGCGCACCGCCGCCCCGCCGGGCAGAACCGCCGTACCACAGTCTTCGGACGGCCGTGGCGACGAGGACGGATCCCCCCTTCCGTCCCGGCCACCGCACGACCGCCCGGGGCACTCCGCCTAGGAGTGCCGCCGCCGCGTCCGCCTGGCGCCACGCAGCGGAAGTGGGCGCAGTGCGCCCGTCAGACAGTCAGATGAGAAGCAGGACGAGGACCGCCGGTCTCCGGCGGACCTCACGAGATCACAGGGAGCAACCGGAATGGGTTCGGTTCGCGTAGCCATCGTGGGCGTGGGCAACTGCGCCGCGTCGCTGGTGCAGGGTGTCGAGTTCTACAAGGACGCCGACCCGGCCGGTAAGGTCCCCGGCCTGATGCACGTGCAGTTCGGCGAGTACCACGTCAAGGACGTGGAGTTCGTCGCCGCGTTCGACGTCGACGCCAAGAAGGTCGGCTTCGACCTGGCCGACGCCATCGGCGCCAGCGAGAACAACACCATCAAGATCTGCGACGTGCCGCCGACCGGCGTCACCGTGCAGCGTGGCCACACCCTCGACGGCCTCGGCAAGTACTACCTCGAGACCATCGAGCAGTCCGCCGAGGAGCCGGTCGACGTGGTGCAGGTCCTGAAGGACCGCCAGGTCGACGTCCTCGTCTGCTACCTGCCCGTCGGTTCCGAGGACGCTGCCAAGTTCTACGCGCAGTGCGCCATCGACGCCAAGGTCGCCTTCGTGAACGCCCTGCCGGTGTTCATCGCGGGCACCAAGGAGTGGGCGGACAAGTTCACCGAGGCCGGCGTGCCGATCGTCGGTGACGACATCAAGTCGCAGGTGGGCGCCACCATCACGCACCGCGTGATGGCGAAGCTCTTCGAGGACCGCGGCGTCCTCCTCGAGCGCACCATGCAGCTGAACGTCGGCGGCAACATGGACTTCAAGAACATGCTCGAGCGTGACCGCCTCGAGTCCAAGAAGATCTCGAAGACCCAGGCCGTCACCTCCCAGGTCCGTGACCGTGAGCTGGGCGCGAAGAACGTCCACATCGGCCCGTCGGACTACGTCGCCTGGCTCGACGACCGCAAGTGGGCGTACGTCCGCCTCGAGGGTCGTGCCTTCGGCAACGTGCCGCTGAACCTGGAGTACAAGCTCGAGGTCTGGGACTCCCCGAACTCCGCCGGTGTCATCATCGACGCCGTCCGGGCCGCGAAGATCGCCAAGGACCGCGGCATCGGTGGCCCGATCCTGTCGGCCTCCTCGTACTTCATGAAGTCGCCGCCGGTGCAGTACTTCGACGACGAGGCGCGGGAGAACGTCGAGAAGTTCATCCGCGGTGAGGTCGAGCGCTGAGCGCAGCGAAGCCTGCGAGCTGTCAAGGCTGAGCGCTGAGCAAGCGGGTTGACCCCCGCACCATGACGGTGGCCGATGTTTCACGTGAAACATCGGCCACCGTCATGACACCCTGAGCACGTGGCGATCACCCGACGGCAGGCCCCGGCTCCCAGCACGCCCGACACCGACCGTGCCTCGCTCGGCTCGCTGCTGCGCTCCCGGGACTTTCGCCGACTGCTGGCCGCCCGGCTGCTCTCCCAACTCTCCGACGGCGTCTTCCAGGTCTCCCTGGCCTCGTACGTGATCTTCTCCCCGGAGCACCAGTCCTCCCCCGCCGACATCGCCTCCATGCTCGCGGTGCTGCTGCTGCCGTTCTCGGTGATCGGCCCGTTCGCCGGGGTGCTGCTGGACCGCTGGCGCCGCCGCCAGGTGCTCTACCTCGGCAACCTGGCCCGCTTCGGCCTCGGCCTGGCGACCGCCGGGCTGCTCCTCGGCCAGGTGCCCGAGTGGCTCTTCTTCGCCTCCGCGCTGCTGGTGACGGCGCTCAACCGGTTCATCCTGGCCGGACTCTCGGCCGCGTTGCCCCGCGTCGTGGCACCGGCCCAACTGGTCACCGCCAACGCCCTCTCCCCCACCGCGGGCACCGTCGCGGCTGCCTGCGGCGGTGGCATCGGCTTCCTCTTCCACCAGGTGATGGCGCCCGGACCACGGGCCGACGCCGCGCTCGTCACGCTGGCCGCCGTGCTCTACCTGGCCGCCGCGCTCGCCGCCCACCGGATGGCCCCCGACCTGCTCGGCCCCGAGCACCACCCCGACCGCCCCGACCTGCGTGCGGCCCTCGGCCAGGCCGGCCGGTCACTGGTCGACGGCGTGCGCCACCTCGTCAAGGAGAGCCGGCCCGCCGTGCACGCGCTCGCCGCGGTGACCGCGGCGCGGTTCTGCTACGGCGTCCTGATCGTCACGGTGCTCATGCTCTCCCGCTACACCTTCAACGACCCGGCCGACAGTCAGGCCGGGCTCGCCACCCTGGGCACGGCGCTCGGCTTCTCGGCGGTCGGCTTCTTCCTGGCCGCCGTGGTCAGCCCCTGGTTCACCCGGCGGCTCGGGCTCACCGGCTGGATGGTCGCCTGCCTCGGCTCGGCCGCCCTCTTCGTCCCGGCACTGGGCCTCTTCTTCGACACCGGCCCGGTGATGGCCGCTGCGCTGCTGCTCGGTGTGGTCACCCAGGGCAGCAAGATCTGCGCGGACACCATCGTGCAGAACGCGGTCGAGGACGACTACCGGGGGCGGGTCTTCGCCCTCTACGACGTGCTGTTCAACGTCGCCTTCGTCGCAGCCGCCGGCGTCACCGCGCTGGTGCTGCCGTTGAACGGACGTTCCGTGGGCGTACTGCTCGGTGTCGCCGCGGTCTACGCGCTGAGTGCAGCGCTCTACGCCCGGGCCGGTCGGCGCACACCGCCGCCCGGGCCCCGGTGACCGGGGACACGGCGACTCGCTAGGGTACGTCCGCACCAACGAGTTGACGTTTTCGCTCCACTTCCGCCGCCCCTCGGCCGTCGTGCCATCCTCGGAGAGCCGTCGTGAGCAATCCGCCCCAGCCGCCGAACCCGAACATCCCACCGCCACCGCCGAATCCGCCGAGCGTTCCCGCGCCGCCGGCTTCCGCGCCCGCGGCCGTGACACCCGCGGAGCCCGCACCGGCCGACCCGACGCTCGTCGACGCGACGCCCGTCGACAGCACGCCCGTCGACGCCACCCCGCCGGCCCCGGCCGCACAGCCCCCGGCCGCGCAGCCGCCGACCGCCGTGCTCCCGCCGCCGGTCTTCGCCCAGCCGACGCCGACACCGCCCCCCGCCCAGGCCCCGGCGCAGCCACCGGCCGCGCCGAACCCCTACGCGGTGCCGAACCCGTATGCCGCGCCGAGTGCGTACGCCAGCCCGAACCCGTACGGCACACCGGCCTTCGCGACGGCGTACGGCTACCCGGGCCCCGGGATGCCGGACACGCCCGCCGTCTGCCGGGTGTGCGGCGGCTTCCCGGCGGTGGACGTCACGGTGCGCGGCCACCAGGGCGTGATCGTGCTGTGGAAGTTCCCCAGCCGTCCCGGCCCGTACTGCCAGGTCTGCGGCACCGCGACGGTCCGTGAGATGGCGCAGCGGACCCTGGTGCGCGGCTGGTGGGCCGTCCTCTCGCCGCTCTTCACCCTGATCACGCTGCTGCGCACCCGGGCCGCCTATCAGAAGATCCGTCAGCTCCCGCCACCCGCGCCGGGAACCCACGGTCCGCAGCTGGACCCCGGCACCCCGCTCACCAAGCGCGGTGCGATCTGGATGCTGCTGCTGCCGGTGGCCTCGGTGGCGGCCTGCATCACGCTGCTGGTGCTGCTGGTCTCCGGCGCGAACGGCGACGACTCGGGGCCGGCCGGCCGCTCGGTGATCACCGCGAACGGCGGCGACTGCCTGCGCGACGCCCATGGCTCGCTGGGTCAGCCCGACGCCCATCCGGACGTCACCGTGCTCCCCTGCAGCAGTTCCAAGGCGCAGTACCGGGTGCTCGCCAAGGTGGCCACCGTGGACGACCCGCAGGGCGCCTGTTCCGGTTACCACGCCGCCACCTCCTGGCTCCTGCACAAGGACGGCGGCGCCAGCTTCGCCCTCTGCCTGGCCGCGAAGGACGCCCCCGACGCCCCCACCGCGCCCGACGGCTCCTCCGGCACCACTGGTTCGACCGGTTCGACCGACTCGACCGGTTCGAGCACCAGCGTCTGACGGACCGTCCGTGGGCCGCGGTGGTACGCCACCGCGGCCCGGGCGGGTCAGTTCCCCCGCTGCTCCTGCGCCCACCACTGCTCGAGCGCCGCCACCGCCGCCTCGTGCTCCATCGGGCCGTGCTCCAGGCGCAGCTCCAGCAGGTGCTTGTAGGCCTTGCCGATCACCGGGCCCGGCGCCAGGCCGAGCAGCTCCATGATCTGGTTGCCGTCCAGCGCGGGCCGGATCGAGTCCAGCTCCTCCTGCTCCTTCAGCTGGGCGATCCGCTCCTCCAGACCGTCATAGGTCCGCGACAGGGTCGCGGCCTTCCGCTTGTTGCGGGTGGTGCAGTCGGAGCGGGTCAGCTTGTGCAGCCGCTCCAGCAGCGGGCCCGCGTCGGTGACGTAGCGGCGCACCGCGGAGTCGGTCCATTCGCCGCCGCCGTAGCCGTGGAACCGCAGGTGCAGCTCGACCAGGCGCGAGACGTCGTCGATCAGCTCCTTGGAGTACTTCAGCTCCCGCATCCGCTTGCGGGTGAGCTTGGCACCGACCATCTCGTGGTGGTGGAAGGAGACCCGGCCGTCCGACTCGAAGCGGCGGGTGCGCGGCTTGCCGATGTCGTGCAGCAGCGCGGCCAGTCGCAGCGTCAGGTCGGGGCCGTCCTGCTCCAGCGCGATCGCCTGCTCGAGCACGGTGAGCGAGTGCTCGTAGACGTCCTTGTGGCGGTGGTGCTCGTCCTCCTCCAGCCGCAGGGCGGGCAGCTCGGGCAGCACGTGGTCGGCCAGCCCGGTCTCCACCAGCAGTCGCAGGCCCTGCACCGGGTACTCGGCCGTCAGCAGCTTGTTCAGCTCGGCCTGGACCCGCTCGGCGGACACGATGGTGATCCGCTCGGCCATCGCCGTCATGGCCGCCACCACCTCGGGGGCGGGCGTGAAGTCCAGCTGGGCGGCGAACCGGGCGGCACGCATCATCCGCAGCGGGTCGTCGGAGAACGACTCCTCGGGCGTGGCCGGCGTGCGCAGGACCCTGGCCTCCAGGTCCTCCAGCCCGTGGTGCGGGTCGACGAAGCCGCGCCCCGGCAGGTCGACCGCCATCGCGTTGACCGTGAAGTCCCGGCGGACCAGGTCCTGCTCGATCGTGTCGCCGTAGGTGACCTCGGGCTTGCGCGAGGTGCGGTCGTAGGCCTCGCTGCGGTAGGTGGTGATCTCGATCAGGAAGCTGCCGGTCGGCGTGTCCTTGCGGGCACCGACCGTGCCGAAGGCGATGCCGACGTCCCACACCGCGTCCGCCCAGCCCTTGACCAGCTTGAGCACCTGCCCCGGCCGGGCGTCGGTGGTGAAGTCCAGGTCGTTGCCGAGCCGGCCGAGCAGCGCGTCGCGCACCGACCCACCCACCAGGGCCAGCCGGAAGCCGGCCTCCTGGAACCGCCGGGCGATCTCGTCCGCGACCGGGGAGACCCGGAGCAGCTCCTGCAGCCCCCGTGTCTGGGCCTCGCTCAGGCCTGGCAGGGCTGCGACAGGGCCGGTGGCCTGGGCAGGAGCGGCAGCGGGGGCGGCGGTGGGTTCATTGGCGTTGGGCACGGCACACAAGGGTACGTGCCCGAGCCGGTCGGCAGCCCGCTCCTTTTTCCGGTGCCGATCACCTCCCGACCCTGCCCATCCCAAGGCCCGCAACACTGCGGGCCCGGCAGCGTCGTTACCATGCCGGTGGGACCGATGGTCCGCCGAGGGCGCGAGCCCGACACCGCGCGTGGTCGCGGGGGCGGCGCGGACCGAAGCGAAGACGACCGCGAACCAGAACGGCGAGGACGAAGCGCGTGGGCGAGCCAGCACGGCACACCGAGGGTCCCCGCAGGTCGGAGCTCGCTTCCCGGCGGTTGACCCGGGCGCTGCGGTCCACCGCGGTGGTCGTCGGCACGCTCGCGCTGCTCGGCGCCACCGGCGTGGTGCCGGCCCTCGCCGCGCCGGCCCAGCCGGGGCTGGCCGCGGTCTCGCCCGATTTCCCGGTCACGGTCACCATCTCCAGCGTCCAGCCCCCGGCCCCCACCGCCGGCGACTCGCTGCAGATCTCCGGCACCGTCACCAACAGCGGCTCGACCCCGCTCAAGGCCGCGCAGGTGGGCCTGTCACTGGGGCGCGGCTCGACGCCGCTGGCGAACCGCTACGCGATCGGCACGATGCTCGCCAGGACCGACCCGGCCAGCGCCGACGGCAAGCCGCTGGCCGCCCCGGTGAGCCCGGTGGGCGACCTGGCGCCCGGCGCCAGCACCGCGTTCCACCTGCCCCCGGTGGCGATAAGCGACCTGAAGCTCGACCCGAGCGAGGGGAGCGCGGTCTACGAGCTGGCGGTGCAGGTGCAGGCCGGCACCAACGACGACCCCGCGTCGCACGAGGTCGGCATCGCCCGCAGCGTGCTGCCGTACTTCTCCGACCCCAAGGACGTCCCGCAGAAGACCCAGGTCGCCACGGTGTGGCCGCTCACCCACCAGGCCGAGCTGGTCACCCAGACCCTGGACACCGACCAGAGCCCGGTCCTGCGGGACGACAGCCTGGCCACCGACCTCGCGCCGAACGGACGGCTCGGCCAGCTGCTCAGCCTCGGCGAGCAGATCCCCTCGCTGACCTGGGTGATCGACCCGGCGCTGCTGGACGCCGTGACCGCGATGACCAAGCCCTACCGGGTGCAGCTGCCCGGCCACAGCGGCGAGCCCGCCCACAGCGACAACACCGTCGCCGGCACCGGCACCGCAGTGGCCACCCACTGGCTGGACGAGCTGCGCCACGCCGTCACGCAGAAGGGCGACGAGGTGGTCGCCCTGCCGTACGGCGATCCCGACCTCGCCTCGATCGCGCACAACGGCAGCGGCCTGAGCGGGCTGAGCACCGTGCTGGGCAAGGCGCAGGTGGCCGGGCAGGTGACCGTCGAGGGCCGGCTGATGGTCGACCCGGTGGGCGACATCGCCTGGCCCTACCAGGGCGCACTGGATCCGCAGACCGCCCAGGTCGCCCAGCAGCTGGGCGGCTCGAAGATCATCGTGAGCAGCGCGAGCGTCAGCGATCCGCAGCTGTCCTACACCCCGAACGCGGCCCGGCCGCTGCCGAACGGCCAGACCGCCCTGGTCGCCGACAGCACCATCGCGGACCTGTTCGCGAACGACCTCGCCACCCCCGAGGCCAGGTCCGCGGCCGAGCAGCGGTTCCTCGCCGAGACGCTGGCGATGACCCGGCAGCAGCCCAGCACCCAGCGCACCCTGCTGGTCATGCCGCCGCGCAACCTCACCGCGCAGAGCGCGCAGACCCTGCAGGACGCGCTGCTCAAGAGCGGCCAGTGGACCAACCCGGTGACGCTGGACACGGTGGCCGGCACCCCCGCCGACCCCGCGACCGCCGACACCACGGTGCAGCCCGCCGACGCCTACCCCGCCGCCCTGCGCGCCGGCGAACTGCCGAGCAGCAACCTCGGACAGGTGGCCGACGTGCAGGGTCAGATGGACCTGCTGCTGCAGATCCTGACCAACCCGGGGCGGGTCAGCAGCCCGTTCAGCGCCGCCATGATGAGCTCGGTCTCCACCTCCTGGCGCACCGACGCCAAGGCCGGCGACGACTACCGCACCAATGTCTCCAAGAACATGGGGCAGCTGGTCAACGCCGTCAGCATCCCGAAGAAGAGCAACAAGATCACGCTCGCGGGCAACGAGGGCGTCCTGCAGGTCAGCGTCAAGAACGACCTGACCCAGCCGGTGATCAACCTCGAACTGCGGCTCACCTCCAACCAGCCCTACCGGGTGAGCGTCAGCAAGCCGCAGAACATCTCGCTGAGCAGCGCGCAGAGCGTCTCGGCCAAGTTCCTCGCGCAGGCCCAGGGCAACGGCGTGGTGCAGATGACCGCCCAGCTGTACACGGTGGGGCCCAACCCGCAGCCGTACGGCGAACCGGTGAAGTTCTCGGTCGAGGTCAGCCAGGTGCCCAACGGCGTCTGGTGGGTGGTCGGGGCCGGTGTCCTGCTGGTGCTGCTGGCCGGGCTGCGGTTCTTCCTGCAGCGCCGCAAGCGCAAGGGCGAGCCGGACGACGACCCGGACGCGCCGCTGGTCGACCCCGACGCACCGGACGGGGCCGGCGAGGCGCTCGACGCCGAGGACGGGCCGGACAGCCGGCCGTCGGCCGGCAGCGGAACGAACCCGCCCGAATCGGACAGCCGACCGACCCCCGAAGGGACCGCGGCGCACCCCTAGGGCACCGTGCCGAAAGCCGGGATCGGGCCGCTGGTGATGAGACAGTAGGTCCTTGAGATCTCTCGGAGACGGCCGGACCGACCAGCGATGAGGTGGCATGAGCGAGCGGAGCACGGGGGTCCCCCCGGCCGCGGGCGGGGGCGGCGGAAGGTCGGTCCCGCCGGCCGAGGAGCACGCGCCCACGGCGGCCGAGGAGAGCGACTGGTACCTCACCGAGACCTTCGCGCGCGACCCGTTCGCCACCGACCCGTACGCGACGCCTGACGGCCCGGGTCCGTACCACCGGGCCGAGCCGGAACCGAGCGGCCCGGAAGCGGGCACCCCCGCATCGCAGGCCCCGGAAGCGCAGGCCCCGGCGGCCGACGGCGACCCCGCCGAGGAGCCCGCGCCCCCCGCCGCGGCACCCACCGCACGGAAGCGGCAGAAGCGCCGTGACAGGGCCGCGGAGCCGCCGGACGAGCCCGCGGTGCCCGCCTCCCGCTGGGCCCGCCAGGCGGCCGCCACGCCCGCCCCCGCGGTGCCCAGCACCGTCCCTGCCACCGAACCCGGGAGCGAGGCCGAGGCCGACACCGGGGCCGAGCCCGCGGGCGGCTCGCCCCGGGACACCGGGAGCACCGAGTACGTGGGCGTGGACGACCTGTTCGCCGCCGCCTACCCGACCGGCGAGGTGTCACGGCGGCCCTTCGTCCCGGTCATCGAGTTCGACCCGCCGCTCAGCCCCGAGGAGACCGCGCTGCGGGAGGCCGCCGCGGAGTCCGGGTCCGACCTGCCGTTCACCCTCGACCTCCCGGACGGGCCCGAGCAGCCGGACGGGGCCGCCGCGGCGGAGCCGGCCCAGCCGGACGAGCAGGACGAGCAGGACCGGCCCGAGGAGCCCGAGAAGCCCACCGAAGCGCCCGCCACCTCGGGCGGCGGCAAGGTCGCGAGCCTGCTCGGCTCCAGCGCGATCATGGCCGCCGGCACCCTGGTCTCCCGGGGCACCGGCTTCCTGCGCACCATGGTGATCGCCGCCGCGATCGGCGTCGGCACCATGGGCGACTCCTACTCCGCCGCCAACACGCTGCCCACCCTGCTCTACATCCTGATCGGCGGCGGCGCGCTGAACGCCGTCTTCGTGCCGCAGCTGGTCCGCAGCATGAAGCAGGACCAGGACGGCGGCACCGCCTACGCCAACCGCCTGCTCACCCTGGTGATGGTGGGCCTGGCCGGGGTGGTCTTCGTGGCCGTGCTGGCCGCCCCGCTGCTGGTCCAGCTGATCTCGCACTCGCTGATGAGCGGTCAGGCCAGCGCGGACAGCACGGTGGCCCTGGCCCGCTACTGCCTGCCGACCATCTTCTTCATGGGCATGCACGTGGTGATGGGCCAGATCCTCAACGCCCGCGGCCGGTTCGGCGCCATGATGTGGACCCCGGTCCTGAACAACGTCGTGGTGATCTTCACCTTCGCGATGTACCTGTGGGTCTTCGGCACCTTCCAGCACAGCCGGGTCACCCCCGAGAGCATCTCCCCCGAGGGGCTGCGGCTGCTGGGCCTGGGCACCATGCTGGGCCTGGCCGTCCAGGCGCTGGCGATGCTCCCCTACCTGCGCGCGGCCGACTTCCACTTCCGGCCGCGCTTCGACTGGCGCGGGCACGGCCTGGGCAAGGCCGCCCGGCTGGCCAAGTGGACCTTCCTCTTCGTGCTGGCCAACCAGGCCGGCTACCTGGTCGTCACCCAGCTGGCCACCGCGGCCGGCAGCCGGGCCGCCGCGCACGGCTACCTCGGGGTGGGCCTGGCCGCGTACTCCAACGCGCTGCTGATCTGGCAGCTGCCGATGGCGGTGATCACCGTCTCGGTGATGAGCGCCGTGCTGCCCAGGCTCTCCCGCTCGGCCGCCGACGGCGACCCCGGTGCGGTGCGCGACGACCTCTCGTACGGGCTGCGCACCTCGGCGGTGGCGATCGTGCCCGCCGCCTTCCTCTTCCTCGCACTCGGCCCGCAGATCGGCGGCGCCATCTACGGCCTGGGCAACGGCGGCAGCGCGGCGCACGGCACCACGGCGGTCGGCTTCATGCTCTCCGCCTTCGCACTCGGCCTGATCCCCTACTCGGTGCAGTACGTGCTGCTGCGCGGTTTCTACGCCTACGAGGACACCCGCACCCCGTTCTCCAACACCGTCTGGGTGGCCGTCACCCAGGCCGCGACCGCACTGGTCTGCTTCCTGCTGCTGCCCGCCCAGTGGGCGGTCACCGGGATGGCGCTGGGCTACGGCGCCTCGTACGTGGTGGGCGTGGCGGTCGCGCTGCCCAAGCTCAAGCAGCGGATCGGCGGACTGGACACCGCGCGGATCGCCAAGACCTACGTGCGGCTGGCGCTCGCCTGCCTGCCGGCCGCGGTGGTCGGCCTGCTGCTGTCGCTCGTGCTGCGCAGTCTGCTGGACGGCTGGACCGGTAGCGTGATGACCGTGCTGGTGGCCAGCGCCGGGCAGGTGGCGGTCTTCCTCGCGGTCGCCCGGCGGCTGCGGATCGAGGAACTGACCACGGTGATCGGCATGGTCCGCGGTCGCCTTGGCCGTTGACCGCCCATCAGTTTGTCCACCTACTGGCCGGTAGTGCACCCGGTGAAACCGGTTGGCCCCGTCAGCGGTCGTCCGGGGGTGGGAAGAGTGGGCACAATTGTCTTCGAATGACTTGGTCTGCAGACCCGGGTCCCCGCCTGTCCGCCTCCCGGCGACACGCCGGCGGGGGTGCCGGACCGGGCGCTACAAGGGGAGGCAGGACGACGGTGGCTGATCGCACCAAGGATCGCACCAAGGCAGTCGTCGAGCGGGCGGCGGCCAAGACGCCGGTCGAGTCCCCGAACGAGGCCACCGGCGAGATCACCGCCCCGCTCTCCGCCGACGAGATCGCCGCGGAGCTGGCCGACCGGCCGGTCGGCGGCAAGCGCGGCGCGGACGGCGGGTCGGCTGCCACCCAGGTGATGCCGCTGCCCGCCGGCGCGAACAGCGCCACTCAGGTGCTGCCGGTACCTGCCGACGCGAACGGCGCCACCCAGGTGCTGCCGGTACCCGGCGCCGACCAGGCTCCGGCCGAGGATCCCGCCGACGAGCCGGAGACCGGCGCCGAACCCGATGCCGGGACCGACCTCGACGCCGCGGCCGAGCCGGATCCCGTCCAGGACGCCGAGGCGCCCGACGACCACTTCCCGGTCCCGGAGCGCCACAGCGGCGACAAGATCGCGGGGCGCTACCGGCTGGAGGAGCGCATCTCCCAGTCGACGGCCTTCAGCAGCTGGCGGGCCGTGGACGAGAAGCTGCGCCGCGCGGTCGGCGTCCACCTGCTCGCGGCCGGCAGCAAGCGCGCCGAGGGCGTGCTGGCCGCCGCCCGCTCCGCGGCCCTGCTCGGTGACCCGCGCTTCGTCCAGGTGCTGGACGCGGTCCAGGAGGGCGAGCTGGTCTACGTGATCCGGGAGTGGCTGCCGGACGCCACCGACCTGGCCACGCTGCTCGCCCCGGGCCCGATGGAGCCCTACGACGCCTACCAGATGGCCCGTCAGCTCACCGACGCCATCGCCGCCGCGCACCGCAGTGGCCGTTCCCACCTGCGGCTGACCCCGCGCTGCGTGCTGCGCACCGACACCGGCCAGTACCGGATCAACGGGGTCGCGGTCGACGCGGCGCTGCGCGGACTGCCCGACCAGGACGCCGAGCTGACGGACACCCGGGCGATCGGCACCCTGCTGTACGCCGCGCTCACCCACCACTGGCCGCACCCGGAGAACCGCTACGGGCTCCCCGGCCTGCCCGAGGGCGGCACGCTGGCCCCGCCGGAGCAGCTGCGGCCCGAGGTCCACCAGGGCCTGGCCGAGCTGGCGGTGCGGGTCCTGTCGGATCCGCCGCCGCGCGGCCTGACCCCGATCACCTCGCCGGCCGCGCTGGCCAAGGAGATCGCGCTGCTGCCCAAGATCCGGCAGCCCGCACCCGAGCAGCCGGGCCCCGAACGCACCGCTCCCCGCTACCCGGCACCGCCGCGCCCGGACAACCGCACCCAGGTGCTGCGGACCGTGCCGCCGGGCGGGCACCGCCCCGCCCCCGCTCCGTTCGCGCCGCCGCCGGCCCCCGTCGCGCCGGCTCCCCGGCCGGGCCGCCGCCGGGCCAAGCGAGTGCTCCAGTGGACGGTCTCCGTGGTGCTGCTGGCCGCGATCGGCTACGGCTCCTGGGAGTTGGCCGGTCGCCTGGGGACCACGACGCAGAAGCAGGCGCTCGGCACCACCGGTGGCGCCGGCGTGGTCTCCTCGGCCTCGCCCTCCGCCAAGCCGGTCACGGCGCTGCAGATCTCGCAGATCCAGTCGTTCAACCCGTTCGGCAGCGGCCCGATGCACCCGGAGCTGATCTCCGAGATCAACAGCGGCAGCCCGAACGGCGCCTGGCAGACCCAGGGCTACTACTCCGATCTGCCCACCATCGGCCACGGCACCGGCCTGCTGGTCGACCTGGGCTCGGCCAAGTCGGTCAGCTCGGTCGAGGTCCAGTTCCTCGGCACCACCAGCGCCGAACTGCGGGTGCCCAGCGCCACCGGTGGCAGTGCCCCGACCACCCTCGACGACTTCGGCCAGCCGCTGGCCAAGGCCAGCGGGACCGACGCCCAGTTCCAGCTGACCTCGCCGGTCACCTCCCGCTACCTCTTGATCTGGCTGACCAGCCTCCCCAAGGATAGGGACGGCAGTTACCGCGGCCAGGTGTCCGAGATCAAGGTCTCCGGCTGATTGCGGCGCCGGGCCGCCACAGGGGCTCCCGGTCGCGCATGAGGCCCACCGGCACCTGAGCGCGACCAGGGCACCCGAGGGGCAGGCAGATGGCAGGACCGGCGCGACCAGAGCCGCCCGAGACCGGCGAGCAGAGCGACGCCGAGCTGCTGGCCCGGCACGTCGCCGGGGACCAGACGGCCTTCGGCCGGCTGGTGCACCGTCACCGGGACCGCCTGTGGGCGGTCGCCCTGCGCACCCTGGGCGACCGCGAGGAGGCCGCCGACGCGCTGCAGGACGCCCTGGTCTCGGCGCTGCGCGCCGCGCACACCTTCCAGGGCCGCTCGGCCGTCACCACCTGGCTGCACCGGATCGTGGTCAACGCCTGTCTCGACCGGGCCCGGCGGGCCAGCAGCCGACGGGCCGGTTCGCTGGACGAGGAGCCGGGCCGGCTCGACACCCTGATGCCCGCCGCCGAACCCACCGACGCCCTGGTGCTCCGGCACGAGCTGCGCCGGGAGCTCGGCGCGGCCCTGGCCGAGCTGCCGGCCGAGCAGCGGGCCGCACTGGTCCTGGTCGACATGCAGGGCTACCCGGTGGCCGAGGCCGCCGAGCTGCTGGGCGTCCCGGTGGGCACGGTGAAGAGCCGCTGCGCCCGGGGCCGGGCCCGGCTGCTGCCGCTGGTGCGCCACCTGCGGGCGGACGCCGAACCGGGCGACGGCCCGCAGCGCACCGCCGCGGGTGATGTTTCACGTGAAACGCCGCCCGGCACGCCCTCGGTCGGCCCACCCCCGAGCGCGCGGGAGGCCGGGCGAGGGGCCGCGCGGGAGCCCGGGCCGCCGACTGGACCGCCGGGGAACCGGCCGGGCCCCGCATCCGTCCCATCGCGGGGCCCTGGCATCCCCGCCCAAGAGCCGAGCCTGGAAGGAGACGCGACGCCCCGATGACGAACCAGACCCCCGACCCCGTCGAGTCGGCGCCGAGCGCCTCCCATCCCGGCGTCGACCAGCTGGCCGACCTGCACGAGGACCTGCTGGGTGCCGAGGAGGCCGCCGCCCTGCGGAGCCACCTCGCCGACTGCGAGGAGTGTTCGGAGACCCTGGCGGCGCTGGCCGAGCTGACCGGCCTGCTGGCCGCTGATCCGCCACCGGCGATGCCGGCGGACGTCGCCCAGCGCCTCGACGCCGCGATCGCCGCCGCGATCGCCGAGCCGGCACCGGCCGACAACCACGCGGTGCCCAGCACCCCGAAGAGCACCACCGCACCCGGCAAGGCGACCAGCACCCCGAAGAGCAGCACCGCACCCGGCAGGGTGGCCGGCACCGCGCCGCCCGGCACCGCGCGCCAGCACACCGGCCCCGGGCGGCCCCGGCCGCGTCGGAGCCGGGTCCGGCTGCTGGCCGCCGCGGTCGCCTGCCTCGCGGTCCTGGGCGGCGGCACCGCGGCCGTCCTGGCGGGCCTCGCCAGCACCGCGGACCGCTCCGCGAACGACGCCTCCGCGGCCGGCCGCCCGGCTGCCTCGTACGCCGTCCCGAGCACCTCGGCGCCGCAGGGCGGCACCAGCGCATCGCCGTTCACCCCGGCCGGTCCCGCGTTCACCGCGAGCGGTCTGCCCGACCAGCTCCGGACCCTGCTGCCCGCCGCTTCCGGCAACCTGCCGCACGCCAGCAGCGAGCAGGCCGCACCCGACCACGCCTCCCCCGCCACGGCCCCGCTGCCCGCCTGCGTCGAGTCCGCCGTCGCCGGACACCAGGGCGAGCAGCCGCTGCTGGTGACGCACGGCAGCTTCCAGGGCGCGCCGGTGGACGTCTACGTCTTCCGGATCAGCGACGATCCCTCGCACCTGGACGTCTTTCTGCTCGCCGCCGGCTGCGCCACCACCACCCCCAACTCCCCCGCCACGGTTCGCCTCCAGGAGGAGATCCCGGCCCACTGACCACGCCCGCGCCGCCGCCACGGCCGTCCGACGGGCGGCCGCTGGTACACCAGGAGCTGGGAATGCGCGACACTGGTGAGTCGTTGTCCCGGGCGGCGGAGCAGGACCGCCACCCTCCCCGCCTGGCGCGGGTCGCGATGCGAACCAGGAGATGCAGTGAGCGACGTCCGTAACGTGATCATCATCGGTTCCGGCCCCGCCGGTTACACGGCAGCGCTCTACACCGCGCGGGCTTCCCTCAAGCCGCTGGTCTTCGAAGGGGCCGTCACCGCCGGTGGCGCCCTGATGAACACCACCGAGGTGGAGAACTTCCCCGGCTTCCGGGACGGCATCATGGGCCCCGAGCTCATGGACAACATGCGCGGACAGGCCGAGCGCTTCGGCGCCGAGCTGGTCCCGGACGACATCGTCGCGGTCGACCTCACCGGTGACATCAAGACCGTCACCGACTCCGAGGGCGTCGTGCACCGGGCCCACGCCGTGATCGTCACCACCGGTTCCCAGCACCGCAAGCTCGGCCTGCCCCGGGAGGACGCGCTCTCCGGCCGCGGTGTCTCCTGGTGCGCCACCTGCGACGGCTTCTTCTTCAAGGACCAGGACATCGCGGTGGTCGGCGGCGGTGACACCGCCCTGGAGGAGGCCACCTTCCTCTCCCGCTTCGCCAAGTCCGTCACCGTCGTGCACCGCCGTGCCGAACTGCGCGCCTCCAAGGCGATGCAGGAGCGTGCCTTCGCCGACCCGAAGATCAGCTTCGCCTGGGACAGCGCCGTCGAGGCCGTCCACGGCGACCCGAAGCTGACCGGTGTGACCCTGCGCGACACCACCACCGGCGAGCTGCGCGAGCTGCCGGTCACCGGCCTGTTCATCGCGATCGGCCACGACCCGCGCACCGAGCTCTTCAAGGGCCAGCTGGAGCTGGACGCCGAGGGCTACCTCAAGGTGGAGTCCCCCACCACCCGCACCAACATCCCCGGTGTCTTCGGCGCCGGCGACGTGGTCGACCACACCTACCGCCAGGCGATCACCGCGGCCGGTACCGGCTGCGCCGCCGCCCTGGACGCCGAGCGCTACCTGGCCCACCTGGCCGACACGGCCGGCAAGGAGAGCGAGACCGCCGCCGTCGCGGTCTGACCTCCCGGCACCATCCCCTCACAGCCGGGTGTTTCACGTGAAACGCCCGGCTGCGAAACAGAATCCCCCGCTCCGTTGTTGTCCCTTTCGGAGCACCCAGCACCACCCCGCATGCGACCTTAGGAGTTCCCGTGGCCGGCGCCACCATAACCGTCACCGACGCGACCTTCGAGAGCGACGTCCTCAACAGCGACAAGCCCGTGATCGTGGACTTCTGGGCCGAATGGTGCGGCCCCTGCCGCCAGGTCGCCCCCGTGCTGGAGGCCGTCGCCGAGGAGTACGGCGACCAGCTCACCATTGCCAAGCTCAACGTCGACGAGAACCAGGCCGTCCCCGCGCAGTACGGCATCGTCTCGATCCCGACCATGAACGTCTACGTCAAGGGCGAGCTCGTCAAGAGCATCGTCGGCGCCAAGCCCAAGGCCGCCCTGCTGCGCGACCTCGACGGCATCATCACGGTGAAGCCGGTCGGCTGAGCCGACGGCAGCACGGACGAGAGGGCGGCCCCATCGGGGCCGCCCTCTCGCGTTGCCGGCCGGACCGACCGCGTCAGAACGGGCGCAGCGCGGGCTCCTTGCGCCCAGCGCCGAGCAGCCGCTCCAGCGCCCCCTCCGCACCGCCCTTCCAGGAGACGGTGGCGCGCGCCTCCAGCCGCAGCCGTGGGTAGCGGTGGTGCGGGCGCACCGTCTTGAACCCGACCGCCAGCAGGTGCTCGGCCGGCAGCAGGCAGCTCGGCCGATCGCCGCCCGCCGCCCCGAAGGCCTCGATCGCCCGGAAGCCCCGCCCCAGCAGGTCCTTCGCGACCGCCTGCACCAGCACCCTTCCGATGCCCTGTCCCTGGTAGCCCGGCAGCACCCGACTCATCATCAGCTGCACGGCGTCCGGGGAGACCGGACTGGTCGGGAAGGACTGCGAGCGCGGCACGTAGGCCGGTGGCGCGTAGAGCACGAACCCGGCCGGCTCCTGGTCGACGTAGACCAGCCGGCCACAGGACCCCCACTCCAGCAGCGCCGCGGAGATCCACCCCTCCTTCTCCGCCGCCGCCTTCCCGCTGTCCACCGCCTCCCGGCCGCGCACCGGATCGAGCTCCCAGAAGACACAGGAGCGGCAGGGCGCGGGCAGATCCCCCAGGTTGTCCAGTGTCAGGGGGACGATCCTGCGACCCATGCGGCACACCTCCTCGTTCGGTTCCTCCCCCGGGGGCGAGGGCCAACCAGTCCGACCGGCGCGCTCCTCCCCCAGGACCCGTACAGACACCGGTGGGTGCATGTTTCACGTGAAACATGCACCCACCGGTCCAGCATGCCCGTCTCGGCCGAGCCGCACAGCAGCGGGCACAGGCCCCGAGCGGGCTCAGCTCTGCGAGAGCCGCAGCCCGTCCTCCCCTGGCGCCAGGCTGTCCAGGATCCGGTTGAGGTCGTCCACCGAGGCGAACTCCAGGACCACCTTGCCCTTGCCCAGCTTGCCACCCCGCTGCGAGACCTCGACCTTCACCCGGGTGTCGAACCGATCGGAGAGCCGACCCGCCAGGTCGTTGAAGGCCGGGGAGAGGATCTTGCCCGCCTTGGGGCCCACCGGACGCGGCTTCTCCTGCGGCTCCAGCAGCTTCACCATCTCCTCGGTGCTGCGCACCGAGAGCCCCTCCGCGATGATCCGCTTGGCCAGCTGCTCCTGCTGCCACTCGGCCGCGACCCCGAGCAGCGCCCGGGCGTGACCGGCGGTCAGCACCCCGGCGGCCACCCGGCGCTGCACCGCCGAGGAGAGCTTGAGCAGCCGCAGCGTATTGGAGAGGTGCGAACGCGAGCGGCCGATCCGGTCCGCCAGCTCGTCCTGGGTGCAGCCGAACTCCTCCAGCAGCTGCTGGTAGGCGGCGGCCTCCTCCAGCGGGTTCAGCTCCGCCCGGTGCAGGTTCTCCAGCAGCGCTTCCAGCAGCAGCTTGTCGTCCTCGGTGGCCCGCACGATCGCCGGGATCCGCTCCAGCCCGGCCTCCTGGGAGGCGCGCCAGCGCCGCTCACCCATGATCAGCTCGTAGCGCTCCGGACCCACCTGACGGACCACCACCGGCTGGAGCAGACCCACCTCCTTGATCGAGGTGACCAGCTCCTCCAGCTTCTCCTCGTCGAACACCTTGCGGGGCTGCGCCGGATTGGGCGTGATCGCGTCCAGCGGCAGCTCGGCGAAGCGCACGCCCTCCACCGGCACCAGCTCCGGGCGCGCGCTCGAAGCCACCCGCGCCGCCACCGTACCGCGCCCCGCCGGCAGCACCGGCACCGCGCTGGGCGACACCGCTCCGGTCTCCAGCACCGCCGCGCCACCGGGCGCCACCGGCCTGTCGGCGGCGGCGGTCGTGGCCGCCGTCCCGGGAGCCGCCGACGCACCGGCCGCCGGAATCAGCGCACCCAGCCCACGACCCAGACCCCTGCGACCACTCACCGATTGCCCTCCATCGTGCTGTGCTGTGCCGTCGGCGTCGCCTGCGCGCCGATCGTGTGCCGGTGCTGTCCCACCGCGTCCAACGCCTCGGCCGCCGCCTGCTCCACCGCGGTGGCCGGGCCCTCCAGGCCGACCGCCCGCAGCGCCAGTTCCCGCGCCGCCTCCAGGTAGGAGAGCGCGCCGGTG